>NZ_AP025944.1:130000-5220000 GCF_024349685.1 Pseudomonas sp. LRP2-20 | reverse complement strand
GACCTGTGGATCGGAGTGAAAGGCTAATCAAGCTCGGAGATAGCTGGTTCTCCTCGAAAGCTATTTAGGTAGCGCCTCATGTATCACTGTAGGGGGTAGAGCACTGTTTCGGCTAGGGGGTCATCCCGACTTACCAAACCGATGCAAACTCCGAATACCTACAAGTGCCGAGCATGGGAGACACACGGCGGGTGCTAACGTCCGTCGTGAAAAGGGAAACAACCCAGACCGTCAGCTAAGGTCCCAAAGTCATGGTTAAGTGGGAAACGATGTGGGAAGGCTTAGACAGCTAGGAGGTTGGCTTAGAAGCAGCCATCCTTTAAAGAAAGCGTAATAGCTCACTAGTCGAGTCGGCCTGCGCGGAAGATGTAACGGGGCTCAAACCATGCACCGAAGCTACGGGTATCACCTTAGGGTGATGCGGTAGAGGAGCGTTCTGTAAGCCTGTGAAGGTGAGTTGAGAAGCTTGCTGGAGGTATCAGAAGTGCGAATGCTGACATGAGTAACGACAATGCGAGTGAAAAACTCGCACGCCGAAAGACCAAGGTTTCCTGCGCAACGTTAATCGACGCAGGGTTAGTCGGTCCCTAAGGCGAGGCTGAAAAGCGTAGTCGATGGAAAACAGGTTAATATTCCTGTACTTCCAGTTATTGCGATGGAGGGACGGAGAAGGCTAGGCCAGCTTGGCGTTGGTTGTCCAAGTTTAAGGTGGTAGGCTGAAATCTTAGGCAAATCCGGGATTTCAAGGCCGAGAGCTGATGACGAGTGCTCATTAGAGCGCGAAGTGGTTGATGCCATGCTTCCAAGAAAAGCTCCTAAGCTTCAGATAACTGGGAACCGTACCCCAAACCGACACAGGTGGTTAGGTAGAGAATACCAAGGCGCTTGAGAGAACTCGGGTGAAGGAACTAGGCAAAATGGCACCGTAACTTCGGGAGAAGGTGCGCCGGCGAGGGTGAAGGACTTGCTCCGTAAGCCCATGCCGGTCGAAGATACCAGGCCGCTGCGACTGTTTATTAAAAACACAGCACTCTGCAAACACGAAAGTGGACGTATAGGGTGTGACGCCTGCCCGGTGCCGGAAGGTTAATTGATGGGGTTAGCGCAAGCGAAGCTCTTGATCGAAGCCCCGGTAAACGGCGGCCGTAACTATAACGGTCCTAAGGTAGCGAAATTCCTTGTCGGGTAAGTTCCGACCTGCACGAATGGCGTAACGATGGCGGCGCTGTCTCCACCCGAGACTCAGTGAAATTGAAATCGCTGTGAAGATGCAGTGTATCCGCGGCTAGACGGAAAGACCCCGTGAACCTTTACTATAGCTTTGCACTGGACTTTGAATTTGCTTGTGTAGGATAGGTGGGAGGCTTTGAAGTGGGGACGCCAGTTCTCATGGAGCCATCCTTGAAATACCACCCTGGCAACTTTGAGGTTCTAACTCAGGTCCGTTATCCGGATCGAGGACAGTGTATGGTGGGTAGTTTGACTGGGGCGGTCTCCTCCCAAAGAGTAACGGAGGAGTACGAAGGTGCGCTCAGACCGGTCGGAAATCGGTCGTAGAGTATAAAGGCAAAAGCGCGCTTGACTGCGAGACAAACACGTCGAGCAGGTACGAAAGTAGGTCTTAGTGATCCGGTGGTTCTGTATGGAAGGGCCATCGCTCAACGGATAAAAGGTACTCCGGGGATAACAGGCTGATACCGCCCAAGAGTTCATATCGACGGCGGTGTTTGGCACCTCGATGTCGGCTCATCACATCCTGGGGCTGAAGCCGGTCCCAAGGGTATGGCTGTTCGCCATTTAAAGTGGTACGCGAGCTGGGTTTAGAACGTCGTGAGACAGTTCGGTCCCTATCTGCCGTGGACGTTTGAGATTTGAGAGGGGCTGCTCCTAGTACGAGAGGACCGGAGTGGACGAACCTCTGGTGTTCCGGTTGTCACGCCAGTGGCATTGCCGGGTAGCTATGTTCGGAAGAGATAACCGCTGAAAGCATCTAAGCGGGAAACTTGCCTCAAGATGAGATCTCACTGGGATCTTGAATCCCCTAAAGGGCCGTCGAAGACTACGACGTTGATAGGTTGGGTGTGTAAGCGCTGTGAGGCGTTGAGCTAACCAATACTAATTGCCCGTGAGGCTTGACCATATAACACCCAAGCAATTTGCTGACGCAGATTGCGGTGGTGAAGACGAAACGAACCGAAAGTTCGCAGCAACATCACAAATATCGCATATCCGGATTCGCTGGGCTGTCCAACAGGACATTCTGGCAACAGAATTTCTTGACGACCATAGAGCATTGGAACCACCTGATCCCATCCCGAACTCAGTAGTGAAACGATGCATCGCCGATGGTAGTGTGGGGTTTCCCCATGTGAGAGTAGGTCATCGTCAAGATTCATTTCGCAAAACCCCTATCTGCGCATGCAGGTAGGGGTTTTGTCTTTTCTGGCTTTTACTCGGGCCAGCATCGGCAGCCAGCCGTGATATCGTTCCCCATTCTCCTCTCAGGGACTTTTCCATGCCCAACAGCACCTCACTGCAGCCTGGTTTCATGATCGTCCACGGCAACCGCCTGGACGACTTGCGCAGCCTGGTGGTGAGTTGGATGCGCCGCTATCCGCTGGCACCGCTGGAGAACGAAATTGCCTTGGTACAGAGCAATGGCATTGCGCAGTGGCTCAAGCTGGCTCTCGCCGAGGACCCCCAGGACGATGACATGGGCGGTTGCGGAATTGCTGCCGCCATCGATGTGCAACTGCCCGGTAGTTTCATGTGGCAGTTGTATCGCATGGTGCTCGGGCGCGATGAGATCCCGGAAGTGTCCCTGCTCGACAAGGCACCGCTGACCTGGCGCCTGATGCGCCTGTTGCCTGCACTCATCGAGCGCCCGCACTTCGAACCGCTACGTCGCTTCCTCACCGATGACAGTGACCTGCGCAAGCGCTATCAGCTGGCCGAGCGCTTGGCCGACCTGTTCGACCAATACCAGGTTTACCGTGCCGACTGGCTCAAGGACTGGGCAGCCGGTGAGCACATCCTCAATACCGCCCGTGGTGAGCGCAAGCCCCTCGCCCCGGGTAACCGCTGGCAGGCCGAACTCTGGCGTGCGTTGCTCGAGGATGTCGGTGAACAGGGTATGGCGCAGAGCCGGGCAGGGGTGCACCAGCGCTTCATCGAACGCATCAACAGCCTGGAAGCTGCACCTCACGGGCTGCCTTCGCGGGTGATCGTGTTCGGTATTTCCTCCCTGCCCGCCCAGGCTTTGGAGGCACTGGCCGGGTTGTCCCGTTTCAGCCAGGTGCTGCTGTGCGTTCACAACCCATGCCGTCACCACTGGGCCGACATCGTTGCCGACAAGGACCTGCTACGCCACCAGTACAAGCGCCAGCAACGCAAGCAAGGCATGCCGCTGCAGCTGGACGATGAGTCGCTGCATCAGCACGCCCACCCGCTACTGGCTGCCTGGGGCAAGCAAGGCCGCGATTACATCAACCTGCTGGACAGCTACGACGACCCCGGCAGCTATCAAGGCGTGTTCAGCGACGGGCGCATCGACCTGTTCAGCGACGGCCAGCCCACCACGCTGCTGACCCAGCTGCAGGACGATATCCTCGAACTGCGTCCTCTCGCAGAGACCCGCGAACGTTGGCCAGAAGTGGACCCGACCAAGGACCGCTCCGTGCGCTGTCACGTGGCACACAGCCCGCAGCGCGAAGTGGAAATCCTCCACGATCAGTTATTGGCCCGCTTCAGCGCCGACCCCACGCTGCGCCCGCGTGACGTTATCGTCATGCTCCCGGCAATCGACACCTATGCCCCGCATATCCGTGCAGTGTTCGGTCAACTGCAGCGCAACGACCCGCGTTACATTCCGTTCACCCTGACCGACCAGGGCCAGCGTGGCCGCGACCCACTGCTGATTGCCCTGGAACACCTGCTCAAGCTGCCGGACAGCCGCTTCGCCGTCAGCGAAGTACTCGACCTGCTCGACGTCCCGGCAGTACGCGCACGTTTCGGCATCCGCGAAAGCGACCTGCCCACGCTGCACCGCTGGATCGAAGGCGCGGGCATTCGCTGGGGGTTGAACGCCGATCAGCGTGCCACCCTTGGGTTGCCTCAGGGCCTGGAGCAGAACAGTTGGCGCTTTGGTCTTCGGCGCATGTTGCTGGGTTACGCCGTGGGTGTGGGAGAAGGCTGCGATGGCATCGAACCGTACGATGAAATCGGCGGCCTGGATGCCGCCTTGATCGGCCCGCTGGTTGCGCTGCTCGATGCCCTCGATGTGGCCAACCAGGCGTTGGCCCAACCCGCCACCGCCAGTGAGTGGGGTGATCGCCTTAACGCTTTGCTGCAGGTGTTTTTCCTGGCCGAGGAAGAGCACGACGAATTTCTCTTGATGCAGTTGCAGGCGCTTCGCGACAGCTGGCTGGAAGTCTGTGAAGCCGTAAACCTGCAAGACCCGTTGCCACTCACGGTGATCCGGGAGGCCTGGCTTTCGGGCCTCGACGAAGGCAAGTTGTCCCAGCGTTTTCTCGCCGGTTCGGTGAATTTCTGCACCTTGATGCCGATGCGGGCAATTCCGTTCCGCGTGGTGTGCCTGCTGGGCATGAACGATGGCGACTATCCGCGCGCCCAACCGCCGCTGGACTTTGACCTGATGGCCAGCGATTACCGCCCGGGCGATCGTTCGCGCCGGGAGGACGACCGTTACCTGCTGCTCGAAGCACTGCTGTCGGCACGTGACCAGCTCTACATCAGTTGGGTTGGCCGCAGCATCCGCGATAACAGTGAGCGACCGGCCTCGGTGTTGATCGGCCAGTTGCGCGATCACCTGGCTGCCGGTTGGCGCCTCAAGGGCGACGCTGATGGCCAGCAGCTGCTGCACGCCTTGACCCAGGAGCACCCGCTACAGCCATTCAGTGCGCGCTATTTCCAAAAAGGCAGTGCGTTGTTCAGCTATGCCCATGAATGGCAATTGCTGCACCAGCAGACTGCTGAGGAGCAGCAGCCTGACCTTGCCCTGCCAGCGTATGTCAGCGATGAAGCGCTGACGCTGACCCAGCTGCAGGATTTCTTGCGTCACCCTGTGAGGCATTTTTTCAGCCAGCGCCTGAAAGTGTTCTTCGAAGCCCTGGAAGCCCCCACACCGGACGAAGAGCCATTCGTCCTTGACGCCTTGCAGCGCTATAGCGCCAGCGAAAGCCTGCTGGGTGCTGCCCTGAGCGACCCTGAAAACGCCGAACGTGCGCTGCAGGCCCAGGCCCGCCGCCTGCAAGCCTGCGGCATGCTACCCCTGGCAGGTTTCGGTGAACTGCTGCAAGCCGAACTGATCCAGCCACTGCCCGATCTGCTGCAACGTCATCGGCAGCTGCTGCAGCGCTGGCCGACGGTGGTAGACGGCGCGTTGCCGATCCACTTCGAGCACGCCAACCACCGTCTTGAAGGCTGGCTGGGCCGGGTCTATCAGGCCGACGATCAAAGCCTGCTGAGTATCACCACGGTTCCCAATACCATCAGCGCCGGGCGCAACAACCTCAAATGGCACCGCCTGATTGCCAGCTGGGTGATGCACCTGGCTGCCTGCGCTGCCGGTTATCCACTGCACAGTGCACTGCTGGCCAGCGACATCACCCTGCTGCTCGGGCCCTTGCCGCAGGCTCAGGCTAGCGAACAACTGGGTCACCTGTTGGTCGCGCGCCAGGCGGCGATGAATGCACCTTTGCCCGTCGCCGCAAAGACGGCCTTTGCCTGGCTCGCTCAGGAAGATCCGGACAAAGCCCTGGCTGCCGCTACCCGTGCCTACGAGGGGGATGGCCGCACCAGTTTCGGCGAGCGCAGCGAAAGTGTTGCCCTGGCCCGGCAGTTCCGCGATTTCGCCGCACTCAGCGCCGACGAAACCTTCGAAGGCTGGTGTGAAACCTTGTACCGCCCCCTGTTCAGCGCCGCCTGGCAGGCCCAGGGCAATCCGGAGAGTGAAGCATGACCCAGGCCCGCCCCCTGGCACTGAGTTTTCCCCTGCATGGCAGCCAGTTGATCGAGGCCAGTGCCGGCACGGGCAAGACGTTCACCATCTCCGCACTGTACCTGCGGCTGATCCTCGGCCATGGTGGTGAGCAAGGCTTCGGCCGCGAACTGCTGCCACCGCAGATTCTTGTGGTGACCTTCACCGATGCCGCCACCAAGGAGTTGCGCGAACGTATCCGCGCGCGCCTGGCCGAGGCCGCACGTTTCTTCCGCGGCGAGCTGGAAGGCGGCGACCCACTGCTGCACCAACTGCGCGACGACTATGCCGAAGCACACTGGCCACGGTGCGCCAATCGCCTGGAAGTCGCCGTACAGTGGATGGACGAAGCGGCGGTGTCGACCATCCATGGTTGGTGCCAGCGCATGCTCCGTGAGCACGCGTTCGACAGTGGCAGCCTGTTTACCCAGAGCCTGGAAACCGACCACAGTGACCTGCTCGGCCAGGTCATGCGCGATTACTGGCGGCGCTTCTGCTACGGCATGCACGGCGAAGCGCTGAACTGGGTGCGCAGCCATTGGGTCAGCCCCGATGCCCTGCTGCCGCGCATCCGCCCGCTGTTCGGCCGCTTACGTGCGCAGCCGGACGAAGCGGAGCCGCAAGCGCTGATCGAGGGTGCGCTGCAGCAGCGGGGCGAGCAGTTGAGCCAACTCAAGGCGCCGTGGGTGCTATGGGCGGACGAGCTGCAGCAGATCTGCCGCGACGCCGTGGCGGCGAAACAGGCCGATGGCCGCAAACTGCAGGCGCGCTACTTCGAGCCCTGGTTCGAAAAACTGCGCACCTGGGCCAGTGATGAACAAGCGGTGGAACTCGACCTGGGCACCGGCTTTACCCGGCTGACTCCGGCCGGGATGGCCGAAGCCTGGAAGGCCGGTGATCCGCCCGACCACCCGGCCTTTCATGCGATGCAGAACCTGCAGCAACAGTTGCAGGCCCTGGCCAGCCCGGATGCCCGCTTGCTTGAGCACGCTGCCGCCTGGGTGGCGGCGCGCTTCGAAGTGGAAAAACGCCGGCGTGCCGAAATGGGCTTCGACGATATGCTGCTGCGTCTGCAACAGGCGTTGGCAACGGAATCGGGGGAGCG
Organism: Pseudomonas sp. LRP2-20; assembly: GCF_024349685.1. Lineage (NCBI taxonomy): Bacteria > Pseudomonadati > Pseudomonadota > Gammaproteobacteria > Pseudomonadales > Pseudomonadaceae > Pseudomonas > Pseudomonas sp. LR2-20. The sequence goes on along the minus strand of NZ_AP025944.1, from coordinate 5,212,897 downwards.
CCTGGCCGGGCTCATCCGTGAGCAGTTCCCAGTGGCGCTGATCGACGAGTTCCAGGACACCGACCCGGTCCAGTACGGCATTTTCGAAAGCATCTATCGCATCAGCCAGAACAACCCGGAAACCGGCCTGTTCATGATCGGCGACCCCAAGCAGGCGATCTACGCCTTCCGTGGCGCCGATATCTACACCTACCTGTCGGCCCGGCGCGCCACTGCCGGCCGCCTGCACAGCCTGGACACCAATTACCGCTCCAGCCAGGCGATGGTCGCGGCGGTCAACCAGGTGTTCCGACAGGCCGAAGCCCGTACGCAGGGCAAGGGCGCCTTCCTGTTCCGCGAAGCCGATGACAACCCGCTGCCGTTCGTCGAGGTCCGCGCCAAAGGCCGCCGCGAACGCCTGCTGATCGACGGCGAGGCGTGTGCGGCACTGCAGTGCTGGCAGCTGGAAAGCGAGGAACCGGTATCCAGCACGCTCTACCGGCAGCAGCTGGCAGCCAGCTGCGCGAGTCATATCGTTGCCGTATTGAATGGTGGCCAGCGTGGAGTGACCGGCTTCAGCGATGACCAGGGCGAGTTGCGCCCGTGCCAGCCTTCGGACATCGCCATCCTGGTGCGTGATGGCCATGAAGCGCAGCTGGTGCGCAGCGAGCTGGCCGCCCGCGGTGTGCGCAGCGTGTACCTTTCCGACAAGGATTCGGTATTCGCCGCCCAGGAGGCCCATGACTTGCTGGCCTGGCTCAAGGCCTGCGCCGAACCGGATTCCGAGCGCCTGCTCAAGGCCGCACTGGCTAGCCTGACCCTGGAGCTGTCGCTGGCCGAACTTGATCAGCTGAATCAGGACGAGCGGGTGTGGGAAGGCTGGGTCATGCGCTTTCGCCGCTACCGTGAGATCTGGCAGCGCCAGGGCGTGCTGCCCATGCTGCGGCACCTGTTGCACGACTTCGAGCTGCCGCGCACGCTGATCGGCCGCACGGATGGCGAGCGTGTGCTGACCAACCTGCTGCACCTGGCCGAATTGCTGCAGCAGGCGGCCGGCGAGCTGGACGGCGAACAGGCGCTGATCCGTCACCTGGCCGAGCACCTGGCCAACTCCGGCCAAGCGGGCGAAGAGCAGATCCTGCGCCTGGAAAGCGACGAGCAGCTGGTCAAGGTGGTGACGATCCACAAGTCCAAGGGCCTGGAATACCCCTTGGTCTATCTGCCGTTCATCTGCACCAGCAAGCCGGTGGATGGCAGCCGTCTGCCGCTGGCCTGGCACGACAGCCTCGGCAACGCACAACTGACGCTGACCCCCGACGCCGAGCAGATCGCCCTGGCCGACGAGGAGCGCCTGGCCGAAGACCTGCGCCTGCTCTATGTGGCCCTGACGCGTGCCCAGCACGCCTGCTGGCTGGGTGTCGCCGACCTCAAGCGCGGCAACCAGAAAAGCTCGCAGCTGCACCGCTCGGCGCTCGGTTACCTGCTGGGTGGCGGCCTGGCACTGCCGGGCTCGGAGCACCTCAAGGCGTGGCTGCAGAGCTTGCTGGCAGGCTGCGCTGATATTGCCTGCCCGGCACTGCCGGAGGCCCGCGATGAGCATTATCGTGCATCCCAGGCCGAGCGCGAGCTGTTGCCGGCCCGCAAGCCACGCCGGGCGGCGGCCGAGCATTGGTGGATCGCGTCCTACAGTGCCTTGCGCGTTGGCGAACAAACCCTCGGCGCCGACAGCTCGCAGGCCCAGCAACTGCTCGATGACGAAGTGGCCGATACCCAGCTGATCCGTGAAGTCCCCGCCGACGGTGGCGACATCCATCGCTTCCCCCGTGGCCCCAACCCGGGCACCTTCCTTCATGGGCTGCTGGAGTGGGCCGGCCGTGAAGGTTTTGGCGAAGTCGCCGGTAACGCCAAGCTCATCGAGCGTACCGTTGGCCAGCGTTGCAACCGCCGCGACTGGGCCGGCTGGATCCCGACCCTCAGCCAATGGCTGCAGCGCCTGCTCAACGAGCCACTGCCGGCCGGCCCTGGGCAGCTGACGCTCGCGCAATTGCAGCATTACCAGATCGAGATGGAGTTCTGGTTCGCCAGCCACAACGTCGACGCCGAGCAGCTCGACCGCCTGGTGGCCCGCCATACCCACCCCGGCAGTGCACGCCCGGCAGCGCAACCCACCTTGCTCAATGGCATGTTCAAGGGTTTCATCGACCTGGCCTACGCGCTCGACGGGCGCTATTACGTGGCGGACTACAAGTCCAACTGGCTTGGCCCGGACATTCAGGCCTACGACACCCAGGCCATGGAAAAAGCCATCCTCGAGCACCGCTACGACCTGCAGTACGTGCTGTATCTGCTGGCCCTGCACCGCCAGTTGCGCGCGCGGCTGCCTGATTACGACTACGACCGCCATGTCGGCGGTGCCCTGTTCATCTTCCTGCGCGGCGCCAGCAGCAGCGGCCACGGTGTGTATTTCGCCAAACCGCCACGCGAGCTGATCGAGGCCCTCGACGCGTTGTTCCGTGGCGTGCACGCGCCCGAGCAGCAGGACCTGTTTGCCGGAGCCGCGCCATGAGCCGAACCCTCGACGATCTCTTGCCTACGCCACTGCACGCCGAGCATCTGCTGGCCCTGGCCCCTCAGCACAGCAGCGCTGACCTGTTGCAGTTGCTCGATCGCTGGGTGGAGCGTGGTTGGCTGCGCGCGCTCGACCGGGCGTTCGTCAGCTTTCTCGAAGAGCGTGCCCCCGGCAGTGATCCGCTGCTCTTGCTGGCGGCAGCCCTGGCCAGCCACCAGCTGGGCCACGGGCATGTCTGCCTCGACCTGCAACAGACCCTCGCTGAACCGGATTTCGCGCTGTCGCTGCCGCCGGAAGGTGATGCCCTGAGCGGGCCGTTGTTGCTGCCCTCGCAGCTGCTGGCCAACCTTGGCTTGCCGACCTGGCTGCAACGCATTGCCGCCAGCCCGCTGGTGGCGGCTGGCGATACGCCGGGCCAGCAATCGCGGCCGCTGGTGCTCAGCGGCCAGCGTTTGTACTTGCGCCGCTACTGGAGCTACGAGCGGCAGATCGACCAGACCCTGCGCCAGCGCCTGACCCAGGACGACGCGGCCCCGGCCGACCTGCCGGCGCGCCTGGCACAGCTGTTCGACGAAGGCGCCCTGGCCGGCCAGGTAGACTGGCAGAAACTGGCCTGCGCCCTGGCTACCCGCGCAGGCTTCAGCATCATCACTGGCGGCCCCGGTACCGGCAAGACCACCACGGTGGTGCGCTTGCTGGCGCTGCTGCAGGCGCCGGCGGTGGAGCAGGGCCGGCCGCTGCGCATCCGCCTGGCCGCGCCGACCGGCAAGGCCGCCGCACGCCTGACCGAATCCATCGGCCAGCAGGTAGAACGGTTGCAGGTGAGCGCCGACGTGCGCGGGCAGATCCCCACCGACGTCAGCACCGTGCACCGCCTGCTAGGCAGTCGCCCGGGCTCGCGGCACTTCCGTCACCACGCCGGCAACCCGCTGCCGCTGGATGTGCTGGTGGTCGACGAAGCCTCGATGATCGACCTGGAGATGATGGCCAACCTGCTGGAGGCATTGCCGCCCAAGGCGCGGTTGATTCTGCTGGGGGACAAGGACCAGCTGGCCTCGGTCGAGGCCGGCGCCGTGCTCGGTGACCTGTGCCGGGATGCCGAAGAGGGCTGCTACTCGCCCGCGACCCAGGCCTGGCTGGAGCAGATCGGTGGCCAGTCGCTGGCCGCCAGTGGCCTGAAACCTGGGGATGCGCAACGCAATCCGTTGGCCCAGCAGGTCGTGATGTTGCGGTTCTCGCGGCGTTTTGGTGAAGGCAGCGGCATCGGCCAGCTGGCGCGCCTGGTCAACCGCCAGGAGGCCCAGGCGGCACGTGACCTGCTGAGCCTGCCGCCTGCGGACGTATTCGGCCTGGCGTTGCGTGGCGAGCAGGATCGGGCCTTCGACCGTCTGATTCTCGACGGCCTCAACCGGGGTAGCGAAGGGCCTCAGGGCTATCGCAGCTACCTGCGTGCCATTGGCCGCTATCGCCCGGCACCGGGCAGCGCATTCGACGATCCGCGCTGGGAGCAGTGGGCCGCCAAAGTGCTGCACAGTTTCGAAGACTTCCAGTTGCTGTGCGCTGTGCGCAAGGGCGCCTGGGGTGTCGAAGGCCTCAATGAGCGGGTAGCGCGGGTGCTGCAAAACGCCGGGCTGATCGACAGCCAGCAGCCGTGGTATGAAGGCCGCCCGGTGCTGGTGACACGCAACGACTATGGCCTTGGCTTGATGAACGGAGACATCGGCATCGCCCTGCGCCTGCCGGATGAGCACGGTGAAGCGCTGCTGCGGGTGGCTTTCCCGCGCAACGATGGCAGTGGCGGAGTGCGCTTCGTCCTGCCCAGCCGCCTCAACGAGGTGGAAACCGTTTACGCCATGACCGTGCACAAGTCCCAGGGCTCCGAGTTCAGCCACACCGCGCTGGTGCTTCCGGATGCACTCAACCCGGTGCTGACCAAGGAGCTGGTGTACACCGGCATCACCCGGGCCAAGCATTGCTTCAGCCTGATCGAGCCGCGCCAGGGTATTTTCGAAGAGGCGGTGCTGCGCAAGGTACGGCGCATATCCGGTCTGATGCTCGAACAAGTCTGACGCGCCTACAGACAGCCAGCGTTGTGCTATCGTTGCGCCGACTTCGACAGGATTTTGAGAGAATTCTCACATGACAGGCGCCAGGGAGCGGTTGACAGGCTGCGCGCTTTCGCTGCTGCTGGTTGCCTTGTCACTACTGGCCGGCCCTGCCCAGGCGGACGGTTCGGCCACCGCGGCGCAGGCCCAGCAGCGTGCCAGGGCGGTGACCCAGGTGGTCCTGGGTATCCTCAGCTACGCGCGCTGGCCTACCGAGCCCGTGCCCTTGCGCCTGTGCCTGGTCGGCCCCACCGAATACGCCGACGACCTGATCAAAGGCAGCGTGCAGAACTCCGGGCAACCTTTGCAGGTAAGGCGCCTGCTGGCCGACGACCGGCAGGTTGCCCAGGCCTGTGACGCCGTGTACATCGGCAAGCTCGACGATGGCCAGCGCGACCGCCTGTTCCAGGCCATCAGTGGCCGACCGGTACTGAGCATCAGCGAAGCCGACGACCCGTGTACGGTCGGTAGCCTGTTCTGCCTGCGCGTCAGCGATCAACAGGTCGCCTTCGAGGTCAACCTCGACTCCGTGGCGCGTTCTGGAGTGCGTATCCACCCCAGTGTGCTGCAGCTGTCACGGCGTCGCGGAGCACTGCCATGAAGGCCGGCAACAAGCAGGGCGTGCGCCCGACCCTGCGCTCGGTACTTGGCCGTGGCCACCTCAGCGTGGCCCTGCTGGCGGTGAGCCTGGCCGGCATCTCGCTGACCCTGCTCGGCGTGCTGGCCCTGCGTGTGTACGCCAACCACAACCTGCACCTGATTGCCCGTTCGATCAACTACACCGTCGAAGCCGCCGTAGTGTTCGACGACAGTGCCGCGGCCAATGAGGCGCTGGAACTGATCGCCAAAACCGAAGAAGTGGCCGACGCCAAGGTGTTCAACAACGACGGTGAGCAGCTGGCGCATTGGCAACGCAGCGATGAGAGCCTGCTCGGGCACCTGGAGGTGCAAGTGGCGACGGCCCTGCTGGATGAGCCGATCAACCTGCCGATCATGCACCAGCAACAGAAGGTCGGGCATATCGAGCTGATCGGCCAGGGCCGCAGCCTGCTGCTGTTCCTGCTCAGCGGCCTTGGCGGCATCCTGTTCTGCACCCTCCTCAGTGCCTTCGTCGCCTTGTACCTGTCGCGGCGCCTGCTCGGCGATATCGTCCGGCCCCTGCGCGGCCTGGCCAGCGTCGCCCACGCTGCCCGCCGCGAACGTAGTTTCGACCGCCGCGTACCGGAAGCGCCCATCGCCGAGCTCAACGAGTTGGGCAACGACTTCAACGCGTTGCTCGATGAACTGGAGGTATGGCACAGCCATTTGCAGCACGAGAACGCCACCCTGGCTCACCAGGCCAGCCACGACAGCCTCACCGGCCTGCCCAACCGGGCGTTCTTCGAGGGCCGCCTCAGCCGTAGCCTGCGCAATGCCGCACGCCAGCAAGACCATCTGGCGTTGCTGTTTCTCGACAGTGACCACTTCAAGCAGATCAACGACAGCCTCGGCCATGCCGTGGGTGATCAAGTGCTGATCAATGTTGCCGACCGTGTGCGTGCGCAACTGCGCGAGCACGACCTGGTGGCCCGCCTGGGCGGTGACGAGTTCGCCGTACTGCTGACGCCGCTGCATTCGCGCGAGGATGCCGAGCGCATCGCCGAGAAGATCATCGCCAGCATGCAACTGCCGATGCTGCTCGATGGCGGCGAGAGCCTTACCACCTCGCTGAGCGTCGGCATCGCCTATTACCCGGATGATGGCAGCGACCCTGCCAGCCTCCTCAATGCCGCAGATGCGGCGATGTACCAGGCCAAGCGCAAGCGCCGTGGCCAGTGGCAAGCGGCACAGACGGAACGGTCCGCCGCCGATTACAGGAACAGGAGTTGAACCGTGATACAGCGTTTGCGTTTTTCTTTCATCGTGATGTTGCTGGCCTTGCTGGCGCTGGCTGGGTGCCAGAGCACACCGCCCCAAGGGCTGACCGCCGAGCAGATTGCCGTGCTCAAGCGTGAAGGCTTTGCCCCCACCGACGAGGGCTGGGCATTCGACCTGTCGGGCAAGGTGCTGTTCGGCAGTGATCTGGACAACCTCAACGGCGCGAGCCAGGCAATCGTCGAGCGGATCGGCAAGGCGTTGCTGGGGGTGGGCATTCAGGGCGTGCGGGTCGATGGCCATGCCGATGCCTCTGGCAAGGCGGCGTACAACCAGCAGTTGTCCGAACGGCGCGCGCAGAGTGTGGCCAAGGCACTGGCCGGCGTGGGGATGCCAGCGCAGAACATTCTTACCCGGGGGCTGGGCAGCACGCAGCCGGTGGCAGACAACCGCACCAGCGCAGGGCGGACCGAGAACCGGCGGGTGTCGATTGTGGTGGCGTCTTATTGAAATAGCTGTGAAGAATACAGCGCGGTGTAGCTGACAGGTGCCTGCCTTGAGGTTTTCGGCGCTTATGAGATCGAGCGCCGCCCGCGCGGCGCATCGCGAGCTGCGCTCGCTCCTACGTTTGTTTCGGGCCAGTAACGCCTGTGACAGGCGCGCGCGACCGCCTTGTTGGTACGACGCGATATCGCGCCATGCGCCAAGGCGTACGCGCGCAAATCCCACAGGAAATATTGGCCCGAAACAAACGTAGGAGCGAGCGCAGCTCGCGATGCGCCGCGCGGGCGGCGCTCGGTCGCATAGGCGCTGGAAATGCTGTGGCGAAAACCTAAAGACCTCCATCAACCCTGAGCAAAGCGAATCTCGCGTGTCTCTCCCATCAGCAATGGTGCATTCGCCTCGGTCACCCCGCGGATGTAATCCCACAGCAAGGTAATCCGCTTCAACTTGCGCAGATCCTCCCGGCAATACATCCAGAATTGCCGCGTCACCTCGATCTGCTCCGGCAGCACCGTCACTAGCCGGGCATCCTGCGCCGCCAGAAAGCACGGCAGTATCGCCAACCCACGCCCTTGCAACGCCGCCGTGTACTGGGCGATGACACTGGTACTGCGCAAATGCGCATTGGCATTGGGAATCAGGTTGGCCAGGTAGAGCAATTCCGAACTGAACGCCAGGTCGTCCACATAGCTGATGAACGGGTGGCTCGCCAGGTCGCTGACCTGGCGGACCGGCGCATGGCTGTCCAGGTAGTCCTGGGTCGCATACAGCCGCAGCCGGTAGTCGCACAGCTTGCAGCACACGTAAGGCCCATGCTCCGGCCGCTCCAGGGCGATGACGATGTCAGCCTCGCGTTTGGACAGGCTGATGAAGTGCGGCAGCGGCAGGATATCCACCGAGATCGCCGGGTAGGCATCGACGAAATGGCTCAGCTGCGGGGTGACGAAGAAGCTGCCGAAGCCCTCGGTGCAGCCCATGCGCACATGCCCCGACAGCGCCACGCCCGAGCCGGAGACTTGCTCGCAGGCCATGTGCAAGGTGCTCTCGATCGACTCCGCGTAGCCCAGCAGGCGCTGCCCCTCGGCAGTCAGGACGAAGCCGTTGGTGCGTGATTTTTCGAACAGCAGCGTGCCCAACGCGCCCTCCAGCGAGCTGATGCGCCGCGACACCGTGGTGTAGTCGACGGCCAGGCGTTTGGCCGCGCTGCTGGCCTTGCGCGTGCGCGCCACTTCGAGGAAGAACTTCAGGTCGTCCCAGTTCAGCGCACTGAGGGAGGTCAGGTCTTTTTGCATGTTGATCCGGTTTTTTTGTGCGTTCTTGTTGGATGTTTGCACATCTATACTCGAAAAAAGCCCCAAGGCGCCACCTCGCGTTTGCCCGGCGCCGGCGATCTCGTCCTGACAATAATTCCAAGGAGAACGCAGATGAACGCTCCACAATCCCCTGACAAGACCAAGGTCGAACAGGTCAAGTTGCTGATCGACGGCCAATGGGTCGAGTCGAAGACCAGCGAATGGCGCGATATCGTCAACCCGGCCACCCAAGAGGTGCTGGCGCGGGTACCGTTCGCCACCGTCGAAGAAGTGGACGCTGCCGTGGCGGCTGGCCAGCGCGCCTTCAAGACCTGGCGTGACACCCCGATCGGTGCACGCATGCGCATCATGCTCAAGCTGCAGGCGCTGATCCGCGAACACACCAAGCGCATCGCCCAGGTGCTCAGCGCCGAGCAGGGCAAGACCCTTGCCGACGCCGAGGGTGACATCTTCCGCGGCCTGGAAGTGGTCGAGCACGCGGCCTCCATCGGCACCCTGCAGATGGGCGAGTTTGCCGAGAACGTCGCCAGCGGCGTCGACACCTACACCCTGCGCCAGCCGATCGGCGTGTGCGCCGGCATCACCCCGTTCAACTTCCCGGCAATGATCCCGCTGTGGATGTTCCCGATGGCCATCGTCTGCGGCAACACCTTCGTGCTCAAGCCTTCCGAACAGGACCCGCTGTCGACCATGCTGCTGGTCGAGCTGGCGCTGGAAGCCGGTGTGCCGGCGGGCGTGCTCAACGTGGTACACGGTGGCAAGCAGGTTGTGGATGCGATCTGCACCCACCAGGACATCAAGGCGATTTCCTTCGTCGGCTCCACCGAAGTCGGCACCCACGTGTACAACCTGGCCAGCCAGCACGGCAAGCGCGTGCAGTCGATGATGGGCGCGAAGAACCACGCCGTGGTGCTGCCTGACGCCAACCGCACGCAAACCGTCAACGCCCTGGTCGGTGCCGCCTTCGGCGCCGCCGGGCAGCGCTGCATGGCCACCTCGGTGGCGGTGCTGGTGGGCAAGGCGCGTGATTGGCTGCCGGACATCAAGGAGGCAGCGAGCAAGCTCAAGGTCAACGCCGGTTGCGAGCCGGGCACCGATGTCGGCCCGGTGGTTTCCAAGCGCGCCAAGGAGCGTGTGCTGGGCCTGATCGAAAGCGGCATCCGGGAAGGCGCCAAACTCGAACTCGATGGCCGTGGCGTCAAAGTGCCCGGCTACGAGCAAGGCAACTTCGTCGGCCCGACCCTGTTCTCCGGGGTGAAGACCGACATGCAGGTGTACACCCAGGAAATCTTCGGCCCGGTGCTGGTGACCCTGGAAGTCGACACCCTCGATGAGGCCATCGCCCTGGTCAACGCCAACCCGTTCGGCAATGGCACCGGCCTGTTCACCCAGAGCGGTGCGGCGGCGCGCAAGTTCCAGAGCGAGATCGACATCGGCCAGGTCGGCATCAACATCCCGATCCCGGTACCGGTACCGTTCTTCAGCTTCACCGGCTCGCGCGGCTCCAAGCTCGGCGATCTCGGCCCGTACGGCAAGCAAGTGGTGCAGTTCTACACTCAGACCAAGACCGTCACCGCCCGTTGGTTCGATGACGACAGCGTCAATGACGGTGTGAACACCACCATCAGCCTGCGCTAAGGAGAAAGCCATGCGTATCGCATTCATCGGCCTCGGCAACATGGGCGCGCCCATGGCCCGCAACCTGATCAAGGCCGGGCACCAGCTGAATCTGTTCGACCTGAACAAGACCGTGCTGGCCGAGCTCGCCGAACTGGGCGGGCAGGTCAGCGCCTCGCCCAAGGAGGCGGCGGCCAGCAGCGAGCTGGTGATCACCATGCTGCCGGCGGCGGCCCATGTGCGCAGCGTCTACCTGGATGACGACACGGGCGTGCTGGCTGGCATCCGCCCAGGCACCCCGACCGTGGATTGCAGCACCATTGACCCGCAGACCGCCCGCGAGGTTTCCAAGGCTGCAGCGGCCAAAGGCGTCGACATGGGCGATGCGCCGGTCTCCGGCGGCACAGGCGGCGCAGCGGCGGGCACCCTGACCTTCATGGTCGGCGCCAGCGCCGAGCTGTTCGCCACGCTACAGCCGGTGCTGGCGCAGATGGGCCGCAACATTGTGCACTGCGGCGAAGTGGGGACCGGGCAGATCGCCAAGATCTGCAACAACCTGCTGCTGGGCATCTCGATGATCGGCGTGTCCGAGGCCATGGCCCTGGGCAATGCGCTAGGCATCGACACCAAGGTGCTGGCGGGGATCATCAACAGCTCTACCGGGCGCTGCTGGAGCTCCGATACCTACAACCCGTGGCCAGGCATCATCGAGACTGCACCTGCTTCGCGTGGGTATACCGGTGGATTCGGCGCTGAGCTGATGCTCAAGGACCTGGGGCTGGCCACCGAGGCTGCGCGTCAGGCCCACCAGCCGGTGATCCTTGGCGCCGTGGCCCAGCAGCTGTATCAGGCGATGAGCCTGCGTGGTGAAGGCGGCAAGGACTTCTCGGCAATCGTCGAGGGTTACCGCAAGAAGGACTGAAGAGCGAGGAGTTGTGGGAGCGGGCTTGCCCCGCGAAGCAGGCGACCCGTTGCCTGGCACCGGCTACGCCGGCGTTCGCGGGGCAAGCCCGCTCCCACAAAGGCCGGTTATGCCTGTTGGACCTGGGGCTGAGCGCCAGGCGCACCAGCCGGTGATTTTGGGTGCGCTGGCCCAGCAGCTGTATCAGGCGATGAGCTTGCGCGGTGAAGGCGGCAAGGACTTCTCGGCGATCGTCGAGGGCTACCGCAAGAAGGATTGACGAGCGAGGACTTCATCGCGGGCCGGGCGGCCTTCCCTCTGTAACTGCGCACCAGAGGGAAGGGCACCCGCCCCGCGATGTTTTTTATCAGGCGAAGACGAAATACTTGCGCACGGTCTCAACCACTTCCCAAGTGCCTTTCATCCCCGGTTCGATCACGAACACATCACCCGCTTTCAGGTGCTTCGGCTCTTCGCCTTCGGGGGTGATGATGCAGTAGCCATCGAGGAAGTGGCAGAACTCCCACTTCTCGTAGTTGACCTCGAACTTGCCCGGGGTGCAGATCCAGGTACCCATGATCTTGCTGCCGTCGGCCGACAGGTAGGCGTTGAGGTTGACGGTGTGCGGATCGCCGCCGATGCGCTTCCACTTGGTGGCGTCCACGACCGGCGTCGGGCAGGTTTCGCGCAGGACGGTGATGAAATCGGACATGGCACAACTCCTGGTGACTGGCTGAATGACGGGTCACCATAGGGCCAAAGGCCGAGCCGCAGTTGCCTGGGCTCGACGTCCAGCTGCCTGCCCGCGCTATGCCAGGGCGTTTACCTCGACGGTGATGTGGGCCAGTTCCTCGTGCACACCCAGTGCCTGGCGCACGCTGTCGGCGCTCAGTGCCGCCTGGGTGGCCAGGCTGAGGATGCAGGCGTACTGGTCCTTGCCCACGCGCCATACATGCAGGTCGGTGATGGTGGCGGGCACCGGCAGTTCGGCGACCACCTCGCGAATCTCCTCGACCACCGGCGCGTCCATTTCGGCATCCAGCAGGACGCGGCCGGTATCGCGCAGCAGGCCGCGGGCCCAGAGCGCCACCAGCACCGCGCCGACCAGGCCCATTACCGGGTCGAGCCAGCTGGCGCCCCAGAGCTTGCCGGCCAGCAGGGCGACGATTGCCAGCACCGAGGTGGCGGCGTCGGCGATCACGTGCAGGTAGGCCGAGCGCAGGTTCAGGTCGTGGTGGTGATGGCCATGGTCGTGGTGATGGTCATGGCCATGAGCATGATGGTGATGATCGTGATCGTCACGCAGCAGCCAGGCGCAGATCAGGTTCACGGCCAGGCCGATCACGGCGATGAAGATCGCCTCGTCATAGTGGATCGGCCCCGGCGTCAGCAGCCGTTCGGCCGACTGGAAGGCCATCAGCCCGGCCACGCCGAGCAGCAGCAGGGCGCTGGAATAGCCGCCGAGAATCTCGATCTTCCAGGTACCGAAGGCGAAGCGCCGGTCCTTGGCATAGCGGCGTGCGGCAGCATAGGCCAGCAGCGAAAGCCCCAGGGCCAGGGCGTGCGAGCTCATGTGCCAGCCGTCGGCGAGCAGTGCCATGGAGTTGAAGAACCAGCCACCGGCGATTTCCGCCACCATCATGATCGCCGTCAGCCACACGGCCAGCCGGGTCTTGCGCTCGGCGCCGAGGTTGCTGGTGTGGAACTGGTGGCTGTGCTGCCAGCGGCCTGAGGTTTGTGTCGCCATGGTTTATCATGCTCCCGGAATGTCGAGAAATATACTATACCCCAGTATACCTAGCGTGGTGTGAAAGCGAATGGCACATACGATCAAGAGCAAGAAGCAACTGCTGACCCGGGTGCGCAAGATCAAAGGCCAGGCCGCCGCTCTGGAGACGGCGCTGGAGCAGGACAAGGACTGCCTGGCGATCCTCCAGCAGATCGCCGCCGTGCGCGGCGCGGTGAACGGGCTGATGGCCGAGGTCATGGAAGGGCACATCCGCGAGCACCTGGTGGCGGAAGGGCTGAGCGCCGAGGAACGGCAGGAAGAGGCGGACAAGGTGGCGGCTTTGTTGCGGTCTTATCTGAAGTGATACCCCCTGGGGGTATAGGCTAGGAAGGTTGGTTTCCTACAGGGCAGTAAGTAGAAGCTTACTCGGCGGCCCGAAACATCCGATGGTCACCTGAAGTGTGCATGGTGTGTACTGCGCTTCGTTTTGGTTAATTCGGTGTGTATGATACACATCGACTGCCGAAGGAAGGGTGAATGCGCAGTCGTGAAGTGATCCAGCTCATTGAGGCGGATGGGTGGTATGAAGTCGAGGTGAAGGGCAGCCATATCAGTTCAGGCATCCGATCAAGAAAGGACGGGTGACAGTTCCTCACCCCAAGAGCGATCTGCCCAAAGGCACCGTACACAGCATCCTGAAGCAAGCTGGCTTGAAGCAGTGCAGTGGCTTCGATAGCTCAAACAGCAGTGGAGACGCGCTATGAAATTTCCGGTCGTATTGCACAAGGACGCCGAATCGGATTACGGCGTGACCATTCCCGATGTACCAGGCTGTTTCTCTGCTGGAGGGAGTGTCGCCCAGGCACTGGAGAACGTTCAGGAAGCATTGGCGCTTCATTTCGAAGGCTTGGTTGCAGATAACGAAGCGCTTCCGCAAGCGCAGGAAGTCGACGTCCATGTGGCGAATCCCGAGTATGCCGGTGGGGTCTGGGCTGTCGTCGATTTCGATGTTACGCCGTACCTGGGGAAGGCCGTAAGGTTTAACGCAACACTGCCGGAAAACCTGCTGCAGCGAATCGATGAAAAAGTGAAGCGTGACCATCGATATGCCTCTCGCTCCGGATTTCTAGCGTCGGCCGCCCTGCGAGAGCTGGCGCTCGCGCATTGAGCAACGGGGCTGCTTTGCAAGCCATCGCGGGCCTCGCGCTGGGCTCAAGGGCCTTGCAGTTCCCTGTGGGGCTGCATCAATCGCTCAACCAACCCCGCCGCATAGCCGGGTAACCCGGCAAAATCCCGCGCACACAAGAGTAACCGCCGCTTGGCCCAATCCTCTCGCAGCGCCACCCAGTGCATCGGCAACACCCCCTGCCAGCGCTGCACCGATGCCAGCGGCACCACACCGATACCGGCGCCCCCCGCAACCATGCGTATTACCCCGTCAAAACCCTCTGCCCGCACCCGTACCTGCATGCGCTGGCCTTCGCGCAGCGCCTGTTCTTCCAGGTACAGCGCCAGGGCACTGTTCGCCCCCAGCCCGACATGGCCATGGGCAAGGCAGTCGACGAAGCTCGGCGCGGGCTCTGCGGCGAGTGGGTGAGCCAACGGGGTCACCAGCACCAGCGGATCATCGCGAAATGGCAAGGTCTGCAGATGCGCGCTGGGCGCTGCGGTGGAAATGATGCCCAGGTCAGCCATGCCCTGAGTGATCGACTGCACGATGCGCAGGCTTGGCAACTCCTGCACATCGATACTGATCCCAGGGTTGTCGGCAAGGTAGCTGGCCAGTAGTTCCGGCAGGTATTCGGTCAGCGCCGCGGTGTTGCACAGCAGCCGAACCTGCCCTTGCTGCCCCTTGGCATAGTGGGCCAGGTCGAACTGCAGGCGTTCGACCTGCTGGCCGATCAGCCGTGCATGTTGCAGCAGTGCCTGCCCGGCGGGCGTCGGCTGCACGCCACGGCGATTGCGCTCCAGCAAAGACGTGCCGAGCGATGCCTCCATGGCACGGATGCGCGCACTGGCCGCCGGCAGCGAGAGATGGCTGCGGCGGGCGCCAGCAGTGATGTTGCCGCACTCGGCGGTGTGCTGGAAAAGCCGGAGGTCGATCAGGTCGAAATGCATCTGCCTCTGTCCTGGCGAGAGTCTGGCTGAGTATATGGCAGATTTTCAGCCCAGCCGCTGCGCGCCATCATGGCGCCCATGAATACCTTGATCGCTTTCTACCAGAACATCGGCCCGGCACTGACGCTGCTGGTGATCATCACATTCCTGCTGGCCGGTGCCGTCAAAGGTGTGATCGGCCTCGGCCTGCCGACCATCGCCATGGGCCTGCTGGGGCTGGCTATGTCGCCGGCGCAGGCTGCGGCGCTGTTGATCGTTCCGTCGACGCTCACCAACCTCTGGCAGCTCGCTGCTGGAGGGCATCTGCTGGCGCTGCTGCGCAGGCTCGGGCCGATGCTGGCGATGATCTTCTTTGGAACCTTGCTTGGCAGTGCCTGGTTGGGCATCAACAGTGGGCCGTGGGCGGTGCATGCGTTGGGAGCGGCGCTGGTGATCTATGCGTTGTACGGGCTGGCAGGCCCGGCCATGCGTGTGGCGCCGGGGCGGGAAGGGTGGTGGGGGCCGGTCTGCGGGCTGGTGACCGGTTTGGTCACCGCGGCCACTGGCGTATTCGTGATGCCAGCGGTGCCTTACCTGCAGAGCCTGGGCCTGAGCCGCGACGAGATGATTCAGGCGCTGGGCCTGTCGTTCACGGTCTCGACCCTGGCGCTGGCCCTTGGCCTGGCCGGGCAGGATGCCCTGGGTGGGCAAGCGCTGGGGGCTTCGTTGCTGATGCTGGCGCCGGCACTGTTGGGCATGCTCGCCGGGCAGTGGTTGCGCCAGCGCATCAGCGCTGCGCTGTTCAAGCGCTGCTTTTTCATCGGCCTGGCCGCGCTGGGCGGCCATTTGCTGATCAACGGTTAGCGGACGAGGCGCTGAGCATCACGATCGGCTGGATGTCGAAGTCGCGCTCCAGGTAATCCATGCGTTTTTCGAAGAACTCGACCATGTGCGGCAGTGCCGAGTGCACGTCCAGCGCCGCCTTGTCGGCCCATACTTCATAGAACACGAACAGGCTCGGGTCCTGTTGGTCGCGCAGCATGTGGTATTCGATGCAGCCCGGTTCCTGGCGGCTTGGCTCGACGTAGGCGCGGAACAGGGTTTCGAAGGCTTCGGCCATTTCCGGACGGGTCTTGGCCTTGAGGATGAATGCGTGCTGCTCGCTCATGGATCGGTTCTCGCAATGGGCAAAGGGTTGGTGAAACGATTCTAAGGCAATAATGTCTCTCCGATCTTTGACTTAAGGTCAATTGTATTTTGCCCCGTGCTGGCTGTATCCCGTGCCCGCGAACCTCTAATCTGCCGGCCTCATCTTCATGACGCGATCACAGGCATTCAGGCCTCGGGTCGCCACCGACAACTTCGAGGCCAGCATGAAAAAGATCCTTCTGCTCAACGGCGGCAAACAGTTCGCCCACTCCGACGGCCGTCTCAACCAGACCCTCCACGATGCCGCCCTGGCCCACCTGGACCGTGCCGGTTTCGATGTGCAGCAGACGTTCATCGACGGTGGTTACGACGCCCAGGCCGAAGTGGAGAAATTCCTCTGGGCCGACGTGATCATCTACCAGATGCCGGGCTGGTGGATGGGCGCGCCGTGGACCGTGAAGAAGTACATCGACGATGTCTTCACCGCCGGCCATGGCAGCCTTTACGCCAACGATGGCCGTACCCGTTCCGATCACTCGCAGAAGTACGGCAGCGGTGGCTTGGTGCACGGCAAGCAGTACATGCTGTCGCTGACCTGGAACGCGCCGCAGCAGGCGTTCGATGACCCGACGGACTTCTTCGAGGGCAAAGGTGTGGATGCGGTGTACTTCCCGTTCCACAAGGCCAACCAGTTCCTCGGCATGACCGGCTTGCCGACCTTCCTCGCGGTGGATGTGATGAAGCGCCCGGATGTGCCGGCGGCGTTGGCGGCTTATGAGGCGCATCTGGACAAGGTGTTCGGCAAGGCTATCTAATCCCTGCATGGTTCAAGCACAGGCGCTCAAGTGAAGACCCGATCCGAAGAACTCCAGGTGTTCGTCGCCGTCATCGACTGCGGCTCGATCTCTGCCGCTGCCGAGCAGATGGGGCAGACCCCGTCGGCCGTCAGTCGCACGCTGTCACGCCTGGAGGCCAAGCTCGGCACCACCCTGGTCAACCGCACCACCCGGCGCATGGACCTCACCGAAGAAGGGCGCTTCTTCCTCGAACGCGCGCGCCTGGTGCTGGAGCAGATGGACGAGATGGAAGAGCGCCTGTCGATGAATCGCCAGACCCCCTCCGGGCGCCTGCGCATCAACGCCGCAGCGCCGTTCATGCTGCATGCCATCCTGCCGTGGATCGGCGAGTTCCGTCGCCAGTACCCCGGCATCGAGCTGGAACTCAACACCGACGACCTGATCATCGACCTGCTGGAGCAGAGCACCGACGTGGCCATCCGCATCGGTGAACTGGCCGACTCCAGTCTGCATGCCCGCTCGCTCGGCTGCAGCCCGGTGCAGGTGCTGGCGAGCCCGGAGTACCTGGAGCATTACGGCACGCCGGAAAAGGTCGAAGACCTGAACAACCACTGCCTGCTCGGCTTCAGCCAACCTGAGTCGCTCAACCAGTGGCCTCTGCGTCATGCCCAGGGTGACCGCTGGGGTATCCGCCCGGCACTGATCGCCTCCAGTGGCGAGACCCTGCGTCAGCTGGCGCTGGCCGGGGAGGGCATTGTCGCCCTGTCGCACTTCATGACCCACGAAGACATCCGCGCCGGCCGCCTCAAGGTGCTGCTGAGCGAGGCCAGCAACGGCTATCGCCAGCCGATCCACGCGGTGTACTACCGCAACACGCAGCTGGCCCTGCGCATCCAGTGCTTCCTCGATTTCATCCAGCGCAAGCTGGCCATGTACGCTTGCTGAGTTGCCTGAACGCGACAGATCCTGTCCACAGGCGGCGAAACTTCCTACGTTTGATTGCACAGTCAGAGCGCTTCGGCCTTACTGACTGCTCAACAAAAACAACACCAAGGAAGTGTCATGCGTATTGTCCCGTTCCAGTACCTGGCTCTGGCAGCCGCGATCCTGAGCTGTTCCTCGGCTTATGCCGCCACGTTGGAAGGCGGCGCGGTGGCCGCACCCGATCAATATGGTGCACAGGTAGCCGCCGATATTCTCAAGAAGGGCGGCAACGCAGTGGATGCTGCGGTAGCGACGGCGTTCACCCTGGCGGTGACCTACCCCGAGGCGGGTAACATCGGTGGCGGCGGTTTCATGACCCTGTTCGTCGACGGCAAGCCGTATTTCCTCGACTACCGCGAAGTGGCGCCCAAGGCCGCCACGCGCAACATGTACCTGAACGACAAGGGCGAGGTGATCGAGAACCTGAGCCTGGTCGGCGTGCGCGCCGCCGGCGTGCCTGGCACGGTGATGGGGCTGTGGGAGGCTCATCAGAAATTCGGCAAGCTGCCCTGGAGCGAGCTGCTGACCCCGGCCATCGGCTATGCGAAGAACGGCTTCAAGGTCGCCGAAAAGCAGTACCAGTACCGCAACGATGCCCAGGGCATGTTCAAGACGGCGACCAACTTCAACGATTACTTCGGCAACATGAAGGTCGGTGAGCTGTTCAAACAGCCGGAAATGGCCCAGACCCTCGAGCGTATTGCCGACAAAGGCGTGAGCGAGTTCTACCAGGGCAAGACGGCCGACCTGCTGGTGGCGCAGATGCAGGCCGACAAGGGCCTGATCACCAAGGAAGACCTCAAGGACTACAAGGCCGTGTGGCGCGAGCCGATGGCCCTGAGCTGGCGCGGCAACGTGGTCTACACCGCGCCGCCGCCCAGCTCCGGCGGGGTAGCCCTGGCCCAGCTGCTGGGCATCAAGGAAGACCGTGCGGCAGACTTCAAGGGCGTGGCGCACAACTCGGCGCAGTACATCCACCTGCTGGCAGAGATCGAGAAGCGTGTGTTCGCCGACCGTGCCGATTACCTCGGCGACCCGGCTTTCACCCAAGTGCCAGTCGAGCAGTTGGTGGCCAAGGACTACCTGGCCAAGCGTGCCGCGCAGGTCAACCCGAAAGCCATTTCCGAGACTGACAAGGTCAAGCCAGGCCTGGAACCACACCAGACCACGCACTTCTCGATCGTCGACAAGCAGGGCAACGCGGTCAGCAACACCTACACCCTCAACCTCGATTACGGCAGCGGCGTGGTAGTCAAGGGCGCGGGCTTCCTGCTCAACGACGAGATGGACGACTTCAGCGCCAAGCCGGGCGCAGCGAATGCCTTTGGCGTGGTTGGCGGTGACGCCAACGCCATCGCGCCGGGCAAGCGCATGCTGTCGTCGATGAGCCCGAGCCTGATGACCCGCGACGGCAAGGTCGAGCTGGTGATCGGTACCCCGGGTGGTTCGCGAATCTTTACCTCGATCTTCCAGGTGATGAACAACCTGTATGACTACGGCATGCCGCTGGAGAAGGCTGTGGCGGCGCAACGTGTGCACCATCAGTTGCTGCCCAAGGACACCATCTACTTCGACAGCTACGCGCCGCTGACCGGTCCGGTGGCTGATGAACTGAAGAAGATGGGCTATGTGCTGGAGGATCAGGGCTGGGAGATGGGCGATATCCAGGCGATCCGGGTCAACGGGGCGCAGCTTGAGACCGCTTCGGATCCGCGTGGGCGTGGGGTGGGGATGATCGTTAAATAGTTCTGCATTGGCGGAGCTGACGTATTCGCGGGGCAAGCCCGCTCCCACAGGTTCACCGCTCTTCGGAAGGCAGCGGTAATCCTGTGGGAGCGGGCTTGCCCCGCGAATGCTATCTAAAGGTCAGACGCGGAACTGGCTGACCAGCATCTGCAGGTGACCACCCAGGCGCGCCAGCTCGACGCTGGACGCGGCTGTTTCATCACTGGCCGCAGCGGTCTGCTCCGACACATCTCGCACGTTCAGGATACTGCGGCTGATCTCTTCAGCCACCGCACTCTGCTGCTCGGCCGCCGCAGCGATCTGCTGGTTCATCGACTGGATGCTCGACACCGTGCCGGTGATGTTCTCCAGCGAAGCACCTGCCTTGCGCGCCAGCTCGACACTGCTGTCGGTCAGCGTGCGGCTGCCCTGCATGGCGTTGGCCACCTGCTGGGTACCGTGCTGCAGGCTGGCCACCAGCTCTTCGATCTCTTCGGTTGACTTCTGCGTGCGCTGGGCCAGGCCACGCACTTCGTCGGCAACCACGGCGAAGCCACGGCCGGCTTCACCGGCACGGGCCGCCTCGATCGCGGCGTTGAGCGCCAGCAGGTTGGTCTGCTCGGCCACCGACTTGATCACGTCCATCACGCTGCCGATCTTCTGGCTTTCCTGCTGCAGCAGGTTCATGGCCTCGGTGGAACGGTGCACTTCCGCGGCCAGGCGCTCGATCTGGCTGATTGCCTCGCCTACCACACGGTCACCGGCACGGGCCTCGTCGTCGGCACCGGTGGCCGCGTGCGAAGCCTGCTCGGCGTTGCGCGCCACTTCCTGAACGGTGGCTGCCATTTCGTGCATCGCGGTAGCCACCTGGTCGGTCTCGATCTTCTGGCTGTTGGCGCCGGCACTGGTCTGCTCGGTCACTGCCGACAGCTCTTCGGCGGCGCTGGCGATCTGGGTGACGCCGTCACGGATGCCGCTGATCAGCTCGCGCAGGGTGGTGCCCATGCGCGCGATGCCTTGTTGCAGCACGCCGATTTCGTCGCGGCGAGTGACGCGCAGCTCATGGGTCAGGTCGCCAGCGGCAATGCGTTCCACGGCTTGTAGGGTGTCGCGCAGCGGGCGGGTGATCTGCCGGGTGATGATCACGGCGGCAATCACGCCCGCCAGCAGCGCCAGCAGCGTGGCGATGGTCTGCAGGCTACGTGCCTGGGTGCTCTCGGCGTCGCGGCGTTCGAGCTGGATCTTGTACAGCGCGTCGCTGCGCTTGACGATGTCGGCACCCTGCACGGTCATTTCCGCACGGGCAACGGTGATCGCGGCGACCGCATCGCGGAATTGGCGCACGGCATCGCGGTAGGCCAGCACCGACTGCTCGAATTGCTGTACGCGGGTGGCTTCAGCGGGCAGCTGGCGCTTGAGGTTGTCGATGTCGGCCAGCGCACTGTCCAGCTGACGCAGGGCGGCCTGCTCGTTGGCGGCGGTGTTGTCGGCGATGTAGCCGCGCACATCGATGCGCACTTGCAGCAGTTGCTGGCGCGCCTTGCTGATCAGCTGGTACTGGGCCAGGCGCACGCTGTCAGCCTCGGGGCGGGACATGACGTCCTGGCTGAGGGTTTCCATGGCGTCATCGGCCTTGGCCGCCGACACGTTCATGGCGTCACGGGCGGCCAGCGAGCTCTTGTAGCCGGCACGCATCTTGTTCAGCGACACCTTGTACTCGCTGATGGTCTGCCCCAGCTCCTTGAGCAGCACGACGTTGGCCGGGCTGGTGAAGGTGGTGACCAGGTATTCCTGCTGCTTGCTGAAGGCGTCGAGCTTGGCCTGGGTGTTGGCCGCAGCGGCGTCATCGCCATTGGCGATCATGTACTGCAGGCGCGCCACGCGCAGGTCGGTCAGGTCCTTGTTGAGCTGGCCGATGTCGCCCATCCAGTTGCTGCGGTCGATCAGGCTGCCCAGGCTGGTCCAGCCAGTCAGGGCCAGCAGGCCAGTTAGAAACAGCACCAGGCCGAAGCCCAGGCCGAGTTTGAGGTTGACGCTGATGTTGGCGAACCAGCTGTTCATGCACGCTCTCCAGAAAATTCATTCGCTCACTTGATCATCGATCGCAGGGCGTTGTTGTTCTGGGAGCCCGCTGATTCGTGCTGCTGTTATCGGCACGACGAACGGAAAGCTGAATCGCTTTTTCAGCTGATTTGTAACTTAGCGAAAACGTTTGCTTTTTGCAGATCGCGGAGGCTGTTTGGCAGCCCATCGCCGGCAAGCACGGCTGCCACAGATGCTGCGCCAGTTTGTGGAAGCCGCAAAGCGGCCCAGGATCTCAAAGGCTACGTGCGCTGAAGGTATCGCAGCTGTTCACATTACCCTGGGCAAAGCCGGCCTTGAACCAGCGCACCCGCTGCGCCGAGGTGCCATGGGTGAAGGAGTCGGGCACCACGCGCCCCTGGCCCTGCTGCTGCAGCCGGTCATCACCAATGGCATTGGCCGCGTTCAGTGCCTCCTCGACATCGCCAGGCTCCAGCCAGTTCAGCCGCTTCTGCGCCTGATACGCCCACACCCCGGCCAGGCAGTCAGCTTGCAACTCCTGGCGCACCAGCAGGCCGTTGTCGCCTTCCATGCGCTGGCCGCCACGCCGCGCAGCATCGACCTTGGCCGACACACCCAGCAAGGTCTGCACGTGGTGGCCGATCTCGTGGGCGATCACGTAGGCCTGGGCGAAGTCGCCGGCCGCAGCGAAGCGGGTTTCCATCTCGCGGAAGAACGACATGTCCAGGTAGACCCGTTGGTCCGCCGGGCAGTAGAACGGCCCGACCGCCGCAGAAGCAAAGCCGCAGGCGGAGTTCACCTGGCCGCTGAACAGCACCAGTTTGGGATCGCGGTATTGCTTGCCAGCCTGAGCGAACAGGGCCTTCCAGGTATCCTCGGTGTCACCCAGGATCGAGGCAACGAACTGAGCCTGTTCGTCATTGGCCGGTGGCGCCTTGCCGCCGGCGCCATTCGGCGCAGCCTGCTGTTGCTGCTGGTCCATCTGCCCGGCGAGCTGGCCAAGGATCTGCAGCGGGTCCTGGCCGGTGAGCCAGCCGATGCCGACGATCAGCAGCACTGCGCCAAGCCCCAGGCCCTTGCCGCCGCCAAAGCGCATACCGCCGCCGCCGCCTTCGCCACGGGCATCGACCACGTTGTCGCTGCGTCGGCCTTTTCGCCATTCCATGAGGTGCTCTCCAGAGCGTGAAACATGGGGATAAATACTAGATCACCCCAGCCAAAGGCACTAATACATAACCATTAGGTTATGTATTGGGTGGCTGATTTCAATATTCATCACGCGCGACCTATCTGAAACTGCAAGTCCGCCTGCCGTGTACAGGCGTTCTCATAATTCCAAGAGAGGAATCCGGCATGCCCGCCCAGGACAACAGCCGCTTTGTGATCCGTGATCGCAACTGGCACCCGAAGGCCCTGACGCCCGACTACAAGACTTCCATTGCCCGCTCACCGCGCCAGGCACTGGTCAGCATCCCGCAGTCGATCAGCGAAACCACCGGCCCGGACTTTTCCCACCTGGGCTTCGGTGCCCATGACCATGACCTGCTGCTGAACTTCAACAACGGTGGCCTGCCGATCGGCGAGCGCATCATCGTTGCCGGCCGCGTCGTCGACCAGTACGGCAAGCCTGTGCCGAACACCCTGGTGGAGATGTGGCAAGCCAACGCCGGCGGCCGTTACCGCCACAAGAACGACCGTTACCTGGCGCCGCTTGATCCGAACTTCGGTGGTGTCGGCCGCTGCCTGACCGACCGCGACGGCTACTACAGCTTCCGCACCATCAAACCGGGCCCGTACCCATGGCGCAACGGGCCGAACGACTGGCGCCCGGCGCACATCCATTTCGCCATCAGCGGCCCTGCGATCGCCACCAAGCTGATCACCCAGCTGTACTTCGAGGGTGACCCGCTGATCCCGATGTGCCCGATCGTCAAGTCGATCGCCAATCCGCAAGCCGTGCAGCAGTTGATCGCCAAGCTCGACATGAGCAATGCCAACCCGATGGACTGCCTGGCGTATCGCTTCGACATCGTGCTGCGCGGCCAGCGCAAGACCCACTTCGAAAACTGCTGAGGACCCCGCCATGCCAATCGAACTGCTGCCGGAAACCCCCTCGCAGACCGCCGGCCCCTACGTGCACATCGGCCTGGCCCTGGAAGCGGCCGGCAACCCGACCCGCGACCAGGAAATCTGGAACCGCCTGGCCAAGCCGGACGCTGCCGGCGAGCACATCCTGCTGATCGGTCACGTGTATGACGGCAACGGGCATCTGGTGCGTGACTCGTTCCTGGAGCTGTGGCAGGCCGATGCCAACGGCCAGTATCAGGATGCCTACAACCTGGAAAACGCCTTCAACAGCTTCGGCCGCACCGCCACCACCTTCGATGCCGGCGAGTGGACCGCGCACACGGTCAAGCCAGGGGTAGTGAACAACGCTGCAGGCGTGCCGATGGCGCCGCACATCAACATCAGCCTGTTTGCCCGGGGGATCAACATCCACCTGCACACGCGTCTGTACTTCGATGACGAGGCCGAGGCCAATGCCAAGTGCCCGGTGCTCAACCTGATCGAGCAGCCGCAGCGCCGCGAGACCTTGATTGCCAAGCGTTGCGAAGTAGATGGGAAAACGGCCTATCGCTTCGATATCCGTATTCAGGGGGAAGGGGAGACGGTCTTCTTCGACTTCTGAGTGAAGCCTGGGGCTGCTTTGCAGCCCATCGCCGGCAAGCGCGGCTCCCACAGGTAGAGTGCAAACCTCGAGGTTGGCGCTGTACCTGTGGGAGCCGCGCTTGCCGGCGATGGGCCGCAAAGCGGCCCCCGCAATCTATCGGTCAACGCCGAACCAGCAGGACGCCACTTTCCATGTGGTGGGTATAGGGGAACTGGTCGAACAACGCACAACGCTCGATGCGGTGCGTGTCCTGCAACTGGGCAATGTTCGCCGCCAGTGTCTCCGGGTTGCACGAGATGTACAGGATCCGCTCGAATCGCCGGGTCAGCTCGCAGGTATCCGGGTCCATCCCCGCACGCGGTGGATCGACGAACACCGTGCCGAACTCATAGCTTTTCAGGTCGATCCCTTCCAGCCGCCGGAACGGGCGCACTTCATTCAGCGCCTGGGTCAGTTCTTCCGCCGACAGGCGCACCAGCCGCACGTTATCCACAGCGTTTTCGTCGAGGTTGCTCAGCGCGGCATTGACCGAGGTCTTGCTGATCTCGGTGGCCAGCACCTGGCGCACGCGGGTGGCCAGTGGCAGGGTGAAGTTGCCGTTGCCGCAATACAGCTCCAGCAAGTCGTCCTCACGCTCGCCGATGGCCTCGAAGGCCCAGCTCAGCATCTTCTGGTTCACCGCGCCGTTGGGCTGGGTGAACGCGCCTTCCGGTTGCCGGTAGCTGAACACGCGACCGGCGACTTCGAGCTTTTCCACCGCGTAGTCGCGGCCGATCACCAGGCGCTTGCCCTTCGAGCGGCCGACCAGGCTCACGCCCAGGTCTTCGGCCAGCTGCCGGGCCGCCACTTCCCAGGCTTCGTCCAGTGGGCGGTGATAGCACAGGGTGACCATGGCATCGCCGGCCAGGGTGGTGAGGAACTCCACCTGGAACAGGCGGTTGCTCAGCGCCTCACTGGCCTGCCAGGCGGCTTTCAGGCGCGGCATCAACTCGTTGATGCGCTGGCTGGCGATAGGGAAATCGTCGATCAGGATCGCCTTGTGCTTCTCGCCCGGGGCGAACATCGCATAGTGGCGCTGGCCGTCCTCGCGCCACAGGCGGAACTCGGCGCGTAGCCGGTAATGCTCGCGCGGCGAGTCGAAAACGGCCGGTTCCGGCGCGCCAAAGGGCGCCAGCAGCTCGCGCAGGCGAGCGACTTTGCCCTCGAGCTGGGTGTCGTAGGCGGTGGGGTCGAAGACAGCACTCATGCGTTGAACCAGCCCAGCTTGATGACGAACAGGATGGAGAGGATCACCAGGGCCGGGTTCAGGTCGCGGTGGCGGCCAGAAATCAGCTTGACGGCGGTCCAGGAGATGAAACCGAAGGCGATGCCGTTGGCGATCGAGTAGGTCAGCGGCATCGCCAGGGCGGTCACCACCACCGGGGCGGCTTCGGTGACATCGTCCCAGTTGATTTCCGCCAGGCCCGAGGCCATCAGCACGGCGACGAACAGCAGCGCCGGGGCGGTGGCGAAGGCTGGCACGCTACCGGCCAGCGGGGCGAAGAACAGGGCCAGCAGGAACAGGATGGCGACCACGATGGCGGTCAGGCCGGTGCGGCCCCCGGCGCTCACGCCAGCTGCGGATTCAATGTAGCTGGTGGTGGTCGAGGTGCCCAGCAAGGAACCGGCCATGGCCGCGGTGCTGTCGGCGATCAGGGCACGGCCCATCTTCGGCATGTGGCCGTCCTTACCCATCAGGCCGGCGCGCTTGGCGACGCCAATCAGGGTGCCGGAGTTGTCGAACAGGTCGACGAACAGGAAGGCGAAGATCACGCTGACCAGGCCCACGTCGAGGGCGCCCTTGATGTCCAGCTGGAGGAAGGTCGGCGCCAGCGACGGCGGCATCGACACTACGCCGCCGAACGGCGTCACGCCCATCAGGATCGAGGCGATGGTCACGGCCAGGATGCCGATCAGCACCGCGCCACGGACCTTCAGCGACTCGAGGCCGACGATCAGGAAGAAGCCCAGGGTGGCGAGAATTGGCGCCGGCTGCTTGAGGTCGCCCAGGCCCACCAGGGTCGCCGGGTTATCGACGACGATACCGGCGTTATGCAGGGCGATGAACGCCAGGAACAGGCCGATACCCGCGGCAATCGCCGAACGCAGCGGCAGCGGGATGCTGTTCACGATCCATTCGCGGATGCGGAAGATCGACAGCAGGAAGAACATCACCGCCGAGAGAAACACCGCGCCCAGTGCCACCTGCCAGGTGTGGCCCATGTGCAGGACCACGGTGTAGGTGAAGAACGCGTTCAGGCCCATGCCCGGCGCCAGGGCGATCGGGTAGTTGGCGATCAGGCCCATGGTGGTCGAGCCGATGGCGGCGGCCAGGCAGGTGGCGACGAAGATCGCGCCTTTGTCCATGCCGGTCTCGCCGAGGATGCTCGGGTTGACGAACAGGATGTAGGCCATGGCCAGGAAGGTGGTGACGCCCGCAAGAATCTCGGTGCGCACGTTGGTGTTGTGTGCTCTTAGTTGAAACAGCCTTTCCAGCATGCCCGCTCCCCAGGGCGCCCTCGCGCCGTGAATGTATCGACCCCATCAGCAAAGCACAGACCGTAGCGGATGCCGTGGTTTTGTGTGGGGCGGAAAAAAGCCGCGCATCATACCAGCATGCTCGGCGGGGGCCTATCGCCGTTGGGGAATGGCTTATCTTTAGCCTGTACCGGCCTCTTAGCGGGCAAGCCCGTTCCCACAGGGATTGCAGGTTTCGAGAGCTGCACCGTACCTGTGGGAGCGGGCTTGCCCGCGAAGAGGCCGGCACCGGTAAACGCATCATTCGTTGTGCAACCGGTCGCGCTTGGCCAGTGTGGGGAACAACTTTATCCACACCCCGGTCACCACCAGCGTACCGACGCCTCCCAGCACCACCGCCGGCACCGTGCCGAACCAGTGCGCCGTCACCCCGGACTCGAACTCACCCAGCTGGTTCGACGCGCCGATGAACAACCCGTTCACCGCGCTCACCCGTCCGCGCATTTCGTCCGGCGTTTCCAGTTGCACGAAGGCGCCGCGGATGACCATGCTGATCATGTCCGCCGCGCCCAGCACCACCAGCACCGCCAGGGAGAACCAGAACGAAGTCGACAGGCCAAAGGCAATGGTCGCCACGCCGAACAACCCGACGGCGGTGAACATGGTGCGGCCAACCTTGCGCTCGACCGGGAACCGCGCCAGCCACAGCGACATCAGCAGAGCCCCCACCGCCGGTGCCGAGCGCAGCAGGCCCAGGCCCCATGGGCCGGTGAGCAGGATGTCCTTGGCGAACACCGGCAGCAAGGCGGTAGCACCACCGAGCAGCACGGCGAACAGGTCCAGCGAGATGGCCCCGAGGATGTCTGGGCGGCTGCGGATGAAGCGGATCCCGGCCATCAGCGACTCGATACTGGCGCGGCCGCGCTGCGGCACCTGCTGGCGCGAGTCGAGGCTGAGCATCAACAGGCAGGCGATGGCGTACAGCGCTACGGTCGGGCCATACACCCAGATGCTGCCGAATGCGTACAGGAAGCCGCCCACGGCCGGGGCGACGATGGTGGCTGCCTGGGTCGCCGAGGCTGAAGCGGCTACCGCCCGCGGGAACAGCCCGGGAGGCACCACGTTGGGCAGCAGCGCCTGGGTCGCCGGCATCTCGAACGAGCGGGTGGCACCGAGCAGGAAGGCCAAAGCGAAGATAAGTTCGCGGCTGACGTTGTCGGTGGCGCTGCCCACGGCCAGCGCCAGGGCGATCAGCCCCTGCAAGGTCTGGCACAGTGCCGCGACCTTGCGTCGGTCATAGCGGTCGGCGACGTGCCCGGTGTGCAGCATGAACAGCACTCGCGGGGCGAATTCGACCAGGCCGACCAGGCCCAGGTCGAGCACGTTGCCGGTCAGCTGGTAGAGGTGCCAGCCAATGGCCACGGTGAGCATCTGGAAGCCGCTGGCGGTGAACACCCGAGCCAGCCAGAAGGCGATGAAGGGGCGGTGGTGACGCAACAACTGCGGTGCGGAATCGGACATCGGAAACCTGTTGGCCTCGGCGCAGTAGAGGGGCCCGCAGCGTATCATCTGTTTGTAACAAACGGTTACTGTTTGCCGTGATCGGCACTTTTAAACGCTTCGCGAAAGAGGGTGGGGCAACCG
Source organism: Pseudomonas sp. LRP2-20 (assembly GCF_024349685.1). Taxonomy (NCBI): domain Bacteria; kingdom Pseudomonadati; phylum Pseudomonadota; class Gammaproteobacteria; order Pseudomonadales; family Pseudomonadaceae; genus Pseudomonas; species Pseudomonas sp. LR2-20. Next base: position 5,184,699 of record NZ_AP025944.1, on the reverse strand, counting down.
GTCACGCGGCAAACAACCACACCGCCCTGCGGGCCATTCGGGACTATGCTTCCTAAACGTCGTTGATCTGGATCAATCGTTGCTTTTGCAACGAACGGGCAACGAACGGGCAACGAATTGGCCCTTGGGCCGGAATCCCTGCGATCGAACAGAACAATTCCAACGTGCCGCACTCGACTACCGTGGGGGCAGTGGGCGACGGGGCCACAAGCCCGGACGCCGGATTATCTGAAGAGGAAGCACCATGTTCGGAATAGAGGCCTTAGAGCTCGCCCGAATGCAGTTTGCCTTTACCGTGTCGTTCCACATCCTGTTCCCGGCCATCACCATCGGCCTGGCGAGCTACCTGGCAGTCCTCGAAGGCCTCTGGCTGCGGACCAACAACCAGGTTTACCGTGACCTCTACCACTTCTGGTCGAAGATCTTCGCCGTCAACTTCGGCATGGGCGTGGTCTCTGGCCTGGTCATGGCCTACCAGTTCGGCACCAACTGGAGCCGATTCTCCGACTTCGCTGGCGCCATTACCGGCCCGTTGCTCACCTACGAGGTGCTGACAGCCTTCTTCCTCGAGGCGGGCTTCCTGGGTGTCATGCTGTTCGGCTGGAACCGTGTCGGCCGTGGGCTGCACTTCTTCTCCACGGTGATGGTGGCCCTTGGCACCCTGGTATCGACTTTCTGGATTCTGGCTTCCAACAGCTGGATGCAGACCCCGCAGGGCCACGAGATCATCGATGGCCGGGTGGTGCCAGTGGACTGGCTGGCGGTGGTGTTCAACCCATCGTTCCCTTATCGCCTCATGCATATGGCCACCGCCGCGTTCGTGTCCACGGCGTTCTTCGTCGGTGCCTCGGCAGCCTGGCATCTGCTGCGCGGGCGTGACAACCCGGCAGTGCGCAAGATGCTGTCGATGGCCATGTGGATGGCCCTGATCGTTGCCCCGATCCAGGCGGTGATCGGTGACTTCCACGGCCTCAACACGCTCAAGCACCAGCCGGTGAAGATCGCCGCGATCGAAGGCCACTGGGAGAACGTGCCCGGTGAGCCGACCCCGCTGATCCTGTTCGGCATCCCCGACATGAAGGCCGAAACCACCCGCTTCAAGGTCGAGATCCCGGCGCTTGGTAGCCTGATCCTGACCCACAGCCTGGACAAGCAGGTGCCGGCAATGAAGGAGTTCCCGCCTGAGGACCGGCCCAATTCGACCATTGTGTTCTGGTCGTTCCGGGTCATGGTCGGGCTCGGTTTCCTGATGATCTTCGTCGGCCTGTGGAGCCTGTGGCTACGCAAGCGCGGCACGCTCTACACCTCGCGGCCGTTCCTGTACCTGGCCCTGTGGATGGGCCCGTCCGGCCTGATCGCGTTGCTCGCCGGCTGGTTCACTACCGAGATCGGTCGCCAGCCGTGGGTGGTGTATGGCCTGTTGCGTACCGCCGATGGCGTGTCCAACCACAGTTATGCACAGCTTGGCTTCACCCTGGTGGCGTTCGTGGTGGTGTATTTCGCCCTGTTCGGTACCGGCCTCGGCTACATGATGCGCCTTGTGCGCAAAGGCCCGCAGACAGGCGAGGGCGACGAGCATAACCCCGGTGGCCCTGGCACCACTCGTACGCAGGCGCGGCCACTGTCCGCCGCCGATGATTCCGCCAGCCTGAGCAAGGGGAACTGAGCCATGGGTATCGACCTTCCGCTGATCTGGGCCGTGATCATCATCTTCGGCGTCATGATGTATGTGGTGATGGATGGTTTCGACCTGGGTATCGGCATGCTCTTCCCCTTCGTCAAGGGCGAGCGTGACCGCGATGTGATGATGAATACCGTCGCCCCTGTGTGGGACGGCAACGAAACCTGGCTGGTACTGGGCGGCGCCGGGCTGTTCGGGGCATTCCCGATGGCCTACGCGGTGGTGCTCGAGGCGCTGTACCTGCCACTGATCCTGATGCTGATCGGCCTGATCTTCCGGGGCGTGGCCTTCGAGTTCCGCTTCAAGGCCACGGCCGACAAGCGCCATCTGTGGGACAAGGCGTTCATCGGTGGCTCGCTGGTCGCCACGTTCTTCCAAGGTGTGGCGCTGGGGGCCTTCCTCGAAGGCTTCAAGGTGGTCGACCGGCACTTCGCCGGTGGCACCCTCGACTGGCTGACACCGTTCAGCCTGTTCTGCGGCCTGGGCCTGATCGTCGCATACACCCTGCTGGGCTGTACCTGGCTGATCATGAAGACCGAGGGCGACCTGCAATTGAAGATGCACGACCTCGCCCGGCCGCTGGCGCTGGTACTGCTGGCAGTGATCGGCATCGTCAGCCTGTGGACCCCGATCGCGTATCCACAGATTGCCGACCGCTGGTTCAGCATGCCCAACCTGTTCTGGTTCATGCCCGTGCCGCTGTTGGTGCTGGTGACCTTCTATGGCCTGCTCAAGGCGGTGGCGCGCAATGCGCACTACACGCCATTCCTGCTTACCCTGGTGCTGATCTTCCTGGGTTACAGCGGGCTGGGCATCAGCCTGTGGCCGAACATCATCCCGCCGTCGATCTCGATCTGGGATGCCGCAGCGCCGCCGCAAAGCCAGGGCTTCATGCTGGTGGGCACGTTGTTCATCCTGCCGTTCATCCTCATGTATACCTTCTGGAGCTACTATGTGTTCCGCGGCAAGGTGACCCATGAAGACGGCTATCACTAGGAGGGCCGCATGATGACCGGTAAACATGGCCTGGAAGACAAGAAACCGCTGTGGCAGCGCCTGGGCTGGCTGGTGCTGATCTGGGCAATGAGCGTGGCAGCCCTGGGCGTGGCGGCCTGGGTGATGAGGCTGTTCATGGGGGCCGCAGGCCTGACCACGCATTGAGAGAAAGGGGGCGCCTGGCGCCCCCTTTCTTTATTTGCGGGCCTTGAGGATCACGAACTTCGGCGTTGCCGCTACCTGTTCCACGCCACGGAACAACCGCGCCAGTTTGCTGTGGTAGCCCAGGTGGCGGTTGCCGACGATATACAGTGCGCCGCCCACCACCAGCGCCTCGCGCGCCTGCTGGAACATGCGCCAGGCGAGGAAGTCACCCACCACTTGCTGCTGGTGGAACGGCGGGTTGCACAGCACCACATCCAGCGACTGTTTTTCCACCCCGGCCAGGCCATCCCCCGGCATCACCACCACTGGCCGCTCACCCAGGGCAGCCTGCCAGTTCTCCTGCGCCGACTGCACCGCCATGTACGACTCGTCGACCAGGGTGAAGTGTGCGTCCGGGTTGGCCAGCGCACTGGCAATGGCCAGCACGCCGTTGCCGCAGCCCAGGTCGGCGACGCGGGCGTTGCCCAGGTTGCGCGGCAAGTGGGGCAGGAACGCACGGGTGCCGATATCCAGGCCCTCGCGGCAGAACACGTTGGCATGGTTGAGCAGTTCCAGTGCCGGCGCGTCGAGCAGGTAGCGGGTCGGGTAGGGCGACTTTGCGGCCGGCCGGTCGGCGACCGTGGCGGTCAGCAAGCGCGCCTTTTTCTGTGCCAGCGAGGCTTGTACCGGGCCGATGTACTTCTCCATCAGGTCGCCCGCCGCGCGTGGCAGGTGCTTGATCATGGCACCTGCAATCACCTGGGCGCCGGGTGCCAGGTGGCCTTGCAGGCGGATCAGTTGTTCTTCAAGCAGTGCCAGGGTCTTGGGCACGCGTACCAGCACGCGGTCGAACGGGCCTTGCCAATGCTCGCTGGCCGGCACGAAGGGCACACTGTCGTAGGCCTTGCCATTGCGTACAAGGTTCTTCTCCAGGGCCATGCGCGCCAGGTGCGAGTCGCCGCTGCTGACCACCTGCAGGTGCCCGGCCAGGCTGGTGGCCAGTGCGCCGAAGCTGTCGTTGAGCACCAGCACGCGGCTGCCGGCTTGCAGGCCTTGCGCGTGCAGTTGCTCGAGCAGGTATTCATCGGCGGCATCGAAGGCCTGCAGCGGGTCGTTGGCCTGGTCCGGCTGGCGGATCAGGTCGAGTTCGGCGTAGGGGGTGGTCAACAGGGGCATGGCGTCTGGCTCGGGTACGGATCTGCCCACGGCGGATCGCCGCAAGCTTTGCTGGGCGATTCTACAGGGCTTTGCCCGAGGCCGCAGGCCTGGCTACTGCTCGATCAGGCCGCGCATCATGGCGATGGCGATGGCACCGGCCTTGTTGGCGGCGTTGGTCTTGGTGATCACGCTGCGGATATGAAAGTTCACCGTGCTCTGCGACAGCGACAGGATGCAGGCCACATCGGCTGCGGTCTTGCCGGCTGCCGACCACTTGAGTACTTCGATTTCGCGGTTGCTCATCTTCAGCGGCACACTGAGCTTGGCCAGATGATGTTCACTGATGATCGCGTGCAGGGTATGGCACAACCATTGTACCTTGCCGGCCTTGTCATAAAGCTCGGGGATGTTCACTTCGCCCCGTGGCCTACACACGCTGACCTGGCTCTCATTGTGCTGAAGGTCATGCAGGGATTGCGTCCAGCCATGGCGCAGGCCATGTGCACAGGCTTGTTCGCGGTAATGAGGCACCTCGCGGTACAGCTCGTCGGTCCATAGCACCGGCATGGTCGACGAATGGCTACGGGTCGCGGCAGCGTCTTGCTTGTAGAAGTCGTCGCGCTGGTAGCGCTCGATCCACTCAGTTGGGTAGTTGCTGTACAGGTATTGCCGGGGAGATTGGGCAGCGAGTTGAATGCGAACCTTGAACCCGAGAAATTCCATGCCCAGGTCTTGTGCCAGATGCACTGCGAGATCGAACACCTTTTGTGGGGTGCTTTCGCTGATCAGCTTATGTAGATGCTCATAATTCCATTGAAGCATCTCTCATACTCCTTCGGTTTTCGGGATCCAACCCGTTTGCATACGGGGAAGATTGTAGGAAAAGACTGAGTGCTATGTTGGGATTTTTTGTTATAGCAATCAGGTTTTCATGTGCCGTTGGTGGGGGCGCCGTGATGTGTCCCTACACTCCGGCGGTTTTTATCCTGGCTGCTTTGCGCGACACTGGGCGCACGCCATCTTTGGAGCCCGACATGACCGCCAGCGCCGACAAATTTACCCGTCAGACCCTGCTCGACGTTCAGCCGCTGACGCCGAACCTGTTCAGCCTGCGGGTTACGCGCGATCCAGGGTTTCGTTTCCGGGCCGGCCAGTTTGCCCGGCTGGGCGTGACCAAGGCCGATGGCAGCGTGGTCTGGCGTGCCTATTCGATGGTCAGTGCCCCCCATGACGAATACCTCGACTTCTTCTCAATCGTGGTACCGGGAGGGGAGTTCACCAGCGAGCTGAGCCGCCTGGGCGTGGGCGATACCTTGTTGATCGACCGTCAGGCGTTCGGCTACCTGACCCTCGACCGCTTTGTCGGCGGCCGCGACCTGTGGCTGCTGGCCACCGGGACCGGCATTGCGCCCTTCATGTCGATCCTGCAGGATTTCGAAGCCTGGGAGCGTTTCGACAACATCAAGCTGGTGTATTCGGTCCGAGAGTCGAAAGAGCTGGCGTATGTAGACGACATTGCCGGCTTGGAGCAACGTGATTATCTGGCGGAATTCGCTGGCAAGCTGCAGTTCATTCCAGTGGTGACCCGTGAGCAGCATCCTGGGGCGTTGGGTGCGCGCATCACCACGCTGATCGAGAATGGCGAGCTGGAAAAAGCGGCGGGGCTGGAACTGTCGCCCGAGCATTCGCGAATCATGCTCTGCGGCAACCCGCAGATGATCGACGAGACACGCAAGGTGCTCAAGGCCCGTGACCTGCAGCTGAGCCTGAGCAAGCGGCCGGGACAGGTGGCGGTGGAAAACTACTGGTGATGCAAAGGGGCCGCGCTGCGGCCCCAGCTGTTTCAGGGCAAGCGGTTCTGGTTCTGCGCCTTGAGCAGGTCGCGGATCTCGGTCAGCAAGGTTTCCTGCGGTGTCGGCACGGGTGGTGTGGTCGGTGCCACGGCTTCTTCGCGCTTGAGCTTGTTGATCGCTTTCACGCCCATGAAGATGGCGAAGGCGACGATGATGAAGTCGATCACGGTCTGGATGAACTTGCCGTAGGCCAGCACTACGGCTGGTACATCACCTTCGGCAGCCTTCAAGGTAATGGCCAGGTCGCTGAAGTCGACACCGCCGATCAGCAGCCCCAGTGGTGGCATGACCACGTCGCCAACGAACGAGGAGACGATCTTGCCGAAGGCCGCGCCGATGATGATACCGACCGCCATGTCGACGACATTCCCTTTGACCGCGAAGGCCTTGAACTCACTGAGCATGCCCATGTTTGATTCCTTGTAACAAATGGTGAGGTAAACGCAGTGTAAGCCACTTGAACGCTTCATGCGTTGGCTTCAGGGGTAGGGACTGCGGTTAGAACGAATAGTTTTGTCGCATCTCGACGCGTTCGAGACACGTCGCCCTCGGCTATCATGGCGGTTTTTTCCAGGAGACCCTGCCCATGGCCAAGGCCAAGCGTTTGTATGGCTGCACCGAGTGTGGCGCGACCTTCCCCAAGTGGGCCGGCCAGTGCGCCGATTGCGGGGCCTGGAACACCCTGGTCGAAACCATGATCGAAAGCGGTGGTGCGGCGGCCCCCAGCGGCCGCGCCGGCTGGACCGGGCAACAGGCGCAGATCAAGACCCTGGCCGAAGTCAGCGTCGAAGAGATCCCGCGCTTCACCACCAGCAGTACCGAACTCGATCGCGTGCTCGGCGGTGGCCTGGTCGATGGCTCGGTGGTGCTGATCGGCGGTGACCCGGGCATTGGCAAGTCGACCATCCTGCTGCAGACACTGTGCAACATCGCCGTGGGCCTGCCGGCGTTGTATGTCACTGGTGAAGAGTCGCAGCAGCAGGTGGCCATGCGCTCGCGGCGCCTGGGCCTGCCCCAGGACCAGCTAAAGGTGATGACCGAGACCTGCATCGAAACCATCATCGCCACCGCGCGGGTGGAAAAGCCCCGGGTCATGGTGATCGACTCGATCCAGACCATCTTTACCGAGCAGTTGCAGTCCGCCCCTGGTGGCGTGGCCCAGGTGCGTGAGAGCACGGCCCTGCTGGTGCGTTATGCCAAGCAGAGTGGCACGGCGATCTTCCTGGTCGGCCACGTCACCAAGGAAGGCTCGTTGGCCGGGCCGCGGGTGCTGGAGCACATGGTCGACACCGTGCTGTACTTCGAGGGCGAATCCGACGGCCGCCTGCGGCTGTTGCGGGCCGTGAAGAACCGCTTCGGCGCGGTCAACGAGCTGGGCGTGTTCGGCATGACCGATCGTGGCCTGAAAGAGGTGTCCAACCCGTCGGCGATCTTCCTCAACCGCACCCAGGAAGAAGTGCCGGGGAGTGTGGTCATGGCCACTTGGGAAGGCACCAGGCCGATGCTGGTCGAGGTGCAGGCGCTGGTCGATGACAGCCATCTGGCCAACCCACGGCGGGTTACCCTGGGCCTGGACCAGAACCGCCTGGCCATGTTGCTGGCCGTGTTGCACCGGCATGGTGGCATTCCCACCCATGACCAGGACGTGTTCCTCAACGTGGTCGGTGGGGTTAAGGTGCTGGAAACGGCCTCGGACCTGGCGTTGTTGGCGGCGGTGATGTCCAGCCTGCGCAACCGGCCGTTGGCCCATGGGTTGCTGGTGTTTGGCGAGATCGGCTTGTCGGGCGAGGTGCGGCCTGTGCCCAGTGGCCAGGAGCGCCTGAAAGAGGCGGCCAAGCATGGCTTCAAGCGCGCCATCGTGCCCAAGGGCAATGCGCCGAAGGAGCCGCCAGCGGGGTTGCAGGTGATAGCGGTGACCCGGTTGGAGCAGGCTCTGGATGCCTTGTTCGAATAAATGAAAAAGGGGAGCCGACGATGCGCATCGGCTCCCCCCACCTCACCGCTCAGTCAGCGGTCAATGTTCGGCAACTGCACTGCGCCTGGGCGCCTGGTTGCCGTGCTCGTCCAACTCCATCACCGGCACTTCGGTGCCTTCGGCATCGAACAGCTTGCCATCCTTGAAGTAGTCACCATCGCGCAGGCAGGAGATGTCCGAGTACTGGATGGTGCGTTCGTAGGCGGCGGCGAATACCGACTGGTTCTCCGAGTTGCCCGTCTTGAAGTGGTTGAACAGCAGGTTCAGCAAGATGGCCATGATGGCCGCCGAGCTGATGCCCGAGTGGAAGATGGTCTCGAACCAGTTCGGGAACTGGTGATAGAAGGTCGGCGCGGCGATCGGGATCATGCCGAAGCCCAGCGAGGCGGCGACGATGATCAGGTTGACGTTGTTCTTGTAGTTGACCTTCGACAGGGTGCGGATCCCGCTGGCGGCCACGGTGCCGAACAGCACGATGCCTGCGCCACCCAGTACCGGGGTCGGCACGGCGGCAATCACCCGGCCCATCACCGGCAGCAGGCCGAGCACTACCAGGATCACACCACCTGTGGCCACCACATAGCGGCTCTTGACCCCGGTCACGGCCACCAGGCCGACGTTCTGGGCGAAGGCGCTCTGGGTGAACGAGCCGAAGATCGGCGCCAGGATGCTCGATGCCATGTCGGCCCGCAGGCCGTTGCCCAGGCGCTTGGAATCGACCTTGGTGTCGATGATCTCACCGACGGCGAGGATGTCGGCCGAGGTTTCCACCAGGGTCACCATGATCACGATGCACATCGACAGGATCGCGGCGATGTGGAATTCCGGCATGCCGAAGTGGAACGGGGTGGGGAAGGCAAACAGCGGGCCCTGGCCGACCTTGCTGAAGTCGGTCATGCCCAGTGCCCAGGCGATCAGCGTGCCGACCACCATGGCCAGCAGGATCGACAGGCGCGAGATGGTGGCACTACCGAGCTTGCTCAGCACCAGGACGATGGCGAAGGTCAGGGCGGCCAGGCTGATGTTGGCCACGCTGCCGAATTCCGGCGAGGCACTGTTGCCGCCCATCACCCAGCGCGCGGCGACCGGCATCAGGGTCAGGCCGATGGTGGTGATGACGATGCCGGTCACCAGTGGCGGGAAGAACTTGGTGATGCGCGAGAACACCGGGGTGATCAGCAAACCGATCAGCGAAGCCGCCATGACCGCACCGAGCACGCCCGGCAGGCCACCACCACCCTCGCTGCTGAGGATCGCGCCCATGGTCGCCACGCCGGCGAACGATACGCCCTGCACCAGCGGCAGCTGGCAACCGAAGAACGGGATGCCCAGCGTCTGCAGCAAGGTTGCCAGGCCACCGGCAAACAGCGAAGCGGCGATCAGCATGCCGATCTCGGCGCCGGTGAGGCCGGCTGCCTGGCCCAGGATCAGGGGTACCGCGACGATCCCGCCATACATGGTCAGCACATGCTGCAGACCATAGGCCAGGTTGGCACCAAGCCCGAGGTTTTCATCCTCGGGGCGTTTGGCGGGAGACGTGCTAGGGGACGTAGTCATGGAGCAGGCTCTCTGTTTATTGTTGTGGCACTACTGTAGACATTTCCTACAAATGATTGCTACATAAATTGTATACAATATTTTGATCGGAGCGCAGACAGCTGGCCTTGCAATGTGTGCAAGACGCTAATGCAGATCGCGTACCAAGTCGGCAGAGACGGTGCTAGAGGGCTGTGTACAAAGCGCCAGTTCCCGGGCAGAAAGCTGTCTGGGTAGACAAGAAACAATCGGTGGGGGTGCTGTTAGCTAGCTAAGAGATTCCATTATTCGATCAGTTCGCGCAGCTCACGCATCATTTCGGTGCTGTCGGCCACGTTCAGTTCCACAAGACGGTGCAAGTGACTCATCGATTCGACGTCGATATAGAGGCAGATGAAACCGAGGCGCGTGTCTTCTTCGTGGCGCAGTTCCACCTGCATCTGCACGCGGACATTGCTGTCGAGGTGGATGATCGCATCGAAATCCTGGGTCAGGTCCGCGTCCCAAGGGGAGGGGCGTTCGATCAGCAGGCCCTTGAGCGACAGGTCCAGCAGCTTTACCGGCCAGCGGCGATCGCCCTGGCGCAGTTCGGTAGGGGCGTCGAAATCGATGCGCTGGAAGCGGCGGCGGTCGTCGGCAGAAGTGGTCATGGCAGGCCCCTCGTCAGTTGCACTGACTATAGACCAGTCATGGGCATTTCTGCCGGGTAGAGGGCGACGAGAGGCGACTTGCCGGAAACGATGCCCATGCCGCTCTAGCGTGCCTGCTGGCGGCCTGGCGCTGATCGCAATTCGAGATGGTAAAGCTGCCAAGCAAGCCCTAGACTCAAGGGGCTGTCTATTCCAACCACTTAGCTGGAAGCATGCCATGAACAACAATAACAGCCTGCTACGCCACATCCCGTGGCTGGCGCTGGCGGTCATAGGGGCCTGCGCGCTGGGTGTCGTCGCCCTGCGTCGCGGCGAGGCGATCAATGCCTTGTGGATCGTGGTCGCCGCGGTGGCCATCTACCTGGTCGCCTACCGTTACTACAGCCTGTTCATCGCCACCAAGGTGATGCAACTCGACCCTCGCCGAGCCACCCCTGCGGTGCTCAACAACGACGGTCTGGACTATGTTCCGACCAACAAGCACATACTCTTCGGTCACCACTTCGCCGCCATCGCCGGCGCCGGCCCCTTGGTTGGCCCGGTACTCGCCGCACAGATGGGCTACCTGCCTGGTACGCTGTGGCTCATAGCCGGCGTGGTGCTGGCCGGTGCAGTGCAGGACTTCATGGTCCTGTTCCTGTCCACCCGCCGCAACGGCCGCTCGCTGGGCGACATGGTTCGCGAGGAGATGGGCCGTATTCCCGGCACCATCGCCCTGTTCGGTTGCTTCCTGATCATGATCATCATCCTTGCGGTGCTGGCGCTGATCGTGGTCAAGGCCCTGGCCGAGAGCCCATGGGGCATGTTCACGGTGATGGCGACCATCCCGATCGCGATGTTCATGGGCATCTACATGCGCTACATCCGCCCGGGCCGTATCGGCGAGATCTCGGTGGTGGGCGTGGTCCTGCTGCTGGCCTCGATCTGGCTGGGGGGCCAGATTGCTGCCGATCCGGTCTGGGGCCCGGCGTTCACCTTCACGGGCGTGCAGATCACCTGGATGCTGGTGGGTTATGGTTTCGTCGCTGCCGTGCTGCCGGTATGGCTGGTACTGGCGCCGCGTGACTACCTGTCGACCTTCCTCAAGATCGGCACCATCATCGCCCTGGCCATCGGCATCCTGGTGACCATGCCCGAGCTGAAGATGCCGGCACTGACCCAGTTCACCGACGGCACCGGCCCGGTGTGGAAGGGCACCCTGTTCCCGTTCCTGTTCATCACCATCGCTTGTGGCGCGGTGTCGGGCTTCCACGCGCTGATCTCCTCGGGGACCACGCCGAAGCTGCTGGACAACGAAGCCAACGCCCGCTACATCGGCTACGGCGGCATGCTGATGGAATCGTTCGTCGCCATCATGGCCATGGTTGCCGCCTCGGTGATCGAGCCGGGCGTGTACTTCGCCATGAACAGCCCCGCCGCCGTGGTCGGTGCCGACGTTGCTTCGGTTGCGCAAACGGTCAGCAGCTGGGGCTTCATGATCACCCCTGAGCAGCTCGAAGCGGTGGCCCGCGACATCGGCGAGCACACCGTGCTCGCCCGTGCCGGTGGAGCACCGACCCTGGCGGTGGGTATCGCGCAGATCCTGCACCAGGTGCTGCCGGGTGAAAACACCATGGCCTTCTGGTACCACTTCGCGATCCTGTTCGAGGCGCTGTTCATCCTCACCGCCGTGGACGCCGGTACCCGTGCCGGTCGTTTCATGCTGCAGGACCTGCTGGGCAGCTTCGTACCAGCCCTCAAGCGCACCGAGTCGTGGACTGCCAACCTGATCGGTACCGCCGGTTGCGTGGCGCTGTGGGGCTACCTGCTGTACCAGGGCGTGATCGACCCGCTGGGCGGTATCAACACCCTGTGGCCGTTGTTCGGTATCTCCAACCAGATGCTGGCCGGTATCGCCCTGATGCTCGGCACCGTGGTGCTGATCAAGATGAAGCGCGAGCGCTACATCTGGGTCACCCTGCTGCCAGCGGCCTGGCTGCTGATTTGCACCACCGCGGCGGGCCTGATCAAGCTGTTCGACCCGAACCCGGCTGTCGGCTTCCTGGCCCTGGCCAAGAAGTACAGCACTGCGCTGGACGCCGGCCAGGTTCTGGCCCCGGCCAAGGACATTGGGCAGATGCAGCACGTGATCTTCAACGCCTACACCAACGCCGGCCTGACCATTCTGTTCCTGCTGGTGGTGTTCAGTGTGCTGTTCTTCGCCCTCAAGGTCGGCTACGCCGCCCTCGGCCGCAAAGAGCGCACCGACAAGGAAACCCCGTTCCAGGCCCTGCCTGACGCTTGAGAGGACTGCAGCGATGTTCAACGACCTGGGTCGACTGGGTAAATACCTGGGGCAGGCAGCCCGCCTGATGGTCGGCATGCCCGACTACGACAACTATGTCGAGCACATGCAGACCAAGCACCCGGACAAGCCGGTGATGACGTACGAGGCGTTCTTCCGCGAACGCCAGGAAGCACGTTACGGCGGCAAGTCCGGGCCCAAGTGCTGTTGAATCCAATGCCGGCGCGGTCCATGTAGGAGCGGCCCCGGCACTATCTGCTGCGAAGCTGGAACCTGGGGCCGCTGTGCGGCCCTTTTCGCGACACAAGGCCGCTCCTGCAGGATTGCGGCCTTTCTTTTTCTACTGTGCAGGAGATGTTCTGCGTGCAGACGCCAATTCCCGTTACTGTCCTCACCGGCTTCCTCGGTGCAGGCAAGACCACCCTGCTCAAGCACATGCTCAAGGCTGAGCATGGGCTGAAGATCGCCGTGATCGAGAACGAATTCAGCGAGGCCGGTATCGACAGCCAGCTGCTTGGCGACGAGCCGGTACAGGTCATGACCCTGGCCAACGGCTGCGTGTGCTGCAGCATCCATGGCGACCTGACCCGAGCCCTGTACCTGCTGCTCGAACGCCTGGACGCCGGCGAGATCGCCTTCGACCGCCTGGTGATCGAATGCACCGGCCTGGCCGACCCGGCGCCTGTTGCGCAGACCTTCTTCGTCGACGAAGAATTGCGTGATCGCTACATCCTCGACGGCATCATCACCCTGGTCGATGCTGCCCACGCCGAGGTGCATCTGACCCAGACCATTGCCCAGGCCCAGGTTGGTTTTGCCGATCGCCTGCTGCTGAGCAAGACCGACCTGGTCGAGCCGGCCGCGGTGGAGGCCTTGCGCGAGCGCCTGGCGCGGATCAATGGGCGGGCGGCCATCCGGGTGGTCGAGCATGGCCGTATCGACCTGGCCGAGCTGCTCGATGTGCGCGGTTTCAACCTGAACCCGGACCTGGGCGCCAACCTCAAGCCGAGCCTGCGTCCGCTGCTCAAACCAGCTACCCCTGATCGGATTTCAACCTTGGTGCTGCGCACCGAAACCGCACTGGACATCGACCGCCTCAGCGATTTCATGAACGAGCTGCTGGAGGCCCACGGCAAGCAGTTGCTGCGCTACAAGGGCGTACTGAATATTGCCGGCGAGGACCGTCGCCTGGTGTTCCAGGGCGTACTCAAGCTCTACGGCTTCGACTGGGATGCCGAATGGGCAGCAGATGAGAACCGCGAGAGCGTGATGGTGTTCATCGCCGATGAACTGCCCGAAGCTAAGATTCGGGCTGGGTTCGAGGCGCTGGCTGCGGGCTGAGCCGGCGCGGCGGCTGGGCCTCGAACCACTGTGGCCATGAGCTGCGGTGGCGTGTTTCGACGTCGATGCACGGGATCAGTCGCTCGCTGAGCACGGCGGTTTGCCGCACGGCCTTGGCGGTGCGGTATTTGACGCTGTGGATGCATTCGCGGTCGCCAAACTCGCAGCGGTTGAGCGCGGTGCCACCGCAAGGGCCGTTGGCCAGGCCTTTGGGGCAGGTTTCCGGGCAGGTGTAGAGGGTATCTTCCAGACGGCAGCGGCCGCAGGTGTCGCAGCCAACCAGCGGGCGTTTTACCAGCCGTTCCAGCCCATGCAGTACACCGGCCCCACGTGGTGTTGCCCAGAGTGGCTGGCGCACGGCCCAACCGAACGCCTTGCTGAGCCAGTTGGTACGGCTGAACAGCAGCGAATGGGCGGTGTGCAACACGTGGTAGCGGATTTTTTCCTTGCCCGAGGCACTGACGCTCGATTCGCCCTGGCGCCAGTTGCCCTGCGGCGGATGGAACGCAACGATGGGCAGGCCTGGCATTTGCCAGCTATCGGCCCAGGCGGGCGCCCATTGTTCCAGTGAGTGGATCTGCGTCTGCCAGTGCTGCAAGCGTTGCTCCAGCGCCAGCAGCTGCTTGAGCTCGTGAATACCCGACAGGTGAACCCCCGCGTAACCCATCAGCTTTACACCGATGATCTGCAAGGCCAGGCGGTCGACGCTGCGCGCCAGGGCAAAGGCCTTGGACACCTTGCTTTCGGCTTCGAGCATGTCGCGCATCGAGGGCGACACCGTTACCCCCGCCACGTGCTCGAGCATCGTCGCGCGGCCTTGGGTCAGGCTCATCAGGCAGGCCAGCATCGGTTTGGGTGAAGCCTGGCGCTGCATCCAGCGCATGGCTTCCTGGTGCTTGCTGGCATCGAAGCCCAGTTGCAGGGTGAGGAAGTCGGCGCCGGCGGCGAGCTTTTTCTCCGCCTTGAAGTATTGTGCGCCGCCTTCTTCCTCGTGGTACTTGAACGGGTTAAGTGCCGCACCGAGCAACCAGTGCGGGCAAGCCTGGCGCGCAATCAGCAAGGCCGCGACCGACTCCAGGTAGCGCACCGGGCGTTCACCGGGCTGGTGGCCGGGCAGGCGGTCGCCGGTCAGCAGCAGCAACTGGTCGAGGCCGGCGGCATCCATGCGCTGCAATTGAGCCAGAAGATGATGGCGCTCGCGATCCTTGCCGGAGAAGTGCGGCAAGGCCGGCAGCGGGGTGCTGAAAGAGGCCAGGGCGTCCAGTGGCGACATGTCCAGCGGGCTGCCCACGCGGTCGCCGATGGCGACGGTCATGGGCCAGCCGCACAAGTGCCCGCGGGCCATGATCGCCTCCATCGCGGCGAAGCGTTCCGCCGAGGTCTTGGGGACGAATTCCATGACGCAGACGAAGTGTTTTTCGCGCAGCGCGGCTTTCAGCAGGCTCATGGCTCGAGGGCACCTGGAGTATTCAGGTTGGCATTGTGCGCCAGGTTGTCGGTTGGGCTCATGTCTGTATACGTAGGGTGCTGCTCTGATCAAGACATTCAGTTTCACCGGCATCATGAGCAATTCTTGAGTTCATCTCAAATTTAATGAGTTTGTCTCAGCAAATCGCTGACCGGAAAATGCCCTCATTCATTTCGGTACTTTTTCGGAACTCTGAGGGACAAGACATGGCACTGGCACACAACCTGGGGTTCCCCCGTTTCGGCCGCGACCGCGAGCTGCGTGCCCGCCATTGGCAAGTGCAGAAAGACGCCGGCATCGAGCTGCTGCCAGTCGGCGATTTTGCCGGGTACGATCAGGTGTCGCCGCTCAGCACTGATGACCAGCCTTTTGCCCAGGCCTGGGAACAACTGTTCGAAGAGGTGATAGAAGCCAAGGCGCTGGGCCATGCGGTCAAACCGGTGGTGATCGGCCCGTTGACCTGCCTGTGGCTGAGCAAGAACCCCGAGGGTGACCTCGACGAACTGGCGCTGGAGCGCCTGCTGCCGCTGTATGACCAGGCCCTCAACCGTTTGGCTGCCCTGGGGGTCGAATGGGTACAGATCGATGAGCCGATCCTGGCTCAGGAACTGCCGCAGGACTGGAAAAACGCCTACGAGCGCGTCTACAACATCCTTCAGCGTGCGCCGCTGAAGAAGCTGATCGCCACCTGTTCCGGTGCCCTGGAAGGCAACCTCGGCCTGGCCGTCAACCTGCCGGTCGATGGCCTGCACATCGACTTGGTGCAGGCCCCCGACCAATACTCGACCATGCTCGATCGTCTGCCGGCCTACAAAGTGCTGTCGCTTGGCCTGGTCGACGGCCGCAACGCCTCGCCTTGCGACCTGGAAAAGACCCTGGACCTGCTGCGCGATGCTCACGACCGTCTGGGTGAGCGGCTGTGGGTGGCGACTTCCTGCTCTTTGCTGCACAGCCCGGTGGACCAGGCCGTGCAGAAGTGTCAGGAAGTAGCGCTGCTGGCCAGGGCCATCAATGAGGCAGCTGCCTGCGAGTTGCGCGCCACTGCCTGAAGCTTGCGCAAGCAGCAGCCGATCAGCGCTCGATCGCCAGGGCGACGCCCTGGCCACCACCGATGCACAAGGTGGCCAGCCCCTTCCTGGCATCACGCTTGATCATTTCGTGCAGCAAGGTCACCAGCACCCGGCACCCGGAGGCGCCAATCGGATGCCCCAGGGCAATCGCGCCGCCATTGACGTTGACCTTGCTGGCATCCCATTCCAGCGCCTTGCCCACTGCCAGTGCCTGCGCGGCGAAGGCTTCGTTGGCTTCGATCAGGTCAAGGTCAGCCAGCTGCCAGCCGGCCTTGTCCAGGCAGCGCTGGGTCGCCGACACCGGGCCGATGCCCATGATTGCCGGGTCCACCCCCGCGCTGGCATAACTGGCAATCTTCGCCAGCACCGGCAGCCCCAGGGCGTGGGCCTTGCTGGCGCTCATCAGCAGCACTGCGGCGGCGCCGTCGTTGAGGCTGGAGGCGTTGCCGGCGGTGACGCTGCCGTCTTTCTTGAACGCCGGGCGCAGTTTGGCCAGCGATTCGGCGGTGGTGTCCGGGCGCGGTTGTTCATCACGGTCGAAGACTTTCGGCTCGCCTTTTTTCTGTGGCATCACGATCGGAGTGATCTCGTCCTTGAAGCGGCCTGCTTCGATCGCAGCAACGGCCTTGCGCTGCGACTCGGCGGCGAAGGCGTCCTGTTGCTCGCGGCTGAGGCCGTACTTGTCCACCAGGTTCTCGGCGGTGATGCCCATGTGGTAGTCGTTGAAGGCATCCCACAGGCCGTCGCTGATCATGCTGTCGATCAACTGGCCATGGCCCATGCGCTGGCCGGTACGTGCCGAAGGCATCACGTACGGGGCCAGGCTCATGTTCTCCTGGCCACCGGCGATCACCACCTCGGCGTCACCGCAGCGGATCGCCTGGGCCGCCAGGTGCAGGGCCTTCAGGCCCGAGCCGCAGACCTTGTTCAGGGTCAGCGCCGGTACGCTATAGGGCAGGCCAGCCTTGATCGCAGCCTGGCGCGCCGGGTTCTGCCCGGCACCGGCGGTGAGCACCTGGCCGAGGATCACTTCATCGACCAGGGCCGGGTCCAGCTGGGTCTGTTCCAGCAGCTGTTTGATCACCGCTGCACCCAGGTCGACGGCAGGCACGCTGGCCAGGGCTCCCTGGAAGCTGCCGATGGCGGTACGGGTTGCGGCGACGATGACCACGTCGTTCATGTTGTTGTTCTCCGGGCAATGGGCATAGTGCTGCCAGCATCGGCGGGTTTGGTTGATTTGTTAAGTTTGTTTTTCTTTGTGATTGATGTGAAAAGCAAATCAATGGGGTTGCTAGAGGGTATGTCGTCGGATATTCCGCGCCTATGAGATCGAGCGCCGCCCGCGCGGCGCATCGCGAGCTGCGCTCGCTCCTACGTTTGTTTCGGGCCAGTAACGCCTGTGACAGGCGCGCGCGACCGCCTTGTTGGCACGACGCGATATAGCGCCATGCGCCCAGGCATTCGCGCGCAAATCCCCCAGGAATCATTGGCCCGAAACAAACGTAGGAGCGAGCGCAGCTCGCGATGCGCCGCGCGGGCGGTGCTCGATCTCACAGGCGCCGAACTTCTGTCGACATGCACCTGGCGGCCTTCACACAGCCGGGCACTGGTGGGTGACGCAATGAATCCCCCCACCCCCGGCCGCAATCGCATCGATATCCAATTGCACGATATCCCGCCCCGGGTACAACACGGCCAACAACGTCCGCGTCTTTTCATCGGCCTGCGCATCACCGAACTGCGGTGCGATGATCGCGCCGTTGATCACGAAGTAGTTGATATAACCTGCTGCGAAGTCGTTGTTGCCCTGGCTGAACCTGTTGCGCCGCCCCTGCATGGGCGGTGATACCACATGCACCTGCAATCGCCTGCCTTCGGCATCGGTGGCTTGCTTGAGTATCGCCAGGTGCTTGCGGGTCACCGCGTGATCGTAGGACTCCGGGTCGTTGTCCAGGTTGGCGATCACCACCCCCGGGCGTACGAAGCGGGCATAGAAATCCACATGCCCGTCTGTGATGTCTTCCCCGGCGATTCCCGGCAGCCAGATGATCTTGCTCAAGCCCAGGCGTGCCTTGAGCTCGGCCTCGATGTCGGCCTTGCTCCAGCCCGGGTTGCGGTTGGCATTGATCCAGCTGCTCTCGGTCATGATGCCGGTGCCATGGCCGTCCACCTCGATGGCACCGCCTTCGCCCACCAGCTCGCTGCGCTGGTAGCGGGCGCCTGCCAGGGTGGCGACGCGCTTGGCCAGCTGCGCGTCGTTGCGGTGGCGTTGCTTGCTGCCCCAGCCGTTGAAGTTGAAGTCGAGCGCAGCGAGGGCGCCGTCATCGTCGACGACGAAGTTGGCAGCGATGTCGCGCATCCAGATGTCATCCAGGTTGCATTCGACGAACTGGCTGTTGTGGCTGGCGCAGTGCCGCTCGGCCAGTTCGCGTTCGCTGGGCCGGCAGAAGACGGTCACTGGCTGGTAGCGGGCGATGGCCTGGGCGATACGGCCCAGGGCGGCTTGCACGTCGACGGTGAAGTCTTCCCAGATGGCCTTCTGGGCACCAAAGGCAATGAACGCGCGCTGCTGCGGTTCGCCTTCATCGGGCATGAACCAGCGCCCGGGCTCCTCGGCACGGGCCAGGCCCAGCGGCAGGCCAAGGCCGGTACCCAGGCCTGTGACCAGTGACAGTTGCAGGAAGGTTCTACGGCTGGGCATGGCTTAGTCCTGTGCAGTCTTGAAGCGGGTCCACACACGCATGCGCGCACGCATGTCGGCCTGTGGAATGTCGCGGCCCGGGATCAGCCGGGCGTAGGTGGCTTCGTCGAGGTAGATGTCGGGGTTGTCGCGCATGCGCGGGTCCACAGCCTGGCGCGCCTTGGCGCTGGCCGTGGGGTAGCCGGTGAAGTTGCTGATGGCGGCCATGTTTGCCGGGCGCATGACGAAGTTGATGAAACGATAGGCGTATTCCGGATGCTGGGCATCGGCCGGGATGGCCATGGTGTCCATCCATACCGTGGTGCCCTGGCGCGGTACCCGGTACTGGAAATCGAGGTGCTTGCCGGCAGAGTCGGCGGCGCGCTGGGCCTGGATCACGTCGCCGCTGTAGCCCAGCGACAGGCACAGGTTCTCGTTGACCAGCTCGGTCACCGGTTGCGACTGGAACTTGCGGATGTACGGGCGCACCGCCTTCAGCAGCTCGCTGGCGGCGGCCAGGTCTTCACGCTTGGCGCTGCGCGGTTCGCGGCCCAGATAATTGAGCACCACGGCCAGCACTTCGTCAGGCGAGTCGATGATCGAGATGCCGCAATCGGCGAACTTGGCCGCCAGCTCCGGTTTGAACAGCAGGTCGAGGTTGTCCAGTTGCGCATCGGGCATGCGCTGGCGGACTTTCTCGGCATTCGCGGTCAGGCCGATGGTGCCCCAGGTGTAGGGCACGGTCGCCTGGCTGGCCTTGGGGTATTGCGCGTGCAGCCTGCGCAGGCCGGGTTCGACATCGTCGAGTGCCTCCAGGCGGCTGGGGTCGAGTGGCTGCAGGCTGCCGGCACGCATCAGCCGTTCAGCCACGGTGTCACCGGGGAACACCAGGTCGTAGCCGCTGCGCCCGGACATCAGCTTGGCTTCGAGTACTTCGCTGCCGTCCATCACGTCATAGATCACCTGGATACCGGTTTCGGCGGTGAACTGCCTGAGGGTGTCCTCGGCGAAGTAATCGGCCCAGTTGTACAGGCGCAGGGTGGGCTGGTCGGCCTGGGCCTGGCTGGCGCAGATGGCCAGGGCCAGTGCAGCGATAACGTGGCGTTTCATGCTCAGGCCCTCGAATTGTGTGGGTGCTTGCCGTCCAGGGTCAGCAGCGGGGCGTACATTTCCGGGCGGCGGTCGCGGTAGATGCCCCAGCTCAAGCGGTCTTCGCGCATGCGTGCCAGGTCCAGGTCGTGCAGCCAGATGCCGCTGCTGTCGCGGTCGGCTTCGGCGAGCAGGGCGCCCTTGTGGTCGCAGATGAACGATGAGCCGTAGAAGCGCATGCGCAGTGATTCATCGCTATCGGCCACTTCCACACCGACGCGGTTGGCCGCCACCACGGGCAACAGGTTGGCGGCGGCATGACCGCGCATGGCGACCTGCCAATGGTCGCGCGAGTCCAGCTCGGCGCAGCCGGGCTCGGAGCCGATGGCGGTGGGGAACAACAGCACCTCGGCGCCCATCAGCGCCAGGCAGCGCGCTGTTTCGGGGAACCACTGGTCCCAGCAGATGCCGATGCCCAGGCGGCCAAAGGCGGTGTCCCAGACCTTGAAGCCGGTGTCGCCGGGGCTGAAGTACTCCTTCTCCTGGTAGCCGATGGCATTGGGGATATGGGTCTTGCGGTACACCCCTAGCAACTGGCCGTCGGCATCGGCCACGGTCAGCGAGTTGAAGAAGGCGTTGCCGGCCCGTTCGTACCAGCTCAGCGGCAGTACCACGCCCAGCTCACCGGCCAGGGCGGCGAAACGTCGGAGGATCGGGCTGTTCGGGTAAGGTTCGGCCAGCGCTTGGTGCCTGTGGTCCTGCTCGATGCAGAAGTAGGGCGTGGCGAACAGCTCTTGCAGCAGGATCACCTGCGCGCCAGCGGCGGCGGCCTGGCGTACCAGTTGCTCGGCGCGGTCCAGGTTGTCGGGCAGGTTCCAGCTGCAGGGCATCTGGGTGGTGGCGATACGCAGCAGGCTCATGCTTGCACCTGCGGCTGCTGCTGGGTGATGCAGTGGATGCCGCCGCCGCCGTGGGCGATGGCATCGATGCGCACCGGTACGATTTCGCGGCCCGGGAAGGCATGGGCGAGTTGTTCGGCGGCGTCCTGGTCGGCGGCGATGCCGTAGGCCGGCATGATGATCGCGCCGTTGGCGATGTAGAAGTTGGTGTAGGACGCGCAGAACACTTCAGCGTCCTGATCGACGGCGGCGCTGGCCTCGAACAGGTCGAGCAGTTCGAAGTGCCGGCCTTGGGCGTCGGTGGCGAGCTCCAGCGCGCGGCGGTTCTCGCGGACCACTTCGGCGTAGACCGAGCCATGCTCGTGGGTGGCATCGACCAGCAGCACACCTGGGCGGGCGAAGGCGCATACGCCGTCGACGTGGCCGTCGGTCATGTCGCCCGTGACGTATTGCGGGTCGCCGGGCAGCCAGATGGTCTTGCTGATGCCCAGATGGCGGGCGAAGCAGGCTTCGAAGTCTGCCTTGTCGATACCCGGGTTGCGGTTGGGGTTGAGCAGCACCGATTCGGTGGTGATCAGCGTGCCTTCGCCATCCACATGAATCGCGCCGCCTTCGTTGCACAACGGGGTGCTGAAACCGCCCAGGCCCAGGTGGTCGAGGATGCGTCGGCCGAGGCTGCGGTCCTGGCTGTGTTGCGATTTCCCGCCCCAGGCATTGAAGCGCCAGCTGAGCCCGGCCAGGCCGTGCTGTGGGTGGCAGATGAAGCTCGGGCCACTGTCTCGGCACCAGCTGTCGTCCACGGCCAGCTCGATCAGTTCGATGTTGGCGCCGCACAGGGCGCGGGCACTGTGCAGCGCCGATGGATCGACGACCATCTTCACCGGCTCGAAGCGAGCGATGGCGGCTGCCACGCGAGCATAATCGCGCTGCACATCGGCCAGGCTGACGCCCCAGCCGCTTTCCCACAGCGCCTGGTTGTGTGGCCAGACCATCCAGGTTGCCGCGTGGCGGGCCCATTCGGCAGGCATACGCCAGCCGCTGTCGAGGGACAGGTGCATAGTGAACTCCGATCTATTAAGGATTTTTATCAACGAAGCCCGCCGTCGCGGGTGTTGGTGTCCATGCTATGGCTATGAAGAGGTGTCGACAAACGATAGATTTAGTCGATATCTGATTAGCAGGACTTATCGATCATGCTCAAACACTGGCCACCGCTCAATGCCCTCAGGGGCTTTGAAGCCGCCGCACGGCTTGGCAGTTTCCACAAGGCCGCCGAGGCCCTGAACCTCACCCAGTCGGCGATCAGCCAGCAGGTCCGCAGCCTGGAAACCTACCTCGAACAGCCACTGTTCCACCGCAGTGGCCGCAGCGTCAGCCTGACCGATGCCGGGCATGATCTGCTCAGCACCACGCAGTCGCTGCTGCAGCATCTGGCTGTCGGCATTCGTCGCCTGGACCAGTACCGCAAGCCGAATCAACTGGTGGTCAACACCAGCCCGGCTTTCGCCCGGCACTGGTTGCTGCCGCGCCTGGCCGATTTCCATGAGCGCTGCCCGCAGGTCGATCTGTGGCTGTTCACCAGCTTCGAGGTCCCGGACATGGCCAGCGAAACCATCGACCTGGCCATTCGAGACGACCTCAGTGCCCAGGCCGAATGCAGCTTTACCGTACTGCACCAGGACACGCTTTACCCCGCCTGCCACCCTTCGTTGCTGCACGCACCTGAGCAACAGCGCACCACCTTGCATGGCGAGCGCGAAATGGACTGGAGCCATTGGCAGCTGGAAGGCGGCGAGGATGTGGGGCAGCAGGGCAAGGGGCTGAATTTTTCCGACCCTGGGCTGTTGCTGGATGCCGCGAGCGAGGGGCTGGGCGTTGCCCTGGTCAGCCAGTTGCTGGCGCAGCGGGCGGTGGGCGAGGGGCGCCTGCAGGCCCTGTCTTCACAGCGGGTACGGGGGCCGGTCTGGGCCTGCCTGGTGCACCGGGACAGCCAGGATGATCCGCTGGCCCGGCAGTTTCTGGGGTGGTTGAAAGGGGCTTTGGCTGCAGAATAGGACTGTCCAACTTTTGCAGGCCAGTCCAGGTGCTGTGCAGCATTGAGGATTTGCGCGGTCCTTGTGGGGGCGGGCTTGCCCGCGAAGAGGCCGGAGCAGGTGAACTCCGGTTTTGAATCCCTGGGCTCAGCCCTTAATATGTGTCGGATAACCTGCGGGGGTAGTCTCACCCTCTGATCAATCGGAATCGCCCCAGTGGCGCTTCCCCGGCATAAACCTGACGAGGTACAGACATTGGCCATCATTCATCCTAAGGTTCGCGGTTTCATCTGCACCACGACTCACCCGAAGGGCTGCGAGCTCAACGTCCGTGACCAGATCGAAGCCACCCGCAAGCTGGGCGTGCGCGAGGATGGCCCGAAGAAGGTCCTGGTCATCGGCGCCTCCAGCGGCTACGGCCTGGCAGCCCGCATTACTGCCGCCTTCGGCTTCAAGGCCGACACCCTGGGCGTGTTCTTCGAAAAGCCTGGTACCGAGACCAAGGCCGGTACCGCTGGCTGGTACAACGCTGCTGCCTTCGACAAGTTCGCCAAGGCCGAGGGCCTGTACAGCAAGTCGATCAATGGTGATGCCTTCTCCGACGAAGCCCGCGCCAAGGTCATCGAACTGATCAAGAACGAAATGGGCGGCAAGGTCGACCTGGTCATCTACTCGCTGGCTTCGCCGGTGCGCAAGCTGCCGCAGACCGGTGAACTGGTGCGTTCCGCGCTGAAGCCGATCGGCCAGCCGTACAAGTCGACCGCCATCGACACCAACAAAGACACCATCATCGAGGCCAGCATCGAGCCGGCCACCGAGCAGGAAATCCAGGACACCGTCACCGTCATGGGCGGCCAGGACTGGCAGCTGTGGATCGATGCCCTGGCTGGCGCCGACGTGCTGGCCGAAGGCGCGCGCACCGTGGCCTTCAGCTACATCGGCACCGAGATCACCTGGCCGATCTACTGGCACGGCGCCCTGGGCCAGGCCAAGCAGGACCTGGACGAAACCGCGCTGCGCCTGGACAAGAAACTGGCCGGTGAAGTGAAGGGCGGCGCCAACGTGGCGGTGCTGAAGTCGGTGGTCACCCAGGCCAGCTCGGCCATCCCGGTGATGCCGCTGTACCTGTCGATGGTCTTCAAGATCATGCAGGAAAAAGGCGTTCACGAAGGCACCCAGGACCAACTGGACCGCATGTTCCGCGATCGCATGTACCGCGCCGATGGCGCCCCGGCCGAAGTGGACGAAAAAGCCCGCCTGCGCCTGGACGACTGGGAACTGCGCGACGACGTACAGGACGCGTGCAAGGCCATGTGGCCACAAGTGACCACCGAGAACCTGTTCGAGCTGACCGACTACGCCGGTTACAAGAAGCAGTTCCTCAACCTGTTCGGCTTCGAGCGTGCTGACGTCAACTACGACGAAGACGTGGCGACCGATGTGAAGTTCGACTGCATCGAGCTGTAAGTCGAGCTGACATCTGAGGGGGCTGTACCGTCCTCTTCGCGGGTAAACCCGCTCCCACAAGTGCCCCACTGAGCCAGAGAGCCATGGAGTGCCTGTGGGAGCGGGTTTGCCCGCGAAGAGTACGGTACTGCCCCATTTTTTTGCTAGTTTTGGCGCACAACAACAGGAAAGCGCGCCATGAGCAGCCTCACCCAACCCGCCACCGCCTTTCGCCAGGCCACAGCCGACGGCTACAGCCTCGGCGGCTTCTGCTGGCGTCACGCCCAAGCCGACCCTCGGCGCCCGCTGGTGATCATCAATGCGGCCACTTCGGTCCGCTGCCGCTACTACTCGCGCTTTGCCGACTACCTGTTCGCCCAAGGTTGCGATGTACTGACCTACGACTATCGCGGTATCGGCGAATCACGCCCGCGTTCGCTGCGCGGCTTTCAGGCTTCATGGAGCGATTGGGGCCGGCTGGATTTCGAAGCCATGCTGGCGCACGCCGCCGTGCATTTCCCCGGTCAGCCGGTGGACGTGGTGGGCCACAGTTTTGGTGGCTGCGCCGTGGGCCTGGCACCCTCGGCCGGGCAGGTGCGGCGGGTGGTGATGGTCGGCGCGCAGTTCGCCTACTGGCGCGACTATGCCGCCGATCAGCGCTGGCGGTTGTTTGGCAAGTGGCATGTGGTGATGCCACTGCTGACCCGCGCCTTTGGCTACTTCCCCGGCAAGCGCCTGGGTTGGCTGGAAGATACCCCGGCGGGTGTAGTGCTTGACTGGACCACGCGCACGCCGCGCTATGAACAGCGCCCGAGCGCGCGCGGCCTGGCTGCGCAGCCTTTCACCCAGGTACGGGCTGCGACCTTGGCCATCAGCCTGACGGACGATCCGTTCGGCACGGTGGCCGCGACCGAGCGGTTGTTGGGGTACCTGCCAGCGGCGCAGCGGCTGCATTTGCGTATTGCGCCTGTGGATATCTCGGTCGATGAGATTGGGCATTTCGCATTCTTCCACGACCGGTTTCGCGAAAGCCTGTGGCCGATTGCGTTGCAGTGGTTGCAGGAGGGCGGGCTGGCAGACGGAGTGCCGGGGACGACTGTCCGTTGAAAAACTGGGGCTGCTTCGCAGCCCCGGCATTCTCAAGCCTTGCGCGAAAGCGGCAGCTCGGCGAACTTCACGCCGGCCAGCCCATGCTTGATCAGCGCACGGATATTGCCATGGTCACTGCCCTCCGGCGTGGCCAGCACATCACGGTAATGCTCGCCGAAAGCCAGCAGCGCTTCCTGATCGCTCAGGCCTTCCAGCAGGGCCAGGCCCAAGGTCTTGCACGAGCCTTCGTTCTGTCCGGCGGCATTCTCCACGCCGCCATTGTTGAAGGCCTGGGGCTGGTAGCTGTAGTTGCCGGCGATGAATGCCAGGGTGTCGGCGAAGACGTGTTGGCCGCTGGCCAGGCTGCTGCGCAGGGTGTTCAGATCAGTCACGAGGTTTTCCTTGTTCAAACGCCGCTTGCTGCTCGGCGCTGGCTTCTTTCTGGTATTGGGCTTTCCACTCGGCGTAGGGCATGCCGTACACCGCTTCGCGGGCGTCATCCAGGCTGATGTCGACCTGGCGCTCGTCGGCGGCGGCCTTGTACCACTTGGACAGGCAGTTGCGGCAGAAGCCGGAGAGGTTCATCAGGTCGATGTTCTGCACGTCGGTGCGTTTCTGCAGGTGTTCGACCAGGCGCCGGAATGCGGCGGCTTCAAGTTCGAGCTGTTGTTGCTCAGTCATGGCAGTCTCTCAGATCATGCGGTTCTTCAGGTGGCGGCCACCGTTGATGACCACCTGGCTGCCGGTGCTGTACTGGCTGGCAAGCAGGTACTTCACCGTCTCGATCAGTGGCCCGGCGCCGGGTTCGAATTCCAGCAGGGCCTTTTTCAGGGTCTGCTGGCGGTAGGCCTCGTCACCGCCTTCCTTGAGGATCAGCAGGCCCGGCAGGATACCGTTGACGTGCACCGTGGGCGCGTATTTTTCGGCGAATGACAGCACCATGTTCTGCAGCGCGGCCTTGGTCGCGGCGTAGCCGATGTGGCCTTTGCTGCCGCGCGAGGAGGTCTCGTCGCAGATGTG
The DNA here is from genome assembly GCF_024349685.1 of Pseudomonas sp. LRP2-20. Taxonomy (NCBI): domain Bacteria; kingdom Pseudomonadati; phylum Pseudomonadota; class Gammaproteobacteria; order Pseudomonadales; family Pseudomonadaceae; genus Pseudomonas; species Pseudomonas sp. LR2-20. The sequence goes on along the minus strand of NZ_AP025944.1, from coordinate 5,158,287 downwards.
GATGATGTCGGCCTTGTCGACCTTGTTCAGCAACTCGCCGAGGGCCAGGTTGAGGTGGTACGGCGCTTCGACGTGCAGGCGGAACATGGTGTCGAGGTTGTCGAGGTCGTCGTCGAGCCACAGCGAGGCGTTGTGGATGATAGCGCGCAGGCCGTCGTAGTTGCGCTGCAGGTGGTCGATCAACGCTTCACGGTCGGCCTTGCGGCAGAGGTCGGCCTGGAACTGCACGATGTTCGGGTGCGCGGACTGCGGCTGGAGGCTACGGCTGGCACTGACCACCGTATGGCCGGCCTGAGCCAGTTCGAGGGCCAGGGCCAGCCCGACGCGCTGGCTGGCGCCGGTGACGAGAATTGGGCTGTTCATGTGCGGGCGGTCAACTTGTCTGTCCTGTCGTTGCCGCCCAGCATACCTTAAGATTTTTCCGATTGTACGGCTCGCCTCAGCGGCTGCGCAGTGCCGGGCTGGCGGATGGCGTGGCGTGCAACCAGTTGGCCAGCAGGCGGGTGGACAGCGGGATGAACAGATAGACCATTACCGGGGTCAGGGCCAGCGTGCTGAGCATGACCCGGGGCAGCAGTTCGAGCGTTGAGAGCCACTGCCCGAACACCACGTTGAACAGCAGCGAGACCGGGAAGAAGGCCAGCCAGATAGCCACAGCCTGCTTCCAGCGCGGTGGTTTTTGCACCATGTTGGTGCCAAACCAGTCGTCAATACCGCTGACGCGCCTCTCTTTGGGGCGTTCGAACAGGCCATTGCCGCGAGCCAGCCAGGCCCGGCGCGAAGCGGAATGCTCCCAGGCGTGCAGGGTGGGCTCGTCGCTGAAACGGAAAATGATCTGGAATTCGTCGCTGTCGCGGGGTGGGGCGAGGATGCCCGAGCCGAGGTAGCCGGGGAAGTCGGTGGCCAGTTGCTCGCCTTCGTGCAGCCAGGCCAGCAGGTCCTGGTAACGGCCGTGGGCGGCGCGGCGTGACACCATCAGGGTGACGGGTGGGGTAGACATCGTGTATCTCCTGGCGACGGGCTGGCGGGTAGCCGGCCCCTTGGCTGCGTGGCCCGGGGTGGTGGGCAACGCCTGCGGGCATGCAAGAATCGGGCGCGAAGCGACAACCTGATGACAATGCAGCCTTAACAATTGTTCGCAAACGGTTGCTGGCTTGCGGCCTATAGTGTCGTAGTAGAATGACTGTTCAACTTCCGCACACAGGTTACTCAGTGCAGATGACCAAACAGGGACGTAACCCGGCCATCGAGGCGGGCCTGCAACATCAGGATTTGTTCCCGATCCGTGAGGTTTCCCGCCTGACCGGCGTCAACGCCGTGACCTTGCGCGCCTGGGAGCGCCGCTACGGGCTGATCCAGCCCACGCGCACCGACAGCGGCCACCGGCTGTATTCCCAGGCGGATATCGACGACATCCGGCGCATTCTCGGTTGGCTTGAGCGCGGCGTGGCCGTAAGCAAGGTCGGCAGCATCCTGGCCCGTGGCCAGATGCTCACCCACGGTGCGGTTCTGGCTGATTGCACGGCACGCTGGCAAGCCCAGGTGCGCGAGGCGGTGCATCGCTTCGATGCCCTGGCCCTGGATAGCCTGTTCGACCAGGTGTTTGCGGCACTCAGCCAGGACCAGGTATTCAGTGAAGTGTTCATGCCCGTCTGGCACGACCTGGCGGCGGGGCAGGGGGTGTTTGGCCTGGCCAGTGAGTGGTTGTTACTCGACCAGTTCCTGCGCGGTCGGGTGTTCGCTCGCTTGCAGCTCGCTCGTCTGCCGCGTGGCCACAACGTGGTGCTGGCGCCGTTGCCCGGGCCATGCCTGGAGCTGGAGCTATTGGTGACCGGCTTGCTGTTGGCCAGCGATGAAGTGGGTGTGTGCTTGCTCATGCCTGGGCAGGTACTGGACGAGTTGCCGCTGGTGTGCGAGCGGCTCAAGCCGGATGCGCTGGTGCTGTTCGCCAATCACCCACCCGGTGGCGGCCTGGGCAAGCGCCTGACGCGCATGGCAGCAGGGCTGCAGTGCCCGTTGCTGCTGGCCGGCGAAGCGGCTGAAGGTGCCCAGGATGGCCTGGCGGGAAGCCCGGTGGCATGCCTTGGCGCAGAGGTTGAGCTGATGCGGCGGCGCTTGCGCCAGTACCTTGCCGGTCAGCTCGATACCTGATCGTGCAGCTCTGGATGGGCCTGGCGATGGGCCTGGAGGATGTACTCACGCAGCCGGTCGATTTCGCCTGAGGGGCTGCGGCTCAGGTCGTAGGCAGCCAGGTCCGGGCCAATGCGCCGGCGCAGCCGACCATGCAGACCGATCGGGCTGATGCCGTCCGGGGCGAAATACAGATCGAAGCGCGAAGGCGCCTTGGCCTGGCCTCGCACCTCAAGCAACGCGCCCTTGAACGAAATGTCCCTGACCAGCAGGCCGCTGGCCTTGCCCTGGGCATCCAGCAGTGGGCTGGGTTGCTCCATCGACAAGCGCCACGGGCGCAGCGTCGGGCCGTCGTCTTCGTAGATTTCCGGTGAACCGATCTGCAGGTGCACGGCGTGGAACTCGTCCTCCACCAGTTGCAGCGGGAAGCTGATCTGCTGGTTGTTGAACTGCGCCTGCAGGGTCACTTGCTCGTTGGCCACCAGGCGGGCGAGTAGCGACTGGATACGGCGGTCGCCATTGACCAGCAGGCTCGACATGGGGTCGGCCAGGTTCAATTGCGGGGAATGCTGCATGTCCTGGATGAAATCCAGTTCGTCCTGAGTCAGGAGCGCGTCTGCTTGCATGATCGAACTCGGTGATGACGATTTCTTCAACGGGAATTGACCGTGCTCAGGGCGCTTGGTTCAGGTACGTTCGTCGGGATTCCGACGAACGTGCATTTCTGCCAGTTCGCGCTCAAGTTCGACCTGGCGGCTGACATCTTTCTGGATGCCGATGAAATAGGTGCGCCGATCGGCATCGTGCTTCACCGGGGTGATCGACAGCTCGTTCCAGAACGCGCTGCCATCCTTGCGGTAGTTGCGCAGCACTTCACGGCAGGGACGCCCTTCGGCCAGGGCCTTGCGAATGCGTGCCCGGCCCAGCTGATCGCGATCATCGGCCTGCAGGAAGCGGCAATCCTGGTACAGGATCTCGTCACGGCTGTAGCCGGTCAGGCGTTCGAAGGCCGCATTCACGTAGATCAGGATGGTGTCGTCACCTTCCTGCTCGGCGACCACGATTCCGTCGTTGGATGCGTCGACCATCGATTGCAACAGCTGCGCGTTGATCATGTGCGGACCATGGAGGTAATGAGGGGACTTTGTTAGAGACGGCCTTTTGCCATCGCCGGATGCTAGTATCCTACGTTTTCACTCAGTTTCGGAATCCTCTTCCTGATGAAAGTCGCCATTATTTCCGGCTCGGTGTACGGCACCGCCGAAGAAGTCGCCCGGCATGCCGAGTCGTTGCTCAAGGCTGCAGGCCTAGAAGCCTGGCATGCTGCCCGCGCTACCCAGCAGGATCTCGAAGGTTTTGCCCCTGAAGCGTTGCTCGCCGTGACCTCGACCACCGGCATGGGTGAGTTGCCGGATAACCTGATGCCGCTGTACAGCAGCATTCGCGACACCCTGCCTGCGGCCTGGCGTGGGCTGCCGGGCGCGGTGATCGCCCTGGGGGATTCGAGCTATGGCGATACGTATTGTGGCGGTGGTGAGCAGATGCGCGAGCTGTTCGCCGAACTGGGGGTACGGGAAGTGCTGCCGATGCTGAAGCTCGATGCCAGTGAGACCGTGACCCCTGAGGCTGATGCCGAGCCTTGGCTGGCAGAGCTTGCTCAAGCACTGAAAGCCTGAGGTACTGCTTCAGGCTGTACTGGCCTCTTCGCGGGCACGCCCGCTTCCACAGGGGTATCACTGCCCTCAAGCCCGGTGTGGGAGCGGGCTTGCCCGCGAAGAGGCCGGTGCAGGTCAGTTCATTTCCCGCAGCAATTCGAGCCAGGCCTGCGCCGCTCGCGACAGGTAGGCTCCACGCCGCCAGATGAAGGCGATATCCCAGCGTAGATACGTCGGCGCCTTCAGCGGCAGCCGCACCACCCCGGGGCGTTCCAGTGCTTTTGCCACCACACGGGGCAGCAGCACCACGCCCTGGCCGGCCGCGACCAGCGCCACCAGGAAGTCCGCCTGGCCGCTGCGGCCACCTTCTTTCGGGGTAAAACCCTGCTGCTGGCAAGCCTTGAGCAAGCGGTCGTTGAGCACGAAGCTGCGCTGGTAGAGCAGGAACGGCGTATCCGCCAGCTGCTTCAGGTTCACCTGGTCCAGGCCGGCCAGCGCATGCCCGGCGGGTAGCAAGGCATCCAGCGGTTCATTGCAGAACGGCTGGTATTCGAACGCCGGGTCGCTCGGCGTGAGGCTGCCGCCCAGTTCCAGCTCGCCACTTCTTACCGCCTGCTCGATGCTGCGGCTGCCGCCTTCAAGCAGCTGAATGGCGATGTTCGGATGACGCCTGCGGTATTCGGCGAACAACCCGGCGAACAAGGCATCGCTGCCCAGCAGCGGCAAACCCAGGCGCAGTTCGCCGCGCGCCATCTGGCTGAGGTCGTCGAGCTCGCTGAGCAACGCTTGACGCTGGCGCAGCAGCGCCTCGCCGCGATCCAGCACGATGCGCCCGGCCGCTGTCAGATGCAGCTGCGAGGCCTGGCGCTCGAGCAGCGGCTGGCCCACATCTTGCTCGAGCTGGGCGACCTGCTTGCTCACGGCTGACTGGCTGATATGCAAGGTCTGCGCGGCTTGGGTAAAGCCGCCGCGATGGACCACTTCGATGAAGCTGCGCAGCTGTTTGAATTCCATGGTTGCGATTCCATTGTGGAATGGCGGCAAGTCTAACAATTCGCTTTTGGCCTAGGCAGCCGAATCTTAAAATGAGGGCCTATCGAGGAACCCTGGCCATGAAACCTGCGTTACTGAAAAAGCCCCTGCGCCTGCTCGCCGAGCTGACGGTTCTGCTTGCCCTGTTCCTGTTCGGTGGCCAGCTGGCCGCCTGGCTGGGCTGGCCGATCCCCGGCGGGGTGATGGGCCTGGGCCTGCTGTTGCTGCTGTTCGCCTGCGGCATAGTCAAGCCGGCCACCTTGCAACTGGGTGCAGGCTGGCTGATGGCGGAAATGCTGCTGTTCTTCATCCCGGCACTGATGAGCCTGCTCGATTACGGCAGCCTGGTGCGCAGCGAAGGCTGGCGCATCTTGCTGGTCATCGCCGTGAGTACCCTGATGGTCATGGTGGTGACCGCCGTGACCGTGGAGCTGGTGTGCCGCTGGAGGTTGCGCCATGAGTCTTGAACCCATGCCGCTGTTCTGGCTGGCACTGACCTTGGCGGCCTACCTGGCCAGCCGCTGGTTGTATCGGCGCACCGGGCGCTACCTGATGTCGCCACTGATCCTGGTCCCGGCCTTGCTGCTTGCAGTGGCGGTGCCGCTGCACACCGCCTATGCCGAGTACTCGCGCAACACGCATTGGCTGATGGGTGTGCTGGGCCCGGTGACCGTGGCCTTCGCCGTGCCGATCTGGCAGCAGCGGGCGATGCTTGCACGGCATTGGCCGGCGTTGCTGGTGGGCATGGTGGCGGGCAGTGCGGCATCGATCGCCAGCTCATGGAGCCTGGCGCACCTGCTGGCGCTGGACGACGCGATCAGCCTGTCGCTGGTGCCGCGTTCGATCACCACGCCGTTCGCCATGCCGTTGGCCCATGACCTGGGCGGCGTACCGGAGCTGACGGCCGTGTTCGTGATGTTCACCGGGGTGCTGGGGGCCATGTTCGGCGGCGTGCTGCTGCGCTGGTTGCCGCTGCGTACACCGCTGGCGCGGGGGGCACTGTTCGGGGTTGGCGCGCATGGTGCCGGGGTCAGCCGGGCCCAGGAGGTGGGCCGTGAAGAAGGCTCGGTTGCCGGCCTGGTGATGGTGCTCACCGGCCTGCTCAACCTGTTCGCCGCACCGTTGCTGACGATGCTGCTGTGACCATTCGTGCCACTGACTCGCTCAGTCATCAAGCTGGCTGGTAACGCAAGTTTCATCTGGCGGGCTGCTGATTACACTCAACCTCGACATAGAGAGCACATGTAAGTGCCGAGGTAACATGCAATGACCGCAGCCTTGCCCTATTCCGACAACACCCTTGCACCGGGACAATTCTGATGCCTATGGCCGAGATTCCATTGCGCGTCTGGCGTACCCGGGGGCAGAGTTTTTCATTCCGGGGCCAGAGCATCCGCTACTGGACCGCAGGGCAAGGAGAGCCCCTGCTTCTGTTGCATGGATTTCCCACCGCCAGTTGGGACTGGCACTACCTGTGGGCACCCCTGGCCCAGCGCTACCGGGTGGTTGCCTGCGACATGCTCGGCTTTGGCGATTCCGCCAAGCCGCTCAATCACCGTTACAGCCTGATGGAACAAGCGGACCTGCAACAGGCGTTGCTGGCCCACCTGCAGATTGACCAGCCCGTGCATCTGCTGGCGCACGACTACGGTGGCAGCGTGGCTCAGGAGCTGCTGTCGCGGCACCACGAGCAGCGTGCCGAAGTCGCCAGTTGCGTGTTTCTCAACAGCGGCCTGTTCCCGGAAAGCTGCCAGGTGCTGCTGGTCCAGAAACTGCTGCTCAGCCGCCTCGGCTGGCTGGTGGGGCGATCGTTCAGGCGCGAAGACCTGGTGCGCAACGTCACCCAGATCTACGGCCCATGTACCCACCCCAGCGAAAGCGCACTGGATGACTGCTGGAGCCTGATCGCCGCCAATTCCGGCACGCGTATCCTGCACAAGCTGGTGGGTTACCTGCCCGAGCGCAGGCTGCATCGCGAGCGCTGGGTGGGTGCGTTGCAACGTGAAGGGGTGCCGCTGCGCTTTATCAACGGCGTGGTCGACCCGGTATCCGGTGCACGCATGGTCGAACGTTACCGGCAACTGGTGCCAAACCCCGACACCGTGCAGTTGCAGGGCATCGGCCATTATCCGCATACCGAAGCGCCCGTGCAGGTGTTGCGCCACTACCTGGCCTTTCGCGAACAGCTGCTGAGCTACCTGCCGCAGAGCGTCGCCTGGTCCTGAGCCAGCGATATCGCCCGCCGTTATCGCCTGGCATTCACCCAGGGTGAGCTTGATTGTCCGCCTGTACGGGCTGGCGGACACTCGATGCATTCAACCTGACCTGGAGCCATGCGCATGAGCGAGCCGGTAAGTCTGCAAGACCGTGTAGTGATCGTCACCGGAGCCGGTGGCGGCCTGGGCCGCGCCCACGCCCTGCTGTTCGCCGCACGTGGCGCCCAGGTCGTGGTCAACGACCTGGGCGGTTCGACCCAGGGTGAGGGGGCCAATGCATCGGCTGCCGACAAGGTGGTGGCCGAAATCCGCGCAGCCGGAGGCACGGCGGTGGCCAACCACGACTCGGTGGGTGATGGTGCGCGCATCGTCGAACAGGCACTGGACAGTTTCGGCAGGGTCGATGTGCTGGTGAACAACGCCGGCATCCTGCGCGACAAAGCCTTTCACAAGATGGACGACAGCGATTGGGAGCTGGTCTACAAGGTCCACGTCGAAGGCGCCTTCAAGGTCACCCGGGCTGCCTGGCCACACCTGCGCGAGCAGAACTGGGGGCGGGTGATCTTCACCGCATCGACCTCGGGTATCTACGGCAACTTTGGCCAGGCCAACTATGGCATGGCCAAGCTGGGGCTGTATGGCCTGACCCGGACCCTGGCCATTGAGGGTCGCAAGCATGGCGTGCTGGTCAATGCCATCGCGCCGACCGGCGGCACGCGCATGACCGAGGGGTTGATACCACCGCAGGTGTTCGAGCGGCTCAGGCCCGAGTTGATCAGCCCACTGGTGGTGTACCTGTGCAGCGACCAGTGCCAGGACAGCGGCGAATTGTTCGAGGTGGGCGGTGGCTGGGTGGGCAAGGTGCGCTGGGAGCGCAGCCTGGGTGTCGGCTTCGATCCTGGCCAAGGGTTCACCCCCGAGCAGGTCGCGCAAAACTGGGCGCAGATCGGTGATTTCGCCGGGGCGGTGCACCCGCGCGACAACCTGCAGGCGTTGCAGCAGATGATGGCCAACCTGCAGAAATAAAAAAAGGCCGCTGCATACGCAGCGGCCAATCGAGACGTTAGATCAAGGAGCTTCAAAATCAACGTCGGTGAACCTCGCGGGCCTGAAAGGCGGGGGGTAGAGCCCTTCATGCCGGCCAGTGAGGTAAGAATAAGCGCTTGATCCGGTTGGAAAAATAGCCGCTTATGACATTCACCTTTACGTTTCGGGCAACAGTGCCCGGCAGGCATTTCAGGCCGCCGGCGAGTAGCCCATGCGCCAGCTGGTGTCCCGCGTTGCAGCCAGCAGACGCTGAGCTGCCGGGCCGTGTTCATCAGCATGGAAGATCGAGGTCGGGCCGACCACGGTCATCACCGCCGCGATCTGCCCCATGGCGTTGAACACGGGCGCGGACAACGCATCCACCCCAGGCATCAACAGGCCGTGTACGTGGTGCAAGCCCTGTTCGCGGATCCCTGCCAGCAAGCCGTCATAGTCGCTGGCGCTCTGTTGCAGCGCGGCCAGCTCGCGGTCACGCAGCTCCCCGGTTTCACGCTCGGGCAAATGGGCTGCAAACACCAGGCCGGTGGAGGAGCTGAGCAGCGGCAGCACCGAGCCGATCTGGGTCACCACCGTGACCGCGCGCACGGCGGGCTCGATGCTCACCACGGTGGCGCCCTGGTTGCCCCAGACCGCAAGGAAGCAACTCTCGTTGAGCTCATCGCGCAGTTGCGACAGCGGCAGCGCCGCGACTTTCAGCACATCGATGCTGCCCAGCGCCGCCAGCCCCACACGCAATGCTTCACGCCCCAGTCCATAGTGGTTGGTGGCGGCATCCTGTTCGGCAAAACCGCTGGCAATCAGCGCCTGCAGGTAGCGGTGCACTTTGCTCGCCGGCATCTGCACATGCTCGGCCAGGCGTGACAGTGAGGTGGACGGGGACAGTTCGGCGAGGGCCTTGAGGATATCGGTGCCGACTTCCGCCGAACGGACCTTCTGCTTGCCGTTGTCGGCGGGGGAGCTGGCTTTGGCCATGGGTTTCGTGGTTCCGGATTATTCGCGTCGGGCCTTTATAGCTTGACGCCTTGCCCTGAGCAAATTACGTTATTCGTAATCTGATTACGATAAAAACAATGCAGACCCGCTGCCACTCCAGCAGCCAGCTGCCCGCAATGGCTCGGCAAGAGCCCGGAGGCATCGATGAACCGCGACACGTCCCCCGACCTTCAGTACCTGAGCGGCTTCGGCAACGAATTCGCCAGCGAAGCATTGCCCGGTGCCCTGCCGGTCGGGCAGAACTCGCCACAGAAAGCCCCCTATGGCCTGTATGCCGAACTGCTGTCGGGCACGGCGTTCACCATGGCCCGCAGCGAACTGCGCCGCACCTGGCTGTACCGCATCCGCCCGTCGGCCCTGCACCCACGCTTCGAGCGCCTGCAGCGCCAGCCATTGAACGGCCCGTCGGGCGCGGTCACGCCCAACCGCCTGCGCTGGAACCCGCAGCCAATCCCCAGTGAGCCAACCGATTTCATCGAAGGCTGGCTGCCGATGGTGGCCAACTCGGCCGCCGAAAAGCCGGCCGGGGTCAGTATCTATATCTACCGCGCCAACCGTTCCATGGAGCGGGTGTTCTTCAATGCTGACGGTGAGCTGCTGCTGGTGCCGGAGCAAGGCCGCCTGCGCATCGCCAGCGAGCTGGGCGTGATGGACGTCGAACCACTGGAAATCGCCGTGATTCCGCGCGGCATGAAGTTCCGCGTCGAGCTGCCCGATGGCCAGGCCCGCGGCTACATCGCCGAAAACCACGGCGCGCCGCTGCGCCTGCCTGACCTGGGGCCGATCGGCAGCAATGGCCTGGCCAACCCGCGTGATTTCCTCACCCCGGTGGCACACTACGAAGAAGCCGAAGGGCCGGTGCAACTGGTGCAGAAGTTCCTCGGTGAGCACTGGGCCTGCGAGCTGCAGCACTCGCCACTGGACGTGGTCGCCTGGCATGGCAGCAACGTGCCCTACAAGTACGACCTGCGCCGCTTCAACACCCTCGGCACGGTCAGCTTCGACCATCCAGACCCGTCGATCTTCACCGTGCTGACGTCACCGACCAGCGTGCACGGCATGGCCAACATGGATTTCGTGATCTTCCCGCCGCGCTGGATGGTGGCCGAGAACACCTTCCGGCCCCCATGGTTCCATCGCAACCTGATGAACGAGTTCATGGGCCTGATCAGCGGTGCCTACGATGCCAAGGCCGAAGGCTTCCTGCCTGGCGGTGCCTCGCTGCACGGGGTGATGAGCGCCCACGGGCCGGATGCCGAGACCTGCGAGAAGGCCATCGCCGCCGAGCTGGCACCGCACAAGATCGACAACACCATGGCTTTCATGTTCGAGACCAGCCAGGTGCTGCGCCCGAGCCTGCAGGCACTCGACAGCCCGCAATTGCAGGCCGACTACGATAGTTGCTGGGCCACCTTGCCGAGCACCTTCAACCCGAACCGGAGATAACCCATGAACCAGACCGCCATTGCCCGTAGCTGGGTCGAGCACGCCAACGGGCACCGCGACTTCCCGCTGCAGAACCTGCCGCTGGGCATCTTCAGCCGCCCCGGTGAAGCGCAGCGCTGTGGCGTCGCCATCGGCGATGCCATCCTTGACCTGGAAGCGGTACTGGCCGCTGGGCTGTTCTCTGGCCAGGCCAAGGCTGCGGTGGAGGCCACCCGTGGCGGTGCGCTGAATGCCTTCTTCGCGCTGGGGCGTGGCGCCCGGGTAGCGTTGCGTGAGCGCCTGCAGGTGCTGTTGGGCGAACACAGCGATCAGCAGGCCGCGCTCAAGGCTGCGCTGTATCCGGCCAGCGAGTGCCAACTGCACCTGCCGGCCAAGGTCGGTGACTACACCGACTTCTACGTCGGCATTCAGCACGCCACCAACGTCGGCAAGCTGTTCCGCCCTGACAACCCGTTGCTGCCCAACTACAAGTACGTACCCATCGGCTACCACGGCCGCGCTTCGACCTTGCGCCCTTCGGGTACCGAGGTCCGCCGCCCGAAAGGCCAGACCCTGCCCGCCGGCCACACCGAGCCGAGCTTCGGCCCCTGCGCGCGCCTGGACTACGAGCTGGAACTGGGCATCTGGATCGGCCAGGGCAACGACATTGGCCAGGCCATTCCGATTGCCGAGGCCGACCAGCACCTGGCCGGCCTGTGCCTGCTCAACGACTGGTCGGCGCGGGATATCCAGGCCTGGGAATACCAGCCGCTGGGCCCGTTCCTGTCGAAGAGCTTCATCACCTCCATTTCGCCCTGGGTCGTCACCGCCGAAGCGCTGGAGCCTTTCCGCTGCGCCCAGCCGGCCCGCCCGGACGGCGACCCGCAGCCGCTGCCTTATCTGCTCGACCCGCGTGACCAGGCCCGTGGCGCCTTCGACATCGAACTGGAAGTGCTGCTGCTCACAGAGCGCATGCGCGAGCAGGGCTTGCCGGCTCATCGTCTGGCATTGAGCAACACCTTGAACATGTACTGGACCGTGGCCCAGCTGATTGCCCACCACAGCGTCAACGGTTGCCAGCTGCAGCCCGGCGACCTGTTCGGGTCGGGCACCCTGTCCGGCACCACGCCAGATGCCTACGGCAGCCTGCTGGAGACCACCGTGGGCGGCAAGCAACCGGTGGAGCTGGCCAGCGGCGAGGTACGCAAATTCCTCGAAGACGGCGACGAGATCATCCTGCGCGCCCGCTGCAAGCGCGATGGCGTGGCCAGCATCGGCTTCGGTGAATGCCGCGGCAAGATCATCGCAGCCAACTGAGGGGGCCGGCCATGGAGCTGTATACCTATTACCGTTCCACGTCTTCCTACCGCGTGCGCATCGCCCTGGCACTCAAGGGCCTGGACTACCAGGCCGTGCCGGTCAACCTGCTAAAGGGTGACCAGCGCGGTGCTGCCTACCTTGCGCTGAATCCGCAAGGTCGGGTGCCGGCCTTGCGCAGCGATGACGGTGAACTGCTGGTGCAGTCGCCAGCGATCATCGAATACCTGGAAGAGGCGTATCCACAGCCGGCACTGTTGCCAGCGGGGGCTGCACTGCGCGCCAAGGTGCGTGGCGTGGCGGCGATCATCGGTTGCGATGTGCACCCGCTGCACAACGTCAGCGTACTCAACCAGTTGCGCCAGCTGGGCCATGACGAGGCGCAGGTCAGTGAGTGGATCGCACTCTGGATCGGCCAGGGGCTGGCGGCCGTGGAGCAGTTGATTGGTGATCACGGTTATTGCTTTGGCGATGAGCCGGGGCTGGCGGATGTCTACCTGATTGCGCAGTTGTATGCGGCCGAGCGCTTCAACATCGACCTCGGCGGCTATCCGCGCATTGCCCGGGTCGCCGCCTTGGCCAAAGGGCATCCGGCGTTCGCCAAGGCGCATCCGTCCTGCCAGGTGGACACGCCGGCTCAGTGAATCGAGCGGTTCACCGTCGGTAGCTTGCCGATGCGTTCGGACAGCTTCAGGCGCTGGACCGGGTCGTCGGTCAGCAGCAGGGCATGCTCCAGGTCGAAACGTTCGGCCTGGGGGCAGTCCAGGTGCTGATACAGCGTCGCGCGGGTCATGTAGTCGCTGACCTGCGCCGGGCCCAGTTGCATTACCCGTTCGGCGTCGATCAGCGCGGCCAGGTGGTTGTCGTTGCTGATATGCAACTGGCGCAGGTTGCGTGAAAGGCGCTGCAGCATCTGCGTGGCGCTGGCACTGCGCAGGTGTTCGGCAGTCAGCGGCACATGCGGGCCGAACTGGCGCGCCAGCAGCTCGCGGCAATCATTGGGGTACAGGCGCCGCCCGCCACAAGGGTCGAGCAGGTGATCGGCACCGGGCACGCGCAGCAGGAAGTGCCCAGGAAAGGCCACGCCCTCCAGTGGTATGGACAAGCGCCTGGCCAGTTCCAGGGTAATGATGGCCAGTGCCAGGGGCTGGCCACGCCGGCGCTGCAGTACCTTGTCCAGCAGCGCCGCCTGTGGCCGCAGTGGGTGGTACTCGTCCTGCTGGAAACCGAGGGCATTGAGCTGGCGCAGTAGCGGCTGGGCCAGTTCGGCTAACGGCAGCATCGGCAGGCTGGCGCTGATCTGGCCTTGCAGGTTGTTCAGTGTGGTGAGGCAGGCAGCAGGTTCGACCAGTCGATCATGCTCGACGGCGATCCACAATGCTGCTTCCAGCAGGGCGACCGGCTCGCGTTCCAGGCAGGCCAGGCAGGCTTGACGTGGCTTCATGGGGGTTCTCCAGTCAAGCTTGAGTATTAGCCGGGGCGCGTGGATTCGTCCAGTGGTCCGCCCGCAGTACTGGCGTCTGGCGCGTGCCTATACTGATAGGAGCACCTCGTTGGGGAGCCCGCCGATGTTCGCGTTGATGCAAAGCACCCGTACCCAGTCGCTGCACCTGTTCATTGACCCGCCCACCGGCCTCAAGGCCGTCGTGGTGATTCACAGCGAGAAGTTGGGCCCTGCGGTGGGCGGTTGCCGCTACCTGCCCTATGCCGATGACGAGAGCGCCATGACCGACGCCATTCGCCTGGCCCAAGGCATGAGCTACAAGGCGGCGCTGGCGGGCTTGCCGTTGGGCGGCGGCAAGGCGGTGATCATGCGCAACCCCCATGTGGAAAACCGCGCGGCGCTGTTCGAGGCGTTCGGCCGCTTCATCGATACCCTGCAAGGGCGTTTCATCATCGCCGTGGACAGCGGTACCTCGACCCTTGACATGGACTGCATCGCCCAGAGCACACCGCATGTCACCAGTACCACGGCGTCCGGCGACCCGTCGCCGCATGCCGCCATGGGCGTGTTCGCCGGCATCCGTGCCACTTCGCAGGCACGCCTGGGCAGCAGCAACCTCGAAGGGCTGCGCGTGGCTGTGCAGGGGCTGGGCAATGTCGGCTACGCCCTGGCCGAGCAACTGCATGCGGCGGGCGCGGAGTTGCTGGTCAGCGACCTTGACCCAGGCCGGGTACGCCTGGCGGTGGAACAGTTCAATGCTCACCCGGTGACCAATGACGCCTTGATCAGCACGCCCTGCGATATCTTCGCGCCCTGTGGCGTAGGGCCGGTGCTCAATGGCCAGACGGTGATGCAGCTGCGCTGCGCGGCGGTGGCAGGGGCGGCGAACAATCAGCTCACCACGCTGCAGGTAGCAGACCAGCTGGAGGCGCGCGGCATCCTCTATGCCCCGGACTATGTGATCAATGCCGGTGGCCTGATCTACGTGGCGCTCAAACATCGCGGCGGTGACCAGGGCAGCATAACCGCGCACCTGGCGCGGATACCGACGCGGCTGACCGAGGTGTTCGGCCACGCCCAGGCAGAAAAACGCTCGCCGGCCAGGGTGGCGCAGATGCTGGCCGAGCGCTTGCTTTACGGTTGAGGCCGGGCGCTGGGTGCAACAGCCTTGGCTATACCGTCTCCGATGATACGCCGCTGTTTAGCGCCGAAGCGTTGCTACTTATTCGCCGCTTTTTTCCTGTGCATCCAGATCTGCCAATGCCGCTGCATTGTTCTTGAACGCCGCCGCGAACACCGCCCTGTTCTTGGCCATGAAGATGCTTGCCTCTTCGGCCATGTTTTCATCCAGCCCAGGTACATGTTTCACCAGAACCTGAGTAAGCACCTCGGCCAGTTCCAGCATCTGGTCATGGGCGTCTGCGAGTTTGCGGTCCAAGAACGTGGTCTCCAAATCGCGCGTGCTGCGGTAAAGAATCTCAACAGCCATACGAGGCCTCTCGGTCAGTGGTAGCAGGGGAGCGGTCGTGCGCCTTCTGCTTTGCGGTTCAGTTGCTATCCAGGCAGCCAGGCAGATTGCCGTTACCGAATACTGTATCGATGTACAGTAATGGCAGTGAGCTCATTTCGCAACCAGAAATTGTAGCCGTGCTGAAATCGCGCGCCGCCCGTGCCTTGCGGCAATCGGTCGCCTTCCAAGGCAAGGGCCTGGCCCTTTAACTGCATGGCACAAGCGTCACAGGGGTGACGCATCATCCTTCATGTCGTATCGGGGAATCGCACATCGTGGACATCAAATGGGCAGAAAAACTGCGCAAGGGCCTGCACGGCTCGGCCGACTCGCTGGGCAACCTGTGTGTGGAAGCGTTCCACTACCTGGCGCTGTTCGGCATTGGCGCGATTACCGCCTATGCGGCGGTGGTCACCTTCCTGGATATGCTCGGCAAGGGCGGGGTCAGCGTCGATGACATCCTGCTGCTGTTCATCTACCTGGAGCTCGGGGCGATGGTCGGTATCTACTTCAAGACCAACCACATGCCGATCCGCTTCCTGCTGTATGTCGCGATTACCGCGCTGACGCGCCTGCTGATCGGCGATGTATCGCACCACAAGGCGCCGGACGCCGGGCTGCTGTACGTGTGCGGCGGCATCCTGCTGCTGGCGTTCTCGATCCTGGTGGTGCGCTACGCCTCGTACCGTTACCCCTCGACCAAGGCGCTCGATGCCAGCGGCAAGGAAGTGGAGGAGGGCAAGTAGCCCTCAGTTGGCCAGGCCGACTGCGCTCAGATGCCGTGGTGCGTGGCCGGTGTCGCGGGTCAGGGCGGCGAGGACCTGCAACGGGTTTTGCCCCAGCTCGATGGCCAGGCCCAGGCGGATGCTGTCGATGACCCGTTGCAGGCGCACCGGGTCGTTGCGCTGGGCCTGGCTGATGAGGCGCTTGGCGACCACGCCGGCGTCGTCGGAAAGGGTCAGCATGATGCTGCCGTCCAGCCGTTCGATACTCAGGTTGACCCGGTATTCGGGGGCGAAGGCGGCGCTGATCTGTTCGAAGGGGTTGTGCATGGTCGGGGCCTGCAATGGAATGACTGCAGAAGTTGACCGGGTAACAGGCCGGTTGGTTCAGGCCCATTGATCGCTGCAAACGAAAACGCCCGGCACAGGCCGGGCGTTGTTGTTCAGGGTGCCGATCAGGCGTCGGGGTCGCTCAGTTCCAGTACGCCGCGCTTGCTGCGCAGTTTGCCGTAGAAGTGTTCCAGCGCATTGTTCAGCTTGCTGGCGGCACCGTCGACTGCCTGGTCCAGCGAGGTGGCGGTGTGGGTCACGGAAATCGGCTGATGGCCTTTCGGGCGAGCCTCCAACTGGCAGCGTTTGTCATGTGGGCCGGGCTTGGCGCCGTTCTCGTCGCGCAGGTGGACCTCGATGCGGGTGAGGTCGTCGTCATAGCGTTCGAGGGTGGCTTCCAGCGTACTGCGGACCCACTCGTTCAGACGGATGTTGCCTTCGATATGGTTGCTGCTGTTGACCTGGATTTGCATGATTCCAATCCTTATTCAGCTTGCTCGCATGGAGGCGTGCCTAGGCCCTTGAGGGCCTTGGAAATTCTGCGC
This sequence comes from Pseudomonas sp. LRP2-20, assembly GCF_024349685.1. Classification (NCBI taxonomy): domain Bacteria; kingdom Pseudomonadati; phylum Pseudomonadota; class Gammaproteobacteria; order Pseudomonadales; family Pseudomonadaceae; genus Pseudomonas; species Pseudomonas sp. LR2-20. The sequence goes on along the minus strand of NZ_AP025944.1, from coordinate 5,141,921 downwards.
CTCTTGACTCTAAGGTCAGGCAACGGCGCAGCGAATACAACCCCTTTTTGAAAATAAATTTTCTGTTGCAAATCTGTTGAAGGGGACTGCGTCGCAGTCCATCGCTGGCAAGCCCCGCCCCCACCGTTACGGTGCGTGCATGTTCCTTGTCGTACGGGTGTCGGGATCATGTGAAGATCGGTTGATGGCGACCACGGGTTCGCCACGACCCTTGCAGCGCCTATGCATCCGAGCGCCGCCCGCGCGGCGCATCGCGAGCTATCGCTCGCTCCTACGTTTATTTCGGGCCAGTCAATCCTGCGAGATTGCACGCGAACGCCTTGGCGCATGGCGCGATATCGCGTCGTACCAACGAGGCGGTCGCGCGCCTGGCACAGGCGTTACTGGCCCGAAATAAACGTAGGAGCGAGCGATAGCTCGCGATGCGCCGCGCGGGCGGCGCTCGGTCGCATAGGCGCTGAATATCTCACGGCGAACACCCGAAGCCTCCAGAGATTTTGCTTATGAGAATTAAACTCATTACTATTGCACCCCCATTTCCCGGACTCACGCCATGAAGCACTCCGCCGCCGGACTCCCTCTGAGCTATCGCCTGGCCGTGGTTTCACGCAGCCTGGCTGCATTGCTGGGTGGCTATCTGCTGGCGTCGCTGGTCAGTGTCTGCGTGGCCCTGTTGCTGCCGTTGCCCCAGGTCGACGCCACGCTGACCGGCCTGATGCTCTCGTTCGTGTTCTACCTGCTGGCCTTCATCTGGTGCTTCGCCTGCCGCAGCGCCTGGCGCGCCTGGCTTGGCGTGCTGCTGCCGAGCCTGGTGCTGGGGCTGCTTGGCGGGTTCGCCTACTGGATGAAAAACCCATGAAGGAAGGCTTCCGCCAGGCCATGGCCTGGCTGCACACCTGGACCGGCCTGATCTTTGGCTGGCTGTTGTTCGCCATCTTCCTCACCGGCACCTTGTCGTATTTCAAGGAGGAGGTCAGCCACTGGGCACAGCCGGAAGTGCGCCGCCATGCACTCGACCCGGTGGCCAGCCTGGGGCTGGCCCAGCGCTACCTGGAGAGCAACTCCGCGCATTCGGGCAACTGGATGATCCGCCTGCCCAGCGAGCGTGACGCTGCCTTGAACGTGGGCTGGCGCGACCCCGAGGGCGGGCGGCGGGGCTTTGTCAGAAAGGACCTGGACGCGCAGAGCGGGCAGCCGGTCGAGGCGCGTGATACGCGTGGCGGCGAGTTCTTCTACCGCTTCCATTTCGAACTGCAGATGCCTTATCCATTGGGCCGCTGGCTGTCGACGTTGTGTGCCTTCATCATGCTGCTGGGGTTGGTCACCGGGATCATCACCCACAAGAAGATCTTCAAGGAATTCTTCACATTCCGCCCCGGCAAGGCCCAGCGCTCCTGGCTGGACGGCCACAATGCTATCGGCGTGCTGGTGCTGCCGTTCCACCTGATGATCAGCTACAGCAGCCTGGTGCTGTTCATGTACATGGTCATGCCGGCCGGCATCCTGGCCAGCTACGGCAACACCAGCGGATATTTCAATGACCTGTTCGGCCGCGACGAGGCCCCCAAGGTAGCCAATGTCGCGACCCCTCTGGTGCCGCTGGCGAGCCTCTATGCCAAGGTCCAGGCGCAGGTGCCGGGTGCACGCATGGGCTTCATCCAGGTGCAGAACCCGGGGGATCGCAATGCCCGTGTCACCTTCAGCCAGTCATCGGCAGACAACGTCCCCTACAAGCGCAGTGCCAACTGGACCTTCGATGGCGCCACCGGCGAACTGCTGAAACAGGGCGCGCCGGAAAGCGCCACGATGATGACCTCTTTCAGTTTCGCTGGCCTGCACATGGGCAACTACGCCGGGCCCTGGCTGCGCTGGCTGTATTTCGCCTTCGGGCTTGCCGGCACGGCGGTGATCGGCACCGGCCTGGTGATGTGGCTGGGCAAGCGCCAGCTCAAGCACGCCAAGCGCGAACGCCTGCCGGGCGAATTGCGCCTGGTCGAGGTGCTCAACATCGCCAGCATGAGTGGCCTGATCCTCGCCGTGGCCGGCTTCTTCTGGGCCAACCGGCTGCTGCCCGTGGCACTGCAAGGGCGGGCCGACTGGGAGGTGAATGCCTTCTTCCTGGTCTGGTCGGCGTCATTGCTGCATGCCGTAGTGCGCCCAGGGCGCAAGGCCTGGGGCGAGCAGCTGGCCCTGGGCGCGTTGGCCTTTGCCCTGTTACCCCTGCTCAACGCCCTGAGCACCGGCCAAGGGTTGAACGCCTCTGTGCCTGCGGGTGACTGGGCCATGGCCGGGTTCGACCTTACCGCCCTGGCCTGTGGGCTGTTCCTGGCCTGGGCCGCGAGCAAGATGCTGCGCCCTGCCAAGCCCGCCGCCAAGCGTGCGCCGAAGGCGGCCAAGGTCTCGCCTGACATGGTCGAGGTGCACTGATGCTGAGCATTGCCCTGATCGGCTTCGCCGGTTTCGCCGCGCTGTGCCTGGCGATGGAAAAGCACTTCAGCGAGCTGCTCAGGCGCAAACCCTCCCCAGGCCAGCTGCGTGTGCTGCGCATCGGCGGCTGGCTGTTGCTGATGCTGTCGCTGGTCCTCGCCGTGCGCTGGCGTGGCTGGGCACATGGTTTGGTGGAGTGGGTCGCATTGCTGATGGCGGGGGGCACCTTGTGGGTGTTTGGTTTGCCCTACCAGCCGCGCCTGTTGTTAGGCCTGGCGGCGCTCAGCCTGGTGCTGGGCCCGCTGTTGGCCATGTTTGCCGGGTGATGCCTTGAGCGAACCTGACAGCGACGGCACCCGCGCACGTTTCGTCCAGGTATTCCTGGCCCAGCGTGCACGCATGGAAGCCCTGGTCAGCCGCCGGGTAGGCTGCCGTGCCACGGCGTCGGACCTGGTGCAGGAATTGTTCCTGCGCTTCTGGCGCCGGCCCGACCTGAAGGTCGACGCGCTCGACACCTACCTGTTGCGCTGTGCCGGTAACCTGGCCATCGATCACTTGCGCAGCGAAGGCAGCCGCGAACGCGTCGCCGAAGCCTCGCTGGCGGTGGATGAAGCGGGCCTGGCCCAGGCGCCAGAGCAGGCCGCGGAAATCGATCATGACCTGCAGCGCATCGAAACCGCTCTGCGTGCCTTGCCTGAGCGTACCCGGCAGATCTTTCTGCTCAATCGTATCCACGGCTGCAAGTACGGCGAAATTGCCAAGGCCATGCAGCTTTCCCAGAGCACCGTGGAAAAGCATATGATGCGCGCCCTTGAAGCGTGCAAGGCCAGTGTTGCCGAGCCCGCGACCCTAACTCGCAGGCCTGGGAGCGCCCGCCGATGAGCCATCCAGACCTGATCACCGCTGCCCAGTCCGAGGCGGCCTTGCAGTGGCTGATCCGTATCAACGAACAGCCGGCAGCTGCCGGCAGTGCGGCGTTCAAGCGCTGGCTGCTGGCCGACCCCAGGCATCGCGAAGCCTACGCCGAGGCCCAGTTGCTGTGGCAGCTCAGCGAAGCACCGGCAACGCGCCTGGCCGAGGAAGAACACGCAGACTTGCAGCGTTACTTGCTGGCCATGGCCAAGCCGCCAGGCAAAGGGCATTGGCGGCGCGCCGGCATGGCGTTGGCTGCGGCGTGCCTGGTGCTGGCTGTCAGCATGGCGGGCGGCTGGCGGCCCAGTGACTGGTTGCTCAACCTGCAGGCCGATTTCAGTAGCAGCGATGCGCTGCGCCAGGTGACCCTGGCGGATCAGTCGCAGGTGACCCTGGATGCTGGCAGTGCCATCGCCGTCGACTTCCAGCCAGGTGAACGCCGCGTGCGCCTGTTGCATGGCGCCGCATTCTTCCAGGTTACCCATACGGGGCAGCCGTTCGTGGTGGAGGCCGCTGGCGGCGAAGTACGGGTGCTGGGCACGCAGTTCGAAGTGCGTGACCAAGGGCAGGGCGCGCAGGTCATCGTGCGCAGCGGGCGCGTGGCTGTTGTCCCGGCGGTGGGGCAGGCCGGCCAGGTGCTGACGGCCAACCAGCAGCTGGCCTATGCCGATGGGCAGGCAGGCGAGCTGTCGAGCGTGGACAGCGACAGCCGGCTGGCCTGGCGCCAAGGCTGGCTGAACTACTACCAGGCGCCGCTGGCGCAGGTGGTGGCAGACCTGGGCCGCTACTACCCAGGCCGCATCGTCCTGCTTGATGGCGAGTTGGGGCAGCGCAAGGTCAGCGGCAGCTTCCCGGCGAATGAGCCTTTGGCGGCACTGGACTCGCTGGGCAAGGTACTGGGCTTTTCGCGGCAAACGCTGTTGGGGCGGTGGACCGTGATCCACTGAAAAAAATGCAAAAGCGGATGAGGTAACAGGTGGCGGCATCCGTGTAATGAGTGGAAGTGCGATTCATTCGCAGTAATAACCCTCTCACAGGTCAGCGTCCATGAAGTTCACCCCGCGTTGCGTTCCCCTCTGGCTCGGCCTTTCAGCGTGCTCGGCCATTACCGCTGCCCCTGGCCTGATGGCTGCCGAGCAACTTCAGCTGCACACGTTCGACCAGCCCAGCCAGCCGCTGGCCCAGGCCCTGAATGCCTTCAGCCGTGCCACTGGCCAGAGTGTCGTCTACACCCTCGAATTGCCTGGCGTACAAGCCCCGGCCCTCAATGGCTCGTTCAGCGCCGAGCAGGCCCTGCAACAGCTGCTGGGCAACAGCGGACTGACCTGGCGCCGCCTCGACACACGCACCCTGACGCTCGAACCGGTGGATACTTCCGGCGCCGTCAACCTGCAGGCCACCACGGTGACCTCGCAAATGGACAGCTACAGCTATCAACCGCCGGCCAGTGCTTCGATCATGCGCGGTCAGGGGCCGTCCCAGGACATCCCTCAGGCGATCAACGTGGTGCCGGCCCAGGTCATCCGCGACCAGGCCCCACGCAACCTCGACGACGCCCTGGCCAACGTCAGCGGCATCACCCAGGGCAACAACTTCGGTGGCACTTCCGATACCGTGATGAAGCGTGGCTTCGGTGACAACCGCGATGGCTCGATCATGCGCGATGGCATGCCGCTGGTGCAGGGCCGCAGCCTCAATGCCAGCACCGAGCGGGTCGAAGTGCTCAAGGGCCCGGCTTCGCTGCTGTACGGCATTCAGGACCCAGGCGGGGTGATCAACGTGGTCAGCAAGCGCCCGCAACTGCAGCAATACAATGCCCTGACCGTGCGCGGCTCCACTTACGGCAGCGGCAAGAACGGCAGCGGCGGTGGTTTCGACAGTACCGGCGCGCTGGGTGACAGCAACTTCGCCTACCGCCTGATCGTCGATCATGAGGACGAGGACTACTGGCGCAACTTCGGTGTGCACCGCGAATCGCTGGTGGCGCCATCGCTGGCCTGGCTCGGCGAAGAGACCCAGGTGGTGCTGGCCTACGAGCACCGCGAATTCCTCTACCCGTTCGACCGCGGCACGGCATTCGGCAGCAACGGCCACCCACTGGACATCCCCGCTACCCGCCGGCTGGACGAACCATTCAACGACATGGAAGGGCGTTCCGACCTTTATCGCCTGGAGGTCGACCACCAGCTGGCCGACGACTGGAAGCTGCACTTCGGCTACAGCTTCAACCGCGAGACCTACGATGCCAGCCAGGTTCGCGTTACTGCGGTGAACGAGGCCAAGGGCACGCTGACGCGCAGCATGGACGGCACCCACAACGCCATGAGCCGCGACCAGTTCGCCACCTTGAGCCTCAATGGCAGTGTCGAGCTGGCCGGCATGCAGAACGACCTGCTGTTCGGCATTGACCACGAAGATCGCAAGATCTTTCGCGGTGACCTGATCCGCCAGAGCGCTCAATCCACCTTCAGCTACCTGAACCCGGTCTACGGCCAGGAAGTGGAGGGCACGACAGTGCGCGCCAGCGACAGCGACCAGACCGACAAGCTGCGCACCGACGCCTTGTTTGTGCAGGACGCGCTGCACCTGGACGAGCACTGGATCCTGGTCGCTGGCGCGCGTTACCAGCAATACGACCAGTACGCCGGCCGTGGCCGCCCGTTCAAGGCCAATACCGACACCAGTGGCCAGGCCTGGGTACCGCATGCCGGCATCGTCTACAAGGTCGATGACCAGCTGTCGTTCTACGGTAGCTACAGCGAGTCGTTCAAACCCAACTCCAGCATTGCCCCGCTGACCGGGGGTGTGGTGCTGGATTCGTCGGTGGCGCCGGAGGAGGGCAAGTCCTGGGAGCTGGGCGCCAAGCTGGACATGCCGGGCAGCCTCACCGGTACCCTGGCGCTGTTCGACATCACCAAGCAGAACGTGCTGGTCGCCAACTTCGACAGCGGAACCGGCGAGACGGTGTACAGCAATGCGGGGGAGGTCAATTCGCGCGGCGTCGAACTCGACCTGACCGGGCAGCTCAGCGAGCGCTGGAGCCTGATCGGCAGTTACGCCTATACCGATGCCAAGGTGACCAAGGATCCCGACCTGGAAGGCAACCGCCTGCAGAACGTCGCCAGGCATACCGGCTCGCTGTCGGCGGTGTATGACTTCGGCAGCCTGTTCGGTGGCGATCGCCTGCGTTTTGGCGCCGGGGCGCGGTATGTGGGCGAACGGCCGGGCAACTCGACCAATACCTTCGACCTGCCGAGCTATACCGTGGCTGACGCGTTCGCCACCTACGAGACCAAGCTCGACCAGCACAATGTGCGCGTGCAGCTGAACGTGAAGAACCTGTTCGACAAGGTGTATTACAGCTCGGCGGTGAACCAGTACTTCGTCGCCATTGGCGATGCGCGGCAGGTGAGCCTGTCGAGTACCTTCGAGTTCTGAACCTTGTACAGCCTGTGTCGGCCTCTTCGCGGCTAAAGCCGCTCCTGAAGGGACGGCGCAGGGCCTGTGGGGGCGGCTTCAGCCGCGAATGGCCGAACGGTACTCGCCAGGTGTCGCCCCCAGCGCCTGGCGGAAGCGGTTGCTGAAATGGCTGGCACTGGCGAACCCGCACAGCAGTGCCACCTGGCCCAAGGGCAGTTCGCCCAGGCGCAACAACTGGCAAGCCCGGTGCAGCCGTCGCGCCAGCAAGTACTGATGCGGCGGCAGGCCGAAACTGGTGCGGAACATCCGCGCAAAGTGGTACTCCGACAGGTTGCAGCGCAGTGCCAGCTCGCCCAGGGTAATCGGCTGGTCGAGGTGCGCCTCGATATACTCGACCAGCTGCCGACGCAGGCTCGGCGCCAGCCCGCCTTTCAGGCGCAACCCCTGGCGCAGGCCAACCTGGCTGAGTACGGCATGGTCGACGATCTCGTGGGCCAGGCTGCTGGCCAGCAAGCGTTCGGCGGGTTCATCCCAGTCGAGGGTGATCAGCTGGCGAAAGCGCACGGATTGCTGCGGGTCATCGAGGAAGGTCGCCTCCTGCAGCTGCAGTTCGCGTGGCTCACGGTCGAGCAGGCGCACGCAGCCCAGGGCGAACTGGGCCTCGCTGATGTACAGATGGGCCAGGCGAATCGCACCGTTCACCACCCAGTTCGACTCGTGCCCCGCTGGCATGATGCACAACTTGTCCGGCGCGCCCTTGTCGGCCGGGCGCTGGCGGCGGAAGGTGCCGGTGCCATCGGCGATGTAGCACGACAGTGTGTGATGGCTCGGCGCCTGGTAGTCGCGGGCGTCGTCGCGGTTGCTCCACAACGCTGCCGCCAGACCGTCGCCCAGGTGCGCGCTCAGCTCCAGCCGGGCGTTTGGCGAGGCGTGCATGGCGTTGAACACTTGCAACTGGGTGAGTGGGGTCATGGTGAGTCCTCTGCGGCTCATCGTACTGCGCCTGCATGCCGGTGACAGCTACCCGGGCAGGAAAAGCGCAAGTTTGTGCAAGCAGGGAGAGGCCAATCGGCAGAACACTGGTGATCCCTGTGGGAGCGGGCTTGCCCGCGAAAAGCCAGGCACCGCTATCGACATGCCCAAGGAACCGCCGCCATGAACCTGTTTCTGTACCTGCTCACCGTCCTGATCTGGGGGACCACCTGGATCGCCCTGAAACTGCAACTGGGCGTGGTCGACATCCCGGTGTCGATCGTCTATCGCTTCGCCCTGGCCGGCCTGATCCTGTTCGCCATGCTCCTGCTCACCCGCCGCCTGCAGCCGATGAACCGGCGCGGCCACCTGATCTGCGTGGCACAGGGTTTTTGCCTGTTCTGTGTCAACTTCATGTGCTTCCTCACCGCCAGTCAGTGGGTTGCCAGTGGCCTGATCGCCGTGGTGTTCTCGACCGCGACTTTGTGGAATGCCCTCAACGCCCGCATCTTCTTCGGCCAGAAGATCGCCAGCAATGTCCTGGCTGGCGGTGCGCTTGGCCTGCTCGGCCTGGGGCTGCTGTTCTGGCCCGAGCTCTCGCACCACACAGCCAGCCGCGAAACCCTCTACGGCCTGGGCCTGGCCTTGCTCGGCACGCTGTGCTTCTCGGCCGGCAACATGCTTTCCAGCATGCAGCAGAAGACCGGGCTCAAGCCCATGACCACCAATGCCTGGGGCATGGTCTATGGCGCCTCGATGCTGGCGCTGTATTGCCTGGTCAGCGGCATCCCTTTCGCCATGGAATGGAACACCCGCTACATCGGCTCGCTGCTGTACCTGGTCATCCCCGGCTCGGTAATCGGCTTCACCGCCTACCTGACTCTGGTCGGGCGCATGGGGCCGGAGCGGGCGGCCTACTGCACCGTGTTGTTCCCGCTGGTGGCGCTGAATGTGTCGGCTTTTGCCGAAGGTTACCAATGGACGACACCGGCGCTGCTGGGCCTGGTGGCGGTGATGGCGGGGAATGTGCTGGTGTTCCGCAAGCGCAAACCCGAAGTCGCAGCGCCTGTGGCAATGGCCAGATAGGCAACAGGTAGCCTGTACCAGCCGGGCTTCCCCTGTGGGAGCGGCGGTGCAGCGATCCGCCTTACGCGCGAAGGGCTGGCACAGGCAACGAGGCTCTCAGCCCTTCCATACCTGCGGATTCACCAGATCCCGCGGCCGCTCGCCGAGCAGCGCAGCCCGCAGGTTTTCCATCGCCCGGTTGGCCATGGCTTCGCGGGTCTCGGCAGTCGCCGAACCGATGTGCGGCAAGGTCAGCGCATTGGGCAGCTGGAACAGCGGCGACTGGCTCAGGGGCTCTTTCTCGTAAACATCCAGGCCGGCGCCACGCAGGGTGCCGTTCTGCAGCGCCTCGATCAGCGCCGCTTCGTCGACCACCGGGCCGCGGGCGATGTTGATCAGGAACGCACTCGGTTTCATCAGCTTCAATTCACCGGCGCCGATCAGCTTGCGCGTGGCATCGGACAGCGGCACCACCAGGCAGACGAAGTCGGACTCCGCCAGCAGTTGCTCGAGGCTGCGGTACTGGGCGCCCAGTTCCTGCTCCAGCGCCGTCTTGCGGCTGTTGCCGGCATACAGGATCGACATGTTGAAGCCGAAGCGGCCACGCCGGGCAATGGCGGCGCCGATGTTGCCCAGGCCGACGATGCCCAGGGTCTTGCCATGCACATCGCTGCCGAAGTGCGACGGGGCGACCGTGGCTTGCCAGTGGCCGGCCTTGGTCCAGGCGTCGAGCTCGGCGGTGCGGCGGGCGCAGCCCATGATGAGCGAGAAACCCAGGTCGGCGGTGCTTTCGGTGAGCACGTCGGGGGTGTTGGTCAGGGCGATGCCGCGCTCGTTGAAATAGTCGAGGTCATAGTTGTCATAACCGACCGAGACGCTGGACACCACTTCGAGCTTGCCCGCGCCTTCGAGTTGCGCGCGGCCCAGCTTGCGGCCGGCGCCGATCAGGCCGTGGGCCTCGGGCAGCGCTTCGTTGAACTGGGCACTGATGTCGCCGAGCTTGGGGTTCGGCACGATCACGTTGAAGTCTTGCTGCAGGTGCTCGGCCATGGCCGGGGTGATGCGGCTGAAGGCCAGGACGGTTTTTTTCATCGGGCAACTTCTCAGGGCGGTGGCTGGGGTTGATTGGTTAGCAACCTACCATTGTCCACCGCCGCCGTGCAGCAGCTTTTTTCAGTTGGCGAGCAGCAATTCGTGGGTTTTCAGGTCGGCTTCATGGGCCGCCAGAATTTCCGGCAACGAGTTGCGCAGGTACTCGACCCAGGTCTTGATCTTGGCATCCAGGTACTGGCGCGACGGGTAGATGGCATACAGGTTCAGCTCCTGCAGCCGGTACTCCGGCATCACCCGGACCAGGCTGCCGTCACGCAAGCCATCGATCACCGAGTAGATCGGCAATACGCCCATGCCCATGCCACTGCGGATCGCGGTTTTCATCGCATCCGCCGAGTTGACCTGGAACGGCGAGCTGGTGATGTTCACCAACTCCTGGCCCTCCGGGCCGTCGAACAGCCATTTTTCCAGCGGGATCACCGGGCTGACCATGCGCAGGCAGGAATGCTTGAGCAGGTCGACCGGCTTTTGCGCAAAGCCGTGCTTGGCCACGTACTCGGGCGAGGCGCAGACAATGCTGTAGGTGATGCCCAGGCGTTGCGAGACGAAACCGGAGTCCGGCAGCTCGGTGGCCAGCACGATGGACACGTCGTAGCCCTCGTCGAGCAGGTCCGGCACGCGGTTGGCCATGGTCAGGTCGAAGGTCACGTCCGGGTGCGACTCGCGGTAGCGGGCGATGGCATCGACCACGAAGTGCTGGCCGACCCCGGTCATCGAATGCACTTTCAACTGGCCGGCAGGCCGGGCATGGGCGTCGCTGGCTTCAGCTTCGGCTTCTTCGACATAGGTGAGGATCTGTTCGCAGCGCATCAGGTAACGCTTGCCCGCCTCGGTCAGGGCGATGCGCCGGGTGGTGCGGTTGAGCAGCCGGGTTTGCAGATGGGCTTCCAGGTTGGAGACCGCCCGCGACACGTTCGCGGTGGTCGTATCCAGTTGCGCCGCGGCGGCGGTAAAGCTGCCTAGCTGGGCTACGCAACTGAAAGCACGCATGTTTTGCAGGGTGTCCATGGGTCACTCTCAAGGTAGAGGACAAAATTGTGTCACGAAGTAACGCGAATGTGCGTTCGACCAAAGCCGGATTATCGCTGTTTCGGTAACAAAGATTCGCAGGAATATGCGCTTATCGCCAGTGCAGCGGCCCCCTAGAATTGCCCGGCCCCTCCACCTCTTCCTCGGGAAATCGCAGCTGTGCCGCGTCGCATCCTCAGAACACTTCAAGTGTTCAGTGCCTGTGCCCTTAGTCTCACCTTGAGCGGCTGTATCGGAACCTGGGGTATCGCCCCGCAAAGCAAGACCCTGCAAGCCAATACCTTGACCACCGACGCGGCCATTCGCGAAGCGGCCAGCGACGCGCACTGGCCTGACCAGCGCTGGTGGCATGCCTATGGCGACCCACAACTCGACCGCTGGATCGACCTGGCCGTGGCCGGCAGCCCAAGCCTGGCCATGGCGGCGGCGCGTGTGCGTGAAGCCAAGGCCATGGCGGGTGTGGTCGAGTCGGCGGAAAAGCTCCAGGTCAATGGTGATGCCACGCTCAAACGGCATAACTGGCCTGAGGATCAGTTCTACGGCCCTGGCGCGCTGTCGGGTGCCAACACCTGGGACAACAACGCCGCCCTCGGCTTCAGCTACGCGCTGGACCTGTGGGGGCGTGAGCGCAACGCCAGCGAGCAGGCGGTGGACCAGGCCCACATGAGCGTGGCCGAGGCCCGCCAGGCGCAGCTGGAGCTGCAGAACAACGTGGTGCGCGCCTACATTCAGCTGAGCCTGCATTTCGCCCAGCACGACATCGTCAAGGCCGAGCTCGAACAGCAGGAGCAGATCCTGGCCCTGGCCAAGCGCCGTCTGGACGGTGGCATCGGCACCCATTTCGAGGTCAGCCAGGCCGAGGCACCGCTGCCCGAAACCCATCGCCAGCTCGATAGCCTCGACGAAGAAATCGCCCTGACCCGCAACCAGCTGGCGGCGCTGGCGGGCAAAGGCCCAGGGGAGGGCGCGCAGTTGCAACGGCCGACCCTGGCCCTTGCGGCCCCTCTGAAACTGCCTTCGAACCTGCCTGCCGAGCTGGTCGGTCAGCGCCCGGACGTGGTCGCCAGCCGCTGGCAGGTCGCCGCACAGGCCCGTGGCATCGATGTCGCCCACGCCGGTTTCTTTCCCAACGTCGACCTGGTCGGCAGCCTCGGCTTCATGGCCACCGGTGGTGGCCCGCTGGAATTCCTGACCGGACGCAAGTTCAACTACAACGTCGGCCCGGCGATCAGCCTGCCGATCTTCGACGGTGGCCGCCTGCGCTCGCAGTTGGGCGTGGCCTCGGCGGGTTATGACGTGGCCGTGGCGCGCTACAACCAGACCGTTGTCGGTGCGCTGAAGAACATTTCCGACCAGCTGATCCGCCGTGAATCGATGAAGGAGCAGTCGCACTTCGCCGCCGAGTCGGTGGCCGCTGCGCAGAAAACCTACGACATCGCCACGGTGGCCTTCCAGCGCGGCCTGACCGACTACCTCAACGTGCTCAATGCGCAGACCTTGCTGTTCCGCCAGCAGCAGGTGCAGCAGCAGGTGCAAGCTGCGCGCCTGATTGCCCATGCCGAACTGGTCACCGCCCTGGGCGGTGGCTTGCAGGCCGGCCAGGACGTGCCGAAGGAAGAACGCCAGGCAGCGCCTGAAACCCCCGCCACCCTGGCCATTTTCGACAAGAAGCCGGATAACGCCGAATGAGCACTTCCAGTTTGCCCATGCGCTGGCTGCAGAGCCTCGAATGGCGCCGGGGCTTCTTTGCCTGGGCGCGCACCGACGGGGTGACCTGGGTCTACATCTTCAAGGTGCTGGCGGCAGCGTTCATTACCCTGTGGCTGGCCATGCGCCTGGAGCTGCCGCAACCGCGTACGGCGATGATCACCGTGTTCATCGTCATGCAGCCGCAGAGCGGCCATGTGTTCGCCAAGAGCTTCTACCGGGTGCTCGGTACCTTGGCCGGCTCGGCGATGATGGTCGCGCTGATCGCCATCTTCCCGCAGAACACCGAACTGTTCCTGCCCAGCCTTGCAGTGTGGGTTGGCCTGTGCTCGGCCGGTGCCATGCGCTACCGCACCTTCCGCGCCTATGGCTTCGTCCTCGCCGGCTACACCGCGGCGATGATCGGCCTGCCCGTGCTGCAGCACCCGGACCAGGCGTTCATGGCGGCCGTGTGGCGGGTCCTTGAAATTGCCCTGGGCATCCTGGTGTCGACCTTCGTCAGCGCCGCGATCCTGCCGCAGTCGGCCAGTGCCGCCATGCGCAATGCCCTGTACCAGCGCTTCGGCGTATTCGCCGGGGTAGTGGTGGAAGCCTTGCGCGGCGATAGCCAGCGCGACCGCTTCGAGACCAGCAACGTGCGCTTCGTCGCCGAGGCGGTGGGGCTGGAGAGCCTGCGTAACGTCACTGCCTTCGAAGACCCGCACATGCGTCGCCGCTCTGGCCGCCTGGTGCGCATGAACAGCGAGTTCATGGCCATCACCACGCGCTTCAACGCCTTGCACCGCTTGCTGGAGCGCCTGCGCGCCCGCGGTCCGCTGCAGATCGTCAGCGCCATCGAGCCAGGCCTGGACACTTTGGTGGAGCTGCTGCAGCCCTATGTGGGCCGGGCGCTGACCGACGCCGATGCGCTGCGCCTGACCCTGGAACTGGCGGCCTACAAGGAAGGCCTGCAGGCGCAGGTGCGTAGCCTGCGCGCCGACTACCTGGCAACCCAGCCCAGCGAATCCGACCTGCTCGATTTCCACACTGCGTTCGAGTTGCTCTACCGTTTCGTCGACGAGATGTACAGCTACGCCGAAACCCACGCCTCGCTGGCCGCGCACAAGCACGAGCGCGAGCAGTGGGATGAGCCCTATGTGGCGCAGACCAGCTGGCTGGTGTCGCTGGCCGCCGGTGTGCGGGCGTCGGCGGTGCTGTTGCTGCTGGGCAGCTACTGGCTGATGAGCGACTGGCCCAGCGGTGCCATGATGACCCTGATCGCCACCGTCACCGTGGGCCTCTCGGCCGCTTCGCCGAACCCCAAGCGCATGTCGTTCCAGATGGCCTGTGGTACGGCGATCGGTGCCTTCATCGGCTTTTTCGAAACCTTCTTCGTGTTCCCCTGGATCGACGGTTTCCCGCTGCTGTGCATGGTCCTGGCGCCGGTGTTCGTGCTCGGTGCCTTCCTGTCGTCGCGGCCAGCCTACGCCGGTTACGGCATCGGCCTGCTGGTGTTCTTCGCCATCGGCTCGGTGCCGAACAACCTGACCGTCTACGACCCCTACAGCTTCATTAACGACTACATCGGCATGGTCATCGGCATGTTCGTCTGCGCCGCAGCCGGGGCGATCATCCTGCCGCCGAACAGCCGTTGGCTGTGGAGCCGCCTGGAGCAGGAGCTGCGCGGGCAGGTGCTGTTCGCCATCAGCGGCCGCCTGCGCGGCCTCGGTTCGGCCTTCGAAAGCCGCACCCGCGACCTGTTGCACCAGGCCTATGGCCTGGCTGCCGGCAAGCCGCAGGTACAGAGCCAGCTGATGGGCTGGATGTTCACCGTGCTGGAGATCGGCCACGCCATCATCGAACTGCGCAAGGAGCAGGCCCGCGCGCCGGTCCACCCGGCCTACGCCGAGTCGCAGCCGTGGCGCCAGGCCATTCGTGTCATGGGCCGTGCCCTGGCCCGTCTGTTCCTGCAGCCCAGCGCCAGCAACCACGAACGCGCCCTGGTCGCGGTGGACCACGCCATCGCGCGCGTGCAGGCCACTGACGAACCGTTCGCCCGGCACTTCGACACCTCGGTGCTGCGCCGTGTCCAGAGCTACCTGCACTTCATCCGTTCATCCCTATTGGACCCACAGTCGCCGCTGGCACCGGCGAAAGGATTGCACGATGCTCCGTGAAAGCATGCCCCGTGAGATCGCCTTCCATGGCGTGTACATGCCCACCATGACCCTGATGTTCCTGTTCGCCCTGGGCCTGGCCTGGGGCCTGGACCGGTTCATCGCCAGCCATGATGGCTACCGCTTCTTCTGGCACCCGGCGCTGCTGCGCCTGAGCCTGTTCGTCTGCCTGTTCGGCGCCCTGGCGCTGTCGCTCTACTGGTGAGAAACCTTCGATGAAAAAGTTCTTCAGCCTGATCGCCACCCTGCTGGTGCTGGCCGCTGCCGTGGTGATCGGTCGCCAGTTGTGGTTGCACTACATGACCACGCCGTGGACCCGCGATGGCCGCGTGCGCGCCGACATCATCAACGTCGCCGCCGACGTGCCTGGCTATGTGGTGGACGTGCCGGTCAAGGACAACCAGCGGGTGAAGAAGGGCGACCTGCTGATCCAGATCGACCCTGAGCACTACCAGCTGGCGGTCGACCAGGCCAAGGCCCTGGTCGCCTCGCGCAAGGCCACCTGGGAGATGCGCAAGGTCAACGCCAAGCGCCGTGCCGACATGGACAACCTGGTGATCTCCAGGGAAAACCGTGACGACGCCAGCAACATTGCCAACTCCGCCCTGGCCGACTATCAGCAGGCCCAGGCTGAACTGGCGGCGGCCGAGCTGAATCTCAAGCGCACTCATATCGTCGCCACGGTGGACGGTTACGTGACCAACCTGAACATCCACAAGGGTGATTATGCGCGTACCGGCGAAGCGGTGATGGCGGTGGTCGACGAGAACTCCTTCTGGGTGTACGGCTTCTTCGAGGAGACCAAGTTGCCGCACGTGAAGGTGGGTGACCAGGCCGAGCTGCAGATGATGAGCGGCGAGCGCCTCAAGGGGCATGTGGAGAGCATCGCGCGCGGCATCTACGACCGCGACAACCCGCAGAGCCGCGAGCTGATCGCCGACGTGAACCCGACGTTCAACTGGGTGCGCCTGGCACAGCGGGTGCCGGTGCGGATTCATATCGATGAAGTGCCGGACGGGTTCCTGCTGGCGGCGGGGACGACCTGTACGGTGGTGGTGAAGCCGGGCGAGGAGTGAATGCTGCTACGTGGGCCTGACCTGTGCAGGCCCGCACGCTCGCAGCAATTGGTCCCAATCGTCCGCAGGGTGGCTGCTCGGCAGCATCTTCTGAAAAACCAATGCAATCGCAATACCTGCGTGATCAGCGGTTCAAGCGGCTCCGACCAGCACAGGCACCTCAACCCGATCAATCACTTTCGCGCTGATCGAGGGGTCCAGCAACCGCCCCAGCCGCGACAGGTGGCGGTGGCCCATGATGATCAGCTCGCAGTTCAGTTCCTGTGCCTTGGCGACAATCGCCTCGACCGGCTGCCCGGCGACCATGCAGCCCTGGCTGCTGAAGCCGGCCTGCTGCAGCAGTTGCACCGCCTCGGCCACGGCGCGGTCGCCCAGGCGTTGTTCCTCGCAGGCAGCGGGGTATTCCTCCAGTTCCTCGGCAGTGTAGGGCGCGGGCTTGTCGTGCACGGCGAAGGTCGAGTCGATGGCCAGCAGCACGTGCAACGCGTGTTCGTCGGGGCGGCAGTAGCGGCGGGCGAGGGTGATCAGGGCGCTGGCGGCAGGGGAGGCATCGATGGCGATCAGGACGGGGCTGGGCATGGGAATCCTTGGTTGATGCTGGTTCGTGTGCTTGCAGGTCTGGCCCTTTCGCGGGGCAAGCCCGCTCCCACAAGCATCCACCCTGCTCAAAGGCCGAGCAGTATCTGTGGGAGCGGGCTTGCCCCGCGAAAGGGCCGGACTTGCCAATGCTCCATTTAAGGCCGAACACGGCCAGCGAATAAATGCCCCGCCACGCACGAGCGCATTGCGTCTGGTGCAATCCGCCAACCTGCTACCATCGCCTTTCCCACCGCTGTAACGGAAAACGGCCATGCAACTCCCGGACATGAACCTGCTCGTCGCTCTCGATGCCTTGCTTGATGAAGGCAGCGTGGTCGGCGCCGCACAGCGCATGAACCTGAGCCCGGCGGCGATGAGCCGCACCTTGGGGCGTATCCGCGATGCCCTGGGCGATCCGATCCTGGTGCGCGCCGGCCGTGGCCTGGTGCCGACGCCACGGGCGCTGGCCCTGCGCGAGCAGGTGGCGGCACTGGTGGAGCAGGCCGGTGAAGTGTTCCGCAGCGCCGATGAAGTCGACTTGTCCAGGCTCGATCGCGCTTTCAATATTCGCACCAATGACCTGTTCATCGCCTTGTATGGTGCCCAGCTGCTGCGGCGCATGCATGAACAGGCGCCACGCACGGTGCTGCGCTTCGTGCCGGAAAGCCCCGGTGGCGATGACGACAGTGTGCTGCGCGATGGGCGCACCGACCTGATCATCAGCTCGACCGTCGACCTGGGCCCGGAGATCAAGGTGCAGAGCCTGTTCCAGACATACTATGTAGGCCTGGCCCGACGCGACCACCCGATCTTCGACCAGCCGATCACGCCGAGCAGCTTTGCCAGTTATCCACAGATCAGCGTGTCCCGCCGTGGCCGGGCCAACGGGCCGATCGATGTCGAACTGGCCAATTTCAAGGTGCAGCGGCGGGTGGCGCTGATTACCCCGAGTTTTCACTCGGCGCTGTTCTCGTTGCCGGATTCCGACCTGATCCTGCCGATGCCAGCCAACATCCTCAACAGTGTGCACAAGCTCGGGTTGCCGCTGCGTTCGTTCGAGATCCCGGTACCGCTGGAGCGGGTGACGGTACTGCAGGCCTGGCACCCGCGTTTTCACAACGATCCGGCGCACCGCTGGCTGCGGCAGACCTTGAAGGCCTGTTGCAGTGTCGACCCGTGAATGCTGCTCAGCCCTTGCAGCCTCTTCGCGGGAAAACCCGCTCCCACAGGGTAAGCGCCAAGCCCGAGGCTACCTCAGCACCTGTGGAAGGGGATTCACCCGCGAAGAGATCGACTCGGTTTTGAGTCGGATTGCGCCTGGCGCAACTTAAACCTGCCGAGAAGTCAGTTTTCGTCAGCATTCGACCTTCTTAGACTGGCTCCAGTCGCAAATTTGTTGCTGGAGATGTCTGCCCATGAGTTCCCTGTCTGCCCCCTCTGCCGCGATTGCCGCCGCCCCCGCGCCGGCCGCCCCCGTGCAGACGGCGTTCGGCCTGCAGGTGGTGGTCGGGCTGTTCGGTGTGCTGCTGGCGGTGCTGTGTGCCGGCCTCAACGAGTCGGTGACCAAGATTTCCCTGGCCGACATCCGTGGCGCCATGGGCATCGGCGCCGACGAAGGGGCCTGGCTGCTGGCGGTGTACAGCGCCGCGTCGGTCTCGGCCATGGCCTTCGCCCCGTGGCTGGCCACCACCTTCTCCCTGCGCCGCTTCACCCTGAGTGCGATCGGCCTGTTCGCCGTGCTAGGGCTGCTGCAACCGTTCGCCCCCAACCTGCATAGCCTGATGCTGTTGCGCGTGCTCCAGGGCTTCGCTTCGGGCGCCTTGCCGCCGATGCTGATGAGCGTGGCACTGCGTTTCCTGCCACCTGGCATCAAGGTCTACGGCTTGGCCTGCTACGCCCTGACCGCCACCTTCGGGCCCAACCTCGGCACGCCGCTGGCGGGCCTGTGGACCGAGTACGTCGGCTGGCAATGGGCGTTCTGGCAGATCATCCTGCCCTCGGCACTGGCCATGTTCTGTGTCGGCTGGGGCCTGCCGCAGGACCCGCTGCGCCTGGAACGCTTCAAGCAGTTCGACTGGCGCGGCGTGTTGCTTGGCCTGCCGGCCATCAGCTGCATCGTCCTGGGCCTGTCGCTGGGTGACCGCTGGGGCTGGTTCGATTCGCCGCTGATCTGCTGGCTGCTGGGCGGTGGCGTGCTGCTGTTGGTGCTGTTCATGTACAACGAATGGTCCGAGCCGCTGCCGTTCTTCCAGCTGCGCATGCTGCAGCGGCGCAACCTCAGCTTCGCCCTGCTGACCCTGGCCGGGGTGCTGATCGTGTTGTCCGGTGTGGGCAGCATTCCATCGGCGTACCTGGCGCAGATCCAGGGCTATCGCCCGGCGCAGACCAGCCCGCTGATGATGCTGGTGGCCATGCCGCAGCTGATTGCGCTGCCGCTGACGGCGGCGCTGTGCAATATCCGTGCGGTGGATTGCCGCTGGGTACTGGCCATCGGCTTGGCCTTGCTGGCGGGGTCGTGCGTGGGCAGCAGCCTGCTGACCAGCGAGTGGATCCGTGGCGATTTCTACCCGTTCTACCTGCTGCAGGTATTTGGCCAGCCAATGGCCGTGTTGCCGCTGCTGATGCTTTCTACCAACGGCATGAGCCCGCAGGAGGGCCCGTTCGCCTCCAGCTGGTTCAACACCGTCAAAGGCCTGGCCGCCGTGATTGCCGGTGGTCTGCTGGATGCCTTGGGCACGCTGCGCCGGCATTTCCATTCCAACCATCTGGTGGACAGCCTGGGCAACGCCCCGCTGATCGACGACAGCGCCGCCGGCCTGGCCAAGCGTATCCATGACCAGGCGCTGGTGCTCACGTCGGCCGACCTGTACCTGGTCATGGCCTGCGTCGCCGTGGCGCTGATCTGCCTGATTCCTTTCGTGCCTACCCGGGTCTATCCGCCGCGTGCGGTGGCCTGAACCCTGGATGACTTCGAGACACTGAACATGACCAACAACCGTAAAACCATTCTCATCGGCTCGGTGCTCGCTGTGGCCGTGCTGGCCGGTATCGTCGGCCCCTGGGTGTTCGGCAGCGACCACCACCAGCGCACCAACGATGCCTACGTGATCGCCGACTACACCGTGGTTGCGCCCAAGGTCGCCGGCTTCATCAAGGAAGTGCTGGTAGAAGACAACCAGCAGGTCCAGGCCGGCCAGTTGCTGGCGACCATCGATGACCGTGACTACCAGGCCGCGCTGGATGCCGCCCAGGCACAGCTGCTGGTGGCCAAGGCACAGAGCGCCGATGCCCGCGCCACCCTTGAGCGCCAGGCCGCACTGATTGCCCAGGCCCAGGCGGCGGTAACGGCGGCCCAGGCTGAAGCCGCCTTCGCCGACCATGAGGTCAACCGCTACAGCCGCCTGGCCGAGCAAGGCGCCGGTACCGTGCAGAACGCCCAGCAGGCGCGCAGCCGGGTCGACCAGGCCCGCGCGCGGCTGGTAAACGCCCAGGCGGCGCTGGTGGCAACCCGCAAGCAGGTGGACATCCTCACGGCCCAGGTGGCCAGTGCCGATGGCCAGTTGAAGCGTGCCGAAGCCGGCCTGGAGAAGGCCCAGCTGGACCTGTCCTACACCCGCATCACCGCGCCGGTCGACGGCATGGTCGGTGAGCGTGCACTGCGCGTCGGCGCCTTCGTCAACCCGGGCGCACGCCTGCTCTCGGTGGTGCCGCTGCAGCATGCCTACGTGGTCGGCAATTTCCAGGAAACCCAGCTGACCCATGTGCAGCCGGGCCAGCCGGTGAGCATCAGTGTCGATACTTTCTCCGGCGAAACCCTCAAGGGCCATGTCCAGAGCATCGCCCCGGCCACCGGCGTGACCTTCGCCGCGGTGAAACCGGACAACGCCACCGGCAACTTCACCAAGGTGGTGCAACGCATTCCGGTGAAGATCGTCTTCGATGATGGCCAGCCACTGCTCGAACGCCTGCGCGTGGGCATGTCGGTAGAGGCGACCATCGACACCCAGGGCGACAAGCTGGCCGGCAAAGAGGTGAGCGCCCGATGAAACCTGCCGCACGCTTGAGCCCGCTGCTGCTGGCCGTGTTGATGGCTGGCTGCACCCTCGGGCCGGACTTTCAGCGCCCTCCCAGCCAGGCGCCGCAGCAATGGGCAGCGCTGCAAGGTGAAGCCGCCGCGAGCCAGCCACAGGCTGAGCCGCTGGAGCTGCGCTGGTGGGAAACCTTTCACGATGCGCGCCTGAGTGCATTGATCCAGCGCGTGGCCGATAACAACCTCGACCTGCAGATGGCCAGTGCACGCCTGCTGCAAAGCCGGGCCTTGCGCAGCACAGTGGCGGCCGATGAAACGCCGTCGGTCGATGCCAATGTCGGTTACAGCCGCGCCCGCAACAGCGCAGAAGGCCTGAGCGATCCATCCGGCAACGCGGGCAAATCGGCCTTCAACCTCTGGCAGGGCGACCTGGTCGCCGGCTGGGAGCTGGACCTCTGGGGCCGGGTGCGGCGCCAGGTGGAAGCAGCCGACGCCACCGTGGAGGTGGCCGAGAACGACCGTCGGGGCGTATTGCTGGCGCTGCTTTCGGAAACCGCCGGCAACTACATCCAGCTGCGTGCCGTGCAACACACCCTGGACGTGACTCGTGACAACCTCAAGGTCGCCCAGCACAGTCTGAAGCTTTCCCAGGACCGTCAGGCAGAAGGCGTCGCCACCCGTCTCGACGTGGCCCAAGCCAGTGCCCAGGTCGCTTCCATCGAAGCGCGCCTGCCAAGCCTGGAAGCCCGGCGCGATGACCTGATCAACGCCCTCAGCCTGCTCGCCGCCGAGCCGCCACGCAGCCTGCAAGCCGAGTTGCTGCCGGGGGGCGAACTGCCCGCGCCGCAGCAGACCTTCGCCATCGGCCTACCGTCCGAACTGGCCGAGCGGCGCCCGGACATCCGTCAGGCGCAGGCACGCCTGCATGCTGCCACCGCGAGCATTGGTGTCGCCAAGGCCGACTTCTATCCAAGCATCCGTCTGTCCGGCAGCGTCGGCTTCCAGGCCATGCAACTGGCCGATTTCGGTGCCTGGGATTCGCGTCGCTTCGCCTTCGGCCCGCAGTTGTCGCTGCCGATCTTCGAGGGTGGGCGGCTCAAGGGTACCCTCGAATTGCGCGAGGCGCAGCAGCAGGAAGCGGCGCTGAATTACCGCAAGGTGGTGCTCGGCGCCTGGCACGAAATCGACGATGTGCTACGCCTGTACAACGCCAGCCAGTTGCGTCGCGACCACTTGGCCGAGGCCGTGCGGCAGAACCGCATCGCCCTGGAAACTGCCCAGCGCCAGTATGTGGAAGGGGCGGTGGACTTTCTCAATGTGCTGAGTGTGCAGAGCGCCTTGCTGGCCAGCGAAGAGCAATGGATCGACAGTTCGGCGGCAGTGTCGCAGGCGCTGGTCGGCCTTTACAAGGCGTTGGGCGGTGGCTGGCAGGCGTTCGACGAGCAGCCAGCGAAGAAAGCATAAAGACGAGTGCCGCGTTGCGGCCCATCGCCGGCAAGCCAGCTCCACAGGTATTGCGTTGATTTCAAGGGCAGTGCCGTCCCTGTGGGAGCGGGCTTGCCCGCTGCGATTCCCCAGACAGATGAGGAGGCACAGATGCACATTTCTCTTAACGGCAAGCGCGCTATCGTCAGCGGCTCCACGGCGGGTATCGGCCTGGCCATCGCCATCGGCCTGGCCGAGGCGGGCGCCGAAGTGGTCCTCAACGGCCGTACCCAGGCCCGTGTCGATGACGCCCTCAAGGCCGTGCGCGAGCGTCTGCCGCAAGCGCGCATCATTGGCATCGCCGCCGACCTGAGCACCCAGGAGGGCGCGCAGAAGCTGTTTGACCAGGTGCCGCACACCGATATCCTGGTCAACAACCTCGGCATCTTCGAACCCAAGCCGTTCTTCGAGATCGACGATGCCGACTGGCAACGCTTCTTTGATGTCAACGTGCTCAGCGCCGTGCGCCTGTCGCGCCACTACGCCCAGGGCATGGCGCAGCGCAAGTGGGGGCGGGTGATCTTCCTGTCCAGCGAGTCGGCGTTGCAGATCCCGACCGAGATGATTCATTACGGCATGACCAAGACGGCATTGCTGGCAGTGTCCCGTGGTCTGGCCGAGACCTTGGCCGGAACCGGGGTGACGGTGAATTCGGTGCTGCCGGGGCCGACCCGCTCGGAAGGCGTGGGCGACTTCTTTGCCAAGCTGGCGCAGGAGCAGGGTGTTGGCACCGATGAGCTGGAGGCCAACTTCCTCGCCGAGCACCGGCCGACTTCGCTGATCAAGCGGCTGGCGACGGTGGAGGAGGTGGCCAACATGGTGGTTTACCTGGCATCCGTGCAGGCCAGCGCGACTACCGGGGCTGCCCTGCGGGTGGATGGCGGGGTGTTGCGCTCCATCGCCTGACCGGTAGCTGCCTGTACCGGCCCCTTCGCGGGCAAGCCCGCTCCCACAGATTGGACTGCGCAGATCCTGTGGGAGCGGGCTTGCCCGCGAAGAGGCCGACTCCGATGTCAAAGGGGGCGCAGTAGCCCGAAGCGCTTGCGCAAGGCCCAGTCCAGCAGCCGTCGCGGCAGCAAGCGGGCCATCAGCGGCAGCGCCGTGCTGCCATTGCCCAACCGCACCACACCCGGCACAGGTGACTTGCCAACTGCCGCCAACACTCCCTGGGCAAATTCAGCCGCTGAAGTCGGCTTGTCCTGCGACGCCCGCGCCCGCGCCTGCACATGCTCGCGCAGCGGCCACCACGCCGAATCCGCCGCCAGCACCTGGTCGGCCTGGCGCTGGGCATTGCTGGCGAATTGCGAGGCAATTGCCCCTGGCTGCACTTCCATCACCTGGACACCGAATGGCGCCAACTCCAGGCGCAGGGCATCGCTCAGCGCATGCACGGCGGCCTTGGACGCACAGTAGGCCCCGGCGAACGGGGTGACCAGCACGCCCGAGACGCTGCCGATGTTCACCACCAAGCCACGCGAGCGACGCAGCAGCGGGAACAGGGCACGGGTCACGCCAACCACGGCGAACACGTTGGTTTCGAACTGCTGGCGCAGGGCGTCGACGCCACCGTCGAGCAGCGGGCCCATGGCGCCGTAGCCGGCGTTGTTGATGAGGATGTCGAGGGTTACCAGTTCCTCGGCCAGGCGCGCCAGGGCCTCGCTGTCGTTTACATCCAGTTGCCGGGCGCTGAAGCCGGCGGCATGCAGCCGCTCGACGTCCTCTGGCTTGCGGGCGGTTGCCCACACTTGGTAGCCGGCATCGCGAAAGGCGTCGGCCAGGGCGCGGCCGATGCCGCTGGAACAACCGGTGATCAGGACGGTGGGCATGGTTGAGGCCTTTATTCTGAAGGCTTTTAGATTGCCTGCTCCGGCCTCTTCGCGGGCAAGCCCGCTCCCACAGGTACTGAGCTGTTCTTGAGCTAAGCCGTAACCCTGTGGGAGCGGGCTTGCCCGCGAAGAGGCCGGAGCAGACGCTGGATCAGTTGGCAAATGTACCTTGCAGGTGTTCCGCACGAAACTCCAGAGTCTGCGGGCGGTACCCAGAGCGCAGCGGTGGAAGAGGCAGGCAGTCCTTCCACTCGCCCCCTGGTTGCAGTTCCCCCGGCCCGCGATAGCGCGGTGCGTTGTACGTGTTCTCCGCCAGGTTCACGGTATCCCCCGGTGCATACGCCGCCACCCGCCAGCGCAGTTCGCTCAGCGGGACATCGTTGCCGTTCTTCATGCGCACCTGCAATGCGCGGTCGGCGGGGCAGTGGTCGGGAGCGTAGCTCAGGCGCAGGTCCAGGCGCGCCAGTTGCGACGCTTCGCGACTGTCCTGCCAGAAGACCATCAAAGCCACCAGGCCCAGGCCACAGACAGCGGCCAGGGAGATCGGCAGGGCCTTGGCCGGGTAGCGCAACAGCAGCACCAGCCAGGTTAGGATGAGAAAGGCACCGATGATCATGGGGCAGGCAGACCTAGGTTGCGCAGGTCAGACCATCGTAGCGCCAAATCGGCTTGGTCTCAAAAAAGAAGGGGCCGCATCGGCGGCCCCTCGGGTGTTGCTTACTGCGCGATGGTCTTCACTGAAATACCCCGGTCGACGGGTGTCGAGGTGCGTCCATACACATCCTCGAAGCGCTCGATGTCGTCCTCGCCCAGGTAGCTGCCGGACTGCACTTCGATGATCTCCAGCGGGATCTTGCCCGGGTTGCGCAGGCGGTGGACCGAGGCGATCGGAATGTAGGTCGACTGGTTCTCGGTGAGCAGGAACACGTTCTCGTCACAGGTCACCTCGGCGGTGCCGGACACCACGATCCAGTGCTCGGCGCGGTGGTGGTGCATCTGCAGCGACAGGCTGGCGCCCGGTTTGACGGTGATGTGCTTGACCTGGAAGCGGCCGCCCATGTCCACCGAGTCGTACGAGCCCCACGGGCGATACACTTCCAGATGGTTCTGGGTTTCGCTACGGCCCCGCTCGTCGAGGGTCTTGACCATCTGCTTGACACCCTGGACCTTGTCCTTGTGGGCAATCATCATCGCGTCCTTGGTCTCGACCACGACGATGTTTTCCAGGCCGATCACCGACACCAGCTTGCCGTTGCCGTGGATCATGCAGTTGCGACTGTCCTGCACCACCACGTCGCCCTTGGTGACGTTGCCGTCGGCGTCCTTGTCGTGCACTTCCCACAGCGACGACCAGCAGCCCACGTCGCTCCAGCCGGCCGACATCGGTACCACGCAGGCACGCTGGGTCTTTTCCATCACCGCGTAGTCGATGGAGTTGTCCGGGCAGCAGGCGAAGGTGGCTTCGTCGATGCTCAATGCATCGCCATCTTCCTGGCTGCGCTCCAGGGCCAGCAGGCAGGTGTCGTAGATGTCGGAGTCATGCTTTTTCAGCTCTTCAAGGAAGCGGCTGGCGCGGAACAGGAACATGCCGCTGTTCCAGAAGTAGCCACCGGCGGCAACGAACTCGGCGGCGCGCTTCTCGTCGGGTTTTTCGACGAACTGGGCGACCCGGGCCACGCCTTCGGGCAGCAGAGCATCCTGGCTGGAGCGGATGTAGCCGTAACCGGTTTCCGGCTTGGTTGCCGGTACGCCGAACAGCACCATCTCGCCGCGCTCGGCAGCCACGGTGGCCAGGGCCAGAGCACGCTGCAGGGCCTTCTGGTCGTCGATCACGTGGTCGGCGGGCAGCACCAGCATCAAGTCGTCACGGCCTTCGTTGATCAGCTTCATGGCCGTCATCGCCACCGCTGGCGCTGTGTTGCGACCGAACGGCTCCATCAGGATGCCCTGGGTTTCCAGTTTCAGGGCAGCCAGCTGCTCTTGAACGATGAATTTGTGGTCCTTGTTGCAGACCACGATCGGGCTGTCCATGCCTTCGAAGCGCAAGCGCTCGAGGGTCTGCTGGAACAGGGTGTGTTCACCGGTCAGCGCCAGGAACTGCTTGGGGAACTGCTTGCGCGACAGAGGCCACAGACGGGAACCGCTACCACCAGAAAGAATTACCGGGATCATCATGTTTCTCCAATAGTCGTTATGAGGCAGGGAAATCAGTTGCTAGCCACGGGGCGAGTTACCCACACCGGCGACAAGTTGCTGCCGGAACCCGTTACGTACAGCACGGCAGCTTCGCCACGCTCCAGGGCGACCGGTTTCAGGTCGCTGACTTTCTTGTCGCCTTCGAACAAGGCCAGGTTGACCTTGACCGGATTGATTTCACGTTCGCCACGGCCCTTGGTAGCCACCGACGGCACCACTTCGGTCTTGCCGTCGGCCGTCTTCAGGGTCACCGCCTGGTCGCTGAGGTTCTGCACCCGCACCAGGGCCTTCTGCTTGTTCTTGAACGGTGGTTCTTCGATCAGCTGCGGGGTGCCACCGGCGTTGTTGACCAGGGTGTAGTACTTGTCCGCGGCCAGCTTCACCGGCACGCTCTTGCCGCCGACCTGGGCGGTGTAGTCACCGCCCGGCAGGAAGCTGAAGTCGCTGCTGGCCTGGGCGCCAACCTGCTTGATCTGGGTGTTGCCGACGCTGGCCGCAGCCGGTGCGCTGGCGGCGTTGTACAGGCGCACGAAGGTCGAGCCTTTCGGCGCGGTCGGGCCGTACAGGGCGGCGTCGGCACCGGCAAAGGCCTGCATGGAGGCAAGGGAAAGGCCGGCCGCGAGGGTGAGGGCTTTGGCAATGGAAGTCTTGGTAGTCATGTGCATTTCCTCTCTATCGATCAGTGATTCGTCCGGGTGGACGACAAGGCCAGGTTTTCTTCGGATTTACGGGCGTTCTTCAGCTGCGCGATCCACTGCGGGTCGAAGCTGCTGAGGTCGTTGGTCATTGGCAGATAACGTTCTGGGAATTCCCACACCACCACTTGTGGCGCGGCGTTCTTGAAGGCATCGCTCTGCATGTACTTGAGCATCGGCAGCAACGGGCCGTGGCCGTCCTCGGCGTAGTTGGCGACGTCGCTGTGCAGTGCCTGCTGCAGCGCACCGAGGAAGTTCCAGTGCGGGTTGGCGCTGTAGCTGGTGCCCACCAGGGCGACCGGGATCTGGTTGTCGGCGAACAGGGCGTCGCCGGATTCGCCTTCGGTTTCGGCAGGGCGGGTGGTGCGTTGCTGCAGGTTGTCCGGGGTCGGCAGCAGGTTGCTGAACAGCGGGTCCAGCGGCAGGAAGTTGGTCAGGTCGCCCTTGTAGGGGGCGGTGCTGCCGGCTTCGGTGATGAACGTCTGCGGCTCACCGTTGAGCAGGCTCTGGCGGCTGACCGCTTCGGCCAGCGCTTGCGCCACCACTTCGGCGCCCATCGGCGTCCAGTGGGTGTCGGTGCGCAGGAACACCTGGCCGCGGGCCTTGGCCTGTTCCAGTGCTGCCATCAGGTCGGGAGCGAACACGTTGGCCTGGCGCGCCTGGGCATGGAACCGGTTGTACAGATCGTCATGCAGGCTGGCCGGCTGTTCCTTGCCGATGTACTCGGCATACACCCGTGCCTTGGCCGGGATGATCGCCAGCACCAGCTGGCTGCCGTGCTGCTGCAGGGTGTCGCGCACGCCGCGGATCAGCGCCAGGTTGTCCTGCATCAGTTGCTCGGCACCGGCGGTAGGCTTGAACTCTTCGTCGCTGAACAGCCACTGGTCGCGGCCCAGCACCACGCCAGGGCGGCCTTCGTTGAACAGTTTGAAGTCCAGCGCAGCCCATAGGTTGGTGCCCAGGCGCTTGATCGGGAACTGGTCGTCGTAGTGGGTCTCGGCGGCCTTGGCCAGCTTGCCGTTGAGCAGGGTCATCTGCTCGGTACGGTGGAAACTGTCGAAGCCACCGGTGGACCAGACGCCCATGCCCACCAGCAGGCCGAGGAACGACAGGGAATAGGTGACGCGTAATGTCCGGGTCATGTCATCCACCTCAGAACTGGAAGTACAGGAACGGCGAGTAGCTCTGCGCCGAAAGCTTGAGGATCGAGGCCACGAACAGCAGCAGGATCAGGGCGCGGGACATGACCCGGGTCCAGTCCAGGCCGATCGAGCCGTCGGCATTCACCTGCACCGGCGTGGCCTTGGCGGTTGGCTTGGCATTGCGGTAGAAGTCGCGCAGGCCGAAGAACGCCAGGGTGAGGTAGGCAATCACCAGGGTCGCCACTTGCAGGCCGGTGAGCTGGGCGCGGTTGAGTTCCGACAGCTGCCATTCGCCGAAGCTGAACATGGCGCCGTACATGCGGGCGGCGACGTGCAGGTTTTCGGCACGGAAGATCACCCAGCCGACCACCACCAGCAGGAAGGTGAAGGCCCACTTGACCGGGTTGAAGCGCTGCGGGTTGGTGTCGATGCCCAGTGCCCGCTCGATCGCCAGCCACATGCCGTGCCAGGCGCCCCAGATGATGTAGGTGAAGTTGGCACCGTGCCACAGGCCGCCCAGCAGCATGGTCAGGAACAGGTTGCGGTAGGTGTTGAAGGTGCCTTTGCGGTTGCCGCCCAGGGTGATGTACAGGTAGTCGCGCAGCCAGGTCGACAGGCTGATGTGCCAGCGCCGCCAGAACTCGGTGATCGACTGGCTGATGTACGGCTGCTTGAAGTTCTCCATGAAGCGGAAGCCCATCATCAGGCCCAGGCCGATGGCCATGTCGCTGTAGCCGCTGAAGTCGAAGTACAGCTGCGCGGTGTAGGCCAGGGCGCCGAGCCAGGCGTCGCCGGTGGTCGGGTTGTGCAGGGCGAAGCAATGGTCGGCGACCACGGCCAGGGTGTCGGCGATGAACACTTTCTTGATGAAGCCCTGCATGAAGCGGGTGCAGCCTTCGGAGAACTTGTCCAGGGTGTGGGTGCGGTTGTTGAACTGGTCGACCAGGTCCTTGAAGCGCAGCACAGGGCCGGCGATCAGGTGCGGGAAGATCGCCACGAACGCCGCGAAGTCGATCAGGTTGCGAGTGGCCGGGGTGTCGCCGCGGTACACGTCGATGATGTAGCTGATCGACTCGAAGATGTAGAACGAGATACCGATCGGCAGCAGCACGTGGGTGAGGATGAACGGCTCCAGGCCGAACGAGGTAATGATCGCGTTGAGGCTCTCGACACCGAAGTTGGCGTATTTGAAGTAGCCGAGGATCGCCAGGTCCACGCCGACGCCGAGCAGCAGCCAGCGCTGGGCCGGCTTGCTACGCACGCCGGCGGCGCCGACTTTCAGGCCGATCCAGTAGTTCCACAGGGTCACACCGGCGAACAGGGCGAGGAAGTCGACCCGCCACCAGGCGTAGAAGATGTAGCTGGCGACCAGCAGCAGCAGGTTGCGATAGCGTTGCCCGCTCAAGTAGTACAGGCCGAGGAAGATCGGCAAGAACAGGAACAGGAACACGTTGGACGAGAAGACCATCCCGGTTCTCCTAATTGTTCACAGCATCCGGGGCACAGCGCCCCCCAAACCCCCCACTCATAAAAGTGAGAGATACCTTGGTCCCTGTGGGAGCGGGCTTGCCTGCGAACAAGGGCGAAGCCCTTGCCATGCACCGCAGTGCCTTCATCGCGGGCAAGCCCGCTCCCACAGGTTCCGATCCCTTGACGGGGTTAACTCATTTCTTGCTTTCTGCGCTCGGGTCGTAGACCCGGGTCAGGTCGCCGCCCAGCCGGAAACTGTTGAACGGTTGCATGTCATGCTTGCGCTCCAGGGTGTCACCGACGCAGTGGTACAGCGCGCACCAGGGCTCGAGCCACGAGTACTTGCTGTCGATCTTCAGGTCGGTCAGGTCCTGCTTCTCACCGGCGCGAGCCTTGAACTGGCTCGGGTCGCGTACACCCGCCAGCACGCCTTCGCCCAGACGCTGCAGGGCGAAATTGTTCTCGCTGCGCAGGTCGACGCCATTGGCCTGGGCGAAGCTGGCGATCATCGCCAGCGGCGGCAGGGCATAGTTGTGGTAAGCCAGGGCGCGCTGCTTACGCTTGATCTCGTTGGGCAGGAAGCCCTGCTCATCCACCTGGTTGGCGCCGACCTTGTATTCCTTCACCGCCCAGTCGAACAGGTCGCGGCGGTCGGTGGCCACGGCGGTGGCCATCACTGACCAGGCCGCCCAGTAGCTGTGGTTGTTGATCTTCTCCAGCGGCAGGTTGCTCCAGTCGCGCACGGTCTGTTCGGCGAGGCGGGCGAACCACTTCTCGATCAGCTGGGCCTCGGCCCGGTGCGCGGCCAGCGGCTGCGAGTTGGAGAACTTCAGGCGCAGCCACGAACCGCTCATGCTACCCAGCGCCCATTTGCGCATGGACTTGCCGGTGTGGTTGTAGTCGGTGGACAGCAGCGCATCGGCGCGTGCCCAGGTACCGAGCCAGGCCAGGGTGCAGTCGAGTTGCGCCGGGCGGCCGTCACGCATGTACTGGCCGACCATCTTGCTCACGCCCTTCTCGAGCGTGGTGATGTCCTCGGTCGACTTGCGGAAGGCCTTTTCCGAGGCAACGTTGAGCGTCGCCCGGGCCTTGTCCGAACCTTCGTACTTGCTGCGGAACTGCAGCGCGCCCGTGTAAGGCTTTGGCGCCGGCTCGCAATGGAAGCCGCCGTCGCCGGTCTTGAGCTTCTCGATGCCCTCGTAATAACCCTGCGGGGGCACCAGCGCAGCCTGTGCGGCGCCGCCGAACAGGGCCAGGGTGAGCAGGGCAGGGCGGAAGATTCGCTTGAGCATGGTCATGGTCGCCTCACTGGCCGGCATGCGCGGTCTGCGCGGGCACGGCGAAGTTGTTGCGTTTGCAGAGCTTGGCCTCGACTTTCTGGGTACCGCTTTCCGGCCCCTGGACTTCGAAGGCCAGCAGGTTCTGGCTGGCCCAGTCCTCGTCTTCGCGCATCTGGAAGACGAAGCGGCCGTCGGTGTCGGAGGTTTCCGGCTTCTCCAGCTTGATGTCCTCGTGGCGGCCATTCAGGTACCACAGGGTGGCTTGCAGCACTTTCACCGAAGGATCTTCGAACTTGATGTCCATCTGCAGGTTGCGGTTGACCAGGTCCTTGATCACGCCGCCTTTGCCGTTGACCATCAGCTCGTTCTTGCCAGGCTTGAGCGTGGTGCTGGCGCTCATCAGCGCCGGGCGCGCGTCGCAGCCGTCGTCGAGCAGGGCGAGGATCTGCCGCCAGATGGTTTCCTGGTCCAGGCGGTACAGCGGCGAGAACTCCCAGATGAGGATCTTCGGCGGGTTCTTCTGGAATTCCTCGCTGCCCAGGTACTGGATCATCGAGCCTTCCAGGCCACCACCGGGGAAGGCGACGTTGAGCACGTCGGCGCCGATGTACTGTTCGAGGAAACCGGAGAAGTTGTAGTTCTTGCCACTGTGGCTGGTACCGACCAGGGTGATCTGGGCGTTGCCGCTGTCACCGAACAGGTCGTCGCCGCCGCCGGTCGAGCCTTTCGGCTCGGTGGCGAACTGGTCCATGTACTGCACCGCGTAGCTGGTGCCGCAGAGCTGGCCGGCGACGTTGTGCAGGGTGCCGGTCTTGCCCATGCGCCCGGATTTGTGGGTTTCGAATTCCTTGCGCGGGATGCCTTCGAAGGCCGGCATCTTGTGCACCGTGTCGGCCACGATCTTCGCCGCGCGCTCGGCGCCGTACGGCGTCCAGTGCTGGTCACCGCGGAAGTAGAAATCCTTGCCCTGGTCGGCGGCGGCCAGCTGCTCGTTGGTCAGCGGCGACAGGTCGGGCACGTTGTAGCCCATGCTGGCGAAGCGCTTGAGCATGGCCTGGTAGTTGCCCAGCGCTTTCTGGTAGTCGAAGGCGGCCTTCTCTGCCGGGTTGAGCATGTTGCGGTTCACCAGGCCACGGGTCGGCTGGTAGACCACAACCAGCTCCACACCGCGCTTCTTGAACGCGTCGTGCACCTGCTGCAGGCGCTTGTAGCCGGCCGGCGTGGTGTTGAACTCGGTGCGCAGGTCTTCGCGGGTACGGAACAGCCAGTCGCCCTGGGCCTGCACCAGCGTGGTGAAATTCTGCTGATAGCGGGTGGTGTAGCGGCTGGCGTCATGCGCCTCGGGGCACAGCTGGCAGCATGGTTCGGCGGTGAAGCTCGGGGCCTTCACGTCGCCTGCGCGCACGCCCTGGCTGATGGCCAGGAGGGCGGCGGACAGGCCCAGCAGTTTCATCAGGTGTGGAGTCATGGTCTGGGCTTCCTTAATCGATCATTTCGGTCTGGCGTTCGACCGGGTCGATCAGCACGGCCTTCTGCTGGCGCACCAGCAGGTCGAGGATTTCGTCCTGGCGCTCGCCGAGGATGCCGTTGAGGCTGATGCCGCTGGCTTTGCGCGGGGCGAGCATGGACACCTTGTACAACTCGACCGACAGCGGCGAGTCGATCGACAGCGGGCCGGAGCCGTTGGCGGCCAACTCGCCGCCCACCACGATCAGCGACACCTTGGTGTCGAACGGGTCGAGGGCAATGTCGCGGTCGGTGTCGGACAGGTCCTTGATGTGCCCGTACACACCGACCAGGCCGTTGGCCACGGCGACGTTCTCGTACAGGCGAATGTTCACGCTGTTGCGCACGCGGATGCCGTGGCGACGGTTGTTGATCAGCTTGTTGCCCCAGATCAGGTTGTCGCCGCTTTCGTACAGGGTGATGCCGTCGGTGTGGTTACGGTAGATCTCGTTGTAGGCCACCAGGTTGTTGACGCTGTTACGGTCGATCACCACGCCGGAGAGCTTGTTGTCATAGCTCTTGTTGTTGATGATCCAGCTGTCGTTGACCTCACGCGAAACGATGATGCCGTGCTTCTTCTTGGTGCCGTACACGGTGTTGCCGGCAATGATCAGGCGGTGCGAACGGTCGTGCGGGTCGATGCCGTAGACGATGTTGTCGTGGTAGGTGTTGTCCTTGACCACGAAGTCCTGGGTCTCGTAGCAGTAGAAGCCGTACCACATGTCGCTGAACGTCGAGCCGATGATCCAGCCGGTCGGTTCCGCGCGGCCCATGCGCTCGGACATGTTCGGCGTGTACTGCGAGATGCTCACGCCGTATGACTTGGACTTGGCATAGCCGAAGCTGGCCATCTTGGTGTTGACGATGTAGGTCTCGGTGCCGCCCCACGACAGCAGGAACGGGCGGAATTCCTTGGGCGAACGGAAGGTCGCCGGGCCGTTGTCCTTCTCGCGCCAGCCGGTCACCTGGGTGTCGGTGACGAACAGCTTGCCGTCGTTGACCAGGAACGAGCCGCCTTCCTGGGACAGGCGCAGTTGCTTGACCTTGCCGTCGATCTCGAGAATGCCCTTCTGCCCGACCACGATCGGCAGGCGTGCCAGATACACGCCAGGTTCGACTTCGCTGAGGTATTGCTTGGGCACCTTCTTGCTCAGCTCGACCAGGTCGATGTGGCCGTCATCGACGAAGATCGCCTGGGGAATGCCATGCTGGCGCTGCACCCATTCGGCGGCCTTGTTGTCGCCGCCGACGAATTCCTTGAGGGTGTCCTCCTGGAACATGCGGCGCACGCTGACCTTGCCCTTCTGGCGGCGGTCGATCTTCTTCTGCACCGCTTCGGCGGTGTAGCCGCTCAGGTCGGGCAGTTTCGGCGGGTCCATCTGCAGCGGCTCGATCGGGGCGCTGGCCACGGTGTAGGTCTTGGCCTGCTGCAGCTCCTTGGCGATCACCTGGGGCTCTGCGGCGACAGCCAGGCCACTGGCCAGCAGCAGAGCGCTGGCCAGAAGGCTGTGACGTAAGTGCGGGTGAAGGTTCATCAGGTTTCTCCCGGCCTCAGAAGCGCCAGATCACGTCGACGAAGGCACGGTGCATGTACGAGTCCGCTTCCTTGCCGTAGGCGTCGCCCGGCTTGAACACGCCGGCACGCAGGCGCACCAGGGCGGAGGGCTCGTCGATTGCCTGGCTCATCGAAGCCGGCAGCAGGCCTTGCTTGAAGTACTTGGTGACGACCACGTCCATTTCCTGGCCGAGGTCTTTTTCGCCATCGACCAGTGGGCGGTTCACGCCGTCGTCGTTGACCACAGCGTTGATGCCGCTGGAACCGATGTTCTGATTGCCGTCGACACGCCAGAACTTGTGGTAGATGAGGCTGGCGTCGTAGTCGTCGCGCAGCTGCCAGGAGGCGAACAGGGTGGCCGCCTGCAGGTTGCCCAGCTCGCCGCGGAAGGCTTCGCCGAAGCGGTGCACGCGTGAACGGGTACCGGTGAAATTGGAGCGGTTGCTCTCCAGGCCGGTCTGTTCGAAGTTGTTCGAACCGTCGTCACCACCGCCGCCGCTGCCGCGGGCGTAGGCGGCACCGACCTGCCATTGCGGGTCCAGGCGCAGGCGGATGCCGAGGTCGGTGGCCCAGGCGTTGACGTTGCCGCTCTGCTTGCCGGTGGCCACGGTCTGGTCGCCGACGGTCTGGCTGCTCAGGGTGTCGCGGTCACCGGTCAGCCAGGTGACGCTGCCCCAGTAGTTGACGGTGTGGTCGTTGCGCCAGTTGTAGGCGTCGCTGTTGGCTTCCAGGCCCAGCCAGGTGAGGTCGCCGGTGCGGCGCTTGTCCAGTGCGTCGACGGTCTCGCCCGGGTTCTTCAGGCTGCCGCTGTCATGGGTGTGGTGGGCGCGCAGGCCGACCCAGTGGCCAGGGGTCCACTGCGTGGCGACGTTGCCGTAGATGTGGGTGCGGTCCTTGTCTTCCGGGGCCAGCTCGGTGAGGTCGGTGCGGTACTCGCTGAAGCGCTGGGCCACGCCCAGGTCGGCCTTGAGCAGGGTGGTGTCGAAGGTCCAGTTCAGCGCTTCGATGTTGGTGTCGCGCCACATGCCGTCGTCGCTGCGCAGCCGCTGGCGGCCGAGGCGCAGCTGTTCGCCCGGGTAGGCGGTGAGGCCGCTGTAGCCGACCCAGAACTCGCGCATGGCCAGGTAGCTCTTGTCCTGCTTGCGGCCGTCGGCGGCGGTGTCGGTGCTGGTGCCGTCGTCGTTCTGGCGCAGGGTGTCGGTTTCGATGGTATCGGTGGCGGTGACCGCCTGGCCCATGGCGTAGGCGCTCCAGTTGCCGCGTTCGCCATATACCCAGGGGCGCAGGTCGAGGCCCAGGCCGTTGACGTCGCCGCCAGGGCGGGTGCCGAGGTCACGGTCGTCTTCTGACTGGCCGGTGATTTTCACATCCAGGCCGAAGTTCTTTTCAGCGGTCATTTCCGCCAGGGTCGGGCAGGACCACAGCAGGGCGAAGCTCAGGCCGATGCCGGCTTTCACGAATGGATTGAGCGTCATAGCGAGTCCTCACCTTCTACTTCTTTTTCGTCGTCTTGCAGGGCTTCGAGGGCCAGGGTGCTGTTGGCGCCCTGAACCATGCTGCCGCGGGCCTGCTTTTCCTGCGCCAGCAGGCTCTGCGCCTGGCTGCGCTGGTCAGGCGTGAGTTGCTGGTCGAGCTGTTGCAGCAGCTCGCTGGACTGTGGCGTCGGGTTGGCCTGGGCCAGCTGGGCGAATACCCAGGCGTTGCCCGGTTGCGGGCGGATGCCGTGGCCTTCGCTGAACAGCTGGGCGAGGGCGTAGTCGGCGCTGTTCTGGCCGCCACGGGCGGCAGCCAGCAGGTTGTCCACGGCCTTCTGCGGCTCGACCTTGCCCAGGTAGCCACGGCGATACAGCTGGCCGAGGTAGTAGTGGGCGCTGATTTCGCCGGCATCGGCGGCAGCCTGCAGGTGTTGTTCGGCCTTCACCGCATCGGCAGGCAAGGTCTTGCCTTCGTAATAGAGGCGGCCCAGCAGCAGTTCGGCGCGTGGCAGTTCGGCTTCGCGGCCTTTGTCGATGTAGGCCATCAGCTGGTCGGTGTCGCCCAGTTCGGGGAAGTCGTACAAAAGCTGCGCCAGGCTGACCCAGGACGCCGGGTTGGCCGGGGCGACCTGTTCGAGCAGGTCCTTGGCGGTTTTTTCGTCGGTCTGGCCGAGGCTGCGGTCAGCCAGCACGCGGGCGACGCTGTCGACTCGGGTGGCCGGCACCGCGCCGCGGGCATAGGCGGATTTCAGCTGGCCGAGCAGGGCGGCCTGTTGCTCGGCCTGGCCGCGCTTCTGGTAGACGGTGGCCAGCTCGACGTAGCAGATGTCGGTGGTGTTCAGCGCGGCCTTGCAGATTTTCTCGACGTCACCCAGGTGCTGGTCGTAGGTGCCCTGGGTGCGATACAGCAGCACCTGGGCCAGGCCCGCTTCCGGGTTGCCGGCGGCGCGCCACTGGTCGATCTGCTGCTGGGCGTTGACCTTGGGGAAGCTCTGCGGGTAGGTCAGGTAGAGCATCGCCAGTGGGATCAGGGTATTGCTTTCACCTTGCTTGGCGGCGAGCTTGAGCAGGGTTTCGGCCTCTTCACGTTCGACCTGGGTGCTGTCGGGCTTGGCCACCAGCAGGCGGCCGAGGCGCGCCTGGGCACGTGGCGAGGTGGAGGCGGCAGCGCGGTAGGTGGCTTCGGCTTCGCGGATTTTCGCCGGGTCACGGGTGGCCACCTTGATGTCGGCCAGGCCCACCTGCGCGTCGCTGTAGCCCAGGTCGGCCAGGGCCTTGTAGTTGCGCTCGGCCAGCGCGGTGTCGCCGCGCTTGAGGGCTTCGTTGGCCAGGCGCTGGTCGGGCAGGCCCGCACAGCCGGCCAGTGTGATGGCTGCAGCCAATGCACACATTCCAAGGTTAACTCGGACCCTGTGGGAGCGGGCTTGCCCGCGAACTGCCACTGCCGACGACGTTGACCCTGCTGGCCTCTTCGCGGGCAAGCCCGCTCCCACAGAGGTCGCGTTGATTTCAGAGATCATTGTCCGATCCTCTTACAGGCCACGGGCCACGGCTTTGTCGATCAGCCAGTTCAGCGAAGGGCCACGGTCGCTGTTGACCGAGGCAGGGCGCCCGGCCAGTTCGGCCGGCATGGCGCTGTCTGGCTTGATCTGCACGCGGATGTCGGAGGCCAGGTCTTCGCTGTTGAGGCTGGCGCTGCTGACGATCTGGCCGGTGCGAGCTTCGTCTTCGCCGGCTACCTGGAAGTTGACCCGGGTGCCAGGCTTGACCTCGTCGAACTGGCGGTAGCTGAAGCGGGCCTCGACCATCGGGGTCGTGGTGCGCGGCACCAACTGGAAGATCGGCTGGCCCTTGGCGGCGTACTGGCCGTCGTCCACCAGCTGGCGGGCGACCACGCAATCGCAAGGGCTGGTGAGGGTGCCGGAGAGCTGCTTGCCGAACAGCTCCTCGATCTTCGCCGGCTCCAGCTGCGAGTCGTCCAGGTTGCCCTTGAGCATGTCCAGCATGCTGGTGGTGAAGGTTGCCAGCGGCGCACCCTTGACGATCTGCCCACCGGTTTCGGCCAGGCTGTTCACGGTACCGTCGCGCGGCATGGTGACGGTGGTGGTCGGCACAGCCACCACGCCGGCTTCGGCATGGCTGACGAAGTACATGCCGTACAGCGACTTGGCGACGAAGCCAAAGGCAGCCACACCGACCACGAACACGCCCAGGGTCACGGTCACCGCCTTGAGCCGACCGAAGGCGGACAGGCCGGAGCCCCCATCCTTCTGTTTGCGGGCCTTGGTGAAGTTGTCGCGCTGCAGGGTGCTGAGTACGTCGCCTGCGGTGATCAGCTCACCCGACAGGTGGCTGGTGATGATGTGGCGCAGGGTGGCGATGTCGCGCGGTTCGAGGTTCTGGAACTGCGCGCCGGTACGGCCGCTATCGCTCTGGTAGGAACGCACCTGGAACTCGATGTCCATCGACAGGCCGAGGTTGTCGACCGTGAACTGCAGGCGACCGCGTAGCACTTCACCGACCGACAGTGGCTGTTTGGTGTGGAAGCTCAGGCCACCGGCGGAGAGGTCGTCGACCTTCACATCGTGGGCCTGGCGCTCTTTGTCGAGGAAGCGCAGCTTGGCCGGGATGCGCACACGGGCGTGTTGGCGCTGGGCTTCGGACTCATGCACGACGTTGACGTTCACGGCGGTATTCATCTTGGTTTGTTCCTGTTAGTTCCGATCCGGGTTGGGCTCACACGACCATGAACAGCACAGCGACGAAGATGCTGGCAGCCGAGAAGGTCATGGTCCGCGAGGACCAGGTGTTGAACCATTGTTGAAAACTGGCGAGGTCACGCTTGAGGGCAGTCGGTTGGCGGGTCCAGGACTGCTTGTCGAGGCGGAAGAACACGTAGATCTTCATCAGCGCGCCGACGATCTGGTTGTAATAGAGAATCAGCGGGTAGGCCGGACCTACGTTGTGGCCGGAGCACAGCAGCATGATGGTGAGGATCAGGCGGGTGATGCCGATCCACAGCAGGTACACCAGCAGGAAGGCCATGCCGAACTTGAGGCTGGCGATTACCGCCACAGTCAGGCCGAGCAGGCTGGTCCACATCGACACGCGCTGGTCGAACAGCACGATGCTGGTGAACAGGCCCAGGCGGCGCAGGCCAAGGCCCAGCGCACGGGAGTTCTGCCGCAGGTTGTTGCCGTACCAGCGATACATCAGCTTGCGGCTGGCCTTGAAGAAGCTTTTCTCCGGCGGGTGCTCGACCGTGTTGATCGCGGCATCCGGCACGTAGAAGGTGTCGTAGCCCAGGCGCATCAGGCTGAACCAGCTGGACTTGTCGTCACCGGTAAGGAACTTGAAGCGGCCCAGGCGCCAGTGCATCAGCGAGTCGCTTTCGACGTCGGCGATGAATTCGGGGTTGGTCACCACGCTGGCGCGGAACATCGACATGCGCCCGGTCATGGTCAGCACGCGCTTGGACAGGGCCATCGAGCACATGTTGATGTGGCGCTGGGCGAAGCGCAGCTTGTGCCACTCGCTCATGATGTAGCCGCCGCGCACTTCGCAGAATTCGTTGGTGGTCAGGCCACCGACGTTGGGGTACAGCTTGAACCACGGCACGGTCTTGCGCACCACGCCTTCGCCGAGCACGGTGTCGCCGTCGATCACCGCGACCACGGCATTTTCGTCCGGCAGCATCCGCGAGATGGCGCGGAAGCCATAGGCCAGGCCGTCACGCTTGCCGGTACCGGCAATGCGCACGATGTCCAGGGTGACGTGGGCGGGCGGGTTGTACTTGGCCCACAGGCTCTTCACCAGCAGTTCATCGGACATCTCCACCAGCGAGCAGACCACGGTGGTGGGGTAGCCGCATTCGATCGCCTCGCGGATCACCGAGCTGTACACCTGGGCGGTGGTCAGCGCTTCGATTCGGAAGCTGGTGACCATCAGGTACACGTGCGACGGCGCGGCGGCATCGCCCATCTTCTGCACCTTGCGGCGCAGGTACGGGTAGACGCCGTAGAGGAAGATCATGCCGCGGATGAAATGGGTGGCGCCCATGGAATAGCGCCAGATGCCGACTGCGCCGACCAGGAAGATGAAGTGCTTCGACTGCGAGTCGAAGATATCGGCTGGCAGGGCCAGGGCGATCAGCATGAGCAGACTCATGAAGAGCAGCCACCCGGCGCACTGCAACAGCACTGTCTGGAGCCTTTGCATGTTCAGCATCCGTCGAGAATTCGGGAAAGGGTGGGCAGCGATGGTGGGGAGGCCACCGCTGCCCGGTCGGGCATTACCAGCAAATGCCTTCGGTACGACTGGTGGCGCAGGTGGTCTTGCCCATGAAGCCGACCAGGTCGATCACCTGCTTGCCTTCCGGCGCTTGCTCGGCAAGGGCGCGGAACTGCTCGTCACGGTTGCCCAGGACGATGATGTCGGCGTCGGCGATGACCTTCTGGAAGTCGGCGTTGAGCAGCGACGAGACGTGCGGGATCTTCGACTCGATGTACTCTTTGTTCGCCCCGTGGACGCGGGCGTACTCGACGTTCTCGTCGTAGATATCCAGCTGGTAGCCCTTGCCGATCAGGCGTTCGGCCAGTTCCACCAGCGGGCTCTCGCGCAGGTCGTCGGTGCCGGCCTTGAAGCTCAGGCCAAGCAGGGCGACCTTGCGCTTGTCGTGGGCTTCGATCAGCTCGAAGGCGTTCTGCACTTGCGATTCGTTGCTGCGCATCAGCGAGTCGAGCAGCGGTGCGCGTACATCGAGGGAAGCTGCGCGGTAGGTGAGGGCGCGCACGTCTTTCGGCAGGCACGAGCCGCCGAAGGCGAAGCCTGGGCGCATGTAGTACTGCGACAGGTTCAGCACCTTGTCCTGGCAGACCACGTCCATCACGTCACGGCCATCGACGCCGACGGCCTTGGCGATGTTGCCGATCTCGTTGGCGAAGGTAACCTTGGTGGCGTGCCACACGTTGCAGGTGTACTTGATCATCTCGGCCACTTCGATCGGCTTGCGGATGACCGGTGCGTCGAGCTCTTCGTACAAGGTTTGCAGCACGTCGCCGCTGGCCTTGTCGAATTCACCGATGACGGTCATCGGTGGGTGGTCGTAGTCCTTGATCGCGGTGCTTTCGCGCAGGAACTCAGGGTTGACCGCGACGCCGAAGTCGACGCCGGCCTTTTTGCCCGAGCAGTCTTCGAGGATCGGGATCACCACGTTCTTCACGGTGCCTGGCAGCACGGTGCTGCGCACCACGATGGTGTGGCGGCGTTCGCTGTCGCGCAGGACGTAACCGATCTCGCGGCACACCGACTCGATGTATTCCAGGCCCAGGTCGCCGTTTTTCTTGCTCGGGGTGCCGACGCAGATCATCGACACGTCGCTGGCACGGATGGCCTCGGCGAAGTCGGTGGTGCCACGCAGGCGGCCATTGGCGATGCCTTGCTGCAGCAGTGCTTCCAGGCCAGGTTCGACAATCGGCGACTTGCCCTGATTGATCAGGTCGATCTTGGTCTTGGACACGTCCACACCAATCACGTCATGGCCTCGCGCCGTCAGGCAGCCTGCACAGACCGCACCCACATAACCCAAACCAAAGATGCTGATACGCATCGCTATCACCTCATGTGTTTATCACGCCAGCTCCTCCGGGAAGAGCCGGACTGGGTTGATTAACAACAGTTTTCGGGCGCACGGGTCCATGGCGAAAAGCTCACTTCGCCGAGCGCAGGCATGAATAAATCCGTCGCGCACAAAGTTGTGCACTAAAAGTTGGCAGTTAATTGCCAGTATTAAAAAGGCGTGCCCTGAGATGCAGCCGTCTTTATTGCAAAGCGCTACTTGGCGCGTTGCTGTGCTTGTTCTTTCAAGTGAATAAATCCTTTGAAATCAACCACTAGGACGATTTTAAGGGCGCGTATGTCCTCCGTGATCCGGGGTTTCCGAAGAGCCCGTTACACCTTTCTAAGTTTAAGGGGCTGGTAATGGATACCTGCCGCTTGTCATCTGTAAGTCATCTCTCACAGCCCTGGGGCATGAAATTCGTTACGGCACTATGAGCGGTGGCTCGCAGGAGAAGTTCCTGGCTGGGTTTCGCCTCCATGAAAGATTTCTAAATAATTTTTCAGTGGCAAATACTTTCACTTTGATAGCACACAACAGTTTCACCCCCGGATATAAAGGACGGGCCTGAGGAGCGCTGTTGTTATGCCACCATGCAAAAAATTTTTTCAAAATTCGTCAAAAAAGTACGAACGGTCTTATGGCGTTTGGCGATATAGAGGAGGGTGCTAGTTTTTTGGCGTCGAAATAATGACTTGATGGCGCTTTGAAGCTTGCCCTGTTGCAGGGCGGGAGGGAGGAGTGGGGCGGGAGTTCGCCGATGTAGTTTCGGCGCGTCGCAGATCGAGCGCCGCCCGCGCGGCGCATCGCGAGCTTTGCTCGCTCCTACGTTTGTTTCGGGCCAGTTATTTCTGGGGGATTCGCGCGCGAACGTCTTGGCGCATGGCGCGACATCGCGTCGTACCAACAGGGCGGTCGCGCGCGCCTGTCACAGGGGTTACTGGCCCGAAACGAACGTAGGAGCGAGCAACGCTCGCGATGCGCCGCGCGGGCGGCGCTCGATCTCACAGGCGCTGCAGATCCCAGGTAGATCCCACGGCAGCCTTCATCACTGCTCAGGGTGATCGCGCAGGAACACCAGGTGATCCGGCTTGGACTGCTCGGCACTGTAGTAATAGCCCTGCACATCGAACTGCTTGAGCTGCTCCGGGTCGTTGACCCGTTCCTGGATCACGAAACGGCTCATCATCCCGCGGGCTTTCTTGGCGTAGAAGCTGATGATCTTGTACTGGCCGTTCTTCAGGTCCTTGAAGTCGACGTTGATCACCCGGGCCTTCAGCGCGCTGCGTTTCACCGCGCTGAAGTACTCGTTGCTGGCCAGGTTCAGCAGCAGCTCGTCGCCCTGGTCGGCCAGTGCCTGGTTCAGCCATTCGCTGATACGCGTTCCCCAGAAGGCATACAGGTCCTTGCCGCGGGTGTTTGCCAGCTTGGTGCCCATTTCCAGGCGGTAGGGCTGCATCAGGTCGAGCGGGCGCAGCAGGCCATACAGCCCGGAGAGCATGCGCAGATGCTCCTGGGCATAGCTGAAATCGTCCTCGCCGAGGGTTTCGGCATCCAGGCCGGTGTACACGTCACCTTTGAACGCCAGCAGCGCCTGCTTGGCGTTGGCTGGGGTGAAGTCTGGAGTCCAGCTGCCAAAACGTGCGGCATTGAGCCCGGCGAGCTTGTCGGACAGGTGCATGAGCTCACTGATTTGCGCCGGCGACAGTTCGCGCAGCTGCAGGATCAGTTCCTGGGAATCGTCCAGGTATTGCGGCAGGGTGAAACGCTCGGTCACCGGTGCGGTGTCGTAGTCGAGGGTCTTGGCGGGGGAAATCACCGTCAGCATCGGGTCGGCTCCTGAAATCGTTGCGGTGAATTCTACGGATCACGGCCGGTAACGCCAAACTATGGCGACAATAGTCACAGACCATCGCCGAAGCAGGCGCTATAGTGCGCGTTTTGGCTGTCACGGAGAGACCGATCGTGCGCATTGCCGGGGCCTTGCTGGCCACCTTGTTGAGCCTGGCCGCCCAGGCTGCCCCCATGCCCCCGGCCAGCCTCGACCGCAGCCAGTGGCCCGAGCAACTGGACAGCCCGGTGCTGTTCGACGTCGCCTCGCGGGCCGAGATCCTGTCATTTGCCCAGGTGCTGCATGAAAGCGAGCTGCTCGATGATGGCGCGCTGGCTGCGCGGTTGGGGCTGCGGCAGATCAACCTGCAGAAAATCCGCGCGCTGCGGGCGCAGATGTGGCAGCGCTTGTGGCAGGGCTACCAGCAGGCTCAGCGCAGTTGCGAACAGGATGCCTCGTTCTGCTACCTGCTCGAATCCATCGCCGACTTGCGCACCAGAGCGGCGACGTTCGCCACAGAAGTCGGCACGTTCTACACAGGTTGGATCGAACCCAGTCATCAGTTCCATGTGCGTTATCTGGACGAACAGCTGCGCAAGGCAGCGTTGCTGCCGCAGACCAGCAGCGAGGTCGAGCGCCTGTCCAGCCGCGAGCGCAATGGCGATGAACTGAACGATCGCATGTTCCTGCTGACCTTCGTCGGTGGCCCGGGAGCCGATGGCGGTAGCACTGACGCGCTCACCGAATACCTGCGCAAGCAGAAGCTGCAGGGGACCTTCTTTGTCTTGGGCAATCGCCTGCAGCAGCGGCGCGATACCGGCGCGGCCAATGCGCTGAGCCAGCTCTACGCCGGCCAATGCGTGGGCATCCAGGGTTGGGAATATCGCTCTCACGCTCAGTGGCAGGGCTGGCAGGACTCGATCAAGCGCGCCCAGGCCCGGGTCCAGGCCGACCTGCCGGCGCAATACGTGCCCTTGTTCCGCCCGCCCTATGGCCAGCGCCGGGCCGACGGCGAGGCCTTCATGGCCAGCCAGCAGCTGCGGGTGTCGCTATGGGATATCGATGCTCAGGATGATGGCCCGCTGACCGCCGAAGCTTCGGCCCAGCGTGTGTTGACCTTGATGCTGCTCTGGCGCAAAGGGGTGATCCAGTTCCATGACAGCCTGCCCAAGGCGCAGCCGGCGGTCGAGTGGCTGCTGCAGAGCACGGTGCAAAGCGGGATCGGCTGGGAGAACTGCCGCGATTACGCTGATCGCGAATAGAGGGTGTGACTTCTGACTGTAGTCCCGTCCGGGGTTGCCGCCAAGCGCTCTTCGTCAATCGGAAAAATAAACATCAAAATTGCGTAAAAATGCTTTTTTCGGTTATG
Source organism: Pseudomonas sp. LRP2-20 (assembly GCF_024349685.1). Lineage (NCBI taxonomy): Bacteria > Pseudomonadati > Pseudomonadota > Gammaproteobacteria > Pseudomonadales > Pseudomonadaceae > Pseudomonas > Pseudomonas sp. LR2-20. Next base: position 5,097,988 of record NZ_AP025944.1, on the reverse strand, counting down.
GCTTTTGCGGTATGAAGAAACCAGACAGCCGATTCCTGCAGCACAGGTGGCGTCATCCAGGCCCACCTTGCCAGGTACGCTTCCCGGCCGTAGCAACGCGGATACGGGGAGAACGGCGGTCACTCTGCGGCGCACTACAGAGCGTGCCGTGTGGCTTCGACATAAGGTGACCGAGTATGGATGACCAAGGACGCACCCCTTCCTCCAGCAAGCCAATCCTCTATGTGCTCGATACCAACGTCCTGATTCACGACCCCAACGCATTACTCAACTTCGAGGAGCATCACGTCGCCATACCGATGACGGTGCTGGAGGAACTCGACAAGCTCAAGACCGGTAAACAGAGCATTGCTGCCGAATGTCGCCAGGCCATCCGCCTGATCGACCAGACCCTCGGTGACGCTTCGCCCAGCGATGTCGAGCAGGGCGTGCCGATCCAGCGTGGCAAGAGCGGGCCCAAGGGTTACCTGTCGATCCTGATGAGCCCGCGCAACGAGCCCAGCAAGCTGCTGCCGGAAAACCTCAACGACAACATCATCATCAATACCCTGCTCGACGTACGCAGCCGGCGCACCGACCTGGACGTGGTGCTGGTCACCAAAGACATCAACATGCGCCTGAAGGCGCGCGCTTGCGGGATTGCCGCCGAGGACTACAGCACCGACCAGCTGGTCGACGACGTTTCCTTGCTGTCCAAGGGCTATCACTCGGTCAGCGGGTCGTTCTGGGACCGCGTCAGCAAGGTCGATACCCGCCAGGAGCGTGGACGCACCTGGCATCGGGTGCAGATGATCGACAACCTGCCAGCGGTGCACATCAACGAGTTCATCATTGACGAACAAGGGTTCGTCGGCTGGGTAAAAGGCATCCGTAACGACGAACTGCTGTTGCTCGACCTGCACCAGGAACCCTTGCTGCACCAGGAAGCCTGGGGCCTGAAGCCGCGGGATATTCATCAGAGCCTGGCGCTGTTCGCCTTGCTCGACCCGGATATCCACCTGGTCAACCTGACCGGCGCCGCCGGCTCCGGCAAGACCATCCTGGCCCTGGCCGCGGCCATCGAGCAGACCATGGTCAGCAAGCGCTACCGGCGCATCATCGCCACCCGCAGCGTGCAGGGGCTGGACCAGGAGATCGGCTTCCTGCCGGGCACCGAGGCGGAGAAGATGGAGCCTTGGCTGGGCGCCATCACCGACAACCTCGAAGCCTTGCATATGGACGACGAAAGCACCCATGGCAGCGTCGAGTACATCCTCGAACGCGTGCCGCTGCAGTTCAAGTCGCTGAACTACATCCGTGGGCGCAGCTTCCAGCAGAGCCTGATCCTGATCGACGAGTGCCAGAACCTCACGCCGCACCAGATGAAAACCATCATCACCCGGGCCGGTTCCGGTTCCAAGGTGGTGTGCCTGGGCAACCTGGCACAGATCGATACGCCTTACCTGTCCGCGACCAGCTCGGGCCTGACCTACCTCACCGAGCGCTTCAAGGACTTCCCCCATGGTGTGCACATCACCCTGCAGGGTGTGCCACGCTCGGTGCTGGCCGAGTACGCCGAGTCGCATCTGTAACCTGGTGCAGCCGGGCGGTACGCCGCCCGGTTTTTTCCTCTGCGCAAACCTGACCCACGGGTTTACACTCTCTGTTCCCTTCACAGGAGCAGAGCAGTGCTGACTCATCTTGATTCCCAGGGGCGCGCCAACATGGTCGACGTCACTGAAAAAGCCGTGACCGAGCGCGAGGCCGTGGCCGAAGCGCGCGTGCGCATGTTGCCGCAGACCTTGCAGATGATCGTCGACGGCGAGCATCCCAAGGGCGATGTGTTCGCCGTGGCGCGCATTGCCGGTATTCAGGCGGCGAAGAAGACCAGCGACCTGATCCCGCTGTGCCACCCGCTGATGCTGACCAGCGTCAAGGTCGAACTGAGCGCCGAAGGCCAGGACGCGGTGCGCATTGTCGCCCGCTGCAAGCTGGCCGGGCAGACCGGCGTCGAGATGGAGGCGCTGACCGCCGCCAGCGTCGCTGCGCTGACGATCTACGACATGTGCAAGGCCGTGGACAAGGGCATGGTCATCGAACAGGTGCGCCTGCTGGAAAAGGTGGGTGGCAAGAGCGGGCACTACAAGGTGGAGGCATGATGAAGGTCAAGGTGATGTACTTCGCCCGTTACCGCGAGTTGCTGGGCGTCGATGCCGAGCGCCTGGAAGGCGAATTCAAGGTGCTCGACGATGTGCGCCAGGCGCTGGTGGCCAAAGGTGGGCCGTATGCGGTGCTGGCCGAACAGAACCTGATGTGCGCGCGCAACGAAGAGCTGTGCCGGCTCGACGAGCCGCTGGAAGAGGGTGATGACGTCGCGTTCTTCCCACCGGTGACCGGAGGCTGAACATGGCAGTGCGAGTGCAGCAAGGGGCGTTCGACCCTGGGGCCGAGGTCAATGCCATGCATGCGGCCAATGTCGGCGTCGGCGCCGTGGTCGGGTTCGTCGGCTATGTACGTGATTTCAACGATGGTCGCGACGTGGCGGGGATGTTCCTCGAACATTACCCGGGCATGACCGAGAAGGCCCTGGCCAAGATCGTGGTCGAGGCCGAGCAGCGCTGGCCGTTGCTCAAGGTCGAGGTGCTGCACCGCATCGGTGCGCTGGAGCCGGGTGAGCCGATCGTCTTTGTCGGCGTGGCCAGTGCCCATCGGCAGGCGGCGTTCGATGCCTGCAACTTCATCATGGACTACCTGAAGACCCGGGCGCCGTTCTGGAAGAAGGAAAATACCCAGGAAGGGCCGCGCTGGGTAGAAGGCAAACAGAGTGACCAGGATGCCGCAGGGCGCTGGTAGATCCTCTGTTTGATGGCCGGGGCGTTGCCCCGGTTCGCGGGTGAACCTGCTGCCACAGGGATATCCACAGCCTTCAAGACTTGGTTATCACAGGTAAACCGCTGTCCTCAGGTCCTGTAGAGAACCCTGTGGGAGCGGGTTTACCCGCGAAGAATCCAGCGCAAATCAGTGGTGCTTGCGCGGTACTGGTTTGAGCAGTTCGTCCGGCGGCATCTCGCACTTGATCTTGCGCCCCAGCAGCTCTTCGATCGCCGGCAGCTGGTAGGAATCATCCTCACCGGCAAAGCTGATCGACACACCGCTGGTGCCTGCACGGCCCGTACGGCCGATGCGGTGCACGTAGTCGTCCGGGTCTTCCGGCAGGGTGAAGTTGATCACGTGGCTGATGCCGTCGATGTGAATCCCGCGCCCGGCCACATCGGTGGCCACCAGCACGGTGATGCGCCCTTCACGGAAGCTCTCGAGGGTACGAATACGCTTGTGCTGTGGCACATCACCCGACAACTGCGCGGCATTGATGCCGTCGCGCACGAGTTTTTCCTCGATGCGCCGCACCTCGTCCTTGCGGTTGGCGAACACCATCACCCGTTCCCACTTGTTCTGGGTCACCAGGTTGTACAGCAGCTTGTACTTGTCGCTGCCGGCCACCGCATACACGTGTTGCTCGACCGTTTCGCTGGCGACGTTCTCCGGCTCGATCTCGACGATCGCCGGGTTGGTGGTCCACTGCTTGGCCAGGTTCATCACGTCGTCGGTGAAGGTGGCGGAGAACAGCAGGGTCTGGCGTTCGCTCTTCGGTGGGGTCTGGCGGATGATCTGCCGGACCTGGGGGATGAAGCCCATGTCGAGCATGCGGTCGGCTTCGTCCAGCACCATCACCTCGACCATGTCCAGGTGCACTTCGCCGCGCTGGTTGAAGTCCAGCAGGCGGCCGGGGGTGGCTACCAGAATGTCGCAGTGGCGAGCTTCCAGGGCCTTGAGCTGCTTGTCGAAGTCCATGCCGCCAACGAAGCTCATCACGTTCAGGCCGGTGTACTTGGTCAGGGCGACGGCATCCTTGGCGATCTGCACCACCAGCTCGCGGGTCGGCGCGATGATCAGCGCGCGCGGCTCGCCCATGTAGCGCTCTTTGGGCGGTGGCGTCTGCTGCAGCTGGGAAATGATCGAAATCAGGAACGCCGCCGTCTTGCCGGTACCGGTCTGGGCGCGACCGATGGCGTCCTGGCCACGCAGGGTATAACCCAGTACCTGCGCCTGGATCGGCGTGCAGTACGGGAAACCGAGGTCGTGGATGGCGTGCATCAGCTCGTTGGAGAGCTTGAAGTCGTGGAAGCGGGTCTTGCCTTCCTGCGGCTCGACCACGAAGTCTTCCGGCTTCCACAGGCTCGCCTGAGGCTTGGGCTTGCGTTCGCGACGTGGTTTGTCCTTGGCCGGCCTGTCGGTGGGCGCTGGGGCATCGGCGGGTGCTTCTGCCTTGGCGGCGGGCTTGGCGGCGGGTTTGGCGCGAGGTGCGGCCGGTTCGGGGGCGGGCCGGGCCTCGGCAGTGGGCGCGGGCGCCGCTGGCGTCACGCTGGCAGCAGGAGCGACGGCCTGGGGCGCGGCGTCTCCTTTGCCGAATATTTTCTTGAGTGCCTTGAGCACGATCGTCTCATCAACTGGTTAAGGAATGTACGCCGGGCAGTGTAATGCAAGATCTGGGCGCGGCGTAGGGGAAAACTCCCACAACTACAAATGGGTTGGCTTATTGCAATTGCTTGCTCAGCCAGTCGTGGATGTCGCTCAGTTCCTCGACCGCCACTTCGTGTTCCATCGGGTATTCGTGCCAGCGTGCGGCAACGCCCCAGGTATTGAGGTATTCGAACGCGGTACGGCCCATGGACGGAATCACCACCGGGTCGTGCACGCCGTGCAGGCACAGGGCCGGGGTGCGTTGCTGGCAGGCGCTGAGCTGGTGGCTGTCGGTGAAGGTCGGGGCATAGGTGGAGAGGGCAATCACGCCGCCCAGCGCTTCTTGCCACTTTATATAGGCAGTGTGCAGTACCACTGCGCCGCCCTGGGAGAAGCCGGCGAGGAAAATCCGCGACAGGTTGATGCCCTTGGCCTGTTCGGCCTTGATCAGGCCGATGATCTGTTCGGCCGACTCATCCAGCTGCGCTTCATCGATGGCGCGGGCCGGGGTCATGGCCTTGATGTCGTACCAGCTAGGCATGGCATAGCCGCCGTTGATGGTCACCGGGCGGGTCGGCGCCTGGGGCATGACGAAGCGGGTGCTGAGCAGGCGTTCCTGCATGAATTCGGCAACAGGTAGGAAGTCGTAACGGTCGGCACCCAAACCGTGCAACCAGATCACACAGGCGTCAGCGGTTTTCTGGGGTTCGAGAATCAGCGGGTTGGTCATGACTGCTCCGAAAGTGTGCGTGCCTTTCATAAAGGTGCGTGAAAACAAGGCGTAGGAATTATCTGACAGAAAGAGAATGTCGCAACGATACAACTTTCCCTACTTGACGAGCGCTTAAACGCTACAGCCAACAAATCTGGTACGCGCTTTGCAATTCTTCATTCGATGCAAAGGGCAGGCCGTGACGGTAACACCCTTTGCACGCGAAGGCTGTCACAGAACAGCCCATTGCGCCAATTGACCCAATAACAAGCCAACAAGGGTCGGATGCGCCTCATAAGGGTGCGGTGCAATTCCGGCTCGTACAACAAGAGCGATTTGGAGGTTGTGAATGAAGATGTTGAAAACCACCCTGGCAGTCCTGACCGCTGCCGCTGCACTGGGCGCCGTGAGCACCGCCCAGGCCGGCGCCACCCTCGATGCGGTAAAGAAGAAGGGCTTCGTCCAGTGTGGCGTGAGCGACGGTCTTCCAGGCTTCTCGGTACCTGATGCGCAGGGCAAGATCGTGGGTATCGACGCCGACGTCTGCCGCGCCGTGGCCGCCGCCGTGTTCGGTGACGCGACCAAGGTCAAGTTCAGCCAGCTCAACGCCAAGGAACGCTTCACCGCGTTGCAGTCGGGCGAAGTCGACGTGCTGTCGCGCAACACCACCTGGACCAGCTCGCGCGATGCCGGCATGGGCCTGGTGTTCGCCGGCGTCACCTACTATGACGGCGTTGGCTTCCTGGTCAACAAGAAGCTTGGCGTTTCCAGCGCCAAGGAGCTCGACGGCGCGACCATCTGCATCCAGGCCGGTACCACCACCGAACTGAACGTGTCGGACTTCTTCCGTGCCAACAACCTGAAGTACACCCCGATCACCTTCGACACCTCTGACGAGAGCGCCAAGTCGCTGGAGTCTGGCCGTTGCGACGTGCTGACCTCGGACAAGTCGCAGCTGTTCGCCCAGCGCTCCAAGCTGGCTGCGCCGACCGACTACGTGGTCCTGCCGGAAACCATTTCCAAGGAACCGCTGGGCCCGGTGGTGCGTAAAGGCGACGAAGACTGGTTCAGCATCGTCAAGTGGACCCTGTTCGCCATGCTCAACGCCGAAGAGGCCGGCATCACCTCGAAGAACGTCGAGGCCGAGGCCAAGGCCACCAAGAACCCGGACGTCGCCCGCTTGCTGGGCGCGGATGGCGAGTACGGCAAGGACCTCAAGCTGCCCAAGGACTGGGTAGTGCAGATCGTCAAGCAAGTCGGCAACTATGGCGAAGTGTTCGAGAAGAACCTGGGCCAGAGCACCGACCTGAAGATCGACCGTGGCATGAACGCCCTGTGGAACAACGGCGGCATCCAGTACGCGCCACCTGTGCGCTGATGGCTGCACCCTGCGGCGGCATCCCGCCGCCGCAGGCTGTTCGAATCCCTACTGTCCGGGGCACTTCATGCAAAATCAAATCGGCGCACCCAAGGGCTTGTCCCTTAACGATCCGCGTGTGCGCGCGTGGCTGTTCCAGATCCTCACGATCGTCTTCGTGGTCGGCCTGGGCTGGTACTTGTTCCACAACACGCAAACCAACCTGCAACACCGGGGTATCACCTCGGGCTTCGACTTTCTCGACCGCAGTGCCGGCTTCGGTATTGCCCAGCACCTGATCCCCTACGTGGAGTCCGACAGCTATGCGCGGGTGTTCGTCATCGGCCTGCTCAATACGCTGCTGGTGACCTTCATCGGCGTCATCCTGGCGACCGTGCTCGGCTTCATCATCGGTGTGGCGCGGCTGTCGCCGAACTGGATGATCAGCAAGCTGGCGACCGTGTATGTGGAAACCTTCCGCAACATCCCGCCGCTGCTGCAGATCCTGTTCTGGTACTTCGCGGTGTTCCTGACCCTGCCGGGGCCACGGGGCAGCATCAACATCGACGACACCTTCTTCATCAGCAACCGTGGCCTGAACATGCCCGGTGCCTCCATGGCGGAGGGCTTCTGGCCGTTCGTCGTCGCCCTGGTGCTGGCGCTGGTGGCGATCGTGGTGATGGTGCGTTACGCCAACAAACGCTTCGACGAGACCGGCGAGCCGTTCCACAAGTTCTGGGTGGGGCTGGCGCTGCTGATCGCCATTCCTGGCGCCTGCGCATTGCTGTTCGGCAGCCCGGTGCACTGGGAAGTGCCGCAGCTCAAGGGCTTCAACTTCGTTGGTGGCTGGGTGCTGATCCCCGAGCTGCTGGCGCTGACGCTGGCGTTGACCATCTACACCGCAGCGTTCATTGCCGAAATCGTGCGTTCGGGCATTCGTTCGGTGAGCCACGGCCAGACCGAGGCCGCCCACTCGCTCGGCCTGCGTGATGGCCCGACCCTGCGCAAGGTGATCATCCCCCAGGCACTGCGGGTGATCATTCCGCCGCTGACCAGCCAGTACCTGAACCTGGCGAAGAACTCGTCGCTGGCGGCCGGTATCGGCTACCCGGAGATGGTTTCGCTGTTCGCCGGTACCGTGCTCAACCAGACCGGCCAGGCCATCGAGGTGATCGCCATCACCATGAGTGTCTATCTCGCCATCAGCATCAGCATTTCGCTGCTGATGAACTGGTACAACAAGCGCATTGCGCTGATCGAGCGGTGAGGATACGCCCGTGAATGCCCATGTTTTCAAACCCGATATGCCGCCACCGGTGAAAACCGTCGGCGTGCTCGCATGGATGCGTGCAAACCTGTTCTCCAGCTGGCTCAACACCCTGCTGACGCTGTTCGCCGTGTACCTGGTGTGGCTGATCGTGCCACCGTTGGTGCAATGGGCATTGATCGACGCCAACTGGGTCGGCACTACCCGGGCCGACTGCACAAAGGATGGCGCCTGCTGGGTGTTCGTGCAGCAGCGCTTTGGCCAGTTCATGTACGGCTACTACCCGGTCGAGCTGCGCTGGCGCGTCGATCTCACCGTGTGGCTGGCCGTGCTGGGTGCCGCGCCGTTGTTCATCAAGCGCTTCCCGCGCAAGGCCGTCTATGGCCTGGGCTTCCTGGTGCTGTACCCGGTGCTCGCCTACACCTTGCTGCACGGTGGCCTGCTGGGCCTGAGCAACGTCGCCACCAGCCAGTGGGGCGGGCTGATGCTGACCCTGGTGATCGCCACCGTGGGCATCGTCGGTGCCTTGCCGCTGGGCATTCTGCTGGCCCTCGGGCGGCGTTCGAGGATGCCTGCGGTGAAGGTGGTCTGCGTCACCTTCATCGAGTTCTGGCGTGGTGTGCCGCTGATCACCGTGCTGTTCATGTCGTCGGTGATGCTGCCGTTGTTCCTGCCTGAAGGCATGAGCTTCGACAAGCTGCTGCGGGCGATGATCGGGGTGATCCTGTTCCAGTCGGCGTACGTCGCCGAGGTGGTGCGCGGTGGCCTGCAGGCCATCCCCAAGGGCCAGTACGAAGCTGCCGCGGCCATGGGCCTGGGCTACTGGCGCGCGATGGGCCTGGTGATTCTGCCGCAAGCGCTCAAGCTGGTGATCCCCGGCATCGTCAACACCTTCATCGCCCTGTTCAAGGACACCAGCCTGGTGATCATCATCGGCCTTTTCGACCTGCTCAACAGCGTCAAGCAAGCCGCCGCTGACCCGGCCTGGCTGGGCATGGCCACCGAGGGCTATGTGTTCGCCGCCCTGGTGTTCTGGATTTTCTGTTTCGGTATGTCCCGCTACTCCATGCACCTGGAGCGCAAGCTGGACACTGGCCACAAGCGTTAGGAGTTTCGAAATGAGTGAAGCGATCAAGCAGCCTGCCGGCCCCGAAGGCATCATCCAGATGCAGGGCGTGAACAAGTGGTACGGCCAGTTCCATGTGCTCAAGGACATCAACCTGAACGTGCGCCAGGGCGAGCGTATCGTCCTGTGCGGGCCGTCCGGTTCGGGCAAGTCGACCACCATCCGCTGCCTCAACCGCCTGGAAGAGCACCAGCAGGGCCGCATCGTGGTCGATGGCGTGGAGCTGACCAACGACCTCAAGCAGATCGAGGCGATCCGCCGCGAGGTGGGCATGGTGTTCCAGCACTTCAACCTGTTCCCGCACCTGAGCATCCTGGAGAACTGCACCTTGGCGCCGATGTGGGTGCGCAAGATGCCGCGGCGCAAGGCCGAGGAAATCGCCATGCACTACCTGGAGCGGGTACGTATTCCGGAGCAGGCGCACAAGTACCCGGGGCAGCTGTCCGGTGGCCAGCAGCAGCGCGTGGCAATTGCCCGGGCGCTGTGCATGAAGCCGAAGATCATGCTGTTCGACGAGCCGACTTCGGCGCTGGACCCGGAAATGGTCAAGGAAGTGCTCGACACCATGGTCGGCCTGGCCGAGGACGGCATGACCATGCTCTGCGTAACCCACGAAATGGGCTTTGCCCGGACCGTGGCGAACCGGGTGATCTTCATGGACAAGGGCGAGATCGTCGAGCAAGCGGCGCCGGATGACTTCTTCGACCGGCCGCGCAGTGACCGGACCAAGTTGTTCCTCAGCCAGATCCTGCACTGAGGCAACCGGGGCCGCTTTGCGGCCCATCGCCGGCAAGCGCGGCTCCCACAAGTTGGACTGCCCCCCAAAAGTTGGACAGTTTTAAGCTGCCGCCTGGGTCCTGTACTCGACAGGGCTCAGGCCATTGAGCTTCAGCTTGATGCGGTCATGGTTGTAGTAGTGAATGTACTCATCCAGGCCTGCTTTCAATTCATCAATACTCTCGAAACGCTTTAGGTAGAAAAACTCTGACTTGAGCGTCCCGAAGAAGCTTTCCATAGCCGCATTGTCCAGGCAATTGCCTTTACGAGACATGCTCTGTTTCACGCCGCGACTGCGAAGCTTGTGACGATATTGAGCCTGCTGGTACTGCCATCCCTGGTCGGTGTGGAGCACTAGCTTCGGCTTTTCTCCCAAGGTATTGAGTGCCTTATCCAGCATATTTCCAACCAGGCTGTACTGGGGGCGGCTAGCCGTCTCATAGGCGATGATTTCCCCGTTGTACAAGTCCATCACTGGCGAAAGATAGAGCTTCTGTTGAGCCACCTTGAACTCGGTTACGTCACTCACCCATTTTTGGTTAGGACGCTGGGCGACGAAATTTCGCTCCAGCAAATTCGCCGCTATCTTGCCCACGGCACCTCGGTAGGACTGATATTTCTTGGGGCGTACCAGTGACTTCAGCCCTAGGGCAGCCATCAGTTTCTCGATGACCTTCTTGTTGACCTGCACCCCCTCCTTTCTAATCACGAGTGCAACGCGTCGATAGCCGTAGCGCCCTTTCTCTTTGTGATAGATCTGCTGAATCTTCTCGTTAAGCTCGGCATATTTGTCCGGCTTCTGCTGGCTTTGCACCTGATAATAAAAGGTACTGCGAGCCAGCCCGACCAGCCCCAGCAGGTCAGGCAAAGGAAATCTACGCTTGAGCCTGGAAACGATCAGGGCTTTTTCCCCGATATTCGTTCCTTTTCCTCCCGTAAAGCCTTGAGCTCCTTTAAAACAGCATTCTCCATGCGCAGGTATTCGAGCTCCGCGATCAGTTGGTCTCGGGACTTTTGCGAGTCGTCGGTATCTGTGGGTTTTGCAGGTTTGATCTTCTTCGGCACTTTGATCGGCTTTTTCTGGCGGTCGACGGGAGCTACAAGGTCACCACTGTAGTACTGCCGCTGCCAGTTGCCTATCCGCGACGATTGGCCGAGGCCAAAATGCGCTGCGGTTTGCCGCATAGAAAGACGATGCTCGTGCATGTAGCTGACCACCTGCCGCTTAAAACCGTCGTCATAACCCCGCCCAGGCGAACGTGGAGGAAGGCTGGAATTGCGCTGATAGCTGGAAACCCATCGGCGCAGCAGGCTGAAGTCGATACCGAAATGTTGGGCTACCTTTCGGAAGCCATTATTGCCATCCAGGTAAGCGGTGATGGCTGTGAGCTTGAACTGCTCTGTGTACTTGCCCATAGGTCCCCCAAGGGTTGGATTTTTTGTCCAACTTCTTGGGGGCAGTCCAAGTACTGCGCTATCCAGGTGGGAGCCGCGCTTGCCGGCGATGGGCTGCAAAGCAGCCCCCGCTTCAAGCCTTACTTTTCTTCCGGGTTGGCAGCCGGTGCCGGCGGCGGGCGCAGGCCCACTTCGGCAATCAGCTTCAACTGCTGACCATTGCGCATCACCTCGATGGTGATCTTGTCGGTCGGCTTGATCCGCGCCACCTGGTTCATCGACTTGCGCCCGTCGCCGGCAGGTTCACCGTTGATGCTCAGGATCACGTCACCCAGCTGCAACCCGGCCTTCTGCGCCGGGCCGTCGCGGAAGATACCGGCCACCACGATGCCTGGGCGGCCTTGCATGCCGAACGACTCGGCCAGTTCCTGGCTCAACGGCTGCACCTCGATGCCCAGCCAGCCACGAATCACCTGGCCGTGCTCGACGATCGACTTCATCACCTCCAGCGCCAGCTTGATCGGGATGGCGAAGCCGATGCCCTGGGAGCCGCCGGACTTGGAGAAGATCGCCGTGTTGATGCCCACCAGGTTGCCATTGGCGTCGACCAGCGCACCGCCGGAGTTGCCCGGGTTGATTGCCGCGTCGGTCTGGATGAAGTCTTCGTAGTTGTTCAGGCCCAACTGGTTGCGGCCGGTGGCGCTGATGATGCCCATGGTCACGGTCTGGCCAACGCCGAACGGGTTGCCGATGGCCAGCACGACATCGCCGATGTGGATGGTGTCGGAGCGGCCAATGGTGATGGCGGGCAGGTTCTTCAGGTCGATCTTCAGCACCGCTAGGTCGGTTTCCGGGTCGCTGCCAATGACCCGTGCCAGGGTTTCACGGCCGTCCTTCAGGGCCACGACGATCTGGTCGGCGCCGCTGGTGACGTGGTTGTTGGTCAGCAGATAGCCTTCGGGGCTCATGATCACCGCCGAACCCAGGCTCGACTCCCAACGGCGCTGCTTGGGCAGGTTGTCGCCGAAGAAGCGGCGGAACTGCGGGTCTTCGAACAGCGGGTGAGCGGTCTTGTTCACCACCTTGGTGGTGTACAGGTTGACCACCGCCGGGGCGGCGAGGGTCACGGCGTCGGCGTAGGACACCGGGCCCTGCATGATCCGTGTGGTTTGCGGGGCTTGCTGCAGGTTGACGTCCTGGCTGGGCAGGCCGACCCACTCCGGGTAGCGCTGGATGATCAGTACGGCGATCAGAATACCGGTGAGCAGGGGCCAGCCAAAGTAACGCAAAGCCTTGAACATGAACGAGTCCTGGAAAAGAGCGGGGGCCGGCGGCCGCGCAGTGGGGCATGAGCGCGCGCGATCATACACCGGTTCCCCCGATGCCGGCGACGGCCCATAATGGCCGGCATTATACGGGCGTTCTGCAGACGTTGCGTCCGAGAAAAGCGCAGATTTCGAGGAGATTTTCATGGCCGTCGCACTCAACACCCTGGTCGAGGAAGCCGAACGCTACCTGGGCAGCGCGAAGATCCAGGATTATTGCCCCAACGGGCTGCAGGTCGAGGGGCGGCCGCAGGTCAGTCGCATCGTCAGTGGCGTCACTGCCAGCCAGGCGCTGCTGGATGCCGCGGTCGAGGCCGAGGCCGACCTGATTCTGGTGCACCATGGCTACTTCTGGAAAGGCGAGAATCCGTGCGTTACCGGGATCCGTCAGCGCCGGCTGAAGACCTTGCTGAAGCACGACATCAGCCTGTTGGCGTTTCATCTGCCATTGGATGTGCATCCTGAGGTCGGCAACAACGTGCAGCTGGCGCGGCAGCTCGACATCACCGTCGAAGGCCCGCTGGACCCGGAAAACCCCAAAGTGGTGGGGCTGGTCGGTTCGTTGGCGGAGCCGGTGACTGCACGGGATTTCGCCCGTCGGGTGCAGGAAGTGCTCGGGCGTGAGCCATTGCTGGTGGAAGGTGAGCAGATGATCCGCCGGGTCGGCTGGTGCACCGGGGGTGGGCAGGGTTACATCGATACCGCGATTGCCGCCGGGGTGGACCTGTACCTCACCGGTGAGGCGTCGGAGCAGACCTATCACAGCGCCCGGGAGAACGGGGTCAGCTTTGTTGCCGCGGGCCACCATGCCACCGAGCGGTACGGCGTGCAGGCGCTGGGCGATTACCTGGCGCGTCGGTTTGCCCTGGAGCATCTGTTCATCGACTGCCCGAATCCGATCTGATATCGGTGTCGCCTGCTTCGCGGGCAAGCCCGCTCCCACAGGATTATGCGATCCCTGTGGGAGCGGGCTTGCCCGCGAAGAGGCCGGTCCTGACAGCCCAAACCCCCAGTCATATCGTTAGACTTTTTCGATCTAGTGCGCCGCCTAAATAGAAGCAGCCGCTGTGATAAAGTGGCTCGCTCGAACACGGCCCGCAGGCCGTCCATAAGATCGTTTTACGTGAGTAGCCATGGTCGACAAACTGACGCACTTGAAACAGCTGGAGGCGGAAAGCATCCACATCATCCGCGAGGTGGCCGCCGAGTTCGACAACCCGGTGATGCTGTACTCGATCGGCAAGGATTCCGCCGTGATGCTGCACCTGGCGCGCAAGGCCTTCTTCCCGGGCAAGCTGCCGTTCCCGGTGATGCACGTCGACACCCAGTGGAAATTCCAGGAAATGTACCGCTTCCGCGACAAGATGGTCGAGGAAATGGGCCTGGAGCTGATCACCCACGTCAACCCCGAGGGCGTGGCGCAGGGCATCAACCCGTTCACCCATGGCAGCTCCAAGCACACCGACATCATGAAGACCCAGGGCCTCAAGCAGGCGCTGGACAAGCATGGTTTCGACGCCGCCTTCGGTGGCGCGCGCCGCGACGAAGAGAAGTCGCGGGCCAAGGAGCGCGTTTACTCGTTCCGTGACAGCAAGCACCGCTGGGACCCGAAGAACCAGCGCCCGGAGCTGTGGAACGTCTACAACGGCAAGGTCAACAAGGGCGAGTCGATCCGCGTCTTCCCGCTGTCGAACTGGACCGAGCTGGACATCTGGCAGTACATCTACCTCGAAGGCATCCCGATCGTGCCGCTGTACTTCGCCGCCGAGCGTGAAGTCATCGAGAAGAACGGCACCCTGATCATGATCGACGACGAACGCATCCTCGAGCACCTTTCCGAGGAAGAGAAGGCGCGCATCGTCAAGAAGAAGGTGCGTTTCCGTACCCTCGGCTGCTACCCGCTGACGGGCGCTGTCGAGTCGGAAGCCGAGACCCTGACGGACATCATTCAGGAAATGCTCCTGACCCGTACGTCCGAACGCCAGGGCCGTGTCATCGACCACGATGGCGCCGGTTCCATGGAAGACAAGAAACGCCAAGGCTACTTCTAATTTCAGGGTTACTCCATGTCGCACCAATCTGATCTGATCAGCGAGGACATCCTCGCTTACCTGGCCCAGCACGAGCGCAAGGAACTGCTGCGCTTCCTGACTTGCGGCAACGTCGACGATGGCAAGAGCACCCTGATCGGGCGCCTGCTGCACGACTCGAAGATGATCTACGAGGACCACCTCGAGGCCATCACCCGTGATTCGAAGAAAGTCGGCACCACCGGCGAAGAAGTCGACCTGGCACTGCTGGTCGACGGCCTGCAGGCCGAGCGCGAGCAGGGCATCACCATCGATGTCGCTTACCGCTACTTCTCCACGGCCAAGCGCAAGTTCATCATTGCCGACACCCCCGGCCACGAGCAGTACACCCGCAACATGGCCACCGGTGCATCCACCTGTGACCTGGCGATCATCCTGGTCGATGCCCGCTACGGCGTGCAGACCCAGACCCGCCGCCACAGCTACATCGCCTCGCTGCTGGGCATCAAGCACATCGTGGTCGCGATCAACAAGATGGACCTCAAGGGCTTCGATGAAGCAGTCTTCGAGTCGATCAAGGCCGATTACCTGAAGTTCGCCGACGCCATCAACCTGGCCCCGAGCAGCCTGCACTTCGTGCCGATGTCGGCGCTCAAGGGCGACAACGTGGTCAACCACAGCGAGCGTTCGCCGTGGTATGCCGGCCCGACGCTGATGGAAATCCTCGAAACCGTCGAAGTGTCGGCCGACCGCAACTTCACCGACCTGCGTTTCCCGGTGCAGTACGTCAACCGTCCGAACCTGAACTTCCGCGGCTTCGCCGGCACCCTCGCCAGCGGCGTGGTGCACAAGGGCGATGAAATCGTCGTGCTGCCTTCGGGCAAGAGCAGCCGGGTCAAGTCCATCGTCACCTACGAAGGTGAACTGGAAAGCGCTGGCCCAGGCCAGGCCGTGACCCTGACCATGGAAGACGAGATCGACATCTCCCGTGGTGACCTGCTGGTTCACGCCGATAACGTGCCGCCGGTGACCGACCAGTTCGATGCCATGCTGGTGTGGATGGCCGAAGAACCGATGCTCCCAGGCAAGAAATACGACATCAAGCGCGCCACCAGCTACGTGCCGGGCTCGATTGCCAGCATCACCCACAAGGTCGATGTGAACACCCTGGAGCAGGGCGCTGCCAGCGCGCTGCAGCTGAACGAGATCGGCCGCGTCAAGGTGGCCCTGGACGCCTCGATTGCCCTGGACGGTTACGACAGCAACCGCACCACCGGTGCGTTCATCGTCATCGACCGCCTGACCAACGGCACCGTCGGCGCCGGCATGATCATCGCGCCGCCAGTCCTGCCCCACGGCAGCACCGGCCAGCATGGCAAGCTCGCTCACGTGGCCACCGAAGAGCGTGCCCTGCGCTTCGGCCAGCAGCCGGCCACCGTGCTGTTCAGCGGCCTGTCTGGCGCTGGCAAGAGCACCCTGGCCTATGCCGTCGAGCGCAAGCTGTTCGACATGGGCCGTGCGGTGTACGTGCTCGATGGCCAGAACCTGCGCCACGACCTGAACAAGGGCCTGCCGCAGGACCGCGCCGGCCGCACCGAGAACTGGCGCCGCGCCGCCCATGTGGCGCGCCAGTTCAACGAAGCCGGCCTGCTGACCCTGGCTGCATTCGTCGCCCCGGATGCCGAAGGCCGCGAGCAGGCCAAGGCGCTGATCGGCAAGGAGCGCCTGGTGACCGTTTACGTGCAGGCCTCGCCGCTGGCATGCCGCGAGCGTGACCCGCAGGGCTTGTACGCTGCCGGTGGCGACAACATCCCGGGCGAAAGCTTCCCGTACGATGTGCCGCTGGATGCCGACCTGGTGATCGATACCCAGAACACCAGCGTTGAAGAAGGCGTGAAGCAGGTGCTGGATGTGCTGCGTCAGCGTGGCGCGATCTAAGTAGTGCTGCTTGTGAAAAACCCCGCTTCGGCGGGGTTTTTTGTTCTTGGGCGATAAAGGCTTGTTTACAAGTGGACAGGTTGACAAGTTGACAGTTTGCCGGGGGCGCCCTAGTCTATGGGCTGAGGGGCTTTTCAGGCCCTGAGGAGGATCCATGAGTACCCTTACCCACGAACCCCTTCATCCTGCGATTGCGCGCATTGAAGCGGCGAAGACTGCTTTGCGGGAGCGCTTCGAAGAGCACCTTGCTCGTGCATCGGCAGCAGTTCTCATGAAGGCTGTCGCGCTTGCAGACGATAAGGCTTTTGCTGCGCTTGCCAAGGTTGAGGTCGAGACCAAGCGCAGTACTGCGACGCGCAATCAGGAGGCCATTGCCAGGATGAAAGCGCGGGCCTTCGAGCGTGTAGCCAGTCGGTGTGAGTTGCTCGATGCCAAGGCGGCCTGCGAAATCCTGGGTATTACCAAACAAGCTCTGAGTCAGAAGACCAAGGTTGGCAAGCTCCTCGCCTATACCAATACCGGTAATCGCAGGAAGTTCTACCCGTCGTTTCAGTTTGTCGAGAACAAGCCGAAGGCTGTTGTCGAGATGCTGATTACTTCGCTCGGTGTCGATCCCGCCGATACCGAAGCCATGAATACGCTGGTGCAACATTTGGTCGGCAGAATGGATTATTCGGACCCTGGTGAGCCAAGTAATGAACTGCCTCGGTTCCAATTGCTGGATGATCCTGCGGCTCTGGACATCATCAAGCGGGATTATGTGAATGCGTTGATGGCGGGGCAGTGAGAGCCTGGCTCCTGGGCGATGCGTTCAAGCGTTTACTCCAGCGCAACACCTTGGCCTGACTGGAAGGATTCGGCAACGGCGACTTCCTCGCTGAAGCCGAGATAATAGACGCCGATCTGCCTGGCAGGGTCGGCATAGCGTGTATCGGCATCGGCACGATAGTTGACCGGGTTGGCATCGTAACGAGAGGGTTGAATACGATGCAGAAGTGTTCCCGCAGAGATCTGTCGCACCAGCTCCGGGTACTTGTCGAGGGTTGCCAGAACCTGTTGGAAAATCGTGTTCTCGGGACTCATCTAGCGCTTGCTGTCTTCGATAGACTTGAAGTGCCGATCATAGTCGCTTTGCCTTTCGCACCCTGGCTTGTAAGGGTCCATATCACAGGCGAACTTGAGATCCTGCTGATTCGGCAGCAGGAAGAATCTGCCGTCTACACACCCGGAAAGCAGCAGAACCCATAGTAATACCGTCTTTTTCATCACGCATCCTTGAATAGCGGAAGTCCCTGCGATTTTCGCCAGGCGATGATACGGGCAATCACCCTCTCGGTGCAGCCCTCCTGTTCGGTTACCGGGTAATAGATCAGGTCCGAGCCGTTCGGATGCCCGGCCATATCGATGAAGTGCTCGAGCAGACGATCCTGCCAGGCTGAACTGCCGGCGGCATGCAGCAATTCTTCCACGATGGCGGCGAATTCGGCGCAGGTGTAGTCGGCAAGGCTGTGTTTTTGGCTGATTACCACTGTACCTCCGAAGACAACGCGTATTGCAGGGCGCTCATGATCCGCAGATTGTCCGCGTCATAAAGTGCGCCACCGAACTCGGGTGAATCTAGGTGGCAAATCTGGTACGAGCGCAGGCCCTTGGCTGTTTCTGCGAATGGTGCTCGGGGTGGCCAGCCTTTCTTGATGCGCTTTAGTTGCGAGGTGACGAAAAGCTGGGAGTAGACCGGGTCTTCGGCGATTGCCAGCCAGAATGCCTGGGAGAAATCGTCGAAATTGGCGAAAGTTTGTCTGGAAAGTGATTTTGCGATGTGGTCAGGGAGGAGAGCTGCCATGGGAATGCTTCTTGATTGAAGTGTTGTTGAGATCTTCGCCTTACTCAATTGTGATGGAAATAGATCCAGTGCTGAGTCAGGCGTGAGTCTTTTCTTGCTGGTTTGTAGGAATAATCCTTGGCGGCTTTTTAGGTTAGACCCTGCATAAAATTCAGTGCCCCAGACTAACGCTTCAGATCATTGGTTTCTTGATTTGGCGATAATGCTCTTGGTAATCCATCATTCTTTCGCAACCCTGCTTGTAAGGTTCGATGACGAATTTGAACTTAATGTCCTCTCGGTTAGGGAGGATCAGGGTTCTCCTGATCACTACATGGCAAGCGTGCGCTGTCGGAATTTTTCTGTATGCTGGGCGCGGGGGCGTCAATCGGTAGGAATGCTCCTACCGACAGGAAAGCTCTACATTAGATGTGTGTTTCAGACACAGGAATTACCCGTTTCTCCTTGACCGCCTTGTAGGAAAAACTTGAGTAAATCTCCTTCACCCCCGGCAACCGCTGCAGTACTTCCCGAGTAAACTCCCCGAACGATTCCAAGTCCCTTGCCAGAATCTCCAGCAGGAAATCATACCGTCCAGATATGTTGTGACACGCCACTATCTCGGGAATCTCCATCAGCCTTCGCTCGAACGCCAAAGCCATGTCTTTGGTATGCGAATCCATCATGATGCTGACAAACGCCGTCACGCCAAACCCCAATGATTTGGGCGAAAGAATGGCCTGGTAACCGGTGATATATCCGTTGTCCTCCAGCAACTTGACCCGTCGCCAGCACGGCGAGGTGGTCAGCGCGACGTGGTCGGCAAGCTCGGAAACAGTGAGGCGCGCGTTGTCCTGCAGGGCGGCGAGCAGGGCGCGGTCGGTGCGGTCGAGGCTTGAAGGCATGATTTGCCCTCCTGGTATTTTATTTGTTGTTTTCTTTCCAAAAAGTGCGCAAATGCGTGGGCAATTTTGGAAAAATTCAGGCAGCTCGGTGGCATAAGCTTATAACAAACCACCAGAGGCTGTTGCCATGCGCGACTCCCATAACAACACCGGTTTTTCCACCCGCGCCATCCACCATGGTTACGACCCGCTTTCCCACGGCGGCGCACTGGTGCCGCCGGTTTACCAGACTGCAACTTATGCCTTCCCCAACGTCGAATACGGCGCGGCGTGTTTTGCCGGGGAGGAGGGCGGGCACTTCTACAGCCGCATCTCAAACCCGACCCTGGCGTTGCTGGAGCAGCGCATGGCCTCGCTGGAAGGGGGCGAGGCGAGCCTGGCGCTGGCGTCGGGCATGGGCGCCATCACCTCGACCTTGTGGACCCTGCTGCGCCCTGGCGACGAGCTGATCGTCGGGCGTACGGTGTATGGCTGCACCTTTGCCTACATGCACCATGGCATCGGCGAGTTCGGGGTGAAGGTGCGCCATGTCGACCTCAATGACACCAAGGCGCTGAAAGCAGCGATCACCCGCAAGACCCGGATGATCTACTTCGAAACCCCCGCCAACCCGAACATGCAACTGGTCGATATCGCCGCAGTGGCCGAAGCGGCAAGGGGGCATGACCTGCATATCGTGGTCGACAACACCTATTGCACGCCGTACCTGCAGCGGCCACTGGAACTGGGGGCCGACCTGGTGGTGCATTCGGCGACCAAGTACCTCAGTGGCCACGGTGATATCACGGCCGGGCTGGTGATCGGGCGCAAGGCGCTGGTGGACCGGATCCGCCTTGAAGGCCTCAAGGACATGACTGGGGCGGTGCTGTCGCCGCACGATGCCTCGCTGTTGATGCGTGGCATCAAGACACTCGCGTTGCGCATGGACCGCCATTGTGCGAATGCCCAGCAGGTTGCCGAATTCCTTGCGCGCCAGCCGCAAGTCGAGCTGATCCAGTATCCGGGGCTGCCATCGTTTGCCCAGTACGAACTGGCGCAGCGGCAGATGCGCTTGCCGGGCGGAATGATCGCTTTCGAGCTCAAGGGTGGGATCGAGGCCGGGCGGCGCTTCATGAATGCGCTGCAACTGTTTGCCCGGGCGGTGAGCCTGGGCGATGCCGAATCGCTGGCGCAGCATCCGGCGAGCATGACCCATTCCAGCTATACGCCCGAAGAGCGGGCGCATCACGGGATTTCCGAGGGCCTGGTGCGGTTGTCGGTGGGGCTGGAAGATGTCGAGGACTTGTTGGCGGACGTAGGGCAGGCGCTTAAGGCTTGCAGCTAGGTTACCTGGCCCTGTGGGAGCGGGCTTGTCCCGCGAACACCGGCGAAGCCGGTGCCTGCCACCGAGTCGCCTTCTTCGCGGGTCAAGCCCGCTCCCGCAGAAGCCATGATCCAGACCAAAAAAAGGCCTCTTTCGAGGCCTTGTTCATGTCAGCGCTTGAGCCCGTAGCTCTCGTCGAGCATGCCCGGCGAGTTCGGCGACTTCGGTGCATAGTCGCGTGGCACTTCGGCGGTATCCTTCGGCGGGGTCAGGCGGTCACGCGGCCCCTGGGTGCCCTCGGAGTGCAGGGCGGCGAGCAGGCGCTGGCGGGTCAGCTCGTCGAGCGCCAGGTGGTTGGCGCCGTCGGCCAGGTGATCCTGCACGTCCTGGTAGCTCTGGGTCAGCTTCTTGACCAGTACCGCGGTGCTGTTGAAGTGGGTAACCACCTGGTTCTGGTAGCTGTCGAAGCGCTGCTGGATATCGTCCAGCTGACGCTGGGTGCTGCTGGGCGCCGCATTGGGCAACAGGCGGGCCACGATGAAACCGACCGCCACACCGATGACCAGGGCCAGGGTTGGCAACAACCAAACAAGGAGCGAGAGTTCCACGAGTCCTTCCTCTATAAACGGCTTTGCTTTACGTTAACGGCTCAGACCTGCGCTGTATACCGCGAGCGATCGCAAATCAGAACAGAATTCCTCACCTAGACGAAACGACCCCCTTCGAGGTCACGGAGTAGTGCCTTGCTTGTTCGCGAAACCCCCTTGTTCATCGACGGCCCGATCGGCCAGCTGGAAGCCTTGTACCTGGATGTGGCCGATGCCCGCGGTGCGGTGCTGATCTGCCACCCCAACCCGGTCCAGGGCGGCACCATGCTCAACAAGGTGGTCTCGACCCTGCAGCGCACCGCCCGCGACGCTGGCTATGTGACCTTGCGCTTCAACTACCGCGGTGTCGGCCAGAGTGCCGGCAGCCATGACATGGGCGCTGGCGAGGTGGCCGATGCCGAGGCCGCTGCAGCGTGGCTGCGCGAGAAGCACCCGCAGTTGCCGCTGGTGCTGATGGGCTTCTCGTTCGGCGGCTTCGTCGCCACCAGCCTGGCCGGGCGCCTGGAGGCGCAAGGTGTGGCGCTGCAACAGCTGTTCATGATCGCCCCGGCGGTGATGCGCCTGACCGCCGACTTCCCGCTGCCGCAGCGCTGCCCGATCGCCGTGGTGCAGCCCGATGCCGACGAAGTCGTCGATCCACAGCTGGTTTACCAATGGTCCGACGCACTGGGGCGCCCCCATGAGCTGCTGAAAGTGGCAGAATGCGGACACTTCTTCCATGGCAAGCTGACCGATCTGAAGGATCTGCTGCTGCCGCGCCTTTCGAACTGAGCCAAGCCTGAATAAGCGAACACCCATGACCACGCGCATCCTCACCGGTATCACCACCACCGGCACCCCGCACCTGGGCAACTACGCCGGCGCCATCCGCCCGGCGATCGTCGCCAGCCAGCAGCCTGGTGTCGACTCGTTCTACTTCCTGGCCGACTACCACGCCCTGATCAAGTGCGACGACCCGCTGCGCATCCAGCGCTCGCGCCTGGAAATCGCCGCCACCTGGCTGGCCGGTGGCCTGGACCCGAACAAGGTGACCTTCTATCGCCAGTCCGACATCCCCGAGATCCCGGAACTGACCTGGCTGCTGACCTGCGTCGCGGCCAAGGGCCTGCTCAACCGTGCCCACGCCTACAAGGCCTCGGTGGACAAGAACGTCGAAAACGGTGAAGACCCGGATGCCGGCGTGACCATGGGCCTGTTCAGCTATCCGGTGCTGATGGCGGCGGACATCCTGATGTTCAACGCCAACAAGGTTCCGGTCGGTCGCGACCAGATCCAGCACGTGGAAATGGCCCGTGACATCGGCCAGCGTTTCAACCACCTGTTCGGCCAGGGCAACGATTTCTTCGCCCTCCCCGAAGCGGTGATCGAGGAGAGCGTGGCAACCCTGCCGGGCCTGGACGGGCGCAAGATGTCCAAGAGCTACGACAACACCATCCCGCTGTTCACCAGCGCCAAGGAGATGAAAGACGCCATCTCGCGCATCGTCACCGACTCGCGTGCCCCTGGCGAAGCCAAGGATCCGGACAACTCGCACCTGTTCACCCTGTTCCAGGCCTTCTCGACGCCGGCGCAGTGCGCCGAGTTCCGCGAAGAGCTGCTGCAGGGCCTGGGCTGGGGCGAGGCCAAGCAGCGCCTGTTCCAGCTGCTCGACGGCCAGCTGGCCGAAAAGCGTGAGCACTACCACCAGCTGATCTCGCGCCCGAACGACCTGGAAGACATCCTCCTCGCTGGCGCCACCAAGGCCCGCAAGATCGCCACCCCGTTCCTCGAGCAACTGCGCGAAGCAGTTGGCCTGCGTTCGTTCCGCAGCAGCGTGCAGGCGACCACCGAAGTGAAGAAGAAGGCCGCCAAGAGCGCGCGCTTCGTCAGCTTCCGTGATGAAGACGGCAGCTTCCGCTTCCGCCTGCTGGCCGCCGACGGCGAGCAACTGCTGCTGTCGCGCAGCTTCGCCGATGGCAAGAGCGCCGGTGCCGTGAGCAAGCAACTGCAGCAGGGTGGCGAAGCCGACGTACGCGTCGATGGCCTTGGCTTCAGCCTGTGGCTGGACGGCGAGCAGGTGGCCGACGGACCGCAGTTCGACAGCGCCGAAGCCCGAGATTCGGCTATCGAAAGCCTGCGTGTAGCGCTTGCGCCACTGTAGGAGCGGATTTATCCGCGAACACCGGCATAGCCGGTGCCAGGCACCGCGCTGCCTGCTTCGCGGGTAAACCCGCTGCCACAGGAATGCACACCGCCTGAGGCATTTCGCCGCAAGTCTGATTGCCATTAAGCGGGCCTGTCGCTACAGTGACGGCCCGTTTTTTGTTGCCTCGCTAACGAAATCATGACGCCCCTAGAACGATATCAAGCAGATCTGAAACGTCCCGACTTCTTCCATGATGCGGCGCAGGAAACTGCGGTTCGTCACCTGCAGCGTCTGTACGACGACCTGGTGCACGCGCAGAACAACAAGCCGGGCATGTTCGGCAAGCTGTTCGGCAAGAAGGAGCAGACGCCGGTCAAAGGCCTGTACTTCTGGGGCGGAGTAGGGCGCGGCAAGACCTACCTGGTCGACACCTTCTATGAGGCACTGCCGTTCAAGCAGAAGATGCGCACGCACTTCCACCGCTTCATGAAGCGCGTCCATGAGGAAATGAAAACCCTCAAGGGCGAGAAAAACCCGCTGACCATCATCGCCAAACGCTTCAGCGAAGAAGCCAAGGTGATCTGCTTCGACGAATTCTTCGTGTCCGACATTACCGACGCGATGATCCTCGGCACTCTGATGGAAGAGTTGTTCAAGAACGGCGTATCGCTCGTGGCTACCTCCAACATCGTGCCGGACGGCCTGTACAAGGACGGCCTGCAGCGCGCGCGCTTCCTGCCGGCCATCGCCATGATCAAGCAGTACACCGACGTGGTGAACGTCGACAGCGGGGTCGACTACCGCCTGCGTCACCTGGAGCAGGCCGAGCTGTACCACTACCCGCTCGATGACGCGGCGCACCAGAGCCTGCGCGCCAGCTTCAAGGCGCTGACCCCTGAGTGCACCCAGGCGGTCGAGAACGACGTGCTGATGATCGAGAATCGCCCGATCAATGCCCTGCTTACCTGTGACGACGTGGCCTGGTTCGACTTCCGCGCCCTGTGCGACGGCCCCCGCAGCCAGAACGACTACATCGAACTGGGCAAGATCTTCCATGCCGTGCTGTTGAGCAACGTGGAGCAGATGGGCGTCACCACCGACGACATCGCCCGCCGCTTCATCAACATGGTGGACGAGTTCTACGACCGCAACGTCAAGCTGATCATCTCGGCCGAGGTGGAGCTCAAAGACCTGTACACCGGCGGGCGCCTGAGCTTCGAGTTCCAGCGGACCCTGAGCCGCTTGCTGGAAATGCAGTCGCACGAATTCCTGGCGCGCGCGCACAAGCCCTGAGATCCTGGGGCCGCTTGCGGCCCATCGCCGGCAAGCTCGGCTCCCACAAGGTATTGCGCAATACCTTGGACTGCCCCCAAGGGTTGGATTTTTTGTCCAACTTCTTGGGGGCAGTCCACCTTGTGGGAGCCGCGCTTGCCGGCGATGGGCTGCGCAGCAGCCCCATTGGCCTCATGCCTCTTGCATGAACTGCTGGCGATACTGGTTCGGCGACAGCTCGGTATGCTGGCGGAACAACCGCGCAAAGAAACTCGCATCGTCATAGCCGACCTCGTAACTGATGGTCTTGATGCTCTTGCGCGTGCTCGACAGCAGCCCCTTGGCCGTCTCGATGCGTAACCGCTGCAGGTAGTGCAGCGGTTTGTCACCCGTCGCCCCCTGGAAGCGGCGCATGAAGTTGCGGATGCTCATGCCATGGTTGCGGGCCACGTCCTCGAAGCGGAACTTGTCGGCGAAGTGTTCTTCCAGCCAGTGCTGGATCTGCAGGATGATCAGGTCCTGGTGCAGCTTCTGGCCGCCGAAGCCCATGCGCCCTGGCGTGTAGTTGCGCTGCACTTCGTAGAGGATGTCGCGGGCCACGGCACGCGCCACGTTGGCGCCGCAGAAGCGCTCGATCAGGTAGATGTACAGGTCGCAGGCTGAAGTGGTACCGCCAGCGCAGTACAGGTTGTCAGCGTCGGTCAGGTGCTTGTCCTGGTTCAGGCGGATCTTCGGGAAGCGCTCGGCGAAGCTGTTGAAGAAGCGCCAGTAGGTGGTCGCCTCCTTGCCGTCGAGCAAGCCGGATTCGGCCAGCCAGAATACCCCGCTGGCTTCGGCGCACAACACCGCGCCACGGGCGTGCTGTTTGCGCAGCCATGGCAGCACCTGTGGATAACGTTGCTGCAGATTGTCGAAATCTTCCCAGAAGGCCGGGAGGATGATCACGTCGGCATCGTCGAGGCCTCCATCGACCGGCAACTGCACATTGCTGAAGCTGTCCACCGGCTGGCCATCGGGGCTCACCAGATGGATCTCGAACATGGGCTGCAAGCCCAGGCCCAGCTGCTTGCTGTAGCGCAGGCTGGCGAGATGGAAGAAATCCTTGGCCTGCATCAAGGTCGAAGCGAACACCTTGTCAATGGCCAGGATGCTGACGCGCCGCAACGACGCGGAGGGTTGGGTAAACATCATTGTCATTGTTCTTATAGGGTAGAGTGGTCAATCACCGGCTGGATCGTCTTATTTTTTGGCGATTGTGTCTACCCCGCACCCTCAAGGTCTGCACCGAACCCTGTGGGAGCAACTGTCTTGCTCAATTTCTAGAATCTGGCGCGATCCTGTGGGAGCGGGCTTGCCCGCGAAGCCGACATCGTGGTGAATGGCACGGGCTTCGCCCGTGTTCGCGGGCAAGCCCGCTCCCACAGGGATCGCGCCAGGTTCTAATCCCACCTCAGGACACAAGCGGGTTCACCCGCGAAGAAGTCGACACCGGGTTCAGCTCAAGGCGCCGGGTTCGGCTGCTCCTGATGGACGGCCTCGATTGCCGCGAGCAGCTCGTCACTGAGGTTAAGCCGCAGGCTGTCGAGGTTGCTCTGCAGTTGCACAAGGTCGGTCGCGCCGATGATGTTGCTGGTCACGAACGGCTGCCGGGTGACGAACGCCAGGGCCATCTGCGCCGGGTCCAGGCCGTGCGCCTGGGCCAATTGCACATAGCGGCTGCAGGCCGCCACGGTCTGCGGGTTGGAGTAGCGGGCGAAGCGGCTGAACAGGGTCAGGCGGCCTTTCTCTGGCCGGGCGCCGTGCTCGTACTTGCCCGAGAGCATGCCGAATGCCAGTGGCGAATAGGCCAGCAGGCCGCATTGCTCGCGGATCGCCACTTCCGCCAGGCCCACTTCGAAGCTGCGGTTCAGCAGGTTGTAAGGGTTCTGGATCGACACCGCCCGCGGCCAGCCACGGGTATCGGCCAGGTGCAGGAACTTCAGGGTGCCCCACGGGGTTTCGTTGGACAGGCCGATGTGGCGGATCTTGCCGGCACGCACCTGCTCGTCGAGCACTTCGAGAGTTTCTTCCAGTGGGGTGAACAGGTCGTTGGCCTGGTGCTGGTACCCGAGCTTGCCGAAGAAGTTGGTGCTGCGCTCCGGCCAGTGCAGCTGGTAGAGGTCGATGCGGTCGGTCTGCAGGCGCTTGAGGCTCTCGTCCAGCGCGGCAACGATGTGCTGGCGGTTGTGCTTGAGCTGGCCGTCGCGGATGTGGCTGATGCCGTTGCCAGGGCCGGCGACCTTGCTGGCCAGCACCCAGTCGTCGCGGTCGCCGTTGGCGCGGAACCAGTTGCCGATGATGCGCTCCGTGGCGGCGTAGGTCTCGGGGCGCGGCGGCACCGGGTACATCTCGGCGGTGTCGATGAAGTTGATGCCGCTGGCCTTGGCCAGGGCAATCTGCTCGAAGGCCTCATCCTGGGTGTTCTGCTCACCCCAGGTCATGGTGCCCAGGCACAGGGCGCTGACGTCGAGGTCGGTACGGCCGAGCTTGCGGTATTCCATCGGGAAAACACTCCTTGGCAAAGAAGCCCATCAAAGCAGGTTGAAATTTTTCGTGCAATCTGGATAATTCTGCCCCTCTCCGTGTGGCGGAAGTGATGCACCACCACGCAGGAAGAACCCCGTCGAACATTGGCGTGCCCGACCCGAGCCCCCAAAAGCGTCAGCGTTCGGCTGCGCGCTTGCCCTTGGCAAGCTGTGCACTATCCAGTAAGATTCGCCGTCTATTTTTCGCTGGGCGGCCTCTGAGGCTTTAGAGAATGAAAACTTTTACTGCTAAACCGGAAACAGTAAAGCGCGAGTGGTTCGTAGTTGACGCCGCTGGCCAGACCCTGGGTCGTCTGGCTACCGAAATCGCTACCCGTCTGCGTGGCAAGCACAAACCAGAATACACCCCTCACGTTGACACCGGCGACTACATCGTCGTCATCAACGCTGAACAGGTTCGTGTGACTGGTGCCAAGTCTTCCGACAAAATGTACTACTCCCACTCCGGTTTCCCAGGCGGTATCAAGGAAATCAACTTCGAGAAGTTGATCGCCAAGGCCCCTGAGCGTGTTATCGAAACCGCGGTCAAAGGCATGCTGCCTAAGAACCCGCTGGGTCGCGACATGTACCGCAAGCTGAAAGTGTACGCGGGTGCTGCTCACCCACACACTGCTCAGCAGCCTCAAGAACTGAAGATCTAACGGGAAAGTTCATTATGTCGGCGACTCAAAATTACGGCACTGGCCGTCGCAAGACCGCAACCGCTCGCGTTTTCCTGCGTCCGGGTACTGGTAACATTTCCATCAACAACCGTTCTCTGGACGTGTTCTTCGGTCGCGAAACCGCTCGCATGGTTGTTCGCCAGCCGCTCGAGCTGACTGAAACCGTTGAGAAGTTCGACATCTACGTCACCGTTTCCGGTGGTGGTGTCAGCGGTCAGGCCGGTGCGATCCGTCACGGTATCACCCGCGCTCTGATGGAATACGACGAAACCCTGCGTGGCGCTCTGCGTCGTGCTGGCTACGTCACCCGCGACGCTCGTGAAGTCGAGCGTAAGAAAGTGGGTCTGCGTAAAGCGCGTAAGCGTCCTCAGTACTCCAAGCGTTAATACCGCTTCGGCAGTCGAAAAAAGCCCGGTTCCTTGGAACCGGGCTTTTTTTTGTGCTTGAACTAACCTGTCAGCATGTCGGTGACCGTTTGTCGCATAGACGCAGATCAAGCAAAGCGCGGGTTATGGCTCCCCGTGGGGGTAATCACCTTGTCACTGTGTGGATTTGTTTCTTACCATGGCGGCCAATTTTTAGCGCCACAGACACAACCTAAGTACAGGCCAGGTCCAACTGGCCAAGCAAAGCTGATGGGAGAGGACTGAATGAGCAATGACGGCGTCAACGCAGGCCGGCGCCGCTTCCTCGTAGCCGCGACATCCGTGGTCGGGGCAGCGGGGGCAGTGGGGGCTGCGGTACCGTTCGTGGGGTCATGGTTTCCCAGTGCCAAGGCGAAGGCGGCCGGCGCACCGGTGAAGGTCAATATTGCCAAGGTCGAGCCGGGGCAGCAGATGGTTGCCGAGTGGCGTGGCCAGCCGGTGTTCATCGTGCGGCGAACGCAGGAGATCCTTGGCAACCTGAAGAAGATCGAAGGTGACCTCTCCGACCCTCAATCGAAGAGCTCGGTGCAGCCGGCCTATGTCGACCCTGAGGTTCGCTCGATCAAGCCGGAAATCCTCATTCTCGTCGGTCTTTGCACGCACCTGGGATGCTCGCCGACCTTCCGTCCGGAAGTCGCGCCTGCAGACCTCGGGCCGAAGTGGGTTGGTGGCTATTTCTGCCCTTGCCACGGCTCCCACTACGACCTGGCCGGTCGTGTCTACAAGTCGCAGCCGGCGCCTCTCAACCTGCCAGTGCCGCCGCATTCTTATGAGTCGGACGACATCGTCGTCATCGGCGTCGACCAGGAGAAAGCATGATGAGCAAGTTCATGGACTGGATTGACGCTCGCTTCCCCGCCACCAAGATGTGGGAAGACCACCTGAGCAAGTATTACGCGCCCAAGAACTTCAACTTCCTGTATTTCTTCGGCTCGCTGGCGCTGCTGGTGCTGGTCAACCAGATCGTCACTGGCGTGTGGCTGACCATGAGCTTCACGCCCTCGGCGGAAGAGGCCTTCGCCTCGGTCGAGTACATCATGCGTGACGTCGAGTACGGCTGGATCCTGCGCTACCTGCATTCCACCGGTGCTTCGGCGTTCTTCATCGTGGTCTATCTGCACATGTTCCGCGGCCTGCTCTACGGTTCCTACCAGAAGCCCCGTGAGCTGGTATGGCTGTTCGGCATGCTGATCTACCTGGCGCTGATGGCCGAAGCCTTCATGGGCTATCTGCTGCCATGGGGGCAGATGTCGTACTGGGGTGCTCAGGTGATCATCTCGCTGTTCGGTGCCATCCCGGTGATCGGTGGCGACCTGACCCAGTGGATTCGCGGGGACTACCTGATCTCGGGCATCACCCTGAACCGCTTCTTCGCCCTGCATGTGGTGGCCCTGCCGATCGTGATTCTCGGCCTGGTCGTGCTGCACATCCTGGCCCTGCACGAAGTGGGTTCGAACAACCCTGATGGTGTGGACATCAAGAAGAAAAAGGACGAAAACGGCATTCCGCTCGACGGCATTCCGTTCCACCCGTACTACACCGTCAAGGACATCGTCGGCGTGGTGGTATTCCTCTTCGTGTTCTGCGCCGTGGTGTTCTTCTTCCCGGAAATGGGTGGTTACTTCCTGGAAAAACCCAACTTCGAGCAGGCGAACGCGTTCAAGACGCCGGAGCATATCGCCCCTGTCTGGTACTTCACGCCGTTCTACGCGATCCTGCGTGCGGTGCCTGACAAGCTCATGGGCGTAATCGCCATGGGTGCCGCGATCGCCGTGCTGTTCGTGCTGCCCTGGCTTGATCGCAGTCCGGTGCGCTCCATGCGCTACAAGGGCTGGATCAGCAAGGTCTTCCTGCTGGTGTTCTGCATTGCCTTCGTCATCCTAGGCATTCTCGGCGTCCTGGCACCTACGCCTGGGCGGACCTTGCTGTCACAGGTGTGCACGGTGCTGTACTTCGCCTACTTCCTGTTGATGCCGTTCTACACAAGGCTTGAGAAGACCAAACCGGTTCCGGAAAGGGTGACTGGCTGATGAAAAAGTTGATTGCAGTATTTTTGCTGGCAGTGATGCCTGCCTTTTCCTTCGCTGCCGAACATGGCCTGGAACTGGACAAGGTCGACATCGACCTTACCGACAAGGCGGCCATGCAGGACGGTGCGCGCACCTTCGCCAACTATTGCATGGGTTGCCACAGCGCCAAGTTCCAGCGTTACGAGCGGGTGGCCGATGACCTTGGCATCCCCCATGAGCTGATGCTCGAGAAGCTGGTGTTCACCGGTGCCAAGATCGGCGACCACATGCAGATCGGCATGCAGCCCAGCGATGCCAAGACCTGGTTTGGCGCCGCGCCGCCCGACCTGACCCTGGTCGCCCGGGTGCGCGGTACCGATTGGTTGTACACCTACCTGCGCAGCTTCTATGAAGACAAGTCGCGCCCGTACGGGGTCAATAACAAGGTATTCCCTAACGTCGGCATGCCCAATGTGCTGGTCGGCCTGCAAGGTAATCAGGTGGTTGGCTGCAAGCAGGTGCAGATGGTGGTCGATGGCAAGAAGCAATTCGACCCATTGACGGGTAGCCCGCTGACCCATGAGGCCTGCGACCAGCTGACCATTACGCCGAATTCCGGTACCCTGAACACCGAGCAGTTCGACGAGAAGGTCAAGAACCTGGTGACCTTCCTGGCCTATTCGGCCAACCCGGTCAAACTGGAAAGCCAGCGCATCGGTACCTACGTGTTGCTGTACCTGGCTTTCTTCTTCGTATTTGCCTACTTGCTCAAGCGCGAATACTGGAAGGACGTGCACTGATCACGCAGTAGTTTCTGGTAGTTGAACGCGCCCGCGGGGGCCTGGCAGATGTGCCGGGTCCCCGCGGGCGCGTTTTCATTTAGAGTTTTACAAGCATTCCTTGCGAGGAGGCGCTACATGGGCGCAACCAACCGGTTAGCCTGCTATTCCGACCCTGCTGACCATTATTCTCATCGGGTGCGCCTTGTGCTTGCCGAGAAGGGCGTCAGCGTGCAGGTCATCGACGTCGATCCTGCGCGGCTGCCAGCCAAGCTGGCAGAGGTGAATCCTTACGGCAGCGTGCCGACCTTGGTCGATCGTGATCTGGCGTTGTATGAGTCGACCGTGGTGATGGAATACCTTGAGGAGCGTTACCCGCATCCGCCTTTGATGCCCGTGTACCCGGTGGCGCGTGGCAATAGCCGCCTGCTGATGCACCGCATCCAGCGCGACTGGTGCGCCCTGGCTGATACCATTCTCGACCCGCGCAGCGCTGAGGCCGCCCGCACCGAGGCGCGCAAGGCGCTGCGCGAGAGCCTGACCGGTGTCTCGCCGCTGTTTGGCGAGTTTGCTTGCTTCATGAGCGAGGAGCAAAGCCTGGTCGACTGTTGTCTATTGCCCATACTATGGCGTTTGCCGGTCATGGGTATCGAATTGCCCCGGCAGGCCAAGCCGCTGCTGGATTACATGGAGCGACAGTTCGCCCGCGAGCCTTTCCTGGCGAGCCTGTCCTCCGTTGAACGTGAAATGCGCAAGCTTTAAGGAGCCGTTGATGAACTCCAGTCGCCCCTATCTGGTTCGAGCACTGTACGAGTGGATCGTCGACAACGATTGCACCCCCCATATGCTGGTCAATGCCGAATTCCCGGCGGTCCAGGTGCCCCAGGGCTTTGCCAGTGATGGTCAGATCGTCCTGAATATCTCGCCGAGTGCTGTGCGCAATCTGCACATGGACAATGACGCGGTCAGCTTCGAGGGGCGTTTCAGTGGCGTCTCCCATTCGCTGTTCGTGCCGGCTGGTGCCATTCTGGGCATCTATGCCCGGGAGAACGGCCAAGGCATGGTCTTCGAGCTGGAGTCGCCGATGATGGATGGCGATGACATTGAAGACGAAGACGTTGAGCCGGATGACGATGGTCCGCCGGAAGGGGGTGGCCAGCCACCGCGCCCAAGCGGGCGGCCCAGCCTGAAGGTGGTCAAGTAACAAAAAAGGCGATCCGCATGGATCGCCTTTTTCTTTGCTGCAACGTTGCGCTTACAGATCGCTGATGGTGCGGACCTGATCGCGGTTGATGCGGGTGCGCTTGCCGTCGAGCTGCTGGAATTCGTAGAAGCCGGTGTCCTTCTCGAAGTGCGGGGTGTCGACGGCCTGGATTTCGCGGCCGTCGTTGAGGGTGATCAGGCTTGGGGTGGAGCAGCCGGCCAGGGTGGCGAAGGTGCCGAGCAGCAGAGCGGGCAGCAGAAGCTTTTTCATGCGGTGTTTCCTGGATATCGGGAAGGTTGAAGCGGGTGGTTTCCTGTGCCGGCCTCTGTGTGGGCGGGCTTGCCCGCAAAGGGTCGGCACGGGACAAGGCTTGATCAGTCGATGTACTCGAACAGCTTGACGATCTTCTGCACGCCAGACACACCCTGAACCACGGCAGTGGCGGAGTTGGCCTCTTGCTGAGTCACCAGGCCCAGCAGGTAGACGATGCCGTTCTCGGTGATCACCTTGATCCGCGAGCTTGGCACGGCATTGTCGGTGAGCATCTGGGTCTTGATCTTGGTGGTCAGCCAGGCGTCGTTATTGCGTGCCAGGATGGAGGAGGGCTGCATCACCTGCAGCTCGTTGTGCACTTTCTTCACGCGCTGGACCTGGCTGGCGGTCTGTTCGGCCAGGCTCTTGAGGTCGGCGCGCGGGGTTTGCCCGGCGAGCAGGACGATACCGTTGTAGCTGCTGACAACGATGTGCGAGCTCTTGTCCAGGTCAGGGCTGGCCTTGGCAATGTTGACCGAGGCCTTGGTCTCGATCAGCGAGTCGTCGATCTTGCTGCCGATGGTGCGAGTGCCGCGATCATCCTCGATCGGCGAGTTGCGGGTCGAGGTCAGCACCGAGCTGCAGCCGGTGACGCTCAGGCACAGGGTCAGGGCCATCAGGCCGAGGCGTATGGGGGTCATTCTTCACTCCCGAACAGTTGGCTGTCGATCAGATCGCACAGGCAGTGGATCGCCAGCAGGTGGACTTCCTGGATACGTGCAGTGACCGTCGACGGTACGCGGATTTCCACGTCTTCGGGCAACAGCAGCGAAGCCATGCCGCCGCCGTCACGTCCGGTCAATGCTACGACAATCATTTCGCGATCATGTGCGGCCTGGATCGCTTGAATCACGTTGGCAGAGTTGCCACTGGTCGAAATCGCCAGCAGTACGTCGCCGGGCTGGCCCAGGGCACGGATCTGCTTGGAGAAGATTTCGTTGTAGCTGTAATCGTTGGCGATCGAGGTCAGCGTCGAGCTGTCGGTGGTCAGGGCGATGGCCGGCAGGCTCGGGCGCTCACGCTCGAAGCGGTTGAGCAGTTCCGAAGAGAAGTGCTGGGCATCGCCGGCCGAGCCGCCGTTGCCGCAGGCGAGCATCTTGCCCTCGTTGAGCAGCGCATTGACCATGACCAGGCTTGCCTGCTCGATGTGCGGTGCCAGGATGTCCATTGCCTGTTGCTTGGTGTCGATGCTGGCCTGGAACAGCCGGCGAATTCGGGATTGCATGTCCATCTGGTGACCTTAAGTGGGGCGGTGGCCGGCGCGACGCGCAACAGGGACCAGCCCGCGAAACATAGAGCAAAAAAAACGGAGTGGGTTCAGCATTCGAAGGCGTTTTTCAGCCATTGAAATGGCCGGCCTGCATGGTGGCTGCCCTGCAGGGCGACAACGTCGAAGCGGCAGGGGTGATCGGCCCAGCGGGACTCCTTCTGCAGGAACAGGGTGGCGGCAAGCACCAGCCGTTTCTGCTTGCGCCCGTCAATGCTGCCGAGGGCGCCACCGAAGTCCGCGTGCAACCGATAGCGGACTTCGACGAATACTACTGTATCGGCGTCGAGCATGACCAGATCAAGCTCGCCGCCTTTGCATCGCCAATTGCGTGTCAGCAGTTGCAGGCCTTGCCCTTGAAGGTATTCAAGGGCTTGGGTTTCTGCCGCCTGGCCGGCGCTGCTCGGCGATGCCTTGGGCATCAGTGCGCGGTGTCCGGCAGGCGCTTGACCTGGCCGCCAGAGAACTCGGCCCACGGCAGCTGGCGCTCGACGCGCTGGTTGGCGTTGATGCTCAGGCTGCCCGACAGACCTTGCACGCGGTTGTCCGGCAGTGCCTTGAGCTGGCCCA
This sequence comes from Pseudomonas sp. LRP2-20, assembly GCF_024349685.1. Taxonomy (NCBI): domain Bacteria; kingdom Pseudomonadati; phylum Pseudomonadota; class Gammaproteobacteria; order Pseudomonadales; family Pseudomonadaceae; genus Pseudomonas; species Pseudomonas sp. LR2-20. The sequence goes on along the minus strand of NZ_AP025944.1, from coordinate 5,063,713 downwards.
GGCGAGGTGCCAGGCTGTAGGCATCGACGCCCATGGCGTACAGGCGACCGAGGCTGCCTGCGGCTTGTGGCCATTGCTGCACCACCTGCTGGCGCAGGCTGTTGCTGGTGTCGAGCAGCCACGGGGTTTCGCAGAAGCGAATGCCGTTCATGTCGTTGTACTGGTTGACGTCACCGCTGGCGCTATACAGGTTCGAGGTGGCGTAGACCGGTACATCACCGGCGTACTGGAAGTTCAGGGTCGGTTTGATCTGTTGCGCCTGCTGTGGGGTCGAGGCGAGGAAGATGAAATCGATGTCCTGGCGGCGCGACGGTTGTGCCGCGATGTTGCCGCCCACGGTGCTTTGCAGGCTTTGGGCGCGGCCTTCGCTCTGGCGCAGCTGGAACAGGTTGGCGATCTGCTGGGCCAGGGCGACGGGTTGGGCGATGCGCTCGGCAGCGATGATGGTGCCGCCATTGCCTTCCCAGTCCTGGCGGAAGGCGGCCAGCACGCGGTCGCCCCACTCACCGCTCGGTACCAGGGCCACAGCGCGGACCATGCCGTCGGCGCGGGCGCGGCGTGCCACTTCGCGGGCTTCGTCCTCGGCGGCGAGGCCGAACTGGAACAGCTGCGGTGGTGCCTTCTGGCCGGCGTCGGCGTAGTTCAGGGCGAGGGTGGTGATAGGCAGTTGCGCATTGGCCGCGAGCTTTTTCACCAGCGGCTTTTCCAGTGGGCCGACCACCAGCTGTACGCCGTCGGCCTGGGCCTGGCGATAGAAATCGTCGAGCGAACCGATGCGCGAGCTGTCATAGACCTGCACGGCCGGCGCTTGCCCGCCAGCCTGCTGGGCCTGGAAGTGGGCAGCCATGAAGCCGTCACGCAGGGCGCGGGCAACGCCGGCCAGCGGGCCTTCCTGAGGCAGCAGCAGGGCGATCTTGGTCAGCGGCTGGCTGGCCAGTTCCTTGAGCTTGGTCAGGGCCAGCGGCAGTTGCTTGGCGGCTGGGTGGTCAGGGTGCTGCTTGCGCCAGGCTTCGATGGCGGCCTGCTGCTGCTCCAGGGTGCCAGCGCTTTTCACCGCCAGCGCCAGGCTGGTCCAGCCGGCCAGGATTTCGTTGTTGGCAGGTTGCTGCAGCTGTTCGGCCGGCAGCGAAGCGACCAGGGCCCAGATGGCGTCATTGTTCGCGCTGGCGGCCTGGCCGCTGAGCAGCGGGCTCAGCAGCACGCGTTGCTGGGCGGCGGCCAGGGCCTGGCCGTCGGCCTCGAGGGCGGCGGCGTGGACGCTGTAGGTGCGCATCTGCTGTTGCTCTGGCAGTTCAGCGATGTGCTGCAGGCTCGGGTGAGACAAGGCAGTCAGGGCGGCCTTGGGCTGGTTGCGGCTCATTGCCAGTTCGGCGCCGAGGGTGGCAGCGAAGATTTGCTGGGCCGGCTTGAGCGTGTCCATCGGCACCTGCTCGAGGATGCGTGCGGCGCGTGGGAAGTCCTTCTGCTTGTAGGCCAGGTCGGCGGCGCTCAGGCGCAGCAGGGCAGCGTCTTCGGCGGACTTGCTGGTGGCGGCCTTCTCGAGCAGTTGCTCGATGCTGGCGTCCGGGGTGCGTGGCAGTTCGCCCAGGCTGGATGAGGGCGAGCTGGCGCAGGCTGCCAGCAGAGCAGCGAGGCAGAGGGCTGTGAACAGCCGCAGGCAAGCGATCATGTAAAGGTCCTGTTACTCGATCAAGTTGGCCGGCAATTGTACCCAAGCGGCGGCCGGGGCGCGATCTGCCGTTAGCAGAACCTTCACTATAGGCGGCTCGCCGATGGCTGCTGATGAAGTTCTTTGCGCCCTGTTACCGGCGCTCGGGCTACAATGGCGCCTTTGATCCGAAAGGCAGGGTGTGTGCAGTGACTGATGTGGCCGGGACTTCGAAATCCACCATGGGGACGCTTTATGTGGTCGCGACCCCCATCGGCAACCTTGACGACATGAGCGCCCGGGCGCTCAAGGTGCTGGCCGATGTCGCCCTGATCGCCGCCGAGGACACCCGGCATTCGGTTCGTCTGCTGCAGCACTTCGGCATCGATACGCCGCTGGCGGCCTGCCATGAGCACAACGAACGCGACGAAGGCGGGCGCTTCATCACCAAGTTGCTGGCGGGTGAGGATGTGGCGCTGGTGTCCGATGCTGGTACACCGCTGATTTCCGACCCAGGCTACCACCTGGTGCGCCAGGCCCGGGCCGCAGGCGTCAGCGTGGTGCCAGTGCCAGGCGCCTGCGCTTTGATTGCCGCGCTATCGGCTGCCGGCCTGCCTTCTGACCGCTTCATCTTCGAAGGCTTCCTGCCGGCCAAGGCTGCCGGTCGTCGGGCGCGCCTGGAGCAAGTCAAGGAGGAGCCGCGCACGCTGATCTTCTACGAGGCGCCACACCGCATCCTCGAATGCCTCGAGGACATGGAGCGGGTGTTCGGGGGTGAGCGCCCGGCGTTGCTGGCGCGTGAGCTGACCAAAACCTTCGAGACCCTCAAAGGCCTGCCACTGGCTGAGTTACGCGCTTTCGTCGCCGGCGACAGCAATCAGCAGCGGGGTGAGTGCGTGGTGCTGGTCGGGGGCTGGAGTGCGCCTGAGGGCGAGGAGGCGATCAGTGCCGAGGCGCAGCGTGTACTGGATCTGTTGCTGGCCGAGCTACCGCTGAAAAGAGCGGCGGCACTGGCGGCGGAAATCACCGGTGTGCGCAAGAACTTGCTTTATCAGGTGGCCTTGGAAAAGCAGAAAGCACAGTAGTGGCAATTAGACATAATTGACGGTATCGCTTGTTCTTGGGCGCGCGTGCCGTTAACCTTGTCGGCGGAGAGTCGATCGGACAGTCGCTGCCGTCTTTTGTTCCGCAAAAGATGGGGGAGGAAAGTCCGGGCTCCATAGGGCAGAGTGCCAGGTAACGCCTGGGAGGCGCGAGCCTACGGAAAGTGCCACAGAAAATAACCGCCTAAGCACTTCGGTGCCGGTAAGGGTGAAAAGGTGCGGTAAGAGCGCACCGCACGGCTGGCAACAGTTCGTGGCTAGGTAAACCCCACTCGGAGCAAGACCAAATAGGGTTCCATCAGGCGTGGCCCGCGTCGGAACCGGGTAGGTTGCTAGAGGCGTCCAGTGATGGCCGTCGTAGAGGAATGACTGTCCTCGACAAAACCCGGCTTACAGATCGACTCTCCACCTCCCCCCCCTCCTGCTTGAATCGATAGCAGATCCAATCTGGTAATACCAAAAAGATCTTACTCTTAATAAATCACTTTAACTTCGAACTGCATTCATTTGAGTCGGTTTGATTTTTCACGTTTTTTTCATCCTCCGGTACACCTTCCTCCTTCCTTTAATGCGCTAAATCTCGGTCCTGTAAGGGTTTTCCTTATGAACGTGCCTTGACGGTGCAGCGGGCGGATTCCTATAGTGTGCGCAAGTGGCAGAAAGTGGGATGAAGTGGGTTTTCTGGCACAAAAAAGCTAACATTGTGGGGAATCACAGCCGTGTTCCGCGGAGCCAACGCCGTCAGCCTCGATGCCAAGGGCCGTCTCGCAATGCCGAGCCGGTACCGTGACGAGCTCGATTCGCGTTGCAATGGTCAGCTGATCGTGACCATCGACGCCGTTGACCCCTGCTTGTGTGTTTATCCCCTCGATGAGTGGGAACAGATTGAAGCCAAGTTGCGTGCCTTGCCGTCGTTGCGTGAGGAAAACCGCCGCCTGCAGCGTTTGCTGATCGGTAATGCGGTTGACCTGGAGCTCGATGGCAGTGGGCGTTTCCTGGTTCCGCCCCGCCTGCGTGAGTACGCCAAGCTGGACAAGAAGGCGATGCTGGTGGGGCAACTGAACAAATTCCAGCTGTGGGATGAGGATGCCTGGAACGCGGTTTCGGCAGCCGACCTTGCAGCTATTCAACAACCGGGCGCCATGCCCGACGATTTGCGTGACCTGATCCTGTGACCATAGATAGCGGCTTCAACCACATCACCGTCCTGCTCGATGAAGCTGTCGAGGCATTGGCCCTGCGCGCCGACGGTTGCTATCTGGACGGCACCTTCGGGCGTGGCGGCCATAGCCGCCTGATCCTCAGCAAGCTCGGGCCGCAAGGGCGGCTGCTGGGCTTCGACAAAGATCCTCAAGCGATTGCCACCGGGCAAGCGCTGGCGGCCGAAGACGGCCGCTTTGTCATTGTGCAGCGCAGCTTTGCCGAGTTGGGCGCGGAAGTGGTCGCGCGTGGTCTGCACGGCAAGGTCAGTGGCATCCTGCTTGACCTGGGCGTGTCCTCGCCGCAGCTGGATGACCCCGAGCGCGGCTTCAGTTTCCTCAACGATGGCCCGTTGGACATGCGCATGAACCCGAACCAGGGCATCAGTGCCGCCGAGTTCATCGCCACCGCTCCCGTCGAAGAAATTGCCCGTGTTTTCAAGGAGTACGGCGAAGAGCGCTTCGCCGGGCGCATGGCGCGTGCCGTGGTCGAACGCCGCGAGAAGCAGCCGTTCACCCGTACCGCCGACCTGGCTGAAGTGCTCAAGGTCGCCAACCCTGCCTGGGAAAAGGGCAAGAACCCGGCGACCCGCGCCTTCCAGGGCCTGCGCATCCACGTCAACAACGAGCTGGGCGACCTCGAGACAGGCCTTGAGGCTGCACTCGACGCCCTGGAAGTGGGCGGCCGCCTGGCTGTCATCAGCTTCCACTCGCTGGAAGACCGCATCGTCAAACTGTTCATGCGCAAGCTGGTCAAGGGCGAGGCTGACAACCTGCCACGCAACCTGCCAGTGCAGCACAAGGTCTTCGAGCCGAAGATCAAGCTGATCGGCAAGGCCCAGTTTGCTTCCGAAGCCGAACTCAAGGCCAACCCGCGGTCGCGCAGCGCCGTGATGCGTGTGGCGGAGAAGCTTCGGTGAGCCGGCTATTCGCCAAACCTCTGCCAGGCGGAAGCTTCCTGATGCTTCTGCTGTTCGTCGGTGTGCTCGTTTCGGCCATCGCCGTGTCTTACAGCGCCCACTGGAATCGCCAACTGCTCAATACCCTGTACGGCGAGTTGAACGAGCGTGACAAGGCTCAGGCCGAGTGGGGCCGGCTGATTCTTGAGCAAAGCACCTGGACCGCCTCCAGCCGCATCGAGAGCCTGGCCTCCGAACAGCTGAAGATGCGCGTGCCCGCGGCTGACGAAGTACGGATGGTGGCGCCATGATGAAGCTCGAAGGCGCACTCTACCCCTGGCGCTTCCGGGTGGTGATCGGTTTGCTGGCGCTGATGGTCGGCGCGATCTGCTGGCGCATCATCGACCTGCAGGTTGTCGACCGTGACTTCCTCAAGGGCCAGGGCGATGCCCGCAGCCTGCGTCACATTCCGATTCCCGCGCACCGTGGCCTGATCACCGACCGCAACGGCGAGCCGTTGGCCGTCAGTACCCCAGTCACCACCTTGTGGGCCAACCCCAAGGAAATGCAGGTGGCCAAGGACCGCTGGCCGCAGCTGGCCGCTGCCCTTGGGCAGAACGCCCAGCAGCTGACCGAGCGCCTGACCCAGCAAGCCAACAAAGAATTCATCTACCTGGTCCGCGGCCTGACCCCGGAGCAGGGTCAGCACGTGCTCGATCTGAAAGTGCCGGGCGTGTACGGCCTGGAAGAATTCCGCCGTTTCTATCCGGCCGGTGACGTGACCGCGCACATGGTCGGCTTCACCGACCTCGACGACCACGGTCGCGAAGGTGTGGAGCTGGCCTACGATGAATGGTTGGCCGGCGTGCCCGGCAAGCGGCAGGTGATCAAGGACCGGCGTGGCCGGTTGATCAAGGACATCCAGGTCACCAAGAACGCCAAGGCCGGCAAGACCTTGGCGTTGTCGATCGACCTGCGCCTGCAATACCTGGCCACCCGTGAACTGCGCAACGCCATCGCCGAGCAGGACGCCAAGGCCGGCAGCCTGGTGATCATGGACGTCAAGACCGGTGAAGTCCTGGCCATGGTCAACCAGCCGACCTACAACCCTAACAACCGTCGCAGCATGTTCCCGGCCGCGATGCGTAACCGGGCGATCATCGACGTGTTCGAGCCGGGCTCGACGGTGAAGCCGATCTCGATGAGTGCGGCGCTGCAGAGCGGTCGCTGGAAGCCGACCGACAAGGTCGAGGTGTATCCGGGCAGCCTGCAGATCGGCCGCTACACCATCAAGGACGTGTCCAAGAGCGAGGGCCCGATCCTCGACCTGACCGGCATCCTGATCAACTCCTCCAACGTCGGCATGAGCAAGATCGCCTTCGACATTGGCGGCGAAGCCATTTACCGGGTGATGTCCCAGGTCGGCCTGGGCCAGTACACCGGCCTCGGCTTCCCGGGCGAGCGCGTCGGCAACCTGCCCAACCACCGCGAGTGGCGCAAGGCTGAAACCGCGACCCTGTCCTACGGCTACGGTGTGTCGGTCACCGCCCTGCAGTTGGTGCACGCCTACGCGGCACTGGCCAACGACGGCAAGATGGTGCCGCTGTCGATCCTCAAGGTCGACAAGGCGCCTGAAGCGGTGCAGGCCATTCCGAAGGAAACCGCCGAAACCATCCAGGGCATGCTGCAGCAGGTGATCGAAGCGCCGCGCGGCGTGTTCCGTGCCCAGGTGCCGTTCTACCACGTGGCCGGCAAGTCCGGTACCGCACGTAAGGCGACTGTGGGCTCCAAGGGTTACACCGAAAACGCCTACCGTTCGCTGTTTGCCGGCTTCGGCCCGATGAGCGATCCGCGCTACGCCATCGTCGTGGTCATCGACGAGCCGGGCAAGGGTGGCTACTTCGGCGGCCTGGTATCGGCCCCCGTATTCAGCAAGGTCATGTCGGGCACCCTGCGCCTGATGAATGTGCCGCCAGACAACCTGCCGCCGCCGAGTGACCCGCAGCAGGCCAGTGCAGTACCCGCCAAGGGAGGGCGTGGATGATGACGATGCCTTTGAGCAAGCTGTTCGCCCATGCCAGCCGTGATCCGCTGATCCGTGAACTGACCCTGGACAGCCGTCAGGTGCGTCAGGGTGACCTGTTCCTGGCTGTGCCCGGTGCCAAGGTTGATGGCCGTGAGCACATTGCCGATGCGCTGTCGCGTGGCGCTGCGGCCGTGGCTTATGAAGAGCAGGGCGTCACCGTGCTGCCGATCACCGATGTGCCGCTGATTCCAGTGAAGGGGCTGATCGGCCAGCTGTCGCAGATTGCCGGGCGTTTCTACGGCGAGCCGAGCCGCCAGCTGAACCTGGTGGGCGTCACCGGCACCAACGGCAAGACCAGCGTTACGCAACTGGTGGCTCAGGCGCTCGATGAGCTGGGCCAGCGCTGTGGCCTGATTGGTACACTTGGCACCGGCTTCTATGGCGAGCTGCAGAGCGGCCGACTGACCACGCCTGACCCGATTGCCGTGCAGTCGACCCTGAACGACCTCAAGAAAGGTGGCGCCAAGGCCGTGGCCATGGAGGTTTCCTCCCACGCCCTTGAGCAGGGCCGAGTCGCTGCGCTGGAATTCGACATCGCGGTCATGACCAACCTGTCCCGCGATCATCTGGATTATCACGGCAGCATGGAGGCTTACGAGGCCGCCAAGGCCAAGCTGTTTGCCTGGCCGAGCCTGCGTTGCCAGGTGGTCAACCTGGATGATGACTTCGGCCGTCGCCTGGCCGACGATTTTGCCCGCCGCCCGAGTGTCGACCATATCGAGACCCGGCTGCTCAGCTACAGCCTGGAAAACCCGGACGCTTCGCTGTTCTGCCGCGAAGCGCATTTCGATGATGGTGGCGTGCGTGCCACACTGGTCACTGCCCAGGGCGAACGCATCCTGCGCAGCCAGCTGCTGGGCCGCTTCAACCTGAGCAACATGCTCGCGGCCGTGGCCACGCTGCTGGCGCTGGATTACTCGCTGGACGAGATTCTCAAGGTCACCCCGCAGCTGCAGGGCCCGGTCGGCCGCATGCAGCGCCTGGGTGGTGGTGCCAAGCCGCTGGTGGTGGTCGATTACGCCCATACCCCCGACGCGCTGGAAAAAGTCCTCGAAGCCCTGCGCCCACATGCCCACGGCAAGCTGCTGTGCCTGTTCGGCTGCGGTGGCGACCGCGATCGCGGCAAGCGCCCGCTGATGGCCGAAGTGGCCGAGCGCCTGGCCGACCGCGTGCTGGTTACCGACGACAACCCGCGTACCGAAGACCCGCTGCGTATCTTCGACGACATTCGCCCCGGTTTCGCCAAGCCTGGCGACGTCGAGTTCGTCGCTGGCCGCGGCGAGGCCATTGCCCACCTGATCGCCACCGCAGCGGCTGACGACGTGATCGTCCTGGCCGGCAAGGGGCACGAGGACTACCAGGAGATCCATGGCGAGCGCCATGCCTTCTCCGACCTGATCGAAGCCGACAAGGCACTTGCAGCCTGGGAGGCTCCACATGCTTAAGCCCATGACCCTCAGCCAACTGACCGGCGCCTTGAATGCGCGCCTGGTCAACGCCGACGCCAGCTTCAGCGGGGTCAGCATCGACAGCCGCAGCGTCACCGCCGGTCAGTTGTTCGTTGCGCTGACCGGGCCGCGCTTCGATGGCCATGACTACCTCACCGACGTGAAGGCCAAGGGTGCCGTTGCTGCGCTGGTCGAGCGTGAAATCGCCGATGTCGATCTGCCGCAACTGCTGGTCGCCGACTGCCGTGTCGCACTGGGCCAGCTGGGTGCGCTGAACCGCGCCGCCTTCGACAAGCCAGTGGTCGCCATCACCGGTTCCAGCGGCAAGACCACGGTCAAGGAGATGCTTGCCAGCATCCTGCGCACCCGTGGCCTGGTGCATGCCACCCGCGGCAACCTGAACAATGACCTCGGTGCTCCGCTGACCTTGCTGGAAATCGCCCCGGAGCACAGCGCTGCGGTGATCGAGCTGGGCGCCTCGCGCATCGGCGAGATCCGCTACACCGTCGGCCTCACCCGGCCTCAGGTGGTGATCATCAATAACGCCGGCACCGCCCATGTGGGCGAGTTCGGAGGCCCGGAGAAGATCGTCGAAGCCAAGGGCGAGATCCTCGAAGGCCTGGGCGAGGGCGGCACCGCCATCCTCAACCTGGCCGACAAGGCGTTCGAGATCTGGCGCAAGCGCGCTGGCAAACACCGCATCTTCAGCTTTGCCCTGGACAACCCGCAGGCCGACTTCCATGCCAGCGACATTGGCCGTGATGCCCGTGGCTGCCCATCCTTCACCCTGCACGGCCCTGATGGCAGTGTGCCGGTGCAACTGAACCTGCTGGGCACCCACAACGTCAGCAACGCCCTGGCCGCTGCCGCCGCTGCCCATGCCGTTGGTCTGAGCCTGAGTGGCATCGCCGCCGGCCTCAACGCCGTGCAACCGGTCAAGGGCCGCACCGTGGCGCAAATCGCCCCGAGTGGTGTGCGGGTTATCGACGACAGCTACAACGCAAATCCCACCTCCATGTGTGCGGCCATTGATATACTCGCCGGCTTTTCCGGGCGCACCGTTCTGGTGCTTGGAGATATCGGCGAACTGGGCCAGTGGGCGGAAGAAGGCCACCGGCAGGTGGGTGACTACGCACGTGGCAAGGTTGACGCCGTGTATGCAACGGGTTCCAACATGATTCATGCGGTCAAGGCGTTCGGCGCCAATGGCCGTCATTTCGCTACTCAAGCTGAGCTGATCGACGCCGTTCGCGGCGAGACTGCCAGCGACACCACTATCTTGATCAAGGGATCGCGCAGCGCTGCGATGGAAAACGTCGTGGCTGCACTGTGCGGTGCCAGCGGGGAGAAACATTAATGCTGCTGCTGTTGGCCGAGTATCTGCAACAGTTCCACAAGGGCTTCGCGGTCTTCCAGTACCTGTCCCTGCGCGGGATTCTGGGTGTACTGACCGCGTTGTCGCTGGCGCTGTGGCTGGGGCCGTGGATGATCCGTACCCTGCAGATTCGCCAGATTGGTCAGGCCGTGCGTAACGACGGCCCGCAATCGCACCTGTCCAAGTCCGGCACCCCGACCATGGGTGGCGCACTGATCCTGTCTGCCATTGGCGTCAGCACACTGCTGTGGGCCGACCTGTCCAACCGCTACGTCTGGACCGTGCTGATCGTCACCCTGCTGTTCGGGGCCATCGGCTGGGTCGACGACTACCGCAAGGTGATCGAAAAGAACTCTCGGGGCCTGCCGAGCCGCTGGAAGTACTTCTGGCAGTCGGTGTTCGGCCTGGGCGCGGCCGTGTTCCTGTACATGACCGCACCGACCAGCGTCGAAACCACCCTGATCGTGCCGTTCCTCAAGGACGTCACCATCCCGCTGGGTATCGGCTTCATAGTCCTGACCTATTTCGTCATCGTCGGCTCCAGTAACGCGGTCAACCTGACCGACGGCCTCGATGGCCTGGCGATCATGCCAACCGTGATGGTCGGCGGAGCGCTGGGTATCTTCTGCTACCTGTCGGGTAACGTGAAGTTCGCCGAATACCTGCTGATCCCTTACGTGCCGGGCTCGGGTGAGCTGATCGTGTTCTGCGGCGCGCTGATCGGTGCCGGCCTGGGCTTCCTGTGGTTCAACACCTATCCGGCCCAGGTGTTCATGGGTGACGTCGGCGCGCTGGCGCTGGGCGCCGCCCTGGGCACCATCGCCGTGATCGTGCGCCAGGAAATCGTGCTGTTCATCATGGGCGGCATCTTCGTGATGGAAACCCTGTCGGTGGTGATCCAGGTCGCCTCGTTCAAGCTCACCGGCAAGCGCGTGTTCCGCATGGCGCCGATTCACCACCACTTTGAACTCAAGGGCTGGCCTGAGCCACGCGTGATCGTCCGCTTCTGGATCATCACCGTGATTCTGGTACTGATCGGCCTGGCAACCCTGAAACTGAGGTAGAAAAGCGTGTCATTGATCGCTTCCGACCAATTCCGCATCGTTGTCGGCCTCGGCAAGAGCGGCATGTCCCTGGTTCGCTTCCTGGCGAACCGGGGCATTGCCTTTGCGGTCGCCGACACCCGCGAGCAACCGCCGGAACTGGAAACCCTGCGCCGTGATTACCCGCAGGTGGAAGTGCGCTGTGGCGAGCTGGACGTGGACTTCCTGTGCCGCGCCAACGAGCTGTACGTGAGCCCGGGCCTGGCCCTGGCCACTCCGGCCTTGCAGCAGGCGGCGGCGCGTGGCGTGCAACTGTCCGGTGACATCGAACTGTTCGCCCGCCATGCCAAGGCACCGATCGTGGCGATCAGCGGCTCCAACGCGAAAAGCACCGTCACCACCCTGGTCGGCGAAATGGCCGCCAAGGCCGGCAAGCGCGTGGCCGTGGGTGGCAACCTGGGCACCCCGGCGCTGGATCTGCTGAGCGACGACGTCGAGCTGTATGTGCTGGAGCTGTCCAGCTTCCAGCTGGAAACCACCGACCAGCTCAACGCCGAAGTCGCCACCGTGCTGAACATCAGCGAAGACCACATGGACCGCTACAGCGGCCTGCCGGCCTACCACCTGGCCAAGCACCGGATCTTCCGCGGTGCCCGCCAGGTGGTGGTCAACCGCCAGGATGCCTTGAGCCGGCCATTGCCGGTGGAAGGTCGCCCGTGCTTCACCTTTGGCCTCAACCAGCCGGACTTCAAGGCTTTCGGCCTGCGTGAAGTCGACGGTGAGAAGTACCTGGCGTACGAATTCCAGACGCTGATGCCGGTGCGTGAGCTGAAGATTCGTGGTGCCCACAACCAGAGCAACGCCCTGGCGGCCCTGGCCCTCGGCCATGCCGCCGGCCTGCCGTTCGCGCCGATGCTCGAAGCGCTGCGTGAGTTCAAGGGCCTGGCGCATCGCTGCCAGTGGATCCGTGAGCGCAACGCCGTCAACTGGTACGACGATTCCAAGGCCACCAACGTCGGCGCCGCACTGGCGGCGATCGAAGGCCTGGGGGCGGACATAGACGGCAAGCTGGTGCTGATCGCCGGTGGCGACGGCAAGGGCGCCGATTTCGCTGCCCTGCGCGAGCCGGTCAAACGCTTCTGCCGCGCCGTGGTGCTGCTCGGCCGTGATGCCGAACGCCTGGCCGAGGCCCTGGGCGATGACGTGCCGCTGGTACGGGTCAAGACCCTGGACGACGCCGTGCAGCGATGCGCCGAGCTGGCCGTGGCGGGCGATGCGGTGCTGCTGTCGCCGGCCTGCGCCAGCCTCGACATGTTCAAGAACTTTGAAGAACGCGGGCGGCTGTTCGCCCAGGCGGCGGGAGGGCTGGCATGATCTTCGGCATCCTCAAGCCGTACCCGTCGCCGCTGATCAGTGGCCGTGGCATCGACCTCGACTTCGCCATGCTGGCCGGTTGCCTGGCGCTGCTCGGCCTGGGCCTGGTGATGATCACCTCGGCATCCTCGGAAGTGGCCGCGGTGCAGTCCGGCAACCCGCTGTATCACATGTTCCGCCACCTGGTGTACGTGTTCCTTGGCCTGGTCGCCTGTGGCGCAACCATGATGGTGCCGATCGCCACCTGGCAGCGCATGGGCTTCATGATGCTGATCGGTGCCTTCGGCCTGCTGGTGCTGGTGCTGGTGCCGGGGATCGGGCGCGAAGTGAACGGTTCGATGCGCTGGATCGGCTTCAGCTTCTTCAACGTCCAGCCTTCGGAAATCGCCAAGGTCTTCGTGGTCATCTACCTGGCCGGTTACCTGGTACGTCGGCAGACCGAGGTGCGCGAAACCTGGATGGGCTTCTTCAAGCCGTTCATCGTGCTGTTGCCGATGGCCGCCCTGCTGCTGATGGAGCCGGACTTCGGCGCCACCGTGGTAATGATGGGGGCCGCTGCCGCCATGCTGTTCCTCGGCGGGGTGGGGCTGTTCCGCTTCAGCCTGATGGTGGTGCTGGCGGTGGTCGCGGTGTTCGTGCTGGTGCAGGCGCAGCCTTACCGGATGGCCCGTCTGATTACCTTCACCGACCCGTGGTCCGACCAGTTCGGCTCCGGCTACCAGCTGACCCAGGCGTTGATCGCCTTTGGCCGTGGCGAGTGGCTGGGCGTTGGGCTGGGCAATAGCGTGCAGAAGCAGTTCTACCTGCCCGAAGCGCACACCGACTTCGTGTTCTCGGTGCTGGCCGAAGAGCTGGGCGTGGTCGGTTCGCTGGTGACCATCGCGCTGTTCGTGTTCGTCACCATCCGCGCCTTGTACATCGGCCTGTGGGCGGAGAAGGCCAAGCAGTTCTTCGCTGCCTACATGGCATTCGGCCTGTCGTTCCTGTGGATCGGCCAGTTCCTGATCAACATCGGCGTGAACGTCGGCCTGCTGCCGACCAAGGGGCTGACCCTGCCGTTCCTCAGCTACGGCGGTTCATCGCTGGTGATCTGCTGTGCCTGTGTGGGGCTGTTGCTGCGCATCGAATGGGAGAGTCGCACGCACCTGGGCAGCGAGGAACACGAATTCAAAGAGAGCGATTTTGCCGAGGAGACCAGTCATGGCCGCTGACGGCAAGAACGTACTGATCATGGCCGGTGGTACTGGGGGGCACGTGTTCCCGGCCCTGGCCTGTGCCCGTGAATTCCAGGCGCGCGGTTATACCGTGCACTGGCTGGGCACCCCGCGCGGTATCGAGAACGAGCTGGTGCCGCAAGCTGGTCTGCCCTTGCACCTGATCCAGGTCAGCGGCCTGCGCGGCAAGGGCAAGCTCTCGTTGCTCAAGGCGCCGTTCACCCTGGTCAAGGCGGTGCTCCAGGCACGCCGTATCGTGCGCGAGCTCAAGCCCGTGTGCGTGGTCGGCTTCGGCGGCTATGTAACCGGCCCGGGCGGCGTTGCCGCACGGCTGTGCGGCGTGCCGTTGGTGATCCACGAGCAGAACGCCCGCGCCGGCACCACCAACCGGCTGCTGCTGCCGCTGGCTGCGCGTGTCTGCGAAGCCTTCCCGGCGACCTTCGATGCCAGCGACAAGCTGCGTACCACCGGCAACCCGGTGCGTCCGGAGCTGTTCATGGATGCCCAGCGGGCGCCCCTGGCCGAGCGCCGCGCGCGCCTGCTGGTGATGGGTGGCAGCCTGGGTGCGGAACCATTGAACAAATTGTTGCCTAAGGCCCTGTCCGAAGTGCCGGCGAACCTGCGCCCAGAGGTGTTTCACCAGGCCGGCAAGCACCACGCGCCGGCCACTGCCGAGCGTTACCGCGAGGCGGGTGTCGAGGCCCAGGTCGAACCGTTCATCAAGGACATGGCCCATGCCTACGGCTGGGCCGATATCGTGGTCTGCCGGGCCGGTGCCCTGACCGTCAGCGAGCTCGCGGCGGCGGGCCTGCCTTCGATGCTGGTGCCCTTGCCCCACGCAATCGACGACCACCAGACCCACAATGCCCAATATCTGGCCCGGGAAGGCGCTGCCTTCCTCATGCCACAAGCGACAACTGGCGCAGCGCAACTCGCTGAACGCCTGAACGAGGTGCTGATGCAACCCGAGAAACTCAACACCATGGCTGGCACCGCACGGCGCCTGGCCAAACCTGCTGCAACCAGCACCGTGGTCGATATCTGCCTGGAGGTGGCCCATGGTTGAAAGCCAGAAAGCCATGCCCCAGCCGAAGATGGGCCGGATCAACCGCATCCATTTCGTCGGTATCGGCGGTGTGGGCATGTGCGGTATCGCTGAAGTGCTGCTGAACCTGGGCTACCAGGTGTCCGGTTCCGACCTAAAGGCGTCGCCGGTCACCGAGCGCCTGGAGTCGTTCGGTGCCGAAATCTTCGTCGGCCACCGTGCCGAGAACGCTGCCAATGCCGACGTGCTGGTAGTGTCCAGTGCGATCAACCCGGCCAACCCGGAAGTTGCCACTGCCCTGGAGCGTCGCATCCCGGTGGTGCCGCGGGCCGAGATGCTCGCCGAGCTGATGCGCTACCGGCATGGCGTGGCGGTTGCCGGTACCCACGGCAAGACCACCACCACCAGCCTGCTGGCTTCGGTGTTCGCCGCCGGTGGCCTGGACCCGACCTTCGTCATCGGTGGCCGGCTGACCGCCGCCGGCACCAACGCGCAGCTGGGCACCAGCCGTTACCTGATCGCCGAAGCTGACGAAAGCGATGCCAGCTTCCTGCACCTGCAGCCGATGGTTGCCGTGGTCACCAACATCGACGCCGACCACATGGCGACCTACGAAGGCGACTTCAACAAGCTGAAGAAGACCTTCGTCGAGTTCCTGCACAACCTGCCGTTCTACGGCCTGGCCGTGATGTGCCTGGACGACCCTGTCGTGCGCGAGATCCTGCCGCAGGTCAAGCGCCCGACCGTCACCTACGGTTTCAGCGAAGAAGCCGACATCCGTGCCATCAATGTGCGCCAGCAAGGCATGCAGACCCACTTCACCGTGCTGCGCCGCGACCGCGAGCCGCTTGAGGTGTCGGTGAACATGCCCGGCAACCACAACGTGCTCAACGCCTTGGCCACCATCGCCATCGCCACTGACGAAGGCATCAGCGACGAAGCCATCGTCCAGGGCCTGTCCGGTTTCCAGGGCGTTGGCCGACGCTTCCAGGTTTACGGCGAACTGCCTGTCGACGGCGGCAGCGTGATGCTGGTCGACGACTACGGTCACCACCCGACCGAAGTGGCCGCGGTGATCAAGGCCGTGCGCGGTGGCTGGCCAAGCCGCCGTCTGGTGATCGTCTACCAGCCGCACCGCTATAGCCGTACCCGCGACCTGTACGACGATTTCGTCCAGGTGCTGGGCGATGCCAACGTGCTGCTGCTGATGGAGGTGTACCCGGCCGGCGAAGAGCCGATCCCCGGTGCCGACAGCCGCCAGCTGTGCCACAGCATCCGCCAGCGCGGCAAGCTGGACCCGATCTACATCGAACGTGGTGCCGAGCTGGCGCCGCTGGTCAAGCCGCTGCTGCGCGCCGGCGACATCCTGATCTGCCAGGGTGCCGGTGACGTCGGCGGCCTGGCCCCGCAACTGATGAAAAGCCCGCTGTTCGCTGGCGCCAAGCAGGAGAAGTCGAAATGACCAGCGCTTACGAACAACTGCACTCGACTCTGGACGTGAATGCATTCGGCCGCGTGGCCGTGCTGTACGGCGGCAAGAGCGCCGAGCGTGAAGTGTCGCTGAAGTCCGGTGCTGCGGTGATCGACGCATTGACCACGGCCGGTGTCGACGTGGTCGGCATCGATGTCGGTGACGACCTGCTGGCGCGTCTGCAGAGCGAGAAGATCGACCGTGCCTTCATCATCCTCCACGGCCGTGGCGGTGAGGACGGCAGCATGCAGGGCCTGCTCGAATGCCTGGGCATCCCCTACACCGGCAGCGGTATCCTCGCTTCGGCGCTGGCCATGGACAAACTGCGCACCAAGCAGGTGTGGCAGAGCCTGGGTATTCCGACCCCGCGCCACGCGGTGCTGGCCAGCGAACGCGATTGTGTTGCCGCCGGTACGGAACTGGGCTTCCCGTTGATCGTCAAACCGGCCCATGAAGGTTCCAGCATCGGCATGGCCAAGGTGAACAGCGTGGAAGAGCTGGTCGCCGCCTGGAAGGATGCCGCCCGTTACGATTCGCAAGTCCTGGTCGAGCAATGGATTCACGGCCCGGAGTTCACCATCGCCGTTCTGCGTGGCCAGGTGCTGCCGCCGATCGCCCTGGGTACTCCGCACGTGTTCTACGACTACGACGCCAAGTACATCGCCAATGACACCCAGTACCGCATCCCGTGCGGCCTGGACAGTGCCAAGGAGCAGGAACTGATCGACCTGACCGCGCGCGCCTGCGATGCCATCGGCATCGAAGGCTGGGGCCGGCTGGACGTGATGCAGGACGAGCAGGGCCGGTTCTGGCTGCTCGAAGTCAACACCGCACCCGGCATGACTGACCATAGCCTGGTGCCCATGGCGGCCCGCGCGGCCGGCCTGGACTTCCAGCAACTGGTGCTGGCGATCCTGGCCGAAAGCGTGGCGACGCGAGGTTAACCATCATGCAAGGCGCAATGATACGTCAGCAGCAACCCGTTACCGGCCGCAGCAAGCCGGTGCCGCGCGGTGCCAGCCGACTGGTGGCCGACGAGCCCGTATCGGCGCGCCTGCCGCGGCCCAGCCTGGGCGGCCTCAAGCGTCTGCTGTGGCCAATCGTGCTGGTGGCTGCAGGCTTCGGCGCCTATGAGGGCGCCATCCGCCTGATGCCATATGCCGACCGGCCGATCACCAAGATCGACGTGCAGGGCGACCTCAGCTACATCAGCCAGCAGTCGGTGCAGCAACGCATCGCGCCGTATGTGGCGGCGAGCTTCTTCAGCGTTGACCTCACGGCGATGCGTGCCGAGCTCGAGCAGATGCCGTGGATCGCCCACGCCGAAGTGCGCCGGGTGTGGCCGGATGAAGTGGTAATCCGCCTGGAAGAACAGCTGCCGGTGGCACGCTGGGGTGACGAGGCCCTGCTCAACAACCAGGGCCAGGCCTTCACCCCGCGCGAACTGGCCAACTACGAGCACCTGCCGCAGCTGGCCGGGCCGCAGCGCGCTCAGCAACAAGTCATGCAGCAATATCAGGTATTGAGCCAGATGCTGCGCCCCCTGGGCTTTTCCATCGCTCGCCTGGAGCTGCGCGAGCGCGGTAGCTGGTTCCTGACCACCGGCGCGAGCAGCGCAGGGCCAGGTATCGAGCTGCTGTTGGGGCGCGACCATCTGGTGGAGAAGATGCGCCGTTTCATTGCCATATACGACAAGACACTCAAAGAGCAGATCACCAATATCGCCCGCATTGATCTGCGTTACGCCAACGGACTTGCCGTTGGCTGGCGGGAACCGAACGCACCGACGACGGCCCAACCCGCCGTTGCGAAGAATTAGAGAGAGGCAGGACCATGGCAAACGCGCATAGCGGCAAAATGATCGTCGGGCTGGACATCGGCACCTCCAAGGTGGTGGCGCTGGTGGGTGAAGTGGGCGAAGACGGCACCCTCGAAATCGTGGGCATCGGCACCCATCCGTCCCGCGGCCTGAAAAAAGGCGTGGTGGTGAACATCGAGTCGACCGTGCAGTCGATCCAGCGCGCAGTGGAAGAAGCCCAGCTGATGGCCGGCTGCCGCATCCACTCGGCGTTCGTCGGCGTGGCCGGCAACCACATCCGCAGCCTGAACTCTCACGGTATCGTCGCCATCCGCGATCGCGAGGTCAGCGTAGCCGACCTCGAGCGCGTGCTCGACGCCGCCCAGGCCGTGGCCATTCCGGCTGACCAGCGCGTGCTGCACACCCTGCCGCAGGACTACGTGATCGACAACCAGGAAGGCGTGCGCGAGCCGCTGGGCATGTCCGGCGTGCGTCTGGAAGCCAAGGTTCACGTGGTCACCTGCGCCGTCAACGCGGCGCAGAACATCGAGAAGTGCGTACGCCGCTGCGGCCTGGAAATCGACGACATCATCCTCGAGCAGTTGGCCTCGGCCTACTCGGTGCTGACCGATGACGAGAAAGAGCTGGGCGTGTGCCTGGTGGACATTGGTGGTGGCACCACCGACATCGCCATCTTCACCGAGGGCGCGATCCGCCACACCGCAGTGATCCCGATTGCCGGCGACCAGGTTACCAACGACATCGCCATGGCCCTGCGTACGCCGACCCAGTACGCCGAAGAAATCAAGATTCGCTACGCCTGCGCCCTGGCCAAACTGGCCGGCGCCGGCGAGACCATCAAGGTGCCGAGCGTGGGCGACCGCCCACCGCGCGAGCTGTCGCGCCAGGCCCTGGCCGAGGTGGTGGAGCCACGTTACGACGAGCTCTTCACCCTGATCCAGGCCGAGCTGCGCCGCAGCGGCTACGAGGACCTGGTGCCAGCCGGCATCGTCCTCACCGGCGGCACCGCGAAGATGGAAGGCGCCGTGGAACTGGCCGAAGAAATCTTCCACATGCCGGTACGCCTGGGCGTACCGCACAGCGTTCGGGGGCTGAGCGACGTGGTGCGCAACCCGATCTATTCCACCGGCGTGGGCTTGCTCACCTACGGCCTGCTCAAGCAGTCCGAGGACATGGTCCTGACCGGCAACAGCAACAGCAGCAGCAACAGCTATGGCGATGAACCGAAGGCTCCAGTGCTTGAACGCTTCAAGCGCTGGGTCCAGGGCAACTTCTAAGTTTCAAAGCAGTAGTGGTAGGCGCGACAACTAGAGAACTGTAAGGAGAGGGAAAATGTTCGAGCTCGTAGACAACGTCCCGCAAAGTCCGGTCATCAAGGTGATCGGCGTCGGCGGTGGCGGCGGCAACGCCGTCAACCACATGGTGAAGAGCAGCATCGAAGGCGTCGAGTTCATCTGCGCCAACACCGATGCCCAGGCGCTGAAAAACATTGGCGCACGCACCATCCTGCAACTGGGTACCGGCGTGACCAAGGGTCTGGGTGCCGGTGCCAATCCGGAAGTCGGCCGTCAGGCCGCGCTGGAAGACCGTGAGCGCATCGCCGAGGTGCTGCAGGGCACCAACATGGTGTTCATCACCACCGGCATGGGTGGCGGTACCGGTACCGGTGCGGCGCCGATCATCGCCGAAGTGGCCAAGGAAATGGGCATCCTCACCGTTGCGGTGGTGACCCGTCCGTTCCCGTTCGAGGGTCGCAAACGTATGCAGATCGCCGATGAAGGCATCCGCATGCTGGCTGAGAGCGTCGACTCGCTCATCACCATCCCCAACGAGAAGCTGCTGACCATCCTGGGCAAGGATGCCAGCCTGCTGTCCGCCTTTGCCAAGGCCGACGATGTACTGGCCGGTGCCGTTCGCGGTATCTCCGACATCATCAAGCGCCCGGGCATGATCAACGTCGACTTCGCCGACGTGCGCACCGTCATGGGTGAAATGGGCATGGCGATGATGGGTACTGGTTGCGCCAGTGGCCCGAACCGTGCTCGCGAAGCCACCGAAGCGGCGATCCGCAACCCGCTGCTCGAAGACGTCAACCTGCAGGGCGCCCGCGGCATCCTGGTGAACATCACCGCAGGTCCTGACCTGTCGCTGGGTGAGTACTCCGACGTGGGTAGCATCATCGAAGCCTTCGCCTCCGACCATGCCATGGTCAAGGTGGGCACCGTGATCGACCCTGACATGCGCGACGAACTGCACGTGACCGTGGTTGCCACTGGTCTGGGCGCGCGCATCGAGAAACCGGTGAAAGTGGTCGACAACACCCTGCAGACCGCTCAGCAGGTGTACGAGGCTTCCAACCCGGCGCCGGTTCGTCAGGAGCAGCCAGCCGTCAACTACCGTGATCTGGAGCGCCCGACCGTGATGCGCAACCAGGCCCACGCAGGGGCTGCTGCGGCGGCTAAACTCAACCCACAGGATGACCTGGACTACCTCGATATCCCAGCCTTCCTGCGTCGTCAGGCTGATTGATGGAATTTATCAGGGGTATAAGGGTGATTGGTGTTCAGCAAAGGCCGGGTCTGTTATCATCCCCAGCCTTTGTTGATACCTGTTCGCATTATTTGCGCTGAAGCGGCCAATGCCATGATTAGACAACGCACCCTGAAGAATACCATCCGTGCCACGGGCGTCGGCCTGCACTCCGGGGAGAAGGTCTACCTGACCCTCAAGCCTGCGCCTGTCGACACCGGCATCGTCTTCCGTCGCGCCGACCTTGACCCTGTGGTCGAGATCCCGGCGCGTGCGGCCAATGTGGGTGAGACCACCATGTCCACCACGCTGGTCAACGGTGACGTCAAGGTCGATACGGTCGAGCACCTGCTCTCCGCCATGGCGGGCCTGGGCATCGATAACGCCTACGTCGAGCTCTCCGCCTCGGAAGTGCCGATCATGGATGGCAGCGCCGGTCCCTTTGTATTCCTGATTCAGTCTGCCGGCCTGGAAGAGCAGGACGCAGCCAAGAAGTTCATCCGCATCCTGCGCGAAGTGACAGTGGTGGAGGGCGACAAGAGCGCCACCTTCCTGCCATTCGACGGGTTCAAGGTGAGCTTCGAGATCGACTTCGATCACCCGGTCCTCAAGGGCCAGACCCAGAGTGCGGTCGTCGACTTCTCCAGCACCTCGTTCGTGAAGGAAGTCAGCCGCGCCCGTACCTTCGGCTTCATGCGTGACATCGAGTACCTGCGCAAGCACAACCTTGCGCTGGGTGGCAGTGTCGAGAACGCCATCGTGGTCGACGAGACTGGTGTGCTCAACGAAGACGGCCTTCGTTCCGATGACGAATTCGTCAAGCACAAGATCCTCGACGCCATTGGCGACCTTTACCTGCTGGGCAACAGCCTGATCGGCGAGTTCAAGGGCTACAAGTCCGGCCACGCGCTGAACAACCAGCTGTTGCGCAAGCTCATTGCTGAAACCGATGCCTGGGAAGTGGTCACTTTCGAAGATGCCAGCACGGCACCGATCTCGTACATGCGCCCTGTTGCGGCCGTGTAAGTTCGAACACTCTCTAGTTCATTGAGGCCACCTTCGGGTGGCCTTTTTTATGGCTGGTTCCTGGCTCAAGGTTTTCAGCGCCTGCGAGATCGAGCGCCGCCCGCGCGGCGCATCGCGAGCTGCGCTCGCTCCTACGTTTGTTTCGGGCCAATTTTTCCTGTGGGATTTGCGCGCGAACGCCTTGGTGCATGCCGCGATATCGTGTCGTACAAACAAGGCGGTCGCGCGCGCCTGTCACAGGCGTTACTGGCCAGAAACAAACGTAGGAGCGAGCGCAGCTCGCGATGCGCCGCGCGGGCGGCGCTCGATCTGCGCGCCAGCACAAAACCCGAGGCAGGCGCCCTTAGCCTTTACCCTTCGCATGAGTCGCCAACCGCTCCAGGGCGGCGCGCAGCTTGGGGTCGGCGATGCCTTCAGCGGAATCGCGGATGCTCGCGGCGGCGGTGTTCGACAGCACGGTGGTGTTGCCGCCGCGCTTGGCCGGCACCAGTGGTGGCTGTACCTTGTAGAGGATGCGCTGCAGGTTGCCGAAGGCTTCCAGCGCCTGCAGCTGGCGCTGCAGGCGCTTTTGCTGGTAGCGCAGGCGCGTAGCCCAGTGGCCGTCGGTAACCACCAGCAGCAGGGTGCCATCGCGCCAGGAGGCCACATGGCAATGCTCGCGGGCAGCCGGCTGCAACTGGCTTTCCAGCAGGCGCTGCAAGTGTTCCAGGCGTTCGGCCTGGTTCAGCAGCAGGCGCAGCGGGCGATTCTGACGCAGCAGGGTAGCGGGCGGCTGGGCGGGGGAGGGTTTGAAGGCCATGGCGGTATGCATGAGGTGACAAGCAAGGTGGGCAGTCTAACACCTCTGTTGCCCGCGAAGAGGCCAGTACAGGCAATACAAGATACGAGCCATTCTCGATAGCTTTCATCCTCCTCTGGGTTGAACTCAGGGAAAATGCCCCTATCTTAGTAAAGCCCCCGCCTAAGCGCTGTGCCAGCATCGTGGCAATCGACCACTTTCCTCACCATCGTTTCCGGGTAGAATGCTCGTTCGCATGCGGCCTCAGGGCTGCACGGGCGACTCATGGGGCCGCCCTCCATCCCTACGTGTGGAAGATCCTGCCGATATGTTTGCGCCTTTGTTAAAGAAACTTTTTGGAAGCAAGAACGAGCGTGAAGTCAAACGCATGCTCAAGACGGTGTCTATCGTCAATGCCTTCGAAGAGAAGATGGTGGCCCTCTCCGACGAGCAACTGCGCGCCAAGACCGCAGAGTTCAAGGAGCGCCTGGCCAAAGGCGAGACCCTGGACCAGCTGTTGCCCGAAGCCTTCGCCGTGGCCCGTGAGGCCGGCAAGCGCGTCATGGGCATGCGCCACTTCGACGTGCAGCTGATCGGCGGCATGACCCTGCACGAGGGCATGATCGCAGAAATGCGTACCGGTGAAGGCAAGACCTTGGTCGGTACCCTGGCCGTTTACCTCAATGCCCTGTCCGGCAAGGGCGTGCACGTGGTCACGGTGAACGACTACCTGGCCCGCCGTGACGCCAACTGGATGCGCCCGCTGTACGAATTCCTCGGCCTGTCCGTGGGCATCGTCTCGGCCTTCCAGCCGCCTGAAGAAAAGCGCGCCGCCTACGCTGCCGACATCACCTACGGCACCAACAACGAATTCGGTTTCGACTACCTGCGCGACAACATGGCGTTCAGCCAGGAAGAGAAGTTCCAGCGTGAACTGAACTTCGCCGTGATCGACGAAGTCGACTCGATCCTCATCGACGAAGCGCGCACCCCGCTGATCATCTCCGGCCAGGCCGAAGACAGCTCCAAGCTGTACATCGAGATCAACCGCCTGATCCCGCGCCTGACCCAGCACATCGAAGAAGTCGAAGGCCAGGTCACCCAGGAAGGCCACTTCACCATCGACGAGAAGAGCCGACAGGTCGAGCTCAACGAAGCCGGTCACCAGTACATCGAAGAGATGCTGACCCAGGCTGGCCTGCTGGCCGAAGGCGAAAGCCTGTACTCGGCGCACAACCTGGGCCTGCTGACCCACGTCTACGCCGGCCTGCGTGCACACAAGCTGTTCCACCGCAACGTCGAGTACATCGTCCAGGACGGCCAGGTCCTGCTGATCGACGAGCACACCGGCCGTACCATGCCCGGCCGTCGTCTGTCCGAGGGCCTGCACCAGGCCATCGAAGCGAAAGAGAACCTGAACATCCAGGCCGAAAGCCAGACCCTGGCTTCGACCACCTTCCAGAACTACTTCCGCCTTTACAGCAAGCTGTCCGGCATGACCGGCACGGCAGACACCGAGGCGTTCGAGTTCGCCCAGATCTACGCCCTCAACGTGATGGTCATTCCGCCGAACAAGCCGCTCGCGCGTAAGGACTTCAACGACCTGGTGTACCTGACCGCCGACGAGAAATACGCCGCGATCATCGCCGACATCAAAGAAAGCATGACCCAGGGCCGCCCGATCCTGGTGGGTACCGCCACCATCGAAACCTCGGAGCACATGTCGAACCTGCTGAAGAAGGAAGGTATCGACCACAAGGTACTGAACGCCAAGTACCACGAGAAGGAAGCCGAGATCATCGCGCAAGCCGGTGCTCCGGGTGCGCTGACCATCGCCACCAACATGGCTGGCCGTGGTACCGACATCCTCCTGGGCGGTAACTGGGAAGCCGAAGTGGCCGCCCTGGAAAACCCGACGCCCGAGCAGATCGCCCAGATCAAAGCCGATTGGCAGAAGCGTCACCAGCAGGTGATTCAAGCCGGTGGCCTGCACGTGATCGCCTCCGAGCGCCACGAATCGCGCCGTATCGACAACCAGCTGCGTGGCCGTTCCGGTCGTCAGGGCGACCCGGGTTCGAGCCGCTTCTACCTGTCGCTGGAAGACAGCCTGATGCGCATCTTCGCCTCTGACCGGGTGAAGAACTTCATGAAGGCACTGGGCATGCAGTCCGGCGAGGCCATCGAGCACCGCATGGTCACCAACGCCATCGAGAAAGCCCAGCGCAAGGTCGAAGGCCGCAACTTCGACATCCGTAAACAGCTGCTCGAATACGATGACGTGGCCAACGAACAGCGCAAGGTGATCTACCACATGCGCAACAGCCTGCTGGCGGCCGAGAACATTGGCGACACCATCGCCGAGTTCCGTCAGGAGGTGCTGGACGCCACCATCAGCCAGCACATTCCGCCGCAGTCGCTGCCGGAGCAGTGGGACGTGGCCGGCCTCGAAGCGTCGCTGGCCAGCGACTTTGCCATGAAGCTGCCGATCCAGCAGTGGCTGGACGAGGACGATCACCTCTACGAGGAGACCCTGCGCGAGAAGCTGCTGAACGAAATCACCACTGCCTACACCGAGAAGGAAGACCAGGCCGGTATCGACGCCCTGCGTACCTTCGAGAAGCAGATCCTGCTGCGTGTGCTGGACGACCTGTGGAAAGACCACCTGTCGACCATGGATCACCTGCGTCACGGTATCCACCTGCGTGGCTACGCCCAGAAGAACCCGAAGCAGGAGTACAAGCGCGAGTCGTTCTCGCTGTTCCAGGAACTGCTCGAGTCGATCAAGCGCGACACCATCCGCGTGCTGTCGCACGTTCAGGTACGCCGCGAAGACCCGGCCGAAGAAGAAGCCCGTCTGCGCCGCGAAGCCGAGGAACTGGCCAGCCGCATGCAGTTCCAGCATGCCGCCGCGCCGGGCCTTGAAAGCGAGCAGCTGAGCGAGGAGGGCGCCGAAGTGGCCGTGGCCGCTGCCCCGGTGCGCAACGACCTGAAGCTGGGCCGCAACGAGCCGTGCTGGTGTGGTTCGGGCAAGAAATTCAAGCATTGCCATGGTCAGATCGAGTGACCTGAACCATCCGCTGTAACGTGACAAAACCGGGGCCGCTGTGCGGCCCATTCGCGGCACAAGGCCGCTCCCACAGGGACTGCGCCGCATCAGGTTGCGAGCCTCTTGTGGGAGCGGCCTTGTGCCGCGAATGGGGCGCGAAGCGGCCCCGCTCTTCCATCATCAGTTCACCGTTTTTCTAGGAGCGCTCTAATGGCTGTTGGTCTTGGTCCTTTGCCCACCCTGCACCCGGTTCCGGGTTTTGAACTCGGCATCGCTTCTGCTGGCATCAAGCGCCCCGGGCGCAAGGACGTGGTGGTCATGCGCTGTGCCGAAGGCTCCAGCGTGGCTGGCGTGTTCACCCTCAACGCCTTCTGTGCCGCTCCGGTGATCCTGTCCAAGCAGCGCGTGCAGGGCACCGTGCGCTACCTGCTGACCAACACCGGCAATGCCAACGCCGGTACCGGCGCGCCAGGCCTGGCCGCTGCCGAACGTACCTGCGCCAAGCTGGCCGAGCTGACCGGCGTGCCGGCCGAATCCGTGCTGCCGTTCTCCACGGGTGTGATCGGTGAGCCACTGCCGGTCGAGAAGATCGAAGGCGCGCTGCAGGCCGCCCTGGACAACCTGTCGGAAAACCACTGGGCTGAAGCCGCCACCGGCATCATGACCACCGACACCCTGCCAAAAGGTGCCAGCCGCCAGTTCCAGCACGATGGCGTGACCGTCACCGTGACCGGTATCAGCAAAGGCGCCGGCATGATTCGCCCGAACATGGCCACCATGCTTGGCTACATCGCCACCGACGCCAAGGTTGCCCCGGCGGTGCTCAAGGACCTGATGCTCGACGGCGCCAACAAGTCGTTCAACCGCATCACCATCGACGGCG
The DNA here is from genome assembly GCF_024349685.1 of Pseudomonas sp. LRP2-20. Taxonomy (NCBI): domain Bacteria; kingdom Pseudomonadati; phylum Pseudomonadota; class Gammaproteobacteria; order Pseudomonadales; family Pseudomonadaceae; genus Pseudomonas; species Pseudomonas sp. LR2-20. The sequence continues at coordinate 5,037,727 of NZ_AP025944.1, read as the reverse complement.
ACACCTCGACCAACGACTGCTGCATGCTGATCGCCACCGGCAAGGCCAACCTGCCGGAAGTGACCGAAGCCAGCGGCGCGCTGTTCGAAGCACTGAAGAAGGCGGTGTTCGAAGTGTGCATGGACGTGGCCCAGGCCATCGTCCGTGACGGCGAAGGCGCGACCAAGTTCGTCACCGTGCAGGTCAACGGTGGTGGCAATCACCAGGAGTGCCTGGATGTCGGTTACGCCGTGGCCCACTCGCCACTGATCAAGACCGCGCTGTTCGCCTCCGACCCGAACTGGGGCCGGATTCTGGCTGCCGTGGGCCGTGCCGGCGTGCCGGAGCTGGATGTCAGCCTGATCGACGTGTACCTCGACAACGTGTGCATCGCCAGCCAGGGCGGCCGCAGCCCGAGCTACACCGAAGCGCAGGGTTCGGCGGTGATGGCCCAGGAAGAGATCACCATCCGTATCGAACTTGGTCGTGGCCAGTGCAGCGAAACCATCTGGACCACCGACCTGTCCCACGAATACGTGAAGATCAACGCCGAATATCGCACCTGATGTCACTGGGGCCGCCTTGCGGCCCTTTCGCGGATGAATCCGCTCCTACAAGGGGTCATGCGCTCCCTGCAGGCGCGGATTCACCCGCGATGGGCTGCAAAGCAGCCCCGACATTCCAAACACATGGAGCCGAACCATGAGCTATCACCTGATCATCGGCGACAAGCTGTATTCCTCCTGGTCGCTGCGGGGCGCCCTGGCCCTCGAACTGGCCGGCGTGGCGTACGATGAAACGCTGATCAAACTGAACCAGCCCGACACCCGCAAACGCATCCTCGAATTCTCCGCCACCGGCAAGGTGCCGCTGCTCAAGACCGAGCACGGGGTGATCGCCGATTCCCTGGCCATTGCCGAATACCTCAACGAACGCCACCCCGAGGCCCAACTGTGGCCGGCCGATGTGGCCGCCCGTGCCCAGGCTCGTTCGGCCTGCGCGCAGATGCACAGCGGCTTCTTCGCCCTGCGCGGTGCCATGCCATTCGACCTGACCCGTGACCAGGCGCTGGAGAACATGCCGCTGGAGGTGCAGGTGGACATCGACCGCATTGTCGCGCTGTGGTCCGAGTGCCGCCTGGTCGCCAAGGACAGCGGGCCGTTCCTGTTCGGCAAGCCGACCCTGGCCGATGCCTTCTTCGCTCCGGTGGCGGTGCGCCTGCGCACCTACCGCGTGGAAGTGCCCGCTGAAGCCGCCACCTATATCGAGACCATTTATCAGTGGCCGGCCTTCCAGGCCTGGCAGCAAGCTGGCCTGGCGGAGCGTGAAGGTTGAAACGGATTCATGTTGTAGCCGCGGTGATCCGCGGTGCTGACGGGCGCATTCTGATTGCGCGCCGCGCCGATACCCAGCACCAGGGCGGCCTGTGGGAATTCCCTGGCGGCAAGGTGGAAGAAGGCGAAGGCGTCGAAGCGGCGCTGGCCCGTGAGCTGCGTGAAGAACTGGGCATCGAAGTGACCACTTCACGGGCACTGATCAAGGTCAGCCACGACTACCCGGACAAGCAGGTGCTGCTGGATGTTCACGAGGTCGACGCGTTTACCGGCGAGCCCCATGGCGCAGAAGGCCAGCCTCTGGCCTGGGTTGCACCGCGTGACCTGGCGCAATACGAATTCCCAGAGGCCAACAAGCCGATCGTCGCGGCTGCCCGCTTGCCGGATCAGTACCTGATCACACCGGATGGCCTGGAAGTACCGGCGATGCTCAAGGGTATCCAGAAGGCCGTGGCCAGTGGTATCCGCCTGATCCAGCTGCGCGCCCCGGACATGTACGACCCCAAGTACCGCGATGTGGCGGTGGACGCTGTGGGGCTGTGCGCCGGCAAGGCGCAGCTGATGCTCAAGGGGCCGCTGGAGTGGCTGGGGGACTTCCCGTCCGCCGGTTGGCACCTGACCGCCGCACAGCTGCGCAAGTACGCAGCCAAAGGCCGTCCGTTCCCCAAGGAGCGCTGGCTGGCGGCGTCGTGCCACAGCGCCGAGGAGCTGGCGCTGGCCGAGCAGATGGGCGTGGATTTCGTCACCCTGTCGCCGGTGCAGGCGACCCAGACCCACCCCGAGGCGGTACCGTTGGGGTGGGATGAGGCGCAGCGGCTGATTGCCGGGTTCAATCAGCCGGTGTACCTGCTGGGTGGTGTCGGGCCGGGTGAGCGGGAGAAGGCCTGGGAGGCTGGAGCCCAAGGTGTTGCCGGGATACGCGCCTTCTGGCCTGAGGCCTGAGAAACCGGTGCAGCTGTGCGGCCTTCGCGGGTAAACCCGCTCCCACAGATACCGCGCCGGATTCGAAGGCTGCGCCGTACCTGTGGGAGCGGGTTCACCCGCGAATGGGCTGCAAAGCAGCCCCCGGCGATATCAAGCCTGAGGCTTCTCTGCGGGTTGCCACAACACTTCAGCCACCCCTTGCCGCCGCCCGATGATCCGCGCCGCCACGAACAGCAGATCGGAAAGCCGGTTGATGTACGCCAAGCCAACCCCCTCCAGCGGCTCCAGGGCATTCAACTGCTGGCAGCGCCGCTCCGCACTGCGCGCCAGGCTACGGCATACATGGGCCTGCGCCACCAACGCCGAACCGCTGGGCAGGATGAAATTCTGCAACGGCCCCAGTTCTTCGTTCCACACATCGATCGCCGCCTCCAGCCGCTCCACCTCGGCCTGGTTCAAGGCCTGGTAGCTGGGCATCGCCAACTCGCCGCCAAGGTCGAACAAGCGATGCTGGCAAGGCGCCAGAACATTGCTCACTTCCTCCAGCCCCAGCTCGGCAAGGCCGGCGAGCAACAGCCCGAGCTGGCTGTTGAGGCTGTCTACCTCACCGATCGCTTCGACCCGTGGGTGGTCCTTGGGCACCCGCCGCCCGTCGCCCAGGCCGGTCTCGCCCTTGTCGCCAGTGCGGGTGTAGATCTTCGACAGGCGATAGCCCATGTCATGCCTCCGTGTGGGTCGGCACCGCCGCCGGCGGTTGGCCGAGGGGCAGGCGCAGGGTGAAGCAGGTGCCCTGGCCGGGCGTGGACTGCACTTCCATCTGCCCCTTGTGGTTGTTGGTGATGATGAAGTACGAAACCGACAGCCCGAGCCCGGTGCCCTGGCCGATTTCCTTGGTGGTGAAGAACGGCTCGAAGGTGCGTTTGCGCACGGTTTCGGGCATGCCCACACCGTTGTCTTCGACCTGGATCTCGGCCCAGGGCGGGTTGAGCCTGGTGCGCAGGGTAATACGCCCTGGCTCGCTGGGCTGCGGCCGCTGGTGGATGGCCTGGGCGGCGTTCTTCAGCAGGTTCAGCAGCACCTGCTCCAGCTCGTTGGCGGTGCAGGGCACCGGGCCCAGGTTGGGGTCGAACTGGCGGACGATGGCCTGGCCCTTGAAGTCGAAGCCGATGGTCAGGTCGAAGTCGTTGCTGGCAATTTCCACGGCCTGGTCGATCAGCGCCGGCAGCTCGCAAGGCGCCAGCTGGCGGTTGCTGCGGCGGCTGAAGCTGAGCATGTGAGTGACGATCTTGGCGGCGCGTGCGCCGGCCTGCTGAATGCCGTCGAGCAGCTGCGGCACTTCGCGGTTTTCCAGGTAGCGGTTGACGCTGGACAGGTCGATGCCCAGTTCGCTGGCCTGTTCCTGGTTGCGTGGCAGCTCCGGCGACAGGCGTCGGCGAATGTTCTGCACATTGTGCAGGATCGCGCCCAGCGGGTTGTTGATTTCGTGGGCCATGCCGGCCGCGAGGCCTCCGACCGAGAGCATCTTCTCCGACTGCACCATCATCTCCTCCAGCGACAGGCGCTGGGTGATGTCATCGATACGAATGACCACGCCGCGGCCGCCACCGCCCATCAGCGGGTAGAAGGTCAGGGCGTAATGGCGCAGTTCCTCGCCCTTGGGCCAGGTGACCCGCTCGATCTTCGCTACCCGGTGTTTTTCGACGCTTTCCTTGAGCTGCGGCAGAAAAGGCTTGAGCGGCTCGAAGGCGATGAAGATCGGCTGGTTCAGCGCTTCGTCCAGCGGCGTGCCAGAGAGCACCGTGGCCTCGTGGTTCCATTGGGTGACGTAGAGCTGCTCATCGAGGGCGATCAGTGCCGAGGGCATGGAGTCGATGATGCTGTTGAGGTAGTTCTGGAAACCGGTGAGTTTCTTCTCGATCTTGCTGCGCACCTGGACTTCCAGCTCCAGCTTGCGATTGGTGTGGCGGGTTTCTTCGGCCAGGCCCTGGGCCTGGTCATAGGCCATCTGGAACTCGTCGCGGGTGCGCTTGAGCTGCTGCTCGCGGGCCTCGATGCGCGAGAGCATGGTGTTGAAGGCTTCGGCCAGGCTGCCGATCTCGTCGTCGTTGCCGCGGGTGGCACGCAAGGCATAGCTCTCCTCGCGAGTGACCTGGCGGCTGAGTTCTTCGAGCTGGTTGATCGGCTGGGTGATCAGGCGTTTGATCTGCCGGGCGATGATGATCCACAGCAGGATGCTGAACACCAGGATCGCCAGGCTGGCGCTGAGTGTGCCGGTGTAGAACGCCGTGGGCAGCTCGCTGCTGGCCACCAGCAGCAGGTGTGCCGGTGGGCTGGCATCGCGGGGGATGCGAATGAGCTGGGTGCTGCGGAACTCCATCAAGCGCCAGCCGTCGATGTTGCGGTAGCGCTTGGGCAGGACCAGTGGCTCACCGTGCTGCAGCTGGGCCAGCATGCTGCCGTCGCCGCCGTAGATGGCAGCGGCGCGAAGCGGGGTGTAGCTGTCCAGTTCCTTGAGCAGGGCAGTGGCGGTCTCGGCTGAATCGCCGGCACGGGCCGACAGCTGCGGGTTGGCCACCAGTCTGCCGATGGTCTGCAACGCTTGCGGCGCCATGCTCTCCTGGGTGATCCAGTAGGCGGCGCTGATGAAGGTCAGGTTGGCCACCAGCAGGATGGTCACCAGCAGTACCAGCAGGGCCGCCAGCAGTTTCTGCCCGACCGGGAGGTTTTCCAGGCGTTGGCGCAGGCTCATGGGCAAGGCAATGTCCGTATTGGGTTGAGGTCAGGCGCTGGGTAAACCACGCGCTCGCAGGTTATCGACCAGACACCGGTGCAGGTGTTCCAGCCGTGGCAACTTCATGCCGTGGCGCTCAGCTGCCCGGCAGGCGTGGCCCAGGAGGTAGTGCACCTCGGTGCGCCGGCCAGCGCGCACGTCCTGGTACATGGAAGAGTAGTTGGCGGCGGTGGCCAGGATCACCCGCTGCGCTTCTTCGTCCAGATCAGTCGCCGCCTCGGGCTGGCCGCAACGGCGCAGCAGTTCGGCCAGTTCCTTGCTCAGTGCCTCGACCTCGTCGAGATGCCCGAGCAATCCGCCATTCTGGCAATCGTGCAACACGGTCAGTGGGTTGATGGCGCAGTTCAGCGCCAGCTTGCGCCACAGTCGGGTCATGATGTCGACAGTCCATTCGCCTGGGATGCCGGCGTCGTTCAGGTCAGTGAACCATTCGGGAGTGGTGGGGTTGGCCGGGTCCCCCAGCCAGTTGAAGCCATGGCCGGCGAAACGCACCCGCCAGTCGTCCTCGCGGAACGCGCCTTCGGTGCTGGAGGCGAAGATGCAGCGGGCGTGGGGCGCTTGGTCGGCGACCTCGTCCTGGCTGCCGAGGCCGTTCTGCAAGAGCACGATTTCGGCGCCTTCAGCCAGGCGCGGTGCCAGGCGGGCGATGGCAGGGGCGGCATCGTAGGCCTTGCAGGCCACCAGCAGGCGATGAATGGGCCCGCCGGATTCGGCCGTTTCGGCCGGGATGGCGTAGAGGCTTGTCTGGTCCTGTTCAACCAGCGTCAGGCCGCCGGCCTGCTGGTAGGTGCGCAGGCGCTGCGCATCGCGCAGGATCAGGCGTACTGCCTTGCCGGCGCGGGCCAGGCGGCAGGCCCAGAGGCTGCCGAGGCTACCGGCGCCGAGAATATGCCAGGTGCTGCTCATCTGCGTTTCGCAACCCGTTATAATGAGCCCGCATTTTAACCTTCTAACACCGACGCGCTCCATGTTCAGACTGAGCGCGCTTTTATTTTATGGAGAATACCCATGCCTTCGTTCGACGTGGTATCGGAACTGGACAAGCACGAAGTGCAGAACGCGGTCGACAACGCCATCAAGGACCTCGACCGCCGCTATGACCTCAAGGGCAAGGGCAGCTTCGAGTTCAAGGACAAGGAGCAGACCGTGGTGCTGACCGCCGAGGAAGAGTTCCAGCTCGAAGCCATGCTGGAAATCCTGCGCCTGGCGCTGGTCAAGCGCAAGATCGACGTGAAGTGCCTGGAAACCAAGGACCCGTACGCGTCGGGCAAGGAAAAGAAACAGGAAGCCAAGTTCCGCGAAGGCATCGACAAGGACCTGGCCAAGAAGATCGTCGCCACCATCAAGGATGGCAAGCTCAAGGTCCAGGCTGCCATCCAGGGCGAGCAGGTACGTGTCACCGGCAAGAAGCGCGACGACCTGCAGGAAGCCATTGCCCTGCTGCGCACCAAGGAATTCGACATGCCGCTGCAGTTCAACAACTTCCGCGACTGATCGCAGGGTTGTCCGGAACCCCGATGGCGTAATGATGTCCATGGGGTCCATGGCCGCCGAACCGACGGCGGCCTGCTCTACGTGTACATGCCGTTCGGCATCAGGAGATGAATATGGATTTGAACGCTGAAGTCGATCAGCTGGTCCGCCAATCGCAGACCTGGGTCCCCTTGATCATGGAATACGGCAGCCGCCTGCTGCTGGCACTGCTGACCTTGGCCATTGGCTGGTGGCTTACCAACGTGGTCAGCGATCGTCTCGCCAGGCTGGTGGGTTTGCGCGTACAAGACCCGGCACTGCAGGGCTTCATCCGCACCCTGGCCAACATCATCCTCAAGGTCATGCTGGCGATCAGCGTTGCCTCGATGATCGGCATTGAAACCACCTCGTTCGTGGCCGCGATCGGTGGTGCCACGCTGGCCATCGGTCTGGCCTTGCAGGGCAGCCTGGCAAACTTCGCCGGGGGTGTGCTGATCCTGCTGTTCCGCCCGTTCCGCATCGGCGACTGGATCGAGGCGCAGGGCGTGGCGGGCACCGTCGACAGCATCCAGATCTTCCACACCGTGCTGCGCACCGGTGACAACAAGACGGTGATCATGCCCAACGGCAGCCTGTCCAACGGCATCATCACCAACACCAACCGCCAGCCGACGCGCAAGGTGGTGTTCGATGTGGGCGTGGACTACGAGGCCGACCTGCAGAAGGCACGCCAGGTGCTGCTGGAACTGGCGCAGGACCCGCGCGTGCTGCCGGACCCGGCGCCGCAGGCGGTAGTCTCGACCCTGGGTGACAGTTCGATCACTGTGTCGTTGCGCCTGTGGACCAAGACCTCCGACTACTGGGACGTGATGTTCATGCTCAACGAGCATGCCCGTGACCGGTTGAAGGCCGAAGGAATCGATATCCCGTTCCCGCAGCGGGTGATTCGCGTGGTGCAGGAAACGGCTACGCAGTAACACCGAGTTGCAAGCTGGGGCCGCTTTGCGGCCCATCGCCGGCAAGCTCGGCTCCCACAGGTACTGCACAAGGCTCGAAGCCTGTGATCCTGTGGGAGCCGAGCTTGCCGGCGATGGGGCGCGAAGCGGCCCTGTGTTTTTACACTTGTTCACAGCAATTGCCCGCCATTTCTGGCATATACCCTGACCCCTCCTGCCTGCACCCGATACGCGATCATGAAACCACTGTTATACATCACCCCCCTCCGGGCCCTGCTGTTCGGCCTGACCCTGGCCCTGTTCGAGCTGCTTACCTACCTGGCCAGCGACGCGGTGATGCCGGCGATGCCAGTGGTGGTCGAGCATCTCAACGCCAGCCCCGAATACATCCCCCATGCGCTCAACCTGTACCTGCTCGGTGGCGTGGTGTTGCAATGGCTGATCGGCCCGCTGGCCGACCGCTATGGCCGCCGTCCGCTGCTGCTGGCTGGCTGTGCCTTCTTTGGCGCCGCCTGCCTGGCCACCTACTGGGTCCAGGATATCGGCCTGTTCAACCTGCTGCGCCTGCTGCAGGGCATCGGCCTTGGCTTCGTGGTGACGGTCAGCTACCCGGCGCTGAACGAGTCGTTCAGCGAAGCGGACGCGGTGCGCATGATGGCCTTGCTGGCCAACATCGCCTTGCTGTCGCCGTTGCTCGGCCCGCTGGTCGGTACCCTGATGCTGCAATGGCTGGACTGGCGCTGGCTGTTCGTGGCCTTTGCCATCGGCGCGGTGCTGTGCTGGCTGCTGCTGCATCGCCTGATGCCGGAAACCCTCGGTGTGGAGCGCCGTGATGGCTCACGCCTGCCGTTCACCCCGATCCACCTGCTGCCTCTGCTCGCCGGTTATGGCCAGTTGCTGGCCAACCGCAAGTTCGTCGCCGGCAGTGCCGCGCTGGGCCTGGTGGGCCTGCCGTTGATTGGCTGGATCGGCCTGTCGCCGGTGTTGCTGATCCACGATGAGGGGCTGAGCACGATGGAATATGCACTGTGGCAGTTGCCGGTGTTCGGTGGGCTGATCCTCGGTAACCTGATCATCAACCGCATCGCCGATCGTTACCCGCTGCCGGCCCTGGTACGTGGCGCGCTGGGGCCGTACCTGGCCGGGCTGTGCCTGATGGTGCTGGCGACCTGGAGCTGGCCGACGGTGACCAGCGTGGTCGCCGGCATGTCGCTGTATGCGTTGGGGCTGGGTGTGGCCAATGCGGTGCTGTACCGCATGACGCTGTTCGCCAGCGAGCAGAGCAAGGGGCTGGTGTCGGCGATGCTGGGGATGATCACCATTGCCTTGCTGGGGCTGGGTGGCGCGGTACTGGCGATGATCGGGGCAGGGGCGAGCTTGCTGCACTTTGCCCTGGCGGCGGGCGTGGCAGGTGCCTTGGCGCTTTGGCCATTGTGGTTTGTGGTGGGTGGGCGGCCTGGGGAAGGGGCTGTTGCTGAATAAGCTTCATTGCCTGCACTGGCCACTTCGCGGGTAACCCCGCTCCCACAAGGCTCTCGCTTTGGGCTGCCCCCAAGAAGTTGGACACCAATCCAACCCTTGGGGGCGGTCCACTTTGTGCGGCGGTTCGGCGCCCCGATTTACCCGCGAAGTGGCCAGTGCAAGCTGCAGAGAGCTATCAGGGTTGCTCGGCCGCCGGGTTATCCACCGGAACCTGCTTTCCCCGGCCCACTTCCTGGCGCCAGTGCAGCGCAATCAGGATCAGCGTGGGCACGCCCAGCAACGCAGTGATCAGGAAGAAGTCGTGGTACCCGTACTTCTCCACCATCACTCCTGAATAGCCGCCGATCAGGCGCGGCAGCAACAGCATGATCGAGCTGAGCAGGGCATATTGCGTGGCCGAGAACTTCAGGTTGGTCAGGCTCGACAGGTAGGCGACGAATGCCGAGGTGGCCAAGCCCGAGCTGAAGTTGTCCAGCGAAATGGTCACCACCAGCATCTCCAGGTTCGGCCCCATGTCGGCCAGCATCAGGAACAGGATGTTGGTGGCCGCCGAGGCCGCACCGCCGATGAACAGGATCGGCAGAATGCCGAAACGCACGATCAGCAAGCCGCCGACACCGGCACCGACCAGGGTCATGATCAGGCCGAAGACCTTGCTGACGCTGGCGATCTCGTCCTTGGTGAAGCCCATGTCGATGTAGAACACGTTGGCCATCACGCCCATGACCGTGTCCGACATGCGATAGGTGGCGATCAGCCCGAGCAGCAACAGGGCCTGCCAGCGATAGCGGGCGATGAAGTCGTGCACCGGTGTCAGCACCGGGGCCAGGCCACGACGGCCCAGGCTCGAAAGGCAGGCCCAGGTCAGCAGCACGTAGAGGATCAGGCGCAGGAAGGCACGGTCTTCCAATAGCAGATCGAGTGGTGTCGCATCGCCGGAAATCACGCTCGACCAACCGGTGTTGAACATCTGGGTGAAACTGGCCGGTACCGACACCAGCAGGATGATCAGCACGAATACCGAGGCCATCTGATGCATCAGGCCATAGCGCGCGGCCGACAGCTGGGTGCGCATGGGTACCGGTGGCTCACGCATCACCAGGGTGGTGAACAGTGCCGGCAGCATCATCACGCCGAACAGCACGTAAGTGCCTGCCCAGGCCTTGTGCAGGTAACTGAAACCGGTGGAACCGAACCATTCGGCGAAGAACAGTGCGCCCGCAGTCGCGAGCAGGGCGGCAACGCGGTAACCGGCCATGTAGCTGGCAGCCAGGGCCGCCTGGCGTTGATCGTCGGCAATCTCGAGGCGATAGGCATCGACGGCGATGTCCTGGGTGGCCGAGGCGAAGGCCACCAGCACCGCCAGGGCGATCAGCCAGGAAAGATGCTGCTGCGGGTCGCACAGGCTCATGCCGACCAGGCCGATCACCACCAGCGATTGCGAAAGCAGCAGCCAGGAACGCCGCCGCCCCAGGCCGCCGAGCAGCGGCAGGCGCCACTGGTCGAGCAGGGGGGACCAGACCCATTTGAAGGCGTAGGCCAAGCCGATCAGGCTGGCGTAGCCAATCGTTTCACGGGCCACGCCCGCTTCGCGCAGCCACACCGACAGGGTCGAGAACACCAGCATGTAGGGCAGGCCGGCGGCGAAGCCCAGCAGCAAAAGTACCAAGGTTGACGGGCTGGCATAGGCAGCGAGCGCAGCGCGCCAGGTTTTACGGGGCATGGGCCAACATCTGCCTCAAATTTGCGAAAACAAAGCGCGCACTCTAACCGCTGTGCTCCATTGGGCGCCAGCCATGGCGCGTCATATCCACACGATTTTTAGTCACATTCACACCCTCTGCGCGCAGTCTGGCCCGCTGTTCATCGCCCGAAGGCGTGCCCAGCGCCAGGCTCAGGCGCCCGCCTGCGCCGAGTACCCGGTGCCAGGGCAGGCGGGTATCGGCTGGCAACTGCCCGAGGGTGCGGCCGACCCAACGTGCCGCTCGCCCAAGCCCCGCCAGCTCGGCGAGCTGGCCATAGCTGACGACCTTGCCTTCGGGCACCTGGCCAAGCACCGAATACAGTGCCGTTCGTCGGGCTTCGGGTGACGCCAGCGTGTGCTCATAACCCTCAGACATCAGGGCAGCCCTGGCCTGGGATGAAACCGGACCAACGGTCACGGCAAATGAGAGTTGAACTCAACGGCATGCTCCTGGGTCTGTCCTTGCTCTGGTCGTCGGTATCTGGATAATGCCCGGCTTTTTTCGACAAATCGAACCTGTAGCGCGCTTATGTATTCTAGATCCTTGCTTTGCCTGTTGACCGTTTCCTTGTGCGCCGCCCCGGCATACGCCGACACCGTGTGGATGAAGAACGGCGATAGGCTCAGCGGCAAGATTCGTGTTTTCGACGGTGGCAAGTTGCTGCTCGAGACTCCGTATGGTGGTTCGATCTCGCTGGACTGGAAGCAGGTCCAGACCCTCGAGAGTGATCAGGAGCTGCTGGTGAAGCAGGACGCCTACTCGGGCGAGAAGGCAAAGTCGCTCAAGGCCGCCGAGCCAGGCAAGGTGACGCTAGCCAATGGCGATGCACCGAAGACGGTCGACCTGGCCAGTGTCCAGCAGATCATGAAGCCCAAGCCGCTGGTCGAAGACTTCATCTGGAAGGGCAACGTCGACGTGGCCATGGACTACAAGCGCGCCGAGACCGACAGCGATGACTACGATGTCGACTTCAAGACCACCGCCCGTCACGGCCGCTGGCGGCACAATGCCGAAGGCGAATACAACCGCGAGAGCAAGGACGACGTCACCACCACCGACAACTGGAGCGCCGAGTACGCGCTCGACCGCTTCATTACCGAGAAGTGGTTCTGGCAGGGGCGCATGGAGTACAAGCGCGACCGCATCGAGGACCTGGCCCGCCAGCGCACGGTCGGTACTGGCCCTGGCTACCAGTTCTGGGACGACGAGCTGGGCGCGTTCTCCCTGGGCTCGCTGATCAACCGCACCGATTTCGAGTACCAGGACGGTGCCAAGGACAACTTCTATTCGGCGGCGGTGAAGTGGGACTACACCCGCTACCTGATCGGCAAGAACGTCCAGCTGTTCACCAATGGCGAGTTTGCCAAGCCGCTGGGCGGCGTGGCCGACTACTCGCTGGATGCCGAGGTGGGGCTGCGCTACAAGGTCACCGAATGGGCCTCGCTCAACCTCAAGGCGGAGAAGGACATCATCACCGGTACGCGCGACAGCGACCTGGACAAGACCCGCTATACCGCCGGCTTCGGTGTGACCTGGTAAATCGCCGGGGCGCTTTGCGCCCCTTTCGCCGGCAAGCACGGCTCCCAGTCCATGAGGCCTGTGAGTTGCCTGTGTGAGTCACACTTGCCGGCGAGGGGCCGCGCATTGGCCCCATTGGCACTGGATCTGATAATGCTTATCTTGTCACCCATCCAGTCCGTATCCAGGAGCCGCGCTCAAGTGAGTACCAACGCCATCCGCCCCGCTCGGGAACTGCTGCTCAAGGAATACCGCGGCGTGCTCTCGACCCATTCCAAGTCCATGCCGGGCTTCCCGTTCGGTTCGGTGGTGCCCTACTGCCTGGATGCCGAGGGCAATCCACTGATCCTGATCAGCCGCATCGCCCAGCACACCCACAACCTGCTCAAGGACCCCAAGTGCTCGCTGCTGGTGGGTGAGCGTGAGGCTGAGGATGTGCAGGCCGTTGGCCGCCTGACGGTCATGGCCGAGGCGCACAAGCTGGCCGACGACGCGGCCATCGAGGCGGCGGCCGAACGCTACTACCGTTATTTCCCTGACGCGGCCAATTACCACAAGGCCCATGACTTCGATTTCTGGGTCCTGCAGCCAGTGCGCCATCGCTACATTGGCGGTTTCGGTGCCATCCACTGGCTCGACCAGGTGACCTTGGCCAATCCGTTCGCGGGCAAGGCCGAGGCGAGCATGATCGAGCACATGAACAGCGACCATGCCAATGCCATCGCCCATTACGTAGCGCTGACCGACCTGCCGCGCAACGTACCGGCACAGATGGTCGGCATCGACAGTGAAGGCATGCACCTGCGAATCGGCCAGGGCATCTACTGGCTAGCGTTCCCTGCTTCTTGCAACACGCCGACACAAGTGCGCGAAGCCTTGGTTTTGCTGGCGCGCGCCGACCAATGGCCGACCGCGTCTGAAGTCGAGGCTTGAAATCCCGAGCGCACGCATCCATCTGTGGGTCTTACAGGAAGGGTTTCTTCCAACGAGGAATGCTTTGATGCGTGCTTTTCTACTGCTGTTTCTATTGTTCCCGGTGCTGGAGCTGTTCGTCTTCGTCAAGGTCAGCGCCGCGATCGGTTTCTTTCCGGCGCTGTTGCTGATCATCGCCGGCTCCGCCCTCGGTGTGCTGGTGGTCCGTGTGGCAGGCCTGGCCACCGCGCTGCGTGCCCGTGAAAGCCTGCAGCGTGGCGAACTGCCCGCCGAGGACATGTTCCAGGGCCTGATGCTGGCCGTGGGTGGTGGTTTGCTGCTGCTGCCAGGCTTCATCAGCGACGTGCTGGGCCTGCTGTGCCTGCTGCCATTCACCCGCCACCTGGCGGCCCGCAAGATGAGCGAGCGTGCCGAAGCCCAGGCCATGCGCCAGCGCGCGTTCCAGGACGACCCATTCCAAGCACAGCCGCGTGATGGCGGCCATCGCCCGAACGTGATCGAAGGCGAGTACGAGCGCCGCGACAAATAGGCAAACCCATAATCCCCCGGGGCCGCACAAGCGGCCCCGGTGTTTTTCAAGTGTCTGAAAATTTTTGCATCTCAAGCCTTGTAATTGAATATGGCGGCCTCATGTATGTGGTCACCGTAAGGTTTCTGGTGGTAACACCAGTCATGACACAGGTGGTTCGCTCTTTGCGGACCATCCCCGGCAACGCCGGATTGCATTAACCCGCCGGTTTCGATACCGGCCGACAAAAACCACTATTTGGGAGAGATCGACAATGAAGCTTCGTCCTCTGCATGACCGTGTAGTCATCCGTCGCAGCGAAGAAGAATCGAAAACCGCTGGCGGTATCGTCCTGCCGGGTTCGGCCGCAGAAAAACCAAACCGCGGCGAAGTCGTTGCAGTTGGCACTGGTCGCGTCCTGGAAAACGGCGAAGTTCGTGCGCTGGCCGTTAAAGTCGGCGACAAAGTGGTTTTCGGCCCTTACTCGGGCAGCAACACCGTGAAAGTCGATGGCGAAGACCTGCTGGTCATGGCCGAGAACGAAATCCTCGCCGTTATCGAAGGCTGATTTCACCCGACTTCCCGTTACTCCAAAGTATTCCAAGGATTAAACGATCATGGCTGCTAAAGACGTAAAATTCGGCGATTCCGCCCGTAAGAAAATGCTGGTTGGTGTCAACGTTCTGGCTGACGCGGTAAAAGCGACCCTCGGCCCGAAAGGTCGTAACGTAGTGCTGGCCAAGAGCTTCGGCGCTCCGACCATCACCAAGGACGGCGTTTCCGTCGCCAAAGAAATCGAGCTGAAAGACGCCTTCGAAAACATGGGCGCCCAGCTGGTCAAGGAAGTGGCTTCCAAGGCCAACGACGCTGCCGGTGACGGCACCACCACCGCTACCGTTCTGGCTCAGGCCATCGTCAACGAAGGCCTGAAAGCCGTCGCTGCCGGCATGAACCCGATGGACCTGAAGCGCGGTATCGACAAGGCCACCGCCGCCGTTGTCGCCGAGCTGAAGAACCTGTCCAAGCCATGCGCCGACTCCAAGGCCATCGCCCAGGTAGGTACCATCTCCGCCAACTCCGACAACTCCATCGGTGAAATCATTGCCGAAGCCATGGAAAAAGTCGGTAAAGAAGGCGTGATCACCGTTGAAGAAGGCTCGGGCCTGGAAAACGAACTGTCGGTTGTAGAAGGCATGCAGTTCGACCGCGGCTACCTGTCGCCGTACTTCGTCAACAAGCCGGACACCATGGTTGCCGAGCTGGAAGGCCCGCTGCTGCTGCTGGTCGACAAGAAGATCTCCAACATCCGTGAACTGCTGCCAGTTCTGGAAGCCGTTGCCAAAGCCGGCCGTCCTCTGCTGATCGTTGCCGAAGACGTCGAAGGCGAAGCCCTGGCTACCCTGGTGGTCAACAACATGCGCGGTATCGTCAAGGTTGCCGCGGTCAAGGCACCGGGCTTCGGCGACCGCCGCAAGGCCATGCTGCAGGACATCGCCGTCCTGACCGGCGGCCAGGTCATCTCCGAAGAAATCGGCCTGACCCTGGAAACCACCACCCTGGAGCACCTGGGTAACGCCAAGCGCGTCATCCTGTCCAAGGAAAACACCACCATCATCGACGGTGCTGGCGTTGACGCCGACATCGAAGCACGCGTCAAGCAGATCCGTGCCCAGATCGAAGAAACGTCCTCCGACTACGACCGTGAGAAGCTGCAAGAGCGTCTGGCCAAGCTGGCTGGCGGTGTTGCCGTGATCAAGGTCGGTGCTGGCACCGAAGTTGAAATGAAAGAGAAGAAAGCCCGCGTTGAAGACGCCCTGCACGCTACCCGTGCAGCCGTCGAAGAAGGCGTGGTGCCTGGCGGTGGTGTAGCCCTGGTTCGCTCCCTGGCTGCCATTGCCGACCTCAAAGGCGACAACGAAGACCAGAACGTCGGTATCGCCCTGCTGCGTCGCGCTGTAGAAGCTCCGCTGCGCCAGATCACTGCCAACGCCGGCGACGAGCCAAGCGTTGTCGCTGACAAGGTCAAGCAAGGTTCGGGCAACTTCGGCTACAACGCCGCTACCGGCGAATACGGCGACATGATCGAGATGGGTATCCTCGACCCAGCCAAGGTCACCCGTTCGGCTCTGCAAGCCGCAGCTTCGATCGGCGGTCTGATGATCACCACCGAAGCCATGGTTGCCGACCTGCCGGAAGACAAGCCAGCTGCTGGCATGCCTGACATGGGCGGCATGGGTGGCATGGGCGGCATGATGTAAGCCAGCCTTACCCCCTGCGACAAGAAAAAGCCCCGCCTAGTGCGGGGCTTTTTCGTTTTCCGGTGCCGGCCACTGGGGCCGCAAAGCGGCCCCTCTGTCAGGCAATGCTATGTTCAGCAGCGGGCGCCTCGGCCATGCCCCTGCGATACAGCACCAGGTAATACGAGCCCAGGCCGATCAACCAACAGAACACCCCCGTCCATACGTTATGCGACAGGAAGTGCGCGCCCTGCAGCATCCGCCCCAGCCCCAGCGCCGAGCCGGCCAGCAGGGTCACCACGAACGCCACCCGCGCCAGTTTCGGCCGGCGGTCACGCAGCATGAAGAACAGGCCGAACAGGCAGAAACCGGTGGCGGCATGCCCGCCCGGCCAGCACAGGCCAGGTTTGTCGGTCGCCGGGCGGTGTTCCAGCAGCTTGCTGTAGGTTTCCTTGCCGCCGAACTGGGTCAGGCTCCACGGGCATTGCACCTGGGTCACCTTCTTCAGCGGCGTGACGAAGGCCGTCGACAGCCCCAACGCCAGAACCAGGCAACCCAGCTCGCGGCGCCAGCTGAACAGACGCTTCCAGAAGAAGCTCGAGGCGAACGCGACCAGGGAAATCAGCCCGAGCAGGATCACGCCTTGCTTGACCCGGTCATGCATCACGGTTTCCAGCAGGTAACTGTGACGGCCGATGAACTGCCCGGCAACAGGGTCGAAGAACAGGTTGGCGACGTCCATGTCGAGCGAAGTCAGTTCCAGCAGAAGCAAGGCCACGGCGATAGCCAGAGGTATGCCCAGATATAGCCAGAGATTGATCGGACGCGGACGAGTGCGTTGTTGCATGACGACTCCAGGGGGTAAAAAGACCGGGCATTGTCATGCGCCCGCTATCCTCTGTCCGTGAAGGATCAGTGAAAAAACTGTCAAGTTCGCTGAATTTGCCCAAGGGCTGGCACAGTACCGGCGATGGCCTTAAGCTGCGCCTGCCGCGCACCCTAGCGAAGCGCCGCACAGGAGAACCCGATGCGTATTCTTTTGGTTGAAGACAACCGCGACATTCTTGCCAACCTTGCCGATTACCTGGGCATGAAAGGCTACACCGTCGACTGCGCCCAGGACGGCCTCTCAGGCCTGCACCTGGCCGCCACCGAGCACTACGACCTGATCGTGCTCGACATCATGCTGCCCGGTATCGACGGCTATACCCTGTGCAAGCGTCTGCGTGAGGATGCCCGCCGGGATACCCCGGTGATCATGCTGACGGCCCGCGACCAGCTGGACGATCGCCTGCAGGGCTTCCGCTCCGGTGCCGATGATTACCTGCTCAAGCCGTTTGCCTTGTCCGAGTTGGCCGCGCGCATCGAAGCGGTGCTGCGCCGGGCCCAGGGCGGCGGCCGCCGTACCCTGCAGGTCGCGGACTTGAGCTACGACCTCGATACCCTCGAAGTGACCCGCCAGGGTCGCCTGCTCAAGCTCAACCCGGTCGGCCTCAAACTGCTCGCCGTGTTGATGCAGAAGAGCCCGCACGTGCTGCGCCGCGAGGTGCTGGAAGAAGCCCTGTGGGGCGATGACTGCCCTGACAGCGACAGCCTGCGCAGCCATGTGCACCAGCTGCGCCAGGTGATCGACAAACCGTTCGAAAAACCTCTGTTGCACACCGTGCATGGCGTCGGCTATCGCCTCGCCGAGGGCCGCGATGGAGTTTAAGCAGAGCCTTGCCCAGCGCATCATCATCGCCTTTGCGTTGATGAGCGCGCTGGTGGCCGGTGCCTTCGCCTTCGGCATCGTCGCCACCGTGCACCTGGTCGAAGAGCGCCTGATCTCATCGGTGCTCGGCGGCGATCTGCAGCGCTTGCTGCGCATGGACAGCGTCAGTGACTGGAGCCATCGGCCACGGCCTGACCAGCTGTTCTATTTCAGTGGCGGGCGCGATGATTTCGAGCTGCCCAAGGACCTGCGCCGCCTCGATGTCGGCTTCCATGAGGTGTTTCGCGACCAGCTGTCCTACCACGCGATGGTCGAGATCGTCGATGGTCGCCGCTATGTACTGCTGCAGGACCAGAGCGATTTCGAAGAGCGCGAGCGCGTGCTGTTTGCCGTCGTGGTGGTGGGTTTCGTGCTCAGCCTGGTGCTGGCGGTGGTGCTCGGCTGGCTGTTGGCGCGCAGGGTGATGGCACCGGTCATCCGCCTGGCACGACAGGTTCGCCATCGTGATCAGTTGCTTGGCCTGGCGCCGCCGCTGGCACCGGACTACGCGGCCGACGAAGTCGGCCAGCTGGCGGTAGCGTTCGACGATACCCTGGGCCGGCTGCGCGACGCCCTGACCCGCGAGCGCTTGTTCACCAGCGATGTCAGCCATGAGCTGCGAACGCCGCTGATGGTGCTGGCCACTTCGTGCGAACTGCTGATGGAAAACCCCAATCTGGATACCCGTTCTCGCAGCCAGGTGGAACGTATCGCCCGTGCCACGGAAGAGATGCGCGAGCTGGTCAAGACCTTCCTCATGCTCGCCCGTGCCCAACGTGACCAGGGGGCGGTGGCGTCCCAGGCAACGCTGCGTGAAGTCGCCGACGACCTGACCGGGGTGTGGCGCGATACCATCGAGCAAAAGGGCCTGACGCTCTACTACGATGGCCAGGTCAGTGCAGGCCCTTTGCTGTACAACGCCACGTTCCTGCACTCGGTGATGGGCAACCTGTTGCGCAATGCCGCGCATTACACAGACAGCGGTTATATCCGCCTGAGCCTGGAGCTCAACGGCTTCAGTGTCGAGGACAGTGGCGTGGGGATTCCGGAGGAGCAACGCGAAGCAATGTTCCAGCCGTTCGTGCGTGGCGAGGAGCGGCGTGGAGAGGGCCTTGGCCTGGGCCTGTCGCTGGTGCAGAGGATCTGCGACGACCAGGGCTGGCGAGTGACGCTGACCGCGACGGCACCGCATGGCTGCCGCTTCCAGGTAGACCTGAGCCAGAGCGCGGAAAAGACCGATCCCACGCAGTAACAAGATGAAACATAGCTACAGGTTCGTGACATTATTTTCACATTGGCATGACCTGTTTCCAACGATCCGATACCTAAGGTAAGCGCATTGGAAACTGGAGATGTCCGATGCGTAGCCCGATCAAACTCGAATTTTCCGAGAAGTACGACCAGCAACATGCCAAGGAGTACTTCCTCAAGCACCAGGATGGACTCGCCCGTCGCCTGTCCCACAAGCGTGACGAGCAGCTGGCTCGTCGTGCCCTGGCGCTGGCCGGAGAGCCGGGTCTGGTCCTCGACTTGCCCTGCGGCGCTGGCCGTTTCTGGCCGCTGTTGGCGGAAAAGCCGAACCGGGTCATCATCGGTGCCGACAACTCGGAAGCGATGATCCAGACGGCCTGTGCCGCGCAACCGCCAGAGGTGGTGGCGCGGGTACGCCCTTTGCAGACATCGGCATTCGCGATCGACTTGCCGGATAATTCGGTCGACAGCATCTTCTGCATGCGGCTGTTCCACCATATTGGCGAGTCGGCTCACCGCAAGACCATTCTTGACGAGTTTCAAAGGGTTAGCCGTGACAGTGTAATCCTGTCATTGTGGGTGGACGGTAACTTCAAGGCCTGGCGCCGCCAGAAGCTCGAGCAGAAGCGCAGTGCCAAGGCCGAGCAGGGCGCCTATCAGAACCGTTTCGTGTTACCGGCAGAAACGGTTGAAGCAGAATTCAAGGCCGCCGGCTTCAGAATCCAGGAACACCTCGACTTCCTGCCGTTCTATGCCATGTGGCGGGTATATGTATTGCGTAAGGGGTAGTGTTTGATGGCTGTAGCCCAAAATGGGGAGTCGCGGTTCGATTATTACTGGCGCCAGCAGGGTGAATGGGTCGAGGAACCCAACCAGCGGCGCGGTGGTGAAAGTGGTGTGCAACGGCTGAGCGATGGCAACGGCAAGGTGCTGTATGCCAAGCGTCAGGTTGGCCATATCTATCGTAGCCTGTTGCACCCATTCGGCAGGCCGACCGTCCTGCGCGAACTCGATGCGCTGAACAGCTTCGAGCAACTGGGTGTTCGCGTGCCGCGCATCGTGTTTTGTGGTGCCGAGCGTGACCCCGAGCATCAATGGCGCGCGCTGCTGGTCAGCGAGGCGCTGGACGGCTTTGTCGAACTCGACACGTGGCACGCCGAAGGCGCGCGCGAGCGCTATCCTCAGGTAGTGCATGAACGCATGCTCAAGGACCTGGCGGACAACCTGGCGCGCATGCACCTGGGCCACTGGCAGCATGGCTGCTTGTACGGCAAGCACGTCTTCATCAAGGTCATCGGCGAGGGTGAGCAGGCCCGCGTCGAAGTAGCACTCCTGGACCTGGAAAAGTGCCGACGACGCATCAGCTGTCAGCGGGCTGCGGGTAACGACCTGCGCCAGCTGCGCCGCCACTCGTCGCTAAATGACACGGAATGGCAAACGCTGCTCTATTTTTACCAGATGGCGTTTGGCAGCGCTGTCAAAGGGTTAGGGCAATGAAACTAGAAATCGCTCGAGCTTTGTTCCTGGTGGCTGGGTTGGCTGTGACCACGGCGGCGGTAGCGGCCTGGGAAGAGCCACGGCCTGTGGTATTCAGCAAGCCAGACCAGTGCGCGGTGCCGCGTGAGGTCAAGGCACAGCAGAGCCAGGCCCAACCGGATCAGGACCTGTTGCTGTTCCTGTTCGGCATGCGCCAGGGGCTACGGCCGTTTGGCTGATACAGCTCGAGCAAGATGAAGGCCTCGCAATCGCGAGGCCTTTGTTTTTGTGTATGCCTTGCTGGCCCTTAGCGGCCTTTGAGCACTGTGCGGTACCTGTGGGAGCGGGTTTACCCGCGAAGAGGCCGGATCAGGCGACGACAGCATCCTTGGTAGCCGACTTGTGTGCCAGCAGGGTGTAGATGCAAGGCAGCACAAAGAGGGTAAACAAGGTCCCGATCGACATCCCGGTGGCAATCACCGTGCCGATATCGAACCGGCTCACCGCGCCGGCCCCGGAGGCCAGAATCAGCGGCACCATGCCGAATACCATCGCCGCCGTGGTCATCAGTACCGGCCGCAGGCGAATGGCGGCCGCTTCCTCGATGGCCTGGCGAACGTTCAAGCCCTTTTCCTCGCGCAACTGGTTGGCGAACTCGACGATCAGGATGCCGTGCTTGCTGATCAGACCGATCAACGTCACCAGCCCCACCTGGGTGTAGATGTTCATGCTGGAAATGCCCAGGAACAGCGGTAGCAGGGCACCACAGATCGACAGCGGCACGGTCACCAGAATCACCAGCGGGTCGCGGAAACTCTCGAATTGCGCGGCCAGCACCAGGAAGATGATCGCCAGCGCCAGGCCAAAGGTCACCCACAGTGCGCTGCCTTCTTGCACGTACTGCCTTGCCGTGCCGGCATAGTCGAAGGCGAAGCCCTCCGGTGCCTCTTCCCGGGCGATCTCGCGTACCGTCTGCAACGCCTCGCCAATGCTGACCATCGGCACCCCCTGGATGATCGCCGAGTTCAATTGCTGGAACTGGTTGAGCTGGCGGGGGCGCGCGCGGTCACTGAGGGTGATCAGGGTCGACAAGGGCAGCAACTGCCCTTGTTCGTTCTTCACGTAGTAGTTGTTCAGCCAGCCGGCGTTGTCCCGATAAGGCCGCTCGACCTGGGCAATTACCTTGTAGCTGCGGCCCTCGAGGGTGAAACGGTTGATTTCCGCCTCGCCCAGCAGGGTGGCCAGGGTGCCGCCCAGCGCATCCATCGAAACGCCCATCTGCGCTGCCTTGGCCCGGTCGATGTCGACGACCACTTCGGGTTTGTCGAAAGCCAGGTCGATGTCGAGGAAGGCGAACTTGCCCGATTCCTGGGCCCGTTGCTTGACCCGCTGGGCGACTTCCAGCAGGGCAGGGTAGTCGCCGGCGGTGTTGATCACGAACTGGAACGGCAGGCCCTCACCGGTGCCCGGCAATGAAGGCAGGTTGAAACCGAAGATCTGCAGCCCGCCGATCTGTTCGAGCTTGGCCTGGACCAGCGGTAGCAGCTCCATCTGCGTGCGCTTGCGTTCGTTCCAGGGCTTGAGCAGGAAGCCGCCGATGCCGCTCTGCACACCGTTGAAGCCGTTGATCTGGAACGACGAATAGTACTCGGGGAAGCTCTTGAACAGCGGGGTGAACTGGTCGGTGTAGGCGTTCAGGTAGTCGAGGTTGGCCGGCTGCGGCGAGCTGCTCATCATGAAGATCACGCCCTGGTCTTCGTTGGGCGCCAGTTCGTTCTGGGTGAACTTGAGCAGCACCGGGATCAGGCACAGGATGATCACGGCGAACACCAGCACCACCGGGCGGCTGTCGAGGGTGGCGTGCAGCAGGCGCTGGTAGCGGACCTTGAGGCCTTCGAACAGCACGTCGAGGCGATGGGCCAGGCCGCTGGGGTTCTGCTCCTGGCGCAACAGCAGGGCGCACATCATCGGCGACAAGGTCAGGGCGACAATGCCGGAGATGACCACCGCGCCAGCCAGGGTCAGGGCAAACTCCTTGAACAGCGCGCCGGTAAGCCCGGTGAGAAAACCGATGGGGGCGTAGACCGCCGCCAGGGTGATGGTCATCGACACCACGGGCATGGCAATTTCCCGGGCGCCTTCCAGCGCTGCATCGAAGGGTGACTTGCCTTCCTCCATGTGCCGGTGGATGTTCTCCACCACCACGATGGCATCGTCCACCACCAGGCCGATCGCCAGCACCATCGCCAGCAACGTCAGCAGGTTCAGCGAATAGCCCATCATCTGCATGAAGAACAGCACGCCGATCATCGACAGCGGAATGGTCACCACCGGGATCAGCACTGAGCGCAGGGCACCGAGGAACAGGAACACCACCACGATGACGATCAGCACCGCTTCGCCCAAGGTCTTGATCACTTCGTCGATGGAGGCCTGGATGAACAGCGTGGCGTCGTAGGCGATCGATACCTTCAGCGCTGACGGCAGCTGGCTTTCCAGCTCCGGCATGATGCGCCGCACTTCCTTGATCACGTCCAGCGGGTTGGCCGCCGGGGTGGCCTTGATGCCGATGTAGACCGATGGCGTACCATCGAACGAGCTGACCGTGTCGTAGTTTTCCGCACCCATCTCCACCCGTGCCACGTCGCCGAGCAGCACCCGGCTGTCACCGGACACCTTGAGCGGCAGCGCGGCGAAGGCTTCGGCGGACTTCAGCTCGGTGCTGGCGTTGATGCTGGTGACCACGTACTCGCCCTTCACCTCGCCTGCTGCCGAGAGGAAGTTGTAGCGGCGTACGGCATTGGTCACGTCGGTGGCCGCAAGGCCGAAGCCGGCCAGCTTCACCGGGTCGATCCAGATGCGCATGGCGAACACCTGGTTGCCGAGGATCTCGGCCTCGGCCATGCCTGGCAGGGTCGCCAGCTTGGGCTGGATCACCCGCGACAGGTAGTCGGTGATCTGCGGGTTGCTCATTTCCTTGCTGTAGAAGCTGATGTACATCAGCGCCGAGGCATCGGCCGCTTCCTTGCTCAGGACCGGGTCTTCGGCGTCCTGCGGCAGCTGGTTGCGCACTTCGTTGGCCTTGGCCAGCAGTTCGGTGAACAGGCGGTCGCTGTCGGCGCCGATGCGTGCATAGATGGAAATCACCGAGAAGTTCTGCCGGCTGACCGAGGTCATGTAGTCGATGCCTTCGGCGCTGGCCAGGCTCTGTTGCAGCGGCTGGGTGATGTAGCCCTGGATAGTCTCGGCGTTGGCCCCGGGGTAGGCGGTGGTCACCGTGATCAGGGCGTTTTCCATTTTCGGGTACTGGCGGATCTGCAGTTTGTTCCAGGCCTGGAAGCCGAGCAGCAAAATCAGCAGGCTGACCACGCTGGCCAGCACCGGGCGGCGGATGAACGGATCAGTGAACGCCATGCCTGCCTCCTGCTCAGTCGGTGCGCGGTGTGCCCTGTTCGGGCTTGAGCGCGCTGTCCTGGCCAATGCGGATGGGCGCACCCGGGGTCAGCTTGAGCTGCCCGGCGGTGACCACCTGTTCGCCGGCCTTGAGGCCCTTGCTGACCACCACCACGCCATCGCGGCGCTCGCCGGTCTGTACGGTGCGTTGTTCGGCGCTGAGCCGGGGCTGGCCGTTGTCGTCGGTTTCCGGGTTGCCGTCCTTGTCCTTCTTCGCGGTGGCGACGTACACCGAGTTGCCGTAAAGGGTGTAGGTGATGGCGCTTTCCGGGACGACCACCTGGGGCTGCGGGTCGGGCAGCAGGATCAGCAGGTTGGCGAACATGCCGGGCAGCAGCTTGTCGTCCGGGTTGGCCAGGGTCGCGCGCACCAGCAGGTTGCGGGTGTTCTCATCGACCTTGGGGTTGATCGCGCTGAGGCTGGCCGGGAACGTCTGCCCCGGATACGCCGCCACCTGCACCAGCACCTGCTGGCCCAGGCTCAGGTGCGGCAACGCCTGTTCCGGTACGTTGAAGTCGACGTACAGGCTGGACAGGTCCTGCAGGGTGGCGATCACCGTGCCGGCGGCCAGGTACTGGCCGATATCCACCTGGCGAATGCCGATGGTGCCATTGAACGGTGCGTTGATGCTTTTCTTGATCTTCTGCGCCTTGAGCTGCTCGACCACTGCCTGGTTGCGCCGGTACTGGGAGGACAGGCGATCGAACTCGCCGCGGGAAATGGCGGCATCGCCGACCAGCTGGCTGCCGCGGCCGAAGTCGACCTTGGCCAGCCCCAGGTCGGCCTGGGCGGTGCCGAGCAGGGCGGTTTCCTGGTCGTCGTTGAGCTGTAGCAGCGGTTGCCCGGCTTTGACCTTCTGCCCGGAGTCGAAGTACAGGGCCTTGACGATGCCTTCGACTTCCAGGCTCAGCTCGACGCCCTGCAATGCCTTCAGGCTGCCTACGGCCGGCAGGCGCTCCTGCCACTGGCGCTGTTCGGCCGGGGCGGCGGCAACGGTGATGGGCGGCCGGGGGGCGGAGAACATCTGGATCTGTTTGTAGATCGAGAAGCCTTTGTATCCCCCCAGGGCCAGCACGATCAGCAGAACGACGGCCAACATGATGAGCATGCGGCGGCGTAGCATAAGTCCGGTTCCTTGGATGCGTGGTTGTTATTCGTTTTGACACGACAACGGGCGATTCTGCCCACGTGCGGATCAGGGAAGTATTGCAGAAGGGGGAGGGGATTGCCTGTGCCGGCCCGATCGCGGCTCTAGCCGCGAAGAGGCCGGTACTGGCGGTAGATCAGACCAGGTGCAGGTGGTTGTCCCAGAACCCGGACGGCAGGTCCATCGGTTGCCCGATCAGTTCGGCCTTGCGGCAGTCGTAGAAGCGGCAACGGCCCTGCCCGGAGGTGACGACAAAACCATCCTTGACCGCGCCGACCCCGGCGCAATCGGGCATCGGTGCGTCGAGCTTCACCGCGCCGCTGTCCAGGTCCCAGACAAACAGGCGGTTGGCCCGCGGCGCGGTCAGCGCCACCAGGCGCAGGTCGCTGTGGATGGCGACGCTGGCGGTGTACTGGGCCATCGACTGCAGCTGGCGCTCGGCTACCGGGAAGGCCTTGAACGGCTCACCCGGGCGTTTGATCGCCAGCAGCTCGGCGGTCTCGTCGGCAGCCCCCATGAATTGCTGGCAGGTGGCGATGGTGCCATCGTCGCCCACCGCCAGGTGGCGCACGCTGTTCATCTGCTGGGCCAGGGTTTCCTTGCTCAGCAGGGTGCCGTCGCGCTGCATCAGTACCAGGCTCGGCTGCATGGCGTCGAGGTTCATCTCGACCCGGCTTTCGGCCTCGGTGCGGATACCGCCGTTGGCCACGACCAGGGTCTCGCCGTCCGGTAGCCAGGCCACTTCATGTGGGCCGATGCCATGGGTCGGGATCTCGCCGGTGTGCACCAGGCGTTCACCCTCGAAGCGGTAGACGCCGAGCACGCCACGGCCTGGGTCGGTGGTGTCGTTCTCGGTGGCATACAGCCATTCGCCACCCTTGTGGATCACCGCATGGCCATAGAAGTGCCGGTTCGGTTGCGAGGTGACGGTCTGCAGCAGGCGCCCGTCGCGCAGGTCGACCAGGTAGCTTTCGGTGCCGGGGCGACGGGCGACGAACAGGGCGATCGGCAGCTCGGGGTGGTTGATGATGGCATGGCAACGCTGGGCGACCTGGGTGCTGAACACCTGGGTGCCGTCCAGGCGGAACCCGACCGCATAATGCCTGCCGTCGCCATCGTCACGCGCCGACAGCAGCAAGGGTTCGCTGCCTTTGTTGCGCAGCAGGCTCCAACCGCCCAGGGTCAGGGCGCTGAGCAATACGCTACCGAGTTTGAGGGCCTGGCGTCGCAGCATGATCAGTCACCGTCGTTGGCATTGAAGCCCAGCTGGATGTTCAGCGCCTTGGCCAGGTCGCCTTCATGCAGGCGGTGCACGGCGTTGAGGGCATCGTAGATCTGGTTGAGGGTCTGCTGCCCGGCGTCGTCGGCCAGCAGCTCGCCGAGGGTCTTCTGGTTGTCGGCCAGCACTTTGAGCGCCGTAGCGTAAGCGTCGTCGATCTTCTGCGCCAGGGCTTTCTGATCGCTGGGCAGCAGGCTGCGCAGGCCCTGATTGTCGACCCCGACCCACACTGCCTGGGCGGCCTTGAGGGTGGCTTCCAGGCTCTTCAGCGAGGAGTGGCTACGCCAGGCCTCGGCCTGCAGCGGCTGTGGAATGCCCTTGGTCTGGCGGCCCATCGGCGCCCCCAGCTTCTTCTTCAAGGTATCCAGGGCGGTGACCTGGGAGCGCAGCAGGTCGGCGATCGCCTCGTGGGAGTCGGCGTAGCGCTGGTTGGGGAACTTGGTCATCTGCGACAGCATGCCGTCGGTGCTGTTCCAGGTCTTGAGGATATCCTCGGCCAGGCCCTTCTGGTGATCGGCGATGGCCACCAGCAGCGGGCAGTAGCGGGCCTTCTGCTCGGCAGTGGCGATGTCCGGCTTGCTGTCGAAGAGGATGTACTCGTAAGCCGACAGGCCGCGTACCACGACGCTGGCCTTGCCCAGGGCGGCGGCATCGACCGGCTTGTCGCCGTTGACCAGTTGCTCGACCTGGCGGCCGACCAGGTTCTTCTTGTCGGGCCAGAACTGTACTTGCCAGGCGCGGTTGCCTTCGGCCAGCGGGCCGACCAGCAGTGGTTGCAGTTCGGCCCAGGCCTTCTGCGCATTGAGGAAATCGGCGCGCGCGGTGTCCAGGCTTTCCTTGCCTTCACAGTAGGCCAGGGCGCTGGCGGCCAGCTGGCGGTCGGCTTCGACCCAGCGGCTGTAGGTCGGCAGGATCACCTGCTTGGCGATGGCGGCGGAAGTCACTGCCTGCGGGTCCTGCGGCGAGCAGGCACCCAGGGCGAGTGCGGCGAGGCTGGTGAACAACAGTTTGGGTCGGAACATGCCCGGCTCCTTGCGCGTTTTAAAGTGAGTTCAGGAAGGCCAGCAACGCGGCGCGCTGCTCGGCATTGAAGGTCAAGACATGGTCGCGCGCCGGCTGGGCTTCGCCGCCATGCCAGAGCACGGCTTCAAGCAGGTTGCGGGCGCGGCCGTCATGCAGGTACTGGGTGTGGCCGCTGACGGCTTCGGTCAGGCCGATGCCCCACAACGGTGGGGTACGCCAGTCCTGGCCGTTGGCAGCGAATTCGGTGCGCTCGTCGGCCAGGCCTGGGCCCATGTCGTGCAGCAGCAGGTCGCTGTAGGGGCGGATCACCTGGTTGGCCAACTCCGCTTCGGCGGTGTTGGCGGCGGTGGTGAACTGCGGGGTATGGCAGGCCTGGCAACCGGCCTGGAAGAACAGGTTCTTGCCGGCCAGCACTTGCGGCGCGCCGACGTCACGACGGGCAGGCACACCGAGGTTGCGGGTGTAGAAGGTGACCAGGCGCAGGATGTTGTCGCTGACTTCCTTCTCGTCTCCTTCGCCGTTGCCATTGGGCGCGGCCAGGCAGGCGACCTGGGCCGGTGTGCAGTCGTCCTTCGCTTGCAAGGTGCTGGTCAGGCCCATGTCGCCGTTGAAGGCGTGCACGTTCTGCTGATTGACGTTGGGCTGCCCGGCCTTCCAGCCGAAGCGGCCGATCACGGTCTTGCCCTGGGCGTCGTCCCAGACCCGGTTGGCGCGGCCGCGGATGCCATCGTGGTTGCGGTCGTCCGGGTCTTCGTTGGCCAGGATGTCGGCCTCGGGGATGGCTTCGAGCAGGCCCAGGCCGATCATTGGCGGGGCCACACGGGCCGAGAAGCGTGTGTCGGGGTGCATCGGGCCGTAGCCGAGCTGGGTGATCTGCAGGGTCGGGCGGCGCAGCTCGACCGGGTGGCCGTCCTTGAAGGTGACGGTCTGGGTGGTGTAGCTCACCCGCACCTTGCCCTCTGGTGCCACGCCGGGGATGGCCATGTCCTGCAACTGGGTGCCGTAGACGGGCTCGGGGACCACGCCCAGGCGCTCGATCACCTTGGCCAGGTAAGGCTGATCGGGGATCGACAGGCGCACCAGCATGCCCACGGCATTGCTGTCGCCGGGCTCCGGCGGGTGGCCGCGGCCGTCACGCACGTGGCAGTTCTGGCAGGCCGTGGTGTTGAACAACGGGCCCAGGCCGTCACGCGCGGTGGTCGTGGATGGGGCGATCACCCAAGGGCTGCGGAAGAAACTGTTACCCACGGCGAAGTCCAGGCGCCGCTCGGCCGAGAGGTTGGCCGAGGGCAGGGAAAACGCCTTGCGGTCGTTGCTCTGAACCGTTGCCAGGCCGCCAGACAGCGCTTCGCCGGGCTCGGCCTGGGTGAAACGCGGGGCGTCGTCACAGGCGGCAAGGGTGAGGGCCAGCAGCAGGGGGGAGAGACGGGACAGCGACGAGGACATGCAAAATCCTGGGCGTGAGCGAAAAACCGGCGTGCAAGCTTAGCAGGACGGCGTTGTTTGAATAAGAGCAATTTGCAATTACCCGGGTGAAAAGGATGTGAAATTCCAGCATTTTCATGAACCTGTACCGGCCCTTTCGCGGGTAAACCCGCTCCCACAGGTTCATCACAGGGCCCAGGTCTTGTGCAATACCTGTGGGAGCGGGTTTAGCCGCGAAGGGGCCGGCACAGAAAAAAGGCGACCCGAAGGTCGCCTCTTTGTGAACCGAAACGGCTGATCAGAATTCGTGATCGGCGGTGTCCGGGTTCAGGTTGGCAATACCCAGCTTGCCTGCAGCCTGCTCGATCGAACCGGTCTGCTTGACCAGCGAGGCGATGGCATCGCGCACGATCTGGTTGCCGGCAGCGTTGTCGGCAGCGATCAGCTGGTCGTAGTGCTCGCCTTTGAGCGCGTGATCGACAATAACCTGGATCTTCGCTTCGGTGGCTTCGAGGTCGGCCTTGAGAGTGGCGTCCGCCGCCGGGTCGGCCTTGGCCACCAGCGAGGACAGGCTCGGGCCGCTCAGCTTGGTGCCGTCGACACGGGTGTACTCACCCAGGTAGACGTTGCGGATGCCCTTGGCGTCGTAGAAGTGCGAGTAGTGGGTGTTGTCGCTGAAGCAGTCCTGTTCGTCTTCTGGCGAGTTGGCTTCCAGCGAGACCTTCATGCGCTCACCGGCCAGTTCACCCAGCGACAGGCTGCCCATGCCGAACAGCATCTTGCGCAGGCCGTCGGCCACTGGCTCGGCTTCCAGGGTGGCACGGTAGTTGTCGGCGACGTTCGGCGCCCAGTTGCCGACCATCTCTTCGAGGTCCTTGACCAGCAGCTCGGTGACCGCCTTCAGGTAGGCACGACGACGGTCGTTGTGGCCGCCGGTGGCGCCTTTGCCTTCCAGGTAGTCGGACGCCGGGCGGGCGCCTGCACCTGGGCCGGTGCCGTTGAGGTCCTGGCCCCAGAGCAGGAACTCGATGGCGTGGTAGCCGGTGGCGACGTTGGCTTCGGAACCTGCCAGTTCGTTCAGGCTGGCCAGCTTCTCAGGGGTGATGTCCTTGACGTCGACCTTCTCTTCGCCGACCTGGATCTCGGTGTTGGCGATGATGTTGGCGTTGGCCGCCGGGTTGCCCAGGGCATGCTCGTAGCTCTTGTCGACGTAGTCGATCAGGCCTTCATCCAGCGGCCAGGAGTTCACTTGGCCTTCCCAGTCGTCGATGATGGTGTTACCGAAGCGGAACACCTCGCTCTGCAGGTACGGAATGCGCGCGGCGGCCCAGGCCTCTTTGGCGGCCTTCAGGGTTTCGTCGTTGGGCTTGGCGAGGAACGCGTCGACGGCGGTCTGCAGGGTTTTTGCGGTGCTCAGCGCGTCGCTGTAAACGGCGTAGACCATTTCGGTGTAATGCTTGACCACGGCTTTGCCAGCCGCTTCGTCGACAGCCCCGGGCGCAGCAGCGGTGGTGCTGGCAGCAGCAGGTGCCTGAGCTTGCGGGGCGGCGGCCTTGTCATCCTTGCCTTCTCCGCAACCGGCGAGAGCGATGGCGATGGCCAGCAGACTGGCGGAGGCCAGAGGCATTCGAATCATTATTGGTTTCCTGCGTCGTGTGGTTGGACCATGGGGTTAGGCCGTGCGCCGTGGCACGCGAAACGGTAACATCATGCGAAAGATTTGCATTTGCTGTAAAGGGGCGGGCGCGCAATTCATGTAAATGCGCGTCACGGCCTGTAAGCGGAGGGGCAAGCGTTACAGCGCGGTGACCTGGTTGCGCTGTGCCTGCTTGAGGAAACTGGTCAGCTCGCGCGCCGACAGTGGCTTGCTGTAGTGGTAGCCCTGACCCTCATGGCAACCCTGGGCGATGATGTAGGTTTCCTGCTCGGCGGTTTCCACGCCTTCGGCGATCACCTGCATGCCCAAGCTCTTGCCCAGCTGGATGATGGCGCGAACGATGGTGGCGTCATCGTCGTCGTCGAGCAGGTCCTGGACGAAGCTCTTGTCGATCTTGATCTTGTCCAGCGGCAGCGACTTCAGGTAGCTGAGCGACGAATACCCGGTGCCGAAGTCGTCGATGGCAATCATCGCCCCGGAACGGCGCAGGCTCAGCAGGTGCTGGGCGGCGGTGCTGATGTCTTCCATCAGGCCGGTCTCGGTCACTTCCAGCTCCAGGCTGCGCGGCGGCAGGCGGTAGGCCTGCAGCAGGTTGTTGACCACCCGCGGCAGCTCGTTGTGGTGCAGCTGCACGGTGGACAGGTTGACCGCCATGCGCAGTTCGCTGAAGCCCATGTCATGCCATTCGCGCAATTGCCGACAGGCCTGGTCGAGTACCCACTCGCCGATGCTGATGATGCTGCCGTTCTGCTCGGCCAGCGGGATGAACTGGTCGGGCGGGACCATGCCCAGCTCCGGGTGTTGCCAGCGCAGCAAGGCCTCGACGCCGACCACGCGGTGGTCGCGGTAGCTGATCTGCGGTTGGTAGACCAGGTACAGCTGGTTGCGCGGCAGTGCTTCGCGCAGGTCTTTTTCCAGCTCGCGACGGCGGCGCATTTCGCTGTCGACGCTGGCAATGTAGAACTGGTAGCGATTGCGCGAGCGGGCCTTGGCCAGGGTCATGGTCTGCTCGGCCTTCTGCAACAGCTTTTCGGTGCTGTCGCCGTCCTCGGGGAACAGCGTGATGCCGATGGTGGCGCGCAGGCGGATCTGTTGGTGGTCGAGGCCGAACGGCAGTTCCAGGTCGTCGAGGATGCTCTGGGCCAGCTCGGCAGCCTCGTAAGGCTGCTCGATATTGGCCTGGACCAGGGCGAACTGGTCGCCACCCAGGCGTGCCAGGGCACCCAGGCGCCCACTGTGGGCGCGCAGGCGATCGGCCAGGGCCAGCAGCAGCTGGTCGCCGGTCTGGTAGCTGAACTGTTCGTTGATGCCCTTGAAGTCGTCCAGGCCTACGCACAGTACAGCCACGCGATGCTGCAGGCGGCCGGCGTCGGCGAGAATCTTGTCGAGCTGCTCCTGCAGTTGCTGGCGGTTGGGCAGGCCGGTGAGGAAATCGTACTGGGCCATGCGTTGCAGGCTGTTCTCGGCTTCGTGGCGCAGGTGGGTATTGCGCTCGATCGAGGCCAGCAGCTGGTTGGCGGTATTGACCCAGATGCCCAGCTCGTTCTTCTCATGCCCCTTGAGCAGCGGGATCTGGTGCTGGCTGGGGCGGTCAGGGTTGATCTGGGTAAGGTGCTCGATGATCTTCGACAGCGGCTTGGTCAGCAGCCAGTGGTAGACCAGGTACAGCACCAGGCCCATGGCCAGGGCGCGCAACACCCCGGAAATGAAGATGATCACCGCATTGATGAGGAAGTCTTCGCCATAGGACGAGGTGTCGAGGGTGATGCTCAGGTCGCCGTAGTACTCGCTGTACGGGCCCCGACCGACCAGCTGGGTGGTATAGGTGCGCTCCTGGCCGAGGATCAGGTCGGTCAGCCAGCGCATCGACATGTCCTGCAGCGGGCGGGACTTTTCCGCCAGCATGGTTTCGTTGGGGTGGCCGATCGAGGCCATGCGCACCGATTCGTCCTGGAACAGGCCTTCCATGACCTGCATGCCCATTTCCCGGTCAAGGCTGTACACCGCCTGGGTCGAGGGGTCACGGAACATGTCGAGAATGCGTTGGGCGTCGTTGTTGACGGCCTGGCGGGTCTTGTAGGTGTCGTAGACGATTTGCGCGCAACTGAGGACGACGCCGACCGCCAGCGCCGAAAGGAGCACGACCCTGAGCAACTTGACCGATAAGCTGTTCCGCAATTCCAGCTTCAATGGGGTTTCCTTAATCCATGCGCATGGCATCATTTTGCCATTAACGTTGGCAATACACTATCGGCCGACCTTGGGTAGTGTATCGGTTGCCCGACCCTGCAACTTGAGTGCGCGCCATCAAACTTCCAGACGTTTGATGTTAGCGCGCTATGCGTACTGAGCAAGACTTTGGGGAAAAACGCTCAGGCACAAAAAAGCCCGGCATTGGGCCGGGCTTTTCGTTCAGGGCTGAATGAATCAGGCCTTGAAGGTCTTGCCTTCGAACTGTTCGGCAACGAAGGCCCAGTTGACCAGGTTCCAGAATGCCTCGACGTACTTCGGACGCAGGTTGCGGTAGTCGATGTAGTAGGCGTGTTCCCAGACGTCGCAGGTCAGCAGCGGGGTGTCGCCGCTGGTCAGCGGGCAGCCGGCGCCGATGGTGCTGGCCAGGGCCAGGGAGCCGTCAGCTTTCTTCACCAGCCAGCCCCAGCCGGAACCGAAGGTGCCAACCGAAGTCTTGGTGAACTCTTCCTTGAACTTGTCGAAGGAACCGAAAGCGGCGTTGATGGCATCAGCCAGGGCGCCAGTTGGCTGGCCGCCGCCGTTTGGCGACAGGCAGTTCCAGTAGAAGGTGTGGTTCCAGACTTGAGCGGCGTTGTTGAAGATGCCGCCCGAAGAGGCCTTGACGATCTCTTCCAGGGTCTTGCCTTCGAATTCGGTGCCTGGGACCAGGTTGTTCAGGTTCACGACATAGGTGTTGTGGTGCTTGTCGTGGTGATACTCCAGGGTTTCCTTGGAGATGTGCGGCTGCAGGGCATCGTGGGCGTACGGCAGCGGCGGCAATTCAAAAGCCATGGTGGATCTCCTGATTCAGGTCTGTTTGCGGTTTGCGCAAGGCCGATCACGGGCGGCCCGATGTACGTCGGCGAGTTTGTACTCTTTGCGACGCAAGGGCTGGATCATAGCACCGGGCCCTGCGCATAACCACGCAACAAAGATAGGGAATAGAGGTTCCAGAGCGGTTGGCGGTTGCCGACCGGTGGTGTTTGACTTGAGGCTTGTGTTGCCTGTGAGATCGAGCGCCGCCCGCGCGGCGCATCGCGAGCTGCGCTCGCTCCTACGTTTGTTTCGGGCCAGTAAAGCCTGTGACAGGCGCGCGCGACCGCCTTGTTGGTACGACGCGACAGCGTGCCATGCGCCAAGACGTTCGCGCGCAAATCCTCCAGGAATAATGGGCCCGAAACAAACGTAGGAGCGAGCGCAGCTCGCGATGCGCCGCGCGGGCGGCGCTCGATCTCACAGGCGCTGCAAATGTTGTGACAAGCCCAGGTCAGCTGAAGATCAACTGCGCCGCCACCGCGAACATCATCACTGCCACCATCAGGTCAAGCATCCGCCAGGTCGCTGGCCGTGCCAGCCAAGGTGCCAGCCAGGCCGCTCCGATCGCCAGGGTCGAGAACCACAGCAGCGAGGCGCTGGCCGCCCCGGCCACGTAGGCCCCTGGAGCAGTCTGCTGGGCACCTAGCGAACCGATCAGCAACACCGTGTCCAGATACACGTGCGGGTTGAGCAGGGTGACCGCCAGGGCACTCAGCAACACTGCCCGGCGCGAGCGCAGGCCTTGGCCTTCCTGATGTTGCAGGCTCTGCTTGGAAAAGGCACTGCGCAGTGCCTTGGCACCGTACCAGAGGAGGAACACCGCGCCGCCCCAGCGGGCGATCGCCAGCAGCGTCGGGTTGTGCGCCAGCACCGTGGCCAGGCCGAACACCCCGGCGGCCACCAGGATCGCGTCACACACGATGCACAGGGCAGCCACCGGCAAGTGGTGCTCGCGGCGCAGGCTCTGGGCGAGAACGAAGGCGTTTTGTGCACCGATGGCCATGATCAGGCCGAAGGCCACCAGCATGCCGTTGAGATAGCTTTGCCACATGGCGAATACTCCACAAAAGATGCTGGATATTGTGGCGAGTCAGGCTGTATAAGAAAAACAAATAGCGCTGATCCGTCATTAGGAAAATCGATGTTCGACTACAAGCTGCTGGCTGCCCTCGCGGCGGTGATCGAGCAAGGCGGTTTCGAACGTGCCGCGCAGGTGCTGGGGCTGTCGCAATCGGCCATTTCGCAGCGCATCAAGCTGCTTGAAGCGCGGGTCGGCCAGCCGGTGCTGGTGCGTGCCACGCCACCGAGCCCGACCGAGGTCGGCCGCCAGTTGCTCAACCATGTGCAGCAGGTGCGCCTGCTCGAGCGCGACCTGCAGCGCCAGGTACCCGCGCTGGACGAGGAAGGCATGCCCGAGCGCCTGCGTATCGCCCTCAACGCCGACAGCCTGGCGACCTGGTGGGCCGGTGCGGTGGGGGCATTCTGCGCCGAGCATCAGTTGCTCACTGATTTGGTGGTGGAAGACCAGGAAGTCGGCCTCAAGCGCATGCGTGCGGGTGAAGTGGCCGCCTGCCTGTGTGGCAGCGAGCGGCCAGTCGCCGGCGCACGCAGCCTGCCGCTGGGGGCCATGCGCTATCGCGCGCTGGCCAGCCCAGGGTTCATGGCGCGCTATTTCCCCCAAGGCTTCGCGGCTCAGCGCCTGGCCCGCACGCCGGCCATCGTCTACGGGCCGGACGATTTCCTGCAGCATCGTTACCTGGCATCGCTGGGGATCCAGGACGGTTTCCTGCACCACCTGTGCCCGTCGTCCGAGGGTTTTCTGCGCATGACCGAGGCCGGCCTGGGCTGGGGCCTGGTGCCCGAGTTGCAGGCCCGTGAGCAGTTGGCGAACGGCCAGTTGGTGGAAATCTGCAGCGATACCCCCATCGATGTGCCGTTGTACTGGCATCATTGGCGCAACGGCGGGCACCTGCTCGGGCAACTGACCGAACACCTGCGGCATACGGCACAGCACTGGCTGGTGCCCTTGTAGCGGCGGCTGGCGTCTGTTGCATCTGAAATCAAGGCGGAGTCATACATGCAAATTCTGGTCACCGGCGCGAGCGGCTTCATTGGCGGGCGCTTCGCGCGCTTTGCCCTGGAGCAGGGCCTGGCTGTACGGGTCAGCGGCCGGCGTGCCGAAGGCGTGGAGCACCTGGTCAAACGCGGGGCACAGTTCATCCCCGGCGACCTGGGTGACCCTGAGCTGGCCCGCCGCCTTTGCCAGGGTGTCGAGGCGGTGGTGCATTGCGCGGGCGCCGTGGGCAACTGGGGGCGCTACCAGGACTTCTATCAGGGCAACGTGGTGGTCACGGAAAATGTCGTCGAAGGCTGCCTCAAGGAGCATGTGCGGCGCCTGGTGCACCTGTCGTCGCCGTCGATCTATTTCAACGGCCGTTCGCGCCTGGGTATCCGTGAGGACCAGGTGCCGCGACGCTTCCACGATCACTATGCGCAGACCAAGCATATCGCCGAACAGAAAGTGTTTGGTGCCCAGGAGTTCGGCCTGGAAGTGCTGGCGCTGCGCCCACGCTTCGTTACCGGGGCCGGGGATGCGAGCATCTTCCCGCGTTTGATGCAGATGCAGCGCAAGGGCCGTGTGGCGATCATCGGCAATGGCCTGAACAAGGTCGACTTCACCAGCGTGCACAACCTCAACGAGGCATTGCTCAGTGCGTTGTTCGCCGAAGACCGCGCCCTGGGCCAGGCCTACAACATCAGCAACGGCCAGCCGCTGCCGCTGTGGGACGTGGTCAACTACGTGATGCGCCAGATGCAGTTGCCCCAGGTTACCCGTTATCGCTCCTATGGCCTGGCCTACAGCCTGGCCGCCTTGAACGAGGCCGCTTGCCTGCTTTGGCCAGGGCGCCCGCAGCCGACCTTGACGCGCCTGGGCATGCAGGTGATGAGCCGTGATTTCACCCTGGATATCAGCCGCGCTCGCCAATACCTGGATTACCAGCCCAAGGTCAGCCTGTGGACCGCGCTGGATGAATTCTGCGCCTGGTGGAAGCATCAACCGCTGGGGCAGTGAACCAGTACTGCAGATGATGGTCATCAGTGCGCCGCGTGAGCGGTTTATACTCATGTCTCTTTGCTACCACCGCGGTTGAAACCACCTATGCGAAACGATGCCCACGACGATTTCGATGATGTACCTACCTTGCGGGCAGGTACCCCCGATGACGACGAATTGCTGCCCGCGCACGTCTCGCGCAACCGCCAGAAGGCCGCC
Organism: Pseudomonas sp. LRP2-20; assembly: GCF_024349685.1. NCBI lineage: Bacteria > Pseudomonadati > Pseudomonadota > Gammaproteobacteria > Pseudomonadales > Pseudomonadaceae > Pseudomonas > Pseudomonas sp. LR2-20. The sequence goes on along the minus strand of NZ_AP025944.1, from coordinate 5,001,064 downwards.
AGGCCCGCCAGCACCGGGGCACTGTGGGCGTTGCTGGGGGCGTCGTTCATCGCCTTGGCGGGGCTGGGCTGGTGGAGCTTCCAGCAGATTTCGCTGATGGAGCAACAACTGGTGGCCACCCAGGAAAGTTTTGCGCGGATCAGCGAAGAAGCCGCCGGGCGTTTGCAGGCCATCAGCGGCAAGGTCGCTGCCAGCGAGTCGTCGAGTACCACGGGCAGCGAAGCGCTGAAGCTGCAGATCCGTCAGTTGCAGGCCAGCCTGGCCGAGCAGGGCAAGCAGCAGCAAGGTGTGGCGGGGCAGGCCGGTGACCTGGGCAAGCGCCTGGAGCAGGTGCTGGCCGATACCCGTGAGCAGCAGAAGGCGGTGACCGAGTTGCAGACCCAGCTGCAGGCACAGTTGAAGGCGGTGAACGCCGAATTGGCGGCGCTGAAATCGGGGCAGGTGGATGGTGGCAAGCTCGATGGCCAGCTGAAGAACCTGAGCGATGAAGTGGCTGCGCTGAAGAAGCAGGGCAACCAGAAAGCTGCGCTAGAAAGCCTGGAACAGGATGTGCTGGTGCTCAAGACCCAGATGGATAACCGCTCGCCGTCGTCGGGCGGGGCGACGGTGCAGGAGTTTGATGCGTTCCGTGGGCAGACCACGCGTAACCTCAATACCCTGCAGAGCCAGATCCAGAACCTGCAGCAGCAGATCAATTCCCGGCCTTGAGCATGCAGGGGGGCTTTGCCCTCCTATCGCGACACAAGGCAGCTCCTACAGAAATACGCGATCCCTTGCAGGAGCGGCCTTGTGTCGCGATGGGCCGCAAAGCGGCCCCGGCGATCTTGATTACAGGCGCGGGTAGTCGATGTAACCCACCGGCCCTTTGCCATAGAAGGTCTCCGGGTGTGCCGCGTTCAGCGGTGCATCCGCCGCCAGCCGCGCCGGCAGGTCAGGGTTGGCGATGAACGGCACGCCAAACGCCACCGCATCCGCCTTGCCCGCCGCCAATGCAGCATTGGCACTGGCTTTGTCAAAGCGCTCGTTGACGATGTACGGACCGCCGAAGGCTTCCTTGATCAGCGGGCCAATGCTGTCGTCGGCTTCCTTCTCCCGCGAGCAGATGAAGGCAATGCCGCGCTTGCCCAGCTCACGCGCCACATAGGTGAAGGTCTCGGCGCGGTCGGCATCACCCATGTCATGGGCATCGGCGCGTGGCGCCAGGTGCACGCCGACGCGACCTGCGCCCCATACGTCGATGGCCGCATCGGTCACTTCCAGCAGCAGCCGGGCACGGTTTTCCAGCGATCCGCCGTAACGGTCGCTGCGCTGGTTGGTGCTGCTCTGCAGGAACTGGTCGAGCAGGTAGCCGTTGGCGCCGTGGATTTCCACACCGTCGAAACCGGCAGCCTTGGCGTTCTCGGCAGCGCTGCGGTAAGCCTCGACGATGTCGGCGATCTCTTCGGTTTCCAGTGCGCGCGGGGTTGGATAGTCGCTCAGTGGGCGCACCAGGCTGACGTGGCCCTTGGCCTGGATCGCGCTGGGTGCTACCGGCAGCTCACCGTTGAGGTAGCTGGGGTGAGAGATACGGCCGACGTGCCACAGCTGCAGGAAGATGCGCCCGCCAGCACCATGCACGGCCTTGGTGACATTGTTCCAGCCACGGACCTGCTCATCGTTCCAGATGCCGGGGGTGTCGGGGTAGCCGACGCCCATCGGCGTGACCGATGTCGCCTCGCTGAGAATCAGGCCGGCGCTGGCACGCTGCACGTAGTATTCGGCCATCAGTGCATTGGGCACGCGGCCTTCATCGGCGCGGCAGCGGGTCAGCGGAGCCATGATGATACGGTTGGGCAGTTGCACATCGCCCAGTTGGATCGGATCGAAAAGCGTGGTCATAACGGTTTCCTGCCTTGTCAAAGCGCTTGGCGCAGTTGTTCGAGGAACGCCTCGATGGTGGCTTCGTTGCGTTTGAAGAAATGCCACTGGCCGACCTTCTGGCTGCTGATCAGACCCGCCCGTTGCAAGGTGGCCAGGTGGGCAGACACGGTCGACTGCGATAACCCGCAGCGCTGGTCGATCTGCCCGGCACAGACACCGTTTTCGATGCTGTGGTACTGGTCGGGAAACTGCGTTGCCGGGTCTTTCAGCCAGCTGAGAATTTCTCGCCTGACCGGGTGGGCCAGTGCTTTTATGATTTCGTCGAGATCGAGTGGCATGGGTTGAGGCTCGTGCTGTAGCGGTATATCGCGATAGGACGAAACGTACATCGGTATTTCGCGATATACAAATATGAAGTGGTTCTGAACACAGTGCGAATCGCTATATCGCGTTATAACGATATACGCAGTGGGGGTGCTAGACTGCGTCCATGAACTACCTCGCACACCTGCACCTGGGCGGCCCGGCGCCGCAACAACTGCTCGGCAGCCTGTATGGCGACTTCGTCAAAGGTTCGCTGGAGGGGCGCTTCCCGCCTGCGCTGGAGGCGGCGATCCGACTGCACCGGCATATCGACAGCTACACCGACCAGCACCCCCTGGTACTGGCGGCGCTGGCGCGTTTTCCGCGGGAGCGGCGGCGCTTTGCCGGGATTGTCCTGGATGTGTTTTTTGACCATTGCCTGGCGCGGCACTGGGAGGATTACGCCGAGCAGCCGCTGGTGCAGTTCACCGGGGATTTTTATCGGGTGTTGCTGGCCGAGCCCGAGTTGCCAGGGCGCTTGGCTCGGATTGCGCCGTTCATGGCGGCGGATGACTGGCTGGGGGCGTATGGTGATTTTGCCACGCTGGAGCAGGTGTTCAACGGCATAGCCCGGCGCTTGTCGCGGCCGCAAGGGATGGCCGGGGTGATGGCCGAGCTGGAGCGGCTGTATGAGCCGTTGCTGGCGGACTTTCGCGAGTTCTATCCACAGCTGCAGGCGTTTGCTGCCGCAGGAAGGCTGTCAGACAGCTAAGCCTTGTGTTGTCTGTACTGGCCTCTTCGCGGGTAAACCCGCTCCCACAGGTATTTTGCTGCTTTCAGATTCAGCACAATACCTGTGGGAACGGGTTTACCCGCGAAGAGGCCAGTGCAGGCACTACAAAGCTCAGGCAGCTCGCGCCTGTCGCCGGGGCACCACCGCCACTTCCTCAACCCCGAACAACGCCATGTGAATCGCCTGCTGGGCCTGAAACGCCAGCGCCGCACGTTCCTTTTCGACACTGACGATCGGCTTCAACAGGTGAATGCACACCTCACCGCGCGGCTCGGCAAACAAGCGCATCAGGTGCGAAACCAGGTCATCGTCGCCAATGAACGGCGCAATCGGGTCCGCCTCGCCATTGCGCAGGTACTGAATGGCCACCGGCTGCACCGCCACGCCCTGATCAATGGCACCGGCCAGCAGGCGACCGTGGAAGGTGCGCAGCTGGCGGCCGTCGGTGGTGGTGCCTTCGGGGAAGATCAGCAGCGGCCGAGCCTGGCCCAGCTGCGCGCTGATCTGCTCGCGCAGGCGCTGGCCGTCACCGCCACCGCGGCGAATGAACAGCGTGCCGGCTTTCTCTGCCAGCCAGCCGGCCACCGGCCAGTGGCGGACTTCGGCCTTGGACAGGAACGACAGCGGCAGCAGCATGCCGAGCAGGGGAATGTCGGTCCAGGAAACGTGGTTGCTGACCCACAGCATTGGCCGTTGTGGCAGCTCACCGATCACCCGCACCTCGAAGGGCAGGGCGCCGACCAGGCGCCTCATGAACCAGCAGGACCAGCGCTGGCGAAGTTCGATGGACGCCTTGATCCCCAGGCGTTCGCCCACGGCGATGACGCCAGCCATGAGCATGCCGAGCGACAGCACCAGCAGCAGCCGCAAGAGGCGGGCGAGCACCCGCAGGCCAGGCATCAGACCGCTGCCTTGAAGTGGCGGGCGTAGCGCGGGCATAGGTCGTCACGCTTGAGCAGGATGAACACGTCGGCGACCTGAAAGTCCTCGTCCCAGCATGGCTCGCCGCAGATCTTCGCGCCCAGGCGCATGTAGGCCTTGAGCAGTGGCGGCATCTCGGCGATGACGTTGTTCGGCAGGGCCAGGCTGGGCAACGGGTTCTTCGGTTCGGCGCGCAGGTGCTCGGTGCACAGGTACCGCTCGCGCAGGCGCTGCATGACCGCGTGGGCCTGTACGCCGCCGTCCTGCATGGGAATGCTGGCGCAACCCATCAGGTAGCTGTAGCGGCCTTCGTTGAGGACTTCGGCCAGTTCGCCCCAGAGCACGGCGATGGTGCCCCCGTTGCGGTAGTCGGGGGCGACGCAGGTGCGGCCCAGTTCGAGGATCGGGCCCTGCAATTGCAGCAGGCCGTGCAGGCTGAACTCTTCTTCGCTGTAGAAGCGCCCCAGGCTGCTGGCGGCCTGGTGGTCGAGCAGGCGGGTGGTGGCTACCAGCTCGCCGGTACTCAGGTCGCGCACGCCGATGTGGCGGCAATGAACGTCGTAGTCATCCATGTCCAGGCCCTGTTCGGCGCCTTTGAGCTTGGCCTTGAATTCCGCGCTGAACACCTTGTAGCGCAGGGCCTGTGCTTCCTGCAGGGCCGCAGCGCCAACCAGGCGTTCGGCTTGCAGACGGCGTGCAGTGCTGTTGTCGCCAGCGTGAGCGATCCGAGTCATTACGAGTCTCCATAAGCCAGCCATGAAGGGTTGCGGCCGGTCGGCTTTGTTGTGCAAAGTCAGCCTAGGTAGGCGCGGTGTCACCCCTGTGAATCTTTGGTGATGCTTGCATGACACCCCAGCACAGTCCTTTGAAGGAGCGTCCGATGGCCTGGTTGCAACGACTCAACGACCCTCTACGCCAGCCCCTGGCTGGCACCTTGGGCGAGACCTATGCCGCGCTGCTCGAGCGCCTTGGCGCGGTTGCCCCGTTCGAACTGGCGGTGCTGGGCGCACGTGCCATGGCCACGCCGGGCCTGGCGTTCCTCATCGGTTACCAGGCCGCATTGCGCGTGCTCTGGCCCAGTGCCCCCGCCAGCCTTGGCGCGCTGTGCGCCACCGAGCGGCGCAGCGTGCGCCCGGCGGACATGCATACCCGGCTGGTCGGTTTGCGCCTGAACGGCAACAAGGATTTCGTCACCGCCGGCCTCGACGCGGAATGGTTGTTGGTGGCCGCGCGCAGCGAAGCGCTAGGCGAAGCGCCACGGCTGAACCTGGCGGTGGTTTATCCGGGGGAGCCGGGGGTGACACTGGAGGCGTTGCCGACCCTGCCGCTGATGCCTGAAGTGGGGCATGCTCGCTTGCACTTGCAGGACGCGGCCTGCGAGCTGCTGGCTGGCGATGGCTGGGACGCCTATGTCAAACCGTTCCGTTCGCTGGAAGACCTGTACGTACTCACGGCGCTGACGGCCTGGTTGTACGGCGTAGGGCAAGAATGTGGCTGGCCGCAGGAGTTGCGCCTGCGTTTGCTGGGGCTGTTGGCGGGATGTGCCGAGGGCAGCCGGCAGTGCGCTGACAGCATCGGCTGCCACCTGTTGCTGGGGGGCTTGTTTTCGCAGTTTCAAGAGCTGCGCGGGGCGATCGACAAGGCGCTGCTGGCGGGGCCGGAGCAGTGGGCGCAGCTGTGGCAGCGGGATCAGGGGGTGCTGGCATTGGCTACGGCAGCGCGAGAAAAGCGCCTGGCCAAGGCCTGGCTGGCCGCAGGGCTGTCATGAAAGCCTGAGAAACTGTGGGATCTTTCAGATCCTGGGGCTGCTGTGCAGCCCATCGCCGGCAAGCCCGGCTCCCAGAGGTTCGGTGCAGTCCTGAAGCATTGCACTGGACCTGTGGGAGCCGGGCTTGCCGGCGATGGGGCGCGAAGCGCCCCCAACAAGGCCCCCCATGATAAAGACCCTGTTGGCAATCATCGGCCTGACCATCATGCCCGCCTGGGCCGAAGTCTGGCCCGAACCTGACTGGCCGATCGACGACACCGCCTTCGACTGGCAGGCCGTCGACGCTTATGCCTTCCCGGAGCGCAACGCCGGCGAACGCAGCGGCATTCGCACCGACGCCTTGTTGATCATCCGTGACGGTCGCATCCTTCACGAACGCTACAGCGCTCCCACCACTGCCAATACTGCCCATCTGACCTGGTCGGTCAGCAAGAGCGTGCTGGCCACTGTGCTGGGCGTTGCCCAGGGTGAAGGGCGGTTCCAGCTGCACGACCCAGCCGCGCGCTACTACCCACCGATGCAGGCCCACCCCGATGTGCGCCTGGCCGATCTGCTGCACTGGGCCAGTGGCCTGGACTGGCAGGAAGACTACGAATACGCGCCGTTGAAGTCCTCTGTCGTGGCCATGCTCTACACCCGCGGGCGCAACGACATGGCGGCCTACACCGCAACCCGTGCCAATGCCGAACAGCCAGGCCAGCGTTTTCTCTATTCCAGTGGCGACAGCAATGTGCTGGCCGCCGCGTTGCGCGGCATGCTCGGCACCGCTAGCTATGCCGACTACCCCTGGCAGGCGCTGTTCTCCCCGCTAGGCATCGACAGCGCAGTCTGGGAGCGTGACGGCGCCGGTACCTTGGTCGGCTCCTCCTACCTCTATCTCAGTGCCCGGGACCTGGCGCGCATCGGCTTGCTGATGCAGCGCGATGGCCGCTGGCAAGGTCGGCAGCTGCTGCCAGCGAGCTGGGTGGCCTTCAACCGCACTTTGTTCACTCAGGCCACTGCAGTGCCCGGCGAGGCCAGCCCGGGCGGCCATTGGTGGCTTAACCTGCCATTGCCGGGAGGCCCGACACCATGGCCCGACGCCCCGCCAGACACTTACGCCGCACTCGGCCACTGGGGCCAGGCGCTGTATATCGTGCCGTCGCAGAAACTGCTGATCGTGCGCTATGCCGATGACCGCGACGGCAGTTACCGCCACAACGAACTGCTCAAGCGGGTGCTGGCGGCGCTGGCCAAGGAGCGCGCATGAAGCGCGTGCTGTTGCTGCTGATCGTCGCCTTGCTCGGCTGGGCCTGGCTGGAGCGCCAGGCGCTGGCGGACTTCCCGGGCATCCTTTCGGCCTATTCGGCCAAGGAGTACTGCTCGTGCCGCTTCGTCATGGGCTTCGACCAGGCCTATTGCCGAGGGTATGTGCAGCAATGGTTGCCCCTGGGCCGGCTGGAGGAAGACGGCCCGCAACGGCGGGTCAGCGCCGAGGGCCTTGGCCAGCGCAACCAGGCGGCCTGGCAGGGCGCGCAGGCCGGCTGCCGCTTGCTGCCATGAGGGCAGCCGGGTAAGGTTGGCGGTCAAGTTTCACGAGACCTGTCATGTTCAAGCTGCCCCGTCTTCTGCCTGCACTGCTGCTGGCTTTGTGCCTGCCCGCCCATGCCAACTGGCACCTCGATGGCGAGTCTTCACGCCTGTCATTCGTCACTGGCAAGAACGGTGATACCGCCGAGGTGCATCGCTTTTTGGTGTTGCACGGCACCGTCAGCCGCAAAGGCTCGGCTGAGCTGAGCATCGAGATGGACTCGGTGAGCAGCGGCATCCCACTGCGCGACGAGCAGATGCGCGACAACCTGTTCGAGGTGGCGCGCTTCGCCGAGGCGAGCGTGAAGGCGCAGATCGACCTGCGGCCGCTCAACGACCTGGCCGATGGTGCGCAGATCGAACTGCGCCTGCCGCTGACCGTCACCCTGCATGGCCAGTCGCACAGCTACAACGCGCTGTTGCTGGCCACCCGCCTGGATCAGCGGCGCTTCCAGGTGGTGACCCTCGAACCCCTGGTACTGCGGGCCTCGGACTTTGGCCTGCTGCCAGGGCTGGAAAGCCTGCGCAAGTTCGCCAGGCTGAAATCCATCAACCCGTCGGTACCGGTCAATGCGGTACTGATCTTCAACGCCCGCTGACATGCCGGGGCCGGTTTTCCCCTGGCGGGGTGGCAATGAATTCGAACTGCTGATCGACGGCCCTGAATTCTTCCCGCGCATGCTCCAGGCGATCGAGCGTGCCGAGTTCCAGGTCGACCTGGAGTTGTACCTGGTCGAGGCAGGTGCCTGTGCCGAGGCGGTGGTCGAGGCGCTGGAGCAAACGGCACGGCGCGGCGTGCGGGTACGGTGCCTGTTCGATGACTATGGCTCGCTGGCCTTCACTGCGGCGTTGCGCCAGCGCCTGCTGGAGGCCGGGGTGTACTTGCGCTGGTACAACCGGCTGCGCTGGAAGCGTGGTTTTCGCAACCTGTACCGCGACCATCGCAAGCTGTTGTTGGTGGATGAGCGCTGGGCCGTGGTGGGGGGGACGGGCGTCACCGACGAGTTCTGGACGCCAGGCGAGACAAGCAGCGCCTGGCACGAGGTGATGGTGCAGATGCAAGGGCCGGTGGTGGCCGACTGGCAGTTGCTGTTCGACCGCCAGTGGCAAGCCAACAACCGCCGCACCGCCTGGCGCCCGGCCGAGGGCTTTGGCCTGCCGCGCTTGCCCAAGGTGCCGGTGCAAGGCCAGGGCATGGGCCGGGTGGCCTATGCCGACGCCCGCCAGCACCAGGACATCCTGCATTCGCTGGTCCGGGCGATCAACAGTGGCAAGCAGCGGGTATGGCTGGCCACGCCGTACTTCCTGCCGACCTGGAGCGTACGCCGGTCGTTGCGCCGGGCCGCCGGCAAAGGCGTCGACGTGCGCTTGCTGTTGACCGGGCCGCGCACCGACCACCCTTCGGTGCGTTATGCCGGGCACCGCTATTACCCGCGCTTGCTGCGTGCGGGGGTGCGCATCTACGAATACCAGCCGTGTTTCCTGCACCTGAAGATGGTGCTGATCGACGATTGGGTCAGTGTCGGTTCGTGCAACTTCGATCACTGGAACCTGCGCTTCAACCTGGAAGCCAACATCGAGGCACTCGACCCACCCTTGACGACCGCCGTGCAGGCCAGCTTCGAGCGGGATTTTGCCTTGAGCGAGGTGGTCGACCTTGATCACTGGCACGCCCGGCCGCTGTGGCGTCGGGTGAAGCAGCGGGTGTGGGGCTGGCTGGACCGGCTGGTGGTCAACTTGCTCGACCGGCGCGACTGAGAGCGGCTATCGTGCAGTGACTGTCCCTAGGCAATCGAAGGAGTGGGTGCGATGACGGCGAAGAAGATTCTCATGCTGGTTGGCGACTATGTCGAAGATTACGAGGCCATGGTGCCGTTCCAGGCGCTGAGCATGGTCGGCCACACGGTACATGCGGTGTGCCCGGAGAAGGTCGCGGGGCAGACCGTGCGCACGGCGATTCATGATTTCGAAGGCGAGCAGACCTACAGCGAAAAGCCAGGGCACAACTTTGCCCTGAACTACGATTTCGTGCGGGTGCGGGCCGAAGGCTACGACGCTTTGCTGATCCCAGGTGGCCGTGCGCCCGAGTACCTGCGCCTGGATGAAAAGGTGCTGGAGCTGGTGCGGGCGTTCGACCAGGCCGGCAAGCCGATTGCGGCGGTGTGCCACGGCGCGCAGTTGTTGGCGGCGGCAGGCGTGCTGGAAGGGCGCGAGTGCAGTGCGTATCCGGCCTGTGCACCGGAAGTGCGCCTGGCCGGTGGCACGTACATCGATATCGCGGTGGACCAGGCACATGTCGATGGCAACCTGGTGACGGCACCCGCCTGGCCGGCGCACCCGGCCTGGCTGGCGGCCTTTCTCAAGGTATTAGGTACCCGTATCGCCTGACTGACGCGGTCAAGTTGTGGGAGCGGGCGCGCCCGCGAAGAATCCAACGCGGTGCATGGCACCGGCTGCGCCGGTGTTCGCGGGCTCGCCCGCTCCCACAGAGACCGTGTTGCTTCAGGCAACCTGCTCGACCCAGTCATTGAGGTTGTAGTAGTTGGTCACCCGGGAAATCTTGCCGCAGTGAATGTAGAAGAATGCCCCCGCCGGCAGCACATAGGTCTGCCCATTGGCCGCCGGCAACCCTTCGTCGTCGGCCAGGTATTCGCCATGCACGGTGAACTCCGCCGCCGCGCGGCTACCGTCGGGGTTCTGCATCACCACGATGTCGGCCAGGCGCTCGCGGTAGCAACGGTTCATCTTGTCCATGAATGCCGCGAACTTTGCCTTGCCCATCTGCCGCTCGCCCTGGTTGATGTCGTGGATCACGTCTTCGCTGAGCAGGGCCAGGAAGGCTGGCATGTCGCCGGCATTGAAGGCGGCGTAGTAAGCATTTACCAGTTCGGTAGCGGTCATGGAACAATACCTGTCGTGTAGGGAAAAGGCGGTGTGCTGGCTCGGATGATAGGGTTTCCCCTCAAGCCCGGCTTAGCCGAGCGCGTCATCCACATCGACAAAACGACCGCCAAGCATGGAAATACGCCTGTTGCACGGCGCCGCTATCGCGCCCTACATCGATGACCTCGCTCGCCTGCGCCTGACCGTGTTTCGCGAGTTTCCCTACCTCTACGACGGCACCCCGGAGTACGAAGCCGACTACCTGGCCAGCTACACCCGTTCCGGGCGCAGCCTGGTGGTGCTGGCCCTGGACGATGGCCAGGTGGTTGGCGCTTCGACCGGCCTGCCGCTGGTGGATGTGGCCCCGGAGTTCCAGCAGCCGTTCCTGGCCCTGGGGCGCGACCCGGCCAGCGTCTACTACTTCGGTGAATCGCTGGTACTGCCAGAGTACCGTGGTCGTGGCCTGGGCGTGCGCTTCTTCATCGAGCGCGAGTCCTATGCCCACAAACTGGCCGAATTCGACTTCTGTGCGTTCTGTGCCGTGGAGCGCCCGGGTATGCATCCGCGCCGGCCTGCGGACTACAAGCCACTGCACGGCTTCTGGCGTAACCGCGGCTTCCTGCATGATCCCTCCTTGCGCACCCGCTACGCCTGGCGTGATCTGGACGAGCCGAAAAGTTCGGAAAAGATCCTGTCGTTCTGGACCAAGGAGCTGCCGATTTGATCCGCCTTGCGGCCTGCCAGTACGCCATCGAACTGCATGAAACCTGGGATGCCTATGCCGACCACCTGCAGGCTTTGTGTGCCGAGGCCGTGGAGGCGGGCGCCCAGCTGCTGTTGCTGCCGGAATACGCCGGGCTGGTGCTCAGCGGCCAGTTGCCGGCCGAGCAGCGTGGCGACCTCAAGGCCTCGATCGCCGGCATCCAGCCGCTGATCGAGCCTTGGTTGGCGTTGTGCGAAGGGATTGCCCGGCGCTGGGGTATCTACATGCAGCCAGGTAGCCTGCCGGTGCTCGACCTCGATGGGCTATACCGCAACCGTGCCTGGCTGTTCGGCCCCAAGGGTGTGCTCGGCTACCAGGACAAGCTGATGATGACTCGCTTCGAGCGGGAGCAGTGGGGCATTGCCGCAGGTGACGGGCTGCAGGTTTTCGACACCGATCTTGGCCGCCTGGGCATCCTGATCTGCTATGACAATGAGTTCCCGATGCTGGCCCGGCGCCTGGCCGAGGGTGGTGCCGACCTGATCCTGGCGCCGAGCTGCACCGACACCGAGGCAGGCTACCATCGGGTGCGCATTGGTGCGCAGGCACGCGCCCTGGAAAACCAGATAGCCGTGCTGCAAAGCCCGACAGTAGGTGTGGCGCCATGGTCGCCGGCCCTGGATGAGAACATCGGCCGGGCTGGGCTGTTCGTTCCGCCAGATCACGGGATGCCGGGGGACGGAGTGGCGGCGTTGAGTGAGGCGTTGAGCCCGGTGAGCAGCCAGTGGCTGATGTGTGAGGTGAGTCTTGAGGAAGTGCGGCGGGTGAGGCAGGAAGGGCAGGTGTTTACCCGCAGGGACTGGCCGGAGCAATTCGACAGAGTTGTGTAGACCTGTTGCGGCCTGTTCGCGGTGAACCCGCTCCCACAGGGAGATTGCGATCCCTTGTGGGAGCGGGCTTGCCCGCGAAGCAGGCGCCGCGTTTACATCAGGCTTACTTCACTTCGACTGCCAGGCTCTGGGCAATCTTGCTCTGCCACAGGGCAGGGCCAGTGATGTGCACCGACTCACCGTTGCTGTCGACGGCGACGGTCACCGGCATGTCCTTGACCTCGAACTCGTAGATCGCTTCCATGCCCAGCTCGGCGAAGGCCAGGACCTTCGACTTGCGGATGGCCTGGGCCACCAGGTAGGCAGCGCCGCCCACGGCCATCAGGTACACGGCCTTGTTGTCCTTGATCGCTTCGATCGCGGTCGGGCCACGCTCGGACTTGCCGATCATGCCCAGCAGGCCGGTCTGCTCGAGAATCTGGCGGGTGAACTTGTCCATGCGGGTGGCAGTGGTCGGGCCGGCTGGGCCTACCACTTCGTCACCGACCGGGTCGACCGGGCCGACGTAGTAGATGAAGCGGCCTTTGAGGTCGACCGGCAGTTCTTCACCGCGGTTGAGCATCTCGACCATGCGCTTGTGCGCAGCGTCGCGGCCGGTGAGCATCTTGCCGTTGAGCAGGATGGTCTCGCCCGGCTTCCAGCTGGCGACTTCTTCCGGGGTGATGTCGTCGAGGTTGACGCGACGGGCGCTCGGGCCGGCTTCCCAGACGATTTCCGGGTAGGCGTCCAGCGACGGCGCTTCGAGCTCGGCCGGGCCGTTGCCGTCGAGCACGAAGTGGGCGTGACGGGTGGCGGCGCAGTTCGGGATCATGCACACCGGCAGCGAGGCGGCGTGAGTCGGGTAGTCCATGATCTTGACGTCGAGCACGGTGGTCAGGCCACCCAGGCCCTGGGCACCGATACCCAGCTGGTTGACCTTCTCGAACAGCTCCAGACGGATCTCTTCGAGGCGGTTCTGCGGGCCACGGGCTTTCAGTTCGTGGATGTCGATGGATTCCATCAACACTTCCTTGGCCATCACCGCAGCCTTCTCGGCGGTACCGCCGATGCCGATGCCGAGCATGCCAGGCGGGCACCAGCCAGCGCCCATGGTCGGCACGGTCTTCAGCACCCAGTCGACGATCGAGTCGGACGGGTTGAGCATGGCCATCTTCGACTTGTTCTCCGAACCGCCGCCTTTGGCTGCGACGTCGACTTCGACCTTGTCGCCCGGGACGATGGAGTAGTGGATGACCGCCGGGGTGTTGTCCTTGGTGTTCTTGCGGGCACCGGCCGGGTCGGCCAGGATCGAAGCGCGCAGGACGTTTTCAGGCAGGTTGTAGGCGCGACGCACACCTTCGTTGATCATGTCGTCGACGCTCATGGTGGCGCCGTCCCAGCGCACGTCCATGCCCACGCGGATGAACACGGTGACGATACCGGTGTCCTGGCAGATCGGGCGGTGGCCGGTGGCGCACATGCGCGAGTTGATCAGGATCTGGGCGATCGAGTCGCGTGCGGCAGGCGATTCTTCACGCAGGTAGGCTTCGTGCATCGCCTGGATGAAATCGACGGGGTGGTAGTACGAGATGAATTGCAGGGCGTCGGCGACGCTCTGAATCAGGTCGTCTTGCTTGATCACGGTCATGCAGCGCGCTCCTCTTAAAGACGGGAACATTCAAAAAGACGCTCGACGGTGCCGACCAGCGTGTCGAAGCGCCTTGCAAGGCGCGCCGGCAGGCTGGCCGACGCAAAAGGGCGCGGCAGTATAGCGCGCCTCACCGCGCGAAACACCTGCGCGTGGTCTGGACCATGGTCGGCAGGGGGCAGGCATCCTTTTTGCTGCCAATGCGCGCTTGGCATACAGTGACCCGGTGATCGATGGAGAAAGACTTACCATGCCTGAACTTTGCGTGGGCGCGCGCCGCTGGACGGTGCCGACCGGCAGCAACCTGCTCGATGCCCTCAACGAGGCAGGGCTGAATGTGCCCTACAGCTGCCGTGCCGGCAGCTGCCACGCCTGCCTGGTGCATTGCCTGGAAGGGCAGCCGGTGGATGCCCTGCCCGAAGCCCTGACGCTGGACAAGCACGCCCAGGGCTGGCGCCTGGCCTGCCAGTGCCGGGTGGTTGACGACCTGCGCGTGGCGGTGTTCGACCCGCAGCAGGACGGGGTGCCGGCGCGAGTGTGTGCAGTAGATTGGTTCGGCGATGTGTTGCGCTTGCGGCTGCGAGCGGAGCGGGCGTTGCGTTATCAGGCGGGGCAGCATGTGGTGCTGTGGAACGGCGCTGTTGCAAGGCCCTACTCACTGGCCAGCCTGCCGGGCGAAGACGACTTTCTGGAGTTTCATGTCGACTGCCAGCGGCCGGGGGCCTTTTGCGACAAGGCCCGTGCGCTGCAGGTGGGTGACCAGCTGCGTCTCGGTGAGTTCAGGGGCGGGGCTTTGCACTACGACCCGGATTGGCAGGCCCGGCCGCTCTGGCTGTTGGCAGCGGGCACCGGGCTGGCGCCGTTGTGGGGCATCTTGCGCGAAGCTTTGCGCCAGGGGCATCAAGGGGAGATTCGGGTGGTGCATGTGGCGCGGGACAGCGCTGCGCACTATCTGGCCGAGCCGCTGCTGCAACTGGCGGGGGTGAAGGTCGAGCTGGTGCTGGCGCAGCGGATGGATGAAGCGCTGGCCGGGTTGCGGCCGTCATCGCGGCAGACGGTGGCGCTGGTGTGCGGGGCGCCGGGGAGTGTCGAGCGATTCGCGCGGCAACTGTTCATTGCCGGGGTGCCGCGGGGGCAGGTGTTTGCCGATGTGTTCCTGGAACATGCCTGAGGCATTTTATTGAAAGTGCTGGCCCTTTCGCGGGCAAGCCCGCTCCCACAGGTGCCGCGCAAGCCCAAGGCGGGCACAGAACCTGTGGGAGCGGGCTTGCCCGCGAATGGGGCCGCAAAGCGGCCCCCTTTGCAGCGGCAGATCAGCCGACCAGCGGATCACCGACGTGCAGGATCTTCATGCCGTTAGTGCCACCGATGGTGTGGTAGCTGTCACCCTTGGTCAGGATCACCCAGTCACCTTGCTCCACCAGGCCGCGCTTGAGCAGCTCGTCGACGGCCGCCTGGCTGACCTTGTCGGCCGGCAGCGAAGCCGGGTCGAAGGCGATCGGGTAGACGCCGCGGAACATGTTGGCCCGGGCTTGGGTGGCGCGGTGCGGCGACAGCGCGAAGATCGGCACGTGCGAGCGCAGGCGCGACATGATCAGCGGGGTGTAGCCACTTTCGGTCAGGGCGATGATCGCCTTCACGCCCGGGAAGTGGTTGGCCGTGTACATGGCCGCCAGGGCGATGCTTTCGTCGCAGCGCTCGAAGGTGGTGTGCAGGCGGTGGCTGGACTTCTGGCTGGTCGGGTGCTTCTCGGCGCCCGAGCAGATACGGGCCATGGCCTGTACGGCTTCGATCGGGTAGGCGCCAGCGGCGCTTTCGGCCGAGAGCATCACCGCATCGGTGTTGTCCAGCACGGCGTTGGCCACGTCGGACACTTCGGCGCGGGTCGGCATCGGGTTCTGGATCATCGACTCCATCATCTGGGTCGCGACGATCACTGCCTTGTTGTTACGGCGGGCGTGCTGGATGATCTTTTTCTGGATGGCGATCAGCTCGGCGTCGCCGATTTCCACACCCAGGTCGCCACGGGCAACCATCACGGCGTCGGAGGCAGCGATCAGCTTGTCCAGGGTCTCGTCGTCGGCAACGGCCTCGGCACGTTCGATCTTGGCCACCAGCCAGGCGCTGCCGCCGGCTTCGTCACGCAGCTTGCGCGCATATTCCATGTCGCTGGCATCGCGCGGGAAGGAAACGGCCAGGTAGTCCAGGTCCATTTCTGCGGCCAGCTTGATGTCGGCCTTGTCTTTTTCGGTCAGGGCCGGAGCGGTCAGGCCGCCACCTTTGCGGTTGATGCCTTTGTGGTCCGACAGCGGGCCACCGATGATCACCACGCAGTGCAGGGCATCTGCGGTGGCAGTCTCGACGCGCATGACCACACGGCCGTCGTCGAGCAGCAGTTCGTCACCGACGCCGCAGTCCTTGACCAGGTCGGGATAGTCGATACCGACGATGTCCTGGTTGCCTTCGGTCAGCGGGTGGGCGGTGGAGAAGGTGAACTTGTCACCGATCTTCAGTTCGATGCGCTTGTTGGCGAACTTGGCGATGCGGATCTTCGGACCCTGCAGGTCGCCCAGCAGTGCGACATGGCGGCCGTTCTTGGCGGCGATGTCACGGATCAGGCGGGCGCGTGCCTTGTGCTCGTCCGGCGTGCCGTGGGAGAAGTTCAGGCGTGCCACGTCCAGGCCGGCGAGGATCAGCTGTTCGATTACTTCCGGCGAGTTGCTGGCGGGGCCAAGGGTAGCGACGATTTTGGTACGGCGGATGCTCATGCACAGACTCCTATAGTGAAGCGCAGCGAAAGGCTACTCCTCAATTGCGCTGTAGTCATTGTTCCGTTGCACTACCTGCGGCCAATGCAGGGTGGCATTTGAACGGGTGGGAGTATCCTTGCAAAAGGCTGTGAAGATTTGCCGGCAATGGCCGATACACTGGCATCAAAGGAGATACCCCATGCGCGCCCTGATCGTAATCGCCCTGGCGGCCAGCACTGTCGGCTGCACCCGCTGGTCCATGGACCACCACCTGAACAACGCCTACCGCGCCTATGACCGTGGCGATTGTTCGAAGGTCATGCTGGAGTTGTCGCAAGTCGACCGCACCAGCCGTGCGCGGCCGTTCATCCACCCGGAAGTGTCGCTGCTGCGTGGCCAGTGCCTGGAGCGCGACATGCTTTATGTGGATGCCGCGCAGACCTACGAATACCTGATCCAGCAGTACCCGGGCAATGAGTATGCCTATCGGGCCAAGGCGCGCCTGGAGACCCTGGAGAAGCTCGGCCACTACCGTGCTGCAGAGGCGGCGGTGGCCAACCCGGTCAATACCCCCACTTGGCGTTAACACCAAGGTATCGTTAATTTCACGGGATTTGCCCGGCGCGCTGCGCTAATCTGTAACTCAGCTGTTACAACAACCGCCAGTACCTTGCATTCCTGGCATCAGGTACGGGACTGCAATCGCGATCATGTTCAACCAGCGCCATATCGAACGCCATCAGTTGCCTTGTGTGCTCAAGGTCTACAACCGCTTTACCGATCAGCCGATCGGTCAGCTGGGCAATGCCTCCGAAGATGGGATCATGCTGATCAGCTCGTTGCCTGTGCTGGTTGGTCCGGACTTCGAGCTGCAATTGCGCTTGCCACTGGCCGGTGGCGGGTTTCAGTTCATCAACCTGACCGCCAGTTGCCTGTGGTGCCGCGAAGACCAGACCCCGGGCCACTACGATTCCGGCTTCATGCTGCTGCAGGCGCCGCGCGAATACGATGAATTCGTCCGCTCGCTGCGCGACTATTTCAGTTTCCGCCCTGCCAACGCTTCCGCCTGAGCCTGGCTCCGCTAAAATCGGGTCGACCTCGAAACAGGACGACCCCGTGACTTCCAGCATCTTCTGGCACGACTACGAAACCACTGGCATCAACCCGCGCTGTGATCGGCCGCTGCAGGTTGCCGGTGTACGCACCGATCTCGACCTCAATGAGATCGAAGACCCGATCAGCCTCTACTGCCGCCCTTCGGACGATATTCTGCCGCACCCGGCCGCCTGCCTGGTCACCGGTATCACCCCCGAGCAACTAGCCAACCAAGGCCTGTGCGAAGCCGAGTTCATGACCCGGGTCCATGAGCAGTTGGCGCGCCCCGGCACCTGCGGTGCTGGCTACAACACCCTGCGCTTCGACGACGAAGTGACCCGCTACAGCCTGTACCGCAATTTCTTCGACCCTTATGCCCGCGAGTGGCAGGGCGGCAATAGCCGCTGGGACCTGATCGACGTGGTGCGTACCGCCTACGCCTTGCGCCCGGAAGGCATCGTCTGGCCGCAACAGGATGGGCGCACCAGCCTGCGTCTGGAATTGCTCAGCCAGGCCAATGGCATCGACCATGGGCATGCTCATGAAGCGCTTTCTGACGTACGGGCCACCATTGCCCTGGCTCGCTTGATAAGGCAGAAACAACCCAAGTTGTACGAGTGGCTGTTCCAGTTGCGCAGCAAGCACAAAGTGATGGAGCAGATCCGTCTATTGCAGCCACTGGTGCATATATCCGGGCGCTTTTCTGCGGCGCGTAATTATCTGGGCGTGGTGCTGCCGTTGGCCTGGCACCCGCGTAATCGCAATGCACTGATTGTGTGCGACCTGCATCAGGAAACCCTACCGTTAATAAGGGAAAGTGCCGAGGTGCTGCGCGAGCGGTTGTACACGCGACATGAGGAACTTTCTGAAGGACAATTACCGGTCCCGCTCAAGTTGGTGCAGATCAATCGCTGCCCGGTAGTCGCTCCGCTTTCGGTATTGCGCCCGGCCGATCAGCAACGACTGGGTATCGACTTGGCATTGATGCAATCACGTGCTGAACAACTGGCTAATCAACAGTCTGCATGGCAAGACAAGCTCGAGCTTATCTACGGCAAAGAGGATTTTACGGCGGTTGAAGACCCCGAGCAGCAGTTGTATGACGGTTTCATCGGTGACCGCGACCGACGCTTGTGCGAGCAAGTTCGCACGCTGGACCCTGCACAATTAGGCCACGGCCATTGGATGTTCGATGATCCGCGCCTGCCTGAGTTGTTGTTCCGTTACCGCGCGCGGAACTTCCCCGAGACCTTGAACAGCGAAGAGCGCCAGCGCTGGTATGGTTTCTGCCAGCAACGCCTGAGTGACCCGCACTGGGGCGCACCGAACACCTTGGGTGATTTCGAGCAAGCCAGGCTGGGCGCCTTGGCCACCGCTGACGAGGCCGGGCGGCGGTTGCTGGACGCCTGGCAGGCGCATGCCCGCAACTTGCGTGAGCAGTTTGCTATCAGCCTTTGAGTGAGCAAACAAAAACGCCGGCTTCATGCCGGCGTTTTTGTATGTATATGCAGCGCTTTAGTGTGGACAATCAGTCCAGCAGGGTCGCCCAGCGTTCAACCTCATCACTACCCCATTTGGCTTTCCATTCTTTCAGGGTCTTGTGGTTGCCGCCTTTGGTTTCGATCACTTCACCGTTGTGCGGGTTCTTGTATTGCTTGACCTTGCGCGCACGTTTGGTGGCGACAGGTTTGGCAGCACCGCGTGGGGCTTTGCTCAGTTTCGATTCCGGGTCGAGCAGGGCGATGACGTCGCGCAGCGACTTGGAGTATTCGCCCATCAGGGTGCGCAGTTTGCCTTCGAACTCCAGTTCTTTCTTCAGCTTGTCATCCTGAGACAGGTTGGCCAGGCGGGCCTGAAGTTCCTTGATGGCTTCTTCGGTAGCGCGGTATTCGTTGATCAGGGACATGGAGTGTTCCTTAATGCGTGTTCAGAAATGTGTGAAGCAATAATAGACAGGCAATACTCTCAAGTAAACATATTATTCGGCACGTAACTGTTATTAACCCTGTGACAAAATATCTCAAGATTAAGAAAAATTTACATATGCCCTGCAGTTGGTCCTGAATGCCATCAGGCTGTCGTCAGCCTGGCTCATACACTGCCTTTGCCGGCCTGCGGCTACCGGCGGGTGCAATGCTTACTGCGTTTTTCTGGTCGGGCCGCTAGAATGAGCGCCTTTGCGAAGTTCTGGAGTCTTAATTCATGCGCACCTATCGTCTGGTGATCGCCTGCCCCGACCGTGTTGGCATCGTGGCGAAAGTCAGTAATTTCCTGGCCTTGTACAATGGCTGGATCAACGAAGCCAGCCACCACTCCGATGAGCAGAGCGGCTGGTTCTTCATGCGCCATGAAATCCGTGCTGAATCGCTGCCATTCGGTATCGAGGCGTTCCGCGAAGCCTTTGCGCCGATCGCCGAAGAGTTCTCCATGACCTGGCGTATCACCGACTCGGCGCAGAAGAAGCGCGTGGTGCTGATGGCCAGCCGCGAATCGCACTGCCTGGCCGACCTGCTGCACCGCTGGCACACCGATGAACTGGATTGCGAGATCCCTTGTGTGATTTCCAACCACAACGACCTGCGCAGCATGGTCGAGTGGCACGGCATTCCGTTCTTCCACGTACCGGTAGACCCCAAGGACAAGGCCCCGGCTTTTGCCGAAGTGTCGCGTCTGGTGCAGGAGCACTCGGCTGACGTGGTGGTACTGGCGCGTTACATGCAAATCCTGCCGCCGCAGTTGTGCCAGGACTATGCCGAGAAGGTCATCAATATCCACCACAGCTTCCTGCCGTCGTTCGTCGGTGCCAAGCCTTACCACCAGGCGGCCCTGCGTGGCGTGAAGCTGATCGGTGCGACCTGCCACTACGTGACCGAAGAGCTGGACGCCGGCCCGATCATCGAGCAGGACGTGGTGCGTGTGAGCCACGCCGACAGCATCGAAGACATGGTCCGCTTCGGCCGTGACGTCGAGAAGATGGTGCTCGCCCGCGGCCTGCGCTATCACCTTGAAGATCGCGTTCTGGTGCACGGCAACAAGACCGTGGTATTCGACTGATAGCGCATGGGGGCTGCTGTGCAGCCCATCGCCGGCAAGCGCGGCTCCCAAAGCAGCGCAGTCCTTGTGGGAGCCGCGCTTGCCGGCGATGGGGCGCGAAGCGCCCCCAATCGAGAGTAATCCATGGCCAAGCGTAATAATCCCACCGCGTCACCACCCCCTACCTTGGGTGAAGGTTGCCTGGCCCGCTACGACCCCGAGTCCCTGAGCGACGAAGACGGCACCGACTTCCCGGACGCCGCCGAGCTCTGGCGCCAGCTCAACCCGTCTGACGCCGCCAGCGCTCCAGCAACGGACGCGCCAGCAGGCAGACAAACACCGGCCCGCCCGCCAGCAGATAAAAGTAGTAAGTGATCGCCCGCCAGATCAGGATCGCCGCCGCGGCTGTGGAACTGCCCACCAGTGGCGTCAGCAGGCTGGCCGAGGTCAGCTCGGCAGCACCGGCACCCCCCGGTAGCAGGCTGAATTGCCCGGCGCTGAGCGACAGCATCTGCACCAGGAAACTCGGGATCCACGACAGCTCCGCCCCCAGGCCTTGCAGCACCAGGTACAGCACGCTGTAGCGCAGGCTCCAGTGCAGGCAGGTAAGGCTGAACACCAGCGCCAGGGTGCGTTTGGGCAACTGCCAAGTCTGTGCCAGGGCGTCGATGAAATGCAGCGCCTTGCGGGCCCAGCGGCGTCTGCGCCGGCCGGGCATGCCCAGGCGTTGCAGCATGCGGCCGTTGAAGCGCATCACCGCCCGGCGGTAACGCAACAGCACCACGATCATGGCCAAGGCCGCGCACAGCAGCAGTGCGCTGCCCAGCAGCATGCTTTGCTGGCTGCGACCAAGACTGTGGAACAGGGCATAGCCGGCGATCGCCAGCATGGCGCAGAAAAAGAACAGCAAATCGTTCAACTGATCCATGGCAAACACCGCACCGCTGCGTGCCGGGCCGATGCGGTCACGGGCGAGCAGGGCCATGAGGGTGATCGGCCCACCGCTGCCGCCAGGGGTGGTGCAGATGGCGAACTCGGTGGCCATCACCACGCCGAGGCTGCGCACACGGCCAAGCTGCGCCGCTTGCCGGCCGAGCAGCAGGCGCAGGCGGATGGCATTGATCACCCAGCACAGCAGGATCATGCCGAGCAGCACCAGCAACAGCCTGTTGTCGAAGGCCGCCAGCCTGGGCAGCAGCTGGTTGCCACCGAGCAGCGCCGGTACCATCAAGGCAGCAGCCAGTGCCAGGGCCAGCCAGCCGAGGCGGTTCATGCGATCACCTGCCGCTCCAGCCAGGCCGACTTGGTCAGCGGCTCACGGCCTTGCAGCAGCAGGTTGTCGAGGGTGCGCAGCCAGTAGTTGCGCGCTGAGTGGTGGCGCATGTCCACCGGGTGCAAGCCCAGGCGCAGGGTTGTGGCCGTGCGCCAGCGCCGACACTGCCAATCGCAGACCACTTTTGACAGCCCCCGGCGCCAGGCGCTGCGTGCGCTCCATACCAGCCCTGGCGCCTCGAACGCGGTGAAGTCCGGCAAGCGATAAAGGTGCTGGGGCGTGCTGGTGTACCGCAGCGGCAGCTGGCTAAGGGCCTGCCGGGTGCCCTGGCTCATCAGCCAGGCTGGTGCGACAAAACCGGCCACTGGCCAGCCTTGCTCGGCGAACAGCGCCAGGCCTTGTTCCAGACGCTGCAGGGCTTGCGCCTGATCAAGGGCATAGAATTCGCCTTCGTGGGTGTAGATGCGCCGCATGAAGTATTCACCGAGGCTGCGCGGCGTGGGGCCGTCGTCGGCGTGATAGAAGCCGTGCAGCGCCAGTTCGTCACCCCGCGCCAGGCGCCGTTCGAGCAGGCGGCAGAAGGTCGGTGAGCGGGTCAGTGGGTTGCGGTGATGAAAGTCTGGCACCACCAGCCAGGTCATCGGCACATTGCCCATCTCGTCCACGGCCTGCACGAACGGCTGATAGTCCGGCCAGGTTTCCGGTGCGATATCGTGCAGCACCAGCATCAGGCTGCGCGGTGCACAGTCGAGTTCAGCCATGGGCGCGCACCTGAGGCTGATGGCCGAGCACTGCCTGGTAGTGTTGCAGCAAGCCGGCCACCACCTTGTCCCACGAGTAATGTTGTTCCACATGCTGACGGGCCTGGGCGCCGAGCCTGTGCACACCGGCCTCGAATGCTTCGCGCACGGCCAGGGCCATGGCCTGGCCATCGTTGGCCCGGCACAGGCGGCCGCAGTGCTCGTTGACGATCTCGCCAAAGGCCCCGGCGCGAACCGCGACGACCGGCGTGGCACTGGCCATGGCTTCGAGGATGACCAGGCCGAAGGTTTCCTGGTCGCCGGCATGCACCAGCAAGTCGGCACTGGCCATCAGGCGCGCGACTTCCTGCGGCGGGCGGAACTGGTCGATGACGCTGACGTTCTCGGGCACGTTGGCCGGCATGTTCGAACCGACCAGCAACAGGTGATAGGGGCGCCCCAGGTGTTGCATGCATTCGAGCAGCACCGGCAGGTTCTTTTCCCGTGAGCCGCGCCCGGCGTAGATGAGCAGGCGGCTGGTATCGGCGATGCCCAGCTGGGCCCGCAGGTGTGGGTCGCGATGGTCGGGGTGGAAGGTTTCCAGGTCGACACCCAGGCGCTGCACGTGCACGTCGCGCACCCCCAGGCGGCGCAGCTTGTCGGCCATCACCAGGCTCGGCGCCAGCACCCGGTCGAAATTGCCATACAGCTTGCTGACATAGGCTTCGACATTGGGCGTGAACCAGTTGCCCATGCGGTTGCTCACCAGCAGCGGCAGGTCGGAGTGGTAGAAGCCGATTACCGGCACGTCGAGCTTGCGCCGTGCTTCCAGTGCGGCCCAGGCGGTGAGGTAGGGGTCGCCGACTTCGATCAGGTCGGGCTTCAGGCGGCGCAGCACGTTGCACCAAGGGGCCAGGCGCACCGGGAAACGGTAGCCCTTGCCGAATGGCAGCGGCGGAGCGGGGACCTGGTAGATACCATCGGCATGGCTGGCGCTGGCGCCGGGGATCAGGAGGCTGTGGCGCACGCCCGGTAAGGCGTCGAGGCGGTGGTGTTTGGCATCGAGGTACGTCCGCACGCCGCCGCTGGCCGGGGCGTAGAACATGGTGATGTCGGCGATGTGCACGATCAGCATCCCTCCAGGATCGTCTTTGGGTCTGTCATCTGGCAATGACGCGCCTAAAGGTTGACCTACCAGAAGGATAGTTTGTTCGATCAGGGTTGGGCGGGAGGGCAGTGCTGCAATCTTCGCGGGCAAGCCCGCTCCCACAGGTCATGCACCAGCCGGTAGGGCTGTGGGGTACCTGTGGGAGCGGGCTTGCCCGCGAAAAGTACGACGCGGTGATTCAGGTCAGATGCGGAAGCTGCCGACCAGGTGTTTCAGGCGGGTGGCCTGCTGCTCCAGGTCCGAGCAGGCACGCAGGGTGGCCTGCAGGTTCTCGACACCTTCCTGGTTGAGCATGTTGATCTCGTTGATGTCCATGTTGATCGAGTCGACCACGGCAGTCTGCTCTTCGGTGGCGGTGGCCACCGACTGGTTCATGCCGTCGATCTCGCCGATGCGCACGGTCACGCTGTCCAGGCGCTCGCCGGCCTGGTTGGCGATCTGCATGCTGTCCTGGCTGTGGCGCTGGCTCTGGCCCATGGTGTCGACCGACTCGCGGGCACCGACCTGCAGCTCTTCGATCATGGTCTGTACCTGCTGCGCCGACTCCTGGGTGCGGTGCGCGAGGTTGCGGACTTCGTCGGCGACCACGGCAAAGCCACGCCCGGCCTCACCGGCGCGGGCCGCTTCGATCGCGGCGTTGAGCGCCAGCAGGTTGGTCTGCTGGGAAATGCTGGTGATCACCTCGAGGATCTGGCCGATGTTCACGGTCTTGCTGTTGAGCGTCTCGATGTGCGCGCTCGACGTGACGATCAGGTCAGACAGGCGGTTCATTGCCGCGATGTTGCGCTCCACCACTTGCTGGCCTTCCTCGGCCAGCAGGCGCGCGGAGCTGGCGTGCTGAGAGGCCTGGGCGGCATTGCCGGCGATTTCCTGGGCGGCGGCGCCGAGTTCGTTGATGGCTGCGGCGACACTGTTGGTGCGGTTGGACTGCTCGTCGGAATTGGCCATCGACGAGTTAGAGGCGCTGATGACGCGCAGGGCCACTTCATTGACCTGCTCGGTCGCCGACGACACTTCGCGGATCGAGCCGTGGATGCGTTCGACGAAGCGGTTGAAGGCCTTGCCGAGAATGCCGAACTCGTCGTGGTTGTGGATGCTCAGGCGCTTGGTCAGGTCGCCTTCACCTTCGGCGATGTCCTCCATGGCGCGGGTCATGGTGTGCAACGGCTGCATCAGCACGCGGATCAGCAGGCCGAGCAGGCCGATGATGATCACCACGGCCACCAGGGTGGCGATCACCGCCGAGGTGCGGAAGGTGCTGAGCATGGCAAAGGCCTTGTCCTTGTCCACCGACAGGCCGATGTACCAGTTGGCCGAAGGCAGGCCCTTGATCGGGGTGAAGGTCAGCAGGCGGGCCTGGCCGTTGGCGTCGACTTCGGTCAGCTCGCCGGACAGTTTCGGCGTGTGCTGCGGGAACAGGTCCGACAGCGACTTCATGACCAGTTCCTTGTCCGGGTGGACCAGGATCTTGCCCTGGTCGTTGACCAGGAACGCATAACCCATGCCGCCGAAGTTCAGCGAGTTGATGATCTGCACCAGGCCGTCGAGGGCGAGGTCGCCACCGACTACGCCGACGCTGGCGGAGACCTTGCTCAGGATACCGATGACCATCTTGTTGGTGGTCAGGTCGATGTAAGGCTCGGTGAGAATCACGCCCTGAGCGTTCATGCCGTCCTTGTACCAAGGGCGGGTGCGCGGGTCATAGCCGTCAGGCATCTTGGCGTCCGGGCGCACGCTGAAACCACCATCGACCTTGCCAAGGTAGACCGTGAGGAAACTCGAGATCAGGGCATTCTGGCCCATCAGTGTTTCGGCATTGGCCGGTTGCTGGGCAATGTTCTGCGCCAGGTTTTCCACCAGTTTGATACGGCCATCGAACAGGTTGCGGATGTTGGTCGAAGTGGATTCGCCCATTTCAGCCAGATAATTCTCCAGATTCTCGCGGATCGCATTACGCTGGAGGTAATCGTTGTAAAGGGTGAACAGGCTGAAGGCGAGTATCACGATCAATGACGCAGCCAAAAGGATCTTATGGCTGAAACGCAGGTTTTTGTTCATGGCGTAATCGGTTCCGCTAAGGTTTTTATCGGGCGTTCGCACGGTATCGCTGCAAGCAGTGCAAATCCCGAAAAGTCCTTTTCGGTTGCTCCTGTCTATTAAGGCGAATATCACCCAACGGTATCGGCTGAATTAAGCCAAAGCTTGAGCGGGGATGAGAGAGATGTCGGAAACTTCGACCATAGTTGTAGGCGCTGACCCCAGTGGTCAGCCAGTGCAGCAAGCCATGCGCCTGGCCAATCGCCACGGCCTGGTCGCCGGGGCTACCGGTACCGGCAAGACCGTGACCCTGCAGCACCTGGCGGAAGTGTTCAGCGACGCCGGTGTGGCGGTGTTCGCGGCAGACGTCAAAGGCGACCTGTGTGGCCTGGGTGTGGCAGGTGCGCCACAAGGCAAGGTGGCTGAGCGAATCGCTGGCATGCCTTGGCTGGGACATACGCCCAAAGCCTATCCGGTGACGCTCTGGGATGTGGCCGGGCAGTCCGGCCACCCGTTGCGTACCACCCTCAGCGAAATGGGCCCCTTGCTGCTCGGCAACCTGCTGGAATTGACCGACAGCCAGCAGGCCGCGCTGTATGCGGCGTTCAAGGTGGCGGATCGCGAAGGCTTGCTGCTGCTCGACCTGAAAGACCTCAAAGCCCTGTTGGCGCACCTGAAGGACAACCCGCAACTGCTGGGCGAAGACAGCGCGCTGATGACCACCGGCTCGACCCAGGCCTTGCTGCGTCGGCTGGCAACCCTGGAGCAGCAGGGTGCCGAGGCGCTGTTTGGCGAGCCGGCGCTGCAACTGGAAGACCTGTTGCGGCCGGGTGCCGATGGCCGTGGGCGTATCCACCTGCTTGACGCCAGCCGGCTGGTGCATGAGGCGCCGAAGGTGTATGCGACTTTCCTGCTGTGGCTGCTGGCTGAACTGTTCGAGCAGTTGCCGGAGCGCGGTGATGCCGACAAACCGGTACTGGCGCTGTTCTTCGACGAGGCCCATCTGTTGTTCAACGGCACGCCGAAAGCGCTGCAGGACCGCCTGGAGCAGGTGGTACGGCTGATCCGCTCCAAGGGCGTTGGCGTGTATTTCGTCACCCAGTCGCCGGGCGATCTGCCTGATAGCGTGCTGGCCCAGTTGGGCTTGCGTATCCAGCACGGCCTGCGCGCCTTCACCGCCAAGGAGCAGAAGTCGCTCAGGGCTGTGGCAGATGGCTTCCGCCCAAACCCGGCGTTCGATAGCCTGGCGGTGCTGACCGAGCTGGGGATTGGCGAGGCGTTGGTCGGCACTCTGGAAGACAAGGGCACGCCGGCGATGGTTCAGCGGGTGCTGATTGCGCCACCGCAATCGCGGATCGGCCCATTGAGTGCTGCCGAACGCAGCGCGTTGATTGCGGCTTCACCCCTGCTGGGGCGGTATGACAAGGCGATTGACCGGGAGTCGGCGTATGAAATGCTGACCCAGCGTAAAGGTGAGCCGACGGAACCGGCGCCAGTGCCGAAGGCGGACGAAGAGAGTTTCGCTGACAAGGCAGGGGATTTTTTGCAGAGTGCGGCGGGGCAGGCGATCAAGTCGGCGGTGCGCCAGGCGGCCAATCAGTTGGGGCGGCAGTTGGTGCGGGGGTTGATGGGGTCGTTGCTAGGCGGCAAGAAAAAGTGACTTTTCGTACCGATCTCGTCGTGCGCAGCCCGCTGCCACAGGTATAGCGTTGCCCTGAGTCCAGGTGCCATCTCTGTGGGAGCGGGCTTGCCCGCGAAGAGGCCGGTACAGGAACGCGCCCACGAAAAAGGCGCCCTAGAGCGCCTTTTTCAGTGCAGCGGAATCGCTCAGGCCAGGGCCTTGGAGGCCAGCCAGAACAGCCCGGCCGCCAGGCCCATCGAGGCCGGCAGGGTCAACACCCAGGCCAGCAGGATGGTCTTCACGGTGCCGCCTTGCAGGCCGCTCTTGTTGGCGACCATGGTGCCGGCAACGCCGGACGACAGCACATGGGTGGTCGACACCGGCAGGGCGAACACGTTGGCCATGCCGATGGCGCAGGCCGCGGTGATCTGCGCCGACATGCCCTGGGCATAGGTCATGCCCTGCTTGCCGATCTTCTCACCGACGGTCAGCACCACACGCTTCCAACCAACCATGGTGCCCAGGCCCAAGGCCAGGGCGACGGCCACGATCACCCAGAACGGGGCGTATTCGGTGGTGGCGGTCAGGTCCTTGCGCAGCTTCTCCAGGTCGGCCTTTTCACGGGCGTCCAGGCCAGGCAGCTTGCCTACCTTCTTCGCGGTGTCGTCCAGGCACAGCAGGTAGCGGCGCACTTCAACACGCTTTTCGGCATCCAGCGCGTGATAGTCGGTCACGCCTTGCAGCGAGGACTGCAGTGCAGCGATGGTCGGTTCGGTCTGCTGCGGGTTGCAGCTGAACTGCTCCGGCAGGTCGGTCGACTGGGCCTTGCCCAGTGCCAGGAACTCGCCCAGGGTGGCGGCGTTGCGCTGGTAGAACTGGCTCATGTGCAGGGTGGCGTCGCGGGTGCGCTCGATCTGGTAGGTGGTGCTGTTCAGGTCGAGGACGAACTTGGCCGGTACGATACCGATCAGTACCAGCATGATCAGGCCGATGCCTTTCTGGCCATCGTTGGAGCCGTGCACGAAGCTCACGCCCATGGCCGAAATCACCAGGACCAGGCGGTTCCAGAATGGCGGGTGCTTCTTGTCGTCGAGTTTGCGGCGCTGCTCCGGGGTTTTATGCATCTTCGACAGTGGGCGCCACCATTTCAGGCCGATCAGCACCAGTGCGGCGACTGCGAAGCCGGCAATCGGCGAGACCACCAGCGACATGGCGATGTCGATCGCCTTCTGCCAGTTGACGCCATCGCCCAGCGGGATGTCGTTGATCAGTGCGTTGGCCAGGCCCACGCCGAGGATCGAGCCGATCAGGGTGTGCGAGCTGGAAGCGGGGATGCCGAAGTACCAGGTACCCAGGTTCCAGGTGATGGCGGCAGCCAGCAACGAGAAGACCATGGCCAGGCCATGCCCGGTATTCACATTGATCAGCAGTTCGACCGGCAGCAGGTGGACGATGGCGTAGGCCACCCCGACACCGCCGAGCAGAACGCCGAAGAAGTTGAACACCCCGGAGAAGAACACGGCCAGGTGTGGTGGCATGGCTTTGGTATAGATGACGGTGGCTACCGCGTTGGCGGTGTCATGAAAGCCATTGATGAACTCGAATGCAAGCACGAAGGTCAGGGCGAGCAGCAGGCTCACCAATACCCAGGCATCCAGTCCGCTGAATAAATCGATCATGAAGGTTGTCTGGCGGTCATAGGGGGGCGGGATTATGCCAGAAAACCTTGGCAATCGATGCACCCACTGCTGACCGATGGCAGCTTCGTGAGCACCCTCTCAGCCCAGCAGGTGACGGAGTCTGGCGGAAAAAGTTCCGTTAAAAACCCAGAAATAGCGAAAAATTCGTTAAATTTCTGGAAAAATCTCAGCGCGGTAGCGCTTCAAACGGTTGTATGAAATTTGTGTAATTCCATTTCATCCTCGGCCATTCGGTAAAGATCAGCCGCGTCGAGGGCGCTTGGCCCGCGACGTGAGGGCGGAGCAGCGGGCAGCTCAGGGTTGCTCGCTGCGCAGTTCCTTTTCCATTTTTTCCAGTTCCTGGCTGAATGCCTGGTCCTGGACAGTGGCACGTTTGCGCCAAGGCTTGCGTTCCGGGTCCGGTTGCGCGGCATAGGTGGTGACTTCACCACCGTAAACTTCCTTGTAACGTTCTGCCTGGCGCTCGAGTTCTGCGCGCAGTTCATCTTTCGTCACAGTAATACCTGAATAAGTAGAAGTGGCTGGTGTTGTATGCAGGTGCAAGTTGCCCGTGCACACGACGTGCTGGTTGGCGGATGAAAGCCGGGCCAGTATTCCATTGCCGGAGTGTCGATCCGGGCCAGCGGAATCGATTATAGCAATCGGTAAATCGCCAAACAGGGATATTTATGCAACAGCGTGCAAACTTTCAAGGCCTGCGGTGGCCTGTACAAACTTTGAGCAAACAGCACCTGGAATAGTTCGCTGTCGTTTTGCGCAAAGCACAAATAAAACGGCCCCGCACGAGGCGAGGCCGTTGCCTGGGGACTTCTACGGTGGGTACCTGACCAGTCTCTCCAAAGAAGCCACATGTGGCAGGAGAAAGGTATAAGTAAATTTGTCGGCGGTCAATTGCGATTATCGGCCGTTCGTTCGATAATCGCACGAGCCAGCGATTTTTTTGAGGTGAGCGATGAACGACGAAACCACGCCCAACGAATCTGCCAACCCAGAGGTGGCCCGCCCGAGCGCACCCGCACTGGCACCGCCGATCGTGGCCTCGCCGGCCAAGCGCATCCAGGCATTTACCGGCGACCCTGACTTCATGACCTCCCTGGCGCGTGGTCTGGCAGTGATCCAGGCCTTCCAGGAGCGCAAACGCCACCTGACCATCGCGCAGATCAGCCATCGCACCGAAATCCCCAGGGCCGCCGTGCGCCGCTGCCTGCATACGTTGATCAAGCTGGGTTACGCCACTACTGACGGGCGTACCTATTCGCTGCTGCCGAAAGTGTTGACCCTGGGGCACGCCTACCTGTCGTCGACGCCGCTGGCGGTTTCGGCCCAGCCCTACCTCGACCGCATCAGCGACCAGTTGCACGAGGCTGCCAACATGGCCACCCTCGAAGGCGACGACATTCTTTATATAGCCCGTTCGGCCACGGTGGAGCGGCTGATTTCGGTCGACCTCTCGGTGGGTGGGCGGTTGCCGGCCTATTGCACGTCCATGGGGCGCATCCTGCTGGCGGCGATGGACGACACCAGCCTGCGCGAATACCTCGAGCGCGCTGACCTCAAGGCGCGCACCAGCCGTACCCTGAACGACCCCGACTCGTTGTTCGCCTGTATCCAGCAGGTGCGGGAGCAGGGCTGGTGCGTGGTCGACCAGGAACTGGAGCAGGGGCTGCGCTCGATCGCAGTGCCAATCTATGATGCGTCCGGGCAGGTGCTGGCGGCGCTGAACGTGAGCACCCATGTCGGGCGGGTGACGCGCAGCGAGCTGGAGCAGCGCTTCCTGCCGATCCTGCTGGCGGCCAGCCGCGACCTTTGCCACCAGTTGTTCGGCTAGCGGCAGTGGCGACACTGTTTCCTGTTCGATAAACGCACAGTGTCGCTCCGGGTCAATTGCGCCTCCCCCGATCGCTGATTAATGTCTCTCGCAACGGTCGGCTCTGCCGACCGATACAAGAAAAACATAAGAGGCGCATCCCATGACCACTGTCACTCGACTGCCGCGGCCGCACCCGTTCGCAGTACCGTTGTATCCAGGCTGATTCAGGCCGCACTTAATCGCTATTGAAGCCCTGTGCTATTGACCCAAGTGCAGCGGCCCGACCGTGCCCCCCTTTCTGGATAACAACAATGAACCAACCACACTCTGTCGGGAACAATCTCGACGTCCAGTCATTCATCAATGAACAACCGCTGTCGCGCTATCAGTGGCGCGTGGTGATCCTCTGCTTCCTGATCGTTTTCCTCGATGGCCTCGATACCGCGGCCATGGGCTTCATCGCGCCTGCCTTGTCGCAGGAGTGGGGCATCGACCGCGCCAGCCTCGGCCCGGTGATGAGTGCCGCGTTGATCGGCATGGTGTTCGGTGCCCTGGGTTCCGGGCCGCTGGCTGACCGTTTCGGGCGCAAGGGCGTACTGGTCGGTGCGGTGCTGGTGTTCGGTGGTTTCAGCCTGGCCTCGGCTTATGCCGGCAACGTCGACCAGTTGATGGTGCTGCGCTTCCTGACTGGCCTGGGGCTGGGGGCGGGGATGCCCAATGCCACCACGCTGCTGTCCGAATACACCCCCGAGCGCCTCAAGTCGCTGCTGGTGACCAGCATGTTCTGCGGCTTCAACCTCGGCATGGCCGGTGGTGGTTTCATTTCCGCGAAGATGATCCCGGCCTACGGCTGGCACAGCCTGCTGGTGATCGGTGGCGTGCTGCCGCTGCTGCTGGCCGTGGTGCTGATGGTCTGGCTGCCGGAATCGGCGCGCTTCCTGGTGGTGCGCAACCGCGGTAACGACAAGGTGCGCAAGACCCTCGCGCCGATTGCGCCAGCGGTGGTTGCGCAGGCGGCCAGCTTCAGCGTGCCGGAGCAGAAGGCCGTGGCTGCGCGCAACGTGTTTGCGCTGATCTTCTCCGGGACCTACGGCCTGGGCACGGTGCTGCTGTGGCTGACCTACTTCATGGGCCTGGTGATCGTCTACCTGCTGACCAGCTGGCTGCCGACACTGATGCGCGACAGCGGCGCCAGCATGGAACAGGCCGCGTTCATCGGTGCGCTGTTCCAGTTCGGCGGTGTGCTCAGTGCGGTAGCGGTGGGTTGGGCCATGGACCGCTTCAACCCGCACAAGGTCATTGGCATCTTCTACCTGTTGGCCGGCGTGTTTGCCTACGCCGTAGGTCAGAGTCTGGGCAACATCACCGTGCTCGCCACCCTGGTGCTGGTCGCCGGCATGTGCGTCAACGGCGCGCAGTCGGCCATGCCGTCGCTGGCCGCACGCTTCTACCCGACCCAAGCTCGCGCCACAGGCGTATCGTGGATGCTGGGCATCGGCCGCTTCGGCGCGATTCTCGGGGCCTGGAGCGGTGCGACGCTGCTGGGGCTGGGCTGGAACTTCGAGCAGGTACTGACCGCATTGCTGGTGCCGGCGGCGCTGGCGACAGTGGGCGTGATCGTGAAAGGTCTGGTAAGCCACGCCGACGCGACCTGACCAGGCGGGGCCCACTGCGGCCCCGTCATTCGACGAACGATAGTAGGGCAACATTTGGTTCGATAATCGCACGAATAGTCGATTATCGAATTGTAAGCGACCCCTGTGTCTCCTTAATCTGGGCTCAACGTAGCACCCCTGGCAGGAGAAGCCTGATGCGTGAAGTATTTATCTGTGACGCCATCCGCACCCCGATCGGCCGCTTCGGCGGCGCCCTGGCCGGCGTGCGTGCCGACGACCTGGCGGCCGTGCCGCTGAAGGCGCTGATCGAACGCAACCCCTCGGTCCAGTGGGACCAGCTCGACGAAGTGTTCTTCGGCTGCGCCAACCAGGCCGGTGAAGACAACCGCAACGTCGCGCGCATGGCCCTGCTGCTGGCGGGCCTGCCAGAGAGCGTTCCGGGCGTGACCCTGAACCGCCTGTGCGCTTCGGGCATGGACGCCATTGGTACCGCTTTCCGCGCCATTGCCAGCGGCGAGATGGAGTTTGTGATTGCCGGTGGCGTCGAATCGATGTCGCGTGCGCCCTTCGTCATGGGCAAGGCCGAAAGCGGCTACTCGCGCAACATGAAGCTCGAGGACACCACCATCGGCTGGCGTTTCATCAACCCGCTGATGAAGAGCCAGTACGGCGTCGACGCCATGCCGGAGACCGCCGACAACGTGGCTGACGACTACCAGGTTTCCCGCGCTGATCAGGACGCCTTTGCCCTGCGCAGCCAGCAGAAGGCTGCTGCGGCCCAGGCTGCCGGCTTCTTCGCCGAAGAGATCGTGCCGGTGCGTATCGCCCACAAGAAGGGCGAAACCATCGTCGAGCGTGACGAGCACCTGCGCCCGGAAACCACGCTGGAAGCGCTGACCAAGCTCAAGCCAGTCAACGGCCCGGACAAGACCGTCACCGCTGGCAACGCCTCCGGCGTGAACGATGGCGCCGCGGCACTGATCCTGGCCTCGGCCGAGGCGGTGAAGAAACACGGCCTGACCCCACGTGCCCGTGTGCTGGGCATGGCCAGCGCCGGGGTTGCTCCGCGTGTCATGGGCATCGGCCCGGTGCCGGCGGTGCGCAAGCTGACCGAGCGCCTGGGCGTGGCGGTGAATGATTTCGATGTGATCGAGCTCAACGAAGCCTTCGCCAGCCAAGGCCTGGCGGTGCTGCGTGAGCTGGGTGTGGCCGACGATGCGCCGCAGGTGAACCCCAATGGTGGCGCGATCGCCCTGGGCCACCCGCTGGGCATGAGCGGTGCGCGCCTGGTGCTGACTGCGCTTCACCAGCTGGAGAAAAGCGGCGGCCGCAAGGGCCTGGCGACCATGTGTGTGGGCGTTGGCCAAGGCCTGGCGTTGGCCATCGAACGGGTTTGACCTGTACCGGCCTCTTCGCGGGTGAACCCGCTCCCACAGGGGGAACCACGCCTCCCTCTGTGGGAGCGGGTTTACCCGCGAAGAGGCCGGCACTTACGGCAGAAGGCCAATTGCCAGCCCGCAAGCGGAACGAGTGTGTTACTAGGTATGTCTAGACTTACCTAGGACCCTCCAGGAGTAAACCGTCATGACCTCAACCTATTACACCGGTGAAGAGCGCAGTAAACGCATCTTCGCCATCGTCGGTGCCTCTTCGGGCAACCTGGTGGAATGGTTCGACTTCTACGTCTATGCCTTCAGTGCGATCTACTTCGCCGCGTCCTTCTTCCCCTCCGGCGACCCTACCGTGCAACTGCTCAACACGGCCGGGGTATTCGCTGCAGGCTTCCTGATGCGCCCTATCGGTGGCTGGATCTTCGGTCGCCTGGCCGACCGCCATGGCCGCAAGAATTCCCTGATGATCTCGGTGCTGATGATGTGCTTCGGCTCGCTGATGATCGCCTGCCTGCCCACCTATGCCAGCATCGGCGCCTGGGCACCGGCGCTGCTTTTACTTGCGCGGCTGATCCAGGGCCTGTCGGTGGGTGGCGAGTACGGCACCACCGCAACCTACATGAGTGAAGTGGCCCTGCGCGGTCAGCGTGGCTTCTTTGCGTCGTTCCAGTATGTGACCCTGATCGGCGGCCAGTTGCTGGCGGTGCTGGTGGTGGTGATCATGCAGCAACTGCTGAGCGAGGAAGAACTGCGCGCCTGGGGCTGGCGCATTCCGTTCGTGGTCGGTGCCATCGCCGCGCTGATCTCGCTGATGCTGCGCCGCTCGCTGCACGAGACCAGCAGCGCCGAAACCCGCAAGGACAAGGACGCCGGCACCATCAAGGGGTTGTTCCGCAACCACACCGCAGCATTCATTACGGTGCTTGGCTACACCGCCGGTGGTTCGCTGATCTTCTACACCTTCACCACCTACATGCAGAAGTACCTGGTCAACACGGCAGGCATGAATGCCAAGACCGCCAGTTTCGTAATGACCGGGGCGCTGTTCCTGTACATGGTGATGCAGCCCTTCTTCGGCATGCTCTCCGACCGCATCGGCCGGCGTAACTCGATGCTGCTGTTCGGTGCGTTGGGCACCCTCTGCACCGTACCGTTGCTGATGGCACTTAAGACCGTGAGCAGCCCGTTCATGGCTTTCGTGTTGATCACCCTGGCCCTGTGCATCGTCAGTTTCTACACCTCGATCAGTGGCCTGGTGAAAGCCGAGATGTTCCCGCCGCAGGTCCGCGCGCTGGGCGTGGGCCTGGCGTATGCGGTGGCCAACGCGGCGTTTGGTGGCTCGGCCGAGTACGTGGCCCTGGGCCTGAAGACCATGGGCATGGAAAACACCTTCTACTGGTACGTGACGGCCATGATGGCGATCGCCTTCCTGTTCAGCCTGCGCCTGCCGAAGCAGGCGCAATACCTGCACCACGATGATTAAGGACGTTGCATGAGCAACCAACTGTTCGACGCCTACTTCACCGCGCCGGCCATGCGCGAAGTGTTCTCTGACCGCGGCCGCTTGCAGGGCATGCTCGACTTCGAGGCTGCACTGGCCCGTGCCGAAGCCGCTGCCGGCCTGGTGCCGCACAGTGCCGTGGCGGCCATCGAGGCGGCCTGCCAGGCTGAGCGCTATGACGTGCGCGCCTTGGCGGATGCCATCGCCACCGCCGGCAACTCGGCGATCCCCCTGGTCAAGGCGCTGGGCAAGGTGATCGCCAGCGGTGTGCCCGAGGCCGAGCGCTACGTGCACCTGGGCGCCACCAGTCAGGATGCGATGGATACCGGGCTGGTCTTGCAGTTGCGCGATGCACTGGAGCTGATCGAAGCCGATCTTGGCAAGCTGGCCGACACCCTGGCGCGCCAGGCCTTGCAGCATGCCGATACGCCGCTGGTTGGCCGTACCTGGTTGCAGCACGCCACGCCGGTGACCCTGGGCATGAAGCTGGCCGGTGTGCTCGGTGCCTTGACCCGCCATCGCCAGCGCCTGCAGGAGCTGCGACCGCGTTTGCTGGTGCTGCAGTTCGGCGGTGCCTCCGGCAGCCTCGCGGCCCTGGGTAGCAAAGCCATGCCGGTGGCTGAAGCGCTGGCCGAGCAACTCAAGCTGACCTTGCCTGAGCAGCCTTGGCACACCCAGCGTGATCGCCTGGTGGAGTTCGCTTCGGTGCTGGGCCTGGTTGCCGGTAGCCTGGGCAAGTTCGGCCGTGATGTCAGCCTGCTGATGCAGACCGAAGCCGGTGAGGTGTTCGAGCCGTCGGCGCCGGGCAAGGGCGGTTCGTCGACCATGCCGCACAAGCGCAACCCGGTCGGTGCGGCGGTGCTGATCGGCGCCGCTACCCGCGTGCCGGGCCTGCTTTCGACGCTGTTCGCCGCCATGCCCCAGGAGCACGAGCGCAGCCTCGGCCTGTGGCATGCCGAATGGGAAACCTTGCCGGACATTTGCTGCCTGGTCTCTGGCGCCCTGCGCCAGGCCCAGGTGATCGCCGAAGGCATGCAAGTGGATGCCGAGCGCATGCGCCACAACCTCGACCTGACCCAGGGCCTGGTGCTGGCCGAAGCGGTGAGCATCGTGCTCGCCCAGCGCCTGGGCCGTGACCGCGCCCACCACCTGCTGGAGCAATGCTGCCAGCGTGCCGTGGCCGAACAGCGCCACCTGCGCGCCGTACTGGGTGACGAGCCGCAGGTCAGTGTCGAACTGAGCGCGGAAGAACTCGACCGCCTGCTCGACCCTGCCCATTACCTCGGCCAGGCCCGCGTCTGGGTGGCGCGCGCCGTGGCTGAACATCAACGTTTGACTGCCTGAAGGAGACCGCTGTGGCGCACTTGCAACTGGCCGATGGCGTACTGAACTACCAACTCGACGGCCCGGCCGATGCTCCGGTGCTGGTCCTGTCCAACTCGCTGGGTACCGACCTGGGCATGTGGGACAGCCAGATTCCGCTGTGGAGCGAACACTTCCGCGTGCTGCGCTACGACACCCGTGGCCATGGCGCTTCGCAGGTCACTGAAGGCCCGTACAGCATCGAGCAGCTGGGCCGGGATGTACTGGCGCTGCTGGACGCGCTGGACATCCAGCACGCGCACTTCGTCGGCCTGTCCATGGGCGGCCTGATCGGCCAGTGGCTGGGCATCCATGCCGGCGCGCGCCTGCACAGCCTGACCCTGTGCAACACCGCCGCCAAGATCGCCAACGACGAGGTGTGGAACACCCGGATCGACACCGTGCTCAAGGGCGGTCACCAAGCCATGGTCGGCCTGCGCGATGCCTCCATCGCCCGCTGGTTCACCCCGGCGTTTGCCGAGCAGCAGCCGCAGGAGGCCCAGCGCATCTGCCAGATGCTCGCGCAGACCAGCCCCGAGGGTTATGCCGCCAACTGCGCAGCCGTGCGCGACGCCGATTTCCGTGAACAGTTGGGCCGCATCCAGGTGGCGACGCTGATCGTTGCCGGTACCGAAGACGTGGTCACCACGCCGGAGCATGGCCGCTTCATGCAGGCCGGTATCATCGGTGCCACTTACGCCGAGTTCCCGGCGGCGCACCTGTCCAACGTCGAGATTGGCGAGGCATTCAGCCGCCGCGTGCTCGACTTCCTGCTGGCTCGCTGAGGAATTGGCCATGGATGAGAAACAACGTTACGACGCCGGCATGCAGGTTCGCCGCGCAGTGCTGGGCGACGCCCACGTGGACCGCAGCCTGGAGAAGCTCAACGACTTCAACGGCGAGTTCCAGGAAATGATCACCCGCCATGCCTGGGGCGATATCTGGACCCGCCCGGGCCTGCCGCGTCACACCCGCAGCCTGATCACCATTGCCATGCTGATCGGCATGAACCGCAACGAAGAGCTCAAGCTGCACTTGCGGGCGGCGGCCAATAACGGCGTGACCCGCGACGAGATCAAGGAAGTGCTGATGCAGAGCGCGATCTACTGCGGCATTCCGGCAGCCAATGCCACCTTCCACCTGGCCGAGTCGGTGTGGGATGAGCTGGGCGTGGAGTCGCGCCAGCAGTAATACCTGTACTGGCCTCAACGCCGGCAAGCCGGCGCCCCCCGGGATAGCATCAAGCCTGAGAACAGTGCAGTACCTGTGGGAGCCGGCTTGCCGGCGATGAAGCCGGCGGCCCTCTTGCTAGGCTGCTTTGTGTCGCAGTGCTACTGGCCCGGCATTGGCCTCCACGGCCTGTTTCAATGCCGGGCACAGGCCCACCATGAACGCCGCTTCAGCCACCACGAACAGCGGGCCGATGATCAGCCCGCTGATATCGTCGACGAACGCCGGCTTGCGGCCTTCGTAATGATGCCCGACGAACTGGATGATCCAGCCCACCACGAACGCACCCAGCCCGGCGCTCAGCCACAGGCCGGTGGACTGCGTGGCCAGTGCCTGGCCGATCCACAGGCACAAGCCCAGCAGCAGGCCCATGACCAGGCCGAAGCGCAGGTCCAGGCGCAGGTAGAAACGCACTGCAGCGGCTGCGGCGAGCAGGGCGGGGGATAGCCAGATGCCGGCCAGGTCCCAGCCGGGGCGCGACAGCAACACCGTGACAGCCACGACGATCAGCGGTATGCCGACGAAGTGGGTGGCGATGTTGCGCGGGTCGCGGTGGTAGTTGGCGTACTGGCTCAGGTGTTCGACGAGGTTTTTCATTGTTGTTCCTCCCTGGGTGGCCTGTTCAGCGTGGTGTTGCCTGTACCTGCCCTTTCGCGGGCAAGCCCGCTCCCACAGGATTACTGCAGCGCTTGAGAGAGCCGCTGTACCTGTGGGAGCGGGCTTGCCCGCGAAGAGGGCGTCACTGGCAACCCATGATCTGATAGTGATCAGAATAGCCCGCAGCCACCACCATCATCAGTTCAGCGAATGGCAGCAGCGCGCATTGGCGCATCCAACCCCACCAAGGTCTCGATCATCGCCCGTGCTGCCGGTGACAAGCGGTATCCGCTACGGCTGACCACCCCGCAGCGCACGCTCAGTACCTCCAGAGCCGGTGGCAGGTTGCGCCAGTGCAGGCGTACCAGGTTGCCCGCCGCCAGGTCGTCGGCCACCGCTTCCTCGCTGGCCGTGCCTATGGCATCGCTGGCCAGCACCACGCTGCGCAATACCGCCAGGTGTTCGGTCTGCAGGTGCGGAGTGAAGTCGCTGCGCCCGCTGAGGTTGGCCAGGCGCTTGCGCACCCCGGGGGCGAGCAAGGCACTGGCCAAGGGGTAGGCGAACAGGTCGTTGGTCGACAGGCTGTCCTTGGCCAACAGCGGGTGGCCGGGCCGGCAGAAGAACAGCCCAGGGCGCGGGGTGAGCGGTTCGGTGTGGAAGTTGGGGTCGGCTTCGAAGGGGCGGATGTCGTCGACGAAGAACTCGATCTGCTCACGGCGCAGGGCCTGGCCGAGGCGTTCGGCGTTGTCCACCAACAGGGCCGTGCGGATACCGGGGTGGCTGGCGATGAAATGCTGCAGTGCTTGAGGGACCAGGCGCACGGCCAGGGCCGGGCCGCTGCCGAAATGCAGTTCGCCGGCGTCGAGCTTGGTCATTTGCAGCACTTCGTTGCTCAGTTGGGTGGCGCCCTGTACCAGGCGGCGGGCGTGCTGCAGCACCACCAGGCCCTCGGGGGTCGGGCGCAGGGCTTTGCTGGCACGGTCGACCAGCGGGCAGCCGAAGGTGTGTTCGAGGCCCTGGATGGCCCGGCTGAAGGCGGGTTGGGTGATGCCCATGGCTTCGGCGGCACGGACGAAACTGCGGTATTCGGTGAGGGCGATGAAGTAACGCAGTTGGCGAAGGTCCATGTCGAGGCTCTGCGGTGGAACAGGGCTCGATTTAAGCGATTGTTTTATATGTCGTCAAAGAAGGTTTTTTGATTTGTTTATTCTTTTTGGTTATTCGTAAAGGCGTCTGGCCTCTTCGCGGCTAAAGCCGCTCCCACAGGGATCGCACAGGATTTGAATTTTGTGGAGGACCTTGTGGGAGCGGCGGTTCGGCGCCCCGATTTACCCGCGAAGAGGCCAGTGAACTCAGAGGAGGTTCAGCGGGTAGCTCACGATCAGCCGGTTCTCATCAAACGAGTTGGTGCTGAAATCCCGGCGCATGGTGGAGTTGCGCCACTTCACCGACAGGTCCTTGAAGGTGCCCGACTGGATCACATAGGCCAGCTCGGTCTCCCGCGCCCATTCCTTGCCGTCGGTCACGCCGCCTGCGGTGACATTGTCGCCCTTGATGTAGCGGTTCATCAGGGTCAGGCCGGGGATGCCGACGCTGACGAAGTTGAAGTCGTGGCGTACCTGCCAGGAGCGCTCCTTGGCATTGTCGAAGCTCGAGTTGTAGCTGTCGTTGGCCAGGGTGCCGCCACTGGTGCCGTTGACCCGCAGCCAGGCATTGTCGCCACTGACCTTCTGCAGGCCGACGTAGAAGGTGTTGCCCTTGTAGCGCGCCGACAGCAACGCCGAGGCGGTTTTGTTGTCCAGCTGGCCTGCGCGTTCCGCGCCATCTTCCTTGCCCCAGAAGTAACCCAGGTTGGCACCCAGGGTCCATTCGCCCAACGGCTGGCTATGCACCAGGTTCAGGTATTGCTGGCGGTAGATGTCCTTGAGCTGGGCGTCCCACAGGCCGATCATGGTGCGCTTGTCGTTGAAGGTGTATTCACCGCCGCCAAAGTTGAAGCGGTCGGAGGTGAAGGCCGCGCGGCCGTTGAGCGACATGTCTTCCATGCTGGCGTCGTTGCGCGGGCTGTTGCCGCGGAACTGGCCGGCGTACAGGGTCAGGCCTTCGATTTCCTTCGAAGTGACCTGGCCACCGCGGAAGGTCTGTGGCAGCGAACGGCCGTCGTCCGAGCGCAAGATTGGCAGTACCGGCATCCATTCACCGACTTTCAGTTCGGTCTCGGACAGCTTGGCTTTCAATGCCACGCCCAGGCGGCCGAAGTCGTCCGCGGGGCGGCCGTCGTCATGCACCGGTAGCAGCTGGGTGTTGGTGGTGCCTTTGCCGCCATCGAGCTTGACCGAATACAGGCCCAGTACGTCCACGCCGAAGCCGACGGTGCCTTGGGTGAAACCGGAGCGGGCATCGAGGATGAAGCTCTGAGTCCATTCTTCGGCCTTGCCCTGTGGGTGGGCCGGGTCGACGAAGTTACGGTTGATGTAGAAGTTGCGCAGGTTGAGGCTGGCCTTGGCGTCCTCCATGAACCCACCATTGTCGGCGGCGCATACAGGCAGGGCGCAGGAAATGGCCAACAGGCCGGGCAGCAGCTGGCGTGCGGGTTGTGAAGTGCTCATCTGTCGTGGATCTCTTGTTTTTATGGTCGAACCTACGCAGCAGGGTGCGGCCTGCAGGCGTGGTCTTTTGATCAACTTGTGCAGCGTTGCGTGGGGGATGTTGCGGGGCTGGGCGGGGGTGAGGCAATTCGCCGCAAACGGTTTTGGGCGATAATCGAACGCTATGTAACGCCTAGTTAATTATTTGCCTGCACCGGCCTCTTCGAGGCGTCGAACCGCCGCGAAGAGGCCGGTGCAGGCAATCGACAAACAAAAAGCCCAGCGCGAGGCTGGGCTTGTTGCTGTTGCGGGTCGATCAGCTCTTCGGTGTGTCCACCGAGGCTTGCTGATTGGCCTGGCCAGTCTGCTCGTACCAGCCACCGCCGAGTGCCTTGTACAGGTTGACCTCGCTGGTCAGCTGCGAGAGGCGGTCGGTGATCAGTGACTGCTGGGACGAGTACAGGTTGCGCTGGGCATCGAGGAACGTCAGGTTGCTGTCGATACCGATGCGGTAGCGGCGTTCGGCCAGGCGGTAGTAGTCCTGGTTCGCCTGCACCAGGTCGCGTTGCGCCTGCAGCTGCTCTTCGAAGGTCTTGCGCGCCGCCAGGCCATCGGAGACTTCCTGGAAGGCGGTCTGGATGGTCTTTTCGTACTTGGCGACGTTGATGTCCTTCTGGATCTTCGAGTAGTCCAGGCTGGCCTTCAGGCTGCCGGCGTTGAAGATCGGCAGGTTGATCTGCGGCTGGAACAGCCAGGTGCCCTGGCCGCCTGCGAACAAGTGGCCCATGTCGGGGCTCAGGCTGCCGGCATTGGCCGTCAGGCTGATGCTCGGGAAGAACGCTGCACGGGCAGCACCGATGTTGGCATTGGCAGCCTTGAGCAGGTGCTCGGCTTCCTGGATGTCCGGGCGACGCTGAAGGATCTCGGACGGCAGGCCGGCCGGTACCTCGGCCAGCTGGTCGGCATTGAGCTCCAGTGGCTTGGCCAGGTCGGCCGGAATGCCGGTGCCCAGCAGCACGGTCAGGCTGTTGACGTCCTGGGCGACCAGGCGCTGGTACTGCGAGTACTTGACCCGTGCACCTTCCACGGCGGTGCGCGACTGGCTGACGTCGAGCGCCGAAGCCACACCGACTTCGTTGCTGCGACGGGTCAGGTTGTAGCTTTCCTCGTAGGTCTTGAGCGTCTCTTCGGTCAGCTTGAACAGCGCCTGGTCGGCCTGCCAAGTGTAGTAGGCGTTGGCCACGCTGGCTACCAGGGCAATCTGCGTGGAACGGCGCGCCTGCTCGCTGGACAGGTAGGTTTCCAGGGCCTGCTCGGTCAGGCTGCGCACGCGGCCGAACAGGTCCAGCTCATAGGCACTGACGCCCAGGGTGGCCGAGTACTGGCTGGTGATGCTGGACTCACCGCTGGTCGACATGTTCGCCGGCACGCGCTGGCGGCTGCCGCTGCCGGTAGCCGAAACTGCCGGGAACAGGTCGGCGCGCTGGATGCGGTACTGGGCGCGGTAGGCGTCGATGTTCAACGCTGCCACACGCAGGTCGCGGTTGTTCACCAGCGAGGTCTGGATCAACTGCTGCAGTGCCGGGTCATGGAAGAACTGGCGCCAGCCCTGTTCGGCGGCGGCCACCTCGGCCGACTGGGTCGGCGAGTACGCAGGGCCTTGCGGCCACTGCGCAGCCACCGGCGATTCCGGGGTCTGGTAGTCAGGGATCAGCGAGCAGCCGCCGAGAATGAAAGCGGTTACCGCCAGGGACAATAAAGACTTGGTCATTGCCCAGCCTCATAACGTGGAGTTTCAGGGGAGTCGTGTTTTTCCGGCTCTTTGCTGCCGAACAGCGACGACACTGCGACGAAGAATAGCGGTACCCAGAAGATTGCCAGTACGGTCGCACTGATCATGCCGCCGATCACACCGGTGCCGATGGCGTGCTGGCTGCCGGCGCCGGCGCCGCTGGCGATGGTCAACGGTACCACGCCGAGGATGAACGCCAGCGAGGTCATGATGATCGGGCGCAGACGCATGCGGCACGCCTCGATGGCCGAGTCGTACAGGCTGCGGCCCTGCTCGTGCAGTTCCTTGGCGAACTCGACGATCAGGATCGCGTTCTTCGCCGCCAGGCCGATGGTGGTCAACAGGCCGACCAGGAAGTACACGTCGTTGGACAGCCCGCGCAGGCTGGTGGCGATCAGAGCACCGATGATACCCAGTGGGACGACCAGCACGACGGCGATCGGGATCGACCAGCTCTCGTACAGCGCTGCCAGGCAGAGGAACACGAACAGTACCGAAAGGGCGAACAGCGCCGGCATCTGCGAGCCGGAGAGCTTTTCCTCGTAGGACATGCCAGTCCAGGAGTAGCCGATACCTGCTGGCAGTTCGCCAGCGATGCGCTCGACTTCGGCCATGGCCTCACCGGTACTGTAGCCTGGCGCTGGCGCACCGAGGATTTCCATCGCTTCGACGCCGTTGTAACGCGACAGCTTCGGCGAACCGTAGGTCCACTCGCCCTTGGCGAAGGAGGAGAACGGTACCATCTCGCCGGCGCCGTTGCGCACGTACCACTTCTGCAGGTCTTCCGGGCTCATCCGCGAGTTGGGTTCACCCTGGATGTACACCTTCTTGACCCGGCCACGGTCGATGAAGTCGTTGACGTAGCTGGCACCCAGGGCAATCGACAGGGTGTTGTTGATGTCGGCGATGGTCACGCCCAGGGCGCTGGCACGTTCGTCATCGATGGTCAGCTGGTACTGCGGTTCATCGTTCAGGCCGTTCGGGCGCACAGCGCTGAGGATCT
Organism: Pseudomonas sp. LRP2-20; assembly: GCF_024349685.1. NCBI lineage: Bacteria > Pseudomonadati > Pseudomonadota > Gammaproteobacteria > Pseudomonadales > Pseudomonadaceae > Pseudomonas > Pseudomonas sp. LR2-20. The sequence continues at coordinate 4,957,440 of NZ_AP025944.1, read as the reverse complement.
TGCTCTGCGCGGCCTTGGCCAGGAACTGGTTGCGCGCTTCCATCAGCTTGGCGTGGCCGACACCGCCGCGGTCCTGGAGGAACACGTCGAAGCCGGTGGCGTTACCCAGCTCGAGTACTGCCGGTGGAGCGAAGGCGAACACCATCGCGTCACGGAAGGTGAAGAAGTGCTGCTGGGCACGCTGGGCCAGGGCGAACACGCTGTTTTCCTTGGAGCGTTCATCCCAGGGTTTGAGCATGATGAACGCCATGCCCGAGCTCTGGCCGCGGCCGGCGAAGTTGAAGCCGTTGACGGTGAACACCGACGAAACGGTGTCAGATTCATCCTTGAGCAGGTACTCGCGCATCTGGTCGACCACCACCTGGGTGCGCTCGGCACTGGAGCCGGCCGGGGTCTGCACCTGGGCGAACAGTACGCCCTGGTCTTCTTCAGGCAGGAACGCGGTAGGGATGCGGGCGAACAGCCAGATCATGCCGACCACGATCAGGGCATAGGCCAGCAGGAACGGCACCTTGTTGCGCAGGATGCCGCCCACGCTGCGCTCGTAGCCGTTGACGCTGCGGTCGAAGTTGCGGTTGAACCAGCCGAAGAAGCCACCTTTGGCGGTGTGGTGCTCGCCTTTCTTCAGCGGCTTGAGCATGGTTGCGCACAAGGCCGGGGTGAAGATCAGCGCTACCAGGACCGAGAGGCCCATTGCCGAAACGATGGTGATGGAGAACTGCCGGTAGATCACGCCGGTGGAACCACCGAAGAACGCCATGGGCAGCAGTACCGCCGACAGCACCAGGGCGATACCCACCAGGGCGCCCTGGATCTGCTCCATGGAGCGCTTGGTCGCCTCCTTGGGCGGCAGGCCTTCCTCGGACATCACCCGCTCGACGTTCTCCACCACGACGATGGCGTCGTCCACCAGCAAGCCGATGGCCAGGACCATGGCGAACATGGTCAGGGTGTTGATGCTGAAGCCCGCGGCGGCAAGGATGCCGAAGGTACCCAGCAACACCACCGGTACGGTCATGGTGGTGATGATGGTGGCGCGGAAGTTCTGCAGGAACAGGTACATCACCAGGAACACCAGGACCACGGCTTCGATCAAGGTGTGGATCACGCCGCTGATCGATTCGGTGACCACCGGGGTGGTGTCATACGGGAACACCGCTTTCACCCCAGGCGGGAAGAACGGTTCAAGGTCGGAAATGGTCTTGCGCAGGGCCTTGGCGGTGTCCAGGGCGTTGGCGCCGGTGGCCAGTTTTACCGCAAGGCCGGAAGCCGGCTTGCCGTTGAACTGAGCGCTGACCGCGTAGTTTTCACCGCCCAGGCCTACCTGGGCAACATCACCCAGACGCACCTGCGAACCGTCGTTGTTGACCTTGAGCAGGATCTTCTCGAACTGCTCGGCGGTCTGCAGGCGGGTCTTGCCGATGATGGTGGCGTTCAGCTGGGTGCCAGGCATGGCAGGCAAGCCGCCAAGCTGGCCGGAGGACACCTGCACGTTCTGCGCGGCAACTGCGGTCTTGACGTCGACCGGGGTCAGCTGGAACTTGTTCAGCTTGGCCGGATCGAGCCAGATACGCATGGCGTACTGTGCACCGAACACCTGGAAGTCACCCACGCCGGCAGTCCGCGAAATCGGGTCCTGCATGTTGGAGACGATGTAGTTGGCCAGGTCGTCCTTGGTCATGCTGCCGTCTTCGGACACCAGTCCGATCACCAGCAGGAAGTTCTTCACTGCCTTGGTGACGCGGATACCTTGCTGCTGCACTTCCTGCGGCAGCAGCGGGGTGGCCAGGTTGAGCTTGTTCTGCACCTGGACCTGGGCGGTGTCAGGGTTGGTGCCCTGTTCGAAGGTGGCGGTAATGGTCATGCTGCCGTCGGAGTTACTTTCCGACGACACATAACGCAGGTTGTCGATACCGTTGAGCTGCTGCTCGATGACCTGCACCACGGTGTCCTGCACGGTCTGCGCCGAGGCGCCCGGGTAGGTCACGGCGATGGCGATGGCCGGCGGCGCGATGCTCGGGTACTGGTTGATCGGCAGCTTCAGGATCGACAAGGCGCCGACCAGCATGATCACCAAGGCGATCACCCAGGCGAAGATCGGGCGATCGATAAAGAACTTCGACATGGTTTACTCCGCTTTGGCGTCTGCTTTGGCCGCGTTGGCCTGATCAGGGCTGCCCGGCTTCTTGACGTTGGTGGCGTCGCTGACCTTGACCTCGACGCCTGGGCGTACGTATTGCAGGCCTTCGGTGATCAGGCGGTCGCCCGGGTTCAAGCCTTCCTCGATCAGCCAGTCGCTGCCCAGGGTGCGGCTGGCCTTGAGCTGGCGCAGTTCGACCTTGTTCTCCTGGTTGACCACCAGCGCGGTCGGCGCGCCCTTGAGGTCGCGGGTCACGCCCTGCTGAGGGGCCAGGATGGCGTTGGCGTTGACCCCGGCCTTGAGCCGCGCATGCACGAACATGCCTGGCAGCAGGGTGTGGTCGGGGTTGGGGAAGAGCGCGCGCAGGGTCACCGAGCCGGTGGTCTCGTCGACCGAGACTTCGGAGAATTCGAGGCGACCTTCCTGCTTGAACAGGCTGCCGTCTTCCAGTACCAGCTGCACCGAGGCGGCGTTGTCGCCGGCCTTCTGCAGCTGGCCGCTTTCCAGGTCACGGCGCAGCTTGAGCAGTTCGGCGGTGGACTGGGTGACGTCGACGTAGATCGGGTCGAGCTGCTGGATGGTGGCCATGGCGTTGGTCTGGCCATTGTTCACCAACGCGCCCTCGGTGACCGAAGAGCGCCCGATACGGCCGCTGATCGGTGCCAGGACCTTGGTGTAACGCAGGTCGATCTGCGCGCTTTTCAGCGAAGCTTCGGCCTGCAATCGTTTGGCACTGGCATCGTCGTATTCCTGTTTCGATACCGCCTGTTCGTTGACCAGCTGCTTGTAGCGCTCGGCCAGCGACTTGGTCGACTGCAGGTTGGCCTGGGCATTGGCCAGGTTGGCTTCGTACACGGCTGGGTCGATCTGGTACAGCTGCTGGCCTTCCTTGACCTCGCTGCCTTCCTTGAACAGGCGCTTGAGGATGATGCCGTTGACCTGCGGGCGCACTTCGGCAACGCGGTAGGCGCTGGTGCGCCCCGGTAGTTCCGAGGTCAGGGTGAAGGACTGTGGCTGCAAGGTGACGACGCCGACCAGAGGAGCCTGCGCTGCGGGCGCGGCTTCTTCTTTCTTACAGCCACTTAGCAGGGTTGCCAGGGCGACGGCGGAAACCAGAGCGGTAACGGCTGGCTTGAATTGCATGAGGATCCTCGGGTCGCAAGAGCAGGGAGACGCTCAAGAGTAATGGAAGAGTCTTGTCAGAAAAAAACTATCCGGTGGATAAATAGCTTACTAACGAATATACTTACATTCACGGTTGTTTGTAAATACCGCTGGGTAGTACTTGGCTACTACCACAGCCCTCGATTAGCCCATTCGGGAGGCACCCTGCAGAGGTGACCCCGGCGTTTTTCCCCGGCTGCGCAGCGCAGCGGGCCCAGATGAGGTTGCACTGCCATGGTCCGTCGAACAAAAGAAGAAGCCCAGGAGACCCGCGCCCAGATCATCGAGGCAGCGGAGAAGGCCTTCTACAAGCGCGGGGTTGCGCGCACCACGCTGGCCGACATCGCCGAGCTGGCGGGCGTGACCCGGGGCGCGATCTACTGGCATTTCAACAACAAGGCGGAACTGGTACAGGCGCTGCTCGACAGCCTGCATGAAACCCATGACCACCTGGCGCGGGCCAGTGAAAGCGAAGACGAACTGGACCCGCTCGGCTGCATGCGCAAGCTGTTGCTGCAGGTGCTCAACGAGCTGGTGCTCGACGCCCGTACCCGGCGTATCAATGAAATCTTGCATCACAAGTGCGAGTTCACCGATGACATGTGTGAAATTCGCCAGCAGCGCCAAGGTGCGGTGCTGGATTGCCATGTGGGCATCAAGCTGGCCTTCGCCAATGCCGTGCGCCGCGGTCAGCTACCTGCGGATATCGATATAGAACGAGCGGCTGTGGCTTTGTTCGCCTATGTCGATGGCCTGATCGGGCGCTGGTTGCTGCTGCCTGACAGTTTCGATCTGCTGCGCGACGCGGAAAAATGGGTCGACACAGGGCTGGATATGCTGCGCTTGAGCCCTGCGCTGCGCAAATGACACTTTGTTAAGGATTGTGAGGAAGTGTTTCCCTTGTGTATTAACCAAGCATTAACGCCTGCCGGCAAGCGCAGCCGTCAACGGCCGCGCAATTGCCGGTCCGGCAGTGCCACGGCCGCCAGCAACCCCAGCAGCGCAATCGCAGCACTGCCCAGCAGCAGGTGACGGAAGGTCTCCAGCAGCCTCATCTGTGTGTCTGGGTCCGCCTCGCCCGCCTTCAAGCTCCCCAGCAGTGGGTTGCCCAGCAACTCGAAACCACCCTGTTGCAGCAGCGCCAGCAGCAGGCTGGACATGCACGCCACGCCCATGGCTCCACCCAGCGAACGGAACAGGTTGGTGGTGCTGGTGGCCACGCCGATATCCTTGCTGGCCACTGCGCTCTGCGTACCCACCAGCGAGGTCGGGAATTGCAGGCCGCAGGCAATACCGGTGAGCAGCATGAACACGGCACTGAGCACGCCGGACTGCGGCGGGGTGATGGCCATGGCGAAGATCGCCACGGGCATCAGCACCGCACCTGCCAGAATTTGCGGCTTGAAGCGCCCGGTGCGGCTGGTCATGCGGCCACCGGTGAAGGCACCCATGGGCAGCCCCATGGCCAACGGCAGCAGGTGCAGCGCGGCGCTGTCGGCCCCGGCGCCGGTGATGCCCTGGTAGCGCAGCGGCATCAGCATGGTCAGCGAGATCGACTGGAAGCTGGCGAAGAAGATCACCCCCCAGCACAGCACGGCAACCCGGTTGCCGAACAGGTCCATGGGCAGCAGCGGTTCCTGGCAGCGCCGCTCATGGCCGATGAACAAGGCCAGGCCAAGCGCTGCGCAGGCGAACAAGGCCAGCACGGCAGGCGCGGTCCAGGGCTGGCCCTGGCCGACCAGGGTGATGCCCAGCAGCAAGCTGCCCAGGCCTAGGATCAGCAGCACGGCGCCGAGGTAATCGACCCGGGCCTGACGGCGTTGCACGGGCATGCCGGCCAGGGCGCGGTGGATCGCCCACAGCGCGACCAGGCCCAGCGGCAGGTTGATCCAGAACACCCAGCGCCAGGACAGGTACTCGGTCAGCCAGCCGCCGAGCACTGGCCCGGCCACGCTGGCCACGGCGTACATGCTGCTGAAGTAGCCCTGGTAGCGGCCGCGTTCACGCGGTGGCACGAAGTCGCCGATGATCGCCTGGCTCACCGACACCATACCGCCGGCACCGATGCCTTGCAGCACGCGCGCCATCACCAGCTGCTGCATGTCCTGGGCCAGGGCGCAGGCGATCGAGGCCAGGGTGAACAGGCTGATGCCGGTGAGGATCATGCGCCGGCGGCCATACAGGTCGCCGAGCTTGCCGTAGATCGGCACGGCCACCGTCATCGCCACCATGTAGCCGGAGATCACCCAGGCCAGCAGGCCGACGTCGTTGAACTGGGCCGAGATGGCCGGCATGGAGACGGCAACGATGGTCTGGTCGAGGGCGCCGAGAAAGATCGCCAGCATCAGGGCGGTCAACACGTTGCGCAGGACGGTCGGGGGCAGGGCGGCGGTCACGGGGGTACCTTGTCTGAGGGTGACGCGAATAGCGCGATTGTAACCCGGGTTAGGTAGCTCCCTATGTACTATCTGCATCGCCTATGCAAGATCGGCATTGGCGCATTCATCCAGCGCTGCATGGCTGCGTGATATCGTTGGTATGCCACAGGGGCTGTACGCCGCGGCCTGCACCAGCTTGGTGCAGCATTTTGTCGCAGCACTGCACGCCGCTGTCTCCCACACCTTTTATTCCTCTGCCTGCATGTCGAGCATGACCGCCCAGATGGCGACGGTTGGAACAGGTCAGGTAGACCCGATTCAGGGGTCGGTAGCAACCGTTCAATTTCTACATATATAAGCGGAGTGATCATGCCCAAGGCTTCCCATCAAGATCTGCGTTTTGCCTTCCGCGAGCTGCTCGCTTCAGGTTCCTGCTATCACACCGCCTCCGTGTTCGACCCGATGTCGGCACGCATCGCTGCCGACCTGGGTTTTGAGGTCGGCATCCTCGGCGGTTCGGTGGCTTCGTTGCAGGTGCTGGCCGCCCCCGACTTCGCCCTGATCACCTTGAGTGAGTTTGTCGAGCAGGCCACCCGTATTGGTCGCGTGGCGCAACTGCCGGTGCTCGCCGATGCCGACCATGGTTATGGCAATGCGCTCAACGTGATGCGCACGGTCGTCGAACTGGAGCGCGCCGGCGTGGCGGCGCTGACCATCGAAGACACTCTGCTGCCCGCCCAGTTCGGGCGCAAGTCCACCGACCTGATCTCGGTCGAGGAGGGCGTAGGCAAGATTCGTGCGGCCCTGGAAGCGCGCGTCGACTCGTCGCTGTCGATCATCGCCCGGACCAACGCAGGGGTGCTCACCACCGAGGAAATCATCGTGCGCACCCAGAGCTACCAGAAGGCCGGTGCCGACGGTATCTGCATGGTCGGGGTGAAGGATTTCGAGCAGCTGGAACAGATTGCCGAGCACCTGACGGTGCCGCTGATGCTGGTGACCTACGCCAACCCCAACCTGCGTGACGACGAACGCCTCGCTCGCCTGGGCGTGCGTATCGTGGTTGATGGCCATGCCGCTTACTTCGCCGCGATCAAGGCCACTTACGATTGCCTGCGCCTGCAGCGCGGCCAGCAGAACAAGTCCGAGAACCTCAGCGCCACCGAGCTCTCGCACACCTACACCCAGCCTGAGGACTACATCCGCTGGGCCAAGGAGTACATGAGCGTCGAGGAGTGATCGGCGTGGCGCCGGTCAACTAACGGACGGCACTCAAGGTTGCGGTGTGGGGCACGCAGTGTTCCTGCTCGCAACGGTTGGCCGCACTGGGCTGGCTGCGTAGCAGCTCGGCGCGCCAGCAGGCCGAGCCATACAGCGCTGCGACTGCGGTCAGGGCCATGACCAGGGCGACCCTTCTGGACTTGATTCCCATGGTGCTCGCCTCCTGTGACTGCAACAGGTGATGCTGTAAGCATAGTCAATACAGGTCTCGGTCCCACTCCGGTTCGTCCTTGAACCGTTGCACCAGAAAATCCAGCATGCTGCGCAAGGTCGCTGGCATATGCTTGCGCGAGGTGTATACCGCGTTCAGGCTCAGCTCCCGTGGCCGCGCTTGCGGTAGCAGGCGCACCAGGGCGCCGCTGCGCAGGGCCATGGCCGCCTGGTAGGTCGGCAGCATGGCGATGCCGGCAGCTGCCAGCGTCGCGTTCTGCAGTGTCATGACCTCGTTGGCGCTGATGTTGCCTTGCACTGGCACGGCGATCTGCTGGCCATCCACCTCGAAATGCCACAGGCTGTGGCCGAAGTAGGCATGGGTCAGGCAGTTGTGCTGGCTCAGTTCCTCGACCCGTTGCGGTGTGCCGTGCTCGCGCAGGTAGGCGGGCGAGGCGCAGATCACTGAGCGGCATACGGTCAGGCGCCTGGCGATCAGGTTGGGGTCCAGGTCGTTGCTGGTGCGGATTGCCAGGTCGATGCGCTCATCCACCAGGTTGACCGTGCGATCGAGCATCTGCAGTTCAACCTTCACGCCTGGGTAGCGCCGCACATAATCGGCCACTGCATCCACCAGCTGCGCCTGGCCAAACGATGTACTCACGCTGATGCGCAGGGCCCCCTTTGGTGCATCTTGCGGTTGTTGCACGGCGGCTTGCAGGTCGCCGGCCAGCTCCAGCAGCTGGCGGCAGCGGGGCAGGGTTTCCTGGCCGGCGGCGGTCAGGCTGAGCTTGCGCGTGGTGCGCTGCATCAGCCGTGCGCCGACCCAGTCCTCCAGCTCGGCCAGGTAGCGCGACACCACTGGCCGCGACAGCTGCAGATGGTCTGCCGCTGCCGACTGGCTGCCCAGGTCGACGACGGTGACGAAAACGCGCATGGCGTTGAGACGGTCCATGATTTGCCCGATTTCAGAAACAAACTATGTCTGAGCATCGCATTTTTTGTCATGGATCGGGCAACTAAGCTGTGTGCATTCGTTGTTCAACTGCTGGAGAACCTACCCATGAGCAAGATCGCAATCATCGGTGCCACCGGCCGTGCCGGCAGCCAATTGCTGGAAGAAGCCCTGCGCCGTGGTCACAGCGTCGTGGCCATCGCCCGCGACCCCTCGAAGCTGCAGGGGCGTGATGGTGTAACTACCCGGGCGCTGGATGCCAAGGACAGTGCCGCTTTGCAGCAGGCGGTTGCGGGTGTCGACGCGGTGCTGAGTGCAGCGCATTTCTCGACCCTTGAACCCCACGCCGTCATCGAACCGGTCAAGCGCGCCGGGGTCAAGCGCCTGTTGGTGGTGGGCGGTGCCGGTAGCCTGCTGCTGCCTTCCGGCCACCGTGTGATCGACAGCCCCGACTTCCCTGAAGCCTACAAGGCAGAAGCCACTGCCGGCGTGCGTTTTCTCGAGGTGCTGCGCCAGGAGCCGACGCTGGACTGGACCTTCCTGTCGCCGTCGGCGGAGTTCGTCGAAGGTGAGCGCAGTGGGCACTACACGCTGGGCAAGGACCATCTGCTGATCGGTGCGGATGGCAAGAGCTGGATCACCTTTGCCGACTTCGCCATCGCGATGCTCGATGAGCTGGAGAAACCGGCGCACTCGCGCCAGCGCTTTACCGTCGGCTACTGAATCGTCTGGTTTTTCTGTAGGAGCGCCCCGGCAAGGCCGCTCCTACAGTCGAGGATTGGCGCGATCTTCAAGCCAATCCAGCAACTCCACCAGCCCCGGCGGCAGGCTCTTCGCCTGGCTCGCCAGGTAATACCCTTTACCGGTTTTAACCTTCAGCGCAAACGGCATGCACAACCGCCCGCTGAGTAGGTCATCCCCAATCAGCGACCAGTCACCAATCGCCACGCCAGTGCCTTGGGATGCCATGGCCATCGCCATGTCCAGGGTTTCGAAATGCTGCTTCGGGCCCTGGGCCTCCAGCAGCACGCCTGCTGCCTGCAGCCACAGCCGCCAGTCATGCTCATCCCGTGACGGGTGCAGCAGCATATGGCGCGCCAGGTCCTGGATCTGGTGCAGCGCGATCGGCCCATTCAACAGCGACGGTGCGCACACCGGCGTGAGCTGCTCGTCGAACAGCTTGCGCACTCGCAGCCCATGGTTCGGCGCCTCGCCATAGACCACGGCGGCATCGAAACCTTCACGGCGAAAATCCACCCCGTGCTGCACCGTGGTGGTCAGCTCCACCGGCACGTCGGGCCGCAGCGCCTGCCATTCCATCAGCCGCGGCAGCAGCCAGCGCATCACGCAGGTCGGAGCCTTGAGCTGCAAGGTGGCGCTGCGCCCGCCCACTTCGCGTACACCTTGTTCGATCAGGCCAAAGATCTGCTGCACCCGTGGCAGCCAGTCCTGGCCCTCGCGGGTCAGGCTCAGGCCACGGGCCTGGCGCTGGAACAAGGCGTAGCCCAGGTGCTCCTCAAGCCCGGCGATCTGCCGGCTTACGGCCCCCTGGGTAATGTGCAGCTGCTGCGCGGCACGGGTGAAATTGCAGTGCTGGGCGGTGACCAGGAAGGTGTGCAGGGCGGGCAGGGGCGGTAGCCGTTTCATTGCGCTGAGCCATGATTACAGGACATGGCTAGTATGTGTTTTTTTGCATTGTGGCGGTAGCCATGCCTTGGGTCCAATGGGCGCAGATTCCAACAAGATGCTCCCCAACAAGATCTTAGGTGAAACCCGATGGCTACCTGTGGCGAAGTACTGGTCAAACTCCTTGAAGGCTATGGCGTGGACCATGTCTTCGGCATCCCCGGCGTACACACCGTGGAGCTCTACCGTGGCCTGGCGGGCTCGTCGATCCGCCACATCACCCCGCGCCACGAGCAGGGCGCCGGCTTCATGGCTGATGGCTATGCGCGTACCCGTGGCAAGCCTGGCGTGTGCTTCATCATTACTGGCCCGGGGATGACCAACATCACCACCGCCATGGGCCAGGCCTATGCCGATTCGATCCCGATGCTGGTGATTTCCAGCGTGCAGTCGCGGGATCAACTGGGCGGTGGTCGCGGCAAGCTGCACGAGCTGCCGAACCAGTCCGCGCTGGTGTCGGGCGTGGCGGCGTTCTCGCAGACGCTGATGAGCGCCGATGACCTGCCGCAGGTGCTGGCCCGCGCCTTCGCCGTGTTCGACGGCGCCCGCCCGCGCCCGGTGCACATCGAGATCCCCCTGGACGTGCTGGTCGAGCCCGCTGATCACCTGCTGCCGGGCCGCCCTGTGCGCAGTGCCCGTGCTGGCGCCGCCCCCCAGGCAGTGGCCGCCATGGCCGAGCGCCTGGCCAAGGCACGTCGGCCGCTGATCCTCGCCGGTGGTGGTGCGCTGGCTGCGGGCGCGCCACTGGCGCTGCTGGCCGAGCACTTGCAGGCGCCGGTGGCGCTGACCATCAATGCCAAGGGCCTGCTGCCGGCCAGCCACCCGTTGCAGATCGGTTCGACCCAATCGCTGGTTGCCACCCGTGAGCTGGTGGAAGAGGCCGATGTGGTGCTGGCGATCGGCACCGAACTGGCCGAGACCGACTATGACGTGACTTTCAAGGGTGGCTTCAAGATCCCCGGCAGTTTGCTGCGCATCGATATCGACCCGGACCAGACCGTGCGCAATTACCTGCCCGAGCTGGCACTGGTGGCGGATGCCGAGCTTGCCGCCCAGGCCGTGCTCGAAGCCTTGCGGCAGCTGCCGTCGCCGGTGCGCGCCGAGGGCTGGGGGGGGGGCCGTGCGCAGCGCTTGCGCGAGTCGTTGGCGGCAAGCTGGGACCAGCCGACGCTGAGCCAGACCCGGTTGCTGACTGGCATCCTGGAGCGGCTGCCCAACGCCATCCTGGTCGGTGATTCGACCCAGCCGGTGTACACCGGCAACCTGACCCTGGACATGCCGGCGCCACGCCGCTGGTTCAATGCTTCCACCGGTTACGGCACCCTGGGTTACGCCTTGCCGGCGGCGATGGGCGCCTGGTTGGGCTGCGCCGAACAGATCAGCGAGCGAGCACCTGCGGTATGCCTGATTGGCGATGGCGGCATGCAGTTCACCCTGCCGGAGCTGGCCAGCGCAGTCGAGGCTCAGGTGCCGCTGATCGTTTTGCTGTGGAACAACCAAGGCTACGAGGAAATCAAGAAGTACATGGTCAACCGGGCCATCGAGCCGGTTGGCGTGGACATCCATACCCCGGACTTCATCGGCGTGGCGCGGGCGTTGGGCGCCGACGCCGAGCATGTGGCCGATGTCGAGCAACTGCAGGCTGCGCTGGGCAGGGCAGTGGAACGCAAGGGGCCGACGCTGATCCAGGTTGATCAGAACCAGTGGCAGGCAGCGGTCGCGGGCTGATATCAACCCGCACTGGCGCGCAACCTTGCGACATCTCGAATCGGTGGTGCGCCATATAGCCGGCTGTACTCGCGGCTGAACTGCGACGGGCTTTCGTACCCCACCCGATAGCCCGCTACCGCCGCTTCCAGGCCGTCGTTGAGCATCAGCCGCCGCGCCTCCTGCAGGCGCAGTTGCTTTTGGTACTGCAACGGGCTCATGGAAGTCACGGCCTTGAAACGGTGATGCAAGGTCGAGGTGCTGAGGTTGACCTCGCGGGCCAGGTCCTCGATGCGCAGCGGCTGCTGGAAGTTCTGGTTGAGCCAGGTGATGGCTTGGCACACCCTGTGAGTCTGGCTGTTGGCCAGGGCAATTTCGTACAGGCGATAACCCTGCGGCCCACGCAGCAGGCGGTAGAGAATCTCGCGACGAATGAGCGGCGCCAGCATGCCGATGTCGCGCGGTGAATCCAGCAGGCGGATCAGCCGCAGCAACGCGTCGAGCAGCTGTGGATCGGTGCGCTCCACATACAGGCCACGGCCAGAGGGCAGGTTGGGCACCAGCATCGGCCCGCTCTCTGCGATCAACTGGCTGATTTCGGGAGGGTCGAGGTCCATGCGGATACCCAGGCTAGGGTTCTCCGGGCTGGCGTCCAGCTTCACGCCGCTCAGCGGCAAGGTCACCGAAACCACCATGTAGTGCAACGGGTCGTAGGCGTACTGTTCGTCGCCGAGGAACAGGCTCTTGCTGCCCTGCGCCAGGATGCACAAAGCGGGTTGGGCCAAGGTCGGCACAGATCGAACGTTCTCGGTGTAGCGCACCAGGTAGAGGTCGTCGATGGCCGAGGCGGGGCCATAGGGCTCACCGGCGTGCTTGCGAATCAGCTCGGCCAGTTCCTGGCGTTGCACTTCCAGAGTCGGGTCGATGGACGGGGCGGTGGTCATGATGGCTTTCCTCTGCTGACCGACGCAGCATAGGTTTGGGCAATGGCGGGCGCTAGTCGAAAGCTGCACGTCGATTGCCTGATCCTGCCGTGCTGCAGGATCAGGCAATCGGTGAGCAGTAATGGCCTAACGCGTCGCGCGCGCCAGCCCCTAACCTTGGCAGCCTGGTTTTTCCGCCCGCCTGCTTCAAGGAGATCAAGCAATGACCCTACGACAACCGGTCACCCATCTGGCTTTCATCCGCGCCAGCAGCGGTCGTTCCGCAGAGCTCGGCGCCCGCTTGCGCGACCTGCTGGAGCCATCCTTGCGCACACCGGGTTGCCTGAGCTTCACCGTGCAGCGCTCCCAGGCCGATGCCGACCTGTGGCTGCTCAGTGGCAGCTGGCAGGATCAGCAGGCGATGAGTGGCTACTTCGCCTCGCCCACCCTCAATGTGTTCGGCGAGCTGGTTCAGGCGCAGGTCGTCAGCAGCCTCGACTTGCATACCTTCGATTGAAACACGGTTAGAATGCCGCCCCTCGATCAACAGGCGGATGGCAACATGGCACGTAGAGAATTCCCGCATTTCGAAGCGGTATCGGCGATGGTCCCGGTGGAAGGCGGTGGCTACAACGCCGCTATCGCGGTCAAGGCACTGGGCATGGGCGGCGCACCACGCTTTCACAAGGTGCTCGACGAGCAAGTGTTCAAAAGCGCCATGGCGGCCGACGAGGCCGCCTGCGCCGAACTCGCACGCCTGCAGGGCGTGGGCGAGGAAGGCGAACTGATCTGGTGATCAGGCCTGTGGGCGAGCCATCTTGAACAGGTTGCCCAACTCGAAGTAATCCGCCGGGCCACCGCCACGCAGGATCGGTTCGGCGGCAGCGGTATCGTAGATACCGTTCTTCAGCAGGTGCTCGGCAATGTGCACTGCCACCACTTCACCAAGAATCAGCCAACTCGGCACCGGTTCCTGGTCGGCGCGCTTGAGCTGGACGATCTGAGTCACCTTGCACTCGAAGGCCACCGGCGTTTCGCCCACCCGTGGCACCTTGACGATACTCGATGGCGCCGCAGTCAGGCCGCTGAGTTCGAACTCGTTGATATCGGCGGCAACAGCCGCGCAGCTCTGGTTCATCTGCTCGGCCAGCGGGCGGGTGGCCAGGTTCCAGACGAATTCGCCGGTCTGCTCGATGTTGTTCAGGCTGTCTTTGCGCCCGACGCTGCAGAAACCGATGATCGGTGGAATGTAGTTGAAGGCGTTGAAGAAGCTGTAAGGCGCGAGGTTCAACTGGCCGTCCTGGCTCTGCGAAGAGATCCAGCCGATCGGGCGTGGGCCGACGATGGCGTTGAACGGGTCGTGGGGCAGGCCGTGGCCTTTGGCGGGTTCGTAGTAGTACATCTGGCTACATCCTGGGTGCGAGGCGCCTAGTGTGCCAAGCCTTGGGCCGCCTGGAAATGATCAAGCCCGGCCGAGGCCGGGCTGGTAGCACACAACAGGGATCAACTGATGCGGTGGCTGTTGGTGCGGTCGAAGCCGTCTTCGGCGAAGCGTTGGCCGCCAGTGCGGTCGAAGCCGTCTTCGGCGAAGCGTTGGCCACCAGTGCGGTCGAAGCCGTCTTCGGCGAAGCGTTGGCCGCCAGTGCGGTCGAAGCCGTCTTCGGCGAAGCGTTGGCCACCAGTGCGGTCGAAGCCGTCTTCGGCGAAGCGTTGGCCACCAGTGCGGTCGAAGCCGTCTTCAGCGAAGCGTTGTGCGCCAGTGTGGTCAAAACCGTCTTCTGCGTAGGTGGCCGATTGCGTCTGGGCGGCGGTGAAGGTGTGGGCGTTGGTGCGGTCGAAACCGTCTTCGGCAAATGCGCCAGCAGCGAATACCGAGAGGGCCAGGGTGAGGATCAGTTTGCTTTTCATGGTCGTTGCTCCTTTGGTGCGAGAGGTTGTTTGTTTCTATGGGTTCAATGCTACGCCTATTAATTTGATTAAAAAGCGCAAAAAATAACGCCTAAAAATCGAATTAATAGATGTATTGGTCCGCACACGCTGCAAGTCAGCGTATGCTGCAGCCACTTCTTCAGGAGATTCGAACCCAGGGCGAGCGCAATGCTTCGCCAGCCATTGCAGATTGAGGGAGCGGGATTAATCGGCGGTTAAGAACGAAAAATCTTAATTTGTAACAACGTATGACGCTTTTTTCATATATCGCCAACCGATTTTTCAGGCCTTGCTCAGCACCATCGCCGCACCTAATTCCGGAGCGGTGACAATGAACAAACTTCCGCAAATCACCTTGGTCTTCTGGGTCATGAAGATCTGCGCCACCACCCTTGGCGAAACAGCCGGTGATCTGCTGTCGATGACCCTCAACGTTGGCTATGCGGTCAGCTCCATGGTGCTGATCAGCGTGTTCCTGGTGACGTTGTTCGGTCAGCTGTTTTCGCGTCGCTATCACCCGATGCTGTACTGGCTGGTGATCCTCTCCACCAGTACTGCGGGCACCACCATGTCCGACTTCATGGACCGCACCCTGGGTCTGGGCTATGCCACGGGCTCGGCAATCCTGATCGGTACCTTGCTGCTGACCTTCCTGGTCTGGCGCCTGAGCGGCAACCCGCTTGACGTCACCCGTATCAAGAACCGCACCGGTGAAATCTTCTACTGGGTGGCGATCCTGTTCTCCAACACCTTGGGAACCGCGCTGGGCGATTACCTGGCGGATGATTCGGGCCTGGGCTTTGCGGGCGGTGCATTGCTGGTTGGCAGCGCCATCGCCTTGGTGGTACTGGCCCGCTATTGGACGCGTATCCCGGGCGTGGTGCTGTTCTGGGTAGCCTTCGTGCTGACCCGCCCGTTTGGCGCCACCCTTGGCGACGTGCTGACCAAACCGCACGAGAAGGGCGGCCTGGACTTCGGCACCATCGGTTCTTCCGCGGTGCTGGGTGGTGTGCTGCTGGTGCTGGTGCTGATGGCGAGCTGGTACCAGCGCCGTGAGCCGCGTCAGGTGTTAGAGATGTCGTGAGTGCCTGACTGAACGGTGGTGTGGGCTGAAATCGAGCGCCGCCCGCGCGGCGCATCGCGAGCTGCGCTCGCTCCTACGTTTGTTTCGGGCCAGTAATCTCTGTGACAGGCGCGCGCGACCGCTTTGTTGGTACGACACGATATCGCGTCGAGCACCAAAGGGTTCGCGTGCAAATCTCACAGGAATAATTGGCCCGAAACAAACGTAGGAGCGAGCGCAGCTCGCGATGCGCCGCGCGGGCGGCGCTCGATCTCATAAGCGCTGAAGATCTCCAGGCAAACCCCTGGTAGCCACAAAAAAGGGGGTGTCCGTATTACGGAACACCCCCTCTCAATCGCTGAATACTGTCAGTCAGTAGTAATCCGCGAATGCTGCTTGGTGTCCTTCATGGTCGCGTACACCAGCAGCGAGCAGGCGATGCATGCCGTGACGTACCAGTAGAAGCCGCTTTCCATGCCAGCGCTCTTGAACCACAGGGCCACGTACTCGGCGGTGCCGCCGAAGATCGACACGGTCAGCGCGTATGGCAGGCCGACGCCCAGGGCGCGGATTTCGGTAGGGAACAGCTCGGCCTTCACCACCGCGTTGATCGAGGTGTAGCCGCTGACGATGATCAGCGCTGCCATGATCAGGAAGAACGCGCCCCACCAGGTCTGAATGGTGTGCAGGGTGCTGAGGATCGGCACGGTGAACAGGGTGCCGAGTACGCCGAAGGCGATCAGGATCGGGCGACGGCCGATCTTGTCGGACAGGCCACCGATCACCGGCTGCAGGCACATGAACAGGAACAGCGTGGCCGCCGAGATGGTGGTCGAATCACTGATGCTCATGCCCACGGTGTTGACCAGGTACTTCTGCATGTAAGTGGTGTAGGTGTAGAAGGCCAGGGTGCCGCCCATGGTCAGGCCAACCACGGTCATCAGCTCTTTAGGGTGGCGCATGAGCGTGCGCATCAGGCTTTCCTTGGCCTTTTCCTTCTTGGTGAAGGAGGCGGTTTCTTCCATGCCGCGGCGCAGGTAAAGCGCAACCACCGCGCACAGCGCGCCGATCACGAAGGGTACGCGCCAGCCCCAGGCATACAGCTGCTCGGTGGTCAGGGTCTGTTGCAGGATGATCAGCACCGCCAGGGCGATGAGCTGGCCGGAGATCAGCGTCACGTACTGGAAGCTTGAGAAGAAGCCACGGCGGTCCTTGCTGGCCATCTCGCTCAGGTAGGTGGCCGAGGTACCGTATTCGCCGCCCACCGACAGGCCCTGCATCAGGCGTGCGACGACCAGCAGGACCGGCGCCGCGACGCCGATGGTTTCATAGCCCGGGGTCAGGGCGATCACCAGGGAGCCGGCGCACATCAGCAGCACCGAAGCCATCAGGGCGGCTTTGCGACCCTTGCGATCGGCATACAGGCCCATCAGCCAGCCACCGATCGGGCGCATCAGGAAGCCCACGGCGAAGATTGCGGCGGTATTGAGCAGTTGTGCGGTGGAGTCGCCAGCGGGGAAGAAGGCCTTGGCGAAGTACAGCGAGAATGCGGCGTAGACGTACCAGTCGTACCATTCGACCATATTGCCGATGGAACCACTGAAGATCGACTTGAGGCGGCTGGTGGTGGTTTTTTCAGCGGCGGGCGCGACGGCCGCCCCGGCTGGCAGGGAGGTGGCGTTATCCATCAGGGATACCTTCTCGTTGTTTTTGTGGAGCGCGCCGAAGCGCAGCTTGCCAGGGCAGTTGCAGAAGGTGTGCCAAATGGGTGCGCAACGATCCAAATGGGGGCGTTCGCGGGCACAGGGGCCGCATGCTGCTTGAGCCAGCAGCTCCCTCTGTGGGAGCGGGCTTGCCCGCGAAGGGCTGCAAAGCAGCCCCGGGATGGTCTGGAAATGAGCGGATATTTGCCTATTGATGTCAGGCGATAAGCGGATTTCCGCCTACTGCCGCGCGATAAAGTCTTCACGCACCAAACCATGCCGTTGCATCTTCTCGTTCAACGTTCGCCGAGGCAGCTGCAAGGCCTCCATCACCGCCTTGATCTCCCCGCCATGCTGACGCAGCGCCGCTCGCAGGCACTGGGCCTCGAAGGCCTCGATCTGCTCGACCAGCGATTGCCCTGCGGGCACCGCCTCGATGTTCGGTGAGCCCAGCCCCAACGCATGGCGCTCCGCCGCATTGGCCAGCTCACGCACGTTGCCCGGCCAGTCATGGGTGAGCAATTGCGCCAGCTGCGCGCCCGACAATGCCGGCGTCTGGCGTCCAAGCTTCTCGGCCGTCGCCCGGGCAAAGTGCTCGAACAGCAGCGGGATATCCTCACGCCGCTCACGCAACGGCGCCAGGCGCAGTTCCGCCACGTTCAGGCGATAGGCCAGGTCTTCGCGAAAACGCCCGGCGCGTGCCTCTTCGAGCAAGTCAGGCTTGGTTGCGGCAACGATTCGCAGGTCGACGCTGATGCTCTGGTTGGCCCCCAACCGCTCCAGCTTCTGCTCCTGGATCACCCGCAACAGCTTGGCCTGCTGGGCCAGCGGCATGCTCTCGATTTCATCGAGGAACACGGTACCGCCGTTGGCGTATTCCAGTTTGCCTATGCGTTTGCCCTGGGCGCCGGTGAATGCACCGCTTTCGTGACCAAACAGTTCGGCTTCGAACAGCGATTCGGGAATGGCCGCGCAGTTGAGCGCGACGAACGGTTTGTCGGCACGCGGTCCGAAGTCGTGCAGGCAGCGCGCCACGCGCTCCTTGCCGCTACCGGTTTCGCCGCGGATCAGCACATTGACCGGCAGGTTGGCCAGGTCGAGCACCTGCCGGCGTAGCTGCTGCAGGCCTTGCGACATACCCAGCAGGGTTGCTTCCAGGCGCGACTTGAGGTCGGCCTGTTCATGCAGGCGGCGGTTCTCCAGGACCAGCTGGCGTTTCTCCAGGGCGCGGCGCAGGCTGCCCAGCAAGTGCTGAGGGGTGAAGGGCTTTTCGAGGAAATCGTAGGCGCCGTTGCGCATCGCTTCGACCGCCATTGGCACATCGCCATGGCCGGTCAGCAGGATCACCGGCAGGTCCGGGTCATCCGCCTGCAGGCGTCCGAGCAGTTGCAGGCCACCCATGCCCGGCATGCGGACGTCGCTGATGATCACCCCGGCAAAGTGCGTGGGCAGCTGGGCCAGGCAGTCTTCGGCGCGAGCGAACAGCTGCACGCTGAAGCCCGACAGGCTCAGCCACTGCTCGACTGCAGTGCGGATGCTGGCTTCATCATCGACGACGATCACCGAATTCAACATACAGGCTCCAGGTCACGGGGCAGGGTCAGGCTCAGGCGGGCACCACCCGGCAGGTTCTCGGCGTGCAACTGGCCGCCGGCTTCGACGATGATGCCATAGGAAATCGCCAGGCCCAGGCCCAGGCCTTCGCCCACCGGCTTGGTGGTGAAAAACGGGTCGAAGACTTTCGCCAGGTCCGATTCGGCAATACCGCCGCCGGAATCCAGCACGCTCAGGCGCCACTGCTCGTGCTCAGGTTCGATGCGGACCTCCAGGCGCTTGTAGCTTTTGTCGGCCATGGCGTCGAGGGCGTTGCGCAGCAGGTTGATCAGTACCTGTTCGAGGCGAATCGCATCGCCCCGAACCCAGGCTGGGCGGGCCAGGTACAGGGCCACCTCGACTTCCTCGCTGCGAATGCGGGTGTCCAGCAGGTGCAGGGCCTGGTCGACCACGGTGGCCAGGTCGAGGCGCTCGCGCAAGCCGACCGGGCTGTTGCGGGCGAAGGTCTTCAGGTGGCTGGTCAGCGCGGCCATGCGCGTGAGCATCTGCTCCAGCGGTTCGAGGGCCTTGCGTGCGTCGTCGTAGCGGCCGTGGTCGAGCAGCAGGCGCAGGGTTTCCAGCTGCATGCGCTGGGTGGTCAGCGGCTGGTTGATTTCGTGGGCCATGGCCGCCGACATCTGCCCCAGCGCCGCCAGCTTGGCTGACTGCACCAGGCCTTCCTGGGCGGTGCGCAGCTCGCGGGTGCGTTCCTCGACCTGGCGCTTGAGCTCTTCGCGGCTGCGCTGGCGCAGGCGGGCCAGGCGCAGGCGCTGGCTGACGAACAGCGCGGCGAACACCAGGCTCAACCACACAGCGGCGGCGCCCAGTGCCGCGTTGCGGCCAGCGGCTTCGACCTGCGGCTTGCGCAGCAGGTGCAAGGTCCAGTCCTCGCCTTCCAGCGGCAGGCTTTCCCAGAGGTATTCGGCGGGGCCGTCGGGGCCCTGCACGCGGCTCAGGTAACTGTTGCTGGCGAAGCGGGTAAGTACCTGGTGCTGAAGCGGCACCAGCGGCTGTTTGTCGTATTGGCGAGTTTCGCCAAGCTCGGCGCGGTCGGCGCCGCTGAGCGGTTTGAGTTCGCGGTAGCGCCAGCCGTCCTGGTTGGCGATGAAGGTAATGCCGCGGGCGTCACTGACCAGCAGGATGTCGCTGCCCTGGCGCCATTCGCGCTCAAGCTCGGGGAATTCCAGCTTGACCACCATGGCGCCGAGGAAGCGCCCCTGTTCGTCGCTGACTGCACTGGACAGGAAGTAGCCTGGCACGCCACTGGTCACGCCCACCGCATAGAAGCGGCCGCTACCCTGGCTGCGGGTCTGTTTGAAGTAGGGGCGAAAGCCGTAGTTGGAGCCTACGTAGGTGGTCGGCAGGCGCCAGTTGCTGGCGGCTACGGCCAGCCCGGTGCGGTCGAGCAACTCCAGGGTCGAGGAGTTGGCGGCGCCGTTGATGCGTTCGAGCTTGAGGTTGAGCGCGTGCTGCACCGGCTCGCTGACCGGGCCGCGCAGGGCGTCGATCAGCTCCGGGTCCAGGGCCAGCACGGCGGGCAGGGCGCGGTAGCGATCGATCAGGGTGTGCAGGGCATTGGCGTACAGCACCAGCTGCTGGCTGGCGCGCAGGGCGTCGTCTTCCATTGCCTGGCGTTTGGCCTGGTGCATGGCCCAGCCGGCGCTGAGAACGGTGCCGAGCACGATCAGCAGAGTGATCACCCCCAAACGCAGGGCGCGAAAGGAATAGGGCATGGGGCGGATCCAACTGAAGGAATATCGGGTCCGGCCCTTTCGCGGGCAAGCCCGCTCCCACCCGTGTTCTGCACACAGTCAGATTTGATGGGAGCGGGCTTGTCCCGCGAAAGGGCCAGCGCTGGCGACCAATCAGTTACAGCAGTTCGAAGCTCTTCTGCTGCACAGCCTCGGAATCCAGCCCGACCTGGACATTGAACTCACCAGGCTCGGCCACCCGCTGCAACTGGCCATTGTAGAACTTAAGGTCGTCCTCGCTGATGCGGAAGGTCAAGGTCCGCGACTCACCGGCCTTGAGCATCAGTTTCTGGAAGTTTTTCAGCTCCTTGACCGGGCGGCTCATCGACGCCGACACATCCTGCAGGTACAGCTGCACCACCGTCTCGCCGTCGAGCTTGCCGGTGTTCTTCACCGTCACCTTGGCCTCCAGGGTGTCGCCACGCTTGAGGTCCTTGTTCGACAGGGTCAGGCCCGACAGCTCGAAGCTGCTGTAGCTCAGGCCATAGCCGAACGGGTACAGCGGGCCGTTGGGTTCTTCGAAGTACTGCGAGGTGTAGTTGCCCGGCTTGCCTGGGGTGTACGGCCGGCCGATGCGTGTGTGGTTGTAGTACATCGGGATCTGCCCGACCGAGCGCGGGAAGGTGATGGCCAGCTTGCCCGATGGGTTGTAGTCGCCAAACAGCACGTCGGCGATGGCGTTGCCGCCTTCGGTGCCGGAGAACCAGGTTTCGAGGATGGCGTCGGCTTGCTCACGCTCCCAGCTGATCGACAGTGGGCGGCCGTTCATCAGGACCAGCACCAGCGGCTTGCCGGTTGCCTTCAGGGCCTTGATCAGCTCGCGCTGGCTGGCCGGGATTTCCAGGGTGGTGCGGCTCGACGACTCGTGGGACATGCCACGCGACTCGCCGACCACAGCCACCACCACATCGGACTGCTTGGCGGCTTTGACCGCTTCATCGATCAACACCGCCGCAGGGCGTGGGTCATCGACGATTTCCGGGGCATCGAAGTTGAGGAAGTTCAGGTAATCGAGGATCGCCTTGTCGCCCGTGACGTTGGAGCCCTTGGCGTACACCAGCTTGGCCTTGCCCTCGACAGCGCGGCGCAGGCCCTCGCGCACGGTAACCGAATGCATCGGCTTGCCGTCTGCAGCCCAGCTGCCCATCATGTCGATCGGGGCATCGGCCAGCGGGCCGACCAGGGCGATGGTGCCGGCCTTTTTCAGCGGCAGGGTCTGGTTGCGGTTTTCCAGCAGTACCAGGCTGCGGCGCGCCACGTCGCGGGCCGCGTCGCGGTGCAGGCGGTTGTCGGCGTAGTAGTCTTTCAGGTCGGTTTCGGCCTTGCCGATGCGCACGTACGGGTCCTTGAACAGGCCCATGTCGTACTTGGCGCCGAGCACCTCGCGCACGGCCTGGTCAAGCTCGTGCTCGGTCACCTCGCCGGACTTCAGCAGCCCTGGCAGCTCTTCGCCGTACAGGGTGTCGTTCATGCTCATGTCGATGCCGGCCTTGATCGCCAGCTTGGCGGCTTCACGGCCGTCGCGGGCGACACCGTGGCGGATCAGTTCCTGGATGGCGCCGTGGTCACTGATGGTGACGCCCTTGAAGCCCCACTGCTTGCGCAGCAGGTCGTTCATCAGCCAGGTGTTGGAGGTGGCCGGCACGCCGTTGATCGAGTTGAGCGCCACCATCACCCCGCCGGCACCTGCGTCGAGCGCAGCACGGTAGGGCGGCAGGTAGTCGTTGTACATCTTCGGCAGGCTCATATCGACCGTGTTGTAGTCGCGCCCGCCCTCGACTGCGCCGTACAGGGCGAAGTGCTTGACGATGGCCATGATGCTGTCGGGGTTTGCCGGGCTGCTGCCCTGGAACGAGCGGACCATCACCTGGCCGATCTTCGAGGTCAGGTAGGTGTCTTCGCCGAAGCCTTCACTGGTGCGGCCCCAGCGTGGGTCGCGGGCGATGTCGACCATTGGCGCGAAGGTCATGTCCAGGGCGTCGGCCGACGCTTCGATGGCCGAGGTGCGGCCGACCTTGGCGATGGCGTCCATGTCCCAGCTGGCAGCCAGGCCCAGGCCGATCGGGAAGATGGTGCGTTCGCCGTGGATGGTGTCGTAGGCGAAGAACATCGGGATCTTCAGGCGGCTGCGCATGGCAGCGTCCTGCATCGGCCGGTTCTCGGGAGCGGTGCGCGAGTTGAAGGTGCCGCCGATGCGCCCGGCGGCGATTTCTTCGCGGATCTTGTCGCGGGGCATTTCCGGGCCGATGCTGATCAGGCGCAACTGGCCGATCTTCTCGGCTTCAGTCATCTGGCTGATCAGATGGTCGATGAACGCCTGCTTGTCCTGCAAGGGCGGGGCGGTAGGGGCGGCAAGGGCCGCCTGGCTGGCAAGGCCCATGGCCAGGCCCAGCAAAGACAGTTTCATCATCAATTCCATTGTCGAGGCCCTTGCCGTATCCATGGTGATACGTGCGTGGCCGAAGTTTTCAGGCGGCTATTGTTGTACGATTCGCCGGTAATTCATCCAGCGGCGGATTATGCCTGAATATGTCGGCCGCGGAGGAAGCCCCGAATGCCGGGACAACAACTATAAGAACGCTGAAGAGACCGACGGCATGACTTCCCTCAACGAATACGAACACCGCCAGGTGGCCGAGGCCATTGCCCGTGTGGAACGGCGCACCGATGCGCAGCTGGTGACCGTGCTGGCGCGTCGCGCCGATGACTACGCTTACCTGCCACTGTTGTGGGCTGCAGTGCTGGCGCTGGCCATGCCCGGCCTGCTGCACGGCTTGTTCGGCTGGCCAGGTGTGCGCGGGCTGCTGGTCGCCAACATGCTGCTGTTCATCGGCTTGTGCCTGCTGCTGCGCAGCCCGCGCCTGGCAGCCCTGCTGATCCCTGCAGCCTTGCGCCGCTGGCGCGCTTCGAGCCTGGCGCGCCAGCAGTTTCGCGAGCAGAACCTGCAGGGCACGGAGGGGGCCACAGGGGTGCTGATCTTTGTCGCCGAGGCCGAGCGGCATGTGGAAATCCTGGTCGACCAAGGCATCGACCAACATCTCGATGCCAAGGCCCGGGCAGCGATGGTTGCGCGTTTCACCGAGCAGGTGCGCCAAGGGCGGACCTTGCAGGGCTTTGTCGAGTGCATCGAGGCGTGCGGTGAGCTGCTGTGCGAACACGTGCCGCGCACTCACACACGCAACGAACTGCCTAACCGTCTGGTGATTCTCGACTGAACCGGAAGGCGCTACGGTCTCTGTGGGCGCGGGCTTGGCCCGCGAAGCAGGCACTGCGGTGGATGGCACCGGCTTCGCCGTTGTTCGCGGGGCAAGCCCGCTCCCACAGGGGCCTTGGCACACGGTAGAATGTGCGCTCCGCTACCCAAGGCTGCTTTTCTCCATGTCCGCCAGTACTTCCGCTTCCACCGCGCCGGATGCGCGCGCCCAGTTCCTCGACCTGCTGAGCGCCGCCCTGCACGGCAACACCTTGGTCAAGCTGGTGCTGGCGCGCCATGTCGGTACCGACCAGACCTTGCAGCGCATCATCGCCAAGCCGCTGCTGGTGAAGGGCCAGGCCCAGCTGTCGCTGGTCTACCGCCACCAGACCCGCGACATCACTCGCAACCTGCCGCTGGACCAGGCCCAGGCGCTGGTTGCCGAGCTGCTGCCGGAGAGCTTTCGCAATGCCCACCTGTTCGAGGCCGATGGCGAAGTGCAGCTGACCTTCAGCAAGAAGGGCAAGCCGATGCTGCAGCGCCATGGCGCGCAGGCGCCACGCGAGGCGGCTGCCAACAGCGGCCATGACCGCGAGAAGAAACGCTACCTGGCGCTGTCGCGGCCATTTCTGCGTGACCTGGGCGTGACCGATGCCCAAGGCGCGCTGATCCCGTCGATGTCGCGCAAGTGGAAGCAGATCAACAAGTTCATCGAAGTCTTCGACCACGCCCTGGCCAACGCCCCGGTGTCGGCCGAGCAGCCGCTGCGGGTCGCGGACTTTGGTTCGGGCAAGGGTTACCTGACCTTCGCCATGCATGACTACCTGCGCAACACCCTGAGCCGCGAGGCACAGGTGACCGGGGTGGAGCTGCGCCAGGACATGGTCGACCTGTGCAATGCCGCCGCCCAGCGCCTGGAGCATTCGGGCCTGGAATTCCAGTGCGGCGACGTGCGCAGCGTGGTGCCCGAGGCCATCGAGGTGATGATTGCCTTGCACGCCTGCGACATCGCCACCGACTACGCCATCCACACCGGCATCCGCTGCAACGCCGCGATCATCATGTGCTCGCCGTGCTGCCACAAACAGATCCGCCCGCAACTGCACAGCCCGGGGCTGCTGCAGCCGATGCTGCAATACGGGCTGCACCTGGGGCAGCAGGCCGAGATGCTCACCGACAGCCTGCGCGCGTTGTATCTGGAAGCCTGTGGTTACGAGACCAAGGTGTTCGAGTTCATCTCCCTGGAGCACACCAACAAGAACAAAATGATTCTTGCGGTGAAGCGCCGGCAGGTGGGCGACAACGCGGCATTGCTGGAGAAAATCGGGCAGCTCAAGGCGTTTTATGGGGTGCAGGAGCATTGCCTGGAGACGTTGTTGCAGGCGGACAAGTTGATCTGACAACAGCACGATGGGGTGCATTGAAGCACCGCTCCTGTATTCCTGTGGGAAAATTCCTAAGAGCAACCTGCAGCCGTTTTGACTCTGAAGGGTTCTGTAGTGTGGCGTGATCGTTTGTCAATTCAGTGGGTTGTCATTTGACAACCTGCTATTCACAAGCCCACACTGGAGAAAGCTGATGTCACGCCCCAGTCATGCCAAGAAAGAGGTCGAGCAGGCCTTGAGGCACGCTGAGTCACAGGGATGGACGGTGGTGGTAGGCGGCGGGCATTGTTGGGGAAAGCTGTATTGCCCCTTGAATGATGCTGATTGCCGTTGCGGGGAGTTTTGCATTACCAGCGTCTGGAGCACCCCGAAGAACCCTGGCAATTTCGCCCGTCAGCTCAGGCGCGTCGTGGACAACTGCACCAGCAGCATGACCAAAGCTGGTGAGGAGAGGTAGCAGTGGAATACGAATTCACCCTGAAATATCAACTCATCGAAGACGAAAACGTCGATGCGATGCTGGAGCGTCTGGCCGAATCCGGCTGTGATGATGCAATGGTGGGTGTTGGGCAGCCTGGCCGCCTGGCATTGACTTTTGTACGTGAAGCGCCCTCTGCCAGGGAGGCCATTGAAAGTGCGCTGAGAGATGTGCGTACTGCCGTGCCCAGTGCCCGCTTGATCGAAGCAACCCCCGACTTGGTGGGGCTGACTGACGTAGCTGAAATCATCGGCGTGTCACGGCAAAACATGCGCAAGTTGATGCTTTCGCATATGTACAGTTTCCCGGCACCCATCCATGAGGGCAGCACCTCGCTTTGGCATCTTGCGGATGTTCTGATCTGGCTGCAGGCGCGGGGTAGTTACGCCATTGGTCAGGACATTGTAGATCTGGCTCGGGTAGCAATGTCAGTCAATGTATCCCGAGCGCATCAGCGCATTTTCGGTTGAGCGTTGAACGCGTATCGAACTCGTCATCTAGCGACGCGCTGACGGCACCTCGATCGCCAATCCCGCAAACCCCAACGGATGCGTGCTGGCATCGAAGAAGTGCAGCGCCGTCCCGGTCATGTCCCCGAACCGCTCGACAAAGTGCTGTTTCTGGTTGAGCACCGAAGCCTCGCTCAATGGCCGGATGGCAATCGACAGACGCGCCGGCCGCGCCTGGCGAATGGCTTCGACCAGGTGCTGGTCAGTGCTGTCGAGATGCTGACCGAACAGGCACAGGCCCTGGCTTTCCTGTGCCAGTTGTCCCAACCCCCAGGCCAGGTAGTCCGAGTTGCGAATGGCGCGCAGTTTCTCGTCGCTGCGTTCTTCGTTGACGAACAACGGCACCTCGCCAGGAATGTTCACGGCAAAGCCATCCAGCAACTCGGCGCTGTCGGCGCTGCGCTGGCGGGTGCTACCGTCGGGCAGCTTGAGCAGGTGCAGGCCGCCATGCAGATGCAGCACGCGGGTGCCTTCACTGCGGGTGCGGCGTACGTCGAAGAACCCTTGATCGTCGAACAGCGCGGCGAAGCCCTGTGGATCGTGCAGCAGGGCCCAAGGCAGAATGAGGTCGTAGTTGCTGGTATAGACGCTTTGGTATTCGCGCAGGGCCTGGTTGATCGACGCCAGGGTGGTGGCGGGCATCAGCGGCCAGGGCAGGTGCAGGGTGCGGATGGCGTGGATCAGGCCTTCCTTGATCGAGTAGTAGCGGTTCAACGGCGCGGTGGAGTTGATGGCCAGGGCGGCGTTGGCGCGCACGGTGTGGTTGAGGGTGCTCAGCACCGGCTCGAACAACTCGGTGCCCAGCGACTTGAACAGGGCCTGGTCGCTGATCGCCAGGCCCTTCTTGCGCCCGGCGCGCTGGGCCTCTTCGTACAGCGAGAAGTAGCCGAACGGTTTCCACAGCGCGCGACTGGCGCCGTTGCCCAGCAGCAGGGCTGTGCACGGGTGGCGCTGGTTGAGGTCTGGCCAAGAGGCGAGGCGGGCGTCGAGAGCTGGCATGGGCGGTCCGTTCGGTGGTGCGGGAAACGGCGGGGACTTTAGCATGTCATGCAAGGTGTGCGAGGGTTGCTGTTTACATTGCCGTCTTGTCTTGCCTGCGCCGGCCTCTTCGCGGGTGAACCCGCTCCCACAGTTACCGCACTGCCCTGAAGCAAGTGGTGACCCTGTGGGAGCGGGTTTACCTGAAATCCGGTGTCGACGGGATCTTCACCAACCGGGCGGGAGAGTTGTTGCGTGCTTATCGACGCCCGGCAGAAAGCGAGGCGGTTTTGCTGAAGCGTTTGGGATACTGAACTAATGGGCAAGTGCCCTGAGGACATGGTCAGGCTCGTTGCGTATGGCACGTAACAAAGCCTTGGCCGGCCCGGTAGGCTCCCTGCGCCCTTGCTCCCAGTTCCTAAGCGTGGCGACCTGAACATCGATCATCTCGGCGAAGCGTACTTGGGACAAACCCGTGGATGTGCGGAGTCCGATTCCTCAATCGGCCACCGGCTCCCTGCGACTCCTGTTCCGCCAAACCCGATAAGCCCGTATCCCCGCCCGCACCGAGCCGAACAGCAACTTGTCTTCCATCTCTCGCGCCATCCCCGAGCGCACCAGCATGCGCAGGAAAGTGCCGCGGGCGCGGGCGATTGCAAAGTGGATGCCCTGCGCTGCAAGGGTATCGCGCACCTCGCGCAGGGCGGCGATGCCGCTGACGTCAATGCTGCTCACCGCTTCTGCATCGAACAGCAGCACCTGCGGCTGGGCCTGGCTCTGCACGGCTTCGAGCAGGCGCATCTTGAAGTAGTCGGCGTTGAAGAACAGGATCGCGTCGTCGAAGCGGTATACCACCAGGCCCGGCACGGTGCGGGCGTCTTTGTTCTTGCGGATGTCGACCTGGCCCTCGGTGCCCGGCAGCCAGCCGAGCACGGCGTCGGTCGGTTGGTAGATGGTGTAGAGCAGGCGCAGGATCGCCAGGGTCACGGCAAACACGATGCCCGGCAGCACGCCCAGGCCGAGCACACCGACCGTGGTCAGCAGGCACAGCCAGAACTCGAAGCGGCTCAGGCGTCTGATGCTGCCCAGCGACTTGATATCGATCAGGCCCCAGCCGGCCATTAGCAGCACGGCACCTAGCACTGCCTGCGGGATCCAGGCCATCGGTGCGGTAAAGAACAACAGGATCAAGGCGATGACCAGTGCCGCGATGATGCCGACCAGCTGGCTTTTGCCACCGACCATGTCATTGACTGCCGTGCGCGAGTCGGCGCCGCTGATGGCAAAGCCCTGGGAAATGCCAGCGGCCAGGTTGCTGACGCCGAGTGCGACGAACTCATGGTTGGCGTTGATCGCATAGCCGTGCCGCGCGGCGAAGCTGCGTGCGGTGAGCATGGCGCTGCAGAAACTTACGGTGGCAATACCCAGGGCATCGCGCAGCAGGGCCTTGGTTTCATCAAGGTTGCTGTGGGGCCAGGCGAGCTTGGGGATGCCGGATGGCACCGGCCCGAGAATGGCGACGCCGAAACGGTCCAGGCCGAGCAGGCCGGCCAGCAAGGTAAAGACTGCCACGGTCACCAGGGCCGCCGGCAGGCGAGGGTAGCGGCGCGGCAGCCAGATCAGCAGCGCCAGGCCCGCCAGGCCGATGGCCAGGGTCATCCAGTGGATCTCGTTCAGGCGCTGGAAGAAATTGACCACGCTGAGGATGAACCCGTCACCCTCGATCCTGAAGCCCACGACCTTGGACAATTGCCCGGCAATCAGGCTCAGGCCGATGCCGTTCAGGTAACCGATCAGGATCGGTCGCGAGAAGAAGCTGGCGATAAAGCCGGCACGTGCCAGGCCGGCGACAATCAGCATCAACCCGACCAGCACCGTGACAATCACTGAAAGCTCGGCGATGCGTTGCGGGTCGCCCATGGCCAGTGGCGCCACGGCGCCGGCAATCATCGCGCAGGTGGCGGCGTCCGGGCCGACCATCAGCTGGCGTGAGCTGCCGATAAGGGCATACACCATCATCGGCAGCACGCACGCGTACAGGCCGTATTGCGGTGGCAGGCCGACGATCTGTGCATAGGCGATGGCGATGGGGATCTGGATCGCTGCCACCGACAGCCCTGCCTGCAGGTCGGCATGGAACCATTCGCGGCGGTAGTGCAACAGGTTGGCAAGGCCGGGGAGCCAGCGGGAGAGAAACATGCGTGGTCCTTTCGAAATGTTTCACGGATCCATGAAGCATATGCACTTCAAGCCGTTTCGCTTGCAAGCGAATTGGAACGGAAAACATCGAGCGCGGCCATGGGCCCAGTCAAGGAAGGCGGCAGAAACGAAAAAAGGAGCCGTGGGCTCCTTTTGACAGCGATGACGTTGCTGGAACGCCATGCGGGGAATGCTATGTGTGGAGCGGGTAGAGGGAATCGAACCCTCAACTAAAGCTTGGGAAGCTTTCGTTTTGCCACTAAACTATACCCGCGTCTGCGCTGGACTTTTTACCAGAACCCTCCCTGAAATAGAAGCCCAAGTTATAAAAAAGCTTGTCGGCGACCCATAACCTGCGGGTGTGGGCTACAGGACGCCGATGCGCTCAAATGGCCAATGCATGCTGCCCCTGGGTGTATGAATTACCACGTTGACGGGACTCGCGCACGGTTGGCTTGAGGAAGCCAAGCATGACGTTGCGGGTGTCTTCACAGGCAGACTTGTTTTCCATGTCGAGGAAGTGGCCAGCGTCGCGGATCACGCTGAACTGGCTGTTGCCTACATGCTTGCCGAACTCGCGTGCATCTTCCACGGTGGTGTATTCGTCGCGCTCGCCATTGATGAACAGCACCGGGATGTCGATGTTGCGTGCGCCCCTCAAAGCCCGTTCCAGGTCACGCTGCAGCACTTCGTTGATGTGGAAGTGCATCTGCGCATACTCGTGGCTGTCCAGGCTGCTGACATGCCGGTAGTTGAAGCGCTTGAACAGCGAT
This sequence comes from Pseudomonas sp. LRP2-20, assembly GCF_024349685.1. NCBI lineage: Bacteria > Pseudomonadati > Pseudomonadota > Gammaproteobacteria > Pseudomonadales > Pseudomonadaceae > Pseudomonas > Pseudomonas sp. LR2-20. The sequence goes on along the minus strand of NZ_AP025944.1, from coordinate 4,927,502 downwards.
GGCAGGTGCTTGCCGATGGTGTCGTTGACCAGGTTGCCGACCTGGTAGCGATCGCACGCAGCCAGGTACTGGCAGCCACGCTCCAGGTAGTCGCGCATCGGTTCGTTGATCACCGGCGAGAACGAACTGACCACCGCCTTTTTCACCTGCCGCGGCTGGTGCGCCAGCGCCAGCAAGGTGCAGGCACCGCCCCAGGAAAAGGACATGACGTGGTCGCACTGGAAGCGCTCGATCAGTTCGAGGAGGATATGCGCCTCGTCTTCCTTGCTGATCAGCCGTTCCTGGCGGTTGTGCGGCTTGGACTTGCCGGCATACGGCTGGTCGTACAGCACAACGTTGAATTGGGGGTGCAGGTTACGCACCGTCTGGGCGAACGAAGCCGTGGTGGCCAGCGAACCATTGATCAGGATGATCGTCTTCTCGGCCGCATCCGCGCGATAGAACTCCGTGTAAACCCGATACTGACCTTGGATATCAAGTACAGCAATTTCTGGCCTCATGTCATCGACTCCTGGCGCAAAAAGGGTAATCGCGTCACCTAGGGTGCACGTTCTTTATGACAGGTAGGCATTTGCCTGAATAAATCGGGGGGCCCTGTGTCGATCCTTCGCACACGTGTCGACGATATTGTTTTGGCGGGCAATCTGCCGTGCCCCAAGGCATCTGGGCTTTGGGTGGCCGGCAAAAGGTGTCATGAACTGCGGGCGTGACTGTTTGGTCACTCGCGGACTGACGAGTTAGGAGTCAAGCAGCGGGTCGGGGATCCCGCAAGTGCTGTTTGCGCAAATTTGTGACTTGAGCCGCTCAGCGGTCGTATGCCTGTATTACGGCATTCACACCGAAGCGATTTCTTCGGCCGTCAGGGCCCTGAAATCCCCAGGTTGCAGGGCAGGATCGAGGCGGATCGTCCCCATGCTTTCGCGATGCAGGCCGATCACCTTGTTGCCGAAATGGCCGAACATGCGCTTGACCTGGTGATAGCGCCCTTCGACGATTGCCAGCCGCGCCTGGCGCGGGCCGAGGATATCGAGCTGGGCGGGCAGGGTGGTCAGGTCTTCGAAGGCGAAATACAAACCTTCGCGGAACTTGGCCGCATAGTGCGCGCCAATCTCGTCTTCGGTTTCTACCAGGTAATGCTTTGGCTGCTTGGTGGCCGGCTGGGTCAGGCGCCGTGACCACTGGCCATCGTTGGTCAGGATCATCAGGCCGGTGGTATTGAAGTCCAGGCGCCCGGCGATGTGCAGGTCGTCGCGCAACTCGCCGGGCAGCAGGTCGAGCACGGTGCGGTGCTGCGGGTCTTGCGTGGCGCTGACGCAGCCAGTGGGTTTGTGCAGCATCAGGTAGCGTGCAGGTCGGCCGGCCTGCAGCAATTGATCGTCCACTTCGACGCGGCTGAACTCACGGACCTCGGCTTTGGGATCGCTGACCATTTCGCCGTCCAGGCGCACACGGCGCTGTGCCAGCAGCAGGCGCACTTGCTGACGGTTGTAACAGGGCAGGTTGGCGAGGAAGCGGTCTAGGCGCATGTAAGTCTCTGATTTATGGGGACTCTGTGGGAGCGGCTTTAGCCGCGAACACCGGCATGGCCGGTGCCAGCCACCGCGTCGCCTGCTTCGCGGCTAAAGCCGCTGCCACAGGAGTCGCGGCAAACTTTCAAAATTGAGCAGGATGGTTGCTCCCACTTGCAGTTTTCAACTGCTCTTCCACGGCGGCGCAGCGCGGGCACAGGCAGGCCTTGTCGCGCAGTTCGGCAGGCAGGGCCTGGAGCACGGCGGGGTCGATGCTCACGCTGTAGCACCAGCAGGCCTGGGTGGCGCTGCGTGGGTCGGCCAGGCTGCATTGGTTGAAGGCGCCACAGGCGGGGCAGTGCTGGCTGTCATTCATGTTCGGCTCCGGGTGTTTCACTGCAGACACGGTTGCGGCCGGCCTGCTTGGCACGATAGAGCGCACGGTCGGCGCGGGTCAGCAGGGCGTGCAGGGTGTCGGCAGGCTGCAAGGCGCTGAGGCCGATACTGGTGGTCAGGTGCAAGGGTTGATCTTCGTAACTGAACGTCAGTTGCTCGGTACGACGGCGGATCTTCTGCGCCACTTCGATGGCCTGCCGGCCTTCGGTCTCACGCAGCAGCACGATGAACTCCTCACCGCCCCAGCGGCAGAGTATATCCGACTGCCGCAGGCTGCCCTGCAGCACGTTGGCGAACTGGCGCAGCACTTCGTCGCCTGCCAGGTGGCCGTGGGTATCGTTGAGCACCTTGAAATGATCGAGGTCGATCAGCAAGGCGACCAGCGGTGCGCAATCGCGTTGGGCCTCCTGCAAAGCCTGGGCAGCCAGCAGGTCGAAGCTGCGCCGGTTGGGCAGCCCGGTGAGGCTGTCGAGGGTCGCCAGCGCTTCGGTGCTGGCCTGGTGGCGCCTGAGCATGCCATTGAGCAGTGACAGCACCACCAGGGTGATCATCGTGCAGATCACCAGGTTCAGGTACAGCGAGTGGCGGATGTGGTCGAGGGCGCCGGTCTCGCGTTTGTCGACCAGCAGGTACCAGCCCAGTTCCGGCAATTGCCGGACGTTGAGGAAGTGGCTGTGGCCTTTGCTGTCCTTGTACTCATGGCTGCCCTCGGTGGGTGTCGGGCGCTGCGCCAGCACATCGCTGAGGTCGGCATTGTCGGCCAAGGCTTGCCCGACCTTGAGGCCATGGGGGGCACCCTCCGAGCCAGTCAGAATGACCTTGCCCTTGGCGTCGGTGAAGAATACCGAGCGCTGGTAGCGGCGCTGGTACTTGTCGATCAGCTGGACCACCGCGTTCACGCTCAGGCCGACCCCGGCGGCGCCGATGAAGCGCTGCTGGTAGTCGAGCACCCGATAGTTGATGAACACCGTCAGGCTGTCCTGGTTGGCCATGTCCAGGTCGACGTTGATCTCATAGGGCGCTGTCATTTCGCGCAGGCGGAAGTACCAGGCATCGCGCCAGGTGTTCGGTACCACGTGCTTGAGCACGCCCTTGGCCTGGTAGTAGGTGAGGCTGCGGTCGGAAACGAAGAACGAGGTGAACGTGTCCTGCTTGCCCATGACCTCGCCGAGAAAGCGCGTGATGCGCTGGGTGTCCTGTTCACCTGCCAGTACCCAGTCGCGCAGGAAGGTGTCCTGGGCCATCATCGAGGCGATCAGCACTGGGCGGATCAGGTCTTTCTGGATCTCTGAATAGACGGTATCGGAGGTCAGCGGCAACTCGGTGTTGACGATGCCGTCGCGGATCGCGCTGCGCGAGGCGAAATAGCTGATCAGCGATGTGGCGAGGAAGCCGCAGGCCAGCAACAGCAGCAGGGTGAGGATCAGCGAGCGCTGTGAAAACAGGGCGGAGCGTGAAGGCATGATCTTCCCATGATGTGTGCCGAGGCGCACATTCTAGTGAGATGACAGGTAAATGACTGCATGTATTTCAGGGTTATTTCGACCTGTATCAATTTGTTGCTGAAATGGCACTGCACCTCGGCGCCGTTGTCTGATTCATTGTCGATGAGCGCATTTTCGTCGATGCTCGCCAGCGCCGCTGTTCGGGCACCTTAGCGGTCCAGGAGGCCGCCATGTCCTATCGAATTCTGTTGATCGCCCTGTTGGGGCTGATGACGTCCGCCTGCGCGCCCTACTACGAGAGTGGCGGCTATTCCCGTTCTGAGTACTATTCGACCGATCGCTACGTGACGCCGGGGTACTACCGCTATGACCGCTACTATGTGACGCCGCAGCCCCGCTACTACTACCAGCCGGCACCTCGCTACTACCGCCCGGCGCCGGCACCATACTACCGGCCCTATCCTGCGCCTGGGATGAACCAGTGGCATGGCAACCCGCGTTACGACTATGGCAATCGCCAGCGCAACGACTATGGGCGCGATCGCGACCGCCATGACTATCGCGATGGCAGCCAGCGCTACCAGCACGATCGCTGGCATTCCAACAACCGCGGGGACAACGATCGCCAGTCAGATCATGGGCGTGGAGGGGACCACAACTGGCAACGCTGATCAGCCCATGGCCCCCAGATCGGCCAAAGGATGGCGCCCTTCCCACGCCTTGGCGAAATGCGCCTCGACCACCGCCGCTGGCACCTGAGCCACATCCGGCCAGTGCCAGCGCGGCTGGTTGTCCTTGTCCAGCAGGCGGGCACGCACACCTTCACTGAATTCCGGGTGCCGGCAGCAATTGAGGCTCATGCTGTACTCCATCTGGAATACCTGGGCCAGTGACAGGTGCCGGGCACGCTGGATCTGCTCCCAGACCAGGTGCGCCGTCAGCGGGCAACCCTCATGCAGGCGTTGGCCGGCTTCGGCCAGCAGCGGGTCGCTGTGATGCTTGAGGCCTTCCAGTGCCCGCCAGGCTGCAGCCGGGTCGGCCACATCGAGCAGTGCGTCGATCACCTGGCGCCGCGGCAGCCACTGCGCCGCAGGCAGCTCGGCCCAGGCGCGATGCTGTTCGGCTTTGAGCAGGCTGTTCAGTTGCAGGTCGGTCTGTTCCTGCCAGTTCAGTTGCAGCAGCTCTTCGATCAACGCCTCTTGCTGTGCTTCGCCGAAGAAACGATCAGCCAGGTCCAGGTCGAGAGCATCACGGGCATTGATCGCTGCCCCGGTCAAGCCGAGGAACAGGCCGAGCTTGCCCGGCAGGCGGGCGAGGAACCAGCTGGCCCCTACGTCCGGGTAAAGGCCGATGCTGATTTCCGGCATGGCCAAGCGGCTGCTGGGCGTGACGATACGCACCCCGGCACCCTGCAGCAGCCCCATGCCGCCGCCCAGCACATGCCCGTGGCCCCAGCACAGCAGCGGCTTCGGGTAGGTGTGCAAGAGGTAGTCGAGGCGGTACTCGGCGGCAAAGAAGGTGGCGGCCAGCGGTGGCACGCTGCCGCGGTGGGCCAGGCAGGCCTGGGCCAATGCCCGCACATCGCCGCCAGCGCAGAAGGCCTTGGCACCGCTGCCGCGCAACAGCACGCAGACCACCCCAGGATCGCTGGCCCAGCTGTGCAACTGTTCGCCGAGCACTTCGATCATCGGCAGGTTGAGGGCATTGAGCGCCTTGGGGGCATCGAGGGTGGCGATGCCGATTCGGGCGCCATCGGCGCCGGTGAGTACCTCGCATTGAATGGCCATGGACTACCTCACGCAAGTCATCCCCCAAGTATGGCCTGCGTGGCCGATCATGCCGGTCGTCGGTCGGATCGATTGACAAGGGCAGGTGGCTTACCTAGTGTCGCGCCATTGTTTACGGATGGCCCCATGACTGAAGACGATCGCATCAAACTCGAACCCAGCTGGAAGGCTGCACTGCGCGCCGAGTTCGACCAGCCCTACATGCATCAGCTGCGTGAGTTCCTGCGCCAGGAGTACGCGGCCGGCAAGGAAATCTACCCGCCGGGGCCGCTGATCTTCAATGCGCTGAACTCCACGCCGCTGGAGCAGGTCAAGGTGGTGATCCTCGGCCAGGACCCCTACCACGGCCCGGGCCAGGCACATGGCTTGTGCTTTTCGGTACAGCCAGGCGTGCCGGCGCCGCCGTCGCTGGTCAACATCTACAAAGAGTTGCAGCGCGACCTCAACATCCCGATCGCCAGCCACGGCTACCTGCAGAGCTGGGCCGAGCAGGGCGTGTTGCTGCTCAACACGACCATGACCGTCGAACGCGCCAATGCCGCTTCGCATGCCAAGAAGGGTTGGGAGTTCTTTACCGACCGGATCATCCAGGTGGTCAGCGAGCAGTGCCCGAACGTGGTGTTCCTGCTGTGGGGGGCGCATGCCCAGAGCAAGCAGAAGCTGATCGATGGCACCAAGCACCTGGTGCTCAAGTCGGTGCACCCGTCGCCGCTGTCGGCGTATCGCGGGTTCCTGGGTTGCGGGCACTTCAGCCGCACCAACAGCTTCCTCGAACAGCGTGGCATGGCGCCGATCAACTGGACATTGCCGCCTCTCTGAAGCCGTGTCGCCTCTTCGCGGGTAAATCGTGGCGCCGAAGAGGCCGGCACATCTAATCTGGGTTTGCATTCCATAGTCGGAACAACGGCTCTGCCAGAAACAGCACCAGGATCAACCGTACCACCTGCAGCGCCGTCACCAGCGGCACCGACAGTTGCAAGGTTTCGGCTGTCAGGCTCATCTCGGCGATCCCGCCCGGCATCATCCCCAGCGTCAGCGAGCGCAGGTCCAGTTCGGTCATCACGCTCAACACCCACGCGGCACTGCCGGCAATTGCCATGCACAGCGCCGTGGCCAACAACGTACGCCCGAGAAAGGACGGCGCGCGGCGGAAGAACGCGCGGTTGAAGTGGCAGGCCAGGCCGCTGCCGATCAGCCACTGGCCGATCTGGCTGGCACCGTTGGGCAGGGCGATCTGCAGGCTGCCCGCCAGGTTCACCGAGGCGGCCACCAACAAGGGCCCGAACAGCCACGGGTTAGGCTGGCGCAAGCGTTGCCAGACAAACCCCACCGCCACGCCCAGCGGCACGATCAGCGCCAGCCAACCCCAACTGACGTTGCCATTGTGATTCAGCGCCACGCCGTCACCGAGCAGGAACTTGAACAGTGCCGGTACGCACAGCACCACGGCCAGCACGCGCAGGCTCTGTGCCGCGGCCACCTGGCTGAGCACCGCACCGTTGCGTGCGCCAAGGTTGACCATCTCGCCCGAGCCACCGGGCATGCTGGCGAAGAACGCCGTTGCGCGGTCTTCGCCGGTGCGCCGCAGCAGCCACACGCTGATTACGCTGGAGAGGGTGGTGAACAGCGCGCCGAAGCAGATCAGCGCAAAGTGGCTGGCGACCTGCTCGATCACCGCCGGGGTAAAGTGCAGGCCGATACCGATACCGATGATGCATTGCCCGCATTTGCGGCCATTGGGTATTTCCGAGAGCTGCCAGGGCGTCAGGCAGCGTACCAGGATGATTGCCAGCAACGCACCGATCATCCACGGCAAAGGCCAGCCGACCTTGCTGGCGGCAAAGCCACCCGCAAGGCCGACCAGCCCGGTTGCGACAAACAGCGGCAGTGGCCGGTCAGGCATCAGCCATGGCCCGGCGCTGCAGGCTGCGCTTGCGCCAGCTGCGCAGCAACGGCAGGGTCAGCATGACCGCCACCAGCACCCAGACACCCATGCTGATCGGGCTCGACCAGAGGATGCCCAGCTCACCGTTGGAAATCGACAGTGCCCGGCGCAGGTTCTGCTCCATCAGGCCGCCGAGGATGAAGCCGAGCAGGATCGGCGACAGCGGGAAGTCCAGCTTGCGCAGGATATAGCCCATGATGCCGATGCCGACCATCAGGAACAGGTCGAAGGTGGTGGCATGCACCGCATATACCCCGATCGCGGTGATGATCGCGATTACCGGCACCAGCGCCCAGTTCGGCACGGCGAGGATGCGGGTGAAGATGCGGATCATCGGGATGTTCAGGATCACCAGCATGATGTTGGCGATGAACAGCGAGGCGATCAGGCCCCAGACGATGTCCGGCTGCTGTTCGAACAGCAGTGGGCCTGGGGTGATGTTGTACAGGGTCAGTGCGCCGATCATCACCGCCGTGGTGCCCGAACCGGGCACGCCGAGGGTCAGCATCGGCACCAGGGCGCCGCAGCAGGAAGCGCCAATGGCGGTTTCCGGGGCCGCCAGGCCGCGGGCGTCACCTTTGCCGAACTTGCCTTTGTCACCGGCGATGCGTTTCTCGGTCATGTAGGCCACGGCGCTGGCCAGGGTCGCGCCGGCACCCGGCAGCACACCCATGATGAAGCCCAGCAGGCCGCAACGGATATTGACCACGAACACCGAAGCCGCTTCCTTGAGGTTGAACAGCATGCGCCCGGTGGCCTTGACCGCTTCGTGGCCATGGTGAGTCTTTTCCAGTAACAGCAGGATTTCGCTGACGGAGAACAGGCCCAGTACCAGCACGACGAACTGGATACCGTCGGCCAGGTGCACGCTGTCACCGGTGAAGCGGTATACGCCGCTGTTGGCATCGATACCGACCGCCGACAGGAACAGGCCGATCAGTGCCGCAATGAATGTCTTCAGGGGCTTGTCACCGGCCATGCCGCCGAGGGCGACGATGGCGAACACCATCAGCACGAAGTATTCCGCCGGGCCAAAGGCGATCGCCCATTTCGCCAGCAGCGGGGCGAACAGCACCATGCCGCAGGTGGCGATGAACGCGCCGATGAACGAGCTCCACGCCGACAGCGACAGGGCCACGCCAGCCAAACCCTGGCGTGCCATCGGGTAACCGTCGAGGGTGGTCATCACGGTCGAGGCTTCGCCCGGGATGTTCAGCAGGATCGAGCTGATCCGGCCGCCGTATTCGCAGCCCAGGTATACCGCAGCCAGCAGGATCAGCGCCGACTCCGGCGGCAGGCCGAGGGCGAAGGCGATCGGGATCAGCAGCGCCACGCCGTTGATCGGGCCCAGGCCTGGCAACAGGCCGACCACGGTGCCGATCAGCGTGCCCGACAGGGCCGTGACCAGGTTGTATGGGGACAGGGCGACGCCAAAGCCCTGGCCTAGGTAGCTCAAGGTATCCATGTGTCAGTTCTCCAGTACGCTCAGCAGGCCAAGGGGCAGGGGGACGTCCATGACGCGGTCGAACAGCCAGTACAGCAGCACGCTCATGCCCACCACCACGAGGGTGCTATGCAGCCAGCGGCCGCCATACAGGCGAGCCATGGGGATGCCGACCAGGATGGCGCTGAGAATGAAGCCCAGGGCTTCGAAGGTGCCGGCGAAGATGATCAGCAGGCCGACGCAGGCGGCGATCTTGGTCAAGGTTTCGCGGTCGAGCTCTGGCTCGTCGTCCTTGCGCACGATGGGTGTGGGGCGAATGGCCAGGTACAGCAGGCCCAGGCTCATCAGGCCAAGCATCAGCAACGGGTAGGCGCGCGGCCCTACCGGTTCGTAGGAGAACGCGGCCTGGTAGGGCCAGGCCATCACGGCCAGGGCGGCGCACACCGCCAGCAGGGCCAGGGCGAAGATGCGTTGCAGGATCATCAAGAAGTCCTCGTTGGACGCGGGCCCTGTGGGAGCGGGCTTGCCCGCGAACACCGGCAGAGCCGGTGCCATGCACCGCGGTGCTTGCTTCGCGGGCAAGCCCGCTCCCACAGAGGTCGGTGAAAGATCGGGGGCTTACTGGATCAGGCCGAATTCCCTGGCCAGTGCCTTGTAGTCAGCCACCTGCTTCTTCACGTAGCCGTCCAGCTCCGCACCGGTCATGGCGAACGGGAACAGCTCGCGCTGGTCACGCAGCTTGGCGAAGTCTTCCGAGGCCAGCATCTTGTCGAACGACTCCTTCCACCAGGCGTAGTCTTCGTCGCTCACCTTCGGCCCGAGGTAGAAACCGCGCACCACTGGCCAGACGATGTCGTAGCCCTGTTCCTTGGCGGTGGGGATGTCTTTCATTTCCGGCTCGTCCAGGCGGTTTTCCGAGAACACCGCGAGGATGCGCATGTTGCCGCTCTGGATGTGCGGCATGGAGTCGGAGATGTCGGTGGAGCCGACCTGGATGTGCCCGCCCAGCAACGCGGTGGCGATCTCGCCGCCGCCTTCCAGGGCCACGTAGCGCAGGTCGCGCGGGTTGATGCCGGCAGCCTTGGCGATCAGCGCGGTCTGCATCCAGTCCTGGCTGCCGACCGTGCCGCCGGAGCCAATCACCACTTTGCTCGGGTCTTTCTTCAGCGCCGCGACCAGGTCGTCGAGGGTCTTGTAGGGCGAGTCGCTCTTGACCGCAATGGCGCCGTAGCTGGTGCCGACCGCCGCCAGCCATTTCACCGCGTTCTCGTCGAAGCGGCCGAATTTGCCCTGGGCAAGGTTCAGCAGCGAACCGCTGGACCAGGCCACCAGGGTGCCGGCATCGGCCGGGCGCTGGGCGACCACGGCGTTGTACGCCACGGCGCCGACACCGCCTGGCATGTAGGTCACGCGCATCGGTTTACTGAGGATCTTCTCCTGCACCAGGGCACTCTGCGCCAGTTTGCAGGTCAGGTCGAAGCCACCGCCGGGTGAGGCGGGGGCGATGCATTCAGGTCGTTTCGGTTCGGCAGCGAGGGTGTTGCCTGCCAGTAGCAGGCAGCCGGTGGCGAGGACGAGGCGGCGCAGTGAAAAGGTCATCGAATGTCTCCGTGAGCGTTGTTGTTATGGGTTACCGCATGGGTTACCACAGCGCGACGCTGTAGCTCACCAGCAACCGCACTTCGTCGGCATCGCGGGCGAAGTTGGAGCGGAAGGTGGCGTTGCGCAGGCGCACGGCGACGTTCTTCAACGGGCCGCTTTGTACCACGTACTTGAGTTCGGTGTTGCGTTCCCACTCCTTGCCCTCGCCACCGGCGGCACGGCTGACGTTGTCGCCGTTGATGTAGCGGGTCATGAAGGTCAGGCCGGGGATGCCGAGGGCGGCGAAGTTGTAGTCGTAGCGCGCTTGCCAGGAACGCTCGTCGGCACCTGCGAAGTCGTTGATCTGGACGAAGTTGACCAGGTACGGGTCGGCGCCATCGATGTAGGGGAAGGCGCTGTCACCCGACAGCTGCTGCCAGGCGGCGCTGACCTTGTGCCCGCCCAGGCTGTAGCTGAGCATCGTGTTGAAGGTGGTGTTGTCGATGCGCCCGGCCTTGGCGGCGCCCGCATCGTCGCTGATCGCCAGGCGCATGTCGGCGCCAAAGGTGCCTGGGCCCCACGGTTGGGTGGCGAGCATGCCGACGAAGTGCTGACGGTAGATATCATCGAGCTGGGCGAAGTGATAGCTGCCGGTGATGCGGTCGGTGAATTTGTAGTCCAGGCCAGCCAGGTCGAGATTGTCGGCGCTGAAGGTGCCCCCGAAACGGCCGTTCTTGTTGTTGAGGGCCAGGTCTTCCCAGTTGGTGTCGTTGCGGTCCTTGGCCTTGTCCAGGCGCGCGCCGGTGAAGGTCAGGCCCTTGATTTCCTGTGAGGTCAGCAGGCCGCCTTCGAAGGTTTGCGGCAGGATGCGGCCGTCGTTGGGCTGCAGGGTCGGCAGTTCAGGGATCAGGCTGCCGATCTTCAGCTCGGTCTTCGACACTTTCACCTTGCCGGTCAGGCCGAGCTTGGAATACTCGTCGGCGGCCTTGCCGTCATCGTGGGTCGGCAGCAGGCCGGTGTCGGTGCGGTCGGGGCTGGAGTCGAGCTTGATGCCCAGCATGCCCAGCGCATCCAGGCCGAAGCCCACAGGGCCATCGGTGTAACCGGACTCGAAGTTGAGCATGAAGCCCTGGGCCCATTCGTCGCGCTTGGATTGCTGCGCGCTGGTGCCGTCGCGGAAGTCGCGATTGAAGTACATGTTGCGGGTTTCGAAGGTCGCCGTGCTGTCTTCGAAGAAGGCGGCCTGGCTCAGCGGGGCGACACCGGCAAGTGCAAGGGCACTGGCGATGGCAGAAGGGCGTGCGGACAGGGAACGGCTAGGCGCGAACGCCTGAGGCTGCGATGACAGCATCGGGATGACTCCGTTTTTGTTCTTATTCGTTGCACCTTGCTGGTGCTTTTTTCGGCGCGTGGGGCGACCGTGGTGCGATGCTAGGCAACGAACCTTTCGCTAACCTTTCAGCGTGAAAGGTTTGTGCCGAGGGGCTTCACAGGCTTGCCGACGGCGGTACACTCCGCGCCACCGTCCCACCCGAGCAGGGAGAATCCGATGCGTGTGCTGCTGGTCGAAGACCATCTGCAACTGGCCGAAAGCGTGGCCCAGGCCCTGAAAAGTCACGGCCTGACCGTGGATGTATTGCATGATGGCGTGGCTGCCGACCTGGCCCTGGCCAGCGAGGAATACGCCGTTGCCGTGCTTGATGTGGGGCTGCCGCGCATGGACGGTTTCGAGGTGCTGGCGCGCCTGCGCGGCCGTGGCAAGACCTTGCCGGTGCTGATGCTTACCGCGCGCAGCGATGTGAAGGACCGGGTCCATGGCCTGAACCTTGGCGCCGATGATTACCTGGCCAAGCCCTTTGAGCTGACCGAACTGGAAGCGCGGGTAAAGGCCTTGCTCAGGCGCAGTGTGCTCGGTGGCGAACGCCAGCAGCGCTGCGGGCCACTGGTATACGACCTGGACACGCGTCGCTTCAGCCTTGGCGAGGACAACCTGACCCTGACCTCGCGCGAACAGAGCGTGCTCGAAGCGTTGATCGCCCGCCCAGGCCGGGTGATGAGCAAGGAACAGCTGGCTGCCCAGGTGTTCGGCCTGGATGAAGAGGCCAGCCCCGACGCCATCGAAATCTACATCCATCGCCTGCGCAAGAAGCTCGATGGCCACCCGGTCGCCATCGTCACCTTCCGTGGCCTGGGTTATCTGCTCGAGCACCGCGATGCGTGACAACGGCAGCTTGCGCGGCCGGCTGCTGGGCAACCTGGCGCTGCTGCTGGTGGTGCTGATGCTGGCCAGCGGCCTGAGCGCCTACTGGAACGGTCGCGAAGCGGCCGATACGGCCTATGACCGTACCTTGCTGGCGTCGGCGCGGACCATCGCCGCCGGGCTGTCGCAACGCGATGGCAGCCTCAGCGCCGATGTGCCCTACGTGGCGTTGGACACCTTCGCCTACGACAGCGCCGGGCGTATCTACTACCAGGTGCTGGACATCAACCAGAAACTGATTTCCGGCTACGAGCACCTGCCGTCCCCGCCACCCGGCACCCCGCGCACCGATGACTATCCGGCATTGGCGCGCTTCTACGACGCCACCTACCTTGGCCAGGATGTACGTGTGGTCAGTTTGTTGAAGGCGGTGAGCGAGCCGAACATGAACGGCATGGCGGAAATTCGCGTGGCCGAGACTGAAGAGGCGCGGGTGCGCATGGCTCGCGGGCTGATGGCCGATACGTTGCTGCGTCTGGGCATGCTGGCGCTGGGTGCACTGGTCATGGTGTGGTTCGCGGTGAGCGCGGCACTGCGCCCGCTGGAGCGCCTGCGCACGGCGGTTGAAGAGCGCCAGCCGGATGACCTGCGGGCGCTGCCGGTGGTGCAGGTGCAACGCGAGCTGAGCCCGCTGGTGCGTGCCCTGAACCACTTCACCGAACGCTTGCGCGGTCAGTTCGAACGCCAGGCGCAGTTCATTGCTGAAGCTGCCCACGAACTGCGCACGCCGCTGGCGGCGCTGAAGGCACGGGTGGAGCTGGGGTTGCGTTCGCAGCAGCCCGAAGAATGGCGGCAAACCCTGGAATCCGCAGCACAAGGTACTGATCGCCTGACCCATCTGGCCAATCAGTTGCTGTCGCTGGCGCGGGTTGAAAACGGAGCACGGGCGATAGCCGAGGGCGGCGCCCAGCGCCTGGACCTGAGTCAGCTGGCCCGCGAGCTGGGCATGGCCATGGCGCCATTGGCATACAACCGGGGCGTCGCCTTGGCGCTGGAGGCCGAGGCGCCGGTGTGGTTGAAGGGGGAGCCAACGTTGCTCAACGAGCTGCTCAGCAACCTGGTGGACAATGCGCTGGCGCACACCCCGTCGGGGGGAAACGTGATTTTGCGGGTGCTGGCGCCGGCGGTGCTGGAGGTCGAAGACGATGGGCCCGGAATCCCCGAAGATGAGCGCGAGCGGGTGTTCGAGCGGTTCTACCGGCGGGGTGTGCAGGGCAGTGGGCTGGGGTTGGCAATCGTTGGCGAAATCTGCCGGGCGCACCTGGCGCAGATCAGCCTGCATGATGGTGAGAAGGGCGGGTTGAAGGTACGGGTCAGCTTCATCGCCGACTGATTGGTTGCCTGTCCCGGCCTCTTCGCGGGCAAGCCCGCTCCCACAGGTACAGCGTAAGCCTCAGGCCAGTGATATCCCTGTGGGAGGTACGGGTCAGCTTCATCGCCGACTGATTGGTTGCCTGTCCCGGCCTCTTCGCGGGCAAGCCCGCTCCCACAGGTACAGCGTAAACCTCAGGGCAGTGATATCCCTGTGGGAGGTACGGGTCAGCTTCATCGCCGACTGATTGGTTGCCTGTCCCGGCCCTTTCGCGGGTACACCCGCTCCCACAGGTACAGCGTACGCCTCAGGCCTGTGATATTCCTGTGGGAGCGGGTTTACCCGCGAAGAGGCCGGGGCAGGTAAGGCAGGATCAGCGCAGCATGCTCCGCGCTTCCAGCAGCTCGGCAATCTCCAGTTCGGTGCCATACGGCAGGCCCAGGTGCCGATAGGCCGGCAATGCTGGCAATGGCCTGCTGCGTCCGCGCTGGCTCAGGCACTTGGCGATCTGCACCACATCGATGTAGTCGACCTTGTCAGTTCGACGGTCCAGGTCCTGCACCTGGCTCGGCAGGTTGACCAACTGCTCGGGAAATTCCCACGACGAGAGAATCTTGTCCCCCAGCACCGGCTGGATCTGCTCGATCACATAGTGCAGGCAGACCGGGTCGGACAGCAGCTCGTTGTGCTCTTCAGCGTAGATCAGCACCGGCAGCGCACCGATCTGGTTGACCAGCCCGCCGAGCGTCGCCTGGTCGGGTTTCAGTTGTGTATAGCGACGGCACAGTTCATAGCTGATGCCTGCCACTTCAAGGCTGTTCGACCAGATATCACGCAATTTTTGTTCAACTGCAGACGAGCGGGCATGGAAGATCTGTTCGATTACCAGGCCGATGGCCAAGTTGCAACTGTAGTTGATGCCCAGGCGGGTGATGGCCGTGTGCAGGTCGGTGACTTCGACCGCTGCGCGCAACAGCGGGCTGTTGACCACCTTGATCAGGCGCGCCGACAGGGCAGCGTCGCGTCCGATCACCTTGCTCAGAGCGGCAACGCTGATTTCGCTGTCTTCAGCCGCCTCGCGAATGCTCAGGGCAACCTCGGGCAGGGTTGGCAGGACCAGGTCATCGTTGTCGATGGCAGCGAGCAACTGCGCTTGAACCATCTCGGCCAGCTTGTTCATGAACGTCTCAACGGCAAGGGTGGTGCACTGTTCAGCGCTGGATTTCCCGGTCGCGGTCCAGCTCGTACGGCAGGGTCAACACCCGCAGGCGCGGGCCTTCCGGGCTGCCCAGGTGCAGGTTGTCGTCCTCCACCGACTCGGCGCTCAGTACCGCGAGCAGCTCGCAGCCCTGGCCGCTGCCGGCGGCAATGACCACTTCACCTACCGATGAACCATGGGTCGGCGAGAAGATTTCCGTGCCTGGGGCTGGAACATCCTGCAGGTCGAGCGCCAACCGATACTGACGACGCTTGAGCTTGCCCAGGTACTGCATGCGCGCGACGATTTCCTGGCCGGTGTAGCAGCCTTTCTTGAAGCTCACGCCATCGACTGCCTGCAGGTTGATCATCTGTGGGATGAACAGCTCACGGGTCGGGCCCATGACCTGGCCGATGCCAGCGCGAACTTGCCCCAACAGCCAATCGTTGAGGCTGCCCTCGGGCAGCGTGGCGGCCAGCTGCTGGCGAACGCTGGCGGCCTGGTCTGCCGGTACCCAGAGTTCGCTGCGGTCAGCCGAGACGGCAATGGCGATCAGGCCATCATGGCGCACGGTGCTACCCGCTGCTGTCGGCACGTCCAGCCCCAATGCCTGCAGCGCGGCGCCGCCACCTTGCAGGCCGAAGCGTGCCCAGGCCGCACTCTCGTCGGTGAGCGTGGCCTTGGAGAACACGGCGTACTTTTTCAGGTCGGCCAGTTGCAGCTCCAGCAACTCGCTGGCCATGGCCAGCAGGTAGCCATTGCCCTCGGGCAGGATGCGGAAGCTCGACTGCATGCGCCCCTTGACCATGCAGCGGGCGCCGAGGCTGGCGTGCTCGAGGCTGAGGTAGTTGATGTTGCAGGTCAGCTGGCCCTGCAGGAACTTGCCGGCGTCGGAGCCGCGGACGGCGAGGATGCCCTCGTGGGACAGGGGGCTGAAGAAAGCGGAATCGGCCATGGGTCATCGCGGTGGCTAAAGACTGGCGGCCATCATAGAACGCCAGTAACAAAATAGGTAGGTGACTAGACCAACGCCCTGTGCCGCTTCGTTCACTGCGCGGTATACTGCGCGACCATTCGAGGAGGGCCCCATGGTCGAACAAACTGAACTCAACCGGCTTTTCTGGCACAGCCGCCGCGGCATGCTGGAACTGGACGTACTGCTGGTGCCATTCACCCAGGAGGTCTACCCGACCCTGAGCGAAGCCGACCGCGAACTTTATGTCCGCCTGTTGAGCTGTGAAGATCAGGACATGTTCGGCTGGTTCATGGAGCGTACCGAGTCGGAAGACCCGGAGCTGCAGCGCATGGTTCGCATCATTCTGGATCGTGTCCAGCCCAAGTGAGTGTTTCGAGTGCCGTTGGCAGGGCTCGCGCCTGTTGCTGGCGGCCTATCTGGTTTGCCAGGTGCTGGCACTGCAGGTCTTGTGGCTGAGCGTGCTGCCCTGGTGGCTTGGCCTTTGTCTGCTTGCCGCGTGCATTGCCCACGCCTGCTGGGCCATCCCACGTCGTATCCTGCTGACTGATCCCTGTGCCGTTACCGGTCTGCGCCGAGATGCTTCGGGCTGGCGCGTGTTCAGCCAGGCGCTGGGCTGGCAGCCGGTGCGCTTGTGTCGGGACAGTGTGGCGCTGCCGGGGTTGGTGGTGTTGCGGTTCGTCAGGGCAGGGCACTGGCTTGGCGAGAGCCAGTGCGTGCCTCGAGATGCCCTGGGGGCTGACTTGCATCGACGTTTGCGGGTGAGGCTGAAGTTCAGCCGACGCCGCTTCGACAGCTGCTTCAGATCGGGCTGAGGATGGTGTCCTTGGCCTCGGGCAGCATCCCCGGATAATCCAGGGTGTAATGCAGGCCACGGCTTTCCTTGCGCTGCATTGCCGAGCGGATCATCAGCTCGGCCACCTGGGCCAGGTTGCGCAGCTCGATCAAGTCGCGGCTGACCTTGTAGTTGCTGTAGAACTCGTCGATCTCGTCGAGCAGCAGGCGAACGCGATGTTCGGCGCGCTGCAGGCGCTTGCTGGTACGCACGATGCCCACATAGTCCCACATGAACCGCCGCAACTCGTCCCAGTTGTGCGCGATGATCACGTCTTCGTCCGAATCGGTCACCTGGCTGGCGTCCCAGCAGGGCAGGGCCCTGGGCATGGCGATCTGCTCCAGATGCGCCTCGATGTCAGCGGCGGCGGCGCGGCCATAGACGAAGCACTCCAGCAGCGAGTTGCTGGCCATGCGGTTGGCGCCGTGCAGGCCGGTGAAGCTGGTTTCGCCGATAGCGTACAGGCCGGGGACATCGGTATGGCCGCGATCATCGACCACGACCCCGCCACAGGTGTAGTGGGCCGCTGGAACCACCGGGATCGGCTGGCGGGTGATGTCGATGCCGAAGGCCAGGCAGCGCTCGTAGACGGTCGGGAAGTGGCTCTTGATGAAATCGGCCGGCTTGTGGGTGATGTCGAGGTAGACGCAATCGACGCCCAGGCGCTTCATTTCGTGGTCGATGGCACGGGCGACGATGTCACGCGGGGCCAGCTCTTCTCGCGGGTCGAAACGCGGCATGAAGCGCTCGCCGTTGGGCAGGCGCAGTAACGCCCCTTCGCCACGCAAGGCTTCGGTGATCAGGAAGCTCTTGGCCTGCGGGTGATACAGGCAGGTCGGGTGGAACTGGTTGAATTCCAGGTTCGCCACCCGGCAGCCGGCGCGCCAGGCCATGGCAATGCCATCACCGCAGGCGCCGTCGGGGTTGCTGGTGTAGAGGTAGACCTTGGCCGCGCCCCCGGTGGCCAGCACGGTGAAACGTGCGCCGAAGGTGTCGACTTCTCCGCTGTTGCGGTTCAGTACGTAGGCGCCCAGGCAGCGATCACCCGCCAGACCAAGGCGGCGCTCGGTGATCAGGTCGACCGCCACGCGCTGCTCCAGCAGCTCGATGTTCGGGCGCTTGCGGGCTTGCTCCAGCAAGGTGGTGAAAATCGCCGCGCCGGTGGCGTCGGCGGCATGGATGATGCGCCGATGGCTGTGGCCACCTTCGCGGGTCAGATGGAATTCGAAACCGCCATCATCGACGCTGTAGTGTTCGTCGCGGGTAAAAGGTACGCCTTGCTCGATCAGCCATTCGATGGCTTCGCGGCTGTGCTCGACGGTAAAGCGCACAGCCTCCTCGTTGCACAGGCCGCCACCGGCATTGAGGGTGTCCTCGACATGCGACTGTACGGTGTCGGTGTCGTCGAGAACGGCGGCGACCCCACCCTGGGCCCAGAAAGTCGAACCGTTGGCCAGGTCACCCTTGCTCAGCACGGCAATGCGCAGGTGGCCGGGAAGGTTAAGTGCCAGGCTGAGACCGGCTGCGCCGCTGCCGATCACCAGGACATCATGTTGGAATTGTTGGCTCATGTCGGGACACTAGTAATCTTTGGAAAGGGCGCGGCACAATAGTCACGTGCAGATGGCAATGTGAAACTATCGTGAATGCTGGCCGGGCTGCCTTTATAGCAGCCTGCGGTAGCCAATTTCCATGCCAGTAAGGACGTTGCGTCAATCTTTCCGGGAACTTTCCGACACGGCCGGAAATCCTATGAAGGCTGTCCGCACGCCACCATTTGCCGCGGCGACGCGAGGCGGCAGCTCTATTCGGGCTGACACCCTGCGTATTCGAAACCTGATTATCGACGCAGCGGGCCGTGACCGTGCCGCGTCTTCCGTGCGAGCCGACCAAGGGCCGCAGGAAACTTGCTTGGAGGGGAGAACTTTTGCGTAAAGCCCGAGTCTATGGTTGCAAGCCTGAACAAAGGCTGTTGCAACGCTCCTTCGAGTTCACTGAGGAGTGTTCATGCTAACCCAGGAAGAGGATCAGCAGCTTGTCGAGCGCGTGCAGCGCGGAGACAGGCGAGCGTTCGATCTGTTGGTGCTGAAGTATCAGCACAAGATTCTAGGGTTGATCGTGCGGTTCGTTCACGACACCCACGAGGCCCAGGATGTGGCGCAGGAAGCCTTTATCAAGGCCTACCGTGCGCTTGGCAATTTCCGCGGTGACAGTGCGTTTTATACCTGGCTGTACCGCATCGCCATCAACACGGCGAAGAACTACCTGGTGTCCCGTGGAAGACGGCCACCAGACAGCGATGTGAGCTCCGAGGATGCGGAGTTTTACGACGGCGATCATGGTCTCAAGGATCTCGAGTCCCCAGAGCGCTCGTTGTTGCGGGATGAAATCGAAGGCACTGTCCATCGCACCATCCAGCAGCTGCCCGAAGATCTGCGCACGGCATTGACCCTGCGTGAATTCGACGGGTTGAGTTACGAAGACATTGCCAGCGTCATGCAATGTCCGGTGGGTACCGTGCGCTCTCGAATCTTCCGCGCTCGGGAGGCCATAGACAAAGCCCTGCAGCCGTTGTTGCAGGAAACCTGAGACAGCGGCGACAGCCAAGAGAGGAACCGCCATGAGTCGTGAAGCTTTGCAGGAATCGCTGTCCGCGGTAATGGATAACGAAGCGGACGAACTGGAATTGCGTCGGGTGTTGAACGCCGTCGACGATGCCGAAACCCGTGCCACCTGGTCGCGTTACCAGGTAGCCCGCGCAGCGATGCACAAGGAACTGTTGCTGCCCAAGCTGGATATCGCCTCGGCGGTCTCCGCCGCGCTGGCTGATGAAGCCGTGCCGGCCAAGGTCAAGCAGGGCCCGTGGCGCAGCATTGGCCGCCTGGCCGTCGCTGCCTCGGTCACCGTAGCGGTGCTGGCTGGCGTGCGCATGTACAACCAGGACGAAATCACCGGTGCCGAACTGGCTGCCCAGCAGCCTGCGCAGCAAGGCCTGAGCATGCCACAAAGTCAGGGCCCGGCGGTTTTGGCAGGCTATAGTGAAAGCAGTGAGCAACCGACCGGGCCGATGGCCAACGGCGTGCTGCAGAACCAGGCCGGCTGGGATCAGCGTCTGCCAGGTTATCTGCGCCAGCACGCGCAGGAATCCGCGCTCAAGGGCACTGAAAGCGCCCTGCCGTATGCCCGCGCCGCCAGCCTGGAAAACCGCTAAGTAAGGAGGATCATGCGCGCGCTACCTCTCCTGTCGCTGCTGATAGGCAGCTGCATGACGGTGCCAGCGTTGGCAGCCAATTCTTCGCCTGAGGCGAGCGAGTGGTTGAGCAAGCTGGCACAGGCCGAGCAGAAGCAGAGTTACCAGGGCTCCTTCGTCTACGAACGTAACGGCAGCTTCTCTTCCCACGATATCTGGCATCGCGTTCAGGACGGCAAGGTCAGCGAGCGGCTACTGCAGCTTGATGGCCCGGCCCAGGAAGTGTTGCGCGTGGATGGCAAGGTGCAGTGCGTCAGTGGCGGCCTGGCCAGTGGCGTTGGTGGTCCGCCGGAGTCTGCGCCGCGAACGCTTGATCCCCTCAAGCTGATGGGTTGGTATGACCTGAGTGTGGCGGGCAAGGCACGGGTCGCCGACCGTGATGCCGTGATCGTCACGCTGACTCCCCGCGATCAGCATCGCTATGCATTCGAACTTCATCTGGATCGCCAGACCGGCCTGCCTCTGCGCTCATTGATGCTCAATGACAAGGGGCAGTTGCTCGAGCGCTTCCAGATGATCCAGCTAAATACTGACGCTGTGCCCAGTGACGAGGCAATGCGTGCACGTGCCACGTGCAAACCGGTTGAGCAGGTAGCCAGTGCTGCAACCGAAGCCGTCGCCGGCTGGCGGTCGGACTGGCTGCCGCCGGGTTTCGAGCTGATCAACAGTACGGTGCGTCGCGATCCCGAGCGCAACAGCTCGATAAGCAGCCTGATGTATGACGATGGACTGGCCCGTTTTTCGGTGTTCCTCGAACCCGTGAAGGATGATGCCGGTGCCGATGTGCGCACCCAGCTTGGTCCGACCTCGGCCGTTTCACGGCGCCTGAATACGCCCAAGGGCAAGGTGCAAGTCACCGTGGTCGGCGAAATTCCGCTGGGTACGGCAGAACGTGTCGCGCTGTCGATGCGCCCTCAGGATGCCCAGGCGCGCCAGTGATGGCGCGCTTTTCCGGGCCGGCACCAAGGGCAATGCGCAGGCAAACGGACATGCGGCTGAAATGAAATTAAAGCATTGTCATTTGCAATCCTTCGGCAAATTTTCTATAGGTCAGGCTTCATAGGAGTCTGGCCTTTCCTGCTTTGGGCAGGGCTATTTCCAACTACCGCTCGTTGTGACGGGAGCCGTATGTCAATACCACGCTTGAAATCCTACCTAACGATGTTCGCCGCCGTGCTCATGCTCGGCCAGGTGCTCAGCGCCCAGGCCGATGAAGCCCTGCCGGACTTCACCACCCTGGTCGAGCAGGCCTCGCCGGCGGTGGTCAACATCAGCACCAAGCAGAAGTTGCCGGACCGCCTCGCCTCCGGCCAGATGCCGGACCTCGAAGGCCTGCCGCCGATGTTCCGCGAGTTCTTCGAGCGCAACATGCCGCAGCAGCCGCGTTCGCCGCGCGGTGATCGCCAGCGCGAGGCCATGTCGCTGGGTTCGGGCTTCATCATTTCCAGTGATGGCTATGTACTGACCAACAACCACGTGGTTGCCGATGCCGACGAGATCATCGTCCGCCTGTCGGACCGCAGCGAGCTGCAGGCCAAGCTGATCGGCACCGACCCACGCACCGACGTGGCCTTGCTCAAGGTCGAGGGCAAGAACCTGCCGACCGTCAAGCTGGGTGACTCCGAGAAGCTCAAGGTCGGGGAGTGGGTGCTGGCCATCGGTTCGCCGTTCGGCTTCGACCATTCGGTGACCAAAGGTATCGTCAGCGCCAAGGGCCGGACCCTGCCCAACGACACCTATGTGCCGTTCATCCAGACCGATGTGGCCATCAACCCGGGTAACTCCGGCGGCCCGCTGTTCAACATGAAAGGTGAGGTGGTGGGTATCAACTCGCAGATCTTCACCCGCTCTGGCGGCTTCATGGGCCTGTCCTTCGCCATCCCGATCGATGTGGCCATCGATGTGTCCAACCAGCTGAAGAAAGACGGCAAGGTCAGCCGCGGCTGGCTGGGTGTGGTGATTCAGGAGGTCAACAAGGACCTGGCTGAGTCGTTCGGCCTCGACAAACCGGCGGGTGCCCTGGTGGCGCAGGTGCTGGAAAACGGCCCGGCAGCCAAGGGCGGCTTGCAGGTGGGTGACGTGATCCTGAGCATGAACGGCCAGCCGATCGTCATGTCGGCAGACCTGCCGCACCTGGTTGGCAGCTTGAAGGACGGCGAGAAGGCCAAGCTCGAGATCATCCGCAACGGCAAGCGCCAGACCCTGGACGTTGCCGTCGGTCCAATGCCCGATGACGATGCCGACATCGCTGCCGGTAGCAGCCCTGAAGGCAGCGCCGAGCGCAACAGCAACCGCCTGGGCGTATCTGTATCGGACCTGACCGCAGAACAGAAGAAGACCCTGGAGCTCAAGGGTGGCGTGGTCATCAAGGAAGTTCAGGACGGCCCGGCCGCGATGATCGGGCTGCGCCCGGGCGACGTGATCAGCCACCTGAACAACCAGGCGGTCGCCTCGGCCAAGCAATTCACCGAAATCGCCAAGGACCTGCCGAAGAATCGTTCGGTGTCGATGCGCGTGCTGCGTCAGGGGCGTGCCAGCTTCATCACCTTCAAACTTGCTGAATAAGCGAGCTCAGGGGGAGGAAAGGGCAGCTTCGGCTGCCCTTTTTCATGAAAGTTCACAATTGCAGGTGCGAATGCTGTGTACAGTCCGATAGAGGAATCTCCCATATCCCAGCAGCTTAAGGTACAATTCCCGGCTATTTTTCGGCGGGCGTCCGGCTCGCAGCCTTTTCCGAGTGTTGACCCGTGAGTGATTTGAGTCATATCCGCAATTTCTCCATCATCGCCCACATCGACCATGGCAAGTCGACGCTGGCCGACCGTTTCATTCAAATGTGCGGTGGCCTGTCGGCGCGCGAAATGGAAGCCCAGGTACTGGACTCCATGGACCTTGAGCGCGAACGCGGTATCACCATCAAGGCCCACAGCGTCACGCTCAACTACAAGGCGCAGGACGGCAAGGTCTATCAGCTGAACTTCATCGATACCCCCGGCCACGTTGACTTTACCTACGAAGTCTCGCGTTCGCTGGCGGCCTGTGAAGGCGCGCTGCTGGTGGTGGACGCTGGCCAGGGTGTCGAAGCCCAGTCCGTGGCCAACTGCTACACCGCCATCGAGCAGGGCCTGGAAGTCATGCCGGTCCTGAACAAGATGGACCTGCCCCAGGCCGATCCGGACCGCGTGAAGGACGAGATCGAGAAGATCATCGGCATCGATGCCACCGACGCCGTGGCTTGCAGCGCCAAGAGCGGCATGGGCGTGGACGAAGTGCTCGAGCGCCTGGTGCAGACCATCCCTGCGCCGGAAGGCGATATCGAAGCGCCACTGCAGGCGCTGATCATCGACTCCTGGTTCGACAACTACCTGGGCGTGGTCTCGCTGGTGCGTGTGCGCCACGGCCGCGTCAAGAAAGGCGACAAGATCCTGGTCAAGTCCACCGGCAAGGTGCACCTGGTCGACAGCGTCGGTGTGTTCACGCCGAAGCACACCCAGACCGCCGACCTCAAGGCCGGTGAGGTAGGCTTCATCATCGCCAGCATCAAGGACATTCACGGTGCGCCGGTGGGTGACACCCTGACCCTGTCCACGACCCCCGAGGTCGAGGTGCTGCCTGGCTTCAAGAAGATCCAGCCACAGGTCTATGCCGGCCTGTTCCCGGTCAGCTCCGACGACTTCGAGGACTTCCGCGATGCCCTGCAGAAGCTGACCCTCAACGACTCGTCGCTGCAATACATGCCGGAAAGCTCCGACGCCCTGGGCTTCGGCTTCCGCTGCGGCTTCCTCGGCATGCTGCACATGGAGATCATCCAGGAGCGCCTGGAGCGCGAATACGACCTGGACCTGATCACCACCGCGCCAAGCGTGATCTACGAGCTCGAACTCAAGACCGGTGAGACCATCGTCGTCGATAACCCGTCGAAGTTGCCGGATGTCTCGTCCGTGGCCGATTTCCGCGAGCCGATCGTTACCGCGACCATCCTGGTGCCACAGGAGCACCTGGGCAACGTCATCACCCTGTGCATCGAGAAGCGTGGCGTGCAGCGCGACATGCAGTTCCTCGGCAGCCAGGTGCAGGTGCGCTACGACCTGCCGATGAACGAAGTGGTACTGGACTTCTTCGACCGCCTGAAGTCGACCAGCCGCGGCTATGCTTCGCTGGACTATCATTTCGATCGCTACCAGTCGGCCAACCTGGTCAAGCTGGACGTACTGATCAACGGCGACAAGGTCGATGCCCTGGCATTGATCGTGCACCGCGACAACGCGGCCTACAAAGGCCGTGCGTTGACCGAAAAGATGAAGGAACTGATCCCTCGGCAGATGTTTGACGTGGCGATCCAGGCAGCCATTGGCGGCCAGATCATCGCGCGGACGACCGTCAAGGCACTCAGAAAGAACGTACTGGCCAAGTGCTACGGTGGTGACGTCAGCCGTAAGAAGAAACTGCTGGAGAAGCAGAAGGCCGGTAAGAAACGCATGAAACAGGTGGGCAACGTGGAGATTCCACAGGAAGCCTTCCTCGCCGTGCTCAGGTTGGATAGCTAGGTCCTATGTCGCTAAATTTCCCGCTGTTGCTAGTCATCGCCGTCTTTGTCTGCGGTCTGCTGGGCTTGATCGATCTGCTGTTCCTGGCTCCGCGCCGGCGGGCAGCGATCGCCAACTACCAGGGCAGCGTCACTCAGCCCGAAATGGCGGTGGTCGAGCGCCTGAGCAAAGAACCGCTGCTGGTCGAGTACGGCAAGTCGTTCTTCCCGGTACTGTTCATCGTGCTGGTGCTGCGCTCGTTCCTGGTCGAGCCGTTCCAGATCCCTTCGGGGTCGATGAAACCGACCCTGGAAGTGGGCGATTTCATCCTGGTGAACAAGTTCTCCTACGGCATCCGCCTGCCGGTGATCGACAAGAAGGTCATCGAGGTCGGTGACCCGCAACGCGGCGATGTGATGGTGTTCCGCTACCCGAGCGACCCGAACGTCAACTACATCAAGCGTGTGGTCGGCCTGCCGGGCGACAAGATCAGCTACACCAGCGACAAGCGGCTGTTCGTCAACGGCCAGCCGATCGCCGAGCAGCTGGTTGGCGCCGAACCCGGTACCTTGGGCAGCGCCGAGCTGTACAAGGAAAAACTCGGCGAAGCCGAGCACCTGATCCGCAAGGAGATGACCCGTTATCGCATGCCGCCGGACCAGCAATGGACCGTGCCGGCCGGCCATTACTTCATGATGGGCGACAACCGCGACAACTCCAACGACAGCCGTTACTGGGATGACCCGAAGATCCCTCAAGCGCTGCACGGCATGGTTCCGGACCGGAACATTGTCGGCAAGGCCTTCGCGGTCTGGATGAGCTGGCCCGAGCCCAAGCTCAGCCACTTGCCCAACCTGTCGCGGGTCGGTCTGATCCATTGATACCCTTCGGCGCTGTCCTGCAGACAGCGCCGAATGCATTTCTGACATAGGCTGTGTTCTCAAGGAACGAGAGATTCGCCGCTCGCCGCGACGGACCACAGCCAAACAGTCTTTCAGGATGTTGATTTGAACAACGCGTTGAACAACCAACGGGTGGCTGCATGAGTGCTTCCCTTGCCCGTCTCGAGCGCAAGCTCGGCTATACCTTCAAGAACCAGGAGCAGATGCTGCTGGCCCTGACTCACCGCAGCTATGCCGGGCGCAACAACGAGCGCCTGGAGTTCCTCGGTGACGCCATTCTCAACTTCGTTGCCGGCGAGGCGCTGTTCGAGCGCTTCCCGCAGGCCCGTGAAGGCCAGCTGTCGCGTCTGCGCGCCCGCCTGGTCAAGGGCGAGACCCTGGCCCGGCTGGCCCGTGGTTTCGACCTGGGCGATTACCTGCGCCTGGGTTCGGGCGAACTCAAGAGCGGTGGCTTCCGCCGCGAGTCGATCCTGGCCGACGCCCTGGAAGCGCTGATCGGCGCCATCTACCTGGACGCGGACATGCAGACCGCGCGCGAGCGTGTGCTCGCCTGGCTGACCGACGAGTTCGAAGGCCTGACCCTGGTCGACACCAACAAGGATCCGAAAACCCGCCTGCAGGAATTCCTGCAATCGCGCAGCTGCGAGCTGCCGCGTTACGAGGTGGTCGACATCCAGGGCGAACCGCACTGCCGCACCTTCTTCGTCGAATGCGAAGTGGTGCTGCTGAACAACAAGAGCCGTGGCCAGGGCGTTAGCCGGCGTATCGCCGAGCAGGTCGCCGCCGCTGCTGCATTGATCGCCCTGGGCGTGGAGAATGGCAATGACTGATAACAACCCGACCCGCTGCGGTTACGTGGCCATCGTCGGCCGCCCGAACGTGGGCAAGTCGACCCTGCTCAACCACATCCTCGGCCAGAAGCTGGCGATCACCTCGCGCAAGCCGCAGACCACCCGCCACAACATGCTCGGCATCAAGACCGAGGGTGACGTGCAGGCGATCTACGTCGACACCCCGGGCATGCACAAGGCCAATGACAAGGCCTTGAACCGTTACATGAACCGTAACGCATCGGCGGCCCTGAAGGACGTCGACGTGGTGATCTTCGTGGTCGACCGCACCAAGTGGACCGACGAGGACCAGCTGGTGCTGGAGCGCGTGCAGTACGTGACCGGTCCGCTGATCATCGCCGTCAACAAGACCGACCGCATGGAAGAGAAGGCCGAGTTGATTCCGCACCTGCAGTGGTTGCAGGAACAACTGCCGAACGCTGAAGTGATGCCGATTTCCGCGCAGCAGGGCCACAACCTGGAAGCGCTGGAAGCCCAGATCGCCAAGCACCTGCCGGAAAACGACCACTTCTTCCCGGAAGACCAGATCACCGACCGCAGCAGCCGCTTCCTCGCTGCTGAACTGGTGCGCGAGAAGATCATGCGCCAGTTGGGTGCGGAGTTGCCGTACCAGATCACCGTGGAAATCGAAGAGTTCAAGCAGCAGGGCCATGTGCTGCACATTCATGCCCTGATCCTGGTCGAGCGTGATGGCCAGAAGAAAATCATCATTGGTGACAAGGGCGAGCGCATAAAGCGCATTGGCTCTGAAGCGCGCAAGGACATGGAAGTGCTGTTCGACTCCAAGGTCATGCTCAACCTCTGGGTCAAGGTCAAAGGCGGCTGGTCCGACGACGAGCGCGCCCTGCGTTCGCTGGGCTACGGCGACCTTTAACTCACCCTGAGCAATCGACGTACCCTGTGGGAGCGGGCTTGCCGGGGCGCCGAACCGCCGCGAATGCGATGGTGAATTCACCGCCGCTTTCGCGGCGGTTCGGCGCTCCGACAAGCCCGCTCCCACAGTTACATCTGACCTTCAGAGATAGCGCATGGACCAACCCACGCCGCAGCCGGCCTACGTCCTGCACAGCCGCGCCTACAAGGAAACCAGTGCACTGGTGGACTTGTTCACGCCCCAGGGCCGCCTGCGCGCGGTGCTGCGCCGTGCGCGGGGTAAGGGCGGCAGCCTGGTGCGGCCGTTCGTACCGCTGGAAGTGGAACTGTTCGGCAAAGGGGAGCTGAAGAACGTCAGGCGCCTGGACACCGTTGGTATTGCCGCGTGGCTGCATGGCGACGCGCTGTTCAGCGGCCTCTACCTCAACGAACTGCTGATGCGCCTGCTGCCCGCCGAGGCGCCGCAACCAGAGCTGTTCGAGCATTACGCCCTGACCCTGCAGGCATTGGCCGAGGGAAGGCCACTGGAGCCACTGCTGCGTTCGTTCGAGTGGCGGCTGCTGGAAGACCTGGGCTACACCTTTTCGCTGAGCAACGACATCAACGACGACCCGGTCGAAGGCGACGGCCTGTACCGCTTGCGGGTCGATGCCGGCCTCGAGCGCGTGCACCTGGCCCAGCCTGGCCTGTTCAAGGGCACCGAGCTGCTGGCGCTGGCCCAGGCCGACTGGGACGCACCGGGTGCATTGCTGGCGGCCAAGCGCCTGATGCGCCAGGCACTGGCGGTGCACCTGGGGCCAAAGCCGCTGGTCAGCCGGGAACTGTTTCGCAAGCGCTGAGCACGTCGTATGCTGTGCGGCTCAAACTTCAGGAGAGCCTTTCGTGACTCACAGCAACCGCATGCTTCTCGGCGTCAACATCGACCACGTGGCGACCCTGCGCCAGGCCCGCGGCACCCGTTACCCGGACCCGGTCAAGGCGGCGCTGGATGCCGAGGAAGCGGGCGCCGATGGCATCACCGTGCACCTGCGTGAAGACCGTCGGCACATCCAGGAGCGCGACGTGGTGCTGCTCAAGGACGTGCTGCAGACGCGCATGAACTTCGAAATGGGCGTCACTGAAGAGATGATGGCCTTTGCCGAGAAAATCCGCCCGGCGCATATCTGCCTGGTTCCCGAAACCCGTCAGGAGCTGACCACCGAGGGTGGCCTGGACGTGGCCGGCCAGGAGGCGCGGATCAAGGCAGCGGTCGAGCGCCTGTCGCGTACGGGGGCAGAAGTGTCGCTGTTCATCGATGCCGACGAGCGGCAGATCGAGGCTTCGCGCCGAGTGGGCGCGCCGGCCATCGAGCTGCACACCGGGCGCTATGCCGATGCCGAAACACCGACCGAAGTGGCCGAGGAACTGCAGCGCATCGTCGATGGCGTAGCGTTTGGCGTGGGCCAGGGGCTGATCGTCAATGCCGGCCATGGCCTGCATTACCACAACGTCGAGGCGGTGGCGGCGATCAAGGGGATCAATGAGCTGAACATCGGCCATGCGTTGGTGGCGCATGCCTTGTTCGTTGGCTTCAAGGCTGCCGTGGCCGAGATGAAGGCCCTGATCGTCGCGGCTTCGCGCTGATTCATCAGTCGCCTGCACTGGCCCATTCGCGGGCAAGCCCGCTCCCACAGGGACAGCACTGATCCAAGGTACTGTGCAGTACCTGCGGGAGCCACAGGGACAGGGCTGATCCAAGGTGCTGTGCAGTACCTTCGCAAGCCACAGGGACAGTACTTATCCAAGGTACTGTGCAGTACCTGTGGGAGCGGGTTTACCCGCGAAGAGGCCAGTGCAGGCTGCGCTTTACTCTGCTTGAAACACCAGTGTGAAGCGAGTCGGGCCTGATGGGCTGCTGCTCACCTCGACTCGCCCACCATGCAGTTGCATGATCGACTTCACGATCGCCAACCCCAGGCCCGTGCCGCCCTCCAGCCGCGAACGCCCAGACCCCACGCGGTAGAACCGCTCGAACAATTGCGGCCAATGTGCTTCGGCAATCCCCGGCCCCTGGTTCTCCACCCACATCAGCACTTCACTGCCTTGGCGCTCGATGCCCAGCTTCACAGCCTGTCCGTCCGGGCCATGCCGTATGGCATTGCTCAACAGGTTCGACAGCGCCCGCTGGAACATCAAGCGGTCCGCCAGTGCGGTCCCCCAGCCCTGCAGCCGCAGCTCGATGTCCTTGAGCTCGGCACTGAAGGCAAACAGCTCGCTGACCTGCGCCGCTTCATCTGCCAATGCCAGCGGCTTGAGCGCTACCTGCGCCTGTGGCTGGCTGACCTGGGCGAGGAACAGCATGTCGTTGATGATGCGGTTGAGCCGGGTCAGCTCTTCGATGCTGTCTTCCAGCACTTCCCGGTAGTGCTTGCCATCACGCTCGCGGGCCAGGGTGACCTGGGCCTTGCCCATCAGGTTGCTCAGCGGGGTACGCAGTTCGTGGGCCAGGTCGTCGGAGAACTGCGACAGCTGGCGCACACCCTGGTCCAGGCGGTCGAGCATCACGTTGATACTGCGTGCCAGCTCCGTCAGCTCCAGGGGCAACCCGCTCACGGGCAGGCGGTGTTGCAGGTCCTGGGCAGAGACTTGCCCGGCGATGCGGCGAAAGTGGCGCAGAGGCTTCAGGCCGCGTTGCACGAGCCACCAGGCGCCAGCGCCAATCAACAGCAACAGCAGTGGCAGGGCCAGCAGGGTCGAATGCAGATAGGCCTGAAGCAAGGCATGGTCGTCGGCGCGGTTGAGCGACATCATCACCCGCACCGGGGTGTCGTCGCGCAGGCGCATCTGCCGGGTGACAGTGAGGATCTGGTTGCCGCTGCTAT
Source organism: Pseudomonas sp. LRP2-20 (assembly GCF_024349685.1). Lineage (NCBI taxonomy): Bacteria > Pseudomonadati > Pseudomonadota > Gammaproteobacteria > Pseudomonadales > Pseudomonadaceae > Pseudomonas > Pseudomonas sp. LR2-20. The sequence continues at coordinate 4,897,555 of NZ_AP025944.1, read as the reverse complement.
CGCGCCATTGGTGATAGTTCAGGTGTGAATCGGTATGCAATTCGCCAACCCGGGACTCAAGGGCAGGGCCGAGGCTGAGCAGGTGCGAGTGGCGGCCCTCAAGGGCCAGTACGCTGAGGCTGAGGTTGTCGTGGCCCATCACCAGGTCGAGCAACGGATGGGCGCGGCTACCCAGGTCTTCGCTGCGCAGGTCGACCCGCAGGTTGTGCTCCACCTGCAACATCTTGCGCGCCAGGTCCTTGCGGGCGCGGCTGTCCAGTTCGTGGTCGAGGGCGAACACGGCCAGGCAGGCGAGCAGCAACACCAGAGCGGCACCCATCAGGGTCACGCTCAGGCCCAGGCGCAGTGACAGGCTGGCGTGCTTCACACACGGGCCTCAAGGACATAGCCGACGCCGCGCAGGGTGTGGATCAGCTTGTCGTCGAACGGGTCGTCGATCTTCGCCCGCAGGCGGCGGATCGAAACTTCGACCACATTGGTGTCGCAGTCGAAATTCATGTCCCACACCAGCGAGATGATCTGCGTGCGCGACAGCACCTCGCCGCTCTGGCGCATCAGCAGGTGCAGCAGGGCGAACTCCTTGGCGGTCAGGTCGATGCGCTTGCCGGCGCGGTAGGCGCGGTGGCGGCCGGGGTCCAGCTCCAGGTCGGCAACGCGCAGGGTGCTCGGTTGCAGTTGCTGGTCGTTACGGCGCAGCAGGCTGCGAATGCGCGCCAGCAACTCGGGGAATTCGAACGGTTTGAGCAGGTAGTCGTCAGCGCCCAGGTCCAGGCCTTTGACCCGGTCTGACAGACGACCATGGGCTGTCAGCATCATGATCCGCGTGGCCGATTCGGCGCGCAGGCGCTGCAGCACAGTCCAGCCGTCCAGTTCGGGCAGGTTGACGTCGAGAATGACCAGGTCGTAGGGCTGCTGGCGCGCCAGGTGCAGGCCGTCGACGCCGGTGTGGGCGCAATCGACCACGTAGCCGTTTTCGCGCAGGCCTTGCTGCAGGTAGTCGGCGGTACGCAGTTCGTCCTCGATGATCAGTAGGCGCATGGGCAGGCTCGGTGTGCTGGAAAAGGCGGGATTCTCAAGCCTGTAGGGGCTTCAGGGTCAAGCCGCAGGATGTTACGGCATGCGAACGGCCCTTCGGCGCAGATAACGGATTTGTAATGCTGGTGTCATCTGGCTGCCTGTTCCGGCGCTATCGCCGGAGCAGGCCATGTGAAGCCACATTGCAAGACTGTAATGCTCGCCTCACCTTGGCGTTAGCTGCCCCTGGTTACGCTTGCCCTGTCTGATCGGTTATCAACGAGGCAAGCACGATGAACCTGACCAAATACCTGCTGCTGGCGACCCTCGCCCTGGGCAGCGCCAGTGTCTACGCCGAAGGGGGCGCAGAACGTTCCCAGCAGTTCTGGCAAGCGTTCCGCCAGGATCAGCAGCGCCTGCACGGCGATAAGCAACAGGCCATCGCCGAGCGCGAGCGCAAGGCACAGGAGAAGGCCCGCGAGGTGGCCAAAGACTGAGGCAACAGCAGCTGTGCCAGCACTGCTCCCTGGCGCAGGTGTGATTCAGGCGTCCCCATGGACGCCTTTTTTATTTGCGCGCCAGCAGGGTGGCACGGCGCGGAGCGGGCAGGCCTTCGATGGTCTTGCTGTGGTCGTTCGGGTCAAGGAAATCGCCCAGCGACTGGTAGCGCATCCATTCGGTGCTGCGCTGTTCCTCGACGCTGGTGACGCTCACGTCGACGCAGCGCACATCAGTGAAGCCGGCGCGGCGCAACCAGCGCTCCAGCGCCGGTACCGACGGCAAGTACCAGACGTTGCGCATCTGCGCGTAACGGTCTTCGGGTACCAGCACCTGGTTTTCGTCGCCCTCGATCACCAGGGTTTCTAGCACCAGCTCGCCGCCTTTGACCAGGCAGTCCTTGAGCGCCAGCAGGTGCTCGATGGGTGAGCGGCGGTGGTAGAACACACCCATGGAGAAAACGGTGTCGAAGCCTTCGAGGTTGGCCGGCAGCTCCTCCAGGGCGAACGGCAGGTGCCAGGCGGGCAGTTCCGGCAGGTACTGTTGCACGGCCTGGAACTGGCAGAAGAACAGCCAGTTGGGGTCGACGCCGATGACCATGTCGGCGCCGGCGCCGAGCATGCGCCACTGGTAGTAGCCATTGCCGCAGCCGACATCGAGCACGCGCTTGCCCTTGAGGTCCAGGTGCGGGCCGACCCGTGACCACTTCCAGTCCGAGCGCCATTCGGTGTCGACATGCACGCCAAACAGGTCGAACGGCCCCTTGCGCCAGGGCGACAGGCCCATCAATGCCTGGCGCATCTGCGCGCGGGTGGCGTCATCACACTCGCAATCCAGGCGCAGGCCGTCGACCAGGTCTATTTCGCTGGGCCGCAGGGCTGGCAACGCGTCGAGCGCACCGCGCCAGCGGTCGAGGTCGCCGTGGCCTTTTTCCAGCTTGGCTTGCAGTTGTGCTTGCAGGCCCTGGGACCAGGAAGCCAGGGGCGTGCCCGCCAGGCGGCGGACGAGGGGGGACAGATCGATCATGGCAGGGCTATCAGCGAGGCAAAATTGAGGCATTGGAACCACGGCACCACCTTGGTGAAGCCGGCCGCGTGCAGGCGCTCCTTATGGGCTTCCAGGGTGTCGGGCTTCATCACGTTTTCGATGGCGCTGCGCTTCTGGGCAATTTCCAGTTCGCTGTAGCCATTGGCCCGCTTGAAGTCCAGGTGCAGTTCGTTAAGCAGAGTCTGCTCCTCGTCATCGGCGAAGCGCAGTTTCTCCGAGAGGATCAGCGCGCCGCCGGGCAGCAATGCCTGGCGGATCTGGCCGAGCAGCGCCAGGCGTTGTTCAGGTGCGATGAACTGCAGGGTGAAGTTCATTGCCACCACCGAGGCCGGCTCGAAGGGCAGAGTGAGGATGTCGGCCTCCAGCACTTCGACGGGCAGCAGCTCCTGGAACATTGAATCCTGGGCGGTGAGGTACTGGCGGCAACGTTCGACCATGGCGGCCGAATTGTCCACCGCGATCACCCGGCAGCCGTCGCTGCGCACATGGCGGCGCAGCGACTGGGTGACGGCACCCAGGGAAGCGCCCAGGTCATACAGCGCGGTGTGCGGTTGGGCGAAGCGCGCGGCCAGCACGCCGAGGTTTTCGACGATGGTCGGGTAACCGGGCACCGAGCGCTTGATCATGTCCGGGAACACGCGCACCACGTCTTCGTTGAACACGAAGTCGGGGACTTGCTCCAGAGGTTGGGCGAAAAGGCGGTCGGGTTGTTTGCTCACGGTGAATCCAGGCGGCTGGCGATATGCAGGGCCGGCATTCTAGCCAAACCGCAGTCAGGATGCATGGTTGGCTGACCAGCGCTGACTGTTCAGTTGACCCGGATGGCGCAATCGAAGGTCTGTACCGGGCGCACTTCCGGGGCCCAGGGCTGCTGGTAGACCAGCACCAGGTGGCCTTCACCGGCGGTGCGGGCCTGGTAGCGCCAGGTCGAGATCCCCGAACTGCCGACGATGCCGGCGTCTTCGGGGGCACTGTAGACCTCGGGGCCCAGGCTTTGCAGCACGTTGGATGCAGGGTTCTGTACCAGCCAGCGGTAGCCGGTGGTGGGGTTGCTGGGCAGGGTCAGGGTAAGGCTCTGGCCGACCTGCAGGCGCTTGGGGCATTCGCTTTCGGCGTCCAGTTCGACGGTTTGCTTTGGCTGCTGGGCGCAGGCGGCGAGCAGGGCGAGGCTCAGGGGAACGAGCAGACGAGGGGCGGTCATGGTGGCTCCGAAGGCTGGCGATGGCCTGAGGATAACCGATGATCAAGGGATTTTGTGTTGCCAGTGCCGGCCTCTTCGCGGCTAAAGCCACTCCCACAGGTACAACACAGCGCTTGAAAACTGTGATTACCCTGTGGGAGCGGGTTCACCCGCGAAGAGGACGGTACAGGTCAGAACAGGACTTTGGCCACGTCTGCGAAGCGCCTGGCGAAATGCACGGTCAGGCCTTCGCGCAGGTAGTCCGGCAGCTCTTCGAAGTCCCCGCGGTTCGGCTCCGGCAGGATCAGCTTGAAGATCTTCTGCCGCCGCGCCGCGATCACCTTTTCGCGCACGCCGCCAATCGGCAGCACCTGGCCAGTGAGGGTCAGCTCGCCGGTCATGGCCACGCCTTTCTTCGGCGCCTGGTCGCGGGCCAGCGACAGCAGCGCGCTGGCCATGGTGATGCCGGCACTCGGGCCATCCTTCGGTGTGGCGCCTTCAGGCACGTGCAGGTGAATGAACGCTTCGTTGAAGAAGCCCGGGTCACCACCAAACTGCTTGAGGTTGGAACTGACGTAGCTGTAGGCGATTTCAGCGGATTCCTTCATCACGTCACCCAGCTTGCCGGTGAGCTTGAAGCCGCGGTTCAGCGTGTGGATGCGGGTGGCCTCGATCGGCAGGGTCGCGCCGCCCATGCTGGTCCAGGCAAGGCCGGTGATCACGCCTTTGCCAGCCAGCACCTGTTCGCTGCGGAACACCGGCATGCCCAACGCGGCCTCCAGGTCCTTGTTGCCGATCTTGAGCTTGGCATCCGGGTTCTCCAGCAGCTTGACCACGGCCTTGCGCACCAGCTTGCCCAACTGTTTCTCCAGCTGGCGCACGCCGGCTTCTCGCGCATAGCCCTCGATCACCGTTCGCAGGGCGCTGTCGCTGATGCTCAGGCTGGTCTTGGCCACGCCGGCCTTTTCCAGCTGTTTGGGCCACAGGTGGCGCTTGGCGATGGCCAGCTTCTCTTCGGTAATGTAGCCGGACAGGCGGATCACCTCCATGCGGTCGAGTAGCGGGCCAGGGATCGAGTCAAGGGTGTTGGCAGTGCACACGAACAGCACCTTGGACAGGTCCAGGCGCAGGTCCAGGTAGTGGTCGAGGAAATCGACGTTCTGCTCCGGGTCGAGGGTTTCCAGCAGCGCCGAGGCCGGGTCGCCCTGGTAGCTCTGGCCCATCTTGTCGATCTCGTCGAGCATGATCACCGGGTTCATCACTTCGACATCCTTCAGCGCCTGCACCAGCTTGCCCGGCTGGGCGCCGATGTAGGTGCGGCGATGGCCCTTGATCTCGGCCTCGTCGCGCATGCCGCCGACGCTGAAGCGGTAGAACGGCCGGCCGAGGGATTCGGCGATGGACTTGCCGATGCTGGTCTTGCCCACCCCGGGCGGGCCCACCAGCAGCACGATCGAGCCACTGATCTCACCTTTCCAGGCCCCGACGGCGAGGAATTCGAGGATACGTTCCTTGATGTCGTCCAGGCCTGCGTGGTGCTGGTCGAGCACCTTGCGTGCATGTTTCAGGTCGAGCTTGTCCTTGCCGTACAGGCCCCAGGGCAGCGCGGTGGCCCATTCCAGGTAATTGCGGGTTACGGCGTATTCGGGCGAGCCGGTCTCGAGGATGGCCAGCTTGCCCATTTCTTCGTCGATGCGCTTCTTCGCCTGTTCGGGCAGGGTCTTGCCGGTCAGGCGTTGCTCGAACTGTTCGAGGTCGGCACTGCGGTCGTCCTTGGTCAGGCCCAGCTCCTGCTGGATGACCTTGAGCTGCTCCTTGAGGAAGAACTCGCGCTGGTGCTCGCCGATCTGCCGGTTGACCTCGGCGGAAATCTCGTTTTGCAGGCGCGCAACCTCGACCTCCTTGCGCAGCATCGGCAGGACCTTCTCCATGCGCTTGAGCATGGGCACGCAGTCGAGCACTTCCTGCAGCTCGTTGCCGGTGGCAGAGGTGAGCGCGGCGGCAAAGTCGGTGAGCGGTGACGGGTCGTTGGGGCTGAAGCGGTTGAGGTAGTTCTTCAGTTCTTCGCTGTACAGCGGGTTGAGCGGCAGCAGTTCCTTGATCGCGTTGATCAGCGCCATGCCGTAGGCCTTGACCTCGTCGGTCGGCTCGGCCGGCTGGCGCGGGTATTCGACCTCGACCAGGTACGGCGGGCGATGGTGCTTGAGCCAGGTACGGATGCGTACCCGGGTCAGACCCTGGGCGACGAACTGCAATTTGCCGTTTTCGCGGCTGGCGTGGTGCACCTTGACCAAGGTGCCGTACTCCGGCAGGGCCGAGGTGTCGAAATGGCGGTGGTCTTCCGGCGGGGTGTCCATGAAGAACAGTGCCAGCGAGTGGTGCTCGGTCTTGGCGACCAGGTCGAGGGTTTCGGCCCAGGGCTCTTCGTTGACGATCACCGGCAGCACTTGCGCGGGGAAGAACGGGCGGTTGTGGATCGGGATCACATAGACCTTGTCCGGCAGCTGTTGGCCGGGCAGGGCAAGGGCGTGGCCGGTATCGGCCTGGGTGGCGGGCTGTTCGACTGCGCTGTGTTCGTCGGGTTGTTCCGGGAAATCCTGCTGGTCGCTCATGGGGCACCTGCGTAAATGACTATGGTGCTTAGATGGGGCGCGCAGGGATGGGTTTCAATGGGAGACGAAGGGTACAAGGGGAGGGTTTCATCATTGCACGGCTTGCGCCGGCCTCGTCGCGGGACAAGCCCGTTCCCACAGGTATGGCGAAGTCCTTTAGAACGGTGCGATACCTGTGGGAGCGGGCTTGCTCCGCGAATGCGGCGGTGATGCCACCGCCGCAACAGAGCCTTACTCGGCCAATTTGTAAGCGATGATGTAATCGCCCATCCTGGTGCCCAGCGAGCCATGGCCGCCAGCGACGATCAGCACATATTGCTTGCCGTCCTTGCCGGTATAGGTCATCGGCGTGGCTTGGCCACCCGCAGGCAGGCGGGCCTTCCACAGTTCCTTGCCGTTGTTCACGTCATAGGCACGCAGATACTGGTCGAGGGTGCCGCTGAGGAAGCCAACACCACCTGCGGTAACGATCGAGCCGCCCATGCTCGGGACACCCACCGGCATGCCGATCGGCACCGGGGTGCTGTCACGGGTCGTGCCGTTCTTGCGCTTCCACACCACCTTGTTGGTGAACAGGTCGATGGCCGCCACATAACCCCAGGCCGGCGCCTGGCACGGGATGCCGATCGGCGACATGAACGGGTGCATGGTCACCGCGTAGGGAGCGCCGGTGTTCGGCTGCACGCCACTGGTCTCGCTTTCGCGCTTGCTGCCGGCGGCCACCTGCTCGCGCGGCACCATCTTCGACACGAAGGCCATGTAGTTGGGCGAAGTGAACAGCAGCTGACGCACCGGGTCGACCGACACGCCGCCCCAGTTGAACACGCCGACGTTGCCTGGGTAGATCAGGCTGCCCTGTTCGGACGGCGGGGTGTACTGGCCTTCATAGCGCAGCTCGCGGAACTGGATGCGGCACAGCATCTGGTCGAACGGCGTGGCGCCCCACATGGCCTGTTCGGTCAGCTCTGGGCCGAGCAGGTTGAGGTCGGAGCGGGCCTGGGTCGGTGCGGTGTGGTCACCCTTGACCGCGCCCTGCGGGACCGGGATCTCGCGGATCGGCACGATCGGTGTGCCGTCGCGGCGGTCGAGCACGTACAGGCTGCCCTGCTTGGTCGGCACGATGATCGCCGGCTTGATGTCGTCCTTGGTCTTCAGGTGCACCAGGGTCGGCTGGCTGCCGACGTCCATGTCCCACAGGTCGTGGTGGGTGAACTGGTAGTTCCAGCGGGCCTTGCCGGTGGCAAGGTCCAGGGCGACCACACCGGCGCTGTACTTCTCGGCGCCCGGGGTGCGGTCAGCGCCCCACTGGTCAGGGGTCTGGTTGCCCAGCGGCAGGTAGACCATGCCCAGGTCTTCGTCGACGCTGGCCAGCGACCACATGTTGGCCGAGTTGCGGCTGTACATCTTGCCCGGGGCCAGCGGCTTGGTGTCGTCCGGGTTGTTGCTGTCCCAGTTCCACACCAGGCGGCCGTCGTGCACGTCGTAGGCGCGGATCACGCCGGACGGTTCGTTGGTCGACTCGTTGTCGGTGACATGGCCGCCGATGATCACCAGGCTGCGGGTGATCGCCACTGGCGAGGTGGAGTAGTAGCCGCCAGCGGTGAACGGGCCGATGCCCGTGGTCAGGTCGATCGCGCCCTGGTTGGCGAAGCCTTCGCAGACCTTGCCGTTATCAGCGTTGATGGCGATCAGGCGGGCGTCGGCAGTCGGCAGGTAGAGGCGGCGTGGGCAGGCCTGGGCCACGGCCTGGCCGGCATCGGACACCTTCGGTGCCGGGCTGCCGTCACGGCTGACGTAGCTGTTCTCGTCGTAGTACGAGACGCCGCGGCAGGTCATGTGGGCGAAGCCCTTGAAGGTGCCGACCGGGGTCTTGATCTGCGGGTCGTAGCGCCAGATCTCGGCGCCGGTGTCCGGGTCCAGGGCCAGCACCTTGCTGTGGGCGGTGCAGGCATAGAGCATGCCGTTGGCCTTCAGCGGGGTGTTTTCGTTGGTCAGCTCGACCGGGTCGTCGTCGGTCGGCAGGTCGCCGGTGCGGATGCGCCAGGCTTCTTCCAGGCGGTAGGCGTTCTGCGGGGTGATCTGGCGCAGCGGCGAATAGCGGTCGCCGTGCTCGGTGCGGCCATACGCCTGCCAGTCGCCATCGGGCATGGCCGGTGCGGCGCTGCCCATTTCGCTGTTGTCGCGGCCGAGTTCGCCGAACACTTCGCCCGGGTGGGTGAACTGGCTGCCCAGGGCACAGGCACCCGACGCCAGCACGGCGATGCTCAGCAGCGCGGTATTGGCCTTGGCTGCAGGGCCGGTCAGCGGGCGACGGGCCCACGGCAACAGCAGCACCACTCCGATGGCGAACCAGATGGCCAGGCGTGGTACCAGTTGCCACCAGTCCAGGCCCACTTCGAGCATGGCCCACACGGTGCTGCCCAGCAGCACCAGGCCATACAGGCCCAGGGCGATGCGGCGCTTGGCCAGCAGCAGGGCGCCCGACAGGGCAAAGCCGATACCGGCAATCAGGTAGTACAGCGATCCGCCCAGCTGGCTCAGCTTGATGCCGCCGGCCAGCAGGGCCAGGCCCATCAGCAACAGCAGCACGCCCATCAGGCGCGGTAGCCAGCGGGTTCCTTGGTTGGCACCGTCAGTGCTCATCGTAGGTTCTCCGTTATGTGAAGGTGGTCAGGGTGAAGGTGGTCAGAACGTGCTTTGAATCTTCAGGCCGCCGATCAGCGCGCTGTCGACCTGCGACACCCCGCCCGGATGGCGGATGTACTGCAGGTTCGGGCGCACCGTGAGCCAGTCGGCCAGGTGAATGCCGTAATAGAGTTCGGCGCTGTACTCGGTGTCTTGCACCGGCAGGTAGCCTGGGTTGTCGTAGTCGTCGAGGCCAGCCGCCTGATTGGCCAGGCGGGCGTTCTTGCGGTAGGCCGGGTTGGCGTGCACGCGGGCGACGGCGAAGCCGATGTCGTCCTTGGCGCGGGCGTCGAAGGGGCCTTTGTAAACCAGTCCAGCTTGAACATAGTTGTCGATGACATTGGTCTTCTTGTCGTGCACCGTGGCGTTGGCGAACAGGCTCAGGCCGCGCGACTGGTCGGATGCCAGCGAGGTGACCTGCTGCTGGGCCCCGAGCCACAAGCCGTGCTTGCTCGAACTGCTGCGGTAGGCGGCGCCACTGAGGGCGGCCGGCTGGCCGTTGCTGTCCTTGAGAACATCCTGTGCCTTGGCATTACTGTAGTAGTAGCCGGCGCGATATTCCCCTTTCAGGCCTTGGAAACGTGGGCTCCATACCAGTTCAATCGGCATCACCGCGCCCTGGGTGCCACTGCCGCTGAGCTTGAAGCCGTTGCCCGATTCGAGGTTGGACGGGTTCTGCTCATAGATGCCAACCTGGGCGTACAGCTCCGGGTTGAGGTTGTAGCGCACGCGCATGGCCCATTGGCTGACCGGCCAGTTGTACCAGATGCCGCCGACCCAGTTGCCCACCTGCGAGCCGCAGAAGGCCAGGTTCTGGAAGTCGCAGGGGAAGCTGTTGAAGTCCTCGCCTTCGCCGAAGCGGCCGACCTTCACGTCCAGGGCGCCGTCGAAGTATTTCTGCTTGATCCACATTTGCGTCAGCCGCCAGGTTTCGCCTCTGCCCCAGACTTCCTGGGCCGAAGTGAAGCCGCCGACTCGTGGGTCGTTGATGCGGTCGTTGCTGATGTTGTCGCCGTGGCGTTCGGTGATGGTCAGCTGGAACTCGGTGTCGTTCCAGCCGAGGATCTTCTCCAGATCCAGGTGGCTGGCGAAGGTGAACTGGTCGCTGTAGCGCGCGGTGTGGTCGTGGTCGTAGCCGCCGTGCAGGTTGCTGCCCATCTCGCCGGTGTAGCCGAGGGTGAAGTCGTAGCCCTTTTGCAGCAGCTCGGTGCGGGTGCCGCCCCAGTCACCGAACATCCACGGGGAGTCCTTGGCAAACGCTTCGCTAGCGTTGGCCGTAACGGGTAAGCCTGCGGCAATGGCAGCGAAGGCCAAGCCGGTGTAGCGGGTTTTGGGCAGTTGAAGCATGAGATAGCGCTATCTTTTGATTATTGAGAAAAACGGCAGGTGCACCGAGGAGCGGGCTCTTCGATGGGAGTGGCAATTGGGAATGCTGGGTGAAGCGATTCAGCTTGCGGCGGGGAGGATATAGGGGAAGTTGTAAGAAAAAAAGACAAATTGTCGCAGTTGATTGTTGCTGATCTGGCAACAAACCACGTTGCCAAGGCGTAGGGCACACCCTGTGGGAGCGGGTCTCCCGCGAATGCGGCATTCGCTCTGGCATCGCATTCGCGGGTAAACCCGCTCCCACAAGGACCGCGTCAGGTCAGAAGGTGGTACGCACCCCGACTTCCACGCTACGCCCCGGTGCCGGTGCGATATCGCGCAGGATCGAACTGGCATAGCGTACGGTCTGGTCGGTCAGGTTCTCGCCGCGCACGAAGGCCAGCCACTGGCTCTGGCCGATGTCGAAGCGGTAACCGACGCTGGCCCCGAGCGTGGTGTAGCCATCGGTGCTGGTCTCGTTCTCAGGCTTGCGATGCTGTGACGCGGCGTGTTGCACATCGACCCGCGCCTGCCAACGGTCCAGCTCCCAGACCAGGCCACTGTTCAGGCGCAGCGGGGCAATGCGCGGCAACGGCTCGCCGCTGTCGAGGTTCTTTGCCCGGGTGTAGTCGCCGGACAGCTCCAGCGCAAAGCTGCCATAGCGGTTCTCGGCCAGTTGCCAGCGGTCCTGCGCCTCGATGCCGTAGAAGCGGGCCCGCACGCCCTGGTACTGGTATTCGGGGAAGCCGCCATCGTCATGATCGTGGTCGTGATCATCCTCGTCATGGTCATGGTCATGGCCTTCGCGCAGGTTGCCCGTGCCGATCAGGCCGATGTAGTTGCGAAAGTGGCTGTAGAACACCCCGACGCTGCCTTTGTGGGTGCCATTGTCGAAGCGCAGGGCCAGGTCGGCGGAAATGGCCTTTTCCTTGTTCAGGCTGGCATCACCCACTTCGAATGCGCCGGTGGCGACGTGGGCGCCGTTGGCGTAGAGCTCGTAGAAAGTCGGTGCGCGCTCGGTGTAGCCGAGGTTGGCCGCCAACGACCAGATCGGGTCGAGCTGGTACACCGCGCCCGAGGACAGGCTGAAGGCGTTGAAGCTGCTGGCGCTGTCGGCGTCGACGAAGTTTTCGTTGCCCTTGGCATCGGGGTCGACACGGGTGTGCTCCAGACGTGCACCGAGGCTCAGGTTCAGGCGTTCGGTGGCTTGCCACTGCTCAAGCATGAACAGCGCCAGGCTGTCGGTGTCGGTGTGCGGGACGAAGGCTTCCTCGCCCAGTGCCGAGAACTCGTTGCGGCTGACCTGCGCGCCAATCACGCCTTCGAGCGGTCCGAGCGGTTGATGACGGGCTTCGATGCGGGCTTCGTAGCCCTTGTTCTTGAAGGTGGTGTGAACCTCGCCTTGTTCGATCTCGCTGTGCTCGTAGTCGGTGTAGCCGGCATCGACCTTGACTGAGCTGAACGGGCCGTCCAGGTCGCGCAGTTCCGAGGCAAAGGCGTAATGGTCCTGCTTCATGTCCAGGCGCACACCAGACTCGGCCACCGAGCCGTAGTTGCTGTCATAGCGGCTGTAGGACAGACCGGCATAGCCATGCTCCCAGTTGTAGGAACCGCCGATTGCGCCACCGTCCTGGCGGCCGTCGCTGTTTTCCAGGCGGTGGCGGCTGCCTGGGTTGTCGGCGTCACGCACCTTGGCGCTCTGCGCGTAGCCGGGAATGCGCAGGTCGTTGAACTGGCGGCTGTTGGCGTCCAGGTGGAGGGCGAAGGTGCCGTCACCGGCCTCCAGCTTGCCGGCACTGCTGCGGGTGGTGTCGGCGCCGCCGTAGCGCAATTCGCCGGCACCATGGATGCCCTCGATCGGCGAATCGGGGATGCGGTTGTCGAAGGTGTTGATCACGCCGCCGATGGCATTGCCGCCGTAGAGCAGGGCGGCCGGGCCGCGGACGATTTCCACGCGCTCGACCGTGACCGGGTCCAGCGGTACCGCGTGGTCATAGGACAGCGATGAGGCATCCAGGGCCCCCACGCCATTGCGCAGGATGCGGATACGGTCGCCATCCAGGCCGCGAATCACCGGGCGGCTGGCACCTGGGCCGAACCAGGTGGAGGCCACGCCGGGTTGCTTGTTCAGGGTTTCACCGAGGCTGCCGTGTTGCTGTTGCAGCAGGTCGTCACCTTCCAGCACGGTGCTGGGTGCGGCCAGTTGCCGGTTGCCGAGCGGGTTGGCGGTGATGACCTGGGGTTCCAGTTCCACGGCTTGGCTGGGTGAAGAAGCGAGCCACAGGGCAACAGCGAGGGGGGAGAGGCGGAGCGGGATGTGCAGCATGGGGATGAGGCGTTCCTTGGCAGATGCTTTTGTGTTGTTACAATATAACATCACTATTTCAGCACAGAGGATTTGCCCTTGGCCAGCGCTTATTCCTCAGGCAATACGGATCCCACCCGCCACTACACTCGTGTAAGGTGCGCATCTTTCCCATGGAGCACTGGCATGAGCACGGCCCAACACAACGCGCTGCACGGCAAGACCCTCGAACAGATCCTCACCGAACTGGTGGCGCACTACCAATGGCAGGGCCTGGCCGAACGTGTTGATGTGCGGTGCTTCAAGAGCAATCCGAGCATCAAGTCGAGCCTGACCTTCCTGCGCAAGACGCCCTGGGCGCGGGAGAAGGTCGAGCAGTTGTACGTGAAATTGCAGCGCCAGGCCTGACATGCCACGGCGCCCCTGGCTGACGTCGATGGCGTTGCTTGGCTGGTTCGGCCTGGCGGTGCAGGTCTACCTGGTGCTGCTGGCGCGCTGGCAGGAGCAGGCCAGCCTGATCGGCGGGCTGATCAATGTGTTCGGTTACTTCACGGTGCTGACCAATACCTTGGTGGCGACGGTACTCAGTTACGCGGCCTTTGGCCGGGCGTCAGCAGCCAGGCGCTTCTTTCTGTCGCCCTCGGTGAGCTCTGCAGTGGCGGCCAGCATCGTGCTGGTGGCGCTGGCCTACAGTGTGCTGCTGCGCCACCTGTGGCAGCCCGAAGGCTGGCAGTGGCTGGCGGATGAGCTGCTGCACGATGTGATGCCGCTGCTATTCACCTTGTACTGGTGGTTCGAGGTGCCCAAGGGCAGCCTGCGCCTTTGGCACCTGGCGATTTGGGCGCTATACCCGGTGGTGTATTTCGCCTATGCGTTGTGGCGGGGGAGCGAGATCGGGGCGTATGCCTATCCGTTCATCGATGTGGCGAGTCTGGGCTATGGGCAGGTGATGCTCAATGCCCTCGGCGTCTTGGCGGGGTTCTGGGGCGTTGGGCTGATGTTGCTGGGGCTGGATCGGTGGCGTGGGTTGCACGGAAAAGGTTGACCTGCACCGGCCGCTTCGCGGGTAAATCGGCGCCCCGATTTACCCGCGAAGAGGCCAGTACAGGGCAGAACGGATCACTCGTCGTCCGCGGTCCCGTCGGCACGCCAGTAAGCGGCGGCCTTGAGGGCATCTTCGGCCACGCCTTTCTCCAGCAACAATGCCTTGGCCTGCCGGGTCAGCGACTTCTCCAGCGCCACCCAGCTGTACAGTTTGCCTTCGGGCAGATTCAGCCCCTTCAGCAGTGCCATCAGGTCCTCGTTGCGCTTGACCCAGATGACTTCCACCTGCGCCGCACTTGGCAGCGGCTGGCGCTCCTGGTCATCTTCGATCTGGATCACCGCCAGCACGCGACGCCCGGCTGGCAGTTCTTCCAGGCGCCGGCCAATCGCCGGGATCGCCGTCTCGTCACCCACCAGCAAATAGCTGTCAAAAATATCCGGTACCACCATCGATGCCCGTGGCCCGGCAATGTTCAGGGTCTGCCCTGGCGCTGCCTGGGCCGCCCAGGTCGAAGCAGGGCCGTCGCCGTGCAGCACGAAGTCGATGTCCAGTTCATTGGCCACCAGGTCGATACGCCGCGGTGTGTACTCGCGCATGGTCGGCCGGGTACCACCGTCACGGCCCAGGTTGCGCGCGTCGATGGCCTGCTGCTGCTCGGCGGTTTCAGCGAACAGCAACTTGATGTGGTCGTCACTGCCCAGGCTGGTGAAGCCTTGCAACTCGTCGCCACCGAGGGTGATGCGGCGCATGCGCGGGGTGAGGTCGTTCACCCGCAGCACCTGCAGGCGACGTTGGCGGATCTCGTGGTTGACGCGGTGAATGGTGTCACTCATGGGGATTCTCCCTGACTGGATCGGCAGGCCCGGAGGCGATGGCTTTGGCAGTGTCGTTGAGCAGGTTGCGCACCCGTTCGATTTCTTCCGGGGTCCAGCGGCCACTGTGCATGTGCAGGGCATGGCGCAGGTTGCCGACTGCTTCGTGGATTTCCGGCGGGCGATCGTGGCCACGCAGGGCGCGCTTGCTGACGTCGATGCGCATGCGCACGCCGTCAAGGGCGACGGCCTGATCGGCCAGCGCGTTCCGGCCGGCAGCGGTGATGGCGTACAGGCGTTTGCTGCCCTGCACCTGGCCGCTGATCAACTCGGCTTCTTCGAGGAAATTGAGGGTGGGGTAGATCACGCCGGGGCTCGGTGTGTAGCTGCCATCGAACAGGTTCTCGATCTGGCGGATCAAGTCGTAGCCGTGGCCGGGTTGTTCGGCCAGCATCGACAGCATCAGCAGCTTCAGGTCGCCCGGGGCAAACACCCGCGGGCCACGCTCGCCACGGGCGGGGCGGCGGTCAAAAGGGTCATGTGCGGAGTGGTCACGCATTTAGCGGCTCCCTGTGTTTCGATATATCGCAAGATATTACTCAAGATATATCTAAACACAAGCCTCTAAATGCCGATGATTATCATCTACGTTTTAGATGAGTCGTTGCCATGCATGGCCACCTGTGGTGGCTTGCACTCGTTCGGGTTGCCTGGCTGCAAATACGGCATGAGGATCGGCGCCATGCCCTTGAGCACCTGCACCGGCAGCGCCGAGGTGAACTTGAAGGCTTCCGCCGAGCGCCCAGGGACAAAGGCCGTCAGGGTGCCGAAGTGGTTTTCACCCAGGAAGAACACGAAGGTGGCGGTACGGTTGAGCGAGCGCGAGCCGATCAGCCGGCCGCCAGCACCGAAGCTTTCGATACGGTTGTCGCCGGTACCGGTCTTGCCACCCATCACCAGCGGCGTGCCGTCGTTGAGCTTGAAGCTGCCGGAGATGCGCCGTGCGGTACCGGCATCGACCACCTGCGACATGGCGCCTTTCAGCGCCCGTGCCACTTCAACCGGCAGAATCCGTACGCCACGGTCCGGGTCGCTGACCAGCTTGGTCTCGTAGGGGGTATTGGCGGCGAAGTGCAGGGTGTCGATACGCAGCGTCGGCAGGCGCACGCCGTCGTTCTGGATGATGCCGACCAGTTCCGACAGTGCGGCCGGGCGGTCGCCGGAGCTGCCGATGGCGGTGGCCAGCGAGGGCACCAGGTGGTCGAACGGGTAGCCCACGCGTTTCCAGCGTTGATGGATATCGAGAAACGCCTCAATCTCGACCATGGTGCGGATGCGGCTGTCACGTGCGCCCTGGTGCCGGCTCTTGAACAGCCAGCTGTAGACTTCCTGGCGTTCGAAGTGGCTGGCATTGACCATTTCGGTAAGCGTGGAGCTCGGGTTCTTCAACAGGTAGCCCAACAGCCACAGGTCCAACGGGTGAACCTTGGCGATGTAGCCCTGGTCGGGCAGGTCGTACTTACCGGGGCCGTAGGCTTCGTACATCTCCGCCAGCTTGCCGTCGGTGAGTTTGCCCAGGGCGATCTTGTCGTCCTTGCTGTGGGCGCGGACAAAGGCATTGAAGGTTTCCTGGCCTGCTTCCGGGAACAGGTAGCGGTGCACCGCTGCCAGGCGCTGCGGGGTGGCGCGCATGCTGTCGAGGAAAGTATCCAGGCGCTGCTGGGAGGTCTTGCGCTGGTACTTCTTCCAGAAGCGCATCAGGTAGCTGGTGCCTTCCTTGTCGGCGAAGCGCGCCAGGTATTCCTGGCGGCGCGGATCGGAGTCGTCCTTGAGCAGGGGCACGCGGTTGAACGGCTGCTGGTAGGTGACGTAGCGCACCAGGTCGCGCATCAGGCGAATGAACGGCAGGTTGATCGACTCGCGCAGGGCATCCTTGAGGGTCGGGTTGCGGTTGTTGTCTTCCTTGCGGAAGTTGTTGAACACGTGCATGCCGCCGCCGGTGAAGAAGGCCTCGCCGGTGTTGGCCGAGTACTTGCGCTCCAGCGCCGCATCGAGCATGGCGTCCAGGCTCTGGTTCTTGCTGTTCTGCGCCAGCCACTCCAGCGACCACTGAGTGATGCGGTCGAGTTCGGCGACTTCGACTTTCTTCAACTCGGCGGCAGGTTTGCCGGCGTACTTGTCGTGCAGTTCGGCGATGATTTCCAGATAGGTCGTGAGCACCCGCAGCTTGGCGGTCGAGCCCAGCTCCAGCTTGCTGCCCTCGTTGATGTCGAAGGGCTGGTTGGTACTGTCGGTCTGTACCCGTACCCGTGAGCCATCGGCGGTGCGCTCGAACAAGGTGAAGCTGTAGCTCACCTGGTCGGTGGTCTTGGCAGTGAGCAGGCGCTCGCCGATCAGGCCGATCTGCGCCGCGAATTCGGGGTCGGCAAGGTTTTTCAGGTACTGGCTGACCTGCAGCTGCAGGTCGGCTTGCAGGGTGCTGGTGGCCGACACATCGAGGCGGTCGAGGTCGTACAACGGGCGGTTGAGCATGGCCGCCAGGCGGTTGCGGGCCAGGCTGATGCCTTTGTTGGTGATGATCGGCACGATGGTCGGCTGGGCGACCCAGTCGCGGTAGATCGCCTTGCTGGCCAGCGCCGCATCGGCCAGCGGTTGCTCGATGATCTTGTTGGCCGCCAGCACGCGGATGTGCGAGTCGGTGAGCTCGGCCAGTTCAACGCGGCCTTTGGCCAGGTAATGCGAAGGGCGGCGCTGGGCGATCATCAGCGACAGCACCTGGCGCAGGGCCAGGCCGCGCGCAGCCATGCTTTGCGGGTCTGTGGCGGTGGAAACCAGCGCCTGGTTGACCTGGTCGAAATCGGCGCCGTACCACACCCGCAGGCCCTCGGCCATGCCATGCACCTCGCCATGCCCGGGCACTGCCGACAGCGGCACGCTGTTGAGGTAGTCGCGCACGATCCGGTGCCGCGCTTCACTGGTGTCGGGGCCGCCCTGGTAGGCGCGCACGCTGGCCGAGATCATCTGGCGGATTTTCTCTGCACCGTTTACGGTCAGGCCATCCGGTGAATGGCGGTACTTCTCCAGCTGGGTGGCAAGGGTACTGCCACCCGCCGACTGGCCGGGCAGGGCCAGGTACTTGGCCACCTGGCTGTAGGCGGCCTTGGCAAAGCGCGGCCAGTCGACGGCCGGGTTGTTCTTCACGTCCTTGGTATCGAGCAAGTCGCGGTTTTCGATGAACAGCAGGCTGTTGACCATCACCGGTGGGATGGAATCGAAGTCGGGATACAGGTGCTGCGGGTAGTTGTACTGGTACAGCGTTTCACCGCGGCAGTCGGTGATCGACAGGCCGGCCTGGATCTTCTCGATATAGGGGGCGAACAGGCCGTGACCGACATAGCGCATCAGGGCCGGGGAGAACTGCACTTGTTCGCTGATCAGGTAATCGCGTTTCAGCAGACGCGGCAGGAACTCGCCCAGCCCGCTGTAACCCAGGCGTTTGTCGAATGGCCCTTCGCCCGGGTAGATGATCGCATCGCTCGGCCCTGCCTTCAGCGAATAGGTGAGGGTGGTGGCCAGCTTGCTGAATTCGCGCGACTGCAGGTTGGAGGTGCGGAACTCGTCGTATGCGGCGAAACCGAGAGCAATCAGTGCCACCAGCAGGATCAGGAAAATCAGCCGCCACCAGAGCTTGCGCTGACGTGGGGACTGCGGTTGTGGCGTCTTGGCCGGAGGTGCTTCAGCTGCTTCCGTTCTGGTTGGTTCCGATTGCCACAGTGCGCCCATAGTCTTCTATCCGGCCAGGTATTTTCGTCTTGCTTGTCTGAAGCTTAGACGGTGACTGGAACAGGTGAAAAATTTGTAGGAGGCCGAGAAAAGTGGGGTAGGGCTATGCGGCTTTGGTGTGGGTTTTTTCCTGTAACGATGTTGTTAGGGTAGCAATGGCGTCGGGGTTGGCACTGCACTCCCCGGAAAATCTCGCTGATTTTCCCTGTTTATACAGCGAAAACTCCTGTAACGGACTTCCTATACTGCTCGGCCCTTCGCCCTGCCGGCCGCTCTAGCCCGGCATACGGGCCGGCCCACGAGGCCAGTCCGGCAAGCCAACGCCACGCCTATCGGTATGGCCGGTGCTGCACGAAGGTCAAATCCAATAACAAAATGAGGTTGTATTGCTATGCCAGTTGGCAACCATCCTGCCCCTGCCGAGCCCATCGAGGGCGGCCCGCTCAAGCGTGAGCTGGGTGAACGGCACATCCGTCTGATGGCGCTGGGCGCCTGTATCGGCGTTGGTCTCTTCCTCGGTTCGGCCAAAGCCATCGAAATGGCCGGCCCCGCGATCATGCTGTCCTACATCATTGGTGGCCTGGCGATCCTGGTGATCATGCGTGCCCTCGGCGAGATGGCCGTGCACAACCCGGTCGCCGGCTCGTTCAGCCGCTATGCCCAGGACTATCTTGGCCCGCTGGCGGGCTTCCTCACCGGCTGGAACTACTGGTTCCTGTGGCTGGTCACCTGCGTCGCGGAAATTACCGCCGTGGCCATCTACATGGGTATCTGGTTCCCCGATGTACCGCGCTGGATCTGGGCCCTGGCGGCACTGGGCAGCATGGGCGCGGTCAACCTGATCGCGGTGAAGGCGTTCGGCGAGTTCGAATTCTGGTTCGCCCTGATCAAGATCGTCACCATCATCGCCATGGTCCTCGGGGGCATCGGCGTAATTGCCTTCGGTTTCGGTAATGACGGCGTCGCCGTGGGCATCTCCAACCTGTGGAGCAATGGCGGCTTCATGCCCAATGGCGTGACGGGCGTGCTGATGTCGCTGCAGATGGTGATGTTCGCCTACCTGGGCGTGGAAATGATCGGCCTCACCGCCGGCGAAGCACGCAACCCGCAGAAAACCATCCCCCAGGCGATCGGTTCGGTGTTCTGGCGCATCCTGCTGTTCTACGTCGGCGCACTGTTCGTGATCCTGTCGATCTACCCGTGGGACGCTATCGGCAGCCAGGGCAGCCCGTTCGTCATGACCTTCGAGCGCTTAGGGATCAAGACGGCCGCCGGTATCATCAACTTCGTGGTGATCACCGCTGCGCTGTCGTCTTGCAACGGCGGCATCTTCAGCACCGGGCGCATGCTCTACAGCCTGGCGCAGAACGGCCAGGCCCCGGCCGCCTTTGCCCGCACCTCGAAAAGCGGCGTGCCGCGCAATGCACTGCTGCTGTCGATCGGCGCGCTGCTGCTGGGCGTGCTGGCCAACTACCTGGTGCCGGAGAAAGTGTTCGTCTGGGTGACCTCGATTGCCACCTTCGGTGCCATCTGGACCTGGGTGATGATTCTGCTGGCGCAGATCAAGTTCCGCGCCGGCCTGTCGAGCGCCGAGCAGAAGGCGCTGAAATACCGCATGTGGCTGTGG
The DNA here is from genome assembly GCF_024349685.1 of Pseudomonas sp. LRP2-20. Classification (NCBI taxonomy): domain Bacteria; kingdom Pseudomonadati; phylum Pseudomonadota; class Gammaproteobacteria; order Pseudomonadales; family Pseudomonadaceae; genus Pseudomonas; species Pseudomonas sp. LR2-20. The sequence continues at coordinate 4,877,582 of NZ_AP025944.1, read as the reverse complement.
CCGCTGAGCTCCTACCTGGCCTTGGCCTTCCTGGTGCTGGTGGTGGGCCTGATGGCGTACTTCGAGGATACCCGCGTGGCGTTGTACATCGGCCCGGCGTTCCTGGTGCTGTTGACGGTACTGTATTACGCCTTCCGGCTGGCGCCGAAAGACGTGCGGGGTGTGGCGAGTACTGCTTCCTGATCTGAAATCCCTGGGGCTGCGCGGCAGCCCCAGGGATCTGTCAGGCTGCCACTTCGCTGTGTGGCTCGAAACTGTCCGCCCGTGCCATTTGCCACATGCGCGAATAGAACTGCCCATTGACCTCTCCGGTGAGCAATTCGCCCGGTTTGAGGAATACGTGCATCTGCGAGAACAGCTTGATCTCGGTGGCCGACACGCGTCGTACCAAATGTTTGGCTTCCAGCTGCGCCGGGTGTTCAAGGCCCGCTGCAGCCAGCATCTCGGCCAGCGCACGCAGGGTGTTGTGGTGGAAGTTCAGCACCCGCTGGGCCTTGTCCGGCACCACCAGGGCGCGCTGGCGCAACGGGTCCTGAGTCGCGACGCCGGTCGGGCACTTGTTGGTGTGGCAGCTCTGCGACTGGATGCAGCCAATGGCGAACATGAAGCCACGCGCCGAGTTGGCCCAGTCGGCGCCGATGGCCAGTACGCTGGCGATGTCGAAGGCGCTGACGATCTTGCCGCTGGCACCGAGCTTGATCTTGTCGCGCAGGTTCAGGCCAACCAGGGTGTTGTGCACGAACAACAGGCCTTCGCGCAGCGGCACTCCGATATGGTCGGTGAACTCTACCGGCGCGGCACCGGTGCCGCCTTCCTTGCCATCGACCACGATGAAGTCTGGCAGGATGCCAGTCTCCAGCATCGCCTTGGCGATGCCCATGAATTCCCACGGGTGACCCAGGCAGAACTTGAAGCCCACCGGCTTGCCACCGGACAGCTCACGCAGCTGGGCGATGAAGTGCATCATCTCGATCGGTGTGGAGAAGGCGCTGTGGCGGGATGGCGAAATGCAGTCCTCGCCCATCAGCACACCACGGGTTTCGGCAATTTCCCTGGTGACCTTGTGCTTGGGCAGGATGCCGCCATGACCGGGCTTGGCACCCTGGCTCATCTTGATCTCGATCATCCGCACCTGTGGGGTGCGTGCCTGGGCGGCAAAGCGTTCCGGGTCGAAGCGGCCGTCGGCGGTGCGGCAGCCGAAGTAGCCGCTGCCCAGCTCCCAGACCAGGTCGCCGCCGTTTTCACGGTGGTAGGGGCTGATGCTGCCTTCACCGGTGTCGTGGTGGAAGTTGCCCAGCTTGGCACCCTTGTTGAGGGCGCGGATGGCGTTGGCGCTGAGCGAGCCGAAGCTCATGGCCGAGATGTTGAAGATCGAGGCCGAGTACGGCTGGCTGCACTGCGGGCCGCCGACCATGACACGGAAGCTCGTCGGGTCGGTCAGTGGCGCCGGGCGCATGGAGTGGCCGATGAACTCGAAGCCCGACTCGTAGACGTCGATCAGGGTGCCGAAGGGTTTGTCCGAGGCTTCGTTCTTGGCCCGGGCGTACACCAGCGAGCGCTGGGCGCGGGAGAAGGGCAGGGCGTCGCTGTCGGCTTCGAGCAGGTACTGACGGATTTCCGGGCGAATGCCCTCGACCAGGTAGCGGATGTTGCCGAGGATCGGGTAGTTGCGGCGTACCGCATGGCGTTGCTGCATGAGGTCGAACAGCCCAATCAGGCTTAGCACCCCGGTGGCCAGGGTGAATGGCCACAACCATTCATGGTGGAGAAACGGCAGGCTCGCCAGGGTGAACAGTACACAGGCGGTGAAGAAGGCATAGCGGCTGAGAAGTGACAGGCTCATACGGGATCCTTGCGATGGCGCGGTCAGGCTCAGGGCCTGGGGCAAACCCCGACCATAGCCAACTTGAGTGGCAGTGCAAATCAAAATCGGGGTAGCGAAAAACATTTTGCGTACGCCGACAGTGTTTTCGCGCCTGTGAGATCGAGCGCCGCCCACGCGGCGCATCGCGAGCTGCGCTCGCTCCTACGTTTGTTTCGGGCCAGTAATGCCTGTGACAGGCGCGCGCGATCGCCTGGTTTGTGCGACTCGATATCGAGGCAGGCGCCAAGGCGTTCGCGCGCAAATCCCACAGGAATAACTGGCCAGAAACAAACGTAGGAGCGAGCGCAGCTCGCGATGCGCCGCGTGGGCGGCGCGCGATCTCACAGGCGCTAAAACACTGTCGGCGTTCGCAGCAATTTCTCCTTCCATCTAGCCTGCTCCTGCGCCGCCCCCTCCACCAGATAGCTGTACCGCCCAGCCACTCGCACCGCCACCGGGACACCATCGCGATACAGCAGCCGGTTGCCACCTACCGCAGGCACTTTAGCCCCAGGCAGCAGCGAGCCGACCAGGTTCAGCGGGTCGCTCGCACTCACCACCACCAGCACATCATCCAGTGCTCGCCGACGTACTTGCCTGAGCAAACCGACCGCCTCCGGCAAGGCAAATTGCTCACCCGCCAACCCGGCAATGAAACGGCCACCACGGATTTCGCCACGTGCCTCGAGGCGGTGATAGCAGCGCAGCAGTTCACGCCAGGGCGGCAGTACATCGCTTTCCCGTTCCAGCAGCCGCCAGCAGATCACCCCGTAGCGCCGTAGCAGGGCGCGGGCGATGAGCTCCGTGCGCTGGCCCTCGTCAACCCTGGCGCTGCCCCTGCGCAGCAATGCCCAACGCCCGGCATGGGCCATGCTGCTGGACAGCGGCGGGTGACCGCGGCGGCTGTTGCGCGATGAACGCTTCGCGGCCGGGGTGATCAGGCTGCGCAAGCCGGTGAAGCTGTCGGCGCCAACCAGACCGGCACCGACCAGCTCCTGCAACGCCGTCTCCAATTCGCTGGGCAGCAGATGGGCTTCAACGGTCAGCTCGTCGAAGAACAGTGCCCCTTGCGCGTGCAGTGCTTCCAGCACCCGTTGCGCCCGCCCGCCAAGTGCTTCCCGAGCAGGCTCGGGGGCGAGGCTGCGCCACTGGCCCAGGTGCTCGCGTGGCAACAGCACCAGCGGTGTACTCGACAAGGTGCTGCTCGCCGTCGTCGCCGCCAGCCGGCTCCAGGCAAACTGCCCGCTGCGGCAGGCATCGTCCAGCCAGTGCGGGCTGTAGTCCTTGATCCGCGCGGGCAGCAGCTCCGCTTCCCAGGCGCTGGCTGCACTGGGGAAACCCTGCAACTGGCCCAGCACTTCGGCCACCGCCTCTGGGCCTCGCAGGCGCTCATCCGGGGCCAGGTGTTGCCAGTCGAACAGAAAGCGCATGAAGTCCTGCAGGCTGACGGGCTCGATCTCCCGGCGCAGGCGTTTCACCGTGTAGCGATGGATGCGCGCCAGCAGGTGGCGCTCACACCATTGCACGTCGCCAGCCCCAGGGCTGAAGTGGCCACGCAACACATAGCCTTCGGCTTCCAGACGGGCCAAGGCCTGTTCGACCTGGACAGTGGGCTTGCTCAGTGGCGCAGCGATCTGGACCACGCTCAGTGGGCCGTGGCCACTCAGGCGAGCGCGCAACAGTTCGGCCAGTGCATTGTCCGGGTCGAAGGCCTGGTCGAAGCCGGGCAGTACGTCCAGCATGGGCTCCAGGCGCGCTGCCGGATATAGCGTTTGCAGCAGGTCAAGGCGCTCGCGCGCCAGCCAGAGTTTTTCATCGATCAGGCGCAAGGCCCGCCCGGCCTTGGCCAGCTGGCGCAGCAGCAGGCCCCAGCTGGGGTTGGCCTGGACTTCATCATGGCTGATGGCACCCAGGCTCATCAGCGCCTCGTGCATTTCGTCGGCATTGCCAGGTTGCGGCCAGGCTTCGGCCTGTACAGCGGCTATAGCATCGGCATCCAGTGCGCCCAGGTCATCGCCACTGTGCACTTCGTTCCAGCGCCGGTTGAGCACCGCCTGGGCGCGTCGCTCCTCCAGCGGCGCGTCGTCGAGGAACGCGTAGGGCCTGGCATTGAGAATGGCCGAGGCCAGTGGGGAAGGCGCTGGCAGATCGCGGCACAACAGGCGCACCTCGCCGCTTTCCATGCGCCGCAGCAGGGCCAGCCAGCCTTCGCTGTCCATGGCTTCGTGCAGGCAGTCATCGAGGGTTTGCTCGACCAGCGGGTGATCGGGGATCTGCCGCTCGCCGACGATGTTCTCCAGGCAGGCGATCTGGTCGGGGAAAACCGCGGCAATCAGGTCCTCGCTCTTCATGCGCTGGATCTGCGGCGCCACCTTGCGCCCGCCGACGAAGCGCGGCAAGGCCATGGCCACACCCGCGTTCCAGCGCCAGCGGACGCCAAACAACGGCGCTTCGAGCAGGGCCTGGATGAGGATCTGCTCGGCGTTGCGGCTGTTGAGGTAGCGCCATACTTCATCCAGCTCGAAACTGTGGCTGGTCGACAGCGAAAGCACGATGGCGTCTTCGCTGGCCGCTGCCTGCAACTCGAAATTGAAGGTGCGGCAGAAGCGCTTGCGCAGGGCCAGGCCCCAGGCGCGGTTGATACGGCTGCCATAGGGCGAATGGATGATCAGCTGGGTGCCGCCGGACTCGTCGAAGAAGCGCTCCATCACCAGGGTCTGTTGCGAGGGCAGGGCGCCCAGTGCTTCGCGGGTGCGGCCCAGGTAGTCGAGCAACTGGCTGGCGCTGTCTTCGCTCAACTCGAAGGTGTTCTGCAGCCACTGCAGCACGGCTGCAGGATCGCCCTCGTTCAACCCGAACTGTTCGTCGATTCGCGCCTGCAGACGGGCAACCGCGGCGGACAGTTCGTCGCTGCGCCCCGGTGCCTCGCCCAGCCAGAACGGAATGGTCGGCGGCAGGCCTTGAGCGTCTTCGACCCGCACCCGGCCAGGCTCGACCCGCAGGATACGGTAGGACGCATTGCCCAGCTGGAAGATGTCGCCAGCGATGCTCTCCACGGCGAAGTCTTCGTTGACGCTGCCGATGTTCAGCGCCTGGGGTTCGAGCAGCACGGCGTAGTCGGCGGTCTCGGGAATGGTGCCGCCGCTGGTCAGTGCGGTCAGCTGGCTACCCCGGCGCCCGCGCACGGTGCCACTGACTGCATCGCGATGCAGGTAGGCACTGCGCACGCCCTGGCGACCGTTGTAGCCCTCGGCGAGCATGCGCAGCAATGCCTGGTAATGTTCGGGGTCGAGGGCTGCATAAGGCATGGCCTGGCGCAGGCAGTCGAACAGCGCCTGTTCCTCCCAGGCCTGGTTGCTGGCTTCGGCGACGATCTGCTGGGCCAGTACATCCAGGGGAGCATTGGCAATGTGCAGTTCGTCGAGTTCACCCAGGCGGATGCAGTCGAGCAAGGCCACGCATTCGATCAGGTCGTCGCGTGAGGTCGCGAACAGTCGCCCTTTGGGGATGCCATCGACCTGGTGCCCGGAGCGCCCGACACGTTGCAGGAAGGCGGCGATCGAGCCGGGCGATTCGATCTGGCAGACCAGGTCGACATCGCCGATATCGATGCCCAGTTCCAGCGACGCGGTGGCCACGAGCACCTGCAACTGGCCGTTTTTCAAGCGCTGCTCGGCGTCCAGGCGCAGTTCCTTGGCCAGGCTGCCATGGTGTGCCGCCACGGCCTCCTTGCCCAGGCGGTCGCTCAGGTGGCGGGTAATGCGCTCGGCAAGGCGCCGGGTGTTGACGAACACCAGCGTGGTGCGATGTTCTCGGGCCAATTGCGCGAGGCGGTCGTAGACCAGGCCCCAGACGTCCGTGGCCATGACCGCGCCGAGCGGCACTGGAGGTACTTCGATGGCGAGGTCGCGCTGACGGGCATGGCCGACGTCGACGATCGCGCAAGGGCGCTGCTGGCCGACCAGGAACTGCGCCACGCGCTCGACCGGGCGCTGGGTGGCGGACAGCCCAATGCGTCGAAGTGGGCGCCCGCACAAGGCCTGCAGGCGCTCCAGGGTCAGCGCCAGGTGGGCACCGCGCTTGTTGCCGGCCAGGGCGTGTATCTCGTCGACGATGACCGTATGCACGCTGGCCAGCCCTTCGCGGCCGGAAGCCGAGCCCATCAGTACGTACAGCGACTCGGGTGTGGTCACGAGCACATGAGGGGCCACCTTGCGCATCGCCGCACGCTCCTTCTGCGGGGTATCGCCGGTGCGCACGGTGGTGGTGATGCGCGGTGCTTTCAGGCCCTGGTCTTCAAGGGCCTGGCTGATGCCTTCGAGCGGGGCCTGCAGGTTCAGACGGATGTCGTTGGACAGCGCCTTGAGCGGCGATACGTAGACGACCTGGGTCTGTGCAGGCAGCTCGCCGCCATGCGTCAGGCCCTCGCGAAACAGTTCGTCGAGCACGGCCAGGAAGGCGCTCAAGGTCTTGCCCGAACCGGTCGGCGCAGCGAGCAGCAGCGACTGGCCGGCATGGATCAGCGGCCAGGCCTGGGCCTGGGCATCGGTGACCGTGGCGAAGTGGCGGCGGAACCAGGTAGCGACGGCCGGGTGGAACAGCTCGAGCACCGGGTGTTGGTGGGCTGGCAGGTTCATCTGTTGGTTATGGCGGGTGAGCGACCGGTTGGCAAGGGGCCGTTCGTCGTTGATCTTCTGTAGACTGTCGCCTTTTCAGCGAGCTCACCCATGCCCAATATCATCCGCATCGCCGCTGCCCTGCTGATCGACCCGCAAGGCCGGACCCTGCTGGTGCGCAAGCGCGGCACCCAGGCGTTCATGCAACCTGGGGGCAAGATCGATGCCGGCGAGTCGCCCGTTCAGGCGCTGGTGCGTGAACTGCACGAAGAACTGGGGTTGCACATCGACCCTGAGCAGGCTGTGCACCTGGGCCAGTTCAGCGCGCCTGCCGCCAACGAGCCGGGCTTCGAGGTGCAGGCCGAACTGTTCCGCGTCGACAGTGCCGAGGCCGTGGCCCCGGCGGCGGAAATCGAAGAAGTGCAGTGGCTGGCCGCCGATCAGGCCGCAACGCTGGAGCTGGCGCCACTGACCCGCGATCTGATCCTGCCGTTGTACCGCCAGGCCGTCAGCGTACCGCACTGACCCCGTCGAGCGTGGCGAACGAGGTGTCCTTGGCGGTCAACAGGAAGTCCCGCATGTAAGGCGCATCGAGCATGTCGGTGCGTACTGCCGCATACAGCGTGGCGAACAGGCCTTTTTCGCCCAGGCGCTTGCCTTTCACATAGCCCCGCGAGCTGTACTCGTGCAGCGCCCAGTGCGGCATGCCGCACACGCCACGGCCGCTGGCCACCAGCTGCATCATCATCACCGTCAGCTCGGACGTGCGCACGGCGGCCGGCTCGATGTCGGCCGGCTCCAGGAAGCGGGTGAAGATATCCAGGCGGTCGCGCTCCACCGGGTAGGTGATCAGGGTCTGGTCGAGCAGGTCCTGGGGCACGATGTACGGCTTGCTGGCCAGCGGGTGCTGGTTGGCCACGGCGAGCATGGCTTCGTAGGTGAACAGCGGTACGTAGGTGATGCCGGCCAGATCCAGCGGGTCGGAAGTCACCACCAGGTCGAGGTCGCCACGGGCCAGCGCCGGTAACGGGGCGAAGGCGAAGCCTGAGGCCAGGTCCAGCTCCACTTCCGGCCAGGCATCGCGGAACTGGTCGATGGTTGGCATCAGCCACTGGAAGCAACTATGGCATTCGATGGCCATGTGCAGGCGTCCGGCGGTGCCGCCCGCCAGCCGGGCGATGTCGCGCTCGGCGCCGCGCAGCAGCGGCAGGGTGGCATCGGCCAGTTGCAGCAGGCGCAAGCCGGCGCTGGTGAAGCGGATCGGCTTGGTCTTGCGCACGAACAGCGGCAGCCCCAGGCGCTCTTCCAGCTCCTTGAACTGGTGCGACAGCGCTGACTGGGTCAGGTGCAGGCGTTCTGCGGCCTCCACCAGGCTGTCGGCCTCGCGCAGGGCATGGAGGGTTTTAAGGTGGCGGATCTCCAGCACGGCTGACTCCGAGAAAATTTTTAAAGTAAACGGGGAATGAGTTGAGTTTCGCTCATGTTGCCCCAGGCTGTCGACTGGACCTTGTGCCGCACCGCTCGGCAGGGTTCATCAAACTGTCACCGAACTGTGGCAGCGCCCCCGAATTAAATTCATCAGACTCGCGCTCTACTGGGGATCTGCATTCTGGTGTTTCTTTCATGCGGGCTTTTCTGCTGTTTTTCTTTCTCGTGTTCAGTGCTTCGGCAAGCTTTGCCGACACGCGCTGTGACGCCCATGTGCCGGTACAACGCGCTGAGATCGGCGAGCTGAGCCTGGTCTACCAGAGTGTCGGCGCGCCCCGCGATCCGGCCTTGCTGCTGGTGATGGGCCTGGGCGGGCAACTCATCCATTGGCCGGACGATGTCGTCGAAGCGTTGTGCCGCCAGGGCTTCCGGGTCATTCGCTACGACAACCGCGATGTCGGCCTGTCGCGCTGGAATCAGCTGCCGCCTTCGGCCAACCTCACGGTCGAACTGTTGCGCTACAAGCTGGGCCTGGCGGTCGACGCGCCTTACACCTTGACCGACATGGCGAACGATGGCCTGCAGTTGATGGATGTGCTGGGCATTCGCCAGTTCCATGTGCTCGGCGTGAGCATGGGCGGGATGATCGCCCAGCACCTGGCAGCCATGGCGCCTGAGCGGGTGCGCAGCCTGACCCTGGTGATGTCCAGTTCGGGGGCGGCAGGGCTGCCGGCGCCGGATCCGGCCCTGGTGCAGTTGCTGGCGCGGCGCAGTGCGCCGAGCCGTGAGGTGGCCATCGAGCAGCAGGCGGACTTGCTGGCAGCGCTGGGCAGCCCGCAAGTACATGATGATCGGGCTGTGCTACTACAGCAGGCGGCGGTGGCCTATGACCGGGCATTCAACCCAGATGGTGCGAAGCGTCAGATCATGGCGATCCTGGCCGAGCCGAGCCGGGTGCAGTTGCTCAATGGGTTGCGGGTACCGACGCTGGTGGTGCATGGCACGGCCGATCCGCTGTTGCCGGTGATGCACGGGGTGCACCTGGCGGCGCATATCCAGGGCAGTCAGTTGCGGTTGATCCCAGGGTTGGCACACCGCTTCCAGGAACCGTTCAAGGCACCTTTGCTGGCGGCGGTGCTGCCCTACCTGCAATCGCATCGGCAGGATGTCACCCATATCGCCGGGCTTTGAATCGGCGTCGCCTGCTTCGCGGGCGACACCGGTTCATCAACCAAGCCCGTACTTCTTCACTTTGTCGAACAGGGTTGTCTTGGCCATACCCAGTTCCTGGCTGGCCTGGCTGAGGTTGCCGCCGGTCCGCTGCAAGGCATCGCTGAGCAGGTTGCGCTCGAACGCTTCAACCGCCTCGGCAAACCCGACCCCCTGGCTTGCACCGCTGCTCGGCCCCTTCTTGAAAGCCGGCAACCCCAGGGCATAACGCTCGGCCACGTTACGCAACTCGCGCACGTTGCCCGGCCAGTCGTGGGCCATCAGCCGCGACAAGGTCTGGCTGTCCAGGGTGGGCGCCTCGCGGTCGAAACGCAGCGCCGACTGCTGCAGGAAATGTTCGAACAGTTGCAGGATGTCTTCCCGGCGTTCACGCAGCGGTGGCAGCTCCAGGGTCACCACGTTCAGCCGGTAATACAGGTCGCTGCGGAACTGCCCGCTCTGGCCGAGCGCGTCGAGGTCGGATTTGGTGGCTGCGATCACCCGGCAATCCACCGCAATGCTCTGGTTCGAGCCCAGCCGTTCCAGGGTACGCTCCTGCAGTACGCGCAGCAGCTTGATCTGCAGGTTGATCGGCATGCTTTCCACTTCGTCGAGGAACAGTGTGCCGCCGTTGGCGTGTTCGATCTTGCCGATGCGGCGCTTGCCGGCACCGGTGAAGGCGTTGGCTTCGTGGCCGAAGATTTCGCTTTCGAACAGGTTTTCTGGCAGGCCGCCACAGTTCAGCGCCACGAACGGCTGGCTTTGGCGCCGGCTGAAGTCATGCAGGCAGCGGGCGACCAGCTCCTTGCCGGTGCCGGTTTCACCTTCGATCAATACGTTGGCCGAGGTATCGGCGACATTGGCGATCAGTTCGCGCAGCTGCTCCATGGCTGGCGAGCGGCCAATGATACGGCCCTCCAGGCTGCTCTGTTCGGCCAGTTGCCGGCGCAGCGCCACCACCTCGCGGGACAGCCCGCGCTGTTCCAGCGCACGGCGCACCACATCGACCAGGCGCTCGGGGGAGAAGGGCTTTTCCATGAAGTCGTAGGCGCCATTGCGCATGGCACCGACCGCCATGTCGATATCGCCGTGGCCGGTGATCAGCACCACCGGCAGGCTGCGGTCGCGGGCCTTGAGGCGGTTGAGCAGCTCCAGGCCATCGATGCCGGGCAGGCGGATATCGCTGACGACGATCCCGGCAAAATCATCGCCGATGCGCTCCAGGGCCTGTTCGGCACTGCCAACCCCCTCGCAGGCGATGTCTTCCAGGGCCAGCGCCTGCTGGCAGCCGAGCAGCACATGCGGGTCGTCTTCGACGATCAGAACGGTAAGTGGCGCTTGGTTCATGGTTGCTCTGCCGATTCGCTGGGGGGCGTGACCAAGGGCAGGGCGAGGACGAAGGCCGTGCCGCCAGTGGCGGGGTGCTCGACGTTCAGGCTGCCCTTGGCGGCGGCGGCAAGGCTCGCCGACAGGGTCAGCCCCAGGCCCAGGCCGTGTTCGCCCGGTTTGGTGGTGAAGAAGGGTTCGAACAGGTGCTTGCGGGTCTCGGCATCGATGCCGTGGCCATTGTCGCGCACCTGCAGACGGTACTTGTCGCCTTGCTGTTCACCTTCGAGCCAGAGTTCCGGCAGCGGCACGGAGGCCATGGCGTCGAGGGCATTGCCGATCAGGTTGACCAGGATCTGTTCGAGGCGGGTCTGGTCGATCGCCAGTTGCTGGTCGTCGAACTGGCGGTGCAATTGCAGGTGGCAGCTGTTGATGCGCTCGCTCAACACTTGCAGGGTGGCGTCAACGGCTTTGGCCAGCGAAGCCTGGCCACTGTCGTCGCCGCGTCGGGCAAACGAACGCAGGCTGGCAGTGATGCGGCCCATGCGGTCGATCAGGTCGTTCATGGTGCGCAGGTTGGTGCTGGCGGTTTCCAGCGCGCCACGTTCGAGGAACCGCACGGTATTGCCGGACAGCGTACGCAGCGCCGCCAGCGGCTGGTTGAGCTCGTGGGCGATGCTGGTGGACATCTGCCCGATCGCCGCCAGCTTGCCGGCCTGGACCAGCTCGTCCTGGGCCTGGCGCAGGGTCTGTTCGGCGTGGCGGCGTTCGCGGATCTGGCCCTTGAGCCTTTCGTTGCTGGCGCGCAGGTCGGCGGTGCGGTCGGCAATGCGCCGTTCCAGCTGGCTGTTGGCTTCCTCCAGTGCCTCCCGGGCGGCCAGGCGCGTGGCAACTACCTTGCGCCGCTCGTTCCAGGCAATGCCGAGGATCGTCAGCAGGGCGAAGGCCACGGCGACCAGGATGCCCTGCACCATGGATTCGCGGCGCAGGTCCTGCAGCGGGGTGAGCAAGGTAAAGTGCCAGGGGGTATCGACCAGGCGCCGGGTCTGTGCCAGGTAGCTCACCTCATGGGGCTTGCCCCGGGCGGTTTCGGCGTTGGCCGGGAAGGTCAGTTTCTCCACGCCGTCGGCCAGGGTTTCGCGGGCCAGCGGCTGCAGTTCGTTCAGCGGCCACCAGTAATACTGCAGGCTGCGCGCAAGGCGCTCCTTGATCTGTGGGGTCAGCGGGCGCACTGACTTCAGGCGCCGCGCCGGGTCGCTGGAAAGGATGATGATGCCATTCTCGTCGCTGACGAAGGCTTCCAGGCGGGCGCGCTGCCAGCGTTCTTCAAGGGTGTCCAGGCGCACCTTGATAACCGCCACGCCGATGATCTTGCCGTGCTCTTCGAGACCGTGGGCCAGGTAGTAGCCCGCCTCGCCAGTGGTGCTGCCGATACCGTAGAACCGCCCCGGTTCGCCGCGCACGGCATTCTGGAAATAGGCACGGAACGACAGATCCTCGCCGAGGAACGAGTCGGCATCGCGCCAGTTGCTGCTGGCCTGCACCCGGCCGTTGGTGTCGAGCACGAAGATCGCCCGGCTGCGGCTGCGACGGTTCAGGCCTTCGAGGTATTCATTGACGGTCTGCCGGTTGGCGCCATCAGGGTCGGTGAGCAACTGCGAGACGCTGTCTTCCAGCTCCAGCAGGCTTGGCAGGTAGGTGTACTTGCTGATTTCGCTTTCGACCGTGCGCGCATGCAGTTCGAGCGCACGCTCGCCGTTTTCGCTGAGGGTGCGGATGCCGTTGCTTTCGCTGATCAGGAAGCCAGCCATGCCCAGCCCGACCATCAGCAGAATGATCAGGGGCGGCAGCAGCAATTGACGAATCAGGCGGGATTTCACGGCGGGCTTGGCAGGAAGAAGAAGCGAGGGATCGCATTTCATCACAGTGGCCTTGTCACGGCCAGCATCCACTGCCGGGCGAGCCCGGTCAGCGGTGCCGTTGTTGCCGAATCAGTGTTGCAGGATCTTGCTGAGGAAGTGCTGGGTGCGTTCGTGGCGGGCACTCGGGTTGCCGAAGAAATCTTCCTTCTGGCAGTCCTCGATGATGTTGCCCTTGTCCATGAAGATCACCCGGTTGGCCACCTTACGGGCGAAGCCCATCTCGTGGGTCACGCACATCATGGTCATGCCTTCGTGGGCCAGCTCGACCATCACGTCCAGTACTTCGTTGACCATTTCAGGGTCCAGCGCCGAGGTCGGTTCGTCGAACAGCATGACGATCGGGTCCATCGACAGCGCGCGGGCAATCGCCACGCGTTGCTGCTGGCCGCCGGACAGCTGGCCAGGGTGCTTCTTGGCGTGGGCGCCAAGGCCGACGCGGTCGAGCAGGGCCAGGCCTTTCTTGGTCGCTTCCGCCTCGCTGCGGCCGAGCACCTTGCGCTGGGCGATGGTCAGGTTCTCGGTGATGCTCAGGTGCGGGAACAGTTCGAAGTGCTGGAACACCATGCCCACCCGCGAACGCAGCTTGGGCAGGTTGGTCTTGGGGTCGGCGATCGAGGTGCCATCGACCACGATGTCGCCTTTCTGGAACGGTTCCAGGGCGTTGACGCACTTGATCAGGGTCGACTTGCCCGAGCCCGAAGGGCCGCAGACGACAACCACTTCACCCTTCTTGACCTCGGTGCTGCAATCGGTCAGCACCTGGAAGTCGCCGTACCACTTGTTGACGTTCTTGATGGAAATCATACGGTGATCCTTTTTTGCAGGCGCTTGACCAGCCACGAAGCGGAGAAGCTGATGACGAAGTACACGACCCCGGCGAAGATCAGGAACTCATGGGAGCGCCCGATGATGTCGCCGTTGGAGCGTGCCGAGTTGAGGAAGTCCACCAGGCCTACGGTGTACACCAGCGAGGTGTCCTGGAACAGGATGATGCTCTGCTGCAGCAGCAGCGGGGTCATCTTGCGGAAGGCCTGGGGCAGGATGATCAGGCGCATGGTCTGGCCATAGGTCATGCCCAGGGCCTGGGCGGCGCCCATCTGGCCCTTGGAGATCGACTGCACGCCAGCACGGACGATTTCGCAGAAGTACGCGGCCTCGAACATCATGAAGGCCACTACGCAGGAGGTGAAGGCACCCACCGGGGTGTCCTCGCCAGTGATCCAGCGCAGCACGAAGGGCACTGCCAGGTAGAACCAGGTGATCACCAGCAGCAGCGGGATCGAGCGGAAATAGTTGACGTAGGCGCCGGCCACGCGTGACAGCAGCTTGCTCGACGACAAACGCATCAGCGCCAGGATGGTGCCCAGCACGATGCCACCGACCACGCCCATGACCATCAGTTGCAGGGTCATGACCATGCCTTCCCACAGGGCAGGCAGGGCCGGGATGATTTCGCTGAAATCCATGTCCATTTACTTGCCCCCCACGGAGATCAGGCCAGGCACGGCAACTTTCTTCTCGACCATGCGCATCAGCAGCATCAGGCCCATGTTCAGGGTGAAGTAGATCAGCGTGGCCAGGGTGAAGGCCTCGAACAGGTTGGCCGAGAATTCGGCGGTCTGCTTGGTCTGCGCCAGCAGCTCCATCAGGCCGATCAGCGAAGCCACCGAGGAGTTCTTGAATACGTTCAGGAATTCCGAGGTGAGTGGCGGAATGATGATCCGGTAGGCCTGCGGCAGCAGCACGTTGTTGTAGATCTGCGGCAGGCTGAAGCCCATGGCGCGGGCCGCGGCTTCCTGGCCGCGGGGCAGCGCCTGGATGCCGGTGCGCACCTGTTCGCAGACGCGGGCGGCGGTGAACAGCCCCAGGCAGATGACCACGCTGATCAGCGCCGAGGTGGTCGGGTTCAGATCCTGCTTGAACCATTCCTGCAGGCCTTCGGGCAGCAGGTCTGGCACCAGGAAGTACCAGATGAACAGCTGCACCAGCAGCGGCACGTTGCGGAACAGTTCCACATAGGCGGTGGCGATGCCCGATACCAGACGGTTCGGCACGGTACGCATGACGCCGAGGAGCGACCCCAGCAGCAATGCGATGATCCAGGCGGTGATGGCGATGGCGATGGTCCAGCCCAGACCGGTGATGTACCAGTCCAGGTAGGTCTCGCTGCCCACGCCGGTGGACTTGAAGAACACGCCCCAGTCCCAGTTGTAATTCATCGGGATTTCCCCTCAGACGATTGTTTCACGGGCACCTTCGAGCATCCAAGGGCGCCGGGCGCCCTCGGATGAAAGGTTAGACACTAATGAGTGGCCTGCAGCTTTGATTGGTGTGCTTGCGCACCAGGCCACTATCTGAGGGTCAGGACTTCTTCTCGTCCGCAGCCTTGTCGGTTGGCTCGGCGATCAGTTTTTTCAGCTCGTCGCTCATCTGGAAGTTCAGGTTGAGGCCCTTGGGCGGGATCGGCTGGGTGAACCACTTGTCGTAGCTCTTGTTGACTTCGCCCGACTTGAAGTAGGCGACGATGGCGTCATCGACGGCTTTCTTGAACGCAGGGTCATCCTTGCGCACCATGCAGCCGTAGATTTCATACGATTGCGGAGTACCGGTGATGACCCAGTCTTTAGGGTTGCGCGCCTTGGCCATTTCACCGGCCAGCAGGGCGTCGTCCATCATGAAGGCCACGGCGCGGCCGCTTTCGAGCATGTTGAAGGCTTCACCGTGGTCCTTGGCGGAAATCACGTTCATCTTCATCTGCTTGTCGGCGTTCATCGCCTTGAGGATGCGCTCCGAGGTGGTGCCAGCGGTGGTCACCACGTTCTTGCCGGCCAGGTCCGGGAAGTCCTTGTAGGAAGGTTGACCGTCCTTGACCTTGGTCAGCAGGCGGGTACCGACTTCGAAGATGCCGACCGAAAAGCCGACTTGCTGCTGGCGCTCGACGTTGTTGGTGGTGGAGCCGCACTCAAGGTCCACGGTGCCGTTCTGCACCAGCGGAATGCGGGTCTGGGAGGTGACCAGGTTGTACTTGACCTTGATGTCGGTACCCAGTTGCTTCTTCAGGGCATCGACCACGGCCAGCTGGATGTCGTGGGAGTAGCCCACGGGCGTTTGACCGCCGGCCAGGTAGGAAAACGGGATGGAAGAGTCGCGGTGGCCCAGGGTGATGGTGCCCGAGTCCTTGATCTTCTTCAGGGTACCGGTCAGTTCTTCAGCCATGGCTGGCGAAGCGATGATCGCGGCGGCGATGGTTGCGCCCAACAGATGACGAACGATACGCATCAATCTTTCCTCGACGTGTTTGTTTTTTTTATGGAGCCGTTGGCGGACTCTTTCGTTCAACGAATACAACAAGAAGCGAGTGCATTCGGCTACCAAGTGTAGAGCATGAGTCGTGCCAAGCTCTGATATCGATCATAACGTCGCATGTTCCGCGGGGAGCAAGCCATTTTTCGAGTTCCAGCGTAGCTAAGCACTAACGGGTTTCCGAACGGATGGATTGATTGCATTCGGAAATCCGAATGACTGATCTATCTACCACGAGGGTCATCGGGGCGCGTGCTCAGATCGGGGTTTTCCTGTTTGGAGATCCCACTGTGGCAGTGAATCCGGTGTTTCCTGCAACCTCCGTCGACCATCTGATCGAGCGAAACCTGCCTCAATGGCTCATCCGTGCCGAGGCTGAACATGCACGCGCCTACCATCAGGCATTGCTGGCGCAGCAAGGGTATGCCGAGCGGCTTCGGCAGCTGTTGGAGCCAGTTCCGTCCATCGAGGCTTTTGCGTTGCCTCGTTTGCAAAGGGCTTTGAATGAAGCGGGGCTTGCGCATGTCGACCCCCGGCAGGCATTTGTGTCGATCAATGAACGGTTCGAGCTGCCGTCCGCCGCCGAGAAGCTCTACCAACCCGCGGCCACCTACACTTCCCGGCACAGTTTGCTCGCGGCTGCGTTGCACAACTTCCAGGATCATGAAACCAGGCCCTGGCTTCTGCGCAGCGCCAGGCTCGTCGGCGCCAAGGGGGCTGTGCTGGCGCTGCCGTTCGAGCGATTTGCCAGTATCTGCCGCAGCCTGGATATCGGTGCGGGCTACCAGGCTGTGCTCAAGAGCGTGCTGCAGCCCAAATCTGGGCGCGGCCAGCCTTGGGATCAGGCTCGCCGGCACGTCGAACAGCTGTTTCAGGACTGCCTGCGTGCTCGCCTGAAAGCCGAGGTATACGAGGCCAGGATCAAGCGACAGATCGACGAAGCGGACCTGCAGCGCCTGCTCGCGTATCTCGCCGGGACCGAAGAGCGGGTAGAGGCCAAGGGAAGCTTCACTGCGCGGCAGCTCTACCTGCTCGGCAAGTGCATCGTCGGTGTGATCGCCCTGGAATGGCGAGCGGCCGGCCGCGATGAAATCGACGAGATCATCGTCTGGATGCCAGGTGATCCGGATAAAGCCATCCGCCACTACGATTGCTGGTCAGACGTTTACGAGGACATCGCCATACGCTTGCGCGTGCCCACCTTCCGCAGCTGGTTCAGCCGCTTCATCAAGGCTCGTGACAGTGCTGGGTTCAATCAGGCGCTTACCCGGTTGCTCAAGGCACCGGCTGCGCCGGCAGTGGTTGAACTCGATGGCCGCAACCTGCCCATTACCGGGCACGCAGTCGCCCATGTTCAGGCGCAGCAGGTCGCGAGGATTTTCGACGATGCGCGGTTCATCGCCGTGCCGACGGATGATGAAGATCGCCAGAGCCGGCAGGAGCGCTTGCAGCAGATGCTGTCGGCCGGCCTGGACCTGTTGGGCATGGCGGCATTCTTCGTTCCTGGACTGGGTGAGTTGCTGTTGGTTGTTAACGCCGTTCAGTTGCTGGACGAAGTCTACGAAGGTTACCAAGCCTGGCAGTTGGGTGATCGCCAGGGGGCACTGAATCATCTGTTCGGCGTGGTCGAGAGCGTGGCGCTGGCTGGGGCGTTGTCGGGAGTGGTGCATGTTCTGCCGCGCATTGCATTCGTCGACGCGCTGGAGCCTGGGATGGCGGCTGATGGCACGGTGAAGCTCAGGCACCGCAGCCTGCGCGCGCATCTGGAAGAAAGCCCGGCAGCACTGTTGCAGGCGCTTGCCCCACAAGCGTTTGGCAGTGTGCTGGAGGATGATGCCCGGACCTTGCTGACGGTCACTGGCTTCAACGCTGACAAGGTGCGCCGACTGTGTGTGGAACACGCCCCGGCCCCGGCCCGGATCCTGGACATGCATGAGCGCATTGCCCTGCACCATGCCTCGCCAGGGCTCAAAGGCGCAGCGTTCGAAGAGGCACTGGGTGGCTTGCGCCAGGCGACTGACCCAGACCAGGCGGTGCTGATGGCGGCTTTCAAGGGCCTGACGCCACGTGGGGCCGAGGAAATCATCCGGCATACCTGTTCAGCGCAGCTGGAGAACTGGCGTGCCAACGGACGAGTACCACTGGGCATGGCGGAACGGGCGCGCGCTCATGTTCGCCAAACCCGCCTGGACAACGCTTGCCTGGGCGTGCGCCTGCATGGCATGGGCAGCCCGGACAGCGAGAGGTTGGTGATGGGGCTGCTGGCGCACAAAGTGCCTTGGCCTTCTACCCACCCGGTAGAGCTGCGTTCTGGCAGCCGTGAAGGCCCATTGCTGTTTGCCAGCCACGCAGAACCGGCTGCAAAGCCCCGGCTCATCGTGCGTCACGAGCAAGGCTACCGCCTCTATGACAGCGATGGCTCGCTCGACGTCGGTGCTGGCGAGTCGCTGCTCAAGGTGCTCGTGCTTTGCCTGGACGATGAGCAGAAGGCCGTGTTGAATTCCACCAGCCTGAATGCCAGGCAGCTGCGTGACTGGCTGATGGCGAGCATTGCGGCCGACCGAGAACAGGCAGGGCGGTTGATCGGCGCTGCCCCCTCAGGCGCAGCGATCCATCCGCCCAGGCGTTTCGGTGACGGGCGCCTGGGTTACCGGCTGAGTGGCGGAGGGGAGAGTAGCCAGCAGGCGATCAGGCGTGGCATCCACCAGATCTTCCCGACACTCAGTGAACTGCAGTTGCAGGCCTACCTGAATGCCGTGCGGGCGCAAGGGCATAACTTGTGGGATCACTACCAACTGCTGCAACGCCAGCTGGCCGAACTGCGTGGGGCACTGAGTGAATGGCAGGGGCAGTGGCGAACGCCAGCCGACGCCATCAGGCGACGTCGGGTTGCCGATACCTTGCGTCGCAGCTGGCGGCGCAAGCTGGTCGATGTCAATGACGAGTACGAGTTGGTGCTGGACGGTGAGCATGTCAGCGAATTGCCGACGTTGCCCGCTGGCTTGGAGTTTGCCCATGTACATCGGCTGGTCCTGCGCAACATGGGCCTGGAGAGCATCGCCCCGGACTTCCTCGGGCGTTTCCCCAACCTGGTCGAACTGGATCTCAGCGAAAATCGCCTTACCCAGGTGCCGCCTGGCATCGAAGGGCTCACTCACCTGCGGCGTCTGAACCTCACCAGCAACCAGATCGTGATCGACGAGCAGGCCAATCGCCGTTTCGCCCCGCTTGCACTGCTCGATACCGTCGAACTCAGCTTCAATCCGTTGGGGCAAGCGCCTGACCTTTCGGGCTTGCGCCACGTGCGGCAGTTGCATTTGCGGGCGACGGAGCTGGTCGATGTCGAAGAGTTGCTCTCGCGTGCCTCCTGGCGAGCGATGATCGACGCGCGAGAAAACCGGATTCGGCAATTGCAGCAGGAGATGCAAGGGCTGGATCTGCGCCTGGCGCGCGTTCAGCTACATGACAACCCGTTAAACCAGACCAGCCACCAACAGCTCGACCTGAGGCGCGCAGGTGCCGCGCCAGGCGCTCGCGGAAGTGCATCGTACAAGCATCGGGAAGCCAACGCCGAGGTGCGGGAACTGTGGACGCAAACGCGCGACCGGGTGCTCCGCCTGCAGCGTGAAGCGACCTGGGACCGGTTGCGCCAGGAGGCTGGTTCGAGCGATTTGTTCCGCTTCCTGGCCGATCTGGGGCAGGGCGATGATTTTGTCGAGCATCCAGGGCATTTCCGGCGGCGAGTATGGCGCATTCTGGATGCCTGCGAGCACAACGAGGTACTGCGCGAGCAAGTGTTCCGTGAGGTGGGAGGGCCGCGCAGCTGCGAGGACCGCTTGCTGCTGATGCTTAACCAGATGGAAATCGGCGTATTGGTGCAGCAGGGGGTTAGCGGTGTGCCGGCCAACCAGGTGGAGCAGAGCCTGGTACGTCTGGGGCGGCAGCTGTACCGCCTGGATCTGGTCGACTCGATAGCTACCCGGCACGTGCAGCACCTGCGTGCCAATACGTCAGGTCGGGTCGATGAAATCGAAGTGAGGCTGTTGTACCGCAATCGCTTGGCACAAGCGCTGGAGCTGCCGGTCCAGGTCGAGGACATGCACTATGCCCAGTACGCCAATGTAACGGACGATGACCTGCTCGAGGCGCAACTTGATGTCCTGCAGGCCGAGACGCCTGAAGAGATTCAGCAGACGCTGGCGCAGCGGCCCTTTTGGGCCAGTTACGCCAGGCGGCGTTATGCTGAGCGCTTCGATGCGTTGGTCGAGCCTTACCACCAGCGCCTTGCTGAACATGAGGCACAAGCTGCCAGCGGCGGCGAGCAGCTCTATCTGCAGAGGGCTGATGAGTTGATGCGCGAACTTGAGGTCGCCGAGCAGCGGCTGCTGAGGACGCTGGCGGAAGAAGCGTGGGCGCGATTCACTGATTGAGGCCGGCCGCCGCCAGCGTTGCCTGGCGGCAGGCCCAGCCTGCTCATGCCGCGCGAGTTGCGGCCTGCTTCACGTGTTTGTCGTGCAGGTACTGCACCAGCGCCTGCTGCTGCGCAGCGCTGGTGAACAGGCCAAGCTTGGTGCGACGCCAGAGAATGTCATCGGCGCTGGCGGCCCATTCGTGCTCGACAAGGTAGTCCACTTCGCGGCCGAACAAACCGCCACCGATGGATTGGCCCAGATCCTCCGGGCCCTGCACGCCTTCGAGCAGCTGCCATACGCGGCTGCCATAGGTCACAGCCCAACGCTTGGCGATATCCACCGCCAGCCAGCCACAACGGGCCAGCACGGCATCGACCAAGGCTTGCACGGTAGTCATCTGCTCACCCCCCGGCAGGGGCGCAGCGGCCGTCCAGCTGCCGCGCAGTTGCGGGAAGTGGGGCTTGAGTTCGGCCATGGCCGACTCTGCCAGCTTGCGGTAAGTCGTCAGCTTGCCGCCGAACACCGACAGCAACGGCGCCTGCCCTTCGCTGGCAGACAGCGCCAGGGTGTAGTCGCGGGTCACGGCAGAAGGGTTGTCCGATTCATCGTTGCACAGCGGGCGAACCCCGGAATAGGTATGGACGATGTCGCTGCGTTCGAGCTGATGGTTGAAGTGCTCATTGACAACCTTCAGCAGGTAATCGGTTTCCTGCTCGGTGATGGCGACCTTGGCAGGGTCGCCACTGTATTCGCGGTCGGTGGTGCCAATCAGGGTAAAGCGTTCGAGGTAGGGGATGCAGAACACGATGCGCTGGTCTTCGTTCTGCAGGATGTAGGCATGTTCGCCGTCGTACAGCCGCGGCACGATGATGTGGCTGCCCTGGATCAGGCGGATACCGTAAGGGGCATCGAGCTTGAGGTCGTCCTTGATGAAGCTGGCGACCCAGGGGCCGGCGGCGTTGACCAGGGCGCGGGCGCGAATGGTCTGCAGGCTGCCATCGGCATGCTGCAACTCGACCTGCCACAGGCCATTCATGCGTTCGGCGCGCAGGCAGCGGGTGCGGGTGCGGATGTGCGCACCCTGCTCGCGGGCGGCCATGGCGTTGAGCACCACCAGGCGAGCGTCGTCCACGGCGCAGTCAGCATATTCGAAGCCACGGGTGATCGACGGCTTCAGTGGGTAGCCAGGGCCGAAGCGCAGGCTGCGCGAGGCGCCCAGGCGCTTGCGCTTGCCCAGGTGGTCGTAAAGGAACAGGCCGGCGCGGATCATCCAGGCCGGGCGCAGGTGCGGGCGGTGCGGGAGCACGAAACGCATCGGCTTGACGATGTGCGGGGCTTTGGCGAGCAGTACTTCACGCTCGGCCAGGGCTTCGCGAACCAGGCGGAATTCGTAGTGTTCCAGGTAGCGCAGGCCACCGTGGATCAACTTGCTGCTGGCCGAAGAGGTGTGCTGGGCGAGGTCGTCCCGCTCACAGAGAAACACGCTGAGGCCGCGGCCAGCGGCGTCGGCAGCAATGCCCACACCATTGATGCCACCGCCGATCACGGCGAGGTCATAGCAGTCGGCGAGGGGGGGCTGTGACGAAACTGGCTGGGACACGGGCAAGGCCTCCTGGGGCTGTTCACATCGAATATGAACATTAATGTTCGTTTTCGAAAATACTAGCGCAACAGAAAGCGGGTCGCCAGTCAGTTTTCATAGAAAAAACTGATCAGGTGACAATAAAGTGAACATTTATGAAAATTCGGATGATCAGTTTGAGAGGTTTGGCGCCTGTGAGATCAAGCGCCGCCCGCGCGGCGCATCGCGAGCTGCGCTCGCTCCTACGTTTGTTTCTGGCCAGTAACGCCAGCGCCAGGCGCGCGCGACCGCCTTGTTGGTACGACGCGATATCGAGTCATGCACCGCGGCGTTCGCGCGCAAATCCCGCAGGAATAATTGGCCCGAAACAACCGTAGGAGCGAGCGCAGCTCGCGATGCGCCGCGCGGGCGGCGCTCGATCTCACAGGCGACAAAAGACTCATGGCATGCGCCCAGAGGCCCTCACACCACCTCAAGGCGGATCTTGTACTGGTTCAGCAGCTGGGTGAGGGCAGGTGTAGGCGCCTGGTCGGTCACCAGGCAATCGACCAGGCTGATCGAGCCCAGGCGCACCATGGCATTGCGCCCGAACTTGCTGGAGTCGGCGGCGAGGATGACTTGCCGGGCATTGGCGATGATCGCCTGGGACACCCGCACCTCCTGGTAATCGAAGTCGAGCAGGCTACCGTCTTCATCGATGCCGCTGATGCCGACCAGGGCGAAGTCGACCTTGAACTGGTGGATGAAGTCGACGCTGGCCTGGCCAACCACGCCGCCATCGCGGCGTACCGTGCCCCCCGCCACCAACACTTCGAAGTCATCCTTGGCCGCGAGAATCGCCGCCACGTGCAGGTTGTTGGTGATGACCTTCAAGTGGTTGTGATTGAGCAGCGCCCGGGCAATCGACTCGGTGGTGGTGCCGATGTTGATGAACAGCGACGCATGGTCGGGAATCTGCTTGGCCACAGCTTCGGCGATGCGCTGTTTTTCATCGCGCATCTGGTCGGCGCGCATGGCGTAGGCGGTGTTCTCGATGCTCGAATCATAGGCCGCACCCCCGTGGTAGCGGCGCAGCAGGTTGAGCTCGGCAAGCTGGTTGATGTCGCGTCGGATGGTTTGCGGGGTGACGACGAACAATTGCGCCATTTCTTCGATGCTGACGTAGCCGCGATCGCGCACCAGCTCGAGGATTTGTTGTTGGCGTGGGGGCAGATTCATGGGCGGTCCTTTGGGGCTGCCGGACAAATTCTGCAATGATGCCGTAGGAAGGGGGCTACGGCCAGTAGCCGATGGGGGCCGCACGGCGGCCCCCTTGGGTGTCACCCCTCGTGATCTTCCCAGTCACGGGTGCGCTCAACGGCCTTCTTCCAGCCGGCATACAGCTTCTCTTTCTGCGCCTCATCCAGCTGCGGGCTGAACTCGCGCTCGATGATCGCCTTGTCGCGCAGTTCCTCCAGTCCGCTCCAGAAACCACAGGCCAGGCCTGCCAGGTAGGCGGCGCCGAGGGCGGTGGTTTCGCGCATTTTCGGGCGCTCCACACAGGTGCCGAGAATGTCGGCCTGGAACTGCATGAGGAAGTTGTTGGCCACCGCGCCACCGTCCACACGCAGTTCCGACAGCCGTTCGCCGCAGTCCTGTTGCATGGCGTCGAGGACGTCGCGGGTCTGGTAGGCGATCGATTCGAGCGCGGCGCGAATGATGTGGTCGACCTTCACGCCACGGGTCAGGCCGAACAGCGCGCCACGGGCATACGGGTCCCAGTACGGGGCGCCCAGGCCCGTGAAGGCCGGCACCAGGTACACGCCATTGCTGTCCTTGACCTTGCTGGCGAAGTACTCGGTGTCCAGGGCGTCGTTGACGATCTTCAGCTCGTCACGCAGCCATTGTACGGTGGAGCCACCATTGAACACCGCACCTTCCAGGGCATAGGCCACCTCGCCGCGCGGGCCGCAGGCGATGGTGGTAAGCAGGCCGTGGGAGGACTTCACGGCCTTGTCGCCGGTATTCATCAGCAGGAAGCAGCCGGTGCCGTAGGTGTTCTTGGCCTGGCCCGGTTCCACGCACATCTGGCCGAACAGCGCCGACTGCTGGTCGCCGGCGATACCGGCGATGGCGATGCCGCTCTTGGTGTGGCCGTACACTTCTGACGAAGGACGCACTTCTGGCAGCATCTGCCGCGGGATGCCGAGGATTTCCAGCAGCTTCTCGTCCCACTGCAGGCTGTGGATGTTGAACATCAGCGTGCGCGAGGCGTTGGTGTAGTCCGTGACATGTACCTTGCCACCGGAAAACTTCCAGATCAGCCAGGTATCGATGGTGCCGAACAGCAGCTCGCCACGCTCGGCGCGTTCGCGGGCACCGTCGACATTATCGAGGATCCACTTCAGCTTGGTACCGGAGAAGTAGGGGTCGGTGACCAGCCCGGTGGCTTCGCGGATGTAATCCTCATGGCCATCGCGCTTGAGCTGGGCGCAGATCTCGGTGCTGCGGCGGCACTGCCAGACGATGGCGTTGTACACCGGGCGGCCGGTTTCCTTGTCCCACACCACGGTGGTTTCACGCTGGTTGGTAATGCCCAGCGCGGCAACTTGTGCATGGCTGATACCGGCCTGGGCCAGGGCCTCGACCATGGTCGCGCTCTGCGTGGCGAAGATCTCCATCGGGTCGTGCTCGACCCAGCCAGCCTGTGGGTAGTGTTGAGCGAACTCGCGCTGCGAGGTACCCACCACGTTGGCATCGCGGTCGAAGATGATCGCCCGGGAACTGGTGGTGCCCTGGTCCAGGGCGATGATGTAGTTCTTATCCTGGGTGTCTGTCATGGTCGTAGGCCTTGCTTAAAGAGGAGTTCAGGGCGTCAGCATCAGTTGGCTTGAGTATCGCCCTGGCGATTGTCGGTTGTCTCGGCGCCTGAGCCTTGCGCCGTCGGCAGGTTGCGGGCGATAAGGCCGCGATAGCTCGCGGCACCCAGGCATGCGCCGAGGATCGGTGCGAACACCGGAACCAGGAAATAAGGAATGTTCCGACCGCCAGTGAAGGCGATTTCGCCCCAGCCAGCCAGGAAGGTCATCAATTTTGGCCCGAAATCGCGGGCGGGATTCATCGCGAAGCCGGTCAGCGGGCCCATGGCGCTGCCGATCACGGCGATCAGCAGGCCGATCAGCAACGGCGCCATGGCGCCCCGCGGCAGGCCGTTGTTGTCATCGGTCAGAGCCATGATCACGGCCATCAGGATCGCGGTGATCACCACTTCGACCAGGAACGCCTGGCCAGTGGAAAGTGACGGGTGCGGATACGTCGAGAATACCGAGGCCAGTTCGAGGCTCTCGGTGCTGCCACGCAGCATGGCGTGGGCCTGTTCGAAATCGAAGAACAGGTTGCTGTAGAGGGTATAGACCAGTGCCGCTCCACAGAACGCCCCGCAGATCTGAGCGAGGGCATAGAACGGCAGCTTGCGCTTGTCGAAGCCGGCGAACAGGGCCAGTGCGATGCTCACGGCCGGGTTCAGGTGCGCGCCGGAAAGGCCGGCGGTGAGGTAGATCGCCATGCTCACACCGACGCCCCAGATGATGCTGATTTCCCATAGACCGAAGCTGGCGCCAGCGACTTTGAGCGCGGCGACGCAGCCGGTACCGAAGAAGATCAGCAAGGCGGTGCCGAGGAACTCGGCCAGGCATTGGCTGGACAGTGTGGGTTCGCGTAGAGCAGTCGTCATGTATGACCTCGTTGTTTTTGTTGTGAGGCGCGAAGCGCTCGACAGCAAAGCCTGGTGTCTATCCCCATTGACCTCAGGCGGGTGTTAAGAAGCGCACCTTAAAAGGGCACCATTTATTCAGAAACGAAAAAATATAGACAAGAAACGCTGATGTCAAAGGTCGAAAGTGAACGGGTAGTCACGTTCTGATCGCCTATTTACAGGGCTGATGCCCGAAGTAGAGGGCGGCGTCAGCCATTGGCTGGCTGGGATGTGGGATTTGCCCTAAAGTAGCCGCGACCTGTCCCAGACCGGAGCACTGCATGACCCCCGCACTCGACCTGTTGAAAAAAGCCCGCGCCGAACATCGCGTGCACAGTTATGAACATGACCCCAAGTCGGCGTCATACGGGCTGGAGGCGGCTGAAAAGCTTGGGCTCGATCCGCAACAGGTATTCAAGACCCTGCTGGCGAGCAGCGAGAAGGGCGAACTGCTGGTGGCGGTGGTGCCGGTGGTAGGGACGTTGGACCTCAAGGCCCTGGCCCATGCGGCCGGGGTGAAAAAATGCGAAATGGCCGACCCGGCAGCGGCTCAGCGGGCGACGGGCTATCTGGTGGGCGGGATCAGCCCGTTGGGGCAGAAGAAGCGCCTGCGCACGTTCATCGATGATTCAGCGCACAACTTTACAACCATCCATGTCAGCGCCGGGCGGCGGGGGCTGGAGGTCGAGTTGGCGGCGGCGGTGCTGGCCGAGCATACCCAGGGCAAATTCGCCGGGATTGGCCGCGGCTGAGGGGCTGGGGCCGCAAAACGGCCCCAGGTGGTTGAGTCAGGTCGCCGAACTGTAGCGGCGAACCCCATTTTCCTCGCGCGACACCTGTGTCGCTACACTGCCAGGCACCGGGAACAGCACCAGGTGGTCCGCCTTCACCGCAATCCCCACATCTTCACCGACCTGGTGGTCGATATGGCTCGGGAAGATCGCCTCGAGCTGGCTGCCCGTTGGCAACTGCAGGCGGTACAGCGTCGACGCGCCAAGGAAGCTCTTGCCAACGATGTTCGCCTGCAGCGCGCTGCCCGGGGCGGGCACGATGTCATCAGGGCGCAGCAGCACATCCACCGAGCTGCCCGGCGCCATGGTGTAGGCACGGTTGCCACGCAGCTCGCCGAGTTCGGTATTGACCGCTTCATGGCTGCTCATCTGGCCACGGATGAAGTAGCCCTGGCCGACGAAACTGGCCACGAACGGCGTCTGCGGTTCGTGGTACAGGTTGTAGGGTGTGTCCCACTGCTCCAGCCGGCCTTCCTTGAACACACCGACGTGGTCGCTGACCGCGAACGCTTCTTCCTGGTCATGGGTGACCAGGATCGCGCTGGTGCCGCGGCTCTTGAGGATGTCGCGCACTTCGTGGCTCAGGCGCCGGCGCAGTTCCACATCGAGGTTGGAGAACGGCTCGTCGAGCAGCAGCAGTTGTGGTTCCGGTGCCAGCGCACGGGCCAGGGCGACACGCTGTTGCTGGCCACCCGACAGCTCATGCGGGTAGCGCCCACCGAGGCCGCCGAGCTTGACCAGTTCGAGCATCTCTTCGATCACTTGCGCCTGGCGCGGGTGCTTGGCGATGCCGAAGGCAATGTTCTGCGCCACGGTCAGGTGCGGGAACAGCGCATAGTCCTGGAACACCATGCCGATCCGGCGCTTTTCCGGGGCCAGGGTGAAGCCTGCGCGGGAAATGACCTCGCCAGCCAACTGGATCTCACCTTCGTGTACCGGCTCGAAGCCGGCGATGGCGCGCAGGGTGGTGGTCTTGCCGCAACCCGAGGAGCCCAGCAGGCAACCGATGTCGCCTGCGTTCAGGTGCAGGTTGAGGTTCTGGACGATGCGCTGCTCGCCGTAGCCGCAGGCGAGGTTGCGCAGGTTGAGCAGTAGGGGTTGACTCATGCGTGGTGGTAAGCCGGTTCGACAAGGAATTCGAGAAGGGCCTTCTGTGCATGCAAGCGGTTCTCAGCCTCGTCCCAGGCGACCGAACGCGGGTCGCCGAGCAGGTCCTGGCTGATTTCCTCGCCACGGTGGGCGGGGAGGCAGTGCATGAAAAGGACGTCTGGTGCCGCCAGGTCGAGCAGTTCGCGGGTGACCTGGTAAGGCGCGAAATGCGCCAGGCGCCGTGCAGTTTCCTCCTCCTGGCCCATGGAAGTCCAGACATCGGTGACCACCAGGTGCGCGCCACGCACGGCTTCCCTGGCGTCGCGAATGATCTGCACGCGGTCACCGCCCAGCGTCAGGAAGCGCTGATCGGGTTCATAACCTTCGGGGCACGCGATGCGCAGCTGGAAATCGAACTGCAGGGCGGCCTCGATATACGAGTTGCACATGTTGAAGCCGTCACCGATCCAGGTCACGGTCTTGCCCTGGATCGAGCCGCGATGTTCGATGAACGTCTGCATGTCGGCCAGCAGCTGGCAGGGGTGCGATTCGTCAGACAGGCCATTGATCACCGGTACCTGCGAATGGGCGGCGAACTCGGTCAGGGTGCTGTGGGCGTGGGTACGGATCATCACCGCATCGACCATGCTCGAGAGCACGATGGCGCTGTCGCTGATCGGCTCGCCACGGCCCAGTTGGGTGTCACGTGGCGACAGGAAGATGGCCTGGCCACCGAGCTGGATCATGCCGGCTTCGAACGACACGCGGGTACGGGTCGAGGATTTCTCGAAGATCATGCCCAGCACACGGTTCTTCAGGGGCTCGAACAATACGCCGCGCTTGCGCAGGTCCTTCAGCTCGATGCCTCGGCGGATCACACCGAGCAATTCGTCGGTGGTGAAATCCAGCAGGGAGAGAAAGTGCCTAGCGCTCATGATTGACTACCTTATCTGCAACGGTATGCAGGTCGACCGTATGGTTTTTTTTGACAACGGGAGTGACCTGCGGCGTAAGCCGCACGGGGCGGACGAATTGGGGAAAGGCGCAATACTATAATTAAATGTCGCCTGAAACCAAGAGGGGAAACAGCAGCTCCTTCTTAAGATGTTGCAAAGGGTGTCGTACCCCTTGAACCCGTGCTGTTTTTTATTTGCTACAGCAGGTTGTACACGGCTTGCTGGCAATTTGGCAAATGCCTGTCGCGAATCGTGCGCCTGATGTCGCGGGATTCACGCCGCGAAGCGCGCTGGCCGGTGAAGGGGCAGGGGCGCATAGTCATTGTTCGACCATTTCTAACAAGAGCAAGGTAGAGGCGGCCATGACCAAGACTCTGCATCACCGTGCCTGTCACCTGTGCGAGGCGATCTGCGGGCTGAACATCGAAGTCAGCCATGACCACGACGGGCGGGCACTGATCAGCTCGATCAAGGGCGACCCAGAAGACGCTTTCAGCCGCGGTCATGTGTGCCCCAAGGCGGTAGCCTTGCAAGACATCCAGAACGACCCTGATCGCCTTCGCCAGCCACATCTGCGGGTGGGCGAGCAGTGGCAGGCGATCGACTGGGACCAGGCCTTTGCCCTGGCTGCCGACAGGCTGTGGGCGATCCAGCAGGCGCATGGGCGCAACGCGGTGGCGGTGTATCAGGGCAACCCGAGCGTACACAACTACGGGCTGATGACTCACAGCAACTACTTCCTGGGCCTGCTCAAGACGCGCAACCGCTTCTCTGCCACCTCGGTGGACCAGTTGCCGCAACACCTCACCAGCCACCTGATGTATGGCCATGGTCTGTTGTTGCCAATCCCAGATATCGACCACACCGACTTCATGCTGATTCTCGGCGGCAACCCTCTGGCCTCCAACGGCAGCATCATGACCGTGCCGGACGTGGAAAAACGCCTGAAAGCCCTGCGCGGGCGCGGTGGTCGCCTGGTAGTGGTCGACCCCCGGCGCAGCGAAACTGCCGCCATGGCCGATCAGCATCTGTTCATTCGGCCCGGTGGCGATGCTGCCTTGCTCTGTGGATTGCTCAACACCTTGTTTGATGAGGATCTCGCACGCGGATCGCATCTGCCGGTGACTGGCCTGGAGCACGTCCGTGAAGCGATCCTGCCGTTCAGCGCAGAGGCGATGAGCGCGCACTGTGGCATTGCCGCAACCCGGATACGCCAACTGGCACGGGACTTTGCCGCTGCAGACAAGGCGGTCTGCTATGGGCGCATGGGGGTATCGACCCAAGTGTTCGGCACGCTGTGTCACTGGCTGGTACAAGTAATCAACCTGGTGACCGGCAACCTCGACCGAGAGGGAGGGGCGCTGTGTACCGAACCTGCGGTCGATCTGGTGGCGACCACTTCGGGTGGCCATTTCAACGCCTGGCAGAGCCGGGTGTCAGGCCTGCCTGAGTACGGCGGTGAACTGCCGGTGGCAGCACTGGCCGAAGAGATGCTGACCCCCGGGGAGGGGCAGGTTCGCGCCCTGGTGACGGTAGCCGGCAATCCGGTGCTGTCCACGCCCAACGGCCGGCAGCTGGATGCGGCACTTGACGGGCTCGAATTCATGCTCAGCATCGACCTCTATATCAATGAAACCACCCGCCATGCCGACCTGATCCTGCCTTCGACCTCGGCGTTGGAAAACGACCATTACGACAGCACATTCAACCTGCTGGCCGTGCGCAATGTGACCCGTTTCAATCGCGCCATCCTGGCCAAGCCGGAAGGTGCCTTGCACGACTGGGAGATTTTCGTCGGCCTGGCGCAGGCGTTCGCCAAACGTGCAGCGCTCGAACTGAAACCGACCTGGCCACCGGCGCAGATGATCGATGTGGCCCTGCGCAAAGGCCGCTATGGCGAAAGCAGCGCCTGGAATCTCTCGCTGCAGGCCCTGGACGAGCACCCTCACGGGCTTGATCTGGGGCCGCTGCGCGCCAATCTGCAGATGCGCCTGGCAACCGCCAGCAAAACCGTCGAGGCGGCGCCGCAGGTGTTGCTCGATGATCTGCAACGGTTAGCCTTGCAGGCGCCGCCTGCGCCGGGCGATTTGTTGCTGATTGGCCGCCGCCACGTGCGCAGCAACAATTCCTGGATGCACAACTTTCATCGCCTGGTCAAAGGCAAGCCGCGCCATCAACTGCTGATGCACCCGCAAGATCTACAGCAGCGGCAACTGCAGGATGGCCAGCGGGTGCGTATCCGTTCGCGCACCGGCACGCTGGAGGTCGAGGTTCAGGCCTGTGAAGACATGATGCCCGGCGTGGTCAGCCTGCCCCATGGTTTCGGCCATGGCCGCCAGGGTGTGCAGCTGCAGGTTGCCCAGGCACAAGCGGGTGTGAGTGCCAACGACCTCACGGATGAACGCCTGCGTGATCAGGTTTCCGGTAACGCTGCGCTGAATGGCGTACCCGTGCAGGTCGAGGCCGCATGAGCAACGGTAAGGCCGAGCACGCTGCTCGGCTTTCCGATACAATGCGTCACCGTGCCGACGACCGCGTCGGAAAGTTCAGCCGAGGTGCTACATGGATATCATCGAAACGATCAAAGAGCAGATTGCCAACAACACCATTCTGCTTTACATGAAAGGCTCGCCGAATGCCCCACAGTGTGGCTTCTCTGCGCGTGCCTCGCAGGCTGTGATGGGTTGCGGCGAAAAGTTCGCCTACGTCGACATCCTGCAGAACCCGGAAATCCGCGCCAACCTGCCAAAATACGCCAACTGGCCGACCTTCCCGCAACTGTGGGTTGCCGGTGAGCTGGTTGGCGGTAGCGACATCATGCTGGAAATGTTCGAGAAGGGTGAGCTGCAGACCCTGATCAAGGAAGCGGCCGCCAAGGCCAAGGCTTCCGAAGCCTGATAATCAGGCAGTCATGAAAAAACCCGCTCAAGGCGGGTTTTTTCATGGGTAGAGAATTTACTCTTCGCCCATCTGCGACTGCAGGTAGTTCTCGATGCCGATCTTGTCGATCAGGCCGAGCTGAGTTTCCAGCCAGTCGATGTGTTCTTCCTCGGACTCGAGGATGTCTTCGAGCATGTCACGCGAGCCGAAGTCGCCCGCGGTTTCGCAGTGGGCGATGGCAGCTTTCAGGTCGACCAGGCCCTTCTGTTCGATCTTCAGGTCGCATTCGAGCATCTCTTTGGTGTGCTCGCCAATCAGCAGCTTGCCCAGGTCCTGGACGTTGGGAATACCTTCGAGGAAGAGAATACGCTTGATCAATTTGTCAGCGTGCTTCATCTCGTCGATCGATTCCTTGTACTCGTGCTTGCCGAGCTTGTTCAGGCCCCAATCTTCGTACATGCGCGCGTGCAGGAAGTACTGGTTGATCGCGACCAGCTCGTTTCCGAGGATCTTGTTGAGATGCTGGATGACGCTTACGTCGCCTTTCATGTCGGGTTCCTGCCCTGTAGAAGTGTGCCAATACAGGGAAGTTTGAGCCTGATACCCAGGGCTGTCAAACCTAAGTTATTGAATAATAAGTGAAAATTAATAGGAATAAGAATGTTTGTGAACCGCGTTGGAGCGCTAACTTATTGATATTCAGGCATAAAAAAACCGGACGCGCGGTCCGGTTCTTCAAATTCTGTAATATCAGGCGGCACTAAATTCCACCGGATAGGGCAGGGCGGCGTGCTGGCTCACCTGCAATTCGGTGAGGGTCTCGCGGACCACCTGCTTGGCCAGGCAGGCGCATTTGCCACACTGGCTGGCGACATTGGTCGCGGCTCGGACTTCCTTGTAACTGCAGCATCCTTCATAGATCGCATCGCGGATCTGTCCGTCGGTGACGCCGACACAAAGACACACATACATAGAGGCTGACCATCGCGGGTTGAGTCGATGGGGTGGAGCTTAATGTTAATGAGAATGCTTGTCAAAGGACTTTCTGAAAGGGCCGTCCTTGAGCGACCGACGGTTGCATTCGGCCTGTCACCGGAAGCCGTGTATGATGGGCGGCCTTTGTTGGATGTCGGGCAAGCCTGCTTGGCCCGGCAAACGGTTTTCCACTCTCACTAGGAGATTGCAATGAGCGTACTCGTTGGCAAACAAGCCCCCGACTTCACCGTCCCAGCCGTTCTGGGCAACGGCGAGATCGTCGACAGCTTCAACCTGGCTTCGGCCATCAAGGGCAAGTACGGCCTGGTGTTCTTCTACCCACTGGACTTCACCTTCGTCTGCCCGTCCGAGCTGATCGCCCTGGACAACCGCATTCCTGATTTCCAGGCGCGCAACGTTGAAGTGATCGGCGTTTCGATCGACTCGCACTTCACCCACAACGCCTGGCGTAACACCCCGGTCAACGCCGGTGGTATCGGCCAGGTCAAGTACACCCTGGCAGCCGACATGACCCACGAAATCTGCAAGGCCTACGACGTCGAGTCCGAAGGCGGCGTAGCCTTCCGTGGCGCCTTCCTGATCGACACCAACGGCGTTGTCCGTTCGCAGATCGTCAACGACCTGCCACTGGGCCGCAACATGGACGAGCTGCTGCGTCTGGTCGACGCCCTGCAATTCCACGAAGAGCACGGCGAAGTCTGCCCAGCCAACTGGAAGAAAGGCGACCAGGGCATGACCGCTTCGCCAGAAGGCGTTGCTGCTTACCTGAGCGAGAACGCTGGCAAGCTGTAATCGCCACGCGCATGAAAAAACCGGCCCATGTGGCCGGTTTTTTTGTGCCGTCCTGGGCCGGCCTCTTCGCGGGCAATTGGGGCGCCGAACCGCCGCTCCGACTTGCCCGCGAAGCTTTTCAGGTCAGTCGTTGAAGTCGCGCCAGCCGCCCATTTCCTTCCAGCGGTTGACGATGCCGCAGAACAGCTCGGCAGTCTTCTCGGTGTCGTAACGCGCCGAGTGCGCCTCACGGCCGTCGAAGTCGATGTCGGCGCTCTGGCAGGCCCGCGCCAGCACGGTCTGGCCATAGGCAAGACCAGCCAGGGTCGCGGTGTCGAAGCTGGAGAACGGGTGGAACGGGTTACGCTTGATATCGTTACGCGTTACCGCTGCATTGAGGAAGCCAAGGTCGAAGCTGCTGTTGTGGCCGACCAGGATCGCCCGTTTGCAGCCGTTGGCCTTCAGCGCCTTGCGCACACCGCGGAAAATGTCGGTGAGCGCGCTCTCCTCGCTCACCGCCATGCGCAGCGGGTGGTCCAGCTTGATGCCGGTGAACTCCAGTGCGGCCGCCTCGATATTGGCTCCTTCGAACGGCTCGACCCGGTAGAAGTAGGTGTGCTCGGGGAACAGGAAGCCCTTCTCGTCCATGCCGATGGTCACTGCGGCAATTTCCAGCAGGGCGTCAGTGGCGCTGTTGAAGCCGCCGGTCTCGACATCCACCACTACCGGCAGATAGCCACGGAAGCGTTCGGCCATGGGGTGGCGCGAACCGCTGCCGACCTGACCGTCCTGGTCGTCTTCGTAGAGGTCTTCGCTCACGCGTTGTCCTCCAGCAGGCGCCAGCGCAGTTTCTCACCGGCGCGCAGCGGGATCACGGTCTGCTCGCCAAACGGCAGGCTGTCCGGGGCGGTCCATTCTTCACGGACCAGGGTGATGCTGTCGGTGTTCGCCGGCAGGCCATAGAAAGCCGGGCCGTGCAGGCTGGCGAAGCCTTCCAGCTTGTCCAGCGCATTGCGCTGCTCGAACGCCTCGGCGTACATCTCGATGGCGGCGTAGGCGGTGTAGCAGCCGGCGCAACCGCAGGCGGCTTCCTTGGCGTGACGGGCGTGGGGTGCCGAATCGGTGCCGAGGAAGAACTTCGGGTTGCCGCTGGTGGCCGCATCCAGCAGCGCCACCTGGTGGGTGTTGCGCTTGAGGATCGGCAGGCAATAGAAGTGCGGGCGGATACCACCGACCAGCATGTGGTTGCGGTTGTACAGCAGGTGCTGGGCAGTGATGGTGGCGCCGACGTTGGCCGGAGCCTCGGTGACGAACTGCGCGGCGTCACCGGTGGTGATGTGTTCGAACACCACTTTCAGGGTCGGGAAGCGCTCGACCAGGCGGCGCATGTGCTCGTCGATGAAGCGCTTTTCGCGATCGAACACGTCGATCTCGCTGCGGGTCACTTCACCGTGCACCAGCAGCGGCATGCCGACTTCTGCCAGCGCCTCGATGGCCGGGAAGATGTTGTCGATGCTGGTGACGCCCGAATCGGAGTTGGTGGTGGCACCGGCCGGGTACAGCTTGGCGGCGTACACGATCCCGCTGGCCTTGGCCGCGCGGATGTCCTCGGGGCTGGTGCGGTCGGTGAGGTACAGCACCATCAGCGGTTCAAAACGGCTGCCAGCCGGGCGGGCCGCAAGGATGCGCTCGCGGTAGGCACCGGCTTCGACGGCATTGCGTACCGGCGGAACCAGGTTGGGCATGATGATGGCACGGGCGAAAGTACGCGCCACATCGCCAACGGTATGGGGCAGGACGGCACCATCGCGCAGATGGATGTGCCAGTCGTCGGGACGCAGGAGGGTCAGGCGATCGGACATTGGGAATTCCAGGCGGGTCGAACTCAGGCCCCAATGCTACCGGAAAACCCCGGTCCGAGCACGGCTATCAAGTTTTCCGGCAAGCGCCCGATAGCCTGCCTGTAAGCCGTCAGAATTTGTGGAGCCGCCCGTGCGCCAGCGTTACCTAGCCCTGTTGACCCTTGTCGCCAGCCTGCCGGCCGGTGCACTGACCTTCCAGACCCGCATGGAAAATGTCGCCTGGAAAGTCGAGGGTGACCAGTTCGAATGCCGCCTGATCCAGCCGATCGACGGTTTCGGCAGCGGCGAGTTCGTGCGCAAGGCGGGTGAGCAGCCGGTGTTCCAGTTGCGCTCGCACAGCAATGTGCTGGGTGCAGGTTCGGCCACCTTGCTGGCGGCCGCTGCCCCTTGGCAGCCGGGCCGCGGTGATGTGAACCTCGGTGCCGTACGCATGGCGCGCAGCGGGGTGCTGTTCAGCTCGTCGCAGAGCCAGGCCAGCCGCCTGATCAATGGCTTGCTCGATGGCCGCAGCACGGTCGTGCGCAACTACACCGGCGAAGGCGGGCGGGTGATGGAGGTTCGGGTGTTGCCGGTCAGCTTCGCCAAGGCGTATAGCGACTATCAGGCCTGTGCCAGCAAGATGCTGCCGATGAACTATGACCAGGTGCGCCAGACCCAGGTTGGCTTCCCGGGCGGAGGCTACGATCTTGATGCCGATGCCCGTGCACGGCTGGATGTGATCCTTGATTACCTCAAGGCCGACCCTTCGGTGAACCACATCGAACTCAACGGCCATTCCGACAACAGTGGCAATCGCCTGACCAATCGTGACACGTCGCGGCGTCGAGCGTTGGCCGTTGCCGATTACTTCAAGGCCCATGGTGTGCCGGAAGAACAGATTGTCGTGCGCTTCCATGGCGAGCGCTATCCGCTGGTGAAGAACAACAGCCCGGCCAATCGTGCGCGTAACCGGCGGGTGAATATCGAACTGGACAGGGTGGCGCAGGTGGAGAAGCCGGCTGCTCAGGCGGTGCAGCAAGCTGCGCCTGTGACACCGCCTGCAGCTGGAGTGCCGGCTCCGGGTGCGGGTGCGTCCGCGCCGGGGGCGAAGGCGCTCTGATTTTAAGGCAGCTTTTTGAGGTGGCCGCCTGTTGTGGGGCTTGGGGGGGCATCAGGGCCACCAAGTGCTTGCCGCGACATTTTCAGCGCCTGTCAGATCGAGCGCCGCCCGTGCGGCGCATCGCGAGCTGCGCTCGCTCCTACGTTTGTTTCGGGCCAGTAATGCCAGTGACAGGCGCGCGCGACCGCCTGGTTTGTAAGACTTGATATCGAGTCAGGCGCCAAGGCGTTCGCGCGCAAATTCCCCAGGAATAACTGGCCAGAAACAAGCGTAGGAGCGAGCGCAGCTCGCGATGCGCCGCGCGGGCGGCGCTCGATCTGACAGGCGCTGGAGATGTTGTGGCAAGCACGTCGCCCCATCGACAGTTCCTGTCGCTTTGTCGTCAGAAGCTGTCGCCCCACTGTAAATTTATCCGCAACGCCGGTAGAATCGATCCCTTTCCGTACAACCCCGTGGAGTGATGGCATGGCGGACGTAAAAAAGGTCGTACTGGCGTATTCCGGCGGCCTTGATACTTCGGTGATTCTCAAGTGGCTGCAGGATACCTACAACTGCGAAGTGGTGACCTTCACCGCTGACCTGGGTCAGGGCGAAGAAGTCGAGCCGGCTCGCGCCAAAGCCCAGGCGATGGGCGTAAAAGAGATCTACATCGACGACCTGCGCGAAGAGTTCGTGCGTGATTTCGTCTTCCCGATGTTCCGCGCCAACACCGTCTACGAAGGCGAGTACCTGCTGGGTACCTCCATCGCCCGCCCGCTGATCGCCAAGCGCCTGATCGAAATCGCCAACGAAACCGGCGCCGATGCCATTTCCCACGGTGCTACCGGCAAGGGTAACGACCAGGTTCGCTTCGAGCTGGGTGCCTACGCCCTCAAGCCAGGCGTCAAGGTCATCGCCCCATGGCGCGAGTGGGACCTGCTGTCCCGCGAGAAACTGATGGACTATGCCGAGAAGCACGGTATCCCGATCGAGCGCCACGGCAAGAAGAAGTCGCCGTACTCGATGGACGCCAACCTGCTGCACATCTCCTACGAGGGCGGTGTCCTGGAAGATACCTGGACCGAGCACGAAGAAGACATGTGGCGCTGGAGCGTCTCGCCAGAGAACGCCCCGGACCAGGCTACCTACATCGAACTGACCTACCGCAATGGTGACATCGTCGCCATCGACGGCGTCGACATGACTCCGGCCACCGTGCTTGCCGAACTGAACCGCATTGGCGGCGCCAACGGTATCGGCCGTCTGGATATCGTCGAGAACCGTTATGTGGGCATGAAGTCCCGCGGCTGCTACGAAACCCCTGGCGGCACCATCATGCTCAAGGCCCACCGTGCCATCGAGTCGATCACCCTGGACCGCGAAGTCGCTCACCTGAAAGACGAGCTGATGCCGAAGTACGCCAGCCTGATCTACACCGGCTACTGGTGGAGCCCGGAGCGTCTGATGCTGCAGAAGATGATCGACGCTTCGCAGGTCAACGTTAACGGCGTTGTGCGCCTGAAACTGTACAAGGGCAACGTCATCGTGGTTGGCCGCAAGTCGGACGACTCGCTGTTCGATGCCAACATCGCGACCTTCGAAGAAGACGGCGGCGCCTACAACCAGGCCGATGCTGCTGGCTTCATCAAGCTCAATGCGCTGCGCATGCGCATCGCTGCCAACAAGGGCCGCGGGATGCTCTGAGCATCAGGCTGAATTGGCAAATGAACCCCGGCTCAGGTCGGGGTTTTTTTTTGCCTTCAGGGGCGTGCATCTGATCAATGCCCTTGGGATAAGTCCTCAGGCAAGCGGGTGGTCGACAGCACGACGCATTGATGTAGATCCATATTGCACAAGCGCCACTGCCTGTTCTCGGTATGCGGCTGGGCAATGGCTTGCATGAGGTGTTGTTGAATCAGTTTCTGCGCGTCAGGCCCGGAAAACATCATGGTTACCGTTTCTTGCGTGTCGGGACGCTCCGCTTGTTCGGTGGAGCTCTTCTGCTCGTCCGGGGGGGGCTTGTAAAAAGATTTGTAGTTGAAGTTCAGGGTGAGAAAGAACAGGGCAGTGAGGAAGAATGGAAACCCTACGAGGAACCATGTGTAGTACGTCTGACTCTTCTCGCTGAGAAAAGGCAAGGTTGCTAAAGCAGAAGCTTCGATGATGCCTGCGAAGATGGCGATTATTGTCAACGGAGCAACAGGTTGATTGTCGGTCATGTTATTGCCTCCTGCATATTCTGCTTATCAATAACCCACTGGCTGCCTCAACTAAATTGTGGAATTTTTCCGGGGGAGGGAATTTTTCAACGGGGTTGATGAAGCGCGCGATTCAATCATTTTTCATTCGCGTGCTCACAAGCACTTTCGCGAGGATTCTGTAAATTTTTTCTTGTAGGAAAATTCCCAAACCGACGTAGGGTTCATCTATTCGGCTATTTGTGCGGGGAATGAGTGCGCCATTGAGCGTTCTGCTCGGTTAAGGTGAGTCAGTCGTCAAAGCAAAATAACGAATGATGGATATCGCATGAATAAAGTCCTTATCGTGGATGATCATCCGGTCATACGCTTGGCAGTGCGCATGCTGATGGAGCGGCATGGGTACGATGTTGTCGCGGAAACCGACAACGGCATAGCGGCCTTGCAGCTCACTCGCGAACACCTTCCCGATGTTGTCGTACTCGATATCGGCATCCCCAAACTCGACGGCTTGGAGGTCATTGCCCGCATGGCAGCGGCCAGCCCTGGCAGCCGTGTCCTGGTGCTGACTTCCCAGGCCCCTGGGCATTTCTCCATGCGCTGCATGCAGGCGGGAGCTTCAGGCTACGTGTGCAAGCAGCAGGAACTCACCGAACTGCTCAGTGCCATCAAGGCTGTGCTCTCTGGTTACAGTTATTTCCCGAACCAGGCATTGCACAAGTCGCGTGGCCGGGTGGGGGGCACTAGCGAGGCGGAAATGGTTGATCGTCTGTCGACAAGGGAGATGATGGTGCTGCAGCAGCTTGCACGGGGGCGGTCCAACAAGGAGATTGCCGATAGCATGTTCCTCAGCAACAAGACGGTCAGCACCTACAAGACCCGCCTGCTACTGAAACTGAATGCCCACTCCCTGGTGGACCTGATCGAACTGGCCCGGCGGCATGGCCTGAACTGAACCTGCAATGCACCAAGCCTCCGTTAGGAGGCTTGCTGCGAGGTTACAGGTCGTAGTCGAAATCGGCGAGTTGCCGTTGCAGGCGCCGCTCTTCGAGGAGGTTGTCTATGGTGCGACGCTTGCTCAGGTTGGTCTTAGCGGTTTCCACCTGGGGCTCCGCTTCGTCGTCAGCGGTGGCAAAGTCATCTTCGATCGACAGGTCGTCTTTATCGGTACTCATGAGTCGCTCCAAGCCAAAGGGCCATTGGCCGTCCTTATAGCGAGAAAGCGAAGTCTGGTAAAAAAGATTTTTTCAATCGCAATGCAGCTGTTTTTACTATTGGCTCAATCGTCGGAGGTCTTGTGCTTGTATTCGCAAAGGTCTTCGATGCGGCAGCTGCCGCAGCGCGGCTTGCGTGCCTGGCAAACGTAGCGGCCATGCAGGATGAGCCAGTGGTGGGCGTCGAGCAGGTAATCCTTGGGGACGAACTTGAGCAGTTTCTTCTCGACTTCGAGCACGGTCTTGCCAGGTGCGATGCCAGTGCGATTGCTGACCCGGAAGATGTGCGTGTCCACAGCCATGGCGGGCTGGCGGAAGGCAGTGTTGAGCACCACGTTGGCGGTCTTGCGGCCAACGCCCGGTAACGCCTCCAGTGCTTCGCGGGTCTGTGGGACCTCGCCGCCATGGCGCTCGATCAACAGGCGGCAGGCCTCGATGACATTCTTGGCCTTGCTGTTGTAGAGACCGATGGTCTTGATGTATTCACTCAGCCCCGCGACACCAAGTGCATAGATGGCTTGCGGCGTATTGGCGACCGGGAACAGGCGCGCGGTGGCCTTGTTGACGCCAACATCGGTGGACTGAGCGGAAAGCGTCACGGCAACCAGCAACTCGAAAGGGGTGGTGTAAGCCAATTCCGTTTTCGGATCGGGATTGTCTTCGTGCAGCCTGCGAAAAATCTCCAGGCGTTTGGCGGCATTCATGGGGTCAACGCTTTCCTTGACGACGTGTGAGGGTGGGGCGTAGCCAATTGTACAAGGCCAGCAGCGCGCCGAGCAGCAGCAGCGCACCTGATGGCAGGTTGGCCAGGTGCATGCCAGCGACCTGATCCAGCCATTGGCGACCGGCACCCAGCAGCAGGCAGGCCAGCAGCAGGCCGGTCAAATGAAGCAACAGTGGGCGCCAGCGCCCTGTGCTGGGCAGCAATGTATCGATGGCAAGGCATTGCAGGCAGATCAGCGCCGGAAAGTAACCAAGCATCAGTGCCAATGGCAATGCCCAGGCCCGCAGCGCCAGTTGCAGGCAACTGGCAAGCGCAGCAAGTAGCAGCAGGCTTGCCAGCCAGTATCTTGCGCCACTGAGCGTTGCCCGCAGTGGCCATAGCAAGGCTTGGTGGAGAAGGGGCAGCACGAGCATGCACATGCCGAGGGCCACCGCTTGAGGGAAGGTTCGAGTCGCGCCAAGCAGCGGAGCCAGGCCGGTTACCAGCACGCAGAATCTATTCATGGCCGGGTGCTCCGAGCAGTTCGCTGCGATGCCGGTCAAAATAGCGCAAGGCTTCCTGCTGGGCTTGGATGACTGCCCGGGAAGTAACGGTCGCCCCGGCCAACTGGTCGAAGTCGCCCTGGTCGCGCCGGATCGCCCAGCGATCGGCAAGGTCATGCTTGGCAAACTGCGCCAGCCAGCCAAGTTGCGGATCGGCAATCCGGCCGCCCAGCCCAGGGCTTTCCTGCTGCTCGACCACCCGGGTACCAATCAGGCGGCCATCGGCGTCGATGGCAATGCTCAGCCTGATAGGGCCGGCATAGCCCTGTACCTGGCTCACCAGCACGATGGCAGTTGGCGAGGTACCGTGGGTTGCGCGATAGGCAGCGAGTACCGTGCTGTGCTGTGGTTGGTCGGCTGGCAATGGCAACGCACTGTCCAGCGGGTGATTGTCGTAGCTTTGCGCTGGCAGGGCCGCGAGGAACTGGCTGGCTTGCAACTGCCGCTCGGCATCGGCGATGGTGGGGCGGGTCCAGTGCTGCCAGGCCAACGTCACCGCTACAGCCGATCCACCGATGGCAAGTAGCAGCAACGTGCTGCGAACGGGCGTGATCATGGCAAGGCCTGCTGGCGCCGCAAGGCGAACCGATCCAGGGCGGGCGCCGCCAGGTTCATCAGCAGGATGGCGAAAGCCGTGCCATCCGGGTAACTGCCCCAGGTCCGAATCAGGTAGATCAGCGCGCCTGCGCCAAAGCCGAACAGCAGCCTGGCCAGGTTGGCCTTGGGGCCGGAAACCGGCTCCGTGGCGATGAAGAATGCCGCCAGCATGGTCGAGCCGCTGAACAGATGCAGCAGTGGTGAGCCGTTAGAATCCGAACCGGAGCCATTCCAGGCCAGCAGGCTGAACAGGAACAGGCCGCTCAGCAGGCCCGCCGGGGCATGCCAGCTGATGACCTTGCGCAGCATCAGAAACAGCCCGCCGAACAGCAGTGCCAGGTTGACCCACTCGCTGCTGCGGCCGCCAATGCTGCCAAACCCGGGGTGGCTGGCGAACAGCTCGTCGAGGGTCAGGCTGCGGTTGTGGCGCAGGCCGTCGAGAATGGTCGGCCCCGCCCAGGCATCGATCTGGGGGCTACTGCCAGACACCAGCTGAAGGCTGTCGATAAAACCGAGAGGCTGGCTGGGCCAATGGTTCATCTGCAGCGGAAAGTTGAGCAGCACAAAGGCGTAACCGACCATCGCCGGGTTGAACAGGTTGCGGCCCACTCCGCCAAAGGCCTGCTTGCCGACGCCGATGGCGATGCCTGCGGCTGTCACTGGCAACCACCAGGGTGCCGCTACAGGCAGGGCGATGGCCAGCAGTACGGCAGTCACCAGGGCACTGCCGTCGTTCAATGCCGGTAGAACAGGCTGGCGACGCACGGCCAGCAGGGCCGCTTCGCAACTCAATGCACTACTGGCGCACAGCAACAGGCTTGACAGCACCCCCCAGCCCTGCGTCCAGAACACCGCGAGCAAACCGGGTAGGCAGGCCAGCAGCACCAGGCCCATGGCCTTGCGCAAGCGTGGATCAGGGCTTGCCATGGTCGTGCCCGGCCGCTGTGTGCGCAGCATCGGCAGCGGCGGTTTTTTGCGCCTTGATCCGCTCGAGGGCAGCCTTGATCGGGTCTGCCGCGCCTTTTGCGGCATCTGCCGTACGTGCCAGGCGTTGCGCTTCCCGGCGCGCCACATCGCGTTGCAGGCGGGCGCTGCGCTGTTCGTGGCGCTGGCGCGCATGATCACGGCGCTGGCGGCGGGCCAGCAGTTGTTCGGGGGTATGGGCAAGGCCGCTGACAATCGGTACCACCGTCGCCGGCAGTGGCTGCATGTCGATGCAGTCGACCGGGCAAGGAGCCAGGCAAAGGTCACAGCCGGTGCATTCGCTGGCGATGACCGTGTGCATCAGCTTGGCGGCGCCGATGATGGCATCCACCGGGCAAACCTGGATGCATTTGGTGCAACCGATGCACTCGGCTTCGCGAATAAAGGCCACCTGGGGCGGTGCGCTGCCACGCTGCGGGTCAGGGTCAAGCAGCGGCACCTTGAGCAGTGCGGCCAGGGCGGCGATGGTTTCGCTGCCGCCAGGCGGGCACTTGTTGATCGCTTCGCCCGCTGCCAGGCCTTCGGCGTAGGGCCGGCAACCATTGTGGCCACATTTGCCGCATTGGGTCTGCGGTAGCAGGGCGTCGATGCGTTGAATCAAGTTCATTGCGTGAATAGTCCGTTGAATCCCGAGAACGCCAGGGCCATGACCCCCGTACCGATCAATGTAATGGGCAGGCCGCGCAGCGCAGCCGGCACTTCAGCCTGCTGGCTGCGCTGGTGCAGGTCATCGAACAGCGCCAGTGCAAGCCAGAAGCCCAGGCCGGCCACTATCGCTGTGCGCAACGTGGCAAGCACCGTGGCGTTATCGCCTGCCGCTTGCAGTGCAAGGCCCAGCAGCAATGCATTGCCCAGCAATGGCAGCGCAAGGTGCCCGGTGGGCCACTGCGGGCGTAGCCTTGCCAGCACCTGCGGCACGCCCCATGCCAGCAACCCCAGCCAGGGCAGCAGCAGGAACAGGCGCAGGTCCTGTATCTGCCAGGGCGCTACGACCAGCCGTTCGAGCACTTGCCCGCCGGCTACCCCGAGTGCGATCGACAAGGCGCTTGCCAGGCCGCACACGTGCAGGCGCATCCGGCTCAACGGCTGTTGTTGCAAGAGCAGGTGGCTGACCAGCGCAGCGCTGGCCAGGATCAGCATGTAATCGTTCATGTGAATGACGATAGCCGGGAATCGCCCGGATCGTCCGGCATTGGCCCAGCAGATGGCATTGCCCCGGCGGTGAGGCCGGGGCAGGAGGGATTACTTGATACGCTGACCTGGCTTGGCGCCGCTGTCAGGGCTGAGCAGGTAGATCTCTTCGCCGCCAGGGCCGGCCGCCATGACCATGCCCTCGGACATGCCGAAGCGCATTTTCCGCGGCTTGAGGTTAGCCACCATCATGGTCAGGCGGCCTTCCAGCTTGGATGGGTCCGGGTATGCCGACTTGATGCCGGAGAACACGTTACGGCGCTCGTCACCGATATCCAGGGTCAGCTGCAGCAGCTTGTCGGCGCCGGGCACGGCTTCGGCCTTGACGATCAGTGCGACGCGCAGGTCGACGGCAGCAAAGGTGTCGAACTCGATCTCGGCCGACAGCGGGTCCTTGGCCAGCTCGCCATTGCCGGCGGGCGCCTGGGCTTCGGCGGCCAGCAGGTCTTCCTTGCTGGCGGCGACCATGGCTTCGACCTTGGCCGGTTCGATACGGCTCATCAGTGCCTTGAACGGGTTCAGCTGGTGGTTTTCCAGGCGCGACTGATGGTCGTTCCAGGTCAGCGGGGCGACGTTGAGGAACGCCTCGGCATCAGCGGCGAGCAGCGGCAGCACCGGCTTGAGGAAGATCACCAGCTGGCGGAACAGGTTGATGCCCTGGGCGCAGATGGCCTGGACTTCATCCTGCTTGCCTTCCTGCTTGGCCAGCGACCAGGGCGCCTTGTCGGCGATCCAGGCGTTGGCACGATCGGCCAGGGCCATGATTTCGCGCATGGCACGGCCGAAGTCGCGGCCTTCATAAGCCTCGGCGATCGACGGGGCGGCAGCGAGGAAGGCCTCGGTCAGCTCCGGCGCAGCGTCGCCAGCGACCATAACGCCCGCATTGCCCTTGTGGATGAAGCCGGCGCAACGGCTGGCGATGTTGACCACTTTGCCGACCAGGTCGGAGTTGACCTTCTGCACGAAGTCCTCGAGGTTCAGGTCGAGGTCATCGACGCCACGGCCAAGCTTGGCGGCGTAGTAGTAGCGCAGGTATTCCGGCTGCAGGTGGTCCAGGTAGGTGCGGGCCTTGATGAAGGTGCCACGCGACTTCGACATCTTGGCGCCGTTGACGGTCAGGTAACCGTGCACGTTGACCGCGGTCGGTTTGCGCAAGCCGGCGCCTTCGAGCATGGCTGGCCAGAACAGGGCGTGGAAGTTGACGATGTCCTTGCCGATGAAGTGGTACAGCTCGGCCTTGGAGTCTTTGTTCCAGAACGCGTCGAAGTCCAGCTCCGGGCGGCGTGCGCAGAGGTTCTTGAAGCTGGCCATGTAGCCGATCGGCGCATCCAGCCAGACGTAGAAGTACTTGCCTGGCTCGCCCGGAATTTCGAAGCCGAAGTACGGCGCATCACGCGAGATGTCCCACTCCTGCAGGCCGGAATCCAGCCATTCGGCGAGCTTGTTGGCCACTGCGTCCTGCAAGGCGCCGCTGCGGGTCCACTGCTGCAGCATGGCCTGGAAGTCTGGCAGCTTGAAGAAGAAATGCTGGGAATCGCGCAGTACCGGGGTGGCACCGGAGATCGCCGACTTGGGGTTCTTCAGTTCGGTCGGGGCATAGGTGGCACCGCATTTCTCGCAGTTGTCGCCGTACTGGT
Organism: Pseudomonas sp. LRP2-20; assembly: GCF_024349685.1. Taxonomy (NCBI): domain Bacteria; kingdom Pseudomonadati; phylum Pseudomonadota; class Gammaproteobacteria; order Pseudomonadales; family Pseudomonadaceae; genus Pseudomonas; species Pseudomonas sp. LR2-20. The sequence continues at coordinate 4,832,677 of NZ_AP025944.1, read as the reverse complement.
CTTCAGCCGCACATTTCGGGCAGGTGCCCTTGATGAAGCGGTCGGCGAGGAACATGCCTTTCTCAGGGTCGAAGTACTGGGTCACCGAACGGGTAGCGATGTGCCCGGCGTCACGCAGGCGCCCGTAGATCAGGCCCGACAGCTCACGGTTTTCGTCACTGTGGGTGGAGTGGAAGTTGTCGAAGTCAACCAGGAAGTCGGCGAAGTCGCCGCTGTGCTCGGCCTGGACATTGGCGATCAGTTGCTCCGGGGTGATGCCTTCTTTCTCGGCACGCAACATGATGGCCGAACCGTGTGCATCGTCGGCGCAGACGTAGATGCACTGGTTGCCGCGCAGCTTCTGGAAGCGCACCCACATGTCCGTCTGGATGTACTCCAGCATATGGCCAAGGTGGATGGATCCATTGGCATAGGGCAGGGCGCTGGTAACGAGAATCTGACGTGGCTCGGACATGGTGGCTCGGCTACTTATCTGGCTCGGGTAAAAATGAGGGTGATCGGCCACTATAAAGGGCCGGCGAAGATATTTCACCCCAAGCACGCATCTGCTGACGATTGACGGGTTAGGATAGGCGTCTGTTTCGTACTCAGTTTGCCAATGGGAGTGTCCATGAGTGCCGTCACCCGTGCCGCCGTCGAAGGCGTGCTTCGCCAGTACACCGACCCCTACCTGAACCAGGACCCGGTCAGCGCCGGTTGCGTGCGCGCCATCGACATCCAGAGCGGTCAGGTTGCTGTGCAGTTGCAGCTGGGCTATGCCGCCGGCCTGTTCAAGAACGGCTGGGCCCAGGTGCTGCAGACCGCGATCGAGAATCTCGACGGCGTCAGTTCGGCCCAGGTGTCGATCGACTGCGTGGTGGCCGCGCACAAGGCCCAGGCCCAGGTGCCGGCCATGGCCAACGTCAAGAACATCATTGCCGTTGCCTCGGGCAAGGGCGGGGTCGGCAAGTCGACCACCGCCGCCAACCTGGCCTTGGCCCTGGCCCGTGAAGGTGCCCGCGTGGGCATTCTCGATGCCGACATCTATGGCCCCAGCCAGGGCGTGATGTTCGGTATCGCCGAGGGCACCCGCCCGCAGATCCGCGAACAGAAGTGGTTCGTGCCGATCAAGGCCCATGGCGTGGAAGTGATGTCCATGGCGTTCCTCACCGATGACAACACGCCGATGGTCTGGCGTGGGCCGATGGTGTCCGGTGCATTGCTGCAGCTGGTGACCCAGACTGCCTGGGATGACCTGGACTATCTGGTCATCGACATGCCGCCGGGTACCGGCGATATCCAGCTGACCCTGGCGCAGAAGGTGCCGGTGGCCGGTTCGGTCATCGTCACCACGCCACAGGACCTGGCCCTGCTGGATGCCAAGAAGGGCGTGGAGATGTTCCGCAAGGTCAACATTCCGGTGCTGGGTGTGGTGGAGAACATGGCCGTGCACATCTGCTCGAACTGCGGCCATGCCGAGCACCTGTTCGGTGAAGGCGGTGGCGAGAAGCTGGCGGCGCAGTACGGTGTCGACCTGCTGGCCTCGCTGCCGCTGTCGATGCTGATCCGTGAGCAGGCCGACAGCGGCAAGCCGACGGCGATCGCCGAGCCGGAAAGCCAGATTGCCATGGTCTACCAGGAGCTGGCCCGTCAGGTGGGTGCACGGATCGTGCTGCAGGAAGCGGCGGCCCCGGCGATGCCGAGCATTACCATCAGCGAGGACTGAAGACCGCGCTGGTTTCTTCGCGGGTAAACCCGCTCCCACAGGGATCGCGTAGGTTTCAAGCCTTTTGCAGTCCCTGTGGGAGCGGGCTTGCCCGCGAAGCAGGCGACTCGGTATTTCGCTCAGGCATAAAAAAACCCGCCAGAAGGCGGGTTTTTTTGAAAGCTAGGAAGCTTAGATCGACTTAGGCGATCTGAACTTCTTCAGCCTGCATGCCTTTCTGGCCGCGGGTAGCGACGAAAGTAACAGCCTGGCCTTCTTTCAGGGTTTTGAAGCCGTCAGCTTGGATGGCTTTGAAGTGCACGAACAGGTCGTCGCCCGACTGAGGGGTGATGAAGCCGTAGCCTTTCTCATCGTTGAACCACTTAACAACACCGGATTGACGGTTGGACATTTTTCTGTCTCCTTGGACAATTTGATAACGGTCAGGAAAAACCCTGGCCGGGACTGAGCGCAAAGAGAGCAGAAAATTCAGCGATGGGCCGATCAGGATCGTGCATCAAACTAGAGATTCTCGGTGTCACGTGCAGCACAGTGGCGCCACCTTACCCCACTTTCCACGAGCTGCCAATGGTCTGTGAACGCTTTACGCAAATTCGGATCGACGGCGGCTGCAGCCCCCGTCCGGCGCGGGATGTGGCATTGAACTTTAACCCAGGCGCCGGGACCGGTAATATGCGCGTCTGGATTTTCCCCTCGCAACTCTTCAGGACACCCCGCCATGAGCATCAAATCGGACAAGTGGATTCGCCGCATGGCGCAGGAACACGGCATGATCGAACCGTTCGTCGAGCGCCAGGTGCGCGGCGAGCACGACAGCCGGGTCATCTCCTTCGGCGTCTCCAGCTACGGCTACGACGTGCGCTGCGCCGATGAATTCAAGGTGTTCACCAACATCAACTCGGCCACCGTCGACCCGAAGAACTTCGACGCCGGCAGCTTCGTCGACGTCAAGAGCGACGTCTGCATCATCCCGCCGAACTCCTTCGCCCTGGCCCGTACCGTCGAGTACTTCCGCATCCCGCGCAACGTGCTGACCATCTGCCTGGGCAAAAGCACCTATGCCCGTTGCGGGATCATCGTCAACGTCACCCCGCTCGAGCCGGAGTGGGAAGGCCACGTGACCCTGGAGTTCTCCAACACCACCACGCTGCCGGCGAAGATCTACGCCAACGAAGGCGTGGCGCAGATGCTGTTCCTCGAGTCCGATGAAGAGTGCGAAGTGTCGTACAAGGACCGTGGCGGCAAGTACCAGGGGCAGCGCGGCGTCACCCTGCCGCGCACCTGATCCGACGAGCGCGGGGAATTAGTTTCCCTGATGGCACTCCAACGCTGTGAACAGTGCCGACAGGTATGAAGCGTGTCGGCCCTTGTCAGGAGCTGCCAATGAAACTCAACCCCGCAATCAGTGCGAAGCTGGCTGTACTTCAGCCCAATCAGGTCGGGTTGCTGGCGTGGTCACTGCTGGCGCATCCGCTGCCCATGCAAGCCGGCGGCGTGCCGCACCAGCCTGGTCCCGATACGCCGCAGCCGCCGGAGCCCGGTGAACATCCGCCGATGGAGCCAGGTGAGCCCACCCTTCCCGATGAGCCACCGCCTTCTCCCGTAGCCTGATCAGTCGCCAAGTGCCCAGACCTGATCGCCGCCGGCAAGGAAAACGCGGGCGCCCAGGCCTGGCTCGACCAGCCATCCCCCGGTGAATTCACCGAATGCCGGCAGCAGGCTGACCTGAGCATCGATCAGGAAGCAGGGTAGCCTGAGCCGTTGCCGTGCCCGCCCTCGCAGCATGTATACCGGATGCACATGCCCGGCCAGCACAGGGTGGCTGGGGTGTGGCAAGGGTTCGTGCTGCAGGGCGAAGGGTTCCAGCAGCAAAGGCTCGTCTTTTACCTCGATAGCCAGAACCACAGGCGGATCACCGGCGTGGCGGTCATGGTTGCCGCGCACCAGGACTACCTTCAGCGTTTCATGGCGGTTTCTCCATGCGTACAGGCTGGCCAGGATGTCCGGCGAATGTGCAGCGCGCGCATGAAGAAAGTCACCGAGGATGATCAACTGCTCGCAGTCATGGCTGTTCAGTAGCGCATCCAGGCGTGCCAGGGTGGTGGCCGTGGTGCCGCGCGGAACAGGTTGATGCAAGGCTCGGTAACTGGCCGCCTTGCCGATATGCACGTCTGCCACCAGCAAGGCGCGGCGGGCTGGCCAGTAGATGGCCTTGTCCGGTAGCAGCCAGAGCGTTTCGCCACAGTGTTCGATAGGCAGACAGGTATTCATGGCCGGTTTGCCGCTTTTTCCAGGTCGGCCACCATTCGAGCAATGCGGTCCGCCAACTTTTCCGTGCTCAGGGTCTCGCGCATGCCCTCGACCAGCAGGGCGAAGGCCAGCGGGCCAGGGCGTTGCAGCGCGCGCAGGTCCAGTTGCAGGGCGCGCATCTTGAGCAACTGGCGGTGCAGGCGCTCGATCTCCAGTTCTTCGCTCAGCACTTCATCGCGCGCCTGGCCGAGCAGCAAGTTGCCTGCATCATGTTTGCGGAACACCTCGTAGAACAACCCGCTGGAGGCCTGGATCTGCCGCGTGCTCTTCTGCGCGGCCGGGTAGCCGCCGAAAACCAGCCCGGCGATCTGGGCGATTTCTCGAAAGCGCCTGAGCGCCATTTCGCCAGCGTTCAGGCTGGCCAGCACGTCCTCCAGCAGGTTTTCGCCCGACAGCGCTTCTGGCAGGCAGCTGGCCCAATCCACGGTGCCGGGGCTGAGCAGCTCGAAACCATAGTCGTTCACTGCGATGGATACCGATAGTGGCTGCACCCGGCTCACTCGCCAGGCGATCAGGTTGGCCAGGCCCAGGTTGGCCATGCGCCCGGCGAAGGGGTAGAGAAACAGGTGCGAGCCCTGGCGCGACTCCAGCGTTTCGGCCAGCAGCGTGCCGCTGGTGGGCAAGGCCGACCACCGCGACTGCAAGGCCAGCAGGGGCTTTACGGCGTGCATTTCCGGGCCAATGTAATGCCCGTGGGCGGCTGCATCGAGTTGCCCGACCAGCGCGTCGGCCAGTTCGCTGGACAGTGGCATGCGCCCGCCATTCCAGCGCGCCACGGCGGCCTTGCGTGCGGTGCTGCGGCGCACATAGGCGGTCATGCCTTCGACCCGTACCAACTCCAGCACCCGGCCGCCGAATACCAGGGTATCGCCAGGGCGCAGTCGGGCGATGAAGGCTTCCTCGACACTGCCCAGGTGCTTGCCGCCGCCACCCTTGCTCCAGTACTTGAGCTGCAAGCTGGCGTCGCTGACGATGGTGCCGATGCCCATGCGGTGGCGACGCGCGAGGCGTTCGCTGGCCACCCGCCAGACTCCGTCGGGGTGCGCCTCGACACGCTGATAATCGGGGTAGGCCGTCAGTGTATGGCCGCCGTGATTGACGAAGTCCAGCGCCCACTGCCACTGGCTGTCAAGCAGGTCACGGAATGCCCAGGTGCTGCGGACTTCCGCGAGCAGTTCATCAGGGCGAAAGCCACTGCCCAGCGCCATACTGACCAGGTGTTGAACCAGCACGTCCATGCACAGGCGCGGCGAGTGGCGCGCTTCGATATGGCCGGCAGTCAGTGCGGCGCGGGCGGCGGCGGCTTCTACCAGCTCCAGGCTATGGGTCGGTACCAGAGTGACGCGCGAGCGGCGCCCCGGCGCATGGCCAGAGCGACCGGCGCGCTGCATCAGGCGGGCTATGCCTTTGGCCGAGCCGATCTGCAGCACCCGCTCGACTGGCAGGAAGTCCACGCCCAGGTCCAGGCTGGAGGTGCAGATGACGGCCTTGAGCGTGCCCTGCTTGAGGCTCTGCTCAACCCAGTCGCGGCTCGCCCGGGCCAGTGAGGCATGGTGCAAGGCGATCTGCCCGGCCCAATCGGGGCGGGCGTCGAGCAAGGCCTGGTACCAGAGTTCGGCCTGGGCACGGGTGTTGGTGAACACCAGGCTGCTGGTGCTGGCGTCGAGTTCATCGGCAACCTGGTCGAGCATCTTCAGGCCCATGTGCCCGGCCCAGGGGAAGCGCTCGATGGCATCGGGCAGCAAGGTGTCAACAAGCAGCTGTTTGTCCTGGCGGCCTTTCACCAACTGTCCACCCCCCGGCAGCAGCACGTCGATGGCGTGCGGCAGATTGCCGAGGGTGGCCGACAAGCCCCAGGTCATCAGGCCCGGATGCCAACGGCGCAGGCGTGCCAGGGCCAGTTGCAGTTGCACGCCACGCTTGTTACCGAGCAGTTCATGCCATTCATCCACCACCACCAGGCGCAGGCCGGCGAAGTCATCACGGGCTTGTGCACGAGTCAGTAGCAAGGTCAGGCTTTCCGGCGTGGTGATCAGGGTGCTGGGCAGGCGCCGGGCCTGGCGTGCGCGCTCGGCGCTGCCGGTGTCGCCACTGCGCACGCCGACCGTCCAGTTCAGGCCAAGCTCATCCAATGGCGTTTGCAGGGCGCGCGCGGTATCTGCGGCCAGAGCGCGCATGGGGGTGATCCAGAGCACCTGCAGTGCTGCGGGCTGGCGCCCGTCGCCTGGCCTGGCGAAAGCGCGCAATGCCGCGAGCCAGACTGCATACGTCTTGCCTGCTCCGGTGCTGGCATGCAGCAGCCCGGACTCACCGCGCCCAACCGCTGCCCATATCTGGCGCTGGAAGGCGAAAGGCTTCCAGCCGCGGGCGCTGAACCAGGCACTGGCGAGGTCGGAAGAGGCGGGCATGGCGGCGAGCGGTCCTGAAAAGGCTGTGCTTCTACAGACCACTCGCAACAGGCTTTGGTTTAAACCGGTCAGTTGGCCAGCAGATAGCCGCTGCGTAGCACCTGTTCACCGGCGACATGGGCGATGACCATGCCGGCCGTGGCCATGCGTCGCACGCTGCGGGCGTAGAGCAGGCCGGGGTGGCTGTTGCGCACGGCCGTTACCCGGTCGCTGAGCGGGTCGATGACTTCAGCGATCAGTTGCCCGGCCTCCAGGTGCTGGCCGGGGCGGGCGTGGTACACCAGCAGCCCGCCAAGGGGCGCAGCCACGGGTTCGACGGCGGCCAGTGGTGTGGCCGGGCGTGTCAGCGCCGGCAGTGGGGCGGCGGTGCCTTCGATGACGTTGGCGTGGGTCAGGTAGTCGAGAATCGCCTGGCAGTCCTGGCTGGCCAGGTCATGGCTTACATCGGCTTGGCCGCGCAGCTCGACAGTCACGGCAATGCTGCCCTGCGGGATCGGGAAGCGCTTGCCGAAGCGCTGTTGCAGCTGCCACCAGACCAGGCTGAAGCACTCGTCGAACGATTGGCCACCGGAATCGGTAGCCAGCAGGCTGGCCTGGGCCCCGAGGTAACGGGCCAGCGGCTCGACCTGTGGCCAGGCTTCAGGGGTGGTGTAGAGATGTTCGACAGCCTCGAAGTCACAGTGCAGGTCCAGCACCAGGTCGGCATCGCAGGCCAGCCGTTGCAAGGTCAGGCGCTGGGACTGCAACGGCGTGTGCGCCGGGTGAGCATCCAGGCCGCGGCGCAAGTATTCGCGGATCAATGCCACGTTGTGCGCCGGGTCCTGGGTCAGGTGGCTTTCGATCTGGTCGCCGATGCTGTCGGACAGGTCGACGAAGTTGCGGTTGAAGTTCTCGCCGCTTTGCAATTCGAAACGGCCCAGGGGCGCGTCCAGCATCACCTGTTCCAGGCCGACAGGGTTGGCCACCGGTACCAGGATGATCTCGCGCAACAGGCGACCTTGCTGTTCCAGCTCGGCCAAGCGGCGCTTGAGATGCCAGGCGACCAGCATGCCGGGCAGTTCGTCGGCATGCAGCGAGGCCTGGATGTACACCTTGGCGCCACCCCGTGGGCCGAAGTGGAAACTGTGCAATTGGCGGGTAATGCCCGGTACGGGCGCGAGCAGGTCGTGGGTCGAATGGTGCATGGTGGTCCTGGCTGCGTGGCGAAAACGGTCTGCGACACGGGTCGGCTCAAAGATAGAAGCATAAATTCCGTTATCGCGCCTCACCGTGTTGCCTTCTTTCAGACCAGCAATGCCTGCAGGCTTGCCAGGTCATCGGCTTCGTCGACCGGCTTGTCCAGGCGCCAGCGCAACATCCGCGGAAACCTGACGGCGATACCACTCTTGTGGCGCTTGGACAGTGCTATGCCCTCGAAGCCGAGCTCGAACACCAGGGTCGGCGTGACGCTGCGCACTGGCCCGAAGGTTTCCACCGTGGTCTTGCGGATGATCGCATCCACCTTGCGCATCTCTTCGTCGCTGAGCCCCGAATATGCCTTGGCGAAGGGTACCAGCGTGCGCTCGGGCGTGCCGGGTGGCGCGTTCCACACCGCGAAGGTGTAGTCGCTGTAGAGGCTGGCACGGCGGCCATGACCGCGCTGGGCGTAGACCAGTACAGCATCGACGCTGAAGGGGTCGATCTTCCACTTCCACCACAGGCCCATGTCCTTGGTTCGGCCCACGCCATACAGCGAATCACGCTGCTTGAGCATCAACCCCTCCACGCCAAGGTTGCGCGACTGTTCGCGTTGCCTGGCCAGGTCGTTCCAGTCATTGCCCTCGAGCAGCGGTGAAAGCAACAGCGGGGCCAGGGGATACTCGGCAACCAGGTGCTGCAATTGCTGGCGCCGTTCATGTTGCGGGCGGTTGCGCCAGTCCTCGCCTTGCCATTCCAGCACGTCGTAGGCTTGCAGCACCACCGGCGCGTCGGCCAGCAGCTTCTTGCTCAGGGTCTTGCGGCCAATGCGTTGTTGCAGCACGGCGAACGGCTGTACAGCCGGCATGCTGGCATCGGCGCCTGGCTTCCAGACCAGGATCTCGCCGTCGAGCACCGTGCCGTCCGGCAAGCTTTCGGCCAGGCCATGCAGCTCGGGAAAACGCTCGGTGACCAACTCTTCGCCCCGCGACCAGACCCACAGCTGGCCTTCGCGCTTGACGACTTGCGCGCGGATGCCATCCCACTTCCATTCGATCTGCCACGCAGCGGGCGGGCCGAGCAGGGCGTCGAACTGCTCCACCGGGGCCTGCAGGGCGTGAGCCAGGAAGAAGGGGTAAGGCTGGCCACCGCGCTGGCTATGTTCATCTGCGGATTCTTCGGCGATCAGCTTGTGGTAACTGGCGGCCGTTGGGCGATGGCCGATATCGGTATAGCCGACCAGCCGCTGGGCCACGCGTTTGGCATCCAGCCCGGCCAGTTGTGCCAGGGCGCGGGTGACCAGTAGCTTGGACACGCCGACGCGAAAGCTGCCAGTGATCAGCTTCAGGCACAGCATCAGACTGGGGCGGTCCAGTTGTGCCCACAGGGGCGGCAGGCGCTGCTGGACTGCTTCAGCAGGCAGGCCACGCAAGGGCAGCAGGTGCGCTTCGACCCAGTATGCCAGGCCGTCGTCACTGGCATGGGCAGCTTGCGGCAACAACAGCGAGATGGTCTCGGCCAGATCACCCACGGCCTGGTAGCTCTCTTCGAACAACCATTCGGGCAACCCCGCCAAGGTCGTGGCCAGCTCACGCAGCATACGCGTGGGCACCAGCTGGCGCGGGCGCCCGCCAGCGAGGAAGTACACGGCCCAGGCGGCGTCTTCGGCGGGCGCTGCAGCAAAATAGTCGCGCAACGCTTCGAGCTTGGCATTGCTGGAGGTGGTGGCATCCAGGCGCAGATACAGTTCGGCGAAGGCTTTCATGCCTCAGGCTCCGTGACTGTGGTGTCATCTTCTTCGCCGTATTCGGTGACGAAGGCGCGGGCGTCCAGGCCTTGTTCGTTGAGGTAGCGCACCAGCACATTCACTGAGCCGTGGGTAACCATGACCCGCTCGGCACCGGTCTGGCCGATGGCCCACAGCAGCCCCGGCCAGTCGGCATGGTCGGACAACACGAAGCCACGATCCACACCGCGCCGTCGCCGGGTACCGCGCAGCAGCATCCAGCCGCTGGCAAAGGCATCGCTGTACTCGCCGAAACGGCGCATCCAGCTGCTACCTGCGGCAGAGGGTGGTGCCAGGATCAATGCCTGACGCATCAGCGGGTCGTTGCGCGGGACATCACCGGCATAGCGGGTAACCGGCAGCTGCACACCCGCTTCGCGGTACACCCGGTTCAGCGGCTCGACAGCGCCATGCACGAGGATCGGCCCGATGTCCGGGTCCAGGCCATGGAGAACTCGCTGGGCCTTGCCGAAGGCATAGCAGAACAGCACGCTGGCCTTGCCTTGCTCGCGGTTGCTCCGCCACCAGGCATTGATCCCGGCGAAGATGGTCGCCTGGCTGGGCCAGCGGTAGATGGGCAGGCCGAACGTGGACTCGGTGATAAAGGTATGGCAGCGCACCGGCTCGAAGGCGGCGCAGGTCCCGTCCGGCTCGACCTTGTAATCACCCGAAGCGACCCAGACTTCGCCCTGATACTCCAGACGCACCTGTGCCGAACCCAGCACATGGCCGGCCGGGTGCAGGCTGAGGGTGACGCCGTGGTGCCGGATTTGCTCGCCGTAGGCCAGGGTCTGCAGGTCTATGTCCTGGCCCAGTCGGCTGCGCAGGATGCCCGCGCCAGGGGCGGCGGTCAGGTAATGACGGTTGCCGGTGCGAGCGTGGTCGCCATGACCATGGGTGATCACGGCACGCTCGACCGGGCGCCAGGGGTCTATGTAGAAGTCGCCGGGTGGGCAGTACAGGCCTTCGGGGCGGGCGATGACGAGGTCCATGGCTTCTGTGCGCTGGTTTGGGGTTACCAGTTAGGAGCCGTGGGCGTAGGGAGAAGTTCGGATGGAGTTGGGGCTGACAAATGCCTGACGGGAGATTTTCAGCGCCTGTGAGATCGAGCGCCGCCCGCGCGGCGCATCGCGAGCTGCGCTCGCTCCTACGTTTGTTTCGGGCCAGGAATGCCTGTGACAGGCGCGCGCGATCGCCTGGTTTGTACGACTCGATATCGAGTCAGGCGCCAAGGCGTTCGCGCGCAAATCCCCCAGGAATAACTGGCCCGAAACAAACGTAGGAGCGAGCGCAGCTCGCGATGCGCCGCGCGGGCGGCGCTCGATCTCACAGGCGCTGAAAATCTAGCGGCGAGCCCCTGGTGGCCCTGACTCACCTTTCAATTTTTCCGAAATCCCTTACCGCCCCGGAACCAGCGTCAACCGCTGGCTGCCATATGCCCGCCCGAAGTTCTGCGGCTGTAGCGGCAGGCTCGTGAACCGCCCCTTGAACCAGGCATCCAGCCCGTCGCTGTAATGCGAACTGGCCGGGTTGCCCGACTGGCCATTGCTGGTCAGTACCTGCAGCGGCTCGGCCTGGCCGAAGTCGACGATCATCCGCGCCGAGGCCGGCAGGCGGGTGTCGAAATCGCTGCCCCAGGCGTAAGGCGTCAGGGCGAGGGTGGTGAAGTCGCCACCGGCGGCCATTGACGAGCGGTTCAGCGCATCGCCCAGCCCGTGGTAGGCAGGGGCAGGCCAGCGGTACTGGTGCAACTTGCCCCACTGCCAGGCACGGCGCTCGCTGCCCAGTTGCGCGGTGCCGGCATCCACGGCCGCGGCCAGGCTGCGGGCGAGGATGGCAGGTTTGTCTTCTTTTTGCGGGGTGTTGCGATCGTCCCAGAACGGGCTGTCGTCGCGGCCCAGCAGGTGGTCGGCCTGGGCCGAGTACGACAGGCGGGCATTGCTGACGAACGCCTGCCAGGCCGGGCTCGATTCCGGGCCGAGGTCGTCGAGGAAGGTCTGCCGGGTCACTTCCTGGAGGAACAGCTCGTACAGCGCGGCATCTGCCGATACCGGGCTCAGGCGGCCATCGAAGGCTTTCAGCCGGGCAAGTGCGTCGCGCGCCTTGTCGCGCTGGGGCGCAGGCAGAGCGTCGATGGCCTGCTTGAGCGGCTGGGCCATGCCCGGAGCATCGAACATCTGCTTGAGCTTGTCAGCCAGCAGCGTCACCTGGTCGTTCTGCAACGCCATCAGGCTGCGGCTGTCGTGGCGGCCGTTGCCAGCCAGCTGGCCCAGGCGCTCGGCGCGCTCAGGGTAGTACCAGGTGCTGGACAGCTGCATGCCATAGCCACGCGGCAGGCTGCGCTGGTTGGCGTGGGCGATCCAGCCGGCCGGTGGGTCCTGGTCATAGGGGTGCAGCATCGGGTCGGCATAACCGTCCCAGTCATAGCGACCGTCCCAGCCAGGCGACGGCAGCAGGCCCTGGCCTTCACGGCGGTTCGGGTAGCGGCCGCTGACTTGCCAGCCGATGTGTTCGGGTTCGGCGAAGACGAAGTTCAGCGCGGCAGTGGCGACTTCACGGGTACTCTCGAAGGCGCGTTCTATGTTCTGCGCGCGGGTCAGGTCGAACAGCGCATCGAGGCTACGGTCGCCCTTGAGTTGTGGCAGGCTCAGTGCCAGGCCGAGGCTGGCGTTGTCCGCCTGGGGCAGCAGGGTGCCGTGGCGGGTGTCGTACATCACCTCGCGCTGCGGGCGCTGGCCGCGAACAAAGAAGGTCTCGCTGCGGGCCCGGGCCGGCAGCCACTTGCCGTCGGCCAGGTAGGTCACCTGGTTGCCCGCATGACGCAGCTGCTCCAGGTACAGGTCTTGGTTGTCGGCCATCACCGCGCTGCTGCTCCAGGCGAGCTTGCCGTTGTAGCCGGCCAGCACGATCGGCAGGCCCGGCAGTGACAGGCCGGCAACCTGGTACTTGCCCGTGTGGATCTGTACCGGGCTGAGGGCCCAGGCGGCGCGGCTGTCGCTGGCCAGCAGGCTCTTGCCGCTGCGGCTGCGTTGCGGGCCGAGCGCCAGGTTGGCCGAGCCGGGGCTGCCGAGCAGGTCGAGGTCGGCGAGCTTCTGGCTGGCCGCCGCCAACGCGGACAGGCCTGGCAGCTGGCTACCCAGGTTCAGGCCCTTGAGTTTTTCCACCTCGGCGTCAGCCAAGGGTTCGTCCGGTGCGCCGGGCAGCAGCCAGGGCAGCTTGTCGTTGCCAACCTTCTGCGCCAAGATCAGGGCGCTGAGCTCTTCCTGCAGGTTTACCGACTGGCTGAAGGCGTACAGGTTGAAGATCAGTGCCGAATCCTCAGGCTTCCAGTATTCCGGGCGATAACCGCTGCTGGCCAGGTTGGCCGGCAGCTTGTCGCGGTAGCGGAACAGGTAGGCGTTGACCCCACGGGCATACACCTCGAAGAAGCGCTTCAGGCGCGGCGAGGCATCGGCGTACTGCTGCGCGGCGTTCTGCTTGAGGTTGGCAGCACGCATCAGCCGGTCGATGTCCAGCGCTTCGCTGCCGGCCAGCTCCGCCAGGCGGCCCTGGGCGAGCAGGCGCATGGCGAGCATCTGCTCGATGCGGTCGCCTGCATGCACATAGCCGAGGGTGAACAGGGCGTCATGGAAGCTGCTGCTTTCGATCAGCGGTGCACCCATGGTGTTGCGCCGGACCGAGACGTTCTGTGCCAGGCCTTTGAGCGGCTGCACGCCGGTGGTTGGTGGCACGCTGTCCTGGTAGCCCCCCATCTGGCAGCCGGCGAGCCCGAGCATGCCGAGCAGCGTGGCGGCGGCGCTGAGCCGCGGGCGGAAGGGAGGAAGGACGGGGGCGGCCATGACAAGGGCTCCTGCAAGGCGTGGCGGGTGTTGGGAGGCGCTAAGGTAGCATGGCGACAGGGTTTCGGCGCCTGTGAGATCGAGCGCCGCCCGCGCGGCGCATCGCGAGCTGCGCTCGCTCCTACGTTTGTTTCGGGCCAGTAATGCCTGTGGCAGGCGCGCGCGGCCGCCCTGTTGGTACGACGCGATATCGTGCCAAGCACCAGGGCATTCGCGCCCAAATCCCCCAGGATTAATTGGCCAGAAACAAACGTAGGAGCGAGCGCAGCTCGCGATGCGCCGCGCGGGCGGCGCTCGATCTGACAGGCACCGCAGGACTCTAGCCCTGCACCTCTCAGCCAAAATGCAATTTGTAGCTAAAAACCATCAAGCGCCGTGGCACTTCTTGAACTTTTTCTGGCTGCCGCATGGGCACGGGTCGTTGCGGCCAACGTCTTTCAGGGCGTTGCGCACCGGCTCCTGGTGGCCGTGGTTGCAGTGCGGGCCGTGTACATGGCCGTGGTCGTGATCATGCTGATGATCGTGACCGTGGTTGCAGTCCGGGCCATGAACATGGGGTTGCTGGGTCATTGCAGGGTTACTCCGGTATGAAATCGCCGGGGATTATCTCACCACTGCGCGACAAGTGCAGGTCCTGATGGATGATCAGCCCGGTCTCCAGTTCGCCTTGCAGGCGGTAATGCAGCGGCTGCCCGCTCTTGAGCAGCTTGGCCAACGGCTTCAGGTGCTGCCACAGGTTGGTCCGCGCAGTGATCTTGAACGTGCGCCGGGCATGCCCGCCGACACTGCGCCAGAGGCTGACGTCATCCTGCGCCAGCAGCAAGTCGTCGAGCCATACCGAATAGCTCAGGTTGCGAATGAACAGGCGGCTGTCGTTCGGGTTGTCGACGCGCAGGTGCAGGACGAACTCCTGTTGCAGCAGCCGCGCCTTCACCGTTTCGACCTTGTCCAGGTGCAGTTCCGGCACGCGCGCATCATCGCTGCCCCAACTCGCACAGCCCGCCAGCAGCGCCAGCAGGGCGCTGAGCAAAAGCAGGCGGGTGGCGGCGATCATGCTCAGTTACCGACGTAGCTGGCGCAGCATTTCTTGAATTTCTGCCCGCTGGCGCAGGGGCAGGGGTCGTTGCGCCCGGCTTTGAGCGCGACGGTGGGGTCGATGAAGTACCAGCGCCGCTCGTGCTGCACGAAAGCAGAACGCTCCCGGTGCTGATGGTCGCCCTCCTGGTCATGCCAGCGCGCGGTAAAGGTCACGAAGGCATGTTCGGGCTGGCCGCCGAGCACCTCGGCGCTTTCCACCTCCAGGCCCAGCCAGGTGCTCCGGGCGCTCCACGCCGCCATGGCGGCGCGGTCCAGCCCGGCCTGCTGGGCCGGCAGGGTGGTGGCGACCAGGTAGTCGATCAGCCCCATTACATAGGCGCTGTAACGCGAACGCATCAGCGTCTGGGCATCGGGCGCCGGGGTGCCGGCATGGTAATGCCCGCAGCAGGCGTCGAGCAGATTGCCGCTGCCACAAGGGCAAACCGAGACACTCATCATCACCACCAATACTTGCCGAAGTTTTCAGGGTTGGCCCAGAACTTGGCGTTGAGCCAGTCCGGGACCTGCTTGTAGTCATGTAGATCATAGGTGAACAAGCTCAACACCTGTTGATCGCGGCGGAATTTCTCGCTGGCCTGCAGCGCCAAGGAGAAGAAATCGGTGTCTTGCCAGCCGCAGGCGGGCAGGTCTGCCAGCACTGCAACCCGGCTTGCGTTGAGGTTGCGGATGCCGCCCAGCAGTTGCAGGCCGGTGCGTTTGGGCAAGTGCTCCAGGCAGTCCACCAGCACCGCCAGGTCAAAGCGCTGGGCCGCCAGCGCTGCCGGCAATGGCCCCGGCTCACAGGTTTCGATGATCACCTGGGGGTGAGCCTGGGCAAAGGCATCCAGGGCCGGGAAGCGGGTGCCCACCAGCAGCAGGCGTTGCGGGGTGAAGCGCTCCAGCAGGGCGGCCAGGGCTTGTTGCGGGGTGCGCTGGGAAAAACCGTCGGTCATTGCCAATCCTCGTTCAAGTCATCCAAGACTAGCGGGCTGCTGTTCGCCGGCATAGAGGCAAGTGGCCGCGTCGTGGCTTATTGCTGGCAGGGATGGATTGCGCGGTCTTTACTGCCAGAGATCGGTCTTATGCCGATTCCCCCTAGGAGAAGCTACGAAAATGAGCATAGTACGCACAGCGTTACCCCTGGTACTGCTCACCAGTGTGTTGACTGGTTGTGCAGGTTTGCAAAAAACCGACTGGCCGAAGTGCGCTGCCGTCGGGGGCGTCGCCGGTGCCGGCCTGGGTGCCATCGAGAGTTCCAGCTGGGCGGGCTGGGGCGCGCTGCTCGGTGGTGGCCTGGCAGCAGGCTATTGCTGGGCTCACGGCGATGGCGACGAGGACGGTGATGGCGTGCCGGACAGCCGTGACAAGTGCCCCGGCACGCCGCACGGTGTGAAGGTCGATGCCAATGGCTGCCCGCCGCCGCCTCCCGTCGTCGAGGAAGTGGTAGTGCAAAAAGAGGAGGTGATCGTCATCCGTGATGTGCACTTCGAATTCAACTCTTCGCGCCTGACCGCGGCCGACAAGGAACGCCTCAACAAGGTTGCCACTCGCCTGAAGCAAGAAGCGCCGAGTGCCCGCCTGACCGTGACCGGCCACACCGACAGTGTGGGTTCCGACAAGTACAACCAGAAGTTGTCCGAGCAGCGTGCCCACGCGGTAACTGACTATCTGATTGATAGCGGTGTGCCTCGCGCCAGCTTCGTTTCGGTGGTAGGTGCTGGCGAAACCCAGCCGGTGGCAGACAATGCCACGGCCGAAGGCCGAGCCATGAACCGTCGTACCGAGATCAAGATCCAGCGTTGACGTCCCGGCGCCCGCGCCTTGAGAAGTGGCGCGGGCGCGTCTTTAATCCTGTTAGCCGGTTGCGGCCGATGACACAGGAGCATTCATGATGAGTGTATCGTCGAAGGCGGCGTTGCCGTTGCTGGTGGTGACCGGCCTGCTGGCAGGCTGCGCCACCCACAGTGACGGCAGTGCGCCCCTCAATCAAAGGACTTGGCCCATCTGCAGCCTGCTCGGCGGCGCGGTAGGTGGTGGCCTGGGCGCCATCGAGAGTTCAAGCTGGGCGGCTGGCGCCGGTACCCTGGGTGCGATCGCCGGTGGCCTGATCTGCTACGCCCAGGATGGCGACGAAGATGGCGACGGTGTCTTCGACCGTCGCGACCGCTGCCCCGACACCCCCGCCAACACCACAGTTGACCACATGGGCTGCCCGCTTGCGCAGTACCCGCCGTCCCAGCCCGCACCCGAGCCCAAGCCCGAGGTGATCACCCTCGACGACCAGGGGCAGGTGATGTTTGCCTTCAATTCAGCCGACCTCACTCCGGGTAGCGAGGAGCGCCTGAAAAGCCTGTTGCCGCGCCTCAACGAACTGGGGGTTACCCGTATCAAAGTGGTGGGCCATACCGACAGCGTTGGCTCCGACAGCTACAACCAGGCGCTTTCCCAACGCCGTGCCGCCAGTGTCGCCGAGTACCTGATCAGTCAGGGCCTGGCGCCGCAGAAGGTGACCAGCGAGGGCCGTGGCGCCCATGAGCCGATCGCCGACAACGCCACCGAAGAGGGGCGTGCGCACAACCGACGGGTGGACCTGCACCTCAACTGACTGCACTGGCGTGTGCCCAGGCATGCAGGTAGTGTTGGCTGCGCGGCGCGCTTGCTCGGGCCGCGTAGACATAACAATAAATAGACATGTAGGGGCGGGGTATGAAATTCATCCTGGGCCTGGGCAAGGTCCTCACCGTGGCGTTCTGGGGCGTGGTGCTGTTCAATCTGATGATGCCGCAACCGCTGCCGTTGAATCTGCTGATCAATGCGCTTGGGATTCTTGTGCTGAGCCTGCATTTTCTTGAAGTGCTGTTTTTCAATGGCAGCCTGCGTGGCCGCAGCCATCGCTGGTTCGACCGGTTGCAGATCCTGCTGACCGGTATCTTTCATGTCATGTCCATTCCCCGTCCGCAGGAGGCGCCTCGCCATGCGTAAATTGATGTTGCTGGCGCTATTGGCTGCGCCCATGACCCAGGCGCAGAGCCTGGAGGTTGCCTCCCATTCCATGCTGCGCCTGCCGAACAAGTCGGCCAGCGTGCACCTGGAGCAATTGCGCGTGGCGGATTCGGCGACTTTGCTGTTGCCGGCTAGCTTGACCGAACTGAAGGTCGATCATCTGCAACTGGGCCGCGATGCACGGATTGCCGTTGCACCTGCCGAAGCACCGCTGCTCATCGATGTACGCAGTGCTGTGCTGGGTGAGGGCAGCGAGATCAGCGCGCCAGGGGCGCCCGGCACCTATGAACGGGCTGCCCGCTCTGGGCGCAGCCTGGATTTGAAGCTCGCCGCGGTCGATGCCGAGCGGCTGGCCATTGATGCCCGAGGTGGTGCCGGGGCGCCAGGTTACGTGGGCCTTGATGGCGCCAATGGCCAGGCTGGCGGTTGCACTTGGGGCCAGGCAAGCCCAGGGGCGAATGGCGATGATGGTGGCAACGGGCATGATGGTGCGCCTGGTGGGCGGATTCGCCTGAGCCTGCCGCAGGGCTTCCCGCAGGAGCGCATCGTGGTACGCCTGGATGGTGGTGCGCCGGGCAAGGCCGGAGCTGCCGGCAAGGCCGGTAAAGGCGGGGCAAGCAAGGGCTGCCTGGTGTATCGCACCGGTGCCGGGGCCAATGGCCGACCTGGGCAGGAGGGGCAGCCTGGGCTTGCAGGTGCCGAGGGTGAACTGGTCCTGCAGCGCCTCTGAGGGGCAAGCCTTTGGATCTGTGGTGCCTGCGAGATCGAGCGCCGCCCGCGCGGCGCATCGCGAGCTGCGCTCGCTCCTACGTTTGTTTCGGGCCAGTAATGCCAGTGACAGGCGCGCGCGACCGCCTGGTTTGTACGACTTGATATCGAGTCAGGCGCCAAGGCGTTCGCGCGCAAATTCCCCAGGAATAACTGGCCAGAAACAAACGTAGGAGCGAGCGCAGCTCGCGATGCGCCGCGCGGGCGGCGCTCGATCTCGCAGGCACTTAAAATGCCGCGGAGAACCCCTCACATCAACAGCCGTGAACTGGCCACTGCAACGACGGCCAAGCCCAGCAGCAGGTTGATCCCCACCATCCGCCGAATGCGTCCGAGCACCGCAGCGCCCGCCGGCCAGTCTTCAGCCTGCACCGCTGCCTTCAGTTCCGGCAGCAGCAAAGCCTGGATGCGCATGAACAGCGCGAACATGGCAATCCCGCCGCCAATCATCACCTGCACATATTTGGGCGCAGTCTCGAAGCCGCTGAAGCGCATGTGCAACATGCCGATACCACTTATCGCCAAAATCGCCACGGCCAGCCAGACCCAGACGAAGAAGCGTCGGAAAACTTCCACCCACAGGCGCAGGCGGGCAGGCCCGTCAAGGGCTGCAACCGTTGCCGGGCGCAGTACCAGCCAGGCGAAGAACATGCCGCCGACCCATACCAGGGCGGCGAGGACATGCAGGGTGTAGGGCAGGGCAAAGGCTAGCATCCGGATCTCCATGCGGCACAAAGGGCAATAGCGGGGTATGATAGCCGCCCCATGTGAAACACTGAAAATATATCCAGCCCTCCGGGCGCCTGCAGACCATGATCAGCAACGAACTCAAAGCCACCATCCAGGGCGCCTACACGCGTTTTCTCGAAGCCAAGAGCCTCAAGCCGCGGTATGGCCAGCGCCTGATGATCGCCGAAGTGGCCAAGGTGCTCGGCGACATCGCCTGTGACGACGAAGGCCGCCGCGCCGGCGAACCCGCCGTGGTTGCGGTGGAGGCGGGCACCGGTACCGGCAAGACGGTCGCCTACGCGCTGGCCGCTATCCCGGCCGCCAAGGCCGCCGGCAAGCGCCTGGTGATTGCCACCGCGACCGTGGCCTTGCAGGAGCAGATCGTCATCAAGGACCTGCCGGACCTGATGCGTAACAGCGGCCTGAACTTCAGCTTCGCCCTGGCCAAGGGTCGCGGTCGTTACCTGTGCCTGTCCAAGCTGGACATCCTGCTGCAGGAGGGGCATGCACAGTCGGCCACCGCTCAGCTGTTCGAGGAAGAAGGCTTCCACATCGAGGTCGACGAGCGCAGTCAGAAGCTGTTCAACAGCATGATCGAAAAGCTCGCCGGCAACCGTTGGGACGGCGACCGCGACAGCTGGTCGGAGGCCATCGAGGACCAGGACTGGGCGCGCCTGACCACTGACCACAGCCAGTGCACCGGCCGCCACTGCCCGAACTTCCAGCAGTGCGTGTTCTACAAGGCCCGCGAAGGCATGGGCAAGGTCGATGTGATCGTCACCAACCACGACATGGTCCTGGCCGACCTGGCCCTGGGCGGTGGCGCGGTGCTGCCTGACCCGCGCGACACCCTGTACGTGTTCGACGAAGGTCACCACCTGCCAGACAAGGCCATCGGCCACTTCGCCCATTATTCGCGCCTGCGCTCCACTGCCGACTGGCTGGAGCAGACTGCCAAGAACCTCACCAAGCTGCTGGCCCAGCACCCGTTGCCGGGCGACCTGGGCAAGTACATCGAGCAGGTGCCGGAGCTGGCACGGGAAGTGCGCACCCAGCAGCAGTTCATGTTCACCCTGTGCGAGCAGGTCGCCGACTTCCGCCCGAGCGAGGACACCGAAGGCCGCGAGCGCCCGCGTTACCGCTTTGAAGGTGGCGTGGTACCGGAGCAGATCCGCGAAGTCGGCATCGAACTGAAAAAGGGCTTCGCCCGCCTCAACGACCTGTTCACCCGCCTGGCCGACTTGCTCAAGGAAGGCATGGACGGTGAGGTCAACATCGGCATCGCCAGCCACCAGGCCGAAGAGTGGTACCCACTGTTCGGCAGCTTGGTCACCCGTGCCCAGGGCAACTGGGAGCTGTGGACCGCGTTCACCGCCGAAGACCCGGAAGACAGCCCGCCCATGGCGCGTTGGCTGACCCTGGCGGAAAGCGGCGCGCTGTTCGACATCGAGGTCAATGCCAGCCCGATTCTCGCCGCCGAGATGCTGCGGCGCAGCCTCTGGAGTGTCGCCCATGGCGCCCTGGTGACCTCGGCCACGCTGACTGCACTGGGCAAGTTCGACCGCTTCCGCATGCGCTCGGGGTTGCCCCGCGATGCCGTCACCTGCGTGGTCCCAAGCCCGTTCGTGCACGGCGATGCCGGCCTGTTGCGGGTCCCCGACCTCAAGGCCGATCCGCGCGACGCGGCAGCGCACACTGCGGCGATCATTCGTGAACTGCCGAACATCGTCGCAGATGCCCGCGGTGCGCTGGTGCTGTTCTCTTCGCGCAAGCAGATGCAGGAAGTGTTCGACGGCCTGGATCGCGACTGGCGCAAGCTGGTGCTGATCCAGGGCAATCTGTCCAAGCAGGAAACCCTGAACAAGCACAAGGCACGGGTCGACGATGGTCAGCACAGTGTGCTGTTCGGCCTGGCCAGCTTCGCCGAGGGTGTCGACCTGCCAGGCGCCTATTGTGAACACGTGGTCATCGCCAAGATCCCCTTCGCCGTGCCCGACGACCCGGTCGAGGCGGCCCTGGCCGAATGGATCGAAGCCCGTGGCGGCAACCCGTTCATGGAAATTGCCGTGCCCGACGCCTCGCTGCGCCTGATTCAGGCCTGCGGTCGCCTGCTGCGTACCGAGCAGGATCGCGGCGTCATCACCTTGCTGGATCGGCGACTGGTCACGCAGCGCTACGGCAAGGCTATTCTCAATGCGCTGCCGCCTTTCCGGCGGGAGATTTCCTGACGGCCGAAGCACGATGCGCCGGCCCGTTGTCCATTACTCAGTCGCGGGCCCATGAGGGCCTGGAAGGAGAGCCCCAGCCTTATGTTCCGCCGCACCTTGCCCGTGGTACTTACCCTGCTGTTCAGCACGCCTTTGCTGGCCGGGCAGCAGACGCTGTTCAGCTTCGTTCGCCCGGCCTCGGTGGTCAATGTGGTGACCGAAGGCACCGGCATGCCGCAGTACAACGCGGAGCAGACGGCCGAAGGCGAGGTGCTCAGGCGGGTGGTGTTCAATCCGGTCGAACGCCCGACTCTGCGCCTGAGCCCGCAGAGCGGCGTATGGGACTGGTCGGCCGGGCAGTTCCTCACCTTGCGCATGCAAAGCGCCCAGGACTGGGCATTGACCGTCGACGTCACGGTGCTCGGCAGCGATGGGCGCACGCTGACCAGCCGTATCGACCTACCTGCAGGGCCTGCGCAAACCGTCATGGTGCCGCTCAAGGCCAGTTCGCCGCTGAGCCAGGGCATGCGTGCCGGCCCGCCCATGCCATGGGCCTACGAAGGGCAACGGTTACTGTTGACCAGCAGTGCCGGCGAGGTTGACCTCAAGCAGGTGGTGGCCGTCAGCCTGACCATACCCAACCCGAAGGTGGCGCAGAACCTGCTGATCGAAAAGGTCGGCATCCAGGACGACGACCAGGCCTACCAGGCGGCCTACCACGAGTTGATCGATGCCTACGGCCAATCCACCCGGGGGCATTGGCCCGAGAAGATCGTCAACGACGAGCAACTCAAGGCCGCCGACAGCCGTGAACAACAGCAGCTCAAGGGCTGGTTGGCCGATCGTCAGAAGCTACAACTGGACAGCTACGGTGGCTTGCTGGCCGGGCCGGCGTTCGCAGCCAAGGGTTTTTTCCGCACCGAAAAGCGCGAAGGTCGCTGGTACCTGGTCACGCCGCAAGGCCATCCGTTCTTTTCCCTCGGCGTCAATGCCGTGGCCGCCGATGGCGGGCGCACCTACGTTGCCGGCCGCGAGGGGATGTTCAAGGCCTTGCCAGGTGAAGGCGACGCACTCACGGCCTTTTATGGTGAAGGCAATAACGACGATGGCAACGCCTCGTCGCAAGGGCGCAGTTTCAAGCAGGGGCGCTGGTTCGACTTCTATGCCGCCAACATCCAGCGCACCTACGGCAAACCTTGCCCGCCAGCCGTGGAGGGGCAAGCCACCCCCGTGTGCCCACCGCTGGCATTGGATGCCGAACGCTGGCAGGGGCACACGCTGGACCGGCTGCAGGCCTGGGGCTTCAACACCCTGGGCAACTGGAGCGACCCGGCCGTCGGCCAGGCCAAACGCATGCCCTATACCTTGCCGCTGTCGATCGTCGGTGACTATGCCAGCATCAGCACCGGCATGGACTGGTGGGGCCGCATGCCTGACCCGTTCGACCCACGGTTTGCCATGGCCACTGAACGCGCCGTGGCCATTGCCGCGCGCGACCACCGTGACGACCCGTGGCTGATCGGCTATTTCGCCGACAACGAACTGGCCTGGGCCGCGCCCGGCAATGATCCCAAGGCGCGCTATGGCCTGGCCTACGGTACCTTGCGCCTGACCACCGACGTGCCGGCCAAACGCGCCTTCCTCAAGCAGCTGCGCGACAAGTACCGCAACCAGGAGGGGTTGTCCAAGGCCTGGGGCATCGACCTGCAGGCCTGGGAGCTGATGGAAGACCCAGGCTTCGAGGCGCCGCTGCCCGACCCAGAACATCCGGAAATCGAGCGTGATTACCAGTATTTCCAGCAGGTATTCGCCGAAACCTACTTCAAGACCATTTCCGATGCGCTTAAGTGGCATGCGCCCAATCACCTGCTGCTGGGCGGTCGCTACGCCGTGAGCACACCGGAGGCGGTCAAGGCCTGCGCCGAGTTCTGCGATGTGCTGAGTTTCAATTTCTATACCCTCAAGCCCGAGGATGGATATGACTTTGCTCGTCTGGCCGAACTCGACAAGCCGGTGCTGGTGTCCGAGTTCCAGTTTGGTTCCCGCGATCGTGGGCCGTTCTGGCCGGGGCCGGTTGAGGTGGCAAGGGAAGAGGACCGTGGGCCGGCCTACAGTAACTTCCTCAAGGCCGCCCTGGCACAGCCGATGATCGTGGGCGTGCATTGGTTCCAGTACCTCGACCAGCCGGCCAGTGGGCGTTTGCTCGATGGTGAGAACGGCCACCTGGGCCTGGTGGCGATTACGGATGTGCCCTACCCAGGGTTCGTCGACGCAGTGCGCAAGAGCAACCTGCAGGCCGTTGGTCAGTTGAGCGGTGTACTGGAGAAAAAGGCCCCCTGAAGGTCTATCAGGGGCGCTCTGCGCCCCTGGCACGGCTGACACTGCGGTTTCGGTACGGACCATCCGGCCTTGCCCAGTATGCAAAACTGCCAACTACTGAAACAATGCACGCCTTTGTCAGCAAGGTCGTACGGAGAACAGTGGGTGCAGATCCAGGGTCACTATGAGCTGAAGTTCGAAGCGGTGCGTGAAGCGTTTGCGGCATTGTTCGAAGATCCCCAGGAGCGTGGCGCTGCGCTGTGCATCCAGATCGGTGGCGAGACCGTGGTCGATCTGTGGGCGGGCAGTGCCGACAAGGACGGCCAGCAGGCCTGGCACAGCGATACCATCGCCAACCTGTTTTCCTGCACCAAGACCTTCACCGCCGTGACGGCGCTGCAGCTGGTGGGTGAGGGCAAACTTGCCCTGGATGCCCCGGTAGCGCGCTACTGGCCGGAGTTCGCCCAGGCCGGCAAGCAGAACATCACCTTGCGCCAGTTGCTCAGCCACCGTGCCGGCCTGCCGGCCATTCGTGAGTTGCTGCCGGCGCAAGCCCTGTATGACTGGCAAACCATGGTTGATGCCCTGGCCGCCGAAACGCCCTGGTGGACGCCCGGCACTGAACACGGCTATGCCGCCATCACCTACGGCTGGCTGATTGGCGAGCTGATCCGCCGTGTCGATGGCCGTGGCCCGGGTGAGTCGATCGTTGCCCGTACGGCACGGCCGCTGGGGCTGGACTTCCACGTCGGCCTGGCCGACGAAGAGTTCCACCGCGTGGCGCATATTGCCCGTGGCAAGGGCAACGCGGGTGATGCCGCCGCCCAGCGCCTGCTACAGGTGACCATGCGTGAACCCGAGGCGCTGTCGACGCGTGCCTTCACCAACCCACCAGCGATCCTGACCAGCACCAACAAGCCCGAATGGCGGCGCATGCAGCAGCCGGCGGCCAATGGCCACGGCAATGCGCGCAGCCTGGCAGGTTTCTACGCGGGCCTGCTCGACGGCAGCCTGCTCGAATCCGAACTGCTCGACGAGCTGACCCGAGAACACAGCCTTGGCCAGGACCGTACCTTGTTGACCCAGACCCGTTTCGGCCTGGGTTGCATGCTCGACCAGCCCGATGTGGCCAACGCCACCTTTGGCCTCGGCGCCCGGGCCTTCGGCCATCCAGGGGCTGGTGGCTCGGTCGGTTTCGCCGACCCGGAGCACGACGTGGCCTTCGGTTTCGTGGTCAATACCCTTGGCCCCTACGTGCTCATGGATCCAAGAGCCCAGCAGCTGGTACGCGTGCTTGGCACTTGCCTTTGATCGGGTAAAGCGGGTATTAGGCAACCGCTTTGACTATCCTCAATGCCAACGCCTGAAGTGCGTTGGCAAAATATCTTTCAATTTCATGGTGTATCGCTGATGTCTTCACATAAAACCTTAGCTCTCGCCCTGTGCCTGGCCGCTATGACCGGTTGCGCCAGCCACTCCCAGGACGCCTCCAAGGAAGGCGGTAGCAGCTGGTGGCCGTTCGGTTCGGACAAGGTAGCCGACAAGGAAGTGAAAGCGGCGGTAACCGATAAAGTCGCCAAGGCCGATGCCAAGTCCGAGAGCGCCAGTCACTGGTGGTGGCCGTTTGGCGGTGACGACCAGCAGGCCAAAGGGCCAGCGGTGCCGAAGATTGACGAAAAGGCCACCCAGGCCTGGTTGGACCAGTACGAGCCGAAGCTGCGTGAAGCGGTCAAGGACAGCAAGCTGGAGCTGGAGCGCCGCGACAACGTGCTGGTGGTAACCATCCCGGTCGACAGCTCGTACAACCCGGATCGTCCGAACATGCTGCTGCCGATGACCCTGGGCCCGATCACCCGCGTGGCCAAGGCTGTCGAAGGTGACTCGAAGACTGCCGTGCTGGTACTCGGCCATGCCGACAGCAGCGGTGTGGCTGCTGCCAACCAGAAGCTGAGCCTGGAGCGCGCCGCCTCGGTATCGGCGATCTTCCGCCTGAGTGGCCTGCAACGTGACCGCCTGTCGCTCAAGGGCATGGGCTCGGAAATGCCGCGCGCCGCCAACGACAGTGCCGAAGGCCGCGCACTGAACCGTCGTGTGGAAATGCTGCTGACGCCGCAGAACACCATGGTTGCCCTGCTGGCCAAGTACCAGCAGGCTGCCCCGGTGGCAACCCCGGCTTCGATGGTTGCCGTGCAGGATGCCAAGGCGCCTGCCGCCAAGCCTGTCGAGACCAAGAAACCGGCCGCCAAGCCAGCAGCGAAAAAAGCCGCAGCCAAACCTGCGGCGAAGGCCACCGCCAAGAAAAAAGCCGCGCCAGCCAAGCCTGCCGCCAAGAAGGCTGCTGCCACCGACAAGAAAGTAGCCGCCAACAGCCCTGCGAAGACCAACTGATCGTCAAGGAAACGCAGCCATGACCCAATCCCTGGCCGATATGCGCCGCGACTACACCCGTGATGGCCTGGCTGAAGCCCAGGCCCCGGGTGAGCCGTTCGCCCTGTTCCACCAGTGGTTTGCCGATGCCGTGAAGACCGAGCAGCCGCCGGTGGAGGCCAACGCGCTGACCCTCGCCACGGTCGATGGCGAGGGCCGCCCGCATTGCCGCGTGCTGCTGCTCAAGGGCCTCGATGACCGTGGCTTCACCTTCTTCACCAACTATGACAGCGCCAAGGGCCAGCAGCTGCTGGCCAACCCGTTCGCTGCCATGACCTTCTTCTGGCCGGCGCTGGAGCGCCAGGTGCGGATCGAAGGGCGGGTGGAAAAGGTCACGGCCAAGGAGTCGGATGACTACTACCAGGTACGCCCGCTGGGCAGCCGCCTGGGGGCCTGGGCTTCGCCGCAGAGTCGGGTGATTGCCAATCGTGAGGAGCTCGAAGGGTTGGTCAAGGCCACCGAAGCGCGCTTTTCCGATACCCAACCGCATTGCCCGGAGCATTGGGGCGGCTACCGTTTGCTGCCGGAGCGGATCGAGTTCTGGCAAGGACGAGCCAGCCGCCTGCATGACCGCTTGAACTACCGCCTGGTCGATGGCCAGTGGGCGCGGGAGCGCCTGGCGCCGTGACAACCTGGGGCCGCTTTTGCGGCCCCTTGCTTTCCTGATGCCACAACTTCTGCACACGACGATGAAGTAATCCGTGGCTATGCTTGGTCTGAGCTGTAACGCCCGCATTACTGCCCTACGTGGCTGTACAGGGGCTGAATGGAAATAAATTTTTCGCGTTAGCGCCGTGACAGCCGTCAATGCGCAGCGTCTAATGGACACCTGTTTTCTGGAGATTGTACCCATGCGTAAATCCGCTTTGCTGGTGGCGACTTTCACCACCATGTCGCTGCTGCTCGGTGGCTGTGCCTCGAGCCTGACCGGTGACAGCTACTCCCGTGATGAGGCCCGTCGCGTGCAGACCGTGCGCATGGGGACCATCGAATCCCTGCGTCCGGTCAAGATCGAAGGTACCAAGACCCCGATCGGCGGTGGCGCTGGCGCCATCGTCGGTGGCGTGGCTGGCAGCGCCGTTGGCGGTGGCCGTGGCAGCGTCGTCGCTGCGGTGATCGGTGCCGTTGCCGGTGGCCTGGCAGGTTCGGCTGCCGAGGAAGGCATCACCCGTACCCAGGGTGTGGAAATCACCGTGCGCGAAGACGATGGCAGCATGCGCGCCTATGTCCAGGCCGTGCAGGAGAATGAAGTCTTCCGCGTTGGCGACCGCGTGCGCATCATGACCGTTGACGGTACCAGCCGCGTTTCGCACTGATTGCCGCGGCAAGTAAAAACCCCGAACGGTCCAGCACTGTTCGGGGTTTTTCGTTTTCTGGGCTGGCCTCTTCGCGGGTCAACCCGCTCCCACAGGTACTGCACAGTTTTCAAGGGCTGCGCAATCCCTGTGGGAGCGGGTTGACCCGCGAAGAGGCCAGCCCAGGCAATGCAGCTCAGAGCCCGAGCATATCCCGCGCCACTGCTTCGGCAATGCGGATGCCATCCACACCTGCCGAAAGAATGCCGCCGGCATACCCGGCACCTTCACCTGCCGGGAACAACCCCTTCAGGTTCAAGCTCTGGAAGTCAGCGCCACGGGTAATGCGCAGTGGCGACGAGGTGCGTGTCTCGATCCCGGTCAACACCGCATCATGCAGGTTGTAGCCTTTGATCTGGCGGTCGAATGCCGGCAGTGCCTCGCGGATGGCCTCGATGGCGAAGTCCGGCAGGCTCGGCGCCAGGTCACCCAAGGTCACCCCTGGTTTGTACGACGGCTCGACGCTGCCCAGGGCGGTGGACGGCTTGCCAGCGACGAAGTCGCCCACCAGCTGCGCCGGCGCCTGGTAGTTGCTGCCGCCCATGACGTAGGCGTGGGCTTCCAGGCGCTCCTGCAACTCGATACCGGCCAGCGGGCCACCCGGGTAGTCGCGCTCGGGGTCGATGCCGACGACGATGCCGGAGTTGGCGTTGCGCTCGTTACGCGAGTACTGGCTCATGCCATTGGTAACGACGCGGCCCGGTTCGCTGGTGGCCGCGACCACGGTGCCGCCCGGGCACATGCAGAAGCTGTACACCGAGCGACCGTTCTTGGCGTGATACACCAGCTTGTAGTCGGCCGCGCCGAGTTTCGGGTGGCCGGCATACTTGCCCAGGCGCGCCTTGTCGATCAGCGTTTGTGGATGCTCGATACGGAAACCCACCGAGAACGGCTTGGCTTCCATGTACACCCCCTTGGCGTGCAGCATGCGGAAGGTGTCGCGGGCGCTGTGGCCGAGGGCCAGGACCACATGGCGCGAGTGCAGCTGCTCGCCACTCTCCAGCACCACGCCAGTCAGCTGGCCGTCTTCGATCAGCAGGTCGGTGACTTTCTCCTGGAAGCGCACTTCGGCGCCGAGGGCAATCATGTCCTGGCGCATCTGCTCGACCATGCCGGTCAGGCGGAAGGTGCCGATGTGCGGTTTGTTGATGTACAGGATCTCGTCTGGCGCACCGGCCTTGACGAACTCTTCCAGGACCTTGCGGCCGTGGTGGTTCGGGTCCTTGATCTGGCTGTAGAGCTTGCCGTCGGAGAAGGTCCCGGCGCCGCCTTCACCGAACTGCACGTTGGACTCGGGATTGAGCACGCTTTTGCGCCACAGGCCCCAGGTGTCCTTGGTGCGCTGGCGTACTTCCTTGCCACGTTCGAGGATGATCGGCTTGAAGCCCATCTGCGCCAGCAGCAGGCCGGCAAAGATACCGCACGGGCCGAAGCCGACCACGATCGGGCGTTCCTGCAGATCGGCCGGGGCCTGGCCGACGAACTTGTAGGTAACGTCCGGGGCCACGCCGATGTTGTGATCGTCGGCGAACTTGCTGAGAAGTTCGGCTTCGTTGCTGGCTTCCAGGTCGATGGTGTAGATGAACAGCAGTTCGCTGTTCTTCTTGCGCGCATCGTAACTGCGTTTGAACAGGTTGAAGCTGAGCAGTTGCTCGTCGCGGATGCCCAGGCGCTGGACGATGGCTTCACGCAGGGCTTCGTCGGGATGGTCCAGGGGCAGCTTCAGTTCGGTGATTCGTAGCATGGCAGGGTCCAGTATCCCGGCCATGGGCGGCCGGCGGCTTTACACAAACCGCCAAGTATAAGCTGTTCGCCGCCCTGACTGGCAGGATAAAAGCGCCCGGCGATCAGTTGTCGCGCGCGCCGCCGTAGTAACCGCAGCCGCGCAAGGTCTGGCCGTCGATACGCAGCTCGGCGCGCAGGTGGCGCACGGCGCCCGTGGCGGCATCGACGCAGCGTTGTGGGGCGACCCACAGTTCAACATGCTGGCCGTTGGCTTCGCTGGTCAGGGTCAGGCCACCGCCGGGCACTTCTTCTTCGAGGAACGGCAAGGGCAGTGGGTCTTTGCCGACGCGGTTGAGCACCATGCCCTTGCCACTGGCCTTGATGTCCCAATCCGGTTCATGGCCATTGGCGCGCAAGGTCAGCTGCTTGAAGTTGGGGTCGTCGCAGGCGCGGGTGGACGGCTCCAGGCGGTACAGGCGGCTGACCTCCAGCTGGCCATCGTTGTCGGCCTGCTTGGCACCGGTGAGGCGCCCGCGCACGTCGGCGAACAGCTTGGCGTTGGCGTCCTTGGCCAGGTTGACTGACTCCTGGAGGATGCCGGTGCCGGCGACATCGTTGATCACGAAGTGGCGGCTCTCACCACAGGGTTTGAACAGCAGCCGGCCGCCACCTGCGCTCAGCTCACCCTGCATGCGCGTGGTACCGATGTTCGGGTCACGGGGCTGCTCGGCCAGCAACTGGCAGCCGGCGAACAGGGGCAGCACGGCACTGAGCAGCAGGGTAGGGGTGAGGCGCATGGGGCGGGCTCCGGGGAATCTTTGCCAAAGAGCTGGCCACGTTACTCAGGCTCGGCGGGGATCACAAGCCTTTGGTAAGCCTGTGCCGGCTTCTTCGCGGGCAAGCCCGCTCCCACAGGGATCCCACAGGTTCTGAAACTCTGCAGAACCTGTGGGAGCGGGCTTGCCCGCGAAGAGGCCGACACATTTGTGACAGGCAGAAAAAAGGGCCCGAAGGCCCTTTTTCATTCAACCACCCAAGTACGCGTCGCGCACCTTCGGGTCGGTCAGCAGTGCCTCACCGGTACCTTGCATCACCACCCGGCCGTTCTCCAGCACATAGGCCCGGTCGGCGATCTTCAGCGCCTGGTTGGCGTTCTGCTCCACCAGGAACACCGTCACGCCATCGCGGCGCAGCTGTTCGATGATGTCGAAGATCTGCTGGATGATGATCGGCGCCAAGCCCAGCGAAGGCTCGTCGAGCAGCAGCAGTTTGGGCTTGCTCATCAGCGCCCGGCCGATGGCCAGCATCTGCTGCTCACCACCGGACATGGTGCCACCGCGCTGGATGTAACGCTCCTTCAGCCGCGGGAACAGTTGCAGGACCTTGTCCAGCTGCTCCTGGTAGTCGCCCTTGTCGGTGAAGAAACCGCCCATGGCCAGGTTTTCCTCGACGGTCAGGCGGGCGAACACTCGACGGCCTTCCGGCACCACCGCGATGCTCTTGCGCATGATGTGCGAGGACGGCTGGCCGACCAGCTCTTCGCCGAGGTACTTGATGCTGCCGCTGTGCGCCTGCGGCGAGCCGCACAGGGTCATCAGCAAGGTCGACTTGCCGGCGCCGTTGGCACCGATCAGGGTGACGATCTCGCCCTGGTTGATCTCCACGTTGACGCTGTGCAGCGCCTGGATCTTGCCGTAGAAGGTGGAAACGTTCTCGAACTTCAGCATTTACGCTTCCCCCAGGTAGGCTTTGATCACGTCAGGGTTGTCGCGGATCTCTTCCGGCGTGCCGTGGGCCAGGGGCGTGCCCTGGTTGATCACGACGATGTGGTCGGAGATGCTCATCACCAGCTTCATGTCGTGTTCGATCAGCAGCACGGTGACGTTGTGCGACTCACGCAGGTAGGCGATCAGCGCCTTGAGGTCTTCGGTTTCCTTCGGGTTCAGGCCGGCGGCCGGTTCGTCGAGCATGATGATCCGTGGCTGGGTCATCATGCAGCGGGCGATTTCCAGGCGGCGTTGCTGGCCGTAGGCGAGGGTGCCGGCAGTACGGTTGGCGAACTCGGTCAGGTTGACCTTCTCCAGCCAGTACTGCGCGCGTTCCATGGCCTCCTTCTCGCTGCGGCGGAAGCTTGGTGTCTTGAACAGGCCGGCGAAGAAGTTGGTGTTAAGGTGGCGGTGCTGGGCGATCAGCAGGTTTTCCAGCGCAGTCATTTCCTTGAACAGGCGCACGTTCTGGAAGGTTCGCACCACGCCCTTGCGGGCGATCTGGTGACCGGCCAGGCCCTGGATCGGCTGGCCGTCGAGCAGGATGGTGCCGCCGCTAGGCTTGTAGAAGCCGGTCAGGCAGTTGAACACCGTAGTCTTGCCGGCGCCGTTCGGGCCGATCAGCGCCACCACCTGTTTTTCCTTGACGGTCAGGGCCACGCCGTTGACCGCCAACAAGCCGCCGAAGCGCATGCTCAGGCCGCTGACTTGCAGAATTTCACGGCTCATCGATGCAGCTCCATGTGGGGACGTTGCATAGGCAGCAGGCCTTGCGGACGCCAGATCATCATCAACACCATCAGCGCACCGAACATCAGCATCCGGTATTCGCTGAACTCACGCATCAGCTCCGGCAGCAGGATCATCACGATGGCCGCGAGAATCACGCCCAGTTGTGAACCCATGCCGCCGAGCACGACGATGGCGAGGATGATCGCCGACTCGATGAAAGTGAACGACTCCGGCGTCACCAGGCCCTGGCGCGCAGCGAAGAAGCTGCCGGCGAAACCGGCGAAGCAGGCACCCAGGGTGAAAGCCGAGAGCTTGATCACGGTAGGGTTCAGGCCCAGCGCACGGCAGGCGATCTCGTCCTCGCGCAGCGCTTCCCAGGCACGGCCGATCGGCATGCGCAGCAGGCGGTTGATCACGAATAGCGCCAGCAGGGCCAGCAGCAGTGCGACCAGGTAGAGGAAGATGACCTTGTTGATCGAGTTGTATTCCAGCCCGAAGAACTCGTGGAAGGTCTGCATCCCTTCGGCAGCCTTGCGCTCGAAGGTCAGGCCGAAGAACTCCGGCTTGGGGATGTTGCTGATGCCGTTGGGGCCGCCGGTCCAGTCGGTGAGGTTACGCAGGAACAGGCGGATGATCTCGCCGAAGCCGAGGGTCACGATTGCCAGGTAGTCACCGCGCAAGCGCAGCACCGGGAAGCCGAGCAGGAAGCCGAAGGTAGCAGCCATCAGACCGGCGATCGGCAGGCAGACCCAGAAGCTCCAGCCCAGGTAGTGCGAGAGCATCGCGTAGCTGTAGGCACCGACGGCGTAGAAGCCGACGTAACCGAGGTCGAGCAGACCGGCCAGGCCGACCACGATGTTCAGGCCCAGGCCCAGCAGTACGTAGATCAGGATCAGCGTGGCGATGTCGACCGCCCCGCGCGAGCCGAAGAACGGCCACACCAGCGCCGCGACGATCAGGCCGATGATCACATAGCGCTGGGTTTTCGGCAGGGTCAGGTAGTTGCTGACGGCTGGCGGGATCAGCTTGCGATCCGAGCGACGGCCCATCACCGAGTTCCACTGCTTGTCGAACAGCACGCGCAGGAACATCAGTACCGAGCACACGGCGATGATGCTGATGGTGAACGAACCCTGGCTGTGCACCGCCAGGCTGATGCCATCGATGCTCAGTTTCAGGCCCAGCACCGGGAAGGCCACGGCCCAGACCAGCAAGGCGCTGAAGAACGCCTGTTTGAGATTTCTGTTCATACTTTTTCAACCTCCGGGCGGCCGAGGATGCCGGTCGGCCGGAACAGCAGGACAAGAACCAACAAGCCGAATGCCACCACGTCCTTGTACTGGTCACCGAAGACATCGGCGCCGAACGCTTCGGCCACGCCCAGCACCAGCCCGCCGAGCATGGCGCCCGGGATGCTGCCGATGCCGCCCAGTACCGCCGCGGTGAAGGCCTTCAGGCCCACCAGGAAACCGGCGTTGGGGTTGATCACCCCGTACTGCATGCTCAGCAGCACGGCCGCCACGGCCGCCAGGGCGGCACCGATGACGAAGGTCAGGGCGATGATGTTGTTGGTGTTGATGCCCAGCAGGTTGGCCATCTTGATGTCCTCGGCGCAGGCGCGGCAGGCGCGGCCCAGACGGGAACGGGAGATGAACAGGGTCAGGCAGGTCATGGCCACCAGGGTGACCACGAACACCAGGATCTGCATGTAGGAAACCAGGACTTCTTCCGCACCACCCGGCCCGAAGGAGAAGGCTCCCGGGATCAGGTTGGGGATGGATTTGTCCTTCGAGTCTTGCGACAGCAAGACCGTGTTCTGCAGGAAGATCGACATACCGATGGCGGAGATCAGCGGGATCAGGCGGTTGCTGTTACGCAGAGGGCGGTAGGCAACCCGTTCGATGCTGTAGCCATAGGCACTGGTGACACAGATCGTCGCGACGAAGGCGACGGTCATCAGGATCGGCAACGAATGGATACCCATCATGGCCAGGCCCGCCAAGGCGATGAAGGCCACGTAGGAACCGATCATGTACACCTCGCCGTGGGCGAAGTTGATCATGCCGATGATGCCGTACACCATCGTGTAGCCGATGGCGATCAAGGCATAGGTGCTGCCGATGGTCAATCCATTAACCAGTTGTTGGAAGAAATGGTAGATCTCAGGCATTACAGCGCTCCTAAAAACCTGATTTGCATTTCGCTGGCGGGGGTAGGCCAGGAAACCGCGGGTGACGGTTTTAAGATTTTCAGGTGGGTCGGCCCCCGGATCGCGGGGATCAGGCCCATGAACCTCGTAAAACAAAGCCCACTGCTCGCACAGTGGGCTTCTACGGTCAGCTATTAGTCACGCAGTTACTGAGGGGAGACTTCGGTCTTCGGCTTGCCGAAGTGCCATTCGTAGACCACGAACTTGAAGTCTTTCAGGTCGCCCTTCTCGTCGTACGACAAGGTGCCGGTCGGGGTCTTGAAGGAGCCGGCGTGGATGGCGGCTGCCACCTTGTCGGTGTCTTCGGACTTGGCCGCTTCGATACCTTTGGCGATCAGTTCGACAGCCGAGTAGGCCGGGAACACGAACGGGCCGCTTGGGTCCTTGCCGTCGGCCTTGATGGCGTCGACGATGGCTTTGTTCTCTGGGTCTGCATCGAACGACTTCGGCAGGGTGACCAGCAGGCCTTCGGAGGCGTTCTGGGCGATTTGCGAGATGGAGTCGTTACCCACGCCTTCCGGACCCATGAACTTGGCTTTCAGGCCTTTTTCCTGGGCTTGGCGCAGGATCAGGCCCAGCTCTGGGTGGTAGCCGCCGTAGTAGACGAAGTCGACGTTGTTCTGCTTGAGCTTCTGGATGATCGAGGAGAAGTCCTTGTCACCGGCGTTGAGGCCTTCGAAGACGGCAACCTTGGTGCCTTTCTTCTCCAGCGTCTGCTTGACCGCGGTGGCGATGCCTTCACCGTACTGCTGCTTGTCGTGCAGTACCGCGACGACCTTCGGCTTGACGTGGTCGGCGATGTAGTTGCCGGCCGCCGGGCCCTGAGCGCTGTCCAGGCCGATGGTGCGGAAGATCAGTTTGTAGCCACGGGCGGTGATTTCCGGCGAGGTGGCCGCCGGGGTGATCATGATCACGCCTTCGTCTTCGTAGATGTCGGACGCTGGCTGGGTGGAGCTGGAGCACAGGTGGCCGATGACGAACTTGACGCCGTCGTTGACCACTTTGTTGGCGACTGCCACGGCCTGTTTAGGGTCGCAGGCGTCGTCGTATTCCTTGGCTTCGAGCATCTTGCCATCGACGCCGCCCTTGGCGTTGATATCCTTGATGGCCTGCTTGGCGCCGATGAACTGCATGTCGCCGTACTGGGTCACAGGGCCGGTCTTGGGGCCCGCGATCCCGATCTTGATGGTATCGGCGGCAAACGAATGGCTGGCTACCCCGGCCAGTACCATTGCGGCGAACAGCTTGGAAATCTTGATCATAGTGCTCCACTCATTCTGTTGTAATTCTTATAGTCCTGGCGGCCAGGGCTACAGACCGGGCGGGATTTGCGGCATGGCCACGCCATACTGCATGCCCACCTTCCCCCGGAACTTGTCCCGGAACTGTACCGGTACAGTGTAGAGCGCTGTTCGCGCGCTTGAAAAGCGGGCAAAAAGTGCCTGTTCCGCGGCTTGTCGCATGCTCGACACAAAGATACAGAAAAGCGCCATCACTTTGCCTGCATCCCGGGCTCCACCCCACAACTTCGGAGCCAATCGACCAAATTACATATTTGAAACCGGGTTTTTCTGCAAAAATGCCGGCCTTTTTTCATTGGCCGAATTTGCGGGTACAAACCCATGACTGATCAAACAAGCACCCTCTATGCCAAATTGCTCGGCGAGACCGCGACAATCGAGTGGAAAGCTTTGGAGCGTTTCTGGGCCAAGGGTGACCTGATTTGGGTCGACCCCGGTCTCGACCTGATCGAGGTTGCCGCGGCAATGGCCGAGAATCGCAGCGAGATCTTCGCCAAGTGGCGTAGTGATGGCACTGTCGGGCCGGTCACCGCCGAGCAGGCACTCGACCTGCAAAGCCGCGATCCAGAGATCTGGGCGGTGGTGGTTTCGCCGTTTATCGTGATCCAGGCGAAACAAGCGGAATAACGGAGCGCTTTTTTAGTGCGTAAAAATACGCAGCCGCCCCGTGATGGTGCTCGTTGACGCTCACGTAAGGTGGAAGTAAGTAACAACGACCGGGGGATTCGGCGGGGCGGTAACAGTTTACGGCATGCGTAATGGGGCCGCTGTGCAGTCCATCGCGGGCAAGTCGGATCGCCGCACCGCCGCTCCCAAAGGACTGGCGCTGCCTTCAGGATCTACACAGAACCCTGTGGGAGATCACCCAGCCCTGTGGGCTGCGCTGTCGCGTAGAGAACTGAGTTCGCAAGCGGTCCGCATTCCCTGTGGGAGCAGGCTTGCCCGCGATGGGCCGCGCAGCGGCCCTGGCAGTATCAGTAATCGACCCGGCCGGTGTGGCTGTTCAGCGAAATCACCCGAGTCTTGCCGATGCGGTGGCGGAATATCTCGCGCAGGTACTTCACGGCCTTCTTCACACATTCACGCGACAGGCGGATATCGTTGATCGACACGAAGCGGCTCTTGTCGTTGATCAACTCGCGGTACTTCTTCTCGTACATCGGCTTGATCGCGTACCAGTTGGTGTCGAGGATCTTCGCCGGGTTTTCGAACTCGTTCAGCAGGTCGTCGATCCGCTCCTCCGCGAAATGTTCGCTGGTGATGAACTCGAGGATGGCGTTGTCCAGGGTGTCATCGAAACGGTACGGCGTACGGGCAAAGCAGCGCTTGATGAAGGCCACGATCAGGGTCAGGAAATCGTCCGACAGGCACGGGCTCTTGGCGATCAGGGTGGTCAGCGACAGGTTGGCCGAGGCACCGATCACCAGCGCATAGCGCTTGAGCGTGGTATTGGGGAACAGGCTGTTGAGGTGGGTCTTGAGCCGGTTGAGGTCCATGTACGACAGCTTGTAGTCCTTGGGCAGCGAAACGATCGACACTACCGACGAGCAGTTCTTGAAGAAGTGCAGGTCATGCAGCGCCGCCGCGTCGTAACCCGAAGCCTGGTATTGCTCCAGGGCCGCGCGGTAGCGGCGCGACTCGATCGGCAGCAGGCTGATGCCTTCGATGGCCTGGGTCTGCTTGTTGAAATGCGGCAGGTCGATTGAGCGCAAGAACAGGTCATCGATGTCCAACCGTGGGGTTTCGCGCTCGAACACCTTGAACTTGTCCGAACCCTGGGCGGGCGCCTCGGGCACCACCGACTCGGCGTAGGCAATGGCTACCGGGCCGGCCAGGCTCATGAACAGGTCGTTGGCGTCCAGGCGGATGGTTTCGCCGATGTCGATACCGGCGCGGCGGAAGTAGTTCTGGTCGTAGTCGGTAGTCACCGCCTGGGCGGTGAGGATGTTGAAGATCTGCTGGGAGATGTACTGGTTGGCGTGCTTCTCCATGGCGTTGACGTCGATATTGTGGATGGTGCCGTCATCGCTTTCTTCGGCGTAGCGCATGATGTCGTTGGAGATCAGCATCATCGCGTTCCATGGGCGGATACGGCCCATCACGCTGGCTTCGCTGCTGTCTTCATTATCGAAGTTATAAGAGAAGTCCCATTCTTCCGACAGGTATTTGCACAATAGCCGGCCGGCGTTGATGTGCAGGGCTTCGGACATCTCGCTGCGATGATCCGTAGCATTGGGCAGCACGCAGATGCCGCTGGTGAAGATCGGCTCGAAGACGAACGAGTGCCCACCCTTGCCATCGTTCTCGTCGGCCGGCTTGGTGTCGAAGGTCTTGTTCATGTACGAGTACTGTTGGGCCAGGCCGAACTCCGAAGCCATGCCGGAGCCGGTACCACCACCGGCACTGAAGATGTAGAAGTACAGCCGCGACTGGTTGGCCTTGATGCCGCAGGAGTCGATCAGGTACGAGTGGATCAGTTTCCAGTCGGCACTGGAGAAACGCTGGGTGTCCTTGTTGAGGATGATCTTCGCCAGGTACTGGCCGAGGATCGGCGCGTTACCGGCACCGCCTGCATGCACCTCGGACAGGTCCATGATCTTCATCTTGCTGTAGTCGCGCAGGAACTCGCCACGTTCGCCCTTGCGCGAGAAACGGATGCGCCCGGCGATGTCCTTGTCCAGGTCGCCGAGCATTACCAGCGGTTCGACCAGGAACACCGGCTTGGCCCCCTTGTTCTGCACCAGGCGCAGGTTCTGGCGGATCCAGCGCGCCGGGCTGTAGCCCGATTCGCCCTTGAGGCGGTCCTCGTTGTTGAACTCATTGAGGAAGAACGTGCGGGCGTTGTAGACCAGTTCAGCCACGTCCAAGGCGATGTTGGAGCCGCAACGGCCCAGGCCGATCAGGCACACCGATGGGAACTGCTGCTCCATGCGCAGTTGTTCATCGTCATCGATGTGCTGGTTGCTGGGAAACACCAAGTCACGCAAGCCGTCGAGATTGTCGAGGATGCGCTGGATGTCCTGCTCGGTGAAGTACAGGTACTGCTGGGTGGCTGAGCTGCGTGCTGGCAGCGTGTCACGAACACCATTGGGGTTGGGCAGAGTCGAAGGCTCGGAAACCGCATTGGCAGAAGTGTTCGTAGAGGTCATAGTGCGCCATTTGCCTGGTGTCAGTGATTATTAGTGGGTTATGCCATATGGCCATCACGCGAAATGCCGCGACTCTAGCAGTGCGCCATTTACGGATGCGATAGGGGTTTCCCTTACTTGTTTTAAGGGTTTTTTGGTCGAGCTGGCATTGCATCGCCCGCTTGTCACACTTCTTTAATCTTCTGCCTGGAGTCGTTCATGAGTACTGCACTGCCTTCGCTGGGATTTGCCGGGATTGGCCTTATGGGCTTGCCGATGTGCCAGCGCCTGTTGGCTGCGGGTTATCCGCTGACGGTCTGGAACCGCAGCCCGGACAAATGCGCCGCATTGGTGGCCGCAGGTGCGCGCTTGGCTGCCAGCCCCGCCGAGTTGTGCCGTGACAGCGACATGGTGCTGCTGTGCCTGGCCGACACGGCGGTGGTGCGTGAGGTGGTGTTTGGCGAGCAAGGCATCGCCGAGGGCGGGCGCAGGGGGCAGCTACTGGTGGACTTCTCCAGCCTCGAGCCGACCGCTACCCGGGAAATGGCGGCCGAGCTGGCTGCGCTGTGCGGCATGGCCTGGCTGGATGCGCCGGTATCCGGCGGCACGCCAGGGGCCGAGGCGGGGACCTTGGCGATCATGGTGGGCGGCGATGCCACTGACCTGCAGCGTGCGCGCCCGGTTCTGCAGGTGCTCGGCCAACGGGTGACGCACATGGGCGGGGTGGGGGCAGGGCAGGTGACCAAGGCCTGCAATCAGATGATCGTGGCCTGCAATGCGTTGGTCATCGCCGAGGTGGTGGCACTGGCCGAGCAGTCAGGCGTCGACGCCACCTTGATCGCTGAAGCCCTTGCTGGTGGCTTTGCCGATTCGAAGCCGCTGCAGATCCTGGCACCGCAAATGGCCGAAAGCCGTTTCGAACCGATCAAGTGGCATGTGCGCACGTTGCTCAAGGACCTCGACGGTGCTGTCAAACTTTCCCGCGAGCAGGGCGCAGCCACGCCGCTCAGTGGCCTCGCCGCGCAGTTGATGCGCCTGCACGGTAGCCAGGGCTATCTGCAAAAAGATCCGGCGACCCTGGTAGAGCTGTATCGCAACAAGGGATGAATACCGTGTCCTGGCGGTCGAGCTGGTCAAGCAGCGGGCGCAGCTCGCTCATCGGCACCGGGCGGCTGAGCAGGTAGCCCTGCAGGTAATCGCAGCCGTTGCTGGCCAGGAATTCGTGTTGCTCGACGGTTTCGACGCCTTCGCTGACCACTTCCAGATGCAGGGTGTGGGCCATGGCGATGATGGCCTGGATGATTTCGCGATCCTTGGGGCTGGCGGGCACATCCTGCAGGAAGCTGCGGTCGATCTTCAGCACGTCCAAGGGCAGGCGCTTGAGGTAGGCCAGCGACGAATAGCCGGTGCCGAAATCGTCGATCGACAGGCCGACGCCCTGGCCACGGATGCGCTTGAGCAGAGCGACGGTCTGCTGGATATCACCCATCAGGGCATTTTCGGTGACTTCGAGCTCCAGATGGCGAGGTGCCAGGCCCGCCTGGAACAACGCCACTTCCACTTCGTTGGGCAGGCTTTCATCGCCCAGGGTCACCGCCGAGCAATTGACCGTGACCTTGAGGCTGGCAAAACCATGTTGGTGAAGCCGGGTCAGGTCCTGGCAGGCACGGCGCAACACCCACAGGTCGAGGTCGACGATCAGGCCGTTGGCTTCGGCGATGCCGATGAACCGGTCAGGTCCCATCAGCCCGTGCAGTGGGTGCTGCCAGCGCACCAACGCTTCGAGCTTGGCCACCTGGCCAGTGCGCAGGTCGAAGATTGGCTGGTAATGCACGCACAGGCCGCGTTCTTCAAGCAGGGCAATGCGCAGTTCCTCTTCCAGTTGCAGTGCCAGGCTGGCATGGCTTTTCAGGCTGCTGTTGAAAAAGTGCAGGCTGTTGCGCCCGCTGCCCTTGGACTGGTAGAGGGCCAGGTCGGCATGCTTGAGCAATTCTTCAGCTGTCAGGCCGTCATCAGGGAAAATGCTGATGCCAATGCTGGTGGTCATGACCATGCGCCGGCCACCCAGATCGATCGGATCCTTCATCCGCTGCATGATGCGCTGGGCCAGGTGGCGGGCCTCGTCGCGGTTGTTGAGGCTGGTGACCACGCAGAACTCGTCGCCGCCGAAGCGGGCGACCAGATCATGACTGCGGGTGGCAGCCTTGATGTGGTTGGCGATCACCTTGAGCAATTCGTCGCCGGCGTCGTGGCCGAGGCTGTCGTTGATCCGCTTGAAGTGGTCGATGTCGAGGAACATCAATGCCAGGCGGCTTTCGCCAGGGTCCAGTTCCGCCAGGCGCTCGGCGAAGATCTGGTTGAAACCGCGGCGGTTGACCAGATTGGTCAGGGCATCATAGTGAGCTGCCTGCTGCAGTGACGCGCGGGCCTGGTCCAGTTGGCTGAGCAGCACACCGTAGCGGCGCAGGTCGTCCTCCTTGCTTTGCAGCTTCTTGTCGGCCAGGGCGGCGCTGATGCTGCTGCCGCTGATCAGCAAGGTGATGAAGGCCACGGTCAGTCCCAACTGCAGGCTGTTGTCTCCGGATGGCAGGCTCAGGGCAGCAGAGGCCGGAATCACCAAGGTCATGGCAGCCATGGCGGTGAAATGTGTGGCGATGATGCCGCCGGCCATCAGCAGGCTGGCGCCATATTTCAAGGTCTGGTGCAGGGTACCGCTGCCGTTGCGGAAGTAACGGGCCAGCAGCAAGGCAGCCAGGCTGGTCAGCAGGGCGATGGCAGCGCTGCCCAGCAGCAGGCTGGTCTGGTAGTACTGCTGGGCACCGGTCTGCAGCGCAGCCATGCCGACGAAATGCATCAGGATGATGCCCAGCCCGATGAGCAGGGCGCT
Source organism: Pseudomonas sp. LRP2-20 (assembly GCF_024349685.1). Lineage (NCBI taxonomy): Bacteria > Pseudomonadati > Pseudomonadota > Gammaproteobacteria > Pseudomonadales > Pseudomonadaceae > Pseudomonas > Pseudomonas sp. LR2-20. Next base: position 4,791,820 of record NZ_AP025944.1, on the reverse strand, counting down.
TTGCAGGTAGTGGTGCAGACGCATGTGGATGCGGTCGAGGCTGGCCATCGCCATCCAGGCCACCAGCAGTGCGATCAGCAGCGAAAGGCCGGTCAGCGACACGTCGTAGTGCATTTCAACCGGGGCCTGGAAGGCCAGCATGCTGATGAAGTGCATGGCCCAGATGCCGCCTGCCAGGCAGCAGGCACCGAGCATGCGCCATTGCCGTTGCGCGGCGGGGTGTTCGCTGTGGGATTGGCGCTCCGCCATGTCGAGGGTGGCAAAGCAGGCTGCACTGGCCACCGCAAAGGCGATCAGGACCAGTAGCGGTTCATGGCGGCAGTTGATGACGATGCGCCCGGTAACCGGCAGCTCGGTGAACAGTTGCAGACCCAGCCATTCCATTGCTTGCCCTTTGCTCGAGTTTTCACTCGTCTCCGTTCAAGCCCTGTGGAGACTGTCCTGGGGCAGTATAGAAACAGCTGGCTAAACCTTCCTGAGTAATGGCACTTTGGCTTCAATGATTTGGTTCTCAAATCGATAGCCAGCCGTAATAACGAACGGGGGCGCAAGGCGCCCCCAGTTGGCATGGCTTGTCAGTTTACCCGGCAACGAGTACGCGGATGGCTTCAAGCCGCAAGGCGGCCTTGTCCAGCATCGCCATGCCCTGTTCCCGCTGCTTGCGCAGCGCATCGATCTCGCTGTCACGCACGCTCGGGTTGACCGCCTGAAGTGCGGTCAGGCGGGCCAGCTCTTCATCGGCCTCGGCGGCCAGGCGGCGCTGTGCCTCGGCCACGCGCTCGACGTGCACTGGCATGACCTTGGCCTCGCCACCGCTGATGCGCTTGGCCAGCACGTCACGCTGGGCCTGGACGAACTTGTTGGCGCTGGCACGTGGCACGCTTTCGAGCTGGTCATTGAGGGTTTCGAACGCCACGCGCGACGCCAGGTCGTTGCCGTTGGCATCGAGCAGGCAGCGCAGTGCCGCTGGCGGCAGGTAGCGGCCCAGTTGCAGGCTGCGTGGCGCCACCACCTCGCTGACGAACAGCAGTTCAAGCAGTACGGTACCGGGCTTGAGCGCCTTGTTCTTGATCAGCGCGACGGCGGTGTTGCCCATCGAGCCGGACAGCACCAGGTCCATGCCGCCCTGGACCATCGGGTGCTCCCAGGTCAGGAACTGCATGTCTTCACGTGACAGGGCCTGGGCACGGTCGTAGGTGATGGTCACGCCTTCGTCGTCGCCCAGCGGGAAACTGGCGTCGAGCATTTTCTCGCTCGGCTTGAGGATCAGGGCGTTTTCCGAGTGGTCTTCGCTGTCGATGCCGAAGGCGTCGAACAGGGTTTCCATATAGATAGGCAAGGCGAACTGGTCGTCCTGCTCGAGGATGGCCTCGACCAGCGCCTGGCCTTCACCGGCGCCACCGGAGTTCAGTTCCAGCAGGCGGTCACGGCCGCTGTGCAGTTCTGCCTCCAGGCGCTCGCGCTCGCCACGGGCCTCGCTGACCAGTGCGGTCCAGGCCTTGGCGTCGCCGCCCTCGAGCATCGGCAGCAGGCGCGGGCCGAACTGGTGCTGCAGGGCGTTGCCGGTCGGGCAGGTATTGAGGAAGGCGTTGAGGCCATCGTGGTACCACTGGAACAGGCGCTCCTGCGGGCTGTCCTGCAGGTAAGGGATATGCAGTTCGATGGTGTGCTTCTGACCGATCCGGTCGAGACGGCCGATACGCTGTTCGAGCAGGTCCGGGTGGGCCGGCAGGTCGAACATCACCAGGTGATGGGCGAACTGGAAGTTACGGCCTTCACTGCCGATCTCGGAGCAGATCAGCACCTGGGCGCCGAATTCCTCGTCGGCAAAGTAGGCAGCGGCACGGTCGCGTTCGAGGATGCTCATGCCTTCGTGGAACACCGTGGCCGGGATGCCGGAGCGCACGCGCAGGGCGTCTTCCAGGTCCATGGCGGTTTCGGCGTGGGCGCAGATCACCAGGACCTTGGTGCGCTTGAGCATCTTCAGTGTGTCGATCAGCCAGTCGACCCGAGGGTCGAAGCGCCACCAGCGCTCGTCATCGCTGACGTCACCCTGGGCCTGGAAGGCCACTTCCGGGTACAACTCGGCGTGTTCGCCGGCTGGCAGGTCCTGGTACTGCGCGGGGTTGGCCAGTGGATACGGGTGCAGCTGGCGCTCGGGGAAACCCTGGACTGCCGCACGGGTGTTGCGGAACAGCACGCGGCCGGTGCCGTGGCGGTCAAGCAGCTCGCGGATCAGGCGGGCGCTGGCCTGGGTATCGCCATCGTTGACCGCCGCCAGCAGGGCTTCGCCTTCGGCGCCGAGGAAGCCTTGAATGGTGGCATGGGCCTTGGGTGACAGGCGGCCTTCTTCAAGCAGCTCCTGCACGGCCTCGGCCACCGGGCGGTAGTTTTCGCTCTCGGCGCGGAACGCTGCGAGGTCATGGAAACGGTTGGGGTCGAGCAGGCGCAGGCGGGCGAAGTGGCTGTCCTGGCCGAGTTGTTCAGGGGTAGCGGTCAGCAGCAGCACGCCCGGGATGACCTGGGCCAGTTGCTCGACCAGGCCGTACTCGGCGCTGACCTGGTCTTCGTGCCACACCAGGTGGTGCGCCTCGTCGACCACCATCAGGTCCCAGCCAGCGGCAAACAGCGCGTCCTGGGCCTTTTCGTCATCGACCAGCCATTCCAGAGCGACCAGCGCCAGTTGGGCATCCTCGAACGGGTTGCTGGCGTCGCTTTCGATGAAGCGCTCGGCGTCGAACAAGGCGACCTGCAGGTTGAAGCGCCGGCGCATTTCCACCAGCCACTGGTGCTGGAGGTTTTCCGGAACCAGGATCAGCACGCGGCTGGCGCGGCCGGACAGCAGCTGGCGGTGAATCACCAGGCCGGCCTCGATGGTCTTGCCCAGGCCTACTTCGTCGGCCAGCAATACCCGTGGGGCGCTGCGGTCGGCGACTTCGCGGGCGATGTGCAACTGGTGGGCGATCGGTTGCGCGCGGCAGCCACCCAGGCCCCACAGCGACGACTGCATCTGCTTGCTGGTGTGGTGCAAGGTGTTGTAACGCAGGCTGAACCACGACAGCGGGTCGATCTGCCCGGCGAACAGGCGGTCGCTGGCCAGGCGGAACTGGATGAAGTTCGACAGCTGGGTTTCCGGCAGGGTGCGCGGCTGGTTCTGGCCATCCAGGCCGTGGTAGACCATCAGCCCGTCGATGTCCTCGACTTCGCGCACGGTCAGCTTCCAGCCTTCGAAGTGGGTGATCTGGTCACCTGGCGAGAAGCGCACGCGGGTCAGCGGCGCATTGCGCAGGGAATACTGGCGGGTGTCGCCAGTGGCCGGGTAGAGCACGGTCAGCAGGCGGCCATCCTGCGCCAGGATGGTCCCCAGGCCGAGCTCCGCTTCGCTGTCGCTGATCCAGCGTTGCCCCGGTTGATACTGCTGCGCCATACTGCCTGAACTCCCGCGATGAAAAAGCCGGCTATGTTAACGGATAGGCCGGGCGGACCATAGACCAGAAGTCCATCAGTCTAGCTGTTTCATCGCAGATCACCGTCTTGCTGACGAGGGCTACGCACCGATATGCCGCTCAAGCACCGCTGGTTGCACACCTCCCTGGCCATGGGCAGCTTGCTGCTGCTGGCCGCCTGCGAACAGAAAAATTTTGAAACCCTGCCTGCGATCCCGGTCGAGCAGCTCGAAGTGCTGGGCGTGCAGACGCCGATCAAGAGCGTGCACTTCCGTGACCGCGACGGCGAGGGGCTGCTGGTGCTCAGCCGCAGCGATGGCCAGGCCGTGGATGCCGAATCCGAGCAGGAAGTCGACAAGGTGGTGCTCAAGGCCACCCTCTACGGGCGCACCGCCGAGCGCGACGCGTTCAAGCCGCGCTGGCAGATCGAGCAGGAAACCACCTGCCCCGGGCTGGACCTGGATGTTGACTTCTATACCGATGTCAGTGACGTCAGTGACCTGAACAAGGACGGTGTCGCCGAGGTGACCGTGGCCAGCCACGCCTTCTGCGGTGGCGGCATCGATCCGCACGACATCGCCATTGAAATGCGCGAGGGGCAGAACGCCTACACCATCACCGGTCAGTCGCTGATCACCCCGGCAGGTGAAGAGCCGGTCGGCGGCGAGCGTGAAGACAGCGCGTCGCTGAAGAATGCGCCGCAGGTACTGCGCGAGCATATGGATTCGGTCTGGCAGCAGGTCTACAAGCGGCCCTGGAGCGAAGCCAGCCCGCCGGTCGACGACGACCCTGAGGACGATACCGAGTAACCACTGTCTACACTGGCATGATGCGGCCATGAGCGGCCGCACACCCATACCTTGACGCTCAAGCTGGCTAACGGACGGCCGATACAGTGGGCACAGGAGAACTGCCATGCTGCCGCCGATCATCCCGCTCAGTGCCGCCCCGGTGACCTCACAACTGGACCCGGTCAAACAGACCCCCGACATCAAGCCGGTGGTGCCGGTGCAGCCTTCGTCCAATGAAAGTGCCATCGACCTGAAGCAGCAGCGCGACCCTCAGGAGCAAGTCCTGCTGCTGCGCGAGGAGCAGCGCCGCCAGCAGCGGCGCAACAAAAAGGACGAAGCGGAGCTTTACAGCGCCATGCCGGGTGACGAAGTCAATGCCGACAACACCGTGCCGGTGGCACCGCTGATGGGCGAGAACCCGCGCCAGGGCCTGCTGGTCGATATCGAAGTCTGACGCGGGGCTGGTCACGGCCAGCGCCTGGCTTCATGATGCAAGTCTCTGTAGATCGTCGAGCCCACCCATGAGCCAAGACAACCTCATCGACTTCGATGCCGAGCGCGCCAAGCGCATCCATGACCTCAAGGAAAAACGCCTGAACGAAGTGCGCCAGGCGTTCGAGCAGGCCATGCCACTTGCCGCTACGAAGAAAAAGAAGCCAAAGGGCAAGCCCAAGAAGCGCTGAAACTTGACGCAGGTCAACCCTGCACCCGCCTCGCGTGCCCGGTCCCGGGCAGCATTGACCCTGATCAATTTTCCCCGCCCCCGTATTCGTTACCTTGCATCCATCGGACAACGGCAAACGAATCGGGAGGCCAGCATGTTCTTCGACAATGTGGTTATCGCGGGCGTGGTAACGGTCGGGTTGATGGTTGCATTCTTTGCCGGTCTGGGCATTTTCATCTGGAAGGATTCGCACAAGCGCAAGCCGCGCTGACCTTTCGGATTCACGAGCACGCAAGGCATTTAGGGCGACTTCGGTCGCCCATTTTTTTGCCTGCGTATTTTGCCGATAAAGATGGTTAGCTAGCTAATTATTCGATCCCGCAGTATCCTGCTCGCCATTGTCTATTGTTTAACTCACCATCCCCCGCAAGGTCCGATTCGTGCCCATCACCTTCCAGGCCCTGTTCGCACCCAGCAGCCTCGCCATCAAGTTCGCCATCAAGACATTGCTTGGGGCGGGGCTGGCGTTGTGGCTGGCCATGCGCTGGGGGCTGGAGCAACCGTCCTGGGCCTTGATGACCGCGTTCATCGTCGCCCAGCCGCTGTCCGGAATGGTGGTGCAGAAAGGCCTGGCGCGTCTGGCCGGGACCTTGGTCGGCACGGTCATGTCGGTGGTGTTCATCGGCCTGTTTGCCCAGACCCCATGGCTGTTCCTGATCACCCTGGCGCTGTGGCTGGCCTTGTGCACGGCGGCCTCCACGCAATTGCGCAGTGCCTGGGCCTATTCGTTCGTCCTGGCTGGCTATACGGCGGCCATCATTGCCTTGCCCGCCATCAATCATCCCTTGCAGGTGTTTGACCAGGCGGTGGCGCGGTGCACTGAAATCTGTCTGGGGATCTTCTGCGCCACCGCCAGCAGCGCCCTGATCTGGCCGATGCGGGTCGAGCAGCAGCTTGCCGGGCAAGCCCGTCAGGCCTGGCAGAACGGTCTGCAGGCGGCAAGCGCCATGCTGGGTGGCGAGGATGAAGCACGCAAAGGGCTGTTGGACAGCCTGGGTCGCATCGTCGCCATCGATACCCAGCGCGAGCATGCCTGGTTCGAAGGCCCACGCGGGCGGCAGCGAGCCAAGGCCATCCGTGGGCTGAGCCAGAAACTCATGGTGCTGCTGCGTATTTCACGCTCGGTGCGCCGGCAGTGGCGGCAACTGGACGAGCACGAAGCCGGGCAACTCGCGCCTTGGCTTGACGAAGTGCGGGCGCAGCTGGTCAAGCCCGATCAGCCGAACTTGCTGGTGTTGCGTCAGCGTATCTGGGACGCGGCCCATGATGAGCAGATCAGCTCCGCCGAGCACTTCTGCCTGGCGCGCATGGCCTTGCTGCTGGACTACGCCATGGCTGCCACCCAGGCCCTGGACGATGTCGAGGCGGGCAGGGCGCCGAAAGATGTATCCCAGGGCCTGGCGGCGCACCGCGACTGGTCGCTGGCCTTGTTGTTCGGTTCACGCAGTGCCTTGGCCTTTCTGGTGATGAGCAGCTTCTGGCTGGCCACCGCCTGGCCGTCGGCGCCTGGCGGCCTGGTGCTGACCTGCGTGGTGTGCAGCCTGTTCGCCAGCCGGGAGAACGGCGCGCAGATTGGCCTGAGCTTCTTGCGCGGGATCTTCCTGGCGATCCCCGCAGCTTTTCTGGTCGGGCAGATCATCCTGCCGCAGTGGAGCAGTTTCGCCATGCTCTGCCTGGGCATGGGTGTGCCGCTGTTCTTCGGCGCGTTGGGCATGGCCCACCCGCGTACCGGCGCCACGGCCACTTCCTATTGCCTGCATTTCATCGTGCTGGTCTCGCCGCTCAACGCCATGACGTTCGGTGTGGCGACCATGTTCAACAGCGCCCTGTCCATGTTGGTGGGTGTGGGTGCTGCGGTATTGGCCTTCCGCTTGCTGGTGTTTCGCCACCCGGCCTGGCTTGGCCGGCGCCTGCGCGCCGCAACCCAGAGCGACCTGGTGCGCCTGACCCGGCGCGAACTGCGCGGTGCCGACAGCTGGTTTGGCGGGCGCATGGCCGACCGCCTGATGCAACTGGCCCGGCATGCCAGCGAGCTGCCAGCCACCGAACGCAAGCGCTGGGATGATGGCCTGCATGGGCTGGATATCGGAGACGAGCTGGTGCACCTGCGCATGTGCCTGGCGGTGGCCCAGGTGCCATTGGCTGGCGCCGAGCGTGAATACCTGCAGCAGGTCGAGGCGGTGCTGGCCAACGGCCCGGCCGTTGGCCGCGAGCAGCGCCTGGATACGGCCAGCGAGCAGTTTATCGCCGCCTTGCAACGGGCGCCGGCCAGCGACCCGTTGCGCCTGGCCCAGGGCGCGGTGCTGCAGTTGCAGAAAAGTTGGGGTAAATGGTGCCGCGCACAGGAGGATGCCCATGGGCTTGCGTGAGTGGGAGCTGGGCGGTGTGCTGCTCAGCCCGTTCCTGATTTATGTGCTGATGGCGCTGGCGCTGACCGGGGCGTTGCGCCTGGTGGTACAGGCCACGCCGCTGGGGCGCTGGATATGGCATGAAGCGCTGTTCGACACGGCGTTGTTCGTTTGTGTGCTGTTCCTGGTAGTTCGCCTGCTGGGGCCTTTGTAAGGAGGGATTCAATGCGTGCTGTCGTCCGTATTCTGGTGACCTTGTGCGTGGTCGCCATTGCCGTTCTGGCCGGCTTCAAGCTCTGGCAGTACTACATGCTCACGCCGTGGACGCGTGATGCCCGGGTACGCGCCGATGTGGTGGTGATCGCCCCGGACGTATCTGGCTGGGTGCGTGAGCTCAAGGTGCAGGACAACCAGCAGGTCAAGGCTGGCGATCTGTTGATGAGCATCGACCGCGAGCGTTTCCAGGCGGCCTTCGAGCAGGCCAGCGCGGTGGCTGAAACCCGCGCCCAGCAGTTGCACCTGCGTGAGCGTGAAGCCGCGCGGCGCACGGCGCTGGGCCCGGAGGCGATCAGCGCCGAACTGCGCGAAAATGCCCAGATCAACGCCGCCATCGCCCGTGGCGAACTGCATGAGGCCGAAGCCCAGTTGCAAGTGGCAAAGATCAACCTGGCGCGCAGTGAAGTGCGAGCGCCGCGCAGCGGGCATATCACCAACCTGCGTCTGGCCCAGGGCAACTATGTCAACACCGGTCAGTCGGTGATGGCCCTGGTGGATGATTCGACGTTCTACATCCAGGCCTACTTCGAGGAGACCAAGCTGCCGCGCATCCGGGTTGGCGATGAGGTGAAAGTCTGGCTGATGGGCGCGGGCGATGCGATGAAGGGGCATGTGGAAAGCATCAGCCGCGGCATCACCGACAGCAACAGCAATCCGGACAGCCAGCTGCTGCCGGTTGTGGAGCCGACGTTCAACTGGGTGCGGCTGGCGCAACGGATTCCGGTGCGGATCAGGCTGGATCAGATTCCCGAAGGGGTTCACCTGAGTGCGGGGATGACCGCCAGCGTGCAGGTGCATGAGGATCAGGCAGAACAGTGATGGCCAAAGGGCTGCTTCGCAGCCCATCGACGCGGTTCGTCGCCACGACAAGCGCGGCTCCCACAAGTACTGCACATGCCTGCGGGTTAGCGCGGTCGTTGTGGGAGCTGGCTTGCCGGCGATGGGCCGCAAAGCGGCCCCAAGTTTTTCTGCCTTAAAGGAACATCCCGCCAGACACTTCCAGCCGCTGCCCGGTAATCCAGCCATTGCCTTCCTCCAGCAGCAGCGCGATGGCAGCGCCGATATCGTCCGGCAACCCGACCCGCCCGAGCGCTGTATTGCCAGCAATGAAGTCGTTGACCTGCTGGTTGTCGCGCACCACGCCGCCACCAAAGTCAGTCTCGATCGCCCCCGGGGCAAGGATGTTGACGCGAATGCCGCGTGCCCCCAGCTCCTTGGCCTGATACCGGGTCAAAACCTCCATCGCCCCCTTCATGGCGGCATAGGCGGCATACCCAGGCAACGCAAAGCGCGCCAACCCGGACGAGATGTTGACGATGCGCCCGCCATCGACCAGCAATGGCAGCAGCCGCTGTGTGAGGAAGAACGGCCCCTTGAACTGGATGTTCAGCAACTGGTCGAACTGCGCCTCGCTGGTTTCACTGAACGGTACATTCAGGCCGATACCGGCATTGTTCACCAGGAAATCGAAGCGCTCACGGCCAAAGTGTTGTTGCAGGGTCGTACCCAGGCGCTCGGCAAAGCCGGCGAAGCTGCTGCTGTCGCCGACATCCAGCTGGAGCATGGCAGCCTTGGCTCCAGCCGCTTCGAGGGCCTTGGCCACGCGCTGGGCCTCGTCGGCCTTGCTGTGGTATGTGCCGATGATGTCGATACCGCGTGCAGCCAGATGTTCGGCGGCATTGCGGCCCAGCCCACGGCTGGCGCCAGTGATCAGAGCGATCTTGCGAGTCATGTCGTATCCCTCGTGGATGGTGGATGCAGGACAGGTTATTGATCGTGCTGTGGCTGTTAAATCCAGTTGAATCGGAAATACTGTTCGTCTGGTCCGAACAGTGGGGGTGGATATGAACAAGTTGGAACTGCTGCGCACGTTCGTTCGCGTCAGTGAGCTGAGCAGTTTCACACTGGCGGCAGACAGCCTGGGCCTGCCGCGCTCGACGGTGTCGGAGCAGGTGAGGGCGCTGGAGCAACTGCTTGGCACGCGCCTGTTCAACCGCACCACGCGGCGCGTCCAGGCAACCCAGGACGGTACTCTGCTGTATGAGCGCAGCAAGGATCTGCTGTCGGGCATGGACGAGATCGAAAGCCTGTTCCGCGCCGACGATGCCGAGCTGGCCGGCTGCCTACGGGTCGACATGCCGACCATGATGGCCCGCCGTGTAATCATTCCGGCCTTGCCGCAATTTTTGTCACGGTTTCCCAGGCTGGAAGTGGAGATCAGTTGCACCGACCGCCAGGTCGACCTGCTACGTGAAGGTTTCGACTGCGTCATGCGAATTGGTGCGCTGAGTGACCTGGATGTCGTGGCGCGGCCGATCGGCCAGTTGAGCATGCGCAATTGCGCCAGCCCGGACTACCTTGACCGTTGCGGCGTACCGCATAGCCTGGACGACCTGGGCAAGCACCGACTGGTCCACTATGTACGCAACCTGGGTGCGCGCAGCGCGGGCTTTGAATACATGCAGGCCGGCCGGGTGTGCTTTCAGCCCATGGCCGGCGTGGTCACGGTCAACAATGCCGAGGCCTATTCGGCGGCCTGCCTGGCGGGCCTCGGTTTGATCCAGGTGCCGGCAGTCGGTGTGGCGCATCACCTGGCAAGTGGTGAGCTGATGGAGGTGATGCACGGCTGGCAGGCCCAGGCCATGCCGGTGTCCTTGTTGTATGCCCGGCAACGGCATGTACCTCGCCGGGTCCAGGCGTTCATGAGCTGGCTGGGCGGGCTACTGGCGTCGCAGGTCGACCCGATGCCAGGCGACGAAAACCTTGGCACAACGATGAACACTTGAGCTAGGCTGCCCACTGCGCGTCGCCCAACAGAGGCGACCGTTGCCTGCCTGGCGTGCGTCACTTCCGTTCATTTGCGAGGTTACGTCATGGCCATCACTTCCCAGGACATCTGCAGCGCTGCCGACCAGCTCAATGGCTTTGTCGGCTTTCATGGCAAGCGCGGTGTCCATATCGTGCGGTTTTCCGAAGACGCGTTCGGCATGGACGTGGCGGATGACAGCATCACCCCCTGCAGCGAATTCGTCTGGCGGCCGCAACAGGGCTCGCGCATGTCGCTGTGCCGGGAGCGCCTGGCGCTGTTGCTGGAGCAACATGTGGATGACCGGCTGAACATCGGCGAGCCATTGCGCATTTACCTGCGGCGTCGTGATCTGCCGGAAATCGTGGCTGAGCGCTCGCTGCGCTGAGCTGCGGATTACAAAGCATCTGCGGACCCGTCAGGCTTGCGCCTCAATAATTGCTCGAAGCCGGCCTTGTCCAATGGCCGGCTCAGGTAGTAACCCTGCACTTCGTGGCAGCGATCCTTCTGCAGCGCACGCAATTGTTGCTCGGTCTCCACGCCCTCGGCCGTCACCGTCAGCCCCATTGCTTCCCCCAGGTTGATGATCGCCTGCACCACGGCGCGGTCGCTGCCGGTGCTATTGGCCAGGCCGGCGATGAAGCGCTTGTCGATCTTGATGCTGTCGAACGGGTAGGTCCGCAGGTAGCCGAGCGAGGAATACCCCGTGCCGAAGTCATCCATGTTAAGCCGCACGCCCAGCTCCTTGAGCGCGAGCATGGTGCCCAGGGCGCCCTCGATGTCGTTGAGCATCACGTTCTCGGTAATCTCCAGCTCCAGCTGCTGGGCAGGGAAGGTGGTTTCCAGAAGGATTTCGCGAACATCGGCGACCACGTCACTGCGCATGAATTGCGCAGGTGACAGGTTTACCGAAACCAGCAGGTGCTCTGGCCAGTCGAGTGCGTTGCGGCATGCTTCGCGCAGTACCCAACGGCCCAGGGTGACGATCAGTCCGCTTTGCTCGGCCAGGGGAATGAAGGTATCCGGGGCGAGCAGGCCTTCCTGTGGGTGCTGCCAGCGCAGCAAGGCTTCGACCGAGACGATGCGCAGGTCGCTGAGGCGGTAGCGTGGCTGGTAATGGATGACGAACTCGTTGTTCTTCAGGGCGCGGCGCAGGTCGTTTTCCAGCTGGCGGCGGTACTGGATCTGCTGGTTCATCTCGGCGGCGAAGTAGCGCCAGGTGCCCTTGCCATCTGCCTTGGCCTGGTACAGGGCGATATCGGCGCAGCGGATCAGCTCGCCGGCATCGAACCCCTGGCTGCGGGTCTGGGCGATGCCGAGGCTGGCGCCGATGTGCAGCTGCTGGTTTTCAAAGGTGATGGGTTGCTGCAGCAGTTCGATCAGCCGCCGGCACAGGCGGTCGATCTCGCTGCGGTTATCCACGCCTTCCAGTACCAGCACGAATTCGTCACCGCCCAGGCGTGCCACCAGGTCAACGTCGCGTGTGGTGTCGCGCAGGCGGGCGGCCACTTCCTGCAGCACCGCATCACCTGCTGCATGGCCAAGGGAGTCGTTGATCGGCTTGAAGTTGTCCAGGTCGAGCAGCAGCAAGGTCAGCGGCGGCGAGTCGCTGCCGCGCAACAGCGCCTGCTCCAGGTGCCTGGCCAGTTTGTTGCGATTGGCAAGGCCGGTCAGTGGGTCGTGCAGCGACAGGTGCTGGATGCGCGCATGGGCCTCGACTTCGTCGGTGATATCGCTGGCCGTACCGCGAAAGCCGGCGTGCTTGCCATCGAGCCGGATGGCCCGTGCCGAGATGCGGCAATAGCGGCTCAGGCCGTTGTGGTCGCGGTAGGCGCAGCGCAGGTTGGCCGGCTGTTCCGAATCGGTTTCGATCTGCCCATCGAGCCAGGCTGACAACGGCGTGGTTTCACAGCTGAGCAGCTGATTGAGCGGCTGGCCGAGCCAGGCCTCGACCGGGTCGCCGGTCACTTTGACGAAACGCTGGGACAGGTACGTGAGCCGTTGTTGTCGGTCGGTTTCCCAGATCCAGTCGGAGGCCGCCTCAGCCACTGCGCGAAAACGCTGCTCGCTGGCTTCCAGGGCCTGATTGCTCTTCTGCAGGCGCTGCAGGCTGTGATCGATGGCGCGGGAGCTGCGCAACGCAAGGCGAAACAGGTAAAGCATGACCAAGCCCAGTATCAGTAGCGCGCAGAGCAACGGCGGCAACACGGCCCAGAGCAGCTGTCGCCCAGGCAACGGGCTGATCCAGGCCAGGCGATAACCGGTATCGCCCAGGGCAATATGCGGGTGACCGTGGGTGTGCTCTTCGATCTTTTCTATATGCATGCGCTCAAGGCCCGCGCCTTTGCCCAGGCGCGCGAGTTTGGCCTCGGTAAGCTGGTCGACGAACAGCATGACCGGTGCCTGGCTCACTTCTGCTGCGGTGACGTCCTTGTCCGGGCGTACGGCGGCGGCGCTGAGTACCGCTGGCCAGTTGTTGAACATGACGAAACGGGTGACCTGCTCGCGGGCGCTGGCGGCCGCGCGCGCAGCAGCGATGATTTCAGCCAGGGGGGCATCGATGAAACTGCCCGCAGCGGCCTCGGTAGGCGCACCCTTGAACAGCGCGTAGGTGGTGCGCTGGTCTTCGACCACGAATACCCCTTCGTAACCGCTGGCGCTGTAGAGCGATTCCCCGACGTTCTTTTGTGCATAGGCCCACTGCCAGTCGACCTTGCCAGCCAGGTGCTCGAAGGCCGCGTCCCATACCGCGTAGCTCGACAGAAACTGCCGCGAGGCCAGCAGGCGTTGCTCCAGCGCCTGGGTGGCATGGAAGGCACTGCGTTGTTGCTCCTGCTGGTCGAGGGTAGCCGCGATGTTGAACAGTGCACCCAGGGTGACCAGGCAAGCGAGGCCGAAGACTACGCAGAAAACGCCGATCAGGCGGCGGACCTGAAGACGTGGGGGAGGGCTGGCGGTCCTGGCCATGCGCGACAACTCCTTGATGACTGCAGTCCCCCGCCGGTCAATCAGCAAGGAGGTTCAGTCAGGATAGGCCAGCCTGAGCGGGGTGGCTTCGCCTTGGGCAAAATTGACCTGGTCGCGCCCGCGGCGCTTGGCGCTGTACAGCGCCTTGTCGGCCTGTTCCAGCCAGTGCTCGGGGGACTGCAGGTCGGTGTGGAAGGACGCCAGGCCGATGCTCAGGCTGATGCGCAGATGCGGCAGTTGCGGATTGCGGTAGCTGGCGACCCGTTCGCGCAGGCGCTCCATGGCCTGGCAGGCCTGGGCCTCGCTGGAGGCAGGGAGGATCACGCAGAACTCATCGCCGCCATAGCGCCCGGCCTGGTCGGTTTCACGCAGGTTGCGCTTGAGCTCCTCGCTCATCTGGCGCAGCACGCAATCGCCGACCACATGGCCGAAGGTGTCGTTGATGGTCTTGAAGTGATCGATGTCGATCAGCGCGATCACGGCTGGCGACTGTTGTTGCTGGCAGGCCTGGAACCTGAGCAGCAGCAGGTCTTTCCAGGCGCCGTGGTTGAGCAGGCCGGTCAGGCTGTCGGTCAGGCTCAGGGCGCTCAAGCGTCGCTTGTGTTCGCCCAGTTTGATTGCCAGGCGGTAGCAGACCCAGCCCAGCGCCAGCGGATACAGGGTCAACATTGGCAGGCAGGCGTAGATTTGCAGTGGCGTGGCATTCAACTGCAGCCCTGTGCCCAGCAGCACACTGGCCAGCAGCATGCCGACCAGCTGAGCCATTGCCCCGTGAATGATCAGGCGCTTGCCGCCTGCGGCCACGTTGTTCATGGTCATCATCGACAGCACGGTCACGGTCGGCAGCGGGTTGAAGTGCATGGCTGCGGTCCAGAACCCACCCAGTAGCGAGTCCAGCAGCAGGTTGCGCTGTTCTGCCTGATAAGGCGCCGCCGAGCGCGATGCCCACTGATAGGCGACATGCGGCCAGAGCAAGCCATTGAACAGCAGCAATCCCCAAGCCCAGGCTGGCAGCGATAGCGGCGCCACGGCAGCGGCTACGCTGAACAGGCCGATCCCCAGGCCGATGACGCGCGGCAGATAGATGCGCTTGACGAATGAAAGTCCCTTGCCGCTGCGATTGTCCATCATGGTCGTTGTTCTTCTGCCGGGGTTCCGTTTATCGCATAACTCACGTGAATATTGTTGAACAGTGTTTCATCGACGAAAAATGACCTTACAAGCCATTTCACGGTTGATGTGATCCCAGTGGGGTACCATGAAGCCTTTCCTCTTGCTTGGAGTGTTGCTGCTCATGGCTCCCATGGCTAATCCTGGCGACCAATCGGCGCCGCAGCGGGACGGACGTTTTCACAACCAGGCCAGCCTGCCCCAGGATGGCGCGCTGAAGAAGCTGCGCATCGGCCTCAAGTACCTGTTGCTGCGCAAACCGCCAGAAACCCGGCCGGCGGCGGCGATCAGCGTGCAGCCCATGACCCGCCAGCAGGTGCTCGATGCGCCGGACCATAGCCTCTGGCGCCTGGGCCACTCCACAGTATTGCTCAAGCTGCGCGGTCGCTACTTCATCACCGACCCGGTATTCGCCGAGCGCGCCTCGCCGGTGCAATGGGCCGGGCCGCTACGCTTCCATGCGCCACCGCTGGGGCTGGACGAGTTGCCGCCGCTGACGGCGGTGATCCTGTCTCACGATCATTTCGACCATCTCGATGAGCAGGCGATACGCCGATTGGCCCCGCGTGCCGAGCGATTTCTGGCCCCGCTCGGGGTGGGTGACTTGCTGATCGAGTGGGGTGTGCCTGCGGCCAAGGTCACGCAGCTGGACTGGTGGCAGGAAACCGAAGTGGAGGGTGTGCGTTTCATCGCGACGCCCGCGCAACACTTCTCAGGGCGTGGGCTATTCGACAGTAACCGGACCTTGTGGGCCTCCTGGGTGCTGATAGACGACCAGACACGCGTGTTCTTCAGCGGTGACACGGGGTACTTCGCCGGTTTTGCCGAAATCGGCGAGCGCTTTGGCCCGTTCGACCTGACGCTGATCGAGACCGGTGCCTACAACGTGGCCTGGCCCAACGTCCACATGCAGCCTGAACAAAGCCTGCAGGCGCATCTGGATCTGCTCGGGCGCTGGATGCTGCCAATCCATAACGGCACCTTCGATCTGTCCATCCACGGCTGGCAGGAACCATTCGAACGCATCGTCAGCCTGGCAGCGGCGGCCCAGGTGCGGCTGAGCACGCCGCAGATGGGGGAGCGGGTCAGCATCGATTCACCTCACGAGGGGCAGAACTGGTGGCAGCCGCATCCGGCGCGGCAGCGGGGCAGGGCGGTCGAACGGGCGCTGGCGGCGCGCTGAGTTCAGTCCCGGTGCTGATGCTCTTCTTCCTTCAGTAGTTGCGATGGTGGTTTGCCGCTGTCGCTGCGTACCTGAGCATGGCTGATCAGGGCGAAGATGCAGCTGCCGCCGATGATGTTGCCGGCCAGGGTCGGCAAGGCGAATGACAGCCAGAAGCTGCGCCAGGTTTCGTCGCCGGCCCACACCAGGTACGAAACCTCCACTGAGCCGACGACGATATGGGTGAAATCGCCCAGGGCCATCAGGTAGGTGATCAACAGGATGATCCAGATCTTGGCCTGCTCCATCGACGGGATCATCCAGACCATGGTAGCGATCATCCAGCCCGAAACGATGCCTTTGGCGAACATCTGGCTGATGTCGTTCTTCATCACCTTGCGCCCGACCTCGAGGAAGGCCACGTCGGTCTTGCTGTCGAAGATCGGCAGTTCGAGCATGACCCATGCCACCAGCAAGGTGCCCGCCAGATTGCCCAGCAGCACCACGCCCCACAGCCGCAGCAAGCGCCCGAGGTTGGCCAGGGTAGGCGTGGTCATGACGGGGAGTACGGCAGTAAGGGTGTTTTCCGTGAACAATTGCTGGCGTGCCAGGATCACTGCAAGAAAGCCGGCGCTGTAGCCGATGCTGGCAATGACCTGCGCGCTGTCACCTTCAGGCAGTCGGGCATAGAACAGCCCCATGGCCATCAGTGACAGGCCCATGGTCAGGCCTGCGGCCAGGGCGGACCACCACAATGCCGCGAGGGTGCGCTCCAGTTCCAGGTCGCCCTGGGCCCGAATGATCTCGTGCAATACCGCGGCCCGCGGCGGCTGGTTGAGGCTGACTTCCTTCTCTTCGTCCGCCGACAGGCCTGGGGTCTTCTCGCTCTGGGCATTGCTCATGGCCGTTACGCTCCACGGGTTGTTTCTCTACAGAGCGGTGCTTCATGCATTTAGTTGCCAGGTCGCCGCAGAAGAAGATCGAAAGTTTTTTCAGATCAAGGTGTTGACTCTGATTTCAAAGCGCGTATTATTCGCCTCCTCGCAGCGTTGAACGCAACGAGGCAGGCGGTAAGTTGTTGAAGTTGAACGCTTTTGAAAGAAAGCAGCTTCGAAAAAACTTCAAAATAATCGCTTGACAGCAAATGAGGAAGGCGTAGAATGCGCGCCTCGGTTGAGACGAAAGGCTCTTAACCAAACGCTCTTTAACAAATCGAATCAAGCAATTCGTGTGGGTGCTTGTGAGTACGGACTGATAGTCACAAAGATTATCAGCATCACAAGTGGCCATGCGAGAAATCACATAGTCATTTGAGATTGCTGAGCCAAGTTTAGGGTTTCTTAAAAACCCAAGCAGTATTGAACTGAAGAGTTTGATCATGGCTCAGATTGAACGCTGGCGGCAGGCCTAACACATGCAAGTCGAGCGGATGACGGGAGCTTGCTCCTTGATTCAGCGGCGGACGGGTGAGTAATGCCTAGGAATCTGCCTGGTAGTGGGGGACAACGTTTCGAAAGGAACGCTAATACCGCATACGTCCTACGGGAGAAAGCAGGGGACCTTCGGGCCTTGCGCTATCAGATGAGCCTAGGTCGGATTAGCTAGTTGGTGGGGTAATGGCTCACCAAGGCGACGATCCGTAACTGGTCTGAGAGGATGATCAGTCACACTGGAACTGAGACACGGTCCAGACTCCTACGGGAGGCAGCAGTGGGGAATATTGGACAATGGGCGAAAGCCTGATCCAGCCATGCCGCGTGTGTGAAGAAGGTCTTCGGATTGTAAAGCACTTTAAGTTGGGAGGAAGGGCAGTAAGTTAATACCTTGCTGTTTTGACGTTACCGACAGAATAAGCACCGGCTAACTCTGTGCCAGCAGCCGCGGTAATACAGAGGGTGCAAGCGTTAATCGGAATTACTGGGCGTAAAGCGCGCGTAGGTGGTTTGTTAAGTTGGATGTGAAAGCCCCGGGCTCAACCTGGGAACTGCATCCAAAACTGGCAAGCTAGAGTACGGTAGAGGGTGGTGGAATTTCCTGTGTAGCGGTGAAATGCGTAGATATAGGAAGGAACACCAGTGGCGAAGGCGACCACCTGGACTGATACTGACACTGAGGTGCGAAAGCGTGGGGAGCAAACAGGATTAGATACCCTGGTAGTCCACGCCGTAAACGATGTCAACTAGCCGTTGGAATCCTTGAGATTTTAGTGGCGCAGCTAACGCATTAAGTTGACCGCCTGGGGAGTACGGCCGCAAGGTTAAAACTCAAATGAATTGACGGGGGCCCGCACAAGCGGTGGAGCATGTGGTTTAATTCGAAGCAACGCGAAGAACCTTACCAGGCCTTGACATGCAGAGAACTTTCCAGAGATGGATTGGTGCCTTCGGGAACTCTGACACAGGTGCTGCATGGCTGTCGTCAGCTCGTGTCGTGAGATGTTGGGTTAAGTCCCGTAACGAGCGCAACCCTTGTCCTTAGTTACCAGCACGTTATGGTGGGCACTCTAAGGAGACTGCCGGTGACAAACCGGAGGAAGGTGGGGATGACGTCAAGTCATCATGGCCCTTACGGCCTGGGCTACACACGTGCTACAATGGTCGGTACAGAGGGTTGCCAAGCCGCGAGGTGGAGCTAATCTCACAAAACCGATCGTAGTCCGGATCGCAGTCTGCAACTCGACTGCGTGAAGTCGGAATCGCTAGTAATCGCGAATCAGAATGTCGCGGTGAATACGTTCCCGGGCCTTGTACACACCGCCCGTCACACCATGGGAGTGGGTTGCACCAGAAGTAGCTAGTCTAACCTTCGGGAGGACGGTTACCACGGTGTGATTCATGACTGGGGTGAAGTCGTAACAAGGTAGCCGTAGGGGAACCTGCGGCTGGATCACCTCCTTAATCGACGACATCAGCCTGCTGATGAGCTCCCACACGAATTGCTTGATTCATGGTTGAAGGCACAGTTGATCAGAGCTTAGAAATGAGCATTCAGATCGAATGTTGATTTCTGACTTCTGTCAGATCGTTCTTTAAAAATTCGGATATGTGATAGATATAGACTGAACACCAGTTTCACTGCTGGTGGATCAGGCTAAGGTAAAATTTGTGAGTTCTGCTCAGCAATGAGCAACATGCGAATTTTCGGCGAATGTCGTCTTCACAGTATAACCAGATTGCTTGGGGTTATATGGTCAAGTGAAGAAGCGCATACGGTGGATGCCTTGGCAGTCAGAGGCGATGAAAGACGTGGTAGCCTGCGATAAGCTTTGGGGAGTCGGCAAACAGACTGTGATCCAGAGATCTCTGAATGGGGGAACCCACTCAGCATAAGCTGAGTATCTTGTACTGAATACATAGGTGCAAGAGGCGAACCAGGGGAACTGAAACATCTAAGTACCCTGAGGAAAAGAAATCAACCGAGATTCCCTTAGTAGTGGCGAGCGAACGGGGACCAGCCCTTAAGTTGATTTGAGATTAGTGGAACGCTCTGGAAAGTGCGGCCATAGTGGGTGATAGCCCCGTACACGAAAATCTCTTGTCAATGAAATCGAGTAGGACGGAGCACGAGAAACTTTGTCTGAACATGGGGGGACCATCCTCCAAGGCTAAATACTACTGACTGACCGATAGTGAACCAGTACCGTGAGGGAAAGGCGAAAAGAACCCCGGAGAGGGGAGTGAAATAGAACCTGAAACCGTATGCGTACAAGCAGTGGGAGCCTACTTGTTAGGTGACTGCGTACCTTTTGTATAATGGGTCAGCGACTTATATTCAGTGGCGAGCTTAACCGAATAGGGGAGGCGTAGCGAAAGCGAGTCTTAATAGGGCGTTTAGTCGCTGGGTATAGACCCGAAACCGGGCGATCTATCCATGGGCAGGTTGAAGGTTAGGTAACACTGACTGGAGGACCGAACCGACTACCGTTGAAAAGTTAGCGGATGACCTGTGGATCGGAGTGAAAGGCTAATCAAGCTCGGAGATAGCTGGTTCTCCTCGAAAGCTATTTAGGTAGCGCCTCATGTATCACTGTAGGGGGTAGAGCACTGTTTCGGCTAGGGGGTCATCCCGACTTACCAAACCGATGCAAACTCCGAATACCTACAAGTGCCGAGCATGGGAGACACACGGCGGGTGCTAACGTCCGTCGTGAAAAGGGAAACAACCCAGACCGTCAGCTAAGGTCCCAAAGTCATGGTTAAGTGGGAAACGATGTGGGAAGGCTTAGACAGCTAGGAGGTTGGCTTAGAAGCAGCCATCCTTTAAAGAAAGCGTAATAGCTCACTAGTCGAGTCGGCCTGCGCGGAAGATGTAACGGGGCTCAAACCATGCACCGAAGCTACGGGTATCACCTTAGGGTGATGCGGTAGAGGAGCGTTCTGTAAGCCTGTGAAGGTGAGTTGAGAAGCTTGCTGGAGGTATCAGAAGTGCGAATGCTGACATGAGTAACGACAATGCGAGTGAAAAACTCGCACGCCGAAAGACCAAGGTTTCCTGCGCAACGTTAATCGACGCAGGGTTAGTCGGTCCCTAAGGCGAGGCTGAAAAGCGTAGTCGATGGAAAACAGGTTAATATTCCTGTACTTCCAGTTATTGCGATGGAGGGACGGAGAAGGCTAGGCCAGCTTGGCGTTGGTTGTCCAAGTTTAAGGTGGTAGGCTGAAATCTTAGGCAAATCCGGGATTTCAAGGCCGAGAGCTGATGACGAGTGCTCTTTAGAGCGCGAAGTGGTTGATGCCATGCTTCCAAGAAAAGCTCCTAAGCTTCAGATAACTGGGAACCGTACCCCAAACCGACACAGGTGGTTAGGTAGAGAATACCAAGGCGCTTGAGAGAACTCGGGTGAAGGAACTAGGCAAAATGGCACCGTAACTTCGGGAGAAGGTGCGCCGGCGAGGGTGAAGGACTTGCTCCGTAAGCCCATGCCGGTCGAAGATACCAGGCCGCTGCGACTGTTTATTAAAAACACAGCACTCTGCAAACACGAAAGTGGACGTATAGGGTGTGACGCCTGCCCGGTGCCGGAAGGTTAATTGATGGGGTTAGCGCAAGCGAAGCTCTTGATCGAAGCCCCGGTAAACGGCGGCCGTAACTATAACGGTCCTAAGGTAGCGAAATTCCTTGTCGGGTAAGTTCCGACCTGCACGAATGGCGTAACGATGGCGGCGCTGTCTCCACCCGAGACTCAGTGAAATTGAAATCGCTGTGAAGATGCAGTGTATCCGCGGCTAGACGGAAAGACCCCGTGAACCTTTACTATAGCTTTGCACTGGACTTTGAATTTGCTTGTGTAGGATAGGTGGGAGGCTTTGAAGTGGGGACGCCAGTTCTCATGGAGCCATCCTTGAAATACCACCCTGGCAACTTTGAGGTTCTAACTCAGGTCCGTTATCCGGATCGAGGACAGTGTATGGTGGGTAGTTTGACTGGGGCGGTCTCCTCCCAAAGAGTAACGGAGGAGTACGAAGGTGCGCTCAGACCGGTCGGAAATCGGTCGTAGAGTATAAAGGCAAAAGCGCGCTTGACTGCGAGACAAACACGTCGAGCAGGTACGAAAGTAGGTCTTAGTGATCCGGTGGTTCTGTATGGAAGGGCCATCGCTCAACGGATAAAAGGTACTCCGGGGATAACAGGCTGATACCGCCCAAGAGTTCATATCGACGGCGGTGTTTGGCACCTCGATGTCGGCTCATCACATCCTGGGGCTGAAGCCGGTCCCAAGGGTATGGCTGTTCGCCATTTAAAGTGGTACGCGAGCTGGGTTTAGAACGTCGTGAGACAGTTCGGTCCCTATCTGCCGTGGACGTTTGAGATTTGAGAGGGGCTGCTCCTAGTACGAGAGGACCGGAGTGGACGAACCTCTGGTGTTCCGGTTGTCACGCCAGTGGCATTGCCGGGTAGCTATGTTCGGAAGAGATAACCGCTGAAAGCATCTAAGCGGGAAACTTGCCTCAAGATGAGATCTCACTGGGATCTTGAATCCCCTAAAGGGCCGTCGAAGACTACGACGTTGATAGGTTGGGTGTGTAAGCGCTGTGAGGCGTTGAGCTAACCAATACTAATTGCCCGTGAGGCTTGACCATATAACACCCAAGCAATTTGCTAGCGCAGATTGCGGTGGTGAAGACGAAACGAACCGAAAGTTCGCAGCAACATCACAAATATCGCATATCCGAATTCGCTGGGCTGTCCAACGGGACATTCTGGCTACAGAATTTCTTGACGACCATAGAGCATTGGAACCACCTGATCCCATCCCGAACTCAGTAGTGAAACGATGCATCGCCGATGGTAGTGTGGGGTTTCCCCATGTGAGAGTAGGTCATCGTCAAGATTCATTTCGCAAAACCCCTATCTGCGCATGCAGGTAGGGGTTTTGTCTTTTCCGCCCTTCGCTAATGCGGCGCTTTGGCACTGCAGCCAAATGTCTTTTGTCTGTATCCTCCTATCGGCACCGTTCGTACGGTGCGACAATATTTCTCGCAAATTAACGTGACTTGTTCGCGCTTAGGCTGCGTCAAGACTTAAGTTCGGGGCAATCCTGGCCCCCGAATCGAGCGATGCCAGCGTACCGTGCTGCGCATTTCTGGACTTCCACCGTCCGATCACTTGAGGTTACAAGCAAGATGGCCAAGGCCGCCGATGTCGTTGTGCAATGCCTGGAAAACGAAGGTGTCGAGTATGTGTTCGGCATTCCTGGTGAGGAAAACCTCGACCTGCTGGAATCCCTGCGCAAGTCGAAGATCAAGCTGGTTCTGACCCGTCACGAGCAGTCCGCGGGCTTCATGGCCGCCACCTATGGCCGCCTGACCGGCAAGACCGGCGTCAGCCTGTCGACCCTGGGCCCTGGCGCAACCAACCTGGTAACCGCCAGTGCCTACGCCTACCTGGGCGGTATGCCGATGATGATGATCACCGGCCAGAAGCCGATCAAGAAGTCCAAGCAAGGCCGCTTCCAGATCATTGACGTGTGCGGCATGATGGACCCCATCACCAAGTACACCCACCAGTTCGCCTCGGCCGACAACATCCCGGCCCGCATGCGCGAAGCGTTCCGCCTGGCTGAAGAAGAAAAGCCGGGCGCCGTGCACCTGGAGCTGCCTGAAGACATCGCCGCCGAGCAGACCGACGCCCTGCCGATCCCGCGCAGCCTGCACCGTCGCCCGCTGGCCGAGCACGTGGCCATCGACGCCGCCGTGGAGAAACTGCAGAAGGCCCGCAGCCCGATCCTGGTGATCGGCGCCGGCGCCAACCGCAAGATGACCGCCAAGGTCCTCAAGCAGCTGATCGACAAGACCGGCATCCCGTTCATCACCACCCAGATGGGTAAAGGTGTGGTCGACGAGCGCCACCCGCGCTTCCTCGGCAACGCTGCGCTGTCGTCCGGTGACTTCGTCCACCGCGCCATCGAAGCGGCCGACCTGATCATCAACATCGGCCACGACGTGATCGAGAAGCCGCCGTTCTTCATGGTCCGTGGCGGTACCGAAGTCATCCACATCAGCTTCCGCTCGGCTGAAGTCGATGCCGTGTACTTCCCGCAGGTCGAAGTGATCGGTGACATCGCCAACGCCGTATGGCAGATCAGCGAAGCGCTGAACGATACCGCGCACTGGGACTTCACCCGCCTGATGGCGATCCGTGAAGCCAACGAAGCACAGATCGCCGAAGGTGCCGACGACAACCGCTTCCCGGTCTACCCGCAGCGTATGGTTGCCGACATCCGTCGCGTACTGCCGTCCGAAGGCATCGTTGCCCTGGACAACGGCATCTACAAGATCTGGTTCGCCCGCAACTACAAGGCGCACAAGCCGAATACCGTGCTGCTCGACAACGCCCTGGCGACCATGGGCGCCGGCCTGCCTTCGGCGATGGCTTCGCACCTGGTCTACCCGGACCGCCCGGTGATCTCGGTGTGTGGCGACGGCGGCTTCATGATGAACAGCCAGGAGCTGGAAACGGCTGTGCGTCTGGGCATGCACATCACCGTGGTGATCCTGCGTGACGACGGCTACGGCATGATCCGCTGGAAGCAGGCCAACATGGGCTTCACCGATTTCGGCCTGGACTACGGCAACCCGGACTTCGTCAAGTACGCCGAAGCCTACGGTGCCAATGGCCACCGCGTGGAAAGCGCCGAAGCCTTCCTGCCGCTGCTCGAGCACTGCATCAAGACCCCAGGTGTGCACGTGATCGACTGCCCGGTGGATTACAGCGAGAACGACCGCATCCTCAACAGCGAGCTGCGTGAGCGCGCGCTGGCGGTATAAGGCTTAACGGCCTCATCGCCGGCAAGCCGGCTCCCACAGGTATTTCACTGGCCTCATGGCCAGTGCAGGACCTGATGGGGGCTGGTTTGCCGGCGATTGCTTTTGTACAGGCAACAAATCCCTCCTGCTGAACGCCATGTGCTAGGGTGCACGCAAATCTTCACCCCAGGACGCCCGCACATGCTCCCCGCCCTCAGCGAAAAAGAACTCGCCCGCCTCGAAGACCTGCTGATCACCTACGGCAACGACTATTCGGTGCTCAACCTGGCCGAGCTCAACGGCTTTTTCACTGCCTTGGCCAGCTCTCCGGTCGACGTGCTGCCAGAGCAATGGCTGCCCACAGTCGCCGGCGGCAAGGTACCGAAATTCAAGAAACCTGCCCATGAAGAGGCCTACACCGCCTTGATGCTGCGCTATGCCTACCAGGTCGCCGAGCAACTGGCGGAGAACCTCGACGGCTTCGAGCCGGTGTTTGAAGAGAGTGAGGCAGAGGAAGGTCCGGCGATCATCATGGAAGAGTGGTGCTTCGGCTACATGCGTGGCACACAGGTAGCCGGTTGGGGCGAGCTACCGCCAGAGCAGGATCAGCTGCTCAAGGCGATTTCACTGCATGGTCTGGAAGATAACTTCGAGTTGCTCGATGCCATGAGCTTCGATGAGCTGCAGGCCTGCGTGCCTCACGTGGTCGAAGCTGCGCGCGGTCTATATCGCTATCAGAAGCAGTCGCGGCACTGATTCGCGGATTATTTCGCCGAGCGAAATTATGGTTTGCTCCTTGCACTGATTCTGCTGCCCGCCGAATCGGCGCAGGATGGGCTCCAGCTGGCACCACCCCGGTGCCTTTCTGGAGCCCAGCCCATGATCAAACTCTACAACTTCCCCAAGTCCGGCCATGCCCACCGTATCGAGCTGATGCTGTCGCTGCTCGGCCTGCCCAGCGAACAGGTATTCGTCGACCTGGCCAAAGGCGCGCACAAGCAGCCGGACTTCCTCGCCCTCAACCCGTTCGGCCAGGTGCCGGTGATCGATGACAACGGCACCGTCATCGCTGACTCCAACGCCATTCTGGTCTACCTGGCCAGCACCTACGACAAGGCGGGCAAGTGGCTGCCCCATGACCCGCTGAATGCCGCCCGCGTGCAGCGCTGGCTGTCGGTTGCCGCCGGGCCACTGGCCTTTGGCCCTGCCGCAGCCCGCCTGGTGACCGTGTTCGGCGCTTCGTTCAATACCGACGAAGTCATCGGTCGTGCGCACACCTTGCTCAAGGTGATGGACGCCGAACTGGCCAAGTCTGCTTTCCTGGTCGGCAATCAACCGACCATCGCCGATGTCGCCAACTACTCGTACATCGCCCACGCCCCTGAGGGCAATGTCTCGCTGGAACCCTATCCCAACGTCCGCGCCTGGCTGGCTCGGATCGAAGCGTTGCCTGGCTTTGTTGCCATGCCACGCACCGCCATCGGCCTGCAGACCAGCGTCTGAGCCGCCACCTACGCGAGGACTGCCGCCATGCAGCAACTCCCCAACCATCGCACCTCGCCCTGGCATGCCGGCGAGAAACGCCTGCAGGAGCAGGTCGGTGTATCGGAGCGCATGGAAGTGTTCGGGCAGAAGGTCATCCGTGACTACATGCCCGACCAGCACCGCACTTTCTACCAGCAACTGCCATTCATCGTCGCAGGTACGGTGGACCCTCGCGGCAGGCCCTGGGCGACCTTGCTGGAAGGCCGGGAGGGTTTCATCAGCTCGCCCGACCCACGGCAGTTGCTGATTGACACCCAGCTTGCCAGCGACGATCCGGCAACGCCAGGGCTGGCGGCTGGCGAGGCTATCGGCCTGCTCGGCATCGAGCTGCATACGCGCCGGCGCAACCGCATCAATGGGCAGATTGCACAGGCCGCAAGTGGTGCGCTGCAGGTGCAGGTTGAGCAGGCTTTCGGCAATTGCCCGCAGTATATCCAGCTGCGTGAATACTCCCGGGTCGATGAGCCGGCGCAAGGGCGGATCGATGCGCAAGCGCTGGATGCCATGACCACCCGGATGATCGCCAACGCCGACACGATGTTCGTCGCCAGTTATATCGATCACGCTGACGGCCAGCGTTCTGTAGATGTCTCGCACCGTGGGGGCCGGCCTGGTTTCGTCAGGGTCGAAGGCAACCGCCTGACCATTCCGGACTATGCCGGCAACCTGCATTTCAATACCCTGGGCAACCTGCTGGAGAATCCGCAGGCCGGGCTGTTGTTCGTCGATTTCAGCAGTGGCGATGTGTTGCAGGTGAGCGGTCGCACCGCGGTGATACTCCACAGCCCGCTGATCAATGCCTTCGAGGGGGCCGAGCGGTTGTGGACGCTGGATGTCGAGCAAGTGGTGGTCCGCCCGGCGGCGGTAAGCTTGCGATGGGCGTTCCAGGAGTACGCGCCAACCAGCCTCATGACCGGCACCTGGGCCGAGGCCGAACAGAAGCTGCAGCAACGTGAGCGGCAGCATCAGTGGCTGGCCTGGCGGGTAGCGCGCATCGAGCAGGAGAGTCGCGATATCCGCTCGTTCTACCTCGCGGCCGATGAACCGGTGGCGTTCTCGCCCGGCCAGCACATTCCGGTGCGTATCCCACTGGGCGGCGATGCACCGCTGATTCGTACCTACAGCCTGTCTTGCGCGCCATCCGATGGCTACCTGCGCATCAGCGTCAAGGCGCAGGGGCCGGCATCGCGCTATCTGCATGAGCAGGTCAAGGTCGGCGACATGCTGGACGTACGGATGCCGATGGGCAGCTTCACGCTGGCCAGCACCATCGAGCGGCCCATCGTGCTGATCGCAGCTGGGGTGGGCATCACGCCACTGATCGCCATGCTGCGCGAGCTGCTGGCGAGCGAGGAGGGGCGCGGTGTCCACCTGTTCCATGGCGCACGCAGCCTGGCTGATCTGCCGTTTCAACAGGAGCTGGCAGCGTTGCGTCGGCGGGCGGGGGCACGCTTGAGTGTGCATCGCTCGCTGAGCCAGCCGGAGCCAGAGGCCGTGCAAGGGCGTGACTACGAGCACGCCGGGCGCCTGGGCATCGAACAGGTCAAGGCAATGCTGGCACTGGATGATTACGACTTTTACCTGTGTGGCCCGGCCAGCTTCACCCAGGACCTGTATGAAGGGCTGCGCGGCGTGCATGTGCCGGATGCGCGTATTCATGCCGAAGCCTTCGGGCCATCGACGTTGCGCCGGCATGGCGATGACAACCAGCCGACGTTGCAACAGCCACCGGCTGCCAGCGAGCCGGTACCGGTGTATTTTGCCAGCTCTGCCAAGGAGGCGCGTTGGGTACCGGGTAGCGGGACGTTGCTGGAATTGGCCGAGGCGCGCGGGCTGGCACCAGACTTCAGTTGCCGGGGTGGGTCCTGTGGTACCTGCAAGACCAAGGTGTTGAGTGGGCAGGTTCATTACCCGAATCCGCCCGCAGAAATGCCAGAGGAGGGCACTGCGCTGATCTGTTGTGCGGTGCCGGCCCAGGCGTTGGTGCTGGAGCTATGAGGTTGCTGGTGCTGGCCCTTTCGCGGGCACGCCCGCTCCCACAGGGATTGCGCATGCCTTGAGGTAAGCATTGAACCTGTGGGAGCGGGTTCACCCGCGAAGAGGCCGGAACGGGCAGCGAAAATTGCCCAGATAATCGATAATCCCCGCATCCCCGATACCCAGGAGCGCGCATGGACCAGATCCACCTGATGAAGGTGTTCGTCGCCGTCGGCGAACTGGAAAGCTTCGCCGCTGCCGCCCGCCGCCTGGACATCTCACCCGCTGCCGTTACCCGTGCTGTCAGCGCTCTCGAAGAACAGATCGGGGTCAAGCTGCTGCTGCGCACCACCCGCAGCGTGCGCCTGACCGAGGCCGGCAGCCGCTATCTGGAAGACACCCGCAACATTCTGGCCAGCATCCACGAAGCCAACGAAGCCGCCGCCGGTATCAACGCCAAGCCCAAGGGTGAACTGGCGATCACCGCGCCGATCCTGTTCGGCAAGAAGTTCGTCATGCCCTGTATCGTGCGCTACTTGCAGCAATACCCCGAGGTCGACGTATCGGCGTACTTCCTCGACCGCGTGGTGAACATGGTCGAGGAGGGCATGGACGTGGCCGTACGCATCGGGCCGCTGCCCGACTCCGGCCTCAAGGCCCTGCGTGTGGGCCGGGTGCGGCGGATGCTGTGCGCATCGCCCGACTACCTCGAACGCATGGGCGAGCCACAGCACCCGTCGGACTTGCCGGACCATTCAGTGATCGCTACCACCAACCTCTCGCCACGGGCCGGCTGGCGCTTCGGCCTGGCCGACGAGCCGACCCTGGTGCGCATGAAGCCGCGGCTGACGGTCACCAGCAACGACGGTGCGATCGCTGCTGCAGTGGGCGGGTTGGGCATCGCCCGGCTGCTGTCGTACCAGGTGGTCGATGAACTGGCCAGCGGCCAGTTGCAGGTCATTCTAGCCGACTACGAAGAAGCGCCCTGGCCCATCCACATCTTGCACCGCGAGAGCAAGTACGGCTCGGCCAAGGTGCGTTCGTTCATCGACCTGCTGGCGCAGGACCTGCGGGCTCGCCAATTGGATTGACCTTTGAGATCGTACAACGCAACTGGATTTTCTTTGGTCCTAATGCGAAGACCGCATTTTTTCAGTCATGAATAATTGTTGTTGTACGACGACCTATGACGTGGCACTCTTCGCCTGAAACAATTTGTCTCATTTAGCCCTGCCGGCGAATGAGCCAAATCACCCGTCACTCTAAAAATAAGATTCAGGTGAACAATGAAGATCAAAGGCATCCGTTGGTGGATGGTCAGCCTTGTCACGGCCGGGCTCGTCGTCAACTACCTCGCCCGTAACACCCTCTCGGTGGCAGCCCCCACGCTGATGACCGACCTCTCGATCACTACCGAGCAATACGCCAAGATCGTCGCGACCTGGCAGATGTGCTACGCGCTCATGCAGCCGATCGCCGGCTGGCTCATCGATTTCATCGGCACCAAGCTGGGGTTTGCCGTGTTCGCCCTGGCCTGGTCGCTGGCCTGCGCGGGTGCGGCACTGGCCAGCGGCTGGCAGAGCATGGCGTTCCTGCGCGGTTTGCTGGGCATGACCGAGGCCGCCGGCTTGCCTGCCGGGGTCAAGGCCACCACCGAGTGGTTCCCGGCCAAGGAGCGCTCGGTCGCCATTGGCTGGTTCAACATCGGTTCGTCGCTGGGTGCACTGCTGGCGCCGCCTCTGGTGGTGTGGGCGATCCTGCACAGCGGCTGGCAGCTGGCGTTCGTCATCGTCGGCGTGTCTGGTGTGCTGTGGACCCTGTTGTGGATGCTGCTGTACAAGCATCCGCGTGATCAGAAACGCCTGAGCGCCGAGGAGCGGGATTACATCCTGTCCGGCCAGGAAGCCCACTTCAAGGCCGAGCAGCGCGAGAAGGGCGCCTGGAAGCGCATCTTCAGGACCCGCAACTTCTACGCCATCGCCTCGGCACGGATTCTCTCCGAGCCGGCCTGGCAGACCTTCAACGCCTGGATCCCGCTGTACCTGATGACCGAGCGGCACATGAACATCAAGGAAGTGGCGATGTTCGCCTGGTTGCCGTTCCTCGCTGCCGACATCGGCTGTGTGCTTGGGGGTTACCTGAGCCCGATGTTCCACCGCTACTTCAAGGTGTCGCTGTTCACCTCGCGCAAGATGGTGCTGGTGTTCGGTGCCAGCTGCATGATCGGCCCGGCCTGCATCGGCCTGGTCGAAAGCCCTTACACGGCGATCTTGCTGCTGTGCATCGGCGGCTTTGCCCACCAGACGTTGTCGGGCGCGCTGTATTCGATCACGTCGGATTCCTTCAGCAAGGACCAGGTGGCGACTGCGACCGGCATGGGCGGGATGTGCGGCTACCTGGGCGCGGCGCTGTTCACCCTGGTGTTCGGCATCCTGGTCACGCAGATCGGATACAGCCCGCTGTTCGTGGTGCTGGCGGCGTTCGACATCGTGGCGGCGGTGCTGGTGTGGAAGGTGGCGCGCGAGGTGCAAGGGGCGGCTTGGCAAAGGCCGCTGGCAGCGTCGCCCGAGGCACTGGCGTAAGGCGTGAGGATACGGGGCCGCACAGCGGCCTCGATTTCAAGCAGTCACAATGGCTGATAGTGCATCCTGAATCCCAGGCTGGTTGATTCTCCCTCTTCCAACAATCGCAATCCCGGTCGCCCTGGCAAGTGATGCGCATTGATCGGGTGGCTCACCGGCTCGAAACAGAAGAACGGCTGCTCATGCGGGCAGAACAACAGAAAATGCTCGGCCCCGCTGGCGCTGCACACCAGCCGATACCCCGCGCCCGGTTGTTCGATCACGCAGGTGCCGGGCCATCCGCTGAAGGCATGGTCGACCACCGTAGTCGGCAGCGTCCGCGCGCTGGCGAAGTTCCAGTGATCAGGTGGCTCAGCTTGCCGGGACGGCAACGCGCCATGCTCGGCCAGCCATACGCTGCTCGCCTGTGCATGCAATCGCGTATCGCCATGGCGCGGAAAGTAGGGATGCAGCCCCAGCCCGTACCACGTGGCGGCCAAATCCAGGTGCGTCACGTGCAGATCGATGTGCAGGCAGCCCTCGTGCAGGTGAACATCGAGCGTCGCCCGGTAGGCGAACGGCACAGTGCTATCGAGGCTCAAGCGGGCACGGCGCTCGCTGTGGTGCTCCACCTGCCAGGCCTGCTGCCAGGCGCTGCCGTGGATCGGGTAAGGGTCATGCCCGGTGTTGGGTGCCAGGGCCAGCCAGCCGTCAGGGCGCAGGAAGCCACCCTGGGCGATGCGGTTGGACCACGGTGCCAGCGGGTAGCAGCCCAGGCGTCGTGGGTTGCCACTGGCCAGGGCGGCCTCGTCGGCAGGGCGCAGCAGCGCCTGGCCGGTGGCTCTGGCCTGCCAGTTGGCCAGGCTGGCGCCCAGCGCGGGGGCGATGCTCAGGCGGGTCAGGCGGTCTTGCAGGTGCAGCAGGGGGACGCTCATCAGGGCCTCCGGTAGGTCAGCAGGACGATGCCGCACACCACCACGGCGCCGCCAATCAATTGCGAGCCACTGAGTTGCTGGTCGAGCAACGCCCAGCCCAGCAGCAAGGTGGCGATGGGTTCGACGTTCATCACCGGCGCGTTCTGCGCCATGTTCAGTTTCGGCACGCAGACGAACAGCAAGGTGAAGGCCACGCCATACAACACCACCAGGCTGGCCAGCGCCATCCAGCCGCTGGCGCTGCCCGGCAACGACAAACCGGCAGGCATCACGCCGCTGATGCCCGCGACCAGCATGCTGGCGAACACGATCAGCAAGGTCAGCAGGCTGCGTACCGGGCCGCGCACGGCGGCCAGCTTGTGGTCGGTGATCCACAGGGCGCAGGCGAACACACAGGCGGCGCAGAACGCCAGGCCCACGCCCAAGGCCCAGTGCGGGTTGGCGTCGCTACCGTCGGTCAGCCGTGCCGGTACATCCAGCGCCAGTACCAGGCCACACAGGATCAGCCCCATGAACAGCAGCGTACGCCCGCTCGGGCGGGCACCGCCCAGCGCCCAGGTGAGCAGTGCCAGGAGCATGGGGAAGGTGTTGCCTACCAGTAGCGCCAGGGCCACCGGAATGCGCGCCACTGCCGAATACAGGCACAGGCTCTGGGTGGCGATCAGCAGGCCCAGCAGCAGTTGCCAGCGCCGTGTGCCGGCTGGCAGGCCCAGCGGCTGGCGCTGCCACAGCACCAGGCTGGCCAGCGCCAGGAAGGTGATGCCCGAGCGGCAGAGGATGGCCAGCAGCACGCCGGTGTCGTCGTCGAAGGCGATGCGTGCGGCAATGTGGTTGCCGGCGAACGAACAGGCCAGCAGGGCGAGCAGGGCGATGGCCAGCTTGCGCGGGAAGAAGGTTGCAGCAGAAGAGGGGGCAGCCATGTGCAGGATCCGTTTGCTGAGAGAACCTGGGGCTGCTGCGCAGCCCATCGCAGGCAAGCCAGCTCCCACAGGGGGGGCGCAAGCCCTCAGCATGGCGCGGTCCCTGTGGGAGCTTGCCTGCGATGGGCCGCAAAGCGGCCCCCGTTGCGATTACAAGACCACGCTCGGCAACCACAGGGAAATGGCCGGAATGTAGGTCACCGCCATCAGCACCAGGAACAGCGCCAGGTAGAACGGCAGCAGCGCCTTCACCGTGGCCTCGATGCTGACTTTGCCAATCGCTGAGCCGACGAACAGCACCGCACCCACTGGCGGCGTGATCAGCCCGATCCCCAGGTTGACCAGCATGATCATGCCGAAGTGCACCGGGTCGACGCCGATACCGGTAATCACCGGCAGCAGGATCGGCGTGAGGATCAGGATCAGCGGGGCCATGTCCATCACCGTGCCCAGCAGCAGGAGCATGAAGTTGATGCACATCAGGATCACGTAACGGTTGTCCGACAGGGTCAGGAACGCCGTGGTGATCTTCGACGGGATCTGCATCAGGGTCATCACGTAGCCGAAGCTGGCGGCGAAGCCGATCAGGATCATCACGATCGAAATGGTCCGCACCGTGCGGTGCATCAGCTTGGGCAGGTCGCGCCACTTGTAGTCGCGGTAGATGAACATGGTCACGAAGAACGACCACACCACCGCCACGGCCGCCGATTCGGTGGCGGTGAACACGCCGGACAGAATGCCGCCGAGGATGATCACCATGGCCATCAGGCCCCACAGTGCCTCACCGGCAATCTTCAACGCCTGGCGCAGCGGGATCACCTCGCCCTTGGGGTAGTTGCGTTTCTTGGCGAAGATCAGGCACAGGCCCATCATCACCGCGCTCAGCAGCAGCCCGGGCATGACCCCGGCCATGAACAGCGAAGCGATCGACACCGTGCCGCCGGCCGCCAGCGAGTACAGCACCGAGTTGTGACTGGGCGGGGTCAGCAATGCCTGCACCGAGCCGCTGACGGTCACTGCGGTGGAGAATTCGCGCGGGTAGCCCTTGCGTTCCATTTCCGGTATCAGCACCGAGCCTACCGACGCGGTGTCGGCCACCGACGAGCCGGAGATGGCGCCGAAGAAGGTCGACGCAGTGATGTTGACCAGCGACAGCCCGCCGCGCACGAAGCCCACCAGCACCCCGGCGAACGCCACCAGGCGCCGCGACATGCCACCCTCGGCCATGATCGCGCCGGCGAGAACGAAGAACGGAATCGCCAGCAGCGAGAACTTGTTAACCCCGCTGGCCACCTGGATCATCATCGCCTGCAGCGGGATGTCGATGTACCAGGCGCCGATCAGCGCCGACAGGCCCAGGGCATAGGCCACCGGCATGCCCAGCAGGATCAGCGCAATGAAACTGCCCAACAGTATGAACGCATCCATTTACGCCGCCCCCTCGTTTTCTTCCACCAGGTCGAACCGCACCACCTTGCGCTGGCTCTGATCGCCCAGCAGGAGTTTTTCCAGCACGAAGATCAGCGTCAGCACGCCGCCGACCGGGATCGGTGCATAGCTCATGCCCACCCGCACGCTGGGCAGCGAGGCCATGTACTGGTTCCAGGTGGTCACGCACAGCTTGTAGCCGTACCAGGTCATGAACACGCACACCCCTACCATCAACAGTTGCGTGAACACCGCCACCAGCCGGCGCACAGGGTCCGGCAGCCGGTCGGTGATCATCGCCACCGCCATGTGCGCGCCGGCGCGGTAGCTGGCGGCGGCGCCGATGAAGGTGAACAGCACCATCAGCAGGATCGACACGGGCTCCGGCCAGCTGGAGCCGGTGCCGAGCACGTAGCGGGCAAAGATGCCCCACGGGATGATCAGCGACATGGCCAGGATCGACAGGCCGGCGACCCAGATGCAGGCGCGGTACAGCGTGTCGTTGACGCTCAGGAAAAGCAGTTTCATAGGCATCACCAAAGCGGCAGGGCGACGGGCGTCGCACTGCCGAGGTCATCTTGGAAAAGGGCCGGGGTTACTGGACCGCGTCGATACGTTTCATCAGGTCGGCGTACTGCGCGCCGTACTTCTCGCGCACCGGGGCGGTGGCGTCGTAGAACGGCTTGGTGTCGACGGCGATGAACTCGACGCCGGCGGCTTTGAGCTTCTCTTCGCTGGCGGCGGACTTGGCGTCCCACAGCGCGCGTTCCTCCATCTGCGCTTCACGGGCGACCTTCTTCACCAGCACCTGCTGCTCGGGGGTGAGCTTGTTCCAGGTGGTCTTGGACATCACCACCGGCTCCGGCAGGATCAGGTGATTGGTCAGGGTGAAGTACTTGGCGCTCTGGTAGTGGTTGTGTTCGAGCAGGGTCGGCGGGTTGTTCTCGGCGCCGTCGATTACCCCGGTCTGCAGGGCGCTGAAGATTTCGCCGGTGTCCATGGCGATGCCGTTGCCGCCCATGGCGTTCATCATGTCGATGAACAGCGGGTTGCCCTGTACGCGAATCTTCATGCCCTTGAGGTCTTCGAGGCTGCGTACCGGCTTCTTGGTGTAGAGGCTGCGCGAGCCGCCATCCATCCACGCCAGCGCCACCAGGTTGAATTCGGAGTTGGTGATCTTGTCGAGGATCTCCTGGCCGATGTCGCCGTCGATGATCTTGCGCATGTGCTCATGGTCACGGAACACGAACGGCATGTTGAACACGTTCACGTCCGGCACCACCGGGCCGACGATGCCCAGGCTGACGCGGGTCATCTGCACCGCACCGATCTGCGCCTGTTCGATCACTTCCTTCTCCGAGCCCAGCACGCCGCCGGCGAACATCTTGAAGGTGATTTCGCCATTGCTGGCCTGTTCGAGCTTCTTGCCCATGTTCTGTTCGGCGACCACGGTCGGGTAGCCGGCCGGGTGGATCTCGGCGAACTTGATGTCGAGTGCCGAGGCCGGCATCGACAGGCTGAAGGCGAATGGGAGTACGGCAAGAAGCAGCTTGCGTTTGAAGGTCATGGTGAAACTCCGTGGTTTTTATTATCTGGTTTCGCGCGTGAGTGTTGGGTGTTGCGGTGTTGTGCAGGTCGCGTTCAGCCGCGCCAGGCAGGCTCCTCCAGGCCCTGGACACCGGGGCGCAGGGCAAACACGCCACCGGCCAGGGGCTGGTCGCTGAGGTCGCAGCCTGCAGGGCGGATCGAGGTGACGAACAATGTGTCGAGGTTGCTGCCACCGAAGGCGCACATCGCCGGTTTCTTCACCGGCACGCTGAGCGAGCGGTCGAGGCGCCCGTCGGGGGTGAAACGGTGGATCTGCCCGGCGTCGTTGCCGCAGATCCAGTAGCAGCCGTCGGCATCGATGGCGGCGCCGTCGGGGCGGCCGGGGAAGGCACGCATGTCGACGAACAGCCGCTGGTTGTGCGGGGTGCCGCTGTCGATGTCGTAGTCGAAGCGCCAGATCTTCTGCACGTTGGGGTGCGAGTCGGACAGGTACATGCGTGTGCCGTCAGGGCTGAAGGCCAGGCCGTTGGGCACGATCATGTCCTTGAGCTGCTGGTGCAGCTGGCCCTCGCCATCGACCCGGTACAGCGCGCCGACATGGGCGCCTTGCTGCATGTCCATGAGCATGCTGCCGGCCCAGAAACGGCCTTGGCGGTCGCAGCGGCCATCATTGAAGCGCATGCCCTGTTGTGGGTGTTCGACTGCCGCGAACAGGCGGCTGTCGAGGCTGCCGTCGGCCTGGGCCTGCAGCTGGAAGATGCCGCTTTCCATGCCAGCGACCCAACCCCGTTCGGTGCGGGCGATGCAGGCGAGCATCTGCTCGCCCTGCCAGACCTGATGGGTGCCGTCCTGCCAGCGGTGCAGCTGGCGGGCCGGGATGTCGACCCAGTACAGGGCCTGTTCGCTGGGGTGCCACACCGGGCTTTCACCCGTACCGTTGCGGGCGTCGACGATCAGTTCGCAGTGCATGCTGGAGCCTCCTGGCAGGGCGGGATCAGCTGAATGGGCCAGCAGCGACGAAGGCGCCACCTTGGTAGACCATGCTCGGGTCGTCGGCGGCGGGTGTCGGCTTGGCCTCCACCGCAGCGCGGAATACTTCCGAGCTGTCCTTGGGCTGGTAGCCCAGGTGTTCGGCGTAGCGGTTGTCCCACCAGACAGTACGGTTGTTGGACGCGCCGTAGACCACGGTGTGGCCGACGTCGGCAGTGAACAGGCCGCGTTCGATCAGCTGGGTCAGGTCGTCGTAGCTCAGCCAGGTGCTGAGCATGCGCAGGTTCTGCGGTTCATCGAACGAGGAGCCAATGCGAATGCTGACGGTCTCGATGCCGTAGCGGTCGAAGTAGAAGCTGGCGACATCCTCGCCGTAGCACTTGGACAGGCCGTAGTAGCTGTCGGGCCGGCGCGGCGCATGGGCGTCGATCCGCTGGTCCTGGCGGTAGAAACCGATCACATGGTTGGAGCTGGCGAAGATGATGCGTTTGACCCCGTGCTGGCGCGCGGCTTCGTAGATGTGGAACACGCCGCAGATGTTGGGGCCGAGGATGTCCTCGAACGCGTGCTCGGTGGAGACGCCGCCGAAGTGGACGATGGCGTCGACGCCTTCGACCAGGGCATGGACCGCCGCCTTGTCAGCGAGGTCGCAGGGGATGACTTCTTCATGGGGGCCGGTGGCGGGTGCCATCGGGGCGATGTCGGAAAGGCGCAGGACTTCGGTGTAGCCGTTGAGGCGTTGGCGAAGCACCTTGCCCAGGCCGCCTGCGGCTCCGGTGAGCAGCAGGCGCTTGAAGGGGGTGATGGTCATGGCGGCTCTACTTGTGATTGTTGTAAGTTGTCGTATGACTATGCTGATTATCGGCAGCGCTTTCCGCGGTTGTCAATGCTGCTTGCGGGGTTTCTCGGGCCTCTTCGCGGGCAAGCCCGCTCCCACAGGGATTAGCAGCGCTGCTGATCTTGTGGGAGCGGGCTTGCCCGCGAAGGGCCGCAAGGCGGCCCCGATTACAGCAGCGAAAGCGGATAGTTGAAGATCAACCGGTTCTCATCGAACTCGTTGTTGCTGTAGTCCCGGCGAATGGTCGAGTTGCGCCACTTCACGCTCAGGTCCTTGAACGGCCCGCTCTGGATCACATACGCCAGCTCCGATTCACGCACCCACTCCTTGCCATCGGTCACCGCCCCGGTGTGGACATCGCGGCCACTGATATAGCGGTTCATCAGGGTCAGCCCCGGCACCCCGAGCGTCACGAAGTTGAAGTCATGGCGCACTTGCCACGAGCGCTCGTTGGCGTTGTCGAAGCTGGAGTTGTAACTGTCGTTGGCCAAGGTCCCGCCGCTGGTGCCGTTGACCCGCATCCAGGTATCGCCATCGACTTTCTGCAGGCCGACCCAGAAGGTATTGCCGCCATACTTGGCCGAGAACATTCCCGAATAGGTCTTGTTGTCCAGCTTGCCGGCGCGTTCCGAGCCGTCCTCGCCGCCGTGGAAGTAGCCCAGGTTGGCGCCGAGGGTCCAGTCGCCCAGCGGCTGGCTGTGGCTCAGCTGCAGGTACTGCTGTTCGTAGACATCCTTGAGCACCGCGTTCCACAGCCCGACCAGGGTCCGATCCTGGTTGAACTTGTATTCGCCTCCGACAAAGTTGAAACGGTCCGACAGGCCGCCGCCGTAACTCATGTCTTCCATGCTCGCGTCGTTGCGTGGGCTGTTGCCGCGGAACTGGCCACCGTACAGGGTCAGCCCGGCGATTTCGTTGGAGGTCACCTGGCCACCGCGGAAGGTCTGCGGCAGCGAGCGGCCATCGTCCGAACGCAGGATCGGCAGCACCGGCATCCACTCGCCGATCTTCAGTTCGGTCTTGGAGATGCGCGCCTTGCCCGCCACCGCCAGGCGGCCGTAGTCATCCGCCGGCCGCCCATCGTCATGGCGTGGCAACAGCCCCGTGCCATAGGTGCCGCCACCGCCATCGAGCTTCACCGACCATAGCCCCAGCACATCGGCACCAAACCCCACCGGCCCCTCGGTGAAGCCGGAACGGGCATCGAGAATGAAGCTCTGGGTCCATTCCTCAGCCTTGCTCTGTGGGTTGCTGGGGTTGGTGAAATTACGGTTGATGTAGAAATTGCGCAGGCCCAGCACGGCCTTGCTGTCTTCGACGAAGCCTTGGGCGAGGCTGGTCCCTGGCATGCTGCCGAGCAGGCTGGCGCCAAGCAGCGCAAAGGGGAGGGTTGTCTGGCAGATTTTCGACATGGGATGGGTCCGCTGATGTTGTTTTTGTTATGTGTTGTCGTACAACTGCGGCGTTTTGTATCAAGCTCAAAATCAACTGTCAACGCTGGGCGGCGCAATAAATTCGCGCCGTCAAGTGAAAAATCAGCGGCGAGGGCTCTAAATCAAGGAGTCAGGTAAATTAAAGGTCATAGTATGACGGTAGGCCCATTGGTGCATTTGGCTGAAAAACCAGTTAATAGCTTTCGCGCTGAACAAATTGAAACAAGTCATGTCTCATCGCCAGCAGAAGCATGACGTTTCATTTCCCAAGCAAGGAGGCTCCACCATGCAATCCACCCCACCTGCGTCCACCGGCAAGCTGTTGGGCAGTTATGGCTACGGCAAGTCGCTGATCATCTGCATGCTCATCCTGGGCAGTATTTTCCTCGGCCTGGCTGCCTTCGTTGGCTACCTGAGTGTTGACAGTTCCCTGAATTTCAACGGCCCGAAAAACCTTTTCTACTCCACCATCGCCTTGCTGGCGGTGCTCGGCGTGGTGATGTTCGCCCTGGCCCTGTGGCAGAAGAAACTGCGCATTGCGCGTTATGAGGTGTACGAGAAAGGCATTTGCCAGATCATCGGCGACCAGCGCGACTATGTGCCTTTCAGCGAGATGGGCGACTTTTACCTGTTCGCCTCGGGCCAGACCGCGATTGCCGGCCTGATCAACAATCTCGCGTACCGCCGCAACGCCAGCGAACCCTTCCGCCGGGTCAACCCACACCTGCAAAAGCTGTACGTGTTCCTCGAGCAGGTGCGTGAGCAGTACCTGAACGAACGCTTGCCAGCGGTGTTCGCCACGCTGGAGAACGGCGGTGCGGTGCAGTTCAACTACCTTGAAACGTCGCAAGTGTGGGGCAAGCGCATGAGCGGCGATTTCTTCAATGTCGCCACCAAACCGCTGACCATCACCCGCGACGCCCTCGAAGTTGATGGCCGCAAAGTCGCGCTGAGCAGCCTGCGTAACGTTGATCTGAGCCAGTGGACCGAATTGGTGGTGATCAAGGACGAAAACGGTCAGACCGTGCTGTCGACCGTGGCCACCGGCATCATCAGCTTCGACCTGTTCCTCAATACGTTGCACAACCTGCTAGAGGCCGAACAGATACAGGTGACCGTGTAGGAGCGGGCTTGTGTCGCGAAAAGGGCGCAAGGCTCCCTCTGCGATCGATCATGTGAAGCTGGTAGCCCGCTGAAGAACAGATCAGCTTGATTGGCATTTTTCGAGACGCATTTTTTTACTCATCAACGGCCTCGCTCTCGACCACGTAGACTGGCATGTCCAGTCCCGGCACATGGCAACCGAGTGTGCCGTACCCCTCCTGTCGGCGTGGGCGAGGTCTCTTGTTTTATGTATTGAGGACAGCTCCAATCGAGCTTGCCCTCAAAGCCTCTTGCGGAAGCTGGTAGTCCTGATATGTCTAAAACCAAGCGCATGCGCCAGGCGCCACAGGCGATACCGGCGTCCTGTAAAGCTTCACTGCCTGTCGATCATGCTGTACCAAAACAAGACCTCATTGCGACTTTGACAGAGCGACTGGCGTCCCCGCAGCGCATTCGGGTTCAGCTGGAAGACCTCTAGGTTCGAAAGAATCCCGCCGGGTCAGAAACGCTTCGCCACCCTACGCAACGGGCGCAAGCGTATCGAACGACCAATGACCCTGACTCAGATGCGCAGCTTGTCAGCGCCGATGGCGGCTAATGCCAGCTCAAGCTCAGCACGTTGGAGATGCTGTCGATAGTGCGCCGCTAATTCAGCTTCCCATCCAGCCACTTCATCAATGATGGATTCTGCCTGGGTGTGAGAAAGGCCATAGTGGCCAACCTGGCTCAGCAAATTGCGCCGCGACAGTTCCTTTCCGAAACTTCCGACGCCCATGGCGAGGCTGGTAGGTGCATCCCCTTCGGTGGTCGGCAGAACGTCGTACATGGGTGACAGCCGCCATCTGCCATTCAGGTAAATTACGGCCACGTTCTTGGGATGGTCATCATCGTTGCCGACCAGAATGTTGAAACAGATGCGCTTGAACAGCTCCTGGAGATCATTCAGCGGCACACCTCGGCGGTTCATTTCGTCTACGAGCAATCCATAGTGCCACTCGTGCGCCCAGCCCAGCGGGTTGTTCCAGTCACTGTCGAGTAATGTCAAACCGCTCAACATGGGGATGCGGTAGAAATGTCCGTCGTCAGCGGGCACTCGGTCGAAGCGTTCGACCAGCAACGTGTTTACCCGACCACGGTGCAAGTGCACACGCGCCACGTTCATGCCTTTGCTTGCTGCGAATGTCATGCAGGCATGTTCAAGCGCCGGCACATCGTAGGCATCGTGGCGGTCCCTTGGCTTGGCCAGCAGCAGCCGGTCTTCATTGATCAGTGTGCATTTGGGGCGAGCACCGCCCAGTGACGAGCGCTGCTGCAGCGTTGCTTTTGTCGCGCTGTCGGTATCGCGTGGAAATCCACCTTGCACACCGTCTGCAAATTGTATGAAGGCTTCCAGTTGGGTGATCTTGCCCAGTCCAGCCTGGCCGATACCGGCAGGTGGCTTGCGGCCAGCGCCAGCCATGAGGTTCCCCGTACGATCATGGTTTGGAGACTTCAGAATAAAACCAACGGCATCCTTCTGATCACCGTGCTCTCGCGCAACCAGGCGCTCACCCCAGCCATCAGGAGCCGCATCCCGGATGAATCCAGGTATGCCCCGGTTCTTGGTGATGCGTTTATACGGCTGCGTTCGAAGTGGGTAGCGCGAGGCATCAGGTACCCAACCCCCAGCTTCGACATGGGTTGGGTTGTAAACAAATTCGCCGACATTGTTCTCCACGCTCAACCGCCCAATGGTGGAAACCTCCAGCGAGTCTGGCATCTGCATGTAGAGGTAGATCACCGTCATCAGAAATCATCCTCGGTCACGTTCTTAAGGCGTACCCTGTGCTCAGTGGCGAAGGAGGCCGGGGAAGACATCGGCACGTCCTGGAAAACCTCGTCGAGCAAGCCCAGGTGCCACAGCGCGATCATGTAGCTGCGCATCTCCACAGTCGGCGTTCCTGCCTCGATTTTGGCAAGCGTGGTGATGGACAATCCGGACTGAGCGGCAAGGTCTTTCTGGCGAATTTTTCGTTCAAGGCGCCTTGTTTTGGCGAGAAGCCCTATTTTCATTAGCCTGTCGGCGCATGCCAAGGGAAAAACATTCATATTAAGGCCTGCTATAGCAGTGCTTATGTGATATAAAAACTACTATAGCAGCTCTTATGATTCACTGTCTTCTGGGTGTCTTAGGGCTATGCATTACCCAAATCCTCACATCAGGTAGCGCGGTGCATGGCACTGGCTCCGCCAGTGTTCGCGGGTAAGCACATTCCCATAGGATGCTCGTCTGCTCAGCCTCTGGCGGTCACTGTAGGAGCTTGCCCTGCCAGCGATGAAGCCAGTCCAGGCATATCTATGCTCTGGGCGATATGCAAACCCTGTGGGAGCGGGCTTGTCCCGCGAAGCAAGCGACGCGGTGCCTGGCACCGGCTGTGCCGGTGTTCGCGGGGCAAGCCCGCTCCTACAAGATCTGCGCAGCCCAGCTTGACCCCGTGTAGCCTGAGTGCCCGCTGAGCACACT
This sequence comes from Pseudomonas sp. LRP2-20, assembly GCF_024349685.1. Taxonomy (NCBI): domain Bacteria; kingdom Pseudomonadati; phylum Pseudomonadota; class Gammaproteobacteria; order Pseudomonadales; family Pseudomonadaceae; genus Pseudomonas; species Pseudomonas sp. LR2-20. Next base: position 4,750,099 of record NZ_AP025944.1, on the reverse strand, counting down.
CCCGCCAGTTCATCCTGCGCTTCACCAGCGGCGCCATCTCTGCGTCTTCAGCCGCCATCACCACCGGCATATCCCGCATCCTCACCCACGGCTCACTCTGCCAATACAACAACGTCGCCGTCCGCCCTCCAGGCCAGCACATCTGCCCCAGCCGCGGTGTATCCGCTTCTCCATCCACCTGCCCATCACGCAGCACCGCCACCACCTCATGGGTCAGCCACCAGCGCAGATGGCGGTTCTCCGGAACATGGTGATGCGCCAGCAAGGTAAAGGCCCCGGACTCGCTGACCATCGTGGTCTCCTGATACTGCCCGTAGCGCAGCAGCTGCACGTTGCGGTACTGGTCCGGGTCGAGCTTGCGGATGCAGTGCTCGTCGAAGAAGCGAGCGCTCAGCCGACCGAGTTCGTGGGCGCAGAACCAGGCCTGGGATTCGAGCCAGAGGGTGTGGGGGGGCGATTGTGGCGGGTAAAGAGGGTAGGGGTATAAACACTGTTCATGCTTGGCCATCCTGATGTGGGAGAGCCGTTTCTGACGGGAACGGGATTCCGCTATGTGAGCGTTCTTAAGCGTTGGAGAACGTTATCGCGATGCCCGGGCACAGGCAATGCAGGACGCTGTAGGACACATCCTGTTTTCAATTCGGACAGGCATAAAAAAGGCTGCCATTCGGCAGCCTTCTCGATGTTCAGCCCGGACAATCAATCCCAGCTCAGCGCACCGCCAGTCTGATACTCGATCACGCGCGTCTCGAAGAAGTTCTTCTCCTTCTTCAAGTCCATGATCTCGCTCATCCATGGGAACGGGTTGGTAGTCCCCGGGTACTCTTCCTTCAGGCCGATCTGGGTCAGGCGACGGTTGGCGATGAACTTGAGGTAGTCCTCCATCATTGCTGCGTTCATGCCCAGTACGCCGCGTGGCATGGTGTCACGGGCGTATTCGATCTCCAGCTGGGTCCCTTGCAGGATCATCTGGGTCGCTTCTTCCTTCATCGCCGCGTCCCACAGGTGCGGGTTCTCGATCTTGATCTGGTTGATCACGTCGATACCGAAGTTCAGGTGCATCGACTCGTCACGCAGGATGTACTGGAACTGCTCGGCAACGCCGGTCATCTTGTTGCGGCGGCCCATGGACAGGATCTGGGTGAAGCCGCAGTAGAAGAAGATGCCTTCCAGCACGCAGTAGTAGGCGATCAGGTTGCGCAGCAGCTCTTTGTCGGTCTCGACGGTACCGGTGTTGAATTCCGGGTCGGAGATGGCGCGGGTGTACTTCAGGCCCCAGGCGGCTTTCTTCGCGACCGACGGGATCTCGTGGTACATGTTGAAGATCTCGCCTTCATCCATGCCCAGCGACTCGATGCAGTACTGGTAGGCGTGGGTGTGGATCGCCTCTTCGAAGGCCTGGCGCAGGATGTACTGGCGGCACTCCGGGTTGGTGATCAGGCGGTACACGGCCAGGGCCAGGTTGTTGGCAACCAGCGAGTCGGCGGTGGAGAAGAAGCCGAGGTTGCGCATGACGATGCGGCGCTCGTCTTCGGTCAGGCCGTCCATGCTCTTCCACAGGGCGATGTCCGCGGTCATGTTGACCTCTTGCGGCATCCAGTGGTTGGCGCAGCCGTCGAGGTACTTCTGCCAGGCCCAGTCGTACTTGAACGGTACCAGCTGGTTGAGGTCGGCGCGGCAGTTGATCATGCGCTTCTCGTCAACGGCGACACGGGCCGAGGAGCCTTCCAGCTCGGCCAGGCCTTCGGCGATGTCGAGGGCGTCGAGGGCGGCCTTGGCGCGCTTCACCGCGTCGGAATCGGCGGCAGTGGCGGCGCGGGCTTCCAGGGCGGCGGCACCGCCGGCGCTGTCGAGCTTGTCGAGGGTGGCGGCGGCAGTGGCCTGCGCAGGGGTGTTGCCTTTGGCGGCGACTTCGCCGTCTTCTTTATCGAATTCGTCCCAGCTCAGCATGGTGAGATTCTCCTGCTTGAGGGCCATCTGTGAAGTATGGCCGGTGGATCTTGGTTGCGTTGCTTTGGCCCCGGATGGGGTACAGCAGTGCACGCAAATCTGAATGCCCTGTAAGGGCTGACCTGGGCATTGGCGCCCGGGCCTATTGTGTTTGGCTGTGGGGCAGGACGCGGCAGTGCCGGCCTCTTCGCGGGTAAACCCGCTGCCACAGGGTTCCGTGTGGCTACACGGAAAAGAGGCTTCCCGGGGGAAGCCTCAGCCAAGCCTTACTGGCAGGCTTCGCAATCCGGCTCGTCGATCGCGCAGGCCTTCGGCACTGGCGCTGGGCCCGCTGCCTGGACCGGGGCGCTGTCGCCGCCGCTGGAAACGGCGTTGAGCTTGCCGGTGTTGATGGTCGACTTCTCGGTGCTGGTCGCGGCCAGGGCACGGAGGTAGTAGGTGGTCTTCAGACCACGGTACCAGGCCATGCGGTAGGTCACGTCCAGTTTCTTGCCCGAAGCGCCGGCGATGTACAGGTTCAGCGACTGCGCCTGGTCGATCCACTTCTGGCGACGGGAGGCGGCGTCGACGATCCACTTGGTCTCGACTTCGAACGCGGTGGCGTACAGGTCTTTCAGCTCTTGCGGAATGCGCTCGATCTGCTGCACCGAACCGTCGTAGTACTTCAGGTCGTTGATCATCACCGAGTCCCACAGGCCGCGGGCCTTCAGGTCGCGGACCAGGTACGGGTTGATCACGGTGAACTCGCCCGACAGGTTCGATTTCACGTACAGGTTCTGGTAGGTCGGCTCGATCGACTGCGACACGCCAGTGATGTTGGCGATGGTCGCGGTTGGCGCGATGGCCATGATGTTCGAGTTACGAATGCCTTTCTGCACGCGGGCACGGACCGGCGCCCAGTCCAGCGACTCTTCCAGGTTGACGTCGATGTACTTCTGGCCACGGGCTTCGATCAGGATCTGTTGCGAATCCAGCGGCAGGATGCCCTTGGACCACAGCGAACCCTGGAAGGTCTCGTAGGCGCCGCGCTCGTCGGCCAGGTCGCAGGAAGCCTGGATCGCGTAGTAGCTGACCGCTTCCATCGACTTGTCGGCGAACTCGACGGCAGCGTCGGAGCCGTACGGGATGTGCTGCAGGTACAGCGCGTCCTGGAAGCCCATGATGCCGAGGCCGACCGGGCGGTGCTTGAAGTTCGAGTTACGCGCTTGCGGCACCGAGTAGTAGTTGATGTCGATCACGTTGTCGAGCATGCGCACGGCGGTGTTCACGGTGCGTTGCAGCTTGGCGGTGTCCAGCTTGCCATCGACGATGTGGTTCGGCAGGTTGATCGAGCCCAGGTTGCAGACCGCGATCTCGTCCTTGTTGGTGTTCAGGGTGATCTCGGTGCACAGGTTCGAGCTGTGGACCACGCCCACGTGCTGCTGCGGCGAACGCAGGTTGCACGGGTCCTTGAAGGTCAGCCATGGGTGGCCGGTCTCGAACAGCATCGACAGCATCTTGCGCCACAGGTCTTTGGCCTGGATGGTCTTGAACACCTTGATCTTGTTGTACTCGGTCAGGGCTTCGTAGTACTCGTAACGCTCTTCGAAGGCCTTGCCGGTCAGGTCGTGCAGATCAGGCACTTCCGATGGCGAGAACAGGGTCCACTTGCCGTCATCGAAGACGCGCTTCATGAACAGGTCAGGGATCCAGTTGGCGGTGTTCATGTCGTGGGTACGACGACGGTCATCACCGGTGTTCTTGCGCAGCTCGATGAATTCTTCGATGTCAAGGTGCCAGGTTTCCAGGTAGGCACACACGGCGCCTTTGCGCTTGCCACCCTGGTTCACGGCTACGGCGGTGTCGTTGACCACTTTCAGGAACGGTACCACGCCCTGGGACTTGCCGTTGGTGCCCTTGATGTAAGAGCCCAGTGCGCGCACAGGGGTCCAGTCGTTGCCCAGGCCACCGGCGAATTTCGACAGCATGGCGTTGTCGTGGATCGCGTGGTAGATGCCCGACAGGTCATCCGGCACGGTGGTCAGGTAGCAGCTCGACAGCTGCGGACGCAGGGTACCGGCGTTGAACAGGGTCGGGGTCGACGCCATGTAGTCGAACGACGAGAGCAGGTTGTAGAACTCGATCGCACGGGCTTCTTTGTCTTTCTCTTCCAGCGCCAGGCCCATGGCCACACGCATGAAGAACACCTGCGGCAGCTCGAAGCGCACGCCATCCTTGTGGATGAAGTAACGGTCGTACAGGGTCTGCAGGCCCAGGTAGGTGAACTGCTGGTCGCGCTCGTGGTTGATCGCCTTGCCCAGTTTTTCCAGGTCGAAGTCGGCCAGTGCCGGGTTCAGCAGCTCGAACTCGATACCTTTGGCGACGTAGGCCGGCAGGGCCTTGGCGTACAGGTCGGCCATCTCGTGGTGGGTGGCGCTGTCGGCGACGTTGAGGAAGCCCAGGCCTTCGGCGCGCAGGGTGTCCATCAGCAGGCGGGCGGTGACGAACGAGTAGTTCGGTTCACGCTCGACCAGGGTACGGGCGGTCATCACCAGGGCGGTGTTGACGTCCTTGATGGCCACGCCGTCGTACAGGTTCTTCAGGGTTTCGCGCTGGATCAGCTCGCCATCGACTTCGGCCAGGCCTTCGCAGGCTTCGCTGATGATGGTGTTCAGGCGCGCCATGTCCAGCGGCGCCAGGCTGCCGTCGGCCAGGGTGATGCGGATGCTCGGGTGCGGCTCGACCACGGACTCGGTGTTGACACGGGTGGCACGCTCCTTGGCGCGCTGCTCGCGGTAGATCACGTAGTCACGGGCGACTTTCTGCTCGCCGGCACGCATCAGGGCCAGTTCGACCTGGTCCTGGATTTCTTCGATGTGGATGGTGCCACCCGATGGCATGCGACGCTTGAACGTGGCGGTGACCTGCTCGGTCAGGCGCGCGACGGTGTCGTGGATGCGCGACGAGGCAGCGGCGGTGCCGCCTTCAACTGCGAGGAACGCCTTGGTGATGGCAACGGTGATCTTGTCGTCGGTGTAGGGGACGACAGTGCCGTTGCGCTTGATCACGCGCAGTTGGCCCGGAGCGGTGGCGGCCAGATCCTGGTTGGAATCGGCGGCCTGCGGCGCCTTGGCCTGCGGGTTCTCGCGAGTTGTGTCGGTTTGCATGGGTGGGTGTCTCCACAGTTTCTATAGTGTTCAGGCGCCTTTTGGGCGCCCACCGTTCCGTCCGCTTGCTCGATGGCCTTCACGGGGATGCGGCATGCACGCGCATCCGCCCGCTCGGGCGTACCGACTTCGGGACAGATCAGGAATATGGGGCAATAACCTGCCGCTCCCTGGCCGAAGTCAAATGCTCAAGGGGCTGACCCCTAAAGCTGTTGCTCTCAATGCTTCCGCTGGAGCGGTTTGGCTGATGAAACCACGTAAAGTTCTGCCAGAAATTTCGCTTGAATTTCTGTGCTGACTGGTGTTGGAGACTGGAGGTCAAACCCAACATCTAGTGGTTCGTTGCGATGGGGATACAAGATAATGCGGTATCAGGCCCTTTGCAAGGCGATCGCCTGTGGATAAGTTGTGCGTACTTTGTGAGTGAATAGTGGGTATTCGCTGTAGGCCTTGTGCCAAGAGGTTTGCACTATTTTTCACAGGGCTGCAGGCCCTAGGCAGAAATTTTCGGGGGCGCACCTTATCACAAGAATCGCTTCAGTCGAGGCTGGGCCAGGCAGGTTGGCAGTGCCTGGGGACGGCACGTAGTATCCGGGGGTGGTGTTGCCTTTTGGTTAAAGGCCGGTACCGACAGAAAAACAACAAGCAAAAGGCAGGGGCCATGGACCAACCCAGCAACCGCATCCTTATCGTCGAAGACGACCAGCGCCTGGCTGAACTCACCGCCGAATACCTGCAGGCCAACGGCTACGAGGTCGCCGTAGAGGGTGATGGCGCCCGGGCCGCCCGGCGCATCATCGACAGCCAGCCGGACCTGGTGATTCTCGACCTGATGCTGCCCGGCGAAGATGGCCTGAGCATCTGCCGGCGCGTCCGCGGCCAATACCCCGGTCCGATTCTGATGCTGACGGCCCGTAGCGACGAACTTGATCAGGTCCAGGGCCTGGACCTGGGGGCCGACGACTATGTGTGCAAGCCGGTGCGCCCGCGCTTGCTGCTGGCGCGGATTCAAGCCCTGCTGCGGCGCAGCGAAAGCCCGGACAGCAAGCGCCACGACCTGGCCTTCGGCCCGCTGCGCATCGACAACCGACTGCGCGAAGCCTGGCTCGACGCGCAGCAGATCGACCTCACCGGCGCTGAGTTCGACCTGCTCTGGCTGCTGGCCAGCAACGCCGGGCGGGTGCTGTCGCGCGAGCAGATCTTCACTGCATTGCGCGGGGTCGGCTACGACGGCCAGGACCGCTCCATCGACGTGCGCATTTCCAGGATTCGCCCGAAGATCGGCGACGACCCGATCCACCCGCGGCTGATCAAGACCCTGCGCAGCAAGGGCTACCTGTTCGTTGGCGATGCCCCATGAACCACTCGATCTTCCTGCGCATCTACGGCGGCATGCTGGCCGTGCTGGTGCTGGTGGCCCTGCTGGGCGTGCTCAGCCTGCACCTGGTCAACGAAGTGCGCGCAGCCCAGCACCGCGAGCGCCTGGCCCAGGGCACGTTCAGCCTGATGGCTGACAACCTGGCGCAGCAGAACGACACCGAGCGCAAGCGTTCATTGCTGATGTGGGAGCGTTTGCTGGGCGTGCCGCTGGCGTTGCAGCCCATGTCGGCCCGCTCGCTGGAGGGTGGCCAGCGCGCGCGCCTGTACCGCGGCCTGGTGGTGGTGGAGAAGACCGGGCCGCACGCCGCCCAGGTGCTGCGCAAGGTCGGCCAGGAAGACCTGTTGCTGGTGGCCCAGGTCAAGCAGATCAGCGAGCAGCTGGCGCGTGCCACGCTTTATCTGCTGGCCGATGAACTGGTGCGCTACCCGGTGACCGAGCAGCAGCAGCGCCTGGCGGAAATCACCCAGAGCAAGGGCTTCGGCTTCGGCGTCGCCCTGCAGCGTATCGAGCGGGTCGGCCTGGACGATGACCAGCGGCGCCGGGTGGAGGAGGGCGACACAGTGATGGCGCTGGGCGGCGACGGTGATTCGATCCGTGTGTTCGCCGGCCTGCCGGGCTCGCCGCTGGTGCTGGAGATTGGCCCGCTGTATCAGCTCAACCCCTATCCGCCGCAGTTGCTGATCCTGATCGCCTTCCTCGGCCTGTGCCTGATTGGCCTGGTGGTGTACCTGCTGGTGCGCCAGCTGGAGCGGCGCGTGTCGGGCATGGCAATCGCCGCCACACGCATCGCCCAGGGCAGCCTGGACACGCGCGTGCCGGCCGGTGATGCCGATTCGGTGGGGCGCCTGGCCGCTGCGTTCAATGGCATGGCCGAGCACCTGCAGCGCTCGCTGAACATGCAGCGCGAACTGGTGCGCGCGGTGTCCCACGAACTGCGCACCCCCGTGGCACGCCTGCGCTTTGGCCTGGAGATGATCGAAAGCGCGACCACCGAGCAGGCCCGCGCCAAGCACCTGGCCGGCATGGATGGCGATATCCAGGACCTGGACAAGCTGGTCGACGAGATGCTGACCTACGCACGCCTGGAGCAGGGCGCCCCGGCGTTGAAGTTCCAGCGTGTCGAGCTGGATGCCTTGTTCGACCGGGTGATCGAAGAGCTGGCGCCGCTCAACAGCAAGGTCCGCTTGTTGCGTGGGGCGTGCCAGGGCAACGATGGCTGCTGGGTCGAGGCCGAACCGCGTTACCTGCACCGCGCGCTGCAGAACCTGGTGAGCAACGCCCTGCGCCATGCCGGCAGCGAGGTGCGCCTGAGCTACCAGCTGGGCCAGCAGCGTTGCCGTATCGATGTGGACGACGATGGCCCGGGCATCCCGGAAGGTGTCTGGGATCGCATCTTCACCCCCTTCACCCGGCTCGACGACAGCCGTACCCGCGCTTCCGGCGGGCATGGCCTGGGCCTGTCGATCGTGCGGCGGATCATCTATTGGCACGCTGGCCGCGCTACGGTGGGGCGCAGCGAGGCGCTGGGCGGTGCCTGCTTCAGCCTCAACTGGCCGCGCGAGCAGGCGCCGCAGTAGGGCTCAGACGCTTATCAGGCTGAGCAGGTGGCCGTCTTGCAGGCAGAACTGGCCTTCGACCTCGGCGCCGTCTCGCCATTGCGCTGACAGGTCGGTGAGCAGGCGCAGGCGCGCCAGGCCATCGGCAGACCACGCCAGTACCTCGGCGTGCTCGAAATAGAAGCGCTGCCGGGTCAGTGGGTAGAGCGCCTTGAACAGGCTTTCCTTGAGCGAGAAGGTCAGGGTGACTGTCAGGCCAAGCTGGCTGCGGTCCAGGCGCTCGCGTTCGGCGGGCGTCAGGATCTCGCCCATCAGCCGTTCGGCGCGCGCGTCATCGAGCAGCGCTTCCTGATCCAGGCCCAGGCTGCGGCACGCGCCATCGGTTGCCACCACAGCCGCAGCCCAGCCTTTGCCATGGGTGATCGAGCCATGGATGCCTGGGGGCCAGATCGGCGAGCGGTCCTCGTGGGTGCCGGGAACGTAGTCGCGGCCATCCAGGCGCTGCAGCGCAGCACGGGCGCAGACCCGCCCGGCCAGGTATTCCGCCTGGCGTTTGGCCACCGAGCGCTGCAGGCTGGCGCTGGGCACGATGCCAGCTCGCTGAAAGTCATCGGCGTCCAGGTGGGCGGGGTCGAAGGCACAACTGACCAGCACCGCACCGGGCAGCGGGCGGGGCAGGGGCCAGTGGTGCTGGAGTGGGGCGCAGCAGGCGGGGAGTCTGTTCATGGCGGGTATTGTGCCAGCCGTGAGTCCTGTGTGGGAGCCGGGGGCTGCTTCGCACCCCATCGCCGGCAAGCGCGGCACCCACAGGGAATCACCGACCCCGGGCATGATGCAGTACCTGTGGGAGCCGCGCTTGCCGGCGATGGGGTGCGAAGCAGCCCCGGCGTTCGTCACTTGAACACTTGCTTGAAGAACGCCTGCATGTCCGCCCAGGAACTTTTGTCTGCCGCCTCGTTGTAGCCAATGTCAGGCCCACCATGTTCGCCATGGCTCAGGCGGTCCGCATCCGGGTTGGTGAACCCGTGCTTGGCCCCGGGAATACTGACGAACTGATAGTTGACCTTGGCCGCGTCCATTTCTTTCTTGAATGCGTCCACCTGCTGCGGGGTGACCATGCTGTCTGCAGCACCGTGTTCGACCAGCACGTAGGCTCGCACAACGCCTGGCTTGGTGACCGGTGTCTGGGTGGCCAGCGCGCCATGGAAGCTCACCACGCCATCAAGCCTGGCGCCGCGGCGTGCGGCATCGAGCACCACCTTGCCACCGAAGCAGTAACCCACCGCGCCGAGCTTGTGTTTGTCGGTGTAGGGCTGTTTCTTCAACAGGTCCAGCCCGGCGTCGAAGCGCTTGGCCGATGCTGCCGCATCCTTCATCGCCTCGGCCATGAACTTCTGGGCATCCTGTGGATGCTCGGTGTGCTTGCCATCGCCATACATGTCGATGGCCAGCGCGCTGTAGCCCAGCGCGGCAAGGTCGCGGGCACGGCGTTTGGCATAGTCGTTCAGCCCCCACCATTCGTGCACCACCAGTACGCCTGGGCGCTCGCCCTTCACGGCATCGTCGTAAGCGTAGTAGCCGATCAGCGCGGTGCCGTCGGCATCCTGGTAACGAATTTCACGGGTCTGCACTGCCGCTTGGGCGAGGGCGGCGCTGCACATCAGGGTCAGGGCCAGCAGGGCGCGCATGTTCACTACTCCTTGTTTTGCAAACAGATCGTTCAGCCGAGGTTCAGTCAAGGTTCAGCCGCGGTTCAGGGCACCCTGCTTACTCTAGCTTCCAGACCGCAACAGTGCCTTCATCTGGAGTATGACAGCATGAAAACCTTCAATTCCCTGCTCGCTGCCATGGCCGTGTGCGCCGCTGGCATGACCACCGCCCAGGCCGCCGATGACAACTTCGCCAGCCTGACCTACGGCCAGACCAGCGACAAGGTGCGCAAGTCTGGCTTGCTGCAGCGCAACACCGACCACCTGAACGCCGACGGCATCATCGGCAAGGACGATACCTGGGGCGTGCGCCTGGGCAAGGTCAACGACCAGGGGCGCTACTACATGACGTATGACAACGTTTCTGGCGACCACAGCGGCCTCAAGCTGCGCCAGGAAAACCTGCTTGGCAGCTACGACCTGTTCCTGCCGGTGGGCGACACCACCAAACTGTTCGGCGGTGGCAGCCTGGGCATGACCAAGCTGACCCAGGATTCGCCAGGGGCCAGCCGTGATACCGACTACGGTTATGCAGTGGGCCTGCAGGCCGGGGTGATTCAGGAAATCACCGATAATGCTTCGATGGAGCTGGGGTACCGTTACCTGCGCACCAATGCCGCCACTGAAGTGGGTGCCAGCGGCGGGCCGAAGGAAGGTACCCTGCGCCTGACCAGCAGTGCCCAAACTTACCTGGCCGCAACCTACAAGTTCTGACCGGCGAGCCGAGTTATCCTGTACTGGCCTCTTCGCGGGTAAACCCGCTCCCACAGGGACTGCTGTGGGAGCGGGTTTACCCGCGAACGGGCCAGCACAGGCAATACATGAATAGGAGTTCTACATGAAACTGCTGGTGGTCGAGGACGAAGCCCTGCTGCGGCACCACCTCCACACGCGCCTGGGCGAAAGTGGCCATGTGGTCGAAGCCGTGGCTGATGCTGAAGAAGCCCTGTACCAGTCCGAACACTTTCATTTCGACCTGGCCATCGTCGACCTTGGCCTGCCCGGCATCAGCGGGCTTGAGCTGATCGGCCGCCTGCGCAGCCAGGGCAAGGCGTTCCCCATCCTCATTCTTACTGCCCGCGGCAACTGGCAGGACAAGGTCGAAGGCCTGGCCGCCGGTGCCGACGACTATCTGGTCAAGCCGTTCCAGTTCGAAGAGCTCGAAGCGCGCCTGAACGCCTTGCTGCGCCGCTCCAGCGGTTTCACCCAGTCGACCATCGCCGCCGGCCCCCTGGTCCTGGACCTCAACCGCAAGCAGGCGACCCTGGGGGAGCAGCCGCTGGCGCTGACTGCCTACGAGTACCGCATCCTCGAATACCTCATGCGTCATCACCAGCAGGTGGTGGCCAAGGACCGGCTGATGGAACAGCTCTATCCCGGTGACGAGGAGCGCGACCCCAATGTCATCGAAGTGCTGGTCGGCCGCCTGCGCCGCAAGCTGGAAGGCGAGACCGGTTTCAAACCGATCGACACGGTACGCGGCCTGGGCTACCTGTTCACCGAGCGCTGCCGATGATCCGCTCGCTGCGGGTGCGCCTGATGCTCGCGGCGGCCGTGCTGGCGCTGCTGTTCATGCTGGCCCTGCTGCCGGCCTTGCAGAAGGCCTTCAGCCTGGCGCTGAAGGAATCGATCGAGCAGCGCCTGGCCTCTGACGTGACCACGCTGATCTCCGCCGCGCGCATCGAACATGGCCAGCTGCAGATGCCCGAATTGCTGCCGGACGAACGCTACAACCTGCCGTATACCGGCCTGCTGGGTTACATCTTCGACCGTGACGGCAATCTGGTCTGGCGCTCGCGCGCCACTGCCGACCGGCACATCAATTACCGCCCGCGCTACGACGGGCTCGGCAACGAGTTCGCCCGAATCCATCAGAACGATGGCGAAGAGTTCTTCGTCTATGACGTCGAGATCAAGCTGCTCGGCGGCCAGAGTGCGGCCTACAGCATCGTGGCGCTGCAGCCGGTGAGTGAATACAAGGCCACCCTCGATGGCCTGCGCGAAAAACTCTACCTGGGATTTGGCGCGGCCCTGCTGGCCTTGCTGGCGCTGCTCTGGGCCGGCCTGACCTGGGGGCTGCGCTCGTTGCGTCGGTTGAGCCTTGAGCTGGATGAGGTGGAGTCTGGCGCACGTGATGGCCTCAGCGGCGAGCACCCGCGCGAACTGCTGCGCCTGACCCGCTCGCTGAACCGGCTGCTGAGCAGCGAACGCGAGCAGCGCACCCGCTATCGCGATTCGCTGGGCGATCTGGCGCACAGCCTGAAAACGCCGCTGGCGGTGTTGCAGGGGGTGGGCGAGAGCATGCAGCAGCGTGCTGGCGAACGCGAGCAGGCACGGGTGCTGCAAAGCCAGATCGAGCGCATGAGCCAGCAGATCGATTACCAGTTGCAGCGCGCCAGCCTGCGCAAGAGCGGCCTGGTGCGCCACAGCGTGCTGTTGCTGCCGGTGCTGGAGAGCTTGTGCAGTACCTTGGCCAAGGTCTATCGCGACAAGCAGGTCGAAGTCGAGCTGGACGTGCTTGCGCAGTCGCGAGTGCCGGTGGAGCAGGGGGCGTTGCTGGAGCTATTGGGTAATCTGCTGGAAAACGCCTACCGGCTGAGCCTGGGGCATGTGCGGGTGAGCCTGCAGGAGGCGCCCGGCACGCTGGCGCTGTGTATCGAGGATGATGGCCCCGGGGTGCCGGCCGACCAGCGCGAGCGGATCCTCGAACGCGGCGAGCGACTGGACCGGCAGCATCCGGGGCAGGGAATCGGGCTGGCGGTGGTCAAGGATATCGTCGACAGCTACGGCGCTGGGTTGAGCCTGGAGGATTCGCCATTGGGGGGCGCAGCGTTCCGCATCATTTTTCACCTTGATTGATCCGTAACCCGCACCGGGCCTTTTCGCGGGCAAGCCCGCTCCCACAGGTGTCCACAAGATTCAGCATCTGCAGGTGCCCCTGTGGGAGCGGGCTTGCCCGCGAAAAGGCCGGTACAGGAGCGTAATGACAGGGCGGATTCCCGCCATATCCCTTGTACATTTCCCGCCACTGGGCGGAAATCCGCCATCCTTCCTCAGCAAAATTGCCCTGTCGTTGGGCATTCAACCCCCGTAAACATTAGCGCTGCACTCAATATGGGCATTTTGGCATCGCCCTTGCTACCTCAGTTGGCAGAGGCCTGCCCAGGCAGCTCGAACACAACGACAAATCCCTCCAGGTGCAGGAGGGTTAGCGATTCAGGTGCCCAAACACCCTGGGAAGGGTGAAGCTGGCACACTTGAGGAAAAATGAGCCATGACGACACGTCAGCCGCTGTACAAATCCCTGTATGTCCAGGTGTTGGTCGCCATCACCATCGGCATCCTGCTCGGCCACTTCTACCCCGAGACCGGCGTCGCCCTTAAGCCTTTGGGTGATGGTTTCGTCAAACTGATCAAGATGGTCATCGCGCCCATCATCTTCTGTACCGTGGTCAGCGGCATCGCCGGCATGCAGAGCATGAAGTCGGTCGGCAAGACTGGCGGCTACGCGCTGCTGTACTTTGAAATCGTCTCCACCATCGCCCTGATCATCGGCCTTGTGGTCGTCAACGTGGTTCAGCCGGGCGCTGGCATGCACATCGACGTCAGCACCCTGAACGCCAGCAGCGTGGCCGCCTACGCCGCCGCCGGCGCGCAGCAGACCACTGTCGGCTTCCTGCTCAACATCATCCCCAACACCGTGGTAGGTGCCTTCGCCAACGGCGACATCCTGCAAGTGCTGATGTTCTCGGTGATCTTCGGTTTCGCCCTGCACCGCCTGGGCAGCTACGGCAAGCCGGTGCTGGACCTGATCGATCGCTTCGCCCACGTGATGTTCAACATCATCAACATGATCATGAAGCTGGCGCCTGTCGGTGCCTTCGGCGCCATGGCCTTCACCATCGGCCAGTACGGCGTGGGTTCGCTGGTGCAGCTGGGCTACCTGATGGCGTGCTTCTACATCACCTGCCTGCTGTTCGTGCTGGTGGTGCTGGGCGGTATCTGCCGTGCCCACGGCTTCAGTGTCCTCAAGCTGATCCGCTACATCCGTGAAGAGCTGATGATCGTGCTGGGCACTTCTTCCTCGGAATCGGCCCTGCCACGCATGCTGGCCAAGATGGAGCGCCTGGGTGCCAAGAAGTCGGTCGTCGGCCTGGTGATCCCGACCGGTTATTCGTTCAACCTCGACGGTACCTCGATCTACCTGACCATGGCTGCGGTGTTCATCGCCCAGGCCACCGACACCCACATGGACATCACCCACCAGATCACCCTGCTGCTGGTGCTGCTGGTGGCGTCCAAAGGCGCTGCCGGCGTCACCGGTTCGGGCTTCATCGTCCTGGCTGCCACCCTGTCGGCGGTCGGCCACCTGCCGGTTGCCGGCCTGGCGCTGATCCTCGGTATCGACCGCTTCATGTCTGAAGCCCGCGCACTGACCAACCTGGTCGGCAACGCCGTGGCCACCGTGGTCGTGGCCAAGTGGGTGAAGGAAATGGACAACGACAAGCTGGCTTCGGAGCTGGCCTCCGGTGGCGCGCCGCTGGAATTGTCGGTTCCTACCGATGACCTGGGTGTCGCAGAAACCCCGGTTCGTTGAGCCTGATGCGGTAACAAAGAAGGCGACCCTCGGGTCGCCTTTCTTGTGCCTGGCGCTTTATTCGACGCGGGTTTCGCCGCTGTATACCAATATCTCCCGGCAGCGCCGGCACAGGTAGCGCCGCCCCTGGCGCACCAGCTTGTGCCGCTGTGCGGTGAAGGGGAAATCACCTTCCGGGCATGGGCAGCGGTAGATGTAGCGGGTTACCACCCGCCGCTGCACTGCATAGTTGTGGCAGCGATTGGGCGGCAGTTCATACACCCCGCGCATGATCAGCTGCCATTCCTCGCCATGGGCCTGGATCCGCTCGCCAAACAACTGATGGGCCACCAGGTGTGCCACTTCGTGGGCCACGGTCTGGCGCAGGAAGTCGTCCTGGTTCTCGCGATACAGTTGCAGGTTGAAGCGCAGCAGGTTCTCGTGCAGGTGGGCGACGCCGGCCTTCTGGCCGCGCAGCTTGAAGCTGATTTCCGGGCGTGGGAAGGGGCGTTTGAAGAAGGCTTCGGCTTGCTGGTAACAGGTTTCGACGCGTTGTTTGAGCAGCTCGGGCATGGCGGGGTGGTTCTCCTGACCGGGCATTATGCCGCAAGCATGGCGCAGCTGCCGAGCCGCCGGTCAGCAGGCAGGTATCAGCTGGCAGACAAAGGCCGCCTTGCGGCGGCCTCTGGCTTGATGCCCTATGTTGGCTGGATCTGATCTAGTTGGTGTATACGGGCCCCACGCCCAAACCCCAGATGATCACGGTTGCGGCCATGATCGCCACCAGTACCACGAGGCCCACCGCCAGCACCGAGCTGGAGAACAGGAAGCCTTCATCTGACGGTATGTTCATGAAGGTCGGCAAGCCGACATACAGCAGGTACACGGTGTAGCAAATGGCAGCGGTCCCCACCAGCATGCCCAGCCACAGGTGCGGATAGAGCGCCGCCAGGCCGCCGAGGAACAGCGGGGTGGCGGTATAGGTGGCAAAGGCGATGCATTGCGCCATGGATGGGGTGGCGTCGTAGGTGCGGGCCATCCAGTGAATGAATGCCCCCATTACCGCGACGCCGGCGAGCATCGCCAGGTAGGACATGATGCTCATCCAGATCGCGCTATCCATGGTCAGCATCACTGCCGGTCGGCCGCCGATCACCCAGCCCACCTGGGTGGTGCCGATAAAAGCCGAAATGGCGGGAATCGCCGCCAAGATGAGGGTATGAGTCAGGTACATGTGGCTGATGCTTTCTTCTTCGCCACGAATCTCCCGCCATTCCTGGTCGGGATGGGTAAACAGCCCCACAACGTGATGAATCATGCCGGTCACTCCTCTCAATGTTGCCAATCGCCCCCCACATGGAGCGCAAGCGGCCCGAGGCCAAGGCACCGAAGCAGAACGGTAATGTGGCCTTATGTCGCAGTATAGGAAGTCAATCCCCGCACAAAGCCGGCTTTTTAGAGCAAATTGCGCTGTCAGGGCCGTTGTTGATTACCTTGAAGTCTTTATCGGAATCCCTACAGGTGCGCGTCGTTTGTGCGTAAAATAGCCGGCTTTTGTCACACCTCGCGGATCCAAGCGCTATGGGCACCCTCTCGGTCAACCAGAACAAACTGCAAAAACGCCTGCGTCGTCTCGCTGGCGAAGCCATCACCGACTACAACATGATCGAGGATGGCGACAAGGTCATGGTCTGCCTGTCCGGCGGCAAGGACAGCTACACCATGCTCGACGTTCTGTTGCACCTGCAGAAGGTGGCACCGATCAAGTTCGAGATCGTCGCGGTGAACATGGACCAGAAGCAGCCAGGCTTCCCCGAGCATGTGCTGCCGGCCTACCTCAAGGAACTGGGCGTCGAGTACCACATCGTCGAGAAGGACACCTACTCGGTGGTCAAGGAGCTGGTGCCCGAGGGCAAGACCACCTGCTCGCTGTGCTCGCGCCTGCGCCGTGGCACCCTGTACACCTTCGCCGATGAAATCGGTGCGACCAAGATGGCCCTGGGGCATCACCGCGACGACATCGTTGAAACCTTCTTCCTCAACATGTTCTTCAACGGCGCGCTCAAGGGCATGCCGCCAAAGCTGCGCGCCGACGATGGCCGCAACGTGGTGATCCGCCCGCTGGCCTACTGCAGCGAAAAGGACATCCAGGCCTACTCGGACATGAAGGAATTCCCGATCATCCCGTGCAACCTCTGCGGCTCGCAAGAGAACCTGCAGCGCCAGGTGGTCAAGGACATGCTGGTGGAGTGGGAGCGCAAGCACCCGGGCCGTACCGAGAGCATCTTCCGCGCCATGCAGAACGTGGCGCCGTCGCAACTGGCCGACCGCAACCTGTTCGACTTCACCAGCCTGAAGATCGACGAGAATGCCACCCCGCGCTTCCTCGACGTGGTGAACATCTGAGGCCATGCGCGATTACCAGTGGCTGCACGCGTATTGCCTGAACCGCTTCGGCTCGGCCCAGGCGCTGGAGGCGTTCTTGCCGCAGCCGCGCACGCCGGCGCAGTTGCGCGAGATCGCTGACGACCGCTATCTGTCGACCTTGGCCCTGCGCGTGTTCCGCGCCGGGCTCAAGCACAGCCTGGTGGATGCCAAGTGGCCGGCGTTCGAGCAGGTGTTCTTTGGCTTCGACCCGGAAAAGGTCGTGCTGATGGGCGCCGAGCATCTGGAGCGGCTGATGCACGACGAGCGCATCATCCGCCACCTGGGCAAGCTCAAGAGCGTGCCGCGCAACGCGCAGATGATCCTGGACGTGGCGAAGGAAAAGGGCAGCTTCGGTGCGTTCATCGCCGACTGGCCGGTGACCGATATCGTGGGGTTGTGGAAATACCTGGCCAAGCACGGTAACCAGCTGGGTGGGTTGTCGGCGCCGCGCTTCCTGCGCATGGTCGGCAAGGACACGTTCATCCCTACCGAAGACATGGCGGCGGCGTTGATCGCGCAGAAGGTGATCGACAAGCAGCCGACCAGCCAGCGCGACCTGGCCCTGGTGCAGCAAGCGTTCAACCAATGGCACGAAGAGAGCGGCCGGCCGCTGTGCCAGTTGTCGGTGATGCTGGCGCATACCGTCAACCACTGAGTTTTTGCAGTGCTTTCTTCGCGGGCAAGCCCGCTCCCACAGGTATTGCACCGCGCCTGAGAGCGGTGAAGATCCTGTGGGAGCGGGCTTGCCCGCGAAGAAGTTAACTGCCTTCGCCTGCCATGCGCCGTTCGAACTGGAACTTCCAGCGCACATACAGCAACCCGGCAATGAACAACCCCAGGCTCACCAGCACTTCGACCCAGCCAAACACCGCCCGCGCCGGGTCGAACGCTGCCAGCACACCCTTGATGAAATAGATATTCACCACGAAGCAGGTCCAGGCATGTGCCCGGGCGCTGCCCATCAGCATGCCCGGCAGCAACAGCAGCAGCGGCACCAGTTCGATTGCCAGGATCACTTCGACCCGCGCCCCATGCAGGTTGGCGAACCACAGGTTGTTCACCACCAGCAGGGCGATCAGGCCGAGGAAGAACGCCAGGCTCAACGCCCGCGTCAGGCGCAGACGCGGCGCCAGCCATTCGAGTGGCGGCAACACCTTGGGCTTTTTAGCCACGCGCGGCCTCCAGGGCCTTGGCGGTGGTCGCCAGGCGTTGGCCAAGGGCGCGGCACAAAGCGATTTCATGTGGGTCCAGCTCGCGCTTGCCATCGGCGCCGGCATGGTGGCTGGCGCCGTATGGGGTGCCGCCGCCACGGGTCTCCAGCAGCGCCGATTCACTGTACGGCAGGCCCATCACCAGCATGCCGTGGTGCATCAGCGGCAGCATCATCGACAGCAGGGTGGTTTCCTGGCCGCCGTGCAGGCTGGCGGTGGAGGTGAACACGCCAGCCGGCTTGCCGACCAGTTCGCCACCCAGCCACAGGCTGCTGGTGCCATCGAGGAAGTACTTCAGCGGTGCGGCCATATTGCCGAAGCGGGTCGGGCTGCCCAGCACCAGACCGGCGCAGTGGCGCAGGTCGTCGAGGGTGGCGTACAGCGCACCGCTGGCCGGGATGTCCGGGGCCACCGCTTCGCACTCGGTAGAGATCGCCGGTACCGTGCGCAGGCGCGCTTCCATGCCGGCCAGCTCGATGCCGCGGGCAATGTGCCGGGCCATCTCGCTGGTCGAGCCATGGCGGCTGTAATACAGCACCAGAATATACGGCGCGCTCACGGCAGGATCTCCAGCACCTTCTCCGGCGGGCGACCGATGACGGCCTTGTCGCCGGCGATCAGGATCGGCCGTTCGATCAGCTTGGGGTGCTGGACCATGGCGTCGATCAGCTGCGCGTCGGTCAGCGCCGGGTTGGCCAGGTCGAGGGTCTTGTATTCGTCCTCGCCGTTGCGCAGCAGCTGGCGCGGGGCGATGCCCAGCTTGCCGAGCAGGGCCTTGAGGGCGGCAGCGTCGGGCGGGGTTTCCAGGTAGCGCACGATGGTCGGTGCCAGGCCGCGTTGTTCGAGCAGTTCCAGCGCGCCGCGGGATTTCGAGCAGCGCGGGTTATGATAGAGCGTCAAGTCAGTCATGTCGGGTCGCATCCAGCTGGGTGTGGCGGCTATTCTAACCGCAGCGACTGACCTATTTGCTTGAAACTTCGAGAAGGATTGACCCATGGCAAGGCGTCTGGCAGCAGTACTGGCCATCACCGCGAGCCTTTTGCTCGGTGGTTGCGGTGCCGATTACGGCGTGGACCAAGATGGCAAGACGGTAAAGGCGGAGCAGCTCGACGGGCACTGGGTAGTGCTCAATTACTGGGCCGAATGGTGTGGCCCGTGCCGAACCGAGGTCCCTGAGCTGAATCAGGCGGCCAAACAGTGGGCGGGCGATGGCATCAAGGTGGTCGGGGTGAACTTCGATGGCCTGCAGGGCCCGGAGCTGAAACAGGCGGCGCAGGCCCTGGGCATCGGTTTCACCGTGCTGGCCCAGGACCCGGCCGAGCGCTATGACCTGCCACGCAGCGAAGCGCTGCCGGTGACCTACATCATCGATGACAAGGGCAAGGTGCGTGAACAGTTGATGGGCGAGCAGACCCTGGAAGGGTTGCAGGCCAAGATCAAGGCCCTGAAAGGCGCCTGATGCATTTGGGGCCGCCATGTGGCGGCCCCAAGGTCTTCAGCCTTCTTCAGGCCAGAAGCGCAGCGGCTTGCCTTCGGCCGGCCAGAAGCGCAACTGCTCGATGGGCGACACATCCCAGCGCTGCACGGTCTCCAATGCCTGCAGGAAATGCTTTTCCTGCTCCATCAGTGCTGGCGCGCACAGCTTGCGGGTCTTGCCGACCTTGCCGAAGCTCAGGTGCTCGCCGTCCAGCGTGTAGGGCGCAAACCAGTGGTTGCAGCCGGCATTGCCGTAGGCACGGCCATCAGTGGCCAGGGTCAGGGTCAGGTGGCTGTAGTCGATCAGCGGGCGCTCGCCGATCCACTCCAGCACGTAGCTGCGTTCCTGTTGCAGCTTCGAAGGTTCCGCGGCACAGCCGAGCAGGCCGGTGGCAATCAGCACGCCGGTCAGCAGATTCTTCACTCGGCGCTCTCCTGGCAACGCGGGCACAGGTGCTTGTCGCCACGGCTGGCCCAGCCCAGCTCGGCGACACGGGCGCTGGCTGCCGGCTGACGGGCCGCCTTGCCGAGTTTGGCGTCGACGGCGAACTCGAAGTCCAGCACCGCGTCGCAGCTGTCGCACTCGACCTTCCAGGTAAGAATCTCCAGCTCGTTGAACACCGGGCCACTGGCCACGGCAACCCACTGGCCGCGTGGGTTGATCAGGTGGCGCACGCTCTCCACGGTCAGGCGCATGGCCAGGTCCTTGCTGCCCTTGAGGGTCACGATCAGGACGTCGCCTTTGTGCATCGAGCCGCCGTTGCCGGTCACCTGGTAACGGCCCGGCACCAGGGCGCGGCACTCGATCAGGGTGTGTTGCGGGTTGAAAAGGGTGTAGCGGAAATCGTGCTCGACCATGGGTCCTCCAGAAATGCCGCGTATCCTAGCATCAACCGCTGACCAGATTCTGCGGTTTACCCGCCGCCCAGCGGATGATGTTGTCCAGGGTGGTGGCGGCGATTGCCTCCAGTGCCTCGCGGGTCAGGAATGCCTGGTGGGCGGTGATGATCACGTTGGGGAAGGTCAGCAGCCGCGCCAGCACATCATCCTGCAGCGGCAGGTCGGAACGGTCCTCGAAGAACAGCTGGGCTTCCTCTTCATACACGTCCAGGCCCAGGTAGCCAAGCTGGCCGCTTTTCAGGGCATCGATCAGCGCCGGCGTGTCGACCAGTGCACCACGGCCGGTGTTGATCAGCATCGCGCCCGGTTGCAGCTGGTTCAGGCTTTGCGCATTGATCAGGTGCCGGGTGTGCTCGGTCAGCGGGCAGTGCAGGCTGATGATCCGCGCCTCGCGCAGCAGTTCGGGCAGGTCCAGGTAGCGGGCCCCCAGGGCCAGCAGCTCCGGGTTGGGGTAGGGGTCGTACGCCAGCAGCTGGCAGCCGAAGCCGGCCATGATGCGGGCGAAGGCCGCGCCGATCTGGCCAGTGCCGACCACGCCGACGGTCTTGCCATGCAGGTCGAAGCCGGTCAGCCCGTGCAGCGTGAAGTCACCTTCGCGGGTGCGGTTGTAGGCGCGGTGCAGGCGGCGGTTGAGCGCGAGGATCAGGGCCACGGCGTGCTCGGCCACGGCATGGGGCGAATAGGCCGGCACGCGCACCACTGCCAGGCCAAGGCGCTGCGCGGCGGCCAGGTCGACGTGGTTGTAGCCGGCCGAGCGCAGGGCGATCAGCCGCGTGCCGCCAGCGGCCAGGCGCTGCAGCACCTGGGCATCGAGTTCATCGTTGATGAAGGCGCAAACCACCTCGTAGCCATGGGCCAGGGCGGCCGTGTCGAGGGTCAGGCGGGCGGACTGGAAATGCAGGTCCAGGGCGCAGTCGCTGGCGGCCTGGGTGAAGCTTTCCTGGTCGTAGTGCTGGCAGCTGAACAACAGGGTGCGCATGGTGCAGTCCTCAACGTTCTTGCTCAATTTCCAATGGCCGGCGCGATCCCTGTGGGAGCGGGTTTACCCGCTAACACGGGCGTAGCCCGTGCCAACCACCGCGTCGCCTGTTTCGCGGGTGAACCCGCTCCCACAGGGGGCTTTGTTGCCTGAGTGCAGGTGTCAGGCGCTCAGTCGCGCCTGCGCGGCCAGCCGGTTGATCGCCGCATCCAGCTCATCCAGCGCCTGCCTGGCCAGCGGGCTGTCCTGCTTGAGCAGCGTCTCGCTGCGCTGACACGCCGCACGCAATTGCGGCACCCCACAATAACGCGAGGCACCGTTGAGCCGGTGCACCTGCTCGATCAATGTCGACGGGTCATCCGCCTCGCGTGCGGCGCGAATCGCCTGGCGGTCGCTTTCCAGCGACGCCAGCAGCATGGCCAGCATGTCGGCAGCCAGGTCCGGCTTGCCAGCGGCCAGGCGCAAGCCTTCGTCCGGGTCCAGCACCGGCAGCTCCTGGCTGTCGCCCTGCTGCTCGCTGGCGTGCTCCAGCGGCGACGCGCCCAGGCTCAGCCCGGTCCACTTCATCACCACCTGGGCCAGCTGCCGCTCGCTGATCGGTTTGGTCAGGTAGTCGTCCATGCCGCTGTGCAGCAGGGCGCGTTTCTCGTTGGCCATGGCATGGGCGGTCAGGGCGACGATCGGCAGCGCGCTGCCACTCTGGGTCTTTTCCCACAGGCGGATCTGCTCGGTGCAGGCGCGGCCGTCCATGCCAGGCATCTGCACGTCCATCAGCACCAGATCGAAGGGCTCGGCCTGTACCGCCTGCACGGCAGCATAGCCGTTGTCGACCGCCAGCACGTCGGCGCCCAGGTCTTCGAGCAGCGTCTGCACCAGCAGCAGGTTGGCGGCATTGTCGTCGACGCAGAGTATCTTTGCCCGGCGTTGGCCACTGCTGGCCAGGCCCGGTTCGCTCAGCGGCCGGCGCGGTTGCACCAGCTCCAGCAGCAGGCGGCGCAACTTGCGCGTGCAGGTCGGCTTGGACAGCAATTGACCATGGCCGTTAGGCAGGTAGGGGTGGTACAGCGCCTGCTCGGTGGTCGGGCACAGCACCACGCACTGGCAGTGCAAACGCTCCAGCTGCTGGTTGTACTGGCCGAGCTGTTCCGGCGAAAGCGTGCCGAGGTTGGCGCCGAGCACCGCGAACTCGAAGGGCATGCCGGCCTGCAAGCCTGCCTGTACTCCTTGCAGCAACTGGTCGTAGGAGGCAAACAGGCTGACGCTCAGGCCGCAATCTTCAAGTTGGTGCTCCAGTGCCTGGCGCGCCAGCTCATGGCCATCGACGATTGCCGCGCGGCGGCCCAACAACGGTTGCAGCGGCTGCTCCTCGAGGTCGTCGTGGGCCTTGGGCAGGCTCAGGCTGATCCAGAACTGCGAGCCTTCCCCCGGTGTGCTGTCGACGCCGATCTCACCGCCCATCTGCTCGATCAGGCGCTTGGAAATCACCAGCCCAAGGCCGGTGCCACCGGGCTGACGGGCCAGCGAATTGTCGGCCTGGCTGAAGGCCTGGAACAGGGTGCGCACGTCCTGCGGCGACAGGCCGATGCCGGTGTCCTGCACGCTGATACGCAGCTGGGCGCTGTCTTCCTGTTCGTCATCGAGCATGGCCCGGACGACGATGGTGCCTTCGCGGGTGAACTTGATCGCGTTGCTCACCAGATTGGTGAGGATCTGCTTCAGCCGCAGCGGGTCGCCGACCAGTGATGATGGCGTGTCGCGGTAGATCAGGCTGAGCAGCTCGAGCTGTTTGGCGTGGGCGGCGGGGGCGAGGATGGTCAGGGTGTCCTGGACCAGGTCGCGCAAGTTGAACGGGATGCTGTCGAGCACCAGCTTGCCGGCTTCGATCTTGGAGAAGTCGAGGATCTCGTTGATGATCCCCAGCAGGTTGTCGGCAGACTTCTCGATGGTGCTCAGGTAGTCCAGCTGCCGCGGGGTCATCTCGCTCTTCTGCAGCAGGTGGGTGAAACCCAGGATGCCATTGAGCGGGGTACGGATTTCGTGGCTCATGTTCGCCAGGAACTCCGACTTGATGCGGCTGGCCTCCAGGGCCTCCTTGCGCGCCATGTCCAGCTCGATGTTCTGGATCTCGATGGTTTCCAGGTTCTGGCGTACATCCTCGGTGGCTTGGTCGATGCTGTGCTGCAGCTCCTCGTGGGCGCCATGCAGGGTCTCGGCCATGCGGTTGATGCCGCGGGCCAGTTCGTCCAGCTCATGGCTGCCCATGGCCGGCAGGCGTTCGTCGAGGTGGCCGTCCTTGAGCTGGTTGACCGCATGCTTGATGCGTGCGATCGGGTCATTGATGGTGCGGCTCATGCGCATCGCCAGCAGGCCACTGAGGGCCAGGCAGGCAAGGATCAGCAGCACGCTGGTGAACAGGTTGCGGTAGCCGCGCAGCAAGGTGCCGTCGTGGGACAGCTCGATCTCGACCCAGCCGAGCAGGCGCTCGGCCTCGGCCGGCACGGCATCGGTGGCCAGGTCGCGGTGGTGGCCGAACACCGGCATCAGGTAACGGGTGGCGTCGTTGCCGGTGCGCTGCAGCAACTGCGTGCCGGTACCGCCGCTGGGGGCCTGGTTGATCATGCTCGGGCCGGCGTGGGCCAGGCGGCTGCGGTCGGGGGCAAGGAAGGCCACGGCACGTACGTCGGCCTGCTCCAGGGTCTGCGCGGCAATCCGCTCCAACTGGGCCGGCGTCTGCCGTGCCAGGGCCGGCGCGGCCAGCGGCGCCAGTTGCTCGGCGAGCATCTTGCCGCGCTGCAGCAGCTGGGTGCGCAACTGGTCTTGCTGCAGCCAGGTAAAATAGCTGCCCAGCACCAGCGCCATCAGGCTGGCCGGCAGCAGTGCCAGCAGCAGCACCCGGCTTCTGATTCCCAAACGATCGAGCACACTCGCCTCCTGTGATGTGCCTGGACGCCGTCGTCATTGCGACGGAACTAAAGCGGAAAGTTACTCCGCTGGCTGCGCTAATGCACCCTTTGTATATGATTTCATTGCCTGGCCAAGGCATTGGTCGCAGGGCGGTTGCCTGGAAGGTGAGCATGCACAATAATTGCGCAACTGAGAATGAATGGCAGTTGCCAATGAATCCTGTAACTAATTACGCCTCCCACATCCTGGCCATCGAGGACGATCCAGTCCTGGGTGCCTACCTGCACGAAGAGCTGCAGCGTGGCGGCTTCCGGGTCACCTGGTGCCGCAATGGCCTGGAAGGCCTGGAGGCGGCCGGCCGGCAAGCCTTCGATGTGGTGCTCATGGATATCCTGCTGCCTGGTCTCAGCGGCCTGGAGGCCTTGGCCCGGCTGCGTCAGCGCAGTGCCACCCCGGTGATCCTGATGTCGGCGCTGGGCGCCGAGGCCGACCGCATCAGCGGTTTCCAGCGCGGTGCCGACGATTACCTGCCAAAGCCCTTCAGCATGGCCGAACTGCAGGTGCGGATCGAGGCGATCCTGCGCCGGGTTGCCCTTGAGCGCCGCCATCAGCCGCCGCTGGAGGCTGATGGCGGCGAGTTGCAGTTCGACGAAGGCCTGTGCGACATCAGCCTGGGCGGTCATCCAGCCGGCATGACCCCCAGCGAATACCGCCTGTTCGACATTCTCTACCGCAATGCCGATGAGGTGCTGAGCAAGCCCTTTCTTTATCAGCAGGTGCTGCAGCGTGGCTACTCGCGGCACGATCGCAGCCTCGACATGCACGTCAGCCAGATCCGCCGCAAGCTCAAGGGTATCGGCTACCACGAGCGGCAGATCCGCACCGTGTGGGGCAAAGGCTACGTGCTCAGCGCCAGCGAAGCGGAGTAAACCATGCTCGACCGCCATTCGCTGTTCTGGAAGCTGGCCATCCTGCTGGTGGGCTTCTGTCTGTTGATGATTGGCCTGAGCTACACCTGGGGCCGCCATATGGAAACCCAGAACGCCTTTCTCGACGAGCCGGCGCGCCAGGTGCTGCGGGACTATGCCCGCGAGGCGGAGCAGGCCTGGCGCGACGGCGGGCGTGAGGGCCTGGACCGCTGGATGGCGGCGATGCACGCGCGCGAGCGCGGCTGGATCGGTGTGCTCGACCTCAACCTGAGGCCCCTGGACAGTGCCATTCTCGGCCCCGAGATCATGCAGCGGCTCACCCGCCTGCGTGGCGTCGACTGGCCCATGAGCCAGCGCAGCGTCGGCCAGCCGTGGTTGCGCATTCCGTTCCCCGGCGCGCCGGAGCAGGGCATGCTGGTGATCGAGCTGCCGCAGCGGCTCAATCCTGGTCGCTATCGGGTGTTCTGGCAGGTCGTCACCAACGGCATCATCCCCGGCCTGTTCACCTTGCTGCTGTGCGTTGGGCTGTACCGCATGCTGATCGTCCCGCTCAACCAGCTGCGCGAGCAGGCCAATGCCTGGCGCGCCGACCAGCTTTGCGCACGTCTGGATTCCCGCACCACCGCCCGGCACGACGAGCTGGGCGAACTGGCCCGAGCCTTCGATCAGATGGCCGAGCGCCTGCAGGGCACGGTGATGCTGCAGCAGCAACTGCTGCGCGACCTGTCCCACGAAATGCGCACGCCGCTAAGCCGCCTGCGCGTGGCCTGCGATGGCGAGACCGACCTGGCGCGCCTGCGTGAGCGCCTGAGCCGTGAGGTGGACGGCATGCAGCGGCTGGTGGAGAACACGCTGCAACTGGCCTGGCAGGATGCCGAACGCGCGCCGATGAACCTTGAGCCAATCCAGGTTCAGGCGCTGTGGGACCTGCTGAGCGAAGACGCCAGCTACGAAAGCGGTTGGTCGCCCGAGCGCCTGCGCTGCGAACTGCCGGGCCATTGCTGGGTGCAGGGCAACCTCAACTACCTGGCCCAGGCGGTGGAGAACATGCTGCGCAATGCCATCCGCCATTCGCCGGAGAACGGCCTGGTGCGCTTGGGTGGGCAGCGCGAGGGGGGGTATTGGCGCTTGTGGCTGGAAGATGAGGGCAGCGGTGTGGCCGATGAAGACCTGGAGCGGATCTTTGCACCGTTTTCCCGCCTCGAAGGTTCACGACCGGGGGATGGTGGATTTGGCCTGGGCTTGAGCATCGCCAGAAGCGCTATCCAGCGCCAGGGTGGAACCCTGTGGGCGGAAAACGGCAAGCGGGGGCTGCGGCTGTGCATGAGGTTGCCGATTCATGTGCCGGCCTCTTCGCAGGACAAGCCCACTGCCACAGGGCCATTGCTCACATCATGATCAATGCCGGGCTTCTTATAGCCTGTAGCTATACCGACCACAGATTGCGTGATATGGCCGCGAAGGGTTTGCCGGTATGATAGGCACCCCTGCCGTCCGGATTGTGAAATACGCCATGACCTTGCAGTACCCAACCATCGCCGATTGCGTCGGCAATACGCCCCTGGTTCGCCTGCAGCGCATCGCTGGCGAAACCAGCAATATCCTCCTGCTCAAGCTCGAAGGTAACAATCCCGCCGGCTCGGTGAAGGACCGCCCGGCACTGTCGATGATCACCCGCGCCGAACTGCGCGGCCAGATCAAGCCAGGCGACACCCTGATCGAGGCCACCTCCGGCAACACCGGCATCGCTCTGGCGATGGCGGCGGCGATCAAGGGTTACAAGATGATCCTGATCATGCCCGACAACTCCACCGCCGAACGCAAGGCAGCGATGACCGCCTACGGCGCCGAGCTGATCCTGGTGACCAAGGAGCAGGGCATGGAAGGCGCCCGCGACCTCGCCGAGAAACTGCAGGCCGAAGGCCGCGGCCTGGTCCTCGACCAGTTCGCCAACGGCGACAACCCGATCGCCCACTACAGCAGCACCGGCCCGGAGATCTGGCAGCAGACCCAGGGCACCATTACCCATTTCGTCAGCTCCATGGGCACTACCGGCACCATCATGGGCTGCTCGCAGTACCTCAAGGAACAGAACCCCGACGTGCAGATCGTCGGCCTGCAGCCGATGGAAGGCTCGGCCATTCCGGGTATCCGCCGCTGGCCCGAGGAATACCTGCCGAAGATCTTCGATGCCACGCGTGTCGATCGCGTGATGGACATGTCCCAGCAAGAGGCCGAGGACACCACTCGCCGTCTCGCTCGCGAAGAGGGCATTTTCTGTGGTGTGTCTTCCGGTGGTGCGGTGGCAGCCATGCTGCGCCTGTCCCGCGAAGTGGAAAACGCCGTGATGGTCGCGATCATCTGTGACCGCGGCGACCGCTACCTGTCCACCGGCCTGTTCGACCCGAGCTAAATGTCCAAGAAAAAGAGCAACAGCGGCCTGCGCTTTCAGCCGGCCGGCGGCAACCGCACGCCCCAGGTCCCCGTGGGCAAGAAGCAGCGCCTGGAGATCGAGCGCCTGGCCGGTGACGGCCGCGGCATCGCCTTCCTTGAGGGGCGCACCTGGTTTGTCAGTGGCGCCCTGGCCGGCGAAGCCGTCGAAGCACGCGTGCTCAATGCTCGCGGCAAGGTGGTCGAAGCGCGCCTGGAGCGGGTGCTGCAAGCCAGCCCTGAGCGCCGCCAGGCGCCGTGCCGTCATTACGACCGTTGCGGCGGCTGCAACCTGCAACACCTGCCGCACGACGCCCAGCTGGCGCTCAAGCAACGCACCCTGGCGGAACAGTTGCAGCGGGTGGCCGGCGTGCAGCCCGAAGAATGGGCCGCGCCCTTGAGCGGGCCGGAGTTCGGCTACCGGCGCCGGGCGCGGGTAGCGGTGCGCTGGGACGTCAAGGCCAAGCACCTGGATGTCGGTTTCCGCGCTGAAGCCAGCCAGGAAATTGTCGCCATAGATGACTGCGCCGTGCTGGTACAGCCTTTGCAAACTATTCTTCGCCACTTGCCGACGGTGTTGCGCTCGCTGGGCAAGCCGCAGGTCATCGGCCACGTGGAGCTGTTCAGTGGCACTGCCGAAGCCGTACTGGTGCGCCATGTGGCGCCGCTGCCGGCGGACGACCTGGCGCGCCTGCAGGCATTTTGCGACGAGGCCAGGGCGCAGCTCTGGCTGCAAGGCGAGGGTGAGCCGGCCCCCGTCGATGCCGAGGCGAAACTGGGCTTTGCCCTGGCGCCTTGGCAGCTGGAGCTGGCCTGGCGCCCGGGCGATTTCGTCCAGGTCAACGCCCAGGTCAACACGGCGATGATCGAGCAGGCCCTGGCCTGGCTCGCACCGCAGGCTGACGAGCGTGTGCTGGACCTGTTCTGCGGCCTGGGCAACTTTGCCCTGCCGCTGGCGCGCCAGGCACGTGAAGTGGTGGCGGTGGAAGGTGTGCAGGCCATGGTCGAGCGGGCCGCGGCCAACGCCCGGAACAACGATGTGCATAACGCCGCGTTTTTTCAGGCCGATTTATCGCAGCCTTTGGCAGGTGCCGGATGGGCCGCCGAAGGCTTTTCTGCGGTACTCTTGGATCCACCGCGCGACGGTGCTTATGAGGTGGTGCAAGGCATCGCCCGCCTCAATGCCAAGCGGTTGGTGTATGTATCGTGCAACCCGGCCACGCTGGCGCGAGACGCCCAGGTGCTGGTTGGCCAGGGGTACCGGTTAAAAAGGGCCGGGATTCTCGACATGTTTCCTCAGACGGCGCATGTCGAAGCCATGGCGTTATTCGAAGCGGGCTAGCAGGCTGGCCCCTTGGTGCGGCTTCCACGGAAGCGAAGTCGCACGGTGATAGCCAGCGCACCCGTGTGGTGCGCTGTATGGAAAGGTAAAACAAAGATGGTACAGGTGAGAGTGCACCAGCCGGTCAACACAGACGGCAGTATCAATCTCGAAGCATGGCTGGATCATGTGGTGAGCGTCGATTCGGCACTGGATCGCGTGGCGCTGAAAGAAGCCTGCGAGTTCACCCAGGAAATCGAAAAGAAGGGCAACCCGGCCAAGCATTCGTGGGCCGATGGTACGTCCAGTTTTCAGGCCGGCCTGGAAATCGCCGAGATCCTTGCCGACCTCAAGCTCGACCAGGATTCGCTGGTCGCGGCGGTGATCTACCGTTCGGTCCGTGAAGGCAAGGTGACCCTGGCCGAAGTCGGCCAGCGCTTTGGCCCGGTGGTGTCCAAGCTGATCGACGGCGTGCTGCGCATGGCCGCCATCAGCGCCAGCCTCAGCCCGCGCCAGTCGCTGGTGCTGGGCTCGCAGGCGCAGGTCGAGAACCTGCGCAAGATGCTCGTGGCCATGGTCGACGACGTGCGCGTGGCGCTGATCAAGCTGGCCGAGCGTACCTGCGCGATCCGAGCGGTCAAGTCTGCCGATGACGAAAAACGCCTGCGCGTGGCGCGCGAGGTGTTCGACATCTATGCGCCGCTGGCCCACCGTTTGGGCATCGGCCACATCAAATGGGAGCTGGAAGACCTGTCCTTCCGCTACCTGGAACCCGACCAGTACAAGCAGATCGCCAAGCTGTTGCACGAGCGCCGGCTGGACCGTGAGCGCTTCATCAGCGATGTGATGAACCAGCTGCAGAACGAGTTGCTGGCCACCGGGGTCAAGGCCGACATCAGCGGCCGGGCGAAGCATATCTATTCGATCTGGCGCAAGATGCAGCGCAAAGGCCTGGAGTTCAGCCAGATCTACGACGTACGTGCGGTGCGCGTGCTGGTGCCAGAAGTGCGCGATTGCTATACCGCGCTGGGTATCGTGCACACCCTGTGGCGGCACATCCCCAAGGAATTCGACGACTACATCGCCAACCCCAAGGAAAACGGCTATCGCTCGCTGCACACCGCGGTGATCGGCCCCGAGGGCAAGGTGCTGGAAGTGCAGATCCGCACCCACGGCATGCACGAGGAGGCCGAGCTCGGCGTTTGCGCCCACTGGCGTTACAAGGGCACCGACGTCAAGCCGAGTTCCAACCACTACGAAGAGAAGATCTCCTGGCTGCGCCAGGTACTCGAATGGCATGAAGAGCTGGGCGACATCGGTGGCCTGGCCGAGCAGCTGCGGGTCGATATCGAGCCTGATCGGGTCTACGTGTTCACCCCCGATGGCCACGCCATCGACCTGCCCAAGGGTGCCACGCCGCTGGACTTCGCCTACCGCGTGCACACCGAGATCGGCCACAACTGCCGTGGCGCCAAGATCAACGGGCGCATCGTGCCGCTCAACTACAGCCTGCAGACCGGCGAGCAGGTGGAGATCATCACCAGCAAGCACGGCAACCCGAGCCGCGACTGGCTGAACTCCAACCTGGGCTATGTCACCACCTCGCGGGCCCGGGCCAAGATCGTCCACTGGTTCAAGCTGCAGGCGCGGGACCAGAACGTCGCCGCCGGCAAGACCTTGCTCGAGCGCGAGCTCAGCCGCCTGGGCCTGCCGCAGGTGGACTTCGAGCGCCTGGCCGAGAAGACCAACGTCAAGACCGCCGAGGACATGTTTGCCTCGCTCGGTGCCGGTGACCTGCGCCTGGCGCACCTGGTCAACGCCGCTCAGCAGTTGCTCGAGCCCGAGCGCATCGAGCAGATCGAGCTGGTGCCGCGCAAGCCTACCGGCCCGCGTACCGGCAAGCGTGGCGACATCCAGATCCAGGGCGTCGGCAACCTGCTCACGCAGATGGCCGGCTGCTGCCAGCCGCTGCCGGGCGATGCCATTGTCGGCTACATCACCCAGGGTCGCGGCGTCAGCATCCACCGCCAGGACTGCGCTTCGGCGCTGCAACTGGCCGGCCGCGAGCCGGAGCGGATGATCCAGGTAAGTTGGGGCCCGATTCCGGTGCAGACCTACCCGGTCGACATCGTCATCCGTGCCTACGACCGCCCGGGGTTGTTGCGCGACGTGTCGCAGGTGCTGCTGAACGAGAAGATCAACGTGCTGGCGGTCAACACCCGCTCGAACAAGGAAGACAACACTGCGCTGATGTCGCTGACCATCGAGATTCCGGGCCTGGATGCGCTGGGGCGCTTGCTGGGGCGGATTTCGCAGTTGCCGAACATCATCGAGACGCGGCGTAACCGTACCCCTTGAGACCGTGGCGCCTGCTTCGCGGGCAAGCCCGCTCCCACAGGATGAGTGCAATCCGTCTGATGTGCGCTCTATCAGTGGGAGCGGGCTTGCCCGCGAAGAAGGCTTCACCGAAGGACCTGCTTAAATGACCTACACCCTCGAAGACCTGCTGCACCTCATGGCCCGCCTGCGCGACCCGCAATACGGCTGCCCGTGGGACCTCAAGCAGAACTACGCGAGCATCGTCCCGCATACCATCGAAGAGGCGTACGAAGTCGCCGACACCATCGAGCGCGGCGATTTCGAGCACCTGCAGGGTGAGCTTGGTGACCTGTTGTTCCAGGTGGTCTACTACAGCCAGCTGGCCCGGGAAGAAGGGCGTTTCGAGTTCGATGGCGTGGTCGACAGCATCACCCGCAAGCTGATCCGCCGTCACCCCCACGTATTCCCGACTGGCGAGCTTTACGCGCCGCTGGACACCCCCAGCCTGAACGAGGCCGAGGTCAAATCCCGTTGGGAGCAGATCAAGGCCGAGGAGCGCGCCGAGAAAAGCACCCCTGAACAGTTGTCGCTGCTCGATGACGTGCCGGCGGCATTGCCGGCGCTGTCGCGGGCGGCCAAACTGCAGAAGCGTGCGGCCACCGTCGGTTTCGACTGGCCAGCGGCACTGCCGGTGCTGGACAAGGTGCGCGAGGAACTCGACGAAGTGTTGCAGGCCATGGCCGACAACGACGCCGACGCCCTCGAGGACGAAGTCGGCGACTTGCTGTTTGCCGCCGTGAACCTGGCCCGCCACCTCAAGCAAGACCCGGAAAACGCCCTGCGCCGCGCCAACCGCAAGTTCGAGCGGCGTTTCCGCTTCATCGAACAGGCATTGCGCGACAGCGGTCGGCCGATTGAAGATTGTAACCTTGACGAGCTGGACGCCCTCTGGGGCGAAGCCAAGCGTCAGGAAAAGAACCTGCCCAGCTGCGGCTGAGCTGTTGCATAAGTGAGTGAACATTCATGAGCCTTTCCCTTCGCGACCAATTGCTCAAAGCCGGTCTGGTCAACCAGAAACAGGTCTCGCAGACCAACAAAGCCGAGAAGAAACAAAAACGCCTGGAGCACAAGGGCCAGGTCGAGGTCGACGACAGCCAGCAGCGCATGGCCAAGGAAGCCATGGCCGAGAAGGCCAAGCGTGACCAGGAACTGAATCGCCAGCAGCAGGAAAAGGCCGAGCAGAAGGCCCGTGTGGCGCAGATCAAGCAATTGATCGAAGCCACCCGCTTGCCCAAGCTGACCACCGAGGATTACTACAACTTCGTCGACGACAAGAAGGTCAAGCGCATTGCCGTCAACGCCCTGATGCGCACCCGCCTGAGCAACGGCGCGCTGGCCATCGTCTCGCATGCCGGCGGCTACGAAGTGATCCCGCGCGAGGCGGCGGTGAAGATTCAGGAGCGTGACCCGAGCCGCATCCTGCTGCTCAATACCCATGTCGAGGAAGCCGACGAGGACGATCCGTACGCGGCCTACAAGATCCCTGACGATCTGATGTGGTAAACACGAAAAACCCCGCTCAGGCGGGGTTTTTTATTGAAGGCTGTGTCATTCGTCATTGGGTAGTGCGCTGGTTTTCCAGGTCTTCCAGCTCTGCCCGATACTGGTGGGCTTCATGTTCATTGTGGAACATCCCGACCAATTGGCCCTGCTGGTGCACATCCCAGATCCGCACGCCAGCGGCCAGGCCTTCGTGGGACATTTTCGATTCGTCACGTTCGGTTACTTGGACTGTCATCGGTAAACTCCACTGCTAGGGTTTGCTGCGACACTCTGTCGCACACCCCCTTTATAGAGTTTGTTAGCAGGCTAAGTAAATAAAATGGCCATGAAACAAGTTTCATCAAGACCCGAATGCGGTCAATTTTCTAGGAGCGGCCATCAGCCGGGCACAAAAAAGCCCCGCACTGGCGGGG
Organism: Pseudomonas sp. LRP2-20; assembly: GCF_024349685.1. Taxonomy (NCBI): domain Bacteria; kingdom Pseudomonadati; phylum Pseudomonadota; class Gammaproteobacteria; order Pseudomonadales; family Pseudomonadaceae; genus Pseudomonas; species Pseudomonas sp. LR2-20. Next base: position 4,716,909 of record NZ_AP025944.1, on the reverse strand, counting down.
CTCCGGATATTGCGGGCTGTAGCGGATCAGTTACCCTTCACCGACTTGCCATCGACCGTGCCATCCTGCAGCACGATGACGTATTCCTTGCCATCGGTTTCGACCTGGCGTAATTGCACCAGCAAGTAGTCCCAGTCCTTGGCGAACCAAAGCTCGGTTATGCGCTTGCTCTGGCTCGGATCGCGCACGCGCTCGACCTTCACCGCATCGACCTGGCCGGTCTTGGTGGTGACTTTCTCGGTACCCAGTACGCGGAAATCGTAGGCGTCGATCTCGTCACCATCGACCACCTGGTAGGTCATGCTCTTCTTGCCGGCAGCCACATCGTGTTGCAGGGCCAGCTGGTAGGACGACTTGTCCAGCACGCCGCGGTTGAGCGGCAGGTTGATGGGGTCCTTGCGGTCGGTGCCGGTGATCTTCTTGCTGTTCCAGTCGAAGGTCAGGTCGACAGTCTTGGCCTTGCCCAGGCCACCACGCTCGAAGTGGTACTTCTGCGGCAGCAGGGTGTCGTTGTCCAGGCGCAGGGTGCTTTGCTCGGTCAGGCTGGCGATCATCATGGAAGCCTTGAAATTCAGGTCCCAGGTACCGTTGGCATTCTTGACCAGGCTGCGCTCGGCAGTACCGCTCATGGGCAGTTGCTTCCAGTCGGCGGTGTAGCTTGCCGAGAACGGCTTCAGGTCAGCTGCCTGGAGGGGCAGGGCGAGCACGGTGAGAGCCAATAGCAGGGCGCGACGCATAAGTTCTCCTAGGGTCGAATCAAGTGACCACTGGCCGGCAGCGGTTGTTCGTCCAGTAACGCACCCTGTTCACCCAAGCGCAAGCGACCTTGGGCAAACCAGTGCACCGCCAGCGGGTAGATCTGGTGTTCCTGATGGTGGACCCTTTGGGCCAGGCTTTCCACCGTGTCATCAGCCAGCACCGGGACCACAGCCTGTACGACCAGAGGCCCGCCATCGAGTTCCTCGGTGACGAAGTGTACGCTGCAGCCATGCTCGGCGTCGCCTGCCTCCAGTGCCCGGCGGTGGGTATGCAGGCCCTTGTAGCGGGGCAGCAGCGACGGGTGGATGTTGAGCAGGCGGCCCTGGTAGTGGCGCACGAAGTCGCCACTGAGGATGCGCATGAATCCGGCCAGCACCACCAGGTCCGGGGTGAAACCGTCGATGCGCGCCATCAGCGCGGCATCGAAGGCTTCACGGCCGTCGAACTGGGTGTGGTCGAGCACCACGGTGTCGATACCGGCCGCCTGGGCCCGTTGCAGGCCATAGGCATCGGCGCGGTTGGAGACCACCGCGGCGATGCGCACCTGGCTGTCCTGCGCGTGGCAACTGTCGATCAAGGCTTGCAGGTTGCTGCCGGAACCCGACAGCAGTACCACTACATTGCAGGGCTTGCTCGGCATCAGTGTGCCTTGAGGTTCTGCAGTTGGACCTGGGCAGCGCCTTCGGCGGCTTCGGCGATGTGGCCGATGACCCAAGGCTGCTCACCGGCGGCGCGCAGTTCGTTCAGGGCGGCTTCGACCTGATCCTGGGCAACGCAGATGACCATGCCGACGCCGCAGTTCAGGACGCGGTGCATTTCGTGCTCGTCGACGTTGCCTTTTTCCTGCAGGAAGTCGAACACCGCCGGGCGCTGCCAGCTGGCCACGTCAACCACGGCCTGGGCATTCTTCGGCAGTACGCGCGGGATGTTGTCCAGCAGGCCGCCACCGGTGATGTGGGCCATGGCCTTGACAGCACCGGTGTTCTTGATCAGTTGCAGCAGTGGCTTGACGTAGATGCGGGTCGGCGCCATCAGCAGGTCGGTCAGTGGCTTGCCATCGAGCTGGGTGTTCTCGATGTCGGTGCCGGACACTTCGAGGATCTTGCGGATCAGCGAGTAGCCGTTGGAGTGCGGGCCGGAGGACGGCAGGGCGATCAGCGCGTCACCGGTGGCAACCTTGGAGCCGTCGATGATCTCGGCCTTTTCCACCACGCCGACGCAGAAGCCGGCCAGGTCGTAGTCTTCGCCTTCGTACATGCCTGGCATTTCGGCGGTTTCGCCGCCGACCAGGGAGCAGCCGGCCAGTTCACAGCCAGCGCCGATGCCGGTGACCACGGTCGCGGCGACGTCGACGTTCAGCTTGCCGGTAGCGTAGTAATCGAGGAAGAACAGCGGCTCGGCGCCGCAGACCACCAGGTCGTTGACACACATGGCGACCAGGTCCTGGCCGATGCTGTCGTGCTTGTTCAGGTTCAGTGCCAGGCGCAGCTTGGTGCCGACGCCATCGGTGCCGGAGACCAGCACCGGCTGCTTGTAGCCGGCCGGGATCTCGCAGAGGGCGCCGAAGCCGCCCAGGCCACCCATGACTTCAGGGCGTGCGGTGCGTTTTGCCACGCCCTTGATGCGTTCGACCAGTGCTTCGCCGGCGTCGATGTCTACACCGGCGTCCTTGTAGCTCAGGGAGGGTTGCTTGCTCATTGATCCAGGCCTTTAAGAGGGAGGGATTCGTAAAAACGACCATGACGGCCAAGGCCGGCTTGGAAGCGGCGGCTGCCTGAAACGTCAGTGGTCTGTGAAGGCGCGCGATTTTATCAGGGTTGCCGTGCAGCGGCCATCCTCAGGCCGACGGGCAGGGCGGTAAATTGCTGAAAAAGGTGTGCGGGTGGTTGATACGCCGCCTTCTGTATAAGCTGCAAACCACATGCTTCATGCGCAATTGGACAGGAATCCCCCATGCGACTTCTCAATTATCTGGCAGCAGGGTGCCTTGCACTGGCCAGCCTCACTGCGCAGGCCGAAACCGTCTCCGGGCTCTATCAAGTGCGCGAACCAGTCGAAGGGCAGGGCGCCGAAGCCCGTACCGCAGCCACTGCCAAGGCCCTCGATACCTTGGTGCTGCGCCTGACCGGCGACCCCAAGGCGGCGCAGAACCCGGCGCTGGCCGAGCTGCGCAAAGACCCGCAACAGATCATCAACCAGGTCGGCACCGAAGCCGGGCCGCCGGAGTCGGTGCTGGTCGAATTCGACCCCGGCAGCACCGATCGTACCTTGCGCAAGGCTGGCCTGGCGTTGTGGGGCAGCAACCGGCCATCCATCCTCGGCTGGTGGCTCAACGACAGCGCCGAAGGCAGCAACCTGGTCGGTGACGGCCAGGCCAGCGCCCAGCCGCTGCGCCGTGCTGCCCAGCACCGGGGCTTGCCGCTGCGCTTGCCACTGGCCGATCTGCAGGAGCAACTGCTGGCCAACGCCAAGCAACTCGAAGGCAACGATCCGGCACCGTTGCGCGATGCCGCCGAGCGCTATGGCGCCGATGCCATGCTGGCGGTGCACGCCCAGGAAGCCGATGGCAAATGGCAAGGCAAATGGCAGCTGTGGCTGGGCGGCCAGCGTGAGCAGGGCAACGCCGAGGGCGCTGACCAGGCTGCCCTGGCGGACGCTGTCATGCTGGCGGTCAGCAGCCGCCTGGCGCCGCGCTACGTGATCAAGGCCGGTGCCAGCAGCCAGTTGCAGTTGCAGGTGCAAGGCATGAACCTGCAGCGCTATGCCGAGCTGAGCCGGGTGCTGGAACCCTATGGCCCACGCCTGCAGCTGGCCGATGGCGGCACGTTGACCTATGCGGTCACCGGCAATCGCGAGCAACTGCGTGCCCAACTGGGCCTGGCCAAGCTGCAGGAGGTGCCGGTCGAGCAGGTGCCGGCTACCCCGGTCACACCCGCGCCCGGCGCAGGTGCTGCGCCGGGCCAGCCAGCCGCGCCTGCACCTGTTGCAGCCAAGCCGTTCGACGGCCTGCGATTCCGTTGGTAAGGGGCGCTAACGATGACTGACATGCGTCGCTGGATCGGCTGGGGGGCTGCACTGCTGATCGCCGTGCTTCTCTATAGCCTGCACAATATTCTTACGCCGTTCCTGGTCGGCATCTTGCTGGCCTACCTGGCCGACCCGCTGGTCGACCGCCTGGAGCGCCTGGGCCTGTCGCGTACCTGGGGTGTGGTCGTGGTGTTCGGCCTTTTCACCCTGCTGCTGCTGGCCTTGCTGCTGGTGCTGGTGCCGTTGCTGGCCAAGCAGTTGCTGCGCCTGTACGAACTGGCGCCACAGATGCTCGACTGGCTCGAACATGTGGCGCTGCCCTGGGTGCAGGGCCGGCTGGGCCTGGCCGACGGGTTCTGGAAGTTCGACAAGATCAAGGCCGCCATCGGCGCGCACATGGGGCAGACCACCGATATCGTCGGCATGCTGCTGTCCCATGCCACCGCTTCGAGCCTGGCGCTGATTGCCTGGCTGGCCAACATGGTGCTGATCCCGGTGGTTGGCTTCTACCTGCTGCGCGACTGGGACCTGATGATGGCCAAGCTGCGTGGCCTGCTGCCGCGCCAGCGTGAGCCGCAGGTTGTAGGGCTGGCTGGCGAATGCCATGAAGTGCTGGGGGCATTTGTCCGTGGCCAGCTGATGGTGATGGTCGCACTGGGCGTCATCTATTCCGCCGGCCTGATGTTGGTCGGGCTTGAGCTGGGCCTGCTGATCGGCATGCTCGCGGGCCTGGCCGCCATCGTGCCGTACATGGGTTTCATCATTGGTATTGGCGCGGCGTTGGTGGCGGGGCTGTTCCAGTTCGGGGGAGAGCTGTACCCGATGCTCGGCATCGTCGCGGTGTTCATGGTCGGGCAGGCGCTGGAAGGCATGGTGCTGACACCGCTGCTGGTCGGCGACCGTATCGGCTTGCATCCGGTGGCGGTGATCTTCGCCATTCTCGCTGGCGGCGAGCTGTTCGGCTTCACGGGTGTGTTGCTGGCGTTGCCGGTGGCTGCAGTGATCATGGTCCTGCTGCGCCATGTGCATGACCTGTACAAGGAATCGGACATGTACGCCGGGGATGTCGATCCGGATCTGTGAGCGTTGGGGGCTGCAGGGCAGCCCCGCAACAGCGCAACTCGTTGATTTTACTTGTGCTATCCGCCTGCATGATTGTGCGCCCTGCGATGCGGGTATAGACTTTGCAGATTGTTCACCAAAGGCCCCCTGCGGTCCCGCCGACCGCCCGCGAGCATGAAACCACCGATCCAGTTGCCCTTGGGTGTGCGCCTGCGCGATGACGCCACCTTCATCAACTACTATCCGGGCGCCAATGCCGCGGCGTTGGGCTATGTCGAACGGCTTTGCGAGGCCGACGCCGGCTGGACCGAGAGCCTCATCTATCTGTGGGGCAAGCAGGGCGTCGGTCGCAGCCACCTGCTGCAGGCGGCCACCCATCGCTTTCAGCAGCGTGGCGAACCCGCTGTGTACCTGCCGCTGGCGCAATTGCTCGATCGTGGCGTGGAACTGCTCGATTACCTGGCGCAATACGAACTGGTGTGCATCGACGACCTGCATGTGATCGCCGGCAAGGCAGACTGGGAAGAGGCGATGTTCCACCTGTTCAACCGCCTGCGTGACAGCGGCCGCCGCCTCTTGCTGGCTGCCTCGGCCTCGCCCCGCGAATTGCCGATCAAGCTGCCCGACCTCAAGTCACGCCTGACCCTGGCCCTGGTCTTCCAGATGCGCGGCCTGTCCGACGAAGACAAGCTGCGTGCCCTGCAATTGCGGGCCTCGCGCCGCGGCTTGCACCTGACCGACGAAGTCGGCCATTTCATCCTGACCCGCGGCACGCGCAGCATGAGCGCGCTGTTCGACCTGCTCGAACGCCTCGACCAGGCCTCCCTGCAGGCTCAGCGCAAGCTCACCATCCCTTTCCTGAAGGAAACCCTCGGCTGGTAAGCCCCGTAAACACTGGGCTTTGAAGGGCAAAACAAAAAAGTCACATCTTTTTCGATAAAATTTGCAAATGGCCATGATAGAGGGCATAGTTTCATCCTTCTAAAGGATTACAGACACGGTCGTGCCCATGCTGAAGCGCTTCGCACCCCTCGTGCCACTCGCACTCGTGACCCTGCTTATTGGCTGCGCGGCTCAAGGCCCGGTTTCCCAGCCTCAGGATCACACCCCGGTTGCCTCGCAATCGGTCAACAAGGCCAAGGCTTCGCCTTCGTCGGTCTTCGGCGAAGAAGAACAGGCCACTGAAGATGACCTGGAGGCCTTCTCCAGCAGCAAGCCTTATCAGCTCCCGGTGCTGGCAGACAGCATCCTTGAGCGCGGCATGTCGCTGATCGGCACCCGCTACCGCTTCGGTGGTACCTCGGAAGCCTCCGGTTTCGACTGCAGCGGTTTCATCGGCTACCTGTTCCGCGAAGAGGCTGGCATGAACCTGCCGCGCTCGACCCGCGAAATGATCAACGTCGATGCACCCAAGGTAGCTCGCAACAAGCTTAAACCAGGTGACCTGCTGTTCTTCAGCACCAATGGCCGTGGCCGTGTCAGCCATGCCGGCATCTACCTGGGTGACAATCAGTTCATCCACTCCAGCAGCCGCCGCAGCGGTGGTGTGCGCATCGACAGCCTCGGTGATCGCTACTGGAGCAAGACCTTCATCGAAGCCAAGCGTGCCTTGGCCATGGCGCCGACCACCAATATCGCGCGCAACTGATATCAAAATGATGTACCCTGCCACGGCGGCGTAGCTTGAAAAAAGCTCGCCGCCGTGCGCATTTACAGAAAGCGTCTAATCTAAATTCTCAACTATTTTTCGGCTGCGGCCGTTCGGTCTCAGACAGGAAGTTCTGGCCATGGCGATGATGGCGCGCTTCGCATTCCTTTCCCTGGTGGCATTGCTTGCCGCCTGCTCCAGCCGTGCCCCGGCACCGGTCCCTGTGGTGCAGCCGCAGATTACCTTCAGCCAGCCCGAAGGCTCGCCGCTCGCCGATGACGTGTTGATGCGCGCGATCGGCCTGGTCGGCACACCGTATCGCTGGGGCGGCAACACGCCGGACTCCGGTTTCGACTGCAGCGGCCTGATCGGTTATGTGTACCGCGATGCCGCGGGCATCAGCCTGCCGCGCTCCACGCGCGAAATGATCGTCATGCGCGCGCCCACCGTGGACATCAACTCGCTGCAGTCGGGTGACCTGGTGTTCTTCGCCACGGGTGGCGGTTCGCAGGTCAGCCATGCTGGCATCTACGTCGGCGAAGGGCGCTTCGTGCATGCGCCCCGCACAGGCGGTACGGTTCGCCTGGATTACCTGTCCAACAGCTACTGGTCCAAAGCCTACCTGCAGGCCAAGCGGGTCATCCCGCAGGGGAATCTGGCGCAGAACCGCTGAGCCTCGTGCCACGCCCCGCTGTCCTGGGCGGCTGATTGCGCCGACGGCAGCATACATCTACCTCTGCGCTCTCGCTCGGCGGTGCCAGGCTGGTTGCCCGAATGCAACCGCCTGGAGAGACCATGAGCACAATCGATCAACGCATGAAACGCAGCCTTGCGGCGCTGGACGCTGGGCGCCCGTTGGTGCGCCTGGTAGACAAGCTGCTGGGTGATTACCCTGATCCTTATCTGCTGGCGAGCGAACATGCGCAGCAGATCATGCTCAAGCACACCGGCAAAAAGATGGATCCCCGGTTCGTCTGGTGGCACCAGTTCAACACGGCAGGCTCCAGCAGCACCAGCTTCACGGGTTGGCGTCACAGTGGGCCACCGCAGAAGTCGATGGTGATGACCGAACTGGTGATCGAGCGATTCGACCTGTATTTCCAGGACGCGTCCGACCAGCTCGATCAGGTGGGTGGCTTTTATTTCCAGGGGCCGCATGCCGCTGCGTACGACCAGCGAAACGAAGTCCGGATGCTGGGCAGCGATGTGCAGAAGGACTTGTGGCAGCTGGATTTCGCGGTGCTCTACCGTGACCAGGTGGAACGGTTCTGGTCCGTCAATGGTGCCCGTTTTGCCGTGATTGCCAAGATCAACCTGCTGGGGCAAGGGGCGAAAGCACTGCGCGACGGCAACATCAGCAGGCTCGATTGGCAGCGTCTGCGCGCCTTGGTGGCTGACGATCTCAGCGAAGATGAACTGCCGACCCTGGCCAAGCTGCAGCGTGATAGCTCGAGCAATGCCCTGGCCGTAGACCGTTATGTGTTCGCCGAGGGTGACAGGGGAGGGCTGTTCACCTTGCAGGCCGAGGATGGCCGAACCTTGGTCTACATGCCCTGGGCCAGCGAGGCGCTCATGGGGTTCGATTCCGGGCTGGCGATGGCACGTTGGCTGCGAGTGCAACTGCAGTCTGCGGCGACACTGGAGGCGTTCATCGAGGGCTGCCACAGCAACCCGCGTGACAGGGCCATCAACCAGCTGATTCGCGTTCACCTGCAAGGTATTGCCGACAGCCGAACGGATCAGGCTGGGTTGATCGCCTTGTCTCTTTTCAAGCGCCGGCTGGGCACCAATCTCTTCGCCTGGGTGGCCAGCCAGGCCGCCGAGGAAATGCGCCGCAATGCCCTGCTGCTGCAGGACAACAGCAGGCTGCGCAAGGCGATGTGCAGCAGTTATCTGTCGGCGTTTCTCGGCGTTTTTGGCGGGCTTGCCCCATTGGGTTGGCCCATGTCGCTGATCCTGCTGGGCGCCAGCATCAGCAAGGTTGGGCTGGATGTCGATGAAGCGTTGCATGCCGTCGACGAGCAGGGGCGCCAGGACGCCCTGCGCTCGGCGATGGTCGAAAGCATCTTCGCCACCTTGAACATGATCGATATCGGCTTCCAGTCGACCTTGGCTGCCCTGGCCTACCCGACACCGCCCCATGAGCAAGGCGTCGTCGTGGAGGACTGGGAGGTCGTGGAGTCCGCGACCTTGGCTGTGCAGGGGCAGGAAAGCAATGCACTGCCCGATACCGTGGCGGCGACTAGCGGGCGCTTGCAAGGCATCAGGGTCCGAGCGGACGGCAGCTGCTGGATCGACCTAAACGGTTTTACCTACCGGGTGCGATACAGCCACGAACTCGAAGTCTGGCTGGTGGTGCCGGCAGACAACCCGTTTGCTTTCGGGCCGTTGCGGCCTGTGCGCCTGAATCAAGGGGGGGAGTGGGAGCTGCTGCAATCGCCACGGCTGGCTGGTGGTACGCCACCGGCCGTGGAAGGCATGGGCAGCACATCGTCTTCGTTCTGGGATACCTACACATCCATCAATGCAGAGCAGAGCAAGCGCCTTTCAAGCCGTGCCCTGCAACGGCAGAAGGCGTTGCTCAAGCACTGGTCGGTGGCCGAGCTCCAGCTCGGGCAAGCACCTGCCAGCGATGCCAATGGGCTGGAGTGCGTCATGGTGGATGGCCGCCCCAGCTACTCCTATCGCTACGGGAATGAATACTTCAACGTCCTGATCGAGTACTACACCAGTGATGAATCAAGGGTAAACGACGTTTTCCGTTCAGGTATCTATAGATACGGCGATGAAGACAGCTATATAAACAATCTGGCCGATAGCTTGGGGCAACTGCCCAAGAGCAACGAAGTCACGCTCTATCGCGGTGGGCACCGGTCGCGCGGTACCAGCGGTGAGTTCTATCGCAATGGCCATCTGCGGCTCGGTGATGTGCTAGTGAATACCGATTTCACTTCATTTACCGAAAACCCCTACAAGGTCGCCGAGTTCGCCTCCTTGCCTTTCGCCGAGGCTCCGGGCGGATTGCCGGGGTTGTTCGATGACAGTTCAGTGGTGTTCGAGCTGCCAGCCGGGGCTTATCGCGAAGCGACGCCGGTCAGCGCATTCTCCATCTACTGGGACGAAGCCGAGTCGATGTTCATGCCCGGCAACTACTTCCGCATCGAAGGCCTGGAGCAGGTCTATGGTGAGCATTACCGCTTCATCAAGGTCACGCTCAGGCAGATCAGCGCGCCTGCTTCTGGCGCGGTTCATGATCTGCGCACCGGGCTTGCCTTCGACCTTGCTGCCTATCGCGCACGGTTCAAGTCGGCGCAACTGCCTCAGCGATTCTTCCCGGCATGACCGCGCAAGCGCTCAAGGCACGTCTTCCAGGTCGAGATGGTCGATGCGTTCGAAACGTTCGATGAGGAAGTCGATCAGGCGCCGAACACGCGCCGAGAGGTGCAATTGCTGCGGGTAAACCGCATAGACATCGGCGCGGGTGGGTGTCTGGTCCTCCAATAGCAGGCGCAGGCGCCCGCTGCGCACGTAGCGGGCGATGTCCCATTCGGCGCGCAGCAGAATGCCGTGACCCTGCAAAGCCCAGTTCAACGCCACCTCGCCGTCATTGCAGCTTAATGCGCCACGCACCTTGATGTTCTGGGTGCGGCCGCCATTGGTGAAGGTCCACACGCCATAGGGCGATTCGTTCTGGCGCAGGAAAATGCAGTTGTGCTGGCTCAGGTCCGTCAGCTTCTGCGGCGTGCCGTGCTTCTCCAGATACAGCGGGGAGGCGCACAGCAAGCGGCGGTTGGAGGCGATCTTGCGGGCGTGGAAGGACGCATCCGGCAGGCTGCCGAAACGAATGCCCAGGTCGAAGCCATGGCTGGCCAGGTCCAGCGGATGGTCGCTGATCTCCAACTGCACCTCGATGTCGGGGTGGCGGGCATAGAAGTCGGCCAGTGCCGGGCCGATGTAGCGGCGGCCGAAGCCCAGCGACGCGTTGACCCGGATCAGCCCCTTGGGTTCGGCACGGTGCTGGCCGATCAACTGCTCCACTTCGTCGACCTGGGCGAGGATCCGCGCGGCATGAGCGAAGTACAGCTCGCCCTCGGCGGTCAAGCTCATGGAGCGGGTGGTGCGGTTGACCAGGCGGATGCCCAGGCGTGCTTCCAGCGTGGCCAGTCGCTTGCTCACGGCGGGTGGCGTCACGCCCAGCTCACGGGCCGTGGCGGCCAGGCTGCCTTGCTTGGCCAGCAGATGGAAGAAGCCCAGGTCCTGTGTCGGATTCATCATTAACCCATGGTTACTTAAGAGGTAATCCAGGGTTAACTGCTGCCCTGATTTCACTACATATACTCGCCCCATCCCCGCTGGCACAAGCCCGGCGGGCCACAGCAAGCATGGGAGTCGAAACATGAACAACTACAAGATCGCCGCCATCCCGGGTGATGGCATCGGGGTCGAAGTGATTGCGGCGGGAGTGGAAGTGCTGCAGGCCCTGGCGGCCAGGCGCGGTACCTTCGGCATTGATTTCCAGCACTTCGACTGGGGCTCGGAACGCTACCTGCGTGAGGGCCAGTACATTCCCGAGGGTGGCCTGGAATCGCTCAAGGCCTTCGACGCCATCTTCTTCGGCGCCGTGGGCAGCCAGCAAGTGCCCGATCATGTGTCGCTGTGGGGCCTGCGCCTGCCGATCTGCCAGGGCTTCGACCAGTACGCCAACGTACGCCCGGCGCGCGTGCTGCCTGGCATTGCCAGCCCGCTGGCCAAGGGCAAGGCAATCGACTGGGTGATCGTGCGCGAGAACTCCGAAGGCGAATACTCCGGCAGCGGTGGCCGGGTGCACCAGGGGCTGCCGATCGAGGTGGCTACCGAGGTCTCGACCTTCACCCGCGTGGGCGTGGAGCGCATCCACCGTTTCGCCTTCGAACTGGCCCGCACTCGCCCGGCGAAGCACCTGACCCTGGTGACCAAATCCAACGCCCAGCGCCACGGTATGGTGCTGTGGGACGAAGTGTTCGCGGACGTGGCCAAGGATTACCCGGATGTGCGCACCACCCGTGAGCTGGTGGACGCGGTGACCACCACCATGGTGCTCAAGCCCGAGCAGCTGGATGTGGTGGTGGCGACCAACCTGCATGCCGACATCCTCTCGGACCTGGCCGCCGCACTGTCCGGCAGCCTGGGCATCGCGCCCACTGCAAACCTCAACCCGAGCCGCGAATTCCCGTCGATGTTCGAACCGATCCACGGCTCGGCCTTCGACATCACCGGCAAGGGCGTGGCCAACCCGATCGCGACATTCTGGACGGCGGTGATGATGCTTGAACACCTGGGCGAGGCCGCCGCTGCGCGCGAGCTGATGGCGGCTATCGAAGCGGTGACCGAAAGTGGCCTGCACACGCCGGACCTGGGTGGCAAGGCAACCACTCGCGAGGTGACCGACGCAGTGCTGGCGTTGCTCCGCCGCGGGTAGTGTCTGTCGGTGTTTTTGTAGCGCCTGTGAGATCGAGCGCCGCGCGGGCGGCGCTCGATTCATGCCCTGGCGCAAAAACCAGGCCAGACACCCCGCATATCGATTTGACGCTCCCGGTGCAACCCTCTAACCTTCGCGGCGTGTTTCAGGTGCCCTGCCAGCCCCGACTGGGCAGGGTGAAACTGGGAAGCCGGTGGTCGCCAACAAGGCGCGATTCCGGCGCTGCCCCCGCAACGGTAGGTGAGTAACGGCCGCGCAGGGCCACTGGGTACAGGTACCCGGGAAGGCGCGCAGGCTTGGGCCGGATGGCTCGCTCACAAGCCCGGAGACCGGCCTGATACTGCCAACGGCATCACGGAGGGTGATGCGCGGTGCACCGTGGCTCCGGCCATGGCTCCTGCGCGTTCTCCGTCTGCCCGCCTATTACCTGTCGCCGCTGTTCATGTGGTGCCAGCCTGCGGAGAACCCTTCATGAGCGAATCCACCGAACGCGACGAACGCCACCTGGCGCGCATGCAGCGCAAGAAGGCGGTCATCGACGAACGCATCGCCAATTCCCCCAACGAATGCGGGCTGCTGCTGGTGCTCACCGGCAACGGCAAGGGTAAGAGCAGCTCGGCCTTCGGCATGCTCGCCCGGGCCCTGGGCCATGGCATGCAGTGCGGTGTGGTGCAGTTCATCAAGGGCCGCAACAGCACCGGCGAGGAGCTGTTCTTCCGCCGCTTCCCAGAGCAGGTGCGCTACCACGTGATGGGCGAAGGCTTCACCTGGGAGACCCAGGACCGCCAGCGTGACATCGCAGCCGCCGAAGCGGCCTGGGCGGTATCGCGCCAGCTGCTGCAAGACCCGAGCGTGCAGTTCGTGGTACTCGATGAGCTGAACATCGCCCTCAAGCACGGCTACCTCGACCTCGACCAGGTGCTGAGTGACATTCAGGCCCGGCCACCGATGCAGCATGTGATCGTCACCGGTCGCGCAGCCAAGCCTGAAATGATCGAACTGGCCGACACCGTCACCGAGATGGGCATGCTCAAGCACGCCTTCCAGGCCGGTATCCGTGCGCAGAAGGGCGTCGAACTGTGAGTGAAGCGCGCAGTTGCCCGGCGGTGCTGATCGCGGCACCCGCTTCTGGCCAGGGCAAGACCACCGTGACTGCAGCCCTGGCCCGCCTGCACCGCAACCTTGGGCGTAACGTCCGGGTGTTCAAGTGCGGCCCCGATTTCCTCGACCCGATGATCCTTGAGCGGGCCAGTGGCGCGCCGGTGTACCAGCTCGATCTGTGGATGATCGGCGCCGAAGAAAGCCGCCGGCTGCTCTGGCAAGCCGCAGAAGAAGCCGACCTGATCCTGATCGAAGGGGTGATGGGGCTGTTCGATGGCACCCCGTCGAGCGCCGATCTGGCCCGCCACTTCGGCGTGCCGGTGCTGGCGGTGATCGACGGCACGGCCATGGCCCAGACTTTCGGTGCCCTGGCCCTGGGCCTGGCGCGTTACCAGGCCGACCTGCCGTTCGCCGGGGTGCTGGCCAACCGGGTCGGTAGCCTGCGCCACGCGCAACTGCTCGAAGGCAGCCTGACCGAGGGCCTGCGCTGGTATGGCGGGCTGTCACGCGAGCGCGGTATCGAGCTGCCCAGCCGCCACCTGGGGCTGGTCCAGGCTAGCGAACTGAACGACCTGGATGCCCGCCTGGACGCTGCCGCCGAAGCCCTCGGCGCCAGCTGCGATGCCACCTTGCCGCCGCCGGTGGCCTTTGCCGCGCCCGAGCCACAGCCGCGCGCTGCGTCGCTGAGCGGTGTTCGCATTGGTGTGGCGCGTGACGAAGCGTTCGCCTTTACCTACGGCGCCAACCTCGATCTGTTGCGTGATCTGGGCGCACAGCTGGCGTTCTTCTCGCCGCTGCATGATCAGGCGCTGCCGGCCGTGGACAGCCTGTATCTGCCGGGGGGATATCCTGAGCTGCATCACCAGGCGCTGGCTGCCAATACGCCGATGTGCGAAGCGATCCGTGCCCATCATGCCCAGGGCAAGCCGTTGCTGGCCGAGTGCGGCGGCATGCTGTACCTGCTCGATGCACTGACCGATGTCGCTGGCGAGCGTGCCGGACTGCTCGGTCTGCTGCCAGGCGAGGCAACCATGCAGAAGCGCCTGGCGGCCCTGGCCTTGCAGGCCGTGGACTTGCCGGAAGGCACCCTGCGCGGGCATACCTACCACCACTCGCTGACCAGCACCGAGTTGGAGCCGATCGCGCGAGGCCTGAGCCCCAATGGCGGGCGCGGCAACGAAGCGGTGTATCGACTGGGCCGGCTGACTGCCTCTTACGTGCACTTCTACTTCCCGTCCAACCCTGATGCGGCGGCGGCGCTGTTGCGGCCATGAGCGATCACGCCTACAGCGCTGCCGAGCGCGCCGCTATCTACCGCGCAATCGGTGAGCGCCGCGACATGCGCCATTTTGCCGGCGGCACGGTCGCCCCTGAGCTGCTCGGCCGCCTGCTGGCCGCCGCGCATCAGGCGCCGAGTGTCGGCCTGATGCAGCCGTGGCGTTTCATCCGCATCAGCCAGCGCGAGCTGCGTGTGCGTATTCAGGCCTTGGTCGAAGAGGAGCGGGTGCGTACTGCCGACGCGCTGGGCGAGCGCTCTGACGAGTTCATGAAGCTCAAGGTCGAAGGCATCAGCGATTGCGCCGAAGTGCTGGTAGCAGCCCTGATGGACAACCGCGAGTCGCACATCTTCGGCCGCCGCACCTTACCTGAGATGGACCTGGCTTCGCTGGCCTGCGCGATCCAGAACCTGTGGCTGGCCGCCCGTGCCGAGGGGCTGGGGCTGGGCTGGGTCTCGTTGTTCGACCCGCAAGCCCTGGCCGCGCTGCTGGGCATGCCGGCCGGGGCCAAGCCGGTGGCGGTGCTGTGCCTGGGGCCGGTCACCGCGTTCTATGCACAGCCAATGCTGGTACAGGAAAACTGGGCCGAGGAACGCCCCTTGAGTGACATGCTGTTCGAGAACCAATGGGGAGAACGCCCATGAGCGTCGCTTTGCTGACCGTGGCCGGCGTGGCCCTGGACGCGCTGCTGGGTGAGCCGCAACGCCGGCACCCGCTGGTGGGTTTCGGCAACCTGGCGTCGAGCCTGGAGCGCCGCTTGAATGCCGGTGGGCGCGGCTGGCGCAGCCACGGCGTGAGCGCCTGGTTTCTGGCTGTCGTGCCCTTGACCCTGGTGGCGCTGATTCTGTCCTGGCTGCCCTATGTAGGCTGGCTGGTGGACGTGCTGGCGCTGTATTGCGCCCTCGGCTTGCGCAGCCTCGGCGAGCACGTGCTGCCAGTGGCCAACGCCTTGCGCCAGGGTGATCTTGAGCAAGCGCGGCGCCGCGTGGGTTATCTGGTCAGCCGGGAAACCCGCGAGCTGGACGCGCCAGCGGTCGCCCGAGCAGCCACCGAATCGGTGCTGGAGAATGGCAGCGATGCGGTGTTCGCCGCGCTGTTCTGGTTCGTGGTGGCCGGTGCGCCGGGTGTGGTGCTGTACCGCCTGAGCAATACCCTGGACGCCATGTGGGGTTATCGCAACGAACGCTTCGAGCGCTTTGGCTGGTGCGCGGCGCGCATCGACGATGTGCTGAACTATATTCCCGCCAGGCTGGTGGCGTTGACTTACGCACTGCTTGGCAAGACGCGCCTGGCCCTGGCCTGCTGGCGCAAACAGGCGCCACTGTGGGACAGCCCCAACGCCGGGCCGGTGATGGCCTCCGGTGCCGGTGCGCTGGGTGTCGAGCTCGGCGGCCCTGCGGTTTACCACGGCGAGTTGCACGAGCGCCCGCGCCTGGGTGAAGGGCCAATGGCTGATGCCGATGCCATCGAGCGCGGCTGGAACCTGGTGCAGCGTGGCGTATGGCTGTGGCTATTGCTGATCTGCGTGGGGGCCTATCTGAATGCTTGAACACGGTGGCCGCCTGTTGCGGGCGGTACGGCAATACGGGATCGCCCGCGAAGACTGGCTAGATCTGTCTAGCGGCATCGCCCCTTGGCCATACCCGATTCCGTCGATTCCACTGGACGCCTGGGCCCGGCTGCCGGAAGCCGAGGACGGTCTGGAAGACGCCGCGCGGCGCTACTACGGCGTGCCGCAACTGTTGCCGGTGGCAGGTTCACAGGCGGCGATCCAGGCCTTGCCCATGCTGCGCCCGCTTGGGCGCGTTGGCGTGCTGACGCCGTGCTACGCCGAGCACCCGCATGCCTGGCGGCGAGCGGGGCACCAGCTGATCGAACTGGACGAACGCCAGGTCGAGGCGCAGCTCGACCAGCTCGACGTGTTGGTGCTGGTCAATCCGAACAACCCGACCGGGCGGCTCGTGTCGCCTGAGCGGCTGCTGGCCTGGCATGCGCGCCTCGCGCAACGCGGTGGCTGGCTGGTGGTGGACGAAGCGTTCATGGACAACACGCCCGAACACAGTGTGGCGGCTTGCGCCGAGCGCCCAGGGCTGATCGTGCTGCGTTCGTTCGGCAAGTTCTTTGGCCTGGCCGGTGTGCGCCTGGGCTGCGTGGTGGCCGAACTGCCGCTGTTGCAGCGCCTTGCCGAGCTGCTCGGCCCCTGGACAGTCAGTGGCCCGACCCGGGTGCTGGCGCAAGCCTGCTTTGCCGACCACACGGCGCATCGAGCGCAGATCGAGCGCTGCGCCCAGGCCAGTCAACGCCTGGCTACGCTGCTGCAGGCCTGTGGCCTGGCCCCCAGCGGTGGCTGCGACCTGTTCCAGTACGTGCGCAGCGCGTGCGCAGCCCACCTGCATGACTTTCTCGCCCGTCGCGGCATCCTCGTGCGCCTGTTCGAGCAGCCTGCGGCCGTGCGCCTTGGGCTGCCGGCAAATGCCGCAGACGAGCAGCGCCTGGCCCAGGCCTTGGCCGATTATCAGAAGGAAACGGCATGACCACCCTCATGGTGCAGGGCACCACCTCCGATGCCGGCAAGAGCACACTGGTCACCGCCTTGTGCCGCTGGCTGTTGCGTCAGGGCGTCAGTGTGGTGCCGTTCAAGCCTCAGAACATGGCGCTCAACAGCGCCGTCACCGCCGACGGTGGCGAAATCGGCCGCGCCCAGGCGGTACAGGCCCAGGCCTGCCGGCTGGCGCCGCACACCGACATGAACCCGGTCCTGCTCAAGCCCAACAGTGACACGGGCGCCCAGGTGATCATCCAGGGTCGAGCCGTCACCAGCATGAACGCGGTGGCCTATCACGACTACAAGGCCATCGCCATGCAAGCGGTGCTGGCCTCGCACCAGCGCCTCAGCGCGGCCTACCCGGTGGTGATGGTCGAAGGGGCGGGCTCGCCGGCGGAAATCAACCTGCGCGCGGGTGACATCGCCAACATGGGCTTTGCCGAGGCGGTCGACTGCCCGGTGATCCTGGTTGCCGACATCAACCGTGGCGGGGTGTTCGCCCACCTGGTCGGCACCCTCGAGCTGCTTTCGCCGAGCGAGCAGGCGCGGGTCAAGGGCTTTGTCATCAACCGCTTTCGCGGCGACATCGCGCTGCTGCAGCCGGGCCTGGACTGGCTGGAGCAACGCACCGGCAAGCCCGTGCTGGGTGTGTTGCCCTATGTCACCGACCTGCACCTGGAAGCTGAGGATGGCATCGACATCCGCCAGGGCGCCAAGCAGGATCGCCTGCTCAAGGTGATCGTCCCGGTGCTGCCGCGCATCAGCAACCACACCGATTTCGACCCGCTGCGCCTGCACCCGCAGGTCGACCTGCAGTTCATCGGGCCAGGCCAGCCGATCCCGGCTGCCGACCTGATCATCCTGCCCGGCTCGAAAAGCGTGCGCGGCGACCTGGCGCAGCTGTGCGAGCGTGGCTGGGACAAGGCCATCGCGCGGCACCTGCGCTATGGCGGCAAGTTGATCGGTATCTGCGGTGGCCTGCAGATGCTGGGGCGCGAAGTACACGACCCGCTCGGCCTGGAGGGGGCCGCCGGCTCCAGCCCGGGGCTGGGCCTGTTCGATTACGTCACAGTGCTCGAAGCCGACAAGCAACTGCGCAACGTTGCCGGGACCCTTAACCTGGAAGCCGCACCGGTCGCTGGTTATGAAATTCATGCCGGCGTTACCGCAGGCCCTGCGCTGGAGCAGCCTGCCGTGCAGCTTGCCGATGGCCGCTGTGACGGCGCGGTCAGCGCCGATGGCCAGATCCTCGCTACCTACCTCCATGGCCTGTTCGAGGGCAGCCAGTCATGTGCCGCGTTGCTGCGCTGGGCGGGGCTGGAGAACGCGCAGGCCATCGATTACGAAGCCCTGCGCGAACGTGATATCGAGCGCCTGGCCGACCTTGTGGAAACGCATCTGGATACCGCGAAACTGCGAAGCCTGTGTGGAGTCGCCTGACATGCTCAACCTGATCCTCGGCGGCGCCCGTTCGGGCAAGAGCCGCCTGGCTGAACAACTGGCCAGCGACAGCGGCCTGCCCGTCACCTACATCGCCACCAGCAAGCCGCTCGATGGCGAAATGAACGAACGCGTGCGCCTGCACCGTGATCGTCGGCCAGCCGACTGGGGGCTGATCGAGGAGCCCCTGGCGCTGGCCGATGTGTTGCGCGCAGAAGCCGCCGAAGGCCGCTGCCTGCTGGTGGACTGCCTGACCCTGTGGCTGACCAACCTGCTGATGCTCGAAGATCAGCAGCGCCTGGCCGCAGAGCGCGATGCGCTGCTCGACTGCCTGGAACAGTTGCCCGGCACCCTTATTCTGGTCAGCAATGAAACCGGCCTGGGCGTGGTGCCCATGGGCGAGCTGACCCGCCGTTACGTCGACCTGGCCGGCTGGTTGCACCAGGCGGTTGCCGAGCGCTGCCAGCGTGTGGTGCTGACCGTGGCCGGCCTACCTCTCATGCTCAAAGGACCCGCTCTATGAATCAAGCCTGGTGGCGTGATGCCTGCCAACCTCTCGACAACGCCGCCATGGACCAGGCCCGCGCCCGTCAGCAGCAGCTGACCAAACCTGCCGGCTCGCTTGGCCAGCTCGAAGGCCTGGCCGTGCAACTGGCCGGCTTGCAAGGGTGTGAGCGGCCAACCCTGGATCAGGTCGCCATCACGATTTTCGCGGGCGATCACGGTGTGGTCGAGGAGGGCATTTCGGCCTATCCGCAGGCGGTCACCGGGCAGATGCTGCGCAACTTCGTCGGCGGTGGCGCGGCGATCAGTGTGCTGGCGCGCCAACTGCAGGCCAGCCTCGAAGTGGTCGACCTGGGCACCATCGACCCAACGCTGGAACTGCCTGGGGTGCTTCACCTGCGCCTGGGCGCTGGCACTGCGAACTTTGCCCGCCAGCCGGCAATGACCGATGCACAACTGCAGGCTGCCTTGCAGGCTGGCCGTGAAAGTGCCCTGCGAGCGGCGGCCAAGGGGGCGCAACTGTTCATCGGTGGCGAAATGGGCATCGGCAACACCTCTGCCGCTGCCGCCCTGGCCAGCACCTTGCTGGCCTGCCCGGCACGTGAGCTGAGCGGCCCGGGTACCGGCCTGGACAGCGCAGGTGTTCGCCACAAGGCCGAAGTGATCGAGCGCGCCCTGGTGCTGCACGGCCTGCGCGCCGATGCGCCGCTGCAGGCGCTGGCTTGTGTCGGCGGCTTCGAGATCGCCGCGCTGACTGGTGCCTACCTCGCCTGTGCCCAGCAGGGTATCGCGGTGCTGGTGGATGGCTTCATCTGCAGCGTCGCTGCACTGCTGGCGGTGCGCCTCAATCCGCAGAGCCGTGACTGGTTGCTGTTCGCTCATCAGGGCGCGGAGCCTGGGCACAAGACCCTGCTCGCCGCGTTGCAGGCCGAGCCGCTGCTGGCCCTGGGGCTGCGCCTGGGTGAGGGCAGTGGCGCCGCCTTGGCGGTGCCGCTGATACGCCTGGCCTGTGCCCTGCACGGGCAAATGGCAACCTTCGCCGAAGCGGCGGTGGCGGATCGCCCGGCATGATCCTCGACCTGCTGCGCCACGGTGAAACCGAACTGGGCGGCGGCCTGCGCGGCAGCCTGGACGATGCCTTGACCGACAAGGGCTGGGGCCAGATGCGTGAAGCCCTGGTAGGTGCTGGCCCCTGGGATGTGCTGGTCAGCTCGCCGTTGCAGCGCTGTGCGCGCTTTGCCGCGCAGCTGGGCATGCCGGTACAGCTCGAAGCTGACCTGCAAGAGCTGCATTTCGGCGAGTGGGAAGGTCGCAGTGCCTTGCAGATCATGCAGATGCAGGCTGACGAGCTGGGGCGTTTCTGGGCCGATCCTTACAGTTACACACCGCCTGCAGGGGAGCCTGTCGCAGCCTTCGCCGAGCGTGTGCTGGCCGCCATCGGCCGCTTGCGCCAGCAGCATGCCGGCAAGCGCGTGCTGCTGGTCACCCATGGCGGCGTCATGCGCCTGCTGCTGGCACGTGCCCGTGGGTTGCCCAGGGAGCAGTTGCTGCAGGTCGAGGTCGGCCATGGCGCGCTGATGCGCCTGGCGGTGGATGAACATGGCGCGCTGCTCGAGGTGCTTTGACATGCTGCCGTTCTGGATTGCCTTGCAGTTTCTCAGCAGCTTGCCGGTGCGGTTACCGGGGATGCCGGAGCCTCGGGAGATGGGGCGTTCGCTGCTTTGCTATCCGCTGGTGGGCGTACTGTTCGGCCTGTTGCTGTGGCTGGCCAGCCACTTGCTGCAAGGTGTCGCGGCGCCGTTGCACGCGGCCTTGCTGCTGGCATTGTGGGTGCTGCTCAGTGGCGCGCTGCATCTGGATGGCCTGGCCGACAGTGCCGATGCCTGGCTGGGCGGCTTCGGTGACCGCGAGCGCACGCTGCAGATCATGAAGGATCCGCGCAGCGGGCCGATTGCCGTGGTTACTCTGGTGCTGGTGTTGCTGCTGAAGTTCTGTGCCTTGTGGGTGCTGGTCGAACAGGGTACGGGCATTGCATTGCTGCTGGCACCAGTGGTGGGGCGAGCGGCGATGCTCGGGTTGTTTCTCGGTACCCCCTACGTGCGCCGCGGGGGCCTGGGGCAGGCGCTGGCCGAGCACTTGCCGCGGCGTGCGGCCGGCTGGGTTTTGCTCGCCAGCGGGCTGTTGTGTGTGCTGTTGGGCGGCATGCGCGCGATATTGCCGATGCTGGCGGCGTTCGCCGTGTTCATCGGGTTGCGCCGGTTGATGTGCAAGCGCCTGGGGGGAACCACGGGTGATACGGCAGGGGCGATGCTGGAGCTTCTTGAACTTACGGTGTTATTGGGATTGGCGGTTTAGGAATACTCCTACAATACGCGGTGAGTTTTCCATTGCTTTAACCTAGTTGTGAATTTTCTGCAATTTTCTGCAAATGTTCGGCAACTGACGTAGTTCTCGCATTTTTCTAAGCTCGCGGTTTCTCCTTCATTGCCAAGGCATAGAGCATGCGAGCTTTCCTGATGGCCCTCTTGCTGGCCACCGCCAGTGGCCCCCTTGCGGCAGCCGATCTGATCGACTTCTGGGGCATCCCGCGCCATGGCGGCAATAGTTTCAACCGCTTGCCACCGGACCAGTCCTATTTCGATGCGTTGCGAGGCTATGGCGCGAGCTGGGTGCGGCTGTCCTATGACAAGTGGAAGCCGGCGCAGCGTGATTTCCTGTTGGGCAGTGCGGACCACTACGAGCAAATCCCCGCGGCCGATCTCAAGCAGTTGCGCGATGCCCTCGATCGCGCGCACAGGGCAGGGCTCAAGGTGGTCATTGCACCGCTATCGCTACCTGGCATGCGCTGGTCGCAGAACAACCAGGGGCAGTTCGATGACCGTCTGTGGCAAGGCAACGGTTACGCCCAGCAAGCGGCGCGCTTTTGGCGAGACCTGGCCCAGGCGCTGAAAGACCACCCTGCCATCGCCGCCTACAACCTGGTCAACGAGCCTGCCCCCGAGAAATTTGGCGGCCTGGCCGAACATGCGTCGGCTGAGCGCATGCAGCAATGGTACGCACTGCAGCGGGGTGGGGCGCGTGACCTGCCCGCGCTCTACACGCAATTGATAGCCGCGATTCGCGAAGTGGATGCCAGGACCCCGGTCATGGTCGATGCGGGTTGGTACGCCAGCGCCGACGCCTTCGGCTATTGGCAGGCGCCATTGCAGGATGACCGCGTGCTGTACAGCGTGCACATGTACGAGCCCTATTCGGCCACCAGTGCGCCGAACCTGTTGCGCAAAGACCCCATCCTTTACCCGGGCCCGGCGCCGTTCGGTGGTGAGGTCCAGCAGTGGGATGCCGAACGGGTGCGGCAATACCTGAACTTGCCGTTGGCCTGGATGGCGCGCATGAAGCTGCCGCCTTCCCGGCTGGTCGTTGGCGAGTTCGGGTGCATGCGCCGGTTGCCTGGTTGCAGCGAATATCTGGAGGATGTGCTTTCGGTCATGGATCGTCATCGCCTGCACTGGGCGTTCTACAGCTTCCGTGAAGACAACTGGGATGGCATGGACTACGAACTGGGATCGGCCAAGGTGCCATGGCGTTACTGGCAAGCAATCGAGCAAGGCACTCCCGACCCGCTGGCGCGCAAGGCCACGGCGGAATTCGAGCCGATTCGGCGTCGGTTGGCAGACTGAAATTTCTTGCAACAACCCTGGTGCGGGTATATACACGTATCCATGTTGACCAGTGAATGCATCTGCACCCACCTGCGTCGCGCCGCCCGAGGGGTGAGCCGGCGCTACGACGAGGCCCTTGCCGGCTTCGGCATCAATGTCGCCCAGTTTTCCCTGTTGCGCCACCTGCAGCGGCTCGATCGCCCCAGTATCACCACGCTGGCCGAGGCCATGGGGCTGGAGCGCAGCACCTTGGGCCGCAACTTGCGGGTGCTGGAGGCTGAAGGCTTGGTAGCGCTGGCTGACGGCGATGACCAGCGCAACCGCGTGGTGTTGCTGACCGAGGCGGGCGCGGCTCGCTTGCACGCGGCCCATCCAGCCTGGGAGCAGGCGCAGTTGATGCTGGTCGAGCAGCTGGGCGAAGGGCAGCGTGACGAGCTTGTGCGTTTGCTGGAGCGGCTTGCCTGATTCATTACGACTAAAAGCGGGTATATACCCGTACAACCTTGCGATGTGCTGGAGATAACGACAATGACATCGGTGTGGCGAACCAGCGGGTGGGTACTTGTGGGGGCTGCGTTGATCCTGGCGCTGTCCTTGGGTGTACGGCATGGTTTCGGCCTGTTCCTGGCGCCGATGAGCGCGGATTTTGGCTGGGGCCGCGAAGTGTTTGCCTTTGCCATCGCCCTGCAGAACCTGATCTGGGGGTTGGCGCAGCCGTTTGCCGGTGCCCTGGCCGACCGCCTTGGCGCCGCGCGGGTGGTGATTATCGGCGGCATACTCTATGCCGCTGGCTTGCTGCTGATGAGCACCGCCGATTCGGCCTGGTCACTGTCGCTCAGCGCTGGCCTGTTGATCGGTATCGGTCTGTCAGGCACCTCATTCTCGGTCATCCTCGGTGTGGTCGGCCGTGCCGTCCCGGCGGAAAAACGCAGCATGGCCATGGGCATCGCCAGCGCTGCCGGTTCCTTCGGCCAGTTCGCAATGCTCCCCGGAACCCTCGGCCTGATCGAATGGCTCGGTTGGTCGTCGGCGCTGTTGGTGCTTGGCTTGCTGGTGGCGTTGATCGTGCCCTTTGTCGGCCTGCTGCGTGACCGGCCGCTGTCCAGTCATGGTGCGGAGCAGACGTTGGGCCAGGCCCTGCGCGAGGCGTGCTCGCACTCCGGTTTCTGGCTGCTTGCCTTGGGCTTCTTCGTCTGCGGTTTCCAGGTGGTATTCATTGGCGTGCATCTGCCTGCTTACCTGGTCGACCAGCATCTGCCCGCGACCACTGGCACCACGGTGCTGGCACTGGTCGGGTTGTTCAATATCGTCGGAACCTATACCGCTGGCTGGCTGGGAGGGCGCATGTCCAAGCCGCGCCTGCTCACCGCGCTGTATTTGCTGCGTGCTGTAGTGATCGTACTGTTCCTGTGGGCGCCGGTGACTCAGGTCAGTGCCTACCTGTTTGGTATTGCCATGGGCCTGCTGTGGCTTTCCACCGTGCCTTTGACCAATGGCACCGTGGCAACGGTATTTGGCGTGCGCAACCTGTCGATGCTGGGTGGCATCGTCTTCCTGTTCCACCAGCTGGGTGCATTCCTGGGTGGCTGGTTGGGTGGTGTGGTGTACGACCAGACCGGCAACTATGACCTGGTCTGGCAGATTTCGATTCTGCTCAGCCTGCTGGCTGCCGCGCTCAACTGGCCGGTACGTGAACGCCCGGTCGCCCGTTTGCAGGCGCAAGCAGCATGAACCGCTTCCTGGTCCGCGGGCTGTTGCTGGCGGCCGTGGCGGTGTTGCTGGCATTGGTATGGTGGGGCTGGCAGCGGGGCGGGTTGGCGTTGATGCAGCTGGGCATGAGCGTTTGTTAAGCGCTACCCTGCAAGTTCAAGGATTGTCTTGCAGGAGGTATGAACAATGCGTGCTCATTGGTTGACGATGCCGTTGCTGGCGCTGCTGGCTGTCAGTTCCAGCTGGGCTGCCGATTGCCCGGCGCTGTTGCAGGGCAGCTTGCCCGAATTGCGTGGCAAGGAGCAGGTCGACTTGTGCCAGCGCTTTGCCGGCAAGCCGCTGGTGGTGGTCAACACTGCCAGCTATTGCGGTTTTGCGCCGCAGTTCGAGGGGCTGGAGGCGACCTACAAGGAGTATCACGAGCAGGGCCTGGAGATGCTTGGTGTCCCATCCAACGATTTCAAGCAGGAAGACGCCGATAGCGAGAAGACGGCCAAGGTCTGTTACGCCAACTACGGTGTGACCTTCACCATGACCAAGACCCAGGCGGTGCGCGGCAAGGATGCGATACCGCTGTTTGCCGAGCTGGCGCAGCAGAGCAGTGCGCCAAAGTGGAATTTCTACAAGTACGTGGTGGATCGCAAGGGCAAGGTGATCGGCAACTTCTCGAGCCTGACCAAGCCCGATGATCCCGCCTTCAGGGCCGCTATCGAGAAAGCGATAGCTTCACACCCATAGTACCGTCGGCTTTTCGCTTTTCGCTTTTCGCTTTTCGCTTTTGCTCTGCTTTTGCTTCTAAGCGCGCGATAGTTCAGGCGACGCAGAGTGCGACTTCAGGAGGCCGAACGCAGGCGTCTGGAGGGCCAGGGTGCGCAGCACCCCTTCGGCGTAGCCGAAGGCGCGAGATGTAGACTTGCGCAGCAAGTCGTAGGCCGCGCGGGCCCGGAAGGCGCCGGAGTGAGGGGACCCCGGAGCGCAGCGTAGGGGCCGGATGATGGGAGCGGGGGTTTTTGCCTACTTTTTGCCCAGTCAAAAAGTAGGTCGCCGTAAAGGCGAAAAGGTGATTCAGCGCCACCATGGCGACTGTATGTAAACCTGATTTGAAAGCCCACTTTTTAAAGCCAAAAGCGAAAAGCTCACACGCGGTGGTTTTGATTGTTCCGAGTACATTCATTTGCGATGGCGACGCACAGTCACCTTTCCGCCCTTACGGCGGGTCACTTTTTGTCAAACGCGACAAAAAGTAACCAAAAAACGCTGGCTCCTATCATCCGGCCCCTGCGCTGCGCTCCGGGGTTCCCTCACTCCGGCCTTGCTCCCGGGAGGACCGCGCTGAACGGCCCATCCTGGGCCGCAGCGCTTGACGGGCATCCATGCCCGTCACCTCCCTCCGCAAGACCTGCGTTCGGCCTCCTGAAGTCGCATTCGGCGTTTGCTGAACTACCGCGCGCTTAGAAGCAAAAACAGAGCAAAAGCAGAGCAAAAGCAGAGCAAAAGCAGAGCAAAAGCAGAGCAAAAGCAGAGCAAAAGCAGAGCGAGAGCCAGGCAGGGCGGTTAGTGTGGGTGCACTGTAATTGCCACCAGTTTTAGCACCACCGGCCTCACCATCAGTACGCATACGAATGCCACTGGCATCGCCAGCTGATAAGCCTTCAGCACATTGTTCAGATACTCTGGGTTCACCCCGGCATTCGCCGCTGTGATCACGAAGCACATCAGCAGCGCCATGATCGAAGACATGTAGAACGCGAACACATATGGCGTAGCGCGTGGGCCTAGTTTGCGCCGGCTGCGCGTGTGGGACAGATTGCTCATGCGATCTCCTGAAGGTTGGCTGAGGGCGCAGGTTAGCAATGCCCCAGCCCGCGGCTGTAGACCATCGGGATTGAGTTCTTTATAAAGAGATTCTTACGAATCCAAGAGCCTGCCATGGATCTGCTCAACGCCATCCGCAGCTTCGTCAAGGTGGTCGAAGCCGGCAGCATTGCCGCTGGCGCCCGCAATCTCGGCCTCAGCCCGGCGGCGGTCAGCCAGAACCTGGCGCGCCTTGAAGGGCACCTGCACGTGCGCCTGCTCAGCCGTACCACCCGCAGCATGGCCCTCACGCCTGCCGGTGCCCAGTACTATGAACGGGTCAGGCACATCGAGCGCGACCTGGCCCTTGCCGAACAAGCGATCACCACGCCCGACAGTGAGCCCCAGGGGCGGCTGTGCATCGCCTCGACGTCTGCATTCGGTCGCCACGTCCTGGCACCGCTGATCCCGGCCTTCAGTGCCCGCTATCCGCTGCTTTCGATAGAGTTGATAACGACTGATCGCAAGGTCAATCACGCCCGCGAAGACGTCGACGTCAGCCTGCGCATCCCCCCGCAACTGGAAGACCAGCTACTGGCGCGGCACATCGCCCGAATCCCGTTCATCTGCTGCGCGTCACCGGGTTACATCGCCAGCAGCGGTCTACCGACCGCGCCAGAGGTGCTGCGTGATCACCGCTGCCTGGTGTTCCGTTACCCGGTGGACGGCCGATTCCTGCGTTGGGGGTTCGTGCGCGACGGCATGCGCTTCGAGGCGGAGTTTGGCACTGTATTGATCAGCGACGACATCGATGCCCTGACCCAGATGGCCCTCAATGATGGCGGAATCACCCGGTTGGCCGAGTTCATCGTCAGGCCACATCTGGCCTCGGGGGCGCTGGTGCCGCTGTTCGAATACAGCGGCAGCGGCCAGGCATATGCCCAGACCGAGCCGATGGATATCTACCTGTGCGTGGCCGACCGTTTCGCCATGACCGCTAAAGTGCGCGCATTCATGGACTACCTGCGCGATGCCTTGGGCGATACCTGGCAGGTCCGGGCATGAAAAAACCGCCACGAGGGCGGTTTTCTTGAGGCAGGTACGAATCAGAAACGGTAGGTGAGGGAAGCACCGATACCGTGAGCGCTGTTCTCGTACTTGGCCTGGTAACGGCCCTTGGTCGGGCTGGCCAGGTTGACCTTGGTGTCCTCTTCCCACAGGTAGGAGTAGGCCACGTCGATGGTCATGTCGTCGGTTGGGCTGTAACCGGCACCAATGCTGATTGCCTTGCGATCACCCGTAGGGATGCGCGGCGAGCGGTCGGTGTTGTTGGTTGGCGACTGGTCGACGGAGAAGCCGGTACGCAGCACCCACTCCTTGTTGACCTTGTAGGACGCGCCAATGGCGTGCGCCCAGGTGTCGTGCCAGTTCTGCTCCTCGCTGATGGTGCCGAACTGAGCGGCCAGCGGTGCCGGGACTTCGTTGTTGACGGTTATGTCTTTCAGGCGGCTCCAGCGGGTCCAGGTGCTGCCTGCGTACAAGGTCCACTGGTCGTCCAGCTCGTGGGTAACCGAGAAGTCCACCGACTCTGGGGTCTTGATCTTCAGGGTGGCGTCGAACTTGCTGCCGCTGAACGGCCCGATCAGGGCGTTGTTGATCTTGGTATTGCCTTCGAGCTTGTAGTCGACCATCGAATGGTAGGTCAGACCCAGGCGAGTGCGATCGGTGGCCTGAACCAGGATACCGACGTTGTAGCCGACGGCAGTGTCGTCGCCCTTGATCTTCACTTCGCCATCATTGACGCCAGGAGAGCGCGGGTTGATGGTGTTCGACCCCAGTTCGCCCTTGATCTTGTTGATGGTTGGGCCAAAACCGATCGAAACCACGTCGTTGAAGGCGTAGCTGACGGTTGGCTGGAAGGTGATGACCTCGACGTGGCTCTTCTTGCCCCAGTAGCGTGCGGCGTCGCCGCTGCCGTAGTCGGTTACCAGGCCGAACGGTACGTAGACACCGAAGCCGACGCTCCAGTGCTCATCGAGCGGCTTGACGTAGTAGCCCATCGGTACCCCTACCGTTGGCACCATGTCACCGTCGGTTTCGCCTGGCAGCGGGCTGCTGCCTGGGCCCGAGATGTCGGTCTTGGCGATGACGGCTGCGCCCCCCACGGTCACTTGCTGGCGCTTCAGGCGGGACATGCCGGCAGGGTTGCCATAAACCGTGCTGGCATCTTCGGCAGCGGAAGAACGACCCGCGAAACCTGTCCCCATGCCGCTGATGCTTTGTTCGTTGAGGGCGAAGCCGGCAGCGAACAGTTGGCTGGAAGCGAGAGCAACGGCTACGCCGAGGGAGGTTTTGAGCATTGCTTTTTTCATTATTAGAAACTCCTTGGGATCTCCGGGGCGAAAAGCTACCAACAAATCACGCGCCGCGCTATAGGCTGAATCACGGGAGATAGAGCGGTTTTGTAGGACAATCCGACCAAAATTCCCTTTTTTCCGGTATTGATGTAGGACGCTTCTTAAGACGCCTGTGGCAATTTCTGCTCAACACACAATTGCCAGGCTTGGGTGAAGTCGCGAAGGCGACCTTGAGGGTGGAAAATCTGCCGCCAGATACGTGCCAGGCCGAGCAGGTCGTCAGCCGCTGGCAAGGGCGTGGATTGCTCTTCGATGAGCATCCAGGCGATGGCGGTGGAGTAGCGCAGGTTCACCGTCAGCTCCAGGTGCGGCCCGCCGAGGAAGGCGTGCTGGCTTGCCAGGCCGCGGACCAGGCTGGCCAGTTCCGGGTCGCGGGCAAGAAAGTGGTCCCAGACGGCCTGGTGGCGGCTTTCGCCAATGCGGTAGAGGCCGTGGCCACGGCGGTCGTGCAAGGCTGAACCGAGTGCCGATTGGCTGGCCGCAATACCGAGCAGAAGGGCCTCGGCGCTGGCGCAATGACGATTCAGATAGACCAGGGTTGGTCGGATCACATACTGACACAATTCATTCGCCGCGATACCCATGATGCCCTCGAGCAGTAAAGGGCCGACGGGCGCTGGAGCTTGGCAGCTGGTGATTGGTCAGGCCCGCCGGAAGCGGTAAGGACCGCTCGAGTTGAAGTGTAGTGTGATAATCGTGGTGTAAAGGGCTGTTTTTAAATCGATTGCTGCCTGCTTCCCGGCGCTATATGCCCTGCGGCAATTAGGCCAAGAACGATCAGGCAGCTCGCGGCAGGTGCCATTCAGGCCTTGAATGCCACGATATTCGCCACTCACGCGGTGAGCGATTGGCGCGTGCGGGCGATCACTGCCTGCAGCGGTTCCGAGCGGCTGTACTGTTCGGGGTACAGGCGTTCGGTGTGGCAGGCGACGCCGTGTTCGTCCACCAGGGTGAAACTGAAGTTGCCCTTGCGTGGGGCAGTGATCAGGCACTTCAACGGCGAGAAGGCCTGGGAGAGGGTGCCAATGGCAGCCTGAATTTGATGATGAGTTTGCATATTGTTTGGATGTTCCTGCTTTAAACACGGGGTTTATGATCCGTGCATGATAGAAACGTTCCAGTGACGCCTTTATTAAGGGACGAACGAACCTGACTGGAACAGGGCAGCCAGAGAGAGCGCAATCAATGTGTGGGCGCTGGGGCTGACTGGTAGGTACTTCAGAAGGCAGGCAGCACGCCGGGGCCAAGGTTCTAGGCCATCGGGGTGGAATCCTGATCAATCTTCCGTTTGATTCGTGCTTGAACAGCGCTGGGCTGGCGAGGGAATCATCGAGTGGGCCGGTCCTGGTTTCAGCAGCGATCGTTCGGGAGAGCGAGTGGGCTGCAAGGACGCTTTTGGCCAGAATTGACTTTCAGCTTGGGTACTAACGGAGCGAACCTTACCGAAAATGTGCGGGCTTTGCAAGCGTTGTACATTTCTTGAGGCGAGCCGCGCAGTATGGCGCGTCTTTGTTCTGATGTGAAGAGGGGGCAACTGGCCTCCAACCGGCCCGATGTGCCAATTTCGTGCATCCAAACGCAGGCTTTCGGTGCACTTGTTCACATTCGAGGCGTGACTTGTAACAGCTCGGCAACAGCCCCGTTCGGGCTCGCCAATGACTTGACTGGCACCTTAAGTCAATGAAAAAAAACACTAATTTTAGCTGGTGAAAAAATCGTCAGTTTGACTGTAGGCCCCATTTCACGGGGCTTTGAGGGCTCATTGAAGGGGTTGTCCACCGAGTTATCCACAGGAACTGTGGATTGTCCCGAGCGCTTGCTCTAGGACGGGCGTGCCAGCAATTCAAAGAACTGTCCGACAATCGACAGGCATCAGCCGACCAGCCAGTCACCCACTCGAAAACGTCAAGAAAAAATCATCGAAAAAAAATTTCAATGCTCCGGAAATCGACAGGTCATGCACGAAAAAAAGGAGTAGAGTGGCGCGCCTTTCGAGTTGCCATTCTTGTTCGGTCATGAAGTTTCGCGGTAAATCCCTCGCCAGCCCCGCTGTTGCCTCACCAGCCCCTTCGCCCAAACGCTTTTCCCTGAAAGTGGCCCTCTGGTTGCTCGACAGCCCGCGCCTGGGTGACAAGCAGCAGGTCAAGCACATCGCCGGGCACTTGCTCAAGCAGCCCGCGCGCGAAGGCGTGGTGGTGGCGCAGAGCCGCTTGGGGCAGATGCTCTGCCGCGAATGCGGCAATGCCAGGGACCGTCGCATCGGTCATGAACTGCTGCGCCAGGCGGCGCGGGCCGGGGACCGGCGCGCGCAGCTGGAGTATGCGCGGCTGTTCCCGGCCGATGTGCCGGAACAGGCGCCCGACCCAGCAGACTGATAAGCTGCACACAACTCGCAATAGTGTGATCGGGGTAAGCATGGCAGTGGATCTGACCAGCATTCTGCTGGGCTTGGTGGCAGGGGCCTTGCCTTGCCTGGGTTGGCTCATGCAGGTGCAGCGCCGCCAGGGCGCGCGTCAGGGCGAGCAGGCCCTGCTCGAAGAGCGCCTGGGCAGCGCGCAACTGGCTCTGGCCGGCCTGCAGGCGCAACTTGATGCCAGCCGCGACGAGGTCAGCGACCTCAGCGAAGCCAACACCGTCAAGCAGACCCAACTGGCCGCCCAGGGTCGTGAACTGGAGCTGCTGCAGATCGACCGCGACAACGCCCGTGATGCCGCCCACGCCTGGCACCTCGAACGCGCCACTCGTGAAGCCGAACTGCGTCGTCTGGAGGCCCAGACTGCGCGTCTGGAGGCCGAACTGCGAGAGCAACAGGACAGTCATCAGCAGCGCCTGGAAGACCTCCAGGAGGCCCGTGACACCTTGCGCGCCCAGTTCGCCGACCTGGCCACGAAAATCTTCGACGAGCGTGAGCAGCGCTTCGCCCAGACCAGCCAGCAGCATCTGGGCCAGTTGCTCGATCCGCTCAAGGAGCGCATCCAGGCCTTCGAGAAGCGCGTCGAGGAAAGCTACCAGCAGGAAGCCCGCGAGCGCTTCTCGTTGGGCAAGGAGCTGGAGCGCCTGCAGCAACTCAACCTGCGCCTGTCCGACGAGGCCACCAACCTCACCCAGGCACTCAAGGGCCAGAAAACCCAGGGCAACTGGGGCGAGCTGATTCTCGAGCGGGTGCTGGAACATGCCGGCCTGGAGAAAGGCCGCGAGTACCAGACCCAGGTCAGCCTGAAGAGCGCCGATGGCGAGCGCTTCCAGCCTGATGTGCTGATCATGCTGCCCGGTGACAAGCAGGTGGTGGTCGATGCCAAGGTCAGCCTTACCGCCTACCAGCAATTTGTCGGCAGCAACGACGACGCCGCACTCAAGCAGCACGTGCAATCGCTGCGCAACCACGTCAAAGGCCTGTCGAGCAAGGACTACAACCGCCTCGAAGGCTTGCACAGCCTGGATTTCGTGCTGCTGTTCGTGCCCATCGAGGCGGCCTTCTCGGCGGCCTTGCAGGCCGAGCCAAACCTGTTCCAGGAAGCCTTCGACCGGCACATCGTGATTGTCAGCCCGACCACCTTGCTGGCCACCCTGCGGGTCATCGACAGCCTGTGGAAGCAGGAGCGCCAAGGCCAGAATGCCCGCGAGATCGCCGAGCGCGCCGGGTGGCTGTACGACAAGTTCGTGCTGTTCATCCAGGACCTGGACGAACTGGGCAACCGCCTGCAACAGGTCGACAAGGCCTACGCCGCAGCGCGCAACAAACTGTGTGAAGGGCGCGGCAACCTGGTCAGCCGCAGCGAGCAGCTCAAGCTGCTCGGGGCACGCGCCAGCAAGAGCCTGCCGGCCGAGCTGCTAGAGCGAGCCCTTTCGGACGAAGCACTGGCCGACGAGGCGGTTACTGAACCAGGCTCAGATGGCGATTGAGCAGGGCGCGCAAGGCTGCCGGCTTCACCGGTTTGGCTAGGTAATCCAGGCCTGCGGCATGCACGGTGGCCAAGGTTTCCTTGCTGCCGTCGGCACTGATCACCACACCGGGCACCGGCTCGCCCAGGCGCGTCCGTAGCCAGCCCATCAGCCCGGTGCCGGTATCGCCGTCGTCCAGGTGGAAGTCCACCAGCGCCAGGTGCGGGCGCATGCCCTTGGCCAGCAGCGCTTCGCATTCGGCGCGGTTGCGTGCGGTCCAGACCTGGCAGCCCCAGCGGCTGAGCAGGCTGTTCATGCCGATCAGGATGCTGTCTTCGTTGTCCACGCACAGCACCTGCAACCCGGCCAGTGGCTGGCTCGTCGTTTCCACCGGGGCGCTCGGCGCCACTGCGGCCTGCTGGGCAATTGGTACATTGACGCGGAATACCGTGCCCTTGCCGGGCCACGAGCGCACTTCCAGCTTGTGGCCGAGCACCCGGCACAAGCCGTCGGCGATCGCCAGGCCCAGGCCGAGGCCTTTTTCGGCGCGGGTCTGGTGGCTGTCCAGGCGCTTGAACTCCTGGAAAATCACCTGCAGCTTGTCGTCGGCAATACCCGGGCCACGGTCCCATACCTCCAGCCACAGATGATCCCCCTGGCGGCGCACCCCCAGCAGGATCGGGCTCTTGCCATAGCGCAGGGCATTGGTGAGGAAGTTCTGCAGCACCCGGCGCAGCAGTTTCATGTCGCTGTCGACCCGCAGGCGGCTGCCGCGCAGGCGGAACTCCAGGCCCTTTTCGGCTGCCAGCACCTTGAACTCGGCGCCTAGGGTGTCGAACAGTTCGTTGAGGGCGAAGGGTTTGGCGTCGGGGGTGATCTTGCCGTTTTCCAGGCGCGAGATGTCCAGCAGGTCGCTGATCAGCTCTTCGGCCGAGCGCAGCGAGCTGTCCATGTGCTGCACCAGTTGCTGGGCCTCTTCGTTCATGCCTTCGGCCTGTTGCGACAGGGCGGCGGAGAACAGCCGCGCGGCGTTCAGCGGCTGCATCAGGTCATGGCTGACCGCAGCGAGGAAACGGGTCTTGGACTTGCTCACCGCTTCGGCCTGGCTCTTGGCTTCCGAGAGTGCCTGGTTGAGCTGCGACAACTCATGGGTACGTTCGGCCACGCGCTGCTCCAGCCTTTCGTTGGCGTCACGCAGCGCCTGCTCGGCTTCGCGGAACGGCGTGATGTCGGTGAAACTCATGACGAAGCCGCCACCGGGCATCGGGTTGCCGATCAGCTCGATCACCCGGCCGTTGGGGAACAGCCGCTCGGAAGAGTGCGCGCGCCCCTGGCGCATCCAGTGCAGGCGCCGCGCCACGTGAACTTGCGCCTCACCCGGGCCGCACAGGCCGCGCTCGGCGTTGTAGCGGATGATGTCGGCGATCGGCCGGCCAACGCTGATCAGCCCGTCGGGGTAGTTGAACAGCTCCAGGTAACGGCGGTTCCAGGCCACCAGGTGCAGGTTCTGGTCGACCACGCTGATGCCCTGGTTGATGTTCTCGATGGCACCCTGCAGCAGGGCGCGGTTGAACTGCAGCACCTCGCTGGCTTCGTCGGCGATGCGCACCACGTCCTCGAGCTGCATGTCGCGGCCCTCGATGGCGGCCTTGACCACGGCGCGGGTCGAAGAGCTGCCGAGCACCCCGGCGAGCAGGCGCTCGGTGTGTTCGATCCAGTCGCCGTCGGCGTTCTGGTTGGGGTTGAAGCCTTTGCCTTGGCGGTAGGCAAAGCGAATGAAACTCTGCCGTGCGCGTTCTTCACCAACGAAGCGCGAGGCCAGGTTGAGCAGGTCATCGATCTGCACCGCCAGCAATGGTTTGCTGCTGGGCCGGGCGCTGGTCTGCTGGCCGATGAAGCGGCCTGCCTGCCAGTGTTCCGACACGCGGGTGCGCGACAGCATCGACACCCACACGAACAAGGTGAAGTTGCCCGCCAGCGACAGCACCACGCCCTGGGTCAACGGGCTGATCGGCAGGTCGAGCGGGTTGCCGTGCAGCCAGGCCAGGCCCGGGAACAGCCCGAGCGACAGGCCCAGGCTATGGGCGATGATCGGCAGCACCAGGGTGTAGAACCACAGGAAGATGCCCGCCGCCAGGCCGGCGAACACGCCGCGGCGGTTGGCCTGCTTCCAGTACAGCGCGCCGAGCATGGCCGGGGTCAGCTGGGTGACGGCGGCAAAGGCAATCTGGCCGATGGTCGCCAGGCTCGCGGTGGAGCCGAGCAGGCGGTAGCTGACATAGGCCAGCAGCAGGATCACCACGATGGTTACCCGGCGCACCGACAGCATCCAGTGGCGGAATGCCTCGAACGGCCGCTCAGCGTTGGTGCGGCGCAGCAGCCACGGCAGCAGCATGTCGTTGGAGACCATGGTCGACAGCGCCACGGCCTCGACGATGACCATGCCGGTGGCGGCCGAAGCACCGCCGATGAAAGCCAGGAGGGCCAGGCTCGGGTGCGCCTCGGCCAGCGGCAGGCTGATGACGAAGGAATCGGAAATCACCGTTCCTGGCAGCAGCATCTGCCCGGCCAGGGCGATCGGCACCACGAACAGCGCGGCCAGCGCCAGGTACAACGGGAATACCCAGCGCGCCAGGCGCATGTCCTGGGGTTCGATGTTTTCCACCACGGTGACGTGGAACTGCCGCGGCAGGCAGATGATCGCCATCATCGCCACGGCGGTCTGCACCACCATCGACGGCCAGTTGATGGTTTCCTGCCAGTAGCTGTCCAGCTGCACCGACTGGCGCGCCTGGGTCAACAGGTCGTCGAAGCCATCGTACAGGTTGAACACCACGAACACGCCCACGGCGAGGAACGCCAGCAGCTTGATCAGTGACTCGAAGGCGATGGCCAGGACCATGCCACGGTGGTGCTCGGTGACGTCCAGGCTGCGTGTGCCGAAGACGATGGCGAACAGCGCCAGCACCAGCGACACCACCAGCGCGGTGTCCTGCACGCGGGTACCGGTGGCGTCGGCATTGGCGCCGATCAGCAGGTTGACGCCGAGCACGATGCCTTTGAGCTGCAGGGCGATGTAAGGCAGCACGCCGACCAGGCAGATCAGCGCCACCACTACCGCCAGGGACTGCGACTTGCCGTAGCGCGCGGCGATGAAGTCGGCGATCGAGGTGATGTTCTGCTGCTTGCTGATCAGCACCATCTTCTGCAGCACCCAGGGCGCGAAGATCAGCAGCAGGATCGGCCCGAGGTAGATCGGCAGGAACGCCCAAAGCTGTTCGGCGGCCTGGCCGACCGCGCCGAAGAACGTCCAACTGGTGCAGTACACTGCCAGCGACAGGCTGTACACCCACGCACGCAGACGCGGCGGCAACGGTGTGCTGCGGCGGTCGCCGTAGAAGGCGATGGCGAACATGACGGCCATATAGGCCAGGGCGACCACGGCGATCAGCCCGCTGGACAACGACATGAAAACTCCGGAGCAAAAAGGATAACGCGGTCCCGATCAATCAGTCTGGCACGCGGGCGGCGCTTCGTCAGCGCAGACGATGGTCGCAGCGGCGAGTCGTCGCAGGGTCAGCGTTTGCCTGTACTGGCCTCTTCGCGGGACAAGCCCGCTCCCACAGGGATCGCGCCAGATTCTAGAAATTGAGCAAGACAGTTGCTCCCACAGGAAACTACCGTGCTCAAGAGCTGCAGCGAACCTGTGGGAGCGGGCTTGTCCCGCGAAGAGGCCAGTAGTGACAACCTCAACCTCTGCGGGTGCCCAGCCAGTAAAACACCCCTGCCAGTATCACCGACATCACCAGCAGGTAGAAGATCACCCCCGGCCACCACCGACCCAGGGCAAAGCCCACCATCACCGGCCCCAGTGCCGCCCCGAGGTTGGACAGGTTCTGCGCCCCGTAATACACCCCGCGCAGGTGTTCCGGGGCGATCAGGTCGATGAACATGTACTCGGCGGGTATGACGATGATCTCACCAAGGGTGAACACCAGCATCGCCAGGCACCAGGCCATTACCGACCCGGCCATGGCGAAACCCAGCAATC
Source organism: Pseudomonas sp. LRP2-20 (assembly GCF_024349685.1). NCBI lineage: Bacteria > Pseudomonadati > Pseudomonadota > Gammaproteobacteria > Pseudomonadales > Pseudomonadaceae > Pseudomonas > Pseudomonas sp. LR2-20. Next base: position 4,680,572 of record NZ_AP025944.1, on the reverse strand, counting down.
CGGCAATGAACAACGCCATGCCGGCCAGCAGCCAGGGCATCAGCTGCTGGCGGCTGATGCGCCGGCCAATCAGGTACTGCAGGGCGATCACCGTGACCGCGTTGGTGGTCACCAGGTAGCCGACCAGCCGTGCCGCTTCGCTGGCGCTGCTGGTCACCACCAGGTACTGCGACAGGTAGGCGGTGAACTGGCCGAACACCACCGCGCTCAGCACGCCCCCCAGGGTAAAGCACACCAACCGGCGGTCGCGCGCCAGCCCCAGAGCCACCTGGGCGAACCCGGCACTTTGCTGCTCCTGGGCGCTGGCCTGCAGCCCACGGTCGCCGAGCCGCCAGTAAGCCAGGCACATGCCCAGGCCGGTCAGCGCCGAGGCGATGAAGGGCAGGTGGTCATCGAACTCGAGCATGGCGACGCCGAGCATCGGCCCGACGGCGTAACCGATATTGCTCAGGGTGTACTTGATGGCGAACACCTCGGCCCGCTGCGCCACGGGCAGCAGCGCGCAGAAGCCGGCCTTGGCGGCAATGTCGACCACGGCCAGGGCCAGGTTGATCAGCACCAGGCAGAGGAAAAACAGCAACGCCGATCGGCTGGCAATGGCGGCCACGAAGGCCATTGCAAACACCAGCGTGCTGGCGCTGACCAGGGTGTGATTGCGCACGGTGTCGACCAGGTGCCCGCCGTACAGGCTCAACAGCGAGGCAACGATCAGCGCGCCACCGATCAGCAGGCCGATCTGGCCGACCGCAAGCTGGAAGTTCTCGGCCAGGTAGACCACCAGGTAGGGCAGGGTGATGGCTCGCGCCACGGTGAGGGTGAAAGTGGTGGCCAGCAGCAGGCGGACGCTGGTGGGGTAGCCTTTGAGGGCGGCGAGCATTGCCACGTCCTTGTTGTGGGTGTTTCCGAAGCCTGAGGATATGTGAGGCCGGCGGCGGCGACCAGCGGAGGATTGACAGCCCGTCAGTCACCGGGAATACTCTGGAAAAATTCATATATATGTTTACATAACAAGACGAGAGCCGACCCATGCACCCACTGTCCGGTGATGCTCGACTGCCACGCTATCAACAGCTGCGCGATCACCTGATCGAGCAGATCGCCAACAACCGCTGGCGCCCGGGCGAGGCCATTCCGACCGAAGCGGCCCTGGCCACCGAGTTCGATATGTCCGTCGGCACCGTGCGCAAGGCTGTCGATGTACTGGTCGCCGAGGGTGTGCTGGAGCGCCAGCAGGGCCGTGGCACCTTCATCCGCCGCCCGCAGTTCCAGTCTTCGCTGTTCCGCTTCTTCCGCTTCGAGACCGCCACCGGCGAGCGGGTGGTGCCGGAAAGCCGCATCCTCTCCATCGAGCCGGTACCGGCACCCTCGGCCGTTGCCCAGGCCCTGGGCCTGGCCGCCGAGGCCGAGGTCATTCGCATTGTCCGTACCCGTCTGCTCGGCGCCCAACCGGTGCTCGCCGAAGAGATCTGGCTGCCGCGCCAGACCTTCCAGCCGCTGCTCGACGTCGAGCTGCAAAGCAAAGGCCCGTTGCTGTACCCGATCTACGAGGAACTGTGCGGCCAGGTGGTCGCCTACGCCGAAGAGACCCTGACCGCCGAAGCGGTCGACGCGGCCCATGGCCGCTTGTTGCAACTGCCGGTCGACAGCCCGGTGGTGGTGATCGAGCGCCTGGCCCGCGATTACGCCGGCAAACCTCTGGAATGGCGCCGCTCGCGCGGCCACGCGCAGCACTTCCGCTACCGCGTCGACATTCGCTGAGCCGTTAACCCGGCCGCTTCGCCTTTTACCCGTCTGCGCCGTTCTGCCACGGCGCAGTGGCTTCGCCTGCCCGGTCGCCAGCGTGCCAAGCGCTTCGGCGCGCCCGGCCGGAACACACACGACTAGAAGGATAACAATCATGTTCAGCTGGTACCGCCAGATCACTTCACGGGAACGCAAGACGTTCTGGGCCTGTTTCGGTGGCTGGTCGCTCGATGCGCTGGAAGTGCAGATGTTCGGCCTGGCCATTCCCGCGCTGATCGCCGCGTTCTCCCTGACCAAGGGCGATGCCGGCCTGATCAGTGGCCTGACCCTGGTTACCTCGGCAATCGGTGGCTGGCTCGGCGGTACCCTGTCGGACCGTTATGGCCGCGTGCGGACCCTGCAGTGGATGATCCTCTGGTTCTCCTTCTTCACCTTCCTCTCGGCGTTTGTCACCGGCTTCTACCCACTGCTGTTCGTCAAGGCCATGCAGGGCTTCGGCATCGGTGGCGAGTGGGCGGCCGGCGCGGTGCTGATGGCCGAGACCATCAACCCGAAATACCGCGGCAAGGTCATGGGCACCGTGCAGAGTGCCTGGGCCGTGGGCTGGGGCCTGGCGGTGGGGCTGTTCACCCTGATCTACTCGCTGGTACCGGCCGAGTACGCCTGGCGGGTGATGTTCTTCGTCGGCCTGCTGCCATCGCTGCTGATCATCTGGGTGCGCCGCAACGTGCCGGAGCCGGACAGCTTCCAGCGCCTGCAGAAAGACAAGGCCATCCCCGGCAGCTTCTTCAAGTCCATGGCCGGCATCTTCCGCCCCGAACTGCTGCGCGTGACCCTGCTCGGCGGCCTGCTGGGCCTGGGTGCCCATGGGGGTTACCACGCGGTGATGACCTGGCTGCCGACATTCCTCAAGACCGAACGCAACCTTTCGGTACTCAACTCTGGTGGCTACCTGGCGGTGATCATTTTCGCCTTCTGGTGTGGTTGCGTGGTCAGTGGCCTGCTGATCGACCGCATCGGCCGGCGCAAGAACATCCTGCTGTTCGCCCTGTGCTGCGTGCTGACCGTGCAGGCCTATGTGTTCTTCCCGCTGAGCAACACGCAGATGCTGTTCCTCGGCTTCCCGCTGGGCTTCTTCGCCGCTGGCATCCCGGCGAGCCTGGGGGCGTTCTTCAACGAGCTGTACCCGGCTGACGTGCGCGGTGCCGGGGTCGGCTTCTGCTACAACTTCGGCCGCGTGCTGTCGGCGGTGTTCCCGTTCCTGGTGGGCCACATGAGCGAATCCATGTCGCTGGGTAGTGCGATCGGTATCGATGCCGGCATCGCCTATGGCGTGGCCATGCTCGCCGCGCTGTGCCTGCCGGAAACCCGTGGCCGCACCCTCGAGGCCACACCCGCGCCGGCAATGGCTGGCGCTGTCGCCAAGTAACCTGACTGTCCTGTGAAAACCATGCCCGACGTTCCTGCTTCACACCTGACCGCCATCGACAGCCATGCCCACGTGTTCAGCCGTGGGCTGAACCTGGCCAGCGAGCGGCGTTACGCGCCCAGCTACGATGCGCCGCTGGGCGATTACCTGGGCCAGTTGCTGGCTCATGGTTTCAGCCATGGCGTGCTGGTGCAGCCCAGCTTCCTGGGCACCGACAACCGCTACCTGCTCAGTGCCCTGCAGACCGTGCCGGAGCAACTGCGCGGGGTGGTGATGCTTGACCGGGACGTCGAGCGTGAAACGCTGCAGCAGATGGATCGGCTTGGGGTCAGGGGGGTACGCCTGAACCTCATGGGCCAGCGCCTGCCAGACCTGACCGGTGGCGAATGGCGGCCGTTGCTGGAGCGCATCGGCGAGCAGGGCTGGCACCTGGAACTGCACCGTCATGTGGCGGACATTCCGGCACTGGTGCGGGCACTCGAACCTTATGGCCTGGATATCGTGGTCGACCACTTTGGCCGGCCCGATGCCCGGCTGGGCCTGGGGCAGCCGGGCTTTGCCGAGCTGTTGACGCTGGGCGGCAAGGGCAAGGTGTGGGTCAAGGTATCGGGCATCTACCGGCTGGAAGGCTCGCCGGAGCAGAATCTGGCGTTTGCGCGTCAGGCCCTGGGGGCCCTTGAAGCGCACTATGGTGCCGAACGGTTGATGTGGGGCAGCGACTGGCCGCATACCCAGCATGAGTCATCCGTGAGCTTTACCACGGTGGTCGAGCAGTTCGAGGCCCTGGGGTGTTCGGCGGAACTGCGCCGGGCGCTGCTGGTGGATACTGCGCGGGCGCTGTTCGGCTTCGAGTGATGTGGCGCCTGTGCCGGCCTCTTCGCGGGCGCGCCCGCTCCCACAGGATCACCAAAGGCTTGAAGACTGCGCGGTACCTGTAGGAGCGGGTGCGCCAACTCCCATAGGATCACCACAGTCTTGAAGACTGCGCAGTACCTGTGGGAGCGGGCATGCCCGCGAAGAGGCCGGCAAAGGCGAAGTGACTTTGAAAGATGCCCCACGGCCTTCACAGGCAGCGGGGCTTTATTATTGATCAGAACCGGAACCGGCTGATCATCTGCTGCAACTGCCCACCCAGTCGCGCCAACTCCACGCTGGATGCCGAAGTCTGCTGGCTGGCCTCGGCGGTCTGTTCGGAAATATCCCGTACCGTCACCACGCTGCGGCTGATTTCTTCAGCCACCGCACTCTGCTGCTCCGAAGCCGCGGCAATCTGCTGGTTCATCAGCTGGATCCCCGACACACGCTGGGTAATCCCCTCCAGCGCCACCCCGGCCTCACGCACCAGCGCCACGCTGCTTTCGGTCAGGCTCTGGCTCTGCTCCATCAGCTCGCTCACCGACCGGGTGCCTTCCTCAAGGCTGCTGATTGCCGACTCGATCTCCAGTGTGGATGCCTGGGTACGCTGTGCCAGGCTGCGCACTTCATCGGCCACCACGGCAAAGCCCCGGCCAGCTTCACCGGCCCGTGCCGCTTCGATGGCGGCATTGAGCGCCAGCAGGTTGGTCTGCTCGGCCACGGCCTTGATCACGTCCATGACCTTGCCGATCCGCTGGCTTTCGCTGCGCAGGGCATCCATGGCTTCGCCAGTGGCATCCACCTGGCTGGCCAGGCGGCTGATCTGGACCACGGCGCGGTTGACCACGCTGTCGCCTTCACGGGCTTCCTCATCGGTGGCGCTGGCGGCCTCGGAGGCTTCGCCGGCATTGCGCGCCACCTCGTGCACGGTGGCGGCCATTTCCTGCATGGCCGTGGCCACCTGGTCGGTTTCCACCTTCTGGTTGTTCGCGCCGGCGCTGGTCTGCTCGGTGATCGCCGAGAGTTCCTCGGTGGCGCTGGCTATCTGCGAAATGCCATCGCGCACCTGGGCGATCAGCTCACGCAGGTTGCGGGTCATGCCCTGCAGGGCGTTCTGCAACTGGCCGACTTCGTCACGCCGGCGGCTGGCCGGTTGTTCGCTGAGGTCACCGGCGGCCACCTGCTCCATGGCGCTCAGTGCCTGGCGCAGCGGCTGGCTGATCTGCCGGGCAATCACCATGGCCGCCAGGGCACCGATCAGCAAGGCGAGCAGGGTGGTGGCAATTTGCAGGGTTCTGGCGAAATGGCTGTCTTTGGCGACCAGCATGGCCTGGTCATCGAGCAGTTGGCCAATGACGCCGTTGAGGGTTTCGATGTCCTTGGCCATGGCCGCGCGGTAGCCGACCAGGTTGCTGACCTCGCCACGGAACGCTTCGACAGCCGCGGCATAAGCCTGCACTTGCTGCTGCAGTTGCTGAAACTTCTGTGGGAAGTTGCCATTGAAGCGAGCGATTAGCCCTGGCAGATCGTTCACCGTGGTGGCGATCTGGGAGTTCATCAGCTTTTCGGTCTCGGCGTTGGTGTTACCCGTGTAGCCGCGAACGTGGTAGCGCAGCAGAATCAGGTTTTCGCGGATCTGGTTGATCGCCTCGCTACGCACAAATCGCTGCTCGGCGTCGGGCAAGGCACGTACCTGGTTGCGAATCTGCTCGATGCTGGCGAACGACTGGGTGGCCAGCACGCCCATTTCCTTCTGCGCTGCGCGCATCTTTTCATAGGCACGGAAACTGGCGGCCTGGTTGGCGCTGTAGCCCTGCAGTGCCTGGTCGGCGGTATCGATCAGCGCCTGGCTCTGCGCCCTGATCATCACTTCGCGCAGCTTGGCCAACGTGGGCTTGAACGCCTCCAGCGCGGCCTGCAACTGTTTGCTTTCGGCGGGCGCACCATTGGCCATGGCGTGACGCAGGCGCGCTTCGCGCAAGTCGCCCAAGGCGTCGTTGAGGCGCGAAACATCGCTCACCACCTCGCTGCGCCGCACCAGGCTGCCCAGGCCATCCCAGCTGATCAACGATTGTGCCAGTGTCAGGCACAGCACCAGGCCGAAACCGAGGAAGAGTTTGTGGGCGATCCTGAGGTCGCCGAACCAGGTAAACATTACTGCCGAGCTCCTTTTCTTATGCGTTGGAGGAGACCTGAGGTCTGTTCCTTCTGTCAGATATAGTCATCTATATGAATTATCGGCGCGTGTAACAAAATCTGAACAGTGCTTTTGATGAAATTGGTGTCACGGTGATATCAAACTGTGCGCTGGTTCCCGAGTCGTCCGGTGTCGCTTGCCAGTGCAAGGCTTTCCCATGAAGATTTGTGGCTTGCAGCGCTCTGCGTGCCTCCAATGACAAAAGACACTCAGGAACAAGGACGATGAGTCACCCCTCGCAATTCACCTTGCTCGGCAAGCGGCGTTTCCTGCCGTTCTTCGTCACCCAGTTACTGGGTGCCTTCAACGACAACCTGTTCAAGCAATCGCTGATCCTGGCGATCCTGTTCAAGCTCAGCCTGGGCGACGGTGACCGTTCGATCTGGGTCAACCTCTGCGCGCTGCTGTTCATCCTGCCGTTCTTCCTGTTCTCGGCACTGGGCGGGCAGTTCGGCGAGAAGTTCGCCAAGGACGCGCTGATCCGCGCGATCAAGCTGGCCGAAATCGCCATCATGGCGGTCGGCGCCATTGGCTTCGTTACCAACCACCTCACACTGATGCTGCTGGCCTTGTTCGGCATGGGCACCCACTCGGCGCTGTTCGGCCCGGTGAAGTACTCGATCCTGCCCCAGGCCTTGCGCGAAGAAGAGCTGGTGGGGGGTAACGGCCTGGTCGAGATGGGCACCTTCCTCGCCATCCTGGTCGGCACCATCGGTGCCGGGGTGATGATGGCCACCGACAGCTATGCCACGGTGGTGGCCGGTGGCGTGGTCGGTACCGCCGTGCTGGGCTATCTGGCCAGCCGCTGGATCCCGCGGGCTGCGGCCGCGTCGCCGCAGATGGCTCTGGACTGGAACATCTTCAAGCAGTCGTGGGTGATCCTGCGCATGGGCCTGGGGCAGACCCCGGCAGTGTCGCGTTCGATCGTCGGCAACTCGTGGTTCTGGTTCGTCGGCGCCATCTACCTGACGCAGATTCCGACTTACGCCCAAGAATGGCTGCACGGTGACGAGACCGCAGTGACCCTGGTGCTGACCCTGTTCTCGGTGGGCATCGCCCTCGGTTCGCTGCTGTGCGAACGCCTCAGTGGGCGCAAGGTGGAAATCGGCCTGGTGCCGTTTGGCTCGTTCGGCCTGACCGTGTTCGGCCTGCTCTGGTGGTGGCATTCCGGCGATGTGCCGGCTGGCGCTGTAGCGCACGATTGGCTGGCGCTGCTGGGCATGCACCAGGCCTGGTGGATCCTGCTGTCGATCGTCGGACTGGGTGTGTTCGGCGGTTTCTACATCGTGCCGCTGTATGCCCTGATCCAGGCGCGCACCGCCGAGGATCAGCGGGCCCGGGTGATCGCTTCCAACAATATCCTCAATGCCTTGTTCATGGTGGTCTCGGCGATCTTCACCATTGTCCTGCTGAGTGTGTTCAAGCTGAGCATCCCGCAGCTGTTCCTGGTGGTGTCGCTGCTGAACGTGCTGGTCAACGCCTACATCTTCAGGATCGTGCCCGAGTTCACCATGCGCTTCCTGATCTGGCTGCTCAGCCACTCGATGTACCGCGTGCAACACCGCGACCTTGAGCGCATCCCCGATGAAGGCGCGGCGCTGCTGGTGTGCAACCACGTGTCGTTCGTCGACGCGCTGCTGCTGGGCGGGGCGATCCGCCGGCCGATTCGCTTTGTCATGTACTACAAGATCTACAACTTGCCAGTGCTCAACTTCGTGTTCCGCACGGCGGGCGCCATTCCGATTGCCGGGCGCAGCGAAGACCAGGCCACCTACGAGCGCGCCTTCGCCCGTATCGCCGAGTACCTGGCGGACGGTGAGCTGGTGTGCATCTTCCCGGAGGGCAAGCTGACCGGCGACGGTGAAATCGATGTGTTCAAGGGGGGCGTCAGCCGCATCCTCGAAGAAACCCCGGTGCCGGTGATTCCCCTGGCGCTGCAGGGCTTGTGGGGGAGCTTCTTCAGCCGCGACCCGGCCAAGGGCTTTTTCAAGCGCCTGTGGTCGCGGGTGACCATCGTGGCAGGCGCCGCCATCCCGGTGGAGGCGGCGCAGCCAGACGCCTTGCGTGAGCAGGTCAGCCGCTTGCGCGGCGGCCTGCGCTAAGGGAGGGGATCAGCTGGCGCTGACTTTCAGGCCGACCAGGCCGGTAACGATCAGCGCCACGCTGACCAGCCGCACCAGGGCCATCGACTCGCCGAACAGGATGATCCCGGCGATCACCGTGCCGACGGCGCCGACGCCGGTCCAGATGGCATAGGCAGTGCCCAGCGGCAGTTCCTTCATGGCCAGGCCCAGCAGGCCCAGGCTGATGGCCATGGCGGCGACGGTGAGCGCGGTCGGGAGGGGTTTGCTGAAGCCGTCGGTGTACTTCAAGCCGACGGCCCAGCCGACCTCGAACAGGCCGGCGAAGAACAGGATGATCCAGGACATGATGCGTCTCCATCGTTGCGAAAGATGGGGCCGTCCCCGGGATGGTCACGCGGTGCGTCGTGAGGTCGTCCTCACTGTAGGCACTATGGTGCACACCAGCAGCTTTGCGGGCAAGCCTGTACCAGCCCTTTCGCGGGCTTGGCCCGCGAAAGGGCTGGTACAGGCGACATCATTGTCGGGCCGGCTCACCACCTTGTGCTTCTACCGACGGATCCTCCATCCGGCGGAACCAGGTCGATAGCAGCGCCCCGGAAATGTTGTGCCAGACACTGAACAGCGCGCTCGGCACCGCCGCCAGCGGCGAGAAGTGCGCTGCCGCCAGCGCCGCCCCCAGCCCCGAGTTCTGCATGCCCACCTCCAGCGCCAGCGACTTGCGCTGGGCCAGCGGCAGCTTGCAGAGCCGGCCGGTCAGGTAGCCCAGCAGATAGCCGAAGGTGTTGTGCAGCACCACCACCGCCATGATCAGCAGGCCCGATTCGGCGATCTTGGCCTGGCTGGCCGCCACCACCGCGCAGACGATCATCACGATGCTTACCACCGACACCAGCGGCAGCACCTGCACCGCCGTCTGCACCCGTGCACCCAGCAAGCGTTGCGCCAGCACGCCGAGCACGATCGGCAGCATCACCAGCTGCAGGATCGACCAGAACATGTCCATGAAGGACACCGGCAGCCAGGCGGAGGCGAGGAACCAGATCAGCGCCGGGGTCAGCAGCGGGGCGAGCAAGGTTGTGACCGAAGCGATCGCCACAGCCAGCGCCAGGTCGCCCTTGGACAGCCAGACCATCACGTTCGACGCCGTGCCACTCGGGCAGCAACCGACCAGGATCACGCCCACGGCGATTTCCGCTGGCAGGTGGAACAGCTGGCACAGCAGCCAGGCCATGCCCGGCATGATCACGAAGTGCGCGACCACGCCGAGGGCTACACGCCAAGGCTGGCGGGCGAGGGCGGCGAAGTCGTCGAGCTTGAGGGTCAGGCCCATGCCGAACATCACCAGGCCCAGCAGCGGCACGATGGCGACCTTGAGGGCGATGAACCACTGGGGCATCAGGAAGGCCAGCACGGCGAACACCAGCACCCACAGGGCGAAGGTGTTGCCGACGAAGCGGCTGAGGGCGGCGAGGGCACGCATGGGGCAATTCCTTTTCTAGTTATAGCTATCTGAATTTCACTGGCCCCTTCGCGGGACAAGCCCGCTCCCACAGGTACTCCACAGTTTTCAGATTCTGTGGAGTACCTGTGGGAGCGGGCTTGTCCCGCGAAAGGGCCGGCACTGGCTAACACTGAACATCAGGCCAGCACCGGTCTTTCAAACCACATCAGACCCCTTGCGGAATCTCTTCGCCACCGAGCACTTCGAACAGCGCCGGCAGGAATTCGGCAAAGGTCATCATCATCAGCTGGAAGCTGGCATCGAACTGTTGCGCGGCTTCATCGCCACCGTCCTGTTCGGCCTGCTCCTGCAGCAGCTCTTCGAACTTCAGGCGCTTGATCACCATCTTGTCGTCGAGCACGAACGACAACTTGTCCTGCCAGGCCAGGGCCAGCTGGGTGACCACCTTGCCAGTGCTCAGGTGCAGCTGGATTTCCTCGCTGGTCAGGTCCTGGCGCTTGCAGCGCACGATGCCGCCGTCTTCGGCGGTGTCACGCAGCTCGCACTCGTCCAGCACATAGAAGCCTTCGGCAGCCTGTTGCGACTTGACCCAGTCCGTCATGGTCGCGGCTGGTGCGATCTTCACCGTGGCCGGGCGTACCGGCAGCGAACCCATCACCTCGCGCAGGGTCGACAGCAGGTCTTCGGCACGCTTGGCGCTGGCCGAGTTGACCAGGATCATGCCCAGGCGCGGGGCGATGGCGGCGAAGATCATCGAGCGGCGGATGAATGCGCGTGGCAGGAAGGCCTGGATGATCTCGTCCTTGATCTGGTCGCGCTCTTTTTTGTAGACCTTGCGCATTTGCTCGGTCTCGATCTCTTCGACCTTTTCCTTCACCGCATCGTTGACCACGCTGCTGGGCAGGATGCGCTCTTCCTTGCGCGCGGCAATCAGCAGGAACTCGCCGCTGACGTGCACCAGAGGAGCGTCTTCGCCCTTGCCGAACGGCGCGATGAAACCGTAGGTGGTCAGCTCCTGGCTGGCGCAGGGGCGGGCCGGCTTGGAGGCCAGCGCAGCTTCCAGCGCTTCAGGCTCGAACGGTACTTCCTGGGTCAGGCGGTAGGACAGCAGGTTCTTGAACCACATGAGGGGGAATCTCTCCTTAATGCATAAGGCGGGCATTATTCTCCGAGCAGTGGTCCCAGGCCAACCCTGTCAGAGGGCCACCAGGGCCATATAAGGCAAGAAAACCCCCGGCTGCGCTAGGTCGTTGAAAGGCCTGGGTTTTTTTTTGAAAAAAGTTGAAAAAGTGCTTGCCAGGGTAACGGACCCTCCGTAGAATGCGCGCCACACCGAGACGAAGGGTGATTAGCTCAGCCGGGAGAGCATCTGCCTTACAAGCAGAGGGTCGGCGGTTCGATCCCGTCATCACCCACCACTCGATGTATAGCGCAGCGGTAGTTCAGTCGGTTAGAATACCGGCCTGTCACGCCGGGGGTCGCGGGTTCGAGTCCCGTCCGCTGCGCCATATTCCACTTCCAGGGCCCACTGAACACCCGGAAGTAACAAAGAAAGCGACCTTAGGGTCGCTTTTTTTGTGCCCGAAATTCGCGATTGATAATTTTAGCGAAAAAGTTGCATCAATGGCTTGCCAGGCTGCTGGAACGTCCGTAGAATGCGCGCCTCACCGAGACGAATGGGTGATTAGCTCAGCCGGGAGAGCATCTGCCTTACAAGCAGAGGGTCGGCGGTTCGATCCCGTCATCACCCACCACTCGTTGAATAGCGCAGCGGTAGTTCAGTCGGTTAGAATACCGGCCTGTCACGCCGGGGGTCGCGGGTTCGAGTCCCGTCCGCTGCGCCATATTCCGCTTCCAGGGCCCACTGAACACCCGGAAGCCACAAAGAAAGCGACCTTAGGGTCGCTTTTTTTGTTTCTGGTCTTACCGGTTGCGCTCTTCTTCGCGCAATGTCAGCACCTCGACCCCATCCTCGGTCACTGCCACGGTATGCTCCCATTGCGCCGACAGGCAGTGGTCCCGGGTAATCACCGTCCAGCCATCCTTCAATGTCCGCGTCCCGCGCCCACCCTGGTTGATCATCGGTTCGATGGTGAACACCATCCCCGGCTGCAACTTCATGCCCATGCCGCGCATACCGAAATGCAGTATTTCGGGCCGTTCGTGCATCTGCTGGCCGATGCCATGGCCGCAGTACTCGCGTACCACGCTATAGCCCGCCGCTTCGGCATGGGCCTGGATGGCGTGGCCGATATCGCCCAGCGTCGCCCCCGGGCGTACCTGCGCGATGCCTTTCCACAGCGCGGCGTAGGTGGTATCGACCAAACGCTGCGCGTCCTCGCTGATCGGCCCGATGCTGTACATCTTCGACGAGTCGGCAATGTAGCCGCCCTGTTCCAGGGTGATGTCGACGTTGATGATCGAGCCTTCTTTCAATACTTCATCGACCTTGGGGATGCCGTGGCAGACCACATGGTCAACCGAGGTATTGAGCGAGTAGGGGAAACCGTACTGGCCCTTGCTGGCCGGGCGGGCCTTGAGGGTGTCGACGATGAACGCCTCGGCGCGGTCGTTGATCTGCATCGTGGTCACGCCGGGGCGGATGAAGCGGTCGAGGTCGGCGAACACCTGGGCCAACAGCTGGCCGGCGTTACGCATCAGTGCGATTTGAGCGGGGGTCTTGAGGATCACCTTGGCCATGAAATGCGGGCTGTAGCTCTTGCTGGAAATTGCCCCAGCATAGCGCCATGGATAGCTTGCTTGCCACCGCGTGGTGCGCTGCCTGTGCCGGCCGCTTCGCGGGTAAACCCGCTCCCACAGGTACTGCGCAGTCTTCAAACCTGTAGCGGTCCTGTGGGAGCGGGTTTACCCGCGAAGAGGCCGGCACAGCTGGCCCACTAATTGCTGAATGACCACTATCCAGGGCTATCAACGTCGACAGCCCAATCCACTCACGACAAAGGCGCCGTGTTGCCCCGCTTGCTTTGCAAGCCCGGGCAGCCGGCGCCTTTTGCGTTCCTGAAAGAGGAGACCGCCCATGACCACCCGCGAAGTACGCAGCGTTTGCCCCTACTGTGGCGTCGGTTGCGGCATCGTCATGAGCGTCGCTGACGGCAAGGTCAGCAAGATCAGTGGCGACAAGCAGCACCCCAGCAACTTCGGCCGCTTGTGCACCAAAGGCCTCACCGCCCACCTGCCACTGACCGCGGCCGGGCGCATGGAAGACGCCTACGTGCGCCAACACCGCAGCCTGCCGCCAGCACGCAGCAGCATGGACCAGGCCATTGCCCAGGCCGGCGAGCGCTTGCGCGGCATCATCGACCAGCACGGCGCGGACGCGGTGGCGCTGTATGTGTCCGGGCAGATGTCGCTGGAGGCCCAGTACCTGGCCAACAAACTGGCCAAGGGCTTTATCCGCACCCGCCATATCGAGTCCAATTCGCGGCTGTGCATGGCCAGCGCCGGCAGCGGCTACAAACTGTCGCTCGGCGCCGATGGCCCGCCCGGCAGCTACCAGGATTTCGAGCGCGCCGATGTGTTCCTGGTCATTGGCGCGAACATGGCGGACTGCCACCCGATCCTGTTCTTGCGCTTGCTCGACCGGGTCAAGGCTGGCGCCCGGCTGATCGTTGTCGATCCGCGGCGCACCGCCACCGCCGACAAGGCCGATCTGTTCCTGCAGGTGCGCCCCGGCACTGACATGGCCTTGCTCAACGGCCTGCTGCACCTGCTGCACCACAACGGCCATACCGATCCTGACTTCATCGCCCGTCACACCGAAGGCTGGGACGAGCTGCCGGCTTTCCTCGACGATTACACGCCGGCGCGTGTGGCCGCCCTGACCGGCCTGAGCGAAGCCGACATCCGCCAGGCCGCCGAATGGATCGGCACTGCCGGGGAGTGGATGAGTTGCTGGACCATGGGCCTCAACCAGAGCGTCCACGGCACTTGGCACAGCAACGCCCTGTGCAACCTGCACCTGGCCACCGGCGCCATCTGCCGCCCGGGCAGCGGGCCGTTTTCGCTGACCGGCCAGCCCAATGCCATGGGCGGCCGCGAGATGGGCTACATGGGCCCGGGCCTGCCGGGCCAGCGTTCGGCGCTGGTGGCGGCTGACCGCGCCTTCGTCGAGGCACAATGGCAGCTGCAACCGGGCAGCCTGCGCAGCGAAGGCGGCGAGGGCACGATCGCGCTGTTCGAACAGATGAAAGTCGGCGAGGTGAAAGCTTGCTGGGTGATCTGCAGCAACCCGGTGGCCAGCGTCGCCAACCGCCAGCAGGTGATCGACGGCCTGCGCCAGGCCGAACTGGTGATCACCCAGGATGCCTTCCTCGACACCGAGACCAACCGCTACGCCGATATCCTCCTGCCCGCCGCGCTGTGGGCCGAAGGCGAGGGCGTGATGATCAACAGCGAGCGCAACCTGACGCTGATGCCGCGCGCGGTCCAGGCGCCCGGTCAAAGCCTGGCGGACTGGCAGATCATCGCCCGGGTCGCCTGTGCCATGGGCTACGCCGAGGCCTTCGACTACCCCGACGCCGAGGCGGTGTACGACGAGATCCGGCGCTTCTGGAACCCGGCCACCGGCTACGACCTGCGCGGCATCGGCTATCAACAGTTGCGCCACAGCCCACGGCAGTGGCCCTGCGCGCCGGGCCGCGAAGATGATCGCAGCCCGCTGCGTTACCTCAACGACGGCAGCAGCCAGCACCGGTTGCGCGATGCCGAGGGCCAGGCGCCTGCCCTGGCATTCCCGACCGCCAGCGGCAAGGCGCGTTTCTACGCCCGGCCCTGGCTGCCAGCGCCCGAGCTGCCGGACGCCGACTACCCGCTGGTGCTCAATACCGGCCGTGTACAGCACCAGTGGCACACCCTGACCAAGACCGCCAAGGTGCCGGCGCTGAACAAGCTGGAGCCTGGCCCCTTTGTCGAAATCCACCCCGAGGATGCCGCCCGTCTGGGCATCGCCGACAAGGACCAGGTCGCCATTCGCTCGCGGCGCGGCCAGGCCGTGTTGCCGGCACGCCTCAGCGACCGGGTCATGCCCGGCAACTGCTTTGCCCCGTTCCACTGGAACGACCTGATCGGCGAGCAACTGGCGATCAATGCCGTGACCTGCGATGAAGTCGACCCACTGTCGCTGCAGCCAGCGTTCAAACATTGCGCCGTGGCCCTGCAGCGGGTCTCTGGCGAGCGTATCGATGCCCTTGAGCTGAACACCACTATTCCGGAGCCTGCGCGCATGCCGACCGCGACCCTGTCCCGCCTGCTTGGCCTGGACACCCTGCCAGCCCCGGTGTTGGCCGATGACGAGCGTCATTATCTGCAGGGCTTTTTGCTCGGCCTCGACCAGGCGCGTGCCGAGGGCGTGCCCAGCTTGCCGGCCAGTGCGCCGTTGGCCGCACATCGGCGGTTGTTCGTCGATGGCTTGCTGGCCGGTTTGTTCGCGCAGCCTGCCGCCGCACCGGCCATCCCAGTGCCGCGCCACCAGGTGCTGTGGGCTTCGCAGACGGGCAATGGCGAAGCGCTTGCCGAGCGTTGTGCCGAACGCCTGCGCAGCGCCGGTCTTGAGGTGCAGCTCAGCTGCATGGACGCGGTCAGCCCCAGCCAGCTGCAAGGCGCCGCCAGTGTGGTACTGATCACCAGCACCTTCGGCGACGGTGACGCGCCTGACAGCGCCACGGCGTTCTGGCAGGCGCTGCAAGGCGAACAAGGCGCCTGCTGCGCGCAGCTGCCATACGCCGTACTGGCCCTGGGCGACTCCAGCTACGACCAGTTCTGCGGTTTTGGCCGCAAGCTCGACCAGCGCCTGGCCGAACTGGGCGGGCGCCGCTTGTTGCAGCGGGTCGATTGCGAAGCGGATTTCGATGAGGCCTTCGCTGGGTGGCTCGAAGCCCTGCTGCCGGAGCTCGCCAGTGCCGGCTCACCAGCACCGCTCAGCGAACCGGCGCCAGTCGCGAGCTACAGCAAGCAGCGACCGTGGTCGGCCCCGCTACTGGAAAATCACCTGCTCAACGGCCCGGGTGCCAGCAAGGAAACCCGCCAGCTGGTGTTCGACCTCTCCGGCAGCGGCTTCACCTACACCGCCGGTGATGCCTTGGGCGTATGGCCGCGCAACTGCCCGGCATTGGTCGAGGAACTGCTGGCGCTGATGCAGCTTGATGGCAAGCAAGTGGTGGAGTTGAAGGGGCAGCTGGCAATGCCGCTGGCCGAGGCCCTGGAAACGCACTTGGAGATCGCCAAGGTCACCCCGCAGCAACTGCAGGTGTTCAGCCGCCATGCTGGGGACCTGCAGCGCCTGCTGCTGCCTGAATGCAAGGCCGAACTGCAGGAGTGGCTTTGGGGGCGGCAGTTGGTCGATGTGCTGCGCGCTTTCCCTCAGCGCTTGCCGTTGGCTACCTGGCTGGACTTGCTCAAGCCGTTGCAGCCGCGCCTGTATTCGATCAGTTCCAGCCTGTTGGCGCATCCGGAGCAGGTGCACCTGACCGTTTCCACCGTGCGCTATGGCGAGCGCAAAGGGGTTTGTTCAACGTTCCTGGCTGACCGCGCGCAGGGGCTGAAGGTGGCGATATTCCCGCAGGCCTCGAAGCACTTTCGCCTGCCTGAAGATGACGACATGCCGGTGATCATGGTCGGTCCCGGCACGGGTATCGCGCCGTTCCGTGCCTTCCTCGAAGAGCGCGAGGTGCGCGGTGCCAAAGGTAAAAACTGGCTGTTCTTCGGCGAGCAGTATGCGGCCACGGATTTCTACTATCAGGAACAGCTTAAGGCCTGGCAGGCGAGCGGGCACCTGCGCCTGGACACGGCGTTTTCGCGGGACCAGGCCGAGAAGATCTATGTGCAGCAGCGCATGCTCGAGCAGGGCGCACAGCTGTGGCAGTGGCTGGAGGCGGGGGCGTATTTCTATGTCTGTGGCGATGCCCAGCGTATGGCCAGGGATGTGGATGCGGCGTTGCGTGAGGTCATTGCGGTGCATGGCGGCGTGGATGCCGATGCCTATGTCCAGGCGTTGAGCAAGGCCAGGCGGTATCGGCGTGATGTGTATTGATGTGCTCCAGGATGGTGAGCGCTGCACTTGTAAAGTGCATCGGCTCTACCGGCCTTTTCGCGGGCAAGCCCGCTCCCACAGGTTTGATGCATCGCAAATATAGCGCAGGCCCTGTGGGAGCGGGCTTGCCCGCGAAGAGGCCGTCACCGGAAGCAGGATTGGCACAGTCCCTGCTTTGTTCCCGTTACAACAAAGCCCTTTGATCAACGGCGATCAACTCGGGCCACCCACCGTGATGAATACAGGCAAAGGCGCCTGGAGCTTCGGCTCCAGGCGCTTTTTTTTTGATCGAGGATCGGCTTATGAAGGCAACAGCGAGCGGGCAACGAGAGCGACTGGTCATCGTCGGCAACGGCATGGTCGGCCACCATTGCGTCGAGCAACTGGTCGAACGCGGCGCCCTTGAGCGCTTCGAACTGCACGTGTTCGGCGAAGAACGCCAGCGTGCCTACGACCGCGTGCACCTGTCGGAGTACTTCGGCGGCAGCTGTGCCGAAACCTTGGCCCTGTGCGAGCAGGACTATTACGGCAACAGCGGTGTGCACCTGCACCTGGGCGAAGCGGTGCTGGACATCGACCGTGAGCGCTGTGAAGTGGTGACTGCCGAAGGCCGCTACGGCTACGACCAGTTGGTCCTGGCCACCGGTTCGTACCCGTTCGTGCCACCGATCGAAGGCTCCAGCGGCAATGCCCGCCTGGTCTACCGCACCCTCGATGACCTCGATGCCATTCGTGCTGCCGCCGGTCAAGCACGCCGTGGCGTGGTGGTCGGTGGCGGCCTGCTCGGTCTGGAAGCTGCCAACGCGCTGAAGTCCCTCGGCCTGGAGGCCCACGTGGTGGAGTTCGCCCCGCGGCTGATGCCGGTGCAGCTGGACGGCGAGGGTGGCGCCGCGCTCAAGGCGCAGATCGAAGCGCTGGGGGTGGGTGTGCACCTGTCGCGCGCCACCCTGTCGATCAGCGCAGGTGAAGCCTACCGCTACCGCATGAATTTCGACGGCGGCGAACACCTGGAAACCGACCTGATCGTGTTCTCCGCCGGTATCCGCCCGCAGGACACCCTGGGCCGTGCCTGCGGCCTGGAGATCGCCGCACGCGGTGGCGTGGTGATCGACAACCATTGCCGCAGCAGCGACCCGCGCATCTTCGCCATCGGTGAATGCGCCTCGTGGAACGGCAGCGTATTCGGCCTGGTCGCCCCAGGCTACAGCATGGCGCGCAACCTGGCGGCGCTGCTGATGGGCGAAGCCGCCAGCGAATTCACCGGGGCCGACATGTCGACCAAGCTCAAGCTGTTGGGCGTGGATGTCGGCTCCATCGGCGATGCACACGGCGCCACGCCGGGTTCGCGCAGCTACCGCTTCATCGACGAGGCCAACAGCGCCTACCGCCGGCTGGTGGTGGATGCCAGCGGCAAGCACGTGCTCGGTGCCGTGCTGGTGGGCGACAACAGTTACTACGACACGCTGCTGCAGTACGCCCAGAACGGTATTGCCCTGCCGGCCGACCCGGCCGCGCTGATTCTGCCGCAGGGCAGTGGCGCACCGGCCCTCGGTGCCGACGCGCTGCCCGACAGCGCGACCATCTGCTCGTGCCACAACGTCAGCAAGGGCGCGGTGTGCGCGGCCATTGACAGCGGCTGCGGCGACCTCGCTGCGGTCAAGGGCTGCACCAAGGCGGCCACCGGCTGCGGCGGTTGTGCGGCGTTGCTCAAGCAGGTCTTCGAACACGCGCTCACCGCCCGTGGCGTCACCGTCGACAAGAGCCTGTGCGAACACTTTGCCTATACCCGGCAGGAGCTCTACGGGCTGGTGCGGGTCGAGGGTATCCGCACCTTCAGCGAACTGCTCGAACGCCATGGCAAAGGCCATGTTGGCTGCGACATCTGCAAGCCGGCGGTAGGCTCGATCCTTGCCTCGTGCTGGAACCAGCCAATCATGGACCCGGCGCTGGTGCCGCTGCAGGACACCAACGACACCTTCATGGCCAACATGCAGAAGAACGGCACCTATTCGGTGGTGCCGCGCATCCCTGGCGGCGAGATCACCCCGGACAAGCTGATCGTGATCGGCCAGGTGGCGAAAAAGTACGACCTCTACACCAAGATCACCGGCGGCCAGCGCATCGACCTGTTCGGCGCTCAGTTGCACGAGCTGCCGCTGATCTGGGGCGAGCTGATCGAAGCCGGCTTCGAAACCGGCCACGCCTATGGCAAGTCGACCCGCACGGTGAAGTCGTGCGTGGGCAGCACCTGGTGCCGGTATGGTGTACAGGACAGTGTCGCCATGGCGCTGCGTCTCGAGGACCGCTACAAGGGCCTGCGCAGCCCGCACAAGCTCAAGTTCGCCGTTTCCGGCTGCACTCGCGAATGTGCCGAGGCGCAAAGCAAGGACATCGGCGTGATTGCCACCGACAAGGGCTGGAACCTGTACATCTGTGGCAACGGCGGCATGCGCCCGCGCCACGCCGAGCTGTTCGCCACCGACCTGGATGACGAAACCCTGGTACGCCTGATCGACCGCGTGTTGATGTTCTACATCCGCACGGCCGACAAGCTGCAGCGCACCTCGGTCTGGCGCGAAAGCCTGGAAGGCGGCCTGGATTACCTCAAGCAGGTGATCCTCGACGACAGCCTGGGCCTGGCGGCCGAGCTGGAAGCGCAGATGCAGCATGTGGTCGACCAATATGAATGCGAATGGGCCAACGCCCTCAACGACCCCGAGAAGCTCAAGCGCTTCCGTACCTTCGTCAACGACCGGCGCGCCGACCCGGACGTGCACTTCGTGCGCGAACGCGAACAGCGCCGGCCGGCGGCACCGCTGCACCTGATCCCGACCGTCGAGGAGGCTGTCTGATGAACCTGTCCAATGCTGCTGTGAAAACCCAAGAGAACTGGCAGGCAGTGTGCCAGGCCGATGACCTGGTGGCCGATTCTGGCGTGGTGGTATGGCTTGACGGTGCCCAGGTGGCGTTGTTCTACCTGCCCGAGCTGGAGCAGAGCCTGTATGCGGTGGACAACCGCGACCCGCGGTCGGGGGCCAACATCATTGGCCGTGGCCTGGTGGGCAGCTTGCAGGGGGAGCTGGTGGTGGCGGCGCCGTTGTACAAGCAGCACTTCAGCCTGGAAAGCGGGGCGTGTCTGGAAGATGCCGGGCAGCGGTTGCGGGTGTGGCCGGTGCGGTTGAATGGAGGTGCTGTGGAGTTGGCGGTGGCCTGATATTCATCTACTGCTTGTCCCGGCCTCTTCGCGGGCAAGCCCGCTCCCACAGGGATCGCACGATCCCTGAGGGCTGTGCAGTACCTGTGGGAGCGGGCTTGCCCGCGAAGAGGCCGGTACAGGCGAGTTAAATGACCAGACCCTGCGGCGTGCGCCCGGCAAACACATCCACCAGGCTGGCCACCACCATTTCCCCCATGCGCGTGCGGGTCTGCACCGTGGCGCTGGCGCGATGCGGTTGCAGCACCACATCCTCACGCTCGAACAAGGCCTCGGGCGCCCGTGGTTCATCGGCAAACACATCCAGCGCCGCGCCCGCGATCTCGCCGGCTTCCAGCGCCGCGATCAACGCCGGCTCATCCACCAGCTTGCCGCGCGCGATGTTGATCAGGTACCCCTCCGATCCCAACGCCCGCAGCACCTCGCGGTTGACCAACGCCTCGCCTTTGTCTGCCGCCGCCGCCAGGATCAGCGCATCGCTGCCCTTGGCCAGCTCTAAGAGATCCGCTTCAAAACCATAAGGCACCTCCAGCGCCTGCAGGTCGGTGTAGCGAATCGGGCAACCAAACGCCGCCGCCCGCTGCGCCACCGCGCGGCCAACCCGGCCCATGCCGACGATGCCCACGCGCATGCCCGACACCTGGCGGGCCAGCGGCAGCGGTGCCAGCGGGGTGGCGCTGGTGGCCCAGCGGCCTGCACGGACGAAGCGGTCACCCGTGCAGATACCCCGGCACAAACCGATCAGCAGGCCGATGGCCAGATCGGCGACGTCCTCGGTGAGGGCACCGATGGTGGCGGTGACCTGGATGCCACGATCACGGGCATAGGCCAGGTCCACTGCGTCGGTGCCGACGCCATTGACCGCGATCACTTCAAGGTTGGGCAGGCGCGCCATCAACGCCTGGCTGATGCCGGTGTGGCCACCGGTAATCACGCCGCGAATGTTGCCGGCATGCTGGTTGACGAAGGCGTCCTTGTCGGCCTGTTCGTAGTAGCGGTGCACCGTGAACAGCTGTTCCAGGCGCTCGCGGATTTGCGGGATGAGGATCGGGCTCAGTTGCAGGACTTCAGGTTTCATCGGTCACTCCATCAGGAACAAAGGTCAGCCACGACCTACGAACGGCATGTTGCTGGCCATCACGGTCATGTTCAGTACGTTGGCGTCCAGCGGCAGCGCGGCGATGTAGCGCACCGCGTCGGCCACATGGCGCACGTCGAGCATCGGTTCGGCGGCGATCTCGCCGTTGGCCTGGCGCACGCCACGGGTCATGCGCTCGGACAGTTCGGTCAGGGCGTTGCCGATGTCCACCTGGCTGCAGACTATGTTGTACGGCCGACCATCCAGCGCCAGTGCCTTGGTCAGGCCCAATACCGCGTGCTTGCTGGCGGTATAGGGGGCGGTGAACGGGCGCGGGGTGTGTGCCGAGATCGAGCCGTTGTTGATGATCCGCCCGCCTTGCGGCTGCTGGCGACGCATCAGGCCGAAGGCGGCGCGGGCGCACAGGAACACGCCGTCGACGTTGGTGGCGATGACGTTGCGCCAGTTCTCCAGCGGCAGCTCGTCGACCGGTACGGCGGGGGCATTGATGCCAGCATTGTTGAAGATCACATCGAGGCGGCCATGCACCTCCTCGATGGTGGCGAACAGTTGCGCGACGCTCTGCTCGTCGCGCACGTCGGTTGGCACGGCCAGGGCTTCACCGCCCGCTGCCTGTGCCTGTTCAACCAGCGCTTGCAGCGGTTCTGCGCGGCGCCCGGCGAGGACCAGGCTGAAGCCGTCTTCCAGCAGGGCGAGGGCGACGGCGCGGCCGATGCCGCTGCCAGCGCCGGTGACCAGGGCGATTTTCTTGTTTTGGCTCATGTGGGGCTCCAGTAGATTCAGGCAGCGTTGGCGGCTTGCCCGGCAGGGCGGGGGCCGACACGCAGTTGCAGTTCGCCGATGCCATCGATGCCAGCGCGGATGGTGTCGCCCGGGTTCAGCGGCGCCACGCCGGGCGGGCTGCCGGTCATGATCAGGTCACCGGGGCGCAGCGGCAGTTGCCGGGACAACCGGCTGATCACCTCGGCCAGGGCCCAGGTCTGCTGGCTCAGGTGCGCACGCTGGCGCTCCTGGCCATTGACCTGCAGCCACAGCGAGGCATCCAGCGGCCAGGCGCATTCGCTGGCCGGGACGATGGCGGTCATCGGTGCCGAGGCCTCGAACACCTTGGCGCCTTCCCAGGGCAAGCCCTCGGCCTTGGCCTTGCGCTGGTGGTCGCGGCGGGTCAGGTCGAGGCCGGCGGCAAAGCCGAACACATGTGCCAGGGCATGCTCCGGGGCGATGTCGGCACCGCCGGTGGCGATGGCGGCTACCAGCTCGATTTCGTGGCAGAACTCTTCGGTCTGCGGCGGGAAGGGCAGCTCGCCCTGCGCCTCGACCACGTTGCTCGCCGGTTTCATGAAGAACACAGGCTCCTGCGGTGCCGGGCCGTAGGACTCCGGCCAAGGGTAGTTGCGGCCCAGGCAGAACACCCGGCCGACCGGGAAGCGCGCAGCGCTGCCGCGGATCGGCAGGCTGACGATGGCCGGTGGGTTGAACAGGTAGGTCATGGGTGGATCCTCCGTACTGGAGTGGCCAGCGTAAGTCAGCGGCTGGCCGGCAAAGTTGGACGAAAGCGGGGATGGCTTGGACTATCCAAGTAACCTGTACCGGCCTCTTCGCGGGCCAGCCCGCTCCCACAGGGTGAGCACAATCCTTGGAACCTGTGGTGTTCCTGTGGGAGCGGGCTTGCCCGCGAAGGGGCCAGGACAGACAACACTCAGGCTGCGGACTTCAGCTCGATGCGATACAGCTTCCCGAGCAGCAGCGAGTAAGACAGGGTGCCCATCAACGCCACCCCGCCGATGAACCAGAACGCCATGGCAAACGAGCCGCTGGCATGCACGATGGCGCCAATCACGATCGGCGTGACGATGCCGCCGATGTTCGCCGCCAGGCTGGTGACCCCGCCGGTCAAGCCGATCAGTTGCTTGGGCGCCACTTCCGACACCGCCGCCCACGACGCCGAGGCGATGCCCTGTGCGAAGAACGCCAGGGTGAGGATGGCGATGCACAGCACATTGGAGTCGGTGAAGTTCACCAGCACGATCGACATGCCCAGCATCGAGCCCACCACCAGCGGCAGCTTGCGGGCGAACGACAGCGAGTAGCCTTTGCGGATCAGCAGGTCAGAGACGATCCCCGCGAGGAGGATGCCGACCGTGGCGCCAATGAACGGCATGACGGCGAAGATGCCGACCTTGATCAAGGTCAACTGGCGCTCCTCGATCAGGTAGGTGGGGAACCAGGTGAGGAAGAAGTACAGCGCCGAGGTGCTGGCGAACTTGCCCAGGCAGATGGCCCAGACCTGGCGATAACGGAACAGCTCAGCCACCTGGCGCCAGTCGAAGCGGGTGCGCTCCTGGCTGCTTTTCACCAGCCCGCCGCCGTCTTCGATATAGGCCAGTTCTTCCTTGCTGACCTTCTTGCAGTTCAGCGGGTCGCGGTACAGCCACAGCCACACCACGCCGAACAGGATGCCGACCAGGCCGGTGCTGTAGAACACATGGCGCCAGTCATAGGTGGTTGCCAGCCACAGCAGCGCGCCGGTGAACAGCGCGGTGCCCAGGTACTGGCCACACACGTAGATGCTGCTGGCCATGCCGCGCTCGCGGGCGGGGAACCACACCGTGACCGCGCGGCTGTTGGCCGGGAAGGCCGGGGCTTCCATGGCGCCGACTGCCAGGCGCAGGCCGAACAGCGAGGCGAAGCCGCTGGCCAGGCCCTGGGCCACGGTGACCGCCGACCAGCTGATCAGCGATACGCCGTAGGTCAGGCGCGAGCCGAAACGGTCGGCGATGAAACCGGCCGGCACCAGGGCCAGGGCGTAGGTCCAGGCGAAGGCGGAGAAGATCAGGCCCATCTCGACCTTGTCCAGGCCCAGGTCCTTGGCCATGAACGGCGCAGCGATGGAAATGTTCACCCGGTCGACATAGTTGATGATGGTCGCCACCAGCAGCAGCGACAGCATGAACCAGCGGCGGCGGGTGGGCAGGCGCTGGGCAGGGGCCGCGTCCAGCGCGTACGACGACGCGGCGCGGGGGGTAGGCGTGCTCGACATGAGTCGACCTCGTTTGTTGTTGTTGGTAGAGGTTGGGCTGCAGTCCCTTTTCTAAGGTGGTCGTACAACGAGTTGAATGCAACGGCGGTTTTAGACCGTTTTTTTCACAGGAGACGAGGTATGGCAGCGCTGTCCAAGAAAATCAGCGGGCTGGGTTTTGCCCGGTTTTCCTGCTGAAAGTCGCGTTTTTTGAGGGCTGCACGGATTTTCGGTTGCGTTGCTTTTTGCAGAAGGGGTTAAATCACTAAATCTAGACATCGTACAACTAGGCCGTGCCTGCCACTGCCTCTTCGCGGGCAAGCCCGCTCCCACAGGGTCTCCAAAAGACTTGAAGGGTGCGCTGTACCTGTGGGAGCGGGCTTGCCCGCGAAGAGGCCAGAACAGGCAGCGCCACACCCACTGAATGGAGCAAGCCGAATGCCCCCCAAGCGCGAGGTCCCGACCTACGTCATGCAGCAGCGCAGCGAGCTGATGGATTTCTACATCCGCGACCAGCGCGGCCGCCCCGCCGAGACCGCGCCGCATCGTCACGAGTACTTCCAGATCCAGGTCAACTTCGGCGGCGACACGGTGCAGCACATCGGCAGCGTGCAGCGCCCGTTCAGGCGCAACACCCTGGCCTTCATCCTGCCGCATCGGGTGCATGTGATCCCGCACCCGGCGCAAAGCGACTTCGTGGTGATCAATTTCTCGCAGACGTTCCTGCTGCCGCACCTGGCCTGCGACCCGATGGACCTGGAGGAGGTGTCGATCCTGCAGGCACCGGAGCTGTCACCGTTCCGCTTCCAGGAGCACCTCGACTTCTGCCTCGATGAGGCCGATTTCGCCGAGGTGCGGCAGATCCTCGAACGCATGCGCGCGCTGGATGCCAACCGCCGATTCGGCAGCCGCGAAATGCTCAAGGGCCTGTTGCTGCAGCTGATCGGCCAGGTTTGCGGCCTTTACGCCGAGCCGTTGCGCGAACTGGCCGACAGCAACGCCGCCCAGCTCAGCCGCCGCGCCGCGCTGGGGCGCATGAGCGAGTACCTGCGCCGGCATATCGACGACCCCGACCTGAACCTGCAGAAAGTCGCCGCCGCCACCTACCTGTCACCGACTTACCTGACCCACTGGCTGCGCAAGGAAATCGGCAAGACCTTCAGCGAGCTGGTGCTGGAGCGGCGCATGCACGCGGCGCGCAACTATCTGCTCAATGGCAGCCGCCCGGTGGGTGAGGTGGCGCGGCTCTGTGGCTTTGCCGATGAAGCCTATTTCTCCCGGCGCTTCCGGCAGATTCATGGCCTGCCACCCGGGCAGTTCCGCCGCCAGCAACGCGACCCGGATACGCCACAGGTGGCGATGCGGTAAGCTTGCCGGCATGAACCTCGACACCCGCATCAAGTACCGCCACCTGCTGTGTTTCCTGGAGATTGCCCGACAGGGCAGCCTGGCCAGGGCTGCCGATAGCCTGGCGATCAGCCAGCCGGCGATTTCCAAGACCCTCAAGGAGCTCGAAGACCTGCTCGAGGCGCGTCTGTTCGAGCGCAATCGCCAAGGCGTCGAGCTGACCCCGGCCGGCACGCGTTTCATGCGCTACGCCGGGCCCAGCGTGCAGGCGCTGCGCGATGGCGTGAGCAGCCTGCGCGGTGAAGCGCGGGCACCGTCGCAGGTGCGCATTGGCGTGCTGTCGACGGTCGAAGGGCTGCTGATGCCTGAGGTGCTCTGCCGGCTGCATCAGCGCCATGAGGCCTTGGTGATCAGTGTGGTGACCGGGGTCAGTGCGCAGTTGCTCGGCCAGTTGCACCTGGGCGAGCTGGAATTGGTCGTTGGACGCATGACCGAAAGCCCGCAGATCCAGGGGCTGTCATTCGAGCATCTGTACAGCGAGTCCATGGCCCTGGTCGTTCGCCCCGGTCATCCCTTGCTGGCGAGCGCACCCGTGGAGCGGCAGCGGGTCGGGCAGTATCCGTTGGTGCTGCCACCACCGGGTACCACCATCCGCCAGCATGCTGACAGCCTGTTCGTGCAGTGCGGCATCCCGATGCCGGCGCAGCGCCTGGAGACCTTGTCGTTGGCGTTGAGCCGGCGTTATTTGCTGGGTAGCGATGGGGTGTGGGTGGCGCCGCGGGATGCGGTACTGCTCGACTTGCGCCGGGGGGAGTTGGCTGAGCTTGATCTTGGTGTGCGCGAGCCAGGTGGGTCGGTGGGGATCTGCCGGAATGCGGCCTTGCCGCTGAGTTTGCCGGGGCAGTGGGTGGGTGAGGTGCTGCGGGAGGTGGCGGGGGAGTATCGGGAGGGGCGGTATCCTTGAGGTGCCAGCCGCAAGATTTCAGCGCCTATGAGATCGAGCGCCGCCCGCGCGGCGCATCGCGAGCTTTGCTCGCTCCTACGTTTGTTTCGGGCCAGTAACGCCTGTGACAGGCGCGCGCGACCCCCTTGTTGGTACGACGCGATATCGCGCCAAACGAGGGTGTCAGAAATTTTGTGTTCGGGCATAACATGAGTAAGAGGTGCATGTATGCCAACCAAAAAGAAACCCCTGCGTGACCTGCCCAAAATCCCCAAGGAGCTGCTGGAGCAGTTCGGTGAGGGCCTGATGACCGCAGAAGCTATCGAGGATGCCTCTGCGGCGTTCAAGAAGGCCTTGATCGAACGCGCTCTGCATGCCGAGCTTGGCCACCACCTGGGTTATCCGCCGGGCGCGCAGCGCCCGGAGGATGAAACCAACCAGCGCAACGGCAAAAGCGGCAAGACAGTGCTAACCGGCGATGGGCCTCTGCGCTTGGATATCCCTCGCGACCGTGACGGCAGCTTCTCGCCCATCCTGATCCCCAAACATGAGCGCCGTTACACTGGCTTCGACGACAAGATCATCGCCATGTACGCCCGTGGAATGACAGTCAGAGAGATCCGGGCCTTCCTGTCCGAGCAGTATGGAACCGACGTTTCACCCGACTTCATCAGCTCTGTGACAGACGAGGTCATGGACGAAATTGGCGCGTGGCAACAGCGGCCATTGGAGCCGATGTACCCGGTCATTTTCTTTGATGCGCTGCGGGTGAAGATTCGCGAAGAAGGCCTGGTGCGCAACAAGGCCATTTACTTGGCTTTGGGCGTTCTACCCGACGGGACGCGCGACATCCTGGGCATCTGGATCGAGAACACTGAGGGTGCGAAGTTCTGGATGAAGGTGTTCAACGATCTCAAGACACGTGGCGTCGAGGACGTGCTGATTGCCGTGACCGATGGCCTTAAAGGCATGCCAGAAGCCCTCAGCGCCGTGTTTCCAGAGACGACATTGCAGACGTGCATCGTGCATCTGATCCGCAACAGCCTGGACTACGCGGCCTGGGACAAACGGCGCGCACTGGCCAAGGAACTGAAACCGATTTACCAAGCCATCAATGCCGAAGCGGCTGAGCAAGCACTCGATGAGTTTGAGAGCGGGCCGTGGGGTGAGAAATATCCAACGGTGGTGGCTGCCTGGAGACGCGCCTGGGATCGCGTGATTCCATTCTTTGTCTTTCCGCCCGCCATCCGGAAGGTGATCTATACCACCAACGCGATCGAGAGCATCAACGCCCAGCTACGCAAGGTCATCAAGACCCGAGGGCATTTCCCGAATGATGACGCAGCGACCAAACTGATTTGGCTGGGATTGCGCAACATAACAGCCAATTGGGGAAAACCGGCCCATGATTGGAAAAGCGCGATGAATCAATTTGCGATTCTGTACGGAGATCGGTTCATCAGGCCAACCTGGTGAAGATCAGGGCCTGCCTGACGGCAGGCCGTTACCGGCCCGCACACAAAAAATCTGACACTTCCCGCCAAACCCCAGAGCGTCCGCGCGCAAATCCCCCAGGAATAATTGGCCCGAAACAAACGTAGGAGCGAGCGCAGCTCGCGATGCGCCGCGCGGGCGGCGCTCGATCTCATAGCCGCTGAATATCTTGTGGCAGCCACCTGCCAGCCCCCACCCAATTTCCCAACTACCCACCTCAGAACCCACCGAAATAAAAAGCCACAAAAACCAGGAAAACCCGGCACAAAGGGTCAATACTGGCCAATGGCTGTAAAGCTTCCATGAAGAAGCCTTTACCTACTGAACTTCCTTACGAAAACCCGCTCTTATGCCGGTAGCCATTGGTGATGGCCGCCTGATAAGCTCGCGGCTTTACCCTGATTGCCCCTATGGCGCATGAACAAGGAAATAGCATGAAACAGCATCGTCTGGCGGCTGCGGTTGCCCTGGTAGGCCTGGTACTGGCTGGCTGTGATCAACAGGCCAGCAGCCCCGAGCTGAAGACTCCGGCACAGAAAGCCTCCTACGGTATCGGCCTGAACATGGGCAAAAGCCTGGCTCAGGAAGGCATGGAAGACCTTGATTCGAAAGCGGTCGCCCTCGGCATCGAAGACGCTGTCGGCAAGAAGGAACAACGCATCAAGGACGAAGAGCTGGTAGAAGCCTTCACCGCGCTGCAGAAGCGCGCCGAAGAGCGCCTGGCCAAGGCCAGCGAAGAAGCCGCCTCCGCCGGCAAGAAATTCCTCGAAGAGAATGCCAAGAAGCCTGGCGTGGTCACCACCGCCTCGGGCCTGCAATACGAAGTCGTGAAGAAGGCCGACGGTCCGCAGCCGAAGCCGACCGACGTGGTCACCGTACACTACGAAGGCAAGCTGATCGATGGCAAGGTGTTCGACAGCTCGGTCGAGCGCGGCAGCCCGATCGACCTGCCAGTCAGCGGTGTGATCCCAGGCTGGGTCGAAGGCCTGCAGTTGATGCACGTAGGCGAGAAGTACAAGCTGTTCATCCCGGCTGAGCTGGCCTACGGCGCCCAGAGCCCGAGCCCGCTGATCCCGGCCAACTCGGTCCTGGTGTTCGACCTGGAACTGATCGCCATCAAAGACCCGGCCCAGCTGCAGGGTGGCGAA
Source organism: Pseudomonas sp. LRP2-20 (assembly GCF_024349685.1). NCBI lineage: Bacteria > Pseudomonadati > Pseudomonadota > Gammaproteobacteria > Pseudomonadales > Pseudomonadaceae > Pseudomonas > Pseudomonas sp. LR2-20. The sequence goes on along the minus strand of NZ_AP025944.1, from coordinate 4,651,490 downwards.
GCGCCGGAAGCTGATGCCCCGGCCGAAGCACCTGCCAAGCAATAACGGCTGGTACCTGTACAACGCCCCGTCCTGACGGGGCGTTGTCGTTTGTGGGGGATCATTCGGCGAACCTCGTGAAGTGGGTATTGTCCGAGCAAAGGGCAGTGTGAAGAAGCCGGAAGCTTCTGACGCAAATCGTTTGCGGATCTGAAACCACTGTGTAAAAAACGCCCGATCTGACCGGGGCCCTTGCCTTGTGGGCGCCCGCCGTCACAAACTTCGCCCTGTTCACAAGGTTATCCACAATTAATGTGGATAACCTCTCCCTGCTGGAGGCTCCATGAGCGCACCCTGGAATTTTGCCCGTTTCCTGCCCCTGGCCGAGCGCCTGCTCAGCCGCGGTCGGCTGCCGGCCTTGCTGTTCGCCGTGGCCCGCAAAGGCCCACGCATCGGCCAGTTGCGCGACGACGTCAAGCTGCTGCAGTCGCTGTGCCTGGCCTGGTGGCGCGGTGAGTACCGTGCCATCAGCCCCAAGGCCTTGGTGACCGTCGTCGCGGGCCTGCTGTATTTCGTCAGCCCTGTCGACGCCATCCCCGACTGGATCCTGGGTGTCGGCTTTCTCGATGACATCGCCGTGCTTGGCTGGGTGCTGAAAACCGTGGCCGATGAGCTGGCACGTTTCAAGGCCTGGCGCGACAGCCAGGCGCCTGAGCGCCTGCGGGTGGTCGAGCGCCTGCCCAATACCCCCGAAGCGCTGCGCCTGGAGCGCAATACGCACTGAAAAAGAGCAAGTCCCCACAGACTCCCGCGCTTGGTAATATAATTGGCATAAGCGTTATGCCTACGGATTACATGCGGTAATCCTCACGTAAGGGGGTTGTAATGGGTATTCAGGTCATTAGCCGGGACGGTCAGCCCGAGTACGCCGTCGTACCCTGGGAGCAGTACCAGGCGCTGCTCAAGGCAGCCGGGCAGGCGCCTGCCGAGGTAGCTGCCGAACCAGCGCAACAGAGCGCCCCGGCAGTCAGCCTGCCAGCGTTCAGTGAAGTGGGGCAACTGCGCCAGGCCAAAGGCATCGCCCCTGAGCAGTTGGCGCGTAACGTCGGGGTCAGCCCGGCCTACCTGGCCATGATCGAATCGGGCGAGCGCCAGCCGGATGCTGCGATCCGCCGCGCCCTGGCCTGGCACCTGGGGCTGGCCGGCTGGAGCGAGCCGTCATGAGCCAGGTCAGGATCAGCCGACAGCATTGGCAAAACCTGCTGGACGAGCTTGACCTGGCCCGCCGTCAACGCCACCTGCTGACCTACCGTGCGCTGATCGAGCGCCTGCAGCTGCCCAGCCCGGCCATGCAGACCCTGACCGCCGCGCTGGAGTACCTGGCCGTGCTCGATGCCCGTGCCGAGCAGCCGCTGCGCAGCTCGCTGGTGATCAGCCAGGGTGCCAGCCGTTTGCCGCGCACCGGCTTTTTCGAATGCGTGGAGCGCCTGGGGCGTTTCTCGGGGCCGGTCGATGGCATGGAGGCGGCGTCGTGGCATGCCTCCGAGGTGGTCCGGGTGTTCGAGTACAGCTATCCCGAGCATGCCTGAGTATAAGGGGCTGCCTGCACTGGCCTCTTCGCGGGTAAACCCGCTCCCACAGGGCTATCACTGCCCTTGAATCGTGTGAAATACCGGTGGGAGCGGGTTTACCCGCGAAGAGGCCAGCACTGACAGTGCATCCCGATGGATCACACCACAGGGGCTGCCATCAGCCCCCCGTACATCCAGTGCTTCCAGGTCATCATGGCGGCCAAACAGATCCATGATCTGGCCGAGCGTGGCATTCAGCCCTACCGTCGGCTGCTCGACCAACGCTACCGGCAGTACCTGCGCCAGTAACTGCGGATTCTCCCGCACTCCCAACTCCTGCGGCCGCCCCAGCAGGTACCCCTGCACCAGGTCCACCCCCATCTCGGTCAACACCGCCAGTTCTTCCGGCAACTCGATCCCTTCAGCAATCACCTGCGCTTTCGATGCCCGGGCAATCTGCAGGATGGAGCCGACGAACTCGCGCTTGAGCGGGTCGCGGTGGATGCCATCGATGAAGTGGCGGTCGATCTTGACGTACTCTGGGCGCAGCTCCGACCACAGGCGCAGGCTCGAGTAACCCGCACCCAGGTCGTCCAGGGCAATGGAAAAGCCCATGTCACGGTAGTGGTGCAGGGCATTGGACAGTAGCTGGAAGTCGTCGGTAGGGGTCTGTTCGGTCAGCTCGATCACCACCCGGCCGGGGGCCAGCCCCACGTGTTCGAGCAGCTTGAGGGTGCGCCCGGAAGGGTAGTGGGGTTCCAGTAGCGATTCGGGCGAGATATTGAGAAACAGCTTGCCGTCGAGCCCCTGCTCGCTGAAGCGCCGGCACGCGCTTTCCCGGCACGCGGCCTCCAGCTCGGTCAGGTGACCGGCCTGGCGGGCGATGGCAAACAGGTTCAGCGGCGAGTGCAGCGGGCTATTGGAGGGGCCACGGCTCAAGGCTTCATGGCCGAAGACGCGCCGTTCGCTGAGGCAGACGATCGGCTGGAACAGGCTGTGAATGCTGCGCTGAGCCAGAATGGCGCTCAAGGCACTGAGCTGTTCGGCGACGGTCATGACGATATCCTGAAAATGAAAGGGCCGGGCATTTGCATGCCCGGCCCCTCTATTTCACGACAGTGCGATGACTATTTGATGACGGATCACATTAATCTGCCATCATCGGTCGGCTTACTTCTTCGCCATCTTGGTGCTTTCGCTCAGGTAGTCGATGAGGATGCGACCGGTCTCGGCAAGGTAGGCATCGTCTTCCGGCTTGGTCTTGTCATCTTCCTCAGGCAGGGCGTCCTCGTCGACTTTCTTCAGCTCCTTGAGCGGCTCTTCGCCCTTGGCCTTGCGACGGATGTTCTCCATGGCCAGCTGCTTGGCTTCGACGTCATCGTGGCGGGCACGGCGCTCCTGCTCGTTGAGGCTGACGGTCTTCTCGTCCATCAGCTTCTGGGTCAGGGCCAGGCGATCACGGATGTAGGTGAACTCGGCATCCTTGGCGCTGCGTGCGTCATGCTTGGCCTTGAGGTCGGCCAGGAACGGCTTGAACGGGTCGACTGCCGGCTTGACCACCGGGCGGATGGTGTCCCACGGCATGGCCTCAGGCAGGGCGCTTTCGCCGATTTCCTTGGTGTCGATGATCGACGGGTAGTCGATGTCCGGCAGCACGCCCTGGTGCTGGGTGCTCTGCCCGGAAACCCGGTAGAACTTGGCCAGGGTCAGCTTCAGCTCGCCGTGGTTGAGCGGCTGGATGGTCTGCACGGTGCCTTTGCCGAAGGTCTGGCCACCGACGATCAGCGCGCGGTGGTAGTCCTGCATGGCGCCGGCGAAGATCTCCGAGGCCGAGGCGGACAGGCGGTTGACCAGCAGCGCCAGCGGGCCTTTGTAGAAGGCGCCCGGGTTTTCGTCCTCGAGCACGTCGACACGGCCGTCGCTGTTGCGTACCAGCACGGTCGGGCCTTTCTCGATGAACAGGCTGGTCAGCTCGGTGGCTTCCTGCAGGGAACCGCCACCGTTGTTGCGCAGGTCGATGACCACGCCGTCGACTTTTTCCTTCTGCAGTTCGGTGAGCAGTTTCTTCACGTCGCGCGTGGTGCTCTTGTATTCAGGGTCACCGGCACGGTAGGCCTTGAAGTCCAGGTAGAAGGCCGGGATCTCGATGATGCCGAGCTTGTAGTCACGCCCGTCCTGCTTGAGCTTGAGCACCGATTTCTTCGCCGCCTGCTCTTCGAGCTTCACGGCTTCGCGGGTGATCGAGACGATCTTGCTGGTCTGGTCGCTTGGCGCATTGCTGGCCGGGATGACCTCCAGGCGCACCACCGAGCCTTTCGGGCCACGGATCAGCTTGACCACTTCGTCCAGGCGCCAGCCGACCACGTCGACCATTTCCTTGTTGCCCTGGGCGACGCCGATGATCTTGTCGGCCGGTGCCACCTGCTTGGTCTTGGCGGCCGGGCCTGCCGGCACCAGGCGCACGATCTTGACCTGGTCGTTGTCGCTCTGCAGCACCGCGCCGATGCCTTCGAGCGACAGGCTCATGTTGATGTCGAAGTTCTCGGCGTTGTCCGGCGACAGGTAGTTGGTGTGCGGGTCGTAGGACTGGGCGAAGGTGTTGATATAGGCCTGGAAGATGTCCTCGGCACGGGTCTGGTCCAGGCGCGCCAGCTGGTTCTTGTAGCGCTTGGTCAGGGTTTCCTGGATCTGCTTGGGCTCTTTGCCGGCGATCTTCTGGCGCAGCACTTCATCCTTGACGCGTTTGCGCCACAGCTCGTCGAGCGCGGCCTGGTCCTTTTCCCACGGGGCATCCTTGCGGTCGATCAGCAAGGTTTCCTTGGTGGTGAAGTCCATCTTGTCGACGCCCTTGGCCAGTTCGGCCAAGGCGAAGTCCAGGCGCTGCTTGACCCGGTCGAGGTAGCGCTTGTAGATGGTGAAGCCGGGGTCGAGATTGCCACTCTTGAGGAAGTCGTCGAACTGCGTCTTCCACTTGTCGAACTCGGCGATGTCGGCTGCGGTGAAGTAGCTGCGGGCCGGGTCGAGCAGCTTGATGTAGCTGTCGTAGATGATCACCGAGCGGGCGTCATCGAGCGGCGGCTTGCTGTAGTGGTGACGCTTGAGCAACTCCACCACGTTGAGGCTGGCGACGATTTCGTCACGGTCCGGCTGCAGGCTGTCCCACTTGTTGGCGGCCGCCGCATTGCCGCCGAGCGTGAGGCTGCCCAGGCCAACCAGAAGGGCGAGGGCGGTGCTTGGGAGGAAATGCTTCATGCTGATTCGACGTGGAGGCAATTGATCACGCATAGTAGGCCGTCTTTTCCGTTCGCCGGTTCCATCGGAGCCGGGCAAATACTGCAAAAAGCCTGAGGAGCGGGCTCCTCAGGCTCAGTCTGTGATTCAACTATGGAGGCACTGTGAAGGCATTGCAAGGCGTTGACGGACATGTGGCCTGGGTCGAGGCCGAACGCCCGGCCTGTGACGCGGGCCAAGTGCGCATTCGGGTGGCTGCTGCGGGGCTGAACCGCGCCGATCTGCTGCAGATGAAGGGCTTGTATCCACCACCGCCAGGAGCCAGCCCTTACATGGGGCTGGAGTGCTCCGGGGTCATCGAGGAGGTCGGTGCCGGCGCTGACTGGCGCGTGGGCGACCGCGTCTGCGCGCTGCTGGCCAGCGGTGCCATGGCCGAAGAAGTGGTGGTCGATGCCCGCCACGTATTGCCGGTACCCGAGGGTTTGAGCCTGCACGAAGCGGCGGCGCTGCCGGAAGTTTATGCCACGGCGTGGTTGAACATCTTCCAGCTTGGCAAGGTGAAGGCCGGCGAAAAGGTGTTGGTGCATGCTGGCGCCAGTGGTGTGGGCTCGGCGGCGATCCAGCTGTGCAAGGCCTTCGGCAGCCCGGTGTGGGTCAGCGTCGGCTCCCAGGACCGCCTGGACTACTGTGCAGCGCTGGGCGCCGCGGGTGGTGTGGTGCGTAACCAGAACCTCGATGCGCTTGAAGGCTTGGGCCCGTTCGACGTGATTCTGGACCCGGTGGGTGCCAGCTACGGCGAGCTCAACCTGAAGCTGCTGGCCCGGGACGGGCGCTGGGTGATCATCGGCCTGATGGGTGGGCGCAAGTTCGAGCTGGACCTGGCCCAGGTGCTGGGCAAGCGCCTGGAAATTACCGGCTCGACCCTGCGCAACCGCGATGACGGCTTCAAGGCAGAACTCCTGCGCGAACTGCAGCAGCAGGTGTGGCCGCTGTTTGCCGAAGGTCGCCTGTCGCCGCAACTGGTCGATACCTACCCGGTGGAGTTTGCCCAGGCGGCGTATGCCGAGCTTGAGAGCAACCAGGTGTCCGGCAAGCTGGTGATGGTGATCGACCCGAGCCTGGCGTAAGCAGGCCAGGCCTCTTCGCGGGTGAACCCGCTCCCACCGGGAACGGTGATCCCTGTGGGAGCGGGTTCACCCGCGAAAGGGCCGGTACGGCAATGCAAGATACTCAGGACCAGCTCAGAATCGGCCAGCCATTGGTCTGTGCATGCTCACGTAACACCGCATCCGGGTTCACCACATGCGGATGATCCACCTTCAGCAACAGCGGCAGATCGTTGCGCGAATCAGAATAGAAACTCGCCCCCTCCAGGTTCTCCTGCTCCTGATCCAGCCATTCCAGCAACCGGGTGATCTTGCCCTCGCGGTAGGTCAGCACCCCATGGGTCTTGCCGGTATACACCCCGTTCACCGCTTCCAGCTCGATCGCCAGGTATTCGTCCACCCCGAGCCGCGCCGCAATCGGCCCGACCAGGTGCGTGCCTGAAGCGGAAATGATCAAAATCCGGTCGCCCCGCTGGCGATGTTCGGCAATGCAGCGGCAGGCGTCGCCGTAGATGATCGGCTCGATCACCTCTTCGACCCACGGTTCCACCAGATGCTCGACTTCCTCCAGCGTGCGCCCGGCAATCGGCTCCAGGCTGAAGGCCATGTAGTCCTCCATCTGCAGGTGGCCCTTGCCGTAAGCCTCCATCAGTTCATGGTCGCGGCGCAGAAAGTCCTTGCCATCGACCCAACCCAGCCGGGCCATCCGTTCGCTCCACAGCGACGCACAGTCGCCGTGGATCAGGGTTTCGTCCAGATCGAAAATTGCCAGTGCCATATGTTGATTCTCCTTAGGCCACTTCGCGCAGCGCCGTGGGGTCGATCGACAGGGAAACCCGCTGGCCGTCGGCATGCAGGTCGCCAGGCGAACGGTTGAGCACATCGACCACCAGTTCCACCTCGCGCACTTGTACGCGGTAGCGGATAACGTTGCCAAGCAGGCTGTGACTGCGCACTTCGGCGTCCAGTTCACCGTTGACGCCCAGGGTTATCGATTCCGGGCGGATCGCCAGGCGGCCGGTCACCGGGCGCTGCAGCAGGCGGCTGGCGCTGTCGGCGTCGAGCAGGTTGTAGTTGCCGATGAAACCGGCGGCGAACAGGTCCACGGGCGCGGTGTAGAGGGTTTCGGCATCGCCACTCTGGACGATGCGCCCCTGGTTCATCAGGAAGATCCGGTCTGACATGGTCAGTGCCTCTTCCTGGTCGTGGGTGACGAAAATGGTGGTCAGCCCCAGCTCGCGCTGGATCGCCCGGATCTGCTCGCGCAGGTGCTTGCGGATGCGTGCATCCAGCGCCGACAGTGGCTCGTCGAGCAGCAGCAGGCGCGGGCGGGTGACCAGCGAGCGGGCCAGCGCCACGCGCTGGCACTGGCCGCCGGACAGCTGGTGCGGGTAGCGCCCGGCGAAGCTGCCCAGCTCCACCAGGTCCAGGGCTTCACGCACGCGCTGCTGGCTTTCATCGGCCTTGACCTTCTGCATGCGCAGGCCGAAGGCGACGTTCTGTTCCACGGTCATGTTGGGGAACAGCGCGTAGCTCTGGAACACCATGCCGATGCCGCGCTTCTGCGGGCTCACCGGCACAATGTCGTGGCCGTCGAGGAGGATCTGGCCGCCGTCCACCGGGGTCAGCCCGGCGATGCAGCGCAGCAGGGTGGACTTGCCGCAGCCGGAGGGGCCGAGCAGGGTGACGAACTCGCCGCGCTCGATCTGGCAGTCGATGTTTTCGAACACCGGGCTGCCGGCGTAGCTTTTTTGCAGGTTCTGTACGCTGACGAAGCTCATGTCAGGTGTTGTCCTTGTTCAGGCGGTTGGCGACCCAGGTCAGCACCAGCACGAAGGCGAAGTACGAGATCACCAGCGCGCTGTTGAAGTGGCCGCTGCTGTTGCGCATGTTGTTCAGGTACACCTGCAGGGTCTCGTAGCGGGTGCCGACCAGCAGGTTGGCGAACACGAACTCGCCGAACAGGAACGAGAACGACAGCAGCAGCGCCACCATCAGGCCCTTGCGCAGGTTTGGCAGTACCACCAGCAGGGCGGCCTGCCAGGTGCTGGCGCCGAGCAGCTGGGCGGCATCCATCAGGTCGCGCAGGTTGATCGCCTGCAGGTTGTTGGTGATCGCCCGGTACATGAAGGGCAAGGCGATGGTGAAGTAGCAGCCGATGAGGATCCACGGCGTGCCGACCATCGCCATCGGGCCGCTGCCATACAGCTGCAGCAGGCCTACCGACGACACCACCGGCGGTACCGCGAACGGCAGCAGGATGAGGATGTTCATCAGTGCGTCGAGTTTCGGGAAGTGGTAGTGCACCACGAACAGCAGCGGCAGGATCAGCACCACCGACAGCAGCAGTGCGCCCACGCACACCAGCAGCGACTGGCCGAACGCGGCCAGGAAGCGTGGTTCGCTCCAGAGGGCGACGTACCACTTGAAGGTCAGGCCGCTGGGCAGCAGGCTCGCCGACCAGCTGGTGGCCAGTGAGTAGAGCAGGGTGCCGGCCAGCGGTAGCAGCAGGATCAGGAACAGCAGGTACACCACCAGCCGGTGGTAGAGCCCGGCAGATGTTTTTTCAGCGCGCATGGTAGCTCCTTTTGAGCAGCCATTGATGAACCACGGTGACCAGTGTCATCAGCCCCACCAGCACCATCGCCAGGGCGCTGGCCAGGTTCGGGTCGAGGCTGATGTCGCCGGCCACCAGGCCGGCGATGCGGATCGGCAGCACGTTGAAGTTGCCGGTGGTCAGGGCATAGACGGTGGCGTAGGCGCCGAGGGCGTTGGCCAGCAGGATGACGAAGGTGCCGAGCAATGCCGGCGTCAGCACCGGCAGGCCGATATGCCGCCAGAACTGCCAGTGGCTGGCGCCGAGCAACGCGGCCGACTCGCGCCAGTCTTCGCGCAGGGCGTCGAAGGCGGGGTAGAGCAGCAGCACGCCGAGCGGGATCTGGAAGTAGGTGTACACCAGGATCAGGCCGCTCTTGGAGTAGATGCTGAAGTCCTCCAGCAGGCCGATCTGCTTCAGCAGCAGTGTGAGTGCGCCGTTGAAGCCGAGCAGGATGATGAAGGCGAAGGCCAGCGGCACCCCGGCGAAGTTGCTGGTCATGTTGGCGAAGGCGCTGACGAAGTCGCGCAGCTTCGAGTCGACCTGGCGCAGTGAATAGGCGCCGAGGGTGGCGATGACGATGCCGAACAGGCTCGACCAGAAGCTGATCTCCAGGCTGCGCTGCAGCGCCTGCAGGTAGAACTTCGAGGCGAACACCTTGCTGAAGTTTTCCACGCCCCAGCCTGCTTCCGACTGCAGGCTGTTGATGGCCACCCAGGCCAGCGGGGCGATCTGGAAGATCACGAAGAACACGGCGAACGGCAGCAGGCAGAGTAGGGCCAGGTAGCGGCCACGGTTACCGGCCTTCACTTGAGCAGCTCCCGGCACACGGTCTTGTCGTGCGCTGCGCCAAGCAGCTCGCAGATGGTCCCGCACAGTTCGGTCTGCAGCGGTTTGGCGGCCGGGTCAAGGCTGAAGGCGTCGCCGAACACGAACAGCGGCACTTCACGCTCCTCGGCCAGCAGGCCGTTGTGCGAGCGGTCGTTGTTCATGCCGTGGTCGGCGGTGACCAGTACCTGGTAGCCCTCTTCCAGCCAGCCTGGCAGGTAATCGGACAGCAGGATGTCGGCACTGCGCGCGGCATTGCGGTACTGGCTGCTGTCCAGGCCATGGCGGTGGCCGACATCGTCGATGCTCATCGGGTGCACCAGGAGGAAATTCGGCGCATGGCGGCGGCGCAGGTATTCACCGTCGGCCAGCAGGTGTGAGTCGGGGTAGCGGTCGTCCCAGTAGAACAGGCCATGCTGGATCGGCAGTTTCGGCGCGTGGGTGTGGCGGTCGCGCTGTGGGTCGAAGGGCGAGCGGTTGTACAGCTCGCTCATCCAGTGATAGGCCGCCGCCGCAGTGCCCAGGTTGGCCTCGCGGGCGTAGTGGAACACGCTGCGCTGGTTGGACAGGCGGTTGACGTTGTTGTGCACGATGCCGCTGTCGATCGGTGCCACACCGGTGAGGATGCACTCGTACAGCGGCCGTGACAGTGACGGCAGTTCGCATTCCACACGGTACAGCGCGGCGCGATCGGCCTCGACATAGGCGTGCAGGTGGCCCATGGCGTGGTGGGCGACCTGGTAGTTGAGGCCGTCGAGCAGGACCAGGATGACGTTTTGATTCATTCGAAGCTCCGCGGGTTTTCAAGATCGGCCGCTGTGCGGCCTTTCGCGGGGCAAGCCCGCTCCCACAGGTCATTCACAGGCCTTGAGCCCTGTGGTGTTCCTGTGGGAGCGTGCTTGACCCGCGAACGAGGGCGCAGCCCTCGCGATTACTCCATCTCGATGATCACTTGCTCCTGCCACTTCTGCGGCAGTGCCTTGGAGGTGGCTTCCCAGGCTGCGGCATCCTTGATCGGTTGCGCCGCCTTGTACTGTTCGTTCGGCAGCAGCTTGGCCTGTACATCCTCCGGCAGCTTCAGGTGTTCGGCACGGATCGGCCGCGCATGCCCCTTGGCCAGGTTGATCTGGCCGGCGTCGCTGAAGATGTATTCACGCGCCAGCTTGGCCGCGTTCGGGTGCTTGGCGTACTTGTTGATGATGGTGGTATAGCCGGAGATCACCGTACCGTCCGACGGGATCAGCACTTCGAAGCGTTTGGGGTCGATCTGCTCGCGGTAGCTCAGGCCGTTGAAGTCCCACACCACGCCGACCTCGACCTCGCCTTTCTCGATGGTCTGGATGGTCGGGTTGGCCAGCGACAGGCGCTTCTGCTGCGCCAGCTTGGTGAACAGCTGCAGGCCCGGTGCCAGGTTGCTTTCGTCACCCTTGTAGGCAATGGCGGCAGCCAGCACGCCGTTGGCGGCCTGGGCGGCGGTGCTGACGTCACCGATGGCGACCTTGTACTTGCCCTTTTCCAGGTCGTGCCAGCTGGTCGGGCGGTCGCCTTCCTTGACCAGGTCCTTGTTGATGATGAAGGCGATGGTGCCGGTATAGGCCAGCGCCCAGTGGCCGTCCTTGTCCTTGGCCCACTCAGGCACCTGGTCCCAGGTGCTCGGCTTGTACGGCTGGGTCACGCCCTTGCTGGTGGCGATCGGGCCGAAGGCGGCACCGACGTCACCGATGTCGGCGCTGGCGTTGTCCTTCTCGGCCTCGAACTTGGCGATTTCCTGGGCCGAGCTCATGTCGGTGTCGCTGTGCTTGAGGCCGTATTTGCTGGCCAGGTCGTCCCAGGTGCCTTTCCAGTTGGCCCAGGCATCGGGCATGCCCACGCTGTTGACGTTGCCTTCCTTGCGGGCGGCGTCTTCCAGGGCCTTGAGGTCGGGGCCGGCGGCCATGGCCGAGGTGCACAGGGTAATGGCCGAACCGAGCAGTGACGCCATGAACAACTTTTTCATCCGTAGCTCCTTGGGTGGGTGCCTTTAGCGATCGTTGTTATGAATGAAGCGGTTTTCGCTGACCGTTGGTCTAGGTCAGCAAAGCTTGAGCCAAGGTAGGCCGCTTGCGTGACAGTTTGATGTAGGGCAGGGCCCGCACAGGCCTTGAAGCTACAGCGTAGACCAGGTAATCGCCCCGGTTCTGCTGGCTTGGCGCGTTTCTGGCAGTGCCGGGGCAAGGCCTTTGTCACAGGATGTTCATCAGCCCTGCCTAGGCTTGCACTATTCTCCAAAGGCCCCGTCATGGGGCTGGACTAGTCCAGATAGGTAACCTTTTGATGCAGTCGACGCCACCGCGCGCGGTAACAGCCATCTGCCATGCCCTGCAGGAGCAGATCGAGCACGGCCTGCTGGCGCCGGGCGGCAAGCTGCCGGCCGAACGCAAGCTCAGCGAAGTGTTCGCTACCACCCGCATCACCCTGCGTGAAGCGCTGGTGCAGCTGGAGGCCCAGGGCCTGATCTACCGCGAAGAGCGGCGCGGCTGGTTCGTCGCACCCCAGCGCCTGACCTACGACCTGATCGAGCGTAGCCACTTCCATGCGATGGTGCGTGATCAGGGGCGGGTGGCCAGCACCGAGTTGCTCTCGGCGCGCCTGCAACCGGCTTCGGCGGCAATCTGCGCGCGCCTGCAGCTGCCGGCGCTGTCCAGTGTGGTGCGGATCTGCCGCTTGCGGCGCATCGATGGGCGGGCAGTGCTGTATGCCGAGCACTATCTGAACCCGAGGTACTTCCCGGGGATCCTCGATCAGGACCTGGCGCAGTCGCTGACCGAGATCTACGGGCGGGTGTATGGCATCCAGTACGGGCAGGTGTGCTTCGAGATCCTGCCGACCGCCCTGCCGCTGGAGGCTGCGGGGGCGTTGAAAGTATCGGTGGGTAGCCCGGGGTTGCACATTACCCGGGTCAACAGCGACCAGCATGGGCACTTGATCGACTGTGACCTGGAGTACTGGCGGCACGATGCCATCCGCATCCGCGCCCTGGCTGGCTGAGGTGCTGGATTCTTCGCGGGCAAGCCCGCTCGCACAGGTACGTCACAGTTTTCAAATGCTGTGCTGTACCTGTGGGAGCGGGCTTGCCCCGCGAAAGGGTTCTAACTGGAGGAACCTGATTCTGCCATCTTGCCACCCCCGGCCGTGACTACCTGCACCGACAGGCGCGGCGTGGCCAGGTCCAGCCCGGCCTCGTCAAGCTGGCGCTTGAGCGCCAGGTTGAAAGCCCGCGACACTTCCCACTGCTTGATCGGCGCGGTCTTGAAGCGTGCCCGCAGGATTGCCGAGCCCGATTCGAAACTCTCCACCCCCTGCAACTCCAGCGGTGACCAGATGTTGCGGCGCATCAGCGGGTCGTTGCGCAGTTTCTGCCCCACTTCGCGGATCAGCGTGATCGCCTGGTCGATGTTCATGCTGTGCGGAATCGCCACGCGGAAGATCGCGTAGCCGAACTCGCGGGAGTAGTTCTTGATGCTCTTGATCTCGCTGAACGGGATGGTATGCACGATGCCGTCGATGTCACGCAGGCGCACGGTGCGGATGGTCAGGCCCTCGACCGTGCCCAGGTGGCCGCCGACATCGACATAGTCGTCGATCGCCAGCGAGTCTTCGATGATGATGAACAACCCGGTGATCAGGTCGGCCACCAGCGACTGCGCGCCAAAACCGATGGCCAGGCCGATCACACCGGCACCGGCCAGCAGCGGCGTGACGTTCATGCCCATGTTGGCCAGGGCGACGATCACCGCGATGATGAAGATGACCACGAACATCACGTTGCGGATCAGCGGCATCATGGTCTGCGCGCGGGCGTTGGCCAGGCCGCGGCGCGACCGCACCAGGGCATGGTGCACGGCGGTATCGGCGAGGATCCATACCAGCCAGGCAACGATCAGCGTGCCGGCCAGGCCCAGCAGGCGCACACTCACTTCATGGCCCTCGCCTTCGGCGAAGCCGATCATCGACAAGCCCCACACGCGCAGCCCCAGTTCGATGAACACCAGCCAGATGAACAGGTGCACCAGCAGGTAGCCGAAGTTGCGCAGGCGCTCGGCATACACCGCCTGGCGCTTGCTGGCGCGTTTCGGGTTGGCGGCGTGGCGGCGCACCAGGCCGTTGAGCACCATGCACACCACCACCAGCACGGTGCACATCAGCGACTGGCGCAGGGCGGTGCTGGTGTCGCCGGCGGAAATGAAGGTGGCGAACAGCGACACGGCCACCAGGATCAGCGCCGGCACGAACCAGAAACTGCCGAGGATCTCGATGGTGTCGCTCAGGGTGCGCCGGGTCAGGCGCCGGGCCAGGGGCTGGTTGCGGATCAGGTGGGCGATCGGCCGGCGGAAGCGCAGGATGAACAGGCCCGACGACAGTGCCGCGATGACATTGGCCAATGTCGCCAGGGCATGGGCCAGGTGGGTACCCAGGGCGACCAGCATGCGCGGGTCGCTCATGGCCTCGCCAAAGGCGGCGAAGCTGCCGATCAGCCACAGCGGGCGGAAGGCCTGGTGGCGCAGGATATGCAGGGCGCGGTGACGATGGGGGCCGTCGAGCAGCGAGAAGGCGATCACGCAGATGGCCGAGAAGCAGGTGCCGACCACCAGTGCATAGGCCAGCACCATGGCCAGCGACTTGCCCAGCGACGGCGGTAGGGCGAAGCTCAGGTAGATGGTGAAGACCAGTGCCACCAGCCATGGCCCCAGCTTGCGCAGGGCAAAGCGCACCAGGTCCCAGGTGCGCGGGTGTTGGGGCAGCTCCTCGGTCAGGCCGAAACGCACCCGCACGCGGTGGCCGACCCAGTTGAAGGCATAGGCCAGCAAGCTCCACACCGCGATGACTGCGGCAAAGCCGAACAGGATAGCCGGCCACTGATGCACCGGAACGATCAGTTCGGTCAGTTCGACCTGGGCCTGTTCTATTTCCTGCGACCAGCGGTAGAAGGGGCTGGAGTCACCGCTGAACTGTTTTTCGAAGTCGTGCAGGGCGCCGCCGATCAGGCCCAGAACACCCTGTTCGACGGTAGGTTGCGATTGCTTGGTGGCGTCGCGCAGTTTCTTCAGGTCGGCCAGCAGCTTGGCACGTTGCTGGTCGTTCTCGAGGTTCTTGATCACCTCGTCCAGCGATTTGCCCAGGGGCTCGGTGGCTTCGGGCTGGGCGGGGGCGCTGGAGCCCAGCAGGCTGGGCAAGCCCGCCGCCTGGGCCGGGGACATGAAGATGAACAGCAGCAGGGCTAGGCAACGCAGAAAGGCTGGCACCGGGAAATCTACCTCAGGTCAAACGATTGACCGAGTGTAGAGGTTTATGTCGGCAGTTTCTCCAGGATCGTCCAGCAGGTGAGGCCAAAGATGCCCAGTGTGCCGATCCACATCATCAGCACGCCGATGTTGCGCTCGCGCAGGCTGAAGCCGATGGTCAGCAGCATCAGGAACAGAAACACCGGCACGAACAGTGAGAGGAAGGGGGACATGGGCAGCAGTCCTTCTGCTTGGGGGCCATATAACAAGCATAGCGGGTTGGGCAGAAGGGGGATTGATCCTGGACAGTTGTTTTCAGGCCCGGCCTCTTCGCGGGGCAAGCCCGCTCCCACAGGTCTTCCACAGGGCTCAAGCCCTGCGCGGTCACTGTGGGTGCGGGCTTGTCCCGCGAAAAGTCCGGGCCTGCCTACATCAATCTCAAGGCAGCTCGCGGCTACGGTAGAAGGCACTCAGTACCTTCACCAGATGCGCCAGGTCATGGCTGCCGCACAGTTCACGAATCGAATGCATGGCAAAGGTCGGCAAGCCGATATCCACCGTCCGCACACCCAGGTGGCTGGCGGTAATCGGCCCGATGGTCGAACCACAGCCCATGTCGCTGCGTACCACGAAACTCTGCACCGGCACTTCCTCGGCCATGCACAGGTGGCGGAAGAACCCGGCGGTTTCGCTGTTGGTGGCGTAGCGCTGGTTGTTGTTGACCTTGATCACCGGCCCGGCGTTGAGCTTGGGCCCGTGGTTGCCGTCGTGCTTGTCGGCGTAGTTGGGGTGCACGCCGTGGGCGTTGTCGGCCGAGACCATCAGCGAGCGCTGGATGGTGCGTACGTAGGCGTCGCCGTCCGGCAGCAGGCGCTGCAGGGTCTGTTCGAGCATCGGGCCGTCGGCACCACAGGCCGAGCAGCTGCCGACTTCTTCATGGTCGTTGCACACCAGCACGCAGGTCTCGTCGCTGTCGGCACCCAGCAGCGCCTGCAGGCCGGCGTAGCACGACAGCAGGTTGTCCAGGCGGGCGCCGGCGATGAAGTCGCCATTGAGGCCGATCAGTGCGGCGTCCTGGGTATCGTAGAAGCTCAGCTCGTAATCCAGCACCACGTCGGCGTTGAGGTCGTGCTCGCGTGCCAGCTGCTCGGTGAGCACGGCGCGGAAGTCGATGCGCTCGTCACCGGCCACCTGCGCCAGAATCGGCGGCAGCTCGTTCTGCGGGTTGATCTGCCAGCCTTCGTTGGCGGTGCGGTTCAGGTGGATCGCCAGGTTGGGGATGATCGCGATCGGCAGCTTGAAGTCGATCAGCTGGCTTTCGACCTTGCCGTCACGGCGGAAGGTGACCCGCCCGGCCAGCGACAGGTCGCGGTCGAACCACGGCGCCAGCAGCGCGCCGCCGTACACTTCAACGCCCAGTTGCAAGAAGCCCTGGCGCTGCAGCTCGGGCTGCGGCTTGACCCGCAGGCACGGGCTGTCGGTGTGCGCGCCGACCATGCGGATGCCGTTCAGCAGCGGCGGCTGCTTGCCCAGCTTGATGGCGATGATCGAGGAGTCGTTGCGGGTAACGTAATAGCGGCCACCGGGCACCGCGGCCCAGCTGTCACGCTCGTCCAGGCGCTGGTAGCCGGCCGCCTCCAGGCGCTGGGCCAGGCTGGCGGTGGCATGGAAGGGCGTCGGGGAGGCCTTGAGGAATTCGATCAGGCCGGTATTCAGTGCTTCGCGCATAACTCACTCCAGACAGCAGTGGCGCGAGTTTAGCCTATTGAGTCGAAAATTTGTGTCGGCCTCTTCGCGGCTAAAGCCGCTCCCACTGGGACCGCACTGCTCTCAAGGCTGCGCAATACCTGTGGGAGCAGCTTCAGCCGCGAAGAGGCCGGTACAGGCCTAGCAAGATCAGAAGGGGGCAGGGCACTCGAACTTCAGGCGCTCACCGCTGACCGGGTGGGTGAAGCTCAACATCGAGGCATGCAGGCACAGCCGTTCATGGGCCGCCAGCGCCTCTGGGTTGGCATACAGGCGGTCACCCAGCAACGGATGGCCGATCGACAGCATGTGCACGCGCAGCTGGTGCGAGCGGCCGGTGATCGGCGTCAGTTCGACGCGGCAGTGGTCCCCGCAGCGCTCGACGATACGCCAGAAGGTCAGGGCATGCTTGCCCTGCTCGTGGTCCACCACGTGCCGCGGTTTGGTGGGCGGGTCGTAGCGCAGCGGCAGGTCGATGCTGCCGCTGTCCAGCGCCGGCTGGCCCCAGCACAACGCGGTGTAGGCCTTTTCAGTCTCGCGGTCGTGGAACTGGCGCGACAGCTCGCGGTGGCTGTCGGCATCGCGGGCCAGCAGGATGATGCCGGAGGTTTCCCAGTCCAGGCGGTGCACGATCAGTGCGTCCGGGTAGCCGTTTTCCTGCAGGCGGGTGATCAGGCAGTCCTTGTTGTCCTCGGCACGGCCAGGTACCGACAGCAGCAGGGTCGGCTTGTTGATCACCAGGATGGCGGCGTCTTCATGGAGGATCTGGATGTTCGACAGCGGCATTGCGGAGTCTCTGTGAAAAAGGGGGAAAGCATTGGGGCCGCCTTGCGGCCCTTCGCGGCGGTTCGGCGCCCCGACAAACCCGCTCCCACAGGTGCTGTGCTTATCCTGTGGGAGCGGGTTTGTCGGGGCGCCGAACCGCCGCGAAGGGCTGCACGGCAGCCCCAGCTTTCAGCCGGATCAGCGATCAGGCAAGGTGATGTTCAGCTCCAGAATCGAGCAGCTGCCCTGGTTTTCCAGCTCGATATGCACATCATCGTTGCCGATGTTCACATACTTGCGGATCACTTCCAGCAGTTCTTTCTGCAGCGCCGGCAGGTAGTCCGGTTCGCTGCGCTGGCCGCGCTCATGCGCCACGATGATCTGTAGACGCTCTTTCGCTACCGACGCGCTGGTCTGTTTCTGTCTGCCACGAAAGAAGTCAAAAAGGTTCATGGTTTACTTGCCTCCAAACAGGCGCGCGAAGAATCCTTGCTTCGGCACTTCGATGAAACGCAGGGGTTTCTCTTTGCCCAGGAGGCGGTCAACAGTGTCGCTGTACGCCTGGCCGGCATCGCTCTGGTCGTCGAGGATGACCGGGATACCTTGGTTGGAGGCCTTGAGCACGGCCTGCGACTCGGGGATCACACCCTTGAGCTTGATCGCCAGGATCTCTTCGACGTCGGCGATGCTGAGCATTTCGCCCTTTTCGACGCGCTCTGGGTGGTAACGGGTGATCAGCAGGTGTTCCTTGATCGGCTCCTCGCCGTTCTCGGAGCGGCGCGACTTGCTCGACAGGATGCCCAGCATGCGGTCCGAGTCACGTACCGAGGACACTTCAGGGTTGGTCACGACAATGGCTTCGTCGGCGAAGTACATCGCCAGGTGCGCGCCTTTCTCGATACCGGCCGGCGAGTCGCAGATGACGTAATCGAACTGTTCTTTCAGCTCCATCAGCACCTTTTCGACGCCTTCCTGGGTCAGCGCGTCCTTGTCGCGGGTCTGGCTGGCGGCCAGCACGAACAGGTTCTCGAGGCGCTTGTCCTTGATCAGGGCCTGCTGCAGGTTGGCTTCGCCGTTGACCACGTTGACGAAGTCGTACACCACGCGGCGCTCGCAGCCCATGATCAGGTCGAGGTTACGCAGGCCCACGTCGAAGTCGACGATGACAGTCTTGTGGCCGCGCAGTGCGAGGCCGGTGCCGATGGCGGCGCTGGTGGTGGTCTTGCCCACACCCCCCTTGCCGGAAGTAACGACGAGAATCTTGGCCAAGGTGTTTCACCCCTAAATAAGTCGGGACAGGTGTCCCAGCAAAATGCAAAAAACGGCAACAGATAAAAAAGTTGCTCTAAAAATGACGGCAAGTATCCGTTAAAGACGGGTGATGTTCAACACGTCACCGGACAGGCTGACTTGCACGCCGGCGCCCCACAGCGGGTCGCGGCGCAGGTCTTCGCACACCTTGTACTGGCCGGCGATCGAGACCATTTCGGCGGTCATCTGCTGGCAGAAGATACGTGCCTTGGTATTACCCTTGATCCCGGCCAGGGCGCGGCCGCGCATGGCGCCGTACACATGGATGTTGCCATCGGCGAGAAGTTCCGCACCTGGGCTGACCGAGGCGGTGACGATCAGATCGCCACCCTGGGCGTAGATCTGCTGGCCGCCTCGCACGGGCGAGGTGATGATGCGGGTCGGGCGCACCTCTGGCTCGGGAGCGGGAGCCGGGGGCGGGGCCGGTTCGGCCTTCTTGACCTCGGGTTCGGGCTCCAGCGGCCGCTCGCGGGCGCCGGATGGCGGCAACACCGGCAGGTCGATGGCGATCGCCGCGGCGATGTCCTCGATGCGGTTGGCGCGGATCGCCAGGGTTCGCAGGCCATGATGGCGGCAAATACGCATCAGCCCGGGCAGGTCGATCGCCCCTTCGTCGGCTGGCAGTTTGTCCAGCGCCAGCACCAGCGGCGTGTTGCTGAAGAAATTCGGGGCCTGGGCCACTTTCGCCGCCAGCTGGCGGTCGAGGGCTTCCAGGTCGTTGCGCCCCAGTTCCAGCACAGTGATGGCGAGCATGCTGCCCTTGAGCTGGAACACGGAGGCGGTGTCGGGTGTGTGGTTTGGGCTCATGGTCTGCATAGACGGCTTGTTGCGAAAAAAGTGCCCTGACTTATAACGATAAGACCGGTTGGCCGCAACCGGTGCCGATCCGATGTAGAATGCTCGGCCTTTGTCTTGCCGGAAGCTTCAATGGAACGCCCGCGTTTTCGACCCTACTTCCTTCACCCGCGATTCTGGGGCCTGTGGCTTGGCCTGGGCCTGCTGTGGCTGGTGGTGCAGTTGCCATACCGAGCCCTGCTGTGGCTCGGCAGTGCCCTGGGTGCGCTGATGTACCGTGTGGCCGGCGAGCGCCGGCGCATTGCCGCGCGTAACCTCGAACTGTGCTTCCCGGAGCTGTCCGACGACGAACGGCGGCGCCTGCTCAAGGCCAACTTCGCCTCCACCGGTATCGCCTTCTTCGAAATGGCCATGAGCTGGTGGTGGCCCAAGGCCCGCCTGGCGCCCCTGGCCCACATCGAAGGCCTCGAGCACCTGCAGGCAGCGCAGCAGGCCGGGCAGGGCGCCATTCTGATGGCGGTGCACTTCACCACCCTGGAAATCGGCGCCGCGCTGCTCGGCCAGGCCCATACCATCGACGGCATGTACCGCGAGCACGGCAACCCGCTGTTCGACTTCATCCAGCGCAGTGGCCGTGAGCGGCACAACCTCGATTCGCTGGCGGTGGAGCGTGATGACGTCCGTGGCATGCTCAAGTTGCTGCGCTCGGGCCGGGCGATCTGGTACGCACCGGACCAGGATTACGGCGCCAAGCAGAGCATCTTCGTGCCGTTGTTCGGTATCCCGGCGGCCACGGTCACCGCAACCACCAAGTTCGCCCGCCTGGGCAAGGCGCAGGTGATTCCGTTCACCCAGAAGCGCCTGGAGGACGGCAGCGGCTATCGTCTGGTGATTCACCCGCCGCTGGAGGGTTTCCCCGGTGACAGCGAAGAAGCCGATTGCCTGCGTATCAACCAGTGGGTCGAAGGTGTGCTGCGCGAATGCCCCGAGCAGTACCTGTGGGCGCATCGGCGCTTCAAGTCGCGGCCCGAGGGTGCGCCGCGGCTGTATGACAAGAAAAAACGCTGATTTTTGTATTGCCTGTACCGGCCCTTTCGCGGGGCAAGCCCGCTCCCACAATGACCGCGTAAAGGCTGGCTCTGTGGGAGCGGGCTTGTCCTGCGAAGAGGCCGGGCCTGAAAACAGCTGATCCAGGAAGGAATCCATGGCGCCACCCCCGGTAACCGGTCTCATCCTTTCTGGCGGCGGCGCCCGTGCCGCCTATCAGGTCGGTGTTCTCGCCGGCATCGCCGAGCTGCTGCCGCCCGGCGCGCACAACCCGTTCCCGGTCATCGTCGGCACTTCGGCCGGTGCCATCAACGCCGTGACC
Source organism: Pseudomonas sp. LRP2-20 (assembly GCF_024349685.1). Taxonomy (NCBI): domain Bacteria; kingdom Pseudomonadati; phylum Pseudomonadota; class Gammaproteobacteria; order Pseudomonadales; family Pseudomonadaceae; genus Pseudomonas; species Pseudomonas sp. LR2-20. The sequence goes on along the minus strand of NZ_AP025944.1, from coordinate 4,630,932 downwards.
CTGGCCAGTGGCGCCACCCGCTTCCATGACGCCGTGCAGCGCCTCACCACGTTCTGGCAAAACTTCCGCAGCCGCCTGGTCATCCGCAGCGACTGGCCCGGGGTGGTGCACCAGGCCAGTCGCTTCGTCGGCCACAGCCTGCTGGGGCTGGGCGGCCAGGTGCCGGTGGCCTTGCTCGACAGCCGCCCCCTGCGTGGCCTGTTGCAGTCGCACCTGGACCTGGATGGCATTGGCCACGCCCTCGCCGCCGAGCAACTGCGGGCTGTCGCCGTGACCGCGTTCGGCTACGAAAGCGGCCAGGCGGTGACCTTCTACCAGGGGCGCGGCACCATCGACGCCTGGCTGCGCCACCGCCGCATCGGCGTGCCCACGCCGTTGACCATCGATCACCTGCTGGCCAGCGCGGCGATTCCGCTGCTGTTCGCCCCGGTGCGCCTGGGTGATGAGTACTACGGCGACGGCGCGGTGCGCCAGTCGGCACCGATCAGCCCGGCCCTGCACCTGGGCGCCAGCCGGGTGCTGGTGGTCGGGGTCAGCGGCAACCCGCAGCGCCCGGCGGCGCCGTTGCCGACCCAGCGCGTGTTCAGCGGTCAGCAGCCGAGCCTGGCGCAGATCGGCGCGCACATGCTCAACAGCACCTTCATCGACAGCCTTGAGGACGACATCGAGCTGCTGCAGCGGCTCAACCACCTCAGCCGGCTGTTGCCAGCGCACCTGGATGCACGGCGCCTGGGGCTGGCGCCGATCGAGGTACTGGTGGTTGCGCCGAGCCAACCGCTGGACGAGATTGCAGCGCGCCACCGGCGGGAATTACCGGCGGCGTTAAGGTTGTTCCTGCGCGGCCCGGGGGCGACGCGCACGAGCGGGGCAGGGGTGTTGAGCTACCTGCTGTTCGAGGCCAGCTATTGCAGCGAGCTGATCGAACTGGGGCGGCGCGATGCCTTGGCCAAGAAGCGCGAGCTGTGTCAGTTCCTGGGGATTTGATGTTGCCTGCACCGGCCTCTTCGCGGGACAAGTCGGGGCGCCGAACCGCCGCTCCCACAGGGATTGCGCATGCCTCGAGGTAAGCATTGAACCTGTGGGAGCGGGTTCACCCGCGAAGAGGCCGGGCCTGCTTATTCAGCTATTTGCAGCTTGCGCGCCTGGGTATACACATACCGGACCTTCTCATACTCGAACGGCGAGTTGAGCTGCCCGTAGCGGAATTTGGTGGTGTAGCGCTTGTCCACCACGCGCAAGGCGAAGATCTCTGGGTGGTTTTCGCTGGCCTCGGCCACGTTCAGGTAGTTCACCGCCTGCTCGCCAGCGTAGTCCACCGCCAGCCCGGTGGTGTCGCGCAGGTTCGACGGGCCGAGTACCGGCAGCATCAGGTACGGCCCTTCCGGCACGCCATAGAAGCCCAGGGTCTGGCCAAAGTCCTCGCTCTGGCGCGGCAGGCCCATGCTGGTGGCCGGGTCCCACAAGCCACCCACGCCGATGATGGTGTTGAACATCAGCCGCGCGGTGATTTCTGCCGAGCGCTTGGCCTTGAGCTGCAGCACGCTGTTGAACAGGTTCGGTACGTCACCCAGGTTGTTGAAGAAGTTGCTCACGCCGGTACGCACGAAGCTGGGCGTGACGTACTGGTAGCCACTGACCAGTGGCAGCAGCACCCATTGGTCGAGCCGGTAGTTGAAGTGGTAGATGCGCCGGTTCAGCGACTCCAGCGGGTCGTACACGTTCAGCGCCTCCAGGGTCGAGCGTTCGAATTCGCGCTGGTCGAGCCCGGGGTTGAATTTCAGTGCGCGCAGCGGGTCGATGAAGCCGTCAGCCTCCGGCGCCAGCGGCGCCTGGGTGACTTGTGGGTCGGCTTCGACCACGCTGGCCCGTGGCGCGGTTTCCGCGGCCAGGGCATTGCCGGCAATCAGCAGGGCGGTGGCGAGGAGAAGTTTGTTAGCCACGGAAGAACTCCAGCATGGCGTCGCTGTTGACGCGGTAGTTGAGGTTGCCGCAATGGCCGCCATGGGGGTAAAGGGTCAGACGATCACCGAACACCTTGCGCAGGAAACCGATATCGCCGGGGCCGAGGATGACGTCGTCGGCGTTGTGCATCACGGCGATCTTGTCGCTGTTGTGCAGGTAGTCCTCCAGTGCATACAGGCTGACCTGGTTGACCAGTTGCAGGATGCTGTTGCCATCGGTGCGGGCGCGCCACATCGGGATCACCTGCTCGGTCATGTAGCAGTCGAAGTCGCACTGCAGGGCACGCTTGAAGAACGGCGTCAGGCTGCTGCCCTCGGTGATCGGGAACTTCGGCGGAATGATCAGGCCGCGGCGGTTGATCAGGTCGGAGGTGAAGGCGATGTCGGCCGCCGAGAAGCGGAACGAGGTGCCGATGAGCATGGCCATCTGTTCGTTGGACAGGTGCTGTTTCGACTGCTGGAAGTCGTACAGCAGGGCGTCGTTGAGGTCGATGTAGCCCTTGTCCTGGAAGTAGCGGGTGAGCTTCTCCAGCATCAGCTCGTAGAAGGTGGTGCTGCGGTCGATGCCCTTGACCTGGGTCTGTACCAGTTTGTCGAGGTTGTTGATCGAGGTGTACAGGTTGACCGGTGGATTGAGCAGCAGCACGCGCTTGAAGTTGAAGCTGCGACGGGTTTCGTCGAGGTGGCTTACGAATGCAGCGTCCAGCGCGCCCAGGCTGTAGCCGGTGAGGTAGTACTCACTGACCGGCAGACGCGGGTGCTGGGCACGCACGGCCTGCATCACCCGGTACATGTCTTCGGCGTCTTCCTGGCTGACCCCGGGAGTGGCGAAGCGTGAAGCTGCGCTCATGAAGTCGTAGCTGGTCGGCGACGACAGTTGCACCACGTGGAAGCCGGCCTGGTAGAACAGCTTCTTGAGGTATTCGTTGATGCTGCTGGAGTAGGGCGCACCGGTACCGGCGATGAGGAAGATCAGCGGTGCCTCGTGGTCCTGGCGTGCCAAGCGATATTTGAGCTTCTTCACCGCCCAGAAGTTGTCGGGCAAGCTGAACTCGCGCTCCGGGCGCAGGTTCAGGCTGTAGTCGGACTGGTCGATGTCATCGTCGCTGGGCAGGGTCGGGCGCTGCTCCGGTGGCGTGGTGGCGATGGTCGCCTCGAACGGGTTGGTCAAGGGGTAGCCGTAGCTCGCGGCGTCGATATCCCGCGCCGAAGCGGCCGCAGCCATGAGCAGGCCGCCAAGAAGGGCGGCGAGGCGCCAAGATCGAAGCATGTATTCCCCCAGAAGGATCAAGGTCGTGCAGTACGCAGGCTAGGACCACGGTTGCCTGGGCAAAGTTGCCTGGTGCGGTGGCCTTTGGTGTGCTTGTTATCTGCAACATAGCTGCAGGGTTGTGATTTTGCCTTACAACCGGGCTTGGGCGATCATGGATGATTTCGATTACCGCTATTGGAGAATGGGATGTCTCGATCGCTGCCGGCCGCTCTACTGCTGATGTTTCTGGCACTCTGGCTCGCCGCCAGTTATGGCGTGCGCTATGGGCTGATGGAGGATGGGCAGTGGGTCGGGCTGTGCGTGGTGCCAGGCGACCACTGGCAGTGCCAGGTGCGTTCGTTGCTGGGGTTGGGCATTCACTTTCAGGTGATGGCCTGGGCCGGGTTGGGCATGGCCTTGCTCGCGCAGCTGGTTTCGGGGCGCGCCGGGTGGTGGCTGGCGGTGTTGGCATTGGTGTTCGGCATTCCCGCCCTGGTGCTGTACACCGCCAGCATTGCCGTGTTCGTGGTGGTGCTGGCGGGGTTGCGGCTGGTCCGGCAACCGCGCCGGGGCTGAAAGGGGCTGCTGCGCAGCCCATCGCCGGCAAGCGCGGCTCTCACACTGACCGTGCAAGCCCGCAGGCTTGTGCAGTCCCTTGTGGGAGCCGCGCTTGCCGGCGATGGGCCGCAAAGCGGCCCCAGGGTATCAAGCCAGGCGCAACCGCAAGCTTCTCCACAAGGCTGCAGTCATCAACACACTGACCAGCGCCCAGCCCCAGGCCTGCTGATTCTCCAGCCCTTCCCGATACAGCTGCGGCAACACCCCGGCCCCGACGATAAACGCCAGCAACGCCACTTCCGCGCGCCGTGCAGCCACGGGCCTTAGCAGGTACACCAGCGCCGGCAGGGCCAGCGCCACGCTCGGGAAGCTGCGGTAGCGCGGGTCGAACACCATCGCCAGCATGCTCACTGCTGCGGCAAAGCCGGCGGCCAGCAACAGCCATCCCGCCCGCGCCTGCAGGTAACCGAACAACCGCTCGCGCCAGCCGTTGCGGCGGACCAGGGCAAGGGCTGCATGCATCAGCACCAGCAGGTTCAACCCGGCCAGCACCACCGCCCACACCCATTCCCCGGCAAACCGTGCATGGGTGCGCATCAACTCGCCCCACAGCCCCAGGCAGCCCGCGCCAAACGCGGCCAGCAGCGGCAGCAGCAAGGCTGCCAGCGGTGTGGCGGGGCGCCCGGCCATCAGCAGCGTGAGTGCCATCAACAGCACGCTCGCCAGCAACCACTGCGGCCAGTAATGCAGGTTGCTGACCGGTCCTTCGAGCACTCCCTTGTCCTGCCGGTCGGCATCGTACAGCCCCCAGTAACCGCCCACGGCGCCTTCACTGGCACGCTTCCATGGCTGGTCGAATGCTTCGATCAGGTTGTAATGCCAGCCATTGGCCTCGGCCATGCCGACGAAGCCACGAATGAACCGCGCCTCGTTGGCGCGGCTGGGCACGGCGGTCTCGCGCTGACGGCCTTCGCTGGGCCAGCCAGTTTCGCCGATGAAGATGTCCTTGGGCGCGAAACGGTTGCCGAACACCCGGCGCACGTCGGCGACGTGGGCCAGGGCATCGTCGATGCCGCGCGGGTCGTCTTCCCAGTAGGGCAGCAGGTGGATGGTCAGGAAGTCCACCGCTGGCGCCACCTGCGGGTGCTGCAGCCAGAACTCCCAGACATCGGCATAGGTCACCGGCACCTTGACCTGGCTTTTCACTTTGTTGATCAGCGTGGCCAACTGCTCGCCGGTCACTTCCTTGCGCAGCAGCGCCTCATTACCGACGATCACAGCGCTGACCACGTCCGGGTTGGCGTTGGCAGCGGCGATCAGCGCGTCCACTTCCTTCTCGGTGTCGACCGGGTTGGCGTTGACCCAGGCGCCGAGCATCACCTTCAGCCCATGCTTGCGCGCCAGCGCCGGGATTGCCTCAAGACCGCTCATCGAATAGGTACGGATGCACTGGAATCGCTCGGCCAGCAGCGCCAGGTCGGCATCCATGCGCGCCGGGCGCAGGCGAAAAGGCTGGTCGAACGGCGACTGGTCCTTGTCGAACGGCGTGTACGACGCGCACTGCAGTTTGTGCGTGGGGCTGGCTGCGTCGGGCAGCACGACGGGCTTGCCCAGCCCGTACCAGAGCGCCCCCAGCCCGAGCAGGGCGAGCAGGCAGGCAAGCAGGTACAACGGCAGCAGCAGGCGGGAAGCTTCAGGCATCGGGCGGTCCATCGTCAGGCACAAAACGCTAGATAGTAGCCCGGCGCCAAACCTTTGGCATGCAAGGATCGCGCAGGCTGCCGTAGGCCGATGCCGCTAATGGCATAGTGCTGTCGCATATGGGCGGGTACAGGTCGCAGTGGGAGCAGGTCGACCTGTGTTGCAGGAAGATGATGCAGTCTCCAAGACCTGACGAGGGGATGCTTTGATGGCTACTTTTACAAGAATGCGCCGTTTCCTGGGTGTGGGCACCGCCCTGGTATTGACCATGAGCGCTGCACAGGCCATGGCCAAAGAAGTAAGCATTGGTTACGTGGATGGTTGGTCCGACAGTGTGGCGACCACCAACGTCGCCGCAGAAGTGATCAAGCAGAAGCTCGGCTATGACGTGAAACTGCAGGCCGTGGCCACCGGCATCATGTGGCAGGGTGTCGCCACCGGCAAGCTCGACGCCATGCTCTCGGCCTGGCTGCCGGTCACCCACGGTGAATACTGGGCCAAGAACAAGGACAACGTGGTCGACTACGGCCCGAACTTCAAGGACGCCAAGATCGGCCTGATCGTCCCCGAATACGTCAAGGCCGTGAGCATTGCCGACCTCAAGACCGACAGCAGCTTCAAGCAGAAGATTGTCGGTATCGATGCAGGCTCCGGGGTGATGCTCAAGACCGACCAGGCAATCAAGGACTACGACCTGACCGGCTACAAGCTCCAGGCCAGTTCCGGCGCGGCTATGACCGCCGAACTGGGCCGCGCGTATGCCAAGCAGCAGTCGATTGCAGTGACCGGCTGGGTGCCGCACTGGATGTTCGCCAAGTGGAAGCTGAAGTTCCTCGAAGACCCGAAAGGCGTGTACGGCGCGGCTGAGACCGTGAACAGCATCGGCAGCAAGGAACTGGCGACCAAGGCGCCGGAAGTGGCGGAGTTCCTGAAGAAGTTCCAGTGGCAGTCCAAGGATGAGATCGGCGAGGTCATGCTGGCGATCCAGGAAGGTGCCAAGCCTGAAGCGGCGGCCAAGGACTGGGTGGCCAAGCACCCGGACCGCGTGAAGGAGTGGACTGGCAAGTAACAACCTTTCAGGGCCAGTTTTGCTTCTTCGCGGGTGAACCCGCTCCCACAGGGATATCCACAGTCTTCAGGCTTGTGCACATCCCCTGTGGGAGCGGGTTCACCCGCCAAAGGGCCATCACTTTGTTACGTAAACGGTAAAACACCGTTGCATCTAAGACTAAGGTCGTCTGGTTGGCGTCCAACAGCTGCATAAAGTAAGGGTGTGGGTTCCATCCCCTACCTGTGCTGCTAGGACAAAAACAATGAACGACAGCATTTACCTCTCGATACAAAACAGCCCGCGCTTCAAGGAGCTGGTCAGCAAACGTGAACGGTTCGCCTGGATTCTCTCGGCGATCATGCTCGGCCTCTACTGCGCGTTCATCCTTCTGATCGCCTACGGTCCTCAGATTCTGGGCACCAAGCTCAGCCCTGACTCGTCGATTACCTGGGGCATTCCCCTGGGCGTCGGCCTGATCGTGTCGGCATTCGTCCTGACCGCCATCTACGTACGCCGCGCCAACGGCGAGTTCGATGAGCTGAACAAGGCCATCCTGAAGGAGGCGCAACAATGATTCGCCACGCCAAAGCCCTGGCCGTACTGGCCTGCGGAGCCTTCGCACCCGCCGTGTGGGCCGCCGATGCCCTGACCGGCGAGGTGCAGAAACAACCGCTGAACGTTCCGGCGATCGCCATGTTCGTGGCCTTCGTCGCCTTCACCCTCGGCATTACCTACTGGGCCTCCAAACGCAACAAGTCGGCGGCCGACTACTACGCTGCCGGTGGCAAGATCACCGGCTTCCAGAACGGCCTGGCGATTGCCGGTGACTACATGTCGGCGGCCTCGTTCCTGGGTATTTCCGCCCTGGTGTTCACCTCCGGCTACGATGGCCTGATCTACTCGATCGGCTTCCTGGTCGGCTGGCCGATCATTCTCTTCCTGATTGCCGAGCGCCTGCGCAACCTTGGCAAGTACACCTTTGCCGACGTTGCCTCGTACCGCCTCGGGCAGAAGGAAATCCGTACCCTGTCGGCCTCCGGTTCGCTGGTGGTGGTGGCGTTCTACCTGATCGCGCAGATGGTCGGCGCGGGCAAGCTGATCGAGCTGCTGTTCGGCCTCGACTACCACGTCGCGGTGATTCTGGTGGGTATCCTGATGTGCCTGTACGTGCTGTTCGGCGGCATGCTGGCCACCACCTGGGTACAGATCATCAAGGCCGTGCTGCTGCTGTCCGGGGCCAGCTTCATGGCGCTGATGGTGATGAAGCACGTGGGCTTTGACTTCAACACCCTGTTCTCCGAAGCGATCAAGGTGCATGCCAAGGGCGAGGCGATCATGAGCCCGGGCGGCCTGGTCAAGGACCCGATCTCGGCGTTCTCCCTGGGCCTGGCGCTGATGTTCGGTACCGCTGGCCTGCCACACATCCTGATGCGCTTCTTCACCGTCAGTGATGCCAAGGAAGCGCGCAAGAGCGTGCTGTACGCCACCGGCTTCATCGGCTACTTCTACATCCTGACCTTCATCATCGGCTTCGGCGCGATCCTGCTGGTCAGCACCAACCCGGACTTCAAGGACGCCGCTGGCGCCCTGATCGGCGGCAACAACATGGCGGCGGTGCACCTGGCCGATGCCGTGGGTGGCAGCGTGTTCCTCGGCTTCATCTCGGCCGTGGCCTTCGCCACCATCCTGGCGGTGGTGGCCGGCCTGACCCTGGCCGGTGCCTCGGCGGTGTCCCACGACCTGTACGCCAGCGTCTGGCGCAAGGGCAAGGCCAACGACAAGGACGAGATCCGTGTGTCGAAGATCACCACCATCGCCCTTGGCGTGCTGGCGATCGGCCTGGGCATCCTGTTCGAGAAGCAGAACATCGCCTTCATGGTCGGCCTGGCGTTCTCCATTGCCGCCAGCTGCAACTTCCCGGTGCTGCTGCTCTCGATGTACTGGAAGAAGCTGACCACCCGCGGCGCCATGATCGGCGGCTGGCTGGGCCTGGTCAGCGCGGTGACGCTGATGATCCTTGGCCCGACCATCTGGGTGCAGATCCTCGGCCATGAAAAAGCCATCTACCCGTACGAGTACCCAGCGCTGTTCTCGATGATCATCGCCTTCGTCGGTATCTGGTTCTTCTCGGTCACCGACAAGTCCAAGGCTGCCGATGACGAGCGTGCGCTGTTCTACCCGCAGTTCGTCCGTTCGCAGACTGGCCTGGGTGCTTCTGGCGCTGTCTCGCACTGATAGCCCTCGCCCATGAAAAAACCGCGCCTCGGCGCGGTTTTTTCATGTTGTGCCGCTAGATCATGCCTAGCAGCAATAGCACCAGCAGAATCACCAGCACCACGCCCACGATGCCGGACGGGCCGTAGCCCCAGCTGCGCGAGTGCGGGAAGACCGGTAAGCCACCAATCAGCAGAAGGATCAGGATGATGATGAGAATCGTGGTCATGACGGAGTCCTTGCGTGGTTTAGGGTCAAGGGCCTCGGACTGCTGGCCTCTTGTAAATTCGGACTGTTGCCGCTTGTGAAAGATTCAATCTGGATGGTTGCCTGTGCCGGCCTCTTCGCGGCTAAAGCCGCTCCCACGGGCGCTCGACTGGCCTCGGCCCGAGGTGATCCCTGTAGGAGCGGCTTTAGCCGCGAAGAGGCCGGTACTGACCACGCAGTCATGCCCGCCCATTCACTATCCTGATGAACCCTGCCTCCCACCAAGGCCTTGATTAGACTCGTTGCACAATCTGTCAGAACAAGGCGTGCCACCATGCAAAACCGCATCATGATCACTGGCGCCGGCTCGGGCCTGGGCCGCGAGATCGCCCTGCGCTGGGCGCGCGAGGGCTGGCGCCTGGCGCTGGCTGATGTCAACGAGGCTGGCCTGCGCGAAACCCTGGCGCTGGTGCGGGCTGCGGGCGGCGAGGGCTTCGTCCAGCGCTGCGACGTGCGCGACTACAGCCAGCTCACCGCCCTGGCCCAGGCCTGCGAAGAAAAATTCGGCGGCATCGATGTGATCGTCAACAACGCCGGCGTCGCCTCGGGCGGCTTCTTCGCCGAGCTGTCGCTGGAAGACTGGGACTGGCAGATCGCGGTCAACCTGATGGGCGTGGTCAAAGGTTGCAAGGCGTTCCTGCCACAGCTTGAGCGCAGCAAGGGGCGAATCATCAACGTCGCCTCCATGGCGGCGCTGATGCAGGGGCCGGGGATGAGCAACTACAACGTGGCCAAGGCCGGTGTGCTGGCGCTGTCGGAAAGCCTGCTGGTGGAATTGCGCCAGCTGGAAGTGGCGGTGCACTGTGTGTGCCCGTCGTTCTTCCAGACCAACCTGCTGGAGTCGTTCCGCGGGCCGAACCCAGCGATGAAGGCCCAAGTCGGCAAGCTGCTGGAAGGCTCGCCGATCAGCGCGGCGGATATCGCCGACTACATCCACCAGCAGGTTGCGGCGGGCGAGTTTCTGATCCTGCCCCATGAAGCCGGGCGCCAGGCCTGGCAACTCAAGCGTCAGGCGCCGGAGCGGCTGTATGACGAGATGGCAGACATGGCGGTCAAGATGCGGGCCAAGGCGCAGTCGCGCTGATTGTAGGAGTTGTCTGTAGGAGAAATTACCAACCCTTGTAGGTTCGCTCTGAATTGCTGGCGAAGTATTGTCCAGACGAATATCCCCAAGCACGCTGCGGTTTTTTCCTGTTGCGAGAGGACCGGAGCATGTTGGTGATCGGGCGTGAAGTCGGCGAAGTCATCACCATTGGTGACGATATTCGGATCAAGGTAGTGGAGTCGCGCAATGGCATGGTGCGCTTTGGCGTGGAAGCACCGCGCAAGGTGCCGGTGCACCGGGCCGAGGTGTATCGGCGGATCAAGGCAGCGCAGGCGTGCAAGGCTGATCAGCCCTGACCAGCCTGCTCCGGCCTCTTCGCGGCTGAAACCGCTCCCACAGGGATCACCTTAGGCCTTAGACCTGTACTGTGCCTGTGGGAGCGGCTTCAGCCGCGAAAAGGCCGGAGCTGTCAGTCGAGCAGCTCGCGGGGCACGTCGTGCTTGGCCAGCAACTGGCACTGTTGGCTTTCCAGGTCGAACAGGATGAACGCCTGGCCCTTGGCCAATGCCTGGCGTACCCGCAGCACACGGGTTTCCAGCGGGGTGTCGTCGCCGTTGTCGGTGCCGTCGCGGGTGACGAAGTCCTCGATCAGGCGGGTCAGGGTTTCGGCTTGCAATTGGTCGTAGGGGATCAGCATGGGCAGCGCACGGTCTTGGTCATGAATGGCTGCATGCTACGCGATTCCACGGCCATCAGCTTTTGTTTCCTACCAGGCTGTCCACAGCCGGCACCCGGGTGTCGCTCTCCATCTGCGCATCGTGCTCCAACTGGTGGCTGAAGCGCTCGAGCGAGGCATTGGCCGGTTGCGAGTCGCTGGCGAACACTGGTGGGCTGAGCAGGTAGGCCGAAAGCAGCCGGCTGAGCGCGGCCAGGCTGTCGATATGGGTACGCTCGTAGCCATGGGTGGCATCGCAGCCGAACGCCACCAAAGCGGTGCGAATGTCATGCCCGGCGGTCACGGCCGAGTGCGCATCGCTGAAGTAATAGCGGAACAGGTCGCGGCGTACCGGCACATCCTGGTCGCCGGCCAGCTTCAGCAGGTGGCGTGACAGGTGGTAATCGTACGGCCCGGAAGAATCCTGCATGGCCACGCTCACGGCATGCTCGCTGGAAGCCTGGCCGGGGGCGACCGGGGCGATGTCGATGCCGACGAACTCGCTGACGTCCCAGGGCAGGGCGGCGGCCGCGCCAGAGCCGGTTTCCTCGGTGATGGTAAACAGCGGGTGGCAGTCGATCAGTGGCTGGCGGCCGCTTTCCACCACTGCCTTGAGTGCGGCCAGCAGGGCCGCGACGCCGGCCTTGTCGTCCAGGTGGCGGGCGCTGATGTGGCCGCTTTCGGTGAACTCCGGCAGTGGGTCGAAGGCGACGAAGTCACCGATGGCAATGCCCAGCGCCTCACAATCGGCGCGGGTGGTGCAATAGGCGTCCAGGCGCACCTCGACGTGTTCCCAGCTGATCGGCATCTGGTCGATCGCGGTGTTGAAGGCGTGCCCGCTGGCCATCAGCGGCAACACGCTGCCGCGCAAAACACCGGTGTCGGTGAACACGCTGACCCGGCTGCCCTCGGCGAAGCGGCTTGACCAGCAGCCCACCGGGGCCAGGGCCAGGCGGCCGTTGTCCTGCAACTGGCGCACGCTGGCGCCGATGGTGTCGAGGTGGGCCGAGACGGCGCGGTCGGGCGAACTCTGCCGGCCCTTGAGGGTGGCGCGAATGGTGCCGCGGCGGGTCAGTTCAAAGGGGATGCCCAGTTCGTCCAGGCGTTCGGCCACGTAGCGCACGATGGTGTCGGTGAAGCCGGTCGGGCTGGGGATGGCGAGCATCTCCAGCAGGACGCGCTTCATGTAATCGAGGTCGGGTTCGGGGAGTCGTTCGGTCATGGGTACTCCTTGGGTAACAAGGTGGGGCGGATATCGAGCGCCGCCCGCGCGGCGCTTCGCGAGCTGCGCTCGCTCCTACGTTTGTTTCTGGCCAATTAATCCTGGGGGATTTGCGCGCGAATGCCTTGGTGCTTGGCACGATATCGCGTCGTACCAACAAGGCGGCCGCGCGCGCCTGCCACAGGCATTACTGGCCCGAAACAAACGTAGGAGCGAGCGCAGCTCGCGAAGCGCCGCGCGGGCGGCGCTCGATATTCGCCCCACCACAAACTCACGCTATGGCCCGGCTATGCGGGAACAGCAGGTCGACAAACCGTTCAGCCGTCGGCTGCGGTTCATGGTTGGCCAGGCCGGCGCGTTCGTTGGCTTCGATGATCACGTAATCCGGGTGTTCGGCATCGCGAACCATGAAATCCAGGCCTACCACAGGGATTTCCAGCGCCCGCGCCGCCCGCACGGCGGCATCGGCAAGCACCGGGTGCAGGCGCTCGGTGACGTCTTCCAGAGTGCCACCGGTATGCAGGTTGGCCGTGCGCCGCACAGCCAGACGCTGGCCTGCCGGCAGCACATCGTCGTAGCCCAGGCCCGCGCCACTCAGGGTGCGCTCGGTTTCGTCATCCAGCGGGATGCGGCTTTCGCCATCAGTTGCTGCCTGGCGCCGACGGCTCTGTGCCTCGATGAGCTGGCGGACGCTGTGCGTGCCATCACCGATCACCTGGGCCGGGTGGCGAATCGCTGCTGCCACCACCTCATAGCCAATCACCAGGATGCGCAGGTCGCAGCCGGCATGGAAGCTCTCCAGCAGCACGCGGCTGTCGAAGCGGCGGGCGTTTTCCACGGCCTGGGTCACGTCCTCGATGCAGGTGAGATTGACCGCCACGCCCTGGCCCTGTTCGCCATCCACCGGTTTGACCACCACCGCGCCATGCTCGTCGAGAAACGCCAGGTTGTCGTCGGCATTGCCGGCCAGCTGCTGCGCCGGCACCTGCAGCCCGGCGGCGTGCAGGGCCTGCTGGGTCAGGCGCTTGTCCTGGCACAGGGTCATGGTCACGGCGCTGGTCAGGTCGCTCAACGACTCGCGGCAGCGGATGCGCCGCCCGCCCAGGCTCAGGGTGAACAGCCCAGCGGCAGCATCATCCACCTGTACCTCGATACCACGGCGCAAGGCCTCGTCGACGATGATGCGAGCGTAGGGGGTCAGGGTGGCTTCCGGGCCTGGACCGAGGAACAGCTGCTGGTTGATGCCGTTCCTGCGTTTGACCGCGAAGGTTGGCAGGTTGCGGAAGCCTAGTTTGTCGTACAGGCGCTTGGCCTGGCGGTTGTCGTGCAGCACCGACAGGTCGAGGTAGGCCAGGCCACGGCTCATGAAGTGCTCGATCAGGTGGCGCACCAGCACCTCGCCGACGCCTGGGCGGGTGCACTGCGGGTCCACCGCCAGGCACCACAGGCTGCTGCCGTGTTCCGGGTCGTCGAACGCCTTGCTGTGGTTCAGGCCCATGACACTGCCGATCACCGCGCCGCTGTCGTCATCTTCGGCCAGCCAGTACACCGGGCCACCGAGGTGGCGCGGGGTGACCAATTCGGGGTCGACCGGCAGCATGCCGCGGGCCTGGTACAGGGTGTTGATCGCCTGCCAGTCGCCGGGGTTTTGCGCCCGGCGCACGCGGAAGCCGCGGAACACCCGCTGCGCCGGGCGGTAGTCGGTGAACCACAGGCGCAAGGTGTCGGACGGGTCGAGGAACAGTTGCTGCGGTGCCTGGGCCAGCAGCTGCTGTGGCGCGGCCACGTACAAGGCGATGTCGCGCTCGCCGGGGCGTTCGTCCTGCAGCGCGGCCGCCAGGCTGGCGGCGTCCGGGTAGGTATGGCCGATCAGCAGGCGCCCCCAGCCACAGTGCAAGGCTCGCGGCTGGTCGTGGGGCTCGCTGCCGTCGCCGGCCAGGCGCGCCTGCAGGCGCTCGTAGGACGGCGCCTGGCCGCGCAGCAAGCGCTGACCGTAAGCGATTTCGTGGGCTTTCATCGGTCAGATTCCTTGTTCGCTGAGCCACAGGTTAAGGGCCGCCAGTTGCCACAGCTTGGAGCCGCGCAGCGGGGTGAGCTGGCCGTGCGGGTTGCTCAGCAGGCGGTCGATCATGGCCGGCTTGAACAAGCCGCGGTCCTGGCTCGGGTCGGTCAGCAGGTCGCGCACCCAGCCCAGGGTCGCGCCTTCCAGGTGCTTGAGGCCGGGCACCGGGAAGTAACCCTTCTTGCGGTCGATCACCTCGTGGGGGATCACCCGCCGTGCGGCCTGCTTGAGCACCTGCTTGCCACCGTCGGGCAGCTTGAAGCGTGCCGGAATGCGCGCCGACAGTTCGACCAGGCGGTAATCGAGGAACGGCGTACGCGCCTCCAGGCCCCAGGCCATGGTCATGTTGTCGACCCGTTTGACCGGGTCATCGACCAGCATCACCGTGCTGTCCAGGCGCAGTGCCTTGTCCACGGCATCGGGTGCGCCGGGGCGGGCGAAGTGCTCGCGGACGAAGTCGCCGGCCGCGTCGGTTTCCAGCAACCAAGAGGGCTGGACCGTATCGCGGTACTCGTCATGGCTGCGGTCGAAGAAGGCGTCACGGTAGGCCGCGAAGGCATCCTCGGCACCGTCCACCTTCGGGTACCAGTGGTAGCCGGCGAACAGTTCGTCGGCGCCCTGGCCGCTCTGCACGCCCTTGCAATGCTTGGCCACTTCCCGTGACAGCAGGTAGAAGGCGATGCAGTCGTGGCTGACCATCGGCTCGCTCATGGCACGGAAGGCCGCCGGCAGCTGTTCGATGATCTCGTGCTCGGCAATGCGCAGCTGGTGGTGGCGGGTACCGTAATGCTTGGCGATCAGGTCGGAGTACTGGAACTCGTCACCGCGTTCGCCCCCGGCATCTTCGAAACCGATGGAGAAGGTCGACAGGTCGTCCACGCCGACGTCGCGCAGCAGGCCGACCAGCAGGCTGGAATCGACACCGCCAGACAGCAGCACTCCGACGTCCACGGCGGCGCGCTGGCGGATCGCCACCGCCTCGCGGGTGGCGTCGAGCACGCGGGTGGTCCAGCCTTCCAGGTCGAGGTCGCGTTCGTCCGGGTTGGGGCCATAGTGCAGCTGCCACCAGGTCTGGCGCTCGACTTCACCGTGGCGGTCGACACGCATCCAGGTGCCGGGCTCGAGCTTCTGCACATTGGCCAGCAACGTGCGTGGCGCCGGCACCACGGCATGGAAGTTGAGGTAGTGGTTGAGCGCCACCGGGTCGAGCATCGGGTCGATGTCGCCACCCTTGAGCAGCGCCGGCAGGGTCGAGGCGAAGCGCAGGCGCTCGCCGTTGCGCGACAGGTACAGCGGCTTGACTCCGAGGCGGTCGCGGGCCAGGAACAGGCGCTGGTTGTCGCGCTCCCAGATGGCCAGGGCGAACATGCCATTGAGCTTGGGCAGCAAGGCCGCGCCCCAGGCGTGATAGCCCTTGAGCAACACTTCGGTGTCGCCGTCGGACCAGAAGCTATAGCCCAGATCCTGCAGCTCCTGGCGCAGTTCGGGGAAGTTGTAGATGGCACCGTTGAAGGCCAGCGAGAGGCCCAGGGTATTGTCGACCATCGGCTGCGCCGAACCGTCGGACAGGTCCATGATCTTCAGCCGGCGATGGCCGAGGGCGATCGGCCCCTGGCTATGGAAGCCCCAGGCGTCGGGGCCGCGGGGCGCCAGGTGATGGGTGATGCGCTCTACCGCAGCCAGGTCGGCTGGGCGAGGGGCTTGATCGATGGGGGTGAAACGCAACTCTCCTGCTAATCCGCACATAGGTCCTTACCGGTTTTTCCGTTGGGGAATGAGTGCCCCGGATTAGGGCACCCTGTAAGGAACTGACCTGTGCGGTTTGTGGGAGTTTTAGATCGATCTGTTATAAGGGCGAGTGGGCTTGGAGTGTAGGCCGATAAATTTGTGTCGCCTGTGAGATCGAGCGCCGCCCGCGCGGCGCTTCGCGAGCTTTGCTCGCTCCTACGTTTGTTTCCGGCCAGTCATTCCTGCGGGATTTGCGCGCGAACGCCTTGGCGCATGGCGCGATAACGCGTCGTATCAACCAGGCGGTCGCGCGCGCCTCCCACAGGCGTTACTGGCCCGAAACAAACGTAGGAGCGAGCAAAGCTCGCGAAGCGCCGCGCGGACGGCGCTCGATCTCAATGCCCACACATAACGATCGACATACATTCCCAATCCAAACTCACTTCCCGCGAATCAGCCTGCGCAGCATGAACCGGTTCGGATGGCAGGCCTCCGCCACCGCGCGCGGCAATGGCAACGGTTCACCACTGGCCCAGGCGGCTATCAGCTCGCCACTCAACGGTGCCGTGATCAACCCCCGCGAGCCATGCCCACTGTTCACATACAACCCGTCCAGCCACGGGCACGCCACCTCTGGCACCTGCCGCGCATCCTTGCCGAGCACGGCATAAGCCTCGGCAAACATCGCAGGGTCGGCCAGCGGCCCGACAATCGGCAGGTAGTCGGGGCTGGTGCATCGAAACGCCGCACGGCCCTGCAACAGCGAGGCGTCGAGTGCCTCTGCACCCAGGCGCGAGGCCAGGTCGGTGGAGATCTCGTCCAGCAACGCCAGGTTGCCCTGGTGCTCGGCTACTGTCGGGCTCAGGTCGTCATTGTGGAAGTCGAAGCTGGCACCCAAGGTATGTTCACCTTGTCGAGGCGGTGCGACGTAGCCATCGGCGCAGACCACGGTGCGCAATGCGCGGCTGGCGTCGGTGGCCGGCAGGCGGGTGATCTGCCCGCGAATGCGCTTGAGCGGCAGCTGGGCGCAGGGTTCGAAACGGCGCACATCGGCAGCCCCGGCCAGCACCACCAGCGGCGCACTGGCCAGCAGACGCTCGCCATCCCATGCCTGCCACTGGCCGTCGGCCTTGCGCAGCTCGACCACGTTCTGATGGAGCTGAACGGCAATACCCGGATGCTGCAGCTGCGCCTGGCACAAGGCGGGAGGGTGCACCCAGCCACCTTCCGGGTAGTACAGGCCGCCCGCAGGCAGCGCCACCCCGGCAATCGCCTCGGCTTCAGCCTGTTCCAGTGCACGCAGCAGGCTGCTGTCGAAGGCTTCGGCGAGCTTGGCCTGGCGTTCGCCTTCCTTGCCGTCGAAGGCCAACTGCAGCACGCCGCACGCGTCCCAGTCCTGGCCACGCTGCAACTGCTGCAGCTGGCGCCGGGTGTAGCCGAAACCGGCCAGGATCATCTGCGACAGGGCGGTGCCATGGGCGGACAGTTTCAGGTACAGCACGCCCTGCGGGTTGCCCGAAGCCTCCTGTGCGGGTGTCGCGTGGCGCTCCAGCACCGTCACCTGCCAACCGCGTGCGGCCAGGCTGGCGGCGCTGGCGCTGCCCGCCAGGCCGGCACCGATCACCAATGCCTGGCGCGGGCCCGCCACAGGGGCAGGGCGGGCGTACCAGGGCGCGGCGACGGCTGCGCAGGCATGCCCGGTGTATTCGCCACTCATCACCTCCCACTTCTTGCCGATGCCCGGGATCTTCTTCATGGTGAAACCGGCATCGATCAGCCCACGGCGTACCCAGCCGGTGGTGGTGAAGGTACCCAGCACGGTACCGGCATGAGCCAGTCGCGCCAGTTGCGCGAACAGCTCAGGGGTCCACATGTCGGGGTTCTTCGCCGGCGCGAAGCCGTCGAGGAACCACACGTCGATGCTGGCGTCGAGCTGCGGCAGTTGTTCCAGTACGTCACCGATCAGCAGGGTCAGGGTGACCCGGCCATGGTCGAAGCTGAACTGCTGGAAGCCAGGGTGTACCGCCACGTACTGCGCCAGGAACGGCTCGGTGAAGGCCGCCATCTCGGGCCACAGGCGCATGGCGCGGGCCATGTCGTCATGGCCAAGCGGGTATTTCTCGACACTGATGAAATGCAGGCGCGCATCGGCACGGGCCTGTTCGGCGAACAGCTGCCAGGCGCAGAAAAAGTTCATGCCAGTGCCGAAGCCGGTCTCGCCGATCACCAGGCAGGCGTGCGGCGCCAGGGCGGCGAAGCGCTGCGCCAGACGGGTCTGCTCGAGGAACACGTAGCGGGTTTCGTCGGTGCCTTCGTTTTTCGAAAAATAGACGTCGTCGTACTGCCGCGAGTGGGGGCGGCCCTGGTCGTCCCAGTCGATCTGGGCGTGCTGAAGAAGGGTGGACATGGTTGGCTCGGTTGCAGCGGATGTGCGGATTTTATGCCATCTGCCGGGTTTGCACAGACACAACGCAAATCCGCTAGTCTTGCTTATCCAATGAAGGAGCCAGTGCATGTTCGAATCCGCGGAAATCGGTCACAGCATCGACAAGGAAACCTACGACGCAGAAGTCCCCGCCTTGCGCGAGGCGCTGCTGGAGGCCCAGTACGAACTCAAGCAGCAGGCGCGCTTCCCGGTGATCGTGTTGATCAACGGCATCGAAGGCGCCGGCAAGGGCGAGACGGTCAAGCTGCTCAACGAGTGGATGGACCCGCGGATGATCGACGTGCTCACCTTCGACCAGCAGACCGACGAAGAACTGGCCCGGCCACCGGCCTGGCGCTACTGGCGGGCGCTGCCACCCAAAGGGCGGATGGGCGTGTTCTTCGGCAACTGGTACAGCCAGATGCTCCAGGGGCGGGTGCATGGCGTATTCAAGGATGCCGTGCTCGACCAGGCCATTAACGGGGCTGAACGGCTCGAAGAGATGCTGTGCGACGAAGGCGCACTGATCATCAAGTTCTGGTTTCACCTGTCCAAGAAGCAGATGAAGGCGCGGCTGAAGTCGCTCAAGGACGATCCGCTGCACAGCTGGAAGATCAGCCCGCTGGACTGGCAGCAGTCGGAAACCTACGACCGTTTCGTGCGCTTTGGCGAGCGCGTGCTGCGCCGCACCAGCCGCGACTATGCGCCGTGGCACATCGTCGAAGGCGTCGACCCGAACTACCGCAGCCTGGCGGTGGGGCGCATTCTGCTGGAGAGCCTGCAGACAGCGCTGGCCCACAACCCCAAGGGCAAGCACCAAGGCAACGTTGCCCCGCTGGGCCAGAGCATCGACCAGCGCAGCCTGCTCGGCGCGCTGGACCTGACCGTGCGCCTGGACAAGTCTGACTACCAGGAGCAGCTGGTCACCGAGCAAGCCCGCCTGGCCGGCCTGCTGCGTGACAAGCGCATGCGCCGGCACGCCCTGGTGGCGGTGTTCGAAGGCAACGATGCCGCCGGCAAGGGCGGTGCCATCCGCCGCGTGGCGGCCGCGCTGGACCCACGCCAGTACCGCATCGTGCCGATTGCCGCGCCCACGGAAGAAGAGCGGGCGCAGCCTTACCTGTGGCGGTTCTGGCGGCACATCCCGGCGCGCGGCAAATTCACCATCTTCGACCGCTCCTGGTACGGCCGGGTGCTGGTGGAACGGGTGGAAGGCTTCTGCAGCCCGGCCGACTGGATGCGCGCCTACAGCGAAATCAACGATTTCGAAGAGCAGCTGGTGAATGCCGGCGTGGTGGTGGTCAAGTTCTGGCTGGCGATCGACCAGCAGACCCAGCTGGAACGCTTTGAGGAGCGTGAGCAGATTCCGTTCAAACGCTACAAGATCACCGAAGACGACTGGCGCAACCGTGAAAAGTGGGATGATTACGCCCAGGCCGTGGGTGACATGGTCGACCGTACCAGCAGCGAGATCGCACCCTGGACGCTGGTCGAAGCCAACGACAAGCGCTGGGCACGGGTGAAGGTGCTGCGCACGATCAACGAAGCCCTGGAAGCCGCGTTCGCCAAGCACAAGAAATGACCAGGCATGCCGGCAGGGAATGACACGATGAATTTATTTCCCGGCATTTTCCTCCGGCTCGGTGCTCCAAGCCCTTAGAATCCGGATACCCCCACCAAGGGCTCATTCGAGGACTGTATGCACACAACTTCCGGCCGTTGGGGCTACGGCCTGTTCCTGGCACTTCTGACCGCGCTGCTCTGGGGCATCCTGCCGATCAAGCTCAAGCAGGTATTGCAGGTGGTCGACCCGCTGACCGTTACCTGGTACCGCCTGATGGTTTCCGGCGGCTTGCTGTTCGCCTGGCTGGCGACCCAGCGGCGTCTGCCTTCGCTGCGCAAGCTGGCGCCCAAGGGCAAAGGCCTGATAGCAGTGGCTGTGGTCGGCCTGATGGGCAACTACGTGTTGTACCTGATCGGCCTGAAGCTACTGAGCCCTGGTACCGCCCAACTGGTGGTGCAGATCGGCCCGGTGCTGTTGCTGGTGGCCAGTGTGTTCGTGTTCAAGGAGCGCTTCAGCCTGGGGCAGGGCATCGGCCTGCTGGTGCTGCTGAGTGGTTTCGGCCTGTTCTTCAACCAGCGCCTCGAAGAGCTGCTGACCTCGCTGGGCACCTACACCACGGGGGTCCTGACCGTAATCCTGGCCACCAGCATCTGGGTGTTCTATGCCTTGAGCCAGAAGCAGCTGCTGACGGTGTGGCATTCGCAGCAGGTGATGATGGTCATCTACCTGAGCTGCGCGGCACTGCTGACGCCTTGGGTGCACCCGCTGGAGGCGCTGCAACTGACCCCGGTGCAGGGTTGGTTGCTGCTGGCCTGCTGCCTGAACACCCTGGTGGCCTATGGCGCGTTTGCCGAGGCGCTGGCGCATTGGGAGGCATCGCGGGTGAGTGCCACGCTGGCGTTGACGCCTTTGGTGACCTTTGTCGCGGTGGCGCTGGCGGCCGTGCTGTGGCCTGAGTATGTGCAGGCCGAAGACATCAATGCCCTGGGCTATGTAGGGGCGGTGACGGTGGTGGCGGGGTCGACCCTGGTGGCCCTGGGGCCATCGCTGGTGGCCGGGTGGAAGGCCAGAAGGGCGCGATTGGCGTAGGATTATCACCAGCCTCCAGGCGTGCGCTGTACTTGTGGGAGCCGCGCTTGCCGGCGATGGGCCGCAACGCGGCCCCGGCAACTTGTGCAGCAACCTTGAAATCGTGGGGCCGCTTTGCGGCCCATCGCCGGCAAGCGCGGCTCCCACAAGAAATCGCGCCAGCTTTAAGAAAGCGAATCAGCCCTTGCCACCGGGCGCCAGCATGTTCTCTGGTCTTACCCACTGGTCGAACTGCTCATTGGTCAGGTACTTCAACTCCAACGCCGCTTCGCGCAAGGTCTTGCCTTCGCCGTAGGCCTTCTTGGCAATCTCCGCCGCCTTGTCATAGCCAATGTGCGGGTTCAGCGCCGTCACCAGCATCAGCCCGCGTTCCAGGTGCGCCGCCATCTGTTCGGCATCCGGTTCGATCCCGGCCACGCAGTGCTGCTGGAAGTTGTGGCAACCATCGGCCAGCAGTTCGACCGACTGCAGCAGGTTGTGGATGATCACCGGCTTGAACACGTTCAGTTGCAGGTGCCCCTGGCTGGCGGCAAAGCCGATCGCCGCGTCATTGCCCAGTACCTGGCAGGCCAGCATCGACAGCGCTTCGCACTGGGTCGGGTTGACCTTGCCCGGCATGATCGAGCTACCCGGCTCGTTGGCCGGCAGGCGGACTTCGGCCAGCCCCGCACGCGGGCCGGAGCCGAGCAGGCGCAGGTCGTTGGCGATCTTCATCAGCGCCACCGCCAGGGTCTTCAGGGCACCGGCCAGGCTGGTCAGCGGCTCATGGCCGGCGAGGGCGGCGAACTTGTTGGGGGCGGTGACGAAGGGCAGGCCGGAGAGGGCGGCCAGCTCGGCGGCCACGGCTTCGGCAAAGCCATGCGGGGCGTTCAGCCCGGTGCCCACGGCGGTACCGCCCTGGGCCAGCTCGCACACCGCTGGCAAGGTGGCGCGGATGGCGCGCTGGGCGTAGTCGAGCTGGGCGACGAAGGCCGAGACTTCCTGGCCGAAAGTGATCGGCGTGGCGTCCATCATGTGCGTGCGGCCGGTCTTGACCAGCTTGCTGTGGCGCGCCGACAGCTCGGCCAGCCCCGACGACAGCTCGGCTATCGCCGGCAGCAGTTTTTCATGCACGGCCTGGGCGGCGGCGATGTGCATGGCGGTGGGGAAGCAGTCGTTGGAGCTCTGCGAGCGGTTGACGTGGTCGTTGGGGTGCACCGGCGCCTTGCCACCGCGGCCCTTGCCGGCCAGTTCGTTGGCGCGCCCGGCGATCACCTCGTTGACGTTCATGTTGCTCTGGGTGCCGCTGCCGGTCTGCCACACCACCAGCGGGAACTGGTCGTCGTGTTCACCGTCGAGCACTTCGTCGGCGGCCTGTTCGATCAGCCGGGCAATGTCGGCGGGCAAATCGCCGTTGCGGTCGTTGACCCGCGCGGCGGCTTTCTTGATGAGTGCCAGGGCGTGCAGCACCGCGAGCGGCATGCGTTCCTTGCCAATGGCAAAGTTGATCAGCGAGCGCTGGGTCTGCGCGCCCCAGTAGGCGTCCTCAGGAACTTCGACCGGGCCCAGGCTGTCTGTCTCGATACGGCTCATGCTGCGTTCACTCCTTTGTCAGTCAGAATCAGCAGTTTAGGCCCTCATGCGTGCGAGCGGTTCATTCGCTCGTCGTGCCACTTGAGCGCTGCGCCCCTGCGGGAGCAGAATGCTCTACTCTGAGGTACCGCCTCCCCCTCCTTGAAGGAAATGCAATGACCCGTCTTCGTGTCCTCTGTGCTGCCGTCGCCCTGGCTTGTGCCAGCGGCCAGGTACTCGCTGCCACCGCCAGCCACAACGCTGCCGCCGAGAAATTCCTGACCCTGGCCAATGCCGACAAGCTGGGCACGCCGGTGTACATGCAGGTCCAGCAGATGTTCGCCCAGCGTTTCGCCCAGACCAAGGCCCCGGCCTCCAAGCAGCCGGTGCTCGAGAGCTACCAGGCCAAGGCCAACGCAGCGCTGGACAACGCCATCGGCTGGAACAAGCTGAAGCCGAAGATGGTCGACCTGTACACCCAGACCTTCACCGAGCAGGAGCTCAAGGACCTGGTCAAGTTCTACGAGTCGCCGCTGGGCAAGAAAGTCCTGCGTGAAATGCCCAAGGTCACCCAGCAGTCGGCCCAGCTGACCCAGACCAGCCTGGAACCGGCCGTGCCGGTGGTCAACAAGCTGCTCGACGACATGACCAAGGAGCTGGACCCGAACGCTGGCAAGGCCGCCGCCCCGGCCAAGAAGTGAGTCATAGCCGATGAGCATGCAGCAACGCATCGAGCAGCAACTGGCCGCGCTGGCCCCGCAACACCTTGAAGTGCTCAACGAAAGCCACATGCACAGCCGTGGCCAGGAAACCCACTACAAGGCGGTGATCGTCAGCGAGCAGTTCGCCGGGCTCAACAGCGTCAAGCGCCACCAGAAGGTCTACGCCACCATGGGTGAACTGATGGGCGAGATCCACGCCCTGGCGATTCACACCTACACCGCCGAGGAATGGGCCAAGGTAGGCGTGGCACCGGCCTCGCCAGTGTGTGCCGGTGGCGGGCACTGAATCCTTTCTGTCGTTCTGGTACAATCCGCAACATCCCAAGGGGGCCGCTGCGCGGCCCATCGCAGGCAAGCCAGCTCTCACAGGTACAGCGCATTCCTTGAATGTTGTGCTGACCCTGTGGGCGCTGGCTTGCCTGTGATGGGCTGCGCGGCAGCCCCTGTTTTTTGTCAAACCCGGTCCGCCCCTTACGAGGGCAACCACCTGGAGATCCACCTGTATGTCCCAAGCTATCGTCGTGGCGGCGCTGTACAAGTTCGTCACCCTGGAAGACTACGTCGAGCTGCGTGAGCCACTGCTCAAGGCCATGCTCGACAACGGCGTCAAAGGCACCTTGCTGCTGGCCCACGAAGGCATCAACGGCACCGTTTCGGCCACCCGCGAAGGCATCGACGGCCTGCTCGCCTGGCTGCGCAACGACCCGCGCCTGGTGGATATCGACCACAAGGAATCCTACTGCGACGAGCAGCCGTTCTACCGCACCAAGGTCAAGCTCAAGAAAGAGATCGTCACCCTCGGCGTGCCGGGCGTCGACCCGAACCAGGCCGTCGGCACCTATGTCGAGCCCAAGGACTGGAACGCCCTGATCAGCGACCCTGAAGTGCTGCTGATCGACACCCGCAACGACTACGAAGTGGCCATTGGCACCTTCAAGGGCGCCATCGACCCGAAGACCGAGACCTTCCGCGAGTTCCCCGACTACATCAAGGCCAACTTCGACCCGAGCAAGCACAAGAAGGTGGCGATGTTCTGCACCGGCGGCATCCGTTGCGAAAAAGCTTCCAGCTACATGCTCGGTGAAGGCTTCGAGGCGGTCTATCATCTTAAGGGTGGCATCCTGAAATACTTCGAGGAAGTGCCTCAGGAAGAAAGCCTCTGGGACGGCGACTGCTTCGTCTTCGACAACCGCGTCACGGTGCGCCATGACCTGAGCGAAGGCGAGTACGACCAGTGCCATGCCTGCCGCCATCCGGTCGATGCCAAGGACCGCGAGTCCGAGCACTATTCGCCAGGCGTGAGCTGCCCGCATTGCTGGGACACCCTGAGCGAAAAGACCCGGCGCAGCGCCATTGACCGGCAGAAGCAGATCGAGCTGGCCAAGGCCCGCAACCAGCCGCACCCGATCGGTTACAACTACAAAGCCGAGGCTTGAGCCATGACTGCCCGCCTGATCTATGTGATGGACCCGATGTGCTCCTGGTGCTGGGGTTTCGCGCCAGTGGCCGCGGCCCTGATCGCACAGGCCGCCGAGGCGGGCGTCAGCACCCGGCTGGTGCCGGGCGGCCTGCGCACTGGCGGCAGTGCGCTGGACAGCTCGACCCGCAAGTACATCCTCGAACACTGGCAGGCGGTGGCCGAAGCCACCGGGCAGCCGTTTCGTTTCGAAGGCGCCATGCCCGACGGCTTTGTCTATGACACCGAGCCGGCCTGCCGCGCCCTGGTCACGGCCCGCGAGCTGGACGCCGAACGTGTCTGGCCGCTGCTGGCGCTGATCCAGCGTTCCTTCTACGAGCAGGGCGTGGATGTCACCCGCGCCCCGCAACTGGTCGAGCTGGCCGAGCAGGCCGGCTTCAACCGCGAACTTTTCGCCCAACGGTTCGCCAGCCATGACATCCGCGCCGCCACCAGCGCGGACATAAGCTGGGTGCAGGACCTGGGCATTGCCGGCTTCCCGACCCTGCTGGCCGAGCGCAATGGCCAGCTGGCCCTGCTGACCAACGGCTACCAGCCGCTGGACGGCCTGCAACCGCTGCTTGGCCGCTGGCTGCAGCAGGCCGTCTGTGCTTGAGCTGCCAGGGTCGCCAGACCCTGTGCCAGGGAAGCCCGCTGCTGTGCCTGATCGCCTGAGCTGGGCGGAAATCCGCCGCCTGGCCCTGCATCACAAGAAAAACCTCTGGACCGCCAACCTGGTCGCGGTGCTGGCGGCCTGTTGCAGCGTGCCGATCCCGTTGCTGCTGCCGTTGCTGGTCGATGAAGTGCTGCTGGGCCACGGTGATGCAGCACTGAAATGGATGAACCACCTGCTGCCGAGTGGTTGGCAGGTAGCGGCCGGCTACATCGGCCTGATGCTGGCGGCCACGCTGTGCCTGCGCGTGGCGGCGCTGGCCTTCAACGTGGTGCAGGCCAAGTTGTTCGCCGGGCTGGCCAAGGACATCGTCTACCGCCTGCGCATTCGCCTGATCGAGCGCCTCAAGCGCATCTCGCTCAAGGAATACGAAAGCCTCGGCAGCGGCACCGTGACCACTCACCTGGTCACCGACCTGGATACCCTCGACAAGTTCGTCGGCGAGACCCTCAGCCGCTTCCTGGTGGCCATGCTGACCCTTACCGGCACGGCGGCGATCCTGATCTGGATGCACTGGAAGCTGGCGTTGCTGATCCTGTTGTTCAACCCGCTGGTGATCTACTTCACCGTGCAGTTGGGCAAGCGCGTCAAGCACCTGAAGAAACTCGAGAACGACAGCACCTCGCGCTTTACCCAGGCGCTCTCGGAAACCCTGGATGCCATCCAGGAAATCCGCGCCGGCAACCGCCAGGGCTACTTCCTCGGGCGCCTCGGCCTGCGTGCCCGTGAAGTGCGCGACTACGCCGTGGAGTCGCAATGGAAGAGCGATGCCAGTGGGCGTGCCAGTGGCCTGCTGTTCCAGTTCGGCATCGATATCTTCCGTGCGGCGGCGATGCTCACCGTGCTGTTCTCCGATCTGTCGATCGGGCAGATGCTGGCAGTGTTCAGCTACCTGTGGTTCATGATCGGCCCGGTGGAGCAGTTGCTCAACCTGCAATATGCCTACTACGCCGCGGGCGGCGCGCTGAGCCGGCTCAACGAGCTGATGTCGCGGGCTGACGAACCGCAGTACCCGGCCGCCAGCGACCCGTTCGCCGGCCGTGAGACGGTGGGCATCGAGGTGCGCGACCTGCGCTTTGCCTATGCCGACGAGCCAGTGCTCGACCAGTTGAACCTGGCCATTGCCCCCGGTGAAAAGGTGGCCATCGTCGGTGCCAGTGGTGGCGGCAAGAGCACCCTGGTACAGCTGCTGCTGGGGCTGTACAGCGCCCAGGCCGGGACTATCCGCTTTGGCGGTGCCAGCCTGCAGGAAATCGGCCTTGAGACCCTGCGCGAGAACGTCGCGGTGGTGCTGCAGCACCCGTCGCTGTTCAACGACAGCGTGCGCGCCAACCTGACCATGGGCCGAGAGTGCAGCGACGAGGCCTGCTGGCAGGCACTGCGCATCGCCCAGCTGGACGCCACCATCGCCGCCTTGCCGCAAGGGCTGGACAGCGTGGTCGGCCGTTCGGGGGTGCGCCTGTCGGGTGGCCAGCGCCAGCGCCTGGCAATTGCCCGCATGGTCCTGGCCGAGCCCAAGGTGGTGATTCTCGATGAGGCCACCTCGGCGCTGGATGCTGCCACCGAGTACAACCTGCACCAGGCATTGGCGCGTTTTCTCAGTGGCCGGACCACGCTGATCATTGCTCACCGTTTGTCGGCGGTGAAGCAGGCCGACCGCGTGCTGGTGTTCGACGGCGGGCATGTGGCCGAGGATGGCGACCATCAGCAGCTGATTGCCGAAGGTGGCTTGTATGCCAAGTTGTATGGGCATTTGCAGCAGACCTGACAGCTTGGGTTTTGTGGTGGGGCGCAGATCGAGCGCCGCCCGCGCGGCGCATCGCGAGCTATGCTCGCTCCTACGTTTGTTTCGGGCCAGTCATTCCTGGGGGATTTGCGCGCGGACGCCTTGGCGCATGGCGCGATATCGTGTCGTACCAACAAGGCGATCGCGCGCGCCAGTAACAGGCGTTACTGCCCGGAAACAAACGTAGGAGCGAGCGTAGCTCGCGATGCGCCGCGCGGGCGGCGCTCGATTTTTCAGGCGCCGAGCATCTCTCGGCGAACTCCCCCCAAAATTCCCCTCCATGCAGATGGCAAATGGCCTACGCTGAGCTTGTCTGGGTTGATTCAAAGTCTTATCTGCTCTGCGACAGGGACTAAATGAAGGGAAATCGCACTCAAGAAGCGCCAAGACTGGTAGGTATCATCTGGCCCTTCATCGCCGTTGTCGTGTTCCAGGTATTGCTGGGTAGCCTCAGCCTTTATGCATTGTCGGCGGTGCGTGCCTACGTGGCCGGTGAAAGCCTTTGGTCCAAGGCGCAGAAAGATGCCATCTATTACCTCAACCTGTATGCCGATGACCGCGACGAGCGGACTTACCAACGCTATCGCCAGGTCATGGCCGTGCCCCAGGGCGACCACGAGCTGCGCGAGCTCCTCGACCAGGCCAGCCCGGACCTGGAGGGCGCCCGCCTGGCCGTGCTGCAGGGCGGCAATCACCCGGACGATGTCGACCGGATCATCTGGTTCTACCGCAACTTCCGCCAGATCAGCTACATGCAGACGGCGATCGAGTACTGGAACATCGGCGATGACTACCTGACCAAGCTCAATGTGCTGGCCAGCGAGATGCACGATGGTTTCGCCCGCGGGCAGGTCGGCCCGACCCAGCTCAGTGAGTGGAAGGGCCGTATCGTGGCGATCAACGAAGGTGTCACGCCGGCTGCCAAGGCCTTCAGTGACGCCCTGGGTGAAGGCTCGCGGATGCTGCTGCGGGTGCTGCTGGTCACCAACCTGCTGACTGCACTGTTCCTCATCACCATTGCCTGGCGCCGTTCGAGCAAGCTGCTGGCCCAGCGCCAGGCCTTTGCCAATGCCCTGCGCGAGGAAAAGGAGCGGGCCCAGATCACCCTCGAAGCGATTGGCGATGCGGTGATCACCGCCGATGTCGAGGGCAACATCGGCTACATGAACCCTGCGGCCGAGCAGCTGACCCACTGGCAGTCCGGCCAGGCCCTGGGCCTGCCGCTGGGGGCGCTGTTCAGTCTGCTCGACGAGCAGGAAGGGGGCGAAGGCTGCACGCTGGTCGAACAGGTGCTCAGTGGCAGCCTCAAGGGCGGCGCCGAGCATGCCCGGCTGATCCAGCGCCTGGATGGCAGCACGGTGTCGGTCAACCTGGTCGGCTCGCCGATCATCAACAACGACCAGGTGGCCGGTATCGTGCTGGTGCTGCACGATATGACCCAGGAGCGCCAGTACATCGCCAACCTGTCGTGGCAAGCCACCCATGACGCCTTGACCGGCCTGGCCAACCGCCGCGAATTCGAATACCGCCTGGAGCAGGCGCTCAATGGCCTGGTACGCCAGGCTGGGCGGCATTCGCTGATGTTCCTCGACCTCGACCAGTTCAAGCTGGTCAACGACACCTGCGGCCATGCGGCTGGCGACGAACTGCTCAGGCACATCTGTGCGGTGCTGCAGTCGGGGCTGCGCGAAGGCGACACCCTGGCCCGCCTGGGCGGCGACGAGTTTGGTGTGCTGCTGGAAAATTGCCCGGCCGAACAGGCCGAGCGCATCGGCGAAAACCTGCGCCAGGCCGTGCAGAGCCTGCACTTCGTGTGGAAGGGCAGGCCGTTCGTGACCACCGTCAGTATTGGCCTGGTGCATATGGCGCAGGCACCGGGTTCGCTGGAGGCTTCGCTGCGGGCTGCCGACATGGCGTGCTACATGGCCAAGGAAAAGGGCCGTAACCGGGTGCAGGTGTACCACGCCGACGACAGCGAACTGTCCATGCGCTTTGGTGAAATGGCCTGGATCCAGCGCCTGCATGTGGCCCTGGAGGAAAATCGCTTCTGTCTGTATTGCCAGGAAATCGCCGCGTTGAAGGCCATCGAAGGCCCAGGCCATATCGAGATTCTCCTGCGCCTGCACGACGAAAGTGGCCGCACCATCCTCCCCGACAGTTTCATTCCGGCCGCCGAGCGCTATGGCCTGATGACGGCGTTGGACCGTTGGGTGGTGCGCAACGTGTTCCAGGTCATCCGCCAATGCCTGGACGAAGAGCGGGGCGGGCCGCTGGCGATGTGCGCGATCAACCTGTCCGGGACGAGCATCGGCGACGACAACTTCCTCGAGTACCTGCAGCGGTTGTTCGTCGAGTACGCCATTCCGCCGCGCATGATCTGCTTCGAGATCACCGAGACCAGTGCCATTGCCAACCTTGGCAGTGCCATCCGCTTCATCAACGAATTGAAGGGGCTAGGTTGCAAGTTCTCCCTGGACGACTTCTGTGCCGGAATGTCGTCATTTGCCTATTTGAAACATTTACCCGTCGACTTCTTGAAGATCGACGGAAGTTTTGTCAAAGATATGCTCGACGACCCGGTCAATCGTGCCATGGTCGAGGTGATCAATCACATCGGGCATGTCATGGGCAAGCGGACCATCGCCGAGTTCGTCGAAACACCGTTGATCGAGCAGGCCTTGCAGGAGATCGGCGTGGATTACGCCCAGGGCTATCTGATTGAACGGCCACAGGTGTTCACCTGTGACAGTCTGCAGCGCCAACGGATTGCTGCGCGGCCCTTGCTGCATCGGGCGCCCGGTACTTTTCGCTGAATACACGTCCGCAAAATCACAAGGATCAAGGAGCTGAAAGTGATTGATGCATTCGTACGTATCGGGCCCTTGATGGACCCGGCCAGTTACCCCCAGTGGGCCCAGCAGCTGATCGAGGATTGCCGTGAGAGCAAGCGCCGGGTGGTCGAACACGAGTTCTACCAGCGCCTGCGTGATGGCCAGCTGCGCCAGTCGACCATTCGCCAGTACCTGATCGGTGGCTGGCCGGTGGTCGAGCAATTCTCCCTGTACATGGCCCATAACCTGACCAAGACCCGCTATGCCCGCCACCCTGGCGAGGACATGGCGCGGCGTTGGCTGATGCGCAACATTCGCGTCGAGCTCAACCATGCCGACTACTGGGTCAACTGGTGCCAGGCCCATGGCGTGCACCTGCATCAGCTTCAGGCCCAGGATGTCCCGCCGGAACTTAACGGCCTCAACGACTGGTGCTGGCGCGTGTGCACCACCGAGTCACTGGCGATTGCCATGGCGGCGACCAACTACGCGATCGAGGGGGCGACCGGCGAATGGTCGGCGGTGGTGTGCGCCGAGGATACCTATGCCATGGGCTTCCCGGAGGACCAGCGCAAGCGGGCGATGAAATGGCTGAAGATGCATGCCCAGTATGACGACGCACACCCATGGGAGGCGCTGGAGATCATCTGCACGCTGGCGGGTGAGAACCCGACCCTGGGGCTGCGCAACGAGTTGCGCAAGGCGATCTGCAAGAGCTACGACTGCATGTACCTGTTCCTGGAGCGGTGCATGCAGCTGGAAGGGCGCCAGCAAGGGCGAATGCGCCCGGCCTTGGCCGCCGGCTGAAACCTGCACTGGCCCCTTCGCGGGCAAGTCGGGGCGCCGAACCGCCGCTCCCACAGGTACTTCACCGGCCTTGCGGTTTGTGCAATCCCTGTGGCTCCCACAGGTACTTCACTGGCCTTGCGGTTTGTGCAATCCCTGTGGGAGCTGGCTTGCCTGCGAAAGGGCTGCGAAGCAGCCCCGGCAATCTCAAGCCTTACTGGGCGTTGAGCGCCTGCCCATTCACATCTTTGCTGTCTGGCCCCATCAGGTACAGATAGACCGGCATGATTTCTTCCGGCAGCGGGTTGTTCTGCGGGTTCTCGCTAGGGTACGCCTGGGCGCGCATGGCCGTGCGCGTGGCGCCCGGGTTGATGCTGTTGGAGCGCACCGGCGCCACGCCTTCCAGCTCATCGGCCAGGGTCTGCATCAGCCCTTCGGTGGCGAACTTCGACACGCCGTAGGCGCCCCAGTAGGCCCGGCCCTTGCGCCCGACGCTGCTGGAGGTGAACACCACCGAGGCGTCCTCGGACAGCTTGAGCAGCGGCAGCAGGGTGCTGGTGAGCATGAAGGTGGCGTTGACGTTGATGTGCATCACACGCATGAAGTTGTCGCCCGACAGCTGCTCCAGCGGTGTGCGCGGGCCAATGATCGAGGCATTGTTGAGCAGCCCGTCGAGGCGGCCGAACTGCTCTTCGATCATCACTGCCAGCTCGTCGTACTGGTGCGGCAGGGCGGTTTCCAGGTTGAACGGGATGACCACCGGCTGCGGGTGGCCGGCAGCCTCGATCTGGTCGTAGACCTCGTTGAGGTTGGCCTCGGTCTTGCCCAGCAGCAGCACGGTGGCGCCCAGGGCGGCATAGGCCTTGGCGGCAGCGGCGCCGATGCCGCGACCGGCACCGGTGACCAGGATGACGCGGCCGGCGAGCAGGCCGGGGCGGGCGGTGTAGTCGAACATTGATTATTCCCTATCTCTATGGGCTGACGCGGCCCCTGTGGGAGCAACTTTCTTGCTCAATTTCCAGAATCTAGCGCGCCCCCTGTGGGAGCGGGCTTGCCCGCGAACACGGGCGCAGCCCGTGCCAGCCACCGTGGTGCCTGCTTCGCGGGCAAGCCCGCTCCCACAGGGTGGGTCGTCAGTCGTTGCGAGTCAGCAGCCGCACAGGGCGCTGTCGATCACCTTGCGCAGTTCCAGCGGGTGGTCCACCACCACATCGGCGCCCCAGTTGTTCGGGTTGTCCTCTGGATGAATATAGCCGTAGCGCACGGCTGCCGTGCGGGTGCCAGCGTCGCGGCCGGACTCGATGTCGCGCAGGTCGTCGCCGACGAACAGCACGCTGGCAGGGTCCAGGTCCAGGGTCTTGCAAGCGAGAATCAGCGGCTCCGGGTCGGGCTTGCTGTTTTTCACGTGGTCCGGGCAGATCAGCAGTGCCGAACGCTCGGCCAGGCCCAGTTGCTGCATGATCGGCTCGGCGAAGCGCACCGGCTTGTTGGTCACCACGCCCCACAGCAGGTTGCCCTTTTCGATATCGGCCAGCAGCTCGCCCATGCCATCGAACAGCTTGCTGTGCACGGCGCAGTCACGCTGGTAGCGCTCGAGGAATTCCAGGCGCAGGGCCTCGAAGCCTTCGGCCTCGGGGTCCATGGCGAAGGTTGCCGCAACCATGGCGCGGGCGCCGCCCGAGATCACGTCGCGGATCAGTTGGTCATCGATGGCCGGCAGGCCGCGCTCGGCGAGCATGGCCTGGCAGATGGCGATGAAGTCCGGCGCCGTGTCGAGCAGGGTGCCGTCCATGTCGAAGAGTACTGCTCGCAAACGCATGCTCATTCCTCGCGCAGGGTCTGGATCATGTAGTTGACGTCAACGTCGCTGCTCAGCTTGTAGTGCTTGGTCAGCGGGTTGTAGGTCAGGCCGATGATGTCCTTGACCTCGAGGCCGGCGGCACGGCTCCAGGCGCCGAGCTCGGACGGGCGGATGAACTTCTTGAAGTCGTGGGTGCCGCGCGGCAGCATCTTGAGGATGTACTCGGCGCCGACGATGGCCAGCAGGTAGGCCTTGGGGTTGCGGTTGATGGTCGAGAAGAACACCTGGCCGCCAGGCTTGACCATGCGGTAGCAGGCGCGGATGACCGAGGACGGGTCGGGCACGTGCTCGAGCATCTCCAGGCAGGTGACCACGTCGAACTGCTCGGGCATCTCTTCGGCCAGGGCTTCGGCGGTGATCTGCCGGTACTCGACCTCGACGCCCGACTCCAGCTGGTGCAGCTGGGCAACGGCCAGTGGCGCCTCGCCCATGTCGATGCCGGTGACGGTCGCGCCGCGCAAGGCCATGGCCTCGCTGAGGATGCCGCCGCCGCAGCCGACGTCCAGCACTTTCTTGCCAGCCAGGCCGACGCGCTCGTCAATCCAGTTGACGCGCAGCGGGTTGATGTCGTGCAGCGGCTTGAACTCGCTTTCGCGGTCCCACCAGCGGTGGGCCAAGGCTTCGAACTTGGCGATTTCGGCGTGGTCGACGTTGCTCATTGAACAATCCTCTGGAACTTGCACTTCAAATGGGGCGCAGTATACCCGAGCGTCTGCGGCCGAGGGTCGCTATAATCGCCGGCTTTTGATATCCAAACGACGGGGAGAGGCAATGCGCGAGCGACTTTTGGCGGCGGAGAAGGTGACCGGGATGCGCTGGCAAGGCGGCGCCCTGCACCTGCTCGACCAGCGCCTGCTGCCGTCGGAAGAACGCTGGCTGACCTGCGACAATGTCGCGCAGGTGGTGGCGGCGATCCGCGACATGGCCGTGCGCGGTGCCGCAGCCATCGGCATTGCTGCGGCCTACGGGCTGGTCCTGGCCCTGGAAGAGCGCCTGGCCCAGGGTGGCGACTGGGAGATGGACCTGGAAGAGGACTTCCTCAGCCTGGCCGAAGCCCGGCCCACCGCGGCCAACCTGTTCTGGGCGCTGAACCGCATGCGTGAGCGCCTGCTGCGTGTGCGTGGTGATGATGACGTGCTGGCTGCGCTGGAAGCCGAAGCGATTGCCATCCATGAGAGCGACCGCGAAGCCAACCTGACCATGGCTCAGCATGGCATCGAGCTGATTCGTCGTCACCAGGGCAACGAGCAGACCTTGCTGACCTACGGCAACGCCGGTGCCCTGGCCAGTGGTGGTATCGGCACGGCCCTTGGGGTGATACGCGCCGGTTATCTGGAAGGCATGGTCGAGCGGGTCTATGCCGGCGAGACCCGCCCTTGGCTGCAAGGCTCGCGCCTGACGGCCTGGGAGCTGGCCCAAGAAGGCATCCCAGTGACCCTGTGCGCCGATTCGGCGCTGGCCCACCTGATGAAGACCAAGGGGATCACCTGGGTGGTGGTCGGCGCCGACTGCATCGCCGCCAACGGCGACGTGGCCGGCAAGATCGGCACCTACCAGCTGGCCGTCAGCGCCATGCACCATGGCGTGCGCTTCATGGTGGTGGCGCCGAGCACCAGCATCGACCTCAACCTGGCCACCGGTGAGGACATTCCGCTGGAAGAGCGTGAGGCCGATGAGTTGCTGGACTATGCCGGGACCCGTGTGGCGCCGCAGGTCGAGGCCTTCAACCCGGTGTTCGATGTGACGCCGGCCGACCTGATCGACGTGATCGTCACCGAGCGTGGCATCGTCGAGCGGCCGGATGCTGCCAAGCTGGCGCAGCTGATGTGTCGCAAGCGGTTGCATTGATTGCCGCCTGTGCCGGCCTCTTCGCGGGTAAACCCGCTCCCACAGGTACATCACGGCACTCAGGCCCTGCAATCTCCCTGTGGGAGCGGGTTTACCCGCGAAGAGGCCTGCACAGGCCATGGAAATCCCGAGATTTGCTCCGGCTTGAGGCCACCTGCCACATCTCCCCACCTTCTCGCCTTTGTGATAACATCCGGCAGTTTCCAAGACCGCCCACAAAGGCGGCCTTCATTGCGCAGATCCATGCAACAACTCATTGATTTGTCGTAAGTCGTCGCACCCCTATGCGCTGCGGCGGCGAGCTTCGTTCGGCCCTTGATGGAGCTGCGAAGTTTCACCAGAAAAAGGAATCAGGCTTCTCATGGGCGAACTGGCCAAAGAAATCCTCCCGGTCAATATCGAAGACGAACTGAGACAGTCTTACCTCGACTACGCGATGAGCGTGATTGTCGGGCGAGCGCTGCCCGATGCGCGTGACGGCTTGAAGCCCGTGCATCGCCGTGTCCTCTATGCAATGAGCGAACTGGGCAACGACTGGAACAAGCCGTACAAGAAATCCGCCCGTGTGGTCGGTGACGTGATCGGTAAGTACCACCCGCACGGCGACACTGCGGTCTACGACACCATCGTGCGTATGGCCCAGCCGTTCTCGCTGCGCTACCTGCTGGTCGACGGCCAGGGCAACTTCGGTTCGGTCGACGGCGACAACGCCGCGGCCATGCGATACACCGAAGTGCGCATGACCAAGCTGGCCCACGAGCTGCTGGCCGACCTGCACAAGGAAACCGTCGACTGGGTGCCCAACTACGACGGCACCGAGCAGATCCCGGCGGTCATGCCGACCCGTATCCCCAACCTGCTGGTCAACGGCTCCAGCGGTATCGCCGTGGGCATGGCGACCAACATCCCGCCACACAACCTCGGTGAAGTCATCGACGGTTGCCTGGCGCTGATCGACAACCCGGACGTCACCATCGATGAGCTGATGCAGTTCATCCCGGGTCCGGACTTCCCGACGGCCGGTATCATCAACGGCCGCCAGGGCATCATCGAGGCCTACCGTACCGGCCGTGGCCGCATCTACATGCGCGCCCGCTCCGAGATCGAAGACATCGACAAGGTCGGTGGCCGCCAGCAGATCGTCATCACCGAACTGCCGTACCAGCTGAACAAGGCCCGCCTGATCGAGAAGATCGCCGAGCTGGTCAAAGAGAAGAAGATCGAAGGCATCACCGAGCTGCGCGACGAGTCCGACAAGGACGGCATGCGCATCGTCATCGAGCTGCGCCGCGGCGAGGTGCCGGAGGTGGTGCTCAACAACCTCTACCAGCAGACCCAGCTGCAGAGCGTGTTCGGCATCAACGTGGTTGCCCTGGTCGACGGTCGTCCGCGCCTGCTCAACCTCAAGGACCTGCTCGAAGCGTTCGTCCGTCACCGCCGTGAAGTGGTGACCCGCCGTACCGTGTTCGAGCTGCGCAAGGCCCGTGAGCGTGGCCACATCCTTGAAGGCCAGGCAGTCGCGCTGTCCAACATCGACCCGGTCATCGCCCTGATCAAGGCCTCGCCGACGCCGTCCGAAGCCAAGGAAGCCCTGGTTTCCACGCCGTGGGAATCCAGTGCCGTGCAGGTCATGGTCGAGCGCGCCGGTGCCGATTCCTGCCGCCCTGAAGACCTGCCGGAGCAATACGGCCTGCGTGAAGGCAAGTATTACCTGTCGCCGGAACAGGCCCAGGCCATCCTCGACCTGCGCCTGCACCGCCTGACTGGCCTGGAGCACGAGAAGCTGCTGGCCGAGTACCAGGAGATCCTGGAGCAGATCGGCGAGCTGATCCGCATCCTCAGCAGCGCCCAGCGCCTGATGGAAGTGATCCGCGAAGAGCTGGAAGCCATCCGTGCCGAGTACGGCGATGCCCGCCGCACCGAAATCCTCGATGCCCGTCACGACCTCAACTACGGCGACATGATCCCGGAAGAAGAGCGCGTGGTGACCATCTCCCACGGCGGCTATGCCAAGACCCAGCCGTTGTCCGCCTACCAGGCCCAGCGCCGCGGCGGCAAGGGCAAGTCGGCTACCGGCGTGAAGGACGAGGACTACATCGAGCACCTGCTGGTCGCCAACAGCCATGCCACCCTGCTGCTGTTCTCCAGCAAGGGCAAGGTGTACTGGCTGAAGACCTACGACATCCCTGAAGCGTCGCGCGCCGCCCGTGGTCGCCCGCTGGTCAACCTGCTGCCGCTGGAGGAGGGTGAGCGCATCACCGCCATGCTGCAGATCGACCTCGAGGCCCTGCAGCAGAACGCCGACCCTGAAGAAGAGCTGGAAGACGGCGATGACGGTGTCATCGAAGGTGAAATCGTCGAAGCGGAAGAAATCGACGAGGAAGACGGCGACACCCCTGAGTGGGTGGCCGAGCCGACCGGCGCCTATATCTTCATGGCGACTGCTTCCGGTACCGTCAAGAAAACCCCGCTGGCACAGTTTGCCCGCCCACGCTCCAGCGGCCTGATCGCCCTGAAGCTGAAGGAAGGCGACACCCTGATCGCTGCGGCGATCACCGACGGTGCCAAGGAAGTCATGATGTTCTCCGACGCCGGCAAGGTGATCCGCTTCGCCGAAAGCGTGGTTCGCGAAATGGGCCGTACCGCCCGCGGCGTGCGTGGCATGAAGCTGGGCAAGGGCCAGCGGATCATTTCGATGCTGATCCCGGAGTCTGGCGCGCAGATCCTCACTGCCTCCGAGCGTGGCTTCGGCAAGCGCACCCCGCTGTCCAAGTTCCCGCGTCGCGGCCGTGGTGGCCAGGGCGTGATCGCCATGGGCACCAAAGGGCGCAACGGCCTGCTGATCGGCGCCATTCAGGTGCAGGAAGGCGAGGAAATCATGCTGATTTCCGACCAGGGTACCCTGGTGCGCACGCGGGTCGGTGAAGTGTCGAGCCTGGGCCGTAACACCCAGGGTGTGACCCTGATCAAGCTGGCCACCGACGAAACGCTGGTGGGCCTGGAGCGTATCCAGGAGCCATCCGAGGACGAACTCGATGATGTGATCGAGGCGGACGAGGAGGGCGTCGAGGCCGAAGCGCCGGATGATGAAGCTGCAGGCGCCGAAGAGGCGACCCAGGAATAAGCAAGCGTGAAACCCGAGCGGGGCGACCAAGGTCGCCCCGTTTGACTGATAAAGCCAGGCCATTGGGGCCGCTGCGCGGCCCATCGCCGGCAAGCGCGGCTCCCACAGGGGCCGCGTAGACCCCAAGGCTGACGCTGTACCTGTGGGAGCCGCGCTTGCCGGCGATGGGCTGCAAGGCAGCCCCAAGGCAGGCGACACAGCTTTGACTGGTCAGCACCGAATTACGATTTTGTTCTATTTGGCAGAGCGAGAGTGGATGTGAGCAAACGAGCCTTTAACTTCTGCGCAGGCCCTGCCGCGCTTCCTGACGCTGTGTTGCAGCGTGCCCAGGCCGAGATGCTGGACTGGAACGGCAAGGGCTTGTCGGTGATGGAGATGAGCCATCGCAGCGACGACTACGTGGCCATCGCCGAAAAGGCCGAGCAGGACCTGCGTGACCTGCTGTCCGTCCCCTCCAACTACAAGGTCCTGTTCCTGCAGGGCGGTGCCAGCCAGCAGTTCGCCGAAATTCCGCTGAACCTGCTGCCGGAAAACGGCACTGCCGACTACGTCGAAACCGGCATCTGGTCGAAGAAAGCCATCGAGGAAGCGCGCCGCTTCGGCACCGTCAACGTCGCCGCCAGCGCCAAGCCTTACGATTATCTGGCCATCCCTGGCCAGAACGAGTGGAAGCTGACCAAGAATGCTGCCTACGTCCACTATGCGTCCAACGAGACCATCGGTGGCCTGCAGTTCGACTGGGTTCCGGAAACCGGCGACGTACCGCTGGTGGTCGACATGTCTTCCGACATCCTCTCGCGCCCGATCGACGTCTCGCAGTACGGCATGATCTACGCCGGCGCGCAGAAGAACATCGGCCCGAGCGGCCTGGTGGTGGTGATTGTCCGTGAAGACCTGATCGGCCGCGCCCGCAGCAGCTGCCCGACCATGCTCGACTACAAGGTTGCGGCCGACAATGGCTCGATGTACAACACCCCGGCCACTTACTCCTGGTACCTCTCGGGCCTGGTCTTCGAGTGGCTCAAGGAGCAGGGTGGCGTCGAGGCCATGGAACAGCGCAACCGCGCCAAGAAGGACCGCCTGTACGGCTTCATCGACGCCAGCGAGTTCTACACCAACCCGATCAGCCACAACGCCCGTTCGTGGATGAACGTGCCGTTCCGCCTGGCTGACGAGCGCCTGGACAAGGCCTTCCTGGCCGGCGCCGACGCCCGTGGCCTGCTCAACCTCAAGGGCCACCGTTCGGTCGGCGGCATGCGCGCCTCGATCTACAACGCCCTGGGCCTGGAAGCAGTGGAAGGCCTGGTGGCCTACATGGCCGAATTCGAGAAGGAGCACGGCTGATGTCCGAACAGGAACTCAAAGCCCTGCGCGTGCGCATCGACAGCCTCGACGAGAAGATCCTCGAGCTGATCAGCGAGCGTGCCCGCTGCGCCGAAGAAGTGGCGCGGGTCAAGACCGCCTCGCTGGCCGAAGGCGAAAAGCCGGTGTTCTACCGGCCCGAGCGTGAAGCTGCCGTGCTCAAGCGCGTGATGGAGCGCAACAAGGGGCCGCTGGGCAACGAAGAGATGGCGCGGCTGTTCCGTGAAATCATGTCGTCCTGCCTGGCCCTGGAAGAGCCGCTCAAGGTCGCCTACCTCGGCCCGGAAGGCACCTTCACCCAGGCTGCAGCCATGAAGCACTTCGGCCACGCCGTGGTCAGTCGCCCGATGGCGGCCATCGACGAAGTGTTCCGCGAAGTGGCGGCCGGTGCCGTCAATTTCGGCGTGGTGCCGGTGGAAAACTCCACCGAGGGTGCGGTCAGCCACACCCTGGACAGCTTCCTCGAGCACGACATGGTGATCTGTGGCGAAGTCGAGCTGCGCATTCACCATCACCTGCTGGTGGGCGAGAACACCAAGACCAACAGCATCACCCGCATCTACTCCCATGCCCAGTCGCTGGCCCAGTGCCGCAAGTGGCTGGACGCGCACTACCCGAACGTCGAGCGCGTGGCTGTTTCGAGCAACGCCGAGGCGGCCAAGCGGGTCAAGGGCGAGTGGAACTCGGCGGCGATCGCCGGCGACATGGCGGCCAACCTGTATGGCCTGACCCGTCTGGCTGAAAAGATCGAAGACCGCCCGGACAACTCCACGCGCTTCCTGATGATTGGTCAGCAGGAAGTGCCGCCGACCGGCGACGACAAGACTTCGATCATCGTCTCGATGAGCAACAAGCCAGGTGCGCTGCACGAGCTGCTGGTGCCGTTCCACGAAAACGGCATCGACCTGACCCGTATCGAGACCCGTCCGTCGCGCAGCGGCAAATGGACCTACGTGTTCTTCATCGACTTCGTCGGCCACCACCGCGACCCGCTGATCAAGGCGGTGCTGGAGAAGATCAGCCAGGAGGCCGTGGCGCTGAAGGTGCTGGGGTCTTATCCGAAGGCGGTGCTTTGATCGAAGTTTGCCAGGGCCGCTGTGCGGCCCATCGCCGGCAAGCGCGGCTCCCACAGGTACAGTGCAAGACGCGCTCTTTGTGGGAGCCGCGCTTGCCGGCGATGGGCTGCAAGGCAGCCCCAATGGGCCTCACAGACTGCCTAGATTTCTGAACAGGGTTCGCACCAGTGGTAAATGCAGCAACAACCAAACCCGCGCCAATCATCGATCGCCTGGTCGTGGTCGGCCTCGGGCTGATCGGCGGCTCCTTCGCCAAGGGCTTGCGTGAAAGCGGCCTGTGCCGCGAAGTGGTCGGCGTCGACCTCGATGCCCCATCGCGCAAGTTGGCCGTGGACCTGGGCGTGGTCGACCGCTGCGAAGCCGACCTCGCCGCTGCCTGTGTCGGCGCCGATGTCATCCAGCTTGCCGTGCCGATCCTGGCCATGGAAAAGGTCCTGGCCCGCCTGGCCCAGCTCGACCTCGGCGACGCCGTCATTACCGACGTCGGTAGCGCCAAGGGCAATGTCGTGCGTGAAGCGCGTGCCGTGTTCGGTGAGCGCCTGCCGCGCTTCGTTCCCGGTCACCCGATCGCCGGCTCCGAGCAGAGTGGGGTAGAAGCCGCCAACGCCACCCTGTTCCGCCGACACAAGGTCATCCTCACGCCGCTGGAAGAAACCGACCCGGCCGCCCTGGCTCTGGTAGATCGCCTGTGGCGCGCGCTGGAGGCCGATGTCGAGCACATGCCAGTGGAGCGCCATGACGAAGTGCTGGCCGCCACCAGCCACCTGCCGCACCTGCTGGCCTTCGGCCTGGTCGATTCGTTGGCCAAGCGCAATGAAAACCTCGACATCTTCCGGTACGCTGCGGGAGGTTTCCGCGATTTCACACGAATCGCCGGCAGCGACCCGACCATGTGGCACGACATCTTCCTCGCCAACCGCGAGGCCGTCCTGCGCACCCTGGACACATTTCGCAGCGACCTCGACGCCTTGCGCGACGCGGTCGATGCTGGGGACGGGCACCAGCTGCTGGGTGTATTCACCCGTGCACGCGTTGCCCGCGAGCATTTCAGTAAAATCCTGGCCCGCCGGGCCTATGTGGACGCTATGAACGCCAACGATCTGATTTTCCTGGCCCAACCGGGTGGCCGCCTGACCGGGCGAATCCGCGTACCGGGCGACAAGTCGATTTCCCACCGTTCGATCATGCTCGGCTCGCTGGCCGAAGGCACGACCGAAGTCGAAGGTTTCCTCGAAGGCGAGGACGCCCTGGCGACCCTGCAGGCATTCCGTGACATGGGTGTGGTCATCGAGGGCCCGAACCACGGCCGCGTGACCATTCACGGCGTTGGCCTGCATGGCCTCAAGCCGCCGCCAGGTCCACTGTACGTCGGCAACTCCGGCACTTCGATGCGCCTGCTCTCGGGCCTGCTGGCCGGCCAGCCGTTCGATGTCACCATGACCGGCGACGCCTCGCTGTCCAAGCGCCCGATGAATCGCGTGGCCAACCCGCTGCGCGAAATGGGTGCCGTGGTCGAGACCGGCCCGGACGGCCGTCCGCCGCTGACCATCCGCGGTGGCAGCAAGCTCAAGGCGCTGACCTACACGCTGCCGATGGCCAGTGCCCAGGTCAAATCCTGCCTGCTGCTGGCGGGCCTGTACGCCGAGGGCAAGACCACCGTCACCGAGCCGGCGCCGACCCGTGACCACACCGAGCGCATGCTGCGCGGCTTTGGCTACTCGGTCGAAAGCAACGGTCCGGTTGCCTCGCTGCAGTCCGGTGGCAAGCTCACCGCGACCCGTATCGAAGTGCCGGCAGACATCTCGTCTGCAGCGTTCTTCCTGGTGGCTGCCTCGATCGCCGAAGGCTCCGAGCTGGTGCTCGAGCACGTCGGCATCAACCCGACCCGCACTGGCGTGATCGACATCCTGCGCCTGATGGGTGGCGACATCACCCTGGAGAACCAGCGTGAAGTCGGCGGTGAGCCAGTGGCCGACCTGCGCGTGCGTGGCGCCAAGCTCAAGGGCATCGACATCCCGGAAGCGCTGGTGCCGCTGGCGATCGATGAGTTCCCGGTGCTGTTCGTTGCTGCTGCCTGCGCCGAAGGGCGTACCGTGCTGCGTGGCGCCGAAGAGCTGCGGGTGAAGGAGTCCGACCGCATCCAGGTCATGGCCGACGGCCTGATCACCCTGGGCATCAAATGCGAGCCGACCCCGGATGGCATCATCATCGAGGGTGGCCAGCTCGGCGGTGGCGAAGTGCATGGGCATGGTGACCACCGTATCGCCATGGCCTTCAGCGTCGCCTCGCTGCGTGCCAGTGCGCCGATCCGCATCCATGATTGCGCCAACGTCGCCACCTCGTTCCCGAACTTCCTCAAGCTGTGCGCCGATGTCGGCATCCGCGTCGCCGAAGAGGGCAAGTCGTGAATTCGCAAGCACCGGTCATCACCATCGACGGCCCAAGCGGCTCGGGCAAGGGTACCGTTGCCGGCATCCTCGCTCGCGAGCTGGGCTGGAGGCTGCTCGATTCCGGCGCGCTGTACCGTTTGCTGGCGTTCAACGCCAGCAACCACGGCGTCGACCTGACCAACGAAGAGCTGCTCAAGGCGCTGGCCGCCCATCTGGATGTGCAGTTCATCGCTGCCGAGCCGGGTAAGCTTCAACAAATCATCCTCGAGGGCGAGGACGTCAGTAACGTCATCCGTACCGAAACGGTCGGTGCCGGCGCCTCGATGGTCGCCTCGCTGCCCGCAGTGCGTGAAGCGCTGCTGCAGCGCCAGCGCGCCTTCCGCGAAGCGCCAGGGCTGATCGCCGATGGTCGCGACATGGGCACCGTGGTGTTCCCGGACGCGCCGCTGAAGGTCTTCCTCACCGCCAGCGCCGAGGAACGTGCCCGTCGCCGCTACCTGCAGTTGAAGGGCAAGGGTGAAGATGTTAGTCTGTCGAGTCTGCTAGATGAGATTCGTGCGCGTGATGAACGTGACACCCAGCGTGCAGTGGCCCCGCTGAAACCAGCGGCCGATGCCATTCAGCTGGACTCTACCGAGTTGTCCATCGAGCAGGTGTTGCAACGTATCAGGAGCGAGCTCGCCCAGCGCGACTTGGTCTGATAGCCAGGAGAGCAGGCAGGGGCACCAGTCAACGTCCTGCCGGCTTTCCTTTACTTAAAACAAACCCACATTGTCTGGAATGTGGCGATGGGCGTCTGTTTCGCCCGAATCTACAGGAATTAAAATGAGCGAAAGCTTTGCAGAACTCTTTGAAGAAAGCCTGAAAACCCTCAATCTTCAGC
Organism: Pseudomonas sp. LRP2-20; assembly: GCF_024349685.1. Classification (NCBI taxonomy): domain Bacteria; kingdom Pseudomonadati; phylum Pseudomonadota; class Gammaproteobacteria; order Pseudomonadales; family Pseudomonadaceae; genus Pseudomonas; species Pseudomonas sp. LR2-20. The sequence continues at coordinate 4,587,729 of NZ_AP025944.1, read as the reverse complement.
CGGGTGCCATCATCTCCGGTATCGTTGTCGACATCGACGGCGACTGGGTTACCGTACACGCTGGCCTGAAGTCCGAGGGCGTCATCCCGCTCGAGCAGTTCTACAACGAAGCTGGCGAGCTGACCATCAAGGTCGGTGACGAAGTTCACGTTGCGCTGGACGCGGTCGAAGACGGCTTTGGCGAAACCAAACTGTCCCGTGAAAAAGCCAAGCGCGCCGAGTGCTGGATTGTTCTGGAAGCAGCTTTCGCCGCCGAAGAAGTGGTCAAGGGCGTTATCAACGGTAAGGTTAAGGGCGGCTTCACTGTCGACGTTAACGGCATCCGTGCGTTCCTGCCGGGCTCCCTGGTTGATGTCCGCCCAGTGCGCGACACCACCCACCTGGAAGGCAAAGAGCTGGAATTCAAGGTCATCAAGCTGGACCAGAAGCGCAACAACGTTGTCGTTTCCCGTCGCAGCGTGCTGGAAGCCGAGAACTCCGCCGAGCGCGAAGCCCTGCTGGAAACCCTGCAGGAAGGCCAGCAAGTCAAAGGTATCGTCAAGAACCTCACCGACTACGGCGCATTCGTGGACCTGGGCGGTATCGACGGCCTGCTGCACATCACCGACATGGCCTGGAAGCGCATCAAGCACCCATCGGAAATCGTTAACGTTGGCGACGAAGTCGACGTACGCGTTCTGAAGTTCGACCGTGAGCGCAACCGCGTTTCCCTGGGTCTGAAGCAGATGGGCGAAGATCCGTGGGTCGCTATCACTGCACGTTACCCAGAAGGTACCCGTGTACAGGCTCGCGTGACCAACCTGACCGACTACGGCTGCTTCGCTGAGCTGGAAGAAGGCGTTGAAGGTCTGGTACACGTTTCCGAAATGGACTGGACCAACAAGAACATCCACCCGTCGAAAGTCGTTCAGGTTGGCGACGAAGTGGAAGTCATGGTTCTGGACATCGACGAAGAGCGTCGTCGTATCTCCCTGGGCATCAAGCAGTGCAAGTCCAACCCATGGGAAGACTTCTCCGGCCAGTTCAACAAGGGTGACAAGATCACCGGTACCATCAAGTCGATCACCGACTTCGGTATCTTCATCGGTCTGGACGGCGGCATCGACGGCCTGGTTCACCTGTCCGACATCTCCTGGAACGAAACCGGCGAAGAAGCCGTGCGTCGTTTCAAGAAGGGCGACGAGCTGGAAACCGTCATCCTGTCGGTTGACCCAGAGCGCGAGCGCATCTCCCTGGGCATCAAGCAGCTGGAAGACGATCCGTTCTCCAACTTCGTTGCTGTCAACGACAAGGGCGCTATCGTCAAGGGCATCGTGAAAGAAGTTGACGCCAAAGGCGCCATCATCACCCTGGCCGACGACATCGAAGCCACTCTGAAAGCTTCCGAAATCAGCCGTGACCGCGTTGAAGACGCGCGTAACGTCCTGAAGGAAGGCGAAGAGATCGAAGCCAAGATCATCAGCGTTGACCGCAAATCGCGCGTCATCAGCCTGTCGATCAAGTCGAAAGACGACGCTGAAGAGCGTGAAGCCATCCAGAGCCTGAAAAACGCTCCGGAAGCGGCTGCCGACACCACCATGGCTGCGCTGCTGCGCGAAGCTATGGCCAAGCAGAACTGAGTTCTGTTTGATCGGTAAAAAGGGTGGCCTTCGGGCCACCCTTTTTTTATGCGTGTTGGAAATGTGTTTGGGTTGCGGGGTGTTCGCCGTGAGGGATTTTGCGCCTTTGAGGTCGAGCGCCGCCCGCGCGGCGCATCGCGAGCTGCGCTCGCTCCTACGTTTGTTTCTGGCCAGTAACGCCTGTGACAGGCGCGCGCGACCGCCTTGTTGGTACGACGCGATATCGCGCCATACCCCAAAGCGTCCGCGCGCAAATCCCCCAGGAATAATTGGCCCGAAACAAACGTAGGAGCGAGCGCAGCTCGCGATGCGCCGCGCGGGCGGCGCTCGATTTCGCTGGCGCTGCACCTCTACCGCCATACCCCTTGGGCCATGCACTTCTCAGCCATCTCTCGACATATTTCTTTTCTTTTCAATCTTGAATTTTTTTATTAAGTCAAGAACCACCCTGTTCAAATCCCTCCGGCCGTGCTACAACCTGATTAAGCAATGATCTAGCTGCTTGATAACGAAGGGAAAAATATGACGAAGTCGGAGCTGATCGAACGTATTGTCACCCATCAAGGGCTGCTCTCGTCGAAGGACGTGGAGTTGGCCATCAAGACCATGCTTGAGCAGATGTCCCAATGCCTGGCCACTGGCGATCGCATCGAGATTCGCGGCTTTGGCAGTTTTTCCTTGCACTATCGCGCACCGCGGGTTGGCCGCAATCCCAAGACCGGCCAGTCGGTGGAGCTCGAAGGCAAGTTCGTGCCCCACTTCAAGCCAGGCAAAGAGCTGCGCGACCGGGTCAATGAAGAAGAGCACGAGCACCCTTGAGCTGTAAAAAGGAGCCATTCTGATGCGTAACCTCAAGCGCGCCCTGGCGGCGTTGTTCGTGCTGCTGCTGGCGGCTGTGGTGCTGTTCTTTGTATTGGAGAACCAGCAGGCGGTGGCGCTGGTGCTGTTTGGCTGGTCGGCCCCTGCCATGCCGGTGGCGGTGCCTGTACTGGCAGCCCTGGTTGTCGGCTTGGCGGTAGGTCCACTGCTTGGTGCATATGGTGTGCAGCGCAGCAAACGCAAGATCCGCGCTTCGGCACGTCAGGCGGTGCTGAACGGCAACTGATGAAAAATCCTACGCCTATGTAGGAAAGCTTCACCTATGCGAGCGCCCGTCGAAATGGAGTAATAGGCACTTCATTCCAGCCTTGGCGAGCGTGCAGCAGTATGGAGTTTCCCGCCCTTTCCCATCATGGTGGTGCCCGAAGCGTCACCGGTTCCTGCCATCAGCTTCACCTCGACCCGACAACCAGTCTGTTGATCGACTGTGGTCTGGAGCAAGGGCGCGAGGCGCCTGTAGGTGCAGAGTTTGCATCTATCGGCTTCGATATTGCCGGTATCGAGGCGCTCATCATTACCCACGTCCATCTGGATCACGTCGGTCGAATACCGGCGCTACTGGCCGCTGGCTTCCGTGGGCCTATCCTGTGCAGCGAGCCCTCGGCCAAGCTCTTGCCACTGGTGCTCGAGGATGCGTACAAGCTGGCTATCAGTGCGGATCCCGTCCAGGTCGACCGCTACCTGGCGCTGTTGCGGCGCCTTATCGTTGCGCTGCCATTCGAGCAGTGGCATTGCGTTGTCGAGCAGGGCAGCGTTGCCTGTTCCATTCGACTGCAGCGTGCCGGCCACCTGCTCGGGTCGGCCTATGTGGAGTGCGATGTGCGCGTCGAGGGCAGCGAGGCCAGTTCGCGTATCGTCTTTTCCGGCGACCTCGGGGCGCCCGGCAATCCGCTGTTGCGGCCCGTTCAGTCGCCAGAACGGGCCGATGTGCTGGTGCTGGAGAGTACTTACGGTGACCGCCTGCACGCAGGCCGCAGCGACCGTCAACAGCGGCTCGAGGCGGTAATCGATCGGGCACTGGCGGATAACGGCACCATCCTGATACCGGCATTCAGCCTGGGGCGTACACAGGAGCTGCTGTACGAGATCGAAGACATTCTGCATCGAAAATCGCTGCTCAACGAACCTGGTCAGCCCTCTGGTGATGATCCGTTGCAGGTCATCGACTGGTCGAGTTTGCCGGTCATCCTCGACTCTCCCCTGGCGCAGCGCATCACCCAGGCCTACCGCGAACTCCATGGGTACTGGAATCAAGAGGCCCGGCAGCGGCTGGGCGAGGGCAGGGCACCACTGGGGTTCGCCCAGCTGGTGTGCGTGGATACCCATGCCAAGCATCAGAAGGTCGTGAATTATCTAAAGAGTACCGGGCGGCCGGCGATCGTCATCGCTGGCAATGGCATGTGCTCCGGTGGGCGCATCGTCAATTACCTCAAGGCCATGCTCGGTGATGCGCGGCATGAAGTGATGTTCACTGGCTACCAGGCCAAAGGCACCCCGGGAGCGGTGATTCAGGCTAGCGAGGGCGCGGAAGGATTTGTGCAAATTGACCTGGATGGGCGTATGCATGAGGTTCGCGCAAAAGTGATCTCACTGGGTGGCTATTCAGGGCATGCGGATCAGAGTGGGCTGGTAAAATTTGTCGAAGGTATACCGTATGCACCGAAGAAGGTTGTTTTAGTGCATGGCGAGCTACGTGCGAAAGAGTCCCTGAGGCGGACCCTGGAAGAACGGTTCGTGCAGTTGAATCGGCCAATGGACATTTTTGTCGCGCGATAAGCCGTGCTTTCACCGTACATTGACGAGTGATGTGGTCTCATTCATGCCGTAATCTGTTTCAGGGTGTTTACAGATGCTGGCAACTGGCTCTCTGCCCCCCGCTGGAGGCCGCGTATCTTACGGCGGGGCATGCAAGCTACAGAGAAAGATCTCTGGTATTCTACTGACCAAAGCTTGCGTCTTGAGCCTATGGATGGCCAGGGAATAAACACGCTGGGCGCGTACTTTCAAGCGCCGTCGTAGCTGTCGTGACGGCGATTAGATATAAGACACATGCAGGTTCCTTGAGGTTGACAACTTCAAGTGGCCGTTAAGGACTCGATTATGGAATTGATCCCGGTAATTTTATCCGGTGGTGTTGGCAGTCGTTTGTGGCCAGTTTCCCGGGAGGCTCACCCCAAGCCGTTCATGACCCTGCCGGACGGTCAGAACCTGATCCAGAAGACCTTTCTGCGTGCCGCCCAGCTTGAGGGTGTGGTCGAAATCCTGACCGTTACCAATCGCGAACTTCTGTTCAAGACTGAAGATGAGTACCGTTCGATCAATCGCAGTGGTCTGCCGCAGGGTTATATACTCGAGCCTTTTGGCCGCAACACAGCCGCTGCGGTGGCAGCTGCTGCGTTGCAGTTGCAAGAGAGCCATGGCCCGCAGGCCCATATGCTGGTGTTGGCTGCCGATCACCTCATCCAGAACCAGCACGCATTTGCCGAGGCGGTGGGTAAAGCCGTGCAGCTGGCCTCGCAAGGTTGGCTGGTTACCTTTGGCATCAAGCCTCAGTACCCGGAAACCGGTTTTGGTTACATAGAAGCGGCTGCTGAAAACGGACTTGAAGCGGGGCTGAAAGTCGAGCGTTTCGTCGAGAAGCCAGACCTGAAAGCCGCTGAGGCGTATGTAGCCGCAGGCAACTTCTTCTGGAACGCCGGCATGTTCTGCTTCCAAGTCGGCGCTGTGCTGGAGCAGTTCAAGGCTCATGCGCCTGATGTGCTCGAAGCCGTTGCTAGCACGTTCCAGATGTCGCGGCGTGCCACGTCTGCCGGCTACAGTTGCCTGGCCCTGGAGCCGGAAGGCTTTGCCAAGGTCCCGGACATTTCCATCGATTACGCGCTGATGGAGCGTTCGTCCAAGGTGGCAACCATTCCGTGTGACATCGGCTGGAGCGATATCGGCTCGTGGAATGCCGTGAGTGAACTTACACCTCCAGATGATCAGGGCAACCGCTTCGAGGGTGAGGTAATGGCCTTCGGGGCAAGAAATAACTTTGTCAGTACGGAAGGGCGTCTCGCTGCATTGGTCGGGGTTCAGGACCTGCTGGTGGTTGATACTCAGGATGCTTTGCTGATCACCCATAGGGATCATGCCCAGGATGTAAAGCACATCGTCAAACGCCTGAAGAGCGATGGCCATGGCGCGCACATGCTCCACCGCACCGTTCATCGTCCATGGGGTACCTACACTACCCTCGAGGATGGCGAGCGCTTCAAGATCAAGCGCATTGTGGTCAAGCCCAAGGCATCTCTGTCATTGCAGATGCATCATCACCGCAGCGAGCACTGGATTGTTGTCAGCGGCATGGCCCTGGTGGTCAACGATGGTCAGGAACTGATGCTCAACACTAACGAGTCCACCTTCATTCGGGCGGGTCACAAGCACCGTCTGCAGAATCCTGGTGTCATAGACCTCGTGTTGATCGAGGTGCAAAGCGGTGACTACCTCGGCGAGGACGACATTGTCCGCTTCGAGGACAATTACGGCCGCTGCGACATCTGAGCCTTCACCCAGCAGGCCCCTGCTCAGCCCGCCAGGTCCGGGCAGGGGCCACGTCGGCGCTGCGCGCTGGCCATCTGTTCAAATCGGTGCTCGCCTGGGTATCGTATCGAGTGAGACATATGCTTCCAGCTATTCGAACCCGTTGCTTCAAAGCCTATGACATCCGTGGCCGGGTGCCGGCTGACCTCAATGACGATATCGCGTACCGCATCGGTCGCGCCCTGGTGGCCCAACTGGGCGGGCGCAGCTATGTGGTGGGCCGCGACATGCGCCTCGAAAGCCCTGGCCTGTCCCAGGCTCTGATCAAAGGCTTGACCGAAGGTGGCGCCGAGGTGATCGACATCGGGCTTTGCGGCACCGAAGAAGTTTACTTCGCTACCAGCCAATATAAGGCCGACGGCGGTATCATGGTTACCGCCAGTCATAACCCCAAAGGCTACAACGGGATGAAGCTGGTGCGTGAGCAGTCACGCCCGATCAGCGGTGATACCGGCCTCAACGACATTCGCCAGCGCGTCGAAAGTGGTGACTTGGGCATCCAGGCAACTGCACCGGGCAGCATCCGCGCAGCGTTCGACAAGACGGCCTATATCGATCACCTGCTGACCTACGTCGACCTGGCCTCGCTCAAGCCACTGAAAGTGTTGGCCGACCCGGGCAACGGCGCAGTCGGCCCCGTCCTCGAGTTGCTCAAGGCGCGACTACCGCTGGAAATCACCATCATTAACGGCGAGCCTGATGGCAATTTCCCCAATGGCATCCCCAACCCGCTGCTGCCGGAAAACCGACACCTTACCCGTCAGGCTGTGCTCGACACCGGGGCCGATCTGGGCATCGCCTTCGACGGCGATTTCGACCGCTGCTTCTTCTTCGATAGCCAGGGCCGCTTCATCGAGGGCTACTACTTAGTTGGCCTGCTCGCCGAAATGCTGCTGGCCAAGCACCCAGGCAGCAAGATCATCCACGACCCGCGCCTGACCTGGAACACCATCGAGCAAGTCAGCGCAGCCGGAGGCCAGGCCATTCAGAGCAAGACCGGTCACGCCTTCATCAAGGAACGCATGCGCGCCGAAGACGCCGTTTACGGCGGCGAGATGAGTGCTCACCACTACTTCCGCGATTTCGCCTACTGCGACAGCGGCAACATTCCATGGTTGCTGGTGGTGGCGCTGATGAGCCTGACCGGCAAGCGCCTGGATCAGTTGGTGGATGAGCGCATTGCTGCGTTCCCGTGCAGCGGTGAGATCAATTATGAAGTCGCCGATGTGAAGGGCACGATAGCCAGGGTTCTCGCTCATTTCTTGCCGCAACAGCCCATTGTTGATCATACAGATGGCATCAGCGTTCAGTTTGCCGACTGGCGATTCAGTATGCGCGGCTCCAATACCGAGCCGTTGCTGCGCCTCAATGTCGAAAGCCGGGCAGACCTGCAGCTGGTCAAGCGCCGTGTCGAAGAGATCGAGCGCTTGATCCGGAGCTGACTCAAAGCATGGCATGCACACACTCGGAGCTGACGACGTCAGAGTCAATGCGTAAAATAGGGTTTTTAGCAAGTGAACAACTCATGAACCCCCCGTTTGCGAACACAGGTCACGAAGGCAGGGGGGGTGTGAATGCAGGCTTGGCCGCAGCCGCGCAGTCGGGCGACGCCTTGAATCACGAGAGCGTTGAAGTCGCAATACTGATGTGCACCTATAATGGTGCCGCATTCTTGCAGGATCAGCTTGAGTCTTTCGCCTGCCAGTCCCACACCCGCTGGACCTTGTACGTCTCCGACGACGCCTCCACGGACGCGACGCGGCAAATGCTGGCCGATTATCAGCAGCGCTGGGGTGACAACCGGATCAAGGTATTCGACGGGCCCTGTCAGGGTTTTGCGAAAAATTTCATTTCGTTGCTGAAAAGGCCAGAGGTGCAGGGGCGTTTCTATGCCTTCAGCGATCAGGACGACGTATGGTTCAAGGACAAGCTGGAACGAAGTGTCGCCTGTCTGGTCCAACATTCGGCTTCAAGGCCGGCGCTTTACTGTTCCAGAACCCGCCTGGTCGACGTCTCACGCAACGCTGCCGGTTTTTCGCCGTTGTTCTCGCGCCCTCCTTCGTTCCGGAACGCACTGGTGCAGAGTCTGGCCGGTGCCAACACCATGTTGATCAATCAGGCAGCTCGCGACGTACTGATTCAACTGCCGGAGGATGCTCATATCGTTGCTCATGACTGGCTGGCGTACATGCTGGTAACCGCATGCGGCGGTGACGCTGTCTACGACGCCCAGCCCAGCCTCGAGTATCGCCAGCACGGCAATAACCTCATCGGCGGCAACAACCGCCTCGTTGATCGACTCAGGCGCCTGCGCAAGATGCTGTCCGGCCGTTTTGTTGAATGGAACGATGCAAACCTGAGGATCCTCCAGGCCATGCAACCGTTATTGACGCAGGAAAACCGCAACGTACTGGAGCATTTCGCGGTAGGCCGGCGCTCAGGTTTCGCCAGGCGGCTCTGCGAGTTTCGTAGGTCAGGTGTGTATCGCCAGACATTTGTAGGTAACATCACACTCATAATCGCTGCGCTTCTGGCCAGGATTTGAAACTACACATTGCCCTGGAGCATACGCCAGTCCAAGACTGGCTGCGGTGATAGCCAAGGCTCGCTGCAACGCTCGTTCGGCTTAGGAGACAGGTATTTCATGAAAGCAATACAGCAAGACATTCCGGAAGTGATTGTATTCGAGCCTCAGGTATTCGGCGATGATCGCGGTTTCTTCTTTGAAAGTTTCAACCAGAAGGTATTTGAAGAAGTAGTGGGCCGGCCAGTTAACTTCGTACAGGACAACCATTCGCGCTCGGTGAAGGGTGTGCTTCGTGGCATGCATTACCAGATCCAGCAACCGCAAGGGAAGTTGGTGCGGGTGGTGCACGGCGAAGTATTCGACGTTGCCGTTGACATGCGCAGAAGTTCGAAAACCTTCGGCAAATGGGTCGGGGTGCACCTGAGTGCCGAAAACAAGCGTCAGCTGTGGGTTCCCGAAGGTTTTGCCCATGGTTTCGTGGTGCTGTCGGAAAGCGCCGAGTTCCTCTACAAGACCACCGATTACTGGGCTCCTCAGCACGAGCGCAGCCTGGCCTGGAACGACCCTACCGTTGCCATCGAGTGGCCATTCGAAGGCGAGCCTGCGCTGTCGGCAAAGGATCAGAAAGCCCAGTCCTTTGACGATGCCGATACCTTCGCCTGAGACCTCCTGTCTGCCCCCGTCACTGCTCGCCCCCGAGCGGTGAGGGAAGGCGCGGGGACGACGGACAGTCCGAATAAACCCGAGGTAAATGAATGAACCCACACTCGCGAGCCCCCATTTCACCGTGGGCGCTAGTCAGCAACTTGTGGCAGCACCGCCGGCTGATCATGCAGATGACACGCCGCGAAGTCATCGGTCGTTACAAGGGCTCGATGATGGGGCTTTTGTGGTCCTTCCTGAATCCCCTGTTCATGTTGGCGGTCTACACCTTCGTATTCTCTGTGGTATTCAAGGCTCGCTGGACGACCTCGGCGGATGAAGGCAAGGGTGATTTTGCCGTGCTGCTGTTTGCCGGCATGATCGTTCACGGGCTGTTCGCCGAGGTGCTGAACCGAGCGCCGGGCCTGATTCTGGCCAATGTCAACTACGTGAAGAAAGTGGTCTTTCCGCTGGAGATTTTGCCGGTCATCTCCATGTGCGCGGCTCTGTTTCACACCGGTGTCAGCCTGCTGGTGCTGCTGGGTGCGATAGTCGTGGTGGATGGCAATCTGCACAGCACCATGCTGCTTGTGCCTCTGGTTGTGCTGCCGTACATCATCTTCGTGCAAGGCTTGGCCTGGATCCTGGCGTCGCTGGGTGTGTACCTGCGGGATGTCGGGCAAACCATCGGCATCATCACCATGGTCATGTTGTTCCTTTCCCCTGTTTTCTTCCCGGTCAGCTCGCTACCCGAAAACATGCGCCCGCTGATGAACGCCAATCCGCTGACCTTCATCATCGAGCAGGTCAGGGAAGTATTGATATGGGGCCATACTCCAGACTGGGCCGGCCTGGGCCTATATTCGCTCATGGCGGTGGCAGTCGCCTGGGTTGGCTACGCATGGTTCCAGAGAACGAGAAAGGGGTTCGCCGATGTCCTTTAATACCGACAGCAACGCAGACGCGGCGATCGTTGTAACTTCCGTATCGAAGTGCTTCCACATCTATAACAAACCTCAGGACCGCCTCAAGCAATCGATCATGCCTCGCATCAGGCGAGCGCTAGGAGCTGGGCCGAAAACTTACGGCCGCGAGTTCTGGGCGCTGAACGACGTTTCGTTCACCCTTAACAAGGGGGAGACGCTTGGCATCATCGGCCGGAACGGTTCAGGCAAGTCGACACTGCTGCAACTGATTTGCGGCACGCTTAGTCCCAGTCACGGACAGGTGCAGACGTTTGGCAAAGTGGCGGCATTGTTGGAGCTGGGTGCAGGTTTCAACCCTGAATTCACTGGGCGCGAAAACGTCTACCTGAGTGCCGCTTTCTATGGTTTGAGCAAGGAGGAGACCGATGCCCGCTTTGATGACATCGTCGACTTCTCGGAGATCCGCGACTTCATCGATCAGCCGGTCAAGACCTACTCCAGCGGCATGTTCGTGCGCTTGGCCTTTGCCACCATCGTTCATGTCGATGCCGACATCCTGATCATCGACGAGGCGTTGGCGGTCGGCGATGCGGTATTCACTCAGAAGTGCATGCGCTTCCTGCGCAAGTTCAAGGAAGAGAAGACACTGCTCTTCGTCAGCCACGACAGCAGCTCGGTCATTGCCTTGTGCGACAAGGCGCTGTGGCTTGCAGATGGTCAGATGAAGGAGCTCGGCGAAGCCAAGCAGACCTGCGAGAATTACCTGACTTACATCCTCGGCGCCACGAAGAAACAAGGCGAGCAAAGCCTTGCCGATGATGTTACCCCCACCGCCAGCAAGCTCAGAAAGATCTGGGCGAACGAGCGCCACTACGCGAGCGCCGGCGAGCCCAGCCTCTTCAAGCCTAACCTGGCGGCTTCCGCGCAAATGGGGCCGTTGGGCGCGCAAATCAAACATGTCAGCGTTACCGCCGAAGATGGAAGCGACATCCGCACTGTGAAAGGCGGTGAAGTGGTCACGCTGTCGATTCATGCGGTGGCGCTTGACGCCCTGCGCAGCCCGATCATGGGTTTTTTCGTCAAGGACCGGCTTGGCCAGTTCCTGTTTGGCAGCAACACGCTGAACATCAAGGACAGTGTGCCTGCCAGCGCTGATGCAGGCGAGGCACTAACGGCCAGTTTCACCTTCGCCATGCCTTGGCTGGCGCAGGGGGACTATTCTATCCAGGTTGCCATTGCTGACGGTGATCAACGGGATCACACGCAACATCACTGGATTCATGACGCGATTATTTTCCACTCCAGCAATGACCCATCGGCATCCGGTCTGATTGGCATACCGATGTTGGGCATTGAGCTAAGTACCGTTACTGAAGCAGGCTTATAAATGCATCTCTCCGCACTTAATTTTGGCCGGTTGTTTTTCGAGACCTACCGCAACAACTTACCTGCTGGTTCCACGGTCGTTGATATCGGGGCGCAAAACGTCAATGGCTCGATAAAAGATGTGTGTCCTGAGGATCTTCAGTATATCGGTGTGGACTTTGTCGAAGGCAAGGGCGTTGATGTCATTCTCGACGATCCGTATAAGCTGCCTTTCGAAGATGAAAGTATTGACGCCATTGTCTGCAGTTCGTGCTTTGAACACTCGGATATGTTCTGGCTGGTGTTCAATGAAATCCTGCGTATTCTAAAGCCGACCGGTATTGTCTACATCAATGCGCCGAGCAATGGCTATGTGCACCGCTGGCCTGTGGACTGCTGGCGCTTCTACCCTGACGCCGGTAATGCCCTGGTCACTTGGGCCAAGCGCAGCGGTTATGATCCTGTCCTGCTGGAGTCGTTCATCGGCCATCGCGCAGCCGACAACATGGATGGCGCCTGGAACGACTTCGTTGCGGTGTTCGCCAAGAGCCAGTCGCTGCAAGACCAGTTCGACAAAAAGATGCTCCACGCGTTGGAGGACTTCGACAACGGCCGGCTACCAGGCTCGGACGAGTTGATCAATTTCCACCAGGATCCGCCAGATTTTCGCCTTATCGAGCGCTTGCGCCAAGAGAATGCCAGCCTGCAGAAGCAGGTCGACGAGGATGCGCAGCGCGCGCATGCGGCAGAGTGTGAAATGCTTCGCGAGCAACTGGCTGCGCAGCAACAAGCGCTGGCACTGGCCCAAGAAGAACTGGCCCACGCACAGACTGCTGCGACAAAGGCGACTGACCAGCTGCAAAGCCTGCAGTTGCAACTTGCGCAGGCCAAAGAGCAGAACAAAAAGGTGGCTGTCGATTTCGCCAACACCCTGCAGGATATTCATCAGTCGGCCAGCTGGAAGGTGACTGGGCCATTGCGGCTTCTGTCCCGTGCCGTTCGCGGCGAGCGGCCGCTCGTGGCGGGTGGCTTGCGCCGCCGTGTGCTGGAGCAGATCAAACCGGTCTACTGGGCCATTCCGCCCAAGTACCGCACGCCGGTCCTGGACTGGAGCTACCGCAATCTGGACTTCGTGTTCCGCGGCAGCCCGCATTACGAGTGGTGGAAGAACGGTAGCCAAGCCCACCTCGACATCGCAGATGTTTCGCTGATTGCCATCGATAGCATCGAGCCGGTCGATCAGGTGCAAGGCCGCATTGCGATTCACCTGCATATGTACTACGAGGATCTGGCGGCGGAATTTGCCGGTCATCTGAAGCATATGCCGTTTGCCTATGACCTTTACGTGTCGGTGAAGGATGCCCAGGGCGAGCTGGCTTGCCGTGACGCTTTTGCCAAGCTTGAACAGTGCAAGGCGCTGACTATCAAGGTCGTGGAAAACCGCGGGCGAGACATTGCGCCGATGTTCTGTACCTTTGGTGAGGCGTTGCGCGGCTACGATTACATCGCGCACTTGCACAGCAAGAAGTCGCTGTACAACGCCGGCGCTACCGAGGGCTGGAGGGAGTACCTGAGCAGTCAGCTGCTCGGCAGCTCGCTGCAGATCCGCCGGATCTTCAGCCTGCTGAACCAGGGCAAAGGGATTGTCTACCCGCAGAACTACAAGTCGATCCCGCATCAGGCCAACACCTGGCTGGCCAACAAGGCGATGGGTACTGCCTGGTGTGCTCGGTTGGGTATCGCGCCGGTACCGCAGGGTTATTTCGATTTCCCCGCAGGTTCAATGTTCTGGGCCCGGGGCGACGCATTGCGTCCGTTGTTCGACGCCAACATCACCATCACCGACTTTGTCGAAGAGGCCGGCCAGACTGATGGCACCTTCGCGCACTGTCTGGAGCGACTGCTTGGGCTCAGTGGGCGCAAGCAGGGCCTGCCACCTGCGATCCTACAGGACATGCAGGCGCCGAGCTGGTCCGCCTGGCGCCTGGAGCAATCCACAGCCCGTCCATTCCAGTCGCTGGTGGACGCCTTGGCCAATCCGGACATCAAGTGCATTGGCTTCGACATTTTCGACACCTTGATCTGCCGTCCGCTGATTGATGCGGAATCGACCAAGCGTATTGTTGCGGCCAACCTACCCGAGCACCTGGCGGCGATGTTCAGCCAGTACCGAGTGGTGGCTGAAGGCGAGGCGCGCACGCAAAAGGGCGCGGATGTCGACCTGGGTGATATCTACCAGGTCTTCCAGCAGATGACGCGCTTGGCAGTCGAGGACGTCGCAGCTATCCGTGAGCTGGAAGAGCGCATTGAGTACAACTCGCTTTCCGCCCGTAGCGGTGGCGTAGAGTTGTTCGAGCGCGCCAAGGCCACCGGCAAGCCGGTTGTGCTGATTTCCGACATGTTCCTGCCCAAGGCTCTGATTATCCAGGCATTGAACGCTCATGGCGTGCACGGCTGGAGCGAGTTCTTCCTGTCCAACGAAGTGGGCCTGCGCAAGGATACCGGGCAGCTCTACGACCACGTGCTGCAAGCCTATGGCCTGCAGCCTGGCGAATTCATAATGGTCGGTGACAACGAGCGTTCGGACTTGCAGGTCCCTTGCGACAAAGGCTGTGTCGGCCTGCATGTTCTGCGTCCGACGGAACTGGCCAGGGGGACGCCACGCTTGCGCAGGATCGTGGAAAGGTACGAGGCCATCCCTGATCTCAACGCCGAATTGACCCTTGGCCTGCTGTTCAGAAAGAACTTCCAGGCGGTGGTCTACCCCGACCTGAACCCAGGTTCACTGTTCCATGCCACACCGTACAACATTGGATACAGCCTGCTTGGGCCGATGCTCACCGGTATGTCGCAATGGCTAATCGATAACGCGCGGCTCGATGGCGTCGAGCGCTTGCACTTCCTGGCGCGTGAAGGGCAATTGATGAAAGCGGTCTATGACGTGTGGGTGCAAGGTGTGGAGGACGCCCCGCCAGCGGATTATCTGGTGGTGTCCCGCCGTACGTGCAGTGTGCCATTACTGCAGACCCTGGACGATGTTTTCGCCCTCGGCAAGGGCGACTATTACTTGAATACGGCGGCCAATTACCTGCTCGAGCGCTTCGGCCTGGAGCTGAGCGATGCCCGATGGAGCGAGCTGCAAGCCGAGTTGCAAATTGGCAAGGACACCCAGGTAGAAGTCCGCAACGACGATCTGACGCCCGTGCAGCCACTGCTGACCAAGCTGGCCGATGTCATCTTCAAGGAGGCCTCGCAGGAGCGTGATGCACTGACGCTGTACCTCAAAAGCATGGGCCTGGATGCCGGGAAAAACGCGGTGGTGGACGTCGGTTACGGCGCCACCATCCAGAATTACCTGTGCAAACTCACCGGGCAGCCGGTGCACGGTTATTATCTGGCGACCGATGAGCGTTCGATCCCGGTGGCGGAGCAGCATGGTGTGATTGCCCGCGGTTGCCTGATGCACAACGTCGAGCACAGCCTTGCCGCGCCGATCATGTACTTGCGTAGCTTCGAGCTGGAGAAATTGCTCAGCTCCAGCGATGGGCAGGTGGTGAAGTACATGTCGGTCGATGGTGTCAACGTCGAGGCACAGCACCGCGAGCTGTCTGCGCTGGAGCTCGAGGGGGATGCGTTCCGTGCCGAGCTGCGCGATGGCGTGCTGCAATTCGCCAAGGATGCGCTACAGGTCCGTACTACCTTGCTGAGCAGCTTTGCCCCGTCGATTGAAGCCAGTCGGGCGCTGGCTGAAGAGTTCTTCTCGAAGCACTCTACTGATGAGCTGAAGCTGCTGGGCGAAGTGGCGCTGGATGATCACTACTGCGGTCGAGGTGTGGTGTAAGCAACGCTAGCGCCAGGCGCGAGCCAAGCTCGTGCCTGGCGGGGCAATTTGCATGCGCCCGGTGGGCGTGAGCATTCCTTGCGAAGCGCCGCTAAAGCGGCGCCCGAGCTCTCGGGCGCCACATCCCTCGCCTCAGCCCTCCCACCAGATCAACGCCGGTCAAACGCTGCCTTGTACAGGCAAATGAGTGACAGTACTGCCCGGTCGCGGGTTCGGCGACGACACTTGGTGCTGTTGCAGGCCATCTTCAACCAGGCGAACGCCTTGCCATGGTAGCCATCGAGGCCCATGAACGGGTTGGCGATTTCCAGCAGCGAAGCGGTCAGCCAGACCTGGCTGAACCACCAGCCATCGGTGATCTTCCGCCACCTGGCGAGGGCGGACGCTACGCCATTGTTGACCCCGACCTGATTGCGTTCATGCTGCCGGTAATCCAGCCCCGGCTCAGGATCGATCATCCATCGGTAACCCTGGCTGCGGGCAAAGGCGTAGCAGAACCAGTCGTGAAGGTCGACCCCCTGCGCCGCATCCCAGCAGCTCAGAATCTTTGCCTTGAACGCTGACGCCAGCGCCTGGCTCAGCACATAGGTGCAACCAGGGCCTGCAGCTTCGAACAGGTGATCCCAGCGCACCTGGGGTTGTGCCTTGTTCACAAGCAGTCGCCGCCCATTCTTCCAGAACGCAACCACATTGCTCGAATAACCGTCGGCTTGACTATCGCGCAGTGCCGTCACGGCCCGTTCGAGTTTGTCTGCGTACCACAGATCATCCTGATCGGAAAATGCCACGTAGTCGTACGTCGAAAGGTCGACATCCCTGATCAGGCGGAAGAAGTTGCGTGAAGCGCCCTTGAACGGGCCGGAGGGGGGGAGGAGTACAACGTTGGAGTGCGCGAGGGCATATTCGGCGCACCATACCTCGGTACCATCGGTGGAGGGGTCGACGCTGATATAAATATCGACGTCGACCCGCACCTGAGCCTGGATAGAGGCCAATTGCGCCTCTATCCATTCGCGGCCGTTATAAGCCGCGAGCAGCACGGCTACCTTGGCTGGCGCAGCGGCCATGCCTAACACGTGGGTAGCGGCTGGCATGCTCAGTGGTGACCTGGCTCCAGAAGGCGCTGCAAGTACTGGCCGTAGCCGGTTTTCTTGAGCTTGTCTGCCTGGCTGGCCACCTGTTCTTCGCTGATCCAGCCGTTGGTGTAGGCAATTTCTTCAAGGCAAGCCACTTTCCAGCCTTGGCGCTCTTCGATGGTCTGGATGAAGTGACTGGCTTCCATCAGCGACTGATGGGTACCGGTATCGAGCCAGGCGAAGCCACGGCCGAGAATCTCGACGCTGAGGTTCTTCTGAGCCAGGTAGGCACTGTTCACGTCGGTGATTTCGAGCTCGCCACGAGGCGATGGCTTGATGTTCTTGGCAATTTCCACGACCTGGTTGTCGTAGAAGTACAGGCCGGTCACCGCGTAGCTGGACTTGGGCTTGGCCGGCTTTTCTTCGATGCTCAGGGCGCGGCCGTTGGCATCGAACTCGACCACGCCGAAGCGCTCCGGGTCGGCAACGTGGTAACCGAACACGGTGGCGCCTTCGGTCTGGTTGGTTGCCGTGCGCAGATTGTCGGAGAAGTGCTGGCCGTAGAAGATGTTGTCGCCCAGGATCAGGCAGCAAGGGTCCTTGCCGATGAACTCTTCGCCAATGATAAACGCCTGCGCCAAGCCGTCCGGGCTTGGTTGTTCGGCGTAGCTCAGCTGCACGCCGTACTGGCTGCCATCACCCAGCAGCTTGCGAAACGCAGGCAGGTCTTCCGGGGTGGAGATGATCAGGATTTCGCGCATGCCGGCCAACATCAGCACCGACAGCGGGTAGAAGATCATCGGTTTGTCGTAGATGGGTAGCATCTGCTTGGAAACGCCCAGGGTCAGCGGGTGCAGACGCGTACCCGAACCGCCAGCCAGAATGATCCCTTTACGATTGGTCGTGTTCATTTATTCAAAGCTTCCATAAGCATGCGGGTGACACCACTTTGCCAATCCGGCAAGTGCAGAGAAAAAGCGTTGCGCAGTTTTGCGGTGGCCAGGCGCGAGTTCAACGGCCGTTTGGCGGGCGTCGGGTACTCGGTGGTCGGGATCGGGTTGACCGCTTCCACGGTCAGGGTTTCACCCAGGCTGCGGGCGAACTCGATGACGAAGCTGGCGTAGGCGTGCCAGCTGGTTTCACCAGCCGGGGCCAGGTGGTAGATGCCACCCAGCTCAGGGTTGCGCAGGGCTTGCTGCAGCGCGGCCACGGCCACGTCGGCCAGCAGGTCGGCACCGGTAGGCACGCCGACCTGGTCGGCGATGACGTTCAGCGTCTGCCTGTCCTTGGCCAGGCGCAGCATGGTCTTGGCAAAGTTGTTGCCCCGTGCCGCATACACCCAGCTGGTGCGGAAGATCAGGTGCTTGCAGCCCGAGGCGGCAATCAGCTGCTCACCCTCGAGCTTGGTGGCGCCGTAGTAGTTGACCGGCGCCACAGCGTCGGTTTCCTGCCAGGGGGCCGAACCGCTGCCGTCGAACACGTAGTCGGTGGAGTAATGCACCAGCCAGGCGTCGAGGCGCTTGGCTTCTTCAGCCATTACCTGGCTGGCCAGGGCGTTGACCGTATGGGCAAGTTCGCGATCGCTCTCGGCCTTGTCGACAGCGGTGTAGGCCGCCGCGTTGACGATTACCTGAGGTGCTACAGCGCGGATGGTGTCGCGCAAGCCGTTGAGGTCCGACAGGTCGCCGGCCAGTTCGCCATAGGCAGTCGGCGCCAGGTGGCGGTCCAGGGCTACCACTTCGCCGAGCACGCTCAGTGCCCGCTGCAGCTCCCAGCCGACCTGGCCGTTTTTACCCAGCAGGAGAATCTTCATGCCTGGCCTGTACGAGTGGTGTAGTTGGAATCGATCCA
This sequence comes from Pseudomonas sp. LRP2-20, assembly GCF_024349685.1. Classification (NCBI taxonomy): domain Bacteria; kingdom Pseudomonadati; phylum Pseudomonadota; class Gammaproteobacteria; order Pseudomonadales; family Pseudomonadaceae; genus Pseudomonas; species Pseudomonas sp. LR2-20. Next base: position 4,569,421 of record NZ_AP025944.1, on the reverse strand, counting down.
TTGCTGGTAGCTGCCGCTTTTCACATGCGCGACCCACTCAGGGTTGTCCAGGTACCACTGCACGGTCTTGCGGATGCCCGATTCGAAGGTTTCTTCCGGTACCCAGCCCAGCTCACGCTGGATCTTGCTGGCGTCGATCGCGTAACGAAGGTCGTGGCCTGGACGATCCTGTACGTAGGTCAGCAGTTCGACATGCGGGCGGAACGCCGAATCGGGGCGTAGCTCGTCGAGCAGGGCGCAGACGGTGCGCACCACTTCGATGTTCTGTTTCTCGTTGTGGCCGCCGATGTTGTAGGTTTCGCCTACCTCACCTTCGGTCACCACCTTGTACAGCGCGCGGGCGTGGTCTTCGACGTACAGCCAGTCGCGAATCTGGTCACCCTTGCCGTAGATAGGCAGCGGCTTGCCTTCCAGTGCATTGAGGATCACCAGCGGGATGAGTTTTTCCGGGAAGTGGAACGGGCCGTAGTTGTTCGAGCAGTTGGTGACCAGGGTCGGCAGACCGTAAGTACGTGCCCAGGCGCGTACCAGGTGGTCGGAGCTGGCCTTGCTGGCCGAGTACGGCGAGCTTGGCTGGTAGGGCGTGGTCTCGGTGAACAGGTCTTCCGGGCCTTCAAGGTCGCCATACACTTCATCGGTGGAAATGTGGTGGAAGCGGAACGCCGCCTTGCGCGTTTCGTCCAGGGCAGCCCAGTAGCCGCGTGCGGCTTCCAGCAGGTTGTAGGTGCCGATGATGTTGGTCTGGATGAATTCGGACGGGCCGCTGATGGAGCGGTCGACGTGGGATTCGGCGGCCAGGTGCATCACGGCGTCAGGCTGGTGCTCGCGGAACACGCGGTCGAGTTCGGCGCGATCGCAGATGTCGACGCGTTCGAACGCATAGCGTGCGTTCTGCTCGACTGACTGCAGCGACTCCAGGTTGCCGGCGTAGGTCAGCTTGTCGACGTTGACCACCGAATCTTCGGTGCTGGAAATGATGTGGCGCACGACTGCCGAGCCGATGAAGCCGGCACCGCCTGTTACTAGGATCTTCACGAGAGTTTTCTACCTTGAGGTTCTGACAGATTCCGAATGGAGTCTGCATAGTCCATATTCGAACGGCTTAACCATAAAGACGGCTGGCGAAAGTATACCTGATGATTCATAGCTCGCGATAATAGGTGCCCGCCGGCACTGCCAGCCAAAAAGGTATGGCCGGGCGATTGCTGCCATTTATTTGCAGCATATTGTAGGAAAATTCCGATAAAGCTCGAACTTATGGCGAAGCGGAATCCAGCCATTACCGCATTGTCTCGATCCTGAGCAAAAGCACCTGGCCGCTATCCTCGTCTTGGCGACGCTTAGCCAGTATCATGTCGCGCTGCTGGTCTACCAACCAATTGCAGCCTATCAGGCACCGCAGGGAATATTTTCGGAGGATATATGATCGCTATCGTCACGGGTATCACAGGCCAGGATGGAGCCTATCTGGCAGAGCTGCTGCTGGGCAAAGGCTATACCGTGTACGGCACCTACCGGCGCACCAGTTCGGTGAACTTCTGGCGCCTGAGCGAACTGGGCCTTGATCAGCACCCCAACCTGCACTTGGTCGAGTATGACCTGACCGACCTGTCGTCCAGCATCCGCCTGCTGGAAACCACCCAGGCGACGGAAGTGTACAACCTGGCAGCACAGAGCTTTGTCGGGGTGTCCTTCGACCAGCCGATCACCACTTCTGAAATCACCGGCCTGGGCGCCGTCAACCTGCTGGAAGCCATCCGCATCGTCAACCCTAAGGTGCGTTTCTACCAGGCCTCTACTTCCGAGATGTTCGGCAAGGTACAGGAAGTGCCTCAGGTCGAAAGCACCCCGTTCTACCCCCGCAGCCCTTACGGTGTGGCCAAGCTCTACGCGCACTGGATGACCATCAACTACCGTGAGTCGTATGGCATCTTCGGTACCAGCGGCATTCTGTTCAACCACGAATCGCCCCTGCGCGGCCGTGAGTTCGTGACCCGCAAGATCACCGACTCCGTGGCCAAGATCAAGCAGGGCAAGCTGGACCTGCTACAGCTTGGCAACCTCGACGCCAAGCGCGACTGGGGCTTTGCCAAGGAGTACGTCGAAGGTATGTGGCGCATGCTGCAGGTCGACGAGCCGGACACCTTCGTGCTCGCCACCAACCGCACCGAGTCGGTTCGTGATTTCGTCACCCTCGCTTGCAAGGCGGTCGACATCAACATTGCCTGGCAGGGCAAGGACGAGAATGAAATCGGTATCGACGATGCCACCGGCAAGACCCTCGTTGCGGTCAACCCCAAGTTCTATCGTCCCACCGAAGTCGACCTGCTGCTCGGCAACCCGGAAAAGGCCAAGAACGTGCTGGGCTGGGAAGCCAAGACCACCCTCGAAGAGCTGTGCCGCATGATGGTCGAGGCCGACCTGCGCCGTAACCAGCAAGGGTTCTCCTTCTGATACTCGCCCACCAAGGAGCCTGAGCGTTTCGCCACGCGGGTGAAACGCTCGTGCAACCGATCTGGAGTTTCAACCATGACCAGGATCCTGTTGACCGGGGCCAGTGGTTTTGTCGGGAAGGTGCTGCACCGGCGCTTGCTGGCCGACCGCCATGAAGTGTTTGGCTCGGTCGCATCGTCGCCTGCACCGACAGACAGCGGCCACCACTACGAGGTGATGGACATCTGCGACCGCACCAGCGTCGACGCGGTCATCCAACGGGTTCGGCCGACGCACCTGATTCACCTGGCTGCAGTTTCCAATGTGGCAGTCAGCTTCAAGAACCCGATGCTGACCTGGAACACTAATGTCATCGGCACGCTGAACCTGATGGAGTCGCTCAAGGCCCACGCGCCTGATTGCTTCACCCTGTTCGTCAGCTCGTCCGAAGTCTACGGCGAAACCTTCAAGCGCGGCGAGCTGCTGGAGGAGGACGCGGCCTGTGCGCCGATGAACCCTTACGCAGCCAGCAAGCTGGCCGCCGAATTGGCGGTAACGCAGTACCTGCGCCAAGGGTTGAGCGGCGTTATCGTCCGGCCGTTCAACCATATTGGCCCGGGGCAAAGCGCCGACTTCGTGACGGCGTCGTTTGCCAGGCAGATCGCCCTGATCGAAGCCGGTTTGCAGCCGCCGGTGCTCAAGGTCGGCAACCTCGAGGCGAGCCGCGATTTCCTCAGTGTCGAGGATGTGTGCGACGCCTATGCAAGGCTGGTCGGGGTGCCGGTGGGCAGGCTTGAGCATCGGGTCTACAACATCTCGTCCGGCTCAAGCCGCAAGATCCGCGCGGTGCTCGATGAATTGCTGGCGCACACCACGGTGCCAATTGAGGTGCAGACCGACCCTGAGCGCCTGCGTCCTTCGGACATCCCGGTGGCGGCGGGTAGCAATCGGCGCATTCTCGCGGAGCTGGGCTGGGCGCCTGCCACGCCGCTGGCGCAGACGGTGGAAAGTATCCTCGATTACTGGCGGGAACAGATAGCGGCTGGCTGAGTCACCGCCAGCTGAATGAAAAAGCGCCTGAGTATGCTCAGGCGCTTTTTTTTGCGGCGGCAACGCTGACGGGGGTCAGGCCTTGGCGAGCATCTGGCGAATCTCGTTCAGGCGTTCGCGGTAGCGCAAGCCGGTGTAGCGGTAGTCGAAGTAGTTCTGCATGTGCAGGCGTGCACGCTTGCCGACGGCACGGCCCATTTCTGGCTCATCGACCAGTTTGACCATGTACCTGGCAGCTTGCTCATAGTCCGGGTCTGCCCAGCGCTGGCCCTCGTGGTGCGGATACTCGCCTTCCAGCACCGGGATCAGGTGATAATCCACCGCCAGGCTGGTGTCCTCGGTCATGAAGTCCATGTTCCCCGAGTAGGCGGTGGCTATCACCGGCTTGCCCAGCGCCATCGCTTCGGCGATACCGAAGCCGTAGCCTTCGGAACGGTGCAGCGACACGAAGCAGTCACTGCAGCGCAGCAGGTTCTTGACCTCGCTGCTGCTCATCATGCGGTCGATCAGCGTCACCCGGTTGTGCAGGTCGTGGACCTCGGCCTTGAGGGCCTCGTAGGCTTGCGGGTTCATATCGACCCCGTTCACCTTGATCACCAGGTGCGTTTTGGTGAAAGGCCGTTTCTCCATCAACTTTCTGAACGCGTGCAACACACCCTCAGGGTTCTTGCGCGTCGAGTAGGAACGCAAATCGTAGAAGAACAGGAACACATAGTCCGCTTCCGGCAAACCGAAGTAGCGACGGCTCATGAACGTGTCGAGGTTGATTTCGGTGGCCAGGGGCATGTGTATCACGGGCTTCTTGCACGCCGCCTGGAGGCCCTCCATGACAAAGCGCGAAGCGGCCCAGATTTCATCGAAACGGTCGAGCTCTACCGCCCACTCTTCGGGGTAGCGGGGTAGCTCCCACAATGGGTAGACAATGTTGTAGCCGGTCCACGGGCGCGAGTGGCTGATGTGCTCCCACACCGGCTTCACTTCGTTGCCATTGATGTGGAAGATGTTGATAGGCGCCGGGTTTTCCACCATGGCCTGGCCAAATTCGGCGACTTCCGCCTTGTTGGGCTGGACCATCTTATAGATGTCGTGCACCTGAGGCGTGGCGTAGGCCGCCCTCAGCGAGCGAAACGTAGCGCGTACGTGTTCGCCCATGCCGATGGGGGCGAAGGGATGGCCCGCGAGGCATACGTCTCTACTGTCGTTAATGATCTGAGTCATCGCTATTCAGCCGTTCAGTTTTTTTTCAGCAGACGCGAGGCGTCCAGCGCGTTGCTTACCGCTTCGAGGTAGGTGTGGCCGAACCGGCGGTCAGGCTCCAGATAGGCGCCCTCGGCCCATTCGTTCCAGGCGTTGATGAACACCAGGCGCTCGTCGCCGAAGTTCTGCTCGCGGGTGTCGGTAATCGACTCCTCCAGCCATGCCTGGAAGGCCCCGGGCGTAGCCTGCTCGAAGCAGAACCCGGCGTGCTGGCGCCGTGCGGTATTGTCCCAGCCCGGCATTGCGCCCTTGAAGCGGGTGTAGCCTGGGGCAGGGCGCGATGCGTAGCGCACGGCGACGTCACGATAATCTGCAACATTCCCGGTGAACTCCGGGTTTACCACAGCGCCGCTTGGTGGCTTGATCTCTGCCATGCCTTGCGGCGGGAATTCCACTGCAGCGTCGCAGCCGAACGCAGAAGGCGGCGTATTGGCCTGGGCCAGTTCGAACGACTCGACCATGGCGATGTAGATTTCACCCAGCCCTTGCTCGCGGCACACCTTGCGCCACGTGGCAGCGGTTTTGGCGAAGTCGGGGAACAAGGTGACGCGGTAGATCAGGATCAGCGGGCGGCCGTCGATCTTGATGTAGCGGTCGTCTTTGAAGAAACGCATCAAGTCGTAAATGACTGCGACGTCATCCTCGTCGGTATGGGCCTGTGCCATCAGCACTTCCTGCTCCATACCGTCCCAGCGCCGGGTCCAGTTTTCGTTGGCCCAGCACAGGCAGAACGGGATATCAGGCTTGTCGCTGAGCAGCAGTTGCTCTACCGGGCGCTCCAGCAAGCGGTGGCCATCGAACCAGTAGTAATAGAAGCAGAAGCCGTGGATGCCGTAGCGCTGGGCCAGTTCGGCCTGGGCCTTGAGTACTTCTGTCAGGCGCAGGTCGTAGTAGCCAAGGTCAGCTGGGATACGTGGCTGGTAGTGGCCGACGAAGTTCGGGTAAGCCTTGCTGACGTTGGTCCATTCGGTGAAGCCTTTGCCCCACCATAAGTCGTTCTCCGGCACCGGATGGAATTGCGGCAGGAAGAACGCGATGAGCCGAGGGTCGAAGTTCTTTTCGATCGACGACGCCCACTTGCGGTTCAGCACGCTGATGTTCTTGGAGATACAGGCCATCTTGAAATCGCTGTCGGTGGCCGCAGTGGTCTTGGACAGGTGATGGATGATGGTGGCCTGTGGGTTGTAATAGATTTCATGGCCGTCGGCGCGAATGCTCAGGCACAGGTCGCTGTCTTCGCAGTAGCACGGCAGAAACTCTTCCGAGAAGCCGCCAAGGCGCTTGAGCAGGGCGGTGGGGGCCATCAGGCACGCACCGGAAACGTAGTCCACGCGACGGGTGTAGTTGAAGCGCGGTTCGTTGGGGTTTTCGCCAAAACCGACCATGGTCGCGGTGCCGTCGGTGGCCAGCGCTGCGCCCGCCTCCTGCAGGTGGCCGCTGGGGTAGACGAACTTGGGCCCGACGGCGCCGACATTGTCGTATCGATCGAAGGTGGCCAGCAGCGCTTCGAGCCAGCCGGCGGTGACCTGCACATCGTTGTTCAGGTAGACCGTGTACTGGCCATTGACCTTGGCCATGGCGCGATTGCAGTTGCGCAGGAAGCCCACGTTCTGCTCGTGGCGCAGGTAGCGGATGTTGGCCAGCGTGCCCAGCAGTGCCTGGGTGTCGTCGCTGGAGGCATCGTCCGCGACGATGATCTCGACCGGCATGCCCGAAGGCATGTGCCGGGCGAGGGATGCCAGGCATTCGATCGTTAGCTTGACATTGTTGTACACCGGAACGATCACCGACACTCGTGGCGCCGGGCCCGGGTCGCGGAAGCGCAGGCGTGCTGCTTTTTCAGCCAGCTCTTGCGGGCTGAAGTCCAGCGTCGCGATGGGCTCGACCGGCCGGCTGGCGCGATCAGCAGCCTTGGCCTGGGCGATGCGCGCGCGAACGCTGGGGTAGTCCTGCCATTCCCAAATGCCATCGGCGTCAGGCAGTGCCCTGGCGCTGAACGCGGCGGATGCGGGCGGCGCCTGGACTGCGGCGACGGCGGCCGGCGCCTCCAGTTTCTGCTGATAATCCAGCCAGCACTTGTAGGCGTAGAGGTCTTTGAAAATGAAAGAAAAATTACTGAACAACAAGTGCCTGAACTTCAAGCGACTATCAGTAGACAGAGGCAGCTTACGGTACGCCTCATAAATCTCGTTTTTTATACGTTGCTTCATTTGAGGCATATAAGAATTCCCATTCTCACAGGCTTGGTCTACCTATTCGGTTATTCATCAGGTCTGTCAGCGTTGTATTCGCGTTCTGGGCGAGCGCCCTATGCTGCGCGGCACGCCGAGCAAGGGCAGCAGGCCGGTACGCGGTGTTCAAGCGAGCCCGTTCGCAGGGCTGGCCACGCCGGGTTCATAGGTCGTCATCCAGGCGGGCAGGGCGCACCGGGGGCGCAACGTCCAGCCTGGACCAGAAAAATCATGAAATGTTCCAGACCCACACGACAGACAACCGTGTGCACTGTCCTGTTCGCACACGATGCAGGCCCGGGGCCGATGTTGCGCCTCGAAGCGAATAGGTTTGTTTAGACGGAGGCGTTTGTGCAAAGCGATTTCCACCTGAAAGTAAGACGTAAACGACGTCATCACATGGCCCTGTACCTTTGCCTGGGGGCCGATGAATGAATCACACGCTTGGATGTCGGTTGAAACGCCAGTTGAAGCCACTCCAACGGTCGATTGACCAAGGAAGCGCTGGCAAAAAAAGCCCAGCGATTTTTCCACGGATTTCATGAAAGACAAGCTGCCGATTGTGGCACAGCACCTTGGTCTGCGCTAGGGCAGGTGTCAGAACGGCGGCGCCGGAAATTCCGACACCGCTCGCATTGAACAATGGTTGCTGCGCATCGGAAGGGCGCGTTGGAGGGGGTTATTTCGGTTTCAGGAAAACCAGCATCTGATACGGGTCCTGCAGGAAGTGCTCGGTGCCCACCACCTGCCATTCGCGCCAATGATCCTTGATGTAGTCGAGGGTCATCGAACTGTCGCCATAGGTGATCTCGCCATTGACCTGTGCCGGTGTGCCGACACCGTGTGGGGTAAAGGCGAAGCCTTTGCGCTCGTGATCTTTGATCATCTGCGATTTGACCACCAGATGGTTCTGGCTGTCGGGATGCACCTCCCAGTACGATTTCGGGCGAACCGTGATGATCAGCAGGCCATCGTCGGCAATATGCTTGCGGCAGGCAGAAACGGCCGCCAGTGCGGCTTTTTCGGACAGGTGGGTGAAGACCGAATAGGCGTAGATGAAGTCGAACTTCATGCCTGGAAATGGCAGGTTTTCGGGAAGATAGTCGGATTGTGCCAGGTTGCCGGTGATGCCGCAGTCAGCGCAAATCTGCAGTGACTGGTCCCAAGGGTCGCAGCCGTAGATGTTCTCGGGCGCGGTGAATTTGTAGAGGAGGCGCAGCAGCCGTCCCCAGCCGCAGCCGAAGTCGAGGATTTTGGCATTGTCGAGTGAACGCCCCGAGAAGCGGTTGACGCCGCATTCCAGGGTGCGCATGAAGGCGCAGCTTTGCAGGAGGAGATCGTAACCGGATGAACCGTTCCAGTTACGCTGGATTTCGTCGGGTGCCATCCTGGGGAGGATGCGCCTGAGGTCTTCGTGGTGTTCGGGAACATTCAGCATCAGGTCGCCAACAACATCGATTGGCAGGGTTCTCAGGTACTTGAAGAATTTTCCTTTTTCGTTCGTGTGAGCCGCAAGAGACTTGTAAATGTCGACGCGATCCATCGTACCTCCTTGCTGTTGGTTATGTAGCTCGGATGAGGGATTTGACTGTACTCCATCCTTAATCCAAAGACCAAACCAGAATTTTTCTTGGAGTAAACGCACGGAAGGCGCGCGATGGACGCCGCAGGCTAACCGGGTGGAGGGGGCCAATCGGCGCAGTTTTATCATTCAAACAACGTGGAAAATATTTGTCAGGCCATAATGACCGCAGCATCCGAGATTTGCGACAGATTTACCAGGCCCTTGGGCGGCCGAAATGTTCATGCAACGGTTCTTTTCGAGGTAACGGGCTGCCAGCGCTGCCCGTACGCTCATTGGGCAATAGCCAGAGATTATTGGGTTCTGCTCTTGATGTGCTCTACGGATTTCAAGAATTTTTGATGGCGGTCGCTTTCACGCATCTGATCTAGAGTGTCGCACTTCATTCTAGACCAAGTCACACCTTCTCGAATTAGCTTGGCTGGAACGCCCCCATAAGCACATCCGGGAAGTACGTGTCCGGTTACAAGAGACGACTGACCTATAATTGCGTCCTGCCCAATGAATGCGCCTTTAGAAATTCGAACATCGCGACCTATCCATGCATGATCGGATATGATCACGTCTTGGTCCAGGTTTATCTTTTGGCCAGTAGCGGTGTCGTAAATAGAGTGGTGATCGCTTCGGTCAATTATGATTCGTGCAGAAAGCATGCAGAAGTCGCCGATCTCAATTTTCCCCTCGTCACCACTCAGGATGGTTGTCATGCTCTCTACTGTGGTAAATCCGCCAAAATAGAGTATTGAGTGATTGCAGTTTATTCGGATGTCTGCATTGCTTAGGCGGCTGTGCGGTCCCAAAAAAATAATATTATTGTTGCCATTGATCGAGATCTTCGAATTATTCGATTCGCTGTTACTTCCGCGTATGAGAACGTTGCCCTTGCCTGCCAAAGCTGGGTGTGTGATGTCACCTTTCACTTGGGTGGAAGCGAAGCAAGAAAGTACAGAGGGGTTTGCTGATTTGTTTTCGTTAAAATGTTGCACTGCTTCAACCAATTCGCTCCTGCTTTTAGCAGTCAGTCGATCCAGTGCGGCTTGCAGAATGGAACCTTGCATAAGTCCTCCCCGAGAAAATATGAAGTATCTAACCATGCGCGTCGTGCTGCAATAGAAAATTACGCCAAGGCAGAAAATGTTCGCTCGGGAGGTGCGTTATGAGCCATCGAGTCATCCTTAGCAAAGTTTGATGAAAGGTTTGCTTCAGTCGTCGACTGCACTGGCGAAAGAGTCGTAAGGTCGATTCGCAATCCTCAAGGATGCATTGCTTGCACAGCTTTCGGATAGGCAACGCTGATTAACTATCTATTGCAAGCTCCACTTTTGCCGATGTTGGCATATGAGGCCCTTCGCTGCCCGTTATCGGCTTAACAGATAACTCATTGCTTTGGCCGTATTTGAATTGGGATTCTAACCAGGTCTCGGTCGAAACTTAGTTGGCAGCTTTGATTGAGATTGAACTTTGTGTAGTAGAGGTAGGCGGTGTCATTAACCGTGCCGAAATTTTCATCAGAAGATGTGCTGTCAATTATTGAAGGGTATGCGCCAGCGATTTGAGTGTTCTGGCAGTGTTCGTTCCCCTTCAGTGTGATAATGGTCTCGGGTTTGCTCCAGTCTTTTAGGTTTTCAGATAGGGCGTAGCTAAATTGTATGTCTATTCTTTTGGTGGTATTATGTAATTTGGTTACTTCAAATACGGCGATGTATTGCTTGCTGGCTGGATGCCATAGCAGGCTGCGAACTTTGTATGGGAGAGTTTCTAGTATTTTGCAAGATTGGCCGTCTGAGTGAGGGGCTGTATTTTTATACAGTGGGTCGGAAAAAGCTTTGCCATTCCAAGCTAGCCAGGACCTAGGGCTTGCTAAGTTATTAGTTCTTGCCAAGCAATTTCCGCGGGCTTGTTTCTTGTAGGGGGCTGTGTTGAATAATGCGTAGTAATGTTCGCCAAGCATGACAATATTGGATGTTGTTAGGAAGCCAGTTGCTCCCTTGCGAGTATTCGAAAAACCAGCAGGGGATTTAGCGACAATATGATGTGGGGCGGGAGCAGAGCGGAAGTGTTTGCCACCGTCTCCAGAGTGTGCCAGAACTATTGCGCTCATCCAGCAATCGTGGCTGTCGTTATGCTGGCAATTATTGAACCATTTGCCGTGATAGTCGGAACTACCGAGGCTGTAGATATCTTGGCCTTTGTTAGTGCTATAAAAAGTTTGTAGCCAAATACGGGCATCATAGCGCTCAGGATTTGAATCGAGTGAGCCTGAGAATAACGTGTTGCAATCAGGTTTCAGGTTGTCAAGGCTCGAGCCTTTCAGGGGGGTGTTTTTATAGTGTGTAGCATAAAGGTATACCGAGCCATCAATGGAGTGAAATGCTCTTGCCGGAGAGTCTGGGATGTTTTCCTTGAAACATCGTTGTTTGCTCCAGTCAAAAATGGTTTCGATGTTGTGTGGCTGCGCAGTAATCTGCAATGGGGATGTGGCACCGCTGGCCTGGAGAGAGGTGATAATCGTCAGAAATAATAGCGGTATTGAGGTTTTTGGCATCGGTAGGTTTTGATTTTGTTTGTCAGGATTTTTTATTTAGCGTGGTCTGGGTTTTGGTGTCTTGGGAGTGGTGAGTGTTTATTTATGGGGCGGCTTGTTGTGCATTAGAGGAAGGGTGGCTTTCGGGGGTAGGTGAAAGCCACCTCTGCAGTCAAGCTGAAGCAATAGCAATAGCTATAGTGTTAGCGCTTGGCAATTCCGTTCTGCTGAAGGAAGGTTTGGTATTGTTCGGCGATAATTTGGCGATTTTTGTCAAAGGCTTGGCCATCAAACTCTACCAAGTGTTGCAGGTCTTGGACGTTTATCCCATCTTTCACAGCGTCAGCCATGACGAAAGGAATTTTGCATTTTTCACACAGTTCGCGAATGCGTGAATCATGAGCGATGCAGAGTCCGGGTACACCAGCTTGGATCGCGAGCATAACGCCATGGATTCTCGCACCCACCACGAAATCGAAGCGTCGCAAGTACTCCATCCATGCAGGGATGTTGTAGAAGGAAATAAAGTATTTTCGGATCCACTGAGCAAATTGACTGTCATCAAGGTTGAGCTTGAGGTAGCCTTTCAGTTTTTGAATATATTCTGGATTAACTGAGTCGAAATCATTGCGCGACAATGCCACCGCTTCGTCGGTCGCCTGCACGATATACATCCCATTGGTATCTTCCATCATGCGTACCAAGGAGGATTCAAGTGTGCTGAGCGCTTTCCAGTTAGGATGCCCTGCGGCAATGGCGACCTTGCTGACTTTTTTCTTGTACAACTCTTGCAGCTTGACGCCGTGATCAGTTGCCTTATTGATCAGCAGTGATGGGCAGCCCAAAGATACTGCTTTATCCCCAAAGCCGTAATGGTCAAGGACCCGCAGCGTATAGTCACCACGGACTGTGATATTCGGGTGGCTTGAAGCTGCGCGTGCTACCAATGCATCCAGCCAAGCGAGAGTGCCTTCTGGCAGCACAGGAATATCATTGTGGCCAACACCACCTTGAGCGCCGAGGCCGATGGCGACGAAGTTAGGTTTAAGCTGTTTGAAAACATTGGCCAACCCCCCCATGTTCATATGGGTTCCCAACTGGTTGGCACAGGGCATGATCCCAATATCCCCCATCGAGTTTATAATCTCAGGGTTCGTGCTCCAAGAGACGGTTCGCGGTACGGTACCGATAATACGGTTGATCGCGTAATGGAAAGCCAGGTTGCCAGTATTGTGTCCAACCAGATTGTACAGCTCTGGCGTGGCAATGCTATGGGAGGCCGCCACAGACTCATTCAGGCCGAAGGTAAAGATATTTGGCATGCGGATCTCCATTGTATTGACGAATGGTGTGCTAATGCCGCTAGCCTCACCATTGCGCTACTGAAATTCAAAGCAAAGCGCCTTTGGGCGCTTTGCTCTTGAACGGCTGGTTTCTACGCGGGCGACAAGTTCATCAGCGAGATTTTTTCATTTTTGGGGCCGCGCTGCGGGGTGATCTTGAGATGCTCGACTGCACATTCGGAATAACTGATAGGTTTGACGATGCCGTCGTGCAGGCTTTCCCAGAGCCCCTCGGTTGTAGCTGCTTCCAGCAGAGTGTCCGCCAGGTCGATGGCGTTGCGAGCTTCGAAGTGCAGACCGTTTACGCCATGGGTGACTTTCTCAGCCATGCCGCCAATGTTGGCGCAGATGACAGGGCGCCCATAAATGAACGCTTCCTGAATGACCATCGGTGAGTTTTCCCACCAGATGGAAGGCACCAGCACCCAGTCGATTTTCGCCAGTCTGCTCTTGAGTTGCGAGGCCTGGTAGGGCCCTGCCCAGCGCACACAACCCTCGGCAATCAGGGGCTGCATCAGGTCATTGATCTTTTTCTGGAACTCGTGAGATTGATGCTCAAGGTTTGCGCCGTGGAATTCAACGACGATTTTTTTGCGTTGCTTTGGTGTCAGCCGGGTGATGGCTTCAAGGAGCAGGTCGGCCCCCTTGAATTCATTGATCTGGCCGAAGAAGCCGAAGCGGTTGCGCGCCGATGTGGTAACCCTCGGCGGCGCTGGCTCAGCTTCGTCTTGTCCGTTTTCAATCACCGTGATGTTCTGTGGCTCGATGCCCCAGGCAATATAACGCTGGCGCAGGAACTCGGACGGAGAGACAAAGTGATCAACGAACTCGAAGTGTTCCTTGATGAACATCTCGCGAAGCCAGAATTGCTCTCGGCTGAACGAAGGGATGCAGCGATGGCAATCATCGATGGAAGACTCGTAGCAAAGCTTCTTGGTGCCGGCCTTGACCATTTGACCCTGCTGGTGACAAATGGCCATGTACTCATGCAGGGTCACGATCAGCTGGGCGTTAGGAAGCTCCTGCTTGATGATGCGGAAGTATTCCAGCCCAAGGTGGAAGTAATGGTGTGCATAGATCTTGGTCGGTTTGAGAGCCGCGATCATGGCGCGGAAACCATGCCATACCGCATGGGCGTTCGCTGCCTTGATAAGGAATGAGTTACCCAGGGATTGTTCCCACAGGTACTCGTCCTCTCGGCGCAAGCTGAAACTGCCAGTGGGGCCGTTACCGCGGTCCACGCGGCCTATGAACCAGGCTTTCTCCACGTCGGGGTTGTTCTTGAAGGCTTTGAACAAATTGTAGGCGGCAATTTCTCCGCCCCCCAAGTTGAAGTCTGGGTGGCCATGCGCCAGGACCAGAATGCGATCTTTGCTCATCGTGTTCACTCCGACTTGAATTTGTTCATGATCTTCTCGATGTTCTTGCCCCATTTTTTCGTATGGCGCCACGCGTTGAACCTGACGACCAGCGTTCGATACGAGACATCGCCGAGCAAGGTGAAGGACTGACGCTCGAGGTGGGTGAGCACCACGGAGGGGAGGTAGCCGATCTTCAAGTCTTCGGCGTGCACTTTCAAACACAGGTCCGAGTCTTCAAAGTCACCAATCAGGTAGCCTTCGTCGAGGCCTTCGATTTTGTCGTAGGTGCTACGCTTGATTGCAACACAGGCACCGGTGATGGCTGGTTTTTCCGTCAGGCCAACCGCTTGATCCAGCGCTGGATCAAGGCCTGCCAGTGGATGCTTGTTAAGCCATACGCTCCAGCTTTGCGAGTAGACGAACTGCATTCCGCAATGCTGGATACTGCCATCCGGGAAGAGCAGTCTTGGCCCGATCATTCCGTATTCAGGATTGTCTTCCAGGCATTGGCTGAGGCTTTCGACCCAGCCAGTGTGGCGGGGGAAAACGTCACTGTTGAGCAGGATCAGCGTGTCGCCTTTGGAATGCTTCACACCCAAGTTGTTGGCGCCGGAGAAACCTCGGTTACGGTGACCCCAGACAATTGTGAAGGGAACCTGATAAAGCTTGAAGAGTGATTCTGCTTCGTTGACGAAAGCGTTGATCAGCGCAGGGTCATCAATGACATAAACGATCTCTGCGCTTTCTTTGAACGCAGGGTCTTTGGCGAAAGCGCTCAGTTGGTGCTCGACGAAATCCCAGCGGCCGTACAACGGAACGATGACACTGGTTTTAACCTGCTCTTCGAGCAGACTGCCGAATTGCCAGCATGTAGCGGGTAAATCGTTTCTCTGATTTTCCAGATTTTTTTCGAAGATCAGAGAGTTTACGACATCGCCTTCCCAGGCGTTGAGCCGGGTATTGAAATCCTGCGCGGGAGTGGCCAGTTTGAACGCAAATTCCGCGTAGTTCACAGGGTCATCAGCGATCGTCGTCCAGCGCACTGTTGCGATAAGTTTGAACTGATCGCCCTTCTGCTCGACGACCGCGAGGTGATCTTCGATATCCTGTGGGTAAGGCCAGTCGGTTACAAAACCACCGTAGACGATTTGTGACGAGTATTCACTCTTGAAGATTTTCGCAATGTCATCGCGATGGAAGCGAAGGCAAGTCGAAAGGTCTTTCTTGTTGCCCTTCGAGTCGACCAGCCACAGCGTAACCCCGGGCTTGGCAATGCTCCAGCCCGAAATAACTCCGACTTTTCCAGGGATGGCGCCGCAGAGATCAATGTGGGCCTGGGCGTTGGTCGAACTTTCTAGTTCGAGCTCGCTGATGTCGAACGTATCGGCAAATGCCCTCTTCGACGGCAGCTTGTAAGCAAAGACGGTGCCTTCGAAGTTGAACGTCAGGTACAGGTCTTTAGGGGGTGGAGACGACAATTTTGCAAGGATGCGGTAACCGGAAACTTTCAGGCTCGACTGGTTGCCGATGGAGGCTTCCACATCTGCTCTCGAGGTCGTTGAAATCTCGCAAGGAATCGCTTTGTTGGGCGCCGCCAGGCAAAACGGCAGACCTGCTTGCGTGGCCCAAATATCCAGCTGGATGCGGCTGTCCGATTGCTGGATGCTATCCAGTTTGATAATGATTTTCTTCGAGCCGTTCTTCGCTGTCAGCGTGACCGGTTGTGTGGCGATATCGTTCAGCACAACGGGTGGGTTGGGTATGGCTTTTGATTGTTTAGGCTCGGGGACCACGGTTTCAGTATTCACTGCTTTTTCCCTGGGTGAATATTTTTTCAATGAGTGGGGGTGGGGGTGCTGGCGTACCCTGCCGGGTAGTTGGACTGCCAGCGCCAAGTGTCACGAATCATGTCCTCTAACGTACGGCTGGCGACCCAGTTCATTTCCACCTTTGCTTTCGCTGGGTTCGACCAACTCTCCGCGACATCGCCCGCGCGCCGCTCGGTAAAGGAGTAGGGGATGTTCTGTCCGGTCACTTGCTCGAAGGAGTCAATGATCTCGATAACGCTGTAGCCAGTGCCTGTTCCAAGATTCCATGTGTGAAGTCCCTTGTGCTCACATATGAAATCAAGGGCTTTCAAGTGGCCCTCGACCAGGTCGACTACGTGGATGTAGTCTCTGATGCCAGTGCCGTCTGGAGTAGGGTGATCATTGCCAAAGACTTTGAGTTCTTTGAGCGTGCCAATTGCCACCTGGCTGATGTACGGCAGAAGGTTATTCGGGATGCCTTGTGGGTGCTCCCCCAACAGGCCGCTTTCGTGCGCGCCGATTGGGTTGAAGTAACGCAGTAGCGCGATGTTCCAGCGCTCATCGGCATCGCTGAAGTCCCTCAGCATATCTTCGATGATCAGCTTCGTGCGCCCATAGGGGTTGGTGGGGCGTTCAACCTTAGTCTCTTCGCTGATCGGCATCTCAGACGGGCAACCGTAGACGGTGGCCGAAGAACTGAAAACAAAATTGAAAACGCCATGTTGGTTCATGGTCTTGAGCAAGGTGAGTGTGCCAGCGACATTGTTGTCGTAGTATTTTTCAGGCTCTCTGACGCTTTCGCCCACTGCCTTCAGGCCTGCAAAATGGAACACCGCTTCGATCGCGTGTTCACTGAACACCTGATCCAGCAGTGCGCTGTCTCGAATGTCACCTTCCACGAATACCGGACGCTTTCCGCAAATGTTCTCGACGTGATCCAGAGCCGCACGCAGGCTGTTGCTGAGGTTATCCAGGACGACTACGTTCTTGCCATTTTGCAGCAGTGCCAGCACGGCGTGGGAGCCTATGTAGCCCGCTCCTCCAGTTACCAAAACTGTGTTGCTCATCATTCAAGTCCTTCAGAAAGATTTTGTCGCTGTCGTGCTCGCATGCTTCTCAGCGCTCGGTTTTATCGGCGAGATTACCGCGTGCTTTCAGCGTATTGGGGGGGAGTGCCAAGCCGCCATAGGGGCCGCTGAGATAGTCTGCACTTAGTGCTGGGTGGTAACAGTCATCAACCTTTTGCGTAGGAGACCATCGCTTGATGAACGATTGCTGTTCACGTTGAGCTCGTGCTTTCTTTTCCGGTGTCTGATCCTTGCCCCGGCTGGCGGACTCCGCATGTATCAGTTGGGCAAATGCACTCCAGATCAAGTGCAGGCCTAGTTCGCGGATTTTCAGGCACAAATCGACATCGTTGAAGGCAACCGGGAATGCGTGCTCATCCAGCCCGCCCGCGGACTCGAAGATCGATTTGCGCACGAGCAGGCATGCCGCAGTCACGGCACTTTGCCGGCGACTGGCCTGGTTCATGCCTAGATAGCCTGGGTCATGCTCGGCAAGATCATTGCCGGTATGGGCAGCCAAGCCATTGATACCCACCACCACGCCGCCATGTTGCACCATGCGGTTGGGCCACAGCAGCTTGGCGCCCACCGCGCCGACACCGGGGCGCAGCAGTTGACTGACCATTTCCTTGAGCCAACCGCTATCAATGACTTCGATATCGTTGTTCACCAGGCCAATCAGTTCACCGGTGGCGAGGCTCACCGCGCGATTATTGATTGTCGAGTAATTGAATGGATGAGGGTGGGCAACGACCGTGACTCCACGCGTCTGGATTTCTGATAGGTAGCCCAGGGTATCGGGATCGCTGGACTGATTATCGACGACGATGATTTCCAGATTCGGGTAGTCGGTATCGTTAAGTAGCCCTTCGACGCACGCCCGCAGTAACTTGTACTGATCCCGCGTGGGGACGATCAGGCTGACGCGAGGCAGTTGTGCCGGCAGTGGCCAATGGGCTCTGAATAGCGTCGGGAATTCAGGCACGGCTGTCACCGACGTACCCGGTGCCAGGCGTTGGCACAACCATTCCATTGCCTGTTGACGCATTGGCGAAGGAGCTGCCTGCTCAGGACTGGCCGGTGCATGGCAGGCGCGGTGGTACAACACTCGCGGCAAGTGCACGACACTTGCATTGGTCTCTTGTGTGGCCAGAGCGATGCCTGCTGTCAGGTCGTGCCAGTTGACGGCAGTTGTACCTGCACGTGAGCCCAGCAGCGTCAGCGCTTGTTGGACAATGCTTGCTCCAAAAATCGCTCCAGATGTAAAAATATCCGCGCCAATGAACAGGTCGATATCCCATACCGGCTTGAACCACGGCAGGCTGCGTTCGCCCTGTGGTCCGTCGCGGTCGCAGTCGGCGTAGGCCCACGCGCTGCCATCGTCCAGCAGGGCGCTGAGATGAGGTATTGCCAATTTCGCCAACCGGTCACCAGCAGCAACGGGTAGGATGCGATCGCAACCGCTCTCCAGCAACTGCTCTAGGGCTGGCAACAGATCGGCAAAGGCGGCAGTCGCCAGTTGATGCACGTTCGCCCGGAATTCGCCCAGGCTCGCCAGGCTGGTTTGCTCGAGTGCGGCATCGCCTTCACTGATCAGCAACAGGCCAAGTTTGCCCTGCAGAGTTGGTGTTTCTTTGGCGTCCAGACGCTGGAACGCCTCGAACCATTGCGGGTAGTTCTGCCAGCCTGCGCTCTTTGGCAGACGCAGAGTTTGTTCCTTGGCCACTTCGGTGAGCAGTGCCAAGATAGCCGGCTCTTGGGTCCCGTCCAGTTGTTGCAACAAGCCCTCGACGCCTTCCGGCCAGCAGCACAGGCGTATGGGGCTGCCAGACAATGGTTGGCCTCGGTCGTCGACCACATCCAGAATGTGCAACTTGCCGTCCGCCAGTTCCCAGGGCAGGTCAATGGCAAAACCGTGATCGCTGGTGGCGCGGTATGCCAGTGCCTGGTTATGGGTATCGCAGGTCGCTTGACTGATGACCTGGTTGCCTTTACGCACGGTCACTTGCACGTGGCGGCGCGGTGCTTCGGGGTCCCAGCACCAGCCGCCGACTCGCAGGCCGCCGGTGTGCCATACCTGCGAGGTGACCGAGGAGGTGTCCTTGTTGGGCGCGGTGGGTAGCAGAACCTGGCCTTCCAGGATGAACGCCTGGTTGGCGATTCGCGCTGTGATCACCTGGGCCTCGTCCAGCCACCCTTGCCGCAGTTGCACGGCGAAGCCATGGAACTGATCACCAGCCGGCGCTTGCGGTTCGTACTGGTCGGCGCGGGCCAAGGCGACGCTGGTGCCATCGATGAACACTTCGATCACCGAGCGCTGCTCCGGTTGCGCAGCGTCCATGGCCCAGCCATGCAGCACGTCACCTTGCAGGCCGATGATGGCTCCGTTGAAGGCGGGGAGGGTGACGTGGCGTTGGGCCACCTGCGGCGTGTCCAAGAGGTGTTGGGTCATCAGTCCTGGCTCGGTGAAAAAGGCAAAAAGGAGAGGGCAGCTGCACCGGCTTCGCCAGCCAGCAGGCTGGCGCTGGCGTAGAGCGGCAGTGCCAGGTCGTTGGCCAGCAGCGGAGCGCTCCAGCCGGCGCCTGGTTCATCGATCAGGCTTAGAACGCCGTCGATGCCAGCGGACCGGACGAGTTCGGCAGGGCTGAAACCATGCAGCGCAGGCAGCCGATGCACGGCGCCCGTCGCCATCAGTGGTTTGAGCCACGGCGTGTCATTCTGGGCCAGCAAGCGCAGCGGCAGCCGCTCGCGGGTGATCTGCCTGGCCACCTGTAGCCAGCGCTGGGCAATGGCGGGGTTGCTTAGTGTGTCGCCGATCATCAGCGCACGTGGGGCTTTATCTGGCAATGTCACACAGGTGGAGGCGGTTGCCACTTGCAGGTTGGCTTGCGGGAAGGCAGCGGCATAAAGGGGGCGAAGGGCCTGCCACGGCAGTTCCACGCTGGTGGCTTCGCGGGCGAAACGTTGCCAGTCATAGTCGCCTTCCTGATTCAGCAGCCGGTCATCCCGGCATGCGATCCGGTAGGGAATGCCCAACAGAGCAGGCAGATCGCACAGTACGGTCGGGCAGCTAGCCAGCTGTTCAAACACCAACTCCTGGAGTGGCAGCTTGCGCAGGCATTCCACCAGTGGGGCGAAATCGCCTGGCAATTCGAATTCCAGGTTCAGCGCCAGTGGTTGCAACGGCGCCTGCAGCGCCACCCAGCGGCGATGGCTGTCACGCTGGCAGGTCAGGCTGAAGGCAGCGTCGCTGTGGACGCCAGCATGTATGTACAGGGCGCGGTCGGCCACTGCCGGCCAGCGTGCGCTGTGCTGCGCGGCTGCGGCTTCGCCCAGCTGGGCGAGGCGGGCGCGCTGCAAGGCTTGCCGGGCAGGTTTGATCGGGTCACGCAGGCAGAAGGCGTTGTAGCGCGCCGGCGCAGCTGGGTAGCGCTGGCGCAGAATGGCGTTGTTGTGGGCTACGCGCAGGGTTTTCTCGGCGCCGAACGAGATACCGCCTTGGTGCGCCACGAACACATTGGGCGCGCCCATGTGCCGCCAGCCTTGGTCGCGGGCGCGCAGACACCAGTCGGTCTCTTCGCCATAGCCGCGGGACAGGTGTACTTCGTCCAGATAGCCCACTTGGTCGAGTGCGGCCCGTTTGATGTACAGACAGAAGCCGCAGCCTGTCTCGATCTCCATCGGCGGGCTGGCGACTTGCCGGGCCAGCTCATCGAGTTCGGCCTGCTCCTTGGCGCTGGGCATGGCGTGGCTGACCTGGCTACGCGGGAAGCTCATCAGCTCGCCGTTGTTTGTGAAGGGGGTCACCGAGGCGATGCGGGCGTCGCTGTAGGCCACTTCGCGCAGGCGGTCGAGCCAGGCGCCGTGTACCCGGGTGTCAGCGTTCAGCCACACCACATCCTTGTTCGGGCTCAGGCCCATGGCGCGGTTCATGGTGCGGATGAAGCCGAGATTCACGGCATTGTGCACCAGCGTGATCTTGCCTTTCGCTGCCAGCGCCTTGAGGGCCTTGGCCAGCTTGGGCTGCGGCGTGGCATCGTCGACCACCACCAGGCGGTGGGGCGTGCGGTTGAGCTTGCGCGCTTCCAGGGCGCTGTTGATGCACTCCAGGGTTTCGTCCAGGCCGTCATACACCGGAATCAGCACGTCGACCGGTTGCTGCTCGCCGCCACCGTTGGCAGGGGGCGGCGGCACGAAGGCTGGCATGGCGAACACTGGGCTGCCGAGCAAAGGGTCGCCGTTGGCGAAACGCACGTGTACCGCAGCCGTCGGGTTGGGCACGCCGATGCGAATACCTCCGTGGCTGGCCGGCAAGCCGGCGGCACTGAGCAGCGGGTGGGGGGCATTGGCAAAGGTATCGACCTTGTTGCCGTTCACCTCCAGTTGCAACGCCGCCGGTGCCTGCGGGTTGCGCAGGTCGATGGCCCAGCCGTGGATTTCGCGACGCGCCTCGATATAGCGCATCACCCCGACGGTACCCGGTGCGTCAGCTTGCGCTGCCAGCAGCTTGAGTACCAGGGCCAGCTCGTTGGCTGCGCTGATCTCGGGCAGGTTGGCGAGGATCTGGCGGCGAAGCTCGGCGGGTGTCTCCGCCTGGCTGCGTGCTTGCCACAAAGTCATGCGCAGGGCAGGTTCGTTAGGTTGCTGCCGCCATGCCGTGGTCAGGTACATGCAGGCCAAAGCGGCGTGCCCCTGGGCTAGCAGGCTGCGGCCGATCAGGGCGTGGATGTCGGCGCGGTCAGGCAATGCCTGGGCGGCATTGGCAAAAAACAAAAAAGCCAGCTCAGGCGTCTGCGGCAATGCCGCGATGCCTTTCCACACCAGTGCCTCCGGCCGGTATTCGGCGGTTTGCAGGGCGCGCTCGAGTGCGGCGGCCGCCAGGGCAGGCTCATTGGCCTGGCGATGACGGTGGAAAATGTCCATGAGCGTTTCTCGCCCATGGTCGAGGAGTCTGGACATAAGCTTGGCTTGACTACAAAAAATAAAAAGAGGGGCGACCCGAAAGTCGCCCCTTTTTCGCATACACCCGGCCTTGCGACCGGGTATACGCTTCGCTACGACAGGGCTAGTTACACCTGGCCGTGCAGCACGACGACGTTGTCGTTGTGCTCAACAGCTTCGGCGGAACCAACGATGGCCAGCGCGACGTCGGTGTGCGAAGCACCGTTCGCCAGAGCAGCTTGCCAGTCAGCCTTGCCAGCTTCGTCTGCGGTACGGCCCAGAGCGGACTGGTACAGCGAGTCGATGAAGTCGCTGTCGGACTTCAGGCCAGCTTCGGTCGAACCGAGGAAGCTCTGAACCACGTCGGTGCGGCTGGTGCCGTTGAACAGCTGAGCGACCCAGGCGTCCAGGCCATCCTGATCCGCATCGCGGCCCAGAACGTTTTCGTACAGTTCACGTACGAAGGTGGCGTTCGACTGATCCAGCTGCAGCGCTTCGCTGGATTGAGCGATGGCGGCTGCCACGTCGTTCAGCGAGCCACCGTTGGCCAGCACGGCTTGCCAATCGGCAGCACCGGCTGCATCAGCGTCGCGACCCAGCAGAGCTTGGTACAGCTCGTTGATGTCGGCAGCGTTGACCTTGCTGGTGAACTCGGAGGAGTTCAGGAAGGCGTTGGCGATGTCGGTCAGCGAGGTGCCGCTGTTGACTGCGCCGACGAACGCCTTGGTGCCTTCCAGGTCGGCATCGCGGCCCAGCAGGCCTTGGTACAGACGCAGGGCAGCTGCTTCGTCTTCGCTCTGCGCCAGGGCAACGGTGTCACCGTTGGCGAAGGTCAGGAACTCAGCGTTGCTGATCTGGGCAGTCTGGTTGCCGGTCAGGTTGACGTTGAAGTTGTTGCCAACGGCGAAGTTGTAGGCATCGCGCGAGCCGTCCAGCTGGACAACGTCGAAGCCTGCGCCAGTGTCGACCACGTCAGCGTGGTTGCTGCCGCTCAGGATCACGGTGTCGGTGCCCGAACCGGTCTTCACGTAGTTGTTGCCAGCGCCAGCGATAACGGTGTTGTTGCCGTTGCCGGTGATGATGGTGTCGTTGCCGTTGCCAGCGTCGATCACTACGTTCTGGTCGCCTACGGTGATCACGTCATCGCCGTTGCCGGTGGTGATGATCTGGTCGTTTTGGCTAGCAGCTACGTTGACAACCAGGTTGGCGTCGCTTTCCAGAACGAAGACGTTGGCGCCAGCGGCTTGAGCGGCGGACAGGTCAACGGTGACCTGGTCGGCCACGTTGCCGACGACTACGCCGGTAACCACGTTGGCAGTGCCGGACTCAGGCAGAACCAGGTTCACGCCGTCGAAGGTGGCGAGGTTGACGGTAGCGCCTTCTTCGTTCAGGCCCAGCAGCGAGTTGATGGCATCAACGGTGGTCGACGAGATGTTGGCGGTAGCCAGGTGGTCTTGCAGTTCCGCGACGGGATTATCGTATTGCATCATTCATTCCTGTTACTTCAAGCCGATTGGCTTGCTGCACTGATTTTCTGCGGGTGCGCAGAGTTTTCCCACGGAGACTTAAAGCGGGCAGCGTTCATCTTCGTAACGGGAGTAATGGCGATATGCAGCGCCACCAACGGCTCGGTGCCGGTGGGGCCATGCATCATCTGATTGGCGATCAGGCGTTGTGGTTCGGCGCCGGCGAACACGATATGGCCTGTCAGTTCGTAGCGTTTGCGGTGTGGGCCGACCAGGCTGAAGCCGGCGCTGAGCAGCGGCAAGCCCTGGCCACGGGCACCGATGAAGGTGCCGGTGGAGACATTGCGGCTGGGGCCGGAGCCGGCCACAGTGCCGGTGTACAGCAGGTCGACGCCGGCCGGTTTGTTCGGCCAGTTAATCGCAAACCCTTCGAGGAATTCGTCGCTATCCGGGGTGCCGGCCCAGCCCTCTTCGGAAATGACTTCACCGGCCTGTTGCAGGTGTGCGGTCAGTTCCAGGGCGATGGCGGGCGGCGCGGCAAGCGTAGCTGCGGCTTCGCTGTTGGCAACCACGGCGAAGGTACGCATGATCGCAGGCGAGGTGTCGATGCGGTCGATGCGCAGGTCGATCGGCTCGATGACATCGTCGAACATGTGGTATTCGGTGATCAGCACGGTGGTCACGCCACCTTTCACCCGGGCGACGATGGTGTCGCCGAGCTTGGTCAGCATGTTCTTGCTGACGCCCTCTGCGGGGAAGAAATCGATGGAGCCTTTGCCCAGTGGCGCTTGTTGCAAAGCGATGCACACCGGCTTGTTGGCAGGTGGTTGGGAGGCATAACGGAAGATGTACATGCCTGGCTCGAGCAGCGTGACGCGCGAGCTTATTTTCAAGCCGTCAAGGGTTTGTGAAGGCAGAGACATGGCCTTGTTAAGCTCCTTTTAAATCCGAAACACCGGCAGCTAACTTGCTCAAACCTGTGCATGCACTACGAACGGCCAACGAGGGCTCCTTGCGAGGGGCGAAGATGCAGTGGCGAGGGAATGTTGTCAACTGTCGAAGGTAAAATAAATTTCATTTTTTGACTGAACTAAATGATCTGAACAGCGCTCCGAGCGTGCGAAATGGTGATTAAAAGGTTGTCGGAACGATAGTTCTGTTTCTGGTTAAAATCTTTGTAAATCAGTATGTTATTGTTTTTGTATTGATTAGGGTCAATGTTTTGGCTTTATTTGCGCCCGTTTTACCTTCTGCCGACCAGCGGTAGCACCATCGGCGGCAGGTCCGGCCGGGGGGGTGGCGTATTGCTGCCTATGTAAGGCTGAGCCCTCAGTGGCTCTAAGCGTTTGCCTAGGACGTTGCAGCCCCAGGCTCGGCTGTCACTGTTTTTTCATGTAAGGGATTGTCAGCTGGCTGTTCGTCGGCCTCTGCGCCGGGCTGGCCGGATTCATGCACGCCGTTCATCAAAGTGGGTGTTACACTGCCCGCCGTTTTCCGCCTTCTCAGTATGGATACCATGAGTTCTCTTACCGAAAACAACCTGCGCGCCGCCCTCAAAGCCTGTAAAAGCAGCTTCCTTTCGGTCGGTTTCTTCAGCTTCTTCGTCAATGCCCTGATGCTCGTCCCCACCTTCTATATGATCCAGGTGTCCGGGCGGGTGATTCCTTCGAGCAGTACCTCCACGTTGCTCATGCTGACCTTGATCCTCACCGTACTGGTGGTGACCATGGGTTCGTTGGAGTGGGTGCGCTCGCGGATCATGGTGCGTATCAGTAACCGGCTGGATGTGATGCTCAGCCGCGACGTTTACCGGGCAAGCTTCAAGCGCGCACTCAACAGCGGCGGCTCGGACGCTACCGCGCAGTCGCTCAATGACCTGACCGCGTTGCGCCAGTTCTTCACCGGGCCAGGTTTGTTCGCCTTCTTCGATGCCCCCTGGTTCCCCATCTACA
Organism: Pseudomonas sp. LRP2-20; assembly: GCF_024349685.1. Lineage (NCBI taxonomy): Bacteria > Pseudomonadati > Pseudomonadota > Gammaproteobacteria > Pseudomonadales > Pseudomonadaceae > Pseudomonas > Pseudomonas sp. LR2-20. The sequence continues at coordinate 4,544,406 of NZ_AP025944.1, read as the reverse complement.
CCATCGTCATGTTCCTGTTCCACCCCTGGTTCGGTTTCATGACGCTGGCCTGTGGTGCGGTGCTGACCGTGCTGGCGGTGGTCAACCACAAAGTTACCGGGCAGGCGTTGGCCAACGCCAACAAAGAGAATGTCGCCTCCAACGTCATCACTACCAAGACCTTGCGCAATGCTGAAGTCATCGAATCGATGGGCATGCTCGAAACGCTGATGAACCGTTGGGCCAGGCGCCAGCGGCAGATCATGCTGCTGCAGTCCGAAGCCAGTGATAAAGGCGGCATCGTCACTTCCACCTCGAAGACATTCCGCACCTGGTCGCAGTCGATGATGCTGGCTATTGGCGCTTACCTGGTGATAACCCACGAGATCAACCCCGGCCTGCTGATGGCCGGTTCGCTGCTACTCGGTCGGGCGCTTTCGCCCATTGACCAGATGATCGGCAGCTGGAAAGGCTTCGTCGCCGCCAAGGTGCAGTACGAGCGCCTGAGCAAGGTGATGGACGACCTCAACAAAGAGCCGGAGCGCATGCCGCTGCCGGCCCCGGAAGGCCAGATCCAGGTCGAGAACCTGATCGTCGCGCCACCGGGCGCCAAGGCAGCGGTCATCCGCAACATTAGTTTCGTGGTGCCGGCCGGCTCCATCGTCGGTATCGTCGGCCCGAGTGCGGCAGGCAAGTCGACACTGGTGCGCGCGCTGATGGGCATCTGGCCCCCTCAGCACGGCGTGGTGCGCCTCGATGGCGCCGACATCGCCAGTTGGGACAAACAGGCGCTTGGCCCTTACGTCGGTTACTTGCCACAGGACATCGAACTGTTCGAAGGCAGCATCAGCGACAACATCGCCCGTTTCGACAAGGTCGATCCGCAGAAGGTCGTGCACGCTGCGCAAATGGCTGGCGTTCACGAGATGATCCTGATGCTGCCGGACGGCTATGACACCGTGATCGGTAGCGATGGCATCAACCTGTCCGGTGGCCAGCGCCAGCGCATTGGCCTGGCCCGCGCCTTGTACGGCAACCCGCGGCTGATCGTGCTCGATGAACCCAACTCCAACCTGGACGATGTCGGTGAGCGCGCGCTGGGCGTCGCCCTGCAAAAGCTCAAGGAAACCGGCGCCACGGTGTTCATTGTTTCGCACCGCCCCAACATCCTCACACGGCTGGACCGCGTCCTGGTGATGGCCGGCGGCACCGTGTCGATGTACGGCGAACGCGACCGTGTCATCGCCGAACTGGCTGCGCAACAGGCCAAGGCCCAGCAGCGCGTCGGCCAGCCCGCCGTCGCGCAACCTGCGGCCTCTGCACCACATCCGGCTGCCCCCGTGGCACCAGCTGTTGCGCCCGTCAGCACGACCAGCACCGGCGCGTAAAAGGATTTATCGATGAGCAGTAAAGCGATCACCACGTTCGACCACAATTTCGACGACATGCCCACCTCCGACCGCGGTATCCGCCGGATCGGCCTGACCATTGTGTTCGTCACCTTCGGTATCTTTGGCACCTGGGCGGCGTTTGCGCCATTGAGCAATGCCGTGCATGGCTCCGGCGTGGTTACCGTGCAGAACTACCGTAAGACCGTGCAGCACCTGGAAGGCGGCATTGTCAAAGAGCTTCACGCCCGCGATGGCGACCGCGTGAAGAAGGGCGACCCGCTGATCGTGCTGGACGAGAGCCAGTTGAGCGCGGAGTACGAGTCCACCCGTAACCAGCTGATCGTGGCCCGCTACAAGGAGGCGCGTTTGCGCGCCGAGCGCGATGGCCTGCCAGCGATTCCGGTCGTGGCCATGGAAGGTACCGATTCGGACCGTGCCACCGAGGCGCTGGCCGGCGAACAGCAGGTGTTCAAGGCGCGCCGTGACTCGCTGCAAGGCGAGATTTCGGTCAACCGCGAACGCATCGAGCAGATGAAGCAGCAGATCGTCGGCCTCAACGACATGATCCGCACCAAGACCGGGCTGGAGAAGTCCTACAGCGGCGAGATCAAGCAATTGAGGGAACTGCTCGCCGAAGGCTTCGTCGACAACCAGCGCCTGCTCGAGCAGGAGCGCAAGCTGGACCTGCTCAAGACCGAGGTCGCCGACCACGAGTCGACCATTACCAAGACCAAGCTGCAAATCGGTGAAACCGAGCTGCAGATCGTACAGTTAAAGAAGAAGTTCGACGCCGACGTGGCCAAGGAACTGTCCGACGTGCAGGCCCAGGTGTTCGACCTGCAGGAAAAGGAGGCTGCGCTGCGCGATCGCCTGTCTCGCGTGGTCATTCGAGCCCCGGAAAGCGGCATGGTGCTGGACATGAAGGTGCACACCATTGGCGGTGTGGTCAGCGCGGCTACGCCGTTGCTGGACATCGTCCCGGCGTCCTCGGAACTGGTGATCGAAGCCAAGGTGGCGACCAAGGATATCGATCGACTGGAGCTGGGCAAGACCGCGGACATTCGCTTCAGTGCCTTCAACCAGGCGACCACGCCGGTGATCGAAGGCACACTGGTGCGTATCTCCGCTGACAGCCTGACCGAGGAGCGTACTGGCGACCAGTACTACCTGGTGCGAGTCAAAGTCACCGAAGACGGCATGAAGAAACTCGGCAACCGCAAGCTGCAACCTGGCATGCCAGCCGAGGTCCTGATCAACGCAGGCGAACGCACCATGCTGCAGTATCTGCTGAAGCCGGCGCGAAACATGTTTGCCGAATCGCTGATCGAGGAATGATTGTGCTGCGTTTGCTACCCGGTGTACTGATCTGCATGACCGCCTGGCAAGTGATGGCGGATGAATCCAAGGGCGTGGTCACTGCGCCTTCCAAAGGGGTTTCGGCATCCACATACGCCTTGGACCTTGCAGGTCTGTACCGCGAGGCGCGCCTCGAGGATCCGCGTGTGCTGGCAGCCTACGCCCAGGCGCGTTCGGCTTCCGAGAAACAGCGTGAGGCCTTGGGCCAATTGCTGCCGCAGGTGTCGGCCAATGCCAACTCCAGCCGCGTATTGCGCAAGAACGAACTCACCCGCGACATTTACAACAACGAATCCTACGCGCTGAGCCTGACCCAATACCTCTACAACAAGCCGGCCTGGGAGCGCTACCAGAAGTCCAAAAGCGTCAAGGCGCAGAAGGGCGAGCAGGCCGAAGACACCTTGGCCGAGGCGACGGTGGATCTGGCCAAGCGCTACTTCGTGGCCTTGGCTGCCGATGATGAGTTGGCACTGGTGCAGGCCGAGCGTCGCGCCACCCAGAAGAACCTAGACCGCGTCAGCATGATGTTCGACCGGCAGATGGCCAAGATCACCGACAAGCTAGACATGCAGGCGCGGGTCGATGCCCTGGCTGCGCAGGAAGTGGATGCGCGCAATCAGGTGCTGGTCAGCCGTGAGGCATTGGCCGAGATCGTCGGGCGGCCGATCACCGAGCCGTTGAGCCGCGTGCGTAACGATGTCACCCTGCAGGCGCCGACTCGGCCGCTACAGAGCTGGATTACCCAGGCCGTCGAAACCAATCCACTGCTCAAAGCTTCGCAAAGTGGCGCAGAGGCTGCCAATGCGGCGGTGCGTGAGGGCAAGGGCGAGCATTACCCTCAGCTTTCGCTGAGCCTCAGTGCGCAGCAGAGCGACCAGGGTTATGACAACACCCAGGCACCACGCAGCGATAGTTATGTGGCCACGCTGGGGGTAAAAATCCCGATCTACAGCGGTGGCTCCACGTCGGCGCGGGTGCGCGGTTTGTATGACGATCAGCTCGCAGCCGAGGTGCAGGCTGAAGGTATCCGTCGGCAAGTGGTCAAGGAAACCACCACGGCTTACCTCACGGCGCAGTCCAGCGTCGAGAAGATTCGCGCCAACCGTAACGCCTTGTCGTCGGCGCAGCAATCGAGCGTGGCGGCGCAGAAGGCTTTCACCTTCGGCGTGGTGAATGCGGTGGATGTGCTGACTGCGGTGCAGAACGAGTTCAAGGCGCGCCGGGACTTGCTGAAGTCCCAGTATGACTTCATCACCAACCTGTTCCTGCTCAACCGCTGGGCGGGGGAGCTCAATCAGGACAGTGTCGATCATGTGAATGTCTGGCTCAGTCCGGTCCCTGAAACCGGCCTGCCCGGCGGCGACGTGGCGCGGCTGGAAGCGCGTCGCTAAGGCCATTTGCAGCGCGGCGTCAGTCGCTGTCGAGCGTAGCGCCCAACATCGGTATACTGCCTGGCTAAACCTTCACGGGCGTTGCTGCCCATGAAGGGTCGTCAGCAGGTTGTCGAGCAGTTTTCATGGAGCGAACGATTCTTGTAACCGGTGCCAGCGGGTTCGTTGGCAGCGCCCTTTGCCGTACCCTGGCCGTACAGGGCGGTTTCGCCGTGCGTGGTGCTGTGCGCAAGGCCGAGTCACTCATGCCTGCGGGTGTATCGAGCGTAACCGTGGGCGAGCTCGATGCCGCTACTGACTGGACGGTGGCACTGGCTGGCGTCGAGGTACTGGTGCACACCGCTGCGCGTGTGCATGTCATGCACGAAACCGCCAGCGACAGCCTGGCCGCGTTTCGCCGGGTCAATGTCGATGGCACCTTGCACCTGGCCAGGCAAGCCGCCGCGGCGGGCGTGCGACGTTTCGTCTTCATCAGCTCGATCAAGGTCAATGGTGAGGCCAGCCAACCGGGGCGGCCGCTGGGCGCAGATGACGTACCGGCGCCAAGCGATGCCTACGGTATCTCCAAGCATGAAGCTGAGCAGGGTTTGTTCCAGCTGGCCGCCGCCACGGGCATGGAGGTGGTGGTGGTGCGCCCGGTGCTGGTCTATGGGCCAGGCGTCAAGGCCAACTTTCACAGCATGATGCGCTGGGTGGCGCGGGGCGTGCCGCTGCCCTTCGGGGCAATCGACAACCGCCGCAGCTTGGTCTCGCTGGGCAACTTGGTCGACCTGATCCTGGCCTGTATCGATCACCCACAAGCGGCCGGTCAGGTGTTCATTGCCAGCGATGGCGACGATGTATCGCTGCCTCGCCTGCTGCAGGCGATTGGTCGTGAGCTCGGCCGTCCGGCACGCTTGCTGCCGGTCCCCCCTCGACTGTTGCAGTTGGCCGCAGGCCTGCTCGGCCGGCGCGACCTTGCCCAACGCCTGCTGGGGTCGTTGCAGGTGGATATCACCAAGAACCGTCAGCTGCTGGGCTGGGTGCCGCCATTGACCCTCCACCAAGGCCTGCATGCCACGGCGCACTCTTTTCTGGAAAACCAACACCGATGATCTGGCTTCTTCTGGCCGCAGGCCTTGCTTCACTGCTGTTGACGGCGGCGTTGCGCCGTTACGCGCTATCCCGCAGCTTGCTGGATGTTCCCAACGCCCGCAGCTCGCACACCCTGCCGACGCCACGCGGGGGAGGGCTGGCGTTCGTGCTGGTGTACCTGGCCTCTGTCGTGGCTATGGCCGCTGCTGGTGTTGTGGCCATGGCGCCACTGTTGGCGCTGCTGGGCAGCGGAGGGCTGGTGGCACTGATCGGCTTCATGGATGACCACGGGCACATCGCCGCGCGCTGGCGCCTCCTCGGGCATTTTGCCGCTGCCGGCTGGGGGCTTTACTGGCTCGGAGGCCTGCCGCCGCTGGTGATTTTCGGCTTGCCGCTGAACATGGCCTGGCTGGGCATGATCATCGGTCTGCTGTACCTGGTTTGGCTGCTTAATCTGTACAACTTCATGGATGGTATCGACGGCATCGCCAGCATCGAGGCCATTTGCGTTTGTCTGGGTGGGGCTTTGCTGTATTGGCTGAGTGGCTATGCAGAGGCCATCTGGTTGCCTATGCTTCTGGCGGTGACGGTGGCCGGTTTCCTGTTCTGGAACTTCCCGCCCGCACGCATCTTCATGGGCGATGCCGGGAGTGGTTTTCTCGGGGTGGTGCTGGGCTTGCTGGCATTGCAGGCTGCCTGGATAAACCCGCTATTATTCTGGGGGTGGTTAATACTTTTGGGTGTATTCGTGGTCGATGCCACGTTTACGCTGATCCGGCGCCTGGTGCGCGGGGAGCGGGTGTATGAGGCCCACCGTAGCCACGCCTACCAGTTTGCTTCGCGCCTGCACGGCAGCCACCTGCCGGTCAGCCTGTCGGTGGCTGCCATCAACCTGTTCTGGTTGCTGCCCGTCGCCGTGGCGGTAGTGGCCCTGGACCTCGACGGGGCGACAGGAACATTGCTGGCTTATGTGCCTCTAACGGTGCTCGCGGTCAAGTACCGAGCGGGTGAACGGGAACAAGATGCCCCAATGTACTGAACATCGCGCAACTCGGTTGTATGTGCGGATTGACTGGGAGGGGCCACGGGCGGTTTATCCGGGGCCCATGGCACAGAGGAGAGCGGGATGAGTGGCAGCAACAGAGAAGGGTTTCGTCAGTACCTGGTAAACCTGTCGCGGCGACAGAAGCGGCTGATACAGGTCTGCACCGACGTGTTGCTGATCTGGATAGCCCTGTGGCTGTCGTTCATCGTGCGCCTGGGCATCGATGAAATGTACAACCCGATTCTGGAACACACCTGGCTGTTCCTGGCCGCGCCGGTGGTGGCTGTGCCTCTGTTCATCCGTTTCGGCATGTACCGCGCGGTAATGCGTTACTTCGGCAACGATGCGCTGATCACAATCATCAAGGCTGTCACGCTGTCGGCGCTGATCCTGGCGGTGGTGGTGTACTGGTACAGCAACCACAAGGTCGTGGTGCCGCGTTCGATCATCTTCAACTACTGGTGGCTCAGCCTGGTCATCATCGGCGGTCTGCGCCTGATCATGCGCCAGTTCTTCCTCGGTGACTGGTTCACCGGTAACCACCAGATTCCCTTCGCCAACCGCGACGATGGCCTGATCAAGGTCGCCATCTACGGTGCAGGTACAGCCGGCAACCAGTTGCTGGCGGCATTGCGCATGGGGCGCGTGATGCGCCCTGTGGCGTTCATCGACGACGACAGTGATCTTGCCAACCGGGTCATCTCCGGCCTGCAGGTCTACAAGCCCAAGCACCTGCAGCAGATGATCAAGGAAAGCGGCGCCCAGGAGATCCTCTTGGCCTTGCCCCGTGCCTCCCGGGCCCGGCGCAAGGAAATCCTGGCCTTCCTCGAGCCTTACCCACTGCACGTGCGCAGTGTGCCGGCCTTTGCCGACCTGGCCAGTGGCCGGGTCAAGGTCGATGACATTCAGGACGTCGACATTGCCGACTTGCTGGGACGCGACCCGGTGCCGGCGCAGGACGAACTGCTCGACCGCTGCATCAAGAATCAGACGGTGCTGGTCACCGGGGCCGGCGGCTCGATCGGCTCGGAGCTTTGCCGGCAGATCATCGGCCTCAAGCCCAAGACTTTGCTGCTGTTCGATCACAGCGAGTTCAACCTGTACAGCATTCTCAGTGAGCTGGAACAGCGCATTGCCCGTGAGTCGCTTTCGGTGCGTCTGCTGCCGATCCTCGGCTCGGCGCGCAACCAGCAGCACTTGGTCGACATCATGAGTACCTGGAGGGTCGACACGGTCTACCACGCGGCTGCCTACAAGCATGTGCCGATGGTCGAACACAACATGGCCGAGGGCGTCCTCAACAACGTCTACGGCACATTGTGCACCGCCCAGGCTGCGTTGCAGTCTGGCGTCGCCAACTTCGTGCTGATCTCCACCGACAAGGCGGTGCGCCCGACCAACGTCATGGGCAGCACCAAGCGCCTCGCCGAGCTGATCCTGCAGGCCCTCAGCCGCGAAGCTGCGCCGGTCATGTATGGCGACAGCAGCAAGATTTCACGGGTGAACAAGACCCGCTTCACGATGGTGCGGTTCGGTAATGTGCTGGGCTCCTCGGGCTCGGTGATTCCGCTGTTCCATCAGCAGATCAAGGCCGGTGGGCCGCTTACTGTCACGCACCCCAGGATCACCCGTTACTTCATGACCATTCCCGAAGCTGCACAGTTGGTGGTGCAGGCAGGGGCCATGGGCCAGGGGGGCGATGTGTTCGTCCTGGACATGGGCGAGCCGGTGAAAATTGTCGAGTTGGCCGAGAAGATGATTCACCTTTCTGGCCTGAGCGTGCGCGGCCCTGGCAACCCCAATGGCGATATCGCCATCGAGTTTTCCGGCTTGCGGCCGGGAGAGAAGCTGTATGAGGAACTGTTGATCGGGGATGATGTTTCGCCAACGGTGCATCCAATGATCATGACCGCCAACGAAGACTTCCTGCCTTGGGATCTGCTGCGTGAGCGTCTGGGCGCGTTGCTCAAGGCGGTGGCGGAAGATGACTTCAGCCGGATCCGTCATCTGTTGCGCGAGCTGGTCAATGGCTACTCGCCAGAAGGCGAGATCGTTGACTGGTTGTATCAACAGCAGCGCAAGGACAGGTAACGCGGATTCCTACAGCTAACAGGGATTCAACCGCTTCGCAGGCCCCCTTCGGACCGATACCTTGAGCAGGCAGCCAAGGAAACGCTGCCTAGTAATCCATCCGAAGGAGTTTCTGCATGCGTAATACAGTTCTTTCCTACCTGTTACTGCCTCTGTTCGCCGGCCTCGCATTTTCGGTCAGCGCCGCGCCGGCGGATAAACCTGTCACTCAGCCAGTGTCGATGGTGAGCCAGAAAAGCACCGGGCCAGCACTGCTGAATTTGAACCAGGCCGACGCGGCAACCTTGCAAAAAGAGCTCAATGGCATCGGCAAGGCGAAAGCCGAAGCCATCGTGGCCTATCGCGAAGCCAACGGAGCGTTTGCTTCAGTGGATGAACTGCTGGAGATCAAGGGTATCGGGAACGCGCTGCTGGAGCGTAACCGTGACAAGCTGAGTGTGGAATAACACAGGTTGGCAGGGCGGCACTTGTGCCATGCAAGGCCGCTCTCACTGTTTGCATGCGTGTCAACTCTGGTGTTACCGGTCTTGGGCATCCTTGGCATCGGCCTCGGCATTGCGTTCATGTACCTTGCGCAGTTGCTCTTCAGTCAAGGGCAGTTTTTTCGCCGTATCGCGCAGCATCATCAACCCGCCGACGATCGATCCGAGGGCTATGATGAGTATCAGCCAGGCATACCAGGGCATTGTGTGATCTCCTGTCAACATCACGGTGCAGTACGTGTACAAATATTGAACAATCGCCGGTTGCGTTGGTTCAATTATAGGCACCGCACCTTGCCGGGCCAATTCCGTTGACCCGCGGCCCCCAAAGCCTGTGCTACTTCGTTTACAATGCGCGCCGTTTACGACTTGCCAAGAGACCCCCGACCATGTCCGCCTGCCAGACGCCCCTGATCGTCGCCCTGGATTTCCCTACTCGTGACGCCGCCCTGAAGCTGGCTGACCAGCTCGACCCCGCCCTGTGCCGGGTAAAAGTTGGCAAGGAGCTGTTCACCAGCAGTGCTTCGGGCATTGTCGAAACCCTGTGCGCCAAGGGCTTCGAGGTGTTCCTCGACCTCAAGTTCCACGACATCCCCAACACCACGGCCATGGCGGTCAAGGCCGCTGCCGAGATGGGCGTGTGGATGGTCAACGTGCATTGCTCCGGTGGCCTGCGCATGATGGCCGCCTGTCGCGAAGAGCTGGCCAAGCGCAGCGGCACGCAGCCGTTGCTGATCGGCGTGACGGTGCTGACCAGCATGGAACGTGAAGACCTCGCCGGCATCGGCCTGGACGTCGATCCGCAAGAGCAAGTGCTGCGTCTGGCGGCGCTGGCCGAAAAGGCCGGCATGGACGGCCTGGTGTGCTCGGCACTGGAAGCGCCAGCGCTGAAGGCCGCGCACCCGCAGCTGCAACTGGTCACCCCGGGCATTCGCCCTGCCGGCAGTGCCCAGGATGACCAGCGCCGTATCCTCACTCCGCGCCAGGCGCTGGATGCAGGTTCCGACTACCTGGTGATCGGCCGCCCGATCAGCAAGGCTGAGAACCCGGCGCAAGCGCTGGCTGAGGTTGTGGCACAAATTCGTAACTGATCTTTCAGTAGTATCCGCTAGCCATGGTCAGGTGCTGATCGCTCTCAGTTGAATAGGGGTGCTAGATGTCAATCGATGTATCGGTCGAATCCCCGGCGCAGCGCTGGGGGCGGATGATCAACGGCTATGTATTGCCGTTGGGTTGGCTGGTGATGCTTACCGGGATGTTCTGGGCCTGGGATCGCACGCTGTATCACAAGCTGTTCTACGCCCTGCTGGCGCTGCCGACATTGGTGGCGCTGGTGCTGCAGCCGCGCATGCTCAAGGCATTGCTCAACAACCCGCTGTTCATCGCCTTCGTGGTGTTCTGTGCCTACACCATGCTGACAATCACCTGGTCAGACGCGCAAGGCTCGGTGGGGAGCCTGATCAAGCGGCCGCTGTACATTGCAATGCTGCTGTTTTCGGCAGGCATCATCACCTTGCAGTCGCCATCGCTGCTTCATCAGTGCGTGCATTTGGCGGCCAAGATCGTGGCGTTGGCGGCGTTCATCTCGGTGGTCTTTTTCGTGGTCTACCAGATGCCTGCGGGGGCGGAGCGCCTGGACGGCTATGGTGCGCTCTACAACCCATTGCTGACTGGGCACGTGCTGGGTGCCTTCGCTTGCATCTGGCTGGTGTCCTGGTTCCAGGCCCGCCGTTTGCTCGACCCGATGTCGCTGGTCTGCCTGGCGGTACTGGGTGTGGCGATCCTGGCCACCGGTTCCAGAACACCCTTGGTCGGGCTGGCGGCCGCGTTGATTTGGTTGATGATTGTGGGGGAGCGCAAGCGGCGGTTGTTGGCCTTGGCGGTGGTGGTTGTCACCCTGGTTGGTATTGCACTGCTCTACCCGGAAGCCATCACCCAGCGCGGTGTGTCGTACCGGCCGGCCATCTGGATGGAGGCGTTGCGCCAGATTGGTGAGCGCCCGTGGCTGGGCCATGGTTATGACGCGCCGATGACCGTGATACTGCCTGGCGTGGACTTCACCCTTGCCGACCCGCACAACATCGAGCTGGGTGTGCTTTACGCGGGCGGCATCGTCGGCTTTGCCTTGTGGATGGTGCTTTACGGCCTGGCCATGTACTTCTGCTGGGCTTACCGCAAGCACCCAGGGGTTTGCCTTGCAGCAGCCTGGTTGATCTTCGGTTTCGCTTCGGGCCTGACCGAAGGCAATGCCTTCATGTCACGCCCGAAGGAGCACTGGTTCCTGATCTGGATGCCAATTGCGCTGGTCTACGCGCAGTCGCTGATTCACTGGCAGCGCCCGCGCGCTGCTTAGGAGCAGACCATCCGCCACACGCCGCGCAGGGTTTTCCTGTTCCAGTACTTGAGCGGGATCTGCGAAAGGATTTCCCGGCTCAATGCCTTGTCGCGGCTGGCGTACTTAAGCATCATCGAGTTACGGAAGTTCATGCACACCTGTTCGTAATGAGGGTGGTCGCTGAACACGGCGAAGGTACGCAGTACGTTGTCCACCATGAAGCGGCCATTCTTGAAGGTGTTGGTCGGGTGGTCTCGGTACTGTGCCAGCACCTCGCCCAGTACATCGATGTAATAACCGGCCCGGGCGATCGACAGTTCGATATAGACATCTTCCAGGCGGATATCGGTATTGAAGCCGCCTACCTTTTCCAAGGCTTCGCGCCGCAGCATCAGGGTTGCTGCCATGGGGCCTGGCTTGCGGTCGAGGAACAGGTCGTCGAAATCCAGGCGGCGGAAGGGCAGGTTGCGGTTGCGCTGCTCGCGCGCGCCCATGACGTTGCCGTCCTGGTCGATGGTTTCGATGTTGGCCGAGCAGATGCCCACTTCAGGCTTGCCGTTCATGTATTCCACTTGGGTGGCGATACGGTGTGCCAGCATGATGTCGTCGGAGCCGAATGGCACGATCAGGCTGCCCTTGGCGCGGGCGATCGCGTCGTTCAGGGTGCGTGCCAGGCCCTGGTTGGCCTGAAGGCGCAAATCGAACCCGTGCTGTTCCTGCAGGCGCTTGAGCAATGCAGGGCTGTCATCCTTGGAGCCATCGTCGATCACCAGAAGCTCGATGTGCTTGTAGGTCTGGTTGATGACGCTGTTGATGCTTTCTTCGATATAACGTGCGTGGTTGTATGACGCGATGATCACAGTCACCAACGGCGTGTCACTAACGTCGTGACGCTGAGAACTCATGTAAAACCTCTGACCTATGTTCGTTCCGAGTGAAGCATCAATAGCAGTCTGCCTGCTGGTTTTCCTGAGCAGTGGCTATATGGCATTTTGTGAAGGCGGTCCCATTCTAAAGGAAGGGGTTGCCAGAGGGATATGGCAGGGCAGTTCGCGGCGTTGATCCGAATCAGCAAAAAGGGCCGGTATGCATGCATACCGGCCCTTTCGCCTTACACCTGATGGACTCAGGCAATAACCAGCGGCGCGAACCCTTTTACCAGGTCATCCAGCGCCTTGATCTGTGCCAGGAATGGCTCCAGCTTGTCTAGCGGCAATGCGCTCGGGCCGTCGCATTTGGCTTGGTCCGGGTTCGGGTGGGCTTCCAGGAACAGGCCCGCCAGGCCAACGGCCATGCCGGCACGGGCCAGGTCGACCACCTGTTCGCGACGGCCACCGGAGGCAGCGCCGGACGGGTCGCGGTTCTGCAGGGCGTGGGTGACGTCGAAGATGATCGGCAGGTTGTCGCAGGTGCGCTTCATCACGCCGAAACCGAGCATATCCACGACCAGGTTGTCGTAGCCCATGCAGGTGCCGCGGTCGCAGAGGATCAGCTGGTCGTTACCGGCTTCCTTGAACTTGTGCACGATGTTCTGCATCTGCGACGGGCTGAGGAACTGTGGTTTCTTGATGTTGACCGGTTTGCCGGTCTTGGCCAAAGCCACTACCAGGTCGGTTTGGCGGGCGAGGAAGGCTGGCAGTTGCAGCACATCGACCACCTCGGCCACCGGCGCGCACTGATGGATTTCATGCACGTCGGTGATGATCGGTACGCCAAACTCGGCTTTTACCTTTTCGAAGATGCGCAGGCCTTCTTCCATGCCCGGGCCACGGAAGGAGTGGATCGAGGAACGGTTGGCCTTGTCGAAGCTGGCCTTGAACACGTAAGGGATGCCAAGTTTCTCGGTAACCCGAACGTACTCGGCGCAGGCGGTCAGGGCCAGGTCCTCGGATTCGAGCACGTTGATGCCGCCGAAGAGGACGAACGGGGCGGTGTTGGAGCACTCGATGGTGGGGGTGATCTTGATCATGGTCATCTCTGCAAATCCCTTGTCACTGGTTTCAGTGGCGAAGGGGAATCTTACAAGATCTGCGTTCCCTGTGCCGACCCTTTCGGGGGCGCGGTCCTCGCAGGCGGGGCTTGATCTCACCAGCGCTGACGCTGTGATGGCAAGCAATCACCGGGGTAGGGGGAAAGAGAACCTTGATCAAAAACCGTAAGTCACTTTCCCGCCAGGCCCCGCCACCAGCACTTTGCATCACATGACAAAAACCTTACCATTCGCGGCTTCGCATCAACTGCAGTTTTCTGGGACAGAAATGAATCACCTCAACATCGCTAAAGAAGCCCTCATCGCTCAAGCCCAGGCCGTATCCCAGTTGGCCGACCGCCTTGATGATAACTTCCAGCGCGCTGTAGAACTGATTCTCAGCTGCCAAGGTCGTACCGTGGTGTGTGGCATGGGCAAATCCGGCCTGATCGGGCAGAAGATGGTGGCCACCTTCGCTTCCAGTGGCACTCCCAGTTTTTTCTTGCACCCCGCTGAAGCCTTCCATGGCGACTTGGGCATGCTCAAGCCGATTGATGTGCTGATTCTCATCAGCTACAGCGGCGAAACCGAAGAGCTGATCAAGCTGATCCCGAGCCTCAAGTCTTTTGGCAACAAGATCATCGCGATGACCGGCAACGGCAAGTCGACCCTGGCCAAGCACGCCGACATCTGGCTGGACATCTCGGTCGAGCGCGAGGTATGCCCGAACAACCTGGCCCCGACCACTTCGACCCTGGCCACCATGGCCATGGGCGACGCTCTGGCAGTGGCGCTGATCGAAGCCATCCAGTTCAAACCGATGGACTTCGCCCGCTATCACCCCGGTGGCAGCCTGGGCCGCAAGTTGCTGACACGGGTGTGTGATGTGATGCACTCGCCGGCACCGGTTGTACAGCCGACTACCGGCTTCCATGACTGTCTGCTGGTGATGACCCACAGCCGTCTGGGCCTGGCCGTGGTGATGGACGAAAACAAGTTGGTGGGCATCGTGACTGACGGTGATCTGCGGCGGGCGCTGCTGAACAACGCAGGCATCATTCACGAAAGCGTTGCCCAGTTCATGACCGCCCATCCGCATATCATCCGGGAAGAGGCGCAGTTGTCCGATGCTGAGGCGTACATGCTGGAAAACAAGATCCGGGCACTGGCAGTGACGAATGCTGAAGGTGCCGTAGTAGGTGTAGTCGAAATCTTCAGCTGATATTCAAACATTCAAGCGACATGTGCGAGGGGCCGCATCGGCGGCCCCATGCAATCAGACCTTCAACACCAACTTGCCAAAATTCTCGCCGCTGAACAGCTTGAGCAGGGTCTCGGGGAACGTCTCCAGCCCCTCGACCACATCCTCCTTGCTCTTGACCTTGCCGGCGGCCAGCCAGCCGGCCATCTCCTGCGCGGCCTTGCCATAGTCCTTGGCGTGGTCCATGACCACGAAGCCTTCCATGCGCGCGCGGTTCACCAGCAGCGCCAGGTAGTTGGCCGGGCCTTTGACAGCTTCCTTGTTGTTGTACTGGCTGATGGCGCCGCAGATGACGATGCGTGCCTTGAAGTTGATGCGGGTGAGCACGGCGTCGAGGATTTCGCCGCCAACGTTGTCGAAGTACACGTCAACGCCTTTGGGGCATTCGCGTTTCAGGCCAGCCAGCACGTCTTCGGCCTTGTAGTCGATCACGCCGTCGAAGCCCAGTTCGTCCTTGAGGTACTGGCATTTCTGCGCGCCACCGGCAATGCCGACCACATGGCAGCCCTTGAGCTTGGCGATCTGGCCGACGATGCTGCCCACCGCACCGGCTGCGCCGGAGATGACCACGGTGTCGCCAGCCTTGGGCTGGCCGACTTCGAGCAGGGCGAAGTAGGCGGTCATGCCGGTCATGCCCAATGCCGAGAGGTAGCGCGGCAGGGGCGCGAGCTTGGGGTCGATCTTGTGCAGGCCCTGGGGCTCGCCGGTGAAGTAGTCCTGCACGCCAAGGGCGCCGCTGACGTGGTCGCCGGGTTTGTAGTCCGGGTGGTTGGAGGCGACCACTTCGCCGACGCCCAGGGCGCGCATCACCTGGCCGAGGGCGACGGGCGGGATGTACGACTTGCCCTCGTTCATCCAGCCGCGCATGGCCGGGTCCAGCGACAGGTACAGGTTGCGGACCTGGATCTGGCCGGCGGCGGGGGCCTCGACAGGTATTGTCTCGAAGGTGAAATCGTCACGGCGCACGGCGCCGACCGGGCGTTTGGCAAGCAGGAAGCGGCGGTTGGTCTGGGTCATGGCAGTTCCTTGTTAGGCGATGAGGCACAGCGGTCAATTTAACCTGCTGATGCAGGCTGGTCCGCAAAATCACTGGTAAGCATGATAGCCCAACCGTTGCCCTGATGATGCTGCCCAGCCGGGTGGCGGCATGACTAGACTTTGCCCGGACACCTGCAAGCCGCTGCGCTCCCTATGGGAGCCGCGCTTGTCGTGGCGACGGACCGCGTCGATGGGCCGCAAAGCGGCCCCATGTTTCGGACATCGCGAAAACCCTGCTGGCCCACCCGAGGGCTGCGCCCTCGATCGCCGGCAAGCGCGGCTCCCACAGCGAACGCCTTCACCTGGACTGATGATTGGAGCAAACGATGAGCATGACCTTTTCCGGCCGGGTAGCCCTGGTCACCGGCGGTGCGGCGGGTATCGGCCGGGCAACGGCACTGGCCTTTGCCCGCGAAGGGTTGAACGTGGTGGTGGCCGACCTCGACCCGGTCGCCGGCGAGGCCACGGTGGCCTTGATTCGCCAGGCCGGTGGCCAGGCGCTGTTCGTGGCCTGTGACGTGACCCAGGACGCCCAGGTGCGCCAGCTGCACGAGCGCACCATCGAAGCCTATGGGCGCCTGGATTACGCCTACAACAATGCCGGCATCGAAATCGAAAAGGGGCGCCTGGCCGAGGGCAGCGAGGCGGAGTTCGACGCCATCATGGGCGTCAATGTCAAAGGCGTGTGGCTGTGCATGAAGTACCAGCTGCCGCTGCTGCTGGCCCAGGGCGGTGGGGCGATCGTCAACACCGCCTCGGTGGCGGGCCTGGGCGCGGCGCCGAAGATGAGCATCTACGCCGCCTCCAAGCATGCGGTGATCGGCCTGACCAAGTCGGCGGCCATCGAATATGCCAAGAAGGGTATCCGGGTGAATGCCGTGTGCCCGGCGGTGATCGACACCGACATGTTCCGCCGCGCCTACGAGGCAGACCCGCGCAAGGCCGAATTTGCCGCCGCGATGCACCCGGTCGGGCGTATCGGCAAGGTTGAGGAAGTTGCCGGTGCGGTGCTGTACCTGTGCAGTGATGGCGCAGCATTCACTACCGGGCACAGCCTGACCGTGGATGGCGGAGCCACCGCGATTTGACGATGTTCGTGCCAAGGGGCTTGGGACATGGTTGCGCAGCAATGTCGCGTATGGGCAGCACGCCCGCGCCCAAACCGGTCTCCAGCACGCAGGGCGACCTTCAGCTTGCTGATAGCGACAGGCTCATAGCCATTTGACACCATTTCGCCGCCGCCCCCTTGTTAGCAAGGCGAAAACGTTGCCACGCTTGGCCCTTGGTAAAACCTTGCACGGTGAAAGGGGATCGGCGATGGCGGCGAACAGGCACGGTGTTCTGGCCAACCTGGGCATGGCCCGCAAACTGGGCCTGGGCTTTGCCCTGGTGCTGCTGCTTACCGTGGCGGTGGCGGCCATCGGCATCGCGGCGCTGCATAGCGTTGGCCAGCGCTTCGACGGCCTGCGCGAGCTGGGCCGGTTCAATACCGACCTGCTGCGCCTGCGCCAGCACGAGCAGGCCTTTGCCTTGCGCTCCGACATCAAGGAGGCCGAGGCCTTGCGCAGTGGCTTGCACAACCTTGCCGAACGCGCCCGCAGCCTGCCGGCGCTGGCGGCGGCCGAGGCTGACCTGGCGGCCTACGGCCAGGCCTTTGAAGCCTTCGTCGAAGCCGTGCAGGCCAAGGAGCTGGCGCTGGACATGGCCAGTTGGTCGGTGTCCAGCGTGGCCAACAACCTCGATGTGCTGCAGGCCGGCCTGGCCGACGACGCCACCTATACCCTCAAACAGTCCCAGGGCCAGCAAGGAGGCGAGTTCCTGGAGCAGGCCGGGCAGGTGGCGCAGGTGTCGCGGCTGATGCTGCAGGCCATGGACCAGGCACGGGTGCGCCTGGACAAGAGCCGCAAGGGTGAGGAGGGGGAACAAGGCCGTATCGCCCAGACGCTCGAGGCGGCGCAGTTGGTCGAGCAGCTCAAGGCGGCGGTGACCGATGCGGGCTACCAGAGTGTGCTCGGCGAGGTGGCCGGGCACATTGCCAGCTTCTCCGACAAGCTCAACGAATACACCGACCTGCTCGGCAAGGAGCAAGGCATCAAGGCGCAGCTGCAGGCAAGTGCCGAGCAGGTCACCGGGCGGGTAGACCAGGCCTATGCGGTTGATCAGCAAGCCATGCAGGCTGAGTTGGCGCGCAACAGCGTGGCCATCGCCCTGGCCACCGGGCTGGCGTTGCTGGTGGGCATCCTCGCCGCCTGGTTGATCACCCGCGCCGTGGTCGGCCCGCTCAAACGCGTGATCGGCCGTGCCCAGCGCATTGCCGCTGGCGAGTTGGGCCTGGAGGACGAAGCGCCGCGCACGGATGAAGTGGGTCAGCTGATGCAGGCCATGCAGCAGATGGCCGCCGGGTTGTCCGGGGTGGTCAGTGGCCTGCAGCAAGGTATCGAGCAACTGGCCGGTAGCGCCCAGGCGTTGTCGGCGGTGACTGAGCAGACCAACCGGGAAGTTGGCAGCCAGAAGGAAGAAACCGAGCAGGTGGCCACCGCCATGCAGCAGATGACGGCCACCGTGCACGACGTGGCGCGCAATGCCGAAGAAGCCGCTCAGGCGGCGCAGGCGGCCGATGACAAGGTTGACGCCGGCCAGCGCGTGGTACGCGAAAGCATGCAGCGCATCGAGCAGCTGGCGACGGCAGCGGATACCGCCAGCGCCGGCATCGACAGCCTGAGTGCCGAGATCCACACCATTGGCGATGTGCTGGCGGTCATCAAGAGCGTGGCCGAGCAGACCAACCTGCTGGCGCTCAACGCGGCCATCGAGGCGGCCCGGGCGGGTGAGCAGGGGCGTGGTTTTGCGGTGGTGGCCGACGAGGTACGGGCCCTGTCCCGGCGTACCCGGCAGTCGACCGAGGAAATCGAACGGCTGGTAGCCAGCCTGCGTGGCAATGCCCAGCAGTCGGTGGCGCAGATCCGCGGCAGCACCGAGCTGGTGCGCCTGGCCGTGGCCGATGCGCTGCAGACCGAAAGCGCGCTGGGCAGTATTGCGGTGGCAGTGTCGTTGATCCAGCAGATGAACCAGCAGATTGCCGCGGCGGCCGAGCAGCAGAGTTCCGTGGCCGAGGAAATCAGCCGAAGCGTGACGCAGATCCGTGGCAGTGCCGACCAGGCGGCGCTGGCGATGCAGGACAATGCCCGGTCCAGTATCGAGCTGGCGCAGTTGGGCAGTGACCTGAAAGGCATGGTTGGGCATTTCAGGCTTTGAGTGCCTGGCGGAGGATTTTTGTGGGGTTTGAGATCGAGCGCCGCCCGCGCGGCGCATCGCGAGCTGCGCTCGCTCCTACGTCTGTTTCGGGCCAGTAACGCCGTGGCAGGCGCGCGCGACCGCCTTGTTGGTACGACGCGATATCGCGCGATGCGTCAAAGCGTTCGCGCGAAAATTCCCCAGGAATAACTGGCCCGAAACAGACGTAGGAGCGAGCGCAGCTCGCGATGCGCCGCGCGGGCGGCGCTCGATCTCAACCGCAACGCCGATCTACCGTCGATCACCCCGTGGATTGAGGATCAGCAAGGTCAGTACCCCCGCCACGATCCCCCAGAACGCCGAGCCGATCGAGAACAGGGTCAACCCCGAGGCCGTCACCATGAAGGTGATCAGCGCCGCCTCGCGCTCCCTTGCCTCGCTCATGGCCACGGTCAGCCCGTTCATGATCGAACCGAACAACGCCAGCGCCGCAATCGACAGCACCAGCTCCTTCGGCAGCGCTGCGAACAAGGCCGCCAGGGTGGCGCCGAACGTGCCGGCAATGCCATAGAAAATCCCGCACCATACTGCCGCGGTATAGCGTTTGCGCGGGTCTTCATGGGCGTGCGGCCCGGTGCAGATCGCGGCACTGATCGCGGCCAGGTTGACCCCGTGCGAGCCAAACGGTGCCAGCAGCAGCGAGGCGAAACCGGTCGCCGAAATCAGCGGCGAGGCGGGCACCTGGTAGCCGTCGGCGCGCAGCACGGCCACGCCAGGCATGTTCTGCGAAGTCATCGCGACCACGAACAAGGGAATGCCGATGCTGATGGTCGCGGCCAGCGAGAAGCTTGGCGTGGTCCACACCGGGGTGGCCACTTCCAGCTTGAAGCCGCTGAAATCCAGCAGGCCGAGGGCGCCGGACAGTGCCGTGCCCACCAGCAAGGCGGCCAGTACGCAGTAGCGCGGTGACAGGCGCTTGACCAGCAGGTAGCTGAAGAACATGCCCAGTACCAGCAGGGTGCGGTGCTGCGCGGCAACGAAGATTTCGCTGCCGATCTTGAACAGGATCCCGGCCAGCAAGGCCGACGCCAGCGATGCCGGGATGCGTTTGACCAGGCGCTCGAAGCTGCCGGTCAGGCCGCAGATCACCACCAGCACCGCACAGGTGATGTAGGCACCGATGGCTTCGCCGTAGCTGACCCCGCCCAGGCTGGTGATCAGCAGCGCCGCACCGGGG
Organism: Pseudomonas sp. LRP2-20; assembly: GCF_024349685.1. Classification (NCBI taxonomy): domain Bacteria; kingdom Pseudomonadati; phylum Pseudomonadota; class Gammaproteobacteria; order Pseudomonadales; family Pseudomonadaceae; genus Pseudomonas; species Pseudomonas sp. LR2-20. The sequence continues at coordinate 4,524,523 of NZ_AP025944.1, read as the reverse complement.
GTCGACCAGGCCACGGTGATTGGCGTGCGGTAGCGCAGCGACAGGCCGATGCTGCACACCGCCATGCCGATCGACAACGCCCAGATCCACGAAGAAATCTGCGCGCTGGTCAGGCCGGCTGCCTGGCCGGCCTGGAACATCAGCACCAGCGAACTGGTGTAGCCGGTGAGCATGGCGATGAAGCCGGCGACCACCGCCGACGGTGAGCTGTCTGCCAGGGGCCGCAGGCGTGCGGAAGTGGCATCGGTCATGGGTTGGGTCCTTGTCCAGGTGTAAGCATTTTTTTCAGACTAACGCGGGCTGGATTGATCCTTGCCATACAGCAGGCATTGCTTTTAGCCGTACAGTCGCCAACTATTGGGCAAGTTTGCGCAACTGCATGGGAGGGGGCGGGCAATGTACAAGGTGTATGGTGACTACCAGTCGGGCAATTGCTACAAGGTCAAGCTGATGCTCAGCCTGCTCGACCGCCCGTATGAATGGCAGGCGGTGGATATCCTCAAGGGCGAGACCGAAACGCCTGAGTTTCTGGCCATGAACCCCAACGGCAAGGTGCCGGTGCTCAAGCTCGAGGACGGTACCTGCCTGTGGGAATCGAACGCCATCCTCAACTACCTGGCCGATGGCAGCGAATTCCTGCCCAGCGAGCCGCGCCTGCGGACCCAGGTGTTGCAGTGGCAATTCTTCGAGCAGTACAGCCATGAGCCGTACATTGCCGTGGCGCGGTTCATCCAGTTCTACCTGGGGCTGCCGGAAGAGCGCGTGGAGGAATACCGCAAGCTGCACAAGGGCGGTTACAAGGCGTTGAAGGTGATGGAGCGGCAGTTGCAGATGACGCCGTATCTGGTCGGGGACCAGTACTCGATTGCCGATGTGGCGCTATATGCCTACACCCACGTGGCGCATCAGGGCGGCTTCGACCTGACGGATTACCCGGCAGTACGCGAGTGGCTGGCGCGGGTGGCCAGCCATCCGCGGCATGTGCCGATGGTCGACTGAGCTGATGCGGTCCTTGTGGGAGCCGCGCTTGCCGGCGATGGGCCGCGAAGCGGCCCCACGATTTCATGGTTGTTGCATAAATTGCCGGGGCCGCTTCGCGGCCCATCGCCGGCAAGCGCGGCTCCCACAGGGGTCGCGCAGGGCTTACGCGAAGCGTTTGTCCAGATAGGCGATGATGGCCTTGGATTCATACATCCAGGTCACCTTGCCCTGTTCCTCGATGCGCAGGCACGGCACTTTCACCCGGCCGCCACCTTCGAGCAACGCCTGGCGATGCAGGTCGTCGTTCTTGGCATCACGCAACGCTACCGGCACGTTCAAGCGGTGCAGGGTACGGCGGGTCTTCACGCAGAACGGGCAGGCATGGAACTGGTACAGCGCGAGGCCCTTGGCCTCCTGCTCGACACGCGCCTGGGCCGCGGCATCACGCTTCTGCTTGGCTGGGCGGCTGATCCAGTCGCCGAACACGATGAGCTGGCCGAGGCCGACCCGCAGGGCTTTGACGATCATGGGCTACTCCTGAAATGAAAAAGCCGACCCCTGGGGGCCGGCTCGGGTCATGCGCCGATCACTTGATCAGGCTGAGGAACTCGCTGCGAGTCGAGGCGTTTTCACGGAACTCACCCAGCATCACCGAGGTGAGCATGGTCGAATTCTGTTTTTCCACGCCGCGCATCATCATGCACATGTGCTTGGCTTCGATGACCACCGCCACGCCAGCGGCGCCAGTCACCTGCTGCACGGCCTCGGCGATCTGGCGGCTGAGGTTTTCCTGGATCTGCAGGCGGCGGGCGAACATGTCGACGATGCGCGCGACCTTCGACAGGCCCAGGACCTTGCCCTTGGGCAGGTAGGCCACGTGAGCCTTGCCGATGAAGGGCAGCATGTGGTGTTCGCACATCGAATACAGCTCGATGTCCCGGACCAGCACCATCTCACTGTTGTCGGAGGTGAACAGCGCGCCGTTGGTGACTTCTTCCAGCGTCTGCTCGTAACCGCGGCAAAGGTACTTCATGGCCTTTGCAGCCCGCTTGGGCGTGTCGAGCAGGCCCTCACGGGAGACGTCCTCGCCAAGTTGGCTGAGGATCTCGGTGTAGTTCTGTTCCAGGGACATGTATCTACCTGTGGGAAAAATCGCAAAAATGAAGGGTACGGCGGCGCGCGCGGCGCTGCAAGCACGGCGTTACTCGTCGCGGCCTTCCATCATGGTTCGCTTGAGCATCACATACACCGCGCCGGTGCCGCCATGGCGGGCCTGGCACGAGGTGAAACCGAGCACTTGCGGGTGCTGGCGCAGCCAGGTGTTGACGTGGCTCTTGATCATCGGGCGCTTGCCGTCCAGGCGGGCGGCCTTGCCGTGGGTCACCCGTACGCAGCGGACTTCGAGCTGGGTGGCTTCGGCGATGAAGGCCCACAGGGTTTCGCGGGCCTTCTCCACGCTCATGCCATGCAGGTCGAGGCTGCCCTCGAAGGCGATCTGGCCGAGCTTGAGCTTGCGGATCTGGCTTTCCTGCACGCCATCGCGGCGCCACATCAGCTCGTCTTCGGCACCGACGTCGATGACGAACTGGTCGGACAGGCCGTCGATCACCAAGGTCTGGTCGCTGCGGATGGTCGCCGCCTGGCGCAGGCCGGCGAGCTGCTTGCGGTCGGTTTTCGGTTTGCCCACATCGGCGCGGTCGTGCTTGATCGGCTTGACGCCGCGCACTTCGGCGCTGAACAGGGAAAAATCGTCGTCTTGCATGGTGCCTCCACGTGGGCGGCGTAGTTTACGCGATCAGCCTTGTGTCGTCAGTACCGGCCTCTTCGCGGGTAAACCCGCTCCCACAGGGACCGCACAGGTCTTGAACATTGTGCAGTCCCTGTGGGAGCGGGTTTACCCGCGAAGAGGCTCGAAGCACAAACCACTAATCGTGCTTCTTCATCAGGTGCGGCGACAGGTTCAGCTCGCGCCCTCGGCGCAGGCGAATGCGGCTGCGCCGCCAGAAGCGCACGCCCAGGTACAGCAGCAACAGCCCGGCCACGGCCAGGATGCCGGCCAGCGGGCGGTTGGCATTGAGTTCGGCGAGTGCTGTGTAGTTGCCAAGCAGCCCGGCGATGCCGGCCATGGCCAGCAACACGCCGAGTGTGGCGATCAGGGCCGACAGGCCGGCGGCAATGCGCGCACCCCAGTTACGCGGTTCCCGCGGGCGCAGACGCTTGGCGTCGAAACTGCCTTTGAGCTTCATTCCAGTTTCCTCTGTGGACATCCGGAATTCGACCTGGGCCCGGCCCTGGGGTTCCGCCCGGCTGCCGGGCGGTCATCGCAACGTCAGCTCAGATCAGGCTGGCGGTAGGGGCGACACAGGCGAAGTTGTCGGCCATCACGGCCATTTCACACGCGTGGATCTGGGCGGCGGGGATCACCTGATCCTTCAGCGCCAGGTCGCGAGTCGCCGAGGCGTCTTCCACCAGGGTGCAACGGTAACCATAGTCCTTGGCGCGGCGCACGGTGGTGCTGACGCTGGAATGGCTCATGAAACCGCACACGATCAGGTCCAGGTGCCCAAGCGCCTGCAGGGTGTCGTGCAGCTTGGTGTTCTTGAAGGCGTTGGGCATGCGCTTTTCGATGACGATTTCACCTTCGCGCGGCTCAAGGCCCGGGATGAACTGGCCGGCCGGGCCTTGCGGGTCGAAGCGCCCGCCAACGGTACCGAGGTGGCGAACGTGGATGATCGGACGGCCGGCCTTGCGGGCGGCGTCGAGCAACCGGGCGATGTTGGCCACGGCCTCGTCCATGCCCGACAGTTGCAGAGGACCGCTCAGGTATTCCTTCTGCGCATCGATGATGATCAGGCTGGCTTGGCTCAGCTTGGCCGGCGGATAGTCGCGGCCAGTGAGGCGGAACATCGTGGTTGGAACGGACATCAAGGGCTCCTTGGGTAGGGCTTTTGTATACCTATTCTCCCTTGCCTTGGCGCCAATGGGAATGGTTGACATCGCAAGCGGCGTGGTTACTGGCCTGTGGCTTGCCGCTGGAGCATCGCGGGGAACAAATGTACGGGTTGGGCTGTTAGACTTTTGTACGGTCTGAATAGGAGTACCCCGTGATCACATCTCGTCTGCGCACGTTGCGCGACCATATCCGCTGGGCGGTCAGCCGCTTCCATGAGCACGAGCTGTTCTTCGGCCATGGTGCCGACAATGCCTGGGACGAAGCCCGCCTGCTGGTGCTGGGTGCCGTGCACTTGCCATGGGAAATCGCCGACAGCTACCTGGACTGCCAGCTCGAGGACGACGAGCGGGTCCGCCTGCAGCACCTGCTCAAGCGCCGCATCGAAGACCGCGTGCCGACCGCCTACCTGTTGGGCGAAGCCTGGTTCTGCGGCATGTCGTTCATCGTCGACGAGCGCGTGCTGGTGCCCCGCTCGCCGATCGGCGAGCTGATCGAGAAGCGCTTCGAGCCGTGGCTGGCGGCTGAGCCGGCGCGTATCCTTGACCTGTGCACCGGCTCTGGCTGCATCGGTATCGTGGCTGCCGAAGTGTTCCCCGAAGCCGAAGTGGTGCTGGCCGACCTGTCGTTCGACGCGCTGGAAGTGGCCAACCAGAACATCGAGCGCCACGGCCTCGACGAGCGCGTGTTCACTGTGCAGGGAGACGGCTTCGCTGGCCTGCCAGGGCAGCGTTTCGACCTGATCCTGTCCAACCCGCCGTATGTCGATGCCGAGGACTTCGGCGACATGCCGGCCGAGTATCACCACGAGCCGGAAATGGGCCTGGCCTGTGGCAACGATGGCCTGGACCTGGTGCGGCGGATGCTGGCCGAGGCGGCTGACCACCTGACCGAAAAGGGCCTGCTGATCGTTGAGGTCGGCAACAGCCAGGTGCATGTCGAGGCGCTGTACCCGGAAGTGGACTTTGCCTGGCTGGAGTTCGAGCGCGGCGGGCATGGTGTGTTCATGCTCACCGCCGAGCAGTGCCGGCAGCACCAGGAGCTGTTCAAGGCGCGCGTCTGATTGTGGCCTTGGGGCTGCTTTGCAGCCCATTCGCGGGTAAACCCGCTTCCACAGGGAGTTCGCTACCCTCAGGTTCGGTGATATCCCTGTGGGAGCGGGCTTGCCCGCGAAGCAGGCGGCTCGGTTTCAGCGGGTAGCGATCCAGATCAGCAGCCCGGCCTGGAACACGGCAAACGCCACCAGGCAGGTGATGGTAAAGCGCAATCCGCTGTCTTCGCGCCGATACTTGGCCACCCGCTCATCGCGCTCGCGCAGCTGCCCTTCTTTTTCCAGCAATTGCTGCTCGGCCTGCTGCAGCATGCCCGCTGCATCGAGCATGCTCAGCTGTTGCACCTTCTCGGTGTTCCAGCCGCCCTTGAGCTGGCTCACCGTGGTGTCGAGCGTACGGCCCTTGAGGTGCTGTGGGTCGGCGTATTCCACCTCCAGGCCGGTGGCGGTGATGAAGCGGTCGCGGCGCAGGCGGGTGTCTTCGTTCAGTGCATCCTTGTTCGGCAGCGCCATGCCTTCGACCCGGTAGTTCGACCAGCGGCGCTGCAGCCACTGCACGGCCTGGCCCAGCATGAAGCGGCCGATGCCACGGTTCAGCGGCTCCAGTTGCAGGCCGCTGTCGCTGCCGAGGGTCACCAGGCGCTCGGCGTGATCCACCCGCACATCCAGCTGGTTCTGCTCCTTGCGCACCTTTTGCCCGGGCAGGCGGATTTCCATGCGCAACAGGCTGTGGGCCTTGTCATGGCGCTCGGCATAGGCGAACTCGACGAAGCGCAATGGCCGTGCACCACTGTTGCGGTCGGTGGGCATGGGCGCCAGGCGCAGCAGCTGGAAGTGTTCGACGGCAAGGTCGGCCCAGGGCAGGGCGGCGGGCTCCGGGGCGTGCGGCTCTTCGGCTGGCTCTACGGCGGCGGGGGCATCGGTCATCAAGGCATTCCTCAGATACGGGCGGGCGCTGACCGGGGCTGCCTTGCAGCCCATCGCCGGCAAGCGCAGGGGCGCACAGCAATCAGCCTTGAGGAGATCCTGTGGGAGCCGCGCTTGCCGGCGATGGGCCGCAAAGCGGCCCCAATCAGCACCAATACCGTTTTATCGGCAGCTTTTGCCGATGTTTGAGGGTCAGGCCGAAGGCAGTTGGTGAATGAAGCTGACCACCCGCTCGCCGAGCTCCCGTGCCAGTGGCAATTCCGGGTTGAGGTAGCTGTCACGCTGCAGGTGCATGTCCTTGGGGCTGATGCGCAGCATGTGGTTCATGCCGTCGATCAGTACCAGTTGGGCATCCGGCTTGGCCGCCTTTAGGCGTTCGGCGTCGGCCACGTCGACCTGCACGTCGTTGCGGCCCTGCACGATCAGCGCCGGCATCGGCAAGCGGGCGAAGGCCTGCGCCGGGTCCTGCTGGAGCAGGGTGATCAGGTACGGCTGTACGCTGGGGCGAAACACCTGGCGCAACGGGGCCGGTACGTCCAGGCTGGTCTGCCCGGCCTGCAGGCGGTCGAGCAGGGCGCTGCCACCGGCCAGCTGCGCCGGCGGCAGGCGTTGGGCCAGTTGCTCGCGCAGCACATCTGCCAGTGGTCGGCCGATGCCGGCCAGGGTGATCACGGCGCTGGCACCGGCACGCTCGGCGGCCAGGCTGGCGATCAGCGCACCTTCGCTGTGGCCGACCAGGATCAGTGGGCCGAAGCGGGGGTCGGCCTTGAGCTTGCGGCTCCAGGCCACCACGTCGTCGACATAGCGTTGCACGCTGAGGTCGCGCTCATCCGGTGTCGCCGGCTGGCTGGCGGCCACCCCGCGCTTGTCGTAGCGCACGCTGGCGATATGTTCGTTGGCCAGCACCAGGGCCAGGCGCTTGAGGTTGTCGACGCGCCCCGAGGCCGGGTTGTTGCCGTCGCGGTCGGTGGGGCCGGAGCCGGCGATGATCAGCACCACCGGCGGCGGTGTGGCCTGTTGCGGCAACAGCAGGCTGCCGTGCAGCACGCCCTGGCCAGTGTCCAGGTCGATGGGGCGTTGCAGCACGGTAGGGGCGGCGGCCTGGGCCAGGCCAGTGCACAGCAGGAGGAAGAAGGCGACGAGGCGCGACATCATGCGGTACTACAGTGGGGAGATGACGGTTTGACCCAGTGTTTGCGGGAAGGTTCGGTGGCTGTATGTGGCAGGCCTGGCCGTTTCCCGGTTAAACCCGCTCTCACCGGGACCGCGCAAGGCCTGTGGGAGCGGGTTTACCCGCGAAGAGGCCAGCACAGGCAAGCAAACCCTCTGTATACTCCCTGCTTTCGTTCATCTCAGGCAGATCTCGCGGAGCGTCCATGTCCGGCAATACCTACGGCAAGCTGTTCACTGTCACCACCGCTGGCGAAAGCCATGGCCCGGCGTTGGTCGCCATTGTCGATGGTTGCCCACCTGGCCTGGAAATCTCCCTCGCCGACCTGCAGCACGACCTTGACCGGCGCAAGCCTGGCACCAGCCGGCACACCACCCAGCGCCAGGAAGCCGACGAAGTGGAGATCCTCTCCGGCGTATTCGAAGGCCGAACCACCGGCTGCTCGATCGGCCTGCTGATCCGCAACACCGACCAGAAGTCCAAGGACTACTCGGCGATCAAGGACCTGTTCCGCCCGGCCCACGCCGACTACACCTACCACCACAAGTACGGCATCCGCGACTATCGTGGCGGCGGCCGCAGTTCGGCACGGGAAACCGCCATGCGTGTGGCCGCCGGTGCCATTGCCAAGAAATACCTGGCCACCCAGGGCATCCAGGTGCGTGGCTACATGAGCCAGCTGGGCCCGATCGAAATCCCTTTCAAGACCTGGGATTCGGTGGAGGAAAACGCCTTCTTCAGCCCCGACCCGAGCAAGGTGCCGGAGCTGGAGGCGTACATGGACCAGCTGCGCCGTGACCAGGATTCGGTCGGGGCCAAGATCACCGTGGTCGCCGAAGGCGTGATGCCTGGCCTGGGCGAGCCGATCTTCGACCGCCTCGACGCGGAGCTGGCCCATGCGCTGATGAGCATCAACGCGGTCAAGGGCGTGGAAATCGGCGCCGGTTTTGCCAGCGTTGCCCAGCGTGGCACCGAGCACCGTGACGAGCTGACCCCGGACGGCTTCCTCAGCAACAATGCCGGCGGCATTCTCGGCGGCATCAGCTCGGGCCAGCCGATCGTCGCCCACCTGGCATTGAAGCCGACCTCCAGCATCACCACCCCAGGCCGTTCGATCGACGTCGATGGCAACCCGGTCGACGTCATCACCAAGGGCCGCCATGACCCGTGCGTAGGTATCCGCGCCACGCCGATCGCCGAAGCGATGATGGCCATCGTGCTGATGGATCACCTGCTGCGCCACCGTGCGCAGAATGCCGATGTGAAGGTCAACACCCCGGTGCTGGGCCAGCTCTGACATAGCCAGGCCCGGCCACTTCGCGGGCAAGCCCGCTCCCACAGGATCACCACCACTTGCAAGCGTGTGCGGTCCCTGTGGGAGCGGGCTTGCCCGCGAAGTGGCCGGTACAGCCTCACACAAGGCCCACCCGATGCCTGAGATCCCCTACTGGCGCCTGTCCAGCTTCTACCTGTTCTACTTTGCCCTGCTGGGTTCCACCGCCCCGTTCCTGGCCTTGTACTTCGACCATCTGGGCTTCTCCCCGGCACGCATCGGCGAGCTGGTGGCCATCCCCATGCTGATGCGCTGCATCGCCCCCAACCTGTGGGGCTGGCTCGGCGACCGCAGCGGCCAGCGCCTGCTGATCGTGCGCCTGGGCGCCTTGTCTACACTGGCCACCTTCTCGCTGATCTTCTTCGGCAAGAGCTACGCCTGGCTGGCGCTGGTCATGGCGCTGCATGCGTTCTTCTGGCATGCAGTGCTGCCGCAGTTCGAAGTCATCACCCTGGCCCACCTGCATGGGCAGACCGCGCGCTACAGCCAGGTGCGCCTGTGGGGTTCGATCGGCTTCATCCTCACCGTGGTCGGCCTGGGGCGGCTGTTCGAATGGCTGAGCCTGGACATCTACCCGGTGGCCTTGGTGACCATCATGGCCGCCATCGTCGTCGCCAGCCTGTGGGTGCCCAACGCCCAGCCAGTGGAGCAGGGCGAGCGCCGGGAGACGGGCGGCTTCCTGCGCCAGCTGACCGCGCCGGGGGTGATCGCCTTCTATATCTGCGTGGCGTTGATGCAGCTCAGCCACGGCCCGTACTACACCTTCCTCACCCTGCACCTGGAACACCTGGGCTACAGCCGCGGTGCCATCGGCTTGCTGTGGGCGTTGGGGGTGGTCGCCGAAGTGCTGATGTTCATGGTCATGAGCCGTGTGTTTGCCCGCTTCAGTGTGCAGCGGGTGCTGCTGGTCAGCTTCCTGCTGGCGGCGCTGCGCTGGCTGTTGCTGGGCAACCTGGCCGATGAGCCGGCCGTGCTGATCTTCGCCCAGTTGCTGCACGCGGCCACCTTCGGCTGCTTCCATGCCGCGTCCATTGCCTTCGTCCAGGCCAGTTTCGGGGCCCGCCAGCAAGGCCAGGGGCAGGCGCTGTATGCGGCGCTGTCAGGTACTGGCGGTGCGTTGGGCGCCTTGTATTCAGGATACAGCTGGAAACTGCTGGGGCCCACCTTCACCTTTGGTATGGCCAGCGCCGCAGCGCTGGCGGCAGCCGTTATCATTGCCACTCGTTCGAAATCGACCAGGACCAGCAGCCGATGAGCATCCTCTGTGTTTTCCACCCGTCCAGCCCGGACTTGCCGAACAAGGTGCTGACCCACCACGACGACATCGCCGCGACCCTGGCCGAGCAGGGCGTGCGCTTCAGCCACAGCCCGCTGGCGCTGCGTGTGCGCCCGGGCAGCAGCCAGGCGGATGTGCTCGAGGCCTGCCGCGAGCAGCTCGACCAGCTGATGACGGCCCAGGGCAGTGTGGCGTACGCGCTGCTCAACCGTGACGGCCTCGACCCGACCCAGGTGGATGTGCGTGACGAGCATGTACATGACAGCGAGGAGGTGTTCGCCATGGTGGCTGGCCGCGCGCAAGTCGGCATGCGCCTGGGCGAGTATGTGTATACGGTGCTGTGCGAGAAGGGCGATCAGCTGGTGGTGCCGGCGCAAACGCGGCGCTGGGTGGAGCTGGGGGACAACCCGTTCTGCCTGGCGTTGCGCCTGTTTGGCAGTGAGCAGGGTACAGAGCCGCGCTTTACCGGCGATGCGACCGCTCGGGCGTTTCTCGGGATCGACGAGCTTTGATGCCTGACCGGCCTCATCGCGGATAAATCCGCTCCTACAATCAGGTACCCCGCCATCCCTAAGGGCAATGCAGTACCTGTCTGTAGGAGCGGATTCATCCGCGAGAGGCCGGCACAGACAAACCTCAGCGGTAGGTCGGCAGCGCGAACCGCTGCTGACTCTGCAGCATGGAAATCACCGGCAGTTCACTGGCCTGCTCGGCCAGGTCACGGCGAATGGCACTGATTGCCCACGAGAGCTGCTCGGCACTGTGGAGTTGGCCGTAGGTCAGCACGCGGCGGGTTACCTTGCCATCAGCGGCGCGCAGGGTCAGCAACACGCCACCGTCAGGGCGGGGCTGGGTGGCAACCTGATAGGCCGAGAACACCGAGACGAATTTTTCCTGGATGAGGTCCATATCAACTCCTGACTGTTGTGTGGGCAGACGTGAGTTGATCGTTGCAGTGACCGTGCCAGAACTGGGAGATGGGAAAAGCCCAGCAAATACAGGGTGTTATGGGGTTTTTTCAGAAGCGGCATCGTGCAGGCTGCATGGTCGTGCATTTTGCACAGTGCATTTTGCACAGTGCATTTTGCACGGCTCAGGCTTTGCCTATAGACCCAATAGAATCTGAACCTTTGACCCTAATGGCATGCCTGACAAAAACTTGGGCAATCATTTATGCCAGGAGGTTCCCGATGTCCGCTCAACCCACCGCTACCGCCATGACCGATGACGAAACCGCCGCCTTTGCCGAGCAGGTCTTCGAGCGTGCCCGCCAGGGCGATGCCGAGATGCTCGGGCGCCTGCTGGCCAGCGGTCTGCCGGCCAACCTCCGTAACCACAAGGGCGACACCTTGCTGATGCTGGCCAGCTACCACGGCCATCATGAAGCGGTAAAGGTGCTGTTGGCCCACGGTGCCGACCCGCTGATCGCCAACGACAACGGCCAGTTGCCCATCGCCGGTGCGGCGTTCAAGGGCGACCTGGCGATGATCTGCCTGCTGCTGGAAAGTGGCGTGCCGGTCGATGCTGCCGCACAGGACGGGCGTACCGCGCTGATGCTGGCGGCAATGTTCAACCGTGGCGAGATTCTCGATTACCTGTTGGCCCAGGGGGCCGACCCGGCGCGCCAGGACGCTCGCGGCGCCACGGCGCTGATGGCGGCGCAGACCATGGGCGCAGTGGACACCGCCGCCCGCCTGCAAGCGCTGGCCGGCTAACCGCCCGGGGGCATTTGCGGCTATCCTTGGCGACTTTTCACCCGTCGCAGGCCCCCTTCATGAAAAACCAGTTGCTCGAATTCATCAGCCTCATCGGTGCCGGCTGCATGCGCGATGAGGACATCGAGCGCATCGCCGACGAGGCCGCCCAGGCCTATGCCGACCCCGCCGTCTTCCTGGCCGCCAACCCTGATATCAACTACGACGACAGCTTCCCGATCCCGCTGGGTGAATGGGTCGTGCTCGGCAGCCTGCCTGACACCGTGGTGTTCCAGGCCGACACCTACCAGGAGCTGTTCCAGCGCATCAGCGATTCGTTCGACCAGAGCGTGCCGTTCACCCTCAAGCCCAAGCAACTGGCGCGCACCGAGCCGCTGACTGCGCTCAACCGCATTCAGGTGCAGATGGGCGCGTTGAACAAGGAAGCCGGTGGCTATGTGCTGCTCAACTTCAGCCAATTGCTCGATGATGAACTGCAGATGGTGATGGTGGGCCAGCAGGACCTGGCGCGGGTGCTTGAGCTGGGAGCAGAGCTGGGGATCAAGGTGGAGCCGGCGCTGGAGGCCTTGAAGGTCGCCGTTCACGTCTGACAGCAGCGTTTGCCTCTTCGCGGGCAAGCCCGCTCCCACAGGGACCACACAATGCTTGATATTGTGGTGATCACTGTGGGAGCGGGCTTGCCCGCGAAGAGGCCATTGAAGGCGCCCAGCTACTTCAGCCCAGCGCGGTATCGAGAAACATCATCACCGCAAACCCACCCATCAACCCCAGGGTCGCCGAGGTCTGGTGCCCGTTGCGGTGGGTCTCGGGAATCACCTCGTGGGACACCACGAAGATCATCGCCCCCGCCGCCAGCCCCATGCTGATCGGGTAAGCCAGGGCAAACCCGGTGGAAATGCCCAGGCCAATCACCGCGCCCAGGGGTTCCATCAGCCCCGAACCAATTGCCACCAGCGCAGCCTTCAGGTTCGACAGCCCGGTCGCCCGCAAGGCCAATGCCACGGCCAGGCCCTCAGGAATGTCCTGGATGGCGATGGCGCTGGTCAGCGGCAGGCCGATGTTCATGTCGCCATTGGCGAAGCTCACGCCGATCGCCATGCCCTCGGGCAGGTTGTGCAAGGTGATCGCCAGCACGAACAACCATACCCGGCTGATGCGCTCGGCCTCCGGGCCGCAAGGGCCGGTGCTTTCATGTTCGTGCGGGGTGAAGCGGTCGAGGCCGAGCATCAGCAGCACACCCAGGCCCATGCCCAGCACCACGGTGAACGCCGCCGCCGGGCCGTTGCCGGTGATCGCCCGGGCGGCATCCAGGCCCGGCAGGATCAGCGAGAACGAACTGGCGGCGAGCATCATGCCGGCGGCAAAACCGAGCATTACATCCTGGCTGCGCGCGCTGACATCGCGCAGCACAACGGCCAGCACCGCACCGAGGGCGGTGGCGGCGAAACCGGAAAGCCCGCCGAGCGCGGCCAGATGCAAGTTGTCGGCGTGGTCGCCGTTGATGGCATTCCAGAAGCTTGCCGCCAGCAGCACGATGACCGCCAGCAAGCTCACGCCCAGGCCCGCGCTGAGCCATGGTGTGCTGAGCACTTGCTGGCGCCAGGCATTCAGCAAGGAGGGTGGGGTGGCGCTTTGGCTGTGGGCGGGGGGCATACGAACCTCGAATCCATGAATGCTTGCAGTTTATGCAGTGACCTGCGCGGCTGGCCAAGGATTCCCTTCTATAGCCTTGATAGAGGATGATGCACAACGACAGCCTTCAAGGAGAACGTGGCAATGGGCTCTAGCTTCAATGGCCTGGTCGGCCTGATCATCCTCGCCCTGGACATCTGGGCAATCCTCAATGTGATCAAAAGCAGCAGCGAAGTGGGGATCAAAGTGCTGTGGATTCTGCTGATTGCCCTGCTGCCAGTGATCGGCCTGGTGATCTGGGCGATTGCCGGGCCGCGGGGTAATGTGCGGATATGAAAGCCGCGTCCCAGACAAAATCAGCAATAGTAACGTGACAAAATTTTCACATTGGATTAAACAGAATCCGCTCCCGCATAATGCTTGCGTTGGGCCAGCCCCAACGCCATCTCCGCAAACCGCAATCCTAGGACCTTCCCATTCATGGCTAACACGGATGCCTTGAGGCAACAGGGCGCGCGAGCGTTCACGCCGACCTTGAAATCGCACCTGGCCTATACGCTGCTCAGCGGCCTGGTGATCATGTTGATGCTCAGCCTGGTGCGCCTGGCGCTGCTGGTCTACAACAGCGACATGATCGGCGACACCCCTTACTCGACCGTCGCCGAAGGCTTCTTCAACGGTTTGCGCTTCGACCTGCGGGTGGTGGTGTACCTGAGCATTCCGCTGCTGCTGGCGATGCTCAGCCCCTGGCTCATGGCCCGGCGTGGGCTGTTCCGCTTCTGGCTGACCGTGGCCTCGAGCGTGGTGATGTTCCTCGGCCTGATGGAGATGGACTTCTACCGTGAGTTCCACCAGCGCCTCAACGGCCTGGTCTTCCAGTACATCAAGGAAGACCCGAAGACCGTGCTGAGCATGCTCTGGTATGGCTTCCCGGTGGTCCGTTACCTGCTGGCCTGGGCCTTCGGCACTTGGTTGCTGAGCCTGCTGTTCAAGGGCATCGACCGCCTGACCCGTGGTACCGGCGAACAGCGCGTGGCGCCGTGGTACAACCGCCTGGCGGTGTTCATGGTGATCCTGCTGGTGGCCGTGGTCGCCGCCCGTGGCACCCTGCGCCAGGGCCCGCCGATGCGTTGGGGGGACGCCTTCACCACCGACTCGAACTTCGTCAACCAGCTGGGCCTGAACGGCACCCTGACCCTGATCGACGCCGCCAAGAGCCGCTTCGGCGAAGACCGCGCCAATATCTGGAAGCCGGTGCTGAAGCAGGAGCTGGCCACCGAGACCGTGCGCAAGCAGCTGCTGACCGCCCACGACACCCTGGTCGATGCCGACGAGGCTGCCGTGCGCCGCGACTTCGTGCCGCCGGCCGACCGCACCTTGCCGATCAAGAACGTCGTGGTGATCCTCATGGAAAGCTTCGCCGGCCACTCGGTAGGCGCCCTGGGCAGCCCGAACAACATCACCCCGTACTTCGACAAGCTGGCCAAAGAAGGCCTGCTGTTCGACCGCTTCTTCTCCAACGGCACCCATACCCACCAGGGCATGTTCGCCACCATGGCCTGCTTCCCCAACCTGCCAGGCTTCGAATACCTGATGCAGACCCCTGAGGGCGGCCACAAGCTGTCGGGCCTGCCGGCGCTGCTCAGTGCCCGCGACTACGACGACGTCTATGTCTACAACGGCGATTTCGCCTGGGACAACCAGTCCGGGTTCTTCGGCAACCAGGGCATGACTACCTTCATCGGCCGTAACGACTTCGTCAACCCGGTGTTCTCCGACCCGACCTGGGGCGTGTCCGACCAGGACATGTTCGACCGCGGCAACGAGGAACTGGCCAAGCACGATGGCAAGAAGCCGATCTACGCGCTGCTGCAGACCCTGTCCAACCACACGCCGTACGCGCTGCCAGCCAACCTGCCGGTCGAGAAGGTCACCGGCCAGGGCCGCCTGGATGAGCACCTGACCGCCATGCGTTATTCCGACTGGGCGCTGGGCCAGTTCTTCGAGAAGGCGCGTAAAGAGCCGTACTTCAAGGACACCCTGTTCGTCATCGTCGGCGACCACGGCTTCGGCAACCAGCAGCAGGTCACCGAGCTGGACCTGGGCCGCTTCAACGTGCCGCTGCTGCTGATCGCGCCGGGCATCCAGGAGAAGTTCGGTGCGGTCAACCATACCGTGGGTACCCAGGTCGACATCGTGCCGACCATCATGGGCCGCCTGGGTGGTGAGACCCGCCACCAGTGCTGGGGCCGCGACTTGCTCAACCTGCCTGAGGGCGACCCGGGCGTGGGCATGATCAAGCCGTCGGGCAGCGAGCAGATCGTCGGCCTGGTCAAGGGCGATCACCTGCTGATCGAGTCCAAGGACATGAGCCCGCGCATGTACCGCTACCAGCTGGGCAGCGAGTTCAAGGCCGAGCTGATCGAAAGCCCGGAGCAGCCGCAGATGCTGCAGCAGCTCGAGGCCTTCATCCAGACGGCGACCAAGAGCCTGCTGGACAACACGGCCGGTGTCGTACACGGTACGCCGAAGAAGTAACTAGCAAGCAGTAAACAGAAAAGGGCCGCATTGCGGCCCTTTTCTGTTGCTGAACGAATTCCCAGGCACAAGGTCTGCATCTACAGGCGTCACACACCGGGTGTTCTTTGATTGAGAGGGCAATTCAATGAAAGAGTGGGAAGTCATCTTTGCCGATCAGAAAGGCGAGCCAACCACTTTGTTGATGCACGGTGAACAGTGCCCCAGCGAGGAAGAGGCTGCCCGCGCCATCCGTTCGCATCTGTTTCCGGTCATGGATGAACTGGACCTCAACGACTTCCAGGACCGCGCTCCATCCCCTACCGCACGCTGGCTCAAGGAGCAGAATGGCGTGATCATCACCAGCATTCACGAAGCGCCCTGAATCACAGGTTGGCGTGGTGCCTGCGCAGGCACTACGCTGGTGGGAGGTGTGGGCCTTTTCTGCGGGCCTGCACCCATTCAATTCGCGTCTTGCATCAGCTCGATCTGCTGGCAATGCCGGCAGGTGCGTAGTGCACGGAAAGTCTATCCATCGCTTTATTCGGGAGGACGATTCATGAGCAGCCTGAACGACGATATCAGCAGCAATGTCCTGCGCCAGATGAAAGCTGGCGGTTTCGACTTCACCCGCATCCACCCCATCGAGTTCTACGCGGTATTTCCAGATGAAGCCGGCGCGCGACGGGCCGCCGGGCAATTTCGTGGTGAATCGTTGAATGCTCAGGTGCGTGAACTGGACGATGGCGCGTGGCACCTGGAACTGAGCAAGGTCATGTACGCCACCTACGGTGGCATTGGTGACTTCGAGGAGGCCTTCGAGCAGGTCGTATCACCCTATGGCGGCGAAGTCGAAGGTTGGGGCGTCAAGCACGAAAGGCCGATAGCCTGAAAGGAATGCATTGCCTTCTTCGCGGGCACGCCCGCTCCCACAGAACTGCACACAACTCATTGAATGCAGGGACACTGTGGGAGCGGCTTCAGCCGCGAACACCGGCGCAGCCGGTGCCATGCACCGCGTTGGATTCTTCGCGGCTAAAGCCGCTCCCACAGGGTTGGGTGATCTCCCACAGAGATATCACCGCCCGCAAACCCAGTGATATTCGTGAGGGGAGCGGGCACGCCCGCGAAGAAGCCTCCCCGCTTTCAGGGCTTGCGCCCGGCCATATGGCCCAGATAGGCCAGCAGTTCATCCAGTTCCTGCTCACTCAGCACACTTTCAGTAAACCCCGGCATCCGCGCCTGCGGCCATTGCCGCAAGCTCTGCGGGTCTCGAATGTACCGGCGCAGGTACTCAGGCCGGAAATACTCGGTCGGGTTGTGTGGCACATTCAGGTCCGGCCCGAACTGAGTATCCCCCGCGCCATTGAGCCGGTGGCAGGCCAGGCAGTTCTGCTGGAACAGCGCAAAGCCCTGACGCACCGGGTCGTTGGCCGGCAAAGCGGGGTCGGGCAGCAGCGCCGGAAAACGCTGCTCGACCGGCGCCAGGCGGCGGATCGTGGCGACCTGGAAGGGCCATTGCTCGGGGCGAATGCTGCTCGCCTGTGGGTTAGTCCAGACCAGGTAGAAAGGCCCTGCGCTCGGTTTGCCGTCGCCCAGCGCCGGCCACGGCCTGGCCGGGTCCTCGACGGCCAGCCAGGCACGTGCCGGGCCTTCCTGCAGCAACGGCCCGGCCGGCATTTCTGCGGCAAAGCCGTCCAGCGCCACTGCCTGTAGATGGTCATCGGCCTTCACCCCTTGCAGCAGCGTTGCCAAAGGCACGGCGCGATAGTGCATGGGCCGCTGGTAGGAAACGTCCTGATCGATATCGATATCGCGAGCCTGAGGGTGCTTCAGCAGTGCTTCACTGGACCACTGCCGGGCGCTGTCACCCAGCTCCAGGTGCAACTGCGCCGCCGATAGCGGCAGGCTCAACAACAGGGCTAGCGCGGCAAGGCAATGGCGCATGGGCAATCTCCGACCATAAAGCCGGAAGATTAACCCAAGCGAAGCATCGGCGCTGTCAACCGAACAACCGCGTAAGGTTGGGGAGGATCAGTAGCAAAGTCGTGGCGAAGAGAATGAGCCCGGCTTGGCGAAGTTTCGATTGTCTGAACATGGCGGACCGCCTTCTTGTTGTTATTCCTGAATACCCGGTGGCTTCCTTGTCGGGTCTGCTTGCCTCATGTATGTGGATATAAACCACCCGCAGGGTGAGCGTTATCCATTATTGAGAACCCTTTGTTCTAAGCGGCTAGATTTTCGATTCGGATCGGCTATGAGGCCAGTGGCCATCCCGCTGGCACGCTCTGCCTAGACAGCCGCGTATCCACCCGCGGTTCCCCGACAAAATGTGACCGTTCGTCAGTGCAGCCTACTTGCTTGTACGTGGCTTTCGCGTCAGTCTCTACACCAGATTCCCACCCATGTCGTTCAGGACTATCCCTATGTCGTTACGCATCTGCATCCTTGAAACCGATGTCCTGCGACCGGAGTTGACCGCGCAGTACCAGGGCTACGGAAGGATGTTCGAGCAGCTCTTCTCGCGTCAGCCGATCGCAGCCGAGTTTCGTGTGTACAACGTGATGAACGGCGACTACCCGCCCGACGGTGAACGCTTCGATGCCTACCTGGTCACGGGCAGCAAGGCCGATTCGTTTGGTAGTGATCCCTGGATCCAGACCCTGAAGGCGTACCTGCTCAAGCTCTACCAGCGTGGCGAGAAGCTGCTGGGCGTGTGCTTCGGGCACCAGTTGCTGGCGCTGACCCTGGGTGGCAAGGCCGAGCGCGCCGACCAGGGCTGGGGGGTGGGCATTCACCGCTATTCACTGGCGGCGCATGCGCCGTGGATGGACCCGGAGGTTTCCGAGCTGACCTTGCTTATCAGCCACCAGGACCAGGTCACCGAGCTGCCCGAAGGCGCCACGGTGATCGCCTCCAGCGATTTCTGCCCGAACGCGGCCTACCACATTCGCGACCAGGTGCTGTGCTTCCAGGGGCACCCGGAGTTCGTCCATGATTACTCGCGGGCGCTGCTCGATGCGCGTCAGGAGTACCTGGGGGACGAGGTGTACCACAAGGCCATTGCCAGCCTGGCCAACGAACACCAGGGCGACCTGGTAGGGGAGTGGATGCTGCGCTTCATCCAGCAGCCGGCCAAGGCCAGCGACAGCGCCGCCTGATCGATTACCGGGGCTGCCTTGCGGCCCATTCGCGGGCAAGCCCGCTCCCACTGCTATTGGATCGCATTCGAACCCTGTGGGAGCGGGCTTGCCCGCGAAGAGGCCTCACAGCCAGCCAGATTTCTTGAAGCTGGCATAGAGCCCGCTACAGCCCAGCGCAATCACGCCGAGTACCCCAAAGTAGCCATAGTGCCAGTTCAGCTCCGGCATGTTCTGGAAGTTCATCCCGTAGATCCCGGCAATCGCCGTGGGGAAGGCGAGGATCGCCGCCCACGCGGCAAACTTGCGCTGCACGATGCTCTGCCGTGACGACTCCAGCAGCATGCCGATCTCGATGGTCTGGCTGGCGATGTCGCGGATCCCGGCCAGGTCCTCCATCTGCCGCGTGACGTGGATCTGCACGTCACGGAAGTACGGGCGCATGTTCTTGTCGATGAACGGGAAGCTCAGGCGCTGCAGTTCCTCGCTGATTTCCACCATCGGTGCCACATAGCGGCGCAGGCGCAGGATGTCGCGGCGCAGGCTGTGCAGGCGCTGGATGTCTTCTTCCTGCAACGAGTTGCTCAGCACACTGCGCTCCAGCTCCTCGATCTCGCCATGAATGGCCTCGCTGACCGGTTGGTAGTTCTCGGTGACGAAGTCGAGCAGGGCATACAACACGAAGTCCTCGCCATGTTCGAGCAGCAGCGGGCGCGCCTCGCAGCGTTGGCGCACCAGGGCGTAGGATTTCGAGTGGCCGTTGCGGCAGGTGATGATGTAGCCGTTGCCGGCAAAGATGTGGGTTTCGATGAACTCCAGCCTGCCTTCGTGGCGTACCGGCGAGTAGGTGACGATGAACAGCGCGTCAC
This sequence comes from Pseudomonas sp. LRP2-20, assembly GCF_024349685.1. NCBI lineage: Bacteria > Pseudomonadati > Pseudomonadota > Gammaproteobacteria > Pseudomonadales > Pseudomonadaceae > Pseudomonas > Pseudomonas sp. LR2-20. Next base: position 4,504,961 of record NZ_AP025944.1, on the reverse strand, counting down.
CGAAGGTTTCCAGCTTGGGCCGGCTGTGCTTTTCCAGCGCATCCTCGATGGCCAGTTCGTGCAGGTTGAACTGGCACTGCAGGTTGGCCAGCTCCTCGGCGTTGGGCTCTTCCAGGCCGATCCACACGAAGTGCCCCGGCTTGCGCGCCCACTCGCTGCCTTCGTCGATGCTGATGTTGGTGACCTTTCTGCCGGCGGCATACACCGCCGATGCCACGACTCGACCCATGGTTATCCACTTTTTCGGTTGCACACGGCTTACAGCTTGGGCTGTAGTGGCGCGCAGAGCAACCTAGCGATTGCCGAGTTCATCTTCCATATGGTCGATGCACTGCTGCATCTGGGTACGGCACTGTTCGATCAGCGCCGGCAGGTCCTGCTGGCTGAGGCCGCTGGTGGCGATCGGTGGCAGCGAGCGCACGATCACGGTCCGCCGCCGCCAGCTGTTCAGGTTCAGGCGCCGGGCATAGCGGCTGACGCACACCGGCACGATGGGCACGCCGGCTTCGATGGCCATGTGGAACGCGCCTTTCTTGAACGACAGCAACTGTTCTGCCGGGTTGCGCGTGCCTTCCGGGAAGATCCAGATCGAGGTGTCGTCACGCAGGATGCGCGTGGTGGTCTGCATCGCCTTGCGCGCCTGGTAGGCGTTCTTGCGGTCGATCAGCACATTGCCACCGAGCCAGAACAGCTGGCCGAACAACGGAATCCAGCCGAGGCTCTTCTTGCCGATGGCGACAGTGCGTTGCGGCACCACATGGCCAAGGATGAACAGGTCGAAGTTGGACTGGTGATTGGCGACGATCACGCAGCCAGGCGGCTGGTCCCACAGCGGGCCGACTTCGGTCTTGACCTTGATGCGCATCAGCCAGGTGGCCGGCAGGCTGTAGAGGCGGGCAAAGACGCGGCTGTTGTCGCGGTTGAAGGGGCGCAGCAGGCCGATCAGCAGGCCGACGGCGCCCACCAGCAGAAAGTGCAGCCCTAGCAGGAGCATGCGAAGCGAGTAAAGCATGGTACGACTCACACCAGACAGTCGCGGCGCAGTGTACGGCTGTGCACTGGCCGGGGCAAACCCTGGTGTAAGCCGGTGCGCCCTCTTCGCGGGTAAACCCGCTCCCACAGGTATATCACTGACCCTGAGTGCAGCGCTGTACCTGTGGGAGCGGGTTTACCCGCGAAAGGGCCGGTACAGGTCAGCCCATGTGGCCCTGATCGAGCAGAATCGCCTCGTCCAGGGCGTCCAGCAGCCCCTTGCGCACTTTCAGCTTGGTGTTCTTGTGCGCCAGCATGTTCAGCTTCTTCAGCTCACCGGCAACGCCCTTGGCGATCTCCAGCAACTGCTCGGCCGGCACCACCTTGTCGAGGAAACCGGCATCCAGGGCATCCTTGGGCTCGAACATCTCGGCGTTGATCACCGAGCGGTGGAAGGCCGAGCGACGCAGGCGGTCGCGGGCCAGCTCGATGCCGGCGTGGTGCATGGTCATGCCGATCTGCACTTCGTTCAGGCCGATCTTGTACGGGCCTTCGACGCCGATGCGGTAGTCGGCCGACAGCAGCAGGAAGGCGCCCTTGGCCACGGCATGGCCGGGGCAGGCGACGATCACCGGGAACGGGTGCGACAGCAGGCGCCGGGCCAGGGTGGAACCGGCGGTGACCAGGGCCACGGCTTCCTTGGGGCCGGAGGTCATTACCTTGAGGTCGTAACCGCCGGAGAGGATGCCCGGCTGGCCGGTGATGATCACCACGGCACGCTCCTGCGTGGCGCGGTCGAGGGCGGCATTGAAGGCCGCGATGACGTCCGGCGAGATGGCATTGACCTTGCCGTTGTTCAGGGTCAGGGTGGCGATGCCGTCTTCGGCGTGGTAGGTAATCAGCTCGCTCATGGCGGAATCCTTTGGGTGGCGTGGCGACGACGTTACCCAGCACGGCAGGCCAGGTAAAGCAGCAAGGCTGACTGGCCAGTCAGCGCCGGGACGCGATGCCTTGCATGGCGCGGGCAGAGCGTTTGCAGCGGGTAAAAGCGCTGGCGAGATTGGCAGCATTGCCCTGGCAACCTCGGGTTTTCAGTGGGTTGGCTTAAATGCATGAAAAATTTGAAAAAAATGCTTGCCAAAGAAAAGCTCTTCTACTAAATTAGCGCGCCTCGACGGGGTGAAAGCCTTGAAGAGAAAACGGTGAAGTGTCCGAGTGGTCGAAGGAGCACGCCTGGAAAGTGTGTATACGAGAAATCGTATCAAGGGTTCAAATCCCTTCTTCACCGCCACATTCTGAAAAGCCCCCGCGCTGAAAAGCTCGGGGGCTTTTTGCATTCTGGGCAGTTTGTGCCCAAACTTCTGAGCCTTGCGCGGACCCTGTGGGGGCGGGCGTGCCCGCTCCCACAGGGTTTCTACGAAGCTGTCAGAAACTGATGGAAGCCGACAGCCGCGCCGTCCGCGGCGCCCCCTGGAACAGGTAGTTGTCGCCCAGGTAATCCCCCACATCACGCCAGTAGCGCTTGTCGAAGACGTTATCCACCGTCAGCCGCAGCGTCGTGTCATAGCCACCCACGCGTGTGCGATAGCGGCTGCCGAGATCGAACACGGTATACCCACCCACCTCGACGTTGCCGGCCTGGCTCGCATATTTACTGGCGCTGTAGCGCGCCCCACCGAGCAGTGCCAGGCCAGGCACTGGCAGGCTGTACTCGGCCTGCAGGGCTGCGCGCAGTCGCGGCACGTTGATCGCCTGATGGCCTTCATAGGCGTCGGTGCCGCTGTCCTGCACCCGGGCGCGAATCGCCGCGGCGCTGGCCTGAAGCTGCAGGTTCGAGGTTGCCCAGCCGCTGGCGCCCAGTTCCAGGCCGATGTTCTTCTGCTGGCCCTGCTGCACATAGGTGTAGCTGCCGTCGCCTTCCGGCCGTGCGTACTGGTACGCCTGGCGGATCTGGAACAGCGCGGCGCTGAAGCTCATGCCTTGCCAGTCACGCTTGATGCCGAGCTCCAGCTGGTGCGAGAGGGTGGGGGCGAGAATCTCGGCCGCGTTGCTGGCATACCAGGGCGCTGTGCCGCCAGCCGACAGCCCCTTGGCGTAGCTGGCATACACCGTGGTGTCGGGGCGGGGTTTGTAGATCAGCGCGGCATTGGGCAGCAGCTGGTATTGCCGGGTATGGCGCCCGGCCACGCCGTTCTCGTCCCAGGTCCTTTCATCCAGGCGCACTTCGCGGGCGCCAAGTACGGTCTGCCATTGCTCGTTGAAGCGGATGCGGTCGCTGACGAACAGGCCGTACTGGCGGCTGTCCAGGCGCTTTTCGCTGGCGCCGACCGCCTTGCCCGATGGCGCCACAGCCGGTGCGCCGGTATAGATGTTGCCGCTGCCGACCAGCTCGTTGTAATAGGGGCGTTGATCGAGCGTGCGGCGTTGGGCGCTGCTGCCCACGGTCAGGTCGTGCTGCACGCCCAGCGCGTCGAAATGGCCATTGAGCATGGCCTGGGCCTCATCGGTGCGGCGGGTATCGTCGGGGCTGCGGAAGTCGTAGATGTCGTAGTCGCCGTCGGGGCTGAAGTGTGACTGCCAGCCGCCCTCGCTGCCCCAGGCGAACGCGCTGTAGTCATCGATCACCACCTGGCTGCGTGACGCGCTCAAGGTGCCGCTCCAGGCCTCGTTGAAGCGGTACTCGAAGCGCCCACCGAGGTTCAGTGCGTCGGTCTGCACTGGCTTGGCCCAATGCTGGTAGGCCAGGCGGTCGCTCGGGTCGATGTCATGGGGCAGTTCGCTGCCGCCCAGCAGCTGGTAGCCCGGCACTGAGCGCTGCTCGCGGTGCTGGTATTCGGCGTCCAGCTGCAAGGTGGCATCGGGGCTGATCTGCCAGTCGAAGGCCAGCGAGGCGAAGTCGCGCCGGCCGTCGGCATGGTCGACGTAGGAGCGGATGTCCTCATGGGCCAGGTTGGCGCGCAGGCCGAACTGGCGCTCGCTGCCGAACCAGCCGCCGAGATCGGTGGCCAGATAGCGCTCGCCTTGCGCGTTGGTCGAAACCGTCACACTGCGTACGTCGGCGGCGCGCTTGGTCACGTAGTTGATCAGCCCGCCAGGCTCCGATACGCCACTCTGTAGCCCGGACAGGCCCTTGAGCAGCTCGACCTGCTGCTTGTTCTCCAGCGCCACGTTCTGCTCGCCGGCGATGGTCTGGCCGTTGATGCGGTAGCTGCTGGCGGCATTGAGCTCGAAGCCGCGCACGTTGAAGTTTTCGTAGTAGCCGATCGGGGCATAGCTATCGCCCACCGAGGCGTCGCTTTGCAGCACTTCGCTGAGCAGGCGGACCTGGCGGTCTTCCAGTAGCTGCTGGCTGAACACGCTGACCGAGGCCGGGGTATCGAGCAGTGGCGCGGGCTGGAAGCCGCCGACCGAGGCCTCGCGAACCTGGTAGCCCTCATCGCCGTAGGTATCGGACACTTGCACCGGGGCCAGTTCCAGGCTGCCTTCGGCCAGGCCATGGGGGCTGTGCAGGGCCAGGCCCAGGCTGAGCAGGCTCAGGGGCAGGTGGGGGCGAAGCAGGGGCATGCAGAGAGCGTCCTTGGGGCAGATACCGCGCAGGCCCTTTCGCGGGTAAACCCGCTCCCACAGGTACGGCACTGCCCATGAAAGCAGTGCGGAACCTGTGGGAGCGGGTTTACCCGCGAAAAGGCCGGAACAGGCGAAAAAAGGGCCGCTATCTTAACAGGGCCAAGCCCCGCTGGGGTTCAATCGGCAGGTGGCGGGCGGCGGTGCTGGCGCCAGGTGTCGTCTATTTTCGACCAGGTCTTGCCGTCGGTGATGGCCATCAGTTTACGGCCATCCTTGAAAGTGGCCAGGAAGGTGGCCTCTTCCTCTTTACCGCCTAGCCAGAGGCCGGCAAGCAGGCCCACCGGGCCGGCCACCAGCGCCCCGGCCACGCCCCAGCCGAGGGCGGTACCCAGGCTGCGGCTAGACTCCAGGCTGGCCAGGCGCAGGTCAGCGATGCGGGCAAGTGAAATGCGTTCGCCAGGTGAGGGGCTGCGCGGGGTCTTGAGTGTGAGCGATCCATTGCGAAACTCGCCTTCACCTTGCAAGAAATCGCCGGATTGCACCGTGAGTCTTGTCATTGATTCGTCCTGTCAGTGAAAGGTCCTTGACCAGCGCCTACTGAGCGCCGCCGGGGCAGGCAAGTCAACGACCAGGCGACGGAGGGTAATGCGACAGCCCGTCGCGCTCAATGGTGGCTTCAGGCTAGCTGCGCCGCGGCCTTGCGCTGCGACAGCCCCCATACCACCAGGGCCAGTGTGCCGATCGCCAGGCCTGCCACCACGATGCCCATCCACCCTTGTCGCTGAAATAGCTGCGTGCCCAGCAACGAGCCTAGCGCACCACCGATGAAGTAACAGGTGATGTAGCCGGCATTCAGCCGGGTACGTGCTTCAGGTCGCAAGGCGATCACCGCATTCTGGTTGCTCACGTGCACCAGCTGCACGGCCAGGTCCAGTACCAGCACGCCCAGCAGCAAGGCCAGCAGCGAGCTTTCGGCAAAGCCCAGCGGCACCCACGACAACAGCAGCGCCACCAGGCCAACGGTGGTGCCCAGCGAGCCCTTGCCACGGTCGGCCAGGCGCCCGGCCCAGTTGGCCGCCAGGGCACCGGCCGCGCCCGCCAGGCCGAACAGCCCGATGGCGGCGTCGGAGTAGTGGTAGGGCTCGCGCGCCAGCAGGAACGCCAGCGGTGTCCAGAACAGCGCGAACAGGCTGAATGCCAACAGGCCCAGCAGCGAGCGCAGGCGCAGCACGGGCTCTTCGATGAACAGGCGGAACACCGAGCCGATCAGCGCCGGGTATTTCAAGCCGGCATGGCTGTTGTGCTCGGGCAGGTTGCGGTACAGCGCCAGTGCCGCTAGCGCCATCAGCGCCGCGGCCAGCACATAGATGCTGCGCCAGCCGCCCAGCTCGGCCATGAAGCCGGCCGCAGTGCGCGCCAGCAGGATGCCCAGCAGCAGCCCGCTCATCAACGTGCCCACTGCGCGGCCACGCTGATGCGGCTCGCTCAGGGTGGCGGCCATTGGCACGAGGATCTGCGCCACCACCGAGAACAGGCCGGTGAGCGCGGTGCCGAGCAGCAGCCAGGGCAGGCTTGGGGAACAGGCGCTGATGACCAGGCCGAGGGTGGAAATGGCGGTCATCACCACGATCAGCCGGCGCTGCTCGAACAGGTCACCCAGCGGCGCCAGCAGCAGCAGGCCGGCGCCATAGCTCAGTTGCGCGGCAATGACGATACTGCCGGCGCTGGCGGTACTCAGGCCGAACTGTTGGGCGATGCTGTGCAGCAGCGGTTGGGCGTAGTAGTTGCTGGCCACGGCCAGGCCGGTGGCGGTGGCCATCAGCAGGATCAGCGCGCGGCTGAGGGAGGGGGATTTCATGGGGGTCTCGTTGGGGGTTGGGGGTGTTCGTCGATGATTTTGTTGCGCCTGTGAGATCGAGCGCCGCCCGCGCGGCGCATCGCGAGCTGCGCTCGCTCCTACGTTTGTTTCGGGCCAGTAATGTCTGTGACAGGCGCGCGCGACCGCCTTGTTGGTACGACACGATATCGCGTCATGCGCCAAGGCGTTCGCGCGCAAATCCCACAGGGATAATTGGCCCGAAACAAACGTAGGAGCGAGCGCAGCTCGCGATGCGCCGCGCGGGCGGCGCTCGATCTCTGCACCAGCATACAGCTCAAGCCCTGCACATTGCCGCCTTCACACCCCCCCTCAAGCCGCAAACCCACCATCGGCCAACAAACTGGCCCCGGTGATGTAACCCGCCTCAGGCCCGGCGAGATACGCCACGAAGCTGGCGATCTCGTCCGCCTGCCCATACCGCCCGATCGCCATCAGCGGAATCAGGCTTTCGGCGAACTCGCCGCTGGCCGGGTTCATGTCGGTGTCCACCGGCCCCGGTTGCACGTTGTTCACGGTAATGCCCTGCGGGCCCAGGTCGCGGGCCATGCCCTTGGTCAGGCCGACCAGTGCCGACTTGCTCATGGCGTACGGTGCGCCGCCGGCAAACGGCATGCGCTCGGCATTGGTGCTGCCGATATTGATGATGCGCCCGCCCTGGCCCATGTAGCGGGCGGCTGCCTGGCTGGCGACGAACACACTGCGTACGTTGACCGCGAGTGTGCGATCGAAGTCGGCCAGGTCGAACTCCGCGAGCGGCGCCACGGCCAGCACGCCGGCGTTGTTGACCAGGATATCGAGGCGGCCGAACGCCTTCACGGTATCGTCCACCGCCAGTTGCAGGGCGGCGGCGTCGGCGCTGTCGGCGCGCAGCGCCAGGGCCTGGCCGCCGGCAGCCTTGACCTCTTCGGCCAGCGCTTCGGCCGGGCCGGCGGAACTGACGTAGGTGAAGGCCACCTGTGCACCTTCGCGGGCCAGGCGCCGTACGATGGCCGCGCCAATACCGCGCGAGCCGCCTTGGACGAAGGCGACTTTGCCTTCGAGGGTAAGTTGCTTGGACATGCTGATCTCCTGCTGGAAGCAAGGCCGAATGCCTTGGATGGACGCAGTATCGACCGATGATTACCTGCTGATAAGATGGCAATCACTATCAGCAGAGTAAACCTTTGGTTGGCAATCATGGCCATGGAGTCTTTCAACGCCCTCGAGTGCTTCATCCGAAGTGCCGAGGTGGGCAGTTTCGCCGAGGCGGCCCGGCGCCTGAGCATCACCCCGGCGGCAGTGGGCAAGCACGTCGCCCAACTGGAAGCGCGCCTTGGGGTACGGCTGTTCCAGCGTAGTACGCGCAAGCTGACCTTGACCGAGGCGGGGCAACGTTTTTTGGGCGAGGTGAGCGATAGCTTCCGGACCATCCAGTACGCCGTGGCCAACCTGGCCAGCGCCGAGGGCCAGCCGGCCGGGCTGCTGCGGGTGAGCATGGGCACCGTATTCGGCCGCCTGTACGTGCTGCCGCTGCTGGGTGAGTTCTTGCGCCGCTACCCGGCGATCACCCCGGACTGGCATTTCGACAACCGCCAGGTCGACCTGATCGGCCAGGGCTTCGATGCAGCCATTGGTGGTGGTTTCGAGCTGCCGCTTGGGGTGGTGGCGCGCAAGCTGACCCCGGCGCATCGGGTGCTGGTGGCGGCGCCCGCGTACCTGGGCCGGCATGCCGCCATCGAAGACCCGCAGGGGTTGCAGCGCCATGACGGGATTCTGATCCGCTCGCCACAGACCGGGCGGGTACGCTCCTGGCCCTTGACCAGCCGCTGGCAGCAACAGCAGCCGTTGCTGTTGCGCCAGGCGATGACCATGAGCGATTCGGATGCGGCGTGCGCGGTGGCGCAGCAGGGGTTGGGGATTGCCCTGGTCAGCTTGCCGTTCGCCGTGCCTTATCTGGAGGCCGGGCAGCTGCAGCGGGTGCTGCCGGACTGGTATGTGGATGATGGGTCCATCAGCTTGTATTACGCCGAGCACAAGCTGTTGCCGGGCAAGACCCGGGCGTTCATCGACTTTGTGGTAGAGCAGTTTGCCGAGCGGGGGTTGGCGGGGCGCTTTGATGCATTGGCCTAGAGGTGTGTCGCCTGTGCCGGCCCTTTCGCGGGCAAGCCCGCCCCCACAGGATCACCACAGTCTTGGGCATTGTGCGATGCCTGTGGGAGCGGGCTTGCCCGCGAAAGGGCCCTGTCAGGCAATATTGATGATGTAGAAAAGCTGAGGACCAAGACCCAGCTCATCATCGACTTTCTTGCCTATCAACTGCTGCCCCAGGGGCGAGCGCGGGGTAATCACGGTCACCAGTTCCTCCCCTTCGCCAATTTTCAACCCCGCCGCCTCAGGCCCGAGGAACAGCACCCGCTGGTCACCCCGTTCATCTTCCAACGTCACCAGGTTGCTCACCTGCACACCCCGCGCCGGGTCATACTCGCGCAGCAGCAACTGCTGGTAAGTCAGCAGCGCCTGGCGAATTTCGGCGGTGCGCCGTGCCTGACCGGTGGCCAGGTACGAGGCCTCCAGCCCGAGCGTGTCGTACTTGTTTTCGGCGATGTTCTCTTCGGCGGTGGCCGCCTCGTAGGCGGTCTGCGCCGCACGGCGCAGCACCTCCATGTCGGTTTCCAGGGCCGTGATGATGCGGCTTAGCAGGAGGGCCTTGTCCATGGTCAGTAACAGAACTCCAGAACGTTGGCCTGGCTCTTGTCGGTCGGCGCGGTGCGGTTCTGCGCAAGCCAGAACTGGCACTTGGGGCTGTTGAGGTTGCGCGGGTTGCCTTGGGCCGCCTCGGCGGCCTGCTGGATTTCCTGCTTGTGCAGGATGTCCTTGTAGCGCTCGAACATCTCGCTTTGCGCGTCCTGCGGCTGTGCCGGTGTCGCCGCCGCTGGCGACTTGCTGTAGGCAGGGGCCACTGCCTGGGCCACCGGTTGCACCTGTTCGGGCCACAGCTGCAAGGCCAGCCACAGGCTCAGGGCGATCGCCACGGCGCCAAGCCACAGGCCAAAGGCCACGCAGAAAATCAGCTGCAGCGGTTTGAGGGTGATCTTCAGTTCACGGTGGCGGGGCATGGCGGCCTCCTGGCAGGGCGGGCGAGGCGGCCATTGTCGCATGGCGCTGGCGCTTTTTGCCGTGCGGTGCTTTTGTCGGCGACAATTTATCCGCAGAATTCGCGGTTTTTGCGCAGGGCGAGGCAGGGCACATGAAAACCACCTGGGACATTTTCTGCAGCGTCGTCGACAACTATGGCGATATCGGCGTGACCTGGCGCCTGGCCCGGCAACTGGTGGCCGAGCACGGCCTGGCGGTGCGCCTGTGGGTGGATGACCTGAATGCCTTCGTGCCGCTGTGCCCAGGCGCCGATGCAGGTGCGGCGCAGCAATGGCAGCAGGGTGTGGATGTACGTGCCTGGCCCGACGACTGGCAGCCCGCGGCGCCGGCGGATGTGGTGATCGGGGCCTTTGCCTGCCAGTTGCCCGCAGCCTACGTCGAAGCGATGCGCGTGCGCACCTCGCCGGTGCTGTGGCTGAACCTGGAATACCTCAGCGCCGAGGACTGGGTGGAAGGTTGTCATGGCTTGCCATCGCCCCAGCCCAATGGCCTGCGCAAGGTGTTTTTCTTCCCAGGGTTCACCGCCGGGACCGGCGGGTTGTTGCGCGAAGCCAGCCTGCTGCCGCGTCGGCAGGCCTTCGAGCAATCGGCCGAGGCGCGTGCGGCGTTCCTCCAGGGCCTGGGTGTGCAGTTGCAGCCAGGTGCGCTGCTGATGTCGCTGTTTGCCTACGAAAACGCGCAACTGGGCCGTTGGCTCGATGCCCTGGTCGATGATGCCGAGCCGGTTCACCTGCTGGTCCCACAGGGGCGTATCCTCGGCGACCTGGGCGCCTGGCTCGGTGAGCAGGCCTTGCAAGCCGGCGATGTGCACCAGCGTGGCACCCTGACCGTGCAGATCCTGCCGTTCGTCAGCCAGGATGATTATGACCGCTTGCTGTGGAGCTGCGATTTCAACGCGGTACGAGGGGAGGATTCGTTCGTGCGCGCCCAGTGGGCCGGCCGGCCGATGCTGTGGCATATCTATGTGCAGGACGAGAATGCCCACTGGGAAAAGCTCGAAGCCTTCCTCGCCCGATATCGACAGGGCCTGTCGGACGCTGCCAGTGAGGCGCTGCTGGCCCTGTGGCGTGCCTGGAACATGGACCGTGACATGCACGCGGCCTGGCAAGGTGCCCGCAAACACTGGGCGGAACTGCAGCAGCACGCCGCGGATTGGGTGGTGAGTCAGGCCGCTCGGCCGGACCTTGCCGCAGCGCTAGTACACTTTTACCGAAATTCGCTATGATACGCGGCCTCGATTTTTATAAATCCATCCAGATTCGGATATTTTGCAATGAAAACTGGTAAAGAAATCAAACCCGGTACCGTTCTGCGCATCGACAACGATCCGTGGCTGGTTCAGAAAGCTGAATTCACCAAGTCGGGCCGTAACAGCGCGATCATGAAGACCAAGCTGAAGAACCTGCTGACCGGCTACAAGACCGAAACCGTGTACGGTGCGGACGACAAGCTGGACGACGTGATCCTGGATCGCAAAGAAGCGACCCTGTCGTTCATCAACGGTGACGAATACACCTTCATGGACACCACCGACTACACCATGTACGAGCTGAACGCCGAGGACATCGAAGCCGTTCTGCCGTACATCGAAGAAGGCATGGAAGACGTCTGCGAAGCCGTGTTCTTCGAAGGCCGCCTGGTATCGGTTGAACTGCCGACCACCATCAGCCGTAAGGTCGTCTACACCGAGAACGCTGCTCGTGGCGACACTTCCGGTAAAGTCATGAAGCCTGCCAAGCTGGCAAACGGTACCGAGATCCAGGTTGCCGACTTCATCGCTATCGACGAGTGGATCGACATCGACACTCGCGACAACAGCTTCAAAGGCCGCTCCAAGAAGTAATCCTTCTTGCGAAACGCAAAAAACCCGGCCTTGGCCGGGTTTTTTTGTGCCTGTGATTTACACCGTCACATGCAGGCGTACATCTACATTGCCGCGGGTGGCGTTGGAGTACGGGCAGACCTTGTGGGCCTTTTCCACCAGGCCTTCGGCATCGGCCTGAGCCAGCCCCGGCAGGTTGATGTGCAGGTCGATGTCCAGGCCGAAACCACCGGGAATCTGGCCGATACCGACCTTGGCGGTGATCGAGGCATCCGCAGGCAGGGCTTTCTTCTCCTGGCCGGCAACGAACTTCAGCGCGCCGATGAAGCAGGCCGAGTAACCAGCGGCGAACATCTGCTCAGGGTTGGTGCCGTCACCACCGGCGCCGCCGAGTTCCTTGGGGGTGCTCAGCTTGACTTCCAGCTTGCCGTCGCTGGAGCGGGATTTGCCGTCGCGACCGCCGGTGGAGGTGGCTTCTGCGATGTACAGCGGAGTGACCTTTTGCATCTTGAGCCTCGCTAGTGTGCTGTGCGCCCCTGGTCATCAGGTGGCGTCATGTGAGTACGGGATTTAAATTAGCGCGCAATTAGTTAGTGCGCAAGATAAATCTTCACCGCTCGTCCGAACGGGCATCACACAGCGTAGCCGTCAGAGGTTTTTTTGCAGGCTGTCGCGCAGCTCCAGCAAGTCGGCCTGCAGCTGCTGCAGGCGTTCGAGGCTGCGGCCGCTGGCCTTGAGGATGCACTGTGGCACTTCCCGGGCCTGCTGCTGCAAGGCGCGGCCTTTGTCGGTCAGTTGCACCAGCACCACCCGCTCATCCTCGCGGCTGCGGTTGCGCTGCAGCAGGCCTTCGCTTTCCAGGCGCTTGAGCAGTGGCGTGAGCGAGCCAGGGTCGGTCAGCAGGTGCTGGCTGATTTCACCTACGGTGAGGCCGTCCTGTTCCCACAGCACGAGCATGGCCAGGTACTGCGGGTAGGTCAGGCCCAGCGCTTGCAGCAGCGGCTTGTAGACCTTGGTCATCAGCAACGAGGTGGAGTGCAGGGCGAAGCAGACCTGGTTGTCCAGCAGCAGCTCGTCACAGGAAGCTTGGGTGTTGGCGTTCATGCAGGTCCTTGAATGTCATCAATGGAGAAATCTAGCACGCTGAAGGTGGGGGCGCTTACTGCCAGCGCAGTTCACTGCGCAGCGCCAGGTCCCAGGGTGGCACCGGGCTGAAGCGGCTCTTGAGAAATTCGAGCAGCAAACGGCTGCGAGAGTTCGTTTCATGTTCAAGGCGCAGTGCATAAATGCCACTGGTTTCGGCCTCGGGCAGGCCGTTGTCGCAGAACAGCGGCACCAGTTCACCGCGCAGCAGGTAGTCGCTGATCAGCCAGGTCGGCAGGTGGGCGATGCCCAGGCCAGCGAGGGCACCGAATAGCAGGGTTTCGGCGTTGTTGGCGGCCATGCGCATGCGTGCCGGGCGGTACAGGCGCATCTGCCCGCCGACCGCGAAGCGCCAGGCGAACGGTGGCGCCAGGCCGTCCCAGTCGAGGCCATCGTGGCCGGGCAACTCGCTGGGGCAGCTGGGCACGCCGCGGCTGGCCAGGTAGGCAGGGCTGGCGCAGGCAATGCGCACCATGTGTGCCAGTTTTGTTGCGACCAGGCGGGTGTCGGCCAGCGGGCCGGCGCGAAGCACCAGGTCGACCTCGCCCAGGTGGCTGCCGTGCAGGTCGACGAAGCTGTCGATCAGCCGCAGCTGCACGTCCAGGCCTGGATAGGCCACCAGGAAGTCGGCGATCGCCGGTGCCAGGTGACGGCGGCCGAAGGCGGCCGGGGCGTCGATGCGGATCAGGCCTTCTGGGGCATTGCTCAGTGATACCGCTTCGGCACGGGCCAGGCGCAGCTCCTCGATGATGCGCCGGGCGCGCTCGGCGAAGGCATTGCCTGCCGGGGTGACGCGCACGGCGTGGGTGCTGCGGGTGAACAGGCGGCTGCCGACGGCGTTCTCCAGGCTGTCGATGCGCCGGGCCACGGCGGAGGGAGTCAGCGGATGGCGACGGGCGGCAGCAGAGAAACTACCGGTTTCCAGCACGTCGAGGAACAGGCTCAACTGGTCGGTGAGGGCGTCGGGGCTCATGGTCACTTTGCTCTTGCGCTTGTGGTTTTGCGCCGTTTGGCTTTGCGAAATACGCACAGCCATTGTGCGTTGCTGTGCGTTTCCCTGCCAGCCCGCAATCGTTAGCATGCTCGCATTGCAAACAGGCGGGTGAGACCCTGATGATCGAGTGGTTGTTGTATATCGTGCTGGGCGCAGGCCTTGGCACCATGGGTGGGTTGTTCGGCATTGGCGGCGGGCTGATCGCCATCCCGGCGCTGGGGGTGTTGTTCGGCCTTGATCAGCAACTGGCCCAGGGCACGGCGCTGGTGATGGTGGTGCCGAACGTGCTGCTGGCACTGTGGCGCTATCACCAGCGCAACCGCATTGAACTGCGCCATGCCTTGCCGTTGTCTCTGTGCAGCTTCCTGTTCGCCTGGCTGGGGTCGATCTGGGCGGTGGGCATCGATGCCCACGCCATGCGCCTGGGCTTTGTCGGCTTCCTGGTGGCGCTGGCGGTATGGAACGTGGCGCGGATATTCCTCAAGGTTTCGCCACCCACTGCCGAGCTGCGCTATGCCTGGCCGTGGCTGGGTGTGCTGGGCAGCTTTGCCGGGACCATGGGCGGCCTGTTCGGTGTGGGTGGGGCGGTGGTGGCAACGCCGATCCTGACCAGTGTGTTCGGCACTACTCAGGTGGTGGCGCAGGGGCTGTCGCTGGCGCTGGCGGCACCGAGCACCTTGGTGACGCTGGTGACCTATGGGGTGCATCACAGTGTCGACTGGGGAGTGGGGATCCCATTGGCGGTCGGTGGGCTGCTGAGTATCAGCTGGGGGGTGAAACTGGCCCATGCGCTGCCAGAGAAGGTATTGCGGGCGATGTTCTGCGTGTTTCTGGTTGTGTGTGCGGTGATGTTGGCGTTTGAACTGTAAGATCGCCGGGGCCGCAAAGCGGCCCCAAATCATTGGAATCCTTCGACGATGTAATCGGCCATGCAGTCGGTGATCGGCGACTGGCTCTGGCTGTTGCGCAGCAGCATCACGTTGGCCACTGGCAACTGCGGTAAGCCTTCGTTCTCGCCAAGTATGCGAATGTTGCCACCTACAAGGCTCTGCAGTTGCGCCGTCACCGCCAGCCCCGCGGTAACGATGGCGAAGATCGCTGCCAGGCTGGGGCTGGTGTAGGCGATGCGGTAATCGATGCCCTGGGCCTCCAGGGCATTGCAGGTCCAGGCGCGGCAGAAGCAGTCGCTGTTGAACAGCGCCAGCGGCATTGGCCGCTGCTCCTGCGGGCAGAAACCTTCGGCGGCGGCCCATACCAGGCGCTCCTGGCGCAACAACTGGCCAACCTCGTTGCCGGGCTCGCGAGTGACGATGGTCAGGTCCAGGTCCTGGCGCAGCATCAGTTGTTTGGAGGAGTCGCAATGCACCTCCACCTGTACCAGCGGGTAAGCCTGGGCAAAGCTGGAGAGAATGGTCGGCAGAAAGCGCATGGCGTAGTCATCCGGTGTGCCGATGCGCACCATCCCGACCATGTGCGGCATGCGCAGGGTGTTGAACACCTCGCCATGCAGCTTGAGGATGCGCCGGGCATAGCCCAGCAGTACCTGGCCCTCGGCCGTGAGCCGGACCTGGCGCCCTTCGCGCTCGAACAGCTGGCGCTGCAGGATGTCTTCCTCCAGGCGTTTCATCTGCATGCTCACTGCCGACTGGGTGCGGTTGACCACTTCCCCGGCGCGGGTGAAGCCGCCTTGCTCGGCGATGGCGACGAAGGTGCGCAGCACGTCGGCATCGAGGCTCTGGTACTGGGACATTGCATCAATCTCCGAGATGCATGGCATCAGAAACATTCGTTGGATTGATCTTAAGCCTGGGCAGAGACTGAAGCCATCAACACGGAGGGCTTCACGATGAAAGGTCAAGTCAGCAGCATCCAGCAACCTGCCTTTTCCCTGAACCACCTGTGGCATGTGGCCCTGGACCGTCCGGCCCGGTGGCTGCAGCTGTACCGCCAGCGCCAGGAACTGGCCAGCCTGAGTGATGCGACCTTGCATGATCTGGGCTTGAGCCGGGCAGACATCCAGCAAGAGGCCGACCGGCATTTCTGGGATGACCCGTTGCGTAAATGAGCTAAGTTTGTCGGTGGACTTGCCGGCCCTTTCGCGGGGCAAGCCCGCTCCCACAGGAACCCATCTTGCCTGAGGCAGTGCTATCCCTGTGGGAGCGGGCTTGCCCCGCGAAAGGGCCGGAACAGACGCCACAAGGAGATCAGGCTTGCCCCTCAAGTTGTCCATCAACCAAGCTCGGCGCCTGGCCCTGTCAGCTCAAGGATTTGGTAAACAGTACGAGTCCGCTCCGGCGCTGCCCGCACTCAAACGCATGCTCCAGCGCCTGGGCGTCGTGCAGATCGACTCGGTCAACGCCGTGGTTCGCTCCCATTACCTGCCGCTGTTCTCCCGCCTCGGCAACTACCCGCCGACCATGCTCGACCAGCTCGCCTGGGGCCGTGGCCGCCAGCGGCAGCTGTTCGAATATTGGGGCCACGAGGCCTCGCTATTGCCCCTCAACCTCTACCCGCTGCTGCGCTGGCGCATGGCCCATGCCGCCGATGGCCGCGGCATCTACCGCCAGCTCGCGCAGTTCGGCCGCGAACGCCAGGACGTGATCGCCCGTGTGCTGGCGGCCGTGCGCGAACAGGGCGCGCTGGGCGCGGGCAGCTTGTCTACCCGTCAGGAGCGGGCCGGCCCGTGGTGGGACTGGAGCGAAGAAAAGCACGCGCTGGAATGGCTGTTCGCCGCCGGTGAAGTGACGGTGGCGGGGCGCCGGGGCTTTGAACGGCTCTACGACGTACCGGAAAAGGTGTTGCCCAAGGCGATTCTCGAGCAGGCGCTGCCGAGCGAAGCAGAAGCCCACCAAGGCCTGATGCTGCATGCAGCCACGGCGCTGGGCGTGGCCACCGAGCGCGACCTGCGCGATTACTTCCGCCTCGAGCCCGGCCAGGGCAGGGCGGCGCTCGACGAGCTGGTCGCCGATGGTCGCCTGCAGCCGGTCGAGGTGCAGGGCTGGAGGCAGCTCGCCTACTGTGCTGGCACGCCGCGCATCCCCCGGCGCATCGACGCCAGTGCGCTGCTGTCGCCGTTCGATTCACTGGTCTGGGAGCGCAGCCGCACCGAGCGGCTGTTCGATTTCCACTACCGCCTGGAAATCTACACCCCGGCGCACAAGCGGGTGTACGGCTACTACGTGCTGCCTTTCCTTTACCGCGAACGCATCGCCGCGCGCCTGGACTTGCGCGCCGAGCGCGCCCTTGGGCAACTGGCGGTGCACGCCGTGCATGCGGAATCGATAGCGTTGGACGAAGAGGGTTATCAAGCCCTGGCGGCTAATCTGCTGCGCATGGCCCAGTGGCTGGGCCTGGAGCGGGTGCAACTGAACTGCCCTCGGGCAGAGGGCAGCCAGTTGCGTCAGGCCTTGCTCAGCGCCGCACCTGCTTGAGGGTTTCGGCGATCAGGAAGGCCAGTTCCAGCGACTGATCGGCGTTCATCCGTGGGTCGCAATGGGTGTGATAGCGGTCGGACAGGGCATCCTCGGTGATCGGCCGGGCGCCGCCGATGCACTCGGTGACGTTCTGCCCGGTCATCTCGATATGAATGCCACCCGCATGGCTGCCTTCGGCCTGGTGCACCTGGAAGAACTGCTTGACCTCATCGAGGATCTGCGCGAAATCGCGGGTCTTGTAGCCGCTGCTGGCCTTGATGGTGTTGCCATGCATCGGGTCGGAACTCCACAGCACCTTGCGCCCCTCGCGCTCGACGGTGCGGATCAGCCTCGGCAGGTGTGCGCCGACCTTGCCGGCGCCCATGCGCACGATCAGGTTGAGGCGGCCGGGGTCGTTGGCCGGGTTGAGCGTGTCGATCAGGCGGATCAGCTCTTCGGGGTTCATGCTCGGGCCGACCTTGACCCCGATCGGGTTGTGCACGCCGCGCAGGAACTCGACATGGGCGCCGTCGAGCTGGCGGGTGCGGTCGCCGATCCACAGCATGTGCGCGGAGCAGTCGTAGTAGTCGCCGGTCAGGCTGTCCTGGCGCACGAAGGCTTCTTCATAGTTGAGCAGCAGCGCTTCGTGGGCGGTGAAGAAACTGGTTTCGCGCAGTTGCGGCGCGCTGTCGAGGCCACAGGCACGCATGAAGGCCAGGGTTTCGTCGATGCGGTTGGCCAGCTGGTGGTACTTGTCGGCCAGCGCCGAGTTGGCGATGAAGTCGAGGTTCCACTTGTGCACCTGGTGCAGGTCGGCAAAGCCGCCCTGGGCGAAGGCGCGCAGCAGGTTGAGGCTGGCGGTGGCTTGGTGGTAAGCCTGCAGCAGGCGCTCCGGGTCCGGCACGCGGCTTTTTTCGTCAAAACCGATGCCGTTGACGATGTCGCCGCGGTAGGCCGGCAGGGTGACGTTGCCGATGGTTTCGTCGCCCGAAGAGCGCGGCTTGGCGAACTGCCCGGCCATGCGCCCGACTTTCACCACCGGGCAGCCAGCGGCGAAGGTCATGACAATGGCCATCTGCAGCAGCACCTTGAAGGTGTCGCGGATCTTCGCCGCCGAGAACTCGGCGAAGCTTTCGGCACAGTCGCCGCCTTGCAGCAGGAAGGCACGGCCCTCGGTGACCTCGGCAAACTGCCGGCGCAGCTCGCGCGCCTCACCGGCGAACACCAGCGGCGGGTAGTTGGCCAGGGTCTGCTCGACCTTGAGCAGGTGCGCGGCGTCGGGGTAGGTCGGTTGCTGCTGGATCGGCAGGGCACGCCAGCTGTCGGGGCTCCACGGTCGGTTCATCACGGGCTCGGTCTTGTCTGTTATAGGCTGCCTGCCATGGTAACAGCGGCGCCGAGCTTGTTGCATCCGGGGCGTTGGCGGACAATGCGCGTTTTTGCGCGGGTGGGTGGCAGGTACATGGCGACGGAGCGGGAAGAGAAGCTGTTGGCCCGGGTCGAGGATGCCTTTGGCGTGGTCAGCGTGTACGAGGTGGAGGATTACCGCTTCCTCGAGTTTGGCGATGCCATCGAGCAAAGCTGCGTGTTCACCGCCGACCCCAGCTGGCTGGAGTATGACTACACCCGTGCCATGCTGGTCGGTGCACTGTGCCATGAGCTGCCGGAGAGTGCGCTGTTTCTCGGCCTGGGCGCCGGCACCCTGACCCAGGCGTGCATGAAGTTCCTGCCGCTGGAAGACATCGAGGCCATCGAGCTGCGCGCGGACGTGCCGCGCCTGGCCATGGAGTACCTGGGCCTGGATGATGATCCGCGTCTGTACGTGCGCATCGGCGACGCCCTGGAGTTGCTGCCCTCGGCCGAGCAGACCGACCTGCTGTTCGTCGACCTTTACACCGACCACGGGCCGGGTGTCGGGCACCTGGCGTGGAATTTCCTCGAAAACTGCCAGAAGAAGCTGAACCCGGGCGGTTGGCTGGTGATCAACCAGTGGGCCAACGACGATGGCAAGCCACTGGGCGCGGCGCTGCTGCGCGGGTTGTACCACCGGCATTACTGGGAGCTGCCGGTGAAGGAGGGCAATGTGATCCTGCTGGTGCCGGCGGACCTTGAGCAGCAACTGGACCTCGACGGCCTGCGGGCGCGAGCCGAGGCGTTGGCGCCGCGCCTGGGGTACAGCCTGGAAGGGTTGATTCGCGAGATTCGGCCCGCCACCTGAAACCGCTTCGCCCTTTTCGCGGGCAAGCCCGCTCCCACAGGTACCGCGCAAGGCTCGGAACAATGCGGTCGTTGTGGGAGCGGGCTTGCCCGCGAAAAGGGCGGCTCGGATTGCAGGCGGGAATCGATTCAGCCGGCCAGGGTTGATGGCCCGATACTGGCCGAAGAGCCAGAAAAATTTACTCACTACCCGGCATTAATTCGGGTATAGTACGCGCCGGTCTTTTAGCGGGCCTCAAAATCAGGTGGTGCAAATCCTCCGAGTCCAGCTTCGGCTGCACGTCCGCTAGGCGGACCTTCCCAAAGTTTTCTTTTTCAATCGTTTTCGCAAATCCCCGCCGACAAAGCTGCCTGGGTGACCGTTCCGGTCTTTCAAGGCATGTGCAGCTTTGCAGCATGGGTCTTTGCGGATGCACTTAGAGGCAGACCCATGACCCAGGAAACCGGCGGCTTCGCCGCTCTCGATCTTAATCCGAACATTGTTGCTGCCGTTCTGGCGACCGGCTACGAAGAGCCGTCCGCCATTCAGCAACAATCGATCCCGATCATCCTCGCCGGTCACGACATGATCGGCCAGGCGCAGACTGGCACCGGCAAGACCGCTGCCTTCGCCCTGCCGATCCTCAACAAGATCGATGTGAGCAAGCGCGAACCGCAAGCCCTGATCCTGGCGCCAACCCGTGAGTTGGCGCTGCAAGTAGCTACCGCTTTCGAAACCTACGCCAAGCAGATGCCAGGCGTTAATGTGGTGGCTGTATACGGTGGCGCCCCGATGGGCCCGCAGCTGCGTGCCATTCGCAACGGCGCGCAAATCGTCGTCGCTACCCCGGGCCGTCTCTGCGACCACCTGCGTCGTGACGAGAAAGTCCTGTCGACCGTGCAGTACCTGGTACTGGACGAAGCCGACGAAATGCTCAAGCTGGGCTTCATGGACGACCTCGAAGTGATCTTCGACGCCATCCCGGCCAGCCGCCAGACCGTACTGTTCTCCGCCACCCTGCCGTCGTCGATCCGCTCGATCGCCGAACGTCACCTGCGTGAGCCCAAGCACGTCAAGATCCAGAGCAAGACCCAGACCGTTACCGCGATCGAGCAGGCCCACCTGATGGTCCACGCCGACCAGAAGATCCCGGCTGTTCTGCGTCTGCTGGAAGTCGAAGAGTTCGACGCGCTGATCGCCTTCGTGCGCACCAAGCAAGCCACCCTGGACCTGGCCGCCGCGCTGGAAGCCAAGGGCTACAAGGCTGCTGCGCTGAACGGTGACATCGCCCAGAACCAGCGTGAGCGTGTGATCGACTCGCTGAAGGATGGCCGCCTGGACATCGTCGTCGCCACCGACGTCGCTGCCCGTGGTCTGGACGTACCGCGCATCACTCACGTGTTCAACGTCGACATGCCGTACGACCCGGAATCCTACGTGCACCGCATCGGCCGTACCGGCCGTGCCGGTCGTGATGGCCGTGCACTGCTGCTGGTCACCCCGCGTGAGCGCCGCATGCTGCAGGTGATCGAGCGCGTGACCGGGCAGAAGGTTGCCGAAGCCCGCCTGCCGAACGCCCAGGCTGTACTGGATGCCCGCATCAAGAAGCTGACCTCGAGCCTGGCGCCGCTGGTTGCCGAAGCAGAAGCCACCCATGGCGAGCTGTTCGACCGCCTGACCGCCGACCTCGGTTGCAGTGCACGTGCGTTGGCTTCGGCGCTGCTGCGCAAGGCCACCAATGGCCAGGCACTGGACCTGGCCGCGGTAGAGCGCGAGCAGCCGCTGGTGCCGAGCTTCGCCCCGCGTGGCGAGCGTGCCGAACGTGGTGAGCGCACTGAGCGCAGCGACCGTGGTGATCGTGGTGACCGCGAGCGTCGCGCGCCAATGCCGCTGGCCGAAGGCCGTGTGCGTTGCCGTACCGCCCTGGGTGCCCGTGACGGTATCGCCGCCAAGAACCTGCTGGGTGCGATCCTCAACGAAGGTGGCCTGGCCCGTGACGCCATCGGCCGTATCCAGGTACGCGACAGCTTCAGCCTGATCGAGCTGCCGGAAGATGGCCTCGAGAAGCTGCTGTCCAAGCTCAAGGACACTCGCGTAGCCGGTAAGCAGCTGAAGCTGCGCCGCTACCGCGAAGATTGATCCTGATGCAATGAAAAAATCCCCGGCCTAGGTCGGGGATTTTTTTTGGCCTGTTCCGGCCTCTTCGCGGGCAAGCCCGCTCCCACAGGGATCGCGCCAGATTCTGGAAATTGAGCAAGACAGTTGCTCCCACAGGATCTTCACAGGCCTTGAGAGCTGTGAGGTTCCTGTGGAAGCGGGCGAGCCCGCGAAGCGGCCATTCAGTCGAACCGGTAGATATCCATTCCCAAAGCCCCCAGGGTGAAGCCCTGGTGCACGATCCCGAACCTGTCCCCGGCCCCCAGGGCAAAGAACAGCGGCAGCAAGTGCTCATCACTGGGATGGTTGCGCGCCGCAAAGGGCGCCTGTTTGCGGTAATCCAGCAGCGCGGCCTGGTCATCTGCCTGCAGCCGCTCCACCACCCAATCCCGGAACGCCAGCGCCCAGGGTTCGATCACATCGGGCCCGGCATGCCAGTCCAGTTCACCCAGGTTGTGCGTGATACTGCCGGAACCGACCAGCAAAACGCCTTCAGCGCGCAGCCCTGCCAGTGCCTGGCCGACCTTGATCTGCAGCGCAGGCCCCATCTGGCTGGGCAAGGAAACCTGGATCACCGCAATGCCCGCATCCGGGTACATCAATGACAGCGGCACCCAGGCGCCGTGGTCGAATGGCCGCTGCACATCCAGGCGCGCCGGCAAGCCTGCGGCGTTCAGCAGTGCACTGACCTGGCTGGCCAGGGCTGGCTCGCCCGGCGCCGGGTATTGCACTGCGTACAGTGCCGGCGGGAAACCGTAGAAGTCGTGCCAGGTCTCTGGCTGCGAGGCGCCGGTTACCTGCAGCTCGCGGCTTTCCCAGTGCGCCGACACCACCACGATCGCCTTTGGCCGGGGCAGGGCGTTGGCCAGCCCGGCCAATGCCGGCCCGCTGGCGCCGGGTTGCAGGGCGAGCATGGGGGAACCGTGGGAGATGAACAGGCTGGGCAGCATGACGGGGGTCCTGAGGGTTAAGATGCAATCATCTTCGATCAACTACTGATCGAAATCCAAACCAAGTTTTGCCGAAAAATTATCAAAAAATCGGGAGTGATCATGGAGCCAGCGTTTTGGCAGCAGCGGTGGGCCGACAACCAGATTGGTTTCCATCAGTCGCAGGTGAACCCATATCTTCAACAGTATTGGCCGCAGTTGCAGCTGGCGCCGGGCAGTCGTGTGCTGGTGCCACTCTGTGGCAAGAGCCTGGACCTGGCCTGGCTGGCAGGGCAGGGGTACCGGGTGTTGGGGGTAGAGTTGTCGCGGCGGGCGGTGGAGGCTTTCTTCCGTGAGCATGGGCTGGAGCCGAAAGTGACGCAGCAGGGCGCTTTCGAAGTCTGGTGCAGCGGTGATGTGCAGCTGTGGTGTGGTGATTTCTTTGCTTTGCGCGCGGAGGATATTGCCGATTGCGCGGCGCTTTATGATCGCGCCGCACTCATTGCCCTGCCGCCTGAAATGCGTGCGCAATACATGCGTTTGCTTTCACAGCTATTGCCGCCAGGTGCCGGGCTGCTGGTGACACTGGACTATCAGCAGGAACTGCTGGCCGGGCCGCCGTTTTCGGTAGCGGATGATGAAGTGCGGCGTGGGTTTGTAGGTTGGCAGGTGGAGGCGTTGGAGGCGCAGGAAGTGATCGGGGAAAGCCCGAAGTTTCAGCAAGCCGGAGTGAACAGCCTGGTCGAACGCGTGTACCGCGTACAGTTCTGAGCGAAAACAAAAGGGCAACCGAAGTCGCCCTTTTCTATTGCCAGTGTCCCGTGGATCAACCGCGGCGGCGCAGGGCCTCGATGCGGTCTTCCAGTGGCGGGTGGCTCATCAGCAGTCCGGCCAGGCCGTGCTTGAGGCCGCCATTGATACCGAAGGCCTTCAGGGTGTCGGGCATGTGCACCGGCAGGCCTTGCTCCACGCGCAGGCGCTGCAGGGCGCCGATCATCGCGGCGGTACCGGCCAGTTGCGCGCCGGCTTCGTCGGCACGGTACTCGCGGCGGCGCGAGAACCACATGACGATCATGCTGGCGAGGATGCCGAGGATCAGCTCGGCGACGATGGTCGCCACGTAGTAGGCGATGCCCTGGCCTTCTTCGTTCTTGAAGATCACCTTGTCGACGAAGTTGCCGATGATGCGGGCGAAGAACATCACGAAGGTGTTCACCACGCCCTGCACCAGCGCCAGGGTGACCATGTCACCGTTGGCCACGTGGCCGATCTCGTGGGCCAGCACGGCACGCACTTCATCAGGCGAGAAACGCTCCAGCAGGCCCTGGGACACAGCTACCAGCGCGTCGTTGCGGTTCCAGCCGGTGGCGAAGGCGTTCGCCTCGTAGGCCGGGAAGATACCCACTTCGGGCATCTTGATGCCGGCTTCGCGGGACAGCTCCTCGACCGTTTGCAGCAGCCACTGCTCGTGGCGGGTGCGCGGCTGGCTGATGATCTGGGTGCCGGTGGTCATCTTCGCCATCCACTTGGAGATGAACAGCGAGACCAGGGAGCCGGCAAAGCCGAACACGGCGCAGAAGACCAGCAGGCTGCTGAGGTTGAGGTCAACCCCGTTGGCGGCCATGAACCCGTTGAAGCCGAACAGGCTCAGGGTAATGCTTGCAACCAGCACCACCGCGAGGTTGGTGGCTACAAACAACAGAATGCGCATCATGGTTGTTACGTTCTCCTGACGGATGAGTTGTTGCTTACTGCGGGGTATATAAGGTCCCGGCCGCAGCGATTCAATCGGGCGACTATTTCAAACTGTGTACGGCGGAGTATGGCAGAGGATGGCGTGGGGGCTGTGAGACAGAGCGTTGCAGGATGTAAGAAACGGTGCATGCCTTGAGGTTTGCGGGGTCTGGGAGATCGAGCGCCGCCCGCGCGGCGCATCGCGAGCTGCGCTCGCTCCTACGTTTGTTTCGGGCCAGTAACGCCTGTAGCAGGCGCGCGCGACCGCCTGGTTCAGGCGGAGCGATACCGCGCCAAGTGCCAAAGCGTCCGCGCGCAAATCCCCCAGGAATAATTGGCCCGAAACAAACGTAGGAGCGAGCGCAGCTCGCGATGCGCCGCGCGGGCGGCGCTCGATCTCGCCAACACCACAAATCTCCCGGCGAACCTTACTGCGAATAGGTCCGCAGGAAATTGCCAATCCGGCCAATCGCCGCTTCCAGGTCATCCACCCGCGGCAAGGTCACCACGCGGAAGTGGTCCGGCCACGGCCAGTTGAACGCGGTGCCCTGAACGATCAGCAGTTTCTCCGACAACAGCAGGTCGAGGGCGAACTTCTCGTCGTTGAGGATCGGGCAGACCTTCGGGTCGATCCTCGGGAAGGCATACAGCGCGCCCATCGGCTTCACGCAGCTGACGCCCGGGATGTCGTTGAGCAGCTCGTAGGTGCGGTTGCGCTGTTCCAGCAGGCGGCCCGGCGGCAGTACCAGGTCGTTGATGCTCTGGTAGCCGCCCAGCGCGGTCTGGATAGCATGCTGGGCCGGCACGTTGGCGCACAGGCGCATGTTGGCCAGCATGTCGATGCCTTCGATGTAGCTCTGGGCGTGGTGCTTGGGCCCGGAGATGATCAGCCAGCCGGAACGGAAGCCCGCGACCCGGTACGACTTGGACAGGCCGTTGAAGGTCAGGCACAGCAGGTCCGGGGCCAGCGACGCGGTGCTGATGTGCACGGCTTCGTCGTAGAGGATCTTGTCGTAGATCTCGTCGGAGAACACCACCAGGTTGTGCTGGCGCGCCAGTTCCAGCATGCCCAGCAGCAGCTCTTTCGAATACACCGCACCGGTCGGGTTGTTCGGGTTGATGATCACCAGGGCCTTGGTGTTCGGGGTGATCTTGGCCTTGATGTCCTCAAGGTCCGGGAACCAGTCGGCCTGCTCGTCGCACAGGTAATGCACCGGCTTGCCACCGGCCAGGCTCACGGCGGCGGTCCACAGCGGGTAGTCGGGGGCCGGGATCAGCACTTCGTCGCCGTTGTTGAGCAGCGCCTGCATCGACATCACGATCAGCTCGGACACGCCGTTGCCGAGGTAGATGTCCTCGATGGTGACGCCCTCGATTTCCTTTTGCTGGCAGTACTGCATCACCGCCTTGCGTGCGCTGAACAGGCCCTTGGAGTCGCTGTAGCCCTGGGCGGTGGGCAGGTTGCGGATCACATCCTGGAGGATTTCGTCTGGCGCTTCGAAGCCAAACGGCGCCGGGTTGCCAATGTTCAGCTTGAGGATGCGGTGGCCTTCCTCTTCCAGGCGTTTGGCGTGCTTGAGCACCGGGCCGCGAATGTCGTAGCAGACATTGGCGAGCTTGTTCGATTTGCTGAACTGCATGATGTGATCCCGATTGAGAATACGCGGCGCGCCGCCGTCGAAAGGTTTGAAAGGGCGAGGCGCGGGTGCCAGACTTGAGGCCTTGCACACGAAGCCAACTAATATACGTGCCACCCGCGTTACGGAAAAGACGGCGCGAGGTGAAATTCAGCCTGCCGAGGTTCACTTATGCAAAAGATCGACAAGACACTGGAAGAATGGCGCGCCATGCTCGACCCTGAGCAGTATCAGGTGTGCCGCCTCAAGGGCACCGAACGGCCGTTCAGCGGCAAGTACAACAGCGAGCGCCGCGCCGGCGTCTACCATTGCATCTGCTGTGGCCTGCCGCTGTTCGACTCGCAGACCAAGTTCGATGCCGGTTGCGGCTGGCCGAGCTTCTACGCGCCGATCGAAGAAAGCGCGATGATCGAGATCCGTGACACCTCCCACGGCATGATCCGCACCGAGGTCACCTGTGCCCAGTGCGATGCGCACCTGGGCCATGTGTTCCCCGACGGCCCGCCACCGACAGGCCTGCGCTACTGCATCAACTCGGTGTGCCTGGACTTCAAACCCCGCGACGGAGCCTGAAAATGGCCGGATCGATGCTGGATATCCCCTGCGTGACCCTGGGCGGCGAGCAGAAAACGCTCGGCGACTTTGCTGGCAAGGCGCTGCTGGTGGTCAACACCGCCAGCCAGTGTGGCTTCACCCCGCAGTACCAGGGCCTGGAGCAGCTGTGGCGGGACTACCGCACGCGTGGCCTGGTGGTGCTGGGCTTCCCGTGCAACCAGTTCGGCAAGCAGGAACCGGGCGATGCACGGGAAATCGCGCAGTTCTGCGAAGCCAATTTCGGCGTGAGCTTTCCGCTGTTTCGCAAGATCGAGGTCAATGGCCCAGGCGCCCATCCGCTGTTCGTCGCACTCAAGCAACGCGCCCCGGGCCTGTTCGGCACGCAGAAGATCAAGTGGAACTTCACCAAGTTCCTGGTGGACCCGGCCAGCGGCAAGGTCAGCCGTTACGCGCCGAGCACCAAGCCCCAGGCACTGGAAGCCGACATCGAGCGCCTGCTCAGCCGCTGAGCGGTACCCAGTGGTCGATCAGCGCCAGCAGTTCCTCGCGGCGGAACGGCTTGGCCAGGTAGTCGTTCATGCCCGCCGCGCGGCAACGCTCGCGCTCCTCGGGCATGGCGTTGGCGGTCAGGGCGACGATCGGCAGTTCTGGCCAGCGCCCGCTCTGGCGAATGCGCCGGCTGGCCTCGTAGCCATCCATCACCGGCATGTTGCAGTCCATCAGCACCAGGTCGAAGTCTTCCCGCTCCAGCCATTCCAGGGCCTCGACGCCCTGGGTGGCGACCTGCACCTGGCAGCCGAGCTTGGCCAGCATGCCCTTGGCCACCAGCTGGTTCACCGGGTTGTCCTCCACCAGCAGGATGCGCGCGCGGCCCTCGCTGGTCGTGAGCAGCGGGGTGGCCAGCGGGTGCTCAGGGGCATGCCCCTGCAAGGTCCGGCGCAGGGTCTGGTACAGCGCATTGCGCGACAGTGGCCGGGCCAGCTGGTGCAGCGGCGCCAGTTGCGCCGATTGCTCGGCGGGCAGGAAATTGCCGTAGGCCGTCACCAGCAGGATCGGCGCCTGCAGCGCAGGGCGTAGCTGGAACAGTTGCTGCAGGTCGTCGGTGATCAGCAGGTCGATGTCATGGCCGAATGCAGCGCTGCTGTCATGGCGTTGGTAGTCGAGCCCCCAGGCGGGTAACAGGCCCTGCAGCAGTTCGCTGAGGCCGCTGCCAGGGTCGCTGAGGGCGAGGACCTTGCCCTGCAGGGCTGGCGGCGCAACGGCCTCGGTGTGGGTGGGCAACGGCAGTTCGGCGCTGAAGCGGCTGCCAAAGCCAGGCTCGGACTGGATATGCAGGTGGCCCTGCATGGCCTTGCACAGGTTGCGGGTCAGGGCCAGGCCCAGCCCGGTACCACCGTATTGGCGGGTGATGCCGGCGCCCGCCTGGGTGAAGGGCTGGAAGATCCGCGCCTGGGCCGCTTCGGGGATGCCGATGCCGGTATCGCGCACTTCCAGGCGCACGCCACCGACAATGCGCGTCAGGCGCACGTCGACGCGGCCGAAGCGGGTGAACTTGAGGGCGTTGGACAGCAGGTTGCTGACCACCTGGCGCACCCGCGTGGGGTCGCCGAGCACTGAACTGGGGAAGTCGCCGGCGATCAGGCAGGTCAGCTCGACGCTTTGCGCGGCGTTCTGCGACAGCAGGTTGGCGGTGTCCTCGACCATGGCACCCATGTCGAAGGGGATGCGCTCCAGTTCCAGCTGCCCGGCATCGAACTTGGACAGGTCGAGAATATCGTTGAGCAATTCCACCAGCACCTTGCCCGAGTCATGGGCGATCGACAGTTGCTGGCGCTGTTCGCCGGCCAGCGGGCTGTCCAGGGCCAGGGCGATCATGCCGAGCATGCCGTTGAGCGGGGTGCGGATCTCGTGGCTCATGTTGGCCAGGAAGGCGGCGCGCGCCTGGGCCATGTCGAGGGCGCGCTGGCGCGCCTCTTCCAGCTCCTGGTTGGACTGGCTGAGGCGGCTGTTGCTGGCCTTGAGCTCTTCGGTGCGGGCCGAGACGATGTCTTCCAGTTCGTTGAGGTACTGGGTCAGGCGGTTTTCCGCGGTGCGCCGCTGCTGGATCTCGGTGGCCATGCTGACGAACTGCTGATTGGCGACCTTGACCAGTACGCCGATCTCGTCGAGTTCGTGGCCGGGCGGGCAATCCACCCGGGTTTGCCCGGGTTGGCGCGGGTCGCGGCCGGTGAGGGCGCCGATCACCGTCACCAAGGGCTTGGTCAGCATCATGTAGAACAGCGCCAGGAGAATGCCGGTGAGCACCAGGCTGCGGGCAAAGCCGTTGAGCAGGGTGACCCCGGCACGGTCGAGGAAGCGCCCGCCGAAGGCGTAGGTGTCGACATCCAGGTACAACGTGCCGAGGTATTCCTCGGGCATGTGGGTCAGGTACAGGCGTTCCTTGAACTGGCGCTTCTCGCCGAACAGGAAATCGCTCAGTGGCCGGTAGCGGTCCTGCAGGCGCGGGCGCTCGACATCGGCCAGCACGGTCTCGTTGTTGTCGATCAGCCGTGCACGGATCACCGCCGGCGACTCCAGCAGGCCTCGGGTCAGCTCCAGCGCCAGCTCCGAGTCGATGTTGTAGGCGATGCGCGAGGCCGGATTGTGGCTGATCTGCAACAACGCCTGCACTTCGCGGTTGATGGATGCGTCTTCGCTGGCATAATCGATGCCGATCTGGATGAGACTGAGCAATGTTCCCAGGATGAAGCCGACCAGGACTGTCAACCGGGCTTGCTTGTATGACAGGCGATTGGTGAACTTGATATCCATGGGTCCCGAGCCGGTTTCACGTCCCTTGCGCTGCGCAAGCATAGCCGAACAGCCCCGGCTGCTGGTGGGTCTGTCACACATTCAGCCTTGATTGTTCTACTGGCTGTGCCGGCCTCTTCGCGGCTGAAGCCGCTCCCACAGGTTTATCACTGCCCTTGAGGCCTGTGGTGTTCCTGTAGGAGCGGCTTCAGCCGCGAAGAGGCCGGCACAGCAGCCCCGAATCTGAATTTGCAGGAGCCCTGATGGACGCTCGCTTGATTGCTTTCCTGGACCGCGCCGAATCGGTGCTGGCACGTCTCGAACCCCTGTTGCCGGCACCACGCCCGGACATCGACTGGGCCACCACCCTGGCTGCGCGCTGGCAACGCGATGGCCGCACAGGCTACCTGATGCCCCTGGAAGTCAGCCTGGACATCCGCCTGACCGACCTGATCGGGGTCGACAGGCAACGTGATCAGCTGGGCCGCAACACCCACCAGTTCATCAACGGCTTACCGGCCAACCACGCCTTGCTGTGGGGCTCGCGTGGCACCGGCAAATCTTCGCTGGTGCGCGCCCTGCTGGCCGAGCATGCAGGTGCCGGGCTGCGCCTGATCGAAATCGAGCGCGACCACCTGGCCGACCTGCCACGTGTCGTCGAGCAGCTGCAAAAGCTGCCGCAACGCTTCATCCTGTTCTGCGACGACCTGTCGTTCGAAGCCGGGGAGGGTGATTACCGCGTGCTCAAGAGCGTGCTCGATGGCTCGCTCGAACAGGCGCCAGACAACGTGCTGCTGTACGCCACTTCCAACCGCCGCCACCTGGTGCCGGAGAAGGAAAGCGACAACGAGAACTGGAAGCGTGTCGACGGTGAACTGCACCCCAGCGAAGCGGTGGAAGACAAGATTGCCTTGTCGGACCGTTTTGGCTTGTGGCTGTCGTTCTACCCGTTCACCCAGGAGCATTTCCTCGACGTGGTCGAGCACTGGATCGGCCAGTTGGCACGCCCCGCCGGCCTGGCCTGGCAGCGTACCGAAGAACTCGACATCCTCGCCGTGCGCTGGGCCACCGGCCGCGGCAACCGTAATGGCCGTTGTGCCTATCAGTTCGCCCGCTACTGGGTCGGGCTGCAATTGCTGGAGCAAAAGTAAACATGATCGACCTCAATGCCAGTGGCGCTGGCCTCGACGGCTACAACCTGCTGGCGGCGCAAGTGCAGGCGCTGTTTGCCGACGAACGCGACTTCATCGCCAACGCCGCGCAGTTTTCGGCGTTTCTCTACAACCAGGTGGACGACCTGAACTGGGCGGGCTTCTACCTCAACCGCAACGAAGAGCTGGTGCTCGGCCCGTTCCAGGGCCAGGTGGCCTGCGTGCGCATTCCGTTCAGCAAGGGCGTGTGCGGCGCGGCGGCGGCCACCCGGCAGACCCAGCGGGTCGAGGATGTGCATGCGTTCCCGGGGCATATTGCATGTGACAGCGCGTCGAACAGCGAGCTGGTGATTCCGCTGGTGAAGGCAGGGCGGTTGATTGGTGTGCTGGACCTCGACAGCCCGAAACTGGCGCGCTTCAGTGAGGCGGATCAGGTGGGGCTGGAAAGGTTGGCAGCGATCTTCCTGGAGTTGACCGACTGCTAATGTGGTTCAGCCTGTAATGGCCTCTTCGCGGCTAAAAGCCGCTCCTACAGGACTGTGCATTCACTGTGGGAGCGGCTTTGGCCGCGATGAGGCCGGTACAGGCTTCAGGGTCAGTCGTAGATCACCCGCTT
This sequence comes from Pseudomonas sp. LRP2-20, assembly GCF_024349685.1. NCBI lineage: Bacteria > Pseudomonadati > Pseudomonadota > Gammaproteobacteria > Pseudomonadales > Pseudomonadaceae > Pseudomonas > Pseudomonas sp. LR2-20. The sequence continues at coordinate 4,474,270 of NZ_AP025944.1, read as the reverse complement.
TTTCCAGGTCTCGTCCTCATCGGTCTTGAGCCCCTGGGTCAGTTCGTTCTGTTCGTTCTCCGCCGGCTCCATCTTGTCCAGCACCTGGGCATTGGCCCGGGCCAGCAGTTTCTCCAGGTACGTCAGCTGCTCTTCATACACTTTTGGCTCCGGCTGCTTGCGCAGGTACTGCACGCCGCGCTCGAAAGCCAGCCGCGCCTGGCCCGGCTGTTCTTGCTGCAGCGCCTGCTGGCCGAGGTTGTTGAAGAACTCGATATGCAGCAGCACCAGGATGTGGCGGATCTCCTTGACCCAGTGCTTGCCCTCAGTGTTCTGCAGGACGTTTTCCTGGGTGGCCTTGACGATCTGGGTGTGCAGCGCTTCGAGCAGGAATCGCACATCCTTGGCCTTGACCTCGGTCTGGATCGGGCTGGGCGGGTTGTTCACCGGGATCCTTTCGCCCTGGGCGATCAGCCCCTCGAGTTCGGCGATGCGCGCCTTGAGTTCGCTGCTGTGCTTGTCCAGCGCCAGGCGCCGCTGGTTGAGGTTCAGCTCCAGGCGGGCCAGCACCAGTTTCAGCGCCGGGGTCATGAACTGGCCGGGGAAGGTCTCGGTGATTTCGCCACAACGGCGGACCCGGTCGGCCAGGTCGATCTTCAGTCGCGCACGTTCGAGCTTGCTGTTTTCGACCACGTTGTTGAGGTAGCCGATCACGATCAGCAACGCGATACCCGCCACGATGAGCAGAGTGATCAGAAGTGGTGTCACCGTTAACGCCTCATCAAGAAGTTTTGCTTAATAGAGTGTAGTGCCAGCGGCCGCTGCCGCGAAGGGACCAGCGCGGTAGCCTTGTTGCACTTTGTCGGCTGACTGCCGCATTCCTCGAGTGATGGCACTTTGCGACGACTGTGTCAGAAAATCAACGCCAATCCTTCGGCATGCCCTGGCGGCGCCTTCTATAGGTACCGAAGTCATTGATTTAAATAAATTTATAGAAAGGGGTTGACGCCTGTTCGAAGCCTCCATAGAATGCGCGCCACTTGCAGCGTAAAGCACACAGCGAAACGCGGCAGGGAGTGAAAGCAGGCAGTAATGCCAGCAGCGTGTCCCCTTCGTCTAGTGGCCTAGGACACCGCCCTTTCACGGCGGTAACAGGGGTTCGAGTCCCCTAGGGGACGCCAAATTGCGGGAATAGCTCAGTTGGTAGAGCACGACCTTGCCAAGGTCGGGGTCGCGAGTTCGAGTCTCGTTTCCCGCTCCAGTTTATCCGGCAACGCTTCGGCGAGGCAGGAAAAGAAAATCCAGGCTGAATCGTGAGGTTCTGTTCTGGTGCACTGAAAAGTGTTGTGTGTCCCCTTCGTCTAGTGGCCTAGGACACCGCCCTTTCACGGCGGTAACAGGGGTTCGAGTCCCCTAGGGGACGCCAAATGCGGGAATAGCTCAGTTGGTAGAGCACGACCTTGCCAAGGTCGGGGTCGCGAGTTCGAGTCTCGTTTCCCGCTCCAGTTTAAATACTGTGGCGTCTATGCGGTGCAGTGGTGGTGAAGGTCGTAATGGCGCTTCACGCCGAGAGTTGTAAAGCTTCAAATTGCGGGAATAGCTCAGTTGGTAGAGCACGACCTTGCCAAGGTCGGGGTCGCGAGTTCGAGTCTCGTTTCCCGCTCCAAATCGAAAAACGCCATCTCTTACGAGGTGGCGTTTTTTTTCGTCTGCCGAAAACCGCACTCAGCCAATCTGCCAGCCCGGGGCGCCTGCCACCAGGGTGCCGCCGTGGCTGGTGCTATCACCGTCCCTGGCGGCCGGCTGGCCCTCGATCATCGTGCAGGCGGCGCCGGTTTCGATGATTGCACCACAGCTGACCCTGTCGCCCACCCGCGCGATGGCCCTGCCGTTGACGAGTGTCGAGCTTGAGCCGGTTTCCACGGTGCCTTCGCCGTGGAGGGGGCAGACATGCAGATCACCTACGAGTATGACGGCTTTCATTTGCGCTTCCTTTTGTTGGGTTGAATGGGGCGTTCCTCAAAGGCTTCTGGTGGTGCGGGCGCTGCACGAACGTTGAACAGCCGGCAGATGACATACCAGCAGAGGGCGACCGTGAGGTTGTAGGGGAACAGCACGAACCAGAACGGCAGTTGCCAGTTCTTCTTGCCCTGCATTTCACCGGGCTCGCCGGTTCGCCAGGGCGCGTAGTGACGCCAGGCTTCGGCCGGGGTCAGGCAGATGGCATGGAGCGGTTTGTGCCACCAGTTGGGTGGGCCGGGCGGGGGGAGCTTGTCGGGGCCGTGGTCCATGAAATGGCGCAGGTATTCCCAGACTTCGGCGACGTGTTTGAGGTCGGATTCGGTGGGTTCGTTGCTGTCTGTCCAGAGGCAGTCTTTTTGATGGAGCGTGCCGTCGGCTCGGTAGGGGGCGAAGGCAAGGGCGTAGCTGGTGCTGAAGGATGAACCGCCGAATTCGGTGCGTTTGAAGAGCCCGCCAGCGATGTTGTTCCAGTCGAATACGATAAGTTTCTTGCCGCGTTGGTAGAGGATTTTTTTGGTAGAGCGATTGAAGTATATTTGTGAGAGGTTTTTTATGTAGTAAATCCGATAAGCTAGAAAGGGTGAGAAAATGAATGGTGTAAATATATATATGGCTATTGAATGGGCGTCTGAAATTATCAGTGGACGATATTCGTTGTCCAGGATTTCAGGGTAGGTAAATAGGGCAAGTGTTGCGAGCATGGCGGTGTAAAGCTTTCCCATGAATACGGAGTCCGATACCCAAGGGTTTCGCAAGGATAAAATATGCGTATCAATGCTCGCAAGCTGGTCGGTGATGTAAGCACGGTATTGAGTTTTGGTGTGAGGCGTGAACAGCCATAAAATAGCCATAATTATCTCGATAGGGAAAATAGTGATTGAATAACCGCTTCACCATCTAGGCCAGAACCTGGTTGGTAGGAAATGCTTAGTGTGATGTCTGCGTGGTAAGGTGGCGTGATCTTGAAATTAAGTATCAAGCCGCCAGAGACTTCATGGCAAATAGGGTTGTCTGAAAGTGTTGATATATGATCGCCATTCTGACTTCTAAATATAGTGGCGCTCCACTGGCTTTGTCCTAGTACGAAGCCTTTCAAAAGCACCGTGAACTCTACTGTGGGTGGAGTGCTATCAACCTCGTTGTGGGTGATGGAAGTCCAGTTTGGGAGAGACCAGTAGCTATTGTCAGTCCATTTGCTATCTAGGTTTTCGAATCCTAATGCTTTTGCTTCTTCAGAGGAGATGAGAATGGGGGAGTAGTACGTGTCATACCAGGCTTTGACTTCTTCCTTTAAGCTCTGGAAGCCAGGAAGTTTTTTGTTGTGATCTAGCTTTAAGTTGACTCGGTTTTCTCCGTCATTAAGGCGAGTGCCGAATATGCTTCTGCTTACCCAGAGTTCTAACGGGCTATGTATCCTCTCGCTTGCCTTCGCATGGAGATATAAGCCTCCTGCTAATATGGTCGCTCCTACTAATACAATAGCTGCGGCAGCCCAACCGGCAAAAGGAATTACTAAAGTCGCTCCCGCAATTGCTAGGCTGCCCTCAAGGGTGAGGACGGCGCCTGCGGCAACAGCACCACCCCCATAGAGTGTGAGCTGAGCAGATGTAGGATCCCCCTGTTCTTTCTGTCGTCTATATTTCGCTATATCTGAAAGTAAACTCATAATTATTGCGGGGTAACCAGAAAGCCTGGCAAATAAGTTACTTCCCATAAACTTGATCAGCCCATTACCAAACGCCATCCCCGGCAACGTGCTGCTCAATCTCAACACCAACGCCTTCTGCGTCGCCCGCACACTGACCAAGGTCGCTGCCGCCGCGCCGATCACCCCGAAAATCGATGCCGCAAACCCGGTCGTGTATTCCGGCGCATTGCTCCTTTGCAAACTGTGGTAGGCATTCTGTAGTGAGATCACGTTGAACCAGAGCATCCCGGCGTTCAAACCACCCCCGCCGCCGGAGGTCAGCAGCCCGAGAAAACTCGGCTTGGCCCGCGCCGTCGTCGTCAGCTCCAGCGTCACCGTCCTGCTCCCGGAGATGCGCAGTTCCTTCATCTCTTGAACCTGCGCCATCCCCTGCTTCAGATACCGCTCCACCTCCTGACTGAACGGATTCTCCCGAATCGCCTGATCGGTAACCTTGTACCGCGCGCCCAGCAGCCCCAGCGCCTTCTCGGCATTGCCCTCCTGCGCTGCCGCCAGCACCTGCTGGCGCAGGCTGTGGCTGGCATCCCAGCGGGTCTGCCCGCGCATGCGCTTGAGCACCACGGCATGCACCGATTGGGCGGTGAGGTCAGTGATGCCGGCAATGGCCGGGAAGCGCCCGGCCAGGCCTTCGATCACGTTGTCGCCACCACCGAGCAGGGTGCCGACCGAGTCCGCCTTGTCCTTGAATGGGTTGAACGGTGCCAGGGCGTCGTACAGCGGGCTGTCGTGCTGGTCCAGCCACTGCTCCAGGCGCTTGAAGCGTGGGTCCAGGTCTTCGAGCCCGGGTGTCGGCTGGCTCATCGGGTGGATCAGCAGTGCCAGGGCGACTTCCAGGCCGTAGGCCGAACTGCGTTCGTCGCGGTCATAGCAGGCCAGGGCGGCGGCCAGGCTGTCAGGGTCGTCCAGGTGCGGGGCTTCGGCACTGGCCAGCCAGGTGTCGTGGTCGTCGCTGGCCTGCAGGGCCAACAAGCGCCGGGCGCTGATGCGCTCCTCCAGTTCGTCGCGCTCGGCCAGGAACTGCAAATACTTGTCGCTATCGATGCGCTGCCCCAGGCGTGCGCCCTGGGGGGAGTAATCCGGGTGGGTGAGGGTCAGGTAACGTGCGCTGGCCGGGGACAGGGCGGGGCCGGTACGTTTGAGCCCCAGGCGGAAGGTGGCCAGTTGCGGGTTGTCGGCATCCGCCGGGTACAGGCTATGCAGGGTCTTGTCCAGGAGCATGGCCACCAGGTTGCGGTGGTGAAAGTCGCGGCTCCTGCGGCTGAGCTGCTCGGCATCCAGGCGAAAGCAGGCCGGGACGCGGCTGTGCTCGGGACCTTCGACGGGCTTGAGGTGGGGCAGGGGCTCGTTGGGCATCAGGTCGCGCAGCTGGTGCTGGTAGGCCGAGACCGTCAGGCTGAGGTCCAGGGCCATGCCTTCGGCGTCGGCGAGGGCGACCACCACCGGGACTTTCGGCTGGGCACCGGGGTAATGGCGGGCCACGCCGACGAGGTTGCCGATGGGCAAGCTGCCGTCGAAGGCATGGCTGCTCCAGCTCAGCGGCATGCGCTGGTCGGCGGGCTTGTAGTCCTCGACCCAGCTGGCCAGGGCGCTGACCAACAGCACGTGGGGCTGGCTGGAGGGGGCCGGGTTGCCATTGATGAGCTCGGCCATGTCCAGCCGGCGCATGTGGCGTTGACGCTGGCTGAGCGAGCCGGTGATGCGGGCGGTGGTGGCGTTGGTCCACAGGTGCGGGCTGTAGGCGATCCACACTTCCCTGGCAGTGTCCTGGCAGGTATCGGCCCAGACCCAGCCCATGGCCCGGCTGCCCTGGAAGCAGTCACGCCGGTGGTAGTGCTCCAGGCAGCGGTAGCGCAGTTCCTTGTACAGGCCTTGGCCGTTGTACTCATGAATGGACAGCTTTTCGCCGCGGGGACCTTTCATGAACACGTAGACGTAACCCGGGCGCAGGGCGCGCAAGGTATAGCTGGAGTGGTGCAGGGCCGGGAAGTCTTGCGCGAGGTTGAAACCGGCATCGGCGTAGCGGTAGTCGGGGGTCTCGGCGGAACGTGGGACGATGGCGTAGCGTACTGGCAGGATGGGGATGCGGGCGCTGCAGGCGGGGGCGGACGTGGCTTGGCTGATGTAGGCGCTAGTCATCGCAGGGCTCCTTGCTCTGTACCAGTGACAGCAGGTCGCGAAGCCGCTGCTGGGGCGATTCATCGAGGTTGTTGTAGATTTTCGAAGCCGGTTTATCGCTCATCAGCCACATGTGCCTGGCCATCAGCCGAAGGAGTTGGCCAGCGACCTCCTCGTCGCGGAAATGGATGGCATGCAGCTGCGGCAGCAGTCCTTCAACCCACTCACGGGTAGCCGCCAAGGTCTGGCTGGCAAAAGCTGGCATGCCCGACACCTCGTGGGCCAACGACAGGACGAAATGCTCATGCAGGCCTGCTTGCAGGCGGTCCAGTTCGGGCTGGTAAAGCGTTAGCGCTGGCTCTGATCGCGAACGGGCGATCGTGGGGGTGTTTTCAAGCGTCTTCCACTCATGGGCTGGGCCATGGTTCACGCGCCATGCCAGTGATGAGACGGGCCCCAGCCAGGTGCGGCGATAGTCGTCATCCAGCGCGTCCAGCCAGGCGGCAAGATTGTCTGGTGTGATCTCGAAGGTGGCGGCACCCTGGTCCGGGAGGATCACCTGCACCAGGCTGGCAAAGTGCTCGGCCAAGATTGGGAGGTCGGCGTCGGCGTCCAGCGCAATGGCACCGCCGACCGGCATCCAGGTTGAAATGGCATGGGCAAGCAGCTCAGGTGCTTGCGACACATCGACCAGCAGCGGGCCGAACTCGTGTTCCTCGTCCAGGGCGCTGCCCTGCCAAACCCAGGCATGGCGAGTGTGCTGGCTGACCTCTCGGACAAGGTCCATTACCGAAGGCGCAAAGGCCGGCAACACCTCGCCATACTGCGGTACGGGTCGGTAGCTCCAGCCCTCGAGCGTGCGGGTCATGAGCAGTAGATAGCGGCAGCCTCGCGCAAAAAACGGCCCGGGGCGGGGATGCGATGGCTGTGCGTTCATTGGCCGGGTCCTCGTAGGCAACGGCAGTCCTGCAGGGCGCAGGTGCCATCGGGGCGGCGCCCGCACTGGCGTTCCAGCGGCTTGCCGGTGACGGGCGCATGGGTGATGGAAAAAGGGTGGCTGGCGCCGCCGGCGGATTTGAGCAGTTCGCCATTGATGCGCAGGGTCGGGCTGTCCAGGGTGATCCCGGATTCGTCGATGCGGATCGAGCCCCCCGGGCCCTGAAGGATCAGGGCGTCGGCTGCGCGCAGTTCGTAGCGCCGGGTGCGCCGGCGGATGGCCACTTTTGCCTCCAGCCCGGCGTGCCCTTCGACCTGCTGTTCCAGGTTGCCGCCGATACGGGCGTGGTGATTCGCGGTGATCTGGTCGAGGCGATGATTGCCGATGCTTTCAACGCGGTCCTTGGCCACCTGGATCGACTGGTTGCGGCCGACCTGGAGAACGGCGTCTTGCCCGATGACGACCCGCTCGTCGTTGCCGACGTTTTCGCTGCGGTCGTGGCCGATGCTGACGCTTTCGTTGTGGCCGACCTGCTCGGTGCGGTCATTGCCGACCTGGGTGCTCTCGTCGTGCTTGACGATATTGTTCTGGTCCCGTTCGGCATGGATGAACACCTCCTGGCGCCCCAACTCGTCCTCGAAACGCAGTTCGTTGAATCCATCGCCTTTGTGGGTCTGGCTCTTGATGGTCATGCGCGTCTTGTGTTCGGGCAGGTCATACGGCGGTAGCTGATTGCCGCAATAGGTGCGCCCGGTGATCATCGGCTGGTCAGGGTCGGCATTGACGTACTGGATGATCACGTCCTGGCCGATGCGCGGGATGGCCATCGCGCCCCAACTGCCGCCGGCCCAGCCCTGAGAGACCCGCACCCAGCAGGAGCTGAATTCGTTGTCGCGGCTTTCCCGGTCCCACGGGAAGCTGACCTTCACGCGGCCCCACTCGTCGCAATAGATCTCTTCGTTGCGTGGGCCGACCACGGTGGCCATGTGCGGGCCGTCGATGCGTGGCTTGGGCAGCGGTTTCGGCCGCCATTCGGCCATGCCGGGCACCAGGGTGGCGGTTTGCGTGTAGTGCGTGCCGCGTTCGGCGTCCGCCGCTTCTTCTTGCAGGCTGGTAAATTGCGAACCCTCGTGGGTGACCTGGATCACCCGCCAGAGCACATTGAAGTCGTCACGTGGGTGGCCGGTGAGGGTGAACGCGCGGCCTGCCTGCAGGCGGATGTCATCGCCGTCGACTTCGGCAAGCCGCGCATCGTGGCGCAGGCCCATGAGCCGGGTTTCGGTGAAGGGTTTACCCGCGGCATCGCGCTTGTAGCGGCCCGGGTAGTCGAAACGTTCGTAGTCGCTGCTCTGGTGCGCCAGTTGGGGCGCGTGGGCCGTATGCTCCTGGCGGTATGCCGGGTTGGTGAAGGTGTAATCGCGTTGCACCTGCCGCGCCGTGCGCACCTGCTCGGTGTAGTGCAGGCGGCGCAGGCAGGGTGTGGCTGGGTCACCACCGCCGTTGGAGTGGTACAGCACGGTGTTGGGATCAAATGGCTCATCGCCATCTGCGAAGCCTTCGTCGTCATCTTCGGGCCTGATCGCACCGCGCCCGATCAGGCCCAGCGCCAGCAGGCGGTCGGTCATCAGCAGCTTATGGTGCTTGGGCGTGTGCTCGAAGCTGTAGACGATGCCTTCTTCGGCGGCGAGGCGGGCGATGAAGTCCAGGTCGGTTTCACCGGCCTGGACACAGAATTCCCGCACCTGATGACGCTCGGCGAAGCTGATATCGAACGCGTACTGGAGAATGCCCTGTCGCTTGAGCATCAGCTCAAGGATCTGCGGCACGGTCTTATGCTGGAAGATGCGCCAGTTCGAACGCAGGGCGGCACGGGCCAGTTGGGGTTCGACGCAGGCGTGGTAATAGGTGCGGTAGAAGCCGCTTTTGCCCTGGCTGAAGCGGCTGACCAGGCCATGGACATAACGCACCGGGCGTTCAGCGTGGTAGACGGTGAACAGTACCGGTTTGTCGAGCAGATGGCCGAAGTCGACGTCGTTCTCGTAGCTGATCAGTGTCAGGTCCAGTTCGAACGGTTGGCTTATCCCTTCCTTGAAGGTGAACGACACCACTTCAAATTCGATGTTGCCCACGAAGAGCTCAAAACTGAAACGCAGATCGGATTGCCTGAACATCAGAGATCCTTTTCTTCACGTGAAAAAGCCTGACAACGCGCACGGGCGTGGCGCGTCACTCGAAACGATGAGGTGAAACAGCGTGCGAGTATTCCGATTTATTGAGAGGCAGTGGCTTCAAGCCGGTTTACTGGGGGCATTTGCTATCAAGTGCTGTAATGGGTCTTCCTGCGATTGCGATAACGCGTCCAGTGCCTTTAACGGGTCGTGCCTTGTTTCTGAAGTTAACAGGGCATGGATATCTGCGATGGGCTTGGTGTTCAGGCCGTGCGGTTGATCTGTATGTACCGGCATTTCGGCGAGCAAGGCGTCAATCGAGTTTCGCCGCGTAGCCAGAAGTTCATCCAGTGGCGCGTTGCCGGCCCGGTCGTCCTGGAAGTTGACCTGGATTTGGTAGCGGCCGACCTGAAACCGATCGCCTTCCAGCAGCACCCTGGGTGTACCGAGGTCAAGGCTCCGGTGATCGTCGTTCATGAAGGTTCTGTTGCTGTAGTCGATGATGCAGAACCGGCCCTCGACCCAGCGGATCTCACAGTGAACAGGGGCAACCTGATGATCAACATCGACAAGCTGCCAGCACGCGGCTTCGCTACCAATCGTGCCGCCCCTTCGATCGAACTGGCGGCGCGCGATGCAGCCGAGCTGCAAGCGCTCCGGATTGGTAATGTTCAGGGTGATCGTACGGATGGAATCAATGTCCGTGGTGTTTGACATACGTATTCAACTCCTTGTCGCTTTCGTACTCCCCGCCAGGCTTGGTGTTTATAGTTTGTTTAATGCGGGTTTAAGTAGGTAGGTGTTTTCCTTGGTCTTTTCATGGCCTGGTTGGTTGGCAGGTGCCCCTTAAAACATGAGGGGAAGCGTAGTCGTGCGTCGAGCAAAGATGTGTAAAAAAGTATTTGTATATGGGTGTGAGTCGTGCATCAGGCGCACTCGTCTGAATTTGGGCTTGTGGGGGAGGGCTGTAAGTGTGCTAAGCGTATTTGTAGGAAGTTTCGCTTAGTTGTGTAGGGTTTATTACTTTGATGGAGTTGCGAGTATTTCATCGCAACTTAAATGCAGGGGGGAATCAGTGCGTGCTGGCCGGGCCTTGCGCGCTCAACAGCTGTTTTTCCATATGCCAGTCGAAGGGCTCGCCCTGTTGCTCGGCTTCGTAGCGGCGTTCTTCCAGTTGCTGATACAGCGCCAGTTCTTCGTCAGGCATGAAGTGCAGGCAGTCGCCGGCAAAGAACCACAGCAGGTCGCGCGGCACCAGGTGGGCAATCTGCGGGTAGCGCTGGATCACCTGGCAGATCAGGTCCTGGCCCAGGTACTGGCTCTCCAGCGGGTCCTGCGGCAGCAGGGTCAGCAGTTCGTCGAAGCGTTCGAGGAACAGGGCGTGGCTTTCCTCCGGTACCTGATCCGCTTCGCCCAGCGCCACCAGGATGGTGCGCAGGTGGTTGAGCAGTTGCAGGTGATATTCCAGGTGGGGGTTGGCCATGGGGGCGGTCCTCGGGGTGGTTGAAACGGGGGCGGAGTATACGCGGGATGAGGAAGGGGCCGCAAAGCGGCCCCTGTGCATCAGCGGACCTTGCCGGGTTGCGTGAACAACTGCTCCTTGTCGAACGCGTCGACGTCGATCACCGCCCTGCGGGCCTGTTCCGCCGCGTGCAGGCGCTGCGCTTCACCGGGCTGCAGTACACTGCTCTCGACGGCGGCATCGATGGTCGACTGGCCCGCTGCCGGGCGTACCTTGCCATCTTTGATCGCTTGGTGCAGTGCCTTGTGCACAGGTGCTGCCTCGTCCAGCAGCTCGCTGGCCCGTTGCAGCGCCGCCACCGGGTCGCCCTCTGCCTGGGGCCTGAAGCAGCCCGCGAGCAGCTCCTCGAGCGCCGGGTCACCTTTACGGCGGCCAATCAGTGCGGCGATCTCGGCGTCAAGCTCGTCGCTCGGCCCGGTATGACGGCGGCCGAATGGAAACACCAGGGCCCGCAGCGCGCAGCCGACAAAACGGTTGGGAAAGTTGTCCAGTAGACGGTCCAGGGCCTTTTCCGCCTGGCCGAGGGATTCCTCCATGGCCCAGCGAAGCAGCGGTTGCATGTGTTCCGGCGAACCGAGGTCGTGATAGCGCTTGAGGGCAGCGCTGGACAAGTACAGGTAGCTCAGCACATCACCCAGCCGTGCGCTCAGGCGTTCGCGGCGCTTGAGCGCGCCACCCAGCAGCATCATCGACAGGTCGGCCAGCAGGGCGAATGCCGCAGCTTGGCGGTTGAGAGCCCGGAAGTAGCCTTGGCTCAAGGCGTCACCTGGCACGTTCTCCAGGCGCCCCAGCCCCAGGTTGAACACCAGGGTGCTGGCCGCGTTGCCGGCAGCGAACATGATGTGCTTCATCAACAGGTCGTCGAACTCCCTCAGTGCCTGATCGCGGTCTTCACGCCCGGCCAGGGCCATCTCCTTGAGCACGAATGGGTGGCAGCGAATGGCACCCTGGCCAAAGATCATCAGGTTGCGCGAGAGAATGTTCGCCCCTTCGACGGTGATGAAGATCGGCGCGCCTTGCCAGTTGCGCCCCAGGTAATTGTTCGGGCCCATGATGATGCCCTTGCCACCGTGTACGTCCATGGCGTGCTGGATGCATTCGCGGCCACGCTCGGTGAGGTGGTACTTGAGGATTGCCGACAGTACCGAGGGTTTTTCGCCCAGGTCCACGGCCTTGGCGGTCAGCAGGCGGGCGCTGTCCATCAGCCAGGCGTTGCCGCCGATGCGTGCCAGTGATTCCTGGATGCCTTCGAAGGCCGCCAGCGGCACGTTGAACTGTTCGCGGATGTTGGCGTACTGGCCGGTGACCAGGCTGGTGTACTTGGCGGCGCCGGTGCCGACGGCAGGCAGGGAGATCGAGCGGCCTACCGACAGGCAGTTCATCAGCATCATCCAACCCTTGCCGAGCATGGCCTGGCCGCCGATCAGGAAGCTCAACGGCACGAACACGTCCTTGCCGCTGTTGGGGCCGTTCATGAACGCGGCGCCCAGGGGGAGGTGACGCTTGCCGATCTCGACGCCGGGGGTGTCGGTTGGGATCAGCGCAAGGCTGATGCCCAGCTCTTCCTGCTCGCCGAGCAGGTGTTCAGGATCGTAAGCCTTGAATGCGAGACCAAGCAGCGTCGCTACCGGGCCCAAGGTGATATAGCGCTTTTCCCAGTTCAGGCGCAGGCCGATCACTTCTTCGCCGTGCCATTGGCCTTTGCAGACGACGCCGGTGTCAGGCATGGCGCCAGCATCGGAGCCTGCCAGTGGGCCGGTGAGGGCGAAGCAGGGGATTTCCTCGCCGCGGGCAAGGCGGGGGAGGTAGTGGTTGCGTTGTTCGTCGGTGCCGTAATGCAGCAGGAGTTCGGCCGGGCCGAGGGAGTTGGGCACCATCACCGTGGAGGCCAGGTCGCCACTGCGGGTGGCGAGCTTCATCGCCACCTGGGAGTGCGCGTAGGCAGAGAAACCTTTGCCGCCATATTCCTTGGGGATGATCAGGGCGAAGAAGCCGTTCTGCTTGATATGCGCCCAGGCTGCGGGTGGCAGGTCGAGGTCCTGGCCGATCTGCCAGTCGCTGACCATGGCGCAGAGTGCTTCGGTCGGGCCATCGATGAAGGCTTGTTCTTCCTCGGTCAGTCTGGGGGCCGGGTAACTGAGCAGGGTGCGCCAGTCGGGGCGACCGCTGAACAGCTCGCCGTCCCACCACACGGTACCCGCGTCGATCGCTTCGCGCTCGGTTTGCGACATGGGTGGCAGGGTGCGCTGGAACCACGTGAACACCGGGCCGGTGAACACCTTGCGGCGCCAGTCCGGCAGCGCCACCAGAGCGATTTTCAGCGCCAGCACGATCCAGATCAGGGTCAGCAACCAGCCGGGGGCACTGCTGAAAATGCCCATCAGCAACACGTAGGCCGCCATGATGCCGAGAATCTGCAAGGGCGCGAGGCGCCGGTGCGTGAGATACGCCGCGCCGATCACCAGCGCCACCAACCACAACAGCAACATAATCGGTCCTCCTTGGAACCAAGGGCTTGAGCCGTCCCAGACAGCTTAGACGCAACGCTGTGAACGGCAGGGTCAGAACAGTGACAGGGTGTGGCGGTGGGAGTTTCAGTGCGATGTTTGCCTGTACCGGCCTCTTCGCGGGTGAACCCGCTCCCACAGGTTCTGCATCTCTCTGAGGTCTGGTGCGATCCTTGTGGGAGCGGGTTTACCCGCGAAGAGGCCGGTACAGGCGATAAAACTCTGGAGTAGACTGTGCCTCCTGCGCATTCATAAGGACGTTGTCATGCTGAAGATCTGGGGCCGCAAAAACTCGAGCAATGTACGCAAGGCGCTGTGGATCGCCCACGAGCTGGGCCTGGACTTCGAATCCATCGACGCCGGGGGCGCCTTCGGCGTGGTCAACGAGCCGCACTACCGCGCCCGTAACCCCAACGGCCTGGTGCCCATGCTCGAAGACGGCGACCTGACCCTGTGGGAATCCAACACCATCGTCCGCTACCTGTGCGCCGAATACGGTACTGAGCAGGGCTGGTACCTGGAAGACCCGCGCCAACGCGCCCTGGCCGACAAGTGGATGGACTGGACCACCTCGTCGTTCGCCGGCCCGTTCCGCCCGCTGTTCTGGGGGCTTTTGCGCACCGCGGAAGACCAGCGCGACTGGGTGGCGATCAATGCCGCGCACAAGCAGTGCGCCCAGTTGCTGGCCATTGCTGACGAAACCCTGGCCAAACAGCCGTACCTGTCCGGTGACCAGATCGGCATGGGCGACATCCCACTGGGTAGCTTCGTCTACGCCTGGTTCGAAATGCCCATCGAGCGCCCGGCCATGCGTCATCTGGAGGCCTGGTACGAGCGCCTCAAGGCTCGCCCGGCCTACCAGGCAGCAGTGATGACTGCGCTGACCTGACCTTGCTTCGATAGTCATTATCAATACATGTGACTGTACTTGTGCGGCCTGGCCTTGCACCATGGCCGCACTCACTGCGCCAGTGATCTGCCCTGGCGTGTCCTGCACCTTTTTCTTCGGTAAGTGACCCGCTATGAGTTCCGCCCTGTCCATCCGACAGCTGACCAAGACCTACGGCAACGGCTTCCAGGCCCTCAAGGGCATCGACCTGGACGTCGCCGAAGGCGACTTCTTCGCCTTGCTCGGCCCCAACGGCGCCGGCAAGTCCACCACCATCGGCATCCTCTCGACCCTGGTGAACAAGACCAGTGGCACGGTCAATGTGTTCGGCCATGACCTTGACCGTGAACCTTCGGCGCTCAAGCGCTGCCTGGGTGTGGTGCCGCAGGAGTTCAACTTCAACCAGTTCGAGAAGTGTTTCGACATCGTCGTGACCCAGGCGGGCTATTACGGCATCCCGGCCAAGGTGGCCAAGGAACGCGCCGAGCAGTACCTGACCCAGCTGGGCCTGTGGGACAAGCGTGACGTGCCTTCGCGGTCGTTGTCCGGTGGCATGAAGCGCCGCTTGATGATCGCCCGTGCGTTGATCCATGAACCGCGCTTGCTGATCCTCGACGAACCCACTGCTGGGGTGGACATCGAGCTGCGTCGCTCGATGTGGAGCTTCCTCACCGAGCTCAACCAGAAGGGCATCACCATCATCCTCACCACCCACTACCTGGAAGAAGCCGAGCAGCTGTGCCGTAACATCGGCATCATCGACCATGGCACCATCGTCGAGAACACCAGCATGCGCCAGCTGCTGGGCAAGCTGCATGTCGAGACCTTCGTCCTCGACCTCAAGCAGGACCTGACTTCGGCGCCGGTGCTGCAAGGCTACCCGTGCCGGTTGCTGACCCCGCACACCCTGGAAGTGCAGGTGGAGAAGGACATCGGCATCACTGCGCTGTTCGGCCAGCTGGCGCTGCAGAACATCGAAGTGCAGAGCCTGCGCAACAAGACCAACCGACTCGAGGAGCTGTTCGTGTCCCTGGTGGAAAAAAACCTGTCGAAGGTGGCCGTATGAGTGTGGAACTGCGCACCAACTGGGTCGCCCTGCAGACCATCGTCTACCGCGAAGTGCGGCGCTTTTTGCGCATCTGGCCGCAGACCCTGCTGCCGCCGGCGATCACCATGGTCCTGTACTTCGTCATCTTCGGTAACCTGATCGGCCGGCAGATCGGCGACATGGGTGGTTTCACCTACATGCAGTACATCGTGCCGGGGCTGATCATGATGTCGGTGATCACCAACTCCTATGGCAACGTGGTGTCGAGCTTCTTCGGCAGCAAGTTCCAGCGTTCGATCGAAGAGCTGATGGTGTCACCGGTGTCGCCACACACCATCCTCGTCGGCTATGTGCTGGGTGGCGTGCTGCGTGGCCTGGCGGTGGGGGTGATCGTGACCATCCTGTCGATGTTCTTCACCGACCTGCAAGTGCATCACCTGGGCGTGACCGTGGTCGTGGTACTGCTGACGGCTACCATCTTCTCGCTGCTGGGCTTCGTCAACGCGGTGTTCGCACGCAACTTCGACGATATCTCGATCATTCCGACCTTCGTGCTGACGCCGCTGACCTACCTGGGCGGGGTGTTCTACTCGATCAACCTGCTGCCGCCGTTCTGGCAGACCGTGTCGCTGGCCAACCCGGTGCTGCACATGGTCAATTCGTTCCGCTACGGCATCCTAGGGGTGTCGGACATCAGTATTGGCACGGCGATCACCTTCATGCTGGTGGCCACCGCGGTGCTCTATGTGCTGTGCGTGCGCCTGCTGGTCAGCGGCCGCGGCATGCGCGCCTGACGCCCGTTGCTTGCGCCGGCGCCACTGCCGGCCAATCCACCAGCGCCAGTACAGCAGGGTGGTGAAGTAGGCCGCGATGCCCAGCACCACCCCGCACA
The DNA here is from genome assembly GCF_024349685.1 of Pseudomonas sp. LRP2-20. Taxonomy (NCBI): domain Bacteria; kingdom Pseudomonadati; phylum Pseudomonadota; class Gammaproteobacteria; order Pseudomonadales; family Pseudomonadaceae; genus Pseudomonas; species Pseudomonas sp. LR2-20. The sequence goes on along the minus strand of NZ_AP025944.1, from coordinate 4,458,483 downwards.
CCACCGAACCCAGCAGAAACGGCTGCCACAGCGTGGCCAGCTGGTCGGTGATCCACTCGAAGGTCAGTTCGTCGGGCAAGGTACGTGGCGGAATCTGCATCAGCCAGGCGCCGGTCATGTAGGTGACGAAGAACACCGGCGGCATGGTCAGCGGGTTGGTCAACCACACCAGGCTGACGGCGATCGGCAGGTTGCCGCGCACCGGGATCGCCAGCGCCGCGGCCAGCAGCATCTGCATGGGGATGGGGATCAACGCCGCGAACAGGCCCACGCCCATGGCCCGCGCCACCGAGTGGCGGTTGAGGTGCCAGAGGTTCGGGTCGTGCAGCAGCTTGCCGAAAAAGCGTAAGGACTTGTGTTCCCGAATGCTGGTCGGGTCCGGCATGTAGCGTTTGAAAAGTCGGCGCGGCATGTAGGCTCCCGGAGCGTTGATCGGGTCAGTATGCCTCGATTCGCGTTCAGCCTCGTTTAGAGTTTGTGACAATTGTTGAGCGGGCAGCGCCAGCTTTTCGTCTATGCCTCAGTAAGCGATTGTGCTTCTGGAGCTCTACCTCATGCGCACAGGGATGTTCGCGCTCGCGCTCGGGCTTTTGTGCCTGGGCGTTCTCCCCGTTTTGCCGTCGGTCGGCTGGCTGCTACTGCTGGTGCTGGTCGGCGGCGTCTGCGCCTGCTCACGGTTGTGGCCGCTGGGCTGTTTTCTGCTGGGGCTTTGCTGGGCCTGCTGGTCGGCCCAGCAGGCGCTGGATGATCGCCTGAGCGCGCAGCTGGATGGTCGCACTTTATGGCTGGAGGGCCGGGTCGTCGGGTTGCCGGCGCGTACCGCACAGGGCGTGCGCTTCGAGCTGGAGCAGCCGCATTCGCGTCGAGCCGAGCTGCCGCAGCGTCTGCAGTTGAGTTGGTTCGATGGCCCGGTCATCCATGCGGGCGAGCATTGGCGCGTGGCCGTCACCTTGCAGCGCCCGGCCGGGTTGCTGAACCCCCATGGCCCGGATCGCGAGGCTCAGCTGCTGGCCCGGCGCATCGGTGCCACTGGCACGGTAAAGGCGGGCCAGGTACTGCAGGCGCAGGCGCGAGGGTGGCGGGATGCGCTGCGCGAACGCCTGCTGCAGGCCGATGCCTTTGGCCAGGAAGCTGCACTGGTGGCGTTGGTGCTCGGCGACGGCGCGGGCTTGGCCCGTGAACAGTGGCAGGTATTGCAGGCGACCGGCACGGTGCATTTGCTGGTGATTTCCGGGCAACACATCGGCCTCGTCGCGGGCTTGTTGTATGCCTTGGTCGCAGGTTTGGCGCGCAGTGGGCTTTGGCCGCGACGGTGGCCATGGTTGCCTTGGGCATGCAGCCTGGCACTGGCGGCGGCGCTGGCCTACGGTTGGCTGGCCGGTGCGGGTGTGCCGGTGCAGCGTGCCTGCCTGATGCTGGCGGTGGTGCTGCTGTGGCGCCTGCGCTTTCGCCAACTGGGGGCGATGTTCCCGCTGCTGCTGGCGTTGAACCTGGTGTTGCTGGCCGAACCCCTGGCAGCGTTGCTCCCCGGTTTCTGGCTGTCGTTCGCGGCGGTGGCGATCCTCATCTACAGCTTTGCTGCACGACTTGGCGGTTGGCGACCCTGGCAGGCATGGACGCGGGCCCAATGGGTGATCGCCGTCGGCCTGTTGCCGGTGCTGTTGGTCACGGGGTTGCCGGTCAGCCTGAGTGCGCCTGTGGCGAATTTGCTGGCGGTACCCTGGGTCAGCCTGGCGGTGTTGCCACTGGCATTGCTCGGAACGTTGTTGTTACCGCTGGCAGGCGTTGGTGAGGGGTTGCTGTGGGTCGCGGGTGGCTTGCTGGATATCCTGTTCCGGCTGCTTGCCTTGCTGGCGGGGTGGCGGCCGGCATGGATACCGCCGGCACTGCCGGTGGTGGCCTGGTTGCTGGTGTGTGCCGGCGCGCTGCTGCTGTTGCTGCCCCGTGGTGTGCCGCTGCGCGGCCTTGGCGGGGTCATGCTGCTGGCCCTTTGGGTGCCACGGGATACGCTACCGCTTGGGCAGGTCGAGGTCTGGCAGCTGGATGTTGGCCAAGGCTTGGCGATGCTCTTGCGCACACGGCATCACACCCTGCTGTTCGACGCCGGGCCGGCCAAGGGCGAAACCGACCTGGGCGAACGGGTGGTGCTGCCGACCCTGCGCAAGCTTGGGGTGGGCCGCCTGGACCTGATGCTGATCAGCCATGCCCATGCCGACCATGCGGGCGGCGCTGCGGCCATCCTGCGCGGTTTGCCGGTCGGCCGGGTGATTGGCGGTGAAGCGTTGAGTGGCGTTCAGTTGCAGCCTTGCAGCAGTGGCGAGCGATGGACGTGGGATGGCGTGCATTTTTCGCTTTGGCGCTGGGAGGACGGGCAAAGCAGCAATGATCGCTCTTGTGTACTGATGGTCGAAGCGCGGGGCGAGCGTTTGCTGCTGGCGGGGGACATGGAGGCTGGCGCCGAGCGGGCTTGGCTGGCGGACACCGAAGTGCCTCGCATCGACTGGCTGCAGGCGCCCCACCATGGCAGCCGTAGTTCTTCCACCGAGGCCTTTATCCGCGCCACGATACCGCGCGGGGTGCTGATTTCGCGGGGGCGCAACAACAGCTTCGGGCACCCGCATGCGCAGGTGGTCGAGCGTTATCGGCGGCATGGGGTGGTGGTGTATGACACGGCAGTGGAGGGGGCATTGCGGTTGGTGATGGGCGGGCATGGGAGCGTCGAAAGTGTGGGGCGGCAGCGGAGGTTCTGGCGGGGGAAGTGAGGAGGGGCTGACAGGTGCTTGCCTCAAAAAATTCAGCGTCTGTGAGATCGAGCGCCGCCCGCGCGGCGCATCGCGAGCTGCGCTCGCTCCTACGCTTGTTTCGGGCCAATCATTCCTGGGGGATTTTCGCGCGGACGCCTTGCCGCACGGCGCGATATCGTGTCGTACCAACAAGGCGGTCGCGCGCGCCTGTCACAGGCGTTACTGGCCAGAAACAAACGTAGGAGCGAGCGCAGCTCGCGATGCGCCGCGCGGGCGGCGCTCGGTCTGACAGGCGCTGCATCTGTCATGGCGATCACAACAGCCCTGATGCATATTTCCCTGACCTTCGGCAGATGAGCCCCCCGCGCGCGTATGTTAGAGTGGCGGCCTTTTTCCAGAGGGGCGCTTACTGTGTGGGAATTGGTCAAGTCCGGTGGTTGGATGATGCTGCCGATCATTCTGAGTTCCATCGCCGCCATGGCTATCGTCGTCGAGCGCCTGTGGACCCTGCGCGCCAGCCGCGTTACCCCGCCGCACCTGCTGGGCCAGGTGTGGATGTGGATCAAGGACAAGCAACTCACCAGTGACAAGCTCAAGGCCCTGCGCGCCGACTCGCCGCTGGGCGAAATCCTCGCGGCGGGCCTGGCCAACTCGCGCCATGGCCGCGAGATCATGAAAGAGTGCATCGAGGAAGCCGCCTCGCGCGTCATCCACGAACTCGAACGCTACATCAGCACCCTCGGCACCATCGCTGCCATGGCGCCGCTGCTGGGCCTGCTGGGCACCGTACTGGGCATGATCGACATCTTCAGCGCCTTCATGGGCTCGCAGATGACCGCCAACGCCGCCGTGCTGGCCGGCGGTATCTCCAAGGCCCTGGTCACCACGGCGGCCGGCCTGATGGTCGGTATCCCGGCGGTGTTCTTCCACCGCTTCCTGCTGCGCCGCATCGATGAGCTGGTGGTGGGCATGGAGCAGGAGGCGATCAAGCTGGTGGAAGTGATCCAGGGCGACCGCGAAGTGGAAGTGGCCGGAGGCAAGGCGTGAAGTTTCGGCGCAATCGCCAGCGGGAGAACGTCGACATCAACCTCGCATCGCTGATCGATGTGGTGTTCGTCCTGCTGCTGTTCTTCGTGGTCACCACCACCTTCACCCGCGAGACCCAGTTGCGTGTCGAGCTGCCCGAAGCGGCCAGCGCCGAGCAGGCACCGGCCGATCAGGGCAAGCTGGTGGAAGTGACCATCAGCGCCGATGGCGTGTATTCGGTGAACAACCACCTGCTGCCCAAGAGCGACCTGGCGACCCTGACCGAGGCCATCGAACGAGAGTCTGGCGGTGACAACAAGCTGCCGCTAGCCATCAGCGCCGACGGCAAGACCCCGCACCAGGCCGTGATCACCGCAATGGATGCTGCCGGCAAGCTCGGTTTCAGCCACCTGCGCATGACCACCGTCGAGGCAGCCCAGGGGACACCTTGATGGCGCTCGCCGACCGCTTGCTCGCCGCCTGGTACGCCGGCCACCCGGCCCTGGCGCTGCTGCGCCCGCTCGAAGCGCTGTATCGGCGTGTGGTGCTGCGCAAGCGCGCGCGTTTCCTCAGCGGTGAAAGCGCCAGCTACCGGGCGCCGGTGCCGGTCATCGTGGTGGGCAACATCACCGTGGGCGGCACCGGCAAGACGCCGATGATTCTCTGGCTGATCGAGCATTGCCGCCGCCAGGGCCTCAAGGTCGGCGTGGTCAGCCGTGGCTACGGTGCCAAGCCGCCACACTACCCGTGGCGGGTGGAGGCGAGCCAGCCAGCCGAGCAGGCCGGTGATGAACCCCTGCTGATCGTCCAGCGCACCGGTGTGCCGCTGATGATCGACCCTGACCGTTCCGGCGCGGTGCAGGCGCTGCTGGCCAGCGAACCGCTGGACCTGATCCTCTGCGATGACGGTATGCAGCACTACCGCCTGGCCCGTGACCTCGAACTGGTACTGATCGACGCCGCCCGCGGTCTGGGCAATGGCCGCTGCCTGCCGGCCGGCCCACTGCGCGAGCCCCGCGAGCGCCTGCAAGAGGCGGATGCCGTATTGTTCAACGGTGCCGATGGCGACCGCGCGGACGGTTTTGGCTTTTGCCTGCAACCCTCTGCCCTAGTCAACCTGCGCAGCGGCGAGCGCCGCGAACTCGACTTCTTCCCTGCGGGCCAGCGCCTGCACGCGGTAGCCGGCATCGGTAACCCGCAACGTTTCTTCAATACCCTGCTGGGGCTAAACTGGCAGCCGGTGCCGCATCCCTTTGCCGACCATGCGCAGTTCAGCGCCGAAAGCCTGGCGTTCAGCCCGGCGCTACCGCTGGTCATGACCGAGAAGGATGCGGTGAAATGCCGGGCGTTCGCCGCCGACGACTGGTGGTACCTGGCGGTCGAGGCCCGGCCCACGCCGGCCTTCAGCGCCTGGTTCGACAGCCAGTTGCAGCGCCTGCTGCGCAAGCCCTGAGCCTCTATTCACTTTTCGGCCATCCGGCCTCAAGGACGCTTCCATGGACACCAAACTGCTCGATATCCTGGCCTGCCCGATCACCAAGGGCCCGCTCAAGCTCAGTGCCGACAAGACCGAGCTGATCAGCAAGGGCGCAGGCCTGGCTTACCCGATTCGTGACGGCATCCCGGTGATGCTGGAAAGCGAGGCGCGCACCCTGACCGACGACGAGCGTCTGGACAAATGAGCGTGAACTACACCGTGGTCATTCCCGCCCGGCTGCGCTCCACGCGCCTGCCGGGCAAGCCCTTGTTGTTGATCGCCGGCAAGCCGATGGTCCAGCACGTCTGGGAGCAGGCGCGCAAGAGCGGCGCCAGCCGGGTGGTCATCGCCACCGATGACACCAGCATCCTCGAAGCCTGCCAGGCCTTTGGCGCCGAAGTGCTGATGACCCGCGCCGACCATGAATCGGGCACCGACCGCCTGGCGGAAGTGGCCGCGCAGCTCGGCCTGCCGGCCGATGCCATCGTGGTCAACGTGCAGGGTGACGAGCCGCTGATCCCGCCGGTGATCATCGACCAGGTGGCGGCCAACCTGGCCGCCCACCCGGAAGCCGGCATCGCCACCCTGGCCGAGCCGATCCATGAGCCGGAAACCGTGTTCAACCCCAATGCGGTCAAGGTGGTCAGCGACAAGAACGGCCTGGCCCTGAGCTTCAGCCGTGCACCGCTGCCGTGGGCCCGTGATGCCTTTGCCAAGGACCGCGATGTGCTGCCGGCAGGTGTGCCGTATCGCCGCCACATCGGCATGTACGCTTACCGTGTCGGCTTCCTGCAGGACTTCGTCGGCTGGGGCCCATGCTGGCTCGAGCAGACCGAGGCCCTGGAACAGCTGCGTGCGCTGTGGCATGGCGTGCGTATCCACGTCGAGGACGCCATCGAGGCGCCGGCCGTGGGTGTCGATACCCCTGAAGACCTGGAGCGCGTCCGGCGCTTGCTGGAGGCCTGATGCGCGTCCTGTTCGTCTGCCTCGGCAATATCTGCCGCTCGCCCACCGCCGAAGGCGTGTTGCGCCATCAGTTGCAGGTGGCCGGCCTGGCTGAGCAGGTGCATGTGGCGTCTGCCGGTACCGGAGACTGGCATGTCGGCAAGGCTCCTGACAGCCGCACCTGCAAGGCCGCGCTGGCGCGTGGTTATGACTTGTCACGCCAGCGTGCCCAGCAGGTCAAGCCGGCGCATTTCGCCGAGTACGACCTGATTCTGGCCATGGATGAGAGCAATCTCGGCCATTTGCGCGCCATGCGCCCGCACAACGCCGCTGGCGAACTTGACCTGTTCCTGCGCCGCTACGGCGCAGCCCTGGACGAGGTACCGGACCCTTACTATGGCGGTGCCGAGGGCTTCGAGCAGGTGCTGGACCTGATCGAGGCGGCGTGCCGCGAGCTGGTCGTGGAAATCAAGGGGCGGCTATGACGGCGGTTTGGCAGGAACAGGTTTCGCTGAAGCCCTACAACACCTTCGGCATCGACGTGAAAGCCCGGTATTTCACCCAGGCGCACAACGATGACGAGGTGCGCGAGGCGTTGGCCCAGGCGCGCCAGCGTGAGTTGCGGGTGCAGGTGATAGGGGGTGGCAGCAACCTGCTGCTGACCCGCGATATCGATGCACTGGTGTTGCACATGGCCAGCCGCGGCCGGCGCGTACTGAGTGATGACGGTGAGCGGGTGGTGGTCGAGGCGCAAGCCGGCGAGCCCTGGCATCCGTTCGTGCAATGGTCGTTGGCGCAAGGCTATTGTGGCCTGGAGAACCTTAGCCTGATCCCTGGCACCGTTGGCGCTGCGCCGATGCAGAACGTCGGCGCCTATGGTGTCGAGATCAAGGATGTGTTTGCCGGGCTGACCGCACTGGACCGGGAGACCGGGGAGTTGCGCGATTTCAACCTGGAGGAATGCGCCTTCGGTTACCGTGACAGCCTGTTCAAGCGCAACCCCGGGCGTTGGTTGATCCTGCGGGTGCGCTTTGCTCTGAGCCATGCACTGCAGGCACATCTGGATTATGGACCGGTGCGTCAGCGCCTGGCGGAGCAGGGCGTCGAGCAACCGACCGCGCAGGCGATCAGTGACGCCATATGCAGCATTCGTCGTGAAAAATTGCCGGACCCGGCCGAGCTGGGCAATGCCGGGAGCTTCTTCAAGAACCCGGTGGTGGCGGCTGAGTTGGTCGAACGCATTCGTAGCCAGTATCCGGGCGTGGTGGCGTATCCGCAGGCGGATGGCCAGGTGAAGCTGGCAGCGGGCTGGCTGATCGAGCAGGCGGGCTGGAAGGGCTATCGCGAGGGCGATGCCGGTGTGCACCGGTTGCAGTCGCTGGTGCTGGTCAATCATGGCCAGGCGAGCGGGGCGCAGTTGCATGCACTCGCACAGCGGATCCAGGCGGATATCCTGGAGCGGTTTGGGGTTGAGCTGGAGATGGAGCCCAATCTGTACTGATTGCTTTGCCTGTACCGGCCTCTTCGCGGGCAAGCCCGCTCCCACAGGGCTATCACAAGGCCTGAACCAAGTGGGGTGATTGTGGGAGCGGGCTTGCCCGCGAAGAGGCCGGTACAGGTAAAAACAGATAGCCAAGAAAAAGCCCCGCCAGTTCGCACTGGCGGGGCTTTTTCATTCAGCCTTGGCTATCAACCGTGATGAGGCTTGTGCTCATCGGCGGTTTCCAGCACGGGCTCGGCAGCTTCCTGGGCAGCCTTGGCAGCGGCCTCGGCTTCACGCTTGCGGCGACGCACTTCACGTGGGTCGTTCGGCGCGCGGCCGTTTGGCAGCATGACAGTAGCGGCTTCGACGGTTGCCGGTGTTTCTACCGGGGCCGGTGCGACAACCGCCGGGGCAGCTTCGGCAGCGACGGGTTCAGCCGCCACTTCTGGCTGGGCTTCGACGACAGCAACTGGCTGCTCGGCAACCGGTGCTTCTTCAGCCACAACCTGCGCCTTCTCGGCTTCACCGCTCTCGACTGCTGGGGCTTCGACCGCCTTGGTTTCGACAGCAGGGGCCTCGACCGCTGCTTCGGCAGCCACGACCGGCTCGGCGGCAGGGGCTTCTTCAACTACCGGCTGCGGTGCGAGGTCGACCACTGGCTCGGCGCTGGCTTCGACCACGACAACCGGCTCGCTGACGGGCTGTTCGACCACTGGGGCGATGACAGCTTCCTCGGCTTGAGCGGCCACTTCAACCTGCTCGGTCGGCTGGGCGACTTCGCTGGTTTCGGTGGTTACGGCTGCGGCGCTGGCGCGTTCGGCCTGCTGGTTGGCTTGAGCCTCGGCATCGGCGCTGATCTGGCTGCTGGCGACAGCGGCAGTGACGGCCAGGCCGGCGGCCAGCTCGGCGCCAAGCTCGGTGGCCTGGTGCTGCTGCGGCTGCTCTTCGCTGCCTTCTTCATCGCCACCTTCGATCAGCTCGCCATTGGCATTGCGCTGACGCTCACGACGGTTGCTGCGGCGACGCTGGCCACGGGAGCGACGACGCGGACGCTCGTCATCGGTACCTTCCTGCTCGTCCTGCAGCAGCTCTTCGTTCGGCAGTTGCTCTTCGGCGAGTTCGGCAGCCTGCTCGGCAGCCTGTTCGGCCGGGCGCGGCTGGCGCTCTTCACGTGGCGGGCGAGGCTGGCGTTCTTCGCGAGGTGCACGCTCTTCACGTGGAGCGCGTTCTTCGCGAGGTGCACGCTCTTCACGTGGGGCGCGTTCTTCGCGAGGTGCGCGCTCTTCACGTGGGGCGCGCTCTTCACGTGGGGCGCGTTCTTCGCGAGGTGCACGTTCTTCACGTGGGGCGCGTTCTTCGCGAGGTGCACGTTCTTCACGTGGGGCGCGCTCTTCACGGGCTACACGTTCTTCACGTGGCTGGCGTTCTTCGCGCTCTGCCGGCGTGGCGTCGAGGGGCTCACGCAGTTCACGTACGCGCTCTTCACCGCGGTTGCCGCGGCGGTCTTCGCGTGGCTGGCGTGGTGCACGTTCTTCACGTGGGGCGCGCTCTTCACGAGGTGCGCGTTCTTCGCGTGGAGCACGTTCCTCACGAGGTGCACGTTCTTCGCGCGGTTGACGCTCTTCACGCGGGGCACGCTCGGCACGCTCTTCGCGCGGCTTGCGCTCTTCATCGCGGCGGCCGTTGCGGTTGCGGCTCTGCTGGCGGCCGTTGCGGCGTTCTTCGTTGCGTGGGCTGCGCTCGGCGGCCGGCTTTTCGGTGGCAGTGACCACTGGCGCTGCGGCGGGCTCTTCCTTGCCGGCGAACAGGCTGACCAGCGACTTCACCAGGCCCTTGAACAGGCTTGGCTCAGGTGCGCTCGGCGCCGGGGCTACCGGTGCGGCTGGCTGAGGCTGCTCTTCGGCGGCGCTCGGTACCGGGGCGTTGGCGCGGGCCGGGGCGGTCTTCACCGCCGCTTCCTGGCGAACCAGGGTGCGGGTGGCGGTCGGCTGCGGCGCTTCTTCGGCTTCGGCGGCGGCGATTTCGTAGCTGGACTGGTTGTTCAGCACTTCCGGGTTGTCGTCGCGCAGACGCTGGACTTCGAAGTGCGGGGTTTCCAGGTGGTCGTTCGGCAGAATGATGATGCGTGCGCGAGTGCGCAGTTCGATCTTGGTGATCGAGTTGCGTTTCTCGTTGAGCAGGAATGCGGCGACCGGGATCGGCACCTGGGCGCGTACTTCGGCAGTACGGTCTTTCAGGGCTTCTTCTTCGATCAGGCGCAGGATGGCCAGCGACAACGATTCGACGTCACGGATGATGCCGGTGCCGGAGCAGCGTGGGCAGACGATGCCGCTGCTTTCGCCAAGCGACGGGCGCAGACGCTGACGGGACATTTCCAGCAGGCCGAAGCGCGAGATGCGGCCGACCTGGACACGGGCGCGGTCGGCTTCCAGGCATTCACGCACGCGCTCTTCTACAGCGCGCTGGTTCTTCGCCGGGGTCATGTCGATGAAGTCGATGACGATCAAGCCGCCGATGTCACGCAGGCGCAGCTGGCGGGCGATTTCCTCGGCCGCTTCCAGGTTGGTCTGCAGGGCGGTTTCCTCGATGTCGCTGCCCTTGGTGGCGCGCGCCGAGTTGATGTCGATGGAGACCAGGGCTTCGGTCGGGTCGATCACGATCGAGCCACCGGACGGCAGGTCGACCACGCGCTGGAAGGCGGTCTCGATCTGGCTTTCGATCTGGAAGCGGTTGAACAGCGGTACGCTGTCTTCGTACAGCTTGACCTTGCTGGCGTACTGCGGCATTACCTGGCGGATGAAGGTCAGGGCTTCTTCCTGGGCATCGATGCTGTCGATCAGCACTTCGCCGATGTCCTGGCGCAGGTAGTCGCGGATGGCGCGGATGATGACGTTGCTTTCCTGGTAGATCAGGAATGGCGCGGCGCGGTCCAGGGACGCTTCCTTGATGGCGGTCCACAGCTGCAGCAGGTAGTCGAGGTCCCACTGCATTTCTTCGCTGCTGCGGCCCAGGCCGGCAGTGCGCACGATCAGGCCCATGTCGCCCGGCACGGTCAGGCCGTTCAGGGCTTCACGCAGCTCGTTGCGCTCTTCGCCTTCGATGCGGCGGGAGATGCCACCGGCACGCGGGTTGTTGGGCATCAGCACCAGGTAGCGGCCAGCCAGGCTGATGAAGGTGGTCAGGGCGGCGCCTTTGTTGCCGCGCTCTTCCTTCTCGACCTGAACGATGACTTCCTGGCCTTCGCTCAGGACTTCCTTGATGTTGACCCGGCCTTCAGGGGCTTTCTTGAAGTATTCGCGGGAGATTTCTTTCAGCGGCAGGAAGCCGTGACGTTCGGAGCCGAAGTCGACGAAGGCGGCTTCGAGGCTCGGTTCGATGCGGGTGATCTTGCCTTTGTAGATGTTGGCCTTTTTCTGCTCACGCGCGCCGGACTCGATGTCCAGGTCGTAGAGACGTTGGCCGTCCACCAGGGCTACACGCAACTCTTCGGGCTGAGTTGCGTTAATCAGCATTCTTTTCATGTTGTACCGTCGGTTTCCGGGCTGCCGGAAACGGCGTTCGGCACACACGACTTCTCATGGTCGGTGCCAAGGTGCGCAAAGGGTGGCTGGGCCACCCCCGTGTCGAGCAACGTTCGGCACCAGCCGGTTGCCCAGCCTGCCGTTGTCGCGACGACGCGTCCTGTTTGCTGCGGTGCCAACCAGGCCCCGGTGGTTTCGAATGGGTATCCGAATCAACCAAGCGGGCCTCGTGCACTCAGTCAGGAGGAGGAATCAACCGTCGGCCGTGGACGCTCGAGGCATCTGCTACACGGTCCGAGGGCTGTGCATCTCCACCCTGCACGTATCCCTGATAATTCGGGTGCTGCCGCGCGCTGAATCCGCAACGGGTTGCATTTTTCGCCAGCTTCGAATGGGAGCTGACGCCATTACATATCCAAGGCAGGTATTTCCGAAGCATTCGCCTTGCGTTGCGTGGAAGCGACGGGGCGGGCAGAGGTGCAGCGAAAAGAATCGGGAAGCAGGTGAAAAACCACACTTGTCGTTTTTTTTCGGTCTTCTCTACACAGCGCTGGTGGCGATTCCAGGCAATTCGGTAAACTGGCGAAAACCCCGTAGGACGGCCTCGCGTCCTGGAGAACTGCGTAGGTCAGGAACCGGCCCAGGGCCTGGTTTCACTGGCCTGCCGCTTTTGGCGGCGTTCGCGACTATAGCAGTAATGATTAAGTGCTTCAATTCCATAAATAATTGTTATGATCCCCGCCATGACGACCAATACCCCTCCGACTTCCGGCGTTCAGCTGATCGAAGTCGCGCCGGAACTTGCCGGCCAACGCATTGACAATTTCCTCATCACGGCGCTCAAGGGCGTGCCCAAGACCCTGGTCTACCGCATCCTGCGCAAGGGTGAGGTGCGGGTCAACAAGGGGCGGGTCAAACCCGAGTACAAGATTCAGGCCGGCGATATCGTGCGCGTGCCGCCTGTCCGGTTGCCCGAGCGTGACGAGCCGGCGCCGGTGGCCCAGGGCCTGCTGCAGCGCCTGGAAGCAGCCATCGTCTACGAAGACAAGGCGCTGATCGTGATGAACAAGCCAGCCGGTATTGCCGTGCATGGCGGCAGCGGCCTGAGCTTTGGCGTGATCGAGGCGCTGCGCCAGCTGCGTCCGGACGCCAAGGAGCTGGAGCTGGTGCATCGCCTGGACCGCGACACCTCGGGCCTGCTGATGATCGCCAAGAAGCGCAGCATGTTGCGCCACCTGCACGCCGCCCTGCGTGGCGACGGCGTGGACAAACGCTACATGGCGCTGGTGCGTGGCCACTGGCCGACCTCGAAGAAGCAGGTCAATGCGCCACTGCTCAAGAGCAACCTGCGCTCCGGTGAGCGCATGGTCGAAGTCAATGACGAGGGCAAGGAAGCGCTGACCCTGTTCCGCGTGCTGCGCCGCTTCGGCGAGTTTGCCACCATTGTCGAGGCGCGCCCGATCACCGGTCGCACCCACCAGATTCGCGTGCATACCCTGCATGCCGGGCACATGATTGCCGGTGACAGCAAGTATGGCGACGAGGACTTCAGCCGCGAGATCCGCGAGCTGGGTGGCAAGCGGCTGTTCCTGCATGCCTATGCCCTGACCGTGCCGCTGCCCGATGGCGGCGAGCTCAAGCTCGAGGCGCCTGTTGATGAAGTGTGGGCGAAAACCGTGGAGCGACTCAGTGCGGCGTGACTATGAGTTACTGATTTTCGATTGGGATGGCACCCTGGCCGACTCCATCGGCCGCATCGTCGAGGCGATGAATGCCGCTGCCGAGCGTGCTGGGGAGGCGCCCAGCCCTGAGGATGCCGTCAAGGGCATCATCGGCCTGGCGCTGGGGGAGGCCATTGCGACGTTGTATCCGCACCTGGATCCACTGCAAGTCGAAACCTTCCGCCAGCACTACGCCGACATCTATATGGCCCTGGACCAGCAGCCTTCGCCGCTGTTCGAAGGTGTGGTCGAGTCGCTGGATGCTTTCCGCGCCGAGGGCTATCGCCTGGCGGTGGCAACCGGCAAGGCGCGCCGCGGGCTGGATCGCGTGCTCAAGGCCAATGGCTGGGAGCAATTCTTCGACATCACCCGTGCCGCCGACGAAACCCGTGGCAAGCCCCACCCGCTGATGCTCGAGCAAATCCTCGGGCATTGTGGTGTCGAACCCGGGCGGGCGCTGATGGTCGGAGATTCGGCATTCGACCTGCAGATGGCTAGCAACGCCGGCATGCATTCGGTGGCGGTGGGCTATGGTGCCATGTCGCTGCAGGCGCTGGCCGAGTTTGGCCCGCAGGTGTGCATCGATCATTTTTCCCAGCTGCGCGAGTGGCTGGGCGGTTCCAGGCAAGTCCAATTCCAAGGTAGGTGAGCATGGCTGACGAGTGGAAAGCGCCGGTTAACGAAACCGAAGAGGAGCGCCTCGCTCGCGAGGCGCGTGAAGCGCAGAACGAAGAGGCTCGTGTCGAGCAGAAGAGCTGGAAACTGCTGGAAAAGACCCTGCTGGCGGGTGTTCAGGAGCAGCGCCGGGCCCGGCGCTGGGGGATCTTCTTCAAGCTGCTGACCTTCGTCTACCTGTTTGGCATTCTGGTGCTGTTTACGCCCTTGATGGACATGGACAAGGCTGCCACGCGCAGCGGCAATCACACGGCCCTGGTAGAAGTGCGCGGGGTGATTGCCGATCAGGAGGCCGCCAGTGCCGATAACCTGGTCAAGAGCTTGCGCGATGCGTTCAAGGACCCCAAGACCAAAGCGGTGGTCATGCGCATCAACAGCCCTGGCGGCAGCCCGGTGCAGGCGGGTTATGTGTACGACGAGATGCGCCGCCTGCGTGGCGAGCACCCGGATATCAAGTTGTATGCGGTAATCACTGATCTGGGGGCTTCGGGTGCCTACTACATCGCCAGCGCGGCGGATGAGATCTATGCCGACAAGGCCAGCCTGGTCGGTTCGATTGGTGTGACAGCGGCCGGTTATGGCTTTGTGGGCTCAATGGAAAAGCTGGGCGTCGAGCGTCGGACCTACACCGCTGGTGAGCACAAGGCGTTCCTTGATCCGTTCTCGCCAGAAAAGCCTGATGAGCGCGCGTTCTGGCAGGGCGTGCTGGACACCACGCACCAGCAGTTCATTGCCATGGTCAAGCAGGGGCGGGGGGATCGCCTGAAGGACAAGGAGCATCCGGAGTTGTTCAGCGGCCTGGTCTGGTCGGGTGAGCAGGCCAAGGCGCTGGGGCTGGTGGATGGGCTTGGCAGTGCCAGCTATGTGGCGCGGGAAATCGTAGGTGAGAAGGAGTTGGTCGATTACACCGTGCAGGAATCGCCGTTCGATCGCTTCTCCAAGCGTATTGGTGCCAGTGTGGCTGAGCATCTGGCCATGTGGATGGGGTTCCAGGGGCCGCAGTTGCGCTGAATGCTGCAGGGTGCCTGTCTTGGGGTTTGTGTCGGGTGTGAGATCGAGCGCCGCCCGCGCGGCGCATCGCGAGCTGCGCTCGCTCCTACGTTTGTTTCGGGCCAGTATCGCCTGTGACAGGCGCGCGCGACCGCCTTGGTGGCATGGCGCGATATCCAGTCGTGTGCCAAAGCGTCCGCGCGCAAATCCCACAGAAATAATTGGCCCGAAACAAACGTAGGAGCGAGCGCAGCTCGCGAAGCGCCGCGCGGGCGGCGCTCGATCTCACAGGCGCCATAACCCTCAAGCCAGGCTCAAGGAACCACCACCCCTTCCTTGGTCAGCATATCCACCAGCCGAATCAGCGGCAGCCCGATCAGGCTGGTCGCATCGCACCCATGGGTGCTCTGAAACAAGCTCACCCCCAATCCCTCCGCCTTGAAGCTCCCTGCGCAATCCAGCGGCTGCTCCGCTGCCACATAGCGCTCCACACGCTCCCGATCCAGCTCGCGCATCGTCACCGTGAACGGCACACAGTCGACCTGGCGCTGCCCGGTCGCGGTATTGAGCAGTGCCAGCCCGGTCAGGAAGGTCACTTGCTGGCCGCTGGCTTCGAGCAACTGCTCGCAGGCGCGCTCGAAGGTGTGCGGCTTGCCGAGGATCTGCTCGCCCAGCACTGCCACCTGGTCGGAGCCGATGATCAGGTGCTGTGGATGGCTCTCGGCAAGTGCCTCGGCTTTTTGCCTGGCCAGGCGCCGTACCAGTTCCACGGCGGGCTCGTCAGCCAGGCGCCGCTCGTCTAGGTCGGGGCTTGCCCAGGTGAAGGGCAGGCGCAGGCGCGCGAGCAGTTCGCGCCGGTAGGCAGAGCTGGAAGCCAGCAACAGAGGCAGCATGATAGACTCCTGGTCAGTTGAACCTGATTCTAACATGCGAGATGCCGCCGAATTTCCTTTGACAGGGGCGGGGGGCATCCCTAGAATGCTGCGCCTATGTTGAATGACCCGATTCCACCTCACGTTGACCCGCGCAAATTAGCCGATCGAGGCGTATCCATCACTGGTACGCTGCAACTCGCTGATTTGGAAAGACTCTGCGACCCGCTTTCCGACGATGTCGGTACGGTGCAGGCGAAGTTCGATTTTGAACGAGATGAACAGCACGTGGTGGTTATCCACAGCGAGCTGGACGTCGAGGTCAAAATGGTTTGCCAGCGTTGTCTTGAGCTGGTCACCCTGCCGATCCACAGCGAATGTACTTACGCCGTGGTGAAGGAGGGTGCGAATACCCAGTCGTTGCCGAAAGGCTATGACGTGCTGGAACTGGGCGAAGATCCTTTGGATCTGCAGGCCTTGGTCGAGGAGGAGCTGCTGCTCGCCTTGCCTATCGTGCCTGCTCATCATCCGGAAGAATGCCAGCAGCCGGCGGGCGCAGACGAGCCCGAATCGAGCAAGGACGAGGTATCGCGGTCCAACCCGTTCAGTGTTTTGGCGCAGTTAAAGCGTGACCCAAACGTTTAGGAGTTAATCAATTATGGCTGTTCAGCAGAACAAAAAATCCCGCTCTGCCCGTGACATGCGCCGTTCGCACGACGCCCTGTCGGAAAACGCGCTGTCGGTAGAAAAGACCACCGGTGAAGTACACCTGCGTCACCACGTTTCGCCAGAAGGCGTATACCGTGGTCGCAAAGTGATCGACAAGGGCGCTGACGAGTAATCCTTGTCCGCTCAGATCATCGCGATCGACGCAATGGGCGGGGACTTCGGTCCCCGCAGCATTGTCCAGGCTAGCATTGCCTGCCTTTCGGCTACTCCCTCGCTGCACCTGACCCTCGTCGGTCAACCCTCCCTCCTTGAAGATCTTGTCAGCGGCCTTGCGGCTGCGGATCGCGCGCGTCTGCAGATTGTCGCCGCCAGTGAGGTGGTCGGTATGGACGAGCGGCCATCGCAGGCATTGCGTGGCAAGCCGGATTCGTCGATGCGCATCGCCCTTGAACTGGTGCGGGACGGCAAGGCCCAGGCCTGCGTCAGCGCCGGCAATACCGGGGCGCTGATGGCGTTGTCGCGTTTCGTGCTCAAGACCCTGCCGGGTATCGATCGGCCGGCAATGGTCGCGGCGATCCCGACCCAGGCGGGTTATTGCCAGCTGCTCGACCTGGGAGCCAACGTCGACTGCAGTGCCGAAAACCTCTACCAGTTCGCCGTCATGGGCTCCGTGGCTGCCCAGGCCTTGGGTATTCACCGGCCGCGCGTGGCGCTGTTGAACATTGGTACCGAGGACATCAAGGGCAACCAGCAGGTCAAGCTGGCGGCCACGTTGCTGCAGAACGCCCGCGGCCTGAATTACGTCGGTTTCGTCGAAGGTGACGGCCTGTACCGTGGCGAGGCGGATGTGGTGGTGTGCGACGGCTTCGTCGGCAACATCCTGCTCAAGTCCAGCGAAGGCCTGGCGACCATGATCGGCGAGCGTATCGAAAAGCTGTTCAAGGGCGGCGCGTTGTCGCGGGTGGCCGGGGCGGTGGCGATGCCGCTGCTCAAGCGGCTGCAGGCCGACCTGGCGCCGGCGCGGCACAATGGCGCGAGCTTCCTCGGCCTGCAGGGCATCGTCATCAAGAGCCATGGCTCGGCAGGTGTGCAGGGCTTTCAGAGCGCGATCCAGCGGGCGCTGATCGAGATCCAGGAAAACCTCCCGCAGCGGTTGCATGGCCGCCTCGAAGACCTGTTGCCTTAGGCATTTCGCCGATGAAGTGCTTAAATGTGACCGCTCAGTTTCCGTTTCCATCCAAGTTTTCAGATTCCGCGTCTGGCCCACGGCTTGGCGCACCCTATCCGACGACAAGATCATAAGGGCTTGTTCAATGTCTGCATCCCTCGCATTCGTCTTTCCCGGTCAAGGTTCCCAGTCGCTGGGCATGCTCAAAGAGCTGGGCGCTGAAAAGCCGGTGATCATCGAGACCTTCAAGGAGGCCTCCGAAGCTCTGGGCTACGACCTGTGGGACCTGGTTCAGAACGGGCCGGAAGAAAAACTCAATCAAACCGACAAGACCCAGCCGGCGATCCTTACCGCCTCCATCGCCCTGTGGCGGCTGTGGCTGGAAGAGGGTGGCGCGCAGCCGGCCTTCGTCTCTGGTCACAGCCTGGGTGAATACAGCGCGCTGGTCGCCGCTGGCAGCCTGTCGCTGAAAGAGGCGGTGAAGCTGGTCAAGCGCCGTGGCGAACTGATGCAGGAGGCCGTGCCGGCCGGTCACGGTGCCATGGCGGCGATTCTGGGCCTGGATGACGCGGTGGTGGTCGAGATCTGTGCCAAGGCCGCTGAAGATGAAGTGGTCAGCGCGGTAAACTTCAACTCGCCAGGCCAGGTCGTGATCGCTGGCAACAAGGCTGCAGTGGACCGTGCCATCGAGCTGTGCAAAGAGGCCGGTGCCAAGCGCGCTTTGCCGCTGGCGGTCAGCGTGCCGTCGCATTGCGCCCTGATGAAGCCGGCCGCCGAGCGTTTCGCCGAATCGGTCAATGCCATCGAATGGAAGGCCCCGCAGATCCCGGTGGTGCAGAACGTCACCGCCGCCATCGCTGCCGACCTCGATGCCCTGAAGCAGGACCTGCTGGCGCAGCTGTACCAGCCGGTACGCTGGGTCGAGTGCGTACAGACCCTGGCTGCCAATGGCGCGGTCAACCTGGTCGAGTGCGGCCCGGGCAAGGTTCTGGCTGGCCTGAACAAGCGTTGCGCTGACGGCGTGACCACCTACAACCTCAATACCCCTGACGCTGTCGCCGCCACCCGTGCGGCGCTGGCCTGATTTGGAGAAGCTTGCATGAGCCTGCAAGGTAAAGTTGCACTGGTCACCGGCGCCAGCCGTGGTATTGGCCAGGCCATCGCCCTCGAGCTGGGCCGCCAGGGCGCGACCGTGATCGGTACCGCTACGTCGGCTTCCGGTGCCGAGCGCATCGCTGCCACCCTGAAAGAGCATGGTATCGCCGGCACCGGCATGGAGCTGAACGTCACCAGCGCCGAGTCCGTGGAAGCAGTGCTGGGCGCCATCGGCGAGCAGTTCGGTGCGCCGACCATTCTGGTCAACAATGCGGGTATCACTCGCGACAACCTCATGCTGCGCATGAAGGACGACGAGTGGTTCGACGTGATCGACACCAACCTGAACAGCCTCTACCGTCTGTCCAAGGGCGTGCTGCGTGGCATGACCAAGGCGCGTTGGGGTCGTATCATCAGCATCGGTTCGGTCGTCGGTGCCATGGGCAACGCCGGCCAGGCCAACTACGCGGCGGCCAAGGCCGGCCTCGAAGGCTTCAGCCGCGCCCTGGCGCGTGAAGTGGGCTCGCGTGGCATCACCGTCAACTCGGTGACCCCGGGCTTCATCGACACCGACATGACTCGCGAGCTGCCAGAAGCGCAGCGCGAAGCCCTGCAGACCCAGATTCCGCTGGGCCGCCTGGGTCAGGCTGACGAAATTGCCAAGGTGGTTTCGTTCCTGGCGTCGGACGGCGCAGGCTACGTTACCGGCGCTACCGTGCCGGTCAACGGCGGGATGTACATGTAAAACTGCAACGCAATGTGACGGATTGCTTCAAAAAAGAGTCATACTGCGAGCCTAAAATCCGTTATAAAGCTGCAACCAGATTCCAGGCAGCGGGTGCAGTGGCTAAAGGGAAGGTGCGTTCCGCTTGAAAAGCGAACGTCTTTCTATAAACTTGGTCACCGGCCAGCTGCCTGACATATGTCCATTAGGAGTGAAAACTAGGTATGAGCACCATCGAAGAACGCGTCAAGAAAATCGTCGCCGAGCAACTGGGCGTCAAGGAAGAGGAAGTGACCAACGAGAAGTCCTTCGTCGATGACCTGGGTGCCGATTCGCTTGACACCGTTGAGCTGGTGATGGCTCTGGAAGAGGAATTCGAGACCGAAATCCCTGACGAAGAAGCCGAGAAGATCACTACCGTTCAAGCTGCCATCGACTACGTCAACAGCCACAAGGCCTAAGACGTTGTAGTCGACGCTTCTTGTCGAGAAGAACCGCACTGCCTTTGCTGGCGTGCGGTTTTTTCTTTGCGAGCCTTCAGCGTTGCTTCACTCGCGTCGAGAGCTTGTTGCCATTTCATTCCATTGCTTGAATGCAATGGCAAGAAACTCTGTGATTAGAAAAGGAGAGTACTGTGTCGCGTAGACGCGTCGTGGTCACCGGTATGGGTATGCTGTCGCCACTGGGTACCGATGTACCGAGCACTTGGCAGGGCATTCTGGCTGGCCGCAGTGGCA
Source organism: Pseudomonas sp. LRP2-20 (assembly GCF_024349685.1). Taxonomy (NCBI): domain Bacteria; kingdom Pseudomonadati; phylum Pseudomonadota; class Gammaproteobacteria; order Pseudomonadales; family Pseudomonadaceae; genus Pseudomonas; species Pseudomonas sp. LR2-20. The sequence goes on along the minus strand of NZ_AP025944.1, from coordinate 4,438,636 downwards.
TTGGTCCGATCGAACACACGGACCTGTCTGCCTACTCCACCCGTTTTGGCGGCTCGGTGAAAGGCTTCGAGGTTGAGCAGTACCTGTCGGCCAAAGAGGCCCGCAAGCTCGACCTGTTCATCCAGTACGGCCTGGCGGCCGGTTTCCAGGCGGTGCGTAACGCCGGCCTGGAAGTCACCGACGCCAACCGTGAGCGCATTGGCGTGGCCATGGGCTCGGGTATCGGCGGCCTGACCAACATCGAAGAAACCAGCCGTACCTTGCACGAGCAGGGCCCGCGCCGCATTTCGCCGTTCTTCGTGCCGGGTTCGATCATCAACATGATCTCCGGTTTTCTGTCGATCCACCTGGGGCTGCAGGGGCCGAACTACGCCATTGCCACCGCATGCACCACTGGCACCCACTGCATCGGCATGGCCGCGCGCAACATTGCCTACGGTGAAGCCGACGTGATGATCGCCGGTGGCGCCGAAATGGCCGCCTGTGGCCTGGGCATGGGCGGCTTTGGTGCCTCCCGTGCGCTGTCGACCCGCAACGATGAGCCAACCCGTGCCAGCCGTCCCTGGGACAAAGGCCGTGATGGCTTCGTGCTGTCCGACGGTGCCGGCGCCCTGGTGCTCGAAGAGCTCGAACACGCCAAGGCCCGCGGTGCGACCATCTATGCCGAGCTGGTCGGTTTCGGCATGAGCGGTGACGCCTACCACATGACCTCGCCGCCCGACAGCGGTGAAGGTGCGGCCCGTTGCATGGCCAACGCCCTGCGCGATGCTGGCATCCAGCCTGACGAGGTCAGCTACATCAACGCCCACGGTACCTCGACGCCGGCCGGTGATATCGCCGAAGTCGCGGCGATCAAGCGCGTGTTCGGTGATCATGCCTACAAGCTGGCCGTCAGCTCGACCAAGTCGATGACCGGTCACTTGCTCGGCGCCGCCGGTGCGGTAGAGGCGATCTTCAGCGTGCTGGCAATCAACAGCCAGATGGCGCCGCCGACCATCAACCTCGACGAGCCGGACGAAGGGTGCGACCTCGACTTCGTGCCGCACCAGGCGCGCAGCATGCCGATCGATGTGGTGCTGTCCAACTCGTTCGGCTTTGGCGGCACCAACGGTTCGCTGGTGTTCCGCCGGTTCGCCGGTTGATGCACAGCTGGATCGACGGCCAGCCCGCGACTGCGATCAACTTGCAGAACCGCGGCCTGGCCTACGGCGATGGCCTGTTCGAGACCATCGCCGTGCGCGGTGGCCGGCCCAGCCTGCTGGACGGCCATCTGGCCCGCCTGGCGCTGGGTTGTCAGCGCCTGGCCATCGACGCCGACCTGGCGCTGCTGCGTGATGAAATCCTGCGCTTTGCCAGCCAGCTCGGTGACGGTGTCGCCAAGCTGGTCCTCACCCGTGGTGACAGCCAGCGTGGCTACGCGCCGCTTGCCGGCGTTGCGCCGCGCCGGATTCTCCAGGGCAGCCCGCTGCCCAGCTATCCTGTCGAACATGCCGAGCTGGGCGTACGGCTGTTCCCTTGCCAGACCCGGCTTGGGGAACAACCGTTGCTGGCCGGGCTCAAACACCTCAATCGCCTGGAGCAGGTGCTGGCCCGTGCCGAATGGCAGGACAGCGAGCATGCCGAAGGCCTGATGCGTGACGGGCAGGGCAGGGTGGTCGAAGGCGTATACAGCAACCTGTTTCTGGTGCGTGATGGCGTGCTGCTTACGGCGGACCTCAGCCGTTGCGGCGTTGCCGGCGTGATGCGTGGTGCCTTGCTGGAGCAGGCGCAGCTACTGGGCATGGTGGTACAGGTGCGTGATATCGCGTTCGACGAACTGCAACAGGCGGATGAAGTATTCGTCTGCAACAGTGTCTACGGCGTCTGGCCTGTGCGTGCAATTGCCGCGCTGAACTGGCCGCCGGGACCGCTCACCCGTAAACTGCAGGCCGTTGCCCGTACGTTACTGGATACCTGAATTCGTGAGACGCAAATTCCTGCTGCTGCTGGAAATGGGCTTGATCCTCGCCGGCCTGGCCCTGGGCTGGTCGGCGTGGAAGATCAACTCGGTGCTGGAGCAGCCACTGCATGTGGCCGAAGAGCGCCTGCTCGACGTGCCCAGTGGCACCAACCCCAACCGCATGTTCTATCGCATGCAGGCCGAGGGCTTGCTCGATGATGCCGTCTGGCTGCGCCTCTATTGGCGCTTCAACATGGCCGGCACGCAGTTGCATACTGGCGAGTATCGCCTGACCCCTGGCATGACCGTGGAAGCACTGTTCGACGCCTGGCGCCGTGCCGACGTGGTGCAGTACAACCTGACCCTGGTCGAAGGCTGGACCTTCCGCCAGGTGCGCTCGGCGGTGGCCAGGCACGAGAAGATCAAGCATACACTCGAAGGGCTTTCCGACGCCGAAGTGATGGACAAGCTCGGCCACACCGGCGTGTTCCCTGAAGGCCGCTTCTTCCCGGACACCTACCGCTTCGTGCGTGGCATGAGCGACGTCGAGTTGCTGCAGCAGGCGTATATGCGCCTGGATGAAGTGCTGGCCAAGGAGTGGGCAGAGCGCACCACCGACCTGCCTTACCGCGACCCTTACCAGGCTTTGATCATGGCCTCGCTGGTGGAGAAGGAAACCGGCATCCCGCAGGAGCGCGGGCAGATTGCCGGCGTTTTCGTCCGCCGCTTGCGCCTGGGCATGATGCTGCAGACCGATCCGACGGTGATCTACGGCATGGGTGAGCGTTACAACGGCAAGATTACCCGCGCCGACCTGCGCGAACCGACGCCTTACAACACCTACACCATGACTGGCCTGCCACCGACGCCGATCGCCATGGTCGGGCGCGAGGCAATCCATGCCGCGCTCAATCCGTCCGATGGCACCAGCCTGTACTTCGTCGCCCGCGGCGATGGCAGCCACGTGTTCTCCGATGACCTGGATGATCACAACTCGGCGGTGCGCGAGTTTCAGCTCAAGCGTCGTGCGGATTACCGGTCCAGTCCGGCGCCGCAATCGCCATCCGAGGACCCGGCCGAGCCTGCTGTGCAGGATCCGGCCGACGAGGCTGCACCGGCTGACGCGCCGGCGCCCGACGAACAATATTAAGGACTGCCTGTGAGCGGCTTGTTTATTACCCTGGAAGGCCCCGAAGGCGCGGGCAAGAGCACCAACCGCGATTACCTGGCCGCACGCCTGCGAGAGCAGGGCCTGGACGTGGTACTGACGCGGGAGCCTGGTGGTACGCCATTGGCAGAAAAGGTTCGTGAGCTGTTGCTGGCGCCAAGCGATGAAGCCATGGCGGCGGACACCGAACTGCTGTTGGTATTCGCTGCCCGCGCCCAGCACCTGGCCCAGGTGATTCGCCCGGCGCTGGCCCGTGGTGCGGTGGTCCTGTGCGATCGCTTCACCGATGCCACCTACGCCTACCAGGGCGGTGGTCGCGGACTGTCCGTGGCGCGTATCGCTACCTTGGAGCAGTTCGTCCAAGGTGATCTGCGCCCGGACCTGACCCTGGTCTTCGACCTGCCGGTGGAAGTCGGCCTGGCCCGTGCCGCCGCGCGCGGCCGCCTGGACCGTTTCGAGCAGGAAGGCCAGGCCTTCTTCGAGGCCGTGCGCCAAGCCTATCTGCAGCGCGCCCAGAGCGAACCCCAGCGCTACAGCCTGCTCGACGCTGCGCAGCCACTGGAAGCCGTGCAGCGCGCCATCGATGCACTGCTGCCGGCCATCGTGGGGCGTTGCCGTGGCTGAGGCCTACCCCTGGCAGCAGGCGCTCTGGCAGCAACTGGCCGGGCGTGCCCGGCACGCCCATGCCTACCTGCTGCATGGCCCGCAGGGCATCGGCAAACGCGCCTTGGCCGAGCGGCTGATGGCGCGCCTGCTATGCCAGCAGCCGCAGGGGCTGGATGCCTGTGGGCAGTGCAAATCGTGTCTGTTGCTCAAGGCTGGCAGCCACCCGGACAACTTCGTGCTGGAACCGGAAGAAGCCGATAAGCCGATCAAGGTGGACCAGGTACGTGAACTGGTGTCGTTCGTGGTGCAGACGGCGCAGCTGGGCGGGCGTAAAGTGGTGTTGATCGAGCCGGTCGAGGCGATGAACGTCAACGCTTCCAACGCCTTGCTCAAGAGCCTGGAGGAGCCTTCGGGCGATACTGTGTTGCTGCTGGTCAGTCATCAGCCCAGTCGGCTGCTGCCCACCATCAAGAGCCGCTGTCAGCAAGTCGTCTGTCCGCAGCCAAGCCAGGCACAGAGCCAGGCCTGGCTGGCCACGGCATTGACCGACAGCGATGAGGCAGAGCGCGAGGAGCTGCTGACGCTGGCCGCCGGGTCGCCGTTGATGGCCGTGAGTCTGCAAGCTCAAGGTGTGCGTGAGCAAAGGGCTCTGGTGACCGACGGGGTGAAGAAGCTGCTCAAGCAGCAGCAATCGCCCAGCCAGTTGGCCGAGGCCTGGAGCAACGTACCGTTGTTGCTGTTGTTCGACTGGTTCTGCGACTGGTCGCACCTGATTCTGCGCTACCAGTTGACCCAGGATGAAGACGGGTTAGGTTTGGCCGACATGCGCAAGGTAGTGCAATACCTGGCGCAGAAGGCTCGTCAGGGTAAGGTGCTGGAAGTCCAGGCGTGGATCCTTGAACAGCGCCAGAAGGTGCTCGGTAAAGCCAACCTCAATCGCGTTTTGCTGCTGGAAGCCTTGCTGGCCCATTGGGTACAGCTGCCGGGTTCCCGCTGATTTTCCATCTTTTCATGTGTGCCGCCTGCCATGCTCGTAGATTCCCATTGCCATCTCGACCGTCTTGACCTGAGCGCCCACCAGGGCTCCCTCGATGCTGCCCTGCAGGCGGCGCGCGAGCGTGGGGTCGGGCATTTCCTGTGCATTGGCGTCAGCGCCGAAAATGCCGGGGCGGTGAAGGCGCTGAGTGAGCAGTACGTCGATGTCGACTGCTCGGTCGGTATTCACCCGCTGGACCTGGCGCCGGGCGAGACGCCGGCGCTGGAATGGCTGCTGCGCGAGCTGGCGCACCCGCATGTGGTGGCGATCGGTGAAACTGGCCTGGATTACCACTACGAGCCGGAAGCCGCCGAGTTGCAGCAGGCGTCGTTCCGCCTGCACCTGGAAGCTTCGCGCCAGACTGGCAAGCCGGTGATCGTGCATACCCGTGCTGCCCGTGCCGATACGCTGGCGTTGCTGCGTGAAGCGAACCTGCCGCAGGCGGGCGTGCTGCACTGTTTCACCGAAGACTGGGACATGGCCAAGGCGGCGCTGGACCTGGGTTATTACATTTCGCTGTCTGGCATCGTCACGTTCCGCAATGCCGATGCCCTGCGTGAGGTGGCGCGGCAGGTGCCGGTCGACCGCCTGCTGGTGGAAACCGACTCGCCTTACCTGGCGCCAATCCCGCATCGCGGCAAGCCGAACCTGCCGCAGTATGTTCGGGAGGTGGCGGAGTATGTGGCATCGTTGCGCGGGGTCAGCTACGACCAGTTGGCCGAGCAGACTACCGGCAACTTCAAGCGCCTGTTCCCACTTGCACGAGTGGCCTAAACCCAGCCCAATCGCTTTTGCTCTGCTTTTGCTCTGCTTTTGCTCTGCTTTTGCTCTGCTTTTGCTCTGCTTTTGCTCTGCTTTTGCTCTGCTTTTGCTCTGCTTTTGCTTCTAAGTGCGCGGTAGTTCAGGCGACGCAGAGTGCGACTTCAGGAGGCCGAACGCAGGCGTCTGGAGGGCCAGGGTGCGTAGCACCCCTTCGGCGTAGCCGAAGGCGCGAGATGTAGACTTGCGCAGCAAGTCGTAGGCCGCGCGGGCCCGGAAGGCGCCGGAGTGAGGGGACCCCGGAGCGCAGCGTAGGGGCCGGATGATGGGAGCGGGGGTTTTTGCCTACTTTTTGCCCAGTCAAAAAGTAGGTCGCCGTAAAGGCGAAAAGGTGATTCAGCGCCACCATGGCGAATGAATGTAGACCTGCTTTGAAAGCCCACTTTTAAAAGCCAAAAGCCAAAAGCCAAAAGCCAAAAGCCAAAAGCTGAAGCGAAAAACTCGCACGCAGTGGTTTTGATTATTACGAGCGCATTCATTTGCGAGGGCGACGCACAGTCACCTTTCCGCCCTTACGGCGGGTTACTTTTTGACTGGGCAAAAAGTAACCAAAAACCCCGGCTCCCATCATCCGGCCCCTGCGCTGCGCTCCGGGGTCCCCTCACTCCGGCGCCTTCCGGGCCCGCGCGGCCTACGACTTGCTGCGCAAGTCTACATCTCGCGCCTTCGGCTACGCCGAAGGGGTGCTGCGCACCCTGGCCCTCCAGACGCCTGCGTTCGGCCTCCTGAAGTCGCACTCTGCGTCGCCTGAACTATCGCGCGCTTAGAAGCAAAAGCAGAGCCAGAGCCAGAGCCAGAGCCAGAGCCAGAGCTTGGCATCTGGTCTCGGGCAAAAAAAACCCGGGTTCTGGGGGGGGAATCCGGGTTAAGACCATTAGGAGTAAAACAAAGGTACGCGGTCCCTGAGCACCTTTATCGGCGCGCCACTTGGGGGGGATGCGCCGCGCCAACACTTCAAGTATTGGTCAGGTTTGGCACAGTGCCAGTGCTTCTCTGTTCGTTTTTTAAACAGATTTGGAATACGCCCGCCGTCCCTTCCTCCCTCAACGCATGGCAAGACGCTTTACTTGCTGAACAGCTTCGTCGATCAACTGCCCACTGGTGTAGAAATGTGGCGAAAATCGCACACCGGGCCCTCTCAGTGCACAAATCGTCTGCTCCGCCACCAGGCTTCGGTAGATAACCGCACTGTCCCGCCCCTGAAGGCTGAAGGTCACGATACCCGCCCGTCTTTCCTGGGCAGCAGGACTATGCAGATGCAAGCCGGGAATACCGTTCAGCCCTTGCAGCAGTTGATCGACCCGCAACTGCAATTGTCGGCCGACCTCGTCCATGCCGATTTCCTCCAGCAATGACAGGCTGGCTTCCAGGGCGCACGCGCCCAGCATGTTCGGGCTGCCGCTTTCGAAGCGCCTTGCGCTGCGGGCCGGCTGCCAGTCGCGGCGTTCGAAGTCGCCCAGACGTTCCAGCATATGCCAGCCATAGGCATGCAGCTTCAGCTGCGGGCGCAAGGCGGCGCGGCAATAGAACAAGCCCAGGCCCTCGGGGCCCAACATCCACTTGTGGCCGTCGGCCATGGCGAAATCGCAGCGGTAGCGCTGCACGTCGAAGGGCAGGGCGCCAATCTGCTGGATGGCATCGACACAGAACAGCACCTGGCGAGCCTGGCAGCCCTCGCCGAGGCGAGGCAGGTCCAGGCGCAGCCCGCTGGCGAACTGCACGGCGCTCACCGCCAGCAAGCGCGTGCGCGGGCCGCAGGCGGCGAGCAGCGCGGCTTCCGGGTCTGCCCCGGCAAGGCTCACCTGGTTCACCTCGACGCCATGCTTGGCCAACGCTTCCCAGACGACCCGGTTGGAAGGAAATTCCTCATCACTGATCACCACTTGGTCACCGGCCTGCCAGTCGAGACCGAAAGCAACCAGCGACAGCGCCTCGGACGTGTTCTTCACCAGCGCGATGTCTGCCCAGGAGGGCGCGTTGATCAGCCGCGCCAGCCTTTCGCGCAGCCTGCGTTCGGTGGCCAGCCATGTCGGGTAGTCGCTCGCCCCCAGGCGCACATTGTCACGGGCAAACCGCGCCACGGCCTCGCTGGCCCGGCGCGGCCAGGGAGCGATGGCCGCGTGGTTCAGGTAACGCAGCCCTGGCGCCTGTTCGAACTCATCGTGAAACATAGACATGGTTGGATGATCCGTGCAATTTGCTGCAAGTTAGGCATAATAAACCGCTTCAATGTCATCCAGTCCTTCCTATGCAGAAAGAACCTCGTAAGGTCCGTGAGTTTCGCCGTCGCGAACAGGAAATCCTCGATACAGCGCTGAAGCTGTTCCTCGAACAGGGTGAAGACAGCGTCACCGTCGAGATGATCGCCGACGCCGTGGGTATCGGCAAAGGTACGATCTACAAGCACTTCAAGTCCAAGGCGGAGATCTACCTGCGCCTGATGCTCGATTATGAGCGTGACTTGAACGCGCTGTTGCACTCGGCCGATGTCGATCGCGACAAGGAGGCGCTGTCGCGCGCCTACTTCGAGTTCCGCATGCGCGACCCGCAGCGCTACCGGCTGTTCGACCGCCTGGAAGAGAAGGTGGTCAAAGGCAACCAGGTGCCGGAAATGGTCGAACAGCTGCACAGCATCCGCGCGTCCAACTTCGACCGCCTCACCCAGCTGATCAAGGGCCGCATCAGCGAAGGCAAGCTCGAAGACGTGCCGCCGTACTTCCACTACTGCGCGGCCTGGGCGCTGGTGCATGGCGCCGTGGCGCTGTACCACTCGCCGTTCTGGAGCAATGTGCTGGAGGATCAGGAGGGCTTCTTCCAGTTCCTCATGGACATCGGCGTGCGCATGGGCAACAAGCGCAAGCGTGATCCGGAAACCACCAACTGAAGGTGCGCGTCGTCACCGGGTGAGCCTGGCGTGAAATGGGGACTTGCAAAAACTTGATCCATGAGTCAAGTTTTGCCAGCCCCGATTCATCCATGCCGGAGTCATCCATGATCGTCGATCGTCAAGGCAGGCGTTTTCGCAACCTGCGCGTCAGCCTGACGGCTGCCTGCAACTATGCCTGCAGCTACTGCGTGCCTGACGGCAAGCGCCTGGTCGCAGCCCAGGATGAGCTGTCGGCGGAGGCCTTGGCGCGTGGTGTGGGCTACCTCATCGAAGCCGCCGGCATCGAGCGTTTGCGCATCACCGGAGGCGAGCCGCTGGTCAGCCCTCGGCTGGATGCCTTTCTGGCGGCGGTGGCCAAGCTCGACCTGGACGACATCGCGCTGACCACCAACGGCCAGCTGCTCGCACGCAAACTGCCTCAGCTGCAGGCGGCCGGCATTCGTCGCCTGAACGTGTCCCTCGATACCCTCGATCCTCAGGCATTCCGCCGCATCGCCCGTGGCGGTGATCTGGCCAGTGTGCTGGCAGGCATGGACAAAGCCAGCGCCATGGGCATGCGCATCAAGGTCAACATGGTGCCAATGCGTGGCCAGAACCTCGATCAGGTGCTGCCGATGCTCGACTATTGCATGGCACGTGGCTTCGAGCTGCGCTTCATCGAACTGATGCGCATGGGGCATCTGGCCCGGGACAACAATGCGTTCCTGCAGCAGTTTGTCGGGCTCGATGCGTTGCTCGATGTGATTGGCACCAGGTATGGCTATCAACAGGTCGAGGCGCCGCTGGACGCCACGGCGCTGCGCTACCGGATCCCCGGGCACGGCCAGTTCGGCGTCATCGCCAACGAAAGCGTGCCGTTCTGCCGTACCTGCTCGCGGCTGCGGCTGTCCTCTACCGGCTGGCTGCACGGCTGCCTGTCTTCGAGCAATCGTCACTTTGTCGGCGACCTGCTGGAAAAACCACGTCATCAGGCGCTGCCAGGTTTGCAACGGTTGCTGGTAAAAGCCCTGGCAGACAAACAGGAACTGGCGTTTTCCGGAGGGGTGATGGTGATGAAGGTGATTGGCGGCTGAAGCTGGCGCAAAAGCTGCATCCGCCGGCTATTCGCCGGTTTTTCGTCACCGGCCACTGGAGGAAAGATGCGTAGCCTGGTCTTGCTGCTGACGCTGATGGCGTTGGGCGGTTGCATGAATGTCAGCGATATGGGCGAGGGCGTCCGTTACCACATGAGCGATGCCGGTTTGCTGGACCACAGCGATACCCGTCGTACCCTGTCGATTCGCCTGCAGCCCGATTCGTTCATCTTCATTGGCCAGGGCGCGTTCATGCCGCCAGGCAAGGGCCCGGTGCCGAAGCAGAACGTCGTGGCCGAGGAGGCCTTCAAGAGCTTCGTCGAGTATTTCCCGCTGGTGCGTCGCGCCCAAGGGCCGCTGGGGCTTGAGGAAGCGATTGCCCAGGCCCGATCGGTGGGCGCCGATTATGTGCTGTACACCCGCTTCGCCCGCACGGACGACCGCATCGGCAATGGCGATGAGTGGTATGACGAACAGGCTGTCGATCGACTGGGTTGGGACACCGGTGTCGTGCAGATGATGCTGATCGAGACCAACACGCGCTACCTGATCGACACGGCGCGGATCAAGAGCCGTGGCGGTTTGTTGACGTTCCACGACCAGTCACCGCAGGATTTGCTTGGCGCACCGATGCGCGAGTACGCTCGTAGCCTTCTGGGCATGAGCGAGTGAGGGCAGGGTGATGACGGATTCCGGCAAGGCCAACGATTTATTGGCGCAGATTCCCAAGCACAAGGGGCTGCCGCCGGTGCATCTGTGGAACCCGGATTTCTGCGGCGATATCGACATGCGTATCGCCCGCGATGGCACCTGGTATTACCTGGGCACACCCATCGGGCGCAAGCCGATGGTTCGCTTGTTCTCCACGATCATTCGCCGCGATGGCGATGATTATTTCCTGATCACGCCGGTGGAGAAGGTTGGCATCCGCGTCGATGATGCGCCGTTCGTGGCCGTGACGTTGGAGGTGCTGGGCAGCGGCGAGGCACAGGTGCTGCGCTTTACCAGCAATGTCGAGGACGAGGCCGAGGCGGGGCCACAGAATCCGTTGCGGGTCGAAATCGATCCGCTCACCCAGGAGCCATCACCCTACGTCTTGATGCGCACGAATCTGGAAGCGCTGATCCACCGCAATGTGTTCTACCAGTTGGTCGACCTGGCAGTGCCGCGCATGATCGATGGCGAGGAGTGGCTCGGGGTCTGGAGCCACGGCGAGTTCTACCCGATCGGGCGCAATTGCTGAGATCGATTGCCGCTGGCTGGCCCCCTGTTTTTTCTCCTGATTGGCCGTTTGCGCAGTGTGCCGCCGGGCCTAACCTGCAGGCACTTGCCAATCAGGAGAAACCCCATGAAACCTTCCAGTCTTTGCCTTGCCTTGTTCGTCAGTACTGGTCTGCTCGGTGGCCAGAGCGCCGCTTGGGCGCACGGCGACATGCCTGATCAGGTAAAGGTCTTGCAGCAAAAACAACCCGCCAATGCGCCTGGCAAGAAAGCCGTCATGCTCACTGTCAGCTACGCCCCCGGGCAGGCATCGCCCGCCCACCAGCATCCTGGTGCCGTCATGGCTTATGTGCTGGAAGGCGCGGTAGTCTCGAAACTCAACGACGAACAGGAAAAGACCTACAAGGCGGGGGAGTACTGGTACGAGGCGCCTGGGACCGTGCACAGCGTTTCGCGCAATGCCAGCAACAGCCGGCCGGCGAAATTGCTGGTGTGGAGCTTGGTGGATGAAGGCAAGCCGGTGACTGAGCTGCTTGGGGAGTGATGTGGGGGCTGAAAGGGGCTTGGCTGGGGAGGGTCAGCGCCTGTGAGATCGAGCGCCGCCCGCGCGGCGCATCGCGAGCTGCGCTCGCTCCTACGTTTGTTTCGGGCCAGTTTATCCTGTGGGATTTGCGCGCGGACGCATTGGCGTATGACTCGATATCGTGTCGTACCAACAAGGCGGTCGCGCGCGCCTGTCACAGGCGTTACTGGCCCGAAACAAACGTAGGAGCGAGCGCAGCTCGCGATGCGCCGCGCGGGCGGCGCTCGATCTCACAGGCGCCACAAACCTTCAGGCAGGCAACGAAAAAGCCCCCGATGCTTACGCATTCGGGGGCTTTCTCAATGTTTGGCTCCGCGACCTGGACTCGAACCAGGGACCCAATGATTAACAGTCATTTGCTCTACCGACTGAGCTATCGCGGAATCTGCGCGTATCTTACCGATTGCCCGGGGGAAGTCAAGCCTCCCCCTGACAAATCAATTAGTTACAGCACTTCAACGATAGCCTTGGTGACCACGTGAATGTTGCTCTGGTTCAAGGCGGCGACGGCGATGCGGCCGGTGTCCAGGGCGTAGATGCCAAAGTCGTTCTTCAGGCGGGTAACCTGCTCAACGGTCAGGCCCGAGTACGAGAACATGCCCACCTGGCGGCCGACGAAGCTGAAGTCACGTTTGGCCCCGTATTCGGCCAGCAGCGCAACCATCTGCTTGCGCATGCCATGGATGCGCTCGCGCATCTCGCCCAGTTCGGCTTCCCACATCTGGCGCAGTTCGGCGCTGTTCAGCACGGTGGCGACGATGGTCGCGCCGTGGGTCGGCGGGTTGGAGTAGGTGGTGCGGATCACGCGCTTGACCTGCGACAGCACGCGGGTGCTTTCGTCTTTCGAGGCGGTGACGATCGACAGTGCGCCGACGCGCTCGCCGTACAGCGAGAACGACTTGGAGAACGAGCTGGAAACGAAGAACTCCATGCCCGACTCGGCGAACAGGCGCACAGCGAAGGCGTCTTCGCCGATGCCGTCACCAAAGCCTTGGTAGGCCATGTCGAGGAACGGCACGTGGCCTTTGGCCTTGACCACTTCCAGAACGTTTTTCCAGTCGTCCAGGGTCAGGTCTACGCCGGTCGGGTTGTGGCAGCAGGCGTGCAGTACCACGATCGAGCCGGACGGCAGGGCGTTGAGGTCTTCGAGCATGCCGGCACGGTTGACGTCGTTGCTCGGTGCGTCGTAGTAGCGATAGTTCTGCACCGGGAAGCCAGCGCTTTCGAACAGCGCACGGTGGTTTTCCCAGCTCGGGTCGCTGATGGCGACCACGGCGTTCGGCGAAATGCGCTTGAGGAAGTCGGCGCCGATCTTCAGAGCGCCAGTGCCGCCGACGGCCTGCACGGTGACCACGCGGCCAGCGGCCAGCAGTGGCGACTCGGCACCGAACAGCAGCTTCTGCACGGCCTGGTCGTAGGTGGCGATACCATCGATCGGCAGGTAGCCGCGCGAGGCGTGCTGGGCAGCACGCTGGGTCTCGGCTTCGATCACGGCGCGCAGCAGCGGAATGCGGCCTTCCTCATTGCAGTAAACGCCTACGCCCAGGTTGACCTTGTCGGTACGTGGGTCGGCGTTGAAGGCTTCGTTGAGGCCCAGGATAGGGTCGCGGGGTGCCAGCTCGACAGCGGAAAACAGGCTCATTGTTACTTCGGCTCTGATTGGAGAGTGATAGGGCGTACACGCTCCAGCCGAATGCACTGAAGCGGTGCACAAACGGGGAGTCAGTATAGTGATACCGACCGGTCACTGCGACAGCCTGGCGCAGGTTTTCCGGCAATTTGCGCGAATTTTTTTCGACCATTGGTCGAATTGGCCGGTCCACCGTAATGCGCGCTCACTACTTGCCCTTGATTCGGCCACCGGGCGGGCGCATTTGGGTATAGACTACTGGCTAAATTTACAGTTGCTGCGTTACCGCGAGGTCCGTCATGTCCGAGTTCCAGCTCGTCACCCGTTTCCAGCCGGCCGGCGACCAGCCCGAGGCCATCCGCCAGATGGTCGAGGGCATCGACGCGGGCCTGTCGCACCAGACCCTGCTCGGGGTGACCGGCTCAGGCAAGACCTTCAGCATCGCCAACGTCATCCAGCAGGTGCAGCGGCCAACCCTGGTGCTGGCGCCGAACAAGACCCTGGCGGCGCAGCTGTATGGCGAGTTCAAGGCGTTCTTCCCGAACAACGCGGTGGAGTACTTCGTTTCCTACTACGACTACTACCAGCCCGAGGCCTACGTGCCGTCGTCGGACACCTTCATCGAGAAGGATGCCTCGATCAACGACCACATCGAACAGATGCGCCTGTCGGCGACCAAGGCGCTGCTGGAACGGCGCGACGCGATCATCGTCACCACCGTGTCATGCATCTATGGCCTGGGCAGCCCCGAGACCTACCTGAAGATGGTCCTGCACGTCGATCGCGGCGACAAGCTCGACCAGCGTGCGCTGCTGCGCCGCCTGGCCGACCTGCAGTACACCCGCAACGAAATGGACTTCGCCCGCGCCACCTTCCGTGTGCGCGGTGACGTGATCGACATCTTCCCGGCCGAATCCGACCTCGAGGCCATCCGCATCGAGCTGTTCGACGACGAAGTGGAGAACATCGCCGCCTTCGATCCCCTGACCGGCGAGGTCTTCCGCAAGCTGCCGCGTTTCACTTTCTACCCCAAGAGCCACTACGTGACCCCGCGGGAAACCCTGCTGGAGGCGGTGGAGGGCATCAAGGTAGAACTCAAGGACCGGCTCGAGTACCTGCAAAAGGCCAACAAGCTGGTCGAAGCCCAGCGCCTGGAACAGCGCACCCGTTTTGATCTGGAGATGATCCTCGAGCTCGGTTACTGCAACGGCATCGAGAACTACTCGCGTTACCTGTCCGGGCGCCCGGCCGGCGCGCCGCCGCCCACCCTCTACGACTATCTGCCGCCCGATGCGCTGTTGGTGATCGACGAGTCCCATGTCAGCGTTCCGCAGGTCGGCGCCATGTACAAGGGCGACCGCTCGCGCAAGGAAACCCTGGTCGAATACGGCTTCCGCCTGCCGTCGGCGTTGGACAACCGGCCGATGCGCTTTGACGAGTGGGAGGATGTCAGCCCCCAGACCATCTTCGTGTCGGCCACCCCAGGCCCCTACGAGGCCGAGCATGCAGGCCGCGTGGTAGAGCAGGTAGTGCGCCCGACTGGCCTGGTCGATCCGCAGGTGGAAGTGCGCCCGGCGCTGACCCAGGTCGATGACCTGCTGTCGGAGATCCGCAAGCGCGTCGATCAGGGCGATCGGGTACTGGCCACCACGCTGACCAAGCGCATGGCCGAAGACCTTACCGATTACCTGGCCGACCATGATGTGCGGGTGCGCTACCTGCACTCGGACATCGACACGGTGGAGCGCGTCGAGATCATCCGCGACCTGCGCCTGGGCACCTTCGATGTGCTGGTGGGTATCAACCTGCTGCGCGAGGGCCTGGACATGCCCGAGGTGTCGCTGGTGGCGATTCTCGATGCCGACAAGGAAGGCTTCCTGCGCTCCGAGCGCTCGCTGATCCAGACCATCGGCCGCGCTGCCCGTAACCTCAATGGCCGGGCGATCTTGTATGCCGACAACATCACTGGCTCCATGCAACGCGCCATCGACGAGACCGAACGGCGGCGCGAGAAACAGATCGCCTTCAACCAGGCCAACGGCATCGTACCCAAGGGTGTGGTCAAGGACATCACCGACATCATGGAAGGCGCCACCGTGCCCGGCGCGCGCAGCAAGAAGCGCAAGGGCATGGCCAAGGCGGCGGAAGAGAGCGCCCGCTACGAGGCCGAGCTGCGTACCCCGGGCGAGATCACCAAGCGCATCAAGCAGCTGGAAGAGAAGATGATGCAGTTTGCCCGCGACCTGGAGTTCGAAGCCGCCGCGCAGTTGCGTGATGAGATTACCCAGTTGCGTGAGCGCCTGATCACCAGCTGATTTCATTACTGGCTGCACTGGCCTCTTCGCGGGCAAGCCCGCTCCCACAGGATTGCTGCAACCCTGACCATTGCGCAAGACCTGTAGGAGCGGCGGTTCGGCGCCCCGATTTACCCGCGAAGAGGCCAGTGCAGGTTAATGAGCCTCACCAGCTTTCAACCCCTCCGGCAGCTTGCGGGTCAGCAACACCGCCACCATGCTCACCGCCAAGCCGATCCCGACAAAATGGAAGGCATCGTTGTACGCCATGATCAGCGCCTGTTGATGAGCGATTTCGCTCAGCTTGCCCAGCGCCGCATTGTCATTGCCCAGCCGCTCCGCCAGCTGTGCCAGTCGCTCCGCCACCTGTGGGTTGCTCGGTACCACCGACTCCCGCAAGTAGTCGAAGTACACCTTGGTCCGCGCATCCAGCAAGGTCGCCAGCAAGGCAATGCCGATCGCACCGCCCAGGTTACGCAGGATGTTGAACAGGCTCGAAGCTGACCCGGCATCCTGAGGCTGGATATACGCCGTGGCGATCAGCGAAATGGTCACCATGATCATCGGCTGGCCAAGGGCGCGGATGATCTGGATATGGTTGAACTGCGGCCCGGCAAAGTCCGGGTTCAACACCCCTGAACCAAAGCTGGCGATACCGAACAGGCAGAAGCCGATGGCGCACAGCACCTTGGGCGACACCACCTTCATGAGCTGTGGCACCAGCGGAATCAGGAACAGCTGCGGAACGCCCATCCACATGATCACCTCGCCGATCTGCAGGGCGTTGTAGCCCTGGATCTGCGCCAGGTACAGCGGCAGCAGGTAGATCGACCCATAAAGCCCTACGCCCATGCCCAGGCTGGCAATGCTCGACAGGCCGAAATTGCGGTTGCCGAGGATGCGCAGGTTGATCAAGGGGTGCGGCTTGGAAAGCTGCAGGATGACGAAAGTGATCAGGCTGATCAGGGCGACGGTTGCCAGGCCGACGATCAGGTTGGACTCCAGCCAGTCCTTGCGGTGGCCTTCCTCGAGGAAGACCTGCAGGCAGCCCAGGCCCACGCCGAGGGTGACAATGCCGGCATAGTCGGTACTTTTCAGCAGTTCCCAGTGTGCTTCCTTCTTTTCCAACCCATAGAGCAGGCCGGCGATCATCACCAGCCCGGGCGGGATGTTGATGTAGAAGATGTATTCCCAGCCCCAGTTCTCGGTCAGCCAGCCACCCAGGGTCGGGCCGATCGAAGGGGCGAAGGTGGCGGTCATGGCGAACATGGCCATGCCTTTGGCGCGGTGGTGCTCGGGCAGCTTGATCAGGGTCAGGGTGAATGCCAGCGGAATCAGCGCGCCCCCGGTGAAGCCCTGCAGGGCACGGAACAGGATCATGCTCTCGAGGTTCCAGGCCATCGAACACAGCAGCGAGGACAGCAGGAAACCGCCAGACACCCACACCGCCAGGCGCCGCGCCGAGAGCAGCTGCACCAGCCAGGCGGTCAGCGGAATCATGATGATCTCCGCCACCAGGTACGAGGTGGAGATCCACGAGCCTTCCTCCAGGGTCGCTGACAGCGCACCCTGGATGTCCTTGAGCGAGGAGTTGGTGATCTGGATGTCCAGCACCGCCATGAAGGCGCCGAGCATCACGCTCATCACCGCGATCCAGTCGCGCCGGGTCGGCTCCGCAGTAGGGCGGAGCAGTTGATCACCGGCCATCGTGGCCTTCGTCTTCGCGGCGCAGGTCGACGGTGGCGGTCACCGACATGCCGGGGCGAATGCGCCCATGCAGCGGGTTGTCGGCAGCGAACGTCAGCTTCACCGGAATGCGCTGTACCACCTTGGTGAAGTTGCCGGTGGCGTTGTCTGGCGGCAGCAGGCTGAACTGCGCGCCGGACGCGGCGAACAGGCTGTCGACGCGGCCCTCGATCGGGGTGTCGGGGTAGCTGTCGAACAGCAGCTCGGCACGCTGGCCGGGCTGCATCTTGCCGATCTGGGTTTCCTTGAAGTTGGCCTGCACCCAGATGTTTTCATCAGGCACGATCGACAGCAGGTAGGCGCCGGCTTGCACTACCTGACCATTGCGGGCATTGCGCTGGCCGATGGTACCGCTCAGCGGGGCGCGGATCTCGCAGCGGGTCAGGTTCAGCTCGGCCTGGGCCAGGTCGGCACGGGCATTGGCGATCTGGGCGTCGAGGCGCTTGAGGTCGGCATTCAGGGCGTTGACCTGCTGGCGCTGGCTTTGCAGGTCTGCACGGGCCTTGTCGACCTGGGAGCCGGCCACGTGGCTTTCCGCCGACAGGGTAGTGACCTGTGCTTCCGAGACGAAGCCAGGCTTGCGCAGCTTTTCGGCGCGGCTCAGGTCCAGGCGCGAGCGGTCGAAGGTCGCCTGGTTGGCTGAAACCTGAGCCTGGCCGGCGGCGATCAGGCTGCCTTGCTGGGTCAGCCGGCTCTGGGCCTGGGCATACTCGGCCTCGCGGGTGGCCAGGGCGGCGCGGGCGCGTTCCACGGCCAGTTCGAAGTCGGCGACCTCCAGACGCACCAGCAGGTCACCCTTGTTCACGTGCTGGTTGTCGTCGACCCGGACTTCGTCGATGCGTGCGCCGAGCTGGCTGGAAATGCGGGTGATTTCACCCTGCACGTAGGCGTTGTCGGTGCTTTCGTAGAAGCGGCCTTTGAAATACCACTCGGCCAGGAAGGCGAGGGCGATGATGGCCACCAGGGTGAAGAAGATCGCCAGGCGGCGTTTGAGTTGGGCAGGCATGAGGACTATCGTTCCAGAAATGTAATCAAATTTAACAGCGGCACATGGCCAGTCGACAAGTGACGTTCGCGCCATTGCTGGAGCCCGGTGCCTGCTCCCTGCTAACATCCCGCCTTTGTTTCATCTTTCGTTCGAGACTCTCCATGACCACCGTTCGCACGCGTATCGCGCCATCGCCCACCGGCGACCCCCATGTCGGCACCGCCTACATCGCCCTGTTCAACTACTGCTTTGCCAAGCAGCACGGCGGTGAGTTCATCCTGCGTATCGAAGACACCGACCAGCTGCGCTCCACCCGCGAGTCGGAACAGCAGATCTTCGACGCCTTGCGCTGGCTCGGCATCGAATGGAACGAAGGCCCGGATGTCGGTGGCCCGCATGGCCCATACCGGCAGAGCGAGCGTGGCGAGATCTACGCCAAGTACGCCAAGGAGCTGGTTGATGCCGGCCACGCCTTCTACTGCTTCTGCACCGCCGAAGAGCTGGAGCAGATGCGCGCCGAGCAGATGGCTCGCGGTGAAACCCCGCGCTACGACGGCCGTGCCCTGCTGCTGAGTGCCGAGGAAGTCCAGCGCCGCCTGGCCGCTGGCGAGCCACACGTGATCCGCATGAAGGTGCCGAGCGAAGGCATCTGCGTGGTTCCGGACATGCTCCGTGGCGATGTCGAGATTCCTTGGGACCGCATGGACATGCAGGTGCTGATGAAGAACGACGGCCTGCCGACCTACTTCCTGGCCAACGTGGTCGATGACCATCTGATGGGCATCACCCACGTGCTGCGTGGCGAAGAGTGGCTGCCTTCGGCGCCGAAGCTGATCAAGCTGTACGAGTACTTCGGTTGGGAGCAGCCGAAGCTGTGCTACATGCCGCTGCTGCGTAACCCGGACAAGTCCAAGCTGTCCAAACGCAAGAACCCGACTTCGGTGACCTTCTACGAGCGCATGGGCTTCATGCCCGAGGCCATGCTCAACTACCTTGGCCGCATGGGCTGGTCGATGCCGGACGAGCGTGAGAAGTTCTCCCTGGCCGAGATGGTCGAGCACTTCGACCTGTCGCGTATCTCCCTGGGTGGCCCGATCTTCGACATCGAAAAGCTGTCCTGGCTCAACGGCCAGTGGCTGCGCGAGATGCCAGTGGAAGAGTTTGCCGCACGCGTGCAGCAGTGGGCGTTCAACAGCGACTACATGATGAAGATCGCCCCGCATGTGCAGGGCCGGGTGGAGACCTTCAGCCAGATCGCCCCGCTGGGTGGTTTCTTCTTCGAAGGCGCTCTCAAGCTCGATGCCAAGCTGTTCGAAAGCAAGAAACTGTCCGCTGACCAGGTACGCCAGGTGATGCAGCTGATCCTGTGGAAACTGGAAAGCCTGCGTCAGTGGGAGAAAGAGCGCATCACCGGCTGCATCCAGGCCGTGGTCGAAGCGCTGGAGCTGAAGCTGCGTGACGCCATGCCGCTGATGTTCGCCGCCATTACCGGTCAGGCCAGTTCGGTATCGGTGCTCGACGCCATGGAAATCCTTGGCCCTGACCTGACCCGCTACCGTCTGCGCCAGGCCCTGGACCTGCTCGGTGGTGTGTCGAAGAAAGAAAACAAGGAATGGGAAAAGCTGCTGGCCAACATCGCCTGATAGCATTCTTGAAACGATAGCTGAAGCTGGGGGAGAGGGTTTAACCGCGAATACGATGGGGCATGCACCGCCGCATTCGCGGGTAAACCCGCTCCCACAGGGCTCAGTGTGCGGGTTTTGAGTGGGACAGGGCGGTAAGTGATTGTTATCTGTGAAAAAAATTTTGAATATTTTCAAAATTTAGTTTGACAGCCCTGCAATCCGATCTTAATATGCGCCCCGTCCACAGCGATGAACGAAAACGAAACGCCAGGCACCCAGCCAGCGCTTCTGTTCAGAGCGACATTGTGGGGCTATAGCTCAGCTGGGAGAGCGCCTGCATGGCATGCAGGAGGTCAGCGGTTCGATCCCGCTTAGCTCCACCAAATTCCGCTTGGCAGCCAAGGTTGTCGAGCAAGATCGGGTCCAGCAACCGGGTCTTGAAGGTAAGAAGGTTCGTCCCCTTCGTCTAGTGGCCTAGGACACCGCCCTTTCACGGCGGTAACAGGGGTTCGAGTCCCCTAGGGGACGCCAGTTTTGCACAAGCGATGTTTAGCGATGTCGCTGGGCCGAGAGGCTATAAATCTGGGGCTATAGCTCAGCTGGGAGAGCGCCTGCATGGCATGCAGGAGGTCAGCGGTTCGATCCCGCTTAGCTCCACCAATTTTGCCGCGGTTCGTGAAAACGGACCGGCACGAAGGTTACGTCCCCTTCGTCTAGTGGCCTAGGACACCGCCCTTTCACGGCGGTAACAGGGGTTCGAGTCCCCTAGGGGACGCCACTTTTACCCGCGTTTTGCGGGACTTAAAAGGCTCGTTCGTATATTGAATGAGTCTTTTGTTTCGGGGCTATAGCTCAGCTGGGAGAGCGCCTGCATGGCATGCAGGAGGTCAGCGGTTCGATCCCGCTTAGCTCCACCATTTCTGCCAGGGTTCGATTGTTCGAATCTTCGCGAAGGTTACGTCCCCTTCGTCTAGTGGCCTAGGACACCGCCCTTTCACGGCGGTAACAGGGGTTCGAGTCCCCTAGGGGACGCCATTTTTACCCGCGTTTTGCGGGACTTTAAAGGCTCATTCGCTTATTGAATGGGCCTTTTGTTTTTCTCCCTTCCCAATAATTCTGATGCCGACGAGCGGTGGCAGATTCTGCTTGCCAAAAAATATGATGAGAATAATATTTCGATCATCATATTTTGATCGGCGAGCCGGCGAATGAGCGACAAGAAGAGCAAGACCCGCGAACGCATCCTTGAAGCGGCCCGCAGCGCGTTGATCCAGCATGGCCCGGCCGAGCCGAGTGTCAGCCAGGTGATGGGCGCGGCAGGCCTGACCGTTGGCGGTTTCTATGCGCACTTCGAGAGCAAGGACGAGCTCATGCTCGAGGCCTTCCGCCAGTTGCTGAGCGAACGTCGTGCCTTGCTCGCCCAGGTCGACCCAAACCTGGATGGGGAAGGGCGCCGCGCGTTGGTCAGCGCTTTCTACCTGTCGCGCAAGCACCGTGACGCCGAAGTGCATGCGTGCCCGCTGCCCAATTCGCTCGGCGAAATGCAGCGCCTGCCCGAAGCCTTCCGCGAGGTCCTGACCGAGCATATCGAGCTGATGACCGCGGCCATGGTCGACCGCCCGGAAGACGCCGACAAAGCGTTGGCTGATCTGGCTTTGATGATCGGTGGTCTGGCTCTCGCGCGTGCCTTGGGCCCCGGCGAGTTGTCCGACCGCATTCTGCGTGCCGCCAAGTCGGCAGTTCTCTGATACCCCTGATCCTGGAGCAAGGCGATGACTACCCTGAGCTGGATTCGTGGCGTTAATGGCACCCTCGGCCGACTGGCCCCCGAGCATGTTGCCGGCAAGATGCGCCGTGCCTTCATGACCCCGCGCAACCTGCCGCCCCGGCAATGGGAGCTGCCACTGCTGGCCAGCGCCGAGCGCATCACATTGCGCTTCGGCCTGTCGGCCTTGCGCTGGGGCAAGGGGCCGACGGTGTTGTTGATGCATGGCTGGGAAGGGCGCCCGACCCAGTTTGCGGCATTGATCGAAACCCTGGTGCAGGCCGGGCACACCGTGGTGTCGCTGGAAGGCCCGGGCCATGGCCGCTCGCCTGGGCAGCAGGCGCATGTGGTGCTGTTTGCCCGGGCGCTGCTGGAAGCAGCCGCAGAGCTGCCGCCGCTGCGTGCCGTGATCGGCCATTCCATGGGCGGCGCCAGCGTGCTGTTAGCGCTGCAGATGGGGCTGCGTGCCGAGGCTGCCGTGAGCATTGCGGCACCGGCGCAGCTGCTCGGTGTGCTGCGTGGTTTTGCCCATCGTCTGGGCTTGCCGGCGCGGGCCAGGGCGGCCTTCATTCGCCAGGTCGAGCAGGATGTCGGCATGCAGATCGCTCGCCTTGATGTCAGTGGCTATCAGCTGGAACTGCCGGGCCTGGTGGTGCATGCCGCCGATGACGCACTGGTGCCCGCCGCTGAGGCGCAGGCCATCCACAAGGCCTGGTTCGACAGCCGCCTGATGCTGTTGGAAGAGGGTGGGCACCAGCGCGTATTGGCCGACCCGCGTCTGAGCGAGGCGGTGCTCGAATTGCTTGCTCGCGCAGCTGCACCGGCGCGGCAGAGCGCTTGACTGTGGGAGCAACGGTCTTGCTCAATTTTTAGAATCTGGCGCGATACCTGTGGGAGCGGCGGTTCGGCGCCCCGACTTGCCCGCGAAGAGGCCCGCTAATCCACCACAAAGGCTGGACATTTGCCCACTTGGCCATGCTAAATCCAGTTTTCCTTCAAGGAAGCAGGCATGAGCTGGGACCTGGCAACGCCATTCATCATCGACCTGCGCGTCGGCAGCGAGGACATCGACGGCCTCGGCCACGCCAACAATGCGGTCTACGTCACCTGGCTGGAGCGCTGCGCCTGGCGCCACTCCCAGCGCCTGGGCCTGGATCTGGCCGAATACCGGCGCCTGGACCGGGCCATGGCAGTGGTGCGCCACGAAATCGACTACCTCGCCGCCGGCTACGAGGACGATGAGCTGCAACTGGCCACCTGGATCATCGACTGGGACCAGCGCCTGCGCATGACCCGGCGCTTTCAGCTCAAGCGCCCGCGCGACGGCGTGACCTTGCTGCGCGCGCAGACCACCTTCGCCTGCATCGAGTTGTCCAGCGGCAAGCCCAAGCGTATGCCGGCCGAATTCCTCGACGGCTACGGGCCGGCGCTGATCGGCAGCTGAGACGGCGGCTTTTTTTGCTAGACTGCGGCCTTTTTCCGCCGAGACCCAGACATGCAAATTGCCCTGGCCCCCATGGAGGGGCTGGTCGACAACATCCTGCGCGACGTCCTGACCCGAGTGGGCGGCATCGATTGGTGCGTCACCGAGTTCATCCGCGTGTGCGACCGCCTGCTGCCGGCTTCCTCGTTCGACAAGCTCGCCCCTGAGCTGCGTCAGGGGGCGCGCACGGCGGCCGGCGTGCCGATGCGCGTGCAGTTGCTGGGTTCGGACCCGGTATGCCTGGCGGAGAACGCTGCGCTGGCCTGCGAACTGGGTGCGCCGGTCATCGACCTGAACTTTGGCTGCCCGGCCAAGACCGTGAACAAGTCGCGTGGCGGTGCGGTACTGCTCAAGGAGCCGGAGCTGCTGCATGCCATCGTGCGTGAAGTGCGGCGCGCGGTACCGGCGCATATCCCGGTCACCTCCAAGATGCGCCTGGGCTTCGACAGCCCGGACGGCGCGCTGGATTGTGCCACGGCCTTGGCCGAGGGCGGTTCGGCGCACCTGGTGGTGCATGCGCGGACCAAGGTTGAAGGCTACAAGCCGCCCGCCCATTGGGAGTGGGTGGCGCGGGTGCAGGATGTGGTCCAGGTGCCCGTGTTCGCCAACGGTGAAATCTGGACCGTCGACGACTGGCGGCGCTGCCGCGAGGTCAGCGGTGCCGAGGACATCATGCTGGGGCGCGGGTTGGTATCACGTCCGGACCTGGCCTTGCAGATTGCAGCGGCACGGGATGGGCGCGAGTACCAGCCGATGAGCTGGGATCAGTTGCTGCCGTTGCTGCGCGAGTTCTGGCGCCAGGCCCAGGCCAAGCTGTCGCCGCGCTATGCGCCGGGGCGGATGAAACAGTGGCTGGCGATGCTGACCCGCAGTTATCCCGAGGCAGTGGTGCTGTTTGCCGAATTGCGCCGAGAGGATGATTGCGCCCGCATCAGCCGGTTGCTTGGGGTTGAGGTGACTTCCTTCGAGTCTTGTGTTGCCTGATCTGGCCTCTTCGCGGGCTTGCCCGCGAAGAGGCCATCAGATCAAAAGCTGAATCAAGATTTTTTCCTCGTTCCTCTTGAAAGCTTTCCCGCTGGCCATATCTCTTTAGTACGCGATGCCGAAGTCGGGTCGCGCAATGACCTACTTGCTGAATTTCAGGAGTTTATGACCATGACTAGCGCTTTCTCTCTCGCTCCACTGTTCCGCCATTCCGTTGGCTTCGACCGTTTCAACGACCTGTTCGAGTCCGCGGCACGTAATGAGGCGGGTAGCAGCTACCCTCCCTACAACGTGGAAAAACATGGCGATGACCACTATCGCATCGTGGTTGCCGCAGCCGGTTTCCAGGAGCAGGACCTCGACCTGCAAGTCGAAAAGGGCGTCCTGACCGTGATCGGTGGCAAGCGCGAAAGCGCCACCGCTGAAGTGACCTACCTGCACCAGGGTATCGCCCAGCGCGCTTTCAAGCTGTCGTTCCGCCTGGCAGACCACATCGAGGTCAAATCGGCGGGCCTGGCCAACGGCCTGCTCAGCATCGACCTGCTGCGCATCGTGCCGGAAGAAGCCAAGGCCAAGCGTATCCCGATCAATGGCGACCAGCCTGCATTGAACTGATCCCTTCGGGCCAAGCCCGGTAGGATGAAAGAAAGGGCACCTTCGGGTGCCCTTTCTGCGTTTCAGTAATCCGCCGGTGCTTCCATCAGCATCTGCCTGAACTCCTGCAGCGGCAGTGGCCGGCTGTGCAGGTAGCCTTGGTAAAGGTGGCAGCCCAGGCGCTCGAGAAACGCCAGTTGCTCGGTCAATTCCACCCCTTCGGCAATCACTGCAAGGTCAAGGCTGCGGGCCATGGCCACGATGGCGCGGACAATTTCTGCATCGTTGGGGTCTTCCGGGGCATCGCGGACGAAGGTCTGGTCGATTTTCAGCACATCCACCGGCAGGCGTTTGAGGTAAGTCAGCGAGGAGTAGCCGGTGCCGAAGTCGTCCATGGCGAAACTCACGCCGTAGCGCTTGAGTTCACGCATCTTGCTGATGGTGTCTTCAAGGTTCTGGATGACGATGCCCTCGGTGATCTCCAGCTTCAGCATGTGCCGCGGCAGGCGGTAGTCGTCCAGGCTGCGCAGCACCCGCTCGACGAAGTCGTTCTGGCGGAACTGCCGCGGGCTGATGTTCACGCACAGGCTGAAATCATTGGCGTCGATCAGGCGGTCTTCCAGCATGCGCGCGCAGGCATCGCAGGCTTCGTCGAGGATCCAGCTGCCAACTTCGAGTATCAGGCCGCTTTCTTCCAGTACCTGAATGAACTGCGCAGGCGGTTGCTGGCCCAGTTGCGGATGGTGCCAGCGCAGCAGCACTTCGGCACCGATGATGCGATTGTCGCGGGCATCGACCTGGGGCTGGAAATGCAAGGCCAGCTCGCCACGGGCCAGGGCCAGGCGCAGGTCGCTTTCCATGCGCAGGCGCTCGCTGGCGGCCTTTTGCATGGTGGTGTGGAACAGCTGGGTGGTGTTGCGCCCGGAATCCTTGGCCCGGTACAGGGCTATATCGGCGCGCTTGAGCAGGTCGGCCGGCGTCGCGCCGTGGTCGGGGATCAGTGCCACGCCGATGCTCGGCGTCACCTGCAGGCGCTGGCCGTCCAGCGACATCGGTTCGGCCAGCAGTTCGCGCAGGGTGTCAGCCAGCTCGCGGACCTTGCTTTCCACCGCTTCGCGGCTGCCTTCCAGGCCGCTGAGCAGCACCACGAACTCATCGCCACCGAGGCGCGCCACGGTGTCTTCCAGGCGCACGCTGGCCTCCAGCCGTGCGGTGATGATTTTCAGCACGGTGTCGCCCACCGGGTGGCCGAGCGAGTCGTTGATGTGCTTGAAGTGGTCGAGGTCCAGGAACAGCAGCGCGCCACGCAGGTTGTGCCGGCGCAACAGGGCGATCTGCTGGCTCAGGCGGTCCATCAGCAAGGCGCGGTTGGGCAGGTTGGTCAGCGGGTCGTGGTAGGCCAGGTGGCGGATCTGCGCCTGGGCGTTCTTCAACTGGCTGACATCGCGGGCGGTCAGCAGCAGGCAGTCAACTTCGTTGAGGCTGATCGGCTCCACCGACACCTCCACGGTGAGGATGTCGCCGCGCTTGTTGCGCCCGAGCATCTCCCGGTGGTGCACCCGGCCGCGTTCCTTGAGCTCGCCGAGCAAGGCGCTGCGCTGCTTGTCGTCGGCCCAGATGCCGATTTCATAGACGCTGCGGCCGATCACTTCGGCGGTGCTGTAGCCGGTCAGCCGGCAGAAGCCGTCGTTGACCTCCAGGTAGCGGCCGCTGCGGCGTTCGGTGATGGTGATGGCGTCGGGGCTGGAGTGGAAGGCCTTGGCGAACTTCTCTTCGCTGGATTTGAGCGCCGCCTCGGCACGCTGTTGCTGGGTGATGTCGCGCAAGGTGGTGACGCTGCACGGCTGGTCGTCGACGCTGATCAGGCGGCTGGCGATCACGCAGGTCAGCGGCGCGCCATTGCGGTGGTTGACCACCACCGCGACATTGCTCAGCGCCTGCTCGCGGATCACCCGTTCGATGCGCTGGGCGCGTTCGATCGACTCGGCCCACAGGCCGATCTCTTCGGCAGTGCGGCCGATTACCTGCTCGGCAGTCCAGCCGAAGGTCTGGGTGAAGGCCGGGTTGATCTCGATGAACTGGCCAGTGTCCTGGCGGGTCACGCAGATCGGGTCGGGGCTGACCTGGAACAGGCTGGCGAACTTCTCTTCCGAGGCACTCAGGCGCTGTTCGCGTTCCACCTGTTCGGTGATATCGAGCAAGGTGCCGGCCATGCGCAACGGGTTGCCCTGGTCGTCGCGATAAAGGCGTGCACGGCTTTCGATGTAGCGCGAGGCGCCGTTTTCCAGCTGCACGCGGTAGGTGATCTGGTAATTGCCGGCCGGGCCTTCTCGCAGGCTGCGGTAGGCCTGGCGCATGCTGGCACGTTCATGCTCTGGCACACCTTCGAAGAACGAATCGAACGATTCATGGAAGGGGACCGGGTCCAGCCCGTGCAGTTGCGCGGCGCGGGCCGAGCCGTAGAGCATGCCGCTGGGGATGTGCCAGTCCCAAGTGCCCAGCTGCGCCGAGTCCAGCGCCAGGTCGAGGCGCTCCTGGCTGTCCTTGAGGGCCTGCTCGGCGCGTTTGCGTTCAGTGGTGTCGACGAAGGTGCTGATCAGGTAGGTGACGCCCTCCATGTCGATGCTCTGGGTGCACAGGATGCCGTCGTGGAGCTTGCCGGTGCTGGCGCGGAACTGCACCTCCATGATCGCCGGGCCGTGGTTGCTGCGGGTGGCCTCGATGACCTGATGGCGTTGTTCGGGGTTGACCCACAGCCCCAGTTCGATGCTGGTCTTGCCGATCACCTGGCCGCCGGGCCAGCCGAACATGTCTTCGAAGTGCTGGTTGACCTCGATGATCATGCCGTCCTGGCGGCGGCTCAGCAAAATGGCGTTGGGGCTCAGGTGGAACAGCGTGGCGAAGCGTTTTTCCGAGTTGATCAGCGCGGTTTCCCGTTCACGCTGGCGGGTGATTTCGCGGATCACCCCGATCATCTGCCGGCGGCCATGGCGGTCGTGGGTCAGGCTGCCGTTGATTTCCAGCCAGTGCAGGCTACCGTCCGGCCAGCGGATACGATGGCGCATGGCCTGTTCCACTGGCTCGCCATTGACCACTGCGTGGAACAGCTGGCGGGTTCGAGCGCGGTCTTCCTCTGGCAGCAGGTCCAGGTAGTCGATGTCGTTGGGCAACGGGCGTTGCGGGTCGAAGCCGAACAGCGCCTGGGTACCCCGTGACCAGCTGATGCGGCCGGTGTCGATATCCCATAGCCAGGCGCCCAGGCGTGCGCCATTGAGCGCGGCCAGCAACTGCGGGGCGTTCTGCCACGCCTGCTCCGATTCCTGTGGGTCGGCCGCAGGGATGCGCGGCAGGCGCGGAAAGCGATTTGCTGATTTGGGCATTGGTACCAGACCTTTGGCGTGTGACGCGTCCTTGAGTTGGAAATGCCGAGCTGACGACCGGTCAGGCGGACCCTGCGTGGCTGTCGAGCAGGGCCATGAAGGCCCTTGCAGCGTTCGATAGCGTTCGCTCCGTGTGCAGAATGTAGCCTAGCTGGCGCGACAGCTGTATGCCGGGCAAAGCGATGGGTGCAACCTGATCATCCAGCATGGTCCGGGGTAGCACGCTCCAGGCCAGGCCGATCGATACCATCATCTTGATGGTTTCCAGGTAGTTGGTGCTCATGGCGATGTTCGGCGTCAGGCCCTGGCTTTCGAACAGGCGCTGCACAATGTGGTGGGTGAAGGTGTTGCCGCCGGGGAATACCGCCGGGTGGCGGGCGACGTCGGCCAGGCTGACCGCGTGGTTGCTGGCCAGCGGATGCTCGGGCGCCGCCACGAAATCCAGGGCGTCGTCCCACACCGGCACGGCCCTGACCAGGTGGTGCGGCTCGGGGGCGAGGGTGATGACGGCGATTTCAGCGCGGCCATGGAGAATCTCATCGTAGGCCTGTTCCGAATCCATGAACTGAATATCCAGGGCCACGGCGGGGTGCTGGCGGGTGAATGCCCGCAACAGCGGCGGCAGGCGGTGCAGGCCGATATGGTGGCTGGTAGCCAGGGTCAGGCGACCGCTCACCTCGCCGTTGAGGTTGGTCAGCGCCCGTCGGGTATCATCGAGGACGTTGAGGATCTGGTAGGCGCGCGGCAGCAGGGCGCGGCCGGCTTCGGTCAGGGTGACCTCGCGACCCAGGCGGTCGAACAGGCGCACATCCAGTTGCTGCTCCAGCCCGGCGATGCGTTTGCTGATGGCCGGCTGGGTCAGGAACAGGCGTTCGCCGGCACCGGAAAAGCTGCCAGTCTCGGCAATGGCGATGAAGGCACTCAGGTTGGCCAGGTCCACGGTGTCGAATTCCTGTTGGTTATCCAAAGCATAAAAATTATGAATTTGAGTTATTCAATCTAACCCCATAGCATCGTCCGTACAAGCCAAGGGGTCTTTGGCATAGAAAGACGCTGATGAGGAACAGTCTGATGGCTGGCAAAACGCTCTACGACAAACTCTGGGAAGCCCATGAGGTCAAGCGCCGTGATGACGGCTCGTCCTTGATCTACATCGACCGCCATATCATTCACGAAGTGACGTCGCCCCAGGCCTTCGAAGGCCTGCGCCTGGCCAACCGCAAGCCGTGGCGCATCGATGCCAACATCGCCACCCCGGATCACAACGTGCCGACCACGCCAGAGCGCAAGGGCGGCATCGAGGCCATCGTCGACCAGGTGTCGCGCCTGCAGGTGCAGACCCTCGATGAGAACTGTGACGAATATGGCATCGTCGAATTCAAGATGAACGACGAGCGCCAGGGCATCGTCCACGTCATCAGCCCCGAGCAGGGCGCCACCTTGCCGGGCATGACCGTGGTCTGCGGCGACTCGCACACCTCCACCCACGGCGCTTTCGGTGCCCTGGCCCATGGCATCGGCACGTCCGAGGTGGAGCACGTGCTCGCCACCCAGTGCCTGGTCGCCAAGAAGATGAAGAACATGCTGGTGCGTGTCGAAGGCCAGTTGCCGGCCGGCGTCACCGCCAAGGACATCGTGCTGGCCGTGATCGGCAAGATCGGCACCGCCGGTGGTAACGGCCACGCCATGGAGTTCGCCGGCAGCGCCATCCGCGAATTGTCGATGGAAGGCCGCATGACCATCTGCAACATGTCGATCGAAGCCGGTGCCCGGGTTGGCCTGGTGGCGACCGACGCCACCACCGTGGCCTATGTTGAAGGCCGCCCTTATGCGCCGAAGGGCGAGGACTGGAAGCGTGCCGTCGAAGCGTGGAAGGACCTGGTTTCCGACGACGATGCCGTGTTCGACACCGTGGTCGAGCTCGACGCTGCGCAGATCAAGCCGCAAGTCAGCTGGGGGACTTCGCCGGAGATGGTGCTGGCCGTGGATCAGCGCGTGCCGGACCCGGCCGCCGAGCCAGACCTGATCAAGCGTGGTTCGATCGAGCGCGCCCTGAAGTACATGGGCCTCGCCGCCAACCAGGCAATCACCGACATCAAGCTCGACCGCGTGTTCATCGGTTCTTGCACCAACTCGCGTATCGAAGACCTGCGCGCTGCCGCCGCAATTGCCAAGGGCCGCAAGGTCGCCGCGACGGTCAAGCAGGCGCTGGTGGTGCCTGGCTCGGGCCTGGTCAAGGCCCAGGCCGAGCGTGAAGGCCTGGACAAGATCTTCCTCGAGGCGGGTTTCGAATGGCGTGAACCTGGCTGCTCGATGTGCCTGGCGATGAACCCGGACCGCCTGGAAAGCGGCGAGCACTGCGCGTCCACCTCCAACCGCAACTTCGAGGGCCGTCAGGGGGCCGGTGGTCGTACCCACCTGGTCAGCCCGGCCATGGCTGCCGCTGCCGCGGTGACCGGCCACTTCATCGATGTCCGCGAGTTGATCCAAGGGAGCGCAGCATGAAAGCCTTTACCCAGCACACCGGTCTCGTCGCGCCGTTGGATCGTGCCAACGTCGACACCGATCAGATCATCCCCAAGCAGTTCCTCAAGTCGATCAAGCGCACCGGTTTCGGCCCCAACCTGTTCGACGAGTGGCGTTACCTGGATGTCGGCCAGCCGTACCAGGACAACAGCAAGCGCCCGCTGAACCAGGAGTTCGTGCTCAACCATGCGCGTTACCAAGGTGCCAGCGTGCTGCTGGCGCGGGAGAACTTCGGCTGCGGTTCGAGCCGTGAGCACGCCCCTTGGGCGCTGGATGAATACGGCTTCCGCAGCGTGATCGCGCCAAGCTTCGCCGATATCTTCTTCAACAACAGCTTCAAGAACGGTTTGCTGCCGATCATCCTCAGCGACGAGGAAGTCGACGAGCTGTTCAAGCAGGTCGAAGCCAACCCAGGCTACCAGCTGACCATCGACCTGCAGGCGCAGGCGGTGACCCGCCCGGATGGCAAGGTGCTGCACTTCGAGATCGACGCGTTCCGCAAGCACTGCCTGCTCAATGGCCTGGACGACATCGGCCTGACCTTGCAGGACAGTGATGCGATCAAGGCATTCGAAGGCAAGCACCGCGCCAGCCAGCCTTGGCTGTTTCGGGACGCCTGAAACAGGTAGGTGACGGTTCCGGCCTCTTCGCGGGCAAGTCGGGGCGCCGAACCGCCGCTCCCACAGGCATATCACAAGCCCTGAGGGCTGCGCTGTAACTGTGGGAGCGGGCTTGCCCGCGAAAGGGCCGGAACAGGCAACGAAAATCAAAAGGACTCAGTCATGACCAGCACCACCCACACCGATGTGGTCCAACGTCAGTTCGGCGAACAGGCCAACGCTTACCTCAGCAGCACCGTGCACGCCCAAGGCAGCGAATTCGCCCTGCTGCAGGCCGAGCTGGCGGGGCAGGGTGGTGCGCGCGTGCTGGACCTGGGCTGCGGTGCCGGTCATGTCAGCTTTCACGTTGCGCCACTGGTTGCCGAGGTGGTCGCCTACGACCTCTCGCAATCGATGCTCGACGTGGTCGCCAGTGCCGCCAGCGAGCGCGGCCTGGGCAATATCACCACCGAATGCGGTGCCGCCGAACGTTTGCCGTTCGCCGATGCTTCGTTCGATTTCGTCTTCAGCCGCTACTCGGCGCACCACTGGAGCGACCTCGGCGTGGCCCTGCGTGAAGTGCGCCGGGTGCTCAAGCCAGGTGGCGTGGCAGCGTTCATCGACGTGATGTCGCCGGGCAGCCCGTTGCTCGATACCTACCTGCAAACCGTCGAAGTGCTGCGCGACACCAGTCACGTGCGGGACTACTCCGCCGCCGAATGGCAGCGCCAGGTCAGCGAAGCCGGCCTGCACGTGCGCAGCCACACGCGCCAGCCGTTGCGCCTGGAGTTTGCCAGCTGGGTCGAGCGCATGCGCACCCCGGAGCCGATGCGCGTTGCCATCCGCCAATTGCAGCAAGCCATGGGCGAAGAAGTACGGCAGTATTACCAGATCGAGGCCGATGGCTCGTTCAGCACCGACGTGCTGGTGTTGTGGGCCGAGCGTTGAGAATTTTTCGGTGGGGCCCGCTTGGCCGCACCGCGTGAATGGATAGAGGAAAGCATGAGCAAGCAGATTCTGATTCTCCCAGGTGATGGCATTGGCCCGGAAATCATGGCCGAGGCGGTCAAGGTGCTGGAGCTGGCCAACGACAAGTTCCAGCTCGGCTTCAGCCTTGAGCACGACGTGATCGGTGGCGCCGCCATCGACAAGCACGGCGTGCCGCTGGCCGACGAAACCCTGGAGCGTGCCCGCAAGGCCGATGCTGTGCTGCTGGGCGCCGTGGGCGGCCCGAAGTGGGACAAGATCGAGCGTGACATCCGCCCGGAGCGCGGCCTGCTGAAAATCCGTTCGCAACTGGGCCTGTTCGCCAACCTGCGCCCGGCCATCCTCTACCCGCAACTGGCCGATGCTTCCTCGCTGAAGCCGGAAATCGTTTCGGGCCTGGATATCCTCATCGTCCGTGAGCTGACCGGCGGTATCTACTTCGGTGCCCCGCGTGGCCAGCGCGAGCTGCAAGGTGGCGAGCGCCAGGCCTACGACACCCTGCCGTACAGCGAAAGCGAAGTGCGCCGTATCGCCCGTGTCGGCTTCGACATGGCCCGCGTGCGTGGCAAGAAGCTGTGCTCGGTGGACAAGGCCAACGTCCTGGCCTCCAGCCAGCTGTGGCGCGAAGTGGTCGAAGAGGTGGCCAAGGACTACCCGGACGTCGAACTGAGCCACATGTACGTCGACAACGCCGCCATGCAGCTGGTCCGCGCGCCGAAACAGTTCGACGTGGTGGTGACCGATAACATGTTCGGTGACATCCTGTCGGATGAAGCTTCCATGCTGACCGGTTCCATCGGCATGCTGCCTTCGGCATCCCTGGACGCCAACAACAAGGGCATGTACGAGCCTTGCCACGGTTCGGCGCCGGACATCGCCGGGCAGGGCATCGCCAACCCGCTGGCGACTATCCTGTCGGTGTCGATGATGCTGCGTTACAGCTTCAACCAGCAGGCGGCGGCCGAGGCGATCGAGAAGGCGGTCAGCGTCGTTCTGGACCAGGGCCTGCGTACCGGTGACATCTGGTCGGCCGGCTGCGACAAAGTAGGCACGCAGGAAATGGGCGACGCAGTAGTCGCAGCGCTGCGGAATCTGTAATCTCTCTGGCCCGCCACCAAAAATTCAAGGTGGCGGCCCACTTTTAGCAAAGGTGTAGTTGCGATGAAACGTGTAGGTCTGATCGGTTGGCGCGGTATGGTCGGTTCCGTGCTCATGCAGCGGATGCTGGAGGAGCAGGATTTCGACCTTATCGAGCCGGTGTTCTTCACCACCTCCAACGTAGGTGGCCAGGGCCCGAACGTGGGCAAGGATATTGCTCCGCTCAAGGACGCTTATTCGATTGAAGAACTCAAGACCCTCGACGTGATCCTGACCTGCCAGGGCGGCGACTACACCAACGAGGTGTTCCCCAAGCTGCGTGAAGCCGGCTGGCAGGGTTACTGGATCGACGCCGCGTCGTCGCTGCGCATGCAGGACGACGCGGTCATCGTGCTCGACCCGGTCAACCGCAAGGTCATCGACCAGCAGCTCGACGCCGGTACCAAGAACTACATCGGCGGCAACTGCACTGTCAGCCTGATGCTGATGGGCCTGGGCGGCCTGTTCGAAGCCGGCCTGGTCGAGTGGATGAGCGCCATGACCTACCAGGCGGCTTCCGGTGCTGGCGCGCAGAACATGCGCGAGCTGATCAAGCAGATGGGCGCTACCCACGCGGCCGTTGCCGATGACCTGGCCAACCCGGCCAGCGCCATCCTCGACATCGACCGCAAGGTGGCCGAAACCATGCGTGGCGAAGGCTTCCCGACCGAGAACTTCGGTGTGCCACTGGCTGGCAGCCTGATCCCGTGGATCGACAAGGAGCTGCCGAACGGGCAGAGCCGCGAAGAGTGGAAGGCCCAGGCCGAGACCAACAAGATCCTTGGCCGCTTCAAGAGCCCGATCCCGGTCGACGGTATCTGCGTGCGCATCGGTGCCATGCGCTGCCACAGCCAGGCGCTGACCATCAAGCTGAACAAGGATGTGCCACTGGCCGACATCGAAGGCATGATCAGCCAGCACAACCCATGGGTGAAACTGGTGCCGAACCAGCGCGAGATCAGCATGCAAGAGCTGACCCCGACCAAGGTCACCGGTACCCTGAACATCCCGGTTGGCCGCCTGCGCAAGCTGAACATGGGTTCCCAGTACCTGGGCGCGTTCACCGTGGGTGACCAACTGCTGTGGGGCGCCGCCGAGCCGCTGCGCCGCATGCTGCGGATCCTGCTGGAGCGTTGATCGTTCCGGTTGTACCGAAAACCCGTGCTGGTGACAGCGCGGGTTTTTTTTTTTTGCCTGTCGGTCGGGAGATTTTTAGCGCCTGTCAGATCGAGCGCCGCCCGCGCGGCGCATCGCGAGCTGCGCTCGCTCCTACGTTTGTTTCTGGCCAGTAACGCCTGTCACAGGCGCGCGCGAACGCCTTGTCCGTACGACGCGATATCGCGTCATGCGCCAAAGCGTTCGCGCACAAATCCCCCAGGAATAATTGGCCCGAAACAACCGTAGGAGCGAGCGCAGCTCGCGATGCGCCGCGCGGGCGGCGCTCGATATCACAGGCGCCGAAACTGTCACGGCCAGCACAGACAAAACACTACAATCCAAGTAAAGTGCCGCCCCCCGCCGTTTCAGCAAAAGGACCCCTCCATGACCACTTCCCTGGACATCGCCATCGTCGGCGCCACCGGCAGCGTCGGTGAAACCCTCGTACAGATCCTCGAAGAGCTGGCGTTCCCGGTCGGCACCCTGCACCTGCTGGCCAGCATGGAATCGGCGGGCAGCAGCGTGATGTTCGCCGGCAAGAAGATCAAGGTGCGTGAGGTCGACAGCTTCGACTTCGCCCAGGTCAAGCTGGCCTTCTTCGCTGCCAGCCCGGCCGTCAGCCGCAGCTTTGCCAGCAAGGCCGGGCAGGCCGGCTGCACGGTCATCGATTTGTCTGGTGGTCTGGAAGATGCCCTGGCCGTGGTACCGGAGGCCAATGGCGACAGCATTGCTGCCCTGAAGCTACCTGCGCGCATCACCAGTCCCAGCTGCGCGGCCGTTGCCTTGGCGGTTGCCCTGGCACCGCTCAAGGGCCAGCTGGATATCGAGCGGGTGCAGGTCATGGCCGCCCTGGCGGTGTCCGCGCAAGGCCGCGAAGCGGTCAGCGAACTGGCCCGGCAAACCGCCGAGCTGCTCAACGCGCGGCCGCTGGAGCCGCGCTTCTTCGATCGGCAGATGGCGTTCAACCTGCTGGCCCAGGTCGGTACTGTCGACGAGCAGGGCCACAGCGCCGTGGAGCGCCGCCTGGTTGGCGAGCTGCGCGTGCTGTTGGGCCTGCCGGAACTGAAGATTTCCGTCAGCTGTATTCAAGTCCCGGTGTTTTTCGGCGATAGCTTCAGTGTGGCGGTGCAGAGCCGTCGCCCAGTCGATCTGGCGCAGGTCAACCAGGCACTGGAACGCGCCGAAAGTGTCGAGCTGGTGGAAAACGATGATTATCCGACCCCGG
This sequence comes from Pseudomonas sp. LRP2-20, assembly GCF_024349685.1. Taxonomy (NCBI): domain Bacteria; kingdom Pseudomonadati; phylum Pseudomonadota; class Gammaproteobacteria; order Pseudomonadales; family Pseudomonadaceae; genus Pseudomonas; species Pseudomonas sp. LR2-20. The sequence goes on along the minus strand of NZ_AP025944.1, from coordinate 4,403,183 downwards.
TCGGTGACGCAGTCGGCCAAGACGTGGTCTATGTTGGTCGTGTACGCCATGGAATTGACGAAAACCAGCAGCTCAACCTCTGGTTGACCACTGACAATGTGCGCAAGGGCGCTGCGCTGAACGCCGTGCAGGTGGCGCAATTGTTGATTAAACACATGGTGTAAAAGATACTGGCGAGCACTTTTGTCCCGCGCCGCACGCAGGTTTTTGGGACGATTCATACAAGGGAAGAGGTCATGCTTCGAATTCGCAAACTGGTTCTGGCCATGGCGGCAGCGTCTGCGCTGACGTCGGGCATGGCGAATGCCCTGGGGTTGGGTGAACTGACATTGAAGTCGGCGCAGAACCAGCCCCTGGATGCCGAGATCGAACTGCTCGACGTGCGCGACCTCACCGCAGCCGAAGTGGCGCCAAGCCTGGCGCCGCCGGAAGAGTTCAGCAAGGCCGGGGTGGCGTTTCCGAGCTACCTCGAAGACCTGACCTTCACCCCGGTGATCAACCCCAACGGCAAGAGCGTGCTGCGAGTCACTTCCAGCCAGCCGCTGCCCGGCACGGTGGTCAAGTTCCTGGTCCAGGTGATGTGGCCCCAAGGCCGCCTGTTGCGTGACTACAGCGTGCTGCTCGACCAGGCCAAGGCGCAGGGCCAGCAGCCCGCGGCAGCCAATGTCAACCCGGCCACCAGCAGCGCAGGCAGCTACACCACCAAGCGCCGCGACACCCTGTGGCAGATCGCCGCCCGCAATACCCAGGGCGGTGGCTCGGTGCAGCAGACCATGATCGCCATCCAGGCGCTCAACCCGGATGCCTTCATCGGCAACAACATCAACCAGCTGAAGGTTGGCCAGGTCCTGCGCCTGCCCGACCAGCAGCAGATCCAGAACATCCCCCAAGGCGAAGCCACTCGTGAAGTGGCCGAGCAGTATGCGGCCTGGCGTGAAGGCCGGCGCCTGGGGCCGCGTGCGCGTCAGCTGGATGCCACCCGCCGCGGCGCCGCCGACGCAGCGCCCGAGCGCATCGCCCAGGGCGATAACCTGCGCCTGGTAAGCCCCGGCAACCAGGCGGGCGGCAACAGCGCCAAGGCCATCAACGACAAGCTGGCCGTCGCCCAGGAGAGCCTGGACACCAGCCGTCGTGACAACGACGAACTGAAGAGCCGGGTGGCTGACCTGCAGAGTCAGATGGACAAGCTGCAGAAGCTGATCCAGCTCAAGAACGACCAGTTGGCGCGCCTGGAAGCCCAGGCCGCGGCACCTGAAGCGCCGGCTGCGGCCGCCCTGCCTGGCGAGCCGACCCCTGCGCAGGCCCCAGCGGCCGACGCTGCGCCTGTGGTCGCGCCAGCACCGGCTGCGGTCGATACCGCACCGGCTGAAGGGGAGGCGGCTGCGCAACAGCAGCCAAGTGCCCTGGACGAAATGCTGGGTAACCCGGTCGTATTGGGCCTCATCGCCGGGTCCGCGTTCCTTGTGCTGTTGCTCCTGCTGTTGCTGCTGGCGCGCAAGCGCAAGGCTCAGCAAGAGGCAGAAAAACACCTGCGCATGGCCCGCGCGCTGGCCGAGGAGGGTGAGCGCAGCCCGGATCTCGACCTGCCGCCGAGCAGCTTCGATGGGCTGGAAGTGTCTGCGCCGAGCGTGACCCTCTCGCCTGCCGTGGTGGCCGCCTCGGCCGCCGCTGCGGTGGCGGCGGAAAAACCGGCTGCCGCCACGCCCGCGGCGCCGATTGCAGAGCCCGAGCCGGTGCAGGACCCGAATGCCGCGCTGCTGGCCGAAGTCGAACTGAGCCTGTCGCGCGGTCGCCTGAATCATGCGGCCGACCTGCTGGAGAAGGCAGTGGCGGCGCAGCCGGAAAATGACACCCTGCGCCTCAAGCTGATGGACGTCTATGCCCGTCAGGGCGACCACAGCGCCTTTGTCGAGCAGGAGCGCAAGCTGCCTGGCAGCGAAGCGAACACGGCGCAGGTCAACAGCCTCAAGGAGCGCTACCCGGCCATGCTGGGTCTTGCTGCCGTTGGTGTGGGGGCTGCGGCGCTGGCCGCCGAAATGGACGAGCAGTATGTTCAGGAGTTGCTCCAGGAACAGCCGCAAGAACCCGCTGTAGTTGAAGCAGAACCTGGGCCTGAGCCGCAAGCGCTCGTCGAGCCAGCGCCAGCGCCTGAATCCGAGCCAGAGCTCGAAGCCGCCGCCGAGGCCTTCACCGAGACCTCGGTGCTTGACGACAATGACCTGGACAGCGCTTTTGACCTGAGCCTGGGTGATGATCTGCCGGCGGATGATCTGTCGGTGGAAGATCAACTCGAGCCACCGATGCTGGATGAGGTGCAGTTGGCCGAAGCACAGGCAGTCGCCGAACCGGCGGTCGTCGAGCCGCAAACCGATGCCGATGCTGATTTCGAAGCCTTGCTGGCCCAGGCCCAGTCCGAGCCGCAGAGCGTCGACGACCTGGCCGATTTCGACCTGGCTGAGTTCGATCTGGACAGTGGCGAAGCGGCAGCTCCGGCCGCCTCGGTTGCAGCGGAAGAGGAACCGGTGGATGTCGCCGCCGAACTGGCAGCTTTCGATGCCATCCCGGAGTTCGACCCGATTTCCGAGCTGGAACTACCGGAAGACTTCGACCTGTCGCTGTCGCTGGATGACGACTCGCCGGCGGCCAAGAGCTTTGCCTCGGAGCTGAGCGACGTCAACGCCGAGCTCGACAAGCTGTCGCAGAGCCTGGAGTCGCCATCGCTCGAGCCGCACTTCACCGCCGAAGACGCTGCCGCCGAGCCCGAGCCGCTGGATGACCTCGACTTCGACTTCTTCTCCGGTGCCGACGAAGTCGCGACCAAGCTCGACCTGGCGCGCGCCTACATCGACATGGGCGACCATCAGGGTGCCCGCGACATCCTCGACGAAGTGGTCAAGGATGGTGATGACGGCCAGCGTCAGGAAGCCGAAGAGATGCTCTCGCGTCTGGTCTGAACGCTGGAGCCGAAATTGGCTCCAGCTCGGTCATTGTGGGAGCCGCGCTTGCCGGCGATGGGCCGCGAAGCGGCCCCGGCAATTTATGCAGCAACCTTGAAATCGTGGGGCCGCTTTGCGGTCCATCGCCGGCAAGCGCGGCTCCCACAAGTACGGCGTACGCCTGAGGAAGGTGATAAGCCCGTGCCATCACAGCCCTATAGGGCTGCCGTTGTCGTTATAATCCCCGCCATTCCGTATCACCCACAGGTTTCACGCTCTTGGACATCATCGACACCGCCGCCACCGAATCGGCCGCCGAAGGCTTCACCCGCATTGCCCTGGGCGTGGAATACAAAGGCTCGCGCTACCGCGGCTGGCAGCGCCAGGCCAGCGGCGTGCCCAGCGTCCAGCAGGCCCTCGAGCAGGCGCTGTCGAAGGTGGCCGATGAACCGATCAGCGTCATCTGCGCCGGGCGCACCGATGCCGGTGTGCACGGCTGCGGGCAGGTCGTGCATTTCGACACCCGCGCCGTGCGTGACGAGCGCGCCTGGACCCTGGGCACCAATTTCAACCTGCCCCACGACATCAGTGTGGTCTGGTCGCGGCCGATGCCGGCCGACTTCCATGCGCGCTTCAAGGCCTGTGCCCGGCGCTATCGCTATGTGATCTACAACGACCCGATCCGTCCCGCGCACCTGGCTGAGGAAGTGACCTGGAACCACCGCCCGCTGGATGTCGAGCGCATGGCCCAGGCCGCCCAGTACCTGCTCGGCACCCATGACTTCAGCGCCTTTCGCGCCAGCCAGTGCCAGGCCAAGTCACCGATCAAGCACATCCATCACCTGCGGGTGACCCGTCACGGGCAGATGATCGTGCTGGATGTGCGGGCCACCGCCTTCCTGCACCACATGGTGCGCAACATCGCCGGGGTGCTGATGACCATCGGTGCCGGCGAGCGCCCGGTGGAGTGGGCCCGTGAAGTGCTGGAGGGGCGCAACCGCCGCGAAGGCGGGGTGACTGCGCACCCTTATGGCCTGTACCTGGTGCAGGTGGAGTACCCGGAAGAGTTCCAGCTGCCGCAACGTTACATCGGCCCACACTTTTTGAGCGGTTACGAAGCGCTGGCCGACTGACGCGTCAGAAGTCATTTGCTACCATCGGGCCTTTCACCACTCACTCAAGGTTTGCTGTCCATGAGCAACGTTCGCAGCAAGATCTGCGGGATTACCCGCATCGAAGACGCGCTGGCCGCCGCCGAGGCGGGGGCCGATGCCATCGGTTTCGTCTTCTATGCCAAAAGCCCGCGTGCCGTGGACGTGCGCCAGGCACGGGCGATCATTGCCGAGCTGCCACCGTTCGTGACCACGGTCGGGCTGTTCGTCAATGCCTCGCGTTGCGAGCTGAACGAGATACTCGAGGTGGTGCCGCTGGACCTGCTACAGTTCCACGGCGACGAAACCCCAGCCGATTGCGAAGGCTATCACCGCCCCTGGATCAAGGCCCTGCGGGTGCGCCCGGGCGATGACCTGGAAGCGGCCTGCCAGCACTATGCCGGCGCCCGCGGCATTCTCCTCGACACCTACGTGGCCGGTGTGCCTGGCGGTACCGGCGAGGCCTTCGACTGGTCGCTGGTACCGGCGCGGCTGAGCAAGCCGATCATCCTCGCCGGCGGGCTGTCAGCCGCCAACGTCGGCCAGGCGATCGCCCAGGTGCGGCCGTATGCGGTGGATGTCAGTGGCGGTGTGGAGCAGGCCAAGGGCATCAAGGATGCGGCGAAAATCGAAGCCTTCATGCGTGCGGTGAAACAGGCGTGACAGCAGATGTGACGGCTGGCGGCGCGCCATCGTCCATAGGTTTCGCAGCCCTGCGGGGCGGCCGGCGGCATGCCGCATGGCCAAACGACAGATTGAAGATGGCGCGGTACGCGGGTAGCCCTTGTGGCCGGGCCGTCATCGTTTCATAGAAGAATTTGAGCTCAAGGGCAGGGCATGGCCGGCCAGTCCGGTCCCCGTCCGCCAATACTGGAGAAAGAAAGCATGAGCAACTGGTTAGTCGACAAACTGATCCCTTCGATCATGCGTTCCGAGGTGAAGAAGAGCTCGGTGCCGGAAGGCCTGTGGCACAAGTGCCCGGCCTGCGAGGCCGTGCTGTATCGTCCGGAGCTGGAAAAGACCCTGGATGTCTGCCCCAAGTGCAACCACCACATGCGCATCGGTGCACGTGCCCGCATCGACATCTTCCTCGACCCGGAAGGCCGCGCCGAGCTGGGCGCCGAGCTGGAACCGGTCGACCGCCTGAAGTTCCGTGACGGCAAGAAGTACAAGGACCGCCTGACCGCTGCGCAGAAGCAGACCGGCGAAAAAGATGCCCTGATCTCCATGAGCGGTACCCTGATGGGCATGCCGATCGTGGTCAGCGCCTTCGAGTTCTCGTTCATGGGCGGTTCCATGGGTGCCATCGTCGGTGAGCGCTTCGTGCGCGCCGCCAACTACGCCCTGGAAAACCGCTGCCCGATGGTCTGCTTCTCCGCCTCCGGCGGTGCGCGCATGCAGGAAGCGCTGATCTCGCTGATGCAGATGGCCAAGACCTCGGCCGTGCTGGCACGCCTGCGCGAAGAAGGCATTCCGTTCATTTCGGTGCTGACCGACCCGGTCTACGGCGGTGTTTCTGCCAGCCTGGCAATGCTCGGTGACGTCATCGTCGGTGAGCCGAAGGCGCTGATCGGCTTCGCCGGCCCGCGCGTGATCGAGCAGACCGTACGCGAAAAACTGCCGGAAGGCTTCCAGCGCAGCGAGTTCCTGCTGGAGCACGGTGCCATCGACCTGATCATCTCCCGTGGCGAGCTGCGCCCGCGTCTGGCCCGCCTGCTGGCGCAGATGACCGGCCAGCCAACCCCAGAGCAGGCCCGTGAGGTCGCTGCGGTCGCGTGATGAAACAACGATCCCTGGGCGAGTGGCTCGCCTACCTCGAGCAGCTGCACCCCTCGGCCATCGACATGGGCCTGGAACGGTCGCAGAAGGTGCTTGCCCGGCTGGCGCTGGGCAAGCTGGCGCCACGCGTGGTAACGGTGACTGGCACCAACGGCAAGGGCTCGACCTGCGCCTTCGTGGCCTCGCTGTTGCGCGCCCAGGGGCTGAGGGTGGGCGTGTACAGCTCGCCCCACCTGCTGCGCTACAACGAACGGGTACTGATCGATGGCCAGGAAGCCAGCGATGAGCGCCTGTGCGAAGCCTTTGCCGCCGTCGAGGCGGCGCGGGGCGAAATTTCCCTGACCTACTTCGAAATGGGCACGCTGGCGGCGTTCTGGTTGTTCTACCAGTCGCAGCTGGATGCCGTGGTGCTCGAAGTGGGCCTCGGTGGCCGCCTGGACACCGTGAACGTGGTGGATGCCGACCTGGCGCTGGTGACCAGCATCGGCGTCGATCATGTCGACTACCTGGGCGATACCCGCGAGCTGGTGGCCTTCGAGAAGGCCGGCATCTTCCGAGCGGGCAAGCCGGCGCTGTGCGGTGATCTCGATCCCCCTCGGCCGCTACTGGACAAGGCCGCCGAACTGGCTGCGCCGCTGTTCCTGCGTGGCCGTGATTTCGACCTGGCAAGCGGTGACGGAGGCTGGGATTGGCGCGGGGTCACGGCAGACGGCAAGCCAGTCGAGTTGCATGGCCTGCCGCTGCTCGATCTGCCGATGGAGAACGCCACCCTGGCCCTGCAGGCCTACCTGCTGATGGGCTTGCCGTGGGATGGCGGACAGATCCGCCAGGCTTTGCTCGACACCCGCATTACCGGGCGCCTCGATCGTCGCCAGTTGACCTGGCATGGCAGGGCGGTGGAGCTGCTGCTGGATGTCGGGCACAACCCGCATGCTGCCGAGTATCTGGCCCGGCGTCTGGCCGCACGCCCGCTGAAAGGTCGTCGCCTGGCGGTGTTCGGCTTGCTCGCCGACAAGGATCTGCAGGGTGTCATCGCGCCGCTGCACGAGCTGGTCGATGAGTGGGCGGTTGCGCCACTGCACACGCCACGCAGCCGTCCGGCTGCCGAATTGGCTGCTGCCTTGACGAACCACGGCGCTGCGGTGAAGTCTTACGCCAGTGTCGACGCGGCCCTTGAGGGGCAATGCGCACAGGCGACGGCAGATGACCAGATTCTGCTGTTCGGTTCGTTTTTCTGTGTCGCCGAAGCCCTGGAATGGCTGGAGCGGCAGGCCCTGGAGGGGTGACTAGATGGCAGTGCTGGACAAAGGGATGAAACAGCGCATGGTAGGTGCTTTGGTGCTGGTGGCGCTGGCGGTGATCTTCCTGCCGATGCTGTTCACCCGCCAGGACGAAATGCGCACGGTGCGTGTCGACGCCCCGCAGGCGCCTGCCATGCCGAACCTGCCGGAAGTCAAGGTGGAACCGGTGGCAGTACCTGAGCCGCAGCCGCTGCCGGAGGCACCAGAGCCGTCGCCGGTGGTGGTCAACGAGTCCACGGCACCGGTGAGGGCGCCGAGCCAGCCGATCACGCCGTCGCCGCAGACTCAGCCCCAGCCCCAGCCCCAGACCCAAGTGCAGGCGCAGGTGCAGGCCCAGCCCAAGCCGCAGACGCCTGTGCCAGCGCCAGCGCCAGCTGCCAAGGTAGCAACGCCGGTGGCGACTGCGCCTGCGCCGTCGAAGATTGACGTCAATGGCTTGCCGGTGAGCTGGTCGATCCAGCTGGCCAGCCTGTCCAGCCGGGCCGGCGCCGAGAACCTGCAGAAGACCCTGCGCAGCCAGGGCTACAACGCCTATATCCGCTCAGCCGGTGGCATGAACCGGGTGTATGTCGGGCCGCTGATCGAGCGCGCCGAGGCTGACAAGCTGAAAGACGTGATCAACCGCCAGCAGAAGCTCAATGGCTTCGTGACGCGATTCCAGCCTGAAAAAGGCTGAGCACGGCCGCTCCTACAGGGGGGCGGCGCAGGCCTGAAAACCTGACCCGCCGATCCACCTGACATTCCGCTTACTCCCGGCCTTTTGCTCTGATAAAATGCGCCGCCTCAAACGTCTGCAGGCAGCACCGTGGCCTTTACCCTGGTTGATTGGGCGATCATCGCGATCATCGCCGTCTCCACACTGATCAGTCTCAAGCGCGGCTTCGTCAAGGAAGCCTTGTCCCTGCTCATCTGGATCGTTGCAGGGGCGGTCGCCTGGATGTTCGGTGGGTCGCTTTCGGTGTACCTTGAGAGCTATATCCAGACGCCGTCGATGCGCATCATCGCCGGCTGCGCCATTCTTTTCGTCGCCACCCTGCTGGTGGGGGCCATGCTCAACTTCCTCATCGGCGAGCTGATCCGCGTGACCGGGCTGTCCGGCACCGATCGTTTCCTCGGCATGGCCTTTGGCGCCGCGCGCGGAGCCTTGCTGGTGGTGGTGGCCGTTGGGCTGCTCAGCCTGGGGCCGGTGCAACAAGACACCTGGTGGCAGGAATCACGTCTGATTCCACAGTTTCTATTGGTCGCTGACTGGTCGAAAAACCTGATCCTGGGTTTCACCGGTCAGTGGACTTCCAGTGGGGTGATCAGCGCTCCGGCTGATCTTCCATTCAAGGAGCAGTTGCTCGGGCCGGCAAAGCCCTGAGCGCTGTTCGTTCAAGTTTCATCAAAGTAGGGGTTGCGTCGCATGTGTGGCATCGTCGGTATCGTCGGTAAGTCGAACGTCAATCAGGCGCTGTATGACGCGCTTACGGTCCTCCAGCACCGCGGCCAGGACGCTGCCGGTATCGTGACCAGCCACGACGGCCGGTTGTTCCTGCGCAAGGATAATGGCCTGGTGCGCGACGTCTTCCAGCAGCGCCACATGCAGCGCCTGGTTGGCAGCATCGGCATCGGCCACGTGCGCTACCCGACCGCGGGCAGCTCGACCTCGGCCGAGGCCCAGCCGTTCTACGTCAACTCGCCGTACGGCATCACCCTGGCGCACAACGGCAACCTGACCAACGTCGAGCAGTTGGCCAAGGAGATCTACGAGTCCGACCTGCGCCACGTCAACACCAATTCCGATTCGGAAGTGCTGCTGAACGTGTTCGCCCACGAGCTGGCCGTGCGTGGCAAGCTGCAGCCGACCGAAGAAGACGTGTTCGCCGCGGTTTCCCACGTGCACAGCCGTTGCGTCGGTGGCTACGCAGTGGTCGCGATGATCACCGGTTACGGCATCGTCGGCTTCCGTGATCCGAACGGCATCCGCCCGGTGGTGTTCGGCCAGCGGCACACCGACGAAGGCGTGGAATACATGATCGCCTCGGAAAGCGTCGCTCTGGACGTACTCGGCTTCACCCTGATCCGCGACCTGGCGCCGGGCGAAGCGGTGTACATCACCGAAGAAGGCCAGCTGTACACCAAGCAGTGCGCCGAAGCGCCGAAGCTGCAGCCGTGCATCTTCGAGCACGTCTACCTGGCCCGCCCGGACTCGATCATCGACGGTATCTCGGTATACAAGGCCCGTCTACGCATGGGTGAAAAACTCGCCGACAAGATCATGCGCGAGCGCCCGGAGCACGATATCGACGTGGTCATCCCGATCCCGGACACCAGCCGCACTGCCGCGCTGGAGCTGGCCAACCGTCTGGGCGTGAAGTTCCGCGAAGGCTTCGTCAAGAACCGTTACATCGGCCGTACCTTCATCATGCCTGGCCAGGCTGCACGGAAGAAATCGGTGCGCCAGAAGCTCAACGCCATCGAGCTGGAATTCCGCGGCAAGAACGTGATGCTGGTCGATGACTCGATCGTGCGCGGCACCACCTGCAAGCAGATCATCCAGATGGCCCGCGAAGCTGGCGCCAAGAACGTCTACTTCTGCTCCGCAGCCCCTGCGGTGCGCTACCCCAACGTCTACGGCATCGACATGCCGAGTGTTCACGAACTGATCGCCCACAACCGTACCACCGAACAGGTGGCCGAGTTGATCGGCGCCGACTGGCTGGTCTACCAGGACCTGCCTGACCTGATCGATTCGGTCGGTGGCGGCAAGATCAAGATCGATCACTTCGATTGCGCGGTGTTCAACGGTGAATACGTCACCGGTGACATCGACGAAGCCTACCTTGACCGTATCGAACAGGCCCGTAACGACCTGGCCAAGGTCAAGAACCAGGCCGTTAGCGCGATCATCGACCTCTACAACAACTGATTTGGGAGCGACGGCATGACGGATCAATGGGATGCCGGGCGACTGGACAGTGACCTCGAGGGTGTCGGTTTCGACACCCTGGCGGTACGCGCCGGTCAAAACCGTACACCGGAGGCCGAGCACAGCGAAGCGCTGTTCCTGACCTCCAGCTATGTGTTCCGCACGGCGGCCGATGCCGCTGCGCGTTTTGCCGGCGAAACGCCGGGCAACGTCTATTCGCGCTACACCAACCCGTCCGTGCGTGCGTTCGAAGAGCGCCTGGCGGCCATGGAAGGTGCCGAGCAGGCCGTGGCCACTTCCACCGGCATGGCGGCGATCCTTGCCGTGGTGATGTCGCTGTGCAGTGCCGGCGACCATGTGCTGGTGTCGCAGAGCGTGTTCGGCTCGACCATCAGCCTGTTCGAGAAGTACTTCAAGCGCTTTGGTGTGCAGGTGGACTACGTGCCACTGGTCGATCTCACTGGCTGGGAAAAGGCCATCAAGGACAACACCAAGCTGCTGATCGTCGAATCGCCTTCAAACCCGCTCGCCGAACTGGTCGACATCACTGCGCTGGCTGAAATTGCCCACGCCCGTGGCGCCATGCTGGTGGTAGACAACTGCTTCAGCACGCCGGCCTTGCAGCAGCCGCTCAAGCTGGGTGCCGACATCGTGTTCCACTCAGCCACCAAGTTCATCGACGGCCAGGGCCGTTGCATGGGTGGCGTGGTCGCCGGCCGCGCCGAGCAGATGAAAGAAGTGGTGGGCTTCCTGCGTACTGCGGGGCCGACCCTCAGCCCGTTCAACGCCTGGATCTTCACCAAGGGCCTGGAAACCCTCAAGCTGCGCATGCGTGCGCATTGCGAGAGCGCCCAGCGCCTGGCCGAATGGCTGGAGCAGCAGGACGGTGTGGAGAAGGTGCATTACGCCGGCCTGCCAAGCCACCCGCAGCACGAGCTGGCCAAGCGCCAGATGAGCGGCTTCGGCGCGGTGGTCAGCTTCGAGGTCAAGGGTGGCAAAGCAGGCGCCTGGCGCTTCATCGATGCGACCCGGGTGATTTCGATCACCACCAACCTTGGCGACAGCAAGACCACCATCGCCCACCCGGCCACCACCTCCCACGGCCGCCTGACGCCGCAGGAGCGTGAAGCGGCGGGCATTCGCGACAGCCTGATCCGGGTTGCCGTGGGCCTGGAAGACGTGGCTGACCTGCAGGCGGACCTCGCCCGTGGGTTGGCGGTGCTGTGATGGAAATCCGCGGCGGTGCGCCAGGCCATAACGGCCGGGTTGCCCTGGTCACCGGTGCCGCCCGCGGCATCGGCCTGGGCATTGCCGCCTGGTTGATCTGCGAAGGTTGGCAAGTGGTACTCAGCGACCTCGACCGCCAGCGCGGTGCCAAGGTGGCCAAGGCCCTGGGCGAAAACGCCTGGTTCATCACCATGGACGTGGCCGATGAGGCCCAGGTCAGTGCCGGGGTGTCCGAAGTGCTCGGCCAGTTCGGGCGCCTGGATGCCCTGGTGTGCAACGCGGCGATCGCCAACCCGCACAACCAGACCCTCGAAAGCCTGAGCCTGGCACAGTGGAATCGGGTGCTGGCGGTCAATCTCAATGGCCCCATGCTGCTGGCCAAGCATTGTGCGCCGTACCTGCGCGCGCACAATGGTGCAATCGTCAACTTGACCTCGACCCGTGCCCGGCAATCCGAGCCGGACACCGAGGCCTATGCGGCGAGCAAGGGTGGCCTGGTGGCCTTGACCCACGCCCTGGCCATGAGCCTGGGCCCGGAGATCCGCGTCAATGCGGTGAGCCCGGGCTGGATCGATGCCCGTGATCCGTCCCAGCGCCGTGCCGAGCCATTGACCGATGCCGACCATGCCCAGCATCCGACGGGCAGGGTGGGGACCGTGGAAGATGTGGCGGCCATGGTTGCCTGGTTGCTGTCGCGCCAGGCCGGGTTCGTCACGGGCCAGGAGTTCGTTGTCGACGGCGGCATGACCCGCAAGATGATCTACACCTGAGTAGGCCGCCACACGCGAAGGGGACCGAAGGTCCCTTTTGCTTTTTTGGCTTTTTTGAAAAAAATTCAACGGGGCTATTGACTTAGCTTCGGCACCTGCGTAAATTTCGCGGCCTCAGCGAAGCAAACGCAACAAGCAACATCGCGAGGGTGATTAGCTCAGCCGGGAGAGCATCTGCCTTACAAGCAGAGGGTCGGCGGTTCGATCCCGTCATCACCCACCACTTCCTGAGAGTGTTTCTAGCGCTGGACGCTTCAGATGAAGCTGATAGCCGGAGAGAAACGCACTGCGCAGCGGTAGTTCAGTCGGTTAGAATACCGGCCTGTCACGCCGGGGGTCGCGGGTTCGAGTCCCGTCCGCTGCGCCATTTTTCAGTAACAGATGGGTGCCTGGCACCGGTCTGAAGTCGAAGGCGAAATGCCATAGACTGATCCCAGTTTCAATCAGGCGTAAGCCTGAACGATACGCAGCGGTAGTTCAGTCGGTTAGAATACCGGCCTGTCACGCCGGGGGTCGCGGGTTCGAGTCCCGTCCGCTGCGCCATCTTCGTTTCAAGGTCCCTAGAACACCTTGAAGCACACACAAATGAAGCGATCAAATATCGCTTTTTTTGTGCCTGCCCTGAGGCTATAGCGCCGGAAGGGTAGACCCAGGTTTCAATCGGGCGCAAGCCTGAATGATACGCAGCGGTAGTTCAGTCGGTTAGAATACCGGCCTGTCACGCCGGGGGTCGCGGGTTCGAGTCCCGTCCGCTGCGCCATCTTCGCTTCAAGGCCCCTTGAACGCCTTGAAGCAACGAGAAAGCGACCTTAGGGTCGCTTTTTTCGTTTCTGGACCATGCCGGCGACCAGATTTACACGAACCTGACAGACTCTTCACCGATCAACGGTTCCTGTGCTTGCCTGCAGTGATGCACAATAGGCATCTTTTTGACTTTCCCGGAATTCGCAATGACCAAGTCATCCGTCTTTGGTGCGCTCGGGCTGGCCCTGGTGCTGGCGGGCGTGACCGGTTGCTCTTCGAAGAAAGCCGCCATCTACGAGCACGAGAACTTCGACGACTCGGGGACTTACTCGCGCAGCTTCCCGGTGACCGATGCCGGCTCCTGCGAAGCGGCCCGCCGTGCGTTGCTCAGCCAGGGCTACATCATCACCAGCAGTGGTGCCAACCAGGTGATGGGCAACAAGAGCTTCCAGCAGAACAGCGAAAACCACCTGCAGATCAGCTTCAACGTGACCTGTGCGCCAGACGTCAACGACGACAAGCGTTCGACCATGTTCGCCAACGCCCTGCAGGACCGCTACAGCCTGAAGAAGTCCAACAGTTCGGCTAGCCTGGGTGTCGGTGTGCTCGGTTCGGTATCCATGCCGATCGGGTCCAGCGACGATTCGATGGTCAAGGTCGCCAGCGAAACGGTGACGGCGGCGCAGTTCTATGACCGTTACTTCGCCCTGGTCGAAAGCTTCCTGCCCAAGCCGAAGAAGGTTGCCAAGGCCAAGGTCGAGGCGCCCGTGGCCAAGCCCGAGAAGCCGGCGCCGGACCTGGGCTTGCCGGAGCAAGCCTCGGTGGCCCCTGCTGTTGCACCGCCAGCGGCTGCACCGTTGGTTGACGCTGCTTCTGCTTCTGCTTCTGCTCCTGCGGCGGCTGCGCCTGCCAGTGAAGCGGTGGCCAAACCGCTGGTCGATGACAGCCAGGGTTCGCAACCGGTGGCACCGCCAGCGGAGGCTGCCCCGATTCAGGTGCAGCAGGATGCCCAGCCTGCAGCGCCGGCGCCGTCCTCGCTTTAATTCGCTGTTACAGATGAGCGGCGATAAGTTCCTGAACACCTGCTACGTTTACCACTCATGGACTTGTCATTATTCCTTCACCCGGCTCGTTTAGGTTGAAGGCATGACCAATGAAGACAGATGAGAAGAGGAAGCAGGGCGATGGATGACTATCAGGAAGAGCTGCTCGAGTTCCAAGCTTACGAACTGGATCCGCCAGAGCCGGCAGACGACGCTACAGAGCTTTAACCTGCTCGCCGCTGGCTGCGGCGAAACTCCCCCGGCGTAAGGCCCGTCCAGCGCTTGAATGCGCGCTGGAAGGCCTCTGCCGAAGCAAACCCCAACAGATAGGCGATCTCGCCAAAGGCCAGCTCCGTATCGCGGATATAGGCCTCGGCAAGGTCACGCCGCGTGTCATTGAGCAAGTCACGAAAGCGCGTGCCTTCTTCGGCCAGCTTGCGGCGCAGTGTCCAGGTGGGCAGTTGCAGGTGCAATGCCACTTCTTCCAGGTCGGGTTCCCGGCCGCCATTGAGCAACGGCCCGAGCAGGTGGGTAATGCGCTCGCCCAGGCTGCGCACCCGGGTGCGCTGGAGCATTTCCGCTTCACACAACTGCAACAGGTGGCCGAAGGTGCTTGGGCAGTGCTGTGGGTTGGCCAGTTCCAGCGTGCTCCGGCTCAGGCGCAAGCGGTTGGCGTTGGCGGTGAACTGCACGGGGGTGCTGCAAAGGGATTGATACCCGTTGGCGTAGGCCGGTGCCTCGAATTCGACCTCCAGGCGCTCGGCCTGCAAAGGGGTGCCAGCCAGGGCGGCGAGCTGGGCCAGCCAGCCGGCCAGCAGCGAGTCGACCACAAAGCGGTTGTAGTCATTGTAGGGGCTGATCGAATAGAAACCCAGCCACGCGCCCTGGGCGTCTTCCTGGTAGCTGGAGTGGCCACGGTAGTTGGCGGCGTACAGTGGCTCGAAGCGCAGCAGCGTGCGTGCCGCCTCACCCAAGGTAGGGGCCTGGGCCGCTGTGACGCCGGCCAATCCGGCCTGGGCCAGGCGGCTTAGGCGCCCCATGCGCAGGCCCAGCGCGGGCTCGCCACACAGCGCGATGGCCGCATGCCCAAGGTGCATGTAGCGCGGGATCGACAGGCGCGCACCGGCTTCGGCCAGGCGTGCGGCATCGAGCCCGTATTGCTGCAGGAGTGGCGCCGGATCATGGCCTTGCTCGCGCAGAGCCTCGGCCAGGGGTTGGACGAACCCCACCGAAAGGTCACCCAGGCGCACGCGGGGGCGGCTCATGCGCCTACAGCCACAGGTTGAGCAGGCGCGCGCCGTGACTGGGAGGGCCCGCCAGCAACTCACCTGCCTGATGGGCGAAGCCCTGGCCGTCGCTGCCCTGTTCCCAGAACTGCCCACGCATGAACACGCTCATGCTGCTGACGCTGTCACCTGCGGCCTGGGTCAGGCGTTGCCAGGCGGTCTGCTCGCTGACCTCGCCGCGTTGCAGGCTCAGCTCGGCAGCGGCGTCCTGGTGGCGATTGCCGCGCCAGGGGGCATCCCAGCTATCTTTGCCGCTGAGAAACACCGGGTTGGCGACCAGCTGGACTTGCTGTTGCTGCAACTGATGCTGGTTCTCGGGGTACCAGCTGTCGCTGCCAATCAGCACGCCGAGGCGCCCGGCGGGGGTCTGCACCACTTGCAACGGGAAATGCCGGCCATGGTGGATGTAGCGCCGTGTTTCGCTGTCGGGGTATTGCTGGTGTTGCGGTTGGCCCAGCAGCGAGCCATCTGCGGCGAACACCATGCTGGTGTTGTACAGCGGCCCGGGGCCAATGTGCAGCACGCCTTGATCGACGTACGGGGCGGGTAGCACGATCGAGCCGGCTACCAGGGTCACGCCGAACTCCTTGGCCAGGCCGCCGAACAGTTGCTGATAATCGCTGGCCATCTGCTGGGCTTTCATGCGCAGGTGGGCATCGGCGCGCCGATCATCGCCATTGGCGCTCAGCATTGCCAGGCCATAGCGCAGCGGGTTGCTCAGCTCCAGCCATTGCTCGGCATCACGGTTGCGGGTGGCCTGGTACAGCTCATTCTTTTCGCCGCGAGCCCATAGCCAGGTGCCGATGTGTTCCGGTAGCACCACGACCGTGCGCGGGCCAACCAGGCCCTTGGCGCGTGCCTGCTCCAGGTAGGCCGAAAGCTTGCGGTGCAGACGTTGCAGGTTCTGGTAGTCGCTGGGGAACAGCAGCGGCTCGATGCCAAGCAGGTTGCCATGCTCGCCCGGCACGCCATGGTTGAGCGCCAGTTCGATGCGCAGATCGGAGAGGTAGTGGCCTTCCGGGCGCTGTTGGGTCCAGAGGCCGTAGCCGCAGAGGGCAGCAATCATCACCAGCGCCAGGGCGCCTGCCAGGAGTTTTCGCATGAAGCGGTGAAGTGCCTTGGGAAACGAGGGTTACCTAGGGTAGTACTGCTGTGCGCACGGATCAATAACTTGTCAGTTTCGATCATTGAGCGCGTTCAAACAGCTGTTTAATGTCGCAGGCAGACAAACGACGGGCACCCGCTGAGGCGCCCGCATTCCGTGATCACGCCACCTGGGGAACCGTACCATGGCTGCCGACCGCTATCCGCATTTGCTGGCCCCGCTGGATCTGGGCTTCACCACCTTGCGCAACCGCACCCTGATGGGCTCGATGCACACCGGCCTCGAAGAGCGCCCGAGTGGTTTCGAGCGCATGGCGGCGTATTTTGCCGAGCGTGCCCGTGGCGGCGTTGGCCTGATGGTCACTGGCGGCATCGCGCCGAACGATGAGGGTGGGGTGTACGCCGGCGCTGCCAAGCTCAGCACCGAGGAAGAGGCTGACAAGCACCGCATCGTCACCGAAGCCGTGCATGCCGCAGGTGGCAAGATCTGCCTGCAGATCCTGCATGCCGGGCGCTACGCCTATAGCCCGCGGCAAGTGGCACCGAGTGCGATCCAGGCGCCGATCAACCCGTTCAAACCCAAGGAACTGGACGAAGCGGGTATCGAGAAGCAGATCGCCGACTTCGTAAACTGTGCCGTGCTGGCCCAGCGTGCCGGCTACGATGGCGTCGAGATCATGGGTTCGGAAGGCTACTTCATCAACCAGTTCCTCGCTGCCCACACCAACCATCGCACCGATCGCTGGGGTGGCAGCTACGAGAACCGCATGCGTCTGGCGGTACAGATCGTCACCCGCGTGCGCGAGGCGGTAGGGCCGAACTTCATCATCATCTTCCGCCTGTCGATGCTCGACCTGGTCGAGGGCGGCAGCACCTGGGACGAAATCGAGCTGCTGGCCAAGGCCATCGAGCAGGCCGGCGCGACGCTGATCAACACCGGCATCGGCTGGCACGAGGCGCGCATCCCGACCATCGCCACCAAGGTGCCGCGTGCGGCGTTCAGCAAGGTCACCGCCAAGCTGCGCGGCGCTGTGAACATCCCGCTGATCACCACCAACCGCATCAACACACCGGAGGTGGCCGAAGCCGTGCTGGCCGAGGGCGATGCCGACATGGTCTCCATGGCCAGGCCGTTCCTCGCCGATGCGGACTTCGTCAACAAGGCGGCCGCAGGGCGTGCTGACGAGATCAACACCTGCATCGGTTGCAACCAGGCCTGCCTGGACCACACCTTCGGTGGCAAACTCACCAGCTGCCTGGTCAACCCGCGCGCCTGCCACGAAACCGAGCTCAACTACCTGCCGGTGCGCGCGGTGAAGCGCATCGCCGTGGTCGGTGCCGGCCCGGCGGGCCTGGCAGCGGCCACCGTGGCGGCCGAGCGCGGCCATGAGGTGACACTGTTCGATGCCGCCAGCGAGATTGGCGGGCAGTTCAACGTGGCCAAGCGGGTACCGGGCAAGGAGGAATTTCACGAGACCTTGCGCTACTTCCGCAACAAGGTGAAAAGCACCGGTGTCGAGCTGCGCCTGAATACCCGGGTCGATGTGCAGGCGCTGGCAGGCGGTGGTTACGACGAGATCATCCTGGCCACCGGTATTGCGCCGCGTACCCCGGCCATCCCAGGTGTCGAGCATGCCAAGGTGCTCAGTTACCTGGACGTGTTGCTCGAGCGCAAACCGGTCGGCAAGTCGGTTGCGGTGATTGGTGCGGGGGGCATCGGTTTCGACGTTTCCGAGTACCTGGTGCACCAGGGCGTGGCCAGCAGCCAGGACCGCGAAGCGTTCTGGAAAGAGTGGGGGATCGATACGCGCCTGGAGGCGCGCGGGGGGGTTGCCGGGATTACAGCCGAGCCGCATGCGCCCGCGCGTCAGGTGTACCTGTTGCAGCGCAAGAAATCCAAGGTCGGCGACGGCCTGGGCAAGACCACCGGCTGGATTCACCGGACCGGGCTGAAGAACAAGCAGGTGCAGATGCTCAACAGTGTCGAGTACCTGCAGATCGACGACGCCGGCCTGCACATTCGCGTTGGCGACGGGGAACCGCAGGTGCTGGCAGTGGACAACGTGGTGATCTGCGCCGGGCAGGAGCCGTTGCGTGAGCTGCATGAAGGGCTGCTGGCGGCGGGGCAGTCGGTGCACCTGATCGGTGGCGCCGATGTGGCGGCCGAGCTGGATGCCAAGCGGGCGATCAACCAAGGGTCTCGATTGGCCGCTGAACTCTGAGATCGCCGGGGGTGCTTTGCACCCCTTTCGCCGGCAAGCGCGGCTCCCACAGGTATTGCGCTAGCCGTGAGACTTGCGCGGTAACCCTGTGGGAGCCGCGCTTGCCGGCGATGGGCCGCAAGGCGGCCCCGGGGATTTCTCGGTTAAACTCGGGCGATGCCCAACTCTTTCCTGAACCTCCCCGATGCCCCACTGCAACCCTTCAGCCTGCCCTGGCTGGAAATGGCCCAAGTCATGGCCGCCATCCTGCGCCTGGACCTGATCGACCCCCTGATCAGCGGCAACAAGTGGTTCAAGCTCCGCCACCACCTGCAGCAGGCCCGTGAGTCCGGCGCCCCCGGCCTGATCAGCCTGGGCGGCAATCATTCCAACCACCTGCACGCCCTGGCTGCCGCCGGCAAACGCTTTGGCTTCGCCACCGCCGGCCTGTTGCGCGGCCACCCCCAGGACACCCCCACGGTGCGCGACCTGCAAGGGTTGGGCATGGAATTGCACTGGCTGGGTTACGGCGGCTATCGCGCACGCCATGAAGCGGGTTTCTGGGCGCCTTGGCAGGCTCGTTATCCGGGCTGGCACTGCATTCCTGAGGGCGGTGGCGGAGCCGCGGGTGCCGAGGGTTGCGCGCTGATCGTCGAGCAGGCCCGTTCGCAGTTGCCTGCGCTGGGATGGTCGGGCTACGACGCCTGGTGGCTGGCCGCAGGTACCGGCACGACCTTGGCCGGCCTGGCCCTTGCCGAGGCAGGGGCACATACGGTGCATGGTGCCCTGGCGGTGCCGAGGGATCACGGCGTGCCGCAGACAGTCGCCGAGCTGGCTGGCATGCAGGGCTACCAGTTGCACGACGCCTGCCGAGGTGGCTTTGGAAAATTCGATGATGAGTTGCTGGCCTTCATCGCCGAGAGCGAGCGGCACAGTGGCGTGCCGCTGGAAGCCCTGTATACCGGCAAGGCCTTGCTGGCCCTGCGTGATCAGGTCGAGGCCGGGTTGTTCGCGCCCGGTACCCGCCTGATCTTCGTGCATAGCGGCGGCCTGCAGGGCCGGCGCGGTTACTTGTAGGGCAGCATGCGCAGCAGCGTGTTGTCGCGCTGCACGTAGTGGTGATACAGCCCGGCCAGCGCATGCAGGCCGATCAGCCAGTAGCCCCAGGACGCCACCCGCTCATGCCAGCCTTTGATGAACTTGGCCTGGTCCGGGTCCGGGCCGATCAGGTGCGGCAGCTCCAGGCCAAAGAACGGCACCGGCTTGTCGGCGGCACTGAGAATCAGCCAGCCGGCCAGCGGCAGGCCGATCATCAGCAGGTACAGTGCCAGGTGCATCAGGTGCGCAAGGCCAGTCTGCCAGGCCGGCGGCTTGGGCACGATCGGCGGGGTCGGGCGGACCAGGCGCACGGCCAGGCGCAGCCAGACCAGCACGAACACACTCAGGCCGAGCATGAAGTGCAGGTCTTTCATCAGGTTGCGTTCGGCGCTGTCCTTGGGGAACAGGCCTCGGAATTCGATGCAGGCGTAAACGGCGGCCAGCAGCACCAGCATCAGCCAATGCAGGGCGATGGACAGGCGTGCGTAATGGGGCGCGGGGGTGGATGAAACCATGATCGGTCCTCGTCATCAGGTTGGAATGGCGCTCTTGCTGGCGCTCTGGGGTAACTGTAATCGCTATCCGGGAATATAGTTTTGCGCCAGGTCGGTGAAATTTGTGTTGTCAGTGGCGCCCCTTTCGCGGGTAAACCCGCTCCCACAGAGTCACCACAGAGTTCGCAGGCTGTGATGTACCTGTGGGAGCGGGTTTACCCGCGAAAGGGCCAGGGCAGGCAAAATCAATTGCTGGGCAAATGCGGCCAACTGTCAGCCACCAGAAACAAGCGCTCGGCTTCCTGCCAGGCGCCCTCGTCATCAGGCTCCAGCCTGACCAGCAACTGCGCCGGTGCATGCTCGTCCAGCTGCTTCAGCCAGTCTCCAGACCGCTGCACCGTCCAGCATTCGTCCGCCTCGACCCGCGCTGGCGCCAGCCAGGCATGCCGCGCCAGTGGTTGCCAGTGTTCATCCGCTGCCATGTGCCAGTCGCTTCGCCTTGCCCAGCGCCCGCGCAGATGCTGGGGGTTGGCACCTGCAGGCGGCCGGGCTTGCCCAGGCCACGGATAGAACAGGTAGCCGCCCAGCCACAGGTGTGCCTGCACCTGGTCCACCCCTACAGCTGCCAGTGCTTCACGACTCTGTGAGTCTCCCGACATGGGCAACTGATGCCCGGCCAGGTGTGCCAGTTTGCTGCCGAGCCGATCGTGGCAGCCAGGCCCGAGCCAGTGCGCCGGGTCGCGCCCGTCGTCCACGGTCGGCCCCAGGTAGAGCTTGATCGCCAACTCCAGATGGTGAGTGCCTTCGCCATCGCGCAGCAGAATATCCAGCTCGCCCAAGGTCCGCCCGCCCGCGCGAATCGCCAGGTTGGACGCCAGCAACTCGACCCCGGGCGCTTGCGCCAGGGCGAACTGCCACAGACCTTCGTAGTACAGCCCCAGGCGCCGGCTGGTGATCTTTGCCAACCAGTCGCGCAGGGGCAGATCATCCGCATCCAGGGCACGCAGCCAGTCGTGCAGGCGCTGCGGATCGCCCACCCAGGCGCTACCCGCCAGCGGATGGCGCTGGGGGCAGGGCGGGGCGCTCAACAGCGCGGGCGACAGCAGGGTCCAGGCCAGGTCGCGCACGGCAGGGCGGCGCAAGCGGCGGGGCAGCTCATGGAGCTCGGCAAATGGCATCATGCTGCGAGCATAGCCGGTTTGCCGCTGCCCGGTCGTTTCGCCCATAATCGCGACATCGTCACCCCGCCGCAGAGCCTCGCAGGAGCCCCATGGAGCAATTTCGCAATATCGGTATCATCGGCCGCCTTGGCAGCTCGCAGGTGCTCGACACCATTCGCCGACTGAAAAAATTCCTCCTCGAGCGCCACCTGCACGTGATCCTCGAGGACACCATCGCCGAAGTGCTGCCCGGCCACGGCTTGCAAACCTCGACGCGCAAGCTGCTCGGCGAGGTCTGCGACCTGGTCATCGTGGTCGGTGGCGATGGTAGCCTGCTTGGCGCCGCCCGCGCGTTGGCCCGGCACAATGTGCCGGTGCTGGGTATCAACCGCGGCAACCTGGGCTTTCTGACCGATATCCGCCCGGACGAGCTGGAGCAGAAAGTCGCCGAAGTGCTCGACGGCCACTACCTGGTGGAAAACCGCTTCCTGCTGCAGGCCGAGGTGCGCCGCCATCACGAGGCCATCGGCCAGGGCGACGCGCTCAACGACGTGGTCCTGCACCCGGGCAAGTCGACGCGAATGATCGAGTTCGAGATCTACATCGATGGCCAGTTCGTCTGCAGCCAGAAGGCCGACGGCCTGATCGTCGCCACCCCGACCGGCTCCACCGCCTACGCGCTGTCGGCCGGCGGCCCGATCATGCACCCCAAGCTCGACGCCATCGTCATCGTGCCGATGTACCCGCATACCCTTTCGGGCCGGCCGATCGTGGTCGACGGCAACAGCGAGCTGAAGATCGTGGTGTCCAAGGACCTGCAGATCTACCCCCAGGTGTCGTGCGACGGCCAGAACCACTTCACCTGCGCCCCGGGCGATACCATCACGGTGAGCAAGAAGCCGCAGAAGCTGCGCCTGATCCATCCGCTCGACCACAACTACTATGAGGTGTGTCGCACCAAACTCGGCTGGGGCAGCCGCCTGGGAGGCAGGGACGACTGATGCTCGATCCGGCGCGCAGTTTCGACATCATCGGCGACGTGCATGGCTGTGCACTGACCCTCGAACGCTTGCTCGACGCCCTGGGCTACAAACGCGTCGGTGGCGTGTGGCGCCACCCGCGGCGGCAGGCATTGTTCCTCGGCGACATCGTCGACCGTGGCCCGCGCATCCGCGAGGCGCTGCATATCGTTCATGACATGGTCGAGGCCGGCCAGGCGTTCTGCATCATGGGCAACCACGAGTACAACGCCCTGGGCTGGGTCACCCCGGCATTGCCTGGCAGCGGCAAGTCGTTCGTGCGCGAACACACCCCGCGCCACGCCCGGCTGATCGACGAAACCCTCACCCAGTTCGCCCACCACCCCGGCGACTGGCACGACTTCGTCCAGTGGTTCTACGACCTGCCGCTGTTCGTCGACGCCGGGCGCTTCCGCCTGGTGCACGCCTGCTGGGACCCGCGGCTGATCGAGCCGCTGCGCCAGCAGTACCCTGGCGGGCGTATCGACGAGCACTTCATCCAGGCTTCGGCGGTGTCCGGCAGCTTTGCCGCCACCGTGTGCAACCGTCTGCTGCGCGGCACCGACATGCGCTTGCCGGACGGCCTGACCCTGACCGGCGGTGACGGCCTGACCCGCGCGTTCTTCCGCACCAAGTTCTGGGAAGAAGACCCGCAGACCTACGGCGACATCGTCTTCCAGCCCGATGCGCTGCCCGATGAAGTTGCCCGCACGCCCCTGAGCCACACCGAGAAAAATGCCCTGCTGCGCTATGCCGAAGACGAACCGATGCTGTTCGTCGGCCACTACTGGCGCAGCGGCCGCCCGGCGCCGATCCGCGCCAACCTGGCCTGCCTGGACTACAGCGCGGTGCTGTACGGCAAGCTGGTGGCCTACCGCCTGGATGATGAAACCCGCATCGACCCGCACAAGTTCGTCTGGGTCGACGTCGAACGCCCGCAGGCCAATCAATGAATATCATCGAAGTGATGCGCCTGCCGCTGTCGGTCGACCTCAGCGGCTTCGTCCACCTGCTGCAGCGCCTGCAGGTGCCGCACCGGGTGAGCGAGGAAGGTGAGGATCAGGTGCTCTGGGCCCCCGACACCCTGGCCGCCGACGTGCGCGAACTGTACCAGCGCTTCCCGGACGGTAACGCCGACGTACAGCTTGCGCATGACCCTGTGGGAGCGGGTTCACCCGCGAATGCCCCTACACAGCCCTCCCTGGCAGACCAGGCCAAAGCCTGCAAGGTCACCGCCACCATCCTCGTCCTCTGCCTGATCGTCGCCGGCCTCACCAGCCTTGGCGACAACCTGAACGTCATCAGTTGGTTCACGTTCCTCGACTTCCGCGTCCAGGGTGAATACCTGCACTTCACGCCGCTGGCCCAAGGCCTGGCCGAAGGCCAGTGGTGGCGCCTGGTGTCACCCATGCTGCTGCACTTCGGCGTGCTGCACCTGGCCATGAACGGCCTGTGGTACTGGGAGCTGGGCAAGCGCATAGAACTGCGCCAGGGCCCCTGGCTGCTGCTGGGCCTGACCCTGCTGTTCAGCCTGGTGTCCAACCTGGCCCAGCACTACACCAGTGGCCCGAGCCTGTTCGGCGGCCTGTCCGGCGTGCTCTATGGCTTGCTCGGCCATGTCTGGCTGTACCAGTGGCTGGCGCCCAACCCTTACTTCAACCTGCCCAAGGGCGTGCTGGTGATGATGCTGCTCTGGCTGGTGATCTGCCTGACCGGCGTGGTCGGCCAGCTCGGCTTCGGCCAGATCGCCAATGCTGCCCACGTCGGCGGGCTGCTCATCGGATGCCTGACCGGGCTCTTGGGCGGGGCGCTGGCCCGGCGTAAACTGTCGGCTTGAATCAGGAGACACTATGTCCACTTTCGCGCAAATGATCGAAAACATTACCCCGGAAATCTACCAGAGCCTGAAACTGGCCGTGGAAATCGGCAAATGGTCGGACGGGCGCAAGCTCACCGCCGAGCAGAAAGAACTGTCGCTGCAGGCGGTGATCGCCTGGGAAATGAAAAACCTGCCCGAAGAGCAGCGCACCGGCTACATGGGCCCGCAGGAGTGCGCGTCGAAGTCCGCACCCATTGCCAACATTCTGTTCAAGTCGGACTCGGTACATTGATCGAACTCGCTCGTGGCTCTTTGAGCAAGATGGCGGTCAGCCTGCAGGCACCGGTGGTGCAATACAGCTTCCGCCTGGATGACACCCAGGTGCCGGTCAACCCGCTGATCGGCCAGCGCCTGCGCCTGGAATACCTCGGCGCCATTCACTGCAGCCATTGCGGCAAACGCACCAAGACCAGCTTCAGCCAGGGTTACTGCTACCCGTGCATGACCAAGCTGGCCCAGTGCGATGTGTGCATCATGGCCCCGGAAAAATGCCACTACGACGCCGGCACCTGCCGCGAGCCGTCGTGGGGCGAACAGTTCTGCATGACCGACCACGTGGTGTACCTGGCCAACTCGTCGGGGATCAAGGTCGGCATCACCCGCGCCACCCAGCTGCCCACCCGCTGGCTCGACCAGGGCGCCAGCCAGGCGCTGCCGATCATGCGCGTGGCCACCCGCCAGCAATCGGGCCTGGTCGAAGACATCCTGCGCAGCCAGGTACCGGACCGCACCAACTGGCGCACGCTGCTCAAGGGCGACGCCGAAGTGCTCGACCTGCCCGCCATTCGCGAGCAGGTCTTCGAAGCCTGTGCCGACGGCCTGCGCGAACTGCAGGGCCGCTTCGGCCTGCAGGCGATCCAGCCGCTGGCAGACGCCGAAGTGGTGGAGATGCGCTATCCGGTCGAGGCCTATCCGAAAAAGATCGTCAGCTTCAACCTCGACAAGGACCCGGTGGCCGAAGGCACGCTGCTGGGCATCAAGGGCCAGTACCTGATCTTCGACACCGGCGTGATCAATATTCGCAAGTACACGGCCTACCAGTTGGCCGTGCTCCAGTAAAAAGGACCTGCACATGCGTACCGAACAACCGCAAGTGATCTACCTCAAGGATTACCAGGCGCCCGAGTACCTGATCGACGAGACGCACCTGACCTTCGAGCTGTTCGAGGACCACACCCTGGTCCACGCGCAACTGGTCATGCGCCGCAACCCGGCACGCGGTGCCGGCCTGCCGCCACTGGAGCTCGATGGCCAGCAGCTGGAGCTGCTGCGCGCCTCGCTGGACGACCAGGAACTGCAGGCGGGCGACTACCAGCTCGACGCCGACAGCCTGACCGTTCAGCCCAAGGCCGAACGTTTCACCCTCGACACCAGCGTGAAGATCCACCCGGAGCGCAACACTGCGCTGGAAGGCCTGTACAAGTCCGGCAAGATGTTCTGCACCCAGTGCGAGGCCGAAGGTTTCCGCAAGATCACCTACTACCTCGACCGCCCGGACGTGATGAGCACCTTCACCACCACGGTGATCGCCGAGCAGCATCGCTACCCGGTGCTGTTGAGCAACGGCAACCCGATCGGCAGCGGGCCGGCAGAAGACGGCCGCCACTGGGCGACCTGGGAAGACCCGTTCATGAAGCCGGCCTACCTGTTCGCGCTGGTGGCCGGTGACCTGTGGTGCGTAGAAGACAGTTTTACTCGCCAGTCCGGCCGCGACGTGACCCTGCGCATCTACGTCGAACCCGAGAACATCGACAAGTGCGACCACGCCATGGTCAGCCTGAAGAAGTCCATGCGTTGGGATGAAGAAGTCTACGGCCGCGAGTACGACCTGGACATCTTCATGATCGTCGCGGTCAACGACTTCAACATGGGCGCCATGGAAAACAAGGGCCTGAACATCTTCAACTCGAGCTGCGTGCTGGCCCGCGCCGAAACCGCCACCGATGCCGCCCACCAGCGCGTCGAGGGTGTTGTCGCCCACGAGTACTTCCACAACTGGTCGGGCAACCGCGTGACCTGCCGCGACTGGTTCCAGCTGTCGCTCAAAGAAGGCTTCACGGTGTTCCGCGATGCCGAGTTCAGCGCCGACATGAACTCGCGCACGGTCAAGCGCATCGAGGACGTTGCCTACCTGCGCACCCACCAGTTCGCCGAAGACGCCGGCCCCATGGCCCATCCGGTGCGCCCGGACAGCTTCATCGAAATCTCCAACTTCTATACCCTGACCGTGTACGAGAAGGGTGCCGAAGTGGTGCGCATGGTTCGCACGCTGCTGGGTGCCGAGGGCTTCCGCAAGGGCAGCGACCTGTACTTCGAGCGCCACGATGGCCAGGCGGTGACCACCGACGATTTCATCAAGGCCATGGAAGACGCCAACGGCGTCGACCTCACCCAGTTCAAGCGCTGGTACAACCAGGCCGGTACCCCGCGCCTGGACGTCAGCGAAGCCTATGACGCAGCTGCGCAGACTTACCGCCTGACCTTCCGCCAGAGCTGCCCGCAGACCCCGGACAAGGCCGAGAAGCTGCCGTTCGTGATCCCGGTCGAACTGGGCCTGCTGGACGCTGCCGGCAACGACCTGCCGCTGCAACTGGCCGGCGAAAGTTCGTCTGCAGGCACCAGCCGTGTGCTGTCGGTGACCGAAGCCGAGCAGACCTTCACCTTCCAGGGCATCGCTGCCAAGCCGCTGCCGTCGCTGCTGCGTGGTTTCAGCGCGCCGGTCAAGCTGAGCTTCCCGTACGACCGTGACCAGCTGATGTTCCTCATGCAGCACGACAGTGACGGCTTCAACCGCTGGGAAGCGGGCCAGCAGCTGTCGGTGCAGGTGCTGCAGGAACTGATCGGCCAGCATCAGCGCGGCGAAGCGCTGAAGCTCGACCAGCGCCTGATCACCGCCCTTGGCACCGTGTTGGGCAACGAAGCGCTGGACCCCGCCATGGTCGCCGAGATGCTCTCGCTGCCAGGCGAAGCCTACCTGACCGAGATCAGCCAGGTGGCCGACGTCGATGCCATCCATGCCGCCCGTGAGTTCGCCCGCCAGCAGATCGCCGAGCAGCTGTTCGACGCCCTGTGGTCGCGTTACCAGGCCAACCGCGAAGTGTCGCGCAACACCGCCTACGTGGCCGCCGCCGAGCACTTTGCCCGCCGCAGCCTGCAGAACATTGCCCTGTCGTACCTGATGCAGAGCGGCAAGCCGCAAGTGCTGGAAGCGACCCTGGAGCAGTTCGACCAATGCGACAACATGACCGAGCGCCTGACTGCGCTGGCCGTGCTGGTCAACTCGCCGTTCGAAGCCGAGCGTGCCAAGGCCCTGGAAAGCTTTGCCGAGCACTTCAAGGACAACCCGTTGGTCATGGACCAGTGGTTCAGCGTGCAGGCGGCCAGCACGCTGCCGGGCGGGCTGGCGCGGGTCAAGGCGCTGATGCAGCACCCGGCGTTCACCCTGAAGAACCCGAACAAGGTACGGGCGCTGATCGGTGCCTTTGCCGGGCAGAACCTGGTCAACTTCCACGCGGCCGATGGCTCGGGCTATCGCTTCCTGGCGGACCTGGTGATCGAACTGAATGCGCTGAACCCGCAGATTGCCTCGCGTCAGCTGGCGCCGCTGACCCGCTGGCGCAAGTATGACGGTGCGCGGCAGGTGCTGATGAAGGGTGAGCTGGAGCGGATTCTCGCGTCCGGCGAGCTGTCCAGCGATGTGTATGAAGTGGTGAGCAAGAGCCTGGCGTAAGCCTGCTGGATCCTGGGGCTGCTGTGCAGCCCTTCGCGGGCAAGCCCGCTCCCACAGAGAGGGTGTTGACCTGAGCCTGTGGGAGCGGGCTTGCCCGCGAAGGGCCGCATAGCGGCCCCAGTTTTTTGGTTAACAAAACATAACGCAGCGCGCGTTGTATTCCCGCGACCTTCCCCGATACGATCCCTGCAAGCCTCTAACACAGGCTTTTCACAGCACAGACCCACCAAGAAGAACAGAACAGGGGACGGTCATGAAGGAGCGGGTGATGACGCAGGCCAGGCGTGGTGCCTGGCCATTGGCGGCCGGCGCGATGCTGGCGCTGGCACTGGGAATGTGGGCCGACAGCGCCCAGGCTGCTGCAGCCGACGAATACTCGACCGAATCAGCCAAGGCCAGCCAGAGCCTGCTGATCGGCGCTGCCCATGCCGGCAAGCGCCTGGTGGTGGTCGGTGATCGCGGCCACATTCTGTTCTCCGACGACCAGGGCAGCACCTGGACCCAGGCCCGGGTGCCCACCCGGCAACTGCTCACCGCCGTGTTCTTCCTCGACGACAAGCGCGGCTGGGCGGTCGGCCACGATGCGCAGATCCTTGCCAGCAGCGATGGCGGCGCCACCTGGAGCAAGCAGTTCGAAGACCTGGCCCGCGAAGCGCCATTGCTCGATGTCACCTTCCTCGACGCCCAGCACGGCTTTGCCGTGGGGGCCTATGGCGCCCTGCTGGAAACCCTCGACGGTGGCCAGCACTGGCAGGACATCGCCGAACGCCTGGACAACCCTGACCAGCTGCACCTAAACGGTATCACCCGGGTGCGCGACGCTGGCCTGTTCATCGTCGGCGAGCAGGGCGGCATGTACCGCTCCAGCGACAACGGCCAGACCTGGGCCAAGGTCCAGGGCCCCTACGAGGGCTCGCTGTTCGGTGTGATCGGCACCGCCAAGGCCAATACCTTGCTGGCATACGGGCTGCGCGGCAACCTGTTCCGCTCCAGCGACTTTGGTGACAGCTGGCAGCCGATCCCGCTCAAGGCCGCGCGCGGCGAACTCGAATTCGGCCTGGCAGGCGCTACGCTTGTCGAGGATGGCAGCCTGGTGCTGGTCGGCAATGGTGGCAGCGTGCTGCGCAGCACCGATGATGGCCAGACTTTCAGCGTCTACAACCGCAGCGACCGCATTGCCCTGGCCGGCGTCACTGGCCTGGCTGACGGTGGCTTGCTGCTGGTGGGGCAGGGTGGCGTACACCTGGCCAGCGCCGAAGGCGCAGAGCCGGCTGCCAAGGAGGTGCGTCCATGACCAGCAGGGAGAGCATCACCATGCACCCGCATCACCAGGACAAGGCCACGCTGCTCGAACGGCTGATCTTCAACAACCGCCCAGTGGTCATCGCCCTGTGCCTGCTGGTCAGCATTTTCCTGTTCTGGCAGGCTACGCAGATCCGCCCCTCGACCAGCTTCGAGAAGATGATCCCGCTGCAGCACCCGTTCATCGAGCAGATGATGGAGCACCGCAACGACCTGGCCAACCTGGGCAACACCGTGCGCATCTCGGTCGAAGCGGTCAACGGCGACATCTTCGACAAGGACTACATGGAGACGCTGCGCCAGATCCATGACGAGGTGTTCTACATCCCCGGTGTCGACCGTGCCGGCCTCAAGTCGCTGTGGAGCCCCAGCGTGCGCTGGAGCGAGGTCACCGAGGAGGGCTTCTCCGGCGGCGAAGTCATCCCCAATACCTACAACGGCTCCCAGGACAGCCTCGACACCCTGCGCGACAACGTGCTCAAGTCCGGCCAGGTCGGGCGCCTGGTAGGCAACAACTTCAAGTCCAGCATCGTCGACGTGCCGCTGCTGGAGAGCTTCCCCGACCCGCAGGACCCCGGCAAGCAGGTCAAACTGGATTACCAGCAGTTCTCGCACCAGCTGGAAGAGAAGATCCGCGACAAGTTCCAGGCGCAGAACCCCAATGTGAAGATCCACATCATCGGCTTCGCCAAGAAGGTCGGCGATCTGATCGACGGTCTGGTGATGGTGGCGATGTTCTTCGGTGTGGCCCTGGTGATCACCTGGATCCTGCTGTACTGGTTCACCTGGTGCATCCGCAGCACCATCGCCGTGCTCATCACCACCCTGGTGGCGGTGGTCTGGCAGTTGGGCCTGATGCATGCGGTGGGCTTCGGCCTGGACCCGTACTCGATGCTGGTACCGTTCCTGATCTTCGCCATCGGCATTTCCCACGGGGTGCAGAAGATCAACGGCATCGCCTTGCAGTCCAGCGACGCCGACAATGCCTTGACCGCCGCCCGGCGCACCTTCCGCCAGCTGTTCCTGCCGGGGATGATCGCCATCCTCGCCGATGCCGTGGGCTTCATCACCCTGCTGATCATCGATATCGGCGTGATCCGCGAGCTGGCCATCGGTGCGTCCATCGGCGTGGCGGTGATCGTCTTCACCAACCTGATCCTGCTGCCGGTGGCGATTTCCTATGTCGGCATCAGCAAGAAGGCCATCGAACGCAGCAAGAAGGACGCGACCCGTGAGCACCCGTTCTGGCGCCTGCTGTCGAACTTCGCCAGCGCCAAGGTGGCGCCGGTGTCCATCACCCTGGCTTTGATCGCCTTCGCCGGCGGCCTGTGGTACAGCCAGAACCTGAAGATCGGCGACCTTGACCAGGGTGCGCCGGAACTGCGCCCGGATTCGCGCTACAACCAGGACAACAACTTCATCATCAGCAACTACTCGACCAGTTCCGACGTGCTGGTGATCATGGTCAAGACCCCGGCCGAGAGCTGCTCGATCCACTCGACCATGGCCCCGATCGACGAGCTGATGTGGACCATGCAGAACACCCCCGGCGTGCAGTCGGCGATCTCCCTGGTGACCGTGTCCAAGCAGGTGATCAAGGGCATGAACGAGGGCAGCCTGAAGTGGGAGACGCTGTCGCGCAACCCGGACATCCTCAACAACTCCATCGCCCGCGCCGACGGCCTGTACAACGCCGACTGCTCGCTGGCGCCAGTGCTGGTGTTCCTCAACGACCACAAGGCCGAGACCCTGGAACGTGTTACCGCAGTGGCCAAGGCGTTCGCCGACAGCCATCACAAGGAGGGCCTGCAGTTCCTGCTGGCGGCGGGCAACGCCGGGATCGAGGCGGCCACCAACGAGGTGATCAAGTCGGCCGAGCTGACCATCCTGATCCTGGTCTACCTGTGCGTGGCGGTGATGTGCATGATCACCTTCCGCTCGTTCGCCGCGACCCTGTGCATCGTCCTGCCGCTGGTGCTGACCTCGGTGCTGGGTAACGCGCTGATGGCGTTCATGGGGATCGGCGTCAAGGTCGCCACCTTGCCGGTGGTGGCCCTGGGCGTGGGCATCGGCGTGGACTACGGCATCTACATCTACAGCCGCCTGGAAAGCTTCCTGCGTGCCGGCCTGCCGTTGCAGGAGGCTTATTACCAGACCCTGCGTTCGACCGGTAAAGCGGTGCTGTTCACCGGCCTTTGCCTGGCGATTGGCGTGTGCACCTGGATCTTCTCGGCGATCAAGTTTCAGGCCGACATGGGGCTGATGCTGACCTTCATGCTGCTGTGGAACATGTTTGGCGCGCTGTGGCTGCTGCCGGCGCTGGCGCGGTTCCTGATCAAGCCGCAGAAGTTGGCGGGCAAGGAGGGGGGCTCCATTTTCGCCCATTGAGTCGCCAGGGGCTGCTTTGCAGCCCATCGCCGGCAAGCGCGGCTCCCACAGGAACTGCGGCGCTGCACAAATCTCTGTGGGAGCCGCGCTTGCCGGCGATGGGCCGCAAAGCGGCCCCAGGGTTATACTGCCGTCTCATTTCTGATCGGTATCCCCATGTCCCCCCTCGCCACCGCCCTCGCATCCTGCGACATGCTCCTGATCGATGGCCTGCACGCCTTCGATTTCACCTGCGACGAATCCGGCCTGACCATCGAGTGCATGGACGGCCGCCAGCTCCGCCGCTGGTCCTTCACCCCCGAGCAGCTCGCTGCCGCTGTCGGCGCCGGTGATCAATGGCAACTCAACGATGCCCAGGGCGAGCATCGTCTAGTCTGTATGAGTGCCTTCCGCGCCCCGGATGAAGACGACGATGAACCGGATCTGGACCCGCCTGCTGACCGCTAGCCTGATGAGCCTGACAATCAGCGCCCACGCCGCCACGTTGCTGGTGGGCAGCTACACCGATGGCCAGAGCCAGGGCATCTACCGCTACCAGTTCGACAGCAAGACAGGGCAGATCGACCCGACGCCGCAGCAGGTGGTCAAGAGCGTCAGCCCGTCGTGGCTGGTGCTGTCGGCCGACCAGCGCCAGTTGTTCGCGGTCAATGAAACCCCGAACGGCCACGTCAGCAGCTTCAGTGTCAGTGCCAAGGATGAGATCAAGCCGCTGAACCAGGTGAGCAGCCGTGGCGACGAGCCGACCCACGCCAGCCTCAGCCGCGACCAGCGCTACCTGTTCGTCGCCAACTACGCCGTCGCCCCCGACCCGGGCGGCAGCCTGGTGGTGATCCCGGTGGCCAAGGATGGCAAGCTCAAGGACGTGGTGCAGCAGTTGCGGCACAAAGCCAGTGGCGTCAACCCCGAGCGCCAGGCCGGGGCCCATGTGCATTCGCTGGTGCTGTCGCCGGATGGCCAGCATGTGTATGCCTGCGACCTGGGGGCCGACAAGGTGTTCATCTACCGCTACGACGGCGCCAGCGCCGATCACCCACTGAGCCCGGCGATCCCGGCGTCGGTGGACCTGCCGCCCGGCAGCGGGCCACGCCATCTGCTGTTCGATGCCAAGGGCCGGCACGCCTACCTGACGCTGGAGATGAGCGGTGAAGTGGTGATGTTCGACGTCGAGGACGACGCCTTGCTGGAGCGCCAGCGCCTGCCGCTGACCGACCGGCAGGATGCCGCCGCCAAGGCCTCGGGTGGCCTGCACCTGTCGGCGGACGGGCGCTTCCTGTATGTCAGCAACCGCGGCACGGTGAACGAGATCGTGGTGTTCAGCGTGGGCAAGGACGATGGCCAGCTGGCCTTCCTGCAACGTCGTTCGGTGGAAGGCGACCACCCGCGCGAGTTCGCCCTGGACCCGAGCGACAACTTCCTGCTGGTGGCCAACCAGAAGAGCAACCAGATCGTGGTCATGCGCCGCGACCCGCGTAGCGGCAAGCTCGGCGAGACGGTGCAGCGCTTTACCCAGGATGCGCCTTCGGACCTCAAGTTCATCAAGTGAGGCGCGTCACAAGGACTATCGATACGGGTAATAATTCTTACCAGCGCAATGAATTTCTGCGGGCGACCTCAGCGGCGTAAGTTTGACCCAAGGCCCAAGCGGCTGAACGTCAAACCACACAAGTCGAGGTCAGCCACCATGAACTTCAATCTCTTCCCCGTGATTGCCGCATCCGCCATTTCCGCTTCCGTCGTGCTTCCGGCCCATGCCCATGCCGACACCAGCAAGGCCACTGCCACCCACAGCTACACCGAGCAGTACCTGCGCCAGAGCGCCAACTTCCATGCGGCACTGAGTGGCAAGCAAAACCATTGATCCAGGTTGACTCGGACCTTGTGGGAGCGGGCTTGCCCGCGAATCAGGCACCGCGGTGCTTGGCACCGGCATAGCCGGTGTTCGCGGGCAAGCCCGCTCCCACAGGGACTGAGTTGCAATCGAAGGTGCTAGCGAGCCATTACGGACTTGAACAGCTCCGACGCCAACCATCCCTCCAGCCAGCTCCGCACCTGCGGATAAGCCGCCTCGGCGAACCACTGCGGTTCGACCCCGGCAAACTGGCGCATCAAGGGCAACAGGGCGGCATCGGCCAGGCTCGGGTGAGCGGCCAGCAGGTAGGGCCGGCCTTCGAGCAACTGCTCTAGCTCTGCCAGCCAGGCTTCGGCCTGTTGGCGATAGTGCTCGCGTGAGTGCTCGGGGTAGCGCTCGGCGTACTTGTACAGGTTCACCTGCGCCTTGAAGGTGCTGTCGTTGCGGGCAATCAGCGCCTCGGCGTGTTGCGCGGCAGCGGGGTCGGCCTGCAGGCGCCAGTCCTCTGGATCATGCTGCTGCAGCGCCCAGCGCATGATGTCCAGGCTCTCTTCCAGTACACCGGCACCGGTATCGAGCACCGGCACCGTACCCTTGGGCGACAAGGCCAGCAGCGCTGCCGGCTTGTTCTTCATCGCCACCTCGACGACCTCCACCGCACAGCCGGCATAGCGCAGCGCCAGGCGCGCACGCATCGCCCACGGGCAGCGGCGGAACGAGTAGAGGATCACCCGCACACCTCCACGTCGCTCAGGCCATTGCCCTGGCGGCGCACCTGGATCTGCACCGGAATGCGCTCGTGCATTTCCTGCACGTGAGAGATCACCGCGACCTTGCGGCCCTGGGCCTGCAGGCCGTCGAGGGCATCCATGGCCAGTTGCAGCGACTCCGGGTCGAGGCTGCCGAAACCTTCGTCGATGAACAGCGATTCGATGCGCAGGGTGCTCGAGGCCATCGACGCCAGGCCCAGGGCCAGGGCCAGCGAGACCAGGAAGGTTTCCCCGCCGGACAGCGAGTGCACCGAGCGCAGCTCGTCGCCCATTTCGGTGTCCAGCACCAGCAGGCCCAGGGCGCTGCCGCCGCGCTTGAGGCGGTAGCGGCGCGCCAGCTGGCGCAGCTGGGCGTTGGCGTGGTGCAGCAGCAGGTCGAGGTTGTAGCCTTGGGCTATCTTGCGGAACACGTCGCCCGAGGCCGAGCCGATCAGCGCGTTCAGCCGCGCCCACCGCTGCCATTGCTGGTAGGCCTGCTCGATTTCCCCGGCCAGGGCCTGGCTGGCCTGCTGGCGGCGTTGGTCGTCGGCCTGCTGCGCGCGCAGTTCGGCGCATTGCTGCTCGTGGCCGGCCAGCCGCTCGCGCAGCTCGCCCAGTGCCTGCTCAAGGTCTTCGAGCGAAGCGTCCACGCTCATCTGCGCGGCATGTTGCTGCAGGCGTTGTTCACGTTCCTGGAGCAGCACGCGGTTCTGTTCGATGGCCTTCTCGGCACGTTGCAGGCGCTGGCGCAGCTCGCCCAACTGGGCATCGTCGATGGCCAACAGGCGATCCAGCCCGGCGTCGTCCAGCTCCGGATGCTCGGCGCGCCATTGGGCGATGTCGCCTTGCAGCTGCTGGCATTCCTGCGCCAGTGCCTGCTGCTGCTGGGTATTGGCCTTGAGTTCGCTGGCCAGTTGCACGGCCTGGGTGCGCAAGTCCTGCAGCTGCTGGGCGGTGTCTGCCTCGACGGCGCGGGCCTGCTCCAGCTGGCTGTCCATGTGCTGCTGCCAGGCTTCGGCACTGGCCTGCTCGCCAAGCAGCTCGGCCAGCGCGGCCTGGGCCTGCTGGCGCTGTGTGTCGAGTGCGGCGAGCTGCTGCTGCGCCTGCGTCAAGGCCTGTACGCGCGCTTGTTGCTGGTCGCGCAGCTTGTCCAGTTGAAGCTGACGCGTCTGTTGTTCTTCCTGCTCGTCCTTGCGTTGCTCCAGTTGCTGCAGGCGCTGGGCGATCTGCTGATCCAGGGCCAGGAAGGCATTGGCCGGGTCATCGCTCAGGGCTTTGAGGACATCGCCCGGAAGCACATTGGCCAGGTCATTGAGCCCTTGCTCCAGCTGTTGTTCATCGCTGGCCAGTGCCTGGTGCTGCTGGTCGAGATGGCGCTGGGCCTGCTGCTGGGCTTGCTGCGCGGCCTGCAGTTGCTGGTTCAGGCGCGCAGCATCCTTTTGCAGGGCGAGCAGGGCGCTCTGGCGTTTCTCGTCCTTGGCGATTTCTTCGTCCAGGCGCCGCAGCTGGCTGTCGAGCCAGGCGCTCCGAGCCTTGTCGTCCTGCGGGGCGAGGGCAGGCCAGAGGCTGTGCGCCTGCACCTGGGCCACCAGCGCCTGCAACTGTTCGCCAAGCTGCTGCTGTTGCTGCTGGTAATCCTTGAGCTGGGCGTTGACCACGCCAAGCTGGGTGCGCAGTTCGACCAGCTTGCCGTTGAGGGTTTCGACCTGTTTCTGCGCCGCGTCCTCTTCGGCCTGGTCATGGCGACCGAGGCTCTGCAGCAGTGCTTCGGGTTGGTGGAACGGGTGCTCGGCGCTGCCGCATACCGGGCAGGGCTCACCGTCGCGCAACTGGCCGCGCAGTTCTTCGACGCTGGTATTGCGCGCCAGGCGTTGGCGCTGCAGCAACTGGCGGGTGAGGTTGAGCGCCTGTTCGGCGGCTTCCAGTTCGGCCTTGGCTGCGGTGCCTTCGCCGATCAGCTGCTGGCGCTGCTGCATGGCCTGTTGCTGGCGCTCGCGCAGGGCGTCGAGCTGCTGGCGCAGTTCCAGTTCACGGCCGTGCAGGCGTGACAGTTCCTCGACGGCGCGTTGCTGCTTGCGGTTGTCCTGCAGCATGTTGCCGAGCAGGTCGATCTGTTCGGCCAGGGCTTGGGGCTCGGCCTTGGCTTCGCGGAACAACAGCTCGAAGTGGTCACGCTGGGCCTGCAATTGGGCATTGGCCTGGCTGGCCTGGGCCTGCAGGCCGGGCAACTCCTCGCGGCCCTTGGCCAGGCGGCCGCCGATCAGCATCACTTGCTTGAGCTGCGGCAGGTAGGCTTGCCAGGCATTGGCCAGGCCGGCCAGGTGCTGGCTGTCGGCCAGGGCCGTATCGATCTGGGCCAGTTGCTGCTGGCTGCGCTGCTGGTTTTCTTCCGTCTGCTGCAGCTGCTGCTGGCCCTCGGCGACAAGCTGTTCGGCTTGCTGACAGACCGCGAGTTGCTCGACCTTTTGCTGGTCGAGGCGCACCAGGTTGTCCTGGCCGGCGAACGCCTGGCGCAGGCGCGGGGCATTCTCGCTGTGCAGGGTCTGGCTCTGCGCCAGGGCCTCGCGAGCTGCCACCAGCGCCTGTTCCAGCGCTGCGGTGCGCGTTTGCAATTCGGTTTGCTGGCGCTGTTGCTCGGCGATCTGTGCAGTGACCGGTGCCAGTTGCGCGCCGAGCATCTGCTGGCGGTGGAACTGGTGGCGCTGCGGTGCCAGGCGCTCCAGGCGTTGCAGGTCGAGGCGCTGCTCGGCCAGTTGCTGCCAGTCCTGTTCGGCAGCTTGCAGGGTGGCGCCGGCTTCGGCGTGCTGGGCCTGCAGCTGGTGGTGTTCCTTGAGCCAGCTGCTTTGCTGCTCCAGCTGACGCTCGCCAGCCTGGTCGGCCTTGAACTGCTGCAACGCCTGTTCCAGGCGCTGGTCGAGTTCGGCGCGGGCGTCGGCGGCCATCGGCAGCAAGTGGCTGGCGCGGTCCTTGAGGGCGTTGTGCGCTTCGGCGGTTTCCCGCGCCTTGCTGAAGGCGCGCTGGCCGAGGCGGGTGTAGATGGCGGTGTTGGTGAGCTTTTCCAGCAGTTCGCTGCGCTCTTTGTCATCGGCCTTGAGGAAGGCGCCGAACTCGCTTTGCGCCAGCATCACCGCGCGGGTGAACTGCTCGAAATTCAGGCCCAGGCGGGCTTCGATCAGTTGCTTGTATTCGTTCTTGCCACTGCCCAGCACCTGTTCGCTGTCCAGGTCGTACAGGCTCTGGCGGCTGAGCTGCAGCTTGCCATTGGCCTTGTCGCGGGCGCGGTTGGCTTCCCAGCGGGCACGGTAGCGGTGGCCGTCGATACCGATGAAGTCGACTTCGGCAAAGCCGCTGCCGGTGCCACGGCGCAGCAGGTTGCGCGGGTCCGACGTGGGGATCTCGCCGTCGGCGTCCGGCACCTTGGCTTCGCGGCCGATGTCGTTCAGGCGCGGCACGGTGCCGAACAGGGCCAGGCACAGGGCATCGAGCAAGGTGCTCTTGCCGGCACCGGTCGGCCCGGTGATGGCGAACAGGCCGGCGCTGGCCAGGGGCTCGGCGGTGAAGTCGATGTCGACCGGGCCGGCCAGGGATGCCAGGTTCTTCAGGCGGATGGCGAGAATCTTCATGGCTGTTCCTCTTCCAGCTGGACGTCCTGCAGCAGCAGGGCGAAGTCGGCCAGGGACTGCTCGTCGACGGGGTTGCCGTAGGCCTGTTCCCAGGCGCGGCTGAACAGGTCCTGCGGGGTCATCTGCGCCAGCTCGACGAATTCCAGGTCATCGTCTTCGCCACGGCCGTTGCCTGCGTATTCGGTACTGATACGGATCAGCCGCACCGCCTTGCCGTGCAGGGCGCCTTCGATCTGCTGGCGCAGGTCGGGTTGCGGTTCGTCCAGGCGTACCCGCACCTCCAGCCAGGGCTGGCGGTTGGGGTCGTCGAGCAGGTCGATCACCGGCAGCTCGGCCAGTTGCTCGAGCAG
Source organism: Pseudomonas sp. LRP2-20 (assembly GCF_024349685.1). Lineage (NCBI taxonomy): Bacteria > Pseudomonadati > Pseudomonadota > Gammaproteobacteria > Pseudomonadales > Pseudomonadaceae > Pseudomonas > Pseudomonas sp. LR2-20. The sequence goes on along the minus strand of NZ_AP025944.1, from coordinate 4,365,089 downwards.
TTCACCCAGTGGCGCCGGGCCGACCCGCTGCAGGGCCACCGCACGCGGTACCGGGCGCGGTTCGACGCTGACCAGCTGGCTGCCCTCGAGCTCGACTTCCAGCACCTGGTGCGGGTAGTTGATTTCGGCGAACGACAGCGGGATCGGCGAGCCGCTGTAACGGATGCGGTTTTCGCGGTTGACCTTCTGCGGCTTGTGCAGGTGGCCGAGCGCCACGTAGCTGATCGACTTGTCGAACAGCTTGGCCGGCAAGGCCTCGGCATTGCCGATGATCAGGCTGCGCTCGGAGTCTTCGGACACCGCGCCACCGGCCATGTGCGCATGGCTGATGGCGATCAGCGCCTGGTCCTTCTTGCGCTTCTTCTGCGCCGCGCCAATCAGCTGCTGATGCACCTGGGTGATGCCTTGCAGGTAGTCGTCGCCCAGCTGCGGGCCGGTGACTTCGGCCGGGCGCAGGAAGGGCAGGGCCAGGCACCAGGCGGCGACCTTGCCGCGGCCATTGGTCAGCGGGATCAGCAGGCGTTCGACATCCAGCTGGCCTTCGTCGAGCCAGTGCACACGGCCCAGCGCGTGGGTGCGCAGGCGGCGCATGAGCGCGGCCGGCAGCTCGATGCGCGAGCCGGAGTCGTGGTTGCCGGCGATCATCACGATGTCCAGCTTCGGCTGCTGCTCATGGGCCTGGACGATGAAGTCGTAGAGCCGCTCCTGGGCTTTGACCGGCGGGTTGACGGTGTCGAAGATGTCGCCGGCGATCAGCAGCGCGTCCGGCTGGCGCAGGCGCAGCTGGCCGAGCAGCCAGTCGAGGAAGCAGGCGTGTTCGAAGTCGCGTTCCTGGCCGTGCAGGCTTTGGCCCAGGTGCCAGTCGGAGGTGTGAAACAGACGCATGGATGACCTGTTGGTGTCGAGTCAGCAAGCCGGGGCTTGGCGTGAATGATGGGCTTTGCGGAGCCAGGTATGGTAACCCAAGCCCGGGCGACACGGCAGTCACGCCTTTTATGACTGCGCTGGGCCAAGCGTTTTGCCCAATCCGTGACAGGGTTCGCGCTCTACCGGCATTTCTGAAGTTGCTGGCAAGCCAATGCTGACCTACCCTCCGAACCGGCCAAGTTCATGGCCATTTAACACCCACGGACGATCATCACGGAGCTCCCCATGGAAGGTATCCCGCAATCCCAATCTACCTCTGGCAATCTCAAGCCTAAATGGCAAGAGCGTTTCGCCTTCTTCGATCAGTACGGCGCCCCGACTTCCGAGCCTTACAAAGCCGCTTTCCGCGCCTTGCCATTTCGCAAGAAGCTGCTGATCAACAATAACTTCATTGGCTTCTTCTTCGGCCCGATCTACTGGTTCGTGCTGGGATTGTGGAAGAAGAACCTGGTCATGCTGGCTATCATGATCGCCCTTGGTTTGCTGCTGGGCGTCGTCGAGGCGGTGACTGGGAGTGAGATCCCGCGGCCGGTGGATAACGGGCTCAGCATGGCGTTTGCATTTCTTTATAGTTTCCTGAGCAATCGGGCTTACTACATGAAGCAAACCAAAGGGCTGAATGGCTGGAACCCGTTTGAGGGACAACGGGTTATCTGAGTTTCTGCTTGCGGCTGGGGCCCTAGGTGTATGACTGAAGATCCGAAGGCATACACCTCTCAGCCACACCCTTCACTTCGTGCAGGACGCGAACGGCCTTGGGCATATTGTGGTTCGCGTCCTACAAACTATGCCTTCGCATTGAACATTTCGTTTGTTGACGGTCTATGACCGAAGGCCTAGCTTCCGGTTTTCGAACCTCAAAGACGCGCAAGCAACAACGCTCAAGGATCTGACTGAGCGAGCCAGTGGCCCAGAGCCTTGGGCGCGTTGGTCGGGCACTTGGTACTGGCGCGGCGTTAAGTTGCCTCTGATGTGTATCGTCAGTAAATGGAGAACTTTTCAATGGACCTGACCTTCGGCACCCCGCTTTCGCAAAGCGGCCGCCTGCTGCAGCTGACCACCCCGTTGGGTGCCGATCAGCTGCAGGCCCTGCGCGCCCACGGCGTCGAGCGCATCGGCCGCACCCCGCGCTACACCCTCGACGTGCTGGTGCAGGACACCGAGTACGACCCGGAAAAACTCATCGGCCAACCCGTCAGCCTCGCCCTGCTCTGCGACGACGGCAGCCAGGCCCCGCGCCATGGCTTGGTCGAGAGCGTGCGCTACCTCGGCAGCGACGGCGGTCTGCACGACTGGCAACTGGTGTTCGCGCCTTGGTTCAGCCTGCTCGAATACCGCAGCGACTGCCGCATCTGGCAGGACAAGGCCCTGCCCGCCATCCTCGAAGCGGTGTTCGCCCAGTATGAACAAGCCAAAGGCAACTACCGCCTCGACCTGCGCCGCGAATACGCGCCGCTGTCCTACGTCACCCAGTTCAACGAGACCGACGCCAACTTCGTGCAGCGCTGGTGCGAGCTCGAAGGCATCTTCTGGTACGTCGAGCACGAGGCCGACAGCCACTGCATCGTCTTCACCGACAGCAACGACACCTTGCCCGCCCTCGCCCCGCAGCAACTGCCGTTCCACACCCAGAGCGTGACCCAGAAGCAGGACGGCATCACCCAGTGGAGCACCGGCTCGCAACTGCTCAGCGGCAAGCTCAACTGGCGCAGCGTCGATTACCTGGCCCACAGCCAGCCGCGGGAAAGTGTGATGCCGGCCTTGCAGGCCGCCTCCGCCCCGGCGGCCCTTGAGCGTTACGAATACCAGGGCCAGTACAACTGGCAGAAACAGGAGCGCGGCGACTGGCTCAGCCGCGTGCAGAGAACAGCACGAGTCCCAGGCCCGCCGCGTGCACGGCCAAGGCGGCGTGCGCAAGTTGCAGGCCGGCCGCTGGTTCGAACTGACCCAGCACCCGCTGTACGAGCGCAAGGCCGCCGAGGCCCGGCAGTTCCTGCTGATCGAAGTGCAGTTCTTTGCCGAAAGTAACCTGCCCATGGCCCAGCAGCGCCGCGAAGCCCCCGGCAGCCTGGCACCCTTGTTCAAATCGGTACGCCCGGCACCGGACGATTCACTGCTCGGCTCGAAGCTCAGCGAAGCCTCCTACGGCTTCTTCTTCAGCACCTTCGAAGGCCAGCTGCACAACGCGCCCTACCGCAGCCCGTTCGAGCACGCCAAGCCCACCAGCCCTGGCCCGCAGACCGCCGTGGTGGTCACCCCCAGCGGCCATGAGCTGTTCACCGACAGCCTCAACCGCGTCTGTGTGCGTTTCCACTGGGACCGCCTCAGCCAGGACGGCGAGCTTTCCTCTTGCTGGCTACGCATGCTGCAACCGAGCAGCGGCCCGGACTGGGGCAGCGTGCACGTGCCACGGGCCGGTGAAGAAGTGGTGGTCACCTTCCTCGACAACGACATCGACCGCCCGCTGATCATGGGCCAGGTATACGGCGGCCACAAACCGGCCTGGCACTCCAGCGGTTTGATGAGCGGCTACAAGAGCAAGGAAATCGGCGGCGGTGGCTTCAACCAGTGGGTGATGGACGATTCCACCGGCCAGGTACGCACCCAGTTGCACAGCAGCCACGGCCACACCCAGCTCAACCTTGGCTACCTGATCGACCAGCGCGGCAACAACCGCGGCGCCCTGCGCGGCACTGGCTTCGAACTGCGCACCGACGCCTACGGCGCCCTGCGCGCCCAGCAGGGCCTGTACCTGAGCACCTGGAAGCGCAGCAACGCCCAGGGCGCCCAGCTCGACATCAGCGAAGCCCAGCAACAGCTGCAGAACAGCGAACAGCGCCTCAAGACCCTTTCCGACACGGCCAAACAGCACAACGCCGACGCCCTGCAAGCCGGCCTCGACAGCCTGACCCAGCTCAACGCCGATACCGACGTCACCTACGGCAGCGACAACAGCAGCCCCAGTCAGGGCCCGAGCGAGCAGCAACGCAACGGCGGCGACACCGCCTGGGCGATCCGCAGCGGCGGCCGCGGCAAGACGCCGGGGTACCAGAAGCCACTGCTGATCGCTTCCTCCCCGGCCGACATCGCCACCGCCACGCCGCAGAACACCCACCTGCACAGCGGCAAGCACCTGACCGTGAGCACGGGTGAGGATGTCAGTATCGCCAGCGGCAAGTCGCTGCTGGCCAGCGTGGTGCAAAGCATCAGCCTGTTTGCGCAGAACGCCGGGGCGAAGCTGTTTGCCGCCAAGGGCAAGGTGGAATTGCAGGCGCAGAGCGATGCTATGGAGCTGATTGCCAAACAAGGCATAAAGATCACTTCCACCGCCGCCGGCATCGAAGTCGCCGCGCAGGAAGGCATCTTGCTCACCAGCGGTGGCGGCTACATCCGCATCAAGGACGGCAACATCGAGATTCATGCGCCAGGGACGATTGATATCAAAGGGGCGAAGAAGATGTTCAGCGGGCCGGCACAGCTCAACCGGGAGAGCCCGGCCTGGCCTGAATCGTCTGTGACCCAGAGCCTGTCGTTCTTTGCCGGGAATACAAATGCGGGCAGCTCTGGCGCTTGGGCTGGCATGCCTTACAAACTTTATGCTGGCGGCTCAATGATCGGGCAGGGGGTGATGGACAAGTCCGGAATGATAGCTGTCGACCACCACCCGACGACATCTGACTATACCGTAGAACTTGCAAATGGGATTCGCTATGACATACCTGTAGGCGGCCAGTACAAGGGAGAAAACAAAAATGCCGAACTGGCTAATAGCGGCTTTCACCGCCACGAAAGCAAAACCCATCCGGATGTCAACCAGCCCGGCACGCGTAGCTTTTTCAGAGACAGCTATGCATCGCTTAACAACCCAAATTCAGAGGAGAATTAAATGACGACCTCCAGTTCAATTACTTCTCCGATCGCTACGGGTAAAACAACGTCAGCCACGTTAAATCTTCCGTGGTTTTTACAAAAAACTGAGTATCACCCGGTCCCGGCAACGTTTGAGCCCTTGGTGAATGGCGAACGTGCGTTTGGTGCGCTGTATGATGCGATCATGGCTGCTACAACAAGCATTGATTATATCTGCTGGGGCTTTCAGCCCTCGATGCATTTCAAGCGCAATGGCAATACGGGCGATTTGTGTATAGGGGATTTGCTGGTAAAAAAAGGGGCTGAGGGCGTAAAGGTCAGGATTCTTTGCTGGTATCTACCGCCAGCACAATTCATGGAAAATCCAACGCCCGGCAACAATGCAATAAGTTATTTTTCTGCAGGGAAGCAAAATCGTAATGACGCGCAAGAAGAGTATGATTTGAAATGGTATGAGCAAGCCCGGCTCACTGGCGTAGCTGATCGAAACTCTATACTGAATGATTCACCCTACTACCTGAAGAATGTAGAGTTTGCGACGCGGGGCTTTGGGGCCATAGAGCGCGTGGAGATTGTTTGGCAGCTTCTCGTGAACGGTGCGGATAAGAACGGTTCAAAACTTAATAAACTCTTGAGCACTGGGGCGATGTCGGCTGCTCCTACCCATCATCAAAAAATGGTGCTCATTGACTATGAAAAGCCTGATAAAGCTATAGGCTTTGTCATGGGGCACAACACGTTAGACGCATACTGGGATAAGGACGATCACAGCTATGAGAGGATGCACGCTCGTTTTGGTAGAAATGGTGCAACGCCGCGGCAGGACATCTCCAGCAAAGTAACAGGGCCGATCCTTGAGCACCTCAATCACAACTTCTGTCAGGCGTGGAAGCGTGAAACCGGCGTTGATCTGCTGTCGAAACGTAAAAATAGTGCAGCGAATTTAAAGGTTCGACCCGATGCAGGCACACCTGTCATGGCGCAATTGCTTCGTACGCAGCAGCAGGAAGGGGTGCATGATATCAAGGCGCTTTATCTGAAGGCGACCAATAACGTCACAAATTATATATACATGGAGAATCAGTATTTCAGATGGGAGCCTGTTGCAACCGCAATAAAAAAAGCGGCGCAAAAGCAGCTGGAGTGGGGCAGGAACCATGCGAAACATGGAGCCATTTACCTGTTTGTCGTGACTAACTCAAGCGACGAAGGAATGGGTGACGGCTCAATGAACACTCACAGGATGTTGCGCAGCCTGGGGCGGGAAGATGTCATGCCTACCGTTTCGAAGCTTGAGCGTAATGAAAAGCTGGATGAACAACTTAGGCTTGCACGCTCAGAAACGATAAGCGCCAGGCAATCCTTGATGTCACTGAACTATGTTGCACAACCCCTGGTAGATTCCACGCTCTTGCAAAAGATGAAAAATGAGCGTGAAGCCAAAGTCGCAGCGGCAGAAGCCAGGCAGAAGGAGCTTGAGGCGTCGATTGCGACCAAGAAAGATGCAGCCATTGTTCCAGTAGAGATCCCAGGGCTCAAAGTGCACATCTGCACATTGGTCGCTCCTGATTCACCGCCAGATAACTGGATGCCCGTTTATATTCATAGCAAGCTAGCGATAATCGATGATGTATTCACGACGTTAGGCTCCGCCAATATAAACATACGCAGCATGGAGGTCGACAGCGAGCTCAATATATGTCATGAGAGTCCTGCGTTGTCAAAACCTCTTCGCCAGCACCTTTGGGATATACATACGAAGGGGATGGGTGCGCAAGACGATGCAGCGCAAGCATTTCTAAAGTGGAATGACATTATTTTGGAAAATAATCAACGTCAAGAACACAATAAAATTTCATCATTGGATCAGAAAAAAGCTCCTTATGCTTCGCTGATAGAATTCTTTCGCGGCAGCCCAGCACGTAAAAATTTGGATTAAAATGTATAAGTATATATATATCGCGTGTGTTGTTTTTGTTGGCTTAACTATAGCATTTGAGGAGCACCTAATGCCAATGCGGTCTGAAACGTCCGATACGTCCGAAATGTATAAAGATCTCACGTTTGAATGCCGTCGTGAGGCTGATGTGCTTCCGCCATTGGATCCAAGCGTAGATTCGCTTTATAAGTACGGGCTTTTTCTAGAGCAACAGGAGGGGCCCAAGGATTTCAATGAAATTGCAAAATACTATCGTATTGCAGCATCTCATGGTCACTACAAAGCTTCTACCAATTTGCAAGCACTCATCTCTCAGGGGCTGGCTAATTCTCCCGACCCACAAAAGGAAACAATTGAACTTGTTGAAAGCGCTATAGCTCAAGGCATACCTGGCGCCTATTATGATATGGCACATTACCTTGAGTTAGGTTTTGGCGTTGAGCAGGATCGCGATAAAGCAAACGTTTATTTCCGTAAGGCGGCAGACTTGGGAAGCCCTGATGCGCAGTTCTATGTTGCAAGTCTGTTGGGTCGTGTTATAGGAACACATAGCGTAGTGACGGAGATGCGTCGTTGCGCGGCTTTCCAGGGGCACAGGCGAGCTGCGGAGAATTTGGCGGTTTCTCTACGCGTGAGTGCCAATTATAACGAAGCGGTGCAGGTTTATCAGCAAGGCGTAAAATCGGGAGATGCTGCATCAGCCAGAAAACTTGGAGAAGCTTTTGATGGTCCGCCAGAAGACAGTCTTTATTATATTGCATTGAAGGTCGATAAGGAACGCTCTGTAAGATACAAGAAAATAAGTGATTTTTTAGAGGAAAATGAGCAGCTTGGAGCAAAGCTGCCCGATATAGATGATATCGTACCTCTTCCGCCAGCCCAGCTCCCCAGTTGGGATGGTTCGTTTCAATGGCAGAAGGAGCGAGCGACGAAAAAAAACCTAGTGAAGCCTAATCAGGACTTGGTTGAGCGTTTAAGTGCAGAGAAACATCTTGATCCAGAAACTGGTCTTCCGCAGAAAACCCGAGCAATGTAAATCGGGTTGACGGAAACAACATGGATTAAAGGGGCGGATAGAAAATGCCAGACATTCTACTCTATATATTAATAGCCGTGATTTTGGCGATCCCGCTTTCCGGGGCCTGTTACGCTCCTTTCAAGGCGATCGTATTCTTGCTCAGCGGGAAACGACCTTTGGATTGTATTCCTAAGTATCAATTTCTTATTTCATTTGTCCTGTCGCTTCCTGGGGCTTATTACTCTATGGTCTTCTTTGCTGTCGGTAGGGGTAAATATGAATCCTGTTTGTATCTGTCTGTCTATTTGTTTGTGCAAGCCTGTCTGATGCTTATATTTACATTTAAAGCAAAAGCATCGCCCCCGCAGTAATGCACTTTTTTATCACTCGAAATCATGCTCTGCATCAGAGTGGTCGCGCGCAAGTGCCGAAGGACGCATTGACCAAAATCATGATTGCGTCCGGGCTGACAGGTGCCTGGCCGAAGAAATTCAGCGCCTGTGAGATCGAGCGCTCCCCGCGCGGCGCATCGCGAGCAGGTTCGCTCACATTTGTTTCTCAACCGTTTCGTTTAGGAGCGAGCGCAGCTCGCGATGCGCCGCGCGGGCGGCGCTCGGTCTCAAGGGCGCTGAAAATTCAAAGGCATGCACCTCTGCGCCACACCCCTCACTTCGGATAAAGCGGCGGTAAACTCCCACTCTCCCCAGTCGGCAACAACACCTGCTCCGCCGGCGGAATCGTCCCAATGGCCCGCCACAGATCCTCACCCTGCCAATACTGCCCGCTCTCGCTGTACAACGCCCCGTTCAACCCATCCAGCGCATCCGACAACGGCACGAAGCGCGCCGCCATCTCGGCCAGGGTCTCCGGCTGCTGCCGCGCCCAGGCATCGAGCGCCTGGCGTGTAGCTTGCGGGTCGTTGGCCAGGCACGCGCGCTTGAGGTCGTCCAGCAAGGTGCGTGGGCTCGGGCCGTTCTGCGCAGCACGCAATACCGCCGGTTGCGAGCGGGCGCGCCACCACAGGGCGAAGCCGAGCACCGTGGTCAGGGCGAACAGCAGGGTGGCGAGCTGCCAGGGCCAGAGCAGGTGATTGGCACCGCTGCTGTCGCCAACCGGCGTGTCGGCGCTCAGTGCCGGGTTGTCCTGCACGTCCAGTGTGCGCGCCGGCAGGCTGCTGTGCTCCAGGTGGTCTTCGCGGGTGTTCCACCAGGTGACTTCCACTGCCGGCAGGGCCAGCTTGCCGCTGTGGGTCGGCACCAGCGCTTCGCGCTCCTCGCGGTTGGCAGTCATGCCGCGCTCGCTGATCTCGTTGCGCAGCACCGGCTGGTCCGGGTAGCGGCGCAGGCCGACGATTTCGGTGGCAGGCAACTGCGGCAGCTGGGTGCTCGACAGGCCCTCGGCGCGCAGGGTGATACTGCGCGTCAGCGAGTCGCCAATCTGTGGCTGCTGGCTGGTCGGGTCGGGATTCCAGTGCTCTTCCAGGGTCAGCTCACGTGCCGGCAGCCAGGGCACGTTGGCAGGCCAGGCTGCGGGGATGGGGCGTACGGCCAGGCGCAGCGGCAATGAACTGACCTGCACCTGGCGGCCAACCCGGGCGGTACCGGCGGGTTGCTGGCCGTTGTCGGCGGCGGTGGCGGTAAAGGTCAGTGGTGGGATGTCCAGGTCGCCGCTCTGCTGCGGGTACACCGCGTAGCGGGTCTCGATCACCCCGTGGCGCACGCCGTTGATTTCTTTCTCGTAGGTGCGCGATTCGCCCAGCGGTTCGACCTTGGCGTTCTCCAGCTGCAGCGGGCTCAGGCTACTGTCATCGTACAGAGACACCGAATGGTAAATGCGCAGGGTCAGCACGGCCTGGGCCTGCACGTACACGTCGTTGCTGTCCAGGGTGGCCTCGACGAACACCTGCGAGGCGGCCTCCGGGCGGCTGGCGTCGGCCTGCAGCACCTGCAGGTCGATGGCCTGGCTGAACGACTGGCCCAGTTGCAGCTCGGGGATGCGCAGGCTACCGCTGCGCCGTGGCAGCAGGGTGATGATCCAGCGGGTGCTGGCGCGGGTTTCGCCGTCGAGGGTGTGCAGGCTGTTCAGCTGGCGGGTGCCGCGCACTTCGAAGTCGCTGTCCAGGGCGTGCAGGTCGGGCTTGCCGAACTGGGTCACGTCCTGGCTTTCCAGGGTCAGCTCAAGGGTTTCGCCGGCCTCCAGGCGCGTGCGGTCGACGCTCGCCTGCAGCGTGGGTAGGGCCTGGGCCATGACGGCCCACAACAGGCTGAGAACAAAGACGCCGAAGCGACTCATGGTGTTTTTTCCTGATGCAATTGCTGTTCATACCAGAATTTGCGCCGCAACAGCTCCGCCGGGTTGTCGGGGATCTCACGCAGCCATTGTTCCAGGGCCTGGCGCTGTTCGGCATCGAGGTTGGTCGATACCGGGCGCTGTGGGGGCTGGGTGATGCTGTCGTCATCGCCGCCCTGGTTGCCAGGCGCCGCCTGGCTGTTGTTGTTGCCTTCACCGGGTTGCTCGGTGCTGGCTTGCTGCTCACTGCCTGGCGTGCCTTGTACGGGGCTGGTGGCCGAGCTGCTGTTGCCTTCGGTTTCGCTGCCCGGGGTGCCTTGGGCCTCGCTGTTGGCCGGTTGTTCCTCGGCCTGGGCATCGCGTTGCTGCAGCAATTGCTGTACCAGCGCCTGGTTGGCCAGTGCCGGTTGCAGGTCGGGCTGGCGCTCCAGCGCCTGTTCGTAGGCGTCCAGGGCAGCTTCCAGTTCGCCGCTGCGGGCCAGGGCATTGCCTCGATTGTAGTGGGCCGCGGCGCTGTCGCTGTGGGCGAAGGCCTCGGCGGCACCGGCGTAGTCACCGGCCTGGTACAGCGCCATGCCGCGCCACTGTGGGTCCTGGAAGTGCCGGGCGGCATCTGCCGGGCGTTGCTTGCGCAGCAGCATCTGGCCTTGTTGATCGGGGCGTAGCCACAGGTCGTTGAACTCGAAGGCCTGGCTGGGTTGCGGCAGGGCCAGCAGCAGCGGCAGGCAGAACAGCCAGCCGCGGCGCCCGGCACAGGCGGCCAGCAGCAACAGGGGTAGCAACAGCCAGTAACCCTGGTCGGCCCAGCTGTCCAGTTGCAGGGTCTGGCCGGCATCACGCAGGTGGCGCGGGTTGTCGAACAGGCCCAGGCCGCGCAGGTCGAGGTCGTCGATGCGAGCATGGCGGTAGCGCCCGCCGGTGCCACTGATGAAGGCTTTGAGGCTGGCGCTGTCGAGCCGCGGCAGGAGGATGCCACCCTGGTCATCCTTGAGGTATTCGCCATTGGCCTGGCGTACCGGCGCGCCGTCGCTGGTGCCGATGCCGAGCATCAGCAGGCTCGGGCCCTGGCGGCCGAGGGCCTGGCTGATGCCCTGGCGTTCCGGTGCGCTCAGCGCCGAGCCGACCAGTAGCAGGCGGCCCTGGCCCAGGCCGCTCTGGGCCAGCAGGGCCAGGCCTTTCTGTACGGCCAGGTCGGCGCGCTGGCCGGGCTTGGGCATGATCGACGGGTCGATGGCCTCCAACAGGTTGCGCGTGGTACCCAGGTCGTCCGACAGCGGCACCAGGGTATGCGCACTGCCGGCATAGACGATCAGCGCGGTCTGGCTGTCGCTGCGGTGTTCGAGCAGGTCGAGGATCTTGCGCCGGGCCTGTTCCAGGCGGTTGGGGGCAACGTCGTCGGCGAGCATCTGCGGGGTCAGTTCGAGCAGGATCACCAGCGGGTCGGCCGGGCGCTGGCGGGTTTCTTCCAGGCGTTGCCAGCTCGGCCCGAGCAAGGCCAGCACCACCAGCAGCCAGGCCAGGCCCAGGGCTACCCATGGCAGCTTGCTGTTGCTACCGCTGCCGCCGCCGAGCAGCACCGGGTGGAAGGCCGGCGGCAGGATCATCTGCCAGCGCCCGGCGCGCTTGCGCCGGTGCCACAGCTTGAACAGCAGCCAGCCGAGCAGGGGCACCACCAGCAACCAGAGCGGGCGCAGCCATTGTGGCCAGAGATCGATCATCGCCGTTTCCTCAGGCGCAGGCGTTTCAGGCGCTGGCGCCATTCCGGATGAGGCTGCAGGAAGCGCGGTTTGCGCAGCACCTTGTGCAGCAGGTTGTCGGGCCATTGTGCCGCCACCACCAGCAGCACGCTGAGCAGCAGGGCCAAGGCCAGCGGCCAGGCATACAGGGCTTTGGCGGTGCGCGCCTGGGTCGGTTGCTGCGCCACCGGCTCAAGCTGGTCGAGGGTATCGCCGATGGCGTTCAGCTCGGCGCCGTCATGGGCGCGGAAGTAGGCGCCGTGGGTGATGTCGGCAATTTCCTTGAGCGACGCTTCGTCGAGGTCCAGGCTCGGGTTCAGGCCGAGCAGGCCGGGCGTGCCGCTGGCCTCGGGGTTGGCGCCGATGCCTATGGTGTAGATGCGCACGCCTTCCTGGGCTGCCAGGCGGGCGGCGGTCAGCGGGTGGATCTGCCCACCGTTGTTGGCGCCATCGGTGACCAGCACCAGCACCCGGCTTTGTGCCGGACGTTGACGCAGGCGCTTGACCGCCAGGCCGATGGCGTCGCCGATGGCAGTGTTCTTGCCGGCGATGCCGATCTGCGCCTCGTCGAGGAAGGTGCGCACGGTGCGCCGATCGAAGGTCAGCGGTGCTTGCAGGTAGGCCTGGCTGCCGAACAGGATCAGGCCGACACGGTCGCCTTGGCGGTCCTGCAGGAAGTCGCCGAGCAGGGCCTTGACCAGGTCGAGGCGGCTGATGTCTTCGTCTTTCCACTGCATGTCGGGGAAGTCCATCGAACCCGAGACATCCACCGCTACCAGCAGGTCGCGGCCGCTGGCAGCCACCGGCACGGGTTCACCGAGCCATTGCGGCCGTGCGGCGGCCAACAGCAGTAACAGCCAGATCAGTACAAACGGCGCCTGCTGGCGCAGGGTGGGCAGGTTCAGGCGGGCGCGGCGCCCGGCCAGGCCTTCCAGTTCGTCGAGAAAGCCGACCTTGAGCACCGGTTCACCACTGTCGGCGGCGGGCAGCAGCAGGCGCGCCAGCCACGGCAGCGGCAGCAGCACGAAGACCCACGGCCAGGCCAGTTCAAACATGTTTGCGAATCCAGGTTTCGACAGCCTGGCTGAGCCCGACGATGGCCTTGTCGTCGAGCTTGCACTCGGGCTTGTAAGCGCCTTCGACCAGCACCATCCAACGGGTCAGGCCGGCCGCCGGGCAGCGGTTGTCGAGAAACGCCAGCCACTGGCGACCGTTCAGGGTATGGCTGTTGGCGCCAGGGTAGTGGTTGCGGCACAGGCGCTTGAGCAGGGCGTTGATCTGCTGCAGCCAGGCGCCGGCCGGGGCGCCGTCGTAGGGGCGCGGCAGGCGGGCGAGTTCGGCCAGGGCTTCCAGGCGCACCGGGTCGAGCGGCAGCTCGGCGCGTACCACCGGGCGTTTGCCCGGGCGCCAGCGGCGCAACCGCCACAGGCCCCAGACCAGCAGCGGCAGCAGTGCCAGCAGCAACCACCAGCCCGGTGCCGGTGGCCACAGGCCGATCGCCGGCGGTGCGATTAGCGGTTGCAGCTGGTCCAGCGGAGTCATTGACTGCTCCTGGGGCGTTGGGCGTTCAGGTACTCGCGCAGTTGCTCGATCATCTCGCTCTGGGTGCTCAGCGGCATCAACAGCACGCGCAGTTTCTGTGCCATCAGCTCCCAGCGCTCGATACGCGCTTCGGCCTGTTGGCGGTAGGCCTGGCGCAGGTTGGCGTCGAGGGTATCGAGTTCCAGCTGGGCGCCGCGCTGGGCGAAACGCAGCAGGCCGGCAGCGGGCAGGGCGTGGTCGAGCGGGTCGGATACCGGCATCAGCAGCAGGTCGCAATGGCGCGAGAGCATGGCCAGGTGTTGCTCGGCCTGGGTGCTGAGCGAGCGTTCGTCGCAGATGACGATGGCCAGGCTGCCGGGGCGCAGCACTTCACGGGCGCGGCGCAGGGCCAGGCCGAGGCTGTCGGTCTGGGGCGCGGCTTCGGTGTGCAGGGCCTGGTTGACCTTGGCCAGGCGGTTGAGCAGTTGCAGCAGGCTTTGCTTGCTGCGCCGGGGTTTGATCTCGTGGTGCTCGTTGTCGCCGAACACCAGCCCACCGATGCGGTCGTTGTGGCCCAGCGCGGCCCAGCCGAACAGCGCGGCCGCTTCGGCCGCGAGCACCGACTTGAACATCAGCCCCGAGCCGAAGAACAGGCGCTGGCTCTGTTCGACGAGGATGAAGATCGGCCGTTCGCGTTCTTCGTGGAACAGCTTGGTGTGCGGCTCCTGGGTACGTGCGGTCACGCGCCAGTCGATGTTGCGCACGTCGTCACCGGCCTGGTACACGCGCACCTGGTCGAAGTCCACGCCACGCCCACGCAGCTTGGAATGGTGCAGGCCGACCAGCGGGCTGCGCTGGCCGGGGCGGGAAAACAGCTGGATCTCGCGCACGCGGTGGCGCATGTCGATCAGCTCGGCGAGGCCGATGCGGATGCCGGGTTCGGCCTGCTGCGCGGTGGGCATGGGTCAGGCGACGGCCACGACGTCGAGGATGCGCTGGACCACGCGGTCCTGGTCGATCCCCGCGGCTTCGGCTTCGAACGACAGGATGATGCGGTGGCGCAGCACATCGAACAGCACCGCCTGGATGTCTTCGGGGCTGACGAAGTCGCGCCCGGCCAGCCAGGCATGGGCGCGGGCGCAGCGGTCGAGGGCGATCGAGCCGCGCGGGCTGGCGCCATAGGCGATCCAGTCGGCCAGCTCGGCGTCGAACTTGGCCGGGGTGCGGGTAGCCATGACCAGCTGCACCAGGTATTCCTCCACGGCATCGGCCATGTACAGGCCGAGGATTTCCTTGCGCGCGGCAAAGATCGCCTGCTGGCTGACCCGGCGCTCGGGTTTCACTTCACCGCCCAGCGCTTCGCCACGGGCCTGGGCCAGGATGCGACGTTCCACGGCGGCATCGGGGAAGCCGATCTTGACGTGCATCAGGAAGCGGTCGAGCTGGGCTTCGGGCAGTGGGTAGGTGCCTTCCTGCTCGATCGGGTTCTGTGTGGCCATGACCAGGAACAGCGGCGACAGGTCATAGGTACTGCGGCCGACGCTGACCTGGCGCTCGGCCATGGCTTCGAGCAGTGCTGACTGGACCTTGGCCGGGGCGCGGTTGATTTCGTCGGCCAGCACCAGGTTGTGGAAGATCGGCCCCTGCTGGAACACGAAACTGCCGGTTTCCGGGCGATAGATCTCGGTGCCGGTGATGTCGGCCGGGAGCAGGTCGGGGGTGAACTGGATGCGATGGAACTGCGCCTCGATGCCTTCGGCCAGCTCTTTGATGGCCTTGGTCTTGGCCAGGCCCGGCGCACCTTCGACCAGCATATGGCCGTCGGCCAGCAACACGATCAACAGCCGCTCGACCAGCTTTTCCTGGCCTAGGATCTGGGAGGAAAGAAAAGTGCGTAGCGCGATCAGCGCTTCACGGTGTTCCATCGGCGGCGGTTCCTGGGTCTGGGCCAGGTCGCGGGCGACCTGGCTGGGGGGGATACTTTAATCTATCCGTGATGCCGCGTCGAAATCTGCGCTCGTGGTTTGCAGTGTTCTTCGATTTTCTACCCCACCGATCGGATGTTTGTCTGGTGCCTTCTGAACCGGAAGGAGCATGACCGTGAACAAGCATCAGCGCATTGTGCGGATGGGGCTGTTTTTCGATGGCACCAGCAACAACCAGAACAACGTGGCGCCTGTCGATGACGATGGCCGCAACTTCAATGACGACAGCTACGCCAATGCGCGGAGCAACATAGCCTTGCTGCACGCGCTCTATCCCTGTGGGGATGTCGGGCAGCAGGTGTTTTTCAAGCTTTACGTGGAGGGTATCGGCACCCGCGCCGGGGAGGCCGACACGCTGTTTGGCAAGATTACAGGAAGAGGCGCAACAGGGGTGCAGGCGCGGGTCGAGCAAACCCTGCTCAAGGTGGGTGAGTTGCTGCGCGACTACCTGGGCGACGAGCCGCAGGCCGTGCCGGAGCGGGTCGAGTTCGACCTGTTCGGTTTCAGTCGCGGGGCGGCGGCGGCCAGGCACCTGGCCAATCGGTTGGGCGCGGGCGAGCCGGGCCTGCCGGTTGAATTGCAGGGGGAACGGCAAATCAACTTCATCGGCCTGTTCGACACGGTGGCAGCCATTGTCGCTCCGCTGCAGGGTAACTTCAGCCCTGCCAACACAGACTACGGTGGCTTGCGTCTGGGCCTGGGCAGGCATGTCGCGCGGCAGGTGGTACAGCTGGTGGCAGGGCATGAACAGCGGCATAACTTTCCGCTGGTGAGCAGTGCAAACGATATCGTTGTGCCCGGCGTGCACTCGAATATCGGCGGTGGGTACCTGGAAACCATGCGTGAGCACGTCTTGCTGTGCAAGCCGCACGTATGCCGTGTTTCGCGTACGAAGCCGGTTGAACAGACAAGTGCCTGGGTGGCAGCCAATGCGCTGCTGGCATCAGCGTTCGCTGACGTGGCTGAGCCACGGCCGCAGTTGCTGACCTGGGAGGAGCCGGTAGCCGGAGGCCGGGCGAGGCGTGAAGACCTCGAAAAGCTGGTGTACGCCGCCGTGTATCGTGAGCGAGAGGTGAGCGGGCACTTGTCACGCGTGTACCTGAGCATCATGCGTGAGCTTGGCGTGCGAGGCGGAGTGCCTTTCATGCCGTTGGGCGATGATGAGGCCCACCGGTTGCCGGACGAGTTGGGGGGGATCAGCGCGAAACTGCATGACCATGTACTGGGCGCCAAGGGCGGGCCAGTGCTTTCAGCTGACGAAGAGGCGTTGCTGCAGTGGAAATATGTGCATCACTCGGCGAACTGGAACGCGCCGGGTAGTATGCGGGGCAGTCCGCTGGATGTGATTTACTTCAACCGGCCAGCGGAGGGGGGCAGGGTGGTTCATGAGAACCCGGTTGACTGAAGGGGGCTGCCTTCCTGGCGGTCCACAGGTACTCCCACTGTGCGCAAGGCTTGTGGATTCTCTGTGGCGCCGCCAGCACGGGCTTCAGTTCTTCGAGGTTGAATGCTTGCGCCCCTGGTCGCACAGGGCGAACACCACCACCAGCACCCCGGCAATCGCCAGGATCAGCGCCACGCCATCGGTGGAATGGGTCGACGACCCGGCCACCAGGGCCAACCCGCCCAGCGGCGCCAGGCCGCCGGCTACCGCCGTGCCGATCTCGCGGCCGGTGCCAAAGCCGGACGAGCGTGTCTGGGTCGGGAACTGACGGCTGAGGAACGAACCCTGCGGGGCGAACATCATCGGCGCGAGGATGCCGGTACCGATCGCGATGGCGATGTAGATCTGGGTGGGCTCACCGCTGCTCAACAGCTGCAGGAACGGGTAGGCGAACAGTGCCGACAGCACTCCGCCGAGCATCAGCACGGTCTTGCTGCTCCAGCGGTCGCACAACCAGCCGAAGAACGGCACGGCGAAGATCGCCACCAGGCTGGCGATGGTTACCGACAGCGAGGTGACATGCGCTTCCACGCCCTTGAACTGGGTCAGGTAGGCCAGTGAGAAGGTCTTGAAGATGTAGCTCAGGGCGTTGTAGCCGATGGCCACGAAGAACACCACGGCCAGGCCCTTGAGGTCGTTCCTGAACAGCAGCTTCAACGGCGACACTTGCGGCTTGCTGCTGTCGGCCTTGTCCAGCTCTTTGAAATCCGGTGTCTCGGGGATGCTCTTGCGCACCCACAGGCCGATCGCCACCAGGGCGATGCTGGCAATGAACGGGATGCGCCAGCCACCGGCGAGGAGGAAGTCATTGCCATTCATGGTCAGCAGGTAAACGGTCAGCGACGACAGCAGCAGCCCCAGGTTCAGCCCCAACGCCGGCCAGGCGCCCTGGCTGCCGCGTTTGCCTTCACTGGCATGTTCGTAGGAGGTGACTGCCGCGCCGGACAGCTCGGCACCTGCGCCCAGGCCCTGGATGATGCGGATCACCACCAGCAGGATCGGCGCCCAGATGCCGATACTGGCATAGCTTGGAATCAGCCCGATCAGCGCCGTGCACACACCCATCATGCAGAAGGTGATCACCAGCACATGCTTGCGACCGAAGCGGTCACCCAGGTAGCCGAACAGGACGCCGCCGAAGGGGCGGGCGATGAAGCCAATGGCGAAGGTGGAGAAGGCCAGCAGCGAGGCCACCGCGGGGTTGCTGGCATCGAAGAAGATCTTCGAGAACACGATCGCCGCCATGGTCGCGTAGAGGTAGAAGTCGTACCACTCCAGCATCGAGCCGAAGATGGTCGCCGCCGCCACCTTGCGCAGGCGCTTGCGTTGCTGTTGCGGGGTCTCGTGCGCGGCCGGGGCCGCCTCATGTACCGACATGGGGGGTTCCTTATTGTCTTTGTAGTTGTGGGTGTTGCAGGTTTCAGCGGGCCTTGAGGATCTTCTCGGCGATCATCTGGCCGATGGGAATGGCCGAGGTGGCAGCCGGCGACGGGGCATTGCAGACGTGCACCATGCGCGGGGTCTCGGCGAACAGGAAGTCGTGCACCAGGGTGCCGTCGCGCATCACCGCCTGGGCGCGGATGCCGGCTTCGTAAGGCAGCAGGTCCGCCACTTCCAGCGATGGGCAGTACTTGCGGCACTGTTCCAGGTAGCCGCGTTTGAACAGCGAGTTCTTCATCTCGGCGGTGCCGGAGCCGAGGTTGTTCCAGAGGGTCTTCCAGAAGCCCGGGAAGCGCGCGTACTCGGCCACGTCGCGCCAGTTGATCGAAAACTTGCGGTAGTTCTCCCGGCCGAAACCGAGCACGGCATTTGGGCCGACGGTGACACTGCCGTCGATCATGCGCGTCAGGTGCACACCGAGAAACGGCAACTCCGGGTCAGGGATCGGGTAGATCAGGTGGTTGACGATCTGGTTCTTGCTGGCCGGCAGGCGGTAGTAC
The DNA here is from genome assembly GCF_024349685.1 of Pseudomonas sp. LRP2-20. Taxonomy (NCBI): domain Bacteria; kingdom Pseudomonadati; phylum Pseudomonadota; class Gammaproteobacteria; order Pseudomonadales; family Pseudomonadaceae; genus Pseudomonas; species Pseudomonas sp. LR2-20. The sequence goes on along the minus strand of NZ_AP025944.1, from coordinate 4,346,420 downwards.
TCGCCGCGGAAGGGGATGATCTGGTGCTCGATCTTCACGCCGGCAAGGCGCGCCAGGCGGTCGGACTGCAGGCCGGCGCAGGCGACCAGCTGGCGGGCGCGCCAGGTCTGGCTGTCGGTGCCGATGGCGACGTGGTCGGCATGCTCCTGGATGGCGCGCACGCTGGTCGACAGGTGCACCTCGCCGCCGGCCTGACGGATCACCTTGGCCATGGCGTTGCACACCTGGGTGTAGTCGACGATGCCAGTGGCATCGAGGAACAGTGCGCCCTTGCCGACGATGTTCGGTTCACGTTCAGCCAGCGCAGCGGCATCCAGGCGCTCGACCTTCAGGCCGTTCTGCTGCGAGCGCTCATACAGCGCCTGCATGCGCTGCACTTCCAGGTCGTTGGAGGCCACCAGCAGCTTGCCGCAGACCTCGAAGGCAATGCCATGTTCGCTGCAGAAGTCCTTGGTCGCCTGGGCGCCGCGCTTGCACAGTTCAGCCTTGAGGCTGCCCGGTGCATAGTAGATGCCCGCATGGATCACGCCGCTGTTGTGGCCGGTCTGGTGGCGGCCGAGGCTGGCTTCCTTTTCCAGAATCAGCAGGGATGCGCCTGGGCGTTGCTGGAGCAGGGCCATCGCGGTGGCGAGGCCGACGATGCCGCCGCCGATGATGCAGTAGTCGTAAGTCATGCAGGGGTACCTTGGTGTTCTTGTCGGTGGATCTGCTTATCAGGTTGTCAGACTAAGTAGTGCGTAAAAAGGCCCGCGCCGGGCTGCGCCTGTATCACCGGGGTCAGTCGAGCGCGGGGAGGTCGATCTTCAGGCGTTTGGCCGAAGCGCGCAGGTGCGCTTCGGCGCAGGCTGCGGCTGCCTGGCGGTCGCCCGCGGCAATGGCCTGGTACAGCGCCTGGTGTTCGCGGTTGGCGTCGGCAGAGCCACCCACCGAGTGGGCGGCGGAGTTTTCCCAGGCGGTGCGCCTTGCGCTGGCCAACTGGCCGCCCAGGAAGTCGTGGAAGGCCACAAAGTAATCGTTCTTGCTGGCTTCGGCAATGGCTCGGTGGAAGGCCACGTCGGCAGCCGAGGCGGTGGCGAAATCGCTGCGCTTGTCGAGCATCACTTGCAGGGCCTTGGCCATGCGGGACAGGTCCTGTTCGTCGCGGCGGCGGGCGGCGATGGCGGCGGCCTGGGTTTCGATCCACAGGCGCATCTCGAACATCTGCACCAGGTCCGGCTTGCGGCCATGGCTGCCGGGGAAGCGGAACACGGTACCGGCAGGTGTTTGCGAGATGTAGGAACCGAGCCCGCGACGGGCGATCAGCACGCCGTCGGCCTTGAGCTGCGCCACGGCCTCGCGCACCACCGAACGGCTGACATTCAGCTGTTCGGCCAGTTGCTGTTCGGTGGGCAGGCGCGATTCGGCGGCCAGGCGGCCGGAATCGATCTCGGCGCGGATGGCGCTGACGACTCGCTCGACCAGGGTGTCGGGGCGCTGGAGCTCTAGCATGGAAACGGTTGCCTAGTTATCAGGTTGTCAGACAATGCCTGTGGTGGGGCTGGGCTGTCAATGGTGCGTTGGGGCTGGGGTGAATGTCTGGAGAGATTCATTGCCTTTGAGATCGAGCGCCGCCCGCGCGGCGCATCGCGAGCTGCGCTCGCTCCTACGTTTGTTTCGGGCCAATTATTCCTGGGGGATTTGCGCGCGGACGCCTTGGGGGATGGCGCGATATCGCGTCGTACCAACAAGGCGGTCGCGCGCGCCTGTCACAGGCGTTACTGGCCCAAAACAAACGTAGGAGCGAGCGCAGCTCGCGATGCGCCGCGCGGGCGGCGCTCGATCTCAACGGCGCTGAAAATCTACCGGCATGCACCCCTCAGCCTCAAAAATCTCAAAGCTCGCTGACAAAGGTACCCGTGCCATCGAGAATGTTGCGCAAGGTCAGCGCCACTTCCTCAAGGTCAGTCCCCGCCGAAGTCAGCACGATCTCCAGCGCCTCATCCCCTTTCAGCGCATCACGATCCCCGGCCGCCACCTCGAGCAGCAAGCGTTGCGCGCTCAAGGTCACCTTCAGTCCATCCAGTGTCGACGGTTCGTCATCCAGGGTCAGGTCGACGGTGTCTTCGTCCGGGTAGCGGGTCAGCAGAAACATCTGCCCCTTGTCACTGTGGCAGCACAGGGTCGCCATGTTGTCTTCCTCGTCATCGCAAGGGGTGGCGAACAGCAGGGCGGTCTTGATTTGCATGGCTACAACTCAGTTCGAGGGAATGAGAGGGAATTCTGACAGTCTTGCACATATCCATAAACGTAAAGTTGCCGCCCCTTGACCGAAATTGTCGCAGCGTTGCAAGCGGTGATGACCCATCAGTCGTTAAGCTTCCGCGAGCCCTGAACTTTACGTCCGGCTTGCCATGGGTTGGCTATCGTTGATCCGTACATGGCGGACGTGCGCGACGCTTCAACTATTACAAAGCCCAAGCGGAGTACCACAGATGGCGTTCTTCACCGCAGCCAGCAAAGCCGACTTCCAGCATCAACTGCAAGCGGCCCTGGCGCAGCACATCAGCGAACAGTCCCTGCCACAAGTGGCGCTGTTCGCCGAGCAGTTCTTCGGCATCATTTCTCTGGACGAACTCACCCAGCGCCGGCTTTCGGACCTGGCCGGCTGCACCCTGTCGGCGTGGCGCATCATCGAGCGTTTCGACCCCGAATACCCGCAAGTGCGGGTGTACAACCCCGATTACGAACGCAATGGCTGGCAATCGACCCATACCGTGGTCGAAGTGCTGCACCACGACCTGCCGTTCCTGGTCGACTCGGTGCGTACCGAGCTGAACCGCCGCGGCTACAGCATCCACACCCTGCAGACCACGGTGCTGAGCGTGCGCCGAGGCGCCAAGGGCGAACTGCTCGAACTGCTGCCCAAAGGCACCCAGGGCGAGGGCGTGCGTCATGAGTCGCTGATGTACCTGGAGATCGACCGCTGTGCCAATGCCGCCGAGCTGACCGTGCTGGCCCGCGAGATCGAGCAGGTGCTGGCCGAAGTGCGCGTGGCGGTGGCCGATTTCGAACCGATGAAAGCCAAGCTGCGGGAGGTCGTCGCCGAGGTGGAGAACACCGCCTATGGCCCGGTCCAGCATGAAAAGGGCGAGGTCAAGGCCTTCCTCGAATGGTTGCTGGACAACCACTTCACCTTCCTCGGCTATGAAGAATTCACCGTCCAGGCCGACAGTTCCGGTGGCCAGATGGTATACGACGAACAGTCGTTCCTCGGCCTGCCGCGCCGCCTGCGGGTGGGCCTGACGGCGGAAGAGCTGCGCATCGAAGACTACGCCGTGGCCTACCTCAACGAGCCGCTGCTGCTGTCGTTCGCCAAGGCCGCGCTGCCCAGCCGTGTGCATCGCCCGGCGTACCCGGACTACGTGTCGATCCGCCAGCTGGATGCCGACGGCAAGGTCATCAAGGAACACCGTTTCATGGGCCTGTACACCTCGTCGGTGTATGGCGAGAGCGTGCATGCCATCCCTTACATCCGTGTGAAGGTCGCCGAAGTCGAGCGCCGTTCCGGCTTCGACCCGAAAGCGCACCTGGGCAAGGAGCTGGCCCAGGTGCTCGAAGTGCTGCCGCGCGACGACCTGTTCCAGACCCCGATCGACGAGCTGTTCAGCACTGTGATGTCGATCGTGCAGATCCAGGAGCGCAACAAGATCCGCGTGTTCCTGCGCAAGGACCCATACGGGCGTTTCTGCTACTGCCTGGCCTACGTGCCACGCGAGATCTATTCCACCGAAGTGCGGCAGAAGATCCAGCAGGTGCTGATGGAGCGCCTGAAGGCCAGCGACTGCGAGTTCTGGACGTTCTTCTCCGAATCGGTGCTGGCGCGCGTGCAGCTGATCCTGCGGGTCGACCCGAAGAACCGCATCGACATCGACCCGCAGCAGCTGGAAAACGAAGTGATCCAGGCCTGCCGCTCGTGGCATGACGACTACTCGGCGCTGGTCATCGAAAACTTCGGCGAAGCCCAGGGCACCAATATCCTCGGTGACTTCCCCAAAGGCTTCCCGGCGGGCTACCGCGAGCGCTTCCCGGCACATTCGGCCGTGGTCGACCTGCAGCACGTGCTGGCGCTGTCCGAGAGCAAACCGCTGGCGATGAGTTTCTACCAGCCCCTGACTCGCCTGGGCGAACGCCTGCTGCACTGCAAGCTGTACCACGCCGACACCCCGCTGGCGCTGTCGGACGTGCTGCCGATCCTGGAAAACCTTGGCCTGCGCGTGCTTGGCGAGTTCCCTTACCGCCTGCGCCACGCCAGCGGGCGTGAGTACTGGATCCACGACTTCGCCTTCACCTACAGCGAAGGCCTGGACCTGGACATCCAGCAGCTCAACGACATCCTGCAGGATGCCTTCGTCCACATTGTCAACGGCGATGCCGAGAACGACGCGTTCAACCGCCTGGTCCTCACTGCCGGCCTGCCATGGCGTGACGTGGCGTTGCTGCGTGCCTATGCCCGCTACCTCAAGCAGATCCGCCTGGGCTTCGACCTTGGCTACATCGCCAGCACCCTGAACAACCACACCGACATCGCCCGCGAGCTGACCCGGTTGTTCAAGACCCGCTTCTACCTGGCGCGCAAGCTCACCACTGAGGACCTGGACGACAAGCAGCAGCGCCTGGAGCAGGCGATCCTCACGGCCCTGGACGAGGTCCAGGTGCTCAACGAGGACCGCATCCTGCGGCGCTACCTGGACCTGATCAAGGCGACCCTGCGCACCAACTTCTACCAGCCGGATGCCAACGGCCAGAACAAGTCGTACTTCAGCTTCAAGTTCAACCCCAAGCTGATTCCCGAGCTGCCCAAGCCGGTGCCGAAGTTCGAGATCTTCGTCTATTCGCCACGGGTCGAAGGCGTGCACCTGCGCTTTGGCAACGTCGCCCGCGGCGGCCTGCGCTGGTCGGACCGCGAGGAAGACTTCCGCACCGAAGTGCTGGGCCTGGTCAAAGCCCAACAAGTGAAGAACTCGGTGATCGTGCCGGTTGGCGCCAAGGGCGGCTTCCTGCCGCGCCGGCTGCCGCTGGGCGGCACCCGCGACGAGATCGCCGCCGAAGGCGTGGCGTGCTACCGCATCTTCATTTCTGGCCTGCTCGATATCACCGACAACCTCAAGGACGGTGGCGTGGTGCCGCCGGCCAACGTGGTGCGTCACGATGATGACGACCCGTACCTGGTAGTAGCAGCCGACAAGGGCACCGCGACCTTCTCCGATATCGCCAACGGCATCGCCATCGACTACGGCTTCTGGCTCGGCGATGCGTTCGCCTCGGGTGGCTCGGCCGGTTATGACCACAAGAAGATGGGCATCACTGCCCGTGGCGCCTGGGTTGGCGTGCAGCGGCACTTCCGCGAGCGTGGCATCAATGTGCAGCAGGACCCGATCACCGTGATCGGCGTCGGCGACATGGCCGGTGACGTGTTCGGCAACGGCCTGCTGATGTCCGACAAACTGCAGTTGGTGGCGGCATTCAACCACCTGCATATCTTCATCGACCCGAACCCGGACCCGGCCACCAGCTTCGTCGAGCGCAAGCGCCTGTTCGACCTGCCGCGCTCGGCCTGGAGCGACTACGACAGCAGCATCATGTCCGAAGGCGGCGGTATCTTCCCGCGCAGTGCCAAGAGCATCGCCATCACCCCGCAGATGAAGGAGCGCTTCGCCATCGAGGCGGACCGCCTGACCCCGACCGAACTGTTGCACGCGTTGCTCAAGGCGCCGGTGGACCTGCTGTGGAACGGCGGCATCGGCACCTACGTCAAGGCCAGCAGCGAAAGCCACGCCGATGTCGGCGACAAGGCCAACGACGCCCTGCGGGTCAATGGCAACGAGCTGCGCTGCAAGGTGGTGGGCGAGGGCGGCAACCTCGGCATGACCCAGCTCGGCCGTGTCGAGTTCGGCCTGCACGGCGGCGCCACCAACACCGACTTCATCGACAACGCCGGTGGCGTGGACTGCTCCGACCACGAGGTCAACATCAAGATCCTGCTCAATGAAGTGGTGCAGGGTGGCGACATGACCGAGAAGCAGCGCAACCAGCTGCTCGGCAGCATGACCGACGAAGTGGCCGGCCTGGTGCTGGGCAACAACTACAAGCAGACCCAGGCGCTGTCACTGGCCGCCCGCCGCGCTCGCGAGCGGATTGCCGAGTACAAGCGCCTGATGGCCGACCTCGAAAGCCGTGGCAAGCTGGACCGGGCCATCGAGTTCCTGCCGTCCGAAGAGCAGCTGGCCGAACGCTTGGCCGCCGGCCAGGGCCTGACCCGCGCCGAGCTGTCGGTGCTGATCTCGTACAGCAAGATCGACCTCAAGGAGCAGCTGCTCAAGTCGCTGGTGCCGGACGACGACTACCTGACCCGCGACATGGAGACTGCCTTCCCGCCGTCGCTGGTCAGCAAGTTCGCCGAAGCCATGCGCCGTCACCGGTTGAAGCGCGAAATCGTCAGCACCCAGATCGCCAACGACCTGGTCAACAACATGGGCATCACCTTCGTCCAGCGCCTGAAGGAGTCGACCGGCATGAGCCCGGCCAACGTCGCCGGGGCCTATGTGATCGTGCGCGACATCTTCCACCTGCCGCACTGGTTCCGCCAGATCGAGGCGCTCGACTACCAGGTGCCAGCGGAAATCCAGCTGACCCTGATGGACGAACTGATGCGCCTGGGCCGCCGCGCCACCCGCTGGTTCCTGCGCAGCCGGCGCAACGAGCAGGATGCCGGGCGTGACACCGCGCACTTCGGGCCGAAGATTGCCCAGCTGGGGCTCAAGCTCGACGAGCTGCTGGAGGGCCCGACCCGCGAGCGCTGGATGGTACGTTACCAAAGCTTCGTCGACGCCGGGGTGCCGGAGTTGCTGGCACGCATGGTGGCCGGTACCACCCACCTGTACACCCTGCTGCCGATCATCGAAGCCTCGGACGTGACCGGGCATGACCCGGCGCAGGTGGCCAAGGCGTTCTTCGCCGTGGGCAGTGCCCTGGACCTGACCTGGTACTTGCAGGAAATCAGCAACCTGCCGGTGGAAAACAACTGGCAGGCCCTGGCCCGCGAGGCGTTCCGCGACGACATCGACCTGCAACAGCGGGCGATCACCATCTCGGTGTTGCAGATGGCCGATGGCCCGGAAGACATGGACGCCCGCGTGGCGCTGTGGGCCGAGCAGCACCGGGTCATGGTCGAGCGCTGGCGCGCCATGCTCGACGACTTGCGCAACGCCACCGGCACCGACTATGCGATGTACGCGGTAGCAAACCGCGAGCTGGTCGACCTGGCACTGAGCGGGCAGGCGGCGGTGGTGCCGTCCTGAGTCAGGTGGTGAGGTAAAAGAAAGCCCCGGCAGCGATGCCGGGGCTTTTTTTGTACTCCTGCGGCGGCCTCTTCGCGGGTAAACCCGCTCCCACAGGGATCTTACTGACCTTGGGTATGTGCAATACCTGTGGGAGCGGGCTTGCCCGCGAAAGGGCCGCTGCAGGCTTACTTGAACCTGCGCTCCACACCTTTTTCCACGAGGATCTTCGCCGAAATCTCTTCCACCGAAAAATGCGTGGAGTTGATGTTGGGAATGTTCTCGCGACGGAACAGGTTCTCCACCTCGCGCACCTCGAACTCGCACTGGGCAAAGCTCGAATAGCGGCTGTTGGGCTTGCGCTCGTGGCGGATGGCGGTCAGGCGGTCAGGGTCGATGGTCAGGCCGAACAGTTTGTGATGGTACTTCTTCAGTACCGCCGGCAGCTGCAGGCGCTCCATGTCATCCTCGGTCAGCGGGTAGTTGGCTGCGCGGATGCCGAATTGCATGGCCATGTACAGGCAGGTCGGGGTCTTGCCGCAACGCGACACGCCAACCAGGATCAGGTCGGCCTTGTCGTAGTAGTGGGTGCGCGCGCCGTCGTCGTTATCCAGCGCGAAGTTGACCGCCTCGATCCGTTCCATGTAGTTGGAATTGCCGCCGATCGAGTGCGACTTGCCCACGGAATACGACGAATGGGCAGTCAATTCCTGCTCAAGCGGGGATAAAAACGTCGAAAAGATGTCGATCATGAAGCCGTTCGACGTCGCCAGGATCTCGCGGATGTCCTGATTGACGATGGTATCGAAGATGATCGGCCGCATGCCATCGCGCTCTGCGGCCGTGTTGATCTGCTGCACCATGGCCCGCGCTTTTTCCGGGCTGTCGATGTACGGACGGGTGAATTTATTGAACGGAATGCTCTCGAATTGAGCGAGCAGGCTCTGGCCCAGTGTTTCGGCGGTGATGCCGGTGCCATCGGAGATGAAGAACGCGGTTCGTTTCATTTGCGATCTGGGCCTTAAGCTGATGACGTTTCTTGGATATGATAAGTTCGGTTTGCCGAATGCGGCTGTCGGCATTCTGCCATATTTTGCGAACCTATTTTCCAGGTACAGGCCACAAGCGTCCGGCCCAGTCAACGAAGGCAGGCGGGCGCCCTTGAGCTTTTCCAATACAGTTAGTGGAGAGATCACCTTGGTAGAGTACGTAGTTTCCCTCGATAAGCTCGGCGTCCATGATGTGGAGCATGTGGGGGGCAAGAACGCATCCCTGGGCGAGATGATCAGTAACCTCGCCGGTGCCGGCGTGTCGGTGCCGGGCGGCTTTGCCACTACGGCTCAGGCGTACCGTGACTTTCTCGAACAGAGTGGCCTGAACGACAAGATTCACGCCGCGCTCGATGCCCTGGACGTGGACGACGTCAACGCCCTGGCCAAGACCGGCGCGCAGATTCGCCAGTGGGTGATGGAGGCCGAATTCCCGGCGCGTCTGGATTCGGAAATCCGTACCGCCTTCGCCGAAATGTCCAAGGGCAACGACAACATGGCGGTGGCCGTGCGTTCCTCGGCCACCGCCGAAGACCTGCCGGACGCCTCGTTCGCCGGCCAGCAGGAAACCTTCCTCAACATCCGTGGCGTCGACAACGTGATCCGCGCGGCCAAGGAAGTGTTCGCCTCGCTGTTCAACGACCGTGCCATCGCCTACCGCGTGCACCAGGGCTTCGACCACAAGCTGGTGGCCCTGTCCGCCGGCGTGCAGCGCATGGTCCGCTCGGAAACCGGCACCGCCGGCGTGATGTTCACCCTCGACACCGAGTCGGGCTTCCGTGACGTGGTGTTCATCACCGGCGCCTACGGCCTGGGTGAGACCGTAGTGCAGGGTGCGGTCAACCCTGACGAATTCTACGTGCACAAACAGACCCTGCAGGCCGGCCGCCCGGCCATCCTGCGCCGCAACCTGGGCAGCAAGGCGATCAAGATGGTCTATGGCGACGAAGCCAAGGCCGGTCGCTCGGTCAAGACCGTCGAGGTCGACCGCGCCGAACGCGCCCGCTTCTGCCTGAGCGACGACGAAGTCAACGAACTGGCCAAGCAGGCGATGATCATCGAGCAGCACTACCAGCGCCCGATGGACATCGAATGGGCCAAGGACGGTGACGACGGCAAACTGTACATCGTCCAGGCCCGCCCTGAGACGGTCAAGAGCCGCGCCAGCGCCAACGTCATGGAGCGTTACCTGCTCAAGGAAAAAGGCACCGTGCTGGTCGAAGGCCGCGCCATCGGCCAGCGCATCGGCGCCGGCAAGGTCCGCGTGATCAACGACGTGTCCGAGATGGACAAGGTGCAGCCGGGTGACGTACTGGTCTCCGACATGACCGACCCGGATTGGGAACCGGTAATGAAGCGCGCCAGCGCCATCGTCACCAACCGTGGCGGGCGTACCTGCCACGCGGCGATCATCGCCCGTGAGCTGGGCATTCCGGCCGTGGTCGGTTGCGGCAACGCCACCCAGGTGCTCAAAGATGGCCAGGGTGTGACCGTATCCTGCGCCGAAGGCGATACCGGCTTCATCTTCGAGGGTGAGCTGGGCTTCGACGTCAAGCAGAACTCGGTAGATGCCATGCCGGAGCTGCCGTTCAAGATCATGATGAACGTCGGTAACCCGGACCGCGCCTTCGACTTCGCCCAGCTGCCGAACGCAGGTGTGGGCCTGGCGCGCCTGGAGTTCATCATCAACCGCATGATCGGCGTGCACCCCAAGGCGCTGCTGAACTACGCAGGCCTGCCAGCCGACCTGAAAGAAAGCGTCGACAAGCGCATCGCCGGCTACAACGACCCGGTCGGCTTCTATGTCGAAAAACTGGTCGAGGGCATCAGCACCCTGGCTGCGGCCTTCTACCCGAAAAAGGTCATCGTGCGCCTGTCGGACTTCAAGTCCAACGAGTACGCCAACCTGATCGGCGGCAAGCTGTACGAGCCGGAAGAAGAAAACCCGATGCTGGGCTTCCGCGGTGCCTCGCGCTACATCAGCGAATCGTTCCGTGACTGCTTCGAGCTCGAGTGCCGTGCGCTGAAGCGTGTGCGCAACGAGATGGGCCTGACCAACGTCGAGATCATGGTGCCGTTCGTGCGCACTCTGGGCGAAGCCAGCCAGGTCGTCGACCTGCTCGCCGAAAACGGCCTGGCCCGCGGCGACAACGGCCTGCGCGTGATCATGATGTGCGAACTTCCGTCCAACGCGATCCTCGCCGAAGAGTTCCTCGAGTACTTCGACGGTTTCTCGATCGGCTCCAACGACCTGACCCAGCTGACCCTGGGCCTGGACCGCGACTCTGGCATCATCGCCCACCTGTTCGACGAGCGTAACCCGGCCGTCAAGAAACTGCTGGCCAACGCCATCCAGGCGTGCAACAAGGCTGGCAAGTACATCGGTATCTGCGGTCAGGGCCCATCGGACCACCCGGACCTGGCCAAGTGGCTGATGGAGCAGGGCATCGAAAGCGTGTCGCTGAACCCGGACTCGGTACTCGAGACCTGGTTCTTCCTGGCCGAAGGCCAGGGCGCGGCCTGATGCGGTAAATTGCGGGGGCGCGTCTGGCGCGCCCCCGCCTGGTTTTTTCCAGGGCGAGTTCCAGTGATGGATCCCGCCCTTTTTTGTGCACCAAGCAACCTTATGCAAAGCAGCAGCAACCTTTTTCCCGTGGCCTTGCTCAGTGCCGAGCGCCGCGGCGACCTCAGCGAAGACGTGTACCGGATCAAGGCCGGCAACAGCCCTGACCCCAGCGTCGAACTGGCCGTGACCCGCCTGGGCCTGGCTGATCAAGGCCGGCCCCAGGGAGTGCCGGTGATTCTGCTGCATGGCAGTTTCTCCAACCGACGCTTCTGGTACTCGCCCAAAGGCATCGGCCTGGGTGCCTATTTGGCGCGGGCCGGGTTCGATGTGTGGATCCCGGAGATGCGCGGTCATGGCCTGTCGCCGCGCAATATCGCATGGAAGCACAACAGCGTTGCCGACTATGCCCGCGATGACCTGCCATTGATTGGCGCATTCGTGCGCGAGCAGTCTGGCCAGGCGCCGCACTGGATCGGCCACTCCCTGGGTGGAACCACCTTGGTGGCGGCATTGGGTGGCGGCTTTCTCAAGGCTGAACAGGTGGCCAGCGTGGCGCTTTTCGGTACGCAGATCAGCCGTGTCTACTGGCCGCTGAAAGTGCCTCCGCTGACCTGGGGAGCGAAATTGCTGCTCAAGCGCTGGGGGCAGATTTCCGGGCCCCGTTTCAAGCGTGGGCCGGAAGACGAGCCAATCGGACTGGCCCTTGAGAGCATGCGCTGGCATGGCCTGTTCGGCCGTTTTGGCGACAAACAGGGTGATTGGTGGGCGGCGTTAGCCGAAGTGGATGTGCCGCTGCTGGCCGTGGCCGGTGCCGGCGACTTCCAGGACCCGGTGTGGGCCTGCCGCAAGCTGTTCGATCAGCTTGGTGGTGCGCGCAAGCAGTTCCTGCGCCTGGGGCGCGAAGAAGGCTTCGAGGCCTTCGGGCATGTCGACATGCTGGTGAGCAAGGCGGCGCAGGCGCAGGTCTGGCCGCTGGTGGAGCGGTGGTTGCGCGATCCGCTGTTGCCGGTGCATGAGTCGACGGTGGTGTGCGAGCCTGTGCCTGCCAACTGAATCAGTTGCGCCTGTACCGGCCTCTTCGCGGGCAAGCCCGCTCCCACAGGGACCCCTCAGGTCCTGAGGGCAGTGATGTACCTGTGGGAGCGGGTTTACCCGCGAAGAGGCCGGTACAGGCTGAATACACAACTGACTGCCTGGTCCCGGATGACTGCGATGGCATCTACGGTGTAGCCTTGGCCGATACCCGCTTTCGTTGTGACTGACAGGAGCTTCCCATGCAGCATTACGTAACGCCCGACCTGTGTGACGCCTACCCGGACCTGGTTCAGGTGCTGGAGCCGATGTTCAGCAACTTCGGTGGCCGCGACTCCTTCGGTGGCCAGATCGTCACCATCAAGTGCTTCGAAGACAACTCGCTGGTCAAGGAGCAGGTCGAACTCGATGGCAAAGGCAAGGTCCTGGTAGTCGATGGCGGTGGCTCGCTGCGCCGTGCGCTGCTCGGTGACATGCTCGCGGAAAAGGCTGCGAAAAATGGCTGGGAAGGCCTGGTGATCTATGGCTGCGTGCGTGACGTCGATGTGCTGATCCAGACCGACGTCGGCGTGCAGGCCCTGGCCAGCCACCCGATGAAAACCGACAAGCGCGGCATCGGCGACCTCAACGTGGCCGTGACCTTTGCCGGTGTCACCTTCCGCCCGGGTGAGTACCTGTACGCCGACAACAACGGCGTGATCATCTCGCCAAGCCCGCTGAAAATGCCGGAGTGACGCGCAGTACGCGCTGATGGAGCTTTGATGTTCGAGGAAGACAACGCGCAGTGGGGGCTGGTGCATGCCCTGGTGCTCGATGGTAAAGGGGGCGCGCGCTCGATTGCCCGGACCGAGCTGGACGACCTGCAGTTGCAGCCACAGGAAAGCCTGTGGCTGCACTGGGACCGCAGCCATCCGCAGACCCGCACCTGGCTGTTGCAGGACAGTGGCCTGAGCGAATTTGCCTGCGACCTGCTGCTGGAGGAAAACACCCGGCCGCGGTTGTTGCCGCAGCCGGGTGAGCAGCTGCTGTTGTTCCTGCGTGGGGTCAACCTCAACCCGGGCGCCGAGCCCGAGGACATGGTCTCGGTGCGCATCCATGCCCAGCCGCAGCGGGTCATTTCGCTGCGCTTGCGGCCATTGCGTGCCAGCGATGAAGTCCTTCAGCAGCTCGAAGAGGGCAGGGGACCGAAATCGGCGTCCGAACTGTTGCTGCTGATGGGCGAGTTGCTGACCGAAAAGGTTCAGAGCCTGGTCAGCGACCTCTCGGAACTGGTCGACCTGGAAGAAGAAAAGGTTGAATCCGACGAACGGTATACCCCTGAGCAGGGCAGCCTGCAGCAGATCCGTCGCCGCGCCGCAGGTTTGCGCCGCTTCCTGGCGCCACAGCGGGAGATCTACGCCCAGCTGTCGCGCAGCAAGTGCAGCTGGTTCTGCGATGCCGATGCCGATTACTGGAACGAGCTTAACAACAGCCTGATCCGCTACCTCGAAGAGCTCGAGCTGACCCGCGAGCGGGCAGCGCTGGTGCTGGAAAGCGAAGACCGCCGGCGCAGCGAGCGGATGAACCGGACCATGTACCGCTTCGGCATCATCACCTGCATCTTCCTGCCCATGAGCTTCATCACCGGGCTGCTCGGCATCAACGTCGGCGGCATTCCGGGGGCGAGCAACCCGTATGGCTTCCTGCTGGCCTGCATCGTCGTGCTGGCGCTGGCGGTGGGGCAATGGTGGCTGTTCAGGCGGTTGCGCTGGGTATGAAGGTGCCGAATCCTCTTGAAACATTCGTTCCATGGCGATGTGTGACCCATCGCCCGGCCATCTCGTCTCTGAGTGACACTGCGCGAGGTGCCCATGCACGATCCGTTTGAACAATCCCTGCGCGACCTGCTCAAGGCGTCACCCTCCGGTGAAGAGCGCGATGATGCCGCATGCCTGGGTCGCGTGCTGAAAACCGCCAACCGCCAGGTCGGCGCCGGTGATCTGTTCAGCCTGCTTGGCCGTTGGAGCCAGGCGCTGCTGATCGCCGTGAACAATGGCTCGGCGCACGTTGCGCCGGTGCGTCGACACTCTACCCGCAACGCTGCCAATGGCAGCAAAGCAGATAAGGCCGATTGAATATGGAACTCGATCTCTGGACCCAGAGCCTGGTCACTGCGATGACCGCCCTATGGACCAAGGTAGCGAACTTCATCCCCAACCTGTTCGGCGCGCTGGTCGTGGTGCTGCTCGGTTTCGTGGTGGCCAAGCTGCTCGATACACTGCTTTCCAAGCTCCTGGCCAAGTTCGGCCTGGACCGCCTGATGGCCGGCACCGGGCTGACCAAGATGCTTGGCCGGGTCGGCATCCAGGTGCCGATCTCGACCCTGATTGGCAAGATCGTCTACTGGTTCGTGTTGCTGATCTTCCTCGTCTCGGCCGCAGAGTCACTGGGCCTGGAGCGGGTTTCGGCAACGCTCGACATGCTCGCCCTGTACCTGCCCAAGGTCTTTGGCGCAGCCCTGGTACTGCTGGCTGGCGTGCTGCTGGCGCAGGTGGCCAACGGCCTGGTGCGCGGCGCTGCCGAAGGTATCGGCCTGGAATACTCCGCAGGCCTGGGGCGCATCACCCAAGGCCTGGTGATCATCATCAGCATCTCGGTGGCCATCAGCCAGCTTGAGGTCAAGACCGACCTGCTCAACCACGTGATCGTCATTGGGCTGATTACCGTTGGTCTGGCCGTTGCGCTTGCCATGGGCCTTGGCAGCCGCGAAATTGCCGGGCAGATTCTGGCCGGCATCTACGTTCGCGAACTCTACCAGGTCGGCCAGCAGGTGCGGATTGGAGAGGTTGAAGGAATGATCGAAGAGATCGGCACGGTCAAGACGACGCTGTTGACCGATGATGGCGAACTGGTGTCGCTGTCCAATCGCGTGCTCCTCGAGCAGCGAGTCAATAGCCGCTAACCGCACAAAAGCTGTTAATGTATGCCGCCGCGAAAATCGCCCCATGGGGCTGAGCGGCGACATTGACCTGACTGTCGGCCAGATCCGTTTTGAATAAAGTTCATTCGCCGCCCATGCGTTATGACCCCCGCGAACTCACCGACGAGGAGTTGGTGGCGCGTTCGCATGAGGAGCTGTATCACGTAACCCGCGCCTATGAGGAACTCATGCGGCGCTACCAGCGGACCCTGTTCAACGTCTGTGCGCGTTACCTGGGGAACGATCGCGACGCTGATGATGTCTGTCAGGAAGTGATGCTGAAGGTGCTGTACGGTCTGAAGAACTTCGAGGGCAAGTCCAAGTTCAAGACCTGGCTCTACAGCATTACCTACAACGAATGCATTACCCAGTACCGCAAGGAGCGTCGTAAACGCCGGTTGATGGATGCCTTGAGCCTGGACCCTGTAGAAGAGGCGTCCGAAGAAAAGGCACCGAAGCCGGAAGAAAAAGGCGGGCTGGACAAGTGGTTGGTGCATGTGAACCCGATCGATCGGGAAATTCTGGTGTTGCGCTTTGTCGCTGAGCTGGAATTTCAGGAGATCGCCGATATCATGCACATGGGCTTGAGCGCTACGAAAATGCGCTACAAGCGCGCGCTAGACAAGCTTCGTGAGAAATTTGCAGGTCTGGATGAAACTTAGTCCCTTGTAAATATCTCTAACGGATCGGCGAGTTCTGCTAGACTTGCCGTCGAGTTGTCCCCCGGATGTTGGTGGGACTGCTTAACTATCACCAGATGGGGATTTAACGGATGAAATTGAAAAACACCTTGGGCTTGGCCATTGGCTCGCTCGTCGCTGCTACTTCGTTCGGCGTTATGGCTCAAGGCCAGGGCGCAGTCGAAATCGAAGGTAACGTTACCAAGCAGTACTACGACAGCGAGCGTAACTTCAAGAACGACGGCACCAATCCTGGTGTTCGCCTGGGTTACTTCCTGACTGACGACGTATCCCTGGACCTGGGCTACAACGAGACTCACAACGCTCGTGGCGAAGTCTTCAACAAGGACATCAAAGGTTCCAAGGCCAAGCTGGACGCTACCTACCACTTCGGTACCGTCGGCGACGCTCTGCGTCCGTACGTTTCCGCTGGTTTCGCTCACGAGAGCCTGGGCCAGGCCACTCGCGGCGGCCGTGACCACTCCACCTTCGCCAACGTTGGCGCTGGCGCCAAGTGGTACATCACCGACATGTTCTTCGCCCGTGCCGGCGTAGAAGCCATGTACAACATCGACGACGGCAACACCGAGTGGGGTCCGACCGTTGGTGTGGGTCTGAACTTCGGTGGCAGCGGCGGCAAAGTTGCTGCAGCTCCTGCTCCAGTTGCTGAAGTCTGCTCCGACTCCGACAACGACGGCGTTTGCGACAACGTCGACAAGTGCCCAGACACCCCAGCCAACGTTACCGTTGACGCTGACGGCTGCCCGGCTGTTGCCGAAGTCGTTCGCGTTGAGCTGGACGTCAAGTTCGACTTCGACAAGTCGGTCGTCAAGCCAAACAGCTACGGCGACATCAAGAACCTGGCTGACTTCATGAAGCAGTACCCACAGACCACCACCGTGGTTGAAGGTCACACTGACTCCGTCGGCCCAGACGCTTACAACCAGAAGCTGTCCGAGCGTCGTGCCAACGCTGTCAAGCAGGTCCTGACCCAGCAGTACGGCGTAGAAGCTAGCCGTGTTGACTCGGTTGGCTACGGCGAAACCCGTCCGGTTGCCGACAACGCCACCGAAGAAGGCCGCGCTATCAACCGTCGCGTTGAAGCTCAGGTAGAAGCCCAGGCCAAGTAATTGGTTTGAAGCTTCCATGAAAAACCCGGCCTCGGCCGGGTTTTTCTTTGCCTGGAATTTCTATTGCCTGTGCCGGGCATTACCCGGCCTCTGCTATCCATTCCTGAATCACCTGCTCCCCTACCACCTCGCCGATTACCAGGATTGCCGGGCTGCACAGCCCGAATACCCGGGCATCCTCGACCATCCCCGACACATCGCTGCGGCATTCCCGCTGCTCCGGCAACGATGCATTTTCTATCATCGCCACCGGCATCCCCGGCAACATGCCACCCTCCAACAGCCCGCGGCGGATCTGCTCCAGGCGCGCCACCCCCATGTACACCACCAACGTCGTGCCGCCCTGTGCCAGTGCTGCCCAGTTCAGCTCGCTGTCATCCTGGGTGTGTGCGGTCACCAGCGTCACCCCACGGCTGACGCCACGCGAGGTCAGCGAGATTCCGCACTGGGTGGCACCGGCCAAACCTGCGGTTATGCCGTTGACCAACTCCACGTCGATACCGTGGCCCTGCAGCCACAGTGCCTCCTCGCCGCCACGGCCAAAGATGCACGGGTCACCGCCCTTGAGCCTGACCACACAACGCCCCTGCCGTGCATGACGCAGCATCAGGCGCTGGATGAAGGCCTGGGGCGTGGAACGACAACCGCCGCGCTTGCCAACGGCAATTACCCTGGCTTGCGGGCAATGCTCCAGTATGGCGGGGTTGACCAGATCGTCGATCATCACCACCTCGGCCTGTTGCAGCGCGCGCACGGCCTTGAGCGTGAGCAGTTCAGGATCGCCAGGGCCGGCACCGACCAGCCATACTTTTGCATTCATAAACGTTTCCTCATGGACAAGGTGCGCTCAACCCTTGAGCAGGGCAAACAGCAGCATCAGGTTGAACAGCAGAGACAGCAGGGCCAGGGTCCGCCAGACCTTCAGCGGCTCGCGTTCGAGCAGCGGGCGCGGGCGGCTGGGCAGTTCCTGACGGTCACCGCGCTCGAGCAGCAGTAGCCACTGTTCGGCGGTTTCAAAGCGTTGCGCCGGGTCTGTTGCCACGGCTTGCAGCAGGTTGTGCTGCAGCCATTCGGGCAGGTCGGGGCGATAGCGGGATGCATTGACCGGCTGGCCGAAGCGTGGGCGCTGGAAGGCCTCGATCTCGCCGTAGGGGTAGTGCCCGGTCAGCAGCAGATAGAGCGTGACGCCGACCGCGTACAGGTCCTGGCGCGGGCTCGGCGGCTGGCCCTCAAAGGCTTCCGGGGCAATGAACGAAGGCGTGCCGGGCAGCTCGTGCAGCGGCTCCTGGGAAAGGCCGGGGCAGTATGCCAGACCGAAGTCCAGCAGGCGCAGCTGGCCGTCATCACCCAGGTGCAGGTTGTCGGGCTTGATGTCCCGGTGCAGCAGGTTGCGCCGGTGCAGTACGCCGACCGCTTGGAGCAGCTGGCGGGCGACTTCCATCCACTGCGCCAGCGCCAGCGGGCCCTGTTCGGCAACGTGTGCCGCGAGGGTCTTGCCGCTGTGTTCGCGCATCACGTAGTACAGGTGCTGACGCTGGCTGGCGGCGTGCAGCTCAGGGAAGTGGCGGCCTGCGACCCGGCGCAGGAACCATTCCTCCAGCAGCAGGCCTTGTGCGGCGCCGGGTTCCTGTTCGCGGTCCTCGGGCAAGGTCTTCAGCAGCCATGGCTGGCCCTGGGCATCGTGCACACGATAGAGCAGTGACTGGCGGCTATGCGCCAGGCACGTTTCGACCTGCCAGCCATCGAGCAGCTGGCCTTCGCGTAGCGGGCCCGGTAATGGCCATTGCTGCAGTTGCACCAAGGTGTCGCCGAGGTTGGCCGTGCCCAGCTGGTCCACCCTAACCAGCAAGGCGCTGGCATTGTCCTGGCTGCCGTTGTGGTGGGCGCTGGCAACCAGTGTGTCGGCGGCCGACTGCAGGTCGGGCTGTTCGCGCAGCACGGCCTGGATGTGCTGGTCGCCAAGGCTGGCCCATACGCCGTCGCTGAGCAGCAGGTAGCATTCACCGGCCTGCAGTTCGCCGTCCAGGTAGTCGACCAGCAGATGCTGGTCCAGGCCCAGCGCGCGCTTTAGCACGTGTTGCATGCCGGGCTGGTCCCAGACGTGGTCTTGGCTCAGGCACTGCAGGCGCCCGGCATGCCAGCGATAGGCCCGACAGTCGCCCACGTGCGCCAGGGTGAAGCGGCGCCCGCGCAGTACCAGGGCGCTCAGTGTGGTGAGCAGGGGCTGGCTGCCCTGGGCGCGCAACCAGCGGTTCTGTGCCAGCAGCAGGCGGTCAAGGGCCTGGGCCACGCCCCAGGTGGCGGGCGTGGCGTAATAGTCCATGGCCAGTGCCTGCAAGCTGGCACGGGCAGCCAGGCCGCCGTCGGCGCATTGGCTGACGCCATCGGCGAGGGCGAACAGGTAACCCTTGCTGGCGGCCAGCTCCGGCGCCGGCGTGACCAGGCGCAGGGCGTCCTGGTTCTCCGTGCGTGGCCCGGTGGCGCTGGCCTGGGCAAAGCTCAGTTGCAGGCTCATGGCGCCGCCTCAGACCCGTGCCGCGGTAACCGCTGCCGAGCCCCAGGTGGTGCGCCAGCGTTGCTTGACCCCGTGCAGGCCGAACCAGGCGAGCAGGCCAAGGCTGGCGAACAGCCACAGGCCCAGCTGATAGTCGCCGCTGTGCTGCTTGATGGCGCCGAGGCCCGCTGCCAGCAGGAAGCCGCCGGTGCCACCGGCCATGCCGATCAGCCCGGTCATCACGCCGATCTCCTGGCGGAAGCGTTGCGGCACCAGCTGGAACACTGCGCCGTTGCCAGCGCCGAGGCCGAGCATGGCACTGACGAACAACGCCAGGGCCGCTGCGGCGCTCGGCAGGTTGAAGCCGACCGCGGCGATGCAGATGGCGGCCACGCTGTACATGCCGAGCAGGGTGCGGATGCCGCCGAAACGATCGGCCAAAGCGCCACCCAACGGGCGCATCAGGCTGCCGGCGAACACGCAGGCCGCGGTGTAGTAGCCGGCGGTGACCGGGCTCAGGGCGTACTGGTCGCTGAAGTAGCCGGGCAGGGCGCTGGCCAGGCCGATGAAGCCACCGAAGGTGACGCTGTAGAAGAACATGAACCACCAGCTGTCACGGTCGCCCAGGGCTTTCAGGTAGTCGGCTGCCGCCTTGGGTTTGGGCCGTTGTGGGGCGTTGCGGGCGAGCAGGGCGAACAGCGTCAGGGCCAGCAGCAGTGGCAGCACGGCAAAGCCGAACACATTGTTCCAGCCAAACCCGGCGGCCAGCACCGGGGCCAGCAGTGCGGCGAACACCGTACCGGAGTTGCCCGCCCCGGCGATGCCCATGGCCTTGCCTTGGTGCTGCGGCGGATACCACTGCGAGGCCAGCGGCAGCGACACGGCGAACGAAGCGCCGGCAACACCGAGGAACACGCCCAACAGCAGGGCCTGCTCATAGCTGTGCACGCCCAGGTACCAGGCGCCGGCGAGGGCGACGATGACGATCACCTGGCCGATCAGGCCGGCGGTTTTCGGCGAAAGGCGGTCGACCAGCACACCCATGACGAAGCGCAGCACCGCACCGGCGAGAATCGGCGTGGCCACCATCAGGCCGCGTTGCTGGGCGCTCAGTTGCAGGTCGGCGGCGATCTGTACTGCCAGCGGGCCAAGCAGGTACCAGACCATGAAGCTCAGGTCGAAATACAGGAACGCGGCGAACAGCGTGGGCACATGCCCGGATTTCCAGAAGCTGGTACTCATCGAACACCTCACTGGGCTATGCAACGGAAACGAAAAAGACGCCGCTACCCGGTCCACTGGCGTGGAGGGGAGAGCGACGTCTTTGTCGGGAGTTTTATGAGGCAACCGCCGTTGGCTACCGGTGGAATTTCTTCAGCAAGAGCTGGGCCAACTTTTATCGCGTGTGCCAGCCTTTTCGCGGCTGCGCAACGGGCGCCGCGTCAGCCGAGCATTTCATGCATGGCAATGATCTGCTCGGCCACCTGGATGAGCTTCTGCTGCCGGCTCATGGCCTGCCGGCGCATCAGGGTGTAGGCCTGTTCCTCGTTGCAGTCCTTCATCTTCATCAGCAGCCCCTTGGCCTGTTCGATGCGCTTGCGCTCGGCCAGTTGCTGGTCGCGCGCCAGCAGCTGGGCCTTGAGGGCCTGGTCACTCTCGAAGCGGGCCATGGCCACATCGAGAATCGGCTGCAGCCGCGCGGCATGAATGCCTTCGACGATGTAGGCGCTGACCCCGGCCTGGATCGCCTGGCGCATCACCGCCGGGTCATGTTCGTCGGTGAACAGCACGATTGGTCGTGGCTGGTCGCGGCTGACCAGCACCACCTGTTCCATGACGTCGCGGTCGGGTGAGTCGGTATCGATCAGCACGACGTCCGGGCGCACCGTTTCGACGCAGGCGGGCAGGTCAATGGTCAAGTCTGGCGCCTCGATCACCTCGAAGCCCGCTTCGCGCAATGCCGCCTTGAGGCGGCCAAGCTTGTTCCGGGTATCGTCGATCAGCAGGATGCGCAGCATGGTGATGGCCCTCACAGACCGACTCGGGCATCGGGCGTATCGCCCAAGGCGTGCAGGCGGAAACTGCGGGCGTAGGCATACGGATCAGTGCCGTCCCAGCGCGTGCCATCGATCAGCAGGCTGCTGCGCATGGCTGACTCGGGGCAGGGCACGCCAAGTGCGCCGGCGGCCTCGCTGTACAACTGCAATTGCTGCACCTGGCGAGCCACGCCGAGGTAGTCAGGGTCGTCGCGCAGCAGGCCCCAGCGGCGGAACTGGGTCATGAACCACATGCCATCCGACAGGTATGGCAGGTTGGCGCGGCCCTGGTCGAACAGGCGCAGGGCATGCCGATCGTGCCAGGCGTTGCCCAGGCCGTCCTGATAATCACCCTGCAGGCGCGGCTCGATGTTCTCGAGGGGCGTGTCGAGGTAGGCGCTGCCGCTGAGCAACTGCGCGGTGCTGCGCAGGTTCTCAGGGC
The DNA here is from genome assembly GCF_024349685.1 of Pseudomonas sp. LRP2-20. Taxonomy (NCBI): domain Bacteria; kingdom Pseudomonadati; phylum Pseudomonadota; class Gammaproteobacteria; order Pseudomonadales; family Pseudomonadaceae; genus Pseudomonas; species Pseudomonas sp. LR2-20. Next base: position 4,324,716 of record NZ_AP025944.1, on the reverse strand, counting down.
TGTGTTCGATAAACCGGCTGGCAGCGAGCACCGCCTTGACCAGCGCGCGTGCGCTGTTGGGGTAGTGCTCGACAAAGGCGCGGGCGCTGGCCAGTACCTTTTCCGGGTGGTCGGGCCAGATCGACTGGCTGGTGGCCAGGGTGAAGCCCTGGCCTTGGCTGACGGCGGCAGCGGCCCAAGGTTCGCCGACGCAGAAGCCGTCGATGCGCCCGGCCTGGATATGCGCCGCCATCTGGGCCGGTGGCACCACCACGCTGGTGACGTCGTGCAACGGGTGGATGCCTTGGCTGGCCAGCCAGTAATACAGCCACATGGCGTGGGTGCCGGTGGGGAAGGTCTGGGCGAAGGTCAGTCGCGCGCCATGCTGGTGCACCCGTTGGGCCAGTGCTTCAGGGCTGGTCACGCCTTGGCGCTGCAGGGCCGGCGACAGGTTGATGGCCTGGGCATTCTGGTTCAGCCCCATGAGTACCGCCATGTCGCTGGCCGGCACACCACCGATGCCCAGGTGCACGGCGTAGACCAGGCCGTAGAGGCAATGGGCGGCGTCCAGTTCGCCGCTGGCCAGCTTGTCGCGCAAGCCGGCCCAGGAGCCCTGGCGCTTGAGGTTGAGGGTCAGGCCGTGTTGCTGGGCGAAGCCCTGGGTGGCGGCGACCACCACCGAGGCGCAATCGGTCAGGGCCATGTAGCCGATGTTGAGGCTGGGTTTTTCCGGCGCGTCGCTGCCGTTTACCCAGGCTAGAGGTGCTGTATTCACGAAGGTCCTCGCCCGTACTGAATAGGCTGTAGGCAAGGGAAGTAGCAACCCATGTGCCAAGCCCCTGTCATGCCGGGCGCGCGCTGGCTATAATCGCTGCCTCACTCACCCCGAGCCTTGCCCGCCCATGTATACCCTGGCCCGCCAGCTGCTGTTCAAGCTTTCCCCGGAAACCTCCCATGACCTGTCCCTGGACCTGATCGGCGCCGGTGGCCGGCTTGGGCTCAACGGTGTGCTGTGCAAGCAGCCGGCCGCACTGCCGGTGACCGTGATGGGCTTGAACTTCGCCAACCCGGTGGGGCTGGCGGCGGGCCTGGACAAGAACGGCGCGGCCATCGACGGCTTTGCCCAGCTGGGCTTCGGCTTCGTCGAGATCGGCACCGTGACCCCGCGTCCGCAGCCGGGCAACCCCAAGCCGCGGTTGTTCCGCCTGCCGCAGGCGACGGCGATCATCAACCGCATGGGCTTCAACAACCTGGGCGTCGATAACCTGCTCGAACGCGTGCGTGCTTCGCGCTACAACGGCGTGTTGGGGATCAACATCGGCAAGAATTTCGATACCCCGGTCGAGCGTGCGGTCGATGACTACCTGATCTGCCTGAACAAGGTGTATACCGAAGCCAGCTACATCACCGTCAACGTCAGCTCGCCGAACACCCCTGGCCTGCGTAGCCTGCAGTTCGGCGACTCGCTCAAGCAGCTGCTCGATGCCCTGGCCGAGCGCCGTGAGCAGCTGGCCACCGAGCATGGCAAGCGCGTGCCGCTGGCTATCAAGATTGCGCCGGACATGAGCGACGAAGAAACCGCGCTGGTGGCCGCGGCGCTGATGGAGTCGGGTATGGATGCGGTGATTGCCACCAACACCACCCTGGGCCGCGATGGCGTCGAAGGGCTGGAGCATGGTGGCGAGGCCGGTGGCCTGTCGGGTGCGCCAGTACTGGAGAAGAGCACCCATATCGTCAAGGTGCTGGCCAGCGAGCTCGGTGGCAAGCTGCCGATCATCGCCGCCGGGGGTATTACCGAAGGCCGGCATGCGGCAGAGAAAATCGCCGCTGGGGCCAGCCTGGTGCAGATCTACTCGGGCTTCATCTACAAGGGGCCAGCGCTGATCCGTGAAGCGGTGGATGCGATCGCGGCAATGCCCAAGGCCTGAAGGCAGGCATAAAAAAGGGCCCCTTCAAGGGGCCCCTGGGCCGAAGCCCGCCGCCCGGATAGGGCGCGCATGGTGACTCGAATTCAGTGTCCTCGTTCAGCCAACGGCGTGATTTTCGTTGAGTCTATGGATGCCAGCGGTGCCAGTCATTCCGTCCCAGTTATCACCGCGACCTTCGCGCCAGCCGTTAATCCAGGCTTGGCGAACTGAAGGAAGTGTAAAGGGGCAAAGTTCGCGGGATTTGCCGGTGACCCCGTATTGGTAGCCACGTGAATATGCTCTTTCCAACGGATCACGCTTAAGTCTTCTCATAGGGTGTTGCCCTCACTTGTTGACTGTAATGTCCCGTCGGCCTCTCCGAGGCCGGGCAGAGTCTTTCTGCCGGTTTGCGCTCGCTGCCGGCGTGGCGAGCTGAAGGTGCCGCCTCGTTGCGATGCGGCCTGAGACCAGTTCTAACGAATGCAGGTCACTGTGTGAATGATCGATTTGTCATAAGCACGTAACCTTTCCAAGGGTGAGGGGATAAGTAAATAAATGCGACTCAACCTTGTTTGGCGTTGTGCCTGCAATTATCGGGGTTTGCCGAACCTTGACGTCATTTCGCCAGCGTTGCGGCGGCATGACAGAAATAATTGGTAATGCGACGAAGGGTCACGCTGGCCCCCAGGTCGACGGAAATTATTGGAACTGCCTGATGATCTAAGCTGTTTCTGCCACCCGGCGAGCGGCAGATCGATCAGGCGGCCCGGCCGCCTTGCTGCGATGAAGCAGCGGGGAAGGCCACTCGGACGCTTGCTGGAAGGGCGTTCGGGCAAACATCGGCAAGGCGATGCGTCGCCTTGTCACTCACATAGCCCAAGGCGCTGGAATACTCATGTCGGACCGTTTCGAACTTTACCTCACCTGCCCCAAAGGCCTGGAAGGCCTGCTTGCCGAAGAGGCCCGAGGCCTCGGCCTCGACGATGTGCGTGAGCACACCTCGGCCATTCGCGGCGCCGCCGACATGGAAACCGCCTACCGCCTGTGCCTCTGGTCGCGCCTGGCCAACCGCGTGCTGCTGGTGCTCAAGCGTTTCTCGATGAAGAACGCTGACGACCTCTACGATGGCGTGCACGCCGTCGACTGGGCCGACCATCTGGCTGCGGACGGCACCTTGGCCGTGGAATTCAGTGGCCACGGTTCGGGCATCGACAATACCCATTTCGGTGCCCTCAAGGTCAAGGACGCGATCGTCGACAAGCTGCGCAACCGTGAAGGCCTGCGCCCGTCGGTGGAAAAGGTCGACCCGGATGTGCGCGTGCACCTGCGCCTGGACCGTGGCGAGGCGATCCTGTCCTTAGACCTGTCCGGTCACAGCCTGCACCAGCGTGGCTACCGCCTGCAGCAAGGCGCTGCGCCGCTGAAGGAAAACCTGGCGGCGGCGGTGCTGATCCGCGCCGGCTGGCCGCGCATCGCTGCCGAAGGGGGCGCCCTGGCCGACCCGATGTGCGGTGTCGGTACCTTCCTGGTGGAGGCGGCAATGATCGCTGCCGACATCGCGCCCAACCTCAAGCGTGAGCGCTGGGGCTTCAGTGCCTGGCTCGGCCATGTGCCGGCCACCTGGCGCAAGGTCCACGAAGAGGGTCTGGCCCGCGCGCAAGCCGGCCTGGCCAGGCCGCCACTGTGGATTCGCGGCTATGAAGCCGACCCGCGGCTGATCCAGCCGGGGCGCAACAACGTCGAGCGCGCAGGGCTGGGCGACTGGGTGAAGATCTACCAGGGCGAAGTCAGCACCTTCGAGCCGCGCCCGGACCAGAACCAGAAAGGCCTGGTCATCAGCAACCCGCCGTACGGCGAGCGCCTGGGTGACGAAGCCAGCCTGCTGTACCTCTACCAGAACTTTGGCGAGCGCCTGCGCCAGGCCTGCATGGGCTGGGAAGCGGCGGTGTTCACCGGCGCGCCGGAACTGGGCAAGCGCATGGGCATTCGCAGCCACAAGCAGTATGCCTTCTGGAACGGCGCCTTGCCGTGCAAGCTGCTGCTGTTCAAGGTCCAGCCTGACCAGTTCGTCACCGGCGAGCGCCGCGAGGCCCAGGCCGACAATGGCGAGGCGCGCCGCCCTGCGGCAGTTGCCAGTGAGCCGGCACGCCTGTCGGAAGGCGCGCAGATGTTCGCCAACCGCCTGCAGAAGAACCTCAAGCAGCTTGGCAAGTGGGCCCGCCGTGAGCAGGTCGACTGCTACCGCCTGTACGATGCCGACATGCCTGAATATGCCTTGGCGGTCGACCTCTACCAGGACTGGGTGCACGTGCAGGAGTACGCCGCCCCCCGCTCGATCGACCCGGACAAGGCTCAGGCGCGCCTGCTCGATGCCCTGGCGGCCATTCCCCAGGCACTGAACATCGACCCGCAGCGTGTGGTGCTCAAGCGCCGCGAGCGCCAGAGCGGCACCCGCCAGTACGAGCGCCAGGCTACCGAAGGGCGTTTCCTGGAGGTCAATGAAGGCGGCGTGAAGCTGCTGGTCAATCTCACCGACTACCTCGACACCGGGCTATTCCTCGACCACCGCCCGATGCGCATGCGCATTCAGCGCGAGGCCAACGGCAAGCGCTTCCTCAACCTGTTCTGCTACACCGCCACGGCCACCGTGCACGCGGCCAAGGGCGGTGCGCGCAGCACCACCAGTGTCGACCTGTCGAAGACCTACCTGGACTGGGCCCGGCGCAACCTGTCGCTGAACGGCTTCTCCGAGCGTAACCGCCTGGAGCAGGGCGATGTCATGGCCTGGCTGGAAGGCAACCGCGACAGCTACGACCTGATCTTCATCGACCCACCGACCTTCTCCAACTCCAAACGCATGGAAGGGGTGTTCGACGTTCAGCGTGACCATGTGCAGCTGCTCGACCTGGCCATGGCCCGCCTGGCACCCGGGGGCGTGCTGTATTTCTCCAACAACTTCCGCAAGTTCCAGCTTGATGAGCATGTGAGCACGCGCTATGCGGTCGAGGAAATCAGTGCCCAGACGCTGGACCCGGATTTCGCCCGCAACAACCGCATCCACCGCGCCTGGCGCCTGCAACTGCGTTAATTCGACGAGGCGCATTGCGCGCCTAATGGCCAATAGCTATAACTCAGCACAGGGCCAGAGAATTCGCAGGACGCTGACGTGATGAGATCGATCTATGTCGAAGTGGGGCGTGCGTGCGAAGGTGCTGGGCCTGTGCAGCGAGGCGCTGGCTGCCTGGGCGGTGGCGCTGGTGGCGTTGGTCGCCGGCGCCCTGCTGTCGGCTGCCCTGGCATTGGCCGCGCAGGCATTCTACAAGCAGCAGTTGCGCCAGCGCTTCGAGTTGCTGGCCAGCGAGCGCCATAGCCGCATTGCCGAGCGTTTCGACGACCAGGAGCAACGCCTGGATGGCTTGCGGCGCTTCTTTACCTATTCCAACAACATCACCCCGAGCGAATTCGATGGCTACGCCCGGCCTTTGCTGCAGCGGACCCAGGCCTATTCCTGGGCGCCGCGTGTCGAAGCCGGGCAGCGGCGCGAGTTCGAACGCCAGGCCAGTGCCTGGCTGGGGCAGGATTACCAGATCCGTGAACTGGATGGCGCAGGTAACTGGCAGCCATCGCCACAGCGCGACCATTACTACCCGGTGCTCTACACCCAGGCCGACGCGTTGCAGGGCCAGCCCTACGGGCTCGACTTGCGCAGTCAGCCTGCCCGCGAACAGACCTTGGCGCGGGCACTGCAGCCAGGCAGCATGGCGGTTTCCGAACCGCTGGACATGCTCAGCGTCGCGCCCGACCTCAGCCGTGGGTTGTTGATGGTCGCACCGGTGTTCGCCGCGGCACGGCCGGATGACCCGCCAGCGGGATATGTCATGGCCTTGCTGAACATGCGTCAGCTGATCACAGAAGGCCAGCCCGTCGCCGCGGATGACAACCTGGTGGTGCGCATCATCGATCCGAGCGGTCGCGATGGTCATGAAGTGCTGTTCGACTCGCAGAACCCGGTGGCTGCGCTGGCGTTGGCCAGCACGCAGTTGTTGCACCTTGCCGACCATCATTTTCAGCTCGACATACGCCCGAGCCAGGCCTTCCTGCAGGCCAACCAATCCGCCGCCGCCTTGGCCGTGGGGTTTCTCGGCGGGCTGCTGAGCCTGTTGCTGAGCGCGTTGCTCTACAGCCTGTTCAGCCAGCGCCAGCGTGCCTTGACCCTGGTCGAGCAGCGCACGGCAGAGCTGCGGGTCAGCGAGCAGTCGTTGCGCGATACCCACAACCAGTTGCGCAGTGTGCTGGATGCCGCAACCCAGGTGGCCATCATCGCGACCAGCCTCAAGGGCGAAGTCAGCACCTTCAACGCCGGTGCCGAACGCATGCTGGGTTATGCGGCCAGTGAAGCCATCGGGCACCTGCAACTGGAAGATCTGGTGATGCCTGAAGAGCTCAGCCAGCGCGCCCATGCCTTGAGCCTGCGCTATGGCCGGCACATTGCCGGTGGCCAGGCGATGTTTGCCGAAACCATCCAGGACAGTGGTGGCGAGCCGGGCGAGTGGACCTTGGTGCGCAAGGATGGCAGCCATTTGCTGGCCAACATGTTGGTGACCGCCGTGCTCGACGAGCAGGGGCTCTGGGTCGGCTACCTGGCGATCTGCATCGATGTCACCGAGCGGCGCCGTGTGCACGAGGCGTTGGCCCTGCGTGATCGCTTGCTGGAGAAGCTCAGCGCGGAAGTGCCTGGCGGGATCTATCAATACCAGCTGGATGCCGATGGCCATTCCTGCTTCCCCTATGCCAGTCAGGGGCTGTTCGACATCTACGAGGTCGACTTGCAGCTGCTGCGCCAGGACGCCACGGCGGTCTTCGAGCGTATTCACCCTGATGACCTGGAGCGCGTGCGCCGGTCGGTGCGTTATTCCGCCGAACACCTCTCGCCGTGGCGCGAAGAGTACCGGGTGTGCCTGCCGCGTGCAGGCTTGCGCTGGGTGCGTGGCGAAGCGACGCCGGAGCCTGGCGAGGGCGGCTGCACGCTGTGGCACGGCTACCTCACTGATATTTCAGACCTGAAAGGGGTCGAGGAAGAATTGCGTGCCTTGTCGGTGACCGACGCGCTGACCGGTATTCATAACCGCCGCTATTTCCAGGAGCGACTTAAGGTCGAACTGGACCGCGCACAGCGTGATGGGCTGGACCTGGCGGTGATCATGCTCGATATCGACCATTTCAAACGGATCAACGATCAGTACGGCCATGCCGTGGGTGACCATGTGTTGCGCAGCTTGTGCCAACGGATCGGTCAGCGTTTGCGCCGCACCGATGTGTTCTGCCGGTTGGGTGGGGAGGAGTTCATGGTGCTGTGCCCGGGCAGCAATGCCGAGCAGGCGCGGCTGCTGGCCATGGAGCTGTGGCAAGGGGTGCGCGGTGTGCCGGTCGAAGGCGTGGGCAAGGTGACTGCGAGCTTTGGTGTGGCCGGTTGGCGGCTGGGGGAGGGGGCCGATGCCTTGCTGCTGCGCGCGGATGCCGGGGTTTACGCGGCCAAGCAGGCAGGCAGGGACAGGGTTGAGTCAGAGTTGACCTGACTTTTCTTCATAGTCTGTGCCGGCCCTATCGCGGGTAAACCCGCTCCCACAGGTCAACCACTGCTCTTGAGAGTGGTGCTATCCCTGTGGGAGCGGGTTTACCCGCGAAGCGGCCAGTACAGGCTAAGTGCGTATCAAGGCGCTGCTGCCGTCGCGCTGTTGTTCAGCTTCGGCTGGCGATACAGATCGAGCAGCACTTGGTCGAGCACCTGCGAGGCACCCCACGGCTTCGGATCGTTGAGGATCGCCGCCACCGCCCAGGTATTGCCGTTGCTGTCGCGGCTGAAGCCGGCGATCGCCCGCACGGTGTTCAGGGTGCCGGTCTTGATGTGCCCTTCACCGGTCATTGCGGTGCGCTTGAGGCGTTTGCGCATGGTCCCGTCCATGCCCACCAGCGGCATCGAGCTGATGAACTCGGCCGAGTAAGGGCTGTTCCACGCCGCCTGCAGCAGTGCCGCCATCTCGCGGGTGCTTACCCGCTCGGCGCGCGACAGGCCGGAGCCGTTTTCCATCACCAGGTGCGGCGCGGTGATGCCTTTCTTCGCCAGCCACTGGCGCACCACGCGTTGCGCGGCACGGGCATCGTCGCCATCGGCGTCGGTGCGGAACTGTGCACCCAGGCTCAGGAACAGCTGCTGGGCCATGGTGTTGTTGCTGTATTTGTTGATGTCGCGGATCACTTCCACCAGGTCGGGCGAGAAGGCCCGGGCCAGCAGGCGTGCGCTCTTTGGTACGTTTTCGAAGCGGTCGCGGCCCTGGATGCTGCCACCCAGCTCGTTCCAGATCGCCCGCACGGCGCCAGCGGCGTAGGTCGGGTGGTCAAGCAACGACAGGTAGGTTTGCGAGTTGCAGCCATCGCCCAGCTGGCCGGTGACGGTCACGCTGATGCCGTCGGCCTGCTGCACCGGGTTGTAGCGCACGTCGCCGCTGCACTGCTTGGCGGCCACGGCCTTGACCTGATTGTCGATGTGGATGCTGGCGATCGGCGGTTCGACCGCAACGGTAACCTTGCCGCCGTCGTTGCGGGCAACGAAGCGCAAGGCTTTGAGGTTGATCATCAGCGAGTCGGGCTTGACCAGGAACGGCTTGTTGACGTCGCCGCCGTCATCGTCGAACTGCGGCAGGTTGGGTTGCACGAAGTGGCTGCGGTCCAGCACCAGGTCGCCGGTAACGGTGCGTACGCCATTGGCGCGCAGGTCACGCATCAGCAGCCAGAGTTTTTCCATGTTCAGCTTGGGGTCGCCACCGCCCTTGAGGTACAGGTTGCCATTGAGCACGCCGTTGTTCAGGGTACCATCGGTGTAGAACTCGGTTTTCCACTGGAAGGTCGGGCCGAGCAGTTCGAGGGCGGCATAGGTGGTGACCAGCTTCATGGTCGAGGCCGGGTTGACCGAGACATCGGCGTTGAACACGGTGGCCGAGCCTGGGCCGTTCAGCGGCAGCATGACCAGCGACAGTGCGCTGTCCTGCAGCTTGTTGGCCTTGAGCGCCTGCTGGACTTTCGGTGGCAGGGTGGTATTGACGGCGGCAGCCTGGCTAGGGAATGCGAGCGGCAGCAGCAGGCTGGCGAGAACGAGGGGGCGGAGCTTTTTGATCATATGGATTAAAGACCCTGCGCACGAGGGAAAAAGACAATGGGGCTGTAAGAGATGATCACCCCAGGACGAAATATAGAGCGCATTATGCCCCAAGCGCAGCATTCATGCGCCACGTTCGACGGAAAAGCGCCTTTGCAGCGCGGAAGCTGGTAAAGTGCCGCGCGTTATTACTCAAGAGGATTGTTTCATGGCTACCAACCGTTCCCGTCGTCTGCGCAAGAAGCTGTGCGTTGATGAATTCCAGGAGCTGGGTTTCGAGCTGAACCTGGGTTTCAAGGAAGACCTGTCTGACGAAGCCATCGATGCCTTCCTCGACGCCTTCCTGGCAGAAGCCATGGATGCCAACGGTCTGGACTACGTCGGCGGCGATGATTTCGGCCTGGTCTGCCTGGCCAACCGCGGCTCGGTCAGCGAAGAGCAGCGCGCCACTGTCGAAGCCTGGCTCAAAGGCCGTAGTGAACTGACCAACATCGAAGTCAGCCCGCTGCTGGACGCCTGGTATCCGGAAAAGCCGATCAACCCGGCTTCCTGATGCGTTTGAGCGGCGCCCCGCACGGGCGTCGCTCTTTCAGGCCCTGGCCAGCTCCCTGGCCAGCGCTTTCTCAACGCGGCGCATATGCCGTGCCAGTGCCTGCCGCTGCAGTTTGATGCCGGCCGCAGACAGTTGTTGCTCCTCCAGGGCCGCGCAGGCCTTCATCATGCCCCTTGCTTCCAGCATCCGTGCCGCGCTGAGGATCTTGTGTGCCTGCTCGCGGATCTCGGCTGCCTGATGGAGCGGATCGAGCCCCATGAGCAGTGCCAGGTCTTCCTGCAGGCTTGCATGCACGGCGGTGAGAAAACGGGCGCGGTTTTCGGCGTTGTCGCCGACGATGCAGGCCAGGCCCGCAAGGTTGAACGGCGAGCTAACCACTTGCCGTCGATGGGGCGTGATCCGGGCCAGGCATTGGCTGAGGGTGCGCAGGCTGATGGGCTTGAGCAGGCAATCGTCCATGCCAGCGCTGAGGCATTTCTGCCTGACTTCCGGTTGAGCGTTAGCGGTGTAGCCGAGGATGACGCAACGCGAGCGCCCGTTCTCGCGCTCTTCGCCACGAATGGCGGTGGCAACCTGGTAGCCATTCATGTGCGGCATGTTGCAATCGAGCACCAACACGTCAAACGGGGTTTGGCGCCATTTTTCCAGGCCTGCATGGCCATCGCTGGCGCTGGCATGGCTGAGCCCCAGGTAGTTCAGTTGCTGCGCCATCAGCATCAGGTTGGCCGGGTGATCGTCGATGACCAGCACCTTCAGGTCGGGAGCGGGGGCTTCGACCTCTTCCACCCCCAATACGGGTGTCACCGGGGTATCCACGCGCTCCAGCGGCAGCATCAGGCGAACCTGTGTGCCAAAGCCCGGATGGCTCTTGATGCTCAGGTTGCCTCCCATCATCTCGCACAGACTGCGGCAGATAGCCAGGCCCAGCCCAGTACCTGCACGGGCGCCTGGGCTATGGGGATTGGCCTGGACGAACGGGTTGAACAGCCGCTGCAGATCTTCGTCAGCAATACCGATGCCGCTGTCACGCACCTCAAGCTCCAGTGTCGACAGCGCGCCAGGGCCTTCGTCGCGCAAGCCGAGCGTGACCTGGATCTGCCCTTGCTCGGTAAACTTGATGGCATTGCTGACAAGGTTGGACAGGATCTGCTTGAAGCGCAGTGGGTCGAGCAAGGCATGGCCGCGCGCGCTGGGGCTGATGCTGACCACCAGGGACAGGTTCTTCTGCCGGGCCTGACCATCGAACACGCGGCCAACCGACTCGACCAGTGCGGCAGGATCGACCGCCTCTGGGCTGAGAGACAGGTGGCCGGACTCGATACGCACGATATCCAGGATATCGCCGATCAGGCCAAGCAAATCCCTGGCCGAGTGGTGGGCGACTTCCAGCGAAGTGGGGTCTGCTTGCCCCTGCAGGGCACGCCTCAGTGCCAGTTCGAGCATGCCGATGACCGCATTCATCGGTGTGCGGATCTCGTGGCTGATGGTGGCAAGGAAGGTGCTCTTGGCGCGGTTTGCGTCGTCGGCCAGGCGCTTGGCTTCGCGCAGCTCCTGCACAAGCTTGCGGCGTTCGCTGATGTCGATCCAGCCACCAATGATCCCTTGCACTTCGCCCAGCGAGTCACGATAGGGCAGGATCCAGTGGTAGATGGTGAGCTGCCTGTCCTTGACGCGTAAGGGGCGGTCGATGATCAGCGGCACGCCAGCAGCCATCACCTGCTGGTAGTCGGCCTGGATCTGACGGGTGTTCTCGGCGTCCGCGAACGGGCTCTCGTCCAGGCGCTTGCCAGTAACTGCCTCCAGGCTGGACTGGACGGCCTCCAGGTAGCTGGCATTACAGCTTTGCAGGCGCCCTTCGCGGTCGCGCACATACATCGGGTGCGGGGTGCCGTTGAGCAGCGCACCCATGAACTCCAGCTGATCGTTCAGTGCACGTTCGGCACGTTGGCGATGTTTGATCTGCCCCCGCAGGTGGGCGTTCCAGATCAGGGCCAGCAACAGCAACAGGCCAGTGCCCAGCAGCACTTGCAGGATCAGGCGGCGCAAGGCTGGCCAGCTTGCATCTTCATGCACATCGTAGCCGCGCCAGCGATTGTTTATGACCCCCAGCTCCTCCGGTGAAATACTCAGCAGGGCCTTGTCGAGGATCGTGGCAAGGGGCATGTCCTGTTCGCTGGTGGCCATGGCGAAGATGGCGGGCTCGCTGCCCACCGTGTTGCGAATGATCAGCTCGGTATTGCCGGCCAAGGCGTGATTGGCATCGATCAAGGGGGTAATCACAGCGTCGACCGCGCCACTTTTGAGCAACTCCACGGAGTAATAGGGGCTCTCGGTCTCGATCCAGTTGACCCGCGGGAAGCGGGTTGCCAGCAGGTCGTCCAGGTTGCTGTAACGGGAGATGGCAATGCGCTGCCCGCTCAGTTGCTCCAGAGAACCGAACTGTTCATCTTCGGTGCGTGTAACCAGCACATGCGGGCTTTCAAGGTAGGGCCGGCTCAGGTGCAGAGGCTTGCCGGTGATCCCGTCGCTGGCAAGCGCAGCAATCATGTTGACCCGCCCGTTTTCCAGGCGGGCGAGCATGTCGGCGGTGCCAGTGGCCCGTTGCACCTCGAAGCGCAGGCCGGTACGCAGGCGTATCAGGTCCAGCAGGTCGGCGGTTATTCCGCGAAAATGGCCATTGCCATCGAAATAGGAAAGTGGCGCCGCCGTTTCGTCGATGGCGACCTGCATGACCGGGTGGCTGAGCAGCCACTGCTCCTCCTCGGCTGTCAGCTGGAGTTTTCGATCGCTCAGCAGCAGGTCGCCGCCCGCGCTCCAGCGCTTGTAGATGCTGGCCCGCACGGCGCTGGACTGGCGGTCGAGCGTCGCATTGACCAGGGTTATGAGGTGCACGTCCTCAGCGCGCATCGCGAAACTGAAGCCGACGTTTTCGTGCTGGCCGAAACTTGCCATGCGCAAGCGTGGAAGGTGGCCGCGATTGAGTTGGTAGTGCGTCGAAATGGTGTCGCCGATGAATACATCGGCCTGGCCAAATGCCACGGCGTTGAGGGCCTGGGTTGAAGAGCCGAACGCCAGCACTTCGGCTTTGGGATAAGCGGTGTGGACATTTTCCTGGGGCAGGTAGTGGTAGAGCATGCCCAGGCGCATGTCGGCCAGGCCTGCGTTGAGGGGGCGTTGTTCATCTTCCCGTGTGACCAGCACGGGTTGATCGACGGCATAGGGGTGCGAAAGTGCCAGTCCCTCGGTTACCGCTTCGTAACCATTGGCACTGCCGAGCAGGTCGATGTCGCCGCGCTTGAGTGCCTGAACGGCCGCTTGCCGGTGGGGGTAGCGGACGACCTGGACCGGCAGGCTCAGCGCCTTGCCGATCAGGCTGGCATATTCGGCGGTGAGGCCCTGGTAGACCTGGCCGCCACTGGTGATGTCGAAGGGTGGATAGTCGGGGGCCGAGGTGCCCAGGATCAGGGCATGTCGGCCCTGCAGCCACTGCCGTTGCTGCTCCGTCAATGTCGGGCTCAGGGTCATCGTTGAGGAGCGGGCCAGCAGTGTATAGGGCACGGCTTCATGGGAGGCGGCCTGCACCAGGTTGCAGCCCAGGGTCAGGACGATGAGCAGGCAGGTAATCAATTGCACCATCAATACCTCAGACCAGCGCGTTGCGTTTGGCCATTTCGATCAGGTCGACCAAGGAGTCAGCCTGCAGTTTCTGCATGAGCCGCTTCTTGTAGGTGCTGACGGTCTTGTTGCTGAGAAACATGCCTTTGGCGATCTCCTGATTGCTGCGGCCCTGGGCGAAAAGTTGCAGTGCCATGAGTTCTCGATCGTTAACTAGTCGGAAAAGTCGCAAATCGGAGTCCGCTGTTTCGTGGCAGTTATGAATGGCCTGACTGGGGAAGTAGTTATATCCGGCGATCACCGCCTTGATTGCACTGAGTAGTTCGTTCAGATCTTCCTGCTTGCATACATAACCCGCTGCACCTGAGTGCATGCAGCGCACGGCGAACAGCGCCGGAGACTGTGCGGTGAGGATGAGCACCTTCAATGGCAAGGCCATGGCCTGGAAGCGTGCAAGTACCTCCAGGCCATCAAGCCTGGGGATGCTGATGTCCAGAATCACCAATTCAGGCTGCGTCTCACGAATCATCTGCATGGCATCTACGCCGTTGTCCGATTCGCCCACGACCTTGTAATTCTGGTTTTCGAGCAACATGCGGACAGCAAGGCGGATGACAGGATGGTCATCGACAATAAATACACTATTCATGTTCAGATTCCCTGCGGCGGATGGCGGAGGCAGGAAGCACCTTACCCCAGTTGCAAGTCATCGGGGATATACGGCAAGGAGATTCGCCATATATGGGAAATGGCTTACAATCGAGTACAAATTGAGCTACGAAATGTAAGAATTTACTTCGTTGTCAAAGGTGATTTTGTGAGATTTCGTAAGTTTGTTTAGTTGATGTTTAATCAGTTGGCGTTACTTGTAGGAAATTTCTGAAGCCAAGGAGCCTCGTCCGGTATTGCACCGGGCGAGGCGTCCGTGGGTTCAGATCGGGCTGGAGTGCCCGGTCATTTCCCGAGCCATCTCGCTGGCATAGCTGTCGGTCATGCCGGCGATGAAATCGATCATGCGCAGGAACGCCTTGTGCAGCGAGTCGTGCGGGTTGGGGGCGTTGTTGCCGATCAGGTCGAGCACACGGCGGCTCTTGAACGAAGGCGCGCGCCCGCCGTGCTGTTCCAGGGCGGCACCACAGAACGTGTTGAGCAGGATTTCCAGCGTGGTGTAGGCACCGATCTCGTGCAGCGTCTTGCGTTTGTCCTGGAAGATCTTGTTGCGCGCCATGTCTTTGGCTTGCAGTACGCAGCGCTTGGCCGGGCCGTGCATGTGCTCGACCAGGTCGCCGCTCAAACGCCCGCTCAGCAGTGCCTGCTGTTGCTCGACGAACGCGCGGGCAGCGGCGTTGGTCAGGTGCTCGATAGCCTTGCCACGCAGTATTGCCAGTTTGCGTCGCCGGGAGTCGGCAGGGCCAAGCTGACGATAGGTTTCCGGCAAGTCGTCACCGACCAGGTCGAGCAACAGCGCTTCGACTTCGGCGTAGTGCAGCAACTCCATCTCCAGGCCGTCTTCCAGGTCGATCAGGGCGTAGCAGATGTCATCTGCTGCCTCCATCAGGTAGACCAGCGGGTGACGGGCCCAGCGCTGTTCCTCGAGCAGCGGCAGGCCGAGCTTGCGGGCAATCTGCTCCAGCAGCGGTAGCTCGCTCTGGTAGCAGCCGAACTTGTGCTTCTTGTACCCGAGGGCATCGGCATGCCGGGCCGTCCAAGGGTATTTGAGGTAGGTACCCAGGGTGGCGTAGGTGAGCCGGGTGCCGCCATCGAACTGGTGATATTCGAGCTGGGTCAGCACGCGAAAGCCTTGGGCGTTGCCCTCGAAGTTGAGGAAGTCGGCACGCTCGTCGTCGTTCATGTCGTCCAGCCAGCCACGCCCGGCCGCCTGCTGGAACCAGTGGCGAATGGCATCTTCACCGGAGTGGCCGAACGGCGGGTTGCCGATGTCGTGAGCCAGGCAGGCCGACTGCACGATCATGCCCAGGTCGCTGGGTTCGCACCACTCGGGCAGGCTGGCGCGCAGTGTTTCGCCGACGCGCATGCCCAGTGAGCGGCCGACGCAGCTGACCTCCAGGGAATGGGTCAGGCGCGTGTGGATATGGTCGTTGCTGGTAACGGGGTGGACCTGGGTCTTGCGCCCGAGGCGGCGAAAGGCCCCTGAGAAGATGATCCGGTCATGGTCTTTGTGGAAAGGGCTGCGGCCCAGTTCTTCGGCACTGTAAAGGGCTTTGCCGAGGCGTTCGCGGGTGAGCAGGGTGTGCCAGTCCAAGGCGCGGTCTCCTGTCGATCGAAGGGTATAGCTTCCGGTGTCGTGGGCAGGCGTGCAAGGGGCAGATCGACACCGGCCCTGTGGGATCAGGGCCGGTAGGGGCGTTCAAGGGCGGCGGTTGCCTTGCAGGTAGAGGCGCACCAGCGGCAGCAGGCTGGTGCCCAGCCGGACCAGGCGGCTCAGGTTACCGCTACGCACCCCTTTGCCGGTGAGAAAGCCCAGCGCCACGACGGCGCCAATGCCCCACAACGGCGCATGCTTGATACCCAACCCGTCCTGCAGCGAGCTGCCCATGCCGCGCAGGCGCTGCAAGGGTTGCAGCAACTGGCCGGATTCGTGGCGAATCTCCTGGCGGTGCATTTCCAGGCGCAGGCGCAGTAGCGCCTTGCGCAGTTCCCGTGGGTTACGGGTATTCGGTAGTTCAGGCAGGCTCATGGCAACAGGCGCTCCCGGTCCTTGGCCAGTTCGTCGAGGGTCGCACCAAACGGTGATGACTCGTCGAACACCGCAGCTTTCAGGCGCAGGCCGCAATACAGCGCTGCTGCACCATAGAAAACGCACAGGCCGATGATGCCGGCCAGGCGATAGCTGTCCCACAGCAGCACCAGCAGCAAGCCGGACAAGGCCGTCAGCAACAGCAGCGCGAACACCAGTGCCAGGCCGGCGAACAGCAGCAGGCTGAGGGTGCGTGCTTTCTGTTCCTGCAGTTCGATGCCGAACAGTTCGATGTGGCTGTGCAGCAGCCCCAGCAGCGCCGCGCCCAGGCGCTTGCCCGAGGCGCTGGTGCCAATGCTGTCATTCTCCATGGGGGCTCCTTAGCGCCGATTGGCCAGCAGGCCGATCAACAGGCCGACGCCTGCAGCAATACCAATGGCCTGCCAGGGGTTTTCCTGGACGTACTGTTCGGCGCTGCCGAGTGCTGCCTGGCCGCGCTCACGCACCGAGTCCTGGGTCAGTTGCAGGGTTTCGCGGGCCTGGGTCAGGCGGTCGTGGATCTGCTCGCGCAGCTCGTCGGCCTGGTCGCCTGCCAGGTTGGCAGTATCGGCCAGCAGTTTCTCGGTATCGCGGACCAAGGCCTGGAAGTCAGCCATCAATATCTCTTGTGCAGTCTTTGCCGATTTGCTGGCCATTGTGCTCTCCCTGTGTCGGTGTGCGGGTGTGTAGGTCATTCGAGTGACCGGGTGTGTGGAAGGTTCACTAGCGGCGCTGGTATGGGCCTTGCTACTGAGATTTGCCACAACGCGGGGCGTAACCCGGTGCGGTGCGCCGAACCAGGGCGTTGACCCTGGCGGATACCGATAAACCTTAACCCAATCCACGACAAACCCAAGAAAAAACCACGCAGGCCGCACCCGGTTCAGCAAAACCGGGTAAAAGCTGGCACCGATTCGGTGCAGGGATGCAGGTTCTTGAACTGTCCTGGTGCTTTTTTCAGCAGGTCTGCCTCTTTCATGGAAAACATGCACAGCGCGATGGACTCCCTCGTCCACGGCTCCAACACCCTGTTCATCCTCATGGGCGCCATTCTGGTGCTTGCCATGCACGCCGGCTTCGCCTTTCTCGAAGTGGGCACCGTGCGCCACAAGAACCAGGTCAACGCGCTGTCGAAGATCCTCAGCGATTTCGCCATCTCCGCGTTGGTGTATTTCTTCATCGGCTACTGGATCGCTTATGGCGTGAACTTCCTGCAGCCGGCGTCACAACTGGCTGCCGACCACGGCTATGCGCTGGTCAAATGCTTTTTCCTGCTGACCTTCGCAGCGGCGATTCCCGCGATCATCTCGGGGGGGATCGCCGAACGTGCGCGCTTCGCGCCGCAGCTGTGCGCCACGGCGCTCATCGTGGCGTTCATCTACCCCTTCTTCGAAGGTGTGGTGTGGAATGGCAACTTCGGCGTGCAGGCTTGGCTGCAGGCCCGCTTCGGTGCGCCGTTCCACGACTTTGCCGGCTCGGTGGTGGTGCATGCCATGGGCGGCTGGCTGGCGCTGGCGGCGGTACTGTTGCTGGGCGCGCGGCGCGGGCGCTATCGCGACGGTCGCCTGGTGGCCTTCGCGCCGTCGAGCATTCCGTTCCTGGCGCTGGGCTCGTGGATCCTGATCATCGGCTGGTTCGGCTTCAACGTGATGAGTGCCCAGACCTTGCAGGGGGTCAGCGGCCTGGTGGCGATCAACTCGCTGATGGCCATGGTCGGCGGCACCCTCGCGGCCTTGCTGGCCGGGCGCAACGACCCAGGCTTCCTGCACAACGGGCCGCTGGCGGGCCTGGTGGCGATCTGTGCAGGCTCTGACCTCATGCACCCCATCGGTGCGCTGGTCACCGGCCTGGTGGCGGGGGTGCTGTTCGTCTGGAGTTTCACTGCTGCGCAGAACCGCTGGAAGATCGACGATGTGCTCGGTGTCTGGCCGCTGCACGGCCTGTGCGGCTTGTGGGGAGGGATTGCCTGCGGTGTGTTTGGCCAGACAGTGCTGGGTGGCATGGGGGGTGTCAGCCTGATCAGCCAGCTGCTGGGCAGCCTGGCAGGCGTGCTGATCGCTCTGACGGGTGGTTTTGCCGTGTACGGCCTGATTCGCCAGCTGCATGGCCTGCGCTTGAGCCATGAGCAGGAGTTCCAGGGCGCAGACCTGTCGCTGCACCGGATCGGTGCCACCAGCCAGGATTGAGCAAGGTCAGGTGCACAGGGGGCAGGACGGACCTAGAATAGGCTTCTCCCAACAGCCAAATCGAGCCTGCCCCATGCTGCCTGAATGCCAACTCTTCGGCACCGTTGGGTGCCACTTGTGCGAAGTGGCCGAAGCCGTGCTCATGCCCTTTGTTGATCACGGCTTGTTGATCGAACTGGTCGATATCGCCGATGACGAGGCGCTGTTCGAACGGTACGGGTTGATCATTCCTGTGCTGCGACGCGGCGATACTGCTGCCGAGCTGCATTGGCCATTCGACGCCGAGCAGGTGGTTGCATTCCTTGCAACCTGATGGGCAGAGGGAATATTTGCCTTCCTGCATCGCCTGGCGGTCAGAAACGATGATGAGGCGCCGATTAAGCGTTATCGGCCCTTTGCACTCATCGAGAAAGCAGCCATGTTTCTTACGCCACACTTTACCCTCAACGAAATGACCGCTTCGCAGATTGCCGCGAGAGAAGGACTGGACAACACGCCTTCGCCTGAAGTGATCGGCAATCTGCGCCTGCTCTGCGAGGTGCTCGAGCAGGTACGTACGTTATTCGGCCGGCCCATCATCATCAGCAGCGGTTACCGTAGCGCGGCGGTGAATGCGCGCGTTGGCGGTGCGCAAAAGAGCCAGCACATCCGTGGCCTGGCGGCGGATTTCACGGTGGTCGACGTACACAACCGTGAGGTGGTTCGGCGGCTGAGTGAGAGCGCCGTGGCGTTCGACCAGTTGATCCTGGAGTTCGACAGCTGGGTTCATCTTGCGGTTTCTGCGGTTGCACCGCGTCGTGAGGTGCTGACCATTCGCAAGGGCACGGGCTATCTGTCAGGGCTGCAGTGAGGGTCGGGCCGATTGACGCGGGTGTGTCGCTCTCCGTATGCTGTATATAAATACAGTATCGAGGTGAATCCATGCTCAACGTCGAGCAACTCAAGTACAGCGTCAACCGTATGCCGGTGGAGCGGGTGTGTGACGCCGTACTGGAATTGCGCCTCGAAGGCCTGGTCACCGATGACCGCACGCCATTCGGCAAGGTGCATTTCAACACCTGTTTTGCAGAGATCGAGGCGTTGTTCCAGCGCGCTGGTTACCACCGTGGGCTGGATGTGGTGGGGTACCAGGGCCTGGTCTATGCACTCTATGACCCAGGGCGCTGGGAGGCCGTGCAGGTGCTGCGCTGGTTGAAGGCGTACAGCGAGGGGGTACACGAGGCTGGTTGAGGCGCCGGGCTTGGGGGATAATGCGCAGCTTTATTGCTAGAGCCTTGCCATGACCACGCCTTTCGACCCCGCCCACCAGCAAGCCAGCACGGTTTGCCTGCCGCCCGGCAACTGGGCCACGGTGCTCGATTGCCTGTGCGATCATTTCAAGGCCATCGAGCGCAATCAGTGGCTCGATCGCTTCGCGCGCGGCCGGGTGCTCGATGCACAGGGCAGGGCGATTACCGCCGACTTGCCATACCGTCGCGGCATGCGCATCCACTATTTCCGCGAAGTACCCAACGAGCGGCCGATTCCGGTGCAGGAAACCATCCTGCATGTGGATGAGCACCTGGTGGTGGCCGACAAACCGCACTTTCTGCCGGTGACACCGACGGGCGAGTACGTCGAGCAAACCCTGTTGCGTCGCCTGATCCGGCGCCTGGGCAACCCTCACCTGGTGCCATTGCATCGCATCGACCGCCATACCGCCGGGCTGGTGCTGTTTTCCGCCAATCCGCAGACGCGCAGTGCCTATCAGCGGTTGTTCCCGGAGCGGCGTATCGACAAGCGCTATCAAGCCATCGCTGGCGCCTTGGCGCAGCATGCATTCCCCTTGGTGCACAAGAGTCGCCTGGTGCATGGCGAACCGTTCTTCCGCATGCATGAAGTGGCAGGGGAGGCCAACAGCGAGACCTTGGCCGAGGTGCTGGAGAAAAATGGCGAGTTGTGGCGCTACGGGCTTTCGCCGGTAACGGGCAAGACCCATCAGCTGCGAGTGCACATGGCGGCGTTGGGGGCGGCAATCTGCAATGACCCGTTCTACCCCGAGTTGCTCAAGGAAGAAGACGACTATCAGCGGCCATTGAAGCTGCTGGCGCAGAGCTTGCGATTTGCCGATCCGTTGACGGGTGAGGAGCGCTACTTCGAGAGCCGGTTGACGCTGGACTGGTAAGGTTTGCAGCGGGTAAGGCCTCATCGCCGGCAAGCTGGCGATGAGGCCATTACAGGCCGGCAACCGGCCTAGCGGTTGAAGCGCTCCACCAGCGAGTACTGGCTGCCGGCAGTGCTGGTCAGCTCTTCACTGAGCTGCGCCGAATGCTGCGCCTGGACGGCTGTCTGGTCCGCCAGTTCGGCGATGGTGCTGATGTTGCGGCTGATCTCGTCGGCCACCGCAGTCTGCTCTTCGGTGGCGGCGGCGATCTGGGTCGCCATGTCGGTGATGTTGGCCACCGCTTCGCTGATCCCGACCAGTGCCTGGTCGGCCTGCATGACGCGGTCCACGCCTTCCTGAGCCTGGCGGTGGCCGGCTTCCATGGTCTGCACGGCGTTGTTGGCCGTCTGTTGCAGCTTGGCGATCAGGCCGTGAATCTGCCCGGTCGATTCGGCGGTGCGTTGGGCCAGCTGGCGTACCTCGTCGGCGACCACGGCAAACCCACGGCCCATCTCACCGGCACGGGCCGCTTCGATGGCAGCGTTGAGCGCCAGCAGGTTGGTCTGGTCGGCAATGCCCTTGATCACGTCGACCACGCCACCGATTTCGTCGCTGTCCTTGGCCAGTTGGGTCACGGTCTGGCCGGTTTCGCCCACGGCTGTAGACAGGCGCTCGATGGCATCGCGGGTTTCACCGGCGATCTGCCGGCCCTGGCTGGTCAGGCGGTTGGCTTCCTGGGTGGCGTCAGCAGTGCGTTGCACATGGTTGGCCACTTCCTGGGTGGTGGCGGCCATCTGGTTGACGGCGGCAGCGACCTGTTCGGTCTCCACACGCTGCCGCTCCAGGCCCGAAGAACTCTTGTGGGCCAAGGCATCGGACTGGCGGGCCTGGTCGCTGAGGTGCTCGGCACTGTCCTGCAGGCGGGTCAGGCAGGTTTTCATGCGCGCGTCCTGGCTGAGCATGGCCATCTCGAGGCGTGCCTGCACCCCACGGCTGTCGGTGAACATCTGCGCGATCAGCGGGTCGGAGGTGGTCTGTTCGGCCAGGCGCAGCAGGCGCTTGAGGCCACGCTGCTGCCAGCCCAGGCCGAGCAGGCCGAGCGGTACCGACAGGCCGGCAGCCAGCGCAAAGCCCCACCAGTGGCCGAGCCAGTTGCCGATCAGGAAACCAACCTGGCTGACCAGGATGAACGGCAGCCAGTCCTGCAGCACCGGCAGCCAGCGGTCACGGCGCGGGATGGCAGTCTTGCCGTCGTTGATGCGCTGGTACAGGGCTTCGGCGCGGCGGATCTGCTCGGCGGTGGGCTTGACCCGCACCGACTCGAAGCCGACGACCTGGTTGTTCTCGAAAATCGGAGTGACGTAGGCGTTTACCCAATAATGATCGCCGGATTTGCAACGGTTCTTGACGATGCCCATCCACGGCAAGCCTTGCTTGAGGGTTTGCCACATGTGGGCGAACACCGCAGTCGGTACATCGGGGTGGCGAACCAGGTTGTGGGGGGCGCCAATCAGCTCATCGCGGGTGAACCCGCTGATCTCGATGAATGCATCGTTGCAGTAGGTGATCACACCTTTGGCATTGGTGGTGGAGATCAACCGTTGTTGGGCAGGGAAGGTCCGTTCCCTTTGGGTAATCGGCTGGTTGTTACGCATGGCTTGAGTAATCCGCAAGGCTTTCGACTGATATCGGCAAGCCACTGGTTTTATTGAATGGATATTTAATTTACTTGATCTGGGGCAGTTGGCCGGTATTCAGGGTGCGCTATGAAAACCGGGGTTTTCGCAGTAGATGCGGCTTTATTGCCTTTGTTTGTGACCGTTTGCTGATAGTTAGCACTCATGATGACTGACCGGCCATTAAAGTGCTACTGCGATGTGCCTGGCTTGGGATTCTCAGCGCCTGTGAGATCGAGCGCCGCCCGCGCGGCGCATCGCGAGCTGCGCTCGCTCCTACGTTTGTTTCGGGCCAGTAATGCCTGTGACAGGCGCGCGCGACCGCCTGGTTTGTACGACTCGGCGTCCGCGCGCAAATTCCGCAGGAAAAATTGGCCCGAAACAAACGTAGGAGCGAGCGCAGCTCGCGATGCGCCGCGCGGGCGGCGCTCGATCTCACAGGCGCTACACCTTCCAAGCCAATCAGTTGCGTATCATCTGCCGCAACACGTAGTGCAAAATCCCGCCCGACTTGAAGTATTCCACCTCATTGAGCGTATCGATCCGGCACAGCACTTCGATCTGCTGCTGTTGCCCATCCTCGCGCGTGATACGCAGCGGCAAGCTCATGCCTGGCTTCAGCGTGGCGCCAGCCAAGCCCAACACATCGATCCGCTCCTTGCCGGTCAACCCCAACTGCTTGCGGTCGTCGCCAGCCTTGAACTGCAGCGGCAGCACGCCCATGCCCACCAGATTGGAGCGGTGGATACGCTCGAAACTCTCCGCCAGCACCGCCTTGACCCCCAGCAGGTTGGTACCCTTGGCCGCCCAGTCGCGGCTGGAGCCGGTGCCATATTCCTGGCCGGCGATCACCACCAACGGCGTGCCCTCGGCCTGGTAACGCATGGCCGCGTCATAGATCGACAGTTTCTCGCCGGTGGGCACATACAGCGTGTTGCCACCTTCTTCGCCGCCAAGCATCTCGTTGCGGATGCGGATGTTGGCGAAGGTGCCGCGCATCATCACTTCGTGGTTGCCGCGCCGTGAACCATAGGAGTTGAAATCGCGCGGTTGCACGCCCTTCTCGCGCAGGTAGTGCCCGGCGGGGCTGTCGGCCTTGATATTGCCGGCCGGGGAGATATGGTCGGTGGTCACCGAGTCGCCGAGCAGGGCGAGGATATGTGCCCCTTGAATGTCCTTGATCTCGGGCAGCGGCCCGCCGATGTCGTCGAAGAACGGTGGGTGCTGAATATAGGTGGAATCGTGCTGCCATACGTAAGTCGCCGCCTGCGGCACTTCGATGGCTTGCCACTGGGCGTCGCCGGCGAACACCTCGGCATACTCTTTGTGGAACATGGCCGTGTCGACCTTGGCGACGGCTTCGGCTATTTCCTGCTGGGTGGGCCAGATGTCGCGCAGGTACACCGGTTGGCCATCCTTGCCAATGCCCAACGCATCCTTGGTCAGGTCCACACGCACGCTACCGGCCAGGGCGTAGGCCACCACCAGCGGTGGCGAGGCCAACCAGTTGGTCTTGACCAGCGGGTGCACGCGGCCTTCGAAGTTACGGTTGCCCGACAGCACCGAAGCGACGGTGAGGTCGGCGTTGCCGATGGCTTTTTCAACGGCTTCATCCAGCGGGCCGGAGTTGCCGATGCAGGTGGTGCAGCCGTAGCCGACGAGGTCGAAGCCGAGCTGGTCGAGGTAGGGGGTGAGCCCGGCGGCATTGTAGTAGTCGGTGACCACCTTGGAGCCGGGCGCCAGCGAGCTCTTGACCCACGGTTTGCGCTGCAGGCCTTTTTCCAGGGCCTTTTTCGCCACCAACCCTGCCGCCATCATCACGCTGGGGTTGGAAGTGTTGGTGCAGGAGGTGATTGCGGCGATCACCACGGCGCCATGACGCAGGGTGTGTGTCTGGCCGTCGTGGCTGTAGTCGATCTCGCCGGCCTGGTCGGCATTGCCCACCGCCACGCCACCACCGCCTTCGCTTTCCAGGCGTCCGACTTCCTTGGCCAGCACCTTGGGCTGCTGTTCGATGAAGTGGTTGAAGGCCTGGCTGACCTGGCCCAGCGCGACTCTGTCCTGGGGCCGCTTGGGCCCGGCCAGGCTGGCTTCGACCTCACCCATGTCCAGCGCCAGGGTGTCGCTGAACAACGGCTCCTGCCCTGGCAGGCGCCACAGGCCCTGGGCCTTGCAGTATTGCTCGACCAGCTGCACGGCTTCGCCAGGGCGTCCGGACAGGCGCAGGTAATCGAGGGTCACCTCATCGACCGGGAAGAAGCCACAGGTGGCGCCATACTCCGGTGCCATGTTGGCGATGGTCGCGCGGTCGGCCAGCGGCAGGTCGGCCAGGCCGTCACCGTAGAATTCGACGAACTTGCCGACGACGCCTTTCTTGCGCAGCATTTGCGTCACGGTCAGCACCAGGTCGGTGGCGGTGATGCCTTCGCGCAGCTTGCCGGTGAGTTTGAAGCCGATCACTTCCGGGATCAGCATCGACACTGGCTGGCCAAGCATGGCGGCTTCCGCCTCGATGCCACCTACGCCCCAGCCGAGTACGCCGAGGCCGTTGATCATGGTGGTGTGCGAGTCGGTGCCGACCAAGGTGTCAGGGAAGGCGTAGGTGCGGCCATCGGCGTCGCGGGTCCAGACCGTGCGCCCAAGGTATTCCAGGTTGACCTGGTGGCAGATGCCAGTGCCCGGCGGTACCACACGGAAGTTGTCGAAGGCGCTCTGGCCCCAGCGCAGGAAGGCGTAGCGCTCGCCGTTGCGCTGCATCTCGATGTCGACGTTCTCGGTGAAGGCCTGTGGCGTGGCGTAGCGGTCGACCATCACCGAATGGTCGATCACCAGGTCCACTGGCGACAGTGGGTTGATCCGCTGTGGGTCGCCACCGGCCTTGGCCATGGCGGCGCGCATCGCGGCCAGGTCGACCACCGCTGGCACGCCGGTGAAATCCTGCATCAGCACGCGTGCCGGGCGGTACTGGATCTCGCGATCGGAGCGCCGGTCCTGCAGCCAGCCGGCGAGGGCGCGCAGGTCATCGGTGCCGACGGTCTCGCCGTCTTCCCAGCGCAGCAGGTTTTCCAGCAGTACCTTGAGCGACATGGGCAGGCGTTGCAGGTCGCCCAGCTGCTGGCTGGCGGCGGCGAGGCTGTAATAGTGGTAGGTGCGGTCAGCCACCTGGAGGGTCTTGAGGGTGTTCAGGCTATCGAGCGAGGGCATTGCCAACTCCTTGTGCGGCGGGGCCCGGCACTGCCGATCGTGGCCGGTGCCACCGCGCTGTTTTGGCCCGCACGGCACGGACCTGGCTGAATGGTCAGGTTAGCTCTGTTTGGCGCCCCTGACTCTTTTCTGGACCGGCGGGGCATGTCGCAGGTTCCGATCTTCCTTTATCATCGCCGCCCTGCCAGCGCCCCTGGTGCGCCAGCCGTAGTGGAGTAAGAGATGAATACCCTGTTCATGCATTGCCGGCCCGGTTTCGAGGGTGAGGTCTGCGCCGAGATCAGCGAACATGCCGCCCAGCTGGGTGTGGCTGGTTATGCCAAGGGCAAGCCGCAGAGCGCTTGTGCCGAGTTCGTCTGTGCCGAGGCCGAAGGTGCCGAACGCCTGATGGCGCAGCTGCGCTTCGCGCAACTGATCTTCCCGCGTCAGTGGGCCCGTGGCACGTATATCGAGCTGCCGGAGACTGACCGCATCAGCGTGCTGCAGGAGCATCTGGCCGGGCAACCGGTGTTTGGCAGTCTGTGGCTGGAGGTGCTGGACAGCAACGAAGGCAAGGAGCTGTCGACCTTCTGCCGTAAGTTCGAAGTGCCGCTGCGCAAGGCCCTGGAAAAGGCCGGGCGGCTGGTCGACAACCCCAGCCTGCCGCGCCTGTTGCTGACTTTCATCAGCGGCCGCCGGGTATTCGTTGGCGTGGCCGAGGCGAACAACAGTGCGCTGTGGCCGATGGGCATCCCGCGCCTGAAGTTCCCGCGTGAGGCACCCAGCCGTTCTACCCTCAAGCTGGAGGAGGCCTGGCACCAGTTCATCCCGCGCGACCACTGGGAGCAGCGCCTGGGCGACGACATGACTGGGGTTGACCTGGGTGCTTCGCCGGGTGGCTGGACCTATCAGCTGGTGCGCCGTGGCATGCTGGTCACCGCCATCGACAACGGGCCGATGGCCGAGAGCCTGATGGACACCGGGCTGGTGCAACACCTGATGGCCGATGGTTTCACCTGGCAGCCGAAGCAGCCGGTGGACTGGATGGTCTGCGATATCGTCGAGAAGCCGGCGCGTACCACCTCGCTGATCGAGACCTGGCTGGGTGAGGGGTTGTGCCGTGAAGCGGTGGTCAACCTGAAGTTGCCGATGAAGCAGCGCTATGCCGAGGTGCGCCGCTTGCTGGACCGCATGGAAGCGACGTTCAGGGCGCGCAAGGTCAAGGTGTCGATTGCCTGCAAGCAGCTGTATCACGATCGAGAGGAAGTGACTTGCCACCTGCGCAGACTGGACCTGAAACCGCGTTGAGGTTGTCAGGTGCATGCCTGGAGTGTTGCAGTGCCTGGGAGATCGAGCGCCGCCCGCGCGGCGCATCGCGAGCTGCGCTCGCTCCTACGTTTGTTTCGGGCCAGTTATTCCTGGGGGATTTGCGCGCGGACGCCTTGGCGCATGGCGCGATATCGCGTCGTACCCACAAGGCGGTCGCGCGCGCCTGGCACAGGCGTTACTGGCCCGAAACAAACGTAGGAGCGAGCGCAGCTCGCGATGCGCCGCGCGGGCGGCGCTCGATCTCGACGCCCACGCACCACTTAAGGCATGCACCAGCGCCCCCTCTTGGTCGGCACAACCAGATGCGCCACAATAGCGATCATTTGCGGAGCCTCCCATGACCGATTTCACCCCCGATGCCATCCTCGACGCCACCGGCCTCAACTGCCCGGAGCCGGTGATGATGCTGCACCAGCACGTGCGCAACCTGGCGGCCGGCGGCCTGCTCAAGGTCATCGCCACCGACCCGTCGACCCGCCGTGACATCCCCAAGTTCTGCAACTTCCTCGGCCACGAATTGCTGCAACAGCAGGAAGAGGCAGGCACCTACCTGTACTGGATCCGCAAGAAAGCCGACTGAACCGCGCTGGAACCCACCTCCCATAGCGCCTACACTGCGCTCCCCAGACAGGAGAGCGCCATGCTGATAGTTGCCGACGAGAATATCCCGCTGCTCGATGCCTTCTTCGAAGGCTTCGGCGAGATCCGCCGTTATCCCGGCCGCAGCCTCGACGCCGCCAGCGTCAAAGACGCCGATGTGCTGCTGGTGCGCTCGGTAACCAAGGTCGACCGGCAACTGCTCGAAGGCAGCAAGGTGCGCTTCGTCGGTACCTGCACCATCGGCACCGACCACCTGGACCTGGACTACTTCGCCGCGGCGGGCATCCACTGGAGCAGCGCGCCAGGCTGCAATGCTCGCGGCGTGGTCGATTACGTGCTGGGCAGCCTGCTGACCCTGGCCGATCTGGACGGCGTGGCACTGGCGCAACGCACCTACGGTGTGGTGGGCGCCGGTGAAGTCGGTGGCCGCCTGGTGCGTGTGCTGCACGGCCTGGGCTGGAAGGTGCTGGTCTGCGACCCGCTGCGCCAGGCCGCCGAGGGCGGCGACTACGTCAGCCTCGCGACGATCCTCGAACAGTGCGACGTGATCAGCCTGCACACCCCGCTGCAGCGTGGCGGTGAGCATCCGACCTGGCACCTGCTCGGCGCAGCACAGCTGGCACAGCTGCGCCAAGGCGCCTGGCTGATCAACGCCAGCCGCGGGCCAGTGGTGGACAACGCAGCGCTGCGCGAGCTGCTGCTGGATCGCGAAGACGTGCACGCAGTGCTCGATGTCTGGGAAGGCGAGCCGCAGGTCGACCTGCAACTGGCCGACCTGTGCACCCTGGCCACGCCGCATATCGCCGGTTACAGCCTGGATGGCCGCCAACGCGGCACGGCGCAGATCTACCAGGCCTTGTGCCGCCACCTGGGCGAGGCCGAAAAGGTGCAGCTGGCCGACCTGCTGCCGCCGCCGCCGTTGGCGCACATCGAGCTGGACGGCACTGCAGAGCCGGCCTGGGCCCTGGCGACGCTGTGCCGGGCGGTGTATGACCCACGGCGTGACGATGCCGATTTCCGTCGCAGCCTGAGTGACGATGTGACCGAGCAGCGGGCGGCATTCGACCAGTTGCGCAAGCAATACCCACCGCGCCGGGAGATCGAAGGCTTGACCGTGCGCGTGCGGGGCGAGGCGCCGCAGTTGGCACAGATGGTCAGTGCCCTGGGTGGCGTTCTGGGCTGATTGCCGGTGCAGGCTGAAATAAAAAACCCGGCATAAAGCCGGGTTTCAAAGCATTCGCGCCTCAGCCGTGGCGTACTTTTTTCACGCGGCTGTCTTCCAGCTCCTTGCAGGCCTTTTGGATCATCTGCTCGGTAATCTCGATCTCGCGGCCCTGTGCATCGATGATCGAACCACAGGCCTTGGGCTGTGGCTTGTTCTGCGCTTTAACGGTATCGCTGCCATGTTGCAAGCTCATTGATTATCTCCTCCTCAGGTTCAGGCTCAGGTTAAACCTGCGCCATGAATGGCCTGTTACAAAAGTTATCGGGCACCAAGGCCTGCTCAGTCCAACAGAAAGCGCGGCAAAGCTCCAGAGGCCGGTTAGAACGATGGGCTATAGGCACTGCCGGGATGGATGAGTGGTAGTCTTCAATCTTCCTGCAATTCTGGTTCACGCCATGTCCGATCCGGCTTCCTCACGCCAACGCCGTGCCCTGCGCCTGGCCTGGCGGTTCATGCGTCCCTACCGTCGCCAGGCGCTGCTGGCCTTGCTGGCGCTGGTTGTCACCGCTGGCATCACCTTGTCCATGGGCCAGGGTATTCGCCTGTTGGTCGACCAGGGTTTCATGACCCGCTCGGCGCACCAGCTGAATCAGACCATTGGCCTGTTCCTGGTGCTGGTGCTGGCCCTGGCGGCAGGCACGTTCAGCCGCTTCTACCTGGTGTCATGGATCGGCGAGCGCTGCGTTGCCGACATTCGCCGCGCGGTCTTCGATCACCTGGTGGGCCTGCACCCAGGCTTTTTCGAGGACAACCGCAGCTCCGAGATCCAGTCAAGGCTGACTGCCGACACGACCTTGCTGCAGTCGGTGATCGGCTCGTCGCTGTCGATGTTCTTGCGCAATGCGCTGATGGTGATCGGTGGCGTGGTGCTGCTGTTCATCACCAACCCCAAGCTCACCAGCATCGTAGTAGTGGCGTTGCCGCTGGTGCTGGCACCCATCCTGCTGTTTGGCCGGCGGGTGCGCAGCCTGTCGCGGCAGAGCCAGGACCGGGTGGCCGATGTCGGCAGTTATGTGGCCGAGACCCTGGGGCAGATCAAGACCGTGCAGGCCTACAACCACCAGGCACGCGACCGCGAGCTGTTTGCCGGTACGGTGGAGGCCGCGTTTGCCGTGGCCCGGCAACGTATCGCCCAACGCGCCTGGCTGATTACCCTGGTGATCGTGCTGGTGCTGGGCGCGGTCGGGGTGATGCTATGGGTAGGCGGCATGGACGTGATCGCCGGGCGCATTTCTGCAGGGGAGCTGGCAGCGTTCGTGTTCTACAGCCTGATCGTCGGCAGTGCCTTCGGTACCCTGAGTGAAGTGATTGGCGAATTGCAGCGCGCCGCCGGGGCTGCCGAGCGCATAGCTGAACTGTTGGCAGCGCAAAGCACGATCCTGGCCCCTGAGGCGCCCGTGACGCTGGCACAGCAGCGCGCCACGGGACGCATCGAACTGCAGCAGTTGACCTTTGCCTACCCCTCGCGGCCCTCGGTGGCCGCCATCGACCACCTCAGCCTGACCATCGAACCCGGCCAGACCGTGGCGCTGGTAGGGCCGTCGGGGGCGGGCAAGTCGACCTTGTTCGACCTGCTCTTGCGTTT
Organism: Pseudomonas sp. LRP2-20; assembly: GCF_024349685.1. Classification (NCBI taxonomy): domain Bacteria; kingdom Pseudomonadati; phylum Pseudomonadota; class Gammaproteobacteria; order Pseudomonadales; family Pseudomonadaceae; genus Pseudomonas; species Pseudomonas sp. LR2-20. Next base: position 4,294,845 of record NZ_AP025944.1, on the reverse strand, counting down.
CTACGATCCGCAACAGGGGCGCATCCTGCTCGATGGCCAACCGATCACGGCGCTGGCCCCGGACGACCTGCGCCGCCAGTTCGCCCTGGTGGCGCAGCAACCGTCACTGTTTAGTGGCACGGTCGAGGCCAACGTCCGTTACGGTCGGCCCGAGGCGACCTTTGCCGAAGTCGAGGCGGCAGCCCGCGGCGCCCATGCCGACGAATTCATCCGGCAACTGCCGCAGGGTTACCAGACGCCACTGGGCGAGGGCGGCGTTGGCCTTTCCGGTGGCCAGAAGCAGCGCCTGGCCATCGCCCGGGCGCTGCTGGTGGATGCGCCGATCCTGCTGCTGGACGAAGCCACCAGCGCCCTCGATGCGCAAAGCGAGCACCTGATCCAGCAGGCGCTGCCAAGCCTGATGGCCGGGCGTACCACGCTGGTCATCGCGCACCGCCTGGCCACGGTGCAGCACGCCGACCGTATCGCGGTGATCGACAAGGGGCGTGTGGTCGCGGTCGGCACGCACCGGCAGCTGATCGAGGAAAGCCCGTTGTACGCGCGCCTGGCCGAGCTGCAGTTCACCACGGGCTAGGCGTCGAGCATCTGTAACATTTCTGTAGCAATTGCCTGAGAGTATTGATTTCAACTGTTGCGTAAGTGCTCGACCTGGCTGCTATCGATCGATGGCAGCTTTTTTTTGGCCTGCGAACGAGGACAAGGATGTCTGTCGCGGCGCTGCAACGGCGCGCCGTTTCCTTATTCCTTGTTCCGAGATCCACGATGTTGCGTAAATCACTCAGCGTGCAAATTCTCACCCTGCTCGGTGGCAGCCTGGCGGCGATGCTGCTGATCGCCCTGGTGTGCTTCCAGTTCCTGTCCTCCAGCGTGCGTGGCTACGCCGAACTGGTCGATGGGCCGCTGCGGGCCTCGCAGTTGATCGACGAAGCCAACCTGCAGTTCAAGATCCAGGTGCAGGAATGGAAGAACGTGCTGCTGCGCGGCCGCCAGCCAGCCGAGCTGGACAAGTACTGGCAGCAGTTCCAGGCCCGCGAGCAGCAGGTTCAGCAACTGCTCGGGCAACTGATCGACAGCAGCGACGCCACGCTCAAGGCACCGTTGCAGCAATTGCGTGACAGCCATCGGCAGTTGGGCCAGGCCTACGCGCAAGGGCGCCAGGCGTTCCTTGCGGCCGGTGGCGATCCGCTAGCCGGCGACCAGGCAGTGAAAGGCGTGGATCGGGCTGCCAGCGAGCAGATGAGCGCGCTGGTCGAGCAATTGCGCGCTGAGGCCGGTGGCCGTGCCGCCGCGATCAATGCCGCAGCCCAGCGCACCGTCTGGCTGGGTATCCTGGTGATGCTCGGTTCGGCGTTGCTGGTTGGCCTGCTCAGCCTGTGGCGGGTCAACCGCAGCCTGATCGAGCCGATCCGCCAACTGATCGAATACGTGGCGCAACTGAGTCAGGGCCACTTCGCCGCGCGCGTCGAAAGCCGTCGCGAGGACGAACTGGGCCGCCTGGCGCGTGCTGCCAATACCCTGCGCGACTTCCTTGCCGAAACCGTTGGCCGCCTCAAGGACAATGCCCAGGAACTGGAAGGCGCCAGTGGCCAGTTGCGCACCATTGCCGGTGACATGGCCCGCGGCACCCATGACCAGTTCCAGCGTACCGACCAGGTGGCCACGGCCATGCATGAGATGTCTGCCACGGCCCAGGAAGTGGCCCGCCACGCCGCCGAGGCCGCCCGCGCCGCCGATGATGCCGATCACAGTGCCCAGGCAGGCGAACAAGTGATGCAGCAGACCATCGACATCATTGGTGTGGTCAACCGCGAGATCGCCGGCACGGCTGCGGTAATCCGCGACCTGGAGCATGACAGCTCACGCATCGGCAAGGTGCTGGAAGTGATTCGCGGCATCGCCGAGCAGACCAACCTGCTGGCCCTCAATGCCGCCATCGAGGCGGCCCGCGCCGGGGAGGCCGGGCGTGGTTTTGCCGTGGTCGCCGATGAGGTACGCAGCCTGGCGCAGCGTACGGCGGCGTCGATTGCCGAAATTCACCAGATCATCGAAGCCGTGCAATCGGGTGCGGTGGAGGCGGTCAAGGCCATCGAGAGCGGCCAACAGCGCAGCGAGGAGGGTGCCGAACAGGTGCAGCAGGCCGGGCAGATGCTGCAGCGCATCACCCTGGCAGTGGAGGCGATCCGCGACATGAACCGGCAGATCGCCACGGCGGCCGAAGAGCAGACCAGCGTGGCCGAAGACATCTCGCGCAACCTGATCGAGATTACCCGGATTGCCACGGCCAACCAGGAGGCTGTGCAGCATACCGAGCAGGCTGGGCAGCGCCTGCATGGGCTGTCGGGGCAGTTGGGTGACGTCACCTCGCGGCTTACCGCCTGATGATGGGGGGCGGGGCCGCGCAGCGGCCCCAGGGGGAAACCCGCCATCTGGCAGGGAAAACGGTTTCCCTGTGGCGGAATGTCGCCATGCGACTCGCTGTCACGCCCGTATTCATTGGCCCAAACCCAGTTGGCACGCTAGCTGCTCTGTGCGGCGCGCGTGTACACAACAACTGGACAACATCAATGAAGAAATTCCTGCTGACGTTCCTCTGCCTGGGCGTCATCGGCTGCTCCAAACCCGAAGCACCTGAGAAGACCGTCGATGTGCTGCTGATCGGCGGTGGCATCATGAGTGCGAGCCTGGGTACCTACCTGACCGAGCTGGAACCGAACTGGAAGGTCGGCGTCTACGAGCGCATGGACCAGGTCGCCGAAGAAAGCTCCAATGCCTGGAACAACGCCGGTACCGGCCATTCGGCGTTCTGCGAGCTGAACTACACCAGCGAAGGCAAGGACGGCAGCATCGATATCAGCAAGGCCGTCGGGGTCAACGAGCAGTTCGAGATTTCCAAGCAGTTCTGGGCCTACCAGGTCGAGCAGGGCGTGCTCAGCAACCCGAAGTCGTTCATCAACAACGTGCCGCACATGAGCTTCGTCTGGGGTGACGAGAACGTCGCCTTCCTGCACAAACGCGTTGCCGCCTTGCAGCACAGCTCGCTGTTCCGTGGCATGGAAATCAGTGAAGACCACGAACAGATCCGCAAGTGGGTGCCGCTGGTGATGGAAGGGCGCGACCCGCAGCAGAAAGTGGCCGCCACGCGCATGGCCATCGGTACCGACGTGAACTTTGGCGAAATCACCCGCCAGCTGTTTGCCTCGATGACCCGCAACCCCAACGTCAATCTGCACCTGAGCCATGAAGTGCGCGATATCGTGCGTAACGCAGATGGCACCTGGAAGGTGCTGGTGGCTGACCTTGCCCACGGCGGCAAGGAGGCCAGCGTCAATGCCCGGTTCGTGTTCATTGGCGCCGGTGGCGGCGCGCTGAAGCTGCTGCAGAAGTCGGGCATCCCTGAAGCGGACGGTTATGCCGGCTTCCCGGTTGGTGGCCAGTTCCTGATGACCGACAACCCGGATATCGTCGCCCGCCACAAGGCCAAGCTGTATGGCAAGGCTTCGGTCGGTGCGCCGCCGATGTCGGTACCGCACCTGGACACGCGGGTGATCGATGGCCAGGAGGTGTTGCTGTTCGGCCCGTTCGCGACCTTCTCCACCAAGTACCTCAAGCACGGTTCGTTGCTGGACATGTTCGCTTCGCTGACCCGCCACAACATCCTGCCGATGATGAACGCCGGGATCGACAACCTCGACCTCAGCACCTACCTGATGGGCCAGCTGATGCTCAGCTTCGACGACCGCATGCAGGCCCTGCGCGAGTATTTCCCCAACGCCAGGAACGAAGACTGGAAGCTGCTGCAGGCTGGCCAGCGTGTGCAGGTGATCAAGAAGGACCCGGTGCGCGGTGGCATCCTGCAGTTCGGTACCGAAGTGGTGGCTGCGCAGGACGGCAGCATCGCCGCGCTGCTGGGGGCTTCGCCGGGCGCCTCGACAGCTGCACCGATCATGCTGACGGTGCTGGAAAAGACCTTCAAGGACCGCATCAAGACGCCCGAGTGGCAGGCGCGTCTGAAGGCGATCGTGCCTAGCTATGGGCAGAAGCTGAACAACGACATCGAACTGACCAACCGCACCCGTGAGTGGAGCAGTTCGCGATTGCAGTTGCTGTATGTGCCGGTGCAAGCGGAGCAGGTGACAGCGGTCAACTAGTTTCCATGGCACAACAAAAAGCCCGCGCAAGGCGGGCTTTTTGAAAAGATTTTGGTCGGAGAGACAGGATTCGAACCTGCGGCCTTCTCGTCCCGAACGAGACGCGCTACCTGGCTGCGCTACACTCCGATGAACAAAATCCTACTGCATAGATTTTTCGGGTGCAAGCCCTTGTTGTTTAAAGGGCTTATGCCAAAAAAAGCACTCGGATCAGAGTTCCTTGACGGTGCGGATCTGGTCTTTGTTCAGGCGCGTGCGCTTGCCGTCGAGCTGTTCGAACTCGTAGAAACCGGAGTCCTCGTCATAGGAGGGGGTATCCACTGCCTGGATTTCGCGGCCGTCGTTCAGGGTGATCACGGTCGGCGATGCGCAGCCAGCGAGGGCGCCAAGGCCCAGGGCGAGCAGGAAGGCGGGAAGGGTCCGTTGAATCATCGTGTTTCTCCAGTGCGATGGTGCAAGATGACTTTATGACGCGGGGCGTCCACGCAAGTTCCTTTTACATTCCAGCATAGCGGCAAGCCCGGGATATTGACCTGTCTGCCTGCACTGCCGCCTGTGATATAACTGCGCCATCCCCTTTCCCTGCGACGGACACCCATGAAAGCCAAGGCAGATATCCCCTTCGTGGCGCTGAACATTGCCGTGCTCACGGTCAGCGACACCCGTACCTTTGAAACCGACACCTCCGGGCAGACCTTCGTCGACCGCCTCACCGCCGCTGGCCACAAACTGGCCGCGCGCGTGCTGCTCAAGGACGACCTGTACAAGATCCGCGCCCAGGTCGCCACCTGGATCGCCGACGACAGCGTGCAGGTGGTGCTGATCACCGGTGGGACCGGCTTTACCGGCCGTGACAGCACGCCAGAGGCTGTCGCCTGCCTGCTGGACAAGCAGGTCGAGGGCTTCGGCGAACTGTTCCGGCAGATTTCGGTGGCCGATATTGGCACCTCCACCGTGCAATCGCGCGCCCTGGCCGGCCTGGCCAACGGCACCCTGGTGTGCTGCCTGCCGGGCTCGACCAATGCCGTGCGCACCGGTTGGGACGGCATCCTCGCCGAACAGCTGGATGCCCGCCATCGGCCGTGCAATTTCGTTGCTCACCTGAAACAGGCAGCGGCCTGTGACAGCCGTGGCTGAGGTGCCGACTGCCCGGCCTCTGATGCCGGTGGAAGAGGCCCTGGAGCGCCTGCTGGCGCTGGCCGAGGCTGCGCCGATCAAGGACACCGAACAGGTCTCGCTGGCCGAAGCCGAAGGCCGTGTGCTGGCCACCGAACTGGTGGCCACGCTCGACCTGCCGCCGTGGCCGAACAGCGCCATGGACGGTTATGCCCTGCGCCTGGCCGACCTGCAGGGCGAGCCGTTGCCGGTCAGCCAGCGGATCTTCGCCGGGCACGCGCCTGAACCGTTGCAGCCCGGGACCTGTGCGCGGATTTTCACCGGCGCGCCGATGCCGGCCGGTGCCGACTGCGTCGAGATGCAGGAAAACACCCAAGTGCTGGAAGATGGCCGGGTGCGCTTCCTCGAAGCGCTGGCGCTTGACCAGAACGTGCGCCCGCAAGGCCAGGAAACCCGCAAGGGCGAACAGGTGATGGTCGCCGGCACGCGGCTCGGGCCCATCGAACTGGGCCTGGCGGCGACCCTGGGTCATGCGCATTTGCAAGTGGTACGGCGGGTGCGGGTGGCGGTGCTGTCCACCGGCGATGAGCTGGTCGAGCCTGGCCTGCCGCTGGGCCCGGGGCAGATCTACAACAGCAACCGGCGCCTGCTGGTCAGCTGGCTGCAGCGGCTGGGCTGCGAAGTGCGCGACATGGGCATTCTCCCCGATGACCTGGAGCGTACCCGCGAGTGCCTGGGCGGCCTGGGTGATGTCGACCTGATCCTGTCCACCGGTGGCGTTTCCGTGGGCGAGGCCGACTACCTGGGCGCCGCACTGCGCGAAGCGGGTGAGCTGGCCCTGTGGAAGCTGGCGATCAAGCCTGGCAAGCCGCTGACGTTCGGGCATTACCGCGGCGTGCCGGTGATCGGCTTGCCCGGCAACCCGGCGTCGACCCTGGTCACCTTCGGCCTGCTGACCCGGCCCTACCTGCTGCGCCGCCAGGGTGTGGCCGAGGTCACGCCGCTACGCTTCGATGTGCCTGCGGGGTTCGAGTGGACCAAGGCCGGCACCCGCCGCGAGTACCTGCGCGCGCGTATCGACAATGGCCAGGTGCGTATCTACAAGAACCAGAGCTCCGGCGTGCTTCGCAGCGCTGCCTGGGCCGAGGGGCTGGTGGAAGTGCGTGAAGGCAGCACGCCGAAGCCGGGCGACAGCGTGCCGTTCATACCGCTGAGCGAACTACTCGGCTGAGCGCCCGAGCCAGGCGCCACGGCCTTGCGTGGCGTCGGCCGGTGCCGACTGGGTGAGGCGCATATGCACCGTTTCCAGTTGCTGGGCGGCCACGCTCCAGTCGTGTCGATTGCGGGCGAACTGGCGGCCGGCCTCGCTCAGCTGGCACATGCGCCACGGCTGGTTGAGCAGTTGCGTGATCAGCAGCGCCAACTGGTCGCCGTCATCACTGCCCAGGTAATGCTCGCCGTTGTTGGCGGCCAGGCCTGAAACGCCTTTGTCGGTGCTGATCACCGGCAGCCCGGCGGCCATGGCTTCGAGGATCTTCACCTTGGAGCCACCGGCATAGCGCAACGGTGCGAAGAACAGCGCGGAACGCCGTTGCAGTTCACGCAGGTCGGGGCGATAGCCGACCCATTCGATGCGGGGGTCGTTCCAGCGCAGTTTCCAACTGATCGGCATGGCATGCCCGGCGATGGCCAGGCGTACTGCCGGATTGCTCATCCACACCTGGGGCAGGATGTCTTCCAGGGCCCATTCGATGGCCTCGACATTGGCGGCGTACTCGAAGTTGCCGACGAACAGCAGCCTTTGGCTGTGAAGCGCCGGCTGGACGTTCTGGTAGTAGTCGCAATCGACGCCATTGACCACCACGTTGACCGGGCGGCCGCTGACCTGGCTGATCAGCTCGGCATCGTGCGGGCTCACGGCCACCACTTCGGTGGGCTGGCGCAGCACGCGCTGCTCCCAGCGCCGATAACGCCAGCGGTCGAAGGCGTTGAGCGGGCGTAGCCACAGCGGCAGGCGGTCATGGCAGGCGGCACCGGTTACTGATTCCAGGTTGTGTTCGCTGAGCATGTACGGCAGCTCACGTGCCTGCAGCGCTTTTTCGAAAGGCTGGAAGCTGTAGCTGTGTTCGATCTGGATAACGTCCCAGGGCTCGTCCAGCAATTGTTCGAACTGGTGCCGCAAGCCGGGAGCGAGGCCATTGATGATGGCCCGCATCGGGTAGTCGATGATTGGCGAGGCGAGCAGGTTGAGCGGGCTGTGCAGCGGGCGCCGGGGCAGCACGATCAGGCGTTCGAGCAAGGGTTCGAGGGCTTCGCGGGCGGCATCGCACAAGGGGATCTTCGACTGCACCAGCAAGGTGATCCGGTGACCCTGCTGCGCGAGGGCGCGCAGCAGGTGGTATTGCCGGGTCTTGCTGCCACTGGTGGTGGGCCAAGGCAGGTAGGGCAGTGTCCAGAGAATGCGCATGAACCGGAAACCTCGCTGAAGGCTGCGGACAAAAAACGCGTCCGCCAGCCCTCAGCCGATGGCTGCCGCCGGGACGCGTCCGTAAATATCAGTAAAGCGCACGATGTCGTCTTCGCCCAGGTACTCGCCGCTTTGTACTTCGATCATCACCAGGTCGATGACGCCGGGGTTGGTCAGGCGGTGGGTGCGGCCGGGTTTGATGAAGGTCGACTCGTTGGTGTCAAGCAGAAACTCCTCTTCGCCGTTGGTCACGCAGGCCATGCCGCTGACGATGATCCAGTGCTCGCTGCGGTGATGGTGCATCTGCAGCGACAGCGATTCGCCGGGGCGTACCATGATCCGCTTGATCTTGAAGCGCGGGCCTTCTTCGAGCACGGTGTACATGCCCCAGGGGCGGTTGACCGTACGGTGCAGGCGGTAGGCTTCATGGCCCTGGTGCTTGAGCTGCTGGGCAATCACCTTGACCTCCTGGCTGCGAGCAGCGTCGGCGATCAGCAGGGCGTCGGGGGTGTCGATGACGATCAGGTTGTCCAGGCCGACGGCACCTACCAGGCGCTTTGGCGAGTCGATGTAGCAGTTGGTCACGTCGTGCAGCACGGCTTCACCGTTGCAATGGTTGCCGTCCTCGTCGGTGTTGCGCAGTTCGCGCACAGCCTCCCAGCTGCCGATGTCGCTCCAGCCCAGTGCGCAAGGCACCACGGCCACCTTGGCGGAACGTTCCATCAGCGCGTAGTCGATGGAAATGTCCTCGGCCAGGGCGAAGCTGTGCGGGTCCAGCTCCACCTGCAGCACCTTGTCGCCTTCCTTGGTGGCGCTCTGCGCCAGGCAGCAGGTTACGCAGGCGAGCAGCTCCGGGGCATGCGCCTGCAGCTCGGCGAGTACGGTGCCCACGCGCAGGCAGAACATGCCGGCGTTCCACAGGTGGCGGCCGCCTTCGAGGTAGTCGCGGGCAGTGAGGGCGTCGGGTTTCTCCACAAAGCGGTTCACCTGATGCGCATGCGCGCTGATAGCCTGGCCTTGCTCGATGTAACCGAAGCCGGTTTCAGCGCGGCTGGGCAGCAGGCCGAAGGTGGCCAGCCAGCCATCGCTGGCCAGTTGCCGGGCGTGCTCGACGGCACTGGCAAAGGCCTCGGCGTCCTGGATCAAGTGGTCGGCCGGCAGCACCAGCAGCACGCTGTCGTGGCCGTAATGGCTGGCACAGTGCAGCGCGGCTGCGGCGATGGCCGGGGCTGTGTTACGACCGCTGGTTTCCAGCAGGTAGTCGATGGCAAGGTTGTCTGGGTTGACCTGGCGGTACTCGTCCTGGGTGCGGAAGAACACTTCGCGGTTGGTCACCGTCAGTACTCGCTCGACGCCGGGTAGCGCCGCAGCGCGGGCGAAGGTCTTTTGCAGCAGGCTCTGGCCATCGGGCAAGCGCATGAAGGGTTTGGGCATGGCTTCGCGAGAAACCGGCCACAGGCGGGTGCCGGCACCGCCAGCGATGATGCAGGGGATCAGAACGCTCATTTCACAGCCTCGACTCTAGGCGCTGGTTATAGCGCAGTGAAGGGGAACTTAGCGACCTGTCACGGTTTTGGCGGAAAAGTCAAAAAACCGACTTTTCACTACAGCTTCATCCATGAAGGCCAAATTTTTGTCGATCATGCGCCCGATGGGAAAAGCTTTCAATGATATTTATGTGAATCCGACTGTTTTTGGCTTGACCATGCTCCAGGTCAATGGGCGACCTGGAGCAGATTTGCCGGCGCCGTGCAGCATTCCGGCGATGTTTGTGGTCGAGATCTGGACTGTACGTTCCTTACGGAGAAGCACCATGCCAAAGCGCAAGGCAATCTTGATCCTGCATGGCAAGCAGGCCATGAACGAGGCAGTGCGCCAGGCGGTGGGCGCCCTGCGCGAGCGTGGCTGGACGCTGGATGTGCGAGTGACCTGGGAAGGCGGCGATGCCCGGCGGCTGGTTGGCGAAGCGCTGGCGGCCGGCTATGGCCATGTGATCGCTGGCGGCGGTGACGGCACCTTGCGTGATGTCGCCGAAGCCATGGGCCAGGCTCGCAGCGAGGCGAGCCTGGCGCTGCTGCCACTGGGAACGGCCAATGACTTCGCCAGGGCCGCGGGTATTTCACTGGAGCCTGCCGAGGCACTGGCGCTGCTGGAGCTGCCGCCACGGCCGATCGACCTGGGCCAGGTGGGCGATCAATTGTTCCTGAACATGGCCACCGGCGGTTTCGGCAGCCAGGTTACCGCCAGCACCTCTGAAGACCTGAAGAAAATGCTCGGCGCCGCAGCCTACCTGTTCACCGGGCTGACGCGCTTCAGCGAGCTGCAGAGCGCTTCGGTGCAGCTCTCAGGGCCGGGGTTCGACTGGCAGGGTGACCTGCTGGCGCTGGGGATCGGCAATGGGCGCCAGGCCGGAGGCGGGCAGGTGTTATGCCCGGATGCGCAAGTGGATGATGGCCTGCTCGACATCGCCATCCTGCCGGCGCCCCAGGAAATGGTCGGCGCGCTGCGTGATTTGCTGGCGGGCGAGGGGCTGTTCGTGCGGGCGCGCTTGCCTTGGGTCGAGATCACGTGTTCGCAGGGGCTGGACATCAACCTCGATGGTGAGCCGCTGCAGGCCGACAGCCTGCGCTTTGCCGCAGTACCGGCGGCGCTGAAACTGCACCTGCCGCCGAATTCGCCGCTGATCAGTCGTCCAGGCTGATGATTTTCTCGCGCACGGCGAACAGTACCAGGCCGGCTACGTCGTAGATCTGCAGGCGCTTCATGATCTGCGAGCGGTGGGTTTCTACCGTCTTGATCGACAGGCCCAGGCCGGCGGCGATTTCGCGGGTGGACTTGCCGCGCACGATCAGGCGCAGGATCTCCAGTTGCCGTGCGGTGAGGTTGTGGCGGTCGACGCCTGGCTGCTTGCCGTGCTGCGCGCGCATCAGGGCCTGGTTGATCACGGTATGGGCGATGGCCGGGCTGAGGTAGCGCTCGCCATTGCGCAGGGCGGCCAGGGCCTGCTCCAGTTCGGTCGCTGTCGCATCCTTGAGCAGGTAGCCATGGGCGCCACTTTCCAGCGCCCGCATGATCAGCTCGGGGTCGGTATGCATCGACAGGATCAGCACCTTGCAGGTGTTGCCTGTGGCGCGTAACTGGGTAAGCGCATCGAGGCCGCTGGTGGAGCGCATGGAGATGTCCAGCAGAACGATGTCCGGCGCCAGTTGGCGAACCTGCTCGAGCAGTTGGTCGCCATCATCGGCTTCGCCGATCACGGTATAACCGGGGATATCGGATACCAGGGCGCGAACCCCGGCACGGATCAGCGAGTGGTCGTCCACCAGCAGCAATCTACAGGTCATGATGAAACGGTAGTCCTGGCGCGTTCATGGGTACGGGGTGGCCACGGGAACAGCACGTCGATCGTCGTGCCCAGGCCGAGCTGGCTGGTGATTGCCAGGCTGCCGTTGAGGGCGGTGGCGCGTTCCTGCATGCCTGCCATGCCGCGCTGGCCGGCTTCGGCGGGGTTGGCGGCAGGGAGGAAGCCCTGGCCGTCGTCCTGGATCGTCAAGGCAAGCCCGGCTGCGCTGCGCTGCAGGCGGATGGTCAGGTTACGTGCGCGGGCATGGCGCAGCATGTTGGTGACCGCCTCCTGGGTGATGCGAAACGCTGCCATGGCGACTTCCTCGGAAATACCGCCCAGGCGCTGATGGCATTCCAGGCTCCAGTGCACGTCGGTGTTTGCCAGGGTGCGTACCAGGTGCGCCCGCAAGCTGGCTTCGAGGCCAAGGCTGGCCAGTTGCCGCGGGTTGAGGATGGCGGAAACGTCACGCACCTTGCTCAGGGTGTCCTCGAGGGTACTGCGCAAGCTGCCACAGTGCACCTGCAAGTCGCTCGGTACTCGGCGCTGCAACCACTCCAGCTGCATTTTGGCGGCAGTGAGCAGCTGGCCGATGTCGTCATGCAGTTCGCGGCTCAGATGCTGGCGCTCGCTTTCCTGGACCTTGAGCATGCGCCCGGCCAGTTCCGCCGGGCGCAGGCTGATCGACTTGGCACCGTGGCTCAGGTGCCAGCAGACGCCAAGCGTGGCCACCAGTTGCAGGAGCAACAGGCTGGCAGGCATGCCGTGCCCGCCAGCAAACAGGACCAGGTTGGCAAGCAGCGACACCACGCACAGCAATGCCGTCGCCCAGCGCAGCAAAGTGGCGCGTGAACGGCAGCGCAGAGATATCTTCAAGCGTGGGAACATAGAATTGAGAAGCCACTGAAGTCTTGCTGATGGGGGCCGTGCACAGGTCTCGGCAAAGGCTTTGGCGCCGTGTTCGCAACAAAAGGCGAGCCTGGCTCGAGGCGATACGTGAATGGCCAGCCAGCATTTGTATGCGCGCATCTTAACACTTCGGTTCGATTTGGTCGCGGCTGGGTAATGCTTTGAAACGTCAGTATTTCCGGGCTTGAGAGAGGGTGCTCGGCAGGGTTGAAGGGTATCAAAGTGCCATTACCTGGTCACATGGCTGCCGCCGCAAGTTCAACTTGCTGAAGGCCGCTCAAGTGCAAGGACTGAACTAGTGCAGAACTCTGCTAGTTCGGGCTTGTTTGCCGCTTGAGTCATGCGCTTAGTTGCTGTTGTCAGGTGGCTTAGTGGCGCTGCGCGGGCTGGCCGGCTGAAGGCCTGGCCGACGCTGTCGGATACGTATGCACACAGTTGCTGCCGTTATCGTGGCAAGGCGCACACGTTTGCGGCAATGGCTGATTCAGGGCTGTTGCCAGTTCATTCAGCAGTGCCACCTGCTCGCAGGTATCGAGGGCAAGGCGGCCCGTGTGCACGTCGATAAGTTCCAGTTGCCAGGCTAGCAGGGTCAGGCAGGCATTCAGCGTGGGCAAGGCGTCGTTGCCCAGGCACTGGTGCTGGCAGGCAGGGGCGAGCAACTGCTGCAGGACGCTTGCATAGTGGGCGACTTCGAGCAGGCCCAGGGCGCTGGCACGGCGTGCCAGGGTCTCGAGGGCGTTGTTCAGGCATCGGCAGGCGTCCGGATCATTGGCGATCAGTTCCAGATGCTGCAGGCATTCCTGGGACTGGGTCAGCAAGACCTGAGCATCCAGCAGGAACTCCTGCAGGGTGCCGATGTTAGAGACGCTGCTGTCCATCATGACACTCCGGCGCGTTGGGCTGGAGCAGGGGATGGCCACGCCATGTCGATCGCTAGCAAAAGCCTGACTCCATTCATGCAGTGAGAATGGCGTCACATTAATGGCTAAAGGATATCGCGAACATCAGGTTGCACCTGATTGCTCCTAGGGGTTTCCCTGAGGGTGCCTCGGGTGCGACAAGTTGCCCCGGAATGGATCCAAGGTGGGCGCATCGCAGTAAAGCATGATGCTAATGTGATATCAATTGCCCTGCAGAGCATTTTTGCGCAGGGGTCAAGATGCGCAGTAAAGCGCCGATATAGTACGGATCATTTCATATTTTCGACACAACCCTGGGGGTTTTCCAATGGCTGGCATTCTCGACACGGTAGACCAACGCACGCAGCTGGTGGGTGAGAACCGTCTGGAAATCCTGATGTTCCGCCTGGCCGGTCGCCAGTTGTTCGCGATCAACGTTTTCAAGGTGCAGGAAGTGCTGCAGCTGCCCAAGCTGACCCTGATGCCGCAGCGCCATGCGTTCGTCTGTGGTGTGGTCAACCTGCGCGGGCAGACCCTGCCGGTGATCGACCTGTCCCAGGCGATCGGCATGCGCCCGCTGCAGCCGGGGCCGGACAGCACCATCATCGTCACCGAGTACAATCGCTCGGTGCAGGCGTTTCTGGTGGGAGGCGTCGATCGCATCGTCAACATGAACTGGGAAGCCATCATGCCGCCGCCTTCCAGTGCCGGGCGCCAGCATTACCTGACCGCCATCACCAAAGTGGACGACAAGTTGGTCGAGGTGATCGATGTGGAGAAGGTGCTGGCCGAGATCGTCCCGTACAACGCCAGGGTCTCCGGTGACAAGCTTGCCGACCCGGTACTGGCGCGCGCGCGTGGCCGTGAAGTGCTGCTGGTGGATGACTCCAGCGTGGCCCTGGCGCAACTGCGCGATACCCTGTCGCAACTCGGGGTGAAGCTGCATGTGGCCAGTGACGGCCTGAAGGCCCTGCGCCTGCTCAAGGGTTGGGCCGATGCGGGGGAAGATGTCTGCGAGAAACTGCTGATGGTCTTCACCGATGCGGAAATGCCTGAGATGGACGGCTATCGGCTGACCACCGAAATTCGCAACGATGCGCGCCTGCGCAGGCTGTACGTGGTGCTGCACACTTCCCTGTCGGGCAGCTTCAACGAATCGATGGTGAAGAAGGTTGGTTGCGACAATTTCCTTTCCAAGTTCCAGCCTGATCGCCTGGTCGATGTGGTCAAGCAGCGCCTGCTGCTGGATACCAGCAACGCGTGATCCCGGCGCCGGCCAGGTATAAGCTTGGCTTTTGACAAGGCATGAGGCGGGCAGGGATGTTTCTCAGTGAGTTGTATCGATACCCGGTGAAGTCTGGGCAGGCGCAGTGTCTGCAGGGCTCGCCGGTGGGGCTTCTGGGGTTGCAGGGTGATCGTCGCTGGATGGTGGTCGAGGAAGAGAATGGACGCTTCCTCACCCAGCGTGCCTGGCCACAGCTGGGTCAGCTGAAGGCCAGCGAGGGGGAGGCCGGCGATTTACTGCTGGAGCTGCCTGGGCAAACGCCGTTGCGTGTGGCAGTGCCAGGCGCTGACGATGCGCTGCGCGGCGTGACCATCTGGCGCGATACCCTGCGCGCGCCGGACGCGGGCGACGAGGTGGCTGCCTGGTTGTCGCAGTGGCTCGGCAAGGCAGTGCGCCTGGTGCATTGCCCGGAACAACGGGCGCGATACCTGCCCAGTGGCTATGGCCTGAACAGCGACCGTGCGGCTTTCCCTGATGGTTTTCCGTTATTGCTGATTGGGCAAGGTTCGCTGGATGAGTTGAATCGGCGGATTGGCCGGCCGATGGAAATGCTGCGCTTTCGGCCGAACCTCGTGGTGCATGGGGCTGAACCGTTTGCCGAGGACGGCTGGAAACGGATCCGCGTTGGCGAGCTGGAGTTTCGTGTGCTCAAGCCTAGTGTGCGGTGCATCTTCACCACGCTCGACCCGGCGACCGGGGAGCGCAGTGCCGACCGCGAGCCGTTGACAACCCTGAAGACCTTCCGCGAGCGGGAGGGAGACATTCTGTTCGGGCAGAACCTGGCTGTGGATGGCACGGGTTGGCTTGAGGTCGGGATGGAAGTCGAAGTGCTGGAATAACCTGTACCGGCCCCATGTGGGAGCCGCGCTTGTCGTGGCGACGAACCGCGTCGATGGGCCGCAAAGCGGCCCCGGGGTTTTCGGAATTTCGGGAGGTCTGCTGGCCGCAGGCGAGGGCTTCGCCCTCGATCGCCGGCAAGCTCGGCTCCCACAGGCCGGTACCGGTTCAGCAGTATTCACATGTCATCAAAGTAGCGCTCATGCCAGTCCACCAGCGGCTGTGGCACATTGAGCTTCTGCCCGTAGATCACCGAATACGACAGCACGTTCTGCACATACTGGCGCGTCTCGTCGAACGGGATCGATTCCACCCACACGTCGAAGCTCAGGTGCTTGGCGCCTTTGAGCCACTGCCGCACGCGCCCGGGGCCCGCGTTGTAGGCCGCAGATGCCAGTACCCGGTTGCCGTTGAACTGGCCGTGCACCTGGCTCAGGTAGGCCGCGCCGACCTGAATGTTCTTCTCCGGGTTGAACATCTGCTGCGGCGAAGCCAGCGGGATGCTGAACTTGCGTGCGGTCTCCTTTGCGGTGGCCGGCATCACCTGCATCAGTCCACTGGCACCGACACTGGAACGGGCATCCTCCATGAAGGCGCTTTCCTGGCGGGTGATGGCAAACACCCAGCTCGAGTGCAGCCCACGCACCTTGGCTTCGCGCACCAGGGTGTCGCGGTAGGCCATCGGGAAGCGGATATCCAGGTCGTCCCAGTACTGCGCCTGGCTGATGGTGCGAATCGCCGGGAAGTACCAGTGCATGTCGTAGGCCAGGCGTGCCTGGGCGACCATTTCGTCACGGGTGAAGTGGCGGCTCACGTGGTACCACTCGCGACGGCCTTCGACCACCTGGCCGCGGGCGTGGAACTCAAGGGCGCGCTGGATGCCAGGGGTGTTGCGCACCTTGTTGACCAGTTGCGGGCTCAACAGCAGTGGCTTGTTGTTCAGCTGGTAAGGCGTTTTTGCCCGGTCAGCCGCGAGGAAACCGTAGAAGTCGCGCTCGCGTGCCACGTTCTTGTACAGCAATGGGATCTGCGGGTTGTTCGGCTGGGCCAGTTCCAGGCTGCGTGCCTGCCAGTACTTCCAGCGGTTGCTGCTGGCCAGGTCCTGTGGCAGGCGCTTGGTCAGGTCGTAGGCGTCTTCCCAGCGGCCCAGGCGCAGCAGCAGGCGCAGACGCCATTCGCTGACCGTGTTGTCGCGCAGCTCGGGGTCGTAGCGGGTCATCAGGTCAAGGGCGCGCGGGTCGTAACGGCGGGCCAGGGTCAGGCCGATCTCGCGGGCGATGGCGACCTTCTCGTCGCGGGAGAAATGCATGCGCTGGGCGTAGTCGTCGAGCATCTGCATGGCGCGATCGGGATCCTGCCTGGCCAGGCGGCGCAGGCCGAGGCTGACCACGTCGGCCATGGCCTCGTTGGCCGGGGTGAAGCGTGAAGGCTGGTTGAGCAGTTCGGGCTTCTGCGCCACGTCGATCAGCAAGCGGCCCTGCGGCCCGAGGGTGGTCAGGCCCTGCACCAAGCTGTTGGCCAGCGCGTAGTTGCGCGCCTGGGCCGCCAGCTTGGCGCGGTTCCAGCGCTTGGCCTCGG
The DNA here is from genome assembly GCF_024349685.1 of Pseudomonas sp. LRP2-20. Lineage (NCBI taxonomy): Bacteria > Pseudomonadati > Pseudomonadota > Gammaproteobacteria > Pseudomonadales > Pseudomonadaceae > Pseudomonas > Pseudomonas sp. LR2-20. Next base: position 4,278,263 of record NZ_AP025944.1, on the reverse strand, counting down.
TCAACTGGCCTTCCGCGGCCCACATGCCGAACAGGGTGTCGCAGGCAGCTGGTTGCGTCTTGCCGACGTTCCACAGCTTGTCAGCGCTGGCGAAGCCTTCGGCGCGCTGGCCATGGCTCAGCTGGTACTGGCCATTGAGGCAGTCCAGCTCCGTGAAGTTGAGCTTGGGGTCGTAGTACTTGACGAAGGTATTCCACTCGCCGCGTTCGGCCAGCCAGCGCAGCCAGCGCAGTTTCATCCAGTTGGCCTGGGGCAGGTCGCCGTGCTTGGCCAGGAAACCTTCGATTTCCTCGTTGCTGGCACTCTTCAGGCGCGCGGTCAGTTCGTCGTACGCCAGATACGGCGTGAGCGGGTAGTCGCGCAGCGCCTGGGCGTAGCGCAGGTACGGGCCTTTGTCGCCCTTGGCCAGCGCACGCTTGGCCTCGTCGTAGTACTGGCGTTGCTGGGAAAGGTCGATGGCCTGCGCCGCACTGGCGGTGGCGGCGGTGAGCAGCAGGCAGGAAGCAATCTGTAACAGGCGGCTGCGCATGATACGTCCGGGCAGTTGAACCATGGGGAAGTGACGGCGAAGCCAGCACTGTTGAAATCTGATTGCATTAGCTTAGCCGTTTGCCGGCGACGGGTGATAGCGCTGTGCTTGTAACCGGGCGTTAACGCCGACCGGGCGTCGCCAAGCCCCTGTACGGCAGTCAACTTAATGCCGGAAGGGGCCAAGTCAGGTAGAATGCGCGCCCGCTTTCTGGAGACGAACATGACCCTGCTCAAATTCAGCGATGTGTCCCTCGCATTCGGCGCGATGCCGCTGCTGGACAAAGTGTCCTGGCAGATCGCCCGTGGCGAGCGGGTGTGCATCATCGGCCGCAACGGCACCGGCAAGTCGAGCATGCTGCGCCTGGTCAAGGGCGAGCAGAAGGGCGACGACGGCGAAATCTGGCGTGCCCCTGGGCTGAAGATCGGTGAGCTGCCGCAGGAGCTGCCGGTCGCCGACGAGCGCACGGTGTTCGACGTGGTCGCCGCTGGCCTGGATGGTGTTGGCGAGTTGCTGGCCGAGTTCCACCACCTGAGCCAGAACATCCAGGGCGATGAAGATCTGGAAAAGCTCATGCACGTCCAGCACGAGCTGGAGGCCCGCGATGGCTGGCGCTTGCAGCAGGTGGTGGAAAGCACCCTGAGCCGCCTGCAGCTGCCTGCCGACAAGACCCTGGCCGAGCTCTCCGGTGGCTGGCGCCGCCGCGTGCTGCTGGCCCAGGCGCTGGTGTCGGAGCCTGATCTGCTGCTGCTTGACGAGCCGACCAACCACCTGGACATCGGTGCCATCGCCTGGCTCGAAGAAGCCCTGCGTGGCTTCAACGGCGCCGTGCTGTTCATCACCCACGACCGTTCCTTCCTGCAGAACCTCGCCACGCGCATCCTCGAACTGGACCGCGGCGGCCTGATCGACTGGAACGGCGACTACGCCAGCTTCCTGGTGCACAAGGAGGCCGCGCTGGCCGCCGAAGAGACTGCCAATGCGCTGTTCGACAAGCGCCTGGCCCAGGAAGAGGTGTGGATCCGCCAGGGCATCAAGGCCCGCCGCACCCGTAACGAAGGCCGCGTGCGTGCACTCAAGGCGCTGCGTGTCGAGCGCAGTGAACGTCGCGAGCGCCAGGGCAAGGCCAACATCCAGATCGAGGCAGCGGACAAGTCCGGCAAGCAGGTGATGGTGCTGGAGAACGTCAGCTTCCATCACGCCGATGGCCCACTGCTGGTCAAGGACTTTTCCATGGTCCTGCAGCGCCAGGACCGCATCGGCCTGCTGGGTGCCAATGGTACCGGCAAGACCACCCTGTTGAAGATGATGCTCGGTGACCTGCAGCCTACGGCAGGAAAGGTCGAGCGCGGTACCAAGCTGGAAGTGGCCTACTTCGACCAGATGCGCCACCAGCTAGACCTGGAAAAGACCGTCATCGACAACCTCGCCGAAGGCCGTGACTTCATCGAGATCGATGGCCAGAACCGCCATGTGCTGAGCTACCTCGGTGATTTCCTGTTCAGCCCGCAACGTGCGCGCACGCCGGTCAAGGCGTTGTCCGGTGGCGAGCGTGCGCGCCTGCTGCTGGCCAAGCTGTTCAGCAAGCCGGCCAACCTGCTGGTGCTCGACGAACCGACCAACGACCTGGATGTGGAAACCCTCGAGCTGCTCGAAGAGGTGCTGTGCAACTACAAGGGTACCGTGCTGATGGTCAGCCACGACCGGGCCTTCCTCGACAACGTCGTCACCAGCACCCTGGTGTTTGAAGGCGAGGGCAAGGTGCGCGAGTACGTCGGTGGCTATGAGGACTGGATCCGCCAGGGTGGTTCGGCGAAGCTGCTCGGGGTGACCGAAAGCAAGGGTGGCAAGTCCGAGCTCAACAGTGCCGTGGTCGAAAAGCCGGTGGAAGTGGCCGCGCCTGCGCCAGCGGCGCCGGTAGCGGAGGCTTCGAAGAAGAAGCTCAGCTACAAGCTGCAGCGCGAGCTGGAAATGCTGCCGGGGCAGATCGACGAGGTCGAACAGCGCATGGCCGAGGCCCAGGATGAAGTGAACGCAGCTGGCTTCTATCAGCGGCCGATTGCCGAGACTTCGGCGGTGCTGGCCAGGATCGAAAAGCTGCAGGGTGAACTGGATGCGCTGGTAGAGCGGTGGGCCGAGCTGGAAGGCTAAGTCTGCTGTGCTGGCCTCTTCGCGGGTAAACCCGCTCCCACAGGTACTGCACCAGTTTTCAGATCTGTGCGATACCTGTGGGAGCGGGTTTACCCGCGAAGAGGCCGGCGCAGGCTAAATCATTCTTTTTTCTGCAAACGCACCGCCAGCACATCGCACGGCGCGCCGTGCAGCACGTCATTGGCGGTGGAGCCCAGCAGCAAGGCCAGGCCATGCCGACCATGGCTGCCGACCACGATCAGGTCGCACTTCTGCTCCTTGGCCAGTTGGTGAATTTCCTGACGTGGCTGGCCGTAGGTCAGGTGCGAGTCGCCGCGGTTGATGTCGGGGTACTTGTTGAACAGGCGTTCCATGCGCTCCTTGGCCTGGTCGAACTGCTGCTGTTGCAGTTGCGACAGGTCCATCGGTACATCGCCGCCAAAGGCCATGGCCATCGGTTCGACGATATGCACCAGCGAGACCTTGGCATTCGACGGTGCCGCCAGCGCCATGGCACGTTTGATCACCGGGTCGCATTCTTCGGTGAGGTCGACGGCGACCAGAAGATGTTCGTAGGACATGAGCTGTACTCCTGACAATCGCGATAGTAGAAGTATGGTCGCTTTCCGGCAGGTCATCCGTGAAACCTGAGTAACCCGCTCATTTGCAACGCTTTATGGAATCTACAGATATGACGGTATGGCTGGTGGTGTCAATCCTTGCGCTGATTCTCAGCCCGCTTTCCTGGCTGCGGCTGTCGCGCAAGCAGGGGCAGCAGATGAGCTTGCGCCTGGAGGCGCGGCGCATGGGCCTGGCCATGCAGCTGGCACCGCAGCAATGGCCGCACTGGCTGGAAAAGGAGCCGCCGAGCCCGTGCCCGCAGTACCACCGTGGGCGCCGCCGGGGGCACGAGGACAGCTGGTGCTACTGGCAGGTCAGCCCCGGCGTCTGGTGGAACCAGTGGAAGGAAGTGTGCGAAGAGCCGCGCCTGAACGAGGTGTTCGCGCGCCTGCCAGAGACTGTCTACAAGGTCGAGGCCGACAAGCGCATGATCGCCCTGTACTGGAGCGAGCGCGGTGATGAATCTGTATTGCAGGATATTGCCCACGCCTTCGACGCCCTCGCTTGATGGCCCAGAACGACAAAGCGGCAACCCGGTAGCTACCAGGTTGCCGCTTTGTCGTTTCTGCAGCGCAGAAAAGGCCAGGCAGGCCGGGAAATTCTTGAATCCAGTCGCAGTGTAGTCATTCTCCGGCCGGCTGCATGAAAAAAATGCAGTGCGGGCGGTTTCCTTGTGGTCAATCGCTGACATGAATGATCGGCAATCACTGTCATCATGTTTTGGCCCCCGGCGATACAAAATGACCGGAAAGTCGCGTTTTCACTCCGTTCGGGAGCATTTGACAACGCCGATCTTTTCGGAGAATGTGTGCATACCCAAATCAAACGGGCGTATGAATTGAGCGTTTGTATGTCATCCCGCTCATACAGAATCCCGACTAGCGCGCTGACGGGTGTGCCTGGGGCAGGGGCGGCAAAAGCCAGCTCTTCCACCAGTGTTCGGCGTGTACAGTTCAGCTTCCATATCGTGGAGATCAGTTGATGATTTACGAAGGTAAAGCCATCACGGTTAAGGCTCTTGAAAGCGGCATTGTCGAACTGAAGTTCGACCTCAAGGGTGAGTCCGTCAACAAGTTCAATCGCCTGACCCTGGACGAGCTGCGCCAGGCCGTCGACGCCATCAAGGCCGACGCCTCGGTGAAAGGCGTGATCGTCAGCAGTGGCAAGGACGTGTTCATCGTCGGCGCCGACATCACCGAATTCGTCGATAACTTCAAGCTGCCCGAGGCCGAACTGGTTGCCGGCAACCTGGAAGCCAACCGCATCTTCAACGCTTTCGAAGACCTCGAAGTGCCGACCGTGGCGGCCATCAACGGCATCGCCCTGGGTGGCGGCCTGGAAATGTGCCTGGCAGCCGACTACCGGGTCATGTCTACCAGCGCCAAGATCGGCCTGCCTGAAGTCAAGCTGGGCATCTACCCAGGCTTCGGTGGCACCGTGCGCCTGCCGCGCCTGATCGGCTCGGACAACGCCATCGAGTGGATCGCCGCCGGCAAGGAAAACCGTGCCGAAGACGCCCTGAAAGTCGGCGCCGTCGATGCCGTGGTCGCCCCTGAACTGCTGCAGGCCGGTGCCCTGGACCTGATCAAGCGCGCCATCAGTGGCGAGCTGGACTACAAGGCCAAGCGCCAGCCCAAGCTGGAAAAGCTCAAGCTCAACGCCATCGAACAGATGATGGCCTTCGAGACCGCCAAGGGCTTCGTCGCTGGCCAGGCTGGCCCGAACTACCCGGCGCCGGTCGAAGCCATCAAGACTATCCAGAAAGCCGCCAACTTCGGCCGTGACAAGGCCCTGGAAGTGGAGGCCGCCGGCTTTGCCAAGCTGGCCAAGACCTCGGTTGCCGAAAGCCTGATCGGCCTGTTCCTGAATGACCAGGAGCTCAAGCGCAAGGCCAAGGCCCATGACGAGATCGCCCACGACGTGAAGCAGGCCGCCGTGCTCGGCGCCGGCATCATGGGTGGCGGCATCGCCTACCAATCGGCGGTCAAGGGCACCCCGATCCTGATGAAGGACATCCGCGAGGAAGCCATCCAGCTGGGCCTGAACGAGGCTTCCAAGCTGCTCGGCAACCGCGTCGAGAAAGGCCGTCTGACCCCGGCGAAAATGGCCGAGGCGCTCAACGCCATTCGCCCGACCCTGTCGTACGGCGACTTCGCCAATGTCGACATCGTCGTCGAAGCCGTGGTCGAGAACCCGAAGGTCAAGCAGGCCGTGCTGGCTGAAGTGGAAGGCCAGGTGAAAGAGGATGCGATCCTTGCTTCCAACACCTCGACCATCTCCATCAACCTGCTGGCCAAGGCGCTCAAGCGCCCGGAAAACTTCGTCGGCATGCACTTCTTCAACCCGGTGCACATGATGCCGCTGGTGGAAGTGATCCGTGGCGAGAAGTCCAGTGAAGTGGCGGTCGCCACCACCGTGGCCTACGCCAAGAAGATGGGCAAGAACCCGATCGTGGTCAACGACTGCCCGGGCTTCCTGGTCAACCGCGTGCTGTTCCCGTACTTCGGCGGTTTCGCCAAGCTGGTCAGCGCTGGCGTCGATTTCGTGCGCATCGACAAGGTCATGGAGAAGTTCGGCTGGCCGATGGGCCCGGCCTACCTGATGGACGTGGTCGGCATCGACACCGGCCACCACGGCCGCGACGTGATGGCCGAAGGCTTCCCGGACCGCATGAAGGACGAGCGCCGCTCGGCCGTCGACGCCCTTTACGAGGCCAACCGCCTGGGCCAGAAGAACGGCAAGGGCTTCTACGCCTACGAGACCGACAAGCGCGGCAAGCCGAAGAAAGTCTTCGATGCCACCGTGCTGGATGTGCTCAAGCCGATCGTCTTCGAGCAGCGTGAAGTGACCGACGAAGACATCATCAACTGGATGATGGTGCCGCTGTGCCTGGAGACCGTGCGCTGCCTGGAAGACGGCATCGTCGAAACCGCCGCCGAAGCCGACATGGGCCTGGTCTACGGCATTGGCTTCCCTCCCTTCCGGGGTGGTGCGCTGCGCTACATCGACTCGATCGGTGTGGCCGAATTCGTTGCCCTGGCCGATCAGTACGCCGACCTGGGGCCGCTGTACCACCCGACCGCGAAGCTGCGTGAAATGGCCAAGAACGGCCAGCGCTTCTTCAACTGAGTGGTCAACGAGCTAGAGCGAGAGATTTGATATGAGCCTGAATCCAAGAGACGTGGTGATTGTCGACTTCGGTCGCACCCCCATGGGCCGCTCCAAGGGTGGCATGCACCGCAACACCCGCGCCGAAGACATGTCCGCGCACCTGATCAGCAAGCTGCTGGAACGTAACGCCAAGGTCGACCCGAAAGAAGTCGAAGACGTGATCTGGGGCTGCGTCAACCAGACCCTGGAGCAGGGCTGGAACATCGCCCGCATGGCGTCGCTGATGACCCAGATTCCGCACACCTCGGCCGCCCAGACCGTCAGCCGCCTGTGCGGCTCGTCGATGAGCGCGCTGCACACCGCTGCCCAGGCGATCATGACCGGCAACGGTGACGTGTTCGTGGTCGGTGGCGTCGAGCACATGGGCCACGTCAGCATGATGCATGGTGTCGACCCTAACCCACACCTGTCCCTGCACGCTGCCAAGGCGTCCGGGATGATGGGCCTGACCGCCGAGATGCTGGGCAAGATGCATGGCATCAGCCGTGAGCAGCAGGACCTGTTCGGCCTGCGTTCGCACCAGCTCGCCCACAAGGCGACGGTCGAAGGCAAGTTCAAGGACGAGATCATCCCGATGCAGGGCTATGACGAGAAGGGTTTCCTCAAGGTCTTCGATTTCGACGAGACCATTCGCCCGGAAACCACCCTCGAGGGCCTGGCGTCGCTGAAGCCGGCGTTCAACCCGAAAGGCGGCACCGTGACGGCCGGTACTTCGTCGCAGATCACCGACGGCGCTTCGTGCATGATCGTCATGTCCGGTCAGCGTGCCATGGACCTGGGCATCCAGCCACTGGCAGTGATCCGCTCGATGGCGGTGGCCGGTGTCGACCCGGCGATCATGGGCTACGGCCCGGTGCCATCGACCCAGAAAGCCCTCAAGCGCGCCGGCCTGACCATGGCCGATATCGACTTCATCGAGCTCAACGAAGCCTTCGCCGCACAGGCCCTGCCAGTGCTCAAAGACTTGAAAGTGCTCGACAAGATGGATGAGAAGGTTAACCTGCACGGCGGCGCCATCGCTTTGGGCCACCCGTTCGGTTGCTCCGGTGCACGGATTTCCGGCACCCTGCTCAACGTCATGAAGCAAAATGGCGGCACCCTGGGGGTGGCGACCATGTGCGTCGGCCTTGGACAAGGTATCACCACTGTCTTCGAGCGCGTCTGATCGCGTTGTGGGACAGCAGCCGGGGCCTTGTGCCCCGGTTTTTGTTTTTTACAGAATTTGTTTCAAGAGGAAGGGCGACATGCAGATACAACCAGGCGTATACCGGCATTACAAAGGGCCTGAGTACCGTGTCTTCAGTGTTGCACGGCACTCCGAGAATGAAGAGTGGATGGTCTTCTACCAATGTCTGTATGGTGATTACAGCTTCTGGGTAAGGCCGCTTGCGATGTTCCAGGAGTCCGTCGAGGTTGACGGCGAGCAGGTGCCGCGCTTTGCTTTGGTCAAGGCCGAAGAAGGGCTGCCTGAGCTGTCTGGCAAGTCGCAAGCGTGATCGACCACGCTTGACCTCACTCTTTTGCCACTATATATAGCGGTGCCGCGTCCGGCACCTGACGCGTTTTTCATCTTCAGATTCAGGAATACTCCGATCCATGGGCAAATCGCTGGTCATTGTGGAATCCCCGGCCAAGGCCAAGACCATCAACAAGTACCTGGGCAACCAGTACGTGGTGAAGTCGAGTATCGGCCATATCCGAGACCTCCCCACCAGCGGTTCGGCCAGCGCAAGCAAAGAGCCGGCCGCCAAGCGTGGCAAGGCCGCTGCGGGTGAGGCTCCGGCGCTGTCGCCGAAAGAGAAGGCCCGTCGCCAGCTGGTGGCGCGCATGGGCGTCGACCCCGAGCACGGTTGGAAGGCCAAGTACGAGATCCTTCCCGGCAAGGAGAAGGTGATCGAAGAGCTGCGCCGCCTGGCCAAGGATGCCGACACCATCTACCTCGCAACCGACTTGGATCGCGAAGGGGAAGCCATTGCCTGGCACCTGCGCGAAGCCATCGGTGGTGACGACACCCGCTACAAGCGCGTGGTGTTCAACGAAATTACCAAGAAGGCGATTCAGGAAGCGTTCTCGCAGCCTGGCGAGCTGGATATCGACCGGGTCAATGCCCAGCAGGCGCGGCGTTTCCTCGACCGCGTGGTGGGCTACATGGTCTCGCCACTGCTGTGGGCCAAGATCGCCCGTGGCCTGTCTGCCGGCCGCGTGCAGTCGGTCGCGGTGAAGCTGGTGGTCGAGCGTGAGCGCGAGATCCGCGCCTTCGTGCCGGAAGAATACTGGGAAGTGCACGCCGATCTCGGTACTGCCAAGAGCGCCAAGGTGCGCTTCGAAGTGGCGCGCGAGAAAGGCGAAGCCTTCAAACCGCTGAACGAAGCCCAGGCCATGGCCGCGCTGGAGAAGCTCAAGGCTTCCAGCTACAGCGTGATCAAGCGCGAAGACCGCCCGACCAGCAGCAAGCCGTCGGCCCCGTTCATCACCTCCACCCTGCAGCAGGCGGCGAGCAACCGCCTGGGCTTCGGGGTGAAGAAGACCATGATGATGGCCCAGCGTCTGTACGAAGCGGGTTACATCACCTACATGCGTACCGACTCGACCAACCTGTCGGCCGACGCCCTGGACATGGCGCGCAGCTACATCGAACGCGAGTTCGGCAAGCAGTACCTGCCGGAAGCCCCGCTGGTGTACGGCAGCAAGGAAGGTGCCCAGGAAGCGCACGAGGCGATTCGCCCGTCCGACGTCAACACGCACCCGACCAAGCTCAGTGGCATGGAGCGGGACGCAGAGCGCCTGTACGAGCTGATCTGGCGCCAGTTCCTGGCCTGCCAGATGCCTCCGGCGCAGTACCTGTCCACCAGCGTCACCGTGGCAGCGGGCGACTTCGAGCTGCGCGCCAAGGGCCGCATCCTCAAGTTCGACGGTTACACCCGTGTGCTGCCACAGCAGAGCAAGCCGGGCGAAGACGACGTGCTGCCGGAAATGGCCCAGGGCGAAGCGCTCAAGCTGATCCAGCTCGACCCGAGCCAGCACTTCACCAAGCCGCCAGCGCGCTTCACCGAAGCCAGCCTGGTCAAGGAAATGGAAAAGCGCGGCATTGGCCGCCCGTCGACCTATGCGGCGATCATTTCCACCATTCAGGATCGCGGTTACGTCACCCTGCACAATCGCCGCTTCTACTCCGAGAAGATGGGTGACATCGTCACCGAGCGCCTGTCGGAAAGCTTCTCCAACCTGATGGACTACGGCTTCACCGCCGACATGGAAGAGAATCTCGACGACGTGGCCCAGGGTGAGCGTGACTGGAAAAACGTACTCGACGAGTTCTACGGCGACTTCAGCAAGAAACTGCTGACCGCAGAGTCTCCTGAAAGCGGCATGCGCGCCAACCAGCCGACCATGACCAACATTCCGTGCAAGGAATGCGGCCGGCCGATGATGATCCGCACTGCTTCCACCGGTGTGTTCCTGGGTTGCTCGGGTTACAGCCTGCCGCCGAAGGAACGCTGCAAGGCCACCGTGAACCTGGTGCCGGGTGACGAGATTGCTGCGGACGACGAGGGTGAATCGGAATCGCGCGTGCTGCTGGGCAAGCACCGCTGCCCGATCTGCGCCACGGCGATGGATGCCTACCTGCTGGACGAGAAGCACAAGCTGCACATCTGCGGTAACAACCCGGATTGCGCCGGCTACGAGATCGAGCAGGGCAGCTACCGCATCAAGGGCTACGAAGGGCCGAGCCTGGAGTGCGACAAGTGCGGCAGCGAAATGCAGCTCAAGACCGGCCGTTTCGGCAAGTTCTTCGGCTGCACCAACCCTGCGTGCAAGAACACCCGCAAGCTGCTCAAGAGCGGTGAGGCAGCGCCACCGAAGATGGACAAGGTGGATATGCCGGAGCTCAAGTGCGAGAAGGTCGATGACACCTATGTGCTGCGTGACGGCGCTTCGGGGTTGTTCCTGGCTGCCAGCCAGTTCCCGAAAAATCGCGAAACCCGTGCACCGCTCGTGTCGGAGATCGTGCCGCACAAGCACGAGATAGATCCGAAGTACCACTTCCTGTGCGATGCGCCGCAGAAAGACCCGGAAGGGCGCCCAGCAGTGATTCGTTACAGCCGCAAGACCAAGGAGCAGTACGTGCAGTCCGAGGTCGATGGCAAGCCGACCGGCTGGAAAGCGTTCTACGACGGTGGTGCTTGGAAGGTTGAAGACAAGCGCTGATCCCTCAGTGCTTTGATTGGGGCTGCTTTGCAGCCCATCGCCGGCAAGCCCGGCTCCCACAGGTACTGTGTAGTCTTCGGGCTTGATGCAACCTTGTGGGAGCCGGGCTTGCCGGCGATGGGCCGCAAAGCGGCCCTAATCATTTATGATGCAGCTATCCGCCTCGCAGCCTTACGGAGGGCATTGAAAATGGCCCAGGAACTCTACACCCGCACCAATCAAAAACTGTTCTTCGCCGGCCTCGCTCTCGAATCGATGGCCAAGGCCGAACAGAGCCAGGCCATGAACGCTCAGGGTCTGGTCCAGGCCGAGCGTGAGTCGGCGCTGTTCCACCTGTACGGCGCGCTGCTGGGGCTGTGTCATGAAATCGGTGGCTTCTACCGCTTGCCTGTGGTGGCTTCGGTCGAGCAGGCGCTCGCCGACGATGCATTGAACAGCATCGCCATCCCTGAAGTTGCGGAAATGCTCGAGCTGATTCGCCAGCGTGAAACCTGGCTGGCGCAACTGCTCAGTGCTTATGCCGATTTGTTCCGACCACCGGTCGCGAAAAAAACGCCGAAAACCGACGTCACCCAGCCGCTGATTCAGGCCGTCAATCTCGATGAACCTGAGCATCCTGCGTTGTCGCGGGAAGAGTTGGAAAGCTGGCGCAACAACCTTAAAGGTTTGGTGAGACGTTTCCGCGACGCGTTGAGTGAGTGCTGATAGCTGCAGCGGCTGGTACACTAACGGCCTTTCGTGGAGAACTGCCCTATATGTCTACGTCGTTTCTGGAAATTGTCGAGTTGCCTGATGGCCGTATCGAGCTGCGTCGCGCCGAGGATGAAGGCTCCCTGGTAACCCTGGATTTCTCGGAAGACGCCAAGGCGTTCCTGCAGGGTCAACATGTCGAGGTCGCCAAGGCCATGCTGAGCGTTGGCGTGCAGATGGCAGGGCGCCTCATTGATGGCGAACTGGATCGCGACGAAGGGCCGCGCGTACTTCACTAAAGCGTGTGCTTACCTGGCATCTCAGGCAAAGCCTGAACATCAGCCGAGGCGGATGTTCAGGCTTTGTGCATTTCCGGCACTGGCTGCGCGTACCAGTTGTTGGCGAGCGGTAGCATTGACGCTGCCAAGCCAGCTGACCACGGTGTGGCTGCGGCCGAGGCGTAGCGCTTCACAGGCCAGTTGCAGTGCGCTTTGATTACCGCCGGGATGCAGCAGCAGGATTCGTTCGCGGTTGAGCCCGGCATCACGCAGCCAGGCCTGGGTCAGGCTGGTGGGTGGAGCAATCAGCGTCAGCCAGCGGGCCTCTTCCTCTTCGCTCAGATCGCGCAATACCGGCGCCAGCAGGCTATGGCAGTGTTCGGGGGCGCCACGCAGGGACAGTTCGCTGAACAGCTCTGGATGGCTGCTCTTGCGTGCCTGCTCGCTGGCCTTCAGGCCAGGCAGTACCGGCTGGGCGAGGAACGCTTCGAACAGCGGAAGCTGGACCTGCTGATGTGCTTGTATGGACTGCTGCATGACGCCTCCTGGATCAGCGGCGAATGACGCCGACACTCAAACCCTCGATCACCAGTTCCTGTTCTTTCAGGTCGACTTCGATGGGGGCGAACTCGGGGTTTTCAGCGATTAGCCAGACCTTGCTGCCTTCACGCTTGAAGCGCTTGACGGTCACTTCGTCGCCGATGCGGGCGACGACGATCTGGCCATTACGGGCCTCACGGCAGGTGTGCACTGCCAGCAGGTCGCCGTCGAAGATACCGACGTCCTTCATGCTCATGCCGTGCACGCGCAACAAATAGTCGGCGCGGGGGTGGAAGAAGGTCGGGTTGATGTTGCAGGATTGCTCGATGTGCTGCTCGGCGAGGATCGGTGCGCCTGCGGCGACCCGGCCAATGATCGGCAAGCCGTTTTCTTCGGCCTTGGCTTCAAAGCCTGGAATACGGATGCCACGGGAAGCGCCCGGGGTCATTTCGATGGCGCCTTTACGGGCCAGGGCCTTGAGGTGCTCCTCGGCGGCGTTCGGCGACTTGAAGCCCAGTTCCTGAGCGATTTCCGCACGCGTCGGTGGGAAGCCGTTGTCTTCGAGGCAGCGTTTGATGAAAGCCAGGATCTCGGCTTGGCGTGGCGTCAGTTTCAACATGGCAGGCGCTCTGTCTTTTTATACAGTGACTGGAATTATATACAGTACTGGATGCGCTGCAAGCACAAAGCAGCAGGAAATACCCAGGATGACGCTTGCAGCCTGCATCCTGGCGCTTTTAAATGGCGACCGCCCGGTCACCGAGTCTTGACAGATGCAGGTCTGAAACGTATGTTTCAAACACCTGTTTGTCTCTGTCTGGCGGAGTAGTAATGGCCCAATCTGAAACCGTTGAACGCATTCTCGATGCTGCCGAGCAGCTGTTCGCGGAAAGAGGCTTTGCGGAAACCTCGTTACGGCTGATCACCAGCAAGGCCGGGGTCAACCTCGCAGCGGTCAACTATCATTTCGGTTCGAAAAAGGCCCTGATCCAGGCGGTCTTCTCGCGCTTCCTCGGGCCGTTCTGCGCCAGTCTCGAGCGCGAGCTGGAGCGGCGTCAGGCCAAGCCAGAGCAGAAACCCAGCCTCGAAGAGCTGCTGGAAATGCTGGTGGAGCAGGCGTTGGCCGTGCAGCCGCGCAGCAACAACGACCTGTCGATCTTCATGCGCCTGCTGGGCCTGGCCTTCAGCCAGAGCCAGGGCCACCTGCGGCGCTATCTCGAGGACATGTACGGCAAGGTGTTCCGGCGCTACATGTTGCTGGTCAACGAAGCCGCACCGCGCATTCCACCACTTGAGCTGTTCTGGCGCGTGCACTTCATGCTCGGCGCTGCGGCGTTCAGCATGTCCGGGATCAAGGCGCTGCGCGCCATTGCCGAGACCGATTTCGGCATCAACACCTCGATCGAGCAGGTCATGCGCCTGATGGTGCCGTTCCTGGCTGCCGGCATGCGGGCCGACACTGGCGTCACCGACAACGCCATGGCCAGCGCCCAGTTGCGCCCACGCAGCAAGACCGGCAGCGCTTCCGTCAAGACCTGAAGGCTGGGCGGGGCAGGGCGCTTCGGCTAAGCTAGCGCCCATGCCTGACCTCGATTTCCTGCACATCTCCCTCGCCGACCAGCGCCTCTACGGCTTTGCCCAAGGGCAGCTGCGCGTGCGTCTTGCGGTATCCACCGCGCGTAATGGCGCAGGTGAGCGCAACGGTTCGGGTTGCACGCCACGCGGGCTGCACCAGGTGCGCGCGCGGATCGGCGCAGGCTTGCCAGTCAATGCCGTGCTGCAAGGGCGACGCTGGACGGGCGAGATCTGGTCGCCGGCGCTGCACGCGCAGCATCCCGGGCGAGACTGGATCCTGACCCGCATCCTCTGGCTAAGCGGCTGCGAGCCGGGCATCAATCGCCTGGGTAGCGTTGACACTTTTCGCCGCTATATCTATCTGCACGGCACGCCTGACACGGAACCCTTGGGCGTGCCGCTGTCCCATGGCTGCATACGTTTGCACAACACCGATCTGCTTGGCCTGTTCGAGTGTGTGCCGGCACATTGCCCGGTGCGCATCGACGAGGCTGCCTGCCCCCAGTGGGCTTCACTGAATCTGCAATGAAGGATTGCCTATGACCGCCAGCCTGCAAGGCTCCCTGATGGTGGATATCGCCGGTAAATGGCTGACTGCCGAGGATCGCCAGCTCCTGCGCCAGCCGGAAGTGGCCGGCCTGATCATCTTTGCCCGCAACATCGACAGCCCGCGCCAGGTGCGTGAACTGTGCGCCTCGATCCGCGCCATTCGCCCCGACCTGATCCTTGCGGTCGACCAGGAAGGCGGGCGGGTGCAGCGCCTGCGCCAGGGCTTCGTACGCCTGCCAGCGATGCGCGCCATCGCTGACAATGCCAATGCCGAGTACCTGGCCGAGCAGTGCGGCTGGCTGATGGCAACCGAAGTGCTGGCGGTCGGCCTGGACCTCAGCTTTGCCCCGGTGCTCGACCTCGATCACCAGCGCAGTGCGGTGGTTGGCAGCCGTGCCTTCGAAGGCGACCCGCAGCGCGCCACGCAGTTGGCCGGGGCCTTTATCCGGGGCATGAATGCAGCGGGCATGGCGGCTTGTGGCAAGCACTTCCCTGGGCATGGCTGGGCCGAGGCGGATTCGCATGTGGCGATTCCAACAGACGAGCGCAGCCTCGACCAGCTGCGCCAGGCGGACCTGTTGCCATTCTCCCGCCTTGGCGGGCAACTGGCGGCGGTAATGCCGGCGCATGTCATCTACCCACAGGTCGACAACCAGCCGGCCGGGTTCTCGCGGCGCTGGTTGCAGGACATCCTGCGTGGCGAGCTGGGCTTCGATGGGGTGATCTTCAGTGACGACCTGTCGATGGCCGGTGCACATGTGGTCGGCGATGCGGCCAATCGTATCGAGGCGGCGCTGAGCGCCGGTTGCGACATGGGCCTGGTGTGCAATGACCGGGCGGCGGCGGAGCTGGCGTTGACTGCGGCGCAGCGCTTGAAGGTCAAGCCGTCGCCGCGCATTGCGCAGATGCGTGGGCGTGGCTTTGCCCGGACGGATTACCGGCAGCAGCCGCGTTGGCTTGAGGCCCTGGGGGCCTTGAAGGACGCCCAGCTGGTTGATTGAGCCCAAGCGTAGGGCTTGAGTAATCTGGGGTTGCTGAGATCGAGCGCCGCCCGCGCGGCGCATCGCGAGCTAGCGCTCGCTCCTACGTTTGTTTCGGGCCAGTAACGCCTGTGGCAGGCGCGCGCGACCGCCTGGTTCATACGACGCGATACCGCGCCATGCGCCAAAGCGTACGCGCGCAAATCCCCCAGGAATAACTGGCCCGAAACAAACGTAGGAGCGAGCGCTAGCTCGCGATGCGCCGCGCGGGCGGCGCTCGATCTCACAGGCGACCAAACGCTAAAGGCATGCACCCGAAGCCATCACCGCCCGCGCTTGCCTGGCAGCGGCGCAAACAGCGCGTCGATCTCCTCATCCCCCAGCCGCCACTGCCCCGCCTGCCCGCCATCGAGCAGGCTCGCCGCCAGCGCTGCCTTCTCCTGCTGCAGTGCCTGGATCTTCTCTTCCACCGTCCCTCGGGTAATCAGCTTGAACACGAACACCGGCTTGTCCTGGCCAATCCGGTAGGCGCGGTCGGTCGCCTGGTTCTCGCTGGCCGGGTTCCACCACGGGTCGAAGTGGATCACGGTATCTGCCGCAGTCAGGTTCAGCCCCACACCCCCAGCCTTCAGGCTGATCAGGAACACTTCGCTGTCACCCTGCTGGAACTGCTGTACCGGCGTGCGTCGATCGCGCGTGTCGCCGGTGAGCAGGCTGTAGCGGATCTTGCGCTTTTCCAGCTCCTGCTGGATCAGCGCCAGCATCGAGGTGAACTGCGAGAACAGCAGCACCCGGCGCCCCTCGCTGAGCAGCTCTTCGAGCATGTCCAGCAGCGCGCCAAGCTTGCCCTTGTCAGCCTGGTTGCCCTTGGTTTCGACCCCTTTGACCAGGCGCAGGTCGCAACACACCTGGCGCAACTTGAGCAGGGCGTCGAGGATCACGATCTGGCTGCGTGCCGCGCCATTGCGGGCGATCTCGTCGCGGACCTTCTTGTCCATGGCCACGCGCACCGCTTCATAGGTGTCGCGCTGGGCATCGCTGAGTTCGACCCAGTGCACCATTTCGGTCTTGGCCGGTAGCTCGGTGGCCACCTGTTCCTTGGTGCGGCGCAGCAGGAACGGGCGCACTCGGCTGACCAGGTGGGCCAGGCGCTCGACGTCGCCGTGGCGCTCGATGGGGGTGCGGTAATCCTGATTGAAGCGTTTCACGTCACCCAGCCAGCCGGGCATGAGGAAGTGGAAGATCGACCACAGCTCGCCCAGGTTGTTTTCCATCGGCGTGCCGGTCAGGCACAGGCGCTGGTTGGCTTGCAGCTCGCAGACGGCGAGGGCGGCCTTGCTGGTGCTGCTCTTGATGTTCTGCGCCTCGTCCAGCACCAGCACATGCCAGGTTTGCGCGCGCAGGTGTTCCAGGTCGCGTGGTACCAGGGCATAGGTGCTGAGCACCAGGTCGTATTCATCCAGCTTGGCAAAATGCTTGCTGCGGCCCGGGCCGTGCAGGGCCAGCACGCGCAGGCCGGGGGCGAAGCGTTGGGCTTCGTCGAGCCAGTTGGGCACCAGGCTGGTGGGCATCACCGCCAGTGCCGGGGCGGTCAGGCGCCCGGACTGTTTCTCCAGCAGCAGGTGGGCCAGGGCCTGCAGCGTCTTGCCCAGGCCCATGTCATCGCCAAGGATGCCGCCGGTGCCCATTTCGCGCAGCGCCTGCAGCCAGTTCAGGCCTTGTTGCTGGTAGGGGCGCAGGGTGGCGTTGAGCCCGCTCGGCACTTCGACCTGCAGGTCGCGGGCATCGCGCAGGCGCCGGCCGAGGTCGCGCACATGGGCACCGCCTTCCCAGTGCAGTGGCAAGTGCGCGATCTCGTTCAGGCGTGCAGCGTCGGCGCGGTCCATGCGCAGGCTCGGGCCGACCGCGTCCTCGTGCAGGTACAGCTCGCCGAGGGTACCCATCACCGCCTTGATGCGGCCATAGGGCAGGGCGACGCGCAGCGCCGGGCTGTCCAGGCGGCCGCGGTTGAGGTCGATCAGCAGGTGCTCGTCGTCGCTGCGCCGTGCCAGCTCGCTGGGGCGCAACAGCTCAGGGTTGCTGCGCAGCAGTTGCAGCACGATCGGCAGCAGGCTGTGGCGCTGGCCCTCGACCACGATGCCCAGCTCCAGGTCGAACCATTCATGCCCAGGTGCTTCGTCGATGCTGGCGTACCAATCGTCCACCTCCTGCAGGTTGAAGGCGAAGTCGCGGTGGATGTCGATCTCCCAGCCGGCCTCGCGCAAGCGTGGCAGGCCGTCGCGCGCGAAGCGCAGCCAGGCCTCGTCGTCGGGCAGCTGGAGCATCTCGCCAGCACTGTCGGGCAGGGCCTTGCTCTGCCGGGTGGCAGGCTTGAAACCGAGGTCGCGCAGCACCTTGCGCAGCGCCTGTTCGGCCTGGGGCTGGCGGCGGATGCGCTGGTTGGTGGCGTCGATCAGGCGGGTCAGTGGTTTGTCGTCGCTGCCGCTGGCGCGCAGGCCGTCGTAGTCGAACGCCAGCGCGGCGCGGTGCTGCATCTGTCGCTGCATGCGCCCGGTCTTGGGCGTGTAGGCACTGAATTCGAGGCTGCCGAGGGTCAGGTGGGCATTTGGCTGGATGTCATCCAAAAGTACGCTGCGCACGGTCGTGGGTGTCGGGACTTGGCGATTCAGCGCGTTCAGTCGGTGGCTCAATGGGATTATCAAGTGCTCCGGGACAGTGGGGGCGCTTGCAAGCTGGCTGGCAACAAAGGGATCAAGATCATGCAGCAGCTTGCCAGTGAGTCCTGTTTGGGCGTCCACGTAATAAAGCGGATCGAGAGGAAGTGCCACGGTATGGGCATTCTCATGATGGTGCCAGGCTCCACGATAGCTGCCGTTATCAAGTCTGACCCAGCGAAACTCGGCATGCAGGTCCGGCCCTGGTGTGAGTTGGGTCTGCTGCTGGCTGTAGAGCAGGCGCCCTGTGGCGAGAGCATATTCGTACAGTTCAGCACCTTTCTTGCCTTCCAGCCTGGCTATGGGAAGGCTGTAATCCTTGCTGAGGGAGTCGATCAGTCTGAGTATGCGCAGGTCATCATCGCCCACATATTTCGGTGTGTAGTAGATCAGCTCCGGCAGCGAACTTGGACGACCCAGCTTCAAATCGGCGCCGACTTGGCCGCTGCCCTTGAACACGCTGAGCATGCATCGGCCATGCTCGCTGCTTACAACGTAAAAGAGCGAGGGGCCTTTTCGTTTGGCTGGTTCTGCAGGTTTTGCCGGTACTTCGAGGGCTTCAACCCAGACAGCCAGTTCAGGGGGTAGGTCCAGGGTCTGCTGGGCGGCCTCGTCGGTTGCGTGAGTGACGTCATGATCGCCCTCGGCGTAATCTGGTCCGCGCTCGAGCAAGTAGAGTGCTGCGGCGCAATGTTTGCAATCTGCTCCTACTGGGCACGAGCAGGTGCCCTCGCATTCCAGGCCATCTTCAGTCATGTCCAGTGTGATGCGCTGGTAGTAAGTACGACCTTCGGAGCCCGTGCACTGAGCCCTGATCGTCATGTCGAGGATCGATACGATCTCGCTTCTACCATCTTCGGCATAGTCCAGGCCGCGCTGCAGGGACTTGCGGTCAAAAGCCAGCGTCCAGCCGTCATGTGCCCGGACAAAGAACTGCGCATCGCTCTCGCTCACATCACTGCTCCATCATCTCCGGGTCCATCACCGGCATCTTTGGCGTGCCCGGTGCCGTGACCTTCAGCAGCAGTGCCAGGTGGCCGCCATCGAGGAAGGTCAGCAGGCCGCTTTTCATGTTGCTGTTGCTCTGCTTGAACTGCTCGCTCTGCAGCACGTTGCCGTTGCTGTCGAGCTGGTTGACCCAGAAGTTGGCCGCTACGGCGATGAAGCGACCCTCGGTGATGCTCAGGTTGCCTTCAATCGGGAAGTGCCCGAACTGCTCTGCACCTGAACCCAGCGCGATGCGGCTCGGCTCGCTGCCGACCTGTTGCTGCCAGGCCTTGTGCAGCAGCACGGTGTAGTCGGCGGTGGCCTCCAGCCGGGTGGCCTCGTCCTGCAGCGCCAGCGGGCGTTCGGCGCCTTTGTCCAGGCGTGGGGCACCGGCGCTCCAGTTTTCAGGCGCATATTGGCTGGTGAAGGCGGGCACGCTGTTCTGCCGCACCAGAATCATTTCTACCTGATACATGCCTTCGGCGAAGGCGGCTGGCGCGAACAGCGCGAGCAGCAGGGTCAGGCAACGGATGCTACGCATGGATCTTCCTTAGGCAGGCTGTGGGGTCAGGCGCTCGAACAGCGCCTCCAGGGTATTGAAGCGTTCTTCGGGGCGTTCCATCGGGACCAGGAAACGGAACTGTGTTGCGCCTTCGAACTTGTAGCGTTTGGGCTGGCCCTGGATCAGCTTGATCAGGGTCAGCGGGTCGACCGGGGTCTCGGCCTCGAATTCGAGCTTGCCGCCATTGGGGCCGGCGTCGACTTTCTTGATGCCGAGCGTTTCCGCCTGCAGCTTGAGCTGGGTCAGGCGCATCAGGTTCTTGGTCGGCTCGGGCAGCAGGCCGAAGCGGTCGATCATCTCCACTTGCAGGTCCTTGAGGCCTTCTTCGTCGGCCGCCGAGGCGATGCGCTTGTAGAGGATCAGGCGGGCATGCACGTCGGGCAGATAGTCCTCGGGGATCAGCGCCGGCAGGCGCAGGTTGATCTCCGGGCCACCGCCCAGCGGCTGCTCGAGGTTCGGTTGGGTGCCCTTGCGGATAGCCTTGACCGCACGTTCGAGCATTTCCATGTAAAGGGTGAAACCCACCGCCTGGATCTGCCCGCTCTGGCCTTCGCCAAGCAGCTCGCCGGCGCCGCGGATTTCCAGGTCGTTGGTGGCCAGCACGAAGCCGGCCCCGAGGTCCTGGGTGTTGGCGATGGCTTCCAGGCGCTTTTCGGCGTCAGCGCTGATCTTCTGCCGCTGCGGGGTCAGCAGGTAGGCGTAGGCCTGGTGGTGGCTGCGGCCAACACGGCCGCGCAGCTGGTGCAGCTGGGCCAGGCCGAACTTGTCGGCGCGCTCGATGACGATGGTGTTGGCGCTCGGCACGTCGATGCCGGTCTCGATGATGGTCGAGGCGATCAGCACGTTGAAGCGCTTGTGGTAGAAGTCGCTCATCACCTGTTCCAGTTCGCGCTCGCGCATCTGCCCGTGGCCGATGCCGATACGCGCTTCCGGGACCAGTTCGGCCAGTTCGGCCGCGCACTTCTCGATGGTCTTCACGTCGTTGTGCAGGTAGTACACCTGGCCGCCGCGCAACAGCTCACGCAGCAGCGCTTCCTTGACCGTGCTCTTGTTCTGCTCCATGACGAAGGTGCGCACCGACAGGCGTCGCGCCGGCGGGGTGGCGATGATCGACAGGTCGCGCATGCCCGCCACGGCCATGTTCAGCGTGCGCGGAATCGGCGTGGCGGTCAGGGTGAGGATGTCCACTTCGCTGCGCAGGGCCTTCAGCTGCTCTTTCTGGCGCACGCCGAAGCGGTGTTCCTCGTCGATGATCGCCAGGCCCAGGTCCTTGAAGCGCACGTCGTCCTGCAGCAGCTTGTGGGTGCCGATGAGGATGTCGATCTTGCCTTCGGCAAGCTCGGCGGCGGCGGCGGCCACTTCCTTGGCCGACTTGAAGCGGCTCATCACCTCGACCTTCACCGGCCATTCGGCAAAGCGGTCGCGGAAGCTGTTGTAGTGCTGCTGGGCGAGCAGGGTGGTCGGCACCAGCACCGCCACCTGGCGGCCGCTGTGCACGGCGATGAAGGCTGCGCGCATGGCCACTTCGGTCTTGCCGAAGCCGACGTCGCCGCAGACCAGGCGGTCCATCGGCTTGGGCGCCAGCATGTCGACCCGCACCGCCTCGATGGCCGCTTGCTGGTCGGGGGTTTCCTCGAACGGGAAGCCCGCGCTGAAGGTGGCGTAGTCGGCGGCCGGGTCGGCAAACGCATAGCCCTTGCGCGCGGCGCGACGGGCATAGATGTCGAGCAGCTCGGCAGCCACGTCGCGGACCTGCTCGGCGGCCTTGCGCTTGGCTTTCTGCCAGGCTTCGGAGCCCAGGCGGTGCAGCGGCGCCAGGGCGTCATCGCTGCCGGTGTAGCGGGCGATCAGGTGCAGGTTGGCCACCGGCACATACAGCTTGGCGCCCTCGGCGTATTCCAGGGTGAGGAATTCGGCGGCCTGGCCGTCGATTTCCAAGGTGGCCAGGCCCAGGTAGCGGCCCACACCATGGTCGATGTGCACCACCGGTGCGCCTTCGCGCAGCTCGGTGAGGTTCTTGATGACCGCGTCGTTGGCTGCCTCGCCGCGTTTTTCGCGGCGCCGGCGCTGCATCACGCGCTGGCCGAACAGTGGGCTCTCGGCGACCAGGGCGACGGCCGGGTCTTCCAGCAACAGGCCGTCGTCCAGCGGGGCGATGGTGATTGCCAGGCGCTCGCGGCCGGTAATGAAATCGGCCCAGCTGTCGACCGTCTGCGGGCGCAGCTTGAGGCGTTCGAGCAGTTCCAGCAGCACTTCGCGGCGGCCCGCCGATTCGGCGGTGAACAGCACGCGGCCACTGAACTGGTCGAGGAATTCGGCCAGCGCCGCCAGCGGCTGGTTGGCCTTGGCCTCGATGGCCAGGTTGGGCAGGGCGCGCGCGGGGAAGCGCTCGCGGCCGGCGCCGGCTTCGATGTCGTCGGCGCTGACCACCACCCGTGGCCACTGCTTGAGCTGGGCGAAGCAGTCTTCGACGGGCAGGAACAGCTCGGCCGGCGGCAGCAGCGGGCGGGTCAGGTCGCCGCGGCGCTCTTCATAGCGCCCGCGCACGTCGTTCCAGAAATGCTCGGCCGCCTGCTCGACGCCCGGCAGCGAGAACACCTGGGTGTCGGCGGGCAGGTAGTCGAACAGGGTCGAGGTTTCTTCGAAGAACAGCGGCAGGTAGTACTCGATGCCGGCAGGGATGATGCCGCTGGCCAGGTCCTGGAAGATCGCGCTACGGCGGAAGTCGACATCGAAACGCTCGCGGAAACGCGCCTTGAAGCGGGTCACCTCTTCCTTCTGCATGGGGAACTCGCGCGCCGGCAGCAGGCGGATCGAGTCGACCTTGTCGATCGAGCGCTGGGTCTCCGGGTCGAAGGTGCGCAGGGTTTCGATCTCGTCATCGAACAGGTCGATGCGATAAGGCAGCTTGCTGCCCATCGGGAACAGGTCGATCAGTGCGCCACGCACGGCGAATTCGCCATGCTCGTAGACCGTGTCGACGCAGCGGTAGCCCGTGGCTTCCAGGCGCGTGCGCATCTGCTCGACGTCGATGGTCTGGCCCACGTCCAGCACCAGGCTGCTGCCGAGCAGGAAGCGGGTCGGCGCCAGGCGGTGCAGGGCAGTGGTGATCGGCACGACCAGAATGCCGTGGCTCAGCTCCGGCAGCCGGTAGAGGCTGGCGATGCGCTGGGAAATGATGTCCTGGTGCGGCGAGAACAGGTCGTAGGGCAGGGTTTCCCAATCGGGGAACGGCAGCACTGGCAGGTCCGGGGCAAAGAAGCGAAGCTCTTGCTCCAGACGATCGGCCGCCTGGCTGTCGGCGGTCAGCAGCAGGGTGAAGCGGCCCGCGCTGCTGGCAGCCTCGGCGATGGCCAGGCTGAGGGCGGCACCGGGCAGGTTGCCCCAGGTTTGTTTGCCGGCCGTGGCCGACATTTGCGGTAGGCGCAGAACTGACACGGGAGATTGCACTCCAAGCGTTGCGGCAAAGAGATCGATTGTACCGGTGACAGTGCCTGCTGTCAGGCTCGACAGGCCATGAACAGCGGGCTTTGCCATCGGCGACAGGCGCTCATTGCCGGTTACGCGCAGGGGCGTCATAATGTAGCCCCTTTTTTCTGTCCCTACATGTGGAAGGTTCCCGTGACTCAGAAGCCCGACCAGTGTCTTGGTGAGTGGATCGATCGTGAAGCTCTGGCTGAAGCGATGATCCCGCTTATCGGTCAGCTCTACCGCAACAACAATGTGGTGAGCTCGATTTATGGCCGTAGCCTGATCAACCGTTCGGTTATCTCGATCCTCAAAGCCCACCGCTTTGCGCGTCACCGTCAAACTGACGAGACCGAACTGTCCGTACACGAGACATTCCCCCTGCTCAAGGCCATGAGCGAGCTGAAACTGGGCGCCGCTTCGGTCGACCTGGGCAAGCTGGCCAACAAGTTCAAGCAGGAAGGCAACGGCCGCACTGCCGAGCAGTTCGTCCGTGAAGAACTGGCCGACGTGGTTGGCCAGCAGAACGCTTCGGCCCGCAAGGGTACCGACGTCGTCCTGTACGGCTTCGGCCGCATCGGCCGCCTGCTGGCGCGCATCCTGATCGAGAAGACCGGTGGTGGCGACGGCCTGCGCCTGCGTGCCATCGTCGTGCGCAAAGGCGCCGAGAACGACCTGGTCAAGCGTGCCAGCCTGCTGCGCCGTGACTCGGTGCATGGCCCGTTCGATGGCACCATCACCATCGACGAAGCCAACAACACCCTCACCGCCAACGGCAACCTGATCCAGATCATCTACGCCAAGAGCCCGAGCGAAGTCGACTACACCCAGTACGGCATCGAAAACGCGCTGATCGTCGACAACACCGGCGTATGGCGTGACGCCGACGGCCTGGGCCAGCACCTGGCCTGCCCGGGCGCTGCCCGCGTGATCCTCACCGCACCTGGCAAGGGCGCGCTGAAGAACATCGTGCATGGCATCAACCACGGTGACATCACTGCCGATGACAAGATCATCTCGGCAGCCTCCTGCACCACCAACGCCATCGTGCCGGTGCTCAAGGCCATCAACGACCAGTACGGCATCGTCAACGGCCACGTCGAAACCGTTCACTCGTTCACCAACGACCAGAACCTGATCGACAACTTCCACAAGGGCAGCCGCCGTGGCCGTGCCGCGCCGCTGAACATGGTCATCACCGAAACCGGCGCCGCCACCGCTGCCGCCAAGGCACTGCCAGTGCTGAAAGGCAAGCTGACCGGCAACGCCATTCGCGTTCCGACGCCGAACGTTTCGATGGCCATTCTCAACCTGAACCTCGAGAAGCCGACCACCCGCGACGAGATCAACGAGTACCTGCGCCAGACCGCCATGCACTCGGAACTGCACAAGCAGATCGACTACGTCAGCTCGCAGGAAGTGGTTTCGACCGACTTCGTCGGTTCGCGTCACGCCGGTGTGGTGGATGCCGAGGCGACCATCGCCAACGACAACCGCGTTGTCCTGTACGTCTGGTACGACAACGAATTCGGTTACAGCTGCCAGGTGGTTCGCGTGATGGAAGAAATGTCGGGTGTGAACCCGCCAGCGTTTCCACGCTGATCCGCTTGTAAGCGCATGAAAAAACGGGAACCTTCGGGTTCCCGTTTTTTTTGCCTGGCATTTGTTGTCGTTGTACCGGCCTTTTCGCGGGCAAGCCCGCTCCCACAGGGATATCACTGGTTTCAAGGCTTGTGATATCCCTGTGGGAGCGGGCTTGCCCGCGAAAAGGCCGGTACAGACGATCGAGACCTCGATATTGCGTGCACTTCTCTCAATCCTGCTGATGCTCCTGACCGCCTGCAACCAGGGCCCGACCCTGGAGCGCCTGGGCGGCCCGACCATGGGCAGCAGCTACAGCATCCAGTACGTCCGCGAGCCTGGCGGCCCGGCACCGGCCCAGGTCCAGGCGGCGGTCGAGACCATCCTCAACGACATCGACCAGCATTACTCGACCTATCGCGGCGATTCCACCGTCAGCCAGTTCAACCTGCTGCCCGCCAACCAGTGCATGGTCTTGCCGCCTGACATGCTCGAACTGGTCGCCCTCGGCCAGCACCTGGCCGAACTGAGCGACGGCGCTTTCGACCTCACCGTCGAGCCGCTGCTCGACCTCTGGGGTTTCGGCCCGCAGGCTCGCCACGAGCAGGTGCCTGACCCGCAAGCCCTGGCCCAGGCCCGCCAGCGCGTCGGTTACCGCCACCTGCGCATCGACGGCCAGGCACTGTGCAAGGATGCCGCGGTGCAACTGGACTTCAACAGCATCGCTGCCGGCCACGCTGTCGACCTGATCGCCGAGCGCCTGCGCGCCATGGGTGTGAGCCGTTTCGTCGCCGAAGTCACCGGCGAGCTCAAGGCCGTGGGCCGCAAGCCAGACGGAAGCCCCTGGCGTATCGCCCTGGAGCTGCCGCGCGAGGACCGCCAGGTCGCCCGCCAGATCATCCCGGTCAATGGCCTGGGGGTTTCGACCTCGGGTGACTATCGCCACTATTTCGAGGAGAATGGCCGGCGCTATTCACACACCTTCGATGCCCGCCTAGGGCGCCCGGTCGACCACGACCTGGCCGCGGTCACCGTACTCGATCGCTCGGCACTTCAAGCCGATGGCTATTCGACCCTGCTGCTGATCCTGGGGCCGGAGCGCGCCTGGGATTTCGCCGTGGCCCATGATCTGGCTGCGGTTTTGGTGACTCGGGCCGAAGGTGGCTTCGTCTCCCGAGCTACCCCCGCATTCGAGCAGGCGGTGAAAGGCGATTGAAAGCGTTGGCAGGGATGATCGCCGCCAGGGATCGGTAAATGACATGTAGTGCAGGCAAAATTGGCCTACGACGCGACCAAGGGTTAATGTGCGCGGCGTTCACGCTTGATTAGACTGCACCCGAATTTTCTCATGACGCCCTGGCGGCATGATCGAGTCCCGCGGGTAACCGTAACCCCGGGCCAGTTCTGAAGGAGTACGCATGGCTGTCTACAACTACGACGTAGTGGTGCTGGGTTCCGGCCCGGCCGGTGAAGGCGCGGCAATGAACGCCGCCAAAGCGGGGCGCAAGGTGGCAATGGTCGACAGCCGCCGTCAGGTCGGCGGCAACTGCACCCACCTGGGCACCATCCCGTCCAAGGCGCTGCGTCACTCGGTGCGGCAGATCATGCAGTTCAATACCAACCCGATGTTCCGTGCCATCGGTGAGCCGCGCTGGTTCTCGTTCCCTGACGTGCTCAAGAGCGCCGAGCGGGTCATCGCCAAGCAGGTCGCCTCGCGTACCGGCTACTACGCCCGCAACCGCGTCGATGTGTTCTTCGGTACCGGCAGCTTCGCCGATGAGCAGACCGTCGAAGTGGTCTGCCCCAATGGCGTGGTCGAGAAGCTCAACGCCAAGCACATCATCATCGCCACCGGCTCGCGCCCGTACCGCCCGGCCGACATCGACTTCCACCACCCGCGCGTCTACGACAGCGACACCATCCTCAGCCTCAGCCATACCCCGCGCAAGCTGATCGTCTATGGCGCCGGCGTGATCGGTTGCGAATACGCCTCGATCTTCAGTGGCCTTGGCGTGCTGGTGGAACTGGTCGACAACCGCGGCCAGCTGCTGAGCTTCCTGGATTCGGAAATTTCCCAGGCGCTGAGCTACCACTTCAGCAACAACAACATCACCGTACGCCACAACGAGGAGTACGAGCGGGTCGAGGGCCTGGACAACGGGGTGATCCTGCACCTGAAGTCGGGCAAGAAGATCAAGGCCGACGCCTTGCTGTGGTGCAACGGTCGTACCGGCAACACCGACAAGCTGGGCCTGGAAAACATCGGCATCAAGGTCAACAGCCGCGGCCAGATCGAGGTCGACGAGGCCTACCGCACGAGCGTGCCGAACATCTACGGTGCCGGTGACGTGATCGGCTGGCCAAGCCTGGCCAGCGCTGCCCACGACCAAGGCCGTTCGGCCGCTGGCAGCATCGTCGACAATGGCAGCTGGCGCTTCGTCAACGACGTGCCGACCGGCATCTACACCATCCCGGAGATCAGCTCGATCGGCAAGAACGAGCAGGAGCTGACCCAGGCCAAGGTGCCGTACGAAGTGGGCAAGGCGTTCTTCAAGAGCATGGCGCGTGCGCAGATCGCGGGTGAGCCGCAGGGCATGCTGAAGATCCTGTTCCACCGTGAAACCCTGGAAGTGCTCGGGGTGCACTGCTTCGGCTATCAGGCTTCGGAGATTGTCCACATCGGCCAGGCGGTGATGAACCAGCCAGGTGAGCAGAACAACCTGAAGTACTTCGTCAACACCACGTTCAACTACCCGACCATGGCCGAAGCCTATCGGGTAGCTGCCTACGACGGCCTGAACCGGCTTTTTTGAGCGGCTCCGGCCGGTGGCCTGAGCCGGTCGGGGAGACCGATTTCAGCCCTACCCGAGGGTGGTCTTGGCCAAACCGGGAAAGTCTGTAATCAGGC
This sequence comes from Pseudomonas sp. LRP2-20, assembly GCF_024349685.1. Classification (NCBI taxonomy): domain Bacteria; kingdom Pseudomonadati; phylum Pseudomonadota; class Gammaproteobacteria; order Pseudomonadales; family Pseudomonadaceae; genus Pseudomonas; species Pseudomonas sp. LR2-20. Next base: position 4,250,771 of record NZ_AP025944.1, on the reverse strand, counting down.
TGTCCACGCCAAAGTCAGCGAGCCGGCGCATCAGTGCCGGTTCGTTGACCGTCCACACCGACACATGCAAGCCCTGACCCTGTGCCTTGAGCAGGCGCTCGGGGGTGCACAGCGTCCAGTTCAACGCCAGCAGCTCGCAGCTATAGTTCTGCGCGACCTTCAGCGGGTCGAGCCAGGCGTACTCGGCAACCAGCCCGCGTTTCACATCCGGTACCAGCTCCAGGGCAGCACCCAGCACTTCGCGTGAGCTCGAAGTGATGGTCACCTTGTCGAGCAGGCCGTACTGCTGCGCCAGTTCGCGGATCGCCAGTACGGTGGTGGCGGCGCGGGTGCGCGAGGCGCTCTTGACCTCCAGCTGCCAATGCTCGAAGGCGCACTTCTCGAACAGTTCTTCGAGTTTCGGGATAGGGCAGGGTTGCACGTGCCCAGGGCCGCCCTTGCGCGCATCGATCTTGACCAGTTCGGCGGCCGGGTGCTCGACCACCTTGCCACGGCGGCCGGTGGTGCGCTTGAGGGTGGGGTCGTGGATCACCATCAGCTCGTTGTCGGCCGACAAGTGCAGGTCCAGTTCGCAGCGGTTGACGCCGTGGGACAGGCACTGCTGAAAACTCTTCAGGGTATTTTCGGGGGCTTCGCCCTTGGCGCCGCGATGGCCGTAGATCAGGGTCACGTTCGTTCCTTCAAATCAGGGTGATAGGGCTCAGGAGGCGGGGCCGTCTTGTTCCAGCTGCTGGCGCCGTTGCTGCTGTTGGCGTTGCAGGATGTAGCGGGCCAGCAGTTGCCGTTGGGCATCGGTCATGTCGGTGAATTCCGTGCCGACCTCGTAATCGCCGCCCGGGCGCGGGTCGCAGTGGGTGACCTTGCCGCGCAGCAGCAGGCCGTGGGCGCGCGGCATCAGTACCATCTTCACCTTCACCCGGGTACCGGGGGCGATCTGCCGAGGTTGCGCGAACTCGATGCCACCTTCGGAAATGATCACCCGCTGTGGCTGGCCGATTTCACCGAGCAGGGTTTGCGCGACCACTGCACTGAGCAGGTCGAGGCGCTTGTTCTGCGCCCGCAGGAAGGCTGCCAGGGTGCGGTCCTTATCGCTCAGCTGGCGCAGCAGGTGCTGTGACTCGAAGTCGGACAGGTGCAGCTCGCTGAGCAGGTTGAAGAGTGGCGAATCATCTTGCAACAGTTCTGCCTCAAGGGCTTCGGCCGCGCTGAGGGGGCTGATTTCCAGTGCGATCCGATCTTCGATGCGGTAGTATTCGCGGCGATCTTCTTCGTCTAATGTCGTCATGGCGAACCCATGGTTGCGGCGGTGGTCCGAGTGTAAAGCCGCCGTAGGCGCCTCGCCACAAGGACGTTCCCTTTCATCCGAACAAGCCCCGACATGTTCAGACCTCTTTTCGCATTCATCGGTACGCGTTACACCCGTGCCAAGCGCCGTAACCACTTCGTCTCGTTCATTTCCCTGACCTCGATGATCGGCCTCGCCCTGGGCGTGGTGGTGATGATCGTGGTGCTCTCGGTCATGAACGGTTTCGACCACGAGATGCGTACCCGCGTGCTGGGCATGATCCCCCACGCCACGCTGGAGAGCGGCCAGCCGATCAACGACTGGTCTGCCCTTGCCCAACAAGTAAAGCAGAATCCGCAGGTGCTGGCGGTCGCCCCGTACACGCAGATGCAGGGCCTGCTGACCCATGACGGCAAGGTGCAGAAGGTGTTGCTCAACGGCATCGACCCGGCGCGTGAGCGCGAGGTGTCGATCATCGACAACTTCATCCAGCAAGGCAGCCTCGACCAGCTGGCGCCAGGCGAGTGGGGCATCATGATCGGCGACAAGGCCGCGGCCAAGCTGGGCGTGGCCATCGGCGACAAGCTGACCTTCGTCGCCCCCGAGGTCAGCGTGACCCCGGCCGGCATGTTCCCGCGCATGAAGCGCTTCACCGTGGTCGGCACCTTCCACGTCGGTGCCGGCGAGATCGACGGCTACCTGGGCCTGACCAACATCACCGACCTGTCCCGCCTGCACCGCTGGAAGCCGGACCAGGTGCAGGGCCTGCGCCTGAAGTTCGACGACCTGTTCCAGGCGCCACGGGTGGCCTGGAGCATCGCCCAGCAGCTGGGCGACCAGGAATACTACAGCCGCGACTGGACCCGTACCCACGGCAACCTGTACCAGGCGATCCGCATGGAAAAGGCCATGATCGGCCTGCTGTTGCTGCTGATCGTGGCGGTGGCGGCGTTCAACATCATTTCCACCCTGGTGATGGTGGTCAACGACAAGCGCGGTGACATCGCCATCCTCCGTACCCTGGGCGCCACGCCCGGGCAGATCATGCTGATCTTCATGGTCCAGGGCACGGTGATCGGGGTGATCGGCACGCTGATCGGCGCCGTGGTCGGGATCGTCGCGGCGCTGAACGTCAGCGCCGCGATCGCCGGCATCGAGACGCTGATCGGGCACAAGTTCCTCAATGCCGATGTGTATTTCATCGATTACCTGCCGTCGCAGATCCAGGCCCAGGACGTCTACATGGTCTGCGGTGCGGCGCTGGTCCTGAGTTTCTTCGCCACCCTGTACCCGGCCTGGCGTGCGGCCCGCACCCAGCCTGCAGAGGCGCTACGTTATGAGTGAGTCGCGCATGAGTGATAAAGCCGTTCTGAGTTGCCGCAACCTGGGCAAGTCCTACGACGAGGGCCCGGAGTCGGTGCAGGTGCTGTCCGGGCTCAACCTGGAGCTGCACGCCGGTGAGCGCGTGGCCATCGTCGGTAGCTCCGGCTCCGGCAAGAGTACCTTGCTCAACCTGCTCGGCGGCCTCGACCGGCCGACCCAGGGCAGCGTGTGGCTGGCCGGCGAAGAGCTGTCGGCCCTCGGCGAGCGTGCCCGTGGCCTGCTGCGCAACCGCGAGTTGGGCTTCGTCTACCAGTTCCACCACCTGCTGCCAGAGTTCACCGCCATGGAGAACGTGTGCATGCCGCTGTTGATCGGCCGCACCGCCATCCCTGAAGCGCGTGAGCGTGCCGAGGCGCTGCTCAAGCGGGTCGGCCTGGGCCATCGCCTGCACCACAAGCCGGCCGAACTGTCCGGCGGTGAACGCCAGCGTGTGGCAATCGCCCGCGCCCTGGTCAACCGCCCGGGCCTGGTGATGCTCGACGAGCCGACCGGCAACCTCGACCACCACACCGCCCAGGGTATCCAGGAGCTGATGCAGGAATTGTCCAGCGCATCGCGTACCGCCTTCCTGGTGGTGACCCACGACCTCAACCTGGCGCGCCAGATGGACCGCGTGCTGAAGCTCGACGATGGCCACCTGGTGGCGATCTGACCGAGTGCGCGGGGTGGCAGCGCCGCCCCGTTTTCCCGTTTAATTTGGGTGTTTCCTACATGTTCAGACCCTTGCCCATCTTCATCGGCGCGCGCTACACCCGGGCCAAGCGCCGCAACCACTTCATCTCGTTCATTTCGATGACCTCGATGATCGGCCTGTCGCTGGGCGTGCTGGCGATGATCGTGGTGCTGTCGGTGATGAACGGCTTCCAGCGCGAGATGAGTTCGCGCATTCTCGGCCTGGTGCCGCATGCCTCGATCCTTGGCGTGCAGCCGCTGGATGACTGGCACAAGGCGGCCGATGCCGCGTTGCAGAACCCGGCGGTGATGGCCGCAGCGCCGATCACCGAGATGGAAGGCATGCTCTCGTACAAGGGCGCGATGCAGCCGATCCAGGTCAGCGGCATCGACCCGGCCGAGGAGAGCAAGGTTTCCATCGTCGGCCAGCATATCGTCCAGGGCCGCCTGCAGGACCTGCAGCCGGGTGAGTACGGCGTGGTCATCGGCGAACTGACCGCGCGGCGCTTTCGCCTCAACACCGGTGACAAGCTGACCCTGATCGTGCCGGAAATCAGCAAGGAGCCCGGTGGCATCACCCCGCGCATGCAGCGCCTGACCGTGGTTGGCATCTTCAAGGTCGGTGCCGAGCTGGATGGCTCGCAGGCCTACATGCACGTGGCCGATGCCGGCGAAATGCAGCGCTGGGCGCCAGGCCAGGTTCAGGGCGTGCGCCTGAAACTGCACGACCTGTATGCCGCGCCGCAGGTGTCCAAGGCAATTGCTGCCGGTTTGGGCGATGGCTACCGCGCCGATGACTGGTCGCACACCCAGGGCAGCCTGTTCAGTGCGATGAAGATGGAAAAGACCATGATCGGCCTGTTGCTGCTGATGATCATCGCGGTGGCGGCCTTCAACATCATCGCCACCCTGGTAATGGTGGTGAACGACAAGGGGCCGGACATTGCCATCCTGCGTACCCTGGGCGCCACGCCGGCGCAGATCATGGGCACGTTCATGGTCCAGGGCAGCCTGATCGGTATTGTCGGCACCTTGATCGGTGGTGTGCTCGGGGTGATCGCCGCGCTCAATGTCAGCCAGATCGTCGGCTGGCTGGAGCGGGTGAGCGGGCAACACATCTTCACCTCGGATGTTTACTTCGTCAGCAGCTTGCCGTCCGAGCTGCAGGGCGGGGATGTGCTGATGATCTGCGCGGCGGGGCTGGTGATGAGCTTCCTGGCGACCCTCTACCCGGCGTACCGCGCGTCGCAGGTGCAGCCGGCGATTGGCCTGGCGGTCTGAGTCCTCCTGTCAGGGCCCTTTCGCGGGCAAGCCCGCTTCCACAGGGGCAGCACAAGCCCTGAAGGCTGTGCAATACCTGTGGGAGCACCTGTGTTGCTCAATTTCTGGAATCAGGCGCGATCCCTGTGGGAGCGGGCTTGCCCGCGAAGGGCTGCAAAGCAGCCCCCATGTCACCGGACTTCAGGCAATTCGATCACGAAACGGGTCCAGCCATCCTGGCAATGCGCCTGAATGCTCCCGCCATGGGCCTGTATGATCGACCGGGTAATCGCCAAGCCCAGCCCCGCATGCTCGCTGCTGCCTTCCCGCCGCGCCGGGTCCACCCGGTAGAAGCGATCGAACAAGCGCGGTAACGCTGACGGTTCAATTGCCGCCCCGGTATTGGCCACGCAAAGCCGCAACCCCGGCTCCAGCGTCACCCGTATCTGCCCGCCTGGCGGGGTGAAGCGCAGGGCATTGTCGAGCAGGTTGGACAGCGCCCGTCTCAGCATAGGCCGGTCACCCTGCACGATCGCCTCGCCCTCGCGCAGCAATTGCACGTCATTATCCTCGGCCAACGGCGCGTAGTACTCCAGCAGCGCATCCACGTCCTCGTGCAGGGCCAGCGCCGTCTGCCCCGGCACCAACAGGCCGTGGTCTGCTTTGGCGAGGAACAGCATGTCGTTGATCATCTGCGCCATCCACTGCAGCTCCTCGAGGTTGCCATGCAGTGCCTCGCGGTACTCCTCCAGGCTGCGCGGGCGGGTGAGGGTGACCTGGGTGTGGGTCAGCAGGTTGGAAAGCGGCGTGCGCAGTTCGTGGGCGATGTCGGCGGAGAACGCCGACAGGCGTTGGAAGGCGTCGTCCAGGCGTTGCAGCATGGCGTTCACCGTGGTGGCCAGTTCGGCCAGCTCCTCCGGCATCTGCGCCACCGGCAGGCGAGTGGTCAGTGAGCGTGCCGACACGCTGGCAGCCACCTGGCCCATCTGGCGCAGGGGGCGCAGGCCACTGCGTGCGGCCCAGGCACCAAGCAGGGCAGTGGCCAGCGCCGATAGCCCGACGGTAAGCCAGATCAGGCGCTGCATGCCTTGCAGGAAGTGCTGGTGATGGGTGATATCGAGAAACAGCGTCAGCTGTGCAGACGTCTGATCGTCCGGGGGGACCGTGAGGCTTCGGTAATCGACGCCCTCGGCGTGCAGGGTCGTCAGCGTGGGTGTCGACGGTGTGCCTGGCAGGCCGTCGCGGCTGGCGAACCAGTGCGCACCGTCTGGGCCATCGATGCGCAGCGCGAGGTCAGCCTGGTGGCTGAGCTCGTCGCGCAGGGCTGGCAAGCGGCCTTGCAACTGGTCGGGGTGCTTCAGGCCGGCGAGCTGGCTGCGAAACAGGGAAAGGCGCGACTCCAGCAGTTGCTGGTCCAGTTCGACGAAATGCTGCTCGCTGGCACGGTTGAACAGCAGCCCGGCGCCCAGCGACACGGCAGCGGTGCAGGCGGCAAACAGCAGTGCCAGGCGCGTGCCGAGGGACAGCCTGCGCATCAGTGGTGGCGCTCTTCGAGCACGTAGCCCATGCCGCGTACGGTATGGATCAGCTTGTTCGGGTGCGGGTCGTCGATCTTCAGGCGCAGGCGGCGCACGGCCACTTCGATGACGTTGGTGTCGCTGTCGAAGTTCATGTCCCACACTTGCGAGGCGATCAGCGATTTGGGCAGCACCTCGCCCTGGCGGCGTAGCAGCAGTTCGAGCAGGGCGAACTCCTTGGCCGTCAGGTCGATGCGCGTGCCGGCCCGTTCGGCGCGGCGGCGGATCAGGTCCAGGCGCAGGTCGGCGAGGGTCAGGGTGGTGTCCTGGCTGGGGCTGGTGCCGCGGCGCAGCAGGCTGCGCACCCGGGCCAGCAGCTCGGAGAAGGCGAACGGCTTGACCAGGTAATCGTCGGCGCCCAGTTCCAGGCCGTGCACGCGGTCCTCGACGGCGTCGCGGGCGGTCAGGAACAGCACCGGTGTGTCCAGCCCGGCAGTGCGCACGGCCTGCAGGATCTGCCAGCCGTCACGCCCGGGCAGCATCACGTCGAGGATCAGCAAGTCGTGGTCGCCGGTCAGGGCCAGGTACTGGCCGGTCTCGCCGTCGGTGGCCAGTTCGGTGGCGAAGCCGGCTTCGCTCAGGCCCTGGCTCAGGTACTGGCCGGTGCGGGCCTGGTCTTCGACGATCAGCAGTTTCATGCTCAATCCACAATCAGAGGGTTGACGCGGTTCCTTGTGGGGGCGGGTAAACCCGCCGCACAGGGATGATGGGATGGCTGAAATGATACGTGACTAACTCGAGCCTCGCCCAAGCTGACAAAGTTGTAATCTTCTTGTCAGCCAAGCGCCAGCCGCGCCTTTCTAGAGTGGTCCCATCCCGACGTGATCTTCGGAGTCATCATGAAACACCTGTTCATCGCCGCCGCCCTGGCCCTGGTCAGCCTGCCAACCCTGGCAGGCGAGGCGAAAACCTTCGCATTCGGCGAGCCAGCCCCGGCTGCCCAGGCCACCCGCACCGTTGAAGTGGTGCTCAAGGACATCGCCTTCGAGCCCAAGAGCCTGCACGTGAAGGCGGGCGAGACCGTGCGCTTCGTGCTGGTCAACGAAGGCAAGCTGCCCCATGAATTCAACCTGGGTGACAAGGCCATGCATGCCGAGCACCAGAAAGAAATGATCGCCATGCAGGGCAAGATGTTCAACACCGCCATGCAGCATGAGGGCATGGACCACTCGCAGATGGGCCACGCGCCCGCCAAACCGATGGACCATGCTGCCCATGGTCACGATGGCGGCAACACCGTGCTGGTGCAGCCCGGCCAGCGCGCCGAGCTGACCTGGACGTTCCGCAAGTCGGCGCCCATCGAGTTCGCCTGCAACGTACCGGGGCATTACCAGGCCGGCATGGTCGGGGGGCTGACCATCGAGTAAGCGGGCCTGCAAGGCGGGGTGCAAAACCGGTAGACTAAGGGCAATTTCGAACCTTCAGGTCAGTTTCCATGCATCCCGCCGCCGAACATTCCCCGCTGGGCAAATCCAGCGAATACATTGCCACCTACACGCCTTCGCTGTTGTTCCCGATCCCGCGCACGGCCAAGTGGGCCGAGCTGGGTGTGACCGCCCAGACCCTGCCGTGGCAGGGCGTGGACTACTGGAACTGCTTCGAGCTGTCGTGGCTGCTGCCCTCGGGCAAGCCGGTGGTGGCCATCGGCGAATTTGCCATACCGGCCGATTCGCCGAATATCATCGAGTCGAAGTCGTTCAAGCTCTACCTCAACTCGCTGAACCAGACCCAGTTCGCCTCGATCAACGATTTGCAGGCATGCCTGGTGAGCGATCTGTCGGCCGCCGCTGGCAAGCCGGTGGGCGTGCAAGTGCGTACCCTGGCGGAAGTTGAGGCGCAGGGCGTGATGGCCTTGCCTGGGCAGTGCATCGATGCACTGGATGTGGCGATCGACAACTACGAGCAGCCGCAACCTGAACTGCTGAGCTGCAACCCTGAGCGCATTGTCGAAGAGACCGTGCACAGCCACCTGCTCAAATCCAACTGCCCGGTGACCGGCCAGCCAGACTGGGGCAGCGTGGTGGTGGAGTACAAGGGCAGGGCGCTGGACCATGCCAGCCTGCTGACCTATCTGATCAGCTTCCGCCAGCATGCCGACTTCCACGAACAGTGCGTGGAGCGGATCTACCTGGATTTGAAGAACCTGCTGCAACCGGAGCACCTGACCGTGTATGCGCGGTATGTGCGCCGCGGCGGGTTGGACATCAACCCATACCGCAGCACCGGGGCGATCAGCCCGGCGAACCTGCGACTGGTTCGCCAGTAAGTTCTGTGTAGTTGGGGCTGCTTTGCAGCCATCCCGGCAAGCGCCGCACCCTGTGGGAGCCGCGCTTGCCGGCGATGGGCCGCAAAGCGGCCCCGGCTGTTTCAGATCCCCATGCTGTGCAGCGAGTTGGCAATGCTGCGCAGGGTGGCGGTCAGGTCCGGGTGCTCGGCTTCGAAACGTTCGATCGCCAGGTTCACCCCGTCGACCACGTTGTTGTCCGGCGTGGCTTCCTCGAGCTTCAACTGCGCTTCGATCTGCCTGGCCTCTTCGTGCAGGGCGGCCAGTTCTTCATCCGAAAGCGGTACGTTGCGGTCCAGTTGCTCGCGCAGGCTGTTCAAGCGCTCTTGCAATTCGCGGGCAGGCATTGGCTGTTCTCCATCAATGGCTTGGCAAGGCATGGACCTCAGCGAAGCGGCAAAGGTTCTCGCCTGTTCCTAGCGTAATCCACTCGCTGGCGCTTTGCATGATCCGCATCAATGGGGCTGTGTCAGGGTTTTTCACCCTTGCTGCAGCGCAGGGCGATGTCGGCAAGGCAGGTGTCCAGTTCTTCGAGGTGGTCGATCACCGAATGCACGCCCAGGCTGAACAGGGCCAACGTGGCCTTGCCGCGGGCCAGTTCCTGTTCTTGCGAGGTCATGGCCTGCCACTGCGCGGACGTGCTTGCGCATGAGGGGTTGCAGGCCGCAAGTCCCACTGTCCACAGGCCGGCGTTGAGGCCTGATTGCAGCAGCTTTGGTTCACCGCTGACCAGCACGCAACCCTCCAGGCACTCGCTGTCCAGGCTCATCAATGCCTGCCAGCAGGCGTTCGGTGCCGGCCAGCGTACGCCGTTGACCGTGTGGCCCGGCAGCCAGTCCGGCAGCACGCTGGCCAGGCGCCTGCTCTGCAGGCTGCCCAGGTCGTCGAGCCAGATGCACGGCACCTGTGCGTGGCGCAGGCCTTCCAGCGTCTCGAGGGCACCAGGGGCGGGCAGGGTGTGGCCGTCGGTGGCCTGGACCAGGCAACCGCGCAGGCCGAACAGTACAGCGGTAATGGCGGGTGCAGCGAGCATGGTAACGTCCCTGAAATAGTCCGCAGGCTATTGGACGATTGTTACCGTGCTGTGACGGGTAACAGCTGTTCACAAATTATTGAGCAAAAATGTGTAAAGCTGTTTATCAGCGCCCAACGCTCTATACTGCCGCCGTACAGCAGCGCACCTGTTGCGCTTGCGGCCGAGAATTTCGATGGAGAAACATCTATGCGTAGGATCGGTGCCGGTGTGATCGAGCGAGTCACCCAGGCCTGTGTCTGCGCCAGCTTGCTGCTGGCGCCCGTGGCAGCCACCCATGCCGCCACCGAGGAAGATCCCTGGGAAGCGGTCAACCGCCCGATCTTCCGTTTCAACGATACGATCGACACCTATGGCCTCAAGCCATTGGCCAAGGGCTACCAGTGGGTCACCCCGCAGTTCTTGCAGGATGGCATCCACAACATGTTCAACAACGTCGGCGATGTCACCAACCTTGCCAACAACGTGCTGCAGCTCAAGCCGCATGCGGCGGGCGTGGATACGGCGCGGTTGATCGTCAACACCGTGTTCGGCCTTGGCGGCTTCTTCGATGTCGGCACCAAGATGGGCCTGCAGCGCAACGACGAAGACTTCGGCCAGACCCTGGGTCACTGGGGCGTGCCCAGCGGCCCGTACGTCGTGATCCCGCTGCTCGGCCCGAGCACCGTGCGTGACGGCCTGGCCAAGTACCCGGACAGCTACACCGAACCCTACCGTTACATCAACGATGTGCCGGTGCGTAACTCGATCTTCGCCCTCAACGTGGTTGACACCCGCGCCAGCCTGCTGTCGGCCGAGAAGCTGATTCAGGGTGACAAATACATCTTCATCCGCAATGCCTACCTGCAGAACCGCGAGTTCAAGGTTAACGATGGCGAAGTCGAAGACGACTTCTGATCCTTGCAGGCAAGAAAACGGCGACCTTCGGGTCGCCGTTTTTGTTACAGCTCAATGCATGGCCAGGATACGCAGGCCAAATTTTTGCTGGCCACCGGGCTGGTCGGCGATCCACACCACCTCGGTACTGGCATGCAGGCCCTTGAGTGCCGGGTGGTCGGAGTCGATGCGCACGTCCAGGTGGTCACCGACCTTGAATTGCTGCGGCGCCTGCACCTGCATGCCGCCGCTGGAAAGGTCCAGGCACACCGCGGCGATCACCTGGCCCTCGTGCAACAGGCTGACCTCGGTGTCGATGCGCATGCGGATGAAATCGCGTTTCTCGCTGTGATTGGAGGGCGTATGAGGCATGCTGCATCCTTCCCAATAGGTTGTACTGGTTGGCATTCTTATAACTCTCGGTGATTTGCCCTGTAAAGAGCAGCGAACTCGACCGACGTATGCTTGAAACGCCTGGCGGATGGGAGTACCGTCTGCGCCTTACGAGGTATCTCCGCTGGTTGCCTGGGCCGGGTTCTTGGCCTACAACTCAAGTAGAGCGTTACCACAGAGTATTCCAGCAGTTGGATGTCAGCCTTGCAGACGCCTCTGCACCAACCCAAATCGGCGCCGTTCGCCCACATGCAGAAAATCAGTGCAACGCTGCTGATCATCGATGATGACGACGTGGTCCGTGCGAGCCTCGCCGCCTATCTGGAAGACAGTGGCTTCAGCGTCCTCCAGGCCGGTAATGGCCAGCAGGGGCTCCAGGTCTTCGAAGAACACCAGCCCGACCTCGTGATCTGCGATCTGCGCATGCCGCAGATGGGCGGCCTCGAACTGATCCGCCAGATCAGCGAGCGCGCGCCGCAGTTACCGGTGATCGTGGTGTCCGGTGCCGGCGTGATGAGCGACGCGGTCGAGGCCTTGCGCCTGGGGGCCGCCGACTATCTGATCAAGCCGCTGGAAGACCTGGCCGTGCTCGAACACTCGGTGCGCCGGGCGCTCGACCGTTCGCGCCTGGTGCTGGAGAACCAGCGCTACCGCGACAAGCTGGAAGCGGCCAATCGCGAACTGGAGGCCAGCCTGCACCTGTTGCAGGAAGACCAGACCGCCGGTCGCCAGGTGCAGATGAACATGCTGCCAGAAAGCCCCTGGGCGCTTGGTGAGTTCACCTTCGAGCACCAGATCATTCCGTCGCTGTACCTGTCGGGTGACTTCGCCGACTACTTCCGCGTGGATGAGCGGCGCATTGCCTTCTACCTCGCCGATGTCTCCGGGCATGGCGCGTCGTCGGCATTCGTCACGGTGTTGCTGAAGTTCATGACCACGCGGCTGTTGTTCGAATTCAAGCGCAGCAGCAAGCTGCGCGAATTCAAGCCTTCGGAAGTGCTCAGCCACATCAACCGCGGCCTGATCAACTGCAAGCTGGGCAAGCACGTGACCATGGTCGGTGGCGTGATCGACGAAGAAACCGGCCTGCTGACCTACGCCGTGGGCGGCCACCTGCCGCTGCCGGTGCTGTATACCCCGGGCGAGGCCCGCTACCTTGAGGGCCGCGGCCTGCCGGTAGGGTTGTTCGACGAAGCGACCTACCAGGACCTGGTGATCGAGTTGCCGCCGCAGTTCAGCCTGAGCCTGATGTCCGATGGCATTCTGGACCTTTTGCCAGGGCATACGCTCAAAGATAAAGAAGCTGCCTTGCCGGATATCGTCAAGGCGGCGGGTGGCAGCCTGGATGGGCTGCGCCAACGATTCGGATTGGCTACGCTTGGGGAGATGCCGGATGATATCGCCCTATTGGTGTTGAGCAGGAACCTTCAATGAGTACCGGTAGAATCCAGTTCGCCGAGCAGAGCGGTACCTTTGTACTGAAATTCGTCGGTGAAGTGCGCTTGACCCTGTGTTCGGCGCTGGATGCGACGATCGAGAAGATTTTCACCGCGCTGAACTTCTCGACCATTGTCATCGACCTGACCGAAACCGAAAGCATCGACAGCACCACGCTGGGCCTGCTGGCCAAGCTGTCGATCCTGTCGCGACAGAAGGTGGGCCTGTTGCCGACCGTGGTCACCACCAACCCGGATATTTCGCGTCTGCTGCAATCCATGGGCTTCGATCAGGTGTTCAACATCGTCGACCGCCCGGTACCGCGCCCCGAGTGCCTGACCGACCTGCCGTCCCAGGATCAGAATGAAGATGTGGTGCGCTCCAAGGTGCTGGAGGCGCACAAGATTCTCATGGGCCTGAACGACTCCAATCGCGAAGCCTTCCATGACCTGGTGAATGCGCTGGAGCGGACCTGATCTTTAGCCTGTGCCGGCCTCTTCGCGGCTAAAGCCGCTCCCACAGGGATATCACTTCTCCTGAGGCCTGTGGTGTACCTGTGGGAGCGGCTTTAGCCGCGAAGAGGCCAGCAAGGCCTCCACAACTCCCCAGCCCAGTCACTCACGTTGCGCAAACTCGGCCGCTTCACTGCCATCCGCACTCAGCTGAAGCACCCGCGCCGGCCGCCCCTGCTCATCGAAGAACACCTGCCCCAACCCCGCCCCATTCCAAAGCCGCTCCCCGGCCTTGCTGCGGCTGGGCGTGCGTGGCACCACCTCCATCTGCCGGCGCTTGGTAAACCAGTTCAGCGGTGAGCGTGGCGAGTACAACCAGCGGTTGAGCCGGTCCAGTACATCCAGCAAGCGCCGCGGGAATTCGTTCTTGATCCCGCTGCTGGTCACTTGCCATAGATGCGGGCTGCGCTGGCGATGACGGATCAGCACCTCGTAGACGAACGAATAGTGCACGTCACCCGACAGAATCACGTAATGCCCCGGCGTGCGCGAATGGCGGAAGATGTTCAGGATCACCTGTGCTGCGCCACGGTGGGCCATCCAGTTCTCGGCATCCACCAGCAACGGGTAACCCAGCCAGCTGAACACCTTTTGTACGGTTTCGATCAGCTTCACGCCAAAGATCGGCGCCGGTGACACGATGACCGCCGAAGGGTGGTCCAGTAGCGCCTGCTGCAGCTCGCACAGCGCTTCCCAGTCGAGCAGGCCGGATGGCTTGCCCAGGTCGCTTTCGCTGCGCCAGCGGCGCGTGCGGGTGTCCAGCACCAGCAGCGGTGGCTCGCTGGGCAGGCTGTATTGCCAGCCCTGGAAGCGCAGCAGCTCAGCGATCAGCTGGTCCTGCTGGCGGGGCAGCGTCTGGCACTGCCCGATCAGGCTGTTGCAGGCATCCGGGTCATTGCCCCAGGCCTGGCACAGCAGGTAGCCGAGCAGCGCATTGCCGATGATCCGCCGCGAGAACGGGTGGCCGTAGGCGGTTTCTTCCCACTGCGCGGAGAGGTTCCAGTCATCGGTGATGTCGTGGTCGTCGAAAATCATCAGGCAAGGCAGGTGGGCCATCACCCGCGCCACCTGGCCCAGGTTGGCAGCGAAAGCCTCGATCAGCGGCAGTTCCTCGTGGTAGCGCTGCTGGTGTCGAGGGCTCAGGCCTGCAGGCATGTTCAGGTCGATCAGGCGCCAGGGTTGTGGCGACCACACCAGCAGGTACATGGCCATGACCTCGGCGAAGGTCACCAGGTGGTTGTCGGCATTGCTGGAAGAGAAGATCGGCTTGCGCTTGCCGCCGAAGAAACGCTCACGCAGGGTTTCGTTGCGTGCCTGGGCAGGCAGCAGGTCGGCGCGATGGTAGTAGCTGGCGGGGTGGCGGTAGAGCGCCTGGCTGTCACTGACCACCGCGCCGTCCAGCGTTTCGTCGAACAGGCCCAGGCGCTCGATCAGCGCATGAATGGCGCGCAGCATCGGGCCGGCAACGTCATCAGCGTAAACCTGGTCGCCCGTCATCAACAGCACGGCAGGGCGCTCCTGCGGCGCATGGCAGGCCTGCAGCAGGCGGTCGGCGCAGAGCAGGCCATCGGCGGCCGGGTGATGGGGTTTGCGGCAGGAACCATGCAACAGCTGGTCCAGGCGGTCACGCAGCACCAGGCTTGGGCGCTGGCTGCCGGGGTAGAGCAGGTGCGGGGCCCAGCTGGCAATGCCCTGGCCGTTGATCAGCAGGTCGTAGTGGATGGCGACGTTGCGCGGCAGCGGCTCGGCGAAGTGGATGTCCAGCAGGTGAATGAAGGCGTGCTGGCCGATCGCAACGACCTGGCAGCCCACCTTGGCGGTGCCGTCGAAGATGAATTCCGGTTGCAGGGGTTGGCTGCCAACCAGCCAGATGGCCAGCCTATGCGGTTCGAGGCGGCGCAGTACCGGGCCGGCGAGCACGAGGGGCAATGGGGATGAGGTCATTTTGCCTTTGAGTTCAGAACGCGTTCACAGCCCGCAGAAACAAAACGGGCGGAAAATGCTGAACATTTCCCGCCCGCCTGGCAAACCGTAGATGTATCAGGCTTTTTCCGCCATCAACTTCTCAAGTTTCTCCTGATCCCGGGCAAACTGGCGAATCCCTTCAGCCAGCTTCTCGGTGCCCATGGCATCCTCGTTCATCGCCCAGCGGAACTGGCTTTCGTTCAGCACCTGCTTGGCCTCGCCGGCATTGCCCGGTTGCAGGATGCGCGGCAGCTCGCCCTGGTCGCTGCTCAGCTTGTCCAGCAGGTCTGGGCTGATGGTCAGGCGATCGCAGCCGGCCAGTTGTTCGATCTGGCCGATATTGCGGAAGCTGGCGCCCATGACCACGGTGTTGTAGCCATTGGCCTTGTAGTAGTTGTAGATACGAGTGACCGACTGCACGCCCGGGTCTTCGGCGCCGACGTATTCCTGGCCGGTGCTCTTCTTGTACCAGTCGTAGATGCGGCCCACGAACGGCGAGATCAGGAACACGCCAGCATCGGCGCAGGCCTGGGCCTGGGCGAAGGAGAACAGCAGGGTCAGGTTGGTCTGGATGCCTTCCTTTTCCAGCTTCTCGGCGGCGCGGATACCTTCCCAGGTGGAGGCCAGCTTGATCAGCACGCGGTCTTTGGACACTCCAGCAGCTTCGTAAAGGTCGATCAGCTGGCGGGCCTTGTTCAGCAGCGCCGGCTCATCGAACGACAGGCGCGCATCCACTTCGGTGGAGATACGCCCCGGGATGACCTTGAGAATGCCCGCGCCCACGGCCACGGCGAACTTGTCGCAGGCCAGGTCGACATTGCCCTTGGCATCGGCCTTCACCTGCTTGAGCAGCTCGGCATAGCCCGGGATGGCGGCGGCCTTGAGCAGCAGCGACGGGTTGGTGGTGGCATCGACCGGCTTGAGACGGGTAATGGCATCCAGGTCCCCGGTGTCGGCGACTACGGTGGTGAACTGCTTGAGTTGTTCCAGCTTGGAGGTCATGGGCGTGCTCTGTCCTGTGCATTTACTCGACATTACCCGAGCCCCGACGGGCGCTCAAGAGGCCCGTGGGGCAGGGCAGAATTGCCGAAGGTGATGATTCGAGTCAGCAGCTGGCGCGAGGTTCCCTGTGAGGGAAAAACCATCTGTCGCCACGGCGCGCCCCCTGTGGGAGCGGGCTTGCCCGCGAACACGGGCGAAGCCCGTGCCATGCACCACGGTGCCAGCTTCGCGGGCAAGTCGGGGCGCCGAACCGACGCTCCCACAGCTATTGCGTTGTCTTGAGGTTCGGCCTGGTTCCGGCTGGAATCAACCTATCGCCCCTGCATCAACTCCGCCGCCTGATCGAACACCTTCAGCGGCTCCGCCGCCTTGTGAATATCCGCCGACAGCAACTGCCGGAACCGCCGCGCCCCCGGGAACCCTTGGCCCAGCCCCAGAATATGCCGGGTGATGTGATGCATAGCGCCCCCGCTTTGCATGTGCGCCACGATATAAGGCCGCAGCTGCTCCAGTGCCTCGCTCCGGCTCACCACGGGCGCCTCGCTGCCAAACAGTTGCTGATCCACCTCGGCCAGCAGGTAAGGGTTGTGGTACGCCTCACGCCCCAACATCACCCCATCGAAAGTCTCAAGGTGCCCCTGGCACTCGGCCAAGGTCTTGATCCCGCCATTGAGCACGATCTCCAGGTCCGGGAAGTCCGCCTTCAACTGCGCCGCCACGTCATAGCGCAGCGGCGGAATCTCGCGGTTCTCCTTCGGCGACAGCCCTTCCAGAATCGCGATCCGCGCATGCACGGTAAAGCTCCGGCACCCGGCCTCACGCACGTGGCCGACGAAGTCGCACAGTTCGGCATAGCTGTCGCGGCCATTGATGCCGATGCGGTGCTTCACCGTCACCGGGGTGGATACCGCATCCTGCATGGCCTTCACGCAATCGGCCACCAGCGTCGGGTGGGCCATCAGACAGGCACCAATCATGTTGTTCTGCACCCGGTCGCTCGGGCAGCCGACGTTGAGGTTGACCTCGTCGTAGCTGGCTTCCTCGGCCAGTTTGGCGCAGGCGGCCAGGTCGGCCGGTACGCTGCCGCCCAGCTGCAGGGCCAGCGGGTGCTCGGAGACGTCGTGGCGCAGGAAACGGTGGGCGTCGTTATGCAGCAAGGCGCCGGTGGTGACCATTTCGGTGTAGAGCAGGGTGTGCTTGGAGAGCAGGCGCAGGAAGAAGCGGCAGTGGCGGTCTGTCCAGTCCATCATGGGAGCAACGCTGAAGCGGCGGGACGGCTCAGGGCGCGTGGTTTCTGGCTTTGCGCCTGATTTTGCAGTGATTTCGTTCAACGTGTTTCGTACCGATTTCGGGGGTTTTGGGGCGTTTTTACCAAGCGCTTGGTGCAATGTACCAATCGAATCAGGACGTGTACCAATTCTCATGGCAACGATCAGACCCCGCAAGAAGGCCGACGGCACCATCAGCTACACAGCTCAGATCCGCATCAACCGCGATAAGGTGACAGTCTACCAAGAGAGCCAGACCTTCGCCCGCAAACAGGCAGTCGTGGCCTGGGCGAAGCGACGAGAACCGAGTTGGCGGAGCTTGGTGCAATTGAGCGAGCCGGGTAGGCCGCACGGTTAAGCAGATGATCGACCGCTACCTCCGGTCATCGTGATTGAAACTCGCTGCGGCGGTATACCCATTTGCGTGGGCGAGGGCGCCCGGGCTGAGCAGGGGGCAGGCTGCCTCTATCAGCGCTTGCACATGGTAGGCATCCGCTTTGGGTCGATGCGGTCAGTCGTGACCGGCGGCTTTCGACCCGAAGCAGACCTTCGGTAAGGGTTGCAAACGGCCAAAAGCAGACTGTTTGCTCAACAAATAAATCTGTCCCCTTTTTCCGCACCCTCAGCCGGCAAGGTTGCGCATGGCCCCACCAGTCCATGGGGGCCACGCTCACTCTCTAGCTAGACCTTCATCAACTGTGTGGCCTTTCGCGAAGCGGTCTTCCGGTGATCATGTCTAGCGCAGACCTGATCTCATCGGGCTTGCCAGCAGTCGGCAGGGTATTGTCATACCGCATCACCGGCAAGTTCAGGCATAGTGCTTCGGTCTTGGCGCAGAACGCCTGAAACGCTAGCTAACTGCTGCTAGTGGCTTGCGGATAGAAACCTTGCCGCTCAACGGGTCTGGCTGAGTATGATGCGATCAAACAGACGGTCGCCAAGCCAGACGCGCATGCGGATCAGCATCTTGGCGAATTTGCCGACGGCGTAGCGTGTACGTGGGTGGCTGCTGGCCACTGCCAGGGAAACCACGTCTGCGATCACTTGTGGATCGCTGCCAGTGCCATGCCCATAGGTGCTCTTAATCGACTTGGCCACCATCTGCACCATCCGTCCGTAGGGGCCACCCGTCGAACGCTTGATGATGGTTTCGGTTGCGCCTTCGCCGAAGCCCGTCTCGATCACGCCAGGCTCGACAATTACAACCTTGATGCCGAACTCGGCCACTTCCAGACGTAGACAGTCCGACCAACCCTCCAAAGCGTGTTTGGTGGCGTGGTACCAGGCACCAAGGGCACTGTACATCTTGCCGCCCATCGATGTGATGTTGACGATGTGCCCAGCGCGCTTGGTACGCATCGAGGGTAGTAACAACTGAGTGAGGCGAGCGGCACCAAACAGGTTGACCTCGAACTGGTAGCGGGCTTCGTCGATGCCGATCTCTTCAACTGGCCCATACAGACCGAAGCCCGCGTTGTTGACCAGTACGTCCACACCGCCCGTCTGGGCCAGGATGGTCTGAACACCATTGACGATCTCCTCGTCCCTGGAAATGTCCATCCGAAGCGGCTGGGCACCGAGCCTTGCCAGGTCGGCCATCTTGTCAACGCTACGTGCGGCCACGTAGACCTGATAGCCGTCCTGGATCAACTGCTTGGCAATCGCTTTGCCCATACCCGACGAGGCGCCGGTAACCAGAGCTGTTTTCTTTCCTTTGCTGAACATAGCGAACCTCATTCGTTTGAATGTGTTCAGTGTCTCAAGCGTAGGGGCTAGGGCATCTTGCGCAAAATGCCAATGGACTTGCATCTTGCGCCACTAATTCTGCGCAAGGTGCTTGCCGCAACATTCAGGGTGCTGGCGAGGATCTTTGAAGTTGCTGTACGTGTGCTGCCACTGGGGTAACGTTTCATTGTCTCATCGCAGCCTGCAGGGCAGGTAGCGCTGCGACGGCAGCATCGTGGCCGAGGCGACGGGCGAGCTCCCGCCCCTCTGCGTCACCGACTCCGGCAGGTGTGATCACTGGTGCGATCAGCACATCGGCCGATTCGGCTTCGGGGCCGGACAGCAGGCAACTTTGTGTCTGCGACACCCGTAACCACATCGACACCGCAGAGCTCGACGGGTAGCGTGGTCCATGGCAGTAGATGTCCACGGCAATCACCAGATCGGCCCCCAGCGCACGCGCGGCCTGCACCGGCACCAGCGAGGTCACCCCGCCGTCGACGAACCGATGCCCCGAGGACTCCACTGGCAGGAACACCCCCGGTATCGCAGCGGAGGCCCGCAGTGCCTCGCCGGCATCACCTCGGGTGATCACGAAGGGCAGCGATTGATCGATATCGGTGGTCACAGCGGCAAAACGCACTGGGAAGCTTTCGATAGGCTGCTCTCCCACCAAGTCGTTGGCCCACCGTTCCAGCGCTTCGCCTTTGACGAATCCCGGGCCGCTCCAGGCTAGGTCGGCCAGGGTGCTGAAGTGCAAGGAATTGGCTTGTTTCCACAATTGATCGGGTGAGGTTCCGGAGGCATAGGCAGCGCCGATGATGGCACCGATGGAGGTGCCCACGACCAGGTCGGGATGGATACCGGCCTCTTGCAGTGCTTGTAGTACACCGATGTGCGCATAACCGCGCAGGCCGCCGCCGCCGAGTACCAAGGCAACGCGTGGCCACGTCTGGCTCGGCTTGCTGGTCGGGGTTGCGGCTGTTGTCTGAAAGGTGCCATTGACCAACCAGGCGCCTTCAAAGCTCTTGTCGTGGCGTTCCGGGGCTCCGGCACAGGCGCCCAGCAGGCTGACGGCTAGCAGCGCTACCAGATACCGACGTGCTCTGTCCAAGTGATTTGTCACTGCGATTTCGCTGAGTGTGCCTGTCCAATTTTGACCATCGTGCCGGAGGCCAGCACGACCACGCCCTGGGCCGCCGGTAAGGTCTGAACCAGTGCCAGAGCCACGGCACGTGCATACACCGGACGATAGGTGCCAGGCAGCAGCGGTGCCAGCAACATGGCAATCGGTATCGAGAGGATCTCGCCGATGCGCAGCGGCTGTCCCAGACCGTTGCGGTAGTCCAGCAGCAAAGAAGGCTGGGCAATGACCAGGGCCGTCAGGTCCATTGCCTTGAGGGCATCCTCCAGTTCACCCTTGACGCGGTTGTAGAACATCGAGGAGCGCGCATTGGCGGCGGCCGCGCTGACCAGCCCCACTCGCCGTACACCGGCCGCGACGGCTGCCTGGGCAACGGCCAGGTTGGCATCGTGATCCACGGTGCGGAAAGCTGCCTGGCTGCCGGCAACCTTGATCGTGGTGCCCAGCGCGAGATAGACCTCATCGGCTTGCGGTAGCGGGGGTAAGCGGTTGAAATTCACCAAGTGAATATGAAGCTTGGGGTGGCTGACTACAAAGGGGCGACGGCTCAGGGCATGCACCTGCGCAACCGATGGATCAGCCAGCAGTACCTGCAGCATTTGACCGCCCACCAGCCCGGTGGCACCGGTCAGAAGGACTTTACGTTGTTTCTCTTGGAGAGGCATCGCGGGTGTGTCTCAGTTTAGGCGCATAGTGTGGCGTGCGGTATCAGGTGTTTGCCCCGTCCAGTCCAGAAATGCGCGATAGAACGAATTCGGGTCTTCAAAGCCGAGTAGGAAGGCGATCTCCCCGCCAGACAGGCTAGTGCTGCCAAGATAGTGGCGGGCCAGACTTTCTCGCGTGGTATTGACCAGGCCACGAAAGTTCGCGCCCTCATCTTCCAGCCGGCGTTGTAAGGTGCGTTTGCTGAGCCCGAGGCGTTCCGCGGTTTTCTCGATAGTGGCCGTATTGCTGGGCAGCAGCTCAAGCAGGACGGCGCGTACACGCTCGGCCATCGTCGCTTTGGCGTCCAGTTCGCTGAGCCGACGACGCAGGTCAGGTTCGAAAATTCGCCACATGCTCTGATTGACGGTGAGGAAGGGACGGAGGGAGTCGGCGGCGGTAAAGGTGATACTCGGTTTTTCTCCCCGCTGTACGTGGGTACCGAAAAACACTTCGTAACGTCGGGCGTAGGTCTTGGGCGGCAGTAGCGGGAGCGTTACACGCAGGGCCTTGATGCGTTCGCGCGTGGCAAGGGTGGCCAGCCGCAGGAAGAACGCGACTTCGGCCACTTGCAACGAATAGGGCACTTGCGTCATCACCGACAGCCAGCGTGGAGAGACCGTCATTTCTCCGCCCTTGCCCACTTCCACGTCTAGGCTCATCGGAGCGACGAGTTGCTTGTACTTGGCCAGGCGCTGCACGGCCTGCATGAGGTTGGCACTGCAAAAGGCAGCGAAAAGCGGTGGGTCGAAGACCTCGGCCGAAACGGTTTCCACGATGCGCAGCGGAAACATCGCATCATCCGCCTGTGACTCCAAGGCGCGCCAGAAACGGAAGTATTCATCGGTCAGCAGCCCGTAGCTCTCGCGGGAAAAGAGGTCTTCTGGCAAGCCGGCTTTGCGCAATACATGCTCAGGCTGCAATCCAAAGTCGTTCAGGAGCGTCCGCCAGCCAATGTCCAGGGAGAAGGTGAGATTGCGTGCCATCGGATCGTAACCGCCATATGAGTCGCTGATACGCCATGAAAGGCGTTTCAGGCCATTTTAGACATGGGGGCCGATTCGGATGATGCAAAATGCGCCACACTAATTGCGGTCGGTGCCATTTATTGGCACGTACGGTGAAACCCTGCCGTTCAGGCATAGTGATCAGTGCTGTTCAAGCAAAATGAGCGCCAAGCTCCGGTGTCGCACCTCTAATGCCGGTGCAGCCGATATGCCCCGAGGTCGGCGTCCGTTGTCAGGGGGAAGACCCAACATGTTACTTATTAGCAGCATGACCACTTTTGCCTGTTAGCTGACCTGCATGTATGACCGAAATGGATCGATAGCGGTCAGTCGTGAATGGCTGTTATCGACCCACAGCTGCTGTTGCAAAAACAATGGTTTGCTTATTTTTCCAAGTCGGGCGCCAATGCAATGCTAGAGCTTAAAGGCGAGTGGACTTAGTCTAGAACGTTATGCAGCACTTCATAGATTAGACCTGAGGTAATAGCCACAAGGAGCAGGTCAGTTCCGGCTTGTCTCCACTCATAGCCATCGTAATGAGGAAGTTGTCCGATTAATCTGCTATCCAGCTTTTTGGCGACCCCGGGCGGGAGAGGTTTGCCGCGTGCCAGATTCTTCTGGATACCTGGTGGTAGGGAAGAGCCTGGATTCCAATAATCACGATGATCATTGAGGATGACGCGCACCCCGCCCACGTCGACGGACGGCCCGTCGTGCCAGTCGTTGTGGTTGCCCTGATGCCCTTGGTTTGCGTGTTCGCCTCCCTTTTCGTGGCCTTTCCCCTTTCCGGGGTCTGCCAGCAACATCGGGCTTACAACCAGTGCCAGAGAGAGCACTGCGGCGACATTGAGCTTCCTTCTCATGTTGCAAATTCCTATTTTCGTTTACTGATCCACAGAGTAGTCAAGCTACTCGCGAAGGCAATGCGCTTGAGGCTGTCAGTACTCTGTCGGGATTGAAGAACTTAAGCGCCTGCTCTCGGTCGAATTTGCACTTTATTTCCCCCGCGCGCCTCTGGAGGCGAATTGACATGAGAAAACCCTTGATTGCTGTCTTTGCTTGTGCGCTCGGACTCGCGATGACTGCATTCGTGCCCGCAGGCATCTCACCTATTGGATCGGCCTATGCCAAAGGTGGTGGTGGTGGTGGTGGTGGTCATGGCGGCGGAGGTGGTAACGGTGGCG
The DNA here is from genome assembly GCF_024349685.1 of Pseudomonas sp. LRP2-20. Taxonomy (NCBI): domain Bacteria; kingdom Pseudomonadati; phylum Pseudomonadota; class Gammaproteobacteria; order Pseudomonadales; family Pseudomonadaceae; genus Pseudomonas; species Pseudomonas sp. LR2-20. The sequence goes on along the minus strand of NZ_AP025944.1, from coordinate 4,228,062 downwards.
GCAATGGCGGCGGACACGGAGGTGGGCATGCAGGTGGTATGGGAGGGAACAGCGGAAATGGCAACAACGCTGGAACCGATCACGCTGGCAAGGCCACACGCGATCATGGAGTAAGCGGCAACCATTACGGGAGCTCGCGCAACAGTGACAAGGGTCACGGAACTACCACCTCGGGTATCGCTCACTCCAAAGACACTCGTGGTTTGGCGAAATCCACTGCCATCTCACGAACCACTCCAGGTGATCACAACTCCAGAGGTCTATCCAACGCCGTCGGATCCTCTTCAAAGAATGATTGATGATTTGACGGCTTCTATGCGGTACTGACCTTCACATTCCCAAAAGCCCAGCCTGAGCTGGGCTTTTGCTCATTGGTTCTGGCAGATGCGTGTGAGCAGTGTCGCGCTTGGTATGGGCATCGCGGCTCTGAAGATAGCTGGCACCTTTGAAGGTGATGGGCCGCTTTCGACCCGCGCAGTCGTGTCTGAGGTGATCTTCGTGGGAGCGGGTCTGTTCTACGGGCATTGGGGTCTAGGCAACGATCGAAACAAGGAAAAAGGCCGATGGCGCGGTCAGTGACCTCGCCGGATCGGCCTTCAGAAAAAGTTGCCCTGGTTTACCAAGAGTGGCTGGCGTGTGCCTGCCCGCTGCCAGGATGGCAACGCAACGTCGGTTTTATCTCAGCCCCGCAGCCACCCCGCCTTGATCGGCACCGCCATCAGGCTGCGATAGCAGCGTTGCGCCAGATCGGTGACAGGCTGGCCAATACGTCTCCAGACTGGCGAGAACCCGGCATAAACCAAAAGCGAAACCACCATCCCGCCCACCATGTCGAGTGGGAAGTGCACGCCCAGAAATACCCGCGCCCAGGCGACGCTCAGCCCGGTCAGCAGAATGATCAGGCCCCACCCCGACAAACCATCCAGCAGCAAAGTAAAGCCGATGCAGGCGAACACGGTCATGTGATCGCTTGGGAATGACGAATCGGGCGCGTGCATCATCCACGTGTGGCCCAAGCCGATCATGAACGGCCGTGGATGTGGCCAGATGGCCCAGATGAGCTGGTTGGCGAGCAAGGCGATCACGGTGACCAACGTCGCTTTCAGCATCAGCCTGCGCTCCCCGGGGCTGCCCCATAACCAGAAGCCCAACAGCAGCACGGGCAGCAGGTAGATCAGGCCGGCAGCGATGCCGATGGCGAGCTGAATCAGCCAGTGCGGCGTGTCGCCGCCAGCGTTGATCAGCAGGAAAAAGCTGCGGTTGAGTGCTTCAAGTTCGCCCATGGTTTGCGTCCACGCAGGTGTTTCAAGTGCTGATAGATTCAATTAAAGCTGTTCGCTTTATTCGATCCGTAAATTAGGTATGAAGGTTGTTTCATCAGGCGGATGTGCGAGCGGCAATGAAAAGGCCGATGGCGTGGTCAGTGACCTCGCCATCGGCCTTGGAAGAGCCTCTTTTCCGATCGCTACTTCTGAACGTTGGCAGCCGTTTCCTGCGTATGTTCCGCCTTGTCCTGCGGCAACAGGTCGAACTCATGCAGCCCATCCTTGCGGTACGGGTCGCCGATCCAGCGCGGTGCTGCGGCAAACTGCGCGTTCACCAGGCTCTTGGCCGGTTCGTACTTGTCGTAGCTCAAACCCGCCAGGTCCGACAGCGTGTGAATCAGGTGCGCGCTGCTGTAGGGGCGGTTGGCCATGGCCTGCAGGTCGCGCGGGTGCGCCGCCTGCCAGCTCGGCGAGGTCCACAGCAGGAACGGCACGGTGTACATCGGCCGGGTCGGCGCGCCTTCGTTGCGGCCCAGGCGGTCGTGGTTGCCGGAGCTGTACACGTCTTCACCGTGGTCGGACAGGTACAGCAGGAAGCCGTTCGGGGTGGTCGCCGCGTACTGCTTGATCAGGCTCGACACCACGAAGTCGTTGTAGCGCACGGCGTTGTCATAGAAGTTGTAGGTTTCCACCTGGTCATCGGTCAGCGCTTCTGGGGCGCCCTTGCGATCGGTGAAGTGCTGATAGGCATCCGGGTACCGGTAGCGGTAGTCCATGTGCGTGCCCAGCAGGTGGACGATGATCAGCTTCTTCGGCGCCGGGTCCTTCAGGGCCTTCTCGAACGGTGGCAGCACCACTTCGTCGTACTGGCTGGCGTTCTGGTTGCGCTGGTTGTTCAGGTACACCTGCTCATCCGTCTGCTGCGAGAAGGTGGTGAGCATGGTGTTGCGCTTGGTCATGGTCTGCTGATTGGTGATCCAGAAGGTCTTGTAGCCCGCCTGTTTCATCAGGTTCATCAGCGACGGCTCGGTGAGGAAGCGGTCGGGGTGTTCTTCGTCGCCGAAGGTGAGGATCTGCTGCATCACCTCGATGGTGTAAGGGCGCGGGGTGACCACGTTCTGGAACACGGTCAGGCTCTTGTCGGCAGCGGCCAGGGCGTCCAGGTTGGGGGTGGTGTCGCGATTGTAGCCGTACAGGTGCATGTGTTCGCGGGTGGTCGACTCACCAAGCACCAGTACCAGGGTGCGCGGGGCTTCGCCGCTGCTGTCCTGGAGGTTCTGCAGCGGGGGCAGGGCGGCGTTCTGGGCCAGCAGGTTCTGCATGTTGTTCAGTTGTTGCAGGTATTGGCGGTAGCCGACCACCAGCTGCCAAGGCACGGCAGGCTCCATGCGTTGCTGCACTTTCTCTGCCGCGTCGGCGAAGTTGCGTTCCTGGGTGACCATCTGCTTGTAGAACGGCAGCACCAGGTTGGCGACCAGCAACAGCACCACGACCGGGATGCGGCTGCGCAGGCGCAGGGTAACCGGGCGAACGCGGGTCCACAGCAGCACTGCGCCCACGGTGTAGGCCAGCAGGCCGAGCATCAGGCCGATGCTGAAGTACTGGCTGAAGTACTCGCCCGCTTCGGCGGTGTTCGACTCGAACATCACGAAGATGACGCTTTGCGAGAACTCCTGATGGTAGATGCCGAAATAGCTCAAACCCACCAGCGAGGCAGCCCACAACACCACGCCGATGACGGCGGCGAGGGTGCGGGTGAGGCGTGGCAGCAGCAGCACCGGGACGAACCACAGGGTACTGAGGAACAAGGCGTCGCGGAAACCGGCGAAACCGGTGGTGCCACTGAACAGAAGAAGCGCCTGGGTGACGCCGGAGAAATACCAGAAGAACAGCAAGAGCCAGCCCAGGCCGGCCCAGTCCACGCGCTTGGGCGCGGATGGGGATGCGGTGTTTGCCACGTGTGCCTCGTAAAACAATGGCGGCAGCCAGAAAAGGAGGCTGCCGGAAAGGCAGAGACGCTAGAGGGCGGGATGTGAAAATTGCGTTAACGAATTATCTAAAAAGTCTTAACAAATCATTACGGCGAGGTGGTTCCTACAAATCAAGAAACAGATTTTTCCTCTGGATTGTAGGACGCCTCTGAATCAGGCTTTGGGCCATTGCGGTGGGAAATCGAGCTCCCTAGGCTGGCGGTGCCGTTGCAAATTCAATGGCCAGGTCTGCAAGCCTGTAGGTTCACTAGAAATGCCACCGTCAGTTGATCGCGTTTCGCGTCCAGCTGCGCCTTATGGTGGCTACGTACGGGTGATCTTCGGATCAGCCGGGGTTTCTAGTTGACCTGGTCTTGCAGGCCTGTACGTAGCCGCCACCCAATCATCTGCAAGTGAGCAGGTGGCGATTTTTTCAATTCAGCTAGAGATTTTCGCCATGCTCAAAATGGTTCCCGATCCACCTTTTACCCCCGATGCATCCCACTACCTCGAAGACACCTTGGTCGAGGCCACCGAATACCTGCTCTGCGGCTTGGCCGTGGGCCAGCAGGCCGTTACCACGCTGCCCAAGTCACCCGCCACCGTCATGACTCTGTCGATGATCCATGAGATGGAGGCAGTGCGCACGTTGCTGGAGTCGGCGATTGCGCAGGTGCAGTTGAAGCGGCCCCGGCAGGTGCACACGCTGCATTGAGGCGCTGGCCCATTCGGCTGATGGCTCGGACAGGTGTGTTGCCTGGGCAATCGCATTCGCGGGTTCACCCGCGAAGAGGCCATCGGTTACATTGCAGCGCGCCGTCGCTCGATCAAAGCGCCCATTGTTCATCCGGCACTGCGGATTCACTTCACTGCTTGGCCGAGGTGCCGTTGGGCTAGCGGTGTAGGTGTTGGCTGGCGCACAGTGTTTCAGCAGCTTGCCTTGCTGGAGGCAGGCAGCGCTCCCCAACCTTTTTGTCATCTCGTTGAACTTGAAGCACTTTCTGCCCTGGCACGGTTGCTGCTCCGCTCCCTGGACTTTCTCACGTCCTGCCAAGGAGCACCCTCATGAGCCAGCAACCGATCAAATTCGCCTACTGGGTCCCCAACGTCAGTGGTGGCTTGGTGGTCAGTACCATCGAGCAGCGCACCAGCTGGGACATCGACTACAACCGCAAGCTGGCGCAGATCGCCGAGCGGGCCGGTTTCGACTACGCCCTGTCGCAGATCCGCTTCACCGCTGGCTACGGTGCCGACAACCAGCACGAATCGGTCACCATCAGCCACGCGCTGCTGGCGGCCACCGAGAAGCTCAAGGTCATTGCCGCCATTCTGCCTGGCCCATGGAACCCGGCGCTGGCGGCCAAGCAACTGGCGAGCATCGACCAGTTCACCAATGGCCGAATCGCCATCAACGTGGTGTCGGGCTGGTTCAAGGGCGAATTCCATGCCATTGGCGAGCCCTGGCTGGACCACGACGAACGCTATCGCCGCTCCGAAGAGTTCATCCGGGCGCTCAAAGGCATCTGGACTGAGGACAACTTCACCTTCAACGGCGACTTCTATCGCTTTCGCAACTACAACCTCAAGCCCAAGCCGCTGCAGCAGCCGCACCCGGAAATCTTCCAGGGCGGCAGTTCGAGGGCGGCGCGGGACATGGCGGCGCGGGTGTCGGACTGGTACTTCACCAACGGCAATACGGTAGAAGGGATCAAGGCGCAGGTCGATGATATCCGTGCCAAGGCTGCTGCCAACGGGCATTCGGTGAAGATCGGGGTGAATGCGTTCATCATCGCCCGCGATACCGAGGAACAGGCCCGGGCGGTGTTGCAGGAGATCATCGACAAGGCCAACCCCGAGGCGGTGCAGGCTTTTGGCCATGAAGTGAAGCATGCCGGCTCCGCCAGCCCGGAAGGCGAGGGCAACTGGGCCAACTCCAGCTTCGAGGACCTGGTGCAGTACAACGACGGCTTCAAGACCAACCTGATCGGCACACCACGGCAGATTGCCGAGCGCATCGTGGCATTGAAGGCGGTGGGGGTGGACTTGATTCTGTCCGGGTTCCTGCATTTCCAGGAGGAAGTGGCGTACTTTGGCGAACAGGTGTTGCCATTGGTGAGGGCGCTGGAGGCTGAGAAGGCACAGGTGCAGGCTGTCGCTTGATCGGTGCAGGGTCCCAGGGCCTTATCGCCGGCTAGCCGGCGGTGGGGCCAGTAAAGACAGCACAAACCCTCAGGTCGGTTTCAGGATGCGCCTGGTCGCTCGCATGCAACCCCTCGGCGCCACAAGTGCCATGCTTGTGGGATGCCTATGAGCCCAGTGCGCGCAGACGTACGGCCATCGGCAAGGAGGCCCCCGTGCCCACGCCACCGTGTCGTGGCCGGTGTGCCGCAGCAGAACACGCCGGATACCTGCCCCTTATAACAAATCAGGCAGGGTCCGTGATGCCGAGGTCCGCTGTATGCCTGATGAATTGCTTTACCTGCCCGCTATCCAGAGCATCCTGACCCGCAAGAAGGATACCCCCGGCGCGCTGTTGCCGATCCTTCACGCCATCCAGGACGCCGTTGGTTTCATCCCCGAAGCTGCAGTTCCTGAAATCGCCCACGCCCTCAACCTCAGCCTCGCCGAAGTGCGCGGGGTGATCAGCTTCTATCACGACTTCCGCACCACACCGCCGGCCCGTCACACGCTGCGCCTGTGCCGCGCCGAATCGTGCCAGAGCCGTGGCAGCGAAGCCCTGGCCGCGCAGTTGCGCGAACAGCTGGCGCTGGATGATCACGGCACCAGCGCCGACGGGGCCATCAGCCTGCGCCCGGTGTATTGCCTGGGCGCCTGCGCCTGTTCACCGGCGCTGGAACTGGACGGCCAGGTGCATGCACGGCTTACTCCCGAGCGCTTGCGGGCCCTGGTGAACGGTTGCCTGGAGGGCGAAACATGCTGAAGCTGTTCATCTCCTGTGATTCGGTGGCGCGCGCGGTCGGCGCCGACCAGGTCGCTGCTGCTATCCAGACGCAAGCCGAGCGCCGCCAACTGCCGGTCGAGATCCAGCGCACCAGCTCACGCGGCCTGTACTGGCTGGAGCCGCTGGTGGAATGCGAAACCCCGCAAGGGCGGCAAGGCTTCGGCCCGGTCAGCCCTGAAGATGTAGCGTCGCTGCTCGACGCCCTTGCTGGAGAACCTGGCGGTCATTCGCTGGCGCTGGGCGCGGTCGAAGAGCTGGCTTACCTGAAAACCCAGCAACGCCTGCTGTTCGCCCGCGCCGGCATCACCCGCCCATTGTCGCTGGACGACTACCGTGCCCACGGCGGTTTCAAGGGCCTGGAGAAGGCCGTGGCGCTGGACGGCGCCGCGGTGGTCGCTGCCGTGCTCGATTCCGGCCTGCGCGGCCGGGGCGGCGCGGCGTTCCCGGCTGGCATCAAGTGGCGCACCGTGCGCGAGGCCACGCCTGCGCAGAAGTATGTGGTGTGCAACGCCGACGAAGGCGACTCCGGCACCTTCGCCGACCGCATGCTGATGGAGGGCGACCCCTTCCTGCTGATCGAAGGCATGATCATCGCCGGCCTCGCCGTCGGGGCCGACCAAGGCTACATCTATGTGCGCTCGGAATACCCGGACGCCATCGGTGTGCTCAACCAGGCGCTCGCCATCGCCCGCGATGCCGGTTACCTCGGCAGTGACGTGGCCGGCAGCGGCCAGGCCTTCGACCTGGAGGTACGGGTGGGGGCCGGTGCCTATATCTGCGGCGAGGAAACCGCGCTGCTCGAATCCATCGAAGGCAAGCGCGGCATCGTGCGCGCCAAGCCGCCGCTGCCCGCGCTCGAAGGCCTGTTCGGCCTGCCGACGCTGGTGCACAACGTGCTCACCCTGGCGTCGGTGCCGGTCATCCTGGCCGAGGGCGCGGCGTTCTACCGCGATTTCGGCATGGGCCGTTCGCTGGGCACCATGCCGTTCCAGCTGGCCGGCAATATCCGCCACGGAGGCCTGGTGGAACGCGCCTTCGGCCTGACCCTGCGCGAGCTGGTGGAAGGCTATGGCGGCGGCACCGCCAGCGGTCGCCCGCTCAAGGCCGCGCAGGTCGGCGGGCCGCTCGGCGCCTGGGTACCGCCCAGCCACTTCGATACCCCGCTGGACTACGAGGCGTTCGCCGCCATGGGCGCGATGCTCGGCCACGGCGGCGTGGTGGTGGCCGACGACACCCTGAACATGGCCAGCATGGCGCGTTTCGCCTTGCAGTTCTGCGCCGAGGAATCCTGTGGCAAGTGCACCCCGTGCCGGATCGGCTCGACCCGCGGCATGGAGGTGGTCGACCGGCTGATCGCGACCAGCGATTTCAGCGAGCGCCATGACCAGGCCCTGCTGCTGCGCGACCTGTGCGACACCATGCAGTACGGCTCGCTGTGCGCCATGGGCGGCATGACCGCCTACCCGGTGGCCAGCGCCCTCAAGTACTTCCCCGCCGATTTCGGGCTGACCACCACGGAGGCCGCACAGTGATCAATTACTTTGACCCCGGGGCTGATACCAACATCGATCTGGGCACGCCAGCCCGCGACAGCGACGTGCAGATCAGCCTGAACATCGATGGCCGCAGCATCAGCGTGCCGGCCGGCACCTCGGTGATGCGCGCCGCCGCCATGCTCGGCACCAGCATCCCCAAACTGTGCGCCACCGACAGCCTCGAAGCGTTCGGTTCGTGCCGCATGTGCATGGTGGAAATCGAAGGCATGCGTGGCTACCCGGCCTCGTGCACCACGCCGGTTGCCGAGGGCATGGTGGTGCGCACGCAAACCTCACGCCTGGCCGACCTGCGCCGCAACGTGATGGAGCTGTACATTTCCGACCACCCGTTGGACTGCCTGACCTGCTCGGCCAACGGCAACTGCGAGCTGCAGACCGTCGCCGGCCAGGTCGGCCTGCGCGAGGTGCGCTACGGCTATGACGGCGCCAACCACCTGGCGGAGAAGAAGGACACGTCCAACCCGTATTTCGATTACGAGCCGAGCAAGTGCATCGTCTGCAGCCGCTGCGTGCGTGCCTGCGAAGATATCCAGGGCACCTACGCCCTGACCATCACCGGGCGCGGTTTCGAATCACGGGTGGCGGCGGCCGGCGGCGACAACTTCCTCGCTTCCGAATGCGTGTCGTGCGGCGCCTGCGTGCAGGCCTGCCCGACGGCGACGCTCACCGAGAAGAGCCTGGTCCAGCTTGGCCAGCCCGAGCGTGCGGTGATCACCACCTGCGCCTACTGCGGCGTTGGCTGCTCGTTCCGCGCCGAGATGAAGGGCGACCAGCTGGTGCGCATGGTCCCGGACAAGAACGGCGGCGCCAACCATGGCCACGCCTGCGTCAAGGGCCGTTTCGCCTGGGGTTACGCCACCCACCCCGACCGCATCACCAAACCGATGATCCGCAAGCGCCTGGAAGACCCGTGGCAGGAAGTCAGCTGGGACGAGGCGGTGACCTACGCCGCCAGCGAGTTGCGCCGCATCCAGCTCAAGTACGGGCGCGACTCGATCGGTGGCATCACCTCCAGCCGCTGCACCAACGAAGAAGCCTACCTGGTGCAGAAACTGGTGCGTACGGCGTTTGGCAACAACAACGTCGACACCTGCGCACGGGTTTGCCACTCGCCGACCGGCTATGGCCTGAAGCAGACGCTGGGTGAGTCCGCCGGCACCCAGAGTTTCGACTCGGTGATGCAGGCCGACGTGATCCTGGTGATCGGCGCCAACCCCACCGACGCCCACCCGGTATTCGGCTCGCAGCTCAAGCGCCGCCTGCGCCAGGGCGCGCGGCTGATCGTCATCGACCCACGGCGCATCGACCTGGTCGACTCGCCCCACGCCCGTGCCGAACTGCACCTGCAACTGCGCCCCGGTACCAACGTGGCCATGCTCAATGCCCTGGCCCATGTGATCGTCAGCGAGGGCCTGCTGGCCCAGCGCTTCATCGACGCCCGCTGCGAAACCGAAGACTTCGCCCGCTGGCGCGACTTCGTCAGCCTGCCGGAAAACGCCCCGGAAGCCCTGGGCCCGGTCTGTGGCGTGCCTGCCGAGCAGATCCGCGCCGCCGCCCGGCTGTACGCCACCGGCGGCAACGCGGCGATCTACTACGGCCTGGGTGTGACCGAGCACAGCCAGGGCAGTACTGCGGTGATGGGCATCGCCAACCTGGCCATGGCCACCGGCAACATCGGCCGCGAAGGGGTAGGGGTGAACCCGCTGCGTGGGCAGAACAACGTGCAGGGCTCCTGCGACATGGGGTCGTTCCCCCACGAGCTGCCCGGTTACCGGCACATCTCCAACGAAGGCGTGCGCGCCGAGTTCGAGCAGGCCTGGGGCGTGACCCTGCAACCCGACCCGGGCCTGCGCATCCCCAACATGTTCGAGGCGGCGCTGGACGGCAGCTTCAAGGCGCTGTACTGCCAGGGCGAGGACATCGCCCAGAGCGACCCCAACACCCAGCATGTCACCGCCGCCCTGCTGGCGATGGAGTGCGTGGTGGTGCAGGACATCTTCCTCAACGAGACGGCCAAGTTCGCCCACGTGTTCCTGCCGGGCAGCTCGTTCCTCGAGAAGGACGGCACCTTCACCAACGCCGAGCGGCGCATCTCGCGGGTACGCAAGGTGATGGAGCCGCTGGCCGGCAAGGCCGACTGGGAAGCCACCATGGCCCTGGCCAATGCCCTGGGTTACCCGATGAATTACCGCCACCCGGCCGAGATCATGGACGAGATCGCCCGCCTGACGCCGAGCTTCCACCGCGTCAGCTATGCCGAGCTCGACCGCCACGGCAGCCTGCAATGGCCGTGCAACGACGCCGCCCCGGACGGCACCCCGACCATGCATATCGACCAGTTCGTGCGGGGCAAGGGGCGCTTCATGCTGACCGGTTATGTGCCCACCGACGAGAAGGTCAACAGCCGCTACCCGCTGCTGCTGACCACCGGGCGCATTCTCAGCCAGTACAACGTCGGCGCCCAGACCCGACGTACCAGCAACACTGCCTGGCACGACGCCGACCGGCTGGAAATCCACCCCAGCGATGCCGAAAGCCGTGGCATCCACGACGGCGACTGGGTGGGCATCGGCAGCCGTGCGGGGCAGACCGTGCTGCGCGCCAAGGTCAGTGCACGGGTGGCGCCGGGGGTGGTGTACACCACCTTCCACTTCCCCGAGTCCGGCGCCAACGTGATCACCACAGACAACTCCGACTGGGCCACCAACTGCCCGGAATACAAGGTCACGGCGGTGGAGGTGGTGAAGGTGTTCCACCCGTCGGAATGGCAGAAGCGCTACCAGGACTTCAGTGACGAACAGCGGCGCCTGCTCAAGGAACGCCGCACTGCGGAAAAAGCCGAGGTGCACCGATGAGCAGCGACAACCTGGTCAAGATGGCCAACCAGATCGCCCACTACTTCGACAGCGAGCCGAACCGGCAGTTGGCGGTGCAAGGGGTGAGGCTGCACCTGCAGAGCTTCTGGACGCCAGCGATGCGCCGGCAGCTGGGGGAGTGGATTGCTGCCCATGGGCAGGAAGGGCTGGATGCCAAGGTGGTGGAGGCCTTGGCCTAGCGCTCGCCTGTGCCGGCCCTTTCGCGGGCAAGCCCGCTCCCACAGGAGTACCACTGGCCTGAGTGCAGTGGAGTACCTGTGGGAGCGGGCTTGCCCGCGAAGGGGCCGGAACAGGGAAAATGAAATGTCCGTCATTTATGCAAGACGAATCCCACTGCGATGCTACGCTCGCGGAAACTCTCGTCACGGATATTCCCTATGGACATGAACTGGCACCAGGCCCTGCAAGAGAGCCTGAGCTGGCTTGCAATCGCCTCGTTCATCACCCTCATCGGCTTCACCGCCGCTGCCTCCCTGGCCGTGCGCTACACGCGCTGGGGCAGACAGTTCTGGCAGCTGGCGGGGCCTTACTTCACCTTCCGGCGCAGCTGGCGCCCGCTGCTGGTGTTCGGCCTGTTGCTGGTACTGACGCTGTTCTCGGTGCGCCTGAACGTGCTGTTCTCGTTCTGGTACAACGGCTTCTACAGCGCCCTGCAGGCCCTCGACCAGACCGCCTTCTGGTACCTGCTGGGGGTGTTTGCGGTGCTGGCCACCATCCATGTGCTGCGTTCGCTGTTCACCTTCTACGTGACCCAGGCGTTCAGCATCCAGTGGCGGGTGTGGCTGACCGAGCGCCTGACGGGCGACTGGATGAAGGGCGATGCCTACTACCGCGGCCGCTTCCTCGCCGAGCCGGTGGACAACCCCGACCAGCGTATCGAGCTGGACGTCAGCGCGTTCGTCAGCAACTCCGTGTCGCTGGCCCTGGGCGCGGTCAGCGCGCTGGTTTCGCTGGTGGCCTTTACCGGCATCCTCTGGGGCCTTTCGGCGCCGCTGACGGTGGCAGGCTACGAGATTCCCCGGGCGATGGTGTTCGCGGTGTACGTCTATGTGCTGATCGCCACCTGGGTAGCCTTCCGCCTCGGCCAGCCGCTGATCCGCCTGAACTTCCTCAACGAAAAGCTCACGGCGAACTTCCGTTATGCGCTGATGCGCCTGCGTGAGAACGCCGAGAACATTGCCTTCTACCAAGGCGCGCCGGTCGAACGGGCGACTTTGCTGGGGCGCTTCGGCGCGCTGATCGTCAATGTCTGGGCCCTGGTGTTCCGGAACCTCAAGTTCAGCGGCTTCAACCTCGGTGTCAGCCAGGTGGCGGTGGTGTTCCCGTTCATCCTCCAGGCGCCGCGCTTCTTCAGCGGGGCGATCAAGCTGGGTGACGTGATGCAGACTTCCCAGGCGTTCGGCCAGGTGCAGGATTCGCTGTCGTTCTTCCGTGAGTCCTACGACACCTTCGCCCAGTACCGCGCCACCCTCGACCGTTTGACCGGCTTCCTCGATGCCAATGACCAGGCCAGCGCACTGCCACGGGTGCAGACCAAAGACCAGCCGCGGGCGCTGGATATCATCGGCCTGCAAGTGCTGCGCCCGGATGGGCATGCGCTGATCGCCGACCTCGACCTGCGCCTGCACGGTGGCCAGGCGCTGCTGATCAAAGGGCCGTCGGGCAGTGGCAAGACCACCTTGCTGCGTGCCCTGGCGGGCCTGTGGCCGTATGCCGAGGGTGAAGTTCGGCGGCCGCTGGGTACCCAGGCGTTGTTCCTGTCACAGCGGCCTTACCTGCCCCTGGGCGACCTGCGCACCGCCATTGCCTACCCGGCCGACAGCCAACCGGGGGATGAAGCACGCATGCAGCAGGCCCTGCGCGAGGTCAACCTGGCGCACCTGGCCGAGCGGCTGGCGGTCAATTGCGACTGGTCGAACATTCTGTCGGTCGGTGAGCAGCAGCGCCTGGCGTTTGCCCGGGTGCTGTTCAACCGGCCGCAGGTGGTGTTCCTCGACGAGTCCACTTCGGCGATGGATGAAGGGCTGGAGCATGCGATGTATGCGTTGTTGCGCAAGGAAATGCCCGAGACCTTGCTGGTGAGTGTGGGGCATCGCAGCACCTTGGCCGACTTCCATACCCATCGGCTGGAAGTGGATGGGCAGGGCGGTTGGTCGCTGCGCCAGCAGGAGGTCCTGGCTTGACCTTCGGCAGTTAGGTTGCCGGTACTGGCCTCTTCGCGGGCAAGCCCGCTCCCACAGGGACCGCACAGGTCTTGAGCATTGTGCAGTCCCTGTGGGAGCGGGCTTGCCCGCGAAGAGGCCGCCACTGGCAATAAAGATTCAGGGCTGATGCGCGGCATCGAGCATCACAATCAGCTCAGCCCCTTCGTTGCGCACATTCCCCACTTCCTTGCCCACCGCAAACCATTCGAACGCCTCCACCGGCAAGCACTGCTCCCGCGCCAGTCGCTCGGCTTCTTCGGCAGGTACGTCTGGGTCGATCCACGCCCGGGCATGCTCCGGGCTCAGCACCAAGGGCCGGCGGTCATGGATATCGACCATTCCCGCATCGCTGGCAGCAGTGATGATGACGAAGCCATCCCCCTCGTTCGGCTCCAGCCCCGCATGCACCTCGGCCAGCGCCGCCATGAACATCGGCGCCTGGCTCTTCAGGCGGATGAAATAGGGTTGCTTGCGCTTGGGGTCCTGCGGGTCGGCCACCCATTCGTACCAGCCGTCGGCCATCACCAAGGCCCGCCCTTGCGGCCAGAGGGCCTTGAAGAACTTGCCGGTGGTCACCGTCTCGACCCGCGCGTTGATGGGTGCCGGCCGTTTGCCCGTGGCCCAGAACGGTGCCCATCCCCAATGGCAAGGGGCGATGCGCAGGCCATCGGCAGCCTGATGCAGGATCAGCACGCGGCTGCCGGGGGCGACGTTGTAGCGGCCGATCGGCTGGTTGTCGTAGCCGCTGATCACGTCCTGTTCGGCGTCCAGTTCACGCAGGTAGTCGGCCAGGCCCTGGTACTGGGCGAAGCGTCCGCACATGGCATGTACCCCCACTTGTCGAAATATCCTACGGCGAAATTGACCGGATACTCGCTACCGCGTTTACTGTATATGCATACAGCTAATTATCAAGGCCGTCTCATGACTTCCATCCTGGGTCCCATCACGGGCGGCAGTGCTGCCGTGCCGCGCTATCTGTTCCGTGTTCCGGCGGGCTTTCCGTCGCCAGCCGCCGACCACATGGAGCAGCCTATCTCGCTGGACGAACTGCTCAACCTGCGCGCACCGCACATCTATCTGGTCAGGATAGACGGCGACAGCATGCAAGGCGCCGGTATCTTCGATGGCGACCTGGTGCTGGTCGACCGCTCGATCGAGGCGCGCCATGGCCATATCGTGATTGCCGCAGTCAACGGCGAGCCATTGTGCAAGCGCCTGCAGCACGTTGCCGGGCAAGTGCTGCTGCGCTCGGAAAACCCCCGCTATGCGCCACGCTACATCATGGAGGGTGACGACTTCATGATCTGGGGTGTGGTGACCTTCAGTGTGCGCAGCCACGACCCGGCCGCCTGAGCGGGCTCAGCGCAACAGCGTCACGCCCAGCAGTGTGGCACCGGCAAACCCCGCCCCGACCAGGAAGGTCGCCTGGAACCCGGCGCCATCCCACAGCAGCCCGGCCACCACGCTGGCGACCAGCAGCGCCACACCGGTCAGCAGGTTGAACAGGCCGAATGCGGTGCCGCGCAGGTTGGCCGGCGCGCTGTCGGCGATCAGCGCGGCGAAGATGCCCTGGGTGAAGCCCAGATGCAGGCCCCAGGCCGCCACGCCCAGTGCCAGCCCGGCCCAGCCTGGCAGCAGGGCCAGCAACAGGTCGGCGGCAACCAGCAGGCCCAGCCCGATCATCAGCACGCCCCGGCGGCCCACGCGGTCCGACAGCGCACCGGCGGGGTAGGCCGACAGCGAATAGGCCAGGGCCATGAGCACCAGCACCGCTGGCGCCCACAACGGCGCCAGGCCCATGTCCTGGGCGCGCAACAGCAGGAACGCCTCGCTGAAACGGGCCAGGGTGAACACCATGGCCAGGCCGATCAGCCGCCAGTAGGCCGCGCCCAGGCGCGCCAGTTCATGCAGCGCCAGCGGCGAGCGCAGCGGCCGCGCACCGGGCGATACCTCGGGTTCGCGCACGAAGGCGACGAGAATGTACACGGCGATGAATGCCGGGATCACCGCCACCCAGAACACCGTCTGGAAATGGCTCGCCGTCAGCCACATCAGCACGATCGCCAGCAGCGGGCCGAGAAAAGCGCCGACGGTGTCCAGCGCCTGGCGCAGGCCGAATGCCGCGCCACGCAGCTCGGGCGGGGTCACATCAGCCACCAGCGCATCGCGGGGGGCGCCGCGGATGCCCTTGCCGATACGGTCGACGAAGCGCGCCGCCGTCAGCCACTCCAGCCCGGAGGCCAGGGGGAACACCGGCTTGGTCAGCGCGCCCAGGCCATAGCCCACCACCGTCAGCAGCTTGCGCTTGCCGAGGCGGTCGCTGAGCGCGCCGGAGAACACCTTGGTGATCGCCGCAGTGGCCTCGGCGATGCCCTCGATGAAGCCGACGGCGACCACCGAAGTACCGAGTACGGTGACCATGTACAGCGGCAGCAGGGCGTGGATCATCTCCGAGGAAATATCCATGAACAGCGACACGAAGCCCAGCGCCCAGACGCTGCGAGGCATCTTCGGCAGGGCCTTGGCGGCGGTGCCTTGCTCGGTCTTTTCGGCGCTGCGCATCGGGAGCCTCGGCGGGTTGCCACAATTCGAAACTGTAGGAGCCCGTGGGCAGGATGCAAATCGGATGAGTGGCTGCAGGCTTCGGCAGGATGTTGTGATTAACTGTATATAAATACAGTATTGTTGATGCTGCCCGATGAAACCCACGCCTGTTTTTGCCCTGATCGACTGCAACAGCTTCTACGCCAGCTGCGAGCGGGTGTTTCGCCCCGACCTGCAGCGCACGCCCATCGTCGTGCTCAGCAACAATGATGGCTGCATCGTCGCCCGCAGTGCCGAGGCCAAGCCGTTGGTGAAGATGGGCCAGCCATACTTCCAGGTGAAAGACCTGCTGCGCCGTCACGGCGTGGTAGCGTTTTCCTCCAACTATGCGCTGTATGGCGACATGAGCCAGCGGGTGATGACGGTGATCGAAGGCATGGTCCCGGCGCTGGAGGTGTACTCCATCGACGAAGCCTTTGCCGACCTGGCCGGCATGCCTGGCGACCTGGAGCGCCTTGGCCGCGACATCCGCGCGCGGGTGTTCAAGCACACTGGCATTCCGGTCGGGGTCGGTATCGCTGGCACCAAGACCCTGGCCAAGCTGGCCAACCACGCGGCCAAGCGCTGGTCGGTACAGAGCGGTTGGGTAGTCGATCTGCGGGATCCGACAAAGCGCGAATGGGTGCTGAAAAAGTGCGATGTGTCGGAAGTCTGGGGCATCGGCAAGCGCCTTACCGCACACCTGCAGGAAATGGGCATCCGCACCGCCTGGGACCTGTCCCGTGCCAACCCCGGCCTGCTGCGCAAGACCTTCAGCGTGGTGGTGGAAAAGACCGCCCGCGAACTGGCCGGCATACCTTGCCTGCAACTGGAAGAGGTCGACCCGCCACGCCAGGAAATCTGCTGCAGCCGCATGTTCGGCCAGCGCCTGACCGCGCTCGCACCGCTCAAGGAAGCCGTGGCCACCTACGTGATGCGCGCGGCGCAAAAGCTGCGCAAGCAGCGCTCGCTGGCGCAGCGCATGCGGGTGAGCATCCGCACCGGCATGTTCAACCCCGATGAGCCGCGCTATGCCAACGGCGTGGTGGTGCAGTTGCCGTACCCGACTGACGACGAGCGGCTGCTGACACGCCTGGCGCTGGAGGCGGTGGAGCGGGTGTATCGCGAGGGGTTTCGCTACAGCAAGGCCGAGGTGCTGCTGATGGAGTTGTGCCAGCGCGGGGAGGTGACGGGCGATCTGTTTGCGCCGACGCAGAGCGTGAAGGCCGAGCGGGTCATGCAGGTGATCGACGGCGTCAACGGGCGCTGGGGGAGGGGGACACTGCGCAGCGCGGCGGTACCGGCGGCGGCGCAGTGGGCGATGCGGCGGGAATTGATGAGCGCGGGGTTTACCACGCAGATGGCCGGGTTGTGGCGGGTCAATCCTTGAGCCCGTTGGTTTTGCAACGTGGATCGAGTACTTCAGGCACTTTCACCTGGTGTCTTGCGCCGTAATGACCTGCTTTTACATCACGGATGGACTTCAGCAGTTCTTCGCCGATGTTGCGTTCGGCATCGCGTATCTTCAACTCTTTCTCAGTCAGCGGCATGGCGAGCTCCTTCGCTATCTGCACAGTACGAGCGCAGGCATTTTGCTTTGCTTGTCAGGGGTAAAGAAGCGGGAGGTTGTATCGAGGGATTGCTGAAAGGGTGGTTTGGTTCGAGATCGCCGGGGCCGCGCAGCAGCCCAGCGTGACTACCCCGAACAGCAGCGCCAGCATGGCGCCGAGGCTGGCGCTCCAGCCGACGCCAAGGCCCTTGGGCTGCCAGATGACCAGGGTCAGGGTGAACAGGAAGATCAGAGCGGCTGGGAGCATGAGTTGGGGAATTCAGTGATTGTGTGAGCCGACTTGAAACATCCGTGGGTCGTACATGAAATCGTAAATTTCAAACACCTGGATCTGACTCACCGCTGGGTGGCCGGGGTTGATCACGATATTGCTCTCCAACGGCAGGATGGCAGATGGGATGATCAGCCCAAGGTGGCTGTTCGACTTCAGCCAGGCTGTGCCGAATTCCATGCTTGGGCGGTCGGCAGGCAGACTGGCCCAGCCTTCGGGGAGGTCTGTCGAATCGACCTGCAGATACAGCGAGGAATCTGCAGGTAGCTCAAAGCAGGTGATCTTCAAGGGGACAGTGGGTTCGCCCGCCGCATGTACAAAGGTTTCCAGGCAGCAGATTGCCGGCGTCATGCCCATGTATACGGCGGGTACGTCCTGATCGTTCCAGCGCCCGCCTTCGATGGCCGCGCCCTTGCCGCTCAAGTCAGTGGCGCGTTTTGCCTTCGCGATTCGCCACCCCCGCATCAGGCAACACCCCCCCATTCCAGGGCTTGTAGAACCCGGCGCACCTGCTTGGCACCGATTTCGGTTTCGCAGAGCAGGATCGGCGCAACATCACCCAGGGCTTTGTTCGGCTTCGATAGCCACTGTGCTGCAGCGTCGCGGCTCTCGAACACCTCCTCGGCCAGATGGGACACCGAGGCGATGCGGTCCAGGCGTTCGGAGGCAACGGTATCGAGCACTTCGTGCTCCCGAACACGCCGCTCCAGCGTGGAGATCGAGGCATTGAGCAGCAATGCCAGGCTGGGTTCTTCGAGGTTGAAAGTGTAGCGCACAGCTCGGAAGAGGTGGGCAGAAAAGCCGCGCTTGATCTGCACCAGTCGCTCCGACTCCCTGAGTGCATAGCGGCTGGCGCTGAATGCCCAGAATTCGTCGATGCCAGAACTGCGCACATCTTCTTTGGCTTTTTCGTGACGCTGTTGGGCGATTGAAGTACTCATCACGCCTCCGTCAATTGACTGGTTTTTTTCGTCAAATGAAGTATAGGCCTGTAGGGCACTCCATTGCATCTACCTTTCAGCCGGCGGTCACCCTGGCAAAGGCGTGCCGAAAGCGCAGCATGTCCTGTTCATCGCCGACACTCACCCGCACCCAGTTCGGCCAGCTGGGCCACACCCGGCCTACCAGCACGCCCTGTTTGGCCAGCCGTTCCACTACTGGCTGGGCCGGCCCGCGCATGTCGATCATGAAGCAGTTGGTCTGTGACGCTGTGCAGCGCCAACCGCGCTCGCCCAGCCAGGCGATGGTGTGGTCGCGCAGGCGGGCGTTCTCAGCCTTGCGCCGGGGCACCAGCTGGCTATCATTCAGGCTCGCCAACCCCGCCAGCAAGGTCGATGCAGCGGCAACGTTGTCGCCGTCATACACCTCCAGGCGCTTGAGCAATGGCGCCTGGCCGATGGCCAGGCCAAGGCGCGCCCCGGCCATGCCGTAGAGCTTGGAGAACGTCTGCAGCACCAACAGCTGCGGGTGCTCCTTGATCAGGCTAATGCAGCTCTGGGCATCGCTGAAATGGATGTAGGCCTCGTCCACCAGCACCACGCTGCCGGCCGGTGCGTGCTTGAGCAGGCGCTCGATATCGCGCCGTGGGGTGAGTGTGCCGGTGGGATTGTTGGGGTTGCACAGGTAGATCAGCCCGGGGCTACTGTCGGCCGCCAGCATGGCGTCGATGTCATGGGCATGGCGCGCGTCCAGCGCTACTGCGTGCACGGTGCTGCCATGGCCTTTGGCGGCTTCGGCGGCCGCTTCATAGGAAGGTTCGGCAAGCACCAGGCTGCGCGGGCCGGCGAAGGCCATCACGGCGTGCTGCAGGGCCAGTTTCGAGCCACAGAACACCTGGACCTGCGACGACGCCAGGCCATGCTCGGCAGCGAAGGTGTCGATCAGGCGGTACTGCGCCTTGTACGGGTAGCGCCCGCATTGCTCGATGCCGTCACGCATCGCCTGACGGGCAGCGGGGCTCGGGCCCCAGGGGCTTTCGTTGTAGTTGATGCGCACCGGGCCTTGTCCGGCGCCTGGCGCAACGGTGGTTTCGCCGGCCCAGCCCAGTTGGCCAAGCAACGGCACAGCCAGGCCCAGGCCCACCAACGAGCGACGTGTCATATTGGTCATGAAGCGACTTCCTTGTTGTCATTGGATACAGCAAGGAACGAGTACCGGCGCTGCCAATTAATAGTGGCAAAGCGCCGAATAGCCCCCAAGGCAGGCGCTAATTCAGGACATTGCGCTGGTCGAGCCACGCTTCGAAGCAGGTGAAGGTGTCGACGGCGGCCTGTACCGTGATGGCCTGTGCCGGCGCTGCGGCCGATGCCTGGCCAAGCCGTTCGAGGAAGCTTCGCCAGTAGCTGCCGGTCAGCTCGCCGTACACGTCGAGGAAGGCGGCACCGCTGTCGTGGCCGATGCCCAGGCGCTCGGCCATTGCCCGCTTGAGCACCTGGCCACCCAGCGTCGAGCCTTCCAGCACGTACATCACGCCCAGCGCGCTGGCCTCGTCGCGGATGGCCGGCAATGCCTGGCACTGTGGCAGGGCGGCGATGTCGGCTTCACTCAGGTTCAGCGCCAGCAGGTCGCGGGCCAAGGTCGCGGTCTTGCGGCGTTCTGGTCCCTGATACTCGCTCAGGTGATGTTCCAGGGGGGCATGGAAACCGTAATAGGCCTGCAGCAGGCGGCGGTAGGCGGCGCTGTCGAAGCCAGGGCTGAAGAAGGGCAGGCGCGCCTCCAGAGCCTTGTGGCAGTCACGGGTGCCTTCGCGCAGGGCGAGCAGCAAGGGGCTGGGGGTAGTGATGGGCATTGGTCTGGCTCTGCTGGCATTTCGCCTGATTTGGAGTGGCGATGCTAACCCGGCGTTCCGCCTTGGCGTGACTTTGTTGCAGTAAAAATGTGGCCAGCGTGTTAAACCAGTCGGCCTGACCCTCAATAAAGAACGCCCCTGGTGAAAGCCGTACGCCTGACCTTGCTCTGCCATGCCCTGACCCAGGCCCAGAAGAACGGGCGCCTGGCACACCCCGACGACGGCATCTTGCCTTTGGCCGTGGAGCCTTGGGTGAGCACTCCCGACACGCAGCTGCTGGCTGCGCCGGAGCGGCGTGCAGCACAGACGGCGGCGTGGCTCTCGCCGCAGGTGCAGATTGAGCCGGCGTTGGCCGATTGCGCCCTTGGCCACTGGCAGGGCTTGCCGCTCAAGCAATTGCAGGCCGAGCAGCCGCAGGCGTTGGCGCAGTGGCTTGAGGATCCGCTCAGCGCGCCCCATGGCGGCGAGTCGTTCGCGCAGCTGTGCAAACGCGTTGGGGCATGGTTGATGGCCTTCGACAGGCCCGGTGAATGGCTGGCGGTGACTCACCCGTGGGTGATTCGCGCTGCGCTGGTGACGGTGCTGGAGTGCCCGCTGGCGGCCGCGCAGCGGATCGATGTGCTGCCGTTGTCGCGGGTGGAGCTGAGCTTTACCGGGCAATGGCGCTTGCGTCTGGGCTGAGCAAGCGCCGTTTGCGTGGTCAGAACGCCAACTTGTAGCCGATCAGCAGCAACATGGTGGCCAGGCAAGGGCGCAGCACGCGGTCGGAGATGCGCCCGGTGAGGTGGCTGCCCAGGTAGATGCCTGGCAGCGAGCCCAGCAGCAGGTAGCCCAGCAGCGACCAGTCCATGTTGCCCATGCCGGCGTGGCCGATACCGGCGACCAGGGTCAGGGGTACGGCGTGGGCGATTTCGGTGCCGACCAGGCGGCGGGTGGCCAGGAACGGGTAGAGCAGGAACAGCGCCACGGTGCCCAAGGCACCGGCACCAATGGAGGTCAGGGTGACCATGATGCCCAGCACCACACCGGTCAGCACGGTGAGGATGTTCAGGCTGCGGTCGCTGAGGTGGTAGTGGTCACCGGCGTGGCGACTGGCGAACGCCTGCAGGCGCGATTTGAACAGAATCGCCAGCGCGGTGAGGATCAGAACCACCGCCAGGCCCTGCTTGATGATTGCGTTAAGCGCCGTGGTGTCGGTGTGCAGGGTGCTGAGGAACCACAGGGTCAGCGCCGCCGCCGGCACGCTGCCGAGGCTGAGCAGGCCGGTGATCTTCCAGTCGATGTTCTTGTTGCGGGCATGCACCCAGACGCCACTGCCCTTGGTGATGGCGGCATACAGCAGGTCAGTGCCCACGGCAGTTGCCGGGTTGATACCGAACCACAGCAGGATCGGGGTCATCAGCGAGCCGCCGCCGACGCCGGTCATGCCGACGATGAAACCCACAACCAGTCCGGCAATGGTGAAACCGAAAGATCCTACATCCATACGCTACTCGACTGCCCAGCTTTGCCCGTTATCGGATGAGTGCCAGCATATAGGGAGTTTTTATAGCCAAATAGACTTGTTCGTTATTAGGTTATAACCGAGGTTGGGGTTGGGAGTGCCTGGCGGGAGGTTTCTGGCGCCTGTGAAATCGAGCGCCGCCCGCGCGGCGCATCGCGAGCTGCGCTCGCTCCTACGTTTGTTTCTGGCCAGTAACGCCTGTCACAGGCGCGCGCGAACGCCTTGTCCGCACGACGCGATATCGCGTCATGCGCCAAAGCGTTCGCGCACAAATCCCCCAGGAATAATTGGCCCGAAACAAACGTAGGAGCGAGCGCAGCTCGCGATGCGCCGCGCGGGCGGCGCTCGATGTTTGCCCCAGCACAAAACCCCAGCCCTGCACCCAGGCCTCAGATACGGAAACTGCCCACCAGCTGCTTCAGGCGCCCAGCCTGCTGAGCCAGGGCATCGCAATGCTGCAGGGTCTGGTTGAGGTTCTCCACCCCTTGCTGGTTCAGCGCGTTGATCTGGGTGATGTCCAGGTTCAGGCTATCCACCACTGCGGTCTGCTCTTCGGTAGCCGTGGCCACCGACTGGTTCATGCCGTCGATTTCGCCGATGCGCTGGGTCACGCTGGCCAGGCGTTCGCCAGCCTGGTTGGCCACCTGCACGGTCTGTTCGCTCGATACCTGGCTGGTGTTCATGGTGTGCACCGCCTCGCGTGAACCCACCTGCAGGCTGGTGATCATGCGGTGGATCTCTTCGGCCGATTCCTGGGTCCGATGGGCCAGGTTGCGTACTTCGTCGGCGACCACGGCAAAGCCGCGCCCAGCCTCACCGGCACGGGCGGCCTCGATGGCGGCGTTGAGGGCCAGCAGGTTGGTCTGCTGGGAAATGCCCTTGATCACGTCGAGGATCTTGCCGATCTCGTCGGTGCTGGCATTGAGGGTTTCGATCTGTTCGCACGACTCGCTGATGCGCTGCGACAGCGCGGTCATGGCGCTGATCGCCTGCTCGACCACTTCACGGCCGCCATGGGCCTGCTCGCTGGCGCCGCTGGCGTGTTGTGAGGCATCGGCCGCGTTGCGGGCGATTTCCTGAGTGGCGGCGCCCAGCTGGTTGATCGCCGCCGCCACACTGTTGGTGCGCATGCTCTGCTCTTCGGAACCGATGATCGAGGCATTGGACGCGTTGACCACTTTTTCCGACAGGTCGTGCACCAGGCGGGTGGCCGAGGACACTTCGCTGATCGAGCTGTGGATGCGTTCGACGAAGCGGTTGAACGAGCTGGCCAGTTCGCCGAATTCGTCCTTGTGCTGCACGTCGAGGCGGCGGGTCAGGTCGCCTTCACCTTCGGCGATGTCGCGCATGGCGCGGCCCATGGTGGTCAGCGGGCGCATCAGCACCGGAATCAGCAGGCCGAGCAGCCCGGCGATGACGGCCACGGCGATGAGCATGGCGATGATCGCCGAGGTGCGGAACTGGCTGAGTGCGGCGTAGGCCTTGGCCTTGTCGATCGACAGGCCGATGTACCACTGTGCCGACGGCAGGCCGGCGACCGGGGCGAACGAGATCAGCCGGTCCTCGCCGTTGAGGGTGACATCCTGCATGCCCGTGGTCACGCGCAGGCCGCTGCCGGGGTAGATGTCCTTGAGGTTCTTCATCAGCTGGCCCTTGTCCGGGCTGACGATCACCTGGCCGCTGCTGTCGGCGAGGAAGGCGTGGCCGATGCCACCGAAGTCGACCGAGTTGATGATCTCGACCAGGGTGTCGAGGGTCAGGTCGCCGCCGACCACGCCGATCAGCTCACCGCTGTGCTTGCTTTTCACCGGTACCGCGATGGTCACCATCAGGCCGCCGACTGCGCCTTGGTAGGGTGCAGTGAGCACGGTCTGGCCGGCGCTGGCCGCGCTGCTGTACCACGGTCGCTGGCGTGGATCGTAACCGGCCGGCATCTGGGTATCAGGGCGCTGGGTGAACACGCCGTTGGCTTGGCCCAGGTAGGTGAACAGGAAATTTCGCGTATAGGAAGGCTGCTCGATCAGCCCGCCGAGGGTGCCTCCTGCCCCTTGTTCGGCAATGTCCTGCGCCAGGTTTTCCAGCACCAGAATGCGCCCGCTCATCCAGTTCTGCACGCTGCTGGCGGTTAGCGCGCCGGCTTGCTGCACGGAAGATTCGATGTTCTGGCGAAGGGTGTTGCGTTGCAGATAGTCGTTGTAGAGCGTGAACAGCGCAAAGGCCAGCACCACGACACCGCAGGCGCTGAGGAGGATTTTGTGGCGAAATTTCAGGTTCATGTTTCGAGACCTTGAGCCATTGAGGGGAGGGCGCCAGGCGCTTGTGGCGCGATGGCGGGTCCTGTCCTCTGGGATATCGGCGCGGCCGGTAAAAGGTTGAAACACTTACTTATTTTCTTTGCCTCAGGTCGACGGACGGTGGGCTAGCCGGCGGCTAGCAGGTCGATCAGCAGGCGTGCGCCCTGGCGCAGCGGTTGCTGCTTGCGCCACAAGGCATGGATCGGCAGCTGCAGTTCGTTGCGGGTGTTGCGAAATTGCAGGCGCACCAGGCGCCCGGCATCGACCAGCGGCGCCACGCGGGCCAGTGGCAGGTCACCCCAGCCGAGGCCGGCTTCGACCATTTGCAAGGCCAGGTCGAAACTGTCGGTGGACCAGTGCGTGGCGCCGATCAGCGGGCGCGGGTCGAGCAGCGGCAGGTCTCGGCTGCGGACCAGGATCTGGCGCACATTGACCAGGTCCTCGAGGTAGTGGATACGGCCTTCGAGCAGGGCCGGGTGGGCCGGCGACAAGGTGGCCACCAGCGACTCCATGCCGACGTGCTGGAAGCTGCGGCGGGCATCGACCTGCAGGCCGGCGAAGGCCAGGCACAGGTCGGCGCGGCCAATGTCGAGCAGGTGCAGGGCTTCTTCCTGAGGGGCGCTGAGCAGCTGGATGTCGAGCAGCGGGTAGCGTGCGCCGAGGCTGGCAATGGCCGCCAGCAGCGGACGATGGTCGATATCGGGGACCACGGCCAGGGTCAGGTTGCTTTCCAGGCCTTGGGACAGCTCCAGCGCGTGCACTTGCAGCAAGCCCAGCTGTTCGGCGATCAGCCGCGCATGGGGTTCCAGGGCCAGGGCCTGGGCGGTGGCGCGGACTTCGCGTGGGCCGCGCTCGAACAGGGGGTAGCCCAGTTCGGCTTCAAGGTTGCCGATGCCCATGCTGACTGCCGAGGGCACGCGCTGCAGGGCGCGGGCGGCGGCGGAAAACGAACCGCGGTCGAGCACGGCGAGAAACAGCTGGATGTTGTCGCTGGAAAAATTCATGGCAGCCTCCTGTCAGTCAATCTGAAAGCTGCTGACTTTTCCTGTCAAGCGGATTGAATCATCCTTGCGCCTCATTGTATTGCGACACATGAGGTAACCCGTGCAGGGCATCAAACGCAAACTGGTCTACGTGACCTTTTATGAACTGATCGGCCTGTGCATGTCGACGCTCGGGCTGGCCTACCTGTCGGACACCCAGGCGTCGCACACCGGGCCGCTGGCAGTGATGATCACCTCCATCGCCATGCTCTGGAACCTGATCTACAACAGCCTGTTCGAGTACTGGGAGAGCCGTCAGGCCACACGTGGACGCAGCGTGGCACGGCGAGTGGCGCATGCTGTCGGCTTCCAGCTGACCTTGGTGGTCTACTTGATTCCGCTGATCGCCTGGTGGTTGGACATGAGCCTGGTGGAGGCGTTTCTGGTGGACCTGGCGTTCATCATTCTGATCCCGTGCTACACCTTTGCCTACAACTGGGCGTTCGACCGGATCTTTGGCCTGCCGACTTCGGCCATGGCCACTGCCTGATGCTGGCAGGTCTGGCCTCTTCGCGGCTAAAGCCGCTCCCACAGGAACTGCGCAGGCCCTTGCTGCAGTGGCAATCCTGTGGGAGCGGCTTTAGCCGCGAAGAGGCCGATGCAGGAGACTAAGGCAGGCGAATCAGCAAGGGTTCCTGTGGTGCTGGCGCTTGGCGCTGTTGCGCCTGCTGCTCGATGGACGGCTGTGGTGCGGTGGCCAGCAGGCTGTCCTCGACCTGCCCTGACAAGTAGTACACCCCCGCCAGCGCGCCGCTCTGGCGGTTCTCCATCAGCTCCTGCCATTCCTGGTTGAGTGCGACGTTGAGGATGACCCGCAATTGCTCGACCATCTCTGGCTGGTCACGGTTATGGGTCATGATCCCGTAGCCGGTCGCTGCAATCGAGATCATCGCCCCGGCCACCTTGCCCACCGCGCTGGCCACGGCGCTGGCGATACCGCGCGGCGCCAGGGTGGCACCGAGTTTTTCACTGGCATTGTTCGCCACGGACGACAAGCTCACATCCGTTTTCCCGGGGCCTTTGCTGGCCTGCTTGTGCAAGTGCTCGCGCAACGCCAGCCAGGCCGGCTGCTGCTCCAGCGACTTGGCCCGCAGCAACTGATAGAGCGTGGCATTGCGGGCGGATGGTGGCCCCAGGTTGATCGCCGGGATGCGGTTCAGGCGCTGGCTGAATGCTTCGGGCGCGGCATGGTAGCGCTGGATGATGGCCGGCAGTTGCTGGCCGAGCAGTTGCACGTACAGCTCGCAGGCCCGATCGCGGATGCCCTCGGGGTTGATCTGTTCGGCCACCGGTTCGATCACTCGATCGTGGTACTGCTCCTGCAGGTACAGCGCCAGGCGCTTTTCTGCAGGCTCGCGGCCCTCGCCGCTGTCGAGCTTGTACCAGGCCACTTTCATGGTCAGCCATTGTTGGGTCCAGTAGCCGGTGAACCAGGGGATGAAGTCCTGTTCGGTACGTTGCTGCACCTGCTCCTTCCACACCCGCATCGAACGCCGGGCATAGTCGTTGGCAGAGCCGGCGGCGCCGACCGACGCCTCGATCAGTTCCTGGTCGATGCGCTGCCAGGTGGCGGGATCGAGCACCGCTGGAGGCGGCGGGGGAGGCGAGCGTTTGCCGGCGCAGCCGGTGATGGCCAGCAAAAGGCACAGCACAATCAATAGGCGTGGGCTCACTCGGCTGCCTCCCTGGGGTAGAGGCTGGGTGGTTATCCGAGTATAGGGCGGTGCTCATGGGGCTGCTGTGCAGCCCATCGCCGGCAAGCGCGGCTCCTACAGCTGCCGCGCGATGCTCGGGTTCAGCGCAGTACCTGTGGGAGATCACCCAGCCCTGTGGGAGCGGCCCCGAGTCATTCGAGGTCGAGCTTGTCTTCCAGGCGGTCGAGATGATCATGCATCAACGCCAGCGCTGACCCCCCATCACCGGCTTCCACGGCATCGATGATCGCCGCATGTTCCTCCCAGGCGCAGTGGTCGCAGCAAGGCGACTCATAGCGGGCGATGATCAATGAGGTCATCGGCACCAGGCCGTTGAGAAAGCGCGCCAGCGGTGCATTGGCCGCGACCTGGGCGAGCTTGAGGTGAAACTCGCCCCCCAGGCGGATCGCGGCGCAGCGTTCGCCGCGTTCGTGGTGCTGGCGCTCGCGCTCGACCAGCTGGCGCAGTTGGCGGATCTGCGCCGGCCGGGCGCGCTGGGCGGCCAGGCTGATCAGGGTGGTTTCGGCCAGGCGCCGGGCGCTGAGCACCTGGCGTGCCTGCTCAGGGTCGGGGGCGGCCAGGTGGGCGGTGTGGCTGGGCCGCTGCACCACCACTTGCTGGTCCGACAGGCGCCCGAGCACCCGGCGGATCACCGTGCGGCTGACCCCGAAGGCATTGCCCAGGGCCTGTTCGGGCAACAGGCTGCCGGGCGGCAGGCGCTGTTCGAGGATCGCGTCGAACAGGCGCGGGTAGATCTGCTCGGCCGACAGGCGGGTCTCGCCGGCGGCGAGCAGGGCAGGCAGGCGGGGGGCGGCGTGG
This sequence comes from Pseudomonas sp. LRP2-20, assembly GCF_024349685.1. Lineage (NCBI taxonomy): Bacteria > Pseudomonadati > Pseudomonadota > Gammaproteobacteria > Pseudomonadales > Pseudomonadaceae > Pseudomonas > Pseudomonas sp. LR2-20. The sequence goes on along the minus strand of NZ_AP025944.1, from coordinate 4,200,660 downwards.
GCGCAGGCGGTCATGGTCGCTCTCCTGGGGTCATTGGCCGGGCTGGTCGTCCGGGATGTTGAGTTGAATGCCCATGCGCTGGCCCTCGGCGAGGATGTGCTGGCGCATCTGGGCGCTGGCCTGGGCGCTGTTGCGCTCGCGAATGGCGCGCACCACGGCTTCGTTTTCCTTGAGCCGCGCGGCCAGGTGCTCGGGCGAGTTGCGCAGCATGCTGGCGCTCTGCTTGAGCGCGTTGCCGGTCTGCTGCACCACGCTCTGGAAGATCGGGTTGGTGGTCAGGGCGAACAGTGCCTCGTGGAACGCGATGTAGGCCTTGACCCCGGCTTCGCTGTCATCGGCTTCCAGGGCCTCGCGCATGTCCATCAGGGTCAGGCGCAGCTGGCCGATGTCCTGGTTGTTGGCCGATTGCGCGACCAGGCCGACGATGAACGGTTCGAGGGTGTAGCGCAGCTCCAGCACATCGGCCAGGCTCGCAGCTGCGGCGCTTTCGCTGGTCGGGTCCTGGGTCGCTGCCTCGGCATCCAGCACCAGCACCCCCTTGCCTGGCAGCGCACGCACCAGGCCCAGGGTTTCCAGCACGGTCACGGCTTCGCGCAGGCTGGGGCGGCTGATGCCCAGTTGCTCGGCCAGTTCGCGCTGGCCGGGCAGCATGTCGCCGGAGCGCCACTGGCCACGGGCCAGGGCCTGGCGCAGTTTTTCCACCACTGAGTTGACGACGGTCGATGAGCTGATCACGGTTCGCTCCTGGAAGGGCCGGCGTCAGCGCCGGCCACATGGGCTCAGAATTCCTGTTGATGGGGGGTGGCTTGCTTGCGTGGCGCAGGGGCGAAGCCGGGTTTGCCATCGAGCACGTTCTGCGCACGTTCCAGGTCGATGTCCTTTTCCCAGCGGGCAATGGCCACGGTGGCCACGCAGTTGCCGATCAGGTTGGTCAGTGCCCGGCCAATGCCCATGAACCAGTCCACCGCCAGCACCAGCACCAGGCCCACCACCGGGATCGCCGGCACGGCAGTCAGGGTTGCGGCAAGGATCACCAGCGCCGAGCCTGGGATGCCGTGAGCGCCCTTGGAGGTCACCAGCGATACCAGCAGGATGGTCAGCAGGTCGGTCATTTCCAGTGGCGTGCCGGTGGCGTTGGCGATGAACACGATGGCCAGGGTCAGGTAAATGGAGAAACCATCGAGGTTGAACGAGTAGCCGGTGGGGATCACCAGGCCGACGGTGGAGCTGCCAATGCCCAGGTGTTCCAGCTTGCGCATGATCTGCGGCAGCACCGCGTCGGATGACGCGGTACCGAGCACGATGGTCAGCTCTTCACGCAGGTACTTGATGAACGGCAGCAGTTTCAGGCCCGACACGCGCATCACGGTGCCCAGGACGATCAGCACGAAGCCGGCGCAGGTCAGGTAGAACAGTGCCACCAGGCCACCCAGGTGCTGCAGCGACTCCAGGCCGTACTTGCTGGTGGTGAAGGCGATGGCACCGAATACACCGATCGGTGCCAGGCGCACGATCATGCCCATGATGCGGAAGATCACGTGGCTCAGCTCGTTGATCAGCCGCGAGATGCCGGCGGCCGACTCGCCCACCAGGTTCAGGGCGCTGCCGAACAGCACCGAGAACAGCAGCACCTGGAGGATGTTGTTGTCGGCGAAGGCACCGATCACCGAGGTCGGGATCAGGTCCATGAAGAACGCCGTGGCGCCATGGATGTGCTGGCCGCGCTCGGCCAGGCTGCTGGCGTCGGCGCTGGACAGCTGGTCGAGGTGGATGTTGGCGCCGCTGCCGATGCCGCTGCTGAAGGCGAACACCAGGCCGATGACCAGGGCGATGGTGGTCAGCACTTCGAAGTAGATCACCGATTTCAGGCCGATGCGCCCGACCTTCTTCAGGTCGCCGGCGCCGGAAATGCCGCTGACCACCACACAGAACACGATCAGGCCGATGAGCATCTTGATCAGCTTGATGAAGCCGTCGCCGAGGGGTTTGAGCTGCAGGGAAAGGTCGGGGAAGCTGAGGCCGCAGGCGATGCCGAGGGCAAGGCCAAGCACGACTTGCAGGAAGATCGAACGCGAGCACCATTTGAGCATGGGAGGGATCTCAGATCGGTGTCCTTGCTTCGGTGCCGCACGGGGCGAAAGAGCGCAGGACTTAATTATTGTGGTCTTACCGGTTTGTTCAGCGCCGGATCATAAAACCGCGAAAAATCCGACATTGCAAGGGATTTTGGCCTTACCGGTCTGACCAGTTATGGGGCAAGGTGAGCGCTTCGGCTCTAGTACGGTGCAGGCCGTCGATTCGCCGCTTTGTCTAAGACCTGAGGAAATCGCAGTGGCCGCCCCGCCCCGGTGGATGACTTGCAAGCTGCTTGCCAGGGGCGTGTCGAGGGCGGGGCTGGTCCGGCGGGTGCAGCCCGCGCCGGGCACGGGCTGGCTCTGTCAGGTCATTCGGCGTGTGGGGAGAATGCCTGCGGGTTGGCTTCGCTGAGGGTGCGGGTCAATTGCTGCATCAATTGCTGCAACGCTTGGTCACGGCTGTGTTTCAGCAGATCGGCTGCTCGCTGGTACCGGGCGCTGTCGCTGGACAAGTCAATGCGTTGCAGTACGCCCTGCTGGCGCCAGTTGATCTCTGCCAGCTCGGCTTCCAGCAGGGCGATGTAGCGTTCAGGCACCGCTGGCCCGCTGTAGGCACCCGCGGGTGCCGCTTCGTTCAGTGTATCGAAATACTCCGCGGCACCTTCCCATTCCAGCTCGAAAGCCTGGAACGCTTGCGGGCGCAAGCGGCGCAGCCAGCGCGGCCAGAAGTGCTGTGCAGCCAGCCATGGATCCAGCTGAGGCGCTGCACCTGCGGACCACACGCTCTGTTCCAGGCGCTGGAGCGTGGCATCGCTCAGGCGAGCGAGGTATTCAAACTGCATCCCGTCAGGTTGCGCCGGGAGGCGCAGCCGCTGCCGCAGGCGGATGCGGGCGTAGAGCGCCATTTCCAGCTCGTCCAGCAGGAAGCCGGGCTCGCTCAGTCGCGCATCGGCGAGGTCGTCGAGCGCTGAAAGGGCAGGGGCCGCCGCGCGCTGAGCCGGGCTGCGGGCATTGGCCAGGGCCGTGCGCCTGGCCCTGCGGGCGTTGTACAGGTCGCCGATGTGGGCGTCGAGCAACTGCTGGCGATAGACACCGGCCAAGGTTTCCAGCGCAGCCTGTTCGTCATTCGCATCAGCTGCGGCCCGGGATACCGACTGCCACAGGGTGACTTCGGTTTCCACCTGCTGGAACAGCAGGCTGGCCTGGTCGACGCATTGCGTGGCGGCGTCGTGCAGCAGGTCGTTGATCTGTTGCTGGAGTTCGGCAAAACCGTTACCTGCCGCCTGCTCGCCGGCTCCGGTGACCAAGGTCTGCAACACCTGACGCATGCGCAAGTCCATCGCGGCCCTGTGGTGCTGATAGTCGGCCGTGCCGGGCAGGCGCTGGTAGAGGTCGAACAGCGGCTGCCAGTTTTCGTCCATCCACAGCTGCGCCAGATGGGCACGCAACGCACCGGGCCAGCCGGTGGACCAATCCTCGTCTTCCGAGTCGTTGAGCAGCGCGGGCAGCCCGGCCTCGTCAAGCCGCTGCAGGGCTTGCTCGGAGAATGGGTTGTCATCGAAGGAGTAAGTCATTTCAGCGTGGCCTTCCCGTATACGCCGGGCGAAGGCTGTGTCGCGCAGTTGGGGAGCATCGCTCAGCTCGTTGAGGCTCAGGTCGATGGCCCTCAGGTTCAGTGGCTGCTGATCCATCAGCTCGGTCAACCCCGCAGGCCAGTCGGCGATCGACGTGCGCTCCAGGTCGAGCTGTTCGAGCGCCGTCCAGCCGGTGATGTCTGGTGCCAGTTCCAGGGGGTTGTAGCGCAGCGACAGCATGCGCAGCCGGTCAAGGCCGGCCAGCGCGCCGCGGCTTGCTTCGCTCAGGGCAATCTCGTTGCAGCCCAGTTCGAGGTGGGTCAGGCTCGGCCAGCGTTGCAACGCCTGGAAGTGTTCTGCGCCGAAGGCCAGGGTATTGAGGTCGGCTTGGAAGAAGCTCAGCTGTGGCAGGCTGGCCAGGCGCTCGAGGGTGCTGACAGCCAGTTGTTGCAGGCTGCTGGACAGGTTCAGGCGCTGGAGCTGGGTCAGGCGCGTGAGGATATCCAGATCGGCCTGCCGGGACAGGTCGAGCTGGTTGTGGGACAAGTCGAGCGATTGAATTTCACCGAGTTCGGCCAATGCCGGCGGCAAGGCCTGCAGGGCATTCTGTTCAAGGTCGAGATGGCGAACCCGGGGGAAGGCGCGCAGAAAGCCATCGAGTTGGGCATCGGCGTGTTCGGCCAGCCCGCTGATATGCAAGTCGCGCACGTGCGGCAGCGTCACGCTCAGGTTTGGCAGGGCCTGGACCTGCGCCGCGTCGATTTCGAGTATGACGAAGTCAATGGCACCTGTCGGGGCTTCGGGGCTTTCCCTGCGCCACGCTCGGCGTATGCGCTGGGCCAGCTGGTCGCGCGCGGCACGTTGTTCGGCGTGGGCGCTGTCGACCCAGGCCTGAAGCTCGTGATCCAGTTGTCGGTACTCGCTGAGCAGGCGTTCCAGCATGGCGTGGAAACCGCCCGGCACCTGGCGTGCCTCGTGCTGCAGGCGCTGGCGCAATAGTTGGCGTTCTTCAAGGTTGCCGCCCGGATACAACTGGTCGAACACTTCGTCGGCAGTCAGCCAGCCCCGGCCCCGGCCACTGAGGGGGTAGCCCAGGCGCTGGCTGCCCGGTAGCCGCGCGGGTGGGTTGTACATCCGTCGCAGCGGCGCCATGCCCAGGTCCCTGGCGGTTGCTTCGCGGTCCTTGCAGGCCAGCGCGAACAGCGCATCGCGCAGGCCTGTCGTGTCATGGATGTTCAGCTTGAGGGCATTGCGCTCGCTGTCGGGCAGGGCACGCAGCAGCGTGGCCAGCAAGGCATCGCGATTGCCGAGGATTTCGCCGTTTGCATCGCTCGGCTCGTAGCCACCGGCGCTGCGCAGCACCCGTCTGGTAGTTGCGCCCTGCGCATTGGCCAGCTCGATCAGGCGGCCGTCTTCAACCAGCTCCAGCCTTATGTCGCCCGACCAGCCAGGCAGGCGCGGCAGGTTGGCGAATACCAGGCGGTCGCGGTCGACGTTGGCCGTCCCTTGCTGCAAGTCCCGCAGCGCACGATTCAGGCGGCCCTCGCGCAGATACAGGCGCGCCTGTTCTGCCATGCGCAGTGGCAGGCGGCCGCTTTGCCTGAGCCTGGCCAGGTCCGGCGCCGATGCTGTTGCGAGAATTTCACTGCGCGCCCGTGGGCTAACTGAGGGGAAGTCCCTGGCCAGCACCGCAGTGTCACCTGCTGCAACCGGGGCAATGGCGCTGGCGCCGAAGGCCTCCAGGTGATCCAGCAGCAGAGCCGGCAGCGGGCTGTGATCGTGCAGCAACCGGCGCAGCGCGCCGTCATCGTAGCCGCTGCTGCGCATTGCCTGGGCCAGGGTGCTGTCGTCCAGGCCGGCGCTCGCCTGGCCAAGGCGTCGGGCCAGCACCGGGCTACGCCAGGCAAGCGGCCGCTCGTGCTCCAGCAGCCAGGTGCCCTGGCCGTTGCCCAGCAGTTTGGGCTGATGGCGCATGCCAGTGGCGGATGCCAGGCGCCAGCCTCCCTTGGGTTCGGCTTGCAGCGCGAAGGCCTGGCCTTCGTGCAGCCACCAGTGCCGGCCTTGCCATGTATACAGGCCGCTGGCACCGGGTAGCGTGTCTGCAGGCCATGGGCGCGGCTGGGCAAACGGCTGCAGGCCGCCATGCCACAGGCGCTCGGCAGCGCCATGGCCAACCCGCTGCCATTGGTGCAGGGCCCCAGGTGGTTCGACAAAATGCCCGGCAGCCCCCAGTGCCGCCAGTTGCGCCAGGTTTTCGAAGACCTCGAACAGGTGGGCGATGGCGGCGTCGGTTTCGCCCTCGTTGGCGGCCTCCACACCTTCGAGAAACTCATCGATCAGTTGCGCAGCGCCAACCACCAGCATCGCTTCTGCCAGGCCCGGGACAAAGAAGCTGGCAAGGTTGAGCAGGTTCAGCCCAGCCTGCAGCCAGCCTTCAAGGCTGTTCCACAGGGCTTGAGCATCGCGCTGCGCGGTGGGTACGACGATGCTGGCGGCATCCTGGCGCTTGCGCTCAAGTGCGGTGCGTGCCCGCTCGGCAAAGCAGTCCCGGGACCAGGGGGTGGCGCTCCAGTTCAGCCGTGCGTTCTTGTCCAGGGTTGCCTGCCACAGCTGGCGAGGGCCGGGAAACACGCGGCTGAGCCAGCTTATATGCTGGCCTTTTTCCAGCTCCGGCGTGCCTGCCTGTAACGTGTCATAGGGAAAACGGGGCAGGAGGGTTTCGCGCAGGCGCCTGGCGAAATGCAGCTGCTGATCATGGCTGACATAGCGCAGGAAAAACCGTCGTTGTTCGTCGTGCCAGAGCATCTGCGTCAGCGCCTGACCCAGCGCCGCCAAGGAAGGATACTGGCGCAGGGCCTTGGCGGGATGCCCTGGCAGGTAAAGCAGGCAGGTCTCCTTGGCGGCTTGTGGTTGCAGGCGAACCACCAGCGGTCCGTTCAAGCGGCAATCGAACAGCGACAGGTAATTGCATTCCACGGGGCGAGCAGGCACTGGGCTATCCGCCAACAGCGCCTCGCCCAGGGCCTCACCGCGCTGGTCGAGCCTGCCCTGCAGGCTCGCCAGGCTAAGTTCTGCGGCAAAGGCCGCGCGGTCCTGGTCCCGGTGTAGCGCGCGGGCGGCGGCGGTATCGAGCAGGGCGGCCAGGTGATCCTGGTAGCGCCGGCCGAGGTCGAGGTTGCGGACCCCTTTGACGAAGCGCTCGGCGTCGAGGTTGGTTGCTGCCGGTGCATCCTTGCTCAGGTATAGCTTCACCGAGTCGTTTTCGTCGAAATTCAGCATGGCAGCTTCCAGCCATGACATGTCGCGGTGCTGGGCCGCATGCCACAGCCAGCCCCGATCGACATCGGGCAGTTCGCGGTCGGCAAACCAGTGGGCCAGGGCGTCTTCCAATGGCCCGCGGCAAAACGCTTCGGGGGCTTGCAGCGTTGCCAGATGCTGGCGCAGGCGATGGGTGGCGCGATGGCTGTCGCGCAGGCGCTTCTCCAGTTGCTTGCGTTGTGCCGGGGTGCTCGCTGTCAGCCAGGCGGGCATGCGCTGTTGTATGAATGCCAGGTGGGGCGAGGGGGCGTGGGGCATGGCCGTTCTCCAGGTTTGGGGAGCGGCGAGCCTAGGTGTGCAGCCCGCGTGCCGAGGGCTATCGGGTTACTGCCCGGTCTGCGGCGCCATGCACTTGATTGACGCCAGCTCGGGATGTGCCACCAGTTTGTCGATGTGCAGTGCGTCGTCGTTCATCCAGCTTTCGCTCAGCACCCGATAGTGCTCCATATCGCGGCAGCGCAGGCGCAGGCTGTAGTCGAAGTGGCCGCTGATCAGCTGACATTCGTAGACTTGCGGGCAGGCCAGCATGGTCGCTTCGAAGGCTTTTTGCGCGGCACGCCCGCTCTGGTTGGACAGCGCCACCAGTACCAGCAACGACAGGCCGGGGGCGAGCTTCTGCAGGTCGATGATCGCGCCGTAGCCGCGAATTACGCCACGTCGTTCAAGCTTGCGCACGCGCTCCAGGCAGGGGCGTGGCGTGAGATGGACCAGGGTCGAGAGCTTTTCGAAGGTGATGCGGCCATCGTGACGCAGCACCTCGATGATGGCCTCATCGATGCGGTCCAGAGGTTGGGCATTGGCGTCCTTGGTGTCCATGCGCAGGGCTTCTTTCGAGAGTGGGCATGGACAGGGTAGGCGTAATCCGGGGCCGCTGCGCGGCCCCGAGGTGCATCAGGCGCAGGCAGTGTCTGCCTTGCGCATCGACCGTACGCCAACCACGCGTGGTTGTAGCAGCGAATACAGGTCTTTCGGGTCTTCCAGCTTCGGCACCAGCGTGATGTCCTGACCAATGCCGAGCATGCGTGCGGTGTCCAGCACATAGCGCAAGGCCGAGTAGTCCTCCAGGGCAAATCCGACCGAGTCGAACAAGGTCACTTGCCGCGCATCCTCACGGCCTCGAACAAGCCCCGCGACCACCTGCCAGAATTCGACCACCGGTGAATCTTCAGGCATTTGCTGGATCTCGCCCTCGACACGGCTTTGCGGCTCGTATTCGACGACCACCCGTGCCTGTTCGACGATGTCACGGTGCAGTTCGGTCTTGCCTGGGCAGTCGCCACCCACGGCGTTCAGGTGCATGCCCGGCTCGATCATTTCCGGCGTGAGGATGGTTGCGTAGGCCTTGTCGGCCGTCACGGTGGTGACGATATCGGCGCCGCGCACCGCTTCGGCAACCGAGCCGGCGACGATCAACTTCAGGCCAGGGCGGCCGGCCAGGTTGGCCACCAGCTTGGCCGTGGCGGCCGGGTCGATGTCGTACAGACGGATCTCGTCGATGCCCACCAGGGTATTGAAGGCGATGGCCTGGAATTCACTCTGCGAGCCGTTGCCGATCAGCGCCATGCTGCGGCTGTCCTCGCGTGCCAGGTAGCGGGCTGCCAGTGCCGAAGTGGCTGCGGTGCGGATCGCCGTGGTCAGGGTCATCTCGCTGAGCAGCAGCGGGGTGCCGGTGTCGACATCGGCCAGGGTGCCGAAAGCCATTACCGTGGGCAGGCCGTGCTGAGTGTTTTTCGGGTGCCCATTGACGTACTTGAAGGCGTACAGGCTGGCATCGGAAACCGGCATCAGCTCGATGACGCCGCCGGGGGAGTGGTTGGCCACCCGTACGCATTTCTCGAAGGCCTGCCAGCGCAGGTAGTCCTGGCGGATGTACTCGGCCATCTCCACCAGGCAGGTGGGCAGGCCTTTGCGGTTGACCAGGCGGGCGAGGTCTTGCACATCGATATAGCGGGTCATGATGGGTCTCCTTGCGGCGACGCTTCCAGTGTGGGCTCTGGAGATATTGTCGGGCGCGGAGCGTTGCGATGCTGGCTGAAGCGGGGGCTGGCGGCAGCGGGGGCGGCTGATTTCGCGCAGGCGACAGCCGAATCGGCTGTGGCCAGGTAGGGAGGCTGTGGCAGATGGCCAGGCGTTTCAGGCAAAAAAAACGGCACCTGCCAGAGGTGCCGCTTTCAGGTCACGCTGTCTTACTTGTGCAGCTCTTCAGCTGCATACAGCGTGTTCTCCAGCAGGCAGGCACGGGTCATCGGCCCGACGCCACCTGGAACCGGCGTGATCCAGCCAGCGCGCGGCAGGGCGGTCTCGTAGACCACATCACCCACCAGCTTGCCATCTTCCTGGCGGTTGATGCCGACGTCGATGACGATGGCGCCTTCCTTGATCCACTCACCCTTGACCAAGCCCGGCTTGCCGGCGGCCACGACCACCAGGTCGGCGCGGCCGACGTGGCCTGCCAGGTCCTTGGTGAAGCGGTGGCAGACGGTCACGGTGCAGCCGCCCAGCAGCAGCTCCATGGCCATCGGGCGGCCAACGATGTTGGACGCGCCGACGATGACCGCGTTCATGCCGTACAGGTCCTGACCGGTGCTTTCCAGCAGGGTCATGATGCCTTTGGGCGTGCACGGGCGCAGCAGTGGAATGCGCTGGGCCAGGCGGCCGATGTTGTATGGGTGGAAGCCGTCGACGTCTTTGTCGGGGCGGATGCGCTCGAGCAGCAGCGAGGCGTCCAGGTGCGCCGGCAGCGGCAGTTGCAGCAGGATGCCATCGACGGCCGGGTCGTCGTTGAGGCGGTCGATCAGCTCGGTCAGCGCTTGCTGCGTGGTCTCGCTGGGCAGGTCGAATGCCTGGGAGATGAAGCCGACCTCTTCGCAGTCCTTGCGCTTGTGCGAGACATAGACTTGGGAGGCGGGGTCGGTGCCGACCAGGATCACCGCCAGGCCCGGCGTGCGCAGGCCTTGCTGGCGACGCTCCTCGACACGTTGAGCGATCTGCTTGCGCAGGTTGGCGGCGATCGCCTTGCCATCGATTAGGTGTGCAGTCATAGACGCGTGATTAACCATCGAGAAAGGAACAATAAAGAGGGCGCATTCTCGCACGACATCGCCCAAGGGCAAAGGCGGGTGGTCGGGCAAATCCCCTAACCCCTTAAATAATTTAAATTTTTTGGAGAAAGGTGTTGACGCCCCGGAGGCTCGCCTATAAGATTCGCCGCACTTGTCGGGCACAGCCTAGCACTGGTTGGCGAAGTCGGGCAGAATGAGTGGTTTAGCAGTTACCTGTTAAAGCCTCGTTCAGTTAGGCTTAAAGCTTAAGCGCCCGTAGCTCAGCTGGATAGAGCATCCGCCTTCTAAGCGGATGGTCGCAGGTTCGAGTCCTGCCGGGTGCGCCATTTAGGCAGCTTGGGCAAGCAAGTAAGGCTGTAATGCAATATGGTGGGCGTAGCTCAGTTGGTAGAGCGCTGGATTGTGATTCCAGTTGTCGTGGGTTCGATTCCCATCGTCCACCCCATATTTGACGAAGGCGCCTTTGATTGAACAATCTGGCGCCTTTGTTTTAAGCGTTACGCGGACGTGGTGAAATTGGTAGACACACTGGATTTAGGTTCCAGCGGCGCAAGCTGTAAGAGTTCGAGTCTCTTCGTCCGCACCATGCTTCTGTAAGGCTGTATCGCAACACTGCAACACCGCAATATGGTGGGCGTAGCTCAGTTGGTAGAGCGCTGGATTGTGATTCCAGTTGTCGTGGGTTCGATTCCCATCGTCCACCCCATATTTTTCAAAGGCGCCTTGATCGTGAGATCGGGCGCCTTTGTTGTTTCTGCTGGGGTCATGGCTTGGGTCATGTGTTGGCATTGAGATCGAGCGCCGCCCGCGCGGCGCATCGCGAGCTGCGCTCGCTCCTACGTTTGTTTCGGGCCAGTAATGCCTGTAACAGGCGCGCGCGACCGCCTGGTTTGTACGACGCGATATCGAGTCAGGCGCCAAGGCGTTCGCGCGCAAATCCCCCAGGAATAATTGGCCAGAAACAAACGTAGGAGCGAGCGCAGCTCGCGATGCGCTGCGCGGGCGGCGCTCGATCTGGCAGGCGCCCAAAGGCTCAAGCCAGAAACTTCGCAGCCACAACTCAATCCCCCCTTGCAATCCTCTGGTGGCACCCCAATAAAAGCTGTTAGATTTCAGCCGGTTGAAACACCGGCCCAGTTGGCCGGCAGAGGAACAGCCTGATGATTGCAAAAGAAGCCCGCCAGGCCCTGGCGCTGCAGCGCTTCGCTGAGGCCAATCCGCAACTGCTCGAGGAGATCCGCGAGCTGGATCCGCGTGAGCAGGCCCAGCAGATCGAGTGGGCCTTCGAGGATGCCGCCGATGAGCAGGGGGTTCAGCCTTGGGAGCTGGCCTTGCAGTTGATCGCCGAAAGCCCCGAGCAGCTGCAGGCCATGCGCCTGGAGACCCATCGCGAAGTGGCCGAGGCGCTGGGTATGGAGTGGGAAGAGTACTGCCAGTTCAACGAGATCGATCCCGAATAAGACGGCGTCGCTTTCGTACCGGCAGTTGTTTGACAAGGTATTTCGGCTGCGGGGCGCCAGTGGGCGTTGCGTTGCCTTCTATATAAAGAGGCCTGGCACTTCAGCGTGCGGGCCATGCAAGTTAATCGACCGGCGTGGTTTCCCGTCGTCCCGGGTGGGGTGACTTCTGGTGCGTGACTCACTAGAATGTTTGCCCTTGATTCTGGAGTCGGGCTATCGCCGGCTAACGTCTGTGCAACGAGGAATATCCATGCAAGTTTCTGTTGAAAACACTTCCGCTCTCGAGCGCCGCATGACCATCGCCGTTCCGGCCGAGCGCGTCGAGAACGAAGTCAACAAGCGTCTGCAACAGACTGCCAAGCGCGCCAAGGTCGCGGGCTTCCGCCCAGGCAAGGTGCCGATGAGCGTGATCCGTCAGCGTTTTGAGGCCGATGCCCGTCAAGAGGCTTTCGGTGACCTGGTCCAGGCTTCCTTCTACGAAGCCATCGTCGAGCAGAAGCTGAACCCGGCTGGCGCTCCGGCCGTTGAGCCGAAGTCCTTCGAGAAGGGCAAGGACCTGGAATTCGTTGCCATCTTCGAAGTGTTCCCAGAGTTCACCGTTGCCGGCTTCGACTCGATCAACGTCGAGCGCCTGAGCGCCGAAGTGGCCGACGCCGACCTGGACAACATGCTGGAAGTCCTGCGCAAGCAGAACACCCGTTTCGAGGCTGTCGAGCGCGCCGCGCAGAACGACGACCAGGTCAACATCGATTTCGTCGGCAAGGTCGACGGTGAAGTGTTCGCCGGCGGTTCCGCCAAGGGCACCCAGCTGGTACTGGGTTCCGGTCGCATGATCCCTGGCTTCGAAGACGGCCTGGTTGGCGCCAAGGCGGGTGAAGAGCGCGTTGTCAACGTGACCTTCCCAGAGGACTACCAGAACCTGGACCTGGCCGGCAAGGCCGCCGAGTTCACCATCACCGTCAACAGTGTTTCCGCACCTGTGCTGCCAGAGCTGAACGAAGAGTTCTTCGCCCAGTTCGGCATCAAAGAGTCGACCCTGGAAGGCTTCCGCACCGAAGTTCGCAAGAACATGGAGCGTGAACTGCGCCAGGCGATCAAGACCAAGGTCAAGAACCAGGTCATGGACGGTCTGCTGGCTGCCAACCCGATCGAAGTGCCGAAGGCGCTGCTGGAAAACGAAGTCAACCGTCTGCGCGTGCAGGCTGTTCAGCAGTTCGGTGGCAACATCAAGCCTGAGCAGCTGCCAGCCGAGCTGTTCGAAGAGCAAGCCAAGCGCCGTGTGGTCCTGGGCCTGATCGTCGCTGAAGTGGTCAAGCAGTTCGAGCTGAAGCCGGACGAAGACAAGGTTCGCGAAATGATCGAAGAAATGGCCTCGGCTTACCAAGAGCCTGAGCAGGTCATCTCCTGGTACTACAAGAACGACCAGCAACTGAACGAAGTCCGTTCGGTTGTGCTGGAAGAACAAGTTGTAGATACTGTTCTGCAGAAAGCGACTGTGACCGACAAATCGGTCTCGTACGAAGATGCCGTTAAGCCAGCACAGGCTCCTGCCGCCGCTGAGTAACAGGCTTCTCTCGTAGGAACCCCCACAAGCCAGCCTTCGAGCTGGCTTGTGCGTTATCAAGCCATGACTATTTGGGAGTGAGCGCAGGACATGTCCCGCAATTCTTATATTCAGCAGAGCTCTGACATCCAGGCCGCAGGCGGCCTGGTCCCGATGGTTATCGAGCAGTCCGCCCGTGGCGAACGTGCCTACGACATCTACTCGCGCCTGTTGAAGGAGCGAGTGATTTTCCTGGTTGGCCCGGTAGAGGATTACATGGCCAACCTGGTGGTGGCGCAGCTGCTGTTCCTTGAAGCGGAAAACCCGGACAAGGATATCCATCTGTACATCAACTCCCCAGGCGGCTCGGTGACTGCAGGCATGTCGATCTACGACACCATGCAATTCATCAAGCCGGACGTCTCGACTATCTGCATCGGCCAGGCCTGCAGCATGGGTGCATTCCTGCTGGCCGCGGGTGCCAAGGGCAAGCGTCACTGCCTGCCGAACTCGCGCGTGATGATTCACCAGCCACTGGGTGGTTTCCAGGGGCAGGCCACCGATATCGAGATCCACGCCCAGGAAATCCTCAATATCAAGGCGCGCCTGAACGAGCTGCTGGCCTACCACACCGGCCAGGAACTCGAGACCATCAAGCGTGACACCGAGCGTGACAATTTCATGAGCGCCTCGCGCGCGGCCGAGTACGGCCTGATCGACTCGGTGTACGACAAGCGGCAACTGGCCTCCTGAACCCAGGTGCCAGAGCAGGTAGGTGCGCAAAGCGCCTACCTGCGGACTTGAAAAAGCCCGCAATTGCCTTCATCTTGTGTTGCAAGCCTACCGGATTGGATCGATCGAATGACTGACACCCGTAACGGCGAGGACAGCGGCAAATTGCTTTATTGCTCCTTCTGCGGCAAAAGCCAGCACGAAGTGCGCAAACTGATTGCCGGGCCCTCGGTATTTATCTGCGACGAGTGCGTCGACCTGTGCAACGACATCATCCGTGAGGAGGTGCAGGAAGCCCAGGCCGAGAGCAGCGCGCACAAATTGCCTTCGCCGAAAGAAATCAGCGGCATCCTGGACCAGTACGTCATCGGTCAGGAGCGCGCGAAGAAGGTGCTGTCGGTAGCGGTGTATAACCACTACAAGCGCCTGAATCAGCGTGACAAGAAGGGCGACGAAGTCGAACTCGGCAAGAGCAACATCCTGCTCATCGGGCCTACCGGCTCGGGCAAGACCCTGCTCGCCGAAACCCTTGCACGTCTGTTGAACGTACCGTTCACCATTGCTGACGCCACCACCCTGACCGAAGCCGGTTACGTGGGTGAGGACGTCGAGAACATCATTCAGAAGCTGTTGCAGAAGTGCGACTACGACGTGGAAAAGGCCCAGATGGGCATTGTCTACATCGACGAGATCGACAAGATCTCGCGCAAGTCGGACAACCCGTCCATTACCCGTGACGTTTCGGGTGAAGGCGTGCAGCAGGCATTGCTGAAGCTGATCGAAGGCACCGTTGCTTCGGTTCCGCCTCAGGGCGGCCGCAAGCACCCGCAACAGGAATTCCTGCAGGTTGATACCCGCAACATCCTGTTCATTTGCGGTGGCGCCTTCTCCGGCCTGGAAAAGGTCATCCAGAACCGCTCCACCAAGGGTGGCATCGGTTTTGGCGCCGAAGTACGCAGCAAGGAAGAGGGCAAGAAGGTCGGCGAATCGCTGCGCGAAGTCGAGCCGGACGATCTGGTCAAGTTTGGCCTGATCCCTGAGTTCGTCGGTCGTCTGCCAGTGCTGGCGACCCTCGACGAGCTGGACGAGGCTGCGCTGATGCAGATCCTCACCGAGCCGAAGAATGCCCTGACCAAGCAGTACGCCAAGCTGTTCGAGATGGAGAGCGTGGACCTCGAGTTCCGCACCGACGCCCTCAAGGCAGTCGCGCGCAAAGCCCTGGAGCGCAAGACTGGCGCCCGTGGCCTGCGTTCGATCCTCGAAGGCGTGCTGCTCGACACCATGTACGAGATTCCTTCGCAGAAGGATGTCAGCAAGGTGGTGATCGACGAGAGCGTCATCGAAGGCACCTCGCAGCCGTTGATGATCTACGAGAACAGCGAGCCGCAAGCCAAGGCCGCGCCCGACGCCTGATTCCAGGTAGATGCCGGGTGATGGCAGCAAGCAAGAAAGGGGCCTACGGGCCCCTTTCTGCTTTTCCTATGCGAGCGCTTGTAATTTCCCAAGCGTGCCCCCACATTAGGTCCAAGCATCATTTCCACCGGTTTCCGGCCATAAGGCCGCTGTAGAGGCGAAATCATGAAGACCACCCTCGACTTGCCTCTTTTGCCATTGCGCGATGTCGTCGTCTATCCGCACATGGTCATCCCACTGTTCGTGGGGCGTGAGAAGTCTATCGAAGCCCTCGAGGCCGCGATGACGGGCGAGAAGCAAATTCTGCTGCTGGCCCAGAAGAACCCAGCCGATGACGATCCAGGCGAAGACGCTTTGTATCGGGTCGGTACCGTCGCTACCGTATTGCAACTGCTGAAACTGCCCGATGGCACTGTCAAGGTGCTGGTCGAGGGTGAGCAGCGTGGCGCGGTCGAGCGTTTCACCGAAGTAGAAGGGCACATCCGTGCCGAAGTTTCCCTGATCGACGAAACCGACGCTGCCGAGCGCGAGTCGGAGGTCTTCGTGCGCACGCTGCTGTCGCAATTCGAGCAGTACGTGCAACTGGGCAAGAAAGTCCCCGCCGAAGTACTGTCGTCGCTGAACAGCATCGAAGAGCCCGGTCGCCTGGTCGATACCATGGCCGCGCACATGGCGCTGAAGATCGAGCAGAAGCAGGAAATCCTCGAGATCGTCGACCTGTCGACCCGGGTCGAGCACGTACTGGCACTGCTGGATGCCGAAATCGACCTGCTGCAGGTCGAGAAGCGTATCCGTGGCCGGGTCAAGAAGCAGATGGAGCGCAGCCAGCGCGAGTACTACCTGAATGAGCAGATGAAGGCCATTCAGAAGGAGCTCGGCGATGGTGACGAAGGCCACAACGAAGTCGAAGAGCTGAAAAAGCGCATCGAAGCCGCTGGCCTGCCGAAAGACGCCCTGACCAAGGCCCAGGCCGAGCTGAACAAGCTCAAGCAGATGTCGCCGATGTCCGCCGAGGCTACCGTGGTGCGGTCCTACCTCGACTGG
Source organism: Pseudomonas sp. LRP2-20 (assembly GCF_024349685.1). Taxonomy (NCBI): domain Bacteria; kingdom Pseudomonadati; phylum Pseudomonadota; class Gammaproteobacteria; order Pseudomonadales; family Pseudomonadaceae; genus Pseudomonas; species Pseudomonas sp. LR2-20. The sequence continues at coordinate 4,184,439 of NZ_AP025944.1, read as the reverse complement.
CTGGTGCAGGTGCCGTGGAAGGCCCAGAGCAAGGTGCGACTGGACCTGGCCAAGGCCGAAGAGATTCTCGATGCCGACCACTATGGCCTGGAAGAGGTCAAGGAACGCATTCTCGAGTACCTCGCCGTGCAGAAGCGGGTGAAGAAGATCCGTGGCCCGGTACTGTGCCTGGTTGGCCCACCTGGCGTCGGCAAGACCTCGCTGGCCGAGTCGATCGCTGCCGCGACCAACCGCAAGTTCGTGCGCATGGCCCTGGGCGGCGTGCGTGACGAAGCCGAGATTCGTGGTCACCGTCGTACCTACATCGGTTCGATGCCTGGCCGCCTGATCCAGAAGATGACCAAGGTGGGTGTGCGCAACCCGCTGTTCCTGCTCGACGAGATCGACAAGATGGGCAGCGACATGCGTGGCGACCCGGCCTCGGCGCTGCTGGAAGTGCTCGACCCTGAGCAGAACCACAACTTCAACGACCACTACCTGGAAGTCGATTACGACCTCTCGGATGTGATGTTCCTGTGCACCTCGAACTCGATGAACATTCCGCCGGCGCTGCTTGACCGCATGGAAGTCATCCGCCTGCCGGGCTACACCGAGGACGAGAAGATCAACATCGCGGTCAAGTACCTGACGCCCAAGCAGGTCAAGGCCAACGGTTTGAAGGCCGAAGAGCTGGACATCGACGTCTCGGCGATTCGTGACATCATTCGTTACTACACCCGCGAAGCTGGTGTACGGGGCCTGGAGCGCCAGATTGCCAAGGTCTGCCGCAAGGTGGTCAAGGAACATACCGGGCAGAAAAAGGTCAAGGTCAAGGTCACCAGCGAGCAGCTCGAGCACTTGCTTGGCGTGCGCAAGTTCCGCTACGGCCTGGCCGAGCAGCAGGATCAGATCGGCCAGGTCACCGGCCTTGCCTGGACCCAGGTGGGCGGCGAACTGCTGACCATCGAGTCGGTGGTCATCCCTGGCAAGGGTCAGCTGATCAAGACCGGCTCGCTGGGTGATGTCATGGTCGAGTCGATCACTGCCGCGCAGACCGTGGTCCGCAGCCGCGCCCGCAGTCTGGGGATTGCCGCCGACTTCCACGAGAAGCACGACGTGCATATCCACATGCCCGAAGGCGCCACGCCGAAGGACGGCCCGAGCGCCGGTATCGGCATGTGCACCGCGCTGGTGTCGGCGCTGACGCAGATCCCGGTGCGTGCCGATGTGGCCATGACCGGTGAAATCACCCTGCGTGGCCAGGTATTGGCCATCGGCGGGTTGAAGGAAAAACTGCTGGCTGCACACCGTGGCGGGATCAAGACGGTGATCATTCCCGAGGAGAATGTTCGCGATCTGAAGGAAATTCCGGAAAATATCAAACAGGATCTGCAGATCAAACCGGTCAAATGGATTGACGAAGTCCTGCAAATTGCGCTGCAATACGCCCCGGAGCCCTTGCCAGATGTGGCTCCGGAGATTGTCGCGAAAGATGACAAACGCGACGGCGATGCTAAGGAAAGAATCAGCACGCATTAGTAGTTTTTGGCTGGGGGGCTTTCCTTGACAGTTTTTTCGGGGCCTTGCTATAAAGCGGCACGCTATTGTCAAGCTGCCACCCGGCGCACGTTTCATAAGCTTTTCATTACATACTTAGAAACAAACTCAATAGAGAAATAAGGGGACTTAGAGTGAACAAGTCGGAACTGATTGACGCTATCGCCGCATCTGCTGACATCCCGAAAGCTGTAGCCGGCCGTGCGCTGGACGCAGTCATTGACTCCGTTACCGGTGCCCTGAAGCAAGGTGACGATGTGGTACTGGTTGGTTTCGGTACCTTCTCGGTCAAGGAGCGCGCCGAGCGCACCGGCCGCAACCCGCAAACCGGCAAGGCGATCAAGATCGCGGCCGCCAAGGTTCCAGGCTTCAAGGCTGGCAAAGGCCTGAAAGACGCCGTCAACTAAGTCGTCTCTTTCAGCCGGACCTGGCCTGGCCAGGTCCGAGCACGCTGATGGCGGGCCGCAAACGTTCCCGCCTGACACGTTTGCTAAGAAAAGGCGCATCCTCGGATGCGCCTTTCTTTTATCAGGATTCTACCCACGCTCCGCGGTTGTCGACGCAGTGGTACAGCCGTTTCTGGGGGACGCATGCTGCAAAATATCAGGGACAATTCACAAGGTTGGATTGCCAAGACCATCATCGGCCTTATCGTCGTGTTGATGGCGTTGACCGGCTTCGAAGCTATTTTCAAGGCCGCCACCCACAGCCAGGACGCGGCCAAGGTAAACGGCGACACCATCAGCCAGAATGAGCTGAGCCAGGCCGCCGACATGCAGCGCCGCCAGCTGATGCAACAGTTGGGCAAGGATTTTGACCCAGCGCTGCTGGATGAAAAGCTGCTGCGTGACGCCGCGCTCAAAGGCCTGATCGATCGCAAACTGCTGCTGCAGGGTGCCGAAGACGCCAAGTTCGCCTTCTCTGAAGCCGCGCTGGATCAAGTGATTCTGCAGACGCCGGAATTCCAGGTCGATGGCAAGTTCAGCGCCGATCGTTTCGACCAGGTCATCCGCCAGATGGGCTATGGTCGCATGCAATTCCGCGACATGCTTGCCGAAGAGATGCTGATCGGCCAGCTGCGTACCGGTATTGCCGGCAGCAGCTTCGTCACCGACCAGCAGGTCGACGCCTTTGCCCGCCTGGAAAACCAGACCCGCGATTTCGCTGCCCTGACCTTCAAGGCCAACCCGGCTGCGGTCAAGGTCAGCGATGACGAAGTCAAGGCGCACTACGACCAGCACGCCAAGGAGTTCATGACCCCGGACCAGGTGGTCATCGACTACATCGAGCTGAAGAAGTCGGCGTTCTTCGATCAGGTCAAGGTCACCGACGAAGAGCTCAAGGCCCAGTACGAGAAGGAAATCGCCAACCTCGCCGAACAGCGCCATGCCGCGCATATCCTCATCGAGGTCAACGACAAGGTCACCGACGCCCAGGCCAAGGCCCGTGCCGAAGAGATCGAACAGCGCCTGGCCAAGGGTGAAGATTTCGCCAAGCTGGCCAAGGAGTTCTCCCAGGATCCGGGTTCGGCCAGCAATGGCGGCGACCTCGGCTTCGCGGGCCCGGGTGTGTATGACCCGGCCTTCGAAGACGCCCTGTACAAGCTCAACGATGGCCAGGTCTCGGCCCCGGTGCGCACCGAGTTCGGCTACCACCTGATCAAGCTGCTGGGCAAGCAGGCGCCTGAAGTGCCGAGCTTCGCCAGCCTGAAGGACAAGCTGACCCGCGACCTGAAGACCCCGCTGGTCGAACAGCGCTACGTCGATGCCAGCAAGCAGCTGCAGGATGCTGCCTACGAGGCTTCCGACCTGGCCCAGCCGGCCCAGGACCTGAACCTCAAGGTGCAGACCTCCGCAGCGTTCGGTCGCGAAGGCGGCGAGGGCATCACGGCCAACCGTGGTGTGATCCAGGCGGCGTTCTCCGAAGAGGTGATGGATGAAGGTGCCAACAGCACCGCCATCGAGCTCGACCCGGAAACCACCGTGGTGCTGCGCGTCAAGGAGCACCGCAAGCCGGAGCAACTGCCGCTGCAAGCCGTGGCCAAGAACATCAGCGAACACCTGGCCAAGGAGAAGGCGACCGCCGAACTCAAGGCCAAGGCGGACAAGCTGATTGCCGGCCTGCGTGATGGTTCCATCGCTGCTGCTGGCGCTCACGACGGCCAGGAGTGGAAGACGCGCGAGGCTGTGACCCGTGGTCAGGACGGTATCGACCCGGCCGAGTTGCAGGCGCTGTTCCGCCTGCCCAAGCCGCAAGCCAAGGACAAGCCGGTCTACGGCAGTGTGGTCCTGGCTGACGGCAGCCTGGTCGTGCTGCAGCTCAAGGGCGTCAATGAAGGCGCCGCCGCCAGCGACGAAGAGAAGCAGCAGATCCGCCGCTACCTCGCATCGCGTGCTGGCCAGCAGGACTTCGCGGCCTACCGCAAGCAGCTGGAAGGCACTGCCGACATCACCCGCTACTGAGTGATGCATGCATGATGAAACAGGCCGCTAGATGCGGCCTGTTTCATTTCTGCTGCCTGTGCCGTCCTCCTCGCGGGTGAACCCGCTCTCATGGGACTGCACATAACTCATTGAATTAGCAGGGACACTGTGGGAGCGGCTTTAGCCGCGAACACCGGCGCAGCCGGTGCCATCACCGCGTTGGATTCTTCGCGGCTAAAGCCGCTCCCACAGGGTAGGCGGACTGCTTGCGAACTAAGTTCTCTAAGCGACAGCGCAGCCGACAGGGCTGGGTGATCTCCCACAAGTACAGCGCAGCGCACAGTCCCTGTGGGAGCGGCGGTTCAGCGCCCCGATTCACCCGCGAAGAGGCCGGCACAGGCAACCCGGCACCTAGCGTTTCTCGCCTTCGTAGTTATCCAGCGTGTCCCGCGCAATCTCCCGCCCCAGGGCAATCAGCTCCGGCGCCTTGTAGAACTCGAAGAACCGGCATACCCGCTTGGGCACGTTGATCAGCACATCCGGCGGATACCCGGCAATCTTGTACTGCGCCAGCGACGTCTGCATCACCTCGAAGCTCTGGTTGATCAGGTCGAGCAGCGAGGCCGGCCCGACGTTGTCGATGATGAACGAGCCGGTTGCCGACTTCGGCGCACCTTCCCGCTCGGGCGCCGCAGCGGGTTGCTGGGCCTCGGGGTCGGCCGTGTCGGCCAGCCACGGGTTGGGGGGCGCCAGCCCTTCGGCGACGATCTCCTGCTCGATGCGAATCAGCTCTTCGGCAGGCTTGCGCCGAAACGGCAGGCGCGAGCCGAGTGAGCTGAGCAGGGCGTCGAAGCGCATCTTGAAGGCTGCCGGGCGTTCGATCACGGGCAACTGGTATTGCTTCTGGTTGGTGGCGTTGAGGTTGACCGCGATGATCAGGTCACAGTGGCTGGACACCACAGGTACGATCGGCAGGGGGTTGAGGATGCCGCCATCGACCAGCATGCGGTTACCCTGCATCACCGGTGTGAACAAGCTTGGAATCGCCGCCGAAGCACGCATGGCCTGATGCAGGCAGCCTTCCTGGAACCAGATTTCCTGCTGGTTGGTGAGGTCGGCCGCGACTGCCGTGTAGGGGATTCGCAACTGCTCGATGTTTATGTCGCCGACGATCTTGCGAATCTGGCCGAACACCTTGTCACCGCGGATCGCGCCAAGGCGAAAGCTGACGTCGACCAGGCGCAGCACATCCAGGTAGTCCAGGCTTTCGATCCAGTTACGGTATTCGTCAAGCTTACCTGCCGCGTAGATACCGCCAATCACCGCGCCCATGGAGCAGCCAGCGATGCAGGCGATGTCGTAGCCGCGCCGTTCGATTTCCTCGATCACGCCGATATGGGCATACCCACGAGCGCCTCCCGATCCCAACACCAATGCCACACGTTTGCTCATGAGCTTTCCCCGGCTGGTACAACCCTGGCCCTACAATGCACTCATCGCCGCCTGTGCTTCAATCCAGAGCGTGCTGAACTACTCTAAGCAAAGCACATCGGGCCGGGCACTTTTCAATCGCACCGGCGTCGAACAGCCACTCTTTTGACCTTTGAGGTATTACTGATGAAAGCCTGGATCTGCCTTCCACTGATCGCCCTGGCCCTTGCTGGCTGCGCGGGCAAGACGGCCTACCGCGAGAGCTGCGCGACTCAGCTGGATGCCGCCTGGAAGGAGCTGGACCTGGCCAAGGCCGAAGGTTTTGCCGGTACCGTCAGCTATTCCAAGGCCCTGTCGCTGCTGACCGGTGCCAAGACGCAGCAGCAATTCGAAGGGTACGAAGGGTGCACCCACAAAGCCGAAAAAGCCCGCTTCTACATTCGTGAGTCGCGCGCCGGGCGCTGACCAAGGAGCGACACATGTCCGCCATGCTCGATCATGTCGTTGCCCAGCTACTGGCCTTGCAGGTGCGCCTGCTGGCCTGTCGCGAGCGCCTGGCTGCCGATACCGACAGCGAGGCCCTGCACGACCTGCGCATCAACCTGCGGCGCCTGCGCAGCCTGTTGCGGCCCTTGCAGGGCCTGCCTGGGATCGAGCAGCTGGAGGCGGCGGCCAAGTCATTGGGGACCTTGACCACGCCCCTGCGTGATCGCGAGGTACTGGCGGTTGAGCTGATCAGGCGCGGTCATGCCGAGGCCGGGCAGCGGCGTCTGGCAGGGCGGGACAGGACATTCGCCAGCATTGCCGACAGCCCGCAGCTGACCCGGGTGCTGGCGATTGTCGATGCGTTCCCGCTGTTTTTGCGTGCGGCGGATCGCGAGGGGCTGGCCAGGTCGCTGGGCAAGCGCATCGACAAGCGCCTGGTCAAGCAGTGGCACAAGTTGCGCAAGGCCCTGCAGGACCCCGCCCATGATCGCCACCGATTGCGCCTGCTGATCAAGCGCGCGCGCTACGGTGACGAGGCCTATCCGCAACTCGATCATGCCGGCAAGAAACTGCAGCGCCTGCTGAAGAGGGCCCAGAGCGATCTGGGGGAGTGGCATGACCGCTTGCAGTGGTTGCTGCAGGCCAAGGAGCATGCCGACCTGGCACCTTGCACAGCCGCCTGGCAACAGGAACTGCTCGAGGCCGAGCGCAAGTCCGATCTCGCCCTGGACGCGCTGCAGGCGGCGCTCAAGCAGCGTTAGCCCGGCAAATGACCGATTTGCGGGCTGATCGGGCGAAGTTTGCTGGCTAGTATGGGCGGACCGTTCGCCATACAGCCAGGAGCCGGCCGATGAATTTCAACCAACTGCTCGACGCCGTGCGGGAAACCCCCGACGCGGTCAGCATTCCGCCCACCTGGGCCCAGGGGCGTGCCGTGTTCGGTGGCCTGATGGCGGCCATGGTTCATGAACGCATGCGCATGAAGCTCTCCGATGATCGCCCGGTGCGCTCGCTGGCCATCACCTTCGTCAGCCCGGCTGCGGCGGATGTGCCCATTCGTTTCGAAGTCGAAGTGCTGCGCGAGGGCAAGGCGGTCAGCACGCTGCTGGGGCGGGCCATTCAGGAAGGCCAGGTGGTGACGCTGGTGCAGGGCAGCTTCGGTGCCGGCCGATCATCGGTGGTCGATGTTGCAGCTGCACCTGCGGCGGAGATGAAACCACTTGAACACGCGGCGCCGGAGTTGCCCTACATCAAGGGCGTCACCCCGGAGTTCATGCGCCATGTCGCCTTGCGCTGGGCGGTGGGGGGGCTGCCGTTCAGTGGCAATCAGTCGCGCCACATGGGCGGCTGGGTACGTTTGCGCGATGTGGCCGAAGAGCAGGTCAACGAGGCGCACCTGCTGGCGCTGGTGGATGCCTGGCCACCGAGCCTGATGCCGTTCCTCAAGCAACCGGCGGCGGGCAGCACGCTGACCTGGACCATCGAGTTCATCCAGCCGACGGCGAAACTGTCGACGCTGGACTGGTGCCGTTACCGTGTCGAGACCGAGTATGCCCGCGATGGCTACGGGCATGCGGCGGCAGCACTATGGAGCGCGCAAGGGGAGTTGCTGGCCTTGAGCCGGCAGACGGTGACGGTGTTCGCCTGATCATCAGCGCCGGTGCTTGTGCCGTTCGCGCCAGGCCTTCCACCAGGCACCGCTGAGCACGAAACGCGGGAAAGTGACGAACTGCTCGGTCAGCAGCCGCTGCACGGCGTCCTTGCGGTTGGCGAACGGTTCGGGTTGTTCGGCTTCCAGGCGATGCCCGTGGCGCTGCAGGCCCAGGCCGGCGATCAGGGCAATGACGCCGACGGCGATCTGCCCCAGGTCCAGGGCGAACAGGCCGGACAGCACCAGCAGGGCGCCGAGGATGAACAGCGGTACGGCGATCAGGTGCAACACCAGGTTGGTCGGGTGCCGGTGATTGTGGTGGTAGCCACGCCATTGCCAGGCGTGCAGGTTGGGCAGTCGTTTGCTCATGGGCGGTTCCTCGCGCGCTTGGTTGCGCGCTTCGTTGCAATCATGCCCAAAGCTTAGTGCGGCCCCGAGGGCGGGGCCAATCGAGGCTGGCTATGGCGACTATAGCTTGAGCTGGCCAATGGCCTTGCTCAACTCGCCGGCAAGGGTCGCCAACTGGCTGCTGGTGGTGGCCGAGCCGACGGTCTGCTGCACAGTCTCTTCGGTGACATCGCGGATGCTCACCACCGCGCGGTTCATTTCTTCAGCCACCTGGCTTTGCTGCTCGGCGGCGACGGCAATCTGCGTGTTGCTCTCGCGCATCTGCGCGACTGCGCCGGTAATCTCGGCCAGTGCCGCGCCGGCCTCCTGAGCCTGCCGGACACAATCGTCGGCCTTGTACGAACTCTCCTGCATGAACTCCACGGCATCGCGGGTACCGGCTTGCAGGTCGGCGACCATGCGGGTGATTTCATCGGTGGACGTCTGTACGCGCTTGGCCAGGTTGCGCACCTCGTCGGCGACCACGGCAAAGCCCCGGCCCAGATCCCCTGCGCGCGCGGCTTCGATGGCGGCGTTGAGTGCCAGCAGGTTGGTCTGTTCGGCAATACTGTGAATGACCCCGACCACGCTGTTGATCTTCTGGCTGTCGTCGGCGAGCTGGCGAATCATTTCGGCAGTTTGCTGTACGCCGCTGGAGAGCCCGGCGATCGAATCCTGCACCCGGCTGACCACTTCCTTGCCGCTGCCGGCGAGGGTGTCGGCGGTCTGCGACAAGTCCCGGGTGGCGCCGGCATGCTGGGCGATATGGTGCACGGTGGCTGACATTTCATTGATCGCCGTGGCGGCCTGATCGGTCTCGCTCTGTTGGCCGAGCATGCCATGGCGCACTTCGTTCATGCTCGCGGCCAGGCGCGCGGCACCGGAGTCCAGTTGCGCGGCGGTGTGGGCGACGGTGCTGACCACGCGGTGGTAGGTGGCCTGCATGGCGTTGAAGGCACCGGCCATCTGGCCGACTTCGTCGCCGCAGGCCAGGGGGACGCGGGCCGACAGGTCGCCGGTCTTTTCCACGTGCAGCATCACGTCCTTGAGGGTATTGAGCTGGCTCAGCAGGAAGCGGATCAGCAGCTGCGAGGCAGCAAGCATTGCCAGCATCAGGATCAGCACGCAGACCGCGTAGTTGCTGAAGCGGTCGAGAAAGACCTGGCGCAGGCTCGGTGCGGCTGCCAGCACGGCCAGTTGCTGGTCGCCATGGTGCAGCACCTGGGCACCGCGCAGCGGGTTGTTGCCGAGGACCCAGGCCGCCGGTAGCGTGACCCAGCCTTGCCCGTTGGCCAGGGCTTCGAGGTTTTCACCCGCGTAGGTCGGGGTCTGCCCGGGCTGCCAGGTAATCAGGTTGGCCTGGCGCGGCAGGGGCTGCCCGGCGGGCCAGGCGGCCAGCAGCTCGGCTTGGGCTTGCGCCTGGGCCTGCGCGGCATCGGCGCGGGCGCGTTGCTCCAGGTGCACTGCATAAAGCACCAGCAGCAAGGTCGTGACGAAGGCCACTGCGTTGACGGCCCAGAATTTGTACTTCAGGGAAATATTGCTAAGCCAGGCACCCATGGGTAGGTCTTCTCTGAGTTGAGCGGAAACATTATTGGCAAGGTGCCATCATTGTGCCCGCTCACTCGAGCGACGCTCATGACATGTGTCAAGGAAGCTGGAAGAAAGCTTTGGCCGTGGCGCTGGTGTGCTGGGCACAGTGCTCGAGGCTTTCGTTGCGATGCTGGGCTACTTCGCGCAGCACTTCGGTCAGGAATGCCGGCTCGTTACGGCCGTTTTTCGGCTTCGGCCGCAGGCTGCGTGGCAGCAGGTACGGCGCATCGCTTTCCAGCATCAGCCGGCCCTCGGCAATGTTGCCCACCAGCGGGTGCAGGTGGGTGCCGCGACGCTCGTCACAGATCCAGCCGGTGATGCCGATGTGCAGGTCCATGTCCAGGTAGGCGTACAAGGCGTCGCGCTCACCCGTGAAGCAATGCACCACGGCGGCTGGCAGGTGGTCGCGGTAATCCTTGAGGATGGCCAGCAGCCGCCCGCTGGCATCGCGTTCGTGCAGGAACACTGGCAGGCACAGTTCGGCCGCCAGTGCCAGCTGGGCTTCCAGGGCTTTTTCCTGCAGTGGGCGAGGGGAGAAGTCACGGTTGAAATCCAGCCCGCATTCCCCGACAGCGCGCACGCGTGCTTCAGCCAACAGCTGGCGCAGTCGCCGCTCGCTGTTGCCATCCCATGACTTGGCATCATGTGGGTGCACGCCAGCCGTGGCGAACAGGTGCTGGCCGTCGCCATCGAGCTGCTGGCACAGCTCCAGTGCCTGTTCGCTGACCTCAAGGCTGGTGCCGGTCAGTACCATCTGCACAACGCCGGCCTCGATGGCGCGCTCGACGATGGCGGCCTGTTGGTCATGGAAACTGCTGTTGGTCAGGTTGACGCCGATATCGATCAGTTGCATGGTGCTACCTCGTGCCGCGGGGCGGCCAGCATAGCAAAAAGCGTGATATTCGGAAAAAGCCAAGAACTTCAGGCGCTTGCCGTGGTCTTTTAGCGTCATTTCTCTAGATCGCGCGTATCACCATGGCTGCCGCCCACCGACCACGGACACGATTTCGCATGCTGCGATACCTGCTGACCCTGTTGCTGATGCTCGGGCTGACCACGGTCGGCCCGGCCTACGCGCGCCTGCCGGGGCCACAGCAGAACGTACCGGCGAACACCTCCCGTGACCTGCAGCAGATTCGCAGCAGCAAGGTGCTGCGGGTGCTGGTCAACCAGAGCCGCAACAGTTCGGGTGAGATCAAGGGCGAGCCGGTGGGGGTCGAGTATTACCGCCTGCGCGGGCTGGAGCATTACCTCAATGCCCGGGCCGGGGATGGCCAGCAGATCCGCCTGAAGATCATTCCGCGGGCCAAGGAACAACTGCTGGGCGCCCTGCAGCGCGGTGAGGGTGACCTGGCCGCGCCGGGCGAGCTGCTGGACCCGGCGGTGACAGGCGGCGTCAACAGCAGTGCGCCGGTACTGGACCAGGTGCCGCTGTTGCTGGTCGGGCGCAAGGGCGAGCGCAGCTACACCCGCGCCGAGCAGCTGTCCGGGCGTACGGTGGCGTTGACCAGTGCCAGTGCGGCAGGGGCGGTGATTCAGCAGATCAACCAGCAACTGGCGCTGCGCAAGCGGCCGCCGATCAAGATCGAATGGGTCGATTCGACCCTGGCTGTGGAAGATGTGCTGGAAATGGTCCAGGCCGGCATCTATCCATTGACCATGGTGGAGCGCCCGATCGCCCAGCGCTGGGCCAGGGTCATGCCGAACTTGCGCCTGGACAGCCGGGTGCAACTGGGGCAAGCGCAGGCCATGCGTTGGTATGTGCGGCGCGATGCGACGATGCTGCTGGCCACGGTCGATCGCTTTCTCCAGGGGTATCGCGCGCCGGAAAACCAGGATGCGGCCTTCGAGCGCATCTACCGGCGCCAGTATCGCGTGCACAACCCCTTGGCGCGCAAGGACCGTCAACGCTTGAATGCACTGCGCCCGGTGTTGCAGAAGCATGGCGAGGCGCAGCAGATCGACTGGCTGAACCTGGCTGCCCTGGCCTTCAAGGAATCGACCCTGAACCCTGCGGCGCGCGGTAGCGGTGGGGCACACGGCCTGATGCAGATCACCCCGTCGGCTGCGCAACGGGTGGGGGTCAGCGACACCGGCACGGTCGATGGCAATGTCCAGGCCAGTGCGCGCTATCTGGCGCTGATCCGCCGCAAGTTCTTCGCCAGCCCGCAGATCAACGAGCGCGAACGCATGGCGTTTGTGCTGGCGGCCTACAACCTGGGCCCGGAGCGGGTGCAGGCCATGCGCGCCGAGGCTCGCAAGCGCGGCCTCAATGGTAACCAGTGGTTCTTCCAGACCGAGCGCATCGCCATGGAGCAGGTCGGCATGGGGCCGGTCAACTTCGTCAACAGCGTCAACAAGTACTTCCTGGCGTTCAATCGCGAACGCACGGCACTGGAGCGGGTGGTCATTCGCTGACAAATCAATTTTGTCGATTGTTATGTTGGGTTTTTTGCGATTTTCATATCTATTGAATTGATTATGATGGCGCCCATCCCAACACAACATCCCGCTTTCAAGGACGCTTCGAAATGAACAACGCAATCAGCAAGCTGCTTTCCACTCGCGCAGGCCTGGGCCTGAGCGTGATCCGCATCCTGGTCGGTGTGATCTTCATGGCGCATGGCGCGCAAAAACTGTTCGGCCTGTTCGGTGGCTACGGCCTGGAAGGCACCGGCCAATGGATGGAAAGCATCGGCCTGGCGCCGGGCTACCTGATGGCGTTGCTGTCCGGCAGCGCCGAGTTCTTTGGCGGCCTGGCCCTGGTGATCGGCCTGCTGGCCCGCCCGGCCGCACTGGCACTGACGGTGACCCTGGTCGTGGCGATCTTCTCGGTACACATCAACAACGGCCTGTTCATGTCGAACAACGGCTATGAGTTCGCCCTGGCGCTGCTGGCCGGCACCGTGGCGGTACTGATCGAAGGCGCGGGCCGCCTGTCCCTGGACCGCCTGATCGCCCGCTGACAGGTCGCGAGACGCAAGCTGCAAGCCCCAAGCCGAACGCATTTCAGCTTGGGGCTTGCAGCTTGCGGCTTGTCGCTCTAGCATACCGCCTGCGCCGATTTAAACAGCTACTTGCGGGGCGCAGGACTGGCCCCTCTCCGGGTTATCCGAAATACCGCTAAAGCGCTGGTTCGGTGACGCCTCCCACCGCTGCCCAGCGGGATTCGCGAGGCGGAGAGAAGCTCCATGAGTTGTCCACGTACCAGTGTCTGTTTGAGCCCATTGCCTGCCAACCAGGCTTCCCGCACACCGCGCATCCTGCTCGGTGGCCAGCATCAGCCCACACTCTTGCGTCATCTTGAAGGGTTGTCCCGCCGCAAGGGGCAGGCTCGTGCCTTTCTCATCCAGTTCGCCGAAGATGCATGCCGCCTGGAGCAGTTCGGCAACGACCGCTTCGACCTGGCGGTGATCCAGGCGCCAGCCCGCGAAGACGCAGCCCAGGTCATTGGCGAGCTTACCCGCATTGCGCGCCAGGGCCTGATTACCCGACGCTGAGGAGCGCGCCGTTGAGCACCAACATCATCACCACGGAAGGTCACGAGGCCCTGAAGAAGGAGCTGGACCATCTGTGGCGGGTGTATCGCCCGGAAATCACCCAGAAAGTGACCTGGGCCGCTTCGCTGGGCGATCGTAGCGAGAACGCCGACTATCAGTACAACAAGAAGCTGCTGCGTGAGATCGACCGCCGGGTCCGCTATCTGCGCAAGCGCCTTGAAGACGTGAAGGTGGTCGCCTACTCGCCGCAGCAGGAAGGCAAGGTGTTCTTCGGTGCCTGGGTCGAGATCGAGAACGATGATGGCGAGACCCTGAAGTTTCGCATTGTCGGGTATGACGAGATCTATGGCCGCAACGACTACATCTCGATCGACTCGCCGATGGCCCGGGCCCTGCTCAAGAAGGAGGAGGGTGATGAAGTGGTGGTGAATACGCCGACCGGCCAAGCGACCTGGTATGTGAACAGCATCCACTACGGGCAATGAATTGGGAGTGCCTGTGCCGGCCAGTTCGCCGGGCCGGGACAGGCAACCATCAACCTTCCCGCAGTACCGCCAGCGGGCTGGCATTCAGTGCTCGCCGTGTTCCCAATACCCCCGCCCCACCCACCAGCAGCGCCCCAACCACGGGCAGCACCAGCAACCACGGATGCGGGCTCCACTGCAGGTCGAACGCATAGCGATACAGCACCAGGGTGATCAGCTCGCACCCCAGTGCCGCCAAGGCCCCGCTGGCCGCCCCCAGCAAACCGAACTCGATGCGCCGGGCCCTGACCAGCAAGGGGCGCGCGGCCCCCAGTGCGCGCAGCAAGGCGCCTTGGCGAATCCGCTCGTCCAGTGTCGCCTGCAGCCCGGCGAACAATACCGCAAGCCCCGCCGCCAGCACGAACAGCAAGACATACTCGACCGCCAGCGTGACCTGAGCAAGGATGCTGCGGAGCTGTTCGAGCAAGGCATCGACCTGCAGGATGGTCACCGCCGGGAACGCCCGCGACAGTGCGACCACGTCCAGGTCATGGCCTGGGGCCAGGTAGAAGCTGGTCAGGTAGGTGGTTGGCAGCCCCTGCAGGGTGCCCGGCTGGAAGATCATGTAGAAGTTCGGCTGGAAGCTGTCCCAGTGCACCCGGCGCAGGCTGCTGACCCGCGCCTGGCGCTGCTCGCCGCCGATGTCGAAGGTCAGCAGGTCGCCCAGTTGCAGCTTGAGGCTGGCAGCCAGCTCGGCCTCGACCGACACGCCGGGGATTTCATTGCCGCCAGGCAGCGCCTGCCACCAGTTGCCCGCGCTTAGCGTATTGCCCTCAGGCAGGTCGGCGGCCCAGGTCAGGCTGAGGTCGCGTTGTACCGCTCGCTCGCCGGCGGAATCCTTGCTGACGACCTGTTGCACCGGTTCATCGTTGATCTGAATCAGCCGGCCTGGCGTCACCGGGTAGAGCGGCGCCGAACTGGCATTCACCTCGCGCAGGCGCTGGGCGAACGGTTCGCGGTCAGCGGGCAGGATGTTCAGGGCAAAGTGGTTGGGCGCGTCCTTGGGCAGTTGTGCCTGCCAGGTGTCGAGCAACTCTGCCCGCAGCAGCGCAACCAAGGCCATGGCCAGCAGGATCAGGCCGAAGGCCAGGGCTTGCCCGGCTGCCGCCATCGGGTGGCGCAGCAACTGGCCAAGGCCCAGGCGCCAGGTCAGCGGTGCGCCAGCGAGTGCCTTGCGCAGGCTTTGCAAGCCGAGCAACAGCAGCCCGCCCAGCAGCAGCGCGGCGATCAGGCCGCCACCGAGCAGGGCGAAGGTCAGCAGCAGGTCAAGGCTCAGGCGCCACATGATCAGGCCCAGGGCGAGCAGGGCGGCGCCATACACCAGCCAGCTGCTCGGTGGCACGGGCAGCAGATCGCGGCGCAGCACGCGCAACGGTGGTACCTGGCCCAGCGCGGCGAGCGGCGGCAAGGCAAAACCGGCCAGGGCCACCAGGCCGGTGGCGATGCCGGCCAGTGCCGGAAGCATGCCCCCGGCTGGCACCACGCTGGGCAGCAGGTCGTGCAGTAGGTGGAACAGGCCCAGTTGCGCGAGCCAGCCGAGCAGGGCGCCGGCCAGGGCGGCGACCAGCCCGAGCATCGCCAGTTGCAGGCAATACAAGCCCAGCGCCTGGTGCCGCGACAGCCCCAGGCAGCGCAGCAAGGCGCTGGCATCCAGGCGGCGCGCGG
This sequence comes from Pseudomonas sp. LRP2-20, assembly GCF_024349685.1. Lineage (NCBI taxonomy): Bacteria > Pseudomonadati > Pseudomonadota > Gammaproteobacteria > Pseudomonadales > Pseudomonadaceae > Pseudomonas > Pseudomonas sp. LR2-20. The sequence goes on along the minus strand of NZ_AP025944.1, from coordinate 4,169,243 downwards.
CGTAGCGGCTGGCCGAGAGCGCCACGGCCACGCCTGCCAGCAGCACTGCGACCAGGCTGGCCATGTTCAGGTAGCGCTCGGCTTTGCCCAGGGCGCCGCCGATCTGCCGGTTGCCATCGCGGGTGTCGAGCAGGCGCTGGCTGGCGGCAAGGTTGTTTTCCACGGCCTTGCGATAGTGCGCGAGGGCTTCGGCATCGCCGCGCCACAAGTCGCGGTAGGAAACCCGGCTGCCTGGCTGGATGACCCCGGTGGCCGGCAGGTCAGCCAGGTTCATCAGCACGCGGGGCGTCAGGCTATAGAAGTTGTTGGCGCGATCGGGTTCATAGGTCAGTACGCGGCTCATGCGCAAGGTTTTCATGCCGACATCGATGCTGTCGCCGACTTCAAGCCCCAGGGCCGCGAGCAGGCGAGGTTCGACCCAGGCCTCCCCGGGGGCCGGGCCGCCTCCTGGGGTTTCTTCGCCATAGGGCGCGGCGGCACTGCGCACCTGGCCGCGCAATGGGTAGGCGCTATCGACCGCCTTGATGCTCGATAGCTGGATGCCAGCATCGCCACCCACCACGCTGGTGAATTCCACCACCTGGGCATGCCGCAGCCCTAGTGCCTGACCGGCGCCGAGCTGCTCGTCACGGGCCGGTGCGCTGCCTTGCAATACCAGGTCGGCACCGAGGAATTCGCTGGCGCGCAGTTGCATCGCGCCATTCAGGCGAGCACCGAAATAGCCGATGGCGGTACTCGCGGCGACCGCCACCAGCAGGGCAAAGAACAGCACGCGCACTTCGCTGGCGCGGATATCGCGCAGCAGCTGGCGCAAGGCCAGGCCGCACAGGCGGGACAGCGGCATGTGCTTCATCAGGCCTCCACCGGCGCCACCAGGCGGCCCGCTTCCAGGCGGATCTGGCGCCGGCAGCGGCGGGCCAGGCGCTCATCATGGGTAACCAGTACCAGGGTGGTTCCGCGTTCCTTGTTCAATTCGAACAGCAGGTCGCTGATGCGCTCGCCGGTGTGGCTGTCGAGGTTGCCGGTGGGTTCGTCGGCAAACAGTACGGCGGGTTGTGCGGCGAAGGCGCGGGCGATGGCGACCCGTTGCTGCTCGCCACCGGAAAGCTGGCGCGGGGTGTGGGCCAGGCGCTTGCCCAGGCCGACCCGCTCAAGCAGGTTGCGGGCCTGCTCGCGGGCGTCGCGCCGACCGTCCAGCTCCAGTGGCAGCATCACGTTCTCCAGGGCGTTGAGGCTGTCGAGCAACTGGAACGACTGAAAGACGAAACCGACATGCTCGGCGCGCACCCTGGCGCGCTGGTCCTCGTCCAGTGGGCCGAGGTCGTGCCCGGCGAGGATGACCTGGCCGGCGCTGGGGCGGTCGAGGCCGGCGAGCAGGCCAAGCAGGGTCGATTTGCCCGAACCCGAGGCGCCGACGATGGCCAGGCTGTCGCCCTGGGCAAGGTCGAGGGAGAGGGCGTGCAGGATGGTCAGATCGCCTTCCGCGCTGGGGACCACTTTGCTAAGGTTCTGAGCAACGAGAATGCTGGGGCCCATGGAGAATCCAATGCGAGTGTGGTGGTTGAGTGCCGGTCTGGCCCTGTATTGCCTGGCCCAGAGCGCGGCGGCGGGAACACTGCTGGTCGTCGGCGATAGTATCAGCGCCGGTGCTGGCCTGGATATCCGCCAGGGTTGGGTCTCTCTGCTGCAGACCCGGCTCAAGGAGGAAGGTTTCGACGATCAGGTGGTCAATGCGTCGATCAGTGGTGACACCAGTGCGGGTGGCCAGGCGCGGCTGCCGGCGCTGCTTGCAGCGCACAAGCCGAGCCTGGTGGTGCTGGAGCTTGGGGGCAACGACGGGCTGCGTGGGCAGCCTCCGCAACAATTGCAACAAAATCTTGCCTCGATGATCGAAAGTGCCCGCAAGGCGGGGGCCAAGGTGGTGCTGCTGGGCATGCGCCTGCCGCCGAACTATGGGGTGCGTTACAACACCGCCTTCGCCAACGTCTATGCACAGCTGGCAACGGAAAAGCAGGTGGCGCTGGTGCCGTTTTTCCTCGAGGGGGTGGGCGGTGTGCCGGGGATGATGCAGGCCGATGGCATCCATCCGGCACAGGTGGCTCAACAACGTTTGCTGGAAAATGCCTGGCCGGCGATAAAACCCTTGCTGTGACGCTTTAAACGGGGGCGGCTTTCGGCTAATGTTGCGCCCCCCGTTTCGAGAGCCCCCGATGCCGCGCCCTGCCTGGTCCTTGTTTGCCTATCAACTGATCGAGCCCGATGAGCAGCTCGACCTGTTCGCCTGCCAGGAAATCCGCGTTCACCTCGTCGCCCGTCAGCTCGAGCTTGGCGTGCCGGTCGATCGCACCTTGTGCGGCGGCCTGCTGCCTGCGCAGCCGCGTTGGTCCGGTGTGCCTCGCAGCATCTACCGTGACGGGCGCCTGTGTGACCTGTGCCGGGCGATTCTCGATGCCCAGCGCCGCGGCATGCGGCCGGTCTGGCCCGAGCTCTGAAGTGAATTACCGGCGCCCATCTGCGCGCACCTTTCATCAACTGAAACGCTTGCAAGGCGCCAATGCCTCCCGCTTGCAGCGAGGCGGGTGTACAATCGTGCTTCTTGACCACCTTTCGAAGGATTTACCGGATGTTGCCGCGCTTTCCCGCCGTCACCCGTTGCCTGTCCCTGGCCGCCCTGCTGGTAGCGGGTCGCGCTGTTGCGCTGGAACTGCCACTGCCACCGCCCGGTGAAGACGTCGTTGGCCAGGTCCAGACCATCAAGGCCAAGTACGAAGACACCTTCGCCGACATCGGCACCGCCAACGACCTCGGCTACCTGGAAATGATCGCCGCCAACCCGGGCGTCGACCCATGGCTGCCGGGCGCTGGCACCGAGATCGTCCTGCCGACCCGTTACATCCTCCCACCGGGGCCGCGAGAAGGCATCGTCATCAACCTGGCCGAGTACCGCATGTACTACTTCCCGAAAGGGCAGAACGTGGTGCATACCTTCCCGCTGGGTATTGGTCGTGAGGGCTGGGGTTCGCCGATTGCCTTGACCAAGATCACCGCGAAGACGCCGAACCCGACCTGGACGCCGCCTGCCTCGATTCGTGCCGAGCACGCCGCGGACGGTGACATCCTGCCGAGCGTTGTACCTGCCGGCCCAGACAACCCGCTGGGGCCGTTCAAGTTCACCCTGGGTGTGCCGGGCTACCTGATCCATGGCTCGAACAAGAAGTTTGGTATCGGTATGCGCACCAGCCATGGTTGTTTCCGCATGCTCAACAACAACGTGCTGGAACTGTCGAAGATGGTCCCGGTAGGAACGCCGGTGCGCATCATCAACGAGCCGTACAAGTTCGGCAGAAGTGGTGGCAAGGTGTATCTGGAGGCGCACACGCCGTTGGACGATCATGGCAACCCATCTGTGGTCGACAAGCACACGGCGGTCATCAATGCCTTGCTCAAGCGTGAAGACCTGGCCAACAACCTGCGCATGAACTGGGACATGGTGCGTGACGTGGTGGCGGCGGAAGACGGTATGCCAGTGGAAATTGCCGTGCCCACCAATAACCAGGGCGCCGCACCAATGGTTACCAGCATTCCGCCCGAACTCCAGTAACGGTTTTGCTGCACCCGGGGGCCCGCACAGGTTAACAACCTGCTGCGGGCCTCTTCGTTTCTGGTGGGGGCTTTCGTCCAGGCAATAAAAAAGCCGACCCACAAGTGGGTCGGCTTCTCAACAATCCGTGAGGATTATTACTTGCGGCTGGCTTTGTCCAGCATACGCAGAGCGCGCTCGTTGGCTTCGTCAGCGGTCTGCTGAGCCTTCTGAGCGGCTGCCAGAGCGTCGTCAGCCTTACGGTAGGCTTCGTCAGCACGGGCTTGAGCGCGAGCTGCTGCGTCTTCAGTCGCAGTCAGACGAGCTTCGGTTTCTTTGGATACGCTGCTGCAACCGGTAGCCAGAACTGCGGCCAGAGCCAGAGCAGAGAATTTCAGAACGTTGTTCATCGTGTTCCCCTTCAAGGACTTTCTATTAAATAGCCATCTCTCGGAAAAGAGAAACTGGCCGGCGTACATAGTACCCATTACTTGTAGTAAGTAAACTGACAGAGCGCAAGAACTGCAAAAAAAATGTTGCTGAGGGTGGCGCCGACAAGATTTGCGGGGTTTTTGTGAAAAAACCGTATAGCGGGCGCAAGCGGTTGTAGTACAGGAACTTTTTTGTTGAACTAACGGTGACTTTAACTGTCCATGAGCGTCTTACGCACAACAACATCCGGTTGCTGTTGCGGGGCGTGCCGGGGCGAGGTCCCGGCGCGGGTTCCTGCTACTTTTTAACGCAGGCCACCTTGAGCAATCCCGCTGGCGGCGCCTACTATTTGGGAGTGCCCGGCCCGGTCGAACGAGTGCTGTTGGCTTAGGGTCCAAGGGGCAAGAGGTGGCGTAGAGGTTCCTCCGCCGGATAAACCACATCGGTTAAGGTAAGGGTCTGCCAGAAAGGCCTGCGAGGAGTAGTGATGAGTGAAGCGCTGACCATCCACCATGACCAGGCCGGTCATCAGTTCGAAACCAACGTGGACGGTCATCGTGCCTACCTGACGTACATGGACCTGGGTAAGCAGACGCTGGATATCTATCGCACCTTCGTGCCCAACGCCCTGCGTGGCCGTGGGATCGCTGCAGCGCTGACCGAGAAGGCCCTGGAGTACGCCGACCAGATGGGTTATACGGTGATCCCTTCCTGCTCGTACGTGGAACGCTACATGGAGCGTCAGCAGCGCCATTCGAGCAAGGTCTGAGGCGGGCGTCTGCACGCCAGATACGAAAACGCCGGGCATTGCCCGGCGTTTTTCATGGCGGCAAGGTTCAGCCGCGCTTGCGCTGTGGCAGCACATCCTTGAGCTTGGCGTGCATGCTGCGCAGGGTCTTCTCGGTGGTTGACCAGTCGATGCAGGCATCGGTGATCGACACGCCGTACTGCAGTTCGTCGAGGTTTTTCGGGATCGACTGGCAGCCCCAGTTCAGGTGGCTTTCGACCATCAGGCCGATGATCGATTGGTTGCCTTCGAGGATCTGGTTGGCGACGTTCTCCATGACCAGTGGCTGCAGGGCCGGGTCCTTGTTGGAGTTGGCGTGGCTGCAGTCAACCATGATGTTGGCCTTGATCTTGGCCTTGGCCAGGTCCTGTTCGCACAGGGCGACACTGACCGAATCGTAGTTCGGCTTGCCGTTGCCACCGCGCAGCACTACGTGGCCATACGGATTGCCCTTGGTGGTGACGATCGACACGCCGCCTTCCTGGTTGATACCGAGGAAACGGTGCGGCTTGGACACCGACTGCAGGGCGTTGATGGCCACGGTCAGGCCGCCATCGGTGCCGTTCTTGAAGCCAACCGCCGAGGACAGGCCCGAGGCCATTTCGCGGTGAGTCTGCGATTCGGTGGTGCGCGCGCCGATGGCCGACCAGCTGATCAGGTCCTGCAGGTACTGCGGGGAGATCGGGTCGAGCGCTTCGGTGGCAGTCGGCAGGCCCATTTCGGCCAGGTCCAGCAGCAGCTGGCGACCGATGTGCAGGCCGTCCTGGATCTTGAACGAGTCATCCAGGTACGGGTCGTTGATCAGGCCTTTCCAGCCAACGGTGGTGCGTGGCTTTTCAAAGTACACGCGCATGACCAGGTACAGCGTATCGGACACTTCCGCGGCCAGCACCTTGAGGCGCTCGGCGTACTCGTGGGCGGCCTTGATGTCATGGATGGAGCAGGGGCCGACCACCACGAACAGGCGATGGTCCTTGCCGTCGAGGATATTGCGCACCACTTCGCGGCCGGCAGTCACGGTCTGCAGGGCCTTGGCGCTGAGGGGGATTTCCTTCTTGAGCTGATCAGGGGTGATCAAGGTCTCGTTGGAAGCAACGTTAAGGTCGTCGATCGGTAAATCAGCCATCGTGTTACTCGTCAGGTCACGGGTGCCGGCCGCCAGCAATCCCCGTGCGGCCCAGCAGCAATAATGTTCGCAGCGGGGAGCCGAACCTTAGCGCGTTACAGGGGGCGCGACAATGGGATTTGGCGCGGGTTGGCACACTTGTGTGTGCCTGGGTGGCCGCGAAGGTGTAAAAAAGCGAATCAACCCACAAGGAGATCTTCATGGCTTCTCGCAATCTACGCATTGGCATCATCGGCAGCGGCGCTATCGGCGGCTTCTACGGGCTGATGCTGGCGCGCGCCGGTTTCGATGTGCATTTCCTGCTGCGCAGCGAATACGACGTGGTGCGCGAACAGGGCCTGAAGCTCGACCATGCCGTGCACGGCGCGTTACAGATGCCGGTCAATGCCTACGCCAGCGCTGCCGATATGCCGCCCTGCGACTGGCTGCTGGTGGGGGCCAAGGCGACCAGCAATGCCGAACTCGCACCGCTGATCGTCCAGGCCGCCGCTGCCGATGCCAAGGTGGTGCTGTTGCAGAATGGGCTCGGCGTGGAGGAACAGTTGAGGGCGACCCTGCCGGGCAACCTGCACCTGCTCGGCGGCCTGTGCTTCATCTGCGTCAATCGCCAGGCCCCAGGGGTGATTCGCCACCAGGCGCTGGGTGCGGTCAACCTCGGCTATCACAGCGGGCCGGCCGCAGATGGCGGTGCGGCGATCGTCGAAGCGGGTGCCGGGTTGTTCCGTGCGGCGGGCATCGACTCCCAGGCCATGGCCAACCTTGGTCAGGCGCGCTGGCAGAAACTGGTGTGGAACGTGCCTTACAACGGCCTTTCGGTGTTGCTGGGTGCCAGTACCACGCCGCTGATGGCCGATGCCGACAGTCGCGCGCTGATCCAGGCGCTGATGGCTGAAGTGGTGCAGGGCGCTGCCGCGTGCGGGCATGAGTTGCCCGCGGGTTACGCCGAGCAGCTGTTTCGCATGACCGAACAGATGCCCGATTACTGGCCGAGCATGTACCACGACCATGCCCAGCAACGCCCGCTGGAGCTGCAGGCGATCTATGCCGAACCCATCGCTCGCGCCCAGGCGGCCGGCTGCAGTCTGCCGCGGATGCACATGCTTTATCAGGCCCTGGCCTTCATCGATCGCGCCAACCGGGCTGGCTGAATCCTCTGCAGGCCGCATCAGTAGTGCGCCGGACGGCAAAGCGTGGGTCCGGCGCACTGCTAAGCTGAAGCTTGCTCTGCCGCAACGGCAGTCGAGGAGGTCGAATGATCCGCTCCATGCTGTACGCCACCGACCTCGGTGTCTACGCCCCTTTTGTCATGCAGCACGCCCTGACCCTGGCTCGCGCCTTCAGCGCAGAGCTCTACGTGATTCACGCGGTGGAGCCCATGGGGCAGTTCGCCGAGTCCCTGCTGCAGAGTTACCTCGATGAGCAGACGCTGGATGAATTGCACAGCGAAGGCGTCAATACGGTGATGGCCAATATCGAGCAGCGGGTGTTGGAAAACTTTCGTGAAGAATTGGGCGAGGACGCTGATCTGGCTCTGATCAAGGCGGTGCGGGTGCGTCAGGGTGATCCGGCGCAGGTCATCCTCGATCAAGCGCAGCGGCTGAGCGTCGACCTGCTCATATTCGGCAGCCACAGTGCGGGTGCCGGAGTGGATGTGCCAATTGGTCGGACGGCGGTGCGCTTGCTGCAACTGTCGCCGGTGCCAGTGTATATGGTGCCGCTCTCGCAGCACCTTGGACGTAGGAAATCGTGAAGCAAGCGGTAGGCTGATTCAGAGGCGCGTGTAACAAAATAGTTCTAGTTTTATTTCGAGAACCACTAATATAGTTATATCTCGTCGCTGCCTGCTGCCGCTGACTTACCGCCGATTCGAGGGAAACCTATGAAGCTTCAACAACTGCGCTACATCTGGGAAGTGGCGCACCATGACCTCAACGTCTCCGCGACGGCGCAAAGCCTGTACACCTCGCAGCCGGGGATCAGCAAGCAGATCCGCCTGCTCGAGGACGAACTGGGTGTTGAAGTCTTTGCCCGCAGCGGCAAGCACCTGACCCGCGTGACCCCGGCCGGTGAGCGCATCATCAACACCGCTGGCGAGATCCTGCGCAAGGTCGAAAGCATCAAGCAGATCGCCCAGGAATTCTCCAACGAGAAAAAGGGTACGCTGTCCATCGCCACCACCCACACCCAGGCCCGCTATGCGCTGCCACCGGTGATCAGCAACTTCATCAAGCAGTACCCGGAAGTGGCGTTGCACATGCATCAGGGCTCACCCATGCAGATCGCGGAAATGGCCGCCGACGGCACCGTCGATTTCGCCATCGCCACCGAGGCGCTGGAGCTGTTCGGCGACCTGATCATGATGCCGTGCTACAAGTGGAACCGCTGCGTGGTGGTGCCGCAAGGTCACCCGCTGACCAAGCTGCCGAAGCTGACCCTGGAAGCGGTCGCCGAATACCCGATCGTCACTTATGTGTTCGGTTTCACCGGCCGTTCGAAGCTGGATGAAGCCTTCAACCACCGTGGCCTGACACCAAAAGTGGTGTTCACCGCCGCTGACGCCGACGTGATCAAGACTTATGTACGCCTGGGTCTGGGCGTGGGCATCGTGGCCAAGATGGCGGTCGACACCAAGCTCGACAGCGACCTGGTGGCCCTGGATGCCAGCGAGCTGTTCGAAGCCAGCATCACCAAGATCGGCTTCCGCCGTGGCACCTTCCTGCGCGGTTTCATGTGCGACTTCATCGAGAAGTTCGCGCCGCACCTGACCCGTGAAGTGATGGCCAAGGCCATCCAGTGCCATAACAAGCAGGAGCTCGAAGAGCTGTTCGAAGGCGTCGAGCTGCCGGTGCACTGAGTGCGCCGGCGCTGATGTGCGGTTAAATAAAAACCGGCCCTTGGGCCGGTTTTTCATGCCTGCGATTCAGGCCTTGCTGATCAGGTTGCCGGCGTGCAGCCCGCATTCCTTCTGGGTCGACTCCTCCCACCACCAGCGGCCTTCGCGTTCGTGCTGGTTTGGCAGCACCGGGCGCGTGCAAGGCTCGCAACCGATGCTGATGAAGCCACGTTCGTGCAGGCTGTTGTACGGCAGCTCGAGCATGCGGATGTAACCCCACACTTCCTCGCTGGTCATCTGCGCCAGCGGGTTGAACTTGTACAGGGTGCGCTCGGGCGTGGAGAAGGCACCGTCGATTTCCAGTGCCGCCACCTGGCTGCGGGTGCCTGGGCTCTGGTCGCGGCGCTGGCCTGTGGCCCAGGCGCTGACGGTGGCGAGCTTGCGCCGCAGCGGTTCGATCTTGCGGATGCCGCAGCATTCGCCGTGGCCGTCCTTGTAGAAGCTGAACAGGCCTTTTTCCTTGACGAACGGGTCGAGCTTGGCGCGATCCGGGCTGAGGATTTCGATCGGCAGGTTGTAATGTTCGCGCACCTGGTCGATGAAACGGTAGGTTTCCGGGTGCAGGCGGCCAGTATCGAGGCTGAACACCTTGACCTGCTTGTTCAGCTTCCAGGCCATGTCGACCAGCACCACATCCTCGGCGCCGCTGAAGGAGATCCACAAGTCATCACCGAAGTGCTCGAAGGCAAGCTTGAGGATGTCCTGCGGGGACTTGTTGGCATAGGTCGCGGCCAGGGCGGCGACGTCGAAGGGTTGGCTCATCAGGCGGTTTCCATCTTGGCTGTGGCGCTGTGCGCTCGTAATGGGGTGATGGTAACAAAAAAATGCCGGGGTAGACGGGCTGATATCGGCATCGCCCGCGAAGCAGGCGACGCCGATCACAAGCCTTGCAAGGTCTCCATCAGCACCCGCACCTTGGCAATCGATTCCTCGTATTCGGCCTGCCAGTTCGAGTCGGCCACCACTGCGCCGCCGCCCCAGCAACTGACCTGGCCATCCTTGACCAGCAGGCTGCGAATGGCGATGGAGCTGTCCATCTCGCCGCGCACGTCCACGTACAGCAAAGATCCGCAGTACAGCGCGCGACGGGCAGGTTCCAGCTCGTCGATGATCTGCATGGCGCGAATCTTCGGTGCGCCGGTGATCGAGCCGCCGGGGAAACTGTCACCAATCAGGTCCAGGGCATCCTTGTCGCGGGCCAGCTTGCCGGTGATGCTACTGACCAGATGATGGACGTTGGGGTAGCTTTCCAGGCTGAACAGCTCCGGCACCTTCACCGAACCGATCTCGCAGGTGCGCCCCAGGTCATTGCGCAGCAGGTCGACGATCATCAGGTTTTCCGAGCGGTCCTTGGGGCTGTGGCGCAGCTCTTCGGCATTGCGGGCGTCTTCGGCCGGGTCGGCCGAGCGCGGGCGGGTGCCCTTGATCGGACGGGTTTCCACCTGGCCCCGGCTGACGCGGATGAAGCGCTCCGGGGAAAAGCTCAACAGCGCGCTGCCGTCAGCCAGTTGCTGGTAGCCGGAAAACGGTGTCGGGCAGGCTTGGCGCAGGGCCTGGTAGGCGTGCCACGGGTCGCCCTGGCAGGGGGCGCGAAAACGCTGGGTAAGGTTGATCTGGTAGCAGTCGCCGGCCTGGATGTAACGCTGCACCTGGTCGAAGGCTGACTTGTACTGTTCTGGCTGCAGGTCGCCGTGCATCGGGGCGAGTAGCTGGAAACTGCCGTGCGTCGAAGTGTCGACAGTCTCGAAAAGTGCCGTCAGCCGTGCCCGCTCTGCCTGCGCCAGGCTTGGGTGGAACACCAATTGACTGGTGCCAAGCTTATGGTCGGTCACCACTGCCCAGGCGTAGAGGCCTAGCTGTGCATCGGGCAACCCCAGGTCGTCGCATGACAGGCTGGGCAGCTGTTCCAGGCGGCGGCCGAAGTCGTAGCTCAGGTAGCCGATCAGGCCGCCTGCGAAGGGCAGCTCGATGCCGGCGGGCAGCTGCGCTTCACCCAGTTGCGCCAGGCTGGCGCGCAGGCGTTCAAGGAAGGCACGGCCGCTCTCGTCGGGCTGGGCCTGCAGGCGTTGCGCGGGCCAGGCGCTGAACAGGTCGAAGCGGCCGCGTTCGGCACCGGGGCGCGCGCTGTCGAGCAGGATCGCGCCGGGGGCCTGGCGCAGGCGGGCGAAATAAGCAGCGGGGTCGGGCTGGTAGGGCAGGGGGTGGAGCGTACAGGTCGGCATCAGTGTGGACGGCGATGTAAAAGCGAGGAGGGCGATTGTAGACCTGTGTAGGAAATGCGCCTAGCTTTGGCGCGACATTAAACTCCCTGTTTTCCCCGGGGCCGCTTTGCGGCCCATTCGCGGGCAAGCCCGCTCCCACAGGTATCGTATTTGCCTCAGGGTCTACGATACCTGTGGGAGCGGGCTTGCCCGCGAATGGGCCGGGACAGGCTTACCGCGGGTGCACGTGCCCGAACAGGTTCTGGGTCACCCGCACGCGCTGCTCGGCGTCTTCGGTGATCCCTTCCTTGGCCAGTGCTTCGATGTGCGCTTCGATGGCATGGGTGCGCTGGGTCAGGCCGGTGTCGTTGGCGATCTGGATGTTCAGGCCGGGGCGGGCGTTGAGTTCGAGAATCAGTGGGCCCTTGTCCTGGTCCAGCACCATGTCCACGCCGATGTAGCCCAGCCCGCACAGCTCGTAGCAGCCGGCGGCCAGCTTCATGAAACCATCCCAGTTCGGCAACTGCACGCCGTCCACCGCGTTGGTGGTGTCCGGGTGCTTGCTGATGATGTTGTTCAGCCAGGTGCCGCGCAGGGTCACGCCGGTGGCCAGGTCCACGCCCACGCCGATGGCGCCCTGGTGCAGGTTGGCCTTGCCGCCGGACTGGCGGGTCGGCAGGCGCAGCATGGCCATTACCGGGTAGCCCATCAGCACGATGATGCGGATGTCCGGCACGCCCTCGTAGCTGATGCTCTTGAAGATCTGGTCTGGGGTCACCCGGTATTCGATCAGCGCGCGGTCGCGGTGGCCGCCGAGCGAGTACAGGCCGGTGAGGATGCTCGACACCTGGTGCTCGATTTCCTCGTGGCTGATGATCTTGCCCGACACCGTACGGTAGCGGTCCTCGAAGCGGTCGGCGATCACCAGGATGCCGTCACCGCCAGCGCCCTGCGCCGGCTTGATGACGAAGTCGTTGCGCCCGCCGATGATCTCGTGAAGCTTTTCGATCTGCTTCTCGGTCTCGATGATGCCGTACATCTCCGGCACATGGATGCCGGCGGCCAGGGCGCGCTCCTTGGTGATGATCTTGTCGTCGACGATCGGGTACAGGTGGCGCTTGTTGTACTTCAACACGTAGTCCGCGTTGCGCCGGTTGATCCCCATGATGCCCCGGGCCTCCAGGGCTTTCCACGTCTTGATCAGGCCAAACATCAGGCGTCAGCCTTCTTCAGGAATGCCTTGAAGCGCACGAGCTCGGTCAGGCGGTAGCCGCGGTAGCGACCCATCGCCAGCATGAAGCCCACCAGGATCAACAGCACGGCCGGGAAGGTGAAGACGAAGTACACCAGCTCCGGCACCATCATCAGCAGGTGCGCCAGGGAGGCGGCGAACAGGGTGCCGATTGCCACTTTCATGGCATGGCCACCGCCGCGCTCTTCCCAGGTGATCGACAGGCGCTCGATGGTCATGGTCAGGATCACCATCGGGAACAGCGCCACCGACAGGCCGCGCTCCAGGCCCAGCTTGTGGCTGAACAGGCTGATGGCGGCGATCAACACCACGACGAAGGTCAGCACCACCGACAGCCGTGGCAGCATCTGCAGCTTCAGGTGTTCCAGGTACGAGCGTAGCGACAGGCCCAGCGCGGTGATCACCGTGAACAGCACGATGCCGAAGCCCAGCTGGGTCTCGCGGAAGGCCAGGGCGATCAGTACCGGGGTGAAGGTACCCAGGGTCTGGATGCCGATCAGGTTGCGCAGGATCAGGATCACCAGCACGCCGATCGGGATCATCACCATGATCATGAAGGTCTGCTGGGTCTGCAATGGCAAGCCGTACAGCGAGTATTCGAGGAAGTCGGCGTCGGTGTTCTCGTCGGTCAGCTTGGCCAGGCGGATGGCGTTCATCTCGCTGTTGTTCATGCTGAAGGTGACGTTGGCCTTCTTGCCGCCATCGACGGTGATCAGGTTGTCGTCACCGGTCCACCACAGCAGGCGATCGGCCGGCAGGCCCTGCTCGCCGGTGTCCGGGTTGAAGTACAGCCAGTCGTTGCCGTTGAAGCTGCGCAGCCACAGTTCAGGCGTTTGCGGGGTGTCGGCCACCAGGCGGATGGTGTGGACCTTTTCCATCGGCACGTGGGCGATCGACAGCAGCAGGTCGATGACCTGGGCCTTTTTCATCGGCGAGGTGTCGCCGGCCAGCAGCAGCTTGACGTTGTCGTCGTTGAGGTTGTTGACCCGCTTGATGGTCTCGCTGACGAAGGTCTCGACGTCGGCAGAGTGCTGGCGGATCGGTGCCATCAGGGCTTCGGCAGCGATCTTTTCCGGGCCGTCGATGGCCAGGCTGTCACGGAAGGTCGGGCCCTTGATGGCGGACTTTTCATTGCTGTAACGCTTGGTCAGGACCAGGCGGTAGTAGAGGGTCTGGTTGCCGGTGACGCGGCGCGCCGACCAGGTCACCTTGCGGTTGCCGTCGACGCGGTTGACGCTCACCCCATAGTTGTTGGAGATGAAGCTCTCGTTGAGGCTGACATAGTCACGGTTCAGCGGCGGCACGAACATCTGGATCTTGACCGGGTCCTTGGAACTGGCGACGAACTCGACCTTGGCGTCGATGTTCCACAGGTCGTCGGTCTCGTCTTCGGTCACCGGGATGCCGAGCACGAAGATCTGATAGGCCGTGACCGCCACGCCGAGCAACACCAGCACGGTGATCAGGACTTTCAGATGGAGGGTAAGAGAGCGCATCGGGATTACTCTGCTTTAGGAGCGTCGGTGGCACAGGCAGGTTTGCCGGCCGCGTATTTAAGGCTTGGGTCGACCAGTGCGTCGAAGTGCTTGAGCGCCTCGGAGCCGATCAGCAGCGGGAACTGGAAGGCGCTGCGGTCGGTGAGGTTGACTTCGATGGTGCGCCGGGCCTGGCCCATGCAGATTTCAAGTTCGATGACCGGGCGGGCGGTGTAGGCCTTGCCGGATTCCGCATCATAGTCGCCGGCGCGGCGCTTGATCTTGCTCACGCGCGCCAGGGGGCGTTCGATGGGGTGCGAATGGGCGGCGTCGATGGCCAGGTAAAAGCGCACCCAGCTTTCGCCGTTGCGCTTGAAACGCTTGATGTCGCGGGCGCTGAGCGACGCGGTCTTGGCCCCGGTGTCGAGCTTGGCGGCCACTTCCAGGTCAAGGTCGCCGAGCCGGGCGTATTCGTTCAGACCGTACACGGTCTTGCCCGCCGCCTGACCAAGGGCCGGCAGCAGGGTGAGGCATAGCAGCAATAATACGGGTGTAAGTCTCATAATCCTGGCGCGGTGCTGAGCTGTGCGGGGTTCGGGGCAAAGGTGACTGGCAACGCCTGCACAAGCTTCCTCGTTCGTCTGTCAACAACATGAATTGATGACAAACACACTATCGGTACTCCGTTGGAGGCGCGGCATTCTATCACGCCGACGTCTTGACGCCAGCGTGCCGCGATCTGACAACGCCATCACTGGCTAAGTTCGTTCTTAGACGATTGTCGACAATATTGATTTTGTCTTTGACTGTGCGCCTCTGATTCGCTAGTTTCTGCTCAAGCGATTAGCAAGGTGTCGACAATATGCTGGACCTCACCACCCCAAGCCCTGCCGAGACAGACGAAACGGAAACCTTGTCCGAGAATGTCTTCCGGCGCATCCAGGCGGCGATCGTCAAGGGCGACATCGCCCCGGGCAGCAAGATCTCCGAACCGGAGCTGGCGCGTACCTATGGCATCAGCCGCGGCCCGCTGCGCGAGGCCATCCATCGGCTGGAGGGGCAGCGTCTGCTGGTGCGCGTGCCGCATGTCGGCGCGCGGGTGGTGTCGCTCAATCACGCCGAGCTGATCGAGCTGTACGAAATCCGCGAATCGCTGGAAGGCATGGCCTGCCGCCTGGCGGCCGAGCGCATGAGCCAGGCCGACATCGACGAGCTGCGCCGGGTGCTCGATACCCATGAGCGTGATGCCGCGTTCCAGGCCGGGCTTGGCTATTACCAGCAGGAAGGCGACTACGACTTCCACTACCGGATCATCCAGGGCAGCGGCAACCAGACCCTGGTCAAGATGCTCTGCGGCGAGCTGTATCAACTGGTGCGCATGTACCGCATCCAGTTTTCCGCCACGCCCAACCGGCCGCGCCAGGCCTTTGCCGAACACCACCGCATTCTCGATGCCATTGCCGACCGTGACGGCGAACTGGCCGAACTCCTGATGCGCCGCCACATCGGCGCGTCCAAGCGCAATATCGAGCGTCACTACCTGGACGCCAACAACAACAGCCCACGAGGTGAGAAATGACTGTGAAGAGCACCCCCGGTCAGCGTTTCCGCGACGCCGTTGCCGCCGAACATCCCTTGCAAGTGGTCGGCGCGATCAACGCCAACCATGCATTGCTGGCCAAGCGTGCCGGTTTCAAGGCCATCTACCTGTCCGGTGGCGGCGTTGCTGCTGGCTCCCTGGGCCTGCCTGACCTGGGCATCAGTGGCCTGGATGACGTGCTGACCGATGTGCGCCGCATCACCGACGTCTGCGACCTGCCCCTGCTGGTGGATGTCGACACCGGCTTCGGCGCTTCGGCCTTCAACGTCGCCCGCACCGTGCGCTCGATGTGCAAGTTCGGTGCGGCAGCGATCCACATCGAGGACCAGGTCGGCGCCAAGCGCTGTGGCCACCGCCCGAACAAGGAAATCGTCACCCAGCAGGAGATGGTCGACCGTATCAAGGCCGCCGTGGATGCCCGCAGCGATGACAGCTTCGTGATCATGGCGCGCACCGACGCCCTGGCGGTGGAAGGCCTGAACGCTGCCCTGGACCGGGCTGCCGCCTGTGTCGAGGCGGGTGCCGACATGATCTTCCCGGAGGCCATCACCGAGCTTTCGATGTACAAGACCTTCGCCGACCGGGTAAAGGCGCCGATACTGGCCAACATCACCGAATTCGGCGCCACGCCGCTGTACACCACCGAAGAACTGGCCTCGGTCGATGTGTCGCTGGTGCTGTACCCGCTGTCGGCGTTCCGCGCCATGAACAAGGCGGCGGAGAACGTCTATACCGCATTGCGCCGCGACGGCACGCAGAAGAACGTGATCGACACCATGCAAACCCGCATGGAGCTCTACGATGCCATTGGTTACCACGCCTTCGAGCAGAGCCTGGACGCGTTGTTCGCGCAGAAGAAAGGTTGAGCGAACCGCTCCCGAATTAGCCAGATCGCTTCCTATAACAAGTTCAAGAAAGGAGAAACACCATGGCCGAAGCAAAAGTACTCAGTGGCGCTGGCCTGCGTGGCCAGGTGGCCGGCCAGACCGCACTGTCGACCGTGGGCCAGGCTGGTGCTGGCCTGACCTACCGTGGCTATGACGTGCGTGACCTGGCAGCCGGTGCCGAGTTCGAAGAAGTCGCCTACCTGCTGCTGTACGGCGAGCTGCCCAGCAAGGCCGAACTTGCCGAGTACAAGCGCAAGCTCAAGGGCCTGCGTGACCTGCCGCAAGCACTGAAGGAAGTGCTCGAGCGCATCCCGCGCGATGCCCACCCGATGGACGTGATGCGCACCGGTTGCTCGGTGCTGGGTACCTTGGAGCCGGAGCTGAGCTTCGAAGCCCAGCGCGAGAAGACCGACCGCCTGCTGGCGCTGTTCCCGGCGGTGATGTGCTACTGGTACCGCTTCACCCACGACGGCGTACGCATCGACTGCACCAGCGACGAGGACACCCTCGGTGGCCACTTCCTGCACCTGCTGCATGGCAAGAAGCCGAGCGAGCTGCACGTCAAGGTGATGAACGTGTCGCTGATCCTCTACGCCGAGCACGAGTTCAACGCCTCGACCTTCACCGCGCGGGTCTGCGCATCGACCCTGTCCGACCTGTATTCCTGCATCACCGCCGCCATTGGCTCGCTGCGCGGCCCGCTGCACGGGGGTGCCAACGAAGCGGCGATGGAACTGATCGAGCGCTTCCAGAGCCCGCAGGAGGCCACTGCCGAACTGCTGCGCATGCTTGAGCGCAAGGACAAGATCATGGGCTTCGGCCATGCCATCTACAAAGAGTCCGACCCGCGTAACGAGGTGATCAAGGGCTGGTCGAAGCAGCTTGCCGACCAGGTCGGTGACACGGTCCTGTACCCGGTTTCCGAAGCCATCGACAAGACCATGTGGGAGCAGAAGCGCCTGTTCCCCAACGCCGACTTCTACCATGCCTCGGCGTACCACTTCATGGGCATCCCGACCAAGCTGTTCACCCCGATCTTCGTCTGCTCGCGCCTGACCGGCTGGGCCGCGCACGTATTCGAACAGCGCGCCAACAACCGCATCATCCGCCCGAGCGCCGAGTATGTCGGCGTCGAACAGCGCCAGTTCGTGCCGATCGAACAGCGCTGAAATAGATAAAGAGAGGCAACCCGTTTCCCCTGTGGGGGCCGGCTTGCCCGCGAATGCGCCCGACCGGCAACCGTTGTGCACCTGCTGACGCATTCGCGGGCAAGCCCGCTCCCACAGGGACGGTGGAGCCTTCCGAATCCTGTGACCGAGCCTGAATGATGAACACTGCATACCGCAAAGCCCTGCCAGGCACAGCCCTGGACTATTTCGATGCCCGCGCCGCCGTCGAGGCCATCAAGCCCGGTGCCTACGACCGCCTGCCTTATACCTCCCGCGTACTGGCCGAAAACCTCGTGCGCCGCTGCGACCCGGCCACCCTCGACGCCTCGCTGGGCCAGCTGATCGAGCGCAAGCGCGACCTCGACTTCCCGTGGTTCCCGGCCCGCGTGGTGTGCCATGACATCCTCGGCCAGACTGCCCTGGTCGACCTCGCCGGCCTGCGCGATGCCATCGCCGACAAAGGCGGCGACCCGGCCCAGGTCAACCCGGTGGTGCCGGTGCAGCTGATCGTCGACCACTCCCTGGCAGTGGAATGCGGTGGTTTCGACCCGCAGGCGTTCGAGAAGAACCGCGCCATCGAAGACCGCCGTAACGAAGACCGCTTCCATTTCATCAACTGGACCAAGAAGGCGTTCAAGAACGTCGACGTGATCCAGCCCGGCAACGGCATCATGCACCAGATCAACCTGGAGAAGATGTCGCCGGTCATCCACAGCGACCGCGGCGTGGCCTACCCGGACACCTGCGTCGGCACCGACAGCCACACCCCGCATGTCGACGCCCTGGGCGTGATCGCCATTGGTGTCGGCGGCCTGGAAGCCGAAAACGTCATGCTTGGCCGTGCCTCGTGGATGCGCCTGCCGGAAATCGTCGGCGTCGAGCTGACCGGCAAGCTGGCGCCGAACATCACCGCCACCGACCTGGTGCTGGCCCTCACCGAGTTCCTGCGCAAGCAGAAAGTGGTCGGCGCCTACCTCGAGTTCCACGGCGAAGGTGCGCGTGCGCTGACCTTGGGCGACCGTGCCACGATCTCCAACATGGCCCCGGAATACGGCGCCACCGCCGCGATGTTCGCCATCGACCAGCAGACCATCGACTACCTCAAGCTGACCGGCCGCGATGACCAGCAGGTGCAGTTGGTGGAGACCTACGCCAAGGTCGCCGGCCTGTGGGCCGACAGCCTGGCCAAGGCCGAATACGAGCGTACCCTGAGCTTCGACCTGTCGAGCGTGGTGCGCAACATGGCCGGCCCGTCCAACCCCCACGCCCGCGTTGCCACCAGCGACCTGGCGGCCAAGGGCATTGCCGGTGCCTGGGAAGAAGTGCCGGGGCAGATGCCCGACGGCGCGGTGATCATCGCCGCCATCACCAGCTGCACCAACACCAGCAACCCGCGTAACGTGATTGCCGCCGGCCTCCTGGCGCGCAATGCCAACAAGCTCGGCCTCAGCCGCAAGCCGTGGGTCAAGTCGTCGCTGGCACCAGGCTCCAAGGCCGTGCAGCTGTACCTGGAAGAGGCGGGCCTGGAAAAGGAACTGGAGCAGCTGGGCTTCGGCATCGTCGCCTTCGCCTGCACCACCTGCAACGGCATGTCCGGTGCGCTGGACCCGGTGATCCAGCAGGAAATCATCGACCGCGACCTGTACGCCACCGCCGTGCTGTCAGGTAACCGCAACTTCGACGGGCGTATCCACCCGTACGCCAAGCAGGCGTTCCTCGCGTCGCCGCCGCTGGTGGTGGCCTACGCGATTGCCGGCACCATTCGCTTCGACATCGAAAAAGATGTGCTGGGCGTGGTCGATGGCAAGGAAATCCGCCTCAAGGACATCTGGCCGAGCGATGAGGAAATCGACGCGGTGGTGCGTGCGGCGGTCAAGCCGGAGCAGTTCCGCAAGGTCTATATCCCGATGTTCGCCATCGAGGAAGACCGCGGGCCGAAAGTCGCGCCGCTGTACGACTGGCGCCCGATGAGCACCTATATCCGCCGCCCGCCTTACTGGGAAGGTGCCCTGGCCGGCGAACGCACCCTGCGTGGCATGCGCCCGCTGGCGGTGCTGCCGGACAACATCACCACCGACCACCTGTCGCCGTCCAACGCCATCCTGCTCGACAGCGCCGCCGGCGAATACCTGGCCAAGATGGGCCTGCCGGAAGAGGACTTCAACTCCTATGCCACCCACCGCGGTGACCACCTGACCGCCCAGCGCGCCACCTTCGCCAACCCCAAGCTCTTCAACGAAATGGTGCGCAAGGAAGACGGTAGCGTGAAGCAGGGTTCGCTGGCGCGCATCGAGCCGGAAGGCAAGGTGACGCGCATGTGGGAAGCCATCGAGACCTACATGGAGCGCAAGCAGCCGCTGATCATCGTTGCCGGTGGCGATTATGGCCAGGGCTCGTCCCGCGACTGGGCGGCCAAGGGCGTGCGCCTGGCCGGTGTCGAAGCGATCGTCGCCGAGGGCTTTGAGCGTATTCACCGCACCAACCTGGTGGGCATGGGCGTGTTGCCGCTGGAGTTCAAGCCGGGCACCGACCGCAAGACCCTGGGCCTGGATGGCAGCGAGACCTACGACGTGCTCGGCGAGCGCAAGCCGCGGGCGACGCTGACCCTGGTGGTCACGCGGCGTAATGGCGAGCGTGTCGAAGTGCCAGTGACCTGCCGCCTGGACACTGCCGAAGAAGTGTCGATCTATGAGGCGGGTGGGGTGCTGCAGCGCTTTGCCCAGGACTTCCTCGAAGCGACCGCGTAGTTGCAGGGGGGCTGCACAGCAGCCCCTGGGTTTCAAGCATTTCAGACAGGACAGTACAGCAATGGCACATGCACCTCAGATCAAGATTCCCGCCACCTACATCCGTGGCGGCACCAGCAAAGGCGTGTTCTTCCGCCTGCAAGACCTGCCGGAAACGGCCCAGGTCCCAGGGCCGGCCCGTGACGCCCTGCTGTTGCGGGTAATCGGCAGTCCCGATCCTTACGCCAAGCAGATCGACGGCATGGGCGGCGCCACGTCGAGCACCAGCAAGACGGTCATCCTGTCGAAGAGCATCAAGCCCGGGCACGATGTCGACTACCTGTTCGGCCAGGTCGCCATCGACAAGGCGTTCGTCGACTGGAGCGGCAATTGCGGCAATCTCTCTGCCGCAGTGGGTTCGTTCGCCATCAGCAATGGCCTGGTCGACCCGGCGCAGATTCCGCACAACGGCATGGCCACTGTGCGCATCTGGCAGGCCAACATCGGCAAGACCATCATTGCCCATGTGCCGATCACCGAAGGTGAAGTGCAGGAAACCGGCGACTTCGAGCTCGATGGCGTAACCTTCCCGGCCGCTGAAGTGCAACTTGAGTTCCTCGACCCGGCCGCCGACGAGGACGGCGAAGGTGGCGCGATGTTCCCCACGGGTAACCTGGTGGATGACCTGGAAGTGCCGGGTATCGGCACCTTCAAGGCGACCATGATCAATGCGGGTATCCCGACCGTGTTCGTCAATGCCGCCGACATTGGTTACACCGGCACTGAATTGCAGGACGCGATCAACGGCGATCCGCAAGCGCTGCAGCGCTTCGAAACCATTCGCGCCTACGGCGCCGTGCGCATGGGCCTGATCGAGCATGTCGACCAGGCTGCCGGGCGTCAGCACACGCCGAAGGTGGCTTTCGTTGCGCCGCCGAGCACCTACACTGCGTCCAGTGGCAAGGTGGTTGCGGCCACTGACATCGACCTGCTGGTGCGTGCCTTGTCCATGGGCAAG
The DNA here is from genome assembly GCF_024349685.1 of Pseudomonas sp. LRP2-20. Classification (NCBI taxonomy): domain Bacteria; kingdom Pseudomonadati; phylum Pseudomonadota; class Gammaproteobacteria; order Pseudomonadales; family Pseudomonadaceae; genus Pseudomonas; species Pseudomonas sp. LR2-20. Next base: position 4,148,097 of record NZ_AP025944.1, on the reverse strand, counting down.
CTGCACCACGCGATGATGGGGACCGCAGCCGTGGCCATCGGCACCGCTGCAGCCATTCCCGGCACCCTGGTCAACCTCGCCGCAGGCGGGGGCGAGCGCAGTGCCGTGCGTTTCGGTCATCCGTCCGGCACCTTGCGGGTCGGGGCCGAGGCGCGACAGGTGGATGGCGAGTGGGTGGTGACCAAGGCAATCATGAGCCGCAGTGCTCGCGTGCTGATGGAGGGCTGGGTGCGCGTACCTGGCGATAGCTTCTAACGCACCACTGGCGCTCGGCTTGGGATGAATAGGGCCGCTTTGCGGCCCATCGCCGGCAAGCGCGGCTCCCACAGGGATTGCATCGCCCGTGAGGTAGGTGCTGTACCTGTGGGCGCCGCGCTTGTCGGCGATGGGCTGCAAAGCAGCCCCATGCACAGGAGCTGGCTATGAGCGCCAACGTGGACCTGAACGACCGCCCGGACTACGACCGGGTCCTGCAAACCCTCGCCGACTATGCCCTCGGCTACCGGGTCGAATCCGCTGAAGCCCTGGACACCGCGCGCAACTGCCTGATGGACACCCTCGGTTGCGGCTTGTTGGCCCTGCGCTTTCCCGAATGCACCAAGCTCCTCGGCCCGCTGGTGGAAGGCACCGTGGTGCCCAATGGCGCCCGCGTCCCCGGTACCGCCTACCGCCTCGACCCGGTCAAGGCGGCTTGGGACATCGGCTGCACCGTGCGCTGGCTGGATTACAACGACACCTGGCTGGCCGCCGAGTGGGCGCACCCCTCGGACAACCTTGGCGGCATCCTGGCAGTTGCCGATCACCTGTCACAGAAGCGTGTGGCCAGCGGCGAAGCGCCGCTGCTGATGCGCGACGTGCTCGAAGCCATGGTCATGGCCCACGAGATCCAGGGCGTGCTGGCGCTGGAGAACGCCTTCAATCGCGTCGGCCTCGATCACGTGATACTGGTCAAGGTGGCCTCGACCGCCGTGTGCGCCCGGCTGATGGGGGCCAATCGCGAGCAGATGCTCTCGGCCCTGTCCCATGCTTTTGTCGATGGCCAGGCCTTGCGCACTTACCGCCATGCGCCCAATGCCGGTTCGCGCAAGTCCTGGGCGGCCGGCGATGCCTCCAGCCGTGGCGTGCGCCTGGCCGATATCGCGCTGCGTGGCGAAATGGGCGTGCCAGGGGTGCTGACGGCGCCGCAGTGGGGGTTCCATGAGGTCTCGTTCAGCCACACCAACAAGGACCTGGCGGTAAAGCCGGCCGGCCAGTACGAGCTGCGCCTGCCGCAACCCTTGGCCAGCTACGTGATGGAGAACGTGCTGTTCAAGGTCAGCTTCCCCGCCGAGTTCCACGCCCAGACGGCATGCGAGGCGGCGGTGACCCTGCACCCGCTGGTGCGTAACCGCCTGCATGAGATCGACCGCATCGTCATTACCACCCAGGAGTCGGCGATCCGCATCATTTCCAAGCAAGGCCCGCTGGCCAACGCCGCCGACCGCGACCACTGCCTGCAGTACATGGTGGCGGTGCCGCTGATCTTCGGCCACCTGGTGGCCGAGCATTACGAAGATGCCTTCCATGCCAATCATCCGAGCATCGATCGCCTGCGCGAGAAGATGGAGGTGGTCGAAGACCCACGTTTCAGCCGCGAGTACCTGGAGGCGGACAAGCGCTCGATTGCCAATGCCGTGCAGGTGTTCTTCAAGGATGGCAGCAGTACCGATCAGGTGCTGGTGGAGTACCCGATCGGGCATCGGCGGCGGCGCGAGGAGGGGATACCCTTGCTGGAGGCCAAGTTCAGGGGCAACCTGGCGACGCGCTTTGTGCGACAGCGCTGTGAGCAGATCTTCGAGCTGTGCAAGGACCAGCAGAAGCTGGAGCAGATGGCGGTGCACAGGTTTGTGGATCTATTCGTGATTTGAGCTTGCCTGTGCCGGCCTCTTCGCGGGCAAGCCCGCTCCCACAGGTCTTCCACAAGTCTTGAAAACTGTGAGGTCCCTGTGGGAGCGGGTTTACCCGCGAAGAGGCCGGCACAGGTTGAAACAAAAAGCCCCGGCATTTCTGCCGGGGCTTTCTTTTACACCTTACAACTCAGCTTACGCCTGAACCACCGGGATCTTGGCGTTGGCAGCCGCTTCACGGAACTCGGCGATCTGGTCGAAGCTCAGGTAGCGGTAGACGTCGGCAGCCATGCTGTCGATGTCCTTGGCGTACTGCATGTACTCTTCGACGGTCGGCAGCTTGCCGATGATCGAAGCGACCGCAGCCAGCTCGGCCGAGGCCAGATACACGTTGGTGGCGTCGCCCAGACGGTTCGGGAAGTTACGGGTCGAAGTCGAGACCACGGTCGAACCGGTCTGCACACGTGCCTGGTTACCCATGCACAGCGAGCAGCCTGGCATTTCCATGCGCGCGCCGGCCTTGCCGTAGATGCCGTAGTAGCCTTCTTCGGTCAGCTGGTGGGCGTCCATCTTGGTTGGCGGGGCCAGCCACAGACGGGTCGGGATACCGCCCTTGACCTTGTCCAGCAGCTTGCCGGCCGCACGGAAGTGACCGATGTTGGTCATGCACGAACCGATGAACACTTCATCGATCTTCTCGCCCTGTACCGAGGACAGCAGGCGGGCATCGTCCGGGTCGTTCGGCGCGCAGAGCACAGGCTCCTTGACGTCGGCCAGGTCGATTTCGATGATTTCGGCGTATTCGGCATCGGCGTCGGCCGACAGCAGCTCAGGCTTGGCCAGCCAGGCTTCCATGGCCTGGGCGCGGCGCTCCAGGGTGCGGGCATCGCCGTAGCCTTCGCCGATCATCCAGCGCAGCAGGGTGATGTTGGACTGCAGGTACTCGGCGATGGCCTTTTCCGGCAGCTTGATGGTGCAGCCCGCAGCGGAACGCTCGGCCGAGGCATCGGACAGCTCGAACGCCTGCTCGACGGTCAGGTCGTTCAGGCCTTCGATTTCCAGGATGCGGCCGGAGAAGGCGTTCTTCTTGCCTTTCTTCTCGACGGTCAGCAGGCCCTTCTGGATGGCGTAGTAAGGGATGGCATGAACCAGGTCACGCAGGGTGATGCCAGGTTGCAGTTTGCCCTTGAAGCGCACCAGGATCGACTCTGGCATGTCCAGCGGCATGACGCCGGTGGCGGCGGCGAAGGCCACCAGGCCGGAACCGGCCGGGAACGAGATGCCGATCGGGAAGCGGGTGTGCGAGTCGCCACCGGTACCCACGGTGTCAGGCATCAGCATGCGGTTCAGCCAGCTGTGGATGATGCCGTCGCCTGGGCGCAGCGACACGCCGCCACGGGTGCGGATGAAGTCTGGCAGGGTGTGGTGGGTGGTGACGTCGATCGGCTTTGGATAGGCCGCGGTGTGGCAGAACGACTGCATCACCAGGTCAGCGGAGAAGCCCAGGCACGCCAGGTCTTTCAGCTCGTCGCGGGTCATCGGGCCAGTGGTGTCCTGGGAACCGACGGTGGTCATCTTCGGCTCGCAGTAGGCACCTGGGCGCACGCCCTGGCCTTCTGGCAGGCCGCAGGCACGGCCGACCATTTTCTGAGCCAGGGTGAAGCCCTTGCCGGAATCGGCAGGCTGCTCTGGCTTCTTGAACAGGTCGGAACTACCCAGGCCCAGCTCGGCGCGGGCTTTTTCGGTCAGGCCACGGCCGACGATCAGCGGGATACGGCCGCCAGCGCGGACTTCGTCCAGCAGGACTTCGGTTTTCAGCGCGAAGGTGGTGACCAGCTCGTCGCTGCCGTGACGGCGTACTTCACCTTTGAATGGGTAAACGTCGATGACGTCGCCCATGGCCAGGTTGGTGCAGTCGAATTCGATCGGCAGGGCGCCGGCGTCTTCCATGGTGTTGTAGAAGATCGGGGCGATCTTGGTGCCGAAGCAGAAGCCACCGGCGCGCTTGTTCGGCACGTACGGGATATCGTCGCCGAAGAACCACAGCACCGAGTTGGTGGCGGATTTACGCGAGGAACCGGTACCGACCACGTCACCGACGTAGGCAACCGGGAAGCCTTTGGCCTTGACCGCTTCGATCTGCGCCAGCGGGCCGACCGAACCAGGCTGCTGCGGCTCGATGCCGTCGCGGGCCATTTTCAGCATGGCCAGGGCGTGCAGCGGGATGTCAGGGCGCGACCAGGCGTCCGGAGCAGGGGACAGGTCGTCGGTGTTGGTTTCGCCAGGCACCTTGAACACGGTCAGGGTGTACTTGTCGGCGATGGCCGGACGCGAGGTGAACCACTCGCCGGCAGCCCAGGATTCCAGCACGGCCTTGGCGTGAACATTGCCGGCCTTGGCCTTTTCGGCCACGTCGTGGAAGGCATCGAACATCAGCAGGGTGTGCTTGAGCTGTTCGGCCGCGACGGCGCCCAGTTCGGCGTCGTCGAGCAGCGCGACCAGCGTTTCGATGTTGTAGCCGCCCTGCATGGTGCCCAGCAGTTCAGCAGCGTGCTTGCGGTCGATCAGTGGCGACTTGGCTTCGCCCTTGGCCACGGCGGAGAGGAAAGCGGCCTTGACGTAGGCAGCTTCGTCGACCCCTGGTGGAACGCGGTTGGTGATCAGGTCTACGAGGAAGGCTTCTTCGCCGGCCGGCGGGTTTTTCAGCAGCTCGACCAGGCCTGCAGTTTGTTCGGCGTTCAGCGGCTGGGGCACGATACCCAGGGCGGCACGCTCTTCGATGTGTTTGCGGTAGGCTTCAAGCACAGTTATTACCCTCATCAGTGGTCCCTAAAGGGAGTCCGGGACGCTCATCCAGCATTCGATGCACCCATGCGCTGCCACGGCTTTGTGGGCCGCCCAGCCAGAGTCGCAAAGAATCCTTACAGAAGCTGCTTTCAAAGTTTTACGCCTGCAGAACGGGAGCTGATGAGGGCTGGCGCGGGCATGCAGGGGTGCATGGCCCGGGCCAACGCCGTTCTACCGGATGAACTGTGCTCGTGACGCTTTGAAAACAGCTTCCAACGGACATTGTTGCCTTGAAAAGGCGGGATGATTCTACGGTAAAAAAAGCCTGAAGGTAAGGCAGCGATCATGACTTTAACGGGTGACCCTGGTTAGACAAAGGGCTAACATGACCCGGTGTTCCACCGCCAAGCCGTTGTTTTCAATGTCCAACCAGTCCATCAAGACCCCTTGCGTCGGCCTCTGCTCCACGGTTTACGGAGACACGGTGTGCCGTGGCTGCAAGCGTTTCCACCACGAAGTGATCAACTGGAACGGGTACGACGACGAGCAGAAGCGCGCCGTCTGGCTGCGCCTGGAGCAACTGCTGGTACAGGTGATGATGGCCAAGCTGGAAGTGTTCGACAAAGGCCTGCTGCGCCAGCAACTGCAGCAGCGCTCGATCCGCTTCGTCGAGCAGCAGTCGGAATATTGCTGGGCGTATCAGCTGATCGCTCGCGGGGCGCGGATGATCCGCGATCTGGAGGCTTACGGCATGGTCCTGCTGCCGGAGTTTCGCGACTGGGAACTGCCGCAACTGCGCGATGCCATCGACCGCGAGTTCTTCCTGCTCTCGGAGGCGCATTACCAGCGCTACATCGCCCCCAGCTTCCTGCGCGATGCCATGGGCAGTGCGCAGCAAGGCTGAAACCTTGTGCTGCTTGTGCCGGCCTCTTCGCGGGTGAACCCACACAGGTTAAGTGCTTACCTCAAGGCATGCGCAATCCCTGTGGGAGCGGGTTTACCCGCGAAGAGGCCAGCGAAAACCTGAATCAGTCGCCGGTGTATTCGCAACCGCTGGTGCAGGTTTCGTGGATGCGCACTTTCGACAGCTCCGGCATCAACGGCTTGACCTGATCCCAGATCCACTTGGCGATCACTTCGCTGGTAGGGTTTTCCAGGCCCGGAATGTCGTTCAGGTAGTTGTGGTCCAACTGCTCGTAGATCGGCTTGAAGATCGCCTTGACCTCGGCAAAGTCGCGGATCCAGCCGGTGTGCGGGTCGAGCGGGCCGGTCAGGTGCAGGCCGACCTTGAACGAGTGGCCATGCAGGCGGCCGCATTTGTGCCCTTCCGGGACGTGGGGCAGGCGGTGGGCAGACTCGAAGGTGAACTCTTTGAAAATTTCCACGCTGTCATAACTCTGTGTGAATCAATAATGCGCGCAGTCTACCAGCATGGCCGCTACAAGGCTTGCAGGCGTTCGTGCAACCGCCCGGTGGCGATCAGTTCGAGCAGCTCGTCGCCCAGGCGCTGGCTTTCGGCTATTGCCTTGTACCAGTAGCGTTTGCGGCTTGGCGCATCGCCCATGAAGCGCTTGAAGTCGTTGCGGTCGGGCAGTTTGCCGTAGGGCAGGGCGGCCAGGTACTGCGGCGAGGGCGTCATCAGCAGCACATTCTGCAGGCGCGTGGCGTCGCCCTTGCGCCAGGGCAGGGCCTTGTCGAACCAGCCGGGCACCACCTTGTCGGTGAAGTGCGGGTACAGCACCAGGTCGTCACCGCGGTAGGGCAGGTCGAGGTGGTAGTCGAGCAGGCCGCCGTCGCGGTAGGTGCCGGTGCCGGCGCCGGGAATGTCACGCACACCTTGCATCACCATCGGGATCGAACCCGAGGCAAGCAGGGCCTGGCGCAGGTTGGCCAGGTCCAGCGGCAGGCAGCGCGAGGGGAAGTCGGTCAGCGCATCAAGCGGCGGCACGCTGCGCGCATCATGCAGGATGATCCGTTCAAAGTGCCGGGCCAGGCGCGAGCGCCCCAGCAGGTTGCTGGCGATCACCGAGCCCAGGCCCATGCCCAGGCGGCCCCGGTGGTCGTGGGCGAGCTGGCCGTGGCTCTTCACCACCAGAATGTTCAAGCGGTAGTGCGGGTTGGCGAGGATCTGCCCGTCGCGGCCCTGCAGCAGGTCGTCGAGCATGCGCTGGCAGCTGTGGCTGATCTGGGCCGGGGTAACGCCTTTGGCAAAATCCTGCTCGGTGTAAAGCTCGCCCAGGCGGCGGATGCCGGCAACCGGGTCGTCGAGGCAGGCGCTGGCGAAGCGCCAGGAGCCGATCGAGGCGCCGATCAGAGCGCGTTGCCGCGGTGCCGATGGCAGCCATTCACCGAACAGCGCCAGGTCCAGGCCCTGGATGCCCAGCGGCTTGGGCCCGCCTGCCGCCCCTGGCAGCACGCCCACATCGGCCGCCTGCAGGCCACGTTCACGAATGTGCTGCAGCGCGCGCTGGCCAGCCTTGAAGGTGAGTGCAGGGTTTTTGATGTGAATGGCGCTCATGACGGATCTCGCAGGTAACAAGCCGGTCATTATAGGGGCTTGATCCCGTTACAGCTGCGCTATCATGGCGCCAGCTGTTTTCAGGTTGAATTAAGGACCGCTGGTTAGTCTTAACCCTGTAGACAACTTGAACGTCGCTCAGGAGAGCCACCATGAAAACCTTGACTGCCCTGTTCACCGCCGCCGCCCTTGCCCTGGGCGCCAATGCTGCCTTCGCCAAGGACGTCCAGCCTGACGAAGTGGTCAAACTGGTCAATGCCAAGACCATCAAGTCGCTGGACGAACTCAAGGCCACCGCCGTGGCCAAGCACCCCGGTGCCACCGTCACCGATTCGGAACTTGAAGACGAATACGGCCGCTACATCTACAAGGTCGAACTGCGCGACACGCAGAACGTCGAGTGGGATGTCGACCTGGATGCCAAGACCGGTGAAGTGCTCAAGGACGCGCGGGACAGCTGATGATCCAGTTACCCCGGTCGGCGCGATACCTGGCGCTGTCGTTGCTGGCCGTGTGCTCCCTGGCCGTTGCCCGCGACCTGGACCAGGACGAAGCCCTGAAGCTGCGCCAGAAGGGCGTCATCCTGCCGCTTGAGCAACTGCTGGAAGCCGCCCTGGGGCGTTACCCCGGGGCGCGCCTGCTGGAGGCCGAGCTGGAAGAAGACGACGGCCGTTACGAATATGAAGTCGAACTGCTGACCAAGGAAGGCGTGGTGCGCGAGATCAAGCTGGATGCCAGCAGCGGCGCCCTGCTAAAAGACGAGGAAGACGACTGACATGCGCCTGCTGCTTGTCGAAGACAACGTGCCCCTGGCCGACGAACTGACCACCAGCCTGCAGCGCCAGGGCTATGCCGTGGACTGGCTGGCCGATGGCCGTGATGCGGTGTACCAGGGCCAGAGCGAACCTTATGACCTGATCATTCTCGACCTCGGTCTGCCGGGCTTGCCGGGCCTGGAAGTGCTGGCGCAGTGGCGTGCCGGCGGCCTGGTCACGCCGGTGCTGATCCTCACGGCGCGGGGGTCGTGGGCCGAACGCATCGAAGGCCTGAAAGCCGGTGCCGACGATTACCTGAGCAAGCCATTCCACCCCGAGGAACTGCAGCTGCGCATTCAGGCGTTGCTACGTCGCGCCCGGGGCCTGGCCAACCAGCCAACCCTGGAAGCGGCAGGCCTGCACCTGGATGAAAGCCGCCAGTGCGTGAGCCGCGACGGCGTCGATGTCCAGCTTACGGCTGCGGAGTTTCGCCTGTTGCGCTACTTCATGCTGCACCCGCAGCAGATCCTGTCCAAGAGCCACCTGGCCGAGCACCTGTACGACGGCGAGACCGAGCGCGATTCCAACGTGCTGGAGGTGCACGTCAACCACCTGCGGCGCAAGCTGGGCCGCAGCGTCATCGAGACACGCCGCGGGCAAGGCTACATCTACGCCGGGAGCGGCGGATGAAGTCGATCCAGGCGCGCCTGAGCCTGGGCCTGGTCGCCGTGCTGGTGGTCGTGGGAGTGGTGCTCGCACAGCTCACGCTGTGGCTGTTCGAAGCGGGCTTGCAGCGTTACCTGGAAAACGGCCTGCGCAAGGAAAGCGAGAACCTGCTGGTGGCATTGGTGCGCGGGCCGAATGGCCTGCAGCTGGATGAACGGCGCATTTCCGCCGCCTACCAGCGGCCTTTTTCGGGTTACTACTTCCGTATCGATTTCGACCAGGGCACCTGGCGCTCGCGTTCGCTGTGGGACCTGGACATGCCCAAACCGGCCGCGCCGGGGTTGTCCGATAGCCACGAGCTGGGCCCGGAGGGGCAGCAACTGCTGGCCTTGCGCGCCGATTACCGGCGCCTGGGGCAGAACATCTCGATCAGCGTGGCGCAAGACTACTCGCCCGTGCGCGAGGGCTTTCGTCGGCTGCAGCAGGTCGGCCTGGGCATGGGCCTGGTGGCGTTGCTGATCGTGCTGGTGCTGCAGCGCATCACCGTCACCCGCTCGCTGCGCCCGCTGGAACGCGCGCGCCAGCAGATCGCCCAGCTGCAGCAGGGCCAGCGCTCGCAGCTCGATGCCCAGGTGCCCAGCGAGCTGGCGCCCCTGGTGGGCCAGATCAACCACTTGCTCAGCCACACCGAAGACAGCCTGCGCCGCTCGCGCAATGCCCTGGGCAACCTCGGCCATGCGCTTAAGACACCGCTTGCGGTGTTGCTCAGCCTGGCGTCCAGCGAGCGCTTGAAGGCCCTCCCAGAGGTGCAGGCGCAGTTGCGTGAACAGCTGGAGCAGATCCAGCAGCGCCTGGCCCGTGAGCTGAACCGAGCGCGCCTGGCAGGCGATGCCTTGCCTGGGGCGCAGTTCGATTGCGATGCCGAGCTGCCGGGCTTGCTCGCGACCTTGGGCATGATCCATGGCGAAGGCCTGCTGCTCGAGCGCGATGTGCCGCCGGGGCTGCTGTTGCCGTGGGACCGTGAAGATGTGCTGGAGCTGCTCGGCAACCTGTTGGACAACGCCTGCAAGTGGGCCGACAGCGAAGTGCGGCTGGGGATTGCGCCGACCACCGAGGGCTATCGGTTGTGGGTCGATGACGATGGTCCTGGGATTCCTGAAAGCCAGCGGCTGCAGGTGCTGGAGCGCGGCTCGCGGCTGGATGAACAGGTTGATGGACATGGGCTGGGGCTGGGGATCGTGCGCGATATCGTCGAGGCTTGGGGCGGGCGCCTGGCGTTGTTGGAAAGTGCCTTGGGCGGATTGCGGGTAAGCATCGAGTTACCGCGCAAGGCTCGGTAATGCCGGGGCCGCTTCGCGGCCCATTCGCGGGGCAAGCCCGCCCCCACAAGTGCAGCGCACACTTGGAGGCTGGTGATCATCCTGTGGGAGCGGGCTTGCCCCGCGAATGGGGCGCAAAGCGCCCCCGACCCTCTCGGCACTGCAAAAAAATTGCAGTACAGCCGCATTTTTTTGAATTAGCCCAATCTTCCGCCGGCCGGCACAATTCCCCCACGAAACCCTGCGGTTTCCATCTCTCCACGGACGGAGCCCCTTGTGATATTGCATCCGCAATACGAGGCCCAGGCCACTTCGACTGGGCTTTCTTTTTAATCAAAAAAACTACAGATCCTGATTACTTGTATGTCTGCCATGCGTTCCGAGCGTCGTTTGCAGCGGTTGTTGCCAGCGCCCCTGAATATCCCCCCCAAAGAATGGTTGCGTGCCGGTGTCGGCGCGTTGCTAGGCCTGCTGCTCGCGGGTTGGCTGACCAGCCTGGCCTATGGCCCGGGCATTGCCCTGCACCTGCTTGGCCCGTTGGCCGCCTCGGCGGTGCTGGTGTTTGCCGTGCATTCCGGGCCGTTGGCGCAGCCGTGGCCAGTGCTCGGCAGCTATGCGCTGGCCGGTGCGGTCGGCCTGGCCATGCGCCAGGGCTTGGGCGCTGAATTATGGGTGGCCGCTGCGGCCTTGGGCATCTCGATCCTGGTCATGTGCCTGCTGCGCTGCCTGCACCCGCCGGGTGGCGGCGTGGCGGTGAGCGCGGTGCTGGCCGACCCAGGGCTGACGGCCATGGGCGACCACCTGCTGGAGCCGGTATTGCTCAATGCGCTGATCCTGGTAGGCGTGGCGGTGATCTACAACCGCCTGACCGGTGTGCGCTACCCCAAGGGCGCGGCGCCGCGCAAGGACCTGCACCACACCCACGACCCGCTGCCCAGCGAGCGCGTCGGCATCAGCGGCACCGACCTGGACCAGGCGCTGGAAGAGCTGGGTGAATTTGTCGACGTCACCCGCGACGAGCTGGAACGCATCATCCTCGCCACCGAGCAGCACGCCTTGCAACGCAGCCTCGGCGGCATCACTGCCGGGGCGGTGATGTCCCGTGACGTGCAGTTCGCCTCGCCGCAGACCACCCTGGAACAGGCCTGGAAAATGCTCGCCAGCCACCACCTGAAAACCTTGCCGGTGCTGCAGCAGGGCAAGCTGGTGGGTATCGTCAGCCTCAGCGACCTGGTCGGCCCGGCCATGCAGCGCGGCCAGTTCAGCTGGCGTGGCCTGTTCGGCCGCAAGGTGGTGCGCATGGAGCAGGTCATGAACCGGCGAGTGGTCAGTGTCAGCAGCCAGCATCCACTGGAGCGCCTGTTGCCGCTGCTGTGCGAGCAGGGCTTGCACTGCCTGCCGGTACTCGACGGTGACCAGCTGGTGGGTGTGGTCACCCAGACCGACCTGGTCGCCGGCCTCAAGCGCCAGTTGCTCAGTGCCGCTGGCAGTGCTTCAGATAACCGGGTCCCAGCGTTGTGACCAATCGCTGGCGCCGGCCGCCACCAGCCGGCGCAGCACCGCGATGGCCTGCTGCAAGGCATCACTGTCGCGCTTGCGCGGGTAGACCAGGTAGGTCGGGTAGGTGAATTCCGGCGCTTGTGGCACCCGCTCGAACACGCCGCTTTCCAGGTAGGCCTGCACCACGCGGGTACGGAAATACCCGCTACCGCCCTGGTCGAGGATGAACTGCAGGGCCAACGGCCCGAGGTTGAAACTCAGCGCCGGGCGCGCGCAGTCGGGCAGGGCAGCGTCATGCTGGCGGCGGAAAGCTTCGCCCCAGTCGATGTAGATGTACGGCTCGGGCTGCTCGACCCGGCGCACACGAATCAGCTTTTCTTCCATCAGCTGCTCCACCTGCAGCCCTGGGCCGTAGATCGGCTGGTACACCAGTGCGGCGTCGAGCAGGCCCATCTCCACCTTGCGCAGCAACGACTCGCCATCGCTCACCTCGCTGCGGATGGCATGGCTGGGCAGCTCGCGGTGCAAGGCGCCGACCCAGTCGAGCAGCATCGGGTTGCCCAGGCTCACTTCCGCGCCCACATGCAGCACCTGCTGGCAGCCTTCGGGCAGCGGCAGGTCGCGGCGTGCCGCTTCCCAGGTCTGCACCAGCTGGTTGGCGTAGCTGACGAAGGCTTCGCCATCACTGGTCAGGCTGGCACCGTTGCGGCTGCGTACGAACAACTGGCAGCCCAGTTGCTGCTCCAGGCGTTGCACGCGGGCGGTGATGGCGGTCTGCGACACGAACAGGCGTTCGGCGGCGGCGACCAGGCTGCCGCAACGCACGATTTCCAGGAAGGTTCGGGCCTGATCGATGTCCATGAGCTGCTCTGTGGCGGAGAGGGGCGCCTATTCTAGAGGCTTTGCACTGTTGTGGGGCGCTTTTGCCCTGTCTGCAAATTTGCAGGTCCGTTGTGACTTTAGTCCCATGGCGGCCCCGGTGTGGCGGGCCATACTCATTATTCGCCCTTCAATAACAACAAGTACCGGGTTTTCACCACCATGACCTACCAGCACAGCTATGCCCAATCCATTGCCGACCCTGCTGCCTTCTGGGCCGAACAGGCCGAATCCCTGGCCTGGTACCGCAAGCCTTCCCTGACCCTGCAGAATAACCCCGACGGCACCCACCGCTGGTTCGCCGACGGCCAGTTGAACAGCTGTTACCTGGCCCTTGATCGGCAGATCGAACTGGGCCGTGGCGAGCAACTGGCGCTGATCTACGACTCGCCAGTGACCGGTGCCCAACAGGCATTCACCTACAACCAGCTGCGCGACGAAGTGGCACGCCTGGCTGGCCTGCTGCGGCAACTGGGTGTGGGCAAGGGCGACGGGGTGATCATCTACATGCCGATGGTGCCCCAGGCGGCCATGGCCATGCTCGCCTGCGCGCGGATCGGTGCGGTGCATTCGGTGGTGTTCGGCGGCTTTGCCGCCAACGAACTGGCGCTGCGCATCGACGATGCCCGGCCGACGCTGTTGCTCACTGCGTCCTGCGGCCTGGAGTTCGACCGGGTGATCGAGTACAAGCCGCTGGTCGACCGCGCCCTGCAGGCGGCCCGCCATCAACCTCGCCAGGTGCTGGTGCTGCAAAGGCCCCAGGCCCGCGCGCAGCTGCAGCCAGGCCGTGACCTGGACTGGCAGCAGGCCTTGGCCGATGCCGAACCGGTGGCACCCGTGGCGCTGGAGGCCGGCGACCCGCTGTACATCATGTACACCTCCGGTACCACCGGCAAACCCAAGGGCATCGTCCGTGAAAATGGTGGCAACGCCGTCGCGCTTTGTTATGCGATGCGTCATATCTACGGTATGCAGGCTGGCGATGTGTGGTGGGGCATTTCCGATGTCGGCTGGGTGGTCGGCCATTCGCTGATCGTCTACGGGCCACTGATGAGCGGGTGCACCACGGTGTTCTATGAGGGCAAGCCGATCCGCACGCCGGACGCCTCGGCGTACTGGCGGGTGGTCGAGCAGTACCAGGTCAACGCCTTGTTCTGCGCGCCGACCGCGATGCGTGCGATCCGCAAGGAAGACCCGGACGGCGAGCTGATCCGCAAGCATGACCTGAGCTCGCTGCGCCAGCTGTTCCTGGCCGGGGAAAAGCTCGATTCCAGCACCCATCAGTGGTTGGAGCGGGTGACTGGCAAACCGGTGCACGACCATTGGTGGCAGACCGAAACCGGCTGGCCGGTGACCGCGCCATGTGTGGGGCTGGCGGGCAGTGCGGCGCGGCCAGGTTCGAGCAACCGCGCGGTGCCGGGTTATCACGTGCGCGTGCTGGATGATGACGGGCATCTGCTCGGTCCTGACCAGCAAGGCGCCATCGTCATCGCCCTGCCGCTGCCGCCAGGCTGCAGCCAGACCTTGTGGGGCGACCATGAACGCTACCTGCAGGCCTACCTGCAGACTTACCCGGGCTATTACCACACCGGTGACGGCGGCTACCTGGATGAAGAGGGCTTCGTCTACATCATGGGCCGCACCGATGACGTGATAAATGTCTCCGGGCACCGCCTGTCCACGGGCGAGATGGAAGACCTGGTCGCACGCCACCCGGCGGTGGCCGAGTGCGCGGTGATTGGTGTGCATGACGAGATCAAGGGCCAGGTGCCGCTGGCGCTGGTGGTGCTCAAGGATGGCGAGGGTATCGCCGAGGCGCAGTTGCTGGTGGACCTGGTGGGCAGTGTGCGTGAGGAGATCGGCGCGCTGGCGTGCTTCAACCGGGTGCGCTTGGTAAAGCGGCTGCCCAAGACACGGTCGGGGAAAATCCTGCGGGCGGTGCTGCGCAAGATTGCCGACGGGCAGGCTTATGTGCCGCCTTCGACCCTGGATGACCCAGCGGTGCTGGGGGAAATCGAGGCGGTGCTGGCGGACCTGCCCAGGGCTGGCTGATGGGTTGACCTGGTCCGGCCTCTTCGCGGCTAAAGCCGCTCCTACAAGGACAGCGCTGTACCTGTAGGAGCGGCTTTAGCCGCGAAGAGGCCCGATCAGGCAATAGCGTTGTCAGGCCCGATCTGGTGTAACTGCCCCAACCTGCTACGGGTACGCATCAGGTCGGCCAGTGGCCCTCCGAGGCTTTCTGCAAGTGGCCGGCGCCCGATCACGGTCACCTGCCGATCCTGGTCATACAGCACATCCACCAGGTTGACGAAGCGCTGCTGCGCCGCCAGCGAGCATTGCGCCAGATCATCCAGCCCATCGATGATCCACTCGTCGTACTGCCCGGCCAGCACCAGGTAGTCGATCACAGCCGTGGCCTTTTCGCACAGGTCGTCAAAGGCCAGCACCACCCGCCGGCCATCGATGGCCAAGGCACGCAACGGGCGCTTGTTCACCTCCAGCACCACCGGCTGCTCATCCGGCACGTTCAGCGCCTGGCGCTGGGCCGCATTGCCCGGCCACACATAGTGCCCCTGGGTGAAACGCTGGTGCTCGCGGTTGGCCGGCAGGCTGCGAAAATCCGTGTCGCCGCCCACTTCGAGCACGTCCATCGCGCGGTTGATCAGGCGGATCACCGGCAGGAAGCGCTCGTGGTACAGCGGGTTGGGCAGCAACCCTTCTGGCGCGTAGTTGGACGTCACCAGCAGGAAGATGCCGCGGGCGAACAGGGCATTGAACAGCCGGGTCAGCAGCATGGCATCGCCGATGTCATGCACATGGAACTCGTCGAAGCACAGCACTTGGCAGTCGCCCAGCAGCTCATCGAGGGTAGCGCCAAGCGCATCGTCCAGCAGGCGGTGCTGGTGCATGCCCTGGTGCAGGCGGGCGAAAAAGTCGTGGAAGTGCAGGCGCCGCTTGGCCGCTACGGGTACCGCCTGGAAAAAGCCATCCAGCAACCAGCTCTTGCCACGGCCAACCGAGCCGTACAGGTAGAGGCTGCGAGGCTGGCCACCCTCCAGTTGTGCAAGCTGCGCGGCCATACTGTCGATGACCCGGCGCTGGCCCTCGCTGAGCTGATAGCCGCGGCTGTGGGCCTTGTCCTCGAACCAGTTGAGCAGTTCGCTCTGGTTGGACGACGTGCCGCGCAAGCGCTGGCCGAGCTGGCGCAGCGGGGAAGGGATCCAGGCAGACAAAAGCTAAGCTCCTTGGGCAAAGGCAGGGCAGCGTGCAGCTTGCCCCAGATGGGGCATTTTGACTAATAGATAAAGTGCCGGGCAATGATCGGCTGGCGAGATAGGTCGAGCGAACAGGCGTAGGCTGGAGGAGTGCAAAACAGAGGAGCAGCGGCCATGCCTGCCGATTTCGAGCTGGAGCGTTTCGTCGATGCACAGGACCGCGTTTACGACCAGGTCATGCAGCAGCTGCAGGCCGGGCGCAAGCGCAGCCACTGGATGTGGTACGTGTTCCCGCAGCTGGACGGCCTGGGCCACAGCATCATGGCCGAGCGCTATGCCTTGTCCGGCATCGACGAGGCGCGCGCCTACCTCGCTCATCCTGTGCTGGGGCCAAGGCTGGAAGCCTGTGTGACTGCCCTGGTGCAGCACAGCGACAAGAGCGCCCGTGAGATCCTCGGCAGCCCCGACGATCTCAAGCTGCGCTCTTGCCTGACACTGTTCAGCCAGGCGGCGCCTGACCATCCGCTGTTCCAGCTTGGCCTGGTGCAGTTCTACGGCGGTGAACCGGACATGCGCACCCTGGCGCTGCTGGAGCGTTAGCTCAGGCCTTGCGCTCCAGTTGGCGCTCGATCATGTACTTCACGGCCAACCGGCGTTCCTTGAGATGGCGCAGGTCCTCGTCGACGAAATTGCCTGCCGAAATCGATTCGGCGGCCAGCACCTGGTTGTCGATGTCCATGTACTCGTCGAGCAGGCGGTCGAGGGCCTTGTCCTGCTGGCGGCGCTGCTGAACGATTTCGCGCGGGTAGTGCAGGTCCTGGTAGAGGTCGTGGGAAACGGGCATGGGGTCCTCCTTGGTCAATGCAGTTCGCTTTACTGATTGGAAGGGAGGAATGCGATTGTGTTGAAGCGCAGCGGTGAAAAAACGACGGATGGTTGCCATGCTGGCCCGTGAAAACGGCCCTCGAACACTAACTTGCTGTTTTAAAGCATTTTTTTTCACATGGGGGCTTCACAGACCGAAACTTTGTTGTTAAAGTGCCGCGCATTCCAAGACAACAACCCAGTTGTCACTCAGTTGGAATTGTCAGAGCAGCATCAGCTGCATCCGATACAGGGGCGTCGCCAAGCGGTAAGGCAGCAGGTTTTGATCCTGCCATGCGTTGGTTCGAATCCAGCCGCCCCTGCCATTTTCTCTCTTCAAATACCTAATTCCTTTTTCAGTGCAGATGAACGTCGGCGCTGGATTTTGCCGTTTCTGTTTCCTGCGCTGGCCTGTTCGCGGGCAAGTCGGGGCGCCGAACCGCCGCTCCCACAGGGATCGCGCCAGATTCTGGAAAGTGAGCAAGACAGTTGCTCCCACAAGGAAAACACCGCCCTTGAGGGCAGTGCAGTACTTGTGGGAGCGGCGGTTCGGCGCTCCGATTTACCCGCGAGAGGCCAGTGCAGGCACAGTTGATCTATCCTGGCACCCGCAGCAGTTCATTCAACACCCTGGCCAGCTCTTCCGCTTGCACCGGCTTCTGCACCACCAGGCTCCCTGGCAGTTCCAGCCCTTCCAGCTCCGCATAGCCGGTCAGAAACACCACCGGCAAGCGGGGGTGCCGCTCGCGCGCCGCCAGGGCCAGTTGCCCGCCGTTGAATTCAGGCATGGCAAAGTCGGTCAGCAGCAGGTCGATACTGTCGTCCAGCAGAGCCAGCGCCTGCTCCCCGTTGTGCGCCTGGCGTACCTGGTAGCCATACTGGCGCAGCACGTCACCGAGCAGGTCACGTACCAGATGATCGTCATCCACCAGCAGTACCGTACGGTCCCGGCCACTGTCATCGATCGAATGGATGGCGGGCGGCGGGGCAGGGTCGATGGCGACTTCCTGCTTCACCGCCGGCAAGTACACCGCCACCTGGGTACCATGCCCAGGCTCGGTATCGATGCGCACACCGCCGCCGGACTGCTTGGCGAAACCGAACACCTGGGCCAGGCCCAGGCCCGAGCCTTTGCCGATGTCCTTGGTGGTGAAGAACGGCTCGAACACCTTGGCCAGCACCTCTTCACTCATGCCGCAGCCGGTGTCACGGATGCTCAGCATCACGTACTCGCCGGGGTCGGGGTCTTCCGGGCGCTGCGGGCGGGCCTTGATGCGCGTGTTGCGGGTCGACAGGGTCAGCTGGCCGCCTTCGGGCATGGCGTCGCGGGCGTTGATTGCCAGGTTGAGGATGATCATTTCGGTCTGGGTCGGGTCGGTCAGCGCCTGCCACAGGCTGTGGTCCAGGTCCAGGCGCACCAGGATGTTGCCGCCAAGGGTACGGCGTAACAGTTCTTCCAGGCCGGTGAGGGTGCGGTTCAGGTTCAGCGGCACCGGCTCCAGGCGCTGGCGACGGGAGAAGGCAAGCAGCTGCGAGGTCAGCTTGGCGCCGCGGTCACCGGCCTCGCGGATGTGCGTCAGGCGGCTGCGGGCCTTGTCCAGGTCACCCTTGGCCAGGTCGCGTTCAAGGAAGCTGGCGCCGGTGAGGATCACGGTGAGCAGGTTGTTGAAGTCGTGGGCGACCCCAGCGGTGAGCTGGCCGACGGCCTCCAGCCGCTGCATCTGCTGCAGCGCCGCCTCGATGCGTTCGCGCTCGGTGATCTGTTCACGCAGGCGGGTATTGGCTTCGGCCAGGCCGAGGGCGGTTTCCCGCTCGCTGGTGATATCCCGCGCCACTACGTAGAGCAGGGTGTCTTCCGGCACCACCACCCAGGACAGCCAGCGCAACTGGCCGCTGGCATGCTGGATGCGGCCGACGAAGCGTGCGCTGCTGCGACCGTGGGCGAGGGCGGCCAGCTCGGTGAGCAAGGCTTGCTGATCCGTCTCGGGCAGCAGGTGCAGCAGCGAAGTCTGGCTCAGGCGCTCGCGGGAAAAACCCAGGCTGGCCTCCCAGGCCGGGTTGAGGGCTACCGGGGTCAGGTCCTTGTTGAGCACCGCGAGCAAGTCCTGGGACAGCTCCCAGGCGCGGTCGCGCTCACGGGTACGGCGCTCGACCCGTTCGCCGAGCATCTCGTTGAGCTGCCTGAGCGCCTGGGTTGCCTGGCGCTGAGTATGGATGTCCTGCAGTACGCCGGTAAAACGCGTGCACTGGCCGTCGACGAACTGTGACTGGCCGCTACTGAGCAACCAGCGCGGCTCCAGGCCGTTGGGTTGGGCGATGCGGAACTCGACCCGGTAGAGGCCGTCACTGTCCGTGCGCATGGCTTGCTCGACGGCTTCGCGTACCTTCGGCAGGTCGTCGGGGTAGATGCCGGCATAGAACACCTGCAGATTCATCTCGGTATCGACCGGCAAGCCGAACAGGATCTTGCAGCGGTCGTCCCAGATCAGTTGGCCCTGCTGCGGACGAAAGTCCCAGGTGCCCATGCCGGCGGCATTGATGGCAATGCGCGCGCGCGCTTCGACATCGGCCAGGGCTTCCTCCGCACGGCGCCGGCGCTGGCGCTCCTGCACTTCGGTGAGGGCCCGGCGCACGGCCTTGGGCAGCAGCGGCAGGTTCTTCTTCAGCACGTAATCGGTGGCGCCCAGGCGGATCATTTCCACCGCATGTTCTTCGCCATAGATGCCCGAGAGAAAGATGAACGGGGTATCCGGTGCCAAGCGCTGGGCGATGGCCAGCACGTCGGTGCCGGAGGAGCCCGGCAACACGCAATCGCACAGGATCAGGTCGAAACTGCCCTGATGCAGGGCATGTTCGAACCCGACGTGGTCGAACACCAGCTGCGACTGCACCTGCAACCCGCTGCGCTCCAGGCACATCAGGGTCAGCTCGGCGTCCATCGAGCTGTCTTCGACCATCAATAATTTGAGCGGTGTCGGCAACATCTTTGCGTGGGCCTCAGTTGCTGCCGCGCCGGTTCAGGCGCAGCGAGCCGGGTGGCGGCTCGTTGAGCACAGCCCAGAACACGCCGAGGTCGGAAATCGCCGCGACGAATTCCTTGAACTCCACCGGCTTGACCACGTAGGCATTGACTCCCAGTTCATAGGCGCGCAGCAGGTCAGGCTCTTCACGCGATGAGGTCAGCATCACCGTTGGGATGCTGCGCAGCTCTGCGGTGGCGCGCACTTCCTTGAGCACTTCCAGGCCGTCGACCTTGGGCAGTTTCAGGTCCAGCAACAAGACCGCCGGGTTGCCATCGTCGCGATTGGCGTAAGCGTTGCGCCGCAGCAGGTAGTCGAGGGCATCGGCGCCGTCCCGCAAGACGATCACTTCGTTGGCCAACTGGCTGCGCTCCAAGGCCAGGAGCGTCAGTTCGAGGTCCCGGGGGTTGTCTTCGACCAGAAGGATAGGCTTGAGCATGTTGATACGGGCCCTCAGGTAGTGGCAGGGTGACGGGGTAGCGTGAAGTGGAAGCTGGCGCCATGATCGACTTGGCCTTCGGCCCAGACCCGGCCATCATGGCGCTCGATGATCCGCCGCACACTGGCCAGGCCGATCCCGGTGCCTTCGAAGTCTTCCATGCGGTGCAGGCGCTGGAACACCCCGAACAGCTTGTTGGCGTAGGCCATGTCGAAGCCTACACCATTGTCGCGGATACTCACCTCGGTCTCGCCCGGGCGCTGCCGGGCGCGGATCGTGATGCGGGCCGGTTCACGGCCACGGGTGTACTTGATGGCGTTGGCGATCAGGTTGTGCAAGGCCATGTTGATGAACGCCGGGTCGGCGATCACCTTGGGCAGCGGCGCGATGTCCCAGACGATTTCGCGGCCCTGGTAGTCGGGCGCCAGTTCCTGGCGGATGGTATCGACCAGTGCATTGAGGTCGACATCCGACAGGCGCAGCGCCGAGCGGCCCATCTGCGAGAAATTGAGCAGGTTGTCGACCAGGCTGCCGGCGAAACTCGCGGCCTCTTCGATGTGCTGCAGGAAACGTCGACCGCGCTCGCTCAGGCCGTGCCCTTCGATTTCGCCGAGCAGCTCGGAGTAGCCGGCGATGTGCCGCAGGGGCGCTCGCAGGTCGTGGGACACACTGTAGGAAAAGGCTTCGAGCTCCTTGTTCGAGCGGCGCAGTTCATTGGCCAGCTGCGCCAGCTCCTCGGCCTTGCGCAGGACGATACCGAGCACCGCCGTGCGCAGTTCGACCACACCTTCGATGATCAGCGGGTCCCATGGCTCGCAATAGCCACCCACCTGTTCCTGCCAGGTTTCGAAGCTGTGCCGTGGGTTGAGCGCGCCCTGGGGGCCGATTTCCTTGTCTGGCCGCCCGGCCCAGTTGACCGTGCGCACCTGCTCCGGGCGGAACCACAGCAGGTAGTGCGAATGGATCTGCGAGATGGCCACCGCCAGCACGCCGCCGGCATGGGCCGCGAGCTCTGGCAGCTCATCGATGTCACGGCGCAGGTTGTCGCTGTGGAACACCGTCTCATCGCCACGCCGGGTCAGCCAGTGCACCAGTGCAGTGACTTGTGCGGCCGGCGGTGTCTGGCCGATCAGGTCGCAGCGTTCGGCAGAAATCACCGCTGCACCGCTGGCATCGGCAAACGCCAGCAGCACCTCGGGCAGGGCGAGCAGGCCGTCGCTGACACTGTCGTGGTCGGCCATCGACGAAATCATGCGCACGATGTGCTGGCGCAAGTCGAGCAGCTGCCGGGTCCTGGCGTGGGACTCGCGGCTTTCGATCTGCAGTGACAGCACGCTGGCCAGCAGTTCGCAGGCGGTGCGGGTGCGCAGCTCGACCGCGTGTGGCTGCGCGTGGTGGCAGGAGATCAGGCCCCAGAGCTGGCCATCGACCACGATCGACAGCGACATCGACGCCAGGGTGCCCATGTTGCGCATGTACTGCAGGTGCACCGGCGACACGCTGCGCAGGGCGGCGAAACTCATGTCCAGGGGTTTGCCGGTGCGCGGGTTGATCGCTGGCAGCAGCGGGGAGGCCTGGTAATTGGCATCTTCGATCACGCGGATGCGGTTGACCCGGTACAGGTCGCGGGCCTGGCGCGGGATGTCCGATGCCGGGAAACACAGGCCAAGGTAGCGCGGGTAACCGGCATCGGCGAGTTCGGCCAGTACCTTGCCGTTGCCCTCGGCATCGAAGCGGTAGGCCTTGACCCGACCGAAGCCGGTGACCCGCTTGACCTGCACCACGCACTGCTGCAGCAGCTCTTCGAGGCTGTCGGCATTGTGCAGGCTGCTGACGAAGCCGCGCACCAACGGGTAGTAGTCGCCCTGGTCGGCCAGATCGGTGGGCGGGCGCAAGGGTTCGAATTCGGCGATCAGCACCTGGTCGTGGCGATGGGTCAGCAGGCGCAGTGTTCCGCCAAAGGGGGCGCCTTGGCGCAAGCGCACGTCGCCGATATGAAAGGGGAATGCTTCTTCGCCCGGCAACCGCTCGAGCTGGGTGCGCAAGTCGAAGCTTTCGCTGACCACGTCGGCGAAGGTGCAGCCGATCAGCTCCCGCGCGGGAACGCCCAGCCAGCGTTCGACGTTTTCGCTGGCCTGGAGGATGCGCAGGTCGCACTCATCCAGCACCAGCAGAAAGCCATGGGGCTGAATGCTGCCGGGTATCTGGATCGGCTCCTGGGCACAGCGCTCCACGGCTGCGGCGAGCGCATTGTCTGCAGTCATCAATGGAAACGCTCCTGTCATGTTGTTCCATGCCTGCCGCGAGCATCTGCTGCCGGCGGTTGGCTGCCAGGCACCGTAACAGAATATTGGCCACTTTACCGGCCCATGGCCATTGGAGGCATGGGAGGCCCAGGGGTTCGCCTGGGTTGTGAAATTTCTTGCCGGTTCGCTAGCGCTTTGTCGTTAGCACAAAAGAATGGCACCCCGCCATCACGGTTCGGCCACCTGCTGCTACGCTGAAATTCACGATAGAAGAACAAGGAACAGCCAGTGACGGAACGCTTTGTGGCCGCGCTGTTTGGCCTGTTGTTGAGCGGCAGTGCCGTGGCAGCGGACTTCCTGGTCGAGGTGCGGGTGCTGGTGCAGCGTGGTTGCATGCTGGTCACCCAGCCGCGTGACGCAGGCGCCCAGGCCCTGGGTCGGATCGACCTGGGGGCAGTCGCTCGTCTGGACGGCCCGGATGCGCCATTGAGTGGCGTATTGCTCAGCCAACGCCCACCGCGCCTGGAATGCAACCCCGACACGCCTTATCAGGTACGCGTCGATGGTGGCCAGCACGGGGGTGTTGGCGAACTGCGTTTCCTCGCCAGCAAAGACGCCAATGCCAGGCCGATTCCCTATCGGCTGTTCCGCGATGCGGCCTGGCGCGAGCCCGTTGTGGTCGGTGAGCCCCATGCCGCACGTGTGCCGAGCAGCGGCTCGGTCGAGCTGCCGCTCTACGCGCGAATCGACAGGCTGGCCTGGATGCCACAGGCAGGGCAGTACGCCGACCTGCTCAAGATCACGGTTACCTGGTAGCGAGGCCGCCATGCATAAGGACGTCATGCCATGAACCGCACTTCGATCCTGCTGCTCAGTCTCGGCCCGCTGCTGTTGCCCAGTGGTGTTGCGCATGGCACCACCACCGGTTTCATCCAGGCCCGCCTGGTGATCAGTGCCGCCTGCCAGATCGACAGTGGCGACCAGCCGCCCGCCACCCTGGGCAACCCCGGGCTGATGGATTTCGGTCAGCGTGGCCCGAACTGGGACACGCCGCTGCGCACCCGGGTCGACGAGGCGGGTGGCCAGGGCAGCCTGCAGATCAGCTGCACGCCCCAGGTGCGGGCATTCAACGTGCGCATCAACGGTGGCCTGAATGGCGACGATGGTGTGCGTCGGCTGAGTAACGGCCGCGAGATGATCCCTTATCAACTGGCGGTCGACCCTGGTGGCAACAGCCGCTACGGCATCGGCCAGGCCAGAGCTTTCACCATCAGCAGTACCGAGCAGGTCCCTGTGCCCATCTACGGCGTGGTCGTGGCGCAACCGCGCGCGCTGCCGGCCGGGCTGTACCGCGACACCCTGAGAGTGACCCTGGACTGGTAAACGACGCAAGGAGACTCCGATGCGAACGACTTTCACCCGCTGCATGCTCGCCGGCCTTGGCCTGACCATGGCCGCTCATGCCCAGGCCGCCACGGTGACCGGGACCATCTCCTCGACCCTGACCCTGACCTCGGCTTGCCAGGTCAATGGCGCCAGCGGCACGACCGGGTTGAACTTCGGTAACCTCAACTTCGGTAGCACCGATGCCCTGTTCACCACCGCCAACGCCCAGGTGCTGGGTGGCGGCGGCGGTGCCATGAGCATCCTCTGTTCGGCCGGCACGGTACCGGCGATCCGCGTGCGCGCCGGGTCCCACGACGGCCAGTCCACTGGCGGCACGCGTGCGCTGGCCGACGGCGCCGGCAATTTCGTGCCCTACGACTTCTACACCGATGCCGGGCGCACCACGTTGCTGGCCATTGACGGCACCATCACCCTGCCGACCAGCACTGGCGTGGCGCAGACCGTCAACCTGTATGGCCAGGCGCGTGGCAAGGCCGGCCTGCCGGCGGGGACGTACACCGACACGGTGGCTGTCGAGCTGTCGTTCTGAGCCATGTGCGTCTGCATGCGTGCCTGGCTCGGCGGCTGCCTGGCGGGGTTCGGCGTGTTGCTGACGCCGTCGCTGGATGCAGCCACCAGCAGCACCTTCCAGGTGAGCGCGCAGATTGTCGCCGGCTGCCTGGTGGTGGGCGGTGTGACCAGCTATGGCGTGCTCGATTTCGGCACCCAGTCGGCGCTGTCCGCCAGCACCCTCAGTACCTCGCTGGGGGGGACCACGGTGACCTTCCAGTGCACGCCAGGCGTGGCCATGAGCATGAGCCTGGACGGCGGCCAGAACAGCGCCAGTGGTACACGCAACCTCAAGCGCACGGGCGGCACGCAGGTGCTGGCCTACCAGTTGTACCAGGACGCGGCCTACAGCCAGGCCCTGGGGATCGGCCAGAGCGTGACGGTGAGCTACACCGACGCCACGGCCATCAAGTTGCCGGTGTATGGCCGTACCCAGTTGCCAGGCACCTTGCCGGCCGGGACCTACACCGATGTGGTGCAAGTATCGGTGAGTTGGTGAGTACACCAGCACCCAAGAAAAAGAAACCAAGGAGAGTGGCATGGGGGTAGGCGCGAAGTGGGCGCAAGGTTTGACCGGTTTGTTGCTCTTGGCGAGCCTGCCGGCAGGGGCAGCCACCTCGGTGCTGATCTGGCCGATCGACCCCGTATTGGAGGCTGACCAGAAAGCCGGCGCACTGTGGCTGGAAAACCGCGGCACAGCCCCTGCCAGCTTGCAGGTCCGGGTGTTCGCCTGGCGCCAGGGCGACTACCAGGAACAGTTCCAGGCCCAACGCGAAATCATCGGCAGCCCGCCGGTGGCCAACATTCCCCCAGGGCAGAAGCAGCTGATCCGCCTGACCCGCACGGGCAGCTCGCCGGTCGGCCAGGAGCAGGCCTACCGCATCATCATCGACGAAATCCCCTCGCCATTGCCCGTTGATGCCGGCAACCAGGGCACCACGGCGGCGATCCGCCTGCAGATGCGCTATTCGGTGCCGCTGTTCGTCTACGGCGAAGGGCTGTGGGGCAAGGCTGACCCGCAAAGCCAGCGCAACGCCGAAGGCGTCGGCAAGCCGCAACTCAGCTGGCGCCCGGTGACGGTACAGGGCAAGCCCTATGTGGAAATGCGCAATACCGGCCCGGTACATGCGCGCCTGACCGATGTGGTGGTGCAGCACGGCGGCCAGGCCAAGCCCTTGGCCGAAGGCTTGCTCGGTTATGTGTTGCCCGGTGCCAGCATGCGCTGGCCGGCACCGGTTACGCCAAACGCTGGCAGCGTGATCAAGGGGAGGGTGAACGGCCAGGAAACGGCTGAAGCGATCCGGCAGGGGCAATGAGCCCGCTGCTGAATGAAGGGCAAGGGCCATGGAGGACCTGGCAATGGTCGGAGTCCGTGCGTGAGATGGCTGTCGCGGGCTTCGCGCCGCTGGTGCCTGGGGCTGACCTTGTTCGGCCCCTGCCTTGCGCTGGCCGACGACCTGCCACCACCGCCCAGCGAAACCCCCGCTGTCGCCGATGCCACGCTGTACCTCGACCTGCTGGTGAACCAGATGCCCAGGGCTGAGCTGGTGCCGGTGCAGCAGCGTGCCGGGCGCTTGTTCCTGGACAGCGAAGTGCTGCGCGGCCTGGGCGTCAAGCTGCCGGGCGACCCGCAGGGTGAAGTGGCATTGGACGATGTGGCAGGTTTGCACACCGATTACGACAGCCAGAACCAGCGCTTGCTGCTGCAAGTGCCACCGGCCTGGCTGCCGGACCAGCAGGTCGGTGACCGCGGCCTGTACCCTGCCAGCGAGGCGCGCAGCAGTTTCGGTGCCTTGTTCAACTACGACGTTTACCTCAACGATACCGATGATGGCGGCGCCTACCTGGCGGCATGGAACGAGCTACGCCTGTTCGACAGCTGGGGCACGTTCTCGAGCACCGGCCAGTGGCGCCAGTCGTTCAATGGTGCGCAGCGCGACGAAAGCCACCAGGGTTTCCTGCGCTACGACACCACCTGGCGATTCACCGACGAGCAACGCCTGCTGACCTACGAGGCCGGCGACTTCGTCACTGGGGCATTACCCTGGACCAGCTCGGTGCGGGTAGGCGGCCTACAGCTGTCGCGTGACTTTGGCGCGCGTCCGGACCTGGTGACCTACCCCTTGCCGGCCTTTGCCGGGGAGGCGGCAGTGCCAACCTCGCTGGATCTGTTCATCAATGGCTACAAGTCCAGTACCGCCGAGCTGCAGCCAGGCCCATACACCCTGACCAACGTGCCGTTCATCAACGGTGCTGGCGAGGCGGTGGTGGTGACCACCGACGCCCTTGGCCGGCAGGTATCCACGACCTTGCCGTTCTACGTCACCAGCAGCCTGCTGCAAAAAGGCCTGTCGGACTTCTCGATGGCCGCCGGCAGCCTGCGCCGCGACTATGCCGTGGAAGATTTCGGCTACGGCCCCGGTGTTGCCTCGGCCAGCCTGCGCCACGGCATCAGCGACAACTTCACCCTGGAAACCCATGTCGAGACCGCCGAGTCGCTGCTGCTCGGTGGCCTGGGCGGCAACATGCGCCTGGGCACGTTCGGTGTGCTCAATGCGGCCTTGGCGCAGAGCCAGTTCGATGGCGAGAAGGGCCACCAGGTCGCCCTCGGCTACCAGTACAACAGCCAACGTTTCGGTTTCAACTATCAGCGTCTGCAACGTCATGGCGAGTATGCCGACCTGACCCGGGTCGACACGCCCGACATGCAGCTGAGCCAGCGCAGCGAGCAGGTGACCCTGAGCGTCAACCTCAACCAGTACGGCAGCGTGGGCGCCGGCTATTTCGACGTTCGCGCCGGTGATGGCACCCGCACCCGGCTGATCAACCTGAGCTGGAGCAAGCCGCTGTGGGGCAACAGCAGCCTGTACCTGTCGGCCAACCGTGAGGTTGGCGACAGCAACTGGGCGGTGCAGGTGCAGGTGGTGATCCCGTTCGACTTCGGCAGCACCCTGGCGGTGAGTACCGAGCGCAGCAAGGACGGCGAGAGCCTGCAGCGGGTCAACTACAGCCGCGCCGTGCCGGTGGGTGGCGGCGTCGGCTACAACCTTGGCTACGCTGGCGGTGGCGACCGCGATGCCTACCGCCAGGCCGACCTGACCTGGCGCCTGCAGGCTGTGCAGTTGCAGGCTGGCGTGTACGGCAGCAGCGGCGAGATGACCCGCTGGGCCGACGCCAGTGGCTCGCTGGTGTGGATGGACGCCGGGGTATTCGCTGCCAACCGCATCGACGATGCCTTCGTGGTAGTCAGCACCAGCGGCTACGCCGACGTGCCGGTGCGCTACGAAAACCAGGAAATCGGCCGCACCGACCGCAGCGGCCACTTGCTGGTGCCGTATAGCAGCGGCTACTACCGTGGCAAATATGAAATCGACCCGATGGGCTTGCCGCCCGATGTGCTGGCGGCTGAGGTCGAGCAACGGGTGGCTGTGCGCCGTGGCAGCGGCTACCTGCTGGAGTTCCCGCTCAAGCGGGTGCTGGCGGCAAGCATCGAGCTGGTAGACGCCAAACAACAGCCGCTGAAACTCGGCAGCAGGGTCAGCCACCAGGAGAGCGGCAGCCAGGCCGTGGTCGGTTGGGACGGCCTGGTGTACCTGGAGAACCTGTCGCCACATAACCGCCTGCACGTGATGGTGGAAGGAGGAGGGCAATGCCAGGTCGAGTTCGACTTGCCCGATGCGCAAGGTTCGGTGCCGTTGATTGGCCCGCTGGTGTGCCGATGAAGCGCTTGTGTTGTGCCTTGCTGTTGTTGCCCACCGGCTCAGCCTGGGCCTTGTGCTCGTCGGTGGCCACTGCCCCGGCGAGCTTTGGCAGTGTCAATTCGACGCTGGTGCGGACCACGAGCCAGGCGGCCTCGACCACCAACTCAGGCCTGCAATGCACCGGCTCGCTGCTGAGCGTGCTGACCTCCACCGACCACGTCTACGCCACCATCACCTCAACCACCAGCGGCCTGGTCGGCCCCACCGGGGATATCATCAGTTACACCCTGTACGCCACCAACAGCTCCAGCTACCCGATCACCCGAGGCGTGGCCTTCGACTTCGCCCGCAACAGCATCCTCGATCTCCTTGGCCTGCTCGGCAGCAGCACGCCCAAGACCGTCCCGCTGTACATGCGCACGATCATAGGCAGCAACGTCGCTGCCGGGGTGTATACGGAAACATTGAATGTGGCCTGGAGCTGGGACTATTGCTCCGGCATCGGTGTTGGAGCCATCTGTCTTGGTCGTGACATCGGTTCAGGTAGCCAGACGCTGGTCGTTACCTTGACCGTGACCAACGACTGCCAGATCACCACGCCCAACATCAGCTTCGCCAGCGCGCCGGTGGTGGCCGGGTTCGGCACGGTGAGCCAGAGCGTGACCCTGTCGTGCACCAAGGGCAGTGCCTACACGGTGGGCCTGAATGATGGGGAGAACGTGTCGGGCGGGCGGCGGCGGATGAAGTCGGCGGCGGGCAACTACCTGGCCTATGACATCTTCAAGAGTGCCAGTACCGTGCGCTGGGGCTCGCTGACCACTGCCAGGCGCTCGAGCAGCGATGCCGATGTGAACCCCGGCAACGGCACCGGGACGGGCAGCCAGCTGTTCAACTACAACGCCAAGGTCTACACCGACCAGGCCACACCGCCGGCGGCGAGTTACCTCGACAATGTGATTCTGGATGTGCAGTTCTGACAGTGCAATCCGGTATCGGCCCTTTCGCGGGCAAGCTCGCTCCCACAGGAATTGCACAATGTTCGAGGCTGTGGCGATCCTGTGGGAGCTGGCTTGCCCGCGAAGAGGGCGGGCCTGCTCAGCGCAGATCGCCAACCATCTTCAGCAAGGTCTCCAGCACCGCGCCGGCCAAGGCCTTGGACCGCGCCCCCGACCATTCGGCCACTGGCTCCGGCGCATCGTCATGGTCCTTGAACGGCATCTCCAGGGTCAGCGACAGGCAGTCATACGCCATGCCCACCGCATTGCACGCCAGCGTGGTATTCGCCTGACCTGGCTCGTCCCGGGTATAGCCATGCTTCGTCTGGAAATCCTTGGTCACACTGCACAAGGTCGTGCGGAACTGTTCTTCCAGCTTGGCCAGCCGTGGCGTATACCCCGGGTTACCCTCGCAGGCCGCCGTGAACACATGGGGAATTTCCTCATCGCCATGCACATCGATGAACGCATCCACACCGTACTGCTTCATCTGCGCCTGGGCAAAGAACACCTCCGGGCTGAGTTCGACACTGGCATCCTGCCAGGCCCGGTTCAGGTCCTTGCCCTTGAAGTTGGTGCGCAGGTGGCCAAGGAAGGCGCCATCCGGGTTCATGTTCGGGATCAGATACAGGTCGGCCTTTTCCAGTAGTTTCTGAACCGTCGGGTCATTGCCTTGCAGCCGGTCGATCACCCCCTCCATGAACCACTCGGCCATGTGCTCGCCTGGGTGCTGCTGGGCGATCAGCCACAGCTTGCGCTTGCCTGTAGCGCCATCGCCGGCACGCAGCAGCGGAATATCCCGGCCTTGCACGCTGCGCCCGTGGGCCAGCAACTCGACGCCCGGGATCTGCTGGGCCCGCTCGATCAGCTGGTTGTGGCGCGCGCGCGGGTAGGGCTCGAAGTAGGCGAACCAGACTTGCCCCTGCTCGGCCTTGAGTTCGAACGACAGCGCCTTGCCATCGAACTGGCTCGGCACGCGGAACCAGGTCTGCTGGTCGTAGGAGGCCACGGCGTTGTAGCCGTTCCAGGCGTTCTTGTAGGAAGACTCGCTGGCGTTGTCCAGGCTGAAGCGATGGACCTGACCCGGCGTGAGGCCGCTGACCTTGAAGTGGAACCACTGGAAGTGGCCGCTATGGGTATCGGGGCGGATGGCCAGGTGCACCTGGGCCGGGTTGCTGGCATCCAGGACCTGGATGTTGCCGGAATCGAAATCGCAGTCGATTTGCAGGGGGGACAGCGTCACGGTCATTGCCAGACTCCTTAGGCATTGTTGTGACGGCTACTGTACACCGCTTGGCAAGGTTGCTGCGTTGCCAATGGGTATCAAGTCATGCCCAATAGCGCAAACAGCAGCGCTGCCGCCACACCCAGCCCGACTGCCACCGAACACCCTCCAACCGAGATCGCCGCACGCCCGTGCCGATACCAGCCATCGAGCCCCAGCTCCCGCGCCGGGGCGAGCAGGCTGCGCCAGCGCAGCTCGGTATCGTGAAACGCCTGCAGGTGTGCAGGTGCCGCATCCAGCCAACGGCGAAAATCGATGCGCTCGCACGAGGTCACGTCAGGGCTCTGCAACCGCACATACCATTGCCCCGCGACACTGGCCAACGCATCCCCGTGAGGTTGCGCCACCTGCAGGGCCTGGTTCATGTTGCGTTCGACGCTGAGCAGCGGGAGGTCGAGGCGCTTGGCAATGCTGGCAAAATCCAGCTGATCGAGGCGGTTGAGCAGGAACACTTGCTGCACGCGCCGGGGCAGGCGCTTGAGTGCGTACAGCCGCTCATGCTCGGTAGCATGCTCGCTGGCAGGCGTGGAGTGCTCAAGGGGCAGCAGCAGACGGCTCATGGACAGCTCCTTGCTCGAGGGTAGGGTGGGGGCATCGTCCGTGATGCAGAAACAGCGTAGTAAAAACGAGATTGATTCTCAAGTGCTGGTTCCGCAAAGATTTGTAATGAGCGTTCACGCTCTGAAACACTTTTGCTATCATGCGCGCCATCAACGATCTTCATTAGCCTGAAGAGCCAAAAAAAATGACCCGGCAAAAAGCCGGGTCAAAAACCGTGATTAGCCTGATGAGGAGATAATCTGGAGCGACCTAAGCTCCGGGTTATCCAGCAGATCTTGCGATCAGCTGAGTGCAATAATAATCGTTATCATTTGCCAGTCAAATGAATTTTCAGTTATCCGGTAAAAAAGTTTTACCGGCGCGCTTCCTTGTCCCGGCGCGCGGGGCCTTTCGCCGGCAGCCGGCCATCACGTTCTCCCTTCTTCTTTTTGCCTACAGCCCGTTTTGCAGGGCGCGCCTGTGCTCCAGCAGGGCTCTGGCCATATCGATCATGTGCATGAGTGCAAACGTCAGCTCGCGGGTGCTGCCTTCCTGATGGGAAGCCGTTTCGTGCGCGGTGGCCGCAGCACAGCGCAACAACTCGATGGCGTGGTCCTGGGCCTGCTCGGCGGTGACGCCGGCATGCAAGGTCCAGATCTGGTTGTGCGCGCTTGGGCGCGTGGGGTTGGGGTTGAGGTAGTAATCGAGCGCGCGGCGGGCTGCTTCGCTGTCGAGATCTGTTACGTCGTCTTTCGGTGGTTTCATCCTGATACCTGCGCAAGCCAATGGGAAAGGGTTCTGCCTGAGTTTAATACCTTGGGTATTTATGTGCTTTTCTAGAAATAATACTGAATGTTTATTGAGCGCCAGAAGGCAGTCCGTATCGTGCCAGCGATGAATATGGATAAATGGATTGCCCTCGTCCGTGACCGGATGGAGGAGTTGAAGCTCACCCAAGAGCAGCTTGCCGAGCGCGTCGGCGTGTCTCAAGGCAGCGTGGGGCATTGGGTGAACAAGCGGCGCCAGCCCAAGATCGAATCGATGAACCGTACGTTCGTCGAGATTGGCATGCCCCACTACAGCGTCAGCTTGCAGCTGCGGATACAGGGCCAGGTTGGCGAGGAGCGTGGCACCTACGAGGTGCATGACGACGATGAAGAACTTGACCTCATGCAGTACATCGTGTGCTTCCGCTACCCGGTGTTGGCGTGGGATGAGCTAGGTGCCGCAGAGATGTCCGAGCCGGGTGTATTCGAACAGACGGACTACCTGGCACAGGGCAAGGCGTTCTGGTTGACCGTGGAAAATGACGCGATGAGCGCTGCCAGTGGCCGCAGCGTGCCGCAGGGCATGCGGATACTGGTGGACCCGGGGCTGGAGGCGGAGCCGGGCCGGTTGGTGATTGCCCGGCAGCCGGGGAAGACGGCGATTCTGCGGGAGTTGGCCGAGGAGGGTGGGCAGCAGTACCTGAAGGCGCTGAACCGTAGTTATCCGACGCTGGTGTGTGAAGAGGGCTGCGAGTTTCTCGGGGTGGTCGTGCGGGTGCACGGCGTCTTCTAGGGCGTGGGGTCGGGCATGGCATTTGAGTGAGGGCTGGCAGGTGCATGCCGCAGCTTTTTTTGTGCCTGCGAAATCGAGCGCCGCCCGCGCGGCGCATCGCGAGCTCTGCTCGCTCCTACGTTTGTTTCTGGCCAGTAACGCCTGTGGCAGACGCGCGCGACCGCCTTGTTTGCACGACGCGGTATCGTGCATTGCGCCAAGGCGTCCGCGCGCAAATCCCCCAGGAATAATTGGCCCGAAACAAACGTAGGAGCGAGCAGAGCTCGCGATGCGCCGCGCGGGCGGCGCTCGATCCCTCAGGCGCTAAAAATGCCACGACCTACACCTGTCGGCCGCAACCCACCGCCTCACTCCATCAGTTCGACCAACACCGTCCCTTCGCTGACCATATCCCCTTCCTGGCAGAACAGCGCCTTCACCGTCCCGCCATGGGGCGCGCGAATGCTGTGCTCCATCTTCATCGCCTCAAGCACCACCAGGGCAGTTCCTGCCTCCACCACCTGGCCTGGCGCCACCAGCACCCGCACGATGCTGCCGTTCATGGGCGCGCCCAACCCGCCCTGATGGCTGTGACTGGCTTCGGCCTCGGCAATCGGGTCGAAGGCTTCGACGGCATGCATTTCGCCATCCCAGCGCAGGAACAAAGTGCCAGCGCGGCGCACCGCCAGGTAGCGGCGACGGATTCCGCCCTCATCATGGCTCAGCTGTTCACCTTCAAGCTGCCAGGTGGCAGTGGAGCTGCGCTCCAGGGCAACCGCCTGTTTTTCGCCGCCACTCACCAGGTGCAGGCTGCTGCGTGCCGGCAGCCCCAGGCGCAGGCCATTGCGCTCGGCCCACGGCGAACGGCCATCGTCGGCCCGCTGGAGCGGCGCCTGGCCTTGCAGCCAGGCCTCTGCCGCGGCTTCCCAGAAGCCCGCCGGCAATGCCTGCGGTGCCGGCAACAGCACCTCCTGATGGCGTGGAATGAACCCGGTATCCAGCTCTGCCGCCGCGAAGGCCGGGTGGGCGAGAATACGGCGCAGGAAGGCAATGTTGGTCTTCAGCCCGCCGATGGCGAATTCATCGAGCATGGCCAGCAAGCGCAGGCGTGCCTGTTCGCGGTCCTGCCCCCAGGCAATCAGTTTGCCCAGCATCGGGTCGTAGAACGGCGATACCACATCGCCTTCGCTGACCCCGCTGTCCACCCGGCGGCCTTCGCCCGGTGCCGATTCGCGGTACAGCGCGAGCGTACCGGTGGCCGGCAGGAACTCATTGGCCGGGTCCTCGGCATACAGCCGCACTTCGATGGCATGGCCGATCAGCGGCACCTGCTCCTGAGTCATCGGCAGCGGCTCGCCGCAGGCCACGCGAATCTGCCAGGCCACCAGGTCGAGGCCGGTGATGGCTTCGGTGACCGGGTGTTCCACCTGCAGGCGGGTGTTCATCTCCATGAAGAAGAACTCGCCGCGGGCATCGAGCAGAAACTCGACGGTGCCGGCACCGACATAGCCAATCGCCTGGGCCGCGCGCACCGCTGCCTCGCCCATGGCCCGGCGCAGCTCGGGGGACAGGCCGGGGGCTGGCGCTTCTTCGACCACCTTCTGGTGGCGACGCTGGATCGAGCAGTCACGCTCGTTGAGGTACAGGCAGTTGCCGAGCTGGTCGGCGAACACCTGGATCTCCACATGGCGTGGCTTGAGCACGTACTTTTCCACCAGCATGCGCGCATCGCCGAACGACGACTGCGCCTCACGCTGAGCCGAGGCCAGGGCGTCGGCCAGCTGGCTTTCTTCCTCGACCACTTTCATGCCCTTGCCGCCACCACCGGCGCTGGCCTTGAGCAGCACCGGGTAGCCAATGCGTTCGGCGGCGGCGCGGAAGGTGTCCAGGTCTTGCGCTTCGCCGTGGTAACCGGGCACCAGCGGCACGCCGGCGTCTTCCATCAGCGCCTTGGCGGCCGACTTGCTGCCCATGGCATCGATGGCACTTGCGGGTGGGCCGAGGAAAATCAGCCCGGCCTGTTCGATGGCGCGGGCAAAGCCTGCGTTTTCGGACAGGAAACCATAGCCTGGGTGGATGGCCTGGGCGCCACTGGCCTTGGCCGCAGCGAGAATCTTGTCGACCACCAGGTAGCTGTCGGCGGCCTTGCTGCCGCCCAGGTCGACGCGAATGTCGGCCTCACGGCTGTGGCGGGCGTCACGGTCGGTGGCGCTGTGCACGGCGACCGTGGTCAGGCCCATGGCCTTGGCAGTGCGCATCACCCGGCAGGCGATTTCGCCACGGTTGGCGACCAGCAGGGTGGTCAAAGCGGGACGGCTCATGGGCGCGGTTCCTTCTTGTCGTCGGTTTGCCAGGCGGGGCGGCGTTTTTCCAGGAAGGCGCGCAGGCCCTCCTGGCCTTCGGCGCTGACGCGGATGCGGGCGATGGTGTTTTCACAGTAGCGGCGCAGGGCCGGGCTGAGTTCGCCGTCGTCCACCTCGCGTAGCAGGTCCTTGGTGGCGCGCAGCGCTTGCGGGCTGTTCTGCAGCAGGTTGCTCACCCAGGCTTCGACCTGGGCATCCAGTTCGCTGGCCGGGTACACCTCGGCCAGCAGGCCCAGCTCGCGGGCACGTGCGCCGCTGAAGCGCTCGGCGGTCAGGGCATAGCGGCGTGCTGCGCGTTCGCCGATGGCCTTGACCACGAACGGGCTGATCACCGCCGGTGCCAGGCCGATGCGCACCTCCGACAGGCACAGCTGGGCGTCTTCGGCGCCGATGGCCATGTCACAGCAACTGATCAGGCCCAGCGCGCCACCGAAGGCCGCGCCTTGCACCACGGCCAGGGTCGGCGCCTTCAGGCGATGCAGGGCGTACATCAGCTCGCCGAGTTCGCGGGCGTCATCGAGGTTGGTGTTGAAGTCCAGTTGCGCCGATTGCTGCATCCAGGCCAGGTCGGCGCCGGCGCTGAAGTGCCGGCCACGGCCGCGCAGCAGCAGGAAGCGCAGGCTGGCGTCTTCGGCCAGCTGGTCGAGGGCAACGATCAGTTCGCGGATCATCAGCGCGTTGAAGGCGTTGTTCTTGTCCTCGCGGCTCAGCCACAGGGTGGCGAAGCCGCGCGGGTCGCGGATCACTTCGAGGGTGCTGAAATCGCTCATGGGTCACATCCGGAAAATGCCGAAGCGGCTCTGTTCGATCGGCGCGTTCAACGCGGCTGACAACGCAAGGCCAAGCACGTCGCGGGTCTGCGCCGGGTCGATGACACCGTCGTCCCACAGGCGGGCGCTGGAGTAGTAGGGGTGGCCCTGGTGCTCGTACTGGTCGAGGATCGGCTGCTTGAGCCTGGCCTCGTCCTCGGCACTGAAGGCTTGGCCGCTGCGTTCGCTCTGCTCGCGCTTGACCTGGGCCAACACCCCGGCGGCCTGCTCGGCGCCCATCACGCCAATCCGCGCGTTGGGCCACATCCACAGGAAACGCGGGTCGTAGGCGCGGCCGCACATGCCGTAGTTGCCGGCGCCGAAGCTGCCGCCGATGATCACCGTGAACTTCGGCACCTGGGCGCAGGCGACGGCGGTGACCAGCTTGGCGCCGTGCTTGGCGATGCCGCCTTCCTCGTACTTCTTGCCGACCATGAAGCCGGTGATGTTCTGCAGGAACAGCAGCGGGATGCCGCGCTGGCAGGCCAGCTCGATGAAGTGCGCGCCTTTTTGCGCGGCTTCGGCGAAGAGGATGCCGTTGTTGGCCAGAATCGCCACCGGGTAGCCATGCAGGTGGGCGAAACCGCACACCAGGGTGGTGCCGAACAGCGCCTTGAACTCATCGAACACCGAGCCGTCGACCAGCCGCGCGATCACTTCGCGCACATCGAATGGCTGCTTGGCATCGGCCGGGACCACGCCATACAGCTCGTCGGCGTTGTACAGCGGCGCCACCGGCGCCTGGCGCTGCAGCTTGCCGAGCTTGTGCCAGTTGAGGTTGGCGACGCTGCGCCGGGCGATGGCCAGGGCATGTTCGTCGTTGTCGGCGTAGTGGTCGGCGACGCCGCTGGTGCGGCAGTGCACATCGGCCCCGCCGAGGTCTTCGGCGCTGACCACTTCACCGGTGGCGGCTTTCACCAACGGCGGCCCGGCGAGGAAGATGGTCGCCTGCTGGCGCACCATGATCGCTTCGTCGGCCATGGCCGGCACGTAGGCGCCGCCCGCGGTGCACGAGCCCATCACCACGGCGATCTGCGGGATGCCCAGCGCGCTCATGTTGGCCTGGTTGAAGAAGATCCGCCCGAAGTGCTCGCGATCGGGGAACACTTCATCCTGGCGCGGCAGGTTGGCGCCGCCGGAGTCCACCAGGTAAATGCATGGCAGGCGGTTCTGCAGGGCGATGGTCTGCGCGCGCAGGTGCTTCTTCACCGTCAGCGGGTAGTAGGAGCCGCCTTTGACCGTGGCGTCGTTGGCCACGATCATGCATTCCACGCCTTCGACGCGGCCGATGCCGGCGATCACGCCTGCGGCCGGCACGTCTTCGCCGTATACCTCATGGGCGGCCAGCTGGCCGATCTCGAGGAACGGCGAGCCTGGGTCGAGCAGGCGGTCGATGCGTTCGCGCGGCAGCAGTTTGCCACGCGAGGTATGCCGTTCCTGGGCCTTGGGCCCGCCGCCCTGGGCCACCTGGGCGAGCAGGCCGCGCAGGGCCTGGACCTGTTCGAGCATGGCCGCGCTGTTGCGGGCGAACTCCGCCGAACGCGGGTTGATCTGGGTGTGCAAGGTAGCCATGTGCGCCCGTCCCCTGTGCTCAGCGGGTTTCGTTGAACAGTTCGCGGCCGATCAGCATCCGGCGGATTTCGCTGGTGCCGGCACCGATCTCGTACAGTTTGGCATCGCGCAGCAGGCGGCCAGCCGGGAACTCGTTGATGTAGCCGTTGCCACCGAGAATCTGGATCGCTTCCAGGGCCATTTGCGTAGCGCGTTCGGCGGTGTAGAGGATCACCCCGGCGGCGTCCTTGCGGGTGGTCTCGCCGCGGTCGCAGGCCTGGGCCACGGCATACAGGTAGGCGCGGCTGGCATTGAGCTGGGTGTACATGTCGGCGATCTTGCCCTGGATCAGCTGGAACTCGCCGATGCTCTGGCCGAACTGCTTGCGATCGTGGATGTACGGCACCACCAGGTCCATGCAGCTTTGCATGATGCCGGTCGGGCCGCCGGACAGCACCACGCGCTCGTAGTCCAGGCCGCTCATCAGCACGCGCACGCCGCCGTTGAGCTGGCCGAGGATGTTTTCTTCCGGCACTTCGACGCCGTCGAAGAACAGCTCGCAGGTGTTGGAGCCGCGCATGCCCAGCTTGTCGAACTTGTTGCTGCGGCTGAAGCCTTTCCAGTCACGTTCGACGATGAACGCGGTGATGCCGTGGGGGCCCTTGTCAAGGTCGGTCTTGGCGTAGATCACGTAGGTGTTGGCGTCGGGGCCGTTGGTGATCCAGGTCTTGCTGCCGTTGAGCACGTAGTGGTCGCCGCGCTTCTCGGCGCGCAGCTTCATCGACACCACGTCGGAACCGGCGTTGGGCTCGCTCATGGCCAGGGCGCCAATGTGCTCGCCGCTGATTAGCTTGGGCAGGTACTTGAGCTTCTGCTCGTGGCTGCCGTTGCGGTTGATCTGGTTGACGCAGAGGTTGGAGTGGGCGCCGTAGGAGAGGGCGACCGAGGCCGAGCCACGGCTGATTTCTTCCATCGACACCACGTGGGCCAGGTAGCCCAGGCCGGCGCCGCCGTATTCCTCGGCAACGGTAATGCCCAGCAGGCCCATGTCGCCGAACTTGCGCCACATGTCGGCGGGGAACAGGTTGTCATGGTCGATCTGCGCGGCGCGCGGGGCCAGTTCGGCGGCGACGAAGGTGCGCACCTGGTCGCGGAGCATGTCGATGGTTTCGCCCAGGGCGAAGTTCAGGGTGGGGTAATGCATGCGGGGGCACCTTGTTGTTCTTGAAATTGGATAACACCGTAGCTCAAGTGTGAGTCGCCGAACCCTGTGGGAGCGGGCTTGCCCGCGAAAGCGTCAGCAGGATCACCGTCATTGCCTAAATGATCGCATTCGCGGGCAAGCCCGCTCCCACAGGGTTCGGCGTCAAGCTTGGGCCGGTGTTGTTCATCACCTTTACGTTAACGTAAACCTGCCTTTGGTCGCTGTCAATCCGATCATCACCTTTACGTAAACGTAAATCTGCGCCAGAGTATTCCCAGCTCGTTTCAGCCGTGCCCAGAACAACCACAAGAAGGGACACCCATGAGTCAACCAAGCTACACCCGCGGCCGCCAGGACCAACCGCTGCTGACCCTGACCATCGGCCAGGCCTTCGATGCCACCGTGGCCCGCTGCGCCGATGGCGAAGCGCTGGTGGTGCGCCACCAGGGCCTGCGCTACAGCTGGCGGCAGCTGGCCGAACAGGTCGACATCCATGCCCGCGCCCTGATGGCGCTGGGCGTGAACACTGGCGACCGGGTCGGCATCTGGTCACCCAACTGCGCCCAGTGGTGCATCCTGCAGCTGGCCAGCGCCAAGGTCGGTGCGATCCTGGTCAACATCAACCCGGCCTATCGCGTGGGTGAACTGGAGTACGTACTACGCCAGTCCGGCTGCCGCTGGCTGGTGTGCGCCGATGCGTTCAAGACCTCCGATTACCATGCCATGGTTCAGGAACTGGTAGCGGAGTTGGCGACCGCCAACCTTGGCGAGCTGGCCAGTGAGCGCCTGCCCGAACTGCGTGGGGTCATCAGCCTGGCGGCCAACCCGCCCAGCGGCTTCCTGCCCTGGCAAGCCCTGGCCGAGCGGGCAGGGCAGACTGCGATCGAAGCCTATGCGGCGCGTCAGCAGGGCCTGCAGTTCGACCAGCCGGTGAACATCCAGTACACCTCCGGCACCACCGGCGCGCCCAAAGGTGCCACGCTCAGCCACTACAACATCCTCAACAACGGCTTCATGGTCGGCGAAAGCCTGGGTTTGACCGAACGCGACCGCATGGTGATCCCGGTGCCGTTGTACCACTGCTTCGGCATGGTCATGGCCAACCTCGGCTGCATCACCCACGGCAGCACCATGGTCTACCCGAACGACGCCTTCGACGCCGAGCTGACCCTGCGCGCCGTGGCCGAAGAGCGCGCCAGCATCCTCTATGGCGTGCCGACCATGTTCATCGCCATGCTCGACCACCCGTCGCGCACGCAACTGGACCTGTCGACCCTGCGCAGCGGCATCATGGCTGGCGCTACCTGCCCGATCGAGGTGATGCGCCGGGTGATCGACCAGATGCACATGGCGCAAGTACAGATTGCCTATGGCATGACCGAAACCAGCCCGGTATCCCTGCAGACCGGCCCGGATGACGAACTGGAGCTGCGCGTGACCACCGTCGGCCGCACCCAGCCTCAGCTGGAGACCAAGCTGGTGGACGCCGACGGCTGCATCGTCGCCCGCGGCGAGATCGGCGAACTGTGCACCCGTGGCTACAGCGTGATGCTCGGCTACTGGGACAATCCCCAGGCCACGGCGGATGCCATCGACCCGGCCGGCTGGATGCACTCGGGCGACCTGGCGGTGATGGACGAGCATGGCTACGTACGCATCGTCGGGCGCAACAAGGACATGATCATTCGTGGCGGCGAGAACATCTACCCGCGTGAGCTGGAAGAGTTCTTCTACACCCACCCGGCGGTGGCCGATGCGCAGGTGGTGGGTATTCCGTGCAGCCGTTATGGCGAGGAGATCGTGGCCTGGATCAAGCTGCATCCGGGGCACAGTGCCACGGTTGAAGAGCTTCAAGGCTGGTGCAAGGCGCGCATTGCGCACTTCAAGGTGCCGCGGCATTTCCGCTTCGTCGAAGAGTTTCCGATGACTGTCACGGGGAAGGTGCAGAAGTTCCGGATGAGGGAAATCAGCGTGGCGGAGATGGCAGCTGTGACCGAGTGAGGCTGATAGGGCTCGTCGCGGTATGTCTGCTGGGGTCGAGATCGAGCGCCGCGTGGGCGGCGCTCGGTGGCACAGGCAGACATATTTAACGGCGAGTCCGCCCACCCTTCATGAACAGCGGGTCTACCCTTAAGCCTTCACCGGTGGTTCATCACTCGGCGGATCACCCACCGTCGGCGGTACGGTCGGCTTGATCGGCAGCTCGTCCGGATCCTTTTCCGGCACGGGCGGCGGCAGGCTCGGGTCGTCGATGTTGGGGTCGGGTGTTTCCGGTGGAATGGGAATGTTCATGGCCTGGCCTCGCAGGGGTGAATTGAAGAGGTGCTGCAGGCTCTGACCGCCGGCAGTTGCCGTTCGCTCAATTATTTTGAACCCCTTGTCTGCGCCCGGCTCTGAACCCTTACCGCCACAAGCCTGAGGGAGCAAGGTCGATGTCACGAAACGAGCCCTTTGAAAGTGCGCCCACGGCGAATGATCACCCGGATCAGGCCATCAGCCTGTCCCAGGCGCTGCTGGCGCCACGCATCGTCATCGAAGACACCCAACCCGTGCTCGAAGCCGGCACGTTCGCCGCCAAGGCCGTCAGCGGCCAACAGGTTACGGTCAGCAGCAAGGTCTACAGCGACGGCCACGACCGCCTGGTGGTCATGCTCAACTGGCGCCAGGCGCACAGCCGCCGCTGGCACTGCGTGCCAATGCAGTCGCCGGGCAATGACCTGTGGCTGGCTGATTTCACCCCCACCGAACTGGGCCCGCACCTGTTCAGCATCGAGGCCTGGATCGACCCGTTCGCCACCTATTGCCACGACCTGGAGAAGAAGTACCACGCCGGCGTCGCGGTCGAGCTGGAGCTGGAAGAGGGGCGGCTGATGCTCGGCCAGGGCATCGACCTCAGCGAAGGCGTGCTGCGCGAAGAGATCGCAGCCTTGCAACAGCAGCTGGCTTCGCTCAAGGCCGATGACCAGGTGGCGCTGCTGCTGCACCCTGACACCGCACGGCTGATGGCCGAAGCCGAGCACCGCAGCTACCTGACCCGCAGCCGTGAGTTCCCCCTCGATGTCGACCGGCCGGCCGCACTGTTCGCCAGCTGGTACGAGCTGTTCCCGCGTTCGATCACCGACAGCCCCGAGCGCCACGGCACCTTCAACGACGTGCACGAACGTTTGCCGATGATCCGCGACATGGGCTTCGATGTGCTGTACTTCCCGCCGATCCACCCGATCGGCACCCAGCACCGCAAGGGCCGCAACAATGCGTTGCGCGCCGAGCCCGGCGACCCCGGCAGCCCCTACGCGATCGGCAGCCCCGAGGGTGGCCACGAGGCCATCCACCCGCAGCTGGGCACGCGC
Organism: Pseudomonas sp. LRP2-20; assembly: GCF_024349685.1. Classification (NCBI taxonomy): domain Bacteria; kingdom Pseudomonadati; phylum Pseudomonadota; class Gammaproteobacteria; order Pseudomonadales; family Pseudomonadaceae; genus Pseudomonas; species Pseudomonas sp. LR2-20. The sequence continues at coordinate 4,106,710 of NZ_AP025944.1, read as the reverse complement.
GAGGACTTCCGCCGCCTGGTCGCCGCCGCCGCCGAGCACGGCCTGGAGATCGCCCTGGACTTCGCCATCCAGTGCTCCCAGGATCACCCCTGGCTCAAGGAGCACCCTGGCTGGTTCAGCTGGCGCCCCGACGGCACCATCCGCTACGCCGAAAACCCGCCGAAGAAATACCAGGACATCGTCAACGTCGACTTCTACGCCGCCGACGCGGTACCGAGCCTGTGGCTGGCCCTGCGTGACGTGGTGGTTGGCTGGGTCGAGGAGGGCGTGAAGACCTTCCGCGTCGACAACCCGCACACCAAGCCGCTGCCGTTCTGGCAATGGCTGATCGCCAATGTGCGCAGCCAGCACCCCGAGGTGATCTTCCTGGCCGAGGCCTTCACCCGGCCGGCGATGATGGCGCGCCTGGGCAAGGTGGGGTATGCGCAGAGCTACACCTACTTCACCTGGCGCAACACCAAGCAGGAGCTGCGCGAATATTTCGAGGAACTCAACCAGCCGCCGTGGTGCTACTGCTACCGGCCGAATTTCTTCGTCAATACGCCCGACATCAACCCCTTTTTCCTGCACAGCTCGGGCCGTGCCGGCTTCCTCATCCGCGCCGCACTGGCGACCATGGGGTCGGGGCTGTGGGGCATGTATTCAGGCTTCGAACTGTGCGAAGGCACGCCACTGCCGGGCAAGGAGGAGTACCTGGATTCGGAGAAGTACGAGATCCGCCCGCGTGATTTCAACCAGCCCGGCAACATCATTGCCGAAATTGCCCAGCTCAACCGTATCCGCCGGCAGAACCGGGCGTTGCACACCCACCTGGGCGTGGCGTTCTTCAACTGCTGGAACGACAACATCCTGTACTTCGCCAAGCGCACGCCCGAGCGCGACAACTACATCCTGGTGGCGATCAGCCTCGACCCGCACAACGCCCAGGAAGCCAGTTTCGAGTTGCCATTGTGGGAGTTGGGGCTGGATGACAACGCCGACACCCACGGCGAGGACCTGATGAACGGCCATCGCTGGACCTGGCATGGCAAGACCCAGTGGATGCGTATCGAACCCTGGCACCAGCCGTTCGGCATCTGGCGCATAGAAAAGGCCCGTTAGCACGGCACGCCACATTCCCTGTGGGAGCGGGCTTGCCCGCGAACACCGGCAAAGCCGGTGCCATCCACTGCGGTGCCTGCTTCGCGGGCAAGCCCGCTCCCACAAGGATCTCGCCGAACCCAGGACAGAAAGGAGTCACCCATGGCCAAGCGTTCCCGCCCGGCAGCCTTCATCGATGACCCGCTGTGGTACAAGGACGCCGTGATCTACCAGCTGCACATCAAGTCGTTCTTCGATGCCAACAACGACGGCATTGGTGATTTCGCTGGCCTGATCAGCAAGCTCGACTATATCGCCGAACTGGGCGTAAACACCCTGTGGCTGCTGCCGTTCTACCCCTCGCCACGGCGCGACGATGGCTACGATATCGCCGAGTACAAGGCTGTGCACCCGGACTATGGCAGCATGGCCGATGCCCGCCGCTTCATCGCCGAGGCACACAAGCGCGGCCTGCGGGTGATCACCGAGCTGGTCATCAACCACACCAGCGACCAGCACCCCTGGTTCCAGCGCGCCCGCCATGCCAAGCGCGGCAGCAAGGCGCGGGACTTCTACGTGTGGTCGGACGACGATCAGAAATACGACGGCACGCGGATCATCTTCCTCGACACCGAGAAGTCCAACTGGACCTGGGACCCGGTCGCCGGCCAGTATTTCTGGCACCGTTTCTATTCGCACCAGCCGGACCTCAACTTCGACAACCCGCAGGTGCTCAAGGCCGTCATCGAGGTGATGCGCTTCTGGCTCGACCTGGGTGTCGACGGCCTGCGCCTGGATGCCATCCCGTACCTGATCGAGCGCGATGGCACCCACAACGAAAACCTGCCCGAGACCCACAGGGTGCTCAAGGCCATCCGCGCCGAAATCGATGCCAACTACCCCGACCGCATGCTGCTGGCCGAGGCCAACCAGTGGCCCGAGGACACCCGCCCGTACTTCGGCGAGGGTGATGGCGACGAATGCCACATGGCCTTCCACTTTCCGCTGATGCCGCGCATGTACATGGCCCTGGCCATGGAGGACCGCTTCCCGATCACCGACATCCTGCGCCAGACCCCGGATATCCCGGCCAACTGCCAGTGGGCGATCTTTTTGCGCAACCACGATGAGCTGACCCTGGAGATGGTCACCGATCGCGAGCGCGACTACCTGTGGAACTACTACGCCGAAGACCGCCGCGCGCGCATCAATCTTGGCATCCGCCGGCGCCTGGCGCCGCTGCTGCAGCGCGACCGCCGGCGCATCGAACTGCTAACCAGCCTGCTGTTGTCGATGCCCGGCACGCCAACCCTGTACTACGGCGACGAACTGGGCATGGGCGACAACATCTACCTCGGTGACCGCGACGGCGTGCGTACGCCGATGCAATGGTCGCCAGACCGCAACGGCGGTTTCTCCAGGGCCGACCCGCAGCGCCTGGTGCTGCCGCCGATCATGGACCCGTTGTACGGCTACCAGACCGTCAACGTCGAAGCCCAGGCCCATGATCCGCACTCGTTGCTGAACTGGAACCGCCGCCTGCTGGCGGTACGCAAGCAGCAGAAGGCCTTTGGCCGCGGCAGCCTGCGCATGCTCACGCCAAGCAACCGGCGCATCCTGGCGTACATCCGCGAGTACACCGACGCCGATGGCAACAGCGAGGTGATTCTTTGCGTCGCCAACGTTTCCCGCGCCGCCCAGGCCGCCGAGCTCGAACTGTCGCAATACGCTGACAAAGTGCCGGTTGAGATGCTCGGCGGCAGCGCCTTCCCGCCGATCGGCCAGTTGCCGTTCCTGCTGACCTTGCCGCCTTATGCCTTTTACTGGTTCCTGCTGGCTGCCCACGACCGCATGCCCAGCTGGCACATCCAAGCCACCGAGGGGTTGCCGGAATTGACCACGTTAGTGCTGCGCAAACGCATGGAAGAACTGCTCGAACCGCCCTCCAGCGACACCCTGCAAGGCACCATCCTGCCGCAATACCTGCCCAAGCGCCGCTGGTTCGCCGGCAAGGAAGGCCCGATCGACCAGGTGCGCCTGCGCTACGGCGTGCGCTTTGGCACCGCCACCACACCAGTGCTGCTCAGCGAGATCGAAGTGCTCAGCGACGGCGTGGCCAACCAGTACCAGCTGCCGTTCGGCCTGCTGCCGGAAGAACAGATCAACACGGCGCTGCCGCAGCAGCTGGCGCTGGCGCGGGTCCGCCGTGGCCGCCAGGTTGGCCTGATCACCGACGCCTTCGTCCTTGAACCGTTCATCCGCGCTGTACTGCGCGCCTGTCAGGACGGTGTGCAGCTGCCTTGCGGCAATGGCCAGGGCGAACTGCACTTTGAGTGCACCGCACAGCTGGCTGAGCTTGAGCTGAATGAGGAAAGCCCAGTGCGTTACCTCAGCGCCGAGCAGTCCAACAGCTCGGTGGTGATTGGCGACCGCGTGGTGCTCAAGCTTATCCGTCGGGTCAATCCGGGCATTCACCCGGAGCTGGAGATGAGCGCCTACCTCACCGCCGGCGGCTTCGCCAACATCTCGCCGCTGCTGGCCTGGGTCAGCCGCGTCGACGAGCAGGGCGCGCCGCACCTGTTGATGATCGCCCAGGGCTACCTGAGCAATCAGGGCGATGCCTGGGCCTGGACCCAGAACACCCTGGAGCGGGCCATCCGCGATGAGATGGAGCCGACCAGCGCTGATGCCGAAGCCCATACCGATGCGCTGGCCGAACTCAACGGATTCGCTGCCTTGCTCGGCCAGCGCCTGGGCGAGATGCACCTGCTGCTGGCGGCACCGAGCAACGATCAAGCCTTCCAGCCGCGCCCCAGCGACGCCGACGACAGCCAACGCTGGAGCGTGCAGATCAGTGCCGAACTGAACCACGCCCTCGACCTGCTGGCCCAGCACCGCGAACACCTCGACAGCGACAGCCAGGCCCTGGTCGACGACCTGCAACAGCAGCGTGACGGCCTTGCCCAGCACATCGCCAGGCTCGCCGAACAGGCCCAGGGTGGCCTGCTGATGCGCGTGCACGGCGACTTGCATCTGGGCCAGGTCCTGGTGGTACAGGGCGATGCCTACCTGATCGATTTCGAGGGCGAGCCGGCCCGTCCGCTGGACGAGCGCCGGGCCAAACACAGTCCGTACAAGGATGTCAGCGGCGTGTTGCGATCCTTCGACTATGCTGCTGCGATGATCCTGCGCAGCGCGTCTGCGGTCGACCTTTCCGGCCCGGCGCGCCAGGCCCGGCAACGGGTTGCCCGGCAGTACCTGCACCAGTCGCGGCATGCCTTCGTCGAGGCCTATGGCCTGGCCACCGCCGCCATGCCCCACGCCTGGCAACAGGCCGAAGGCGAGCGCGCCGCACTGGAGTTGTTCTGCCTGGAAAAAGCCGCCTACGAAATTACATACGAAGCCGAAAACCGTCCGAGTTGGCTGGCCGTGCCCTTGCATGGCTTGCATGGACTGATCAGTACCTGGGGAGAGTCATAGATGAATGCAACCACGCGTGATAACGGCGGCCTTCGGCAACGTGACCTGGATGCCCTGGCCCGCGCCGAGCACGCCGATCCATTTGCAGTGCTGGGCCCCCATGCAGACGGGCAGGGCGGCTTGCTGGTGCGGGCGTTCCTGCCCAATGCGCTGAACGTGCGGCTGCTGGCGCGCCATGATGGGCGTGTCCTCGCCGAAATGGTGCAGGGCAGCCTGCCCGGCCTGTTCAGCGCGCACCTTGATGAGGCACACCCGTACCTGCTGCAGATCGGCTGGGCCGGGGGCGAGCAGGTGACCGAAGACCCCTACAGCTTTGGCCCGCAACTGGGTGACATGGACCTCTACCTGTTCGCCGAGGGCAATCACCGCGACTTGTCCGGGCGCTTTGGCGCCCAGCCGGTCCAGGTCGATGGCATCGATGGCGTGTGCTTCTCGGTGTGGGCACCCAATGCCCGACGGGTCTCGGTGGTGGGCGACTTCAACAACTGGGACGGCCGCCGCCACCCCATGCGCCTGCGCCACAGCGCCGGGGTGTGGGAGCTGTTCGTGCCGCGCTTGGGCGTGGGTGAAACCTACAAGTTCGAAGTGCTCGGCAAGGACGGCATACTGCCGCTCAAGGCTGACCCGCTGGCCCGCGCCACCGAGCTGCCGCCGAGTACGGCGTCGAAGGTGGCCGGTGAGCTGAGCCACGAATGGCATGACCACGACTGGATGGAACACCGCGCCCAGCGCCATGCCTACAGTGCACCGCTGTCGATCTACGAACTGCACCCCGGCTCCTGGCAATGCGAGCTCGACGAACTGGGAGAAGTGTCGCGCTACTACAACTGGCGCGAGCTTGCCGAACGCCTGGTGCCTTACGTGCAGCAGCTGGGCTTCACCCACATCGAACTGTTGCCGATCATGGAGCATCCATTCGGTGGTTCCTGGGGCTATCAGCCGCTGTCGTTGTTCGCCCCGACTTCACGCTATGGCAGCGCCGAGGACTTCGCGTTCTTCGTCGATGCCTGCCACCAGGGCGGCATCGGCGTGATCCTCGATTGGGTGCCGGCGCATTTCCCCACCGACGAACATGGCCTGGCGCGTTTCGACGGCACCGCACTGTATGAGTACGACAACCCGCTGGAAGGCTTCCACCAGGACTGGAACACGCTGATCTACAACCTTGGCCGCAACGAAGTGCGCGGTTTCATGCTGGCCTCGGCGCTGCACTGGCTCAAGCACTTCCATGTCGACGGCCTGCGCGTCGATGCGGTCGCTTCGATGCTGTACCGCGACTATTCGCGCAAGGCCGGCGAGTGGGTGCCAAACCGCCACGGTGGGCGCGAAAACCTCGAGGCCATCGACTTCATCCGCCACCTCAACGGCATCGCCGCCCACGAGGCGCCGGGGGCGCTGATCATCGCCGAGGAGTCCACCGCCTGGCCAGGCGTCAGCCAGCCGATCCAGCAGGGCGGCCTGGGTTTTGCCTACAAGTGGAACATGGGCTGGATGCACGACACCTTGCATTACATCCAGAACGACCCGGTGCACCGCACCTATCACCACAACGAAATGAGCTTCGGCCTGATCTACGCCTACTCCGAGCATTTCATCCTGCCCATTTCCCATGATGAGGTGGTGCACGGCAAGCATTCGTTGATCGACAAGATGCCCGGCGACCGCTGGCAGAAGTTCGCCAACCTGCGCGCCTACCTGACCTTCATGTGGACCCACCCAGGCAAGAAGCTGCTGTTCATGGGCTGCGAGTTCGGCCAGTGGCGCGAGTGGAACCACGACCACCAGCTGGACTGGTACCTGCTGCAGTACCCGGAACACCAGGGCGTGCAGCGCCTGGTCGGTGACCTGAACCGCCTGTACCGCGAGCTGCCGGCGCTGCACGAGCAGGACTGCCAGCCCCAGGGCTTCCAGTGGCTGATCGGCGATGACGCGCACAACAGCGTGTATGCCTGGTTACGCTGGAGCAGCCAGGGCGAGCCGCTGCTGGTGGTGGCCAACTTTACCCCGGTGCCGCGCGAGGGGTACCGGATTGGCGTGCCGTTCGGGGCGCGTTGGCAGGAGTTGCTCAACAGCGATGCCGAGCTGTATGCCGGGTCGAATGTCGGCAATCTGGGGGCGGTGGAGAGTGATCAAGTGGCCAGCCATGGGCAGCCACTGTCATTGGCGCTGAACCTGCCGCCGCTTGGGGTTCTGGTAATGAAACCGGCCTGATTCATCGCCTGTGTCGGCCTCTTCGCGGGCAAGCCCGCTCCCACAGGTACTGCACCAACCTTCAGGTGAGTGCTATTTCTGTGGGAGCGGGCTTGCCCGCGAAGAGGCCGTGCCTGCCTACCACCGCATCCGCACCCCAAGGCTGCCAATCAGCCCGTTGAGGTCGTTGCCATCCACATCGCTGCTGTAATCGGCACTGACAAACAGCGCCACCGATGGTGTCACTCGTGCCACCAGCCCCAAACCCAGTTCCACCGTGGTCGAATAACGCGAGCTGGAGATCTTGTCGACCTGGTCCAGCTTCACCTCGCTGGTGTCGTTGAAGTCATACCAGACGTTGGTCCGCACATAGGGCTCGATCGGCATGCCTTTGACCTCGTAGCGCCCGGACAATTTGGCACCCACGCGTCCGCTCCAGCTGGGCTGGCTGTCAAAGGCCTGCAAGGTCTCTGCCTGCACCTGGTTGCCGGGGAAGAACTGCTGGTTGATCAACTGCGCCTGGGGCTCGATCACCCAGCCACCCCCCAGGCCGATCGGGTAACCGCCCTCCACCGAGAAGGTCATCGCATGGCCGCTGTCATCCAGCCGTTGGCCTTTGTCGCCACGGCCCATCACCTCGATGCGTGAGCCCATGGCCACGGCATCCAGGTGCCAGCCTTGCTCATGGGTCATGCTCCAGTACACCCCCAGGCTCTCGCCGCTGAGGTTGACCGCATTGCGCTGCTTGTCCCCCAGCAACGGCCGTGCGCCGTTGAAGCTGCTCTGCAGGTTGTTGTGCCCCACGAAGATGCCCGCACGGTGCACGTTGCCATCGGCGGTTTCACGCACGAACAGGTCCGGGCCGATCATCAGTTGCTGGCTGGGCGCTTCCAGCTGCTCTGGCGTCCGCGCGCCAGGCTGCGGCGTGGCGCCAGGGAAGAACTGTGCCCACTGGCCGCCCACCAGGTCGGGGGCTGGCAGGCTGTGCCGTTCGCCCATCTTCTCACTGAAGGCGTTAAGCGTACCCAGGCTCAGGCCGCTGGCGCTGACCGGGTCGAGCGACAACGTCGGCACCGTCGCGTGTTGCAGGTAGCTGGGGGAGATCGGATCTTCCTGCAATTCGAACGCGAACGTTTCCACCGGGGTTGCCAGAAGCATCGACGTGGAAACCGCGTAGAAAAAATGATCGAAGCGCAAGGGATTCGAGGTTCTTTTCATGGCGGATCTCCTCTGTTTTTTTTGTTGCAAAGCCCAAGGACCTGGCCTGTTGTCACGAGCTGTACGACAAAAACAGAGGGCGACCCAAACCAGCACGCCAGCTTTCGCGAGCGCGCACAAAGGCGCGAGCTAGAGGCCCGGCGCGAGTTTTTACGTCTAGTGATACTGTTCAGCTAAGGAGAGTCCGGGGCTTGCGTCAAGAAAGCGTGAAAGGTCTGTTCACACTCCGTGACTGCCGTTAACCCTATGATTATCTTGGCGAAGTTGTTTGGTATAGCGGTGATCGCTATTTCTGCGCCATTGGCTATGCCGAATCATTGTTACAACCTGACCTCAACGGCCAGTGGCAAGTGGTCGGAAAGGTGCGTCCAAGGTTTGTGCCCCAGAATCTGCGGCGCATGGCTATCGGCATTGCGCAGGTAGATGCGGTCCAGGCGCAGTAGCGGCAAGCGGGCCGGGTAGGTGCGGGCGAGCAGGCCGTGGTGGCGCTCGAAGGCCTCGTGCAAGTCGCGCTGCAGGCGCAGGATGCGGTTACCGTGTTGCTGCCAGTCGTTGAAGTCGCCGGCGATGATTACCGGTGCATCCTTGGGCAGTGCATCGAGGAGCTGGCGCAGCAGTTGCAACTGCTTCTGCCGGTGGCTTTCCAGCAGCGACAGGTGCACGCAGATGGCATGCACCTTGTGCTGGCCGGGGACGTCGAGGATGCAATGCAACAGGCCGCGACGCTCGGGGCCGGTGATCGACACGTCGAGGTTGCGGTGTTCGATGATCGGGTACTTGGACAGCAGTGCATTGCCGTGGTGGCCATCGGGGTAGACCGCATTGCGGCCATAGGCGAAGTCGCTCCACATGCTGTCGGCGAGGAATTCATATTGCGAAGTCTGTGGCCAGCCGGGATAGCGTGCGGCATGGCGATCGTGACTGCCGAGCACTTCCTGGAGAAAGACGATATCGGCCTGGGTACTGCGCACCGCCTCGCGTAGCTCAGGCAGAATGAAGCGCCGGTTGAAGGCGGTGAAGCCCTTGTGCGTGTTCACAGTCAGCACCCGCAGCCGTTTGACGGGCGCGGACTGGCGGGTGCTGATGAAACCTGGGCTGCCGGCTTCGAGGTTCACGGTGGCTCCTCAATGCAACAGATACAGATGGGACAGGGCGCGCCGGTGCCGGTTCACTCTTCCTCGCGCTGCAACACCATCAGCAGCAGCGACCGCCCCTTGACTTCGAAGGTGCTGTCGAACTGCAGATGCTGCGGCTTGCGCAGCTCCGGCCGGTCGGTATCGATCAGGCAACTCCAGTAGTCGCCTTCCGGCACGGCCGGCAGCAGGAACGGCACCACATCATGGTGAGCATTGACGATCAGCAGCATGGTCGCCTCCGAGCCGGGCCGCGCGATGCCACTGACCTGGGCGCGGCCATCGATCAGCATGCCCAGGCAACGCCCGTGCGGGTCTTCCCACTGCTCAACGCTCATCTCGCTGCCATCCGGTGCCAGCCAGGTGACGTCCTTGACCCCGATCGCCTCATTGTAATCGCCCACCAGGAAGCGTGAGCGGCGCAGTACGGGGTAGGCCAGGCGCAGGCGAGTCAGGCGCTTGACGAAGGCCAGCAGTTCCTTGCCGTCCTGGTCCAGGTCCCAGTTGACCCAGCCGATCTCGCTGTCCTGGCAGTAGGCGTTATTGTTGCCGTGCTGGGTGCGGCTGAACTCATCACCCGCCACGATCATCGGCGTCCCCTGAGCCAGCAGCAGCGTGGCAAAGAAGTTGCGCATCTGGCGCATGCGCAGGGCTTTGACCTGCGGATCGTCGGTGGGGCCTTCAACGCCGCAGTTCCACGACAGGTTGTTGTCGGTGCCGTCCTGGTTGTTCTCGTCGTTGTCTTCGTTGTGCTTGCTGTTGTACGACACCAGGTCGCGCAGGGTGAAGCCATCGTGGGCGGTGATGAAGTTGACCGAGGAATACGGCCGGCGCCCGCGGTTGTTGAACATGTCGCCCGACGCCGTCAGGCGTGCGGCAAAATCGGCCAGCTGGCCTTCGTCGCCTTTCCAGAAGGCCCGTGCGGTATCGCGGAAGCGGTCGTTCCATTCGGCCCAGCCTGGCGCGAAGTTGCCCACCTGGTAGCCACCAGGGCCACAGTCCCAGGGCTCGGCGATCAGTTTTACCTGGCTGAGCATTGGGTCCTGACGGCAGGCGACGAGGAAACCGTGGCGCTCGCTGTAGCCATCGTGGTAGCGGCCGAGGATGGTCGCCAGGTCGAAGCGGAAGCCGTCCACGTGCATCTCGCCGGCCCAGTAGCGCAGCGAGTCGGTGACCAGCTGCAGCACGCACGGGTGGCTGAGGTCGAGGGTGTTGCCGGTGCCGGAATCGTTGATGTAGTAACGCTTGTCGTCGGGCATCAGGCGGTAGTACGAGGCGTTGTCGATGCCGCGCATCGACAGGGTCGGGCCGCGCTCGTTGCCTTCGGCGGTGTGGTTGTAGACCACGTCGAGGATTACCTCCAGGCCGGCGTCATGCAGGTGCGCGACCATTTCCTTGAACTCGGCGATCTTGCCACTGGCCAGGTAGCGCGGGTGCGGTGCGAAGAAGGCGATGCTGTTGTAGCCCCAGTAATTGTTCAGGCCCTTGTCCAGCAGGTGCTGGTCGTTGACGAAGGCATGGATCGGCAGCAGCTCGATGCTCGACACACCCAGGTCCTTGATGTGCTTGAGCAGCTCGTCGTTGGCAAGGCCGGCGAAGGTGCCGCGCAGTGCTTCCGGCACCGCCGGGTGGCGCATGCTGATGCCGCGTGCGTGGGCTTCGTAGATGATCGTGCGTTCCCAGGGGATCTGCACACGCTGGTCGCGGCCCCAGGTGAAGGCCGGGTCGATGACCTTGCATTTGGGCACGAAGGGCGCGCTGTCGCGTTCGTCGAACGACAGGTCGCCGTCGGGGTGGCCGATGGTGTAGCCGAACAGCGCCTCGGACCATTTCAGGCTGCCGACCAGTTGCTTGGCATAGGGGTCGATCAGCAGTTTGTTGGGGTTGAAGCGGTGACCGTTTTCCGGCTCGTAAGGGCCGTATACACGGTAGCCATAGACCAGCCCGGGATGCGCGTCGGGCAGGTAGCCGTGGTAGATCTCGTCGGTGTACTCGGGCAGTTCGATGCGCTCGATTTCCTGCTCGCCAGTAGAGTCGAACAGGCACAGCTCGACCTTGGTGGCATTGGCCGAGAACAGGGCGAAGTTGACCCCCAGGCCGTCCCAGGTGGCGCCCAGGGGGAAAGGCATACCCTCACGAATGCGCGATGGGGCGACGGAGCGGGTTTTCTTGGGCGTGCGCGGGCTCATGGCTATCCTCGAAATGGCCGTGGTGGAGGGAAATCGTGGGGACCTGCACCGGCCTGTTCGCGGGTAAACCCGCTCCCACAGGTACTGCACCTGTGGTGAGGTGGGTGCGATCCCTGTGGGAGCGGGTTTACCCGCGAAGGGGCCGCTGCAGGCTTACCCGGCAGTCGGCTTTTTCGCTGCCCGAGGTTTCTTGGCAGCTACCGGCTTGCTAGCCCCCGGCAAGGCGGCCGCCTTCTGCTCAGCCGCTACCTTGGGCTTGGCTGGTGCCCGCTTGCGCGGCGCAGCCTTGGGCGCCAGCGCCTCGGCTTCGGCAAGCTTGCGGGCCATGTCCCAGTGGCGGTCTTCCTGGCCGGCGGGCTTACCTTCGGATTCCCAGATCTGGTAGGCGAATTCGCGGATTCGTTTTTCATCGACACTCATCATTGCACTCCTGATGCTCAAGATTGTTGTATCAGCAGGTTGACCGGAAACTCCGCCAGCAAGGCGCTCAACAACAGCTCCCTAGAAGGGCTGACCGCAGCGTTGGAGAAAAGTCCAGTCGAATTGGCAGGCGACAAGGCAAACGGCAGGATCAGCCGGGTGTCGTCCCAGTTCTGTGCCGGGATCAACGGTGTAGAGGCGCCACCGAGCAGGCCGCTGGTCAGGCGCGGAGCGACGACGATGGCGCGTTCGCCATCACCCAGGCGGGCGAAGGCGATGACCTGGTCGGCATGCCGGCCCTGCACCTTCAGTGGCAGGTAGGCACCCCGGCGAAACAGCTCGGCGTGGGCCAGGCGGCAGTCCAGCACCCGGGCGATCAGGGCCTGTTTGATGCGGCCGTCGCGCCAGTGCGCCAGCAGTTCGCCGGGGGCAGCGGCATCGTCGAGGGTGCGACGCCTGCAAGCGTAGTCCACGGCGCGGCGGTTGTCCGGGTCGACCAGGCTGAAATCCCAGTACTCGTTGCCCTGGTACAGGTCGGGGACGCCAGGCACGGTCATGCGCAGCAGGCTCTGTACCAGGCCGTTGAGGGCACCGGGGCAGGCGATCAGCTGCGCGGCATCGGCCAGCGACTGGCGCAGCTGCTGGTTTTCCCGACCCAGCAGCAAGCCGTCGACATACGCTGCGCAGGCGGCTTCATAGGCCTCGTTTGGCGCGCTCCAGCTGCTGCGCAGCTTGGCTTCGCGCAGGGCCTTCTGCTGCCATTGGCGGATGCGTTCGGCGTAATGGCGCAGCGCGCTGTCGTCGTGCAGGTCGAGGCTGAGTGGCCAGCTGCCCAGTAGCGTCTGCAACAGCAGCAGCTCGTCGCCGGGGCTTGGCGCCATGCCATCATCCAGTTGTTCACGCAGCGGTGCGGCCAGTTCGCGCCAGTGCTCCACACGGCTGGCGAACCAGGGCCCGCGCTCACTCAACACGGCCAGGCGTGCGCGGCTGTCCTCACCACGCTTGTGGTCGTGGGTGGCGGTGGCCAGCAGGTTGTCGGGGAAGTCGCGCAGGCGGCGCTGGGCCTCGTTGTGGAAATGTTCGCTGGTGGCGCTGAAACGCTCGGCCTCGAAGCCGACGTCATTGCGCGACAGCAGCCGCGCCGAGCGATAGAACGCGGTGTCTTCCACGGCCTTGGCGGCGCTGGGCGCGGTCAGCTGCTGGAAACGCACGCAGGCATGGCGCAGGTGCTTGCGCGGCCGGCCTGGGGGCATCTGACGCCAAGGCTGGCCACCGAGCCATTGCTCGAGCTGGTCGAGCAATGGCCAGTCGGCTTCGCCCAGGTCCTGGCGGGCATGGGCCAGGGCCTGCTGGAAGAACCGCTCATCTTCGGCCGGGCGCCCGCAGGCGTTGAAGTAGGTGCGATACACCGGGTAATGCGCGACCAATGCCTGCAACGCGCGGCGGATCGCGCCCAGGGTCAGGTCGCGGGTCATCAGGTCGTCGCGGGCGACCTGCAACAGCGCCTGGGCCACCGACTCGCAGTCGCCGGCCAGGCTGGCGTTGAGCACCAGGTGCCGCGCCAGGCGCACCTCCTCGGGGAAGTCGGGGCGCTCGCTGACCGTCGCCCACAACTCGGTCAATGGCGCTTCGCCGGCCGGGTCGTGCTGCAGCAACGAGACCTGGTTCATGAACTCGTAGCCGGTGGTGCCGTCGGTGAGCCAGTCGCGGTGCAGGTGTTCGTCGGCGCCGAGGATTTTTTCCACATAGATCGGGAAGTGCTCCAGTGCGGCCTGTAACGGGCGCCTGGCAAGCAGGCTGTCGACCCGACGGCGCAGCTTGCGGCAGTAACCGCGCGGGTCGGCCAGGCCGTCGATATGGTCGATGCGCAGGCCGTCGACCAGGCCGCGCTCGATCAGCTCGAACAGCTTGGCGTGGGTCGCCTCGAACACCACGGCGCGCTCCACCCGCAGGCCGCCGAGTTCGTTGATGTCGAAAAAGCGCCGCCAGTTGATGTCATCGGCGGCGGTGCGCCAGCTGGCCAGGCGGTAGGTCTGGCGTTCCAGCAGCAGATGCAGGCGCTTGAAGCCGTCTTCGCTGCGGCTGTCGAAGGCGACCAGGGCCGACTCCAGGTCTGCGCCTTCACGCACCAGGCGCGCCAGCTCGGCGTGCAGGGGCAGGGCGTCGGCCAGTGGGTCGGTGGCGTCGCGCAAGGCAGTGAAATGCTCCGCCAGGGCCTTTAGCGCAGGCTCGGGGCCCTGCGCAAGAATCCACCCATAGTCCAGCGGGCAGATCGGGAAGCGGTGTTCGTAGTGGGCGACCTGCAGGGAGCCCGATTGCTTGTCGAATTGCAGTGGAACCTCGCCATTCTTCAGCGCCGCGCCATAGTCGCTGCCGAGGAACGGCAACAGCAACTGCCCGGCCAGCAGCGGGTCGCTGGAATGCCACTGGATGTCGAAGAATTCCGCGTAAGGGCTGCGCCGGCCCCAGGCCAGCAGGCTCTGCCACCATGGGTTGTCGGCGCCGCCCACGGCCATGTGGTTGGACACGGTGTCGAGGATCAGCCCCATGCCATGCTGGCGCAGCGCTGCCACCAGCCGCTGCAGCGCCGCTTCGCCGCCAAGCTCTGGGTTGACACAGGTCGGGTCGACCACATCGTAACCGTGGCGCGAGCCGGCGCGGGCCTTGAGGATCGGTGAGGCATACAGGTGGCTGATGCCCAGCTGGGCGAAATACGGCACCAGTGGCACGGCGTCATCAAGGCTGAAGTCGCTGTGAAATTGCAGGCGCAGGGTCGCTGTCAACGGCTTCATCGGTCTCGCTCCCAGGCTTGTTCACGGGCCTGGGCCAGCAGCTCCAGGCGCCGTGCGGCGTCTTCATCGTCAAGCAGTTCGCGCACCGGCGCGGCGAAGCGCCGGCGCCAGTTGGGGTGGCCGCTGGTGGTGCCGGGCAGGTTGGGCTGCTCGTCGCTGCCGAGCAGGTCTTCCAGCGGGATCAGCACCAGTGGGGCGCGGGTGTGGCCGACGTAGCGGATGGCAGCATCGATCAGCGCGTCATTGTCGTCTTGTGGCCCGTAGTTGGCTTCCAGGGTGCGGCGCAAGCCTTCGCGCTCCTTCTGCCGTTCATGACGCCAGTGCAGCTCGGTGGCGGCGTCGATCAGTTGCAGACGCTGGCTCCAGTCGATGTCGCGGCTTTGCAGCCAGCCGGCCAGCGGCGCAAGGTCGTGGGTGCCGGTGGTGGCCAGGGCGTCGTCCGGCCAGTCGAGGATCGGCTTGAAGTGGCCCGGCTGGGTTTGCTCGAAAGGCAGCACGCGCATGCCCAGCACGGCCTTGGCCGCCAGCTGCTCGCGCAGGCCTTCGGGCACCGTGCCAAGGTCCTCGCCAAGGATGATCGCCTGGTGGCGTACCGACTCCAGGGCCAGCAGGCGCAGCAGGTCTTGCAGTGGGTAGTGAAGGTAGGCGCCTTGGTCGGGCGTGCAGCCACGGGGGATCAACCACAGCCGGCGCAGGCCCATCACATGGTCGATGCGCAGGCCGCCGGCATGTGCCAGACTGGCCCGCAGCATCTCGATGAAGGCGCGGTAGCCGTTGCGCTTGAGCCCCTCGGGGGAGAACGCGCAGATGCCCCAGTCCTGCCCCGAGCGGTTGAGGATGTCGGGCGGCGCGCCGACCTTGAGGTTGGCCAGCAGCTCGTCCTGGCGGCTCCAGGCCTGGCTGCCGGCGCCATCGGCGCCCACCGCCAGGTCGGCGATCAGGCCGACCGCCATGCCGTTGCTACGCGCGGCGTGCTGGGCACGTTGCAGGCTGCGTTCGGTCAGCCACTGGCAGAACGCGTGGAACTCGACCTTGGCCGGGTAGGCGTTGGCGAAGGCTTCGACTTCCGGGTGGTAGGGGTCGTGCCAGGCGCTGGGCCAGTTACGCCAGTCGGCCCCCAGGCCCTGTTCGACGGCGTGCGCCTGCAGCACTTCGAAGCGGCAGTGATGTTCCAGGGCCTGGCCGCGGGCCTCGCGGAAGCTGTCGAAGTCCTTGCGCAGCGGGTGGTCGGCCTGGCTGAAGTCCTGGTACAGCGCCTCGAGCAGGCGCAGGCGGGCATCGGCGGCGCGGGGCCAGTCCACCAGCGGGCGCTGCTCCAGCTCTTCGAGCAGCTGTTCCAGGCCACACGCCTCGACCGCCATGCGCACGGCGCGCTCGCCCAGCAGCGTCGCGGGGCTGGCGTACAAGGTGTTGAGCAGCAGCCGGCTGGACGGTGAGTAAGGGCTGTAGTGTTGCTGGTCGATGGCCGAGAGGGCGTGGATCGGGCTGATCGCCAAGGCATCGGCGCCGCGTTCGGCGGCGCTGCGGGCCAGTTGCTCCAGGGCCAGGCAGTCGCCAAAACCGCCATCACCTGAGCGGCGCAGGCTGTAAAGCTGCACGGCCAGCCCCCAGCAGCGAGGCGGCGGCTCGGCCACCGCGTCGGCCAGGCTGTGGCAGCGCTGTGGGGCCACGGCGAGGGTGAAGCTGCGGTCATTGATCTGCAGCAGGTGATAGCCGACCGGCAAGCCGCCGGGCAGGTTGCCTTGGGCATCGAGGGTCAGGTACTGCAGGCGGTTGCTTTCCAGGGTACAGCGTACCGCGCTGCCAGGCGGGAAGTAACGCTGCAAGGGCAGCGGCTGGTCAAGGTCGGCGGTGATCAGCGGGGGCAGGTGCTCGGCGTCATCTGCGGCCTCCACGGCGCGCAGGCTGGCCTGAATCGCCGCTTCGTCGCTGGCAGGGTGGCCCAGCCCGTCGAGGACCTTGCGCAGCACCTCGTCACTGACCTGCTGCGGGCGGTTGTTGGCGTCGATCCAGTCACGGGCCAGCCCGACACGGGCGGCCAGTCGATGCAAGGCGTTTTCGCTCATGGGTTCTCCTGGCCGGGCGCAATCAGGCTGACCACGCAGCTGTAGGCGCACAGCGCGGTGTCGGGGTGGGTCGTGTCGCTGCTGTCGAACAGGCGCCAGTGGACGGCGGGCAGTTCGACCTGCTGCGGCGTGGCGGCCACATTCAGGTCGATGCGCAGGGTGCTGCCATTACCCAGGCGCCAGCGTGCGGTCAGGGCCTGGTCGCCCAGCACTTCGGAGCCCAGTGCGCGGCTGCCGGGCAGGTGCGGGATGATGTGGCGTTGGCGCAAGTCGAGCAGCTGCTGATACAGGCCGTGCCAGTCGGCGATGACCTCTTTGTTCCGTAGCCGCGACGCTTCGAAGGTCTGCTCGGCATTGGGGTCGGGAATGTGTTCACGTTGCTCGGGGTCGGCGAACGCCTTGAAATGGGCGAACTCGCCCCGGCGGCCTTCGCGCACGGCATCGGCCAGCTCATCATGAAAATCGGTGAAGAACAGGAATGGCCGGCAGCTGCCCTCTTCATCGCCCATGAACAGCAGCGGGATCATCGGTGCCAGCAGCAACAGGCCGGTGGCCGCACGCAAGGCCGCAGGCGGGCACAGGCGGGTCAGGCGCTCGCCCAGGGCGCGGTTGCCGATCTGGTCATGGTTCTGCAGAAACAACACGAACGAACTGGGGGCCAGGTGCCCGCTGGGCTCCCCGCGTGGCGTGCCGTGGCGGTTGGCCTGGCCCTGGAACACGAAGCCTTCGGACAGGCAGCGGGCCAGCTTGTCGATCGGCTTGTCCTGGTAGTCGGCGTAGTAACCTTCGGTTTCCCCGGTCAGCAGCACGTGCAAGGCGTTGTGGCCATCGTCGTTCCACTGGGCATCGAAGCCCTGTTCGAGCAGCGAAGCCTGGTTATGCTCGTTCTCCAGCACCAGCCATATATGCCGGCCCGGCTCCACGGCGGCGCGCACCCGTTGCGCCAGCTCGAGCAGAAAGTCGGGCTGGTCGATGGCGTGCACCGCATCCAGGCGCAGGCCGTCAAAGCGGTAGTCGCACAGCCACATCAGGGCGTTCTGGATGAAGTACTCGCGCACCTCGCGGCGGCGAAAATCGATGGCCGCGCCCCAGGGCGTCTGGCGGTCTTCGCGAAAGAACGGGCTGGCGTACTGGTGCAGGTAGTTGCCGTCCGGGCCGAAGTGGTTGTACACCACATCGACCATGACCATCAGCCCCTGGCCATGGGCGCGGTCCACCAGTGCGCACAGCTGTTCGGGGCTGCCGTAGCTGTGCTGCGGCGCATAGGGCAGTACGCCGTCGTAGCCCCAGTTGCGTTCGCCGGGGAACTGGCCCAGGGGCATCAGCTCGATGGCACTGATGCCCAGTTCAGCCAGCCTCGGCAACTGCCGGGCGACGCCCTGGTAACCTTCGAGCACGCCGACGTGCAGCTCCTGGATCACCGCCTCGTGCCACGGTCGGCCTTGCCACGGGTGCTGCCAGGCGTAGGCGCCGGTATCCACCAGCTGGCTCGGGCCGTGTACACCTTCGGGCTGGTAGCGCGACGCGGGGTCGGCCACTTGCAGTTTGCCGTCGATGCGATAGTGATAACGGTCGCCGGCCTGGCACGGGGCGACGCCCGTGTACCAGCCGTTGCCCTCGGGCAGCAGCTCAATGGCCGGCTGCTGCTCCAGTTCCAAGCTCACGCTGCGCGCATCTGGCGCCCACAGGGCGAAGCGCGCCGACGTGGCGTCCAGCAGGTGTGCGCCATGCCTGTGCATCTTCGAACCCCCGCTCAGTAGTGGCTCAGGTGTGCCTGCTTGACCAGGTCCTCGTAGAGACGCGCATAGGGTTCCACCGCCTGGCACCAGTTGAACGGCTGGGTCATCGACAGGCAGCGCATGGCGTTGAGCAGGTCCTTCTTGCCGTAGGTATAGAAGGCACGGCTCAGCGCTTCGCGGTAGCTGTCGACAGTCGATTCATCGAACAGGAAACCGGTGACGCCATTCTCGATGGTGTCGGCCAGGCCGCCGGTGTTGCGTGCCACCGGCAGCGAACCGAAGCGCTGGGCGTACATCTGGCTCAGACCGCAGGGCTCGTAGCGCGATGGCATCAACAGGAAGTCGCTGCCGGCGAACATGCGCCGGGCGTCGGTTTCGTTGAAGCCGATGCGCACGCCGATGCGGCCTGGGTGGCGCAGGGCCAGCTCGCGCATGGCCTGTTCTTCCTCCGGCTCACCGCGGCCGATGATCGCGATCTGCCCACCTTGTTCGACGATGTAGTCGGCAACACCCAGGGTCAGGTCCAGGCCTTTCTGGTAGACCAGTCGCGAGACCACGGCGAACAGCGGCCCTTCGGACGGTTCCAGTTCGAACAGTTTGCGCACTTCGGCGGTATTGCGTGCCTTGCCGTCCCAGTCGTTGATGCTGAAGTTGTGCTGCAGGTGCTTGTCGGTGGACGAGTCCCAGCTTTCGTCGATGCCGTTGGGGATGCCGCCGAGAAGGCCTTGCTGGGCCTTGCTGGCCAGGAAGCCATCGAGCCCGCAGCCGAATTCGGGGGTGGTGATTTCCTGGGCGTAGGTGGCGCTGACCGTGGTGATGTGGCTGGAGTAGGCAAGGCCGGCCTTGAGGAACGACAGTTTGCCGTAGAACTCCATGCCTTCCTGTTGCATGGCATGCTCGGGGATCGCCAGCTCCGGGCTGCAGCCGCGGCTGTAGACGCCCTGATACGCCAGGTTGTGAATGGTGAACAAGGTCGGCGTGTTCAGCCCGCGCCAGTGCATGTAGGCCGGTGCCAGGCCAGCGGGCCAGTCGTGGGCATGCACCACTTCGGGCTTCCAGTGGATCATGCCCTCACCAGCGGCAATCTCGGCCGCGGCCAGGCCCAGGCGGGCGAAACGGATGTGGTTGTCGGGCCAGTCACGGCCGTTGTTGGCACCATAGGGGGTGCCGTCACGCAGGTACAGTTCGGGGCAGATCAGTACATAGATGACCAGGCCGTCGGCCAGGTCCATGCGGCCGATCTTGCACGGCGGCAGGGCTGCGTGGCCGCCGAGCTCGCCGACGATATGAATGGGGTTGTCACTTTCCATCACCTGGCGGTAGCCGGGGATCAGCACCCGTACATCGTGCAAATGCGCCAGGGCGCGGGGCAGCGCCGCAGAGACGTCGCCGAGGCCGCCGGTCTTGACCAGGTCGGCGATTTCCGAGGTGACGAACAGGATCTTGCGCTTGTTCGGGTTGTGCTGGCGCTGGGCGCCGGGTGTCGTGCCTGTCTTGGCGAAGTCCGGGGTGAGCGGCTCGCGGTTGTCCGGGTTGAATGAATCTACGTGAGGCTCGACAGCGGCACTGATCATACTTCTCTCCGTCCCTATGTATTAGCCGGGTGCTGGCACCCGTTGCGGTATCTCGTGCTGGTTCTCTCTGGTTCTGTAGTTGCGTAAAGCTATCCATGCCCCGAAGTCGTGCGCACAGGCACAACGCGATCAGCATTCCGGCCGAAGGCGATTGGACTGATTGGGGTAGGCGGGCCGTGCGAAGGAAGTCCTTTTGCAATTGGCCTACTTAGTTGCTGACCCGCCACCATTTCCAAAAGTTCGACTTTTTTACGTCGCTCTTCCTCTGAGCAAATGGCGGGCCGAAATCTGAGTGTAGGAGAGCTGGAGATAAAAAGGTGACCCACTGGTCACTTTCGCTATGACGCGAGATAGACGCAAACGTTGGCGTGTGTGACCGAATATGAACAGAGGTGTTCGAGGGTGGGGCAAGGGGTATTCAGGTGTGCGCCATAGAGTGGCTGGCCAGCGTATCGTGCACCGTGATGGGGCAGAATGTCGGCACTGTGGGAGCCGAGGCTCCCACCAGGGGAGGGCTGAATCAGAGGCTGACGGCTTTACCGTCGCCAAGCGCCTGTTCCAGCAACAAGTGCAGCTGGGCGACCTGCTGGCGCAGCTGGTCACGTTCGTCCTTCAACTTGCGCAGCTCATCACGGCGTACGGAGACATAGAGGGTCTGGGTTGGAGTAGCAGGCATCAAGGTACCCATGAGCACACCTCGCGGTTTTGGCTGGTGACAGTTAAAGCGTAGACGCTTCACGCGGCGCGCATTCTGAATTCTTTTGCCGCTCATGGGAACTTTTTTGTTAAACGTTGTCACGCCGTTCGTCGCTGAACCCTCGGGCTCAGTGCTGGACTAATCTGAAAAATTGAACTGTGTTTGTCATCCATTTCGAAAGGGGAGCATCGGCTCATGCAATTGGGAATCGTCGGGCTGGGCCGCATGGGCGGCAATATCGCAAGGCGGCTGATGCGCGCAGGCCACCAGACCGTGGTGCACGACCGCAACCGTGAGGCAGTCGATACCCTGCATCACGAAGGTGCGCAAGGGGCCCATGACCTGGGTGCGCTGGTGCAGAAGCTCAAGGCACCGCGCGCGGTGTGGGTGATGCTGCCGGCCGGCGAACCTACCGAGCAGACCATCGCCCAGCTGGCCGAGCTGCTGGAACCGGGTGATGCGATCATCGACGGTGGCAACACCTTCTATAAAGACGACATGCGCCGCGCCGCCGAGCTGGCCAAGCGTGGGCTGCATTACCTGGATGTCGGCACCTCCGGCGGGGTGTGGGGCCTGGACCGTGGCTACTGCATGATGATCGGGGGCGAGAAAGACGTGTTCGAGCGCCTTGAGCCGCTGTTCAAGGCACTGGCACCGGGCGTCGGCGACATTCCGCGCACCCACGGCCGCAGCGGTGAGCATCAGCGCGCCGAGCACGGCTATATCCACGCCGGCCCGCCCGGCGCCGGGCACTACGTGAAGATGGTGCACAACGGCATCGAATATGGCCTGATGCAGGCCTATGCCGAAGGTTTCGACCTGCTGCGCAGCAAGGGCGGCAGCGAGCTGCCGGAAGACCAGCGCTTCGACCTGAACGTGGCCGAGATCGCCGAGGTCTGGCGCCGTGGCAGCGTGGTCACGTCCTGGCTGCTCGACCTTACCGCCGATGCACTGGTGGCCGACCCGCAGCTGGCGCAGTTCAGTGGCTCGGTGTCCGACAGCGGTGAAGGCCGCTGGACCATCGATGCTGCCGTCGAGCAGGCGGTGCCGGTGCCGGTGCTGTCCAGCGCGCTGTTCGCCCGCTTCCGCTCGCGCCAGCAGCAAGGTACCTATGGCGACAAGATCCTGTCGGCCATGCGCCTGGGCTTCGGTGGCCACGTCGAGAAAAAAGACTGATGACCAAACAGACCATTCCTGCTGCTCCGCCCTGCACGCTGTTCCTGTTTGGTGCCAATGGTGACCTGGTCAAGCGCCTGCTGATGCCGGCGCTTTACAACCTCAGCCGCGATGGCTTGCTGGACCGCAACCTGCGCATCGTCGGCGTCGACCACAACGCGGCGACGGCTGATGAATTCGCCGAGCGCCTGCATGCCTTCATGCAGGCGCGCGACAAGGGCGGCGAGGGCGCTGCCAAATGCCTGGACGAAAAGCTTTGGGCGCGTCTGGCCAAGCGCCTGGATTATCAGACCGGCGATTTCCTCGACCCAGCCACCTATGCGGCGTTGGCCAGGCGCATCGAGAAAACCAGCCACGGCAACGCCATCTTCTACCTGGCCACTTCGCCGCGTTTCTTCCCCGAGGTGGCTCAGCGCCTGGGCGAAGCCGGCCTGCTCGACGAGTCTGCCGGCGGCTTCCGGCGGGTGGTGGTGGAAAAACCCTTCGGTACCGACCTGGCCAGTGCCGAGGCGCTCAACGCCTGCCTGTTGAAAGTGATGAGCGAGCGGCAGATCTACCGCATCGACCATTACCTGGGCAAGGAAACGGTGCAGAACATTCTGGTCAGCCGCTTCTCCAACGGCCTGTTCGAGTCGTTCTGGAACAACCATTACATCGACCATGTGCAGATCACCGCCGCCGAGACGGTTGGCGTCGAGACCCGTGGCGCGTTCTACGACAACACCGGCGCGCTGCGCGACATGGTACCCAACCACCTGTTCCAGCTGCTGGCGATGGTCGCCATGGAACCACCGGCGGCGTTCGGCGCCGATGCGGTGCGTGGCGAAAAAGCCAAGGTGATCGGGGCCATTCGCCCCTGGTCGGCGAAGATGGCCCTGAAACACTCGGTGCGTGGCCAATACGTGGCGGGCAAGCAGGGCCGCAAACCGCTGCCGGGCTACCGCCAGGAGCGCAATGTCGCGCCGGACAGCCAGACCGAAACCTACGTGGCGCTCAAGGTGATGATCGACAACTGGCGCTGGGCCGGGGTGCCGTTCTACCTGCGCACCGGCAAGCGCATGAGCGTGCGCGACACCGAGATTGCCATCTGCTTCAAGCCGGCACCCTACGCGCAGTTTCGCGAGTCGGAGCTGGAGCGGCCCAAGCCCAACTACCTGAAGATCCAGATCCAGCCCAACGAAGGCATGTGGTTCGACCTGCAGGCCAAGCGGCCAGGGCCGGAGCTGGTGATGGAGAACGTCGAGCTGGGCTTTGCCTACAAGGACTTCTTCAAGATGACCCCGGCCACCGGCTACGAAACGCTGATCTACGACTGCCTGACCGGCGACCAGACCTTGTTCCAGCGGGCCGACAACATCGAGAACGGCTGGCGCGCGGTGCAACCGTTTCTCGATGCCTGGGCCCAGGGGGGCGAGGTGCATGAGTACCCGGCGGGCGAGGATGGCCCTGAAGCGGGCAATGAATTGCTGACCCGCGACAAGCGCGAGTGGCACAAGCTTGGATGACAGTGCTGTGTTGCCTGCTCGGGCCTCTTCGCGGGTGAACCCGCTCCCACAGGTACATCACTGACCTGAGAAAGTGATATCCCTGTGGGAGCGGGTTCACCCGCGAAGAGGCCTAAGCAGGCAGCCTTTGAAAAGGAGGTGCAATGCCCGCCCACATCGAAGACTACGCGCTGCTCGGCAACTGCCGCAGCGCCGCCCTGGTCAGCCGCGACGGTTCGATCGACTGGTTGTGCCTGCCGCGTTTCGACGCCCCGGCGGTGTTCGCCGCGCTGCTGGGCAACGAAGAGAACGGCCGCTGGCGCCTGGCGCCCAGCGACCCCGTCGAGCACACCCGCCGCCAGTACCTGGGCGACACCCTGGTGCTGGAAACCACCTGGGTCACTGCCAGCGGCCGCGCCCGGGTGCTCGACTTCATGCCACTGGACGAGGTCAACTCGGTGGTGCGTATCGTCGAGGGGCTGTCCGGCGAAACCCGCTTCGAAATGGACCTGGTACTGCGCTTGGACTACGGTCGCAGCGTGCCCTGGGTGGAGAAAATCGACCCGTTGACCCTCAGTGCAGTCGCCGGCCCCGATCGCCTGATCCTGTGCAGCAGCGTGGCGCCCCATGGTCAAGACCACCACACCGTCGCCCGTTTTGGCGTGTGTGCCGGCGAGCGCCAGGTTTTCAGCTTGCGTCACCAGCCCTCGCACTTGCCGGTGCAGCCCGACTGCGACATCGACCAGGCACTGCAACACACCCTGTTGCACTGGCAGGCATTCGCCGACCGTTGTCCTGAGGTTGGTGCCTACAGCGGGCTGGTGCGCCGCTCGCTGCTCACCCTCAAGGCCATGACCTATGCGCCCACGGGCGGCATTGTCGCGGCGGTCACCACCTCGCTGCCCGAGCGCATCGGCCATGAGCGCAACTGGGACTACCGCTACTGCTGGTTGCGCGACGCCACCATGACCTTGCTGGCGTTCATGAACCTTGGCTATTTCGATGAGGCCCAGGCCTGGCGTGAATGGTTGCTGCGTTCGGTGGCCGGCAACCCTGAACAGATGCAGATCATGTATGGCCTGGCCGGCGAGCGTGACCTGCAGGAATACACCTTGCCGTGGCTGGCCGGCTACGAGCACTCGAAGCCGGTGCGGGTCGGCAATGCAGCTTCGCAACAGGTGCAGCTGGACATCTACGGCGAACTGGCCGACGCCATGACCCAGGCGATCAAGGGCGGCCTGCCGCGCCACCCGCGCAGTGCGGCGATCTCCCGGCTGATCCTGCCCTATGTCGAGCGCATCTGGCGCGAGCCTGATGAAGGCATCTGGGAAGTGCGCGGCGGCCGCCAGCATTTCGTCCATTCCAAGGTCATGGCCTGGGTCGCCTTCGACCGCGCGGCGGGGCTGGCGGATACCACCGAGGAAGGTCGTGAGCGGGGCCGCCATTATCGGCAGGTGGCTGACGAGATTCATCGGGAAGTCTGCGCGCGCGGGCTCGATGCCGGCGGCCAGCACTTCGTCCAGGCCTACGGCTCGGCCGAAATGGACGCCAGCCTGTTGCAGATCGCCTTGACCGGCTTTCTGTCGGCCGAGGATCCGCGCTTTCAGCGTACCTTGGCGCAGATCGAACAGCGCCTGCTGAAGAACGGCCTGCTGCTGCGCTACGACAGCGACAGCTGCAGCGATGGGCTGACGCCGGGGGAGGGCACGTTCCTGGTGTGTTCGTTCTGGCTGGCCGATGTGTATGTGCTGCTGGGGCGTGAGGCCGAGGCCCAGGCGCTGTACGAAAAGCTCACCGGCTTGTGCAATGACGTCGGCCTGCTGGCCGAGCAGTACGACCCCGCCGGCAAGCGCATGCTTGGCAACTTCCCCCAGGCGTTCAGCCATATCGGCATCATCAACACGGCGCTGAACCTGCACCGGGCTCAGTGCCCGGTGCGGGACCGGGCCAGATGTGGCTGAGCGGCCAAGCGGTGACGGGGCCGGTGGCTGCTGCACGCAACTCGCGATCGTCGGAGTAGACTAAGCCAACCCCATTCGGCAAGGAGCACCCATGAGCGTTCGTGGCCACGATCGGCAGATCGACAACATCGAGTTCAACGTCAGCGATATCGCACGGAGCAAGGCGTTCTATGGCAGCGTGTTCGGCTGGCGTTTCACCGACTACGGGCCGACCTACACCGAGTTCAGCGATGGTCGCTTGACCGGCGGTTTCACCACCGGCGAAGCGGTACGCCCGGGCGGGCCGCTGGTCATCCTGTATGCCGACGACCTGGAAGGCGCACAACAGCGGGTCGAGGCAGCCGGGGCGAAAATAAGCCGGGCGACCTTTGCCTTCCCGGGTGGCCGGCGCTTTCATTTCATCGACCCGGACGGGTACGAACTGGCGGTGTGGACGGCCCAAGCCTGATGGCCAACCACAAGATCGAAATCCGCCGTCGCAATATCGAGAAGATCCTCGTCGCCGCCGAAAAGGTGTTCGCCGAAAAAGGCTATGGCGCGACTTCCATGGGTGATATCGCCGAGCAGGCCGAGTTGCCGCGTTCCAACCTGCACTACTACTTCAGCACCAAGGACGAACTGTTCCGCGCGGTGCTGCAGGACCTGCTGGATGTGTGGAAGCAAGACGCGCTGTGCTTCGAGAACTTCGATGACCCGCGGGTGGTGCTGACCAGCTACATCCGCGCCAAGATGGGCCATTCACGGACACGGCCGCTGGGCTCGAGGATCTGGGCCGAAGAGATGTTGCATGGGGCGCCGGTGCTGGGGGTGAACCTCGCCGAGAGCCTGGTGCCCTGGGCGAAGCTCAAAGAAGACAAGATTCGCCGTTGGGTGGCAGAGGGGCGCATCCTGCCAGTGGAGCCTTCGGCGCTGCTCTACATGATCTGGGCGTCGACACAGCACTATGCCGACTTTGGCTACCAGGTGGCGTTGCTCAACGAGGGTGAGCCGTTGTCGGACATGGCGTTCGAGAGTGCGGTGCAGACGGTGACCTGTGTGATCTTGCGCGGGATCGGGCTGGAACCATGAACAACGGGGGCCGCTGCGCGGCCCTTCGCGGGCAAGCCCGCTCCCACAGGTGCCGCGCAAGCCTTGAATGTTGCGAGATACCTGTGGGAGCGGGCTTGCCCGCGAAGGGCTGCGCAGCAGCCCCAATGCTTCAACTGGCCTCGCGGTAGGGGTTGCGCGGATCCTGGGTCCAGTTCATGTAAGGCTTGCCGGTATCCTGCGCCACCATCTCGATGCAATTCTCCACCGGGCAGGTGATCTGGCACAGGTTGCAGCCCACGCATTCGTCCTCGATCACGCTGTAGGCATGCGTCCCGTCAGCCTTCAAGGTGCTGGCAATCGCCTGGTGCGAGGTATCCTCACAGGCAATGTGGCAACGCCCGCAACCAATGCACGCGTTCTGGTCGATATGCGCCACCGACTTGTAGTTGATGTCCAGGTACTTCCAGTCGGTGGTGTGCCCCACCGCCTGCCCGCGGAACGCCTCGAGGTTGCGGTGGCCGTGCTGGTCCATCCAGCGCGCCAGGCCGTCCTTCATGTCCTCGACAATGCGAAAGCCATGCAGCATCGCCGCCGTGCACACCTGCACCGCGCCGCTGCCCAGAGCGATGAACTCGGCGGCATCGCGCCAGTTGCCGATCCCGCCAATGCCGCAGATCGGCAGCCCGCGGGTTTCCGGGTCGCGGGCGATCTCGGCGACCATGTTCAACGCGATCGGCTTGACCGCCGAGCCGCAGTAACCGCCGTGGGTGCTCTGATCGCCGACGATGGGGTGGGCGACCATGCGGTCCAGGTCGACGCTGGTGATCGAGTTGATGGTGTTGATCAGCGACACCGCATCGGCACCGCCGCGATGGGCGGCACGGGCCGACTGGCGAATGTCGGTGATGTTCGGCGTGAGCTTGACGATCACCGGCAGCGAGCAGTGCATCTTGCACCAGCGGGTGACCATTTCCACGTACTCCGGCACCTGGCCGACCGCCGCGCCCATGCCGCGCTCCGGCATGCCGTGCGGGCAGCCGAAGTTCAGCTCGATGCCATCGGCGCCGGTGGCTTCCACCAGCGGCAGGATGAACTTCCACGATTCTTCCACGCACGGCACCATCAGCGACACGACCAGTGCACGGTCGGGCCAGTCCTTTTTCACCTGGGTGATTTCCCGCAGGTTGATCTCCAGCGAACGGTCGGTGATCAGCTCGATGTTGTTGATGCCCTGCACCTGGCGGTTGGGGCCGTAGTGCGCGGAATAACGTGACGACACGTTGACCGCCGCCGGGTCCTCGCCCAGGGTCTTCCAGACCACGCCGCCCCAGCCGGCCTCGAAAGCGCGGACCACGTTGTAGGCCTTGTCGGTGGGGGGCGCAGAGGCCAGCCAGAAGGGGTTGGGTGCCTTGATACCGGCGAATTCGATGGACAGGTCGGCCATTTACGCTGCCTCCACGTTGAGCATGAGTTGGGCATGGATGGCTTCGGCGGCCAGCTTGCCGTGTTGCACGGCCTGGACAGTGAGGTCCTGGCCCAGCGCGGTGCAGTCGCCGCCGGCATAGACCCCCGCCAGGCTGGTGCGCATGTTTTCGTCGACGCGGATTCGCTCGCCGTCGCGCACCAGTTGCGCGGCGACCGGGTCGCCGAGGCTGGCATCGTCGAAGCGTTGGCCGATGGCCTTGAAGATGGCGTCGGCGGCCAGCTCGTAAGTCTCACCGGTGTCACGCAGGCGGCCGTCAGCCAGTTCGGTGCGCATGAAGCGCATGCCGCGTACACGGCCGTCGTCATCGAGCAGCACGGCGTCGGGGCGGGCCCAGGTGTGAATGCGCACCTGGTTGGCCTTGGCGATGTCCTGTTCATGGCCGGTGGCGCCCATGTCGGCGTGGCCGCGGCGGTAGACCAGGTTGACGTCGCGGGCGCCCAGGCGGCTCATCTGCACGGCCATGTCGATGGCGGTGTTGCCGGCGCCGATCACCAGGCAGCGGTCGGCCAGCGGCAGTTGCGCCAGGTCGTCGGCCTGGCGCAGTTCGCGGATGTACGCGGTGGCAGCGAGCAGGCCGGGCGCTTCTTCGTCGGCCAGGCCGAGCTGGCGCACGGCGTTCAGGCCCAGGCCGAGGAACACCGCGTCGAACTGGTCGCGCAACTCGCCCAGGCCAAGGTTGGCGCCCAGGCGCTGGCCGTGACGGATCTCGATGCCACCGATGCCAAGCAGGAACTCCACTTCGCGCTGGGCATAGTCGTCCACCAGCTTGTAGCGGGCGATGCCGTACTCGTTGAGGCCACCGGCCTTGTCGCAGGCTTCGAACACCACCACGTCATGGCCGTGCATGGCCAGGCGATGGGCGCACGACAGCCCGGCGGGGCCGGCACCGACCACGGCAATGCGCTTGCCGGTAGCGGGCGAGCGCTTGAACGGGTGCTCGCTGAAGTGGGCATTGTCCAGGGCGTAGCGTTGCAACTGGCCGATCAGCACCGGGGCGCATTCCTGGGCATTGTTACGTACGCAGGCTTGTTGGCAGAGAATCTCGGTGGGGCACACGCGGGCGCAGCTACCGCCAAGGATGTTGGCCAACAGGATGCGCTCGGCGGCGCCTTGCAGGTTCTCGTCGCTGATGCGGTGGATGAACGACGGGATGTCGATTTCGCTTGGGCACGCGTTCACGCACGGGGCGTCGTAGCAGTAAAGGCAGCGTGCGCTCTCGACGGCAGCCTGGCGGGCGGTGAGGGGCGGGGCCAGGTCGGTGAAGCGCTCGGTCAATTGGTCGCTGCCGGCGCGCGGGCGCGGCAAATGGTTCAGGGCATCGATCACGGTTGTAGCCTCTCTTTTCTTTTTGGTCGTGGCAGTCAACGGCAATACGGCGCCGCCCGGCCTCTGAGGGCCGGTACGGCAATGCGGGTCAGGTCAGCGCTGAACGGGTGTCGGGCGCTGTTGCTCGGCGCGCCGGCCCAGCACCTCGTACACCGAGGGGTAGGCCGGGCGCTCCACGTACCGACCGGCGCCAGGCTCGGCGCGCAGGTCGCCATCGGCCCAGAGCACCTTGCCCTGGCTGATGGTGTGGCTGGGGATGCCGCGTACGGTGCGGCCTTCGAAGATGTTGAAGTCGACCCGTTGATGATGGGTCTGGGCCGAGATGGTCCGCGTGCCCTGCGGGTCCCACAGCACCAGGTCGGCGTCGGCACCGACGCGGATGGCGCCCTTGCGCGGGAACAGGTTGAAGATCTTCGCGGTGTTGGTCGAGGTCAGCGCGACGAACTCGTGCATCGACAGGCGCCCGCTGTTGACCCCGGCGTCCCACAGTACCGCCATGCGGTCCTCGATGCCGGCGGTGCCGTTGGGGATGCGGCTGAAGTCGTTGCGGCCCATGGCTTTCTGCTCGGCGCAGAAGCAGCAATGGTCGGTGGCGGTGGTGTGCAGGTTGCCCGATTGCAGGCCGCGCCACAGCGCCTCCTGGTGCTCGCGCGGGCGGAACGGCGGGCTCATCACATAGCCGGCGGCGGTCGCCCAGTCTGGGTGGCGATAGACGCTGTCGTCGATCAGCAGGTGGCCCGGCAGCACTTCACCGTACACCGGCTGGCCCTTGGCCCGGGCGTAGGTGATTTCGTCCAGCGCTTCACGGCTGGAGATATGCACCACGTACAACGGCGTGCCGATGGTCTCGGCAATGCGGATGGCACGGCTGGCGGCTTCGCCTTCGACTTGCGAAGGGCGTGACAGCGGGTGCGCTTCCGGCCCGGTCAGGCCTTGGGCCAGCAGCTTCTGTTGCAGGTGGTAGACCAGCTCGCCGTTCTCGGCATGCACGGTGGGTACCGCACCCAGCTGCAGGCAGCGCTCGAAGCTGGCCACCAGGGTGTCGTCGGCCGCCATGATGGCGTTCTTGTAGGCCATGAAGTGCTTGAAACTGTTGACCCCATGCTGGTTGACCAGCTCGCCCATTTCCTCGGCGACCTGCTCGCTCCACCAGGTGATGGCGACATGGAAGCCGTAGTCGGACGCGCTCTTCTGCGCCCAGCCGCGCCAGGTGTGGAAGGCCTCCAGCAGCGACTGCTGCGGGTTGGGGATGACGAAGTCGATGATCGAGGTGGTGCCACCGGCCAGCCCTGCGGCGGTGCCGCTGAAAAAGTCCTCGCTGGCGACCGTGCCCATGAAGGGCAGTTGCATGTGGGTGTGCGGGTCGATGCCGCCGGGCATCAGGTACTGGCCGCTGCCGTCGAGGATCTCGCAGTCGGTAGGGGCTTCGAGGTCTTTGCCGATGGCGCGGATCTGGCCATCGACACACAGGACATCGGCGGGATAGCTCTCTTCATGGGTAACCACGGTGGCGCCACGGATCAACAGGGACATGCCGTCTTCCTCGCAGGCTGACCGGTCTGTGCCGGTTCTTGAAATTGTTATGTGCCAGTGGCTGGAGGATGCGGGTTAATCCTGTCAGGCCTGACAAGATTGGAATCTAGATGCAGTTTCAGGATTGTTCAAGAAAAAATTTCATAAGCATATATCGTTATTAACATATTGATAATTAACGATTAATTGCCGTAATCACCAAAATGGTGAGGCCTTTCACCATTTTGACGCACTTGACAAGAAGCCAAATTGGTCAAGATTTTCCATGCAAAATCAGCTGCTTGATTCCCGGCTTCGAGGCGCAGGCCGCGCCGATGAAAAAACAGGCTGCACCAGTTTGAAACCTGGTGCAGGGGCCAGGGCCGGCCCAAGGTGGCGCAAGCGGCAGGCGAGGGGATAACCGTGCCCGCGCCTGCCGCGCAACAATGCTTTGCAGATCAGTTGATTACCTCCGCTCGGCGGCGGCCGGCCGGGTAGGCGCAAGCCAACCCGGCACGCAATTTGAGTACGGCCACAACCGCCAGGCCGGACCGGAGGAGCAGTACTGGTGGTGTGTGTACTCCGGCCATCGCGTTAGCCCGATGAGCAAACAACTAGAAGAAATCTGGAGAAGGCCCCATGCAACAGAGCAGATCGGAAGTGATCGAGCAGGCAGGCCTGTTCGAGCTGTCCGCAGGCAGTGACGTCCTCGACAGCCCGCGCTACAACCACGATATCGCGCCAACCAAGGTGCACCAGCGCACCTGGAACAAATGGCACATCACCGCGCTGTGGGTGGGCATGTCCATCTGCGTGCCCACCTACACCCTGGGCGGCGTGCTCACGGCCTACTTCGGCCTGAGCGTGGGCGAGGCGCTGCTGGCGATCCTGCTGGCCAACCTCATCGTGCTCATCCCGCTGACCCTCAACGCGTTCCCCGGCACCAAGTACGGCATCCCGTTCCCGGTGCTGCTGCGCTCGTCGTTCGGCATCTTCGGCTCCAACGTGCCGTGCCTGATCCGCGCGGTGGTGGCCTGTGGCTGGTTCGGCATCCAGACGATGTTCGGCGGCCTGGCCATCCACCTCTTCCTCGGTTCGATCTTCGACGGCTGGAAGGCGTTGGGCGGTACCGGTGAAGTGATCGGCTTCATGGTCTTCTGGGCGCTGAACCTGTGGGTGGTGCTGCGCGGCGCCGAGTCGATCAAGTGGCTGGAGACACTGTCGGCACCGCTGCTGGTGGCGGTCGGTTTCGGCTTGCTGTTCTGGGCCTTGCCGCACATGTCGATGACCGAACTGTTGGCGCAGCCGCCCAAGCGCCCGGAAGGGGCCAGCGTGGTCGGTTACTTCTGCGCCGGGCTCACCGCCATGGTCGGCTTCTGGGCCACGCTGTCGCTGAACATTCCGGACTTCAGCCGCTATGCCAAGAGCCAGAAGGACCAGATTCTCGGGCAGATCTTTGGCCTGCCGCTGACCATGTTCCTGTTCGCCGCACTGGGTGTGGTGATGACCGCCGCCTCGGCGTCGCTGGTGGGGGAAACGGTGTCCGACCCGGTCAGCCTGATCGGCAAGATCCACAGCCCCGGCTGGGTGGCGCTGGCCATGGCGTTGATCGTGATCGCCACGCTGTCGACCAATACCGCCGCCAACATCGTCTCGCCGACCAACGACTTCCAGAATATCGCCCCGCGCCTGATCGGGCGCAGCCGCGCCGTGTGGCTGACCGGTTTCATCGGCCTGGCGCTGATGAGCCACGAGCTGCTGAAGAAGCTCGGCTGGATCGTTTCCGACCTGAGCCTGGAGAGTGTCTATTCCAACTGGTTGCTGGGTTACTCCAGCCTGCTCGGGCCGATTGCCGGGATCATGGTGGTGGACTACTTCCTGATCCGCCGCCAGCAGCTGGACCTGGCCGGCCTGTACCGCGATGACGTGTACCCAGCGTGGAACTGGGCGGGCTTTGCCGCCTTCGCCTTGCCGGTGGCGCTGACCGTGCTGGCCATCGGCAACAGCAGTTTCAGCTGGTTCTACGACTATGGCTGGTTCACCGGCTCGCTGCTGGGCGGGGCACTGTACTACGCCCTGGGTGGCGTGGCGGTGCGCGGGCCGGCGATCGCGCCAGTGCAAACCAATAAAAATGCCTGAGGAGAAACACCATGAGCCAATCCCAGCATGTGCTGAAATCCACCGAGCGCCACGTCGACAGCGCGCGCCTGTGGCAATCGCTGATGGACCTCGCCCGCCTGGGCGCCACGGCCAAGGGAGGCGTGTGCCGGCTGGCGCTGACTGACCTCGACCGCCAGGCCCGCGACCTGTTCGTCCAATGGTGCGAGGCCGCCGGTTGCAGCGTCAGCGTCGATGGGGTGGGCAATATCTTCGCCCGCCGGCCTGGGCGCAACCCCAAGCTGCCACCGGTGATGACCGGCAGCCATATCGACACCCAGCCCACCGGCGGCAAGTTCGATGGCTGTTTCGGGGTGATGGCCGGGCTCGAGGTGCTGCGCACCCTCAACGACCTGGGTATCGAGACCGAGGCGCCGCTGGAAGTGGTGGTGTGGACCAACGAAGAAGGCTCGCGTTTTGCGCCCTGCATGATGGGTTCGGGTGTATTTGCCGGCAAGTTCACCCTGGAGGAAACCTTGGCCAAGCGTGATGCCCAGGGCGTGTCGGTCGGCGAGGCGCTGAACGCCATCGGCTATGCCGGCCAGCGCGCGGTGCTCGGCCACCCGGTGGGTGCCTATTTCGAAGCGCATATCGAGCAGGGGCCGATCCTCGAAGACCAGGCCAAGACCATCGGCGTGGTCCTTGGCGCGCTGGGGCAGAAGTGGTTCGACCTGACCCTGCGCGGCGTCGAAGCCCACGCCGGCCCGACTCCGATGCACCTGCGCAAGGACGCCCTGGTTGGCGCTGCGGCCGTGGTCGAAGCTGTCAACCGCACCGCCCACGCGCATCAACCCCATGCCTGTGGCACGGTCGGTTGCCTGCAGGCTTACCCCGGCTCGCGCAACGTGATCCCGGGCGAAGTGCGCATGACCCTGGACTTCCGTCACCTGCAGGGCGATCAGCTGGATGCGATGATCGCCGAGGTTCGCGCGGTGATCGAGGCGACCTGTGCCAAGCATGGCCTGAGCCATGAACTGGTCCCCACAGCGGACTTCCCGGCGCTGTACTTCGACAGCGGTTGCGTCGATGCCGTGCGCCAGTCGGCGCAGGCGCTGGGCCTGCCGCACATGGACATTGTCAGCGGCGCAGGGCATGACGCGATCTTCCTCGCCGAACTGGGGCCGGCGGGGATGATCTTCGTGCCTTGCGAGAATGGCATCAGCCATAACGAGATCGAGAACGCCACGCCAGAAGACTTGGCGGCGGGTTGCGCGGTGTTGCTGCGGGCCATGCTGGCGGCGTCGGAGGCGATCGCCAGCGGGCGCCTGGCGGCATAACGACGCGCTGCAGGGGGCTGCTGCGCAGCCCTTCGCGGGCGAGCCCGCTCCCACAGGGATTGCGCATGCCTTGAGGTAAGCATTGAACCTGTGGGAGCGGGTTCACCCGCGAAGAGGCCGGCACAAGCAGCACAAGACAGTTGCTCCTGCAGGTACTGCACATGCATCGAAATTTGCGCAGTACCTGTTGGAGTGGGCTTGCCCGCGAATGGGCTGCAAGGCAGCCCCGGCGATCTCAAGCCGAAACGGTCACCAGCAGCCCATCACGCCCGATGTGGTAACGCTGCAGGTCCCGCGCCAGGGTCAAGTGCCCGGTGTAATGGGCCAACGCTTCCTCACGCACATCATCAATGCACGGGCTGCGTTTCGGATCCCCCTGGTATCGCGCACTGAAATGCGTCAGCACCAGATTCCGCACCCGCGCCGCTTCGGCGAACTGCGCCACCGCCGCCGCCGTGCTGTGGCCGAACGCATTGCCGCTGCGCTCGACGATGGGCTGGGTATAGGTCGCCTCATGCACCAGCACATCCGCATCCTGGGCGACCTCGGCGAGCAACGCCGGGTTGTCGTTATCGCCACAGACGATCACCCGCCGCGGTGGCCGCGAGGCTTTCAGGTAGTCACGTGGCGTTAACCGCTGCCCGTCATGCTCGACCACCAGCCCCTTGGCCAGGCCACCCCATAACGGCCCGCGCGGGATCCCTTCGGCCTCCAGCCGCTGAACATCCAGGCGTGGTTCGGGGTTCAGTTCGGTGAACACGAAGCCGACGCTCGGTACGCGGTGCGACAGCTGCACGCAACTGACCAGAACGTTATCGCTCTGCCACTGCCCCAGGCGCTCGACCGGCAACAGGCGCAGTTCGAACGGCAGGTAGGTTTCGCTGGCCGCCAGGCTCAGGCGCACCCAGTCCTGTAGCGCGGCTGGCAGGATCAGGTCGAGCGGTTCGCTGCGCCCGGCCATCCCGGCGCTGGCCAGCAGCCCCGGCAGGCCGAAGCAGTGGTCGCCATGCACATGGGTGATGAAGATGCCGCGCAGGTCGCGTACCGAGAGCGAACTGTGCAGCAACTGATGCTGGGTGCCTTCGCCGCAATCGACCAGGTACCAGTGCTTGCCGCTGGCTTCGATGACAGCGGTGGCGCTGACGTTGCGGGCTTTGGTAGGCACCCCCGAAGAGGTGCCCAGAAACTGCAGGTCCACTGTTTCGCTCCGTGCGTGGGGGAGCCACACCTTAGACGCAATGCAGCCGCGCGTCGATGCTCAGGGCACGGCAGGGGCGTCCTGGCGCCAGATCAGCTTGCGGGTGTCGTAGCCCTGCTTCTGAGCAATAGCCACCAGTTGGTCGCGGGCCTGGTCGGTGATCGCCGGTGTGCGCGACAGCAGCCACAGGTATTCGCGGTTGGGGTGGCCGACCAGTGCCACGCGGTAGTCTTTGTCGTGGTACAGCACCCAGTATTCACCCTTGGTCAGGTCCGGCGCCAGGCGGCTGAACCAGTTGTCGAAGCGCACCCACAGCTTATCGGTTTTGCCTGGGACTTGGGCTTCGGCAATGCCGCGGGCCTCGTTCCATTCGCCGTCCTTTTCCTTGCAGCGGTTGGTCACGTCGATCCGGCCATCCTCGCGCAAGCCATAATGGGCTTCGGACTGCACGCAGTTGCGCTGGAAGAACATCGGCAAGCGCGCCAGCTCGTACCAGGTGCCCTGGTAGCGTTGCAGGTCGACCTGCTCGGTGGTCGGCGGGGTGTGGTGGTCGTCGTTGGAACCGACGCAGCCCATCAGGGCCAGGGTCATGCAGGAAAGCATAAGGGCCGTGCGCATCGCCATGGCAAACCTCCTGTCAGCGGGTGTTGGGCTCACCCTTGGTTGGATGCGGGCAGGGCGCAAAAGTTGTATTGGTTATTCCTGGGTTGAGTTATTTGGCGCCTGTGAGATCGAGCGCCGCCCGCGCGGCGCATCGCGAGCTGTCGCTCGCTCCTACGTTTGTTTCAGGCCAGTCATTCCTGTGGCAGGCGCGCGCGACCGCCTTGTTTGTACGACGCGATATTGAGGCATGCGCCAAAGGCATTCGCGCGCAAATCCCCCAGGAGCAATTGGCCCGAAACAAACGTAGGAGCGAGCGACAGCTCGCGATGCGCCGCGCGGGCGGCGCTCGATCTCACAGGCGCTGAAAATGCCAAGGCAAGCGCCCCGGCCCTCACCCATTTTCCGGCGGCAAATCAAACGACCCAGTCTCAACCTCACCCGCCCGCACATAGCGGGCGATGATCACGCCCTTCGGCGTCACCTGCGAATGTACCAGGGTGAAAACCCCAGGCGCGGCATCGTCCCCGAACAGCCGTTTGCCATGCCCCAGCAACACCGGGTGAATGAGTAACTGCAACTCATCGACCAGGCCGGCTGCGAGCAATTGTTGCACCACATCGGCACTGCCCTGGGTCAGCAAATCGGCGCCGTCCTGCTGCTTCAGGGCACGTACCGCTGCGACAATATCCGCGCCCAGCGCATGGCTGTCGTGCCAATCGAGGCTGTCAGGGTCATGGGTGGCGACATGCTTGGCCACGCTGTTGAACAGGTTGGCAATCGAGAAATCTTCGGTATCGTCCTTCACCTTCGGCCAGTAGCCGGCAAAGATGTCATAGGTGCGCCGGCCCAGCAGCAACTCGAAAGGCTGGCTGAACAGCGCCTGCATGGCCTGGCCAAATACTTCCTCGGCATGGGGCACGAGCCAGCCGCCATGGGTGAAGCCGCCACTGGTGTCTTCCTGTGGCCCTCCAGGGGCCTGCATGACGCCGTCGAGGCTGACGAAGGCGGCTACGATGAGTTTGCGCATGGGGCTCTCCTGAAAGGCCTGAAGGGGGTGATGATTCACCTATGGTCGAACGGCGCACGGCGATTTCGACAGGGCATGCAGTCCCGTTTTTGGCACAAGCACGGTCATCCGCCTGGGTTACCATCCACGCTGTGAACCCTTTCCCACAGGAGTGCCGCCCGTGACCGAGTACACCGCGTTCAAGGTCGAACTGACCGACAACATCGCCCATGTGCAGATCAATCGCCCGGAAAAGATCAACGCGATGAACGCGGCCTTCTGGGCGGAAATCGTCGACATCTTCCAGTGGATCGACGACACCGATGCCGTACGCGCGGTGGTGATCAGCGGTGCCGGCAAGCATTTTTCCGCCGGTATCGACCTGATGATGCTGGCGTCACTGGCCGGGCAGCTGGGCAAGGACGTTGGCCGCAATGCCCGCTTGCTGCGCAAGACCATTCAGCGCCTGCAGGCGTCCTTCAATGCCGTGGACAACTGCCGCAAACCGGTACTGGCGGCGGTGCAGGGTTACTGCATCGGCGGTGCCATCGACCTTATCTCTGCCTGCGACATGCGCTACTGCAGCCGCGATGCGCAGTTCTCGATCAAGGAAATCGACATGGGCATGGCCGCCGATGTCGGCACCTTGCAACGTTTGCCACGTATCATCGGCGACGGCATCATGCGTGAGCTGGCCTTCACCGGGCGTAATGTGGAAGCCGACGAGGCGCTGCGCATCGGCCTGGTCAACCGGGTCTATGATGATCAGGCCGCGTTGCTCGACGGCGTCTTTGCCATTGCCCGTGAGATTGCCGCAAAATCGCCGATCGCCGTGGCCGGCACCAAGGAAATGCTCAGCTACATGCGTGACCATCGCATCGACGATGGCCTGGACTACATCGCCACCTGGAACGCCGCGATGCTGCAGTCCGAAGACCTGCGCGTGGCCGTGGCGGCGCACATGAGCAAACAGAAACCGACGTTCGCCGACTGACCGGGCCGGGGGACGCGCAGTAAAGGAACCCCGACATGTCAGCTCGCTGGACTACCGCAGTACTCGACCCACAGATCACCGGGGGGCTGGCCGTGGCCCGCAGCCCGGAAGGGTTCCTGGTGGACGCCAACGGTGCGCTGTTCCCCCGCGACTGGCTCAAGCGCCAGGACCTGGACGTGCTGTGTGAACACGGCATCGGCCATTTCGACGGCGAGCCGGTATTCCTGCTGGAGCTGCGCCGCGCGACCGAGGTGCCGGGCTGCAGCTGGCGTGGGCTGCGTGCGTTCATGCTGGAAGGCGACTTCGACACCTACACAGTGCTCGGCTATGCCGCGCAGATCGGCACCTGGGCCCGCGAGCACCGCTTCTGCGGCAGCTGCGGCCAGGCGATGACGCAGATCCGCTGGGAGCGGGCGATGTATTGCCAGCCCTGCGACCTGCGCAGCTACCCGCGCATTTCGCCGAGCATGATCGTGCTGGTGACCCGTGGCGACGAAATTCTGCTGGCCCGTTCGCCGCGCTTCGTCGCGGGCGTGTACAGCACCCTGGCGGGCTTTGCCGAGCCGGGCGAGTCGGCCGAAGACTGCCTGGTGCGCGAAGTGCGTGAAGAGGTGGCGGTGGAGGTGCGGAACATCCAGTACGTCGGCAGCCAATGCTGGCCGTTCCCGCATTCGATGATGCTGGGCTTCCATGCCGAGTACGCCGGGGGCGAGATCGTCATGCAGCCGGACGAGATCGAGGACGCCAAGTGGTTCAACGTGCACGACCTGCCGCCGCTGCCGGCCGGGCGCTCCATCGCCCGTTACTTGATCGATCTGTACGTTGCCCGGCGGCTGGGCAGTGACATCCCTGCTTTCCCGTCCTAGCTGCAGTGAGAAATGTTCTCCGGCTAGGCGCAGGGCGCAGGCAATGGTCATTCCATTGCCAAGTCCTGCAACGACGACGGAGGACATTTCGCGCGCAGATAGGACGGAAAGCAGGGATGTCACTGCCCATCAGGCCTGCCCGAACCAGTGCTGCCACGCTAGGCGTACGGTCAACGCCAGCACCACGGTGATGAACACCGGGCGGATGAACTTGCTGCCGCCGCTGATTGCCGTGCGTGCGCCGAAGAAGGCGCCGACCATCACCGACAGGCCCATGCACAGGCCGACGATGTAATCCACCTGCCCGGAAATGATGAACACCGTCAGCGCCGCGATGTTGCTGACGAAGTTCATGCTGCGCGCCACGCCGCTGGCGCGGACCAGGTCGATGGGGTAGAGCAGCAGCGTGCTCACGGTCCAGAACGCGCCGGTGCCAGGGCCGGCCACGCCGTCGTAGAAACCCAGGGTGAAGCCCTGGGGGAACTGCCATTTCTTCCTGATCGGTGCATCGGCATCCAGCGGCGCCTTGGGCGTGCCGCCGAACAGCAGGTAGATACCGCAGGCGAAGACGATCACCGGCAGCATCTTGTTCAACCATTCGGCCGGCATGTAGTGGGCCACCAGCGCACCGATCGAGGCGCCGAGCAGCGTTGCGAACAGGGCCGGGCGCCATTGCGCCGGGTGGAACAGCTTGCGCTTGTAGTAGGTGAAGCCGGCGGTGGCCGAGCCGAAGGTCGAGCTGAGCTTGTTGGTGCCAAGCACCAGGTGCGGTGGCATACCGGCGGTGAGCAGCGCCGGGGTGGTCAGCAGGCCACCGCCGCCGGCGATGGCATCGATGAAACCGGCGACGAAGGCGACCAGGGCGAGGATCAGGAGGGTGAGCGGTTCTACGGTGAGTTCGAAAGGCATGGGTGTCTGGCAGGCAGAG
The DNA here is from genome assembly GCF_024349685.1 of Pseudomonas sp. LRP2-20. NCBI lineage: Bacteria > Pseudomonadati > Pseudomonadota > Gammaproteobacteria > Pseudomonadales > Pseudomonadaceae > Pseudomonas > Pseudomonas sp. LR2-20. Next base: position 4,067,129 of record NZ_AP025944.1, on the reverse strand, counting down.
GGCAGGGCGTGCGGCAAATGGCCGCGCTAGATGGGAGACATGTTAATCCTGGGCGCAAACGGTTGCCAGTGCCGGCCCTTTCGCGGGTAAACCCGCTCCCACAGGACCATCACAGGTTTCGAGCACTCTGCAGTATCTGTGGGAGCGGGTTTACTCGCGAAGGGGCCGGTACAGGTTAATCACATCAACTCCGGATGAACGCCAGCAGATCCGCGTTGATCACATCGGCATGGGTGGTCGGCATGCCATGCGGGTAGCCCTTGTAAGTCTTCAGCGTGCCATTGGGCAGCAACTTGGCCGACATCGGTCCGGAGTTTTCATAAGGCACGATCTGGTCGTCGTCGCCATGCATCACCAGCACGGGCTGCTTGATGCCCTTGAGATCCTCGGTGAAGTCGGTCTGTGAGAACGCCACGATGCCATCGTAATGCGCCTTGGCGCTGCCGATCATGCCTTGGCGCCACCAGTTGCCGATAATGCCTTCCGAGGCTTGCACACCTGGGCGGTTGTAGCCATAGAACGGCCCGGCCGGCACATCGCGGTAGAACTGTGCACGATTGCTGGCGACCTGGGCCTGGAAGTCGTCGAACACCGACTTTGGCAGGCCGCCGGGGTTGGCGGGGGTCTGCACCATCAGCGGTGGCACGGCGGCGATCAGCACGGCCTTGGCTACCGGGTCGCCGGGATGACGCGCCATGTAGCGCACCACTTCGCCACCCCCGGTGGAGTGGCCGACATGCACCGCACCCTGGGTGCCAAGGTGAGCGACCACAGCGGCTACATCGTCGGCATAGTGGTCCATGTCATGGCCATCCCACACCTGGCTGGAACGCCCGTGGCCGCGGCGGTCGTGGGCGACCACGCGAAAGCCCTTGGCGAGGAAGAACAGCATCTGTGCGTCCCAGTCGTCGGCGCTGAGCGGCCAGCCGTGGTGGAAGTGGATGACCGGCGCATCGCGCGGACCCCAGTCCTTGTAGAAGATCTGGACGCCATCCTTCGTGGTTACGTAGCTCATGGTTGTGTCTCCTCAGTGCAGGAACCGAAGTGAGCTATTGAGAATAGGAGGGATTTCGTTCGGCATCCGAATTTGTTGTGGCAGGACTGGGCTCTTCGAGGCGTCGAACCGCCGCGAAGAATCCAACACCGATGTCACATGAACCAGCGGTACTCCCGCGCACTGACTTCCTGCATGAACGCCAAGTGGTCCTGGCGCTTGTTCTCGCAATAGACCATCACGAACTCCTCCCCCAACCCCTCGTTGACGGCCGTGTGGCTGCGCATGGCCGCGACTGCGCCGAGCATGTCCTTGGGGAAGTCGACGCCGCTTCGGCGGTCTTCGTTAAGCGGCGCAATGGGTTCCTGCCCGGCATCCAGCCCATGTTCCATGCCACACAGGATCGCCGCCAGCACCAGATACGGGTTGGCATCCGCCCCTGCCAGCCGGTGCTCGATACGCAGGTTGCGCGCATCCGACTCGGGAATGCGAATGCACGCATCGCGGTCCTCGAAACCCCAACTGGCACGGCTGGCGGCATTGACCATGGCGCCATAGCGGCGGAAGGCATTGTGGTTGGCCGCAAAAATCGGCATGCAATGCGGCAGCAGCGCCAGGCAGCCAGCCACGGCATGGCGCAACGGGCGTTGCTGGTCGGCGGCCAGCAGGTTGTTGCCGGCCTGGTCGTACAGGCTCACATGCACATGCATGCCGCTGCCCGGTGCCTGCAGGTAGGGCTTGCTCATGAACGAGGCGCGCAGCCCGTGCTTGAGCGCGACACCCCGGGTGCTGCGGCAGAACAGGGCGGCCCAGTCGGCGGCTTGCAGGCCGTCGTCGCAGTGGCCGAAGTTGATCTCGAACTGGCCGGGGCCCAGCTCGGCGGTGATGACGTTGGCATCCACACCTTGCGCATTGGCGGTCTCGACCATGTCGTGCAGCACCTCGCTGAAGCGCGACAGCCGTTCGATGTGCATGTTGGGCTGGTCGTCCGGGTCATCGCTGAGCGGGTCGCGGGGGAACTGTGGCAGGCCCTGCTTGAGCGCCCGGTCGAACAGGTAGAACTCCAGCTCGAACGCCACCACCGGGCGAATGCCGCGACGTTCCAGGCGCTGCAGTACGCGGGCGAGGACCTCGCGCGGTTCGAACTCGATGGGTGCGGCGGTGCCGTCGGAGCTGATCAGCATCTGCCCCAGCGGCTCGCGCTCCCAGCTCACCGGCTTGAGCGTGCCAGGGATCAGGCGGCGGATGGCATCCGGATCGCCGTCGTTGAAGCAGTAGTCGCCAATCGGGAACAGCCCGCCTTGTACGCCCAACAGTACGCAGTTCTGCGGCAGTTTCAGCGGGCTGCCGGCGGCGACTTTTTCCAGCATGTCGATGGGGTAGCGCTTGCCATAGAAATGCCCGGGGATGTCCAGGCTGAGCAGGTCGACATGGCTGACGTCGGGGTAGCGGGCACGGAACGCGCGGACTTCACTGAGCAGATCGGGAAAGCCTGTTGTTGGAGTCATGCTGTGCTCTCATCGGAAAACCCAGAGGACGCGGGTCGTCTGGTCGGTCAGGTTGGCGTAGCGAAAGTGGCGGTTGGGCGGCAGCTGGAAGCTGTCGTTGGGCGCGAGGGTCACGGCTTGCTCATCGTCAGCCAGCCAGAGGGTCAATTCACCCTCCAGGACAAAGCCGCCTTGTTCGGAGCTGTCGTCCAGGTGCCCCTCGCCACTGCTGGCACCGGGCGCCAGGTGGCTTTCGAGCATGGCGAAACGGCCGTTGAGGGTGGGCGAAACCAGCACGTCGCTGATGCCTTCGGCGTAGTAGAGGGTGCGCCGCTCGCCGGGCCGGGTGACCCAGTCCAGCGCGGGTGGCTGGCTGGCCTGGTAGAAGTAGGTGGTCGGCACCTGCAAGGCTTCGCTGATCGCCGTGAGGTCGGCCACGGTGGGCTGCGACAGGCCGCGCTCGACCTGGGACAGAAAGCCCAGCGAGCGCTTGACCTTGCCCGCCAGCTCATCGAGGGTCAGCCCGCGGTGCTTGCGCAGGTCGCGGATCAGCAGGGCCAGGCCCAGGGCGTCTTCAGACATGATCGCGCATCCTGTACCAGGCCTTGGCTGCCGCCTCCAGCGGTGCGGCCAGCAGGTCACCGCCGGGGAAGCGGCCGTTGTCGATGCCCTGGTACAGCGCCAGCAGGTCGTCGTCGCCAAGAATCGCATCGCTGACCGCTCGTGCGGCGGCCAGGGTCGGCAGCACGCCGTGGCCGGAGAACCCTTGCAGCCAGTAGCGCTGGCCCGCGCGGCCGACGTCCGGGGTGCGCTGGATGCTGCAGTCGATATGGCCACCCCAGGCATAGTCGATGGCCACCCCGGCCAGTTGCGGGAACACCCGTTCCAGGTAGGGGCGGGTGGCGCCGGCAACGTCCTTGGGGATGCCGCCCAGGTAGGTGCAGCCGCCGCCGAACAACAGACGGTGGTCGGGGGTGAGGCGGAAGTAGTCGGGCACGAACTGGTTGTCGATCACGCAGCTGTTGCGTGGCAGCAGCGAGCGGGCGAATTCGGCCTCCAGCGGCGCAGTGGCCACCTGGTACGAACCGACCGGCAGCAGCCGGCGCGACAGGCCGCGGTCGAGGCGGTCGATGTAGGCATTGCAGGCCAGCACCAGCACGTCGCAACGCACCTCGCCATGCTCGGTGCGGGCTACGTAGCCGTTGGCGCTTGGCTGATAGTCGAGGACCTGGCTCTGCTCGAAGATGCGCCCACCATTGGCTTCGATCGTGGCCGCCAGGCCCTGGGCCAGTTTCAGCGGGTTGAGGTGCGCGCCCTTGGCATCATATAGCGCGGCCTGGTAGCGCGGGCTGTCGATCCATTGTGGCAGCTCGTCGCGGCCGATCAGGCGCAGGGCGTCGTAGCCCCATTTGTGTTCGGCGTCGTGCAGCGCCTCTTCGAGCATCTTTATCCGCCGTGGCAGCACCGCCGTCCACAGGCTGCCGAGCCGGTAGTCGATGTCGAAGCCATGGCGCAGGGGCAGTTCGCGCATCTCGTCGGCGGCCCAGCACATGCTGTCCCACAGGCGGCGGGTGCGTTCCACACCCAGGGCTTTTTCCAGTGGCGGCATGTCGCACGACCAGCCCAGCAGCGCCTGGCCACCGTTACGGCCGGAGGCGGCCCAGGCGACCCGGCTGGCTTCCAGCAAGGTCACGCGCTTGCCGGCCAAGCTCAGGCGCAGGGCGGTGTGCAGGCCGCTGAAACCGGCGCCGATGATCAGTACATCGGTGTCATGTTGGCCTTGCAGGGTGGGGCGCAGGGGGATGCTGGCGGGGTAGGTCTGGGCGTAGTAGCTGGCGACGTGCTGGGCGGATTGCTTGAACATGCCTTGGCCTCGTGAAATTTATTGTGATTATTTTCATGAAAATCTAGCAGGGTTTTTTCATGGCGCCAGGGCCGTTCGTCTTTGCGTCGTCGTTGGATATATGATCCGGGGGCTGCTTTGCGGCCCATTCGCGGGTCAAGCCCGCTCCCACAAAGGTCGCGCTAGCCCCGAATCCTGTGGGAACCCCCGAATCCTGTGGGAGCGGGCTTGCCCGCGAATGGGCCGCAAAGCGGCCCCTTAGGCCCTGACAGGAACAACAATGCGCCGCCTGCCTTCCCTGACCGCCCTGCGCACCTTCGAATGCGCCGCCCGCCATGGCCATTTCGGCCGCGCTGCCGCTGAGCTGTGCGTCACCGACAGCGCCGTCAGCCACCAGATTCGCCAGCTGGAGGAACAGCTCGGCGCCACGCTGTTCGAGCGCGTGGGACGCCAGGTGCGCCCAAGTGCCGAAGCCGAACGCCTGCTGCATCACCTGCAACAGGCCTTCGAGCTGATCGGCAAGGCCTGCGACGAGCTGCGCGACCCGGCTTCGCAAGCGGTGCTGCGGGTGGCGGTAACGGCGGAGCTTGCGCAAAAATGGCTGGTCGCGCGCCTGGCCGACTTCAGCAGCCGTTACCCGCATATCACCCTGCACCTGCACGATCAGCCGATCGATGCCGGCGCCCCGGCGCTGGACGTCGACCTCGCCATCACTTACGGCACCAGCGCCCTGGACGGCAGCACCCACTTCGTCCGGCCGCTGCCGATGCTGCAGTTCTTCCCTGTGTGCAGCCCCGGCCTGTTCAACCAGGGCGGCCTCAGGCGCCCGCGCGACCTGATGCGCCACTGCCTGTTGCACGACGACCAGGATGGCCGTACCTGGACCACCTGGCTGGCCACCCACGCCGAGGACGCCTTGCCCACCCGCCAGCTGTATTTCCCCCATGCCGCGCTGGCGCTGGAGGCCGCGCTGCTGGGGCAGGGCGTGGCGATGGGCGACAACCTGACCTGCCAGGCCGACCTGCAGAGTGGCCGGCTGGTGCGCCCCTTCAGTGCCAGCGTGACGGCTCAGGGCCAGTACGCACTGGTGTGCGAGCGGCTGCGCCTGGAGCGGGCGCCGGTGGCTGACTTCATTGAATGGTTCATCGAACAGCTGGGCGATAGCTGAATTGAATTCAACTATCGCTGAGTTTTCATCGTTGGATGCCGCAAGCGAGGCGGCGTAGCGTGCAGTCATCACTCACCGACACGAGGTTGACCCATGGCACGTTCGCTCACCACCACTCCCAAGGCCGATGGTTTCCGCCTGCCTGGCGAATTCGAGCGCAAGGCCGGCTGCTGGCTCGGCTGGCCAGAGCGCCCCGATGTCTGGCGCAATGGCGCAAAGCCTGCGCAAAAGGTCTGGGTCGAGATCGTCACGGCCATCGCCTCCAGCGAGCCGGTCACGGTCTGCGCCTCGGCTGCCCAGTACGCCAACGCCCGGCGCCTGCTGCCGCCGCAGGTGCGGGTGGTGGAAATGACCTGCAACGACACCTGGTTCCGTGACAGCGGTGCCTGTTTCGTGGTCAATGACACCAGCGGCGAAGTACGGGGTGTGGACTTCGAGTTCAATGCCTACGGCGGACTAGATGGCGGCCTCTACTACCCCTGGGACAAGGATGACCAGATCGCCCAGAAGATCCTCGAGATCGAAGGCCTGGACCGCTACCGCGCGCCGTTGATCGCCGAGCTTGGCGGCATCCAGAGTGACGGCCAGGGCAGCCTGCTGACCACCGAGCAGTGCCTGCTCAACCGCAACCGCAATGCCCACCTGGGCAAGGCCGAAGTGACGCGTCGCCTTGAAGACTACCTGGGTGCCGAGCAGGTGATCTGGCTGCCGCGTGGTTGCAAGTTCGACGAGACCGATGGCCACGTCGACGACCTGGCCTGCTTCGTGCGCCCCGGTGAAGTGGTGCTGCAATGGACCGACAACCGTGACGACCCGCAGTGGGAGATCTACCAGGAGGCCTACGACATCCTGCGCAGTACCCGCGATGCCCGTGGCCGTGAACTGAAGGTGCACAAGTTGCCGCAACCCGACGTGCTGGAGTGGACTGCCGAAGAAGCGGCCGGGCTCGATCAGGTCGACGGTACTCACCTGCGCGAGGCAGGCACGCGTATCTGCGCTTCGTACATCAACTACTACGCGGGCAACTCGGCCATCGTCGTGCCGCTGTTTGGCGACCGCAATGACGCCATTGCCCAGGCAACCCTGGCGGAGCTGTTCCCTGATCAGCGCATCATCGGTATCCAGAACTCCCGCGAGATCCTGCTGGGAGGTGGCAATGTCGCCTGCATCACCATGCCGCAATACGCAGGAGGCCGCCGCTGATGAAGCTGAGCGCATTCACGATTGCGCTCGCCCTGGGCTGCGCCGCCTCGGCGGCCCAGGCTGCCGACGCACAACAGGCGACCGTCAACCTGTACATCTGGGGCGAATACCTTGCCCCCGACACCTTGACCCAGTTCGAGAAGGAAACCGGCATTCGTGTGGTTGCCGATCACTTCGACTCGCTGGAAACCGCCGAGACCAAGCTGTTGACTGGCGGCAGTGGCTACGACGTGGTGCTCACTGCCGGTCAGCACCTGAGCCGGGCGATTGCCAGCGGCGCCCTGCAGCCGCTGGACAAGGCCAGGTTGCCGCACCTGGCGGGCGTCGGCGAAGAGTTTCGCCAGCACATGGCCTTGTTCGACCCCGGCAACCGCTATGCCGGGACCTATGCCTGGGGCACCACAGGGGTGGGCTACCAGCAGCAGGCCGTAACGGCGCGCATGGGCGATGCGCCGCTGGACAGCTGGGCGATGCTGTTCGATCCGCAGGTGGTGGCGAAATTTGCCGACTGCGGGGTGAGCCTGCTCAACGACCCCAACGAGGTGTTCGCCGCGGTGATGCGCTACATGGGCCTGGACATCAATCAGCAGCGTCTTGAGGACCTGAAAGCGGCGGAGGTGCAACTGCGCAAGATACGCCCGTTCATTCGCTACTTCGACAATGATCGCAACATCAACGACCTGGCCAATGGCGAAACCTGCGTGGCGATGTCGTGGAACGGCAACGTGGCCATTGCCCAAGGGCAGGCGCAGCAGGCGGGCAAGGCGTTTGCGCTGGATTACAGCATTCCGAAGGAGGGCACGTTGATCTGGTTGGACGCTTTGGTGGTGCCCAAGGATGCGCCGCATCCGGACGCTGCATGGAAGCTGGTGGATTACCTGATGCGACCGGATGTGATCGCGCCGATTACCGACACCATCCATTACGCCAATGCGATCACGGCGGCGGATGGGCTGGTGGATGCGCAGATCCGCAATGCGCCGGGGACCTATCCGCCGGCCGAGGTGCGGGCACGGTTGTATGGCAAGAATGACAATGGCAAAGCCTTCAACCGCGAGCTGACCCGGGCGTTCAGCCGGTTGAAGAGTGGGACCTGACGGGTGATTTGTAATGGCTGTACTGGCCTCTTCGCGGGCAAGCCCGCTCCCACAAGTGCCGCGCAGATACTGAAAGTTGTAACGACCTGTGGGAGCGGGCTTGCCCGCGAAGAGGCCAGCACAGGCAACACATCAGCTGGATGGCTTACGCCGAGGTTGCCTTGGCTTGCGGGCAGCGGGTTTGCCCTCGGCGGCCTTGCCTTTCCCGGTACTGCGCCGCTTTTTCTTCCAAGGTGCCGCCTTGCCAACGGCCGGCCCGGTAATGGTCATGCGCATCCCGCGGCAACGCTCCACCAGCTTGCCCATCCACGCCGACTGGCGAGCGACGAACTCTTCCAGGCTCATCTCGCCACTTTGCACCATGTCCAGCGCCTGCTCCCAGATTGCCGTGGTACCCGGGTCGGCTATGGCGCGGGGCACGGCGTCGATCAGGCTGAACGCGGCCGGGGTGGCGGACAGCGCCTTGCCGTTCTTCACCAGATAACCACGGTCGAGCAGGCCCTGGATGATGCTGGCACGGGTGGCTTCGGTGCCGATGCCGGTGGTTTCCTTGAGCTTTTGCTTGAGCCGCGGGTCGTCCACCAGCTTGGCAACGTTCTTCATCGCCTTGATCAGGTCGCCTTCGGTGAACGGCTTGGGCGGCTGGGTCCACAGGTCTTTGAGCTGCAGGCCGTGCACGTTGCAGTCCTGGCCTTGGTGCAGGGCCGGCAGCACCTGGGCTGGCTGGGCTTCGCGGCCCTTGGCCGGGGTCAGCGCCTCGGGCAGGGCGCGGCGCCAGCCGGGCTCGACGATCTGCTTGCCGACTGCGCGCAGGGCATGGCCGGCGCAGTCGAATTCGGCCTGGGTACGGTCGTATTCGTGGTTGGGCAGGAACTGCGCCAGGTAACGTGCACGGATCAGCGTGTAGACCGCCTTGTGCTTGGCGGGCAGGCGTGCCGGGTCGCTGGCGGCGGCGGTGGGGATGATGCCGTGGTGGGCGCTGACCTTGGCGTCGTTCCAGGCGCGTGAGCGGCGTTGCGGCTCCAGGTGCGCTTGCAGCGGCGCCAGGCTGGTGTCGGCGCGCTGCAGCGCGGCGAGGATGGCCGGGGCCTCGCCGTGCTGGCTGACGGGCAGGTAGCCGCAGTCGCTGCGCGGGTAGGTGATCAGCTTGTGGGTTTCGTACAGCGCCTGGGCGATGTCGAGGGTTTCCTGGGCGCCGAGGCCGAACTTTTTCGAGCACAGCTCTTGCAGGGTGCCGAGGTCGAAGGGCAGCGGGGCGGCCTCGCGCACGCGTTCGGTGGCGACCTTGAGTACCCGCGCAGTACCGGCCTTGTTCATATCTGCAGCGGCCTGCTGGGCCAGCGCCTGGTTCAGGCAGCGGCCCTGGTCGTCGCAGGCGTCTTCCGGCGCACGCCACTGGGCGCTGAAAGTGTGCCCTGCCGTTTCGAGCTGTACGTCGATGGCCCAGAACGGCACAGGTACGAAGTCGGCGATGCTGCGGTCACGGTCCACCACCAGGCGCAGGGTCGGGGTCTGCACCCGGCCCACCGGCAGTACGCCCTGGTAGCCAGACTGGCGGCCGAGCAGGGTGAACAGCCGGCTCATGTTCATGCCGATCAGCCAGTCGGCGCGAGAGCGGCCCAAGGCCGAGTGGTAGAGGTTGAAGGTGTCCTGGCCAGGCAGCAGGCGCGCCAGGGCCTTGCGGATCGAAGCGTCGTCCAGGGCCGATAGCCACAGGCGCTGGATCGGGCCACGGTAACGGCAGTGCTCGACCAGCTCGCGGGCGATCATTTCGCCTTCCCGGTCGGCGTCGGTGGCGATCACCAGTTCGCGGGCTTCGCCGAGCAGGCGCTTGACCGCCTTGAACTGACTGGCAGTCTTGGGCTTGACCAGCATTTTCCACTTTTCCGGGATGATCGGCAGGTCGGCCAGGTTCCAGCGCTTGTAGCGGTCGTCGTAGCTGTCGGGTGGGGCGGTTTCCAGCAGGTGGCCGATGCACCAGGTCACGCAGACGTCGGTGCCCTGCCAGCAGCCGTCGGCCTTGCGGTTGGCACCGAGCACCTTGGCGATGTCTTTGGCCTGGGAGGGTTTTTCGCAGAGGAACAGGCGCATGGCCGGGAACGCTTCATCGGGGAATGATGGGCACTAGGATGCGCAAGCGGGGGCGCGGAGGCAAGTTTTATCTGGATGGATGTACAGGTTTTTGTCAGTGGAAGTGTCTTCAGCCTGTGCCGGCCTCTTCGCGGGCAAGCCCCCTCCCACAGGGATCGCACAGTTTTCAGAAGCTGTGGAGTAACTGTGGGAGCGGGCTTGCCCGCGAAGAGGCCGGTGCAGGTCAAGGATCAGGCGCGCGAGTCGCGCACCATGTCCACGTGCGGAATGCCGGCTTCGAGGAATTCCTCACTGACTACGCGAAAGCCCAGGCGCTCGTAGAACGGCGTGGCATGCACCTGTGCACTGAGCATCTGCTGCTTCAAGTCACGCTCCTGCGCTTCGACGATCACTGCATTCATCAGCGCATCGCCCACTTTCAGGCCGCGCCAGTCCTTGAGCACCGAGACCCGGCCGATGGTGCCGTCAGGCAGCAGGCGAGCGGTGCCGATCGGGTAGTCGCCTTCCAGCGCCAGGAAGTGCGCGGCGCCCGGATCGTCCGAATCCCATTCCAGCTCTGGCGGTACATGCTGCTCGGCAATGAACACGGCTTCGCGGATACGGCGGATATCAGCGTTGTCCTTGTGCCAGTCGGCAAGGCGCACACGAATCTTATTCATTGGCGAATCCCAGGCTTCCTTGTTTGATCAGCTGCTGTACCAGCATAAGGCCGTCCTCATCCTGCAACCACTGCTCAAGGTTGTCGATGTGTAACGCGTCGGCCGAGCACACCAGCTTCAGCAGTTCACGCAGCTTGGCCGGCAGCGGGCAGCTGCGGCCGCTGGCGAACAGCATCAGGTCGTCGCCAAGCTCGGACCAGGCCATGCGGGCGCTCGGGTTGCGGATCAGGATGGCGCCGTCTTCCAGGGCTTCGACCAGTTCGTCTTCGTCCAGCTCTTCACCGACCACCTGCTCCGGGTAGCGCGGCTCGGTCATGAACTGGCCGAACCAGGTCAGCAGCAGGTCCTTGTCGTTCATGTGCTTGTCCATGAGCGCCTTGAGGCGGTCGAGGGCGTCATGCTGGATCTGGTGCGGGTCGCTGGCAGGCTGCGCGTCGGCATCGCTGTAGCGCTCTTCGTCTGGCAGGAACTGGCCAAGGAAGTCGGTGAAGTGGGTCAGCACTTCGGCGGCGCTTGGGGCGCGGAAGCCGACCGAGTAGGTCAGGCAGTTGTCCACGGCCACGCCGTAGTGGGCCAGGCGCGGTGGCAGGTAGAGCATGTCGCCCGGCTCCAGGGTCCACTCGCCGCTCTGTTCGAACTCGGCGAGGATGCGCAGGTCGGCGTGCTCCAGCAGCGGGCTGTCGCTGTTGCACATCTGGCCGATCTTCCAGTTGCGCTCGCCGTGGCCCTGCAGCAGGAACACGTCGTAGTTGTCGAAGTGCGGGCCGACGCTGCCACCCGGGGTGGCGAAGCTGATCATCACGTCATCGATACGCCAGCTTGGCAGGAAGCGGAAGTGCTCCAGCAGCTCGGCAACTTCCGGGACGAACTGGTCGACGGCCTGCACCAGCAGGGTCCAGTCCTTCTCCGGCAGCTCGGCAAAGGTGTCTTCGTTGAACGGGCCGCGGCGCAGCTCCCATGGGTGGGCGCCGTGCTCGAGGACGATGCGCGACTCGACTTCCTCTTCCAGGGCCAGGCCGGCCAGCTCGTCGGGGTCGATCGGGCTTTCGAAGTCCGGGAAGGCCTGGCGCACCAGCAGCGGCTTCTTCTGCCAGTAGTCGCGCATGAATTCGCGGGCCGAGATGCCGCCGAGCAGCTGCAGTGGAGTATCAGGATTCATGTTCAACCTATTGAAAAAACGTAATTTTCGTCCGGGAATAAAAACGCCCGGCCAGGCCGGGCGTTGAACGCGACGGTCAGCTTAGATGCGTTTGGCCTGGGCTGCCGCGTTACCGATGTAGGTAGCGGGGGTCAGCAGCTTCAGTTCGGCCTTGGCGTCGGCAGGCATGTCGAGGCCGTCGATGAAGGTCAGCAGCGCTTCTGGCGTGATGCCCTTGCCGCGGGTCAGCTCCTTGAGCTTCTCGTAGGGGTTCTCGATGTTGAAGCGGCGCATCACGGTCTGGATCGGCTCGGCGAGGACTTCCCAGCAGGCGTCCAGGTCGGCGGCGATACGGGCCTCGTTGACTTCCAGCTTGCCGATGCCTTTCAGGCTGGCTTCGTAGGCGATGACGCTGTGGGCAAAGCCCACGCCCAGGTTGCGCAGCACGGTGGAGTCGGTCAGGTCACGCTGCCAGCGCGAGATCGGCAGCTTGCTGGCCAGGTGCTGGAACAGTGCGTTGGCGATACCCAGGTTGCCTTCGGAGTTTTCGAAGTCGATCGGGTTGACCTTGTGCGGCATGGTCGACGAGCCGATTTCGCCGGCCACGGTCTTCTGCTTGAAGTAGCCCAGCGAGATGTAGCCCCAGACGTCGCGGTCGAAGTCGATGAGGATGGTGTTGAAGCGGGCGATCGCATCGAACAGTTCGGCGATGTAGTCGTGCGGCTCGATCTGGGTGGTGTACGGGTTGAACTGCAGGCCCAGCTCGTCTTCGATGAAGGCGCGGGCGTTGGCTTCCCAGTCGATCTGCGAGTAGGCCGACAGGTGGGCGTTGTAGTTGCCCACGGCGCCGTTGATCTTGCCCAGCAGCGGCACGGCGGCAACCTGGGCGATCTGGCGCTCCAGGCGGTACACGACGTTGGCCAGCTCTTTGCCCAGGGTGGTCGGCGAAGCCGGCTGACCGTGGGTGCGCGACAGCATCGGCACGTCGGCGTGGGCGTGGGCCAGGGCGCGGATGGCGTCGGCGATCTGGCGCATCAGCGGCAGCAGAACTTCATCACGGCCGGCGCGCAGCATCAGGGCGTGGGACAGGTTGTTGATGTCCTCGCTGGTGCAGGCGAAGTGGATGAACTCGCTGACCTTGGCCAGCTCAGGCAGCTTGGCGGCCTGCTCCTTGAGGAGGTATTCGATCGCCTTGACGTCGTGGTTGGTGGTGCGCTCGATTTCCTTGACGCGTTCGGCGTGCTCGAGCTTGAAGTCGGTGGCCAGGCTGTCCAGCAGGGCATTGGCTTCGGCGGAGAACGCCGGCACTTCGCCGATCTGCGGGTGGGCGGCCAGGCGCTGCAGCCAGCGCACTTCGACCAGGGCGCGGAAACGGATCAGGCCGAATTCGCTGAAAATGGGGCGCAAGGCCTGGGTTTTGCCGGCGTAACGGCCGTCTACAGGGGAAACCGCAGTGAGCGAAGAAAGCTGCATGGGGTGTTCTCGGACAGTCAGGCTTTTGGAAGGGCGCATATCATACATGAATTTTGCGCCCGGGTCGGGTGGCTGACCAAAGGTCGGGCCTGTTTGAATCTGTTGGCAGACCCTGTGGGAGCGGGCTTGCCCGCGAACACCGGCATAGCCGGTGCCATCCACCGAGTCGTCTGCTTCGCGGGCAAGCCCGCTCCCACAGGGTTGGGTGTCACCCGTCAGGAAGGCGAACGCATCATGTCGTACAGTTCGTTGAGCAGCTTGCGCCGGCTGAACACCAGCTGCCAGCGGTGCCCGCCCAACTGGCGCCACAGGCGCGCGGCACGGATGCCGGCGAGCAGCAGGGCACGGATCTTCGAGGCGTTGCTGGCCTGCTGCAGGAAGCGCATGTCGCCGTGCACCTGAATGCGTTGGCGCAAGGTGCTCAGGGTGTCCTGGTACAAGGCTCCACTGGAAGCGATGACGTTTTCGTGAACCAGGCCGAAATGGTCGGCCTGTGACTGGATCTGTGGCAGGCGGTTGCCGATGGTGTCGAGCAGGTCGCTGCGTTTGTTCAGCTGGCGCTCCAGGCCCAGCATCGACAGGGCGTAGCGCAGGGGCTCGCGCTGCAGGCTGCTGGGGTCGCGCTCCAGGGCGCCGACCAGGGCGCGATAACCGTCACGCAGGTTGAGGTCGTCACCGCCGAACACCTCCAGGGTGTCCTTGGGGTCGCGGACCAGCAGGCTGCCGAGCATGCAGCCGATATTGGCTTCGCTGGCCTGGCCGGTGCGGGCGATGCGGTCGACCAGCACGGCGGCCTGGAACACGCCGCCCAGGGCAATCAACTGCTCCTGCAGGTTGCTCATGCGCGCGGGCTCCACGGCTCGGCCGTTTCGATCACGCCGCCGCCCAGGCAGACTTCACCGTCGTAGAACACCACCGACTGGCCTGGGGTCACGGCGCGCTGCGGCTCGTCGAACACGGCGCGGTAGCCGGTTTCGGTCAGCTCCAGAGTGCACTGCTGGTCACTCTGGCGGTAGCGCACCTTGGCCGTCAGGCGGCGTTGGCTGCTCAGGTCGATCGGGTTGACCCAGAAGATTTCCGAGGCGAGCAGGGCGCGGGAGAACAGCCATGGGTGTTCGTTGCCCTGGCCGACCACCAGCACATTGCGGGTCAGGTCCTTGTGCAGCACGTACCACGGTTCGTCACCGGCGTCCTTCAGGCCGCCGATACCAAGGCCCTGGCGCTGGCCGATGGTGTGGTACATCAGGCCGTGGTGGCGGCCGATCACTTCGCCGTCAGTGGTCTCGATGTCGCCTGGCTGGGCCGGCAGGTACTGCTTGAGGAAGTCGCTGAAGCGACGCTCGCCGATGAAGCAGATACCGGTGGAGTCCTTCTTCTTGGCGGTGGCCAGGCCGTGTTTTTCGGCGATGGCGCGGACCTCTGGCTTTTCCAGTTCGCCGACCGGGAACAGGGTGCGGGCAATCTCCTTGCCGCCGACGGCGTGCAGGAAGTAGCTCTGGTCCTTGTTCGGGTCCAGGCCCTTGAGCAGCTCGGTGAGCGCGCCGGTGTCGCGGCGGCGCACGTAGTGGCCGGTGGCGATCAGGTCGGCACCCAGCGACAGGGCGTAGTCGAGGAATGCCTTGAACTTGATTTCGCGGTTGCAGAGGATGTCCGGGTTGGGCGTGCGGCCGGCCTTGTATTCCTCGAGGAAGTGCTCGAACACGTTGTCCCAGTATTCGGCGGCGAAGTTGGCGGTGTGCAGCTTGATGCCGATGCGGTCGCACACGGCCTGGGCGTCGGCCAGGTCTTCACGGGCAGTGCAGTATTCGGTGCCGTCGTCTTCTTCCCAGTTCTTCATGAACAGCCCTTCCACCTGGTAGCCCTGCTCCATGAGCAAAAGGGCGGAGACGGAAGAGTCCACGCCGCCGGACATGCCGACGATGACGCGGGTCTTGGCGGGGTCTTTGAGTGCTGGGCTGGTCATGGGTACCGGTGTGTATCAAGGGGGAAAAACGCCGATTCTATCAAAACCGGCGCGGCGCGTCAGTCGCGTAGCAGGTCGAGGCTGTGCAGCGGGCCTTTCAGGTAGTCATCGAGGCAGCGTGGCACCAGCTCGCTGCGCCAGCGGGCGGGGTCGGCCAGCAGTTCGTCGCGGGTCAGCCACACGGCGCGGACGATGTCGCTGTCCAGGGCCAGGTCGGCATGGTGGCGCACAGGGCGGGCGGCGAAGCAGATGCGCTGGTAGGTCACGCCGTTGCTCGGGGCGGTATACAGGTAGATGCCGACCACGCCGGTGAGTTCGACTTCCCAGGCGGTCTCTTCCAGGGTTTCGCGCAGGGCGGCCTGGGGCAGGGTCTCGTTGGGTTCGAGGTGGCCGGCGGGCTGGTTGAAGACGTGCTGGCCTGCCTTGAATTCTTCGACGAAGAGGAACTTGCCTTGGTCTTCGACGATGGTGGCGACGGTGATGTGGGGTTGCCAGGTCATGTGCGGTGTCCTTTCAGATTGCCGGGACCGCTTTGCGGCCCTTCGCGGGCAAGCCCGCTCCCACAGGTACCGTGCAGGTCTCGGTGTCTGCACCTTTCCTGTGGGAGCGGGCTTGCCCGCGAAGGGCTGCGCAGCAGCCCTAATCCCAGAAAGCACAAACCCCGGTGCGTGGCCGGGGTTTGTGCTGTTACATCAAGCGAACCTTACAGGGCAGCAATTGCGCTGTTCAGGGTCTGGCTTGGGCGCATCACCTTGGCGGTCAGCGCGGCATCCGGGGCGTAGTAGCCACCGATGTCGGCCGGCTTGCCCTGAACGGCGTTGAGCTCGGCGACGATGGTCTCCTCGTTCTCGGTCAGGGTCTTGGCCAGTGGGGCGAAGCGTGCCTGCAGGGCGGCGTCGTCGCTCTGGGCAGCCAGGGCCTGGGCCCAGTACAGGGTCAGGTAGAAGTGGCTGCCGCGGTTGTCGATACCACCGACTTTGCGCGAAGGCGACTTGTTGGTGTCGAGGAACTTGCCAGTGGCCTGGTCCAGGGTGTTGGCCAGGACCTTGGCGCGCGGGTTGTCGTAGGTGTTGCCCAGGTGCTCCAGGGAAGCAGCCAGGGCCAGGAATTCACCCAGCGAGTCCCAACGCAGGAAGTTCTCTTCCACCAGCTGCTGCACGTGCTTCGGTGCCGAACCACCGGCGCCGGTTTCGAACAGGCCACCGCCGTTCATCAGCGGCACGATCGACAGCATCTTGGCGCTGGTGCCCAGCTCCATGATCGGGAACAGGTCGGTCAGGTAGTCGCGCAGCACGTTGCCGGTCACCGAAATGGTGTCCTTGCCTTCGCGGATGCGGGCCAGGGAGAACTTGATGGCGTCGACCGGCGCCAGGACGCGGATGTCCAGGCCGGTAGTGTCGTGATCCTTCAGGTACTTCTGCACCTTCTCGATCATCACGCCGTCGTGGGCGCGGGCCGGGTCCAGCCAGAACACCGCCGGGGTGTTGCTCAGGCGGGCACGGTTGACGGCCAGCTTGACCCAGTCCTGGATCGGCGCGTCTTTGGTCTGGCACATGCGGAAGATGTCACCGGCTTCGACGTTCTGCTCCAGAACGACCTTGCCCTTGCCATCGACCACGCGCACCACGCCGTCGGCCTGGATCTGGAAGGTCTTGTCGTGGGAGCCGTACTCTTCGGCTTTCTGTGCCATCAGGCCAACGTTCGGCACGCTGCCCATGGTGGTCGGGTCGAAGGCGCCGTTGGCCTTGCAGTCTTCGATGGTGGCCTGGTAGATGCCGGCGTAGCAGCGATCCGGGATGATCGCCTTGGCATCCTGCAGTTCACCTGCAGTGTTCCACATCTTGCCCGAGTCGCGGATCATCGCTGGCATCGAGGCGTCGACGATGACGTCGCTCGGCACGTGCAGGTTGGTGATGCCCTTGTCGGAGTTGACCATGGCCAGGGCTGGACGCTCGGCGTACAGGGCCTGGATGTCGGCTTCGATTTCGGCCTGCTTGTCGGCTGGCAGGTCCTTGATGCGGGCGTACAGGTCGCCGATGCCGTTGTTGGCGTTGAAGCCTACTTCAGCCAGGGCTGCAGCGTGCTTGACCAGTACGTCGTTGTAGAATTCTTCGACGATGACGCCGAACATGATCGGGTCGGAAACCTTCATCATGGTGGCTTTCAGGTGCACCGACAGCAGCACGCCGGAGGCCTTGGCATCGGCGATCTGCTCGGCGATGAAGGCTTTCAGGGCCTTGCGGCTCATGGTGGCGCAGTCGACGATTTCGGCAGCTTTGACGGCAGTCTTGGCTTTCAGCACGGTGGTGCTGCCATCTTTGCCGACCAGCTCGATGCGCAGGCTGTCGTCAGCTTCGATCAGCGCGGCTTTTTCGCTGCCGTAGAAGTCGCCGTTGTTCATGTGGGCAACGTGCGACTTGGAGTCGGCGGCCCAGGCGCCCATCTTGTGCGGGTGCTTGCGGGCGTAGTTCTTGACCGACAGCGGCGCGCGGCGGTCGGAGTTGCCTTCGCGCAGCACCGGGTTCACGGCGGAGCCCTTGATGCGGTCGTAGCGGGCGCGGGACTCTTTCTCGGCCTCGGTGGACGGCTCGTCGGCGTAGTCAGGGATGTTGAAGCCCTTGCCTTGCAGTTCCTTGATCGCGGCCTTGAGCTGCGGTACCGAGGCGCTGATGTTCGGCAGCTTGATGATGTTGGCTTCAGGGGTGGTAGCCAGCTGGCCCAGTTCCGCCAGGTGATCGCCTACTTGCTTCTCTGCGCCCAGTTGCTCCGGGAAGGCGGCAAGGATACGGCCGGCCAGGGAAATGTCGCGAGTTTCGACGGCGATGTCAGCCGAAGCGGTGAAGGCTTCGACGATCGGCAGCAGCGAGTAGGTGGCGAGGGCGGGGGCTTCGTCGGTGAAGGTATAGATGATCTTGGAACGGGTGGGCATGCGGGTTAACTCTCTGTGTGCTGAGCGTGCTCGAGTCTCGTGTTGCGCAGGGTAGGCGCATCGCCCTGGCAACGCCATGAGCGGAAAGTCGAGAGGCTGCGAGCGGTGATGGTGGATGCATCAGTCGAGCGTCAATGCTGAGCTGCGGTAACAGTCCAGACTTTTCTGGCCAGGCTTTTCGGCCATTCATGGCCAAGGGCGGTCCGCATTTTCCTGGGATTCGCCCCGGTGACCCTTCGGTCGCGGCGGAGTATACCAAACCATTTGGGCTATTCAGCAAGGCGAAGTGATATCGGCGCCATTTATAAGACCAAAGATGTAGGGGCAATGTGGCGTAGTGACGCACCATCGGCGGGGTATTCTTCGCGGGCAAGCCCGCTCCCACAGCTTGCAGGTCGACAGATGTGGTTTAGGCTCATTGGATCGCAGGATGTCCAATCACACCCGACAGCGGAGTAGTGCAAGCATGGGATACCAGAAAATCAAGGTTCCGACCGACGGCGCCAAGATCACCGTCAATGCAGACCATTCGCTCAACGTTCCTGACAACCCCATCATTCCTTATATCGAAGGCGACGGGATTGGCGTCGATGTTTCGCCCGTGATGATCAAGGTGGTCGATGCCGCCGTGCAGAAAGCCTATGGCGGCAAGCGCAAGATCGCCTGGATGGAGGTGTATGCCGGCGAGAAGGCCACCCAGGTCTACGACCAGGACACCTGGCTGCCCCAGGAGACGCTGGATGCGGTGAAAGACTACGTGGTTTCGATCAAGGGGCCGTTGACCACACCGGTCGGTGGCGGTATCCGCTCGCTGAACGTGGCCTTGCGCCAGCAGCTCGACCTTTATGTGTGCCTGCGCCCGGTGTTGTGGTTCCAGGGCGTACCAAGCCCGGTGAAGAAGCCTGGCGACGTCGACATGGTGATCTTCCGCGAGAACTCCGAGGACATCTATGCCGGTATCGAGTGGAAGGCCGGTTCACCTGAGGCGAACAAGGTGATCAAGTTCCTCAAGGAGGAAATGGGCGTCACCAAGATCCGCTTCGACCAGGACTGCGGCATCGGCGTCAAGCCGGTTTCCCGCGAGGGCACCAAGCGCCTGGTGCGCAAGGCCCTGCAGTACGTGGTGGACAACGACCGCGAGTCGCTGACCCTGGTGCACAAGGGCAACATCATGAAGTTCACCGAAGGTGCCTTCAAGGATTGGGGCTACGAAGTGGCCCGCGACGAGTTCGGCGCCGAACTGCTCGATGGCGGCCCATGGATGAAGTTCAAGAACCCCAAGAGCGGCCGCGAGGTGATCGTCAAGGACGCCATCGCCGACGCCATGCTCCAGCAGATCCTGCTGCGCCCGGCCGAGTACGACGTGATCGCCACCCTCAACCTCAACGGTGATTACCTTTCCGACGCCCTGGCGGCGGAGGTGGGCGGCATCGGCATCGCGCCGGGCGCGAACCTGTCCGATACCGTGGCCATGTTCGAGGCCACCCACGGCACCGCGCCGAAATACGCCGGGCAGGACAAGGTCAACCCGGGCTCGGTGATTCTCTCGGCAGAGATGATGCTGCGCCATATGGGCTGGACCGAGGCGGCCGACCTGATCATCAAGGGCACCAATGGCGCGATTGCGGCCAAGACCGTGACCTACGACTTCGAGCGGCTGATGGACGGTGCCAAGCTGGTGAGCAGTTCGGGCTTTGGCGATGAAATGATCAAGCACATGTGAGTCAATTGAAAACCGGCCGCTTCTGCTAAAGAAGCGGCCGGTTCTTTCGTATCCCGGCAGAGAGCAGGGTGGTCAGACTTGCACGGTCTCGCCCTCGGAGTGGCCTACGGCGTTGGTCGCAGCGGCAGCGGCAACGGCGGCGTCCTTGATCTGGACCGCATGCAGGCCTTTGGGGCCCTGAATGATCTCGAACACCACGGACTGACCTGCCTTGAGGGTCTTGTAGCCTTCCATCTGGATCGCGGAGTAGTGCGCGAACAGATCGTCGGTTTTTCCCTCTTCGTTGATGAATCCGTAGCCCTTGGCATTGTTGAACCACTTGACTTTACCGCTTGCCATCCCTATGTCCCTCTGCAAAGGACTCCATCACTGGAGTATCATCCACTTCATCCGCATACGAACCATGCGAAAAATCTGGTTGACTGCGCGGATCTTTATCGACCACGGTGGGTTCTTATTGGTTGTAACACCGTTTTGCCGTTAGTCAAGGTCAGGTGGCGCGTGCGCCAGCGGCCGCCAATGCAGTCAACCCACAACCTTAACCTGACGCTCATGATGAAATTCTTTCCATGCATGCACCCAGTGAGATTCGACTAACATTCAATCAGGATCGCCCGCAATCGAATGAGGACGACGGCTCAGGGCTTGCGGTACAGGAAGCCAAGCCGATCCTGCAGGCGCCACCGATGTACAAGGTGGTTTTGTTCAACGATGACTACACGCCGATGGATTTCGTCGTCGAAGTGCTCGAAACGTTCTTCAGTCTGAACCGCGAGCTGGCGACCAAGATCATGCTGACCGTCCATACCGAAGGGCGGGCAGTGTGCGGATTGTTTACCCGTGACATCGCCGAAACAAAGGCCATGCAGGTCAACCAATACGCCAGGGAAAGCCAGCATCCGCTACTCTGTGAAATCGAGAAGGACGGTTAATCGCCGACCACTTGGGTATGAGGTGAAGCTATGTTAAACCGCGAGCTCGAAGTCACCCTCAATCTTGCCTTCAAGGAGGCTCGTTCGAAACGTCATGAATTCATGACCGTCGAACATCTGCTGCTGGCACTCCTTGACAATGAGGCTGCTGCGACCGTTCTGCGCGCCTGTGGCGCCAATCTCGACAAGCTCAAGCACGACCTGCAAGAGTTCATCGACTCCACTACACCCCTGATCCCCGTCAACGACGAAGACCGCGAAACCCAGCCAACCCTGGGCTTCCAGCGTGTGCTGCAACGTGCCGTGTTCCACGTGCAGAGCTCCGGCAAGCGCGAAGTCACCGGTGCCAATGTGCTGGTGGCGATCTTCAGCGAACAGGAAAGCCAGGCCGTGTTCCTGCTGAAACAGCAGAGCGTGGCCCGTATCGACGTGGTCAACTACATCGCCCATGGTATCTCCAAGGTGCCGGGGCACGGTTCGCACGCCGAGAGCGACCAGGAAATGCAGGACGAAGAGGGTGGCGAAACCTCCTCTTCGAGCAACCCGCTGGATGCCTACGCCAGCAACCTGAACGAGCTGGCCCGTGCCGGCCGTATCGACCCGCTGGTGGGTCGTGAGCAGGAAGTCGAGCGCGTGGCGCAGATTCTGGCCCGCCGGCGCAAGAACAACCCGCTGCTGGTCGGTGAGGCTGGCGTCGGCAAGACCGCCATCGCCGAAGGCCTGGCCAAGCGCATCGTCGACGGCCAGGTGCCTGACCTGCTGGCGCAGAGTGTGGTCTATTCGCTGGACCTCGGTGCGCTGCTGGCCGGTACCAAGTACCGTGGCGACTTCGAGAAGCGCTTCAAGGCGCTGCTCGGCGAGCTGCGCAAGCGCCCGCAGGCGATCCTGTTCATCGACGAAATCCACACCATCATCGGTGCCGGTGCGGCGTCGGGTGGGGTGATGGATGCGTCCAACCTGCTCAAGCCGCTGCTGTCGTCCGGTGAAATCCGTTGCATCGGTTCGACCACCTTCCAGGAGTTCCGTGGCATCTTCGAGAAAGACCGTGCCCTGGCACGGCGTTTCCAGAAGGTCGATGTCAGCGAGCCATCGGTCGAAGACACTGTCGGCATCCTGCGTGGCCTGAAAGGCCGCTTCGAGAGCCACCACAACATCGAGTACAGCGACGAAGCCCTGCGCGCCGCCGCCGAACTGGCCTCGCGCTACATCAATGACCGGCACATGCCGGACAAGGCCATCGACGTGATCGACGAGGCGGGTGCCTATCAGCGCCTGCAGCCTGAGGCGAACCGGGTCAAGCGCATCGACGTGCCGCAGGTCGAGGACATCGTGGCCAAGATCGCGCGGATTCCGCCGAAGCATGTCACCAGCTCCGACAAGGAGCTGCTGCGTAACCTCGAGCGTGACCTGAAGCTGACCGTGTTCGGCCAAGACGCGGCTATCGACTCGCTGGCTACGGCCATCAAGCTGTCCCGTGCCGGCCTGAAGTCGCCGGACAAGCCGGTCGGTTCGTTCCTGTTCGCCGGCCCGACCGGTGTCGGCAAGACCGAGGCTGCGCGGCAGCTGGCCAAGGCGCTGGGTGTCGAGCTGGTGCGCTTCGACATGTCCGAGTACATGGAACGCCATACCGTGTCGCGCCTGATCGGTGCGCCGCCAGGCTACGTTGGTTTCGACCAGGGCGGCTTGCTGACCGAAGCGATCACCAAGCAACCGCACTGCGTGCTGCTGCTCGATGAAATCGAGAAGGCCCACCCGGAAGTCTTCAACCTGCTGCTGCAGGTGATGGACCACGGTACCCTGACCGACAACAACGGGCGCAAGGCCGACTTCCGTAACGTGATCCTGATCATGACCACCAACGCCGGCGCTGAAACCGCTGCGCGGGCCTCGATCGGCTTCACCCATCAGGACCATGCGTCCGATGCCATGGAAGTCATCCGCAAGAGCTTCACGCCGGAGTTCCGCAACCGTCTGGACACCATCATCCAGTTTGGCCGCCTGAGCACCGAGACGATCAAGAGCATCGTCGACAAGTTCCTCATCGAACTGCAGGCACAGCTGGAAGACAAGCGTGTGCTGCTGGAAGTCAGCGATGCCGCCCGCGGCTGGCTGGCGGTTTCCGGCTACGACGTACAGATGGGCGCACGGCCGATGGCGCGGCTTATCCAGGACAAGATCAAGCGGCCGCTGGCCGAAGAGATCCTGTTTGGCGAGCTGGCCGAGCACGGTGGCGTGGTGCATGTCGACCTGCGCGATGGCGAACTGGTGTTCGACTTCGAGACCACGGCTGAGGTTGCCTGACAGCGGGGGCAGGGCTGTACCTGTGGGAGCGGCTTCAGCCGCGAACACCGGCGCAGCCGCTGCCATCCACCGCGTTGGGCTCTTCGCGGGTGAACCCGCTCCCACAGGGCTGCTACGCAACCCCAAGCAATCTGGCAGGCACAAAAAAGCCCGGCACATGGCCGGGCTTTTTCATGGCTAGAGCTTAGCGCGCACGATAGGTGATGCGGCCCTTGCTCAGGTCGTAGGGCGTCAGTTCGACGCGGACCTTGTCGCCAGTGAGAATACGGATGTAGTTCTTGCGCATCTTTCCGGAGATGTGCGCGGTTACGACGTGCCCGTTTTCCAACTCCACGCGGAACATGGTGTTGGGCAGGGTGTCGACGACAGTACCTTCCATTTCGAAGCTGTCTTCTTTCGACATGCAGTAGAGCCCTCGGATCCAGTGTTGGCCCGACGCATAACCGCACCGGGCAAAAAAGTGGCGTGGATTATGCCGGAAAACTGTGTGTCAAGCCAATGCTTTCAGTTGAGGGTGACCCAGCGCTGGTTTATCAGCAGCTCGATAGGTCGATACTGCGTCTTGTAATTCATTTTCTTGCAGTTCTTGATCCAGTAGCCCAGGTAGACCGCCTCCAGGTCCTGGCGCAGGGCTTCGGTGATCTGCCAGAGAATGGCAAAGCGCCCGAGGCTGCGGCGCTCTTCCTCAGGTTCGTAGAAGGTGTACACCGCCGACAGGCCGTTGGGCAGCAGGTCGCATACGGCGACTGCCAGCAAGCGGCCTTCCAGGCGAAACTCGTAGAACCAGCAGAACGGTAGGTCGCGGACCAGGAAGGTGGAAAACTGATCGCGGCTCGGCGGGTACATGTCGCCATCGGCATGGCGGGTCTCGATGTAGCGCCGGTAGAGGTCGAAATACTCCTCCTTGAACGCCGGGCGAGCGGCGGTCACGGTCAGGTCGGCGTTGCGCTTGAGGATGCGCCGCTGCTGGCGGTTGGGAATGAAACGCGCGGCAGGGATGCGCGCGGGCACGCAGGCATTGCAGTTCTGGCAATGCGGGCGGTACAGGTGGTCGCCACTGCGCCGAAAGCCCATTTCCGACAGGTCGGCATACACGTGCACGTCCATCGGCTGGCTGGGGTCGAGGAACAGCGTGGTGGCCTGTTCGTCCGGCAGGTAGCTGCAGGAGTGGGGTTGAGTGGCATAGAACTTCAACCGCGCCAACTCTGTCATGATCAACCCCCTCGGTGAGACGTTGCTTTAAGTGTAAGCCAGCTCGCAGAACTCGCCTAGCAAACCCAGGTGGCGCTGTTGGGCTGGTCGAGGTGTTGCGCCAGGTACTCGGCGAAGCGGGCGCGGCTGATGGCGCGGGCGCCAAGGCTGTGCAGGTGGTTGGTCGGCATCTGGCAGTCGATCAGCACGAAGCCGGCCTGGCGCAAATGCTCGACCAGTGTCACGAAGCCGACCTTGGAGGCATTGTCGGCGCGGCTGAACATCGATTCGCCGAAAAACAGCCTGCCAATAGCCAGGCCGTACAGGCCGCCAACCAGCTGGCCGTGCTCGCGCACTTCCACCGAATGGGCGATGCCGCGCCGATGCAGTTCGCAGTAGGCATTGCGCATGGTGTCGGTGATCCAGGTGCCGTCGGCATAGTCGCGCGGTGCCGCGCAGGCGGCGATTACCCCAGGGAAGTCAGTGTCGAAGCTGACCTGGTAGCGGCTCTGGCGCATCAGCTTGGCCAGCGAGCGCGAGACGTGCAGCTCGTCCGGGAACAGCACCGTGCGCGGGTCGGGCGACCACCAGAGGATCGGCTGGCCGTCCTGGTACCAGGGGAAGCAGCCGTGCCGGTAGGCTTGCTCCAGGCGCTCGGGGCTCAGGTCGCCGCCAGCGGCGAGCAGGCCGTTGGGGTCGTGCAGGGCCTTTTCCAGGGGCGGGAAGGTCAGCGAGTCGCGGGTCAGCCAGGTGAGCATGGTCTATCGTGCGGTGGGGGAGGGGAGAGGGCAGCATGGCGCGCAGGGCTTGCGGGGTCAATGCCGGCAGGGTCAAGAGGCATTGGCGGGCAGCAGAATAGGCAATTTCCTACACATTCATGAAACCACAGGCACCATCCGCTACATTTGCTGTCACACCTGTGCAAAAACACAGCATAAGCCTTTGTCACGAAAGAAAATGCGTGCTCAAATTGCACCTATACGAAAGTCGCCCCCACTCAAGCTCCATACGGCGCGCCGTCATGGCGGCTGGCGGGCAGTAATGTTAAAAGTAGTGGTTCATTGGCCAGACGCCGGCCGATCACTACTGGACGCGCAGCACGCGCAGGAATAGACGCGTTTTGAAGAAATCCACCGCAACTCCAGCTCCCTTGCCCGTGCCCCTGTGGCGCCAGCAGCTGCATTACCGCCTCAAGGAAGGTGCGTTGATCGCTGTCGGCGCACTGTGCCTGTACCTGTGGATGGCACTGCTGACGTACGACACGTCGGACCCGGGCTTCAGCCACACCAGCAACGTCGACCAGGTGCAGAATGCCGCCGGGCGTGCCGGTGCGTACTTTGCCGACATCCTGTTCATGGTGCTGGGCTATTTCGCCTACATCTTCCCGCTGCTGCTGGCGATCAAGACCTGGCAGATCTTCCGCGAGCGGCACCAGCCGTGGCAGTGGAGCGGGTGGCTGTTCTCCTGGCGGTTGATCGGCCTGGTGTTCCTGGTGCTGTCGGGCGCGGCCCTGGCGCATATCCATTTCCACCCGCCGGCGAGCCTGCCGTTTTCTGCGGGCGGTGCACTGGGCGAAAGCCTCGGCGACCTGGCGCGCAACCTGCTGAACGTGCAGGGCAGCACCCTGATGTTCATTGCCCTGTTCCTGTTCGGCCTGACCGTGTTCACCGACCTGTCGTGGTTCAAGGTGATGGACATGACCGGCAAGATCACCCTCGACCTGTTCGAGCTGGTGCAGGGTGCGGCCAGCCGCTGGTGGGAAGCGCGCAACGAGCGCAAGCGCCTGGAAGCGCAGCTGCGCGAAGTCGACGAGCCGGTGTTCGACTCGAAGTTCGACCTGGCGCCGAAGGCCGCCGACAAGCGCGAGCCAGCCAAGCCGGCGCTGCGCGAGCGCATCTTCAAGCGTGAAGAAGCACCGGCCCAGCCCGTTGAACCCCGCGAACCGACCCTGGCCCGTGAACCGACGATCGCCCGCGAGCCTGTGGTACCTCGCGAACCGACCCTCGCCCGCGAGCCTGTCGTGCCCCGCGAGCAGCCTGCAGCGGCCCCGACCATCGTGCCACCGGCCGCGGCCAGGGCGCCGGAGCCGAGCAAGCGGGTGATGAAGGAAAAACAGGCGCCGCTGTTCGTCGACAGCGCCGTGGAAGGTACCTTGCCGTCGATTTCCATCCTCGACCCGGCCGAACAGAAGAAGATCGAGTACTCGCCAGAGTCCCTGGCCGGTGTCGGCCAGCTGCTGGAAATCAAGCTCAAGGAGTTCGGCGTGGAAGTCTCGGTGGACTCCATCCACCCAGGCCCGGTGATTACCCGTTACGAAATCCAGCCAGCCGCTGGCGTCAAGGTCAGCCGCATTGCCAACCTGGCCAAGGACCTGGCGCGGTCCCTGGCGGTGACCAGTGTGCGGGTGGTCGAAGTGATCCCCGGCAAGACCACCGTGGGTATCGAGATCCCCAACGAAAACCGGCAGATGGTGCGCTTCTCGGAAGTGCTTGCCACGCCGCAGTACGACGAGCAGAAGTCGCCGGTCACCCTGGCCCTGGGCCACGACATCGGCGGCAAGCCGGTGATCACCGACCTGGCCAAGATGCCGCACCTGCTGGTGGCCGGTACCACCGGTTCCGGTAAGTCGGTGGGGGTCAACGCGATGATCCTGTCGATCCTGTTCAAGTCCAGCCCGGAAGACGCGCGGCTGATCATGATCGACCCGAAAATGCTCGAACTGTCGATCTACGAAGGCATCCCGCACCTGCTGTGCCCGGTGGTCACCGACATGAAGGACGCCGCCAACGCCCTGCGCTGGAGCGTGGCCGAGATGGAGCGGCGCTACAAGCTGATGGCGGCCATGGGCGTGCGTAACCTGGCTGGCTTCAACCGCAAGATCAAGGACGCCCAGGAAGCCGGCGAGATCATCCATGATCCGCTGTATCGCCGCGAGAGCATGGACGACGAGCCGCCAGCGCTGAAGACCCTGCCGACCATCGTCGTGGTGGTCGACGAATTCGCCGACATGATGATGATCGTCGGCAAGAAGGTCGAAGAGCTGATCGCCCGTATCGCCCAGAAGGCGCGGGCCGCCGGTATCCACCTGATCCTCGCCACCCAGCGCCCGTCGGTGGACGTGATCACTGGCCTGATCAAGGCCAACATCCCGACCCGCATGGCGTTCCAGGTGTCGAGCAAGATCGACTCGCGGACCATCATCGACCAGGGCGGCGCCGAACAGCTGCTCGGCCACGGTGACATGCTGTACATGCCGCCGGGCACCAGCCTGCCGATCCGGGTGCACGGTGCGTTCGTCTCCGACGACGAAGTGCACCGCACGGTCGAGGCGTGGAAACTGCGCGGCGCGCCAGACTACAACGACGACATCCTCAATGGTGTCGAAGAGGCCGGCAGCGGCTTCGACGGCGGTGGTGGCGGTGGCGGCGATGGTGACGATGCCGAAACCGATGCCCTGTATGATGAAGCCGTGCAGTTCGTGCTGGAGAGCCGCCGCGCATCCATCTCGGCCGTGCAGCGCAAGCTGAAGATCGGCTACAACCGCGCGGCGCGGATGATCGAGTCGATGGAGATGGCCGGCGTGGTCACCCCGATGAACAGCAACGGCTCGCGGGAAGTGATTGCCCCGGGCGGCCCGCGCGACTGATGAACACCTTGCCGGGCGCCAACGGTGGCGCCCGCCTTTTCAATGCTCAATGAGGATTCCCATGCGCGCGATTCGCATGCTGTTGGTTTCTGCCCTGACCCTGGGCTCGGTTACTGCTTATGCCGGTGAGCAAGACGTACAACGCCTGACCCAGCTGTTGGAAAAATCCCAGACCATCGAGGCCAACTTCTCCCAGCTGACCCTGGATGCCGGCGGCACCAGCCTGCAGGAAACGTCCGGCAAGATGACCGTGAAGCGCCCTGGCCTGTTCTACTGGCACACCAATGCGCCGCAGGAGCAGGTGGTGGTGTCGGACGGCAAGAACGTTACCCTGTGGGACCCGGACCTGGAGCAGGCGACCATCAAGAAGCTCGACCAGCGCCTGAACCAGACTCCGGCGCTGCTGTTGTCCGGTGACGTGTCGAAGATCAGCCAGAGCTTCGACATCACCTCCAAGGAGCAAGGCGAAGTGATGGACTTCACCCTCAAGCCGAAGACCAAGGACACCCTGTTCGACTCGCTGCGCGTGTCGTTCCGCAAGGGCCTGATCAATGACATGCAGCTGGTCGACAGCGTCGGCCAGCGCACCAACATCCTGTTCAATGGCGTCAAGGCCAACCAGGCGGTGCCGGACAGCCAGTTCAAGTTCGACATCCCTAAAGGCGCCGACGTCATCAAGGAGTAAGCAGAGCTCGCCATGGACCTGTTTCGAAGCGAACCCGTCGCCCAGCCGCTGGCCGCCCGCCTGCGTCCGTCCAACCTGGATGAGTACGTTGGCCAGGAGCACCTGCTGGCGCGTGGCAAACCGCTGCGCGAGGCGCTGGAGCAGGGTGCGCTGCACTCGATGATCTTCTGGGGGCCGCCGGGGGTGGGCAAGACCACCCTCGCGCGGCTGCTGGCGCAGTTCTGCGATGCGCACTTCGAGACGGTCTCGGCCGTACTGGCCGGGGTCAAGGAGATCCGCCAGGCGGTCGAAGTGGCCAAGCAGCAGGCCGGGCAGTATGGTCGGCGCACCATCCTGTTCGTCGACGAAGTGCACCGTTTCAACAAGTCCCAGCAGGATGCCTTCCTACCCTATGTAGAGGACGGAACGCTGCTGTTCATCGGTGCCACCACCGAGAACCCGTCGTTCGAGCTGAACAACGCCTTGCTGTCGCGGGCGCGGGTGTACGTGCTCAAGAGCCTCGACGAAGCGGCGCTGCGCAAGCTGGTCCATCGCGCGCTGACCGAAGACCGCGGGCTGGGCAAGCGCAACCTGCGTGTCGGTGACGACGCCTTCAAGATGCTCATGGCCGCCGCCGATGGTGATGGCCGGCGCATGCTCAACTTCCTCGAGAATGCCTCTGACCTGGCCGAAGATGGCAGCGAGATCGACGTCGAGATGCTGCAAAGCCTGCTCGGCGACAGCCGCCGGCGCTTCGACAAGGGGGGCGAGGCGTTCTACGACCAGATTTCCGCGCTGCACAAGTCGGTGCGCGGCTCCAACCCCGATGGCGCCCTGTACTGGTTCGCGCGCATGCTCGACGGCGGCTGCGACCCGCTGTACATCGCCCGCCGCGTGGTGCGCATGGCCAGCGAGGACATCGGCAACGCCGACCCGCGCGCCCTGAGCCTGTGCCTGGCCGCCTGGGACGTGCAGGAGCGCCTGGGCAGCCCGGAAGGCGAGCTGGCGGTGGCCCAGGCCATCACCTACATCGCCTGTGCGCCGAAGAGCAATGCGGTGTACGTGGGCTTCAAGACCGCCTTGCGCGAAGCTGCCGAACACGGCTCGCTGGAAGTGCCGCTGCACCTGCGCAATGCCCCGACCAAGCTGATGAAGCAGCTCGGCTACGGCGAAGAATACCGCTACGCCCACGACGAGCCCGACGCCTATGCTGCCGGCGAGGATTACTTCCCTGAAGCGCTCGAACCGCGCCAGTACTACCAGCCCGTGCCGCGAGGCCTGGAGCTGAAGATCGGCGAGAAGCTGCGCCACCTGGCCGAGCTCGACCGCAACAGCCCCCGCCAGCGGAGAAAACCATGATTGCCCTGATCGCCGCAGTCAGCGCGGGTGGTATCGCCGGGACCTTGTTGCGCTTCGCCACCTCTAACTGGGTCGCGGCCCACTGGCCACGGCACTTCTATCTGGGTACGCTGGCGGTCAACCTGGTTGGCTGCCTGCTGATCGGCCTGCTGTACGGCCTGTTCCTGCACAAACCGCTGGCGCCGGTCGAACTGCGCGCTGGCCTGATCGTCGGCTTCCTTGGCGGCCTGACGACGTTTTCCTCCTTCTCGCTCGATACCGTGCGCCTGATGGAAAGTGGGCAAGTGCCCCTCGCCTTGGGCTATACCAGTATCAGCGTGGTGGGCGGGCTTCTGGCCACCTGGGCCGGCCTGTCCCTGACCCGTTTCTGAACCAACACCTACACATAACGAGAGAACGATATGCTCGATTCCAAACTGTTACGCGGCCAACTTCAGGAAGTGGCGGATCGCCTGGCCTCCCGTGGCTTCAGCCTGGATGTCGCGCGCATCGAATCACTGGAAGAGCGCCGCAAGGCGGTGCAGACCCGCACCGAGCAGCTGCAGGCCGAGCGTAATGCCCGTTCCAAGTCGATCGGCCAGGCCAAGGCCAAGGGCGAGGACATCGCCCCGCTGATGGCTGACGTCGAGCGCATGGCCAATGAACTGGCTGCCGGCAAGAGCGAACTGGACGGTATCCAGGCCGAACTGGACAGCATCCTGCTGACCATCCCCAACCTGCCGGACGCCAGCGTGCCGGTCGGTGCCAGCGAAGACGACAACGTCGAAGTGCGCCGCTGGGGCACGCCGACTGCCTTCGATTTCGAGATCAAGGACCACGTCGCCCTGGGCGAAATCAGCGGTGGCCTGGACTTCGAAGCCGCAGCCAAGTTGTCCGGTGCGCGCTTTGCCGTGCTGCGTGGGCCTATCGCCCGCCTGCACCGCGCCCTGGCGCAGTTCATGATCAACCTGCACACCGGCGAGCACGGCTACGAGGAGCACTACACCCCGTACCTGGTACAGGCCCCGGCCCTGCAGGGCACCGGCCAGCTGCCGAAGTTCGAGGAAGATCTGTTCAAGATCACCCGCGAAGGCGAAGCCGACTTCTACCTGATCCCGACGGCCGAAGTGTCGCTGACCAACCTGGTCGCCGAGCAGATCCTCGACGCCAAGCAGCTGCCGCTCAAACTGGTCGCCCACACCCCGTGCTTCCGTAGCGAAGCCGGTGCTTCGGGCCGTGACACCCGCGGCATGATCCGCCAGCACCAGTTCGACAAGGTCGAGATGGTCCAGGTGGTCGAGCCGTCCAAGTCGATGGAAGCCCTGGAAGGCCTGACCGCCAACGCCGAGCGCGTGCTGCAGTTGCTGGAGCTGCCCTACCGCGTACTGGCCCTGTGCACCGGCGACATGGGCTTCGGCGCCGTGAAAACCTACGACCTCGAAGTGTGGGTGCCGAGCCAGGACAAGTACCGCGAAATCAGCTCCTGCTCCAACTGCGGTGACTTCCAGGCGCGCCGCATGCAGGCCCGCTGGCGTAACCCGGAAACCGGCAAGCCGGAGCTGGTGCACACCCTCAACGGCTCCGGCCTGGCTGTAGGCCGTACCCTGGTGGCGGTGCTGGAAAACTACCAGCAGGCCGACGGGTCGATCCGTGTACCAGAGGTGCTGAAACCGTACATGGGCGGCGTCGAGGTCATCCGTTAAATGGATTACCTGCCGCTGTTCCACAAGCTGCAGGGCGGCCGGGTACTGGTCGTCGGCGGCGGTGAGATCGCCCTGCGCAAGGCGCGCCTGCTGGCCGATGCCGGCGCCGCGCTGCGCGTGGTGGCGCCGGACGTCGACGGCCAGCTGGCCGCGTTGGCCCGGGAAGGTGGCGGTGAGGTGCTGGTGCGTGGCTATCAGGCGGCCGACCTGGTCGGCTGCCGGCTGGTGATCGCGGCCACCGACGACCCTGGGCTCAACGCCCAGGTGTCGGCCGATGCGCAGGCGCTGAGCCTGCCGGTCAACGTGGTGGATGCGCCGGCCCTGTGCACGGTGATCTTCCCGGCGATCGTCGACCGTTCACCGTTGGTGATCGCGGTGTCCAGTGGCGGTGACGCCCCGGTCCTGGCGCGGCTGATCCGCGCCAAGCTGGAAGCCTGGATCCCGTCGGCGTATGGCGAACTGGCCGGGCTGGCCGCGCGCTTCCGGCACAAGGTCAAATCCTTGTACCCGGACGTCAACCAGCGCCGTGGCTTTTGGGAAACCGTGTTCCAGGGGCCGATCGCCGAGCGCCAGCTGGCCGGGCAGGGCGCCGAGGCCGAACGCCTGCTGCAGGCGATGGTCGACGGAGCGCCGGTGCAGCAGGGTGGTGAGGTGTATCTGGTCGGTGCAGGGCCGGGCGATCCGGACTTGCTGACCTTCCGCGCCTTGCGCCTGATGCAGCAGGCCGATGTGGTGCTGTACGACCGCCTGGTGGCTCCGGCCATCATCGAGATGTGCCGGCGTGATGCCGAGCGTATCTATGTCGGCAAGCGCCGCGCCGACCATGCCGTGCCACAGGACCAGATCAACCGCCTGCTGGTCGATCTCGCCCAGCAGGGCAAGCGCGTGTTGCGCCTCAAGGGCGGCGACCCGTTCATCTTCGGCCGTGGTGGCGAAGAGATCGAGGAGCTGGCCGAGCAAGGCATCCCGTTCCAGGTGGTGCCGGGCATTACCGCGGCCAGTGGTTGCTCCGCCTATGGCGGGATTCCGCTGACCCACCGTGACTATGCCCAGTCGGTGCGCTTCGTCACTGGCCACCTCAAGGATGGCACCAGCAATCTGCCTTGGCATGACCTGGTGGCGCCGGCCCAGACCCTGGTGTTCTACATGGGGCTGGTGGGCTTGCCGACCATCTGTGCCGAGCTGATTCGCCATGGGCGGGCGGCCAGTACGCCGGCGGCCCTGGTGCAGCAGGGGACTACGCGCAATCAGCGGGTGTTTACCGGCACCCTGGCGGACCTGCCGGACCTGGTGGCCCAGCATGAAGTGCATGCGCCGACCCTGGTAATTGTCGGGGAAGTGGTGCAGCTGCGCGACAAGCTGGCCTGGTTCGAAGGGGCGCAAAACAGCTGAAACCGTTGGGGCCGCTTTGCGGCCCTTTCGCGACACAAGGCCGCTCCTACAGGGATCACGCGTTTCCTGTAGGAGCGGCCTTGTGTCGTGAAAGGGCTGCACAGCAGCCCCGGCAATCTCAAGCCTGCCAGATCCCTTTGCCCGCCAACCGCTCCCGATCATGGGGCTGGTTGAAGTCCTGCTGCGGGCCCTTGGGCACGATGCCGTTCGGGTTGATGGTCTTGTGGCTCATGTAATAGTGTTTCTGGATGTGCTCCATGTTCACCGTGCCAGCCACGCCCGGCCATTGGTACAGCTCGCGCAGCCAGTTGGGCAGGTTGTGATAGTCGCTCAGGCGGCGCAGGTTGCACTTGAAGTGCCCGTGGTACACCGCATCGAAGCGCACCAGGGTAGTGAACAGGCGCACATCGGCCTCGGTCAGGTACTCGCCCGCCAGATAGCGATTGCGGCCCAGCAGCTCTTCCAGATAATCCAGTTCGTTGAATACGTCATCGAAAGCGGCCTCGTAGGCATCCTGTGTGGTGGCAAAGCCTGCGCGGTACACGCCGTTGTTCACCGCCGGGTAGATGCGTTCGTTCAGCGCCTCGATGGTCGGGCGCAGTGGCTCTGGGTACAGGTCCAGGGTGTTGCCGGTCAGTTCGTTGAACGCACTGTTGAAGATGCGGATGATCTCTGACGACTCGTTGTTGACGATGCGCTTCTCTTTCTTGTCCCACAGCACGGGCACGGTCACCCGGCCGGTGTAGTGCGGGTCGTCCTGGGTGTAGCGCTGGTGCAGGTACTGCAGGGCGTCGAGGTGGTCGCCGCTGGAGCCTTGCTGCGGGTCGAAGGTCCAGCCATGGTCCTGCATCAGCCAGCTGACCACCGACACGTCGATCAGTGGCTCCAGGCCTTTGAGGGCGCGCAGGATCAGGGTGCGGTGGGCCCATGGGCAGGCCAGCGAAACGTACAGGTGGTAGCGGCCGGCCTCTGGAGCGGGCAGCTGATTGCGGCGCTGGGCGTTTTCGCGTTTGAAGGTGCCGTCCTTGCCGTTTTCATACCACTGGTCGTGCCAGCGGCCGTCGATCAAAAGGCCCATGGTGAGCTCCTCGGAAACAAAGTTGTTTGTCGTTGGAGCCCAGTCTAGGGCAAATCGTTCGAATAACTAGCGCAAAGAATGCCCCCTTACTATCTAGTTATTCGATTGGTTGCGCGTAGCCCAGTAACCCCGTGCGCTGGCAAAAGCCTGTTCGCGATCCTGGCCCAGGCCACGCAGCGCCAAGGCCATGGTCGCTATCACGGCCATTTCGCCATAGCTGTCCTCGGCCTCGCCGCGCCAGACCGCCAGCAGCTGTTCGGGCTGCAGGCTCGGTGGCTTCACATGGCGGCGCTCGCTCAGCGCCGGCCATTCCTCGTCCCAGGCTTCGCCTGCGCGGGTGCCGTAGAGGTGGCTGATGACATCGGGGTTGACCTCGATCTCGCCGCCATCGCCCTTGATCACCACGGCGTGGTCGCCGAGCAGGCGGCTGGCTTCACGGTGCACCGCCTGGTAGCCGGGGTGGAAGATGCTCTGCAGGCCGCAACGCGCGCCCAGCGGATTAAGCACCCGTGCCAGGGAATGGATGGGCGAGCGCAGGCCCAGGGTGTTGCGCAGGTCGATCATCCGCTGCAGCTGCGGCGCCCAGTCGTGCAGCGGGGCGAACGCCAGGTGCTGCTGGTCGAGGGCCTGGCCGACCGCCGTCCAGTCGCGGCACAGCGGGATCTGCAGCAGTGCCAGCAGCTGTTCGGTGTACATGCGCCCGGCGGTGTGCGCGCCGCCGCCGTGCATGAGGATGCGCACGCCATTGGCGGCCAGGCACTTGGCGCTGAGCAGGTACCAGGGCAGGTGGCGCTTCTTGCCGGCGTAGGTCGGCCAGTCGATATCCACGGCGATGCGTGGCGCCTGCAGGTGCGCACGCAGGGCTTCGGTGAAACCGGCGAGCTCTTCGGCGCTTTCTTCCTTGTGCCGCAGCAGCATCAGGAAGGCCCCCAGCTGGGTGTCTTCGACCTTGCCTTCGAGCAGCAGGGTCATGGCGGCGCGGGCTTCTTCGCGGGTCAGGCCGCGGGCGCCGCGTTTGCCTTTGCCAAGGATGCGCACGAATTCGGCGAACGGGTGTTCAGCCGGGGTTTCCAGGGTCAGCGGGCGGGCGTCGGTCATATGCAATTGGTCGGCTTGGGCAGGCCCGCCAGCTTGGCGGCGAGTTTGGCGGGGGTGCCGTTGAACAGGCGGTTGAGGTGCGGGCTGTTGCCCTTTTCCGTGCCCAGCTTGAGCGCGGTGTACTTGATCAGCGGGCGGGTGGCCGGCGACAGCTGGTATTCGTCGTAGAACTGGCGCAGCAGTTCGAGGATTTCCCAGTGGTCGGCGGTCAGGGCGATGCTTTCGCGTTCGGCCAGGGCCTCGGCGACCGGGTGCGACCAGTCTTGCAGGTCGACCAGGAAGCCGTCCTTGTCCAGGGCGATGGCGCGATCGCCTACGTTCAACGTACTCATAGCCAGCTGTTGACCTTGTCGTAGTGCAGCGACAGCTCGACGAAAGCCTGGTAGTCCACAGGCTTGGCCAATGCGCTGCTGATGGCGCGGGCCTGCAGGTCTTCGTCGAGGGCGAACAGGCGCTGAGCCAGGTTGGCCGCCTGCAGCTGTTGCTGGGGGGCACTGCCCTCGCGCAGGGCGTAGACCGCATCGCCGCACAGCAGCACGCCGTCGTCGGCACCCAACAGGCGCAGGCAGCTGTCCAGGCGCTCGTCGCCGAACGGGGAGTGGGATAACACGTGCAGGGTTGCCATCAGAGCGTCACCACTTGGTCGAAACGGGCAATCAGGGCTTGCAGGGCGGGATCGTCCAGCACTTCCACTGGCAGCTCCAGGCCATTGTCGGCCAAGCCACGACGCGCCAGGCTGTGCTGGCAGGCGAACAGCTCTTCGACGCCGAACATCGGCAGCGCCTGCAGGTTGGCGGCGAGATTCTTCTGCTCCACGGCGGCCGGTTGCTGGCCGGGCGCCAGCTGGAACACGCCGTCATCGAGGAACAGCATGGCCAGCGGCAGGTCGAAGGCGCCGCCGGCCAGGGCGATGTCCAGCGCTTCGCGGGCGGACGGGCCGTTCCAGGGTGCCTGGCGGCTGATGATCAACAGGGATTTGGCCATTTCAGTCGCCTCCGAAGCAGACCAGGCGGTCGGCCTTTTGCGCAGCTTCATGCAGCTGGCCGAGGCCAGACAGCTCCCACGGCTTGGGCAGGTTCACCGCCGGGCGCTGGTAGCGGCTGGCTTCGGCTTCATCGAGCACGCCACGGCGCAGGGCGGCGGCGATGCACACCACCGCGTCGAGCCGGTTGATTTCGATGAAGGCTCGCCATTGGGCGGCGATGTCCTGCTCATCCTGAGGCGCGACCACGTTGGCCGAGGCGCTGTGCACCCCGTCCTGATAGAAGAACAGCCGGGCAATCTCATGCCCGCCAGCCAGCACCGCCTCGGCGAAGCGCAGGGCGCGGCGCGAGGAGGGCGCATGGGCCGGGGAAAAAACCGCGATAGCGAATTTCATGGATAACTCGTGCAAAGGAATGCCGCCATGATAAAGCAAAAAAGCCCGACCCCGCTTCTACCTGGCGGGGCGAGCTTCCGGTATTTGAGGCTGACGCTAGCCCGTGGGAGCTGGCTTGTCGTGGCGACGAACCGCTGCGATGGGCCGCGCAGCGGCCCACTGGCCCTAACTGGAGGGCACAAGACTCAAGCTTGTTCCTTGCTCTCAGGCAGGAACCAGTTCAACACCAGGGCGCAGATGCCTCCGGTAGCTACACCCGACTCCAGCACATTGCGAATCGCCGCCGGCATGTGCGCGAGGAATTCCGGCACCTGTGCCACACCCAGGCCCAACGCCAGCGACACGGCGATGATCAGCAGGGCACGACGGTCCAGGCGGGTACTGGCCAGGATGTTGATGCCCGACGCGGCAACCGCACCGAACATGACCATGGCCGCGCCACCCAGCACCGGCTCAGGCACTGCCTGGATCACACCGGCCACGCTCGGGAACAGGCCCAGCAGCACCAGCATCGCGGCAATCCAGATGCCGATGTGGCGGCTGGCAATACCGGTCAGCTGAATCACACCGTTGTTCTGGGCGAAGATCGAGCTGGGGAAGGTGTTGAACAGGCCGGCCAGCAGCGAGTTGGCGCCGTTGACCAGCACGCCGCCCTTGATGCGCGACATCCACAGCGGGCCTTCGACCGGCTGGCGCGAGACCTTGCTGGTGGCGGTGACGTCACCGATGGCTTCCAGCGAAGTCACCAGGTAGATCACCAGCATCGGAATGAACAGCGCCCAGGAGAAGCCCAGGCCGAAGTGCAGCGGCATCGGCACCTGGAACAGTGCCGCCTCGTGCATGCCGGTGAAGTCCAGGCGGCCGAGGTAGCCGGCCAGGGCATAGCCGACCGCCAGCGCGATAACGATGGCGCAACTGCGCATCCACACCACCGGGATGCGGTTGAGGACCACGATCACCGCCAGCACCGCGCCCGACAGCAGCAGGTTTTCGCCGTTGGCGAAGGTGCCGTTGGCCATCGCCCCGAAGCCGCCGCCCATGCTGATCAGGCCGACCTTGATCAGGGTCAGGCCGATCATCAAAACGACGATACCGGTCACCAGCGGGGTGATCAGGCGTTTGACGAACGGCAGGATGCGCGACACGCCCATCTCGACAAAGGAGCCTGCAATCACCACGCCGAAGATCGCCGCCATCACGCTTTCGACCGGCGTACCTTGCTTGACCATCAACGCGCCGCCGGCAATCAGCGGCCCGACGAAGTTGAAGCTGGTGCCCTGTACGATGAGCAGCCCGGCACCGAACGGGCCGAAGCGCTTGCACTGGACGAAGGTGGCGATACCGGAGATCACCAGCGACATGGAGACGATGAGGTTGGTATCACGAGCCGAAACGCCCAGCGCCTGGCAGATCAGCAGGCCTGGGGTGACGATCGGCACGATGATCGCCAACAGGTGCTGCAGGGCTGCCAGCAGGCCGATCAACAGCCGTGGCTTGTCCTCGAGGCCAAGTACCAGTTCGTTGGCAGGCGCCGCCGCGCCTGGGCTGTGTTCGTGTGAGCTCATCGGTGAAGCTGCCCCGGAAGAAAAAAGGAGCGCATTCTACGGGCAGAAGGGCGATAGCGGTAGGGGAATGCACGATGGCGGCATGATCGGCGACCATTTGCGTGGTTTTCTGACTTTTAAGTCAGTGTTTAGGGTGGGGTTTGTGGAGGAAGGGGGAGGCTGGCCAGTTGTTCGCCTTGAGGGGTTCAGCGCCAGTGAGATCGAGCGCCGCCCGCGCGGCGCATCGCGAGCTGCGCTCGCTCCTACGTTTGTTTCGGGCCAATTATTCCTGGGGGATTTGCGCGCGAACGCCTTTGGCACATGACTCAATATCGCGTCGTACAAACAAGGCGGTCGCGCACGCCTGCCGCAGGAGTGACTGGCCCGAAACAAACGTAGGAGCGAGCGCAGCTCGCGATGCGCCGCGCGGGCGGCGCTCGATCTCACAGGCGCTGAACCCCTCAAGGCGAACACCCCGCAGCCCACCACATTTCCATCACGCAAAGAAAAGCCCGCCGAAGCGGGCTTTCTCAAGCAGCAATCAATCAGTCATCACGACCCATGATGCCAAACAGCTGCAGCAAGCTGATGAACAGGTTGTAGATCGATACATACAGGCTGATGGTCGCCATGATGTAGTTACGCTCGCCTCCATGGATGATCGCGCTGGTCTGGAACAGAATGCAGACCGACGAGAACAGCACGAAGCCAGCGCTGATCGCCAGTTGCAGGCCGCTGATCTGGAAGAAGAAGCTGGCCACCACCGCACCCAGCAGTACAAAGAAGCCAGCGGTAATGAAGCCGCTGAGGAAGCTCATGTCCTTGCGAGTGATCAGCACATAGGCCGACAGACCACCAAACACCAGCGCGGTCATGGCAAACGCCGAGCTGACCACTTCGGCACCACCGGCCATGCCCAGGTAACGGTTGAGGATCGGGCCGAGAATGAAGCCCATGAAGCCGGTGAGGGCGAAGGTGGACACCAGACCCCAGACCGAATCACGCAGCTTGGCAGTGAGGAAGAACAGACCGTAGAAACCGATCAGCACGACGAACACGTTCGGGTAACCGACACGCATCTGCTGGGCGACGAAGGCCATGACACCGCTGAAGGCGAGGGTGAGTGCCAGCAGGCTGTACGTGTTGCGCAGGACCTTGCTGACCTCCTGCTGCTCGGCTTGTTGGCCGT
Source organism: Pseudomonas sp. LRP2-20 (assembly GCF_024349685.1). Taxonomy (NCBI): domain Bacteria; kingdom Pseudomonadati; phylum Pseudomonadota; class Gammaproteobacteria; order Pseudomonadales; family Pseudomonadaceae; genus Pseudomonas; species Pseudomonas sp. LR2-20. Next base: position 4,027,907 of record NZ_AP025944.1, on the reverse strand, counting down.
GGTGTACGGCATAATCCTGTTCGCGCATGGCGACACTCCTTATGGAACCGTGGTTTGAGACGTTCAGATGCAAGCAGTCTAACAGAGCCTCCGCAACCCGCGACACAGAGAGTTTGACAGCGTGTTTCATTACGGTATTATGGCGGCCGCAAAACGAGCTGGAAGCGTGGCCGAGTGGTTTAAGGCAACGGTCTTGAAAACCGTCGATGGGCAACTATCCTAGAGTTCGAATCTCTACGCTTCCGCCATATTCTGAAACCCCTGTGAGCCTTGAGTCCCGGGGGTTTTGTCGTTCTAGGGCCACTTAATCCTCTTGATTTGAGTACACAAGGTGGGTACACAATGGCTCGCATGGCTACTCCATGGAAAGACCCTCGAACGGGCATCTACTACATCAGACGGCGGGTTTCTAAGGACCTCGTTCAGGCCTTTGGCGAGCTCTACAAGAAGAGCCTCAAAACCAAGGATCTGAGCCAGGCCAAGCTACTCTTTGCCTCCGAATGGGTCTCCTCTGAGGAGGCCTTCGCTATGGCTCGTTCACGAGGTGAAGGGCCCACTGTTCTCACGGCCTCTGACATCCAACGATCAACGTAGTTATGCTTGAGTGCGACCTGTGATTGCCCACCTACCAACGCACCGCATACCCACGACAACCATCCTGACATGCGCGCTTCGCTTGTTTAGAGAGCCCTTGTTCTGTGCCCACCTGCTTGGCTACAGAGAACTCCTCTCGGGAGACATGGAGTTCATGCCTGGCTTTTCTGGTTCTCCTTGGATAGTGGAGGCCCGGTTAAACACGGAGATGACTTTTACAACGCCGAGCACTATGAGCATAATTCCAACTGTTTCATAAGCAGTTGGCCAGCGCGCAGACACCATCAACCCTAGCCCCGTCGCAAAAACCATCTCCATTGACAGTAGCTGACTAGCGAGGCTGATTGGCAAGCGCTTTGAAGCAATCGTCCAAGCCCATACCCCACCCATAGATGCCACTATCGCAAGCAGCAAAGCTGGCAGATACAGGTGGTGCACGGAGTACGTGTTAAGAGCCAGGCCAACAGCTTCGGCCTTGAATAGCCCTGAATTTACGAGAATAGGCAGGGCAATCACTGTTTGGATGCCTCCGCCTATCATCATCATTCCCGTCCACACCCAAGAATTTATGCTGGGGCGCTTAGCCAGCGCTCTTTGGTTAGCCAGGCCAAACCAAGTCCAAAGGGCGACTGCTGCAATGGCGGCGATAATCCCCAATGCTAACGACAGAGATAACGATTCACGGGCACTTAAGAGCTCTCGGAAATTCACAAGTATAAGGCCGATCAACGCCATCGCCAGTGGTGCTCGAAGGTGCCCCCATGGAACCCCTCCACGAAATTTCCCTGCAATAGCTAGAACTACGGGTACAAGGCCTAAGAAAGCAGGTGCAATTACTGGGCCTGCGTACTTGGCTGCCACAACTATTGCGAGAAAGTATCCTACATAACCGATGAAACCCAGCCAGAAAGTCGTTAGCCAGTCATTAAGTGTGAGACCTTTACAGGCAGGGTGGTTAATAAAGATTATCCCAAGCCCTAGTAGTGATGAGAATATGAATCTGCAAGCGGCTAGGTCGTAGATTGTATAACTACCGACGACCATCGGCGCCAGGAAATTCAATGACCAAGTGAATGCTGCAAAAAGCGCGGCAGCGATCCCTATTGGAGAAGTAATGATTTTCATAAGGCTGCCCATTGGCAAAGGTGCTGAAGGTAGGGAGCTTTAGCTCCCTACAATGTCGAAAGCGACGATTTAGTCATCGATAGTTTAGAGAAAGAACTGCTAGTCGGCTCTTGAGTTCGGATGTCTCCAGGTAGCAACCTTGTAGAACTTCTATGCCGTTCTTTTCTGCCCTCGGATAACGGCCAGGTCACCACCAGGAAACCGTCTTCGCTCAATTCGCCTTGCTCAGGTTTGATGTTGGGCGATATCTCAGAAGGCTGAATCAAACGTTCCATAGAAGAAGGGTGTCGAGATTCGGTGCTTGGGCAATTTTCCCTCAGCCATCCATGGTGGAAACGGCTGAAACCTCCATGACTCCAAGTTACTGTAACCTGAATGTCGTCCATCACCGCTGCAATCAAGCCGTTTTGGTTGTCATGGTGCCGCAGGTCAGACATGACATTCCGTTTTTCACTTTGAGCCGCTGAATTGATCAATTTGCTGCTGTCAATATTGGGCGTGGCGTTCATATCGGTCGCTTCCATGTGGCCTAACGGACGGTCATGAGTGTTGGCGATGTTCCTATGGTTGAATCACAAATGGAATTCCTATATTTTTACAATCAGTTGTTCCAGAATGGAACAGGAGGCGGCATGGATAAGCACAGTGATATGGCCATACTGGTTGCGGTAGTGGACGCTGGGGGATTCTCACCGGCTGCGCGGGCGCTTAACCTTACTCACTCCGCCATCAGCAAGCGAATTCAGCGGCTTGAAGACAGGTTAGGCGCTCAGTTGCTAACCAGAACTACAAGATTTATGCAGCTCACTGAAATGGGTATGGTCTACGTCCGTGAGGCTCGAGTAATACTCGACAAAATTCAAGCCTTGGAGCGAGTAGTGTCATCTGACGCTGAGGCGCCTCGAGGGAGTATAAGGGTTTCAGCATCCAATGTGTTTGGGCGCCATTTCGTAACTCCGGCCTTGGTTGGTTTTTTGGATCGCTATCCAGAGATTAAAATCGATTTGGTGCTCACTGATGAGTTTGTCGACTTAAAGCAAGACCGGATTGATGTGGCTATTCGAATTGGACGGATGCCCGTGGTGGAACACTCCTGCGTTAAGCTTGGAGAGAGTCCGCGCACTTTATGTGCGTCACCTGTTTATCTTGATGTGTATGGTAAGCCAGAGGTGCGCTCTGATCTGGTTAAACATATCAGGCTGAAATTAAATTTTGATACAGAAATGAATGATCTGTCTGAAATGACTGAGCCCTCACTACGGGGTCAAGCTTCAAGTCGATTCACGTGTAATAGTGTCGAGGCTATTCATACTGCTTGCCTGGCGGGTCATGGAATAGCTTTGCTTCCGGACTACCTGGTTGCGCAAGACATTGCGGATGGGCGTCTAATTTCACTTTTCTCCCCAGCTCCAGACAGCTTAGTGCCGAGTATCTATGCCGTTGTAAATTACAAAGAAACTCTACCAGCTAGGTTGAAGATTTTGCTGGATTACATTTCTAAAACGTTGGTTGCGAAGGCGCAAGGGAGCCCTTGGTGGGCGTCCGTCGAAGCCTCTGGGTAGTTCTGATGCAGACTGTGATAGGGCGGCGATTTCGCCAAGCTGCCCGCAGTCAAACAGAAGCAGGGGAGCTTGGCGAGTGTGAGGGAACCGACCTAGCGGTTTACGTCGACAATCAATCGGCCACGGATCTTCCCGTCCATCAAATCGACGGCGGCTGGAAGAGCAGACTCAAGGCTAATCTCCTGAGTCATCAGAGATAAGGCATCGAGGTTGAGTTGATTAGCCAGTCGTTTCCAAGCTTCGACTCGTCGCTCAAATGGTTGAGTAACACTGTTGATGCCAAGCAGGCTTACCCCTCGCAGAATGAAGGGAGCAACGGTTGCAGGGAAATCCATTCCCTGAGCCAATCCACATGCGGCCACCAAGCCTTCAGGCATCGTGCTTGCGCAGGCATTGGCCAAGGTGTGGCTACCGACTGAGTCGATTACTGCAGCCCATTTCTCTTTTGCCAGAGGGCGCCCAGGGGCAGAAAGCTCGGCACGATCAATGATCGTCGTCGCCCCCAGGCTCTTCAGATACGCTTCTTCGCTGGATTTTCCGGTAGCGGCAGTGACGGTGTACCCAGCACCTGCCAGAAGGCTGATTGCGAAGCTACCGACACCACCTGTGGCGCCTGTCACCAGCACGGGGCCATTGGCCGGCTTCAGTCCATGGCGTTCCAGCGCCATCATGCACAGCATGGCGGTGTATCCGGCAGTGCCGACGGCCATGGATTGGCGTTCGGTCAAGCGCTCGGGGTGAGGGATAAGCCAGTCCCCGCTCAGCCTCGCCTTTTGTGCAAGTCCACCCCAATGGCTTTCGCCCACGCCCCAGCCGTTCAAGAGTACGCGGTCACCTGGCTTATAGCGCGGATCATCACTTGACTCGACGGTGCCTGCGAGGTCAATGCCCGGCACCATAGGGTAGCTGCGAACAACCGGCCCTCGGCCGGTGATTGCCAGAGCATCCTTGTAGTTCAAGGTGCTGTAGGCGACCTTCACCGTCACCTTTCCGCTTGGCAGCTGGTCATCGTTCAGCTCAGTGAGTCGGGCCGAATACTTGTTTTCCTGCTTCTCAATCAGAATGCCTTTGAACATTACCAATCCTCATTTAGACCGATTGTCTTTAAATTGTCGCAAGGAATCATTTGGTGATTCCCGCCAGAAAACCTTGAAAAAAAATGTCGAGGGGACGGACATGTTGCACAAGACGCGCTCGAAGGATGGCGCCCTCCCAGCCAACCCAGAAGAAGGCGGCAAGGGCTCGGCAGTCATGCTTGGAAGATAGCTCTCCCAGTTCGACCGCCTCCTCCAGGCAGATAGATAAGCGCTGCTCCCAGTCCTTCAGGGTCAGTTCCAGTTGTTCACGGAAGCTGTCTGGCAGCACCAGTACTTCTTGCCCAAGATTGCCCACAAGGCAGCCCCTTCGGAACTGGTACCTGGTCATCCCGAGTTTTGCCTCTTCAACGAAGTTGGACAGCCTTCGCAGAGGGGGCACGCTTAGGTCGCTGAAGCAGCGATCCAGCTTTCGAGCAAAGTAGTCTGCATAGCGCTCCAACACGGCTTGGCCGAAAGCTTCTTTGCTTTCAAAATAGTGATAGAACGAGCCTTTGGGTACCTGGACACGCTTGAGAACGGTGTCGATGCCGGTGGCAGCAAAGCCTTGTTCAGTGAGGATTTCCATGCCGCAGCGCAGGAGCAGCTCCAGCGTTTCACCATGCTCACGCGGGACTTTTGGGGGGCGGCCTCTTCGAGAGACAGGTTTAGAGCTATTCATGCGTTGTAATTTAGACCAATCGTCTTTAATGTCAACCACTGAGAGATTTGATCCCCCACGAACCTAGCGCTGGATACGTTATGAAGAAGCGTTTACCTCCCTTGAACTGGCTACGGGCTTTCGAGGTTTCTGCGCGGCTGCTGAATTTCACGCACGCAGCGGAAGAGCTCAACCTCACGCAGGCGGCAATCAGTCAACAGGTAAAGGGCCTGGAGTCCCAGTTGGGGGTTGCTCTTTTCAAGCGCCTGGCACGAGGCCTGGAGCTCACCGAGGCAGGGAAGTCATACTTCCCTGTGGTGAGGGAGTCCGTCGAGCGCCTGGCAGCTTCCACGGATGAAATTTTTGGGCAAGGTCACCGCAGCGTATTGATCATCCGCAGTAGTCTGGTCTTTTTCACACACTGGATTGCGCCTCGGTTGCCTCGCTTTCAGGCCCTACATCCTGACGTCAATCTGCGCGTCGCTAGCAATATTTGGGTGGACGACTCAGAGTTCGATGCCGACCTGGAGATCAGGTATGGGCAAGGGCGATGGCCAGGCATGAAGTCTGAGCGCTTGACGTGGGATACGTTGGTACCGGTTTGCTCTCCTGCACTCATCACTGATGAGCGTCCGCTGAGCTGCCCTCAAGACCTTGCGAAGCACCAGTTACTTCACGTCCTGGGATACGAGGAGGGATGGGGATATTGGCTTCAGAAAAATAACGCTGAAACCGTCGATTCCTCTCAGGGGTTGCAATTTGACACCCTGATTTCGGCCTTGGCGATTGCCGAGTTGGGCCAGGGTGTTGCCTTGGCCAGATCTTCACTGGTCAAGCATTTGTTGGATGAGGGTCGGCTTGTAGCCCCCTTCGGGGGCTGCGTTCCAACCAAAGAGGCGTTCTACCTGACTTACTCGGCGCACAGCATGGTTAACCCGATTGCCGCTGCATTCGCACAGTGGCTATGTGATGAGGCGAAGTCATTCAGGCTTTTGTCCAGCGAAGGTGCGGACGAGAGCGAGGGATGATTAGAAAGCAACTCAAGCATTAAAAATGGCCCATCAGGGCCATTTTAATTGCCTCTATGAAAGCCTCAAATTACGGCACTTGTTTTTCTCGTATACCATTGAGCTTAAGAGTGGTTACTCTTTGATGCCACGTAAACGAAGAGACCGACGACGCATAAGCTCAACCGCAACCAACAACGCCACTGAGCCGAGTATCAGTAGGGTAGCTGCAGCGAGGATTGTCGGGCTTATCTGTTCACGCATGCCTGACCACATTTGTCGCGGTATGGTGCGTTGTTCGACACCTCCAAGGAATTGCACCAAGACAGCTTCGTCAAATGAGGTCACCATCGCGAAGAGTGCGCCGGACATGATCCCTGGGCGAATGATAGGGAAGGTTACACGGAAAAACGTATACGTTGAAGAAGCCCCCAGACTCGATGCTGCCCGAGTCAATGAATGATCGAAACCTACCAGCGTCGCTGTCACGGTAATAATGACAAATGGGGTGCCTAGTACAGCGTGACCCAGAATGATTCCTATATGGTTTTGCCCTATGCCCATTGTGCTGTAAAAAAAGTACATGCCTGCCGAGGAGATTATCACTGGGACAATCATCGGTGATATCAGCGTACCCATTAACAGTCCCTTGCACGGTAGATTGGCGCGGCATAGACCTAGAGCTGCTAAGGTTCCCAGCGCTGTTGCGATGACAGTGGCACAGCATGCAATCACCATGCTGTTCTTGAATGACAATAGCCACATTGGGTCTTCAAGAAGCATGTGATACCAACGCATTGAAAAGGCCGCAGGGTCAAGGCTGAGCATTCCGCTGGTAAAGCTGAAGTAGGGTTCCACATTGAACGACAGCGGCATAACGACCAATATTGGCAGGATTAAAAAAAGCAGTACCAAAACACCAAACCCACGAACACTGAAGAACCAGACTCTGCCCAGTGGGCTTGTATAGCTCGGAAGACTCATCTCGATTACCCCAGTTTCATGTTGTTGATGCCAACGACTCGGTCGTATATCCAGTACAGCACCAGGACAATCAGCAGCAGGATGGAGGCGATGGCTGCAGCCAGCCCCCAGTTAAGGGAGGTTTGCATGTGATAGGCAATAAAGTTGCTGATGACCTGGCCGGTGCGACCTCCCACCAGTGCCGGAGTGATGTAGTAACCAGTGGCCAGAATGAAGACCAAAATGCCTCCCGCACTCAAGCCGGGTAAGGACAGGGGAAAATAGATCTGCGCGAAGGTGCGGAACGAGCTGGCCCCCATGGAGTGCGCTGCACGCACGTAGGTAGCGTCAATACTCTTCATGACGCTGTACATCGGCAACACCATGAATGGCAACAGGATGTGGGTCATGGCAATCACTGTTCCGAACATGTTGTACATGAGCTCAAGCGGCTGGTTAATCAGCCCCATGCTGGTCAATGTGCTGTTGAGCACGCCGTTTGACTGCAGGATTACCATCCAGGCGCTGGTACGTACCAACAGTGATGTCCAGAACGGCAAGAGCACCATGACCATCAACAGGTTGCTGGTTTTCGCAGGAAGAGTTGCCAGCATGTATGCCAGCGGATACCCCAACAGCATGCACAGCCCCGTTATACCCAATGCAACCAGCAACGTCTTGACCAGAATGCTGACGTAAATACGCCGGCTTTCAGGTTGCTTAACTACGTTGCCTTGATCGTCGTAGCGCAAGTCAAGCGCCGCAACGTAGTTTGAGACGGAATAGGCGGGTGCCAGTCTCTTCAGCTGCATCCAGATGCCAACCTGCCCCCATCGTTTATCGCTACTGATCATCCTGGCTTTGAACGATCCCGGCGCGACTGTTTCACTAGCCAAACCTCGCGCTGTACGAGCGACCAGGCTCTTTGCATCGCTCATGACTCGATTGAGGTCAGAGCCGACACTGTCCAACTGTCGATGCTCCTGTAGGGTGAGAAGTTCGTGTCCAACTACCGCGAAAACTTGCTCGTCTGGCAGTTCTATCCCCTCCCAGTTGAGCAAAGCGGCAGCCGTCAGTGGCATTCCCGTAGAAAGGGCTGGGGTTTGCACACTCCGCAGCAGCATGGCGCCAATCGGCATTATGAAAAATACCGTGATGAATGCCAGTAACGGCATGACCAATAACAATGACTTGGTCTTGTTCAGGCGTTCCGCTCGGTCAAGTTTTTCCTTGAGGTTTTCTTGAGGCAGGGCACTGTCGAGCAGTGTGCTTTCGGTATATGAGTTCATCGGCGTACTCCGGAACAGCTGTAAAGTCGTTTAAAGGCTTCAAGCATCCAGCGCTCGACAGTCATCAGCCGACCAACCTACATCAATGCAAGTACCGGCTTGAGGGGCAGCGTGCCCCGTTGTATTGACGACCTTGACGATGAACTCATCGTTGTCTGCCAACTTTAGCCGCGCTCGTAAATGATCACCGTGGTAAATGATCTCCTCGATACGCGCGGGCATATGGTTGTCGTACTCACCTACACGTGCGCCAATTTGCACACGCTCAGGGCGTATCGATAATGTGGTGTCTGAGCTGTTCGATGCGATGTTGACGGCAAGTGCCTTGATCATGTGCTTACCAACCAGAACCTGGCAGTAGTCTTGTTGACGCTCGACAATCTGTCCCTTCAGGCGATTGTTTTCACCGATAAAGCTCGCGACAAAAGCTGTCTGGGGTTTCTCGTAAAGATCTGAAGGGTTGGCCAGTTGTTGGACAATTCCGTCGTTGAACACGGCGATGCGATCCGACATTGTCAGCGCCTCGGCTTGATCGTGGGTGACGTACACCACTGTGATACCGAGCTGCTTCGACAGGCGTTTGATCTCGTACTGCATTTGTTCACGCAGTTGTTTGTCCAGCGCGCCCAATGGTTCGTCCATAAGCACCAGGCGCGGCTCGAAAATCAATGCACGGGCCAGCGCCAATCGCTGTTTTTGACCACCCGATAACTGAGCAGGCATTCGCTTGGCAAAAGGCCCCAGGGCCACCAGATCCAGCGATTTCCTCACGCGGGTTTCAATGTCCTGCCGGGACATCTTGCGTACCCTTAGCGGGAAGGCCAGGTTTTCTTCAATGGTCATGTGGGGAAACAGGGCGTAGTTCTGGAATACCATGCCTATGCCGCGTTTTTGCGGGGAGATATCGTTGACCGGCTGTCCGTCAATGCAGATCTGCCCATGAGTCACCGTCTCGAACCCTGCCAGCATCATCAGGCAGGTGGTTTTGCCTGAGCCCGAAGGGCCAAGCATGGTGACGAACTCTCCCTGTTCGATTTCGAGGTTGAAGTTCTTGACGACGAGATGTTCGCCGTCATAACTCTTCTGCACATTTCGAAAACTTACAAAAGATTCAGTACGCATGGGGGATTTCTCTTGTTATGGGGCGTAGCAGGGCCGGCCACGAAAAGTCGCCCGCGCCCATCAAGGAATACATCAGGTGTGTTGCTGGCAGCGTCGGAACTGCGAGTGTGCTTTACCTGGAGAGCCAGGCGTTGAAGCGCTCATTCAACTCATCGGAATGATCACTCCACCACTGAGAGTCAACTTGCAACGCGGTAGCAAAATTTTCCGGGCTGGTGGGCAGGTCTGGCCTGACTTTTGGATCGACCAATGCCTGTGCTGAACGCCGGGTTGGCCCATAGGCGATGTAATTGCTCTGGTCGGCAAGAACTGTGCTTTGAGTGGCGAACTTCAGGAAAGCCAGGGCCTGTTCTTTCTTTGGGTTGCCGGCAGGAACTACCCAGGCCTCCATGTCGTACATCTGGCCATCCCAGAGGATCTTGAAGGGTTGTTGTTCTTTCTGTTGGGCGATCACGATTCGCCCGCTGTACGCTGAGATCATGCTGACCTCACCGTCGGCCAGCAGCTGTGGGGCCTGTGCCCCGGCTTCCCACCAAATGGTGTCTTTCTTGATGGTGTCGAGTTTTGCAAAGGCGCGCTCCAAACCTTCTTCAGTCCCCAGCAGGTCATACACTTCCTCGCGGGGTACACCATCAGCCATTAATGCCCATTCAAGATTGACTTGAGGTGCCTTGCGCAGCGCCCGCTTGCCAGGGAAGCGCTTAGTGTCGAATAAGTCTTGCAGCGTACGGGGCTGATCGCCCTTGAATGCTTTGGTGTTGTAGGCCACGACCGTCGACCAGATGTAGCTGGCCACACCGCACTCCGTCAGGGCACCCGGCAGAAAATCCTGCACTGCGGGTGTCCCGTCCGGCGCAGGAGCTAGGGTTGCGGGGTCGATACGTTCAAGTAAACCATTGTTGCAGGCCCGAATTACGTTCGGTATTTCAGCGTCGACCACATCCCAGGTGACCTTCTTACTGTCAACTTGGGTCTTGATTTGGGCGATACCACCAGAGTAATCCTCAGAAATCACCTGAGTACCAGTGGCGGCGGTGAACGGCTTGTGCGCGGATTGGATTTGGGCGTTGGTCAAGTTACCGCCATATGACACAACGGTAAGAGATTCTTGGGCGAACGCGCTGCAGGAAACGATGCTTGAGAGCAGAAGCAGTGTTGCGCTTTTCATGCCTGATACCCCTAATTTTTGTTTTTGTGGGTAATCGTCGAGAGGTCGTTGCACAGCGAGAGCGTAAGCGGCCATGGGACGATCAGGGCCTACTCTCGGCAAAAAAAATCGAAGGTTAAAGCAATAAAATAGAGCCCATTGAGGCGATTTTTTTTATGGCTTCTACACAAAAATTGTCTGTGGGGAGGGTGAAGTGTTCGCCTTGACAAGGCCTTGAGAGCAGAAAGCATTTTAGGTGGGACAGCGCAGTATCCGGTGTTCCGGAGGCTGATCGCGAATGTGCCAACACCATCAAGGTACCTGTCGCTAATGCTCTTGTGCGTTTTTAGCCGCTTGTCTGTGCGCTGGACGAAATCACTCAGGGGCCTTTCTGCGAAGGTTCGGGCGAGGGTATGCAGTGATAAGAAGGCAATTTAAGCAATAAAAAAAATGACCCCTCAGGGCTATTTTTTATTGCTTTTACGAAAGCCTCAAATTTCTGAAAGTAGCAGCCAGATCGCAAGGCCCTCGGATGGTGCAGTCGTCCAAGAGACCGGTTAGTGCGAAGTCTCAACAACAACAATAACCGCGCCGGCTAACAATGCTGGCCCCAGGCAACGTAGGATTTTCGTCATGGGACATTCCAAGCAATTGCCTTTGCAAGGCGTCAATGTCATCGATTTCGGACAGTACATCGCAGGCCCTGCAGTCGCGATGATTCTCGCTGATCTGGGTGCGACGGTTGTTCACATCGACCCGCTGGGTGGGCCTCTCTGGGATAGCCCAGCGAATGCCACGCTGAACCGCAACAAGCTGTGCATGCGCCTGGATCTGAAAACGCCTGAAGGGCTGCAGCAAGCTCGCCAGCTCACCACTCGTGCCGATATCGTCATCGAGAACTTCCGCCCTGGCGTCATGTCCAGGCTGGGCCTCGATTTAGGAGAGCTTCGGCGTGCACGTCCTGAGCTGATCACCTTGTCGATCCCAGGGTTTGCCAGTGATGACGAGCTGCGTGCGCAATGGCGGGCTACCGAAGCCGTTATCGCTTCGGCCTCCGGTGTGTTCACCGACATGGGTCAGAACCGTGTTTTGATGGGCATCAACCCCAGCTTCTCGCCGCTTCCTTTGGCGTCCGCGTATGGAACCATGCTGGCTGTGTCTTCTGTGGTGCTTGCACTGCAGGCACGTGAAAAGAATGGCGTTGGCGATCAGATCGAAGTCCCGTTGGCATCAGCGGTCATGGAAGGACTCTCGTACAACTCGATCAAGATCGACGGCTATCCGCTGCGCTATAAAACTCTGCGTGAAAAGGAGAGCGAGCGTCGCCGGGCCGAAAACCTGCCGATGAACCTGAGCTACCAGGATCTGCAGGAGTTCCTCGATCCGTTCTACCGCACCTATGAATGTGCTGATGGCCGTAAGTTCTACGCCGTGTGCCCCTCGCACCGTGAACATGCCAAGCGCTGCCTGCAGGCAATGGGCATCTACGAAGAAATGGTTGCTGCCGGCTTGCCGAAAGTTGATGACCCCTACCTGCCGATTGCCCGGTGGGAAGGAAATGCATCACTGGGCGTTTACCCGTTGCCTGCTGATTGGGCAGCGCGTATCTCGGCCAGGATGAAAGAAGTATTCCTGACCAAAACAGCCGCCGAATGGGAAGTCATCTTCGGTGAGGGACGTTTCCCTGGTGCGCCGCACAGGTCTACCCAAGAGTGGCTCCATGATGAGCACTCCAATACTGCTGGGTTGATCGTTGAGGTCAATGATCGCGAGTTTGGCCTTATGAAGCAGCCTGGCCCAATCGCATGGCTGGAGGGCTGTTCCGAGCCAATGCTGAAGCCGCTTTCGCGTCGTGATGTGAGCTTCGAGGAAGCGTTGGCAACGCTGTCTGAGAGCCCTGCGCGTGCATTGCCCCCTGCCAAACTCGATAAGCCTGCCGGTTGGCTGGAGGGTGTCAGGATACTCGATCTGACCAATGTTATCGCAGGGCCGCACTCGACATCATTCTTGGGCCGCTTTGGTGCTGACGTCATCAAGCTCGACCCGGTCATGCCCAATTATGATCCCTGGAATACCGTGGTCTTCGGCATGTCGTCGGCACGCGGCAAGGAAAGTGTTCTGGTTGATCTGAACAAGTCCGAAGGCCGAGACGTATTCAATCGTCTGGTGCGGGAAGTCGACGTGATCGTCATGAACGCACCTGATCGCCAGCTGGCACCGCTGGGCCTGGATGAGGCGAGCCTCCAGGCAGTGAATCCTGGTGTGATCTTCTGCCAGCTGGACTGCTTCGGCGGGCCACGTCGCGGCCCTCGTACTGACTATCTGGGGTATGACGATCTTATCCAGGCCACCACCGGGATCATGCTGCGCTTTGGTGGAGGGATGGATACACCAGAAGAACATGCTCACGTCGGCACCATTGATGTGATGTGCGGGTTTGCTGCCGCTCTGGGTGTTGCAACAGCCCTGTATCGCAAGCATCACGCCGGCGAAGCTCACCGGGCCCGCACCTCGCTCGCATCACTGGGGAATCTGGTACAGATCCCGTTCTGCTACGACTATTCAGGTCGAGCACCATTCAACGAGCCGTCCGGGCGTAACGTCGTTGGCTACAGCGATCTCTCTCGGTTCTACAAGACGGCGGATGGTTGGATCTACCTGGATGCCTGCGAGTCAGAGCTGCACAAGTTCTCGGCCATTTCTGAGCTCTCCGGGTTGGAGTCTGCAAGTGATCGCGCATCCTATCTGAACAGCGCTATTGGCCGCATGAGCAGCTCGGTTCTTCAAGAGCGTTTCCAGGCTGCCAACATTGCTGCAGCGGTGCCGGACAACATTGATCACCTGCGCAGCCAATACAGCCGATCCGCTGATGGCCTGCCAGGCACTGAGAATGGAAGCTACTCCTTCAGCATCTACAGCGACCATCCGAGTGGCCATCGGGTGACGCAGCTGGATCCCTACGCCATTCGCCCACGTGTAGCGCGAATTCGAGCGTTGCCACCCGCTGAGAAGTTTGGCGCTTCGACTCGCAAGGTACTGGGGCGCTACGGCTATACCGACGTGCAGATTCAATCGCTCCTGGACGCCGGCGCAATCGGCGAGTCCTGGAGTGAGGAATACCTGCCGAGCTAATAGCTGAGGGTCATCAAGGGGAGACCTATCAGCGTCACCCCTTGCACTCCGATTCACTGATCAAGCGAACACGAGCCCAAGGCAGCTCGCGGGCGCGTTCATGCCCAGGAAATGAGATATAGCCATGACTTACAACAGCATTCTCCCACGCGTCCTGCAAACCGGTGCCGGTGCTAGCCAGCAAATTCACCAAGTTCTGGCCAGCCTCGGCTGCCAAAAACCGCTCATCATCACCGACCGAATGATGGTCGAGCTGGGTTACGCAGGTCGTATCAGCGCCGTATTGGCTGAGCATGGCATTGAAGTTGACGTGTTCTCCGATACCGTGCCGGAGCCCACAGTTGCTTCGATCCAAGCCGGCGTGTCGACCGCCCGGGAAGGGGGTTATGACAGCATCATCGCCCTGGGTGGGGGAAGCCCAATCGACAGTGCTAAAGCGATTGGCATCCTGGCCAAGTTCGGCGGCGTCATGCGCGATTACAAGTTCCCGCGCAACGTCACCGAGATGGGCTTGCCGATCATTGCCATTCCAACAACTGCCGGCACCGGCTCCGAGGTGACCCGGTTCACCATCATTACCGATGAGTCGACTGACGAGAAAATGCTCTGCGTCGGCGCAGGCTTTATGCCCGTTGCCGCGCTGGTCGATTATGAGCTGACCCTCTCGTTGCCGGCTCGGGTGACGGCGGACACCGGTATCGACGCGCTGACCCACGCCATCGAGGCGTACGTCAGCAAGAAAGCAAACCTTTTCAGCGATGCCCAGGCGCTGGCCGCCATGCGCTTGATCGGCCCAAACCTTCGCAAGGTCTATCGCGATGGCTCTGACCGCGTTGCACGAGAGGCCGTCATGCTCGGATCGACCCTGGCTGGCCTGGCGTTCTCGGCCTCATCGGTTGCCCTGGTACATGGCATGAGCCGCCCGATTGGCGCCGCATTCCACGTACCTCATGGGCTCTCGAACGCAATGCTGCTGCCCGAAGTGACGGCGTTTTCCATCCCGTCTGCACGTGATCGGTACGCAGATTGCGCACGTGCAATGGGCGTCGCTAATGAAAGCGACACAGATCAGTCAGCAGTGGAAAAGCTCTTGGAAGAGTTGGTGGCAATCAACGATGAGCTGAATGTTCCAACGCCAGCACAGTTCGGAATCGACCGTGAAAAGTTCTTCGCGCTGATGCCAACCATGGCCGCTCAAGCGCTGGCTTCCGGCTCGCCTGGAAATAACCCTCGTGTGCCCACTGAGGCAGAGATGGTCGAGCTTTACCGCAGCCTTTGGTAATCGAACACCCAACCAATATTTGAATAACAAAAGTGGAGTTTCACATGAATACTGTCGGCCATCTGATTAACGGCGAAGTCGTTCTCGAATCCAAGCGCACCCAAGATGTCTTCAACCCCGCTACTGGCCAGGTGGCTCGCCAAGTTGCGTTGGCATCGAGTCAGACAGTGGAGCACGCCATTGCCGCTGCTGAGGCTGCTTTCCCGGCCTGGCGTGATACTCCGCCGATCAAGCGGGCTCGCGTCATGTTCCGCTTCAAAGAACTCCTGGAGCAGAACGCTGATGCGATCTGCAAACTGATCGGCGAAGAGCACGGGAAAATTTCCCATGATGCGGCAGGCGAACTGCAACGTGGTATCGAGAACGTCGAGTATGCTTGTGGGATCGCCGAGCTTCTCAAAGGTGAGCACAGCAAGAATGTAGGCCCGAACATCGATGCCTGGAGCGAGTTCCAGCCGCTGGGTGTGGTGGCAGGCATCACGCCGTTCAACTTCCCCGTGATGGTTCCGCTCTGGATGATTCCAGTGGCCATTGCGGCGGGCAACTGCTTCATTCTGAAGCCTTCTGAGCGCGACCCAAGCTCCACGCTGTTCATTGCCCAGCTGCTGCAGGAAGCAGGCCTGCCCAACGGTGTGCTGAACGTGGTGAACGGCGACAAGGAGGCGGTCGATATCCTGCTGCGTGACGAGCGTGTCCAGGCGGTCAGCTTCGTCGGCTCGACGCCGGTCGCCGAGTACATCTACACCACCGCCACTGCTCACGGCAAACGCTGCCAGGCACTGGGTGGAGCGAAGAACCATGCCATCGTCATGCCTGACGCCGATATCGACAATGCGGTGAACCAACTCCTGGGCGCTGCGTTTGGCTCTTCTGGAGAGCGTTGCATGGCGCTGTCCGTAGCCGTTGCTGTGGGTGACGCGGCAGCCGATGCGCTGATCGCAAAAATGAAAGAAGCCATGAAGAACCTGAAGGTGGGTGCTTACACCGACAGCAAAAATGACTTCGGCCCAGTGATCACCCGCCAGCACCAGGAAAAGGTCGTTGGGTACATCAACAGTGCTGAAGAGCAGGGCGCTACAGTGGTTGTCGACGGGCGTCAGCCAAACGTTGCTGGTTACGAGGAAGGCTTCTTCGTCGGTGGCACTCTGATCGATCACGTCACTCCGCAGATGCAGAGCTATAAGGAGGAGATTTTCGGCCCTGTTCTTCAGGTAGTGCGTGTCAACAGCATGAAGGAAGCCATGGCGCTGATCGATAAGCACGAGTACGGCAACGGCACCTGCATCTTCACCCGTGACGGCGAAGCAGCACGCTACTTCTCCGACAACATCAAGGTGGGCATGGTTGGGATCAACGTTCCTCTGCCAGTACCTGTCGCGTACCACAGCTTCGGCGGTTGGAAGCGTTCTTTGTTCGGCGATCTTCATGCCTACGGGCCAGACGGTGTTCGTTTCTACACTCGCCGGAAAACGGTTACCCAGCGCTGGCCTTCCTCAGGCATTCGAGAGGGCGTTGAGTTCTCCATGCCGACGATGAAGTAAATAACAGAGCCGAGGTGGGACATCCCACCTCGGCTTTTGCTTGTCTGTCACAAATCGCCCGATAACAAAAAATGTAAGGCTGCGATGATGAACTCCAATGATGCCTCCTCAAAAAATATCAAGACTCAGATTGATCTGCCCCTGATTTTTATAAGTCTGGTTGCCATAGGCCTCAGCGTGGCAGGCTTGACGCTCTATCCAGATCAGTCTTTAGAACTCTCGGGCGTTGTATTTGAAGCGGCGACGAAGTTGTTTGGCGCCAGTGTTCAAATTATTGGATTCGTCTGTGTGGTTTTCGTTGTGTGGATTGCGCTTGGTAAATACGGGAATATCAAGCTAGGCGAAGGCAAGCCCGCCTATGGGAATGCAAGCTGGGTTTTTATGTTTATCTGTGCAGGGCTTGGATCTGCAACCATGTACTGGGCGTTCATGGAGTGGGTCTATTATTATTCTGCGCCAGGCTTAGGTGTTGCGCCGCTCAGTAAGGAAGCACTTGAATACAGTATTGCCTACTCCTTCTTTCATTGGGGTATTACGCCTTGGGCGATTTACGGTATTGCTTCGCTGGCCATGGCGTATCATTTCCATGTGCGAAAAAATACAGGTCTCAGTCTGTCTGCTGCCGTTGAGGCTATCACGGGTCTGAAAGCAACAGGTGCTGTTGGGCGTTTTGTGGATGTGGTGTTCTTGATGTCGACATTTGGTGGGCTGGTGCTCACCATCACGCTGTCGGCATCGACAGTCGGTAAAGGCATATCCATGTTGTTTGGTATCGACGATGGGTATGCGCTGAAGGCGTCACTGGTCTTGGCTGTTACGTTGGTATTCTCGCTTAGCTCATACATTGGCATCGGCAAAGGGATGCAAAAGCTTGCGCATGCAGCATGCGCCTTGACCGTTATCTATGCCGTCATCGTCCTGGTACTCGGGCCTACCGGGTTCACGCTCAACAACATTGCAAACGGGGTTGGCCTAATGCTACAGAACTTTGTGCGTATGAGCCTTTCCACTGACCCTGCAGGCAATGGAGAGTTCGCACGGGGCTGGACGGTATTTTACTGGTTGTACTGGATCACCTACACCCCAGGGGTCGCACTCTTCGTGACCCGCGTGTCGCGTGGGCGCAAGATCAAAGAGGTTGTTGCCGCCATGATTCTGGGCGGCTGCGGGGGGTGCTGGCTCTTCTTCGGTAGTCTGCAGAGCTTTGCGATACATCAGTTCATCTCAGGCGTAGTGGATGCGCCTACCCTCATTAACAGCGTCGGAGGAGAGGAGGTGGTCTCGCTTCTGCTCTTCAGCTTGCCTTTCGGCAAGATCCTCGCGGTTGGGTATTACTTGTTGATGCTGGTCTTCCTGGCCTCGCACCTGGACGCCGTGTCGTTTGCAGTTGCGGCTACCAGCACCAGGAACCTGAAAGAAGGTGATGAGCCTTCGACCACGCTTAGGCTCTTCTGGTGCCTAATGCTGGCAGCAATTCCTCTGGCGATGCTCTACATTGGAGCCCCGTTGCATGCACTCAAGACTGTGGTGACCGTAGCGGCGATCCCGTTCCTGGCTGTGCTGATGGTCAAAATGTACGGCCTCCTACGGTGGATGAAAGCCGACTATGGAAACTCGCCTGCCCATGAGATTGAAATGAGGTGCTCTGAGCTCTCAGAGCTACCGTTGTTGCTCAAAGCTGAGAAAGAACCTGACAAAGCAGCTGCCTGATCATCATGACGAAGAGCGCCCTCGATCTGAGGGCGCTTTTTATTTCAAGGCCATCCTGGCTAGCTATTAGAACAACCACCCCTAAGCTATCATTTTTATTGTTTTTAGTGTTTGTTCTAAGCGTCTATAGTTTTTGGTTTTTTGATTTGAAACTTGAGGTTTCATGTCGCGAACGTTTCTGGTATGTCGCGGGTGGCCAACTGATCGCTAGCGCTCGCGAGATAGTGTTTTGTCGACGTATTCGCTTTGGCGGGTGGGGTCGGAAGTTGTGGGGCTAAGAAATAAGAGGCGATAAGGAAAGTTTTATATGGCTAATGTTTGGCGGGATGGCAGGTGGGTGTTGTTGGGCAGTGCAGTGATACTCACATTATCCCTAGGGATCCGACACGGGTTTGGGCTTTTTTTGTCGCCAATGAGCACACAGTTCGGTTGGGGGCGTGAGGTCTTTTCGTTCGCGATTGCTATTCAAAACCTGGTGTGGGGGCTCGCACAGCCTTTCGCAGGTGCACTTGCCGACAGGTATGGTGCCGGAAAAGTAGTTGGAGCTGGCGGCGTGTTGTATGTGGTGGGTCTGGTCTGCATGAGTTTTTCCGACTCACCCTCGACGTTGATGATGAGCGCAGGCGTACTCATCGGCATTGGCCTATCCGGCACGTCATTCTCGGTGATCTTGGGGGTGGTGGCTCGGGCACTACCGCCGGAGAAGCGCAGCACAGGAATGGGCCTTGCAAGTGCGGCGGGATCCTTTGGCCAATTCGCGATGCTCCCAGGCTCTCTGGGGCTGATCCAAGGGATTGGCTGGGAGAAAGCTTTATTGGTTCTGGCATTGTTCGCCTCTGTGATTATCCCGTTGGTCGCTCTGTTGAAAGACAAACCAATCGAGCGTCAGGAAGGTGACCAGACCATGACAGAGGCCCTTCGAGCTGCAAGCTCCAGCCCTGATTTCTGGCTCCTCACGTTTGGCTTCTTTGTATGTGGATTCCAGGTCGTCTTTATCGGCGTCCATTTGCCGGCCTATTTAATGGACAAGGGGCTGACTGCTCAAACTGGAACCACTGTTCTGGCACTCATCGGGCTATTCAATATTTTTGGCACCTACACAGCCGGCTGGCTCGGCGGGCACCTGTCCAAACCCAAGCTGCTCACGGCTCTCTACTTGCTTAGAGCAGCGGTCATTGTCGCCTTTGTTTCTGTCCCGGTGAGTAACGTCACGGCTTACCTGTTTGGGATGGCAATGGGCTTTCTCTGGCTTTCAACCGTCCCACTGACAAATGGAGTCGTCGCCTCGGTATTCGGTGTTCGCAACCTTTCAATGCTTGGCGGGCTCGTCTACCTGTTCCACCAAGTGGGCGCATTCCTGGGGGGGTGGGTCGGTGGGGCGGCTTACGACATCACTGGGAGCTATGACCTGGTCTGGAAGGCTGCGGTTGTCCTGAGCCTGTTCGCTGCTGCAGTCAACTCGGCGGTGAGAGAGAAGCCAGTTGCGGAGCTTCGCACCAGCGTTGCTGACGTGTAGTAAGGAGGCTTTCTGCAGGCGCTCGTTCACCTTCATGGGCGCCCGGCATCGTTTTCGGCCTTCAACACAAATTGAACGTCAAGACCAGCGTTCGGGGCCTTGGGCTCAGGATCGAGTTTGAACACCGTTTCGAATCAGGCCTTCCCCTGTACTTGGTCTTTACAGGGGCGGCTTGCATATCCACTTTCCGAACGCCACGGCGATGCGAGCCCTGGAACCACCCTCTTCGTGCCCGTGCTGAACATCGAGGGTTTCAGGGATGGGTTGCTCAACAAACGCTATGGCTCCAGTCGAAGCCCGTCATCCGCCTGAGGCTACTGAACCCGCCAGCCTCAGGCCATTTGGCGCTTTGCGAGGCTATCCGTCATCGCGGCCATTGCTAATTTCGCGGGTTCCGCTAACTTATACAAAACCTGTACAAAATTGAGGTGTTGTACATGTTTTGCCAGTGGCCTTTGACCCTTTACTTTGACGGGGCCTGCCCATTGTGCGCCAGAGAGGTGGCCTTCCTGCGCAGGCGTTCAACGGCAGCAAGGCTCATCCTGATCGATATTGACGGTGATGACTTCGATCCCACTCGGTTCGGCCTGACGATTGAGCAACTGAGATCGTGCTTGCACGCAAGGTTCGCGAACGGTCAGTGGGTAACAGGCTTGGACGCTACACTTTGGAGCTGGCGTGCTGCCGGTGTGGGGATGTGGGCAGCTCCACTGGCTTGGCGTCCGCTCCGTCCTTTGCTTTCGGTTTTGTACAGGTTGTTCTGTCTTTTAAGGCCAAGTTTGGCATGGTTACCCCATCCCGAGGGTAGGCAGCGTTGCAAAGGCGAGGCATCAAAATGTCACATTCGCTAGCCGAGCATTATCGCGAAATCCTTGTTGGCGTTGGTGAAAACCCACAGCGAGAAGGGCTTTTGGACACGCCTCAACGCGCTGCCAAAGCGATGCAATATCTATGCAATGGCTATACCCAAAGCCTGGCTGAGATAGTCAATGGTGCTTTGTTCGAAAGTCACAATGATGAGATGGTGATCGTTCGCGATATTGAGCTGTACTCATTGTGCGAGCATCACATGCTGCCGTTTATCGGCAAAGCGCATGTCGCCTACCTTCCAACAGGGCGAGTACTAGGGCTTTCCAAAGTGGCGCGCCTAGTCGATATGTTTGCCCGCCGTTTGCAGATTCAAGAGAATCTGACTAGACAGATTGCGTGTGCCATGCAGGAAGTGACTGATGCGGCAGGGGTCGGGGTAGTTATCGAGGCCAAGCACATGTGCATGATGATGAGAGGTGTAGAAAAGCAAAATTCAGTGATGATTTCATCGGTAATGTTAGGTGAGTTTCGAGACTCGCCGACTACCCGGCACGAGTTCCTCAAACTCATTGGTCGAAACACCTGATATCTGATACTGAACCGTATAGGAAGGGCGAGCCAATGAGTGCAGTTTCCAGTACGTTATCTCCAAGTCGCTTTGCAGTCCTTGGTTACGGTGGCTTGCTGCCGTTTGTTGGTGTGGCACTGCTGATGTGTTTGGCGACTGATTATCGAGACCTCCTGTCTGTTGCATTGGTTGGCTACGGGGCGGTGATATTGAGTTTTGTCGGGGCCCTGCATTGGGGGTTCGCTATGATATTACAGGGGTTACCTGCGAACGAGCGGCAGGTGAGGCTCGCGTGGAGTGTCATTCCAGCACTCATCGGTTGGGTTAGCATGTTGTTACCTGTGTCATGGGGCTGCTTGGTATTGGCCTTTGGCTTCATTGGGCATCTTTGGCAAGATCGTAAATGGGTTGATATTGTGCCTGGGTGGTATTGGCCTATGCGAGTACGTTTAACCATCGTGGCAAGCGTGTGTTTGCTTGTTGGTGCGCTTGTGGTGGTCTTTTAAAACTGAAATAACTATTCCGATGTTAGTGTCTGAGTCATCACTGAGGCATTACCACCTAGACTAGGCTAGCCCTTTGGTTGGGGCTTGTTCGGGGCCTGACGCTATTAACTGACTACATGACTTTCTCAAACGTATCGATGGTCGGTTGTTCGGCCAGCATGCTTGCAGCTTTTAAGGAAAAATTTAGATAGTGCGGCTGCAGCGTGTGTTCATCCAAAGATTTCTGACTTTTCCAGATCTCATAAATCATGAAATCAGTAGGTACATCCTCTGATCGATGTAGGGTGTACTGGATACATCCCTCTTCTTTTTGAGAGGCCTCGACCAAGCTGCGGAGCTCGGTGAGTAGGCCTTCTTCCAGACCTTCTTCCGCTTTCAATCTAGCGATAATCACAATGGGTGAATTGTTGGGCATACGATCTTTCTCCAAAGCGGGAAGCCGGTTTACCGAGTGATGACGACTTTACCTATAGCCTTTCCGGACTCCAGGCGTGCATGAGCTGCTTTTACACCTTCCGCTGTGAACGGATGTCGTTCGTCTATAAGGGGCTTGACTAAGCCGCGATCCACCAAACTGCTCAGCTTTGTAAGAATCTTGCCGTGATGACTACGGTCAAGATCATGGATGATTGAAACCGCCATGAAGACCAAGTCCAGCCGTAGTGCCTTGAAATGCATATCTGTGAGGTCGTAGGTGTCATAGCCGATGATGGATATGACGTGGCCCTTGAGCTTGGCAGCCTTCAGCGAGTTTGTGAGCACGGCGCCGCCGAGCGTATCGAACACTGTGTCAAAGCCAGAGCCGTTGGTAATACGGCTGGTGTATTCTTCTGGCGATTCTTCCCGGTAGAAAGCGACATCGTCGGCACCCAGGGAGCGGGCAATCTCTGCTTTCTGTACAGTCGAGACCGTAGTGGCAACACGGGCTCCCATGAGTTTTGCCAACTGAATGCCGATGTGGCCGACGCCACCCGTTCCACCATGAACCAAGACTGCATCATCCGGCTGGATGGAGGCTCGATCAATCAAAGCTTCCCAGGCAGTGATTGCCACGAGCGGAAGACTCGCCGCATCAGCAAAATGCAATGAGGCGGGCTTGAGAGCGATCAATCTTGCGTCGGCTTCAACTTTCTCCGCCAAGGCGCCAGGAATACCCACGATTCCTCCGACGCATCCATAAACCTCATCACCTACCTTGAATTGGCTAACGCCTTCACCCACGGAGCTGATGATGCCGGCGACGTCCATATGCAGGATGGCTGGAAAGGTGAGACCTGCGGTGCCTTCGCTCCCGCTGCGAATCTTGGTATCAACCGGGTTAACACTGGTGGCCATAACATCAATGACGACGTGGCCTGGGCGTGCTGAAGGGGGAGCTGTTTCGATTTCTTCAAATACTTCCGACTGGCCGTGCTGGTTTATCACGATTGCTTGCATCGATTATCGCTCCGCTTGAAAACCCAAAATCTATCAGCAATGCAAATTCGCGAATATGCTATTCTTGTTGCTTCATTCGGTCTTAAAAGTTGTTAATTTTTATGCTCGACTCCCTTGATGAGCTTCGCTTGTTTCTTGCCGTTTATGAGGAGGGAACCATCCGTGCGGCGGCGCAGCGACTGGGTCTCACAGCGGCGGGAGGGAGCAAGAAATTGCTTGCCCTTGAGGATCGACTAGGGCGAAGGCTTTTTAACAGAACGACTCGGAAATTAAGTCCAACCGCTGATGCCGAAAAGCTCCAACGGTTTGCCAGGCAGATACTGGATGGCGTCATGGAGGCGGAGCGGACTTTTTCTGAAGCGCAGGACGTCTCAGGATCTTTACGTATCACAGCTTCTGCCACGTTCGCACAGGGCTACCTTGCTCGAGTGCTGAGCAGCTTTCTAGCTGCCTATCCGAAGGTTGTAGTAGATCTTCACCCTACCGACCAGGTCGTCGATGTCGTTGCAAAGGGGTTCGATTTGGCCATCCGTCATGGGGTGTTGGCGGATTCTTCCATGATTGCCCAGCGTATAAGCGATTCGCGGCGAGTAATTTGTGGTGCTCCCGGGTATTGGGACAAGGTCGGGGTACCCCGGTTGCCTAGAGACCTTTCGAATCTGGATGGTCTCATTGTGGGGAAAGAGGTTAATTGGTCACTGTCCAAAGGTGGTAGCCAGCAATCGATCAAGATCAAGCGCCGATTCGAATCGAGCCAGGCGGAGGTCGTCAGGCAGATGGCGTTGGATGGCCATGGCATCGCGCTCTTGGCAGACTGGCATGTCAAACCCGATCTTGTATCAGGTAGGTTGGTCGAGGCGTTGCCCGATTGGAATGTGGAACCGAATGTAGGCGTCTATGCCGTGTACCCGTCCAGGGAGAATATGGCCCCACCTGTGCGAGCGTTCATCGAGCACTTCAAAGAATGGGCTACGATCCATCCGATCGAGGCCGAGGTAAAGTGAGTCGCGCCCAGGCGCATGAGTTGGCCAACGGTTATGCTCAGGCCGAGCAGCGGGACAGGCCCAGAAGCTCTGGGCCAACAGTGCAGGAGGCCATTGCACTCAATGATCTAGACGAGGGCGAAGTCCGTTATCCGGCCGTTCCCGTCGATCGCTACTGTGAGCACCTGAGGGTCGCCAAGGGCTAAATCCAACTCCGTATACGCAAACTGCCAGCGCAATAGCCTCACATCACCCCAAGTCTCACATTTTTCGGAAGGGCCAAACAGACGCTCGAGTTCACTCAATGTGGATTGTCCGCGAATGACGAGTTTCAGTTGCTCTTCAACCGGGGTTGAACTACTGCTGCAGTCTTCGAGCAGCATCTGATGCTCTAGAACGTTCAATAGACGATATGAATCCGCTCGCATCGACTCAATAGGCTCCGAGTAACAGATCGTTAGTTTGTAGAACAATTAGCAATGGACGCGGATTCTAATCATGGAATGTACCGAATGGTACAAAAAGGCGACAAGGGGTAGCGTGCAACCTGATTAGCGCTGTGGCAATTCTGCTCAAGCCGCAGGAGAGATGAGCAAGCATTCGTGTGAAGCGCCCCTGGTTTCCCGGGCATTCTCCAGGCTCACAAAATGGCGTTTCTCATACCGCTGGCGACAGCTGCATGCACTGCCGTGTCGGCGTTCAAAGAAGCTCAAGAAAGCGCTCGATCGCCGGAGTCACTCGTCCTGCATCCCAGATGTACCATAACTCGGAATAGGCGCCCTCATCGGCCAAGGGCCGGAAACACACCGTCGGCATGGTCAGGTTGGCAATTGATGCCGGAACGATACCGTACCCCAAGCCTGCTGCCACGAGCCCGAGGATGCTTGCCACCTCGGGTACCTGCCATGCCACCTTGAGCGTTACTCCAGCGCGCTGCGCCAAGGTGCTGACGATTTGCTGAATAGCAAAGTTGGAAGGGTCGCTGAAACTGATCAAAGGTTCGTCAGCCAGCTCGGAAATAGTCAATAGCGGCTTCACCAGCAAAGGGCTGTCACTTGGCAAAGCCACGATCAGCGGATTACGCACACCGGCTTTTTTAACATGGTTCGGCGCGAGCACTCCGAGAGGGCCACGCACGACTGCGATGTCGATTTCACCACGCAGCAGTGACTGCAGTTGTTCCTCGATACGCTGTTCATCGAGCGTCAACGCAATGCCGGGAAACCTATGGCGCAGGCGCTTGAGCAGTGCAGGAAATTCAGGCTCGAACATCGCCGAACCGATATACCCCACGTGGATCGATCCCAGCTCGCCTCGTGCTGTGCGTTGAGCGACTTCGTTGGCGTGCCGGTGCATGGCAAGCAGGCGCTGCACCTCTGTTCGATACGCTTGCCCTGCGATCGTCAGCTCGATGCCACGCTTGCGGCGCAAGAACAGCTGCACGCCTGTTTCCGTCTCCAGCTTCTTGATTTGCTGGCTAAGAGCCGGTTGCGCAATACCCAGCCGCTCAGCAGATTTACCAAGATGAAGGGTTTCGCACACGTCGAGAAAGTAGGCCAGGCGGCGCAGGGAAGTGTTCATGAGCTAATCATAAGTTTTTTCTTATCGATAATGCACCTTCTGCTGTATGGTTTCAGCGCTCTTTTCCCTTCATCGTTTACCTCATCTTACGTGCAGCCAAGCGAGGTAACGACCCATGGAAAAGCAGCCTATCAATGACCTGCGCACTGCCCTGGCACGATTGCAGGCACATCCGGGGCAACTGCTGGAAACCAGTCACCCTGTGAGCCCCAAAGCGCAATTGGCCGGGGTATATCGCCGTGTGGGGGCAGGTGGCACGGTCAAGCGACCGACTCAGCTTGGCCCGGCGATGATCTTCAACAACATCGAAGGCTATCCAGGCTCACGGGTTCTGGTCGGGTTGATGGCTAGCCGCGAGCGGGTGGGCCTGTTGCTGGACAGCGCGCCCGACAAGCTTGCAGAACGCATGGGTGAGGCAGTCCAAAATCCAATCGATCCGGTGATGGTCGACCGTGCCGATGCACCGTGCCAAGAGATCGTGCTTGATGCCCGCGATCCTGACTTTGACCTGCGTACCCTACTGCCGGCGCCGACCAATACTGCTGAAGACGCAGGCCCGTTTTTCTGCTTGGGTCTGGTGCTGGGCAGTGATCCGGATGAGGGGCATACCGATGTGACGATCCACCGACTTTGCGTCCAGGATCGCGATAAGCTGACGATCTTCTTTGCTCCAGACCGCCATATCGATCACTTCCGTCAGAAGGCTGAAGCCGCCGGCAAGCCCCTGCCGATTACCATCAACATGGGGCTCGATCCCGCCATCCCAATCGGTGCGTGCTTCGAAGCACCGACCACGCCGCGGGGTTTCGATGAACTGAAAATTGCAGGGGGCCTGCGCGGCCAGGGTGTCGAGCTCGTTGACGCGGTGACCGTGAAGCAAAAGTCGATCGCCCGAGCGGAAATAGTGATCGAGGGTGAGATCCTCCCGAACGAGCGGATGCGCGAGGATATCAACACAGATACGGGGCACGCGATGCCTGAGTTTCCCGGCTACAACGGCCCGGCCAATCCTTCTCTGCCGGTCATTCGGGTCACCGGCGTCACCATGCGGCGCGGGGCGATTCTGCAAACCCTCGTCGGGCCCGGGGAAGAGCATACAAGCCTTGCAGGTATCCCTACTGAGGCCAGTATCCGAAACGCCGTCGAACTGGCGATGCCAGGCTTCTTGACCAATGTTTACGCTCACACCGCCGGCGGCGGGAAATTATTGGCGATCCTTCAGGTTGCCAAGCGCAAGGCAAGTGACGAAGGGCGTCAACGCCAGGCTGCGCTTATCGCACTGGGTGTGTACCGGGAACTGAAAAACGTGATCATCGTGGATGAGGATGTAGACCCCTTCGACTCCGACGATGTGCTGTGGGCCATGCAAACCCGCTATCAAGGCGACATGGACACGCTCTTCATCCCCGGCGTTCCGGGGCATGTGCTGGATCCTTCGCAGGGGCCTGAATACAACCCCGCGCTTCTGGTGCGTGGCCTGACCTGCAAGACCATCTTCGACTGCACCGCGCCGTTCCACTTGCGCGATCATTTCACTCGTGCGGAATTCGTCGACGTCGACCCACATCCATACGCGCCAGAGCTTTTCCCACGGAGTAACGCATGAGTAGTTCACGACAGCGTCTGGTAGTCGGCATCAGCGGCGCTACTGGGATTATTTACGGCATCCGGGCCCTGCAAATGCTGAAGGCACTTGGGGTCGAAAGTCACTTGGTGGTATCCAAGGCGGGCGAGATGACGCGCGCATACGAAACGGATCTCAGCCGTGATGAGTTGTACTCACTGGCTGACCATGTGCACCGGATTGGAGACGTGGGAGCAAGCATTGCCAGTGGCTCGTTCCGCACCCTGGGCATGCTGATAGCCCCTTGTTCGGTACGTACCTTGGCTGAGGTTGCCAGCGGGGTCACGACCACGCTGCTTACGCGGGCGGCGGACGTCGTGCTCAAAGAGCGGCGCCGGTTGGTACTCATGGTTCGTGAGGCTCCGCTGCACTCAGGCCATTTGCGCAACATGCTGACTGTGAGCGACCTGGGAGGCGTTATTCATCCGCCAGTGCCGGCATTTTACACGCGCCCTAAAACGCTCCAGGATGTTGTCGATCATTCGGTAGCACGTGCGCTCGATAGCTTTGGATTGGAAGTAGAGGATATGCCGCGCTGGGGTGAAAACATTGATGTCTCGCCCAGTGCCCGCAAACACACCGAAACCACCGTCAACTAGCAATCGTCCATCTGGATGTGGCGTTTCAGCGCGACATACGCCAACGGGGCCCGGCAACGTGTAAAAAACGCCGCCGATCAGTGCCACGCTGAGCGTTGTGCTGATTAGCGATGTCGCGCTGGTGGTGCCTGCGATCATCCCGGCCTGCGCATCGTTCATTCCTGCCAGTGCCGCCTCACCTCATCTGCCCGAGGTCAGGCATCCAGCGCCAGGCGAGCACCGCGTGCGCCCGAGACGCAGGGGGCGATCCATTCCCCACTGTTGCGCTGGGCCTCGCTGAGGCAGTCGTCACGGTGCAACGGCTCGCCATCGGTGACCCGGCACAGGCAGGCACCGCAGATGCCCATGCCGCAGGAAACAGGCAGCTCCACCCCAGCTCGCGCGGCGGCCTGCACCAGGCTTTCGCCGGCGCGGACTTGAACCTCGCACCCGCTGCGTTGCAGCACCAGGACACAGCTACCGTCAGCCTGGGCTGGCGCCTCGACTGCTTTGAAGTGTTCGCGGTGCAGCGCAGTGGCAGGCCAGCCAAGGGCCAAGGCGGCCTGCTCGACACTTGTCATGAACCCGGCTGGCCCGCAGCAATACACGCTGGCCTCAGGTTGCCAGGCTGGCAGTTGCTCAGCCAGGCACTCGCGAACCTGCGCAGCGCGCAGGCCTGCGAACACTTCAGGTTGCGGCCCCTGGCGCGGGACAAGCGGTGCCTGGTGCACGTGCCGGGTGAAATACAGCAGGCGCACCGCGCGGCCCTGCAGCTGGCAGTGGCGGTACATGGGCAACAGGGGGGTGATGCCGATGCCGGCCGCCACCAGGATCACCGGGCCGGTGCCAGACGCCAGGGCGAACTGGTTGCGTGGCGTGCCGACTTCCACGCAGGCCCCCAAGCGCAGCTGTTCATGCAGCCATTGCGAACCACCCCGCGAAACAGGCTCACGTTTGACAGCCAGGTACAGGTGGCCGTCTTCGGGCAGGCTGATCACCGAGTACTGGCGCACCAGGCCGTTGCCCAGGCGCAGATCGACATGGGCGCCGGCGGCCCAGCTGAAGGGCAAGGGGCCGCCGCCGGGCAGGTCCAGTTCGATACCCAGCACGTCTTCGGCTTCCAGGCGCAGGGCGCGCACGTGCAAGGATACCCAGCTCATGCGCGCACCCCCGCTGCCCGTTGCAGACGCACCACGGCCTCGCGGGCCTGGTGGCCCAGCTCAGTGAGGTCGATACCAGGGAGCGTGTCGTTTTCCACCCGCAGCTGGCCGCCAACCAGCAATGCCCGCAAGGTCGGCCGCCCACCGCCGACCACCGGTGCAATACCCAGGTCATGCAGCCCAAAGTAGCGCGGCTGATCAAGCCGATAGAGCGCCAGGTCAGCCGCCATCCCCACCTGCACTGTACCCACCGCGTCAAGCCCCAGCACCTGGGCGCCACCGGCCGTGCCCCAGCGCACCACGTCCTCCACGCAGGCGACATGCGCGCCGCCTTCGCGTGTGCCTGCGGCATGGCCGGGCAAAGCCCGTTCGCCGCCCTTGGCTCGTTGCATGAGCCAGGCGGCATGGGTTTCGCTGATCATGTCACAGGCTTCGTTGGAAGCTGCCCCGTCCACCCCGATCGAGATCGGCACGCCCGCTGCCTCCAGGGCGACGATATCGGCGATGCCACTGCCCAACCTGGCGTTGCTCTGCGGGCAGTGGGCGACGCCGGTGCCGGTTGCGCCCAGCAGGCGGATTTCCTCGGTATCGAGCTTGACCAGGTGGGCGAACCAGACGTCCGTCCCGAGCCACTCGTGCTCGGAACAGAAGGCCACGGGTGAGCATTGATGGCGGCGCTGCACTTCGTTCTGGTACTCCACCGTCTCACTCAGGTGACTGTGCAGGCGGATCCCCAGCTGGCGGGCAGCGCGGGCCGTTTCACGCAGATGTTCCGGTGGCATCGAGTAGGGCGGGCTGGTCGGTGCCATCACCACGCGGCGCCAGGCGTCGGCGGCGCTGTCGTGGTAGGTGCGCACCAGGCGCCCGACATCGTCCAGGTACTGCTCCAGGGTTTCCGGCCCTGCGCTCGTCGGCCCCTCGGCCTGGCGCACCTGGGTTGCGCCGCCTCGGCACAGCACGAAGCGCAGGCCCAGCCGCTGGGCTTCCTCGAACAGAATCTGCGCGCTGTCGAAGGCCATGCCTGGCAGGTAGAGGTAATGATGGTCGGCGACCGTACTGCAACCGGAGCGGGCCAGTTCCACCAGGCCGATGCGCGCGGCCAGGCGGAAGCTGTGCTCGTCGAACAGCCCGCGGTAGCGATAGGGGACAGCAGCCAGCCATGCCCCGAGGTTCTGGTCGATGCCTGCCGGGATGCCCTTGAGCAGCGACTGGAACAGATGGTGGTGGGTGTTCACCCAGCCTGGGTAGACCACGCAGTCGGTCGCATCGAGCACCTGCTCGCCGGGTTGTGGCTGCAAGGCGCCAAGGGCCGTGATGCGCCCGTGGCTGATGCGGATATCGGGCCCGGCATGGCGCGCTGCTGCGCCACGCAGGCCGGTGAGAATGGCGCTGGCGTTACGGATCAGCCAGCTGTCGGAATACGTCATGTGAGTCTCCAAGGGCCTAAACCAGTTCACTTTCGTGCCAGTGACGCAGGCTCAGGCGAGCCAGTAGGGCCATCAGGCTGAACAGCGCGACGCCAGTCAGGGCGATCAGCACCAGGGCGGCGAACAAGCGCGGGATGTTGAGCTGAAAGCCCGCTTGCAGGATCTGGTACGCCAGCCCCGCGCTGCTGCCACCGGTGCCGGCCACGAACTCGGCCACCACCGCGCCGATCAGTGCCAGGCCGCTGGCAATCCGCAGGCCGGCGAAGAAACACGGCAAGGCACTGGGGATGCGCAGGCGCAGCAGCACCTGCCAGCGGCTGGCGCGGTTCAGGCGGAACAGGTTGAGCAGCCCGGGGTTGACGCTGCGCAGCCCCAGCACGGTATTGGCGATGATCGGAAACACTGCCACCAGGGTGGCGCAAATCACCAGCGCCAGTGTCGTGTCGCTGCACCAGATGATGATCAGCGGTGCAATGGCCACCACCGGCGTCACCTGCAGCAAGATGGCGTAGGGGAACAGGCAGGCCTCGACCAGGCGGCTCTGCACGAAGACGAACGCCGCCAGGGTACCGATGATCACGGCGAGGGCGAACGAGAGGAAGGTGATCTTCAGGGTCATCCACAGCGCGCCCAGCAACATCGGGCCATCACTGATCAGCGTTCGGGCGATGTCGGCCGGCGAGGGCACCAGGTAGACCGGCACCTGCCAGGCAATACATGCCAATTGCCAGAGACCCAGCAGCACGGCGCCAACCAGCAATGGCGAAGCGATGCGCAATACGGTGGGGTTGTGTAGCCAGGGAGCGGGAAGTCGGTTCATGGCGGAGCTCTCAGCAGTGCTCGCTGTTGGCCTGGGCCAGCAGCCGGGACAGGTGGGCGCATTGGGCGATGAAGGCCGGCGAGGTGCGGTAGGCCTCGTCGCGTTCCAGCGGGCCATCGATGGCGACATCGGCGATCACCCGGCCGGGGCGGGCGCCCATCACCACCACGCGCGACGACAGGTACACCGCCTCGAAGATGCTATGGGTGACGAAGACCACCGTCAGGTCGCGCTCTGCCCAGAGGCGGCGCAGGTCGGTGTCGAGCTTGTTGCGGGTGAACTCATCAAGCGCACCAAACGGCTCGTCCATCAGCAGCAGGTTGGGCTCGGTGGCCAGCGCCCGGGCAATCGATGCGCGCATCTGCATGCCGCCCGATAGCTCGCGCGGGTAAACCCCGCCGAATGCACCCAGGCCCACCTGTTCCAGCGCTGCCTGCACCTTGGCCTGGCTGTGGGCCCGGGGCACACCGGCCAGGTCCAGAGGCAGCCGTACGTTGTCTTGCACCTTGGCCCAAGGCATCAAGGTGGCTTCCTGGAACACCATCGCCAGGCGCTGGCTTGCTCCGCCCGCTTGTGGGTCACGCTCCTGGGCCTCCTTGCCCCACCAGCGCACATGGCCGGCAGAGGGTTGTTCCAGGCCCGCGAACATCTTCAACAAGGTGCTTTTGCCGCAACCCGAAGGGCCCAGCAACGAGACGAACTCGCCGCGCTGGATCGCCAACCTGACGCGGCGCAAGGCGTGGGTGCCATTGCTGTAGGTCTTTTCAACCTGGTTGGCGAACAGCGGGGTCTCGGCGCTTATGACATCGGCAGGCAAGTTTGCCTGTGGGCGGGCGTCGGCTTCGGGCAAGGTCTGTATCAACATGGGCGCTTTCCCATTTGGCTATGAGCGGTGGCAGATGCCCCGGCGCACCGGGGCGCTGAACGGCTGTCAGTGGCTGGCGAACACTTCGCTTTCGCCATGGGCTTCGAGCAAGCCCAGCAATTGCCGGCGAATCACCAGCCCGGGCTTGTCCGAGGGCATGTGCAGCTCGACGCGCCGACGGGTATCGACACAGGCATCGGGGTCGGTGGCCTCGAGAATGTCGCGGTCTTCGGCGGTGATCGCTGCGTCCCAGTCGATCAGCGCCTGGGTCGAGCATTGAGCTTCGCTGTCGTTGCGGTACAGCCACTGCACCAGCATCAGGCGCCCATCGTCGATCGGCGTGGCGCAGTTGTAGATGATGTGATGGATGCCGCTGTCCGGGTACATGCAGCCAAAGCGTCGCGAAAATGGCAGGTAATAGCGGTTGACCAGGTGGCGTTCGGTGATCGGTGCGCGGCTGCCGGTGATGGCGAAGCTTGCCTCAGGGTTGCGGATTGGCACGCGGGTCTCGGCTTCGAAGCCGTAGTCGGTTTCGCGGAACTCGTAGCTGGCCGGTTGCGGCTGGTCGAACAAACCGAAATTGGCCTTGTGCACAAAGGAGAAGTGCGAGTTGTCGAATGAATTTTCCATGACCCGAAGCGGGCTGGTTTTCCATTCTTCGTAGAACTGGAAGATGCGCCGGTAGCCGGGTGCGCCGTCCTCGGGGAAGTCGGGTATTGGCTGCAGCGGATCGTCCAGGGCCACCCAGGCATAGCCATAGCGCTCCTGGCAGTGATAGGCCTTGACGGCGGCACCCGCTGGGATCGCACCTGTCGGGTTCTGCGGGATCTTCACGCATGCGCCGCTGCAGTCGTATTCCCAGCCGTGGTAGCCGCAGGCGATGTTGCCGTCTTCGCTGACGAAGCCTTTGGATAGCCTGGCGGTGCGATGGCAGCAGCGGTCGCGCATCGCCACCGGGGTGCCATCGGGGCGTTTCCACAGCACCAGGGCTTCACCCAGCAGGGTGAAGGGTTTTGGCCCATCGTCCAGCGCGGACATCGGCAGAAGGGCGTACCAGAAACGGCGCAATACAGGTTGTTTGGTGACCAACATGATTCGGCTCCTTGCAGTTGGAAGTGACGGGCCGGGTTAGCGGCTGGCGGTGCTGGGCAGCACGCTGAGGTCTTGTACGAAGCGTGTGGTGTAGGCCTTCTGCCAGGGCGCGGTGGCGCCGAGCAGGCCGGCCTCGACCATGAAGTCGCGGGTGGCTTGCCAGCGGGCGTCGCTCATGGTGCCGATGCCTCGGGTAGCCGCATCGCCTCGGGTCAGCAACTGGTGTTGCTTGAGGGTCGAGACGCCCCAGGCCAGCAGCTCATCGCTCATGTTGGGGTTGTCGCGCTTGATCAGCGCATTGCCTGGGGCGGGGTTTTCCAGATAGCGCTGCCAGCCCTCCAGCGAGGCCCGCACGAACGCGGCCACGCGCTGTGGGTGTTGCTCGATGATGTCCTGGCGGGTGGCTATGGTGGAGCCATAAGGCGGGTAACCGGCATCGGCGAACAGAAAGAAGTTGGGTTTCTGACCGGCCTTGATGGCCTGAAACAGCTCCGAACTGGCGTAGGCCTGCTGGGTAGTGTCAGGGCCTGCGAGGAACGGTTGCAGGTTGAAGGTGTAGGGGCGCGCCTGGTTGTCCTTGAGCTGGTATTTGCCTTTGAGCCAAGGCCACCAGGTTTGCTGGCCGGAGGTGGACACCAGCACCTGCTTGTCTTGCAGGCGGTCCAGGCCGCTGATGTCCGCGTGGGTCATCAGGCCTTGCGGGTCGCCCTGAAACGGGGCGGCCACCGCTACCACCGGCAGGCCTTGCTCTACGCTCTTGAGAATCTGCAGGTCGTAATTGACGATGAAGTCGGCCTGTTTGCTGACCAGCAACTGCATGCCGTTGACCTGGGGGCCACCCATGCGGATGGTCACGTCCAGGCCTTCGCGCTGGTACAGCCCCTCTGCCAGGGCCTGGTAGAAGCCACCCTGTTCGGCCTGGGCGTACCAGGAAGTCAGCAGCACGACTTTGTCGCCGGCCATGGCCAGGGGTGCGCCGGCGAGCAGCGCACCGAGCCCTGTCAGCAGCGAGCGAAGCGGTCGAGTCAAGCCAAAGCGGTTTTTCATGATTGTTCTCCACCTCGATTCGAAATCCGTCGGGGGGCCAGGTCAGCCCCTCGGCGAGAAGACCGAGTGGAGAAGCGACGCAACTGGAGAAGGGCGAGCGTTCACGGCTGACACTGCTCTCTTGCCCAGGGCCCAAAGGCCGCGCGCAAACATCCACTCGGATGTACGCCCGTTCAGGGGCGCAAGAGCAATGTCCCATGCCTGATCAAGGCACTGACCGCTTCTACTCGAAAGTCTGTAAAGCCAGAAGCGTGCCAGTTCCTGCAAGCCACCCAGCGCCATGGCAGATGGCAGCTTGCAGGGTGCTGCCGGGGCAGGGCAGTGTGCCGCGACGGTGCATGTTGGTGCCTGCCGGCGCCATTAAGGTGCTCAATGTGAGTGCCGGATGGTATTCATTAGGTTGCCCAATTGGTCACAATAGTTGCGGTTCGCTGTATTCGATCGACTGGCACGCGCCCTGCAAGGGCATGCCCGAGTAGAAGCGGTCAGTGCCTTGATAAGGCATGGGACATTGCTCTGGCGGCGTCACGCCGCACACCCGGCAAGGGTGGCACCATGCGCAGTTGCGTGGTCAGAGGCGAGGTCTGTCCGCTGTCCCTTGCCGGTGAACTTCACCGACCTCGACCCAAGGGATGCCCATGAAACTCAACCCACTCGCCTGGTTCTGCCACAGCCTCCTGCCGCTCTGCACGCTGGCAAGTGCCAGTGCCCAGTCCGCCCCGCTGATGTGGAGCGACAACAGCCTCAGCTACCTCTATGGCCACAACTACAAGGTCGATGGCACCGGTAACGACATTCAGCAGACCATCACCTTCGAACATGCCAGCGGTTGGACGTGGGGGGATGTGTTTCTGTTCGTCGACAACAAATGGTCGAACGGATTGTCCGGCAGCGAGGGGTATACGTATTACGGGGAGTTCTCTCCGCGGCTGTCGCTGGGCAAGATCAGCGGGCAGAACCTGCGCTACGGTGTGATCAAGGATGTGCTGATCGCGGCGACCTACGAGCGCGGCGAGGGGCGCATTCGCCGATACCTGCTGGGGCCTGCAGTGGACCTGCAACTGCCAGGTTTCGATCGCTTCTCGCTCAATACCTACTATCGCAAGCCCGATGGCATCACCGGCAAGGCATCGGGGCAGTGGCAAATCAACCCGACCTGGGCCATGACTCTTCCGCTGGGGCGTTCGGACATTCTCTTCGACGGTTACCTGGAATGGTATGTGAATGACGTCGGTCGCAAGGGCACCTCGAACTATGTGGCCAAGAGTTTTCACTTCAACCCGCAGATCAAGTACGACGTCGGCAAGGCGTTGGGGTACACGGCCAAGCGGTTTTACGCCGGTGTGGAGTGGGACTACTGGTCAGACAAATATGGGATCGAGGACAGCCATGGGTTCCCGACCGATCAGAATGCGCTGAGTGTATTGCTCAAGGCGCATTTTTGAGCCTGCCAGGCTGAACTGACGACCCGTAGCCGCCGCTGGCAAGTGGAAGTGACCGCAAGGGTGGCGGCGGCACGTGGAGCGCTCAGAGCAGAATATAGTCGCTGTATTGCCGTAAGCCGCCATGGGTGCCTTCCATCAGGTGCACGTAGCGGCCGTTCACCCAGTCGATCGGCAAGCAGTCGTCGACATCCAGCACCGTATCGGTATGCGGCTTGAGCCAGCTTGCCTGCAGGCGTTGTTTGCCCAGTTGCCTGGCCTCGGCCTTATCCCTGGCCACCACCAGCAGGTAGCGGTGAGCCTCGCCAAATGTCCTGTCCTCGTAGCCGCCAAGGTTGATGAAGAACAGGCGGGGCTCGTCCGGGCCCGGCGCCACGTCACTGAACTCGACACGGTACCGGTCAATACCGTCGACCTCCATCCATGAGTCGATGTGCAGGCCTGGGCGGCTGCCGAACCAGGCCTGGCACAGTTGCGGGTAGGCCTGGTCAAGGGAGTCAGCCTGCACGAACACCACATCGTGTACTTCGATGCTGGCCCGTGGATGGCGACCACCGAGCATGACTATGTACAGCATGAGCAATTCCTTCCAGTTCCGCTTTGCGTCGTCCGTTACCCGTTGGCCGACAGGAGCGAACCGACTATTGAAATCTATACAAGGCGATATAATATCTGTACAAAATACAATTGTTGTACAGTATTTTTGGCGTGATCGAGGTCAGTATGGCGCACTCTGCTGCGCAGATGACGACATCCCTGATCAACCGCTCGAGTTGTGAAGAGGGTTCCGATCACCCTGTTCTCCGCCGCCTGCCCGAGGGGCACACCATGAACCTGATCGCGCTCACTCAATTGATCTCTACCGGCGAGGCAAAGGAACTTGAACTGCTCTCCCTGGAGGGGGGCTTCTACCTGCTTCGCGCCTTGACCGACGCTGGCCCTTTGACATTGAACGATGCCCATGGGCAGCCCGTTCGTGTGCGCTCCACGACCGAACTGCGGCAGGTGCTGGCAGACCTGCCCCCGGTGCCTTGCATGCTGGTTCAGCAGGTGGTGCACGATGAGATGTGCGGGCAACGTGACGGCCCCATTGCGCCGCTGCGTCTGCCGATATCGCTCACCCGCCAGTGGTAGCCAGAACGATGCGCCTGGGCCTGGTGCTGGGTGACCAGCTGTCGTTCGACTTGGCAAGCCTGGCCACGCTTGACCCTGCCCGCGATGCTGTTCTGATGGCGGAAGTGGAGAGTGAGGCCCGGTACGTGCCGCATCACCCGCTCAAGATCGTTCTCATCTTCAGCGCCATGCGCCACTTTGCCCAGGCCCTGCGTGAGCGGGGTTGGCAAGTGCATTATGTCGAGCTCGACGCTGACGGCAACAGCGGTAGCATCGTTGGCGAGTTGCGTCGCTGGCAGCAGGCCTTGGGCGCCACGCACATTCACCTCACCGAGTGCGGCGAGTGGCGCTTGGAGCAGGCTTTGCGCGACGCCGCATTGCCCCTTGTGTGGCATCGGGATACGCGTTTTCTGTGCTCGCGCGAAGCCTTCGCGCGCTGGGCCCACGAGCGACGCCAGCTGCGCATGGAGCACTTCTACCGAGGCATGCGCAAGCGAACCGGCCTGCTCATGGAGCCCGACGGCAGTCCGGCAGGTGGGGCCTGGAATTTTGATGGCGAGAATCGCAAGTCGTTACCTGGCCAGTTGCGCGGGCCGTTCGCTGCGCATTTCGCCCAGGACGGCATCACGGCAGCGGTGATCGCCCTGGTACGTCAGCGCTTCAGCGACCACTACGGGGCCATCGACGGCTTCGACTACCCCGTGACCCATGGCGAGGCACAACAGCTCTGGCAGCATTTTCTGGACTTCGGCCTGGCGGCTTTCGGTGACTACCAGGACGCCATGGCCGAAGGCGAGCCGTATCTGTTCCACGCGCGCATCAGTGCGGCGCTGAACATCGGGCTTCTGGACGTGCGTTGTCTGTGCCAGGAGGTCGACAGGGCTTGGCGCGAAGGGCGGGTACCGCTCAATGCAGCCGAAGGTTTCATTCGCCAGTTGATCGGCTGGCGCGAATATGTGCGGGGCATTTATTGGCTGCGCATGCCGGAGTATGCCGGGCTCAATTACCTGGGCAACGAGCGCGCGTTGCCGCAATTCTACTGGACCGGGCGCACCCGCATGCGCTGCATGGAGCAGGCTATCGGGCAAACCCTGCGGTTGGGGTACGCTCACCATATCCAGCGGTTGATGGTTACCGGCAACTTCGCCTTGCTGGCCGGTATCGTGCCTGGCGCGATCTGCGAGTGGTACCTGGCGGTCTACATGGATGCCTTCGACTGGGTCGAACTGCCCAACACGCTAGGCATGGTCATGCATGCCGATGGCGGCTATCTGGGGTCCAAGCCCTATTGCGCCAGTGGTCGTTATATCCAGCGCATGTCCAATCATTGCAAGGCTTGCAGCTACAGGGTCGACCAGGTGATCGAGGAAGATGCCTGCCCGTTCAATGCCTTGTACTGGCATTTTCTTATTCGCCATCGCTCACTGCTTTCGGCTAACCCGCGCCTGGCGCTGGTCTATCGTAGCCTCGATGGGATGTCGGCCAGCCGCCGCGATGCGGTGTGGCAGCGTGGCCAGTCACTGTTGGCGCGGCTCGATGCCGAGCAAGTGGTATGAAAAAGAGCCATCTGCCCAGCAAGGTCTGCGTGGTGTGCGGCCGGCCGTTCAACTGGCGCAAGCGCTGGGCGCGCTGTTGGGAGCAGGTGCGCTACTGCTCCGAGCGATGCCGCAGGTCAGCGCCACGCCGCAAGGCGCCAGAGCAGGCGTAGGGCGAAGGCCCGTATCGGCACCCGTAGCAGGCCTGTTTCCATCGCGCCCGGTTTAGTCAGCGCTCGGCCTGCCCCAGTTGTCGGCGCAATTCAGCCACTTCAGCCTCTAGCTCGCGTACCTTTTCCTCAGCGAAAATCTGTGCTGTGACGTCGCGCTGGATACCGATGTAGTACGTCAGCTGATCCGCCTCGTTGCGCACGGGCGTGATGGACAACTCGTTCCAGAACAGGCTCCCGTCCTTGCGATAGTTGCGCAGCACCTGGCGGCAGGGGTTGCCTTCGCGGATCGCCTCGCGGACGGCTGCAAGGCCCTCTTGGTCATGATCCTTGCCCTGAAGAAAACGGCAGTCCTGATAGAGGATGTCGTCGGCGCAGTAGCCGGTCAGCCGTTCGAACGCGGGGTTGGCGTAGATAAGGATGCTGTCGTCGCCTTCCTGCTCGGCGACGACGATGCCATCGTTTGAATGCTCGACCATCAGTTGCAGGAGTTTCGCGTTGATCATAGGGCCCACCTACAGGCGTTTCGTATGCGATAGGCGCAGCGTAGCTTCTGTACAGAAGGCTCAGGCGCCGTAAGTTGCATGATGAACCAAGGAGGCTCGTCGCAGAAGGTGCATATGGGTTTAGAATGTTCTTCCATCTGGAAACCCCTTCGTGATGACTGACGCCACCCCACCCGATTTGCTACCCATGCGCGATGTGGTCAGCTTGACCGGCGTCAACCCGGTGACCTTGCGTGCCTGGGAGCGGCGCCATGGATTGCTCAGCCCGCAGCGCACCGAGGGCGGCCATCGCCTGTATACGGCGCGAGATGTCCAGCGCATACGCGACATCTTGCATTGGACCGGCAACGGCGTGCCGATCAGCAAAGTCGGCGACAGGCTCGCAGGCCAGCCTGAGGTGTCTGCCCAGCAGCGTTCTGCCTTTGACCAATGGCGCGCCGCCGTGGAATCCGCATCCAAGGCATTCGATGTTCAGGCACTGGAAGGCATCCATGGTCAGTTGTTCACACTCTTTCCCAAGGCCACCGTGCTGCGAGACGTGCTGATGCCGGTGTGGCATGACTTGGCTTCAGGGGCGGCGCCAGGTCAGCGTAGCCAGTGGTTGTTTCTCGACACGTTCTTGCGCGCCCGCTTGCTGCTGCGTCTGCAGATGAACCAGGTCGACGCGCCGCGGGTGTTGCTTGCCGCTGCCGAGGGCCAGGCCGAACTCAAGGTGTTGTGCACAGGGCTTCTGTTGAGCAGCGAGCAACAGCGTATCGAAGTGCTCGGTTGCGGGCAGCCGCTGGAAGAGCTCCCGATGGTGTGTGCGGCCATGCAGCCTGCGGCGCTGGTGATAAAAGTTCAGGCGCCGGTAAGCCCCACCTTGATCAGGCGCTTGCGTGCGTTGCAGATGGCGATCGTGTGTCCGTTGGCCTTGATAGGCGACGGGCTGGCCGATTCACAACCCGCCTTGAGTGGCACCGCGCTGTTCCTGCTGGACGAGGGCGGCGCTGACGCCGCGCGCATGCTGAACGCCTTGCACCGTGGTGCGCTTGACCTTTGACCCAAGTCAGGTTCCGGCCAGTTCTTGCACCAGACGCTGTTTGAGCTCGTGCAGGCGTGCGCTGTCTCGTCGGCGTGGATGGGGCAGGGAGATGCTGATGTCTTCCTTTATCCTGCCAGGCTGCGCATCCATCACGATCACCCGGTCACCCAGGTAGAGCGCCTCTTCGATGTCATGGGTCACCATGATCACGGTGCAGCGCTCCTGTACCCAGATGCGTTGCAGCTCCTGCTGCAAACGCACCCGGGTCAAGGCATCCAGCGCGCCGAGCGGTTCGTCCAGCAACAGCACCTTGGGCTTGTTCACCAGTGCCCGGGCAATTGCCGCGCGCTGGGCCATGCCGCCAGACAGCTGGTGCGGATAGGCCTGCTCGTAACCGCCCAGGCCCACCAGTTCGATATGCTCGGCCACCAGCCGGTTCTTTTCAGCTGTTGGCAACCTATGGTTCTTCAAGGCCAGGGCAATGTTCTGCTGCAGGGTCATCCACGGGAACAGGCGGTGGTCCTGGAACACGATGCCGCGCTCAAGGCCCGGCCCGCGCAGCGCCTGCTGGTCCAGCAGGATCTGCCCCTGGTAATCCTGGTCAAGGCCGACGATCAGCCGCAGCAAGGTCGACTTGCCGCAGCCGCTGGCGCCGAGAATGCTGACGAACTCGCCGGGGCGAATGTCCAGGTCGATGCCTTCGAGTACCGGCACCGGCTTGCCCTTGAGCGGGTAGGTCTTGCTCAGGCCGCGGATGGTCAGGGCGCCAGGGCTGGCGCTGGTGGGTAAGGCATGGGCGATAGCGTTCATGATAGGGCCTTTCAACGGGTGGGCTGCCAGCGCAGCAGGCGGCGGGTAAGCAAGGAACACAGCCAGGACATCAGGTAGCCGCACAGGCCGATACACAGCACGCAGACCACGATGATCTCCATGCGCGCCGCGGCCTCGGCGTTCATCATCAGGCTGCCAAGGCCAGCCCCGGCGGACAGGAACAACTCGCTGCCTACCGAGGTTACCCAGGCAAAGGCCAGCGCTTGCAAGACGCCGGCGGCAATGCCTGGCAACGCCGCCGGCAGCAGGATCAGCCACAGTTGCTGCCAACGGCTGAGCATCAATACTCGCGCGGCTTCACGGTGCGGGCCGGCGACCTGGCGCAGGCTTTCAAAGGTGTTCAGCACCATCGGGTACAACGCCGCCAGGCTGACGATCAGCAGCTTGGCGCCTTCACCGTTACCCAGCCACAGGGCAATCAACGGGATCCAGCCCAGCATCGGCACCTGGCGCATGGCATGGAACAGCGGCGCGATCAGGCGGTTGGCCGGTACGGACAGGGCCATCAGCGCCCCCAGGCCGACACCGCCGACGATGCCGATGGCGAGGCCGCTGCAGGTGCGCAACAGGCTCGCCCACAGGTTGACCAGCAACTCGCCGCTGGCCAGCAGTTCGGCCAGTGCGCTACCTACCTGCGCCAGCGGTACGAAGGCATAGGCGCCAGTCGCGCCCTGGCGCGAGGCGTATTCCCAGGCACCGAGCAGCAACAGCGGTAACACCAGGCTACGCACATTCTGCAGTTTCATCGCATCCTCCTCAGCGGCTTTGCCAGGCAGACAGGCGCCGCTCCACACGGCGCAGGGTGAAATCCAGGCAGAAACCGATCAGCCCGGTCAGCACCACGCCGACCATCACTACATCGATGCGCAGCATCTGCCGGCCCATCTCGATCATCTGCCCCAGGCCGCTGTCGGCCGCCAGCAGTTCGCAGGCCACCAGCACCACCCAGGCACGGGTGAGGGCCACGCGGATACCGGTGACAATGGCCGGGACCGCGGCGGGCAGGGCAATCCGGCCTACCAGGGTGGGCCAGCGCAGGCGGTACACCGCTGCCACTTCGAAATGACTGCGCGGGATCGCGCGGATGCCTTCGCAGGTGGCCAGCGCCACCGGGAAGAACGCGGTCTTGGCGACGATCACCACCTTGAAGGTTTCGTCGACGCCGAACAGCAGCACGAACATCGGGATCAGCGCAATGCTCGGCACCTGGCGCAGGGTATGGAACAGCGGCGCGCAGTAAGCCTCCACGGTTTTCGACAGGGCCAGTGCCGCGCCAAAGGCCAGGCCGGCCAGTGCGCCACTGCTAAAGCCCAGGGCCAGCCGCGACAGGCTGCCGGCCAGGTGCTCCTGCAGCTCGCCGCTGGCCAGCAGGTCGGTGAGGCTGCGCCACACTTCCAGCGGCGGGATCAGCAGGTTGGCCGGAAACAGTCCGGCATTGGCCACCACGGCCCAGAGGGTGAGCAGGGCCAGGGGTGAGATGAACCAGGTAAGGGACGAGAGCACGCGCATGGCTGGCCTTGGAAGAGCAGAGGGTAACGGCTTATCGCAAGAGCTGTGCCAGGCGGCGCAGGCCCTGGATTACAGGGCTGCAGGGAGGCGGGTGGTGCTGGGGAAGCAGCGGGGTGTTGCTGCAGCAGCAGTCGGTCAGCAGTGTCGGTGTTGGCGGCTTCGCGGGTTTGCCCGAGAAGCCGCCCACTCGTTTTCAGATCAGAAATCGTAACTCACACTGGTGTAGTAGAACGCCCCCTGCGCCCCCTCCGGGCTGGTAATGGAGTATTTCGGCACGCCATACAGCTGCGCGCCCTTGAGCTTGTCCGGGTGGCTGTCGAACAGGTTGATCGCGCCCGCCGACAAGGTCAGGCCCAGGTCGAAGTGGTACGACACGTCCAGGTCGGTAACCCACTGCGGGCTGAAGGTCTGGTCCAGGGCGGGGTTGGCGGCGTTGCGGTTCTGCCACTCGCCATAACGGCGCTGGGCCACGGTGACGCTCCAGCCGTCATACAGCCAGTTGGCGCTGAGGGTCAGCTTGTCCTTGGGCGTGCCGTCTTCGATCAGGCCCTGGGTGTTGCGGCCGATGATCTGGTTGCCGGGGATGTTGCCCACGTCGTCCAGGCCGGTGATGCGGGTGTTGTTGCGCGCATAGCCGCCATTGAAGTCCACGCGCCCCCAGCGGCCCACGTCCAGCTGGTAATGGCCGGCCAGCTCGAAGCCGTCGGTGCGGGTGTCGGCGATGTTGGTGTAGAACGCCGCGCTCTGGATGTTGGCGTAGGGCGTGCCGGCGAAGATCGGGCCGACCACCGATGCGGGCAACTGGTCGGACAGGGTGATGCGGTTGTCGATGTCGATGCGGTAGGCGTCGAGTGTGACCGAGGCGTTGGGCAGTGGCTGCCAGACCAGGCCCACGGAGAAGTTGGTCGACTCTTCCGGTTTCAGCGCCTTGCCGCCGAGCAAGGCTGCCTCTGGGCTGTCGGCGCGCAGGGTGCGCTGCTGCACCTCGACCCAGTTGCCACTGCCCGGTGGCTGTTCCACCACCTGCACGCTGAATGACGACAACCCGCTCTGCACCAGCGAGGGCGCGCGGTAGCCGGTGCTGGCGCTGGCCCGTGCGGCAATTTGCGGGGTGAAGTCGTAACGCAGCGACAGCTTGCCGTTGGTGGTGTC
This sequence comes from Pseudomonas sp. LRP2-20, assembly GCF_024349685.1. NCBI lineage: Bacteria > Pseudomonadati > Pseudomonadota > Gammaproteobacteria > Pseudomonadales > Pseudomonadaceae > Pseudomonas > Pseudomonas sp. LR2-20. Next base: position 3,984,403 of record NZ_AP025944.1, on the reverse strand, counting down.
GCCAAAGTCCGAGTAATGCTCGCTGCGCACCGCCACGCCGGCCTGGAATTTCTCGGTCAGCTGGGCTTCGACATCGAAGTAGGCACCGATCACGCGGCGGTCCAGCGACACCGCATCGACCTGGGTGATCCCCGAGTAGTAACCAGGAATGCGTCGGCCCGTAATGGGGTCGATGGTGTTGAACAGCGGCCCGTTGGACCAGCCGGCAGCGTCGCCCTCGCTGAGGTCGTAGTTTTCCTGGCGCCAGGCCAGCCCGGCGGACACGGTCAATGGCTTGAACAGCCACTCGTTGGCGAAGTCGCGGGTCCAGTCCAGGGTCAGGTTGGTCTGGTCTGCTTCGCGGCGGCCGGTATAGATGGTCGACGGGCTGATGGTGCCCCAACTGGGGTTGATGGCGTTGCGGTCGGTGGAGTCGACGCGGTTGTTACCGTAGTTCAGTGCCAGGTCGAAGTTGCCCAGAGTGTCGTTTTCAAAGCGCAGGCCACCGGTGACGGCATAGTCTTCCAGGCCGTAGCGGGTGACTGGCAGACGGCCGTCCTGGTAGCGCGCCAGGGCTACGCTGCCATAGTTGCTGCGCAGGGTGGTGGGTGGGTCGAAGAAGTTTTCGGCGTCGGTGTTCTTGTGGGCGTAGGTCGCGAAACCATAGGCGCTCAGGCCCTCGCTCAAGCCCATTTCGGCGTTGGCGGTGAAGTTGTACTGGTCCGAGACATTGCCCGAGCCCCAGCGCCAGTTGCGGTAGCGGTTGTTCTGCTCGCGCGGTGTGTTGATGCTGGTGGAGCCGGGGTAGAAGAGGCGGTTGTCGTCACGGGTATCGCTGGCGGGGTCCTGGCTGCCGGCGTCGAAGGCCAGGGTCAGGAAGCCGTCGTTGGGCAGGGCAAAACCCTTCCAGCCGCTGAACTTGCGCTGCAGGCCGTCGCCTTTCTTGTAGCCCCCGAAGCGGTAGCCGGCGTTGCCGCCTTCGTCGCGCTCCTTGAGCACGATGTTGATCACCCCGGCGATGGCATCCGAGCCGTACTGGGCGGCGGCGCCGTCGCGCAGGATTTCCACCCGTTCGATGGCCGACAGCGGGATCAGGCTGAGGTCCACTGCTGCTGCGCCCCGGGCGTTGACCAGGCCCTGGCGGGTGACGTTGGCGCTGGTATGGCGGCGCTTGCCGTTGACCAGCACCAGTACCTGGTCCGAAGCCAGGCCGCGCAGCGAGGCGCCTTGGGCGATGGAGCCGGCAAACGCACCTTGCGGCGACTGTGGGAAGCTGAAGGAGGGCGACAGCGCGGTAAGCGCGGCGGACAGGTCGCTGGCACCGGTTTGCTGGAGTTTTTCGCCGCTCAGCACATCGACCGGGGCGGCGCTTTGCAGGGCGGTGACGTCGCTGCGATGGGTGCCGACCACGACAACGGTGTCGAGGCGGTCGTTGGGTTCGGCGGCGAATGCGGGCACGGCAAGGCCGGCGATGGCCAGGGCGATGGCGCTGGCCAAGGCGGTGGGATGGGGCATGGAGTATTCCTTTTATGCAGCGTGATGCTTTGGGGCTGCTGCACAGCAGCCCCAATGGCTTGATAATCAGAACCGGCTGGTAACGCTGAGCCCGACGGTGCGCGGGTCGCCGTAGGTGATCACGTACTGCCCGGCGGTGCCGTTGGGCCGGCCGTGCACCTGGTAGCGGCGGTCGGTGAGGTTGTTGACGAAGCCTGTCACGCTCAGCTTGTCGTCATGGCTGAACCAGCTCAGGCGGGCGTTGGCCAGGGTGTAGTGGGGTTGGCTGAGGGTGGAATCGACGCTGCTCTGACGGTCGGCCAGGAAGTACTCTTTGTCACGGAAGCTCACGTCGCCGCCGGCCACCAGCTTGCCGCCCACTTCCAGCGGGATGGTGTAGTCCGCACCCAGCGACACCACGTTGCGCGGCGAACGCACGAAGCTGTTGCCGCTGTAGTCGCCGGTCACTGCGCCGGTGGTGGGGTTGGTGTTCTTGAAGTCGGTGTATTCGGTGTCCAGGAACGATACCGCTGCGCGCAGGTGCAGGCGTTCGGTCGGTTGGCCCTCGATTTCAAGTTCCGCGCCCTTGACCTTGCCCTTGGCGCCGTTGGTCAGTGCGGTGGTGAGCACGCCATTGTTCACCGTCAGCAGGTTCACCTGGATGTCGGAGTAGTCGTAGTAGAAGATGTTCGCGTTGACCGTCAGGCGGCGGTCGAACCACTCCGACTTCAGCCCCAGCTCGTAGGCGTCCAGCTTTTCCGGGTCGACCGTGGTCAACTGCGCCAGGCTGGTCGACAGCCCGGTGTTGAAGCCGCCCGAGCGGAAGCCGTGGGCGTAGCGGAAGAACACCCGCAGGTTGTCGTTGATGCGGTATTCAGGCGTCAGGTCGTAAGTCCAGGCTTCCCAGGTCTTGTCTTCCTGGCGGTTGCCGTTGGTGCCTGCTCCGGCCAATGGGATCAGCGGGCCACTGGCCGTGGCACGGGTCAGCTGCACCAGGTCCAGGTCGATGTCCTTTTTCTCCTGTGTCCAGCGCAGGCCGCCGGTGACGCTGAAGTCATCGGTGAAGTCGTAGGTCAGGTTGCCGAACAGGGCGTAGCTGTCGGTGCGGTGATCGTAGCCCAGGTCGCGGAGCGCGGTGGTGCCCACCTGGTTCGAGCCGGTACCGTTGGGGGTCGGTCCCGGCGTGACGATACGCTGCGCAGAGCTGTCCAGGTCTTCATGGAAGTAGTGGGTGCCCACCAGCCAGTGCAGAGGGCGGTCTTCCGGCGAGGCCAGGCGCAGCTCCTGCGACCACTGGCGGTAGCTGTTGTCGGTGATGGCCGCGCCGTTGACCTCGTAGGGGGTGTAGTCGGCATCGCTGGTCGAGCGGTTGCGGATGTAGTCGTAGGCGCTGATCGAGGTCAAGGTGTAGTCGCCCAGGTACCAGTTGAAGGTCAGCGAGGCGCCGTCGTGGTCCAGGCGATAGTCTTCATTGACGTTCAACGAGATGTCGCGCCCGTGCGGGCGTTCGTAGCCGACGTTGTAGTAGCGGCCCACCGGCAGCGAGCCGTTGCTGCCGTCGCCCTTGAACTGGCGGCTGTGCAGCTTGAGCAGGGCGTCCAGGTCAGGGTTGAGCTGGGCCAGGAACTGCAGGCGGATGGCCTTCTTGTTCACGTCGCCGTAGGTGTTGCCATCGAAGTCGTTGTTCTGGAAACCGTCGCGCTCCTCGGAGTACAGCGCTACCCGCCCAGCCAGTTTTTCATCCACCAGCGCACCACCGATGGCACCGGTGACGATGCGCTCGTTCTTGGTACCGAAGCCGACCGTGCCGTAGCCGTCGGTGTCGAAGGTCGGCTTTTTCGAGATCACGTTGACCGCGCCGGCCGTGGTGTTCTTGCCATACAGGGTGCCTTGCGGGCCACGCAGGATTTCGATGCGTTCCAGGTCGAACAGCGGCCCACCACCGGCGATGGGCGCGTTGAGGTACACGTCATCGGCGTAGATGCCCACCGGGTAGACCGTCGCCGCGCCGGTGTCGCCGGTGCCCAGGCCGCGGATGTACCAGCGCGGGCGACCGTCGCCGTCGGGGTTCTTGGCCGAGGCGTTGGGCACGAAGGTGGTGATGTCGCCCATCGCGCGCACCCCGTCGGCGGTGATGCTGGTGCCCTTGATGGCCGACACGGCGACCGGGACTTCCTGCAAGGTTTGTTCGCGGTGCTGGGCGGTGACGGTGACGGTTTCCAGGGCCGGTTCGTTCTTGTTGTCTTCGTTGGCGGCGATGGCCTGGGTGCCGGTGCCGGCCAGCAGCAGCGCAAGGCTGATCTGGCGAGCGAGTGGATGACGTTGGTGCATGGTGGATCTCCCCGTATGTAAAGCGTTGTTGGGGAGGGCTAGAGCAGGGACTGTGCCACATTGCTAACTAATTGATTTGTATGGATTTAATGCCTGAGCTTGGACAGTCTTGCAGGTTGGGCAGCAGTGGGGTGCTGGGCGGGTGCTGCTGGGGCAGCAATGGGGTGGCAGAAATGGCTGGGGCTGCTGCTCAGCAGCCCCAACATCTTAAACGGCCAAGCGCGAGGTCGAGCCGATCACATTCTCCAGCACGCGAAAATCAATCCACTCCCGCACATCAAAGCGCCGAGGTATGAACCCCCACCTGAACAGGAATTCGGTAAAGTCCTGCAGCGCCTCGATCGAGCGGCTGTCCAGCGTCGTGCGCAACCGCCGGTGCGCATCGTCGCCATACGCCGCCGCTACCCAGTACTCGCTGGTGTTGAGCTCACGCGCCAGAAAGCGCCGAGTCTCTTCGGGGTTGGCCCAGGCCCATTGCTCGGTGCGCAGTACCGTGTCGACCAGCGTGCGGCTGGCCTCGAAGTGGTTCTCCAGCAAGTGCCGGTCGACGGTCAGCGTGCGCGGCGTGCCGTTGTTGCTGCGGATCAGTGGGTCGGGGTGGCTGCCGGTGTCCACCACCACGCGCAGGCCGAACTCATGGGCCAGGTGTACCGCATGGGCGCCCTTGAGGAAGATGGCGTCGATGTCGCCACGCAGCAGGCCGATCAGCTCATTGTTGCGGCGGCTGAAGCGGCTGGTGTCCAGGCTCACTTCGGCGCCATACAGGTGCTGCTTGGCATCGTCGCTGTAGGTGCCGCCGTAGGGGTAGTCGACCAGCTCCACATCGGCCACCGCCAGGCCCTCGAGCTTCAGGGCGTTTTCCAGCCCGCGCAGGGCCTGGGCACGGGTGAAGTCGATCTGCACATTGGCCCACTTGGGCAAGCCGAAGCGGCGGTTCTTCAAGTCGCGGATACTGCGTACACCACTTTCTTCGGTGGTGAGGATCAACTGCACCTCATCGCTCCACGACAGCCCCAGCACGCGGGTCTCGACGCCGCTGGCGTAGGCCCAGATCGCCGGGATGTTGCCGCCGTGGCGCACCGAGTTCTGCAGGTGGTGGTCGTAGTGGGCCTCGCGCACCTCGCGTTCGCTGGACTCGCGCAGCGACTGGATATTGGTGCCGAATGGCGCAAAGGCCTCGGCCAGGCGCCCCGACTGCACGGCAATGCCGAGGCCGGTGGGCACCGGGCTGTGGGTGTACCAGAGGGTTTCCAGGGGCTTGGTCATGGGGTAACGGGTTTCCTGTCCATGGGGGTGGGGGCCAGCAGCTGGTCCAGGGGTTGGCGGGCGATCCAGTCGCGCACCTCGAAGCGCGCCGGAATGAAGCGCCAGCGTTCGAGGAACTCGACAAAATCCTGCAAGGCCACGATGGCCTGCTCGTCCAGGCGGGTGCTCAGGCGCAGGTGGGCGTCATTGCCATAGGCCACTTGCACCCAGTACTCGCTGCTGTTGGTTTCCCGCGCCAGGTAGCGGCGGGTTTCATCCGGGTGCTGGTGCGCCCAGCGCTCGGCGCGCAGCACCGAACCGAGCAGGGTGCGTACCACCTGTGGGTGCTGCGCCAGCAGGTGGCTGTCCACCGCCAGGGTGCGTGGTGTGCCGTTGTTGCTGCGGATCAGTGGGTCGGGGTGGCTGCCGGTATCGATCACCGTGTGCAGGGCAAAGGCGTGGGCCAGTTGCACGGCGCTGGCACCCTTGAGGAAGATGGCGTCCACTTCGCCGCGCAGCAGGCCAGCCAGCTCCAGGTTGCGGCCTTCGCTCTGGGTGCTGGACACCGGTGTGCCGGCCACGTTGCGTACTGGGCGGTCGCTGAAGGTACCGTCGTATCGGTAGTTGACCAGCGCCACGTCGCCCACTTGCAGCCCTTCGAGCTTCAAGGCGTTTTCCAGCCCGCGCAGGGCCTGGGCACGGGTGAAGTCGATCTGCGCGGCGGCCCAGTCAGGCAGGCCGAAGCGCCGGCCCTTGAGGTCTTTCACGCTGTGGATGCCGCTGTCCGGCCGGGTCAGGATCAACTGCGCCTCATCGGCCCACGACAGGCCGATCACGCGGGTTTCGCGGCCCTGGGCGCGGGCCCAGATGGCCGGGATGCTGCCGCCATGGCGTACCGAGTTGAGCAGGCTGTGGTCGAAGTGCGATTCGCGCACCGCCTGCTGGTCGGCTTCGCGCAGCGATTGCACCTGGGTGCCGAGGCTGGCCAGGTCGTCTTGCAGCCAGCCTTGCTGCACGGCAATGCCCAGGCCGGTGGGCACCGGACAGCGGGTGTACCACAGGGTATCGAGGGGTTGGCTCATGTTCGGGCTCCGGTCGGGATCAGGCGCTGGCCTGCAAAGGGGAAGTGGTCGCCTGTTGCACCAGCGGCAGCACTTCCTGGCCGATGCGCAGGGCCTCTTCCAGGTGCGGGTTGGCGGCGAGGATGAAGGTGCTGAAACCGGCATCGCGGTATTCGGCCAGGCGTTCGGCGATGTGCTGGTGGCTGCCCACCAGGCCCACGGTAGGGCCTGGCTTGGCCTTGGCAAAGCCGGCCCACAGGTTGCGCGCCAGGATCAGTTCGTCGAAGCCCTGCAAGCCTTGGTGATAGGCCGCCTGCCGTGCGCCGCCCACAGAGTCCGAACCGGTCACGAAGCCCTTGGCGCTGGCGCTGGCTTTGCCTTCCAGGCGCTCGAACTGCTGGCGCAGCTCGCGCCAGGCCTGTTCTTCGGTTTCGCGGGCGAACAGGTCGACGCGCAGGCCGAAGCGCACCGTGCGGCCTTGCTTGTCGGCCAGTTCGCGCACCCGCTCGATATGCGGCTTGAGCTTGTCGATCGGCTCGGCCCAGTTCAGGTATACGTCGGCATGGCGCGCGGCCACCTCCAGCGCGGCATCGGAAAATCCGGAGAAGTACACGCCCGGTTTGCGTTCGTGCTGCAGGCCTGGCGGCAGGCTGCCGTTCTCCAGGCGGTAGATGTCGCCATCGTAGGAGAACTTGTCCTGCGCCCACAGGCCCTGGATCACGTCGAGGAATTCGCCGGTGCGCTTGTAGCGCAGGTCATGTTCCAGGAAATCGCCATTGGCGCGTTGGCTGGCCGGGTTACCGCCAGTGATGATGTTCCAGTCCAGCCGGCCACCGCTGAGGTTCTGCAGGATTGCCGCCTGCTGGGCGGCATAGGCGGGCAGGGTCCAGGTGGCCTGGAAAGCGATCAGGAAGCGGATGCGCCGGGTTTCGCGGGCCAGCGCGGCGGCGGCAATCCACGGCTCCGGGCCGGTGGGCAGCAGCGCGCCCTCGAAGCCGGCCAGCTCGGCGGCCTTGGCCACCTGGGCGATGTAGTCGATGTAGGTGAAGCCGTCGGCCTGGCCATCGGGCAGGCGGCCGGGGGCGATGTTGCCGGCGCGGTGTACAGGGTTGCCACGGTTGTGGCGGTCGGTGGACAGCTGCGGGCCGTCGGTACCCAAGGGCAGGCGCCAGAAGAATTCGGTGGTCATGGGGACTCCTGAAGAGGCAGGGTGTGCGAGTGGGGGAGGTGGTGCAACGGCTGTGCCATGGATGGCTGAGGCCTGTGGGGCGGGGGCTTGCGGGGGTGGGCTGAGGGATATGTGCTGCTGTAGCAGCAATCAGGCAGCAGTGGATGCTGGGACAGCAGCATGAACAGGTCCGGCCTCTTCGCGGCGGTTCGACGCCGCGAAGAGGCCGGCAAGTCAGACCTCGATTTCTTCGGTTGCAACCTCTCCAGCACTGCGCAAATACGCGTCGTACAGCGCCGTATAAGCCCCACCACGGCCGATCAGTTCAGCATGCGGCCCTTGCTCCACCACCTTCCCATGCCGGACCACTGCAATCCGGTCAGCATCACGAATAGTCGCCAACCGGTGGGCAATGATGATCGCCGTGCGCCCCTGGCAGAGCCGGCGCAGGGCACGCTGGATGCGCCGTTCGGTGTGCACGTCCACCGCCGAGGTGGCTTCGTCGAGCACCAGCACCGCCGGGTCGGCGAGGTACGCCCGCACCAGGCACACCAACTGGCGCTGGCCATGGCTCAGGTGCGCGCCCAGCGGGCCGACTTCGGTGTGGTAGCGCTGCGGCAGGCGCTCCAGCACTTCGTCGGCACCCAGCTCGCGGGCCGCGGCAATCAGTTGCGCATCGCTGGCAGCTGGCGAGGCCAGGCGCAGGTTGTCGAGGATGCTGCCGCTGAACAGCACGTTGTCCTGCAGCACCACGCCCACGTTGCGCCGCACGTCATGCTGGGCCAGGGCACGCAGGTCGATGCCATCCAGCTTCACGGCGCCGTCCTGCACTTCGTAGAAGCGCGTCAGCAGCTGTACCAAGGTGCTTTTGCCATGCCCCGAGGGGCCGACGATGGCTATCACTTCACCCGCACGAATATGCAGGTCGAGCCGGTCAATCACTGGCCGTGGGCTGTTTGGCAGATAGGCAAAACCGACCTTTTCGAAGTCCACCTGGCCGTGTGCCCTGGCCAGCGCTCGTGGCGCAGGTGGGTCGAGTACCTGCGGGCGTGTGTCGAGCAACAGGAAGATGCGCTGGGCCGAGGCACTGCCGGTGGCATAGCGCTCGAACAGGTCCGACAACTCCTGCAGCGGGCCGAGGAACAGAAACACGTAGAACAGGCTCTCTGCCACTTGGCCAACGCTGACCTTGCCCCCGGCCAGGCCGTGGGCGCCGACCAGCAACAGCACGGCCATGCCGGCGGTGCTGAGCAACGCGGTGAACGGGGCGAACCAGCCAGCGCGCAGGCTGCCGCGGATCAGCGCCTGGTTGAAGTCTTCCAGCAGCCTCCGGTAGCGGGCCTGGTTGATCTGCGCTTGCCCGCATTGCTGGATCAGCCGTACCCCGCTTACGCTTTCCACCAGATGTGCGGTGAAGCGGCTGCGTTGCTCCGCCACCTTGGCCCAGTTGCGCTGCGACACCCGCTTGAAGCGCCAGGTGGCCACGGCCAGCAACGGTACAGTGGCGGCCAGGCTGTAGAAGAAACTGGGCTCTATGCGCCACAGCATCACCGCAGCCAACCCGCAGCGCAGCAGGGCGCCCAGGAGTTCTGGTGGGCCTTGTACCAGCAGTGGCTCCAACGCATCGACATCACGGTCAACGCGGGAAATGATTCGTCCGGCACGGGTCTGGTCGAAGTAGTTCACCGACAACGCCTGCACATGGGCGAACACCTTGACCCGCAGGTTGTTGAGCACGCCGATCGCCGCGCGCCCGGCAATGAACTGCGATACCCCGGCCAGCAGAAAGCGCCCCAGCCAGCTCGCCGCCAGGCCAAGGCCCAGCCACAGCACCAGGCGTTCATCGAGCAGCCAATGGTCGGCACTGTGTACCAGGCCCTTGTCCAGCAGTTCGCGCACGAACCACGGGCGCAGGAACACGGTAAACACCAGCAGCAGCTCGATGCCGATCACCGCCAGGATCTGCCCACGAATGGGCCGCAACAGCGGCAGCAGGCGGTGGAACATACCCCGGTCCAGTGCCTGGCGGGCCAGACGCTGCTCGATGTCGATATCGCTGGCGGGCGTGTGTTGCACATCAGTCATGGTCGACCCCCAGCAAATCGCGGTAATGGGCATTGTTCGCGCTCAGTTCGGCATGGCTGCCGCTGGCGCTGATACGGCCGTTTTCCAGCATCAGAACGCGGTCGGCCTGCAGCAGGGTGGAGAGGCGGCTGGTGATCAGGAGCAAGGCCGGGCCTTGGCCGTGTGCACTGTGCAGGTGGCGGATATTGTGCAGCACCTGGCGTTCGCCCAAGGCATCCAGGGCGCTGGTGGCGTCGTCCAGGCAAAGGATGTCGGGCGCACCAAGCAGCGCCCGGGCCAGGCACAGGCGCTGGCGCTGGCCGCCAGACAAGGTAACGCCACGGTCACCCAGCGGCGTATCCAGGCCGTGGGGCAGGCGCGCCAGCACATCCTCGGCAGCGGCCAGGCGCAAGGCTTCGCGCAACTGGGCGTTGCTGGCTTGCGGCGCGGCCAGGCGCAGGTTGGCGGCCAGGCTGTCGGAGAACAGGAAGCTTTCCTGCGGCAGTACGTGAACGCGGCGGCGCAGGTCAGCCAGGTCCAGGTTGCGCACGTCATGCCAACCGCCGGCATCACTGCCTACCTGCACGCTGCCGTGCTCTACGTCGGTAAGGCGCGGCAGCAGGCTGGCCAGCAGGCTCTTGCCGGTACCGGTGGCGCCGACCAGCGCCACTACCTCACCGGGTTGCAGGGTCAGCGAGCAGTCCTGCAACACAGGCCGAGCAGCCTGCGCGGCACTGACCTGCACCTGGTTCAGCTTCAGCCCCAGCGGCCCGGCAGGCAGCGTGGCATGGCCACCGAGGATGGCCGGGCGTTCGTCCAGCAACTGCCAGATGCGTTCGGCGCTGGCGCGGGCATCGGCGAAGGTCTGCATCACCCGGCCGATGCCTTCGATACGGAACACCAGCGTGGTCGCCACCAGCAGCGAGGTGACCAGTTCACCGATGCCCAGGGCACCGGCCGCCACGCGATGGGCGCCGTAGACCAGGATCCACACATGTCCCAGCGCCACCACGGCCTGGGGCAGCGGAATGCGCGAACTGGCGTAGGCGAGGGCGGCGCGGGCGTGATGGGTGAACACCTCGACCTGGCTGGCGAATCGGGCGATACGCTGGCTTTCCAGGCCGAAAGCCTTGATCACCCGCACGCCGCCGATGCCTTCGGCCAGGTCCTGGCTAACCTGGTCATAGGCGGCGCCCACGGCACGGTCCAGGGTTACCAGGCGATCGGTCTGTACCACGAACAGCCACAGCCCGGCGCCGGTCAGCAGCAAGGGCACCAGGCCCAACAGCGGGTCGTACCAGCTCAACAGGCCGACGGCGGCGATCACCACCAGCGGTGTTTCGATGATCTGCCGCCAGAAGGTGATCAATGCATCGCGCACCTTGTCGGCATCGCGGGTGGTGCGGGTGACCAGTTCACCCATGCCGTGGCGCCAGTGGTAGCCAAGGTGCAGGCGCTGTACCTGGTTGAGGATGCGTTCACGCAGGCGCGTGAGCAGGGCCTGGCTGAGCACCAGCGACAGCACGGCGGCGGCGTATTGCAGCAGGCCGCGGCCCAAGGCGATGGCCAGCAGCAGCCACAACCAGTGCCAGGCGATGCTGGCGTCCAGGCTGCCATCAGCCAGGCGCACCACGGCGCGACCGGCGCTGACATCGTCGACCGCGTGGCCGATCAGCCACTGTTGCCAGGCCAGGCCGAGATTGCCGGCCATGTACAAGGCTGTGACCAGGGCGAAGCGCCAAGGCATTTCGCGATAAATGGCCAAGGCCCGAAGTAGAGGGTGGTTCATGTAAATGCTCGATCAGAATGCGACGCCGCCCCCCTGCAGGAGCGGCCTTGTGTCGCGACAGGGGCGCAAGGCACCCCCCGCCCAAACCTGGTTTCAACGGCGGGTAGCGCCCTGGTTTTCCTTGGCATTGAGCACTGCCGTGTACTCCCCAGGGTCCGCCCCGTTCAGGTAGTAGTTGCCGACGTTGTGCAGCCGCCAACGGATCGGGTCGTGGGTGGTGTGTACCCGCGCATTGCGCCAGAAGCGATCGAGGTTCCACTTGCTCAGCGACGCGCTGGCGCCCAGCAGCGAGAACAGGTCGCTGGAAATCTTCAGTGACGCCGCATCGGAATGCGCACGGGCAGTGGCCACCGAAAGAATCAGCTCATCCTGCAAGGCCTTGTTTTCCGGGTCGCGCTCGTGATCGTCAAACACCCGCGCGGCCTCGCGCAGCACCGACTCGGCACCGCGCAGGGCCACGGCATATTCACCAACCTGGCGGATCACATGGGGCTCGTCACTGGCGCGCTCGACGCCGCTCTCCACCCAGGCGCGGGCATGCTCGCGCAGGTACTCCACGGCTGCCTGCAAGGCGCCAGCGGCGATGCCGGTGTCGATGGCCGCGTGAAGGATCTGTGGGAAGGTCAGGCCGGTGCGCTTCATCAGCCCGCTGCGGCGGGTCAGGTAGCGCTCGTCGAGCACGATATTGTCGAAATTCACCGTACCGCTCACCGAGTTCTGCTGGCCGAAGGCTTGCCAGTCATCGACCAGGGTCAGCCCGGGGGTGTCACGGTGCAGCAACACGCCAACACCGCCGTCTTCGCTGGCGGCGGTGAGCGAGATCCACTCGGCCAGGTATGAGCCTGTGGAGTAGAACTTGCTGCCGTTGAGCACCCACTGGCCATCGGCGTTGCGTTCGACGCGGGTCTTCAGGGCGAACTTGTTCTTGCCGCCGACTTCGGCCAGGGCATTGCCGAAGCGCTTGCCGGCCAGTACATCGGCGATCAGCCGGTCGCGTACTTCATCCGGGTAGCCGGTAAAGATACCGCGCAGCATCACGTTGTGAATCTGCAGCAACTGGCCGACGCCGCCATCGGCGGTGGACACCAGGCGCACGGTTTCGACCACGGTCTGCACCGAGGCACCGAGGCCGCCGAACTGGCTGGGCACCGCGATGGCGGTCAGGCCGCTGCTGGACAGCAGCTCGGCCTGGCGGCGGGGAAGTTGGCCGTTGTTGCGCGGGTCGGCGGCCAGTTCGGCGATTTGCCCGGCAACCTCGCGGGCGACTTCGATGGCCTCGGTTTCGCTAGTCAGGCGGCGGGCGGGGGAGGGTTCTATGGCGCTCATTGAGGAATCTCGGTTTGTCTGAAGGGGCCAGTGCGCCTGCTTCGCGGGTAAACCCGCTCCCACAGGGAACCGCGATGCCGGAGCTTGCGCGGTTCCCTGTGGGAGCGGGTTCACCCGCGAATGGCCACACCGCGGTCCCAAGCCCTTGAGCAATATCTTTGCCACCCCCTCTTCAGGCCCCATCCTTCAAGGCTTCCACGGCATCTTGCTGCTCCAGCAACAGCGCCTTTGCTGATCTGGCAGCACCCCTCCCGCAATCTTGCTCCCAGCCCAGCAAACGGCGCCCATGAGAAACGGCAGACCCCACGTAAATCAAGGCCTCCAGCGGTTGGCACGCTCACTGCAATGGTGCTTCCACGACGCCCAAGGAGCCACCCCATGTCCCTCGTAACCCCCACCGCAAAACGCCTGACAGACGACCCGTCCGCCCTGGAGCGAATCTGGTTCACCCGCTGCCCCGTGCCCACCGCCTCAGGTATCGCCTACAAGCTCGGCTGGCTGGAGCAGGAATTCGCCGCCGACGGTCTGCCGGTCTCGACCTTGCAGGAGGCTCGCCAGCTGGGCCACCACCACTACGATCACCAGCTGCCCGGGCTGTTCCGCGAAGGCGGCAACGTACCGGCGTTGGCTGCGCGCGCTGCCGGCTCGCCCAGCCGGCTGATCGGCCTGACCTGGATCGAAGAATGGCAAACCATTCTGGTCCGCCCGGACTCCGGCATCCGCAGCGCCGCCGACCTGCGTGGCAAGCGCCTGGCTCTGCCGGCCTGGGGCGACAGCCGCCCCGGTAGCATCGCCCGGGCCATGAGCCTGCACGGCTACAAAGGCGCCCTGGCGTCGGCTGGCCTGCAGCTGGGTGATGTGCAGTTGGTGGAAGTGGCCCTGCTCGACCAGGCCAACGCTGCAACCCCGCAGCTGGGTCTGCAACGGCTGTGGTCGGGGCTGGAGTACCTGGCACGTGGTGAAGTCGATGCGGTGTACGTGAAGGGCGCGGCAGCGGCAGATGCGGCACGTCGGCTGGGCCTGGTGGTCGGCGTCGACCTCGACCTGCTGGCTGACCCGCGCCACCGCATCAACAACGGCACGCCGCGACCGATCACCGTGCACCAGCGCCTGCTCGACGAGCACTTCGATCTGGTGGTGCGCTTCCTCGCCCAGACCTTGCGTGCCGCAGATTGGCTGCCAACAACCGCGACGCGCTCAACCGCATCCTCGAAGAAGAAACCCGCGCCGGCAGCCAAGGCGTGGCGCAGGCCTACCGGGGTGACTTCCACACCACCCTGGCGCCTGACCTGTCCGAGCAACGCCTGGCCTTCCTTGGCACGCAAAAGGACTTCCTGTACCTGCACGGCTTCCTCGAGGCCGACTTCGCCATCGCCGACTGGGTCGACCCGCGGCCCCTGCAAGCTGCCCATGAACTGCTGGCCCAGCGCCGCGCCTGACCTGACTGGAGATTGAACATGACCGTACTGATCAACGAACGCCCCGTCACTGCCGAACTGCAAGCCTTCATCGACCAGGTGGTGGCCGAAGCCGAAGCGGCCTTCAGCGTATTCCGCGAAACCAACACCATCACGGCCAATGGCACGGTCGGTTTCATCGAACGCGTGCCCGGCGAAGAACTGCTGGTAGCGGTCAACTACGGCGGCCCGTGGAACCACCGCAAGCCGCTGCAGGCCACGGTGACCGACTTTTCCGGCAACGTCATCGTCGGCAAGGGCAAAGGTGGCCTGGGCCGCTACACCAAGCTATTCCAGACCCACGCCGACATCACCACCGTGTCACACGTGCACAGCCCGTACCTGGGGGCCTGGGCGCAAACCCACCGTACCTTGCCGTTCCACTATGTGCCGGTGCAGCGCTACCAGCTGGCCCGCGAGCTGCCGGTGTACATCGACCGGCGCCAGGCCGAGGTGGACTTCATCCTCGACAAGATCGCCGAGAACCCGTTCAACCTGGCAATCCTGGAAGCCAATGGCGGCGCCACGGTGTGGGGCAAGCAGGGGCTGCGAGCCACGGCGGAGTTCATCCTGTTGCTGGAGGAGGGCGCGCAGATTCAACTGTTGGCCGATGCCTTGGGTGGGTCGCGGCCATATGGACCGGGGGTGCTGACCCAGCAATGGAAAATGAGCGGGTTGTATGAGCGGGCAACCGAACTGGGCCTGGTGCCGGGTATCGATCGGCGTAGCTGATGTGAACGCTGGGGCGCTGCGCGCCCCCCTTGCAGAAAAGGACTCACCCCCATGGCAGTAAAAATACTCTGGTACCTCACCACGCCGGACGGCCCGCACCCCTGGGAGCCTGAAGGCCGCTGGCACACCGACTTCGAGCACCTCAAGCAACTGGCCATCGCCGCTGACCGCCTGGGCTTCTTCGGCTCGCTGCTCGGTTCCAGCCCCAATGAAAGCCTGGCCGTGTCGGCAGCGCTGATCGACGCGACCAAGCGCCTGCGCTTCCTGGTAGCCCAACACCCGGGCGAGCTGTCGCCAGCCGTGTTGGCCAAATGGGCGCTCACCTTCGACCAGTTCTCCAACGGCCGCCTGCTGTTCAACGTGGTCAACGGCAACGACGCTGGCCTGGCCACCCTGGGCGTGCATTACCCGCACGATGAACGCTACGATTTCAGCCTGGAATACTGGCGCGCCTTCCAACGCTTCTACGCGGGCGACACTGCCGGCTACGACGGCCGCTACGTCAAGCTTTCACCGCGTTCTCCGGCGGCCGCCTCCCACCCGCTGGGCGGCTGGCACCCACCGAAGCAGAAGCCTGGCATCCCGCTGTGGGGCGCTGGCACTTCGGCACCGGGCGTTGCCCATTCCGTGCAGCTGCTGGATGTCTACCTGAGTTTCGCCGATACCCCGCAAAAGCTCGGTGACAAGTTCCGTCGTGTGGCGGCCGAAGCCGCCAAGCTCGGCCGCGAGCTGACCTACGGCACCCGCCTGCAGGTGATCGTGCGCGAGACCGAGGAAGAAGCCTGGGCCCATGCCGAGCGCTTGCTGCAGCGCACTTCGCTGGCCACTGCAAGGGCTGCCATCGAACGCCAGTTGCCTCCCGGGCAAACCATCGACAGTTACGTCAGCGACGACCCGCGCATCCAGCGCAACCTCGATAGCATCCGCGCCGGGCGCCTGCCCACAGCCCGTGAGCTGGAAATCTACCCCAGCGTCTGGCTGGGCCCCAGCCTGTTCGGTTTCAACATACTTGGCCCGGCGGCCGGCACCTACCTGGTCGGCAGTGCCGAGCAGGTGGCCGAGCGCATCCGCGAATACGAAGCCCAGGGCACATCGGCCTTCATCCTCTCGGGCTTCCCGCTGATCGACGAGGCCCACCGGGTGGCCGACCTGTTGTTCCCGTTGCTGGACCTGGACCATGGCTTCGACGTACCGCGCCTGGGTACTGCCAGCAAACCCGGCGTGGCACAACCGGCGTAAGGAGAGGGTGATGAGCGAGCTGTTTTCGCGCCGGGTGTTTCTCGGCAATAGCCTGGCCGTCGGTGGCGGCCTGCTGCTCGGTGGCGGCCTGCTCAGTGGCTGCGACAGCGGCGCGCCGGCAGCCGCCACGGCGCTGCTGCCGGGTACGCCGGTGCGTGGCGGGCGCTTGCGGGTGGGCATTATCGACGGCGACCAGGCCGGTAACCTCGATGCCCACAAGCCGGTGGGCGGCGGCATCATCCGTGGCTGGGCACTGTACGCCAAGTTCTGGGAATGGAACGCCGATGTCAGCACGCGCCTGGCGCTGGCCGAGTTCGCCGAGCCGAATGCCGATGCCAGTGCCTGGACCATCCGCCTCAAGCCGGGGCTGGAGTTCCACCACGGCAAAAGCATCACCGCCGACGACATGTTGTTCTCGATCCTGCGCCTGACCGACCCGCAACTGGCCTCGCCATTCGCCGGGCTGGTCGGCGCTATCGACCGCCAGGCCCTGCGCAAGCTGGACGAACGCACGATAGAGATCCGCTTCAAGCAGGGGCAGAGCTTCTACCCGCTGGACGAAACGCTGATCAGCTTCGGCGGCATCGTGCCCACCGACTACCATCCGGTGACCAACCCGGTGGGCGCGGGGCCGTACCGGCTGAAAAGCTTCATACCAGGCCAGCGCTCGCTCTACACCCGTTTCGAGCACTACTACAAGCCCGACCGCCCCTATGCGGACGAGCTGGAAATCATCGAATTCAAGGACCAGGTGTCGCGCGCCGCAGCCTTGCGCGCCGGGCAGATCGATGTGGCGAGCGGTGTGCAGGCCGAGCACAGTGCGTTGCTCAAGGCTGACCCACGGCTGCGCTTGTATGCCTCGCCAACCACCTCGTTTACCGGTTTCAACCTGAACCTGGCCAAGGCGCCGTTCCAGGATGTGCGCGTGCGCCAGGCGTTTCGCCTGCTGGCCGACCGCCAGGAGCTGGTGGCGCGTGGCCTGAATGGTTTTGGCCGGGTGGCCAACGACCTGTATTCGCCCCACGACCCCACCTACAACCACGCCATTGCCCAGCGCCCCTACGACCTGGACCAGGCCCGTTCGCTGTTGCGTCAGGCGGGGCAGGACGATTTGCGCGTCGAACTGACCACCACACCAGGACCTGGCGTCAACGCCGCGCTGGTGTTTGCCCAGCAGGCTTTGAAGGCCGGGGTGCAGGTGAAGGTCAATCAGGTGGACGGGGCAGTCTTCAACGGGCCGCAGCGTGAGCAATGGCAGTTGTCGCCGAGCTCGACCCCGGCGCGCGGCTTTCTTGCTTCAGCACTGCACAACGATGCGCCGCAGGCCATCTACAACCGCAGCAACTTCCACGACCCACGCTTTACCGAACTGTTCCAGCAGGCCTTGGCGCAGCCCGACCTTGCCCTGCGCAAGGCCCTGGTGCACGAAGCCCAGGCCATCCAGCACGAACGTGGCGGCTTGCTGGTCTGGGGCTTTTGCGACGTGCTCGATGCCGCGTCGGACAAGGTCGGCGGGCTCACCCCGGAACAGACCACCTTCGCATCCTGGCGCTTCGACGAACTCTGGTTGAACCCCAATGCCTGATACACGACAAACGCCCCGCACGCCGGCCTGGCTGGCCTGGTTCATCGGCCGCCTCGGTTACGGGCTGCTGACCGCCTGGGTGATCAGCCTGGTGGTGTTCATTGCCACCCAGGCACTGCCCTCGGACCCGGCGCGGGTCATTCTTGGCCCGGATGCGCCGCTGCAAAGCATCCTCACGCTGCAACGGCAACTGGGGCTCGACCAGCCGATCCTGTTGCAGTACCTGCGCTGGCTGGGCGCGGCGCTTCGCGGTGACCTCGGCATTTCGCTGGACTCCCAGGTGCCGGTGGCGCAGCTGTTGTTTGCCCGCTTGGGCCACACCCTGGCGCTGCTGGCCGGGGTGCTGGCGCTGGTGGTGCCGGTGGCCTTGCTGCTGGGCGTGAGCCTGGCATTGCGGCGCGACAGCCGGGTGGACCGCTGGGGCCTTTCAGCGTTGATCCTGCTCAAGGCCACGCCGGGTTTTCTGTTGGCAATCGGCCTGGTGCTGTTGTTCTCCATGCCGGGCATGGGCTGGTTGCCGGCGGTGTCGATCCTCGACCCGCAACTGCCGTTGTGGCGACAGTGGCCGTCGCTGGTGCTGCCGGTGCTGGCCCTGAGCCTGACGGCCCTGCCGTACCTGACGCGGATGGTGCGGGCCTCGATGATCGAGGCGCTGGAATCCGACTATGTGATCGCCGCACGCCTGCGCGGCATTCCCGAGCGGCGCATCGTCTGGCGACACACGTTGCCCAACGCCCTGACACCGGCGATCCAGGGGGTGGCGCTGACCTTGCGTACGCTGGTCGGTGGTGCGTTGCTGGCCGAAGTGATCTTCAGTTTCCCGGGCATCGGCACCACGCTCAACGCGGCAATCCAGATGCGTGACCTGCCGATGATCCAGGGCGTGGTGCTGGTCATCACCCTGGCGGTAGTGCTGATCAATTTGCTCGCCGACCTGTTGACGGTATTGCTCACTCCCAAGCTGCGCACCGCGCGCCGGGTGCGGATGATCCGCCGGGTACGGCGTGGCATCCGCCCGTGGTGGCGCCGTGCGCGCAGCACCCCTGCCCAGGAGGCGACCCATGACTGATTGCCGTTGGCTGGCCGACGCGCAGGTACGCCGCGGCGCGGTGATCACCTTGCTGATAACGCTGCTGGCAGCGATCGGCCCCTGGCTCGCGCCGCATGCGCCCACGGCCATGGTCGGGCCGGTGTATGGCGCGCCGGCCGCTGGGGCGCCGCTTGGGCACGATTTTCTTGGCCATGACCTGCTGTCGCGGTTGCTCAGTGGTGGTCTGTCGGTGCTGTGGATGTCGGTGGCTGCGGCCACCCTGGCATTGCTGGTCGGCACCAGCCTGGGCCTGTTGGCCGGGTTTTCGCGCAGGCGCCTGGACCAGGCGATCAGCTGGGCGGCCGATGTGTCGCTGGCGTTTCCGGACCTGATCCTGGTGTTGCTCATCGTGTCCATGCTCGGCCGGGCGCCGTGGCTGATCGTGCTGACCGTAGCCATTGCCTTCACGCCTGGGGTCGTTCGCCTGGCCCGTGGCAGCGCGGTGGCCGTGGCCGGGCAGGAGTTTGTCGAGGCCGCGCAGATGATGGGCTACCCGCGTTGGCGCATCCTCTTCCAGGAAATCCTGCCAAACATCCTCACGCCGCTGCTGGTGCACTTCGGCAACATGCTGACCTGGGCGGTGGGCATGCTTTCGGGCCTGAGCTTCCTCGGTTACGGCGTGGCGCCGCCGGCTGCCGACTGGGGCCTGATGATCAACGAAAACCAGGCCGGCCTGCTGGTGCAGCCCTGGGCCGTGCTGGCACCGGCGGTGCTGATCGGGGTGTTTGCCTATGGCACCAACATCCTGGCCGAAGGCATTGGCCGGGCCAGTGCACGGGTTGCGGAGAAACAGCCATGAACATGCCGCTGAATAGTGCGGGCGAGGTATTGCGGGTCAGTAACCTGCGGGTAGAACTGGCCGGCCAGGTGGAGGTGCTGGCCGAGGTTTCCTTCAGCCTGGCGGCGGGGGAGATCGTGGGCCTGGTGGGCGAGTCCGGTTCGGGCAAGACCACCTTGGCGACGGCCTTGCTGCGCCATGCCCGACAGGGCGCGCGAATTGTCGGCGGGCAAGTGAGGGTGGCCGGGCAATCGCTGCTGGAACTGCAAGGCGAGGCCTTGCGCCTGGCCCGCGGAGGCCTGGTCGGCTACGTGGCCCAGGACCCGGCCACGGCGCTGAACCCGGCGTTGCGTTTGGGGACCTTGCTGCGTGAAACCCTGTTGGCGCACCAGCCCAGGCTGTCGCGTCAGGCGGTGCGCCAGCGCATCGGCGAAACCTTGGTGGAGGTGGGCCTGCCCGCTGACGATGCCTTCCTGCGATGTTTCCCGCACCAACTGTCGGGTGGGCAGCAACAGCGGATAATGCTGGCGCTGGCGTTTGTCTTGCGGCCCAGGCTGATCGTGCTCGACGAGCCCACCACCGCACTGGACGTTACCACCCAGGCCCATGTGTTGCAGACCCTCAAGCGGCTGTGCCGCGAACACGGTGTGGCGGCGTTGTACGTCACCCACGACCTGGCGGTGGTGCGTGAGCTGGTCGACCGGGTCATGGTGATGTATGCCGGGCGGCTGGTGGAGATGGCCGGGCGCGAGGCGCTGTTTGGCATGCCCGCGCACCCTTACACCCGTGCCTTGCTCGCGGCCATCCCTGACGTTGTTCGTCGCCACCCGTTGCAGGCCATTGCCGGGCATGCGCCGGCACCCGGGCAGCGCCCGCATGGTTGTGCGTTTGCGCCACGCTGCGACAGGCGTCGTGCCGAGTGTTCGGTGATCGAGCCGCCGTTGCTGACGCTGGGTGGCAAGCACCAGGTCGCCTGCCTGTTGCCGCACCAGGAACCGCGGCGCCTTGGGCTGGCGGCTGTCGAGGCGCTATCGGTACCGAGCGAAGCGGTGTTGCTGGAGGTTCGCGGGCTGGATGTCGCTTACGATCGCCAGGTGCTGTTCGATGTCTCATTGTCTGTGGGGCAAGGGGAGTGCCTGGCACTGGTGGGTGAGTCGGGCTCGGGCAAGACCAGCCTGGCCAGGGCCATTGCCGGGCTGGGCGAGAACGTTCAGGGGCATATGCGTTACGCCGGCCAGCCTCTGGCATTTGCCGCGCGCCAACGTGATGCCCGGTTGCGTCACCAGATCCAGTATGTATTCCAGAACCCTTATCGGGCCTTGAACCCCAGGCAGACGATCGCGCAAACCCTCAGCGCGCCGTTGGCGCACTTTTTCGGGGTACGGGGCAGTGAAGCGCGCCGTCGGGTCGAGGCGGTGCTGGAGCGGGTGTCGCTGCCGGCACGCGTGGCCGACTTGTTCCCGCATAGCTTGTCGGGTGGGGAACGCCAGCGGGTGGCGATTGCCCGGGCGCTGATCTGCGAGCCGAAATTGCTGGTGTGTGATGAGATCACTTCCGCGCTGGATGTGTCGGTGCAGGCGTCAATTCTGGCCTTGCTGCAGCGTTTGCAGGGGGAGGGGCTGACTTTGTTGTTCGTCACCCATGACCTTGGAGTGGTGCGGGCGATTGCCGATCGGGTACTGGTGCTGCGTCAGGGGCGAGTGGTGGAGCAGGGCAGTGCCGAGCAGGTACTGGATCGGCCGGCTGATGCCTACACGCAAGAATTGCTGGCGCATTCGCCGAGCCTGGGTGGGGATGGCAGCGGCTTCACCCGCGAACATGGGTGAAGCCGTGCACATGCAGCGCAATTACCCCACAAATCGTGCCTGGCGCCGGCGCACTTCCTCGCGTACCGCCGGGATCACCCAGCGGCCGTAGTCCACCGTGTCATACAACGGGTCATAACCTCGGTTGAGAAAGGTACTCACCCCAAGGTCGACATAATCGAGCAACGCCTGGGCTACAGTCTCCGGCGTGCCCACCAGCGCGGTGGTATCGCCATAGGCACCCACCGCAGTCGCCGTCGGCATCCACAACGCCCGATCGTGCCGGTCGCCGCGGGCGGCGGCGGCGAGCAGGCGTTCGGAACCGGTGCCCTTGATGCGCTTCTGCCAGGGGCTGCCTGCCGCGAACTGCGGGTTGGCCTTGATCTGAGCGAGGATCTGTTCGGCACGTTGCCAGGCCAGCTCCTCGGTGGCCCCCAGGATCAGCCGCACCGACAAGCTCACCCTTGGCGCCGTCACGCCTGCGGCGTTCGCGGCAGCCTTGAGCTTGCCGATCTGTTCGGCGACACCGCTCAGCGGCTCACCCCACAAGGCATACAGGTCGGCATGCTTGACCGCGATCTGGTAGGCGATGTCGGACGAGCCACCGAAGGAGATCGGGATATGTGGCTGCTGCAAAGGTTTCACCGGTGAGAAAGCGCCCTTGATGTTGAAGTAGCGGCCCTCGAAGTCGAACGGCTCCTCGGCCGTCCAGGTACGACGGACAATCTCAAGGTATTCGTCAGCACGCCGGTAGCGCTCGGTCTTGTCCAGCAGCGTGTCCCCCTCTTGCGGCTCGGCGGTAATGCCGGTGATCGCATGCAGGCGGATGCGCCCGCCGCCGGTGGTGTGGTCGAGGGTGGCGAATGCCCGTGCAGCCACCGTGGGCGCGGTCAGGGCCGGGCGGTGGGCGATCATGAAACCAAGGCGTTCGGTGTGCGCGGCAGCATAGGCGGCAATCTGCAGGCTGTCGGCGCTGCCAGGGCCGCTGGCGATCAGCACCCGGTCGAACCCGGCATGCTCATGGGCACGGGCGTGGTGACGGATGAACGGCAAGTCGAAGTCCGCTGTTCGGATGCCACGGGTCTCGGACCACTGGCGGGGGAAGATCATGCCGACGAATTCAATGGACATGGCGGGGGCCTTTCAGGTTGAGGGTGATCAGAACTGGTAATCGACCTGGGCCAGCAGCGTGCGGCCCGGCATCGGTTGCAGGAACGTATTGGTCGAACCGGCCAGGCCACTGACGAAATTCAGCTCGTCGGTGACGTTGAGCATGCGCACCGTCACACCCCATTGCGGCTGGCGGTAGTACACGGCAAGGTCGAGGTTGTATTCGTCCGGCACTTTCAGCGTCTTGCTCAGGTTCAGGTACCAGCTGCTGGTCCACCAGCCTGAAAGCTCGGCGCCAAACCCGGAGTCGAAGCGGTAGTCGATATAGCCACCGGCGTTGTATTCAGGAATCTGCACGGCATCGAACTTGCCGGACGGGCGCTGGTTGAGGCTGTTGTTGTCGCCGAATACGGTGCCGTTGTCGGGGATGAACCCGGCCGAGGCGAACCCGGCCTGGCTGGTGAACTCGTTGTAGGCGCTGATGCGGCTGAGGTTGAGGCCGCCGCGCAGGTGCTGGTCCTGGTAGCGCAGGGTCGCTTCCCAGCCTTTGACGATCAGCCGGGCAATGTTGTTGTTGCTGTCTGGCGACTGGTCGCGGGCCTGCCGGTAGGCCGCCAGGGTCAGGAACAGCTGGTCGGGTACCGCCTCTAC
The DNA here is from genome assembly GCF_024349685.1 of Pseudomonas sp. LRP2-20. Taxonomy (NCBI): domain Bacteria; kingdom Pseudomonadati; phylum Pseudomonadota; class Gammaproteobacteria; order Pseudomonadales; family Pseudomonadaceae; genus Pseudomonas; species Pseudomonas sp. LR2-20. Next base: position 3,961,499 of record NZ_AP025944.1, on the reverse strand, counting down.
CTTCAAACCTGCCTCATGCAGCACGCTCAGGCTTTCGAAGGCCAGCGGGTTGAGCAGGTTGGCCCCGCTGCCACTGCCCCAGCCCAGGCCGTTGGTGAAGAAGCCGGTGTTCACCGCCAGCGAGCGGTCGAAGGTGTAATACAGGGTGCTGTTTTGCGTGGGTTTGAAGTAGGGGCTGACTTGCACCGAGAACAACCGGTAGTTGTTCGAGTCCTTGCGCGGGTTGCCGCCGGGCAGCACGAAGGGGTTTTCGATGCGCGCGTCGATCCAGCTGCGGCTGGCGCCAACGTTCAGGCCCAGGCGCTCGCCCAGGCGCAGGTTGTGCTGGCTGAACAAGGTCTTGGTGGCCCAGGTGCTGTCGGCGGTGTACGGCGCCACCGATTCGGCATACAGGCCGTGCCCGGCCGGGTACATGGCGGGCAGGTTGAGCCAGCCGTAGTAGCTGGAGAACTGCGGCACGCCAGGTTGGCCGATCCATGCAGCGTTGCCACCGGCGGGGTTGCGGCCGCTCAGGCCGAGCAGGTCGCCGGGGTTCTTCAAGGTCGGGTCGAGAGTCAGGTCGTAGGCGTTGATGGTGCTGCCGAAGCTGTTGTTGGCGGCGATCGACTCGTTGCGCTCGCGGCGGTAGATCAGCCCGCTGTTGCTGTCGTCGATCAGGGTCAGGTCGCCCAGTTGCCATTGGCCGCGGGCGCGGAACTCGAAGCGGTTGTCGAAGATGTCGTCCTTGCCCTGCACCTGGAACGCGCCCACGGCGTCGGTGGTGTCGGTGGAGTGTTGGAAGAACGTACTGTTGGCCAGGGTGATCGAAGAGGTCAGGTCACCTTCGACACGCAATTGCGTGGTGAAGCGCCGCGAGCGGTTTTCATCCTGCGCACGCTGGCCGGTCTGCGATGACAGCGAAGTCAGGCCATTACCGGCAAGCGACGGGTCGTAGACCCAGCCTCGCAGGGAGCCGGGGTTGGCCTGGGTGTTGGGTGACGCGCCGCGGAAGCTGCCATCGACCACCTGATACTGGCCTTGGGCATTGCGCTGTCGCTGCACCCAGCCAAGCACCTGAGCGTCTGCAGCGCCGGACGACAGCACCGGTGACCATAATGTGGTGCCGTTCTGAATGATCGGCGTGGCGCGGCCGGCGTAGTACTTGCCGTGGTCGACCAGGTCCTGGGTGGCTCGGTTCCAGCCGTGGGTGATGTTGTAGTCGTAGTAGTCGTCGTAGGCGGCGTTCCAGTCCACCCGCAGGTTGTCATTGCGCCAGGCCAGCGCACCGTAGAAGGCGTCGAAGTTGTTCTCGACGTTGTCGTAGAAGTCATCCTGGCGCTGGCGGGTGATGCTTACCCGGTAGGCCAGGTCTTCGGCCAGCGGGCCGGTGTTGTCGATGCTGAACTTGCTGGCATCGCGTGACTCGCCGTCGGGGATCCAGCTGCCGATCTCACCGCTGAGCTTGGTGCGGTAACGGTTGAAGTCGGGCTTCTTGCTCAGGTAGTTGACGTAGCCGCCGCTGCCGCTGACCGAGCCGTAGGTCACCGACGACGGCCCGGCGACGATGTCGGCGCCCTCGTAGGCGTTGAAGTTGGCAGGGTGGCGAACGCCGTAGGCGCGCTGGCCATCCTGGAATACCTCGGTGTTCTGCCCGCGCATCTGCGGAGCGATGCCGGCGTTCTGACCACCGCCGCGCGTGATGCCGGGGGCGTACTTGACCAGGTCGTCGGAGCTACGGATCGGGTCGTTGGCCAGTTGTTCGGCATTGATCTGGGTGACCGAGCGCGGGGTGTCGAGCACTTTGGCTTCCAGGCCGCCGTAGATCGAGGCAGGCGGACGGGTGGGCAGGGCGTCGTCGTCGCGCTGCTTGGCCTGCACGGTGACGGTTTGCAGCTGGGTGTCTTCGGCGTGGGCCAGCGGCGAGCTGGCGGCCAGGATGGCCAGCGCCAGGGCGCTGGGCTGGAATCTTGGGTGCAGCAAGGTAACGCGGGGCATTGGCTGGGCCTCGTTCAATAGTAGGAATGTGGGAGAAACGAGGGCGCAGCCGCGCCTGCGGTTATGGATTGCCGGGATGTGCTACACGGTCTCTGTGAGGGCGGGTAAACCCGCTCCCACAGGGGGAGGGGGCATGGCGCTGGAGCTCAGGTTTTCAGCCATAGGCTCTCGAACCGCCAGGTACTGAACAGCGACTGCTCTGCCTGCGCGCCACCCACGCGGGTGCTGACGCTGTCGAGCAGGTCGGCAAAGCCCCAGATCAGCATGCCGCCGCGTTCGTACTGAATGCGTTGCGCCTGGTGCACCAGTGCCTTGCGTTGCTCCAGGTCCGGTTGGGCCATGGCGGCAAGGAAGGCCTCGCTGAATTCGCGGTCGTGAAAGTGGGTCTTGTTGGCCACCGCGAACGGCGCATCGGTGTGGATGGCGCTGGCCAGGAACGGCGCACCGATGCTGCCGCCGGTACTCAAGGTCCAGTCATCGCGCTGCGGTCCCTGGAAGGTGGCCAGGTCGACCTGGCGCACGTTGAGTGTCACGCCGATGCGCCGGGCCTGTTCGGCCAGCACCAGGGCCGAAGCCAGGCCCGGTCCAGGGGTGGTCACCAGCTCCACCTGCAACTGTTCATGGCCGGCTTCGCGCAGCAACTGCGCTGCGCGCTGCGGGTCATGGGGGCGCGGGCCGATGCTGTGGTCGAAGGTTGGGTCGAACGGTGCATACAGGTCGTTGGCCACCCGGCCCTGGCCATTCAGCGCACGGCGCACCAGCTCCTCACGGTCGGCCAGCAGGCGGAACGCCTCGCGCACCCGTGGGTCGTCGAACGGCGCCTTGGCGGTGTTCATGTCGAACGACAACCAGTTGCCGCTCACCGACTTCAGCAGGCGCAGCCGTGGGTCGGCTTGCAGGACCTGCAGATGTTCGGTGGACATGACGTTGGCCATGTCGATCTGCCCGGCGCGCAGCGCCGCCAGGCGGCCGGTCTGGTCCTTGAAGTCGATGATTTCCAGTTCATCGGCATACGGTTTGCCAGGCTTGTAGTAATTGTCGAAGCGGGTGAACAGCGAGCGCTGGCCTGGGGTGAAGCTTTTCAGTTTGTACGGCCCGGCGCCGACCGGGTTGGTGACCGGGTGGTAGTCCACCGGCACGATGCCGCCGAAGTTGACCCAGGTTTCCGGCAGTGGCAGGTAGCTGCGCCCCTCGCGAAAGCCCAGGCGCACGGTACGCTCATCCAGCTTGACCAGGTTGTCGCGGTCCACCCAGTGCAGCAGCGCCGCATAGGGCGAGGCCAGCTGCGGGTCGGTGAGGCGGCGGATGGAGAAGATCAAATCGTCGGCGTCGATGGTCTTGCCGTGGTGGAACTCCAGCCCCGGCTTCAGGCGCAAGGTCCAGCTGCTGGCGTTGGCATTGGGCTCGGCGAACTCGGCCAAGGCCAGGCGTGGCTGCATCTGCTCGTCCCATTCCCACAACTTGCTGTACAGGGCAAAGCCACGCACGATGCCGCTGCCGACAGGCTTGTGGGCGTCGAGGTTGCCGCTCTGGCTGCCGTCGATGATGCCCAGGCGCAGGCGCCCGCCATGGCGTGGCTCGTCGGCCACGCCAGGGTTCGGGTTGTCGGCGGGGCCGCAGCCGGCCAACAGCCCGCCGGCCAGTACGCCGGCGTGGCCGAGAAAGCTGCGCCGGCTCAGTGGGTAACCGTCCCAGGCCATGGCGTCAGGCTCCGTTGCTGGCGTGCAGTGGCACGGGTTCGGCTAGCGGGCGGGCAAGGGCTGCACGCTGCTCACGAAAGTGCGGCAGGATGTGCTCACCGATGCGGTAGGCTTCTTCCAGGTGCGGGTAGCCGGCGAGGAAGAACAGATCGACACCGATGCCGTGGTACTCGCGGATGCGCGCCACCACGTTGGCATAGCTGCCCACCAGCGCGCAGCCCGGCGGGATGCCGATGTAGCCGAAGCCGGTCCATACGTTGGGGTGGATGAAGAAGTCGTCGAAGGCCTGTTGTTCGTCCTTGTCGTTGTAGTCATGCTCGTAGCTCAGCTTGCGCGCCGTGCGCAGGCCGGCGTGAGCGGCGCGGGCCTTGACCGTGCCCTTGGCCACCCCCTCGTCGAAGAACCGCTTGGCCTCGGCCAGCGCTGCGTCTTCGGTTTCGCGGGCGATCACGTCGATGGACAGGCCGAAGCGAATACCGGTGCGGCCCCACTTCAGCGCGCGGGCGCGGATATCTGCGATCAGCGCGGCAATCTCGTCCGGGTGTTCAGCGCGCATCAGGTAGAAGTCGGCGTGCTTGGCGGCGAACTCCCGTGCTGCCACCGACGAGCCGGCCGTGCAGATCAGCGGCAGCTCGGCCTTTTTCAGCGGGCCGCGCAGGCCACCACCTTCGGCGCGGTAGTAGGTGCCGTGGTAATGGAACTGCTCGTGGTGCCAGTAGCCGCGCACCACGTCCATGAACTCGGTGGCGCGGGCGTAGCGCTGGTCATGGTCTTCGAAGTCGCCGACCTGGCGCTGGATGGCATCCGAGCCGCCATTGATGATGTTCCACACCAGGCGGTTGCCGGTGGCGCGCTGGTAGGTCGCGGCCTGCTGCACGGCCACCCAGGGGGTGTAGTGATAGGGCTGGAACGCGGTGACGAACTTCAGCGTGCGGGTTTCCCGGGCCAGTAGCGAGCACACCGTCCACGGTTCTTCGCCAGTGGGGGCGTTGACCATCAGCGCGCCGCCAAAGCCGTTTATTTCAGCGGCGCGGGCGATTTGGCCGAGGTAGTCGATATAGCTGAAGTGGTCACCCACGGCAAACCCCGACACCGCACCGGTGCTGGGCCCGCCCGCATGCCAGTCGCCGCGGTTGCGCGGGTCGCCGGGGAGAAACTGGGTTTCGCCATGCAGGGGCAGGCGGGTAAAGAATTCGATGCTCATGGGCTGGCCTCCTTACTGGACGCTTGGGCTGCAATTGGGGGTGACCGGCTGGTCGCTGATGACCTGGCGAGCGAACGGGATGGAGTCCTTCAGCGACGCATTCACCGTTTCGCTATGGCCCAGGCCCTTGTACAGGTGGCCCTGCACCACCGAGCCGGCTTTGCAGGCATCCTGCATCAGCGCGACCTGGGTGGCGGCAGCGGGGGTCTTGTCCTCGGCGCCGGTGCCAATGAAGATCGGCTGGGCAAGCTTCAGGGTCGGGTACGACACCTGCGCCAACCATGGCTTGAGCTGGTCGCCCTTGTAGTCTTTCTTGGCGTTGGCCGGGGTCAGGCCGGTGCCGACCACGTCGCTGACCAATGCTGACAGGCAACTGGTGCGCGCTTGCTCGAACAGCGGCAGGGCCTTGTCGGTGTAGAAGTCGCGCGGATCGATGCTCGGGTCATACTGCTGCGCGGCCAGCAGGGTGTAGAAGCCATAGGCCAGGGCCGGGTCGACCTTGTCCTGGTCCTGTTCACCAACGTTCTTGGCGCCCACGGTGTAGATCACACCCGTGCCGATACTGCCCTTGACGCCCAGCTTGGGCGCGTAAGTCGCTGCATAGGCCCCGGCGGCAAAGGCCCCGGCACCCCCTTGCGACTGGCCAATGATCAACACCTTGTCGGCCAGCCCCGGCACGCCGGCGACCACGGCCTTGGCCGCATCGAGAATGCCGTAGGCGGCCATGCGGTTGTTCAGCAGCGGGTGGCCGCCCGGCACACCGAGGCCCTGGTAGTCAGTGGCGACAATGGCATAGCCTTCATCGAGCCAGCGATTGAGGTATTGCACGTCGCGGTAGCTGCGGCCAGCCCAGGACGGCGCGCAGATATCCGCAACGCCGACGGTGCCATGGCCCCAGCTGGCGACCGGCCAGCCGCCTGCAGGTGCCTTGCCTTTGGGGATGAACAGCGCACCGGAAACCACGATTGGGGTCTTGCCGTCGATACCATCGAGCGAGGTGTATAGGATGCGTTGCGCGCTGGCCGCATTGGGCAGGCTGAGGGCCTGCTCCAGCGGTTCGCTGCGCAGCAGTTTGCCGGGCGTGGCGGGGATTGCCTTGGTCCAGGTGTAGAAGGCCGACACACGGCCATCGCCCTGTTGCGGGTCTGGTTTGGGGGCGTAGGTTTCGGCGGCCAAGGCGCCGATTGACAGTGCCAGGGCGCTGAGACCGAAGACGAGCGAAGCAGGCAGTTTCATGGGAAAGTCTCTCAAGGTTGTTGGCTGATCTGGGCGTCGAGGGATGGCCAGTAATGGGTCAGTTGCAGGTCGATCAACGCCTGGCGGGTAAAGCCCGTGGCCAGGTCGCTGGTAATGTCGTAGGGCGTGCGGATCAGCCGGTTGGCCAGGGCGTACTGGCCAAGGGCGTCGTAGTGGGCCTTGAGCTGGGCATCGCTTTTCGGTGCCCAGCGCGCCTTCCAGGCCACCGGGTCGTCCTGGTCGTCACGGCGCAGCACGCTTTCGCTGACGCCGGCGCGCGAGGACAGCGCGTAGTAGGCGTCGCGGTTCTGCTCCTGGGAGATCCACCAGGCCGCCCGCACCCAGGCTGTGGCGACCAATTGCGTCAGGTCGGCGTGCTGCTGCACGAAGCGGTCGGTGCCCCACAGGTCGGAGACCAGCCGCCAGTCGTTGGCACCTTGTTTGGTCGACCAGAGGATGCGCGCCACGCCTTTGTCTTCCAGGGCGTAGGCTTCGTTGAGCAGCACGGCGGCATCCACCTTACCGGCAGACACCGCAGCGGCACCGACCTGCGGGTTGAGGTTGGCGATCTTGAAGTCGCTCAGTTGCAGGCCCTGGCTCTGCAGGAAATTGCTGAAGGCGAATTCCCATGGCCGGCCGCGGTGCAGCGCCAGGCGTTTGCCTTTGAGGTCCTGGATGCTGCGTGCCGTGGAATTGCTCGGCACCACCAGGTAGATGTTGTTGCCGCTGCCGCCCGGGACCACCAGCTTGCCCGGCACCTGGCCGGCACCGGCGATGACCGAGGGCAGGTCGCCGCGTACGGCAAAGTCCAGGCTGTCGTTGCTGAAGCCTTCGTTGATCTGCGGCCCGGCGCCGGCATGGGGCAGGGCGGTCCATTGCAGTTTCACGCCGCGAGCGGCCAGTTGCTGTTCCAGCCAGCCTTCTTCGATCACCCGCCCAGGGATGCCGCCAAACACTGGCGCACCGCCCTGGGTGAAGGCGACGATGGCGATGCGCACCGCCGCCGGTGGCTCGGCTGCCAGCGCAGCCAGGCTGAGGAACAGGCCGCCCAGCAGGGTGAGGGCGTGACGCCAGGGATTGTTCATGTGCAGCTCCAGGCAAAGGTTCTACAGGCCAGGAGCGAAATGCATGCCAGCATGCAGTGAAGTGGCTACAGCCCTTTATCTAAAGGGGCTCCAGCCATAAGCAAGGGGGCGTGAAGAGCAAGGGCTGCTGATCGGCGGGCAGGGCAGTGCTGGCGGATTGCTGCTGTAGCAGCAGTCGATTGTTGAAAAATCGAATATTTCCAATTCGAATATCTAAATATTAATTAATAATTTTTTGATCTAATTTGTTTCATGCACTATGGGGCTGCGCGTCAACTGCCAGGAATGCCCCCATGTCGCTGATCACCCACCCAAATGCCCGCGAGCTGACCAAGTCGGTACGCGCCACTGTGCTCGTGTTCAAGGACCCGCGCTCCCAGGAGCTGCTCAGCCGTATCGAGCGCCTGGCGCCCAGCGAGGCCAATACCCTGATCATCGGCGAAACCGGCACCGGCAAGGAGCTCGTCGCCCGCCATATCCACCACCTCAGCCGCCGTGGGCGTGAGCCATTCGTGGCGGTGAACTGCGGCGCATTTGCCGAAACCCTGGTGGAGAGCGAGCTGTTCGGCCATGAGAAAGGCGCTTTTACGGGCGCTACCAGTAACAAGGCCGGCTGGTTCGAGGCGGCCAATGGCGGCACGTTGTTCCTCGACGAAATCGGCGACCTGCCGTTGAACATGCAGGTGAAGTTGTTGCGAGTGCTGCAGGAGCGTGAGGTGGTGCGCCTGGGCTCACGTACGCCGATACCGATCAATGTGCGGCTGGTGGCGGCAACCAACGTCAACCTGGCTGATGCGGTGGTGGCAGGGCATTTTCGTGAGGACTTGTTCTACCGGTTGCACGTCGCAACAATACGCCTGCCGCCCTTGCGTGAGCGGCCTGGAGACATCCTGCCGCTGGCGGAATTCTTCATCGAAGAACATTGCCGACGGCTGGGTTACGAACGGGCATCGCTGAGCCCGGATGCCGAGCGCAAGTTGCTGGCACATAGCTGGCCGGGCAACATCCGCGAGCTGGAAAATGCCATTCACCATGCGTTGCTGGTGTGCCGCTATCAGGTGGTGGCGCCGGCGGACCTGCACTTGGTCGATATCCGGCCACAGGTGGCGGCGCCTGTTGCTCAGGCTTACCTGCCGGCAGCGAGCGCGGCACCGCCTGAATTGGAAAGCGCTTTGCTGGCGCTATTCGAGCAGAATGTCCCGAACTTGTATGAGCATATCGAGGAGACGGTGTTCAGGGCGGCGTATCGGTATTGCCACGGCAATCAGCTGCAGACCGGGCGCTTGCTGAACATCAGTCGCAATATCGTGCGGGCGCGGCTGGAAAAAATCGGCGAACTCTCTAAAACGTGATGGCTGTCCATATCATTGCCATCTGATCAGACGTGCAGCCCAGGTCAAGCGACCTGGTGTCGGCTGAAGTCATTGTTTTCCCCTCAACGTCTGCGCTGCCTGGGCTGGCCTTCAGCAAGCCAGTTCCCACAGTGGCAGCCTGTTTTTTCGCAACAGGCGACAAGGACGGTAATGATTCTGGCTTTTCAACTCCTTCGTAGCCGTGCGCTGGCTGCAGCTGAGATGTTGGGTCCAGCTTGAACATGTAGCCCCGATGACTGCTAGCCTTATGTCGCGTGAATGCATTCTCAGGGGCTGTGCTGGGTTGGAGGAAGCATGAAGTTTCACGAATTCAAGATCAGTGGGGAAAACCTGACTCCCGCCAAAGCGAAGCCATTCGAGACATTCACGCCATGGGCCGCAAAGCTCTGGCCGCTGCCAATCCTGTTGCTCGCCACGCTGGTCCGGCTGTATGGCTCAACCGCCTCCGCCATATGGTGCGACGAGGGTTCCAGCTTGTTGATGAGCCAGTACTCGCCTTCGCTCATCTGGAGCCACAGTGCCCATGATGTACACCCACCGCTTTACTTTCTCCTTTTACACATCTGGATAGGCGCATTTGGGGATAGCCTGTTTTCGATCAGGTTCCTCAGCGTGTTGACAGGTATCGGTACTGTGGGCCTGGGCATGTGGCTGGTCTATCAGGTCGCAACCCGTCACGCTGCAATCGTGGCTGGCGTGTTATTGGCCTTGCTGCCCATTGCAGTGCGTTATAGCCAGGAAGTACGCATGTACTCACTGATGGGGCTTTGGTTGCTGGGCGCAACCCTTGCACTGGTCTATTGGGTGAGAAAACCTGAGCGGCACCGTTACCTTGTCATTTATGTCCTGTTAATGACGGCAAGTTTCTACACTCATTATTTCACTGGGCTTTGCGCGCTGTCTCACTGGGCCTATCTGACAGTCGTGCGCAGCGAAAAACGCCGACTTGTCACACTGCCAGCATGGTGGGTCGCCAACAGCTTCATCGTCATGTTGTATGCGCCCTGGATACCCGGCCTGATTGACTTGCTGCGGCACCTTGACCAACTCAGGGCGGGTGGCGACATCGGCTGGATTGAGCCCATCACCATGGCTTCACTGCCATCGACCCTCTGGCAGTATCTGACCCTTAGCGATGCCCAGAATCTGAGGTGGCCGCTCTACCTTGCATTGCCACTGGCGCTGGTGCTGGTAACGGGCGCTGTCTGCCTGTGTGATCGAAGTGCGTATAGATTTAATGTCCTACTGGCGATCTATACGTTTGTTCCGCTGATCGTCGTATTTCTGGTCTCGTGGAAAGTACCGCTGCTGGTCGAACGCTACTTGATGTTTTCCGCCTTGGGGTTGCCGATGATACTGGCAGTCGCGATTGATCAGCTAAGGCGTCACTTTCGTTACGCCGCATTCGCCATGTTGGTGACGGTGCTGACGGTAGAGCTGGTCGGTCTGCATAATGACTACCAGACCGATGATGAGCAGTTCGACAAGCTGGTCAACTACGTCAATGAAAACTATCAGGCGAATGACCGTATCGTGGTCAGCGATCTTTTCTGGTATTTCAGCTATGTCTACTACAACAAGACCGGCTCGGTGCCGCTGCTCTATACACCGCCACGCGCCGATGGTACTTCCGGACGGCCAGGCGATTACGGCTTTGGCACGCTGGTCAACAGCGACGCCGACAGGGTCTATCTCGACAGCCTTGAAATGCTACCCTTGGGCCAGACGCGCGTGTGGTTGGTCAGCAACAGCGCGCCGCCCGATGATTTCGCCTCCATTCCGGGTAATTGGAACAAGGTAAGCACGCTCAAGGTCGGGGATACCCAAGTGCGTCTTTACACGTTGAGGCGACAGTAGAAACCCTGGATTGCCCGTCGCGCTTGATCCGCGTACGTATTGCTCCGTCGACACCACAGTCACATAGCCAGACCGCAACGCTGTCATCAGGAACAAAATGAGAAAGTCCATCACCGTAGCAATCGCATTACTGGCACCGCTGGTACTCGCGGCCTGCGCCACAACCGGCTCAGGAAAACCGCCCAGCGAAACGGCAGTCACAACTGCCAGATACCAGAAAAGTGACTTGTACGGCCTCTGGTACTCCAACGCCGATGACGGGACCTCCCAGGCGTTGGCGCTGTTGCTGCTCAAGGCAGATGGTTCAGCAACCGACTTTCTGATCGTCAGTGACAAAAACGCGATGCAAAAAATCGTACAGCAATCGTCATGGTCGTATGACGCTGAACGCAATGTGTTCGAGCAAACCGTCAGCGAAGTCTCTACCCAGAACGGTAAGGCCCCCGCGACAGTCACTCATCCCCATGAAGTCATTCGCGCATCCGTCGAACTGGTCAAGCTGGATAACAAAGTGATGGGCATCAAATTCAAAAGGGAAGATGGCGAGGTCACCGGTTACCTCAAGGGCAGTGCCGCCATGCTCGAAAAGCTCAAGCACATTCGGTAAGCGCCTACCCGTAAAGCCTTAGCGTTGAGTTTTCTGCCGCTGCAAGCGCTGGATACGGTTGACCGCGATCTGCACGCAGGCCGCCACTACGCACAGCAAACCGATTTTCCAGCTGCCTTCAAGACCAAAATGCTCAGCCAGTTTCCCCGCGATGATCACGCATACGAAAATGGCCACAGGCAGGATCAGTTTGTTCATCAGGACTTCCACGCAGGGGCAAAGAAAGGCCCAAGTCTACTTCACTGGGCTTGCTCGGTGACAACGGACAGCAATAAGCGCTCCTGCGTGGCTCAGCTTCAGGCATCATGCTCCCAGCCCCGTTCGAAAGCCGACCTCCGCCAATGACCGACAGCACCAAACCCAACCGCGCCATCTACGACCTGGACATGCTCCGCGCCGTGGTCATGGTGGCCGACTGTGGCAGCTTCACCACCGCCGCCGCGCGCCTGCACTCCACCCAGTCCACGGTCAGCCAGAAGGTGCGCCGGCTGGAGGAGATGGTCGGCCACCAGTTGCTCGACCGCAGCAACCGCGAGGTGCACCCGACCGACGCTGGCGAGACGCTGTTGCGCTATGCACGGCACCTGCTGGCGGTCAGCAATCAGCTGAGCGAAGCGATGTCGGGCGGGGTCTCGGTCACGGTGCGCATCGGCCTGCCGGACGATTTTGTCGCGGGCAAGACGATGCAGGCGCTGGCCGCGTTCAACCGGCTCAACCCGACCGTCAAGCTGGAGATCACCGGGGGCCTGAGCCGCGACCTGATGAGCACCTATGACCGTGGCGAGCTGGACCTGGTGCTGGTCAAGCAGCGGCGCCACAGCCGCGAGGCCAATGCCTGCCAGCCGGAGCGTATCGAGTGGATCGACAGCGCGCAGTATCCGAGCTTCGCCCAGGACCCGATCCCGCTGGTGACCTTTCCGCCGCGTGGCCTGTACCGCGATGACATGATCAGCGCGGTGGAGGCCATGGGGCGCAGTTGGCGCATCGGCTTTACCAGTTCCAGCCTGGCGGGTATCCAGGCGGCGGTGGCCAATGGCTTGGGTGTCAGCCTGTTGCCGTCGCGGGTGGTGACGCCAGGGCATCGGGTGCTGGGGGCGGAGGAGGGGTTCAAGCCGATTCGGGTGTTCGAGGCGGCGATCTTCCATCGGCCCACGGCGGATCCGATGGTCAAGGAGTTGGCCGAGATTCTGATCGGCATCCTGCGCGCCGAAGCTGAATAAGGGGGTGCTGCCTTGCAGCCCATCGCCGCGGTTCGTCGCCACGACAAGCGCGGCTCCCACGGGTGTGGAGTAGCCTGCTCGGCATGATCAGAGCCAGATTGCATCCCAATGTGGATAGTCGCCGACGCTCTCGACCAAGCCTGCTCGCTTCGGGTTCATGATGATGTACCGCGCCACTGCCTGGACATCTTCTTCACGGCATAGCGCCCGGTCATGAAAGCCTTTCTGCCACAGTTGCCCGCTTCGTCCTCTGTGCCGGTTGATCATCAGGGTGCTTCGCGACTTCACGCGCCGCATCAGTTGCCTCAAGCTCATTGGCCCGAGCTCGACCAGCCAGTGGAAATGGTCAGGCATCACCACCCAGGCCAGAGATCGGGCGGCGCCTTCCTCTTGCGCCTGACGGAATTGATTCACCAGCACACGGGCTGAGTGAAATTCACTGAAGATATGCGCCCTGCCCAACGTCGTGCTGGTGAGCAGATACAGTCGACTAGTTTCTGAGAACCGGCCAAGTCTCAATTGCTCTGAATGGGGACGGTCCATGTTCTCTGCCTCCTGATGATTTACCCCTCAGGCTAGCGGCCATGAGTCTATCGATGGCGTGAGAATTGGCACTTGGTGTGTCTCTAGGGGGCTGCTTCGCAGCCCATCGCCGGCAAGCGCGGCTCCCACAGGGTTGGACTGCCCCCCAAAAGTTGGACAGTTTTAAGCTGCCGCCTGGGTCCTGTACTCGACAGGGCTCAGGCCATTGAGCTTCAGCTTGATGCGGTCATGGTTGTAGTAGTGAATGTACTCATCCAGGCCTGCTTTCAATTCATCAATACTCTCGAAACGCTTTAGGTAGAAAAACTCTGACTTGAGCGTCCCGAAGAAGCTTTCCATAGCCGCATTGTCCAGGCAATTGCCTTTACGAGACATGCTCTGTTTCACGCCGCGACTGCGAAGCTTGTGACGATATTGAGCCTGCTGGTACTGCCATCCCTGGTCGGTGTGGAGCACTAGCTTCGGCTTTTCTCCCAAGGTATTGAGTGCCTTATCCAGCATATTTCCAACCAGGCTGTACTGGGGGCGGCTAGCCGTCTCATAGGCGATGATTTCCCCGTTGTACAAGTCCATCACCGGCGAAAGATAGAGCTTCTGTTGAGCCACCTTGAACTCGGTTACGTCACTCACCCATTTTTGGTTAGGACGCTGGGCGACGAAATTTCGCTCCAGCAAATTCGCCGCTATCTTGCCCACGGCACCTCGGTAGGACTGATATTTCTTGGGGCGTACCAGTGACTTCAACCCTAGGGCAGCCATCAGTTTCTCGATGACCTTCTTGTTGACCTGCACCCCCTCCTTTCTAATCACGAGTGCAACGCGTCGATAGCCGTAGCGCCCTTTCTCTTTGTGATAGATCTGCTGAATCTTCTCGTTAAGCTCGGCATATTTGTCCGGCTTCTGCTGGCTTTGCACCTGATAATAAAAGGTACTGCGAGCCAGCCCGACCAGCCCCAGCAGGTCAGGCAAAGGAAATCTACGTTTGAGCCTGGAAACGATCAGGGCTTTTTCCCCGATATTCGTTCCTTTTCCTCCCGTAAAGCCTTGAGCTCCTTTAAAACAGCATTCTCCATGCGCAGGTATTCGAGCTCCGCCATCAGTTGGTCTCGGGACTTTTGCGAGTCGTCGGTATCTGTGGGTTTTGCAGGTTTGATCTTCTTCGGCACTTTGATCGGCTTTTTCTGGCGGTCGACGGGAGCTACAAGGTCACCACTGTAGTACTGCCGCTGCCAGTTGCCTATCCGCGACGATTGGCCGAGGCCAAAATGCGCTGCGGTTTGCCGCATAGAAAGACGATGCTCGTGCATGTAGCTGACCACCTGCCGCTTAAAATCGTCGTCATAACCCCGCCCAGGCGAACGTGGAGGAAGGCTGGAATTGCGCTGATAGCTGGAAACCCATCGGCGCAGCAGGCTGAAGTCGATACCGAAATGTTGGGCTACCTTTCGGAAGCCATTATTGCCATCCAGGTAAGCGGTGATGGCTGTGAGCTTGAACTGCTCTGTGTACTTGCCCATAGGTCCCCCAAGGGTTGGATTTTTTGTCCAACTTCTTGGGGGCAGTCCAGGGTTCGTGCAAGTGCGCGGGACTTCCAGCTGGCGCAAATCCTGTGTGGGAGCCGCGCTTGCCGGCGATGGGCCGCAGAGCGGCCCCAGAGAGCGCTCTGGCGACGCAATTCGGCAGGCCTTACTGCCCCAGTTGCGATCTGAGTGGGGACAGTCCATGTTCCGTGCCTCCTGATGATTTGTCCATCAGGTTAGCGGCCATGAACTTATCGCAGGCGTAACAATTGGCAATTGGTGTGTCATCAGGGGGGCTGCTTCGCAGCCCATCGCCGGCAAGCGCGGCTCCCACAGGGTTCGTGCAAGTGCGCGGGACTTCCAGCTGGCGCAAATCCTGTGTGGGAGCCGCGCTTGCCGGCGATGGGCCGCAGAGCGGCCCCAGAGAGCGCTCTGGCGACGCAATTCGGCAGGCCTTACTGCCTCAGTTGCGATCTGAGTGGGGACAGTCCATGTTCCGTGCCTCCTGATGATTTGCCCATCAGGTTAGCGGCCATGAACTTATCGCAGGCGTAACAATTGGCAATTGGCGTGTCATCAGGGGGGCTGCTTCGCAGCCCATCGCCGGCAAGCGCGGCTCCCACAGGGTTCGTGCAAGTGCTCGGGACTTCCAGCTGGCGCAAATCCGGTGTGGGAGCCGCGCTTGCCGGCGATGGGCCGCAGAGCGGCCCCAGAGAGCGCTCTGGCGACGCAATTCGGCAGGCCTTACTGCCCCAGTTGCGATCTGAGTGGGGACGGTCCATGTTCTCTGCCTCCTGATGATTTACCCATCAGGCTAGCGGCCATGAGTCTATCGATGGCGTGAGAATTGGCACTTGGTGTGTCTCTAGGGGGCTGCTTCGCAGCCCATCGCCGGCAAGCGCGGCTCCCACAGGGTTCGTGCAAGTGCTCGGGACTTCCAGCTGGCGCAAATCCTGTGTGGGAGCCGCGCTTGCCGGCGATGGGCCGCAGAGCGGCCCCAGAGAGCGCTCTGGCGACGCAATTCGGCAGGCCTTACTGCCTCAGTTGCGATCTGAGTGGGGACAGTCCATGTTCCGTGCCTCCTGATGATTTGCCCATCAGGTTAGCGGCCATGAACTTATCGCAGGCGTAACAATTGGCAATTGGTGTGTCATCAGGGGGGCTGCTTCGCAGCCCATCGCCGGCAAGCGCGGCTCCCACAGGGTTCGTGCAAGTGCGCGGGACTTCCAGCTGGCGCAAATCCTGTGTGGGAGCCGCGCTTGCCGGCGATGGGCCGCAGAGCGGCCCCAGAGAGCGCTCTGGCGACGCAATTCGGCAGGCCTTACTGCCTCAGTTGCGATCTGAGTGGGGACAGTCCATGTTCCGTGCCTCCTGATGATTTGCCCATCAGGTTAGCGGCCATGAACTTATCGCAGGCGTAACAATTGGCAATTGGTGTGTCATCAGGGGGGCTGCTTCGCAGCCCATCGCCGGCAAGCGCGGCTCCCACAGGGTTCGTGCAAGTGCGCGGGACTTCCAGCTGGCGCAAATCCTGTGTGGGAGCCGCGCTTGCCGGCGATGGGCCGCAGAGCGGCCCCAGAGAGCGCTCTGGCGACGCAATTCGGCAGGCCTTACTGCCCCAGTTGCGATCTGAGTGGGGACAGTCCATGTTCCGTGCCTCCTGATGATTTGTCCATCAGGTTAGCGGCCATGAACTTATCGCAGGCGTAACAATTGGCAATTGGTGTGTCATCAGGGGGGCTGCTTCGCAGCCCATCGCCGGCAAGCGCGGCTCCCACAGGGTTCGTGCAAGTGCTCGGGACGTCCAGCTGGCGCAAATCCTGTGTGGGAGCCGCGCTTGCCGGCGATGGGCCGCAGAGCGGCCCCAGAGAGCGCTCTGGCGACGCAATTCGGCAGGCCTTACTGCCTCAGTTGCGATCTGAGTGGGGACAGTCCATGTTCTGTGCCTCCTGATGATTTGCCCATCAGGTTAGCGGCCATGAACTTATCGCAGGCGTAACAATTGGCAATTGGTGTGTCATCAGGGGGGCTGCTTCGCAGCCCATCGCCGGCAAGCGCGGCTCCCACAGGGTTCGTGCAAGTGCTCGGGACGCCCAGCTGGCGCAAATCCTGTGTGGGAGCCGCGCTTGCCGGCGATGGGCCGCAGAGCGGCCCCAGAGAGCGCTCTAGCGACGCAATTCGGTAGCGAACTGCGCAGCCTTCAATTGCAACTGTGCAGGCCCGCCCCAGAACGCGCCATGGCGCACGATCACCCGCTCATGAATGGCCGCTGCCACCGCCGCCGCAGCATTTGGCGCCTTGAACAGCACGAAGCTGGCTTCATTGCCCACCCTCAACCCGTAATCCTGCTTGCCCATCACCCCGGCGCTGGCCACGGTCGCCATCTCCAGCGCTACCCGCAATTCCTCGTCGGTATTGAAGCCCGAGCGGTAGCTGACCAGCATCGCCCGTTGCAGCATGTCGCCGTTGCCATAGGGCCACCAGGCGTCCTGGATGTTGTCGTTGCCAGTGAACACCCGCACGCCACCAGCACGCAGGCGCAGTACGGGCGGGAAGGCGTGTTCGCCGGGAGCGTTGGTCATGATCGACACGCCGGCACGGGCCAGCACTGCTGCGCTGCGGTCGACTACCGCGTCGCTGACATCGCCCAGGCCATAGGCGTGGCTGACCGCAACCAGGCCTTGCATGCCCAGTGCCTGGGTGCGGGCGGCGATGCGTTCGAGCTGGGCGATGCAGGTGTCGCCGGGCTCATGCAGGTGGATGTCGACCTTCACGCCATGCCGCTCGGCAATGCCGAAAACGATATCAAGCTGGGCTTCGGCGTCGCCATCCAGGGTGGTCGGGTCGATGCCGCCGACCACCTGCAAGCCCTCGCGCACGGCAGCTTCCATCACTTCGGCGGTGCCGGGGCAGCTCACCACGCCGGCTTGTGGGAAGGCCACCAGCTCGATGTCGATCAGGTCTTTCCACGTGTCCCGGGCTTCGAGGATGGCGCGCAGGTTGGCCAGGCCGGTGGTGGCGTCGACGTCGACATGGCAGCGCATGGCCAGGGTGCCGAACGAGGCGGCCTGGCGGATCAGCGCGTCGGCACGCTCGACGATCGGTGGGGCGCTGGCGAGCTCGCGCTTTTCCACGGCCAGCCGCTCGCGCAGGCTGGCGACCGGCTGGTGCGGGCGCCAGCGGTCGCCGACAAAGCTCTTGTCCAGATGGATGTGGCCGTCGACGAAGCCGGGCAGCACCAGCAGCCCTTCGAGGTCGATGGTTTCATCGGCGGCGATGCTGGCGCGTTGCGGGCCGATGTGGCTGATGCGGCCGTTGCGTACGGCGATGTTCAGGGGCTGGCCATCGGCATCGATGGCATTGATGAACTCACGGTCGTTCATGAGGGGGCCTTTTTTCCGAGGCTTGGGTAGCGCCATACGGTAGGGAGGATCCCGCTCCCTCACAAATTAATTATCAGGATCGACCGCAGTGCATTTCTTGATGCAGGCAGGGCAGCGGGCTGTATTAAAAAGCCCACTGAAGTCGATTCCGATAATTAACTTTCAAAGCCTTCGATCTCGGCCCAGGATGGCCCTCGTGACCAGCCCAACCCCCTGCTACGGGGCTTTCGGGCCGGTTCAACACCCACAATAAAAACAAATGCCGTGTCGGAGTCCTCCCATGACCAATGATTCCAAGCTGCTGCGTGCCGCCTTGATTTTCATTGCCTGTACATCATTCATCGTCTGCGGTGTGCAACCCATTTTCATGGGCTTGCTCACCGAGCAACTGAGCCTGTCACTCGACCAGCAGGGCTGGGTGGTGTCGGTCGAGATGATCGGCATGACCCTGGGCACCTTGCTGTGCCCGATCCTGATGAAGCGCCACGGCGGGCGCAGTCTGTGCCTGTGCGTCGGTGCGCTGTGCGTGGCCCTGAGCGTGGCCACGGCTTTTGCCACCAGCAACACGATGTTGCTGGTGGTGCGCCTGGCGGCCGGCACCTGTGCGGGGCTGGTGTATGCCTATGCGGTGTCGACGCTGGGCCGTTTGCCCAACCAGGACCGTTCATTTGGCCTGATGTTGCTGTTGCAGACGCCGGAGTACTCGTTGTTCAGCGCAGCGCTGCCGTTGCTTGCCGCGCAGAGTGGGACGGTGACCGCCTTGAGCGCGTTCGGCCTGTGGTACCTGCTGATTTGCGGCGCCAGCCTGGTCTTGCCGCGGCGCCCGGCGCTGTCACTGGCCAGCGGTGAAGGCTCGCCGGCCCAAGTCGGCTCGGCGCGCACGGGGTGCACGGCGCTGCTGGGCATGCTGTTCATGCAGATCGCCATTTATTGCGTGTGGGGCTTCATCGACCAGCTGGCGCGTGACCAAGGCATCGCTGGTGTCGATATCGGCTGGGCGTTCGGCCTGTCGGCCATCGGTGGCTTGCCCGGGGCCGGGCTGCCGAGCCTGCTGGGGGCGCGGGTCAACCGCCAGCTGATGATTGCGCTGGGGCTGGTGGCGGTGTTCATCTCCATTGCCATGCTCACTGGCCACACCCGCACGCCGATGCAGCTGTTCGTCGCGCTGCTGCTGATCAACTTTGGCTGGGTGCTGTCGTTGTCCTACTACATGGCGTTGATCACCACCAACGACCCGACCGGCAAGCTCACGCCGCTGGTCAGCATTACCTTGATGGGCGCGGCAGCGGTGACCCCGGCGCTGATCGCCCTGCTGGTGGAAGGCTCCAACCAGCAACTGATCTTCCTGCTGGGCACCGGGGCGCTGGTGATTGCCTTTGCCGTGACCTGCCTGGGGGCAGGGACCAAGGCCGTGCACAGCAAGGCGGCTGTCTGAGCGACCGGGCCAAGGCCGCAAGGCCATGTGCAAACCGCGCCCCGCGCTGACGGGGCGCTTGCCTTGCTACTGCAGCGTCGGCGGTTTGGCCGCCGCAGGCAATGCGGCCACGACTGCTTCTATCCGCGCAATGTCACGCGCCAGTCGCTCTGCATCTTTGTGTTTGCCTTCGGCCTTCAAGCGGTCCCGCTGCCGTCGCAGGTTGAGCAAGTTTTTCTGCAAGGCCAGGCCAGATTTATTGTATTGATCCATGTTTCTCTCGTGCCATTGGCATCCGTGCCGCTGTAGGAAAAACGGACCGTAGCAGCCCCAAAATCCTCTGGATACTGAGGTTTCATACAGGAAAAGGCCGTTGCCGCGATTCTGCCTACACTGGGCTGGCGAAACGTCCTACAAATACCCTCGCTATTTGTTTCAACTCATGTGCAACAAATGCCCGTCGGATGCCCGGATTTGCTGAGCATTG
The DNA here is from genome assembly GCF_024349685.1 of Pseudomonas sp. LRP2-20. NCBI lineage: Bacteria > Pseudomonadati > Pseudomonadota > Gammaproteobacteria > Pseudomonadales > Pseudomonadaceae > Pseudomonas > Pseudomonas sp. LR2-20. Next base: position 3,941,896 of record NZ_AP025944.1, on the reverse strand, counting down.
CAGGGTTGGATCTGGTTCACGCGCACGGGCAGCGCAGCCACGTTGATTTCCGCCGCAGCTGAAACGTTATGTAGCAATGTTCAGGTCACTTGAAGAACTGACTGGGGGTGATGCCGAACTGGCGCTTGAACATGCTGGCGAACGCGCTGGGGCTGTCGTAGCCCAGCGTGCCCGCCACATCGATGATGCGCTGGCCCAGGGCGATGCGTTCCAGCGCCTGCATCAGCCGCGCCTGCTGGCGCCACTGGCCGAAGGTCATGCCGGTTTCCTTGCGGAACAGGCGCTGGATGGTCTTCTCGTCGACGCCCAGGTGCGCGCCCCAGTCGGCCACGGTCGAGGTGTCGTGTGGGCGCTCGTGCAGGGCCGAGCAGATGGCCCGCAGGCGCGCGTCGCTGGGGTGCAGCAGCTTCAGCGGCAGGGTCGGCAGCACGCAGATTTCATCGAGGATCAGACGCATGATCCGCGCTTCTCGCGAGTCCTCGACAAACGGCCCCGTGAAGTCGACCGACGCCTTGATCAGCTCACTGAGCAACGGCGAGATGCTGATGGCCTTGCTCTGTTGCGGCATATCGGTTGCTGCATCGGGGCGCACGAACACGCTGCGCATCTTCACGTCACCGACGCAGCGAATCGCATGCGGCTGGCCGCAGGGCATCCAGATGCCGCGGCTGGGTGGCACGGTCCAGCGCTCGGCCTCGGACTCGACCAGCATCAGGCCCTTGATGGCGTAGATCAGCTGGTGCTTGGCATGCGAGTGAGGGGCGATGTACCAGTCCGGCGGGTAGTCGGTTGCCCGGCTGCCCACCTCCCAGGGCCATTCATCGACCTCCATCAGCAATTCGTGCTGGGGTTTGACCATGATGCTCTCGTGCAGTCCGGCAAGCGCCGCATCTTAGCAGCAGCGGGTAGGCTGCGCCTTCGAACGGGTCGCCGGCAGCAGTGCGGTGGCCAGGCCGAGCAGCGGCAGGAACGAAATCACCTGATACACCCACTCGATGCCATGCAGGTCGGCCAGTTCGCCAAGGCCCGCGGCACCGATGCCGCTGATGCCGAACATCAGGCCGAACATCACCCCTGACACCATGCCGACCCGGCCAGGCACTGCCTCTTGGGCGTACACCACCAGCGCTGCGAAAGCCGAGGACATCACCAGGCCGATGGCCACCGCCAGCACGGCGGTCCAGGCCAGGTTGGCGTAGGGCAGGGCGAGGGCGAACGGGGCCACGCCAAGGAAGGAGACCCAGATCACCGCCTTGCGCCCGATGCGGTCACCCACTGGCCCACCGGCAAAGGTGCCCAGGGCCACCGCGGCAAGGAATACGAACAGGTACAGCTGGCTTTGCTGCACGCTCAGGCCGAAGTGCTCGATCAGGTAGAAGGTGAAGTAGTTGGTGAACGACGCGATGTAGACGAACTTGGCGAACATCAGCACGGCGATCACGCCCACGGCCCGCCACATGGCGCCCTTCGACAGCCCTGGCGCCTGTTGCCCGGCCAGGCCCTTGAGCTGGGTCTGGCCATGGCGCAGAGTCCAGCCGGTGATGCGCAGCAGCACGAAGATGGCCAGGCCGGCCGCCAGCATGAACCAGGCGATGGCCGGCTGGCCGTGGGGGATGACGATGGCGGCGGTCAGCAGCGGGCCGATCGCCGAGCCGGTGTTGCCGCCGACCTGGAAGGTCGACTGCGCGGTGCCGAAGCGCCCGCCGGAGGCCATGCGCGCCACCCGCGAGGCTTCCGGATGGAAGGTTGCCGAACCGATACCGACTACGGCAGCGGCGACCAACAGCATCTCGTAACTGTTGGCGAACGCGAGCAGGGCGATGCCGACCAGGGTGAACAGCATGCCGGTGGGAAGCAGGTATGGCATGGGGCGCTTGTCGGTGTACATGCCGACCCAGGGCTGCAGCAGCGAGGCGGTGACCTGGTAGATCAGGGCGATCCAGCCGATCTGGGCGAAACTCAGCGAGAAATCACGCTTGAGCATCGGGTAGATCGACGGCAGCACGGCCTGGATCAGGTCGTTGAGCAGGTGGGCGAATGCAGCGGCGCCGACAATGCGGACCAGGAAGCCCTGGGGTTGGTCGGCAGCGCTGGCGGCAGGGGCCAAGGTGGCGGCAGGAGTCGTCATGGGCGAGGCTCTTTTTCGAGTGATGGCAAGGCATTGCCCGAGGGAGGTTATCCAGCCGGGCAATGCCTGTCTCACGTCGAACAGGCACTCACTGTCGCGATTCGGACATTCAATCGGCCAGGCTACAAGGATTGCGCCAGTCTTCGGCGGCTGAGCAACACAGTTGCTTGCACAGGTACCGTTCGATCCCTGTGGCAGCGGGCTTGCCCGCGAAGAGGCCGGTACAGATTCCGACAATCAGCCGGGCAATGGGCTGCTCATCCTGCTATGCCTAAACATGGCGCATTCACCCGCTCCAGGCCCCGGCGCCCCCGGAGCGCGTGTTTGGCACAGGTGCCGAGCGACTGGGAGGTGCCACATGCTTTTCATCATTCAATGGAGCATTGCCCCGGAAAACCGCAACGCCGTCATGGCCCGCTTCGCCAAGACCGGCGGCCTGCCACCTGCCGAGCTGAAGGTCCATGGCCGTTGGCATGCGGTAGGCGAGCTGCAGGGCTTTGCCGTGGTTGAAAGCAATGACCTGCAGCCGGTGTTGCAGTGGACTATGGACTGGAGCGACCTGGCGCACATGCAGGTCAGCCCGGCGATGACCGATGCCGAACTAGGCCCGATACTGGTGGCCGCCGTGAGCAAGATGACGCATTGAGCACCGTCATCAGGATGGCTGGGGTGTCGTGCCTTCCTTGGCCATCCACTTGAGCAATGCGGCGATCGGTACCCGGCGATGCACTTCGTGACGCTGGGTATCGCCACCACTGCCGTAACGTTCCCGATAGCGGCTGACAATCAGTTCGCGCCCATCCGCCGAGACGCGGGCTTCGAGTTCGTGCAACAGCACCGGCTGCTCGGCCCCGCATTCCACACGGCGGAACAGTGAAACAGCATCATTCACCGGTATTGCCTCCCTGACATTGGTCCGGGCGCTTGCCGGGTGCGCCGAGTTTGCCCTCGGCAACCTGGTTGGCACGCTGCTGCGCGGTGTAGTCGCGCAGGGCCTGGTAGTAGTCCGGCTGAGTGCGCAGTTTGTCGGTCAGCGGTAACGCCTGCGCCCGGCCATCCACCACGCCACCGGCCATGGCCACGGTGCCCAGGGTCTGGACCGTATCGCTGTTGTCGCCGAACGGGTCCAGCGCCAAGCCCAGTACCCGGCCAGTTGCATCGCGCAGGTTGTGCGTGCCCAGCAGCGGCAGCTCGACGATCGGGCCATCGGCGATGTTCCACACGCCGAAGGTCTGGCCGAAGTCCGACTCATGGCGGGCAAGCCCCATCTTGCCGGAGACATCGATCAGGCCGGCCACACCGAGGGTGGTGTTGAAAATGAAGCGGCTCAGGCTGGTCATCGCCCGTTGGCCGTTGCCTTGCAACAGGTCGTTGGCGAATACCTTGGGCTCACCGAAGTTGGCGGCGAAGTTGTGCATGCCTTGCTGGGCGAAGTTCGGCAACGCGGTATAGCCACGGGCGACCGGCGCCAGCAGGTAATCGTCGACACTGCGGTTGAAGGCGAACACGGCGCGGTTGGCCGGTTCGGCCGGGTCGCTGAGCTGATGGGCAACAGGGCCGCAGGCGCCGGCCGGCGAGCGCTGGCTGCAGCCGCTGGCAGCGAGCAGCGACAAGGCAAGGACCGTGTTGCGGGCAGATAGCCAGGCAGCAGAAGGGGTTTGCATAGGCACATTCCTGTGAAGAAGTGGCGCCGATGCTGCAGGGGATTGATTGCCTGGGAATGTCCGAATTATCTCGCGGCTGACACTTTGTTTCCGGATTGAAATATATGACGGCGGCCCGGAGATGGCCTTACAGTACGCCGTAATTGCCTTTGTTCGCGGTACCTTTGTGTGAGCCATTTGCTGATTGTTGACGATGATCTTGAAGTACTCGACCTGCTGCAGAAGTTTCTACGTCAGCACGGCTATGAGGTCGATGTAGCCCGCGATGGCAAAGGGCTTTGGCAAGCCCTGGAACGGCGGGTACCGGACCTGGTGATTCTCGATGTGATGCTGCCGGGCGACAGTGGCCTGGTGCTGTGTCAGCGTTTGCGCGCCGAGCACAAGGTGGCGGTGATCATGCTCACCGCCATGGCCGAGTTGAGCGATCGCGTGGTTGGCCTGGAACTGGGCGCCGATGATTACCTGACCAAGCCCTTTGCCGCCCGCGAGCTGCTGGCGCGGGTGCGTGCTGTATTGCGCCGGGTCGGTGAAGCGGCGGCAGGCGTGGCCGCCAACCCGTGCACAGTGCTGGAGTTTTCCGGCTGGCAACTGGATGTGCTGCGGCGTGAGCTGCGCTCACCAGAGCAGGTGATGATCCCGCTGTCCAACGGTGAATTCGAACTGTTGCTGGTATTTGCCGAGCATCCGCGGCGGGTGCTCAGTCGCCAGCAATTGCTCGACCTGGCCCGGGGTGAAGCCTACGAGGCCTATGACCGCAGCATCGATGTGCAAGTCAGCCGGCTGCGGCGCAAGCTGGAGGGCGACGCAGGCGCCGAACCGCTGATCCGCACGTTGCGCAATGCCGGCTACCTGTTCACGGCCAGCGTGGTCAGGCGATGAGCGTGTTTGCCAAGCTGTGCAAGGCCCTGCCACGGCCACGGATCACCATCGCTCGCTGGATAGCCCTGACCACCCTGACGGCGATGCTCATCCTGTTGTTGCTCAAAATGCTGTTCAGCCTGTTGCTGAGCGTGTGGGCACAGCCGCCGTTGCTGGAAAGCGGGCTGATCGAGAAGGTCGCCGCCGTGACCCGCATTCTGGATGCCGCGCCGGTCACGCAGCGGGCCAACATCGCCAGCGCAGCGGGTGATGGTTCTTATACCGTGCAATGGTTGCGCAGCCATGACGAAGCCGGTGTGCCTGAGCTGGTCGATGCCGAATTTCGCAAGGGCGCAGCCACCCTGCGAGCCTTGCTGAAACGGCCAGACGCGCGGATCCAGACCTTCGAACCGTCCGATCTGCCGGAATATGCACCGGCGCGCGGCTATGCCCTGATGATCGAACTGACTGACAAGAGCTGGGTGCTGTACCGCGCCACGGACCGCAGCTGGGGCCTGGACGAACTGCCGCGCAACCTGATCATCCTCGCCTTGATGCTAGCGTCCAGCCTGCTGGTCGCGCTGTTTGCCGCTCGCTATCTGGCCCGCCCGCTTGAGGGATTCGCCGAGGGCGCGCGGCGTTTCGGCAAGGACTTCAATGCCCCGCCGATCCCGGTGGTCGGCCCCCATGACCTGCGCCAGGCCATTCTTGCCTTCAATGCCACCCAGGCGCAGCTCAGGCACTTCGTGAACGACCGCACACAGATGCTGGCGGCGATTTCCCACGACCTGCGTGCGCCATTGACACGCATGCGCCTGCGTGGCGAGTTCATCGAGGACGGCGACCTGCAGGCCAAGCTGTTCAAGGATGTCGACGAAATGCAGGCGATGGTCGATGCCGCGCTGGAATTCTTTCGCGACGATGCGCGGCTTGAGCAGACCACGGCGTTCGACCTGGCCGAGATGCTGCAGACAGTGGTGGAAGACTTCAAGGACGCGGGCATCAAAGTTGCCCTCGATGCACCGCGGCGCTGCGTTTACGTTGGGCGGCCGGTGGGTATCAAGCGGGTGCTGGTGAATTTGGTCGATAACGCGGTCAAGTATGGCCTGGCGCCTGAAATGCGCTTGGCGGTTACTGCCGAGCACCTGGAAATCAGCGTGCTGGATCGCGGCCCGGGTATCGCGCCGCAATTGCAGGAGCGAGTGTTCGCGCCGTTTTTCCGCATCGAAGGTTCGCGCAATCGCGACACCGGCGGCGTCGGGCTTGGCCTGCCAGCGGTGCGTGCGATCGTGCTGGAGCAGGGTGGCAGCGTGACCCTGGCCAACCGGCCGGGCGGTGGGCTGGAGGTCAAGGTCAGCTTGCCGGTGGGTTGATCAGAGCCCCAGCTCGCTCAGGCCAGGGTGGTCGTCCGGGCGCCGGCCCAGCGGCCAGTGGAACTTGCGCTCGGCTTCAGCGATAGGGTGTTCATTGATGCTGGAAAAGCGGTTCTGCATCAGGCCATCGTCGGCGAATTCCCAGTTCTCGTTGCCATAGGCGCGGAACCATTGACCGCTGTCGTCGTGGTATTCGTAGGCATAGCGCACGGCGATGCGGTTGCCGGTGAAGGCCCACAGTTCCTTGATCAGGCGGTACTCCAGTTCGTGGTTCCACTTGCGGGTCAGAAACGCCTCGACCTCGGCGCGGCCACGGGGGAATTCGACGCGGTTACGCCAGGCGGTGTCGACGGTGTAGGCCAGTGCCACTTTGGCCGGGTCGCGGCTGTTCCAGCCGTCCTCGGCGAGGCGGACCTTCTGTATGGCGGTTTCGTGGGTGAAGGGAGGCAGTGGTGGGCGGGACATCGGGGTGGCTCCTCGGCAGTGGTTGGCAGGGAGTAGCGTAGTACTCGCTGGCGTGGCCGAGAATCCGTGTGTTTGGCATTTCATTATTGCGTTTGGTGGAACAGTGAGCGTGGCTTCAAGTGCATGTCTTGAGACTTACGGCGCCTATGAGATCGAGCGCCGCCCGCGCGGCGCATCGCGAGCTGCGCTCGCTCCTACGTTTGTTTCGGGCCAATCATTCCTGGGGGATTATCGCGCGCACGCCTTGGCGCACGGCGCGATATCGTGTCGTACCAACAAGGCAGTCGCGCGCGCCTGTCACAGGCGTTACTGGCCCGAAACAAACGTAGGAGCGAGCGCAGCTCGCGATGCGCCGCGCGGGCGGCGCTCGATCTCCCAGGCGCAGAAAGTATCAAGCCGGGCCTTCAGCGCAAACGCAGCCCCTCATCCACCCCCTCCAGCATCACCCTGAAAAACGGATTCGAAGTCGCCCGCGAAAAGCTCCCCGCATCCACGATCAGCACCCCACGCTCCCCGCGCATGTTCAAGCTGCCCAGGTTAACTCCGTAATTCTCCTGGCCACCCGGCGGTTGCCCATACAGCGGATCATCGATGGGGAAGGGCAGCGCCACATGGGACAGCGAGATCAGGTTGGCCGGATAGCTCGCGGCGATCAGGCGCTCGTCGGCCTTGCTCGCCTGGGCGGCAAAGCGTGACGACCTGAGCTGCGCATTGCCGGGACCGCGGGTGGCAACCAGGGTGCGCGCGTAGGCGCGGGCCTGGGGGGTGAACATCCTGTCGCGCAGGGCGGCCACCGACGGCCGGAGCATCTCATCGATACCCAGCGAAGCGTTGGTGTCGAAGATCACCAGTTCGCTGCCATTGGCGGGCAGATGGTCGTACAGATCGGTCTGGATGGCTTGGTGCTGACCGTACCATCGACCAGCGATGGGTAGGTGAGGATCGGCGGTAGCGGCAGGCGCGGGGCGACCACCACATAGCCCAGGTCCTGAAAGTGCCGGGCGAAGTGGCGCAGGCTGCACGGCGAGTCGGTCAGTCCGTGCAGCAGCACCACCGCGCCCTTGGCGGCCTGCCTGGGTTCGGCGACATAGGAGCGGTTCCAGTCATGGCTGAGATTGCCCGGGAACACCCGGCTGCTGGTGGCGAAGCGGTTGTAGGCGGACTGCCCCGCGCTGGGCGGGTGTTCGCGCATCTCCCGGTTGAGCGCGTTGAACACGCGCTGCTCCGCCGCGAGGTAATCGCCCCAGCTGGCGCGGTCGATGTCACTCACCGGCATCTCGTCAGGCACATAGGTGTGCCACGGTTCGAGCTGGAAGTCGGCGATCGCGGTAATACGGAAGGCGAACAGTGCAGTGATCAGCAAAGTCAGTACCAGGAGCACCACGGCTGCCAGCAAACGGCGAATTGTCATCATTCCTCCCGGGCTTTTTCTATGGCGCGATCGACCTGACGCGGCTAGTGTCACTGGATCGTCCAGCGAGGCATCGAGCATGAACAGGACGTCAATTGCAGCGATCGGGCTGCTGGCAGTGAGTCTGGCCGCGAATGCCGGAGAAGGCGAGCGAGAAGGGGACTATTGGTACGTGCAGACCAGCGCCTACACCAAACACTGGACCCACGACCCGGATCACAACAACCACCAGGAATTGATCGGTATCGAGCGCATCTACACCGACGGCCTGCTGTGGGGCGCGGCGACTTTCAAGAACTCGTTCTCCCAGCGGTCGTACTACGCCTACCTGGGCAAGGTCTGGGAGCATGAGCGCTATCCCGTGTATGCCAAGCTGAGCGCCGGGTTGATCGAGGGCTACAAGGGCGAGTATGACGACAAGATACCGTTGAACCACTTCGGCATCGCGCCGGTGATCATCCCGTCGTTCGGCGCGCACTGGGGGCCGGTGGGGGCCGAGTTCGTGGTGCTGGGAGGGGCTGCGGGGATGATCAATGTGGGCTTGCGGTTCTGATTTGTACCGTCAGCATCGTCGAGGTCACTGCAGGAGCCTTGCCGGGGTGCCGGACCGGCAAGGCCGCTCCTGTAAGTCAGGCGGTGCCCAGGGTTTTTTCGGCGGCCTTGTTGCGCCCACCCAGCCACACCAGCAGCAACCCGGCAGCCGCCAGCACGCCTCCGGCCATCGGTACTGCGGCGTAACCGAGGTTCAGGCTGATCACCGCGCCGCCCAGGGCGGCACCCACGGCGTTACCCAGGTTGAACGCACCGACGTTGATCGAAGATGCCAGCCCAGGTGCTTCGATGGCGGCGATCATCACCCGCATCTGTAGCGGCGGCACCACGGCGAAGGTGAACATGCCCCACACCAGCAGGGCGATGGCAGCACCGACATGGCTACCCAGCACCAGCGGCATCAACAACATGATCACTGCCAGAACGCCGAGGAAGATCCGTGCCGAGCCATCCAGCGACCAGTCAGCCAGGCGGCCACCCAGGCTGTTACCCAAGGTGAAACCAACCCCGATCAGCACCAGGCCAAGGGTAACGAAACTGTCCGAGGCGCCGGTCAGTTCCGCCAGCACCGGCGCCACGTAGGTGTACAGGGTGAACATGGCGCCAGCCCCCAGCACCGTGGTGGCCATCGCCAGCAGCACGCTGGGGCGGGCGATCACCGCCAGCTCCTTGCGCACATGCGGCACGCTGCCGCGTTCACCCTTGGGCAGTGCGTACCACAGGGCAGCCATGGCCAGCAGCCCGAGCACCGCCGTGCCGGCGAAGGCCATGCGCCAGCCGACCTGTTGGCCAACCCAGGTGGCTGCCGGCACACCGCCGATGTTGGCGATGGTCAGGCCCATGAACATGGTCGCCACGGCACTGGCCTGTTTTTCCTTGGGCACGACACTGGCGGCCACCACGGCGCCAAGGCCGAAGAAGGCGCCATGGTTGAGGCTGGTGACCAGGCGCGAGGCGAGCAGGGTGTAGTAATCCGGTGACAACGCCGAGAGCAGGTTGCCCAGGGTGAAGATCGCCATCAGGGCCATCAGCGCCGCGCGTTTGCCGAAGCGGCTGAACAGCAAGGTCATGATCGGCGCGCCGACCATCACGCCGATGGCATAGGCGGTAATCAGCATGCCAGCGCTGGGGATGCTGACGTCGACGCCCTGGGCGATCACCGGCAGCAGGCCCATCGGCGTGAACTCGGTGGTACCGATGCCAAAGGCACCGATGGCCAGGGCGAACAGGACGCGTCCGGCGTTCATAGGGCCGGCTCCTTCGCGTCGAGCTCGGTCAGCGGCCCTTCCATGCGGTGGAAGCTCAGGTCGCTGGCGGTGAAGAAGGCCTGCGAGCGGCCGCTGCCAAAGTCATCGACATGCACCACGGTGGCGCCATCGGTCTCTTGCCAGGAGATCACGTAGACCCCTTTGGCGATCTGCCGCCATTGGCACTCGGCGGCGCCGCTGGCACCGGCATAAGGGCCGCTGATGATGGCATAGCGCACCTGGCGGCCATCGTCGGAGTAACTGTTGTGTGCGGCCAGGCCGGGGTATTTGACCTGGAAGCTGCGGCCTGCGAAGGCCGGCAAGGGGGAGGCGGTACTCATCGGATTGTCTGCGTCAGTTGGGTTTCATGGAATTGCGGCAGGACGTATTCGGCGATCTCATGCAAGGTTTCGTCCAGCGGGCGCACATTGCGCCGCAGGTGCAGGCCGACATGGTCGACGCCAGCGGCGCGCAGGGCGGCGAGTTCGCTGGCCAGTGCCTTGCGCCCACCGTGGAAACCGAAGCGCCAGCGTTGCAGGGGTTGATCGGCGTTTTCCGCCAGGTCCAGGTGGATGAAGCTGCTGTAGGGCTTGCTGCCCGCCACCGCCCGCCAGGCCGCGACGCGGCGCTGGTGGTCGTCCGGTGTGCCGGGGTAGGCCAGGCAGCCGTCCATGTTGGCACCGATCCAGGCCGGGCTCTGTTGCGCCAGGCCGGCCACCAGCAACGGCAGTGGCGCACTGGTCGACGGCAGCACCGCCATGCCTTCGGGCAGGTGGCCGTGGGCACCGTCACGCAGCAGTGCCAGCTGTTCGCGGAAGGTGCTGCCACGCCCCTCGAAGTCGCGGCCGAACAACGGGTATTCCACGGGGCGGTCGCCGCTGGCCACACCCAGCAGCAGGCGGTTGCCTGACAGGTGCTGGATACTGGCGGCGGACTTCAAGGTCAGCAGCGGCTCGCGGATCGGCAGCACCACCGCAGCGGTGCCGAGCAGGATGTCGCGGGTCACCCCCGCCAGGTAGCCAAGGTAGCTGAACACCTCGAACACCTGAGCGGCATCGCCGAACGATGGGTCGTACAGCGGCACGTCGCGGATCCACAGGGCTCGGTAGCCCAGGCGGTCGGCCAGCGTGGCGAGTTCGGCGTGCTGACGCAGGTCCGGCTCGCCGAACTGGCGGCCATCGCGGCGCCGGGCCTGGTCGCCGGCAGGCGTCCAGTCGTGGTCCAGCGGTGCTTCCAGGCCGATGCTGAAGCCACCAGCGGTCAGGCGTTCGAGGGGCATGGTCATGGCATCAGTCCCAGATTGGCGCCAAGCCTGCTGGGCTGACTTCGCGGCCATTGCGCTCGAGCGTGGCGATACGCGCCATGTCCTCGTCATCCAGGCGCAGGTCACGGGCGAGCAGGTTGCTGGCCAGGTTCTCGCGCTTGGTCGAAGACGGGATCACGGCGTAACCCAGCTGCATGGCCCAGGCCAGAGCGACCTGGGCGACGGTTGCCTTGTGCTTGTTGGCGATCTCGGCCAGCACCGGATCTTTCAGGACCTTGCCGTAGGCCAGGGTCATGTACGAGGTGACGGTGATGCCCTGTTCCTTGAGGAACGCGGTCAGCTTGCTGTTCTGCAGGTAAGGGCTGAGCTCGATCTGGTTGGTGGCGATCTCGCCTTTGCCGACCACGGCGATGGCCTGGCGGGTCAGTTCGATGTTGAAGTTGGACACGCCTATCTGGCGGGTCAGGCCCAGCTTCTTGGCTTCGGCCAGGGCTTTCATGTATTCGGCCAGCTCGACGCCGTTGTCGGGGGCCGGCCAGTGGATCAGCAGCAGGTCGACGTAGTCGGTGCGCAGTTTCTGCAGGCTGTCGCGCAGGCTGGGGACAAGCTTGTCGGCGGCGTAGTGGTCAACCCAGATCTTGGTGGTGATGAACAGCTCGCTGCGTGGCACGCCGCTCTCGGCGATGGCCAGGCCGACGTCGGCTTCGTTCTTGTAGATCTGGGCGGTGTCGATGACCCTATAGCCCAGTTCCAGGGCGGACTTGACCGAATCGATGACGGCTTGGCCGGTCAGGCGGAAGGTGCCTAGGCCAAAGGATGGAATGCTCATGGATCTGCTCCTGGTGAGTGAAAGGTGAGCCGGATTGAGACGGGTCGCTCAGGGTCGGCTGATCTTCAAGTGGGGAGCAGTGTGCGGGTTTACCTGGGATTGATTAAGACAGGGCGAGGCCAAGGTCATTTGACTGGGAGGCAAGAATAAGTCGTTGTGCCGTGATTCATCTGAGGGAATGAGGCGTAATCCTGTGCCGGCCTCTTCGCGGGTGAACCCGCTCCCACAGGTTCAATGCTTACCTCAAGGCATGCGCAATCCCTGTGGGAGCGGGTTCACCCGCGAAGAGGCCGGCACAAGCAGCACAAGACAGTTGCTCCCACAGGGTATGCGGACCGCTTGCGAACTCAGTCCTCTACGCGACAGCGCAGCCCACAGGGCTGGGTGATCTCCCACAGGTTGCGGCGTGGTCCCTGTGGGAGCGGCGGTTCGGCGCCCCGGTTCACCCGCGAAGAGGCCGGTAAACGAAACGGCCCGCCAAAAGGCGGGCCGTCGGGCGTTGCAGGTGATGATCAGCGGCGGCGGAACAGTGGCAGCGGCTCGTCAGTGGCGGCCTGGTAGGTCACCGAAAAGTCCTTCAGACTCTGCAGCGCGTCTTCCGGGTCCTTGTCGGCACGGATGGCGAACGCGTCGAAGCCGCAGCGGGCCATGAAGAACAGCTGGTCACGCAGCACGTCGCCGATGGCGCGCAGCTCACCCTTGAAACCGTAGCGGTCACGCAGCAGGCGCGCATTGGAGTAGCTGCGCCCGTCAGTGAACGCCGGGAAGTTCAAGGCGATGACCTGGAAGTGCTGCACGTCTTCGCCTATTTCCTCTGCTTCCTGGTCGCTGTCCAGCCATACGCCCAGGCCGCCATCGCGGGCCTTGAGCAGGTGGGCATGGTCGCGCCACATCTGCAGCGGGACGATGTAGTCATCGCAATTGGTCAGCTCGTCGATCGATGTTTCCTTGGGCAGCAGATGCCAGGTTTCGTCGACGATCTGGTTGTTCTTAATGATTCGCTGCATAGACGCGTTCCTTGAAGGGGTCGATGCCGATACGCTGGTAGGTGTCGATGAAACGCTCTTCCTCGGTGCGTTGCTCGACGTACACGGCGATCAGTTTCTCGATCACATCGGCCATGTCTTCCTGGGCGAAGGACGGGCCGAGAATCTTGCCCAGGCTCGCATCACGCGCGGCATTGCCGCCCAGCGAAACCTGGTAGAACTCTTCACCCTTCTTGTCCACCCCGAGGATGCCGATGTGGCCGACGTGGTGGTGGCCGCAGGCGTTCATGCAGCCAGAAATGTTCAGGTCGATCTCGCCGATGTCGAACAGGTAGTCCAGGTCGTCGAAGCGGCGCTGGATGGATTCGGCGATCGGGATCGACTTGGCGTTGGCCAGCGAGCAGTAGTCACCGCCCGGGCAGCAGATGATGTCGGTCAGCAGGCCGATGTTCGGCGTGGCGAAGCCGCTTTCGCGCAGTTCCATCCACAGCGCGTGCAGCTGGCGCTGCTCGACATCGGCGAGGATGATGTTCTGCTCGTGGGAGGTCCGCAGGAAGCCGAAGCTGTAGCGCTCGGCGAGGTCGGCGACGGCGTCCAGCTGCTTGTCGGTGAGGTCGCCAGGGGCAACGCCGGTCGGCTTGAGCGACAGGGTCACCGAGACGTAGCCAGGGCGCTTGTGGGCGCGGGTGTTGCGCGAGCGCCAGCGGGCGAAGCCAGGGAACTCGGCGTCCTGGGCGCTGTAGTCGACGTTGTCGAGGGCCAGGTAGGCAGGGTCGACGAAGTGGCGCGAGACGCGCTGGACTTCGGCTTCGGTCAGGGTGGTGCTGCCGCCACGCAGGTGGACCATTTCGGCCTCGACCTTCTCGGCGAACACTTCCGGGGTCAGGGCCTTGACCAGGATCTTGATCCGCGCCTTGTACTTGTTGTCACGGCGACCGTAACGGTTGTACACGCGCAGGATGGCGTCGAGGTAGCTGATCAGGTCCTGCCATGGCAGGAACTCGTTGATGAACGAGCCAACTACCGGGGTGCGGCCCAGGCCACCACCGACCAGCACGCGGAAGCCCAGCTCGCCAGCGGCATTACGCACCGGCTCCAGGCCGATGTCGTGCACTTCGATGGCCGCGCGGTCTTCTTTCGAGCCGTTGATGGCAATCTTGAACTTGCGTGGCAGGTAGGCGAATTCCGGGTGGAAGGTGGTCCACTGGCGGACGATCTCGCACCAGGGGCGCGGGTCGACGACTTCATCCGCGGCAACACCGGCGAACTGGTCGGTGGTGGTGTTGCGCAGGCAGTTGCCGCTGGTCTGGATGGCGTGCATCTGCACGGTAGCCAGCTCGGCGAGGATGTCCGGGATGTCTTCCAGCGCCGGCCAGTTGAACTGTACGTTCTGGCGGGTGGAAATGTGGGCGTAGCCCTTGTCGTAGTCGCGGGCGATCTTGGCCAGGGTGCGAACTTGCGTGGCGTTCAGCTGGCCGTACGGCACGGCGACCCGCAGCATCGGCGCGAAACGTTGGATGTAAAGGCCGTTCTGCAGGCGCAGAGGGCGGAATTCTTCTTCGCTCAGCTCACCGGCCAGGTAGCGGCGGGTCTGATCACGGAACTGCTTGACGCGGTCCTCGATGATCCGCTGATCGTACTCGTCGTATACGTACATAAAAGTCCTGTCTCAGGCTGCATGCAGCTATTCGCGCGCACGGCCGCGCACTCCGGTTCGGAGCCGGAGAACGATAGCAGGTTGGGTTTATGCGCTAAAGTGATGTTTTTGCATATGAAAAGAACCAAACGAACTAAGTGAGACTGACTGGCATTTGTTACCCCTGCGTGCGACGGGTTTATACTCGGTGGTTTGTTTCAAAGGGTATATCCGCATGCTCAAGGCGCTTTGCCAAAGCTTGTGCCTGAGCCTGCCACTGGCAGCTTCCGCTCAGGCCGCCTCGGTGGTCTTTCTCAATCCTGGCCACGCGAACGAGACGTTCTGGACCAGCTACTCGCGTTTCATGCAGGCCGCCGCCGATGAACTGGGCATGACCCTGCGGGTGGAGTACAGCGAGCGTGATGCGGCGCTGGCGATGAGCCAGGCCCGGGCGATCCTCAAGGGCCCGCAACGGCCGGACTACCTGGTGCTGGTCAATGAGCAGTACGTGGCACCCGAGATCATCCGCCTGTCCCAGGGCACCGGGGTCAAGCTGTTCATGGTCAACAACGGCCTCACCGCCAGCCAGGCCAGGAGCATCCAGGCCCAACCCGACAAGTACGGGCAGGTGCTCGGTACCTTGACCTCCAACGACCAGCAGGCGGGCTTTCGCATGCTGCACGAGATGGTCGCCTTGCTGCCACGTGACAATGAGCCGATCGACCTGGTGGCCTTTGCCGGGGTCAAGACTACCCCGGCTTCACAGCTGCGCGAGGAGGGCATGCGCCAGGCGCTGGCCGACTTCCCCCAGGTGCGCCTGCGCCAAGTGGTGTATGGCGGCTGGAACCGCGAGCGCGCCTACGAGCAGGCGCAGCAACTGCTGTCGCGCTACCCGAAGACCCGGCTGGTGTGGGCAGCCAACGACCAGATGGCCCTCGGCGCCATGCAGGCGTTCGAGGAGGCCGGGCGCAAGCCTGGGCGCGATGTGGTGTTCGGCGCCGTCAACAGTTCGCCTGAAGCCTTGCGCGCCCGTATCGACGGGCGCCTTGGCGTGCTGATGGGCGGGCATGCCACATTGGGCGGCTGGGCCATGGTGCTGCTGCACGACGACGCCCTTGGCCTGGAGGTCAACCGGGATGGCAAGCGTGAGCACATGCTGCCTGTGCTGCAATCGATTGACCAGGCCAAGGCGCGGCGCTGGCTGAAGCTGCTGGAACGGGACGATTACGGTGTCGATTTCCAGCATTACAGCGCCGAAGGGCGCCCGCCGAGCTACCAGTACCCGTTTCTGACGTCACCCGTCGACTATTGAAAGACCTTGCTTGAGAGAAGGGCATTGCTCGTCTTAACTGCTGGTGGTGAAGTGCATTCCCATAACCACTACAAGAGGCAATGCAATGGGAAACTCAACCAAGGTCCGCAAAGCTGACAGCAGTGTCGATGCCTGGGCGATTCTCTGCCTGATCGTCCTGGTGGTGGTCACTGCCGTTTATTGGGTCAGCCACCAGTGACTTGAAACTCAAGACCGTGATGCAGCCAGAACGCCTGCGGGAGGGAATCCCGCAGGCGTTTTCGTTTTACAACGCGATCAGCGGGCCGTGAGGTGCAGCGCCAGTTGCACCAGGCCGATCAGCACGGCGATGAACACCAGGGTGAACAGCGTGCCCAGCACGATGAAATGGCTGGCCTTGCCATGGGTGAAGTCGCGGGCGCGGTTCTTGCCGCTTTGCACGCCGAAGGCGGCGGCGAGGATGCTGTGCAGCATCTGCCAGAAGGTCGGCGGCTTGCCTTGGCTGGAATCGTCCATGGTGGCTCCTGAAGAATCAGAGGCAATCAAGAACAGTGTAGGCAATGACTGAGAGGTTGCCTGTGCCGGTCTCTTCGCGGGCACGCCCGCTCCTGCAGGAGCATGCGATCCCTGTGGGAGCGGGTTTACCCGCGAAGAGGCCGATGCAGATTTAGCTGTCGTAACCCAGGTTAGGCGCCAGCCAGCGCTCGCTCACGCTGACATCCTGGCCCTTGCGCGCGCTGTAACGCTCGATCTGGTCCTTGTCCACCTTGCCCACGGCAAAGTACTGGGCCTGCGGGTGGGCGAAGTACCAGCCGCTGACCGCCGCCGCCGGGAACATGGCGAAATGCTCGGTAAGGAACACGCCGCTCGGCCCGGTCTCGCCAATCGCGCTGCCATCGAGCAGGCGGAACAGGGTTTCCTTCTCGGTGTGGTCCGGGCACGCCGGGTAGCCTGGGGCAGGGCGGATGCCGCTGTACTGCTCCTTGATCAGCGCCTCGTTGTCCAGGTGCTCGTCGCGGGCATAGCCCCAGTGCTCTTTGCGCACCTGCTCGTGCAGCCACTCGGCGCATGCCTCGGCCAGGCGGTCGGCCAGCGCCTTGACCATGATCGAGCTGTAGTCGTCGCCCTTGTCCTGGTACGCCTTGGCCACTTCCTCGGCACCGATGCCAGCGGTGGTGATGAAGCCGCCGACGTAGTCGGTGACGCCACTGGCCTTCGGCGCGACGAAGTCGGCCAGGGACAGGTTCGGCTTGCCATCGGGCTTGATGGTCTGCTGACGCAGGTGGTGCAGGGTGGCCAGGGCCTGGCCGTCTTCCCCGTAGACTTCGATGTCGTCATCGGCGACCTGGTTGGCCGGCCAGAAGCCGAACACCGCGCGGGCGCTGATCAGCTTCTCGTCGATCAGCTTGTCGAGCATCTCGCGGGCATCCTTGTACAGCGCGGTGGCCGCTTCGCCGACCACTTCGTCGGTGAGGATGCGCGGGAACTTGCCGGCCAGGTCCCAGGAAATGAAGAACGGGGTCCAGTCGATGTACTCGGCCAGGGTGCGCAGGTCGATGTCTTCCAGCACCTTGACGCCCGTGAACGAAGGTACCGCTGGCTGGTAGCCGGCCCAATCGTACTGCGGCTTGGCGGCGATGGCCTGGGCGTAGCTCAGGCGCTCGGTGCGGGCGCTGCGGTTGGCGGTGCGCTCACGCACTTCCACGTAGTCCTGGCGGGTCTTTTCGACGAAGCCCGGCTTGAGTTCCTTGGACAGCAACTGGGTGGCCACACCCACCGCACGCGAGGCGTCGGTGACGTAGACCACCGCGTCGTTGCTGTACTTCGGCTCGATCTTGACCGCGGTGTGGGCCTTGGAGGTGGTGGCGCCACCGATCATCAGCGGCAGGTGGAAGTCCTGGCGCTGCATTTCGCGGGCGACGTGGACCATCTCGTCCAGCGACGGGGTGATCAGGCCGGACAGGCCGATGATGTCGCACTGCTGTTCGCGGGCGGTCTGCAGGATCTTCTCGGCCGGCACCATCACGCCAAGGTCGACGATGTCGTAGCCGTTGCAGCCCAGTACCACACCGACGATGTTCTTGCCGATGTCGTGCACGTCGCCCTTGACCGTGGCCATCAGGATCTTGCCTTTGGCTTCTGGCTTGTCGCCTTTCTCGGCTTCGATGAACGGGATCAGGTGCGCCACGGCCTGTTTCATCACGCGAGCCGACTTGACCACCTGTGGCAGGAACATCTTGCCGGCGCCGAACAGGTCGCCGACCACGTTCATGCCGTTCATCAGCGGGCCTTCGATGACTTCGATCGGGCGCGCGCATTGCTGGCGGCATTCTTCGGTGTCTTCGACGATGAAGGCGGTGATGCCCTTGACCAGCGCGTGTTCCAGGCGCTTTTCAACGGGCAGCGAACGCCACTCTTCGTTTTCCACTTCCTTGGTCGCGCCGCCGCCTTTGTAGTCGTCGGCAATCGCCAGCAGGGCGTCGGTGCCGTGCGGGGTGCGGTTGAGCACCACGTCCTCGACCTTCTCGCGCAGCGCGGCCGGGATCTCGTCGTAGATCTCCAGCTGGCCGGCGTTGACGATACCCATGGTCAGGCCGTTCTGGATCGCGTGGTAGAGGAACACCGAGTGGATCGCCTCACGCACCGGGTTGTTGCCGCGGAACGAGAACGACACGTTGGAGACACCGCCCGAGCTCAGCGCGTGTGGCAGGTGATCGCGGATGTAGGCACAGGCCTCGATGAAGTCGACGGCATAGTTGTTGTGCTCTTCGATGCCGGTGGCGACGGCGAAGATGTTCGGGTCGAAGATGATGTCTTCCGGCGGGAAGCCAACTTCATTGACCAGGATGTCGTAGCTGCGCTGGCAGATTTCCTTCTTGCGCGCGGCGGTGTCGGCCTGGCCGACCTCGTCGAAGGCCATGACCACCACGGCGGCGCCATAGCGCTTGCACAGGCGGGCGTGGTGCTTGAACTGCTCGACGCCTTCCTTCATGGAGATCGAGTTGACGATGCCCTTGCCCTGGATGCACTTCAGGCCTGCTTCGATCACCTCCCACTTCGACGAGTCGATCATGATCGGCACGCGGGAGATGTCCGGTTCACCGGCGATCAGGTTGAGGAAGCGGACCATGGCGGCCTGGGAGTCGAGCATCCCTTCGTCCATGTTGATGTCGATCACCTGGGCGCCGGCCTCGACCTGCTGCAGGGCGACTTCCAGGGCTTCGGTGTAGTTCTCCTCACGGATCAGCCGGGCGAACTTGGCGGAACCGGTGATGTTGGTGCGCTCGCCGACGTTGACGAACAACGACTGGCGGTCGATGGTGAACGGCTCCAGGCCCGACAGGCGGCAGGCCTTGGCGATTTGCGGAATCTCGCGCGGCTTGTACTTGGCCACGGCCTCGGCGATGGCCTGGATGTGCCCCGGGGTGGTGCCGCAGCAGCCGCCGATGATGTTGAGGAAGCCGCTGGCGGCAAATTCCTCGACCACCGCCGCCATTTCGGCCGGGGTTTCGTCGTACTCACCGAAGGCGTTCGGCAGGCCGGCGTTGGGGTGGGCGGACACGTGGGTGTCGGCCTTGGTTGCCAGCTCTTCCAGGTACGGGCGCAGGTCCTTGGCACCGAGGGCGCAGTTCAGGCCCACGGAGATCGGCTTGGCGTGGCGCACCGAGTTCCAGAACGCTTCGGTGGTCTGGCCCGACAGGGTACGGCCAGAGGCGTCGGTGATGGTGCCGGAGATCATGATCGGCAGTTCGACGTTGTCGTCCTCGAACACCTGCTGCACGGCAAAGATCGCTGCCTTGGCGTTGAGGGTGTCGAAGATGGTCTCGATCAGGATCAGGTCAGCGCCGCCCTCGATCAGGCCACGGGTGGCCTCGATGTAGTTCGCTACCAGTTCGTCGAAAGTGACGTTGCGGTAGCCGGGGTCGTTGACGTCCGGGGAGATCGAGCAGGTGCGGCTGGTCGGGCCGAGCACGCCGGCGACGAAGCGAGGCTTGTCCGGGGTCTCCAGGGTCTTGGCATCGGCCACCTGGCGAGCGATGCGCGCACCCTCGACGTTCAGCTCGTACACCAGCGCTTCCATGCCGTAGTCGGCCTGGGAAATCTGCGTGGCGTTGAAGGTGTTGGTTTCGAGGATATCGGCGCCGGCATCCAGGTAGGCTTTCTCGATCGCGGCGATCACGTCCGGGCGGCTGAGCAGCAGCAGGTCGTTGTTGCCTTTCACGTCGCTTGGCCAATCGGCGAAGCGCGTGCCACGATAGTCGTGTTCCTCGAGGCGATAGCTTTGGATCATAGTACCCATGCCGCCGTCGAGGATCAGGATGCGCTCTTTGAGTGCGTTCTGGAGTGCTTGGAGACGAGCGCTGCGGTCGGACATAGGAACTACCTGGTCGGGCAAATATCAGAAGGTGCCGAATCATAACAAAGCTGCGCGGTTTTTAGGCGCACTGCCCATTTGCATGAATTTTGTTCATGTTGAATGGTCATCAGGCAAACAGAGCACCCAAGGACGACCAGGCAAAATCGTGATGGCTTTCAATACCCAGGACTTTCCGCACATGGTGCATCGTATCCTTGTCAGCGTCTTCGCTCTGCTCATCAGCAGCGTGGCGTTCGCACAGGCCCCCCAGTCGAGCCCGGTCATTTCCTACACCCGGGACATCCAGCCGATCTTCACCGAGAAATGCGTGGCTTGCCACGCCTGCAACGATGCCGCCTGCCAGCTCAAGCTGGAAAGCCCCGAAGGCGCCGTGCGCGGTGCCACCAAGGTGCCGGTGTATCAGGGCGAACGCAGCAAGGCCGTGCCTCCCACGCGGTTGTTCTACGATGCCCACGGTGAAGATGAGTGGCGCAAGAAGGGCTTCTATTCGGTGCTCGACAACCAGGGCAGCCAGGCTGCGCTGATGGCGCGCATGCTCGAGCTGGGGCACAAGACCCCGCTCACGCCCAACGCCAAGCTGCCCGACGAGATTGTGCTGGGGCTAAACCGCAACAACATGTGCCCGCTGCCCCATGAGTTCGACGCCTACGCTGGCGCCCACCCCAGGGAAGGCATGCCGCTGGCGGTCACCGGGCTGACCGACAAGGAATACGACACGATGCGCCATTGGCTCGCTGCGGGCGCGCCGGTCGAGTATCAGCCGATCCAGCCAAGCGCGGCCGAGGCCAGGCAGATCGCCGACTGGGAAGAACTGCTCAACCGCCCCGGGTCCACCGAGGCGCTGGTCGCCCGCTGGCTGTACGAGCACCTGTTCCTCGCACACATCTACTTCGTCGGTGGCGAGCAGGGGCACTTCTTCCAGTGGGTGCGCTCGCGCACGCCAAGCGGCAAGCCGGTCGACATCATTGCCACGCGCCGCCCCAATGACCCGCCGGGCACCGACTTCTATTACCGCCTGATCCCGGTGCAAGGCGTGATCGTGCACAAGACCCACATCACCTACCCGATGGGGCCGCAGAAGCTCAAGCGCGTCAAGCAACTGTTCTATGCCGGCGACTGGCACGCCACCGCGCTGCCGGGCTATGGCCCACGCCACCGGGCCAACCCGTTCGAAACCTTCGAGGCGATCCCGGCGGTGGCGCGCTACCAGTTCATGCTGGATAACGCCGAATACTTCGTGCGCACCTTCATCCGTGGCCCGGTGTGCCGCGGGCAGATTGCCACCGACGTGATCCGCGACAACTTCTGGGCGCTGTTCCAGGAGCCGGCCCACGACCGCTACATCACCGATGCCAAGTACCGCGGCGAAGCCACGCCGCTGCTGGCCATGCCGGGGCAGATCGACGACGTCGGCAGCGTGCTGAACCTGTGGCATGCCTACCGCGACAAGCGCAACGATTACGAAAAACTGCGCCGCGAGGCTTATGCCGAAATGCCCGCGCCGGGCTGGGCGACCCTGTGGGCCGGTAACGACAATGCGCTGCTGAGCATCTTCCGCCACTTCGACAGTGCCTCGGTGACCAAGGGCCTGATCGGCGATGTGCCGCTGACGGTATGGCTGTTCGACTACCCCTTGTTCGAGCGCACCTATTACCAGCTGGCGGTCAACTTCGATGTGTTCGGCAACGTTTCGCACCAGTTGCAGACGCGCCTGTACTTCGACCTGATCCGCAACGGTGCCGAGGTCAACTTCCTGCGCCTGATGCCCGCCGACCAGCGCGGCAAGATCCTCGGCAGCTGGTACCAGAACAGCGGCAAGGTGAAGATGTGGATGGATTATGAAGACATCGACACCGACACGCCGACGGGCATCAAGCTCGACCCGCGCGACCCCAAGCGTGACTTCGGCCTGAAACTGCTGCAGCGCACCGGTAGCCTGAATGCTGCGCCAGACCCGATCAACCGCTGTACCGGCGCCTATTGCTCACGGCCGCAGATGAGCGAGGAGTTGCGCAACGTCGAGCAGTCGCTCAGCCGCCTGGTGTCGCGCCCGGCTGCCGGTTTGAAGGTGATCAGCCAGCTGCCTGAGGCGACCATGCTGCGCATCGAAGGCGAGGGCGGCCAGCGCCAGGTCTACAGCCTGCTGCGCAACCGCGCGCACAGCAACGTGGCGTTCCTGCTCGGTGAGGCCTACCGCTACCAGCCGGGGCTGGACACCCTGACCCTGTACCCGGGCGTGCTCAGCAGCTACCCGAACTTCATCTTCAACATCCCGGCCAAGGATGTGCCGGAGTTCGTCGAAGACATGGAGTACGCCAAGGATGACGCGGCGAAGTTCGAGCGCATCGTCATGCGCTGGGGCGTACGCCGCAGCAATCCTGAGTTTTGGCGTTATTTCCATGACCTGAACACCTACATCAAGGAGACCGAGCCAGTGGAGGCCGGGGTGCTGGACATGAACCGCTACGAGAACCTCTGATCGGGTGGGCTGACCTTTCCGAATACGCTGCGGTCGGACTTGGTGGGTGGTCCTGATCGATTGCAGGGGGCTGCTTTGCAGCCCTTCGCGGGTAAACCCGCTCCCACAGGTACTGCGCTGGTCTTGAAGTCGGCACGGTCCCTGTGGGAGCGGTTTTACCCGCGAACGAGCGCGCAGCGCTCGCCTGGGCACTCGATGCGGGCCTCAATGCACCGGCAATCGCAGGGTATTCCATGCTGTATTCGCTTCAGGCACTGCGGGCGTTCGCCGCCTGGGTGGTGGTCTGCCACCATTTCATGCAGATCTTCTTCGACTTCCATGCCACCGGCCCCATCGGCCAACTGCTCACCGACCGCGGCGCCGTGGGTGTCGACATCTTCTTCGTCATCAGCGGGCTGGTGATCTACCTGTCGACCCGCGACAAACCCATCGAACCGCGTCAGTTCCTGCTCAACCGCGCCCTGCGCATCGTCCCGGCCTACTGGTTCTACACCGCACTGATGGCTGGGCTGTTGCTGGCGTTCAGCCAGTGGATGCCGCATCAGGCCTTCAACTGGCAGCACCTGCTGCTGTCGCTGCTGTTCATCCCTGCGGAAAACCCCGGTGGTTACGGCTTGTACCCGACCCTGAACGTGGGCTGGACGCTGAACTTCGAGATGTTCTTCTACCTGTTGTTCGGGCTGGCTTTTCTGGTGCGCCAGCGCCACCACCTGCTGCTGGTGACCGCTGCATTGCTGCTGGTCAGCGAGGTGCTGGGCCGCATGGGCGTGCTCAGCCGCTTCTACAACAACGACATCATCTACGAATTCCTGCTGGGCATCGGCCTGGGCGTGATGCATCGCCGCGGCCTGATCCGCGAAGGCCTGTGGCTGCCGCTGGCGGTGCTGGGCGTGGCAGGCTATGCGATCTATCACCTGGACGCTTCGCAACGCCTGCTGCACTGGGGCGTACCGAGTGCCATGATCGTGCTGGCGTTCATCGCCCTGGAGCCGTACTTCAAGGGCAACCACCTGCTCAAGGCGCTGGGCGACTGTTCCTACTCGGTGTACCTGATCCACGTGCTGGTGCTGTACGCCGGCTGGTTCGCCAGCCAGCGCCTGCTCCTTAACCCGTACCTGGTGTTCGCCGTATGCGTGCCGTCCATTGGACTAATGTCGTGGTTCAGCTATCAGTGGCTGGAGCGCGGCCTGTACCGGCGGATGCAGGCCTGGCTGGCGGCGCCGCGGGAGCAAACGCCGGCATTTGCGCTTTCCCGAGTCAATTACTAGGACTTTGTTCAAAGGCCAGGTTGGCGTACACTTGGCCGCAAGTCTGTGAGGAACTTCCATGAGCGCTATAACCATTACTGACGCCGCCCATGATTACCTGGCCGATCTGCTCTCCAAGCAGAATACGCCTGGCATTGGCATCCGTATTTTCATCACCCAGCCGGGCACCCAGTACGCCGAGACCTGCATCGCCTACTGCAAGCCGGGCGAAGAGAAGCCCGACGACGAACCCGTCGGCCTGAAGAGCTTCACCGCCTACCTCGACGCAGTCAGCGTGCCGTTCCTGGAAGACGCGCTGGTCGACTATGCCACCGATCGCATGGGCGGCCAGCTGACCATCAAGGCGCCGAACGCCAAGGTGCCGATGGTCAACGAAGACAGCCCGATCAACGAGCGTATCAACTACTACCTGCAGACCGAGATCAACCCGGGGCTGGCCAGCCACGGCGGCCAGGTGAGCCTGGTGGACGTGGTCGACGACGGCATTGCCGTGCTGCAGTTCGGTGGCGGCTGCCAGGGTTGCGGCCAGGCCGACGTGACCCTCAAGGAAGGCATCGAGCGCACCTTGCTCGAACGCATTCCGGAGCTCAAGGGCGTGCGTGACGTGACTGACCACAGCCAGAAAGAGAACGCCTACTACTGATCTTTCGAGGTCAAGGCCTAGCAACAAAGTGTTACGGTTTCAACCCCTGCGACAACAGGCCGCAGCCCGTATTCAAAGGGCTGCGGGCCATCACCGCCTTGGTCGGGTAGAAGCCCACCGGGTGTCATGCCAGAATGCCCCGGTTTTTCGGCCGGCCCGTCCCGAGGGTCGGCACCTTCCCTTTAAAGGATGGTTTCATGAATGATCAGTTTACCCGGCGCGCGGTTGTCGCCGGGATGGGCGTTCTCGGGCTCGGCCTGCTGGCAGGCTGCAACCCGGCCCGGGGGCTCGAGTTCAAGTACGGCAAGAACATGAGCAACGAAATCCTTGGGCGCAAGTTCAGCCTCAAGGACCCTCAGGGCAATGTCCGCACCTTGTCGAGCTTCTACGGCAGCATGCCGATGATCTTCTTCGGTTTCACCCAGTGCCCGGCTGTCTGCCCGACCACCCTGGCGCGTGCGGCTCAGATCAAGAAGCTGCTCAGGGGCCGCGACCGCGAGATCTTCCAGGTGGTGTTCATCACCCTGGACCCGGAGCGCGACACCCCGGAAGTGCTCGATGCCTACGTCAAGGCCTTCGACCCGTCGTTCACCGCCCTGACTGGCACCCCGGAAGAAATCGCCGCGGTGGCCAAGGAGTTCAAGGTGTTCTACGAGAAGGTTCCGGCCGGTGACACCTACACCATCTCTCACTCGTCCACCAGCTACGTCTACGATACACGTGGCACCCTGCGCCTGAGCCTGGGCCATTCGCTGAATGCCAAGGAATGCGCTGAAGACCTGGCAACCCTGATGGAGATTTGCTAATGGCAGTATCACTGCAACCGATCAAGCGCGGCCTGGCCGCCATCGCTTTGCTGGGCCTGGCCCTGCCAGCCCTGGCGCAGACCACCGTGAGCGACGCCTGGGTACGCGCCAGCGTGCCGCACCAGCCGTCCACCGGCGCCTTCATGACCCTTACCGCCAGCAGCGACAGCACGCTGGTCGGCGTGGCTTCGCCGGTGGCCAAGACCGTGCAGGTGCACGAGATGACCATGAACGGCGACGTGATGGGCATGAAGGAAGTCAAGGCCGTGGCACTGCCAGCCGGCAAGCCGGTGAGCCTGGACCCCAATGGTTACCACGTGATGCTGATGGGCCTGACCCAGCAGGTGAAGGAGGGCGAGAAGGTCCCGCTGACCCTGACCATCGAAGATGCCAAGGGCGCCAAGGAAACCGTCGAGGTGCAGGCAGAAGTACGCCCGCTCAACGCCGAGGCCGGCGCCGGGCATGATCACATGCACATGAATCACTGACAAACGAAAGGGCCGCATCAGCGGCCCTTTTTCATTGTGCTGAGCGCTTCAGCTACGGAAGCGTGGCAGCGGCCTGTCGAGGGTCAGCGAGGTCAGGGTCTTGCGGACCTGGGCCTCATCGGCCTCCAGCGCCTTGAGGCTGGCGCGGATCTTGCCCGCAGCGGGCACATCGCCCTGGCGGTCGATCCAGTCGGCAATTTCCTTGCAGGCACTGCTCAGGCAGGCTTGGCGCTGGTTCATCAGCGATATCAGGGTGGTGAGCTCTCTTTCGGACATGGCAGGATCCTCCGTTCAGCTCTGTCAGTGTAGCAGAGGGTTTTGCATACCTCTCTGAGCTTTGAGTCGAGCAATCTGAGCGTTGCCTGGGGATACGGACTTGAAGGTAAGGCTCGTTATATTTCGACAAAATTAAAAGAAATGTTTAATGCTGTTTCCGTTTTTGACGGTGTGGCGTTGAAATTAGGCGGTATAGTCATCCTGCTGCTTCTCTGACTCAAGCATTTGAGGTCAAGGGTCAGCTGTGTGTTGTGTAGGAAAAGTCGTCATATAAAATTAATTTTGCTGATTTTTTGAGTATCTTGTTACAGCTTGCTCTTTGAGTTTTAAGTGTGAAAGTCATAGGTTTCAGCGTCTGAATGTTGTTCCTGCAGCAGCAAGGACTGGAGGCGTGCTGAAATGTATGGGCTTAACCTAAATCGCGAAACGCGTGCTCTCGCGTTGGCGCACGGCTTTTCAAAATGCGGCGAATTTGCGTTTGAAACTGCTTTTGCTGTAGCAGTCGTAACGTTGGCCGATGCTGATCTATTATTGATAGGTGTTTCTTATTTCTTTCGCTACATTCCGAGTGTGGTATTTTCGCCTCTGGGTGGCTGGTTGGCAGATAATGGCGAAAAAAAGTGCACCTTGTTGGCGGCAGACTTGGCGAAGAGTATCGTGGGGCTTGTGTTCTTTGCCGTGTATAGCGCATATGGCGTGTCCACTTACTACTTACCGCTGGTAATAGGTTTGGCGATGATCATAACGGCGCTCGACTGCCTTCATGCGCCGACTTTTCGTGCTTTCTTTCCCGAGTTTGTCGAAAAAGAAAGCCTCGCGTCGATCAATAGTGGTCTTCAGGTTATTGAAGATGCAGCATCAATAATAGGGCCACTGATCTTCTCACTGTTTGTACTATTTTTGTCCCGAGAGGCTACGTTTCTCTTCTTCACCGGTTGCCTGAGCTTTTCAGCGTTCTGTATCGCCGGATTCAAGGCCTCTGAGCCATGTGCGCGGCAAACCTTTCATGGAGGGGCCATGATCCGTGATGCGGTTTGCAATGTGCGGAAGCTCAAGACCTTTAATGCACCATTGTTTGCCGTCATCAGCTGCACCACGGTCTGCGCAATGTTCGCAACTGCCGTGCTTCGCTTCGTGCTTCCTGCATCTGTGCTGGAGCAGTTCGATTCCGAAGCTGCGGTTGGCTATGTGTTTGCACTGCTTGCAGCTGGCACCGTACTGGGTGGTGTACTTTATATTCGATTCAATAAATGCACTACTTCACAGTTGGTGCTGCGGTACTGGGTTTTGTACGGCGCGCTATTTTTTACGGCAGCTGTGGCGCTTCAGTTCAATAGTTGGCTTTTCCTGTTGATTCTTTTTGTGGTCGGATTCATCGGTGCATTTGTCGACATCGCCATTGTCACTAACGTTCAATGCCTGTCGAATGATCATGAGGTCGGCAGGAATTTTTCTCTCTACTACTTCAGCGCGGTTATGGGGGACGCGGTTTCGGGGCTGGTTGCCAGCCTAGTCTTCGTGATTGCGGGGCCTGCCACTTTAATATGGATGACGCTCATGCTCTTCATTACACCCATGCCCTGGGCCTTGGCTGGACGTGCTCGTGAAGCTATCGAAAAAAGCAGTGCAAAGCGCCCGAGTTGAGAGTGGCACAGGGTTTGAAGCGCCTGAATTCTTATAGCTAAGGTAATCTGAATCTACTGCGTGCAAGCCTGCCGATAGGCCCCAGGCGTCACGCCATAAGCCTGCTTGAACTGCCGGCTCAAGTGGCTCTGATCGGCAAACCCCAGGGTGAACGCCACGTCGGAGGCCGCCAATCCGCTTTTCAGAAACTCCCTTGCCCGCGCCAGGCGCCGTTGCTTGAGCCAGGCGTGCGGTGGCAGGCCGGTGGCCTGGCGGAACACGCGGGCGAAGTGGAAGGGCGACAGGTTGACCGCAGCGGCCAGGGCCTCCAGTGACGGCGGGTCCGCCAACTGGCTTTCCAGCAGTTCCCGCGCACGCGCCACCGCCAGCGGTTCGTTGCCAGGGGCCGTGGGTTCGGGGCAATGGCCGTGGCGCTGCACCAGGGCCAGTACCGCCTGGCGCCAGGCGGTCTGTTGCTCCAAGGCGCTGGCACCGGCTTCCGACAGCTGGTGCAACTGGCTGAAGGCCTGCGCCAGGGCCGGGTCCTGGATCACGCTGTCATTGAAGCGCGGCATGCCGTGGCGGCTCAGCTCGAGCTCGTCCAGCACGCCGGTGACCCGTTCATGCTCCGGATAGAACCCTCGGTAACGCCAGCCGGCTTCGTGGGCGGTGGCGCCGGTGTGCAGCTCGTCCGGGTTGATCAGCACCATGCTGCCGACCGGCGCCAGGTGCTCGCTGCCACGGTGCCAGAAGCGCTGCGCGCCCGACTCGATCACGGTGAACACGTAGCCTTCATGCACATGGGGGGGCGAAGCGCTGCTGGAAGTAGCGCGCATGCAGCATCTCGACGTCGCCGAGGGCCGGCGCCTGCCAGAGGTGGGTCTGTTCGCGCAGGGGCGTGCTCATGCCAGCCAGCTGCGCAGCAGGAAGAAGATCAACATGCTCACCAGCATGCTCAGCAACACGCTGCGGGTCAACAGCACCAGCGCCACGGCCACCAGCGCGCCAAGCAGGTAAGGGTTAAGCGGGCTCAGGTCGAGCTGGTGGCCGGGCAGGAAGATGATCGGCCCACAGATTGCGGTGAGCATGCCGGGCACGGCGAAGCCGAGGAACTGCCGGGCGTTGGAGCTCAGGCGCAGGGGCAGGCGTGGCTCCAGGAAGGCGTAGCGGTTGAGGAAGACTACGGCGCCCATGGCGAAGATCAGTAGCCAGGTCATGGGCGGCCTCCGGTGAATTTCTGGCAGACGAAGCCGGCCGCCATGCCCAGCAGGCCGGCGGCTACCAGCGCGGTTTCCCAGTGCCAGTAGCTGAACAGCACTGAGCAGAACAGCGACACGGCCACGCACACCACGGTGGCGAGGTTGCGCACCAGTGGCGCGATCAGTGCGACGAAGGTGGCGACGATGGAGAAGTCCAGGCCTAGCTGGTCGAGGTGCGGAATGTTCTGGCCCAGCACGATGCCGGCCAGGGTGAACAGGTTCCAGGCGACGTAGAAGGTCAGGCCCACGCCGAGTGCATACCAGCGGTTGAACTGCTGCTGGTCGTAGTGGCTGGTGAGGGCGAAAAATTCATCGGTGAGCAGGAAACCCAGGCCCAGCCGCCAACGCAACGGCTGGTTCGACAGCACCGGGCGCATGGACAGGCCATAGAGCAGGTGCTGGGACGTCAGCAGCAGGGTAGTGAGCAGGATCGACAGCAGGTTGGCACCGCCCTTGAGCATGCCGATGGCCACCAGTTGCGCGGCGCCAGCGAAGACGATCGCCGACAGGCCCTGGCCTTGCCAGGCGCTGAGATTGGCCTCGATGGCCATGGAACCGGCGAGCAGGCCCCAGGGGGCGACGGCCAGGGACAGCGGCAGGATGGCGATGGCGCCGTGCAGGAAAGCTTGGCGGGCGATGGAGGGACTGCTGGGCATGATGGCTGCGACACATTTTGCGAGGTAGGGCAGCATGACAGAGCCGTGGGGCGGGTGGCTTGAACGATCTTGCTTGTTTGCTGCCTGCACTGGCCCTTCGCGGCTGAAGCCGCACCTACAGGGAAAGCGTTGACCTGCAGCAGCGGCTTCAGCCGCGAAGGGCCGGTACAGGCAATTATCGCCTGGTCAGCCGCTGCTGCGCCGCCACGCAGCCATTGATGTCCACGGCTTTCTGCAGCAGTGCCTGGCGATGTTGTGGATCCAGCTCACTGAGCAGCCGGTAGACCTCGGCCTGGTAGTCGCGCTGGCGCCCCCACTGCATCTGCAGCCCCTGCGGGTGGCTGCGGCTGCAGGCCAGGCGTGCGGCCGGCTGCGGGTAATAAGGTGCGTACAAGGTGGCCATGCTCGGGATCGCTTCGAGGGCTTCGCGGTAGGCCGGGCTGGTGTTGTAGGGGGCGCACCAGCTGGCAATCACTGTTGCCGGTGGTGCAAAGCCTTGTTTCAGGCTGGCTTCCAGCAGCGGGCAGGCGGCATCGGCGATCTGTGCTGCAGGCAGGTAAGTGGTGTAGTACAGCGCCAGGCGATACTGCGCCACCGGGTGGCCAAGCTCCACCGACTTTTTCAGCAACGCCACTGCCGTCGGCAGGGTCTGTGCCATCGCCCGGCCCTGGCGGTTGAGCTCCGGGTCAACGCCGATGGCGATGCGCAGGGTGCCGTTGTCGTCCTGGTTTTCGGCCTGCTCCAGCAGCGGCAGCGCCTGGCGGTAAAGCAGGTCGGCGTGTGGGTCGATGCGAACTTCGAGCGCGTTTGCGGTAACCGGCGACAGCGCGATGAGCAGCGCCGGCGCCAGGGCGGCGCGGCTCACAGGCGTGCCCCGGGTAACAAACGGGGCCAGCAGGCTGCCAGGTCAGGGTGAGCGGCTTGATGATTGATCACAACTGCGCGTACGCCTCGGGCGAATCGGAACGACGGGGTATTCTAGCCAAGCGCGGGCTGAAATCGAAACCCCGACGGTCGGCTGTCAGACCAGCTTGATCGGTGTGACCTTGCGCAGTGCGTGTCGTTCCTGGGCCAGCCCCAGTTTGGCAGTGATCACCTTGGCCAGGGCATTGTTGCCCAAGTCGTTCAGGTGCAGGCGGTCGACGAAGAGATCGGCGCCGAATACCGGCGAACTGCTGAGCATGCTGTTCATGTCGTAGCAGGGCACCGGGTCTGCCTGGCTCTTGATGCGGCGGAAGAAGGCTGTATGCAGCTGGCTGTCGAATGTGCCCTCAAGCAGGCGATCAAAATTCGCCGGTTGCTGTTGCAGGGCGGTCAGCATCGCCTGTTCACCTGTCGGCAGGGTTTCTCGGCACCAGGGCAGCAGGGGCTGAAGGATGAAGGTCAGGGTGGCGTGGCTGTCAGCCAGCATGCGGTCCCATTGGCGCAAGGTGCGGCCGATGCTGTCGGCGGCTCGCGCCAGGCGTTTTTCCGGGGCGGACAGCGGCCAGCTGGGGGCCGGTTCATTGCGCCGCGGTGCCAGTGCCTGGCCCAGGCGTTGCCACAGCGTCGCCCGGCGAGCCGGCCCAACAGGCGGCATGCCCTCGTTGAAACTGTTCAGGTAGGCCTGGAGAGCCTTGGCCTGTTGTGGTCCGTGCGGGCCGGCGAGGACTTCGCCGAGGGCCTCATGGGCCAAGGTGTTCAGGCCGCTGAGCAGCACCACATGGCCGACTTCGCCGAAGCGGTGCTGGTGGGTCAGGAACAACAGCAGTTCCTGGCTGGCGTTGAGCCCGCAGCCGGCCAGGCTCAGCCAGACTTCACCGGTCAGCATCGACAGGTGCGAGGCCACCGTATGTTCATCGGAGCTTGCGCCGATACCCAGGGCGGTGGAGCCGCCGACCAGCAGGTTGATGCGCGGTGCACCGCCGCGTTCGGCGGCGGAGAAGCGCTTGCCTGCGCAATGGCTGTAGCGCAGGCCAAGGGCATCGGTGTTGATGGTGCCGGAGCGGTAGCCGCTCTCGTGCACATGCAGGGTGTGCGGTGCGCGGCGGTTGCCCAGCAGCAGAAAACGCTGGTAGTCCTGATGCAGTGGCGAAGTGAGGCCCGGGACGTGCGTGGCGGCTGCGGACGGTGTCATGGGCGCTCCTTCCTGGCTGGCGTTGCGGCGGCGCAGGGCGTTCAGCCCGCCAGCTCCTTGAGGTTATAGGCCAGGCCACCGGCGGCGATCAGCAGCAGGACGACCCCCGAGGCCAGGGAGATCAGGCGGTTGCTGCGTTGCGAGGTGATCTTGCCAATGGCGAAGATGTACAGGCTGAGCACGGCAAAATCGATCAGCACCCACAACAGCGACAGCACCACCATGCTCTTGCCGAACGATTCGGTGATCTGGATGAACTGCGGGAAGAAGGCGATGAAGAAGATGATGTCCTTCGGGTTGGAAATGCCCACCATGAAGCCTTGCCACAACCCACCGCGCCCGGCTTTGGCCGGTTGTACATCGGCCTCGTCGGCGGCAGGCGCCTGCAGGCACTCGCGCAGGGTGCCCACGGCGATGTAGCCGATGAACAGGCAGCCCAGCAGGCTCATGCCGCTGAGCCAGGCCTTGTCGATGGCGGCACTGGTGAGGATGACCCAGGCGGCGGCGCCGATCAGTACCAGTGAGGCCCAGTTGGTGCCAACGGCGGTAAACATGGCCTTGCGCGAGCCGGAGGCCGCGGCGGTGTTGACGATCAGCGCCACCACCGGGCCAGGGGTGGCGATCAACAGCAGGACGGTGAGTGCGTAAGTCAGGGTCAGTGCGGTATTCACGGTCAGTTCTCGATCAGAGTGTCGGGTGTCGCATGGGCGTGGGCATGAAAGGGGCAGCGCGACGGATTGAGCGAGCCTGCTTCCTGCAGTTGGTACTGCTTCCATTCAAAATTGTCGTCCTGGCCAAAGAAGCCCAGGGTTTCGGGCATGACCCCGTCGTTGTAGTGGCGCACCCGATCTCGAATGCGGGCACGAATGCGTTGCCCGCTTTCGGTGCTGGCGTTGGCCACTTCGTCGAAGTTCTCCCGCGGGTTGATGACGAAGGTGATATGCGGGCCCAGGTTGCGGCTTTTCATCTGCTGGTGGCCGGGGAAGTTCATGTTGATGAACAGCGGCATGCCGGCATAGCAGAACGACCAGGCGTTGTCGTGCGGGTCGGTGGGGATCGCCTGTGGCCACGGATGCGGGTCACGGGCGTGGACCCCACGCAGTACCTTCCAGGCCAGCGCCTGTTGCTCGGCCAGGCTGGTGTCGATGGCCGTTTCGAGAAACACCACCAGCGGGCTGCCGATGCGCTGCTTGATAGGCACGGGGGTGATGGT
This sequence comes from Pseudomonas sp. LRP2-20, assembly GCF_024349685.1. Lineage (NCBI taxonomy): Bacteria > Pseudomonadati > Pseudomonadota > Gammaproteobacteria > Pseudomonadales > Pseudomonadaceae > Pseudomonas > Pseudomonas sp. LR2-20. The sequence continues at coordinate 3,908,987 of NZ_AP025944.1, read as the reverse complement.
GCGCACGTACTCCGCCAGGCCCTGGGCGATATCATCGGCCAGTTGCTCGGCACGGGCGAAGAGGATGTGGCAGGATGCGCCAGCTACTGCTTTGCGGCCGAACAGGCACGGAAAGTCGGGGTTGGCGAGCACGCTGCGAAAATGCTGTATGGTTTGGTGCGTCCAGTGCTGAGTGTTCCGTACATGTTCATCGGCCAGCTCTAGCGCATCCAGGCGATAGCAGTTTCCATAAACCGTAAACATGATTTCCCCAGGAGATTTAAGTAAGAGAGCGTTCCACTCTTATGCAGGCAGGTTGGATACTTATCTTTGTTATTTACCTGCATTTTCTGAGACGCTCTTCACGTTGTAAAACGCGTGGAACTATGACCTACTATTAGTCTCACTCATGCTTCGAGGGCATCATGTCGGAACGGATTCAAGCATTGCACGCCCTGCGTGCCTTCGAGGTGGCCTCGCGCTACGGCTCGTTCACCCGGGCCGCCGAAGAGCTGGCTTTGACCCAGGGCGCGGTCAGCCATCACATCAAGACGCTCGAATCCATGTTCGGCTGCGACCTGTTCGAGCGCCGTGGTCCCAAGTTGAGCCTCACCGAGCATGGGCGGCTGTTGGCCCAAGAACTGAAGGTCGGTTTCAAGATCATCGAGAACGCTTGTGCGCTGCTGCGCCAGGACCGCTATGGGTTGCGTCTGAAAGCCCCTTCGACGCTGACCGTGCGCTGGCTGCTGCGGGCGCTGGACGGCTTCAAGAAGCTCGAAGACAACTGCAGCGTGCAGCTGTCGAGCGTGTGGATGGACATCGACTCGGTGGACTTCTACTCCGAGCCCTACGATTGCGCCATCCTCCTGGCCAATGGCCGTTTCCCGGCCGATGTCGAGAGCATCAAGCTGTTCGATGAATGGCTGATCCCGGTGTGCCACCCTGACTACATGACCCAAGCGCAACCGGCGCTGGCCGACCTGCGCCAGTGTGAGTTCCTGCACCCGTCACCCGACCGCCGCGACTGGCGGCGCTGGCTGGCACGCATGGATGCACTGGACATCAGCATCGACCAGGGCCAGGTGTTCGACACCCTTGACCAGGGCATCTCGGCAGCTCAGCAGGGGCTGGGTATTTCGGTGGTCGACCTGGTGCTGGCCAGTGCCGACCTCGGCGCCGGACGCCTGGTGACCCCCTTCAAGCACGCGGTGTCGACCGGTGACGGGTACTACATGACCTGGCTCAAGAGCAGCCCGAAAGCACGGCAGATGCACAAGCTGCGCGATTTTCTGCTCGCCCAGGTGCCGCCGCTGGCCTACAAGGACATCAACTACCTGTACGGCTGAAACCCTGGTCCGGCACGTCGGCTTCGTACCGACGGCGCGCTGGCGTAGAATCGTCGCCATCAACCGTGCAGACGAGGCGAGGACCACGCAGTGGAGTTGCAACAGGGCTTTGTCCTGACCCGGCATTGGCATGACACGCCCGAAGGCACCTGCGTGGAGTTCTGGCTGGCAACCGATGCCGGGCCAAGGTTGTTGCGCCTGGCTGCGCAGGAGTCGGTGGCGTTCATCCCCCAGGCGCAGGCCGAGCACGCCCGTGTGCTGTTGGCCAGGGAGCAGGGGGTGCAACTCAAGCCGCTGCGCCTGAAGGACTTCGACCAGCGGCCGATGCTTGGCCTGTACACCCGTCAGCACCGTCAGTTGATGCAACTGGAACAGCGCCTGCGTGCAGCCGGGATCGACGTGTTCGAAGCCGATATACGCCCACCCGAGCGCTACCTGATGGAGCGCTTCATCACTGCGCCGGTGCAGTTCACCGGCCAGCCGGATGCCCAGGGCGTGTATTGCGATGCTCAGCTCAAGCCCTCGCCGGGATACCGCCCTGCGCTGCGCCTGGCCTCGCTGGACATCGAGACCAGCGAGCGCGGCGAGTTGTACAGCATCGCCCTGGAAGGCTGTGGCCAGCGCCAGGTATACATGCTCGGGCCGGCCAATGGCGCGGCCGATGAGCTGGATTTCGACCTGCATTATTGTGCTGACCGCGCCGAGTTGTTGCTGTGCCTGAACCAGTGGATGGCCGAGCACGACCCGGATGCAATCATCGGCTGGAACCTGATCCAGTTCGACCTGCGCCTGCTGCACGAGCATGCCAAGGCGCTGCAGGTGCCCCTGGCCCTGGGCCGCAACGCGGCGCCGATGTCCTTGCGCAGCCAGGCCGGCGGTGGCCACGTGTTCGCCGATGCGCCGGGGCGGCTGTTGATCGACGGCATCGAGGCCCTGCGTTCTGCGACCTGGAGCTTCCCTTCGTTCAGCCTGGAAAGCGTTGCCCAGACCTTGCTTGGCGAAGGCAAAGCCATCGATACGCCGTACCAGCGCATGGACGAAATCAACCGCCGCTTCGCCGAGGACAAGCCGGCCCTGGCGCGCTACAACCTCAAGGACTGTGAGCTGGTCACCCGTATCTTCGCCCATACCCGGCTGCTTGAGTTCCTCCTGGAGCGCGCCTCGGTCACCGGCCTTGCCGTGGACCGCAGCGGTGGCTCGGTGGCTGCGTTCTGCCACCTGTACATCCCGCAGATGCACCGCCTGGGCTTCGTCGCGCCTAGCCTCGGTAGCCGCCCGGACGAGGCCAGCCCAGGTGGTTTTGTCATGGACTCGCGCCCTGGCCTGTACGACTCGGTGCTGGTGCTGGACTACAAGAGCCTGTATCCGTCGATCATCCGGACTTTCCTGATCGACCCGGTGGGCCTGGTCGAAGGCTTGCGCCTGCCGGATGACGAGCATTCCGTGGAGGGGTTTCGCGGCGGGCGGTTCTCGCGTACCCGGCACTGCCTGCCGGCCATCGTCGAGCGTGTGTGGCAGGGCCGGGAGGCGGCCAAGCGCGAGGGCAATGCGCCTCTGTCGCAGGCGCTGAAGATCATCATGAATGCCTTCTACGGGGTACTGGGTTCCAGCGGTTGCCGTTTTTTCGACCCGCGCCTGGCCTCGTCGATCACCATGCGCGGCCACCAGATCATGCGCCAGACCCGGGCGCTGATCGAAGCGCAAGGTTATGAGGTGATCTATGGGGACACCGATTCCACGTTCGTCTGGCTCAAGGGCGGCCATGACGAAGAGGCGGCGGCGCGGATTGGCCGTGATCTGGTGGCACAGGTCAACCAGTGGTGGCGCGAACACCTGCGCACGACACTGAAGCTGGAAAGCGCGCTGGAGTTGCAGTTCGAGGTGCATTACCGGCGTTTCCTGATGCCGACCATCCGCGGTACCGACGAGGGCAGCAAGAAGCGTTATGCCGGCCTGGTGCAGCGCGCCGATGGCAGCGAAAACATGGTCTACAAGGGCCTGGAATCGGTGCGCACCGATTGGTCGCCGCTGGCTCAGCGCTTCCAGCAGGAACTGTACGGGCGGATCTTCCGTGGCCAACCCTACCGTGAATATGTCATCGAGTACGTGCGCCAGACGTTGGCGGGCGAGCACGACGCGTTGCTGGTGTACCGCAAGCGCCTGCGCCGGCCCTTGGCCGACTACCAGCGCAATGTCCCGCCGCATGTGCGCGCTGCACGCCTGGCAGATGATTACAACGGCCGCCTGGGCCGCCCTCGGCAATACCAGCGCGGCGGCTGGATCAGCTACCTGATCACCACCGCAGGCCCCGAGCCGCTGGAGAACCTGCAGGCGCCGATCGACTATGAGCACTACCTGAGTCGGCAACTGCAACCGGTGGCCGATGCCATCCTGCCTTTCGTCGGTGATGACTTCAGTGCCCTCACCGATCGCCAGCTGCTGTTGTTCTGAGCCGCGGGGTAGCTATGTAACCCATGCCGGCAAGCCTGGGAATTAGCGTTGCCTCTTCATAAGACGTGAAGGTGCGACATGAAACAAGGTAACGACCCTCTTGAAGATCGCTGGCTGGCGATGGAACAAGGCTTTCAGGACGCCATGATCGCCCGCAGCCTGCCAAGCTGGGTTGCCCGGCTCCGGCTGGATTCTGCAAGCGGCAGGCAAGGGCCGGCGCTGACTGCCGGGCAAATGGTGGCGCTGCAGCAGGCACTGAAGGCCAGCCTGGTCTGCCGACAACGGCTGAGCCTGGACCTGGCGCGTATTCAGGGCATCCAGCAGTACTGCAAACCGCTGTTGCAGCAGGCCCTGCGCGAGAGCCTGTATGCCTCGGTCGATTGCGAGTCGCTGTACTACCGACATTTTTATTTTCCCATCACCGGCAAACCCGAATTCGCCACAGGTCATTTGCCGCAGCGGGAAAAAGCCAGTCACGATTCGCCCCTGCTTGATGCAGCCCTGGCCAACTTCTCCGAAGCGCAAGCCAGCGGGCAGGCCCTGCCGCGCAGTGATCGCGTGGTGGAGCGCGATGGCTCGACGTTGCGGCTGATGAGCGCCCAGGCATTCGCCAGAGGGTGCCGCAAACTGGACCTCGGTCAACGCTACCAGGATCACCTCGCCGCCATTCTCGATGCACCCGCCGCACAGACTGCCAGCGGGCATGCCGTGAGCGCATCATTGAAAGAGCAGCAATCGGCGACCTGGCTGGTCGACGCTTGCCGGGCGCATGCCGAGGGAGTGCTGACGGTCACCGAGCTGGAACTGGTGTTTGCCTTGTGCCGTGGCGACTGGCCTGGGTCGCCCGCCGGTTACCCGGTACGGGCACGTCAGCTGACGGTTTACCAATGCGCGCTCGAACAGATCGTCGTGCTCGAAATCGACGGCGCCGCCGGGTTCGGCGCGAACCGGCGAGTACTGGTGCATGTTCCCGCAGACCCAGTCAGCCCATGGAGCGCGGCGATGGACCTCGATACCTTCATTCGCCGCACGCTGGGCAAGCGCCTGGCCGATGAGGCCTACCAGCGTTTTTTCAGCCGCTTCGTGCGCCGCCGTGACCAGGCGTCGTTTTTTGCCAGGGTTGGTCTTGAACTGATGGACGTGGTCGAGGCCGCTTCGCGGGACATGGACCAGCACATGGTCGATTATCCGTTGCCGCTGTTCGATCACCTGGCCCAGGCCCGGATCGAACAGATCAAGGCCGATGCAGCCTTCATCGCCGTGCCGGTCAAGGTGCTCGATCGCGAGGTCCAGCAAGCGCGCCAGGCGCGCTTCATCTCGGCCCTGTGGACGGTGGCGGGGCTGGCGGGGCTGTTCGTGCCGGCAGTGAATGCCGTGGTTCTGGCCGCAGTCGCCTGGGATATGCTCAAGCATGTGTTTCATGCCGCGGAGGCCTGGCGCGAGGGCGATGTTCGGGCAGCACAGGACCATCTGCTGAGCATTCTGGGCACCGTCATTGCGGGCGGCGCCACCGCCGTGGCAGTGCGTGCGCTGAGTCGGGAGTGGAACCTGGTCGACAGCCTGGTGACGGCTCGCCTCGAAGATGGCCGCGAGCTGCTTTGGCAGTTCGACATGGTGCCTTTGCGCAGCGTCGCCCCCCCGGTCCAGGCGCTGTCTGATGAACAGGGCATCTATCGCCTGGGCGACAAGTGCTGGGTACGCATGCAAGGTCATTTCTACGCAGTGCGCCAGCTCGACGACGGGCAGTGGCAAGTGCTGCCCCGCGACGGCCACGGTCCCATGTTGCGCCACAACGGCGCGGGTGCCTGGCGAGTCTGGTGCGAATCGCCGCTGGAGTGGGACGACCCCTATGCGCTGTTCCGCCGCCTGGGTAACGATTTCGGGCAACTGAGCGACGAACAGATCGATCAGGTGGTGGCCATTCATGCCATCGACGCCGATCAGTTGCGCGGCTTGCACGTCTGTGGTCGTGCGCCGCAAGCTTGCCTGGTCGATTCCGTGAGCCGAGTATTGCTGGCCAGGCGCATTCAGGCGTTGGTCAGTCAACTGCAAAGCGGTACTGCACCTGACCCTGAACTGCTTGAACGCGTGCAGCGCTGGGAGGGAGCTGAGGGGCTATCGCCGCAGGCCTTGGCAACACAGGTATGGCGCCGGCGCCGGTCATTCCTGCAGCAGCTTTACTACGAAAAATACCCCGTCACGGCGGATACCCATGAGCTGCAGCGCAGTTTCCCCAGCTTGCATCGCCTGGGCGCCGAGGAACTGTTGAATGGGGCCAGCCAGGCGCATCTGGAACTCTCGGCGGCCGCACTGGCCAGGCGCATCCGCTGCCTGCGGGTGCACGAAGCACTGCTGTTCGACACCCCGCAGAGCCTGGACCTGGCCCGTGTGGTGCTCAGGCTGGCAGAGCAACTACCGGGTGCCGACGACGCCCCCGCCTGGCAGTTGTTCGACGGTGACGCGCTGGAGCCGGTGAGCCGCTCCACGGTCGGGCAGCCGTTGTGGCGCCTGCGCCATCGAGGCGGCGAGTTCCAGCTCAGCGGTGAAAGCGGCGCCAACGTGGGGGAGCCCGGAGACCTGTTCGATGTCATGGCCAGTGCTTGCACATCCGAACAGCGTGCCGTATTGGCGCTGGGGGAGCCATTCGCTTCGCAGTTGCGGGCTGCGCTGGCCAGCCGCCTGGCGGGGCAGCAAGACAAGCTGGCAGAGTGGCTCGGTATCAGGCGTGATCCTGGCTTTTTCCGGATGCCACAACAGTTGGGTGATGGTCGGGTCGGCTACCCGCTGAGTCAGTGGCGCCGCCGCCTCGGGCTGCAACGGCAGCGCCCCGTCAGCCTGCTGGCAGAGTTGCGTGATCTGTACCCTGGGCTGGACGACGAAGCGGTCGCGCGCTGGCTCGATGACATGCGAGCGTCGCAACGAAGCCCGGCTACCGAGTTGCAAGCGCTGCGGCAACAGCTCACGGCCTTGCGCCAGTGCCTCAGGGCCTGGCAGTTTTCCACCGTTCGCACCTGGCGCTGGAAGGCACGCAGGGAGTTCGCCCAAGGGCTGCTCGAATGCTGGCGCTATCAGGTGCCGCGCCAGCTTGGTGCGGTTGCCGAAGAGCACGCCTACATGTTCAGCACCTACGGCAGCGACCTGGACGCGTTACCCGCACTACCGCCCGACGTCAGCTTCGCCCATGTGTCGGAAATCGGCTTGCGTACCTTGCAACTGCGCGAAGTGCCGGAAAGCTTCCTGCGGGCCTTCCCCTCGCTGAGTTCACTGAGCGTGACCAACTGCCGGTTGCGCAGCCTGTCGCTGCCTGAGGCCATGGCCGCTCGCTTGAAGGTGCTGGACCTGTCGGGCAACCAGTTGCGAATGGACGAACCCCTGCATAGCGCGCTGGCGCGTGCCGGTTCACTGGTCTACCTCAATCTTTCGCACAACCCGCTGGCGCGCGCGTTTGCGCTGGAGGGCATGCCTGATCTGCGCACATTGTTGCTGTGCAACACGCAGTTGGTCGAGATGCCCGTGGGGGTGATGCAGGCGGCGCGGCTCACGACCCTTGACCTGGGCGAAAACCGCATTGCTGCGCTGCCATTCGCCTTCTACCGTTCCAGGCTGTGGCTTGGCGCCAGGGTGCGGCTTAGCGGCAATCCACTGGCGTTGGCTGCGGACGCCTGGCATGAAGTGGGCGACGGCGAAGTACCGCTCAAGCTGCGCTGGCTCGACCTGGTTGCCCGTGAGCAGCGTGACCGGATGGCCGACATCTGGGGCAAGCTCGATGGCAAGCCTGCTTCAAGGGACTTCTTCCACCTGCTGGAGCGGCTGACCACCTCGGCCGATTTTCAGGACGGGTTTCTGGCCCGCTACCTGGCGTTGCGAGTGTTCAGAATGCTGGCCTATATGTCCGAGCGCCCGGCGTTGCAGGCACAGTTGTACGAGCATGCGCTGACCGAGCATTGCCAGGACAATGCGACCCTGCGCTTCAGTGACCTGGAAGTGCGAGTGCGGGTCTGGAAGGCTTTGCACGGCGAATTGTCAGGCGAGCGCGAATGCGCGTTGCTGCACCTGGGGGCGCAGTGCTGGCGGCTGGACACGCTGGATACGGTGGCCGGGATGCATGCCATTGCAGCGGGCCGCCCGGAAGAGTCGATCGAGTTCGCGCTGGCCTATCGATTGGCCTTGGCAGATACGCTGGATCTGCCTATCGAACATGACGAAATGCTCAACCCTGGGGTGGCCAACCTTGCAACCTACGACCTGGTCAATGCCCAGCGCCTGGTCAGGTCTGCCCAGTCAAGCGATGCATTGGTTGACTACCTGCTTACCCAACAGTTCTGGCGCGAGCACCTGACGCAACAGTACCAGGCCCGGCTGCGTGTGCCGCAAGCCTTGTACGATGAACTGGAGACACTGCTCTCAAGCGACGCCGGGCAGGTGCAGATCGACCGCCTGCAAGCGCGCATCCAGCAGCGCGAGCGTAACCTGCTGGAAGCGCTTTCTCGCGAAGCCATTTCCCGCAACCTGCCCCTGGTCTTCATACCGCCGGTTGTACCGCAGCCATCGCTGCGTGAGTAGTAGTTATCTAGCCTGGGCCAGGCACTTGAACCGCCTAACCTCGTGCCTTCGAAAACGACGGAGGCATTTATGGGCATACCTGATCGAGCGCTCACGGCGGAACAGCATCTGGCCATGGAGCAGGCATATCAAGACAAGCTGATCGCCAAGCGCCTGCCTGGCTGGCTGGGCAGGCTGGATAGCGTGCAGCTGGATGCCGTCAGCCAGGCGCTCAAGGCCTGCCTCGTGCATCGACATCAGCTTGCTACCCGCCTCGCGGGTCTGCAGCCTGTCGATGCCTTCGTCAAGCGGGCATTGAACCAAGCCTTGGCGGGCCGATACGAGCGCGACGTGGATGTCGACCTGTTGTACCTGCGCCGCTGGTATTACTACTTCACCGAGAAGCCGACATGGGCCACCGGGCGCTGGCCGCAGATGGACCGGGACTACACCGACACGCCGCTGTATCAGGCTGCGTTGAATAACTTCACTGCCCAGGAAGCGGCCGGGGAGGGTGAGCCCAGGCGCAATGGCCTGTTCGATGTGTTGGGCAAGGAGCTGGGGCAACGGTCGGCGGCTGACTTTGCGGGGCTCTGCCGCAAGCTGGACCTGGGCGCGGCTTATCAGCAGCATCTGAACGCCGTGCTGGATGACGCGTTCAGGGCAACCCTGGCGCAGATGCTGCGCCAGGGTCTGCTGGTCGATGCCTACAGGGCAAGAAGCGACGGGGCGCTGGATGACCGTGAACTGGAACTGATCATCACCTTGGCGAAGGAATCGCGCCTGCAGCAGCTGGACGGTTCGGTGGTGCGCTATCGGCAACTGCAGCTCAGTGGCTGCGACGTGCAACAGGTCATTGTGCTGCAGGTGCTTGACGAGGGTTTGTTGCGCAATACCACACGGCGAATCCTCGTGTACATTCCGGGCGATCGCAATGGCGCCTGGAGCGGCCACCGGAGCCTGCAAGGTTTTGTTGGCGAAGTGCTGGAGCAGCGCCTCGGGGATCGGCAATACCAGCAGTTCTTCTGCCGCTTCATCAAGCTTCGTGATCAGCAGCGATTCTTCGCCGCCTATACCCGCGGCAGCCTGACGGGGCACCTGCTGAGCGTCAGCGAGGCGCTTTTCGATCATTTGCCAGCAGCACGTATTGCCCAGATAAAGGACGATGCGGCGATGCTCGTCACGCCAACGGCCCACGTGGACCGAGCCCTGCAGGCGCAACGCGACCAGCAGTTCAAGCAGCAAGGATGGGCTTTGGGGAGCCTGGCAGGGTTGTTCGTACCGGCGCTGGGCGGCGTGATGCTGGCGGTAACCGTCTGGGAGCTGCTGGGCGAGGTATTTCAGGGTATCGACGACTGGCGCGAAGGGGATAGCCAAGCAGCGCTGGAACACTTGACCAAGGTCGCCAGGGATGTGGCACTGGTCGCGCTCACCGGGGTTGCCATTGGTCTTGCGCGGCGGGCCTGGACGGGCTCCAGCTTTGTCGATGGCCTGGTGCCGACGCAACTGGAAGATGGCAGTGAAAAACTCTGGGACCAGAACCTGCAGGCATACCGGCGCGCGGCGCCCGGCGCGGATAGCGAGTCGGATGCCTTGGGTATCCATGCCGAGGGTGAGCATGACCTGGTGGAACTGGACGGGCATTGGTACAGCATCGTGCAGCGCAGCGAGGACGAACAATGGCAGATACGACCACAGCAGGGGCACGGCCCCCTGTTACGCCATAACGGCGCTGGCGCCTGGCGCTTATGGTGCGAACGGCCTTCCCATTGGGCTGACCCGCGTTACCTGTTCCGGCGCCTGGGCAGTCCCTTCAGTCAGTTGAGCGACCGTCAGGTCGATCAGGTGCTGGCCAATCAGGGGCTGGCGAGTGATGATCTGCGCGCCTTGCACATGTACGGCAGGGCGCCGGAGCCGGCGCTGGTCGATGCCGTGTTGCGCGCGCGCCTGGCCGGGCGCGTGGCACAACTGATCGAACATTTGCGTGCGGGGCGTGTGACCGAGGATTCGGACGCGCTCGCCTATGCCCGGGCCTTGCCCGGTGCGGCAAGCTTGTCTGGACCCGCGCTGGGCGAACTGGCCTGGGCCAGCCGCCAGGCGTTGTGGCAGCAATGGTACGAAGACTTGCAACTGCCTGAGTCTGCGAGCATCGCCACACTGCGCCGGGCGTTCCCCAGTTTGCATGTGCTGGGCGCCGATGCTGTGCTGCGTGCGGCGACCAATGCCGATCGCCTGGCGTTGTTGGACTTCGGCCGCATCACCCTCGGGCTGGCCAGGTTGGCAAGGGCCAGTGCGATACATGCCCGGGTCTCACGTGTGATCGAGGCAATGCAGATCGATACCCCGCAGCACCTTGACCTGGCGCGCGCTGCGCTGCGCCTGTTTGAGAACATTGACCAGGGCGCAAATAGGGCTGCTTGGCGGCTGTTCGACGACCAGGCGCCGGGACCGCTGCTGACCACCCGAGGCTCAGGAACACCCATTGACCTGATCCATCGGCAAGGTCAGTTCGCACTTCGCGATGCACAAGGGCTGGGTGAGCCGGGTGATTTGTTCGAGGTCATGGCCCGCGCGCTTCCTGCCGCACAGTGGAACGCGCTGGGGCTTGCGCAGCCGCTGGCAGCTAGCTTGCGGCAGGCCTTTGCCGAGCGCGCGGTCGAGCAGCGTGCGCAGATGCCAGCGATGCTCGGTGTAGCACGCCAGCCGGCATGGTGGGTTGCGCCGCAACGGGTCGGCAAGTGTGTCGGGTATCCGCTCAGTTGCTGCCCAGGCTGGTTCGATGCCTTCACGTTCCGGCCGCGCTCGCTGGCAGCACGGGTGGCGGAGCTGTACCCGGATTTCGACGACGACGAGCCTCAGATTCGCCGTTGGCTGGAGGATGTTCGCGAGTCGGGACGCGACGTTGCACTACTGATTGGGGAACTCGAGCAGCAGCTGCAGGTGCTTAATCGTCAACTCAAGGCGTGGGCCCATCGTGCCCCCACTGCCAGGCAGCGCCAGGCGCGGCGGGAGTTCAGGCGCGGGCTGATCGACTGCTGGCGCTATATTGTGCCTCAGCAGAGTTACCGCAACCGTTACGAAGAGGGGTACAGCTGGCGCTGGATCGGCCGTGACGTGGACGAGTTGCCGGAGTTGCCTGTCGAGGTGAGCTTGCCGCATGTCAGGGTGCTGCAGTTTGAGCAATCGGGTCTGAAAGAACTGCCAGACGGGTTCCTGCGCGCCTTTCCCAATGTCTGTACCCTGGAATTGTCGGGCAACAACTTGCAGCGGTTGCCAGCACAACTGGTGCAACTCAGCCGCTTACGGGCGCTGGACCTCTATGACAACCAGATCGAACTGGACCCTTCTCAGTCCACGCTGCTAGCCGGCTGCGAGTCGCTGCTTTACCTGAACCTGTCTAGAAACCCGCTGCGTGCCAACTTCTCGGTGCAGGCGATGCGGGATCTGGTCGAGCTCAGGTTGCGCGACACGGGCATCACGCGGTTACCGATCGGTGTGATGGAGCTGGAGGACCTGCAGGTGCTCGATATGGAAGGCGACCGGCTTGCTGAGCTGCCCGAAGGGTTTTACGACTCGCCGGTCTGGCGTCGTGGCAAGGTCACCCTGGAGGGTAATGATCTATCACCTGCCGAACGCGAGCGGCTGATCGAAGCCAGGGTCGCCAGAGGCATGGGGGGCGTGTTGCCAGCGCCTGGCAATGTGCCGACCCGCCTGCTCTGGCTGGATCGCCAGGGCCATGAGCAACGTGCACCGTTTGCCTCGCTCTGGTCAACGCTTGAGGATGAGGACGGATGCGAACATTTCTTCAGCCTGCTCAAGGAACTCACTCAGTCCGCCGATTTCAGCGGCGCGCAAGGGAGCGACCTGGCGCGGCGGGTGATGGAAATGATGCAGCAGATGGCTGACTTCGCCCCCTTGCGCGACGAGCTGTTTGCCGCTGCCCAGATTGAGACTTGTGGCGACGGCGCCGCCATCCATTTCAGTGAACTGGAGGTAAGGGCCTTGGTGTGGCACGCCGAGCACGAGGCGGCCGGTGCCAGTCAGTCTCAGGTGCTGGCTAGGCTGGCAAGACGCCTGTGGCGGCTGGCGCGGCTCAATGATTATGCATTGCGCGACTTTCGCTCCCGGCAACAACGATCGCCAGAGCTCGAGGAAATCGAGGTGGTGCTGGCTTACAACATTCACTTGCGCGACGAACTCGATTTGCCGATCAACACGCAGATGATGCGTTTTCCTGCTTCCGCCCTGGTCGACGCCCGACGGGCAGCACAAGCTGCGGCCTGGGTGACAGGGCAGGAGACCGACGACGACCTGGCAGAGTGGATGGTGCAGTGCCGTTTCTGGCAGCGCTATCTGGAGAAGGCTCACGCACAGGCTCTGCGTGTTCCTGACCATTACCGCAAACAGCTGGCGGCCCTGCATTCCGAAGCTGAGATCCAGGCCCTGCAGGCCGTGATCGAAGTGGATCAGCATGAGCGCAAGCTGGCGTTGACACGGCAAGCGCTGCAAGGGGTGGAGGCACCATGAACCCTGCAGAAGCGAGCGCAGCACAGCGCCGGGTTGGACTATGCTCTGGTCATATGCCTTGGCTGCTGCGCTTGGCTAGGATCAGCCTGGGGCTCCCGGTAATGGCCAGTTACCTTTCGCCTGCCCCAATGCGCGTCAGGTGGTTTAGGCTTTTGTCGGATCTTTCTCCCTGATCCGTAGTCTTTTGGTTTATCGAGAGAAATAAGGAGATTCGCATGCTCGTCCGGTCAATGACCCTCGCCACCTTGCTCGCTGTTGCTGGCCCACTGCTTGCGGCTGACAGTGATGCGCCGCTGGCCAAGGAACTGGGCAAGGCCAGGCCATTGGTCGTCATCGCTCCGAGCAGTGCCGACCCCACCTTGAGGGGGTTGAACGAGGATCTCAAGGATCCTGCCACCCAGGCGGGGTTCAAGGAGCGCAAACTGGTGCTGTTCAGCGTTGCCCAGATGATGGGCAAGCGTGAGGACAAGAACCTCGAACAGCAGACCACCATGGCCCTTATTCGTGAACTCAAGCTGGGCGCCAGCAAGGGCACCAAGGTGATCCTGGTGGGCATGGACGGTGAGCGTCACGTGCTCAAGGATGATGAATCAGGCGGGAAGATCGACACGCAGGTGATCTTCAAGGCAGTCGATGAGCTACCGGCGAGTGAAAAGGCCGTGAGCGCGCCGGAACCTGTGGCGGCGGTACCTGAACCCAAGGCCAAGGACAGCAAACCAGCCAAGCCAGCCAAGCCAGCCAAGCCAGCCGCTCCCCCTAAACCCCTGGAGGATTGATCGGCGAGTGCAGGGGGCGTATCTGTCAGCACGGTAGGGCGACTCCTACATGACATGCCAATTTCGGTGATTCAGCCGCGTGGCAGAACTGCGGCCTAATGGCTCCACTTCTCAAGCAAAGTGGAGCTGCATCATGACTGAAGCACGTAAAACCCTTGGCCTGCTCGGCGCTGCACTGATTGGCGGCATGGCAGTCGGTAGCAGCGCGTTTGCCGTCGAACCGCTGCCGCAGTGCTACCTGCTGGCTGATGCCAAGGCGCAAGCGGAAGGTAAATGTGGTGAAGGCAAATGCGGTGGCGATAGCAAAGCCGAGAAAAGCGAAGGCAAGTGTGGTGAAGGCAAATGCGGTAGCAGTGGCAAGGCCGGCCCCGATAAAAGCAAATCCTGATTGAGTTGCCGACTCAACGACAACGCCCCTCCTGCATGTCAGGCGGGGCGTTTTTCTTGACAGGGGATTCAATGATGAACAGCACACCCTTGCTCACCGGCCTCGGCCTGCGCCGTGGCCTGATGCCCGAACTGCTCGACCTCACCCCAGGTGCAGTGGACTTTCTGGAATGCGCACCGGAAAACTGGATCGGCGTTGGCGGTGCCTATGGCCGAGGCCTGGCGCAACTGGCCGAGCGCTATGCGCTGAGCTGCCATGGGCTGTCCCTGTCCTTGGGCGGGAGCTTGCCACTGGACCGGCACTTCATGCAGCAGCTTCGGCGCTTTCTGGATCGCTATCAGGTGCGCCATTACAGCGAGCACCTGAGCTACTGCAGCGACGATGGGTACCTTTACGACCTCATGCCGATACCGTTTACCGAAGAAGCCGTGCATCAGGTCAGTGCGCGTATCCGCCAGGCGCAGGATGAATTGCAGCGGCGAATTGCCGTGGAGAACATCAGCTATTACGCCGCGCCTTATCAGGCGATGACTGAGTTGGAGTTCGTCTGCGCAGTGCTCGATGAAGCCGACTGCGACCTGTTGCTGGACGTCAACAACGTCTTCGTCAATGCCTGCAATCACCGCTACGACGCCAAGGCGTTCCTGCGCGGGCTACCCGCAGCACGCGTGGCAGGGATGCATGTGGCGGGCCATTACCAGGAGGCGCCGGATCTTCTGGTCGATACCCATGGCGCGCCGGTGAAGGACGCTGTATGGGGCCTGTTCGCCAGTGCCTGCAAGCGCTTCGGGGCTGTGCCTTCGGTCCTGGAGCGCGATTTCAATTACCCGCCGTTGGCCGATTTGCTCGCAGAGGTCGAGCGCATGCGAGCCATTCAACAGGAGGTAGCGCTTGAGCAGCACATTGCGTAACCAGCAATTCACCCTGGCGCGGCATCTGCGAGATCCGCTGCGCCATGCCCCCCCTCCGGGGCTGGAGGCTCGGCGCCTGAAGGTGTACCGCGAGTTGTTCTACGGCACCATCGAAGGGCTGCTGGCGAACAGTTTTCCAGTGCTTCGGCAAACGCTTGGCGAGCAGTGCTGGCATGCGCGGGTGCATGATTTTTATGCCAGCTACCGCTGCAAAACGCCATTGTTCACCGAAATCGCCGGTGCTTTTGTCGACTACTTGCAGGACGTGCAACCAGAGGCTTCGTGGGAGGTGGAACTGGCCCATTACGAGTGCGTCGAGACACAGCTTTACCTGAGTGATGCCCAAGACCCGCCCCATGACCCGAAGGGCGATTTGCTGGAAGCAGAACCCGTGCTGTCGTGCACGGCAAAGGTATTGGCCTATCACTGGCCGGTCGACCGCATGGGCCCCGGTTTTCGGCCACAAATCGCGCCTGTTGCACCGACTTTGTTGCTGGTTTATCGCGATGCCGGTCTGAGTGTGCGGTTTGCCCGTCTTTCCCACATGACCTACCGCTTGCTGGTGCTGCAAGGCCGTGGGCGGGACCGTCTGCAGGCGCTGTCGGCCAGCCTGCAAGAGGGGTTGACGATGCTTGAGCAGTTGCGTGGGCAGGGCATCATCGTCGGTACCCGGTAAGTGGGAGAACGGGGCTGCCATGCAGCCCCGGCGTGTCGTTACCGTGTGCGGGCCTTGAGCCAGTGGTCCAGGCTCATGCGACCCGAGCCTTTGAGCAGCAGTGGCAACAGCGCGACCAGATAGATCAGCGGCAACTTGAAGTTGCCATACCCCTGGTCGGTAATGGCATAGCCTTGCGCCAACTCGGCCAGGCTCGACCACTGCGCAGGCCAGTGCACGGCGGCAATCGCCACCACGGTCACCACCATCAGCCCCGCCGACGCCAGCCGAGTGCCCAGGCCAAGTAACAGCAGCAGCGGCAGAAGCAGTTCTGCCCACATCGACAGTTGCCAGTTCAGCTCTGCTGGCAGGGCGTTGAAGGGGAACGGGAAACTCCCCTGCAAATCGCCGAACCAGTTGCTGCCGTTGAATTTCTCCAGGCCGGACTCGAAAAACTCCCAGGCCAGGAACAGCCGCAACGGCAGGTCGGCAGTCCAGCTACCAAGGTGATCGACTTGGTTGAAAGTACGGGTCAGTGCATTCATGTGGGTATCTCGCTTCAGGAAAGGGCGTTGGCAGCGCGGCGGGGCGCCAGCTTTGCAGTCAGTTTGAGGGCGATGGCGCTGAACATCAGGGCGAAGGCCAGTGGGTACCAGCCGCCCATGGGGATGCGTTTGTAGAACGACAGGCAGAACACCCCGGCCAACACCCACATGCCGGTGCTGTGCAGGGTTTTCCAGGCTCGGCCGCCGAGCAGCCGCATCGGGGCCTTGAACGAAGTCAGGGTGAGCAGCAGCAGGAACAGGTAGCCGATACTGCCGGGCAAGCTCGAGGTAGCCGTGCGCCCGGCCCAGAACAGTTCAGGAAACTGCTGGGCATAGCGGTAGATCAGCACACCGTGCACGGTGTGCGAAAAGGCGAAGGCCAGGCCCAGGTAGCGCCGCTCGCGAAGCAGCCGACGGCTGCCGATGCCGGGCAGCAGGGTGGCTGCCGACGAGGCCAGGAAGGCCAGCAGGAACAACGCGAATGAACTGCGCGCCGTGGCGCGAATGGCACTGCGCAGGCCATCCGCACCTGGCGCAGCGCCGAGCAGGACCACGGCGGTCATGAGCAAGGTCAAGCCCGCAAGGGCGGCGAACAGCTTCCAGCCGGAGGGTAGGGTGAGCGGCTTCATGAATGAGGTCTCCCGGGGTGTCGTTGTGTGACCGGGAGTGTGGGCGGGACGGGTATCTGCAGTGTGTCGGTGAAAGTGGCTTTATGTATCGGATTGTAGGCACGGCGGCTGTAGGGCGGCCCGCTCGGCCGCCGTTTTCTGCCGTCACAGCTCGATCTGGGCGCACAAACCGCCGCTCTTGCGGTTGCTCAAGGTCAGCCTGCCGCCCATGGCCTGGATCAGCTGGTGGGCAATGGCCAGCCCCAGGCCGGTACCGCCCGTGCTGCGGTTGCGCGAGCTTTCTACCCGGTAGAACGGCTTGAGCACTTCGTCCAGTTCTTCGGCGGGGATCCCCGGGCCTTCATCCAGCACCCGAATCAGCGTCTTGCCGTGCTCGCGGCTGACCTCAAGCTGAGCCTTGCCGGCAAACTTCAGGGCGTTGTCCACCAGGTTCACCAGTACCCGGCGCAGGGCATGCGGGCGGGTTTCCAGCAGGCTGCCGGTATTGCCGTGGCGCTGCACCTGGGCGCCGCTGTCCTGGTAGTCGAACACCACGCTGTCGAGGAAAGCGTCGAGGTTGATCCGGCACGGGGTTTCGGTGTTGATGTCCATGCTGCGTGCGTAGGCCACGCCTTCGCGCACCAGATGCTCCATGGCGTCCAGGTCGTGCCAGAGTTTTTCCTTCTCGACCCCTTCATCCATCACCTCGACCCGCAGCTTCATGCGGGTGATCGGCGTTTGCAGGTCGTGGGAAATGGCTGCAAGCAGCTGCATGCGCTCTTTCAGGTAGGCCGCGATCCGTGCCTGCAGTGCATTGAATGCAACGGCAGCGTACTTCACCTCGCGCGGGCCGCTTTCGTCCAGCAGCACGCCGGGTTTGTCTGGGTCGAGGTCATCAACCGCCTGCGCCAGGCGAGTGAGTGGCCCGATGGCCAGGCGAACCGCCAGCCAGGTGCAGAACAGAAGGACGGCAAGCTGGATCAGCAACACCAGCGGCAGCCAGCGCGCTACCGGGACGGGGGCCGGGGTGACATCAATGGTCAGCGGTGCGCCATCGGCCAGGCGCAGATGCGCCTGAAAGTGCGCATTAGGGCCGGGAATCTCCTGGAAGGTCAGGCGGTACTGGCTGCCAATGGCCTTGATGATCGACTCGGCGGCCATGGGTGGGTCGCTGCTTGGCATCGCTTGGCCGGCCAGCCCTTCGTCGAGCCGGTAGCGATAGGTGCGTCGCTCCAGGCGCGGCAGCCATGCAGCGCGCTCGGCGGCAGGCAGGCGGTCGAGGATGGCCACCGAGGTGGCAACGTCCAGTTCCAGGTTGCTGAGCATCATCGAGCGGCTGCTGATGTAGCGTTCATACGCCTGCAGGCTGAAGGACAGCCCATAGGCCAGTACCAGCCCGGTGAAGAAGATCAGCGCCAGGCGCGAGGCCAGGGTGCGCGGCCACTTCATGACGGTGACTCGAGCAGTTGCACGGCCAGCGAGAACACATAGCCTTCACTGCGAACGGTCTTGATGCAGCTCGGTTCCCGCGCATCGTCGCCCAGGCGCTGCCGCAAGCGGCTGACCAACAGGTCGATGGAGCGGTCGAAGATATCGGCTTCGCGGCCCTGGGTCAGATTCAACAGCTGCTCGCGGCTGAGCACCCGTTGCGGATGGTCGAGGAACACGCGCAACAGGCGATATTCGGCACCACTGAGCGCCACCAGGGTGCCTTCGCTGTCCAGCAGGTGGCGGGCGGTGGTGTCCAGCCGCCATTGGCCGAAGGCGAGCAGGCGGCTGCTCTCGCTGATGGTCAGGTTCGGCGGCAGCATGCGCGTGCGACGCAGCACGGCATTGATACGGGCCAGCAGTTCGCGTGCGGAGAACGGCTTGGTCAGGTAATCGTCGGCGCCCATTTCCAGGCCGATGATGCGGTCGGTCTCGTCGTTGCGTGCGGTCAGCATCAATACCGGTGTGTTGCGGTGCTTGCCGGCACGCAGCTCGCGGCACAGCAGCAGGCCGTCGTCTCCGGGCATCATGATGTCGAGGACGATGAGGTCGACGCTGTTGGCTTCGAGGAAGGCGCGCATCTGCCGGCCGTCGGCGACGATGCTGGTGCGCAGGCCGTTCTTCTTGAGGTAGTTGCCGACCAGTTCGCGGATCTCACGGTCGTCATCGACGATCAGAATGTGATCGACATGTTCCATTCGCAGCGTTCCTGTTCAAGGGGGAATGGGCGCAGTGTACCGAGCGCGTGGGTGCTTGCCTGCGGGGTTTTGTATTGCAGTGTATCTGGCCCATAAACATGGAATCCTTTAAGGCTTTGAAATTAAAGGATTTTTCTTTTATCCCCAAATCCTCCCCAATATTTCCCAAAAACTAAATTACAAACCTACGCAACATCTATCCACTCAGAGCCACGGCTATCGAGATACACATCGGTCATTTTTGCCGTCCGGTGGCCCAGCAGACGCTGAGGGTCTCGGCCTTCTTCCTCGTGCAATCGTGCGGCCAGGGATCTTTGCTCATGGAACGATGGCGGGCTGTCGCCGAGGTCCAGCTTGAGTTTCGCTGCTGCACGATCTCGCGCAGCGGCGAACTCTTTGCTTACGGTATCCGGCATGAGTGGAGTGCCTGCCTTTGCTCGCGCAACAGTCCGATGGTGATGTATCAAGTTTTTTGAAATCACCCTGTCGCGACAGCGCCGAATCACCTCACCCAAGTTCAGGCCCACGCATTCCAGTGTAAGGCTGGTGCTGATTCTGAGTCTGGCTCCTGTCTTCGCCTGGACGACTTGCAGATATCCGTCCACCTCATCCTTGAACACGAAAGAGAGAATGTCCTCCCGGCGCTGGCCGGTGAGGATGGCAAGTTCCATGGCTCGCTTTAGCCACGGGTGCTTCGCCTCTTCGTAAGTCGCCTTCCACAGCTCCAGGCTGAGTCGCTGGCGCTTAACCTTCACCTTGGCCGCTCGGGTTGCTTCAACAGGATTGCTATCCACCCAACCCCTAGCCATTGCCTCCATGAAAATGTCCTTCAGCTGAGAGCGCATACCCTTTGCCATTTGCCCCTTCCCAGCTTTAACAAACCCAGTGAGATAGTCGGCGACATCCATGGTGGTAATAGATCGCATTCCTTTGTCGCCGAAAACGGCCACCAAACGAATGAGAATGTAGTGAACTGTGCGCATGGTGGAGGACGAAAGCTCCCTCTCAACTAGGACATGCCGATACTCGTCTATCCACTCGCAGAACGTTCTGTCCTTGACTGTTGGCTCTGGCGCCATCCTTACGGCTAAGGTAGGCGAGAATTTTTGCAGGGTCATGTTGGCGGCGACCGCTTCCTCGATCGCTTTCGCCTTATCGCTGCCCAAGCCAAACATTCGGTTGCTCACGGGGTCGCGATACGTGTAGTAGATAACCCCGTTTCGCTTGTCGGTCTTTCTGTAGAGGTTGGGCGGTAGGTCCTTTGATCCTGGCTTACGCGGCCTGGGCGCCATATCGTGCACTCGCAATTCGGTTTACAAGGGAGCTGCCCATAGGAACGCGGGGCAGCGGCTCGGGCTCCCGGTAGCAGGCATCAGCCTCAACATAGTAGCTGCGTCCGTGCTTTACCGGGGCCGGGGTGATCAGGCCCTCGCGGGCCCAACGGCGTAGGGTGTTGCTGCTGGGCGGCGTCCTGAAGTGATCGTGCGCCCATTCGTCTAGGGTGACTTTGCACATGGTGGTCTCCACGCCGCCGGTGGCGGCAGGCTGGTGGTCAGGCCAGCAGCACGTCGCGCACGACTTCCCAGAGTCTGGCGGCGGGCCATTGGTAGCGATCGAAGTCCGTGTCCGGCTTGACGCCGTAACGACAGGTGGAGTGGGCGCCGGCGGGGTACTCGCCGCGCTTCTGCATGATGGTGGCCACTCGGCCGTCACCGCCTGGCTCGGTCCGGTGGTACTCGTAGGCTCTGGTGGTGTACACGTCGCCGGCGGCAATAGTGCAGGTCGAGTGGTGCACCATGTCGGCCCTGCCGTCCGGCATCCAAGGTCTACCGCCGCCAGCCTGACGCGCCCCCTCATGCAGGTAGAGAACGAATTCGCCATCATCAAGCCGGCGCATGTCGTAGCAGTGGTTGATCTGTTTCCCGACCAAGATCCGCGACACGAAGTTGAACCGGTGGTCGTGGATGGCCGAGTGCTCGAAGCAGGAGCGCCGCGGCAGTTCGGGGTGCCACACGTGCAGGCGCTGCTCGCCCTGCAGCTGAACCTGGACGAAGCCCAGGCCGTGCAGCGTGATTTTGTCCGTCATCACGTCGTCGATGATCATGGCAATAGCTCTCCATGCCCGCGCATGTCGGCGGGCTTGAGTAGTAGGGGGAGGGGTTAGGCTTCTGGTTCGAAGCAGCGTTTGTAGCGCGCGCGGTAATCGTCGCGCTCCAGGTTGTCGAGCAGCTCTTGCTCGCGGCCGTCGGCCCACATCTGCTGATGACGCTTGTTGCACGTGAAGCCGGTGTCCGACTCGCTTTCGCCGTCAACCCACTCCAGCCACTTGCAGGTGTTGCAGTTCTTGCTCATCGCGGCTCCCTGTAGATCAGGTAGGCCATGAGCAGCGGTGCTGCGATCGGTATCAGGAACATGGCATCAGCTCCTTCGGCACCTGAACGGTATCGCCTAGCTTGGCGGCGACGATGGCTAGCATCGACGAACAGAGAATGGTCCTTCCCCAGCCTTCGCCTTCGCGCTCGGCTACCGGACACCAAACGAGGGCTGCTACTTCGTTTGAGGACGAGGCTTCGATCAGACGAACGTGCTTCTCGATCAGCGGCCCGCCCAGCTGCCAGTCCTCGTGCGGGTTGTAGAGCACATCCCACTCCAGCGCCTGGCCGCGCTTCTTCCAGAACACGCGCCACGGCACGTTGTACTGCGGGCCTACCAGGAAGACCTCAAGCCCTTCGGCCTGGGCGACCGCCCAGTCGAGCGCATGGCCGATCAGGTCTGCCGTCTTCACTTCGATCAGGTCGGTCATCGTTGCACCGCCTGCCAGAAAGGCCCTTTGTTGGTCACCAGCCCCTTCCGCTTCAGGCGTTGGCACGCCTTGCTGATCTCCTCGCGAGACTCTCGGATCGCGCCGCGCATGGCGTGGGCGGTTGAGCCTTCGATGCCAAGCAAGTGACCCAGAACTCGCTCGTCTGTCCCGCCGTCGAGCATCCCCTGGCCATACTTGGCCGCCACTGTTGCCACTGCCAGGCGCAGAGCACTCATCCGGCCGCTGGGTTCGTCTGCATGCGACACCTCACTCTGTTTGAAGCCGACATACGGCACATGCGCTGTGGCGCGAGCGAGGTGGTGCAAGCAGCAGATGTCCATCCTGAGCTTTGCGATGATGAGCATCGTCTGCCGGTCATCCTGCATCGGCAGCCATACCTCGCGGCCTATATCGGGGTCGTCGTAGTAGAAGGCGTCACTGCCGCGCCGGTGCTCCAGATCGAAGCCCATGGCCTTGGCCGACAGCTTGATGATGTTGTCTTCTGTCACAGCTCATACCTCTCATCAATCCAGCGCCCAGGCGCCAGAGCGGGTGTAGGTTCGGGTTGGGTTTCGTGCGGGGAGAGCTGGCGCTGGTTGCCGGCCTGCAGCTGGCTGTCGGGGATGCAGCTGATGCCTACCCCATTCAGCAGGTAGCAGGTGACGCCGCGCTGGATGTCGTGCTGCACGTCGATGACGTTCTCGGTTGCGCTGGCGCCGTTGGCCAGCAGCAAGAGGCAGAGGGCGAGGCGGGTCATGCTGCCACCTTTTGGCGGACCCACACGCAGACGGGGCCGTCTTCAGTATCGTGAATCGAGAAGGTGAACCAACCATCACCAGCAGGCTTGCTGGGCTGCCAGGGCGTGCAGTCGTAATCGCCGTCGTCCATCCAGTCTTCCATCATTCCTTCAGGTGCGTCGTTTTCCATCTCGACGAGGCAGTACTCCAGTCCGTGGTCGCCGAACCAGCTGAAAGGCAGCGCGCATTCATCGCCGTCATCTTGCCAGGCCGGGTGGGTCCAGAAACCGTATTCATCGCGCTTAACCTGCAGCGGCTGGATGAGTTGCTTTTCTTCAGGCATGACTTCGTCCTTGGCCGCCATATCGCGGCAGTGAATAGAGGGGAGAGGAATTGCCGATTGTCCGATTCAGCTCACAGACAGACCGGCAGATTTGCGTAAACCTGGGGGTTCGCTATGGTGGCAATACAGCACTAATTACAACTAAAGTCGTAGGAGAGCTTCATGAGAATTCGCGGTGATGTTTTCTGGAGCTGGGCTGACCCGACACTTCACCACCGCTGTCATGACGAGACGCTCGATGACGGGACATACATCGATGTCCGTGTGCGACTATCGCAAACATGCAACAAGCAGGTGTTCGTCGGTGTTTATGCGCTAGGAGGTATGGCCATCCATGAGGAGGCCCTCGATTCTCCCCCCGGCGACTCGATGGCCACGGCGCTAGCATGGGGCGTGGGCCGTGCTCGCCGCATTGCCACCGATGCCGTCCCTCAGATCGATCATTTCTCTCGCTCGAAGTAGAGCGGAAAGGGGTTACAGGCGGAAAGAGTACAAACGTGTTCTGTGCGAGTCGTGCGGACTTTAAGGATTGCTGAGTGATCGCTTCGATTTGATGTCACAATGAAAGCACAGGGACATCGGCACGTATTCTCGAGCCAGCCCTTCAGGACATCAGTCCAATGCTAAGCAACGAAGATTTTCGCTACACGGCTCATCGACACCTCCTAGAATTGGAAGCCTCAAATTCCAGGCTCAGGCACCTAATTTCTAAAGGTGAGATTGACGGCGTCTCCTGGGATGATGCGGTGGTCTGGCACCAAAAGGCATTTGACGCATGGGTCATCTTTCTGAGCCAGAGAACTCAACCTTCGTTACCAGCCTGATTCGAAGTCGCAGAGGGATCTGCGACTTTCAGCCTTAATCCATGCTCAGAAATTTCCAATAACGCAGCTCTGGCAATCGAGCCATCCTCAACAAACCAGGCTTCATGTTCGTGCCAGAGGATGTTCGCAGGTTCGCCGCTCACGCTGTCCCAGTCGCTGCCAATTTCTTCCGCGAAGTGGTCCCGGTCGGCGTAGAACTTCAAGGCAGCTCGCAGCCGCTCAACCTGAGCGGAGTTGGTCATCGGTCCCAAGCCAATCACCGGTAGGCTCATCTCTGCCGCATCCCTCTCTGCACCTTCTTTGGTCCACCAAAAGGCAGTACCAACCATCCAGGCTATAGGCTCGGGGTGGGGCTGCGGGGCGGGCACAGCGGCGAGAGCGCGCAGTTCGGCTGGCAGGCCGGCCCATGCGCCGGCCGCTATGGCACCTGAGCCGTTGGCCAGCAGGTCTTCGATGGCCGATGCGGCCTGGCTCATCAGTTCGGTGTTGCTGGATCGGTTTTCTGTGGGCATGGGGATACCTCATGCGTTGGTCGCGATCGAATGAGTGGGTATGCTTGGCGACCAATCTAAGAGGGATTCAAGAATGGTCATGTGCAAAGCGAAGGACTGCGGAGAGGAATTCGATGTCGAGTTCTATCAGGGGCAGCCGGATAAGATTGTTGAGTGCCACTTCTGCGATGCCCCGCACAAGTTGAGCTGGCAACAGCCATCGCCTGGCGTTTACGTCAATTTCCGTTGTGAGTTGGTCGGCGAGCCGGATCAGGCGACCTCGCGGCCTGGTAAGTAGTCGCTCCAGCCGATAACGGGCATTCTGGTTTTGGGGCTGAGAATCTTCTTGCCCTTCACATCGAGAAGGGCGGCCTTGCAGCGAATCTTCAGGTCGCGGCATGCGCCGGCCTTCTTGGCCAGATCGATGAACTGCTGAGCGTGCAGCGGAGTGTCGAATAGGGCGCTGAGCTGCTTCACCTTCTCGCCGGCCATGATGGCGTCCGCGTTGCGCTGCACAGCCTCATTCCACTCGCTTGGCGTCAGCTCCAGGGGAGGGCAGCCAGCCTTTCCGCTCGGCTTGGTGATCTTGGTCTGCTTCCGGGCATCACCGAGCGCCGCGCTCGCGGTCATGCCGAACACTGCGAATGTGCTCATGCTTAACCTCACCTTGAATGACTGATCTGCGTAGCGGCCTGGCCCGAGTGAACCATTCCAGGGTTCAGCTCTACGCGCTGCCCGGCGAGCATCCCGGCGATCTGCGCCGCCATATCAAGCTCAACGGCGCGAGCCTTGCGGAGCTTGCCTATTTCCTTCCCGGCCAAGTACTGCTCGATCAGTGCCTTGTCCTGGCTCTCCACCTCCATCAAGTCGCGGCCGTTGGAGTGCTGTTCAATGGCTGGATCTTCCTCGCCGCAGGGCACTAGCTGATGTATTTTGCTGTGCACCACTGAAACCCACGCGATTGCGAAGTGGTCGCCGGCAGTCTCTGGCGAGTAGGCGCTCCGGCTTTTGCCGGATCGGACCTGCGCCACATAGTCGCGCCTCGCCTGCGTCAGCTTGGCAAGCAAGGTTTCGTAGGCGTACATCGCGATCTGGGGTGCTGGTGTGACGCCGACAAACAAGGCCCGCTCCACCATGCGTCCGGAGTTGTCGCACCAGTGGCGATAAGAGAGAGGTCGGCAACCAAACACTCTGGCCACGATCCCGCTAAGGTGCCGATCCCAGGTTGGCCGGCGGTTCGCCCTGGACTTCTCCGATTGGACCTCATCCACGTCGCTCAGGCGGACATCCAGCTCGGTGAGGCGGTACTCGCACATCAGCGCCTGGGCCTGGCGCATCGCAGTAGCTGCCTCGTTCTCGTTCGAGCTTTTGGAAAGGGCCAGGCAGCGCTTGATCTTGCGGATGACCCGCTCGAGCTTGCTCTCGTCGTGCTGTTGTTCGGTCATGTTGTGGTCCTTGCGTGCAGGCGCCGCCCTCGCCGGGGAGGCGTTATCGTTGAATAGGGGAAGGCGCTGGTGGGCGCTAAGGCTGTTTGAAACTGGTGATAGATGAAGATCTTAGTTGCTAGATGTAGGCGCCTTGTCTGACGAAGTAAGCAAGTGCGAGTGTATCTGCGAAGTGAGCACCTCGATTCTTTCACTCATCTGTTTTGTTACTTCCGTTAGGTATGTATTTTGCTCCAACAAATGCACAAGCTGCATGCTGTGTAGCTCTGCGTCCCGCTGCCGTCTTTGATTGGCCATGGCGATTGCCTCTCGATGTCTTGCGTCTGCTTCGGACGCTGCTTTGTCACGGTCGGCTTGGCGAGTTTGTGCTAGAAGAATTAGAGGTGCCGCGTAGGCCGCCTGCAGGCTAAACGCTAGATTCAGCAGAATGAAGGGGTAGGGATCGAATGCTGACAGCCCCGACAGGCTGACACCCATCCAAATCACAACCACTAGTGACTGAGACCCTAGGAACAACGGCGTGCCAAAGAAACGAGCGAAAGCTTCTGCCCTGCGAGCAAATGCATCGTTGCCAAAAGGGTGGTGTAAATGTTCATGGGCGCGATGAAACCTGAGATGGTCGACGTTTTCAGGAATTTCATGAGTTTTAGACTGCTTAGAGGTTAACGGGTCCATGTGCTGGCTCCGTGGTGGTTTCTTATGTCCAGTTTAGACTAGCCCGCCAGCGCTCTCGGCAGGCGCAGCCTTTATAGAGGAGGCGTAATCATTGAATAGGGGAAGGCGCCGCAGTGGCGCGCATTGTTCTGCTGAGCTATCAATCCATGGTTGAATCGACCTGGTGGAGGTCGCCATGACACTGAAAAGCGATACCGAGGCCCTTGCCTCGATCGAGGAAGAAGCCCTGGCAATGCTGAAAAAGATCGGGCTGCCGGATGAGCACCTGAAGAAGGAAATGGTCATCTGCCTGCGCCAGATCATTGCGATTGCGCGCTACCGGAAAGGCCTGGGCGCCGATCCTGTCATTGAATAGGGGAAGGCGCTGGCAGGATCTCCCAGCAGCGTCGTTTTGTTCAGGTAGTTGGTGTGTGCTATTCCGCTATGGTCGAACAAGGAGGACTCTAATGAGATTTCTCATCGTTTTCGGAATTGCTCTAGCAACCGCCCAGTTGGTTGGCTGCGGTGAAAAGGTTGAGGCGCAGCCGCAGGCCAACGTTGCTCCAAGTGCTTGCGGGTGTTCTGACCAGGCTAACCTGATTGGGAATAAGCACGCCGTTTACAATTGCAATTGTGGAGCGATGCAAT
Source organism: Pseudomonas sp. LRP2-20 (assembly GCF_024349685.1). Lineage (NCBI taxonomy): Bacteria > Pseudomonadati > Pseudomonadota > Gammaproteobacteria > Pseudomonadales > Pseudomonadaceae > Pseudomonas > Pseudomonas sp. LR2-20. Next base: position 3,882,128 of record NZ_AP025944.1, on the reverse strand, counting down.
GCGTCGTCGCATTTTCAGCCAATGGAACTGGCGGTCCTTTGGGAGAAGTGGCGTTGCAGTGCAAGTAGATCATCATCGTGCCGCTGATTGTCCGGAAGCGGCGGAGAGTCAGGCGGCACGTACCTTGAACGACAGCATGGCGGTGGCGTCGTCGTTGAAGCACTCGGCCAGCTCTTGATAGGCCCGATACTTGGCCTGGCTGCGAGTGGCGGCCCAAACACGCTGCACGTAATGGCGCGCATCGCCCAGCATGTAACGCACGTCGTCCCAGTCGTACATCCCGTTGGTGAGGACCTGCCACTGCTTGAGTGGCAGCTTCTCGGCCATCTCGCCGTACTGCATCTCCCAGGTTGGGTGGTAGTTGCGGATGCGCTTCTTCGGGTCGCTGTCGAGGATGACCCCGATGTAGTGGCCGCGGTCGGCCATGATGACGCCTGGCTCACCGTTGGCGATCACGCGGCGGCCGATCTCGGCCGGCACGTCGTAGGTGCGTCGAACGTGGTCGCAGTTGTAGTTGCTCATGGCTTTCTCCATGCATGCGCCGCCCTCCGTGGCCGGATGCGGCATGGTGGCAATTTGGTTTGGGATGGGGTATTACGGGTGACCGGCATGGGGCCGGAAAGATGGAGACTCTCAATGGAATTGCAGCGACATACCGCTTTCGTATCGTTCTTCGGAAAATACCCGGATGCGGAACGTAAGGAGCATCAGCATGAGAACGGAAAGTATTCCACATTTGCAGTGGGGCTTGTTCACGGCGTAGTGAGCGAAGGGTACCTATCGATAAATAAAGAAAATGGAGAGCTTCTCCAAGAGCAAATATTCAGTGACGACGACTTGGCTCAGGCCGTTGGAAAGCGCGAAGTAGGATTCGGTGAGGCTCTGTCATCGCTCTTGAGGCTGGCGGTAGCGAGAGCTGGTGCTCCGGCAAAGTCCGTCTAGCCATCGGAGCAAATACGGAGCGCCTCGCGCGCCCGGAAATTCTCAAGCTTTCGCGCCACAGCCGGTGACACCGTGATTTCGTGGCGCGGAGGTGTCAGCAGCGGCAGCGCGCCTCCCGGGCCCAGCCCATGCAAGTGATGAATCATCAGCGTCATCGCCTCGCCCTGTTCGTTGATCCCGGCCCACTCCATCAGTTCCAGCAGGGCCTGCTTAGTCCCTGGTCGAACCTTCAAGCGCAGGTCTTCCTCCTGCAGGCGCTCGGCCTTCGCCCGACGCTTCTCGTCACGCTGCTGCTGCGTCAGAGCCATCATCGCCTCCATTGCGCACGAATGCGGTGCCAGGCGCGTACTCCAGCAGGTCGCAAACCCGGTTGATGATCTTGAGCGCGGCGTCGAACACCTTGGCGTCGTCCGGCTCGCGGGACAGCCGCTTCATGTTCGGCTGATGCTCCAGGCAGACCTTGTCCACCAGGCGCCGGGCAAGCCTGCGCAAGTGATCGGCGCTGTCGTGCACGCGCAGGCTAAGGGCAAAGGCCAGGGCCACATCATCAGGCCGGTACTGACCGCCGCTGCGGGTGTTGTACAGCTTCCTGACCGGCCGATTCATCCAGGCCGGCAGGGTTACCACACCAGAAGGTGCTTTCTGCATGTCTGTGCTCCGAGAGGCCGCTGGGCGGCAGGTGGAACTGTTCTTGCCGCCGGCGCTGGCGGACCATGGTGCTGATGCGCTTCATTTCCTGACACGCACCCGCGGGAAGTTGATATCGTTGCGCTCGATGATCTTCACCAGCGTTCCGTAATTCAGGCCCAACTGCTCGGCTACCTGGGCGCGGTGCAAGCCGGTGTCGCGCAGGGCGCAGATTTGCTGGACCACCTTCAGCTCCTCGATCCGCTTCAGGTTCCGCTGGATCTGGCGCTGGGCATCGCGCTTACTGTTGGCCGACTTCTTCCGCTCTGCGCGCCGGAACACGAAGTTGCCTTCCCGTGAGGCCCGGAATAGGGCCTGCTTGGAAATGCCAGCGGCCTCATGGACCTGCTGACACGTCATGGTCTTGGCCATTTCGGCCACCTGGTCGGCGCGGGCTTTCATTTTTTCCTTGCGGGGCGATGGCTCGGCCTTCTTGGAAGGCACCTTGGTGGCCGACGCCGGCTGCACTTCAGGTCCTTTGCGCGGTGGCAGCGGCCGGTAGGTGAATCCCTCCAGCACAACCAGTTGGCCGCCAGACGCGAAGAAGGCCGCTTTGGCGGCCTCCAGGTCGATGGATTGGTTCATGCTCACCTCATGCTGCGATTCCGAGCACGCGATTCATGCGCTCGTCGAGGATTTCGTAGAAGGTTTTCACGCGCTCCGAGAGCTTGCGGATCATCGCCTCGTCCCGGTAGGCACGCTTCACGAACAGCGGCATGCCTGGCCAATAGCAGATGAAATCGATCCACTCGCGCTCAGACACCCACAGCCCACCCTGGCACTGAGCGACATGCTCTTTCGGGATCTCGCCGCCCAGGATCACGTCGACCTGCAGCTTTGGCAGCTTGGTCTTGATCTCGGTCAAGCCGTTTTCGCCGACCAGAGCGTCTGGCGAGTAGCCAATGCCGTGATTCAGGATGATCCCCACCTGCTGGGTCTGGACGTCCTCACGGTCGCAATACAGGCTTCGGGCGGTGCCTTCCAGTTCGTGCCCGCGCTCTGTGTGGCGGTTACCGGTGAACGGGTCGGCCGCTTCACCGGTGATGCGCTCGCCGATCAGGGTGTTCATGTAGGTGAAGGCGCCGGCGCCGAAACCAGCCTCGCCCTTGCCGTTCACCAGCAGGCAATCCAGCTCGCTGCAGGTGATGATGCCCAGGCGCAGGTCCAGCCAGGCCTGAGTGCCTTGCTCGATGTCACTGATTATCTGCATTTGCGGCCTCCGCGGCCTTGATGGCCTTGTTCAGCTGCGCAACCAGCAGGTCATGGCGACCCTTCGGTACGCATTCGGCTGTTCCATACTCACTGGTGAACCAGTCGCGGGTCTTCTGTGTGCAGCGACCGAGCAGGGCGGTGATGCCTGCCGCCTGCACGCTGGTGACGTTTGCCGTTGGCACAGCGGCATGGCCGTCGTCGTCCTCGCCCCTGGTCGTGAGGTTCAGCAGGGCGCTCATGACGTAGCGCTTGCCGTAGCTGGTGGACGACCCGACCGCCTGGACAGCGTTCTTGCTGCCGCTGGTGTCGAGCGGGAGCAGCATGGTTGTGCTCTCGCGGTGTCCGGCACGGTGCATCAGGATGCCGGTGACGCTTAGGCCAGCCGGCACGTTCTCGACTTTGAAGGTGATCGCGAAGCCGTGCGTCTGCATGATCGGCTTGATCACATCGTTGATGTCTTCAAAGGTGGCGTAGTCGCTGCGCTTCTGGCCATTCACGACGATGGCGCCGCGCTCGGCGATGCTCGGGATGTCGCTCTGCATGGCAGCCATTGCCGCGTTGAACTCCGCCTCAGCATCACGGGCCTGCATGCGCTCATGCATGGCCATGAGCCGTTCCAGCTTGTCGATGTCGCAGGTTGGGTCGGTGGCAGCCCGGCTGATGACGGCCAGGATGCTACTGTCTGCCTGGGCTGGCGCGGTCATCTGGCGGCGCTGCTCCGGCACAATAATCGTGCTGCTCATGGTCGGTGCCTCAGTAGGAAATGGCGATGTTCGGAATCTTGCGCTGCGCGATCAGGGTGACCGCTTGCTTGGCGCAGGCCTCAGGCATGCCCTCTGCGATGAAGGCCTCCATGGCGGCTCGGTTGATGCTGGCCCGGTGCGCTTTGTCGGCCTCGCGGGCTTCTTGCTGGCGGAGGATCTCGGCAGCAGCGGCATCAGCTCGGCGGCGCTCGTCCTCGCGGGCAAGCTCAATGTCGCGCTCAGCCTGTAATGCTGCAGCCTGACGCTCCTGCTCCATCCGCTGCTCGGCGGCCACGCGATCGGCCTCGGCCTGCACCCTGGCGCGCTCGGCTTGTTCCGTCTGGAGCTTGAGCTGCAGGCGCTGGTTCTCGGCTTCGCGTTCTTGCGCAGCGGCCTGATCAAGCAGCTCCTGCTCGCGGCGGGCTGCAGCTTCGCGCTCGGCTTGTTGCTGCTGTGCCACGCGCTGGCGCTCGGCCTCGACGGCGGCCTCCTGTGCTGCCCGAATGCGGTCTTGCTCGGCGCGCTCTTCTGCCTCGCGGCGCAGGCGGGCTAGCTCGGCCTGCTCGGCGTCGTACTTCTGGCGTGCGGCCAGGGCGGCCTGCAGAGCACTCATCGACGATTCTTTGGCTCGGGCGGCCTCGGCTTCGAATTCCTCCCAGGCATCGCCCAGGACAAACGCGGAGAGCTCGGTGATGCGTGCCTGCAGCTGCTCTGCATCCAGCGCGGCCAGCTCGGTGGCCAGGTCTTTCATGCGGTTGATGGCGTCGTTGTGGCGATCTATGCGGGCATCCTCGGCGGCTTCCCACTCGGTGAGCGGTCGGCGCGTTTCATCCCGCAGCGTGTCCATCTTGGTCACGAACTCGCGAAGCTCGGCCTCGACCACCTTCGGCATTTCCTTGAGCCGGCGCAGGTAGTCGCGGCCGGGCTTCTCGACGGCCGTCTTCGACTTGCTGACCTTGGCGGCCAAGCTGGCGATCCGCTCACGACCCTTGCGGGTGGTGAGGTCTGGCACTTCGCCTTCGATCTCGGACTTCACCAGGTCGATAAATTGCTGCAGGCCGCCAGCCACGTAGATGGCCGGGGCGTTCGCCTCGCTGATCTCTTCGATCGCGATCAGTTTCTGTTCTGCGGACATTAGAAAACCTCGCGCCTGGCCGGCGCCGTCAGTTGGAATAGGGAATGCCAGGTCACCCAGGCACGGAGGTACGCTCCAGGCCCTGGCTGCGGTGGATGGTTGCGCGCTCTCGCCGCTTACGCTCCCGAAGGGGTACGGTTATCCGCAGTGCGGCCCGCCGTGCTCGGGTGCGTGTGATTCAGGAAGTGATGCTGCTGGCCAGTGAGCTGGCGAGCATGAAGAAGGTGCAGGCGAAGAGCATGGAGAAGGAGCCCCGCCAGAATGCCATGCGCCTGGCCTGCTGGCGGCTCACGTGCGGACCTCGTAGGCGAGGGTGCACATGCCGCACAGGTAGGCCCGGCCAGACCAAGCCGCCGGATTCTCGATGTGAGCCAGGCGCGCCTGATTCATGGCGTCCTCCATCGTCAGGCCCTTGAACACCATCAGGATGCGGTCGTCTGGCACGGCCTGAGCAGCCTCGGCCACCTGGTCGTCGATGATCGACGGGAAGATCGGCGTAGTCATGCAACCTCCTTGCGCCCGTCAACGATCTTGTTGAGGCGCCCGCAGTAGTGGTTGAACTCTTCGATGGTGATGCGCTGGTCGGCCATCATTTCGGTGAGCTGCTTCTGGATCATCACGGACCAGCTGAGCGGGGTTGATGGGTCGGCCAGGGCATCCAATTCGTTGTCGAGCAGGACGTGCGGGCTCATGGCTCATTGGCCTGATCGGCGTCGTGCTGCACGCCTTGTTCGGCGTACCCTTCAAGCATCGACTCGGCGATCTCGAAGAGCTTTCCGCCGACGTGGTCGCTAGGGCCGAGGATGTCAGGGACCATGCTCTTAACCGGGCCGCCGGCCTGCGCCTGGAGCAGGAGTAGGGCTAGGGCGTTGAGGTCGTCCTTCTCAGCTTCTTGCAGAGCGCGAAGATACTCGGCCAGCTTGGCCACGAACTGCTCTTGGCGCACGCCAACCGGCCCGCCAAAGCGCTGCGGGATCAGAACATCGCAGCCGCCAACCAGCTCCTCGGCCTTGCTCTCGATCCAGTTTTGCGCCGCTTCCTGATACGCCGAGTCGTCTTCCGGCTCAGCATGGTCGTACCGCCATTGTGCTGCTCGAAGTGCGCCCATGGCGTCCTCCTTGTCGGTTGTGCGGCCGCATTGGCCAGGAGCCAGGCGCGGGTGACCAAACCCACCGTGAAAGGTGGCCTGGCGCCTGCCTAATGCGGTCGAAGTGAAGGGAAGGGGATGCGGGATGCATCGGTGGCCACTCTCCGGGGCAAACCGGGTGTCGGGACGCCTCACCATGCGGAGAGACGCTACCCACGCTCACAATTCGCGGCGATCAACTCGCGTTCAGAGTGGCCACCGATGCAGCCTGCGATGGGGAGCAGGGCATCGGGCAGTTAACGTCAGGCTGACGTGGCGCTGGTTGTTCAGTTGAAGTGCTGGGCAAGGAAGGCATCTGCCTCCGGCTTGCTGTGGAACCATGCGATAGCGACTGGGGCTGGGCCGGTTGGCTCAGGGTGTCTACGATCAATGATCTCAGCGCGGTAGCCCTGGTCGCGGTAGAACTTTGGCAGTCGAGTCGAAACTACGAAGCGTTGCATCGTCTTGCCCTCCAGGGCGGTTGATTTCCCGTCTGGCCCTGTCGCCAAGGCCAGCCAGTGAAATCAGGCGGCGCGCACCTTGCTGGCGCGGGCCTTCAGTTCCTTGCCTTCGACGTCGACCACCAAGTAGTCGCCGCCACCGCGCCCGGTGCCGAGGTTCTTGACGCCGACGAACTTGCCGGCCTTATCGACGCCGCGTGGGTTGGTGAGGATGACGGCCTGGCCTTTGGTGAATCCGCTCATGAAGAGCTCCTTTCTCTGGGTTGATTTCTCTGATACCCCTCGCGAGAAGGGCATCGAGGAAATCTGCCGCAACCCGCTACTGGCGTCGGTCGCTGGCTCAAATCTGTTCGGTGCGCATCCGGTACCACCTGGCCCTTGTCCAGTTCGCACGCTGTTGTCTGGTCGCTCACCGCGCCGCCGGTTACCGGTGGGCGCCGCTCGCTTCCTCCCTACTGCCGCCGGGGATGGCGGGGCGCATTGCATGCCGGGTCATTCACACGGTCAGGGCTTGTAGGGGCGTTTCACCTCGAGCAGCCGTATAGGGTTCTCCCTATCGTTGGCAGGCTTTCGGGCCTGTCTGCTCGCCGGTCGCCGGTAGAGGCAATGCGGTCTGTTTGTTGTTGCGCTGGCTGTTAAAGAGCGGCGGCCGGAGAGGGCCTCGGCAGTCCCTGGTGGGTGACTGCTTGAGGTGAAATTTAGCCAAGCGCTAAAGCGTCGTCAATAGCTCAAAGCTAAATTATTTTCGCCGAGCGACAAAATTCCTCCAGGGCTGGAGTTCTTGAGCAGGGCCTTTACCTGAGATTTAGCACTGCGCTATGATTCTGAAATCACTGTACGAATATACAGCTTTCGGAGATGGAGCTATGTCCAAGCAGAACAAAGCGGCGCCGAAGCAGCGCCAGGAAATCACCGGGTTAGAGCGGCTAAGCCTGAGGGTGTCTTCGATGATCAATCACCCGATCGCGCAGACGCAGCGCTGGGTGACGATCCATCGCCTGGACACGGACGGGGAGGCAGAGTGGGAGGAGGTGATCGGGCTGATCGCTGAGGTGCCCGAGCTGGATCTGACGTTCAATGACGACGGCACGGTGACCGTCCGGTGGGAGCGAAGTGCGCTTCAGGAGCGAGACGACTTTATCATTGAGGAGGATAGCGAGGTTGAGGTGGCCGAAGAGGCTCCATTCTGATATCTAATGCGAAAGCCCGCCCGCCAGTCAGGCGGGCTTCCTTGCTACTGGGGACTCAAAGCGAACCAGTTGTTCGCTGATTTTCTTCAGCTTCGCATGTAGGTTCGTTAGAAAATGAGTATTGAGCCACTATGTAGCCTTTATCAGTGTTTTGAGCGCGGGCAACCATGGTGATGTTTTTCACATCGCTTTTGAGAGGGGCCGACTGAGTCGACTTCCATTCTGCAATCAGCGAACGGTCCTTCTTTCGCAATGCCATCATCCAGTCTCGAGAGTCCTTCCAGATACTTCCTGGCATAAGAGCATCTAGCACCTGGGGTTTTCCATAGACGGTAGTAAGTGCCGATTGCAGGCCATTGAACGCATCACGCAGCTGGTGCCCGTAATCGTTGGTATTGATTGTTTTACCAATAGCGCGGATCTGACACAGCCCGACCGTTGGGGAAATGATAAGACCATACTGTTCAAAGGCATCGTTGGGCTTAGGTGGAGACTCGAGCATGTAGAGGCTCTGAGCTTCGTCTTCTACAGTAAGCAGCTGCCCGGTCATCCTCTCAATCAGGTCTTTACTTAATCCGGCCTCTAGACCGAAAGGTCCACTGCCTGCAGGTAATTCAGGGGCTTGCTTCCCTGCCGCTGGAAGCGGCGAGTTGACCTGAGCATTGGGCGCGACCTCAGCAGTAGCGGGCACTGCCTGCACGGGAGGTAATGGCAGACTCAGACCGTACTTCGCAACCAAGTACCTCTGCTGGAGCATCGCAAGCGTTTGTTCTTTGGTGGCCACGCCTGCCGCTTTCATCACGCCGACTAATCCTCCGGTGACGGCGGCATCAGCTCTAGATTTAGCTAGATCTTCATTCGCGACGGAGATCTCCGCCTCAAGTTTTTTAGCCAGCTCCGGTTCAGCTTTGCTGACCTGTGTGACTTGTTTAATGGGAGATCCGGATTCGAGAGCATTGAGGCGCTGTTCCAGCAAGCCCACATTGGCCCCGAGTATTTCGACACGAATGCCAACTAGGGCCTTCATCAGTCCACCCGACAGCGTTGCATCCTTTGCTTTCGCGTCATTGAGTTCTGACTGCGTGGCTTTGAGCTCTGTGCGAAGGCTGTCAACGAGCGCCTTCTCTTCAGGGCTTAATTCATTCTTGAAGCAACCTGATGTGAGGCCTATAGCGACAAGCAGTAATGCGGTACTTACCCTACGCATGACAATCTCCATGTAAAAAATGAATTCTACCATTGTGGCCAAATGCTATCACTGGGCAGAAAAGAGCCCGCTTTAGCGGGCTCGTTCTTTACATGGTTCAAACCAGATGAGCATTCCAAACGAGAAGCACCCGAGCCTGGATGTAGGTCTCTTCCCTGCGAATCATCCGATCCTTGTGCTTCGGGTTGTCCGAGATCATCTCAAAATACTCCTCGTCCGCGATCTGCAGGCGCTTGATGTACTCGTGACCACCCCAGGAGAAGTAGTAGATCCCGTCACCAGCGAATTCCCGAATGCTGACGTCGACGATCAGTGGGTCGCGGTTTTTGATCGTGGGTGCCATGGACTGACCCCAACCTGTGACGAGCTTCAGGTGATAGTGCTCTTTGAACTCAACGCCCAGCTCACGCAGGTGTCGGGGGCTGACGCGCACGTCCTGCAGCATCTCGGGGAAATCATGGGTTTGTTCGCCGCCGCCCATGGCGCCACGCACGTCATAGTGGGCGATCCAGACCTCATCACCAACCAGGCCGGGGCGGTTGAAATCTGCCTTGACTACTCCACTGTCGGCTGGAGCGACCGCAGGAGCTGGCTCCTCGGCTGCAGCCAGTAGCCTCTGACGGGTTTCCTCAGGAATACCTCTCCCGCTTTTCGCGAGCATCTGCTTTACCAAATCTGCAGCCGACAACTTGCTGTCCACAGCTTCAACCAGTGGCTGCGCGTCGTCACCCGAAGGGATAGAGTCGAACCAGCCTCTCGGCAACCCCTCAACTTCCTCTATCCGGCGCGCTACGTCGTCGCCCAGGTTCTTCGCCGTCTTGTCGGAGAGGATCTGGCTTAGGTGTGCAGGAGCCATCCCCCAGCGCTCCGCGCAGGACCCTTTTCTCTGGTTGCCGATCAGCTTGACCAGGTTGTGCTTGCGAATTTCGTAGATATCCATGGCGCGAAGAATGCCAGTGTTTAGCCCTGTGCTAAATGTGCGCAAAGCTAAATTCCCCTTGCTCGAACATTAGCCATAAGCTAAATTTCGCCATATGTGTAAGGAGAACCCACATGAATGATCACCTCCGTGAATGGTTGGCGAGTGCCACAAATGAGCGCCGGCGGGATGTAGCGGCCGCTGCTAAGACCACTGTCGGCCACCTCTGGCAGCTCGCGGGTGGTCATCGGAAGGCCTCTGTCGACCTGGCTGAACGTCTGCAGGACGCCTCGGGCGGCGAAATCACAATCGCCGGCCTTCGCCCAGACCTCATCTCGTTTGCACGCAAGGCGCTGAAGGGCGCCGCGTAACTCAATTTCCATAGCAAGGAGCAATCCCCGCATGTACGCCAATCCCAAGCACCTGCATGACCGCGAGATCAAGGTCCGGGTCGATGAGGACACGTTCGAACTGATTCAGGCGCTGGCCAAGTTTCATCGTACTCAGCGCGCTGTGCTCTGCCGTGAGCTGCTTGAGGCTCAGCTGGCTGCCCTGGCTTCGGAGAATACCGGCGATCAGCACGTGGCCTGAAGGCCCTTAGGAGGGGCCAATGCCTATCGAACAGATCGGCTTGGACCAGGAATTGACGAATCAGCTTGAGCAGGAAGCGAAAAGACGGGGCGTCAGCCCTGAAGAACTCGCGGCTGAGCTGATCCGAAAAGAGCTGGCAAGCCGAACGAAGCCTCGCAGCCCAAGAGGTAATGTGAAGCCGTTCCACGTCAGGTCCTGATCAGGCCCTGATAAGCCCGAATTGCGGGCAAAAAAAAGCCGGGATTGCGGCCCGGCCTTTTCAACTGCATATGACTGGAGTCGATTATGCATATCCAACCACCAGATGTACAGGGCCTCCAGAGGCCCGCGCCACAAAATGCAGTCAGCGGATTTGTGGCGCGCACAATGTCGTCCAAGGAGATTGCCAGCTTGACTGGCAAGCGCCATGACAACGTCAAGCGCGACATTGTCGCCATGCTGAAAGACCTCAAGATCGATCCCCTCAATTTTGAGGACATCTATCTCGACGGGAGAAACCGTGAGCAGGTGCAGTACCTGCTCGACCGTGAGCACACCGATTGCCTGCTGACCGGCTACAGCCCGGCCCTGCGCATGAAGGTGATCCGCCGATGGCGTGAGCTGGAGGGCCAGTCCGAAGCCCGCCAGGCGGTGACGACCAATGGCACCAAGGTGATTGGTGAGATCGCCATCATGGAGTGCTTCACGCGCCTGCTGAAGCCGGCTCCATCGAGCCAATTGGCGATGCTGACCAAGATCGCCGAGAACAACGGGCTAGACCCGCAGTTCCTCCCGAGCTACGCAATCGACTCACCACCGGATGCCACAGGTGGAAGCTCAATGCCAACCATGGCTGTGACAGCTCTGCTCAAGCGCCACGGAGTGAACACTTCGGCCCCTGCTTTCAACCGTGCCCTAGCCGGACTCGGCTTCCTCCAGGCTCGAACACGGCAGAACAGCAAGCGCGAACCTGTGTGCTTCTGGTCTGTGACTGATAAGGGCCTGCGCTACGGCAAGAACATCACCAGCCCTCAGTGCCCGCGAGAAACGCAGCCGCACTGGTACATCGATCGTTTCGAAGAGCTCGTCGACCTGGTCGGCGTGGGAGCCAAGTAATGGCCGGAGACTGGATCAAAATGCGCGTAGATCTTCAGACGCATCCGAAAGTTTTCCGCATGGTGTCCGCATTGAGTGCGGACAGATTGCGGGTGATCGGCGGACTGCATGTCGCCTGGAGCATCTTTGACACGCACTCTGACGATGGCGTGTTGCATGGGTACACCACCGACGCCATGGATGCTGTGATCGGCTGGCCAGGCTTCACTCAGGCCATGGTCGATGTCGAATGGGCGGACATCGATGAGCATGGAAGCCTTGTCATGCCTCGCTTTGACGAGCACAACGGGGCCAGCGCAAAGCGCCGCGCCAACGACAGTGAGCGCAAGAGAGTTTCTCGAAAGGCTGATTCTGTCCGCAATTCGTCCGCAGATGATGCGGACAGAATGCGGACCAGAGAAGAGAAGAGAAGAGAAGAGAAAGATCAAGATCAAAAACCTTCGTCATCGAGCGATGACGGCGACCTGTTCGCTCGGTTCTGGAAGCTCTACCCGCGAAAGGTAGGCAAGGCCAATGCCGAGAAGGCCTGGGGAAAACTCAAGGTCGACGCCGAGCTGTTCGAGCGCATGGCGAGCGCGCTGGCTGCCTGGGCTGTTTCGCCGGACTGGATGAAGGACGGTGGCCAGTTCATTCCGCATCCGGCCACTTGGCTGAACGGCAAACGCTGGGACGACGAGCTACCCCAGGCCGGCAACGTCCACCAGTTCCCTCCGCGCCGCCAACGCAATGGGCCTGACTTCGACGACACCAGCTGGGCTGATGACTTGGGGGTGCTATGAGCACGCCCACCAAGGCCAAGAGCGTCACCCAGATCATGGCCACGGCCCGCAACCTGCCAGCCGAGGTCCAGGCCCCAGCCAAGCAGCTGGACCCAGGCACCACCGAAGTGGTCAACGCCCTGTTCAAGGAGCTGCAGGCAATCTTCCCGGCGTGGAAGCAGGCGTGGCCGGATGACGAGGCCCTGAAGGCTGCCAAGCGCAGCTGGATCAAGTCATTCGTCGCGGCGGGCATCAACACGCTCGAACAGATCCGCTTCGGCATCCAGAAGTGCCGTGTGCTGGGTACCGACTTCGCCCCGAGCAGTGGCAAGTTCATCAAGCTGTGCCAGCCGACGCCGGAAGAGATGGGCATCCCGCCGCTTGCGCGGGCCCTGGCCGAGGCGCTGGAGAATTTCCACCCCAGCAGGGCAGGTTCCCGCACCTGGTCGCACGTAGCGGTGCGCCACGCTGCTATGCAGTGCGAGGCGCAGAACCTGGGGTCGATGGAGGTGGAGCGGGCCGAGAAGGTCTTCGCCCGGGCCTACGACATCACCATCCGCATGCTGGTCGCTGGCGAGCCACTTGGCGACATCGCTACCGGCATCGGCCACGACAGCCAGAAGAGCGCCGCCCAGCTGGCCGACGAGCACGCCAGCCAGCGACAGGTCCGCCTGCTGGAGATCCAGAAAATCCCAACCAGCGCCGCCGCGTGCCGTGCACACCTGCTGGCCAAGTTGAACATCAAGCGCGCCGGGCAGCCGGCCGGGGAGGGCGTATGACCATCGACAAGAAAAAACTACAGCCCTTGCTGTGGTCCGTTGTGGCGTCCTGGCGGTCGGGTGGCGATGCCTTTGAGCGACACACCGATGCCCTGGACAAGTTCCTTGGTGAGACGACTGTGGAGGAAGTCGCGCTGGGCCTGCTCGATGAGATCAGCGAGCTCACCGCCCGTGTACGCGCTGCGGAGAAGCAGCTGCAGGAGGTGGCCAGTGTCTGAGTTCGCTCTTCGTAGCGCCCAGGACCTCAACCGCCTCTACGGCGCCCTGCACGCCATCGACCTGACCAAGCCCAAGGTAGTGGTCATCCGCGACGAGAAGCGCCCGGATGTCTGCAACCGAAAGATGTGGGCCATGCTCCGCGACGTCTCTCAGCAGGTCGAGTGGTACGGCCGCAAGCTCACTGACGAGGACTGGAAGCACATCTTCAGCGCTGCGGTGCAGAAGCAGGATGCGGTGCCGGGTATCGACGGCGGCTTCGTCGTCCTGGGTGTCTCGACCCGCAAGCAGTCGCAGAAGTGGTTCAGCGACCTGTTCGAAGTGATGCACGCCTTCGGCGCCGAGCATGGCGTGCGCTGGACGGAGCCGGATCGGTGGGGAGGGCGGTACTGATGCTTGCCAAGGAGATCAAACCGAAGAAGTGCAAGGCACCAGGTTGCGGTAAGCCCTTCAAGCCGACCATGACCACGCAGAAGGTGTGCAGCATCGCCTGCGCCAAGGCCATGGCCAAGGATCCAAAGCTGCAGAAGATCGCGGCCAAGGCCATCACCAAGCAGGCCCGCCAGGACCTGCAGGAGCGCCGGGAGAAGTTGAAGACCCGACGCGAGCACATGAAAGAGGCTCAGGACGTCTTCAACGCCTACATCCGGGAGCGTGACGCCGGCCTGCCGTGCATCAGCTGCGACTCGCTGCCGAGCGACCACGACCTCATCACCGGCAGCCGCTGGGACGCCGGCCATTACCGGTCAGTGGGCGCCTGCCCGGAGTTGCGCTTCGAGCCGCTGAACGTCCACCGTCAGTGCGTGAAGTGCAACCGGAACCTGTCGGGCAATGCCGTCGAGTACCGGATCCGCCTGGTGAGACGCATTGGCGTAGACCAGGTCGAGTGGCTGGAAGGCCCTCATAAGGCCCTGCGCCTGACCATCGAAGACCTGCAGGCCATCAAGGCCCTGTACAGGCAAAAACTCAAAGACCTACGGAGGGCAGCAGCATGAACTGGACACCAACCGACAGCGGCCAGCTGCTGATCCTGGGGATGATGATCATCGGCGCTTACACCATCGGGCGCGGCATCGCCATCGAGGCCAAGCGCAAGTGGGGGGAGCGGGCATGAACAAGACTGCCGTACTGGTCCGCATCCTGCTGGCCGGATCTGAAGGGAAAACGGCCTCGGCGGCCTGGGTCGATGCTGACCAAGGCTGCGCAGGTTACGGCGGGATGAGCCGACAGGAGCGCTTCGAACTCGACTGCGAGTACCGGAGCCTGTTGCACAAGCGCCTACTGCCGCGCCACTGGAATGCGCTCATCGCGCGCTACACTCTGGACGCCGGAGAGCGCGGCCAGGCAATCAAGGGGCTCGGGCGGGTGATCGCCACCCACGCCCACCAGCACTTCAAGTTCTACGCCGTGCTGACGTGGGCTGAGCCGCAGAAGCCTGGGGCGGATGGCAAGCGCTCGTCTACCATCCTGCAGGCGAACATCTACGACATGAACCAGTGGGACGACAACAAGGGCACGCCGGAGCGCACTCGTCGTGACTGGCGCCGCAAGATCTACAAGGCGCTGGACGAAATGGCGGGGGAGGCCATCACCGCCGGCGTAGAGCTTCTGGAGCAGGAGGAGCTGTTTGTGAAGATGGCCGCTTGACATCCTTTGCCGCTTTGCCGAATATATCCCCATCCTGTCATTCCCGCGCGTGTTGAGGAGTGATGTACAGAACCCGGCCATAGTGCCGGGTTTTTTATTGCCCGAAGAGGGCCTCAATAGGCCCGCTGCCTGCGTTTCGCTTATTTTCAGAATTTTTCAGAACCCACGGAACGAATTGATGGCAATCTGATTCACATAGCTTGCTAAGAAAAATTCATCAGGAATTCCGTGATTATGAAAAATATCATCGCCGCAGCGGTGCTCTCTTTTTTTGCTGTCGGTGCTCAGGCCGCTGAATTGTCCGGGGCCGTTGGAGCGACCAGTCAGGGTGGCCTGACCGCGCGCGTTGGAATCGGGTTTGACTGGGACAAGAGCTGGCTGGAAAGCAGCACTGGTCGTCTCACCGGGTACTGGGATGCTGGTTACACCTACTGGGAAGCAGGTGATGCCTCTGGCGGCGCTCATTCGCTATCCTTTGCGCCCGTTTTCGTTTACGAGTTCGGTAGCGGTAACGTGAAGCCATTCGTTGAGGCTGGCATCGGCCTTGCGGTCTTCTCTGGTACATCCGCAGGCGACCAGGACTTTGGTTCGGCCTTCAACTTCGAAGACCGCATCGGCGCAGGCTTGAAGATCGGCGAGACGCAGAAGGTTGGTATCCGAGCGATTCACTACTCCAACGCTGGTATCAAGCAGCCGAACGACGGCATCGAGTCGTACTCCCTGTTCTACAGCCACCAGATTTAACTCATTCTGCGTAGCTCCCTTGCCCGCCAAGTGCGGGCTTTTTGTTTCTTGAAGAGGGCTTAAAAAGTCCCCATCATTGCCTCGGTATTTTTTGTTTTCCCGGTGGTCTGGTATTTCACCCTATAGCCACTTTAGGGCGCATACTCGCCTTAGCTCAGATTTTCTGAGTTAATGAGAGGTACTTATGTCTAGTGACATTGCCAGACCAGATGGATCGCCAGGGCTTGAATCCGAAGTTGAATCAGGTACAGAAAAGCTCGAGGTGTTGGACAAATCTAGCCCAGAGGATAGGGACGATTATATCGATCCCGACGCTACACCTGAACAAGAACCTGATTCCCCTGAGCATCAAAAAGCTTCAAATATGGAAAAGTTCAGTAGTCAGAATACTGGTTGGACTTATCCTGGGCGCCGTTGGTAAACGCGCCCCACCAAGTACGGCTCTTTCGCCACATACGCTCCTCGAGGCTGATGATCCACTGGGATACACCCCAGATGATGACGAGCCAGGCCTTGATAAAGGTCCGGAGAATGACCGGAGGCAGATGCGTACAAATGATGGATCACTCGCTGAGTAATTCATTTAATTGAGCTCGGATAACTGGGCTCATCAGAGGTTTATATGACAGATAAAACATCGCGCCAGGGTGAAAAAAGTTCTGGCGCAAATACATCTCCCCAAGGCCCAAGGGCGGAGGGAAGTAAGGCTGCCAACACCGAGCGGGCTTCAAAGGCAGAGCTCTATAGTCGGCACGACAAGGTTGCTGAGAAAGATGTAAAAAATGATCCGAGAAAGTCGTGAAGTAGAACATTTGAGCTGATTGAAGCGCCCAACAAATTTGGGAAAGCGCTAATAAGTCATTAGCTAGCCGCCTTCGGGCGGTTTTTTGTTCAGGTGAATTGTCTTCCCATCCGTTTAACGGATGTACGCTTACCATTCTGAGTCTCGCAACGTCCGGGGCTTTCAATATGTGCTGCTCCGCACGTTTGCCCGGTCCCTCAATAGGACCTCACCTCCGGGCCTTTTCTTCTAGGAACCATTCATGGCCGAACCAGCAAGCACGACTGCCGGCGTCCTGCTGGTGAAGTACGGCGTGATCATTGGCGGCTTCGCAGGAGCGATCCTCTCGCTGACCTTTCTGCGGGGCCTCACGCGTGGCCAGGCGGTCGCCGCCTTCTTCACCGGCTTCGCATCCGCGATCTTCTGCACCCCGCTCGCCATCAGCTACTTCGGCCTTGGCACAAGCGGAGAAACCCAATACGGCGTGGCCTTCCTCATAGGCCTACTGGCAATGAACATCATCCCAGTCCTGAAGTCGGTGGTGAGTCAGTTCGGAGCCAAGGGGGCTACCTGATGAGCTCTACCCTCATTCAAGTCCTGATCGGCGCGAATGCATTCCTGAGCGTTCTGGTGGTGATCGCAGCTTGCGACTACCTGCGGCGCATACGCCCCATGGATCACCCGCTGCTGGCTGTCGCTTTCTACCTGGTAGCCATCGGCGCCTTCGGCGCGTTCGTACTGGCTATGAACGGCCACGTGCCCACACTGTACGGCGTCATTCTCAAGCTCGGCATAGTCCTGTATGCGGTGGCCCAGCGCGGCCGTGTTTTCCGGCAAGGGTAGGGCGTCAAAAATTCGAAACGCGCCGTTTCGTGACGTTTCACTCGGAGCGCAGCACGGGAAATAGCTCGTCCGGATTGCGTGAGTCGGCGTTCATCTTATCGCAAGCGACTGAGGCAACTGATTTATCAGCAAAGGCACGTTTAAGCCTTTCCTTCTCTTGATTGTCGTAGATGTCGAAGCCGCCCGAAGTGGTGTTGGAGTAGAACCGGTTGCCAATGTGGAACGACTCCCCCTCGATTGGCACGCCTGGAACGATAACGAATCTTGGTTGCATGCTCGTGTCTCCCCAGACAGATCGTTAAGTATTAGTTCTATTCGGAGAAGGCATCAACATGACTCACGGAGACGATTCCATGACGGAGCGTGTCATCCGTATCTGGCATGAGTTGCCGATTGGCAGTGAGATCAAAGCTGTCTTAACCGAATTGGGGAGGGGTTCTAATTTTTGAAATCGAGGCAGCCGAGGCCGCAGGGCTGCCTCACGGGCTGATCATTGCCATTCTGCACGGGCACGCTCATGTCGAGACGCGCAAAATGATGGGGTCACGTAAGGACGTGCTTTTCGCTAAGTGCACCTTTCGCAAAATCGACGGCGGCAGTAATAGCGGTTCTTGCTTGAGGGCTATTTCTCCAGCATGTCGATCCCACTGCGGCAGATGCTCGGGCCAAGATGTCGGTAACATCGGCTCTGCCCAGCTCTGCCAATGTTTCGATACCCATCTGCTCAAGTCTGGCAATGACCGTTGGGCCTACGCCCTTGAGCTCCAATAGTGCAGCACGTTCCTTCGGTGGAAATGGCATCAGTGAAATCCCTATCTGATCAATGGTGCATTGGAAGTTTGCCTCATGTAGGAAGTCGGTGCCACAAGCGGCTTGAGGGCAAGAACTTTGGCTAGACCATTACCACCAGCTGATCTGCTTGACTCGCTTTGGCTTACGCTAGGTCCCGCCCCTGAATTATGGGAATGGATCCACCGCGAGATGCTGGCGGAGACCGGGAGCATCCATAACCCCGAGCACGCCCATCTGATTGACGCCAACATCGGCGTGCTCTGGGCATCGACAGGGTTCGCCAAGCAGGGGCGGGTGGTTCTCGGTCAGGCCGAACAGCTGATGTTCCGCGCTGGCGGATGGCAGAAAGCCCGGCAAGAGCAGCAGATGCGCCAGTGGTTCGGCGAGGAGCCGACCTACCTCATCACCCTGGCCGCCGACTACTGCGCGCAATGCACCGACGCTGAGTTCTGCGCCCTGGTCGAACACGAGCTTTATCACATCGACCAGGCAACCGATGAGTACGGCGCTCCCAAGTTCACCCAGGATGGGCTACCCAAGCTCTACCTACGCGGCCATGACGTCGAAGAGTTCGTCGGGGTGGTGAGGCGCTACGGTGCCAGCGAGGACGTACAGCAGCTTATCGACGCTGCAAGCCGGCCGCCTGAGGTGGCCAAGATCAACATTTCGAGGGCCTGCGGAACCTGCCTGATCAAGTCGGCCTGAATCCTGACAGGTCCTGACGGATGACATTCACATGGCAGCACTACGAAGCGAGGTCAAAGCCTTCATTGTTCAGGCTCTGGCCTGCTTCGATACACCGTCCCAGGTGGTGGAGGCCGTCAAGAAAGAATTTGGGGTAGATGTCAGTCGCCAAGTGTGCGAGGGGCATGACCCAACCAAGTATGCCGGGCGCGGCTTGGCTAAGCGTTGGGCGGACATGTTCCATGCATGCCGGGAGCGGTTCACAGCCGAGACGGCCGACATCCCCATTGCGCATCGTGCCTACCGTCTCCGTGCCTTGGGTAGGATGGCCGAGAAGGCCGAGAGCATGAAGAACATGGCCCTGACTGCCCAGTTGTTGGAGCAGGCGGCCAAAGAGGTCGGCGACGTCTACGTGAACCGCCAGACCAAGAACGAGAATCCCCACGACAACGTGCCGCCCACCCGGGTGCAGGTTGACGTAGTGGATGCGAGGAAGCCGGATGCCGTCACTTAACGTGCCCCAGGCCAGCTTCCTGCGCATGGAGCAGAAGTTCCGCGGCTTTGTGGCCGGGTTCGGCTCCGGTAAGACCTGGGTGGGATGCGCGGCGCTGTGCAAGCATGTCTGGGAGTGGCCTCGTATCGACTCAGGCTACTTCGCGCCGACCTACCCGCAGATCCGCGACATCTTCTTCCCGACCATCGAGGAGGTCGCCTTCGACTGGGGCCTGAAGGTCAAGACGAAGGAGAGCGACAAGGAGGTCGAGTTCTATAGCGGCGGCCGGTACCGCAGCACGACCATTTGCCGCTCGATGGAGAAACCGCAGACCATCGTGGGCTTCAAGATCGGGCACGCCCTGGTCGACGAACTCGACGTTCTGCCCGCGCTGAAAGCTGAGCATGCTTGGCGCAAGATCATCGCCCGGATGCGCTACAACGTGCCCGGGCTGAAGAACGGCGTGGACGTGACCACGACCCCCGAGGGGTTCAAGTTCGTCTACCAGCAGTTCGTGAAGCAGCTGCGCGAGAAGCCAGCGATGCAGGGCATGTACGGCCTGGTGCAGGCCAGCACGTTCGACAACGAGCTGAACCTGCCACCGGACTACATCCCATCCCTGATGGACTCCTACCCGGAACAGCTGATCCTGGCCTACCTGAATGGCCAGTTCGTCAACCTCAACTCCGGGTCGATCTACACCGCCTACAACCGCAAGCTGAACGGCAGCCACGAGTCAGTGCAGCCCGGCGAGCCGATCTTCGTGGGCATGGACTTCAACGTCGGCAAGATGTCGGCCATCGTCCACGTCAAGCGCCTGGGCATGCCCCATGCGGTGGGCGAGATCATGAACGGCTACGACACGCCCGACATGATCCGCCAAATCAAGGAGCGCTACTGGCTGTACGCCGAAGGCAATTACCACAAGACGCGCGAAATTCTGGTGTTCCCCGATGCCTCGGGCAAAGGCCGGAAATCGGTCAATGCGAGCACCACTGACCTTGAGCTGCTGCGCCAGGCCGGATTTACAGTGATGGCGCCAGAGGCAAACCCTCCGGTGAAAGACCGGATCAATGCCATGAACGCCATGTTCTGCAACTCGGCCGGCGAGCGCCGCTACCGGGTCAACACAGATCTCTGCCCAACCTACGCAGACTGCCTAGAGCAGCAGATCTGGGCGCCAACAGGTGAGCCGGACAAGAGCCAGGGCAACGACCACGCCAACGACGCTGGCGGCTACTTCATCCACCATGACTATCCGATCGTCAAACCAGTGATCGTGACCCAATCCTTGAGAATGTGACCATGAGCGATAACCCAAGCATCACGCTTCCCGCCGTCGACGAGATGCGTGGGTACTGGGCTGTGATCACGCCGCTCATGGGTGGGACTATGGCGATGCGGGCAGTGGGCAAGAAGCTGCTGCCGCAGTACCCGGCCGAGTCGGACGAAGGCTACCGGGAACGCCTGCGCCTCTCGACGCTACTGCCGGCCTACTCTGAGACGATCAGCAACATGACTGCCAGGGTGTTCGCTGAGCCCCTGCAGCTTGGCGATGGCGTGCCCGAGGACATCGTCGCGATGGCAACGGACATCGACCGGGCCGGCAATGACCTGAACTCGTGGGCGGTAGAGTTCTTTCGCGAGGGACTGGGGTTCGGCCTCTGCCACGCATTCGTCGATCACCCGTCAGTTGATGGGCTGAAGACGAAGGCCGAGGAGCAGGCCGCCGGCGTCCGCCCATATGTGGTGATGGTGAAGCCATCCCAGGTGCTGGGCTGGCGCTCCAAAGGCGGCGTGCTGACCATGGTCCGCTACCGCGAGGTGGTCGAGGAGGAGGATGGCGAGTTCGGCGCCAAGTGCGTCGAGCAGATCCGCGTTCTGATCCCCGGCGGGTGGCGAACCTACCGCCGCGCAACGTCGAAGGCGGTCTGGGCGCTCCACGAGCAGGGCGCCACCAGCCTGGACCGCATCCCATGGGCCACCTTCTACACCGGGCGCACCGGTTTCATGACAGCCAAGCCGCCGCTGCTGGAGCTGGCCCACCTGAACGTCAAGCACTGGCAGAGCCAGAGCGACCAGGACAACATCCTGCACGTCATCCGCGTCCCGATTCTGGCTCGCATCGGCGTGCAGATGCAGTTCACCGACCAGGGGAGGCCGGTACCGCCGGAGTTCAAGGTCGGCACCGGGTCGTTGACCGACCTGCCGGCCAGTGGCGACCTGAAGTACGTGGAGCACACCGGCAAGGCCGTGGAAGCCGGCCGCACCGCGCTGAAGGACCTGCTCGATGAGATGCGGATGGCCGGCGGCAAGCTGCTCACGCCTGAGAGGGCCGCGACCAAGACCGCGACCCAGGCTGAGGAGGAGGCGGCGCAAGAGCTGTCCCCCCTGCAGCGGATGTCGAACCACTTCGGCGACTGCCTGGCGCAGCTGCTGCAGTTCATGGCCGAGTACCGCAGCCTCGGCGACGGCGGCACCGTCGAGATGCGCGGCAACTACGACGTGGACTACATGCCAGAGGTCTCGCTACCAACCCTGGTCTCGATGGCCAATGCCGGCATGGTCTCCAAGGAGACGCTGTTCACCGAGATGCAGCGCCGCGGTGTGATCAGCGACGAATACGACTGGGACGATGAGCTGGCGAAGATTGAGGCCCAGGGCCCGGCCCTCGGTACTCTGTGATGAAGACGGCCAACGAGAAGCTGCTGAACGAGCTGATCGGGCATGAGGTCGACCTGTCCAGGCTGAGCAACAGCCAGGTGATGACGATCATCAAGATCCTCAACAGCAAGGACGCCGACCTGCGGGCCGCGCTGATCGACGCGATCGACAACCTCGGCATCGACCTATCAACTGCGGCCGTCGATATCGCCCTGTCGGCGGTGCTGCGGATCAACCAGCAGACCTTCATTGAGATTCGCCTGGCCATGGACCAGGTGACCGACGGGCTGATCAGCTACGAGCTGGCGTTCCAGCAGAGCGCGTTGCGGGCCGTTCTTCCGGCGCTGGTGCAGGAGGCATACCCGGTCGTCTCCCCGGCGTTCAGCGCGGTGAAGGCGATCGCCCAGGCCCGACCATTCCAGGGGCGCCTGCTGAGGGAGTGGATGGCCGGCATCGAGTCCAGCCGCGCTGCCACAGTGCGCGACGCTGTGCGCTCGGGCGTTGTCGAGGGGCGCACCACTGCGGATGTCGTCCGCACGGTCATGGGCACCAAGGTGCAGCATTACGCCGACGGGGCCCTCCAGAAGGCCAGGCGCGACGTTGAGGCGGTAGTGCGGTCTGCGGTATCCCATACTGCCGAAACAGCCAGCGACGCAGCGTATGAGGCCAACAGCGACATCATCAGCCACGTTGAGTGGCTCAGTACGCTGGACAACCACACATCGAGCGACTGCCGGATTCGCGACCGGCTGCCTTACACCCTAGGCACCTACAAGCCTATTGGCCACACTATCCCGTGGCTGGCCGGGCCGGGACGCATCCACTTCTGCTGCCGATCCTCCAAAGTTCCGGTGCTCAAGAGCGCCAAGGTCTTGGGTTTCAGTGACGGCGCAACGCGGGCGAGCATGGACGGCCAAGTGCCGGAGTCGACCACCTATGCCGAATGGCTGAGCAAGCAGTCAGCAGCGCGCCAGGACGAGATCCTTGGCCCTGAGCGTGGTCGACTGATGCGCGAGGGCGGGCTGAAGCTCAGCACGTTCTACAACGACAAGGGAAAGCTCCTCACCCTTGAACAACTGCTCAGCCGCTTATCCGGTGCCATATAATCCGCGACTTTTCCGAGTACAGGTATGACTCAATGAAGGGTGTCGCTGTAGTGGCTGCAGTTTCGGTCGTTGCTGTCTTGTCTGCGCTTGCAGGTCTGACAGCCGGTATCAATCTGAACCCACAGTCAACGGTTGAGTTCGTCCCTGATTGGGGAAGCGTTGGTGACTGGGTTTCTGGGCTGGGTGCGCTCCTGGCAGTTGCCGTCACTCTTTGGCTTAGTGAAAAGCAGCGCAGGGAGAACACCGAAAGGCTGTTTATCGAGCAAGCTTCGATGGATGTAGGGTTGTCGATAAAGATCATTTCTTCCGGCAATCGACCGTCCTTGGTAACCGGGCTGTACATTCAGTCGAAATCATCTGATCGAAGAATCGGTCTTTCTTCGGGCAGTTATCTTGAGTCTCGTTTCCCGGTCGGCCGCATCGATTTTGGAGAGATGGTTTCGGTTCTCGTGCCTAACAAACATCGATTACAAATCGCAATGGATGCAGAGGAGAAATTCAAAGACTTATCAGCCCTGATGCTGGTGGTCACGACCAGCCTAGGACGCTTTTCAGTCCCGCTCGACTCGGTGTACGTGTCGTACATGCGCCGCTATCTAGAACAAGAGCGTGCGAGTAAAGAGTGGCGTGAGTCCATATCGGACACCTGAAAGAATTCAATTATTGCCCTGGCACTAGCCGGGGTTTTTTTTGCCTGCGGTTCGGATGGACGGGGCGCAACTGGGGCCGGATGGCTCATCAACTGGCCGGATGGCCCAGAGAGACGACATGAAACTCAAGACCATTGAAGTGGATGGCAAGCAGTACGCCGTGATCGAAGATGGCAAGCCGGTCTACGTCGAGGACGATGGCAAGGAGGTCGCCTTCGATGCCGTGGGCACCCGCAACACCATCACCCGGCTGAATGCCGAAGCCAAGTCGCACCGCGAGCGCGCCGACGGCTTCGAGAAGACCGCCAAGGCGTTCGAAGGCATCGAGGATGCCACGGCTGCCAAGAAAGCTCTGGAGATCGTCGCCAACCTCGACGCCAAGAAGCTGGTGGATGCCGGCGAGATCGAGAAGGTGAAGGGCGAGATCAGCAAGGCCTTCCAGACCCAGCTCGACGAAGCCAACACCAAGGCGCAGGGCTTCGAGCAGCAGCTGTATGCCGAGAAGATCGGCGGCAGCTTCGCCCGTTCGCAGTTCATCGCCGAGAAGATGGCGGTGCCGGCTGACATGGTTCAGGCCACCTTCGGCAACAGCTTCAAGATCGAAGAAGGCAAGGTGGTCGCCTACGACGCCCAAGGCCAGAAGATCTTCAGCCGCAGCCGCCCGGGTGAGCTGGCCGACTTCAACGAAGCGCTGGAAACCCTCGTCTCGCAGTACCCCCATCGCGACCACATCCTGAAGAGTTCCGGTGCCAATGGCGGCGGCGCCCCGAACGGCGGTGGTGGCAACAAAACCACACAGGGCAATTTCGGTGGCACCAAGGCAGAGCGCCTGGAAGCCATGAAAGGCCTGATCGCAAGCGAATAAGGAGGCCCAATGGCCCTTTCGAACATGAAGGTGTTCAACGAATACCTTCGCCACGCCACCATCGAAACCCTGACCCAGGACGTCGACAAGTTCAACGCCGCCTCGGCTGGATCGATTCGCCTGACCACTCAGGGCATCGACGGTGACTTCCTGCAGGAATCGTTCTGGGCGGGCCTGCACGGCGCTCAGCGTCGCGTTGACCGTTACGCCGCGAACGGCAGCCAGGCGGCGACCCCGCTGTCGCAGAAGCAGTACGACTCGGTGAAGATCGCAGGCGGCTTCGGCCCGATCCTGTGGGAGCCTGCACAGCTGTCCTGGGTACAGAAAAACCCCGAGGAAGCGCTGGAGGTCATCAGCCGCAACCTGTCCGAAGCCATCGTCTCGGACCAGTTGAACACTGCCATCGCCGCTCTGGTCGCAGCCATCGGCAACCAGCCGGGGGCGCTCAACGACGTGTCGGCAACCGCTGGCGTCGACTACATCGCCATCAACGGTGCCCACGCGCTGTTCGGCGACGCTTCGGCACGACTGATCGCCCAGGTCATGACTGGCGCCCAATACCACGCGCTGATCGGCAAGAACCTGGCCAACAACCAGCAGCTGTTCCAGGCGGGCGGTGTTCTGGTCGTCGATGTGCTGGGTAAGTCGGTCATCGTCACCGACGCCCCGGCGCTGTACGAGGCCGGCACCCCGAACAAGCAGAAGGTGCTCAGCCTGGCCGACGGTGCGGCCATGGTGATGGATGGTTCCGACCTGATCACCAACATCGAGACTTCCAACGGCAAGGAGCGCATCGAGACCACCATGCAGGCCGACTACACCTTCGGCCTGGGCCTCAAGGGCTACACCTGGGACACCGCCAACGGCGGCAAGTCGCCTACCAACTCCGAGCTGTCCACCGGCACCAACTGGGATCTGGTGGCGAACAGCATCAAGGGTTCGGCCGGCGTCATGACCATCGGCGACGCCACTAAGTAACCGGTACCGCGCCCTTCGGGGCGCCTTCCTCAGGAGATCGCCATGAGCGATAGCATCATCTACGAGCAGCACCCGGTGTCGGCAGAACGCAAGACCTTCCTGCGTCGCAAGGGCTACAAAATCATCGACGCCAAGTTCGCGCCGGAGGGCTACGAGCATCCCGAGCCGATCAAGGAGGGTGAAGCCTCGAAGGCCGGCAAGTCCGCAGCGGAAAAGAAAGCCGCTGAAGAAGCCGAGCAGAAGGTAAAGCTGCAGGCTGCGCTGACCGAGAAGGGCGTCCAGTTCGCGCCTGAAGCCACCCTGGAAGACCTGCAGAAACTGCTGGACGGGGCCGCGTAATGACGACCTACATCAGCATCGATCAGGTCGACGCGCTGCTGGGGCAGGCCTGGGCTCCGGATGAAAAGAAGGCGCGCGCGGTGCTGATGGCCAACACCTGGCTCGCCAACCAGGGCCTGCCCGAGTTCGACACGGTTCCCGCCGATGTCGTGCAGGCGGGCGCGGAGGTGGCGGTGGAGGCGGCTGCGGGCAATCTGTACCAGGCGAAGGAAACCGGCGTGCTGAGCAAGTCCGTGGATGCGGACGGCGTGTCGAGCAGCAAGACCTACTCGGCTACGTCTAAGGCCATCAGCGCTGGTGAGTCCTTCGCCTTGGCCCTGCTGGCGCGGTATCTGGGCGCAGGCCAGGTCAAGATCGTCAGGGGGTGACATGGGGCTTCGACGCGAGTTACAGGCCGAGCTGGCCCAGGCCTTCGATACGGATCTGGCCGACGCAGTGGCGGTGGTTGATGGCAGCCGGTCTGTACCTGGCACCTATGACCCTGAGAAGGGCGGCAGCACGCCAGCGACAACGCTGCACTATGCCGGTCGCGGTGTCTTCGGCCAGTACAAGGCCCGTGAGATCGACGGTACGCGCATCCTGGCGACAGACGTACGCCTCAAGGCGCTGCAGAACGAGCTGTTCGTGAAGGATGGCGACGCGGTCACGGAAGTCCCTGCCATCCCCGCCATCGGTGACCGCATCAGCGGCTACCGAGTCATGAACGTCGGACAGGACGCGGCCAAGGCCACTTGGATCATTCAGCTGAGGAAGTGACCATGGCTCGCGGCTCACATATGACCAGCCGCTACGGCGGCCTGGATGGCAGCTTTGCTGCCCAGTTGGAGCAGTTCGCAGAGGCCGCCAAGGAGGCGATGGACCTGACCTTCCGTGAGGTCGTCATCATGGTCGGCCGCAAGCTGGTGACCATGTCGCCGGTCGGCAACCCGGATCTCTGGAAAGTGAACGTCGAGGCCCAGGGCAGCGCGGCCGAGCAGATCGCGGCTTACAACGCCAAGGCGGCGGCCATCAATGCCGGCATCACGTCCGACCAGGCCAATTACACCAAAAGCGGCAACCTGAAAGGCGGCCTGCAGTTGCGAAAGCCGCTGACCAAGCGCGAGCAGCGCGAGAACTTCGGGTTCGGCGTCCGGAGGGTTGGCCAGGGCTACGTGGGCGGCCGCTTCCGCAGTAACTGGCAGCTCACCACCGGCGCTCCAGCCGCAGGCGAGATCGAGGACATCGAGAGCGCCGGCGAGACGCTGGACAGGCTTCTCCTGGCAGCCGGTGATCTCTCCGCCGGCGAGGTCGCCTACATCGTCAACAACTTGCCGTATGCCATCCCTCTGGAGTACGGCCACAGTTCACAGGCGCCTGGCGGCATGGTGCGAGTCACCGTCGCCGACTTCCAGCGCATCGTCGAAGAAGCCATCAGGATTCACCGAGCATGAGCCACGCAAGTGCACGACAGGCCATCGAGATCAAGCTGATGGCATGGGCCACGGCGCGCCCGATCCGGATCGCGAACTTCGAGCAGGGTTTCGAGGCCGGGCCCGACGAAACCTACCTGCAGGCGTTCCAACTGCCGGCGGGAACCACCTGCCGCTACCTGGGTAGCGACGCCTACGAGTACACCGGCATCTACCAGGTGAGCATCGTTTGCCCGGCGGGCCAGCCACTAGCTACCGCCGAGACTCTGGTCGACGAGCTGTCGGGCCTCTTCCAGCTGGACTCGGCGCTCAGCCGCAGCGGCTTCGAGGGCCTGGTGACCGAACCGGTTGACCAGGGCCCAACCATCACCGAGTCGGCGACCTACACAGTCCCGACCAGCTTCACCTACCGCGGAGTCGCGGACCAATCGCCCGCTGGGGCATAACCAACCGCCGCCCGGCGGGCAACAACGAGGAAATACTTCATGGCCGCAAAATTCCCGCTGCCGAACGGCGCTGTGCTGGAAATCGCCAGCGTTTTCGGTGCAGCCGTAGTCTTCACCGCCCTGACCAATGCCGCGCCGCCCGTGGCCACCGCTGCCGATCACGACATCGCAAATGGCGACGTTCTGCTGGTCAGCTCCGGCTGGGCGCTCATCGCCGACCGCGCTGTCAGTGCTGCAAACGTGGCTGCTGACACCTTCGCCTTGAAAGGCCTCAACACCACCAGCGTGGACAAGTACACCCCGGGCGCCGGCGTGGGCTCGGTGCTCCCCGTGACCGCCTGGGCGCAGATCTCCAAGGTGACCGCGTTCACTTCGGCCGGTGGCGAGCAGCAGTACCTGACCGTGGGCTATCTGGAGGATGACGACGACCGCCAGTTCCCGACCAACCGCAACCCGATCACGCTGTCGATCACCGTCGAAGACCAGCCGACTGCCGCCTACGTCGCCCTGGTCGAGAACTACGGCGACAGCAAGGAGCTCGTGGTGGTGCGACTCAAGCTGCCGGGTGGCGACCAGATTCTCTATCCAGGCTACGTCAGCATCACCACCACCCCGACCATGGACCGGAACAACCTCATGACGCGAACCATCAGCATCGCGCTGTCGGGCCGTCCCGTTCGTATCCTGGCCGGCGCGTAAGGAGCCCTCATGGCGAAGATCAAGATCGCTCAGAACCCCACGTTCACTGCCGTGGTGCAGGTTCCGCGCATTGGCGCTGAGCCGGCGCCCGTTGAGTTCCAGTTCCGCTACATGGACCGCGTGGCCCTGTCCGCGATGTTCGATCGCTGGAACAAGGCGCGCGACGCCTGGGCGGCGAAGGCCCAGAAGGACGGGGCAACGTGGGAGGAGGTCACCACCGGTGAGATCGCCCTTCAGGCCGAGCAGCTGGGCGAGATCGTCACTGGCTGGGACCTGGAGGACGAGTTCAGCACCCAGGCCATCGCTGACCTGGTGCGCACCTGCACCGGCGCGCCGAAGGCGGTCGTCGATGCGTTCCAGGCCGCCTACAGCCCGGCCCGCCTGGGAAACTGAGGGCGGCGGCCCGGGCCTGTTACGAGCGGGGCCCATCAGCCGAACAACTGGCGGCGCTGGGGCTGACCACTGATGACATCGAGGAGGAGGTGGTGGAGGTTTGGCCAGATGCATGGCCAGCCTTCCGCCTGTTCGATGCCCTTGGCACGCAGTGGAGGGTAGCTTCTGGCGGTCCGTCCGGCCTGGACTACACAGCCATCCCCGCAACGGCATCAATGCTCGGCATCAAGCGCCGCGACCTCACCGACATTTTCTCCGATCTCCGCGTCATGGAGGTCGAGGCCTTGGCCGTCATGGCCGAATCCATGGAGTAGACCATGACCACCATCGCTTCTCTCGGTCTTCAGATCGACTCCGGGGATGCCGTTGAGGCCAAGGACAACCTTGACCAGCTGACTGATGCCGGCAAGCGCAGCGAGGAATCGGCCGGTCGAACCGGGCGTGCCTGGGAGACCGTCCTGGGCAGCCTGCAGGGTGATACCCGGCAGATTGTGCAGGAGCTGCAGGCGCTCAACGCCAAGCAGACCGAGTTGGCGCAGCAGATGGCCACCGTGGGGCGCGCCGTTACCAGCGCTTCCACGGCGTTCAGCAGCGCCGCCGCCAACATGGGGGCGTTCCGGACTGAGGCCGCGCAGGCGGGCAAGGTACAGGAGGCACTCACCAGCGCCACGGATGCCGGTGCCCAGGCCGGCCGGCGCGCCGCCGAATCCGCCGACGAGCAGCAGGCCAGGATTCTGGCCGTGGCCAAGGCGTCCCTGGAGGCCAGCCAGTACGTTCAATCGCTCAACCGAGCAACCGAGCAGAGCGCCGAGGTAACCGCCCAGGCGAACGCCGTTCTGTCCGACAGTGCCAGCCGCCAGGCAGCCATCAACAGCCGGGCCCAGGCCCTGATAGCTACTGAGGAGCGCCAGGCGGAGGCGGCGAAGAAGGCCGCAGGCGCGCATCGGGAAGAAGGCCAGGCCCTTGAGGAGCTGCTGGGCAAGATCGACCCGACAGTCGCGGCAATGGGCCGGCTGGACCAGATGGAGCAGAAGCTGAAGGGCTTCCGCACCAGTGGCGCGCTCGATGCGGAGACCTTCGGCGAGTACCAGACGAAGATCGACCAGGCGCGTGCGGCCTTGGGCGGTGCCGATACCGCGCTGAACAAGACCGGCATGTCGGCCAAGGCCACGGCTGCAGCATTACGCGGCGTGCCGGCGCAGTTCACCGACATCGTGGTGTCCCTGCAGGGCGGTCAGGCGCCGCTCACCGTGCTGTTGCAGCAGGGCGGGCAGCTCAAGGACATGTTCGGGGGCGTGGGCCCGGCCGTGAAGGCCCTGGGCGGCTACGTCATGGGCCTGGTGAACCCGTTCACTGTCGCCGCAGCTGCCGTTGGCGTGCTGGGCTATGCCTACTACAAGGGCAGTGAAGAGGCAGTAGGCTTCCAGAAGGCCTTGATCACCACCGGCAACGCGGCAGGCACTACTGCTGACCGGTTGTCTGGGATGGCTGCTCAGGTATCGGCCACGGTGGGGACCACCGGCGCCGCTGCTGAGGTGCTGACTCAGCTGGCCGGTAGCGGAAAGGTTGCCGCCGGAAGCTTTGTCGAGATCACCGAGGCTGCGCTTGAATGGCGGGATGCTACAGGCCGCGCAGTGGAGGAGACCGTCGCTGAGTTTGTAAAGATCGGCAAGGACCCGGTCGCAGCGGCCAAGGAGCTGAACGAGCAATACAACTTCCTCACTGCTTCCACCTACTCGCAGATCGTTGCCTTGAAGGAGCAGGGCGACACCATCGGGGCCGCCAAGCTGCTCACCGACACCTACGTCGATACCATCAAAAACCGCAGCAAGGAGGTCACCGAGAACCTGTCGATCTGGGAGCGTGGCTGGAAAGCCCTGCGGGGCGAGGTTGCTGCCACCGTAGACTCGGTCAAAAACATTGGCCGCGACCAGAACATCGAAAGTCGTATCGTCGAGACGCAGCAGCGCTTGGCAGCGGCGCAGAGTGCGGTGAACGGTGATCCTGACGACACCGCAGCGCAGAAGAAGCTGACCGACGCCAACCTTGAGCTCAAAGCTCTCATCCAGCAGCGAGACACTCAGCAAGCCATTGCGAGGGCTCAAGAGCTGGATGCCCAGCGGCAGCAGGCGGCCATTGTGGCAATCGGCAAGATCGACGCCCTGGAGAAGTCCGCCAGGACCAACGCTGAAAAGCGGGAGGATGCGCTGAAGGAGTACAACAAGTCTCTGGACGCGATTCGCAAGGTCAATCCGAACGATGAGCGCCTCAAGCCCGAGAACATCACCCGGGTGCAGGCCGACATCGCCAAGCAGTTCAAGGATCCTGCCGGGCGTACCACGTCAGTCGACCTCTCCGGGTTCAACGATCAGAAGAACGCGCTGAGCGCCATTCTGGCCGAGTACAAGAACCACCAGAAAGAGCTGGACGCGGCACAGAAGGCCGGTCTGATCTCGCAAGAGTCGTACGCAGCCCAGCGGGCCGCAATCCTCGAGCAGCAAAAGGTCGAGGTCACGAACGCCTACGAGGCAGAGATCAAGGCGCTGGAGGATGCCAAGGGGCGGAGTAGCACCAGCGCCCAGCAGCGAATCCAGCTCGATCAGAAGATTGCTGACGCCCGCGCCGCCATGGTGAAGGCGCAAAAGGACGCCGATACCGAGCTTTCGGTTTTGGCTACCAATGAGCAAGGTCGGTTGGCCAAACAGGCCAGGGCCGTGCAGACCTACACCGATGCCCTCAACCAGCAGGTCCTGGCGCTTAGGCTGCAGGGGCAGCGTTCCGCTGACGGCCTTGGGCTCGGCGATCGACAGCGCGGCCTGCAGGATCAGCAGAACGGCATCACCGATCGTGTGAACCAGCAGCGGTTGGATCTGGCCAACCAGTACGGTGATGGCTCTCGCGGCATGAGCCTCGATGAGTACAACCAGAAGCTAGCTGCCTTGGGCAAGGCCGAGAAGGACCTGCAGGAAACCACCATCGCCAACTACGACCAGATGACGGCCGCCCAGGGCGATTGGCGCAAGGGGGCGTCGTCGGCCTTCCAGAACTACCTGGAACAGGCCCGGGATGTCGCCGGGCAGACAAGATCCCTGTTCACCAACGCCTTCAGCTCGATGGAGGACGCGGTCGTGAACTTCGCCATGACCGGCAAGTTCTCGTTCGCCGACTTCACCAAATCGATTCTGGCCGACATGGTGCGGATAGAAACCCAGCGTGCTGCTTCGGGCCTACTGGGCAGCTTGGTGAGCTTGGGCTCGATGGCGGCCTCTGCGTGGTTCGGAGGGGGAACGACGTCGGCCGGATCAACCCAGGCCGGTTACGTCCCTGAGATCATGGACAACTTTGTCTCTGGTCAGCGCGCAGTCGGCGGCCCGGTAGCGGCGAACTCGCTCTATCAGGTGAATGAGTTGGGGCCTGAACTGCTGAGCCAGGGAGGCAAGACCTATCTGATGATGGGCGAGCAGGGCGGCTCTATCACCCCGCTCGGGGCTGGGGTCACTCCAGCCCTAACTGCCACGAGCAGCTCGGGAACGATGATCAGCGTGTCAGCACCGATCAGCGTTGCCGTCGCGGATCGTAGTGACGAAGGCATGGAGCTCGACCAGGCGCTCCTTCAGCAGAACATGCAGAAGCAGTTGCAGCTCGCTGCCGAGAAGGCTGTTGCAGATTCCTGGCGACCAGGTGGCGTGAGCTACCGAAACACACAAGCGAGGCGCTGATGGCAATCGAAACATTCAGCTGGCCAACCCAGCGTGGTGAAACGCCCGATATCACCTACCGGGTCCGCGAGTCGAAGTTTGGCGGCGGGTACCGTCAGGTGGCGGGCGATGGCCCCAACAACAAAGAGGACAGCTACCCGATCACCGTGACTGGCACGAAGGCTCAGGTCCGCAAGATCATGGAGTTCTTCGATCGGCACGGCGGCGCCAGGGCCTTTCTGTGGTCCACGCCGCTCGGTGATCTGGGGCTGTTCACCTGCGCCGATCCGAAGCCCACGCCTGTGGGCGGCGGGCGGTTCAAGGTTTCCGCAACCTTCGCGCGAGCCTTCCACCCGTAAGGAATTCGCATGTCACTGATCAAGGACATCCAGACCCTGGAGCCTGGTAACGAGGTTCTGCTGTTCGAGCTAGATGGCTCGGACTTCGGCGCCGATGTGCTGCGGTTCCATGGGCACGCAATACCGCACACGCCTGAGGAGCTGCTTGCCGCTGGCGTCGATGCCGATCAACTGCCAGCCAAATCGATCTGGTGGCAGGGCAATGAGTATGGCGCCTGGCCCATGCAGATCGAGGGCATCGAAGCGAACTCGGACGGTACCGCCGTGCGCCCCACGCTCACCGTGGGTAACGTCAACGGCCGGATTACAGCCCTGTGCCTGGCCTTCGACAACCTGCTCGAGTTCAAACTGACCATGCGCCACACGATGGCGCGGTACCTGGATGCAGTGAATTTTCAGGCAGGCAATCCAGAGGCCGACCCAACCGAGGAAGCCATCGAGGTCTGGTACATCGACCAGAAGGTGTCTGAGAACGGCACCACGGTTTCATGGGAGCTGGCCAGCCCTGGCGACGTGGGCGGGGAGACGATCGGCCGACAAATGACCCAGCTCTGCCACTGGGCAATGACCGCCGGCTACCGCGGCCCGAACTGCGGCTACACCGGCCCCTACTACGACATGGACGGCAATCCTACGGACGACCCGGCCCAGGACCAGTGCAACGGCTGCCTGGACACCGGCTGCACTGTCCGCCACGGTCAAGGTAATCAGCTGCCATTCGGTGGCTTCCCGGCCGTTTCCCTGATCGCACGGAGCTGACGATGCGCAAACACATGCTCGCCGCCGTGCAAGCGCACGCCGCGGCTGAATATCCGCGCGAGTGCTGCGGACTGATCATTGCCGTAGGGCGCGCCCAGCGCTACGTGCCCTGCGAGAACACCGCCACCGAGCCTGCAGAGGAGTTCCGTATCTCACCTGAGCAATACGCGGCAGCCGAGGACCAGGGTGAGGTGATCGGCATCGTGCACTCGCACCCTGACGCCACCAGTAGGCCTTCGCCACGCGATCTGGCCATGTGCGAAGCCACGGGCTTGCCCTGGTACATCCTGTCGTGGCCGGAAGGCGACCTGCGCACCATCACGCCGACCGGCCACACGCCGCTACTGGGCCGGCCGTTCGTACACGGCGCCTGGGACTGCTGGCAGGTCTGTGCAGACTGGTACAAGCGAGAGTGGGGGCTGGAGTTCCCGGCGTATGCCCGGGAGGAGGGGTGGTGGGAGCAAGCTGACGGGCCGAGCCTGTATGAGCAGGCCTACGAAGCTGCCGGCTTCTATCAGGTCAGCCAGCCGCAGCGCGGCGACATGATCGTCATGGCCGTGGGCCGCACTGCTCACCCGAACCACGCAGGCATCTACCTCGGCGACAATGTGCAGCTGTCCGAAGAACATGCAGAGGTTTTCGGTCCTGGACCATTCATGCTGCACCATCTTCTGGGGCGACCGTCTGAAATCGTTGTGTTTGGCGGCCCCTGGTTTGATCGGGCACGGCTTCTGCTGCGTCATCGAGACGCCCATTGAGGCGTGTGCTTTTTTGGTGCCTGCCCACTGGTGGTGTTAGATTGCCGCTATCCAAAAGGAGGCCAAGATGGCGGGAAAGATTCTAGGATTGTGTGTTGGCTTTGTTCCAATAATGGCCAACGCGGGATGGATGAAGACCGATCTTCCGGACGAGATGCGGGGTACTAGTGCTGCAATGTACAGCCAGGAGGCTTCACCGGTTAGGGGTGAGGGGCCGAGTCTTGACCTGAGGGTTTTTGATAAGGGTGATGGTGCTCCAGGGGTCATGCTGGAACTGAAGTCGGCAACTGCGGACGATTGCCCATCCCGTGAGGAGGGTAAACAGACCTGCAACCTCCAAGTGCGATTCGAGAATGGGGCGGTACAGTCTGTTTCGTTCGCTTCCAAGGACGGCAAAAGCTTCATTCCGACAAGCATGGGCGCGTTCTCGGGGGCTGTGATCAATGCTAAGTTTCTCTACGTAGAAATTCCCGTCGACAAATTTAACTTGCAGTATCGTTTTGATTTGACAGGAATCGACGTAGAGTACAAACCTGGGCCATCTATTTCTATCCTGGGATTTGAAATTGGTAGCGCTTATCCTGGTAGAAAGCCTGATCTTCCGGTATCCAGCGAAGCGCGTGGTGACATCTGCTATTCCGGTGAACAACTCCAGGGAGTTTTCAAAGGCGTAGTTGTTGCGAAGGCAACGCTTTGCTTCTACAACGATGTATTCTACCAAGCCCTGGTGGTTCCAGGGACCAAGGCCTCATACACTGCAGGCTTCAAATTTTTGACTGAAAAGTTTGGCAAGACGGATCCCGATGGAATCTACCCATCGTGGCCTGACGAGGGTGACAAGCTAATCACTAGAAACGTGAGAGAGGCATCCTACTTCTCGGTAGGAAAGATTCGCTATGACTATCCATTCATCATCTCAGACGAAGCTTGGTCTCTGATGGTACCGAAACGCGAAGAACAGTCTCGATTGGATGCTCGGTGTGCCATATCTAAAGATAGGAAGTAGGATCACAAGGACTTTGATTGTCGGGCTTGGTATGGCTTTTCTAGCTGGTTGTTCAACATCACCTGTACCGCTAAATGAAGCTACGCAGGCACCGGCTAGCAGAGTCATTGGTTATCAGGCCAACATCAGCGAGGGTGGTCAGATCATCGTCACGCGCGATAGCGGATTTCCAGGAGGGGGTTGCTATGCGACTGTTTACATCAACGGTGAGCCAGTAGCTCGACTTAACCCCAAAGAGAAAGCCTCTTTCAACGTTCCGGCTGGTGAATGGATGGTGGGAGCTGCGCTCGACGGCAAGGCTCTTTGTGGAATGAATGCTGAGCGACTCGAAGCAGAGGCTCAAATAAAAGCGGGGCAGATCAAAAGGTTTCGAATTTACACGTCAGTGGACGGGGATGTAAGCATAAAGCCAACCACATTTTAACTGCCGCCTTCGGGCGGTTTTTTAATGCCTGAGGAAACTATGACAGCATCAGCCGCGCACTACGACCCGATGACAACAATCAAGCTTTCCGGGTCGCTTGCTCAGAGGTTTGGTCGGGTGCATCGCAGAAAGCTCGAGGAGGGGACAACGAGTGAAGCCTTCGGCGCGTTGAAGGCGACACTTGACGGATTTGAGGCTGAGATTAAGCGACTCAGCGGGATGGGAATGCGGTTCGCCATTTTTCGTAACCGGAAGAATGTGGGTATGGATGACTTAGGGCGCCGTGGAACCCAAGAGGTCCGTATCGTTCCCGTAGTGGAAGGGAGTAAGCGCGGCGGAGTGCTTCAGACAATAATCGGAGTGGTACTGATCGTGGCTAGCTTCTTTGGCGCCCCTACCTTGCAGATAGGCATTGCACTGGTCGCTGGTGGCGTCATCCAAATGCTCAGCCCCCAAGCGAAGGGTTTATCACAAAGCGCTGCACCCGAGAACCTGCCGAGTTACGCCTTCGGCAGTGCCAAGAACACTACTGCCAGCGGCAACCCAGTCCCGATTTGCATCGGCGAGCGCCGCTGGGGCGGTGCTGTTATTTCCGCCTCGATTCGCGCAGAAGACAAGACGTAGCGTCATCACAACCAACAAGCCGCCTGCGGGCGGTTTCTTTTTGCCTGGAGAAAAGTATGGGGGTAGCAGAGCACTTGGAAGTTGCTGGCGCGAAAGGCGGCAGTAGCAAGCCGAAGACGCCTGTTGAGGCACCGGACAGCCTGCAGTCGACCAACATCGCTAGCATTCTGCTGGCCGTAGGTGAGGGAGAGTTTGACGGCACGCCGACCGACCGCGATATCTACCTCGACAACACGCCGATCATGGATGCTGGCGGCAATGTAAACTTCCCCGGTGTGAAGTGGGAGTGGCGCCCCGGCTCTGTGGAGCAGGACTACATCCAGGGTATTCCTGCGATCGAGAACGAGACCACGGTGAACGTCGAGCTGCGCAGCGACAACCCCTTCAGCCGGGCGTTGAGCAACACGCAGCTTTCTGCGGTCCGTGTGCGCATGTCCTGGCCGCGCCTGGTACAGCAGGACAGCAGCGGCAACACCAACGGCTACCGCATCGAATACGCCATCGATGTGGCCACTGACGGCGGCGCGTACGTGGAAGCCCACCTCGGCGCCGTAGACGGCAAAACCACCAACGGCTACCAGCGCTCGGTGCGTGTGAACCTGCCGGCGGCCACCTCCGGCTGGATGCTGCGCGTTCGCCGGATCACTCCGAACGCCAACAGCGGCACCATCGCTGACACGATGACCATCGCCGGTTACACCGAGATCATTGACGAGAAATTGCGGTACCCAAACACCGCTCTGCTGTACATCGAGTTCGATGCCCAGCAGTTCCAGAACATCCCGTCGGTGACAGTGAAATGCAAGGCCAGGCGCTGGCCCGTGCCGAGCAACTACGACCCGGTGGGGCGCACCTACTCCGGCGTGTGGGATGGCACTTTCAAGCAGGCCTGGACCAACAACCCTGCATTCGTGACCTACGGCCTGTGCGTCGAGGATCGTTTTGGCCTGGGCAAGCGCATCAAGTCGTGGATGGTCGACAAGTGGGAGATGTACCGCATCGCCCAGTACTGCGACCAGATGGTGCCGGACGGCGTGGGTGGCCAAGAGCCGCGCTACCTGTGCGACATGAACCTACAGGGCCGCGCCGAGGCCTGGACGCTGCTCCGTGACTTGGCGGCCATCTACCGCGGCATGGTGTACTGGGCCCACGGCTCGCTGTTCATGCAGGCGGACATGCCGCGCGCCCGGGACATCGACTACGTGTTCACCCGGGCCAACGTCATCGACGGTGACTTCGTCTATGGCGGCGCCGAGCGCAACACCCACTACAGCCGGGCCTTGGTCAGCTACGATAATCCAGCCAACAACTACGACACCGACGTCATCCCGGTGACCGATAACGCGCTCCAGCGCCGGTACCGGGACCGCCCGGTGGAGATCTCTGCCATCGGTTGCACCCGTGCTTCCGAGGCTCAGCGCCGCGGTAAATGGGCTCTGCTGAGCAACAGCCAGGATCGCACCGTCACTTTCAAGACCGGCATGGAAGGCCGTATCCCGCTGCCGGGCTACGTGATCCCGGTGGCTGATGAACTGGTGGCGGGCCGGCCGAACGGTGGCCGGATCTCGTCGGCAGCCGGACGCGTCGTGACGCTGGACCGTGACACACCGATCAAGGCCGGGGACCGCCTGATCCTGAACCTGCCGAACGGGACCGCCCAGGCGCGCACCGTGCAGTCTGTCGCCGGCCGCGCAGTAACCGTGACCACCGCGTACAGCGTGCAGCCAGAACCTGAGCTGCAGTGGGCGATCGACTACGACGACCTGGCGGTCCAGCTGTTCCGCGTGCTGAAGACCGTGCGCACCCAGGAGGGTGAATACGAGATCACCGCGCTTGAGTTCAACCCGAGCAAATTCGCGGCCATCGACACGGGCGCCAAGCTGGACGAGCGCCCGATCAGCGTCATCCCGGTCACGACCGTGCAGCCGCCGGCCAGCGTCACACTGTCGTCGGCGCACATGATCGACCAAGGTATCGCGGTCAGCACCATGACCATCGCTTGGCCGGCCGTTGAGGGCGCCGTCGCCTACGACGTGGAATGGCGCAAGGACAACGGCAACTGGATCCGCCTGCAGCGCACCGGGGCGGCCTCTGTCGATGTGGTTGGCATTTACGCTGGTGCCTACCTGGCCCGCGTGCGTGCGGTCAGCGCGTTCGACATCACCTCGATCTGGAAAAGCTCGATCCTGACGCAACTGAACGGCAAGGAGGGCCTGCCGCCAGCGGTGACCTTCCTCAACACCGAAAGCCTGCTGTTCGGCATCAAAATCTCCTGGGGCTTCCCGGTCGGTGCCGAGGACACGCAGCGCACCGAGATTTGGTACAGCGAGGGCACCGACCTCGAGGCGGCCACCAAGCTGGCCGACCTGGCGTACCCGCAGCAGGACTACGTCATGCAGGGCCTTCGTGCCGGGCAGCGGTTCTTTTTCTGGGCGCGGCTGGTGGACCGTACCGGCAACCTCGGGCCGTTCTTCCCCGTCGCGCCGACCGCGATATCCGGCATAGCCAGCGCGGATCCGTCGCCGATTCTGGAGCAGATCACTGGCGAGATTCTTGAGAGCCACCTGGGCAAGGAACTGACCGACCGAATCGACCTGATCGACAAGGACGGGCCAGGCTCGGTCAATGAGCGTCTGGGCGAAGTCCGCAGCGAACTGGACGAGCAGATCAGCGACGTGAACAACCACGTCAATGAGGTGCAGAACGAGCTGCAGCAGCAGATCGACACGATCGCCGACCTGGCCGACTCGATGCCGTACAAGCCCGATCAGGCTTACACCACAGGCCAGAGTGTGCTGGGCGAAGACGGCCGTCTGTACCAGGCCAAGGTCGACGTGCCCGCTGGCAACTCGCCGCCGAGCGCCACCTACTGGACCGACATCGGTCAAGCTGTGCAGGCTGCCAATGGCATGGCCGCGCGCGTGCAGACCGTCGAAACCAAGGTGCAGACCCTGGAAGGCACCTCGACGGCCCAGGCACAGCAGATCACCGGCCTGCAGTCGGGTCTGACCACCACCAATGGAAATGTCGCAGCAGCGCAGCAGGCCGCCCAGGACGCGGCAACGCTGGCCGGCGGCAAGGGCAAGGTTATCGTTCAGTCGGCGGCGCCGGCTGTCGCCGATCGCCTGGCGCAGAACCTGTGGATCGATACTACGGGCAACGCGAACACTCCAAAGCGCTGGAGCGGCACCGCCTGGGTAGCCGTGACCGACAAGGTGGCCACCGATGCCGCTGCTGCGGCGGCCAACGCCCTGGCGGTTGCTCAGACCAAAGCCGACGCATCTGTGGTGCAGAGCCTGACCACCAGGGTGACCGACGCCGAAGGCGCGCTGTCTTCGCAGGGCCAGGCCATCACCGGCCTCAACAACAGCCTGACGACCACGAACCAGAACGTCACGGCAGCGCAGCAAGCCGCTCAGGCGGCTGCCACCGCAGCTGGCGCGAAAGGCGAGGTGATCTACGGCTCGACCGCACCCTCGGCCGACAAGCGCTTGGCCCAGAACCTCTGGATCGATACCACGGGCACCGCCAACACGCCAAAGCGTTGGAACGGATCGGCGTGGGTGGCCGTGACGGACAAGGTGGCAACGGACGCCGCCGCTGCAGCTGCCAGTGCGCTCACCCAGGTGGCGACCAAGGCCGATGCCTCGACGGTTCAGTCCCTGACCAACACCGTGGATCAGCAGGGCGCGGCGATCACTGCCACTGGACAGGCGATCACCAACATCAACACGTCGCTGAACCAGATCGGTAGCGAGAATCTCCTCTACAACCCCTCATTTGAAGCCGGGAGCGGGGCTGTAGCAGATGGGTGGTTTGGCCAGGGTAACGCATCTGGCAGAACCTATTCACTGGTTGCGTCAACCCTTGACCCAGCAGGGAGAGCACAAAGGATCGA
Source organism: Pseudomonas sp. LRP2-20 (assembly GCF_024349685.1). Lineage (NCBI taxonomy): Bacteria > Pseudomonadati > Pseudomonadota > Gammaproteobacteria > Pseudomonadales > Pseudomonadaceae > Pseudomonas > Pseudomonas sp. LR2-20. The sequence goes on along the minus strand of NZ_AP025944.1, from coordinate 3,842,008 downwards.
TTGCACGAGCCTGTCGACATCGGCCTACGCGGAGATAGCTCCTACCGCACAGTACCGAGTTAGGATCAGTCCAGGCGACACTTTCACCTTGTCCGCGCATGTGAGAGGGACGGTAGGGGCGAGGTATGAAATCTACGTCATCACCTACAACAGCAGTATGGTTGGCTCCGGTAACAAGGGTGGTGGTGGGTTGTTGACGGATAGCTGGCAGAGGGTAACCGTCACACATACCATGCCGACGACGGGTGCTTACATGACGGTCTATCTGCGGATAGTGGGCACTGCATCGGTTTCCTCAGGTTTTGTGGAGTTTGATCGGGTCCAGCTGGAGCAGGGTTCTGTGATGTCCGGCTGGCGCGACAACAATGCCGTCTCCGATGCCACTATCGCGGCCAATGCTGCGGCCACGACAGCCCTGACGGGGCGCGTGGCGGCTACGGAACAGGGGCTGACCAGCGCATCCAGCCAACTCACCCAGCTGGACAACTCAATTGGCGATATCGGCGGCGAGAACCTGCTGTACAACCCGTCATTTGTGAAGGTGAACACCAGTGATGCCTCTGTTCCTGATGGCTGGCAGCGCGAAGGCGCTGCGGTAAACAACCCAAGCATGGTGGTTTCGTGGCTGAACCCGGCCGAGAGGGCATTCAGATCTGCTGTAACCGGCGTGACCAACACAACGCCTTACCTGTCGTTGATCCCGACCGCTGCACGGCGGCCTGCTGTTGGTGAGGGTCAGGTTGTAACCTCGTCGGCTTACTTCAGGAGGATGAGCGACTCGGGGCTGTTGTCGGCCAGGCTGTACATCCAGTTCCTGAACGCTGCCGGCACCGTCATTTCTACGCCATCGACAGTGCTAACAGCTATTTCTGTAGGCGGGGTGAGGGTTCAACTCACAGCCACAGCCCCGGCAGGCACGGTCAAAGCGGTCACTTACTTTCGTATATTTGCTCCAACCTCGGCAGCGGTAAACGGGACGTTCGAGATCGCCAGGCCTCAGCTGGAGTACGCCTCCAGGGCAGGCGGATGGCGGGACAATGGTCAGGTAAACGCGGCCGACAACGCCGCCACGTCGGCCGCGGTGGATGGCCTGTCCTCACAGGTCAGTCAGCAGGGAGGGACGCTGGCCAGCGTTGCAAGCCGCACCACGACCCTGGAAAACGCAGTGAACAGCACCACCAATGGCCTGGCCACGAAAGCTTCGGCATCTGCTCTGGACGCGGTGACCAACCGTGTGACGGCGGCGGAGGGGGCGCTCTCTAGTCAGTCCACCAGGATCACCGAACTGAACAACAGTGTCGGGGAAGTCCAGGGCGCGCTTGGATCCTCTGGCCTTGACCCGGCACCGGATGCGCTGTGGCAGTTCGATAGCACAACTGAAGGCTGGGTAGCTGCGGGCGCAACCCTCGCTCAGGGGGCAGGATTCATCAAGATCACTGCCACCAGCGCGGACCCACAACTCCAGAGCGGCACGGCGGCAACGCTGTCTATCACCGGAGGCTTGTACAGTCGCATCCGAGCGCGAATTACCCGGCGCGCTGGTGCCGCCACGGATTGGGATGGCCAACTCTTCTACCAAACCGCCGGCCACGGCTTTGCCGGGAGCTACCGGGCAGTTGCAGCCAACCCAAACCTGGTAGTTGGGCAGTCGGCGGTGGTTGAGTGGGACATGGCCAACCTGGCTTCAGGAGGTACTGACTGGGTGGATAACACCATTACCCGCCTGCGCCTCGATCTGGGGAGTACCAGCGGAGGGGTGTTTGATGTCGACTGGATCGTTGTTGGTCGAGTAGGACCTTCAGCATCCAGCCGAGCAGTGTCGTCGCTTGACTCGAAGGTCACGCAGCAGGGCAGCGATCTGAGCGCCCAGGCGCAGCAGCTCAGCGGCCTGCAGACGTCGGTCGGCAACAACGCCGCCTCCATCCAGCAGGTGTCGCAGGCCCAGACCACGCTCAACGGCAAGGTCAACGCCTCGTACTCGGTGAAACTCCAGGTCACTGCCGGCGGGCAGTACGTCGCAGCAGGCTTCGGCCTGGGCGTGGAGAACAGCGGCGGTGTGCTGCAATCGACGTTCGCTGTGATGGCTGACAAGTTCGCGATATTGAATCCAGCTGGCAATGGGTTTGTGTCCCCGTTTGCCGTACAAGGCGGGCAAGTCTTCCTCAATGAGGCCTTTATTTCGAAGGCGACCATTGTTAATGGCGTTGTGGGGCAGCTTCTGACGTCGGCTGCCTATTCGAACTTTGGTGAGCCAATATTACGATTGGACTTCAATGGAGGGCAGATAATTATGGTTCACCCCACCAGGCAGGCAACTTACACCGTCATCAATCGTGACGGAATTGATATTGTGGTTGATGGTGTTCGTCGAGTCCGCATGGGCGTCTGGGGCTGACTAGTCAAAGAAGGAATTAACCAATGCCGCAAGGTATGCAAATATGGGACGCCCAAGGCCGGCTCGTCATGGACGCAACGAGCCGCATGGCGCGTATAACCTTTGCTTTCGAGACTGGAACGGCTGACGGGGCTATCGGGGTAGCAAGCTTGGGGCTCGGAGGTGAGCCATTTTTCTTTGTGGAAGATAATTCGGCCGACATCGATCTTGCGAATCTGTACGCCTACCCTAACGTTGCTATAAATGGAACGACAGTATCGTGGGGCTTTGTAGACTGGCAATATCGCGGCGTGACTGTCCCGCGTCGAAGTGTTGTTGTTAGGGTAGGGACGTTCTAATGGCTGCCGGATTCCAAGCCTTCTTTGACAACGGTATCTTCCAGATCGACGCAGATGTTCGTCCAGCTACTCTTGCATATCGGCAGGACTTCACCGGGCCGTTCGGCACTCTTAGTACACCGTTCGTGGCTACGCCTTATTACTTCGATATAGGTGTTCCAGCTCATGTCGGTTCAGTGTTCTTCGCCTGCGATACACCAATTTTTATTGCACTCATGTCGAAGGTCGGGACAACTTGGAGGTTTCGCTGCTCGACAACGGCTGTGATCCGGATTTATGGATATGCCGATCAGGACATGCCTTTTTCCAATTCGGGATTTCAGACATTTAGCAGCTCGGGGGTATTGACCTTTGATTCATCGGCGAGATTCCTGAGGCCCGTAAACATCGTGCGAGGCGCAGGCAGTGGCGTCACCATCGGCTGGCCTGGGCCATCGGCCAACTACGCCGCTGGCATTGGCAACTATCCCAAGCGCAGCGTTGGGGCAGCCCAAGCCGGCATCCCTTACTGGGTCATGTTCTCCTATGGAGTCAGCGTCGGCCCTTCAACTTATGGGGTTGGGGAGTCCCCGATCCTGTCCCGTCCTGTTGGAGGCGCGGGAGTTGCGCCGCCCCCAGCATCACCAGCAATGATTGCTCCTACTTTGATGTGCCTGGATGTCACCGGTCATTAACAACCAGCCCTGGAGGGCCATGAAATGCCATATGTCGCTGTAAACATGAGCAATGCCTACGACACTGCCAACAACACTCGATACGCCACTCAGGAAGAGGCCGATACCCGCGCACGGGAGATCTTGAGCCAATTCCCGGCCGCCCAGGTGTTCACCGCCCAGATTCTGAAGGAGTACACCGCCAAGGTTGACATTACCGTGACTGACCCGGCGGAGCCGGTACCAGAAACGCCAGCTGCATGACATTTGCTGCCAGTTACCCAGGCCCGCCTTGAGCGGGCTTCTTTTTGTCTGGAGGAAACCCATGACCCAATCCACCGCTCGAGGCGTGCGCAACAACAACCCCGGGAACATCGATTTCAATCCCCGCAATGCGTGGCAGGGGCAGCTCGGCCTGGAGGAGGGCGTGGGCAAGCCGCGCTTCGCCCGCTTCGACGAAGCCGAGAACGGCATCCGTGCCTTGGGCAAACTGCTGCTGAACTACCGGGGCAAGGACGGCATGCCCGGTGTGGGCCGGCCCGGCATCGACACCCCCATCGAGTTCATCAGCCGCTGGGCGCCGTCGACCGAGAACAACACCCTTGCCTACGCCCAGGCCATCGCCAAGCGTCTCGGTGTCGGCGTGCGTGACTCGATCGACATCAGCAACCCCCGAGTGCTGCGCGAGACCGTCGTGGGCATCATCGTGCACGAGAACGGCGGCAACCCCTACAAGGACCAGGTGATCGACGAGGGTGTGCGGAGGGCCTTGGCATGAAGTCGTGGGCAATCAGATCGTTGATCCTGCTGGTGCTGCTTGCGTCCTACTGGGGCATGTACCAGCACGGCAGGGCAGTAGAACGCGCCGAGGCCGCCCGGGCATCAGCGGAACGTGACAGTGGCGACCGTCTGGCCGAAGTGATCGGCGAGCGCGGCGCCCGACAGGAAGAACAGCGACGCGCCCAGGCGCAGGAGGAGGCGAGAGCCCATGCCCAGGAAGAACGAACGACTGCTGATGCTGGCGCTGCTGGTGCCGATGCTGCTGGCCAGCGGCTGCGCGACGAAGGCGCCAAGCTCGCCGCCACCGTCAGTTGCCCCGGCACGGATACCGCCGCTATCTCCCGAGGCCAGGCAGCCACCCGCGCCGCTATGGTGCTCTCCGAACTGCGCGACCGGGCTGATGCACGAGCGGGAGAGCTGGCGAAAGCTTATGACCAAGCCCGAATAGCGGGCCAGCTCTGCGAGAGGTCCTATAATGCGCTGATCAACTGATCGGAGCAGGTAATGGAAAAGCGCACCTTCATCGGGATGATTGAGGCGGGAGAGCCCCTGTTGAAGGAGGCTCTGGATGCCATGCGCGCATATCACCAGGCGCAGGATGAAGGGAGGCCCGCTGAGGAGATCGAGCGGCTGCACCTGCTGGCCGAGTCGCTGTTCCAAGTGGTCTGCGACTACCAGCTGCGGGTGGTGGCGAAAGCCCGCGGCCAGGAACTCCCGCCTCTCCACTGATGCCGCCGACCGGCTATTGCTGTCGGCGTGATCTGGGTTATACGATACTGTATCGATATACAGTGTTGGTGCCCAATGTACTTCCTTCTCGTCCGCCGCCGCGTGAATGGCCTAGCCATCCCCTCTGATCAGCTCAGGAAGATCCAGCCCCTGCGCGCTGACATCCACATAGGCGATCATCACAGCGAGCCGCTTGGCCGGGTCGCCACGCAGGCCTGGGTGTTCAATCCGACGCCGGGCCCGGACATCATCCCGCGCCTGCACGACGCCAAGGTCAACGGCATGGCCCAGCTCGGGATGAACATCAACGGGGTCGAGGATATCGACGGCGTGCTGTATGCGCAGTCCTGGTGGTGCAGGGCAGAATGATGGACGGGATTCCTCAGGCTTGGCTGGATGAACTGAACGACCAATTCGCCCTGGTCACGGACCCCGAGGGGCGCGCCGCCGTTCTTGATGAGATGGCCTATGCCGCTCATCGTCGGCGCGAGGTGAGCGCCGAGAGCCTGGTCGACATGCTGGAGCTGTCTGAGGCTGCCAGGGCGTGGGGGTTGATGGAGATCGAGGAGGCGTACCACATCGGCCTGTTCAGTTACGAGAATTTGAAAAGCTGGGAAGGTGACGAGCCAGGACGGATCGTGATCGGCAGGACGCCGGGGTGGGGCGCATAGGCTGTCTAAAACCGCTCGGTAGTTTCTCGGTTTTACTGGGCGAAAGTCGCCCAAACTCGCGAATGCATATTAGACAGGTTCGACGCATAGGCCGCAAACGGCGCGGCCTGAGGTCGATTTTCCACACTACTGCTGCATTACCAAAAGCTGTAGGTCAGATTGACCAGGCGTATAGCCTTACCCCCTGGCGCTCCACAGTTTCCCGAGCAATTGAAAGAATCGATCTAAGTCGATCTCGGCTTGAAAACTGCTTTCCGTCCAGCTGGCAGGAGAACATGGTTTCGTCCAGAGAGTTAAACACCCTGAAGCCCACTAGGGTGCCGGCATCATCGAGGGCGGCTTCACAGCGAAAAGGTTCGAAAGCAGCCCTGATAATTTCTAGCGCGTACTCCTGCGACAAACGTTCAGCCATTGCGACTCCCTATCAGCTGATGAATATCAACGTTAATCTCTGTGCGAGTCGAAGTACAGCCCTGAGCTGGTTGTGTTCTGGGCAGATTATCGATTCCAAAAATGAAACGTCGACCCTTGCAGTATGCGGCCTGCAGCCGTGCCGTTTCCTCGTTGTTTTGGAATCGATTCCGGTGCCGGCGCCGCTTGGATCGGATGCGTGTACCACGGTCTTGAAATCCGCTGACGGCCATGGGCAGCCTGGAAAACCTTCCCCAAAATGCATCCGTAAACGCCTGATTCTATTGTATCCATTTGTACAAGGTAAGAGCCTGTTTATGGGCTGTGAATTTCATACAACTATCTGATTTTAAAGGCTTTTACTGATGTCTTGGGGGTGTAACTGGCCCGAGAACAGATACAGGAGGAAGCAGTTCACAGGCCTGGGCGACACACATGAGATACCTGGCGAACGTGTAATGGCTCTCGACCGGGGAGTGCTGATCCCCACCTTCAACGTGTTGCAAGGAGAGTTGCCATGAACTTCAAGACCCTCGCCAGCGCCAGCCTGTTTGCCGTACTGGGCTTCGCCGCCGTCGTCGCCAATGCCAGCGCCACATCGATGAACGACGCCAGCGTCATGCAGTACCGCTACGGTGACCATCTGGATGTGAAGCGGGTATTGTCGGTGAAGGACGACCACAGCAATGCTTGTGGCCCGGTCAACACCCGCATGGACTACCTCGACTCCAAAGGCCAGAAGGAGAGCGTTGAATACCGTTCCTACGCCACGAGCGGTTGCCATGACAATTGACCGCCGGCTGCTGTTGAAAGTGGGGGGCGTGGCCTTGGCGCTGGTTGGCCTGGGCCTCGCCGGAGGGCAACTGATGGCCCGCGACAATTATGGCGCCATGCCGTCGCTGTCCGGGGCCAGCGAATGGCTCAACTCGCCGCCGCTGGGCGCGCCGACGCTCAAGGGCAAGGTGGTGCTGGTGGACTTCTGGACCTGGGATTGCATCAACTGCCAGCGCAGCCTGCCGCATGTCAACGACTGGGCACGGCGCTATGCCGACCAGGGTTTGGTGGTGATCGGGGTGCATACGCCGGAGTACGACTACGAGCATGATGTGGGGCAGTTGAAGAGCAAGGTGGCCAGCCTGGGTATCGCTTACCCGGTGGCGGTAGACAACGATTACCAGGTGTGGAATGCCTGGGGTAACCAGTTCTGGCCAGCGCACTATTTTGTCGATCGGCAGGGGCAGGTGCGGCATGTGCACTTCGGTGAGGGTGACTATGCCGGTCAGGAGAAAGTCATACAGGCGTTGCTGGATGAAAAAGGCTGAGTTGCGGGTTTGCCCTCATTGCCAGCAGGCAGCAATGAGGGCGGGACGGGCTCAGGAGAAACTGGCGAAATGTGCCTGCATCCGCTCGGCATCCGCCGGTTTGCCACTGAACAGCTCGAACGCCTTCACCGCCTGGAACACCGCCATGTTGCTGCCATCCAGCGTGCGGCAACCCAGCGCGCGTGCTGCTTTGAGCAGTTCGGTCTCAAGCGGGAAATAGATGATTTCAGCGACCCACAGGCGCGGGTGCAACAGTTCCACCGGCAGCGGAGTACCTGGCAGCTTGGCCATGCCCACCGGTGTGGTGTTGACCAGGCCATCGGCCTCGGCCACTTCGGCCGCCAGGTCCGTTCCCAGTACCGCCCGGCCCGGGCCGAAATGGCCGTTGAGGTTGTCGACCAGTGCCTGGGCACGGGCCGCATCCACTTCGAACAACACCAGTTGCTCGACCCCTTCGCTGAGCAGCGCATGGGCCACCGCCGAGCCGGCACCGCCAGCGCCCATCTGCACCACGCGCCGGCGCGACACATCCGGCAATCCACGGCGCAGGCCTTCGGCAAAGCCCAGGCAGTCGGTATTGTGGCCGACCCGCTTTCCGTCCTTGAGCACCACCGTGTTGACCGCGCCAATGCCGCGCGCCTCGTCCGACAGCTCATCGAGCAGCGGCAGGATCGCCTGCTTGAATGGGTAAGTGATGTTGAGCCCGGTAAAACCGGTGTGCTGGGCGGCATCGAGCAGCTGCGCCAGGGCGCTGTCTTCAAGCTTGAGCTGGTCGGCGTCGATCAGCCGATAGAGGTAGCGCAGCTGCTGGGCGTCGCCTTCATGCTCGTGCAGGGCAGGGGTGCGCGACAGCTGGATGCCACGGCCGATCAGGCCGGCAAGGATGGCGGGCTGGCTCATGCGCGCGACTCCTGGAGCATCTCGGCGAAGTGGCTCAGGGCCATGCGATAGCCGTGGCTGCCCAGGCCGCAGATCACCCCGACGGCAATCGACGAAACGAACGACAGGTGGCGGAACGGCTCGCGCTTGTGGACGTTGGACAGGTGTACTTCGATAACCGGCAGCTCGCTGGCCACCAGGGCGTCGCGGATCGCCACCGAGGTGTGGGTCCAGGCGCCGGGGTTGATCACGATACCGGCGCAGCGACCGCGGGCGGAGTGGATCCAGTCGATCAGTTCGCCTTCGTGGTTGGTCTGGCGGAATTCGATTTCCAGGCCGTGGGCATGGGCAGTATCTGCGCAACCCTGGGCCAGGTCGGCGAGGGTTTCATGGCCATACTGAGTGGGTTCGCGGGTCCCCAGCATGTTCAGGTTGGGGCCGTTGAGCACGAGAATAAGGGGCTTCATGGCGGGCATCGCTTTTGTTGTTGTTGAATGCCTCTATGTTTGTACTGGGTGGTTAATTTCGTCAATTGGGTCGGCTGCCGCATGGGGGCAAAGTGGGCGATTATCGGACTCATTTACTTCGTCAGCCGGATTACAGAATTGTAATTTTCATGCCACCACCTCGATAACCACCCGTCCTTACAGTTCCTCGCCAACGCACGCCGACGAGGACGCCCGAAATGCCCACTCCCCGTAAGATCGCCTTGCTCAGCCTGTTGCTGGCGACCACCGCCAGCGCCCAGGCCGGGCAAGGCATGAGCCTGCCCGAGGCGCTTAGCGCCGCCTTTGCCAACAACCCTGAATTGGCCGCAGCCGCTCGTGAAATCGGTATCGCCGAGGGCGAACGAATGCAGGCTGGATTGATCCCCAACCCTGAACTGGCCTGGGAAATCGAGGACACCCGCCGCGATTCCAGCACCACTACCGTGACCCTCAGCCAGCCACTGGAGCTGGGCGGCAAGCGCGGTGCGCGCATTGCTGTGGCCGGTGCCGGCCAGGCCATTGCACGGCTGGACCTCGAGCGCCAGCGCAATGGCCTGCGCGCCGATGTGGTGCAGGCGTATCACGCCGCCCTGCGCGCGCAAACAGCCGTGGAGCTGGCTCAGCAGTCGCAGGCGCTGACCGAGCGTGGTCTGCGTGTGGCACAGGGCCGGGTCAGCGCAGGCCAGTCGTCGCCGGTAGAAGCCACCCGCGCGCAGGTGCAGCTGGCCCAGGCCAACGCCGAGCAACGCCGTGCCGAAACCCAACGTACCGTGGCCTACCAGGCGCTGGCTCGGTTGACCGGCAGCCCGCTGGCGACCTTCGACCAGTTGTCAGCGAGCCACCTGTCACCCGGCCAGGCCCCTTCAGCCGATACCCTGCTCGGCCAGGTCGAACAAACCGCCGAATGGCGCCTGGCAGCCGCGCAGGTCGAGCGCGGTGAAGCCTCATTGGGCTCGGAAAAGGCCCTGCGCATTCCCAACCTCACCGTCAGTGTCGGCAGCCAGTACAGCCGCGAGGACCGTGAGCGGGTCAACGTGGTGGGGCTGTCGATGCCCTTGCCGTTGTTCGACCGCAACCAGGGCAATGTGCTGGCGGCCGCACGCCGTGCCGACCAGGCCCGCGACTTGCGCAACACGGTCGAGCTGCGCCTGCGCAGCGAAACCCGCAGCGCCGTCGATCAATGGCGCACGGCGATGCAGGAGGTTCAAGCCTACGACCGCACCATCCTGCCCGCGGCCCAGCAGGCGGTGGACACCGCCACCCGCGGCTTCGAAATGGGCAAGTTCGCCTTCCTCGACGTGCTCGATGCCCAGCGCACGCTGATCGACGCCCGCGGGCTGTACCTCGAGGCACTGGCCTCGGCGACCGATGCACGGGCACAGGTCGAGCGCATCTATGGCGACCTTGATGGGTTGAGCAAAAAATCGAGCAACAGGAGCAACAATGACTAACCCCCGCAAACTCGCTCTGCTGGCCGCTGCCATTGCCGTTTTCGGCATGGGTGGCCTGGCCTGGACCGGTAACGATGGCCAGGCCAGCAAAAGCGAGGCCCGGCACGACGACCAAGGTGAAGACAGCCACGCTCACGATGAAGAGGCCGGCGAACAACACCAGGAAGAGGAAGGCGCCCTGCACCTGTCGATCGCCCAGATCGAGGCGGCCGGCATTCAACTTGCCGCGGCCGCTCCGCGTGAACTGAGCACCGCCATCAGCTTCCCCGGTGAGATCCGTTTCGACGAAGACCGCACCGCCCATGTGGTACCACGGGTGCCGGGGGTGGTCGAGTCGGTGCAGGCCGAACTCGGCCAGGCGGTCAAGCGCGGCCAGGTGTTGGCGGTGATCGCCAGCCAGCAGATCTCTGATCTGCGCAGCGAGCAGCAGGCCGCCCAGCGCCGCCTTGAACTGGCGCGCCTGACCTTCCAGCGCGAGCAGCAACTGTGGCAGGAACGTATCAGCGCCGAGCAGGATTACCTGCAGGCGCGCCAGGCCTTGCAAGAGGCCGAGATCGCCCTGGCCAATGCCCGGCAGAAGGTGGCCGCCGTCGGCCCGGCAGGTGCAGGTAGCCGCTACGAACTGCGCGCCCCCTTCGATGCCGTGGTGGTGGAAAAGCACCTGACCGTGGGCGAAGTCGTCGACGCGACCAGCAATGCCTTCACGCTGTCCGACCTGAGCCGGGTCTGGGCCACCTTCGCGGTCGCACCGCGCGATCTGGCCCGGGTCACCACGGGGCGCAGCGTGACCGTCAGCGCACCGGACCTCGGTGCCGAGGTCGAGGGCAAGGTCAACTACGTCGGCAGCCTGCTCGGCGAGCAGAACCGCGCCGCCACCGTGCGCGCCACCCTGGCCAACCCCGCCGGCGCCTGGCGCCCCGGGCTGTTCGTCAACGTCGCGGTCAATGTCGAGCGCTTCAATGCCGCTGTCGTCGTGCCCGAAAGCGCGTTGCAGAACTGGGAGGAGCAGACCGTGGTGTTCGCCCGCACCGACGAAGGTTTCGAGGCCCGCCCGGTGAAGACTGGCCGCCGCGACGCAGGCCAGGTGGAGATCACCGCAGGCCTGGCCGCCGGCACCCAGGTGGCGGCCGCTGGCAGCTTCGTCCTCAAGTCCGAACTCGGCAAGGCTTCTGCCGAGCACAGCCATTGATCGCGGGGACGCTTACATGTTCGAACGCCTGATCCAATTCGCCATCGAGCAGCGCCTGGTGGTGATGCTCGCCGTGGTGCTGATGGCCGCCGTGGGTATCCACAGCTACCAGAAGCTGCCGATTGATGCGGTGCCTGATATCACCAACGTCCAGGTGCAGATCAACACGGCCGCGCCGGGCTATTCGCCACTTGAAACCGAGCAGCGCATCACCTTCGCCATCGAGACGGCCATGGCCGGCCTGCCGGGTCTCAAGCAGACCCGCTCATTGTCGCGCTCGGGGCTGTCCCAGGTGACGGTGATCTTCGACGATGGCACCGATATATTCTTCGCCCGGCAACTGGTCAACGAGCGCCTGCAGGTGGCCCGCGAGCAGTTGCCCGAAGGCATCGAGGCCAGCATGGGGCCGATCTCCACGGGGTTGGGGGAAATCTTCCTGTGGACCGTGGAGGCCGAGCAGGGCGCACTGAAGGAGGACGGTACGCCCTATACGGCGACCGACCTGCGGGTGATCCAGGACTGGATCATCAAGCCGCAGCTGCGCAACGTGCCCGGTGTCGCCGAGGTCAACAGCATCGGCGGCCACGCCAAGCAGTACCTGATCGCCCCGGAGCCCAAGCGCCTGGCGGCCTACAAGCTCACCCTCAATGACCTGATCGCAGCGCTGGAACGCAACAACGCCAACGTTGGTGCCGGCTACATCGAGCGCAACGGCGAGCAGTTGCTGATCCGTGCACCGGGGCAGGTGGCTTCGGCCGAAGACATCGCCAACATTGTCATCTCCAGCGTCGATGGCACACCGATCCGCGTCAGCCATGTCGCCCAGGTCGGCCTGGGCGAGGAACTGCGCTCTGGCGCGGCCACCGAGAACGGCCGCGAAGTGGTGCTGGGCACGGTGTTCATGCTGATTGGCGAGAACAGCCGCACAGTGTCCCAGGCCGTGGCGGCCAAGCTCGCCGAGATCAACCGCAACCTGCCCAAGGGCGTGCTCGCGGTGACCGTCTACGACCGCACCAACCTGGTGGAAAAAGCCATTGCCACGGTGAAGAAGAACCTAGTCGAAGGCGCCATCCTGGTGATTGCCGTGCTGTTCCTGTTCCTCGGCAACATTCGCGCCGCGCTGATCACTGCCATGGTCATCCCGCTGTCGATGCTGTTCACCTTCACCGGCATGTTCAGCAACAAGGTCAGCGCCAACCTGATGAGCCTCGGCGCCCTGGACTTCGGCATCATCGTCGATGGCGCGGTGGTGATCGTCGAAAACGCCATCCGCCGCCTGGCCCATGCCCAGCAGCGTCATGGCCGCATGCTGAGCCGTGCCGAACGCTTCCACGAGGTGTTCGCCGCCGCCCGCGAGGCACGCCGGCCGCTGATCTACGGGCAGTTGATCATCATGGTGGTGTACCTGCCGATCTTTGCCCTGACCGGGGTCGAAGGCAAGATGTTCCACCCGATGGCCTTCACCGTGGTGATGGCACTGCTGGGCGCCATGATCCTTTCGGTGACCTTCGTGCCGGCGGCCATCGCGTTGTTCGTCACCGGCAAGGTCAAGGAAGAAGAGGGCGTGGTCATGCGCACCGCCCGCCAGCGCTATGCGCCGGTGCTCGAGTGGGTGCTGGGGCGGCGCAAGCTTGCGTTTACCGCCGCTGCCGGGCTGGTGCTGCTGTCCGGGGTCATGGCCAGCCGCATGGGCAGCGAGTTCATCCCCAGCCTCAGCGAAGGCGACTTTGCCTTGCAGGCGCTGCGGGTACCCGGCACCAGCCTGTCGCAGTCGGTGGACATGCAACAGCGCCTGGAGCAGGCGATCATCGCACAGGTGCCGGAAGTGGAGCGGGTGTTTGCCCGCACCGGCACCGCCGAGATCGCCTCCGACCCGATGCCGCCGAACATCTCCGACGCCTACGTGATGCTGCGCCCGCGCGAGCAGTGGGGTGACCCCGGCAAGCCCCGCGAGGTACTGATTGCCGAGGTCCAGCGCGCCGCTGCCAGCGTGCCGGGCAGCAACTACGAGCTGTCGCAGCCAATCCAGTTGCGTTTCAACGAGCTGATTTCCGGCGTGCGCAGCGATGTGGCGGTGAAGGTGTTCGGTGATGACATGGACGTGCTCAACCGCACCGCCGCGCAGATCGCCAGCAGCCTGCAACAGGTGCCAGGCGCCTCTGAAGTGAAAGTCGAGCAGACCACCGGCCTGCCGGTGCTGACCATCGACATCGACCGCGACAAGGCCGCGCGCCATGGCCTGAATGTGGGCGACGTGCAGGATGCCATCGCCATTGCCGTCGGCGGGCGCACGGCGGGCACCTTGTACGAAGGCGATCGCCGCTTCGACATGGTAGTACGCCTGTCCGAAACCCTGCGTACCGATGTCGATGGCTTGGGCAGCCTGCTGATTCCGGTACCCGCCAGCGCCGCAGCCGGTGCAGCGCAGATCGGCTTCATCCCGTTGTCGCAGGTGGCCACGTTGAACCTGCAGCTTGGGCCGAACCAGGTCAGCCGCGAAGATGGCAAGCGCGTGGTGGTGGTCAGTGCCAACGTGCGTGGGCGTGACCTGGGCTCGTTCGTCGAGCAGGCCGAACAGACCCTGCGCGAGCAGGTGCAGATCCCGCCAGGTTACTGGACCCGTTGGGGCGGCCAGTTCGAGCAGTTGCAGTCGGCGGCCGAGCGCCTGCAGGTGGTGGTGCCGGTGGCGCTGCTGCTGGTGATGGCCTTGCTGCTGATGATGTTCAACAACCTCAAGGATGGCCTGCTGGTGTTCACCGGGATTCCGTTTGCCTTGACCGGCGGGGTGCTGGCGTTGTGGCTACGGGATATCCCGTTGTCGATTTCCGCAGGGGTGGGGTTCATCGCCTTGTCGGGGGTGGCGGTGCTCAATGGCCTGGTGATGATCGCCTTTATCCGTAACCTGCGCGAGGAGGGGCGCGGTTTGCGTGCAGCGGTCGAGGAGGGCGCGCTGACGCGCTTGCGGCCGGTGCTGATGACTGCGTTGGTGGCGTCGTTGGGGTTCATTCCAATGGCCTTGGCGACAGGGACAGGCGCCGAGGTGCAGCGACCGCTGGCGACGGTGGTGATTGGCGGGATCCTGTCTTCCACGGCGCTGACCTTGCTGGTGTTGCCGGCGCTTTATCAGTGGGCGTACAGACGCGAAGAAGATTGAGATCGCCGGGGCCGCTTTGCCGCCCATCGCCGGCAAGCCAGCTCCCACAGGGATAGCGTCTGCCTTAAGCATGTCGCTGTCCCTGTGGGAGCTGGCTTGCCGGCGATGGGCTGCAAAGCAGCCCCAGGGATCTCAGATCGGAGTACGAACCTGAGGGCTCACATCACTACCAGGTTCATCATGCAGCGAAATCCGCGATGTCTCCGGCAACGCCAACCCACCCACCAACGCCACCAGTGCAATCACCACCAGGTAGAACGCCGGCGCCAGGCTGCTGCCGGTTTGCCCGATCAGCCAGGTCGCCACCAGCGGCGCGGTACCGCCAAACAGGGTGTAGGCCACGTTGTAGGTAATCGCCGAAGCGGTATAGCGGGTACGCGTAGGGAAACTCTCCGACAGCAACGCCGCCGTCACCACGCCACTGCACAGCGCCCCCACCGCCAGCAGGATCACCCCCAGCAGCGCTCCCGACATCGAACCGGAACTGGCCAGCCAGTAGGCGGGGAACACGCAGACCATCACCCACAGGCAGGTGAAGCCAATGGTCTTGCGTCGCCCGACCCGGTCCGAGAAGGCCCCGGCCAGTGGGCAACCGACCGCCGCGAACAGCAACGCCACGGTGGTCACCAGCAGCGACTGGGCGCGGGTCAGGTGACCGACCAGTTGCAGGTAGGTGGCGAAGTAGGTGGTGAACATGTAGAACGACAGCGCCGTCAGCGAGATGAACATGCCCAGGTTGCGGATCGCTCGGCCGTGGTTGCGCAGGGTTTCCTTGAGCGGCGAATGTTCATGTTCCTTGCCTTGGGCGACAGCCTCGCGAAACGCCGGGGTTTCTTCCATGCGCCAGCGTAGGTACAGCCCCACCAGCCCCAGTGGTGCAGCCACCAGGAACGGGATGCGCCAGCCCCAGGCTGTCATGGCCTCGGCCGACAGGCTGGCCTCCAGGCCATAGGCGATCACCGCCGCACAGGCAAAGGCGGAAAAGGTCGAGACTGGCACGAAGCTGCCGTAGAACGCTCGCTTGTTCTGTGGCGCATGTTCCATCAGGTAGGCACAGGCGCCTGCGTATTCGCCACCGGCAGAAAAGCCCTGCAGGCAGCGCGCCAGGGTCAGCAGCGCGGGTGCGGCAAGGCCGATGCTGGCGTAGGTCGGCAGCAGGCCGATCAAGGTGGTGGAACCGGCCATCAGCAGGATGGTCAGCGACAGGATGCGCTTGCGCCCAAGGCGGTCGCCCAGCGCGCCGAACACGATGCCGCCGAGCGGGCGCAAGGCGAAGGCCACGGCAAACACGGCGAAGGTCTTGAGCAGGGCGACACTGGCATCTTCGCTGGCGAAGAACTGGTTGGCGATCAGGGTGGCGAGGAAGCCATAGACGGCGAAGTCGAACCATTCGACGAAGTTGCCGATGGCCGAGGCGGCGATGACCCTGCGCAGGGTGGCGGGGGATACCTCATGCGATGCAGACATACGGAAGCTCTCCGGTTTCCATAGGCAGCCTGGATGGATGTGGTGGGCTCAAGGCCCGCCATCGTTGTTATCAACTGCCAGTAGACCGGTGGACTCGCTCGCCTGCATCGTTCAGGGCGACATCGGGATACCTGTTTCGACCGCACCACCCGGCGTCATACGGAGAACATCACTCCGGTGCGCGAAGCCGCATTGCGAATGTGCTCCTGCATTGCCTTTTGCGCCGCTGCCTGCGAGCGGCGGCTGAGGGCACGGAGGATCTTGCGGTGTTCCTGCCAGGTTTCCATGGCCCGTTCCGGGCGGATGAAGGGGAGTTTCTGGCTTTCCAGGAAAATCTCCTGGCTGGCGGTGATCACTTGCAGCATCGCGTGATTGCCGCAGGCCTGCAGCAACTGCTGGTGGAAAATGAAGTCGAGCCGGGCGGCGGCGTCGAAACGGCCGGCACGTAGCTCCAGGCGCATCGCTTCGACATTCTCTTCCAGGCGATCGAGGTGCTCGGCGGTCAGCGTCAATGCAGCCTGGCCGGCGGCGAAACCCTCCAGGGCATAGCGCAACTGGAACGTGTCGCTGGCGGAAACCTGCTCGGCGTATGGCCAGGCAAATGGGGAGGGCGCAGGCGAGGGCGCTTGCACGAATACGCCCTTGCCCGGCTGCACACTTATCAGGCCCAGGGCGCTGAGCGATGACAACGCTTCACGCAGTGAGGCCCGGCTGACCCCCAGTTGCTCGGCAAGGTCACGCTGCGAGGGCAGGGCATCGCCGGGTTGATAGGCGCCCTCATCGATCAGCTTGCGGATGCCTTGCAGGGCCTGTTCGGGGACGGCGCGGGGGAGGGAGTCGAGCATGCTGTTCAGACCGGTCGGAGGGCAATGAACTTGGCTTTTTACGGCTATTGCCCGGCGCTTGCAAGTGTTGCTCCCCGTTGGCGCAGGCTGCAGCCATGACGCACGAAAGCGGGGCGTAAAGGCGCCAGAGCAGGCGAACGGCGGTCAAACTGTTCAGACCAGTAAGACCGTTAAGTTCAAGCCTTTCGGCCATTTGCGCAGGGTGGCGGCCTGTGCTGGCATGCCCCGTGCAATGCCCAGCCGGCCCCCTTTTTGTGAACCTCTGCGAGGCCGTTCGATGAAGACTTTCCGTACCCTGTTCCTGGCCAGCCTGTTCTGTAGCGCCAGCTTTGCGCTGCCCACTGCCCAGGCCGATGCACTGGCCGACATCAGCGCCCGAGGCGTGCTCAAGGTGGCGGTGCCGCAGGACTTTCCGCCCTTCGGCTCGGTGGGCCCGGACCTGAAGCCCCGTGGTCTGGACGTCGACACGGCGCAACTGCTGGCTGACAAGCTTGGTGTGAAGCTGGCACTGACGCCGGTCAACAGCACCAACCGGATTCCGTTCCTCACCACTGGCAAGGTCGACCTGGTGATCTCGAGCCTGGGCAAGAACCCCGAGCGTGCAGCGGTGATCGATTTCTCCCGGCCCTATGCACCGTTCTACCTGGCCGTGTTCGGCCCGGCCGAAGTGGAAATCGCCGGTATCGAGGCGATCGACGGCAAGACCATCAGCGTCACACGTGGCTCGATCGAAGACATGGAACTCAGCGCCGTGGCGCCCAAGGGCGCGGTGATCAAACGCTTCGAAGACAACAACTCCACCATCGCCGCCTATCTTTCCGGGCAGGTCGAGCTGATCGCCAGCGGCAGCGTGGTGATGGCTGCCATCGCCGAGAAGAATCCCGCCAAGGTGCCGGTGGTCAAGGTCAAGCTCAAGGATTCGCCGGTGTACGTTGGCCTGGCCAAGAACCAGCCAGCGTTGCTGGAAAAGGTCAATGCCACGCTGGACGCAGCCAAGGCTGACGGCAGCCTTGACCGCAACGCCGAGAAATGGCTGAAACAGCCGCTGCCGGCCGACCTCTGAGCACAGCCCGGAGCCTGTGACCATGGCCTATGAATTCAATTTCGCCCCTGTGCTTGCCCAGGCTGACCTGCTGCTCAACGGCGCTTTGTTCACGCTCCAGCTGACGGCGATCGGCACGCTGCTTGGCGTGGCCATCGGCGTGCTGGGCGCCGGCGTGCGCGCCTGGCGTGTGCGGCCCTTCGACGCGCTGTTCGGTCTGTATGTGGAGCTGATCCGCAACACGCCGTTCATCGTCCAGCTGTTCTTCATCTTTTTCGGCCTGCCAGCGCTGGGCATTCGCCTGACCGAGTGGCAGGCGGCCGTGCTGGCCATGGTGGTCAACCTGGGCGCCTACTCCACGGAGATCATACGTGCAGGTATCCAGGCCATCCCCAAAGGGCAGCTGGAAGCTGCCGCGGCCTTGGCCATGAACCGCTTCGAAGCGTTTCGCCATGTGGTATTGCAGCCTGCGCTGGCCAAGGTGTGGCCGGCGCTGACGAGTCAGATCGTGATCGTGATGCTGGGGTCGGCGGTGTGTTCGCAGATCGCCACCGAAGAGCTGTCGTTTGCCGCCAATTTCATTCAGTCGCGCAACTTTCGCGCGTTTGAAACCTACCTGCTGACCACTGCACTGTATCTGCTCATGGCCATCGTTGTGCGCCAGGTGCTGGTCTGGCTGGGGCAGCGCCTGCTGATGGGGAGACGCTGATGGACTTCACGTTCTGGGACATCCTGCGCAACCTGCTGATCGGCCTGCAATGGACCTTGTTGCTGTCGCTGGTGGCCTTTGTCTGCGGGGGGCTGGCCGGCTTGCTGATATTGCTGGCCCGGCTGTCCGAGCAACCGATATGGCGGGGTCTGGCGCGTGGCTATATCGAGTTGTTTCAGGGCACTCCCTTGTTGATGCAGCTGTTCATGGTGTTTTTCGGGATTGCCTTGTTCGGCCTGGATGTGTCGGCCTGGATGGCGGCCGCCATTGCCCTGACCCTGTTCACCAGTGCCTTCCTTGCCGAAATCTGGCGCGGCTGCGTCGAAGCGATTCCGCGCGGCCAGTGGGAGGCCTCGGGCAGCCTGGCGCTGAACCGCCTGGAGCAATTGCGCCATGTGATCCTGCCGCAGGCGCTGCGTATCGCGGTCGCCCCGACCGTGGGCTTCTCGGTGCAGGTGGTCAAGGGCACGGCGGTGACTTCGATCATCGGCTTCACCGAGCTGACCAAGACTGGCGGCATGCTGGCCAATGCGACGTTCGAGCCGTTCATGGTCTACGGTCTGGTCGCGTTGGGCTATTTCATCCTCTGCTATCCGCTCTCGCTGAGCGCCCGTTATCTGGAAAGGAGGCTGCATGCCCCTGCTTAGAGTGTCTGCTTTACACAAGTACTATGGCGACAACCACGTGCTCAAGGGTGTCGACCTGAGCATCGAAGAGGGTGAAGTGGTGGCCATCATCGGCCGTAGTGGTTCAGGCAAGAGCACGCTGCTGCGTACGCTCAATGGTCTGGAGTCGATCAGCGACGGTGTGATCGAGGTCGACGGTGAATACCTGGACGCCGCGCGTGCCGACTTGCGTGCCTTGCGCCAGAAGGTCGGCATGGTGTTCCAGCAGTTCAACCTGTTCCCGCACCTGAGTGTCGGCGAGAACGTGATGCTGGCCCCGCAGGTAGTGAAGAAGGCCAGCCGTGGTGACGCGCGCCAGCTCGCCGAACAGATGCTGGCTCGGGTCGGGCTGGCGGAAAAATTCGATGCCTACCCAGACCGGCTGTCCGGTGGCCAGCAGCAGCGCGTGGCGATTGCACGGGCCCTGGCCATGTCACCGAAGGTACTGCTGTGCGATGAAATCACGTCGGCCCTCGACCCTGAACTGGTCAATGAAGTGCTGGGTGTGGTGCGACAGCTGGCCAGCGAGGGCATGACCCTGATCATGGTCACCCATGAGATGCGTTTTGCCCGTGAAGTGGGCGACAAGCTGGTGTTCATGCACCAGGGCAAGGTGCATGAAGTGGGCCACCCGCGCGAGGTGTTCGCGGCACCGCGAACGCCCGAGCTGGCCAATTTCATTGGTACGGTGACGTCGGCCCAGGCCTGCTGATTGTCGGGCCATGCAGCGGTTGTCGTGATGTCTGTGCCGGCGTCGAGGCCGGCACAGACATTGGCATCAGAAGCGCATGTCTACCGCCACCTCGAATGTGCGCGGTGCGCCCATGTAGTACTGCAGCCCATAAGCCTGCTTGGCATACACCTCATCGGTCAGGTTGCGCACCCGCCCGGTGATCGTGGTGTGTTCATCCAGCCGATAGCGGGCAAAGGTGCCGAACAAGGTATAGGCCGGCGCCTTGAGGGTGTTGGCGTTGTCGGCATACACCGAGCCGACATAGCGCGCATCCACACCCGCCGACCAGGCCGAGGTCAAGCTGTAAGTCAGCCACAGGTTGGCGACATTGGCCGGCACGTTCACCGGGGCGTTGCCCTTGCGTGATACCGAAACGCCGTTGACCGCTTCGTTGAACTCATCGTACTGCGCGTCGACGTAGGCATAGTTGCCCTCGGCCAGCAGCTTCGGCGTGACCTGCAGCCGCCCGGACAACTCGACCCCGCGCGAGGTCTGCTGGCCGGCCTGGACCGTCAGGTTGGGGTTGCTCGAATCGCGCACGGCAAAGTCCTTGCGCACGATCTGGTACAAGGCCACGGTCGCCGCGCCGCGTCCGTCGAGGAAGTCGAACTTGCTGCCCACCTCCCATTGCTCGCCCTTGGACAGGTCGAATGTGCCGACGTTGGCGTAGGTGGCCGCCGCCAGCGAGCCGGCCGGCAGGTCGGCAGCGGTGCTGTACTGGGCATAGAGGCTGGCCGACGGCGTCAGTTCGTAGGTCAGGCCGATGCGCCCGGACAGCGGTTCCCAGCGCCGCTCGAAGAATGCCGGTGAAGTTGGCGTCACCGCGCCATAGTTGGTCACCTCCATGTCCAGGTAGTCGTAACGCAGGGCCGTGAGCAAGGCCAGGCGCTCGGTCAGTTGCAGGCGGTTTTCGGCGAACACCGCGCGGTTGCTGGTGACATGCCGGCGCTGCTTGCTCAGCCCGGCATTCACCCCGGGGATGTCGTAGAAGCTGCCTGGGTCGAAGTGGTCCGGGTCGACCACATCGGTCCAGCTTCCGGCCGTCGGGTACACGCTCTGGCGCATGTGCGAGTAGTCCAGGCCCAGCGACCACTGGCTGGCCAGGCCGAACAGCTGATTGTCGTGGCGCAGCTCGATGCGGTCGCCCAGCACGCTCTGTTGGTGGCGCTGCAGGTAGGGGCTGGCGCGCTGGACGTTGCCGCTGCTGGTGTAGCTGTAGCGTTCGACGTTGCGGTAATCGCGCTGGGCGCTGTAGTGGTACAGGGTGTTGTGCACGCTGGTGCTGTCGCTGAGCTGGTAATCGAGCAGCGAGCGCAGCCAGCGCACCCGCTGTTCGTAACGGCCATCGGCGACGTTGTAGTTCTCGAAGCGGCGGCTGTTGTCGATCTTCATGGTGCTGCGCCCTGGCAGGATCGGCGTTCCCCAGTACGGGCTGTCTTCGCGGTCCTCCTGGTATTCCAGCGCCAGGGTGTGGGTCAGGTCGGGCGTCAGGTCGCTGAGCAGGGAAAACGCCAGGCTGTCGGTGTTGCGCTGGTTGCGGTCGATGTAGCCATTGCCATCGGTGTGGCTGAAGTCCAGGCGCATGAAGTGGCGTGCATCGGCCGGGTTGCTGGCCAGCGCCTGGTTGATGCCGAATGCCACTTCCGAGTCGTCGTAACTGCCGTAGCGCACGCGGCCATCGATGATTTGCTGGTCGCGGCTGGCGGTCTTGGTGATGTAGTTGATCGAGCCGCCCACGGCACCTGCGCCATGCAGGAAGGAAGACGGCCCGCCGAGCAGTTCGACGCGGTCCAGCACCCAGGCATCCACCGGCCGGGTGGCACTGCTGTAGCCGAGGTTGATGCCGTTGTAGAGCTGGCTGACCTGGTTCTGGGTAAAGCCGCGGTAGCTGACGAAGCCGCCGTAACCCGGGTTGGCCGATGCGTTGACGCCAGTCATGGCGTTGATCACGTCCTGGCTGTCCTTGGCGTCGCGCGCTTCGATGACACGCCGGTCCGAGACGCTGACCGAAGCAGGTGTTTCCCGAGCGCTGAGGCCAAGCCGCGAGCCGGTGCGGATCGGCTGGTCCAGTTGCACGCCGGAGGGTGCATCGCGCTCACCATCGATGGTGGTGGCGCTGAGTTCGACGGCGGCATCGTCCGCCCAGGCGAAGGTGCAGGTGCCCATGAGGAGCACCAGGGAGGTTTTGCGGAGCATGTTGTTGGGTCTTCCACGCAAAGGTCATGGCTGACGCGAGTGCGCAGGCAGGCGCACCCGGCTGAAGTCAGGCGATTTGAGTAACGGCTGCGGGGAAGATGGCAGGGGGAGCACGGGGGGTAAGGGCAGGGCGCAGGTAACGGGGTGGCGGTTGCGCCCAGCTGCGCACGACGATGGGCGAGGTGGCAGTGACCTGTGCCGGGCTGAACGACCAGGCACCGCTGCCCAGAGGCACGGCCAGGCCGAACGAGGAGCACACCGGGCAGTCGAGCTGCGCCATGTGCTGGTCGCCACCGGCACCGTCGAGGTCGATGGCCACACCGTGCTCGCTGTTGATCGAGCAGAAACCACCTTCCAGCCCGGCCAGGCGCAGGCCGCCCATCTGGCCGTGGTGCAGGCCGCACAGCAACAGGCTGAACAGGACGCTGGCATAGAGCGTCCAGGCAGTCAGCGTGCGGGTGTGCCGGGTGATTTTCATGGCGGCGAATCTATCACCCGGACGAACGGCAGGGTAGTGCCTGGCCGTGGCAGGTTGTCGCAGTTCAGGCCGCGCGTTCGAGCGCGTCCAGCAGTTCGACGAACTCTTGCGCCAGCTTGTGGCGTGGCGCCATGTGTACCAGCGGTACCGAAACCTGGTGCGATTCGCGCATCTTGATCGAGTTGCTGAGGTACACCGGCAACACCGGCAGGCCTTCGTTGCGCAGCTGCTCGACCAGGGTCTGGTGCAGCGCGGTGCGCCCGGCGAACTGGTTGACCACCACGCCTTCGACCAGCAGCGCCGGGTTGTGGTCCTGGCGCAGTTCCTCGACCTCGGCCATGACGCTGAGCAGTGCCTGGCGCGAGAAGCTGTCGCAGTCGAACGGAATCAGCAGGCGTTCGGCGGCCACCAGGGCGCTGAAGGTATAGAAGTTCAGCGCCGGCGGGGTGTCGATGTAGATCCGCTCGTAGTCCTCGCCCAGCTCCACCAGCAGCTTGCGCAGCTTGTTGATCTTGAACTTGCTCTCCAGCTTGCTCTGCAGGTCGCTGAGGTCGGGGCTGGCGGTCACCAGGTGCAGGTTGTCGTAGCGGGTTTCGGTGATCGCCACGCGGTGCTTCTTGCCGGCGGCGGTAACCGGCGAGAGTGTCTGGCGGAAGAAGTCGGCGATACCGGCGGGGATGGCGTCGTCGGTCAGCCCGGTGAGGTAGTAGGTGGCATTGGCCTGGGGGTCGAGGTCGACCAGCAACGTGCGATAGCCTTCGGCCGCACTGGCCGCGGCGAGGTTGCAGGCGATGCTCGATTTGCCGACGCCACCTTTCTGATTGAAAACCACACGACGCATGAGACGCTCATCCATGAAGAGGGAAATGTCAGGTAGGGGTCAATCCTATGACCGAATCACGACAGTTTTATGACAAGGCTTGTTACAGCAGTGAAGTTCATCTTTGCTGAAGCGCAAGCGCTCTGTTGCGGCCTGTTCACGGCGGTTCGACGCCTCGACAAGCCCGCCCCCAGGGACCGCACATCCGTCAGCTATGGGGTGATCCTGTGACAGCGGGCTTGCCCCGCGAACACCGGCGCAGCCGGTGCCAGGTCAAGGAATCAGGAGCCTGACTTCTCCAGCGCTTTCAGTTCATCCTCCACCTGCTGCATGCGCTGCTCGGCCAGCGCCTGGACCTTTTTGTCCTGCGCGGTCTCACGCATCAGGCCGGTAAGCTTGTCGCTCAGGCGCTTGCCTTCTTCGGTCTCTTCCAGCGCCCTGGCCTTGGCCGGGTCGCGGGTGGCGGCGACGATGGTGGCGAATTCGGCGTCGCTGAAATGCTTCTCGCTGTAGAGCTTGAACAGGTCCTGGCGCTGGTCCTCGACGGTGAGGTGCTTGCGCAGGACGTTGCTGATGGTGGCTGCATCCAGCTGCGGGTGGGTGCGGGTCAGCAGCGCGGCCATGCGCTCGATGTTGTGGTCGTAGGCTTCCTGCAGCGGCAGGTTGGCCAGGATCTGCTCTTCGCGGGAGGGCTTCTGGTCGCAGGCGGCAAGGGCGGCAATGAACAGCAGGGGTAGCAGCAACTTCTGGATGCAGGGCATGGGGTGGCCTTGGGGGCGTAGTGCAGAAGGGGGATTATAGCGGTGTCGGGTTGCCAGCCATCAGCCCTTGAGGTAGAAAAACGCTCGCTCAGATCACGTTTCCAAGCTCATGACCCAGTGGATCATCCAACCCCCCAGCCACGGCAGTATCCGTGAAGTCGTGGCGTTCATCGACAGCGCTCGGCGTGGGCTTTTCCCGATGTTGGCCGATTCGCCGATGCCCAAGGACCTCGCCCACTTCGCGCAGACTTACCTGGACGGCGAAGGCCATTTCCTCGAAGCCCGCGATCAAGGTCGTTTGATCGCCGGCGTCGGCTATCTGCCTTACGACCACCGCTTCGCTCAGCTCGATTACCACGACAAGCGGGTGGTCGAGGTGGTGCGCCTGTTCGTGCTGCCCGAGTACCGCCGTCATGGCCTGGCTGCAGCATTGTTCGCCGCCTTGCGCGAGCACGCCCGTGCCGCTGCAGTCGAATGCCTGTACCTGCATACCCACCCGTTTTTGCCCGGGGCGATCCGCTTCTGGGAGCGGCAGGGCTTTTCGCTGATCGATGTGGAGGACGACCCGGTATGGCGTACGACACATATGGAGCATTGGCTCGCCATAGAGGGCGTGGGCCTGTCAGAAACTGCCTGACAACGGCCACTCCACGGCCAGGCGGATCTGGTCACCATCCAGCTCCGCCTGCGCCGTATTGCCCCGGTGCATGTTGTGCCGCAGCGAGAAGGTGGTGCCCTTGGCCTTGCCACTCTGCACCACATAGCGCGCCTCCAGGTCCCGCTCCCAGTGCTTGCCGCCCTTGCCATAACCCAGGTACGCATAGCCGCCGTTGGGGTCGACGTGAGTGCCGTCGATATCGAAGCCGCGTACGTACAAGGCGCTCAGGCTCAGCCCCGGCATGCCGTAGCCGCCCATGTTCAGGTCATAGCGCGCCTGCCATGATTTTTCGTTCGGGGCGTTGAAGTCGGACATCTGCACGGCGTTGGCGAGGTAGATCGCCCCGCGGCTGACGTAGTCGAATGGCGTGTTGCCGTCCACTTGCTGCCAGCCGAGGCTGACGCTGTGTGGGCCTTGGTTGTAGCGCGAGACCAGGCTCCAGGTGGTGTTGTCGATACGCCCGGACAGCGCCTTGCCGGTGTCGGTGGTGCGGTACAGGTTGAGGTCCAGGCTCAGGCTGCGGCGTTCGTCCAGTGCATGGGTGAGGGTGCTGCCGAGGTAGTGCTGGTTCCAGTTGTCTTCGTAGCGCGAGGTGTACAGGCTGGCGCTGAAGGCGGCGCCGGGGTTCCACACCAGGCCGGCGAGGTCGAAACTGTTGCCCTGGCGGCCGTCGGAGTAGTTCACTACGAAGCCCTGGTCGTGGCTGGACGCGTTGCGGTCGGTATTTTCGTTGAAGTGGCCGGCGACCAGCTTGAGGGTGTCGATCTCGTTGCTGGAGAGGAACAATCCGGTGGCCGTTTCGGGCAGCAGGCGGCTGTCGGAAGAACTGAACACGGGCGTCTTCACCCGCTGTTCTCCCCAGGACAGCACGGTACCGGATACCCGCAGCTTCAGCGCTGCACCGCCACGGCTGTATTCGTTCTTTGGATGGCCGTCGTTGTCCACACTCAGCAGGCGCGCCTTGCCGGCACGACCGCCGCCGCTGTCGAGTTGCACGCCCTGATAGACGTGGGCATCGACGCCAACACCGATCAGGCCTTGGGTGAAGCCGGACTGCAAGGTGCCCATCAGGCCGTAGGCCCATTCTTCAGCCATGCCATTACGTTCGCTGCGCGGCTTGTAGGCATTGCGTGCGCTGCTGTTGCGCCCACCGTGTTTGTAATCGCGCTGGTCGTAGACCGTGCGGTTGAGCAGGCTCCAGCTGCTGTCTTCGAGCAAACCGTGGCTTTGCGATTGCGCCGAGTCCGCCAGGGCGAACGGGGCCAGGCCTGCCAGGGGCAGGGATAACAGCACAGTGGCGGGGCGCAACGACATGGCAGGCACTTCCGGGTTCAGGGGGCGCGAAAACGCAGGATGCGCGCGCCGTCGAAGGGGTCGGTGAGGTAGTGGGCGTGCACGCCGAAAGTGCTCAGCAGGCGCTCGGGGGTGAGCACCTCCAGCGGCTTGCCGAGGGCGACCAGGTGGCCGTTGTCGAGCACCGCCACGCGGTCGCAGGTCAGTGCCTGGTTGAGGTCGTGCAGGGCCACCAAGGTGGTCACTGGCAGTGCCTGCACCTGCTGCAGCAGGCTTAGCTGGTGCTGGATGTCCAGGTGGTTGGTCGGCTCGTCGAGCAGCAGTACCTGTGGGCGCTGGGCCAGGGCACGGGCGATGTGCACGCGCTGGCGCTCGCCGCCGGACAACGAACGCCAGATGCGTGCGCGCAGATGCGCGGCATCGAGGTCGGCCAGGGCCTGCTCGACGATGGCGCGGTCCTCCCTGGAAAACGGGGCCAGCGCCGACAGCCACGGCGTGCGGCCCAGGGCTACGGCATCGAACACGCTGATCGCATCGAGGGTGTCGGCTTGTTGCTCGACCAGCGCCAGGGCCTGGGCGATACGCCGGCGCGGCAGGCGTGCCAGTGGCTCGCCAAGCAGCTGCACGCTGCCTGTATCGGGTGTGCGCAAGCCGGCCAGCAGCTTGAGCAGGGACGACTTGCCTGAACCGTTGGGGCCGACGATGGCCAAGGTCTCACCGGCCACCACGCTGAGTTCGACGTTGCTCAGCACGGTGTTGCCCGACAGTTGCAAGCCCAGGCCATGGCACGCGAGTGGCGCCAGTTGCGCGGTGTTCATGGCCGTCATGGGCGCCCCCTCCGGCTGACCAGGATCAGGGCAAATACCGGCGCGCCGAGCAGTGCGGTGACCACGCCCACCGGGATCGCCTGGCCGGGGATCAGCGTGCGCGAGAGGATATCGGCGGCAATCAGGAACAACGCACCCCCCAGGGCGCTGGCCGGCAGCAAGCGGCTATGGCCTGGGCCGAGCAGCAGGCGCAAGGCATGGGGAATGACCAGGCCGACGAAGCCGATAGCGCCGACGATCGAGACCATCACCGCCGTCACCAGCGCCGCGCAACTGATCAGCAGCAACTGGCTACGGCGTACGGCAATGCCCAGCGACGCCGCCGAGTCGGCGCCGAAGGTAAAGGCATCCAGCGCCCGACGGTGCCACAGGCACACTATCAGCCCGAACACGGCCACCGGCATGGCCAGCCACACCGACGGCCAACGCACCCCACTGAGGTTGCCTAGCAGCCAGAACAGGATGCCCCTGGCCTGCTCGGCGGTGGCTGACTTGGTGATGAGAAAGGCAGTGAGGGCGTTGAACAGCTGCGAGCCGGCGATGCCGGCGAGGATCACCTGGGCATTGTTGCCGCCTGGTCCGGCGGCACGGGCCAGCACCAGCACCAGGGCGAACGCCGCCAGGGCACCGGCGAAGGCGCCGCCGGACATGCTCAGGGCTGCGCTGCCCAGGCCCAGCAGGCCGACCAGCACCGCGCCGGTCGAGGCGCCGGCGGACAGGCCCAGCAGGTAAGGTTCGGCCAGCGGATTGCGCAGCAGCGCCTGCAGGATCACCCCGCAGGTCGCCAGCCCCGCACCGCAGGCGGCGGCGACCAGCGAGCGGGGCAGGCGGTAGTTCCAGACGATGCCGGCGTCGATCGGGTCGACCGGGTAGCCGGCCTGCCACAGGTGGTTGGCCAGCACCTGGCAGACCACGCCCGGCGACAGGTTGGTCTCGCCGATGGCGGTGCCGGCCAGCACGGCTGTGAGCAGGGCCAGCAGGGCCAGAGCGCTGTAGGGCAGTGCTTTCATCACTGCGCCGCTTTGCCGCTGGCGAAGGCCGCAGACAGGGTCTGCAGGCCACGGAACAAGCGGATACCGGCCTGCATGGCGTCGGCATCGAGGATGATGATGCGGTTGTTTTTCACCGCGTCCATGTGCTTCGTCACCGGGTCGCTGTGGAGGAATTCGAGCTTCTTCTGATAGTCGTCGGCAGGGTAGCGGCGGCGGTCCATGCGCGCGATGATCAGCCAGGTCGGGTTGGCTTTGGCCAGGGTTTCCCAGCCCACGGTCGGCCACTCCTCGGTGGACTCGACCACGTTGCGCACGCCCAGCGTTCGCAGCATGAAATCGGCCACGCCCTGACGGCCGGCAACGTAGGGAGCGATGCCGAGGTCGGCACTGGAGAACCAGAACAGGGCCGAGGTGTTGCTCAGGTCCTTGCCGCTCAGTTGCTGTTTCGCGCTGTCCAGGCGAGCCTTGAGGTCGGCATTGAGTGCGGCGCCATGGTCCTGCACATCGAAGATCTCGGCCAGTTGGCTGACGCTCTTGTAGATGCTCTCGATCTGAAACGCCTGCAGGCGGGTGCCGTCGGCGCCGACCAGGTTGTCCTTGCCTTCGCAGTCCGAGGGCAGCAGGTAGGTCGGGATGTTCAGCTCGCTGAACTGTTCACGGGTAGCGACCGCGCCCTGGGCGCCGACCATCCACTCGAACTGCACTGCCACCAGCTGCGGGCGCTTGCCGACCACGGCTTCGAAACTGGGCTCATTGTCGGCCAGGCGCGGCACCTGAGCGTTTTGCGCCTGGTACTCGGGGAGCACGTTGTTGTACCACAGCGAGGTCCCGGCCAGTTTGTCGCCCAGGCCCAGCGCATAGAGCATTTCAGTGCCGGCCTGGCCTATGGTGACCGCACGCTCGGGCGCCTGGGTGAAGGTCTGCGCTGTGCCGCAGTTGTCGAGGGTTAGCGGGTAGTGGGTGGCGGCGGCCTGGGCCAGGCCGGTGAGGCTCAGGCCTGCGAGCAAGGTGGCGATACGGGGCAGCATGCTGGGCGATCTCCTATCGGACAGTTCTGGTGAGGAACGCACGGACAGGCATCGCCGAGCCCCTGCATGTACAGGGGCAACACGGATGGCCATCCCGGACACCCCGCCGGTTGGTGAATGTTTGCCGGCAGGTCTCCTGACTGGTGCGTCCTCGCCCGGCTCCGGCCTTCCCGGATCTGTTGATCCAGTGGCATCGATGGAGCAGGCTCGGCACCTACAGTTGCGGGGGCAGTTCCGATTGGCGCGCCTTGTGGGGCGGGCCCTGGGATTCCCTATTAATTCCGTGGTGGAAACCGGCGGCCCGCATGGTAGACGATCCGGCCGCCGGGTGAAACGCCAAATCAGAAGTACTTCAGCCAGCGGATGTCGCGCCGGCGCGCCTTGAGCCGGGCGAACCCGCGCACCGGCAGGTACAGCGCCACTGCCAGCAGCAGCGCAGCCAGCCACACCGCGCCGATGCCATCGAAGCCGAAGTAGTCGCCATGGTTGAGGCCGAGCAGCGCCACGCAGGCCAGGTACAGCAATTTGAGCACGTACAGGTGCAGCAGGTAGAAGAACATCGGCGCCGCGCCGAACACCGCCAGGGCGCTGATCCAGCGGGCAAGCCCTGCGCGTTCGAAGGCGCGCAGCAACAGCAGGCCACAGCCCAGGGTCAGGGCCAGGAACAGCAGCGAAGGCGGGTACTTGGTGATGTTGAAGAAGCTCATCAGCGTCTGGGTGATGGTTGGATAGCCGCTCCACGGCGCTTCACCGTAGCCGTTGTAGAGGCGCAGCACCATGAAGCCGAGCAGGGCAATGACGCCGGCCATCAGCAGCCGATGCTGGCGCTCGGCGGCGTCGCTGCCACGGGCGAACCACGGGCCCAGGCCATAGCCCAGGGCGATCACGCCGATCCACGGCAGCACCGGGTAGGAGGTGCGCAGGCGCAGGTTCTCCGAGACTTCCAGCCAGCCACGCTCATGCAGGATCGCCCACGGCACGTGCATGGCCGAGTCCACGCCGAAGTGCAGGCCGTCGAGCAGGTTGTGCCCGGCGATGATCAGCGCGCCCAGGGTGAGCAGGGCAGGGCGTGGCAGCCACACCAGCAGCGACAGGGCGATCATGCTCACGCCGATGGCCCAGATCACCTGCATGTAGATCACGCTCGGCGGCAGCTGGAAGGTCCAGGCGAAGTTGACCAGGGTGAATTCCAGCACCACCAGGAACAGCCCGCGCTTGAACAGGAACGCCGAGACATCGCTGCGGCCCTGGTACTTCTCGCCATACAGCCAGGCCGACAGGCCGGTGAGCAGGACGAACACCGGGGCGCACAGGTGGGCCAGGGTGCGGCTGGCGAACAGCGACGGGTCGGTGGCATCGATGCTCATCGGGTCGCTGACCTGGCGGTGCAGGAAAAAGGTTTCGCGCACGTGGTCGAGGAGCATGAACAGGATCACCAGGCCGCGCAGGGCATCGATGCTCTGCAGGCGCTGGGTAAGCAGGGTGGGGGTGGCTGAGGCACTGGTCATGGAAAGGGTCGCAGGCAGGAATCAATGTCAAATGAAACGTTATCTTATAACTATTTTATTTGCGGTTGATAGCAGTTTTTGAGTTGCCTGAGCTGGCCTCTTCGCGGGCAAGCCCGCTCCCACAGGTACTGTGCAAGGCCTGAAGCTTTTGCAATCCCTGTGGGAGCGGCGGTTCGGCGCCCCGATTCACCCGCGAAGAGGCCCTCAAATCAGAAGGTGTAATCCACGGTGGCGAAATACGACCGTGGTGCGCCCATCACCCATTGCTCGCCACTGAATATCGACGCCACATACTCCCGGTCGAACAGGTTGTTCACCTGCAACCCCAGCCGCACATCCGGAAGCACCTGCCAGCCGATGTTCGCATCGACCACGGTATACCCCGGCGCACGCTGGCTATTGGCCGTGTCGGCATAGCGCTCATCCACATACCGCGCGCCAATCCCGGCTTCCACCTGCTGGCCAAAGCCCTTGCTCAACCACAGGTTGGCCGTGCGCCGCGGTACATTGGCCGGCCGGTTGCCGGCACGGTCCTGGGCCACGCCATCGACCACCTCCTCGAAGTCATCGAACTTCGCCCGCACCAGCGCGGCATTGGCCGACACCTGCCACTGCTGCCCCAGGGCCAGCTCCAGCGACATCTCCAGGCCATCGGAGGTCTGCTGCCCGGCCTGCTGCGCCTCGTGGGTGATCGGGTCATCCACCAGCAGCTTGCGCTTGACGATATGGAACGCCGCCAGCGTCCACTCGCCACGGCCCTCCCAGAAGCGCTGCTTGAGGCCCAGTTCGGTCTGCTTCGCCTTGGTCAGGTCGTAGTGCATCTGCGTCGGGCTGAGGCTGACCAGGTTGTCCACGCCGTCCTCGCTGGTGGAGTACTGGCCGTAGAGCGACAGGTCGTCGCTGACCGCGAACACCAACCCGGCGCGCCAGTTGCCGCCTTGCAGGCTGCGGTCGTTGCGGCTGCCGTCGACCAGGTTGTCGCGGTCGATATGGTTCTGGTCGCGGCGCACGCCAGTCACCAGCGACAGGCGTTCGCTGAGTTGCAGGCGGTTCTCGGCGAACAGGGCGAAGGTGTGGGTGCTGGACAGCGTCTGCGGGCGGGTCGGCGAATCGCTGTGGAACCCGCCTGGGCTCGGCTGCCACGGGTCGATGAAGTCGCCGCCCACATCGTTGTAGGGCCGGTTGCTGTCGACGTTGAAGCGCACCTTGTTGTACTCGACACCGACCAGCGTCTTGCTGGCCAGGCCAAGCAGGCTGTGGTCGAAGCTGAAGGTCTGGCGGTCGCCGACCTGCTCCTGGTTGTGCTTGATCTCCAGGTAGCTTTGGCGCTCCAGTTGCTCGCGCCCGGCGTCCCAGCTGTAGTTCTCGGCGTTGCGCCAGTGGCGGCGGCTCTTGATGTAGTAGAGCTGGTTGCTGGCGCTGAGGTGGTCGTTGATCGCCCAGTCGGTGGTGAATCGGCTCCACTCGTCGTGGTAGCGCTGTACGTCGTTCTGGATGTTGTAGTTCTTCTTGCGCAGGCTGCTGCGGTAATGGCCGTCGATCAGCGGCGTGCCGTAGTAGTTGGCGGGCTGGGCGTCGCCGCGCTCGTGAGCCAGGGTGAAACTCAGGTCGTCGCTGGCATCGAAGCGCAGTGCAACACTCAGGGCCAGGCTACGTGAATCGGTGCGGTCGACCCAGCCGTTGCCGGCCTGCTGGTTGAGGGTCAGGCGGTAGCTCAGGCGCTCGCTGAGGCTGCCACCGCTGTCCAGGCCGAGCTGCTGGCGATCCCACGAGCCGTAGCCCAGACGCAGGCGGTTATGGATGTCGCCGGTGAACGGTTTTTTCGGGATCACGTTGATCACCGCCCCGGTGGCGCCTTCGCCATACAGTACCGAAGCCGGGCCGCGGATCACGTCGATCTGCTCGACCATCCACGGGTCGACCGGGAAGGTCTGGGTGCCGGCCCCGGTGTACAGGCGCGCCCCGTCGAACAGGGTCATCACCGAGCCATGGCCGGCGAAGCCGCGTGCCGACAGGCCGGTGCCGCCATCGCCTGGGTTGCCGATGAAGGTGATGCCGGGCGAGCGGGTCACGGCGTCTTGCACGGTGAGGTTGTTGCGCTGCTCGATCTGTTCGGCCGTGATGTTGCTGGTGCTGGCTGGGGTTTCCAGGGCACTGAGGTGCAGCCGTGAGCCGGCTTCGGTCGGCGTGGCCAGGTCGACGCGCTGTGGGTCACGGGTATCGGTGATGGCCGTGGAGGGGAGGTTCAGCACCGGTTCGTCGGCCAGGGCTGGCAGGGTAACGGCCAGGCAGGCCGCCAGGGGATGAAGCTTGATCAATCGGGACATGTCGTTCCACTGCTGCAGGAATGAATGGATCCCGGTGGAAAACACGCAAAGGCGCACCCCGTACGCAGGCGCACGCGGATACCGGCCTGCGCCCGCCCACCGCGGGTTGCCAAGTAGCGCTTCAGGCCGGTCTCCGGGCTTGCGAGGGTCGTGAGGCCTTCACCTTCCCATGCTGGCGCACAGTGGTGTGTCGAAGGCATCGCTCGCTTACCGTTGCGGGGGCAGCGCCGGACTTGTCGTGGACCACGACGCACCGGCTTCCCGTTTCACCCTGCGCACGGCGGCGCAGGACACCTGAAACTGGCGCGCATCTGACCATTGAATGGCCAGTGCGTCAAATGCGTGTGTCAGCGCCCGCGGCGGCGCGACACCCGTGCCTCGATGTTCTTGCGCCCGATCAGCAGCGGCGGCTTTTCCACCACTGGCTCATCGGCCAGCCACTTGTACATCACCAGGCAGTCGACCAAGCCCAGGCGGGCATGGCGATAGGCTTTGGGCAGCCGGCCAACGGTCTCGAAGCCCAGCTTGGTCCACAACGCCACGGCCACTTCGTTGCTCGCCACCACCGAATTGAACTGCAACGCCAGGAAGCCCTCCTGGCGCGCCAGCTTCTGCGAGTGCTCGCACATCAGCCGGGCCACGCCACGGCCACGGGCGGCCTCGCAGACCATGTAGCCGCAATTGCCGACATGTGCGCCCGGGCCGGCGGCGTTGGCCTTGAGGTAGTAGGACCCGAGCAGCTCGCCATCCGCTTCGGCCACCAGCGTGTGCAGGGGCAGTTGCAGCCACAGCTGGCGTGCCTGCTCGAGGTTCAGCTCGGGGTCGAAGGCGTAGGTTTCGCGGGCCTGGACGATGGCCTGGAAGGTCGGCCAGAAACGCTCGAAGTCGTCGGGCGTCATGGGGCGGATGTGGATCATGGCGGTTCCTGCAATGGCTAGGCCGCCAAGTCTGGGTGGCGCGGCGCCGTCGCGCAAGGGCGGCGACGCCGCTTGCCTTCAGCCGTTGGCCTTGCCCACCGCATCCATGGCGCGGGCCGAGTAGACCAGCGCGGCCCCGGCGTTCATCGCCACGGCCACACCCAGGGCCTCGGCGATTTCCTCGCGGGTGGCGCCGTGCTTGACGGCTTGCTGTGAGTGCACGGCGATGCAGCCGTCGCAGCGGGTGGTGACGGCCACGGCCAGGGAGATCAGTTCGCGGGTCTTGGCGTCGAGGTGGTTGGTCTTGGCACCCGCGCCGCTGGCGGTCATGTAGCCGGCCACGGTGTCGGGGGACAATTGCTTGAGATCGCCGATGCCGGCCATCAACTGCTTACGGTAGGCGTCCCAGTCCATCATGCTCATCGTCTTCACCTTGGGGAGGTTGCGGGAGGAGCTTTCAGGCTAGTCGAATTTGCGCCTGTCGCCGGCAGCCGGTGACAGGCGCAAGCGGGCCATCAGATGTAGACGAACACCAGCACCAGGGCTGCGACCACCAGCCACTTCTCCAGGTAGTAGCGCATGCGGTTGCGCTTCTTCAGCGCCTTGCCACGCTCGCGGATCTTGTAGATGCGGGTGAACAGGCGGTTGATGCCGCCGGTCTTGTCGCCGGCATCGTTGGGCGCGGCGGCAGCGGCCATGACGTTACGGCTGAACCAGCGGTTGAACGCGGTGGCCCAGCGGTACTTCAGCGGGCGCTCGATGTCGCAGAACAGGATGATGCGGTTGTGCTCGGTGGTGTTGGCTGCATAGTGGATGTAGGTCTCGTCGAAGACCACGCCCTCGCCATCGCGCCAGGAGTATTTCTCGCCGTCCACATCGATGTAGCAGCCGTCATCGTTGGGCGTGTCCAGGCCAAGGTGGAAGCGGTACGAGCCGGCATACGGGTCACGGTGACGGACCAGCTTGGCGCCCGGTGGCAGGGTGGCGAACATCGCCGCCTTGACCGTGCCGATGCCTTGCAGCAGCTCGGTGGTGCGTGGGCACAGGGTCATGGCCGACGGGTGGCTTTCGCCGTACCACTTCAGGTAGAAGCGCTTCCAGCCGGTCTTGAAGAACGAATTGAAACCGACATCGTCATAATTGTCGGACTTCTTGATTTCGCCCACGTGCAGCAGCTGCTGGGCTTCGGCGCGGATCTCCTGCCAGTGATCCTTGAGCGGCTGCAGCTCGGGGAAGGCTTCCACCGGCAGGTAAGGCTTGGCCGGGTGCTTGGAGAACAGATACAGGAAGCTGTTGACCGGGGCCAGGAAGCTGGAGTGGTCGCCCAGCTGACGGGTCAGCTTGTGGCGTACCCGACCGCGCAGGTGAACATAGGCGATCGAGAGGACGAAGATCAGTACGAGTGCAATTTTCATGGACGGTTACTTGTCGAAAAATGGCCATGCGCCATGGCATAAGTCCGGCAGCATAAACAATCATGGGGGGAGTTTGTACATATTGTTACGCCAATGCCGGATGACTTTGGTGTAATGGCCTATGGTGTGCGCAAACGATTCGTGCAGTGGAGATCGCCATGGTCCAGGACATTCGCCCCAGTGGCGCCCCCTTCAAACGCCTGTTTTTCGCCTTGCCCGTCAGCGACGCCCAACGCCGTGCGATAAGCCAGTGGCGGCGCGGTCTGGGCCTGCGCAGCGGCAAGCCGGTGCCCAGCGAAAACTTCCATCTGACCTTGCTGTTTCTGGGTGATGTGGATGCGGCCCAGGTGCCTGCCGTGTGCGCGGCGGTGGACAACCTGGCGCGGCCGGGCGCGCCGTTGCGCTTGCTGCTGGATCAGCTGAAAACCTGGCCGCGGGCCAATGTGTTGGTGCTGGAACCACAGGAAACGCCAGCTGCCTTGCGCCAGTTGGTCTATGGCCTGCAACAGGCGTTGTTGCCGCTGGGGTTCGAGGAACAGGCCCGTGACTACCGCCCGCACCTCACCTTGTCACGGGACTTCCACGGCCAGGCCCCGGAGGCGGCCGTGGCACCTGATTTCCATTTCAGCGCCAGGCACTTCACCCTGTACGAATCGCGCAAAGGCCGTTACTGGCCGCTGGCGCAGTGGCCGTTGGCAGACTGACTGCAGGAGGCCACTGGCACTTACCGGTTCATGCTCTGCGGGGCGCATTCTGGCGAATGCCTGGTTGTTGGGCGCAGCAGGGCGGACAGCCCCAGTAGCAGCAAGGTGCCAATGACCATTATTGCCCAAGCCCAGTGCAAGGAACTGAGGTGGTCGCGCACTACACCGGCCATCAGCGGTACGGTGGCGGCAATCAGGTAGCCACCACCTTGTACGAATGCCAGGAGTGCACCGGCTTGCGCTGGCGAGTCGGCGTGGTCGAGGGTGACGATGAGCGAAAGCGGGAAAAGTGCACCGATGCCCAGCCCCAGGCATATAGTGGCCGCTATCGCGAGCTGCAGCGGAGCGATCATCAAGCATGCCAAGCCCACAAGTAGCAGGATTATCACCATCGTCAGCGGCTGCCTTCGGTCGGGGTAGCGTTGAATGAGGGCTGAAACCAGCAGGCCGGCGAAGACTTCCGTCAGAGTAAGGGCTGCCAACAGGTAACCGGCATCAGCGGCAGTCCAGCCCAATTCGACATAGAACGGCGCAAGCCAGGCAAGCACCAGCGTATAGGCCCCGGTACCAAGACCGAAGAACAACAGCAGCAACCAGGCTCGCCCGTTTCTGTATGGCAAGCGGGCATCGCTGCGGCTAACGGGGTGGCGACCGACGGCGAACAACCAGGCGAGCAATCCGAGCAATGCCGGCAAAGCCGCCACCCCCAAGGTCAGCTGCCAACCCATCAGGGCCGCGCCAGGGGCCGCAAAGGCGGCGGCCAGAGCTGCGCCGCCCATGATGCCCGTGGTGAACAACCCCATCAGCATACCCCCGCTATCAGGGTGACTGCGCTTGATGAACGCGGGCATCAATGCCTGGATCACTGCAATGCCGACACCTCCCAGAGCCGCTGTGGCGATCAGTGCCGAACTCGACGTTACATAGGCCCTCGCGGCGCAACTCATGGCAATCAGCGAGATACCCAGCGCCACGCCGTTGACTTCACCCGCAAGGCGCAGCAGCCATGGGCCGGAGAGCGCAAACAGGCCCATCATCATGACCGGCAGAGTCGTCAGCAGGCCGCCTTCTGCGTTGCTCAGGCCCAGTTCATGCTGCAGTGTTCCCAGCAATGGGCCGATGGCGGCCATGATGGGGCGCAGGTTCAATCCGATCAGGACGGCCAACAAGCCGACGCACGCTTTGTTTGGCAGGTTACGCATCGTGAGGTTGCTCCTGCAGGAAGGCACCTATCGCCAGGTTGAAGGCATGGGCGTGGGGGATGTTGAACACATGGCCGTCGCCCGCCAGGGTTATCTGTCGGGCGTGAGCGATGCGGAGGCTGATTTCCTCGGCTTCCGAGCGTGGGCTCATGGAGTCTCCTTCGGCTGCGAGCACCAGGGTCGCGGCTTGGATAAGCGGCAACTGGTTGCTGACGTCGAAGTGCTTCATGCCATTGCACCAGCGGATCTGGTCTTGCGCGGACAATTGAGCGGCTTGGGCATGCCAAGCCTGGTAGAGCCGCTGGCCGCGGGCAGAGTCCGCGAAATCTGCACCGACCAACGCCGGCCAGGTTGACTTGAATCGCTTCAGGCATCCATCCGTCTGCCGCAGGCCTGCGGCCCAGTCATCGAGCATCCTCTGCCGATGTGAAGTGTTCATGGTGACGAACGTACCGGCGACGACCAGTTTCTGCACCGCTTGCGGAGCATGACAGGCCATTTCGAGTGCCACCATCCCGCCCAGTGACAGGCCGATCAGGTGTGTGCTGTCGAGCCCCAAGTGATCGAGCAGTGCCAGCATCTCCAGTGCCTGGGTATGTGCTGTGATACCTTCGGGCGTTTCACTGGACGCGCCGTGGCCCAGTAGGTCGGATACGATGACGCGATGGCCGAGGCCAAGCAGCGCGCTGACCTGAGGTATCCAGGCCCGCCCGCTGTTACCGAGGCCGTGCAATAGCAAAACCGGGCTGCCGGCGCCTGCGTCGTAATAGTAATGTCGATGCTGTCCGTGTGTGAAAAATGCCATGTGTATCTCCTGATCCTTCAGCCACATGCCCGTCAAGATAGCTTAACGTTAAGATAGTTTAAAGGCGTCGGGGTTCAGGAATGTGCACGGGTTAACGTTGATAATTTGCACGATCGAGGGAAGCGATGAATGACCATGTGGATTTCGTGGTGGCACAATGGGCACAGGCGATGCCCTCAGTGGATGTCACATCCATGGAGGTATTCGGGCGTATGGTGCGCATTCAGAAACACCTGGAACGCATGCGTGCCGAAGCGTTGGCACAGTACGGATTCAAGGAAGGTGAGTTCGATGTGCTGGCAACGCTGCGTCGAGCAGGGGCGCCGTACCGCTTGACGCCAACTGAACTGTATCGTTCGTTGCTCATCACTTCGGGGGCCATGACCAACCGGCTGGCTCGGCTGGAAAGCGCCGGGATGGTCGAGCGTATTGCCGACAGCCACGACAAGCGCAGTTATCAGGTTGCACTGACCGCCGGGGGGAGGGCATTGATCGAGAGGGCCGTCCTTACACATACCGAGATTCAAGAGTTGGTGTTGGCCCCTTTGGATGCACAGCAGCGGGCAGTTTTTGCACAATTGCTGAAGCAGTTGCTCGCGCATCTACCCGGCGAGGGGGCTCCCACTCAATGAACTGGAATATTCAGGAGGAATTTCCATGCTTCACAGCAACTACCTCAAGCAATTGGACCTGCAGGACATCGTGGTGTTTCTCAACTTGCTGGAGCTGCGTAGCGCCAAGCGCACTGCCGAGCTGATGAGTGTCAGCCAGCCCACGGTCAGCTATTGCCTCAAGCGCCTGCGCGGGTGTTTTGACGACACGTTGTTTTCTTCTTCGCAGGGTGTGCTTCAGCCGACCACCAAGGCTGAGAAGATCGCTCCCTATCTGCGGGTGGTGGTCGAGTCCGTCAACCGCTGCGCAGAAGACGACAGCGCGGTGTCGCTGCAAGCCGTGCGTAAGATCTGGAGACTTTGTGCCCCGGAATATTTTGAACTGTCATTCCTGCCTCAGGCCCTGGCGGTGCTGTCTCGCACCCATGGCAACACGTCGCTGCATCTGGATCGCCTGAGCCGTGACCTCCCGGTGGACCGGCTGATTTCGGGTGAAATTGATATTGCCATCGGTTTTGGACCGGGCTATCACCAGATGCACCCCGAACTGCAATGGCAGGCGGTGATCAACGATGATTTCGTATGTCTGACCAGCCTGGACGCGCTGGTGAACGATGGTGCAATGAGCCTGGATGAGTTTTGTGCCTCGCCCCATGTATTCCCCACGCCATGGATCTCGGAAAAGAACATGGTCGACAGCTGGTTAGACAAAGTGGGACGCTCGCGCAATGTGCTGGTGCGCGCCAACGGCTATCAGGCCTGCGTGAACATCGTTGCCGCGGTGCCTGCCACCGTTGCGTTACCTGCGCGGTTGTTACCGCTGTTGCGGATCCCCGCGCAAGTGAAAGTCTGCCAGCCGCCGCTTGGCTTTCCCAGCTTCACCTTGGACATGATCTGGGCGCGCGATCGCAGCGACAGCAAAGATCTTTCCAGCTTGCGCGGGTTGATCGAGCAAGTCGCCGAGGCGTTGCTGACGGATTGATGAAACGGATTTTTAATTTTTTACAACGCATTTAGATTTCTTAAAACCAGCCATGTACTCATTTCACTTACTGTGTAGTCATCAGGTAGCGGACGTTCTACCTGAACCCACACTTCACGGAGGAATGAGTCATGCTGGCGCACGTGCAACCCCTGGTACTTCCTTATTATCGGCAGCCGACGCCTTGCTACGGTTTCGAATGTGTAATCGCTGTCGATCGTGACAGCCGCGTTTGTGATTCGATCAGCGGTGAAGGACTGTACGAAGACCTGGCCCATAGCGGTGCGGTCATTTACCGTAACTTTGCAGATAGTCTTACTGACTTTAATGAATTCGTCAGTGCACACTCTTCGCGCGTCACCTTTGACCCTGCACGCAAGGCGGCCACGTCGAATACTGCGGAAATCGAGGCGGGCGTGCATGAAATGGGGCTGCACCGCGAAAACGGAAACCTGCCGTTCAATCCTGACGTGCAGTGGTTCTATTGCCTGGAAGCGGCTTCTGTCGGATCGCAAACTACGCTCTGTGATGGCCAACGCGTGCTGTTCGACTTGTCGGCGAAAACCCGAAAGTTATTTGAGCAGCGCGAAATTCGATACAGCCGGCGTATTCCGTGGCAAAACGTAAAACGATTCCTGAGCATTGAACTGCAATTGCCGTTGGAGGCGATAACGGACGAGCATCTGCAGCAAGTCAATGAGCAGGTCGACGGGCAAACTTATCGTCGCATCGACCAAAACCTCATCGCCTC
This sequence comes from Pseudomonas sp. LRP2-20, assembly GCF_024349685.1. Classification (NCBI taxonomy): domain Bacteria; kingdom Pseudomonadati; phylum Pseudomonadota; class Gammaproteobacteria; order Pseudomonadales; family Pseudomonadaceae; genus Pseudomonas; species Pseudomonas sp. LR2-20. The sequence continues at coordinate 3,801,812 of NZ_AP025944.1, read as the reverse complement.
GGAACTGATTATTTCAGCCGTGGAAACCAGTTGCTTCAGCGGCCGCAAAGCGTTCTGCAATTCGATGCTTGGCCCCAGTGTCAATTACGAACCGCCACGTATAACGTGGGCGGATGGGGAGGATATCTCGCTTGAAATATGGGATGAAATCAAGGAGGTGACGGAGCGCAATACCTACAGCCATTTCTGGCAGAAGGGCGACATCATTGTCATCGATAACACGCGCGTCATGCACGGCCGCCGCCGGCTGGACGATACTTCGCGTCGCATTTTCGGCGCTCAGAGCTATCGCATCGGGGGTACCGGCCAATGATCAGCAAGAAAATGCAGGATTACCTGGCAGGAACGCCCGACCGCGTCGTCATCCGTGAAATGGGCGGGCGTGAAATTACCTTGCACGAATTGCGGCGTGATGTGGTGCGCCTGGCGAATGCGCTTGAAGGCCGTGTGGGGCGCTGCGAACGCAAGGTATTCGGTATCGCCATGCGCTCTTGTTACGAATGGGTCTACACGTTACTGGCGATTCAAAAAATCGGTGCAGTACTGTTGCCCGTGCCAATCGAGTTTTCCGATGATCAGATCGGCAGCCTGCTGGGCAAGGCTGCAGCGGTACTGGTCAGCGATGAGAAAACCGCTAGCCGCCTGCACAGCATTCTGCCGGACAAGCCTTGCTTCATTCCAGGCCAACTGATGACCCAGGCTATCGGCGATGAGTGGCGCAACGAAGACGAATTGATGCCGGACGGCATCGTATCGATCATCCATACCTCAGGTACCACCTCGAAACCCAAGGGGGTGATGATTCGCGACGAAGCGGTCGGCCTGTTGGTGGACAACGTGATGAAGCGCTTGCCACAGCAACCGTTGCACTACTTCTCCATCGTACCCATGAGCTTGTTGATCGAACAGGTGCTCGGCGTGTTCATCCCGATTCTGTCGGGGGGCACCCTGTCCTTGATGCCCGAGGGCGTGCCCGAATACGGCGCGGCAAGTGGCAACGCTGCGCAGTACCTGGAACTCATTGCCCCCAACCAGCCGAACTTCCTGTACTTGCCACCCAAGTTGCTGGAGGAGGCCAACGTGCTGCTGGAGCACTGCTCGGTGCAGCAACTGTTCGGTTCGCAGCGCCCGCATATCATCACGGGTGGCGCGAAGATCCCGGTCATCGTCCTGGAGGCACTGGAGGCCCGTGGTGTGCAGGTGTTCGAGGCCTATGGTCTGAGCGAAAACTCGTCGATCATTTCGCTGAACTCGCCCGCCGAGCGGCGAATCGGCTCTGCCGGCAAGCTCCTCGACGGAATCGAGCCCAAGCTGGTCGATGGCGAGCTGCTGGTCCGCACGCCAACCTTGTGCGCGGGGTATTACAACGCTGACGATACTGCTTGCGATCTGTCCGACGGCTATTTGCATACCGGTGATATCGCCGAGTTCCGCGACGGCTTCCTCTACATCACCGGGCGCAAGAAGCACGTAATCATCCTCTCCACGGCGCGCAACATTTCGCCCGAGTGGGTGGAGAACGTGTACAAGGAAAGCCCGCTGGTGGACGACATGATCGTCATGGGCGAGGGCAAGGACGAGCCCTGCGCCATCGTGCTCAGCACCGCTGGCACTGAGTGTGTGCGTGACGAAATGGCACGTCTGGAGCATCGCCTCGCTGATTTTGCCAGGGTTCGGCAGATTCACGTCATCGAAGATATCGCCCTGTTCCGCGAGCAGTTCTACACCGTTACCGGGCGCCCGCGACGTGCTGAGATCGAAGCTCGCTTCATTGATCAGATGTACGCCTGAGGAGGGAACCCCATGTACATCGTGCGTAATTTCTATAAGGGGCGGCCCGGCTACCGGTGCCTGCAAGAGGCGGTGCGTGCGCATTACCTGAAGCACTATGACGCCACTCCAGAGCCGCAGCCCGATCTGTTCGTCTGCCTGACAGATGCCAACGGAGGGGCCCCGGGCTATGCCTGCGCCGGTATCAGCTATGGCGACTCCGGCAAGCTGTTCAGCGAATACTACCTGGATGAAGGGCTGGATGAACGTTATGGCGTGGACCGCGGGCGCATCGCCGAAGTCGGTGCCTTTGCGTCATTCCGAAGCGGCAGCGGGGCAGGCAAGTACTTGCTCAATAATGTGATCAGCATGTTGGCGCTGCGCAACTTTGGCCTGGTAGTGCTGACCGCGACCGAACAGGTGCGCCAGCTGCTGTTGCCAATTGTCGACAACCTCGACGACCTGGGGAATGCGGACAGAGGGCGAGTCAAGGAGCCTGCCATCAACTGGGGTACCTATTACGAGCAACAGCCACGGGTTGTGGCGTCCCGCTTGTCACCACCCAGCATCTGGACCCGCGCACCCGCACCTGAACTTGGCCTCGCCCAGTCACATTTCACCCGCCAGGCATCGGCCTGATCATGACCCGCGCTGGGCATCACCTTGCCCGGCGCGCTGGAGGTAAGCATGACCGTGACCAAGCGTTACGAGAATTTCATCGTCTTTCTGGCGCCTCTGATCAACAGTGTGGGCGGCATCGCCATCGACCTGTATGCGCCCAGCATTCCCTCCATCGGCCGGGAGTTGTCGGCCAGCCCTGCGCTGATGCAGAACACCATTACCATCACGCTATTGTTCTATGCGATCGGCCAGCTGTTCTTCGGCGTCATGGCCGATGCCCGTGGGCGAAGGCCGGCGGTGCATTTGGGGCTACTGGTGTTTCTTGCCGGCAGCGTGCTTGCCACGGTTGCCACTTCCATAGAGTTGCTGCTGCTGGCCCGTGCACTGCAAGGCTTCGCTATCGGCGCTTGCCAGGTAGTTGCGCGTGCCTTGCTGGTGGACATCGTCAAAGGGCCGCGTTTCTATGTGGCAATCATTTACCTCAGCCTGGCTTTCGGCTTGGGGCCCGTCATTGCACCCTATGTGGGAGGCATGATCGAGGTGCATCTGGGGTGGCGTTACAATTTCGTCCTGTATGCAGTGTACGCGGTGATCGTGCTGGCCTTTGTGCTGGCGGGGCTCAAGGAGTCGTTACCACGCACCGGGCGGCGCAGCCCCTTGCAGACCATCGCTGGCTACCGCTGCATCTTGGCTGACAGCCGTTTTCTTTCCTCGGTGACCGTGCTTGGCTCCAGTTTCTCGGCGTTCCTGTTGTGGAACGTGTTCGGGCCGTATGTTGTCCAGGAGCGGTTGGGGCATAGCGCACAATACTTCGGTACGACGGCGCTCGCCGTGGGTAGCTGCTACCTGGTCGGTACTTTGCTGAACCGGGCGTTGATCCGGCGCGTCAATCCGCAGGTCTTGATGTGGACAGGCATGTCGCTGTTCTTGCTAGGGGTAGCAATGATCGCTGCCAAGCCGAGTGGGCTGAGCCTGGCGAGTATCCTGAGTGGCATCATGTTGGTTGCGTTCGGTCAGGGTTTCATTTTCTCCAATGCCATGGCCCGTTCCATGTCCCTGTTCCCTGATCGAGCAGGTGTTGCGGCAAGCTTGCAAGGCTGCTTGATGTTGATATTTGGCTCGTTAGCCTCAGGCATCGTCAGCACCTTGCAGCTAACGTCAAATCTCGCTATCGCCGGTGTGTTCCTGGTGCTGTGGCTGGTTTCGCTGTCAGGTATGCTGAGTGTGCGGGTACAACAGCAGGCGACGGCGGCCTGAGCCACGGACAGCCATGCAGATCAGCCCTGGGGCTGCGCCGCGTCCTTGGCTTGCCGGGGCAGATCTGTATGGCTATCGCCCTGATGTTGATCTACGGGGCGGTAAAAATCCTGTATCAGACAGGCAGGCTCTGATAGGGCAGTTCATCCCCGGGGCTGCGGGCAAACTGGCGCTTGTACTCGCGGCTGAACTGCGAGGTGCTCTGATAGCCCACCCGGTGCGCCGTCTGCGCCACGCCCAGCCCTTCCCCGATCAGCATCTGCTGCGCCTTGAGCAGGCGCAGGCGCTTGAGGTACTGCATCGGTGCCATGTCGGTGCAGCGCTTGAAGTGCTCGTGGAACGTGGACACGCTCATGTTGGCGCGGGCGGCCAGCGCTTCGACGCTCAGCGGCTCGGTGTAGTGTTCGCGCAGATGGGCGAGGGCCGCACCGATGCGGGCGAAGTGGCCCTGTTGCTCGACCAGCGCCCGCAGCACCCCGGCCTGGGGGCCGCGCAGGGCGGTATACAGCACCTCGCGAATACGCGCCGGGCCCAGCACCTTGGCGTCCACCGGGTCCTGCAGGCAGCGTAGCAGGCGCTCCACTGACTCACGCATCGGTGCATCGAGCGCCGCCGAGGTCATCGACTGTGGCGTCTGCGCCTGTACTGCCGGGTCGGGTGCCAGGTCCATGCTCTGCACCAGCTCGCCCAGCACACTGCGGTCGATGTCCACCGCCACGCCCAGCAGCGGCTCGTCGGGGGTGGCAAAGGTCTCGCACATGAACGGCACCGACAGCGCCTGCACCAGGTAATGCCCGGCACCGTACTCCAGGGTACGCGGCCCCAGGCGCGCCAGTTTGCTGCCCTGGGCCAGGATCATCAGGCTCGGCTCGTAGATCTGCGGGCTGCTGGCCACGTAGTGGTCCCAGCTCAGTACCTGCACCTGGGGCAGGTGCGTGGGCACGAAGCCCGGGCGGGTGGCGAGGCTGCGGATCAGCGCACACAGCGGGGCGTTGGCGTCGACGTGGCGGGTCAGTTGCATGATGAACCAGGGCAGAGAATCAGACAGTGTCATCATCGCAGATTGGCCGCTCAGCGCCAGATGCTCGAGATCAAGTCCGGAGGATCAGGCATGGATGCCGGAGAATCAGCCGTGGGCGGGGAGGGCGCTGGCGAGCAGAATGTGTGGCCTGAATCGTTTCACTTCCCTGTGAGGTCCCCCATGTACACTGCCATCGGCTACGCCGCCCAAACCCCGACCAGCCCCTTGGCCCCCATGACCTTCGAGCGCCGCGCACCGCGCCCGGACGACGTCGCCATCGAGATCCTCTACTGCGGCGTGTGCCACTCCGACATCCACCAGGCGCGCAACGAGTGGGGCATCGCCGTGTACCCGCTGATGCCTGGCCACGAGATCATCGGCCGGGTCACCGCCGTGGGCGACAAGGTCACATCGCACAAGGTCGGCGACCTGGTCGGCGTCGGCTGCATGGTCGATTCCTGCCGCCACTGCGAAGCCTGCGCCAAGGACCTGGAGCAATACTGCCTGGAAGGCCCGACCATGACCTATGCCACCCCGGACCGGGTCGATGGCAGCAATACCATGGGCGGCTACTCCAGCAGCATCGTGGTCAGCGAGCACTTCGTGGTGCGTATTCCGGCCGGCATGGACCTGCCCAGCGCGGCGCCGATCCTCTGCGCGGGCATCACCACCTATTCGCCGCTCAAGCACCATGGCGTCGGCCCCGGCCACAAGGTCGGCATCCTCGGCATGGGTGGCCTGGGCCACATGGGCATCAAGCTGGCAAAGGCCCTGGGCGCCGAAGTGACCTTGTTCACCCGCTCCCCGGCCAAGGCCGAGGAAGCTCGCCGTCAGGGCGCCGACCACGTCATCGTGTCCACCGATGACCAGCAGATGCGTGCCGCCGCCGGCCGTTTCGACTTCCTGCTCGACACCATCCCGGTGCAGCACGACCTCAACCCGTACCTGGAAACCCTGAAGTTCGACGGCGTGCACATTCTGGTCGGCCTGATCGAGCCGATCGACCCGGCCGTACATGCGGCCAACCTGGTGCTCAAGCGTCGGGTGCTGGCCGGTTCGCTGATCGGCGGCATCGCTGAAACCCAGGAGGTGCTGGATTTCTGTGCCGCGCATGGCATCCGTTGCGACATCGAGATGCTCGACATCCGCAACATCAACCAGGCCTATGAGCGCATGATCGCCGGCGATGTGAAGTACCGCTTCGTGATCGACATGGCCACCCTGCAGGGCTGATCGCTGCCCTTGCCGGCCTTTTTTCCAGGGCATTCCGGTGCGCGCCGCGGCCATGGTTGTGAGGCCCTGGCGTGACGCGTACCATGCGGGCAATCCTTCCAATAACAAACCCGTGCCTCAGCGCGGCCGATACTTGGCCCCTGACGCACGTCTTTTCGCCATGCCTGCGGAGAACAGCTTCCCACCCATGAACGGACCCATTCCTACCAACCTGCCCCCGACCACGGGGGGCGGCAGCTGGCTGAGCGTGATCGCCCTGGCCCTGGCGGCCTTCATCTTCAACACCACCGAGTTCGTGCCGGTGGCGCTGCTCAGTGACATCGGCAGCAGCTTCGACATGAGCACCGCGCAGGTCGGCCTGATGCTGACCATCTATGCCTGGGTGGTGGCGCTGGCTTCGCTGCCGATGATGCTGCTTACGCGCAACATCGAGCGCCGGCGCCTGCTGTTGTTCGTGTTCCTGGTGTTCATCCTCAGCCACTTGTTGTCGTGGTTGTCGCAGAGCTTTGCCATGCTGCTGGTCAGCCGCATCGGCATCGCCCTGGCCCATGCCGTGTTCTGGGCGATCACCGCGTCGCTGGCGGTGCGCGTGGCGCCGCCGGGCCAGCAGGCCAAGGCGCTGGGGTTGCTGGCGACGGGCACGACCCTGGCAATGGTGCTGGGCATTCCGCTGGGGCGCGTGGTGGGCGAAGCGCTGGGCTGGCGCATTACCTTCCTCAGCATTGCGGGTGTCGCGCTGGTGACCATGCTGTGCCTGATGAAGTCGCTGCCGTTGCTGCCTAGCCAGAATTCCGGCTCGCTGCGCAGCCTGCCGATCCTGTTCAAGCGCCCGGCACTGGTGATTACCTACCTGCTGGTGACTCTGGTGATCACCGCGCAATTCACCGCCTACAGCTACATCGAGCCCTTTGCCCTGCACGTGGCGCAGATCGGTGGCGAGCGCACCACGCTGTTGCTGCTGTTGTTCGGTGGCGCGGGGGTATTCGGCTCGGTGCTGTTCAGCCGTTACAGCGACCGCTTCCCGCATGGTTTCCTGGTGGGGGCGATCGGTATGTTGGCAGCTTGCCTGCTGTTGCTGCTGCCGTTGTCCGGCAACTTCTATGTGTTCGCGGCGCTGAGCATGTTCTGGGGCGTGGCGATCCTCAGTTTCAGCCTGTCACTGCAGTCCAAGACCCTCAAGCTCGCCTCCGATGCCACCGACGTGGCCATGGCGCTGTTCTCTGGCATCTACAACATCGGCATCGGTGGCGGGGCATTGCTGGGCAGTATCGTCAGTAGCCAGATGGGCGTGGCGGATATCGGCTGGGTTGGAGGCAGCGTGGCGGTGGTCGGTCTGCTGCTGGCCGTGGCCAGTACCCGGCGCTTTCGCGAGGCGCTGAGCCACTGATTTACCTGCATCGGACTCATCGCGGGCTTGCCCGCGATGAGGCCGGTGCAGGCTGGATCAGTTTCAGTTCAACACAGCAGCCCAGGCCGACACCAGCAGCAACCCGGCCAACCCCCGGTTGAACCACAGTAACCGCCCCGGCGCCTGCAACCAGCGCGCACTGCCTGCCCCCAGCACTGCCCACGCCGCCATGCACGGCAACGCAATCAGCAGGAAGACCAACGCCAATTGCCACACCGGCATCGACGGCGCGGCAAACACCCCGATCACCGCCACCGCCATCATCCACACCTTCGGGTTCACCACCTGCAGCGACGCCGCGCTCAAAGGCCCGAACGCCTTGCCCGACGACGCATCCAGCGGTTCACCCGCACCGCGCAACATGCCCAAGGCCAGCCAGCTCAGCCAGATCACCCCCGCCCAGCTCATGGCTTGCTGGGCCAGTGGGTGGCGCATCAGCAATTCACCCAGGCCCAACCCCACCAGCAGCACGACCGCCGCCGCCGAGCCGCAGGCCGCGAGTATCGGTGCCAAGCTGGCGCGCATGCCTTCGCGGGCGCCATGGGCGAGTATCAGCAAGTTGGTCGGCCCAGGGCTGATGCTGGCGACCAGGGCGAAGAGGATGAAGGGCAACAACGATTGCGACATGGTAAACGGCTCCGATTGATCAGAGCCCCATGCTCGCAGCGGGTCCCGCGTCAGTCTGGAAGGTTTGAGCAGCGGCGACGGTAGTCGGCTGGGGTCAGCTGATAAGCGCGCCGGAACCAACGCCCCAGATGGCTCTGGTCGGCAAAGCCCAGCACCATGGCCACCTCGGCGGGGGTCTGGCCTTGGGCGAGCAGGCGCCGGGCGCGGGTCAGGCGCAGCTGGATCAGATAGGCGTGGGGCGCCAGGCCGAAGGCGGCCTTGAAGGCCCGGGTCAGGCGGAAGCGGTCGATCCCGCAGGCCTGTGCCAGCTGCTCCAGGCCGATGTCCTGGTCAAGGTGGGCGTGCAGGTAGTCGCGTGCCCGCTGCGCGGTCAGCGGCAGGCGCGGGTCGGGGTTCAGGCGCTTGCGCCAGTGCAGGTGGCGGGTCAGGCAACTGAGCAGGTCATCGGTGGCGGTTTGCCGCACGATGCGCAGCTCCGGGCCATGCACGGCCTGGAATGCCCGGGCGACGGCGCCGACCAGGCGCGCATCATGGCACAACGGCTCGGCGATGCTGGGCAGGCTGTCGCTCGGTGCCTGTTCGAACAACGTGCGCAGTTCAGCCTCCAGCCAATGGGGCTGCAGGTACAAGGTCGAGTAGGTAAAGCCTTCGGCGGTGGGCGCCTGGCCGTTGTGGATATCGCCAGGCTCGAGCAGGAACACGTGCCCCGGCGTGCTGTTGTGGCGCACCTTGCGGCAATCGAATTGCTGCACGCCCTGCTCGGTGAAGCCCACCAGGAAGCTGTCGTGCCAGTGCGGGTCGTAGGCATGGCCGACAAAATGCGCACGGACCGACTCGATGCCGGTGACGGCGTCTTGCTTGAGGTCGATCCAGTTGCTCATGGCGAGGTGGCCGCTGACGGGTAGGGCAGTTCACCTTACCCCAGATGCCCCAGGGGGTTTAGAACAATTGTGCAGGCTGCAGCGCGGTAAAGCGCTCGCGCAGCCACAGGTGCAACTGTGTCACCGCAGGCGACAGCTGCTTGCGGTGCGGACACACCAGTGTCAACGGCGAGACTTCGCCCTGATGGTCCGGCAGCAGGACTTCCAGCTCCCCGGCGGCGATGTTGGCGCTGACGTCCAGCCACGACTTGTAGACGATGCCTTCACCCTCCAGCGCCCAGCGCCGCACCACGTCGGCGTCATCGCTGACCAGCGGCCCGCGTACCTGTAGGGTGCGGTTGCCAAGCTGCCATTTGTCGAACACGCGGTTGTGTTGCAGGTACAGCAGGCAGTCATGCTGCTGCAGTTCATCGGGCGTGCGGGGGCGGCCGTGGCGGGCCAGGTAGTCGGGCGATGCCACCACCACGCGGCGGTTCCAGGGGGCCAGCGGCAGGGCGATGTAGTTGGCGTCCTGGTTGAGGCCATAGCGGATGGCGATGTCCACCGGGTCGCGGCTGAAATCGGCAATCTGGTCGGAGAGGAAGTAGCGCAGGTTCAGGGCCGGGTGCTCGCGGCGAAACGCGCTGAGCCAAGGCAGCAACAGGTTGCGGCCAATGTCGGAAGGCGCCGATACCTGCACTACCCCGCGCAGGGTGCTGTGGCTGCCGTGAAGCTGCTCGTGGCCCTGGCGCAGGGTGTCCAGCACGCGCTGGGCGGTGGGCAGGTACAGCTCGCCCTCGGCGGTCAGGCGCAGGCTGCGGGTAGTGCGGGCGAACAGACGTACGTCGAGGTCGCGTTCCAGGCGCTTGATCGCGGCGGCCACTTGCCCGGGCAGCAGGTCGGCCTCATGCGCGGCGGCGGTGAAGCTGCCCAGTGCGCTGCTGCGCACGAACAGTTCGAGGTCGGTGAGACGAAGCATTTTCACTCCATGGGTGAAAGTGTTGCTCCATTTTGCCGGTTTTTCTTATCAGCAGGAAAGATAAGATGCGCGACAAAATCACTGGAGTTGCAGCATGGATACCGTCTCCCTGGCCAAGCGCCGTTACACCACCAAAGCCTACGATGCCGCCCGCAAGATCCCTCAGGCCACGGTCGATGCCTTGCTTGAGCAGTTGCGCCACAGCCCGTCTTCGGTCAACTCGCAGCCCTGGCATTTCATCGTCGCCGACAGCGCCGAAGGCAAGGCCCGCCTGGCCAAAGCCACCGATGGCCGTTTTGCCTACAACTCGCCAAAAATTCTCGATGCATCGCACGTGATCGTGTTCTGCACGCGCACCGAGATGACCGAGGCGCACCTGAATGCGGTACTCGACCAGGAACAGGCCGATGGCCGCTTCCGCGACGAGCAGGCGCGTGCAGCGCAGAACCAGAGCCGTCGCGGTTATGTGGACCTGCATCGTTTCGATCAGAAGGACCTGCAGCACTGGATGGAGAAACAGACCTACCTGGCCTTGGGTACCGCATTGCTGGGTGCCGCGGCGCACGGTCTGGATGCCACGCCGATCGAAGGTTTCGACAGCAAGGTACTGGATGCCGAACTGGGGTTGCGTGAGCAGGGCTACAGCAGTGTGGTGGTGTTGAGCCTGGGGTATCGCAGCGAGGCGGACTTCAATGCCGGGCTGAACAAGTCGCGTCTGCCGGCTTCGACGGTGTTTACCTTCCTCTGAGAGGGCAGTGGGGCCTGGGGTGGTTGCCGTGGGCCTTGCAGCGCCTGTGAGATCGAGCGCCGCCCGCGCGGCGCATCGCGAGCTGCGCTCGCTCCTACGTTTGTTTCGGGCCAGTTTATCCTGTGGGATATGTGCGCGGACGCCTTGGCGCATGACTCGCTATCGTGTCGTACCAACAAGGCGGCCGCGCGCGCCTGTCACAGGCGTAACTGGCCAAAAACAAACGTAGGAGCGAGCGCAGCTCGCGATGCGCCGCGCGGGCGGCGCTCGACCTCACAGGCGCTGAAGATGTTGTGGCAGGCACCTGGCCCTTACCAGGGTGACGCCGAAGCCGCAGTCAAAGCCCGCCCGAACACCGCGATCGCCGTGTCCACCTCGGCCTCGCTGGTAAACCGCCCGATACTCATGCGCACACTCTTGCGCGCCCGCACCTCATCCAGCCCCAGCGCCAACAGCACATGCGAAGCCGCGTTACTCGCCGAGTTGCATGCCGAGGTGGTCGATAGTGCCAGTTCACTGGCCAAGGCCATGCTGTTGAACCCGTTAGCCTCGATGCACAGGTTCAAAGTGTGAGGAATGCGCTGCATGGCGCAGCCATTGAGGCTGACGCCAGGCAATGCCAGCAACCCCTCACGCAAGCGCTTGGCCAATTGCTCGATACGCTGGTGCTCGCTGTCACCCGGCTCACCGGCCAAGGCGAAGGCGCTGCCCATGCCAACGATCTGATGCGTCGGCAAGGTACCCGAGCGCAGCCCTTGCTCATGCCCGCCACCGTGGATCTGCGCCCGCATCAGCTCACGGGCGCGAGGCCCGACATACAGCGCGCCGATGCCTTTTGGCCCATACACCTTGTGCGCCGAGAACGACATCAGGTCCACCGCCATCGCCTGCAGGTCGATCGCCAGCTTGCCGACCGCCTGGGCCGCATCCACATGCAGCAAGGCGCCATGGGCGCGGACCCGTTCGCCGATGGCGGCAAAATCGGTAACGGTGCCTAATTCATTGTTCACGGCCATCAGCGACACCAGGCGGGTATCGGCGCGCAGGGCCGCCTGCACAGCGTAGGGCTGGATCAGGCCGCTGGCGTCCGGCGCCAGAAGGGTGATGGCCCAGCCCTGGCGCTCCAGTTCATTGACAGTGTCGAGCACGGCCTTGTGCTCGAGCTGGCTGGTGATCAGGTGGCCCGGCTGGATCATGCCCTGAGCGATGCCCTTGAGCGCCAGGTTGTTGGACTCGGTGGCGCCGGATGTCCAGACGATATCGTCGGCTCGGGCGCCGACCCGCTCGGCCACTTGCCGACGAGCCTGCTCGACCACTTCGCGTGCGGCCTGGCCGTAGGCATGGCCACTGGACGCGGGGTTGCCGAAGTTCACTTGGCGACCTAGACAAGTGAGCATGGTTTCGATGACCCGGTCATCGACCGGAGTGGTGGCAGCGTAGTCGAAATAGAGAGGGGCGCTAGGCATGGGGCGGGTCCGTGCAATGTTGCCGTGGTGTCGGCAATCGTTGCAGCAAGCGTACGCGCTAGAGTGAAAATGAATTTATCCTTTATGCTGCCTGATTGCAGTTTTTGGAGAATATTTTTCTCTATTGATAGATCAAGATGGAATAGATTTTTCGCCTTGTGGGCACGCAACGAGCCCACACAGCTTCGCGTGGGCTCAGGCAGTCTCCATCGCACGCTCCTCTTCAGCCACCACACGCTCGCACAATTCGATGATCTGTTCGCGCATCCAGCGGTTGGCCGGGTCCTGATCGGTGCTTTCGTGCCAGTACAGGTGTGTTTCCAGCGGCGGCACCTCCACCGGCAGCGGCTGGAAACGCAGCTGGTGACGGCGGGCGAAGCGCTCGGGCACGGTCATGGCCATGTCGGTCTGCTGCAGTACCTGCGACGCCATCAGGTAATGCTGAGAGCGCAGCGCGACCTTGCGTTGCACGCCCATCTTGCCCAGTGCCAGGTCGACATAACCCAGGCCGTTGCGGCGGCTGGAGATATGGATGTGAGTCATGCCCAGGTAGTTGTCGAGGGTCAGCTTGGCATCCGCCAGCGGGTGGCCCTGGCGCAGGGCGCAGACGTAGCGGTCTTGCATCAGTTTGACATGGCGCACTTGCGGGTCGGTGTTCAGCGGCGCGTCGACGGCGAAGTCCAGGCGCCCGGCGGCGAGTTCCTTGGTGGTTTCGCGGCGCTTGCACAGGAAGCTTTCGATCAGCACCGCCGGGGCCAGGCGCCGCAGGCGCTGGAACAGCGGCGGCAGGATCACCGCCTCGGTGAGGTCGGTCATGCTGATGCGGAAGGTCTTGTTGGCCTGCTGCGGGTTGAAGATGCGGCTTTCCTGCACCGAGGTGCGCAGCAGTGCCAGGGCATTGCGCACCGGACCGATGATGTTCTGGGCCATGGGTGTGGGCACCATGCCCTGGGCGGTACGTACGAACAGCGGGTCGTTGAAGGTTTCGCGCAGCCGCGACAGGGCATTGGACACCGCCGGCTGGGTGATGCCGACGATCTGCCCGGCGCGGGTCAGGTTGGCTTCGGTGTAGATCGCGTCGAAGACGATGAACAGGTTGAGGTCGACCTTGCTGAGGTTCATGGCGCCGCTCTTTGTTGGAATTATTGGCCGATCATATATCGGTTATGAATGTTTATACACGCGAAAAATAGACTAGGTAGATCGAGGCCGGCTGCTCTAGGCTCTGCCCATGTACTTCGAACCGTGAAGGTAGCCCCGATGGATTTCGCCTATTCGCCCAAGGTCCAGGCACTGCGTGAACGCGTCAGTGCCTTCATGGATGCTTATGTCTATCCCGCTGAGGCGGTGTTCGAGCGCCAGGTCGCCGAGGGTGACCGCTGGCAACCCACCGCGATCATGGAAGAGCTCAAGGCCAAGGCCCGGGCCGAGGGCTTGTGGAACCTGTTCCTGCCGGAGTCGGAATACGGCGCCGGCCTGAGCAACCTCGAATACGCGCCACTGGCCGAGATCATGGGCCGTTCGTTGTTGGGCCCGGAGCCGTTCAACTGCTCGGCGCCGGACACCGGCAACATGGAAGTGCTGGTGCGCTACGGCAGCGAAGCACAGAAGCGCCAGTGGCTGGAGCCGCTGCTGCGCGGCGAGATCCGTTCGGCATTTGCCATGACCGAACCGGACGTGGCGTCTTCGGACGCCACCAACATGGCTGCCACTGCCGTGCGTGACGGTGACGCGTGGGTGATCAACGGCCGCAAGTGGTGGACTTCCGGCGCCTGCGATCCACGCTGCAAGGTGATGATCTTCATGGGCCTGTCGAATCCCGACGGTCCACGCCATCAGCAGCACTCGATGGTGCTGGTACCGACCGATGCACCGGGGGTGAAGATCGTCCGGCCATTGCCGGTGTTCGGTTACGACGATGCGCCGCACGGCCATGCCGAAGTGCTGTTCGAGAATGTGCGGGTGCCATATGAGAACGTGATCCTCGGGGAGGGGCGTGGTTTCGAGATCGCCCAGGGCCGCCTGGGCCCGGGCCGCATTCACCATTGCATGCGTTCGGTCGGCATGGCCGAGCGGGCACTGGAACTGATGTGCAAGCGCTCGGTCGAGCGCACGGCCTTCGGCCGGCCATTGGCGCGCCTGGGCGGCAATGTCGACAAGATCGCCGACTCGCGCATGGAGATCGACATGGCGCGCCTGTTGACGCTCAAGGCGGCCTACATGATGGACACCGTCGGCAACAAGGTCGCGCGCAGCGAGATCGCGCAGATCAAGGTCGTGGCGCCGAACGTGGCGTTGAAGGTGATCGACCGGGCGATCCAGATGCACGGCGGGGCCGGGGTGAGTGGTGATTTCCCGCTGGCCTACATGTATGCCATGCAACGTACACTGCGCCTGGCTGATGGGCCGGATGAGGTGCATCGGGCGGCGATCGGCAAGTACGAGATCGGCAAGTATGTGCCGGTGGAGATGCTGCGCGGCGGAAGGTGATGCAAGCCTGCTCGGGCCTCTTCGCGGGTTAAACGGGGCGTCGAACCGCCGCGAAGAGGCCGGTACGGACTCATTGGGTTTTGAGGTCAACCACCAGATCCTTGGCCGCCTTCGTGGCCAGTACCGTCATCAACTTGCTCATTTCATCCTGACGCCCCACGCCAGTGTCTGAACCACCCATCATCACGCTTGGCACGGGCGCCCGTGCTGCTGCTTCGGCCCAGACGCGGTTGATCTGTACCAGCGCGTCCAGCTTGGTCTGCAAGGCCCCGTCCGCCTTGAGCGAGGCCTCGCGGGCATGCGCCTCGGCGTCGGCGGTGATCCGGGTGGCTTCGGCGGTGACCCGGGCCTTGTCGCGCAGCAGCTCGGCGGTCTGCATGTCGATCTCGGCGCGGCGCTTTTCCCGTTCGGCGTTGATCAGGGTGAGCTGCTTTTCGGTCTCGGCTGCGGTGGTGCGCTCGATCTGCTGGCGCAGGCTTTCCTGGCGCTTGGCTTCGACATCCTTGGCACCACGGGCGGACACCAGCTGCTTCTCTTCTTCTTCCTTGAGCCGGTTCTGCCGCGCCACCGCCAGTTCCGCCAGTGCCTGTTGTACCCGCACCATGCGCTGCTGGTATTGGGGGTTCGGGTCGATATGGGTTACCCGGGCATCGGCTACCTCGACACCGAACAGGCGGAATTGCTGCTGTTTGCGTAACTCCTGGCCGTCCTTGTCGAGCTTTTTCTCGATGACGAAACGGGTCGCGCTGTTGTCGCCGAAACTGCCTTGCTCGGTGCCGGACTGCAGGATCGCTGTTTGCGCGGGATAGTTGTCGCGCTGCACGCGGATTTCCTTGCGGCTGGTCAGGTAAAGCCCGTTGCGCAATTGATTTTCGAACTCAGCACCAAAGTGGCTGCGATTGCCGGCGTAGTAGTCGTCTGCGCTCATCAACGAGGCCGTGGCCTGCAAGGTTTCCTTGACGGCTGGCAGCAAGGCACGCTGCAGGAAGTTGTCCGGCGTGCGGTACTCCTGGGCGATTTTCAGGAAGGCCTCGCCCGAGGGCAGGCGGAATTGGGTACTGAACTCGGCCTTGGCGTCGACGTTGCCGAGGAACACGATGGGCAGGTTCTCGATGGCTACCGCGGGGTGCCCGCTGCGGTTGTCGTCCTGGCTGTCCACCTGCAACGCCGACTGTACCCCGATGGTGCGCCGCCAGGCGGTACTGCGGCCGAACCACTTTGTGGCGTAGCCCACTTCCTCGACCACCTTTTCCTCGCCGAAGATCGTGCGCACGTGGGTCATCTGGCCTGCTTCGTTGTAGAACATCACCGCATTGAACAGGACGGCCAGGACGCCTCCGGTAATCACCGGTATGGCAACTGTGGCAATGAGTTTGCGACTTACGCGTAATTGGGTGAGGTCAGGTATCGGAAGTTTTTGCATGGGGCACTCCTTCAGGGGGAGTGTGCATGCTGGCTAAGTCTGGAATCGATGGACAGTCAGGGAAGCCAACTGATGCTGTAGGAACTTTCCATCAGCCTGATGCAGAAAATTCTTCAGGGCTGGTTGAAAGAACATTCACTCTCACATCGCGATGTCAGCCATCACAAGTAATCCCTGTCTGGAACAGATGAGTCCGGGGCAGCGGGAGACTCTGTGAGTAAGAAATGATTGCAACTCAGACCCGCATCTGCGGGTCTTCCTCTTTCTTCACCGCCTTGTCGTTCCCGGGCGCTGCCTGCTCAAGCTCGGTGCTGGCCAGCGTGGTCTGCTCCCCCCGCGTCTTGATCAACGAAACCACCACCCCACCGAGCAATAACCCGAACGTCACCCCCAACGACAGCAATGCCGGCACCTTGCCCACCATGCCGTGGTAGAAGATCTTGCAGCCGATGAAGATCAGCACCAGCGCCAGCGCGTACTTGAGGTAGACGAACCGGTGCATCAGTGCCGACAGGGCAAAGTACAGCGAGCGCAGACCGAGGATGGCGAAGATGTTCGAGGTGTAGACGATGAACGGGTCCTGGGTGATGGCGAAGATGGCCGGTACGCTGTCGACGGCGAACACCAGGTCGGCCAGCTCGATCAGCACCAGTGCCAGGAACAGCGGTGTGGCATAACGCAGGGCCTTGCTGGCACCAGGTGGCGTCAGGCGTACGAAGAAGTGCGAGCCGTGGATCTGATCGGTTACACGCATGTGCCTGCGGACGAATTTCAAGATCGGGTTGTTGGCCAGGTCGGGGTGGCTGTCTTCCCTCGACAGGGCCATCTTCACCCCGGTGAACAGAAGGAACGCGCCGAACAGGTAGAGCACCCAGGCGAAGTTCTGCACCAGCGCCGCCCCCACGCCAATCATGATCGCACGCAGGAACACCACCCCGAGAATGCCCCAGAACAGTACCCGGTGCTGATAGCGGCGGGGGATGGCGAAAAAGCCGAAGATCATCGCCATGACGAACACGTTGTCCATCGACAGCGACTGTTCCACCAGGAAACCGGTGTAGAACTCCAGTGCGGACTGCGCGCCCAGTTCATGCCAGACCCACAGGCCAAACAGCACGCCGACGCTGAAATAGCCCGAGTACAGCAGCAGGCTCTCGCGCATTTCGATCTCGCGGTCCTGGCGGTGCAGCACGCCCAGGTCCAGCACCAGCAAACCGATGACGATGGCCATGAATACCAGCCACAACCAGGTGCTGGTGCCAAGAAACGGGGTGGTGAGGAATGTCTGTAGAGCTGCCATGAGCCCCTCCTTGATAGTCGACGTTGCCATGTGAAGATCGCAACAGTGATCCGACATCACGGCTTGGCAGCCGTCAGAGGGGCCCGGTATCACGTGAGCTTGAGCCTAGACCCGTTTGCCGGTGATGCCGAGTGTTGAGCTGTTACATTTCTTTGCTTTTCAGTAGACCCAGACTTCCACCCGTCGGTTACGCAAGCGGCCTTGTTCGCTGTCATTGCCGGCGATGGGCAATTCATCGCCCATGCCGGTCACCTCCAGCACCTCGACGCCACCGCGTGCCAGTTCGCGGCGTACGGCCTGGGCGCGCAGGCGCGACAGCAGGGCTGCACGGCCAGGCGTTTCCTTGGGGTCGCCAAAACCCACCAGCACCGCCTTGCTTTGCAGCTTGCCGGCCTGGCGCAGGTATTCGGTGACTCGCTGCACATCGCGCAGGGCCTTGTTGTCGAGGCTGGCGCTACCTTCCTGGAAGCGGAAGTTGACACTCAAGCGTTGCGCCTGCTGGGCCAGGCTGCGGTAGCGCGGTGGCATGTCGGCCTGCGTCGGTACCGGTTGTGCGCTGACCTGCTGCGAGACGAAGCCCTGTGCGGCAACGATGGCCTGGCCGGCCGGGCTCTGGGCGAAGTCCGCCAGCGCCCGGGCCTGGGGCTTGGCATTGGCGGGCAGATAGAAGTACAACCGCCGTGACAGCGGGTAGTCTTCACTGGCCACAAGCTGGCGGTCCGGCAACAGGGCTGGCGCATCGCCTTCGGCCACCGCCAGCACCTTGGCCCTGTGCACGGCCGCCAGGCTGCTGAAACCGATGGCCTGGCGATCGCTACCGACCCGTTCGGCCAGTGCTTCGCTGGACTCGAAGCGCTGCGTCTGGCTCGCCAGCTCGCCATGCTGTGGTTCCAGCACCAGCGCCTTGAAGGTCTCATAGGTCCCGGAGCGGTCATCCCGCGCATACAGGTGGATGGCGCCGCCCGCCACGCCAAGTTGCTCCCAGCGCTGGATCTGCCCGGAGAAGATCTGCGCCAGCTGCTGAGTGGTCAGCTGTGGCAACGGGTTGTCGGGGTGGACGATGACGGCCACGCCATCCAGGCCGATGACCTGCTCGGCGCTGGCCGAGCGCAGGTCACCCAGCGCCTTGAGCTGGCGCACCTCGGCGTCGCTGATGGGGCGTGAGGCCGCAGCCAGGTCGGCATTGCCATGGCCCAGTGCGGCGAAACCGGTGCTGGAGCCATGCGCGGCGATGTCGATGCGCAGCGCTTGGCCCTGGGCATCGCGTGCGTTGATTACGGTTTCGTTCGCAACTGCGCCAGGTGACTGTCGTACATCAGTCGCCCTTTGCGCCCACAGTTGCCCCTGCACCAGCGCCGGCAACAGAGCCGCGCCAATGGTGTTGGACCCTTGCACACGCAGGTGGCCCGTCTCGGCCAGGGTTGTCAGCGGGAGCAGGGGAAGCAGCAGGAGCAGCAGGCGGAACATGCCGGGCGACCTTGTGGCATAGCGTTGCCCGGCAGATTACGACGCGGGGGTGACCGAAATGTTACAGCCAAGCCACCCACGCACCGGCCTCAATGCGCCCCAGCCGACTTGCTCAGGTCACTCTCCGCCCACTCGGTATAGATGCAGGCATCCGCGACCGCCCAGCGCACTTTTACCGAATCCCCCGGCTGCATCGGCATGCCGGCGGCCGACAGTGCCTTTACCGTCAACTCGGTACCGCCGGCGGTCACCACATGGCAAGTCTGGCTCTCGCCCAGGAACAGCACCTCACCGACCTTCGCACTGACCTCGTTCCAGCCCGCCGGCAACGGCTCGCGCGCGGCCTGTTCGGCCGTCAGGGCCAGTGCCTTTTCCGGCCGCACCATGATCAGTGCATCCTGCTGGGGAGTGAGGCCTGGGGTCAGGCGGATTGCCACCGGCTGGCCCTCGAAACTGCCCGCACCATTGCTGTTGGCCTTGATCCGCAGGAAGTTCGAGTTGCCCAGGAACGACGCGACAAACGCATTCGGCGGGTTCTGGTAAAGGTCGTAACCGGTACCCAGGCCAACGATCTTGCCATGGCTGAAGATGGCGATGCGCTGGGACAGGCGCATGGCTTCTTCCTGGTCATGGGTCACGTAGACGATGGTGATGCCCAGCCGGCGGTGCAGCTGGCGCAACTCGTCCTGCAGGTCTTCACGCAGCTTCTTGTCCAGCGCACCGAGCGGTTCATCCATCAGCAGGATGCGTGGTTCGTACACCAGCGCTCGGGCGATCGCCACGCGCTGCTGCTGGCCACCGGACATCTGCGACGGCTTGCGGTGGGCGAATTTTTCCAGCTGCACCAGCTTGAGCATGGCGTCGACGCGTTTGGTGGTCTCGGTCGCGCTGAGCTTGCGGATGGCCAGCGGGAAGCCGATGTTGTCACGCACGTTCAGGTGCGGGAACAGCGAGTAACGCTGGAACACCATGCCGATGTCGCGCTTGTGCGGCGGCACGTTCACCAGCGACTGGCCGTCGACCAGGATCTCGCCGCTGCTCGGCGTTTCGAAGCCGGCCAGCATCGACAGCGTGGTGGACTTGCCCGAGCCGCTGGAACCGAGGAAGGTCAGGAACTCGCCGTCCTGGATCTCCAGGTCGAGGTTGTCCACGGCGGTGAAGTCGCCGTAGTGCTTGTTCAGGCCACGCAGGCTGACCAGGGTCTTGCCGTGCGCGTTGTCTTTGATGACTGCACTCATTGTTGTTTTCTCCGCACGCTCAGGCGTTGACTTCGGTGCGCCGGCGCAAGGCGGCGGCAATGAACATGACAAGCAGCGACAGGCCGATCAGCAGGGTCGAGGCCACGGCGATCACCGGGCTCAGGTCCTGGCGCAGGGTGGTCCACATCTTCACCGGCAGGGTCTGCAGGTCGGGGCTGGCCATCATCACGCTCAGCACCACTTCATCCCACGACACCAGGAAGGCGAACAGACCGCCGGCGATCATGCCCGGGCGAATGGCCGGGAAGGTCACCTTGAAGATCGCCTGCAGTCGCGAGGCGCCGCAGATCACCGCGGCATCCTCGATCGACTGGTCGAACAGCTTCAGCGAGTTGATGATCGAGATGATGGTGAAGGGCAGGGCGACGATCACATGGCTGACCACGAAGGCGAACAGCGTGCCGGTGTAGCCCAGCTTGAGGAACAGCGCGTACACCGCCACGGCGATGATCACCAGTGGCACGATCATCGGCATGGTGAACAGCCCGTAGAGCATTTCGCGGCCAGGGAAGCGGCCACGCACCAGGGCGAAGGCGGTGGGCAGGCCGAGCAGCACGGCAGCGATAGTGGTCAGCACGGCGACCTTGAGGCTGGCCAGGGCGGCGTCCATCCACTCCGGGTTGGAGAAGAACTGGCCATACCACTTGAAGGTCCAGCCCGGCGGCGGGAACACCAGCCATTGGGATGAACCGAACGACAGCAGCACGATGAACACCACCGGCAGCAGCAGGAAGGCCGCGATGACCCCGGTGGTCAGGTACAGGCCCGTACGCAGCGGGCGGCCCATGGCATTGGGAGACAGGAGCATGGCGGTTTACCTCGCGTTGCCAACCGGGGATTCCGGCTGCAGCTTCAGGTACAGGTAGAAGAGCACCAGGGTGATCACCACCAGCAGTGCGGCGGCGGCGCTGGCCAGGCCCCAGTTGAGGAACGACTGCACCTGCTGGATGATGAATTCAGGCAGCATCATGTTCTGCGCACCGCCGAGCAGGGCTGGGGTGACGTAGTAACCGAGCGACATCACGAACACCATCAGCGCCCCGGAGAACAACCCCGAGCGGCACAGCGGCAGGAACACCTTCCAGAAGTTGGTCCACGGGCTGGCGCCGCAGATCGAGCCGGCCTGCAGCACCATCGGGTCGATGGCGTGCATGGTCGCCTGCAGTGGCAGCACGATGAACGGGATCATGATGTAGCTCATGCCGATCACCACGCCGGTGAGGTTGTGCACCATTTCCAGCGGGGTATCGATGATACCCATGGCCATCAACGCCTTGTTGATCACCCCCGAGCTCTGCAGCAACACCAGCCACGAGTAGGTACGCGCCAGCAGGCTGGTCCACATCGACAGCAGCACGATGTTCAGCAGCCAGCGGCCCCAGCCCTTGGGCACCAGGGTGATTGCCCAGGCCAGCGGGAAGCCCAGCAACACGCTGATCAGGGTGACCACGCCGGCTACCGAGAAGGTATTGAACAGCACCCGTGCATAGGCCGAGTTGGCGAACAGCTGCTCGTAGTTGCCCAGCCCTGGCGTTGGTTCCAGCACCCCGCGCAGCAACAGGCCGACCAGGGGGGCGAAGAAGAACAGACCGAGAAACAGCAGGGCCGGCAGCAGGTTGCGGCTGCCTTTCCAGCGCTGGCTCAGGCTGATGCGGCGCGGGGCCGTTCCCGGGGCGCCGGCGCCCGTGGGGGCACCTTGCGCGTTATGCAGGGCGTTGATGGCGACTTTCATTTGACCAACCACTCATTCCAGCGGGCTGCGATGGCCTGGCCGTTCTTCGCCCAGTAGGCGAAGTCCAGGGTGACCTGGTCCTGGGCATAGGCGGTCGGCAGGTTCGGGGCGAGGTCTTTGTCGAGCTTGGCGACGCTGTCGAGGTTCACCGGGGCGTAGGCGGTCTTGTTGGCGAACGCGGCCTGGCCTTCGGCGCTGCTGGCATTGGCCAGGAACTTCATGGCCGCGTCCTTGTTCTTCGAGCCTTTCGGGATGACCAGGAAGTCGGCCATGACCAGGTTCTGCTTCCAGCTCACGCCCACCGGAGCACCGTCTTGCTGCAGGGCATAGACGCGGCCGTTCCAGAACTGGCCGAGGGAGGCTTCACCGGAGGCCAGCAGCTGCTGCGACTGGGCGCCACCGCCCCACCAGACGATGTCCTTCTTGATGGTGTCGAGTTTCTTGAAGGCGCGGTCAAGGTCCAGCGGGTAGAGGTCCTTGGGTGCTACGCCGTCGGCCAGCAGAGCCAGTTCCAGCACCCCGGGGCTGGGCCATTTGTACAGGGCGCGTTTGCCAGGATAGGTCTTGGTGTCGAACAGCGCGGTCCAGTCGGCGGGCTTGTTGGCACCGAGCTTGCCTTCGTTGTAGCCGAGTACGAAGGAGAAGAAGAACGAGCCGACGCCGTGGTCGGAAACGAAGCGTGGGTCGATCTTGTCGCGCTTGATCTGGGTGAAATCGAGGGGTTCGAGCAGGCCTTCGCTGGCGGCACGCAGGGCAAAGTCGGCTTCGACGTCGACCACGTCCCACTGCACGTTGCCGCTCTCGACCATGGCCTTGAGCTTGCCGTAGTCGGTGGGGCCGTCCTGGACGACCTTGATGTCGGTGGATTTGGTGAAGGGTACTGCCCACGCTTCTTTCTGGGCGTCCTGGGTGGTACCGCCCCAGCTGACGAAATTCAGGCTGTCAGCAGCCTGGGCGGCCTGACATGCCAGGGTCAGCAGGCTGGCGGACAGCACTGCGGTTACACGTTTGCTCAACAGCATGGTTACGCCCTCGTTGCTTTTGTTATTCGAGGCGGGGCTTCTGGTGCGCCCGCCAACAGTGTTCGGGGAGCAGCTAAAACAAAGTGTCTTGTGGCCGTTTGTAATTGTAGGTGCCGGCCTGCAGATTTAAGGTCTACGGGATATCATATTATGGTATTCCAAACTTTTGGCAAGAGGTATGAGGCGACCGGCCATCACTCCGCGTCAGGTTTGGTCAGATTGCTTTGTCCAGGATCAGAAAGCCTGCGCGGTCCCTGTGGGAGCGGGCTTGCCCGCGAACACGGGCGGAGCCCGTGCCATGCCCCGCGGTAGCTGCTTCGCGGGCAAGCCCGCTCCCACAGGGGGCCGTGTTTCAACCCAGCAGGCCAGGCTCGAACGGAATGCTTTGCACCACTTCCAGTTCATACCCAGCCAACCCGGCATATTTCAGCGGTGGGCCGAGGTGACGCAGCTTGCCGACGCCGAGGTCTTGCAGAATCTGCGCCCCGGTACCGACCTCCGAATACACCTTCGACTGCCCGCGCTGATAAGGCCGAACGGGTTGGGTCAGCTGCGGCACGCGCTCAAGCAACGCCTGGGAAGATTCATGGTTGGCCAGGATCACCACCACCCCGCAACCTTCCTCTGCCACTTTCTGCAACGCCGCCCACAATGTCCAGTTGGCGGGGCCGGCGTATTCGGCGCCGACCAGGTCGCGTAGCGGGTCGATCACGTGCACCCGCACCAAAGTCGGTTGCTCCCGGCGGATGTCGCCCATGACCATGGCCATGTGCACGCCGCCTTCGATGCGGTCCTCGTAGGTCACCAGGCGGAACGTGCCATGCACGGTCGGCAGTTCGCGCTCGCCGATGCGTTTGATGGTCTGCTCGGTGCTCAGGCGGTAGTGGATCAGGTCGGCGATGGTGCCGATCTTGATGCCATGCTGCGCGGCGAACACTTCCAGGTCGGGGCGCCGGGCCATGGTGCCGTCATCGTTGAGCACTTCGACGATCACCGAGGCTGGGGTAAAACCGGCCAGGCGGGCCAGGTCGCAACCGGCTTCGGTGTGCCCGGCGCGGGTCAGCACGCCGCCTTCGCGGGCGCGCAGGGGGAAGATGTGGCCCGGCTGCACCAGGTCTTCTGGGCGAGCATTGGGTGCCATGGCGGCGGCTACGGTGCGTGCCCGGTCGGCGGCGGAGATGCCGGTGGTAACGCCGCTGGCGGCTTCGATCGACACGGTGAAGGCCGTGCTGAACACGCTGCCGTTGGCCGGTACCATCTGCTCCAGGCCCAGGCGCTGGCAGTGTTCGTCGGTCAGGGTCAGGCAGATCAGGCCGCGCGCTTGGCGGGCCATGAAGTTGATGGCCTGGGCGTCACAGCGCTCGGCGGCGATCAGCAGGTCGCCTTCGTTTTCCCGGTCCTCGTCGTCCACCAGCAGGACCATCTTGCCTTGCCGGTAGTCCTCGAGGAGTTCCTCGATGGTGTTGAAAGCCATGTTGCACGCTCACTGTGGTGGGGTGATTTTTATGGTATACCATCATACACAAATACTGCCAAAACAGGAGAGCAGCGGATGAAGGCCTATTGGATCGCCCACGTCGACGTCACCGACCCCGAGCAATATCAGCAGTACACCCAACGTGCTCCCGCTGCCTTCAAGGCATTCGGCGGCCGCTTCCTGGCCCGCGGCGGGCGCAGCGAGGCGATGGAGGGGCGGCCCACTCCACAGCGTAGCGTGGTGATCGAGTTCGATTCGTATGAGCAGGCGGTGGCGTGCTACCGGTCGGCGCTGTATCAGGAGGCGTGCAGCCATCGCCAAGGGGCGGCAAAGGCTGAGGTGATCATCGTTGAAGGGTTCGAGCCTTGAGTGAAGGCTGATGGCCCTTTCGCGGGTAAACCCGCTCCCACAGGTGCTGCACAGTCTTCAGAATGTGTGCGTTACCTGTGGGAGCGGGCTTGCCCGCG
Organism: Pseudomonas sp. LRP2-20; assembly: GCF_024349685.1. Taxonomy (NCBI): domain Bacteria; kingdom Pseudomonadati; phylum Pseudomonadota; class Gammaproteobacteria; order Pseudomonadales; family Pseudomonadaceae; genus Pseudomonas; species Pseudomonas sp. LR2-20. Next base: position 3,777,185 of record NZ_AP025944.1, on the reverse strand, counting down.
AAGAGGCCGATCCTGCTTACGGCATGCCAGGCAACTCATGGGGCCGCAGGTCGAACACCAGCACCTCGGCATCCACGCCATTACCCAGCTCCAGCAGTTGTTCCTGACGTACACGCACGCCGTCCCCTTCATGCAGCACCTGGCCATTGAGCTCGATGCTGCCGCGCGCCACATGCACATAGGCATGGCGGTTCTCCGGCAAGGCCAGCGTCGCGCGTTCCGCCCCATCGAACAGGCCTGCATACACCCGCGCGTTCTGCCGCACCTGCAATGACCCCTCGGCGCCATCCGGCGAGATGACCAGGCGCAATTTGCCGCGCTTGTCTTCGGCACTGAAGTGCTGCTGCTGATAACGCGGCGTCGCGCCTTTCACATTGGGCACGATCCATATCTGCAGGAAGTGCACCGGCTGCGCCTGGCTGTGGTTGAACTCGCTGTGCGCCACGCCGTGGCCGGCGCTCATCAGCTGCACATCACCCGGGCGAATCACCGAGCCGGTGCCCAGGGTGTCCTTGTGCTCCAGCGCACCTTCGAGCACGTAGGAGAAGATTTCCATGTCGCGGTGCGGGTGCTCGCCAAAGCCTTTGCCAGGGATGACACGGTCATCGTTGATCACCAGCAGGTCAGAGAATCCCTGCTCGTCGGGATTGCGGTAATGGCCGAACGAGAAGGTGTGGAAGGATTTCAGCCAGCCATGGTAGGCCAGGCCGCGGTCTTGGGCGTTACGGACGGTGAGCATGCTGATTCTCCTTGAAAGGCCGGGGCCGGGAGGGCTGTCGGGCGGTTGATGGGAGAAGCTTACTGTCAGCCTGATCGCGTAAAAATAGAGTCTGGCGAGTTTAACTGTCTCCTTTTTGCTGACGGTTGTAGGACGGATCTGACAGCTATTTTTCCTTCTGCCGTAGGTTACGTCTTGATTGTGTCAGGTGCCGTTTGGAGGGGCTTTCAGGCTGCTAGCTTCCGAGGCTTCCACCCTCAGGAGATGAGCCCATGCGATCTGTGATCATTGACGGTAAAAGCCAGGCTGTAGATGGAGACATGACCACCACGGGTGCGATTTGCCTCGCGACCGGCGCCGGTTACCTCTGTGAAGGGCGCATGGTGCTGCGCTGTGGTGATCCGACCACAGCGTGCCCGCTGTGTGGCGAGGAAGGGACCGTTGTCGAAGGCAATGCGGGCTTCATTTCGGATGGCCAACCTGTAGCGGTGGACGGTTCGTTGGTGGCGTGTGGTTGCCCGAGCGGCAGCAATCGGGTTGTGGCGATGGGAGTACCGGGAGCGGCGGCTGGTCCTTACCTGTCTATGCAGCAGTCTAGCCAGACGAACACAGGTAAAGGAACCTTCATTTCCCCTCTCGTGCCAACAGAAGTTAAGTCGGGGCCGGCAAGTTGCGACCATCCTGACGAGATGGAGCCGGTTGCCAGTTACATTGCGGGTGAAATGAATCGCAACATCACACATCGCTCCGTACTCAAAATGAAGAAACTCACCAGCCTTGACGGGACCGAGGAACATGAAAAGTTTCAAAAACTCCCTTGGTATGCACGCCTGACACCTCCTGATTTCAAAGCTATGGAGCTAGGTAATATCGCTGCTGCGATGGCGCTCTGGGCTGAGCGGGTTGGCCAAAACAGACCATGGGATCACAAGGCGATTATTGCTCAACAGTTCGGCGGGGTCTGGCACAAGCAAGGTGAAGTCGACTACTTCTACGACATCTGGTCGAACATCCACTACGGCTATGTAGGACGGGCGGGTGGTCTGTCAGAAAGTGTTCTTCTGGATGGTGCTGGGCTTGAGCAGATTGCATCAGACTCTATTCGGAAAGTTCAAAAGTGGGCTAAACGCAAGGGCCCCCATCGCTCTGCTGATATAGAAGGGCTGCGGGCCTGGGATGACATAGGTGATCGTGTCGCTATCAGCATTGGCATCAAACTGCACAAGCTGCACCCAAATGGTGGGATCACGGCAAAGATACTCATGGCCGAAGTGTTAGCATTGCCACGCTCAAGCTGGGGAGGTGCCATAGTTGATCACGCCTGCAAATAAACCGAAACGGCATATCTGGCGCTGGGTAGTGGTGATAATGCTTACGCCTATCATCTTTTGGTATGTCGCCACACCTCAGGTGAGTTTTCATTTTTCTGACAAAGGCCAGGGGCGTCTTGGCTATATCTTGAATGTCCAGCACGACATATCAAAAGGTGAGATCTACCCAGGTGAAGCCACCGGCGGTGCCGGCCACATTTTCCCGAACGACCAATTTTTCATGGAGTTGTATTGGAGCAACCGTGGGAGATCACACTGCATCCGGGTCAAACCCAGATGGCCAAGTATCGATATCTACATAGGAGCGGATGGGGCCATCGATAGCCGCACCGATGGCAGATTTATCGAAGTCTGTGGGCCATTTCCGCAGTAAAAGCAAAAGACCCGCCTTGGCGGGTCTTTTGCTCATTGATTCACTGCAGATGCACTTTAAGTTCGGTCCCCGCCTGCCTCATCGCCGCCTTCACCGCCGGCACCTGGCTCAGCGGGTTGAGCAGGCCATAGTCATGGATCATGCCGTTGTAGCGCACCGAGGTCACCGTCACGCCCGCCGCATTCAGCTTGCGTGCATATGCCTCACCCTCATCGCGCAGCACATCGAACTCGGCCGTCTGCACCAGTGCCGGCGGCAGGCCCTTGAGCTGCTCGCTGCTGGCGCGCAGCGGCGAGGCGTAGATCTCTGCCCGTGCCTTGGCATCAGTGGTGTAGTTGTCCCAGAACCACTTCATCATCCCGGTGGTGAGGAAGTGCCCTTCGGCAAACTGCTTGTACGACGCCGTCTCGAAGCTGGCATCGGTCACCGGCCACAGCAGCAGCTGGAAGCGCAGCGCCGGGGTGCCGGCCTCTTTGGCCTTGAGCGCGACCACCGCCGCCATGTTGCCGCCGACGCTGTTGCCGGCCACGGCCAGGCGCTTGCCGTCGACACCGATTTCCTTGCCGTGCGTGGCCACCCACTGGGTCGCGGCGTAGGCCTGGTTGATCGCCGTCGGGTAATGCGATTCTGGCGAAGGGGTGTAGTCCACATAGACCGCCACCGCACCGGAGCCGACCACCAGGTCGCGGATCAGTCGCTGGTGGGTCGGGAAGTCGCCGAGCACCCAGCCGCCGCCATGGAAGAACATGAACACGGGCAGCTCACCTTTGACATTGGCCGGGCGCACCACCTGCAGCTTGATCGACTGGCCGTTGGCCTGGATCGTGTGTTGCTTGACCTCGATACCGGACAAGTCGACCTTCACCGAAGCCTGGGCACCGGTCAGCACGGCGCGGGCGTCTTTCGGGCTGAGCTGTTCGAGCGGCTTGCCGCCCCCTTGCTCAAGCGCTTCGAGGAAGGCCTGGGTGTGCTGCTCGACGCCTGGGCTGCCAGCGGCGAAAGCGCTTGACACGGACAGGGCGAGAAGGGAGGCGGTGAGGGTCTTGTGGACAATGTTCATGAGCGAATCCTTTTCTGTTCAAGTGTTGGTAATGGGCGTCTTGCCTGGCCTTCAGGGCCATCGCTGCGACCTGTGCGTAGATTAAGAAGATGCACTCGCGGGAAAAAGCCGCTATAAAGCGTTTGACTGTCACCAAGAGCGAGACAATGAACCCCTACGAAGACATGCGCATCTTTGCCCAGGTCATGGAAGCCGGCAGTTTCACCGCCGCCGCCGACCGCCTGGGCATGTCCAAGCAATCGGTCAGCCGCCGCCTGATGCAGCTCGAAGAGCGTCTCGGCGTGCGTCTGCTCAACCGTTCCACCCGGCGCCTGGACGCCACCCCGCTGGGCCAGCACTACTACCAGTCGGCGCTGCGCCTGCTGGGCGAGGTGCAACAGGTGGAGCACGACATCAGCGGCCAGGCCCAGGCTCTGCGTGGAACCTTGCGCCTGAGTGCGCCGCTGTCGTTTGCCATGGCGCACCTGGGCTGCCTGCTGACCGAGTTTCTGCAGTTGCATCCGCAGGTGGATGTCGAGGTGGACCTCAGCGATCGCCCGGTGGACCTGATCGGCGAGGGGTATGACCTGGCGCTGCGCATTGGCGCACTGGAGGACTCTAGCCTGATTGCCCGGCGCATTGCCGATGTCGAACGGGTGTACTGCGCAAGCCCGGCGTACCTCGACGCACGTGGCGTGCCGGCCAAGCCTGAGGAACTGGCCGAGCATGATTGCCTGCCCTATGGGCACTCGCGGCAGGTGCAGTGGCAGTTCCGCCAGGGCGGCAAGGCGCAGGCGATTCAGGTGACCGGGCGGATGCGGGCGAACAACGGCGAGTTGCTCAGGGATGCGGCGATTGCCGGGATGGGTGTGACCTATTTGCCGACCTTCATTGTCGGGCAGGCGCTGGCGGACGGGCGGCTGGTGACGGTGCTGGATGAATGGGTGCCGCCGGCGTTGCAGTTGTCGGCGGTGTATCCACAGCACCGGCAGGTGGCGCGGCCGGTGCAGGGCTTCGTGAGCTTCCTGCGTGAGCGGTTGGTACACCTCTGATACCGAGTTGGCTTCTTCGCGGGACAAGGCGGATCGCCGCACCGCCGCTCCCACAGGATCATCACAAGATTCGGATCCGTGGTGATCCTGTGGGAGCGGGCTTGCCCGCGAAGAGGCTGGTGCAGACTAAAGCATCAGTTCATCCACCCCGACCCACCCGCCATCGAACTCATCCATGGCATCCAGCACCGCCGCCTGGAAATACGCCAGCGACGCCCGGTCGAACAGCAATTGCAGTGCTGGCAGTTCATCGCTCCCGACATTCACCACGATCACATTGATCCGCGCCGCCGACGTTTGCGCCACGGCACCGACCGCAAAGGCCTGCGGACGCAGGTCGACCCCGCACAACTTGGCCATCACCGCACTGCAATGCTCCCCCGACAACTGCAACCAGGCATGGCTGTCCTGACGCGGCAGCAGGTAGTTGCGCCGGGCATCCTGCACCCACGCCTGCTCTTCGGTGGCCACCCGCGCGCCCTGGTCGGTGAAGCTGCCCAGCAACAGATACTCGCTGGCTGACAGGCGCGCCACCCAGCTGCCATCATCCTGGCGCACGGCCTGGTTGGGCAACGCCGGCAAACGGTAGCCACGTTCTTCCAGGTAGGCCGCACTGTCCCCCCCGCGAAACCCGACCCGCGCCAGTTCGGTGAGGTCGGTCAACGCGCAAGTGTGCAACAGCTCGGCCCGCGGGCTGCGTGGAATGAAGGCTTCAGCTTTCAGGCTGGTCATGGTTCAGAGCTCCTGGCGCAGGTTGTCGGGGTCATGGAAGGGCAGTTGCACCACCTTGGCATTGACCATCACGCCGCCTTCCACGCGGATCGGGATGTGCATGCCCGGCGTCGCCTGGTGGGCGCCGGCGTAGGCCAGGCCGATGATCTGCCCCAAGGTCTGCGAGTACTCGCAGGAGGTGACGTTGCCGCTGATGTCCGGGCCGTCCAGCACCAGGTGGCCTTCCAGCGGTTGCGGGCTGCCCTTGGGCAGGGTGAAACCGACCAGCTTGCGTTTGAGCGGCTGCGCTTCAAGGATCTCGATCGAGCGCTTGCCGACGAAGAACGGCTTCTTGCGGCCGATCGCCCATTGCATGTCGATCTCCGCCGGGTGGGTCATGCCGTCGGTGTCCTGGCTGATGATCACGTGGCCTTTTTCCAGGCGCAGCAGGCGCTGGGTCTCGACGCCGAACGGGCGGATGCCCAGCCCGGCACCGGCCTGCATCAGGGCGTCCCACAGGCGTTCGCCGTGGCGCGCCGGCACGTGCACTTCATAACCCAGTTCGCCGACGAAACCGACCCGCAGGATCCGCGCCGGGATACCCGCCACCGTGCCCAGGCGCACACCCAGGTAGGGGAAGGCTTCAGCCGACAGGTCAAGGTCGTCACAGACCTTGGCCAGCACTTGGCGCGACAGCGGCCCGGCCAGGTTGACGGCGCCCAGGGCGGCAGTCACGTTGGTGATGTCCACGTCCAGCCGCCATTGCGCGTTCCACTTGAGCATCTGCTGGTAGATACGGTCCACGCCGCTGGTGGTGGCGGTGACGTAGAAGTGCTGCTCGGCCAGGCGCGCGCAGACGCCGTCGTCGATCACCACGCCGTGATCGTTGGTCATCAGCGCATAGCGGGTGCGGCCGATGGCCAGCTTGGCAAAACCGAAGGTGTACAGGCGCTCCAGCAGTTCGGCGGCGTCGGGACCGCGCACGTCCAGGCCGCCGAGGGTGGAAACGTCGATCAGGCCGACCTTCTCGCGCACATGGCGGGCCTCCTCCTGCATGCAGCGCTCACGCTCTTGCGGCTTGCCGTAATAAGCCGGGCGCTGCCAGATGCCGGCGGGCATCATTTTTGCGCCGGCTTGCAGGTGGCGGCGGTGCATCGGCGTCTGCCGGTACGGGTCGAACCCACGGCCGGCGACATGCGCCAGCTTCTCCGCCTGGAACGGCGGGCGGGCGGTGGTCACGCCGGTTTCGCTGATGCTGCGGCCGGTAGCCTGGGCTACCAGGCGCGCGGTGGGCAGCGCCGAGTGGCGGCCCTGGGACGGGCCCATGCCGACGGTGGAGAAGCGCTTGACCAGCTGCACGTCGCGGTAGCCGCTGCGGGTGGCATTGACGATATCGCGCACCTGCAGGTCCTCGTCGAAGTCGACGAAATCCTTGCCCTTGGGGTGCGGGAAGATTGGCCAGGGGAAGTTGACTTTGGCCTCGGCAACGTAGGCCGATGGCGTTGCTGCTTGCAGGCCAAGGGCCGTGAGTGCAGCAGCGGCGCCGCGGCTGGCGTCGGTGAGCACGTTGTCCAGGTGGTGGCGGCCGTTCACCGAGCCTGCGATATCCAGCCCGGCCGGCAGGTGGCTGATGGCGAACTCGTCGCGGTTGACGTCATAGGCCAGCTTGCCGCCGGCCTGGCACAGCAGTTGATACACCGGCATGTAGCCGGCGGACATGCACAGCAGGTCGCAGGCCACACGCAGGCCGTGCTCGGCAACTTTACCCTGGCCGGTGATCGGGCGAATGTCTGCGCCCGTGACATGGCGCATGCCCGCCTCGTGCAGGGCTTCGTACACGGTACTGCCCAGGTGCAGGGGAATGTCGCGGCGCTTCAGCTCGCTGGCCAGCGCGGCATCGGCAGGCGCGGCGCGCATGTCGACCAGGGCGGCGACGGCCACGCCTTGCTCCTGCAGGTCGAGCGCGGCCAGGTAGCCGTCATCGTGGCCGGTGAGGATCACCGCACGCTGCCCTGGCTTTACGGCGTAGAGCTTCATCAGGCGTTGCGCGGCACTGGTCAGCATCACGCCGGGCAGGTCGTTGTTGCGGAACACCACGGGCTGGTCGAACGAGCCGGCTGCCACCAGGCAGCGGATGGCGCGCACCTTGTACAGGCGCTTGTGCTGGATTACCGGCAGGTAGTTGTCGGTGAACCAGCCGTTGCAGGTGGCTTCGCAGAGCACCTGGATGTTCGGGTGCCCCTCGACGGCGGCCAACAGCTCCTGTCGCAGGCTGGCGGCACGGGTGCCGGCGATGTCGAAGCGGGCGTAGGTCAGCGAGCCGCCGAGCACCGGCTGCTGCTCGATCAGCAACACCTTGGCCCCGCCATTGGCCGCGTCCAGCGCGGCGCGCAGGCCGGCCGGGCCGGCACCGATGACCGCTACATCGACAAACAGATAGGCCTTGTCGTAGTACTGCGGCTTGAAGCCGAGGTCGAGCACGCCGAGGCCGGCCTTCTTGCGGATCAGCGGCTCCCAGACCTTCCACATGCCCTTGGGCTTGTAGAACGAGCGGTAGTAGAAGCCCACCGGCATGAAGCGCGAGAACTTGCCCAGGTAGGCGTCGCGGTCGTGCTCCAGGCTGCCGTTGAAGTTCTGCCCGGTGACCACCAGGCCGTCACGGGCGGCTTCCATGTCGGCCAGCACGTTGGGCTCTTCGGGTAGCTGCACCAGGGTGTTGGCGTCTTGCCCGGCCATGCTCAGCGGGCCGCGCGGGCGGTGGTACTTGAACGAGCGCGACAGCAGCCAACGGCCGTTGCCGAGCAGGGCGCTGGCGAGGGTGTCACCGGCAAAGCCCGGGCAGGCCTGGCCGTCGAATTCGAAACGCAGGGGCCGCTCGCGGTCGATCAGCAGGCCCATGGGCGCGGGAAGGCGAGTGAGACTGTTCATCCGGCGATCTCCGGGGTGGCGGCGGGGGCGAAGTCGACGCGGCGGCCGAACAGTTCTTTCGGGTCGAAGGTGCGCAGCACCTGGTCGCTGACGGTGTGGCGCTCGGCCAGGAACCAGTAGCTCGAGGGGTTGTGCAGCCACCACTCGATTACCACGCCAGCCAGGTTGTCGCTGTTGAACACGTAGTCGGCCCACTCGGCGTCACTGCAGCTGGCCGGGTCGGGCATGTGCTTGAACTCGCCGCCGTAGGTGAACTCGCTGATGTTGCGCGGGCCGTTCAAGGGGCAGGTCAGGATCTTCATCGTCGGGTGCTCCTAGTGGCTGGCCGCGGTGGCGCCCATTTCGTTGACTTGCTGGAAGCGGCTGAAGCGCTCCAGGGCGAACGGCGCGATCATTTCCGGCACCTTGCCGCCGCTGGCGACCAGCTCGGCCATGGTCTTGCCGCAGATCGGCGTCGACTTGAAGCCCCAGGTACCCCAGCCGGCATCCAGGTAATAGTTCTCGACCGGCGACAGTCCCATGATCGGGCTGTAGTCCGGGGTCATGTCGGTCATCCCGGCCCACTGGCGCATGAGCTTGGCGTTGGCCATGAACGGGAACATTTCGATGGCATGGGCCAGCAGGCTTTCCTTGAGGTCGAGGGTGGAGCGGGTGTTGTACAGCGGGTACGGGTCGGAGCCACCGCCGAAGACGATCTCGCCACGGCTGGTCTGCTGCACGTAGCAGTGCAGTGCCGAGGAGCTCACCAGCGGGTCGAGGAACGGCTTGAAAGGCTGGGTGACCATGGCCTGCAGCGGGTAGGTGTGGATCGGCGCACGGATGCCTGCCTTGGCCATCAGCAGCGAACTGGCCCCGGCCACCGCCTGCACCACGCAACCGCACTGCACGGTGCCGCGGTTGGTCTTGACCGCTTCGATACGGCCATTGCGGATCAGCAGGTCCTGCACTTCGGTCAGCTGGTGGATCTGCACGCCGCGCTTGGCAGCCTGCTTGGCGTAGCCCCAGGCCACCGCGTCGTGGCGCGCGGTGGCGCCATCGATGTGCCAGAGGCCGGCAAGCACCGGCAAGTGACCAGGGTCCAGGTTCAGGCTCGGCACCAGTTCGCGGATCTGCTGGCGGTCGATCATCTCGGTGCGCCCGCCGAAGTGCTTGTTGACCTCGGCGCGCTGGCGGAAGGCGCGCACGGTGGCGTCGGTGTGCGCCAGGGTCAGCTGGCCACGCTCGGAATACATGATGTTGAAGTCGAACTCGTTGGACAGGTTCTGGAACATCCGCACCGATTCCGCGTAGAAGCGCACGCCCTCGGACGTCAGGTAGTTGGAGCGGATCACTGCGGTGTTGCGCGCCGTGTTGCCGCCGCCCAGGTAGGCCTTTTCCAGCACCGCAACGTTGTTCACGCCGTGGTACTTGGCCAGGTAATAGGCGATGGCCAGGCCGTGGCCGCCGCCGCCGATGATTACCACGTCATAGCGTGGCTTGAGTTCGCACGATGGCGGCAGGTCGACCTCCACCGGGTAGTCGGCACTCAGGCCGTATTTCAGCAGGGCGAAAGGCATGCGGTGCGCTCCTGGTGGGCGGCCTGTTGCTGCAGGTCGAGGGCGAGCAGGGTGTTTTTCATCAGGTAGGCGATGGTCATCGGGCCGACGCCGCCGGGCACCGGGGTGATGGCGGCGACCTGGGGCAGCGCGGCGGCGAAATCGACGTCACCGACCAGGCGGCTGTGGCCACCTTCATCGATGCGGTTGATGCCCACGTCGATCACCACCGCGCCGGGCTTGAGCCAGTCGGCCCCGATCAAGCGCGGCTTGCCGACCGCCGCGACGACGATATCGGCCTGGCGGCACAGCGCCGGCAGGTCGCGGCTGCGCGAGTGCACCACCGTCACCGTGCAGTCGGCCTGCAACAGCAACGCGGCCATGGGTTTGCCGACGATGTTCGAGCGGCCGACCACCACGGCATGTTTGCCGCACAGCTCGCCGCAGGCATCGCGCAGCAGACGCATGCAGCCGCTCGGGGTGCACGGGGTGAGCACGTCGCGGCCTTGGGCCAGGCCGCCGACGTTGGCGCTGTGAAAGCCGTCGACGTCCTTCAGCGGGTCGATGGCCTGGAGAATGCAGTGTTCGTCAACGTGCTTGGGCAGCGGCAGTTGCACGAGAATGCCGTTGACCTCGCTGTCACGGTTGAGCCGGTCGATCAAGGTCAGCAGTTGCGCCTGGGTGGTGTCGACCGGCAGGCGATGTTCCAGCGAACGGATGCCCACTTCCTCGGCGCGCAGCACCTTGTTGCGCACATACACCTGGCTGGCCGCGTCGGCGCCGACCAATACCACGGCCAGGCCCGGCCGCACGCCGCCCTGGCGCAAGGTCTGCACCTGCTCGCGGACCTCGGCCAGCACCCGCGCCGCAGTGGCCTTGCCGTCGATCAGCTTGAGGCTGGGGATGGCGTTCATTTGAAGATCACCGTGCGGTCGTGGTTGAGGAACACCCGGTGCTCGAGGTGGTACTTGACCGCGCGGGACAGGGCGATGGTCTCGGTGTCGCGGCCGATCGCCACCAGGTCGTCGGGGGCGTAGGCGTGGTCCACGCGCTGCACTTCCTGTTCGATGATCGGGCCTTCGTCGAGGTCGCTGGTGACGTAGTGGGCGGTGGCGCCGATCAGCTTGACCCCGCGCTGGTAGGCCTGGTGATAAGGCTTGGCACCCTTGAAACCGGGCAGGAACGAGTGGTGGATGTTGATGGCCCGGCCCGACAGCTGGCGGCACAGGTCATCGGAGAGGATCTGCATGTAGCGCGCCAGCACCACCAGTTCGGTGCCGGTGTCCTCGACGATGCGCATCAGCGCGGCTTCCTGTTCGGCCTTGGTCTCCCTGGTCACCGGCAGGTAGACGAAGCGGATGCCCTGGCGCTCGGCCATCGGCCGCAGGTCGAGGTGGTTGGAAACCACGGCGGTGATCTGCATGTCCAGTTCGCCCTTGGCGTGGCGATAGAGCAGGTCGGCCAGACAGTGGTCGAACTTGCTGACCATCAGCAATACGCGCAGCGGTCTTGCGCTGCTGTGCAGGCTCCAGTCCATGTCGAAACGCTGGGCCACGTCGGCGAAGCCCGCTTCCAGCTGCGGGGTGTCGCCGCTGACGCCGGTGTTGTAGCGGAACACCGCGCGCATGAAGAAGCGGCCATTGTCCTCGTCGTCGAACTGCGCCATCTCGCTGATGTAGCAACCGTGCTCGGCCAGGTAGGTGGTCACCGCGGCGACGATGCCGGACACGGCCGGGCAGCTGACGCGCAGGATGAAGTGATCGGGAGCGGGGTGCATGTCGGATAGGCCTCGTGATGGAGTGGGGCAGGTCGGGCACAAGGGCAAAAAGAGGCTTCGCGGCGGGCGAAGTGATGTTTCTTGATGGGAATATAAATTTCCCTTGGGGGATTTATAGGCGAAGCAAGGGGCGGCGGTCCAGTGGTTTATGAAATTTTTTATCCTGGCAGGAAAGTTGTCGACAGGCATTAACGGCCAAGTGGCTGGTAAGGCTATGCTTGCTCCATGAGCAGCCCACCCCCTCTTCGCCAACCGTGCCCCCCTGGTGCCTGTGACTGCGGCCGCGAACACCTGGCCGAGCACCCGCCAGCGGCCCAGCGCATCCTCCTGCTCACCCGCCAGGAGGAGAAGCGCCTGCTCGAACGCCTTGAACAGCTCAAGGACCTCGAAGACCTGCAGCGCCTGCAGCTACGGCTGTACGAAAACCTCGGCATCCGTGTGCACATCAGTCCTGGCTTCAATGAGGTTCGTACCATGCGCGGCATCGTCATCGAACTCGACGATCAGCCTGGCCTGTGCCGCAAGACCCGCCAGTCGATCCCGGCTGCGATTCGTCGGGGCCTGGAGCGCAATCCCGAGGTGGCGTTCCGCCTGCTCGACGCGCATGACTTGTTGCGGGACGCCTGAGGCTAATTTTTCAGTGACGCCCTACGTCTACCTGAGAACCTCCCTGCGCCAGCTGCGCAGTGGCATCCATCACTCAAGGAGACAGGCAATGACTTCCGTATTCGATCGCGACGATATCCAGTTCCAGGTAGTGGTCAACCACGAAGAGCAATACTCCATCTGGCCGGACTACAAGGCTATCCCCGAAGGCTGGCGCGCCGTGGGCAAGAGCGGCCTGAAGAAGGACTGTCTGGCCTATATCGACGAAGTCTGGACCGACATGCGCCCCTTGAGCCTGCGCCAGCAGATGGCCGCAGCTGCCGGCCAGTGACCACGCTCAACTTGCTGTGCCTGCCATACTCCGGGGCCAGCGCCATGGTCTACAGCCGCTGGCGGCGCAAGCTGCCGGCCTGGCTGCAGGTGCGCCCGGTCGAGCTGCCCGGGCGAGGTGCGCGCATGGGCGAGCCGCTGCAGACCGATATGCAGGCCCTGGCCCGGCAACTGGCCAGCGAACAGCGGTCAGTTGCCAACAACACCCCGTATGCGTTGCTCGGCCACAGCCTGGGCGCACTGCTGGCCTTCGAGCTGGCCCATGAGCTACGGGCACTGGGTTGCCCACCACCCGCAGCGTTGTTCGCTTGCGGCACCGCGGCACCAACCCGGCGCGAGGACTACGACGGCAACAACTGGCGCGCACCCAAGAGCGATGATGAGCTCAAGCGTGAGTTGCGCGAGCTCAATGGCACTCCGCCAGAGGTGCTGGACAACGCCGAGCTGATGAGCCTGACCTTGCCCATCCTGCGCGCCGATTTCCTGCTCTGCGGCCGCTACGTCTACCGCCAGCGGCTGGCCTTGCAATGCCCGCTGCATGTGCTGGGGGGCGATGCGGATCGGGCCAGCGCCGAGCAGCTGCAGGCCTGGCGCCAGGTAACCCATGGCGCGTTCTCGCTGCAGATGTTCCCTGGTGGTCACTTCTTCATCCACGAGCACGAGGACCTTGTGCTTGGGGCGCTGACGCAGGCCCTTGAAGCGCATAGGCTTTCTGCCTGATTGACGTCGCCGCCTGCCTGGGGGAGGCTAGGCCTTTTCCCAGGCGAGGGGCAGACAATGCTGATCGAACATCACAAGGCCACGCTGCTGGTCGTCGACATCCAGGAAAAGCTCATCGGTGCCATGAGCGACCCTCACGGTACCCGCGCCCGGGCACGCTGGTTGCTGGCCGCCTGCAGCGACCTGGAATTGCCCGTGGTGATCTCCGAGCAATACCCCAAGGGCCTGGGCCATACCCTGGCGGAACTGATCGCGGTAGCCCCGGCCGCCGAGGTGGTGGAAAAGACCCATTTCTCCTGCGTGGCTGCCGAGTGCCTGCCGGGTAGCCTGATGGCCCGCGAGCAAGTGATCGTCTGCGGCATGGAAACCCACGTCTGCGTGCTGCAGACCGTGCTCGGCCTGCTGGGCCTGGGCAAGCAGGTGTTCGTGGTCGAGGATGCCTGTGACAGCCGCACGCCAGCCAACAAGGCTGCGGGCCTGGCGCGCATGCGCCAGGCCGGGGCGCAGGTGGTGACCCGGGAAATGGTTCTGTTCGAGTTGATGGGCAGCGCCAGCCACCCGCAGTTCCGCCATATCAGCAAGACCTACATGGTCGGTGACCAGCCCTGAACGGGCGACTGTTGGCGGCAGGGCTGATGGCGCTGGCGCTGCTGCAGGGCTGCGCCGGGCGCCGCGAGGAAGAGGCCGAAGCCGACCCGGCCAAGGTGCGCGCGCAACTCATGCGCCTGTTACCGGCCCAGGCCAAGGACCGCGCAGGCTGGGCCAAGGATATCCAGGTGGCGTTCGAGGCCCAGCGCATCACACCGAGCAAAAGCAACCTGTGCGCGGTGCTGGCGGTGACCGAGCAGGAGTCGACCTTCAACGCCGACCCGCAGGTGCCCAACCTCGGGCGCATCGCCCGTGAGGAAATCGACCGCCGTGCGGCGCGCCTGCACATTCCCAGGCTGCTGGTCGACGGCGCACTGAAGACCCCGTCAGGCAATGGCCAGAGCTATCAGCAGCGCCTGCTGGCGGTGCGCAGCGAGAAGCAGCTGAGTGCGCTGTACGACGAGTTCATCGCTCGCCTGCCGTTGGGCAAGACCTTGCTCGACGGCTTGAACCCAGTGCATACCGGTGGGCCGATGCAGGTCAGCATCGAGTTCGCGGAAAAGCATGCCAAGGATTATCCCTACACCTACGACGGCAGCATTCGCCAGGAGGTCTTCAGCCGCCGTGGGGGCATGTATTTCGGTATTGCCCATCTGCTCGGTTACCCGGTGCATTACGAGCGGCAGCTGTACCGCTTCGCCGATTTCAACGCGGGGTGGTACGCCAGCCGCAATGCCGCGTTCCAGGGCGCTTTGAGCAAGATCACGGGTGTGGACCTGGCGCTGGATGGCGACTTGATTGCCCCCGGCTCGATCATGCCCGGCAGCACCGAGCAGGCGGCGCGCAAGCTGGGGGTGAAGCTGGGGCTGCGCAATCCACAAATCCGCAGCCAGCTGGAGCTGGGCGACAGCCTGGCGTTCGAGGACAGCAAGCTGTACAGCGGGGTGTTCGCCCTGGCCGATGCGGCGGCGGGCAAGCCGGTTGCGCGGGCGGTGTTGCCGGGGATCGAGCTGAAGAGCCCGAAGATCACCCGCAAGCTGACTACCGCCTGGTTTGCCGGGCGGGTGGATGAGCGCTATGAGCGGTGCATGAACCGGTAGATTTTCTGCCTGTACCGGCCTCTTTGCGGTGGTTCGCGCGGGGATGGCGTCAGGGCCACCATGTGTTCGCCATGACAGGTTCAGCGCCTGTGAGATCGAGCGCCGCCCGCGCGGCGCATCGCGAGCTGCGCTCGCTCCTACGTTTGTTTCGGGCCAATTATTCCTGGGGGATTTGCGCGCGAGCGCCTTGGCGCCTGACTCGATATGGAGTCGTACAAACCAGGCGGTCGCGCGCGCCTGCCACAGGCGTTACTGGCCAGAAATAAACGTAGGAGCGAGCGCAGCTCGCGATGCGCCGCGCGGGCGGCGCTCGGTCTCACAGGCGCTGAAGATGTTGTGGCAGGCACATGAAAGCCCTGATGCCATTCCCAGGCGACATCACCCTTCGCTCAACGCCCCGACCACCTGCTCGACGCTGGCCTTGAGCCCGGCCACCGCATCCTCGGGGTCACTCTCCACCACCAGCAATTTCGCCCCGGCCGCCTCGATCACCTTGGCCAGCGCCGGGTCCGGCTGCCGATGATCCAGTACCAGCGCCACATCCTGCTCCTTGAGGTTCTCTCCCAGTACTTTCAACGCCGCCTCATCCCACTTGCCATCCTCTGGCAACGGCTGCTCCACCACATCCAGGTTCAACCCGCTGGCCAGGTACCCCAGGCGCTCGGACAAGCTGACCACACTCAGGTTGTCGACCTTGGCCAACTGCGTCTGGCTGCTGGCCGTCATCTCCAGCAGCTGGCGCTTGAGCCCCGCCAGGTTGCCCTGGATCTGTTCCTTGTCGGCGGGCGCCAGGCGTTCCAGGTCATTGGCCAGCACATCGGCCATGCGCCCGAGGTTGGTCGGGTTCAGCCAGGGGTAGGCAGCATGGGCGTCATCGCCGCTCACGGCGATGCCCGACAGCGCGCCGTCCACCGGCCGCGCCGCGTCGATCTCGATGACGCGGATGTTGCTGCGCCGCGCCATCGGATACAGCGGGTCGTCACGCCAGATCGAGCGCACGCCGATCACGGCATCGGCCTGTTGTGCGGCGCTGGCCAGTGCAGCGCCGCCCCGGCTGCTGAAGTACGACGGTTGGCGGCTGGCCGGCAGGTTGGCCGGCGCGGCGCGCGTGAGCTGCACGCCAGTGCCGGCGAGCAGGGCGCTGGCCAGGCTGTGGGTGACAGGCAGGCTGGTCAGCACTTGCGTGGCCGAGGCGAACGCAGGCAGGCCGGCGAGGGCGACGGCCAGGGTCAGCTGTTTCAGGTTCATGCCGGGTTTCCTTGCAGGCGTGGGACGAGCGCGCGGGCCAGCGCGGCGAGGGCAAAGCAGATACCAGCGACCAGAATGATCGCCGCGCCAGAAGGCACGGGCAGGTCAAGCATGATGGGCAGGAGGATGCCGAGTAGCGTGCTCAGGGTGGCAATCAGCACCGAAACGAAGAAAAACCCCTTCAGCGACTGGCTGACCAGGCGCGCCGCCGCCGCCGGGATCACCAGCAGGGCACCGACCAGAATCGCCCCGATCACCTTCACCGAGGCCACCGTGACCAGGGTCACCAGCACCACGAACAGATAGTCCAGGGTCTTCACCGCCACCCCGCGCACCGCCGCCAGCTGCGGGTTGAAGCTGGCCAGCATGATGCGGTTGTACAGCGGCAGGGCCAGTGCCAGCACCAGCACCGCGACGATGCCCAGCACGACCAGGTCCTGGGCGCTGACGGTCAGCACCGAGCCGAACAGCACGTTCTCGAGGATATGCACGTTGATCTTGCCGGCCAGCATCAGCAGCAGGCTGGCGCCGAGGGCCAGCGACACCGAAAGGAACACGCCGATCAGCGTGTCCGGCGACAGCCCGGTGCGGTTGCGCAGGAAGTTGAGCAGAATGCCGAACAGCAGGCAGTAGCCGAACAGGCTGCCATAGGGGCCGGTATACGGCTCGCCGAGCAGGATGCCGATGGCGACCCCGGTGAGCGCGGCATGGCCGACCGCTTCGGAGAAGAAGGCAAAGCGCTTGACCACCACCAGGGTGCCGAGGCCACCCAGCACCGGGCCGATCATCACACCGGCCAGCAAGGCATTGATCACGAAACCGTAAGCCAGCGCCTCCGGCAGGTAGCCAGCGCCGGCCCAGGCCTGGACCAGCTGGCGGAATGTGTCGAAGTTCATCAGGCAAGGCCCTCGCTGCGAGGGTGGACAGAGAACAGGCCGAGCAGGCGTTCCGGGGTCAGGGCCTGGGCGGGCGGGGCGTCGAACAGCACCTGGCGGCTGAGGCCGGTGACCCGGTCGGCCAGGCGCAGCACGGCTGCCAGGTCGTGTTCGATCCACAGCACGGTGGTACCGGCCTGGCGCCAGCCTTGCAGCAGCTGTTCGAACACCTGGATGCCGGCTTCGTCGAGCGCCGACATCGGCTCGTCGAGCACCAGCAGCTGCGGTTCGGGAATCAAGCCTTGGGCCAGCAGCACGCGCTGGCGTTCACCGCCGGACAACGCACCCATGCGGCGCTTGCGCTTTTCGAGCATGCCGACCCGTGCCAGCGCCGCATCGATCGCTGGCCGTACCCGCCGTGACAGGCCGAGAAACGCCGGGCGCTGCTGGCACATGGCAGCCATGAAGTCGTCCACGGTCATCGGCAGCCCGCGGTCGAACTCAAGGGCCTGCGGCACATAGCCGATCACCTGCTGCTTACCAGGCCAGTGCACGGTCAGCTGGCCCTGGTGCGGCATCTGCCCGAGCAGGGTCTTGATCAGCGAACTCTTGCCGCCGCCATTGGGGCCGACGATGGCATGCACGCTACCTGCGGCAACGCTGAACTGCACCTGTTCGAGGATGCACGTGCGGCCCAGGGCCAGGTCTATGCCGGCGAACTCGATGCGCGGCCCACCGGGGGCCGTGAGGTGGGCAGCGGCGGTCATGCGCGGTTCTCCTGGATGGCGCGGACCACGGTGTCGAGGTTGCGCTTCATCTCCACTTCGTATTTGTCCTTGGTGTATTCGCCGTAGGAAATGTGCGTCAACGGGTACAGACGCACGCCGGACTCACGCTGGATGGTTTCGACATAGGCTGAGGGAAAGTCCATTTCCGAGAAAATCACCTTCACGTCCAGCGCCTTGAGCTGGTCGATGGTCTTCTTCAGCTGCGCCGGGCTCGGTTCGATGCCGTGGGCGGGCTCGACCACGGCCGTCACTTCCAGGCCGAAGTCGCGCACCAGGTAGTCGTAGGCGGCATGGATGGTGGCGACGCGCAAGGTGGTGCTGGGCGCCTCGCTGACCTTGGCCAGGGCCTCGGCACGCAAGGCCCGCAGGCGCTTGGCATAGGCGCGGGCGTTCTGGGTGTAGAGTTTGGCGTTGTCCGGGTCGAGCTTGCCCAGCTCGCGGGCGATGTTGTTGACCTGGGCGATGGTGGTGCTGATCGACAGGAAGGTATGCGGGTTGACCACCTTGCCGGCGCCGCGGGCGGCGATGCCGGTGGCCGCCAGCAAAGGTACGTTCTGGTTGGCTTCGATGGTCTTGATGCCGGGTTTTTCGCTGGCGGCGATCATGCGGTCGGCAAAGTCGTCATGACCGACGCCATTGAGCACCACCACATCCAGCGTGCCGATGCGCTTGATGTCCTCGGCGCGGGGTTCGTAGGCATGCGGATTGAAGCCTGCCGGAATCAGCGGCACCACTTCGGCCTTGTCGCCGACGATATTGCTCACGTAGCTGTAGTAAGGGTGCAGGGTGATGCCGATGCGCAGGGGCTTGCCGGTGTCGGCCAGGGCCAGTGCAGGCAGGGCGCAGGCCAGGAGCAGGGCGAGGGCTTTGCGGAACATGGGAAATCCTTGGGTTCAATGACGGTGTTCGCGGGTGACCCCGGCGTCGTAGTGGCTGACCACTTGCTGCCAGCCGACGGCGATCAGTGCGGCCTGGCTGAGATCATCAGGGCGCACGGCGGCGCTGTCGCGGTGCAACCAGACGTCGACCTCGGCACTGCCAGCATGGGGCAGGATCATCAGGAAACTGCCCGCCACTTGCGGTGCCTGGCTGCGGCCCAGATAGGCGCCGCTTGGCAGCCACTGCCACTGGTGGTTGCCACGGCTCTGGCTGCCGGCGTCGGCCACGAACGGTGGCAGGCCTTCCTCTGCCAGGGCTTCGACGCTGGGCGTGGCGGCATTTTCTGCACGCAGCAGCTGGATCTCGTCGAACGCCACGCGCAGGTCGGTATAGATGCCTTGTTCGGCTGCGGTCAGGTCGCGGCGGGCGTCGATCTGGTGGGCGGCGATGGCCTGCTCGTCCTCGCGTTCGCCGCGCAGCAGGACCACGCTGGCGGCGAGGGCGATAATCAACAGGCTGGCCAGCAGTACGTAGAGGGTTTCGTGCCCGGCACCGGCCGGGCGCACCACCTGGGTGTGGCGCATGGCTGGGCTGCTCATGGTTGCGCGATGTCGGCGTGGTCGACTTCCACGACATGGCCTGGGCCTGCGTCGAACAGCACGTAGAACTCGCCGTCGGGGCGCTTGAAGGTCAGGCTCGAGTCGTCACCGAGCTTGCCACCGACCAGCACCTGCTCGTCGTAGCCGATCACGTCGAGGGTTACCCCAGGCGCGCCACTGCCATCGGAAAAACCACCGGTGCATTTCACCTGGCCGCCGGCGACTTCCTCGCACTCGCACATGGGGTTGTGGGCCAGTGCCGGCCCTGCGGCCAGTACCAGCAAGGGCAGGGCGAGCCTGCGCATCAGCTGTTTCATGGTTTGCCTCCTTGTTTTTCGAGCCAGGCCACAGTGGCTGGCGAAGCCTTTGCCAAGGGTACGGACGCCTGGTGCAGGCTGCCGTCCCAGCCTTCGAGGGTGATCCATATCTGCGCATCGGCACGGGTGCGCGGTGGTATCGGCAGGTTGGTGATCATGCGGTACGGCGCGCCGAAGAAAATGCTGCCGGCGGCGCGCAGGCTGCGCGGCTTGCCGATGCGCAGGTAGACCGCCTTGACCTCCTTGACGCAGGCCTTGCACAGCGCGGCGTTGAATAGCTTGAAGTGGCCGGCGGGGCCATCGGCGCGTGGGGCTTCATTGCGCAGCTCGGCGAGGTCGAGGCTGTAGGGGCCGACCTGGATATTGTTGATCGGGTTCGCCCCGAGCCCGGCGTCACCTCGGAACAGTCGGACATCAGCGAAGTATTTGGGCATGAAGCCCAGAGGGATCAGGATCAACAGGATATTCAGGTGGAAGCGCCACTTCAGCCACCACTGCTTGAGTGGGCGGGCGGGCAGGGCTTGGGCCTGGCTCATGGGCGGACCTCCAAGGTGGTGTCGTGGCGTGCGCTGCGGGGCGCGCGTTCGCCGCGTTTTAGCGCCGCTGCGGTGGCCTGGGCGGTGCGTTTGGTCCAGATCAGCAGGCCACTGAACACCATCAGGGTCAGGATCAGGCCGAAGAAGAACCACACCAGCTTGATCGGCAGGCCGCCGAAGTCGCCGGTGTGCAGCGGGCGCATGGACTCGGTGACGAACTCCAGGGCCGAGCGGTCGCTGAGCAGGAACTGGCTGTCTACCTGGCGGGTATAAGGGTTGACCGAAGCGCTCTGGAACATCAGCGGGTACCAGCCACGCCCGCCCATTTCGATGTGGCTGTAGGCGGTGGCCGGCAGCGAGATGGAGGTGATGTCCAGGCTGGGGATGGCCAGGCCGGCGATGCGCGCGGCTTCGTCCAGGTCGATGCGTGGCGCCGGGCTGCCATCGACCGACTGCGGCACTTGCTCGCGGGCGATCACCGGTACGATCGGCTCGCTGGAAATGGTGATGTGGTTGTCGGACAGGATCGCCCGGATCAGGAACCAGATGCTGGTAATGGAAATGACCGCGATGAACCAGATCGACCAGACCCCGGCCAGGCGGTGCAGGTCGCCCCAGAAGATGCGCGCACCATGGCCGGTGCGTACCGGCTTGAAGAAGCCTTTCCAGAACTTCTTGTACACCACCAGCCCGGTCACCAGCGACGCCAGCATCGGCAGCCCGAGCAGCGACACCATGTACCAGCCCCAGCTGAAACCATGGGTGAAAGGCACCAGCCACCAGCCATGCAGGGCGCGGGTGAAGGCTTCGAAGTTGAAGTCCGGCATCTTGCCCTGGATCGCCCCGGTGTAAGGGTTGACGTAGAGCATCGGGCTGGAGCCATCGGCGTAGGTGACCCGTGCCGTGAGCGCGAAGTGCGAGCCGTCCGGCTGGCTGAGCGAGTTGACTACCATGTCCGGTTCGGCCTTGCGCAGGGCATCGAGTACTTGCTGGAAGCTCAAGCGTTCGGCGCTGTCGTCGGGTTTGCTGGCACGCACGTCGGGGTTGGCCAGCCAGACGATCTCCTGGCTGACCACGGCCAGCATGCCGGTGAAGCAGACGATCAGCACGAAGAACCAGATCGGCAGGGCGAGCCAGCTGTGGACCAGGAACCACAGCTTGGACTTGGATTTTTTCGGTGATTTGGCCATCGGTCAGTCTTCTGAAAAAAGGGGCGAACACAGGCCCAACCAAAAAGGGCTGTTCTTCAAAAGACGAATGAGAATGAAAATCCTGCTGAATTAAATGCAAGCAAATGTTTCAGCGGTGCAAAAATGCCGACAGGGCGCACTTGGCACCCTGTCGCTCTGATTGCTTCGAGAATCAGGCGCTGGTCAGGGCCACGGTGGGTTGTGCCTTGCCTTGCTGGCGAGCCAGGTCGTGGTACAGCGCCTGGCCGATTTCTGCGGCACGGGAGGGCAGTACCGACAGCAAGGTGTCACTGAGGCCGTGGCTGTTTTCACAGAACCCTTGCAGGTACACCGATGCCTGCATGTCCGGGCTGGCCAGGACCCGGTAGTTGCGGTCGACGCTGAAGTCTTCCACATAGTCCGCCAGCGGTGCGAGCAGGTCGCGGTGCGAGCGGCGTTCGTAGCCTGTGGCGAGAATCACCGCGTCGTAGCGGTGAGTCTGCTGTTGGCCGGTGGCCAGGTCGCGCAGGGTCAGTTCGATGCCGTCGCGGGTGGCGACCACCGCTTCCACCTGCCGCCGGCACAGCACGTTGTGGCGGAACTGGTGGGCGACCTTCTGCCGGTAGAGAATGCCGTAGATGCGCTCGATCAGGTCGAGGTCGACCACCGAATAGTTGGTGTTGTGGTACTCACCGAGCAACTTGGCGCGCTGGTCGGCCGGCTCGTTGTAGACCAGGTCGGTGTAGTCTGGCGAGAAGATCTCGTTGACGAACGGGCTGTCATCGGCCGGCTTGAGGGCGGAGCCGCGCAGCACCATGTCGACCTTGACCGACGGGTAGCTGTCGTTGAGGTCGATGAAGGCCTCGGCGGCGCTCTGGCCCGAGCCGATCACCGCGATGCGCATCGGCTTGCCGGCCGTGCACGGCAGTTTGTTCAGGCTGCTCAGGTACTGCGAGTGGTGGAAGACCCGTGGGTCGTCCTTGAACGCGCCGAACTTTTCCGGAATCTTCGGTGTGCCGCCGCTGCCGACCACCACCGAGCGTGTGCGCCGGCTGAATTCCCGGCCTTGCGCATCGCGCGAGACCAGGCGCAGGTGCTCGACGCGCCCAGCCTTCAGTTCAGGCTCGATGCGCAGCACTTCTTCGCCATACACGGCCTGGCTGGCGAAATGCTCGGCGGCCCAGCGCAGGTAGTCGTTGTACTCCAGGCGGCAGGGGTAGAAGGTGCCGAGGTTGATGAAGTCGGCCAGGCGCTGCTTCTGGTGCAGGTAGTTGACGAAACTGTACGGGCTGGTCGGGTTGCGCAGCGAGACCAGGTCCTTGAGGAACGAGATCTGCAGTTCGCTCTGGGTGGCCAGGGTCTCGCCGTGCCAGCGGTATTCCTTCTGCTTGTCGATGAACAGCGCATCCAGGGCATGGCCCTGGCTTTGGGCAAGTTCTTCCAGGGCGATGGCCAGGGCCAGGTTGGACGGGCCGAAGCCCACGCCGATCAGGTCCTTGATAGTTTCCGGGGGTGCAGACTGGCTCATGGCTGCGATTCCATAATGGGGCGAATGTGGGCGCATGCCGTGGCTCCGGCGCCTGCGCTTGTACATTGGGTGGAACGAGCCAGTGGAAGGGGAATTTACTGCCCGGCCGCGTGCCTGCGGCCAGTCGCGCCTAAAGGTCTGCATCTGTCGGCCGATACGCAGGTCAACGCAAGGACCCATTGCAAGGCAGGG
The DNA here is from genome assembly GCF_024349685.1 of Pseudomonas sp. LRP2-20. Lineage (NCBI taxonomy): Bacteria > Pseudomonadati > Pseudomonadota > Gammaproteobacteria > Pseudomonadales > Pseudomonadaceae > Pseudomonas > Pseudomonas sp. LR2-20. The sequence goes on along the minus strand of NZ_AP025944.1, from coordinate 3,754,246 downwards.
AGAATGACATGGTAGGTATCGCGGCAGTCAGCATCAGCAACACTTCGGCCCAGGCGGCCAGCGCTACGCAGGCCAGCGACACGGAAAAGACGGAATCGGGCAGCTCGACACTGCAGGTTGATACCTCGAAGCTGCGGGGCGATGGCCAGGCCAAAGGCGCCGAGGGCGCGCAAGGCAGCAGTGGCAGTGATGAGCCGTCACACATCAAGCAATTGCGCGAGATGATCAAGAAACTGCAGAAGCAGCTGGCCGACGAGCAGAAACAGCTGGCCATCCTGATGGCGCAGAAAACCGACGAAACCACCAAGCTGGCGGCAGTCACAGCCAAGCAGGCCAGCATCGCTACGATCAGTGGCGAGATCATGACGGCTACTGCGCAATTGTTGGAAGCGCTGCAGAAGTCAGGCGGCAGCAGTGCAGGCGGGATGGTCGATACCCAGGCCTGATCCGAACCGGCCGACTGTCACCGACTGCCAAGTGTGCGCTGTATTTGTGGGAGCCGCGCTTGCCGGCGATGGGCCGCGGAGCGGCCCCGGCGGTTGATGCAACAACCTTGAAATCGTGGGGCCGCTTCGCGGCCCATCGCCGGCAAGCGTGGCTCCCACACGTCATGTGTTGGCGTCAGGTTACTCCGACGCCAGGCGCCCCTTGTTGTGCTTGTCCGACTTGTACTGCATGGCCACCGCCGGAGCCGGCTTGGCTGCGCCGGTCTCCAGCCACTGGCGCAGGCGGGTGGCGTCGGCGAAGTGGGTGTACTTGCCAAAGGCGTCGAGGATCACCATCGCCACTGGGCGGTTGTCCATCTTGGTCAGCAGCACCAGGCAGTGGCCGGCCTCGTTGGTGAAACCGGTCTTGGTCAGCGTGATGTCCCAGTTGCTCTTGTTCACCAGGTGATCGGTGTTGCGGAAGCCCAGGCTGTAGTTCGGCTTGCGGAAGGCCACGGTCTTTTCACGGGTGGTCGACAGCTCGCTCAGCATCGGGTACTTGCGCGATGCCATCAGCAACTTGGCGAGATCGTGGGCGGTGGATACGTTCTGCGTCGACAAGCCGGTCGGCTCGACATAGCGGGTGTGCGCCATGCCCAGGCTGCGGGCCTTGGCGTTCATCGCCTTGATGAAGGCCGGGTAGCCGCCTGGGTAATGGTTGGCCAAGGTGGTGGCCGCGCGGTTTTCCGACGACATCAGGGTGATCAGCAGGGTTTCCCGACGGTTCAGCTCGCTGCCCAGGCGTACGCGCGAATACACGCCTTTCATGTCCGGGTTGTTGGCGATGGTCATGGTGAGCATCTCATCCATGGGCAGCTTGGCATCCAGCACCACCATCGCCGTCATCAGTTTGGTCACCGAGGCAATGGGCACCACGCGGTCGGCGCGGCTCGAATACAGTTCCTGGTTGGTATTCAGGTCGATCAGCAGGGCGCTGCCAGACGCCAGGTGCAGCTTGGACGGGTCGCGTTGGACCTGGGCCGGGGGTTGTGCAGCAGCGGTCGACGGAAGGGTCGCGGTACCTGTGAGCAACAGCAGCAGGCTGAGGATGGACAGGGATGTTTTCACGTTGAGGCTCACTAAAAGTTGGTATGTCGTTGGCTGTGCAAGGGTTTTCCCCCAAAAAACCGATGCATTCTGGAGTATGGCTGAACGGCTGTCGATTGCTCGTTGAGTCGGCTGACAGAAATGAAAAAAGCTTCATGCTGTATCGGTTTTCCTGCCTCCGTTCGTCGGTTCGTCCAGGCAAAAAAAGACCCGCCACACGGCGGGTCAGAAGAGGCGTAGGGAGCAACGCACAACAAATTCGGTCAAGCGATCAGGCAATCGGCCTGAAGCTGTTCAGCCAGGGCCTGGGCCGAGGCACGGGTCGCCAGCGGGCCGCTGAGGGCTTCGCCATTGCTTACCAGGTACCAGCAGGCCAACAGGCCTTGTTCGCGCAGGGTGGCGGGGACAGCAGTGCCGACGACGGACATGATCTGAATAGTGGCCATGGGGACCTCCTGTGAAACATGGCCCTACCTTACGCAGCAGCCGACGCGGTTTGAAATCAACACGCTCAATAGTGCTCATCAGTTTTATCAACGGTCACCAGCGCGGCGGGCCGTAGTACACCGGTGGCGGGCCATAATAGGGGCGGTACGCCGGCGGCGGCGGTGCTGGCACGTAGTACGGCTGGTAGTACACCGGCGGCGGCGGGGCCTGCACATACACGGGCGGTGGCCCATAGTAGGCAGGCTGGCGTTCCACGTAGACCGTGCGGTCGTGGCCGCCATACACCGTCGCCCCGACCACGGCCCCGACCACGGCGGCGCCGAGCAGTGGGCCTGGGCCATACCAGCCATGTCCGCCGCCACCATGGGCAGAGGCTTGCCCGCTGATGGCCAGGGCACCGACCAGCAGGGCGATTCCGGGGAGATGACGGTTCATGAGACTTCCTCGCAAGGTAACCCCGCGCTCGGGGCCTTGTTACTATGACTCCGGTCTCTGTAAGCCGAGCACTGGGAAATGGTAAAGGTTGTGTAAGGGACGACCAGTGGTTGTGTCTGGTACGCTGCACGAACGTTTCAGTTATGAAAAAGGAGCAGGTTATGGCGACAACTCCCAGCAGAGACACCGTGCTGTGCATTTCCCTGGCCGGGCGGCCTGGCACCTTTGGCGTGCGTTTTCATAACCACCTCTACCAGCAGCTCGGCCTGGACTATTACTACAAAGCCATGAGCACCGATGACCTGCCGGCAGCAGTCGCAGGCATCCGCGCGCTGGGCATTCGCGGCTGCGGCGTGTCGATGCCTTACAAGGAGGCCTGCATGGCGCTGGTCGATGAAATCGACCCGTCGGCGGCGGCGATCGAGTCGGTCAATACCCTGGTCAACAGCGCCGGCCATCTGAAGGCCTACAACACCGATTACCTGGCCGTGCGGCAACTGCTTGAGGCGCACCAGGTCGACCCTGCAACCGCGTTCGCCCTGCGCGGCAGTGGCGGCATGGCCAAGGCTGTGGCCAGTGCCCTGCGCGATGCCGGGTTCCGCGAAGGCATCATCGTCGCCCGCAACGAGCAGGCCGGGCGGCAGTTGGCGGATGTCTGCGGCTATCGCTGGGTGGCTGAGCTGGGCGACCTGTGCCCGCCGATGCTGGTGAACGTGACACCGATCGGCATGGCGGGTGGGCCGGAGGCTGAGGTACTGGCCTTCAGCGAAAACGCAATCGCGGCAGCCGAGAGGGTGTTCGACGTGGTGGCGATGCCGGCGCGCACACCGTTGATCCAGCGCGCCGAGGCGCTGGGCAAACCGGTGATTACCGGGCTGGAGGTGATCGCCTTGCAGGCGTTGGAGCAGTTCGTTCTGTACACCGGGGTACGGCCCAGCCGCGAACAGGTTGAAGCGGCAGTAGCCTTTGCGCGCGATATTTGATGCACGCCGATTTCCTGTAGGCGCGGCCTTGTGTCGCGAGAGGGCTGCAAAGCAGCCCCAGCGATTTATGCATCAAGGCTGACATCTTTGGGCTGCTTTGCAGCCCTCTCGCGACACAAGGCCGCTCCTGCAGCTCCCGCGCAGGTCTTCAGAAGGCTTTGTGCCCCTTGTCCAATTGCTCATCCACCAATGCCCGGCCATGGGCCAACGACACATGCTGAGCGTTCTCAAGGTCCGAGAAGAACTTCATCGGCATGGACATCCGCTTGCTGGTGTGCCCCTGTGGATCGGTGATCAGGCAGCCGGCGGCGTAGGGCAGGGGGGAGTCGGGGTGAGGCATCACGCTGGCGGTGATGGTGTGGTTGCGGTATTCACAGTGAAGAGATTGCATCGTCCTTTACCTCGCTGTGGCATGTGAAGCGGTTACCTTCATATACCACAGCAAGGGGCCAGGAGTTCCCGGCCCGACGAGCGCGAGCGGATGGCGCTCAGCCCTTCAGCTCGGTTGGCTGGATCACTTCAACCCAGTAGCCGTCCGGGTCCTTGACGAAGGCCAGGTGGTTCATGCGGCCATCCTGCAGGCGCTTCTGGAACGGCACGTCGAGTGCCTCGAAACGGGCGCAGGCCTCACGCACGTCCGGCACCGAAATGCAGATGTGGCCAAAGCCGCGTGGGTCGGTGTTGCCGTTGTGATAGGCGAAATCCGGGTCGTTTTCGGTGCCGTAGTTGTGGGTCAGCTCCAGCACGCCCGGAATCGACTTCATCCACTGGTGGCGCTCGGCGTCGTCGGCAGGGATCTGCGCCGGGTCGACCAGGGCCAGGAAGTACAGGCTGAAGGCAGCTTCAGGGAAGTCACGCTTGTCGACCAGGCGGAAGCCCAGCACGCGGGTGTAGAAGTCCAGCGACTTCTCGATGTCCTTGACCCGCAGCATGGTGTGGTTGAAGACGAACTGGGCGGTGGCGGTGTCTGGCTGTGCGGTGACACCAGGCAGGGTTTGCAGATCGTGCAGGCTCATGGGTACTCCAGAGACGGGGCCGGCAACCAGGTGCCGGCGAAACAGACAGGGGACCATGATACGGCAGTGAAGCGTTTGCGCAAATGAAAGCGCCCTGCTCGGGGGAGCAGGGCGCTGGAATTAGAGGCCCGCATGTGCGGGCGCGTGATGGGGTCGCTAGTCCTTTAGCTGTCTCGATACTGCTGCAGCCGTTGTGAAAAAAGTGTGAAGTGGGTGTTGACGTTTCATCAGCGAACCCAGCTTTCCACGGTAGCGGCCCCGTACTGTTCTTTCCACGCCTTGAGGCCGCGGTGGTTGCCGCCCTTGGTCTCGATCAACTCGCCGGTGTGCGGGTTTTCGTAGACTTTGACCACGCGCGGGCGGCGCTGCTGTTTCGGTGCACTGACAGCGCCACGGGCAACCGCCTTGGGGTCGAGGATGGCGATGATATCGCGCAGACTTTTGTCATAGCTTTTCATCAGGCCGACTAGTTTCTGCTCGAATTCGATTTCGCGTTTGAGGCCGGCATCCTTTTTCAGCGCCTCCAGTTGCGCCATCTGTTCCTGGAGCGCTTTTTCGGCAGCACGAAACTCTGCAAGTCTGGACACTGTAATCACTCCTGTACGTCTTTCGTGGCAGGGCGTGACGAACATTGACGAAAACTAAACGCCAGCCACGCGGGTGGGTGAAACTGTTCGCTGACATCGAGTGTAGACACTTGCAGGAGTTCGGTAAACCGCAAACTTTTTATAAGTAGGGCGGGAACTTTCCAAGTTTTCCGAGCGGTAATTCAGGCGCTTTTTCGAGCCGACTGTCCGGCATTCTAGACCATGGTCCAATGGCCCGGAACAGAGCGGTTGGGTGATCATTTCAGATGATGGTCGGCTGATGTTCGGCCGCGACGCATTCGCGTGACGCAGGTGCGTCACGATTTGTTTTTTCGCCTTTCTTGTGGATGTTCCCTCGCATGTTTTCCCCTCTTCCTCTCGCCCCCGGGCGCCGTGTTGCCGGCCTGTTCATTGTGTGTGCCGGCACGCATGCCCAGGCCGCCGGTTTTCTTGAAGACACTAGTGCCAAGGTCGAAGCACGCACGGTCTATTTCAACCGGGATTTCCGTGACGGCCACAGCAGTTCCAGCCAGGGCGCGTCAAAACGTGAAGAGTGGGCGCAAGGCTTCATTCTCAATGTGCAGTCGGGTTATACCCAGGGCCCGGTCGGCTTTGGCGTGGACGCACTGGGCATGTTAGGGATCAAGCTCGACTCCAGCCCGGCCGACAGTAATAGTGGTTTGCTGCCCTCTTCCGGCCACGACCCACGGCACTCCGCCGACCAATACGCGAAGATGGGCCTGGCGGCCAAGGTCAAGGTTTCCAACACGGTGCTGAAGTTCGGCTCGATGATGCCGGACCTAGCGCTGTTGAAATACAACGATGGTCGCCTGCTGCCGACCATGTTCCATGGCGCGATGCTGACCTCCGAAGAAGTGCGCGACCTGAAGTTCACCCTGGCCCGCCTGAACAAGTACACCGCGCGTGATTCCACCGATCGTCAGGATATTCGCGTGCATTGCAAGAACAAGCGCTATGCCTGCGATATCGAAGCCGACCACTTTGACCTGGCTGGCCTGGACTACCGTTTCAATGATCGGCTCAGCGCTCAGTATCAGGTCGCCAAGCTGGAAAACATCTACCGTCAGCACTTCCTCGGCCTGGTCGCCAGCCAGCCGCTCGCCGTTGGCAGCCTGTCGGCAGACCTGCGGCTGATCAAGAGCGATGACATCGGCAACGCTCGCGCCGGCGAGATCGATCACCGTGCCTTCAGCGGCATGCTCGGCTACAGCCTGGGCGGGCACAAGATCAGCGCCGGCTGGCAGCGCATGTACGGCGAGAGTGCCATGCCGTACCTCGATGGCAGCAACCCGTACCTGGTCAACTACGCCCAGGTCAACGACTTCGCCGCCGCCCAGGAGCGCTCCTGGCAGCTGCGTTACGACTACGACTTCAAGGCACTCGGCGTGCCCGGCCTGAGCTTCTTCACCCGTTACATCAACGGTGACCACATCAAGGTCCCGGGCAGCAATGCACAAGGCAAGGAGTGGGAACGCGACACTGAGCTCAAGTACCAGGTGCAGAGCGGCACCTTCAAGGATGTCAGCGTGCGCCTGCGTAACTCCACCTACCGCAGCAACTACGAGCGGTGGGCGCGGGACATGGACGAGACCCGGGTCATCGTCAGCTATAACTTCTCTATCCTCTGAATCACAGGCCGGGCGGTGCCATGAAAGACTTGCTGTTGATCGGCATTGGCCCGGGCGACCCCCGCCAGATCACCGTCGAGGCGGTCGAGGCAGTGCGTCGCGCCAGCGTGTTCTTCGTGCTCGACAAGGGCGCCGGCAAGGATGAACTGGTGCGCTTGCGCAAAGCCATCCTCGAGCGCTACCGGCCCGAGGGTGGCTACCGCCTGGTGCAGGTTGCGGACCCGCAGCGCAATTGCGAGGCGCACGACTACACAGGCGCGGTGCACGAATGGCACCGCCAGCGTGCCGCGCTGTATGCCCGGTTGATCAACGAAGAGATGGCCGCCGATGATCTCGGCGCCTTTTTGCTATGGGGTGAGCCGGGGCTCTACGACAGCACCTTGCGCATTCTCGACCTGGTCCGTGAACGTGGCGTGGCGCTGCGCCTGCAGGTAATCCCCGGCATCAGCAGCGTGCAGGCCCTGGCGGCGAGGCACCAGATTCCCCTCAATCGCATTGGCGAGCCGCTGACCTTACTGCCGGGGCGGCGCCTTGCCGAGCAGGGGCGGGTGGACAACGTAGTGGTGATGCTCGACGGGCAATGCGCGTTTGCCACGCTGGAGGATCCGGCGCTGGTGATCTACTGGGGTGCTTACCTGGGTACCGACGATGAAATACTGATCGCCGGGCCACTGCAGGCCGTGAAGGCCCGGATCCTTGAGGTGCGCGAGCGGGAGCGGGTGCGCATGGGGTGGATCATGGATACGTACCTCCTGCGGCGGGAGCTATAAGCCGGGTTGCCTTTTCCGGCCTGTTCGCGGCTAAAGCCGCTCCCACAGAGTAAAGCGGCGCTTGCTGAGGCTTTGTGCTCCGCGCGACAGCGCAGCCCAAAGGGCTGGGTGATCTCCCGCAGGGATATCACTGCGGGAGCAACTGTCTTGTGCTGCTTGTGCCGGCCTCTTCGCGGGTGAACCCGCTCCCACAGGTTCAGTGCTTACCTCAAGGCATGCGCAATCCCTGTGGGAGCGGCTTTAGCCGCGAAGCAGGCGCCACCGGTCTCAAGGTGTACCCAGAATTTCCACTACCTTGTCGCGCAACTGGTCGATGCTGAAGGGTTTGCCGATCAGATGCATGCCCTCGGGTACATCGAAACTGTCGGCGTAACCGCTGGCAAACAGCACCGGCAGTAACGGCCGCGCCGCACGCGCCTTGGCCGCCAGTTCTTCGCCGCGCATGTCCGGCAGGCCCACGTCGGTCATCAGCAGGGCCAGTGGCTGGCTGGCATCTTCGATCACCTTCAACGCCGCGGTGGCATCTTCCGCTTCAATGGTGGTGTAGCCCAACTCGTCGAGCACTTCGACCATCAGCATACGTACGATGTCGTCGTCTTCGACTACCAGAAGGTGCATGGTGGGTTTCCTGTTGTAAAAGGCATGTCTCTACTCTGTGCGCCAGGCAGTGACAGAAGTTCCCGAGGATACCGACTGTGGCACTTCGATGGAACGATTCTCACACGCGGCCTTCAAATACTGGCTAAATGCCCTGCCGAACCCGCTCAAGCGGGTTAAACTCGCTGATTGACCGGTGAGCGCAGCGGCAGGCACTGACAGGCTTCAGCCGCCACTCTTTTTCAATGGACTTTTTTTGCGCGGGCGTTATCAGATGATTCAAGCAGCCTCGATGGACCAGCAAAGCTTCCGCAAGCTGTTGAGCCGAAATATCGGCTTGCCCCTGGCAGTGGGCCTGCTCGGCGCCGTGGCTTTCGTCGCGGTGATCAACTACCTGCTATCGGCCATGCAGTGGGTCGAGCACACTGATCGGGTGATCGGCAATGCCAACGAAGCGGTCAAGTTGTCGATCGACATGGAAACCGGCATGCGCGGTTTTCTGATCACCGGTGACGAGCGCTTCCTCGACCCCTACGAGGTGGCCAAGCCGCGTATCCTTGGCAGCTTGCAGAGCCTGCGCAGCATGGTCGAGGACAACCCCCAGCAAGTCGACCGTATCGACCGGCTGATTGCCTTGCAGAACGCCTGGAACGCGTTCGGCGGCGAGATGATCAGCCAGCGCCGCAGCGGTGGCGACTACCGTGCTTCGGTCGGCAATGGCCGCGGCAAGCGCATCACCGACGAGATTCGCAAGGAGTTCGACGGCCTGATCGGCACCGAGCAGCAGCTGCGCATGGCGCGTACCGAGAAGGTCAGCACGGTCACCGTGACCGCCATTTCGATCTTTGTGCTGTTGATCATCGGCCTCAGCGCATTGCTCGCCTACCTTGGCCGCCGTGATCTGCTGGCCCTGTCGGGCAGCTACAGCGAGAACCTGCAGGCTCAGCAGCGCGCCGCCGAGCGCCTGGAGCACCAGGCCTGGCTGCGCAATGGCCAGACCCAGCTGGCCGAGCAGGTGTTGGGCCAGCTGACCCTGCCGATGCTTGGCGACAACATCCTGCGCTTCTTCGCCAGCTACCTGGGCAGTGTGGTCGGTGCGCTCTACGTACGCGACGAACATGGCCGCCTGGTGCGGGTGGCCAGCTATGGCCTGAGCAGCGAAGAGCAGGCCCGCCAGCAGGTGCTGGGCGATCACCACGGCCTGTTGGCGCAAGCCGTGCGCGACGGGCGCCTGCTGCGCCTGGACGACCTGCCGCAGGACTACTACCGGCTCAGCTCGGGCCTTGGCGACGGCCTGCCGCGTGGCGCCTTGCTGATGCCTGCGCGTAACGACGGGCAAATCAACGGTGTGATCGAACTCGGTTTTCTGCGCCCGCTGCAGGCGCGTGATGACGAGTTCATGGAGCGGGTCGGTGAAAACCTGGGCATCTCCATCGAAAGCGCACGTTACCGCCAGCGCCTGCAAGAAGTGCTCGCCGAAACCCAACAGCTCAACGAAGAACTGCAGGTCCAACAGGAAGAGCTCAAGACCGCCAACGAAGAGCTCGAAGAGCAATCGCGCGTGCTCAAGGAGTCCCAGGCCCACCTGGAAACCCAGCAGGCGGAGCTTGAACAGACCAACGAGCAGCTGTCCGAACGTACCGATGCCCTGAACCGCAAGAACGACGAACTCAGCCAGGCCCAGGAAGAACTCCAGGCACGTGCCGAAGACCTGCAACGTTCGAGCAAGTACAAGTCCGAATTCCTCGCCAACATGTCCCACGAGCTGCGCACGCCGCTCAACAGCTCACTGATCCTGGCCAAGCTGCTGGCCGAGAACGGCGAGGGCAACCTCAGCGCCGAGCAGGTCAAGTTCGCCGAGTCCATCTATTCCGCCGGCAACGACCTGCTGAACCTGATCAACGATATCCTCGACATCGCCAAGGTCGAGGCCGGCAAGCTCGAAGTGCGCCCCGAGAACACCCAGCTCGAGCGCCTGGTCGAAGGCCTGCGCGGCATGTTCCAGCCACTTGCCGAGCACAAGGGCCTGGGCTTTGAGGTCACGGTCGAAGCGCAAGTGCCGGCCACCCTGTTCACCGACCGCCAGCGCCTGGAGCAGATTCTCAAGAACCTGTTGTCCAACGCCATCAAGTTCACCGAGCGTGGTCAGGTCAGCCTGAACATCGGCTATCAGGCCGGCAATGGCATCATCTTCTCGGTGCGTGACAGCGGCATCGGCATTGCCGCCGACCAGCAACAGGCGATCTTCGGCGCCTTCCATCAGGTCGACGGCACCAGCAACCGTCGCTACGGTGGCACCGGCCTGGGCCTGTCGATCTCGCGCGACCTGGCGCATCTACTTGGCGGGCAGATCAGCGTCGACAGCAGCCTCGGGCAGGGCAGTGTGTTCAACCTGCTCATGCCGGAACGTTATGAATCGCAGGGTGAGGAGATCGAGGCACAGAGCTTGCGGCCAGCCGTCGATAGCTTGCCGCCGGCGCCGCCGATTGCCGCGCCTGCAGTGTCCAAGCGCCCGGCCCCGGCCTTCAGCGATGATCGCGAGCGCGCACCGTTTGGCAATCGCTGCATCCTGGTGGTGGAAGACGAGCCCAATTTCGCCCGCATTCTCTTCGACTTGGCGCACGAACTGGGTTACAGCTGCCTGGTGGCGCAAAGCGCCGATGAGGGTTTCGAGCTGGCCGAACAGTACGTTCCCGACGCCATCCTGCTGGACATGCGCCTGCCGGATCATTCCGGGCTGACCGTGCTGCAGCGCCTCAAGGAGCAGGCCACCACCCGGCACATACCGGTGCACATCATCTCGGTGGAAGACCGTGTAGAGGCGGCCATGCACATGGGCGCGGTGGGCTATGCAGTCAAACCGACCAGCCGCGAAGAGCTCAAGGAAGTGTTCGCCCGCCTGGAAGCCAAGCTGACCCAGAAGCTCAAGCACATCCTGCTGGTTGAAGACGACGACCTGCAGCGCGAGAGCATCGCCCGCCTGATCGGCGACGACGATATCGAGATCACCGCCGTGGCCATGGCCCAGGACGCCCTGGCGCTGCTGCGCGAGAATATCTACGACTGCATGATCATCGACCTCAAGCTGCCCGACATGCTCGGCAACGAGCTGCTCAAGCGCATGACCGCCGAGGATATCCGCGCGTTCCCGCCGGTGATCGTCTACACCGGGCGCAACCTCACCCGTGAAGAAGAGGCCGACCTGCTCAAGTATTCGCGCTCGATCATCATCAAGGGCGCGCGCTCGCCAGAGCGCCTGCTCGACGAAGTGACGCTGTTCCTGCACAAAGTCGAATCGCAGTTGTCCCATGAACGCCAACGCATGCTCAAGACCGCGCGCAGCCGCGACAAGGTCTTCGAGGGCCGCAAGGTGCTGCTGGTGGACGACGATGTGCGTAACATCTTTGCCCTGACCAGTGCCCTGGAGCACAAGGGCGCCATCGTCGAGATCGGCCGCAACGGGCGCGAAGCCATCGAGCGCCTGGAGCAGCACGATGACATCGACCTGGTGCTGATGGACGTGATGATGCCGGAGATGGACGGCTTCGAGGCCACCCGCCTGATCCGTCAGCAGCCGCGTTGGCGCAAGCTGCCGATCATCGCCGTTACCGCCAAGGCGATGAAGGACGACCAGCAGCGTTGCCTGCAGGCCGGCGCCAATGATTACCTGGCCAAACCGATCGACCTGGACCGCCTGTTCTCGTTGATCCGCGTGTGGCTGCCGCAACTGGAGCGAATTTGACTAGCGAGCGCAACACCGACATTGAGATCCGGCTGCTGATCGAGGCGATCTACCTCAAGTACAGCTACGATTTTCGCAATTATTCCGGCGCTTCGATCAAGCGCCGGGTCCTGCATGCTCTGCGCCAGTTCGACTGCCTCACGGTGTCGGCACTGCAGGAACGGGTGCTGCATGACCCGGGCATGTTCATGCAGCTGCTGCAGTACCTGACGATCCCCGTCAGCGAGATGTTCCGCGACCCCAGCCATTTCCTGGCGCTGCGCCAGGAAGTGGTGCCGCTGCTGCGCACCTGGCCTTCGATCAAGGTGTGGATTGCCGGCTGCAGCACGGGTGAAGAGGTGTACTCGATGGCCATCCTGCTGCGCGAAGAGGGCCTGCTCGATCGCACCATCATCTATGCCACCGATATCAACCCGCATTCACTGGACCGCGCCAAGCAGGGCATCTACTCGATGCAGAGCATGCGCGAGTATGCAGAAAACTACCGCCTGGCCGGTGGCCGCCGCGACTTTACCGAGTACTACACCGCGGCCTACGGCAACGCCATCATGGACAGCAGCCTGCGCGAGAATGTGACCTTCGCCGACCACAGCCTGGCCACCGACAGTGTGTTTTCCGAAACCCAGTTGGTGTCCTGCCGCAACGTGCTGATCTACTTCAACAAGGCCCTGCAGGACCGCGCCCTCGGTCTGTTCCACGAGTCCTTGTGCCACCGCGGCTTCCTGGTGCTGGGCAGCAAGGAGTCGGTGGACTTCTCGGCCTACAGTGACCGTTTCGAGCCGTTGGTCAAGCCCGAACGGATCTACCGCAAATCATGAACGGCGTGGACGCGGTGGTCATCGGCGCCTCGGCGGGCGGCGTCACGGCATTGTTCACGGTGCTGGGGGCGTTGCCTGCCAGTTTTGCCATTCCCGTGCTGTGCGTGCTGCACCTGCCGGACGACCGCCACAGCCAGCTGGCCGAGGTGCTGCAACGGCGCTTGCAGCGGCCGGTACGCCAGGCCTGTGACAAGGAAGCCATTGCCCCAGGGCAGATCTACGTGGCCGGGCCGGGCTATCACCTTTCGGTGGAAGCCGACTTCAGCCTGTCGCTGAGCCAGGAGGAACCGGTGCACTTCTCGCGCCCGGCCATCGATTTTCTCTTCACCTCGGCGGCCGATGCCTTTGGCCCCGGGCTGCTCGGCGTGCTGCTCACCGGTGCCAACGAAGATGGCGCCCAAGGGCTTGCCTACATCAAGAACAGCGGCGGCCGGACCGTGGTCCAGGATCCCCGCGACGCACAGGTGGCGCTGATGCCGGAGGCCGCCCTGGCCCTGCACGCGCCCGACCTTATTCTTTCTCTGAGCGGTATCGGGCAGTTGCTCGCGACCCTGGAACCCAGCGCATGCTAAGCCACACCACTGCCAAACTGCTGATCGTCGACGACCTGCCGGAAAACCTGCTGGCCCTGGCCGCCCTGATCCAGGGCGAGGACCGCGAGGTGCATCAGGCGCAATCGGCGGAAGCGGCCCTGTCGCTGTTGCTCGAGCACGAGTTCGCCCTGGCCATTCTCGACGTGCAGATGCCGGGCATGAACGGCTTCGAGCTGGCCGAGCTGATGCGCGGCACGGAAAAGACCCGCAACATCCCGATTGTCTTCGTCACCGCGGCCGGGCGTGAAATGAACTACGCCTTCAAGGGCTACGAGAGCGGCGCCGTGGACTTTCTGCACAAGCCGCTCGACACCCTGGCGGTGAAGAGCAAGGTGTCGGTGTTCGTCGACCTGTACCGCCAGCGCAAGGTGCTCGACCGGCAGTTGCAGGCGCTCGAGTGCAGCCGCCAGGAACAGGAGCAGCTGCTGGCCCAGTTGCAGGTGGCGCGTGGCGAGCTGGAGCATGCGGTGCGCATGCGCGACGACTTCATGTCGATCGTTGCCCACGAGGTGCGCACGCCGCTCAACGGCCTGATCCTGGAAGCCCAGTTGCGCAAGATGCACCTGGCGCGCGGCAACCTCGACGCCTTCAGCCCCGACAAGCTGCAGGCCATGGTCGAGCGTGACGAGCGGCAGATCAATAGCTTGATCCGCCTGATCGAGGACATGCTCGACGTGTCGCGCATTCGCACCGGCAAATTGTCGCTGCGGCCCAGGCCGTTCGACCTGAGCCAGCTGGTTCGCGGCCTGGTGGAAAACTTCGCGGCCCAGGCCACGGCGTTGGAGACGCACATCGAGTTGCAGCGTTGCGAACCGTTGCAGGGCGAGTGGGACGAGTTTCGCATTGAGCAAGTGCTGGCCAATCTGTTGTCCAATGCCTTGCGCTATGGCGAACGTCAGCCGGTGCAGGTGCGGGTGTTCGAGCAGGACGGCATGGCCTGGGTGCAGGTGCAGGACCATGGGATCGGCATCAGCGCCGTGCACCAGCAACGGATCTTCCAGCAGTTCGAGCGCGTGGCCACCCAGCAGGCCAGCGCTGGGTTGGGGCTGGGGTTGTATATTTCCGAGCAGATCGTCCACGCCCATGGCGGACGCATTCAGGTGCAAAGCGAGGAGGGCAAAGGTGCCACGTTCAGCTTGCTGTTGCCGCTGGCGGGTGCAACCGAACAAAACGACCAGCTGCGGGCAACCTCCGCATAAGCCTGGGGTCAGATGGCCAACTGTATGAATTTCAAGGCGTTGTCATGAGTGAAGATGCACAAGATGTGGTACTGGTAGTCGAGGATGAACCAGCGATTCGGATGATCCTGCGCGATTACCTGGCGGGTGAGGGCTACCACGTGCTGGTGGCCGAAGACGGTGAGCAGGCGTTTGCCATTCTGGCGAGCAAGCCGCACCTGGACCTGATGGTGACCGACTTCCGCTTGCCGGGTGGCATTTCCGGGGTGGAGATCGCCGAACCTGCGGTGAAGCTGCGGCCGGACCTCAAGGTGATCTTCATCAGCGGTTACCCGGCGGAGATCCTCGAGTCGGGCAGCCCGATCGCCCGCAAGGCGCCGATTCTGGCCAAGCCGTTCGACCTCGACACCCTGCACGAGCAGATCCAGGCCCTGCTGCGTTAGCCTGCCCCGGCCTTTTCGCGGGCAAGCCCGCTCCCACAGGTTTTTCACCGCTTTCAATCGCGGTGCAGTACCTGTGGGAGCGGGCTTGCCCGCGAAGAGGCCGGTGCAGGCTAGCGCAGGGTCCGCTCGATCCCGCCAGCCAACAGGCTCTCCATCAACCCGAGCCCTTGTTGCTCAGGTAATCCCTTGAGCATCCCCGGCAACTGGTTGAGCAAGGTCGCCACGACATGCGCCGTCGCCGCCAAAGCTTCGCCCTGCAACGTCGCCCGTGGCGCAATCAGGCGCAGCAACCCGGCTTCGTAGCGCTTGCGCAACACCCCCAGGCGCGCCTGCTGTTCCTCGCTCAGGCAGCACAAGTCGCGTTCGGCCAAACGAAACTGCAGGGGCCGCTCGGCATGCAACTGCCAGTGCGCAGCAATCAGGCAAGCCATTGCCGAAGCCCCTCGGGCCATGGCGCGGCGTCCCTGTTCGAGGGTCGCCTGCAGCTCCTCGTACAACTCCTCGATCAGGTCGAACAGCAGATCCTGCTTGCTGGGAAAATGGTGATACAGCGAGCCGGCAGTCAGGCCGACGTGGGCTGCCAGCTCGCGCATGCTGACCTGGCCAAAGCCCTTTTCGGCGAACAGTGCCATGGCCCGGTCGCGTCGCTCTTCGAAGTTGGCACAGCGCATGGCGGCATTGACCGGGGGCATGGCGTGCGCTCCTCAGTAGGTGAAGAAGCCGCGGCCGCTCTTGCGGCCCAGCCATCCGGCCGCGACCATTTCCTTGAGCAGCGGGGCAGGGCGGTACTTGCTGTCGTTGAAACCTTCGTGGAAGGCCTCCATGATCGCCAGCAGGGTATCCAGGCCGATCAGGTCGGCCAGGGCCAGCGGGCCGATCGGCTGGTTGCAGCCCAGGCGCATGCCGGTGTCGATGTCCTCGGCACTGGCCAGGCCTTCCTGGCGCACGAAGATGGCTTCGTTGATCATCGGCACCAGGATGCGGTTGACCACGAAGCCCGGGCGGTTGCCGGCGGTGATCGGCGTCTTGCCCAGCTTCTCGGTTACCACCAGCGCCTGGGCATAGGTGCTGTCGCTGGTCTGCAGGCCGCGGATGATCTCGACCAGGGCCATCATCGGCACCGGGTTGAAGAAGTGCACACCGATGAAGCGCTGTGGGTGCTCGATGCTGGCGGCCAGCTGGGTCACCGACAGCGATGAGGTGTTGGTGGCGATCAGGCAGTCGGCCGCCACGTTGGCCGCCACCTGCTGAAGGATGCGCTGCTTGAGCTGCAGGTTCTCGGTGGCCGCCTCGATCACCAGCTGCGCACTGCTCAGCTGGGCATAGTCGGTGCTGGTGCGGATGCGGGCTTTCGCAGCCTCGGCGCGCTCGGCGTCGAGCGTACCCTTGCTCACTTGGCGCTCCAGGTTCTTGCTCAAGGTGGCCATGCCACGCTCCAGCGCGGCGTCGGAAACGTCCACCAGCAGTACCTGGTAGCCGGCCACCGCGCACACCTGGGCGATACCGTTGCCCATGGTGCCGGCGCCGATCACGGCAATCTGTTCAATCGTCATGGTTCAGCCCCTCAGACGCGCTCGAAGACCACGGCGATGCCCTGGCCGCCGCCGATGCACATGGTTGCCAGTGCGTAGCGGCCCTGGATGCGCTGCAGTTCGTGGATGGCCTTGGTGGCGATGATCGCCCCGGTGGCACCGACCGGGTGGCCGAGGGAGATACCCGAGCCGTTCGGGTTGACCTTCTCCGGGTCGAAGCCGAGCTCGCGGGCCACGGCGCAGGCCTGGGCGGCGAAAGCTTCGTTGGACTCGATCACGTCCAGGTCGCTGACACTCAGGCCGGCCTTTTCCAGCACCTTGCGGGTTGCCGGGATCGGGCCCAGGCCCATCAGTTCTGGCTCGACGCCGGCGTGGGCGTAGGCCACCAGGCGCGCCAGCGGCTTCAGGCCCAGGCGGCGCACGGCGTCACCGGTGGCCAGTACCAGGCCGGCGGCGCCATCGTTGATGCCGCTGGCGTTGCCGGCGGTGACGGTGCCGTCCTTCTTGAACACGGTCTTCATGCCGGCCAGTTGCTCGGCCGTCACATCGGCGCGCACATGTTCGTCGACGGCGAACTGCACGGTGCCTTTACGGGTTTTCAGCTCCAGCGGCACGATCTGGCTGTCGAAGCGGCCTTCGGCCTGGGCGCGGGCGGCGCGGCGCTGGCTGGTCAGGGCCAGTTCGTCCTGCATCTCGCGGCTGATGCCCTGCTTGGCGGCGACGTTTTCCGCGGTGATGCCCATGTGGAAGTGTTCGAACGGGTCGTGCAAGACGCCAACGGTGTAGTCGATGCCCTGCAGGTCCCCCATGCGTGCACCCCAGCGAGCCTGCGGCAGCAGGTACGGGCCACGGCTCATGGATTCGGCACCGGCGGCCAGGGCCACATCGGCGTCACCCAGCAGCAGGCACTGGGCGGCCGAGACGATGGCCTGCAGGCCCGAACCGCACAGGCGGTTGACGTTGAAGGCGGGGGTTTCCTTGGGGATGCCGGCATTCATTGCCGCCACTCGCGACAGGTAGGCGTCGCGTGCTTCGGTAGGGATGACGTTGGCCATTACCACATGGCCGATCTGCTCGGCGGCCACGCCCGAACGCTCGATGGCAGCGCGGGTCACGGCGGTGGCCAGGTCGGCCAGGGGCAGGTCCTTGAGGGCCCCACCGAAACCACCGATGGCGGTACGGACGGCACTGACGATGTAGATTTCTGCGCTGCTCATAGAGGCTCCGATTGCATAGGCATGGCGGGAGCGGGCCAGGCTCTGCGAGAATGGCCGGCGATCCCGGATGGGGTCCGAGTCTAGGCAAAGGCTCTGTTGCAGCCTATGCCGGATCTGTTCAGTCAACCTGGCATTTTTTGCCACTCAGCATAGACAGTGAATTCCGCCATGCGCGATAGCGATTCGGTCGCGGTGTACTTTCTTAATGCCATGCTGCATGCCTTGCGCGAGCAGCCCGAGGTGCTCAAGGCACGGCTGCGTGGGGTGGGCATCGACCCGGCCGTGCTCGGCCAGCCCCAGGCACGGGTGCCGGCCAAGGCCTTTGCCCGCTTGTGGCTGGAGCTGATCGAACTGCTGGACGACGAGTTCTTTCGCCTCGACAGCCATGGCATGCCGCTGGGCAGCTTTGCGCTGATCTGCCGTGGCTTGATCCAGGAACCGAACCTGGAAAAGGCCCTGCGCCAGTGCATGAGCAGTTTCGCCCTGTTTCTACGCGACCTGCGAGGCAGCCTCACCCTGCGTGGTGGGCGTGCGGTAATCAGCGTGCAGTCGACGATCGCCGACCCGCTGACCCGGGTGTACGCCGAGGAAACCTACCTGGTGCTGATGATCGGCCTGCTGTGCTGGCTGGCAGGGCGGCGCATCGCCATCGACCGCACGGAACTGGCGGTGGCGCGCCCGGCCCAGGATGACGACCCGCTGCTGTGGGGGCCGGACCTGCGCCTGGGCAGCGGGCGCACCGAGGTCGAGTTCGACAGTGCCTGGTTGCGCTTGCCGGTGGTGCAGGACCTGGCGGGCCTGAAGACCTTCCTGCGCAGCGCGCCGCAGGGCCTGGTGATCCGCTTTCGCAATCAGAATGGCCTGGTTGCCGAGGTCTATCGCCATTTGCGCGCACGCCGCTATGGGCAATGGCCGACCCTGGCGGCCATGGCCGGGCAGCAAGGGGTCAGCGCCAGCACCTTTCGCCGCCAGCTGGAGCGCGAAGGGCGTTCGTATCAGCAGATCAAGGATGAAGTACGCCGGGCAATGGCCTTCGAGCGCTTGCGCGAAGGCACGCTGAGCATCGCCGAGATTGCCGAGCAGGCCGGCTTCCAGGAGCCCAGTGCCTTTCACCGGGCGTTCAAGAAGTGGACCGGGCAGAGCCCAGGCAGTTATCGGGCCAGGCTGGCCGGGCGTTAGCCGTCAACCGGTCAGTGGATAGCCACCGGGTTGATGTTGACCTGGGTCGAACCCTTGTACAGCGGCTGCCCCAGCACGAACAGGAACTCGAAGGCCTTGTCCGTCACCAGCGCGCGGGTGTCGATCAGCTCCAGGTTGTAGATGCCGCGCTTGGCCAGCATGAACGGGTTGACCGGGAACTCTTCACCGGTCGGGTTCAGGTATACCTCCGAAGCCCAAGTATCCCCGCCAAAGGCGACGATGCCCTGGTCCGCCAGCCATTGGGCGGCCGCCAGGTCGATGCCCTTGCCGTAGTGGGCCGTCATGTCCAGCACTACGCCGCGGGAACAATGAATTCTGCCTGCCGGTCAATAACCGTCGTCGTTCAGGGCCAGGCTCTGGCGCAGCTGTTCGACCATCGACATGCGCAGCGTTTCTGGCGCCTTGACTCGGATCGAGCCAGCCTGGGACAGCAGCCAGCCCATCAGTGCACGGCTGTCTTCGACCGTAGCGGCGAGCATCGCCCCGCCATTGTCGTGGGGGGCCAGGCGCATGTCTTCGGACAGCGGCTGGTGTTCCAGGCGCCGGGCGAGGCTATCGTCGACCCAGGCGTGCAGTTCGATCTGCTGTGAAGGGGTGAGTACATCAGGTTGCAACTGCTGGGCCGCATCCAGGCTCAGGCCCGGCTGCCAGTACCAGCCATAGGGCATGCCTTTGCTGTTGCAGTGCAGCGGGAACAGCGTTGCCAACTCATTGAGGTCGCGCTCGACGGTGCGCTTGCTGGTCTTGTGGCCGGCGCTGGCGAGTGCGGCCTGCAACTGTGTGGAGCTCATCCCGGGGTGGCGGTCGGGCAGCAGTTTCAGGAGCTGCCATTGTCGGGCGATGGTGTGGCGGGTCGGGTGGCTGGGCACGGGAGCTTCATCCTTGAAGGCCAGGTACGGAACGTACCTGAGTGATGGCATATGGCTATTGCGATAGCATACTCCTTCAGTAGATGGGATCCAAGTTTGGCGGGATCGGTGGCGGATGAGTCTGACGGGGGGGCCAAAGGAGAGGAGTGCGTCAAGGCTTAGAGGTGCCCGTCATTACACTTACAGCGCCTATGAGATCGGGCGCCGCCCGCGCGGCGCATCGCGAGCTGCGCTCGCTCCTACGCTTGTTTCGGGCCAATTATTCCTGGGGGATTTGCGCGCGGACACCTTGGCGCTTGACGCGATATCGCGTCGTACAAACAAGGCGGTCGCGCGCGCCTGCATCACGCGTTACTGGCCCGAAACAAACGCAGCCATGATGGAGCGCCTCGAAGATCTTGAACTGAGCGAGCTAGCCAAGTCGAGGCAGGGTGAAAAGGGCGTACCGGTATCTCTGGACGACCTATGAACTCGAGTTCCTGCCGACCGCGCTGAAAGAGTGGGGCAAGATCGGCCACACCGTGCGTGAGCGGATCAAGAAGAAACTTGGCGACTTGCAGTCACCCAAGGTTCAAGCCGATGCGCTGAGCGACATGCCGAACCATTACAAGATCAAGCGCAAGGCGTCAGGGTATCGCCTGGTCTATCGCGTCGAGGAAGAGCGCATCGTTGTAGTGGTGGTATCAGTGGGCAAGCGAGAGCGCGGTGAGGTCTATCGTGCGGCGCAAAGGCGTTAGACAAGGCTCTGCTGCAGCGCCTCGATAAACACCTCCTCAGCCCGGCTCAACCGCTGTTCCCTGTTCCACAACAGGTGAATGTCCACATCGGCGATCCCTTCCTCAGGCGGCAGCTTCCACAGCAGCCCCGCCGCCACATCCGGTGCCACCACATGCTCGGGCAGGCAGCCGATGCCGAACCCGGCAATCACCAGCCGGCGTACCTCTTCAAGGCTCGGCGATGACGCCACGATCCGCCCGGCAAATCCCTGCTGGTCGCGGAAGATGGTCAGCGGCGACAGCATGCCGCCAATCTGGTCGCTGGTGAAGCTGACGAAATTCTCCCGCTGCAGATCACCCTCTGCCTGTCCGAACAGGGCATGGTGCTTGCCGCAGAAAAACGCATAGCGCTGGCGCAGGTACAGGCGCTGCTCTAGCCGTGGTTGGGGCCTGCGGTTGAGGCTCAGGCCTGCCGTGGCGGTCTTTTCCTGCAAGGCGGCCACGATATCTGAGCTGCGCATCACGTCGATTTCCAGGTCCACCCGTGGGTGTTGGCGATGGAAGTCCGCCAGCAGGTCATCGAACCGCTCGCTGACGATGCGGCTGATCATCAGCAAGCGCACCTTGCCTACCAGTTCATCCGCCGGCTGCTCCAGCAGGCCGCCGATCTGTGACATCTGCCCATACACCTCTCCGGCCAGCTGGAACAGCTGCTCGCCCATGTCGGTGAGCACGAAGCGCGGCCCGCGGCGGGCGATCAGCTGGCGGCCGAGCTGCTCCTCCAGGCGCTTGAGCGCCTGGCTCACGGCCGGTTGGGTCAGGTGCAGGCGCGCGGCGGCGCGGCTGATGGACAACTCCTGGCCGATCACCCGGAAGGTGCGCAGCAGGTTCCAGTCGAGGCGGTCGTTGAGCAGGCGGTCGGACATGGCAGGCTCGATGATAAGCAGGGCTAATAGTGCGAATAATAAATAGAAAATTGACTAATCATAGCCCCGGTACGATAAATCGCAGTTATCGAAGCCTGTGACCTCGGTGTTGGATGCTTCGCGGGCAAGCCCGCTCCCACAGGTACTGCACCGCATGCAGGCCTTGTGAAGTTTCTGTGGGAGCGGGCTTGCCCGCGAAGCATCCAACACCGGCCACAAGGCCAAGCGCCTCCAGAGCGCCACCGTGACCCCGTCAACTCCTGCCAGAAAAACAAGCAAAGGAGCCCCCATGAAGCCCACCGCTTCGCCCCAGCCGCGCCGTGCCGCCGCCGCCGCGTTCATCGGCACCATGATCGAGTGGTACGACTTCTACATTTACGCCACCGCCGCCGCCTTGGTGTTCGGTGCCTTGTTCTTCCCCTCCGACGACAGCCTGTTCAGCACCATGGCCGCGTTCGGCACCTTCGCCGTGGGCTTCTTCGCCCGGCCCCTGGGCGGCATCGTGTTCGGCCACGTGGGCGACCGCATCGGCCGCAAGAAGTCGCTGGTCATCACCCTGTTGATGATGGGCATCGTCACCGTGTGCATCGGCCTGTTGCCGACCTACGCCCAGATCGGCACTGCCGCACCGGTGCTGTTGATCATCCTGCGGGTGATCCAGGGTATTGCCGTGGGCGGCGAGTGGGGCGGTGCGGTGCTGATGGCTGGCGAACATGCGCCCAAGGGCCGGCGCAATTTCTTTGCCTCGTTCGCCCAGCTGGGCAGCCCGGCTGGCCTGATCCTGTCGCTGCTGGCCTTTGGTGCTGTCACTCGCCTGCCAGAAGCAGAGCTGATGAGCTGGGGCTGGCGCGTGCCGTTCCTGGCCAGCGCCCTGTTGTTGCTGGTGGGCCTGGCGATCCGCCTGGGGGTCAACGAGTCGCCCGAGTTCATTGCCAGCCGCGAGCAGGCGGTCAAGGCCCAGCGCAAGGAACAGGCGCCGGTACTGGAAGTGCTGCGCACCGCCTGGCGCCCATTGCTGCTGTGCATCGGCGCCAACACCCTGGGTATCGCCGGGGTCTATTTCACCAACACCTTCATGATCAGCTACACCACCCAGCAACTGCACCTGGAGCGCTCGCTGATCCTCGAATGCCTGTTCTTCGTGGCGGTCATCCAGTTCTGCGTGCAGCCGCTGGCCGCCTGGCTTTCTGAAAAGCTCGGCGCCACCCGCTTCCTGGCCCTGGTCGCGTTGCTGGCGATGGCCTCGCCGTACCCGATGTTCGTGCTGGTCAGCTCCGGCGAAGGCCCGCTGATCGTGCTCGGCATCGCCCTGGCGGCAGCGTGCATGGCGTCGTTCTACGCGGTGATCGCGGGCTATGTCAGCGGCATGTTCGAAACCCGTGTGCGCTACACCGCGATTTCCCTGGCTTACCAGGTGTGCGGCGCCATCGCGGGCGGCCTGACCCCGCTGATCGGTACCTGGCTGGCCCACACCTTCACTGGCCAATGGTGGCCGATGGCAGTTTTCTACACCCTGATCGCCACCCTTTCGCTGGTTTGCGTGCTCGCCCTGGCGCGCCAGTACGCCCGCAGCCAGCGCCTGGAACTGGCCTGATCGATCCACCTGTTTCTGGAGTAGCCGCACATGTTGAAAAGCAATGGCGAACGCCTGTGGGCGAGCCTGATGGCCATGGCTGAAATCGGCGCCACCGCCCGCGGCGGCAGTTGCCGCCTGGCCCTGAGCGACGAGGACAAGGCCGGCCGTGAACTGTTCAGCCACTGGTGTCGCGAGGCGGGCCTGACGCTGTCGGTGGATGCCATCGGCAATCTGTTCGCTCGCCGCGCTGGCAGCGACCCGGGCGCCGCGCCGGTGATGATGGGCAGCCACCTCGACACCCAGCCCGAAGGGGGCCGTTTCGATGGCGTCTATGGCGTGCTGGCCGGCCTTGAGGTGGTGCGCCGCCTCAACGACCTGAACATCCAGACCCGCAAGCCGCTGGAAATCGCCGTGTGGACCAACGAGGAGGGCGCCCGCTTCACCCCGGCCATGTTTGGCTCTGCGGTGTTCACCGGTACCCTGGCACTGGACCAGGCCTTGGCCATTCGCGATGCCGATGGCATCAGCGTCGCCGACGAACTGCAGCGCACCGGCTATGCCGGCCAACGCCCGCTGGGCGGCCAGGTCGATGCCTATTTCGAAGCGCACATCGAGCAAGGCCCGATCCTTGAAGACAACGCCAAGGCCATCGGTGTGGTCAGCGGTGGCCAGGCCATCCGCTGGCTGGACGTGACCGTCGAAGGCATGGCGGCCCACGCCGGTACCACGCCGATGCTGCTGCGCAAGGACGCCCTGTACGGCGCCGCGCAGATGATTCAGGCGGTCGAGCAGCTGGCGGCTGATTTTGCGCCAGAAGGCCTGACCACCGTGGGTGAGCTGTCGATCGCCAAGTCCTCGCGCAACACCATCCCCGGTGTGCTGCGCTTCACCGTCGACCTGCGCCACCACCGCGATCAAGCCATCGAAGCCATGGAGCGCGACCTGACCCTGAAGCTGCAGGCCATCGCCACCCAGCGCGGCCTGCAGGTGCGCATCGAGCGCCACTGGGTCAGCCCGGCGACGCCGTTCGATGCCGATTGCGTAGCCGCTGTGCAGCAGGCGGTGGACGGCCTTGGCTATACCCAGCAATCCATCGTCAGCGGCGCCGGCCACGACGCTATCCTGCTGGCCCGCTACTGCCCGACGGCGATGGTGTTCATCCCCTGCGTCGGTGGCCTGAGCCACAACGAAGCTGAAGACGTACTGCCCGAGGATGCCCGCCAGGGCGTCGATGTTCTGCTCAATGCCGTGCTGGCCCGCGCTGGCCAGGTTGCACAAGGAGAAGCCTGATGCGTTGCTACTTCCACCCTGAACAACTGCTGCACCATCCGCGCAGCTACTACTCGCGCGGCGCCATGCGCACCCCACAGGAAGTCCCCGAGCGTGCCCGGCACCTGCTGCAGGCCGCCAAGGACCTGGGCTTCGACATCCGCCAGCCCGACGATGCCGGCCTCGATCCGCTGAAGGCCGTGCACGGCGAGGCCTACCTGGCGTTCCTCGAAGAAGCCCATGCGCGCTGGAAGGAAGTGCCTGAGGACTGGGGCGACGAGGTCATGTCGAACATCTTCGTGCGCGAGCCCAACGCCCTGCGTGGCATCCTCGCCCAGGCCGCGCGCTACCTGGCTGACGGCAGCTGCCCGGTGGGTGAAAACACCTGGCGTTCGGCCTACTGGTCGGCGCAGAGCGCGGTGGCCGCTGCCAAGGCCATTCTCGATGGTGAGCCGGCGGCCTATGCGCTGTGCCGGCCACCGGGGCACCATGCGCGGTTCGATGCGGCGGGTGGGTTCTGCTACCTCAACAATGCTGCCGTGGCGGCCCAGGCCCTGCGCAGCCGTTACAGCCGCGTCGCGATTCTGGATACCGACATGCACCACGGGCAGGGGATTCAAGAGATCTTCTACGAACGTAACGATGTGCTGTACGTGTCGACCCATGGTGATCCGACCAACTTCTATCCGGGGGTGGCCGGGTTCGAGGACGAGCGCGGCAGTGGTGCGGGGGAGGGGTATAACCTCAACCTGCCGATGGCCCATGGGGCCAGCGAGTCGGACTTCATGGGGCAGTTGGAGATCGCGCTGGCTGCGGTGCAGGACTTTGGGGCCGAGGTGCTGGTGTTGTCGCTTGGGTTCGATATCTATGAACTGGATCCGCAGAGCAAGGTGGCGGTGACGACTGAAGGGTTTGCGGCGTTGGGCGAGCGGATTCGGGCGTTGCGGTTGCCTTGTGTGATTGTGCAGGAGGGGGGGTATCACCTGGAGAGCCTGGAGGCGAATGCGCAGGCGTTTTTTGCTGATAAGGCAGATTGGCGGTAGGGGGGAGGGATTGGGTCAGGGCTTACAGTTGCTTGCCTTGACAGGTTCAGCGCCTGTGAGATCGAGCGCCGCCCGCGCGGCGCATCGCGAGCTGCGCTCGCTCCTACGTTTGTTTAGGGCCAATCATTCCTGGGGGATTTTCGCGCGGACGCCTTGGCGCACGGCGCGATATCGCGTAGTACAAACAAGGCGGTCGCGCGCGCCTGTCACAGGCGTAACTGGCCAGAAACAAACGTAGGAGCGAGCGCAGCTCGCGATGCGCCGCGCGGGCGGCGCTCGCTCTCCCGAGGGTGTCAGAAATTTTGTGTTCGGGCATAACATGAGTAAGAGGTGCATGTATGCCAACCAAAAAGAAACCCCTGCGTGACCTGCCCAAAATCCCCAAGGAGCTGCTGGAGCAGTTCGGTGAGGGCCTGATGACCGCAGAAGCTATCGAGGATGCCTCTGCGGCGTTCAAGAAGGCCTTGATCGAACGCGCTCTGCATGCCGAGCTTGGCCACCACCTGGGTTATCCGCCGGGCGCGCAGCGCCCGGAGGATGAAACCAACCAGCGCAACGGCAAAAGCGGCAAGACAGTGCTAACCGGCGATGGGCCTCTGCGCTTGGATATCCCTCGCGACCGTGACGGCAGCTTCTCGCCCATCCTGATCCCCAAACATGAGCGCCGTTACACTGGCTTCGACGACAAGATCATCGCCATGTACGCCCGTGGAATGACAGTCAGAGAGATCCGGGCCTTCCTGTCCGAGCAGTATGGAACCGACGTTTCACCCGACTTCATCAGCTCTGTGACAGACGAGGTCATGGACGAAATTGGCGCGTGGCAACAGCGGCCATTGGAGCCGATGTACCCGGTCATTTTCTTTGATGCGCTGCGGGTGAAGATTCGCGAAGAAGGCCTGGTGCGCAACAAGGCCATTTACTTGGCTTTGGGCGTTCTACCCGACGGGACGCGCGACATCCTGGGCATCTGGATCGAGAACACTGAGGGTGCGAAGTTCTGGATGAAGGTGTTCAACGATCTCAAGACACGTGGCGTCGAGGACGTGCTGATTGCCGTGACCGATGGCCTTAAAGGCATGCCAGAAGCCCTCAGCGCCGTGTTTCCAGAGACGACATTGCAGACGTGCATCGTGCATCTGATCCGCAACAGCCTGGACTACGCGGCCTGGGACAAACGGCGCGCACTGGCCAAGGAACTGAAACCGATTTACCAAGCCATCAATGCCGAAGCGGCTGAGCAAGCACTCGATGAGTTTGAGAGCGGGCCGTGGGGTGAGAAATATCCAACGGTGGTGGCTGCCTGGAGACGCGCCTGGGATCGCGTGATTCCATTCTTTGTCTTTCCGCCCGCCATCCGGAAGGTGATCTATACCACCAACGCGATCGAGAGCATCAACGCCCAGCTACGCAAGGTCATCAAGACCCGAGGGCATTTCCCGAATGATGACGCAGCGACCAAACTGATTTGGCTGGGATTGCGCAACATAACAGCCAATTGGGGAAAACCGGCCCATGATTGGAAAAGCGCGATGAATCAATTTGCGATTCTGTACGGAGATCGGTTCATCAGGCCAACCTGGTGAAGATCAGGGCCTGCCTGACGGCAGGCCGTTACCGGCCCGCACACAAAAAATCTGACACTTCCGCTCTCCCAGGCGCTGAAAATGCCACGGCGAACACACTCGCCGCGCCACGGTCCCTAAATCCCACCCCGCCGCACATGCTTCACCAGCACCTTCTCCAACAACTCCCACATCGCCGGATCCGTACTGAACGCCACATTGAACCGCATCCACCCGGTCGCCTTTGCATCGACCATGAACAACTGCCCAGGCCCGAGCATGATGCCTTTCTCCAGCGCATCATCCAGCAACGCCGCGCTGTCCGGAATCGCCGGGTGCCGGGTCCAGATATACATCCCTTCATCCGATTCGATGAACAGTTCAAAGCCCAATCGATGCAGATGCCGGCCAACTTCCTGATGGGCTTCGGCCAGCCGTTGGCGCAGGCGCTTGAGGTGTTTGCGCCAGCGCCCGTCGATGATCGCGGCATACACCACGCGCTCCATCACCTGCGAGGTGGTCAGCCCCGAGCGCATCTTCAGGTGCAGCAGCTTCTGCGACAGCTCCGGGTTGGCCAGCAGATAGCCGACCCGCACGTTGGGCGAGATGCTCTTCGAGTAGCTGCCCACGTACACCACCTGCTGCAGGTGGTCGAGGCTGGCCAGGCACGGTTGCGGCTCGGCGACCATGTCGGCGTACAGGTTGTTTTCCACCAGGCGGAAACCGTGCTGGCTGGCCAGCTGCAGCAAGCGGTGCAGCTGCGGCAGCGGGGTGCGCGAGCAGGTCGGGCTGTGCAGGTGCGGCTGGGTGAAGAACGCGGTAGGGCGGTGATGCGCCAGCAGCTGTTCAAGGTGATTGAGGTCATAACCGTTCGGCGTGCGTGGCACGCCGATCAACGTCGCGCCCTGAGTGCGCAGGATACTCATCAGGTTGGGGTAGCCAGGGTCGTCCACCAACACCACGTCACCCGGGCGGACCAAGGTCCGCACGGCCAGGTCCAGGGCCTGGCTGGCACCGTGGGTCAGCATCAGCTGTGCCGGGTTGCAGACGATCGACAGCTCCTGCTGCAGGTTTTGCGCGGTCAGCGCACGCAGCTCCGGTAGGCCCATCGGGTCGCCGTAGCCAGACAGTTCCAGCGGGCTGCCGGCCACCTGGCGCAGGCCGCGACGCAGGCCTTCTTCGTACATCCAGTCGTTGGGCAACCAGCCGCAGCCCGGCTTGAACGGTAGCTGGCGGATTTCGAAAATCTGCTGCAGGTACCACTCGGAATTGAACGTCGGGCGGCCGGTTTCAGTCTCGCTGTTCTGGTTTTCCAGCAGCTCGTTCGCCGCACGATTGACGAAGAACCCCGCATTGCCCTTGCTCACCAGCAAACCCTGGGCAACCAGGCGGTCATACGCCTCGACCACGGTGAAGGTGCTCACCGAATAGGTCGCGGCGAAGGCGCGAATCGACGGCACCTTGGCGCCGGGCTTGAGGGTCTGGTTGTCGATCAGCTCGCGCAGGCCGTCGATGATCTGGTTGACCAGCGGCGTGGAGGAGTCTGGATGTAATTCGAACATTCGGGGCCTTCAAGAGTGCGAAACGCCAGGCGCCAGCGGGGTGTATTGCATCGGCGGCCTGTACAGTGCAGTGCGAGATTCATGCCACTGTGCATGGCTCTCTACGCCGGACATTTTTACATTAGGTGTCAGATATCGCCACATAAAGCATGTTCAGTTCGCCCCAGGTGCCAACCCTGGGGCGCGTCAGCAGGCCGCCACGGAAGGCCTGCGTGTGTTTGCGCACACCACCCTGCCCGCATTAGCACTGATGTACAGGTGAAACCGAGAGCCATCGGGGTTTCACAGTTTTCCTTGGATAAAAAGAAGCACGGGGTACACAACTGATGGACGCAACATCCACAACCACCACCGCGAAAAGCGGGCACGAGAGCAAGCTCAGTGCCTCGCTCAAGTCGCGCCACCTGACGATGATGTCGATCGCCGGGGTTATCGGCGGCGCCTTGTTCGTCGGTTCCGGCAGCGTGATCCACAGCGCCGGCCCGGCCGCAGTACTGGCCTACCTGGCCGGCGGCATCCTGGTGGTGCTGATCATGCGCATGCTCGGTGAAATGGCGACGTCGTCGCCCGACACCGGCTCGTTCTCCACCTACGCCGACCGCGCGATCGGCCGCTGGGCCGGTTTCACCATCGGCTGGCTGTACTGGTGGTACTGGGTCATCCTGATGGCCTGGGAAGCCTATGTGGCGGGCAAGATCCTGCATGGCTTCTTCCCCGACGTGAGCGTCAATGTGTTCGTGCTGGCCACGACGCTGCTGCTGATCACCGTCAACTTCTTCAACGTCAAGCACTACGGCGAGTTCGAATTCTGGTTCGCGCTGATCAAGGTGGTGGCGATCGTCTGCTTCCTGGTGGTGTGCACCGCCGCAGTGATGAACATCTGGCAGTTCGGTGAAGTGCGTGGCATGACCCACCTGACCGCCGAAGGCTTCATGCCCAACGGCATCACCACGGTGATCGGGGCGTTGCTCGGGGTGATGTTCGCCTTCCTCGGCGCCGAAATCGTCACCATCGCCGCTTCCGAAGCCAAGGACCCGGCCACCCAGATCGTCAAGGCCACCAACTCGGTGGTATGGCGTGTGTGCCTGTTCTACGTCGGTTCGATCTTCCTGATCGTCTGCCTGGTCCCGTGGAACGACCCGCAACTGGGCGTTTCCGGCTATGGCGCCTACCGCCGTACCCTGGAGTTGCTGGGCGTGCCGCACGCCGAGCTGCTGATGAACTTCGTGGTGCTGACCTCGGTGAGCAGCTGCCTGATCTCGGGCCACTACACCGCTTCGCGCATGCTGTTCTCCCTGGCCCAGCGTGGCGACGCGCCGTCGTTCTTCAAGATCACCCGCGCCGGCACCGGTGTACCGGTGTACGCGATCATCGGCTCCTGCGCCGTGGCCGTGGTCTGCGCGCTGATCAACTTCAGCGAGACCCTGCGCCCGAAAGACGTGCTGGAAACCCTGATGAACACCACGGGCATGATCGCCCTGCTGGTGTACCTGGTGATCGCCTTCTCGCAGCTGCGCATGCGCCGCAAGCTGATCGCCGAAGGCAAGGAAGTGCGCCTGCAGATGTGGCTGTTCCCTTGGCTGACCTACCTGGTAATCGGCTTCATCATCGCCGCGCTGGTGACCATGGCCTTCATGCCTGACTACCAGATCCTGGTGATCTCCACCGGCATCGCCGCGGCTGTCGTGGTGGCCATGGGTGTGGTCCACCAGATCCGCTCTGGCAAGCAGCAACACTAAGCGTCACTTGCTGTTGGAAACGGCCGGCTCCCTCGGGGACCCGGCCGTTTCGCGTTGTTGGGCCTGGTGGTTTTGCGTGGGCATGTGAAAGCGCTGGTTCATCCAGGGGGAACCGAGCAGGGCGGCGGCGGCGATCAGCGCCAGAATGGCCAGGGTCAGGGACAGTTTCATGGGCATGCGCATAAATGGGATGACTTCAAGCATAGGTGGACAGTTCAGGCGCATGCGCTTCGATACATGGCTTATGCTCACAGCATTGCCCGCCAAAAGGAGCCGCCCATGGCCTGGTCCGCCACCCAGTATTCCCTGTTCGAAGACGAACGCACGCGCGCCGTGCGTGATCTGCTGGCCGCAGTACCACCGCGGCCGGTGCGCCATGCCACCGACCTTGGCTGTGGCCCCGGCAACTCGACCGAAGTGCTCCTGCAGCGCTGCCCGGATGCCCAGGTGACGGCGCTGGACAACGACAAGGACATGATCGACAAGGCCCGCGAGCGCAAGCGCCTGCACATTCCGCGGGTGCGCTGCGAGATCGCCGATATCAGCGCCTGGTCCGCCCCCGAGCCGCAGGACCTGATCCTGGCCAATGCCTCGCTGCAATGGGTGCCCGACCACGGTTCGCTGTACCCGCACCTGGTGCGCCAGCTGAGCGAGGGCGGCAGCCTGGCCGTGCAGACCCCGGACAACCTCGACGAGCCTGCGCACCGCCAGCTTCGCGAGATCGCCGGTCGTGGCCCCTGGGCCGACAAGTTCGCCGAATTCAGCCTGCCACCGCGGCATAACGCGGCGTTCTACTACGACCTGCTCAGCCCGCTGTGTACACGGGTGGATGTGTGGCGCACCACCTACCACCACCCGCTTGCCGGCGGCGCCGAGGCGGTGGTGGAGTGGTTCAAGGGGTCAGCCCTGCGGCCCTACCTGGCGAAGCTGGATGACGACGAGCAGGCGGATTTCCTGCAGATGTACCTGCAGGCCATGCAGCATGACTACCCGCCAGCCACCGATGGCAAGGTGCTGCTGCCGTTCCCGCGGTTGTTTGTCGTCGCGACCCGTTAAGGCCGACGCCAGCGCCGGATCACGTAGCCGTAGATAGCCAGGTTGAGCAGCAGCACGACGCCGCCCAGCAGCAACTGGATCTGCGGCGTCAGGCCGGCAGGGTAGATCAGCGGCCAGAGGTAATGTTCGACGAAGCCGCCATGGTAGCCCGCGTCGCCGGCCGCCAGGCGCATGCGGTTTTCCCAGTCGGTGAGCGGGCATTCCAAGTGCAAAGCTTCCACCGCCAGGCCCCAGGCCAGGGCGGGGAGATGCAGGAGCAGGGCGGGGCGCCACTTGAGCACCAGCAGGCCGCCGAACAGGACCACCAGGATGAAGGCCAGGTGCAGCAGGACCAGAGCGTCGGCGGCTATTCGGTAGAGCATGGTGGATGAAACTGCAATTGAGGTATTCCCAGCATAGTCGGGTCGCCTGTACCGGCCTCTTCGCGGGCAAGCCCGCTCCCACAGGATCACCACAATCTTCGAATCTGTGGTGATCCTGTGGGAGCGGGCTTGCCCGCGAAGAGGCCGGTAAGGTCCTACAACGCTTCCTGAACCATCTGCAGGAAGGTCGCCACCACCCGCCGCGAACGCTGCTCGCTCAGGCATACCAGGGTCTCGGTCAGGTGCCGCTGGCAATCGACGATGGGCAACGCACACACCCGCGCATCCGCACCAAACTCGGCCGCCGACACCACCCCCACGCCAATCCCCACCACCACGGCCTCGCGCGCCGCCTCACGCCCCTCTACCTGAATCGCCGGGCGAATCCGCAAGCCTGCGCGCTGCATCTCTTCCTCCAGCGTCTGCCGCGTCACCGACCCCGGCTCGCGCAGCACCAGCGGTGTGTCGTCCAGGTCCGCCAGGTTGATCGAGCCGCGGCTGGCCCACGGGTGGTTGTGCGAGACGAACGCCACCATCGGGTCACGGCGCAACGGTACGCAATACAGCCGCTCGTCATCCACATCCCGGCCAAGCAACGCCAGATCGGCCTGGTAGCTGAACAGCCGTGACAGCGACTCATCGGTGTTGCCGGTCTCGACCTTGACCTGGATGCCTGGGTAGCGCTGACAGAAGCGCGCAACCTGCGGCAGCACATGCACGGGCGCATCCACTGCCAGCACCAGGCTGCCGGTGTGCAGGGCACGTGAGTCCTGCAGCAGGTCATGGGCTTCGGCCTCGCAGGCGAACAGGCGCTGGCTGATGCCCAGCAAACGCTCGCCCAGGTCGGTCAGCTGCACCGAGCGCTTGTTGCGGTGGAACAGCAGCACGCCGAAGCGCTCTTCGAGCTTGCGCACCTGGTCGGACACCGCCGGCTGGGTCAGAAACAGCTTTTCTGCCGCGCGGGTGAAGCTGCCGTGCACGGCCACGGCATGGAAAGCCTTGAGTTGAGCGTGGGATACCGACATGCCGACTCCAGTAACAAGCTGAGCTTATGTGTGAAATACGATAAATCGATTTTCTTTATCAGTCAGCAACTGTTTCCATACGTTTCAACCCGAGGCTGTCGCCACAAGCAGCGGCCGGGCCATGGCCCGCACACCGGCGCCATCTGACCAGATGACGAGCCTTCGTCATGCAGTGCGCAACACAACAACAAGACAGGCGTTTTTTAACAATCTGCCGGCACACTTGAGCAAGAGGTCAGAGTCAATGAATCAATCACTAGCCGCGTTGAAACGCTGGCGCATGCAGATTTTCGCGATCACCTGGCTGGCCTACGCCGCCTTCTACTTCACCCGCAAAGCCTTCTCGGTGGCCAAGCTCGGCATCGCTGAAGACCCGACGTTCATGCTCGACAAGGCCGCCATGGCCAACCTCGACGCCATCTACCTGGCCGCCTACGCCGTGGGCCAGTTCACCTGGGGCATGCTCGCCGACCGTTTCGGCCCGCGCGTGGTGGTGCTGGGCGGATTGCTGATTTCGGCGGTGGCCGCGGTGGTGATGGGCAGTTACGCGACCTTCCCGATCTTCGCCACCTGCATGCTGATCCAGGGCCTTGCGCAATCCACTGGCTGGGCCGGGCTGTGCAAGAACATCGGCAGCTTCTTCCCGGCCTCGCAGCGCGGGCGGGTGCTGGGGCTGTGGAGTTCGTGCTACGCCTTCGGTGGCCTGGTCGCTTCGCCGTTCGCCGGCTGGTGGGCCTATACACTGGTCGGCACCTGGCATGCGGCATTCTTCTCCAGTGCCGCCGTGGTGGCTGGCGTGGCCGTGCTGTTCTTCTTCCTGCAGCGCAACAAGCCGGAAGACGTCGGCCTGCCGGCGGTCGAACCCGAGCCGCAGAGCATGGCCCCGGCCGGCAACCTGTGCAGCGTCTGGGCGCCGCTGCGCGAGATCCTGCGCAACCGCACGGTGCTGACCCTGGGCTTGGCGTACTTCCTGTTGAAGCCGGCGCGTTACGCCATCCTGCTGTGGGGCCCGGTGATCGTCTTCGAGCAGATGCCATCGGTCGGCAAGGTTGGCGCGGCGATCATCCCCACCGCCTTCGAACTGGCCGGGTTGCTGGGCCCGATCATCATCGGCCTGGCTTCGGACAAACTGTTCGGCGCCCGACGCATGCCGGCCTGCGTGATCAGCCTGGTACTGTTGACCGTGACCCTGGCAGCGTTCATGGCGGCCATGCACAGCGGCAGCATCGTGATGGTGGTGGCCTTGCTGTTCGTCATGGGCCTGACCCTGTACGGGCCGGACTCGATGATCAGCGGTGCGGCGGCAATCGACTTCGGCACGGCCAAGGCTGGCGCCACCGCGGCGGGCTTCGTCAACGGCTGCGGCTCGGTGGGTGCGGTGCTCGGCGGCCTGCTGCCGGGCTACTTCGACAGCGTCACGGTGTTCATCGTGTTCGCCGGTTGCGCGCTGTTCTCGGCCCTGGTGCTGCTGCCGCACTGGAACAGCCGCCCGGCCGGCTCAGCCCAGGCCAATGACGTGGCACCCAACACCAGCATGGCGATCAAGCCACTGCGTACCTGAAGGAACGCAAGCGGTTCGGCGCGGGCCTGGAGCCCGGGTTCGCGCCAGCTGCTCGCTGCGGTAGCCGGCAAGGCCGACAAAGCGTGAGATTACTTGTCGATCCACTGCCTGAGGGCGTATAAACTGCTCCCACTTTTGGCCGGTCGCTTCCTGAACCGGCCGCTGAAACAAAGAGAGTCGACATGGGCGCACAGTGGAAAGCCAAACATAGAGAAACAGCTGCCAATGCCAAGGGCAAGATCATGGGCAAGCTGGCCAAGGAAATCCAGATCGCTGCCAAGTCTGGCGCTGACCCGGACATGAACCCGCGCCTGCGCCTGGCCATCGCCCAGGCCAAGAAAGCCTCGATGACCCGTGAGACCCTTGAGCGTGCGATCAAGAAAGGCGCTGGCCTGGACGGCGACGCGGTGCAGTACCATGCCGTCAGCTACGAAGGCTTCGCGCCGCATCAGGTGCCACTGATCGTCGAGTGCCTGACCGACAACGTCAACCGTACCGTGGCGCAGATCCGCGTGCTGTTCCGCAAGGGCCAGCTGGGCGCCAGCGGCTCGGTGACCTGGGACTTCAACCACGTCGGCCTGATCGAAGCCACCCCGGAAGGCGATGCCGACCCGGAAATGGCCGCCATCGAAGCCGGTGCCCAGGACTTCGAGGAAGGTGAAGAAGAGGGTTCGACCCTGTTCATCACCGACACCACCGACCTGGACGCCGTACAGAAGGCGCTGCCGGAGCATGGCTTCACTGTCACTTCGGCGAAGATCGGCTACACCCCGAAGAACCCGGTGAGCGCGGCCAGCCTGAGTGCCGAAGCACTGGCCGAGGTTGAAGCGTTCCTCGAGGCGATCGACGAGAACGATGACGTGCAGAACGTCTACGTCGGCCTGACCGCCTGATCGTCGGGGCCGCCTTGCGGCCATTCGCGGGCAAGCCCGCTCCCACAGGGACATCACAAGCCATGGCATTGTGGAGTACCTGTGGGAGCAACTGAGCAACTGTCTTGCTCAATTTCTAGAATCTGGCGCGATCCCTGTGGGAGCGGGCTTGCCCGCGAATGGGCCGGTGATGTTCATAGAGGGGAGCCTGCATGAACCCGACTTTCGCCTCCCTCAGCCTCGCCCACCTGCGCACCCTCGACTGCCTCCTGCAGCTCAAGAACCTCAGCCACGCCGCTGACCGCCTGGGTGTCAGCCAATCGGCTCTGAGCCGCCAACTGGCCCACCTGCGCGAAGCCTTCGACGACCCGTTGCTGGTACGCCAGGGCCGCGGCTATGTGCTCAGCGAACACGCCGAAGCCCTGGTCGAACCCCTGCGCCAGGTGCTCGAAGAACTCCAGGCCCTGCGCCAACCCGCCACTTTCGACCCGGCCCGCTGCGAGCGGCGCTTCTGCCTGGCCGCCTCAGACTACGTGGCCGAGCACATGCTGCCGCTGCTGGTGGCCGCGCTGGAGCAGGAGGCCCCGGGCGTGTCCATCGATTACCGTACCTGGCAGGCCGGGCAGTACGCCTTGCTCGCCAGCGGCGAGATCGACCTGGCCACCACCTTGTTCGACGAATCACCGCCCAACCTGCATGGCCGGCTGCTCGGTGAAGACCGCGCGGTGTGCCTGATGCGCCGGGATCACCCGCTGACCACCCTGGCGGTGCTTGGGCAGGACGACTACCTGGCCTGCAAGCACGTGCGCATTTCCGGGGGTGGCGACAAGGACAGCTTCATCGACCGCCACCTGCGTGCCCAGGGGTTGCAGCGGCGGATCAGCCTGGAGGTGCCGTTCTTTTCGGCCACCGTGCAGGTGATCGGCAACAGCCAGGCGCTGGCCACCGTGCCCGAGCACATCGCCCGGCAGCTGTGCCGCCTGCATGGCCTGGCGTGGCGGCCGTTGGGGTTTGTCGAGCATACCCAGCGCTATTGGGTGGTGTGGCACCAGCGCTTGCAGGCCTCGGCCGAGCACCGCTGGTTGCGTAACCGGGTGTTCGAGCTGTGGCGGCAGTCGCAGTTCGGCGTGCAGGGCGGGGTTGCGGGTTTGCCATAGCAGGTATGCGCGAAGCGGGGTTATTCGCCTGGGCGTGGGCGCCTAGACTTGGGGGCATTGTGTTGTCTGCACCGGCCTCTTCGCGGGTAAACCCGCTCCCACAGGATCACCACAGGCCTTGAGGGCAGTGGTGTACCTGTGGGAGCGGGTTTACCCGCGAAGAGGCCGGCGCAGACACAAGATAAACCACAGGAGAGCGCGCGTGACCCCAGAACAATTCCGCCAGTACGGCCATCAGCTGATCGACCTGATCGCCGACTACCGCCAATCCGTCGGCGAGCGCCCGGTCATGGCCCAGGTCGAGCCCGGCTACCTCAAGGCCCAGCTGCCACAAGGCGCTCCACAGCAAGGCGAGCCGTTCGAAGCCATCCTCGACGACGTCAACCAACTGGTCATGCCTGGCCTGTCGCACTGGCAGCACCCGGATTTCTACGGCTACTTCCCGTCCAACGGCACGCTGTCGTCGGTGCTCGGCGACTTCCTCAGCACCGGCCTCGGCGTGCTGGGCCTGTCGTGGCAATCCAGCCCGGCGCTGAGCGAGCTGGAAGAAACCACCCTCGACTGGCTGCGCCAGCTGCTTGGCCTGTCGGCCCAGTGGAGCGGGGTGATTCAGGACACCGCATCCACCAGCACCCTGGTGGCGCTGATCAGCGCCCGTGAGCGAGCCACTGACTATGCCCTGGTACGTGGCGGCCTGCAGGCCGAGGCCAAGCCGCTGATCGTCTATGTCAGCGCCCATGCCCACAGCTCGGTGGACAAGGCCGCGCTGCTGGCCGGCTTCGGTCGCGCCAACATCCGCCTGATCGCCACCGACGCGCAGTTCGCCATGCGCCCGGAGGCGCTGCGGGCTGCCATCGAGCAGGACCTGGCCGCTGGCAACCAGCCCTGTGCCGTGGTCGCCACCACGGGCACCACGACCACCACCGCCCTCGACCCGCTGCGCCCGATCGGCGAAATTGCCCAGGCCAACGGGCTGTGGCTGCATGTCGACTCGGCCATGGCCGGCTCGGCGATGATCCTGCCGGAGTGCCGCTGGATGTGGGACGGCATCGAGCTGGCCGACTCGGTGGTGGTCAACGCGCACAAGTGGCTGGGGGTGGCGTTCGATTGCTCGATCTATTACGTGCGCGATCCGCAGCACCTGATCCGGGTGATGAGCACCAACCCGAGCTACCTGCAGTCGGCAGTGGATGGGGAGGTGAAGAACCTGCGTGATTGGGGGATTCCGCTGGGCCGCCGGTTCCGTGCCTTGAAACTGTGGTTCATGTTGCGCAGCGAGGGTGTGGAGGCGTTGCAGCAGCGCCTGCGGCGGGACCTGGAGAATGCGCGCTGGCTGGCGGAGCAGGTGAATGCAGCGGCGCAGTGGGAAGTGCTGGCGCCGGTGCAGCTACAGACCTTGTGCATTCGCCATCGGCCTGCCGGGCTGGAGGGGGAGGCGCTGGATGCGCATACCAAGGCGTGGGCTGAGCGGCTGAATGCGTCAGGGGTGGCGTATGTGACGCCGGCGACGCTGGAAGGGCGGTGGATGGTGCGGGTTTCGGTGGGGGCCTTGCCGACCGAGCGGGAGCATGTGGAAAAGCTTTGGCTGAACCTGCAAGAAGTGGTTAAAGGCTGATATCGATGGGGCTGCCTTGCAGCCCATTCGCGGGCAAGCCCGCTCCCGAAGGCCACCACAAAGCCAAGGCTTGTGACATCCCTGTGGTAGCGGGCTTGCCCGCGAATGGGCCGCAAAGCGGCCCCTTGCGATTTATCAGTGGCTCACCGCCTGAAAGCTGCCTTTACGGCTGGCCTCGAAGGCTTCCTTCTCCATCGGCTTGGCCTCTGGGTTACCCAGGTCTTCCATCGCCAGACGGTGGGTCTCAGGCGCAATGTAGGCCGCCAGTGCACACACGCAAGTGATGAAGAACGCCAGGCCACCGATCACCAGCGGAATGTTGTCCGAACCCGGTGGCGCCACCAGGGCGAACAGTGCCGGCAGCATGGCAGTCAGCATGGTGCCGATGTTCTGCGCGATGGCCATGGCCGAGACGCGGTAGCGGGTGTGGAACAGCTCCGGGTAGAAGCTTGGGAATACCGCGTTGTAGCCCTGGTAGACCATGCCCCACATCACGATCGAGGTGGCGAAGGCCAGTGGCACGTTCTGGATGCTGATCGCATACAGGTAGACGAAGGCCAGCAGGCCCGAACCCAGGCAGCCAGCGATCATGGTCGGGCGGCGGCCGATCTTGTCGGACAGGTTGCCCACGAACGGGATCACCAGCACCGCGACAATGTTGCCCACCACCGGAATCCACAGGTACACGCTCTTGTCGAAGCCGATGCCGTAGGCCGGTTGTACCGCGTAGGCAGCGCCGAAGATGGTGGCGACCACCGGGATCACGTTCATCAGGGCCATGAACATCACCAGCACCATGTGCTTCCAGCTGTGGCGGAAGGCTTCGCTGATCGGCGACTTGGCAACCTTGTCCTGCTTCTCTTCCTTCACGAACGCTGGGGTTTCGTGCACTTCCTTGCGGATGATGAAGCCTGCGATCAGGACGAAGGCGCTCATCAGGAACGGAATGCGCCAGCCCCAGTCATTGAAGGCTTCGCTCGGCATGAAGTAGGCCAGTGGCAGGAACACTGCCGCCGCCAGTACCTGGCCGGCCTGCACGCCCTGCAAGGTGAAGCTGGCGTAGTACCCGCGCCGGCCGAACGGGGCGTGCTCCATGATCATCGAGCTGGCACCGGAGATCTCACCGGCCACGGCAAAGCCCTGGACCAGGCGCAGCAGTACCAGCAAGGCCGGGGCGAGCAGGCCGATGTCGTGGTAGGTCGGCAGCAGGCCGACGGCCATGGTCGACAGGCCCATCAGGAACATGCACAGCAGCAGAACGTTCTTGCGCCCGCGGGTGTCACCCCAGTGGCCGAGCACGAAAGCGCCGACCGGGCGCGCCAGGTAGCCCACGCCGTAGGTGGCCAGCGAGGCGATGATGGCCATTTTCGGGTCGGTGTTGGGGAAGAAGATCTGCGGGAAGATCAGCGCCGCAGCCTGGGCATAGATGAAGAAATCGTAGTATTCGAGTGCCGAGCCAATCCATCCGCTGGCGGTCGCTTTCTTGGCTTGAGAGCTTGAGTGAGCCATCGTTGTCTCCGTTGTTCTTGTAGGTCGCCGCACGGCTGGCGTCGCCCAGGGGCGGCCAGAGGGAGTGCGATCGCTTGTCGGGA
Organism: Pseudomonas sp. LRP2-20; assembly: GCF_024349685.1. Taxonomy (NCBI): domain Bacteria; kingdom Pseudomonadati; phylum Pseudomonadota; class Gammaproteobacteria; order Pseudomonadales; family Pseudomonadaceae; genus Pseudomonas; species Pseudomonas sp. LR2-20. The sequence goes on along the minus strand of NZ_AP025944.1, from coordinate 3,715,002 downwards.
GTAGGGCGTGCGTTATGGCGCGATTGATCGCAGGCGTTGTCTGCAAAGGGAGGACGAACGAGCAGGTGCGGATCGCAGGGCGATGGAGGTGTGCATAGGTCGGTACCCGGTTTATTGAACTTATTATGTGGTGACGCTGGGCTTGTCTGCGCAGGTTGTGCCGAGCGACCGTCAGGGCAGAAGAGGGCGGTCGGTGTGTCTGCGTCTGGGTTCATGTTTGCCTAGGGTTGGCGGTGAATCAATTCGTCAAAATCGGTTTTGTGCGGTAATCGAACGCAAAACTAACCATTTCGTACAAACAGATTGCCGGGCCGACTTTACCTGCGAATAATCAATAGTGCCAAGAACCCCACGAGGTTCTGGTTCGTCGTCCGTCCAATAACAAGGAACTCCCCCCATGCAGCGTTCGATAGCCACCGTGTCCTTGAGCGGCACTCTGCCGGAAAAGCTCGAAGCCATCGCCGCCGCCGGTTTCGACGGCGTCGAGATCTTCGAGAACGACCTGCTGTACTACGCCGGTAGCCCGCGTGAAGTCCGGCAGATGTGCGCCGACCTCGGCATTGCCATCACCCTGTTCCAGCCGTTCCGTGATTTTGAAGGTTGCCGCCGCGACCGCCTGCAGAAGAACCTCGACCGCGCCGAGCGCAAGTTCGACCTGATGCAAGAGCTGGGCACCGACCTGGTGCTGGTGTGCAGCAACGTCCAGGCCGACGCCCTGGGGGATGAACAGATCCTGGTGGACGACCTGCGCCTGCTCGCCGAGCACGCCGGCAAGCGCGGCTTGCGCATCGGTTACGAAGCACTGGCCTGGGGCCGTCACGTCAATACCTACCAGCAAGTGTGGAACCTGGTACGCCAGGCCGACCACCCGGCGCTGGGGGTGATCCTCGACAGCTTCCACACCCTGTCGCTCAAAGGGGACCCGGCGGCGATCCGCGACATCCCCGGCGACAAGATCTTCTTCGTGCAGATGGCCGACGCGCCGATCCTGAACATGGACGTGCTGGAGTGGAGCCGCCACTTCCGCAACTTCCCGGGGCAGGGCGAAATGGACCTGGCCGGCTTCCTCGCGCCGATCCTGGCCACTGGCTACCGTGGCCCGCTGTCGCTGGAAATCTTCAACGATGGCTTCCGCGCCGCGCCGACTCGGCAGAACGCCGCCGACGGCCTGCGCTCGCTGCTGTACCTCGAAGAGCAGACCCGCCTGCGCCTGGAGCAGGAAGGCACCGCCATCGAACCTGGTGTGTTGTTCACCCCGCCGGCCGCCAGTGTCTATGACGGCGTGGAGTTCCTCGAATTTGCCGTCGACGAAGCAGTCGGCGCGCGCCTGGGCGGTTGGCTCAAGCGCCTGGGCTTTGCCGAAGCCGGCAAGCACCGCAGCAAGGACGTGCGCCTGCTGCGTCAGAATGACATCAACATCGTGCTCAATGCCGAGCCATACTCCTTCGGCCACAACTTCTTCGAAGCCCACGGCCCGTCGCTGTGTGCCACCGCCTTGCGGGTGAAGGACGAGCACGCCGCGCTGCAGCGCGCCACCGACTTCCGCGGCCAGCCATTCCGCGGCCTGGTAGGCCCCAACGAATGCGAAGTGCCGGCCGTGCGTGCGCCGGACGGCAGCCTGATCTACCTGGTGGAGCAGGGCAAGGAAGGGCCGTCGCTGTATGACACCGACTTCCGCCTGGACCCGGCCGCCGATGCCAGCGGTGGTTTGCAGCGCATCGACCATATGGCCCTGGCGTTGCCGGCCGAGTCGCTGGACAGCTGGGTGCTGTTCTACAAGAGCCTGTTCGATTTTGCTGCCGACGATGAAGTGGTGCTGCCCGACCCGTACGGCCTGGTCAAGAGCCGCGCCTTGCGCAGCCAGTGCGGCAGCCTGCGTTTGCCGTTGAACATCTCGGAAAACCGCAACACCGCCATCGCCCATGCGCTGTCCAGCTATCGCGGTTCGGGCGTGCATCACATCGCCTTCGATTGCGCGGACATCTTCAAGGAAGTTGCCCGGGCGAAGGAGTCTGGCGTGCCGTTGCTGGAAATTCCGCTGAACTACTACGACGACCTCGCGGCGCGCTTCGATTTCAACGACGAGTTCCTCAGCGAACTGGCGTACTACAACGTGCTGTACGACCGTGATGCCCAGGGTGGCGAGCTGTTCCACGTGTACACCGAACCGTTCGAAGAGCGCTTCTTCTTCGAGATCATCCAGCGCAAAGGTGGCTATGCCGGGTATGGTGCCGCGAACGTCGCGGTACGCCTGGCAGCGATGGCCAAGCGGCGTAGCGGGGCGGCGCGCAAACCGGTCTTGTGATCATCGGTCGAGCGCTTGCCTGATCCCCATCCCTGTGGGAGCGGCGGTTCGGCGCCCCGACTTGCCCGCGAAGAAGGCGACTCGGTGCATGGCACCGGCTTCGCCGGTGTTCGCGGGCGAGCCCGCTCCCACAGGGATCGCGCCAGATTCTGGAAATTGAGCAAGACAGTTGCTCCCACAGAGACAGTGCGGGCTTCAGAAATAGCCTCAAAAATCTATACAAAATACTACTCTTGTATAGAAATCCCTCCGGTGCACCGCCCGTGGCACTCAAACCTTCGGCCATTAGCGCACTCACCCTGGTCACTGTGATGATCCTGAGCCAGTCCGCCTCCGCTGACTGGCAGTCCTCCCTGCCCAGCGCGAAACTCTCGGGCAGCGGCGATTTCACCTGGTTCGGCCTGCGTCTCTACACCGCCCGCCTGTGGCGCGCCGGTACCGCGTGGTCCTGGGCCGAGCCGTTCGCCCTCGAACTGACCTACCACCGGGCGCTTTCCCGGAACACCTTGGTGCAGGCCAGCATCGAAGAAATGCAACGGCTGGCGAAGCCGCCATTGGCCAGCGATACCATCGAGCAGTGGTCCGCCACCCTGTCTGAAGCCTTCGTGGATGTGCGCCCCGGCATGCGCATCACCGGCTTGTACCTGCCCGGCCACGGTTGCCGCTTCTATGTCGATGGCCAGCTCAGCCTGGAAGTGACCGACCCGGCCTTGGCCCGTGCGTTCTTTGCCATCTGGCTGGACCCCCGGTCCCGCGATGCGCAGCTGCGCGAACGTCTGCTGGGGGTTGCTGCAAACGACTGAGGAGGCTTAAGCATGTACAAGGCGTTGCTGATGATCGCCTGCCTGCTACTGGGCAGTTGCAAGGTGGGTGTCGAGCATTATGCCCAGGAGCAGCCGCGCCTGGACCTGGCGGCGTTCTTTTCGCAGCCGGTGCAGGCCTGGGGCCTGTTCCAGAAGCCCTCGGGCGAAGTGGTCAAGCGCTTCAAGGTGCGCATCGACAGTCGCCGTGAAGGCCAGCGACTGATCCTCGACGAGCACTTCGTGTACAGCGATGGCACGCGCCAACAGCGCATCTGGACGTTGACCCCCGACGGCCCGAACCGTTGGCGCGGCACGGCCGGTGATGTGGTTGGCGTGGCCGAGGGCGAGGTGGCGGGTAACGCGCTGCACTGGCGCTACCGCCTGGACTTGCCGGTCGATGGCCGGCACTGGACGATGGACATGGACGACTGGATGTACCTGATGGACGAGAATACCCTGATCAACCGCACCCGTATGAGCAAGCTGGGCATCGAGGTCGGGCAGATCAGCCTGTTCTTCCGTCGCGTGCCGTCAGGCACTCCGTGACACGCGGATAGGCCTAAGCCGTTGCCGAGCAAGGTCTGCTCCGCCTGTGGCCTGCCGTTCAGCTGGCGCAAGCGTTGGGCGCGATGCTGGGACCAGGTGCGCTACTGTTGCGAACGCTGCCGCCGATCAGCGAAACGGCAGCTCAGCTGCGCCTGCTAATGCCCATGAGCCCGGGCCGCCGGACGGTGCTCGGTCTCATGGGCGCTGCAAGCCTTTCTATGTCTGATGGCCGAACGCTTTGCGCTGCAAATCAGCGCCGCAACAGTCGACTGACAACCAGCGCAAGCCCTGCTGCCACAGCCAGCGCCGTCAGCGGCTTCTCCCTTACAAATGTGGAAACGTTATCCAGTGCATCACCATAGCTTTTGGTGAGCTGGCCCGATGCCTGGCGCGCATTTCCCTCCGCTTCCAGGGCCGGATCTTCCAGCCACTTGCCGGCTGCGCTCTGCGCCTTGCCGGCCACCTTTTCTGCAACACCTTCGATCTGTTCACGTTTCATTGATCAAACCTTCCTGTGAATGGCATTGGGCTTATCGCACAGGGTTAGGGGGCAGCAACGGTGGCTTAGTTCCAACGGCGCAACGGCGGGGTTGGCATTCATGCTCCGCCGGGGACCACATCCTGGTCATCTACACTTATGTGGCTCTTCTGTTCAGTGAGCGTGAACCATCCGCAGCGAGAGGCAGTTCATGAGCAAGGTATTCGTCAACATCGGCCTGAGCCTTGACGGCTATATGGCCCCGGAAGGCATGGACATCGCGCACTGGGAAAACCCCGGCTACAAGCAGTGGGGCGCCAGGTGGGGTGAGCTGATGGGCTGGATCCTCAAGCAGCAGTACTTTCGCGAGAACCTCATGTTCGCCTCGGGCGGCGAGACAGGACCGGTCAACGACATGCTCCGCCACACCCTCGAGCGCACCGGCGCGGCCATCATGGGCAAGCGCATGTTCGACCAGGGCGAGCGCAGCTGGCCAGAGCAAGCACCTTTCCATTGCCCGGTGTACGTGCTCACCCACGAAAAGCGCGAACCGTGGGTGCGGCCGGGCGGCACGACGTTCCACTTCTGCAACGATGGGCCAGCGCAAGCCCTCCAGAAGGCCAGGGCGGTTGCAGGTGGGCGCGACATTCGCATCTCCGGTGGCGCGGACGTGATACAGCAGTACCTGCGCATGGATGCCATCGACGAACTGGAAATCGCCTTGGCCCCGGTGCTTTTGGGCAGTGGCAGACGCCTCTTCGAGAACCTGCAGGAGCCGGTGGCGAAGTTCCGGATCGACAAGGTATTGCATACCCCAGATGCCACACACCTGCGCTACCTGCGAGCCTTCGACCAACAGCCCGCTTCCCTGCATCCCCCCACTCACGGATAATCCCTCTCCAATTCCAATAATCACCCCCGTGAGCCCCCATGACCGACCCCGTAGCCCCCCTCAGCCCGCCTGAACCCTCGGCTACGCGCCAACCGCGCAAGAACAACCCCGAGAAAACCCGCGAGGACATCCTCCAGGCTGCCATCAACGAGTTCGTCCAGCAGGGCCTGGCCGGCGCGCGCGTGGACGCCATCGCCGAACGCACGGCCACTTCCAAGCGCATGATCTACTACTACTTCGGCAGCAAGGAGCAGCTGTACGTCGAGTGCCTGGTCAAGCTCTATGGCGACATCCGCAAGACCGAGCAGAGCCTGGATCTGGAGAAGCTGCCGGCCGAGCAGGCGATCCGCCGGCTGGCCGAGTTCACCTTCGACCACCACGACCGCAACGTCGATTTCGTGCGTATGGTGTGCACCGAGAACATCCACTACGGCGAATACGTCAAGAAGTCCCCGGCCATCCGCGAGATGAGCAGCCTGGTGCTGCAGGCATTGGGCAGCACCCTGGAGCGTGGCGTGCAGGAGGGCGTGTTCCGCCCAGGCATCGAGGTCATCGACCTGCACATGCTGATGAGTTCGTTCTGTTTCTACCGGGTGTCCAACCGCCACACCTTCGGCGACATCTTCCAGATCGACCTGGGTGAAGAGCAGGTCAAGCAGCGCCACCGGCAGATGATCTGCGACGTGGTGCTCAACTACATCCGCGCCTGAACCCGCTTACTCGCCCAGCCGTTGTTCACGTGACGGTGGGTAGCCGAAGTAGGCGGCGTAGCACTTGCTGAAGTGCGACACCGAGACAAAGCCGCAGGCCACTGCCACTTCCATCACCGACAGGTCGGAGTACTGCAGCAGGCGGCGGCTCTTGGTGATGCGCAGTTCCATGTAGTAGCGCCGCGGCGAGGTGCCGAGCTGGGCCTGGAACAGGCGGTCGATCTGCCGGCGCGAGCGGCCGCTGTAGGCAGCCAGCTGGTCGAGGCTGAGGGTCTCCTCGAGGTTGTTTTCCATCAGCTCGACGATGGTGCGCAGGTGCAGGCTCATGGACTTTTTCGCCCCGGGGCCGACCTGGCGGTAGCGGGCACCAGAGAACGACAGGATTTCCTCCACGCCCTCGGCCAGGCCGTCGCCGTACAGGCGGCGCACCAGGCCGAGCATCAGCTCCATGGCGCCGTTGGGGCTGGCGGCGCTGAGGCGGTCGCGGTCGAGGGTGAAACTGGCCGGGGTGATGCGGGTTTGCGGGCTGCGCTCGGACAGGCTGGCGCGTTGTTCGGGGTGGATGCTGCAGCCATAGTCATTGAGCACGCCAGCACGGCCGAGGAACCAGGCACCGTTCCACAGCCCGCCCAGTGCCATGCCATGGGCGGCACAGTCGTCCAGCAGGCGGTCGAGCTCGGGGTATTTCAGCGGCGTGCGCAGGCCTCCGCAGACGATCAGCAGGTCGAGTTCCTTGAGTTCGTTGGCGGACAGCTCGCTGGCGACCAGTTCCAGGCCCAGGTCGCTCAGCACCCGGTCACCCTTGAGCGACAGCGGGGTGAAGCGGAAGCTGTCGGCGCGCAGCAGGTTGGCGGTGACCAGCACGTCCATGGCCACGGTGAAGCTGGCCATCGAGAAGTGCTCGAGCAGGATGAAGTCGACGCGGTAGGGGGCCTCGGGGCTGCCGGCGCTGGCCTTGAGCCGCAGCATGTTGCTGGTGCTGGTCTTCTTGCTGAACTGGCGTGGTGTGGGCACTCTGGACTCCGCTTCCTGGCTGGCCGGCAGAGTGTGGCGGGAGCGTGCGGGAAAGACAATCGCCGGCGGGCCTGTGTCGTATTGCAGGTCGTGTTGAGGCAAGTGGGCTATGCTGGCGCCTCTGTTCTGGAGAGCCTCGATGAGATACGCCATTGCATTACTGATCGGTTTGCTGCCATTGCTGGCCAGTGCTCTGGAGACCGGCGAGCGGTTGGCACCGTGGACGCTGCTTGACCAGTACGACCAGCCTTACAGCCTGAATGCCGATACCCACATTCTGCTGGTGGCGCGCGACATGGATGGCGCCAAGCTGGTCAAGGCCGCCCTTGCCGATACGCCCAAGGGCTATCTGGAGGCGCGCGATGCGGTGTTCGTCGCCGATATCCAGGGGATGCCGGTGCTGGTCAGCAAGCTGTTCGCCATACCGGCGATGCGCGATTACAGCTACCGGGTGATGCTCGACCGCGAAGGCCGTGTTGCCAGCCGCTATCCGGGGCAGGCAGGGCAGGTGTTGTGGCTGCAGGTGAACGATGGGGTGTTGGTGAGCCAACAGGTATTTGCCGATGCCCAGGCGCTGAAAGTTGCCTTGGCGCACGTGCCGGGCCGTTGAGTTGACCTGCAGCGGCCTGTTCGCGGCGTCGAACCGCCGCGAACAGGCCCGTGCAGTCAGGCTAGGTAGTCGGTGAAGGCCTTGTCCTGCTCCAGCATGAACGGCAGCTTTTCAAACAGCAAGTCAAGGTCGACCTCCTCGAACAGCGGGCCGCCCAGGGCATCGCGTGCTTCGTCGGTCGGCCCACCGTGCTGCTCCAGCGCATCGAACACCTCCATCGCCTGGGCGATGACCCGTGCATAGGGCTGGCCATCGGGCGCCAGGTGTGGTTGCGCCTGGTAACGGATGGCCGCCTGCAAGGTCTGCGGCAGGTTCCAGCGCTTGGCAAGCTCGGCGCCGACTTCCGGGTAGCCGAAGCCCAGTTGCTGGGTTTCGCTGGCAGCGCGGCCGGTGGTGCCACTGGCCCCTTTGATGCGTGCGGCGTATTCCGGCGCGCCGGTCTGGATCAACAGCTCGCCGATGTCGTGCATGACCCCGCAGGTGAATGCCACTTCACCGTCAAGCCCGGCCTGGCGGGCCAGCAGGCGGCTGATGCTGGCAACCTGGAAACTACGCCCCCAGAACACCTTGAGTTTGAAGCCAGGCGCCGACTTGAAAGCCCCGGTCACGGCCGACGCCAGCACCAGCGTGCGCAGCACGTTGAAGCCCAGGCGCATCGCCGCATCCTCGATACTGGCGGACTCACGGGCACCCTTGAAGCGCGCCGAGTTGGCCAGGCGCAACACCTTGGCGGCGATCACCGGGTCGCGCTCGATGCTGCGCGCGACCTTCTCGAGGCTTTCGTGGGGGTTGTCGAATTGCTGGACCAGCTCCAGGGCCACCTGGGGAATGCTGGGGAGGGTGTGCAACTGCGCAAACAGCGTATTGATATCCATGGCAAGACGCTCTTCGTCCGGTGGGACTTTAAACGATAGGCAAGATTTCGCCGTCTGCATGCCGCTGGTCCGGCTTAAGCACGATGTCGTAGGCCACTGGGGTGATCGGTTTGCGCAATAGCTACCGCCTGTATGACGAGCACGCGGTGTTCGTCAACGCGGTATCCCAAGCCTTGCACCGATAGCAAATCCGAATGAACCCTCACCGCTGGCAGTAACCCAACCCCTTACATGCCAACGGGAGAGTGCTTATGGAAATCGGAACGATCTGGATCATGGTCGCGGCCTTGGTCATCCTGCTGGAAATTTTGGCCATCTGGCACATCATCGGTAGCGAACGGCGTGCAGAGCGCAAGATGCTGTGGATCGTGTTCGTGGTCTATGCGCCGTTCCCGGGGTTGCTGCTCTGGGCTTGGCGCGGGCCGCGGGCGGTGAAGGGCAGGGCGGTGCTGCAGGAAAAATGACGGTGGCGGTATCAGGCGCGGGGCGCCTGATACCGGGTGCCTCAGTCGGGGGTAATGCCGATCTTGATGGCCGGGTCGAGGCCGCTGACCATCAGGCTGCCGGCAAAGCTGACCGTGTTCTCCACCTCCAGTGCCTTGAACTGGGCACGGATGAGGGTACGCATCGACTTGCCGGCTTCTCGGCGTTTTTCATCAGCCGTACCTGGAGACAGGACCAGCTCACCGTGTAGCGTGGTTTCGACTTTGCCGACGGTCTTCCAGCCCATCTTTTCACGCAGGTGGGCACGCGCGACAGCGGCGTCACCTTCGTGTTCATTGTTCACAGGGCTGATGGTGTAGGCGAGTTGAAACGCGTAGGGCTTGCTCATGGCTTTTCCTTCAGTGAAGCGGCGCTGCGCCGCGGCTCTGGCCTCCGTGCCGGGAACTGCAATCTAGCGAACTGCGCGGCGCAATCCTACATACGCGGTGTTGAGCTTCTGTACAGTAATAAAGAAATTTCCTACGGCATCTTGACCTCTACCTAACTCGAGCCAACAGACTCGGACGCTCATTCACACGAAGGAGCGTTCCATGACCCGCGCATTTCAACTGTCCAATCCACAAGGCCTGTACGACCCCAGTGCCAATGCCTATTCCCACGTGGCCGAGGTCAGCGCCGGCAGCCGGCTGCTGTTTATTGCCGGGCAGGGCGGGGAGGATGCCGCTGGGCAGCTTTCCCCCGAATTCGCTGAACAGGCCCGCCAGGCGTTGGCCAATCTGCAGACTGCACTGGCCTCGAAGGGGGCAACGTTGGCACAGGTGTTCAAGCTGACGTTGCTCATTGTCGATCACAGCGAGGCGCGGTTGGCGCAATGGGTGGCCGAGGCGGATCGGGCTTGGGGAGGGTGCATGAAACCGACGTGCACGCTGATACCGGTGCCGCGCCTGGCGCTGGATGGCATGCTGGTGGAGATCGAGGCTGTGGCGGCAGTGGCATAAGCCTGTGACGGCCAATTCGCGGGTAAACCCGCTCCCACAGCTACTGTGCAGAACTTAGCCCAATGACGAACCTGTGGGAGCGGGTTTACCCGCGAATTGGCCGTCACAGGTCAAACAAAAGCCTTAGAATGGCCTTTTCCCTGAGCCCTCCGCGCCATGCCGCCCATCGAACTGCTGCCCACCACCCCCGACCAGGCCGAACTGATCCGTAACCTCTATCAGTTCTACGCCTATGAGTCCTCCGACTGGGAGCAGGAGGATGTCGAGGTGGACGGCCGTTTCTACATCCACGAAGAGCACCTGCAGCGCTACTGGCAGTCCCCGGGCTGGAGCGCCAGCCTGGTGCTGGTGGACGGTTTCATCGCCGGTTTCGTGCTGGTCGAGCGCAGCGAGTTACCCGGCATCGAGGCGCTGGAGCTGGCCGACCTGTTCATCCTCAAGCGCTATCGGCGCCAGGGCATCGGCCGCGCGGTGGCCAACCAGTTGCTCTCCAGCCCCGGCGACTGGCTGCTGCGGTGCTATACCCTGGACCCGCTTGCAGTGGCATTCTGCAAGGCCGTGGTGGCTCAGTTGCAACGGCCGGTGCAGCAAATTTTCCCCGACGACGAGCCGGACCTGCTCACCTACCAGGTGTCTTCCGTCCTCCACTGACGGCGGACTGATGCGGCAAAATTATGTGACCCACTTCACAAAATCGACTCGCAAGGCATAATGCCAGCACGGCTTTTCAAGACCCGGCCCCTCTGGCCCGGGGCTCCTTTCGTGCACGTCGCAGGTTCAGGTAAATTTCATGTCGCTAGTCTCAAGCCCCGACATCATGTACCGGCTGTTGATCCAGAGCGTGGTGGACTATGCCATCTACCTGCTCACCCCTGACGGTATTGTCGCCAACTGGAACCCCGGCGCCCAGCGGGCCAAAGGCTACCGCGCCGAAGAAATCGTCGGTCAGCATTACTCGCTGTTCTACAGCGAAACCGAGCGTGCCGCTGGCTTGCCGCAGCAGAACCTGGAGCAGGCCCGCAACACCGGCCGCTTTGAAGAGATCGGTGCGCGCTTGCGCAAGGATGGCACGGCCTTTCACGCCCATGTGGTGATCGAGGCGGTTCGTGACGATAACGGCCAGCTAGTCGGCTTCGCCAAGGTGACCCGCGACATCTCCGAACGTCGCCAGCAGGAGCTGGAGCTGCTGCAGGCCAAGGAGCTGGCCGAGCAATACAGCCAGGAAATGGCCAACCTGTCGCAGTTCCTCGACTCGGTGATCGCCAACATCCCCGCCAGCGTCATCGTCCAGGACCTTGAAAGCCAGCGCATTCTGCTCGCCAACCAGCAAGCCGAGCGCCTGTTCGGTGGCGGTGGCAAGCCGATGATCGGCCACACGCCCGGTGAGTGCCTGGCGCCGGCCGCGGCGGACTACCTGGAAACCCAGCTCAGCCGCGGTGCACGCAGCAGCAAAGGCTTTGCCGCCGAAACCCGGGTCGATACCGCCTGTGGCCCGCGCACCCTGCGCAGCCGCGCCTTGCTCAGCCAGAAATGCGAGGGCCAGGCCGATTACGTGCTGTTCGTCGCCGAAGACGCCACCGAAGAGCTGGCCGCCCACGCGCAGATCCACCACATGGCCCACCACGACGCGCTCACCGGGCTGCCCAACCGCACCTTGTTCCACGAGCGCCTCAAGCAGGCCCTGGTGCGCGGCCAGGAGAACGACAAGCTCACCGCTGCGCTGTGCCTGGACCTGGACAACTTCAAGAACATCAACGACTCCCTCGGCCATGCCTTCGGTGACAAGCTGCTGCGCGCGCTGGGCAAGCGCCTGCGCCGCGAGCTGCGCGAGCACGACACCCTGGCCCGGCTGGGCGGTGACGAATTCGCCGTGGTGCTGACCCACCTGGACAGCCGCGAAGCCGCCTGCAGCACCGCCAAGCGCCTGATCGAGGCGATCTGCCCGCCGTTCCAGATCGAGGGCCACCAGTTCTCGGTGGGTGTCAGCATCGGTATCGCCATTGCCCCCGAGGATAACGACCAGGCCGAACAACTGCTCGGTTACGCCGACATGGCCTTGTACGAGGCCAAGCGCAACGGCCGCAACCGCTACGAGTGCTTCCACCTCGAACTGGATGTCGCCGCCCGCCAGCGCCGCCTGGTGGAAACCGACCTGCGCACCGCCCTGCACCTGGGGCAGTTGCACCTGCACTACCAGCCGGTGGTGGATCAGCAGACCAGCAGCGTGACCGGCTACGAAGCGCTGCTGCGCTGGGAGCACCCGACCCGGGGCATGGTCATGCCCATGGACTTCATCCCCATCGCCGAGGAAACCGGGCTGATCCACGAACTTGGCACCCGGGCACTGAACCTGGCCTGCCAGGAGGCGGCCAGCTGGGGGACCGAGCAGACCGTGTCGGTGAACCTGTCGCCGGTGCAGTTCAAGAACGCCAACCTGGTGCACACCGTGACCCTGGCCCTGGCCGACTCGGGGCTGGCGCCGCAGCGCCTGGAGCTGGAGATCACCGAGTCGGTGCTGCTGGGCAATAGCGAGGAAAACGTGCGTACCCTGCGCGCGCTGAAGGACCTGGGCGTGTCGATTTCGCTGGATGACTTCGGCACCGGTTATTCGTCGCTGGGGTATCTGCGTTCGTTCCCGTTCGACCGGATCAAGATCGACAAGTCGTTCGTGCATGACATGTGCGACAGCCGCGAGGCGATGTCGATCATTCGCGCGATTACCGAGCTGTCCAACAGCCTGATGATCAAGACCACGGCCGAAGGGGTGGAGTCGGAGGAACAGATGCAGCGGCTGCGGGCGGAAGGGTGTTCGCACTTCCAGGGCTACCTGTATGGGCGCCCGGCGCCAGCCAGTGAGCGATTGAAGCAGGTCTGTGTGTAGCGTTTGAAGGCCTGGGGGCTGCTTCGCCGCGGTTCTATTGCTCAATTTCTGAAAGCTGGCGCGATCCCTGTGGTGGGAGCCGCGCTTGCCGGCGATGGGCCGCGAAGCGGCCCCGGCAATTTATGCAACAACCTTGAAATCGTGGGGCCGCTTCGCGGCCCATCGCCGGCAAGCGCGGCTCCCACCAGTACAGCGCATGCTTGGACGCTGGTGACAATCCTGTGGTAGCCGGGCTGCCGGCGCCCGGCGATAGGGCCTTTGCAGGTTTCAGCTGTTCCAGTCGGGCGCAAAGTCCGGGCTGACCACCCGCTGATCCTTCGGCAACCCGGCAATCAGTGCCCGGTCGGCATCATCCAGCCGCACCTGCAGCGCCGCCAGGTTGGCCAGCTGGTTCTCCCGGCTGCTGGCCTTGGGAATCACCGCCACGCCATCCTGGTCCAGCAGCCACTTCAACGCCACCTGGCTCGGCAGCACGCCATGCTTGCGCGCGACCTCGCGGATCACCGCCTGCTCCGCCGCACGGCCACGGGCCAGCGGGGTATAGGCGGTCAGCAGCAGGTCATGTTGGCGGGCGTAGTCGAGCAGCGGTTGCTGGTTGAGCAACACGTGGTATTCGACCTGGATCGCCGACAGTGGCGCACCCAGTTCCTCGACCACCTTGCGCAGCAGGCCGAGCGGGAAATTGGCCACGCCGATGCTGCGCGCCTTGCCTTCATCGCGCAGGGCCACCAGGGTTTCGATGCTGCGGGCCAGGTCCCAGTCCTTGCCGGGCCAGTGAATGTGGAACAGGTCGACCTGCTCGGTGCCCAGCGCGCGCAGGCTGTCTTCCAGCGACTGGCGCATGGCTTTTGGCTCCAGGCGGTCCCACCAGACCTTGGTGGTCAGGTGGATCTGCTCGCGCGGTACGCTGCTGTCGCGCAGGGCCTGGCCGACGGCAGCCTCATTGTTGTAGGCGGTGGCCGTGTCGACGTGCCGGTAACCCAGCTCCAGCGCCTGGTGCACGGCACGGGTGCATTCGTCGCCAGTCATCGGCCAGGTGCCCAGGCCGATGCAGGGCAGGTCGAGGCCGTTGCGGGTGGTGAGCCGTTGCATGAAAACTCCTTGTTCGTGGTCGAGGGTCCGTCACCGATGGTGCGCGTTTTGCCGGGCACGGACCATGCAGCGGGGGTGGAAAGTGGTCGATCAGCGAACGGAATGGCATAGGTCCCATGCAAAGCGCGGAAATGATCTTCCTCAAGTCGTCGTATCTCTTCTAGAATCCGTGCTGTCGCACCTTCCCCTGGCGCAGCATGCAGCCGCGCCACCGTCGAGAACGCCATGAGTTCCAGCACACCGCTGTCCGGAGTCAACCAACCCCTGCGCGGCATCGCCCTGGTGGTGGTGGCGACGTTCCTGTTCGCCAGCCACGATGCCTTGTCCAAGTTCCTCGGTGGCCTGTACCCGATCGTCATGGTGGTGTGGGCCCGTTATGTGGTGCACACGCTGCTGATGGCCGGGATCTTCCTGCCCAAGTCGGGCCTCAATGTGCTGCGCACCCGTCGCCCGGTGCTGCAGACCTTGCGCGCGCTGAGCCTGCTGAGCACCAGCCTGCTATTCACCACCGGCCTGCAGTACCTGCCGCTGGCCGAGGCGACCTCGGTCAACTTCCTCGCGCCGGTGCTGGTCACTGCGCTGTCGGCGCCGTTGCTCAAGGAGCGGGTGACAGCTGGGCAGTGGGTGGCGGTGGTACTGGGCTTCATCGGTGTGCTGGTGGTGGTGCACCCCGGTGGCGCGATGTTCACCCCGGCCATCCTGTACCCGTTCGGTTCGGCGCTGGGCTTCTGTTTCTACCAGCTGCTCACGCGCATCCTCGCGGCTTACGACAGCCCGACCACCAGCAACTTCTACGCCGGGCTGTGCAACACCCTGGTGATGAGTGCACTGGTGCCGTTTTTCTGGGAAGTACCGCGCTGGGACCATGCGCTGCTGATGCTGGCCCTGGGCGGATTCGGCATGAGTGCGCACCTGCTGCTGACCCAGGCCTTCCGCCATGCCGCGCCCGCGCTGCTGGCACCGTTCAGCTACTGCCAGATCGTGTTTGCCGGGTTGTTGGGGCTACTGATCTACCGCCAGGTACCCGACAGCGCCAGCCTGTTGGGCATCGCCATCATCTGCCTGAGCGGCTTGGGTGCGGCCTGGATGCAGCGCAAGAAGTGAAAGGCATCTGTTTGGCTTGAAATTGTCGGGGCCGCTATGCGCGGCCAAGGCCCTGTCAGGCCCATTGGCAGGCGGTCCACATCGGGTTAAGGGCTGCCGCGCATAGGCCCCTTGCTCAGGCGAGCCCTGCTTTCCCACAAACCGATGGTTGCGCCGCCGCCTTATTGGTCAACTCTTCGTCACCGGCCTGCAGACCGGGGTATTTTCCTTGCTGAAGCTGCGGTTGATGGATCGTTCCCTGCCCGGGCAGTGAGGGTAGCAAATACCCAAGTAGAACAGCCCTTTTAATCCATGAATTGAGGATCGTCACCTATCAGTTCTGTCAGTTTCAGGCTTCGACAAGCAAGGCTAGTCTGGGCCTGACTGAGCTCCACCGTTAATGGCGTGGGGCGGCTAACTATAGGTGTCGGACATGGCTGAAGATCACGTTGGAAGGCTGCTGAGCGAAATTCTGCAAACAGAGCCGGCCATCCAGTTCAGCGTCAGTATCGACTCGCTTGCGTCAACGACGATCGACAGCCTTCAGCAAAAGTCCGCTAGAGAGTTGGTGAGCGCAGTGCCTGGACTGAGCTTGAAGCAGGCAGGACAGTTGAAGGGACGCCTGGATGTTGCCATGGCGGCCATGATGCGGGCATTCCGCGAGCAGCGCACCAGTGGGCTTGCCAGGCGTGCCGCCGATGAACTCAAGGGGCTGTTGGATATCTGTGCCGGGCCGACATTCGAGCACTTGTTCTATCCACCCTGGGGTACGTATACGTACCCTGAAGCGATAGATGCCACCACCTCGCCTGTCGCTTACCTTATGGATCTCTTGTATTTCATTCGAGACCATCTCGAATGTCGAGGCGATCCTGACAAGAGCGTGTCTTTGAGAACACGCCGACCCGACCTCTACGCCATGCGCCTCGATGAGGACGCCATGAACCGCGTGCTGCTGCAGATCGAAGTGGTCATAGACGTACTGGAACGCTTGATCGAGGAACACGACCCGCTTGATGTCAGTGTGGATGACAAGCTGCTCCACGTGCGTTATCCCATGCGGACGTTTCCCTACGAAGAGTACTGGCAGCAGATAAAGACGGTCTTTGCGTTCAACCAAGTGAAGTTCAGCGACATGACGCGCCTCTCCGATGTGCGGGCGCCTTATTTTATACAGCCGGGGGCGCATTCCTCCTGGTCTGATGTCGCCTTGCAGCAGGACTCGGAGTTGGGGCCTGCCTTGCGCGCACTGTTGATCGAACCTGCTTATTTTGGCAGTAGCGGTACGGGTGGTATTCGTTTCGATCCCCGCAGCCGCAAGCTGCTGGCGCTGCCAGCAGTGACTGCCGAGCAGAAGCACCAGCGTGCCGTTGATGACAGTGAGCAGTTCTTCAAGACCAACTTCGGGGTCGATGGCCACCATGACCTGCTGAACGTGCTGAGCTTTTGCCAAGCATTGCAAATTGACCGTCTTGAAATGGAATCGCTGTTCGGCCTCGGGGCGCATGCACCTGTTCGTTCGTTGAATGCACCGGCCCCCTCCGGCGGTGTATCCGAGGGCGACACTGAAGTATCACCCGCTCATTTTGGCGCACGCTTCATCAACAGTGGATATGACCAACCCGTTGCAGTGGCCGGCGACGCCAAAACCCCCGGAAAGCATATATTCCTGCATTTGAATGAAGACCGCTGTGATCGTGTTAACCGTCTGGTACGACTGGCTGCAAACCTGCAGTTGACTTACGCCGAGACCGATCAATTGGTCTGTGCCGCCATCGATGCCGAACACCACGCTTTCAGTATTATCGGTCGCTTGTCCGCCCTTCAAGTGCTGACGTTGACGCCCAACACGATGAGAGCGATTGGCCTTTTCCAAGATCTGCGTACGCGCTTTGACTGTACCGCCGAAACGTTCGCTGCGCTGCTGGGGAACCTGTCGGTTTTCGCCGTTGGCACCACCAAGAGCCAGTTCGACCGAATATTCAACAGCGGTAATCTGGCCCCCCTGAAACTCGATGGCCAGGCTTTCAGCATGAGCCGGGACGATGCGCCCGACGACCGTACGGTGGAACAACTGTGCAATGGTCTGGGCATTGACATTGAAACATTCCGTTATCTGGCACGGCTGGTTTCGCAGGGGCAAGGGTCGCAAAGATTACACCGCGATTTACCCACGGTCAGTGCCTTCTACCGGGTGACGGCGCTGGCGGAGTTGCTGTCGGTCACCAGCATTGAGCTTCTCTCGTTGCTGGAGGTCCTAAGACCACAAGGCCATTATGCCCTGCTGCTCGTCGATAAGCCTCGTAGTGCTATGTACGAGCACTTTGAACAGGCAGACACCATCAGCGTGATCCATGCCGTCATCCAGTGCGTCATATGGTGCAAGGCCCAGAACATGCCGATCAGCTGGTTGGTACAGCAAGTGCTACCGCTGGAAAATAACGAAGTGGTGCTAGAGGACATCACGGCGTTGTTCTACGGCATCAAGAGCAATCTTGTACCGTTTCAGGACTTCAATCTCTTGCTGAGCGAAGCTGGCGTGACGCCATTGCGTGTGGGGGACTGGCACTCGCAGTTGAGCCAGATCGTCGATGAAAAAGGCCTGATTACTGAGTCCGGTAACGTCGAGGAAGATTTCGATACCGAGCAGTATGAGAACTTTGCCCGACGGGAAATCGCCGTTGCCATCAAACAGCTCATGGGTGTCGAAGAAGACGCCGAGCCGCCTGCGGAGAAAAAACAGGAGCCGGCCTTGCCTGAGCTGACCGAGGATGAGTTCGGTCGGCTCCGGGATCTGATCCTCAGTGTCGTACTGCGCATCCGTACGCAGCAATGGGGTGTAGCACAGGAGCACCTGTCGCAGTTTTTGCGTGTGAACAATGATGTGGTCATTTCACTGATCTATTGGGCCGGTGAGAAGGCGCATAGCCTGTTAAAGACGGCGTCGACTTTCGACCCTGAGCAAGCGCAATCCGTAGCCATCAAAGCGGTGCTGCCATTTATCCATCGCCTGCGGCGATGCGCCGAAGTTGCAAACCGTTACTCATTGAGCCCGGCGTTGTTTTCCTCCTTGCTGGTGCGTTCCCGACAATCGCGATTCAGCGTTGTCTCGACCGATCTGACCCTGCACACGCTCTACTATCTCGAGCGTTATACATACTGCCTGCGCGCTGGCAGGCAAACCGAGGAGCAACTGCTGGCCTATTTCGCCCTGGTCGAAGGTGTGGGCGATATGTCAGACACGGAAGCCCCTCTGATCAGGGATGCGGCCGCCGAAAAAATCGCGGAGTGGCTTGGGTGGGGGGTACGCGAAGTATTCGATGTAGCCGCCAAGGTCGCCCCTGATGACGGGATCATACGCTCCCTGGACCAGCTGTGCGTGCTGGTTGCGACGCGAGAAATGAGTAGTAGAACGGGCTTGAGTGCGACGTCACTGTTGAAGCTCAGCCGCTTGAGTTCGCATGATGATGTGTCGCGCTATCGAGATGCCGCCGAGCAGATGCTCAGCAGTCTGTATCACGAGCGTACGCAAGAGCGGCGTGACGACAGCGAGCTGCGTCAGAGCTTGTCCCCTCACTGCCTGGTTGCCAGCCCAAGGCTGGTCGCCAAGTCGAAACAAATGACCAAGATTACCCTCAGACTGCTGGACCTGAATAACGAGCCTGTTCCGAGGATCAGGGTGAACTGGTCAACCACCCTTGGCATTCTGCATGCTGAGTTCAGTTACACCGATGAGCAGGGCGAGGCGTCAGTTGAACTGGAAGCCGGTGATGAGCTAGGTGTTGCCCATGTCACGGCGCACTATCTGCTAGATAGCAAGGCCACCGCTCAGCCCATTGAAATAGATTGTGATGAGGGAAGTTTGACCATGAAGCCTCTGGATCCGGAACCACCCGAATGGGTGCTCGCCGGCAATCAGGGGACGTATACCTTACGTGCCCGGCTGGTAGACCGGTATGACAATCCGGCGGTCAACCGTTTGGTCATCTGGACCGCCGAGCACGGTGTTTTCGTCGACAGTTTTGGCGAGACACTGACAGACCTCGAGGGTTACAGCACCATCAAGTTGCGCAGCCTCGACCCCGGTAGTGGCAAGGTAACCTGGGCATACGTCCACGACAGGGGGAGCCCGGCCTATTTAACGCTCACATTCCGTGATCAGCCTTATATCTTCGCCTTTACGTTGGCTTCTTCGGCCGTGGCGAGTGAACCGATCAAGGTCATGGCTTCGGTGCTGTCGCTTAATGACAAACCCATTGCCGATCAAGTGCTGGAATGGGAGTGCACGGGGGCTGATTTGATTGATGCCGTCCCTGTGACCGATGACAAAGGTCTGGGGCACGCCACACTGCTCACCGCCACGAGCGGCGAGGTGGAGGTCAACGTGAGGCTGGTCAGGAAGGAAGACAAGCCAGATGAATATGTGAGCAAGTCACTTAAGATTCAGGTGCTCAAGGATGCGAAGTTCACGAACGCTCGGCAAAGTCTTGTCTGGCCAGAGGCTGATGGTATCCAAGCCGCCGAATATGAAATACAGGTAATGACCTCCGATGAGGCGGCCATACCTGTGGCTCGTTATCCGGTGACCTGGTCTGTGGATGAAAAGAGCGTGGAGTCAGAGGTGATTCCGACTGGGCCTGATGGCATTTCACGGTATCTGCTCAGAAGCAGCAAACCGCAAACTCAAACGGTCAACGCGTCGAAGGATGAATTGCAGGAAAAGTTCGATCCAATCGTCTTCATACCGCCACTGGAGGTCGAAATTCTATTCGAAGGCCAGGAGGCACAAAATCCGATCATCATCGTTCAATCTGGCGCCGACTATTGCCTTACGTATCGCCTGGCCCAGGGCCACCCGCTGTTGGCCGAACCGGCAAATCTCCTGTATTTCGGGCGCCGGTCCGCGCACTCTTTGGGCCTGAAGTTCACACCGACGCTGGGTACAGCTACCGAGTTTAAGGGCGAGAGGGAAGTTAGCTGGACGATCACCTGTGAGGCGATGGAGTGGCTGGAACCTGTAGACAAGAATGGCGTGGATGCAGTGCTTGGTATCTCGCATGGCAATCTTCGGGCACCCGTGAAAATTCCTATCCGAGTGATCCCTGCGCCTCAAGGATAGTACGGTCTTGATCATGATTTCTGTTTCGTTTGCGAGGGTGTCATGAACACGGAACTCAGTAACTTGCTGTTCGAGCAACGGCGCAATGCCTTGTCGGCATATGTCATTCATCATGTAATGCCAGAAAAACTTCACGCGTCGGGTTTGAACATGGTGACGCCTGATCATTTGGACCGTTTCTTGATGACCGACACGCAAAATACGGCTGCTGTCAGCACCTCGCGTGTGGCGGAAGCGCTGGCCTGCGCCCAGACCTACATCAACTCGATATTTAATAGAATCGAGCCTGGTTATGAAAGTGAGTTCGACCCGGCATTGGTTTCGTTCTGGCGGCAGGCCATGTCGAGTTACCCGCTCTGGGCGGCCTACCAGATGCTCGAGGACTATCCGGAAAATTATATTCGTGCCGACTTGAGGCTGGACAAGACTCAGCTGTTCAAGACCCTGGAGAATGATCTGGGGCAAGGCAAGATTAGCGACGGCTCCGTACAAGCCGCCTTGCTTGCTTACCTGAAGGGTTATGAACATCAGAACAGTATCCAGGTGATATCCGGCTATATGGATGCCTTGGCGGGCGAGCAGGATAGTCAATACTTTCCAGGTTACGCCTATGCCAACTCTGATTATTACCTGTTGGGCCGGGACGCGGCGTCGCCCGCGCAATATTATTGGCGAAAGATCAAGGTGCGTCTGGACCAGCAGTCCACGTTTATTCAACCGGATGCCTGGAGTGAATGGCAGTCCATAAGCCTGCCTGCAAGCAATATCTTTCAGGCACGGCTGGTGATGTTCTGCGGGCGGCTGCATGTGGTTTGGCTGTCCTATGACGAACCGATCTCGTTAGCGTCAGACAGCGAAGAACAACTACGCCCGGTAAAACTGCAGGTTGCACACTTCGGGCTTGATAATCAATGGTCTATGCCGGAGCAGCTGTGGAGCGAACGCCTCCCGGTGAAGGCTGATGCCGAATCGGATCTGCAGCCATTTCGCCTGCTGGCAGTGGCGATTGCCAGCCTGCGGGGCAGTGAAGATCGCTTGCTGATAGCGGTGGCTATAGCGACGGAAGTCAACAGCGCGATTGAGTATGACGAAAAGTTCAGCGTCTTGCGTGATGTTCTGAAACGCGAGGTTGACGATGGCAAGGAAAATCAAAAACAGGCCAGGCACCGTCTTTTCCGCTATTTCGAAGGCAGTACCGATCTTTTGAAGTTTCAGATGCGTCTGTCGAGCAGTGAACTGACGCTGAAGGCCATTACCCCTGGCGCCGACAATAACCCGCTGATGAGCGTGCAGGCCTTGGTTGAAGAGTTCGTATCCGCCGACGGTAATGCGGGTTATCGTTTGCAAGTACGGGGTGTGTCTCACGAAATATCGTGGGGGTTTTCCATTCGAAATATGCTGCTGCAAGTTGTGCGATGGCAGGAGGGGGGGACCTCGTGGATGAGTACACTGGTTCGTACCAACCACCGGGGGCGTGTCGAGTTCTGTGTAGTGGCTGAATCCAAAGAGCCTCCTTCTACCATAGCGCTGTTATACAAGGGCAAAGAAGTCGTAAAGCTGGAAGCCCACAATTATTCGCTAGCCCAGTTTGAATACTGGGAAGCGGTCAAAGAACTGGACCTGACGCCTTACATGGCTGAGTTGATTACATACAGTCCAGTGAGTATTCAGCTGGGTGCGGGATTCACGTGGCGTTTTGCCGGTAAGACGTTACCGCTGGCGAATGCGAAAAACTATTTGACTTGGGAGTTTGGCTTCGGCCCTCTGCGAGAGCATACGTTGGCAGTGGGTTCTCAGAAATGGCTTGGTGATTTAGTGCCCAATGGCAATGCGGTGACGCCGTGGATCTTTTACCCCTTCGATTCCGAGGTTGACAAGACGCTGGAGGTCAGCTTCGAGAACAGTGAAAAGCGTTCGACCTTTAAGTTGTCATTGGCAAACATGACCGGCCCTGACTTCGGCAACGTTCCTCACATCGAACGCCAATCCAGCGGCACTGAGTTTCTGGTCTTCGAAGACATCGGTGGCGATAACGCTCCACTGGTCGCTCGCTTGAACTCCCAGCATGTGGCGGACCTGATCAACCGTGCCCAAGCATCACTTCACGCGGTATTTGCCTGGGACGCCCAGCACCAGCAGGAACCTGCATACATCAAGGCACTGGCGACAGGAGGATACCGGGGCTGGCAGCGCGCGGCAGACGATCCGTTGATGACCTGGCATGATGCCAATGGGCTTTACCTGCGCGAACTGTTTTTCCATGTCCCTCATCTGATCGCTTCACGTTTGCAGGATGAGGAGCGTTTCGAGGAGGCGCGGCGCTGGTTGAAGTTGATTTTCGATCCGGGCCGCACCCAGACGAGTACCGAATACCCCAGCGTTGATTATTGGAGTTGTGGCTGGATCCTTCAGGACGATACCCAGTCGTCGGGGCTTGAGCATCAGTTGATCGACCCGCACACGATTGCGTTGCATGCCCCCTCGCATTACCGCAAAGCCATTTTCATGCAGTATGCCCAGACGCTGATCTGCGAAGCGGACCAGTCTTACCGCGTGCAAACCCGCGATAGCCTGGCCAATGCCTGGTTGCTCTATCGCATGGCGGCCGATTTGATGGGGGATGCCCCAGATGCCAGGCCCATGAGCACCTGGCGGCCTAAAACCCCGCAGCAGCTATTGAGAGACCGTGCAGCGGCGCCCGTGCTGTTGCAGCATGCCGGCCAAATCGTACCCGCCAACCTGCCGAAGCAACTGTCCACTTTCCCATGGGTGGGCGTTGCAGCCCATCAGGCTTTCCGTCTGCCGCTCAATCAACAACTGCTCGATGTATGGCGCTTGCTGGACGAGCGCTTCTACAACCTGCGGCATTTCCTCACCATTGATGGAGCACCGATGCACGTGCCGCTTTATGCTCCAGCGCTGAATCCATTGGATTTGCTGATGGCGCGCATGGGCGGAAATGCAAACTTGTCGCACCTGTTGGGTTACCGCACCGTCGTACCGCCTTATCGCCTGCGCACCATGATTGCCAAGGCCAACGAGGTGGTGGCTGCACTGATTCAGTTCGGCGATCAACTGCGCAGTTACATGGAGCTTGAGGAACGCACCGGACTAGAGGTAATGCAGTTTCAACAGGCGGCGGAACTTGCCAATTACACCATCTCCGTGCAGCAGCAGCTGCTTGCTCAGCAAACCAAAAATCAGGAAGGGCTCGAGGCGCAACAGGCAGCGGTAATGCTGCGACAGGAACATTACTCGCGTTTATACGAAGAATACATGTCCCAAGGTGAAATCAACGTTCAGATCGTGCACGGCATTGGCAGGTCGCTGTCGACGCTGGCCAATTCAACCATCTCCGCCGCCCACTTCGCATCAGTGGTACCGACTATCTTTGGTACGTCCAGTGGCGGTGGCAAGCCTGCGTCAGGTCCCCTGATGGGTGCCGGCTTCTTATTGGATGCAGGGGGTTCGGCCATGACCATTGCGGCTGAGCTGATGCGTGAAACCGAAGGTTATCGCCGGCGTCGCGAAGAGTATCAACTTCAGGCCAAATTGGCAGGCAAGGAGTTGCAGGTTCTCGACAAACAACTCCAGGCCCAGCAACACGCCACCTTGGCGGCGCAATGCTCACTGCGGCACAGCCAGAAAGTGCTGGAACAGACTGAGCAGCTTTATGCGTTCTACCAGAACAAGTCAACCAATGTGTCGCTGTATCGTTGGCTACGCTCGCAAACCGCAACCCTGTACGCGACGCTGTTCGATGTGGCCGCGAGCTTCTGCAACAGTGCCGAAGCCTGTTGGCAGTTCGAGACAGGCAACTACGACAGTCGCGTTATTCGCCCGCCTGTCTGGCAGGCCGATCGACACGGATTGAATGCCGGCGCCGCGCTGCGCCTGGAGCTGATACGTCTGGAGTCGGAAGCGCTATTGCGCAATGAGCGGCACTTGCAAGTCAGCAAGACGGTTTCGCTGAATGCTTTGCTCGAAAGCAATCTGGTTTGCAAACGAGATGGCACTCCCCTGGACGACTGGGATGGCGTTCTTGGTGAACTGGGAGAGAAGGGGCCCGGCGAATTGCGTTTCACCTTGTCGGAGAGCCTTTTCAACAAGGACTATCCAGGCCAGTACATGCGCCGACTGCACAGCATATCGGTGAGCATGCCTGCCTTGCTGGGGCCTTATCAGAACATTCGCGCCACCCTGACCCAGTTGGACAGCCAGTTGCTGATCAAGCCAGATATCGAAGGGGTGAAATTCTTGGCGCCCTCACCAACGGAGGAGGAGCCAGCTGACGGACGCAATGTCCGCAGGAGCTTGCGTGGAGGGCAGCAGATCTGCCTGTCGGGGGCGAACCAGGACCGCGGCCGGTTTATGGGGGTGGACGCGGATGACCGTTACGAACCGTTCGAATACACCGGCGCAGTATCGACCTGGATGCTTAAGTTCCCGCGTCATTTGCACCAGGTCGAGGTACTGGCGACCTTGAGCGACATTGTCGTGCAAGTGGAGTACACCGCGTTGTACGGCGGGCAGAAGTTTGAAGAAGAAGTGATCGCGTTGGACGCTGCTCGCGAAGAGAAGTGGTCGGCGGGCGTCCGGGTTTGATAACGATTCCTAATGGGCAGTGTAATGAATTGCAAAGTTGGGTAGGTGGAAAATTGTGATTGGGTATGTCGCTGTTAGTTGATGAGGTTGTCAACTTTGATGTGCGCGTGTTGCCGGTCGTTTTGCTGGCTGGGTAATTAAATGCTAATACCGAGGGCAAGATCATGAGTAATGGTGATGTATCTGAAATGCAAGGCCTTGAGGGTATTGATAATGCTTCGACAACGCCAGGGCATAATCTGATTAAGGACCCGTCCTTTCCCGAAGGATCGATTAGTCCTGTTGCGGGCACGTCCTGGAAGATCAATGACAAGAAGTACATAAACTACTATGGCAGGGATGATGACACTTGGGTGGGGGTGTTTGGTGGTGGGGTGCTCTCCCAAGAGTTCGACTTGCCTAAGTTGGGCGGTATGTATGATGTGGCGTTCGCGTACGATGTGCAGTGGTTCAAAGAAGCCTGTACCCTGCGCGTGCTGGCGTTGGGGGGCGAAAACGATCGACAAGTACTGGAAATAACCTTGCATGGAGAACCTGGGCGGGATGAGAGCACGCTTAGCCCGAGTGACCCTACTTGGCAAGATTACACGTCTGTCAATATCCCGAAGCTGTCAGGTGTCAAGCGTATTCGCGTAGAGTTTTCTACGCCGGCTGTTGGAGGCTCGTCTGTATTGTGCCTCAGAAGGGTAGTTTCGCGATTGAAACTGGTGGGGCTGACCTCACGTGACAAGAAATTTGTCATTGATCCACTGGGTGACCCCATTGCACTCCCTTATCCGCCTGCCGGTAATACGCTCAAAGTATGTATCGGTGCTTCTCATCGGCTTGAGATCCCTTTCGAACAGGGTGAAACATGGTCTGAACTCCGCGCCAGTTGCCTTTGGCTGCATGAGAAGCTTTCACCGGAGGACTGCGGCCTCAGCGCCGAGCCGGAATTTAATATCCGGCACAGTGATCCGGAAGAGGCGTATCAAAAACCCACGCTGGCCTGGGATATCACGTCTGACGGTCGTGAGCATGGCGAGGTCGGTATTGTCCCCTCGGGCTTGGGAAGTTACTGGACCGCGCCAGTATTTTCATTCTCATTCGATGTCGGGCATCACCGAAAAATAATCGATCATGTCACTTGGGATCATGTTATCCCCGTTGTCGAATTGGGAAACAGCAGCAAATTGGTAGCAACAGTGATTTCACCGTACACCAAGCAGCCGCTGGAAGGTGTGACGGTGAGGTGGACCTGGGGAGGGAAGATTCTAGATGAAACTTCAACAGATACGGAAGGTAAATCTACCTTTGCGTTCAAGCCAAATGACTTGGATCTTGAATTTCAAAATTTCAACATCAGGGCGGAAGTGTGGGATACGATTCGGCACCCGGAAGTATACGAGAGTGTAGTCCCCGTTTACAAAAAACATCCGCTGTATTCAGATCTGAGCGTGTATGTTAATGGCGAGGAAGTTTACCCTTCCCGTGACGTGGCATTACTCTTTAACTTTGAGGAGAGCTATTCTGTCAAGGTGGTGCCGCGTTCGGGATCCATATTCATTGGTGAAATGATTCGGTTGGGCAAACCTGATCCCCACGCCCCTGGTTATGGTGTGCAATTGCCAGAGCCCGCTGAATTGGTAGAGACTGGCATTGAATGGACAGTGAAGGCCGGTAATGAGCGTGGTTATTTCAATCTACAGCTTTCGCTCGAAGAATCGGGAGTTACAGTCCCTCCGCTGGTTCTCAAAACCGGTCAAATGTCGTCGGACTGGCGTGAGGAAACAGAGGTTACACTGGATGGCGAGACGGTGGACTCAAACCATGCCCCCTTCATCCTGTGGAGTCACGAAGAGCGAAAGCTCAAGGTCGAGCCTAAATCAGGAAGTCCGATCGGCCTGTTGGGGAAAAAGCTTTATAACAAATTAGTTGATTATGAAGGTATTACTAGTGCGCAGATTACGGGATTTAATTATTCTGCGAACTTGTTTGAGTCCGGTGCATATTGGGGGGCTAAGGGACAAGGCTTTTGGGGGCTGTGCACGGGACGCATCCAGCTCGATGATCAAACACGGGACGTTAAGTTCTTTGTCATGGGAGATAAAAATCTCGGATCAACGGTGGGTCTGAAGGTCGATGGCCATGTATGGGATGATCGGAAGGCATTTGTAGTGGGCCAGGAATACTCGATAACGGCGTATACAACAATTCCCGCTATGTTTGAACGCTATGGCTTCGAAGGGCGGTTGGAGGTGGGTGGCGTTGTGGCGGATGTCAACCCATTAACGGGGACGAAAAGAAGGTTTGGGGAAAAGGGGTTGGAGTGGAAATATACACCTAAGAAGAGTGGTGAAGTAGTGCTCAATTTTTGGCTCGATCACTTTGATAAACCCGTTGCCTTGACGGGGCGAGCTGAATAGCGCTCACCGCTCGTGCGATCCCAGTCGGTGTTCAGTGAAGCGCTGGATGCCGGCTAAGGGGCTGCCAACTTTTATGTGTACGGTTCGATGACTGCTTTGCGCCAGGAGACCGTGCTTTTATCCCGTTGGCTGGGTCAGTCGGTCTTCGTAGGGGACATTTCTGCCAATCTCCCCTGACCGAACCCAGCTTTCTTGTCTGCACACGTGGCTGGGCGGGTAGGTAACGGAAAATGCCTATGGAGTACTCATGATGCTTGAATCTTCCGCACTTTCTTCACAGGTATCGGAAACCCCCAGCTCGTCATTCTTCACTGCCCCCGCGCTGCCCAAAGGCGGCGGCACCGTCTCCATCGGCGGTGGCATGCTCTCCGCCGGCGGCCCGGACGGTGCTGCCGGCTGGCAATTGCCGCTGCCATCTCCGGCCGGCCGGGCGCTGTCGGCCCAGCTGACCCTGCAATACTCCTCAGGCGGCGGCAACAGCGCGTTCGGTGCCGGCTGGGACTGCGCGCTGCCGGCCGTGGTGCGCACGACCCGCTTCGGCTTCCCGACGTACAGGGTCGGCGATCGCCTGGCCGGGCCTACAGGTGAGGAGATCCTGAGTGCCGGTGCACCGGTCAAGGGCCGCAAGGCACCGTTCCCCGGTACTGCCAGCACGTTTACCGTCACCCCTTGGTGCGCCCGTCATGGGGCCCCGGCGGAGCGCCTGGAGCACTGGGTGGACGAGGGTGCCGAGGACGCCCCTGGTTTCTGGTTGCAATGGCTGGCCGATGGCAGTTTGTCCTTGTACGGCTGGTCGCCCGCGGCCCGATTGCAAGACCCGCGAATCCCCGAGCATGTCGCCTGCTGGTACCTCGAAGAAACGCTATCCAACCATGGCGAGCATGTGGTCTATCGCTACCGCGGCGAAGACGATGCAGGCTGCAGCGGGGCCGAACTCGCGGCCCACCCGCAGGTCACCCATGTATACCTGGCTGCTGTCTATGCCATGAACGTCACGCCTTCCGATGACTTGCTGATTCCACAGGGCGCGTTCAAGGAGAGTGATTTCCTGACCTTTACCGTGTTTGATTACGGCGAACGGGGGGCCGACCCTGAAGTACCGTCACCCGTTGAACCGCAGCAGCCATGGCCCGTTCGTGAGGACTGCTATTCATTCTGGCGCTACGGCTTCAACACGCGTATTCGCCGCCTGTGCCGCGATGTCCTGCTGTGGCATCGCACGGCCCGTATGGCAGGGAAGGACGACAATACACCCGAACGGGTCGCCCGCCTGCACCTGGAGTACGACAGCAGCCCAGTGACCAGCATGCTGACATCCGTGTGGCAGGTCACCCATGAAGCCGCCAGCGCAATGCCATTGTTGGAATTCAGGCTGAGCCTTCCCGGTCGTGAAGAACCCGGTTGGGAAGAGGTTCCCGAGCTCAACGGCTTCTGGTCGCCCGCGTGGCAGTTGGCCGACCTCTACGGCGAGGGCGTACCGGGCGTGCTCTTCATCGACAAAGGCGCCTGGTATTACCGTGAGCCGCAGCGTTTGCCCGGCAAGGGGGCGGATGCCATCACCTGGGCCAAGGCGAAGCGCTTGAAACGCCAGCCTAACGACGCGATGGGCATGCTGATCGACCTCAATGGCGACGGCAAACCGGATTGGCTGGTGACGTCCACAGGGCTGAGCGGCAGTTTTACCCTGGAGCCGGACGGTAGCTGGGGGGGATTGGTGCCGTTGCAGGCGTTGCCGAGCGAATTCAACCACCCGCATGTGCAACTGACCGACCTGACCGGCGACAGCCAGAGCGATGTGGTGCTGTTGCGTGCCCTGGGGCCCAAAAGCGTGCGCCTTTACCCTGGCAATGGCACGGCCGGTTGGCTGGCCGCACTCAATCAGGCCTACGAGGGGCGTGAGCCCTTGCCCTCGATGGACACCTCCGAGCATGCGCTGGTGGCCTTCGCCGATCCGGCCGGCAGCGGCCAGGCGCATCTGCTGCGTATCACCGGCCAGGGCGTGACGATGTGGCCTTCGCTGGGCTATGGCCGCTTTGCCGATGCCATCAGGATCGACGGTTTCAAGGTCGAGCACTTCAATGCATCACGGGTGTTCCTGGCCGATACCGACGGCTCAGGCACCAGCGATATCCTCTATATGCAACCGAACGGCATTCGCGTGTTCGTCAGCCAGAGCGGCAATCGTTACCAGGAAGGCGCGTTCATTCCGGCGCCAACCGGCGTGGTGCTGGATAACGATTGCAAGCTTCAGGTGGCCGACCTGCGCGGCCAGGGCACTGCCGATCTGTTGTTGACGGCGCACCATGCAACGCCGGACAAACAGCCGCGCAGCTGGCTGTACCGCTTCAACGACCGCCGCCCCTGGCTGTTGGAGACGGTGTGTGACAACGCCGGCAGCGAGACCCAGTTGACGTACCGCAGTTCGGCCCAGGCCTGGCTCGACGAAAAGGCGCAAGTGCTGCGCCGCACCGGCAAGGCACCGGTCAGCTACCTGCCGTTCCCGGTCCATACGCTCAGCCGGGTGACCCGGGTCAACCGGATCACCGGTTTGCAGATGGGCAGCGAAACCACCTACCTGGGCGGCGTGTGGGACGGCAAGGAACGCGAGTTCGCCGGCTTCAGGCGGTTGATCCAGACCGATACCCACGCCTTGGTGAACGCCAGGGCCACCCAGCTGTCACCACCGGCCAGGACCTGCACGTGGTTCTACTCGGGCATCGAGGCGCGGGACGCGGTTGCGGAGCAGGCCTTTACCGAGATGGACGGCCGCTTCGATCCCGCTGCCGTGCGTTTCACCCAATGGCGCGATGATGGCGAGCAGACGTTGCACCCCGAGCCCGGCTCAGCGCTGCGCGCCTGGCTGTTCCGTGGCCTGCGTGGCCAGGTGATGCGCGTGGAAACCTATGGCGACGACGACCATCCCTGGGCCATGCGGCCTTATGGTGTCAGCCGGTCAAGGCTGCAGCTGCGCGCCTATGAAACGGCCGACCCGCAACGGCCTGCGGTCATGGCCACACCCGTGCAGACCCTGTCGTTTACCTGTGAACGCGTCCCCCTGGACCCGGTGGTTCAACAGCAGATCATCCTCGAGCAGGATGCCTTTGGTGCGGTCTTGCAGAGCGTCACCATTCATTACCCCCGACAGCTCACGGAAACCGAGCTCAAAGCTGAAGAAACAGCGCGCAAGATCTACCCGAAAACCTTGCCCGAAGGCCTGATCGAGGCCAGTTGCGACTCGCAGCAATACGATTGCTGGGTCAACCTGACGCGCAGCACGGTGCACAACCTGGTCAGCGACGATACCTTTGTCGTCGGCCTGCCGGATACCGTGCGCAAGGATGTCATTCACTTCACGGCGGCCGCTGTACCGCAGTCGGGGTTCACCCTGGAATGGCTGCTGGAGAACGGGTTGCCATTGAACGACCCAACCCGGATCACCCTGGCCGGCTACGAGAAAGTGGTCTGGCGCAGCGCCGATGGCCAAGGCGTAGCCAACCGCCCGACGCGCCAGGCGCTGGTCGCCTACACCCGCACCGCGATGCTCGACAAGGCCTCGCTGGATGTGTTGCGGCCAACCTTCGAGCAGACCTTGCTCGACCTGGTGCAGCAAGCGCTGGAGGCCCCCGATAATCACCCTGAGGCCTTGCTGCGGGTGCGTCGGCGTCTGCCGGCGCTGCCGCACGGCACAACGCTTTATCCCTTGCTGTTCGCTTATCTGAAGGAGGCGCCGCATGATAAAGCCGCCAGTGCGGTGATGCGCGCGGCGTTGAAGGCGGTGATCGCGGTGGGTGCGCTGCGACTGCGGCTGCTCTGGTCCGATGACCCTGCATTGCCAGAGGACCTGCTGAAAAAGGTCTACCGGAAAAGTCGAGTACCGGATGAGTACCTGTGCACAGTGCTGACCTGGTTTACCCAGTATGAAGAGGAAGGCAGCACCGACTTGGCCATCATGCATGACAAGGTCGATGCCGCCCTGGCCCAGGAGGAGGAGGTAGGACTGTTCTGGCGCATGCTGCTGTCGAACTTGCAATCGGGCACCGAGGCGCAGCAGCAAGTCGTACACGGATGGTTCAACGAGGTGCGCACGCTGTTGAACACCCGCGTGCAAGCCGAGTCATTACCCGAACTGCTCAAGCGCGGCGGCTACGTCGCCATGAGCCAGCTACCTGACGCGCCGGAACTGGCCGATCCGCATGACCCCCATGACCAAGGTGCACCGGGTATCATCGGCGCCCCGCAGGTCGAGGAGCTCTACGCCGGGCACCACGGCATCAGCCTGTACCACGGTGCCGAAAGATTCTGGTTACCCCACCGCGTGCAGGAAAACACCGTCACCGGCCGGACCACGCTGGAATATTCGCCCCATGCCATCGCGGTATGCGCGACGACCGATGCGGCGGGCCTGATTAACCGAATCGAGGCATTCGACTGGCGCTTCATCAGCCCGATACGCATGAAGGACCCCAACGACAACACCCATGAAGTGCAGTTGGATGCCCTGGGCCGTGTCATGCACACGCGTTTCTACGGCACGGAAACACCTGGCGGCAGTGACCAGGCGATCATGAGCGGCTACAGCCCCGAAATAGCCTTCACGCCGCCGGCGACGGTCGATGAAGCAGTGGCATTGAACTTGACCAAGAAGGTGCCAGTGGCCCAGGCGTTCACCATCATTGCCGACAGCTGGATGCCTCTGGCGCTGAACCCCGACGGCAGCGTCGACAGTCAACGGCGTTGCGGCGAGTTGGCCTGGCAACGCGACGCGCAGCGCCTGCGGCGTGATGGCATTCCTGTTCCAGACAGCATGCAGGGCCGCACGCCGCCCCACGTCATCCAGCTGCAGACCGACCGCTACGACAGCGACCCCGAGCAGCAGGTCAGGGTCAAGGTGGTGCTCAACGGCGGCGGTCAGGTTTTGCAAACCGCCATTCTCAACCCCGCGGGCGAAGCCTTCGTGCGCACCCAGGCCGGTGGCCTGCAGACCGACGACAAGGACAAGGCCATCATCCAGCATGCCAAGGTGCGTTGGGCGGTGACCGGCAAGACCGAGTTCGACAACAAGGGCCAGGCGGTGCGCGTGTGGTTGCCGTTCTACCTCAACGACTGGCGTTGGGTCAGCGACGACAGCGCACGCGAAGGCATCTACGCCGACACCCACTACTACGATGCCCTGGGCCGTGAGTACAAGGTGGTGTGCGCCAACGGCGAGGACGTGGAAGGCGAGTGGGCGAACTACGAACGGCGGGTGCAGGTGTATCCGTGGTTCACCGTGTCGGAAGACGAGAACGACACCTGGGCCGAGGTCATCGAACTGGCGCGGGCCAGGGCCCGGCGGACCATTCATTGAGCCCAGGCAGTCAGCCGACCCTACGCCCGACCGCACAGGATCGATTGGGCGTGCAGGTTGAGCTTGAGGTTAATCTGCGCCGTGGCCACGTCGCCGATTTAGTCGGGCTCACCTACGGCCGGCGGGGTTGCGGCGGTACAGCGGCCGTGGGGTACTCGGGTCGATTTCGGTCAGCTGGCTGCCAGCTGCCACGAACCCGGCACGTTCGGCCAGGCGCTGGCTGGCGTGGTTGTCGATGTCGGTGGTCAGCCACACCGGGGCATCCACGGCATCCAGCAGGCAGGTCAGCGCTTCGCGCATCAGGCCCTGGCCACTGCTGGCGCGGTTCGCCCAATAGCCCACTTCGTACTCGTCATTGCCGGGGCGCAGGCCGATGCAGCCGATCACCTCGCCGCTGCCTGCGGCCAGCACGAAATAGCGCTTTTCCTTGGCCGGGTCGAGGAACTCCTCGGCGCTTAGTTGCAGGCTGTCGCGCACTTCACTCAAGGTCCAGTCAGGCTTGGCCCAGGCCAGGAACGGTTGGTGCAGGGTGTAGCTGTCGACCAGGGCCTGTTGCAGCTGCTGGGCAAAAGCCGGGGCAGGGCGGACCAGCAACGTGCGTGGGGTGGACAGGGTACGGGGCAGTGTGGGGTAGGGCATTAGGGCCTTCCTGGCAGGTTGATCGGCGCATCTAAGCATACTTTTGTGTAGTCTGTGTTAGCCCCGCGTGGGCCAGCCGATCATTCAAAGGAAACTGAAGGTCACCTCATGTCCGAATACACGCTGCATTGTTTTGCCGAATCCGGCAACGCCTACAAGGTTGCGCTGATGCTCGAACTCACCGGCCAGAACTGGCAAGCGGTGTTCGTAGATTTCTTCAACGGCCAGACCCGCGACCCGCAATGGCGCGACGAGGTCAACGAGCAGGGTGAAGTGCCGGTGCTGGAGCACGCCGGGCAACGGCTTACCCAGTCGGCGCTGATTCTTGAATACCTGGCCGAGCGTACCGGCCAGTTCGGCCCGCGCGACGACAACGAGAAGCGCGAGATCTGGCGCTGGATGCTGTTCGACAACCACAAGTTCACCAGCTACTACGCAGCGCTGCGTTTCCTGCTGTGCCTGAAGCAGACCGGCGAGACCGAAGTCACCGGCTTCCTGCGCGAGCGGGCCACGGCGGCCTACCGGATTGTCGATGCGCACCTGGCGAACGCGCCGTTCATGGTGGGTGGCCGGTTGACCATTGCCGACCTGTCGCTGGCGGGGTATGTGTTCATGCCGGAGGATACCGGCATCGTGCTGACCGAGTTCAGCCATATCGATGCGTGGAAACGGCGGATCCAGGCAGTGCCGGGGTGGAAGCATCCCTATGATCTGATGCCGCGGAAGGCGTAAGCCTGTACCGGCCTCTTCGCGGGCAAGCTCGCTCCCACAGGATAACCACAGTCTTCGAGACCTGTGCTGTACCTGTCGGAGCGGGCTTGCCCAGGCCGGCGGCGGCCTGTTTCCTGGGGTCGGCGGCGCAGCCGTTTCTGATCGTGCGAACTGAAGGCAGCGGTGGGGCGGGTGCAAACAGTTCCGAGTAGTGTCCCTGCGCAGGGTGTTCTTGAATAGCGATTCGCACTTAGACCACCCCCTGTGCAGAGGAATGCCCATGTCCACCATCAGTCCTTTTGTCAGCAAGGCCACGCAATTGGCCGATGCCATTGCCAAGCACGTCGAACAGATTCGCACCCAGCAGCCTCTGCAGTTGCCAGGCCGTGACGCAGAGATCGTCAACCGTTACGTCGAGCAGATCGAAGGCAGCTATGACACGGACCGGGCCAAGACCGACACCGATCATGCCATTGAGTTGCTGTACATCGCCTACAACACGACGCCTCAGTCGCAAGCGCAGATTCGCAACAAGATCTCGGCCATCATGAGCAAGTTGATCGACGCTCAGCAAGCCAGCGAGACGACTATCAACGAGGCGTTCGCGGTCGCCTCTACCATCGACCAGAGGCTGCGCAATGAGCTTCCGGGATGGCTGGACATCAAGGAAAGCGAAGTCACCGAGGAGATCAAGGCATTCATCGCCAAGGACCTGAGTGACCTGGCGAAGTTCATCGAAGAAAAGGCCGTGAACGTCAAGGACAGGTTGTTGGCCATTGCCAAGGACTATGACGTGATCATTAACGAAACCCAAGGCGTAACCGATAGCAGTGAATTGCTGCTGGGCGAAACCCTCAAGGCCCAATCAAAACTGGCCGACGAGATACGTGCCTCCAAGGCCAGAAGCGAAGCGCTTGAAGGCCTGGTGGACGACATGCGCAAGCAGGTGGAAAAGTTCCAGAAGCTGGCCGAGGATTATCAGAACCAGGCCGAGAGTGCAGAGAGCAAGGCTTCCAGTGCGGCTTTCTTGCGGGGGTTGCTCGATGTCGTAAGCGCTGTGCTTCCCGTCGTGGCGCTGGTCAGTGGGGGCGGCGTGCCGCTTCTTGCCGGCGCTGCCGCGGCCGGCAGCGTAAGCCAGCGGGTGATGACTAACGCAGATACCGACAAGGCAATCAAGATGCGTGAGAAGCAAAGCCGTCTGCAAAGCGATCTTAAAGACTCGCAGGACACCCTCGAAAAACAGCGCGAGCAGGTGCAGTCGCTCAAGGCCGAACAGGCGAAGCTGTCGGGGCAGAGCGAAGAAGAAAGCAACGGCTTGCAGGCTCGGATTGACAAGGCAGAAGAGGCCGAGAAGGCGACGATGCTGAAAAACACCAAGCTCCAGAGCGAGATGGACGAGATTCAAGGGGCACTGGCCCAACTGGAAAAGCTCGCAGATACAATCAGCGAGCAACAGACCACCAAAGCCAAGAGTCTGCGCGACTTGCAGCTGCAGATGGTGGACAAGGCAGAGGCCTATGAAGCCAAGCGCAGTGAGCACGCTGCCGAGCTGATAACGCTCAAGACGTTGATGGCGGGCCAGCGGGATGAACAGGAAACCAACGAGCTGGCGATCCGTTCGCTCAACGTGAGTATGACGGCGTTGAAGCGTACCAAGGAAATCGTCGAGGAGATTGCGCACTTTTTCCTGTCGTTCTCGTCGTACATGCAACAGGTCTGCGACAGTGCCGATGCCCAGGTCGCAAGCTACGAAAAAGTGGCCCAGAGCGAAACGTTGCGTCAGCACAAACGTGATCAGGTGTTTCTCTCCACCGATGTGTTCTTCATCGAGCAGACGGCGCAGTGGCTGGCGGCGGCCAGAGTTTGCTCGACGTTCGCCGACACCTTCAGGGACGGTTGGAGCAAGCTCAACACGCTGAACGGCAACTACATCAGTGGCGAGCAGCTTGGCGAGTATCTCAATACCGCAGCCACCCAGCTCGACAAAATCGTGACGGTGCGCAAATCCATGCAGGATCAGCGCCTCAGCGACTTGGACAGCTACCGCCAGCAGATCAAGAAAGCTGCGGAGCAAGCCTGACGGCGGGGGCCGGTCCTCTATGTCGGCGGGTAAGCGCAGGTACTGCCTGCGCTTCGTCTTTACGCAATTTGGAAATGATCAATGATGGCAAGCCTTTCGTTTAATCACGCATTCATTGCAGTGCCCTGTGCCTGTTTGTTCCTGGGGGCTTCCCTCACCTTTGCCCAGCCGCTCGAATCGTTGAATGAAGCCGTCCAGCAGCTCGGCGACTACCAAAAGACTCTGGAGGCACAGCGAGACAAGCTCGAAACAGTCATTGCCGAATGGCATGAAAAGGCTCAGGAATTCGACAAGGGCAGTAAAGAAAACATCGAAAGCATAAAAGCCCAGGCCGCCGATTCAGCCGACAGCGGTTGCTTATTCTCGGCAACAGTGGCCAGTCAAGAATATATTGGAAAATTTAAGGTGTTATGGAACAAACTGGACCTTGAACTCCAGCAGATGCAGAGCGAATA
Source organism: Pseudomonas sp. LRP2-20 (assembly GCF_024349685.1). Classification (NCBI taxonomy): domain Bacteria; kingdom Pseudomonadati; phylum Pseudomonadota; class Gammaproteobacteria; order Pseudomonadales; family Pseudomonadaceae; genus Pseudomonas; species Pseudomonas sp. LR2-20. The sequence continues at coordinate 3,678,910 of NZ_AP025944.1, read as the reverse complement.
CAGAGAGAACCTCACTCTGGTTCGGGAGTTGAGCGCGACGCTTCTGCAGGCGCAGGAGGCAGCCGAGCCGGTAGCGGGTGAGTAAGGAGCTATCGAGATGTCCACATCCCATGGCGATGAAATTACCGAACGTATCCGCCTTCAGGTCAATGCGCTGATCAAATGCAAGCCCTTGCTTTTGCCTGAAGCACAGGCGGCGTTGGTGCAGAGCTTCATCGAAAAGATTGAAAACGGATACAACCTTGCCGATTTCCAAGGTGATACCGATCACGCCATCGATCTGCTGATCATCGCCTACAACATAACGCCTCACGATCAAGACAAGATTCGCATACAGATCAACAAGATCATCGACAAACTGATCACTGCACAGCAGGACAGTGAACGTGCCATCACGAACGCGGTAAAGGTAGCGCAAGGCATTCATGCGCAACTCGGCGAGGCATTGCCGGCCTGGCTGAAAGTGAGGGGTGTGGGCCAGTTGGCTCAGCTGCGACCTTTCGTCAGCGAAACCCTGCTGGCGATGGGCAAGGACATCGCTGGTAAAGCTGCGCAAGTCAGGCAAGAGCTGGCGTCCATCGCGCAAAGCTACAACGCGATCCTCGATGAAACTCTGCAGGCGAAGCATGACAGTGAAATCGCGCTCGGTGAGTTCATCAAGGACAATGAAGCCTTCGCGCTTGAATACCAAGATGCTGAAAAGCGTCGGCAGGAGATAGATAAGCTCGCCGCTGAAATCCATGGCGAAGTGGAACGCTACGAACAGCAGGTCCTGCAATCGAAACTGGCCATGAGCATCCTTATCGCCCTTGGCGTCGAATGGGTCTCGACGCTGTTGCCGCATCCGGTATTCAAGGCGGTAGCGGACGTTTCGATAATAGCGGCGTGCCGGTTCAGCAATGTCTGCCAGGCGCAGGCAGTGGCCGAAGCGCATGAGCGTGGGCGTGTAACACAGGAGCAAGCGAACTCGATTCTGCGCCGGCACATTACCTTGCTGGAACGCGTCAAGAAGTATGAGCAGTTGTGCGCCGTTCACGAAGATGAACTGAGCAAAATAAAGGCGTTGCTGGTCGGCTGTTGCCGCGAGAAGAAAACCGTCGAACTAGGCATCCGTGCCTTCAACCTCAGCTTGCGGGCGCTGACACGCAATATTGAAATCGTTGAAGTCATGGAGTTTTTCTTTCGCTCATTTGCAGATTTCATGGTGACCATAGTGGCGGATGGGCAGGCGCGCATCGACCTGTATGAGGACCTTGAGCAAACTACATCCCTTGGCCCCAACCGCATCGAACATCTGATCAGAACCACCGACGGGCTGTTCATCGAACAGGCCGGGCAATGGTTGGCTGTTGCGCAACTGGGCGACCTGTTTGCGCGCTCCTTCAATGTTGCGTGGCTCAGGCTCAATAAACTGAGCGGCCAATACCTGCTCAGTACCGATCTCGATTTGCACCTGGACAAGGTCATCGACTACCTGAACAAGCTCGGCGCTGAGCGTGATCAGCGCCGCACTTCGCGCCTGAATGAACTGCAAGGGTATCTGGAGATCTTCCACGGTTATCTTGACAGCGGTAATCCACTCGGATGATTGGTCAGTGGTCGGCTTCACCAGCGGCCTGCCGACCACCGGGCCTGGCGTTCATAGCGGCAATCAGATAGACAACCGCACCACCCGCGTATCCAGCACCTGTTGCGCCTGAACCCGGCGCTTGTTCACCACCAGCTCTCCGATCGCAATCAGCCGGGTGCGCGTGACGTTGCGCGACAACCCAAGCAACTGCGCGGTATGCACCTGGTTGTAATGGCAGAAGTGATACGCCGAGCGCAGCAGGGCATTCTCGACCTTCTCGTACAAATCCCCGGGCTGTTCCTCGTACAACCGGCTGAACGCCTGTTGCAGCAGGTCCTCCACGCCGTGGTTTGCCGGCCCATCCTCCTGGCGCTCCAGGCGCAGGTTGGACAGGCGCAGGTCCTGCGCCTGCACCAGCCCGTCGCCGCAGGTCAGCAGGCTGTGGTGGATGACGTTTTCCAGCTCGCGAATATTGCCTGGCCAGCTGTACTCGACCAGCTTGGCCTGGGCCTTGGGGCTCAGTTCCACCGGCCCGTAGCCCAGCCGTTCGCTGTAGCTGCGGATGAAATGCCGGGCCAGCGGCAGGATATCTCCCGGCCGGTCGCGCAGCGGGTGCAGTTGCAGGGTCACCACGTTCAGCCGGTAATACAGGTCTTCCCGGAAGTGCCCGGCGTTGATCGCTTTCTCCAGCTGCACGTTGGTCGCCGCCAGCACCCGCACATTGATCGGGATGCTCTTGCGCGACCCCAGGCGCACCACTTCGCGCTCCTGCAACACGCGCAGCAGCTTGACCTGGATTGGCAGCGGCAGATCACCGATCTCGTCGAGGAACAGCGTGCCGCCGTTGGCCTCTTCGAACCAGCCGGCCTTGGCTGCCAGGGCGCCGGTGAAGGCGCCTTTTTCATGACCGAACAGCTCGGCCTCCACCAGCGACTCGGAGAACGCGCCGCAGTTCACCGCGATGAACGGGCCGTTGCGCCGGCCGCTGAGGTTGTGGATGTGGCGCGCGACCAGCTCCTTGCCCGTGCCGGTTTCGCCAATGATCAGGACGCTGGCCTCGCTGGGGGCGACCTGTTGCAGGTGGGCGAGCAGCGCCTGCGACCTGGGGTCTTCGAAGACCTGTGCGGTCGCCCTGATCGAGGTAGCCAATGTCGGTGACGGGGGGAGGGTCAGCAGTTGCATGAGCGATCCTTAGGAATAGAAGGATGGGGCGGGGCGCTTGCCGCCGAGGGCCCACTCGCCGAGCTCGTGGATACGGTAATCCACCGGGTCGTGCAGGGTTTGCGTCCTCAGGTTGCGCCAGTGGCGGTCGAAGCGCAGCGAGGCGTGGGTGGCGCGGGCGCCGGTCACCTCGAACAGGCGGTTGCAGATGTCCAGGCCGTGGCGCGTGGCCGCGACCTTGGCGGTGCCGATGGCCAGGGCCAGGTCACCGCGCTCCTCGGCGCTCAGCGCCTGCTCCTTGGCCCAGGCACTGTCGAGTTGGCGGGCCGCGCGGGCGATCAGCAGGCGCACGCTCTCCAGGCCCACCCAGAACTCACCGTAGTGGCGCAGCACGTAAGGGTCTTCGGCGCTGCTGGCAGCGCTGGAGCGGAACCACGGCCGGCTTTCCTTGAGGCTGTACTGGCGCGCTTCGTCAAAGGCACCTTCGGCAATACCGAGGAACAGGTTGGCGAAGTGCAGCTGGGCGATCAGCGGGCGCAGGGCGGCGAAGGGGGTGCTCAACGGGCCGGGGTCGAGCAGCAGTTCGCTGTGCTCGACCCGTACCCGTTCGAAGGTGGCGCTGCCGCTGTCGGTCTGGCGCTGGCCGATGTTGTTCCAGTCGTTGTGCAGGGTGATGCCGGTGCGCCCGCTGGGAATGGCGGCGATCAGCAGCTTGCCGCCAGCACGCTCGTCCACTGCCGAAGCGATCAGCATTTCCGAGTCGCTGGCTCCGGAGCAGAAGCTCTTCTTGCCCGAGAACTCGCACCAGCCGTCGAAGTGCTTGACCACGGTGCGGGTGTCCAGCGGGTTGAGTGCGTTGCCCCAGAACCAGTGCTTGCGCGCAGTCTGCTCGAACCAGGGTTGCCACTGCTCCGGGCGCGAGAACAGGCGCACGGTGGCCAGCATCAGGTGATGGAAGCCAAACACGTGGGCGATCGAACTGTCGACCCGGGCGAACTCACGCACCACCTCGAAGGTGTCATGCCAGTTCGCACCCTGGCCGCCGAACGCTTGAGGGATCACCAGTGACAGCAAACCGCTGCTGCGCAGGGCATCGCGTTCGGCCTTGGGCGTACCACCGCGCTCGTCGCGCTCCACTGCGGTCTGGGCGAACTGTGTGGCCAGTTCGCGCGCGACCGCCAGTGCCGGGCGGGCAGCATGCAAAGGTGCATTCATGGCGGTTCCTCAGGCGCTTTGACGGAGTGCGTGATGGGCGCCGAACAGCGGCACGGCGCGCTCGGCGGCCAGGCGGATACGTGCGCCAAGGGCATCGCTGGAAACCCGGTAATCGGCCAGCTCGGCCTGGCTGGCATACACGCCGATTGGCAGGGTCAGGGCCTGCAGGAAGCTGAACAGCGGGCGTAGCTGGTGGTCGAGCACCAGCGCGTGGCGTTCGCTGCCACCGGTGGCGGCGAGCAGTACCGGGGTATCGACCAGCGCGTCCTGGCCGATCAGGTCGAACAGGTGCTTGAAGTGACCAGGGAAGCTGCCGCGGTAAACGGGTGAGGCCACCACCAGCAAGTCGGCCTTCTCGACCAGGCGCAGCTGCTGCTCTACAGCGTCGGGCAGTTCACTGCGCCACAGCGCGGCACCCAGCGGCCGGGCGATATCGCCCAGTTCAATCAGGTGCGGCTTGATGTGCAGGTGCTGGCTGAGTTCGGCGAGGATGGCCTCGGTCAGGGCCAGGGTGCGCGACGGGCGGGTAGTGCCGCCGGACAGGGCTACGACGTTCAAGGGGGTGCTCATGGCGGGTCTCCGGATGAATAAGCGGGACTTTGCTTGAGCAATCGTCGTGCCTGTTTGAACTTTGCTGAAAATCAACGCCTGCAGCCTTGATGCGCACTGCGAGTGTTGGTTTTTGGCGGTTTTCTGTTGATCGGCTGTTGCGCTGCAGACAGTTGGCCAGGTGTTGGCGGCTGTACAGTGGCAACCGTTATAGCGAATGGCGCATAAGCTTTAAAATAATAATAAAAGATATTTATATTCCATTTGGTTATTAGTGATGATGAGCATGCAGTTCCTGCTTAGTTGATTGCAAGAACGGGCTTTAAATCTTTTGGCGCACAGGTCTGTGCAATGCCATTAGTCGAGCCTGAGGACCATCAACGATGACAGCTATTAAAGGTTATTCTCTACTCTGCAGGGTCGCGGTTACGTTCGCGTTGTCGAGTGCCGTTTCGGCTGACTCTTCAAGCGACGCATTTTCGCTCACGCCAGGGGATAAGCTGATTGAATCCAGTGTCAATGACTGCCTGGTTGTTTATCACACGATGAACCAGCGCATGCTCGATACACTATCTGGTTTTGATGTGAGCATAGGCGACGGTGTACGGCTTTTTCCCGCAGAGTACAAAAAAGCGGTGGGCGCGCTGAAAGATTTCTGGGATACAAATGCTCATCGTTACTCCGCCAATAATTCCGCCTTGAAAAATGAACTGCAGGCTTTGACGGATGCGCTGACCGCAGCCAATCAGAGGTATTTGGGCAGAGGGGATGATGAGTGGCTCATGAAATCGCTAAGCAGATTGCATTCGGACTTCATGTCGGAACGTTTCAGGCTTCGTGAGCAGCTTGATGACGTTACCTATGCATGGGCTCAATGTCCGCTTGAAAAGACAAGTGCAGCGACCTGCTGGGGCGAGGCGATCAGGCAGTTCGAGCAATATTTTCAAGAAGCCCACGGACAACTTGGAAAACTTTTGCCGCGCATGATGTATGCCAGAGTTCCGTTGGAACGCGAATGGTGGGTTGCATGCAGGGCGCCAGATTTTACCGGTTCGCGCTGAAGGTAAAAATTGGCCGGATAGATTTCCCGCTTATTCAAGGCGCTGCCAGGCACTAACTTCTGTCGACTGTTCAGGTGTTAAGGCCCCGGTTGACTCTGGGGATGGTCTGGGTTGCTTTACTAGTGTCCGCACGATTGGGTTAATGCTTGTCTGTTCGCAGGGCTTGGTCGCGTGTATGGTAATTTTTGTTTATTGGAGTCTCAAACTCATGACGAACGTCGTTTCTATTACTAATCGTAACGTGCTGTTGGAGAATGATATCGCTCGCGAGGTTGCCGAGATCATTGGGCAGGAAAAACTGCAATTGCCGACGGCGCAATCGCCCTTGGTCGACAGGTTTGTCAGTAAGATCGAAGGTAACTACGACACTGCACGGGCGAAGACCGATACTGATCATGCAATCAGTCTTTTGTATATCGCCTACAATACGACGCCGCAGGAACACGGTGCCATTCGGGTCAAGATCAGTCGCATCATGAGCCAGTTGGTCGAGGCTCAGCAGGACAGTGAGCGCCAGATCAAGGATTCGGTTCGCATTGCCGCTACGATCGGCAGGCAGCTGGCGTCACTGCTCCCTGACTGGCTGGATGTCCGCGACAGTGCCGACCCTGAACAAATCAAACAGTTCGTCAAGGCGGATCTGCTGGACATGGCCAAGCGCATCAGCACGGCTGCCATGGGCGTTCGCAGCAGCCTGAACACGATCATCGTCAAGTACGACAGTATTCTCAAGGACATCAAGGAAGTTAGCGACAGCAGCGAAACCGCCCTGAGCGAGACCATCGTAGCCAACAAGGCAATCAAGGAAGAGATTGTTCAGGCCACGGCGCGCAAGGAAGAACTGAATTCACTGGTCAGTGCACTGCAGGAGCAGATAGCGCGATTCGAAAAAATGGCCGTCGAGTATGGCAAGCAAGCCCAGAGTGCCGAGCAGAAGTCCTTCTGGGCCTCGCTGCTCAAGACCGTTACGCAAGTGGTGTCCGCTGTACTGCCGATTGCCGCCATGGCGGCGACGGGCGGGGCTGGTGCAGCGCTCGGGGCTGCCGCTGCAGGTACACCGGGGCTGCTCGGTAACGCCAATGTCGACCCGAAGCAGATGGTGGAAAAGACCAACCTTGAAGCGAAGCGCAATGGTCAATCAAAGCTTGTCGAGGCACGCCAGCAACGCGTGGATGAACTTGAGCAGCAGCGGGCGGCGGCGACCACCGATGCCGAAAGACAGGCATTGAGCAGTGCGCTGGAAAAGGCTCAGGGTGAATTGCGTGAGGGGCAGAACCAGCTGAGCCAAGCTGAAGATCAATTGGGCGCATTTTTGCGTCAACTGAGCGCTGCGGCAGATGAGATGGGCGCAGAGCAGCAGCGTCAAGGTGCATCGCTGCGCGAACTCGAGCGGCAGATGCTCGACAATGTCGAGAAGTACGAAGAGGTCAAGCGTGGCCAGGTTGCGGAGTTGGCCAAGATTACCGTGCTGCTCGATGCCAAGCGCAGTGAAGAGCAAACCATCGAGCTCGCAGTCAGGTCGCTGAACCTGAGTGTTTCGGCACTCAAGCGCAGCAAGGAAATCGTCGAAGAGATTGCCTTCTTCTTCAAGTCGTTCGCCGACTTCATGCAGTGCATCGTCGATGAAGCCACGGTTCGCATGGAAGAGTACGAAAAGGCAGGCAATAGTGCAGAGTTGCGCAAGAGCCGCCTGGAAGCGATCCGGCTCAGTACCGATGAATTCTTCGTCTCCCAGGCTGCGGAATGGCTTGCTGTAGGGGTTGTTTCGGAGCGCTTCGTGCAGTTGTTCAATGATGGCTGGAGCAAGTTGAACAAACTGTCGGGTCAATACATTAGAGGTGATGAGCTTCAGGCTTACCTGGTACAGGCGTCGCAGCAACTCAAGTTGATCATCGAGGCGCGCGAGGCCGCGAGCGATCAGCGCATCGCCTCCCTGCAGAGCTATCGCCAGGAACGCGAGGCAACTGCTTGACCTACCTTTAACCCTGAGCGTACGGGTGGAGCCCTGGTTGGCCAGGGCATCAGCTACGGGCGAAAAAAAGCCCGCTGACCGAGCGGGCTGAAAGGCACAACGCTTGCGTGATTCAGTGGTCAAGGCCATCGCTGATGACGACGCCCTTGGCCTGCATTGCTGTATTCAACCCGGCGCGCAACGCGCTGCTCGCGGCCAGGGCCGACGAGATGCCGAGCCCGTCGAGGCGACGCATTGGCTACCCCGATGTTGTTAGGGGGCATGCAGAAATCGCAGTGTGCCGCCCGGCCCGGTGTGGCAATTTGGCCAGCGTGACATTCTCTTGAGGCTGCCTGACAAAACGCCGTGCGGGGCTGGCAGGCGAGTGGGCGGGCGTTTGAAGATCGGCCGACACACCTTTGTGCACTGCCATCCAGGAGTCATGTCATGAGCGATATCCAGCTGTTACCTGCCGTGGTCGAGTTCCTCGCCAGGCCCCATGGCCACTTCATCGAGGGCCAGTACCTGGCGGGTGAGGCGGGGCCGTCGATCGCTATTCATGACCCCTCCAGCGGCGCGGTCATCGCCCGAGTTGCCGAGGCCAGCGACGCCGAGGTCGAACGTGCGGTGCGCAGTGCGCGGCACGCCTTCAAGGGTGCCTGGGCCGAGGCGTCGCCGTATCAGAAAGGCGTGGTGCTGAACCGCCTGGCCGACCTGATCGAGGCCAATGCCGAAGAGCTGGCACAGCTGGAAACCCTGTGTTCGGGCAAGTCGATCAACCTTACCCGTGGCCTTGAGATCGCCCAGAGCGTGGTGTTCCTGCGCTACTTCGCCGGTTGGGCGAGCAAGATCACCGGGCAGACCATGACACCGTCGATCCCGTCGTTCGCCGGCGAGCGCTACACCGCGTTCACCCTGCGCGAGCCGGTGGGCGTGGTGGCGGGGATCGTGCCGTGGAACTTCTCGGTGATGATCGGCATCTGGAAGATCGCCTCGGCGCTGGTCACCGGTTGCACCGTCATCATCAAACCCAGCGAGTTCACCCCGCTGACGTTGCTGCGCATCGCTGAACTGGCCGTCGAGGCCGGTGTGCCGGCGGGCGCGCTCAACGTGCTGAACGGCCGTGGGCAGGCCGGGCAGCGGCTGATCGAGCACCCGGACGTGGCCAAGGTGGCCTTCACCGGTTCGGTGCCGACGGGCATCGCCGTGGGCAAGGCGGCCATGGCGGCCAACCTGACCCGCGCCACCCTGGAACTGGGCGGCAAGAATGCCGCGGCACTGCTGGCCGATGTCGATGTCGACGGCGCGGTGGCCGGCATCGTGCAAACGGCCTACGTGCACCAGGGGCAGGTCTGCGCATCGCCAGAGCGCCTGTACGTGCACCACAGCAAGGTCGAGGAGTTCACCCGCAAGCTCGGCGCGGCGCTGGGGCAGATGAAGATCGGCTCGGCACTGGACCCAGAGGCGCAGTTCGGGCCGCTGGCCAATGCTGCGCACCTGCAGAAGATTCTCGGCTTCTTCGAGCGGGCGCGGGCCAACAACACGGTGGTGTATGGCGCCAGGGCGGTTGACCGGCCGGGGTACTTCGTCGAGCCGACCGTGGTGCTGGCCAACGGTGCCGATGACCCGTTGCTGCATGAGGAAACCTTCGGGCCGATCGTCTGCGTGCTGCCGTTCGATAACGAACAGGAACTGCTCGAGTTGATGAACGACAGCCCGTATGGCCTGACCGCCAGCCTGTGGACAAACGATCTGTCCAAGGCGCTGCGGCTGATTCCGCAGATCGAGGCCGGTACGGTGTGGGTCAACATGCACACTTTCCTCGACCCGGCGGTGCCGTTTGGCGGGACCAAGGCTTCCGGGGTGGGGCGAGAGTTCGGCAGTGCGTTCATCGAGGACTACACCGAATTGAAGTCGGTGATGATCAGGTACTGAACTGACGCGGGCTCTTGTAGGAGCGGCCCCGGCGAGGCCGCTCAAACAATCGCGTTTACCGTGTACTGCGGCCGTAGGCCTGGCTGATGCGGTCGATCACCATCGCCAGTGCGACGATGGCCAACCCAGCTTCCACCCCTTGGCCGACATTGAGCGTCTGAATCCCGGCCAGCACATCCTCGCCCAGCCCTCGGGCACCGATCATCGAAGCCACCACCACCATCGACAAGGCCATCATTACCGACTGGTTGAGCCCGGCCATGATGCTCGGTAGCGCCAGCGGCAGGGCGATGCGCCGCAGCCGCTGCCAGCGGCCGGCGCCCAGGCCATGGGCGGCCTGCAGCAATGAGGGGTCGATCTGGCTCAGGCCTAGCTCGGTCAGCCGCACCAACGGTGGCAAGGCATAGATCAAGGTGGCGAACACCGCCGGCACCTTGCCCAGGCCGAACAGCATCAGCACCGGGATCAGGTAGACGAAGGCAGGCAGCGTCTGCATCACGTCCAGCACCGGCAACAACAGGCGCCGGGCCAGCGGGCGCGTGGCCAGGAGTATGCCCAGCGGCACGCCGACCAGCACGCACAGGCCGGTACTGACCAGCACCAGCGCCAGGGTCTGCAGCAGTTTGTCCCACAGCCCGAGCATGCCGATGAACACCAGCAGCGCGACCAGCACCACGCTGCGCAGCAGGCTGCGGCTGGCGTGCCAGGCGAGCAGGCCGACCAGCAGCAACAGCAGCCACCAGGGCATCAGGCGCAGCAGGTTCTCCAGGCCGACCAGCACTTGCAGCAACTGGTCGGAGACGCTGCGCAGGTGGTCGCCATAGTGCAGCACCAGCCAGTCGACCAGGCGGTTGATGGTGTCGGCGAAGGACAGTTGCAGGGCTTGGGGGAAGCCCGTGTTCACAGGCTGGTCTCGACCTTGGCGGCCACGTCAGCCGGAAGCCAGGCCTTCCACACATCCGGGTTGGCGCGCAGGAAAGCCTTGGCGGCATCTGCGGGCGGCTGGCGTTTTTCGTTCATTTCAGCCAAGGCCTTGTTCAACCGGTCGATGGGCAGGTCGACCTTCTCGAATACCGCCACCAGGTCCGGGTAGCCATCGCGAAACGCCTTGGACACGCCGACCGACAGCTTGGCCGGCAACGACTGGCTGCCTATCGGGTTGGGGTTCTTCGCGTCGGTCAGGGTGGCCCACGCGGCCGCGTCGAATGGCGGCTCCTGCAGGCGCACCAGTTTGTAGCGGCCAATCAGCGGGGTGGGGCTCCAGTAGTAGAACAGCACCGGCTGGCCACGGCGGATGGCTGAACTGATCTCGGCATCCAGCGCTGCGCCCGAGCCACTGCGGAAGTTGTTGTACAGGCCGTCGAGGCCATAAGCCTTGAGCTTCTGACTATTGACGGTCTCCGAGGTCCAGCCGCTGGGGCTGTTGAGGAAGCGGCCTTTTTCAGGCGCTTCGGGGTCGCTGAACACCTTGGGATAGCGCTTGAGGTCTTCGACCCTGCGCAGGTCAGGGGCCAGCGGCTTGAGGCCGCGGGCCGGGTCGCCCTCGATCACGTAGGCCGGTACCCACCAGCCTTCCTCGGCGTTCTTCACCGTATCGCCCAGGGCGAACACCTCGCCGGCCTGTTCGGCCTTGACCCAGGCGGGGCTGCGCCCGGCCCATTCCTCGGCGATTACCTGCAGGTCGTTGCGCGCCAGCGCCACCTCCATGCTCACGCTGCTGCCAGGGAGGGCGTCGGTGGGGTAGCCGTAACCGTGCTCGACGATGTGGCGCAGGATTTCCGTGGTCAGGGCGCCGCTTTCCCAGGTGATGGCGCCGAAGTGGATGGGCTTGCCAGCTTCTGCCGATGCGGCGCTGTCGGTACTGGCCAGGCCGATGCTGAGCAACAGGCCGGCCAGCAGCGCAGGGATCTTCTTCATGGGGGCCTCGTCGATTGCCACTGCATGGGTTGCGGCAAGTGTAGACGACGGGTTTTCAATGCCTGCGGGAAGACTTTCGCAATGGGAGCGGCAGGGGCATGCGCGAACAATCCGGCGGTGCATGCCACCCGGCCATGCAGCACAAAGGACTGAAAACATGAAGCTGAAGCTGAACTTCACCTACTACCGGAATTTCCGTTTCGACGGCAAGTTGCACATTCGTTGCACAGGGGACGACCTGCAAAAGGTCAACCGTATTCGCTACGAAATCGAACGCATCGATGGCGACGAACCCGTGTCGTTCAACGGCGTATCCGTTCATTCCCAGGCCTATACCGGGGCATTGGTCGATCACGGTTGCCAGGCTTTGCTTGAAGTCGAACCCAGGGCCGGCACCTACCGTATTCAACCTCGGGTGATCCTGCTCGATGCCGAAGCCGTTGCGCGGGGGCGACCTGCAGGTGCGGCCGGGGTCATTGATCTCGAACCGTTGCTGGTGCAGGTGCAGGAGCAGGAACTGACACGCAACATGCTGGACAAGGTACCGCTGGCCAGTGGCTCGACAAGGCGTCGACGCTCGCTGCCGGACGTTCAGCTACCCGCGTATGAGGGGCTTGCGCTGAGCGAGCCTGGCAAGGCTTGCCCAGCGCTGCTGATCCGCTTCGTCAAGGGCGGCTACCAGCGCTTGCTTGCTGATCTGGAGCCCGCCTCCAACTCCAGGCTGGTGCAGTTGTGGCCCAGGCTCAAGCAGGTCATCGAGCTTCAGCCTCTGCTGGCTGCCGGCGAGCGCCACCACCCGCGACTGCAGGTGCTTGCCGACTGGTGCATGCTGAAACAGCCCGCCAGCATGCTCAACGACACCTTCGTCAACCTGGCCAGAACCCTGGCGGCACTGGAGTATGTCGAGACCCTGCAGTTTCTTGTCGATGTCCAGGAGCCAAGCCCGCCGGTGTTTGCCGTGATCGCTGGCCTGATCACGCTGATTGGCGGCGTCGCCGTCGTGTTGGGAAAGCGTACCAGCACGGATGCACAGCCCACCCCGGACTTTGAACAGAAGCAGCACTACCTGGATGCGCCCAATTACCGTTGGCACGGCTTGAACGTGCGGCGTGCCTGGGACAGGCAGGTGACCGGCAAGGGCGCACGGATTCATTTCTCCGATGGCGGCCTGTACCCCCATCACGAAGATTTGCGTGATAACCCGAACCTGAGGATCGTGACCGAGGGCCCCAACCATAACCCCAGGCACGGTACGGCCTCGGCCGGCATCCTGGTGGCGACTGCCAATGGCCTAGGTGTCACTGGTGTTGCCAAGGACAGCGAACTGTACCTCTATAACAACAGAGCCGATGACGCCAACGGGCGATCGCGCACGATCAACGCCTTGCTGCGTCATGTTGAGCCGGGCGATATCGTTGGCATCAATCGTCAGACCATCAATCTCGCAGACCCGAATACCTTGCTGCCTACCGTGCACGATGCCTTGTGGCGGGACATGGTGCGTGAACTGGTGCGGCGCGGTGCCGTGGTGGTGGTGGCGGCCAGCAATGGCAGCAGCCAGACCGATGCCGGCCATGGCACGGTCGCCGGGCACGGGGTCGACCTGGCGCAACATCGAAACTTCGCCGATCACGCCGATGTCGGCGCCATCCTGGTGGGCGCTTGCCAGTCATGGGATGGCAAACCCCACGCTTACTCCAACTACAACTATCGGTACCGCATGCTCAACGCCTGGGGCGACAGCGTGGTCACGCTTTCGTACGGAGCCTTGCAGGACAAGGATGGGGAGGACAGTGACTACACCGACACCTATGCCGGTACTTCGTCGGCCACCCCGATGGTGGCAGGCGCCTTGAGCCTGATCCAGTCCTATGCGATGGAGCAGCATCACATCTACCTCAACGCGGACCAGATGCACCTGCTGGTGATGGCGTCAGGTTACGGTGATGCGACACTGCCCGACACCGACGTCTTGCCGATGGGGGCCAGGCCCAACGTGGAGGGGGCGTTGGTCATGCTTGACCAGATGCTGGGGGGCGGGCGCTTTCACCCGGCGTGATTGGCCTTGACCGGTGCCGCTGCGCCTGTGCGCGCAGCGGCACCCTGGCTCAGACGCGGAACTGGTCCATAAGCGCCTGTTGCTGGTTGGCCAGGCTGTTCAGCGACTGGCTGACCCGCGCCGATTCGTTGGCCTGCCCGGACAGCGACTCGGTGACATCGCGGATGGTCGCGACGTTGCTGTTGATCTCTTCGGCCACCGCACTCTGTTCTTCGGCGGCCGACGCGATCTGCAGGTTCATGTCGGTGATCACGCTCACCGCCTGGCCGATGCGCTGCAACGCGGTAACCGCTTGGCCGACCTGCTCGACACCGCCCTGGGCCTGGCGGTGGCTGCTGTCCATGGCACCGACCACTTCACGGGTACCGGTCTGCAGGGCTTCGATCACCTGGCGGGTTTCTTCCACCGATTCCTGGGTGCGCTGGGCCAGGTTGCGCACTTCGTCGGCGACCACGGCAAAGCCGCGGCCGGCCTCACCGGCGCGGGCCGCTTCGATGGCGGCGTTGAGCGCCAGCAGGTTGGTCTGCTCGGCGATCGAGCGGATCACCTCGAGCACCGAGCCGATCTTCTCGCTGTTCTGCGCCAGGCCTTCGACTTCGGCCATGGCGCTGCTCATGTCGGCGGCCAGGGCATCGATGCTGTTGGTGGTGCGGTCGATCACCGCCAGGCCTTCACGGGTGGCCTGGTCGGCGTCGCGTGCAGCCTGTGCGGCCTGGGCGGCGCTGCGGGCGACGTCCTGGGCGGTGGCGCTCATTTCGTGGGAGGCGGTGGCCACCTGGTCGACCTGGCGGTACTGCTGTTCCATGCCGGCACTGGTCTCGCTGGCGATGGCCGAGGACTGGTCGGCGGTGCCGCGGGCGGCCTGCACCGAGCGCTTCACCTCGGCGATGGTCGGTTGCAGCTTGTCGAGGAAGCGGTTGAACCAGCCGGCCAGCTCGCCGAGTTCGTCGCGCTTGTCGTAGGTCAGGCGGCGGGTCAGGTCGCCTTCGCCGCTGGCGATGTCCTTGAGCATGGCGGCGACGCCGAGGATCGGCTTGGTCACGCCACGCGCCATCAGCCACACCAGCAGCAGGCCGGCGACCGCCGCGGCCAGGCCCAGGCCCAGCTCCAGCAGGGTGCCGCTGGTGTTCAGTGTGTCCAGCTCTTGCTTGAGGGCTTCGGCGGGGCCGGTCAGGGCGTTTTCCGGCACGTCCAGCAGCACGCCCCAGGGTTGGGCGCCGGGAATCGGTTCGAAGGCGGCCAGCACTTTCAGGCGCGCCTGATCGTGCAGGGTGGTCAGCTTGCCCGCGGCCAGCTTGCGCACCAGCTCGGCGCCCTGGCGCGGGTCGACCTGGTCGAAACGCTGGGCCAGCTTGCTGGCGTCGGTGCTGTAGCCGGCCAGCAGGCCGACCGGGCTGAGGATACCGACCGTGGTGCGGCCTTCGTAGAGGCTGCGGCTGGCGTCCTGGCTCAGGGCCTGCAGGCTGTTGAGGTTGATGTCGATGGACAGGGTGGCAATGATCTTGCCGTTTACCGCCAGCGGGAAGACGATGCTGGTCATCAGCACGCGCTGGCCGTCGATGTCATAGAAGTACGGCTCCACCACGCAGACCTTGCCGGTGCTGCGCGGGCAGTTCCACCAGGTATTGGCCGGCTGGCCGCTGGGGCCGATCTCGGTGTTGGCCATGTCGTGTTCGGGCAGGGCCATGGCGGTCAGCTGCCCGGCGCGCGGTTGCGACCAGTACAGGGCGAAGCGCCCGGTTTCGTTGCTGCCCAGTTCGGCTTTGCCGGCGAACAGGCTGTCCTTGTTGTCCAGCGCATTGGGCTCGAACACCAGCGACAGGCCGAGCAGGTCGGGGTTGGCCTGCAGCGCGGCGCGCACCTGGCGAGTCATGTCTTCGCGCAGGTCGAAGGCATCGAGGAAGCGTTTTTCCGCCTGTTCGCGCAGGAACAGCACCTGGCGCGAAAAGCCCGCACCGTATTGGTAGGCATCCATGAACTGGCGGCGGATGTTCAGGGCCTGGACTTCACCTTGCGACTCGATACGCGACTGCGCGGCCTCGGTGAGCATCTGCATGCTGCTGGCCTTGACCAGGTCCGAGCTGTGGTCCATGCGGTACAGCGAAAGGCCGACAAGGAGGGTGACGATGCCGGCGAGGCAGAGACCGGCGAGCAGGGTAATTTTCCACTGGATGGAAAGTTGTCGCAAAGGCATGGTGGGGAATCCCTTTTTTTGGCAGTCAGGGTTTGGCGGTGGGGCTGGGAGGTGTTTGCCTTGAGGTATTCAGCGCTTGTGAGAGCGAGCGCCGCCCGCGCGGCGCATCGCGAGCTGCGCTCGCTCCTACGTTTGTTTCGGGCCAGTAACGCCTGTGCCAGGCGCGCGACCGCCTTGTTGGTACGACGCGATATCGCACCATGCGCCAAGGCGTCCGCGCGCAAATCCCCCAGGAATAATTGGCCCGAAACAAACGTAGGAGCGAGCGCAGCTCGCGATGCGCCGCGCGGGCGGCGCTCGGTCTCACTGGCGCCGCAACCCTCAAGGCAATCACCTCAAAGCCTCCCCCTATATCGGCCCCGCCCATTTTTTCTTTATTCAAACATTCAATTTAAAATTACAGCGAAATACGCCGAAATATGGCGCTTTTGACATATCCCTCCCACTCCGTCAGAGTGCGCGCTTTTTTGTCTGCCGCTATGAGGAACCCCAAACCATGAATGCAGTGATCGCCGCGGTCGGCATCATGCTGATACTCAGCCTGTCCCGTGTGCATGTGGTCATCGCCCTGATCATCGGCGCCCTGGTCGGTGGCCTGGTCGGCGGCCTGGGGATCGAAGGCACGCTCAAGGCCTTCAACGGCGGCCTCGGTGGCGGTGCCACGGTGGCACTGTCCTATGCCTTGCTCGGCGCCTTCGCGGTGGCCATCGCCAAGTCCGGCATGGCCCATGCCATGGCCGACCGTGCGCTGAACATGATCGACCGCCAGGGCCATGCCAACGGCGGCAAGGTCAAATGGCTGCTGATCGGCCTGATGCTGGTGGTGGCGGTGTCGTCGCAGAACATCCTGCCCATCCATATCGCCTTCATCCCGCTGCTGGTGCCGCCGCTGCTGTACGTACTGACGCGCCTGCGCATCGACCGGCGGCTGATCGCCTGCGTCATCACCTTTGGCCTGATCACCCCGTACATGTTCCTGCCGGTGGGCTTTGGCAACATCTTCCTCAACGAGATCCTGCTGGCCAACGTCGCCCGTGCCGGGGTCGATGTCAGCGGGGTCAACGTCACCCATGCCATGGCCATCCCGGCCGCCGGCATGTTCGCCGGCCTGCTGCTGGCGGTGTTCATCAGCTACCGCAAGAAGCGCGACTACGACCTGGCGCGCATCGAGCAGGTCGAGCAGGTCAGCGTGGAGTACAACCCGCTGACCCTGCTGGTGGCGGGGCTGGCGATCGCCGCTGCATTCATCGTGCAGTTGTGGCTGGACTCGATGATCATCGGCGCCATGGTCGGTTTTCTGATCTTCTCGCTGTCGGGCATCGTGCGCTGGAAGGACACCGACGACCTGTTTACCGAAGGCATGAAGATGATGGCCATGATCGGCTTCATCATGATTGCCGCCTCGGGCTTTGCCGATGTGATGAAGGCCACCGGTGAGGTCAGGAGCCTGGTCGAGACCTCGGCGCAATGGATCGACCACAGCAAGGGCATTGGCGCCTTGCTGATGCTGCTGGTGGGGTTGCTGGTGACCATGGGCATCGGCTCGTCGTTCTCGACGGTGCCGATCCTCGCGGCGATCTTCGTGCCGCTGTGCGTGCAGCTGGGCTTCGACCCGCTGGCCACAGTGTGCATCGTCGGTACCGCAGGGGCCTTGGGCGATGCCGGCTCGCCGGCTTCGGACTCGACCCTTGGCCCGACCTCCGGGCTGAACGTGGATGGCCAGCACCACCATATCTGGGACACCGTGGTACCCACCTTCATCCACTACAACCTGCCGCTGCTGGCGTTCGGCTGGCTGGCGGCGATGACACTGTAGGGCGTCAGCCCTTGTCGGGCGGTGGTGAAATGCTGTTGAGGACGGTGCTGCCGTCCTTGCTGCGGGTCAGGTAGATCGGCAGCACCTTGGGCAGGTTGTCCACCAGCCGCCCGACCTCGCGGGTGTTGTAGATGCCGCTGATACGGATGCGCCCGGTGCCGGGGTCGGCCAGCAGCAGCGGGGCGTCGAGGTAGCGGTTGATCACCGGCAGGGCCTGTTCCAGGCTCAGGTTGTCGAGCACCAGCTTGCCGTTGCGCCAGGCCAGGCTGTTGTCGTAGTCGCTGTTTTCGGCCAACTGCGGCTCGAAGTCGCCGGTGTGGTAGCTGGCCTGCATGCCAGGGCCAAGGCGGTAGCCGCCCGCGCTGCCATCACTGCTGACCAGCACCGAACCTTGAACCAGCGTGACCTTGACCTGGTCCTGGTACTTCCACACATTGAACTGGGTACCGGTGACGCGGGTCTGGCCACGGCCGGCGCGGACGATGAACGGGTGGCTGCTGTCGTGCTTCACCTTGAAGAACGCCTCGCCACGCTTGAGCGTGACTTGGCGCTGGTCCTTGTAGTTGAGGTAGGTCAGTTCGGTGTGGAGGTTGAGCTCGACCGTGCTGCCGTCGCTCAACTGCACGGTCTGCATGTCGTTGCCCGCTTCGAAATGCTGGTAGTGGTTGGGCAGCCAGCCTTGCTCCCAACCCACCCAGCCAGCCAGCGGCAGCACCAGCAGGGCCAGCGCCGCAGCCGACGCCAGTGGCCGCCAGTTGCGGGCCCGCGGCGCATGCCGGGCAGGCGGGTTGAAATCAATGACCGTGGCGGTGCGCGGCAAGTGGTCGGCGGTTTGCCAGATTTCCAGCATCGCCTGGTATTCCTCGGCGTGACGCGGGTCGGCCGCCAGCCAGCGGGCGAACGCTTCACGTTCGACCAGCGTGCAATCGTCGGCATGCAGGCGCATGCACCAGTGCGCGGCGGCGTCGGTGATGGCATCGTCTGGGCTGGGATTGAGGCGGTCGTGGTTCATCGTGGCTCCGGGTTTTGCGTATTCTACCCCTGCAAAGGGGCTCCCGAGAACCGAGCTAATGGCGAATGACTATCAGTTGTGTGGGTTTTTCGTCGGTTTCGCAAGGGATTTCCAGCGTTTGAGAACGCTTCGCGGCAAGCGCGAAGCGCTCCCTTGCTGGCTCAGAACTGCTCGGCTGCCATCGCGTACAAGCTGGCGCTGCCGGCGCGGATGCTGGCATCCAGGGCCAGGCTGCGCGGCAGCAGGCGCTGGAAGAAAAACGCCGCACAGGCCAGCTTGGCGCCATGGAACGCCGGGTCGTCGGCCTGCCTGGCCTGGGCCACCGTCGCCATGCGCGCCCACATGTAGGCATAGGCGGTCAGGCCGAACAGGTGCAGGTATTCCACCGCCACGGCATTGACCAGGTTGGCGTCCTCGCCTGCCCGGGCGCGCAGCCATTCGCTGGTGGCTTCAAGGCGCGCCAGGCTGGCTTGCAGGGCTTCGCGGTGCAGCGCTGCCCCGGCACTGAAAGCCCGCACTTCGGCGGCGAAGCAGGCCAGGGCCTGGCCGCCATCGGCCAGCACCTTGCGCCCGAGCAGGTCGAGGGCCTGGATGCCGTTGGTGCCTTCATAGATCTGCGCGATGCGCACATCGCGCACCCGTTGCTCCTGGCCCCACTCACGGATGTAGCCATGGCCGCCGAATATCTGCTGGCCAAGCACGCAGCTTTCCAGGCCGTTGTCGGTGAAGAACGCCTTGGCCACCGGGGTCAGTAGCGCGACCAGGCGCTGGGCATGCTCGCGCTCACCTGCGTCCTCGGCATAGCGCGCCAGGTCCAGCTGCTGGCCGACGTAGGCGGCGAACGCCCGGCCGCCTTCGGTGAAGGCGCGCATGGTCAGCAGCATGCGCCGCACATCACCGTGCTCGATGATCGGGTCGGCGGCTTTCTCTGACGCCTTCGGGCCACTGGCGGCGCGGCTTTGCAGGCGCTCGTTGGCATAGCGTGCAGCGCTCTGGTACGACGCTTCGGCGCAGCCGATGCCCTGGATGCCGATGGACAGGCGCTCGTAGTTCATCATGGTGAACATCGCCGCCAGGCCCTTGTTCGGCTCACCGACCAAATAGCCGATGGCACCGTCGAAGTTCATCACGCAGGTGGCCGAGGCCTTGATGCCCATCTTGTGTTCGATCGAGCCACAGTGCGCGGCGTTGCGCGGGCCGAGGCTGCCATCGGCGGCCACCTGGTACTTGGGCACCAGGAACAGCGAGATGCCCTTGGCCCCGGCAGGGGCGTCCGGCAGCTTGGCCAGCACCAGGTGGACGATGTTCTCGGTCAGGTCCTGTTCGCCACCGGTGATGAAGATCTTGCTGCCGCTGATACGGTAGCTGCCGTCAGCCTGGGGCTCGGCGCGGCTGCGGATCAGCCCCAGGTCGGTGCCGGCGTGGGGTTCGGTCAGGCACATGGTGCCGGCCCAACGGCCTTCGTACAGTGGCGGCAGGTAGGTGGCCTTGAGCGTTTCGCTGGCATGGGCATCGATGGCCAGGCAGCTGCCGGCGCTCAGGGCCGAATACAGGCTGAAGCTGCAGTCGGCGGCGTAGAGCATTTCTTCGAACAGCACACCGAGCATTTTCGGCATGCCCATGCCGCCGTACACCGGGTTGCCGCCCAGGCCGACCCAGCCGCCTTCGCGGTAGGTCCGCCAGGCTTCACGGAAGCCATCCGGGGTAGTGACCTGGCCTGCGTCGAAGGTCACGCCTTGTTCGTCGCCGTTACGGCTGAGCGGGGCGATCAGCTGGCCGGTGACCTTGGCGGCTTGTTCAAGAATGGCATCGGCGGTTTCGCCGTCGACGCGCTCGGCCAGGGCGGGCAGGCGCGCCCACAAGGCAGGGCCCTGAAACACGTCATGGAGGATGAAGCGCATGTCGCGCAATGGAGCGGTGTAGTCGGTCATATCAGGCTCGATAACGGTTCACAGGGCCTTGGCGCGGTCGCGCAGGACGTATTTCTGGATCTTGCCGGTGGAGGTCTTGGGCAGTTCGCCGAACACCACGGTCTTCGGCACCTTGAACCCGGCCAGGTGCTCGCGGCACCAGCTGATGATGTCGCCCTCGCGGGTATGCTCGTGCCCAGGCTTAAGGGCGACAAACGCGCAGGGCGTTTCGCCCCACTTTTCGTCGGCGCGGGCCACCACCGCGGCCTCCAGCACGGCAGGGTGCTTGTACAGGGTGTCCTCGACTTCGATGGTCGAGATGTTCTCGCCACCGGAAATAATGATGTCCTTGAGCCGGTCCTTGATCTCGACATAACCGTCGGCATGCCACACGGCCAGGTCGCCGGTGTGGAACCAGCCACCACGGAAGGCCTCGGCGGTGGCTTCGGGGTTTTTCAGGTAGCCCTTCATCACCGTGTTGCCGCGCATGAAGATCTCGCCCAGGGTGTTGCCGTCTTGCGGTACCGGTTGCAGGGTTTGCGGGTCGGCGACCATCAGGCCGTCGAGGGTGGGGTAGCGCACGCCCTGGCGCGACTTGATCCGCGCCCGCTCCTCCAACGGCAGGTCATCCCACGCTTCATGCCAGGCGCAGACGGTGACCGGCCCGTAGACCTCGGTCAGGCCATAGGTGTGAGTGACCCGGATGCCCATCTGCTCGACCGCGCCGATGACCTTGGCCGGTGGTGCAGCACCGGCGACCATGGCCTGCACCGGGTGTTCGATGGCGGCCTTGGCGGCTTCGGGCATGTTGACCAGGGCATTGAGCACGATCGGTGCACCGCACAGGTGGCTGACCCGGTGTTCGCGGATCAGGGTGAGGATCTTCTGCGGGTCGACCCGGCGCAGGAACACGTGGGTGCCGGCCAGCGCGGTGATGGTCCAGGGGTAGCACCAGCCGTTGCAGTGGAACATCGGCAAGGTCCACAGGTACACCGGGCGGTGGCCCATGGCCCAGGTCATCTGGTTGCCGATGGCGTTCAGGTAGGCGCCGCGGTGGTGATAGACCACGCCCTTGGGGTTGCCGGTGGTGCCCGAGGTGTAGTTCAGCGAAATCGCCTGCCATTCGTCCTCGGGCCATTCCCAGGCGAATGCCGGGTCGCCTTCGGCCAGCAGCGCTTCATAGTCGAGGTCGCTGACCGCACGGCCCTCGCCGTATTCAGGGTCATCCACATCGACCACCAGCGGCGGGTGTTCGAGCAAGGCCAGGGCAGCGGCGATCACCGTGTGGAATTCGCGGTCGGTGATCAGCACCTTGGCCTCGCCATGCTGCAGCATGAAGGCGATGGCTTCGGCATCCAGGCGCACGTTGAGGGTGTTGAGCACGGCACCGATCATCGGCACGCCAAAGTGCGCTTCGAGCATGGCCGGGATGTTCGGCAGCATCACCGCCACCGTGTCGCCGCGCCCGACTCCGCGCCCGGCCAGGGCGCTGGCCAGGCGCCGGCAGCGCTGGTAGGTCTGGCGCCAGTCGCGGCGAATGGCGCCGTGGATCACGGCAGGGTAATCGCCGTACACGGCGGCGGTCCGTTCGATGAAGCTCAGCGGGGTGAGGGCGACGTGGTTGACGGCAGCGGGCATCAGGCCCTGGGCGAAGATCGACATACGGTAGTCCTGTAGCGGAGGCAGACGCAGCCTGTGCGTGTGGCCCCCCGGTGGCTGATTGTTAGCTCTGATCAGGGTGCGGGCAGCGCGCCGATGGCCGCTTGCCCCTGTCGCAGTTTTACGCGAACCGCTATCGTAGATGGAATATCGACTATAGCAATATAGTAAAACTACTATAATAACGAGCACCGACAGTGGATCAGACCCTTTCACCCTTGCTCGCCAAGGACCCACAACCCAGCGCGCTGTTGGCCGCCGATGCCCGTGCGCTGGCAAGCAACCCGGCCTTGCATGCGCTGACTGGCGCTGGCACGGCGCTGGCCGACTGGCTGCCGAGCAACTGCGCAGCGCTGGTGCGTGCCTGCCTGCGCCAGCACCGGGCAATCGCCGATGTGGAAAAACAGGTCGGCGAACGCATTCTGCTGTGGACCTTCATCCCCGATGACCAGGGCCAGCGGGTATTGGCCCGTTGCCGTGATGCCAGCGAAGAGCGCCAGGGCGCCCGTGAAGCCAGCCGCGCCCGGCGCCTGTATCGGCTGATCATCGAGAACACTACCGACCTGATTTCCCGGCACAGCCCGGACGGCCGATTTCTCGACGCCTCGCCGGCCGCCTACCGGCTGCTCGGCCTGTGGCCAGAGCAGTTGCGCGGCATGCCGGTGCGGGCCTTGCTGCACCCGCGCGAGCGGCGCCAGGTGCTGCGCCAGGCCGCCGCAGCCCTGGACCAGGACGGTTACCACACCATGACCTGCCGCGTGCGGCATGCTGGCGGCGGTTATCGCTGGTTCGAGATCGCCAGCCGGGCGATCCGCGAGACCTACACCGGCGCCGTGGTGGAGGTGGTCAGCGTGTCGCGTGACATCACCCTGCGCATCGAGGCCCAGGAGAACCTGGCCCACAGCGCCCGGCTCGCCACCCTGGGCGAACTGGCGTCGGGGATCGCCCACGAGATGAATCAGCCGCTGGCGGCGGTGGTCAACTATGCCAATGCCAGCCAACGCTACCTGCAAGGCCTGGAGCGCGACCCGCAGGCGCGTGAACGGGTCGGCCAGGGCCTGCAACGCATCACCGAGCAGGCGACCCACGCCGCCGAGGTGATTCGCCGCCTGCGTGCCTTTCTGCGCAAGGGGCCGCGGCGCCTGCAAGCGGTGGAGGTGGCCGAGGTTGCCGCCGAAGCCATGCGCCTGTGCGCCTGGGAGGCGGCACGCGACCAGGTCGCTGTCGAACTGCGCATCGGCGGGCCATTGCCGGCGGTGTTCGCCGACCGGGTATTGCTCGAGCAAGTGCTGCTCAACCTGCTGCGCAATGCCATCGAAGCCAACCGCGAGCAGCACGCTGCGCAGCCGTCACGTATCCTGCTCGGCGCCGTGCGCGAGGGCGACGGGGTGCTGATCGAGGTCGCCGACCAAGGGCCGGGCGTGGCCGCCGAGCGCCTGGATGAGATCTTCACCCCGTTCAGTACCAGCAAGGCCGATGGCCTGGGCCTTGGCCTGAGCATGAGCCGCAGCCTGATCGAAGGCTTTGGCGGCAGCCTCTGGGCGCGTGCGGGTGAGGCGGGTGGGCTGGTGTTGTGCTGCCGTCTGGCAGTGAACCGAGGATAAGGAGAGGGCAGGGTGCAAGCCAAGGTGTATGTGGTCGACGACGACCAGGGGATGCGTG
The DNA here is from genome assembly GCF_024349685.1 of Pseudomonas sp. LRP2-20. Lineage (NCBI taxonomy): Bacteria > Pseudomonadati > Pseudomonadota > Gammaproteobacteria > Pseudomonadales > Pseudomonadaceae > Pseudomonas > Pseudomonas sp. LR2-20. The sequence goes on along the minus strand of NZ_AP025944.1, from coordinate 3,655,239 downwards.
ATTCGACCGTGTGGTTGCTGGAGTCGGTAGGCCTGCAGGGCGTACCGTTCGCCAGCGGCCAGGCGTTTCTCGATGCCTGTTTGGACGATGGGCCGGCCTGCGTGCTGCTCGATGTACGCATGCCCGGGCTGGGCGGCATGGCGGTGCAGCAGGCATTGCGCGAGCGCGGCCTGCAGATCCCGGTGATCTTCGTCAGCGGCCATGCCGATGTGCCGATCGTGGTGCGGGCATTCAAGGCCGGGGCGAGCGATTTCATCGAAAAGCCCTACAGCGACCAGTTGCTGCTCGACAGTGTGCAGGCAGCACTGGAGCGGGCTGGGCAGGCGCGCCAGGACGACCTTGCGCTGGCCGCGGTGCAGGCACGCCTGGATGCCCTGACGCCCCGCGAGCGCGACGTGTTCGTGCCGCTGGCCCAAGGCCTGAGCAACCGCGAGATTGCCGAGCGCCTGGGCATCAGTGTGAAGACCGTGGACCTGTACCGGGCGCGGGTGATGAAGCGCCTGCATGCGGGCAGCCTGGCCGAACTGGTAGGCATGGCGATTGCCTGCAGGGCGGTGCAGGCACTGGGTTTGCGCGCGCTGTGAAACGTCGCCGGCAACGGCCGTTTCATGAATATTTGCATAGCCCCCTAATCAAAGCTTTGACATTCACTGCCTAGGCAGTAATATTTTTAAACAATTGCTTGAGCAGACCGCCGATGTCCCATTTCACCCCGGAAAATTTCCAAACCTGCGCCATTGGCATGCTGTTGGGCCGTGCGGCGATCCTGAAGGACCGCATTCTCGACTGGCACCTCGAATCGGAGGGCGTCACCGCCGCACAGTTCAAGGTGCTGATCATCGTCACCCAGTACGAGGTGGATACCCCGGCCGAACTGTGCCGCTACCTGGGCCTGGACAGTGGTTCGATGACCCGCATGCTCGACCGCCTCGAGCAGAAGGGCCTGATCCTGCGCAACCGCTGCGCCGATGACCGCCGCCAGGTGCGCCTGGCATTGACCGCCGATGGCCAGCGCCTGGCCGACCGCCTGCCAGAGATCGGCGCGGCGGCGATGAACGAACTGGTCGGCGTGCTGCAGCCAGACGAGTTGAAGACCCTCGAAGGTCTGCTGGCCAAGGTTCTGCTGGGTGCCGGCGACCCGCTGACGATCCGCCGCTTCGGCGATCGTTGATCCCTGTTACGCATATTCCAAGGTATTGTCATGGCCACTCCCGCAGACACCTCAACTCCCTCCGCCGACGCGCCCGCGTCGGGCAAGCGCAAGGCCTGGCTGCTCGGCCTGCTGCTGCTGGTGCTGCTCGCCGGTGCCGGCACCTGGGCCTGGTACAGCCTGGTCGGGCGCTGGCACGAAAGCACCGACGACGCCTACGTCAATGGCAACGTGGTGGAGATCACCCCGCTGGTGACCGGCACCGTCACCAGCATCGGCGCCGATGACGGCGACCTGGTGCATGCCGGCCAGGTGCTGTTGCAGTTCGACCCCTCCGACAGCGAGGTGGCCCTGCAGTCCGCCGAGGCCAAGCTTGCCCGCACGGTGCGCCAGGTGCGCGGCCTGTACAGCAACGTCGACTCGCTCAAGGCCCAGCTGGAAACCCGCCAGGCCGAGCTGCAGAAGGCCCAGCAGAACTACAACCGGCGCAAGGTGCTGGCCGACAGCGGCGCCATCGCCGCCGAAGAGATCTCCCATGCCCGTGATGACCTGACCGTGGCCCAGGCCGCTGTCAACAGCGCGCGCCAGCAACTCAACACCAGCACTGCACTGGTCGACGACACCGTGGTGTCCTCGCACCCTGAGGTGATGGCGGCCGCGGCGGACCTGCGCCAGGCCTACCTCGACCACGCCCGCACCACCTTGGTGGCGCCGGTGACCGGCTATGTCGCCAAGCGTACCGTGCAGCTCGGCCAGCGCCTGCAGCCCGGCACCGCGACCATGGCGGTGATCCCGCTGGATGAAGTGTGGATCGACGCCAACTTCAAGGAAACCCAGCTGCGCGACATGCGCATCGGCCAGCCGGTGGATATCAGCGCCGACCTGTATGGCAGCGAAGTCAAGTACAGCGGCACGGTCGACAGCCTCGGCGCCGGTACCGGCAGCGCCTTCGCCCTGCTGCCGGCGCAGAACGCCACCGGCAACTGGATCAAGATCGTCCAGCGCGTGCCGGTACGCATTCACCTGAGCCCTGACCAGCTCAAGGACCACCCGCTGCGCATCGGCCTGTCCACCGTGGTCGAAGTCGACCTGCACGACCAGAGCGGCCCGACCCTGGCCCAGCAGCCACCGCAGCAGGCCAGCTACACCACCCAGGTGTATGACCGCCAGCTGGTCGAGGCGGACGACCTGATTGCCCGGCTGATCCACGAGAACAGCGCCACCGGCAAGACGGCCCAGCGATGAGCAACAACGCCCAGGCCCAGTTCACCCCGCCGAGCCTGCTGCTGACGACCATCGGCCTGTCGCTGGCGACCTTCATGCAGGTGCTCGACACCACCATCGCCAACGTGGCGCTGCCGACCATTTCCGGCAACCTGGGGGTGAGTTACGAACAGGGCACCTGGGTGATCACCTCGTTCGCGGTGAGCAACGCCATTGCCTTGCCACTGACCGGCTGGCTGAGCCGGCGCTTTGGCGAAGTGAAGCTGTTCATCTGGGCCACGTTGCTGTTCGTGCTGGCGTCGTTCCTTTGCGGCGTGGCGCAGTCGATGCCGGAGCTGGTGGGCTTTCGGGTGTTGCAGGGGGTGGTGGCCGGGCCCTTGTACCCGATGACCCAGACCTTGCTGATTGCCGTGTACCCGCCAGCCAAACGGGGCATGGCCCTGGCCTTGCTGGCGATGGTCACGGTGGTGGCGCCGATTGCCGGGCCGATACTGGGTGGCTGGATCACCGACAGCTACAGCTGGCCGTGGATCTTCTTCATCAACGTGCCGATCGGCCTGTTCGCCGCTGCCGTGGTGCGTCAGCAGATGCGCACGCGGCCGGTGGTCACCAGCCGCCAGCCGATGGACTATATCGGCCTGCTGACCCTGATCGTCGGCGTGGGCGCGTTGCAGGTGGTGCTGGACAAGGGCAATGACCTGGACTGGTTCGAGTCTTCGTTCATCATTGTCGGCACATTGATTTCGGTGGTGTTCCTGGCGATCTTCATCATCTGGGAACTGACCGACCGCCACCCGGTGGTCAACCTGCGGCTGTTCGCCCACCGCAACTTTCGCATTGGCACCATTGTGCTGGTCGGTGGCTACGCGGGGTTCTTCGGCATCAACCTGATCCTGCCGCAGTGGTTGCAGACGCAGATGGGCTACACCGCCACCTGGGCGGGTCTGGCGGTGGCGCCGATCGGTTTGCTGCCGGTGATCATGTCGCCGTTCGTGGGCAAGTATGCACACCGCTTCGACCTGCGGGTGCTGGCGGGGCTGGCGTTCCTGGCGATCGGTACCAGCTGCTTCATGCGTGCCGGGTTCACCAGCGAGGTGGATTTCCAGCACATTGCCCTGGTGCAGTTGTTCATGGGGATTGGCGTGGCGCTGTTCTTCATGCCGACCTTGAGCATCCTGCTGTCGGACCTGCCGCCGCACCAGATTGCTGATGGTTCGGGGCTGGCGACGTTCCTGCGCACGTTGGGGGGGAGCTTTGCGGCTTCGTTGACGACGTGGATCTGGATTCGTCGGGCGGATCAGCATCATGCGTATTTGAGCGAGCACATCAGCCAGTTTGATCCGGCGACGCGGCATACGCTGGAGCAGATGGGGGGAGCGAGTGCGCAGCATTACGCGCAGCTGGAACAGATCGTCAATGCGCAGGCGTACATGATGTCGACGGTGGATTACTTCACCTTGATGACTTGGGTGTTTGCCGGGTTGATATTGCTGGTGTGGTTGGCCAAGCCGCCGTTTACGGCGAAGGCCGGGCCGGCCTCGGCGGGGCATTGAGGGCGTTCGCCGTGGCGTTTTTGCCGCCTGTGAGATCGAGCGCCGCCCGCGCGGCGCTCGGTCTCACAGGCGCTGAAAATGCCGTGGCGAACACCTCTTCACCTCATACGATCTTATAGCCCAGGCAAATGGGTTGGCTCATGCCCTGGCTACGTCGACATTGGGCAGCCCCTACTTGAAGGGGTCAGCGCCACGGTTCTGCTGGTTCTTCGCTTTGCGTGCCTCATCTGGCGGGCTGATCATCTGCACGGTGAGGCTGCCGTCGCTGCCGGCGTACACCACGGCACTGGCACCGCCGTCGAGGTAGCTGGCGATGGTGGCCAGGTTGATTTCCACCAGTGCGCTGCTGACGCCGGTATTGCCCAGGCGTCGACCGATGTCGTAGCCCTCGTTGACATTGCCCACATCCAGGCCTTGGCCATCGGTATTGAGGCCGTGCAAGGCGTTGGTCAGCGCGATTTCTGCTTCAGTGTTGTGAGTGGTGTCGTAGAACACGCGCAGCGGTTTTTGCCCATCGGGTAGGGTGTCGAGGGCCTTGAGCCAACCCGCCTGCAACGCCTTCGCCTGCAACGCGGGTTTGAGGCGCTTGCCGTGTTCGTCCTGCATCGAGACCTTGATCGGATGGTGCAGGAAACCCAGTACTGGCGCTGCGTCGAACTCCTTCAGCTGGTGTTCGGCCCAACGCACGGGCAGCCAGGGGGACGGTTCGAAATGGCCTGGGCCGCGGTTGTCGATGGTTTTCCACAAGTTAGGTAGTTGCGATTGCCAGTAGGCGGTGGACATGGTGCCGGGTGGTAATAGCACTTTATTGCCTTTGGCATGTTCGGCGGCTACATACCAATCTCCAAAGGCCTTGCTCCGGTCCCAATAAAACGCCCACAACTTGCCAAAGTCAGTTTTCTTGTCCTGATTGTCCTCGGCGTTACGGGTGACGAAGGGACGAATGTAGCGGTCCACTCGGTCCGAACGTGTGACCAGCAGGCCAGTCATGCTTTCGTAGATCGTCGGAACCACGTGGCCATTTTGCAATCCCGGTGTGCCGGGTTTGCGATAGCCGTTTCGCGTCACGTCACCGTCTTCGCTTGCGATCAAGGCTTGTGGCACCTTCGGGTTATCGTCAAAAAACGTGAACAGTCGCTCGATCATGCCTTGAGCATGCGTCGTGCTTTCATTGTCTTGCCACAAAAACTGGGTAACGCCCAAGGTCGCGGCGTTACGGCCTGAGTTGATCAGGCCTGCTGCACTGTCGGCGCTGTCGTAGGGGGCGGGCGGTCCCAGCGCAAACACCGGGATTGGCCAGTACGCTACTGCCTCACCTGCCGAGTTCTTGAATGCGATACGGACTTTGATGGCTGCAGAGTTTCTCCTGGAGGTTAATGACGGGTTGTAGTCTTTCGCGTCCTGCGAGTAAATCGATGCGAAATTATCGTTCTTCTTTTTTATGAACTGCCAGATTTTTGACTGGCCATCTGTGTAAATTCCAAGTCCGACTCCCCGAATTTCCAAGGCGTAGGTGCGAATTTGGGTGGTTTGGCGTTCGGCGTTTCTGAGCTCCATCTGGTTTCGATAATTGGCAAACTCTGCCTTCTCACTTGCCAGGGCATTGCCCCACCAGTGAATGCCGAAGATCATCAGTAGCGGGCCGACAATAGCAGCAATGCCCCAGGCCATGACGGGTTTCATGTCGCGAAGTACCATGCCAGCTTCCTGTGCTCTGAGTTGGACAATCCAGATGAAGCAGAGCCAGAGCACAAGCTGCACTCTGGCGATCCGCTGATGAGGTTTGGGTCTGGGCGGTCTAGAACGCGTGATTATTCAACGCTCACATTCAGCGCATGGCTGGCCACGCCGTGACACCCGCATGCCAACCGATGGCCTTGCAGCACCACCGGCTTACCGTTCAGGCGTCGGCTTGGATGCCCTTCGATGAAAGCGAAAACCCCTTGGTGGAGCGGGCAACTGGCCTTGTCGCCCAGCACCGCTGGCGTTTTACCGTTGACGGTGTGGGTGCCAGCCAGCTGGCATGACAGCACGCTGCCCCCGCTGCTGGTGGGGTCGCCCAGACAGATGGGAGGGTTCATGCCTAAGATCGTCCGATACTGGGGAGGCCATACTTGAAGGGGTCAGCGCCACGGTTCTGCTGGTTCTTCGCTTTACGTGCCTCATCTGGCGGGCTGATCATTTGCACGGTGAGGCTGCCGTCGCTGCCGGCGTACACCACGGCACTGGCACCGCCGTCGAGGTAGCTGGCGATGGTGGCCAGGTTGATCTCCACCAGCGCGCCGCTGACACCGGTATTGCCCAGGCGCCGACCGATGTCATAGCCCTCGTCGACATTGCCCACGTCCAGGCCTTGGCCATCGGTATTGAGGCTGTGCAGGGCGTTGGTCAGAGCGATTTCTGCTTCAGCGTTGTTAGTGGTGTCGTAGAACACGCGTACCGGCTTTTGCCCGTTGGGCAGGGTGTCGAGGGCCTTGAGCCAACCCGCTTGCAAAGCCTTGGCCTGCAACGCGGGTTTGAGGCGTTTGCCGTGTTCGTCCTGCATGGGAACCTTGACCGGACGGTGCAGGTAACCCAGCACGGGTGCTGCGTCGAACTCCTTCAACTGGTGCTCGGCCCAACGCACGGGCAGCCAGGGGGACGGTTCGAAATGGCCTGGGCCGCGGTTGTCGATGGTTTTCCACAAGTTAGGTAGTTGCGATTGCCAGTAGGCGCTGGACATCGTGTAGGAGAGTATCGGCGCTTTAGCGCCCTTGGCATGTTCGGCGGCTTTGTACCATTCTATAAATGCCTTGCTCCGGTCCCAATAAAATGCCCACAACTTGCCAAAGTCAGTTTTTTTGTCCTGATTGTCCTCGGCGTCACGGGTGACGAAGGGGCGAATGTAGCGGTCCACCCGGTCCGAGCGCGTGACCAGCAGGCCGGTCATGCTTTCGTAAATCGTTGGAACCACATGGCCATTTTGCAACCCCGGAGTGCCGGGTTTGCGATAGGGGTCTCGCGTCACGTCACCGTCTCGGCTCGCGATCAAGGCCTGTGGCACTTTGGGGTTGTCTTCAAAAAACTTGAACAGTCGCTCGATCATCCCTTGTGCATAGGCCGTGCTTTCATCGTCTTGCCACAGAAACTGGGTAACGCCCAAGGTCGCAGCATTACGGCCTGTATTGATCAGGCCAGCTGCCTTGTAACCTTTTGCATAAGGGTCGGGCGGCCCCAGCGCAAACACCGGAATCGGCCAGTAGGACACTGCTTCACCTGCCGAATTTTTGAATGCGATACGGACCTTGATGTTTGCGGAGCTTCTCCTAGTGTCTAGTGAAGGATCGTAATCTTTCGCATCCTGCGAGTAGATCGAAGCGAAATTGTCGTTTTTATTTTTGATGAACTGCCAGATTTTGGACTGACCATCTGTATTAACTCCAAGTCCGACACCCCGAATTTCCAGGGCGTAGGTGCGGATTTGGGTGGCCTGTTGTTCGGCGTTTCTGAGCTCTATCTGGTTGCGATAATTGGCAAACTCAGCCTTCTCACTTGCCAGGGCATTGCCCCACCAATGAATGCCGAAGATCATCAGTAGCGGGCCGACAATAGCGGCAACGCCCCAGGCCATGACGGGTTTCATGTCGCGAAGTACCATGTCGGCTTCCTGTGCTTTGAGTTGGACTACCCAGATGAAGCTAAGCCAAAGCACAATTAGCAGCCCGGCGATCATCTGATAAGGTTTCAAGTTGGGCCTTGATTTAGAGGGAGATGGGTGGTCCTTCATCGGTCAACTCCTTTGTCAGGTGAGTTGGCCACTAGAGGCGGCGGCGAAAGTGAGACCAGGCCTGAAGGTGGGAACAGACCTAATTCATAGTACTCACTACTGGCAATCACCAATTCTTGAGTCTCCTCACTCAGTCGCGGCCAAGCCGGTAGTTCTGTGATTCTCAGGAGGGTTTCTTCATCCACCTTCCAATCCGCAATTGCAACCAACACCTCCCGCATATCCGGATCATCAAGGCTGTGCGCCTGGCCAATAGCAATGTCCATCGCCGTTACCCAGCGCTGGTTTTCCGGGCTGCGCAAAATGGCCGAGTGGTAGCTGTTAGTCTCCCTTTCTTTCTTATCTTCGCGCATCCGCTTCTGGATATCATTAGGCGTTTCTTCACGAAAAATGACGTACTCTTTCACCTCTGAGCCTCGATACACGGGTACTTGGCTTATGGCTGAAGTTTGATCACCGGGCTCTTTGCCAGCGTTCAACCGGGCCAGTTCTGCATGCGAGTCCACGCGATGAGGGCTGGTACGCACCTTGAACCATTTGAAGCTGGCTTTCGGATTGCCCAGCGCGGAGCGGATACTCACGTCATCGGGGCTGTCCTTGCCTGCCTGGGTGGGTGTGCCCTGTTCTACCTCGCCGCCAAACAAAGTCTGGAGCATAGGGTGGGCTTAAAGGTTCGGCATTGATCAGTACTTCCTCACCTTTTGCTATTGGCGCTTGCGAGGCCACGGCGCCGCCTGACCACCCGCCAGGGTAGCGGGGTTCCCCTTTGGCACGCAGCACCGTCTGTTGTATGGCGTCGCCGACCAGTACCGGCTTACCGTCGCGATGACGCTTGGTCCACAGGCGCTGGTAAAACCGCACGGACTGCAACGCCGCCATCGCCGGTTTGCCGTCCGGCAAGGTATTGGGTACCCCATAGGTACCGATGCCATGCACGTCGTCCAGGGCGACGGTGGTGTCGTCCGGGCAGAAGTACAGGTAAACCTTGCCGCGATTATCACGCTCGGGAAAAACGGTGAAGTTGCCGACCGTGTCCCTGCGCGAGCCCTGTATGGGTGACCACCTGGGGCCCGTGCGACCGCCGTAGGTCTTGCTGTCCCTGAGCGCGGACAGCGACGGCTGGGCGTGGGGTGCCTGGGTGACTGCGGTGGCGATGTTGATCAATGTGGCGAGCGTGTCATGGCCTTTGGGGGTGGTTTTGGGTAGCACACTGTAAGGCGTGTCCACCATGATGACGGTGTCGGCACAGCGTTGGCCCTTGTCGATCAACAGGGCTTGCGCAAGCAGGGTAATCAAGGTGCCTTGACTGTGGCCCATGATGGTGATGGTTTCATCAGGCGATACACGGCGGATCTCACTGACCAACATGGCCAATCGCGTTGCTGCGAGTACAAAGTAACGCCGGTGTGGCCCTTTACCCATGTACTGGGTGTTGGAGAGCATGGGTTGTGCGAGATGCCGGATAGCCTTGGCAAAGCCTGGGCTGTACATCTCCAGCAGGTTGTTGGTGGCATTGGCGAAGAACCCGCCGCCTTTGGCGAAGTGCCGGTCCAGGCGGTTTTCGAACACGTCCTGGTATTGGCCGCGCAGTTTGGTCGGGTCGTCGTTTTTATCGCGCTTGATCTCGCCAGGCTCAGCGCGATAGCCCCAGTAAAACGGGATCATCAGGCTGCGTGTTTTCGGGTCGGCCGTGTCTCGCCGATAGAGGTACGTGTCTGGATCGTCCAGCTTTGCAATGTCATCTTCACTGCGCTCTTTAACTGGGCGTTTGTCCGCAGCACTGTAGGCAGCCCCATACCGCCCCGCCTTCAGATCAGGCCGATCCAGACGCTCATTCACCCCCTGGCACAACCCCGTCTCCACCGACTCGTAAGACGCCCCCGGGTCATTCACTCCGTGCAAGAAGATCACCACTCCCGGCAGGTCGGCGGGCACCTCCATTTTGCGTTCGGTGCTGAAGTTGGGTACCAGCCGTGTGACGCTTTCAGCCACGGTAATTTGATCGCCACTCATTGGCTGCCTCCTTTGCTGCTGGTGCTGCGCAAGGCAGCCACTTGCGCCTGGTGCATCGCTTCGCGTTCGACGCGTTCGGTAAGCCCGCTGGCGTCGGTCAGGCCTTGCACGGTGCTGCCGTCTTCGAGCGTGATTTGGTAGGCGTGGTCAACGGCCATCCGCACGCTGTCGTCGGCGTGCCCCGGGTAGTGGAAGGCCAGGCGTTGCGCCGCCGGGTCGCGGGTGAATGCCGGCACTTGGGCGCTGTCGGTTTTAGGTCCGACCCAGTCATGCTCACTGGCGTGGACGATCACCTTGCCCTGGCTGCCGATTTCGACGCCGCCACCGATCTTGATGTAACTGCCATCGTCGGCCACTAAACGGATGGTGGGTGCAGTGACGACGACCTCGCCTTCAGCGGCCGACAGGTGCAGGTTTTTTTGGGCATTGACGGTGATGTCGTCTTCCTGGGCCTGGACCAGTACTTTGCCGCGGTTGGCGATAGCGCTGATGCCTTCGTCCTGGGCGAAGGCACTGATGCCCTTGCCAGCTTGCAGGCGCATGGCGGCGCCGCTGGTCATTTGCAGATGGTCCTGGGCGGTGGTGTCGTGGTTCGCGCCGGCGTAGTGGGTTTGCGAGCGCGGTGTTGCACTGGCGATTCCCGCCTCGGCCGCAACGGCCATCACGGGGTCGCCCGGGCCGTCGCTGTCGGGCGCTGGCCACTGCTTCAGGGCCTGGCTCAAGGCATCGATGCCCTCGCTGTCCACCGCTGCACCCCCGCGTGCGGCGGCGGTTTGCCCAAGGCTCTTGAACAGCTCCCCGCACTCGGCCAGCAGCTTGAGCAGTTCTTCGCGGTCCAGCTGCGCCCCCGTGGCGTCGTGGCGTGCATAGGTGGTCAGCAGCAGGCCTTGGGCGGCGCGCAGGGCAATCGCGGCGTCGGTGCGCAGCTCGGCACCGTTGCCACGGGCCTTGGCCTGGCCGTCGGTCCGCGGCTCGGTGAGCTTGCCCAGGTTGAGTGCCGTGGCGTGGTGCGTGGTACCGACGCGGGCACGCAAGGCGCCCGGCGTGTCATCGAACAACAGCTCGTTGAAACCACGGCCCTTGTGCTCCTGGGTCTGGATGCCGGAGAGCGCGCGGTTGCCTGGCAAGCCTGAGGCCTTGCTGAAGCGCGGCGGCGTCTGCTCGGCGTTGTACAGCACCGAGGTGACCACGGGGCGGTCGATATCGCCGGCGAGGAAGGTCACCAGCACTTCCTGGCCGATACGCGGCAAGAACTGATGACCGAAGCCACTGCCAGCGCTGGGCATCGCCACCCGCACCCAGGTGGTGCCCTGGGGCAGGCTGTCGCCGCGCTGCCAGTGGAACCGGACCTGCACCCGCGCCAGCTCGTCAGTGAAGACTTCCTCGCCTTCCGGCCCGACCACGATTGCACTGAGCGGCCCGTTGATGGTGGGGCGCGGTACGGTGATCGGGTGGCGGTAAGGGATGCTCTGGCGAATGCAGACAAACTGGTTGTCGTAACCTGCGGGCTCATCGGAAAAGTAGTTGTTGCGGCCCTGGTGCTCGACCGACACCAGCAGGAACTGGCGAGCGTCCGCTGCGCCGCGTTCATGGTCGAAGTGCTGGGTGAGTTCGAAGCTGTAGCCCGGCCGCATGGCCCGGCAGTTGCTGCTGCCGCTGAAGGTCTTGGCCTGAGCTTCAATGATCTCCAGGTGGCGACGGACCAGCGACTCGCCGCCGTCGCGCTGGCCATGGCTGTAGGCACCGAAAAAATCGTAGACCTCGTAGGACGCGACGTCGCCCTGTTCATTGAGGCTGCCCATCTCGATGGACAAGGGATTTCTCGGTTGCTTGTAATCGAAGGTCTGGATGGCCATCTTGCCAGGTTGCAAGCCCCGGTGGCTGCGCCACTGGGTGATCGAGTCACTGGTCTCGGTGACGAAGGCGCTGTGGTAGCGGATCTGCGGTTGTTCGGGCAGCGCTTCCAGGCCCTGGGAGCGATCCGTGATGATCAGGCTGTGCCCGTCCTTGCTGTGATCGAAGTAGAAGAACAGGCCGTCCTGCTCCAGCAAGCGCAGCACGAAATTCAGGTCGGTTTCGCGGTACTGGGTGATGTAGCTGTGGGACTTGAGCGGCCTGAGCAGGTGAAACTCGAATTGGCGCAACCCGCCGTAGTGCTCGAACACCGTGCGGATGACCGTTTCGATGGTCTGCTCTTGGAAGATCCGCGAATCAACGCGTCGTGACAGCATCCACAGCCAGGGGCTGAGTGTCGCGCTGTAACGCGCCAGGCCGCCGTCGCTGCCCAGGAGGTTGAAGCGGGTGATGTGGCCATGGATAGGGCGCACGCCGCCGTCGGCAAGCTCGATCTCCAGAAGGGCGGGCTGGCCCATCAATGACTTGAGTTCGAGCCTGGCGTCCTGGCTGATCAGCGACAGCTCGAAGCTGAACAGCGTGGACAACCCTTCTGTGCCGCTGAAGTGCTCCAGCAACAACGCCTGGTCATCCTGGAGGGGGTGGTGAGTTTGATCAGGCGGCGGTTCTGTGGTGTAAAAATGCTCGTCAATTCCATCGACGTAATATCCCTGCGCAAAACAAGTCGCGGAAGGTAGCACAGGTTTTGGCAGCATCGGACCGATCGGGAAGCGACATAGTTTGTCAAGACGTGACGGTCATTCCATTGCCAAGGTTTTTCACCTATTGTCGAACCTCCGTCCCTGAATGATCGGCCGCTCTATGGAGAAAGTCATCGTCATCACCGGTGCCAGCCGTGGCATCGGCGCCGCCACCGCCTTGCAGGCCGCCCGCGAGGGCTACCGCATTTGCATCAACTACCACGCCGACGACCAGGCCGCCGAGCACATCCTCGCCCAAGTCCGCGCCCTCGGCGCCGAAGCCATCACCGTGCGCGCCGACGCCAGTGTCGAAGACGAGGTGATCCAGTTGTTCCACCGCGTCGACCAGGAGCTCGGCCCGGTGACCGCGCTGGTCAACAACGCCGGCACCATTGGCCAGCAAAGCCGCGTCGAAGACATGTCCGAGTTCCGCTTGCTGAAGGTGATGAAGACCAACGTCGTCGGCCCCATGCTTTGCGCCAAGCACGCCTTGCTGCGCATGGCTCGCCGCCACGGCGGGCAAGGTGGCGCGATCGTCAATGTGTCCTCGCTCGCCGCACGCCTGGGCTCACCCAACGAGTACGTCGACTACGCCGCCTCCAAAGGCGCGCTGGATACCTTCACCCTCGGCCTGGCCAAGGAAGTGGCAGGCGAGGGCGTGCGGGTCAACGGCGTGCGACCGGGTTACATCCATACCGGTTTCCATGCCCTCTCCGGTGACCCCGACCGCGTGACCAAGCTCGAGCCCGGCTTGCCCATGGGGCGCGGCGGCCGCGCCGAGGAAGTGGCCGAGGCGATCCTCTGGCTGCTGTCGGACAAGGCCTCGTACTCCACCGGCAGCTTCATCGAACTGGGCGGCGGGCGCTGAGCGCTGCCCGTCAGGGCAGCTCATCCGCCAGCAGCTGGCGTACCCGTTCGGCCAGCGCTTCAAGCTCGAACGGCTTGGTCAGCACGCTGGTACCTTGCAGCAGCTGGCCATCGCTGAGCGCCGCGCTCTCGTCGTAGCCGGTGATGAACAGCACTTTCAGCTGCGGATGCAGTTGCCGGCACCGCTCTGCCAACTGGCGGCCATTGAGGCCGCCGGGCAGGCCGATATCGCTCAGCAACAGGTCAGGTTGCTCGCACTGCTGCATGTGCGCCAGCGCTGTAGCGCCATTCTCGAAGGCCTGGACCTGATAGCCCAGTTCTTCCAGCACTTCGGCGACCACCAGGCGCAGCGCCGCCTGGTCCTCCACCAGCACGATGCGTTGCCCGCCCGAGCTGCTTGCCAACGGCTTGCGCGCAGACGGCTGGGGGGCCACAGCGGGCTGCTCGTGGTACCGCGGCAGGTACAGCTCGACCCGTGTGCCCTCGCCGGGCGACGTGAGCAAGCGTAGCTGGCCACCCGACTGGCGCACGAAACCGTAGGTCATCGACAACCCCAGGCCGGTGCCCTGGCCCATGGGTTTTGTGGAGAAGAACGGGTCGATGGCCCGTGCCGCCACGGCGGCGCTCATGCCACAACCGGTGTCGGCCACGCTCAGCCGCACATAGTCCCCTGCGGCGATTTCGAGCGGGCGTGCCTGCTCGCTGTGGAGGCTGATGTTGTCGCCCTCGATATCGATCGTACCGCCGCCGGGCATGGCGTCACGTGCATTGATGCACAGGTTGAGCAGGGCGCTTTCCAGCTGCGGCGGGTCGATGAAGGTCGGCCACAAACGGTCGATGAAGCGGCTGCGCAAGGTGATGGAAGGGCCGATGCTGCGGCGCACCAGCTCTTCCATATCGTTGACCAGGGCCGCCACCTCGGTCGAGCGCGGCTGCAAGGTCTGCTGGCGCGAGAAGGCCAGCAACCGATGCACCAGCGCTGAAGCCCGTTGCGCCGAGCCACTGGACAGTTCCAGCAAAGGCTCAAGCTCTGTGTAACGCTGCTGGCCGAGGCGTTGCTGCATCAGCTCCTGGGCGTTGATGATGCCGCCCAGCAGGTTGTTGAAGTCGTGGGCGATGCCGCCGCTGAGCTGGCCCACGGCCTCCATCTTCTGCGCCTGGCGCAGCGCCTGCTCGGCCTTGGCCAGGCGCTGTTGCTCCTGGACCCGCTCGGTGATGTCGTAGGCAAACAGATAGGCGCCTTGCACGCTGCCGTCCTGGTCGCGCAAGGCGTTGAAACGCAGCTCGTAGTGGCGTGAGCCGAACGCACCGATTTCGGTGAACTGTTCGCCTGCCAGCGCCCGGTGCCACATTGGCATGATCAGCGTATCGCCTGTGAGCTGACATTGGTTCACCACTGTCGGCAGGTGTTCACCGACTTCGGGTGTGTGGCCGTACAAGGCATGGAAGTCATGCTTGGCCTGGCGATTGACGGCTAGCCAGCGCATGTCGCTATCGATCACATGCACATTGACCACGCTATGGTCGATCAGCTCGGCAAACAGGCGGCGCTCGGCCAGGGCCGCGCTGACCCGCTGCTCGAGCTGTTCGTTGAGCTGTTGCAGGGCCAGCTCGGCCTTGCGCCGCTCGGTGACGTCCTTGAACAGTACCGCGACCTGGCGGCGCTCCGGCGGCTCCACGCGGAAGGTGGTCACCGACAGCACATGGCCGGTGGCGACCAGCTCCTGTTCGAACTGCAACGGTTCGCCCGTGCGCAATACCGCGCCGTAACGGGCGACCCAGTCGTCAGCTTCGTCGGGCACCATTTCGCGCAGCGTCTGCCCGACCACGTTGGGGATGCCGGCATGCTTGGCATAGGCGGCGTTGGCGAGGACATGCACATAATCGCTGAGCGGGCCATGGGGCCCGTCGAAGAACTCGATGATGCAGAAGCCTTCGTCCATGGTGTCGAACAGGAATCGATAGATATTCTGGTCTTGAACTTCGTGTTGCAGCAGCTGTGTCTCCAGCTGCGCATTACGCTGGCGCAGGGTTTCGATTTCCTGGCGCAGGGCGAGCAGCTCGCGGTGGGGCATGGCGATGTCCGACAAAAGCGAATCGTCAGACTTTACCTGTACGCAACGCGGGCGCATAGCGGGCTACGGCGGCAAGCGCCGATTTTCCAGCAACTGGGCGACGTGCTGGTTGAGGGCCGCGAGCTCGAACGGTTTGTACAGCACGGCGCAGTGCCTGCCAGGGCTGATGTCGACCCGGTTGCTGGCATAGCCGGTGATGTACAGCACCGCAACGGTGCCGGGCAGCTTCTGGCAGGCTGCTGCTATCTGGTAGCCGTCGATGCCGCCCGGCAGGCCGATATCGGTGATCAGCAGGTGCGGGCGCACGCCTGCGTGCAGCGCCTCCAGTGCGCAGCGGCCATCGCTGAAGGCATGTACCTGGTGCCCTTGATCCTCGAGCACCTCGCTGATCAGCAGCCGCAGGGTGTCCTGGTCTTCCACCAGCATCACCACCTGTGGGGCTGCGCGGGGCTGCTCGCCTGGCGCTTGTGGCTGCATGCTGGCGTGTTCGGCGGTGTCGCAGGAGGCCCGTGGCAAGTAGAGGTGAACGCAGGCGCCTTGCCCCGGCTCGCTGACAATGCGCAGTTGCCCGCCGGACTGGCGCACGAAACCATACACGATCGACAGCCCAAGGCCCGAGCCGTGGCCTAGCGGCTTGGTGGTATAGAAGGGCTCGAAGGCTCTCTGCAGCACCTCGTCAGGCATGCCGACACCGTTGTCGCAGACACTGACATGCAGGTAGGCGCCGCCGGGCAGGTCCAGCGCGCGTGCCTGCTGCTCATCGAGTTGGGCGTTTTCACTGGCGATGTAAAGTGTGCCGCCCAGCGGCATGGCGTCGCGGGCATTGATGCACAGGTTCAGCAGTGCGTTTTCCAGTTGGTGCGGGTCGATCTGCACCAGCCATTGGCCGCTCTGAGTCTGGTCAAGGAAGGTGATACGCGCATCGAGCGAACTGGCAATCAGCTCGCGCATGCCGGCCACCAGCTGCTGCACGTCCACGGCCTGTGGCACCAGTGTCTGCTGGCGCGAGAAGGCCAGCAGGCGCTGCACCAGCGCGGCGGCGCGCTGGGTGTTGTGCCGGGCGATGCCAAGCAACCGGGTGGTGTCGTGGTAGTGCCGTTCGGCCTGGCGCTGCTCGGCCATTTCCAGGGCGCCGGATATACCGCCGAGCAGGTTGTTGAAGTCGTGGGCGATGCCACCGGTCAACTGACCGACGGCTTCCATCTTTTGCGATTGGCGCAGGGCCTCTTCAATTTTGCGCACGCGCTCTTCTTCGGCGATGCGCTCGCTGATGTCGTAGGCGAACAGGTATCCGCCCTGGATCCGCTGTTGGGCGTCGCGCAAGGCGTTGTAGCTGATTTCGTAGTGGCGCAGGGCGTCGGCCGGGCCGAGGGCGATGATGTCGGTGAACGCCTCGCCGGCAAGCACGCGTGGCCACACCGGCTCCAGCCATTTTACGATGTCGGGCTGGTTGGCGATGAACTGTGGAATGTAGTCGCCCACCTGCGGCACGAAGCCGCGCAGGCGTTTGAAGGTTTCCTGGGCGGTGCGGTTGATCGCCAGCAGCCGGAAGTTGCGATCGGCTGCGAACACGTTGGCCTGGCTGTGGTCGACCAATTCGCCCAGCAACCTGTTGTTGGCCTGGGCCTGGTCGATGCGTTGGGCCAGTTCCTGCATCTGTAGCGGGGAGGGCGTGGAGGGCGACACATCATCAGCTGGCATGGAAGCATCCTGCGTGTGAGTCGCCCAACTATAGCCGCACTTCGTCAGGCCTTCTTTCAGAACGAGCGGATGATCCGGCCCAGGGTTTCCATGGCGCGTTCGGCGCCCTCGTTCCACGGTGTGCCGTAGTTCAGGCGAATGCAGTTGCCGAAGCGCCGGGTTGGCGAAAAGATCGGCCCTGGCGCAATGCTGATGCCTTGGGCCAATGCCATGTGGAACAGCTTGAGGGCGTCCATCTGTTCGGGTAGTTCCAGCCACAGGAAGTAGCCGCCGGAGGGCTGGCTGACGCGGGTCTGCGCCGGAAAATGGCGGGCGATGGCCGCCAGCATGTTGGCCTGCTGCCCCTCGAGGGCGTAGCGCAGCTTGCGCAGGTGGCGGTCGTAGCCACCGTGTTGCAGGTAGTCGGCAATGGCCGCCTGGGCCGGCATCGAGGCGCACAGCGAGGTCATCAGTTTCAGCCGTTCGATTTTCTGCGCGAAGCGCCCGGCGGCTACCCAGCCGATGCGGTAGCCCGGTGCCAGGCTCTTGGCGAACGAGCCGCAGTGCATCACCAGGCCTTGCGTGTCGAAGGCCTTGGCCGGTTTCGGGGCCTGTTGCGCGTAATACAGCTCGGCGTAGACATCGTCCTCGATCAACGGCACCTGATGACGGCGCAGCAGCTCGACCAGGGCCTGCTTCTTGGCCTCGGGCATGCTCGCGCCCACCGGGTTCTGGAAGTTGGTCATGCACCATACGGCCTTGACCGGGTGCTTTTCCAGCGTCTGGGCCAGTACTGCCAGGTCCATGCCCTCACGCGGGTGCACCGGGATCTCCACGGCCTTGAGCTTGAGCCGCTCCAGCACCTGCAGGCAGGCATAGAAGGCCGGCGCCTCGATGGCGACCAGGTCGCCGGGTTCGGTGACGGCCTGCAAACACAGGTTCAGGGCTTCCAGCGCGCCGTTGGTGATCAGCAGCTCCTCCATCGGCAGCATCAACCCGCCGACCATGTAGCGCAGGGCGATCTGCCGACGCAGCTGCGGGTTGCCCGGCGACAGGTCGGTGACCACCATGCGCGGGTCCATGGCCCGGCTGGCACTGGCCAGCGAGCGTGACAGGCGCTGCAGCGGGAACAGTTCAGGGCTGGGGAAGGCCGAGCCGAACGGCACGGTGCTCGGGTCCTTGATCGAATCGAGGATCGAGAACACCAGGCCGCTGACGTCCACCTCGGTCGATTCGCTGAGCGGTTCCAGCGCCTGCGGTTCGCTGAACTGGCGCGGAGCATGGGCGTTGACGAAGTAGCCCGAGCGCGGCCGCGCGCGGATCAGCCCGCGGCGTTCGAGCAGGTAGTAGGCCTGGAACACCGTGGACGGGCTGACGCCGTGGGTCTGGCTGGCGTAGCGTACAGAAGGTACGCGCTGGCCTGGGCCGAGCACCCCGGAGCGGATCAGTTCGGCAATGTCGTCGGCAAAGCGTTCGTAGCGTTTCATGGGGGCTCGGCAGGCAGGGTGAACAGTCAGTGTAAGGGATCAGCGGTTCAGTGGCGCCACGAAGCGGCTGCGCGCCACGCTGCGCACGACAGGCTGGTCGCTGTCGCGGATTTCGAAGGCCAGTTCCTGTGAGCTGCTGGCCGGGCGCGCGGCCAGCATCGCCACCGACACCGGCAGCTCGCTCATTTCTCCGGCCGGGATACTGAACTCGGTGTTGCCGTGCAGTTCGAAGCCCTCGGCATCGAGCAGGCGCAGGCGGTAACGCTGGGGCTGTGCGGTCTTGTTGATGACCTTGAGCAGGTAGATGTTCTCGATCTGACCTTGGGCGTTCTCGCGGAACAGGCCACGGTCCTTGATCACGTCCAGCGACACCATCGGGCGCAACTGCAGGGCCGCCACCAGGGCGCCGACCATCAGCACCAGGGCAGCGACGTAGCCCAGCAGGCGCGGGCGCAGCCAATGGGTGGTGCCGCTTTGCAGGCTGTGCTCGGACTTGTAGCCGATCAGGCCGCGTGGGTAACCCATCTTGTCCATGACGTTGTCGCAGGCATCGATACAGGCCGCGCAACCGATGCAGGCCATCTGCAGGCCGTCGCGGATATCGATGCCGGTGGGGCAGACCTGCACGCACAGGGTGCAGTCGATGCAGTCACCCAGGCCCTGGGCGCGGGCATCGCTGCCTTTCTTGCGCGGGCCGCGAGACTCACCGCGGCGCGGGTCGTAGGCCACGGCCAGGGTGTCCTTGTCGAACATCACGCTCTGAAAGCGCGCATAGGGGCACATGTGCAGGCACACCGCCTCGCGCAGCCAGCCGGCATTGATATAGGTGGCGGCGGTGAAGAACAGCACCCAGAACAGTGCCGCGCCACCCAGTTGCAGGGTGAACAGTTCATGGGCCAGTGGGCGGATCGGCGTGAAGTAACCGACGAAGGTCAGCCCGGTGAGCACGCCGATGGCGAGCCACAGGCTGTGCTTGAGCGTGCGCCGGCCCAGTTTGTTCAGGCTCCACGGCGCGGCGGCCAGCTTGATGCGCTGGTTGCGGTCGCCTTCGGTGACCTTTTCGCACCACATGAACAGCCAGGTCCAGGTGCTTTGCGGGCAGCTGTAACCGCACCATACCCGGCCTGCATAGACGGTGATGGCGAACAGGCCGAAGGCACAGATGATCAGCAGCGCCGAGAGCAGGATGAAGTCCTGCGGCCAGAAGGTTGCGCCAAAGATGTGGAACTTGCTGTCGGCCAGGTCCCAGAGCACCGCCTGGCGACCGTTCCAGTCAAGCCAGGCGGTGCCGAAGAACAGCACGAACAGCGCGCCCGCAAAGGCGATGCGCAGCGTGCGGTACAGGCCACTGAAGCTGCGGGTGTGGATGCCATTGGCGGCAATCTGGAGGGCATGGATACGGTCGGTCATGGCGTCGGTGCTCTTCTGGCCTCGATCAGGCACGAGCACTATGACCCCCGAACTGTTTTCAGCACAGGCTCAGGTCAGACGATAAAAACCATATCAGATTGCTTCCAATTGTGTCGCAAGCCTTAGATCAGCGAGCCTGGTGTACTGGCCTTGAGGTGCCTGCGGCTATCCACCGCACCTGCCACAGTCAGCGCGTCGGCTTCGGCTTCGGTGATCGGGAAGCGCTCGCCAGCGAGGATGGCCACGGACATGCGCAGCTGTTTATCGGTGACGATCTCGATTTCCGGGCCTTTGCCTTCGATGCGCAGCTTGTCGCCGATCAGGGTGCAGCGTTGAGTGCTTTCTTCGACTTCGATGGGCATGGTGGTGTCCTCCGGGGGCGGTGGTTACAGGTTGTGACCACAGTTGCAGGGAGGTTGCTGCATCGGCGTGCCGGGTGGGCACTTTGCGGTCTGTGCAAGGGTCAACTTTATCAGGCGCCAGGGCTGGCCTCTTCGCGGGTAAACCCGCTCCCACAAGTACCGCACAGCATTCAGGGCTGCACAGTACCTGTGGGAGCGGGTTTACCCGCGAAGAGGCCGGCACACATACAACATCTCTTCAGCACGGAACCTGATTCATGGAAATCATCTGGCAAACCATCCAGGCCGAATTCGCCGACATCACCAATGAACGCGAGGTCATCCAGATTCTCGTACGCCTGTTGATGGCTGCGGTGCTGGGCGCCGTGCTGGGTTTCGAGCGCGAACACAAAGGCAAGTCCGCTGGGGTTCGCACACACATGCTGGTGTCCCTGGGTGCGGCATTGTTCGTGCTGGCACCGAGCATGGCCGGTGCCGATCAACAAGCCCTGAGCCGTGTGACCCAGGGTATCGTCGCTGGTATCGGCTTTCTCGGTGCGGGCACCATCCTCAAGGGTAACGGCCAGGACACCAGCCATGTAAAAGGCCTGACCACCGCTGCGGGGCTGTGGATGACCGCTGCCATCGGTACCGCTGCAGGCATGGGGCGAGAAGCCACGGCACTGATCAGCACGGTGCTGGCGCTGTTGGTGTTGGGCACGATGCCGCTGCTGGTGGAGAAGGTCGAAAGGCAGGACGAGGAGAAGCAGAAAGAGGAGGAGGGCAGGAAGCACTGAGGGGAGCCGAAGCTCCCCTCAAAGCGTTGTTGCCTGCTCTTTTTTTATTATTGAGGCCGGCCTTTTATTGTTTTTGTAGGCTAGCCTTGGTGTCGCGTGCGACCCCCATCCGGGGTCAAGAGCAAACGTATTTTTTTGAGCGCTGACCTGCTTTCATCCAGTGGATCCGAGCCTGACTGCCGCTACCTGCAGGTAGTTTTATTGTTCTGTGTCAGTCCGCGGGGCGAACCCCTGAAAAGCCTGTCGACTCCAAAAAAATCTGCTTGCTGCGCCTCTGCCGTGTTGTTCTTGTTATGTCAGAGCCGTTACATGTTGTTTTTATTGGTTGTCGCGTTTTTCTTGTTGTTGTACCAAACATATAGCAGGTGCCGTGCCAACTTTTGAAAAGCCTTTAAAATCAAGGCTTTGACTGATGATGGCAAAATCGGGTGGCCTGAAATTCTGTCGATTTGTTTCCCTGTTACCCGATTTTTTGCTGGAAGCTGTGGGGGAGGTAACACTCACCCACACTCATGTGACACCTGCATGAAACTCATTGTGCACTGCGTGCACGTGCCACCCGCGAACCGTTGGCCCGGCCCAGCACAGCGCTGATGCGCTGCCCGGCGGCGATCAGCCGGTCGAGGTCGATGCCGGTCTCGATGCCCAGCCCCTGCAGCAGGTACAGCACGTCCTCGGTGGCGATGTTGCCGGTCGCGCCCTTGGCGTAAGGGCAGCCGCCCAGGCCGGCGACCGAGCTGTCGAACACACTGATGCCTTCGAGCAGGCTGGCATACACGTTGGCCAGGGCCTGGCCATAGGTGTCGTGGAAGTGGCCGGCCAGTTGCTCGCGCGGTACCACGGCCGACACCACCTCGAACAGCCGACGGGTATCACCGGCCGTGCCGGTGCCGATGGTGTCGCCCAGCGATACCTCGTAGCAGCCCATCTCGTGCAGGGCCTTGGCTACCGGTGCTACCTGCTCGGCGCTGACCTTGCCTTCATAAGGGCAGCCCAGCACACAGGAAACGTAACCGCGCACCCGCACGCCGTGGCTGCGCGCGGCTTCCATGATCGGCTCGAAGCGCTGCAGGCTTTCGCTGATCGAGCAGTTGATGTTGCGCTGGGAGAAGGCTTCGGACGCGGCGGCAAACACCGCCACTTCCTTCACCCCGGCCGCCAGGGCGTCCTCGAAACCACGCAGGTTGGGCGCCAGTGCGGCATAGGTAACACCGGCACGCTGCTGGATGCCGGCGAACACGTCGGCCGAGCCTGCCATCTGCGGCACCCATTTGGCTGAAACGAAGCTGCCGACCTCGATGTAGCGCAGCCCGGCCTCGGTCAGGTCGTCGACCAGGCGCACCTTGTCGGCGACGCTGATGGGCTGGGCTTCGTTCTGCAGGCCGTCGCGGGGGCCGACTTCGACCAGGCGGACTGTTGCGGGCATGGGCATGGTGGGGGTTCCTGTCAGCGTTTGTCTTTGTTGTTCAGGGTGGCGGCCAGGGCCTGTTCGCAGCGCTCCTGGGCGGTGTCCAGTTCCAGCTGCATCTGGTGGATGTCGAGCATCTGCTGTTCAAGCTGGGCGCGGCGCTCGGCGATCTTCGCCAGCATGCTGTGGAGCTGCTTGAGGTTGCCGCTGCTGGGATCGTACAGCTCGATCAGCTCACGGCATTCGGCCAGCGAGAAGCCGATGCGCTTGCCACGCAGGATGAGCTTCAGGCTGACCTTGTCACGGGCCGAATAGATGCGCTCCAGGCCACGTCGCTCGGGGCTCAGCAGGCCCTGTTCCTCGTAGAAGCGGATGGCGCGGGTGGTGATGTCCAGTTCGCGGGAGAGGTCTGAGATGCTGTAGGTCTGGCTGCTCATGCTAGGGCTCGGCGTGGGGTATGCCAGTATCCTGAGGGCAGGTTGACGTATACGTCAAGCAGCTGTGGCGCTGCTGATGGCCCTTTCGAGGCGTCGAACCGCCGCGAAAGGGCCGGCGCAGCCAAACAGATCAGTCCGGCTGCACCGCACGTCGGTAAGCATTGGGCGTCTGCCCGCTCAGGCGCTTGAAGAAGCGGGCGAAGTAGGTCGGGTCGCTGAAGCCCAGGCTGTCCGACAGCTGGCCGATGCTCATGCGCGTATAGATGAGGTTGCGCCGTGCTTCCAGCAGCAGGCGCTGGTGGATCACCTGCAGCGCGGTCTGCCCGCTGAGGGCCCGGCACAGCTGGTTGAGCTGCAGGCTGGGGATGTTCAGGCGTGCGGCGAAGTCTTCTACCGAAAGGTGTTCGCGATAGTGCGCCTCGACCAGCCGCAGGTACTGCCCGAGCAACTGCCGGTCACGCTCGTCCCGGTTGCGCGGAGCCTGCCCCAGTTGCTGGCGGCGGCTGATCCACACCATCAGCGCGGTTACCAGCGCTTCCAGCATGGTCGCCCGCGCAGGTGCGTTGCCCTGGTATTCCTGCTGCAGCGTTTCGATCAGCCCGCGCAGCTGGATGCGGTCTTTGCCCAGTGGGTAACACGCCGCTTTCGCCAGCACCCTCAGCGGCGTGCCCAGGCGCTGTTCGAGGTCAGCCACCAGGGCGGTGCCGAAGGTCAGTACATGGCCCTGGATATCGGCGCTGAAGCGAAAGCCGTGCACAGTCAGCGGCGGCACCACCTGTATGGCGGCCTCACCAATGGTGCTGCGCACGCCCTCGATTTCCACTTGGGCCTCGCCGCGCTGCACATACAGCAACTGGAACAGCTCGGCGTGCTGGTGTGGCTTGATCTCCCAGTGGTGCAGGCGGCTGCGTGCCGGGATCGACTCGCAATGCAGCAGATCGGTGCCGGGCCAGTGCTGGTTTTCGCCATATAACTGGAACAGCGGGACGCCGGGAAGAGTGGATCTCATGTCGTGATTATCTGTCCGTTAATCGAACGGTTTTTGTAAAAGTGCATTTTTTGCATTGGATATCACAGCTAATTGGCGGTTATTGCCAGTAAAAATGCAAGGGCTAAACCCAATAACGAGATAAAAACAATGAACACTCAGGTTGCAATCATCGGCGCCGGTCCGTCCGGCCTGCTGCTCGGCCAGTTGCTGCACAAGGCGGGCATCGACACCGTCATCCTCGAACGCCAGACCCCCGAATACGTACTCGGCCGCATCCGCGCCGGGGTGCTTGAACAAGGCACCGTCGACCTGCTGCGCGAAGCCGGCGTCGCCGAGCGCATGGACCGTGAAGGGCTGGTCCATGAAGGCGTCGAGCTGCTGGTCGCGGGGCGTCGCCAGCGCCTGGACCTGAAAGGCCTCACCGGCGGCAAGACGGTGATGGTCTACGGCCAGACCGAGGTCACCCGTGACTTGATGCAGGCCCGCGAAGCCAGCGGTGCGCCGATCATCTACTCCGCCAGCAACGTGCAGCCGCACGAACTCAAGGGCGAACGGCCCTACGTGACCTTTGAAAAGGACGGCCAGGCCCACCGCCTGGACTGCGACTACATCGCCGGCTGCGACGGCTTCCACGGCGTATCACGCAAGAGCATCCCCGAAGGCGTACTCAAGGAGTACGAGCGGGTCTACCCGTTCGGCTGGCTGGGCATGCTGTCCGATACCCCGCCGGTCAACCACGAGCTGATCTACGCCCACCATGCGCGTGGTTTCTCGCTGTGCAGCCAGCGCTCGCAGACGCGCAGCCGCTATTACCTGCAGGTACCGCTGGATGAACGGGTGGAAGACTGGTCCGACGAGCGTTTCTGGAACGAGCTCAAGGCGCGCCTGCCCGAAGACGTGGCGCAGCAGCTGGTCACCGGGCCTGCGCTGGAAAAGAGCATCGCACCTCTGCGCAGCCTGGTGGTCGAGCCGATGCAGTACGGCCACCTGTTCCTGGTCGGCGATGCCGCGCACATCGTCCCGCCGACCGGTGCCAAGGGCTTGAACCTGGCGGCCTCCGACGTCAACTACCTGTACCGGATCCTGGTCAAGGTGTACCGCGAGGGGCGCACCGATCTGCTGGAGCAGTATTCGCCGCTGGCCTTGCGCCGGGTCTGGAAGGGTGAGCGTTTCAGCTGGTTCATGACTCAGCTGCTGCATGACTTTGGCGAGCACAAGGATGCCTGGGACCAGAAGATGCAGGAGGCTGACCGCGAGTACTTCCTGACATCGCCGGCGGGGCTGGTGAACATTGCCGAGAACTATGTGGGGTTGCCTTACGAAGAGGTGGCTTGAGGGCGCGAGGGTACGGCGATAGAGGTTTGGCGCCTGTTAGATCGAGCGCCGCCCGCGCGGCGCATCGCGAGCTTTGCTCGCTCCTACGTTTGTTTCGGGCAAATTATTTCTGTGGTTTTTGCGCGCGAACGCTTTGACGCATGGCGCGATATAGCGTCGTACAAACCAGGCGGTCGCGCGCGTTAATCACGGGTACACTGGCCCGAAACAAACGTAGAGCGAGCAAAGCTCGCGATGCGCCGCGCGGGCGGCGCTCGATCTCGCAGACGCCGAAAACCTTTCGGCGAACACCCGAAAGGACGCACGCCAATGCCCCGCCCCCCCTCATTCCTGAAAACCCTGATTACCGCCCTGTGCCTGACTACCGCCAGCGCCACAACTTGGGCCGACCAGATACTCCCCACACCACCGGAGCTGGAGTCCGGCTACCGCAGCGCCCTGCAGCCGGTGCACGCCAGCCGGCACATGGTGGCGGCCGCCAACCCGTTGGCCAGCGAGGCCGGGCGGGCGATGTTGCGTGCCGGTGGCAGCGCCATCGATGCGGCGATCGCCATGCAGATGGTGCTGACCCTGGTCGAACCGCAGTCCAGCGGCATTGGCGGCGGCGCTTTCATTCTCTACTGGGATGGCCAGCGCGTGCAGGCCTTCGACGGCCGCGAAGCCGCACCGGCCGGGGTGACGGAAAGGTTGTTCCTGCAAGCAGACGGATCGCCCATGCCGTTTCGCGCAGCGCAGATCGGCGGGCGCTCGGTAGGGGTGCCGGGCGTGCTGCGGGCGCTGAAACTGGCCCATGATCAGCACGGCAAGCTGCCATGGAAGGACCTGTTCGCGCCGGCCATCGCCCTGGCGCGCAATGGGTTCGCCGTGTCCGAACGGCTGCACACGCTGGTCGCGGGTGACCCTTTCATCGCCCGCTCGCCGACCATGGCGCGTTACTTTCTGGACGAGCGTGGCGAGCCGCTGGCCGTTGGTACGACCCTGCGCAACCCTGCGCTCGCACAGACCTTCGAACGCATTGCGCAGCAGGGCGTCGATGCTTTTTACAAGGGCGAGATTGCCGAAGCCATGGTGGCTGAAGTGCGTCACCACGCCAATGCCGGGCAGTTGTCACTCGAGGATTTGCAGGGTTACCGGGCCAAGGTGCGCGAACCGGTCTGTGGCCCGTACAAGGCCTGGAACATCTGCGGCATGCCGCCACCGTCGTCCGGCGGGGTGACCGTGTTGCAGACCCTGGGTATTCTCGACGCCCTGCAGCACACCTCGGCGCAACGTGACCTGGCCCGCTTGCCGCCGCACCAGGTGCCCTCCGTGGCAGGGCTCGAACCCGCGCCGCAGGCCGTGCACCTGATGGCCGAAGCCGAGCGCCTGGCCTACGCCGACCGCGCCCTGTTCCTCGCCGACAGCGATTACGTGCCGGTGCCGGTCAAGGCGT
Source organism: Pseudomonas sp. LRP2-20 (assembly GCF_024349685.1). Taxonomy (NCBI): domain Bacteria; kingdom Pseudomonadati; phylum Pseudomonadota; class Gammaproteobacteria; order Pseudomonadales; family Pseudomonadaceae; genus Pseudomonas; species Pseudomonas sp. LR2-20. The sequence goes on along the minus strand of NZ_AP025944.1, from coordinate 3,628,679 downwards.
TGCTCGACCCGGCCTACCTCGCCGAGCGCGCCAAGCGAGTCGGCGAGTTCAGCATGAAGCACGCCCGCCCGGGCACCCCGCAGGGTGCCAACCTGGCGCTGGCGCCGGACCGCTCGCCGCTGCGGATTTCCACTTCGCACCTGTCAGCCATCGACGACAGCGGCCAAGCCCTGGCCATGACCACGTCGGTGGAATCGGCGTTCGGTTCGCACCTGATGGTCGGCGGTTTTTTGCTGAACAACCACCTGACCGACTTTTCCTTCCTGCCGGCGGAAAACGGCAAGCCCGTGGCCAACCGGGTACAGCCGGGCAAACGCCCGCTGTCGGCGATGGCGCCAACCCTGGTGTTTTCGCGTGCCTCCGGCGAGCTGGTGGCGAGCCTCGGCTCCCCCGGTGGCTCGCAGATCATCGGCTACGTGAACAAGGCGTTGATCGGCCTGCTGGACTGGCATCTCGACCCGCAACAGGCAGCCAACCTGCCTAATTTCGGCAGCCGCAATGCCGGCACCGAAGTGGAGGCCGGGCTGGTCAGCCCGGCGCTGAAGCGCCAGCTGGCTGCCTGGGGCCATGAGGTCACGCCAATGACCATGACCAGTGGCTTGCAGATCATCCAGCGCACCCCCGGGGGTTGGGCCGGTGGCGCCGACCCACGGCGCGAAGGGGTGGCGCTCGGCGACTAGCCCGTCGCATTGCCGGGCCAGGGTTCGCATGGTAGAAGTCAGTCTTGTCATTCAGGCGTTGAATACCAAGATGTCCATCAGCGTTAAATCGAATAGAGCCCTGTTCGACCTCGACCTGTTGCGCGCCATTGTCGTGGTGGCCGATTGCGGCAGCTTCACCACGGCCGCCGCGCGCCTTCACTCCACCCAGTCGACCATCAGCCAGAAGGTGCGCCGCCTCGAAGACATGGTCGGCCATCGCCTGCTGGTGCGCGGCAACCGCGACGTGCTGCCGACCGACGCCGGGCAGACCCTGCTCGGTTACGCCCGGCACATGCTGGCGCTGAACGACCAGATGCTCGAAGCCCTGGCCGGGGCCATGGTCGGGGTCACCGTGCGCCTGGGCGTGCCCGAGGACTTCGTCGGCGGGCGCACCACCAATGCGCTGTCGGCATTCAGCCGCTTGCACCCGCAGGTCAAGCTTGAAGTCACCAGCGGCCTGTGCCGCGACCTCAGCCAGGCCTACGACAACGGTGAGCTCGACCTGGTGCTGCTCAAACAGCGGCGCAATAGCCGCGAGGGCGTGGCCTGCTGGCCCGAGCGCCTGCAGTGGATCGACAGTGCGCGCATGCCGGCATTCGAGCTCGACCCGATCCCGTTGGTGACCTTCCCTCCGCGTGGGTTGTACCGCGAAGACATGATCAGTGCCATCGAAGGCATGGGCCGGCGCTGGCGCATCAGCTTCACCAGTTCCAGCCTGAGCGGTATCCAGGCGGCGGTGGCCGACGGCATGGGCATCAGCCTGTTGCCGCCCCGGGCGGCGACTGGCGAGCACCGGGTGCTGGGGCAGGCGCAGGGCTTGCCGGAGGTGGACAGCTACGAGATCGTCATCGTGCACAAGCCGACGGCGGATGTGATGGTCAAGGACCTGGCCGGGGTGATGTCGCAGTTGCTTGAGGGCGGAGGCATATAACGGTTTATTGTGGCAACTGTCTTGCGCCATTTCTTAAAGCTGGCGCGATCCTTGTGGGAGCCGCGCTTGCCGGCGATGGGCCGCAAAGCGGCCCCCGCAATTTATGCAAAAGCCTTGAAATCGTGGGGCCGCTTTGCGGCCCATCGCCGGCAAGCGCGGCTCCCACAGGTACAGCGCATGCCTGGAAACTGGTGATGATCCTGTGGCGGCTTTGCGATCAAGGCATGCCGAGCCACTCCGGCAACGCCAGCGAAATGAACGGCACATAGGTCACCAGTACCAGGAACAGCAGCAGGATCGACAGCCACGGCAACGCCGCGCGGATCGTCTGCCCCAGGGTCAGCCCGGTCACCGCCGAGGTGACGAACAGGTTCAGCCCCACCGGAGGGTGCACCAGGCCGATCTCCATGTTCACCACCATCACGATGCCCAGGTGAATGGGGTCGATGCCCAGCTTCATGGCGATCGGGAAGAAGATCGGCGCCAGGATCAGGATGATCGCCGACGGCTCCATGAAGCTGCCAGCCACCAGCAGCACGATGTTGACCATGATCAGGAAGCCGATCGGCGTCAGCCCCTCGGACATCACCCACTGGGTGATCTGCTGGGGGATCTGTTCGGTGGTCAGCACATGGGCGAAGAGCATGGCGTTGGCAATGATGAACAGCAGCATGATGGTCAGCCGGCCCGACTCCAGCAGCACTTTCGGGCAGTCACGCAGGCGCATGTCCTTGTACACGAACAGCGCGATGAACGCCGAGTACACCGCCGCCACGGCAGCCGCTTCGGTGGGGGTGAACATGCCGCTGTAGATGCCACCGAGGATGATCACCAGCAGCAACAGGCCCCAGAACGCACGCCGGGCGGTGCCCAGCCATTCGGCGAAGGTGGCCCGTGGCTGGGCCGGCAGCTTCTTGATACGGGCGACGATGTAGATGGTGATCATCAGGCACACGCCGAGCAGGATCCCTGGCACCACGCCGGCCATGAACAGCTTGCCGACCGAGGTCTCGGTGGCCGCCGAGTACACCACCATGACGATCGACGGCGGGATCAGGATGCCCAGGGTACCGGCGTTGCAGATGATCCCGGCGCCGAATTCGCGTGGGTAGCCTGAGCGCACCATGCCGGCCACGGCAATCGAGCCGACGGCGGCGACGGTGGCCGGCGACGAGCCCGACAGCGCGGCGAACAGCATGCACGCCAGCACCGCGGCAATGGCCAGGCCGCCACGGATATGCCCGACGCAGGCGTTGGCGAAGTCGATCAGGCGCTGGGCCACGCCACCGGTGGTCATGAACGCGCCCGACAGCAGGAAGAACGGAATGGCCAGGAAGGTGTAGCTGTCGGAGGTCTCGAACAGCTTGATCGCCAGCGAGCTCAGCGAATCCTGGCTGAACATCAGGATCGACAGCGCCCCCGACAAACCCAGGGAGATGGCGATCGGCACACCGAGGAACATCAACACGAACAGCAGCAGGAACAGGCAGATAACCGTCATCAGTGGTGCTCCTCACCGGGGTTGGCCAGCTTGCTGGCTTCGGCGGCCTCGTCGGCCAGGCCCAGGCCATACTGGCGGTGGGTGAACAGGCGGTAGAGGATTTCCAGGTAGCGGATGATCACCAGGGCGAAGCCCAGCGGCACGATCAGCGCGATATGGCCGACCTTGATGCCATAGCGGTCGAGGTCTTCGGCGCCGATGCCGGCCACCAGCACCGCGCTGACCCACTTGATGCTCGCCACCAGGAACAGCCCGGCATAGGCCAGGCAGCAGGCGCAGGCGATCATCGCCAGCAGCCGTTGCACCGGCTTGCGTGTGCGCCGCACCAGCACGTCGACGCCGAGGTGGCCGGCGGTGCGCACGCCGTAGGCGATGCCGAAGAAGATCAGCCAGCCGAACATTGCCTTGGTCAGGGCGATGCTCCAGGTCATGTCCTGGGCATAGGCCATCAGGTGGTCGCCGATGCCCAGCAGCAGGTCGCTGGCGAATGCCCAGTGGTCACTGAGCGTGTAGAACATCGTGTAGAGGTTGTTCAGTGCCACGTAGAGGAAGGTCACCAAGGTCATGGCCGCCAGGAGAAAGGCGATCATGCCTTCCTCGAAGTGCTCCCAGACACGCCTGAGCGATTGCATAGGAATTCTCCAGACAGAGAGAGGGCAGGCCACCCGTGGAGCGGGTGGCCAGGGCAGGGGCGCATGAAGGATCAGGAGGCCTTGTTGGCGTCGTCGGCGGCCTTGATCAGGTCGGCGCCGATCTGGTCGGAGAATTTCTCCCACACCGGTCGCATGGCATCACGCCATTGCGCGCGCTGCTCGGCGGTCAGCGCGTCGATCTCGCTGGTCTTGGCGTCGATGATCTTCTGCCGGGAGGTCTGGTTGAGGGCTTCGGCCTGCTTGTTCACCTCGACGGTGACGTCGTCCATGATCTTCTGCAACTCGCTGCGCACATCTTGCGGCAGGCTGTTCCAGAACTTGGCATTGGTGATCACCATGTAGTCGATCAGGCCGTGGTTGGTCTCGGTAAAGAACGGCTGCACCTCGTTGACCTTCTGGCTCTCGTAGTTCGACCAGGTGTTCTCGGTGCCGTTGACGGTGCCGGTCTGCAGGCCTTGATAAACCTCGGCGAAGCTCATCTTGCGCGGGTTGGCGCGGATCGCCTTGAACTGCTCTTCGAGCACGCTGGAGGCCTGCACGCGGAACTTCAGGCCGCGGGCGTCCTTGGGCAGGATCACCTTCTTGTTCGCCGACAGTTGCTTGAGGCCGTTGTGCCAGTAGGCCAGGCCACGGATGCCCTTGTCTTCCATCGAAGTCAGCAGCGCCTTGCCTTGCGGGCCTTGCTGGAAGCGGTCGACGGCGGCCAGGTCGTTGAACAGGAACGGCAGGTCAAAGATCTGCACCTGCTTGTTGTAGTGCTCGAACTTGGCCAGTGACGGCGCCAGCATCTGCACGTCACCCAGCAGCAGGGCTTCCATTTCCTTGCCGTCGCCGAACAGCGAAGAGTTGGGGTAGACCTCGACCTTGACCTTGTCCTTGAGCTGCGGGTCGGCGGCGACCCGTTTCTGGAACATCAGTGCGCCCTGGCCCTTGGGCGTGCTGTCGGCCACCACGTGGGCGAACTTGATGACAATCGGGTCGGCGGCCTGGGCCAGGCCGGCCATGGACACTGCGGCGGCGCAGAACAGCGCCTGGGTCAGCTTCAACATCGGTGTCACCTCTGATTTATTGTTGTAGGAGGAGTGGGGTAAAGATGGACCAACGGGCTGCGTGTGGAGAATCAGCATTTGTGTAACCCAGCGTTCGGGTTTGCTTAACACTGTCACCTGTACCGGCCCCTTCGCGGGTGAGCCCGCTCCCACAGGTACTGCCTAGCTTTAGAGTGCTGCGCGGTCCCTGTGGGAGCGGGTTTACCCGCGAAGAGGCCAGAATGTTCAGCCGAGATGCCCTGCCAGCAACCGCTGCGCCCGCAACACCACCGGCGCATCGACCATCTGCCCCTCGAGCTGGAAGGCCCCGGCGCCATTGGCCGCCTCACTGGCCGCCAGCACCCGCCGCGCCCAGGCCAGCTCTTCGGCACTGGGCGTCAGCGCTGCATGTATCACCGCCACCTGCCGCGGATGAATGCACAACGCCCCGCCATACCCCATGTCATAGGCATGCCGCATGGCCCGCTGCAGCCCCTCGGCATCGGCGATGGCCGGGAACACGCCATCCAGCGGCGGCAGCAGGTCGGCCCCCCGCGAATGCAGTTGCACTGCCATGCGCGCCTGGTCGAGAAACTGCCGGGCCGCCTCGCTCTCTGTGTTCAAGCCCAGGTCCAGCGCCAGGTCGAGGCTGCCGAACGACAAGCGCTCGACACCTTCTGCCGCTGCAATCTGCGCCAGCGCCAGCAAGCCCTTGGCACTCTCGATGATGGGCCACACCGGCTTGCCAGCGTGCCAGGCGACTGCCACTTGGGCGGCGTTCTCCACCTTGGGCAACAGCAGCCCGGCGACCGCAGGCTGCTGCGCGCAAAAGGCCAGGTCGGCGGCGTGCTGCGGGTGCTGCGGCGCGTTGACCCGCACCCATACCGACGCTTGTGGCGTGGCCAGCAGAAAAGCCGCCAGGTTGTCGCGGGCCTGCTGCTTCAGCGCCTCCTCGACGGCATCCTCGAAATCGACGATCACCACATCGGCACCTGCCGCCAGGGCCTTGGCGAATCGCTCGGGCCGGCTGCCAGGCACGAACAGGGCGGAGCGCACCACGTTCATACAACGCCTCCTGCGGCCAGGCTGGCGCGCTGTTCGGCGCTCAGGCCCAGTTCCGCGAGGATGCCCTCGGTGTGCTGCCCCAGCGCCGGCACGGCGCCCATGCGCGGGGTGAAGGCGGCATTGCGCCCCGGCGGCAGCAGCGAAGGCAACTTGCCGGCTGGGCTGTCCACTTCGCGCCAGCTGTCGCGGGCTTGCAACTGCGGGTGCTGCCACACACCGTGCATGTCGTTGACCCGGGCGTTGGCGATCTGCGCGTGGTCCAGGCGCGCCACCACTTCGTCGAGCGACAAGGCGGCAAAGCGTTCGACGATGATCTGGCGCAGCACCTCGCGGTTTTCCGAGCGCTTGAAGTTGGCGCTGAAGCGGTCGTCGCTGGCCAGCGCCGGGTCGAGCAGCACCTTCTCGCAGAACAGCGCCCATTCCCGTTCGTTCTGCAGGCCGAGCATGATCGTGCCGCCACCCCCGGTGGGGAAAGGCCCGTACGGGTAGATGGTCGAGTGCGAGGCGCCGGCGCGCGGTGGTGGTGGTGCGCCGTTGTAGGCGTAGTACATCGGGTAGCCCATCCACTCCACCAGGCTCTCCAGCATCGACACATCGATGCGGCTGCCCAGCCCGGTCTTGTCGCGCAGCAGCAGCGCCGACAGCACACCGGTGTAGGCATACATGCCGGCGGCGATGTCGGCGATCGAGCAGCCGGCCTTGGCCATTTCCTCGTCACCGGGGCCGCCGGTCACCGAGAGAAAGCCGCCCTCGCTCTGGATCAGCAGGTCGTAGGCCTTCTTCTTTTCATAAGGGCCGCCCGCGCCGTAGCCTGAGATGTCGCAGACGATCAACCGCGGGAAACGCAGATGCAGGCTTTCGAACGACAGGCCCATGCGTGCGGCTGCGCCGGGTGCGAGGTTTTGCACGAGCACGTCGGCCTTGGCCAGCAGGGCATCGAGGATGCCGTCGGCGGCCTGCTGCTTGAGGTCGAGGGTGAGGCTTTCCTTCGAGCGGTTGGTCCACACGAAGTGCGAGGCCAGGCCGTCGACACGCTGGTCGTAGCCACGGGCGAAGTCGCCGCTGCCAGGCCGTTCGACCTTGATCACGCGGGCGCCCAGGTCGGCCAGCTGGCGGGTGCAGAAGGGCGCGGCGATGGCATGTTCCAGGCTGACGACGGTGATGCCGTCCAGCGGGCGGGGTGCGGTTTGCGTCATGGGTTCACCTGTTCATCATCAGTGCAGTGCGGCCAGCGAGCGCGCATCGCGCAGCTGCCAGACCTGCTCGATCAGGGCCTGGCCCTGAGCCGGGCTGCGGGCGCCGGAATAGGCCAGCAGGCGCTGGAACTTGGCTTCCAGCTCCGGGCGCGAGAGGGTGTTGCCGGGGTCGCCCTTGGGCTCGTCGATGGCGGCGCTGAAACGGCGGCCGTCGTTGCAGCTGACCTCGACCCGGCCCAGCCAGCGAGCCGGGTAGGCGGCGTCCACTTCAGGGTCCAGTTGCATCTGCACCTTGTCGCGCAAGGCAGCGACCCGTGGGTCGGTCAACGCCAGGTCGCGGAATTCGATGAGTTGTGCGCTGCCATGCACGGCGATCAGGCCGAGCACGGTGCCCATGGAGAACTTGGCCTGGTGCACGGTGGTGGGCGTGGTGACCCGGCCGAGCACATCGATGGCGCTCTGGTGCACGCGGGTGATCACCTTGGCTATCTGCTCATGATTCAGGCCTTCGCGCTGCATCAGTTGCAGCAACGCGTCGGCGGCGGGGTGGGTGTGGCGACATGAGGCGTGGTACTTGAACGAGGTTTCCACCAGCGCCCAGCGTGTACCCAAACGGTCGCTCAGGCGCGCCGGGTCGGCATCGCTGGACATCCCGGCGGCCAGCCCCTGGTCGCCTTCGAGGATATTGCGTGCGCCGGTCAGGCCGTCGGCGGTCAGGTAGGCGGCGAGCAGGCCATCAGCCGCTGCCTTGGCCGTGTGCAGCTGTTTGGAATCGGCGGCATCGCGCAGGAATTCCCAGAGCCCGGCGGCCTGGGTGCCAGCGCTGCCGAGCAGGTTGATGAACTGCTCCTTGTCGAAGCCCAGCAGCTTGCCGACGCCCACGGCGGCAGCGAGGGTGCCGACGGTGGCAGTGGTATGGAAGATGCGGTAGTGCGAACGGCCAAGGAATTCACCGATGCGGATGCCCGCTTCGTACCCGGCGACGGCGGCCAGCAACAGGTCCTGGCCGGACTTGCCAAGGTCCTGTGCCGCTGCCAGCACGGCGGAGAACACCACCGTGGCCGGGTGCAGCACCGAGCTGTTGTGCAGGTCGTCCTGTTCGACCAGGTGCGAGGCCGCGCCATTGACCAGCGCGGCGAAGTAGGGGGACGAGGTACGCCCACTGGTCAGCACGCGAGCGCTGCCTTGGGCGGGGCCCATGCGCGCGGCATAGCGCTCGAACAGCGGGATCGGGTGCGCGCCCTGGCTGGCCAGGGCCGAGCCGAGCCAGTCGAGGAACAGGTCTTCGGTGCGGTCCAGCACAGGGCCTGGGACCTGTGCGTAATGCAGGTCGGCGAGGAAGCCCGCCAGGGCTTGGGTATGCTGCATGTTCAGGCCCTCAGAAGCTGCGCGGCAGCTCGAGCAGGTGCTCGGCCACGTAGGACAGGATCAGGTTGGTGGAGATCGGCGCCACCTGGTACAGGCGGGTTTCACGGAACTTGCGCTCGACGTCGTATTCGCAGGCAAAGCCGAAGCCACCGTGGGTCTGCAGGCAGGCATTGGCCGCTTCCCACGAGGCCTTGGCCGCCAGGTACTTGGCCATGTTGGCGCTGGCCCCGGCGTTTTGCCCGCTGTCGTACTCGGCACAGGCGCGCCAGCGCATCAGGTCGGCGGCCTCGAGCTCGATATGGGCCTCGGCGATGGGGAACTGCACGCCTTGGTTCTGCCCGATCGGGCGGCCAAACACCACGCGGTCACGGGCATAGGCGCTGGCCTTTTCGATGAACCAGCGGCCATCGCCGATGCACTCGGCGGCGATCAGTGTGCGCTCGGCATTGAGGCCGTCGAGGATGTACTTGAAGCCTTTGCCTTCCTCGCCGATCAGGCTGCTGGCCGGTAGTTCGAGGTTGTCGAAGAACAGCTCGTTGGTCTCGTGGTTGACCATGTTGGCGATCGGCTGCACGGTCAGGCCGTTGCCGATGGCTTCGCGCAGGTCGACCAGGAAGATCGACATGCCTTCGGACTTTTTCTTCACCTCTGGCAAGGGCGTGGTGCGCGCCAGCAGGATCATCAGGTCCGAGTGCTGGATGCGCGAGATCCATACCTTCTGGCCATTGATCAGGTATTTATCGCCCTGGCGCACGGCGGTGGTCTTGATCTTGGTGGTGTCGGTGCCGGTGGTGGGCTCGGTCACGCCCATCGACTGCAGGCGCAGTTCGCCGCTGGCAAGCTTGGGCAGGTAGTGGCGCTTTTGCTCCTCGCTGCCGTGGCGCAGCAGGGTGAACATGTTGTACATCTGCCCGTGCACGGTGCCGGAGTTGCCGCCGCAGGCGTTCACTTGCTCGAGGATCACCGAGGCCTCGGCCAGGCCCAGGCCAGAGCCGCCATACGCTTCGGGGATCATCGCCGACAGCCAGCCGGCGTCGGTCATGGCCTTGACGAAGGCTTGCGGGAAGCCTTTCTGTTCATCGATCTTGCGCCAGTAGCTGGCGTCGAACTCGGCGCACAAGGCGCGCACGCCTTCGCGGATGGCATTGAGGTCATCGCTGTCGTACGTATGCATGCGGGTGTTCCCTGTCTGGTATCAGTCGAAAAGCACGTCGGCGCTCTGCGCCACGCCGTCGGCATTGCCGGCCCACAGCTGGGCCTGGCCCGGTGCGCTGATGCGCCCGGCCACTTCGAACGGGGTTGGCACGGTTAGCGGGCGCACGCCGCGGTAGGCAAAGTGGCGCACGTGCTTGCCGGGGTTGGCGCGGATGAACGCACGCAGGTTCAAGGTGGCGATCATCGGGCCGTGCACTACCAGGCCGGCGTAGCCCTCGGTGTCGCTGACGTAGGGGAAGTCGTAGTGGATGCGGTGGCCATTGAAGGTCACGGCGGAGTAGCGGAACAGTAGGGTCGGCGTGGGTGTCACCGCCTCGCGCCAGTCGGCCGGCGCCTTGGCCGGGGCGCTGTCGAGCTTGGGCGGGTTGGGCTCGCGGTAGACGATGTCCTGTTCTTCACGCACGCACAGCTGGCCGTGCTGCGAGTAGTCGTGGCGCACGGTGACGAACAGCAAGGCGCCGGTACGGCCGTGCTTCTCCTCGATGTGCAGGATGGTCGACAGGCGATGGGCCTCGGCGCCGACCTTGAGCGGGGCGATGAACTCGACCCGGCCGCCGGCCCACATGCGGTTGCGGTTGTCGGCCGGCGGCAGAAAACCGCCGCGTGCCGGGTGGCCGTCCGCGCCAAGCTGCGCTTCGGCCAGCGGCTCCTGAAAGAAGCACCACATCCACAGCGGTGGCAGCGGTTGGCCGACGGCGGGTGCAGTTTCACCAAAGGTGGCGGCGATGCGCTTGATCAGGTTGCGGCTGAGCTCATCGACGGCCTCTTCGCTGCGGCCGATCCAGGCGCTGTAGTCGATGGGCGGGGGGGAAGCAGTCATAACCATGGGCCTCTGCATTTGTTGTTATGGGCCGATCATGCGAGGCACCCGGCATTCTGTGAATTTGCATTTGTGTAAGGCAGCGTTCATGTATGCTGAACGCCATATTTTTGCCTGTACCGGTCTCATCGCCGGCAAGCCGGCTGCCACAGCTTCACCACAGCCCTGAAGCCCGGCGTTGTCAGTGTGAGAGCCGGCTTGCCGGCGATGACGCCAGTGACCACAACTGGAGCCTCACATGCATTTCGACCTGGCAGACCTGCGGCTTTTCATCCATATCGGCGAATCACCAAGCCTGACCCAGGGAGCGCGTCGGGCGTTTCTTTCACCGGCTGCGGCCAGTGCGCGGATCAAGGCGCTGGAGGCCCAGCTCGACACCCGTCTGCTGTACCGTGACAGTCGTGGTGTCGAGCTGACACCGGCTGGCCACAAGTTGCTGATGCATGCCCGCCTGATCATGCGCCAGGTCGATTACCTGAAAGCCGAGTTCACCCAGTTCGGTACCGACCTGGCCGGGCATATCCGCATCTTCGCCAACACCACTGCCGTCACCGAGTTCCTGCCCGAAGTGCTGGCCGGTTTCATGGCCAAGCGCCCCGGGGTGACCGTCGACCTGCAGGAGCGGCTGTCGCGGGACATCGTGCGCGGTGTGCTCGATGGCAGCAGCGACATGGGCATCATTGCTGGCCCCGTGGAAGCCAGCGGCTTGCAGGTGATGCACTTCAGCACCGACCGCCTGGTGCTGATCGTGCCGGCGGGCCATGAACTGGCAGGCCGCAAGATGGTGTCCTTGAAGCAGACCCTGGCCTTCCAGCATATCGGCCTGCACGACGGCAGCACCTTGCTGAGCTTCCTGCGCGACCATGTGGAGCGCATGGGCCTGAACCTGTCGCTGCGCATCCAGTTGTCCAGCTTCGAGGCGATCTGCCGGTTGGTGGAGGCGGGAGTGGGCATCGGCATCATCCCCGAGTCGGCAGCGCTGCGGCACAGCCAGACCATGGAACTGGAGACCATCAGCCTGGATGAGCCGTGGGCGGTGCGCGAGCGGAGCATTCTGGTGCGAGAACTTGAGGCATTGCCGGGGACGGTGCGGGCGTTGATTGCGACGTTGATGCCAGAAGCTTGATATCAGCGGCGCTGGCCGTTTCTTGCTCTTGCTCTTGCTCTTGCTCTTGCTCTTGCTTTGGCTTTGGCTTTGGCTTCTAAGCGCGCGGTAGTTCAGGCGACGCAGAGTGCGACTTCAGGAGGCCGAACGCAGGCGTCTGGAGGGCCAGGGTGCGCAGCACCCCTTCGGCGTAGCCGAAGGCGCGAGATGTAGACTTGCGCAGCAAGTCGTAGGCCGCGCGGGCCCGGAAGGCGCCGGAGTGAGGGGACCCCGGAGCGCAGCGTAGGGGCCGGATGATGGGAGCGGGGGTTTTTGCCTACTTTTTGCCCAGTCAAAAAGTAGGTCGCCGTAAAGGCGAAAAGGTGATTCAGCGCCACCATGGCGACTGTATGTAAAACTGATCTGAAAGCCCACTTCCAAAAGCCAAAAGCCAAAAGCCAAAAGCCAAAAGCCAAAAGCCAAAAGCTGGAATGCGTTAGTTTTGATTAATCCGAGTGCATTCATTTGCGATGGCGACGCACAATCACCTTTCCGCCCTTACGGCGGGTCACTTTTTGTCAAACGCGACAAAAAGTAACCAAAAAACGCTGGCTCCCATCATCCGGCCCCTACGCTGCGCTCCGGGGGCCCCTCACTCCGGCGCCTTCCGGGCCCGCGCGGCCTACGACTTGCTGCGCAAGTCTACATCTCGCGCCTTCGGCTGCGCCGAAGGGGTGCTGCGCACCCTGGCCCTCCAGACGCCTGCGTTCGGCCTCCTGAAGTCGCACTTTGCGTCGCCTGAACTATCGCGCGCTTAGAAGCCAAAGCCAAAGCCAAAGCCAAAGCCAAAGCCAAAGCAAGAGCAAGAGCAAGAGCAAGAGCAAGAGCAAGAGCAAGAGCAAGAGCAAGAGCAAGAGCAAGAGCAGGGTTGGCGAAGTTGCAGGCGTCTCGTGAGTGGCTGTTGGCGAGGCGTACAGTACATGATCAGAGTCCCAGGGTAAGTGGTGCGTCCTTGATCCAGAGACGAGCACCCTGAGCGCCGGCGCTGGCTTGCAAGGGCGTGCCTGCCGGCAGGCGCATCCAGCTCAGGGGCTGAAGGCTGAAGTCCGCGCTGGCCAGGCTGCCTTGCAGAAGCAGGCATTCCAGTCCGCGCCGGTTGTCCAGGTAGACAGAAGCACCGGGTTGCAGGTGCTTCAGATACACCTGTTCATGTGCATTCGAAAACAGCAACTGGTCGCCCTGCGTCGATAAGGTTGCGGCGAGCTGCTGGTCATCATCAGGATGAAACTGCTGCAGGCGGACGAAGATCATGCAGCCCTCGCCAGACCTTGGCGCGTGCGCGCTACCGGGTGGATTGCGTACATAGCTGCCCGCCGGGTACTGGCCGCGCTCATCCTCGAACACACCTTCCAGTACCACAAATTCTTCGCCGCCAGGATGCTCGTGGGCGTTGAAGTGGCTGCCGGGGGCATAACGTACCAGGCTGGTGGCGCGGGCCTTTTCGCCGCCGATGCGGAACAGTGGGCGGCGCTCGACGCCGGGCAGTGGGCTGGCCAGCCAAGGCAGATTGGCGGCGTGCATGATGGCGGGCAGGGTCAGGTCGGCGTTCAGGCGGTCCGGGAGCATGGCGGTTTTCCTGGTATTGGAGGGTTGGCTGTACCCGCCCTCCATGATCAGCTGTTGTCAGGTATCGATAAAGCCTCCGTGCTCAACAGGCTACATCAGTAGAAACTGCGCTGGGCCTTGAGCGTGACCATGCTTTCACAATAGGTATTGATGCCGGCATAGGCGTCGCAGCCGCTGCCGCTGAGGTCGGAGTTGCTGTAGATCAGGTTGAGGTCGATACCCAGCCAGGGCCGCGAGAACTCCAGCGACCAGTCGGAAAACCCGCTGATCTGGCTGCCGTCGCCGATGGTGAACGGGGTGCCCAGGCGGTGGTGGGCGAGCTTGACGGTCAGGTCGACATCGAACAACGGCAAGTGGCCGAAGTCGGCGAACAGGGTGCCGGTGCGGTTGCCCGGGTTGTCGCGCCAGGCGCCGCCAAAGCGGCTGCCAAGCACCGAGATGCCGCCGTACAGGGCGTAGCTGTCGGGGCCGGCGATGTTCGGCTGGCTGTAGTGGATCAGGCCCACTTCGTAGCCCAGGGTGCTGTCGAAGTGATGCTTGTAGCCGGTGTAGCTGTCCAGGCGCAGGGTGGAGTTGGGCGTCACGCCCATGCTCGGTGCGTACTGGCCGAGGTACCAGCCGCTGGGGTGGCTGAGGTCGAGGCCGCCGTGGAAGGCGCCCACCGCACTCGGCGAGATCAACCCCTGGGCCATGCTGCGCGAGGGGGTGGTACCCAGCTTGAAGTCGAAATCGCCCAGTTGGCGCTGGATCTGTTGCGCGTGCAGTGCCGGGCTCGAGAGGAGGGCCGCAGTCAGCAACAGAAGGGGCCTGGTCATGGTCACCGTCCTGGAAGGCTTGCTCTTGAGCGGCCGAGGATACCTGTGTCGAGCGCCTGGGGCTACCGGCAGCCATGTGTACACGACCATTGGTCGAGGGCCGTTCAGGTAGCGAGCTGCTCGGCGATTTCGATCAGGTTGAGGTCAGGGTCGCGAACGTAGATCGAGCGGATCGGGCCGGTTGCGCCAGTGCGTGCGACCGGGCCTTCGATGATCGGCCATTGCACCTTGTGCAGGTGAGCGATCACCTGCTCCAGCCCAATCGTGCTGATGAAGCACAGGTCGAGGGCGCCCGGCACCGGCAGATGCGCCTTGGGCTCGAACTCGTGGCCGCGTACATGGAGGTTGATTTTCTGATTGCCGTAGCGCAGCGCCAGGCGGTTGCTGGCGAAGGTTTCCAGCTGCATGCCCAGCACACGGGTGTAGAAGTCGGTGCAGGCATCGATGTCGGTGGTGGTGAGGACCAGATGGTCCAGGTGATCGATCATTGGCCAGCCTCAGTGACAGGGGCTGACGGTGGCCAGCCCGGCCTGGGCCATGATAATGCGCCAAGCCGGTCTTTCAACTCAGCCTTTGATTGCAGGCTGGGCCTCGGCCGTTTCGCTGACCACCTGCTGACTGGCGGAGCGTTCGATGACGCGTTTGCGCAGTTCATATTCGTCCAGCGACAGGCCCTGGCGCTGGATCGACTCGAGTTGCAGCTGGCGGGTTTCCTCGGCGGTGTAGGGCCGCAGCTCAGGGTGGCTGGCGCAACCGGTGAGCACGGCGATGGCGGAGGCGGTGAGGGCAGCGAGCAGCAGGCGGGCCGTGGTGTTCATCGGGGGAAGCTCCAGGATTCGGGCGGTGGGAATCGATGGAGCTAGGTTATTGATTGCTGGCGATCGGTAGAAATTGGTGTTGTCGATAGTGACTATTGAGGGTGGTGCAGTTCTTCAGCCCGGATCCTCTGTCACGGTTTTTCCGGATGCTGAAGTTTGCGATAATCCTGTGTGAACTGGCTTGCAGGTAATGGGCCGCATAGCGGCCCTGTCTACACGGGGGCCAGCATTCAGGAGGCTTTTGCTGTGGGGTGCGCAGGTACGGGAGTGGTCGAAAGTACCACAGGTTTACCGTTGTTCTTCACGGGCGGGGGCTGTGCGGGACTCCCGATCCATTTCCGCGGGCCATTGGACTTTGGGGGCACGTTGATCAAAAGGGTTTGAATGAATGCCCTCGTTCCAGTCCCAAGGTGAGTGGACGAAGTTGGGGAGTGCTTCGGGCCCCTGCTGCATGAATAGCCTCACGATTGCCCAATATTGCTCACCTACTTCTATACTGTCAGCAAAGAGCACGCGATCTATTACTTCATCAGTGCCGGGTTTGCAAATGGATATCATGACTTTCTCCATGAGTCCGCCAAAGCCCATGGGTGCATAAACGCGGTAGGCTTCGGCGGTAAGGTTATCCCAGTCGTAAGCAACGGGTTTTATGCCCCAGCGCTTGATGCTGAAAGGATGAAATAAGTCAGTTCTATATTGATAGAAATAGACTTTTCGGCGTTGTCTGTTAAAGCGGATCGGCTCATCGCGAGGCTGTTCGATATCCATGCGGATGTAAGGAGCTAAAAGCAAGGTGGCCGTTATGTTGGCGCCCAAAAAGAGCGCTATGAATTCCAGGTCGGCTCTGATGGCTACAAAAAAATTATAATACATTGCTGCTACTGTTATGCTCGTGGTTGCTGTTAATGCTAGGGTTCCTGTTATCAGGGAAAAGCCTCTGAGCTTCATAGGGGGTCTGGGTATCTCGATGGAAATCTCGTCGACATGGTTCGGTGGTGGATCAAGGTTGGCTATGTCCGGTCCCACGAGGCCAGGAGCATGAGTGGCGGGTAGGTCATATTTCCAGCCAATGGCACGATGTGGTTCACTCATTATGCTTCCCCCTGAATTGCAATTTCGGCATACGCATCCGGTATATTTCGGTCTGGCCAATAAGCTATTAGTAGTGAGGCTGCCGTGATATTGTGCCTTCCGATGTCTGCTGTAAGCTCTATTGTCCCGTTGAAATGCTCGAATTGGCATTCCTTTCCGCGTTGAATAGTTTTGCGACGGCTCTTGTTAACTGACAGTGAGTCCGCTAGGTAGTCAGGTGTTCTGGAGATTTTTGAAGTGGTCATTGAGGAAAATCTAGAGGTTCTAGTTTTCAGGGGTGGTGGCGAGAATCGATCCTCTGCAATTACCTCCCCGCCGATGTAGTCGGGCGCCATGCCATCTCCATGTCGATGAACTACGAGTGTCCAATGATAGCCGGAGGTGACTTCGGAGAAGTATGGAAGTGTGAATTGGAATTTCAGGTTGCGCTTTGTTTCTAGGTTAACAAGTCCTCCTATTTTTGAGCTGGTTGCCGGGTCTGCTCTTTCAGCTTTAAATGTTAGCCCGCCATCCAGTTCCAAGGTGGCTGCATTTAACTCGGCAAAGGCAATGTCAGCATGGTTTGGTGAACTCCAATGAACGCGAGGTGACTCGTTGGCGATTCCGAAATAGCAGCGTTTGGTCCATTGCTCCAGTCGCGTTGATTCGTTCTTCTCAGCCCATTTGATAAATATATATGTGATTGTGCTTATAATGATGGTGGCGCCTACCGCTCCAATTAATAATGGGCTGAATATGGCTCGAATTCCACTGGCGACTCCGCCAATGGCCAGGGCTGCAGCGAACCCGTATCCAAAAGCAGCTTTACCATCACTATCACCATATTTGCGTTTTGCAGCCATTATCAAATAAATAGACTCGAAGATGCCTGCGGCAGCGCTGATCGTGGCCCCGAGTCTGGCGATAGTGCGGCCAACAGTGATGCTGTTAGGTGTGCTCGCTTTGTTCGGCATAAAAAGCCCGATTAATTCTATGCTATTGCCAGCGATGCCAATGCTAGAGCTATAAAATGCCACTAAGGCTTCGGGTGATTTCGAACCAATCTCCTCTTCTGCTTTCTTCAGGTTCTTGCCAAGGCTGTCGCTCATCAGGTAAAGCCCGCCTAGTGAAAGCAACAGCTCCCAGCCTTTTCCCGTTCCTCGCAGCCCGGTGAAGCTGTCGCGTACCAACTGTGATGCCTGGCCAGCACTGATTTTCATGCCATTCAGGGTCTTGCGCGCTTCCAGTTCCAGCGTCCCTGCCGCGACGGTGATCTCCACCAGCGCCATCTTCGCGGCATCATTCAGTTGGTTGACATTGAGCTTCACCTCTCTGGCCAATCGCTCATGCAGTTCATACGCCGTGCCCTCGACCCAAACGCTGACCGGGATTACCTGGTGCGCCACTTTCGGATCGAGCACGGCCAAGCTCAGCAGGCCGGTCTGGATGATCGGTTTGACTTTTTCTGCTTGCCTGAATATGCCGGCCTTCACGTCTTCGAGGTCCGGCATCATCTGCGACCGCGCCTCGGCCAGTTTCTGGCTGGCGCTGTTCTGCAGTTCACGCAGGTGCGCGCTCTGCAAGGCGTAGTACTCACCCAGCTTCATCTGCACCTGCAGTTCGATCAGGTGCACACCGTTGTAAATCCGCTGGCTGGCACTGTTCAGGTGCCGCACGGCCTGCTGGATACCAGGGTCGAGCCGCACTCGCAGGCGCAGGCTGGCGGCATTCACCGCGCCCTGCAGTTCGGTGATAGCCTGCTTGAGCGAGTCGCGCATCTTCAGGCCGGCGTCTTCACTGGTGATGAACTTGCTCAAGGCGCTATAGAGCTTTTCGCTGTCGTTCCAGTTGGTCGGCTCGGTTGGTGAGAAGCTTGGCAGCAGTGCCGCCATCAGAGGCTCGTCGCGCAGCAGCAGGGCGCGGTAGGGTGGGCTGTTGGGGTCTTGCAGCCATTTCAGCCACAACGCTTCGCTGGTACCGGGCGCTGGTGGAGATGGTTCAGGGTTGGTGGAGGGCGCTTCGGTGATGCCGCCGGCCAGACAGGCGGCCATGGTCTTGCTGTAGGCGATGCCCGATTCACGGTCCCGGCCATCGTAGTCGTGCTGTTCGATCAGGGCGAAGGCTGCGCTCTCGCAGAGTTCCGCGTAGGTGGCGGCATGCCGGTCGATGAAGGCCTGGAAGCGGGACTCCTCTTGGTCGTATTCGGCCTGGAATGCCGCGCGCCGGGGTTCGTCATAGCGTTCCTCGAGCTTCTCATCGCTTTCTTGCTGGCGCATCTCGACCACCGGCTGGCGCTGTATTTCGGGATCGGTGAACACCGGTGGCCCGTCACCGGTCTGTGCCTCAAACGTGAACACTTTCTGTGCCGCCCACTCACGCTGGGTGGCGCGGATGATCTGCAGGATCTGCGAGGTCTGCAGCTGATAGGCGCGCAGTGGGTCCTCGCGCCAGGCTTGGCGTTTGACCACCCAGTTCAGGCGCTGGTGGTTGTATTCCTGGATCAGGCCGACGGTGTCGTCGAGCACCACCGCCAGCACGCCATTTTCCAACTGGTGGCGGGCCATGGCGTTGACCAGGTAACCGCGCAGGGCGGTCTTGCGCAGGAAGCGGCTGTGAAAGCCATGGGCACTGTCGAACGGGCCGTTCAGTTGCTGGGCGTATTCGAACACCTGGCGGTCGACCTGCAGGTTGTCCGGGGTCATGGCCAGGCCCTGCAACTCGGGGTGCTTGCGCGCCAGGATCAGGTCCAGGCCCTCGAAGCGCTGCGCCGGGTAAAGGCCGTACTTGTAAGCCTGCAGCACGGTGATCGGCCAGGGATCGCTGGAGAAAGCCAGCCAGGCCGTGCCGTAGGTGTCGGTGTCGACATTGAGGAAGGACGACGGGATGTCGTGGTCCTCATGCACGCAGCGCTCTGGCAGCGACGGTGGTGGCCCCAGGTTAGGCTCATAGGGATTGAAGCGGCGCAGGTGGCCCTGCGCGGTGACTTCGTAGGCGTGCCAGATACGCTGGTCGAGCAGCACATAGAGGTAGCCATGGCGCAAGGTGCGCAGGCCCATCCGGGTTTGCGTGGCGGGGTCGCTGCCGGGGCGGGTATCGGGGACCACGGCACGGCGCAGGGGGAGGATGGGCAGGCCCTGGCGCTGGCAGGCTTTGCAGGGGGTGAGGAGGAAGTCGGTTTCGGCGATCAGGTTGGCAACGTTTTGACTGAAACTCATGGATGATCCTCTCTTGCCGGCTGACACTGTTGAATTGCAGGTCAGCACGGCTATCAGCTTTCAGGCTCGATCAAGATGAGTCTGAACACTAACGAGGAATCAATTCTCAGAGGAGTTGAGCTCTTCCTAAAACACTGTAGGAATTTTCGACCAGATAATTGCCTTTTCCTAGGCCTTTGATTAAACCTCTCCAGGTCAATGGATCGCGAGTTGATGCGTAACGTTACCGATGAGCCCCACTCATTGCGACACTCGGCGTTGGACAGCAACGACCGCCCCTCCACCGCAATCCGGGAAAGTCAGCTTCCACGACGCTTTCGCCGTGGATTGGGCAGGTTCAAGAATGGTCGACGATAATCACAGGTTTTACCGCTGTTCTTCAGGGGCGGGGGCTGTGCGGGACTCCCGATCCATTTCGGCGGGCCATTGGACTTCGGGGGCGAGGCGGTCGAACGGATTGCGAAAAACTGCTTTCTTTCCAAGGTTGGAATCCGGGATCTCATCTTTGTTTGTGGTGGGGTGAAGGAAATCTGGAATTGCGTCAGGGCCTTGTTGCATGAAAAGCCTGACGATGGCCCAGTAGTGCTCGCCTGCCTCTATGTCGTCGGTAAAGAACACGCGGTCGATTATTTCGTTGGTGCCAGGTTTGCAGATTGAGATTTTCACTTCTTCCTTGATCCCGCCGTAACCGGGGGCATAAATCCGGTAAGCCTCGAGGGTGAGGTCATCCCAGTCGTAAGCCACTGGTATCACGCCCCAGCCTTTTTTGCCGAATGGGTTCAGGAGGTTGAACCTGTACTGATAGAAATAGACCTTTCGGCGCTGCCGATTGAAACGGATGGGTTCACTTTTAGGAAGGCTAAATTCCATTCGAATGTAAGGAGTGAGGAAGCAGAAGAATAGGGCGTGAAAGAAAACATATAGAGGGAGTTCTTTTAGCTCTGCTGGGCTTAGTTTGGTTTGGAAGTAGCTATATAGGTTGAATGGGCCGGTCAGAGCCATGATTAATATGGCTGCTCCGGCGAAAATCCAGACTCCTCTGAGTTTTAAAGTGACTCGGGATACCTCGGTGTAATTTTCATTCATGTGCGTTAAAGCATGAGGCGGCGTCTTAAGCCTAGGATTAATGGTTGTTTCAGTATTAGGGGCGGGTAAGTCGTATTTCCAACCTAGGCCGCGATCACGCTTTTCCATTAGTTGTTCTCCTGGTATGTGAGTTCGGCGTAGGCTTCAGGAATACTACGGTCCGGCCAGTAGGTGATAGTCAAAGAGGCTGACATGATATTGTGCCTGCCTGCGTCTTGGGTTAACTCTAGCTGTCCCGTAAAGGTTTTTGTCGACTGGCTATTTTCGATCTGAAGAGATTGTTGGCTATCTGTAATTGTCAAGCTTTCAGGTATGTAATCGGCTTTGTTGTTCGATTTTGAGGGCTTTATCGATACCCTCTTTGAGGCGGCGGGCGTAAGTGTTGGAGGGAAGTGTTCTTGCGTCGTGATCACTTCGCCACCAGTGTAATGGGGAGGGGTGCCGTCGCCATGCCTATGGATCAGGAGTATCCATTGATAACCAACGGATGAACTGTTGAAATGGGGGAGTGTTACCCGGAACCTCAAAAAGCTCTGCAAGCCGATGGGTACTCCAATTTTGGTGTTGCTGAGCTCGTTTGCAATGACAGTGTCGAATTTAACGCCGCCTGTTATGCCGAGTGTTACTGCATTTAACGCTGCAAGCGCGATGTCTGCGTGGTTTGGAGAGTTCCAGTGTATGCGAGGTGCTTCATCGGCAAGGCCGAAATAACAACGCCTGGCCCATACTTCCAAGGCAGTTGATTCATTTTCTTCGGCCATCTTGTTAAATATGTATGCGGCGAAGCTTGAAATGATGGAGATTCCTATGAATTTTAGAGCCAAGGGGCTGAAAACCCCCGCGACCGCTGCGATAGTGGAAATGAAACTAGCTGCAGAAGCGAGATAGTAATTTCTGGCAGCTTTTTCATCTTCAGCTTTGTCAGTGCGGCTATATGCAGTCCTTGCTTGCGCGGCCTCAAAGATGCCGGCAGCGGCGTTAAGTACACCGCCAACTCTGGCTATACTGCGACCAAGAGACATTTGATTGTTTGTGCTTGCCTTGCGCGGCATCAGAAGCCCAACCAGCTCTATGCCGCCACCGATAATTCCCAGCTTGGCCCCATACAGCGCCAGCATGGCTTCATCGGCCTTTGGCCCCATCGCTTCTTCCGCTTTTTTCAGGTTCTTGCCAAGGCTATCGTTCAGTAAGTACAGCCCGCCCAGGGACAGCAGCAACTCCCAGCCTTTTCCCGTTCCTCGCAGCCCCGTAAAACTGTCACGTACCAACTGCGTTGCTTGGCCCGCACTGATTTTCATGCCATTCAAGGTCTTTCGCGCATCCAGCTCCAGCGTCCCCGCCGCGACTGTGATGTCCACCAATGTCATCTTGGTGGCATCATTCAACTGGTTGACGTTCAGCTTCACTTCCCTGGCCAACCGCTCGTGCAGGTCATGCGCCGTGCCTTCGACCCAGACGCTGACCGGGATCACCTGATGTGCGATTTTCGGGTCGAGCACGGCAAGGCTCAGCAAACCGGTCTGGATGATCGGTTTCACCTTGCTTGCTTGCCTGAAAATACCGGCCTTCACGTCTTCGAGGTCCGGCATCATCTCTGCCCGCGCCTTGGCCAGTTTCTCGCTGGCGCTGTTCTGCATTTTTCTCAAGTGCGCACTTTGCAAGGCGTAGTACTCGCCCAGCTTCATCTGCACCTGCAGCTCGATCAGATGCACGCCGTTGTAGACCCGCAGGCTGGCGCAGTTCAGGTGCCGCACGGCCTGCTGGATGCCGGGGTCGAGCAGGGCTTGCAGGCGCTGGCTGGAGGCATTGACCGCACCCTGCAGCTCAGTGATGGCTTGCTTGAGCGAGTCACGCAGTTTGAAACCGATGTCATCACTGGCGATGAGCTTGCTCAAGGCGTTGTAGAGCTTTTCGCTGTCGTTCCAGTTGGTCGGCTCGGTCGACGAGAAGCTTGGCAGCAGTGCCGCCATCAAGGGCGCGTCGCGCAGCAGCAGGGCGCGGTAGGGTGGGCTGTTGGGGTCTTGCAGCCATTTCAGCCACAGCGCTTCGCTGGTACCGAGAGCTGGCTCAGGGTTGCTGGAAGGCGCCTCGGTGATGCCGCCGGCCAGGCAGGCGGCCATGGTCTTGCTGTAGGCGATGCCCGATTCACGGTCCCGGCCATCGTAGTCGTGCTGTTCGATCAGGGCGAAGGCTGCGCTCTCGCAGAGTTCCGCGTAGGTGGCGGCATGCCGGTCGATGAAGGCCTGGAAGCGGGACTCCTCTTGGTCGTATTCGGCCTGGAATGCCGCGCGCCGGGGTTCGTCATAGCGCTCTTCAAGTTTTTCATCGCTCTCGCGCTGGCGCATTTCGACTATGCGCTGGCGCTCCACCTCGGGATCGGTGAACACCGGCGGCCCGTCGCCTGTCTGTGGTTCGAACGTCGGTACTTCTTGCGCCGCCCATTCACGCTGAGTGGCACGAATGATCTGCAGGATCTGCGACGTCTGCAGCTGATAGGCGCGCAGTGGGTCCTCGCGCCAGGCTTGGCGTTTGACCACCCAGTTCAGGCGCTGGTGGTTGTACTCCTGGATCAGACCGACGGTGTCCTCGAGCACCACCGCCAGCACGCCGTTTTCCAACTGGTGGCGGGCCATGGCGTTGACCAGGTAACCGCGCAGCGCGGTCTTGCGTAAAAAGCGGCTGTGAAAGCCATGGGCACTGTCGAACGGACCGTTCAGTTGCTGGGCGTATTCGAACACTTGGCGGTCGACCTGCAGGTTGTCCGGGGTCATGGCCAGGCCCTGCAACTCGGGGTGTTTGCGCGCCAGGATCAGGTCCAGGCCCTCGAAGCGCTGCGCCGGGTACAGGCCGTACTTGTAAGCCTGCAGCACGGTGACCGGCCAGGGATCGCTGGAGAAAGCCAGCCAGGCCGTGCCGTAGGTATCGGTATCGATGTTGAGGAAGGACGACGGGATGTCGTGGTCCTCATGCACGCAGCGCTCGGGCAGCGACGGTGGTGGCCCCAGGTTCGGCTCATAGGGATTGAAACGGCGCAGGTGGCCCTGCGCGGTGACTTCGTAGGCGTGCCAGATACGCTGGTCGAGCAGCACATAGAGGTAGCCATGGCGCAAGGTGCGCAGGCCCATCCGGGTTTGCGTGGCGGGGTCGCTGCCGGGGCGGGTATCGGGGACCACGGCGCGGCGCAGGGGGAGGATGGGCAGGCCCTGGCGCTGGCAGGCTTTGCAGGGGGTGAGGAGGAAGTCGGTTTCGGCGATCAGGTTGGCAACGTTTTGACTGAAACTCATGGATGATCCTCTCTTGCCGGCTGACACTGTTGAATTGCAGGTCAGCACGGCTATCAGCTTTCAGGCTCGATCAAGATGAGTCCGAACACTAACGAGGAATCAATTCTCAGAGGAGTTGAGCTCTTCCTAAAACACCGTAGGAATTTTCGACTAGTTAATTGCCCTTTCCTGCAGCCGTTGGCTGAACCTCCCCAGGTCGAGAATCGCGCGCTGAGGCGTACCACTACCGAGCCCCTGCCTTGGCGCTGCAGCGGCTGGCCGATTTCCTCTTGGAGTTGCTCCCATGCATCTGGCGAGGGGCGAGCCCCGGTAGATGCAAAGTGAATTTCAAACGGTCCCTGATAATGAATGGTTAGTTGAGCACGTGCACCGTTGCGCTACGCTGGAAAAACATTGCCGTGGCGCTGTACCTGCCCGCAGGAGCGCAACATGAACTTCCTGATCGAACAGACCAGCGTGCAGGGACGGCCAAGCTGGTGGGTGCATGCCTGTGGCATGACGTTCACCTTTATCACTCAGGACGCAGCACAAGACTTTGCCAGCAAACTGGCAGAGCGGGTCGATGCGCCTCATCTGTTGCCGACGCAAACGCTGAAGTACTGGAATGCGCAACACGCGCGTTTGAAACAGGGCATCCGTTAGTTCAGACCAACCCCAAGGGGCCGCGTATGAGTGAACGTGCACTGGAACCCATCGATCGGATTACCGAAGTGATGTTCGGCCTGTTGATGGCCACCACCTTCACCGGCTCGCTGAGCGTGGCCACGGCCGGACGGGACGACGCCCGCCTGATGCTGATTGCGGCTTTTGGCTGCAACCTGGCCTGGGGCTTGGCCGATGCGGTGATCTACCTGCTGCGCACCTGGACCGAACGTACCCGCAGCCGCACCTTGCTGGCCCGGCTGCTGGCTGACGAGAACGGGCACGAAGGGCGCCAGCTGATTGCCGACGCACTGCCGGCGCGCATTGGCGAAGTGGTGGATGAGAATGGCCTGGAGCTGCTCAGGGTCCACCTGATGCGCAACGGCCAGCAACCAATGCCCGCGCGGCTCGGCCTGCAGGACTTCAAGGCGGCACTGGCGACCTTTCTGCTGGTGGTGCTGGCGACGTTCCCGCTGGTCATACCGTTTCTGCTGATCGCCCACACAGGCACCGCCATTCGGGTCTCGAACCTGGTCGCCTTGGCCATGCTGTTCCTGGCCGGCTGGCTGTTGGCGCGTTACTCGGGAGGGCGCGGGGTACTCACTGGCGTGATCATGACGCTGGTTGGGGTCGCGCTGATCCTGGCCATCATCGCCCTGGGTGGCTGATGCAGGGTCAGTACTTGATGTCCCTGGCACGTTCACGGCCTTGCTGTTTGGTGTGGCGTTTGTCCTGACGGCAACCGGCGTTGCTCTTCTGGTCGGCGTGGCGGCAGTCCTGTTTGGTCTGACGCGCGCCTTGGCGGGTTTCCTGGCGCACTTCGCGGGCTTGCTGGCGCCGTTCGGCGCGGTCGGTAACCGCCGCCCAACCCTGCAATGTGGTGGCGCACAACAGTACGGCCACGCAAAAACGACAGGCTCTTGAAGTTGCCATGGTCAGGCCTCCTGCTGGATGAAGTTTATTGGCGCAAAGCGTTCAGGGCAGATTAAGTACAGTTCCGTTTCGATAGGCGATTTAGATTTAAAGGCAGTAAGCGTAGTTGCCATTAGTGCGTGGAAAACCACTGCACATCAGTGGTCGAAAATGGTGCCTTTGCTACCCTTACCGCACGGCAGCGACTGCCCGGGTTGCAATGCACTTTCTTCACGCGGTATGGCCAGATGGGGAACTGCGATGCGCATGCCATTGTTATGCGTCATGTCGATAGTGTTGTGCCTTAACGGAGTTACCAGCCTGGCACTGGCAGAAGACCTGCCGGCCCCCGACCCGGCACCTGCCGAAGCCAAGCAGGCAGTGTTCAACCAGGAGCAGCTCGACCAGATGCTCGCGCCGATCGCCTTGTATCCCGATCCGCTGCTGGCCCAGGTGCTGATGGCGTCGACCTACCCAGGGGAGGTGACCGAAGCGGTGGCCTGGTCAAAGGCCAATCCCAAGGCCCAGGGCGATGACGCGGTCAAGCAGGTGGCGAACCAGACCTGGGACCCGAGCGTGCAATCGTTGGTGGCGTTCCCGCAAGTGCTGGTGGTGCTCGGTCAGGACCCCGTCTGGGTCCAGCGCCTGGGTGATGCCTTCCTGGCACAACCCGATGACGTGATGGCCGGTGTCCAGCGCCTGCGCCACCAGGCCCAGGCGGCCGGCAACCTGACCAGCAACCAGTACCAGAACGTCACGGTGCAGGCCGCGCCTGCAGCGGCGCCGGCTGCGGCCAGCTCGGACGGGTCGCAGCAGGCGCCCGCCAGCAGCTCGTCGACCAGCACCATCATCATTCAGCCGGCCGACCCGCAGGTGGTGTACGTGCCCACCTACAACCCGACCACCACCTACGGCACCTGGGCCTATCCTGCCTCACCGCCGGTGTACTACCCGCCGTCGCCGATGTACTACGCGGGCACCGCGCTGATGGCCGGGCTGGCGTTCGGCGCTGGCGTGGCGATCATTGATTCGGTGTGGGGCGATTGCGACTGGAACAACGGCGATGTTGATATAGACGTCAATCGCTACAACAACATCAACGGCAACAACCGCATCACCAACAACCAGAACAAGTGGCAGCACAACCCCGTGCACCGCGATGGTGTGCCTTACCGTGACAACCGCAGCCGTCAACAATATGGCCGCCAGCTAGACGGGGCCAACCAGCGCGCCGCGTTCCGTGGCGATGATGCCCAGCGTGCCCAGGCCCGTGATCGCGCCCGCAGCTCGATGGACCGGGCGGGCATCGAGCGCCCGGCCACCAGCAACCGCGAAGCCCGCGACAGTGCACGCCAGGCCCGGGCCGAAGGCGGCGTGGCCAACCGCATGCAAGGTGCCAACAACAACGCGCGCCCTGCTGATCGCCGCACAGAACCACGCACCACGCGCGACAACACCCGCGACAACCCGCAGGCGCGCAACCAGGTCAACCAGCGCCGGCAGGGTGAAGGCCAGGCCCGTCAGGTTGCGCAGAACCGCCCGGGCAACACGGCAGGCCGGGCCCGCAACAATGCCTTCGACGGCGTACGGTCACCGTCGCGTACCACGGCGCAGGCCAGCCGCGGCCGCACCAGTCAGTCGTTCGCCCAGCGGCCCAGCGCCTCGCGTGCGGCCGGGCATCAGATATCCCGGCCCAGTGCGCCGGCACGGCGTGGTGGGGGAGGTGGCCGTCGATGAACAACAAGACCACTATTGCTGCATGGCTGATCGGCCTGGGCATGGCCTGGGCCAACCTGGCCGCTGCCCAGGAAGCATTCCCGACCCCGGAAAAGGCGGTCGAATCGTTCGTCCAGGCGCTGGGCGTCGAGCACGCCGACGAAGCCCGCCTGGCGCAGTTGCTGGGGGATGACTGGCGCACCTACATTCCACGCGAAGGCGTGCAGCGCAGCGACGTCGATGCCTTCCTGGAGCAGTACAAGGCCCAGCATCAGATCGACCAGCAGGGCGACAACAAGGCCATCCTGGCGGTGGGCCCCGAACACTGGACCTTGCCCATTCCGCTGACCAAGGCCGCCAACGGCTGGCGCTTCGACCTCAAGGCCGGCAGCGCCGAAATCCGCGCCCGGCGCATCGGCCGCAACGAACTGGCGGCCTTGCAGTCGGTGCTTGCCTATCACGACGCGCAGATGGACTACGCCTCGCAAGACCGCAACGGTAACGGCGCGCTGGAATACGCCCAGCAGATCTTCAGCACCCCCGGCAAGCACGACGGCCTGTTCTGGGCGGACGAAGAGGGCGGCGAGATCAGCCCGCTGGGGCCGCTGTTCGGCAAGGACGTGGTGGGTGACGCCTGGTACGGCTACCACTTCCGCATCCTCGATGGCCAGGGCCCGTCAGCACCGGGCGGCGCCTACAGCTACCTGATCGGTAACCAGATGAGCCGAGGTTTCGCCCTGGTCGCCTGGCCGGCGAAGTACAACGACACCGGGGTGATGAGCTTCATGATCAGCCATGACGGGCAGGTGTTCGAGAAGGACCTGGGGCCGCAGGGCGACAAGATTGCCAAAGCCATGAAGCGCTTCGACCCGGATGACAGCTGGAAAGAGGTGGACGTCAACGCCAGCGAATGATGGCAGGAGCACGCGCAGCGGCCGGCTGGGTGAAAACTACCCAGCGCTGTTCCGCTTTGGTGCGTACCCGCCTCAAAACAGGTCTTGAAGCACAGGTTTGTTTCGCTGAATCGGCATAATGGTGTGCAGATTGAACAGGGATGGTTGTGCCGATTGCCTGCAAATTTCCCGTTTTCCGCGGTTGGCAAAAGCGGCCCGCATATTGCTCCCTGCTGTCGCAACGACAACCCGGAGCACCGTGCCATGAGCTCACCTACCGAATTCCCGCTTTGCGAAGCCCCCCAATCATCGCGCAAGGGGCTGCTGCCCATTGCCATGGTGCTGTTCAGCTTTACCTTCTTCACCGGCACCATGTTCGCTGGCGGCAAGCTGGGCATGGCTTTCACCTTTGTCGACATGCTGTGGGTTGCCGCCATCGGCAACACGCTGCTGGCGCTGTATGCCGCGGCGTTGGCCTTCATCGCCTCGCGCAGCGGGCTGAACACCGTACTGATGGGGCGCTTCTGTTTCGGCGAGGCGGGCAGCCGGCTGTCCGACTTCATCCTGGGCTTCGCCGAACTGGGCTGGTACGCCTGGGGCACCGCGACCGTGGCGATCGTGCTGGTCAAGCTGCTGGGCCTGGCGGGCGGCTACACGGTACCGTTGATGGTACTGTTTGGCCTGGGCTTCAGCATCACCGCGATCATTGGCTTCAAGGGCCTGGACCTGCTGTCGCGGGTGTCGGTGCCGCTGATGTTCGTGCTGCTGCTGATATCGATGTACATCGCTACCGCCGATGCCGGTGGCTTTGCCGGCCTGGCAGCGGTGGTGCCGCATGAAACCATGACCTTCTCGGCCGCAGTGACCATGGTCTTCGGCACCTTCGCCAGTGGCGCCACCCAGGCCACCAACTGGACCCGCCTGTCGCGCAGCGGGCGGGTGGCGGTGGTAGCCAGCATCGTCGCCTTCCTGCTCGGCAACGGCCTGATGGTGGTGGCCGGGGCCTGGTGCGCGATGGTCTACCAGCAGGCCGACATCGTCGAAGTGATGATGCTCCAAGGCCTGTCGTTCGCGGCGGTGGTGATGCTCTGCCTGAACCTCTGGACCATCCAGGGGCCGACCATCTACAACGTCTCGGCAGCCGCCTGCCACCTGCTGCGCAGCGAGCGTCGACGCACTGCCACGCTGGTGGCGGCGGCGGTGGGCATCGTGCTGGCGATCGGTGGCATGTATGAAATGCTGATCCCGTTCCTGGTGCTGCTGGGCTCGATCATTCCGCCGGTGGGCGGGGTGATCATGGCCGACTTCTGGTACCGCCACCGTGGCAAATACCCAGCCCTGGCTTCGGTGCAGTTGCCGCGCTACAACCTCATGGGGCTGGGCGCCTACGCGCTGGGTGCGGTGCTGGCTTACGCCTCGCCTTGGGTCGCGCCGCTGGTGGGCATTGGCGCCTCGGCCCTGTGCTACATCGTCATGCTCGAACTCAGTGGCCGGCGCCGCGCGCTGGGCCAGGCGGGCATCGAGCCGTGAGCCTGGCGCTGGACGAGATCCTGAACCTGCCGGGCCTGCAGGAAATGACCGTGCGTGCTGGTGCGCGCAACCTGCAGCGGCGGGTGCGCTGGCCCTACGTGGCGGAGAACGAAGGCATCGCCGAGTGGGTGATGGGCGGTGAACTGGTGTTCGTCACCGGCATCAACCACCCGCGTGGCGAGGCCAACCTGCTGAGCCTGGTCGAAGACGGCGAGGCCGTGGGGATTGCCGGGATGGTGATCCTCACCGGCGGCTCCTTCATCCAGGCCATCCCGCCCGCCGTGGTCGCCCGCGCCGAGCAACTGGGGCTGCCGCTGATCGAGCAGCCTTACGCCCTGAAGATGGTGGTGGTGACCCACCTGATCGGCACGGCCCTGGTCCAGATGAGCCAGGTGCGTCGGTCGCGCAACGACATCCTCGGCCAGTTGCTCAGTGGCGACTATCCAAGCCTGGCCATCGCTCGCCAACGTGCGGCGCACCTTGAGCTGACCCTGGATGAGCCGCGCCGGGTGGTGGCGCTGCGCCTGTTGCATGTTGAGCAGTTGTTCGAGCGCCATGGCCTGGCCCAGGGCGAGCGCCTCTGGCAAGCTATCCGGCAGGCACTGGAAGACCAGCTCGAAGCCTGGTGCCGCGAGCGGCCGGGGACGGTGACGGCGCAGTTGCCGGGTGACCTGCAGGTGCTGTTGCTGGCCGATGGCGCCGACCTGCCGGTGACCCTGGCCGCGTTGCACCGGCAGTTGAGCGCGGTAGCCGGGGAGCTGGCCCTGTACATGGGCCTGTCGAGCCTGGCCGGCGATTGCGGGCATTACCGTCAGGCGCTCAGCGAGGCGCGCCAGGCCCTTGAGGTGGCGCAGCAGCTGCACCCGGCCAACGGCTTCTGCGACTTCAGCGAGCTGGGTGTGCTACGCCTGCTGCAAGGTATCACCGAGCGGTCGCTGATCGACGAATTCGTCGCCCAGACCCTCGGCCCGCTGATCACCCCCGGGCGCAAGCAGCCCCACGTGCTGGTGCACACCCTCGATGCCCTGCTCAAGGAAAACGGCAACGGGTTCAAGGCGGCCCAGCGCCTGGGCCTGCACCGCAATACTATCAACCAGCGCATTCAACGCATCGAACAACTGAGCGGGCAGTCCGTCGACGACCCGCTGTTTCGCATGAACGCTTCCGTCGCCATGCTGGTTTGGCGCATGAACGAAGATCAAGCCAAGGAGTAACGCCATGAACATCATCAACGCCCGCCTGCGTGGCAAGACCGGCCTGTTCCGCATCGCGCTGGACGGCGAGCGCATCGCCGCCATCACGCCACAGGCCGACGTCGCCGCCCTGGCCAGCCCGGATGACCTGGACGCCCAGCAGAACCTGGTGGTGGCGCCGTTCGTCGAGCCGCACATCCACCTCGACGCCACCCTCACCGCCGGTGAGCCGAAGTGGAACATGAGCGGCACCTTGTTCGAAGGCATCGAACGCTGGGCCGAGCGCAAGGAAATCACCACCCACGACGACATCAAGAACCGCGCCACGAAGACCATCGGCATGCTGGTGGACCATGGCATCCAGCACGTGCGTACCCACGTCGACGTCACCGACCCCAAGCTCACCGCGCTCAAGGCCATGGTCGAGGTACGCGAAGAGGTGCGCCATCTGGTCGACCTGCAGATCGTCGCTTTCCCCCAGGAGGGCATCGAGTCGTACGCCAATGGCCGGGCACTGATGACCGAAGCAGTGGCCATTGGCGCCGATGTGGTCGGCGGCATTCCGCATTTCGAGAACACCCGTGACCAGGGCGTGGCGTCGATCAAGTTCCTCATGGACCTGGCCGAGCGCACGGGCTGCCTGGTGGACGTGCATTGCGATGAAACCGACGACCCGCAGTCGCGTTTCCTTGAAGTGCTGGCTGAAGAGGCGCGGGTGCGCGGCATGGGCGCGCGGGTCACGGCCAGCCACACCGTGGCCATGGGTTCCTACGACAACGCTTACTGCTACAAGCTGTTCCGCTTGCTGAAGATGTCGGGGATCAACTTCGTCTCGTGCCCCACCGAAAGCATCCACCTGCAAGGGCGCTTCGACAGTTACCCCAAGCGCCGCGGGCTGACCCGCGTGGCCGAAATCGACCGCGCCGGGATGAACGTGTGCTTCGGCCAGGATTCCATCGTCGACCCGTGGTACCCGCTGGGCAACGGCAACATCCTGCGCATTCTCGAAGCCGGGCTGCACATTTGCCACATGCTCGGCTACGAAGACCTGCAACGCAGCCTGGACCTGATCACCGACAACAGCGCCCGCACCCTCAACCTTGGCGAGCGCTATGGCATCGAGGTCGGGCGGCCGGCCAACCTGCTGCTGCTGTCGGCTCCGGATGACTACGAGATGGTCCGCAGCCAGGGCCATGCGCTGGTGTCGGTGCGCAACGGCAAGGTGCTGATGCGCCGCACGCCTGCGCAGGTCGAACGCTTTGCCTGACTACGTTGGCAAGCGCCAAGCAACCGGCGCGTTCTGCATTTCCAACCCTGGCGTGCATGTGATCGACTGCCCGGTGGATTACAGCGAGAACGACCGCATTCTCAACACCGGGCTGAGGGCTCGGGCGCTGGATGTATGAGGGGCTGCATCCTGCGCTGAGCCCGGCCGAACTGGCAGGTTTACGGCGATGATCGCTGGGGCCAATCCTGTAAGGATGGCCCCAGGCTGCAGATCAGAAGCCTTCCAGCACAATCTTGCCGCGCGCCTTGCCACTTTCGAGCGTGGCATGGGCGCGCTTGAGGTGTTCGGCGTTGATGGTGCCGTAGTGCTCGCCCAGTGTCGTCTTGAGCACGCCATCATCGACCAGTTGCGCCACACGCTCGAGCAGCTGGTGTTGCTTGATCATGTCTTCGGTCTTGTACAGCGAACGGGTGAACATCAGCTCCCAGTGCAGCGAAAGCGACTTGCGCTTGAGCGGCATCACATCCAGTTGCGCCGGGTCGTCGATCAACGCCAGCTTGCCTTGTGGGCGCAGCACTTCCACCAGTTGCGGCAGGTAGCTGTCGGTGTGGGTCAGGCTGATCACGTAGTCCACCGCATCGAGCTTGAGCGCTTGGAGCTGAAGCGGGAGCGATTCACGGTGGTCGATGACGTGATGGGCACCCAGCGCCTTGACCCACTTCTGGGTTTCGGGGCGGGAGGCTGTTCCGATGACTGTCAGCTGGGTGAGCTTGCTGGCGAGCTGGACCAGGATCGAGCCCACCCCGCCGGCGGCACCGACCACCAGAAGGGACTGGCCCTTGCCGCCGTTTTCCTCTATCCCCAGGCGGTCGAACAGCAGTTCCCAGGCGGTGATGGAGGTCAGGGGCAGGGCGGCGGCGCTGGCGTTGTCCAGGCTGCGGGGCTTGTGCCCGACGATGCGTTCGTCGACCACGTGGAATTCGCTGTAGCTGCCAGGGCGGTCTATGGCCCCGGCGTAGAACACTTCATCGCCCGGTTGGAACAACGTCACCTGATCGCCGACCTCGCGGACGATACCCACGGCATCCCAGCCCAGCACCTGGGGTTGTTCACCGCCGCGGCTGGCGCGGATCTTGGTATCGACCGGGTTGACGGCGATGGCCCTGACTTCGACCAGCAGGTCCCGGGCGCCGGGTTTCGGCTTGGGCAGTTCAGCGTCGTACAGCGACTGTGGGTCCTGGATCGGCAAACCGGGTTGGGTGTAAACGACAGCCTTCATGGCGTTACCTCTTGGCAATTCGAAAAGTGGGCTCAGGCTATTCGTTTCGATTGAAACGATAAACAGCCAGAATGGCGCAACACTTTCACTTCAGCAGTGAAAATACCGTGAAGCGCCACCGACGGGCGTCAATCACTTGGTGCTGTAGCGTGGTGCGAGCTGGTTGTTGGACAGCTGGCCGAACAAGGCCTGCCGGCTGGCCTGATAGTGGTCGAAGGCTTGCAGGTCGTGCACCGACGGCAGCGAGATCAGCACACCGTTGTCGAAGTCCTGCAGCGCGCCGTCCACCAGGTCCTGGGCGGACATCACGATGCCGGGGTCGAGGTTCTCCACCGGCAAGCCGCCAATCTGCCAGAAATCGGTGGCAGTGGCCCCAGGCAACACCGCCTGAACCCGTACGCCTTGGTCGGCCAATTCCTTGTTCAGGGATTGGGTAAATGCCGTGACGTAGGCCTTGCTGGCGCCGTACACGCCGTTGAGCAGCTCTGGCGCCAGGCTGACGACGGATGAAATGTTGATCACTGCCCCCTGGCGACGCGCGACGAAGCCGGGCACCGCGGCATAGGTGAGGCGGGTGAGGGCGGTGACGTTGAGGTTGATCATCTCGGCCATGCGCTCCACGTCGCTCTCCAGCAAGGTGGTGTGGGTACCGATGCCGGCGTTGTTCACCAGCAGGCTGATGCTGGCGTCTTCGCGCAGCTTGCGCTCGACCTTGGCCAGATCGTCGGCATTGCCCAGGTCGGCCGGGAACACTTCGACGTTCTGCCGGGTTTCGCTGGTGAGCCGGCCGGCGAGCGCGTTCAGGCGTTCCCGGTTGCGAGCCACCAGCATCAGGTCATAGCCGCGACGGGCCAGGCGCTCTGCGTAGATCGAACCGATACCGGTGGAAGCGCCCGTGATGAGCGCGGTGCCTTTGAATTGCTGCGTCATGGTGATGCTCCATTGCTTGGGTGTGTTGCCATGATGCAGAAAGTGCTTTGTGTCTTGAATGACGCATATGGTAAGTTTTCAGGACATACAGCGCAGGAGCTTCACCATGCATCGGGTCGGGTATCTGCTTACCGAAGGCTTCCAGGTCATGTCCCTGGCGACGCAGACCGTGTTCGAATTCGCCAACATCTCGGCGGGCGAAGCGGTGTACAGGATCCAGAATTTCTCCATCGAGGGCGGTACTGTGCGCTCCTCTCTGGGCATGCACATCGACACGCTGCCCCTGGGGGCGCCCGGTCTTGCAGACACCTGGATGGTCACCGGCACGCTGACGCCACTGTCGCCCCCGAGTGAAGCCGTGCTGGCCAGTGTCCGCGGTTTCGTCGACGGCGCCCGTCGCACCGCGGGCCTGTGCACGGGCTGTTTCGTGCTGGCCCAGGCCGGCGTGCTGGATGGCCGGCGCGCCACCACGCACTGGGCCTATGCCCCAAAGCTGCGTGAGCTGTACCCGCAGGTAGATGTGGAGGAAGATCGGATATTCATCGTCGATGGCCCGATCTGGACTTCCGCCGGCATGACCGCTGCCCTGGACATGGCCCTGGGCATGGTGGAAAAGGACCTGGGCGCCGAGCTGGCCAGGTCGGTGGCACATAAGATGGTCATGCACCAGCGCCGCTCAGGCGGGCAATCCCAGCACTCCGAGCTGCTGTCGATGTCGCCCAAGTCGGACCGTATCCAGCACGCGCTGGACTACGCGCGCAAACACCTCAGTCGCTCACTGAGCGTGGAGGAACTGGCGGAAGTGGTGCACCTGAGCCCCCGGCAATTCACCCGCGTGTTTACCGCCGAAACCGGCCAGTCGCCGGCCAAGGCCGTGGAAAGCCTGCGCCTTGAGGCCGCCCGCGTCATGATCGAGCAGAGCCGACACAGCCTGGATGTGGTGGCAAGGGAGACTGGCTTTCGCGACCGTCGGCATATGCGCGAGGCGTTCATGCGTGGGTTTGGCGTGCCGCCGCAGGCGGTGCGCAGGGACGCACGACGGGTAGTGGCTGGCTGATGGGTTGGGCGTAGCTGGCAGACTGGGTTGGGCAGTCAACTGCAGGCTTCCAATCGCTGCCATGCCTGCGGTGACATACCCTCGGCTTTCACGAATGTTCTGCAAAAGTGGGACTGGTCGCAGAAGCCGCATTCCAGGGCAATCTCGGCCAGCAACATCCCGGAGCCACCCAGCAACTCCTTGCTTCGCTTCAGCCGCTGCTCACGCATCCACTGCTGCGGGGGCACCTGTTCGGTTTCCCTGAACATGCGTGTGAAATGGCTGCGCGACAGCGCGCAAGCCTGGGCCAGCTCGGTAACGGTGATGCCGGTGTCCAGGTTATCCAGCATCAACTGCTTGGCAGTCTTGAGCTGCCAAGGTTTCAGCCGTCCGGTCGTTTTCAGTGCGACAGTCGCCAGCACCGTGCAGTGGTCACTGTTCATACAAATCCATTTATCAATGAAGTGGGCACGCACGTTTCAAGCAGGCAGCGCAGGCCGCTGCAGCCTTGGCGCAGGCTGCAGACGATAACGCTCGATTCGAAGGCCTGGCTCAGCCAGCCGGCGTACCCATCAGCGGGTCAGTGAACAGCCCCTGGGGGCAGGGGCTGGCAAGGGTCAGACAGGGGCAGCGACCGGGGCCAGGGTCGGGCCGTGCTGCACGCGCTCTGGCGCCTTGTGCACCATGGTGTAGGCGTAGTCGACACCCATGCCGTAGGCACCGGAATGTTCCTTGACCAGCTCCATGACGGCGTCGTAGGTGTCGCGGTTTTTCCAGTCGCGTTGCCATTCCAGCAGCACTTGCTGCCACGTCATCGGGATGACGCCAGCCTGGATCATGCGCTGCATGGCGTAGTCGTGGGCTTCCTTGGTGGTACCGCCGGAGGCATCGGCAACCATGTAGATTTCATAGCCGGCATCGTTCATGGCCGAGAGGGCGAAGGTGGTGTTGCAGACCTCGGTCCACAGGCCGGAAACAATGATCTTGTTGCGACCGTTTTTCTTCAGCGCATCTCGAACCTTCTGGTCATCCCAGGAGTTCATGGAGGTGCGCTCCAGCAGGGGCGCTTCGGGGAAGACGGCGAGCAGCTCAGGGTAGGTATGCCCCGAGAAGCTTTCAGTCTCGACCGTCGTGATGGTGGTGGGAACATTGAAGATCTTGGCGGCTTTGGCCAGGCCTACGGTGTTGTTCTTCAGTGTCTGGCGATCAATGCTTTGAACGCCGAAGGCCATCTGTGGCTGCTGATCGATGAAGATCAGTTGGCTGTTGTGCGGGGTCAGGACTTCAGTTTTTGGATTGCTCATTGTTGTTTCCCTTTC
The DNA here is from genome assembly GCF_024349685.1 of Pseudomonas sp. LRP2-20. Classification (NCBI taxonomy): domain Bacteria; kingdom Pseudomonadati; phylum Pseudomonadota; class Gammaproteobacteria; order Pseudomonadales; family Pseudomonadaceae; genus Pseudomonas; species Pseudomonas sp. LR2-20. The sequence continues at coordinate 3,592,524 of NZ_AP025944.1, read as the reverse complement.
TGCTGGATGATGGTCATCGCACAAGTCGCGGCGCCTGGGTTTTGCAGGCTGTGCCGAGGTTCCGGGTGACGTCCTCGGCAATGTCCGTTGCTTGAGCCCGAGTACAAGATAGCCAATCGCAGGGCGAAGCGGTGGCGCACTTTTGCGCTCCTGAAGGCGCATTCATGCGCCGACGGATTGCTCATCCTGCTGCTAGCATTCGCACGCTAACGCGGATCTACCGGATCCGGTTTGCGCCAGGAGAATGCGATGACAGCTTCACAACCGCACAACGAACAGACCGCCTATTGGGGCGTTCCGTGGGAGAAGACTTACGGGTATCCGCAGGCACGGCGGGTTGGTAACGAGATCTATGTGTCGGGCCAGTTCAATCATGACCAGGAGGGCAACCTGGTTGCGCCTGCGCCCTTGGATCGAGATGGGATACCCTGCGATTTCTCTTCGATGGGCGAGCAGATGCGCGTCGCCTACGACAATATCGCCAAGCTGCTCGCAGTGTATGGAGCAACGCTTGAAGATGTGGTGGAAGAGACGCTCTACGTGCTGGACATGGACGCGGCCTTCGCCGTGGTCGGCAAGGTGCGCAAGGCCGCGTACGGCACCGAGCGGCCCCAATGCGCCAGTAACATCATTGGCGTCTCCAGGCTTGCCCAGCGCCCTCAGCTGATTGAAATCGCCTGCAAGGCAGTGCTTGGCTCACGGGCCGAGTGACCTGCACTCCCGGTTTCGTGCTACGTGACCGGGAGTTCCAGTTGGCCCTCGATCAGAGCCTTCTGGTTGGCAACGGCGGCTGCACAGAACGTCATGAATGCCTTGACCCGCCACGATTTGCGGATGTCCTGGTGCGTCAGCAGCCATAGCTCATCCTGAAGCTCCGGCACTACCGGGCCGACGCGTTCCAGCCCTGGCGTGATATCGCCCAGCATGCAGGGCAGAAAACCCACCCCCAGGCCCGCTGCGATGGCCGCGCTTGCTGCTGCGACCGAATCGGTGCGGTACGCGATGCACTCGGCTGCGACCCTGCTCTCGACGTAGCTCGTCGCTTTCAGCCCTCGTAGCGCGGCGGAATAGGAAACCCATGCCTGGCCCTCCGTAAACAGCGGAGTCGGCGTCAGGTGGTTGCTGCTGCCGTAAGCGGCCCAGGCGATGGTAGCCAGCTTGCGACCCACCAGGCTCTCGGCGGGTTTCTTGGTCGCTCGAACCGCGATATCCGACTCATCTCGGGCCAGGCTCAGTGATTCGTTGCCTACCAGTACTTCGATGGTGATCCCTTCGTTCAGGGCTTTGAAATCGGCGATGATGGGGGTGAGGAAGTACAGGAGCAGGGAGTCGCTGGTGGTGATGCGAAGCTTGCCCAGAGGCCCCTGGCCAGCCCGTGAGACGCGCCGCGTCACGCTGACGATGTCCAGCTCCACGCGCTCGGCCAATGCACGCAGTTCCGCGCCCTCGATGGTGAGCAGATAGCCTGACTTGCGGTGATCGAACAGGGCCACGCCCAGTGTTTTCTCCAACTGCGAGACCCGCCGGGACACGGTGGAGACGTTGATGCCGAGTTTCTTGGCCGTGGCCGCGCGGTTGCCGCAGTCACTGAGCGTCTTGATGATGCGCAAGTCGTCCCAGGACAGCTGGTTGGCTGCCTCGCTCACGTCCCATTTGATGTTTTTGCCGGCAGCCGGGCCAGTTGCAGCGTTTTCGGGTAACGACTTCACATGACACGTTCCAGATCGGGATGGGCCGATCATACGAGAAGGGACCAGGTGAGCCAAGGCGGCGCTGGCCGCCGCTTCCTCAAACCGATGCAGGCCGACGGCATGCCCCCTCAGGCTCATCTAAGTCTTCATCCGTAACCTCCGCGGCAAAACCCCTGACGGGGCCGGAGGAGGTACACCCATGAAGACTGCCAGCAGCGGTTGGCTCAACAAGGTACCGGAAGTGACACTGTCCTTCTGGATCATCAAGATCATGTCCACCACGGTCGGCGAGACCTTCGCCGACTTTCTCGCTGTCGACGTCGGCTGGGGCCTTGCCATCACCAGTGCGGTGATGGCAGTGCTGCTGGCCGGCGCGTTGACCCTGCAAATGCGCAAGCGCAGCTGCGAACCCTGGATCTACTGGCTCTGTGTGGTACTGGTCAGCATCCTGGGCACCCAGATAACCGACATCCTGACTGACGAACTGGACATCAGCCTGTATGCCAGCACGGCATTTTTCTCAGCGTTGCTGGTGGTCAATTTTGCGGTCTGGTACGCCGTGGAGCGCAACCTGTCGATTCGCGAAATCGTCACTGCCCGCCGCGAAGCCTTCTATTGGGCCACCGTCCTGTGCACCTTCGCCCTGGGTACTGCCGGTGGTGATCTGGCGACCGAGGCACTGGGGCTTGGCTTCAGTTTCGGTTGCGTGATCTTCGCCGTGCTGATCGCTGCCTGCCTGCTTGCCTGGCGCCTGGGTGCCAGCACGGTGCTGGTGTTCTGGGTGGCCTACATCCTGACCCGCCCGCTCGGCGCCTCGCTGGGTGACCTGCTTACCCAATCCCGTGATTACGGTGGCCTCGGCATGGGGGCGACCTGGACCAGCGCGATCTTCCTTTGCGTCATTTTCATCCTGGTCTGCGTTGCCCAGTTCGCTGCCAGCCAAACCAAGCGACTTACCCCTTGATAGTGAGGTAACACCCATGATTTCCAACGCTCTGCTCAAAGCCCTTGCCATTGCCTGTGTCGCCAGCGCATTGCTGGTAACCCAGGGCTGTTCCAAGCCGGATGAACCGCCACAGGTCGCTGGCGTCCATGCCCCGACCAAGCTGGGCGACCTCAGCGCATTCCGGGCCATTGCCGTGGATGTCGCCGCCAAGGTGGATGCCCAGGACCTGCCCGCGGCCAAGGCACGTATCAGGGACCTGGAAAAGACCTGGGACGACGCCGAGGCCGGGATCAAGCCGCGTGCCGCCAGCGACTGGCATGTGCTGGACAAGGCAATCGACCACGCCCTGGATGCGTTGCGGGCCAGCCAGCCTCAACAAGGCCAATGCAAGGCGGCCATGGCCGACCTGCTGAAGGCGTTCGATACCCTGCAGGGGCAGGGCTGAAACGCGGCGATAGCCTATCGGTCACCGGCCGCTCGGGCTATTGTTGCCTGCACAGGTTGATAGCGGGGAAGGCCATGCGGGTATTACTGGTCGAGGATGACAGCATGATCGCCCAGGCGCTGCAGGACGCACTGGGCGAGGCGGGCTACGCCGTGGATTGGGTCGCTGACGGTCTGGCGGCCGAAGCGGCCCTGCGTACCCAGCCCTACGACCAGGTACTGCTCGACCTCGGGCTGCCCGGGCAGGGTGGCCTGCAGGTGCTGCAAAATCTGCGAGCAGCGGACAACCCGGTGCCGCTGCTGATCATCACCGCACGCGCGGGGCTCGATGACCGGGTGTGCGGGCTGGACGGCGGGGCGGATGACTTTTTGCAAAAACCCTTCGAGATGGCTGAACTGCTCGCCAGGATGCGCGCGGTCATGCGCCGCAAGGGCGGGCGCGCGGCCCCTGAACTGGGCAATGGAACGCTGAGCCTGGACCCGGTCAGCAAATGCGCACGCGTGCTCGATCAGCAACCCGTGCAGCTTTCCAACCGTGAATTTGCCTTGCTCCAGGCGTTGCTGGTGCGCCCCGGGGCCATTCTCTCGCGCAGCGAACTGGAAGACCGCATCTACGGGTGGGGCAACGAGGTAGAAAGCAATGCCGTGGAGTTCATCATCCACGGGCTGCGCCGCAAGTTGGGCAAGGACGTGATTCGCAATATCAGGGGGCTGGGATGGATGGTCTCAAAACACGCCTGAAGCAGTCGCTGCAACTGCGCCTGTCGGTGGCGCTGTCGGTCGCGATCCTGCTGGTAGCGACCGTGAGTGGGGCCTTCAGCTACTTCACCGCGTACGATGAAGCGCTCGACCTGCAAGACAAGAGCTTGCACCAGGTGGCCGCGTTGTACCTGCGCCAGGGCCTGGCATTTCATTACTCAGGCAGCGCGCAGCCTGGGGCCGCGGATGATGAAGAAACCCGTATCGTCATCCAGTACCTGGCCGATGGCCAGTCAGTCAGCCATGCCGATGACAGCCAGCTGCCACTGCCGATTCCGGGCTCGGTGGCCAATGGCCTGTCGACGCTGGTGGTGGGCAACGAACCTTTTCGCGTGCTGGTCAGTACTGACACCTCCGGCAGGCGCTTTGCCGTGGTGCAGGAAATCGACAGCCGTAATCGTGATGCGCGCAAAAGTGCATGGCGTGCATTGCTGCCATTTGCCATCCTCTTCCCGATATTGCTGCTGGTGGTGGCCAACCTGATCCGCGAGCTGTTCAGGCCGGTCTCGACCTTGGCGGCCATGCTCGATACCCGCGACGATCAGGACCTGCGCCCCATCGATGAGCGCCTGCTGGCGACCGAAATACGCCCGTTCGTACAGGCGATAAACCGGCTGCTCGGGCGCGTTTCGCGCACCCTTGAAGGCCAGAAGCGCTTCGTAGCCGATGCGGCCCATGAGCTGCGTACCCCCCTCACCGCGCTGTCGCTGCAGGCGGAGGGCCTTGAGCACGAAGCCATGTCGGAGCGCACCAGGCTGCACGTGGCCAGGCTGCGCCGTGGTATCGGCAGGAGTCGCAAGCTGGTCGAGCAGTTGCTGGCACTGGCCAGCGCGCAACTGGCCGAGGCGTCACCAGGTTCGGTGTCGCTGCATGAAACTTGCCGCCTGGTGCTGGAGGACTTGATGCCGTTGGCAGAGCAGAAGCAGCTGGACATTGGCCTGGAAGGTGACGATGCGCTGTTGCCGATGCAGGAAGTGGAGCTGCGGACCGTGATCAAGAACCTGGTCGAGAACGCCATCCGGCACGCACCGGTGGGGGGGCATGTCGATGTGCAGGCGGTGCAGAGTGCCGAAGGGCTCAGACTGTGTGTGCGTGATGATGGCCCTGGTGTTCCTGCGCAAGACTGGGAGCGTGTATTCGATCCGTTCTATCGGGGCAATCAACAGGTCGGGGAAGGCTCCGGCCTGGGGCTGTCGATTGTGCGTACCATCGTCCAGCGCTCTGGCGGGGAGGTGGCGGTGGGTTACGCCGATGATGCAACGCAGTTGGGCTGGCGCGTGTGCCTGCAGTGGCCGGCTGATGCCGATTGACGCTTCGCTGGCGGGCGTTCGCTGTCGATGCCCCGCCATCGATAGCTGATTCGGCGTACACGTAAATGCCAAGCGGCGCCCTGGGGCGCCGTCTGGTGGCGGGTCGGCAGTGCCGGCCGGGGAGCTCAGGCGGTATGACCGCCAAGGGTCTCGGCTACCCAGTCGGCGATGTAATGGCCGGCATTGATGCTGTTGTCGAAACTGGAATGCTGCACGCCGCCTTCGCGGTCGGTGAAGATCTTCAGCTCGCGCTTGGGGCTGTTGACCAGTTGCTCATAGGTACGGTGCGCCCATTTGAGCGGGATCTGCGAGTCTTTCTCGCCATGGGTGACCAGGAATGGCACGCGGATGCGATCGAGCACGCCGTCGAGGTGCACGTTCTCGGCGATGCGCATGAACGCGTCCATATCCTTCGCCCCCCAGACCCATTGCACGTGCGCCCAGTAGTGCGGCACGGGGAAGTTGCCTTCTTTCTCCAGGCGGCGTTTCTGCACATCGCGCCAGTCGTGGTTGGCGCCCCACACCACGCCGCAGGCGAAGCGCGGTTCGAAGGCCACCGCGCGCGGGCAGTAGTAACCCCCCAAGGACACCCCCTCCATGCCAATGCGCTTGGGGTCGACATCGGCGCGGGTCTCCAGCCAGTCAACCACGCGGCTGGCCCAGTGCTCGCTGTCGTAGCGGGCAGTCAGGCCCTGCAGGCGCAGCGCTTCGCCGGTGCCAGGCTGGTCGAGGATCAGCGATGACACACCGCGTTTGGCCAGCCAGGCGGGTAGGCCGACGCGGTATTTCATTTCCTTGGTCGAATCCAGGCCGTTGACCTGCACCAGCAGTGGCGCCGGGCCACTCACGCCTTCTGCCCGTACCAGCAAGCCCGAGAGGTGCTTGCCCTCATAGGGGATCTCGACCCGCTCGCAATTTTCCCTGGCCAGGTCGATACCCCGCGCGAAGGTCTCCAGGAAACGCTGGTACAGCGCCGCGCGGCCCGGCGCGCCGTGGGCCTGCAGGCGTTCGCAGGTGAGGTAGTAGGTAGCGGCGCGGTTGTATTTCTCGCCGGCAGAAAGGCGCCGGCCAGCGGCTTGGTCTTCCTCGGCCAGCACACAGAGCTTGTCGGCCATGGTCGACCAGGTTTCCCGAAATGCCTGGGTGCCAGCGGCGTCGGGCTGCCTGGAGGCTTCCTGCAACGGGGCACACATTTCTTCGATCTCGCCCATGCGGGCGCCCATTTCGATGGCCAGGTCCACCGAGAGGTTCCAGACGTAGTTGGTGGGGAAGTAACGGAACATTCTTGTTGTCCTTCTGCGGTCGTTGGTCCGGCGCCCATGATTGCGGCAGGCACGCAGGGCGGGGTTCGAAGGCAAGGTACGCAGACGGGGCAGGGCGAGGCCAATCGTGATCGGGGATGCGAGGTATCGCCAAACGCGATGCCCGGCCGCGCTGGCGCAGGCCGGGGCGATGGCTGAGGCTCAGGCGCTGGCGCGAAGTGGCGCCGGTTCCTGCTCGGCGCGCTGGATGAAGTCGCTGATGCGCTCGCGCAGCCAGCGGTGCATGGGGTCGCCATCCATGCTGCGGTGCCAGAGCATGAATTCGCGCATGACCGGGATCTTTACCGGCGGCGGCAGGATGCGCAGGGGCAGGTAGCCGGCGTACAGCTCGGCCAGGCGGCGGTGCATGGTGGCGATTCGCGCAGTGCCCACCAGCAGCTGGGGCAGGGTGTTGAAATCATTGGTGATCACTTCCAGGCGTCGGTTGAAGCCGTACTGGCTCATGAACCAGTCCTCGATGCTCAAATGCCGGTTGCGACCAAAACCTACCGAGATATGCCCCATCTGCATGTACTGTTCCAGCGTCAGCTGCTCGCCGACTTCGGGGTTGTCGCGCCAGACCACGCAGACATGATCTTCCTCGAACAGCAGCTGCGCCGGGTGGCCGTCGATGAGGTAGCGTTCGGGCACGATCATCATGTCGACCTCGCCGCGCATCAGCAGCTCGGCGCTGCTGTCGCCTGGGCTGATCATCTCGAAGGTGATGTGCGGCGCCTGCTGGTGGATGTTCTGGATGACCTGGGCGAACAGCACGCTGATCAGGTAGTCCGAGGCCACCAGGCGGAAGTGGCGCTTGCTGCTGGCCGGTTCGAACACCGGCTTGGCGGTGATCGAGGAACGGATGGTCAGCAGCACCTCGCGCACCGGCGTTGCCAGCTCCAGGGCATAGGGCGTCGGCTGCATCTTGCGGCCGACCTGCACCAGCAACTCATCCTCGAAAAACGTGCGTAACCGGCCGAGCACGCCACTGGTGGCCGATTGGGTCATGTGCAGGCGTTCGGCGGCGCGGGTGATGTTCTGCTCCTCGAGCAGAACGTCCAGGGCGACCAGCAGGTTCAGATCCAGGTGGTGAAAGCGCATGTGATAGCTCTCGGTTCTTGTAGTTGTTTTCGCGATACCTTCCCGCTGCATTGTCGATACGTCAAGACCCGTGCTCCACGGCGAGAGCCAACGCCAGGCACCATGGGCCGGCACACAGGTATCGCGAATGTCGATGCCTCGCATCCTGACTCGCGATTGGTCATGCCACCCCGGCGCCGAGCAATCTGCGCTCCAGTCGAACGGCCGCTGCGCCGCCCCGACCCACGACCGGTGACCCTGCCTCGCCGAATAACAATTTCAATGGAGTGGTAGCCATGAACATTCTTGGTCTCGATGCGCTGGTGTTCGGCGTCGACGATATCCAGGCCTGTGCCGATTGCCTGCGTGACTACGGCCTGACGGCCACCAGGCTGGATGCTGACGGTGGCCGTTTCGAAGCCCTGGACGGTACCGCGATCATCATCCGTCGCGGCGACGACAGCAGCCTGCCGCCGGCTTTGGGGCCAACCCCGTCGCTGCGCGAAACTGTCTACGGTGTCGCTTCGGCGGGCGATCTTGCGGCTATCGCCGATGAACTGGGCCGGGATCGCGAAGTGCGCCGCGATGCCGACGGTGCATTGCACTGCTTCGACGACCTGGGCTTTGCCATCGCCTTCCAGGTCACTTGCCGGCGTGCCTTCGAGGCGCCTGCCGACCTGACCAATGCGCCCGGCAACGCGCCGCAACGCCCGCTAAACCAGCTGGGCATCACCCCGGACATGCCGGCACGGCCGCGCACGTTGTCGCACGTGGTGTATTTCGTGCCTGACGCGGCCAAGGGCGAAGCGTTCTACCGCGATCGCCTGGGCTTCGTCACCACCGACAGCTTCAGCGGCGTCGGCCCGTTCATGCGCGCGGCCGGCATGGACGACCACCATTGCCTGTTCATGATCCAGACCCCGCCACACATGCAGGGTTGCGAGCACTTCACCTTCCACATGGGCAGCGGCACCGAGGTACTGCTGGCCGGCACGCGCTTCCAGCAACGGGGCTGGACCAGCTTCTGGGGCCCAGGCCGGCACCTGCTGGGGTCCAACTGGTTCTGGTACTTCAACAGCCCGTTGGGCTGCCATATCGAGTACGACGCCGACATGGACAAGCACGATGACGCGTGGGCCGCACGTGAGGCGCCCATGTCAGCGGACAACTCGCAGTTGTTCCTCTTCACCTCACGGGAGAAATGGGCACCGGGGGGACCACCTGCGAAGTCGGCTTGATCGGTGAGCGGCTTGGTGCTGTGCCGGCTGGACGAAGTGGTGGAAGGGCAGGCACGGGGTTTCGACCCGCATGGCCAGGGCGCGGACAGCCTGTTCGTGCTCCGCCACGGGGGCCGGGTACGTGTCTACCGCAACCGCTGCCCGCACCTGCAGGTGCCGCTGGAGTACCGCAAGGATCGCTTTCTGAGTGCCGATGGCCAGTGGGTCATCTGCTATGCCCATGGCGCGCGTTTCAGGCCCGAGGACGGCACCTGTGTCCATGGCCCCTGCCGTGGTCAGGCGCTGCAGGCGCTGGATTACCAGGAAGCGGACGGCTGGCTGCTATTGCCGCTGTCGCAGTTCGATCGCTGAGCCATCGCGCCGCGCGATAGGTCGCATCCCGCGACGCGATTGGTCAAAGCCCGGCGCAGCCGGGAAGCTGTGCGCAGGCACAGGAAACGGCCGCCGCGCATGCCGAGGCGGACAACAAGAACAAGACGTGAGACATGCCATGAATACTGTGAACACCGTGCTGATCGTAGGCGGCGGGATTGGCGGGCTATGCGCTGCCATTGCCCTGCGCCGCAAGGGCATCGCCGTCGACCTGGTCGAGCTGAAGACCGAGTGGACCGTCTACGGCGTCGGTATCATCCAGCAGAGCAACGTGGTGCGCGAGATGCATCGCCTGGGCCTGCTCGATGCCTATCTCGACGCGGCCTATGCCTTCGAGGACGTGGCCATCTACACCACCGAGGGCCAGCAGTTGGCGCGCATTCCCGGGCAGCGCCTGGCCGGCCCGCATTATCCGGCCAATGTCGGCATTTCACGCCGTGCCCTGCACAAGGTGCTGAGCGAAACCGCCATCGAACTGGGTACCCAGGTGCGCCTGGGCACCTCGGTGGAACGCTTCGAGCAGGACGACAGCGCAGTGGATGTGCTGTTCAGCGACGGTAGCCACGGCCGCTATGGGCTGGTGGTCGGCGCCGACGGGCTGTTTTCGAAGGTGCGCGGCCTGTTGTTCGGCGACCGTTATCAGCCGCGCTTCACCGGGCAGTCGGTATGGCGCTACAACTTCCCGCGGGCTGCTGGCATCGACCACCTGGCCAACTACCAGGGGCCTTCGGGCAACGCCGGCCTGGTGCCGCTGGCCGATGACCTGATGTACCTGTTCACCACCTCCCACGAGCCAGGCAATCCCTGGATGGAGCCCGCCACCCTGGCCGACGGCCTGCGTCAGCGCCTGGCCGGTTTTGGTGGGCTGATCGGTGAGCTGCGCTCGCAAATCGTCGACCACGCCGACGTGGTCTACAAGCCGCTGGAGGCCGTGTTCGTCGATGAGCCCTGGTATCGCGGCCGTGTCCTGCTGATTGGCGATGCCGCACATGCCACCACGCCGCACCTGGGGCAGGGCGCGGGCATGGCCATCGAAGACGCGGTGGTGCTGGCCGAAGAGCTTACCGCTGGCGACAGCCTGGATGCTCAATTGCGGCGCTTCATGGACAGGCGTTTCGAGCGCTGCAAGTACATCAGCGAGATGTCGCTGCTGGCCGGCGAGAAGGAAATCCAGCGCGACCGGTCCTTCGACCGTATCGGTCTGGTCAAGCAGATGCTGGAGGTCACCGCGCGGCCGCTCTGATTCCCCGTATCCGCGGCGCCCTGCCTTGCCGGTGCGCCAGGTCATACGCCAACACCGACGCACAAAAACAAGAACAAGAAAGAGGAAACCCCGATGTTGACTCGCAAAGGTGCACCCGCAGGGCCATTGCCGGTGCTCAAGCCCCTCAGCCTGGTGCTGTTCACGCTGGCCACCAGCCAGGCCCAGGCCTTCGAATTCGCCACCGGCAACCCCGACCTGCGGGTGCGCTGGGACAACACCCTGAAATACAGCGCCGCCTGGCGTACCCAGGACGCCAGCAGCAAGCTGACCGAGGGCCAGACCGCGCTGAACCTGGACGACGGCGACCGCAACTTCGACAAGGGCCTGATCTCCAACCGGCTGGACCTGCTGTCGGAGCTGGACATCACCTACCACAACATCGGTGCGCGGGTCAGTGGTGCGGCCTGGTACGACGATGTCTACAACCAGGGTACCGACAACCACGACCCCAGCCGCGCCAACAGCTATTCGGTCGACTACGACGAATTCACCGACGACACCCGCACGCTGCACGGGCGCAAGGGCGAGCTGCTCGACGCCTTCATCTTCGGCAAGACCGAGATCGGCAACCTGCCGCTGTCCGGGCGCCTGGGCCAATACGCCATGCAGTGGGGCGAAAGCCTGTTCTATGGCATGAACGGCATTGCCGGGGGCATGGCGCCGGTGGACGTGGTCAAGGGCCTGTCGGTGCCCAATACCCAGTTCAAGGAGCTGATCCGCCCGGTGCAGCAGATCTCCGGGCAGTTGCAGCTGACCCCGGATATCTCGGTGGGGGCCTACTACCAGTTCGAATGGGAGGCCAACCGCTTGCCGGCAGCGGGCAGCTACTTCTCCACGGACGACTTCTTCGGTGATGGCGCCGAGCGCATGTTCGTCGGCTCACCCGTGTTCCCCGGTGGCCAGCCGCTGGCGTTTTTCCACGGCAATGACAAGGAAGCCAAAGATTCGGGGCAGGGTGGGCTGCAGGTGCGCTGGCGTACCGAGACTGTCGACTGGGGCGTGTATGCCATTCGCTTCCACGACAAATCGCCGCAGCTCAACGTGCGCCCGAACTTCGCCAACCTCGACCCGGTCAGTGGCAAGGCTGGCGAGTTCTACTGGGTGTACCCCGAAGGCATCGAGGCGCTCGGCGCCAGTTTCTCCACCACCCTTGGCAACTTCAACCTCGCTGGCGAGTTGTCCACGCGCTGGAACCAGCCGCTGGCCTCCACCAACCAGCATGCGCTGGCCGTGGGCGAGGCGATCGACAACGACAACGACCCGCTGTACGCCACTGGCCGCACCCTGCACGCCAACTTCTCCTGGCTGGCCAGCCTGGAACCGAACTTCATCGCTGCCGAGTCGAGCTTCCTCGGCGAGATTGCCTGGAACCGGGTGATGAGTGTCAGCAAGAACGCTGATGCCGTCGACCCCAATGCCGACCGCGACGCCACCAGCCTGCGCCTGGTGTTCGAGCCGATGTACCGGCAGATCCTGCCCGGCCTCGACCTTTCGGTACCGCTCGGCGCGAGCTACACCAACGGCGCATCGATGGCCCTGGGCACCGGTTTTGGCAGCGATCACGGCGGCGACCTGAACATCGGCCTGAAGGGCAATTACCTCAATACCTGGAGCCTGGGCCTGACCTACACGCACTACTACGGCCCCGAGAACACCTTCCTCGACACCGACAACCACTACACCTTCGAACAGTCGCTCAAAGACCGCGACTTCATCGCCTTCACTGTCAGCCGCACCTTCTGACCGAGGACTACCCGATGAAACACAACAATAAAGTCGTTTCCCTGCTCACTGCCCTGAGTGCCTCGCTGCTGTTCGCCCACGGCGCCGGTGCCGCGGTGACCGCCGAACAGGCGGCCACCCTCAAGACCACCCTGACGCCGCTCGGTGGCGAGCGCGCGGGCAACGCCGACGGCAGCATCCCGGCCTGGAACGGTGGTTACACCCAGGCCGACCCGGCCTACAAGGACGGCGGCAAGCGTGGCGATCCGTTCGCCAGCGACAAGCCGCTGCTGACCATTACCGCGCAGAACCTGGCGCAATACGCCGACAAGCTGACCCCGGGCATTCAGGCGATGCTCAGGAAGTACCCGGAGAGTTACCGGCTTGACGTGTACCCGACCCACCGCAGTGCGGCTGCACCGCAATCGGTCTACGACGCCACGTTCGCCAACGCCACCAGCGGCAAGCTGGTGGACGGCCCTGCCGGCCCCATGCCCGAAGGCGCGGCCGGGGGCATTCCATTCCCGATTCCGGCCAATGGCGTGGAAGCCATGTGGAACCACCTGCTGCGCTGGCGTGGCGCCTCATGGCACGCCAGCTTCAACCAGTACCTGACCACCGCCGACGGCAAGCATGTACTGACCAACGATTCGCGCGCCGACCTGCAGATGCCCTGGTACCTCCCCGGCGGCAGTGGTGAGAAGGGTGTGTTCTGGTCCATTCGCATGACCAACGACGGCCCGCCACTGCGCGCCGGCGAGGCCATCACCGGCCTGGAAAACCTCAACGCCGACAAAGCCGCCGTGTGGACCTACCTGCCGGGCCAGCGTCGCGTGCGCCGCCTGCCCAACGCATGCTGCGACACGCCGACGCCGGCCACTGCCGGGGTCATGAGTTTCGATGAGTTGTACGTGTTCAACGGGCGCCTGGACCGCTTCGACTGGAAGCTGGTGGGCAAGAAGGAAATGTATATCCCCTACAACGCCAACAAGGTGTTCACCGCCGCCAGCGCCGAGGCGCTCCTCGACCCGCACCACCTCAACCCCGCGTCGATCCGTTGGGAGTTGCACCGCGTGTGGGTGGTCGAGGCGACCCTGAAGCAGGGCCAGCGCCATGTGATGCCGCGCAGCACCTACTACCTCGACGAGGACACCTGGGCCGCCGTGCTGGGTGAGCGCTACGACGCCCGCGACCAGTTGGCCAAGGTGGTCTGGACCTCGCCCGTGGTGCTGCCGGACCTGCCGGGTGTGGTGACCCTCACCAACGGTTTCTACGACCTGCTCTCTGGCGCCTGGTTCGCCGGTGACCTTTTCGCCGGCAAAAGCGAGCAATACCGCATCGTGCCGCCGTACAAGGACTCAGTGTTCACCGCTGACGCCATGGCAGGCGAGGGTGTGCGCTGAGCAGGCGCCTCGTGCCCAGGCTTTACCGACAACAAGAACAAAAGGTTGCGTGCGATGAACAAGATGCTCTATGGCTGGCTGCTGGCAGCCTGTTGCGGGCTGCCCCCGGCCTTTGCCGGGGATGCTGTGGATGTGCTTTCGCAGCCGGCGGTGCAGGGCCCGCAGGCCCTGCATGCGGTGCTGCAGGATGTGACGCGGGCCGGTGCGCGCCTGGTGGCGGTAGGCGAGCGCGGCGTGGTGCTGCTCTCCGACGACAACGGTGCAAACTGGCGCCAGGCCACGGGCGTACCGGTCAGTGTCAGCCTGACCGCCGTGCAGTTCATCGATGCGCGCAAGGGGTGGGCGGTCGGCCATGCCGGCGTGGTGCTGCATAGCGACGATGCTGGCGAGCACTGGACCTTGCAGCTCGATGGCAAGCGCGCCGCGGCTCTGGAACTACAGGCGGCCGAGGCGGCAGCAGAGCCGCGCAGGGTGTCTGCGGCGCAACGCTTGCAGGCCGATGGCGCGGACAAGCCGCTGCTGGCGCTGAACTTCGCCGATGCGCAGCACGGCATGGTCGTCGGCGCCTATGGTTTGGCCCTGCATACCCAGGATGGCGGCCGTACCTGGGCTTCCAGCATGGGGCTGCTGGCCAATGACCGAGGCCTGCATCTGTATGCGCTGGCGCGTCAGGGCTCAAGGTTATACGTCGCCGGCGAGCAGGGCCTGCTGTTGCGTTCGGCTGATGGCGGTGGCCACTTCGAGGCGCTGCAAGGGCCTTACGACGGCAGTTATTTCGCCGCCACCGTGCTGCCCGGTGGCCGGCTGCTGGTGGGTGGTTTACGCGGTTCGCTGTTCGCCTCCGATGACGGCGGCGACAGCTTTCAGGCGCTGGCCAACCCGGTTCCGGCGTCGCTCAACGGCATGCGCGCCACCGGTGGCCAGCTGCTGTTCGCCAACCAGGCCGGGATGCTGCTGCGCAGCCGCCTCGACCGCTTTGCCGCGCAGCCCTTGGTGGTCTCCGACGGCCTGCCACTGACGGCAGCGACCACGGCTGCCGACGGCGCCATCGTTGCTGTCGGCATGGCCGGAGCACGCCGCCTGGACACTTCTTCCATTACCACCACGACGGACTGAGCCATGCACGCCATGAATTCACCTGTGCCGTCCAGCGGCCGTCTCGATGACTTCGACAGCACGTCCGGCTCGCTGCTGGAGCGTGCGCTGTTCAACCATCGAGCACTGGTCCTGCTGCTGTGCCTGGCAGCGACCTTGCTGCTCGGCTGGCAGGCCACGCGCCTGACCCTCAATGCCAGCTTCGAGAACATGATCCCCCGTGATCACCCGTTCATCCACCACTATCTGCAGCACCGCCAGGAACTGGCCGGCCTGGGCAACGCCGTGCGCATCGCCGTGGCCAACCCACGTGGCAGCCTTTACGACAAGGACTACTTGCACAGCCTCCAGCAGCTCAACGATGCGGTGTATCTGCTGCCAGGTGTCGACCGGGCGGCGATGAAGTCGCTGTGGACCCCGTCCACCCGCTGGACCGGCGTGACCGAGGAGGGCCTGGAAGGCGGGCCGGTGATCCCGGACGGCTACGACGGTGGGGAGGCGAGCCTGGCAGCGCTCAAGCGCAACATCGAGCGCTCCAACGAAATCGGTCAGCTGGTGGCCTTCGACCAGCGTTCCAGCATCATCTACGTACCGCTGCTGGAGCACACCCCGGACGGCCAGGCCCTGGATTACACGGCCTTCGCCCACGATCTGGAGAACCTGCGCCAGCGCTTCCAGGCCCAGGGCGTGGAGATCCATATCACCGGCTTTGCCAAGGTGGTCGGCGACCTGATCGACGGCCTGCGGCAGATCCTGCTGTTCTTCGCCGCCGCCATCGCGATCACCGCCGTGGTGCTCTACGGCTACACCCGCTGCGTGCGCAGCACTGCGCTGGTGGTAGTGTGCTCGCTGGTGGCGGTGGTCTGGCAGCTCGGGCTGCTGCCGCTGCTGGGCTACGCGCTTGACCCGTACTCGGTGTTGGTGCCGTTCCTGGTGTTCGCCATCGGCATGAGCCACGGTGCGCAGAAGATGAACGGCATCATGCAGGACATCGGCCGTGGCATGCATCGCCTGGTGGCGGCGCGCTTCACCTTCCGCCGGCTATTCCTGGCCGGACTGACCGCGCTGCTGTGCGATGCCGTCGGCTTTGCCGTGCTGATGATCATCCAGATCCAGGTCATTCAGGACCTGGCGGTCATCGCCAGCCTGGGCGTGGCGGTGCTGATCTTCACCAACCTGATCCTGTTGCCGGTACTGCTGTCCTATGTCGGCGTCAGCTCCCGCGCCGCACGGCGCAGCCTGGGTGACGAAGAGGCACAGGCGAGCGGGGCGCGCAAGCATGCGCTGTGGCGTTTCCTCGACCTCTTCACCCAGCGTCGCTGGGCGGCCCGCTGCATCGCCGTGGCTGCGCTGATGGCCGCTGGCGGCTACGCCGTGAGCCTGCACCTGAAGGTCGGTGATCTCGACGCCGGTGCCCCTGAGCTGCGCGCCGATTCGCGCTACAACCGCGACAATGCCTTCGTCACCCGGCACTACGGTGCCAGTAGCGACGTGTTCGCGGTGATGGTGCGCACCGCGCCCGGTGGCTGCTCGGCCTACCCGACGTTGAAGCGCGTGGATGAGCTGGACTGGCAACTGCGCGGCCTGCCAGGTG
Organism: Pseudomonas sp. LRP2-20; assembly: GCF_024349685.1. Lineage (NCBI taxonomy): Bacteria > Pseudomonadati > Pseudomonadota > Gammaproteobacteria > Pseudomonadales > Pseudomonadaceae > Pseudomonas > Pseudomonas sp. LR2-20. The sequence goes on along the minus strand of NZ_AP025944.1, from coordinate 3,576,305 downwards.
TGGACACGACCAACTCGCTGGCGCTGCTCAACCGCCGGGTGTTGGTCGGCCTGTCCGAAGGCAGCCCGAAGTGGTACGAACTGGTCGACAACCAGGCGACCCTGAACATGGTCACTGCCAACGCCCCGCGCGGGCTGTACAACGACGATTGCAGCCTGCTGACGCTCTACGCCTACCTCACCGACCACAAAGCCGACACCCTGCAGCGAGTGGTGGACAGCGTTCAGGCGTTCGCCCAGGCCAACGACAGCGAGCAGGCCAGTTTTCTCATGGCAGCCGGCAGTGCGGGCATCGAGGCGGCCACCAACCAGGTGGTGAAACAGGCCAACCGCGACATGCTCTGGTGGGTCTATGGTGCCGTGATCCTGCTGTGCCTGGTGACCTTCCGCTCCTGGCGTGCGGTGCTCTGCGCGGTACTGCCGTTGATGCTCACCTCGGTCCTCTGCGAAGCGCTGATGGTCGCCCTGGGCATTGGTGTGAAGGTGGCGACCCTGCCGGTGATCGCTCTGGGCGTTGGCATCGGCGTCGATTATGCCCTGTATGTGATGAGCATTGTGCTGGCCCAGCTGCGTCAGGGCGCGAGCCTGTCCGAGGCCTATTACCGGGCGCTGCTGTTTACCGGCAAGGTGGTGATGCTGACCGGTATCACCCTGGCCATTGGCGTTGGCACCTGGATCTTCTCGCCGATCAAGTTCCAGGCCGACATGGGCGTGCTGCTGGCGTTCATGTTCGTCTGGAACATGGTCGGTGCGCTGATCCTGTTGCCGGCGCTGGCCTACTTCCTTTTGCCGCAACGCCAGACCTGTGAGCAGCAGGCCCCGGCGCTCGAACCCAAGCAGCGTCACCTCGAACAAGACGCCCGCTTTCGCTCGCTCAAGGAGATCAGCCATGGTCGCTGAACGCACTGCAGGCAGCGCCCAGGCCGGGCTGCTGCTGTTTGGCAGCTGCCTGCCCGTGCTGGGCGCGGTGCTGATTGCACCGGTGCTGCCACGCATGCAGGCGCATTTCGCCGAGACACCGGGCGTTGCTGTGCTGGTGCCAGTGGCGTTGACACTGCCGGCGCTGGTGATCGCCTTGCTGGCGCCGCTGGCGGGTGTTCTCGCTGACCGTATCGGGCGGCGTCCGTTACTGCTGGCGAGCATGCTGCTGTACAGCCTTTGCGGGCTTTTACCGCTGTGGCTGGACTCGCTGGGGCTGATCGTTGCCAGCCGCGCCGGTATCGGCCTGGCAGAAGCCGGCATCATGACCTGCTGCACCACGCTGATGGGCGACTACTTCGATGGCCGGCGCCGGGAGCGGTTGTTCGCTTTGCAGATGGTGGTCACCTCGTTGTCGGCGGCGGTGTTCATGGGGCTGGGCGGCGCCCTGGGCGAAAGCGGCTGGCGCCTGCCGTTCGCCCTCTACGCCGTAGGCATGCTGTGCTTGCCGCTGATGGCCATGTTGCTGTGGGAGCCTCGTGCCTGCCCTGTTGCGCCTGCAGCGACGGCAGCTGCGCGGTTTCCATGGCCCGCCCTGGCACCCTTGTACCTGCTCACCGTGCTGGCCGGCATCAGCCTGTTCATCGTTCCGGTGCAGGCCGGTTACGTGCTGCAGTTGTTGCAGGTCGATGCGCCCGGGCAAGTGGGCCTGGCCATGGGCGCCAACCAGCTTGGCGTGCTGGCCGGCGCCCTGGCCTTTCGCCTGCTGACGCGTCTGCCGGCGAGTTGGCTACTGGCCCTGGGGTTCGCCACGGCCGGGGCGGGGGGTGGCCTGATGGCGCTGGCGAGCAGCCACGCCCTGGTGGTGCTGGCGGTGCTGGCCAATGGCGTGGGTGTTGGCCTGCTGCTGCCGACGCTGATCACCCGGGTGATGCAACAGGTCGGCTTCGACCAGCGTGGCCGCGCCACGGGCGGGTTCACTGCGGCCATTTTCGCGGGTGAGTTCATCAGCCCCTTGCTGGTGTTGGCGCTGACGGCTGGCGTGGCGGCGCAATTGCCTCACGCGTTGCTGCTGGTCGCCCTCGGCCAACTGCTGCTGGCGCCGACGTGCCTGCTACTGATGCGCCGTGGTCGTGCGGTGGCGGTGGTAGGTGCCCGATGAGCGAACTGTTCTCTCTGGGGGGCAAGACCGCCCTCATTACCGGCGCCACCCGTGGCATCGGCCTGGCCATTGCGCGTGAATACGGGCGTGCCGGTGCGCGTATCGCCATCAGCAGCGAGAGTGCCGAGGACTGTGCACTGGCCCTGGCACAACTGGCGCAGGAGGGGATCGAGGCCATCGCCCTCATCGCCGACCTGCGCGACGCCGTGGCCGTGCAGCATCTGGCAGACCGCTGCCTGGCGCACTTCGGGCGGCTGGATGCGCTGGTGTGCAACGCCGGTGTCGCGCCACACCTCGGGCCCCTGGCCGGCGCTGGCGATGCCGATTGGGAGCTGACCTTCACCGTCAACCTGCGCAGTGCCGTGTGGCTGACCAGTGCCTTGCTGCCGGCCATGGCCGACGGTGGTGGTGGCAGCGTGGTGCTGATGGCCAGCATCGCCGGCGTGCGCGGCAACAAGGCCCTGGGCCTGTACGGACTGTCGAAAGCCGGGCTGGCGCAGCTGGCGCGCAACCTGGCAGTGGAGTGGGGGCCGGCGAACATCCGTGTCAATGCCATCAGCCCTGGGGTCATCGACACCGAATTCGCTCGCCCGTTGACCGACAACCCCGAGGTCCTGCAGCGCCGCCTGGCCCTGACGCCGCTGCGCCGGGTCGGGCGCCCCGAAGAAGTGGCGGCCCTGGCGTTGTTGCTGGCGGCGCCGGGTGGCGCCTTCATCAGCGGACAGAATCTTATTGTCGACGGTGGCACGACCATCGGCGACGGCAATTGAAAGGAGACAACATGCAAGCGCTTCCTGCATTCAAACGTGTGGTCACTGGCCACGATGCCCAAGGCCAGGCGGTGGTGGCCAGTTGTGGCCCGACACCGAACAACTTCCCGCTCAAGGCGGTGCCCGGCACACTGTTCTACGAGGTATGGAACAGCAACGCCAGCCCGGCGCTGCTGGACAACGGCGACGACCCTACGGCCCAGCCGTTGCAACTGAGCCCTGGTCCGCTGGGCAGTGTGATCCGTGTGGTCGACATCCCGCCGGACAGTGTGCAGAACCAGGTCAGCGCCGAAGCGGCAGCGGCAGCTTTCGCCGAGATCGGCGAGGCCAGTGCCGGGACGGGCAAGGCCGATTCGCGGCATAAACTGATGCACCGTACCCAGACACTGGACTACGGCATCGTCACCGAGGGCGAAGTCTGGCTGGTGCTGGACGACGGTGAGGTGCAGCTCAAGCGCGGCGACATTGTGGTCCAGCGCGGCACCAACCACGCCTGGAGCAATCGCAGCGAGCAGATGGCGCGAATGGTCTTCATCCTGCTCGACGGCCGCTATGCAGACGACCTCAAGGAGTTGCTGGCATGAAGCTCGCGTCGCTTGACGATGGCAGCCGCGACGGCCGCCTTTTGGTAGTGGCCCGTGACCTTGGGCGGGCCGCCGATGCCAGCGGCATCGCTGCCACCTTGCAGCTTGCGCTGGAAAACTGGCCCCAGGTCGAAGCCCGCTTGCAAGCGCTGTATCAGCGGCTTAACGACAACGCGGTGGCCGACGCCTTCGACCTTGACCCGACACGGCTGGCCGCGCCCCTGCCGCGCGCCAGTCAGTGGCTGGACGGCTCCTGCTTCCTCAGTCATGGCGCTTTGATGCAGAAAGCCTTCAACCTCGAACCGATCGAGGGGGTCGAGCACACGCCACTGATCTACCAAGGGGCCAGTGACGACTTTCTCGGCGCTCGTGCGGACATCCCGTTGCCCAGCGAAGCCCATGGTATCGACTTCGAGGGCGAGTTTGCCGTGCTGCTCGATGACGTGCCCATGGGGTGCCCGGCGGAACAGGCCTTGCAGCATGTGCGCCTGGTGCTGCAACTCAACGACGTCAGCCTGCGCGCCCTGGCACCGCGGGAAATGAAGACCGGTTTCGGCTTCCTTCAGGCCAAGCCTGCCACTAGCTTCGCGCCGGTCGCGGTGACCCCGGATGAGCTTGGTGACGCCTGGCGCGATGGCCGGGTGCACCTGCCGCTGCACGTGGCGTGGAACGGTGAGTGGTTTGGCCATCCCCATGGCGGCGCCATGCACTTCGGTTTCCATCAGTTGATCGCCCATGCCGCGCTGACGCGGCGCTTGAGCGCTGGCACGCTGGTCGGCTCGGGTACCGTTTCCAATGCTGATCGCAGCGTAGGGTCGGCCTGTATCGCTGAGCGTCGCGCCATCGAGACCATTGCCTCAGGTGCACCGCGCACCGCCTTCATGCGCTTTGGCGACCGTGTGCGCATGGAGGCCCGGGGGGGCGAGGACCAGGTCCTGTTCGGTGCCATCGATCAGCGCGTCGTGCGGGGAGGTTGGCCATGCGCGTAATGGTCACCGGCGCCAACGGATTCGTCGGTCGCCAGCTGGTGCAGCGCCTGTTGCAGACGGGTGAAGTGCGCGGGCGGCGAATCGAGGCGTTGCTGGTGCTGGACCAGGCGCTGGACGGCTTGCCCGAGGATGCGCGGCTGCGCCGCCATCACGGCAGTGTGACCGACACCGCCTTGCTGCGCCGGGTGCTGGCCGATGGTGTCGATGTGGTGTTTCACCTGGTCAGTGTGCCCGGTGGTGCGGCCGAGGCGCAGTATGAGCTGGGTTATCAGGTGAATCTGCAGGCCAGCCTGGAGCTGCTCAACCAGTTGCGCAACCCCCTTTGCCCGCCTGTGCTGGTATACGCCAGCAGTGTCGCGGTGTATGGCGGCGAGCTACCGACACGCATGGACGAAGACCAGCCGGCTTCACCGCAGCTGTCCTACGCGGCGCACAAGCGCATGGTGGAAATCGCCTTGCAGGACCTGGCCCGACGCGGTGAGGTCGATGGCCGTGCAGTGCGGTTACCCGGCATCGTCGCCCGGCCGCACGAACCCAACGGTTTGCGCTCGGCGTTCATGAGCGACCTGCTGCATGCCTATGCGGCAGGGGAGGCCTACACCTGCCCGGTTTCAGCCGACGCGTGTGCCTGGTGGATGTCCGCGCGCTGCTGCGTGGACAACCTGCTGCACGCGGCAGAACTGGACGCCCCTGGCAGCCAGCGCGTTTGGCAACTGCCGGTGTTGCACCTGTCCATCGCCCAGGTACTCGCCGGCCTGGCAGAGCGTTTTGGCGAGGCCAACCTCGCGCGCATTGCCTTTGACCCCGACCCGCAACTCGAAGCCCTGTTCGGCCGCTATCCCTCACTGCGCAGCCGACTGGCGCGCGAACTGGGCTTTTGCCATGACGGTTCGGTCGCCGGACTGTTACGCAATGCCCTCGACCTGCCAACGCGCCGCAGCCGCAACGTGGCCATTCACAAAGGATTTCTCGCATGAGCCTGAACAAACGTCGCTTGCTGGACTTGTCCGTTACCCTGGACAACAACCCTTACACCGATCCACCGCCGTTGCTGCCGAAAATCGACTATATGGACCACCAGCAGGGCTGGCCGGAAATGGCGGCCATGTTTCCCGGGCTGCGCAAGGAAGACCTGCCAGGCGAAGAGTCCTGGGCAGCGGAACGCCTGCAGATCACCACCCACAGCGGTACCCACATGGATGCGCCGTGGCACTATGCGTCGACCACCAACGGTGGCAGGCCGGCCTTCGGTATCGACGAACTGCCACTGCAATGGTGCCTGCAGCCGGGTGTGAAGCTGGACTTTCGCGATCTGCCGGATGGCCACGTGGTCACGGCCGCCGAGGTCGAGGCCGAGCTTGCGCGCATCGGCCATGCATTGCAGCCGCTGGATATCGTGCTGGTGAACACTCGGGCCGGCAGCCTGTTCGGCCAGCCCGGCTACCTGGAGGCCGGGGTCGGCATGGGGCGCGAGGCAACGTTGTACTTGCTGGAGCGCGGGGTGAGGGTGGTCGGCACCGACGCGTGGAGCTGGGACGCGCCGTTCAAGTACACCCGCGCACGCTTCACTGAAACGGGCGATGCCTCGCTCATCTGGGAGGGGCACAAGGCCGGGCGTGATATCGGTTACGGGCAGATGGAGAAGCTGGCCAACCTCGAACAGCTGCCTTCAAACGGGTTCCTGGTCAGTTGTTTCCCGTACAAGATCCGCCATGCCTCTGCCGGTTTTGTGCGGGCGGTAGCGATCTTCGACGAGGGTGCGGCGCCGTAGTCTTCGAGCAACGGCTAGCGCCCCAGCAGCTGCCCCACCAGCCACTGCCCGGCGGGCCCCAGCGCCCGCTGGCGTGACCAGGCCACATCCATGGCCACCCGCCGCGGGTAGCCCGCCATCGGCAACTCCACCAGGCCACTGCCGAAGCGCGCCACCAGCGCCCTGGGCAGTTCGGCCCAGCCGAAGCCGCGCACGGCGAACTCCAGCAAGGTCAGGTAGTCCGGTGCCGACCAGGCCTGGCCGTGGCCATGGGGCAGGCTCGGGGCGTAGGTCTTGATGTACAGCTGGCGTTCGTTCTCCAGATGTTCAGGCTGCAGCGCCGGCAGCTTCGCCAGCGGGTGTTCACTGCTGACATAGAGGCAGAACTCCGCCTGCTCGGGCAGGCGCGCCACGCTGACATCCGCCGGGTAACGGCTCTGCGCGGCGAGGATGCCGATGTGCGCCAGGCCTTGCTGCACCAGGTCGATCACGTCGGCGTCTTCGGAGGGGCCGCAGCGCAGTTCGGTGTGCGGGTAATGCTCGGCGAAGCGGCCCATCGCCGCGCCCTGAAAGGTGACGCTGTAACTGTCGGACATCACCACCGACACCAGCGGTTCGACCTGATCAGCCAGGCGCACGGCCAGAGCGTCCAGCTTGGCGCTGGCATCGAGGATCGCCTCGACATGGTTCAGCACCTGATGGCCGGCAGCATTGAGCGTGGGGTGGCGGCCTGCACGGTCGAACAGCGGGCAACCGATGTCGGCCTCGAAGTTGGCGATGGCGATGCTGATGGTCGACTGGCTCTTGCGCAGCTTGCGTGCGGCCGCGGAGAACGAACCAAGGGCGGCGGCCTCGACGAAGGCGACGAGGGCTTCGGGTGAGTAGCGCATGGGTATCGATAAATGCTATGGACGCAGTGCCATGAGTATCGATCCTGTCAACGTGCCAGGCAAGCATGAGCCGAGGCAGGTGCGTGTCGCCCTGGGTTACAAAGCATCCGCACCGGATTGCGCAAGCATTCAAGGCTGAGTGACGCAGCCGCCCATTATCTGCAATCGATCGTACAGCGATGCTTGCCTCAGCTGCGTCGTTTGGCCGGTTTTCGCACGGGCTTGTCTTTGCCTGGCATGTGCAGGTAGGACATTACGCTTTCGGTCAACTCGGACGCCAATTGCACCGCTTCGGTGTTGCGGGCCATCACCCCGGCGACCAGTGCTTCGATAACGGCCAGCACGGCGCCGTTGGAGCTGATCAGCACAGGGTGGTCGGCCGGGGCAAACAGCGCATGCTCGGCGATGCTGGCCAAGGGCGAGGCGGGCGAATCGGTTATCGCCAGCACGGTTGCCCCGCGTTCGCTGGCAAAGCGCGACAGTTGCAGCGTGTCGAGCGAGTAGCGCGGCAGAGAAATCGACAGCAATACATCCTGTCTGGTGATGGACGCCAGGCGGTAAGCGGCGTTCTCGTTGCCACCTTCCATGCTCACCGCCGTGGCATCGGCGCAGAATGGCACCAGGTTGGCTGCCGCCAGGCCGGCCATGTATGCGCTGTTGCCAAAGCCGAGTATGTAGATCTTGCGGGCCTGGGTCAGGCAACGGACAAACGCTTCGAAGGTGTCGGCGGTGTTGTTGCTGCCGGTGGTGTGCAGGTTGCCGGTGGCGATCTGAATCTGCTCGTGCAGGCCAAAGGTGCCGTCCGGGCGTTGTGCCAGTTCATTGCGCAGCTTGTCCACCGGCGACACCATCTGTTGCAGGGTACTCACCAGTTCGGCTTTCAGCCCGGTATAGCCGCCCATGTCGATGGCTTTGGCCAGACGGTTGACGGCGGCCGCCGAGGTGCAGGTTTCAACGGCCATCTCCTCGATGGTCAGCGTCGCCGCTTTCAAAGGGTGACGCAGGATGAAGTCTGCCACCTTGCGCAGCGAAGGTTGCAGGTGGGGGGCGGCCTCCGCCAGCTTGCGCATCACCGGGGCAGCGTAGATGGTCAGGTTCTTGGCAGATGTCGGCATTGGGGTCGGCACGTTGGAGGAATGGGCGTACGCGCCTGGTCGAGGCGGTCCAGGCAAAGACCGCAGTGTATCCCAAGCAGGGCGCCAATGTAGCGCCCTGCAGGGCGGCATGCCACAGCCTACTTCAGGCTGCCGGCCAGAAACTGCTGCAGGCGCTCTGAGCTGGGCCGGGCCAACAGTTCACGCGGGCAGCCGCTTTCCTCCACGCGGCCCTGGTGAAGGAACAGCAACTGGTTGGACACTTCCCGGGCAAACCCCATCTCGTGGGTGACCACCACCATGGTGCGACCTTCCTGGGCAAGGTCGCGCATGACCTTGAGCACCTCGCCCACCAGCTCCGGGTCCAGCGCCGAAGTCGGTTCGTCGAACAGCATGACCTCCGGCTCCATGGCCAGGGCGCGGGCGATCGCCACACGCTGTTGCTCTCCACCGCTCATGTGGCCAGGGTAGGCGGCTTGGCGATGGCCAACCCCGACTTTCGCCAGATAGTGCTCGGCCCGTTCGCGGGCTTCTTTCCTGCCCACACCCAGCACGTGCACCGGCGCTTCCATGACGTTTTCCAGCGCCGTCATATGTGACCACAGGTTGAAATGCTGGAAGACCATCGACAGGCGTGAGCGCATGCGTTGCAGTTGCCTGCTGTCCGTGGCGCTGAGCGTGCCACGGGACCTGTGCGGCGCCAGTTGCAACTCCTCGTTGTTGAGCAGGATGCGCCCGCCGTGCGGTTCTTCCAGCAGGTTGATGCAGCGCAGGAAGGTGCTCTTGCCCGAGCCGCTGGAGCCGATGATGCTGGTGACATCACCGGCCTTGGCTTTCAGGGAAACGCCCTTGAGCACGTCGTGGGTACCGTAGCGTTTGTGCAGGTCTTCGATTTGCAAGGTGTACATGGCAGGGGCTCTCTTGTTGTCAGTCGGTAAGCAGGCGGCCGTGGCGCACCGGGTGTGCGCCGGCGACCTTGGCCAGCCACAGGCCGGGCTGGGCGTAGCGCAAGCGCTCGCGGGCGTAGAGAACCCCGGCGGTGGTGGCGTGTACCACAGAGTGCTGGTCGCTGATAGGGTCGATCACCTCGAACAATGGGTCGCCTGCATCGACCCGCTTGCCCAGGGGTTGCAGGAAACTCACCACGCCCGGGTGCGGCGCACAGGCGTACTGCGCGCCGGAGAACGGGGTGGCGTCACAGCATGTCGAAGGTGCGGCGGGCCAATCGCCGCTGAGCAGGCCCTGATCGGCCAGAAAGCCCAATATGGCTTCGGCACTGTGCTGCACCTGGGGGCGATCGGTATCGGCCATGCCGCGCAGTTCGACCGTGGTGGCGACACAGGCCAGTGGGATGCGGGCGTGCCCGAACTGTTCTGCCAGGCGCAGCCAGGGCAGGGCACAGGCTTCATCGAACGAGCTGCCGCCGCTGTCCTCGGCCAGCAACACCGCGCCTGCGCCCAGGCGCGCAGCCAGCGGTTTGAGGGCTGGCCACAGCTGGGGCAGGGCGTACAGCAGCACGACCGACTCAAAGTCGCAATGCAGGTCGAGCACCACGTCTGCGTCGCAGGCCTGTAGCAGCAGTATCCGGCGCAGGCCCTCGAGTGCCGAGGCCGCTGGCGGCATCGCGCTGATGGCCTCACGCATCAGGCGGCGAACCAGCGCGATGTTGTGCCGCGCATCGTCACCCAGGCGGCCTTCGAGCTGTGGTGAGATCAGTGCTGCCAAAGCAGCAAAGTCGCGGTTGAAGTTGTGCCCGCTGGCCAGGTCGAAGCGCCCCTGGTGAGTGGCCTGAAAAACCTGCCCCAGGCCGATCGGGTTGGCTACCGGCACCAGCTCGATCACGCCTGCCAGGCGGCCTTGGCGTTCCAGTTCGAGCAGGCGCTGCTTGAGCTCCGCTGCGACGCGCATGCCGGGTAGTTCATCGGCATGCAGGGCTGCCTGAATGTAAGCTTTGCGCGGGCCGCTGCCAAAGCGGAACACCGAGACCCGACGTTCCATGCCAGCGCTGCTCCAGGGCAGGGTGTGTTGAATATGTTCCATGTAGATCTCTCAGTTCTTGCGCGGGGCCAGGTGGGCCAGCCAGCGGCCTTCTGCCAGTTTGAACAGGCGCACCAGGATCAAGGTCAGGCACAGGTAGAACAGCCCGGCAGTGACGAAGGCCTCGAACGGCATGTAGTAACGCGAGCTGACGGTCCTGGCCACACCGGTGATGTCGACCAAGGTGACGATCGAGGCGAGCGAGGTTGTGTGCAGCATCATGACGACTTCATTGCTGTACTGCGGCAGTGCACGGCGCAGTGATGACGGCAGCAGGATCCGGCGGTACAGGGTGATGCGTGGCATGCCCATGGCATGGGCCGCTTCGATCTCGCCAGGCGGCGTGGCCCTCAGGCTGCCGGCGAGAATCTCGGCACTGTAGGCACTGGTGTTGATGGCGAACGCCAGGCAGGCGCAGAAGGTGGCGCTGGAAAGGTATGGCCACAGCACGCTGGCGCGCACTGCCTCGAACTGCGCCAGGCCGTAGTAGATGAGAAACAGCTGTACCAACATGGGGGTGCCACGAATGACGTAGGTGTACAGCCATGCCGGGGCGCTGAGCCACGGCTTGCGTGATACGCGCAACATCGCCAGCGGGATGGCCAGCGCCAGGCCCGCGGCGAGGGCAATCAGCAGCAGTTTGAAGGTCACCAGCACACCGCCTGCAAAGAGCGGCAGGCTGTCGGCGATCAGCTTGAAATCCAGCACGGGAGCGTCCTCAAAGTTCGGCCAGACGGGTGCCGACGCTGTAGCGCTTTTCCACCAGGCGCAGGATGAGCAGCGATACGCTGGTGAGCGTCAGGTACAACGCGGCAACGGTCAGGAAGAAGGTGAATGGTTCGTGGGTAGCGTCGGCCGCGCTCTTGGCCTTGAACATCATGTCCTGCAGGCCAATCAGCGATATCAGTGCCGTTGCCTTGGTCAGCACCAGCCAATTGTTGGTGAAGCCGGGCAGGGCGAAGCGCACCATCTGCGGCAGCAGCACTCGCCTGAAGACCTGCATGCCTGTCATCCCATAGGCCGCGCCAGCTTCGGCCTGCCCTCTGGGAATGGCCATGAAGGCACCCCGGAACGTTTCCGAAAGATAGGCACCGAAGATGAAGCCCATCGTGCAGACCCCTGCGATGAACGGGTTGATATCGATGTAGCGAGGGTGGCCGAGCAGCGGCGCGACACGATTGATCAGGTCCTGGCCGCCGTAGAAGATCAGCAGGATCAGCACCAGGTCAGGTATGCCGCGGATGACCGTGGCGTAGCCTTCGCCAAGCACTGCCAGCCACTTCAAGGGCGACAGGCGACATACCGCGCCCAGCAAGCCGAGGGCGATCGCCACTGTCATGGAAATCAGGGCCAGGCTCAGCGTTAGCCAAGCCCCCTGGAGAATGGTCGGGCCGTAGCCGTGGAGCATGGTCGGGCCTCTTACTTGCCGTAGATGTCGAACGCAAAGTACTTCGCCTGTACCTGCTGATAGGTACCGTTGGCGCGAACCGCGTCGATGGCTGCGTTGAGGCGGGCGGCGTGTTCGCTGTCACCCTTGCGCACGGCAATGCCTGCCCCCTTGCCGAAGTAACGCGGGTCGTTGAAGTCGGGGCCGACCAAGGCGAAGCCCTTGCTGATGGGGGTCTTGATGAAGCCTTCGCTGGTATTCACGATGTCTGCCAGTGTCGCGTCCAGGCGGCCGGCGGCCAGATCGAGGAAGGCTTCGTTCTGCGAGGCGTAGCGCACCACTTCGATGCCGGCGGGTTCGAACTGGTCAGAGGCGAAGCGGTCGTAGGTCGATGCGCGCTGTACGCCCACCTTCTTGCCCTTGAGGTCCACCAACGGATCGTTCACCACGCTGCCGGCCTTCATCGCCAGCTTGCCAGGCGTCTGATAGTACTTGTTGCTGAAGTCCACCGACTTCAAACGGTCCTCGGTAATCGACATCGATGACAGTACCGCATCGATCTTGCGCACCTTCAGCGAAGGGATCAGCCCGTCGAACTCTTGCTCGACCCACTCGCATCTGACCTTCATTTCTGCGCACAGGGCATTGCCGATGTCATAGTCGAAACCGCTGATCTTGCCTTCGGGGGTCTTGAAGGCGAAGGGCGGATAGGCCGCTTCGATACCGATGCGCAGGGTATCGTCGCTGGCGGCGGTGATGCCACTGACGGCGCTGAGTGCCAGCGCGCCGAGAAGTACGATCTTGTTCATCTTGTTGACTCCTAGCTGGGGCGGATTGGGTGTGCGCGCAGGTCGCCTGGGCGATGGCGTTACCTGGGCCGTTGGTGCGCAGATTTATGACATTATTTTTTTCAGAAATCTACATATGTGAAAATAAATTATCTATATCACTATTGCCTCTGCTGGCCCAGAAGCCTCTAGCTCGAGCCTTGCCGGCCGTTCTCACGTTTTTTGTCCTGGCACCCGTCGGGGGTACGTCAGCGCGCACCGCTTGAAGATACGCTCGCGCTGATATATAAATTTTCAAAAAAGATTATTTGGAAAAGATAATTCCATCACGCGCCGCTAGCCGGCTCACACGAATTTCCATAACAAGAGCAACAATCCATGAACAAGCCGTTGAACACGGGGGCAATGATCGCCGCCCTGATGATTTCCTGTGCCAGTCCGGCCGCTCTGGCTGAAGGCAACTTGCTGGCCGTGGGCGGCATGCTGCGTGCCAGCAACCTTCCGGTCTATGACAAGTTCATCGAACTCGCCGGTGGTCGTCAGGACGCCCGCATCGTCATCGTTCCAACGGCCAGCGGCAGCCTGAGCTCGAGCAATCGCTTCATGGCGGAACTGGTTGCCCTCGGGGTTGCCGCGAAGCGCATCAGCATCGTGGGGGTCGACAAGCTCAACTACCAACGAACCATGAACGATGCCGCAGTGGTCGAGCCGCTGCGCGGTGCCAGCGGCGTTTGGTTCGTCGGTGGCGACCAGGCCCGGATCGCCCGCGCCCTGTTCAACGCCGATGGCTCCCCGTCGCTGCTGATGCAGGCTGTGCGCAGCGTCTATGACCGCGGTGGCGTGGTCGGCGGCACCAGTGCCGGTGCCAGCGTTCTGGGGGCACGGATGCCAACCGCCTTTGGCGTCGTGATGGATACCCTGGACTTCGGCGTGGCCAGCAAAGCAGACCAGCGCGGCACGGCGTTGCTCGAGGGTGCCGGCCTGTTCAAAGGCGGTGTGATCGATCAGCACCTCGATCAGATCGAGGAAACCAGCACCGGGCGTGTCGCGCGCATGGCAGCCTACCTCACCGGGGACAAGCTCACCCGCGGGTTCGGCCTGGACACCAACACCGCCATGTGGGTCAACCCTGAAGGGCAGGTACAGGTGCTGGGCGAGGGCTATCTGACCGTGATGGACGCCAGCCAGGCAGAGAAATCCTTCGGCCTGTATGGCACACGGCTGAGCAATGTGCGCTTGGCCATGCTCAGCCATGGCGATCGCTATGACCTTGCCAGCGGCAAGGTGCAGCCCGCCCCAGGCAAGGCAGCCATTAAGGCCGGTAGCGAATACCTGTCGGGCAACCAGCTGATTACCGACCTTTCGGGCGTATCGGCCATCGACCGGGCTGTGATCTATGGTCTGGCGGATAACACCGCCTCGCGGCAGCTGGGCCTGATGACCCGCTACAACCCGCTCAACGGCTACCACTACGGCTACCGTTTCGAGTTCAGCAAGACGGCTGACTTCAGCGCCTATAGCCAGATGCACGATGCGCTGACCCACTACAGCGTGGGTGGCGTGCGCCTGGATATCCGCCCGGTCAATGCCACCCTCGGCGAGCCCGCAACCAGTGCGCCGACCGACGCCGGCTCGGGCAGCCGCGGCGATGCGATTCGCGCCATCAGTTTCAGGGGGTTGATGACCCTGAACGCCGGCAACGCCTTCGAACCAGGGCGGCCCATCACCCGTCTGGAGCTGGCCAATGCCTTGCAGATGACGCTGGCCGCCGAGCCCAGGCGGGACCGGTTGCCCGCGTTGACCGATGTCGGCGCCGAACACCCGCTGCATGATCAACTCGACGTGGTGCTGTCCAACGGCTGGATGAGCAGCAGCGAACCCTTCTCTGTCAACCAGCTCGTCAGCCGCAAGGAATGGGCGCTGGCCTGCCAGGCGCTGGTAGAGCGTTATCAGGGCATCCAGCTGAGCAGAACCGCGGCGTTGTCGGACATCGGTGGCCTGGACAAGGCCTATGCCGATGCTGCCACCCTGACCGTGGGGGAGGGCTGGCTGCAGGCCGAGCAAGGCCGCTTCAGCCCGCAAGCCCCGGTAACCCGGGCTGAAGTGGCGCAGGTACTGGCCAAGGTCGTCGGGTTGCAACCGCTGTAAGTTGAACCTGGCCGCGCCTGGCCGGGCGCACATCGACCCTCCGTCAATCCACACAAGAGCCCTGTATGAAGATCAGCAGGTTGGAATCGTTCGCCCTGGAAAAATTGCTGCAACCGCAAAGCCCGAAAGCCTTCGCCATCGCCCAGTCGGCGTTCCAGGTTCTGGAGCGCACGCAAACCAAGGCGGGCTTCTATTCGATCATCCAGTTGCCGGCGAGCATGAAGTGCCTGCACGACGATGCCGAGTTGAAGTGGCTGTTCAAGCTCAAGCAATCCAAAGCCAAGGGCTATTTCGTTTGCTGGGCAGAGTCGGCGACCACCTTGTGCCTGGAGGCGGTCATCAGCAAGGGGACGTACCCACCCGAATTTTCACTGGAGCAATTGGCATAGGGCCGATGCGCCTGTCCTGACTGGCGGTGCTAGCCGCCACGTATGCCCATAACAAGAACAATGGAGCAAGCAATGAACGCCGTGAAAGCGACCCTGATCGCAGTGGCACTCGCCTCGACTCACGCCCAGTGGGCAGGTGCTGGCGAACAGCAGGCCTCGAAAGGCTTGATCGAAGACAGCACGCTGAACCTGCTCAACCGCAACTTCTGGATGCACCGCGACTATCGCAATGCCAAGCGCAACACCCGGAATGAATGGGACCAAGGTATCCAGGCGCAATATGTGTCGGGTTTTACCCCGGGCACGCTGGGCTTGGGTTTCGATGTGCATGCATATGGCGGCATCAAGCTCGATGGTGGACGCGGGAGCGTCGGCAACGGGATCCTGCCGGTGGATAGCGATGGTCGTATAGAAGACAGCACCGGCGAATTGGGCGGTGCCGTGAAGCTGCGGGTGTCGTCCACTACCTTGAAGTATGGCGAGCAACGCACCACCGCCCCGGTGTTTGCCACCAGCGATTCGCGTCTGCTGCCGGAGACCGCGACCGGCGTTCACCTGGCCAGCCAGGAGTACGAGCAGCTGTCCGTGGAAGGAGGGCACTTCACTTCGATCAACCGACGTGACTCGAGCAACGCCGATGGTGCTCTGACCAGCGAATACGCAGGCGTGGAAGCGCGCAGCGTCGATTTCATCGGTGCCACCTGCCACGTCACCGAAAGGCTCAGCCTTGCGGCCTACGCCAGCGAAGCCGAAGCGCTCTGGCGCCAGTATTTCGCCAACGTCTACTACACACTACCCTTGGCTGAAACCCAGTCCGCGAGCTTCGACCTGGTCGCTTACAAGACTCGCGATCAGGGCGCTGCGTTGGCGGGGCAACTGGACAATACGGCGTATTCGCTCAAGGGTGCTTACAGTCATGGTCCACACAAGTTCAGCGTGGCGTATCAGAAGATCAGCGGCGATGACTTTTTCGACTACATCGGCGGTGATTCGATCTGGCTGGCCAACTCGGTCCAGTACTCGGACTTCAACGCCCCCAACGAGCGCTCCTGGCAGCTGCGTTACGACCTGAACATGGTGGCCTTCGGCGTGCCGGGGCTGACGCTCATGGCGAGGTATGTGAAGGGCGATCAGATCGACGGTACCCGGGTGGACCCGAACGGCCCGTTCGCGGGGTGGGCGGGAGATGACGAGAAGCACTGGGAGCGCGATCTGGAAGCCCGCTATGTCATCCAGGCCGGTATGGCCAAGGACCTTTCGTTCCGCCTGCGCCAGGCCACCCATCGTTCCACTTCATTCGATAGCGACCTGGATGAAGTGCGGCTGATCGTGGAGTACCCGCTGAGCTTGCTGTAATCCTAGGGGCGATGGATGCAGGCCCCAAGGATTGAAAAGACGATGCCCACGTTCCCAGCGGAAGGTGGGCATCAAAGCGCTGAGGCTCAGGCTTGCTTGGCGCTTGCAGTGGCAGCTGCTTCAGCCTGCTCGTGCTGGCGCTTGCGGCCGATTACCAGTACACCCATGCCGGCCAGGGTGCACAGTGCGGCCAGGGGCATCAATGCCAGGGCGTAGCTGTTGGTAGCGTCGTGGATGGCACCGTAGACGTTGACCATCAGGCCGCCACCGATGAGGTTGGCCATGGCGCCCACGGCGGCCAGCCCGGCGGCAGCGGTGGACGACGACAGCCAGCCGGAGACCAGTGCCCAGAACGGGCCCTTCATCGAATAGGCGCCCACCAGCACCAGGGTCAGCATCATCACCGTAGCCGGCAGCGAGGACGTGAACAGGGTCATCAGCAGGCCTGCGGCGATCAGCAGCATGGTCATCGCAGTGTGCCAGCGGCGCTCGCCGGTGCGGTCGGAGCTACGCCCCCAGATGATCATCGCGACCGAGGCGATGCCATACGGGATGGCATTGACCAGGCCGATCTCCAGCGCGCTGAGGCCGAAGGTTTTCAGCAACTGCGGCGCCCAGACGCTCATGGTGCTGCCCGCGGCGGAAGCGCCCGAGTAGATCAGCGCGAGTACCCAGATATCCTTGTGGCGCAGCAGTTTCCACAGCGAGATATGGCCGATGGCGGTCTTCTTGGCGGCCTCGCTGGCCAGCTGCTGGGTAAGCCAGCCGCGTTGCTCGTCGTTCAGCCACTTGGCCTGTTCGGGGCGGTCGGTCAGCACGAACAGGCAGGCGATACCCAGCAGCACTGCCGGGATGCCTTCGAGGATGAACAGCCAGTGCCAGCCGCGCATGCCCATCCAGCCATCCAGACTCAGCAGCAGGCCCGACAGTGGCGAGCCGATGAAGTTGGCGGCCGGGATTGCCACCATGAACAGCGCCACCATGCGTGCGCGGTAGGCCGACGGCAACCAGTAGGTGAGGTAGAGCAGCACGCCCGGGAAGAACCCGGCTTCGGCGGCACCGAGCAGAAAGCGCATGACATACAGCGAGTTGGCGCCCTGGACGAACGCCGTGCCGGCGGAAATCAGGCCCCAGGTGATCATGATGCGGGCGATCCAGATCCGCGCGCCGTACCGCTGCATGGCCAGGTTGCTGGGCACTTCAACCAGGAAGTAGGAGAAGAAGAACAGGCTGCTGGCGAAACCGAAGACCTTGGCCGAGAGTTCCAGGTCCTGGTTCATCTGCAGCGAGGCCATGCCGATATTGCCGCGATCAATGATCGCGATCAGGTAGCAGACGATCAGAAAGGGCAGCAAGCGCCAGGCAACACGGCGCATGGTGCTGCGTTCGAGGTCGTCCGGCGAGGATGTCACTGAAGTCATGAGGCTCTCCAATTGTTTTTTTTCTGGAGTGACGCGTAGTGAAAGACGCCGCCTCTTGCGAAGCGGCGCGAGAAGGCAGCAATCAACTGTCGATCAGGTGGCGGTTGACCACGCAACGCGGATCAAGGGCATTGCCCGCCAGGATATCCAGCACCTGCCTCACACAGACCAGCGCTACACGGTCGCGGGCTTCGGTGGTGTTGGCGCCGACGTGTGGTGTGGCGACCAGGGTCGGCAAGCCCCACAGCGGGCTGTCGGCGGGTGGCGGCTCGGGGCTGAAGGTGTCCAGGCCTGCACCGGCAATGCGGCGCTCGCTGAGTGCCTGTACCAGGGCGTCAGTGTCGATCAGCTCGCCGCGGGCAGTGTTGATCAGGATGGCGCCCGGACGCATGCGTGCGAGCTGGTCAGCTCCGATCAGGCCGTGATTGGTCTCGGTCAGCGGGCAGTGCAGGCTGATGATATCGCTTTCGGCCAGCAGGCGATCGAAATCTTCCTCACGTTCGACATGGGCGTGCGCCGGCATTTGCTTGAGGTAAGGGTCGAACACCTTGACCTTCATGCGCAGCGGCGCCACCAGGTCCATCAGAATGCTGCCGATCGAGCCCAGGCCAACCAGGCCCAAGGTCTTGCCGGACAGCTCGATGCCAATGGACGAAGCCTTGTCCCAGTGGCCTTCACGCATGCGTGCATCGAGCAGGGCGGTCTGGCGGGCGACGCTGAACATCAGGGCAAAGGCATGCTCGGCCACTGACTGTGCGTTGGCACCCACTGCGATCGACACCGGTATCCCGTGCTCGGCGGCAGCCTGGATATCGATGGTGTTGAAGCCGACACCGTGCTTGGTGATCAGCTTCAGCTTCGTGCAGGCCTCGATCATGGCGCGGGTCAGGCTGCCCTGGCGAACCACGATGGCATCGGGTTGTTCCGCGCGAATGATGGCTACCAGCTCTTCTGCCGGCAGGTAGGGCGTGGTGGGGACCACCCTGATGCCCTGGTCGGCGGCAAGTTGCATGGCCTCGGCGGCAAGTTCGGGGCCGGTAATCAGAATGGTACGGGACATCGTGAACACCTTTTTATTGTCAGGGCAGTCGCTGCAGCTCATGGGCGGCGATGGGATCAACCCTACCATAATGAAATGGCGTTGCAACAAAATAAATTGATCGGCCGGCTGTGTCTGTATTTCTGTCAAAAAAAGCGATTGAAAAAGGAATAATGCAATGACATTCTAAAAAACAGATTCGGCGGCCGCCGATGACATCGAATAACATCAATAGAGGTATGTCACATGAGCATTGGCTTCCAAGTGCTTGAGCGCACGCGCAAAATTGGCGAAGAGTGGGTTGCACGCTACCGTGAGGTTCCGGTCGCCAACGTCAGCGACTCGATGAACCGCATGACGGCGGGCGGTGCCCGGCTGCGCCCCATGCACCGTGAAGGGGGGCTTTGCGGCCCGGCCCTCACCGTCAAGGCTCGTCCCGGTGACAACCTCATGCTGCACTACGCCCTCGACATCGCTCAGCCAGGCGATGTGATCGTGGTCGATGCGGGCGGTGACCTGACCAACGCCCTGATCGGCGAAATGATGGTGGCCTATGCAGTCAAGCGCGGTGTGGCAGGCATCGTCATCAATGGCGCCATCCGTGATGCGGCCAACATCGGCGCTGGCGAGTTCCCACTGTTCGCCGCCGGTGTGTCGCACCGTGGTCCGTACAAGGACGGCCCAGGCGAGATCAACGTGCCGATTGCCATTGATGGTATGGTGATCGAGCCGGGCGACCTGGTGATCGGCGATGAAGACGGCCTGCTTTGCGTACCGTACGACCAGGTTGCCGAGGTCTATGCCCGTGCTACGGCCAAGCATGCTGCCGAAACCGCTCAGATGGAGCACATTGCCCAAGGTACCAACGACCGCTCCTGGGTCATTGAGTCCTTGAAGAAGAAAGGCTGCCTGCTGCCAGGCTGACCCAGTAACCTGCTGCGCCCCTTGCGATGGGGGGCGCAGCAGGCATTGGGCTGGCGCGGGTCTATTGAGGATTCGCAGACTTGACCGATTCACCGTCGTCGCACCGTAAACAATGGCCCTCGGCCATCCGGGCGCTCGCCCACCGCAATTTCCAGATCTATTTCACCGGCCAGGGCGTTTCCACGCTGGGCAAGTGGGTGCAGCAGGTGGCGTTGGCCTGGCTGGCCTACCATCTCACAGGTTCGGCCGTGCTGCTGGGGCTGATCACCTTTCTTTCGCTGGCTCCGCAACTGCTTATCGGCCCACTGGCCGGTGCATGGATCGACCGGCATGACAAACGTCGATTGCTGATCATCGTGCAAGTGATGCTGACACTGCAGTCGTCGGTATTGGCGCTTTCTACCTGGCTGGGCTGGGTCGATGGCCCGGTGATCGCCGGCATGGCCTTGCTGCTGGGTTTGCTCAACGCCCTGGAAACCCCTTTGCGCCAAGCGCTGATCGGCAGTTTTGTCGATGACCCGGCCGACCTGCCCAACGCGCTGGTGCTCAATGCCATGCTGATCAACGGTGCACGTTTCGTCGGCCCGCCATTGGCCGGGGCACTGATCGCGTTGGCCGGCGAGGCGGCCTGTTTTGCACTGACGGCCGTAGCCTTCCTGGCATTGCTGTACGGCTTGCTGAAGGTGCGCGGTAGCGCCAGCCCCAAGGCCAGCGGCTCGACTGCCCAGGTGTTTCGTGAGGGGCTGGCATACATGTGGCAGACACGCAATGTGCGCCAGTTGCTGGTCAATGTGGTCACGGTCAACCTGCTGGCGTCCTGCTACGCAGCGCTGTTGCCGATCCTGGCCAAGGCGGTGTTTGCCGGTGATGCGCGCGTGCTGGGTTGGTTGTGGGGGGCGGCGGGCGCTGGTGCCTTCGTGGCGACCCTGGTGCTGGCGGTCGGCGGCGCATTGCCGCGCCTGCGTCTGTTTACCGATGCCGGGGCGCTGCTGTGCGCGGTCGCCCTGGTCGGGCTGTGGTTGGCCGGTATGCTGCCGGTGGCGCTGCTGGCGCTGGCGCTGCTGGGCTTCGGCATCACCCTGAGCAACGTCAGCACCAACATGCAATTGCAGAGCGGTGCACCAAGCCACCTGCGGGGGCGGGTCATCGCCTTCTACATCGCCATGCGCTTTGGCTTCGAAGCCCTGGGTGGGATGATCGCCGGGCTGGTCGCTGCCCGCTGGGGGGCACCGGCGACCCTGGGGATCGCCGGTGGGGTGCTGTTGCTGGGGTTGCTGGGGCAGTACGGCTTTCGGCGTCGCACCTGACCGCTCAGGCAGCCTGGCCCTGGCCCTGGGGCGTGTGTTGCTTGGCTGGATCACCCAGCCAGAGCATCAGGCAGGTCCCGATCAGCAGGATCGACGCTACGGCGAAGAACGGCAGGGTGAAGCTGTGCGTGGCGTCCTTGATCAGGCCTATCAGGAACGGCCCGGTGAAGCCACCGAGGTTGCCGATCGACACGATCATTGCCAGCCCGCCCGCTGCGGCGCGGCCGGTGAGGATGGTCGAGGGAATCGCCCAGAATGTGGCCTGGAACGACAGAATGCCGGCCACGGCCAGGCACAGGCTGGCGATCTTCAGTAACGGCTGGTCGATCATTGCGGCACTCACCAGGGCCACGGCGGCGAAGGCCAGCGCGCTGACCACGTAGGGCAGGCGCTGGCGGCTGCGGTTGGCAAGGCGTGCCCATAGCGTCATGGCCACGGCGCCGATCAGGTAGGGCAGCGCTACCACCAGGCCGACCGCGCCACTGGAAATACCCAGGCTCTTGATGATTTGCGGCAGCCACAAACCGATACCGACGGAGCCGACGATACAGCAGAAATTGATGGCCGCCAGGGTGAACACCTTGGGGTTGGTCAATGCGGCGCGCAGGGTGTTGCCGTGGGAAGCGCCGATGGCCTGCTGCTCCTGGGACAGGCGCTGGGTCAGCCAGGCCTTTTCCCGTGGGTTCAGCCACTTCGCCTTGTTCGGGGTATCGACCAGGACGAACAGGCAGGCAATGCCGAGCAACACGGCGGGCATCGATTCGGTAACCAGTAGCAGTTGCCAGTTCTTCAGGCCCCAGACACCGTGCTGTTCCATCAGCCAGCCCGACAGCGGCGAGCCGACGATGTTGGCGACCGGGATGCCCAGCAGGAACGCTGCGGTAGCTTTCGCTCGCCATTTGCCGGGGAACCAGTAGGTGAAGTACAGGTACACCCCTGGCGTGAAGCCCGCTTCGGCAAGCCCCAGCAGGAAACGTGCGATGCTGAAGCTGATGGGGCCGGTGGCGAAGGCGGTGGCCATGGAAATCAGCCCCCAGGTGATCATGATCCGGGCAATCCACACCCGTGCGCCAAAGCGCTGCATCAGCAGGTTGCTGGGGATCTCGAACATGAAGTAGCCGAAGAAGAACAGGCCGGCCGCCCAGCCGAACATCGTCGCGGTCAGCCCCAGGTCCTGGTTCATGCTGATGGCGGCGAAGCCGACGTTTGTGCGGTCGAGGTAGCTGATCACGTAGCAGATGAAGATGAACGGCACCAGGCGCCACAACACGCGGCGCATCAGGCGGTCGCCCTCGGCGTCGCTGAGCGGCGCCTGGGCTGCAGGGGAATCGTGGTTCATGTCGTCACTCTTTTGTAGTTGTTGTGTGCGCTGACAGGCGCGGATTCAGCTGTGGGAATACATCTGCAACCCAGGTGTGGCGGTACGGACCTGCAGAATGCTGCCGGTCTCGGATTCGGTAATGAAAAGGGTCTGTCCGTCATCGCCACCGAAGGCCAGGTTGGTGTTGCTGATACCGGCGCAGGAGACGATGCGTTGCAGCGGTTCGGCGACTTTCGACAGCTTCCACACCGAGCCGAAGCCGGTATGGGCGATGTACAAGTTGCTCTGCGCATCGAGGGCCAGGCCGTCGGGCCCGCCCAGGCCGCCATGCAACTGCGCGAAAACGCCCACCTTGCCGACGATCGAGCCGTTGCCCAGCGGGATGCGCCAGATCTGCTGCGCACGGGTCACGGCCACCAGCAGGTGATTGAGGTGAGGGTCGTAGACGATGCCATTGGGGCTGGGAATGGTACCCAGCAGACAGGTCAGGTTGCCCTTGGCGTCCAGTTTGTATACCCGGCCCGTGGCGTCCTGCAGGCCAGTCTGGCCCTGGTCGGTGAAGTACAGGTCACCGTTCGGCGCGAACACCAGGTCGTTGACGCCCTTGAAACCTTCGGAACCGGCTGAGTCCAGCAGCGGCTCGATGGCGCCGGTCTGCGGGTCTAGCAGCATGATCCCGCGCTTGTAGTCGGTGATGAATATGCGCCCGTCCTGGTGAATCTTCAGGCCGTTGGGCCAGCCATCGTACTCACAGACCAGTTCCCATTCGCCTTGGGGCGAGATGCGGAAGATGCGCCCGTTGGGAATGTCGGTCACATACAGGCGCCCCTGGCGGTCGAACGACGGGCCTTCGAGGAATGAGTCGATTGCGCGTCCCTGGCGGTTGGCGTTGGCCCAGGCCGTTGGGCGCGGGTGGCGCAAGTGCTCGGGCAGGCGCGTGAAGAGGGTGGTTTCGACGGTCGGCGGGGCAGCGAAAAAGCTCATGGGTGCTCCTGGCGGCAAAGGGCGCGTGGGCGCCCGGGCGTTGTTTGTTGTTTTGTTTAATGCAACGTCATTGCAAAATAAATCATAAAATGGCGAAACGCGACCAATTTCTCCCCTTGTTTTTTACGTCTTGACGAAAGGCTAGTATTTGTGAGCTTCTATAAAGGAAATGGCGTTCCAAAATAACAACAAATGGAGTTTGCTATGCCCAACCGCTCATGGCGCAAGCTGTGCCGCCCTCATCGATCCCTTGCAACCCTCTCGATTGCCCTTGGTCTTGCTGCTGCCAGTGCCACAGTGCAGGCCGAGCAAGGCCGCGTGGTCCTGGCCATCCAGTACGGTTATGCCTATTTGCCGGTCACGGTCGCCGACAAACTGGGATTGTTCGTTCAGCAGGCCAAGGCCCATGGTCAACCGGAGGCGTCCTTCGAGATCAAGCGCATCAGTGGTGCGCCGGCGATCAATGACGCGCTCATCAGCGGCAATGTCGATATTGGCGGTTATGGCTTGTCCGGGACCTTGATTGCCTGGGAGAAGACCCGCCGCTCGCTGGATGTGAGGGCCCTGTGCGCCTTGGTGGCGGGGGACAACGGCTTGTTCGTGAATGACTCGGCGATCAAGTCGCTGGCCGACTTCAAGGACGATGACAAGATCGCGGTCAGCTCGCCCAGCGGCCAGCAGGCCCTGCTGCTGCAAATGGTCGCCGAGCGCCAGTTCGGTCCTGAGCAGATCCACAAGCTGGACCGCTTGATGGTCAGCCTGCCGCACCCTGACGCGACGTCCAGCCTGCTAAACAAAGCCGGCATCAAGGGCTACATCGGTCCCAATCCCTACAGCTACCAGTTGGCCCAGGACCCCCGGGTAAGCAAGCTGTTCGATTTCTCCTCGGCGCTTGATAGGCGCATGACAAGTGGCGTGCTGGCCAGTACCGGCCGCTTCGTCGACAACAACCCGCAGTTGAGTGCTGCCGTGGTGGCGGCAATCGATGAGGCCAACACATACATCCGCAAGGAACCGCGCAAGGCGGCGCAATTGTTCCTGGCCAGCGAGCCCTCAAGCCTCTCGCTCGATCAGGTCGAGGCCATGTTGCGCCAGGTCAGTGGTGAGTGGTCAGTGCAGCCGAGCGGGGTCATGGCCCTGGCCGATTTCATGGTGCGTTCCGGGGCGTTGAAGAAGGCCCCCGACGATTGGCGTGCGGTGTTCTTCGCCCCTGTGGCTGACGGGGAGGGTAGCTGATGAGCCTGCTGTCTCCCATCGCCTTGCCCACACAGGCCAGCGCACGCGCGCTGCTGTGCGTGGACAACGTCACCCTGCAGTACAAGACGCGTGATCAGCTGATCACTGCGACCCATCAGGTCTCGTTCGACGTGCAGCGCAATGATCGTTTCGTCTTGCTGGGGCCGTCGGGCTGCGGCAAGTCGAGCCTGCTCAAGAGCGTCGCCGGGTTCGTCGAGCCGGTGGCTGGCCAGATCTGCCTGGATGGGCACGTGGTCCGCGAACCTGGCCCGGATCGCATGATGGTGTTTCAGGAGTTCGACCAACTGATGCCTTGGAAAACGGTGATTGCCAACATCATGTTCCCTCTGCAAGTCACCGCGCGCTTCCCGCGCGATGAAATTGCCGAGCGGGCCGCGCGCGCAGCCGCAAAGGTTGGCCTGGACAAGTTCAAGGACGCCTATCCGCATCAGTTGTCGGGCGGGATGAAGCAGCGCGTAGCCATCGCCCGCGCGTTGGCGATGGAGCCGGCGATGCTGCTGATGGACGAGCCATTCGCTGCGCTGGATGCGCTGACCCGTCGGCGCATGCAGGAAGAGTTGCTGGAATTGTGGGATCAGGCGCCGTTCACGTTGATGTTCGTCACCCACTCGATCGACGAGGCGATCGTACTGGGTACGCGCATTCTCGTGCTTACCCCGCACCCAGGGCAGGTACGCGCCGAACTCGATGCCAGCGCTTTCGGCTTCTCCGATCAGGGCAGCAAGGCTTTTGGCCAGCTGCACCAGCGCATCAGCCACATGCTCTTCGGCCACAGTGAGACTGCCCATGAATAAGCCTGCAATCCAGCCACGTGCCGATGTCGAGTACGCCCCGGTGCCACCCGGGCAGGTGGGTGATGTCGCCCGGCGGCTGGGCCTTCTCGAAAGGCTTTTTGCGCACACCGGGGTGCGCCGGGCCCTGGTGCTGGTGGTGCTGGCCGTGGTCTGGGAGGTCTATGCCCGTTACCTGGACAACCCGCTGATGTTTCCGGCCTTTAGCGAGACGGTGCAGGCCATGACTCAGGACTTGCTCAACGGCGTGCTGCCACTGGCGGTGGTCAGCTCGCTCAAGGTGCTGTTGATGAGCTATGCACTGGCTATCGGCCTGGCGGCGGTACTCACCTCCCTGGCGGTTTCCACCCGGCTCGGCACCGATGTGCTGGCAACCTTGACGGCGATGTTCAACCCGCTACCGGCCATCGCCATCCTGCCCCTGGCCATGCTGTGGTTTGGCCTGGGCATCCAGAGCCTGATGTTGGTGATCGTGCATTCGGTGCTGTGGGCGGTATCGCTCAACACCTACTCGGGCTTCCAGTCGGTCAGCCAGACCCAGCGCATGGCTGGGCGCAATTACGGGTTGCGAGGCCTGCGCCTGGTCACGCGCATCCTTATCCCTGCTGCGGTGCCATCGATCCTGGCTGGCCTGAAGATCGGCTGGGCGTTCGCCTGGCGTACCTTGATTGCCGCCGAACTGGTGTTCGGCGTCTCGGGTAACTCTGGTGGCCTGGGTTGGTATGTGTTCCAGCATCGCAATGCGCTGGAAACGCCAAACGTGTTTGCCGGCTTGCTGATGGTCATCGTCATTGGCCTGGTCGTCGAGGGCCTGGTGTTCCGTAGCATCGAGCTGGTCACGGTGCGCCGATGGGGCATGCAGGGCTGATTCTGCGTCGTTTCCAATAACAAGAAAACCGGCACCCGTGCGCGGGTGCCCAGGGAGCTTTTGCCTTGAAATCCTTACCTTCCTTTTGTGGGTTTGCACTGGCTGCGACGGGTGGCCTCGTGGCGCTGCCAGCGCAAGCGGCGTTTCTTGCCGACAGCCATGCCAACCTGGCGATGCGCAACTTCTACTTCAACAGTGACAACCGCGACGGTGCCGCTCAGCCTTCCAGGACCGAGGAATGGGCCCAAGGCTTCTTGCTTGACCTGCGCTCGGGGTATACCGGCGGAGTAATCGGCGTCGGTGTGGATGCGATGGCCATGCTGGGCGTGACCCTGGACAGTGGCCGTGGTCGGCACGCAGGCAGCACCATGATCCCTTCCGATGGCGAGCGTGCGGTGGATCAGTGGGGCAGTGCCGGCGCGACCCTGAAGCTGAAAGCGAGCAAGAGCGAGCTGCGGGTTGGCCAGTTGATGCCGAAAATGCCTGTGTTGGTGGCCTCGGATGGTCGGTTGTTGCCGCAGACCTTCCAGGGCGTGCAGTTGCAGTCAAAGGAGTTCGACAACCTCATGCTGGTCGGCGGTGCGCTGGACCGCGCGCGGGGCCGGGCTTCCACCGACCTGACCGGCATGGCCGTGAGTGGCGGCACCCAGGAAAGCGACCGTTTCTATTTTGCCGGTGCCGATTACCGTGCCACCGATGCGCTCGTGCTGCAGTACTACGTTGGCGAGTTGCAAGACTACTACCAGCAGCATTTCGCCGGCCTCAATCACACCTTGGCACTTACTGACGACAGTTCGCTGACCACCGACCTGCGTTACTTCCGCACCCGCTCGGACGGTGCCAACGGCAGCGCTTCGGGAAGGGCGCGGGGCTATACGGTCGGCGGTTATACCGCCGATGGGGACGGTGAGATCGACAGCGACCTGTGGAGCGCGGCGTTCACCTATCGCCTGGGTGGCCACTCGCTCATGCTGGGCTACCAGCGCGTTTCCGACGACAGCAACTTCGTGCAGATCAACCAGGGGTCGATCGACAAGGGCGCCGGTGGCAGCAGCCTGTACCTGTGGACCGACAAGATGCTGCTGAGCTTCACCCGTGCTGGCGAGCGCACTGGCTTTGCGCAGTATGGCTACGACTTCACGGCGTTGGGTGTGCCTGGGCTCAAGGCCTCGGTGATGTACCTCAACGGTGAGCACATTCAGACTGCCGGTGGCAGCGAACAGTCTGAGTGGGAGCGGGACTTTTCCTTGGACTACGTGATCCAGAGCGGTACCTTCAAGGGGCTGGGCGTGGCCTGGCGCAACGGCAAGTCCCACAGTGAAGCGACCCGCAATGGCGATCAGAACCGGGTGATCGTCAACTACACCGTGGCCTTGTTTTGAGCCAGCAGCAGGAGCCGACCATGCATGCTCCCCACGCCCCGGTCCGACCACAGTGGCTCGCCCAGGTGAGTGAAGCGCCCCTGGACCCCAACCGCGCCATCATTGATGCCCACCATCACCTGTGGGACCGGCCCGGCCAGCGCTATCTCGCCGAGGATTATCTGGCCGACATCGCCTGCGGCCATCGGCTGGTCGCCTCGGTGTATGTCCAATGCCGTTCGATGCTTGCCGTCGACCGCCCGGAGCCGTTTCAGGCGGTGGGCGAGGTCGAGTATGCCAACGGTGTGGCGGCGTACAGTGCCAGCGGCGTGCTGGGGGAGCTGCGGTTGTGCGCGGCCATCGTCGGCGGTGCCAACCTGCTGCTGGGCGACGCCGTGGCGCCGGTGCTCGACGAGATGCTCCAGCGCGCTGGCCCGCGTCTGCGCGGGATTCGCAATACCACGGCCTGGCATGCGGACCCGCGGCTGATCTCCAACCCCCGGCCGCCACCGCCGGGCATTCTGCTGGAGCCGGCATTCCACCGAGGGCTCGTCCAGCTTCAGCGGCGTGGGTTGGTGCTGGATATCTGGGCCTACCATACCCAGTTGGGTGAGGTGCTTGAGGTAGCCCGCACGTTTCCGGAGCTGCTCATCGTTGTCGACCATCTCGGCGGGCCGCTGGGTGCAGGGCCGTATGCCGGCCAGCGCGATGCGGTATTCGCGCGCTGGTCGGCTGACCTTCGCCAACTGGCGCAATGTGCCAACGTTCGCTTGAAGCTGGGAGGGCTGGGGATGAAAGTGGCAGGTTTCGATCACCATGTCGCCTCCCGGCCACCAGGCTCGGCCGCGCTGGCTGCTGTGTGGCGGCCGTACCTGCTGCAGGCGATAGACTGCTTTGGTGCACAGCGCTGCCTGTTCGAAAGCAACTTCCCGGTCGACAAGGGCATGTTTGGCTACGGTGTGCTGTGGAACGCGTTCAAGCGTGTGGTCGCAGACTTCGCCGAGGCTGACAAGGATCGCCTGTTCAGCGGTACTGCCCGGGAAACCTACAGGATCGAGGGATGACGAGCATGGCGCCGGGTGAGCTCAGCATCACCACTTGAGCAAGCCCTGTTCCTGGCCGGTCGGCGTGATGGCTGGCCGGCTGCACTTGTGCTCAAGACACTTCACCTTCAACGATGATGGTGCCGCATCGGCTATTGCTGGCATGATGGCGGTTGCCAGGGCATTGGCAGATAATGATTTTCTTGGCCCTGACAAAGACTTGGGCATTTCAAAGGTGAGGACCTACTGATGGTTAATGTTCGGCCGCGTCCTGCGGTGAATGGCGTGGCTTCGGCTGATCGCGTGCTGACAGTGCTCTCTGCGTTCCAGGTAGGGGACACGTCTTTGACCCTTGTGGAGCTTGTCGAGCGTACCGGACTGATCAAAAGTACCATCATGCGTCTGATGGTCTCGCTGGAGAATCATGGTTTTGTCAATCGCATGGCAGACGGGCGCTACCAACTGGCCAGCGAGGTCATGCGGCTCAATGCGGTCTATGAGGAAGGCATCGATCTGGAGCGTCATGTGATGCCCCGGCTGCATCTGTTGGCAGAGCGTACTGGCGAGACCGCTTCGTTCTACGTACGCCACGGCGCTTACCGGATGTGCCAGTATCGAGTCAACTCACCTCATCGCCTGCGCATGCACGTTCAACCTGGTGACATGCGACCGATGGACGACGCCGCTGGCGCCCAGGCTTTGCGCGCGCCTTATGCGAACGGTATCGCCATGCGCCGGCCGTTTTTCTCGATGGGGGCCACAGACCCGCATGCCGCATCGGTGGCCTTTCCCGTGTATGGTGCTGGCGATGAACTGGTCGGTGCACTGGTGCTTTCCGGCCCTTCCAGCCGGCTCACCCCGGAATGTGCCGAGGCCTTCAACGACATCTTCTTCGAGGCTACGCGTGACCTGATGCGCAGCCTTGGCTGCAAGGCCGCAGAGGGCTTGCCGGCGCTTGAGAAGCTGTAACCACCAGCAAGTCGGGGGGCGGGGCGCGATAGCGGCCTTGCGGCCGCTGGCGTCGGTAAACCCGGACCGCTCAGCGCAATGATCGTGGTACCCGTGCGCCGTTCGGTCCGGTAACGCGGATCACTTGATCAGCGGCACGCCACTGAGCTTCTGCAATTCGTCGAAGTCGATATCAGCGCAGATCTCAACCACTTTCAGGCCATCGGCGGTGACTTCCAGCACGGCCAGGTCGGTGTAGATACGGCTGACGCAACCGATGCCGGTCAGCGGGTAGGTGCACTCGGGCACCAGCTTGCTTTCGCCGGACTTGGTCAGGTGGTCCATCATCACGAACACCTGGCGGGCGCCAGTGGCCAGGTCCATCGCGCCGCCCACGGCGGGGATCGAACCTTCGGCACCTGTGTGCCAGTTGGCCAGGTCGCCCTTGACCGATACCTGGAAGGCGCCCAGTACGGCGATGTCCAGATGGCCGCCACGCATCATCGAGAACGAGTCGGCGTGGTGGAAGTAGGCACCGCCGGTGAGCAGGGTCACGTGTTGCTTGCCGGCGTTGATCAGGTCATCGTCTTCCTCGCCTGGCGCGGGGCTTGGGCCCATGCCCAGCAGGCCGTTCTCGCTGTGCAGGAACACTTCCTTGTCGCCCAGGTAGTTGGCCACCAGGGTTGGTGCGCCGATGCCCAGGTTGACGTATGCGCCTTCCTGGATGTCCGCGGCCACGCGCTGGGCCATCTCGGTGCGGGAGAGCTTTTTGGTGATGGTCATGGCAGGCCTCAGACAGCGTTGGCGATCGAAGAAGCGGCAGCGCCGGAAACGGCGACCACGCGCTGGACGAAGATACCCGGGGTGATGATGTGTTCCGGGTCCAGCTCACCGAGTTCGACGATCTGGTCGACCTGGGCGATGGCGGTCTTGGCGGCCATGGCCATGATCGGGCCGAAGTTGCGCGCGGCCTTGCGGTAGACCAGGTTGCCCCAGCGGTCACCCTTGTGCGCCTTGATCAGCGCGAAGTCGGCGTGCAGCGGCATTTCCAGCACGTACTGGCGGCCGTCGATCTCACGGGTTTCCTTGCCTTCGGCCAGCAGGGTGCCGTAGCCGGTCGGCGAGAAGAACGCACCGATGCCCGAACCTGCGGCGCGGATACGCTCGGCCAGGTTGCCTTGCGGTACGACTTCCAGTTCGATCTTGCCGGCCCGGTACAGTTCGTCGAAGACGTAGGAGTCAGACTGACGCGGGAAGGAGCAGATTACCTTGCGCACGCTGCCGGCCATCAGCAGAGCGGCCAGGCCGATCTCGCCGTTGCCGGCGTTGTTGCTGATGATGGTCAGGTCGCGGGCACCGGTGGCGATCAGCCCATCAATGAGCTCAGATGGCATGCCGGCAGTGCCGAAGCCGCCGACCATGATGGTCGAACCGTCGGTAATCCCTTCCACCGCGCTGGCGATGGACTCAAACGTTTTATTGATCACAGCGAGCTCCTGGTTCTTCCTGGAGTATGGATTGTCGACCTGGCCGCGTGCTGACGCGGTGGGGCCATTCAGCGCTTTGAGTTATGTGCTGACTTGCCTATAGCGTGCCGCAAGACTGGGCAACAGTAGAGGGGCCCGAGCGGAATTTGTGCGATTACCGAACTGTTGTGCGATTTATAAGCGGCTCAGGTCATGGCCGCTCACTCGGATGCAAACGACGGTCTTTCCGCAAACCAGGCCACCGCCAGTTCCTTGAACGCCTCGGCCGACGGCGTCAGCGGATAGCGCAGGTCTTGCGCCAGCACGATGCTGTGGGTGGGCAGTTTCTCTTCGGTCGGGCGACAGACCAGCGCTTGGCCGTCATAACTGCGGTCACCAAATGGCCGGGTGTAGATCAACGCCACGCCAAACCCATTGGCGACCAGGCTGCGCTGCAGTTCGAATGTGCGCACACGGTGCACAGCGGCGGGTGCAAGGTCATAGAAGCTGAACAGGTCCAGCACATGCTGCCAGCTGTGAACCTGATCGGTGACCACCAAGGTGTATTCGGAAAGTGCCTTGAGGCTGACGCGCGACGCCTTGGCCAACGGGTGGTCGGCCGCCAGCAGGACCTGAGCGGTCAGCTGGCACAGCTGAGTGCATTGAGTGTTCGGCGGCAAACCCAGATCGTAGGTGATCGCCAGCTCTATCGCTCCCTCACTCAGCCGCTTGCCAACATACTCGAAGCTGCCATCGCGCATATCGACAGTGACTTTTGGGTAGGACGCTTGCAGCCGTCGCACGATTTGTGGGAGGCAATAGGGCGCAAGGTCCTCGAAACACCCGACCACCAGTTCGCCCACACACTCGCCTGCATTGGCATGGATCTCGGCGAAGGTCTGCGCCTCTGCCAGCACGCGCCGGGCCTGGACCATGACGGTACGGCCGAAGGGGGTCAGCGAGATGCCCAGGCCACGTTGGCGGATGAAAATCGATTGCCCCAGCACCTCCTCCAGTTCGGTGATGGCCGCCGAGATGGAGGGTTGGGAAACATGAAGCTCCATGGCCGCCGTGGTCAGGTTGCCGTGCTTGGCCGCTGCGAGCGCATAGCGAAGTTGGCGCAATGTGAACTTCATAGGTTTTTCCGTTGTGATGCATCAGGACTTATTATTTTATCCTTTTTTTACATTGTGAAATATTTCTCCTGCGCAGTGCTCACCAAGGCAAGGCGCGCCAGCCAGCCTGGCGTCCCTCTTTGGGCCGGATGCCCTCGAATACTGCAATCAATGTTCTTGTTTGGGAGCGTCACAATGACAATTACAAAGGCTCTGCTGACCACGACACTTTCAATCGGCCTGCTGGCGACCGCCGGCGTCAGCCAGGCGGCCGGTTGGTGCGAATCGGGCAAACCGGTGAAATTTGCTGGTTTGAACTGGGAAAGCGGGATGCTGCTCACTGATGTGATGCAGTTCGTGCTGAAGAATGGTTATGGCTGCGAGACCGATAGCCTGCCGGGTAACTCCATCTCCATGGAAAACGCCCTGAGCAGCAATGATATCCAGGTGTTTGCCGAAGAATGGGTAGGGCGCAGCGAGGTCTGGAACAAGGCTGCGGCGGCCGGCAAGGTCGTTGGCGTCGGCTCGCCCGTGGTTGGCGCGGTCGAAGGCTGGTATGTGCCACGTTATGTGATCGAAGGCGATGCCAAGCGCAAACTCGAAGCCAAGGCACCGAACCTCAAGCGCATCGCCGACCTGGGGCAATACGCCCAGGTATTCAAGGACCCGGAAGAACCGGACAAGGGGCGTTTCTACAATTGCCCGGCTGGCTGGACCTGCGAGCTGGACAACAGCGAGATGCTCAAGCGCTACGGCCTGGAGAACACCTACACCAACTTCCGCCCGGGTACCGGCCCGGCACTGGATGCCGCCGTTCTGTCGAGCTACAAGCGTGGCGAGCCGATCCTGTTCTATTACTGGTCGCCGACGCCGCTGATGGGCCAGGCCGACCTGGTCAAGCTGGACGAGCAGCCAGGTGTAGATAAATCCGTGGCCATCAAGGTGGGGGTGTCGAAGGCCTTCCACGAGCAGGCGCCGGAACTGGTGGCAGTACTGGAAAAGGTCAACCTGCCGATCGATCTGCTGAACCAGAACCTGGCGCGCATGAGCAAAGAGCGCATCGAATCACCGGACCTGGCCAGGTTGTTCCTCAAGGAACACCCCGAAGTCTGGCACAGCTGGGTCAGCGAAGACGCAGCCAAAAAGGTCGACGCGGCACTCTGAGCGTGCGGGCGCGCCCGGCGCCTGCCGGACACGCCACACGACCGTCCGCTTCCTGCACTTGCTCGAGAGAATTCCATGTTTCCCAAAAACTTCACGTTTTCCATTGCCGACTGGGTCAATGGTTGGGTCGATGCGCTGGTAAGCAACTACGGTGACGTGTTCCGGCACATCTCCGACACCCTGTTGTGGGCCATCGTCAACCTCGAAGGCCTGCTGCGCGCCACACCCTGGTGGCTGATGCTGGCCATTGTCGCGGGGGTTGCCTGGCATGCCACCCGTAAGGTCGCGACCACGGCGGTGATCGTCGGCCTGCTGTTCCTGGTCGGCGCGGTAGGCCTGTGGGACAAGCTGATGCAGACCTTGGCGCTGATGCTGGTGGCCACCCTGATATCGGTCCTGGTCGGCATTCCACTGGGCATCCTGTCGGCGCGCAACGATCGCCTGCGGGCGGTGTTGATGCCGCTGCTCGACATCATGCAGACCATGCCCAGCTTCGTGTACCTGATTCCGGTACTGATGCTGTTCGGCCTGGGCAAGGTGCCGGCGATCTTTGCCACCGTCATCTATGCCGCGCCGCCGCTGATTCGCCTGACCGACCTGGGCATTCGCCAGGTGGATGGCGAGGTCATGGAGGCAATCAATGCCTTCGGTGCCAATCGCCTGCAGCAACTGTTCGGCGTGCAACTGCCACTGGCGTTGCCGAGCATCATGGCCGGCATCAACCAGACCACCATGATGGCCCTGTCGATGGTGGTCATCGCGTCGATGATCGGCGCCCGGGGTCTGGGTGAAGACGTGCTGGTCGGCATTCAGACCCTGAACGTGGGCCGCGGCCTCGAAGCGGGCCTGGCCATTGTGATTCTGGCGGTTGTGATCGACCGCATTACCCAGGCCTATGGCCGGTCACGGCATGGGGTGGGCAAATGAGCGCGAAGCAGATGATGAACAAGATCGAAGTCAAGCATGTGTTCAAGATCTTCGGTGCGCGCGCCGAAGATGCCCTGCAACTGATCCGCCAGAACAAAGCCAAGGATCAGGTCCTGGCAGAAACCGGCTGCGTGGTCGGGGTCAACGATCTGTCGTTGTCCATCGGCAGCGGTGAGATCTTCGTGATCATGGGGCTGTCGGGCTCGGGCAAGTCGACCCTGGTGCGTCACTTCAACCGCCTGATCGACCCGACCAGCGGCGAGATCCTGGTCGATGGCGAAGACATCCTGCAATACGACATGCAGGCCCTGCGCGAATTTCGCCGGCACAAGATCAGCATGGTGTTCCAGAGCTTCGGCCTGTTGCCGCACCGCACCGTGCTGGACAACGTTGCCTATGGCCTGAAAGTCCGTGGCGAGAGCAAGGCCACGTGTGCCGAGCGAGCCCAGCACTGGATCAATACCGTGGGCCTGAAGGGCTACGAAAGATCCTACCCGCACCAGTTGTCGGGTGGTATGCGACAGCGCGTGGGCCTGGCCCGCGCTCTGGCTGCCGACACCGACATCATCCTGATGGACGAAGCCTTCAGTGCCCTCGACCCGCTGATTCGCGCCGAAATGCAGGACCAGTTGCTGGAACTGCAGAAGACCCTGCACAAGACTATCGTCTTCATCACGCACGACCTGGACGAAGCCGTGCGTATCGGCAACCGAATTGCCATTCTCAAGGACGGTCGCCTGATCCAGGTCGGCACGCCGAAAGAAATCCTCTACCAGCCTGCGGACGAATACGTAGATCGTTTCGTGCAGCGCCGCGTAGCTTCGCTTTAAGGAACCGCGTGTATGTCGTTTGCCGAAAGAATCATCATCGCCGACGCGCCTGTTCGCTGGCAGGACGTGGTGGCCGTGGCGCGGCATGGGGCGAAGCTTGAGCTGGCCCCATCGGCCTGGGCGCGCATCGAGAATGCCCAGGCGATTGTCCAGCGCATCGTTTCCAGCGGTGAGCGCGCCTATGGCGTCAACACCGGGCTTGGCGCCTTGTGCAATGTCTCGTTGCAGGACGAACAACTCAGCCAGCTGTCGCACAACACGTTGCTCAGCCATGCCTGCGGCGTAGGCGCAGCGCTGTCCGATGAACAGACCCGGGCGATCATGTGCGCGGCGATCATCAATTTCTGCCAGGGCCGCTCCGGCCTTCAGCGCAAGGTGGTCGAGGCGCTGCTGACCCTGCTCAACCAGCACATCACCCCGCAGGTCCCGCAGCAGGGTTCGGTGGGGTACCTGACCCACATGGCGCATATCAGCATCAGCCTTTTGGGCGTCGGCGAGGTCAGCTACCGCGGCCGGATCGTCCCGGCGCAGCAAGCCTTGGACGAGGTTGGCCTGGCACCGCTCAGGCTGGGGGCCAAGGATGGTCTGTGCCTGGTCAACGGTACCCCTTGCATGACCGGCCTGAGCTGCCTGTCGCTGGACGACGCCACGCGCTTGAGCCAATGGGCGGACGTCATAGGCGCCATGAGCTTCGAGGCCCTGCGTGGCCAGCTCGACGCCTTCGACCCTGAAATCATCGCGATGAAACCGCACCCCGGCATGCAGCGTGTGGGCAGTAACCTGCGGCGCCTGCTCGACGGCAGCGAAATCATTGCCAGCAGCCACGGCATTCGCACCCAGGACGCCTTGAGCATTCGCTCGATCCCGCAGGTTCATGGCGCGGCGCGGGACCAGCTGGCACACGCTGCGCGGCAGATCGAAACCGAACTCAACTCCACCACCGACAACCCGATGTTGCTGGGTACACCCGAGTCCTATCGGGTGGTGTCCCAGGCCAACCCGCACGGCCAGTCCGTGGCCATGGCGGCCGACTTGCTGGCGATTGCGGTGGCCGAAATCGGGGCGATTGCCGAGCGTCGGCTCGATCGCCTGATCAACCCGTTGGTCAGCGGCTTGCCGGCCTTCCTGGTCAGCCAGCCGGGAGTCAACTCGGGCATGATGATTGTCCAGTATGTGGCCGCTTCGCTGTGTGCAGAAAACCGTCAGCTGGCACAGCCGGCCGTTATCGACAACTACGTCACCTCCGGCCTGCAGGAGGACCATCTGAGCATGGGCACCAATGCCGGGTTGAAGCTGCACCGCGCGCTGGAGAACTGTACGCAGATCCTCGCCATCGAATACCTGTTGGCGGCCCAGGCCTTCGAGTTCCTCAAGGAGCAGCGCTTTGGTGCAGGCACCCAGATTGCCTGGCGGTTGTTGCGCGAACGGGTTCCGGCCTATGCCCAGGACCGCTGGCTGGCCCCGGACATCGTCAGCAGTGCATCGATCCTGAAGGACCCTGGCCTGCTTGGCGCCGCATTCCCCGATTTGCTGTGACACCTGCCCGCCAACCGGCAATGGGGTGATGAAACACCGGCCGATGCTGTCGGCCGGTAGTTGGCTTCAACCACGCAACATATGAACGGCCAGGCCGGCCAATGCGCAGGCAAATAGCACCTGGATCACGCCCCGTTTGAAGCGGAACAAGGCAATCGCTGCAGCCACCGCGATCAGTGCGCAAGGCCACTCGAACGCCCCGCTGAAACCCTTCGGCCAAAGCACGTGGTAGCCAAAGAACAAGGCCAGGTTCAGGATCACGCCCACGACTGCGGCGGTGACCCCTGTCAGCGGTGCGGTGAATTTCATCTCGTTGTGGGTCGACTCCACCAGCGGACCACCGGCAAGGATGAACAGGAACGACGGCAGAAAGGTGAACCAGGTGACCAGGCTCGCCGCGACTGCGCCGGCAAGGAAGGGGTGTTGCGCACCGAACATCGGTTGCACGTAGCCTCCGATGAAGCCGACGAAGGCAACCACCATGATCAGCGGCCCTGGCGTGGTTTCTCCCAAGGCAAGGCCATCGATCATCTGGGTAGGCGTCAGCCAGCCGTAATGCCCGACAGCGCCTTGATAAACATACGGCAGCACAGCGTAGGCACCGCCGAAGGTCATCAGTGCGGCCTTGGTGAAGAACCAGCCCATCTGTGTCAGGGTGCCGTCCCAACCAAACGTCAGCATCAGCAGGCCCATCGGCAAGGTCCAGAGTACTGCGCCAACCAGTACCAGTCGCAGCAAACGCCCCAGCCGAAATCGCGCATGCTCAGGCGTTGGCGTATCGTCGTCGATCAGGGCCGGACCGTAGCTGTTCCTGGGGGCCCCATGGCCGCCACCCATCATGAATTTGCCGGGCGCGAAGCGCCCGCCCATGTAGCCGACAATTCCGGCAACCAGCACGATCAGCGGAAATGGCGCCTTGAGGGCGAAAATTGCCACGAACGAGGCTGCGGCCATGGCCCACAGCCAGCCGTTCTTGAGTGCGCGTGAGCCAATACGATGGGCTGCATGAATGACTATCGCCGTGACCGCTGGCTTGATACCGTAGAAAATTCCCGCGATCACCGGCACCTCGCCGAAGGCAATGTACACCCAGGACAAGCCAATCAGGATGAACAGTGAGGGCAGTACGAACAGCACCCCGGCAATCACTCCACCCCAGGCGCGATGCATGAGCCAACCGATGTAGGTGGCCAGTTGTTGTGCTTCGGGGCCTGGCAGCAACATGCAGTAGTTCAGCGCGTGCAGGAACCGCTTCTCACTGATCCAGTGCCGCCGTTCAACCAGTTCTTGGTGCATGATCGCTATTTGCCCGGCGGGGCCGCCAAAGCTGATGAAGCCAAGCTTGAGCCAGAACAGAAAAGCTTCGAACAAGCCAATCGGCCGCGGAACTGCCTGAGTTGGAGGCTGTTCGCCAACGGGGCAGGCGGTCTCAACCATTTGCATTTTCCTCGCTCGCGAATGCCGCCAGCAGGCCATCGAAGACGCTGCCGGCGACCGTGGTCAGTTGATCGTCATCGCCCATGCTTTCTCTCATGCCTGCCAGGATGCGCTCGATGCCAGGCGCCTCGCAGGGCAGGTTTCCACCGACATCCAGGTAATGAACGACAGCAGCCAATCGAGACAGGCCTGGCTGCTCAACGGCAAAGCTTTCGATGAGGGTTTCAAACGACACCTTGTGGCCGACATGGCTGAACTGCGCGCCATCAAAATCGAAACCGAGCGCATCGCTCGGGCAGTCGTCGGGACTGTCCAGCCAAATGAACTGCGCGTCGTTATCGATGAAGCGGCGAATCAGCCAGGCACATGCCAACCGATCCACCCAAGGGCGCTTTCGCGTTGCCCAGCGGCGACCCTGATAGTCGCTGCGCTGCAACCGTTTGATCACCTTGTCGTGTGCGCTTGGTTCATCGCAAGACAGTGCCCGGCCAATAGCGGATTCGACCTCCTGCAGCGCCGCGTCGGCTTGGGTTTTGAGCATTCCAGGAAAGAAATCGATCGCTGCCAACTGGCTGTAAGCCTTTCTGAGCTTGCGCACCTGCCTTGCTGTCTGCAGCGCATTGTCTGCGGATAGCTTGGCCCGGCAGCCTGCGATGTCTTCCAGCAGCCTGGCGTACTCATCGCGCCTGTCGAACAGCCCGCTGAAACGCTCTTCATGCTCAGGCACCGACAGCAGATACGCCGTGCCGTTGACAGCCAGCACATCTCGCTCCACGGCTTCGAACGTTTCGCGTCCGGCATTTTGTTCCGGCAACAGGTACACACCATCGCGCAGCACGGCAGCACCCGAGGCTTTCAGGGCCCGCCAAGCGCGCATGCGCTCGGTAGCGTTGGCTGTCGGCAGCCCGAGAATCAGCAGTGACCAGCTAATCATGTAGTACCTATTACATAAAATGTACCTATCTCTACATTAGAGTGAATGCGGCAAAAAGCAACAGGCAGTGAACCTGCTGCACAGAGAGCTGCGTGATGCACGGGTGCCTGATTGGCATTTCTCAGTTGCCCAAGTGGCCGTTGGCGTAGCGCACCGTCATTTCCAGCGTACGCACCATGTCGGGGTGGCTGAACTGATATTTGCGTTCCAGCTGCTTGCTATCGGTCATGTCGAAGCGTTGCGTCTGGATGAAGTCCAGTGACTCGGCGCTGATCGCCAGTCGGCTCGCCAGGCCGGGAATCATCAGGAACCATCGCAGCAGCGCAATCGACACATGGCGGCGGGGCGCCTTGACCTGCAGCGTTCTTGCCATCTGCTCAAGCATCCCCTGCAAATTCGGCGTGTCTTCATAAAGCGCAAGGACCTGACGGTTTGCCATGGTGGGGTCGAACGCGACACAGGTGATCATCCTCACCAGGTAATCGACGCTGACCAATGGCAACCAGTGCCTGGCCGAACCGGGGACTGCCTTGAACCGGCCTTGGGCCAGATTGCGGATGAGTTCGGCCAGCGGCTGTCCCTTCAGGATGTGCCCGCTCTGGCTGTGCCCACATACCGTGGCAGGATGAACGATGGTGTAATCCG
Source organism: Pseudomonas sp. LRP2-20 (assembly GCF_024349685.1). Lineage (NCBI taxonomy): Bacteria > Pseudomonadati > Pseudomonadota > Gammaproteobacteria > Pseudomonadales > Pseudomonadaceae > Pseudomonas > Pseudomonas sp. LR2-20. The sequence continues at coordinate 3,536,726 of NZ_AP025944.1, read as the reverse complement.
CACCCACCTGCTGCATGTAGCGGATGACGGCAAAATGAGCCTCGAGCTTGCTGCCTTCATAGCCACCGACACGGCCGTAGACCGCAGGCCATTTGGTGTTTTCAGGGCAATCGTAATCCACCCCGATGCTGGCCAGGTGACCCAGGTTTTGCAGCATGAAGCCGCCCACCATCAGCAAGCGGATGCGCTGGTTCGCGGCAAGCCTGGCCACGTTCAGCGCCCCTTGTACATTCACGGCGCGTGCGCGCTCCATTGTCAGCCCCCAGGAGAATTGCGCCGCAAGGTGAAAAACCACGGAGACCGTAGACACGCACTGCCTGCCTGCGTCGCTGAGCCCAAGTCCGTCCCTGCTGATATCGCCTTCAACGGCGTGGACCAAGGCAGGGTTGCCGCCCAGCTGGCCTACCTGTTCCCTGAGGCGCTCGATGTTTTCGGGGCTGCGCATCAGCACCCAGGTCTTGTGACCTGCCGTTGTGAGGTGTGCCAACAGATGTTGCCCGACGAATCCACTGCCGCCTGTAACGAAGCATTCCACGCTCATGCCTGATTCCTTGTATGGATGATCGGCGCAGGCTAAGGTGTAGAGCGTGCTCTACAGTCAAGGGTTTTGCGTGTGAATATTGGAGCGTTGGAACGTCGCAGTGGGGTTGGCCGCCACGCCCTGCGTTATTACGAGCAGCTCGGGCTTATCACCGCCCAGCGCCAGGCTAACAACTACCGCAGCTACAGTGAGCAGACCGTTGCCGATCTGGCGTTCATTCAAAGTGCCCAGGGCGTAGGTTTCTCACTCGCTGAAATCGGCGACATCCTTACGGCCAGGCGGGGAAATACGATCAATTGCGCGCAAGGCGCAGCCCTGGTCGCCAACAAGATGGCCGAAATCCAGACGAAGATTTCCGCGCTGCAGGCTACCTATGTGTTTCTGGAGGGGGAGCGTGCGAAGCTTGAAGCCAGCGCCATTGCCCTCGGGCTGACGCTTGCTTGACGTCCTGCCCATGGACGGTGAGGCCGCCCGAGCGCCCCGAGCATTATCGGGGGTTCTGTGGCAGCAACTGTCTTGCTCAATTTCTAGAATGTGGCGCGATCCTTGTGGGAGCGGGCTTGCCCCGCGAACACCGGCAAAGCCGGTGCCATGCACCGCGTAGCCCCATTCGCGGGACAAGCCCGCTCCCACATGCCCATTGTTCGCTCCGCGACAGCGCAGCCCTTAGGCTGGGTGATCTTCCACCTGGGGCGCGCGCCGGCCGCGGGAAACGGCTTCGGCGCGTTTGAAACGCAGCGGGCAGGGCTGATTGCGCCCGGTATCAACACCTGGCTGCCTACCTGACTTTCACGACATCGTCCGGCTTCCAGGTCTGGTCATAGAAGGCGTCTTCAGTCCCGTACAAGCGCAGGGCCACGAGAAAATTGCGCCCTGGGAGGGTCTGGATGAAGGCGGCGTCCGCCACATCTGCTGGTTTTTCCGGGCCAAACCAGATCTCCAGAGAGCCGTCCGCCTGCTTGGGAATGTCATAGTAGCCATTGGTGGAGGGCAACAGCTGCTTGGTCTCGGGCATGGTGCCGTCGGTGATGTTGTACGCGGTCACTGCCCAGAACAACGCAGCGGGAGGGTTCGGCGGCAGGCGCAGTTTGTAGGTGCTGCTGCCTTCGAGGAACTTCCCGTCCTTGTCGCGCCCGGTGAAGGGGTACTTCGAACCCGCCCCGGTGGTGTGCATCACCATGGCCGGTGCCGAAGAGTAGGCAAACTGGAAGAAGTTGGCGCGCTGGTTGACGTCCAGGTAACTGTCCTGCATCCAGTCGTTGGTGCCGCCCGCCCAGGTGTTTTCGTACTGGCGATCCGTGTAATAAAGGTTGCGCTTGTCTTCACGGCCCAGTTGGCGGTTGGCCAGGATCATCTTGGGCGCGGTTTCGACGGCCTTCTTCAGCAGCTCGTCCTGCCGCGCCGTGGGCTTGAAGGGTTCGCCCTTGATGATGCCGATCGAGGCCAGCACACCGCGCAGCTCGGGGTCGATGGCTTCGACAGGCTCGTAGTCGACGAAGGCCTTGAGCTTGGTCCAGTAAGTGTTGTCAACCGGGTACATCATGTTCAGCGCCTTGCCGCTGGCGTCGGGGAACTGCATCGGCTTGACGTCTTTCTCGACCGTGAACAGCGGGTAGACGCGGGTGGTTTCGGCATTTGCCACCGCTGGAGCCGGGTCAGGTTTGCCGTCGCCTTTGGCCATGACGGTACGGAAGAACAGGAAAACGTTGTACGTGCGCGACTTGACCGCGAAGTAACCGCGCGGCACCGGCCCTTGGTAATCCGGAGGCAGCAGCAAATAGAGCCCGCCGCGTGCGCGGTCGGGGCCGACGGCGCCGACATCGGTCAGGGTGCGCTGGAAGAAGTCGGTGAACATGCCGATGACGTTGGCAGGCGCCTTCACCACCAGCGGGCCGGTCTGCTTCAGGTCCAGATAGCTCATGGAGTAGATCACGTCGGCGTTGGGCGTCGGCACCATGGTCCGAGCGTCCATGCGTTGCTTCCAGATCGGCAACACGTTGTAGCCGGCACCGAAGGCTTTCTCCGAACCGTCCTTCATGCCAATGGTATTGAGTGCCGGCAGCATGGTCATGTAGGCATGGATTGCGCGCTGGTAATACAGCTCATCACGCAGGCTTTCGGCCTCTTTGGGCTCAAGCCAGTTGCCGTTGTTGATCTGCTTGATCAGCGGCGAGGCCGGTGCCTGATCCTGCGCTTGTGCCATCGGCAGAATGGCCAGCGCAGCGGCCAGGGTGGACAGGGTGAATAACCGTTGCATGGAACTCATCGCACAGCCTCCTGAACAAGGGTTGGCGTCGCAACGCGACATTTACTTGATCTTCTTGATTACCGGCGGCTTCCAGCTGGCGTCCAGGATCGGCGCCTTGCCCCAGTAGGCGCGGATATACAGCGAGATGGATTCTTTGGGTGATGGCAGCCAGTTGCTCTCTTTGTCCTTGCCGGGGAATGCCGGGCCAATGTAGAGCGTCAGCGAGCCATCGGCATTGCGCTTGAGGTCTTTGTTCTTGGTGTCCAGTGAGTAACGATCAAGCGCATTGGCGCTGAACAGGTGGTGCTGGTTGTACAGCGTCAGCGACCAGAAGCCCTGCACGGGCGGTTCTTCGCCTTTGGCGAAGGTGACCTCGTAGCTGTGGGCGCCATTGAGTTGAGCACCGTTGCCATCGAAGTCGGTGTAGAAGTACTGGGTTTCGTTGGGGCGGTTGTCGAACATGTTCGACTTGGCGGTGCCGGCGCGGTTGAAATAGTCCACACCCCATTGGGCGTTGTTGGTCGAGCGGTTCCAGCCATTGCCCGCTGGGCGGCCGTTATGTTTCCACTGGAAGAAGGGCGCGATCAGCTCCTTGTCGGCCAGCTTGGCTTCTTCGACCAGCAGTTTCTTGATGGCCGGGTCTTTTGCGGCAATGGCCATGAGTTGGCGGAACTGGGCATACAGGGCTTCTTCCCCCGGCATCGGCGCGACGGTGTCGAGCACCTGCGGGAGCTGATCGAAGAATTTTTCCGGGATGACCCACTTGGTTTCGCCCTGGCTGGCGCTGTCTGCATGGGGCACCGGGATGTCGGGGGCTTTCTTCCAGTCGATCGTCTTCATCTTGCCGTCAAAATCCTTGAGCGGGTAGAAGACGATCTGGTTGAGCTGTTGCTGGACGGCTGCGCGGTCGGCATCGGTGTCGTCCATGAACACGCGCGGTATGGTGTTGGCCAGCGCCGTGGGGCTGCGGATGATCGCTTCCACGCCGGCGGGCTTTTCGCCTTGCCAGTTCGGGCCGACCAGCAGGTAGAAACCAGGCTTGCTGGCATAGGGCTTGCCCAGTTCACCGAACTGATCGGTACGTTGGTCGTACATGGCGTACACCCAGAAGCGCTCGCCGAAGTCTGGCACCTGGGCAATCACGGGCTCGTCGTCCAGGGAGAAGAAGCCAAGGCCGTACACCACATCCTGGTTGGGGCAGGTGACAAAGGTTTCGGCCGGGGTGATGTAATCGTGCAGCATGCCCAGCTGGCCGCGCGGCGCCGCCGGCAGGATGCCGCCCAGCAGCCCCGGGTGAGGGGCCTGGGTGATGCGCTCGTAGCGGTTGATCATGTTGACCATCGGCCAGCCCCAGAGGTAGGCCATGCGCGCAACGGTTTTCACATAGGCCGGATGCATGAGTGCGTCGGTGCTGGGTTGCGTGAGCTGAGGGGCGGCTGGCTGGGGTTGTTCGGCGGCTTGAGCCAGGGGTGCGCTGAGTGACAAGACGAGGAAGGCTGTGCAAAAGCCTGTTTGTGTCGTTCGCATGGTTGACGTCCTTGCATGTAAGGAAGCAAAGGGAACGCGCCAGCGAACTACGGCGAACGGCATGGGCACGTCCACACTCAGCGTTTCGTTCCCAGACCGATTCGAAGTCTAGCCCGGTGATGTCTCAAGGCACTTGGCACGGCATAATCATTTCACGCCAACCCTCGAGAAAATGAACGCTTGATTGCATGTTCGCGGCAGAGATAAGGCCTTGCGTATTGATAAAAGCGATAGGTGCTATATCGCGAGTATCAGTTCCATCAAAGAAAATGTGAGCCACGACGTAACCACTTGATGGAATCTGTTATGAAAAAGGTCTCTCTCACCGAACGCATGGTCCATGCCGTCGGCTATGAATTCTTCGCCGTGCTGCTCTGCGCGCCCTTGCTCTCGTGGATCATGGGCAAGTCGCTGGCTACGGCTGGTACGCTTGCTGTCACCCTGTCGGTGATCGCAATGCTCTGGAACATGGTCTACAACGCGCTGGTCGACCGCTTCGTGGTGACCCCGCGCATCCACTGGAAAGCACTGGCGCGTTTCGTTCATGGCCTGGGCTTCGAAGCCGGGCTGGTGGTCTGGTGCCTGCCGGTGGCGGCCTGGATGCTGGAGATCTCGCTGCTGCAGGCGTTCATGGTCGAGCTGGGCTTCTTCGTGATCATCCTGCCTTACACCGTGCTGTACAACTGGGCGTTCGACCGGGCCCGGCATTACCTCCTGCAGCGCCGGGCCGTTGCCTGAGGCTTCAGAAGTGCTTGCTGACAGCGGCTACCACGGTGGCGCTGCAGACATCGTCGAAGCCGTAGCTGCTGGCGCATTCTGCCTGCGACAGGTTGGTGTCCAGGTAGCTGAGGCGCCAGGTGAGCCCGAGGAAATCGCGGGTCAACCTGGCCTCCCATTCGCGGTACGAGTCGCGTGACTGGCCGTTATGCGACCAGTAGCTCGGGTCCTTGAAGTCCACGCGGCCGTAGCGCAGTTCCAGGCCGACTTCCAGGGGCAGCACCCTGTGGTAGCCCACCCAGGTGTAGAGGCTGTCCTGATCCTTGCCGTATTGCGTGTTGGCATCGCTGGAGTAGTACGCCGCCAGTTTGAACCCCTGTACATCGAGGATGGCGTAGAACTCGGACAGGTTGTATTGGCTCTCCTTGGGGTAGGTGTACCTGAGATAGCCGAGGTCGAGGTTGACCTGCTCACTCATCTGCCAGGCCCAGCCTGCGTAGTAGTCGACCTCCTGGCGAGTCTTGCTGGCAAAGCCGAAGTCGACGTTCGAGGTCCAGGCACCGAGGTACAGGCCGCTGATGTGACTTAGCATGACATCGGCCTGCAAAGCCGGATCGCCTTGGGTTTGCGAGATGCCACGGCTGCGGTAGTCGCTGGTCGCGGCCAGGTCGATGTCGACCGCGAAGTCATCGTTGATCGGCATGGCAATCGCGGCGGGGGCGAGCGCGGCGCAGGCGAGTGCGCACACGGCTGCCAGGGTAGCGTGTTTCATCGGTGTCCCTATCTTGTGTTGTGGTTGTTGTGGCAGATAGAAAAGGCGGCATGCCTGGGGGCATGCCGTGCAGGTAAAGAGAGGCGCAGCAGCTTAGCGGGCGTACACCTGGCGGCCGCCGAAGTAGGTGGCCAGCACCTGGGTCTCGCCCAGCTGCTGGTCGTTCACTGCAAGCACGTCACGGTCGAGGATGACGAAGTCGGCCTGCTTGCCCGGGCTCAGCGAGCCGATCTGCTGCTCCAGGCCCAGGGCCTTGGCGGCATTGGCGGTGTAGGCATAGAGCATGGTCTGGCGGTCGAGACGCTCGTCGGCATTGAGCACGCCTTGCGCGCCTTTGCGCGTTGCCGCCTGGGCGATGGCCAGCCAGGGGCTGGGTGACGACACCGGCCAGTCGCTGGCGCCGGCAATGGTCGCGCCCTGTTTGTGCAGCGAATGGGCGGGGTACTGGTAACGGAATGCCGTGGCGTCGACGTAGGGCTTGACCATGTCGACTGTGTAGTCGTCGCCGGCGGCCCACAGCAGTTGCATCGAGGCAATCACGTCGAGGGCCTTGAAGCGGGCGAAGTCATGGGGGTTGACCAGTTGCAGGTGAGTGATCGAGTGGTGGATGCCACTGTTGCCGGCCTTGCGTGCCTGCTCGATGCCGTTGAGTGATTCACGCACCGCGCGGTCGCCGATGGCGTGGATGTGCACCAGCCAGCCGCGCTGGTCGGCGGCGCTGACCAGCGCGCCGAAATGCTGCGGGTCGATCAGCAGTTCACCCGGTTTGTGGGTGTTGTGGTACGGCTTGAGCAAGGCGGCCGACTGCGCCGGGTATTCGAGCACGCCGTCGGCGAACACCTTGATGCCCGGCAGGGTCAGGTTCGGCACACCGGCGAACTGCTTGCGCACGTTGTCGATGGTCTGCAGGTCGGCAGGGGTGCTTTTCGGGTTGACCACCAGCAGCGCGGCAACGTGCGCGTTCAGCCCGCCCTGCTCGGCGAGGGCCTTGTAGGCTGGCAGCACGCCCACGGTATGGTCGGTGGGCTTGATGGCGAAGATCGCCTCGCCAGGCATGCTGTTGGCTGCCGGGTCCATCCAGGCGGTGATGCCCAGGCTGTTGTTGTACTGCACGGCAGCCTGTGCCCCCTTGAGCAGGGTGGCGGCATCGGCCTTGGGCAGTACGCTGGCGACCCGGTCCCAGCCGGCGTCGACCAGGAAGCCGCTGGGCTGGCCATCGTCGAAGCTGCCGATGGTGTCTTTTTCCTGCGGGCTCAGGCTGCCCAGCAGCGCCTTGTCGATACCGGCGCGCTTGAGCATGGCCTGGTTGGCCCAGGCGGTGTGGTAGTCCTCGCCGATGAACACGATGGGCGTGGTGGCCCACTCGCCCTGGCTGAAGCGCTCATTCAGCGCCTTGGCCTGGGCCCAGTAGTTCGAACTGACACCGAGCACTTGCAGCACATCGCCATTGCGGGCGCGCCCGTCATCACGCCAGGCGCGCAGGCGGGCTTCGAAGTCGTCCAGCGGCACTGCCTCGCCGCCCATGTCGGCACCACTGAGCTGCAGGCCGCCGAAGATCGCGTGGGAGTGGGTATCGATCAGGCCCGGCGTGACCCGTTTGCCTTGCAGGTCAATCACCTGGGTGTGCGCGTCGGCGAGTGCGCGGGCCTGGGCATCGGTGCCCACCGCCACCAGTTTGCCGCCTTCGATGGCGATGGCCTGCACCTGCGGGTTAGTGCGCTCGGCGGTGAAGATCTTGCCGTTGACCAGTACCAGGTCGGCGGCGGCCAGTACCTGCCCGGAGGAAAAAGCCACGGCCAGCGCCAGCAACCCAGGAAGACATCTCGACATGTGTAGCCTCTTGTATTTATTGGTGTAACGCGAGCCTAACCAGCGCGGGCCTGGCATAGAATCGCCAGAACGCTAAAAAGCCTTTTGCCATTCAGGAAAAACCACATGGATACCTTGGGTGCGATTTCGATGTTCGTCGCCACTGCCGACCATGGCAGTTTCAGCCGCGCGGCCGAGGCGCTGGGCAAGACACCCTCGGCCCTGACCAAGGCCGTCACCCACCTGGAGCGTGAGCTGGGCAGCCAGTTGTTCGAGCGCAGCACCCGGCGCATCGTGCTGACCGAAGCCGGCCGGCTTTACCTGGAAACCGCCCGGCAGGTGTTGAAGAGCCTGCATGAGGCCGGTGAAGAGATCAGCCAGTTGCAGGGGCTGTCCGGCACCCTGCGCCTGACTGCGCCGCTGGCGTTCGGCCGGGCGTTCCTGGCCGATGCCTGTGCCGGCTTCATGCGCGAATACCCGCAGATCCAGCTGCGCGTGGAGTTATCCGACGCCTTTATCGACCTGATCGAAGCCGGTTACGACCTGGCGCTGCGTGAAGGCCACAGCGACCTGCCGGGCCTGATCGCCCGGGTCATCGGCCACAACCGCATCTTTCTCTGTGCCAGCCCCGATTACCTCGAGCGCAACCCGCTGCCGGTGACCGCGCACAGCATCGGCCAGCACCAGTGGCTCAAGTACATTCACCCGGCGCTGGATGCGAGGTTCTGGTGGCTGCAGTGTGACGGCGTGCGCATGCGCCTGCCGTACCCGCAGAAGGCCCGGCTGGAAAGCGACAACTACGACTTGCTGCTGCGCAATGCGCTGGCGGGGCACGGCATCCTGCACACGCCGGAGTGGAGCGTACGCGGTTATCTGCAGGAAGGGCGGCTGGTGCGGGTGATGGAGCACTGCGTGATCGAGCCCGATGCCTTCGGTGAAGACATCCTCGCGGTCTACCCCAGCCACCGGCGCGCCAGCGGCAAGGTGCTGGCGTTCGTCGACTACCTGCAGGGCTATTTGCAGCAGTGATGTTCAGCTGATCGGGCCCTTGCAGACAAACGAGCAAGTCGCCCCAGCCTGTGAGAGGATGTCTACCCCCCAGCCAGGACCCCGAACGCAGCCTGATGAAGACACCAAAACGAATCGAACCACTGATCGAAGACGGCCTGGTCGACGAAGTCATACGGCCTTTGATGAGCGGCAAGGAAGCGGCCGTCTACGTGGTGCGCTGCGGTGCCCAGGTACGCTGCGCCAAGGTCTACAAGGAGGCCAACAAGCGCAGCTTCCGCCAGGCCGCCGAATATCAGGAGGGCCGCAAGGTCCGCAACAGCCGCCAGGCCCGGGCCATGGCCAAGGGCAGCAAGTACGGCCGCAAAGAAGCCGAAGACGCCTGGCAGAACGCCGAAGTGGCTGCGCTGTTCCGCCTGGCCGCTGCCGGCGTGCGGGTGCCCAAGCCGTACGACTTCCAGGACGGCGTGCTGCTGATGGAACTGGTCACCGACGCCGAAGGCGATGCCGCGCCACGCCTGAACGACGTGCACCTGGAGGCCGAGGAGGCGCTGGAATACCATGCCTTCGTCATCCGCCAGATTGTGTTGATGCTCTGCGCCGGCCTGGTACATGGCGACCTGTCCGAATTCAACGTGCTGCTTGGCCCGGATGGCCCGGTGATCATCGACCTGCCCCAGGCGGTGGATGCGGCGGGCAACAACCATGCGTTCAGCATGCTGCAGCGGGACGTGGCGAACATGGCGCATTATTTCGGGCGCTTTGCCCCGGAGCTCAAGACCACCCGCTACGCCGACGAGATGTGGGCGTTGTACGAAGCCGGTGAGCTGCGCCCGGACAGCCCGCTGAGCGGGCAGTTTGAAGATGACGAACAGGCGGCCGACGTGGTCGGGGTGATGCGCGAGATCGACGCCACCCTGCGCGATGAAGCCCGTCGCCGTGCGGCGCGGGCAGAGGCCGAGCACGGGCCGGCCAAGGCTGAAGAGCCAACGCCGCCGTGGATGCAGTGATCCCGCGCCGGTAAAGATGCCCAGGTACTCCGCTATGAAGTGCATCCGCTATTCCAGCGGTTCGACGGTCTTCAGGCTGATGTAGCTGACCTGTGCCAGGTAGATCGAACGGGCGCGGGTGGCGTGTCGTGGGGGCGCCGCGGCTGGTGGATTGAGTTCTCCTGTACCGGCCTCTTCGCGGGCAAGCCCGCTCCCACAGGTACAGCACCTGTCTTGAGCTTGCGGTGATCCTGTGGGAGCGGGCTTGCCCGCGAAGAGGCCCTTACAGGCAAAAACCGGCTATTGCCTTTGACGCAAGACAGAATCTCGCCATCTGGCCTTTTCACTGGCGCGCGACAGGCATAAGGTATACGCCGTTAAAAATGCCCTGGAGCTGTCATGTCCAACCGTTTCCCTTCCGTTCGTCCCCGCCGTCTGCGCCAGAACGAATCCCTGCGCACGATCTTCCAGGAAACCGAGTTCCGCCTGGAAGACCTGATCCTGCCGATCTTCGTCGAGGAAGGCATCGATGACTTCGTGCCAATCACCAGCATGCCGGGCGTCAACCGCATTCCGGAGAAATTGCTGGCACAGGAAATCGAGCGCTATGCCCGTGCCGGTATCAAGTCGGTGATGACCTTCGGCGTTTCGCACAACCTGGACGCCACCGGCAGCGACACCTGGAACGAGAACGGCCTGGTCGCGCGCATGTCGCGCATCTGCAAGGACACCGTGCCTGAAATGGTGGTGATGTCCGACACCTGCTTCTGCGAATACACCAGCCACGGCCACTGTGGCGTGCTGCACGACCATGGCGTGGACAACGACGCCACTCTGGCCAACCTGGGCAAGCAGGCGGTGATCGCCGCCGCCGCCGGCGCCGACTTCATCGCCCCGTCGGCGGCGATGGACGGCCAGGTGCAGGCCATTCGTAGCGCGCTGGACGGTGCCGGCTTCCACGACACTGCGATCATGGCCTATTCCACCAAGTTTGCTTCGTCGCTGTATGGCCCGTTCCGTGAAGCTGGCGGTACTGCGCTCAAGGGCGACCGCAAGAGCTACCAGATGAACCCGATGAACCGCCGTGAAGCGGTGCGCGAGTCGCTGCTCGACGAGCAGGAAGGGGCCGATGTGCTGATGGTCAAGCCGGCCGGTGCCTACCTCGATGTGATCGCCGACATCCGCGCCGCCTCGCGCCTGCCGCTGGCGGCGTATCAGGTGAGCGGCGAGTACGCGATGATCAAGTTCGGCGGTCTGGCCGGTGCCATCGACGAGGGCCGGGTGGTGCGTGAAAGCATTGGCGCGATCAAGCGTGCCGGTGCCGACCTGATCCTGACCTACTTCGCCATGGACCTGGCGCGCGAAGGGATCTGATCGGCCCGCAGAGACCGCCTCGAGGTGTTTGTTGTCGGGAAGATCGAGCGCCGCCCGCGCGGCGCATCGCGAGCTGCGCTCGCTCCTACGTTTGATTCGGGCCAATTATTCCTGGCGGATTTGCGCGCGGAGGCCTTGGCGCATGGCACGATATCGCGTCGTGCAAACAAGGCGGTCGCGCGCGTCTGCCACAGGCGTTACTGGCCCGAAACAAACGTAGGAGCGAGCGCAGCTCGCGATGCGCCGCGCGGGCGGCGCTCGAATTCACAGGCGCTGCATCTCCCAAGCCATTCACATACAGAAAAAACAAGTAAGCGCTGAATTATTTAGTGTCCCTTTGTATCTGATCCCTTAGAGCCTTCAGCGACAGGGATACAGGCATGAAATCTCGCAAGAAAAACGTCCAGCCAATCGGCTTGAAAGACATCACCATCGTCGACGATGCCAAGATGCGCAAGGCGATCACCGCCGCTGCACTGGGCAACGCCATGGAGTGGTTCGACTTCGGCGTGTATGGCTTCGTCGCCTTCGCCCTGGGCAAGGTGTTCTTCCCCAATGCCGACCCCAGCGTGCAGATGATCGCGGCGCTGGCTACCTTCTCGGTACCCTTCCTGATCCGCCCGCTGGGCGGGCTGTTCTTCGGTGCCCTGGGCGACCGCTTCGGGCGGCAGAAGATCCTCGCCGCGACCATCGTGATCATGTCGCTCAGCACCTTTGCCATCGGCCTGATACCGTCCTACGCCTCGATCGGTATCTGGGCGCCCATCCTGCTGTTGCTGGCGAAGATGGCCCAGGGCTTCTCGGTGGGCGGGGAGTACACCGGGGCGTCGATCTTCGTCGCCGAGTACGCCCCGGACCGCAAGCGTGGCTTTCTTGGCAGTTGGCTGGACTTTGGCTCGATTGCCGGCTTTGTGCTGGGGGCGGGGGTGGTGGTGCTGATTTCCACCCTGCTCGGTGATGAGAAGTTCCTGGATTGGGGCTGGCGCTTGCCGTTCTTCCTGGCCTTGCCGCTGGGCATCATCGGCCTCTACCTGCGCCATGCGCTGGAGGAAACCCCGGCGTTCCAGCAGCATGTGGACAAGCTCGAGCAGGGTGACCGCGAAGGCCTGGCCTCGGGGCCCAAGGTGTCGTTCAAGGAGGTCGCGACCCAGCACTGGCGCAGCCTGGTGACCTGTATCGGTGTGGTGATCGCCACCAACGTCACCTACTACATGCTGCTCACCTACATGCCCAGCTACCTGTCACACAACCTGCACTACAGCGAAGACCACGGCGTGCTGATCATCATCGCGATCATGGTCGGCATGCTGTTCGTGCAACCCATCATTGGCCTGATGAGCGATAAATTCGGCCGGCGCCCGTTCATCGTGGTAGGCAGCGTCGGGCTGTTCGCCCTGGCCATCCCGGCGTTCATGCTGATCAACAGCGGCGCGCTCGGGCTGATCTTCTCCGGCCTGCTGATCATCGCCGTGCTGCTGAACTTCTTCATCGGCGTGATGGCCTCGACCTTGCCGGCGATGTTCCCCACGCACATTCGCTACAGCGCCCTGGCCAGTGCCTTCAACATTTCGGTGCTGATTGCCGGCCTGACACCGACCCTCGCGGCCTGGCTGGTGGAGAGCAGCGGCAACCTGTACATGCCGGCGTACTACCTGATGGTGATTGCCGTGGTCGGCCTGGTCACCGGCCTGACCATGAAGGAAACCGCCAACAAGCCGCTGCGTGGTGCAGCGCCAGCGGCGTCGGACATCGAAGAGGCGCGCGAACTGCTGCAGGAGCACCACGACAACATCGAGCAGAAGATCGAAGACATCGACGCGCAGATCGCCGAGCTCGAGGCCAAGCGCCAGTTGCTGGTGCAACAGCACCCGCGCATCGAGTGAGGCTCAGCGCGGCATGTAGCCGCGCTGCCACGAACGTGGGATGAACCGCGACACCAGCGCCAGCAGGCAGGCCAGGGCACTACTGCCCGCCATCGCCTGCAACCCCAGATGCTGTTGCAACCAGGCACCGAGGGCGGCGCCCAGCAGCATGCCGGCCCAAGGCACCAGTTGCACCCGCCAGCCGTTGCGCCGCTCGCCCAGCAGCCAGCGCCCCAGGCCGCGGCCGAAGCGCGACAGGGCGCCGGTGACGTAGGTCAGGCCGATGGGCAGGCCGTTCACCTGTTCCACCACGGCATTGATCATGCCCATGGCCAGGGTGGCGGCCAGCAGCGCCGGGAACGTTGCGGCGAACGGCCAGCTCGCGGCGCAGGCCAGCAGCCCGGCCACCACCAGCAGCACCGGCCAGGCCCGGCGGTGAAAGCCACGGGCCAGCAACACGCCCAGCGCGTTGCCAGCGACGAAGCCCAGCACCGCGCCGCTCAGGCGCAGCACCAGGGCCAGGTCTGCCTGGCTGATGGCCACCGCCAGGCGCGTGGTGTTGCCGCTCATGAACGAGACGAAATCACCCAGCGCCAGCAGGCCGATGGCGTCGGTCATGCCGGCCAGCACCGATAGCCCGGCGACCAGGCCAAGGCCGACGCGGCCACGCAAAACCTGCAGGCGCAGGCGCCTGGCGGTGCGCGCGGGGAGGGCGTTGGGCAGCATGCGCAGGCTTTAGCGCGGCATTTCGCGGGCAAGCGTACTTTTGATCGTGCGCTCCACCACGTCCACCAGGACCATGGTCTGGTGGTCCACTTCGATGTTCAGCAGCTCGCCGGGCCTGTAGCTGGCGAAGGTGGTCTGGCGCAGGGTTTCCGGTATCAGGTTGATGGTCACCACGTTGTCCTCGACATCGGCGACGGTCAGGCTGCAACCATTGACCCCGATGAAGCCGCGCGGGAATACGTACTTGCCCCATTCAGGTGGCATGCGGAAGGTGATGAAGGCGCCGGTTTCCTTGATCGACAGCTCGACGATCTCGGCAGTGGTGGCGATATGGCCGGCCATCAGGTGGCCGCCGACTTCGGCGTTCATCTTCGCCGAGCGCTCGATGTTCACGCCTTGGCCGGCCTTGAAGTTGCGCAGGTTGGTGCGTTCGAGGGTGGCGGTCATGGCGTCGAACTTCACCTGGCTGCCATGGATTTCGGTGACCGACAGGCAGGTGCCTTCGACACTGACGCTGGCGCCGATCTTCAAATCATCGAGCAGTTCGGCGGTGAGGTCGATGGTGAACTGGTTGTGGCCCGGGTAGCTGGTCACATCAAGCAGAGGGCGGACGGCCTGGACGATGCCGGTGTACATGGAGTTGCTCCTGGGCACAAAGAGGGAAAACATCAGGAAACTATGCCCGTGGAGCATTAATTGCAAGACCGGCCTGTTCGCGGGTAAACCTGCTCCCACAGGTACGGCGCAGCCTTCAAGGCAAGTGATAATCCTGTGGGAGCGGGCTTGCCCGCGAACAGGCCGATACAGGTTTCAGACATGCCCACTGCTGTTGACGATCCTCAGGCAAAGGGCTTCATAAGGTTCGAGGTTGACCATCAGGCGTCCATCCTCGGTCAGGTCGCCCTCGACGGTTTCATTGATCATGTCCACCACCGGCCCTGGGGTGAAGCCGGTCAATTGCAGCTCCTCGGCAATCACCTCCTGGCCGAAGTTCAAGGCACTGATCTGGATGCCACGCCCGGATGGCAGTTCATGCACCATCACCAGCAACCCCGGGCTGCGGACGTCGGGGACCAGCACCTGGCGGCTGGTGGCGATGCCGTAGGCCTGGCGCACGGCAAGCAGTTTCTTCACCTGGCTGGCGAACGACGCGGGGTTGTCCAGCTGGCTGTCGAGGCTGCCATACAACGCGCGGGCTCGCGGCATGCCACGCACCGATGCTTCTGCCTCTGGGGCGAGCCCGGCCAGGTCGTAGCCACCCCGGTGGATCCAGCGGGTATCGCCATCGACCATGCGCTCGGCCACCGCCTCGGCCGGCAGCGGCAGGGCGCCGACCATGTCCCAGCCGGACAGCGCGACCACGCCCGGTTGCATGGCGTTGTACATCACCAGCAGCAGGTGCACCTTCTGGATCAGCGCGATGTCCGCCGGGCTGATCCGTTCAAGGTCGCGAATGCCCAGCGCCGCGGTGATCAGGCTGGCCGTGGTGCAGGCGATGCCGTTGGTGACGAAGCGCAGGTTGTAAGGCGCATGCTCACCCGACAGGCGTTCATAGATGTCCTCGCGGATGTGTTCACGGAGGATGCCGCCGGGCAAGGTCTGGCCCTTGTACAGGTACATGTCGTGGGCGTGCAGGGTCCAGAAGTGCACCAGCTCGACGGTCAGTTCGTCGTGGTTCTGCAGGGCGTGGATCAACGACGCCGGGTCGATGCCGAAGGCGTGCATTTCCTTGAGCATCAGGCGCAGGAATTCGGTGTCACCGGTCAGCAGGGCATGCTGGCAGGCGGGGCGGGTAATGAAGTCGTAGGACAGGTCGGCGCCGCCCTTGGACATCTGTGCGATGTCGTCGAGGGTCAGGTTCAGTTCCTGGAAGCTGAAGCCGCCAGCCTTGCGGATCATGCCGCCAATCAGCTGGTTGCCGACGATCGACAGTGGGTGGCTTTCGGACCAGGCGCTGTCGCTGGCGCGGGTCTCCACGCCGAGAAAGCCGTTGGCATCCAGGCGCAGGCCGCGGGCGCCCAGGCAGTCCAGCGCGTGCAGGGCGTCGCCGATGATCATCTGTTGGGCCGCAAAACTGGGGTCGAGCCAGTTCAGTGACGGCTGGCCTTCCTTGAAGTAGTGCAGGTACACCCAGCGCCGGGTCTTGCCGTCGACCCCGGTGATCGGCGCGGTGGCGCTCCAGTCGGTTTCCTTGACCCCGGGTTCGAAGAAGATCACCCGCTGCAACTGGCCGACGATGTAGTGGCGTTGCTTCAGCTCGTCGCACAGTGCCGGCGCGAGGTTGACCGCATCCCGGCCCGCAGGCACTTCGGGCAGCAGCGGCCAGTCTTCCTCGCGGATCTCGACCATGTGGTAGAGCCCTGGGTAGGCGCCGTGGGCCAGCTCGGCCAGGCGGAAGTCGGCGCCCTTGCCGGTATGCGAGGGGATCAGGTCGTCGATGGTCACGGCATTGTGCGCGGCGGCCATGCGGCTCATCTGAACCAGTTCCTGCTCGGAGCCGTACAGCGGGTCGATATCGAAGCTGATGCGGTCGAAGTTGCCGTCGACGCTAGGCGTGAAGTCACGCCCGCGCACGCCGCCGGATTGCTTGATCGGGCCGGTGTGGATACCTTGCACGCCGATCTCCGACAGGCGCTTCCACAGCGCTTCATGGCCCAACGCCGCCAGTACCGAGCTGCCTTCGGGGGCGATGATTGCGTCGGGGTAGACGGTCAGCCACACCGAGGCAATCTCGGTGGCGCGGCGTGGCTGGGCTTCGGCGTAGGGGTTCTGCCACAGGCGCGACTGGCCGGAGTACAGGCGAGCCCGCTCCTGCGAGGCCTTGAGCATCGAGCGGTCTTCAAGCCATTTGACGTATGACGGATCGGGCTGGGTCATTTCGCGTCCTCTTTGCGTGGCGGCACCGGCCCAAGTTATGACGGCATTGTCGGCCGATCGTTCGGCTCAAGCGCGTGTCGTCCTCTTCGCGGGTAAACCCGCGAAGAGGCCTGGCCTGCGATCAAGTATCTTCCTGGCGCTCACGCAACAGCTGGTCGATCCGCCCGGCAAACCGCTGCAGGACTACTTCGGCTTCGTCGACGACCGCGCGCTGGGTGCGGGCCGCCTGAAAAGCGATTTTCGCCTGTTCGTCGCCGGTGAGGACGGCGCTGCCAAGGCCGGCAAGGTCGACAACCGCAACACCGCGCTGATGCTGACCTACGCCTGGGCCAGCCACAGCCTCGGGGCTGGCTACATGCGCCTGGACGGTGATACTGCCATGCCGTACCTGTACGGCACCGAGCCGCTGGTGATCACCGAGGGTACGCTCAGTTCGGAGTTCATCAACCCCAGGGAGCGCAGTTGGCAGGTCAAGTTCGACCAGGACTTCGCGCCGTTCGGCGTGCCGGGGCTCAAGGGCATGCTGCGCTACGTGCGCGGCGACAACATCGAACTGGCGCATTTGGGTGGCAGTGGGCTGAGCGAGAGCGAGAAGGATGTGGAGCTGTCGTACGCCGTGCAGCAGGGCACATTCAAAGGCGTGACGCTGCGCCTGCGCCATGCCTGGTATCGCAATGACTTCGCGGCGGGGGCGAGCCACCGCGATGACAACGAACTGCGGGTCAATGTGGACTATACCGTCAGGCTCTGGTGATGGCAGCCGGGTTGGCGTCAGTCCGTGCAGCGGCCTGCAGCTGTTGACGAAACCACTTCCGCAACGGATCGGCATGGGTCCGCTCATGCCAGATTTGCATCACTTCGACCTTGGGCAGGGCCAGGGGCAAGGCGTACATGCACAAGTCTGTGTCACGTTCGGCGGCTTCTTCGGCGACCGAGCGCAGGCAGGTGAGCAGCAGGTCGGTGCCGCGAACGAGCCGTGTCGGCGCGAGGAAACTCGACAAGCCGGCCACTATCCGTCGACTGTGGCCAGCAGCGCGCAGGGCGCGGTCCACCAAGCCATCGAGGTCGCCGGTGAGCGTGGTCAGCAGGTGGTCGCAGGCCAGGAAGGCCTCAAGGTCGAGCCCCTGCGTCAGGCGCGGGTTGCTGCGCGATGCCAGCACCACGAAATCCTCGCTGAGCAGGCGTTGCTGATGGAAGGTGTCTGGCAGGTCGGTGTAGAAGCCTGCGATGGCCAGGTCGCAGGTCCCCTTTTCCAAGGCTTCGCGCGGCAACTGGCCGCGGGTGTTGTGGGTGATCAACACCAGGTTTGGCGCTTGGCGGCGCAGGACTGGCAAGAGCCTGGGCAGCAGGGTCTGCTCCATGAAATCGGTGCTGTACACGTGCAGGCGGGCAGGGCGGGCGAGAAAGTCCTGGCCGTCGCACCGTTCATAGAAGGCGGCCAGGCCTTCGACCAGGCGCTGCACTTCGGGAGCCAGTTCATGGGCACGTGGGGTTGCCGCCAGGCCACGTGGGGCGCGTACAAATAGCGGGTCGCCAAACTGGTGCCGCAACTTGTTGAGCTTGTGGCTCAAGGCTGGCTGGCTCAGGGCCATGCGCGCGGCCGCCAGTGTGGCGTTGCGTTCCTGATACAGCACGTGGAACAGGTACAGCAGGTTGAGATCCTTGCTAGCGATATTCATTTTATGGATCACAGAAATAAAAGCTTTCGAATTATCGAATCATAGCTGCCTGATTAGGATGGGCCCAGTTCCCTCATGACTCGATAGGTAAAACCTGATGAACAAGACGACCTCGCTGGTGCTGGCGGTGACTGGCGCATTGCTTACCGCCGCTGCCCATGCCGCGCCGAAAGGCGAAGTGCTGGTGCTGCTGTCCAGTGAAAACAGTTTGATGTTGCAGGATGGCAAGCGCTACCCGACGGGTTACTACCTCAATGAATTCGGTGTGCCCGCCGACCAGTTGCTCAAGGCTGGCTACAAGCTGGTACTGGTCACGCCCAAGGGTAATGCGCCAAGCGTGGACGTGCGCTCGATCGATCCCCAGTACTTTGCTGGCGACGCCACGGAAATGCGGCGCATCGAGCAGGTCGTGAAGGGCCTGCCGGGCATCAACGACACCTTGTCGGTGAAGCAGGTGCTGGCCGGTGACCTTGACCGCTATGCCGGTTTGTTCATTCCCGGTGGCCATGCACCACTGATCGACCTGGCCAACAACCCTGATGTCGGGGCTTTGCTGCGGCACTTCCATCAGGCCGGCAAGCCTACCGCCGCTATCTGCCACGGGCCCATCGCGCTGCTGTCGGCGCAACGCGACCCAGCCAGCTACCAGGCCGCCCTGACGCGTGGCGAGCAGCCGGCGGCCGATGACTGGGTTTACCAGGGTTATCGGATGACCATCTTCTCCGACCCGGAAGAGCAGGTGTTCGAAGCTTCGCTCAAGCCGCAGCGCCTGCAGTTCTATCCGGCCAAGGCCATGGCCGGAGCGGGCGGTCACATGACCTACGCCCAGGCCTGGCAGCCTCATGTGCTGGTGGATCGTGAACTGATCACCGGGCAGAACCCGTTCTCCGACAAGGCACTGGCCAAGGCGTTGCTGGAGAAGCTGGCTGAGCATCAGCAGGCCGACTGAGGCGGCGCTAGAAGCTGTATTTGGCCGTCATCATCAGATTACGTGGCGCCCCCCAGGTATCGCCACCGTAGTCCACCGAACTGGCGACGGCCGAATAGTACTTGCGGTCGAACACGTTGTTGGCATTGAGTTGCAGGTCGAGATGCTGACTGACCCGGTAGCCGGCCATCAGGTCGGTGACCGCATAGGCACCCTGGGCCAGCCGGTACTCACTGCCATCGGCCACGGTGAAGTCGTTGTAGATGCGGCTCTGCCAGGAAATGTTGCCACCGACCCGCAGCTTCTCCAACGGGCCCTGGAAGTGGTACACGGTGTTCAGCTTGAACATGTGCTCCGGGGTGTCGGTATCGAAACGCTGGTTGACATTGGCGGGGTTGGCGGCGTCCTTGATGGTGTGCGCGCGGGCATAGGTATAGCCGCCACCGATCTGCCAGTTTGGCGTCAGCGCGCCTTGCAGCTCCATGTCGATGCCCTGGCTGCGCACTTCGCCCGAAGCTTCGTAGCAGGAAGTCTGCGGGCAGTTCGCGACGAACACCTGGGTGGCACGGTTTTCCTGGTCGATGCGGAACAGCGCGATGCTGGCATTGAGCGCGCCGTCGAAGTATTCGCCCTTGATGCCGACCTCATAGTTCTTGCCCACGATCGGTTTCACCGGGGTGCCGGAGATGTCCTTGGAGCTTTGCGGGGTGAAGATGTCGCTGTAGCTCACGTACACCGAGTGGTGGTCGTCCAGGTCGTAGATCAGGCCGGCATACTTGGTGACGTTGCGGGTGACCTTGTAATCGCCGTCGCCATCACGGTTGTCATAGTCGTACCAGTCCAGGCGCCCGCCGAGGATGAGCTTGAGCGGGTCGGCCAGGTTCAGCCGGGTGGTCAGGTACACGCCATCCTGGGTGGTGACTTCACGCTGGTTGTCGGTGTGTACGAAGTTCGGTTTACCGCCATTGAGCGGCCAGTACATGTCGTACGGGCTGTAGTTGCGGGTGTCCATGTCGTAGATGCGCTTACTGGCACCTACCACCAGTTCGTGGGTGCGCCCGAGCAGCTCGAACGGGCCGCTGACGAAGCCGTCCAGGCCGGCCTGGTTTTCCTGATGCCTGGACTGGTAGACCGTGCGTTGCAGCGGTGCCTGCAGGCCAGCCCAGCGCGACTGGTAGGACCCGGTGAAGGTCGCATCCTGTTGCGCATAGTTGGCGTTGAGCTGCAGCGTCCAGTCATTGGCCAGGCGATGGCGCAATTCGGCGAACAGGGTGTTGATCTCCTGGTCCTTGTTCTCCCAGTCGGTGCCCGGGTTGTAGGAGCGCGAGAAGCCCATGTGGTGGCCGTCGAGGGCGGTGGGCATGGCGCCCCAGAAGTAGTTGGTCTTGTCCTTCTGGTGCGAGAAACCAAGCATCAGGCTGGTGTCATCGGAGAGATCCGCCTCGGTCACCGCATAGAACAGGCCATGGTCTTCCTCGACATCATCGACAAAGCTGTTGGCGTCGCGGTAGGACGCCACCACGCGTCCGCGCAGGGTGCCGCTGTCATTTAGCGGGCTGGAGGCATCGATCTCGCCGCGGTAGTCGTCCCAGCTACCGGCGGCGCCGGTCAGGGTGACCTTCTGCTCGGCCAGTGGGCGCTTGCGCACCAGGTTGATGGCTGCCGACGGGTTGCCGGCACCGGTGACCAGGCCGGTGGCGCCGCGCACCACCTCGACCCGGTCGAACATCGCCAGGTTCGGCTGGGCGCCGACCACCCAACCGGTATAGCCGCTGGGGATGCCGTCGTACATCAGGTTGTCGATGTTGAAACCGCGCGAGGAGTAGCTCTGCCGGCCCGGGCCGCTGGAGTAGTCGAGGAACAGGCCGGGCGTGGCCTTGACCACGTCATTGATGCTGGTCATGGCCTGGTCGTCCATGCGCTGGCGGGTGATGACGGTCACCGCCTGGGGCGTTTCACGCATGCTCAGTGGCAGCTTGGTTGCGGTGGACATGGAGCCGGTGGTGTAGGAGCCCGAGCCCTCGGTGGTGCTGCCCAATGCCTCCGAGCTGATTTCGGTGGCGCCCAGTTCCAGTGTGGTGGGGGTATCTTCGGCCACGGCTGGCGTGACAACGGCCATGCAGATGGCCATGGCGAGCAGGTTGCGGGCGGGCAGGGGGCGCGTGTGCGCGAGGGGCGACAACATGACGGATGGGCTCCTGATGATTGCTAATACAAGTAAATATGAGAATCGTTAGCAATCAGTTTGTCAGGATGTGTCGCTCCTTGGGAAGGTGGTATGCCAAATCCATTACAAAATTTTCACAAATCACCCGGAACGGGTAATCCGCTTGCCACGCTGGCTGGCCACCTCCAGCGCCTGCCCGTCGCGTTGCTTGCCTTGCCGCGCCAGGCCTTCCAGCTGCGGAATCAGCATCCCCTCCGGCAGGTGCCGCCAGAACCTCCCCGGCATGTGCAGGCGCAGCGCGTCGGGGTTGAGCCGGGCCGGGTTGAAGGTATGCCGGTAATAGGTGCGCCACAGTTCGGCACCGGGGTCTTCGGCATTTTGTGCCCATTGCCGCCAATCTTCAGGGCAACGGCGCTGATATTCGAAAGCCTGGCCATCGAAGCGGATGCCGTCCTGTGGCGTCGCGATCAGCCAGCGCTGGCGCCCGAGGCGGTCGGCGAAGTGCGTGCTGGCGCTCTCCAGGATGTCGTGGGCGGGTTCGTGGTAGGCCACCAGGTCCAGCTGCAACTGCTTGGCCAGCGCCTCGGGCAGCGGCACGAAACGTACGAACGCATGCAGGTGGTGCGCCTCGCGGCTGACCTGCTTGATACGCCGCTGCAATTCGCTGCCCAGGCGGTCACCCGCCAGCATGGCCGTGCGGTCGCCGTGGGCCACGCGCCAGAGCACTTCATACAGCAGGTTCCAGCGTTGCTCGCCGCGGTAGCGTGCGGCTTGCTCCAGTTGCGTCAGCAGCGTGGCGGGCACCTTGGCGCGGAATGGGCCAGGGCCTTCGGGCAAGGGTGTGGGCAGGGCCAGCAGGTCCTGGATCGGGCCTTGCGCCCAGGTCACGTCGGCGGGGTCGATACCGTGGCCGAGCAAGGTGCGGGCCTGGTTGCGCCAAGTGCCGAACTGGTCATCGCAATCGAGCGCAATCACCCCCACAGCCCCATCTGCTGCGGCGCCTGAGGTTCGCGCAGGCGCGCCCTGAGCAAGCCGCTGCGCAACTCGCCATCGGCGGGGCGGTAATCGCTGGTGACGATGAACGGCCGTGCCTTGTCCAGCACGCAGCGCAGCTGGATCAGGTCGTCGTAGCGCACGCGTCGCTCGCGGCGCAGTGCCACCAGCCGTTGCACGCTGCGCAGGCCGATGCCGGGGATGCGTGCCAGCAGCGCCGGCTCGGCGCGGTTCACATCCAGCGGAAACACCTCGCGGTTGGCCAGTGCCCAGGCCAGCTTGGGGTCGATGTCCAGTGCCAGGTTGCCGGCCTCGCCGAGCAGCTCACCGGCCTTGTAGCCATAGCCACGCAGCAGGAAGTCGGCCTGGTACAGGCGGTGTTCGCGCAGCAGTGGCGGGGCGGCCAGGGGCACGCTGCCAGGGCTGTCGGGGATCGGGCTGAAGGCCGAGTAGTACACGCGTTTGAGCCCATAGCCCTGATACAGCGACTCGGCGTTGCGCAGCAGGGTGCTGTCGTCGGTGGCATCGGCGCCGACGATCACCTGGGTGCTTTGCCCGGCCGGGGTGAAACGCGGCGCTTTCGGTTCACCGGCCACGGCCTGCTGGCCCTGGTGGATCACGCCCATGGCCTGGCGGATGGTGTGTGCCTGCTTCTCCGGGGCCAGGCGCTTGAGGCTGGCATCGGTGGGCAACTCGATGTTGACGCTGAGGCGGTCGGCCAGGCGCCCGGCCTCTTCGATCAGCAGCGGGTCGGCGTCGGGGATGGTCTTGAGGTGGATGTAGCCACGGAAGTTGTGTTCTTCCCGCAGCAGGCGGGCCACGCGAATCAGCTGCTCCATGGTGTAGTCGGCCGAGCGGATGATGCCGGAGCTGAGGAACAGGCCACTGATGCAGTTGCGCCGGTAGAAGTCCAGGGTCAGGCGCACCACTTCCTCGGGGCTGAAGCGGGCCCGCGGCACGTTGCTGGAACGGCGGTTGACACAGTACTGGCAGTCATACAGGCAGAAGTTGGTCAGCAGCACCTTGAGCAGCGACACACAGCGGCCATCGGGGGTGTAGCTGTGGCAGATGCCCATGCCATCGGTCGCGCCCAGGCCATCGCTGCCGCGCGAGCTGCGTTTCGGTGCGCCACTGCTGGCGCATGAGGCATCGTACTTGGCGGCATCGGCGAGAATGCCGAGTTTGGCGATGAGCTGCATGGGGTTGTCTCGAAATACTGATTATTCATACAGTATTTCGAGACTTGTGCTTTTGCAAGCGCCCCGAGGCGAAAGGTCGACAGGCCTGACTTCAGGGCTTGCTGAAGCGATAGAACAGGTTCGGCTCGCTGACGACATAGAGGTTGCCGGCGCTGTCCATGGTCATGCCTTCGGGCTGCGGGGCGTCATGCTGCAACCCACCGAGCCAGGTACGCAACGAACGGATGCTGACGAAGCGGCCATCGCCATCGAGCTCGGTGATGTTCTTCGACTGGTCGCTGAGCACCAGCAGGTGACCGGTGCGCGGGTCGTAGTAGCCGTCGGACAGGTCGGTGGCGTACACGCTGCGCTTGACCCAGTCGCGGCGGTCGCTGACCGTCAACTGCAGGGGGCCGCCGCTGAGCGCCGTGAGCATGCCGGTGACGGTGAACAGCTGCCGCGGGTCGCGCTCCTTGATGGCGAACAGGCGATCGTGCTGGCGGTCGTAGGTCACCCCCTCGAAGCCCTTGTTGCGGTGGGTCGGGTTGATGTCGAGGGTGATCCACTGTGCCTCGCTGGCGTGAATCGGCTGCGGGTGGTCGGGCAGGGTGATCACGTCCAGCCGTTGCATCTGCTCGTCGCTGATGGCCAGGCGGCCATTGCCCAGGTACGCCAGGCCTTCGGTGTCTTCGAAGTCCACCAGTGGGTAGCGCGCCAGGATGTCGCCGTCCTTGCTCAGCTCCAGCAGCTCCATGGGCACACCATTGGTGATCGCCAGCAGCCGGTCGCGGTCGTAGTCATAAGTGATGCCGGACAGGTTGGTCAGGCTTGGCTCCACGACCTTGGCGTCGATCCTCAGCTTGAAGGCCGGCAGCCAGACGTTCTGCCCGGGCGCGGTGTCACCGGTCCAGCGGTTGCTCAGGTGCGCGAAGAGTTGCTGCGGCCAGAACGAGCGCGCGGCTTCGATGCCCACCAGGGCCATGGCCAACAGCACCACCAGTGCGCTGATCTGGCCCCAGCGGTTCAAACGTCTCCACAGGTGCCGGCGTGGGGCTGGCAAGGTCTGGGTAGTCATTGTGCGAGCCCCTGTGCTGCGGTTTGCAGATTCCCGGCCCTGCTGGTCCAGGCGAAGTGGTAGACCTGTGGCGGTAGCACCGGCTGGCATTGGCCGTTGTCGGCATCGGCGCCGACCACATACCACTCGGCGCGCGAGGTATCGCCCAGCCGGTGAGCCTTGTCGGCGTTGAAGCAACGGCCCAGTTCCGTTGCCGGAATCAGGGCAAAGGCCGTGGGGTTTTGGCGTAACCAGTACACCGCCGTCTCGGGCTTGGACTGGTTGGCGAAACCGAAATGGACGATGGGTTGACGGGCAAACAGCCAGTGCCCTTCGCGCCAGTTGACCAGTACCAGCTCGGCGCCACCGGTGGCGCGTGCGGCTTCGCTCATCAAGGTTTCGTGCGGGTTGCGGCCTTCCTTCAGAGGCTCGACGAAACCGCGTGCGAACCACAGGCAGAACCAGGCCAGGGCAATGGCGGTGAACGCCTTGCGCCAGCCAGGGCGGCGCTGCAACCAGCGTTTGAGCAGCCAGGGCACCAGCGGGGCGATGGCCAGCACCAGCCCGGGCAGGGCCGGGAAAATGTAGAGCTTGCGCTTGCCGCTGCTGAGGCTGAAGAACAGCAGCACCAGGGCGACCCAGCCAAGCAGCAGCAGGAAGCGCCCATCACGCTTTTGCAGTTGCCGGCGCCAGGCCGGGACCAGCCATGGCAAGGCCAGGATCAGTGGCAGCCAGTACTGCGGGATGACCTTGACGAAGAAATACCAGAAGGGCTCGCGATGATCCCAGGCATTGGCATAACGGTTGGCGGTCTGGCGCAGGAGAATCTCCTTCAGGTAGGCCAGTTCCGCCGCACCACCGCCGTGGGCGATCGACATCAGCAGCGGCAGTAGCCACACCGCGCAGCCTGCCAGCAGCCAGACGAAACCCAGGCTCCAGCGCCCACCCTGGCCCGGGTAAGCCACTACCCCGCGCCAGCCCTTGCGCACGGCCCAGGCGTAGGGCAGCAGCATCAGCGCCGGGACAAAGCCCACGCCCTTGCTGATGATGCCCAGGCCCATGGCCGCGCAGGCCAGGTAGAACCAACCCCAGGCCGGCCCCAGCAGCAGATGGCGGACCATGCCGTAGAGGCCCAGCGCCACCCACAGGCACAGGAAACTGTCGATCTGCCCGGTACGCAGGATGCTGTAGCTCTGGTAGGTCGCCAGGAACAGCAGCGCGGCAATCACGCCGATGCGCCGGGTCCACAGGCGCTGCCCCAGGTCATGCAGCACCAGGGTGATGGTCGCCGCCGACATCAGCCCTGGCAGGTAGAGGGCGATTTTCGGCGAACCCGTCAGGTAGCTGAACAGGGCCACGGTCCACATGAACAACGGTGGCTTGTCGCCGTAGATTTCCGCCGCGCGGTGGGGGATGAACCAGTTGCCGCTCTGGAGCATTTCCAGGGCCACGCCGAGGAAGCGTTCCTCATCGACGTTCATCGGCTGGCGCCAGCCGATACCGGCACCGACCAGCAGCACCGCGAGTAAAACCAGGGCCAGGCGTTCGGCCCCAAGCGTCTTGAACCTTGGCAAGGGCTATTCCTTCTGCTCTTTGTTTCGGGCAATCAATTGCAGGTTGCGCAGGTAGACCACCAGGCCGAACGACTGGCCGATGATGAACACCGGGTCCTCGCGGTAGATGGCGTAGATCAGCAACAGGGCGCTGCCGAGCATGCTCAGGTACCAGAAACCCACCGGGATCACGCTGCGTCGCTTGAATTCGCTGTACAGCCACTGCAGGACGAAGCGGCCGGTGAACACGACCTGACCGGCGAAGCCGATGATCAGCCAGAGGGTTTCGCGGGTCATCCTTCGAGCTCCTGTGGTTGGGTGTCCAGGCGCGTGCGGCGGATCAGCCACCAGACCCCGACCAGGTCGAGGATGCCGACCAGGGCACGGTCCAGGTTGCCGTACTTGGACACCCCGGCATGGCGCGGACGATGGTTCACCGGGTGCACCAGCATGCGGCCCTTGTGGCGCAGGATCAGCGCCGGGATGTAGCGGTGCATGTGGTCGAAATAGGGCAGGCGCAGGAAGGCGTCGCGCTCGATCAGCTTCAGGCCGCAGCCAGTGTCCGGGGTGGCGTCCTTGAGCAGGCGGCTGCGCAGGCCATTGGCAAAGCGCGAGGCCCAGCGCTTGCTGGCGGTATCGCGGCGGTTGACGCGGTGCCCGGCCACCAGCTTGATGCCGCCGCCGAGGTCTTCGTTGCCACGTACCAGGGCGAGCATGCCGGGGATGTCGGCCGGGTCGTTCTGCCCGTCGCCATCAAGGGTGGCCAGCCAACGGCCGCGGGCAGCTTGGGCAGCGTGCCAGATGGAGGTGCTCTGACCCAGCGAGCGGTCGTGGCGCAGGATGCGTAACTGGGTAAAGCCTTGCTGTTTGAGCTGGCGCAGCCTGTTGAGCGTCTGGTCCGTGCTGCCGTCGTCGACCACCAGCACTTCATAGTGTTCAGCGGCCAGTGCCGTGCGGATTTCCGCCAGCAATGCCGGCAGGTTGTCGACCTCGTTCTTGGCGGGGATCAGTACCGAGAGGTCAAGTGAATCAGTCATCGAGGCTACCTGTGTTCTTGTAGTGATTGCGTGGTTCAAACCCGGTAGAAGTCCCGGTACCAGCCAACGAAAGCGGCGACGCCGTGCTCCAGCGGAGTGCTCGGCGAAAAGTCGATCCAGCGCGTCAGTGAGTCCACATCCGCCCAGGTTTCCAGCACGTCACCTGCCTGCAACGGCAGGTACTCGCGTTGGGCCTTGATGCCCAGCGCGTTCTCCAGGCACTCGACAAATGCCAGCAGGCGCACCGGCTGGCCGCGACCGATGTTGAACAGCTGGCAGGGTGGTTGCCCGGCATCAGGCCGTGGCGGCTTCTGGCGCAGGCGCACGATGCTTTCGACGATGTCGTCGATGTAGGTGAAGTCGCGCGCCATCTGGCCGTGGTTATAGATCTCGATCGGCTTGCCGTCGAGCATCGCCCGGGTGAACTTGAACAGCGCCATGTCGGGGCGGCCCCACGGGCCATAGACGGTGAAGAAGCGCAGGCCGGTGATCGGCAGCTGGTACAGGTGCGCGTAGCTGTGCGCCATCAGCTCGTTGGCGCGCTTGCTGGCGGCATACAGCGAAATCGGTTGCTCGACAGGGTCATCGATGCTGAACGGCTGCTTGGTGTTGGCGCCGTACACCGAGCTGCTGGAGGCATAGATCAGGTGACGCGGTGGGTGCTGGCCGCAGGCTTCGAGGAGGTTGAGAAAACCGGTCAGGTTGGATTGCCCATAGACGGCGGGGTTGTCCAGCGAGTAGCGCACACCCGCCTGCGCTGCCAGGTGGATCACCTCGCTGAACGCCTGCCCGGCAAACAGTTGCTGCATATCGGCAGCGTTGGCGATGTCGACCGTCTGGAAGCGGAAGTTGGGGTAGGCGAGCAACTGCTGCAGGCGCGCGAGTTTGAGCTCGACGCTGTAGTAGGCATTGAGATTGTCGATGCCCACCACTTCGATGCCCGCTTCGCACAGGCGGCGCGCCAGGTGGAAACCGATGAATCCGGCCGCGCCGGTGATCAGGACGGTCATGGTTGTTTCACCTGGCCACGGCCGATGGCGTAATACGTGAGACCGGCGGCGGCCATGTGCTCGGGTTCGAACAGGTTGCGGCCGTCGAACACCACGCGGTCAGCCAGTAGCTGCGGCACGCTGTCCAGGTTCAGCACGCGGTAGTCTTGCCACTCGGTGACGATCACCAGGGCATCGGCACCCACCAGGGCGTCGTCCTTGCACGGTAACAGCTGCAGATCGGGGCGCGTGCCGTAGTGCCGCTGGATCTCGTCCATGGCTTGCGGGTCGTGGGCCTGCACCCTGGCGCCAGCGGCCCACAGCGCTTCGAGCAATACCAGGCTGGAGGCTTCGCGGATGTCATCGGTGTTGGGTTTGAACGAAAGCCCCCACACGGCGAACACCTTGCCGCGCAGGCCGCCTGGGTAGTGGCGCTGGATCTTGCTGAACAGCCGGCTCTTCTGCCGCTGGTTGACCGCCTCCACGGCGCCCAGCAGCAGTGGCTCGAAGCCTTCGGCCTCGGCTGTCTTGCGCAGCGCCTGCAAGTCCTTGGGGAAGCAGGAGCCGCCAAAACCGCAGCCGGGGTAGATGAAGTCGTAGCCGATGCGCGGGTCCGAGCCGATGCCGCGGCGGACCATTTCGATGTCAGCACCCAGGTGCTCGGCCAGGTTGGCGATTTCGTTGATGAACGAAATCTTGGTCGCCAGCATGCTGTTGGCGGCGTACTTGGTCAGTTCGGCGCTGCGCGCGTCCATGACCATGATTTTCTCGCGGTTGCGGCTGAACGGCTGGTACAGCTCGCGCAGCAGTTCGACCTCTGCCGGCAGGGCGCCGCCGATGATGATGCGGTCCGGGCGCATGCAGTCATCCACTGCCGAACCTTCCTTGAGGAATTCGGGATTGCTGATGACCTGGTAGCTTTCTGCGTCGGCCACGGCCTGGCCGATGCGTGCCTTGATGCGGTCTACCGTGCCGACCGGCGAGGTGGATTTGTTGACGATGACTTTCGGGCCATCGGCGTGTTCGAGAATGCTGTCGACCACGTTGAACACAAAGCGCATGTCGGCGCTGCCATCGGCCTGAGGCGGGGTGCCAACGGCGATGAAGTGCAACCTGGCGTGTTGCACTGCTTCACGGGCGTCGGTGGTGAAACGCAAGCGGCCGCAGGCCAGGTTTTTCTCCAGCAGCGGCGCTAGGCCGGGCTCGAAGATCGGGCAATGCCCTTCGCTGAGCGCCGCCACCCGCTCGGCGTTGATATCCATGCATAGCACCGAGTGGCCCACCTGAGCCAGGCATACCGCCTGGGTAAGGCCGACATAGCCGGTACCGAAAACCGTAACCTTCATTCAAAGCTCCATGGTGTGAACCTGTACGGGCAGTACCCCCTGCTTGCGCAGGTGCCTGAGTTTTGGCCGCAGAGATCCTTGGCGAAAAAGCTGAAAAAAAATGTCACATTTTTGTGTAAATTTTGTTACTTGAGCCCGATGTAGAAGGTCGCCTGCACCCGCACACGTTTGCGTTGCAAATAAAAGGCAAACGCATGTTCTGCGCGCACAAAAAAGCGCCTGGCGCAGGCCTGGAAGTTGGGAGGGTCAAAACATGACGTGTTCGAAACCCCGAGAAGGGTTGGCACACAGCGATAGCATAGACAGCAACTTGCGAAGTGCCAGAATGTGCGTGGGTTTTCTTAGGATAAGTTGCACTAAGCGATATCAGTTGTATGGCAGTGAATGCCAATAAGTTGTTTGAACGCACGCGAAATTTGCCGAGGGGCTAGACTGTTAACGGATATACATCCATTCATCCCACTGACCACCGCTCCCCTCGAACCGGACTTCTTCGTCGACGGTGGCCTTCTTGCAGAGGAGGGCAGGTCATGGACGAGGCAAGGCTTCATGAATTCATGGGCAAGCTGGTTGGTGACATGGGCGCTGCAGCGACCCTGGCCAATGTGATCCTCGGCGATGAGCTTGGCCTGTACCGGGCCATGGCCGACAGCCAGCCGACCAGCCCCGAGGCGCTGGCAGCAAAGACCGGTTGCCACCCGCGGCTGGTGCGTGAATGGCTCAATGCTCAGGCGGCTTCTGGCTACATGGTGCATGACAAGGGCACGTTCGTTCTGCCCGAGGAACAAGCCATGACCCTGGCGTTGGAAGACTCGCCGGCCTACATGGCCGGTGGCGCGGCAGTCATCGCCGCACTGTTCCATGACAAGGACAAGCTGGTGGCGGCGATGCGCGGCGACGGCGGGCTGGCCTGGGGTGACCATCACCCGTGCATGTTCAGTGGCACCGAGCGTTTCTTCCGGCCCGGTTACCGCACCTTCCTGGTCGCGGACTGGTTGCCGGCACTCGAAGGCGTGGTGGCCAAGCTGCAGGCTGGGGCCAAAGTGGCCGATGTCGGTTGTGGCCATGGCGCCTCGACCCTGGTCCTGGCGCAGGCGTTTCCGGCGTCTAGCTTCACAGGCTACGACTATCACGCACCGTCCATTGCCACGGCCAGCGAACGCGCGCGCGAGGCCGGGCTGGCGGGGCGGGTGAGCTTCCAGCAGGCGTCGGCCAAGGACTACCCGGGGCATGATCATGACCTGGTGTGCTTCTTTGATTGCCTGCATGACATGGGCGACCCGGTGGGTGCGGCGAAGCATGCCTACCGGACGTTGAAAGCTGACGGCACAGTGATGCTGGTGGAGCCTTATGCCGAGGATTCGCTGGAGGGCAACCTGACGCCGGTCGGGCGCTTGTTCTATGCGGCGTCGACGTTCATCTGCACGCCTAACTCGTTGTCCCAGGAAGTGGGGCTGGGGTTGGGCGCTCAAGCCGGGGAGGCACGCCTGCGGGCGGTGTTCGAGGAGGCCGGATTCACGCAGTTCCGGCGGGCGACGCAGACGCCGTTCAACCTGATCCTGGAGGCCCGTAAATAGGTGACAACCTGCACTGGCCTCTTCGCGGGCAAGCCCGCTGCCACAGGGATAGCTTCGCCTTCGAGGGCTGTGCAGTACTTGTGGGAGCGGGGTCAACCGCGAAGAGGCCGGGCCTGCAAATGCAGAAGGGGCGCCATGTTGGCGCCCCTTCTGGTTACTGCTTAGGCTTCAGCGTCCCAGGGACGATCACCCTTTTCATCTTTGACGCGGGTCGGCAGGCCCATTACGTCCAGCGCCTTGAGGAACGGCTCGGCTGGCAGTTCCTCGACGTTGACCATGCGCTTGGCATCCCACTCGCCACGGGCAACCAGCAGGGCCGCAGCCACTGGTGGTACACCGGCGGTGTAGGAAATGCCCTGGCTGTCGGTCTCGGCGAAGGCTTCTTCGTGGTCGGCCACGTTGTAGATGAACACTTCGCGTGGCTGGCCGTTCTTGGTGCCCTTGACCAGGTCACCGATGCAGGTCTTGCCGGTGTAGCCCGGGGCCAGCGAGGCCGGGTCAGGCAGCACGGCCTTGACCACTTTCAGCGGTACCACTTCCAGGCCTTCGGCAGTTTTCACCGGTTGCTCGGAGAGCAGGCCGAGGTTCTTCAGCACGGTGAACACATTGATGTAGTGTTCGCCGAAGCTCATCCAGAAGCGTACGTTCGGCACATTGAGGTTCTTCGAAATCGAATGAACTTCGTCGTGGCCGGTCAGGTACAGGTTCTGCGAGCCGACTACCGGCAGGTCGTCGGTGCGCTTGACTTCGAACATGGTATTGCTGGTCCACTGGCTATTCTGCCAGCTCCACACTTGCCCGGTAAATTCACGGAAGTTGATTTCCGGGTCAAAGTTGGTGGCAAAGTACTTGCCGTGCGAACCAGCATTGACGTCGAGAATGTCGATCGAATCAATGCTGTCGAAGTATTGCTGCTGCGCAAGTTTTGCGTAGCTGTTCACCACACCCGGGTCGAAACCGACGCCGAGAATGGCGGTAATGTTCTTTTGTTGGCACTCTTCGAGGTGTTTCCACTCGTAGTTGCCGTACCACGGCGGGGTCTCGCAGATCTTGCCCGGCTCTTCGTGGATGGCGGTGTCCAGATAGGCGACACCGGTATCGATGCAGGCACGCAGCACCGACATGTTGAGGAAGGCGGAACCGACGTTGATCACGATCTGCGACTCGGTCTCGCGGATCAGTGCCTTGGTCGCCTCGACATCGAGGGCATTGAGCGAGAAGGCCTGGATGTCGGCGGGTACCTTGAGGCTACCCTTGGCCTTGACGCTGTCGATGATGGCCTGGCATTTGGAGATGTTCCGTGACGCGATAGCGATACGACCCAGTTCGTCGTTATGCTGCGCGCACTTGTGGGCCACCACCTTGGCGACACCTCCTGCACCAATGATAAGAACGTTCTTCTTCAATTTACCTGTTGCTCCTTACTTGGAAAGCCGGTCTTACGACAGGCTGGAAACGTAGTCTTCGAAACCGAAATCGCGGACCACCTCGACGCTGCCGTCGAGCTGCTTGACCACGATGGACGGCATCTTCAAACCGTTGAACCAGTTTTTCTTGACCATGGTGTAGCCGGCCGTGTCGATGAACGACAGGCGGTCGCCGATGGCCAGTGGGCGATCGAATTGGTATTCGCCGAAGATGTCACCCGCCAGGCACGACTTGCCGCAGACCATGTAGGTGTGCTCGCCGTCGTTGGGGGCCATCTTGGCGTTGAGGCGGTAGATCAGCAGGTCGAGCAGGTGAGCTTCGATCGAGCTGTCGACCACGGCCAGGTGCTTGCCGTTGTACAGGGTGTCGAGCACGGTCACTTCCAGCGAGGCGCTGTTGGTGATGGCGGCTTCGCCGGGCTCCAGGTAGACCTGCACGCCGTACTTTTCCGAGAAGGCTTTCAGGCGCGCGCAGAAGGCGTCCAGCGCATAGCCTTCGCCGGTGAAGTGGATACCGCCACCGAGGCTGACCCACTCGACCTTGTGCAGCAGGTGGCCGAAGCGCTCTTCGATGTGCGACAGCATCTTGTCGAACAGGCCGAAGTCACCGTTCTCGCAGTTGTTGTGGAACATGAAGCCGGAGATCTGTTCGATCACCTGTTCGATCTTGGCCGGGTCCCATTCGCCGAGGCGGCTGAACGGGCGGGCAGGGTCGGCCAGCAGGTAGTCGGAGCTGCTGACCTGCGGGTTGACGCGCAGGCCACGGACCTTGCCTTCGGACTGTTCGGCGAAGCGCTGCAGCTGGCCGATCGAGTTGAAGATGATCTTGTCGCAGTTCTCGAGCATTTCCTCGATCTCGTCATCGGCCCAGGCCACGCTGTAGCCATGGGTCTCGCCAGCGAACTTCTGGCGGCCGAGCTTGAGCTCGAACAGCGAGGACGAGGTGGTGCCGTCCATGTACTGCTGCATCAGGTCGAACACCGACCAGGTGGCGAAGCACTTGAGGGCGAGCAGCGCCTTGGCACCGGAGTTTTCGCGCACGTAGGCGATCTTCTCCATGTTGCTCAGCAGCTTGGTTTTGTCGATGAGGTAGTACGGCGTCTTGATCATTTAAAGGCCCCCGGCCAGGCCGGCCAAAAAAAAGACCCGCATTGTGCCTTCACTTGCCGCAGATCGAAAGGGCGGATGGTGTATTTCGTCTGCGCGGTAGTGGTTGCAGGTGAAATGATTCGGCAGTGGTGGGTTCAGTTGTACAGGGGGGAATGAACAGCTTGATGACAGGTTGACCAATGGCATGTGCTTGCCATGGCATTTTCAGCGCCTGTGAGATCGAGCGCCGCCCGCGCGGCGCATCGCGAGCTTTGCTCGCTCCTACGTTTGTTTCGGGCCAGTAACGTCTGTGACAGGCGCGCGCGATCGCCTTGTTGGTACGACGCGATACCGAGTCAGGCGCCAAGGCGTTCGCGCGCAAATCCCCCAGGAATAATTGGCCCGAAACAAACGTAGGAGCGAGCAAAGCTCGCGATGCGCCGCGCGGGCGGCGCTCGATCTCACAGGCGCTAAAGATGCCCCGACGAACCCGGCAGCCATGCCGTCGTTCATTCCACCTTTTGATCGACCACCCTCAACCACTCTTGAATCTGTTCCAACGTGGCAGTAGCCCCCCCACAAACCACCACCAGCACATTCTGGTAACCGGCCAATGCAGCAGGCTCATACGCCAGCGCCAACGCCGCCCCACACGCCGGCTCCACCAGCACCCGATGGTCCAGCAGAAACCGCTCGCAGGCCTCCAGTGCCGCCCGGTCACTGACCAGGTGGCTCTGCACAGGATGCTGCCGGGTGCAGGCCAGCGCCTGTTCGGCCACGCGCTTGGCGCCAAGCGAACTGGCCACCGAAGCGATGCGTTCGAGTTCCACGGTATGCCCGGCCTGCATGGCCGCATGCAGCGAAGCGGCGCCTGTGGTCTCCACGGCCAGCACCGGCACATCGCCCCAGCCATTGCGCTGCAGCCCTTCGACCACACCGCTGAGCAAACCACCGCCGCCCACCGACAACACCACGGCATCCGGCTTGACCCCGGCTGCCGCCACTTCATCGACCAGGCTGGCGTGCCCGGCCCACAGCAATGGGTCGTCGAACGGGTGGATGAAGGCATCGCCTTCGCCGACCAGGGTCTGCGCCAGTTCGTTGGCCTCCTGCCAGGAACTGCCATGCACCACGACCTTGGCCTCTTCCAGGCGCAGCAGCTCTTTGGCCCGTTCGGTGGTGGTTTCGGGCACGACAACGGTCACCGGTACCCCCAGCTTGCGCCCGGCATAGGCCACGGCCAACCCGGCATTGCCGCCGGAGGACGAGACGAAATGGCGTGCACCTCGGGCGTGGTGGACTTCGCAGGCATGGCCAACGCCGCGCAGCTTGAACGAGCCGCAGGGCTGCAGGGCGTCGAGTTTCAGCCACACGGCACCGCCGGCGGCCAGCGACAGCGGGCGGGACTCGATCAGGGGGGTGTGAATGTGCAGGGTCATTACGAGGCTCCATGCGTTATCAGGTGTGAGCTGGTGCGCGTTGATTGCGCAGTTGCTCAGTCAGGATTGCATGGTATCTCGGGTTGCGGAGGGTATGTCGTTGAATTTGCTTGGTGCATGAATCGAGCGCCGCTGCACAAGGCTGATGCCGGGCGCAGCGGTCCAAGGTCCTCACCCTAGGGCTGGGGTGCGTGGCGGAATCATCCGGCGTGAGCCGGTGGCTTCGAAGGCCGCGCCGTAGCTCAGCAGCGCATTGTCGCTATACGCCTTGCCGGCAAAGGTCAGCCCCACCGGCATGCCGATATCGGCCATCACACCCATCGGCACGGTCACGGTCGGCACGCCCAGGTGACGGATGGCCAGGTTGCCGTTGGCCACCCAGATGCCGTTGCTCCAGGCGATGTCCGCCGACGCCGGGTTGACATCGGCATCGGCCGGGCCGACATCGGCCACGGTCGGGAACAGCACGGCGTCCAGGCCTTGCGCGTCCATCCAGTCTTCGAGGTCCATCTTGCGGGTCTTTTCCAGCCCGCGCAGGCCGTCGGGCAGGGTCTCGATCTGGTCCCAGGTCTTCAGGCCGCGCTTGGCCATGTTGACGTATTCATCCATGCCAGCGGCCAGGTCGTCCTCACGGTTGGGCAGGGTGCCCGGGTCGTGCGGGAAGATCTGCGGGCCGTCGACATCGGCCAGGCGGTTGAGTTTCGGATCACCGTTGGCACGCAGGAAGTCGTCGAAGCCCCAGCCCGACAGCTCCCACAGTTCGTCATGCAGGAATTCCTTGCTGACGATGCCGCGGTTGTAGACGGTCGGCGCACCAGGGCGGTCGCCTTCGCAGTTGGACACCAGCGGGAAGTCGACTTCCAGCACTTCGGCGCCGGCTGCTTCCAGGGCCTGGCGAGCCTGCTGCCACAGGGCGATAACGCTGTCACGGGTAATGATGCGCTGGCCGGTCGGGCCGCCGATGCCTGGCTTTTCGGAGGTGCCGGCGGCTTCGTCCTTGTTGATGTACATGCGCGGTACGCCAAAACGCTTGCCCTTGAGCGCGCTGGCGTCGACGGCCAGGTCCAGGTAGGACGCCGGGCGCACCGAGGAGGCGGCGGGGATTGGTACCCAAGGCTGCAGGCGCCACAGGTCGCCGCGCTTGTCGGCATCGTCGGCGACCACCACGTCGAGGATTTCCAGCAGGTCGGCCATGGTCCGGGCGTACGGCACCACCACGTCCATGGTCGGCGTCAGCGGCCAGTTGCCGCGTACCGAGATCACGCCACGCGACGGGGTGTAAGCGCACAGGCCGTTGTTCGAAGCCGGGCCGCGGCCGCTCGACCAGGTTTCCTCGGCCAGGCCGAAGGCGCTGAAGCTGGCTGCGGTGGCGGTGCCGGCGCCATTCGACGAGCCGGAGGCGAAGGGTGCGGTCAGGTACTTGGCGTTGTACGGGCTTTCGGCGCGGCCGTAGACGCCACGCTGCATGCCGCCATTGGCCATTGGGGGCATGTTGGTCTTGCCCAGGCACACGGCACCGGCGGCGCGCAGGCGCTCGATGGTGAAGGCGTCGCGCTGGGCGACCAGGTCCTTGAACGCCGGGCTGCCGGACGCGGCAGTCAGGCCCTTGACCAGGTAGCTGTCCTTGGCAGTGTAGGGAATGCCGTCCAGCGGGCTCAGGGTCTGGCCCTTGGCGCGGCGGGCATCGGAGGCCTCGGCTTCCTTGAGCGCTTCAGGGTTGCGCACTACCACGGCGTTCAACGCGGTGGCGGTGTCGGCGCCGTCGTAGGCGTCGATGCGTGCCAGGTAGGCCTTGACCAGCTCGACTGCCGTGGTGCGGCCGGTTTCGAGCGCGTCGCGCAGCTCGGCAATGGAAACCTCGGTTACCTCGATCATGCTTTCACCAAAATTTGTGCAGGTTGGGGCTAATGCGAGGAGTGTACAAGAAGGGATCAGGGGAGGGAGGTTTGCGCCGCAGAAATGGTTTTTTGCAACGGGGCATTGTCGGGGCCGCACAGCGGCCCCGTTGCCCTCAGTCCAGGTCGGCCGCTGAATGCCGCTCGGGCACCTGGCTGGCCTCATCGCTCCACGTGCGGTTGACCCGGGTGCCGCGCTGTACCGCCGGGCGTTGGGCAATTTCCTCGGCCCAGCGCTGCACGTGCGGGTACTCATCCACTGCCAGGAACTCGGCTGCGCCATACAGGTTGCCGCGCACCAGTTGGCCGTACCATGGCCACACGGCGATGTCGGCGATGCTGTATTCGTCACCGCCGAGGTAGCGGCTGACCGCCAGGCGGCGTTCCAGCACGTCGAGCTGGCGCTTGGCTTCCATGGTGAAGCGGTTGATGGCGTACTCGAACTTTTCTGGCGCATACACATAGAAGTGGCCGAAACCGCCGCCCAGGTAGGGCGCAGAGCCCATCTGCCAGAACAGCCAGTTCAGGCTTTCGGTGCGTGCGGCCGGGGTCTTGGGCAGGAAGGCGCCGAACTTTTCCGCCAGGTGCAGCAGGATCGAGCCGGATTCGAACACCCGCACCGGTGGCTCGACGCTGCGGTCGAGCAGGGCGGGGATCTTCGAGTTGGGGTTGACCTCGACGAAGCCGCTGGAGAACTGGTCGCCGTCACCGATGCGGATCAGCCAGGCATCGTACTCGGCGCCGCGGTGGCCCAGGGCGAGCAGTTCTTCGAGGAGTATGGTGACCTTGACACCGTTGGGGGTGGCCAGGGAGTACAGCTGCAGCGGGTGCTTGCCGACCGGCAGTTCCTTGTCATGGGTAGGCCCGGCGATCGGCCGGTTGATGCTGGCGAACTGGCCGCCGGACGCGGCATCGTTGCGCCAGACCTTGGGCGGGACATAAGGGGGCTTGCTCATGCAGAGGTTCTCCTTGAAAAGCGCGAAAACGATCACGTCAGGGCGTGGACCTGCATCTATGCCACGGGTTCGGAGAAAAGCGCAAATGTATTGGCCGCCAGCGTCAGCTGCATGATACCCAGGCCGTGCTGATTACCTGGGCCACAGCTGCGCGGCGATCAGCCGGTCATACGGCAGGCTGCAGCGGGTGCCGGACGGGGTGCGGTAGTGAACGCGCCGGCCGGCGGCGTCGACATGCGAGGTGGTGCCTTGTACCAGGCACAGGTTGCTGTGATCGAACGGCTGTTGCAGTCCGGTCTGGGGTGCCAGCAACGTTAGCTGGGCATCCCTCTGGCCTTGCAGGTTCAGTTGGCGGATCGCGCTCAGCGCGCTCCATGGGCCGGCGATGCCGGTACCAATGATCAGGATATTGTTCATCGTTGTGCTCCTGGAAAGTCCGAAAGACACAGTAGACCGTAATTGCAGTCAACGATGTTACGGGGCCAGCTGGCAGATCTTTTCAAAATGTTGGCGGGGTGATCACCCAGATCACCACGGCATCCACCTCGCCAGGGTTGCCATAGCGGTGCGGCTCCTGGCTGGAGAAACTGAAGCTGTCGCCTTCGCCCAGCAGGAAGTGGCGCTCCCCCACCCACAGCTCGAAACTGCCCGACAGTACATAGCCCGCTTCGTCACCCTCATGGCTGTAGCTCTGCTGGCTGTAGGTGCCCGGTGGAAAGCGCGAGTGCAGCATCTCCAGCTGACGGTTGGGTTGCGGGGTGAGCAGCTGGTCGACGATGCCATCCTCGTAATGCACGCTCAGCCGGCTGTTGCGCCGCACCACGTAACCCTGGTCTTCGGGTGCGGTGGTGGCTTCGCTGGCGAAGAACCACTGGATGGTCACGCCGAGGCTGCGGGCGATGTTGAACAGTGCCGGGATCGACGGGTACGACAGGTTGCGCTCCAGCTGGCTGATGTAGCCGGCGGTCAGCTCGCTGTGCGCCGCCAGCTCCGCCAGGGTCATGCCGCGGCGCTTGCGCAGGCCGCGAATGCGGCCGCCGAGGAACTGCGGCGCGGCGCCGCCATCTTCGGCGGCAGGCGGGATCTGGGGCTGCTGGCTCATGCGCTTCGGTCCATCGGGAAAGCCGCAGTATTGACTGGCTCAGAGTGCCCAGGCAACTGTCAGGCCATCATGGATGGCCTCTTCGACAGTGCGTGGCGCCAGGCAGTCGCCGATGCGCCTTACCTCCACCAGGCCGTCCAGTTCAGCTGCCAGGGTGTCTTGGGGTTGATGGCCGAGGCACAGCACCAGGCTATCGATGCCTTCGAAGATCATCGGCTCACCGCTGGCGGTGTGCTGCAGGTACACGGTGTTGTCGTCGCTGCCGTACAGGCGGGCATAAGGCGTGATCGGGATACCCAGGCGGTGCAGCTCGCCGGCCAGCTGGTCGCGCACGTACAGCGGCAGGCTTTCGCCGCAGTGGGTGCCGTTGACGGCCAGTTGCACCTGGTGGCCATCGCGGACCAGGCGCTCGGCGATGCCGGGGCCGATCCAGTCGCTGCGCCAGTCGATCACCAGCACCGAGCGGCCCAGGCTGACTTCGTTGCGCAACACCTGCCAGGCATCCACTACCTGCAGCTCGCCGCTGCGTTCGAACGCTGGCCAGTAGGGCGTGGCGCCGGTAGCGGCAATCACCAGGTCGGGGCGTTCGCGCTCGACCAGGGCACGGTCGACTCGCGTATTACGTACTACGCGTACGCCTGCCAGTTCCATCTCCCGCTGCAGGTTGGTGCTGGCACCACCGAATTCGCTGCGCCTGGGCAGCAACTGCGCGAGCTGTATCTGGCCGCCCAGTTGTGTACTTGCCTCGTACAGCGTGACGTCATGACCACGGGCGGCGGCAACGGCCGCAGCCTTCATCCCGGCCGGGCCGCCACCGGCAACCAGGATGCGCTTGCGCACAGTAATGGGAACCGGGGTTTCGTACTGCAATTCGCGGCCGGTTTCCGGGTGCTGGATACAGGAAATCGGTAGCCCCCGGTGGAAGTGGCCGATGCAGGCCTGGTTGCAGGCGATGCAGGCGCGCACGTCTTCGACACGGCCGCCCTCGGTCTTGGCCGGCATTTGCGGGTCGCAGATCAGCGCGCGGGTCATGCCACACACATCGGCCTGGCCACGCGCCAGGATCAGCTCGGCTTCCTGCGGCTGGTTGATGCGCCCGGTGACGAACAGCGGGATGTTCAAGTGCTGTTTGAACGTCCCGGCCTCACGCGCCAGGTAAGCCGGGGCGATGGCCATGGGCGGCACGATATGCACGGCGCCACCGAGCGACGCCGAAGTGCCGGCGACGATGTGCAGGTAGTCGACCTGATCTTGCAGGGCCTGCGCGGCGGCGAGTGATTCGTCTTCGCTCAGGCCCTCGCTGTCGCGCTCGTCGGCGCTGATGCGCAGACCGACGATGAACTGCTCGTCAGTGGCCGCCCTGACCGCGGCCAGCACTTCGCGCAGAAAACGCAGGCGCTGTTCCAGCTCGCCGTTGTAGCCGTCATTGCGCTGGTTGACCCGCGGGTTGATGAACTGCGCTGGCAGGTAGCCATGGCTGGCCACCACCTCGACACCGTCCAGGCCGGCCTGGTGCAGGCGCCGGGCGGCACTGGCATAGCCCTGGACGATTTCGTCGATCATCGCCTGGTCCAGCGCGCGCGGCATCACCCGGAAGCGCTCGTTGGGCACCGACGAGGCCGAGTAGGCCACCGCCAGCAGGCCGTCCGCCGATTCCATGATCTCCCGCCCCGGGTGAAACAGCTGCGACAGC
This sequence comes from Pseudomonas sp. LRP2-20, assembly GCF_024349685.1. Classification (NCBI taxonomy): domain Bacteria; kingdom Pseudomonadati; phylum Pseudomonadota; class Gammaproteobacteria; order Pseudomonadales; family Pseudomonadaceae; genus Pseudomonas; species Pseudomonas sp. LR2-20. Next base: position 3,496,174 of record NZ_AP025944.1, on the reverse strand, counting down.
ACCACGGTGCCATGGGCGTGGCAGGCCTCGGCCAGGCGCCGGTAGCCGTCGATGCAGGCGTCGTCGGTGGCCATCAGCACGTGCGAGGTGTAGCGGGCACTGTCATGCACCCCGGCCACCTGCAGCACGATCAGGCCGGCACCGCCGGCGGCACGGGCGCGCTGGTAGGCGATGAGCTTGTCGTTGACCAGATTGTCGGTGGGCAGGCAGGTGTCATGGCCGGTCGACATGATGCGGTTCTTCAGGCGTTTGCCGCGGATCTGCAGGGGTTCGAACAGGTGGGCGAAGGCAGTCGTCATGCGGGCGGCTCCGGTGCGGTGTTGTTCTTGTTTTTCTCATGAAAGTGTAGCGACAGTAAAAAATCAACTTGTTTTTTTACTGGTGCCCGACTAGCTTTTTCCCAGCCACGGCAGTGGCGCGTGACCTCACTACAACAACAAACGGGCCTTCGTGCTGGCTGGAAGGTACCGACAGGAGGCAACTCGATGCAGGCATTTCCTCGCAGTACCGGCCTTTGCGCAGCGCTGCTGGCCCTTGGCCTGGGCAGTGCGCAAGCGGCGCCGCAGATGGTCGTGGTCGGCTATGGCGGCGCCGGCCAGAAAGCCCAGGACGTGGCGATCTTCCAGCCTTTCAGCGCCCAGGACGGCAGCAAGTTGATCCAGAGCGAATACAACGGCGAGATGGCGCGCATCCAGGTGATGGCCGACACCGGGAATGTCGACTGGGATGTGGTGCAGATCGAGGGGCCGGACCTGATGCGCGGCTGCGACGAGGGCATCTACGAGCACCTCGACTGGCAGCGCCTGGGGCATGCCGCCGAACTGATCCCTGCTGCCGCCCAGGACTGCGGCTCGGCGGCGCTGGTGTGGAGCGTGGCGATTGCCTACGACCGCGACAAGCTGGCCCAGGCGCCGACCTCGTGGGCCGATTTCTGGAACGTGCAGAAGTACCCGGGCAAGCGCGGCCTGCGCAAGCGCGCGGTGTACAACCTGGAGTTCGCCTTGCTGGCGGACGGGGTCAAGGTCGAAGACGTGTACAAGGTCCTGTCGACCCCGGCGGGTGTCGAGCGTGCCTTTGCCAAGCTCACCGAACTCAAGCCCTACATCCAGTGGTGGGACGCCGGCGCGCAGCCGGCCCAGTGGCTGACGGCGGGTGATGTGGTGATGACCTCGACCTACAGCGGCCGCATCGCCGTGGCCGCGCAGCAAGGCAGCCCGCTGGCGCTGGTCTGGCCCGGAAGCCTGTATGGCATGGACTACTGGGCGATCATCAAGGGCTCGAAACATGTCGACCAGGCCAAGCGGCTGATCAGCTATGCCAACCAGCCAGATACCCAGGTGCGTTATGTCGAGCAGATCCCCTATGGGCCGACCAATACCCAGGCAGCGGCCAGGCTCGACCCGTCGCTGGCCAGTTGGGTGCCGACCTCGCCGCAGAACCTGCAGGGCGCCTTGGCAATGAATGTGGAGTTCTGGGTCGACCATGGCGAGGAGCTGGAACAGCGCTTCAATGCCTGGGCAACCAGATGATGTTGCAATGATGTAGCTTATCGGGGCCGCACAGCGGCCCAATTCCAACAGGAAGAATAAAAATGACCGCAACGGAACAGACCCTGCGCCAGCAACTGGCCGCCTGCTACCGCCTGATTGCCCACTTCCGCATGTCGGACCTGATCTTCACCCACATCTCGCTGCGCCTGCCGGGCCCCGAGCATCATTTCCTGATCAACCCCTACGGCCTGCTGTTCGACGAAATCACCGCCTCGAGCCTGGTGAAGATCGACCTGCAGGGGCGGCCGGTGGAGCCCACCGAGTACCCGGTCAACCCGGCCGGGTTCGTCATCCACAGCGCCATCCACGCTGCGCGCGAAGATGCCCAGTGCGTGCTGCACACCCATACTCGCGCCGGTTGCGCGGTGGCGGCGCTGGAGTGCGGGTTGCTGCCGGTCAACCAGATGTCGATGGAGTTCCATGGCAAGGTCGCCTACCACGCCTATGAAGGCATCGCCCTCGACCTTGACGAGCAGCAGCGGCTGGTGGCGGACCTGGGCGACAAACCGGTGATGATCCTGCGCAACCATGGCCTGCTGACCACCGGGCGCTCGGTGGCCGAGGCGTTCTTGCGCATGTATTACCTGGAGAAGGCCTGCGAGATCCAGTTGGCGGCGCAGAGTGCCGGGCAGCTGGTGCTGCCGTCGGAAGCGGTGTGCGTGCATACCGAGCGGCAGTTCAATGAGCCGATGCGGGGTTTGAAGCAGGGGGAACTGAGCGACCCGGATGCTCTGCAGCTGGCCTGGGGGGCTTTGCTGCGGATGCTGGAGCGGATTGCCCCCGATTATCGCGACTGACTTGCCGGCCTTTTCGCGCCCCCCCACAGTTAAACCACAGGCCTTGAACGCATGGTTTACCTGTGGGAGATCACCCAGCCCTTTGGGCTGCGCTGTCGCCTAGGGAATTGAGTTCGCAAGCGGTCCGCATACCCTGTGGGAGCAACTGTCTTGTGCTGCTTGTGCCGGCCTCTTCGCGGGTGAACCCGCTCCCACAGGTTCAATGCTTACCTCAAGGCATGCGCAATCCCTGTGGGAGCCGCGCTTGCCGGCGATGGGCCGCGAAGCGGCCCCAACATTCTTGCAGTTGACATGGGTCGATAGCGATCACCTGTATACCGGGGCCGCTTCGCGGTCCATCGCCGGCAAGCGCGGCTCCCACAGTGCCCCTGCTAACTCAATGAGTTATGTGCAGTTCTATGAGAGCGGGCTCCCCGCTGGATCAGTCATTCATGTGTTCAGCGCGCTTGCGGCACGATCATGCTGGCCGGCGCCTCGGCGGCACGCCGACGCGCCACGCAGTAGTACAGCACGCTCGGCACCACCAGCCCGATCAGCCACGACACATCCACGCCACCCAGGTGCGCGACCATGGGGCCGGTGTACAGCTTGGTGTCGATGAATGGCATCTGCACCAGCACGCCTACGGTGTAGACGCTGATGCCAGGCCAGTTCCAGCGGCCATAGCGTCCCTCCGGGTCGGCCAGGGCAGGGATGTCGTAGCGCTCTTTGGTGATGAAGTAGTAATCGACCAGGTTGACCGCACTCCAGGGCACGAAGAAGGTCAGCAGGAACAGGATGAACGACTTGAACGCACTGAGGAAGGAGTGCTGGCCGAGCAGGGCCACCAAGGTGGCGGCGCCGACGATGGCCAGCACGAACACCAGGCGTTGCATGCGGCTGATCGCCAGGTGGCCACGAAAGCCACTGATGATGGTGGCGATGCACATGAAGCTGCCGTAGGAGTTGAGCGTCGAGATGGTCACCTTGCCGAAGGCGATGCTGAAGTACAGCAGGGCAGCGGTGGTGCCGGCTCCGCCGAGGCCGACGATGTAGGCCACTTCACGCCCGCTGAACTGCCCGCCAGCGATCGCTGCGGCGAACACCCCGAGGATCATCGACGCCTGTGCGCCGATGACCGAGCCCAGGCCAGCGGCCAGGAAGGTTTTCACCGGCGAGGTGCTGCTCGGCAGGTAGCGTGAATAATCCGCCACGTAGGGGCCGAAGGCGATCTGCCAGGACGCGGCCAGCGATACTGAAAGCAGGAAGGTGGCCCAGCTGAAGTGGCGGTTTTCCAGTAGCTGGCCTATGTCGGCCAGCATCAGGATGCGGCTGAACAGGTAGACGAAGGCAATGATCCCCAGCACGCTGGCGACCCGGCCGATCCAGTGGATCACCCGGTAGCCGGCCAGGGTGGCGAGCACGATCACCGAGGCGAAGATGAGAATGCCGGTACTGTCGCTGACGCTCAGCAACTGACCGATGGCCTGCCCGGACAGCACCGTGCCGGTGGCCGTGAAGCCCAGGTACATCAGGCACACCAGCACCATCGGGATGGCCGCGCCATAGACACCGAACTGCACGCGGCTGGAGATCATCTGCGGCAGGCCCAGGCGCGGGCCCTGGGCCGCATGCAGGGCCATCACCGCGCCGCCGATCAACTGGCCCAGCAACAGACCGATCAGCGACCAGAACACGTCGCCGCCGAGCACCACGGCCAAGGCGCCCGTGACGATGGCGGTAATCTGCAGGTTGGCGCCGAGCCAGAGGGTGAACTGGCTGTACAGTCGGCCATGGCGTTCGGCTTCGGGAATGTAGTCGATAGAGCGCCGTTCGAGCACGGATTTGCGAGACATTGAGGGCTCCACTTCATTGTTTTTTTCAGGGAGAGGGCCATTGCCGACGCGGCGCGCGGATGGCGTCTGCGTCATATGAGCATGTCTATACAAGTAAGGTCAAATGAAGACTGCACAGCATAACAGCCAATCTGTTGCGCAAGGGTTGGTCGCAACTGTGCTGGTCCCTGGCGGAAAAATGGCCTTATGCTGTTACGAAATATGTCTAGAACGCCTGAAGAAGGAAGCTGCAATGCCGCTCAAGGACCTGCTGATCGCCCTGGTGGTGATTGTCGCCTGGGGAGTCAATTTCGTGGTCATCAAGGTCGGCCTCGATGGCCTGCCGCCGATGCTGCTGGGGGCATTGCGCTTTCTGCTGGTGGCGTTTCCGGCCGTCCTTCTGGTCAGGCGGCCGAAGCTGCCGTGGCGCTGGCTGATCGCCTATGGCGCGACGATCTCCCTGGGCCAGTTCGCCTTCCTCTTTCAGGCCATGTACAGCGGCATGCCACCGGGGCTGGCATCGCTGGTGTTGCAGTCGCAAGCGTTCTTCACCCTCGGCTTTGCCGCCCTGTTCCTGGGTGAACGCCTGCGCCTGGCCAGCGTGCTGGGGTTGCTGGTGGCCGCCAGCGGCCTGGCACTGATCGGCAGTGAAGACAGCGGCCATGTACCGTTGGTGGCGCTGCTGCTGACCTTGTGTGGCGGAGCCATGTGGGGCATGGGCAACATCATCACCCGCCGCTTTGGCTCGGTGGACCTGGTGGCGCTGGTGATCTGGGGCGGGCTGATTCCACCGCTGCCGTTCCTGGCCCTGTCGTGGTGGCTGGAAGGGCCGGAGCGGATCGGCCATTCGCTGGCCAATATTGGTTGGAGCTCGGTGCTGGCGCTGGCGTACCTGGCGTTCGTCGCCACCATGCTCGGATACAGCCTGTGGAGCAAACTGCTGTCGCGCCACCCGGCGGGCAAGGTGGCGCCGTTTTCGCTGCTGGTGCCGGTGATCGGCCTGAGCTCGTCGGCCTGGTTGCTGGGTGAGCGGCTGACAGCGGTGCAGGGCTGGGGCGCATTGCTGGTGATGCTCGGCTTGCTGGTCAATGTATTCGGGCCGAAGCTTGGGCAGCGGTTGCGGGCGGCCAGCGCGCAATGAGCTGAAGGCCCTGTCGCCGGCAAGTCCACAGGGTTATCACTAGCTTCCAGGCGTGCGCTGTACCTGTGGGAGCCGCGCTTGCCGGCGATGGGCCGCAAGGCGGCCCCACGATTTCAAGGTCGCTGCATCAATTGCCGGGGCCGCTTCGCGGCCCATCGCCGGCAAGCGCGGTTCCCACAAGGATCGCGCCAGCTTTTAGACGATGAGCATGACAGAGTCTCTCGCAGCTACTGCATACACCTGAAAAACCATGAATCATTTGTGGGCGCTGGTTTGCCGGCGATTAGATTTCGGCGTTTGTTAGACTTGGCGTTTTTTGCAAGGCCAAGGAGCTCAACATGATCATCTCTACCACCAGCCAGCTCGAAGGCCGCCCGATCGCCGAGTACCTTGGCGTGGTCAGCTCCGAATCGGTGCAGGGCATCAACTTCGTGCGCGATTTCTTCGCACGTTTTAGGGACTTCTTCGGAGGCCGTTCGCAGACCCTGGAAAGCGCCCTGCGCGAGGCCCGTGAGCAGGCCACCGAGGAGCTCAAGGCGCGGGCACGACAGTTGCAAGCCGATGCAGTAGTGGGCGTGGACTTCGAGATCAGCATGCCGTCAGTGCAAGGTGGCATGGTCGTGGTGTTCGCTACCGGTACTGCCGTGCGGCTGAAGTAGCCAAATGCCACTGGTCGGGTCTGCCGGTTTTGTCCGGGCAGTCCGCTTGTGACCGGCTAGTCTCACTGGCACAGGTCGCGTTTTTCAGGTCAGCCCTTTGCTGATCGACGCGGTCGCCACTGAACGGAGACAGGGCATGAGCGAGTCCTTTTTCGAAGACATGAACGATTCATTCCCGATCAACAGCCAGGTGCGTTGTGGACAGGCGGCGTTTCGCCTGGGCTTTGCCCACATGACCCTGGATGAATCGGAAGACCTCAAGCCTGCACACCTGCAGCGCAGCAAGAAGGGCCGCTTCACGCCACGGGTGCCAGCCAGAAAGTAAGCCGCGAAAAAGTGAACCTGCTCACACAACCCCGCCCAATGGCGGGGTTTTTCTTGGTGTTGCTTGATCCTGCTCATGGAAACCGAGGGTTGCACTCGCGGTGGCGGCGCAGTTGTGGTCTTCTGGCGCCGCATTCAGGAAAGAGAGGATTGATTTTCCATGCGAGTCAGGGACGAGACCTATTGGCAGTGGGCCGACGCACAATTGCATTGCCGCTGCCATGACGAGGTGCTCAGCGACGGCACGTCGCTGGATATCCAGGTGCGCCTGTCGCGGCTTGGCGCGACGCAGCTGTTCCTCGGGCTCTACGGCCAGGATGGCAGGGCGCTGCTGGAGGAGTACTACCCGGCGCGGCCCGGCGAAACCATGACCCGCGCGCTGGTGTGGGGGGTGGACCGGGCTCGGGCGCTGGCCACTGGAGCGTTGCCGTTGCCCGTGGCGCAGCGGCGCCTTCAGGCCTGACGGTGGCGGGCGCTGGCAGCCTGGACGATGCGCTGGGCCGGCACCTGAAGCTGGCGCAGCAGGTAATCGGCGAATGCTGGCTCCCAGGGCTGCAAGGCAATCGCGTCACGCATGCAGGCCAGCCAGATCGTTGCGTGTTGTGCGTCGATCGGCCATTGCGCATGGAATGACGGAATACCGATCGAGCCATAGCGCTCGGCGTAAAGCCGTGGCCCACCCAGCCAACCACTGAGGAAGCACGCCAGCTTGTCGCGTGAGCCGGCAAGGTCGGCCGGGTGCATCTGCCGCACCGGGGCGGCTACCGGGTCCTGGTCCATCAGCCGATAGAAGTCGTCGACCAGCCGGCGCAGGCCGTCGATGCCGCCGGCGGCCTGGTACGAAGCATCGCCTGTGCCATAAGCAGGGGTAGTCATGCTGGGCTCCACAATCACGGGCGGGCATTTTAGCAGGCATGAAAAAGCCCGGCCTATGCGGGCCGGGCTCCATAAGTGGTGGCGAACCCTCAGTTCAGCGGTTCGATCACCTTGACTGCCTGCCGCTCACGGGCGGCGGGCCATTCTTGTTGCAGGGTCTGCAGGACACGGCCGACGAACTCAGTGTCGGCGGCGGCCTTCTTGCCGACGTAGCCCTGGCCACGGCGGTAGACCTTGAAGCGGGCGCGCATGCTGGGCAGGTGCGCTTCGAATTCATCTTCGACCGTGTTCGGCGGCAGGCGGTCGAGGCGCACCTCGCCGGTCTGGCTGACCCACAGCAGGTGGTCGTCGAGGCTGTCCTTGCGTACTGCGAACAGCTGGGCCAATTGGTCGATAGTCGGATTGTTGTTCAAGTTCATCATAAAGCCCCCATCACCTATTTGTTGTTGATTTTCACAGTTGGCGCCACAGGTTGTAGCGCACTACCAAGGCTGCTACAGCAGCATCGCAACAGGGGCTTTCTCACGCTGCCTTTTGGACAGATTCCCTCTCCACGGACGGCCTGCGTTACCGCGCAAGCCGTCTGGAACACCCTTGCCACCGCTCCCGATCAGGGAGACGGCTTCATCATGCACAAGGCTGATGAGCGGCGTCAATGCTTTTGTAGTGAATATTTTCAGGCACTACATTCTTGTCATATTGTCTGGCAATCCACTCGGCGGTGACTCATCGGTCGAGGCTGGAAATAATCTGGAAGGCCGCGCGGACACGGGCTTCGTTGGGGTAGTTGCGGTTGGCGAGCAGGACGATGGCCTTGCCCTCTGACGGGATGAAGGCGGCGTAAGCGCCGAAACCGTTGGTGGACCCGGTCTTGTTGTACCAGGCTGCGGGCAGGGCCGGGAGCGCCGGGTTCAGGCGCTGGGTGGCCTGGGGTTCCCGAATCAGGCGCGGGCTGTTGCCATCGACCAGCGTATCCAGCGCGACCGGGTAAGGGTAGCGTTCCCAGCCCAGGCCCTGGGTCATGGCGCCCACCTTGAAGTAGCCTGCCTGGGTGATGGCGGTAGCCTTGCGCAGAGCCGGTGCCAGTTCGGCCGGCTGCATGTGCAGGCGCACATAGCGCAGCAGGTCGCTGGCGCTGGTCTTGATGCCGTAGGCTTCGTCGGCATAGGGGCCAGGGCTGACGCGAACCGGGTGGTTTTGCGCGTCATAGCCCTGGGCATAAAGCGCCTGTGCAGTTTGCGGCACCTGCAGGTAGGTGTGTAGCAGGCCCATCTGCGGTAACAGGTGCTGGGTCATGACGCTTGCAAATGGCTGGTGCTGTGCACGCGCCGCGAGGTCGCCAAACAGGCCCAGGCTCGGGTTGGAGTAGCAGCGCTGAGTGCCATGCACGGTGCGCGGTTTCCAGTTGCGCAAGAACGCCAGCGTCTGCTCTGGCGTCTGTACTGCATCGGGGAACTGCAGTGGCAGGTAATCGGCGCTGTAGGCCCCGAACTCCAGCACGCTGGCCTCGCCCAGCGGCGTACCGGCCAGCGCAGGTTGGTAACGCCGGGCAGGGGCCTGGAGGTCGAGTTTGCCTTCGGCACTGGCCAGGGCGGCGAGGGTGGCGGTGTAGGTCTTGCTCAGCGAGCCGATCTCGAACAGCGTGTCGGCGGTCACCGCCTTGCCGTCGGCCTTGCTGGCCACGCCATAGCTGAAGTAGTGGGCCTGGCCGTGGGCGTAGACCGCCACGGCCATGCCGGCGATGTCCTGCTCTTTCATCAGCGGCCGGATGACCTCGTCCACTTGGGCTTGCAACGGCTCGGCAGCCTGCGCGGAGGCGATGCCGAACAGGATCAACAGGGGAGCAAGGCGTACGAGCGGCATTCAAGGTTCCTTTTCATGGGTGTGTCCGTTGAGCGACACCGATGGGAGTTCCGGCGTTAGCAGGAAAAAACCCAGGACCTTATCGTCTGGCCCTGCACAACGACAAGATGGAAACTGTTATGAAGTATTTGCGCATGTTGTTCGACAACTTCACCCTGTGCCTGCTCGGGGTGGTGCTGATCGCCACCGTGCTGCCTTGCTCGGGCGACGGCGCGGTGTATTTCGGCTGGCTGACCAACCTGGCGATCGGCCTGCTGTTCTTCCTGCACGGTGCCAAGCTGTCGCGCGAGGCCATCATCGCCGGTGCTGGCCATTGGCGCCTGCACCTGCTGGTGTTCTCCTGCACCTTCGTGATGTTCCCGCTGCTGGGCCTGGCGTTCAAGCCGCTGTTCGTGCCGCTGGTGGGCAACGAACTGTACCTCGGCGTGCTGTACCTGTGCGCGCTGCCCGCTACCGTGCAGTCGGCCATCGCCTTCACCTCACTGGCCCGCGGCAACGTGCCGGCAGCCATCTGCAGCGCGGCGGCTTCCAGCCTGATCGGTATCTTCCTCACGCCGCTGCTGGTGATGATGCTGCTCGGCGCCAGTGGCGATACCGGTTCGGGGCTGGACGCCGTGTTGAAGATCACGATGCAGTTGCTGGTGCCCTTCGTGGCCGGGCAGATCGCGCGGCGCTGGATCGGCGCCTGGGTGAAGAAAAATGCTCGTTGGCTCAAGATCGTGGACCAGGGGTCGATCCTGCTGGTGGTCTACACCGCGTTCAGCGAGGCCGTGGTCACCGGCCTGTGGCACACCGTGTCGCCGCAGCACCTGGCCGGGCTGTTCGCCGTCTGCGGCATCCTGCTGGCGGTGGTGCTGTTCGCTACACGTATGCTGGGCAAGGTGCTTGGCTTCAGCCTGGAAGACCGCATCACCATCCTGTTCGCCGGCTCCAAGAAGAGCCTGGCCACCGGGGTGCCGATGGCCCAGGTGCTATTCGTGGGTAGCGGCATTGGCGCGATGATTCTGCCGCTGATGCTGTTCCACCAGATCCAGTTGATGGTGTGTGCGGTGCTGGCGCAGCGCTACGCCAGCCGCGAGCAGGTGGGTGAGGGCGCTACTGCCTCGTCCTGATGGATTCATGTTGCCTGCAGCGGCCTCTTTGCGGGCGTGCCCGCGAAGAGGCCGGAACAGGCTATCTCGCTTGCCCGGAACTGCGCTCGCGCAATGCCTTGCCCACCTCGGCCTCGATCTTGTAGGCCGGCCCCTCCAGCTCTTCGTAGTTGCGCGTATAGCGCCTGGCAAACTCATTCACCCCAAGCTGCTGATACTGCTGCACATGCTTCAGTTCATGGGCCCACAACGCGACGTTGTCCTCGGCATCACTGGCATGGCGGAAGATGATGGTGTCGATCAGCGTCACCGCGTTCACGTCCGGGTTCTGCAGCATGGCGTTGGCCGCCGTGACCTGCTGCTCGTCGCCGACCCGGTAGCGCGCAGCATCGAGCACGGCGAAGTCATACCAGGGCTCCAGTTGCGCGCGAATGTGCAAAGGGATCGGTTGACTGCCGCTGGCAGTGGCCTCGTCGCGCGCCTGTTGCAAGGCAAACGCCAGGCTGCTCGACGCCACGGTCTCGACATCCTTGAGAATCTGCCCGGCCTGGCCGGGGTCGATCGGCGCGCAGAAACAGCCCATCAGGCACACCTGATACTGCCCAGGTGGGCAGGCCTGTTCGGCCAGGGCAGGGGCTGCCAGCAGCAGCCCCAAGAGCAGGTTAATCCGCTTCATTCAGTGCCCTGTCGACAAAGCCCTTGCTGGCATCGAGCAACTGCTGTTGCACCGTTTCACTGGCCAGCATGCGCCCGACCACCAGCGCGCCGACGCACTGACTGATCAGCACCCAGGCCAGAGCCGGGTCTTCCAGGGTTTCGCTCCACGCCGCATGCAAACCCACCAGCCAGTGTTCGGCCTCTTCGCGCACAGGTTGTTCGGCGCGAGCGATTTCCACTCCCAGTGGCGGCAGCGGGCAGCCGCCCTCGGCATTGTGCAGGTGTGCCAGGCTCAGGTACTGCTGCAGGCAGCGGCCCAGGCGTTCGCGGCTGGCACCCTGGTTGGCCAGGCGGGCCAGCGGGCTGTTGCTCAGTTCCTGCCGGACCACTTCGGTGAACAGGTCGTCCTTGGACGGGAAATGGTTGTAGAAAGCGCCGCCGGTCAGGCCGATGGCTTTCATCAACCCGGCCACGCCGGTGCTGGCGAAGCCGCCGCGCTTGGCCAGCGCGCCACTGCTGGCCAGCAGCTTGTCGCGGGTCTGCTGCTTGTGTTCGGTGGAGTAGCGCATGCACGGCCTCTTCGCGCTGCTTGACGATGGGGGCGATCATAACATAGCGTTCATTTACTAAACGATCATTCACCAATGGAGGCAGGCATGGCAGAACAACAAAAAGTGGTGCTGGTGATCGGGGCCGGGGACGCCACCGGAGGTGCGATCGCCAAGCGCTTCGCCCGAGAGGGCTATGTCGCTTGTGTCACCCGGCGCCAGGCTGAAAAGTTGCAGCCGCTCATCGATGAGATCCGCGCTGCAGGCGGCCAGGCCCATGGCTTCGGCTCGGATGCGCGCAAGGAGGAAGAAGTCGCCGAACTGGTCGAAACCATCGAGCGCGACATCGGCCCGATCGAGGCCTTTGTCTTCAACATCGGCGCCAATGTGCCTTGCAGCATTCTTGAGGAGACGCCGCGCAAGTACTTCAAGATCTGGGAAATGGCCTGTTTCGCCGGCTTCCTCACGGCCCAGGCCGTGGCCCGGCGCATGGTCGCCCGTGAACGTGGCACCTTGCTGTTCACCGGCGCCACCGCTGGCACCCGCGGTGCCGCCGGCTTCGCCGCGTTCGCTGGCGCCAAGCACGGGTTGCGCGCCTTGGCTCAGAGCATGGCGCGGGAGTTGGGGCCACGGAACATCCATGTTGCCCATGTGGTGGTGGATGGTGCCATCGACACTGCCTTCATCCGCGACAGTTTCCCTGAGCGCTACGCGCTGAAAGATCAGGACGGCATTCTCGACCCGGCGCACATTGCCGACAGCTACTGGTTCCTGCACGCCCAGCCCCGTGATGCCTGGACCTTCGAACTGGACCTGCGCCCGTGGATGGAGCGCTGGTAAGCCTGACTGACCAAGGAGTGTGACGCATGAGCAAGACCGTGGAGTTCTACTTCGACCTGGGCAGCCCGGCCAGTTACCTGGCCTGGACCCAGCTGCCTGCCCTCTGTGCCCGGCATGGCGCAACCCTGGTATACCGGCCAATGCTGCTTGGCGGTGTGTTCCAGGCCACCGGCAACGCTTCGCCGGCGATGATCCCTGCCAAGGGCCGCTACATGTTCACCGACCTCGGCCGTTATGCACGTCGATATGGCGTGCCCTTCGGCATGCCGGTGGGGTTTCCGGTGAACACCTTGACGCTGATGCGCGGCGTGATCGGCATGCAGCTTCGTTCACCCGCGCAGTTCGATGCGTTGCTGGCGGCGCTGTTCAGGGGGCTGTGGGAACAACAGCGCAACCTGAGTGATGCCGCGACGCTGGCTGCAACCCTCAGCCTGGCTGGTTTCGACCCTGCGGCGTTTCAAGCCCTGGCGGCGGATGGCGAGGTCAAGGCCGAACTCAAGCGCGTGACCGAAGAGGCCGTGGCGCGGGGGGTATTTGGTGCGCCGACCTGCTTTGTCGGCGCGGAGATGTTCTTCGGCCAGGATCGCCTGGATTTCGTAGAAGAAGCGCTGAGCCGTTGAGGTGGGATGGCCTCGCCCTTGGCGAGGCCAAACCGGGCTCAGAAATTGGCCGGGGTGTTGGCGCTGATGATTTCCGCCTCGTCCGGGCCAATGTTCTTGAAACTGTGCGGCAGGGTAGTGGGAATGTAGTAACCATCGCCCGAGTTGAGGATGCTCACCTGGCCATCGACCCACAGTTCCACGGTGCCGCGGGTGACCAGGCCACACTCTTCGCCTTCGGCATGCACGATCGGCTCGCCGGAATCGGCACCCGGGGCATAAAGCTCGCGCAGCATGCGCATCTGCCGGGCCTCGACGCTGGCACCGACCAGCAGCATGCGCAAGCCATTACGGCCCAGGTCCGGCTGCTCGCTGGCGCGGAACACGAAGCGCTCTTCGCGCACCGGCTCGTCGAAGCTGAAGAACTCGGCCAGGGTCATGGGGATCCCTTCGAGGAGTTTTTTCAGGGAGCTGACCGAAGGGCTGACACGGTTCTGTTCGATCTGCGAGATCGTCGAGTTGGTCAACCCGCTGCGGCGGGCCAGTTCCCGTTGGGAGAGGTTGTTGCGTTCACGCACCAGTTTGAGTCGCGTCCCCGTGTCCATAGCCGCCTTGTAATCAGAGGTGTTTAAAATAATTAGCGACGCATTAAAACATACTCTGCACGCTTGCGCGCTGTGCTTTCAGACGCGTTGATCACGCGGCAGCGGCCACAGCCCGACCAGTAGCAACAGCAGTGCCACTGCCAGGAACGGCAGGCGTGGATCCACGGCATAGACCAGCGTCCCGGCCAGCGGGCCGATCACCGCGCCCATGCCCTGGGCCGCGCCAATCGAGCCGGCGGTAGCGCCTTGTTCCGAGGCCTGCATGGCATTGGCCGCCAGCGCGGAAAACGCCGGGAACACAAAGCCCATGCCGGCTGCGGCGACAAAGTAGCAACTCCACAGCCAGGGTGCCGTGGTCGCCAGCGCGCCACAGGCGAAACCCAGCGCCGACACGCTGGCGCCGACGCGGATCATCTTCAACGGCGGCCACTCCAGCTGGCGCAGCAGCACCTGCGCCAGGATCAGCGCCACCCCGACGGTGGTCAGGGCGATGCCGGCAGCTTGGGCGGCTTCGGTCGGTGCCAGCTGCAGGCGGTCCAGGGCGAAGAAGCCGACGACGATCTGCGAGACCGTGACGCTGAGCATGGCGCTGAACGCCACCAGCAGCGGCCGGCGCAGGCGCGGGTCGCTGAGCCGAACAGGGCTGGGTGCCTGGTTGCGTGCCAGGGGCTGCGGTTTGAGCTTGAACAGCAGCACCAGAAAGGCGCTGGCCGGCAGCAATGACATGACGTGAAACGGCAGGCTGAGGCTGTATTGCGCCAGCACTGCCGCCAGCGCCGGCCCTACCACCAGGCCCACGGCATTCGCCGCGCCCAGCGAAGCCATGGCCCGCGCCCGGCGCTGCGGCTCGACATGGTCAGCGATCAGCGCGTTGCAGCCCACCGGGATGGCGGCGTAGAAGGCGCCGATGCAACCACGTGCCAGCATCAGGCCAACAAACGCCAGGCCCGCGCCCGGCAACCAGCGCAACGCCCCCTCAACAAACAGGCACAGCAGCCAGTAGGCCAGGGTGAAGCCGGCGCTGCCCAGCAGCAGGACACGGCGCCGCCCCAGGCGGTCGGACAACCGCCCCCACGGGCGCGCCAGCAGCACCCAGACCACGCCGGCCACGGTGACCGCCGCGCCGGCCTGCCAGGTGGCCATGCCCAGCAGGCGCGAGATTGGCCCGATCAGTGCGACGAAGGCCATCATCGACAGGGTGCAAGCCATGTTGGCCAGCAGCAGCGGGCGCATATCCAGGGTGTTGGCAGGGGTAAGCAGGGCAGGGTCCTTTGCGACGTTCATCGGGCAGTCCAGGGCGGGTCGACAATATGGCTGTCGAGCTTAGTGAGAATAATTGTTGTTTGTCGAGCCCGCCCGAGCACCAGCCTGTCATTCGCTGCGCCGCACGGGGCCTGGCCACATGCTACGCAACACGCCGTCCCGGCGCACCATGGCATGCATCAGCGCCGCTCCCAGATGCACCAGCACCGTCGCAAACAACAGGTAGCCGGCCCAGCCATGGGCCTGGCGCAGCACGGCATACAATTGCAGGTCGTGTGGGGCGATCGCCGGCAGTTGCAGGGGGCGTGGGTAGCCGCCCGCCGACAGCATCGCCCAGCCCAGCAGCGGCATGGCCAGCATCAGGCCGTAGAGCAGCAGATGCGAGGCGCCTGCGGCGAAGCGCTGCAACGCCGGCAGGTCGGCGGGCAACGGTGGGTGAGGCAAGGTCAGGCGTAGGCCGATGCGTACGATCACCAGTACCAGCAATGCCAGGCCCGTGGCCTTGTGCAGTTCGACCAGCAGCGGGTGGCGCGGTGAAAGGTCGCCGACCATGCTCACGCCGATGAACAGCATGCAGATGATCAGGATTGCCATCAGCCAGTGCACCAGACGTGCCAAGGGGTGAAAGACTTCGGGTTTCATCGCTGTGCTCCTGCGCCGAGGGACTCGCGGCTGCGGCGGTTGAAGGATTCCGAATAGGCGGCCGAACGGGCGGCGAGGATCGGGTCGGCGGATGGTTGTATGCCGCTTGGGAGGATCAACGGGTCGAAATTCAGGTCACGGCAGGCGCCTTGTTCGGGGGCGTCGACGTGTTCGAGCACCAGGGTGCCTGCATCGACGCTGCGCCGCTCGGCCGGCCATGGCCGGGCCGGGTCGTCCACCGCATCGCCCTGGTCGGCCAGCACCAGGCGCAGGGTCCAGCGCAGCGGCCCTTGGGCCAGGCGCTGTTGCAGGTCGTGCTGGAGGAACTGCTTGTCGTCGACCTGGCCGGGCAGGGCGATAAATGGCGTTTGCGGCTCGAGCTGCCAGCGTACCGGGTGCGCCGTGCCGCTGGCATCGATCAGGCGGAAGGCGTTGATGCTGTGATACTGGGTACTGGCGAAGCTGTCGCTGGGCTTGTAGCCCGCCGCCCACTGGCGAAACGCCGCGCTTTCCGGGTGTGCGGCGAAGAATGCCTGCAGCTTTGCCGGGTCCGGTTTGCCAGTGGCCGGGTCAGGCGCGCCTGCCAGTACTTGATCGTAGAAGCCTTGCGGGGTGCTGACCGCCAGCACCGGGGGGTTGTTCATGCCGGTGCGCCAGATCTGGCCGTCATCGGTGCTCAGCTGAATCGCCAGGCTGCGTACGGGCACGCCGGTGTCCGGGGCGAACGGGTTGGCACCGCCGATGGCGAAGCGGCCGA
Source organism: Pseudomonas sp. LRP2-20 (assembly GCF_024349685.1). Taxonomy (NCBI): domain Bacteria; kingdom Pseudomonadati; phylum Pseudomonadota; class Gammaproteobacteria; order Pseudomonadales; family Pseudomonadaceae; genus Pseudomonas; species Pseudomonas sp. LR2-20. Next base: position 3,480,148 of record NZ_AP025944.1, on the reverse strand, counting down.
TCACCGGCACCTGTGCCTGGCTGAAGGCCCGTGCAGTCGACAAGGATGCGGCCTGGCCACTGGGCTGGAAGTAGCCGCTGACGCACAGGCCCTTGGCGTGGTTCTTGCGGAAGCCCGGATAGTGGCCGGCCTGGGCCTCGAAGGTGTCGATGATGCGTTGCGGGGTCAGCTGCGGCCCGCCGATCCAGCCGGCGGCATAGGCGAAGCCGGCGCCCAGCGCCAGCATCACGGCGCCTATGCCGGCCAGGCGCAGCGCCTTGGCGGGGCCTTGCAAGGGTGAGTTCATGGTCGTCATCCGGTTCAGTGAAGGTGCCGGTACGACGGGGCAGGGAAAAACTTATTCCATCGGCGGGAATAGATTTTATTGCCAGGCGTCTGCCCCATACACTGACAACCCCAGCGCCCGGTACCTGACCATGCACGATCTGGACGAACAGCAGTGGCGTGAGTTGCTGCAGCGCCTGCGCCGCTTTGCCCTGTGGCTGACCCGTGAGCCCGGCAGCGCCGATGACCTGGTCCAGGCCACGGTCGAGCGCGCCTTGAGCCGCCGTGGCCAGCAACGCGAAGCCGAGGCCCTGCGCGCCTGGCTGTTCACCATTCTTTACCGGCTGTTTCTCGACGGTAAGCGCCGCGAGCGCTTGCATGCCCGCTGGCTGTCGTGGTTCGGCCGTGGCGCCGGGGCGCACGAAGCGGTGGGTGACAATACCGAGGACATCGTCCTGGCCCAGGCCGACTTGCAGGCCTTTGCCCAGTTGTCGACCGAGCAGCGGGCCTTGCTGCTGCTGGTCAGCATTGAAGGGCTCAGTTACAAGGAAGCGGCAGCGGCCCTGGAGATTCCTATCGGCACGGTGATGTCGCGCCTGTCGCGTGCCCGTGCCGCCTTGCGCGACCTGACCGAGGGCAACCCCCAGCCGCCGGCCTTGCGGAGACTCAAATGACACGCCTGATTCCTGGTGAAGACGAGCTGCACGCGTATATCGACGACCGCCTGGAGCCAGCGCGGCGCGCCGAAGTGCAGGCTTGGCTGGCGGCCAACCCGCAGCAAGCGGTGAGGGTCGAGGCCTGGCGCAATGACGCCAGGCGCCTGCGCGCAGCACTGGCCGGCCATGCTGAGCAGCCGGGTGCCGCTATGCTCGACTTGCGCCAGGTGCAGCAGCGGCTGCGTCAGCGCCGGCTGCGGCGCCTGGCTTCGGCTGCGGTGTTGTTGCTGACGCTGGGCGTAGGCGGGCTGGGGGGCTGGCAGGCACGCCAGGTGACCTTGGCCAGCAATGAGCTGCCGATGGCCGATGCGGTGCAGGCCCATCGATTGTTCGCCAGCAGCGAAGCGCTGGATATCCAGGCCAGTGACCCGGCGCAGCTGCGCGATTGGCTGGGCCGGCATTTCAACCGCGTGGGGCAGTTGCCTGACCTGGCGGGGTATGGTTTTCAGCCGGTCGGGGCGCGGTTGCTCAGCAACGAGCAGGGGCCGGCGGCCCTGCTGGTATTCCAGGATCGCAACGGCCAACGCATCAGCCTGTTCCTGCGTTCGCCAGGTGATCGCTATGAGCGCATGCCGCAGGGGCAGCGAGTTGATGGGCAGCTCGAGGCGCGCTACTGGTCGCATGGGGCGTACAACTTTGCCCTGGTCAGTGCGGCGGACGATGGGCGCGGGGCAGGGGTAGGGGAGGCATTGCGGCTGGGGCTTTAACGGGGATCGTGTGTGCATCTTCGCGGGCAAGCCCGCTCCCACAGGTATTTCACTGTCCTAGAGAAAAGTGAAATACCTGTGGGAGCGGGCTTGCCCGCGAAAGCGTCGGTACAGGTCAGCTCAGTTCGAGCCAGATCGGGGCATGGTCCGAGGGCTTTTCCATCCCGCGCAGCTCATAATCCACACCGGCCGCCTTGATCCGCGGCACCAGGGCCTGGGAGGCCATGATCAGGTCGATGCGCAGCCCCCGCTTGGGTTCGTCCTCGAAGCCGCGGCTGCGATAGTCGAACCAGCTGAAACGGTCGGCCACCTCCGGGTGCAGGTGGCGGAAGCTGTCTACCAGGCCCCAACCTTTCAGGCGTTCCATCCACTCGCGCTCTTCCGGCAGGAAGCTGCACTTGCCGGTCTTCAGCCAGCGCTTGGCATTGTCCGGGCCGATGCCGATGTCGCAGTCCTGGGGCGAGATGTTCATGTCGCCCATCACCAGCACCGGCTGGTCGTTCTTGAATTGCCCTTCGAGCAGCGCTTGCAGGTCGCTGTAGAAGCGCTGCTTGGCCGGGAACTTGGTGGGGTGGTCGCGGCTTTCGCCTTGCGGGAAGTAGCCATTCATGACCGTGATCGGGTTGCCGTCGGCATCGGCGAAGGTGCCCCAGATGAAGCGGCGCTGGGCATCTTCTTCATCCGTGGCAAACCCTTTGAACAGGCTCAGCGGCGCCTGGCGCGAGAGCAGGGCGACGCCATAGTGGCCCTTCTGGCCATGGTAGTGCACGTGGTAGCCCAGGGCCTGGACATCGGCCAGGGGGAACTGATCGTCGCTGACCTTGGTTTCCTGCAGGCCGATCACGTCCGGCTGGTGCTTTTCGATCAGCGCCGCCAGCTGGTGCGGGCGGGCCCGCAGGCCGTTGATGTTGAAACAGACGATCTTCATGGAAAGACAATCCTGGTAAAAGGCCGGATGCTAGCCGACATCGGCGTTCATCACCAGCATGGCAGCCTCGTTCAGGCACTGCTAACGTGCTGGTGGAGGTGAACGATGCGCAGTGGAACACCTCCAAGGCACTGACATGCCCTTTCCAGGAGGACGCCCCGCCATGCTCGAAGCCACTGCCGCCCAGGCGCGTATCTGTACCCTCGATGACGGCTACAGCCGTGAGGCACGTTCGCTGTTGTACAACGCCTACCGCCACGAACCGACCTTCGCCTATATCTTCGAGGCCCAGCGCCCAGGCTACGAACGCCGGCTGCGGGTGATGGTGCGCGAGTGGGTGCGTCAGCACTTCTATCTGCAACTGCCGGCCATCGGCCTGCTGCTGGAAGACCGCCTGATCGCCCTGGCCCTGATCGTGCCGCCGCAACGCCGCCTGGGTGTGGCCGACAGCTGGGCCTGGCGTTTGCGCATGCTGCTGGGCACCGGCCAGCGCTGCACCCGGCGCTACATGGATTACCAGGCGGCGCTGGCCAGCTGCCTGCCGAGCGGCCAGGTGCATATGCTGCCGCTGCTGGGTGTGCATCCGCAGTTTCGCGGCTGTCACTATGGCGAACAATTGTTACAAGCTGTTCATGACTGGTGCGCGGAAGACCCCAATACTCAAGGCGTGGTGCTGGACACTGGCAACGAGCATTACCTGGCCTTTTACGCGCGCCAGGGTTATGAAGAGATTGGTGAAGTGGCTGTAGGGCCAATCCGCGAGAGGGTGTTTTTTCATCCCAATCCGGTGTCATCCATGTCATCAATTGCCTGAAGTGGGCCGCCAGGCGCCTCACTTGAGCGCCTGGCTCTGGTAGCATGCGCCGCATGACGTACTCAGGAAGACTAACCTGGGGCCTGGTTTTCTGGGTCGCCAGTTTCGCAGCATGGGGCCAGAGCGAGTTGCTGGTGAAAGTAAAACCAGCCAACAAGGCGCTCAAGGCCAATGTCGAAGGCTATATCGGCAACCTTGGAGACCGCGATGAAGAAGCGCTGCTGCGTTTCAGTCGCGGGGCCCAGGAGCAGGCGCGCAAGGCCGCGCAGGCACTTGGCTACTATCAGGCGCAGATCGACACCGAGGTCAAGCCGCCTGCCAAGGCCGATCAATCCCCCCAACTGATCATCAGGATCGACCCCGGCGAGCCGGTGCGCCTGCGCAATGTGACTGTGCGCATCGAAGGCCCGGCCAGCGAGATGAAGGCTTTTCGCGTGCCTGACAGCCGGGCCCTGCGAGCGGGCGAACCACTCAACCATGGCCTGTACGAGGACGCCAAACGGCTGATCCAGAACCAGGCTTCGCGCTATGGTTTCTTCAGCGGCCACTTCACGCGCCAGCGCCTGGCCGTCGACCCTCAGGCAGGCGTGGCCGATATCGAACTGGTGTACCAGAGCGGTCCGCGTTATCGCCTCGGGGCAGTCAAATTCAGTGGTGACACGCCGCTGGACGAAGACCTGCTGCAACGCATGGTCTCGTTCAAGCCCGGCACGCCATATGATTCCGAACTGATCGCCGGGCTCAACAACGACCTGCAATCGAGCGGCTACTTCGAAGGGGTGCGGGTCGATGCCGCGCCCACTGCGGCGGTCGGCGAGGACATCCCGGTGGACGTCCGCCTGGACACCCGCAAACCACGCACCATGGGCCTCGGCCTGGGCTTCTCGACCGACGTCGGGCCACGCGGCAAGGCCAACTGGACACGGCATTGGGTCAACCCGCAAGGCCACAGTTATGGCTGGGAAACCGAACTGTCGGCGCCGCGGCAAAACGTTGGCCTGTGGTACGACGTGCCCCTTGATCCACCCTTGACCGACAAGCTGCGCTTCGCCGGCGGCTACCAGAACGAAGAAATCGCCGGCACCGACACCCTCAGCAAGCTGCTGACGGTCGGCCCGGAGTGGCACAGCAAGCTGCAAAGCGGCTGGCAGCGGGTGATCTCGCTCAAGTACCAGCGCGAAGAGTATCGCCTGGGGGATGATTCGGGGTTGAGCAACCTGCTGATGCCTGGCGTGAGTTTTTCCTACCTGCGCAGTGACAACCGCATCGACCCGCACAACGGCTACCGCTTGCAGTTCGACACCCAGGTGGCCAAGGAAGGGCTGGTGTCCGACACCAACCTGTTACATGGCAACGTCCTGCTCAAGGGCCTGACTACCCTCGGCCACAATCACCGCTTCCTCGGGCGGGTACAGTTCGGCGGCAGTGCCACCAACGGCTACAAGAACAACATTCCGCCGTCGCTGCGCTTCTTCGCCGGTGGCGATCAGAGCGTGCGCGGCTACGACTACCAGACCCTGTCGCCGAAAAACAGTGACGGCGACCGCATCGGTGGCCGCTACCTGGTCGCGGGCAGTGTCGAGTACCAGTACTCGCTGGCCGAAAAATGGCGGGTGGCAACCTTCATCGATCAGGGCAACGCGTTCAACACCCTGGAGCTGCCCAGTCTCAAGACCGGGGTCGGTTTCGGTGTGCGCTGGGTGTCGCCGGTAGGGCCGCTGCGCCTGGACCTGGCCAAGGCGCTCGATGACGACGGTGGTATTCGCCTGCACTTCTCCATGGGGCCCGAGCTGTGATGCGTGTGTTGAAATTCATTCTGCTGGGGGTGTTTGGCAGTGTGCTGCTGGTGGCCCTGGGCCTGGGCGTGCTGCTGGGTACCGAAGGCGGCAGCCGCTGGGCGCTTGGCCGGGTGCCTGGGCTGACCATCGACGATTTCCAGGGTCGCCTGGCGGGTACCTGGCAGGCCAGTCGATTGAGCTGGGTTGACGGTGGCAACCATGTGCAGGTCGAGGCGCCTTTGCTGAGCTGGTCGCCCGCCTGCCTCCTGCGCGCCACGCTGTGCATCGATCAGTTGCATGCCCGGCAGGTCGACATGGCCTTTGCGCCGAGCGAGCAGCCGACCGAAAGCGGCCCGCTGCAACTGCCGGCGTTGCACTTGCCGGTGGCGATCGAAGTCGGTGAGGTAAAGGTAGGGCAATTGCGCCTGGATGGCAGCGAGCTGCTTGGCGACCTGCACCTGGCGGCGCACTGGACAGCGGGCGGCCTGCGCATCGACAGCCTGCAGCTGCAGCGTGGCGATTTACGCGTGGATGCACAGGGCGACCTGCAGCCGGAAGGTGATTGGCCGCTGCAGCTGCAAGGGCAGGTGCAATTACCTGCCGTGGAAGGCAAGGCCTGGCAACTGGCGCTCAACGCCAAGGGCGAATTGCAGAAGTCGCTCGTCCTCGACGCCACCAGCAGCGGCTACCTCGACGCCCGCCTGAGCGGGGAGGTGCAGGCCCTTGCCGAGCATTTGCCAGCAAAATTGCAGATCCGGGCCGATGCCTTCAAACCAACGGTTTCGTTGCCCGACACCTTGCAGCTCAACCAGCTCGTGCTGGATGCCCAGGGTGATCTGCTCAACGGCTATCAACTGTCGGGCAGTGCCAGCCTGCCGGCCGAGCAGGCACCGATCGCACTGGCGCTGGCCGGCAAGGTGGACGCCAAGGGGGCCAAGCTCGATGCCCTGGACCTGACGGCCAGCGACACCCAGCGCGTCAAGTTGCAGGCCAGTGCTGACTGGCAGCAGGCGCTGAAGGCCGACGCCCAACTGGACTGGCAGGATTTTCCGTGGTTGCGCCTGTACCCGCTGGAAACACCGCCGCAGGTTACCCTCAAGCGCTTCAATGCCCAGGTCCAATATCACGACGGCACTTACCAAGGTACCTTCAACGGTGACCTCGACGGCCCGGCCGGTGCGTTCACCCTGGCCAGCCCGTTCGAAGGTGACCTGAGCCAGGTACGCTTGCCGCAGCTGGCGCTGACGGCCGGGCAGGGCAAGGCGGCGGGCAGCGTCGCGCTGCGCTTCGCCGATACCCTGGCCTGGGACGTCGACCTGCAGTTGTCGGCCCTGGACCCGGCGTACTGGCTCGCCGAGCTGCCCGGTACCCTGGCCGGGCCACTGCGCAGCAAGGGTGAAATGAAAGGCGAGCAGCTCAGTCTGGATGCCCAGCTCGACCTCAAGGGGCGCCTGCGCGGGCAGCCGGCGGTGCTCAAGGTTGAGGCACAAGGGGCCGGGCAGAACTGGACGCTCGGCGCGCTGGCCGTGCAACTGGGCGATAACCGCATCAACGGCAGCGGCAGCCTGCAGCGGCGCCTGGCCGGGCGTATCGACCTCGACCTGCCGCGGCTCGGCCAGCTGTGGCCGAGGCTGCAAGGGCAGGCCAAAGGGCGCCTGGATGTCAGCGGCACGCTGAATGCGCCGCAGGGCACCCTGACCCTGCTGGGGCAGCAACTGGCACAGGAGGATAACCGCATCCAGCGGCTCGATCTGGAGGCTCGCCTGGACAGCGCCCAGCGTGGGCTGCTCGACCTCAAGGCCAACGGCATCCGCCTGGGCGACACGGTACTGGGGACCTTGCAGGCCGATGGCAAGGGCGACATCCGCCAGCAGGCACTGAACTTGGCGCTGGACGGCCCGCAACTCAAGCTGGCCCTGGGGCTGGATGGTCAGCTGAACAAAGGCGACTGGCGTGGCCGCCTTGCCAGCGGCAGGGTCCAGGCCGGGGGCCAGGACTGGCAGCTGCAGGCGCCGGCTCGCCTGCAGCGACTGGCCAATGGCCAAGTGGATTTCGGCGCCCACTGCTGGCGCTCCGGCCAGGCCAGCCTGTGCGGTGAGGACCAGCGCCTGGCACCGGAACCGCGTCTGCGCTATCACCTCAAGCAGTTCCCGCTGGACAGCCTGGCACAGTGGCTGCCGAAGGACTTCGCCTGGCAGGGCATGCTCAATGCCGACGTGAACCTGGATATTCCGGCCAGTGGCCCGAAAGGCAACGTTCGTGTCGATGCCGGTGGCGGTACGTTGCGCATTCGCGACAAGGGCCGCTGGATCGACTTCCCTTACCAGATCCTGCGCCTGGACAGCACCCTGGCGCCACGCCGGGTCGATACACGCCTGGATTTTCGCGGCGAACGCCTGGGCGAACTGAGCCTGAACACGCGCCTCGATCCACTGGGCAAGAACAAACCGCTGGCGGGCGACTTCCGCCTGGCCGGGCTGGATCTGTCGATCGCCCGTCCGTTCTTGCCGATGGTCGAGCGCCTGGCTGGGCAGTTGAATGGCAGCGGGCGCTTGACCGGCACCTTGCTGGCGCCGCAGGTCAACGGTAACGTGGTGCTTAGCGGCGGCGAGGTCAGTGGAGCCGAGTTACCGGTCAGCTTGCAGGACCTGTCGCTGCAGGCCTTGATCGCCGGCGAGCAGGTGCAGCTCAACGGTGTCTGGCGCAGCGGGCAAGCTGGGCGCGGCCAACTCAACGGTCACCTGACCTGGGGCCAGGCCCTGGGCATGGACCTGCGTCTGCAGGGCCAGCAGCTGCCCGTGACCGTCGAGCCCTACGCCACACTGGAAGTCGCGCCAGACCTTAACCTGCGCCTGATTGACGACAAACTGGCGGTGACCGGCAAGGTGCTGGTGCCCAAAGGCAAGATCGTCGTGCGTGAGTTGCCACCCTCTACCGTCAAGGTCTCGGACGACGCGATCATCGTCGGCCACCAGACCGAGGAGGGCAAACCGCCCATGGCGATGGCCATGGATATCGACGTGGTCGTGGGGCAGGACACGCTGTCGTTCAGCGGCTTCGGCCTGACCGCCAACCTGCTTGGCCATGTGCACATCGGTGACAACATGGACACCCGTGGCGAACTGAGCCTGGCCGATGGCCGCTACCGTGCCTACGGTCAGCGTCTGACCATTCGCCGCGCACGGTTATTGTTCGCTGGTCCGATCGACCAGCCCTATCTGGATATCGAGGCCATCCGCAAGGTCGACGATGTGATTGCCGGTATCCGCCTGAGCGGCAGTGCCGAGCAGCCGACCACCAGCGTGTTCTCGGAACCGGCGATGAGCCAGGAGCAGGCGTTGTCCTACCTGGTGCTCGGGCGCCCACTGGGGACTTCCGGTGAGGACAACAACATGCTGGCCGAAGCGGCATTGGGCCTGGGCCTGGCGGGCAGTGCCGGGATTACCGGCAGCCTGGCATCGGGCCTGGGGATCGATGACTTCCAACTGGACACTGAAGGCTCAGGTAACAGCACCAGTGTAGTGGCCAGCGGCAACCTGACCGAGAAGCTCAGCTTGCGCTACGGGGTCGGTGTATTCGAGCCGGCAAACACCATTGCGCTGCGTTACAAACTGAGCAAGAAGGTGTATCTGGAGGCCGCCAGCGGCTTGGCAAGTTCTCTGGATATCTTCTACAAACGTGATTTCTGAGGTTGTCAGCAGAAGGGCGCGGCCTCGATGAATTCATTGCTGCTGCGAGATTGGGGGATGCGAGCGTACCGGAACGATCATATTGGTGTTGCTCGATAAGTCGGTTTAGTGCTTCAGGAGGTTCGCATGCCTGGAACTGCATGCGAATCTGCGCTTTGCCTTCATGGATGCACCCAGCGCCGGATTATCGCAGCCGAAAAAAATGAGTCGAAGAGGTTCATATACTGCGCGATCAAGTGTTGTTGTTTTCCGTTGGGGCCCCCGCCGCTGGCGACGGGGGTAATGGCACAGCGCACAAGGTGCGGGTGAGTTGGCAATGGCGGCATTGTTGGCATGGTTCGCGTTGGTGGAACTGTGGTCTTTCAGAACCTCAGCGTCGGCTAACTTGTCGAGGCTGCGCTGTGCTTCGTCACCTTTGACCACCGCCGGTTTAGTAATCGCGCCTACCAGCAGATCAATAACTTTCATCAACGCCTCGGGCGGCTCCTGGCGCGTAATTCAATCATTTTATCCATTGGCGGCGAACTGTGACGCAGCCGCCAAGACCATTATCAATAATGTCTGTTTCCTGGCGTTGATCTTGGTCTCGACACAGTCATTGTCAGGCGCTACACGAATAGCTAGCGAGCGTCATGTTCCTGGCGACGAATGTTGCCAATCTGTCGCAGGCTCAGCCCATACTTGTTAGCGAGCAGGCTGCGAGACAAGCCTTCGGCGCTTTCTTTCTGTATTTGCAGGTTGCGTAATTGCCGCAGGAAATGATCCGCCTTGGGAATCTCCAGCGCCACGCCGGCAAAGCGCTTGATCAGGGCGTCAAGTGCGTCCGCCGGGAGTACGTCGGCAAGCTTTGTGCGCTCTCGGTGCTTGGGAATGTACTTGGGCCTGCCGCCGTAGGCGCAGGTCAGCTGGTAGGCGTTTTCAAGGCCGATGCATTCGATCAGGGCCTGCAACGAATGCGGTAACTGGCCAATGTCGATGGGGGTGAGATCTGGCAGTTCCATATGAGACTTCCTCGCGGTGGGTGGGGCGCGATGCCTGTCGTTGGCATGGTGGAATTCTCGGTGAGCGTCGAATGCTGTCGCTAGGCGCCAAGTGGGCTGGCGGTTGTAGCTTTGGTGAGCATGGCTTGCAGGCAATTATGTCGCGTGATGTAGGACGTTACCTCAGCGCTGCCTTGCAGGCCCGGTTCCACGTAGGGTGGTCTTTCCACCGAGTGGGCAGGTACCGGCTCCCCATTTGCATGGATAACTGTTCAACGCTTGCAGGTGGCCGGCAGCGCGGGCTCCTTGCCACGGTTGGTGCCACTGGCTGCTCCCTGCACGGTCAGCCAGCCGACTGCAGCTTGAGCAGTTGTTCGGGCCGAGCCTGGTGGTTTTCCAGGGCATCAGAGGAAGGTGCGAGTGGCATGATGAACAGCGCGACGTAGCGCAGGGTGCCTCCAGCATGGATTGGGGAAACCCGATGCTTTCAGTCCTGACTGGCCACGTTAAGCAGGAAATACAGCGCTGCGAGGCGTCGGCGTTGTATCATTGATGTCGCTCGTTGTGAGCAAATACCCCCGATGTTGAAGGATTTTTCGATGACACACGTGCAGCGCCTCAAATACTCGCTTCTGATCATCCTGGTGGTGCTGGGCCTCATGCTGGGCCTGTCGCATCTGCAGAAGCAAGGCACGATCAGTGAACAGACCTTCCAGATGCTGGCCATTGCCATCGCCGTGGTTGTAGTCGTGATCAACGGGATTCTGCGGCGCAAGGTCAAGCCCTGACGCCGGCCGGCCACGCCAGGCCGGCCTTCAGTCAGCGCGGCAAGGGCTGCTCGAGCACGGCGCGCGCTTCCGGTTTGAGGCTGTAGCACTTGTCGTTGCCGAGGCTGATCACGCCCTCCGCGCACAACCGTTTGAGCACCTCGCGCACGCTCAGGAACGACAACGGTATGTCCAGCTGTTCCAGTTGCGCATGCACGCCGCGTACGCCAATGCTGCGCCCGCTGCGGTCGGCGCTGTACAGCGCATCGATAACCTTGAGGCGAATGAGGCTGGTACGCAGGCCGTAATTACGCAGCAGCTCGCGAATCTGCTCGTTGCCGGTACGCTCCTCCACGCAGGCGGCCGCTCCGTTGGCCGCCTTGCCTCGGGCGCACCTGGCCTGCAATGAGGGTTGCGGGTTGTACATGTGAATGCTCCTTTTCGTGGACTGTCCCGAAATATGGGTGCCTCACTGATTAGGACGAATGAGAGCGGAAAATCTGCAGCATCTGCCTGAAAAAAGTTTTTTGGCGGTTTTCTAAAGACGGTTGGCGGCGCCAGTGCGCGTAAAATTTTCATCCAGCCATTCGTCTGATCGGGAATGACCCCTGAATCCGAGGAGTGCCCGTGTTGCCAATTTCCCGTCCTTTGACCTGCGCCAGCCTGGCGGCTGCCCTGGTCGCCTCCAGCGTAGCCGTGCAGGCGCAGGAAACCAGCACTGATGCCAGTGCGCAGATCCGCCGTACCAGTTTTGCTGTGCCGCACATCGTCGCCAAGGACGAGCGCGGCCTGGGGTATGGCATTGGCTATGCCTATGCCCAGGACAACCTGTGCCTGCTGGCCAACGAAGTGCTGACGGTCAATGGTGAGCGCTCGCGCTATTTCGGCGCCCAGGGCGTGACCCTCGAACAACGCGGCAACCTGGCCAGCGATCTGTTCTTCACCTGGCTCAACACGCCGACGGCAGTCAGTGGCTTCATGCAGGCCCAGCCAGCGCAGGTGCGTGCATTGCTGGAGGGGTATGCCAGCGGTTTCAACCGCGCCCTGGCCGAGCGGCGCAGCCAGGGCCTGCCAGCGGAATGTGGCGATGGCCAGTGGGTACGCCCGATCACCAGCCAGGACCTGGTCAAACTGACCCGTCGCCTGTTGGCTGAAGGCGGCGTCGGCCAGTTCGCCGAAGCGCTGGCGGGCGCGCAGCCTCCCAAGCTGGCAGCCCGGCAAGCAACCCCGAGCTTTGACGTGGCACTGGCCCAGCAGCAACGCTTCGCCTCCGAGCGTGGCAGCAACGCCGTGGCAGTGGGGGCGCAGCGCTCGGCCAATGGCCGTGGCCTGCTGCTGGCCAACCCGCACTTCCCGTGGATGGGCGGGATGCGTTTCTACCAGATGCAGCTGACCATCCCAGGCAAGCTGGACGTGATGGGGGCCGCCTTGCCCGGCCTGCCTGTGGTGAACATCGGTTTCAACCGCCACCTGGCCTGGACCCACACGGTGGATACTTCGAAGCACTTCACCCTGTACCGCCTGCAGCTGGACCCGAAGGACCCGACCCGCTACCTGCAGGATGGCAAGTCCGTGCCCATGGCAAAGCAGACGCTGAGCGTCACGGTCAAGGCTGCGGATGGCACGCTCAGCCAGGTCGAGCGCCAGGTCTACAGCTCCAGTTTCGGACCGGTGGTGCAGTGGCCCGGTCGACTGGACTGGGACACTCAGGCCGCCTATAGCCTGCGCGATGCCAACCTGGACAACACGCGAGTATTGCAGCAGTGGTACCGCATCAACCGTGCCGACAGCCTGGATGCCCTGAAGGGCTCCATCGAGCAGCTGCAGGGTATCCCATGGGTCAACACGCTGGCTGTCGATGCCGAAGGCAAGGCGCTGTACCTGAACCAGTCTGTGGTGCCTTATGTCGATCAGCAACTGCTGAGCGAATGCAGCAACCCGGCGGCGCAGGGCCCGCTGGTGGTGCTGGACGGGTCGCGCAGCACCTGCCAGTGGAAGGTCGATGGCCAAGCCGCACAGCCGGGTATCTTCCCGGCGCGGATGCTGCCAAGCCTGGAGCGCAACGACTTTGTGCAGAATTCCAACGACCCGGCCTGGATGGCCAACCCGGCCCAGCCGTTGACTGGCTTCTCGCCGTTGATCAGTCGCAGCGACCAGCCGCTGGGCATGCGCGGGCGTTTCGCCCTCGAGCGCCTGCAAGGCAACGCCAAGCTGGGCGTCGGTGACTTGCAGCGCATGGTGCTGGATGACGACGTGTACCTGGCCAGCCTGGTGCTGCCCGACCTGCTGCAATGGTGCAAAGGGGCCGAGGCGGACCTGCAGGCCGTGTGCGCCAGCTTCGCCGCCTGGAATGGCAAGGCCGATTTGAACAGTGGGGTCGGCCTGGTGCATTTCCAGAACATGGTCGAGGCCATGGCCAAGCACCCGCAAAGCTGGCGCGTGGCCTTCGACCCCGCAGACCCACAGCACACCCCGCGTGGCTTGGCGGTGGAGCAGGCGCAAGTGCGCAAGCTGTTGCGCGAAGCGGCCTTGAACTCGTTGCAGCAAGTGGCCAAAGCTGGGGTGGAGGAGGGTAGCCGTTGGGGGCAGATCCAGCAGGCTGCCGATGGCACGCCGGTGCCGGGTGGGCCGCAGCAGTTGGGGGTATACAACGCAATGTTCAGCGTGCCGCACGGGCCGGGCAAGCGCCTGGTGGTCAGCGGTACCAGCTATCTGCAGTTGGTGAGCTTCACGGAGCAGGGGCCACAGGCGCGTGGGTTGCTGGCGTTCTCGCAGTCCAGCGAAGCCGGTTCGGCGCATTTCAGTGACCAGACCAAGGCGTTTGCCGCCAAACAGCTGGCGCTGATGCCGTTCACCGAGGCACAGATCAAGGCGGACCCTGAGTATCGGCAGTATGTAATCAGTGAACGGGACAAAGGAGCGGTGGCTAGCCGGCCTTGAGGCGCCAGCCTGTTCCGGCCTCTTCGCGGGGCAAGCCCGCTCCCACAGCAACCCCGCCAAGGCTGCAGGCGGTGCGATTTCTGTGGAAGCGGGCTTGACCCGCGAAGGGGGCGACTTGAGCGGTCAGGAAAACTCGAACGGTTCCAGGGCAAAGCCCTGTCCATCGACCTGCAAGGTCCAGCCCCGCCGGTCCCAATCCCCCAGCACGATGCGCCGTGCCGGTTGGCCATCGACCACCAGCTTGTGAATCGCCGGCCGGTGGGTATGGCCATGCACCAGCGTGCGCACACCGTGCGCTGCCATCACCTTCGGCACTTCCTCCGGCGTGACGTCGACGATCTCGGTGGCCTTCATGCGCGTCTGCTCACGGCTTTCACTGCGCAGTTTGCGCGCCAGTTTCTGCCGGGTGGCCAGCGGCAGATGCCGGAGGATCCACAGGCTCACCGGGTTGCGCAAATAGCGGCGCATCTTCATGTAGGCCAGGTCGCGGGTGCACAGGGTGTCGCCATGCATCAGCAATACCTGCTCACCGCCCAGTTCGATCACGCTCGGGTCGGCCAGCAGCGTGCAGCCGGCAGCCGTGCAGAATTCCTGGCCAATCAGGAAGTCGCGGTTGCCGTGCATCAGGTAGATCGCCGTGCCGCTGTCGCTGAGCTGGCGCAGGGCCTGGCAGATCGACTGCTGGAACGGGGTCATGGCATCGTCGCCGATCCACGCTTCGAAAAAGTCACCGAGGATGTACAACGCCTTGGCGTGACGGGCGCGGCCGTCGAGCAGATCAAGAAACGCCCGGGTAATGTCCGGGCGTTCTTCTTGCAAATGCAGATCGGAGATCAGCAGGATCACTCAATGATCTCGGCTTTCTCGATGATCACGTCGTCTTTCGGTACGTCCTGGTGGCCCGCTTTGGAGCCGGTGGCGACTTTCTCGATCGCGTCGACGATCTCACGGCCTTCGGTCACTTCGCCGAACACGGCGTAGCCCCAGCCCTGCACGTTCTTGCCGCTGTGGTTGAGGAAGTCGTTGTCGGAGGCGTTGATGAAGAACTGGGCCGAAGCGGAGTGCGGCTCCATGGTACGGGCCATGGCAATGCTGTACTTGGTGTTCTTCAGGCCGTTGTCAGCTTCGTTCTGGATGCTGGCGCGGGTCTTCTTCTGGCTCATGCCTGGCTCGAAGCCGCCGCCCTGGATCATGAAGCCCTTGATCACACGGTGGAACACGGTGCCGTTGTAGTGGCCATCCTTGACGTACTGAACGAAGTTTTCGGTGGTCAGCGGCGCTTTTTCGGCGTTCAGTTGCAGAACGATGTCGCCGTGGTTGGTGGTCAGTTTGACTTTGGACATGCTGAAATTCGCTCTTTCAAGGCATACGGGAAATTGGCTGCGCAGGACGCGTGTAGTCACCTGACGCAGGATCGGGCAACCGCGACACATGGCGCACAGCAACCATTTTGCACGGATCGCGATAAATCGCGCCAGTTTGTCGGTGCCCGGCTGTCAGCAGCTTGACTGCTTCGGCTATGATAGGCCCTTTGATTCAATCGGCCTACCCAGGCCGGACACGTGCATTCAAGGATCCTATGAGCAAGCCCACTGCCGACAACGCGCCCAACGCCGCTGCCAAAGGCGCCCCCGCTGTCCCTGCGAACTTCCTGCGGCCGATCATCCAGGCCGACCTGGACTCGGGCAAGCACAGCAGCATCGTCACCCGTTTCCCGCCGGAGCCCAACGGCTACCTGCATATCGGCCACGCCAAGTCGATCTGCGTCAACTTCGGCCTGGCCAAGGAGTTCGGCGGCGTCTGCCACCTGCGCTTCGACGACACCAACCCGGCCAAGGAAGACCAGGAGTACATCGACGCCATCCAGAGCGACGTCAAATGGCTGGGCTTCGACTGGGCCGGCGAGGTGCGCTATGCCTCCAACTACTTCGACCAGCTGCACGACTGGGCCGTTGAACTGATCAAGCGTGGCAAGGCCTATGTCTGCGACCTGACCCCTGATCAGGCCAAGGAATACCGCGGCAGCCTGACCGAGCCTGGCAAGAACAGCCCGTTCCGCGAGCGCGGCGTCGAGGAAAACCTCGACCTGTTCGCACGCATGAAGGCCGGCGAGTTCAAGGACGGCGAGCGCGTGCTGCGTGCCAAGATCGACATGGCCTCGCCAAACATGAACCTGCGCGACCCGATCCTGTACCGCATCCGCCATGCCCACCACCACCAGACCGGTGACAAGTGGTGCATCTACCCGAACTACGACTTCACCCACGGGCAATCGGACGCCATCGAAGGCATCACCCACTCGATCTGCACCCTCGAGTTCGAAGGCCACCGCCCGCTGTACGACTGGTTCCTCGACAACCTGCCGGTACCGGCGCACCCGCGCCAGTACGAGTTCAGCCGCCTGAACCTGAACTACACCATCACCTCCAAGCGCAAGCTCAAGCAGCTGGTCGACGAACAGCACGTCAGCGCCTGGGACGATCCACGCATGTCGACCCTGTCGGGCTTCCGCCGCCGCGGCTACACCCCGGCGTCGATCCGCAACTTCTGCGACATGATCGGCACCAACCGTTCCGACGGCGTGGTCGACATGTCGATGCTCGAGTTCAGCATCCGTGACGACCTCGACCGCACCGCGCCACGCGCCATGTGCGTGCTGCGCCCGCTGAAGGTGGTCATCACCAACTATCCGCAAGGCCAGGTCGAGCAGCTTGAACTGCCACGCCACCCGAAGGAAGACATGGGCGTGCGCGTGCTGCCGTTCGCCCGCGAGCTGTACATCGACCGCGACGACTTCATGGAAGAGCCGCCCAAGGGCTACAAGCGCCTTGAGCCTGCCGGTGAAGTGCGCCTGCGCGGCAGCTACGTGATCCGCGCCGACGAGGCGATCAAGGATGCCGACGGCAATATCGTCGAACTGCGCTGCTCCTACGACCCGGACACCCTGGGCAAGAACCCCGAAGGCCGCAAGGTCAAGGGTGTGATCCACTGGGTACCGGCCGAAGGCAGCGTCGAGTGCGAAGTACGCCTGTACGACCGCCTGTTCCGTTCCGCCAATCCGGAGAAGACCGAAGATGGCGGCAGCTTCCTCGACAACATCAACCCGAATTCGCTGCAAGTGTTGACGGGCTGCCGCGCCGAGCCGTCGCTGGGCCAGGCACAGCCTGAGGACCGCTTCCAGTTCGAGCGCGAAGGTTACT
Organism: Pseudomonas sp. LRP2-20; assembly: GCF_024349685.1. NCBI lineage: Bacteria > Pseudomonadati > Pseudomonadota > Gammaproteobacteria > Pseudomonadales > Pseudomonadaceae > Pseudomonas > Pseudomonas sp. LR2-20. Next base: position 3,463,365 of record NZ_AP025944.1, on the reverse strand, counting down.
TCTGCGCCGACCTGAAGGACAGCCAGCCGGGTCGTCCGGTGTTCAACCGCACTGTCACCCTGCGTGACTCCTGGGGCAGCTAAGGAACCGCCGTGCTTACCATCTACAACACGCTGAGCAAGACCAAGGAAGCCTTCAAGCCGCTGGATGGCAACAAGGTGCGCATGTACGTGTGCGGCATGACCGTGTACGACTACTGCCACCTTGGCCACGGCCGCAGCATGGTGGCGTTCGACCTGGTAACCCGTTGGCTGCGTAAAAGCGGCTACGAGCTGACCTATGTGCGCAACATCACCGACATCGACGACAAGATCATCAATCGCGCCAACGAAAACGGCGAGGCGTTCGACGCCCTGACCGCGCGCATGATCGACGCGATGCATGAAGACGAGCGCCGTCTGAACATCCTCAAGCCGGACCTGGAGCCGCGTGCCACCGACCATATCGCCGGCATGCACGCGATGATCCAGACCCTGATCGACAAGGGCTACGCCTACGCGCCCGGCAACGGCGACGTGTACTACCGGGTCGGCAAGTTCGTCGGCTACGGCAAGCTTTCGCGCAAGAAGATCGAAGACCTGCGCATCGGTGCCCGCATCGAGGTCGACGAGGCCAAGCAGGATCCACTGGACTTCGTCTTGTGGAAAGGCGTCAAGCCGGGCGAGCCGTACTGGGATTCGCCGTGGGGCCCGGGCCGTCCGGGCTGGCACATCGAGTGCTCGGTGATGTCCACCTGCTGCCTGGGCGAGAGCTTCGACATCCACGGTGGCGGCAGCGACCTGGAGTTCCCGCACCACGAGAACGAGATCGCGCAGAGCGAGGCGGCCACCGGCAAGCAGTACGCCAATGCCTGGATGCACTGCGGCATGATCCGTATCAATGGCGAGAAGATGTCCAAGTCGTTGAACAACTTCTTCACCATCCGCGACGTGCTCGACAAGTACCACCCGGAAGTGGTGCGTTACCTGCTGGTGGCCAGCCACTACCGCAGTGCCATCAACTACTCCGAAGACAGCCTGCGCGATGCCAAGGGTGCCCTGGAGCGCTTCTACCACGCCCTGCGCGGCCTGCCGCGGGTGGCTGCCAAGGGTGGCGAAGCGTTCGTCGAGCGCTTCAGCGAGGCCATGAACGACGACTTCGGCACCCCGGAGGCATGCGCCGTGCTGTTCGACCTGGTGCGCGAGATCAACCGTCTGCGTGACAGCGATGTCGATGCGGCGGCAGGCCTGGCTGGTCGCCTGCGTGAACTGGGTGATGTGCTGGGTGTGTTGCAGCTGGAGGCCGATGACTTCCTGCGTGCCGGTGCCGAAGGCAAGGTCGATGCGGCTGAAGTGGAAGCCTTGATCCAGGCGCGCCTGCAGGCCCGTGCAGACAAGAACTGGGCTGAGTCCGACCGTATCCGTGACCAAATCACGGCCATGGGCGTGGTGCTGGAAGACAGCAAGGGCGCGACTACCTGGCGTCTGGCTGACTGATCAAGCAATTGGGGCTGCCTTGCAGCCCTTCGCGGGCAAGCCCGCCCCCACAGCGCATGCATTCACTGTGGGAGCGGGCTTGCCCGCGAAGGGCCGCAAAGCGGCCCCAGTCGTTATCTGGGCAACCCGGCCAACGGGCAGTGCAATACCAGTTTCGCCCCGCCCAGCTCGCTCTCGCCTATCTCCAGCCCGAACCCGTGCAGGTCAACGATCGCCGCAACGATCGACAACCCCAGCCCGAACCCGGAGTGGCGGTGGCCTTCCTCGCTGCGATAGAAACGCTTCAACACCGCAGCCCGTTCCTCTTCGGGAATCCCCGGCCCGCTGTCTTCGATGGCGATGTGCACGCCCAGCTCATCCTGAGTCGCCGTGATGGCAACCCGGCCGCCTTCGGGCGTGAACTTGATGCCATTGCCCACCAGGTTGGCCAGCGCTTCGAACAGCAGCTCGCGGTCACCATGCAGTGCCGGCAATTGCGCAGGCTGGTCAAGATTCAGGCGAATGCCGCCGTCCTCGGCCAGTGGCAGATAGAAGTCGTGCAGTTCCACCAGCAAATCGTGCGGGTCGAGCTGAACGAAACCGGCGCGACGTTGACGGTCTTCCAGCTCGCTGATTCGCAACAAACCGCGGAAACGCGCCATCAGCGTGTCGGTTTCGCCGATTGCCTGGTCCAGCGCCTCCGCTTGTGCTGAGTCGTGGGCGCTGTGCTGACGAATGCGGTACAGCTGCGCCCGCAGGCGGGTGAGGGGCGTGCGCAGGTCGTGGGCGATGTTGTCGCATACGCCTTTGACCTCATGCATCAGCCGTTCTATGCGGTCGAGCATGGCATTGACGATATCGGCCAGCATGTCCAGCTCGTCGCGGCGTGCCGACAGCGGCAAACGGTGAGTGAGGTCGCCGGCGACAATCAGCTCGGCCTGGGCCTGAATCGCACGAATGCGCTTGAGCGGGCGGCGGCGCAGCAGGTACCAACCGGCAAACCCCGGAATCAGGGTGAGCGAGATACCCCACAGCAACGCATGCAGGATGATGCGGGTAACCACGAACAGCGAGCCGTTGTCGCGGAACAGCACCAGCCAGCGGCCATCCTGCACCTTGATTGCCACGGCATCGCAGCTGTCACGTGGCATGTGCGGGTCGTCGGCGTCCAGGCAGCGCTTGAGTTCGTGCACCTTGCCGTCCAGGCCGAGGTCCGGCGGGATCGCACGGATGCGCCCACCCACCGGGTTGAGCTGGGCATCGAACAGGCCATAGGCATCGAAGCTGCGCTCTTCGAAGGCCTGGCTGGCGACCAGGGCGTCGTCCAGCTGCTTGCCGCTCATGTGCGCGAACAGGTGCTGGCGCTGCAGCATGGAGTGGCGGGTGAGCTTGTTCAGGTAACTGGAGACCTCGAAGTACAGCACCCCCATGAGGATGCTGCTCCAGGCCACGAACAGGAAACTGTACAGCGCCAACAGACGGCTGGTTGAAGAACTCCAACCCTTAGACGGGTTCAGCAATGGCATAGCCCGAGCCCCGTACCGTACGGATCAGCGGCGACTGGCCGGGGGAGTCGATCTTCTTGCGCAGGCGACCGATGTGCACGTCGATCAGGTTGGTGCCAGGGTCGAAGTGGTAACCCCAGACCTCCTCGAAGATCATCATCCGCGTGATCACCTGGCCGCTGTGGCGCATCAGGTATTCCAGCAGCTTGTACTCGGTGGGCAGCAGGTTGAGGGTATGCTCGCCGCGGCGGGCCTCGTGGCTGATCAGGTCGAGCTGCAGGTCGGCGACCTGCAGGCGGGTCTGGGTCATGGGCACGCTGTTGCGCCGCAGCAGCACTTCGACCCGCGCCGCCATCTCGTCGGAGGCGAACGGCTTGGTCAGGTAATCGTCGCCACCGGCGCGCAGGCCGCGTACGCGCTCATCCACGTCGGAGAGGGCGCTGATCATCAGGATCGGGGTGGCGATTTTTAGGTTGCGCAGGGTGGTGACGATCGTCAGGCCATCGACCTCGGGCAGCATACGGTCAACGGTGATCAGGTCGTAACCGCCGGCGATGGCCTTGGCCAGGCCTTCGCGGCCGTTGTCGGCCCAATCCACTTCCAGGCCGTGGCTGGAGAGTTCGGCGACGATTTCCTGGCCGGTGACGGCGTCGTCTTCGATGGTCAGTACGCGTGGCATGCTCGTTCCTGGGCGTCTAATGGAGACTTGATTGTGCCAAAGAATAGCCAAACGGCGATTTAAGAAAAATTCATCTACGCCGGGTAAAACAAAACGGGGCATGCCATTGTCTGGCATGCCCCGTCGATCAGCGTGGCGCGGCGGCTCAGGCGACCTTGACGATCCAGCCGGCAGGCGCTTCGACGTCGCCGCTCTGGATGCCGGTCAGCTCGTTGTAGAGCTTCTGAGTGACCGGGCCGACTTTTTCCAGGTCATGGAAAACGTGCAGCTTGCCGTTGTACTCGATGCCACCGATCGGGGTGATCACGGCGGCGGTGCCGCAGGCGCCGGCTTCGATGAAGCGGTCGAGCTTGTTGATCTCGACGTCGCCTTCGATCACGGTCAGGCCCAGGCGCGATTGCGCCAGTTCCATCAGCGACAGGCGGGTGATGCCTGGCAATACCGAGGCCGATTTCGGGGTGACGAATTCGTTGTTGGCGGTGATGCCGAAGAAGTTGGCCGAACCGACTTCCTCGATCTTGGTGTGGGTCAGCGGATCGAGGTAGATGGCGTCGGCGAAGTTGGCCTTCTTGGCTTCAGCACCGGGTTGCAGGCTGGCTGCGTAGTTGCCACCGACCTTGGCTGCGCCAGTGCCCTGAGGGGCGGCACGGTCGAAGCTGGAGATCTGGAAGTTGTGCGGCTTCATGCCGCCCTTGAAGTACGAGCCGACCGGGATGGCGAAGATCGAGAAAATGAACTCGGGGGCGGTGCGCACGCCGATGTTGTCGCCAGTGCCGATCACGAACGGGCGCAGGTACAGGGCACCTTTGCCGTGCGGCGGGACGAACTTCTCGTTGGCCTTGACCACTTGCTTGCACGCTTCGATGAACACATCGGTCGGCACCTGCGGCATCAGCAGGCGCGCGCAGCTGCGCTGCATGCGGGCGGCGTTCTGGTCGGGGCGGAACAGGTTGATCGAGCCGTCTTTGCAACGGTAGGCCTTGAGGCCTTCGAAGCACTGCTGGCCATAGTGCAGGGCGGTGGAGCCTTCACTGATGTGCAGCACGTTGTCTTCGGTCAGGGTGCCTTTGTCCCACTCACCATTGCGCCATACGGACAGGTAGCGCTTATCGGTCTTGATGTAGTCGAAACCCAGCTTGTCCCAGTTAATGCTTTCGTTACTCATGACACCCTCGATTGTCTTGCAAACACCCGATCGCTCGGGTTGCTGTTATATGCGCACCTCGCCACGATAATACATCCGTCGCGGATCGGGAACGGCCAGTCACGAATTGGCTGGGGCTTGCAGGGGTATGGCGGGGGATTTTCATTGCCAGTGAGATCGAGCGCCGCCCGCGCGGCGCATCGCGAGCTGCGCTCGCTCCTACGTTTGTTTCGGGCCAGTAATGCCTGTGACAGGCCCGCGCGACCGCCTTGTTGGTACGACGCGATATCGCACCATGCGCCAAGGCGTTCGCGCGCAAATCCCCCAGGAATGACTGGCCCGAAACAAACGTAGGAGCGAGCGCAGCTCGCGATGCGCCGCGCGGGCGGCGCTCGATCTCACAGGCGCTACAACTCTATCGGCTGGCCTCATCATCAATCTGCTGGCAGAAGCGCAACAGGTTGCCGAACGGATCGCGAATCTGCATCTGCAAGCCCCAGTCGACGCGCTCGGCCTGGGGGCGGGCATAGCCGTACTGCTTGTCCAGCAGTTCACGCTGCAGTGCCAGCAGGTCTTCGGTACGGGCGAACACGGTCGAGCCCGGGCAGGCGTCGCCGTGGTGCTCGCTCAAGTGCAGGATCAGCCCGTCACGGTGGATCTGCGCGTACAGCGGCAGGTCCGGGCTGAAACGGTGTTCCCAGTCGAGCTGGAAGCCCAGGAAGTCGAGGTAGAACTCCTTGGCCTTTTCCACCGAGAAGATGCGCAGGACCGGGATAGCGGGGGCGAGGGGCATGGCGGTTCCTTGGCCGGAGGCAAAGCACAGACTTTAGCGCAGCACCGAAACAGGGCCAAGTGCCGCCCCTGCAATGTGCGTTGCAAGCCTGTATGCCCCATGCCAGAGCCTTCCCCAGGAAGGTTTCATCTGCATTCACCTGCGTAGTTGGCCCGCAACCTGCTATATCCAGCCAGCGAAATTTGATCGAGTGGTCAGCCTGCCAGCGTCGCGCTGCATGGGCGCAGACCACTTGATCCGTCGGCAAGCCACGGAATTCAAGGGCTATAGGATGTTACTGGCAAAGCAGGTGGAAGAATCTGAACAAGATGCAGGATGGAGCGCCCACCTGCAGTTGCGCTTCGTCGAGCGCCATGGCGTGACTCGTCTTGGTGCGCGTCGGCATTTTGGCCCGCTTTTGGTGCAGCGCCCGTTCTATCCGGAGGGGGCACCGTGCCACGTCTATGTGCTGCACCCACCCGGCGGCATCGTCGCTGGCGACCGCCTGGAGCTGGACATCCACCTCGAGCCGGGCAGCCACGCGTTGCTGACCATGCCGGGCGCCAGCAAGTTCTACCGCAGCATCGGCCCCACCGCGCGGCTGGCCCAGCGCTTCCACCTGCAGGCCGGCAGCACCCTGGAATGGCTGCCCCAGGACAGCATTTTCTTCAACGGCGCGCGCGCCAGCCTCGACAGCCGCTTCACCCTCGAACCCGGCGCCAGGCTGCTGGCCTGGGAAACCCTGTGCCTGGGCCGGCCAGTGATGCACGAGCGCTTCGAGCAAGGCGCACTGGACAGCCGGCTGTGCATCGAGTTGCCCGGCGACCCCGGCCTGCACGAGCGCCTGCGCATCGCAGGCGGGCAACTGGCCAAGGTCGGTGGCCACCCACTGGTCGCCACCTTCTGCGCGGCGCCCGCGACCCCGGCTGTGCTGGAGCAGGTGCGCGCGCTGCTCGATGAACTCGACACCCCCGCAGGCGCGACCTTGCTCGGCTCGCTGCTGGTGATCCGCCTGCTCGATCACGACAACCAACACCTGCAACACACCCTGCAGCGCCTCTGGCATGCCCTGCGCCCGGCCGTTATCGGCCTGGCCGCGTGCCCGCCGCGCATCTGGGCCACTTGAGAGAGCGCCATGGAGCTGACCCCGAGAGAGAAAGACAAACTGCTGCTGTTCACTGCCGCGCTGCTGGCCGAACGGCGCCTGGCCCGTGGCCTGAAGCTCAACTACCCGGAGGCGGTGGCGCTGATCAGCGCTGCGGTGCTCGAAGGCGCCCGCGATGGCCGCACGGTGGCCGAGCTGATGAGCCTGGGCCGCGAAGTGATCGGCCGCGAGCAGGTCATGGAGGGCGTCGCCGAGATGCTGCATGACGTGCAGGTCGAAGCGACCTTCCCCGACGGCACCAAGCTGGTGACCGTGCACGACCCTATCGTCTGACCTGGAGCAGGAGCCCAGCATGATCCCAGGTGAAATTCAGGTCGCCGCCGGCGACATCGAACTTAACGTCGGCCGTGACACGGTGAGCGTCAGTGTGGCCAACCATGGCGACCGCCCGGTGCAGGTCGGTTCGCACTACCACTTCTACGAGGTCAACGATGCGCTGGTGTTCGAGCGTGAACCGACCCGTGGTTTTCGCCTCGATATCCCCGCCGGTACTGCCGTGCGCTTCGAGCCGGGCCAGTCGCGTACCGTGCATCTGGTGGCCTATGCCGGCAAGCGTGAGGTGCATGGCTTCCAGGGCAAGGTGATGGGTGCGCTGGAGGGCAGGGCATGAGCCGTATTTCCCGTCGGGCCTACGCCGACATGTTCGGCCCCACTGTCGGCGACCGCGTGCGCCTGGCTGACACCGCGCTGTGGGTGGAGGTCGAGAAGGACTTCACCGTCTATGGCGAAGAGGTCAAGTTTGGTGGCGGCAAGGTCATCCGCGACGGCATGGGCCAGGGCCAGATGCTCGCTGCCGAGGCCATGGACCTGGTGCTGACCAATGCCCTGATCATCGATCATTGGGGCATCGTCAAAGCCGATATCGGCGTCAAGCACGGGCGCATCGCGGTCATCGGCAAGGCCGGCAACCCCGACGTGCAACCAGGCGTGAACGTACCGGTCGGCCCGGGTACCGAAGTGATCGCGGCCGAGGGCAAGATCGTCACCGCCGGTGGCATCGACTCGCATATCCACTTCATCTGCCCGCAGCAGGTGGAAGAAGCGCTGACCAGCGGCGTCACCACCTTCATTGGCGGCGGCACCGGCCCGGCCACCGGCACCAATGCCACCACCTGCACACCAGGGCCCTGGTACCTGGCACGGATGCTCCAGGCCGCCGATTGCTTGCCGATCAACATCGGCCTGCTGGGCAAGGGCAACGCCTCGCGCCCCGAAGCGCTGCGCGAGCAGATCGCCGCCGGCGCCGTGGGCCTCAAGCTGCACGAAGACTGGGGTTCGACCCCGGCCGCCATCGATTGCTGCCTGGGCGTGGCCGAAGAGATGGACATCCAGGTGGCGATCCATACCGACACCCTGAACGAGTCGGGCTGCATCGAAGACACCCTGGCCGCCATCGGCGACCGCACCATCCACACCTTCCATACCGAAGGGGCCGGCGGTGGCCACGCGCCAGACATCATCCGTGCGGCAGGGCAGGCCAACGTGCTGCCGTCCTCGACCAACCCGACCCTGCCTTACACGGTCAACACCGTCGACGAGCACCTGGACATGCTCATGGTCTGCCACCACCTGGACCCGAGCATTGCCGAGGACGTGGCCTTCGCCGAGTCACGCATCCGTCGCGAGACCATTGCCGCCGAGGACATCCTCCACGACATGGGCGCCTTTGCCATGACCTCGTCCGATTCCCAGGCCATGGGCCGGGTCGGCGAAGTGGTGTTGCGCACCTGGCAGGTGGCGCACCAGATGAAGCTGCGCCGCGGCCCACTGGCGCCTGACACCGACTACAGCGACAACTTCCGGGTCAAGCGCTACATCGCCAAGTACACCATCAACCCGGCGCTGACCCATGGTATCGCCCATGAAGTCGGGTCGGTCGAGGTGGGCAAGCTGGCCGACCTGGTGCTGTGGTCGCCGGCCTTCTTCGCAGTCAAACCGGCACTGGTGATCAAGGGCGGGATGATCGCCACAGCGCCAATGGGCGACATCAACGGCTCGATCCCGACCCCGCAGCCGGTGCACTACCGGCCAATGTTCGGCGCCATGGGCGCAGCCCGCCACGCCACGCGCATGACCTTCCTGCCCCAGGCCGCCATGGACCGTGGCCTGCACCAGGAACTGGGGCTGCAGAGCCTGATCGGCGTGGCGCACGGCTGCCGCCGGGTGCGCAAGGCCGATATGGTCCACAACACCTTGCAGCCAGTGATCGAAGTCGATTCGCAGACCTACCAGGTGCGCGCCGACGGCGAGTTGCTGGTGTGCGAACCGGCCAGCGAACTGCCGCTGGCCCAGCGTTATTTCCTGTTTTGAAGGAGTGAAGATGATTGTCCTGACCCGCCGGATCGAGGCCTGTGACAGCGTCACCGGGAGCGTGACCCTGGACGTCGACAGCCGTATCAAGAGCCGCCTGCGCGTGACCCTCGATGATGGCCGCGAAGCCGGCCTGATGCTCGAACGTGGCCACCTGTTGCGTGGTGGCGAGTTGCTCGCCGATGCCTCGGGAACCCAGGTGATCCGCGTACTGGCTGCACCTGAAACGGTATCGACCGTGCGTTGTGCCGACCCGCACCTGCTGGCCCGCGCCGCCTATCACCTGGGCAACCGCCACGTCCCCCTGCAGATCGACCCGGGCCTGCTGCGCTACCAGCATGACCATGTACTCGACGACATGCTGCGCGGCCTGGGCCTGACGGTGGAAACCGAGCAGGCGCCGTTCGAGCCGGAAGCCGGTGCCTACCAGAGCGCACCACACGGCCACAGCCACGGCAACGACCATCCGTTCGTACGCCTGCCAGCGCATTCCTGAATCCCTCATCTTAGGAGCCCACAATGAGAAAGATTTTCGCCCTTGCCCTGCTGATGGTCGCACTGCCAGCCTTCGCCCACCCGGGTCACGACGGCAACCCGTTGCACGACGGCCTGCTGCACCCGCTGACTGGTCTCGACCACCTGCTGATGCTGCTGGGCACCGGTGTGCTGGCCGCGCTGACCCGGCGCAACCTGACCTTGCCGCTGGCCACCCTGGCCTCGATGTTCGCCGGTGCCGTGTTCGGCCACCTGTTCGGCGATGTGCTGGGCATGGAAACCCTGATCGCCGTGTCGGTGCTGGTGGCCGCCGCCGCCGTGCTGCTGCCGAGTCGCCAGATGCTGCTGGCCCTGGCCATGCCGGTGTTTGCCCTGTTCCACGGCTGGGCTCATGGCGTCGAGGCCACGCCGAGCGCCTTCTGGATGTTCAGCGCCGGCTTCGTCACCGTCAGCGGCCTGCTGCTGGCAGTCGGCTTCGGCGTTGGTTGCCTGCTGCGCCGCCACAGCCGCCTGCAGAAAGCTTTCGGTGGCGGCATGCTGGCCGGTGCCGCCCTGGTGCTGGTCGGTTGATGAACAGCGACCTGGCACTGCTGCGCCTGCTGCAGCTGGCCAGCCCCGGCCTGCCGGTGGGTGGCTTCACCTACTCGCAAGGGTTGGAGTGGGCCGTCGAGGCGGGTTGGGTGCGTGATACCGCCAGCTTCAGCGCCTGGCAACGCGAACAGTTGCACGACACCCTGGCGTGTCTGGACTGGCCCGTGCTGGCGCGCCTGTACCGTGCCTGTGAGCTGGGCGATGCGGCAGCCTTCGCACACTGGAGCAGCTTCCTGCTGGCCAATCGCGAAACGGCCGAACTGCGCCTGGAAGAACAGCAGCGCGGCTCGGCCTTGGCACGTCTGCTCGATGGCTGGCAGCTGGGCCAGGACCCGGCCTGGCGCGCCAGCCTCGAACTCAGCCAGCTCGGCGGCATGGCCTGGCTCGCCGTGCACTGGCAGATTCCGCTGCCTCAACTTGCCCTTGGGCACGCCTTCGCCTGGCTCGAGGGTGCGGTGATGGCCGGGGTCAAGCTGGTGCCGTTCGGCCAGCAGGCGGCGCAGACCCTGCTGCGCGACCTGGGCGCAGAACTGCCCGGCGTGCTGGATCAGGCCCTGGCATTGGCCGATGACCAGCTCGGCGGTGGCCTGCCGCTGCTGGCAATCGCTTCTTCGCGTCACGAAACCCAATACACCCGTTTATTCCGTTCCTGAGGACTGCCAACATGCAAAGCTATCAGCAACCCCTGCGCGTCGGTGTCGGCGGCCCGGTCGGCTCTGGCAAGACCGCGCTGCTCGAATGCCTGTGCAAGGCCATGCGCGATCATTACCAGATCGCCGTGGTGACCAATGACATCTACACCAAGGAAGACCAACGCATCCTCACCGAGGCCGGTGCCCTGGAACCTGAGCGTATCGTCGGCGTCGAGACCGGTGGCTGCCCGCACACTGCCATCCGCGAGGACGCCTCGATGAACCTGGCTGCCGTCGAAGCGCTGGCGCGCAAGTTCGGCAACCTCGAAGTGATCTTCGTCGAAAGCGGTGGCGACAACCTCAGCGCCACCTTCAGCCCGGAGCTGGCCGACCTGACCATCTATGTTATCGACGTGGCCGAGGGCGAGAAGATCCCGCGCAAGGGCGGCCCTGGCATCACCAAGTCGGACTTCCTGGTGATCAACAAGACCGACCTGGCGCCCTACGTGGGAGCCTCGCTGGAAGTGATGGAGCGTGATACCCAGCGTATGCGCCCGCAGCGCCCGTGGACCTTCAGCAACCTGAAGAAGGGCGAAGGCCTGCAGGCGGTGATCGACTTCATCGTCGAGCGAGGGATGCTGGGTGTGAGGGGCTGAAGTCCAGCACCTCGACGCGGTTGCGGCCATTCTGCTTGGCCTTGTACAGCATCTCGTCGGCCTGTTTGAGCAGGGTTTCGGCCAGCTCGGTGTCGGGCTGGCGGCAGGCCACGCCGACCGACAGGGTGAGCGTGCCGCAGTGGGGCGTGTCGGCCTGTTCGACCGCCTCACGGATGCGCTCGGCAATACGCCGGGCATCGGCCAGGGTGGTGTCCGGCAACAGCATGGTCAACTCTTCGCCACCGACCCGGCAGGGCAGGTCATGCTGGCGGGAATTCTGCCGTAGCAGTTCGCTCAGGTGCTTGAGCACGTCATCGCCGGCATCATGGCCGTAGGTGTCGTTGACCCGCTTGAAGAAGTCGATGTCCACGGCCAGCACGGCGAATGCCCGTTCGCCGTCCATCAAGCTATCCAGTGCCAGGTGCAGCGCCCGGCGGTTGGCCAGGCCGGTGAGGGCATCGCTCTGGGCTTCCTGGCGCAGCTTGCCGAATTTTTCCTGCAACAGCCGTTCGGCGGTGAGCAGGGCGCGGCGGATGGCGGCGGCCTCCACGTACCACGCGTCGATGTTGCGCAGTTCATCGGCAGTCTCTTTGGCCGAAAGGTGCGTGGCGCCATGTGCCAGCTGGCGCAGTGGCTTGATCAGCCAGTAGGACATCCACAGCATCAGCAGAAAACCGATCAGGCTGGCCGGCAGAATGTACAGCAGCACCTTGCGCATCAACTCATGCAAGGGCGCCAGGGCCAGCTCACGGGGTTGCTGGGCGACCACGGCCCAGTGCGCATCAGGCACCGGGGCGAAGCCGGCGAGCATGGGGATGCCGATGTAGTTGGGCGCATCCAGGTTACCGGTCTCTCCGCGCAAGGCCGCTGCGATGGTCGGGCTGCCTGTGGCCAGGGTGCCGATGCGCTCTGGGTCGGGGTGGTAGAGCAGGCGTTCGTTGGCATCGGCGACGAAGGCGAAGGTGCCGTCAAGCTGGTAATGCCGGGCGATTACCGCGTTCAGTGCGCTTTCCTTCTTGAGGAACACCGAGCCACCCACGATACCGAGGTATTGCCCGTCGGTGGCGAAGATCGGTTCGGACATGAACACCACCAGGTCACCACTGCGCGACGTGTAGGCGGCGCTGACCAGCGGTTTGCGGGCATCGACGGCCTCTCGGATTTCCAGTGAATGCCGGTGGTGGCTGGCAATCTGGTGGGTATAGGGGTAAGCCTCAAGCACCTGGCCCTTGGCGTTGACGATGATGATGGAGTTGAAGTCCAGATCCTGAGCCTGCAGGCGCTTGGCTTCGGCGTGCAGCAAAGCCGGGTCGTCCAGGCCGCCGGCAAGCTGCCAGGCGCTGTAGGTCAGGTGGCTGCGGGCCGAGCGCAGGAACTCGGTGATGCTCGAAGCCACCTTGCTGGCATAGGCCTGATTGGCCTGCAGGGAAAAGTGCACCAGGGTGTCGAGCTGCAACCGATAGGCGACATACAGCACATTGCCCAGGGTCGCCAGGCACGCCAGCACGACGATACCGAGCACCAGAGTTCGCAGGTCGATCATGGGCAAGCGCTTGGGCATGGCGGGCCTGTCTGGCAAGGGCGACGGGCTCAAGTATGGCCGGTTTCTGCCCGGCTGCTGCCCAAGCGCCGCCGTGGTCCTGCGGGCGGCACCTGGCGGGCGGATCACTCATGGCAGCAATGGGGTTTGCCGGGCTGGCCGTGGTAGCGATCGTGATGCCGGACCCAGTCCATGGTCCCGGCCTCGTTGCGCCCCAGCGGGGCGATGTCGAGGAAGTTGTAGGTGTTGACCAGGATGTCCAGGCCGCGGGCGTAGGTGGAGTAGGTATGGTAGAGCGTGCCATCCGGGTCTTTGTAGAAGGCGCTCAGGCCCGGTAGCTCGGCTTCGTTGCCGGTGTACGGCTCATAGTTGTACTGGCGTTGGCCTTCGCTGCCGACGCTGACGCCGAAGTCCTCGTTGAAACCGCTGCCGTGTGATGACAACCAGGGGAAGCGCCAGCCCATGCGCTGGCGGAACGCCTGGAACTCGCGATAGGGCGCGCGCGACACGGCGACCAGCGAGACATCGTGATGGGCCAGGTGCAGGTTGGCGCCATCGAAATGATCGGCAAGGAACGAGCAGCCAGGGCAGCCTTCGCTCCAGCCCTCGGCAAACATGAAGTGATAGACCAGCAGCTGGCTGCGACCGGCGAACAGGTCGGCCAGGCTCAGCTCGCCGTCCGGGCCCTGAAAGCGGTAGGGCTGTTCGACCTTGACCCAGGGCAGGGCGCGGCGGGCGGCAGCCAGCTCATCGCGTTGGTGGGTGAAGGCCTTTTCGTGCAGCCATAGCTGGCGGCGAGCGGCCAGCCATTGGGCGCGTGAGGCGACCGGGTGTTTCTGATCGGGGGGGCTCATGGTGCTGACTCCGCAGGGGGTTCAGCTAGTGGTCGATTTGACGATAAGGGAATCGACAGCCCTGGTGGATGGGCGATGAGCGGTCTGAGGTGCCTGGCTGGAGATGTCTGGTGCCAGTGAGATCGAGCGCCGCCCGCGCGGCGCATCGCGAGCTGCGCTCGCTCGTTTGTTTCGGGCCAGTAACGCCTGTGACAGGCGCGCGCGACCGCCTTGTTGGTACGACGCGATACCGAGTCAGGCGCCAAGGCGTTCGCGCGCAAATCCCCCAGGAATAATTGGTCCGAAACAAACGTAGGAGCGAGCGCAGCTCGCGATGCGCCGCGCGGGCGGCGCTCGATTTGTGCCCCAATCAATAACTCAAGGCGAGCACAGGGTCTCGATCAACGCCCAAAGCGCTGGATCATTGAAATCCTTCACCACCAGTTTCGCCCCGGCAGCCATCAACCGTTCCGGTGTCTGGGTGGTGGCCACCCCCACGGTAAAGATTCCGGCCCCACTCGCCGCGGCCACCCCCGGCAATGAATCCTCGAACGCCAGCGCCTCAGCGGCCACTGCTTCGAGGCGCTGCAGCCCGGTCAGATAGGGCAGCGGATCCGGCTTGGGCCGCTCCAGCTCCTCGGCCACCAGCACATGCTCGAAGCGCTCCCCAAGCCCCATGGCGGTGAGCATGTGCTCGGCATTCAGCCGCGGCGCATTGGTCACCACGCACATGCCGATATCCCAGGCCCGCGCATGGTCCATCAGGCGCAGCAGGCCGGGCATGGGCTGCAGCACGGGTGACAGCTCACGGAACAGCGCTTCCTTGCGGTCGGCCAGCGCCTGGCGCTCGGTGGTATCGGCAAGTGGAAACAAATCGGCAAACAGTTCGCCATTGGCCCGGCCGCTGACCTGGGCATCGAATTGTTCCTGGGTCAGCTCGCGGCCGTCATAGTCATGAAGCAGTTGGCGGAAGGCCTGCAAATGCAGGGTGTCGGTGTCGGTCAAGGTTCCATCGAGATCGAACAGCAGGGCAGTCAGCATCAGGTATCCAGGAATTCAAAAAAACAAACGCCCGGGGATGATAACCAAACCTGACGACAAAGGGGGCTGTTCAGTGTGCGCCAAAAAGAGTACAAATGTGCTCCATGGACAATCTCACCCCAAAACGCCGTGCAATCCTCGAATTCATTCGCGAGCGCATTGCCGACCACGGCCAGCCACCGAGCCTGGCCGATATCGCCAGCCGCTTCGGTTTCGCTTCGCGTAGCGTTGCGCGCAAGCACATCACCGCGTTGTGCCAGGCCGGCTATATCGACGTCACGCCCAACCAGGCGCGGGGCATTCGCCTGGCCGAGCCCCTGCGCCGTCCGGAAATCCTCGAAATTCCCGTACTGGGGCAGGTGGCAGCCGGTGCGCCGATCGGCCCGGACCTGGGCATTCACGAGCAATTGCTGCTCGACCCCAGCCTGTTCCGCCGCACACCGGACTACCTGCTCAAGGTGCGCGGTGATTCGATGATCGACGATGGCATATTCGACGGAGACCTGGTCGGCATCCGCCAGCAGGGCGAGGCGCGTGATGGCCAGATCGTGGTCGCGCGCCTGGACGGCGAGGTCACCATCAAACGCCTGCAGCGTCAGCCGGGTGGTTACCGGCTGTTGCCGCGCAACCCGGCCTATGCGCCGATCGACGTGGGGCCTGAGCGCGAGTTCTTCATAGAAGGCGTGTTTTGTGGCCTGTTGAGGCGTGACTGATGGGCGCGGTGGTCGATCTCGATCGGCTGCTCGACCAACGCCAGGTCTGGCGCGGGCGGCAGGGCCAGGCGCGCCCGGCCGGTTTGCAGCCCACGGGGCATGCGATGCTCGACCAACGCCTGCCGGATGGCGGCTGGCCGGCCGCAGCCCTCAGCGAGTTGCTGCTGGCCAGCCCAGGCTGTGGCGAGTTGCAACTGCTCTGGCCATCGCTGTCACGCCTGACCGCTGAAGGCGGGCGGGTGGTGCTGGTGGCGCCGCCGTTCATTCCCTATGCGCCGGCCTGGCAGGCTGCGGGTGTGGACCTGCGCTGGCTGGTGCAGGTCGATGCCGGGCAGGCCGATGCCCTGTGGGCGGCCGAACAATGCTTGCGCTCCGGCAGTTGCGCGGCGGTGCTGTGCTGGCCGGAGCGTGCCGATGACCGCGCCCTGCGCCGCCTGCAGGTGGCCGCCGAGACCGGGCAGGCATTGGCCTTCGCCTGTCGGCCACAACAGGCTGCGCACAACCCGTCGCCCGCCGCGCTGCGTATTGCCGTGGATACGCGTCCGGCGCAATGGCGCGTACTCAAGTGCCGTGGCGGTATGCCGCCGTCCATGCCAATCGCCTGCCCAGGGCGGGGCTGATGCACCATGCTCTGGGCCTGCATTCTCCTGCCCCAGCTGGCGCTGGACTCGATCCTGCGCGAGCGTGACGACGCCGATACGCCACTGGTGCTGATCGGTGGGCCCGTTCAGCGGCGCATGCTGCAAGCCGTCAATCCTGCAGCGGCAGCGCTTGGCCTGCGGGCGGGGCAGACGCTGACCGCCGCGCGAGCCCTGGCCGATGGCTTTTATTGTGTCGAGGCTGACCCGGCCCGCATCGAGCAAGTGCAACAGTTGCTGGCGGCCTGGGCCTATCGGTTCAGTGCCCAGGTAAGCCTTCACTATCCACGTGCCCTGTTGCTTGAGGTCGGCTCCAGCTTGCAGCTGTTCGGCCCTTGGCCATTGTTCGAGGCCCGCTTGCGCGAGGAACTGGCTGCACTGGGCTTGCGCCAGCGCATCGTGCTTGCGACCAACCCGGTAGCGGCCCGCATGCTTGCCAACGGCCATGACGGCCTGGCCCTGACCTGCGCCGAACAGACCCGGGCGGCGTTGGCACGCATGCCAATCGAGCGGGTCGGGTTGCCGGCGGAGGCAGCCGAAGCCTTTGCCCGTATGGGATTGCGCCAGTTAGGGCAGGTGCTGGCCTTGCCGCGCGATGCGCTGGCCAGGCGTTTTTCTGCCCAGGTGCAGTTGCACCTGGACCAATTGCTCGGCTTGCGTTCCATGGGCCTGGATTTCTACCAGCCGCCGGACCGTTTCGAAACGCGCCTTGAACTCAACTTCGACGTCGAGTCACACCAGGCCTTGCTGTTTCCGCTGCGGCGCATGCTCAATGACCTGGCCGCCTTCCTCGCCGGGCGTGACTGCGGCGTACAGCGCTTCTGCCTGTACCTGGAGCACGTCGAAGGGCCGGACACTCGCTTGCAAGTCGGCCTGCTGGCCGCCGAGCGCGACGCCGACATGCTCTTCGAACTGGCACGCGGGCGCCTGGAGCCGCTGCGTATCCCGGCACCGGTGCGCAACCTGCGGCTGGTCGCCGACGACCTGCCAGCCTTCGTGCCCCAGCACCAGGCACTGTTCGACCCCCGCGCCAAGCAGGCCCAGCCCTGGGAGCAACTGCGCGAACGCCTGCGTGCACGCCTGGGTGATGACGCCGTCAAAGGCCTGCGCGCCGAGGCCGACCATCGCCCCGAATGCGCCTGGCAGCAAGCGGAGCAGGGCGCCCAGGGCAGCCTGCCGGCCTTGCCCGGTAGCCGCCCTGGCTGGTTGCTGCCCACGCCGCAGGTCTTGGAAGCGGCTGGCCACACGCTGCTGGGCCAAGCCGAGCGCATCGAGTCGGGCTGGTGGGACGGTGGCGACGTGCGCCGCGACTACTACCGCATCGAAACCCGCGATGGCCTGCGTGGCTGGGCCTATCAAGACCTGGCTCAACCCGGCCCGCTGTGGCTGCAAGGCTGGTTCGCATGAGCGCGCCGGGCTACGCCGAGCTGCATTGCCTGTCCAATTTCAGCTTTCAGCGCGGCGCATCGAGCGCCGAAGAGCTGTTCCGCCGCGCCCGCGAGCAGGGCTACCAGGCCCTGGCGATTACCGACGAGTGCACCCTGGCGGGTATCGTTCGCGCCTGGCAGGCGGCCAAGGCGCAGCAGTTGCGCCTGATCATCGGCAGTGAAGTGCGCCTGCAGGATGGCCCCAAACTGGTATTGCTGGTGCAGGACCTCACGGGTTACCAGAACCTGTGCGCCCTGATAACCCGTGCCCGGCGGCGGGCCGAAAAGGGTGACTACCAGTTGTTCGCTGACGATCTGCAGCAGCACCATGAGGGGTTGCTGGCGCTATGGATTGCCGATGATCCCGATGACCAGGCGACTGGCCGCTGGCTGCATGGCGTGCTTGCCGATCGCTTGTGGTTGGGCGTACACCTGCACCGCGGCAGCGATGATCACCGGCGTCTGGCCCGCTTGCGCGAACTGGCTGCACAGCTGGGCCTGCGCGCGGTAGCCTGTGGTGACGTGCACATGCACGTGCGCGGCCGGCGGGCGCTTCAGGACTGCATGACCGCGATCCGCCAGCACTGCAACGTGGCCGAGGCGGGGCGCCATCTGTTTGCCAATGGCGAGCGCCACCTGCGTGCGCTGGAACAACTGGCCGAACTGTACCCGGCAGACCTGCTGGCCGAGAGCCTGGTCATCGCCGAGCGTTGCCGGTTCGATCTGGGTGAACTGCGCTACGAGTACCCGCGTGAGCTGGTGCCCGAGGGCCAGACGCCCACCAGCTGGCTGCGCGAATTGTGCCAGCGGGGTTTGCCCCTGCGCTGGCCGGCAGGGCCGAGCAGCAAGGTGCGCGCGGTGCTGGACAAAGAACTGGCGCTGATCGAGGAACTCGGTTACGAGCGCTATTTCCTCACCGTGCATGACATCGTCGCCTTTGCCCGCAGCCAGCATATTCTCTGCCAGGGGCGTGGCTCGGCCGCCAACTCGGTGGTGTGCTTCGTGCTGGGCATCACCGAACTCGACCCGATGGAGCATCGCCTGCTGTTCGAGCGCTTCCTGTCCCGCGAGCGCAACGAGCCGCCCGATATCGACGTGGACTTCGAGCATGACCGGCGCGAAGAGGTGATCCAGTACGTGTTCCGCCGTTACGGCCGACACCGCGCTGCACTGACCGCCGTGGTCAATACCTACCATGCTGCCGGGGCGGTGCGTGATGTGGCCAGGGTGCTGGGCCTGCCAGCCGACCAGGTGGATGCCCTGGCCAAGTGCTGCGGCCGCTGGAGCGACCGTATCCCGGACGATCAACGGCTGGCAGAGGCCGGTTTCGAACCGGGCAGCCCGTCACTGCGGCGCATCCTGGTCCTGGCCGGCGAACTGATCGGCTTCCCCCGCCACCTGTCCCAGCACCCGGGGGGCTTCGTCATTTCCGAACAACCACTGGACCAGCTGGTGCCAGTTGAAAACGCCGCCATGGCCGAGCGCACGGTGATCCAGTGGGACAAGGACGACCTGGACATGGTTGGCCTGCTCAAGGTCGATGTGCTGGCACTGGGCATGCTCAGCGCCTTGCGCCGCTGTTTCGACCTGCTGCAGCGGCATCGCGGGCGGCAACTGAGCCTGGCGACCATCCCCGGCGAAGACCCGGCCACCTACGCGATGATCAGCCGCGCCGAGACCATGGGCGTATTCCAGATCGAATCGCGGGCACAGATGGCCATGCTGCCGCGGCTCAGGCCCAACACCTTCTATGACCTGGTGATCGAGGTTGCCATCGTGCGCCCCGGGCCGATCCAGGGCGACATGGTTCACCCTTACCTGCGCCGGCGCCTCAAGCAGGAGCCGGTCACTTACCCCTCGGAAAAGCTCAAGGCAGTCTTCGAGCGCACACTGGGCGTGCCTTTGTTCCAGGAACAGGTGATGGAGCTGGCCATGGTCGCCGCCGACTACAGCCCCGGCGAGGCCGACCAGCTGCGCCGCAGCATGGCGGCCTGGAAGCGCCACGGCGGGCTGGAGCCCCATCGCCAGCGGCTGGTCGAAGGCATGCTGCGCAACGGTTACGAGCTGGCGTTCGCCGAGCGTATCTTCGAGCAGATCAAAGGCTTTGGCAGTTACGGCTTCCCCGAGTCCCACGCGGCCAGCTTCGCCTTGCTGTGTTACGCCAGCAGCTGGCTCAAGTGCCATGAGCCGGCGATCTTCACCTGTGCGCTGATCAACAGTTGGCCCATGGGCTTCTACAGCCCGGACCAGTTGCTGCAGGAGGCGCGCCGGCAAGGGATCGAGGTGCGCCCCGTGGATGTGTTCCATAGCGAATGGGATTGCACCTTGGAACCTGACCCCCAAGGCACACTGGCCCTGCGCCTTGGCTTGCGCCAGGTCCGTGGCTTCAGCGAGGTCGATGCCCGCCGGTTGGAGCAGGCGAGGGCACAGCGCCCCTGGCGGGATGTCGAAGACCTGTGCTTGCGTGCCGGCCTCGACAGCCGTGCCCGCGCCCGGCTGGCCGATGCGGGCGCGCTGCGAGCGCTGGCGCGAGACCGGCATCAGGCGCGCTGGCAGGTGGCGGCGGTGCAGCCGCAGTTGCCGCTGTTCGCCGAGGTGCAGGCTTTGCCGGAGGTGGAGGTCGCGTTGCCCGCGCCAACGGTTGGCGAGGATCTGGTTGCCGATTACCACACCTTGGGGACTACCTTGGGCCCGCATCCGCTGAGGCTCTTGCGCCCACGGCTGCGGGCGCTGGGCTGTCGCAGTTCCAGTGAGCTGGCGGGGGTCGAGCATGGCGATGCGATTGCCGTGGCCGGCCTGGTGGTGGGGCGGCAACGGCCGCAGACCGCCAGCGGGGTAACTTTCGTCACCCTTGAGGATGAACATGGCATGGTCAATGTGGTGGTCTGGCGTGACCTGGCCGAGCGGCAACGGCGAGCGCTGGTGGGGTCGCAGCTGCTCAAGGTGAGTGGGCGGCTGGAGCAGGAGAACGGGGTTCGGCACCTGATTGCACGGCGGCTGGAAGACATCAGCCCCTTGCTGCAAGGGCTGGATGTGAAAAGCCGGGATTTTCACTGACATTGATGGCCTCTTCGCGGGCAAGCCCGCTCCCACAAGAGATCACTGAACCTGAAGGTTATTGAATTCCTGTGGGAGCGGGCTTGCCCGCGAAGGGGTCAACTCGGTCGATCAGACCATCGCCAGATGCTGCTTGCGCGTCGGCGCCGGGAATGCCCGGTCGATCGCCCGCAGGTCCTCAAGGGTCAAGGTCAACGCCCCCGCAGCCGCATTCAACCGCACATGTTCCGATGACACCGCCTTGGGAATGGCAATCACATCATTCTCCCGCGTCACCCAGGCCAGGCTGACCTGCGCCGGCGTCGCCCCATGGCGCTCGGCAATCTCGCTGAGTACCGGGTGCTGCAACAGCCGCCCGGCCTGGGCCAGCGGGCAGTAGGCCATGGTTGGCAAGCCGCGCTGGCGGCTCCACGGCAACAGGTCGAACTCGATGCCGCGCTGCGCCGGGTTGTACAGCACCTGATTGGTGGCGCAAGCCGGATTGTGCAGTTCGCGCAGATCATCGACATCGAAATTGGACACCCCCCAATGGCGGATCTTGCCCTGCTCGCGCAAGCGCTCGAACGCTTCGACCGTTTCCGCCAGCGGATACTGACCACGCCAGTGCAGCAGGTACAGGTCGATCACCTCGGTACCCAGGCGCTTCAGGCTGCGTTCGCAGGCTTCAGGCACGCCACGGCGGCTGGCGTTGTGCGGGTAGACCTTGCTGACCAGGAACACTTGGTCACGGCGCCCGGCAATGGCTTGGCCGACCACTTGCTCGGCGCCGCCCTCGGCATACATTTCGGCGGTGTCGATCAAGGTCAGGCCCTGTTCGATACCTTGTTGCAGGGCGCTCACTTCGGCGGCCTTGCGGGCCGGGTCTTCGCCCATGTACCAGGTGCCCTGGCCAATGGCCGGCACGTTGCAACCTGCCAGTTTCACGTAACGCATGTCACCTCCGGAGTCTGGGTAGTGGAAAGCAGTACCTCGAGCAGCGCCTGGGCTGCGGTGGAAAGCTTGTGGTCGGCCAGGGCGATCACGCCGATGCGCCGTTCCACGGCAGGTTCGACCAGGGTCACGCAACGTGCGCCAAGTTCCTGCATCTGGTTGATACACAATGCCGGTACCGCACTGACGCCCAGGCCGCTGGCGACCATGCGGCCGATGGTCGACAGCTGGTGGCTTTCGAACGCCACCGCCAGCTTGCCGTGGCGTGCCGCGACGTATTGCTCGAGCAGCAGGCGCACCGCCGATGGGCGCTGCAAGGCGATGAAGTCTTGCGCCAGCAGCTGCGCCCAGGTCGCCTCGGTTTGCAGGGCCAGCGGTGAATCGGCCGGCACCACGGCGACAAAGCGGTCCATGTACAGCGGGTGGAAATTCAGGCCTTCGGTGTTTTCCGGCTCGAAGCCGATGCCCAGTTCGACGCGGCGGTGGCGCACCAGTTCCAGCACCTGTTCGTTGATCACATCATGCACCGTGACGTTGACTTTGGGGTAACGCTGGCGGAACACCTTGAGCGAATGTGGCAGCAGGTTGCCGGCAAAGGCCGGTATGGCCGCCACCGAGACGCGGCCCAACTGCAGGGTGAAGCGCTGGCGCAGCATCTCTTCGGTGTCGTCCCAGTCGGCCAGCAGGCGCCGGGCCAGCGGCAACAGCACCTCGCCCTCTGCGGTCAGGCTGACGCTGCGGGTGGTGCGGGTGAGCAGGGCACCCCCAAGGTTATCCTCCAGCGCCTTGATGGTCAGGCTCAGGGCCGGTTGTGACACATGCAGCTGTTCACCGGCCTGGGCGAAGCTCTGGTACTTGGCGACAGTGACGAAGGCGCGCAGTTGCTTGACGTTCATGACAGTCTCGATCGCTGTTTTGAAAAAGTTATCAATCGATGATGAAAACAAAATTAACAAATCAGTCGCCAGCGGTGAAGATGGCTGCACACGCTCACCGACAGCCTCGTCGGTTCAACAACTACAAAAGGCGGATCAGCATGGCCGGACTGGACAAGCGCGTAGCAACCTATGAAGAGGCCCTGGCAGGCCTGACCGACAACATGACGGTACTGGCCGGCGGCTTTGGCCTGTGCGGCATCCCCGAAAACCTCATCGCCGAAATCAAGCGCCGTGGCGTCAAGGGCCTGACCGTGGTCTCCAACAACTGCGGCGTCGACGGCTTCGGCCTGGGCGTGCTGCTGGAAGACCGGCAGATCCGCAAGATGATCGCTTCCTACGTCGGCGAAAACGCCGAATTTGAACGCCAGCTGCTCAGCGGCGAGCTGGAAGTCGAACTGACCCCGCAAGGCACCTTGGCCGAGAAGATGCGCGCCGGTGGCGCCGGTATCCCGGCCTTCTACACCGCCACTGGCTACGGCACCCCGGTTGCCGACGGCAAGGAAGTGCGCGAGTTCAAAGGCCGCAAGTACATCCTCGAAGAGTCCATCACCGGCGACTTCGCCATCGTCAAGGGCTGGAAGGCCGACCACTACGGCAACGTGGTGTACCGCAACACCGCGCAGAACTTCAACCCGCTGGCGGCCACTGCCGGCAAGATCACCGTGGTCGAAGTGGAAGAGATTGTCGAGCCTGGCGTGCTGCTGCCCAGCGAGATCCATACCCCGGGCATCTTCGTCGACCGGGTGATCGTCGGCACCTTCGAAAAACGTATCGAAAAGCGCACCGTCAAGGCCTGAGCGCCATCCATCAGAACAACAAAGAGATCCTGACCATGGCACTGACCCGCGAACAGATGGCGCAACGCGTCGCCCGTGAACTGAAGGACGGCTACTACGTCAACCTCGGCATCGGCATCCCGACCCTGGTGGCCAACTATGTACCGGCCGACATGGACGTGATGCTGCAGTCCGAAAACGGCCTGCTCGGCATGGGTGAATTCCCCACCGAAAGCACCCTCGATGCCGACATGATCAACGCCGGCAAACAGACCGTCACCGCCCGCCGTGGCGCATCGATCTTCGACTCGGCGCAATCGTTCGCCATGATCCGTGGCGGCCACGTCGATCTCACCGTGCTGGGTGCCTTCGAGGTGGACGTGGAAGGCAACATTGCTTCGTGGATGATCCCCGGCAAGCTGGTCAAGGGCATGGGCGGCGCCATGGACCTGGTGGCCGGTGCCGAGAACATCATCGTCACCATGACCCACGCCTCCAAGGATGGCGAGTCCAAGCTGCTGCCGCGCTGCAGCCTGCCGCTGACCGGTGCCGGCTGCATCCGCAAGGTGCTGACCGACCTGGCCTACCTGGAGATCGAAGACGGCGCCTTCATCCTGCGCGAGACCGCGCCGGGGGTCAGCGTCGAAGAAATCATCGAGAAAACCGCCGGTAAGCTGATCGTGCCGGACGATGTGAAGGAAATGACCTTCTGACATAGAAGGTACAAGTTACCCCTGTGGGAGCGGGCTTGCCCGCGAATGCGCCGGTACATTCACCGCCGCATTCGCGGGCAAGCCCGCTCCCACAGGGTTTTTGCGTTTTTGCTGAAACATCCGATAAAACCAATAAAAGGAAGTAACTGTGGCCGCTGAAATCCAAGACAGCCGCTCCGCCCGCTTTGCCCTGCGCTGTTCCAACTGG
Source organism: Pseudomonas sp. LRP2-20 (assembly GCF_024349685.1). NCBI lineage: Bacteria > Pseudomonadati > Pseudomonadota > Gammaproteobacteria > Pseudomonadales > Pseudomonadaceae > Pseudomonas > Pseudomonas sp. LR2-20. The sequence continues at coordinate 3,439,148 of NZ_AP025944.1, read as the reverse complement.
GCCGAGCGCTGGTTCCCCGACTCCTGGGTATTCGCCGCCCTGGCCGTGCTGCTGGTGTGCATCGGCGCCCTGGCCATGGGTGCCAAACCGACCGACACAGCCAAGGCCTTTGGCGATGGCTTCTGGAGCCTGATCCCGTTCACCATGCAGATGGCCTTCGTGGTCATTGGCGGCTACGTGGTGGCCAGCTCGCCACCCGCCGCCCGGCTGATCGACCGCCTGGCGCGCATCCCCGGCAATGGCCGCTCGGCGGTGTGCTGGGTCGCGCTGATCTCGATGCTGGCTTCGCTGCTCAACTGGGGCCTGTCGCTGGTGTTCGGCGGCCTGCTGGTCCGAGCCCTGGCCCGTCGTACCGAGCTGAAGATGGACTACCGCGCCGCCGGTGCTGCTGCCTACCTGGGCCTGGGTGCTGTCTGGGCGCTGGGCCTGTCGTCCTCGGCCGCGCAGTTGCAAGCCAACCCGGCGAGCCTGCCGCCTTCGATCCTGTCGATCACCGGCGTGATCCCGTTTACCGAGACCATTTTCCTCTGGCAGTCCGGGGTGATGCTGGCGGCCCTGGTGGTCGTCTCGCTGGTGATCGCCTATGCCACGGCACCTGGCCCGACCAGCGCGCGCAGCGCCGAAGATTGCGGCGTCGACCCCAGCTTCACCGCGCCGCCAGCCCCCAAGCGCACCCGCCCGGGCGAGTGGCTGGAGCACAGCCCGATTCTGATCCTGATGCTGGTGGCCCTGGCTGGCGGCTGGCTGTACCAGGAGTTCGCCACCAAGCCGGCGATTACCGCGATTTCCGGGCTGAACACCTACAACCTTTTGTTCATCATGCTCGGTGCCTTGCTGCACTGGCGCCCGCGCAGCTTCCTCGATGCCGTGGCGCGTGCCGTGCCGACCACCACCGGGGTATTGATCCAGTTCCCGCTGTATGGCTCGATCGCCGCGATCCTCACCCAGGTCAAAGGTGTGGATGAACAGACCCTGGCCCACCACATTTCGCTGTTCTTCACCCAGATCGCCACCCATGACACCTACGCGCTGCTGATGGGCGTGTACTCGGCGGTGCTGGGCTTCTTCATTCCGTCTGGCGGTGGCAAGTGGATCATCGAAGCACCGTACGTGATGCTGGTGGCGAACGACCTGCAGTATCACCTGGGCTGGGCCGTGCAGATCTACAACGCCGCCGAGGCGCTGCCGAACCTGATCAACCCGTTCTACATGCTGCCGCTGCTGGGCGTGCTGGGGCTCAAGGCGCGCGACCTGATCGGCTTTTCGTTCGTGCAGTTGCTGGTGCATGTGCCGTTGGTGCTGGTGTTGCTGTGGGCACTGGGTACCACGTTGCAGTATGTGCCGCCGGTGATGCCATGAGGTAAAGGCTGAGACGGCTGACTTCTGTGGGAGCGGGCTTGACCCGCGAAGCAGGCGCTGCAGTGCCTGGCACCGGCTTCGCCGGTGTTCGCGGGCTAGCCCGCTCCCACAGGAGAACACGTCAGTCTTTGATGCCGAGTCCTAGCAACAATGCCGCCAAGGTCGCGCGCCCTGGCTCATCCAGCCCGAACACCGGCCGCCGTGGCTCACCCACCGGCAACCCGGTAAGCCCCAAGCCTGCTTTGATCGTCGCCGGCAACCCGCCCTTGAGAATGAAGTCGAGCAGCGGCAGCTGCCGGTAGAACAGTTTCCTGGCCTGCGCCAGGTCTCCCTCCAGTACCGCCTGGTACAGCGCCTGGTTCAACGCCGGAATCAGGTTCGGCGCCGCCGTGCACCAGCCCTTGGCCCCGGCCACGAACGCTTCCAGCGCCAGCGGGTTGCACCCGTTGTAGAACGGCACCTGGCCCTCGCCAAGCAGCTGCAGCTTGTGCATGCGCTGGATGTCGCCAGTGCTCTCCTTGACCATGGTCACGTTGGCCACTTCGCGGACGATGCGCAGGATCAGCTCCACCGACATGTCGGTGCCGCTGGTGGCAGGGTTGTTGTAGAGCATGATCGGGATATTGATGGCATCACCGATGGTGTGGTAGTGCTGAAGGATCTCGGCTTCGCTGAGTTTCCAGTAGGCGGCCGGCAGTACCATCACCGCGTCGGCGCCGTGGGCCTGGGCAAAGCGGGCGCGGCGCACCGCGCCGGCCGTGGTCAGGTCGGAGACGCTGACGATGCTGGGCACTCGCTTGTCGATGCGGGCGAGGCTGTACTCGGCCACCTGCTGCCATTCGCTGTCGCTGAGGTAGGCACCTTCGCCGGTACTGCCCAACGGGGCGATGGCCTGCACGCCGCCGTCGATCAGGCGTTCGATGGACTTGCCCAGCGCGGGCAGGTCGAGCTGTTCGCCGCCTGCGCTGAAGGGGGTGATGGTGTAGCCGATGATGCCGTGGAATTCGGTGGTCATGATTCGGGCTCCGCAAGCAAGGCGATCTGGGGTCAGTTCAGGCAGTCGGCGTGAATACGCAGGCTCTGCCGGGCAAAGTAGTTGAAGGCAGCGGCATGGCGCTTGGGCCGGTCGATCCAGTCGTGGGCTTCGCGGCCCAGTGCCGGGGCGATAGGCTTGATGGTGCCGGCCGACATTGCCAGCAGCTGCAGGCGCGCGGCGCGCTCGATCAGCTGGGCGTACACGCAGGCCTGCTCGATGCTGGTGCCGGTGGACAGCTGGCCATGGTGCGAGAGCAGGATGGCGCGCTTGTCACCCAGCGCGGCGCTGATGATTTCGCCTTCCTCATTGCCCACCGGCACGCCCGGCCAGGCTTCGAGGAATGCGCAATCGTCGTAGAGCGGGCACAGGTCCATGTGCGATACCTGCAGTGGGACTTCCAGCATCGACAGGGCGGCAACGTGGGTCGGGTGGGTGTGGATGATGCAGTTCACATCCGCACGGGCGCGGTACACCCAGCTGTGGAAGCGGTTGGCCGGGTTGGGCATGCCCTGGCCATCGAGCACCTCAAGGTCCTCATTGACCAACAGCAGATTGCTGGCGCTGATTTCGTCGAAACCCAGCCCCAGTTGCTGGGTGTAGAAGGTACCGGGATGCGGGCCGCGTGCGCTGATCTGCCCGGCCAGACCGGAGTCGTGGCCGTGATCGAACAGAATTCGGCAGGTCAGGGCCAGCTTTTCCCGTGCAGTCCACGTATTATCGGCAAGCGAGCCTTGCATCTGCGTCAGCGCCTGCTGGACCAGTTGGTCCTTGCTGTGTGTCAGGGTCTTTGCCATGGGGGATTCCTCTGTGGCGTGATGAGCGATGTCGGCGCTGGCCCGTTGCGAAGCTTTGGTCGGTAGAGCAACGGGGTAGCGAATGACACAAATAATCCTATATGACACAAAGTGTCATAAGCAAGCCTGTGGATCCGGGAAAAGCGCGTCGCATGTCTAACCGATTGAAACTGTTGAGAAAGAAACTGGGTGTCACGCTGGAGGCGCTGGCCGATAAATCCGGCATGACCAAGAGCTACCTGTCCAAGGTGGAACGCGGCCTGAACACGCCGTCGATCGCTGCTGCGCTTAAGCTGGCGCGGGCGCTGAACGTCAACGTCGAGGAATTGTTCGCCGAGGAGCAGGCCGGGCAGGGCCGCTACAGCCTGGTGCGCCAGGGCGAGCGCCAGGCGCTGGTGGGCGATGGTCACGGGCCTGGCTATGCGGCGTTGACCAACCAGGTCGGGCAGCGCAGCCTGTTGCCGTTCCTGATCCAGCCGCCGACCGAATTCGGCGACCCGACTTTCAAGGAGCATGAAGGTGAGGAGTTTCTGTTCGTCCACGCCGGCCAGGTGGAAGTCGACTTCATGAATGAGCGGGTGCTGCTGGAGCAGGGCGATGCGCTGCACTTCAACGCCCAGACCCCGCACCGCCTGCGCTCGGTCGGCGAGCAGCCGGCGCAGCTGCTGGTGGTGGTGCACCACAGCGACGAATGAGGGCAGGGCGATGATCGAGGTGTCGCGGTTCTGGCGGGATCCGGCATTGCCCTTCGTCGAAGCCCGGCGCGTGGGGGATGGGCGCAAGGTCTGCTACGCCGCCCATTCCCATGAGAGCTTTTCCATCGGCGTGATCACCGGGGGGCGCAGCACCTACCTGAGCGGCGCCAGCCAGCTCGAGGTGACGGCCGGTACCACGGTGCTGATGAACCCAGGCGTAGTGCACACCTGTAACCCGATCGCCGGGCAGCCTTGGTCATACCTGATGCTGTTCGTCGACATGCCGTGGTTGCAGGATCGGGGCTTTGTCCTGCCAGCGCAGACCGTCAGTGCGTCTCCTGCGTTGTACGGCCGGCTGCTGCAACTGTTTGCCGACCTGTTCGACGGTGAACTGGATGATCGCGAGGCACGGCTGGCGAGTTTTTTCACAGAACTTCCGGGCTATTTACTGGCTTCAGCGCAGCAATCACCTTCCTGCCATCCACAGTTGGAAGCGGCAGCGGCGTTCATTCGTGCCCATCGTCTCGACTCGCTGAGCCTGGAGGACATCTGCGCAGCCTGTGGCTTGTCACGGTCTTACCTGATTCGCGCTTTTCGGCAGCGCTTCGGCCTCACCCCACACGGCTACCTGCTGGATCAGCGCGTGCAGCATGCGCGGTCGCAGTTGCGTAAAGGGCGAGCTATTGCCGAGGTGGCACTGGAGGCCGGGTTCGCCGACCAGGCGCATCTGCAGCGCGCTTTCAAGCAGCACCTGGCTGCGACACCGGGGCATTACCGCGATGCTGTACCGGCCTCTTCGCGGGGCAAGCCCGCTCCCACAGGATTATGAATGTCTTTCAGGGAGTGGTAATCCTGTGGGAGCGGGCTTGCCCCGCGAAGAGGCCGGCACTGGCTTCATCAAACGAGCAGGTATCCCGCACTCCCCACCAGCAATACTGCCAGCCCCCGATTCAGCAACTGCAGATACCGCGGCTCGCGCAGATACTGGCGAATCACACTCCCGGCCCAGGCCCAGCAGGCCACCGAAACGAAACAGATCGGCCCGTAGATCCAGGTGAACAACCACAGCAGTTGCTGTTCGCCACCGGTATAGGCACCCACGCCCGCCACCGCCGCCAGCCAGGCCTTGGGGTTCAGCCATTGCATGGCTGCACCATGCCAGGCTGAAGGTGCCTGCTGCTGATCGGTCCCACCCAGGTGGCCATCATCGCTGGCCAGCTTCCACGCCATGTACAGCAGAAACGCCACGCCACCCCAGTGCAGTGCCGCGCCCAGCAGCGGCCAGCGCAACAGCAGTTCGTGCAACCCCAGGCCAACCAGCACCAGCAGCAAGCAGAAGCCCAGCGTCGCGCCTGTCACATGCCACAGGCTTGCCCGCAGGCCATGACGGGCTCCGCTGCCGAGGGCGACGACATTGACTGGCCCGGGAGAGATCGATGCGGCAAGGGCGAAAGCAGCCATGGACAGGGACAGGCTCATTTTCCGTAACTCCGTGTGTTGGACGATGTTGCCATCCTGCCGCTGCAAGCGGCGCGAGTATTGAAGAAAAATCCCCTGCCATGCTGTTACAGGTTTTGTAATAGTTTCGCGCTATCAGATTAACCTGCTGTGCTTGTAGGATTTCCTTCCCTATTTTTGATCAAGGTCCTTATGAGCGCCTTCGCGGAGCCCCCCAGTCCCCGGCCTTCCCGGCCATCTTCCCGCCGTCCCCGTGACGCTTCCTTCGTGAGTACCCGCTAATGGAATGGCTAGCCGACCCCACGGCCTGGCTGGGCCTGTTGACGCTTATCGTCCTCGAGCTGGTGCTGGGTATCGACAACCTAGTGTTCATCGCCATCCTCGCCGACAAGCTGCCGCCGCATCAGCGCGACCGCGCGCGGGTCATTGGCCTGAGCCTGGCACTGATCATGCGTCTGGGCCTGCTGGCCAGTATCTCGTGGATGGTCACCCTCACCGCACCGCTGTTCGAGGTGTTCGGCAAGAGCTTCTCTGGCCGTGACCTGATCATGCTGTTCGGTGGTGTGTTCCTGCTGTTCAAGGCCACCATGGAATTGCACGAACGCCTGGAAGGGCACGTCACGCAAGCCAGTGGTGCGTTACGCCATGCCGCGTTCTGGCCGATCGTGGCGCAGATCGTCGTGCTCGACGCCGTGTTCTCGCTGGACGCGGTGATCACCGCCGTAGGCATGGTCGAAGAGTTGTCGGTGATGATGATCGCGGTGGTGTTCTCGATCGGTATCATGATCGTCGCCAGCAAGCCGCTGACCCGCTTCGTCAACGCCCACCCGACAGTGATCATGCTGTGCCTGGGCTTCCTGATGATGATCGGTTTCAGCCTGACCGCCGAAGGCTTGGGCTTCCATATCCCGAAAGGCTACCTGTACGCGGCCATCGGCTTCTCGATCCTTATCGAGCTGTTCAACCAGCTGGCCCGTGCCCGCCGCAAGCGCAGCCTGCAGCAGCACCGGCCACTGCGTGAGCGTACCGCGCATGCCGTGCTGCGCCTGTTGGGTGGCCGTCGGGTCGAGGCTGACGAAGTGGGCGAAGACATTGCCGACCTGGTCGAAGGGGGCGAGGAGCAGGTGCTGTTCGACCGCCGCGAGCGGGTGATGATCAGCGGCGTGCTGAACCTGGCCGAGCGGCCGATCCGCACGGTGATGACGGCGCGAGCCGAGGTCGACGTGATCGACCTGGCGCAGCCGGCGCAGGCCATCACCGAGGCGTTGGCCAACTCGCCGTACTCGCGCCTGCCGCTGATTCGCGATGGCCATATCGAGGAACCGCTGGGCTTCGTGCACAAGAAAGAGCTGCTCAAGGAGTGGTTGTCCGGCAGCCAGCCGGACCTTGAGCGCATGGCCCGGGCGCCGTTGAACCTGCTGGAGAGCTTCAGCATCCTCAATGCCCTGGAGCAGATGCGCAGCCAGTCGACGCACATTGCTTTCGTGATCAACGAGTTCGGTGACTTCACCGGCTTGCTGACCATGACCGATATCCTCGAGTCGATCGCCGGCGAGTTGCCGGACGCCAGCGAGGTAGAGGGCCCGGCGATCGTCGAGGAGGCTGGCAGCTTTGTCGTCAGCGGCGCCCTGAACCTGAGCCAGGTCCAGGCCGGTACAGGCTTCAGCGCCCGTGCCACCGAGGACTACCAGACCCTGGCGGGCCTGGTGATGAGCCTGTTGGACCGCCTGCCGGTGGTGGGTGACCGGCTGGCCTGGAACGGCTGGAGCATGACCGTGGTGGCGGTGGAGGAGCGCCGGGTGCGCCAGGTGCGCCTTACACCGAACGCCGACGCTGACGCAGCAGGTGCTTGAAGCCTTCAAGCACCAGCACCAGCACTGCGGCCCAGATGGGCAGGTAGGTCAGCCACTGATCAGGGCCGATGGATTCGCCCAGCAGCAGGGCAACGCCCACCAGCAACACCGGCTCGACGTAGCTGAGCAGGCCGAACAGGCTGAACGGCAACAGGCGGCTGGCCAGCACGTAGGCGATCAGAGCACAAGCGCTGATCGCCCCCAGCAGTGGGATCAGCCCGTAGAGGCCGGGGTGCTGGTGCAGGTCGGCCGCCGACAACGGCCCCTGGGTAACGAAGTACACAGCCCAGGGCAGCAACAGGCACATGTCGCACCACAGGCCACCCAGGTGGTCGGTGCGGCAGCGTCGCCGCAAGACGAAGTAGATCGGGTAGCCGATCATCACCAGCAAGGTTTCCCAGGCGAAGCTGCCATGCTGGTACAGCTCATGCCCTACGCCCAGTGCGGCGCAGCTGACCGCCACTTTTTGCAGGCGTGACAGGCGCTCGCCGTAGACCAGCCGCCCGGTCAGTACCATCGCCAGCGGCAGCAGGAAGTAGCCCATCGACACTTCCAGGCTGCGCCCATGCAGTGGCGCCCAGAGGAACAGCCACAGCTGCACCCCCATCAGCCACGAAGTGCCGACCATGCCCAGCAGCAGGACTGGCGTCTGGCGCACACGGGCAAGCAATTCACCGACGCGCTTCCAGTCTTTGCTGACCAGCATGAACAGCGTGAGGCAGGGCAGCGTCAGCAGCGTGCGCCAGCCAAAGATCTCTTCGCCATCGAGCGGCGACAGCAGGGAGGTATAGAAATACATCACGGCGAACAGACAGGACGCCATGACCGACGAAACAATGCCTTTTGACACGAATGCCTCGGATAGGGGAGTGAGCGGGTGGATCAGCCGCGCATGATCTCAGGGGGCGCGCCCTGCGGCAACCGCGCAGCACCTGGGCGTGCAGCAAGTGCGCTGAGGAACTCGTTCGCTGGCATCGGCCGGGCAAACAGATAGCCCTGCTGGAAGTCCACCTCGAAACGTGCCAGATAGTCACGCTGGACGTCGGTTTCCACGCCTTCGGCAACTATGCCCAGGCCCAGTTTGCCGGACAGCTCGATGATGCTGTCGAGAATATGTTGCGACAACGCGTCGCCACCGATCATGGCCACGAAACTCTGGTCGATCTTCAGGTAGTCGACCTTGAACTGGCGCAGGTAATTGAGGCTCGACTGACCGGTGCCGAAGTCGTCCAGAGCGATCATCACCCCCATGTCATGCAGTTTGGCGAACAGTTCGAGGGCCACCGGCGTGGCTTCGATCAGCTTGCGTTCGGTCAGCTCCAGGGTAAGCCGTACCCGCCCAGGGGGGAAATGCTGGAGGAAGGTGCGGCAGTCGTCGAGCAGGCTCAGGTCACGGCAGTGGTCGGCAGTGATGTTGATGCCGATGTGGAAGCCTTCTTCCAGTAGCGCAGTGTAAGGTGCAAGGCTCTGCGCGGTGTGCAGCATCAGGGCCCGGGTCATGGCGACGATCTGGCCGCTGTGTTCGGCGTAGGGGATGAACAGGTCCGGGCGGACCAGGCCTTCACGGGGGTGGTTCCAGCGCATCAGCACCTCAGCCCCGGCCCAGCGGTAGTCACCCTTGCGCACCACTGGCTGGAAATACGGCAGAAACTCGTCCGCCTCCAGGGCCCGATTCAGCTCGGCCCGGGGCGAACTGGCCCGGCGGATCTGCCAGCGGCAGGCACTGCCGGCCACCACGCCGAGCACCAGCAGCAGGCTGAGCAGGGCCGGGTAGTGGCTGCGCAGCAGCTCACCTTGCTTGCCGGCCTCGTAGCCACCGTGCACGCTGAACGGGTAGCGGGTCGAGCCGAGGGTCACATCGGCAGCGGCGGCAACCGGTGGGGCACCGTCATGCACCACGCCGTCCTTGCCCATCCAGGCATTGCCGACGCGGATCTGCAACGCTTCCTCCGGGCCGATCAGGCGCAAGGCTGTAAGCAGGTGATCGCCATCCACGGTAGTGATCGCGCCGCGATCGCCATCGCTGGCCCGGTACACCAGCAAGGCATGACCGGGCGTTACCGAGTTGCCGTCCATCAGCCATAGCCGGCCATCGGTGTAGTCATTGGCATCGACGACTTCGTCGAAGTCGCCGAACAGCGAACTGCAGTACAGGTTGTGTTGCTGAAACAGGTTGGTCGAACGCACGAAAGCATTGCGCGTGACTTGGCTGCGCAAGGCCAGTTGAGCGTCCGCGCATGGGCTGCCCGCCAGCGGCAGCAGCGCCTGAGCGGCATTGGCGAGGTTGTCTAGAATATGATCGACATGTTCGACCACCTGGCGTGTTGTCGCCTGGCTGGTGGCGCGCAGTTCGCGCTCGATCTGCCAGTTCATCACCGCCAGGCCACAGGCAAGCGGTACCACGCCGACGATCCAGGGCAAGAGCGTGCGCCAGCTCCAGCGAGCGGGGCGTTTGACCGTTAGGGGCATGCTGGGGTGATCTTCCTGATGACTGACGTGCTGAGGATAGCCGTTTGTCGGCGGCGCTGGCCAACTAAAGCGCGACAAAGCAATTTACGCAATGTAGAATCGATTTACGAATACAACAATAAGGTCCTTCGCGTTTGAGGGATCAACCCGCCGAGAATGGGTCCATATGACATACCATGGGTTCAAGCTGATCATTGGTGACTTCCTCGCCCGCAGCGTGCGCGGTATCCCGTGCTCTCCACCATTGCCGTTCCACATCCTACGCATTCATTAATTATCGCTGCAGATGAGGGTACGAACATGGCTGATATCTTTGACAATCCAATGGGCCTGATGGGCTTTGAATTCATCGAGCTGGCTTCGCCGACGCCCGGCGTACTGGAGCCGGTATTCCAGATCCTCGGCTTCACCAAGGTGGCCACGCACCGCTCCAAGGACGTGCACCTGTATCGCCAGGGCGGCATCAACCTGATCCTCAACAACGAACCCAAGAGCATCGCCTCCTACTTTGCTGCCGAGCATGGCCCGTCGGTGTGCGGCATGGCGTTCCGCGTGCGCAACGCTCATGAAGCCTATGCCCGGGCCCTGGAGCTGGGGGCTCAGCCGGTCGAGATCGAAACCGGCCCGATGGAGTTGCGCCTGCCGGCCATCAAAGGCATCGGTGGGGCACCGCTCTACCTGATCGACCGTTTCGATGAAGGCAGTTCAATCTACGACATCGACTTCAATTTCATCGAAGGCGTCGACCGCAATCCGCAAGGGGCAGGTCTGAAGATCATCGATCACCTGACCCACAACGTCTATCGCGGGCGCATGGCTTACTGGGCCGGGTTCTACGAGAAGCTATTCAACTTCCGCGAGATTCGCTATTTCGACATCAAGGGCGAGTACACCGGCCTGACCTCCAAGGCCATGACCGCGCCTGACGGCATGATCCGCATTCCGCTCAATGAAGAGTCGTCCAAGGGCGCCGGGCAGATCGAAGAGTTCCTGATGCAGTTCAATGGCGAGGGCATACAGCATGTGGCCTTCCTCACCGATGACCTGCTCAAGACCTGGGATGCACTCAAGGGCTTGGGCATGCGCTTCATGACCGCGCCGCCGCAGACCTATTACGAGATGCTCGAAGAACGCCTGCCAGGGCATGGCGAGCCAGTCGACCAGTTGCAGGCCCGCGGTATCCTGCTGGATGGCGCTTCCGAACCAGGCGACAAGCGCCTGTTGCTGCAGATTTTCTCGGAAACACTGCTTGGTCCGGTATTCTTCGAGTTCATCCAGCGCAAAGGTGATGATGGCTTCGGTGAAGGCAACTTCAAGGCGCTGTTCGAGTCCATCGAGCGTGATCAGGTGCGTCGTGGCGTACTCAATGCCGAATAAGTGAGTGAAGCGTGGCGTTGTCAGTCTTTGCTGGCAGCGCTGCGAGCACGCAGGTTTCGTTGCCTGAACAGGCCCCAGTAAGTAATTGCGCCAGTAATGATCCCGACCAGCGCCAAGGAAGGGAAAAGTTGTCTCATTGTCTGGCGTGTCTCATTTGCCGAATATCCCTGTGCATAGCCTGCCTTGACGGTATAACCATATTTCTCCGAGACACCTTCCTGGAAGAATTCGGCTTGTGAGGGGCGCGCCGGATCCCGACTGTCGCCGTCGGTCCAGATGTACAAGTCTCCAAATTCGAGCACCAACGTCAGCCCGGTCTGAAATGCGCGCAGTTCATTACGCAGCATCGTGCCATAGGACGTGACAATGACCCCCAGATTTTGCTTGCTCAATTGATAAGCGAGCATGACTGTATTGGGTGTTGCAGGCGGGTCCAGCACCAGACGAAATTGCGATTTTGCATCTGGGAATATGCTGTACGGTGGGTATGGTGTTTTCAAGGTGTTGCAGTAAGTACGGCCGTCAACGGTCAATGCCAGCGAGCGCAGGTGCGGCGCTTTTTCAACCTGATCAAACATTTGCGCCTGGGCATTGTCGCAGGGAGCCCCTGCCAATTTCATTGCAGCCTCCGCCGAAGCGTGTATTCGATCAAGTGCGAGGTCCACGGAATAGATTGCCTCGCCAACAGAGATTCGCGCGGTTTCCTCAAGTTTCTTGTCATGCTGATAAAACATGATCATCAGCCCGGATCCAACCGGCAGTAAACTGATTGCCAATGTCAGCAACAGTTCTACCAAACTCTGCCCTGCAGTCTTGATTCTTGACATGAGTGTCCAGCTCCCCATTTCCGGAGCCGCCCGAGATGGACGGCCCAGTGAAGAGCCTATGAATCAATCACTCCGCCCGCTGTAAGCCAAAACCATGGGTGTTTTGCGAAAGACGCTGCCAGGGTGTAGGACTCATTGCGACTCGAGTGCAGCAATGACCTTTTTTGCCAGCAGCGCGGTGGAGGCGGGATTCTGCCCGGTGATCAGCCTGCCGTCTGGCACCACGAACTCTTTCCAGGGATCATCGTCTTTGCTGTAGATGCCCCCCCGCGCAACCAGTTCGTTTTCGGTGAGAAAGGGCACTACCTTGTCCAGTTCTACCAGTTTTTCTTCGGTATTGGAAAAACCGGTTACCTGGCGGCCCTTGAGCAACAGGCTGTTGTCGCTGAGCTTGATGTTCAACAAACCGACCACACCATGGCAGACTGCGGCAACGATGCCGCCGTTTTCGTAGATCTTGCGTGCCAGTTCCTGTAACGGCTGGTTGTCCGGGAAGTCGTACATCACCCCATGGCCGCCCGTGTAGTAAATGGCGCGGTAATCCGCTGCCCTGACCTTGCCCGGGCTGGAAGATGCGCCCAGGCGGCTCATGAACGATTTGTCGTCGTACCATTGCCAGTCCAGCTCTGGGGCCAACTGCAGGCTATGTGGGTCGATTGGCACATAGCCACCATTTGGGCTCACGTAATCGACTTCATATCCGGCTTTCTGCACGACGTCGACAAAATGCACCGCTTCACCCAGCCACAAGCCGGTGGCCCGGTTCAGGGTCGGGTATTTGGCCGTATTGGTCAGTACCACCAGAATCTTCTTGCTCATCACCACGCTCCCTGGTCTGTCGTTGAAGGGCACTGCGTTCCTTGGCGCGGGGAAAACCTATTGAGCATAGCTTGGGTTTGGCAAGGCGCTATTTCGGCAATGGCTCTATGCTATTACCCAGGCCTGTACGGTGTGTCGAGTGAGAAGCTGTTAACAGTGCAGCTATTGCGGCGGCAAATCTTCGGGCAGATGATGCGCAAACGGATTTTTTACCCAAGAGCCATGATGGAATCACGACAGTGTTCGTAAACCACACACCGGGCAAACCTTCGGCGCAAGGCAGGGCGCCTGCCACCCGGCAGTCTGCGCAAGTGGGCATGGCTGAGCAGATCACGCAGTTCGACTGGCGATACAGTTCGCTCGGGCCGCTGCCGCACTGGCAGGCACCGTTGCGCATAGCCGTCGACATGATGTTGCTGTCGCCATTTCCCTGCGCCGTGGTCTGGGGCGCGCAGATGACCGTGATTCACAACGATCCTTACGCAGCATTGCTCGCTAGCGGCGATCATGCGTTGGGGCAAGCGTTCGACAAACTCTGGGCAAAAGAATGGAAGGCCATCGGGCCTTGGGTGTTCAAGGCACTCGAAGGTTGCTCGAACTTTGTCGAAGACCAGCCGCTGTGGCTACCGTGCAGGCGAACGGGCAGCCAAGCCTGCCACGCATTCAGCTACACACCGTTACGCGATGAGCAGCATGAGGTGGTGGGGTTTCTGCACACGGTGATCGATACCAGCGCCAGCATCGATGCGCATGACAAATGGCGCGACCAGGCGTTGGCGTTCGAACGCCAGATCGAACGCATCCTGGCCGACCGTGATCACATCTGGCAGCTTTCCCGCGATGCCATGGTCGTGGTCACTCACGACCTGCGGCTGCAAGCGGCCAACCCGGCCTGGCAGCGTGCGCTGGGCTGGACTGAAGACGAGAAGCGCGGTGAACCGATCCTGGAGATGGTCCATCCAGCCGACAGGGCCGAGGTGGAAATTGCCGTGATGGAGTTCATTCACGACCGGGGGGGCGAGCAGTTCGAGACGCGCTTGCGCCACAAAGACGGGCACTACCGCCTGTTCCGCTGGACGGCGAGCTTCGACGGCACGCTGCTGACTGCCGTAGGGCGTGACATTTCACAGGACCATGAAGACGCCTTGCGCCAGTCCGATACCCTGTTACGGGCCAGCCAGCGCCTGGACGCGGTCAGCCACCTGGCAGGCGGCATGGCCCACGAGATGAACAACCTGCTGTCGGGTATCGGCGGCAGCCTCGAACTCTTGCAGCGGCGCATGGACCAAGGGCGGCTGGAGCACATCGACCGCTATGTGGCTCTTGCCAGCGACTCCGTGCGACGCGCCATGACGCTCACTCACCGTTTGCTGGCATTTTCCCGCCATCAGCCGCTGTCACCCAAACCGCTGGACATCAATCGCCAGCTGAGTGCCATGGAACCATTGTTGCGCCAGGTGCTGGGGGCTGAAATGCGGGTGGACTGGGAGCTGGATGTAAAACCCTGGACCCTCTGCCTGGATATTGCACAGCTGGAAAATGCCATGGTGAACCTGTTCGCCAATGCACGTGAGGCTTGCCTTGGGCGTGGCGTGGTGACACTGCGCACCATCAATCAGCGCCTGCAGGCGCCATTACCCGATGAGCACGGCGTATCCCCAGGTGACTACGTCGCGGTGTATGTCACAGACGATGGTCATGGCATGCCCGAAGTCGACCTGGCGCGGGCATTCGAACCGTTTTTCACCACCAAACCCATGGGCCATGGCGCCGGGTTGGGGCTGGCGATGGTCTATGGCTTCGTCGGCCAGTCCGGTGGGCACGTCTGGCTCGAATCTGCACCTGATCACGGTCTCAAGGTCTGTATGCTGTTCCCGCGTTGCCTTGAGCACATCGAGCCAGAACCCCCGCAGCCGGTACCAGCAGTTACACGGGCCATTGGCCAGCGCGTGCTGCTGGTCGATGACGAGGAAAACCTGCGTTCGCTGATGAAGGAGTACCTTCAGGAGCGTGGCTTCGACGTGTGCGATGTGAGGGACGCGAACTCGGCGCTCGATCGCTTCCGCCACCACGGCCCCTTCGAGCTGGTGATCACCGACATTGGCCTGCCAGGCGGTTTCAGTGGGCGGCAGGTCGCCAGGGCGATGCGCATGGTCGAGCCGGAGCAGAAAATCCTCTTCATTACCGGCTTCAACGACCAGCCGCTGGATCCGCAACTGTCCGAGGCGCCAGGCACGGCGCTGATGCTAAAGCCTTTCGCCTTGGCCAGCCTGATGGACCAGGCCCTGCTGATGTTGAGCGAATGAACCGGCTCAGGGATGCCCCAGCATGGTGGCTACCTGTGCCTGCAACTGCTTGAGCTCGAACGGCTTGCAGATCAACTGCATGCCCGGCGCGAGAAACCCCTCGCGCGCCATTGCCGTCTCGGCGTATCCGGTGATGAACAGCACCGGAAGCTGCGGGCGCAGTGTGCGTGCGATCTCGGCCAACTGCCGGCCATTCATGCCCGGCAGGCCGACATCGCTGACCAGCAGATCGATCACCTGGCCTGAACGCAGCAGTTGCAAGGCTTCGTTGGCGTTGCTGGCGCTGCGGCAGGGATAACCCTCGTCCTGCAACGACTGGCAAAGCAGTTCGCGGACATGGGGATCATCCTCGACGACCAGTACATTACGGCTTCTGGCGGCAGGCGTAGGGCGCGGCGTAGCGGCCTCGGGTTGTTGCGCATCATGGAAGCGTGGCAGGTAGAGGTCCACCTGGGTGCCATGGCCGATCTCGCTGAACAGCGCCACATGGCCGTGAGACTGCTTGCTGAAGCCGTAAACCATCGAAAGGCCAAGGCCAATCCCTTGACCCACCGGCTTGGTACTGAAGAAGGGCTCGAAGGCATGCTCCAGGGTGCGCTGTGACATGCCCTGGCCGTCATCGATGATGCTCAGGCAGGCATACTCACCTGTATTCAACCCACCGCTTGCGGGCCGCTGCGCGTCAATCTGCTGGTTGCTGGCCGCTATCCGCAGCCTGCCCCCATTGGGCATGGCCTCGCAGGCATTGACCAGCAGGTTGTTTAGCGCCTCTTGCAATTGCTTGTCGTCCGCCTGCACGGCCCAAAGGTCTGCGGGCAGGTCCAGTTGCAGGCTTACCCCTTGGTCAAGGATGGCCTCCAGTCGCTGCGGTTGCAGTAGGGCAAGCAGGTCGATGCGCTGACTGTGCAGCGATTGCCTGGACGAAAACGCCAGCAGGCGATGGGTAAGCACTGCGGCACGTGACACAGCCTGCTGGCCCATGCGCAGGATCCCTTCAACGCCGTCACTGCGCCCGTTTTTCAGGCGCCGGTCGATCAGTTCGAAGCTGCCGCCGATGCTGGTCAGCAGGTTGTTGAAGTCATGCGCCACACCGCCGGCCAGCTGGCCGATCGCCTCCATCTTGCGGGTCTGCTGCAAGGCCTGGTCGAGGACGCGTTGCTCCTCGCTGCGCGCATCCAGGCGCTTTTGCAGTTCGAGCATCTGGTCGCGCGCCAGGTATTGGCGGCGCCGGTTGCGTAACGCTGTCTGAGCCAGCTGCTGTAACTGCCCTTCGACGAAAGGTACGGCAAGCGGGGTCAGGTTGCCCAGGCCAAGATGGGTGGCAGAGGGGGAGGCTGGTGTTGGCGTCAACAACAGGATAGGAAAGTCCGACCACGCCGGCTGTTGGTCGATGTAGCGCTGCAAGACAGGCGCTGCGTCAACGCTCAGGGCCTGTTCGGCGATGATCGCCAGGCCTGCGCCTTCGATCAGCCAGGCCTGCAGCTTGGCGATATCAGGCGTGCACAAACAGTCGACACCGGCCGCCGCCAACAACTTGGAAGTATTGTTGGCAAGCTGATCCGGGGCCAGGATCAGAGCACGTTCGTCCATCGACAACGAGCTGGCCAATGCGGTTCTCCTGAAATGCTCGGCAGGGCCGGTTCCCTGCTACCTCCAATGGTCCATAAACACTGGACCACGGGCATCTGCCAAGGGTTCAACGCAATCTACAGCCCTTGTTGCAGGAAGGGATCGTCCGGGTTCTGCCGCTCCAGCTCAGCCAGCAGGACCTGGACATTCTGCAGTTGGCCGGTTTCTTTCCAGTACTGGATCAGCAGCACCCGCGCCCGACGGTTGGCTGGCTGGCGGCTGAGCAGGGTTTCCAGTTGCTTTTGCGCGGCATCGGATTGATCCAGATCGTGCAAGGTCACCGCGAGGGTGTAGCGGTAATCGGCATTTTCCGGTTCCAACTCTACCGCGCGCGACAAGGCGAGCAGGGCGTATTCACGCTGGTCATGGCGGATCAGCCACAGCCCCAGCTCGTACTGCAGGAACGCCGAGTCAGGGCGCAGCGCCAAAGCCTTGGCCAGCACCTGGCGGGATTGATCGTGATGGCCCTGGCGCTCCAGCAGGCGCACCTGGGTGGCCAGGGCATCGAGGCTATCCGGGTCCACCGCGAGGCTGCGCTGCAGGGCTGCGGCCGCCTGGTCGTAATCATTCTCGTGCAGGTACAGGCGCGCCAGGTGCACCTGGGCCTCGGCGTCGTCAGGTTGTTTTTCCAGTGTCTGCTGGTACTGCTCCAGCGCGCTCTGCAACGGGCCGAAATACAGGCCGATGGCGTCGGGGTCGAGGCCAAGCAGGGCGTCCACGGCGGCGAAGCGCACGCTTTGCTCGTCATCGTCCAGCAGTGGCCCCAGCACCAGGCTGCGCTGGGACGCGGGCAACAGCTTGCGGATACCGGCAATGGCTGCACGGCGCACCAGCGGGTCGTCGTTTTCCAGGTCCAGGCGGGCCAGCTTCAGCGCCTGCGGCGAGGGGTAGTTGGGTAATTCGGCATACAGCGCAGCGCGGCGGATCGGCGTCAGGTCATCGCGCTGCAGTTGTTGGTACAGCACCCGGGCGGCACCGGGCAGGCCATCATGTGCCTGGCGCAGCGCCTTGCCGTAGCTGTGTGGCGGTAGCACTGGCGGTGCGGGCCTGTCGTCGCGGCGCAGAAAAACGATGGCGATGGACACCAGAATCAGCAGCAGTACGGCGATCAGGTAGCTGTGGCGTCTGGGCATCGGGCGCTGCGATCCATGGCGGTGGGAAGGCAGAGCTTGGGGCAGAATGCCCTGGGCTGCAAGCCGCAGGGGCGCCAAGGGGCAATAAAAAAGCCCCGCAGGCCAGGGCCAGCGGGGCAAAGGGTTGGGGGAGGAACCAACCAAAGGAGTCAGTGAAACGAAGCGGGATCAGCGTGCGCTGGCGACAGTCTCCGGTTGCCAGCCGCCGCCGAGGGCCTTGTAGATCGAGACGATGCCGCGATACAGCTCGACCTCACCCTGCGCCTGGGCGTCTTCGGCGCTCAGGCGTTCGCGTTCGGCGTCGAGCAGCACCAGGTAATCCACCGTGCCCTCGCGGTAACGCACCGAGGCCAGGTCGGCCGCCTTGCGGCTGGCGTCGCTCTGGCGCATCAGCGACAACAGCCGCTGCTGGGTCTTGTCGTAGTCGCTGAAGGCGTTGGCCGACTCTTCCAGGGCCAGCAGCACCTGCTGTTCATAGTTGGCCAGGGCACCTTCGGCGTCAGCCTTGGCGCCCCGCAGGCGGGCCCGCACGCTGCCCAGATCGAAGGCGGCCCAAGTGATGCTTGGGCCCAGCGCCCAGGCATTGGCCGCAGAGGACCCGATCTGCGAGCCACGGGCGGCGGTAAAGCCAAGGAAGCCGCTGAGGCTCACCCGCGGGAACAGGTCGGCGGTGGCCACCCCGACATTGGCGGTGGCCGCGGCCAGCTGGCGTTCGGCGCTGCGGATATCCGGGCGGCGGCGCAGCAGCTCGCCGGGGTCGCCCACCGGCAGGGCCTTGGCGATGGCCGGCAAGGCCTTGGGCGACAGGTCGACGCTCAGCGCGTCCGGGCGCTGGCCGAGCAAGGTGGCGATACGGTGCCGGGCCCGGGCCTGTTCGGCCTGCAGTTGCGGCACGGTGGCTTCGACACCCGCCAGGCGGGCATCGGCACGCACCACGTCGAGTTCGTTGCCGACCCCGGCGTCGCGCAGGGTCACGGTGATCGTGCGTGACTCCTGCTGGGTCTTGAGGTTGGCCACGGCGATCTTCTCGCGCAGTTGCGCCCCGCGCAGCTGGCCATAAGCGTCGACCAGCTCGGCGATCAGGCTGACCTGCAGCTGTTGCAGGTCTGCCTGGGCCGCCGCTTCCTGGGCTTCGCTGGCCTCGATCTGGCGTTGGATGCGGCCGAACAGGTCAAGCTCCCAGGCCATGTCCAGGCCCAGGTCGTAGCGCTCCTGGTTGACCCGCTGCGTGGTCTGGCCGGGCACCTGGCCCTTGCCGATCTCGCTGCTGGCGCGGCTGGTGACCACCGGGAACTGGTCGTTGGCGGCGTCGTCACGGATCGCCCGTGCCGACTTGAGCCGGGCGAAGGCCACGCGCAGGTCACGGTTGCCGTCCAGCGATGCCTGCACCAACTGGTTCAGCACCGGGTCGTCGAACTGCTTCCACCACACGCTTTCGAAGCGGCTGCGGTCAAAGGCCTTGGCCTGTACATCAGCGCTGTCGAAATGCGCGGGCTCGGTGTCCGGGGTCTTGTAGTCCGGGCCGACTGCGCAGGCCGCGAGGGCCAGCGCCAGCAGGCTCGGGGTCAGCGGTTTGAGCAGGTTCATGCGTGGTTCTCCAGCACGTGCGCGTGCTCGGCCTTGCGGGCCTGGCGACGCTCGACGAAACGGCGGATCAGGAAGAAGAACACTGGGGTCAGGAACAGGCCGAACACGGTCACGCCGATCATCCCCGAGAACACCGCCACACCCATGGCATGGCGCATTTCCGAGCCGGCACCGGAGCTGAACACCAGCGGCACCACGCCCATGATGAAGGCGATCGAGGTCATCAGGATCGGCCGCAGACGCAGGCGGCAGGCTTCCAGCACCGCAGCCAGCGGGTCGAGGCCCTTGGCCTGCTCATCCTTGGCGAACTCGACGATCAGGATCGCGTTCTTGCACGCCAGGCCCACCAGCACGATCAGGCCGATCTGGGTGAAGATGTTGTTGTCGCCTCCGGAGACGATCACCCCGGTGATGGCCGACAGCAGGGTCATCGGCACGATCAGGATCACCGCCAGCGGCAGGCTCCAGCTTTCGTACTGGGCGGCCAGCACCAGGAAGGCCAGCAGCACGCACAGCGGGAAGACCAGCAGCGCGGTGTTGCCCGAGAGGATCTGTTGGTACGTAAGGTCGGTCCACTCGAAGGTCATGCCGTTGGGCAATTCCTCCTTGAGCAGTTTCTCGATCGCAGCTTCGGCCTGGCCAGAGCTGTAGCCGGGGGCTGCTGCACCGTTGATTTCCGCGGTGATGAAGCCGTTGTAGTGCATGACGCGGTCCGGCCCGGAGGTGTCGCTGACCTTGAGGAAGGTTGCCAGCGGGATCATCTCGCCCAGGTTGTTGCGCACCTTCAACTGGCCGATCTGCTCGGCATCGAGGCGGAACTGCTGTTCGGCCTGGACGTTGACCTGGTAGGTGCGGCCAAAGCGGTTGAAGTCGTTGGTGTACAGCGAGCCCAGGTAGACCTGCAGGGTGTCGAAGATATCGGTGATCGCCACGCCGTGGGTCTTGGCCTTTTCCCGGTCGATGGCGGCATCGACCTGCGGCACGTTGACCTGGTAGCTGGTGAACAGGCCCGCCAGTTCCGGCACGTTGTGGCTCTTGGCGATGATGTTCTGGGTCTCTTTGTACAGCGCTTCGTAGCCCAGGTTGCCACGGTCTTCGATCTGCAGGCGGAAACCACCAATGGTACCCAGGCCCTGTACCGGCGGCGGTGGGAAGATCGCGATGTAGGCGTCCTGGATGTCGGCGAACTGGGCATTCAATGCAGCCGCGATGGCCGCCGCCGACTGGCTCGGGTCCTTGCGCTCGTCAAACGGCTTGAGCGGGGTGAACACGATGCCGCTGTTGGGGCTGTTGGTGAAACCGTTGATCGACAGGCCCGGGAAGGCCACCGAGTCGGCAACACCTGGTTGCTTCAGGGCGATTTCGCTCATGCGCTTGATCACCGCCTCGGTACGGTCAAGGCTGGCTGCGTCGGGCAATTGGGCGAAGGCCACCAGATACTGCTTGTCCTGCGCCGGCACGAAACCGGTCGGCGTGGACGAGAAGCCCAGGTAGGTCAGGCCCATCAGCCCGGCATAGACGAACAGGGCGATGCCGCTGGAGCGGATGACCCGGCGTACGCCGCCCACATAGCGGTGACTGGCACGGTCGAAGAAGCGGTTGAACGGGGCGAACAGCCAGCTGCCCAGCAGCTTGTCGAGGAACCGCGAGAAGCGGTCCTTGGGTGCATGGTGGTCCTTCAGCAGCACGGCAGCCAGGGCCGGCGACAGGGTCAGCGAGTTGAACGCCGAGATCACGGTCGAGATCGCGATGGTCAGGGCGAACTGCTTGTAGAACTGCCCGGTGAGGCCGGAAATGAACGCAGCAGGTACGAACACCGCGCACAGCACCAGGGCGGTGGCGATGATCGGGCCGGTCACTTCGCCCATGGCCTTTTGCGTAGCTTCCAGCGGTTTCAGGCCCAGCCCGATATTGCGCTCGACGTTCTCAACCACGACGATGGCGTCGTCCACCACGATACCGATGGCCAGCACCAAGCCGAATAGCGACAGGGCGTTGAGCGAGAAGCCGAACAGGTGCATTACCGCAAAGGTACCGATCAGCGATACCGGCACGGCCAGCAGCGGGATGATCGAGGCACGCCAGGTCTGCAGGAACAGGATCACCACCAGCACGACCAGCACCAGGGCTTCGAACAGGGTGTGCACCACTGCTTCGATGGAGCCGCGTACGAAGATGGTCGGGTCATAGACGATGCTGTAGTCCATGCCTTCCGGGAAGTCCTTCTTCAGCTCGGCCATCTTCGCCCGCACTTCGTCGGAGATCTCGATGGCGTTGGAGCCCGGGCGCTGGAAGATCGGGATGGCCACCGCCGGCTGGTTGTTCAGCAGCGAGCGCAGGGCGTACTGGCTGGAGCCGAGCTCGACCCGGGCGATGTCCTTCAGGCGCGTGATTTCGCCATCGGCACCGGCACGGATGATGATGTTCTCGAACTCTTCTTCGTTGACCAGGCGGCCCTGGGTGTTGATCGACAGCTGGAAGCTGGTCGAGCCGGGGGCGGGCGGGGCGCCCAGCTGGCCAGCGGCAACCTGGCGGTTCTGCTCGCGAATGGCAGCTACCACGTCGCTGGCGGTCAGGTTGCGCGACGCGGTCTTGTTCGGGTCGAGCCACACGCGCAGCGAGTAGTCGCCCATGCCGAACAGCTGCACGTCACCGACGCCGCCCAGGCGCGCCAGTTCGTCCTTGATGTTGAGGATGGCGTAGTTGGACAGGTAGAGCATGTCATAGCGGTTGTCCGGCGAGGTCAGGTGCACGACCATGGTCAGGTCGGGCGACGCCTTGTCGACGGTGATACCGATCCGGGTCACTTCTTCCGGCAGCTTGGGCTGGGTACGGGTGACGCGGTTCTGCACCTGCACCTGGGCGTTGTCCAGGTCGGTGCCCAGGGCGAAGGTGATGGTCAGGGTCAGCTTGCCGTCGGCGGTGGACTGCGAGGACATGTACAGCATGTTCTCGACACCGGTTATGGCCTGCTCCAGCGGCGCGGCCACGGTTTCGCCGATCACCTTGGGGTTGGCGCCGGGGAAGTTGGCGCGCACCACCACGGTGGGTGGCACCACTTCGGGGTATTCGCTGATCGGCAGCTTGAACAGCGAGATCGAGCCCGCGATCAGCAGCACCAGCGACAGCACCGCGGCGAAGATCGGCCGGGTAATGAAGAATTTCGAAAAGTTCATCGGTGTGGTCCCTTAACCGCGTGGCGCCTGGGCGCTGGCGACTTTTTCGGTGGAGCCCGCAACCTTCTGCGCCGGGTTGCTGGCCTCGAGGGCCTGGCGCTGCTGGGCGAGGGTGGCGAGGGTCTGTTCACTGGCCATCGGGGTCTCTTCCGGGGTCACCGGCGAGCCAGGGCGCACACGCTGCAGGCCCTTGACCACGATGCGGTCGTCCTTGGTCAGGCCGCTGCGCACGATGCGCAGGCCTTCTAGCTTGGGCCCCAGTTCCACGGCGCGGTAGGCGGCCTTGTTGTCCTTGTCCATGACCAGCACGAACTTCTTGCCAAGGTCGGTGCCGACCGCTTCGTCGTTGATCAGCACGGCGTCATACTGGGCGCTGCCGACCAGCTTCAGGCGGGCATACAGGCCTGGGGTGAACTGGCCGTCGCGGTTGTCGAACACGGCGCGGCCACGGATGGTGCCGGTGCGTGGGTTGACCTGGTTGTCGACGAAGTTCATCTGGCCCAGGTGCGGGTTGCCGGTTTCGTTGGTCAGGCCCAGGTACACCGGGGTGCTCTGGCCACGCTGGCCATCGCGCGCCAGCTGGGTGTACTTCAGGTACACGCGCTCGTCGGCGTCGAAGTAGGCGTACACCTTGTCGGTGGACACCACGCTGGTCAGCGGCGTGACATCGGCGGTGACGATGTTGCCGGCGGTGAACTCGGCGCGGCTGACGCGGCCGCTGATCGGCGCGGTGACGCGGGTGAAGCTGAGGTTCAGGCGGGCCAGGTCGAGCTGGGCCTGGATCGCATCGACCCCGGCGCGGGCTTCAGCGGCGGCGCTGCTGCGCGATTCGGCAAGCTCGGCGGAGATCGCGTTGCTGTCGCGCAGGCGCTCGCCACGGCGGGCTTCGTTGGCGCTGCGGATGGCAGTGGCCTTGGCCTGTTGCAGCTGGGCTTCGAGGCGGCGGACTTCAGCTTGGAACGGGCGCGGGTCGATCTGGAACAGCAGGTCGCCTTTTTTCACCTGGGCACCTTCGGTGAAGCCGACCAGATCGATCTGGCCCGAGACCCGTGGGCGCACTTCGACGGTTTCCGGCGCTTCCAGGCGGCCGGTGAACTCGTCCCATTCGTTGATCGGCTGCTCGATGACCTTGGCAACGCTGACCTTGGGCGCGGCGGGAGCCTGCACGGCGTCGGGGGTGCGGCCACAAGCGCTGAGCACCACCACTGCCAGGGCAGCGAGGGGAAAGCGCAAGGGTTTGAGTGAGTGATCCATGGAGAACTCCGCCAATGTATTAGTAGTGGGCGGAGTGTGAGTGTCTTGCGCGTGACGCACGAATCGAACGCAGCGAAGGTTATTATCACGGGCAATGATATGTCCGGCTCAATCATCGATGGCAGGCATGTGACGGGGCCAGCAGGTAAGCTCTCTAAGACTGTGCCGGCCGCTTCGCGGGTGAACCCGCTCCCACAGATATTGCACAGGCCTCGAGAGCTGTACGGTCCTTGTGGGAGCGGGTTCACCCGCGAAGAGGCCGGCACAGCCATCCCAGCCCCGCGACTGAAATAGGCCCCACCTTGCACACCTACCACCGCCTACCCGGCCCCCTCGGCATCGTCCTCCTCGGCGTGCTGCAAATCCTGGTCTGGGGCGGCTCGTTCTTCCTCATGGCAGTGATGGCCGACCCCATCAGCCGCGACACCGGCTGGCCCAGCCAGTGGGTCTATGGCGCGCTGTCCCTGAGCCTGATGGTCTCGGCGCTGCTCGCCCCCTGGTCCAGCCGCCTGGTCGCCCGCTACGGTGGCCGCCCGCAAATGGCCGCCAGCGGTGCGGTGGTGGCGGTGGGGCTGCTGATCATGGCCGCCAGCCACGACCTCGGCCTGTTCCTGCTGGCCTGGGCGGTGATCGGCATCGGCATGGCCATGGGCTTGTACGAAGCGCTGTTCGCCACCCTTGGCGGGTTGTATGGCGAAGGCGCAGGCAAGGCCATCACCGGCATCACCCTGATCGCCGGCTTCGCCTCGACCCTGTCCTGGCCGACTGTGGCCCTGGCCATCGAACACTTCGGCTGGCGTGCAACGTGCGTGTGCTATGCGCTGGTGCTGATTGTGGTGGTCGCACCGCTGTACTGGCGGGTGCTGCCTGCCGGTGGTCGGGTCGAGGTGCCGGCCAAGGCACAGGCCGCAGGCGAAGCGCTCGGCGTGGACCGCCCACTGTACCTGCTGTTGACCAGCATGTTCGCCATCGGCGCGATCATCATGACCGCCATCGCCGTGCAGCTGGTGGCCGTGCTGCAGGGGTTGGGGCATTCGCTGCCGGTGGCCATCGGCCTGGCGGCGATGCTCGGGCCCAGCCAGGTGGCCTCGCGGGTGCTGCAGATCCTGGCGGGCAAGCGCCACCCGATCTGGACCGCGCTGGCCTGGGTGAGCCTGGTGCTGGTGGGGCTGCTGATGGTGACCTTTGTGCCGGCTGCCACGGCGGTGGGCTTGCTGGTGTTCGGCTGCGGCAATGGCCTGCGGGCGATTGTACGTGGGCTGCTGCCGCTGGCGATGATGCCGCCAGCGCAGTACGTGCTGTTGATGGGCCGCATGTCGCGGCCGTCACTGATCGGACAGGCACTCACGCCAGTGGTTGGGGGCTTACTGTTCGAGCACTTTGGCTCGATGGGGGTGTTGGTCA
This sequence comes from Pseudomonas sp. LRP2-20, assembly GCF_024349685.1. Classification (NCBI taxonomy): domain Bacteria; kingdom Pseudomonadati; phylum Pseudomonadota; class Gammaproteobacteria; order Pseudomonadales; family Pseudomonadaceae; genus Pseudomonas; species Pseudomonas sp. LR2-20. The sequence goes on along the minus strand of NZ_AP025944.1, from coordinate 3,413,972 downwards.
CCCTGTGTCTGTTGGCGCTGACCAATGTGGTGCTGGTGGGAGTGGTTATGCGCAAAGTACATGTCAGTCCTTGACCAGCCAAATGGCGCCTGTTTCACATTTTTTTGGCCATACGCATCGCCGCAAAAGCTAGGCTGTCAGCGTTTCGGGACGTCACCTTTGCGCGAAACGATGGATCTTGCCAGAACCACCCTACGGCGCTGGTGATGGGTAATACGTGAGTGGTGTTATTGGAGCGGTACGTCAACTCGGTGTCGCTGCTGTCGATAGTGCTCAGTCCATAATGCTTTGCGGTCTCTTCAAGGAATAGTTTTGGTTGTTCGAGTTCATTAGGATCGAGCCAGCCGAGGCGGGCAATTCTGTAAGAAGTTTCTTCGCCCTTTCTGCCGATATAAAAGAAGTCCGCGGAGTATGCGCCTGGTGCAGACACGCCAATGATGGTGCCGAGATGAGTGAGCTCATGAATTAAAAAGTGGGTTCTGATCATGTCTGTCGTGGATTCGTGGAAGAATGAATCGTGGAAGCGAATAATTCCCGAAGTGTCACCTTTGGGAACGCTGGCAACGACGCCTGGGTCGCCACCGTTAACTTTCAATAATTTTGAGTTAAGGAATTCGTCAAAGAAGTACTTTCCACTGAGTGATTTGACGTTTTTCCAGGCCTGCGTAATCTCTCCTTGGCGTTCGTAATAAGCAGGTCCAAATGACTCCATCATGATCCAGGGATCAGGTGGCGCCGCGATGGCAGATTCCAGAGCCGCCTCAGCGTTCGTTAATGCCCATAACACTTTTACCGCGTCTTCCGAGGGGAAATTGGCCAACCCTCTAGCGGCCACAGTTACAGTGTCAGGGGTCGCTTGAGCAGTGGCTGGACTGCGAAGCATCAAACCTGAATCATCAACATGGGTGGCGGGGTTATTACAAACCATCGCATAGAGGTTCAAACCGTCCACGGTAAGCGCCGGGTCTGAGCTCATCCATCGGCCGGCAAGTGGGTGGTAATATCGATGACCGAAGTAATACAGTCCTGTCGCATCTCGTTCTTTACCTGAAAAACGTACGCTTTTGTAGCTTGCCTCAACACCCGGGCGTGCTAGCCAGGCCGACGTCTCTCCGTAGGGATAATATTCCTCAATACTGATTATGTTGCCGTAACCGTCAACGTCAAAGCCACTGCTACCGACGAGGTCGGTGTAATGGTAGCGAAGCGAGTTGTTGTCAATGCCTGTGGGCTTGCCCGTGGACCAATGTAATAGGCGAATATATGCGCTGTCAGCCTTCCCAAGGCTCATGATCTGCAGGCGCTCTGTCACTTTGTTTTTATTGGAGGTTGTTCTCATCTCTAACTGAGGTAAGTAGATCACCTGCTGATGGCTTGCTGCTTGGTTACTGCCTTTCGATACGCGCTGATGGCGGGCATCGTAGCGATAAAGCTCGTGATCGCTCGGGGCGCCATGGCGCGTCACTGGCGTAATTTTTTGCAGCTCCCCACGGGATGTCCAATGTAGGCGTTGACCTGGCTGCAGTTCCCGTTGCTGTCCTGCGTTTGTAAACCTCGCTTCCACTTCCTCTGGGCTGCTCGCAAGCGTGCTGCTCACGCCTCTGTTGCTGCGGTTGCTGACAGTGATGTCGGTGGTGTAGCAGTTGTTGGTGGCGGGTGCACTGTGGCGAATCTGGGTCAGATTGCCTGCGGTGTCGTAGTGGTAGAGACGGGTGTACCGGGTGTAGGTGGCGTTGTCACCGCCAAGCGGCAGGGTTGCCGGAGTTGATTGACTGTTCTGGCGACCCGCATTGGCCATTTCCCGGCCGCTGGCACTGACCAGTTGATACAGGCTGTCGTAGCCGTACACGCTTGCTGATGCCACACGTTGGTTGCGCCAAATGCGAGTCTGCTGCGTTTCGTCCTTGGCATTGAACACATTGCCCACCGGGTCGTATCGGTAACGCAGGTCCTGCAGAAAGCCGGTTGCACGCTGTAGCTGAATGATTGCCAGTCGTTGCGTTCGCGGCTCGTACCTGTAGATGCATCTCACGCCGTTGCCGTGTGTCTCGCTCAGCGTTCGCCCCGCTGCCGAATAGGCAAGCGAAAGCACCACTGGCTGCTCCGCGCCTTGCTTCACGGTCAGCCAACTGCACGCCAGCTGCCCGTTCACGCCATACGCCACGCGTTGCTGATGGCCAGCCGCATCCAGCGTGAGCAGCACCTTGCCCGAGGCGTCGGTGTGGGTCACGGTGGTATACCTTTCTGCCGCAAGCAGTGCATTCCAGGCTGACGGGTCAGCGCCGTGCCAATCGACCTGCATGTCAGTGTCAGTCGCCGCGTTGAACAATCGGCGCGTTATCGAGAGAGGCACGCCTGAAAGGGCAAAGCTTTCGTTGGCCATCAACCCGGCCGTATCGTAATGGCTGATGCAAAGCCCGGCGATGTTCAGGTCTTTGTCTGAAGCCGTGCTGGCCGCGTAAATGAAGCGCTGCGTTGTTCGTGGGACTTCATAGACAACCTGTTCGGAAACGGCTAGCGGCCGACCAGGTAGGGTTGGCACCTCGTAATGCCAGGTGTGGCTGACGGCCTGGCTGTGGTCTTCGGAGCTGTAGCCAGTGCTGAGGATGCCGTTCACGATGAGCAGTGGCCGGCCGGCGATGTCTTTTAGGTTGACCGATGTGCCTGCGTCCACGCTGCGAGTGTGCAGAGCTTTTCCGCGCAGGTCGTTGTGAAAGATGAAGTTGGCTATCCCTGCGTCAGCCAGGCGCGGGTCCGCGCTCTGTGTCAAGAAGCCAGGCGCGGCGAAGTGATGATGAGTAATGCGTACCTGGCTTTCATCCAGCTGGTCAGGATGACGGTAAAAGGCGATCTCGCGCACCGCAAGGCCGCGGTTGTCCTGGACCTTTACGGTCGGGGTGTTGCGGTTGACTGCCATTTCGATGCGGCCCATGGGGATGCTACCTCGCCGGATCAGCGCGTGAGTCCTTGGGAGGTAAGCTTCCGGCAAATTCGTCAGTGCGTAACCTGATAAAAATGACAGTTGCCATTTGGCCGTCTGGGTCAGGATGCGCTGACAGCCCGAGGTCTTTGTCGGCGGTACAGCACGGTCGTTGCGGTGAATCCGCATACCGCTGCGAACATCAGCCAGTAGGCAGGCGAGGCCTTGTCACCGGTGGCTTGCACCAGCAGTGTCGAGATCGCCGGCGTGAAGCCGCCAAACAGCGCAGTGGCCAGGCTGAAGGCCAGCGAGAACCCGACCACACGCACGTTCGCCGGCATCACCTCGGTCAACGCCGCGACCATCGCACCGTTGTACATGCCGAAGAAGAACGAGAAGTACAGCAGTACCGCCAGCAGGCGCTCGAAGCTGGCGGCCTCGGCCAACCAGTGCATGGCCGGGTAGGCGGTCAGCACGCACAGCAGCGAAATCGCCAACAGCTGCGGGCGCCGGCCGATGCGGTCGGAAAGGGCGCCGCCGATGGGCAGCCAGATGAAGTTGCTGACCCCGACCAGCAAGGTCACCACCAGGCTGTCGGTGGTGCTCAGCTGCAGCACGGTCTTGCCGAAGGTCGGGGTGTAGACCGTGATCAGGTAGAACGTGGTGGTGGTCATTGCTGCCAGCAACCCGCCGGCCAGCACCGTGCGCCAGTTGTCGCACATCGAGCGGAACACCTCGGCAGCGCCCGGGTGATGCCCGCGCGCCTTGAACGCTTCGGTCTCTTGCAGCGAGCGGCGGATGATGAAGATGAACGGAATGATCACACAGCCGATGAAAAACGGAATACGCCAGCCCCAACTGGCCACTTCATGGGTCTGCATGCAGGCATTGAGGGTGTAGCCCAGTGCTGCCGCCACGACGATCGCCACTTGCTGGCTCGCCGATTGCCAGCTGGTATAGAAGCCGGTGCGCCCCGGCGTGGCGATTTCCGAGAGGTAGACCGAAACGCCACCCAGCTCGGCGCCAGCGGAAAAGCCCTGCAACAGCCGCCCCAGCAGCACCAGCAGCGGGGCCAGGATGCCGATGCTGGCATAACCCGGCACCAGCGCGATCAGCACAGTGCCGGCGGCCATGATCGACAGTGTCACGATCAGCCCTTTGCGCCGGCCGACCTTGTCGATGTAGGCGCCCAGCACGATGGCCCCCAACGGGCGCATCAGGAAGCCTGAGCCGAACACCGCGAAGGTCATCATCAATGAGGCGAACTCGCTGGTGGCCGGGAAGAACGTCTGGGATATGTAGGTGGCATAGAAACCGAACAGAAAGAAATCGAACTGCTCGAGGAAGTTGCCGCTGGTGACCCGCAGGATGGCGCCCAGCTTGGCGCCCCTGGTCTGTGTTGTTGTTTTCATCATGGCTACCGTTTTGCTCGCTTTTGTTGTTTTTTGAGGCGGGGCGCGATGTTCAGTCGCTGCCGGCATTGATTGGGTTGGGCTGGCGTTTCTCGATGGCGTGCTTGAGCAGCGCGGCGCTGCGGAAGATGCCATGGGCGAACTTGCCGTAGGGCATGGTCAGGAAGAACGCCATGACCAGCCCCAGGTGCAGGGCCAGCAGCAAGCCAAGGGCGCTGGTTTCACGAAACGCCAGCAGGGCCAGGCCGCTGGCGCTGACCAGCAACAGCAGGGCGATGAAACCGCGGTCCATGGGCTTCTGCTCGCTGTCGCCGTGGGCGGGGTTGCGCTGCAGGTTGAGGTACAGCAGCCCGGCAGGGCCTACCAGCAGGCCGATGCCGCCGGCGATGCCGAGCATGACCGGCAGGCTCAGCACCGGGTATGGCGCCGCCAGGCCCAGCAGGTAGTGGTAGAGCGTTGCGCTGCCGGTGGCGGCCAGGCACAGCAGGAAACCGTAGAAGGTCAGGTGGTGGAAGCGGCGCCGCCACAAGGTGAAGCGGTCATCGGCGTTGTTGCAGCCTTCGCCGTGGCCACCGTCCAGGTACTTGAGCTTGGCCACGCTGGCCGTCGCTTCCAGCGCAGCGGCGGATTTCAGCCTGGCGTCTGCCGCAGGTGGCGTGATGTCGCGCCAGAACCGCCGCACTCCCAGGCTCAAGGCAATGACCGCAAAGCCGAACACCGCGCCGAACATCAGCGCCAGGGTGTTGTGCGCAAAAATGCCATAGAAGTTGCCCCCAGGCATGGGCGTGAACAGGTTGCCCATGGCCAGCAGGCTCAGGCACAGGAACAGCACCAGGCCGAAGCCGCTGGCCAGCGCCAGGGTCAGGCCGTTGCGCTGGTAAAGGCGGCCCAGGGCACGGGGCCAGGCGTATTCGACGTAGGTGTCGAGGCGTACCTTGGCCATGGCCTTGGGCACGTTGACCTCGAAGGCGTGGGGCGCCGCGTACTGGCAGGCGTGCAGGCAAGCGCCGCAGTTGTGGCAGAGGTTGGCCAGGTAGTGGATGTCGGCCTGGGCGAACTCCAGGCGCCGGGTCATCGCCGGAAACACCGCACAGAAACCTTCACAGTAGCGGCAGGCATTGCAAATGCTCATCTGCCGCTGCACTTCGCCCTCGTGCACATTCAGCACCGGGATCAGTTCGCTTTGTGCCTGTGGTTCAAACAGCTGCATGGCGCACCTCGCGGTTATCGACGAAGCCTGCGCTGGCGGCCGCCTGGACGCCGGCGATACGGCCGAATGCCGTGCCGATGGCCATGCCGATGCCGGCGGTGTAGCCCTTGCCCAGTACGTTACCGGCCATCATTTCTCCTGCGACGAAAAGGTTGGGGCTGGGCTTGCCGGCGAAATGCACGGCGGCCGTTTCGTCGGTGGCCAGGCCCAGGTAGGTGAAGGTGACGCCTGGCTTGAGCGGGTAGGCGTAGAACGGCGGCTTGACCAGCGGGCGGGCCCAGTGGGTCTTGGCCGGGGCCAGGCCTGCGGTGTGGCAGTCGTCGAGCGCGGTATGGTCGAAGGTGCCGACCTGGCAGGCGTTGTTGAAGGCCTCGATGGTCTGGCAAAACTGCGCTTCTGGCAGGCCCAGCTTGCGCGCCAGTTCAGCCAGGGAGTTGGCCGTGGTGCCAGGGAACACCGGTGGCATGAAGCGGCCGATGGCCTGCTGGTCGATGATCGAATAGGCCTGCTGACCCGGCTGGCCGGCTACCAGGCGGCCCCAGATGGCATAACGCTTGGGCCAGAAGTCTTCGCCTTCGTCGTAGAAGCGCTCGCCGTCGCGGTTGACTACCACGCCCAGCGACACGCAGTCGATGCGGGTGCAGATACCGCCGTCATACAACGGCGCGCGAGCGTCGATGGCGACCATGTGCGCCTGGGTCGGATCGCCAATGATGTCGGCGCCGAGCTCGCCCATGCGCTTGAGCAGGGTGCCGGTGTTGAAGCGCGTGCCGCGGATCAGGAAATTGTCCGACGGCCATTCGCCACGGGCGTTCTGGCCCCAGGCTTCACGCAACCACTCCCGGTTGGATTCGAAGCCGCCCGCCGCCAGCACGCAGGCCCTGGCCTGGATACGTTCGGCAGGCAGCTGCCGACCCTCTGCTTCACGCGCGGCCAGGTGGGCGGCGACAAATTTGCCGTCCTGCAGTTCGATATCGCTGACCGGGGCGTTGTAGCGCACCTGCACGCCAAGCCGTTCGGCACTGCGGAAGTAGGCGTTCACCAGGGCCTTGCCGCCGCCCATGAAAAACGCGTTGGTCCGCGCCACATGCAGGGCGCCAGACAGCGGCGGCTGGAAATGCACGCCGTGGCGGCGCATCCAGTCGCGGCAGCTGGAGGAGGCGCGGATGGCAATGCGTGCCAGCTTTTCGTTGGTCAGGCCGCCGGTGACCTTGAGCAGGTCCTGCCAGTACTCCTCTTCGGGGTAGGCATCGACCAGCACATCCTGGGGCGCGTCGTGCATGCAACGCAAGTTGCGGGTGTGCTGCGAGTTACCGCCGCGCCATACCTTGGGCGCAGCTTCCAGCAGCATGACGCTGGCACCGGCCTCGCGTGCCATCAGCGCGGCGCAGAGGGCGGCGTTGCCACCGCCGATTACAAGAACATCGATCATTTTCGCTCCTCGTTCGCAAGGAGGCGTGAACGAAGAGCCCCTTGCGAGTGAGGAGAAAGTAGGGGAGCCGGCCATGCGCCGAAAGGCGGGCTACGGCATGGGGTGTTCAGTTTTGCTAAAGGCTGGCGTCTTCGATCCAGGTTGCGCCTGGCCATTGCCGCTGGCTGACGAGGTGGCGCGCGACGTCGATGATCACCCGTCGGGTGGCCAGCGCGGCAGGTGACAGTTCATCGTCCGCCAAGGTTGCCAGCAGGTTGCGCCGGCCTACGTGGGCGTCGCTGATCTGCGCGACACACAGCCCGTTTTCACCCTTGAGCGCCGCTGCGGCGCCGGGCTGGATGGTGGCGGCATGGCCGGCACGCACGGCGTTCATCAGGACCGCCAGGCCATCGACTTCCATGATGATGTTCGGCACCAGGCCGAAGCGTTCGAAAGCGGCCATCAACGTCGAACGCAGGCCATGCTGGGCGCTGGGCATGACCAGCGGCAGCTGGCCCAGATCGGCCAGCTGCACACTGCTGCACGAGGGGGCCTGGGGGAGCTGTGGAGGGCTGATGACGAACAGCTTTTCGTCGAGCAGCGGCGTCACGCTCCAGCGTTTACCCCCCTCAAGCTGGAACAGGATGGCGAGGTCGATCTGCCGGGCATTGAGCTGCGCGGCGAGGTGCCCTGAAAGCATCTCCACCAGGTGCAGCTGGATATCGGGGTAACGCTCGCGCATGGCGTTGATCAGCGGCAGCGCGAGCACGGTGGCGGTGGTGGGCGGCAGGCCGACGGTGACGTAACCGCTCATGCGTCCCCGGTGGGCAGCCAGGATGGCGTTCTCGGCCTGGCGCAGGCTGAGCTGGGCATGGTGCAGGAAGGCCATGCCGGCGCTGGTTGGCGTGACACCTGTGCTGCTGCGGTTGAGCAGGCGGGTGCACAGCTCGCTCTCCAGCTTGGCGATCTGCTGGCTGAGGGCGGAGACGCCGACCTCCAGTTCGAGCGCGGCGCGGCCAAGGCTGCCGTGTTCGATGATCTTCACGAAATAGCGCAGTTGCCTGAGTTCCAAGGGGGGCTCCTGACGAAGGCAGAGGAGGGGATGGCTGGTCGGGCAGTGTAACGTGCCTTCTGCGCCTGACCTGCGCCTGGTGTTCTCCAGTTACGCGTTGCCGGGTCATGCACTTTCCCGGGTAATCAACTCGCAGTGCAGCAAGTTCAAGCGTTCGACTTCGCCCTCATGTGCCACGCATCCCAGATGCTGCAGTACCCGCATCGCTGCCAGTTCGCCAATTTGCCGCGACGGTGGCCGCAACGTGGTCAGGCTGGGCAACAGCATCTCGGCGAAGGGGTAGTCGCCAAAACCTACTATTGCCATGTCTTCGGGCAACCGCAGCCCGGCACGCTGGCCGGCAAGGAGGGCGCCGGCGGCCAGGTTGTCGTTGGCGAAGATGATCGCCTCCGGACGTGGGGCGCGGCGGACCAGCGCTTGCATGGCCTGTTTGCCGGCCTCGAACGGCGTGCATTCAGCCGAGGGCACGAACACCCAGGGCTCAAGCCCGGCGTCACGCAGTGCTTCGATGTAGCCGTCCCGCCGCTCCAGCGCGCTCAGGTCACCCGCCGCGCTGTTCTGCACAAAGGCTATGCGCCGATGGCCCTTGCCCAGCAGATAGCGGCACGCCTGCACACCCACCTGGTGATGGAGGAAGCCAACCTGCAGAGGCGCTCGTTCCGGGCGGTAGTCCCAGATTTCCACTACCGGTACATCGGCCTCGGCGAGCATCTTCTCGGTGGCCGGGCTGTGGAAGTGGCTGGTCACCACCAACGCTGCCGGCGACCAGCCAAGAAAGGCCCGCACGGCGCTTTCTTCCTGGGCCTCGCTGAAATAACTGGAAGCCAGCAACAGTTGGTAGCCATGCCGGCTCAAGGTGTCGCTGAAGGCCTCGATGGTCTGGGCGAAGATCGGCCCGGAGATGTTCGGAATGACCATGCCGACAATACGACCACGGGCAGAGGCCAGCCCTCCGGCCACCAGGTTCGGTACATAACCCAGCGCCTGTACCGCCGCTTCGATGCGTTCGCGCAGAGGTGGGGAAACCTGCTCGGGCTGGTTGAAGTAGCGCGACACGCTGATGGCCGAAACGTCGGCTGCCCGCGCTACCTCGGCGAGCGTGACACGCCCCGCGCCACGGCGCTTGCGGGTGGGTTCCTTGGTTTGGCTCACAGGCTGGCCTCATTGACAGATAAGGCGATGTTAGCGCTAACGAGTGCCGTCGTGGCAAATAGCTTAATGGAATATTAATCGTATTTTTAAGTATTTGACCTGCTAAGCCAGCGGCTCTGATACTTGTTGATGTTAGCGCTAACAAGCGCTGCTGTTGGCAAGCGCCTGCCACTCGCACGAGCGAGACCAGACAACCACAGCATCACCCGTGTCGGCCCCCGTGCGGGCCATGGTCTGGTCTTTGAAGGCAGTCGCATCATGCACAAACACCGCAAGGCATTTCCGTTCAAGCAACGCCAACCGCTGGCTGCCGCTGTATTGCTGGCCGCCATTGGCCAACCCACGCAAGCGGCCGAACAAACGCCGCAGGCCACCTCGCTGGACGCGGTGACCGTGACCGCCACCCGCCGCGAGTCGACCTTGCAGGAGGTGCCGGTGGCCGTTTCGGTGATCGATGGCGAACAACTCGAACGTGACAATCGCAACAATGTCGCCAGCATCGTCCAGCAGGTACCGACCCTCAATTACCGCGCTGGCGCCTCGAACAAGGACACCTCGCTGTTCATCCGCGGCGTGGGCACCATTTCCACCTCGCCCGGTGTCGAGCCGACCGTGGCTACCGTGGTCGATGGCGTCGTGTTCGGCCGCCCCGGGCAGTCCACCCTCGACCTGCTCGACCTGGAGCGTATCGAAGTGCTGCGCGGCCCGCAGGGCACGCTGTTCGGCAAGAATGCTTCCGCTGGCGTGCTGAACGTGGTCAGCAAGGCGATCCCCGAGCAGACCCAAGGCTACGTGGACTATTCGCACTTCGGCGGTGGCGACGAAAACCGCCTGCGCTTTGGCATCGGTGGCCGCCTCAACGAGCAGGTCAAAGGCTCGTTGAGTACCTTGTGGGGCGACTACGACGGCAACGTCGAAAACGTCGCCAATGGCCACGACGTCAACGGCTACCAACGCAAGGGCGCCCGCGGCAAGCTGGAGTTCGAGCCCAGTGACGAGCTGCGCCTTACGCTGATCGCCGACTACATGAAAGGCGAAGACACCCTGCCCAGCGGTGTGGTGACCAGTGCCAGCACGGCCATCGCCAACCAGCTGCGCCCGGTTGTGCCCAGTGCTCACAACCGCGACATCAACAGTGATTTCAAGACCCACGTCGAAGACCAGAACCAGGGCCTGTCGGCACAGCTCGACTGGCAGCTGGGTGACTACACGCTGACGTCCATCAGCGCCTGGCGTGGCTGGGACAACACCCAGTACCAGGATGGCGACCGCCGCGCCTTGCTGCCGGTTACCGCCTCCCATGACAAGGGCACCGTGGACTATGACCAGTACAGCCAGGAGTTTCGCCTGACGTCGCCCAAGGGCCAGTTCAATGAATACGTGCTGGGCGCCTTCTACATGCACGGCACCTCCGACGAAACCTATCAGCGGCTCTCGGTCAACAGCGGGGTGGCGAACACGGGCAGGGCGGACTACTCGACCACCAACGACAGCGTCGCGCTGTTTGGTGAAAACACCTTCAACTTCACCGAAGATTTCCGCGCGATCTTCGGCTTGCGCTGGACCCACGACGACCTTGAGTACGACCACCGTCGCGTGTCGACTTCGCCGACGGCCGTTACCGGCATCCAGCCCTCGACCGCCAGTTCCGGCTCGGTGGACGAGGACGGCTGGAGTGGCCGTACCGGCCTGCAGTACGACTTCAACGACAACCTCACCGGCTACGTAACCTATTCGCGCGGCTACAAGGGCCCGGCTTACAACGTGTTCTTCAACATGCAGCCGCGTGATACCGAGGCCCTCAAGCCGGAAACATCCGACGCCTACGAGGTGGGGCTCAAAGGCACCGCACTGGATAACCGCCTGATGGCCAACCTGGCGGTGTTCCACACCGATTACGACAACTACCAGGCCAACTTCTTCGACACCGTGGCCAACCAGGTGGTGACCCGCCTGGTCAACGCGGGCAAGGTCAAGACCCAAGGCGTCGAACTCGATGCCAGTTTCCAGGCTACCCGCCAGCTCAAGTTCACGGCCGCTGCGGCCTATACCAAGGCGCGGGTCGACCATTTCAACTGCCCGGTCGGGGCGGCGGCCAATTGCAACATCGACGGTGGCCACTTGCCGTTCACGCCAGACTGGAAGACCTACGTGCGCGCCGATTACGTGATCCCCCTGGATAACGGCCTGGATGTGGAACTGGCCAGCGACTACAGCTGGCAGGACGCGGTGCAGTTCAGCCTCGACCAGAACCCCGACACGGTGCAGGGCGCGTATGGCATCTGGAACGCCAGTATCGCCCTGGCCGATTACAACGACGGCTGGCGCGTGGCGTTGCTGGGCAAGAACCTGGGCGACAAGTCCTACGCGCAGATGCTGGCCAGTGGCGGTGACTACATCTATCGGTCCGTGCCGCGTGATGACGGGCGCTATTTCGGCATTCAACTGCGCAAGGACTTCTGACTGTGGGCGCACTGCAAGGAGACAGAACATGAGTCGTCAAATGAGCCTGGGTGCCTTCCTCATGGCCACCGGGCACCATGTCGCCGCCTGGCGTCACCCGGACGTGCCTGCCGACCCGCTGGACTTCGCCAGCTACCGGCGCACTGCGCAAATCGCCGAAGCCGCCTGCTTCGATGCACTGTTCGTGGCTGACAGCGTCGCCGCCCCCAGCGATGCGCTGGCCAGTCGCAGCGCCCGCTCGGTGCATTTCGAACCCCTGACCCTGCTTTCGGCGCTGAGCGTGGTCACCGAGCGCATTGGCCTGATCGCCACTGCCACCACCAGTTACAACGAGCCATACCATGTGGCACGCAAGTACGCCTCGCTCGATCACCTCTCGGGCGGCCGAGCCGGCTGGAACCTGGTGACTTCCGACGCCGCAGCCGAGGCCGGCAACTTTGGCCGCGATGCACATATCCCCCATGCCGAGCGTTACGCGCGGGCTCGCGAGTTCCAGCAGGTGGTGCAGGGCCTGTGGGACAGCTGGGCCGATGACGCCTTCGTCCGTGACAAGGCCAGCGGCCAGTTTCATCGGCCGCAGGCCGTGCGCAGCCTCGACCATGCCGGTGCGCATTTCCGTGTTCGCGGTCCCTTGAACGTGGCCCGTTCGCCCCAGGGCCGGCCCGTGCTGGTCCAGGCCGGATCGTCCGAAGCCGGCCGCGAACTGGCGGCCGAAAGTGCCGAGGTGGTGTTTACCGCGCAGCCCAGCCTGGCGCGCGCCCAAGCGTTTTACGCCGACCTCAAGGGGCGCCTGGGCCGCCATGGGCGTAGCGAAGACTCGCTGAAGATCATGCCTGGCGTGTTTGTCGTGGTCGGCCGCAGTGCCGCTGAGGCCCAGGCGAAGTACCAGCAGTTTCAGGGTTTGCTCGACCCCCGTGTGGGGGTTGCCTTGCTCGGCCGCATGCTCGGTAACTTCGACCTGTCCGGCTACCCGCTGGACGGCCCGCTGCCGGAGCTGCCGCTGACCGAAGATGGTCAGCGCAGCCGCCAGCAATTGCTGACCGAGCTGGCGGGGCAGGAGCAGTTGACCCTCGCCGAACTGGGCCGTCGCATCGCTGGCGGGCGAGGGCACTACAGCCTGATCGGCACGCCGACGCAGATTGCCGATGCGCTGCAGGCCTGGTTCGAAGGCCGTGCGGCCGACGGCTTCAATGTGCTGGTGCCGCATCTGCCACAGGGGCTCGAAGACTTCGCCGAGCTGGTGGTTCCCGAGTTGCAGCGTCGAGGTCTGTTCCGCCGCCAGTATCAGGGCCACACCCTGCGCGAGCACCTGGGCCTGCAACGGCCTGCCAACCCCTATTTTGCCGAGTGAGGTCAACCATGAGCTACATTGCCAACCCCGAGCGCTACGCGCGCATTCCGTACCGCCGCGTCGGCCGCAGCGGCCTGGTGTTGCCAGCCCTGTCCCTGGGCCTGTGGCACAACTTCGGCGATGCGACGCCGATCGACACCCAGCGCGCCTTGCTGCGCACGGCCTTCGATGCCGGCATCACCCATTTCGACCTCGCCAACAATTACGGCCCGCCCTATGGCAGCGCCGAGCGCAATTTCGGCCGCCTGTTGCGTGAAGACCTGCGCAGTTATCGGGACGAGCTGGTCATCTCCAGCAAAGCCGGCTGGGACATGTGGCCGGGGCCGTACGGCCAGGGTGGCAGTTCGCGCAAGTATCTGCATGCCAGCCTTGACCAGAGCCTCAAGCGCCTGGGGCTGGACTACGTGGACATCTTCTACTCGCACCGCTTCGATGCCGACACGCCGCTGGAAGAGACCGCGATCGCCCTGGCCGATATCGTGCGCCAGGGCAAGGCGCTGTACATCGGGATTTCTTCCTATTCCGCTGGCAAGACCCGCGAGATCGCCGCGTTGCTGGCCGAGTTGAAGGTGCCGCTGCTGATTCACCAGCCCTCGTACAACCTGTTCAACCGCTGGATCGAGCAGGACCTGCTGGACACCACCGACGCGTTGGGGGCCGGGGTCATCGTGTTCACGGCACTGGCCCAGGGGTTGCTCAGCGACAAGTACCTGAACGGTATTCCGGCCGATGCACGGGTCAACCGCCCCGGTGGTGGCTCGCTGCAGCCGCAACACCTGTCCGAGGCCAACCTGGCCCGCGCCCGTGCGCTCAAAGAAATTGCCCGCCGCCGCGGCCAGAGCCTGGCGCAACTCGCCCTGGCCTGGACCCTGCGCGATCCAAGGGTGAGCTCGGCCCTGATCGGCGCCAGCCGGCCGGAGCAGATCAGCGAGAATGTCGCGGCACTCGACAACCTGGCATTCAGCCCTGAAGAACTTGCCGAAATCGACCGCCATGCCGTTGAAGGTGGGATCAATCTCTGGGAAAAACCCTCGACCGACTGGAAGGAATGAGCCATGCGCGTCTTACGCTTTGCCGCGCTTTTACTGCTGGCGCTGGCGGGGGCCGTTCATGCGGCGGACCCTGCCACGCTGCGTATCGGCTATCAGAAAGGCTCGGTCAGCCTGGTGCTGGCCAAGCAGCACCGGCTGCTGGAACAGCGCTTCGCCAATACACGGGTCGAGTGGATCGAATTTCCGGCAGGGCCGCAGATGCTCGAAGCGCTGAACATTGGCAGCCTCGATATCGGTTCCACCGGGGACATACCGCCGATATTCGCACAGGCAGCGGGCGCAGACCTGCTGTACATCGCCGCCGAACCGGCAAAGCCGAAGGCCGAAGTCATTCTGGTGCCCAAGGGCAGCCCGATCACCTCGGTGGCTCAGCTCAAAGGCAGGCGTGTGGCTTTGCAGAAGGGCTCCAGTGCCCACAATCTGCTGCTGCGCAGCCTGGCCAGCGTGGGCTTGAGCATGCGCGACGTGCAGCCGGTGTACCTGGCGCCCGCTGATGCCCGGGCGGCCTTCGAACGTGGCAGCGTCGACGCGTGGGCGATCTGGGATCCGTTCTATTCGGCCATCGACCTGGAAGGCAAGGCGCGGCTGCTGGCGGACGGCGAGGGGCTGGGGCTGATCGGGCCGTTCATGCTGGGGGCGCGTGGCTATGTCGAGGCCAATGGCGATTTCATCAAGCACTTGTTGGCGCAGATCACCAAGGCCGAGGCGCTGACGCGCTCTGACGAGGCCGGCAGTGTCCGTGTGCTGGCGCAGTTCATGGGGCTGTCGGAAGAAGTGGTGCGGCGCAGTTTCAGTCATCGGCCGGCATCGCCGCTGATACCGGTGAGTGAAGAGATCGTCGCAGCGCAACAGCACACGGCAGAGCTGTTCTTCGAGAACCGCGTGTTGCCCAAGCGGGTGGATATTGCGGGTGCGGTGTGGCGTCATGATTGATGCCTTGCGGCCCTGTCGCCGGCAAATTGGCTTGCCGGTGACAGGGCCGCAAGGCCCAGGTCAGCCTTTGGCAAACTGCAACAGCTTGTCGCCATCCAGCCGGTAGCGCACCCACTCAGCCTGTGGCTCGGCCCCCAGTGACTGGTAAAAACCGATCGCGGGTTCGTTCCAGTCCAGTACGCTCCACTCGAACCGCCCGCAACCTTTGGCCACTGCTTCGCGCGCAATGTGCCGCAGCACATCCCGACCTGCGCCGCCGCCGCGCTGTTCGGGGGTGATGTACAGGTCTTCCAGATAGATGCCGTTGCGGCCCTGCCAGGTCGAATAGCTGTAGAAGTACACGGCAAAGCCGATGGCCTTGCCGTCACGCTCGCAGATCAGGCTGTGCACGGTGCTGCCTTCACCGAACAGGCTGTGTTCGATATCGGCGAGGGTGGCGATCACTTGGTCACGGGCACGCTCGAACTCGGCCAGTTCGGTGATGTAGGCGAGAATCTGGGCGGCATCGGTGCGAACGGCAGGGCGGATGGTCAGGCTCATGCAGGGGCTTCCTTGTGCTTGAGTGTGTGGCGCTGGATGGCGGTACAGTAATGTGTATCTGCATAATATAATCTAACTGTACCGGTCGCAGGGCAGGGCGACTCCGTTAGTGTGACAGCACCTGCAACAATTCTGGAATGCCTGCCAATGCTTGCCTCTGCCGACCTGCTGACCGCCTTCGTGCTGTTTGCTTTCGTTTCCTCGATCACGCCCGGGCCTAACAACACCATGCTGCTGGCCTCGGGCGTGAACTTTGGTGTGCGCCGTTCGATTCCGCATGCCATGGGTATCAGCGTGGGGTTCATGGTCATGGTGCTGGCGGTGGGGCTGGGCCTGGGCGAGGTGTTCAAGGCCTGGCCGGTGCTGTACAGCGTGTTGCGCTATACCGGTGCGGCCTACCTGTTGTACCTGGCCTGGAAGATCGCCACCTCCGGGCCGCTCGGCGCTGATGCGCCCGGCGCGCGCAAGCCGCTGGGTTTCTGGGGCGCTGCGGCATTCCAGTGGGTCAACCCCAAGGCCTGGGTGATGGCAGTGGGGGCGATCACGACCTACACGCCGGCCCAGGGCTATGTGGCCAATGTGGTGGTGATTGCCGCACTGTTCGCCCTGGTCAACCTGCCCAGCGTCGGCGTATGGGTGATGTTCGGCAGCGCCCTGCGCAACCTGCTGCAGAACCCGCGCTGGCTGATGCTGTTCAATGTCCTGATGGCCTTGCTGCTGGTGATTTCACTTTACCCGCTGCTGTTTGTAGAATCGGCGTTTTCATGAACCGCCGAGTACAGTAAGCCGATGCAATTGATCCCCTGGTCATTTGAGGCCGCCGAAGGTTTCACCCTGCGTGGCTGGCGTTCGCCGGCCAGTGGCAAGCCGCTGCTGCATTTTCTGCACGGCAACGGCTTTTGCTGCCTGGCTTACCAGCCGCTGCTGATGCGCCTCAGTGAACATTTCGATTTATGGCTGAGCGATGTCCAGGGCCATGGTGACAGCGATCATGGTGGTGATTTCCGCGGCTGGAACCGCAGCGCTGCACTGGCAGTGCAAGCCTTCAACGCCGGACGTGGTGAATATGGCGAGGTTGCCCGCTACGCCGTGGGGCATAGCTTTGGCGGCGTGCTGACCGGGTTGATGCTGGCCAGCCAGCCGGGCTTGTTTGCCCGTGCCGTATTGCTCGACCCGGTACTGTTCAGCCGGCGCATGATCGGTGTGATGGGCGCTGCTGCGCTGGTCGGCTTGCACCGTCGGCATGCCCTGGCGCGCAAGGCCGCCAGCCGGCGCAGCCATTGGCCCGACCGTGAGTCGGCGCGGGCCTCGCTGCACGGGCGTGGCATCTTCAAAGGCTGGAGCGAAGCTGCTTTGCAGGCGTATGTCGAGCACGCGATCGGTGACTGCGGCGAAGGCGTGGTGCTCAAGTGCCGGCCCAGCCGTGAAGTGGAGGTCTTCAGTTCGTTCCCGTCGCGCATGTGGGCGCAGTTGGCCTCCATTCAGGTGCCAACCCTGGTGCTTTATGGTGAGCAGACCTATCCCTTCGTGCCGCACTCGGTGGCGCGCTTGGCTAGCCTCAACCCTGAGGTGAGCGGCCTTCAGGTCCCCGGCGGGCACTGTTTCATGCAGGAAGACCCGGCGATGGCCGCGCACAAGGTGCTCGAATACCTGCAAGCGTGAGTGTTTGTTCCATTGGTGGAACGATCAATGCCATTTCAGCTGACTACCGGCCGATTGGGCTCATTGGTAAGGTTAACCCAGCTTAGAGAGGAGACTTCTCATGAAAAAGATCCTGGGTATCCACCGTAGCCCTCACGCCCATTGGGTAGGCGATGGTTTCCCTGTGCGCAGCCTGTTCACCTACGACAATCTGGCGAGCAAGATCAGCCCGTTCCTGTTGCTGGACTACGCCGGCCCCTACGACTTCACCTCGACAACTGACCGCCGCGGCGTCGGCCAGCACCCGCACCGCGGGTTCGAGACCGTGACCATCGTCTATCAGGGTGAGCTGGAGCACCGAGACTCGACCGGGGCCGGCGGCCTGATCGGCCCGGGTGACGTGCAGTGGATGACCGCCGCCAACGGCATCATCCACGAAGAGTTCCACTCCCCGGCGTTCGCCCGCAGCGGTGGCACGCTGGAAATGGTGCAGTTGTGGGTCAACCTGCCAGCGCGTGACAAGCGCGCGGCTGCCGGTTACCAGACGCTGTTGTCGGCAGACATTCCCGTGCTGCAACTGGCAGGTGACAGCGGTAGCCTGCGGGTGATCGCCGGTGCCTATCAGAGCCATTCGGGCCCGGCACGGACCTTCACTGCGATGGACGTGTGGGATATGCGCCTGAATGCGGGTGCCAACCTGCAACTGCCGGTTGCCGCAGGTCGAAATGCCGCGTTGGTAGTGCTGCGGGGTAGCGTGCGGGTCAATGGCGAGCGGGAGGCGGGCCCGGCCAGCCTGGTACTGCTGGAGCGCGATGGCGAGGATGTGGCCATCGAGGCGCTCGAAGGCGCCAGCCTGCTGTTGCTCAGCGGCGAGCCGATCGATGAGCCGATCGTTGGCTATGGCCCCTTCGTGATGAACAGCCAGGCGGAGATTGCCGAATCGTTCGATGACTTCCATGCCGGGCGCTTTGGGCAGATGGCGGGCGAGGGGGCTGGCCTGAATCACTGACAGCCTGTATTGGCCCATTCGCGGGGCAAGCCCGCTCCCACGGGATCATGACTGCCCCTCAGGTAGTGACGATCCTGTGGGAGCGGGCTTGCCCGCGAAGAGGCCAGTACAAACCACACAAATCTTGGCATCATGCAACGATGCCTCTGTCCCACCTGCACGCCGTGCACCGTTCACTAAGCGCTTCTGGCCAGCACATCTTGTGGCTGCGCTACCCCACGCCTTACCACTGGCCCTCCACCCTGGCCTTCCTGGCTGCCCGCTGTATCCCAGGCATCGAAACCTTCTGCGATAACACCTATCGCCGCAGTTTCACCGTGGCTGGCAAACAGGCGGTGCTCGAAGCCAGGCCGGCCAGCGGCAATCGCCTGTGCATCCGCTTCAGCGCTGTACCTGCCCGGTCCGTCCCCGGCCTGATCGCCCGCATCCGCCGTTTCTTCGACCTCGACGCCGACCCCACGCGCATCGCCGCAGCGCTGTCCCGCGACCCGTTGATGGCCAGGCTGCTTGCCGCCCGCCCGGGCCTGCGCGTCCCGCAAGGCTGGGACGCCTGCGAGCAGGCCATGCGCACGGTGCTGGGGCAGCAGATCAGCGTGGCAGGTGCCATGACCCTGGCCGGGCGCCTGGTGGCGCGCCATGGCCAGCCGCTGCGGCTGCCGGCCGCTGGTGTGACACATGTGTTCCCGACGGCGCGTGTGCTCGCCAATGCCGACTTGGAAAACCTGGGCATGCCCCGCGCACGCGCAGCCACCCTGGGTACTCTGGCGCGAGCGCTACTGGCGCAGCCGACACTGCTGCGCCAGGGGCAGGCGCTGGAGCCGCTTTTGGCCAGCCTTTGCCGCTTGAAAGGGATCGGCCTCTGGAGTGCCCACTACCTGGCGCTGCGCCAGGCGGGCGCCGGCGATGCGTTGCCATTGGGGGATGTGGCATTGGTCAAGGCCTTGCGCCTGCTGGAAGGGCCTGACGCGCAATTGGCCGAACGCGCTCTGGCCTGGCGACCCTGGCGCGCTTATGCCGCGCAGCATCTGTGGGCATCACTGGCCGGCTGACAGCGCATTGCGCGACCGCTTGTCGCGAAGTGCCAGCATTCGATCGAACGGGCGGGGCCAAACATCGTTCTTCCACTAAGGTGCTAAAGGATTCTCCGCACGATCATTGCCCCGGCGCATGGACGGCCGCTTGGGCATGCGCAATATCAATTGGCACCCTGCCTGCCAAAGGCGTACTCACACACAACAGGCCATCCAGTACAGAGAGGGTCGTACCATGTCGTTGATAGGAGTTTCGATGCTGGAAATGCGGCAGATTATCGAGCAGGCATGCCTGCCCGACCGCTGCGAAGTCAGCTGCCCGGACGGCACCACCTTGACCATCCGCCTGGGTCAGGGACAAAGCCTGGAGGAGGGCGTCACCCTCTCCGGGGTTTCGCTGCAGAGCTTGAACAGTTGTCGCGACCTGGTGAACCTGGTCGGCCAGCTGCACACCCTGCGAGATAGCCACCCGGCAGCACTCAGGGCCATCGCCTGAGCACCGATGTGCACCGGTCAGCCAAGGCTGGCCGGGCGCACGTATTCGGGCATCAGTGCATTGCTCCAGAACAGGATCATCGACACCAGGATGGTCACCAGCAACAGCAGGCCCACGCCCCAGACGCAGCTGGCAAACAGCATGGCCTGCTCCTTGCGCAGGCGCAGGAAGGTCTGCAGGCCGCCATACAGCAATACCGTGGCGTAGGCTGAAGCGGCGAGCAGAGCCAGCAGTGCCAACCAGCGAATCGGCAGCAAGCCGACCACCCCGGCAAAGAACCAGGGCGTGGCGCAATAGGCGGCGAAACCGATGCATTGGGTGAGCGTCGGTTGCACATCGAAGCCGCGCGACATCCAGCGAATCATCACCCCCATCAGCATCACCCCGACCACGGTGGTGGCATACAGCAGCCCGGCCAGTTGCGCGGCGCTGGCCATGCTCAGTTGCACCCGCTCCTGCGCGGCCAGGCTCCAGCCGAAGGTGGTGGTGCCGACGAACAGGCACAAGGCCGGGATCAGGGCCAGCGCCAACAGGCGCGGCAGGTATTGTTGCGGGTGGTCTTCCTCGGCGCGGCGGATGTCGATCCAAGCGTCGGCGGGGTGGGTGAAGAGCTTGAGCAACGGGCTGTTCATGGCGTTCTCCAGAAGGCAGGGCCTTGTAGTTATGGAGATCTGCCGTTTGCAGCAGGTTCAGCCCAGTGCGCCGCCGTTGATCGGCTTATTGCAGCTCCAATAGCAGGTTCAGCCCGCCATCGCCGCATTTGCCGTGGTCACGGACCACCCCGTGATAGCTACGCCCGTCCCACACGAATGCCACGCTGTGGGCGCGTTCGACCTTGTCCGGCAGTGGTGGGCAGATGTGCAGGCGCAGGGCAGGGCGGCCTTGCAGCGTAAGGGCCGCCATCTGGCATTGGCATTCCACGCTCAAGGCTACCGGGCCGAACAGGGTGTCGCGGACGTAGTCGAGCTGCAGGCTGGAGTTGGGCGCACGGCCTGGCAGTTTCATGGCAACTGGGCTCCTGGGCGTTGGCAGCGCAGGAATGGCGGGATGAGCATCGGCGGCTGGCTCCTGGCAAAAGGATGGCACGTATCAACTTTTGGAAGCTTAACGGCGCTGGATGTTCAATTTGTTTCACAGATTTTCATCAGGTTTTTGCAGTGTGCCGACGAAGGGCCGCCGGGCGACCCAGGTTGGAGGACGGTCAATCCAGTTGCCAGTTGTTATCACCTTGGCTCAGTACGCCGCCGTGGTCGGTTCTGTCACCTTCACGTGCTACGGCTTTACCTTCGATTTGAAAACCGGTTGCGCCGGTTTCGATCAATGCACCGCAACTGGTTCGGTCGCCGACTCTGGCGACCGCCTTGCCATTGAAGGTGTAGTGCGTGCTGCCTGTCTCAACCACGCCCGGGCCGTGAATTGGGCAGTCATGGCGGTGGCCTACGAGTATTACGGCTTTCATTTCTGCTCTCCTGGATTGGGGGCGGTGCGGGATTCCAGGTCCATATCAGCGGGCCATTGGACTTTGGGGGCGAGGCGGTCGAATGGGTTGTGATGAACAGCATTTTCCCAATGGTCGGCATCAGGTGATTCTTCACAGGCTTTTGAGGCGCGGATAAAGTCGGGCAGTGCTTCGGGGCCTTGCTGCATGAACAACCTGGCGATGGCCCAGTACTGCTCGCCTTTTTCAATATCGTCGGCAAGGAAAACGCGATCAATTACTTCGTCAGTACCGGGTTTGCGGACGGATAGCATGACCTCTTCCCTCAGCCCGCCGTAACCCATGGCCCCGTAGATCCGATAAGCCTCGGCTGTGAGGTCATCCCAGTCGTAGACTACCGGTTTTACCCCCCAGTTTTTACGACCGAAAGGGTGAAGCAAGTCAAAGCGGAATTGGTAGAAATAGACCTTACGGCGGTGTCTGTTGAAGCGTATGGGTTGGTTGTGAGGCTGCTCGATGTCCATTCGCACATAGGGTGTTAAGACTGCGAATAAGAAGACGCATACTCCCAGGAAGGTAATAATGGAAGTAAAGTCGGTTCTGACTGCTGAGAACAGTTCATGGTAAATTGCTGCTGTTGCGATACATGCGGCTGAGAGGAGTACTGTCGAACCTAGGGTGATGGAAAATCCTCTAAGCTTTAGGGTGTGTCTTGATATTTCGATCATGTTCTCGTCGATGTGTTCCAGTGAAGACTCTATATTGCTACTGATAAGTTGCGGGTGGCTGGGTTGATGGGGCGCGACTAGATCATATTTCCAGCCTGCTGGACGTTTGGGCTTATCCATTAGATTTCTTGCTGTATCGCAATTTCGGCAAAGGCTTCAGGAACGCTACGGTCAGGCCAGTAAGTTATTAAAAGCGAGACAGCCATTATGTTGTGCCTGCCGATGTCTGGAGTCAGAGCAATGCTGCCACTGAATGCTTCATAGGTGCGGCTGCCGTCATTGGGAATCGGTTGCTGCTTTGTTCGGTTGATTACTATTGAATCCGCCATGTAATCAGATATCTTAGGAGGTTTCATTGGCCTCATGGAAGCATATCGGGAAGTTCTTGATTCAATCGGGGGTGGTAGGTGTCGTTCGTTGATAACGACCTCGCCAGAGATTGGATTCGGAATTTCGCCATCTGCCTGACGATGCAGTACGAGAACCCACTGATAACTAGATGTTGTCTCGTTGAAGGCAGGAATGATAATTTGAAATTTTATGCTGTGTTGAAACTCTACGTTGGCCCGCCCTCCTGTTTTCGGGTTGACAGCAATGTCCTTTTGAACGGTGTGCAGTGTCAGGCCGCCAGTCAGTTCTAATGTAGCCGCATTGAGTTCGGCGAAGGCGATGTCTGCCTGGTTCGGCGAATTCCAATGAATGCGAGGGGACTCGTTGGCTTTTCCGAAATAACAGCGTTTGGCCCATGATTCTAGGCGTGTTGACTCCTGTTTTTCAGCCCATTTAATCATGTTGTATGTTGAAATGCTCAGGATGATGGTGAGGCCTAGTGTGCCGAGTAAAAACTGGCTAGATACAGCTTGAATTCCTGTAAGGGTTCCGCCAATGGCGAGAGCTGTGGCCATGGAATACCGAAGTACAGCCCTGTTGTCTCCGGCTCTGTAAGAACGCTTTACGGCCAGCATGGAGTAGGCAGCTTCAAAAAAACCTGCGATAGCACTCACCACTGCGCCAGTTTTGGCGATAGTCCGGCCGAGAGAGGCACTACTACTCGTAGTCATCCTGCGCGGCATCGAAAGTCCGACAAGCTCTACGGCTCCACCAAGGGCCGCAATACAGGACCCATATAGCGCCATCAGGGCTTCACTCGACTTCGGACCGATCACTTTTTCGGCTTTCTTCAGATTCTTTCCAAGGCTGTCACTCAGTAAATAGAGCCCACCCAACGAAAGCAGCAACTCCCAGCCTTTTCCCGTTCCTCGCAGCCCCGTAAAACTGTCACGTACCAACTGCGTTGCTTGGCCCGCACTGATTTTCATGCCATTGAGGGTCTTGCGTGCTTCCAGCTCCAGCGTCCCCGCCGCGACTGTGATGTCTACCAATGCCATCTTGGCGGCATCATTCAACTGATTGACGTTCAGCTTCACTTCCCTGGCCAACCGCTCATGCAGGTCATGCGCCGTGCCTTCGACCCAGACGCTGACCGGGATCACCTGATGTGCGATTTTCGGGTCGAGCACGGCAAGGCTCAGCAAACCGGTCTGGATGATGGGTTTGACTTTGCCTGCTTGCCTGAATATGCCGGCCTTCACGTCTTCGAGGTCCGGCATCATCTGCGCCCGCGCCTCGGCCAGTTTCTGGCTGGCGCTGTTCTGCAGTTCACGCAGGTGCGCGCTCTGCAAGGCGTAGTACTCACCCAGCTTCATCTGCACCTGCAGTTCGATCAGGTGCACACCGTTGTAAATCCGCTGGCTAGCACTGTTCAGGTGCCGCACGGCGTGCTGGATACCGGGGTCGAGCCGCGTCTGCAGGCGCAGGCTGGCGGCATTGACCGCGCCCTGCAGTTCGGTGATGGCCTGCTTGAGCGAATCTCGCATCTTCAGGCCGGCATCTTCACTGGCAATGAATTTGCTCAAAGCGGCGTAGAGCTTTTCGCTGTCGTTCCAGTCGGTCGGCTCGGTCGGCGAGAAGCTTGGCAGCAGTGCCGCCATCAAGGGGGCGTCGCGCAGCAGCAGGGCGCGGTAGGGTGGGCTGTTGGGGTCATGCAGCCATTTCAGCCACAGCGCTTCGCTGGTACCGGGCGCTGGTGGAGATGGCTCAGGGTTGGTGGACGGCGCTTCAGTGATGCCACCGGCCAGGCAGGCAGCGACGGTCTTGCTGTAGGCAATGCCCGATTCACGGTCCCATCCGTCGTAATCGTGCCGCTCGATTAGCGCGAAGGCCGCGCTCTCGCAGAGTTCCGCGTAGGTGACAGCATGCCGGTCGATGAAGGCCTGGAAGCGAGCTTCCTCTTGTTCATACTCCGCTTGGAATGCCGCGCGCCGGGGTTCGTCGTAGCGTTCCTCGAGTTTTTCATCGCTCTCGCGCTGGCGCATTTCGACTATGCGCTGGCGCTCCACCTCGGGATCGGTGAACACCGGCGGCCCGTCGCCTGTCTGTGGTTCGAACGTCGGTACTTCTTGCGCCGCCCATTCACGCTGGGTGGCACGAATGATCTGCAGGATCTGCGACGTCTGCAACTGATAGGCGCGCAGCGGGTCCTCGCGCCAGGCTTGGCGCTTGACCACCCAGTTCAGGCGTTGATGGTTGTACTCCTGAATGAGGCCGACAGTGTCATCGAGCACCACCGCCAGCACGCCGTTTTCCAGCTGATGCCGGGCCATCGCATTGACCAGGTAACCACGCAAGGCAGTCTTGCGCAGGAAGCGACTGTGAAAACCATGGGCACTGTCGAACGGCCCGTTCAGTTGCTGGGCATACTCGAACACCTGGCTGTCGACCTGCAGGTTGTCCGGGGTCATGGCCAGGCCCTGCAACTCGGGGTGCTTGCGCGCCAGGATCAGGTCCAGGCCTTCGAAGCGCTGCGCAGGCGCTTGGCCGTTCTTGTAGGCATCTAGCACGCTAGCCGGCCAGGGATCGCTGGAAAAGGCCAGCCAGGCCGAGCCGTAGGTGTGGGTGTCGACGTTGAGGAAGGACGACGGTATGTCGTGGTTTTCATGCACGCAGTGCTCGGGCAGCGACGGTGGCGGCCCTGGGTTTGGCTCGTAGGGCAGGAAGCGACGCAGGTGGCCTTGCGCGGTGACTTCGTAGGCGTGCCAGATGCGTTGGTCGAGCAGCACATAGAGGTAGCCGCTGCGCAAGGTGCGCAGGCCCATTCGGGTTTGCGTGGCGGGGTCGCTGCCGGGGCGGGTATCGGGGACCACGGCGCGGCGCAGGGGGAGGATGGGCAGGCCCTGGCGCTGGCAGGCTTTGCAGGGGGTAAGGAGAAATTCGACTTCGGCAACGGCGTTGGCAATGTCTTGTGTGATGCTCATGGGTAGGCCTTTGGTTGGGGAGTGGCTGCAACCAGATGGCGCCAGCTCGAATCGGAAAAGTGCGCAAACATCTCGGTGAGGGGCCTTTGCTGCCGGACGGCCATGTCGACCATGTCGCGTACGGCCTTCTGGGTGTGCAGTTGCGCGTGCAGCCGTAGCAGGTGAAGGGCCATTACCAGGATGTCCTGCTCGACCGTCAGGCCAAGTTCGCGCGCGTCATCGAGATGGTTGGCTGTTCGCAGGGCCGCGAATGGCGGGATTTCGCGGGCGCCGGGAAACGCCGGCAATCTCCTCCATGCCGCTAACACGGCCTCTATCAGGGCGGCGTCCTTCTGAACGCGGATGGCGCCCGCAGGCAGGTTGCGCTGGGTATGTGGCTGACCTGTCAGGCTTGCCAGGCTGCCGCCACTGGTCACGAAAACCCAGCGCTCGATCGGCCACCAAGGCCCCTGTTCCGCACGTTCGAACAACGCGGCCAGCAGTTCCAGGCGCAGCGGTTCATAAACAGGGTGAAACGAGGTCGCCCCGGATGCATCGGGTAAACGGCACAGCGCGGTAAGGTGAGCTGCGACGGTGGTGGGCGGCGCTTCGCTGAGCAGCCAACCGCAGACATGACGCTTGCGCCGATGCATGTCGCGTTCGGCGGCCCGTGCTGTTGGCTCCAGCAGTGAGATGCCAGGCGAACTTCCGGGCGAGCCAAGGCAAACGAGCACGGGATGCAACCCGGTTGCACGAGGCAGGTCGGGTCGAACCACGCGTGTCATCGCTTTGTCGCCCAATGCCATCTTCAGGCTTGCGAGTAATGACTGTTCGCTGCCTTCTGAGGCTGCCAGCGGGTCCAGCAGCACATAACTGTATTGCCCGGGGCGGTGGTGTTGGTTGATGAGCTTGATCAAGGCTTCACTGCTCATCGGCCGGTCTCCTCGCATCGGACGCTGGCATTTGCGAGCAGATCCAGGTCCAGGGTATTTCCCGATCCATCGACGGCTGCTTGGGTCGGGCCGAGCAAGGTGAGTGTCAGGCCGTTCAGGGTGATGCCTTGCTGATCCAGCACGATGCTGCCGCCAGGGCTTCTGAACTCGATGCGCTCGCTGGCCTGCAGTTGATAGACCGTGGTTTGCTGGTTCACACCCCCGCCGATGCTGATTTGCTGTCGCCCTTTGATGTGCAACTCGCTCTGGCCACCGATGCTGACATGGTGGTTGGCCCCCGTGGCTTCACGATGGTCATTTGCGACTTGCTCGATAAGGTCCTGGCCTATGTCTACCCGGCTGGTACGCCCGACCCGATCAGTTCGGTCGCGGCCGGTTTGTTGTTGAAGATCGTTGCCAACCGTCAGCTGTTCGTCATTGCCTACCTGCTCGACTCGGTTGCGCCCGACGCGGGTGGTCTCATCGTGCTTGACCACATTGTTCTGGTCTCGCTCGGCATGGATGAACACTTCCTGCTTGCCCAGTTCATCCTCGAAACGCAGTTCGTTGTAGCCATCACCCTTGTGGGTCTGGCTCTTGATGGTCATGCGCGTCTTGTGTTCCGGCAGGTCGTACGGAGGCAGTTGGTTACCGCAGTACGTACGCCCGGTGATCATCGGCTGATCGGGGTCGCCGTTGACGTAGTGGATGATCACGTCCTGGCCGACCCGCGGGATGGCCATCGAACCCCAGCTGCCGCCGGCCCAGCCTTGTGAAACGCGCACCCAGCAGGAGCTGAACTCGTTGTTCTGGCTCTCGCGGTCCCAGGGAAAGCTGACCTTGACCCGGCCCCACTGGTCGCAGTAGATCTCCTCACCGGGTGGCCCGACCACGGTGGCCATGTGCGGGCCATCGACACGGGGCTTGTCCAGCGGGGCAGGGCGCCACTCGGTTCGGCCAGGCACCAGCGTTGCGTTCTGCTGGTAGTGCGTGCCGCGTTCGGCACCGGCGGCTTCTTCCTGCAAGCTGGTGAACTGGCTGCCCTCATGGACGACATGGATCACCCGCCAATGCACGTTCAGGTCTTCACGCGGATGTTCGGTGAGGGTGAAGCTCAGCCCCGGTTGCAGGCGCACATCGTCGCCTTCCACTTCAGCGATGCAGGCATCGTGACGCCGGGCGTCGAGACGGGTCTGGGTAAAGGGTTTGCCTACCGCATCGCGCTTGTAGCGGCCGGGGTAGTCGAAACGCTCGTAATCCGTCGATTGGTGAATTACGCCGCTGGCCTCTGCGCGGTGCTGCTGGTTATAGGCCGGGTTGGTGAAGGTATAGTCGCGCTGCACTTGCCTGGCGGTACGTACCTGCTCGCTATAGCGCAACCGACGCAGGCAGGGTAGCGCCTGCACACCGCCGCTGTTGGCGCGGTACAGCACATGATAGGGGCCCATCTGCTGCTGATCATCGAACAGGCCGTCATCGTCATCCTCGGCCTTGATGACGCCATGGCTGATCAGCCCCAAGGCCTGCACGCGATCGCTGATGATCAGCTTGTGCTGTTTGGCGCTGTGCTCGAAGCGGTAGACGAAGCCTTCTTCAGCCGCCAGCCGGGCGATGAAGTCGAGGTCGGTCTCGCCGGCCTGCACGCAGAATTCGCGCACCTGATGATTGCAGCTGGCATGCAGCTCGAAGTGCAGGATGCCCTGGCGCTGGAGCATCAGCTCGATGATCTGCGCGGCGGTTTTCTGCTGGAAGATGCGCCAGTTCGAGCGCAGACTGGCGCGTGCCAGTTGTGGCTCGACCAGGGCGTGGTAACGGGTACGACAGAAGCCGGTTTCACCCTGGCTGAAGCTGCTGATCAGGCCGTGCACGTAGCGCAGCGGGCGTTCACCACGCCAGAGGGTGAACAGTGCAGGTTTGTCGAGCAACTGGGCAAAGTCGGCATCATCTTCGAAGCTGATCAGTTCCAGATTCAGCTGGAACGGCGTGCTGATCGCCTCGTCGAGCGTGAACGACACGACCTCGAATTCCATTTGGGTCAGCAGCGGCTGAAAGCTGAAGCGCAGGTCGGTTTGGCTGGACATGTGGATCTCCCTGAAATGCGTGGCGTTCGGCTACTGCTGTAAAATGCGGTCCAACGACTCCAGCACCTCGGTGGTAATGAGGTGAAGTCGGTAGCTGTAGATCCCGTAGGCAATGGCCATGGCAACGGCAGACAGCACCAGCGGGCTCCACCAGGGCCACTGCCGTTTCAAGCGGAAGTCGCGGGGCGCCACGTTGGTGTAGGGGTCGCAGATTTCTGTCGGGACGGGGCCGCGCAGTTCGCGGATAATCCCGTGCAGCTGGTGGATCAGGGTGTTCAGTGTTTCTTCGCCTTTCGGGGCAACGGCGTACTTGCCCTTCAGGCCAAGGCACAGCGCGAAATACATGAACTCCAGGGCGTCCTGGTAGCGCTTGGGCTCCTGCATGAGCCGCGAGAGCACGGTGAAGACCTTTTCACCGCCCTGGGTCTCGTCATGGAAGATGCTCAGCAGCGATTCCTGGCTCCAGCAACTGTTCTTGCCCCACGGGCGTTCCATCACGGCTTCGTCGATGAACAGGCACAGGGCATAGGAGTAGGCCTGCAATTGCGCCGGCTCATAGTTGTTCTGGCGCATTTCCTGGCGAATGTTCTCGATCTGGTTGCGCACTTTCGCATGCACATCCTTGATGTTCGGAAGTTCATCCAGCGTGCGTAGACGCATGACCAGGCCGAACAGCGGTGCGGCGGCGTCCAGCATCAAGTTGTCGAAGCCACCGCGCAGTTGAAAGTCCGGGTCTGCAGCGTAACCTGCAGGTTCTGAAGGGGGCTCCTGCCGGTTGTCGCTGGAAAGGCTGGCAGCCCATGCGGTCGGTTCGAGCATGCTCTGAGCATTCTGCTCACTCATGCGATAAGTCGTTCCCGAGTGTTCATCGCTAGCGTTGGGGTGTCTGGACATCTGGTTCCTCGATTGCCGGCCTGCGTACGGTGGCGCAGACCAACGAGTGGCTCATCGGTCAGTTGTGATTACGCTGAGCCTGAACACTAACGGGGAATCAATTCTCGTAGGACTGTCGCGCTTCCTTTAACGCTGTAGGAATATTCGACGCGTAAACTTTCAGCCCTTTAATGAAGGTATCCAGATGTAAATCTGCCCGCTCAAAGCACGCTACCGAAACGACAATGCATATCATCCCCCGATTCGGGGAATTTCCATGGGGAATCCTCCCCAATCTGTTCCGCTTCCACTTCTAACTTACTGAAATAAAACGCCATATTCATATGGCACACACCTTGCTCACTTCCTCGCAGAGTCCCTGTGTCCCGGAGGTGCAGCATGTCGACCCCGTACAAAGGCCCCGTCCTGACATCACTTGTGCTGGCCTTGTTTGGCTGGGAAGCGACCAGCGAGGCTGCCGTGCAGTGCCAGCGCACCCTGGTGGCCAATGTGGTGGCCCTGGACCAGCCACTGATGTTCAACCGCCTTGGCGCACAGAACGCCAACGGCATGATCTTCGCCCTGCGCGAGGATGTGGTGGATGATCGCCAGATCCCGCTGAGCAACGGCGGCGCCGCCGTGCCGGGCAAGGTCACCCTGCGCCCCGACAAGCGCCCACGGCCTATCGTGCTGCGCGTAGCCGCCGGGGACTGCCTGACGGTCAACCTCACCAACCTGCTCGACTACCGGGCCAACCCCAACAAGCATGGCATCGAAGCTGAGGCGCCCGAGGGCGAAGAGGGGCCGGAAACCGAGGTCGAGAACGAAGCCGGCGAAGGCTTCGTCGCCGATGAGCAGGTGGCCGAGCGCATGGTCGGCTTCCAGGTCAACGGCATGCAGGCGGTCAACAGCATCGCCGACATCTCCGCCAACACCGGCCGCAACGGCAACTTCCTGGTCAGCCCGGGCAGCACCCGCAGCTACACGCTGTATGCCGAGCGTGAGGGGGCGTTCGCCGCCACCAGCAAAGCCGCCACCTTCGGCGGCGAGGGTGCCGCCGGTAACGTCGCCAACGGCCTGTTCGGCCAGGTGGTGGTGGTACCCAAGGGTGGGCGCACCTACCGCAACACCCTGACCGAAGAAGAAATGCGCCTGGCCACCACCGGGCGCACCGCTACCGGCCAGCCGGTGATCGACTACGAGGCCCGCTACCCGCAGCGCGAGCCGTGGCTGAGCGAGGGCAAGGCCGGCAAGCCGATCATTGCGATGATCGACGGCAACCAGATCCTCAACAGCGAAACCGATGCCATCGTCATGGGCCCCAACCCTGATGGCAGTTTCCCCAAGTCCACCTATCCGCTGGAAAGCATTGGCAAGCGCAACCCGGCATTGCCCAACCGGCTCGAGGCGTTTCGCGACTTCGCCTCGCAGTTCGCCGACGAAGTGGCCGGCACCCAGGCCTTCCCCGGGTACTGGGCGGACCCGGTAATGGGGCATGTGCTGGAACCGGCACGCGACTCGTTCATGATCAACTACGGCTCCGGCGGCATGGGCGCCGAAGTGGTTGCCAACCGCCTGGGCGTCGGGCCGATGCATGACTGCCTGTCGTGCGCCTACGAAGAGTTCTTCCTCAGTGCGCACACCGTGGGCGATATCGGCACCCTGGTTGATGTGCCGGCCAACGTCGGCCTCGAACATATCCGCCCCGGCGAAGTGCCGCCGGCCAGCGCCACCGGGGTCAAGGCCAGCATGGCCCTGTACCCGGCCGAGCCTGCCAACGTGCACCACAGCTACATTGGCGATTTCACCAAGTTCCGCAACACCCACAACGGCCATGAGCAGCACATCTTCCACCTGCACGGGCACCAGTGGCTGTTCAACCCCAATGACGACAACTCCGACTACATCGATGCCCAAGGCATCGGTGCAGGTGTCGGTTACACCTACGAGATCGCCAATGGCGGCTCGGGCAACCGTAACCGGGTGGCGGGTGATGCCATCTATCACTGCCATTTCTACCCGCACTTCGCCCAAGGCATGTGGGCCATGTGGCGGGTGCATGATGTGTTCGAGGAAGGCACCCGGCTGGAAGTCAGCGGGCAGGGCGAGAACGGCTTCCACAGCACGCCGTTCGCACTGCGCAGCGGCAAGCCCGCTGTGGGCGCGCGGGCGCTGCCGGACGGCGAGATCGTTGCCGGCACGCCGATCCCGGCCATCGTGCCGCTGCCAGGCAAGGCCATGGCACCGATGCCTGGCAAGGTCGTGGTGGTGCCCAAGCTCTCTGCCGGGCAGGTGGCCGCCAACGACGATGAGCACCCTGAAGAGGATGGCGATGACGACCACGCCAAGCAGCCTGGCGCAGCCAAGGCGATCGGCTCGCTGGCCCTGGTCGACCGCAGCGAGGCCAACCGCAATGCCGACGGTACCCTGAAGAACCCAGGCTACCCGTTCTGGATCGGCGGTATGGAAAGCAGCGTCGGCAACCGCCCGCCAACCCCGCCACTGGACATGCTCGACCCGGCCCTGGCCCGGCAGCTCAAGGACAGCGGCAAGGCCCTGTGGGCCAACCTCGACCCCAACCAGGTCGATGGCTGGGACGGCGGCCTCGGGCGCCATGCGCTGGACGGTGTCTCGGCGGGCGGTGAAGCCGTGACCACCACCACCAAGCTGGACTTCTCCAAGGTGGTGCACCGGGCCAAGCCGATCTACCTGCCGGAAGAGGGCACCGACGTCGAACAGGCCGCCATGCAGTTCCATGCCTTGGCCGAGCACCCCAGCTATGCCCTGATCCCCGGCAGCCAGCCGGTGCCCAAGGCCTTCCGCACCAACGGCGCGCTGCCGACCGCAGGCGCACCGTTCTACGAGCCGTGCATGGATGACCGCGGCAAGCGCCTGACCCAGTCTTCGGGGGTTGGCGAGTTCTTCAGCGGCGAAAGCCTGACCGGCATCAACTTCCGTGGTGCTTCCACCTTCACCGCCGACCGCCCGCGCATCTACAAGGGCGCCAACATCCAGTTCGATGCGGTGTACAACAAGGTCGGCTACCACTTCCCGCAGGCACGCATCATCGCTCTGTGGGAGGACGCCTGGCCGGTGATCACCAAGCAGCGCCCGCCAGAGCCGCTGGTGATGCGCATGAACACCTTCGACTGCACCATGTACCAGCACACCAACCTGATCCCGTCGTTCTATGAAATGGACGACTACCAGGTGCGCACGCCGACCGACGTGATCGGCCAGCATATCCACCTGCCCAAGTGGGACCTGACCGCCGCCGACGGCTCGGCCAACGGCTGGAACTACGAAGACGGCATTCTCTCGCCCGGCAGCGTAGTCGAGCGCGTGCACGCCATCCGCGCCTTCAACAACTGCAGCGAGGGCGACACCCGTGACGGCACCGCTGCCTGCCCGATAGCCAAGCAGCACCCGTACTTCGGCCGCTTCGGACGGGCTGACTGGCTGGGTGCGCGCACGGCCATGCAGCGTTGGTTCGCCGACCCGCTGGTCAACGTGTTCAACGTCGACCGTGGCCTGGGCACCATCTTCACCCACGACCACCTCGGCCCATCGACCCACCAGCAGCTCGGGCTGTATGCCACCGTGCTGGCCGAGCCGGCCGGTTCCACCTGGTACCACGCCGAAACCGGCGAGAAGCTGTACAACCCGGCCACCCGCCAGGACGGCGGGCCGACTTCGTGGCAGGCGGTGATCCAGACCGGTGACCACGACGGCGATGGCAAGAACGACAGCTACCGCGAGTTCTTCCTTGAGTACAGTGACTTCCAGCATGCCTATGAAGCGGGCGTGTATGTCGGTGCCGGCCCGGATGGCATCCCCAATGCCCAGTCCTTCCCGGCCACCGCCGACAGCTTCCGCTACGCCATCAACCCGCCGGTGCGCGGCAAGGCGTCGAACCTGCTCGAAGCCATCGTCGAGGAGCGTGGCGGCATCAACCCGGGTTGCCCGAGCCGGCCATGCCCGCAGGCCATCTCGGTGGATGACCCCGGCATGTTCGTCGTCAACTACCGCAACGAACCGCTGGCCCTGCGCGTGTTCGACCCGAACAAGGTCGGCCCGGACGGCAAGCGCGGCATGCAGGCCGACGGCCTCGGAGGCGACCTCAGCTATGCGCTGCAGACCCGCACCGACCGCGCCATCCCGGCGATGAACATGGCGCCTTCGGCGATCACCTCGGCGGTTGGCCCCACCGGCGGTACCACGCGCTTCCCGCCACACATCAACAAGGCCGGCAGTGAACCGGGCGACCCGTTCACGCCGATGCTGCGGACCTACAGCGGCGACAACGTGCGCCTGCGCATGCACGCCGGTGGCCATGAAGAGGAGCACAACGTCACCCTGCACGGTGTGAAATGGCTGCAGAACGGCTCGGGCTTCGGCAACAGCTCCAACTCGGGCTGGAAGTCGTCGCAGATGATCGGCATCTCCGAGCAGCTCGGCTTCATGGCGCCGGTGTCGATGATCTCCAGCGCGGCCGCCACCAACGGTGACTACCTGTACTCGCTGGACGCGGCGCTCGAAGGCTACTGGAACGGCATCTGGGGCATCATGCGCAACTACACCACGCAGCGTGCCGACCTGTTCCCGCTGCCCAACAACCCGCAGCCGGTGGCCATGCGCAACACCGTGAACTTTGACGGCATCTGCCCGAAAACCACGGCCAACCCCAACGGCATCGGCACCCGCACCACGGTCAAGCGCAGCTACGAGATCGTCGCCGCGCTGGCCAACGACATCCTGGAAAACCGCAACGGCGTCGCCATCAACGACCTCGCCGGAATTGGCCAGCATGTCGGCGGGCCGCTCAAGGCCAACGGCGGCACCCTGGTGTACAACAACCGCAGGACCAGCATCCCGCTGGTCAGCGGTGTCGACCCGGAGGACGGCGTGCCGTTCAGCATCGGTGGCCACAGTGCGCCGCTGCATGACCCGACCGCGATCCTGTACGTGCGCAAGGCCGACCTCGACGCCACCACCGGCAAGCTGAAAGCGGGTGTGCCTGTAGAGCCGCTGATCCTGCGTGCCAACGCCGGCGACTGCATCAGCATCACCCTGGAGAACCGCCTGCCAGAAGTGATGCCGGACCTGCCCAGCACGGCGGTGATGCACAACGTGGTCAAGCGTGACCGGTTCGACAGCGAAGGTGCCACCGCCTTTGCCAACAACCTGATGCGCCCGTCCAGCCACGTCGGCCTGCACGCCCAGCTGCTGGCCTACGACATCACCAAGTCCGATGGTGCCAACGTCGGCCTCAACCCGGTGCAGACCGTGCCGCCCCGGGCCGGCAACAGTGGCGCCTACCCGAGCAAGGTGTACCAGTACTACGCCGGCCACCTGGAGCGTGAAGGCAAGCCGGTGCTGCAACTGGGCCGCACGGTGGACAACATCAACACCACGGCGATCGAGTTCGGCGGCCTCAACCTGACCCCGTCGGACTTCATCAAGCAACCGCAGAAGGGCCTGGTCGGTGCCATGAGCGTGCTGCCGCAGACCGCCACCTGGACCGAAGACACCGCCAGCCGTGCCCAGGCCACGGTGAAGGTGACTGGCCAGCCGGACTACCGCGACTTCGTCACGGTCTGGCAGCGCGCGCTGAACATGCGCTGGGCCGATGGCCGCCCGGTCGAAGGTATCAATACCGAAGGCAACGGCGCGGCGGGCGACCCGCAGGACAACGGCAACATGGCCGTCAACTACCGCACCGAACCACTGTGGCTGCGCTTCGGCATGGCCCCGGACTCGCCGTTCGGCCGCGCCAACGGCCTGGGCTTCGGCGATGTGCCCAACGCCCACATGGCCTACGCCAACGCCCTGGTCGGCGGTGACCCGCTGACCCCGGTACTGTACGCCAAGCCGGGCCAGCCGCTGCGCAACCACATCGTCATGCCCAGTGGTGGCAGCCGCGGCATGGTTTACCAACTGGACGGGCACGTCTGGCCGCTGCATGCGTACCAAGCCGAGAAGAACGACCTCGACGGCTACCCGATGAACCTGCCAGGTATCGGCTCGGTGCGCTTCGGCCTCAACCCGATGGCCATGTACATCGGCGCCCAGGAGAGTGTGCTGCCAGCCGCGCACTTCAGCTTCATGCTGCCCAGTGCCGGTGGCGCCAACGCAGTGCCGGGTGACTACCTGTTCCGCGACTATGCCGCCTACGGCAACCTCTCGGGGCTGTGGGGCATCCTGAGGGTGACCAATGACCTGCCGCCGGCCACCGCCGCGGGCCAGTGAAAGAAGGGAGCGCGAGCATGTACAACAACAAGAAGACGCGGCCCGCGGTACTCGGGGTAGTGCTGGGCGCAGCGTTGATCGGCCTGGGCGTGGTCTACGAGAACCTCTGGTGCGATGCGCGTGAACTGCTGCAGGAGCCTGCCGATCCGCAGGCCCTGCACCGGCTCAGCCGCGATGGTGTGACCGTGGAGTTCGAAGCTCGGCCACTGGCTGGCGGCGAGCTGCGTGAAGGCGCCTTCGCCAACGTGCGCTTCAAGGTGACCGACCAGGCCAGCGGCCAGCCGCTGTCGGGCATGGCGCCCGGGGCCTGGATCGACCCGGCGCAGGCGGCGCCGCTCGAGGGCGGCAACCGCGACCAGAGCTGCAAGGCCCGCGTGGCGCTGTTCCTCAAGAGCAGCATCGGTGCACGCCCGCTGCTGGACCTGAACAGCTACTTCCTGCTGGTGCTGAACAAGGACGCCAGCCTTACCGTGATCGACCCGACCGTGTCGGTGGGCGGCATCACCAGCACCCTGGCGCGCATCGACCTGCCAGGCCGCCCCATGGACTGGGCGGCCACCGGGGATGACAAGCAGGTATTCGTGTCGATCCCGGAGCGTGGCCAGGTGGCGGTGATCGATACCGAAACCTTCACCCGCGTGGCCACCCTGGAAGCCGGCGAATCACCGGTTCGGGTGGCCTTGCAGCCGGACCAGCACCGGCTGTGGGTGGGCAACAACAGCAGCGACCCGGCCAAAGGCGGGGTGACGGTGATCGACGTCCCCGCGCGCAGCACGCTGAAATCGTTCGCCACCGGCTCCGGGCACCACGAAATCGCCTTCAGTGGCGACTCGCGCTACGCCTTTGTCAGCAACCGCGACGGCGGCACGCTGAGCATCATCGACATCCCCCAGATGCGCCTGGTGAAAACCCTGGAAGTCGGCCCTCACCCCCTGTCGGTGGCGTACTCGGCGCTGTCCCAGGCCGTCTATGTGGCCGACGGTGAAGAGGGCACGGTGCGGGTGATCGATGCCCGCAGCCATCAGCTGCGCCACATCGTCAAGGCCGAGCAGGGCCTCGGGCCGATGCGCTTCAGCGGCGATGGCCGCTATGGCATCGTGCTCAATACCGTGGACAACCAGGCCCTGGTGATCGATGCCAGTACCGACCAGTTGATCCACCGTGTTCCGGTGGCGGCCGAGCCCTACCAGCTGACCTTCACCAAAGGCTACGCCTACATACGCGGCCTGGCCTCACCCAAGGTCAGCATGATCAACCTGAGCAGCCTGGGCGAAGGGCGCCAGCCGATCGTCCAGGGCTTCGAGGCCGGCCCCGCGGCGCCGCGCCAGGCCGGTGACCTGCCACTGGCCCAGGGGCTGGCGGTGTCGCGGGACGACAATTCGATATTCGTGGTCAACCCGGTGGACAACACCACCTATTTCTACGCCGAGGGCATGAACGCCCCGATGTCCGGCTACAACAACCGTGGCCACCAGGCCCGTGCAACCCTGGTCATCGACCGCAGCCTGCGCGAACTGGCACCGGGCGTGTATGGCTCGACGGTGAAAATGCCGGCGGCGGGCACCTTCGATGTGGCCTTCCTGCTCAACCAGCCGCAGATCATCCACTGCTTCAGCACCAATGTGGCCGCCGCGCCGGATGCGAGCCAGCGCCGCGGGGTGCATGCCGAATTCATCGGCCTCGACCAGCCCATGCCACAGCAAACGGTGTTCACCGCCAAGGTGCGTATCGTCGGTGACGACGGTCGGCCACGGGTGGGCCTGGACGACCTGACCCTGCGCTACTTCCTCGCGCCCTCGTCACTGCCGCGCAACCTGCCACTCGAAGAGGTGGGCGAGGGCGTATACCAGGCGGCGCTGACCTTGCCCGAAGCCGGTGCCTGGTACCTGCATGTGCAGTCACCGTCGCTCGGGCGCAAGTTCGCCGAAGACAACTACACCAGCCTGCGCGTGCTGCCCGCCGCTGCGGCTACCGCGTCCCAGACCGAAGTGAGGAATGTGCGATGAACGCCAAGCATTCTTTCCAGCTGCTTGCCCTGAGCCTGGTAATGGCCAGCAACCTGGCCCTGGCCCATGCCGGCCATGACCACGACGGCCACGCCGGGCAACCGCCGGCGGCGCACCAGGAGAAGGCCAGCGTGCGTTTTGCCGATGTCCCGCTGCTCAACCAGGACGGCATGCCGGTGCGCCTGGAGCAGGACCTGGTAGGCGAGCGGCTGGTGGTGATGGGCTTCATCTACACCAACTGCACCACGGTGTGCCCGGTGGTGTCGTCGATCATGGGCAAGGTCCAGCAACAGCTGGGGGGACGTGTGGGCGAGGAAATCCAGCTGGTGTCGATCAGCGTCGACCCCCAGCGTGACGACGCCAAACGGCTGCAGAACTACGCCAAGGCCTTTCAGCATGGCCCAGGCTGGAGCTGGCTGACCGGCTCGCAGTACGCCATCAGCGAAACCCTCAAGGGCCTCGGCAGCTTCAGTGCCGACCTCAGCCAGCATCCACCGCTGATCCTGGTCGGTGACGGCCGCACTGGCCACTGGACCCGCTACTACGGCTTCACCGACCCGGCCGTGCTGGTCGAAGAAATCAACCGCCTGAGCGCCCGCCGCGTGCACGCCAAGAGCACCGCCATCGCCGAACACCACGAGGTGCAGCCATGAGCAGCGCAGCCCGCCATACCACGATGCGCAGTACCGACTGGCTGGCCCTGGTGGCCGTGCTGTGGATCCTCAGCGCGGTCGCTTTCGCCCACGAGGGTCATGCGCCGGAGGGGCCCAACCCGCAACCGGCACCGCCGGCCATGACCAGCGGCGGTGGTACCCGCGATGCGCAGACCTGGTTCACCGACACCGTGCTCAAGGACCAGAACGGCCGCGCGCTGCGCTTCTACAGTGATGTGCTCAAGGACAAGGTGGTGATGCTCAACGTGATCTTCACCCACTGTACCGACGCTTGCCCGCTGATCACCCGCAAGCTGCGTGATGTGCGCGAAGCCATGGGGCCGGAACTGGCCAGCCAGGTGACCTTCGTGTCGATCAGCAGCGACCCGCTCAACGACACCCCGGCAGCGCTCAAGGCGTATGCCGAGAAGCAAGGCGTGGACAGCGCCAACTGGCTGTTCCTCACCGGCGACAAGGCCGATGTCGACCTGGTGCTGGGGCGTATCGGCCAGTTCCTGCCCAGCCCCGAGCAGCACTCGACCCAGCTGATTGCCGGTGACGTGGCCGGCAAGCGCTGGAGCAAGATCCGCCCGGATGCACCGCCCGCCGCCATCGCCCAGCG
The DNA here is from genome assembly GCF_024349685.1 of Pseudomonas sp. LRP2-20. Classification (NCBI taxonomy): domain Bacteria; kingdom Pseudomonadati; phylum Pseudomonadota; class Gammaproteobacteria; order Pseudomonadales; family Pseudomonadaceae; genus Pseudomonas; species Pseudomonas sp. LR2-20. Next base: position 3,375,404 of record NZ_AP025944.1, on the reverse strand, counting down.
CATGCAGCTGCTGGCGCAGCCTTTGGCCGGGCGCTGAGCCATGAAAACCTGGGCAGTGCTGTTGAGCCTGGCCCTCAGCGCCCAGGCGCTGGCGCTCGACCTCACGCCAAATGAACAAGCCGGCAAGCGCCTGTACCGGCACGGGGTATCGAGCAGTGAGGCACAGCTGATGGCCCGCGTCGGCGCCAGCGGCATGAGCGTCCCGGCCAGTGTGTTGCCCTGCGCCAGTTGCCATGGCAACGACGGCAAAGGGCGCGCCGAAGGCGGGGTACGCCCGCCCAGCCTCGACTGGCAGCGCCTGGCATTGGGCCAGGGTGAACGGCAAGTCAACGGCCGCAACTATCCAGCGTACAGCGACGGCATGCTGGCCCGCGCCATCCAGCACGGCGTCGACCCGGCCGGCAATGCTCTGGACCCGGCCATGCCCCGCTTCGAGCTGACCCTGGCCGACCAGCGCAACCTCACGGCTTATCTCAAACGCCTGGGCGAGGAGCGTGACCCCGGCGTGGAGGATGGCGTGCTGCGCCTGGGCACCTTGCTGCCGGCCAATGGGCCGCTGGCAGACGCCGGGCATGTGGTGCGTGCCGTGCTGGAGGATGGCCTGGCGCAGATCAACCAGCAGGGCGGCATTCATGGCCGGCGCCTGCAACTGGTGGTGGCTGACACCGGCACCGAACAGGCCAGTGCCGAGCTCGCCTTGCAGCGCCTGCTCGACCAGGACCAGGTGTTCAGCTTGGTCACGCCGCTGGCGCCGATGCTCGATCAGCAACTGCCAACGTTGCTCGAACAACGGGGTGTGCCGTTGATCGGCAGCACGCCGCGCAGCGGTGGCAGTTCACAGATTTTCGACCCCTTGCCGGGTATTGCTAGCCAATTGCTGAGTCTGGCCGCCCATGCCAGGAGCGCCCTGGGCCTGGCGCCCGATGGCTTGCGCGTGGTGTACGCCGGCAACGAGCAGGCCGCATTGGCCGAGCAGGTGCGCGAACGTTTGCTCCAGCAAGGCTGGGCAACGCCAGCGATCCGGGCCTTTGATGGCCAGGCCATCGCCGCGGCGGGCATCGTTTTCGTCGGCCGCGCCCAGGCCTTTGCCGCACTTGCCCAGGCGCTGCAGGCCGAAGGGCGTGAGCCATACCTGTTCGCCGCCTCCAGCCAGGTGGCGGGCGCCGTGGCCAGCTTGCCGGCGCACTGGTCGCAACGGGTGTTCCTGGCTTATCCGTACGTGCCGGACGACTGGACCGAGCAGGGCATGGCGACCCTGGCCGGGCTGCAACAGCGCCAGGGCCTCGACCCACGCCAGGCGTCGCTGCAGGTCAACACTCTGTGTGCCCTGAGGCTGTTGTCCGAAGCCTTGAAGCAGATTGGCCGCGATGCCAGCCGCGAACAGCTGGTGGCCGCCCTGGAGGGCCTGCACGACGTCGACACCGGCCTGACCCCGGCACTGGGCTTCGGCCCCGGCAGGCGCCAGGGCATGGCCGGTGCCCATGTCGTCGCGGTGGCGCTGCCCGGGCCTCGCTTTACTGCCGTTGCCCCGTACCGGCTGCTGCCGGACAACCCTTGAGCGGAGGTGGCCATGCGTACCCTGCTGCTGTGCCTGTTGCTGGTGATCGCCAAGGCGAGCTGGGCCGACGTGCCCGCCGCGCGGGTCAACGGCGTGACCATCGACCTGATGCGCCTGGAGCGCTATTTCACCGAGTACCTGCAAGCCCAGGGCAGGGCGGTGGCCAGCATCCGCAACCCGACGCTGTACAAGCGCCTGCGCGGCCAGGCCCTGGACGAGCTGATCGACAAGGAATTGCTCTGGCAGGAGTCCCAGCGCCAGGGTATTCACATCAGTGATCAGCAGGTATCAGCGCAGGTCGGCGAGATCGAGGCCGCTTTCGGCAGCCCGGCACTGTTCGAAAGGCGCCTGGCAGATGCAGGTTTCGATCGGGCGGAGTACGCTGATTACATGCGCCACGAAATGGCCGCGCAGCAGGTGTACGCCCAGCTCAGCGCGGTAGACGAGCCCAGCCAGGGCGAAGTCGAGGCGTTTTACCAGGCCAACCGGCAAACCCTGCAAGGAGCGCAGAACCAAAGTGATAACACGTCGGTCATACCCGAATCGGGCCTGGAGCTCGCCAAGGCTGCGCTCATCGGCCAGTTGCAGGCGCAGGCACGTCAATCCGTGCGCCAACGTTTGCGCGAATCCGCTACAGTGGAGGTCGCTGACTGAGGCCCTCGAATGGATTTCCCCAATGCTGGGGAATAACGGTTTGGCAAAGTGCCATCACCTTCCCCGGATGTGGGGAACCGAGCCTGTGCTTGTCTTGCGGGGTTTGGCGCAGTCCAGCAAGATCAATAACTTACAGTGGTGCGAGATGACTATTCATGCCTGGCACGAAGCCTGCTCAAGCCTTATCAAGGCCGCACTTCGCAAACCGGGTAACCGGGCAGTACTTGGGAGTCGACCTTGGTGAACAGAGTATTGGTTGTCGATGACGAACAGACCCTTGCGCAGAACCTGCAAGCGTACCTGCAGGCGCAAGGCCTGGAAGTTCACGTCGCCCACGACGGTGCCGGTGGTATCGAGCAGGCTCGCAGCCTGGCACCGAAAGTGATTGTGCTGGATTACCGCTTGCCCGACATGGAGGGGTTTCAGGTTCTGGAGACCGTGCGCAAGAACAGGCAGTGCCATTTCGTGCTGATCACCGCCCACCCGACTGCCGAGGTGCGTGAGCGGGCCGCCGAACTGGGTGTGAGTCATGTCCTGTTCAAGCCGTTCCCGTTGGCGGAACTGGCCCGCGCGATCTTCGACCTGATGGGCATCGAGCGCCGGCGCAGGGCCACTGACGATCCAGCCGAAGGGTTTATCGAACGACGCCAGAACAGGAACGAATCGTTCCCCTTGCAGTTGTACGATGGCAGCTGGGTGTTGGCCGATCGCCGCCGTAATGGCGCCAAGCCCCCAGGCCCTGACGACGAACAACTGCTCACCGGGGAATAGCGGCGCCCGCTGCCCTGGCCAAGCCAGCCTGCGACGCGCCCCTGAGCGGAGTCGCAGGCCATGTCAGACGTACTCGATACACTTGCAGGCAAGCACAGCGCCTACCCCCGCGAACTCCTGGCCCAGGCCCGCCTGCAAGCGGGCGACGAGCGCTTGCTCAACTGCCTGGAACGCCTGGCCAACGACACCCCCGACCGCTTCATTCACCGCCTGGGCCTGACCCTGCACTACCCGGTGCTGGATGCCCAGGCACTGCTGGCCAGCACCGCGCGTTTCGACAAGGTCAGCCTGGCCCAGTGCCTGAAGCGCGAGTTCGTGCTGATCGAGCAGGACGGCGCGCTGATCGGTGTGTTCGCCGACCCCTTCGACCACGCCCGCCTGGCCTGGATCGACGACAACCTGCAAGGCGCGCCGCTGTACCTGGCTCACGCCGCCGACCTGGCCACCTTCCTGGCCCGTCACGAAGAAAGCTTCCACGCCGTCGACGCCCTCGACCATGATGCCGAAGCCAGCGGTGAGATCGACCCGCTGCAACGCCTGTCGCTGACCAGCATCAGCGAAGACCAGAGCAAGGTGGTCAAGCTGGTCAACTCGACCTTGTACGATGCCCTCAAGCAGCACGCCAGCGACATTCACCTGGGCATGACCGGCCAGGGCCTGACCATCAAGTACCGGATCGACGGCGTGCTCAATGGCGCTGGCAAGGCCAGCGGCAGCGCCTTCGCCGACCAGGTGATCTCGCGCATCAAGGTCATGGCCGAGCTGGACATCGGCGAAAAACGCGTGCCCCAGGACGGCCGCTTCAAGGTCGCCATCGGCGAGCGGCAGATCGACTTCCGTGTGTCGATCATGCCGAGCATCTTCGGCGAGGACGCGGTACTGCGGGTGCTCGACAAGCAGGACTTGTCCGACCGTGTCAGCGGCGTGCAGCTGCAGGCCCTGGGTTTTGCCGACGAAACCCTGCGTGCCCTGCGTCGGCTGGCCAGCGAACCCTACGGCATGATCCTGGTCACTGGCCCCACCGGCAGCGGCAAGACCACCACCCTGTACGCCATGATCAGCGAGATCAACCACGGCGTGGACAAGATCATCACCATCGAAGACCCGGTCGAATACCAGCTGCCCGGCGTGCTGCAGATTCCGGTCAACGAGAAGAAGGGCCTGACCTTCGCCCGCGGCCTGCGCTCGATCCTGCGCCACGACCCGGACAAGATCCTGGTCGGTGAGATCCGCGACCCGGACACCGCACAGATCGCCGTGCAGTCGGCGCTCACCGGCCACCTGGTGTTCACCACCATCCACGCCAACAACGTCTTCGATGTGATCGGCCGCTTCAGCCAGATGCAGGTCGACCCCTACAGCTTCGTTTCCGCGCTCAACGCCGTGCTGGCCCAGCGCCTGATTCGCCTGGCCTGCCCGCACTGCTGCACGCCGTGCGAGGCCGATGACGAAACCCTGACCGCCTCGGGCCTGACCCGGGCAATGGTCAGCGGCTGGAAATTCGTCCGCGCCCAGGGCTGCGGCCAGTGCCGGGGCAGCGGTTACCGCGGCCGCAGCGCGATTGCCGAGCTGCTGCACCTGGATGACGACCTGCGGCAAATGATCGTCGAACGCCGCCCTCTGTCGCAGATCAAGCAGCTGGCCTGCCAGCGTGGCCTGCGCCTGCTGCGTGCCTCGGCCCTGGACCTGGTCCGTGACGGCCGCACCACACTCGAGGAGATCAACCGTGTCACATTCATCTGAGCGTTTCTGTGCCGTCCTCGGCGCTGAAGGTGTCGGCCTGGGTCGCCTGCACGGTCATCAACACCAGTGGCTGGGCAGCCGCGAATTTACCTGCGATGCCGCACAACCGGCCTGGGAAGCCGCCTTGCAGGCCTTGAGTGCGCTGCTGGCCGAACACGCCGTCAAAGGCGCCCAGCTGCGCGTGCTGCTGTCGGCCCGCTACAGCCGCTTCTGCCTGGTGCCCTGGAGCGATGCCATCGGCCACCCGCGTGAGCTGGATGCCTACGCCCGGGCCTGCTTCGAGAACCTCTACGGCCAGTCGCTGGACGACTGGCGCATCGTCCTCTCACCCGAGCCTGCCGGCGCCGCACGCATCGCCACGGCGCTGCCCGCAGCCCTGCTGCAAGGCCTGCAGACCCTGGGCCGGGAAAGCCGCCTGAGCCTGCGCTCGGTTCAACCTTACCTGATGGCCGCCTACAACCGCTGCTCGGCGCAGCTGGAGCAGGGCGACTTCCTGTTCGTGCTCGCCGAACCGCGCCGCAGCGTGTTGCTGCTGGCGGCCGGCGGTGCCTGGCAACAGGTGCTGGCCCAGGGCTGCGCCGACAGCGACCAGGCCCTGCAGGCGCTGATCGAGCGCACCTGCGAGCTGTACGGCGAACATCTGCCGCGGGTCTACCTGCATGCCCCGGGGCGGGGTGACGTGCCGCAGCTGGCGGCGGTGCAGCTGTGCCAGCCGGCCGCCGACAGCGACCCCTTGTGCGCCATGTGGCGGGCGGTGGCCTGACATGCGCCGCCTCGACCTGGAATTCCAACCCCGTCGCAGTGGCCCGTTGGCCTGGTCGCTGCTGGCCCTGAGCGCAGTCGCAGTCGCCGCGTTGGTGCTGGTGCAACAGCAGCTGCAGGTCGAGCAAACAGATCTGGAGGCCCGCGTGCACAGCCTGGAACTGCAGCTGGGCCGCCGCCCGGCCCCGGTCGCCCCGCAGAACAGCGCCGCCAGCCGCGAGCAGGCCGAGCGCCTGGCGCAGATGCGCAGCGTCTCGCAGCAGCTGCAACGGCCCTGGCAACAGCTGTTCGCCATGCTCGAAGCGCAGCCGCAGGAAGACGTGGCGCTGTTGACCCTGACCCCGGATGCGCGCAAAGGCCAGGTGCGCATCACCGCCGAGGCACGCAACCTGGAAGCGATGCTGCAGTACCACCAGCGCCTGGAGCAAAGCGACGAGCTCAGTGATGTCTCGCTGCTCAACCACGAAGTGGTGGCCGGGCAGCCCGAGCACCCGGTGCGCTTCAACCTTACTGCCACTTGGGAGACCGGCCATGCGCGTCCCTGATGCTGTGAACCGCCTTGTCCTCCAGGAGCGCCTGCGCCGCATCGGCCCGGTTGGCCTGGGCGCCGCCGCAGTCGCCGTGCTTGCCGTCGGCATCGCCCTGGCTGGCGTAGTGCCGCAGTGGCAAGCCGTGCGCGAGCTGCGCGCCAGCGAAGCGGATGCCAGCGTGCAGGTTGAACGGGTCAAGCGCGGCGAGCTGAAGATTGCCGTCAAACCCGAGCAGCAGGCGCTGGACAGCCTGCGCCAGCAACTGCCGGGGCAGCCTGAAGCGAGCGAGCTGATCGAGCGCCTGTATCACCTGGCCAGTGCCGAGCACATCAGCCTGGCCCGCGGCGAATACGCCCTGGGCGTCGATCCGAAGACCCAGCTGTCGCGCTACCAGATCATCCTGCCCGTGCGCGGCAGCTACCCGCAGATCCGCGGCTTCCTGCGTGGCCTGATCGGCCAGCTGCCGACCCTGGTGCTGGAAGACCTCGAGCTGCAACGCAAAACCATTGGCGACACCGAACTCAGCGGCCGGGTACGCCTGACCCTCTACCTGTCGAGGTCGTGATGAACACACAACGTGCAGTGATGTGGGTCGGGTTCCTCGGTATAAGCGCCGCATTGGCGTGGGCGCCTGGACACTGGTTCAACCAGGAAGACAGCGTCGTGCCTTTCGCGGGCAAGCCCGCTCCCACAGGGGCGGCGTCGCCTACAGAACTTGTGGGAGCGGGCGAGCCCGCGAAGAGGCCGGAGCAGGCCTCCAAAGACCTGTTCCCAGCCCAGCAATGGACCAAGCCACAAACCCTGGCCACCGTCACCGAACAACCCATAGCTGCCGCGCCCGTCGTAGCCGCAGCCCCCACCGCCCCGGCGCTGCCGTTCCAGTTCGTCGGCCGCATGGGCGACCGCGACGACCTGCAGATCTTCCTGCAGAGCGGGGAAAAACTCTACGTCGTGCGCAAGGGCGACGTGATCGACAGTACCTACCGCCTCGACAGAGTCTCGGCCAATGAGCTGGACCTGGTTTATCTGCCTTTGCATCAGTCACAGACCTTGTCTGTAGGGAGCGCACCATGATGTCGTCGAAGAAGTGCAAGCCTGCTCCGTTCATGCTTCTGGCGCTGTGCGTGGCCATTGCCGGCTGCGGCTCCAGCGCGGTGCGCCAGGACAGCGCCGAGCTGATGAAGGAAGGCCAGTACGAGGCCGGCATCGCCCGCCTGGAAGAAGCCCTGCGCGATAACCCGCGCGACACCGAGCTGAACATCGCCCTGGCCCACGGGCGCCAGGCGGCGGTGGAGGCGCTGATCAGCCAGGCCGATGCCGACCGCATTCGCCACGACTTCACCAGCGCCCGCATGGGCTATGGCCGGGTGCTGACCATCGAACCCACCAACCGCCGCGCCCAGGAAGGCATCCGCCAGCTGGAGCTGATCCGCACCCTCGACGAGCGCGTGGCGCTGGGCCAGGCCGCGCTGCGCCAGGGCGACCTGTTCGGTGCCGAACGCTATATGCGCGAAGTGCTGCGCCTGGACCCGCAGAACCAGAAAGGCATCGCGCTGCGCACCGATATCGAGAACGTCCAGGCCCGCACCGCGCAGCCGTTCCCGCAACTGCGCAGCAAGCTGGAGCGCCCGGTAACCCTGGAGTTCCGCGACGCGGGCCTGAAGACCATCTTCGAGGTGCTGTCGCAGGTTGCCGGTATCAACTTCATCTTCGACAAGGACCTGCGCCCGGACATGAAAGCCACCATCTTCGTGCGCGACGTGCGCATCGAGGATGCCGTGGCGCTGCTGCTGGAGCAGAACCAGCTGCGCCAGAAGATCGTCAACGACAACACCTTGCTGATCTACCCCGATTCGCCGCAGAAGACCAAGGACTACCAGGAACTGGTCATGCGCACCTTCTACCTGACCAGCATTGACGCCAACACCGCGCTGAACATGGTCAAGACCATGCTCAAGACCCGTGACGTGTTCGTCGACGAGCGCCTCAATACCCTGACCATGCGCGACACTCCCGACGCCGTGCGCATGGCCGAGAAGCTGCTGCAATCGCAGGACCAGTCCAACCCCGAAGTGGTGCTGGAAGTGGAGGTGATGGAAGTCGCCACCTCGCGCATCCTCGACCTCGGCCTGCAATGGCCGAACACCTTCGGCGTGCTGACCAACGACGGCAACCCGGTCAGCGTGCTGGACCAGCTGCGCGGTATCAACTCCAGCCGCATCAGCATCTCGCCAGCTCCCCAGGCCAAGATCAACGCCCAGGACAAGGACGTCAACACCCTGGCCAGCCCGGTGATCCGCGTCAGCAACCGTGAGCAGGCGCGCATCCACATCGGCCAGCGGGTGCCGATCATCAGTGCCACCTCGGTGCCGTCTACCCAGGGCCCGGTGATTACCGAAAGCGTCACCTACCTGGACGTTGGTCTCAAACTTGAAGTACAGCCCACCGTGCACCTGAACAACGAAGTGGCAATCAAGATTGCCCTGGAAGTGAGTAACGCCACCCCGCTGGAGGCCACTCGCCAGGGCACCATCCCGGTTCAGGTCGACACCCGCAACGCGCAGACCAGCCTGCGCCTGCACGATGGCGAAACCCAGGTGCTGGCCGGCCTGGTGCGCAACGACCACAACGCCAGCGGCAACAAGATCCCTGGCCTTGGCGACATTCCTGGCCTGGGGCGGTTGTTCGGCAGCAACAAGGACGACATGAGCAAGTCCGAGCTGGTGCTGGCGATCACCCCGCGGATCGTTCGCAACCTGCCGTACCAGAGCCCGTCGGACATGGAATTCGGCACCGGCACCGAGTCGAGCATGCAGGTGCGCCAGGCCATGCCGCTGCCACCGCGTGACGTACCAGGCGACGTGCCGAGCGACAGCCAGGACAGCGCGCCGGTGGTGCAGAGCCAGGTGGCCACTGCGCCAGCGCCAGTGACCGTGAGCCCACGGCCATGAAACGCCGCCAGCAGGGTTTCAGCCTGATCGAGGTGGTGCTGACCCTGGCCCTGCTCGGGATGCTCGCGACCATGGCCGCACCCCTGACCGAAACGGTGGTGCGCCGTGGCAAGGAGCAGCAACTGCGCGAGGCGCTGTACCAGATCCGCGACGCCATCGACGCCTACAAGCGCGCCTTCGACGCCGGTTTCATCGAAAAGCGCCTGGACGCCAGCGGCTATCCGCCGAACCTGCAGGTGCTGGTCGATGGCGTGCGCGATGTGCGCAGTGCCAAGGGCGCCAAGTTCTACTTCCTGCGGCGCATCCCGCACGACCCGCTGGTGGCGGCCAAGAACCAGGATGGCGGCGGCTGGGGCCTGCGTGCGTACGCCAGCAGCCCGGACAACCCGCGTGAAGGCGAAGACGTCTTCGACGTGTATTCCAAGGCCCGCGGCAAGGGCCTCAACAACATCCCTTACGGGCAATGGTGATGGCCATGAAACGCAGCCGAGGCTTCACCCTGATCGAACTGCTGGTGGTGATGGCGATCATCGCCACGCTGATGACCATCGCCATGCCGCGCTACTTCAACAGCCTGGAAAGCTCCCGCGAGGCCACCTTGCGCCAGAGCCTGGCGGTGCTGCGCGAGGCCCTGGACCATTACTACGGCGACACCGGCCACTACCCGGACTCGCTGGAGCAACTGGTGGAACAGCGCTACCTGCGCAATACCCCGGTCGACCCGATCACCGAGCGCAGCGATGCCTGGCAGCTGCTGCCACCGCCCGAAGGCGTGGCCGGCGGCGTTGCCGATATCAAGAGCGGTGCCACAGGGAGGGCGCGTGATGGCAGCCTCTTCGCGGAATGGTAAGGCCAGCGCCGGCTTCACCTACCTGGGCGTGCTGCTGCTGATCGCGATCAGCAGCGTGGCCCTGGCCGCCACCGGCACGGTATGGTCGAGCGTTGCCCAGCGTGAGCACGAGCGCGAGCTGCTGTGGGTCGGTGGCCAGTATGCCCAGGCCCTGCGCAGCTACTATCGCGCCTCGCCGGGCCTGGCCCAGTACCCCAAGGAGCTGGCCGACCTGCTCGAGGACAACCGCTTCCCGCAGGCCAAGCGGCACATCCGCCGGCTGTACCCGGACCCGATCACCAACAGCGACGACTGGGGCCTGCTGCGCGCGATCGATGGCCGCATCACCGGCGTGCACAGCCGCTCCGACGCCACCCCGTTCAAGCGCAGCGGCTTCGAGATGCAGTTCTCCGGTTTCGAGGGCCTGGAGCATTACAGCGACTGGCAGTTCGTCGCCGAGCAGGCCTTCAACGAAAGCGCCGGCGGTGCCCGCACCCATGCCGGCCCGGGAGACACGCCATGAAACGCCTGCAGGCCCTGTACCTGTGCCTGCTGCTGGCAGCCGCGTGGCCGGGCGCGGCCATGGCCGACGCCGAAGACGAGATGAAGGGCTTCATTGTCGACAACACCATCTCGCACATCGGCCACGACTTTTACTACTACTTCGCCGACCGCCTGCGCGCCACCAGCCGCCTGGATTTCAACCTGGTGGTGCGCGAGCGCCCGGATGCCCGCTGGGGCAGCCTGGTGACCGTTGAGTTCGACCGCGACGTGCTGTACCGGCGCTTTCTGCCACCGAACGTCACCCAATTAAAAGAAGAGGCCGTGATGGCCGCCGACCTGGTCAAGCAGGAAGTCATTCAGCGCAAGCTGCAACGTCTGCTGCAGGACACCACTGATCTGGAGAGGGATGAGCTATGAACACTTGCATACCCCGTTGCCTGGCGGCTGGCCTGCTGCTCGGTGCCTGCACCGCCCAGGCCACCGAGCTGGTGTACACCCCGGTCAACCCGGCGTTTGGCGGCAACCCGTTGAATGGCACCTGGTTGCTGAACAACGCCCAGGCACAGAACGACTACGACGACCCGGACCTCAAGGACCGCACTTCGTCGATCACGGGCACCTCGGCCCTGGAGCGCTTCAGCAACCAGCTGGAGTCGCGGATGTTGTCGCAGCTGATGGACAACATCAGCAACGGCAAGACCGGCAGCATGGCCACCGACGCATTCCTGATCGATGTCATCGATGACTCCGGTGCCTTGAGCATCAAGGTCACCGACCGCGCCACAGGAGAAACTTCGCTCATTGAGGTCAGTGGCCTGAACCCCTGAGAGGGACTGGCCGTTTAGCTGGGGAGAGAGCACCATGAAACGTCTGCTGAGCACTTTACTGATTGTCGCCTCGCTTGCCGGCCTGCACGGCTGCGGCCTGCGCGAGCCGATGCCGGCCGAACAGGACACGGAAACCCCGACCCTGACGCCACGGGCTTCGACCTACTACGACCTGATCAACATGCCGCGCCCGAAAGGCCGCTTGATGGCCGTGGTGTATGGCTTCCGCGACCAGACCGGGCAGTACAAGCCGACCCCGGCCAGCTCGTTCTCCACCAGCGTCACCCAAGGCGCGGCGAGCATGCTGATGGATGCCCTGAATGCCAGCGGCTGGTTCGTGGTGCTGGAGCGCGAGGGCCTGCAGAACCTGCTGACCGAACGCAAGATCATCCGTGCTTCGCAGAAAAAGCCTGACGTGCCCGAGAACATCATGAGCGAGCTGCCACCGCTGCAGGCCGCCAACCTGATGCTTGAAGGCGGCATCATCGCCTATGACACCAACGTGCGCAGTGGCGGCGAGGGCGCCCGTTACCTCGGCGTCGATATCTCCCGCGAGTACCGGGTCGACCAGGTCACGGTCAACCTGCGCGCGGTGGACGTACGCACCGGGCAGGTGCTGGCCAACGTGATGACCAGCAAGACCATCTACTCGATCGGCCGCAATGCCGGGGTGTTCAAGTTCATCGAGTTCAAGAAGTTGCTGGAAGCCGAGGTGGGCTACACCACCAACGAACCGGCGCAGCTGTGTGTGCTGTCGGCGATCGAGGCTGCGGTGGGGCATCTGCTGGCCCAGGGGATCGAACGGCGGCTCTGGCAGGTGGCGGGGGATCCGGGGGAGGGCAAGGCTGAGGTGGACAAGTTCCTGAGCCAGAACCAGCCGCAGTGATCAACCTGCACTGGCCCTTTCGCGGGCAAGCCCGCTCTCACAGGTATGTCACTGTCCTCGATGAAGTGATGTACCTGTGGGAGCGGGCTTGCCCGCGAAAGGGCCGGAACTGAGAGCGCAGCTCAGCCTGCCTTACGCAGGGTCAGGTTGATCCGCCGCTCGCCCATTCGTGGATGCACACCCGGCTTGATCGGCAACACCCCATGAAAGCGCAGCCTGTCTTCACCACCCCACACCAGCACATCCCCATGGCTCAACGGAACGCGCTGAGTCCGGTCCGACCGCTGCAACCCTCCCAGCAGAAACACCGCCGGCAACCCCAGTGAAACCGACACGATCGGCTGGTCGAAGTCCTGCTCGTCGCGGTCCTGGTGCAGGCTCAGGCGGGTGCCGGGCAGGTAATGGTTGACCAGGCAGGCATCCGGCACGAATCCCTCGAAACCAGCCGCCGCTGCTGCGCGGCCCGCCAGCTCGAGCAGGACCTGGGGCAGGGCTGGCCAGGGTTGGCCGCTGACCGGGTCGGTGGGGCTGTAGCGATAGCCCTTGGCATCACTGACCCAGCCCAGCGAGCCGCAGTTGGTCAACGCCACCGCCATGTTCAGGCCGCCCGGTGTCTGCATGTGCCGGAACGGCGCGGCGAGCAGTACCGGGCGCAGGGCGTCGAGCAGTGGCTCGATGCCGGCCACGGCGAAGCCTGGCAGCAGCACGGTGTGGCTGGCCAGGCGTTGCGGCTGGGGGCCGAACAGGTCGAGGTCGGACTGGATCATGGGGCAACAGCGTGATGTGGAGATGTCATGCATTGTAAGGCGAGCACGGTCATTGTGGGAGCCGGGCAAGGCTTGGCGTCGATGTCAGGCTAGCAGGAGGGAGATAAAAAGGAACCGCGACGCCAGGGAGAGGAGACGCCGCGGTTCAAGGGGGGAGCCGGTTAGCGTTGGGTAGCGGTGGCCGTGTTGCCGTTGCCCATCTGGCTGATGGTGGCGCTCTGGTAGGCGCCGCTCTGGTTGACGATGGCAGCGTTGTTGTTGCCGCCCTGGGTCACGTAGGCGACGTTGGCGCTGTCAGCCTGCTTGATGGTGGCGCTGTTGCCGCTGCCGTACAGCTGAGTGGTGTAGCTCTGGTTGGCGTAGCCGGACTGGTCCAGGTTGATGCTGTTGCCACTGCCGGTGGACGAGCCGAAGGCGTAGTTGTCGGTGCCGCGCTGGTCGGCGATGAGGCTGTTGTCGGTGCCGTTCTGCTCGAAGTACAGCTCGTTGTAGCTGTCGGCCTGCTTGGTCTCCATGGTGTTGCCGGTGCCTTTCTGGCTCAGCGTGGCCAGTTGGTACTCACCGTTCTGGGTCAGGTTGGCACTGTTGTTGGTACCGTTCTGGTTGATGTTGGCGGTCTGGTTCTTGCCGAACTGGCCACCCATCTTGTCGCCTTTCCAGTTGCTGGCCAGGACCTTGTTGCCGGTGCCCTTGCTGTTGATGGTCAGGCTCTGGTTGTCACCGGTCTGGTAGCTGAAGTTGCTGTTGTTCTTGCCACTTTGCGAGACGGTGGTGTTCGAATTGTTGGTCTCGAACTGATCCGACCAGCTGGCGTTGGACTGGCCTTGCTGATACAGGTTGGCGACGTTGTCCTTGCCGAAGCTCTGGTCGATGTAGCCTTCGTTGGTCTGGCCGGTCTGGTTGACCGTGGCGTGGCTGCCGGTCTGGGTGTCCTGCCAGACTTCCACCGAGCTGCCAGTGCCGTACTGGTCGATGGAAATCGTGCCGCCGTTGCCGTCGCGCTGGTCACCGTAGGCGAAGTTCTGCTTGCCTTGCTGGTAGATCTGCACGTAGCCGTCGTTGTGCAGGATGTGCTCGGAGGCAGCGTAGTTGTCCTGGCCATCCTGGGTGATGTTGGCGCGGTTGTTGCTGCCGCCGAACAACTGCTCGACGAAGGCTTCGTTGCGCTGGCCGCTCTGGGTGGTGGTGGCCTGGCTGTTGGTCTGGGTGTCCTGCCACACGGTCGAGCGGTTTTCGCTGCCTTGCTGGTTCTGCAGCGACTGGTTGTTCTCGCCCACCGACTGGCTGGCGAAGGCGTCGTTGTACGAACCAGCGGCCTGCTGGGTGATCTGGCTGCCATTTTCGAACAGCTGCTCGCCGTAAGCGGCGTTATACGAACCACTGGCGGTCTGGTTGATGGTGCTGGTGCTGTTTTCCTGCACCGCCAGGTGATTGTGGCCCTTGCCGGTCTGGGTCTGGGTGGCCGCGGCGAACGGCGCAACCGTCTGCTGCACCTCGGCGATGTTCTGGTTACCGGTCTGCGACTGGTTCGAGGTGCTGTCGTCTGCCATGACCTGGCCGGCCAGGGCCAGGACGATAGCGGCGCTTAGGGGAGCGAGCTTGAACATGGTGGTGCCTCCAGGTCTATCGGTATTGGGTGATCTGAACACGCTGGCCATTGCCGGCTTGGGTCACTGAACTGCTCAGGCCTGTGCCGGCCTGCTCGATACTGGCGCTGTTGTTGTTGCCGATCTGCTCGATGCTGGCGCTGTTGCTGGTGCCGCTCTGGCGGATCGCCGCGCTGTTGCCATATCCCTGTTGGCTGATGCTGGCCATCAGGTCACTTCCTTCCTGCAGGATGTACGCCTCCTGCGCGCCCCCGGCCTGGACGATGCGGCCCAGCAGGGCCTGGCCGTTCTGGTCGAGGGCGGCGCGGTTGCCGTTGCCTTGCTGCTCGATCACCGCCGCCTGACCGGCACCGGCCGGCAGCAGGCGGATGATCACCGGTTCACCGAGGTCGCTGCCGGGCGCAAGGTCGGCGTTGTCCATCAGGTCATCGGCCCCGGCCTGGCCCGCCAGGGCCAGGCTCAGCAGCAGTGGATACAGGCACTTCATGGCGTTCTCCTGGCCTTACTGCACAGTCACGTTGACGGTACGGGTACTGCCTTGGCTGCTTGTCACGGTGGCGGTCGGTGCGGCCGTCGGGACGATCGTGGTGCTGTTGCTCACCGTCAGGCGCCAGCGGCCGGTCACCGGTACCGTGGTGGTGCCGAGGGTCTGCACGCCGGTGGTGGTGGTGACCCGCACGGTGACGGTGTTGCCGGTGGTCACCGACGAGGTACCGCTGACATCCCAGTTGTAACGGTTGTTCGAGCGGGCCAGGACGGTGGCGGCGGTGACCGTGAAGGTCTCGCCGGCGGCAGGCCGTGGCTGCACGTTGACCGTGACGGTGGCCGGGGCGGATACCGCACCGAGGGAGTCACGCGCCTGGTAGGTGAAGGTGGTGGTGAAGGCGGTCGTCACCGTGGCCGGAGGGGTGTAGCTGACCGTGGTGCCATCGGTGCTCACCGTGCCGCGGCCGGCTGCAGGCTGGGTAAGGTTGGTGACGGTCAGCGGCACGTTCCCTTCTGGGTCGGTGTCGTTGGTCAGCACGTTGATGGTCAGCGGCGCGGCCAGGGTGGTCACGGTTTCCGGGTTGGCGGTCGGTGCCTGGTTGGGCGCGACGTTGACGGTCACGGTGGCCGGCTGCGACTTCAGGCCCTTGGCGTCCATCGCCCGGTAGCTGAAGGTGGCCACCACCGGTTGCGTGGCGCCTGGCGGCGGGGTGTAGGTCACGGCGGTGCTGCCGTTGAGTACCACGCTGCCCTGGCCGGTAGCCGGTTGGGTCACGTCGGTGATGCTCAGTGGCACGTTGCCGTCCGGGTCGCTGTCGTTGAGCAGCAGGTTCATGGTCAACGGCACGCCCACGCTGGTGCTGCCGACATCGGCCTGGGCTACCGGTGGCTGGTTGGCGGCCTCGACCGGCGCGGTGCCGACGACGACCACTGGCTCCACATCTACGCCGCCATGGCTCGACTTGACGGTGACGGTGGCCGGTGGCTGGCTGACGTCATTGAGGGTGAGGGTCTGCAGGGTGCCGGACTTGGACAGGCGACCGTAGCCCTGGGCGACCATGTCCGGGATCACCACTTCGTCGCTGGAGCGTGCCTCGATGGTCAGCCGCTTGTTGGCCCACTCGTAGCGTGCGGTGCTGACTTTGACCACATCGGACAGCTTGCTCGAAATGGCGGTTGGCTGGGTGTTGATGTCGCTGCTGCTGGCCGTTACCACCACGACCGGCGGCGGCGCCACCTGGCTCAGTTGCTGGCTGAAGAACAGCCCGTTGTTGTCCGTGAGCATGCTGAACTGGCAAGGCGATGGTGGCGTGCCGACCAGGGCCAGGCCATTACGGAAGCAGACGCTGGAGCCTGTCGGGGCCTTGGCGAACACTTCCACCCGGGTGCCGCTGCCATTGCGTGAGTAGGTTGCCCGCTCCAGCGACGCCGGCAACTGTGGGCGCTGGTCGAGCACCTTGCCGGAGACGGTGAACAGGTTGGTCTCGATGCGCCCGGGCGGGCCGTCGATGCGAATGAAGTTGGTGCCGAACGGGCTGCCCTTGATCGCTTCTGGCCGGTTGGGGTCGCCGATGAAGGTGTCAGTGGTGCCGGTGTCCGGGTTCACTGCGGTATAGGGTGCGCCCAAGCCCTGGACGAAGGGGCCGATTGCACCATTGAGCGCCCCGGTGAAGTTGCCTGGCGCGCCGATACCGATGTCACGGGTGATGTTGATCGCCCGGCGCCCGGGTGTGGTGACGTTGACCGTCTCGACGCCATAGGGGTGGGTGATGGTGTAGGTACCGGCACGCGGGACCGAGACGCGGATACGGATACGGGCAAAGCTCTGCTGGTCGCCATCGACCGGGTTGCCGCCAGCGAATGCCGCTTCTATGCCAGCCACATAGGCGTCGAGCTCATAGCCGCTGTTACCAACCGCGGGAATACTGGTTTCCGCCAGGAACCAGAACATTTCTGAAGGCCAGTTGTCAGGGAAGACCAGGGGCAGGGTATCGTCGAAGACGCCCGGCTCTGGCAGCAGGGTGCACATGTAGGCCGGTGCACCTGGTGCGCCAGCGACCAGGGTACTGACGGCGTGCGAGCGGCACAGTTCCAGTGACAGGCCGTCACTGTCCTTGTACCACAGCGGGAAACCGCCGGTAGCGAAGGTGTAGGGGCCCGGGTCGACGTCGGACAGGGCGGCCCAGGCCGCACTGCTGAGGGTGAGGGAAAAACCGGCGGCCAACAGCGCACGGCGTTGCCAAGTGTTCATGCTGCCTCCTTGAAGGCCAAGCCTTTGTCTGTTCATGGCACCAGCACCACGTCTTCGATGTCGCTACCGCCATTGGCGCTGGTGACCTGCACCTTGGCCGGCGGAACGGGCGACAAGTTGGCTACCAGGTTTTTCTGGGCGCCGTCGCCGGTGAAATTGCCGATGAAGGTGCCGTTGCCGGTGCGTGCTGTCATGGCAGGCGGGTTGGTTTCGTCGCTGCTGGTGGCAATCACGGTGAGGGTGGCGTTGGCCAGGCTGTATTCGGCCCGGGTGATGGTGACCAGGTCGGTGAGCGGCAAGCTGGCGGTGGTGACGCTGCTGGTGGGGATGGCCACGCTGTTGTCGGCGCTGACCAGCATGCTGGTCGGCAGCGCCGGGTTGAGCGCGGACTGGGCATACCAGGTGCCGGTGCCGTTGGCTTCGGTCAGTGGCAGGTTAGGGGTCTGGCTGGTCAGGGTAGCGCTGCCGGGCGGTGGAGGGGCCAGCACGAACACATCCTGCTGGGCGCGCAGGTCGCCGTTTTCGGTGTGCCGCGAGTAGGTGCTGCGCAGCGGGATCAACGGGGTGGGCCGGATCACTTCGGAGAGCTTGCCGGAAACGGCGAACAGGTCGGTCCGCAGGTCGATGCCGTTAGGGCCTTCGATGCGTACGAAGTTGGTGTTGAACGGGCTGCCGGTGACGCGTTCGTTGAGGTTGGGGTCACCGATGAATTTCTCGCTGCCTTCGGTGTAGGGGCCGTTGACGCTGCGCAGGAACGGCCCGACATCGCCCTTCAGTGCGCCGGTAAAGGTGCCGGCAGAGCCGATGCCGATGTCGCGGGTCATGTTGATCGCGCGGCGCCCGGCGGCGGGTACATCGAACACCTCGACGCCGTAGGGGTGGGTGACCACGTAGGTGCCGGCCACGGGCACGTCGACGCGGATCCGCACGCGGGCAAAACTGATCTGGTCGTTTTCTGCCGGGTCGCCACCGCCGAACGCGGCTTCGAGTGCGCTGACGTAGGTCAGGTTGACCCCCCTGGCGACGTCGTTGATGGCCGCATCGGCGGTGAACCAGAAGGATTCATCCGGCCAGTTGGTCGGGAAGACCAAGGGTTGGGTGTCGTCGAAGATGCCTGGGGCAGGCAACAGGGTGCACATGTACGACGGTGCGCCGGGGGCGCCAGCGACGCGTGAGCTCACGGCCTTGGACAGGCACAGGTCAAGGGTGCGGCCATGGGAATCCTGGTACCAGGCGGCGTAGTGACCGTTTTCAGGTGTATAGGGCCCAGTGTCGACGGCGTACAGCGCTGCCTGCGCCGGGAGCTGGAACAGGCCGGCGACGATCGCCACTGCCAGCGGGTTGGGTATCGGTCGGAGCATGAGTCAGTTCCTCCTGCTAACGGGCCCATGGACTTGGGGCGTCTGGGAGGACTAGGGCAACAGCCGTGCCAAAATTTTCATGTTTGGCTGGAGGGCGCGTGGGGACTGGGTTTCGGGAGTTTGAGGGGATGCTTCTGGCAGGTTTTCTGGTGGGCGGTGTTCCCCAGTATTGGGGTTAGGGGGGCATGCCTTGGGAGGTGCGTTGCCTGGGAGATCGAGCGCCGCCCGCGCGGCGCATCGCGAGCTCTGCTCGCTCCTACGTTTGTCTCGGGCCAATTATTCCTGTGGGATTTGCACGCGAACGCCTTGGCGCATGGCGCGAGAGGGTGTCAGAAATTTTGTGTTCGGGCATAACATGAGTAAGAGGTGCATGTATGCCAACCAAAAAGAAACCCTTGCGTAACCTGCCCAAAATCCCCAAAGAGCTGCTGGAGCAGTTCGGTGAGGGCCTGATGACCGCAGAGGCTATCGAGGATGCCTCTGCGGCGTTCAAGAAGGCCTTGATCGAACGCGCTCTGCATGCCGAACTTGGCCACCACCTGGGTTATCCGCCGGGCGCGCAGCGCCCAGAGGATGAAACCAACCAGCGTAACGGCAAGAGTGGGAAGACGGTTTTGACCGGTGATGGCCCGCTGCGTCTGGAAATTCCTCGCGACCGAGACGGCAGTTTTGCGCCCATTCTCATCCCCAAGCACGAGCGGCGGTACACCGGTTTCGATGACAAGATCATCGCCATGTACGCTCGTGGAATGACGGTCAGAGAGATCCGGGCCTTTCTGTCCGAGCAGTATGGAACCGACGTTTCGCCTGATTTCATCAGCTCTGTAACTGACGAGGTCATGGAAGAGATTGGTGCTTGGCAACAGCGGCCACTGGAGCCGATGTACCCGGTCATTTTCTTCGATGCGCTGCGGGTGAAGATCCGCGAAGAAGGCTTGGTGCGTAACAAGGCCATCTACCTGGCACTGGGTGTTCTACCCGACGGGACCCGCGATATCTTGGGTATCTGGATCGAGAACACCGAGGGTGCAAAGTTCTGGATGAAGGTCTTTAACGATCTCAAGACACGTGGTGTCGAAGATGTGCTGATTGCCGTGACCGATGGCCTCAAAGGCATGCCAGAGGCTCTCAGCGCCGTGTTCCCAGAGACGACGCTGCAGACGTGCATCGTGCACCTGATCCGCAACAGCCTGGACTACGCAGCCTGGGACAAGCGCCGGGCACTGGCCAAGGCGCTGAAGCCGATCTACCAGGCCATCAATGCAGAAGCGGCTGAGCAGGCACTCGATGAGTTTGAAAACGGGCCTTGGGGCAAGCAGTATCCAACGGTCGTTGCGGCCTGGAGACGCGCCTGGGATCGAGTGATTCCGTTCTTTGTCTTCCCGCCAGCCATCCGGAAAGTGATCTACACCACCAACGCCATCGAGAGTATCAATGCCCAGCTGCGCAAGATCATCAAGACCCGAGGCCATTTCCCGAACGATGACGCAGCTACCAAGCTGATCTGGTTGGGGCTGCGAAACATCACGGCGAACTGGGGCTCAGCGGCGCATGATTGGAAAAGTGCGATGAATCAATTCGCGATTTTGTACGGAAATCGGTTCATCAGGCCAACCTGGTGAAAATCAGGGCCTGCCTGACGGCAGGCCGTTACCGGCCCGCACACAAAAAATCTGACACTTCCTGGCGCGATATCGCGTCCTACGAACCAGGCGGTCGCGCGCGCCCGTCACAGGCATTACTGGCCCGAAACAAACGTAGGAGCGAGCAGAGCTCGCGATGCGCCGCGCGGGCGGCGCTCGATCTCCCAGGCAACACATCTCCCAAACCATGCACCTCGACGCCCACCAAAATCTCCCGCACACTGCGGAAAAAAATACCAAGCCCGTAGCCCTGACCCCAAGGGCCACAGCTGGAGCAAACCATGGCGCGACAATTCCCCATAACAAACGCCCAAGACCCGCTGCATGAATCCCGCCAGGCCCGCCTGCGTCTGGCCAGCGAAGGCGAGCTGCCGATGGGCATGCTGCGCGATGAAATCGACGCTTCCTGGCGCCGCAGCCTTGGCCATGGCCTGGATTGCCTGCAAGGCGAACAGGTCGGCCTGGGGCTGCAGCAAGGCCACGACCTGCGCACCCTGCTGGAACGCAACCGCCTGCTGGTGGACGCCGTCACCCCAGAGCTGGACTACCTGGTCTCACGCCAGGGCAAGGCCGGCATCATCATCCTCGGCGATGCCCAGGCCAACGTGCTGGCCATCGAAGGGCAGAAGCACGTACTGGAACGCGAAGGTCTGCGCGACCTGCACCCCGGCAGCTGCTGGAGCGAATCGCTGCGTGGCACCAATGCCATTGGCACCGCCGTGGTCGAAGGCCGGCCGACACTGATCAACTGCGGCGAGCATTATCTGGACCGCCTCAGCCCGTTCTCTTGTACTTCGGTACCGCTGCGCGACCCGCGCGGCGAAGTGATCGGCGTGCTCGACATCACCCGCGAAGGGGTCATGGCCCAGCCCCAGGACAGCCTGACCATGCTTATGCTGGCGGCTGGCAATATCGAAAGCCGCATGTTCGGCCTGTGCCACCCTGAGCAACTGGTGCTGGCCTTCCACAGCCGCCCGCAATACCTCAACAGTGCCTGGCACGGCCTGCTGGCCCTGAGCCTGGACGGCGAGGTGCTGGCCGCCAACGACAACGCCTGCCAATTGCTGCAGGTGCCACGCCAGGGCCTGATCGGGCGCCGCAGCAGCGACCTGTTGGGTGAGCGTTCACCCGCCTTCATCGCCCGCCTGTGGCAGGGGGGTGTGAGCACCGTGCAGACGGCCAAGGGCGAATTCTTCTTCCGTGCACTGCAGTTGCCACGGCACAGCCCGCTCAATGGCGGCGCAGCGCAGGCCAGACCGGCAGCGCCCAACAAATCCCCCGCGCTGGATGCCCTGGCCGGCGGTGATGCGCGGCTGGCGCGCAACCTGCGCATGGCCCGCCAGGGCCTGGGCAATGGCTTGCCAGTGTTGCTGCTGGGCGAGACCGGCACCGGCAAGGAAGTGGTGGCCCGTGCCCTGCACCAGGCCAGCCCGCGTGCCGACAAACCGTTCGTTGCGGTCAACTGCGCGGCGATTCCCGAGGGGCTGATCGAGTCCGAACTGTTCGGCTACCGCGAGGGTGCCTTCACCGGCTCGCGCCGCGGCGGCATGGTCGGGCGGCTGATGCAGGCCCAGGGTGGCACGCTGTTCCTCGACGAGATCGGTGACATGCCGCTGGCCCTGCAAGCCCGGCTGTTGCGCGTGCTGCAGGAGCGCCGGGTGGCGCCGCTGGGCGCGGGCGACGAGCAGGACATTGACGTGGCGCTGATCTGCGCCACCCACCGCGACCTCAAGCGCCTCGTGCAGGAGCAGCATTTTCGCGAAGACCTGTACTACCGGGTCAACGGCGTGTCTCTGCGCCTGCCGGCGCTGCGCGAGCGCGATGACCTGGCGAGCATCATCGAGGGGTTGCTGGACAAGTCCGGCGCCAAGGGCGTGAGCCTCGACCCGGCCCTGGCGGCGTTGCTCGAAGGCTTCGACTGGCCGGGCAACATCCGCCAGCTGGAAATGGTCGTGCGCACCGCACTGGCCATGCGCGAGGACGGTGAGCAGGTGCTGACCCTCGACCACCTGACCGATTGCCTGCTGGAAGAACTGGCCAGCGGCACGACGCCTTCCGGCAGCCTCAAGGACAACGAACTGGAATTGATTCGTGGCGCCCTGGCTCGCCATCAGGGCAATGTTTCGGCTGCCGCTGAAGCGCTGGGTATCAGCCGGGCAACGCTGTACCGCAAGCTCAAGCAGTTGCGCGGCTGACATGGGTAACCTGTTCGCCAGGCTGGTGGAATCCAGCAACCCTCTGCTCATGCGCCAGGCCCTGGCCTGGCTGTATGGTTTCGTCCGCCCCCATCAACGGGCCATCGGCGTGCTGCTGGGCTTGTCCTTCGGCGCTTCGCTGCTGGCCCTGGTACAGCCCTGGCTGGTCAAGACGCTGATCGACGAGGGCCTGCTGGCCAAGGATTACCAGACCCTCTGGCACATGGCGGCGATCATGATCGGCGCCGGCCTGCTGGGCACCGTGCTGGCGGGCGTCAACCGCTACCTGCACACGCGCCTGTCGGGGCGCATTCTGTTTGCCCTGCGCGATGACCTGTACCGCCATCTGCAGCAGCTGTCGCCGACCTTCTACGGGCGTCGGCGTACCGGCGACATCCTCTCGCGGCTCGACGGCGATGTTGCCGAGATCCAGCGTTTTGCCGTGGACTCGCTGTTTTCGGCGGTTTCGGCGGTGATTGGCCTGGTCGGCGCGGTGGCGCTGATGCTGATGCTGTCCTGGCAATTGTCGTTGCTGCTGGCACTGTTGATCCCCATCGAAGTGCTGTGGCTGCGCTGGATGCGGCGCAAGGTCGAGCGCGAGGTACGCAACCTGCGCGAGCGTTCGGCCGACGTGTCGTCGTTCCTGGTCGAGACTTTGCCGGCCATGAAGTTCATCCAGGCCGCCGGCCAGCAGAACCGTGAAGCCGGGCGCCTGGACCAGCTGGGGCAGGGCTACATGCGCCAGCTGCTCAAGGTGCAGGTGACCGAGTTCTTCACCCAGGCGATCCCCGGCACTTTGACCTCCTGGTGCCGCGCCTGCGCGTTCCTGGTCGGCGGCTGGTGGGTGATCCAGGGCACCTGGCAGCTTGGCGCGCTGATCGCGTTTTCAACCTACATGGGCATGGCGGTCGGCCCGGTGCAAAGCCTCTTGGGCCTGTACGTGGCGGTGCAGCGCATGGCGGTGAGCCTGGGCCGGGTGATGGAGCTCAAGCAGGAAACCGTGGCAGTGCGCGAGGCTGAATCGCCCAGGCCCATGCCGCAAGGACCGGGCGAGTTGCGCCTGGAAGGCGTGAGCTTTGCCCATGACGGGCGCCAGGGTGCGGTACTGGCGCAGGTCGACGCCTGCATCGCCGGTGGCCTGAAAGTCGCCATCAGCGGCGCCTCCGGCGTCGGCAAATCGACCCTGATCGACCTGCTGCAGCGCTTCTACGACCCGGATGCCGGGCGCATCCTGCTTGATGGCGCCGACCTGCGCGAGCTTGATCTGGCCGCCGTGCGCCAGCGCATCGCGGTGGTCAGCCAGGACATCGTGCTGTTCCGCGGCACCCTGGCGCAGAACCTTGCCTATGGCGCACCACAGGCCAGCCGTGAGGAGCTGGAACGGGTGGTTCGACTGGCTCACCTCGACAGCCTGGTCGAGAGCTTGCCGCTGGGCCTGGACGGGCTGCTTGGCGAGCGCGGCCAGCAGCTTTCCGGCGGGCAGAAACAGCGCATCGCCATCGCCCGGGCGGTGCTGCAGGCGCCTTCGATCCTGGTGCTCGACGAGGCGACCTCGGCGGTGGACGAAGCCACCGAACGCGAAGTGATCGCCGCCATCGACGAATTGTTCGCCGGGCGCACGCGGATCTTGATCAGCCACCGTGCATCGACCCTGGCCGATGCCGACCTGCACCTGCATCTGCAAGGTGGGCAACTGCGCGTTCTGCCCCAGGAGGTGATCAAGCATGGTCGCTGAGTTCCGGGTCGGGGTGATCGACAGTGGTTGTGCGCCTTCGCAGGCATTGGTCGCAGCGCGAAGCTTCTGGCTGGACGAGGGTGTGCTGTGCGAGGGTGAGCTGCAACCTGACCGGCTTGGCCATGGCAGCGCTGTGTTGGCCAGCTTGCAAGCCGAGGCGGGCGAACTGCCGCTGTTGCTGGCCCAGGTATTCACCGAACAAGGCAGCACCAGCGCCTTGCAGGTTGCCGCCGGGTTGTTCTGGCTGGCTGAGCAGGGTGTGACGATGATCAATCTCAGCCTTGGCTTGCAGCAGGACCGGGCCGTGTTGCGCCAGGCCTGTGCCGAGGTGCAGCAGGCCGGGGTGCTGCTGTGCGCGTCCAGCCCGGCGCAGGGCAGTGCGGTGTACCCGGCTGCGTATCCGGGGGTCATCCGCATCACCGGCGATGCCCGTTGCGCGCCAGGGCAATGGTCGTGGCTCGGCAGTGCCCAGGCCGACTTCGGTGGCCATGTCGGCGAGCGCGGCCGGGCCGGAGCGAGTCTTGGCTGTGCGGCGGTGAGCGGGCGGATTGCGACGCTGTTGCAGCAGCAGCCTGGCCTGGACCGGCAACAGGTCTATGCCTGGCTGCAGGCCAATGCTGCGTTCAGCGGCCCGGAGCGCCGAGGTGCGGCAGATGCCTGAACCTCGCATTCTGGTACTGGGCGCCGGGCCAGCGGGTGCTGCCACTGCGCTGGGCCTGTGCCGGCTGGGTTACCCGGTCACCGTCGTCTCCGATTGGCGACGGTTTGCCGCTGTGGAAGGGGTTTCGCAACGGGTGCTGGAAGGGCTGCGCCATGCCGGCCTGGGTGGCGCCCTGGCCGAGGCGGCGGTGCCGGCGACGCGCCAGGTGCGCTGGAATGGCCAGCACCTGCAACTGAATCAGGAGTTTCTGCTCGATCGCCAGCGTTTCGACCGCGCCTTGCGCGATGACCTGACGCGGGCAGGGGTGACGCTGGTGGAAGGGCGTGTACGCGACGTTTCCCGCGCCGAGGGCTACCAGGTACGCCTGGATGACGGGCAGCTTCTGCAGGGCGACTTCCTGGTCGAAGCGCGCGGTCGCCAGGCGCCGCTGGCGGCCGACCGCTTGCGTGGCCCGGAAACGGTCAGCCTGCTCAACCTCTGGCAGTCAGCACCTGGCGAGCCGGCGTCGGCGGTGGAAAGCCTGGACGATGGCTGGGCGTGGATGGCCAGGCTGGCCGATGGCCGTTGCTACTGGCAGGTCACGCTGGACGCCGAGGGGCTGCCGGGCAAGGCGGCGTTGCCGGAATATTGCGCCGCACGCCGGCGTGCGTCGGCGCTGGTGGCCGAGTTGTTCGATGCCCGTGCGCTGGAACCTGCTCAGGTGCATGCCCGCAGCAGCACGGCAATCCTCGCGGGCGACTGTGTCGGGGATGACTGGCTGCGGGTGGGCGATGCGGCGATGGCGGTTGACCCATTGTCGGGGAACGGGATTTTCCAGTCGCTGTCCTCGGCGTTGCAGGCACCGGTGGTGATCAACACCTTGCTGCGCCGGCCTGAGCGCGCGGCACTGGCCAGGCAGTTCCATCAGCAGCGGATAGAGCAGCTGTTTTTGCGCTTTGCCCGTATCGGGCGGGACTTCTACGGGCAGGAGCTTGAACGCGCAGGGCAGCCATTCTGGGAACGCCGTCGGGTTTGGCCGGATGCGCAGCCGTTGCATCTGGCGGCGGACTGGACGGCGGTGCGGGTGGCGCGGCGGCCGGTGTTGCGTGAGGGGTTGGTGGACGAGGCCGAGGTGGTGGTGACGGCGGATCAGCCGTTGGGCGTGTGGCATTTGCAGGGGATCGAGTTGGCACCGGTGGTGCTCAGATTGCTTGCAGGTGGAGCGCTTGATGCCGAATTGGATGGGAAGCCGGTGGAGCATCAGATGATGCTGCGGCGATGGCTGGTTGAGCAAGGTTATCGTTGAGCGCGCAGAGCGTGCTGGGCAAGGAGGTGCAGTATCTAGCGAACAACTGCAGTCGGCTCAAGATATTGGAGAGTTCATGGTTAGTAAACCGTACTCTAGCGAATGGCCATGAACATGGCAGGCTCGGAGGGTAGTTCACGGTTGACATCAGAGGAAGTGTCAGATTTTTTGTGTTCGGGCCGGTAACGGCCTGCCGTCAGGCAGGCCCTGATTTTCACCAGGTTGGCCTGATGAACCGATTTCCGTACAAAATCGCGAATTGATTCATCGCACTTTTCCAATCATGCGCCGCTGAGCCCCAGTTCGCCGTGATGTTTCGCAGCCCCAACCAGATCAGCTTGGTAGCTGCGTCATCGTTCGGGAAATGGCCTCGGGTCTTGATGATCTTGCGCAGCTGGGCATTGATACTCTCGATGGCGTTGGTGGTGTAGATCACTTTCCGGATGGCTGGCGGGAAGACAAAGAACGGAATCACTCGATCCCAGGCGCGTCTCCAGGCCGCAACGACCGTTGGATACTGCTTGCCCCAAGGCCCGTTTTCAAACTCATCGAGTGCCTGCTCAGCCGCTTCTGCATTGATGGCCTGGTAGATCGGCTTCAGCGCCTTGGCCAGTGCCCGGCGCTTGTCCCAGGCTGCGTAGTCCAGGCTGTTGCGGATCAGGTGCACGATGCACGTCTGCAGCGTCGTCTCTGGGAACACGGCGCTGAGAGCCTCTGGCATGCCTTTGAGGCCATCGGTCACGGCAATCAGCACATCTTCGACACCACGTGTCTTGAGATCGTTAAAGACCTTCATCCAGAACTTTGCACCCTCGGTGTTCTCGATCCAGATACCCAAGATATCGCGGGTCCCGTCGGGTAGAACACCCAGTGCCAGGTAGATGGCCTTGTTACGCACCAAGCCTTCTTCGCGGATCTTCACCCGCAGCGCATCGAAGAAAATGACCGGGTACATCGGCTCCAGTGGCCGCTGTTGCCAAGCACCAATCTCTTCCATGACCTCGTCAGTTACAGAGCTGATGAAATCAGGCGAAACGTCGGTTCCATACTGCTCGGACAGAAAGGCCCGGATCTCTCTGACCGTCATTCCACGAGCGTACATGGCGATGATCTTGTCATCGAAACCGGTGTACCGCCGCTCGTGCTTGGGGATGAGAATGGGCGCAAAACTGCCGTCTCGGTCGCGAGGAATTTCCAGACGCAGCGGGCCATCACCGGTCAAAACCGTCTTCCCACTCTTGCCGTTACGTTGGTTGGTTTCATCCTCTGGGCGCTGCGCGCCCGGCGGATAACCCAGGTGGTCGCCAAGTTCGGCATGCAGAGCGCGTTCGATCAAGGCCTTCTTGAACGCCGCAGAGGCATCCTCGATAGCCTCTGCGGTCATCAGGCCCTCACCGAACTGCTCCAGCAGCTCTTTGGGGATTTTGGGCAGGTTACGCAAGGGTTTCTTTTTGGTTGGCATACATGCACCTCTTACTCATGTTATGCCCGAACACAAAATTTCTGACACCCTCACATCAGAGCAAGCACTGCAACGGGGGCAGAGTGAGAGCCAGATCACAATCCGTTCCTTAACCCGCTTTCTCATGCAATCAAAACCACCTCAACAAAAGCCAACGCCTCTAGCTACACTCCCGAACTTCCGCATTTTCCAGACCAAACCTCTTGAGAAGTTTATATACCGCTTCCGAAATAACCAGACGATGATCCTGAGCCAGACCGAAATCAGAGACACCCGCTACGCCGAAAACCTTCAACCATACAAACTCCGGAAGCATCACACCGGGGTTGAACGCATCAAAGATTTCGGATTTTTTAACACCAACAGGACCAAAGCCGACCCCCGAGAGGCCAGCCTCTTTTATTGCGATCGATACGACTTCAGCAACAATAAAGCAAGGAAAAGACTCAAGAAGCTGATCGCCAAGCCAACCATCAAACTGAAATTCCAAAGAGTGAACAACAGGAGGATGTATAGAGGCATCCAGAACTGTCCCGCCACCCAGCCCTCCTGCCACCTCCGGCTCAATGTAATAGTACAGAGCGCTAAATTTATCAGCCTCTCAAGTGCGCTGCATGATTAGATTCACCATAAAGCCTAAAATATCGTCGAAACATTCGAATTCCTCAAAAATATTATCAAAAGCTTGTTTATCCCTCACTTGGTATCTTCCGCTCAGCAAGTCCAGCACATACTCGTCTTGATCGCTTTCCCCAAACACTAAAAAATTCCTCATAAACTCTACCTCCCTCGCAATTTGGTTTAATTCTAAAAAGTCATGACTAAAGCCATCACTGTCAGGATACTTATGCGGCCGACTTGAATATATAAATACCCCTCCTGATGCCACGCCATCAAACCTGGACAAAAAATCCATATACTGCTCCGGGAGAATTGCAGAAAATTCTCGCCTTACAGATAGCTCAAGCAGTTCAATATCATGCTTACTGGCAGCCCTCCCCACAAATATCTCCGCGGGACAGAGTGAACTGATCAATTTTAGTATTATCTTTTCAGCCTCAATATTCAATTTCATTCTCCGGGGCCCGGATAGATTTTCGAGTCTATGACTGGCCACTCCATCCAGCGCTTATCGCCAGCCAGCATTCCTTTTGTCAAAGCCTTCTGCTGATTCGTTAACACTTTATGGAATGGTTCACTTTTGATAAGTGTCAGATTGCTAAAATCATTTGTACCTCCATCATCCAGAGGCCATACATGGTGAACCTCCCACTCTTTGCTAGGTACCCTTCCACTTTGAATTCTGCTTATTTCCGCATCATTAAATCCTGCCTTTTTCAGGAGGGTGACCTTCTCCGCATCGCTGGATAACTCTTTCAGAAACTGAGACCTAGCCCTGCTATCAAACTCCCTCCGCAAGGTCTTCAATTGATCGGTCGGGCGTTTGATATAGAGAAATCTCTCGGTCTTCACATCCGGTAGCCTGTAAAGCTCACCGCGCAGCATGCCGACATAGCCTTTTGCGCTACGTCTTGTTATCTTCAGATTGCCAAAATTGGCAGCAAGACCTCCGTTCTCACCGAATCGGTAACGTGATGCCAAACTTCCGGCTATCACTGCTCCGCCAAACGCCAAAAGTTTTTGTTGATCAGAATCCTGACCATACAGCTTTACTCCATAGCCACCTGCAACGGTGCCGCCAACCACACCCCCAAACATCCCCCAGAGCGTCATTGCCGGCCCCACCAACGCCACCGCACTGGCAACCCCCACTCCAAATACCGCCGCCTCAAGCCATCCGGGTACTTCTGGAACGATCTCATCCGTGGTCTCGGTATCACCGCCGATAAACACGTTCGATGACCCCGCACTAATTCTCCCGTCACAGACCGTACTGTCCCCAACGCGTGCAGCAGGTTGTCCGTTGATGTAAACCGTGCGACTGCCTTGAGCCAGGGTTTGCGGCACGCCGGGATGATCGGTGCACAGCGCTTTATCGACATGCGCTCTGGCAGCAGGCCTGCCATTGATATGCACGTTGTCAGAGCCTGAGGTAATCCACCCGGTCTCGCGTTGAGCATGCGAAAGACTTCCCAGCAACTGACCAATCCCAGCGCCTGTTGCGGCGCCAGCGCCGATCATGGCCGCAATTGCCAAACCACCCAGTCCACCGGTTCCGACCACTGCAATCCCGACCAGCACCGCTCCGGCCCCCAGAGCAAGGCCGGCCAATAACCCGCTCAATGCACTGGAGTGTTCTACCGGATCATCCTGTCGGGCAGCTGCGCCGGTCATACGGCGGCTGCCTTTTCAACTTCCGTTGCGCGTAGCGCCAGGCTGCCGAGCATTTCCTCGAAGGCACTGCGCTCGATAGCGGTCATGCCCTTGGGATTGTTGCTGGACGCGGTGATCTGAATCAGTAGCGGGCATCCATGTTCGTCCCGGTGCAGAAAAATCAGCTGAATCTGGTGCACGGGCTGACCTTGTTGACGCCAGCGCAACTCGGCTCGTCTAGCCTCCACGCCTGCCACCTCGGCAGGTGAAAGCGGCTCGAGCCATTGAAGATGAGCGAGTGATTTCTCCAATTCCTTCAACAGCCGTTGAGAAAGCACTTCCAGATCTACGTCGGGTGAAACCTGCGACCGACCTATTACCAGTGAAAACGGACTCGGCCCAATGTCAGTCAATGTCAGAAGTTGGTAGGTCTTGTCCTTGAGTGCTTCTGGGCGAACAAAACTCAGTTCGTTGGTGAAAAAGCGCGGGGGCGGCACGGCCTTCAATGCTTCCTGTTCCAGCCGCTCACGCTCAAGTCGCTCTTGCTGTTCGCGCCGCTGTGAAAGCCGGTCATAAATATTCGGACGATGCATAAGACTGTTCCTTGTCCCTGACTAGTTCTTGTTCAAATTGATGATGCTGCTGCCTGTGAGGTCTACCTCCACACCAGACAGGATGACTTTTCCATCCGCTTTCATTTCCAGGCGGCTACCCCCAACTTCCAGCGTGATGGACGTTGCCGCCTTGATCCGCACCGCCCCCTGATCGACCGTGACGAAGTACGACCCTTCTTCCACAGCAGTGCTGCTTTCCAGCCGGATGGTTTCGGCGTGCTTGCCTCCGACCGTGATGGACCGATTGCCACCCACCACGCGTTTTTCATCCGCCTCCACTTCCGTATCCAGATTGCGCTCGGCATGCAGGATCACCTGCTCAGCGCCACCCTTGTCGTCAAAGCGCAAGAAATTGGCATTCGACCCTTGGCCCTTGATCGAGCGCGTCAACAAACCGCTTTGGGTCTTGTTCGCTGGCAGCGCCCAGGGCGGGGTATTGCTGCTGTTGTAGAGGCTGCCGATGATCAGCGGGCGGTCCGGGTTGCCGTCGAGAAACATCACCACCACCTCGTCTTCCACCCGTGGGATCTGGATGCTGCCAAACCCACCGCTGGCCCCAGCCTGTGCCACGCGCACCCAGCAGGAACTCTGCTCGTTGAACCCGCCATGGCGGTCCCAGTGGAACTGCACCTTCACCCGGCCCAGTTCGTCGGTGAAGATTTCTTCGCCCGGCGGGCCGACGACGATGGCGGTCTGCGGGCCGCTGATGGTCGGCCTTGGCGTGCCCAGCGGCGGGCGGTATGGGATCTTCTTGCGCACGCAGGTGAAGGCGTTGAAGTAGCTGGCCTGCTGGCCGGTGAGGTAGTTGTTGTGGCCTTCGCAGTTCACCTCCATCAGCAGGAACTCGCGCTCCTCCAGCGGGCCACGCTCATGGCCAGGGTGCTGCAGCAACTCGAAGCTGTAGCCGGGGCGCATCGCCCGGCAGTTGCTGGCGCCCTCGAACCGTTTGCCGGTCAGCTCCAACGCCTCGATGCGCAGGCGCATCCACGCTTCGCCTTCGTCAGACGTACTGTGGGTGTACTGGCCGGGGTCATAGACCTCGAAGCGCTGCACCTCACCCTGTTGGTTGATACTGCGCATTGCCACTGGCAGGCGGTTGCGTGGCTGGCGGTAGTCGAAGGTCTGCGCCGCCATGCTGCCGGCCTGCAGCTGGCGGTGGCCGCACCATTGGGTGATCGAGTCGGCGGTTTCGGTGACCGAGGCGCTGTGAAAGCGGATCTGCGGCTGCTCGGGAAGCGCGTCTAGCACGGTGGAGTCGTCACCGATGACCAAGGTGTGGCCTTCGAGGCTGTGCTCGAAAAAGTAGAACAAGCCGGCTTCATCCAGCAGGCGCTGGACGAAGTTGAGGTCGCTTTCGCGGTATTGGGTGATGTAGGTGTGGCGCTTCAGCGGCTGGCTAAGGCGCCAGGCATAGGCGGCGTAAGCCGGGTACAGGGCAAAGACTTGCGCGAGTACTTCATCGACCGTGCAGTTCTGGAAGATGCGCGTGTCCGTGCGGTGCCGGAGCATCGCCAGCCATGGGCTCAGGGTGGCGCCGTAGCGGTCCAGGGCGCCATCGCTGCCCAGGCTGGCAAAGTGGGTGAGGTAGCCGTTGATGAAGCGCGGTGCGGCATCGGCCAGTTCGATCTCGATGCTGACCTGCTGGCCGATCATCGACTTCAGCGGCATCTGCGGCGTGTCGCTGAGCAGTAGCAGCTCGTAGGCGAATGGCCGTGAAAGGCCATCCTGGCCCTTGAAGCTCTGCAGCAGCAGTGGCTGGTCGAGTTCGGCCGGGTGGTGAAACCGGAACAGTCGGCGATGCTGCGGCGTCAGGCGCGCGGCCAGGTCCATGATCATTGCGTTGTCCTTGAATGCGAGAAGCGTTCGGAGGTTAGGGCAATGATCGAAGGGGCAGCAATGAACGGTGTGTTGAGGTTAAACAGGCGTTTGTAGGACCGGGAAACCGAGAAATTTCACGCTTTCCTACACAGTTTGCGAGCGCCCGGCGTTTGGAGAAGGGCGCCGGCTCAGCACTGGCGCTGCTTTGCGGTCGCTGCGCGGCCGACAAGGGCCTCACGCTCGAAACCGATGTCAAAAAGTGTCTGAATCAAGGGGTTACAAAATAGCCTGCATCCACGGAGCACTGGCAGTGCGCTGTTCACCCTGGATAAAAGTGGGCAGCCAGCGCACAGCAGGCGATCAATACATCAGAGCTTGATCAGCACCGACTTGAGCTCGGTGTAATGCTCAATAGCCGCAGCGCCCATCTCACGCCCGACACCGGACATCTTGTAACCCCCGAACGGCAGCGCCGGGTCCAGCGCGCTGTGGCAGTTGACCCACACCGAACCCGATTTGATCCGCGGAATCATCCGGTGCACCGCCGCCAGGTCGTTGGACCAGATGCTCGCGCCCAGGCCATAGGGGTTGTCGTTGGCCATGCCGATCACTTCGTCGAGGTCGTCGAACGGCATCGCCACCAGCACCGGCCCGAAGATCTCTTCCTGCACCAGGCGATGGCGCTGGTCGACGTCGACGATCACCGTCGGCTTGACGAAGTAACCCGGGCCAAACCCTTCACCGCCACAGGCGATGGTCGCCCCCAGCTCGCGGCCCAGCTCGATGTAGCCGGTGACCCGGTCCTGCTGCTTGGCTGAGATCAGCGGGCCCATCTGCACGGCCGGGTCCAGGCCGCTGCCGAGCTTCATGCCATTGGCGATACCGGCGATGTCGGCCACCACATTGTCGAAGTGCTTACGGTGCACGTACAGGCGCGAGCCGGCGCAGCACACCTGGCCCTGGTTGAAGAAGATCGCCGTGGCGGCGCCGGCGGCGGCTTCCTGCAGGTTGGCATCGGGCATGACGATGGTCGGCGACTTGCCGCCGAGCTCCAGGGTGACACGGGTCATGTTGTCCATGGCCGCCTTGCCGATCAGCTTGCCCACTTCGGTGGAGCCGGTGAAGGTCAGCTTGTCCACGCCCGGGTGGCGGCTCAGCGCTGCACCGGCGTTCAGGCCGGTGCCGGTGATCACGTTGAACACCCCGGCCGGGTAGCCAGCCTCGTCCACCAGCTCGGCCAGCTTGAGCGCGGTCAGCGGGGTTTCGTCGGCCGGCTTGAGCACCACGCTGCAGCCAGTGGCCAGGGCCGGGCCGAGCTTCCAGCAGGCCAGCAGCAGCGGGAAGTTCCAGGCGACGATGGCGCCGACCACGCCGACCGCTTCGCGACGCACGAAGCCATGGAACTGGTCATTGGGCATCAGCGGCATGGACGCTTCGACGGTGCTACCCTCGATCTTGGTGGCCCAGCCGGCCATGTAGCGCAGGAAGTCGATGGCCAGCTGCACGTCCATGACCTTGGCCACGGCGGCGCTCTTGCCGTTGTTCAGGCATTCCAGCTCGGCCAGTTGCTGCGCGTCGCGCTCCATCAGGTCGGCCAGGCGCCACAGCAGGTTCTGCCGCTCGCGTGGGCGCATGCGGCTCCACGGCGAATCATCGAAGGCCTGGCGTGCGGCGCGCACCGCGCGGTCGACATCTTCGGCCTCGGCGGCGGGCACTTCGCCCAGCACCTCGCCAGTGGCCGGGTTGCGGAACGCCAGGGTGCGGCCGCTGGCGGCGTCCTGCCAGTCGGCGCCGATACGCATCTTCAGCTTGCGTTCGAGGAAGGCGCGGGTGGCGGGCAGGATGGGCAGTTCGGAAAGCATGGGGCTGAGCCTCTTGTCATTGGATGTGGCAGGCACTGGCGCAATGGCCGTGCCAAGGTTGCCCAATGGCCGCAAGGTGCTGAACGGGTTGGGTTTTGCGAAGGTGCCAGGTTGGGATTGCAAGGCTGCGCTGTTGCACATTGAGACAAGGTGAGACGGTGATGAAACAGTGACTGTGCCGGCCTCTTCGCGGGGCAAGCCCGCTCCCACAGGATCTGCACAGTACTTGAGCTATACGCTGTACCTATGGGAGCGGGCTTGCCCCGCGAATGGCCTGCACAGCAGGCCCTGTCTCAGGATGAAACACCCTGTCGCGAAATGGCACGCTTCAACGACTCAGGCAACCGCCCAACACCCCTGACGAAAACTGCTAAAAACCTGAAATACAACACTTTTATCCCACTTGGCACAGTTTCTGTATCACAACCTTCACATGCACACCTGCTGTCCCAAAGCGTGTGAAAACCATAAGAACAACAACCGTGGAGGTCTGACCTTGAAGACGACTCGACTCCGGCGGCATGCGGGCAAACTGGCGCTGGTCGCCGCCGCACTGCTGGGCACCCAGGCCATGGCGGCCGAGCAGGGCCCGAGCCTGTTGCAGAACAAGTGCATGGGGTGCCATATCCCTGAGGGCAACGATACCTACAGCCGCATCAGCCACCAGCGCAAGACGCCGGAAGGCTGGCTGATGAGCATCGCCCGCATGCAGGTCATGCATGGCCTGCAGATCAGTGACGACGACCGTCGCGCCCTGGTCAAGTACCTGGCCGACAAGCAGGGCCTGGCGCCCAGTGAGACCGATGGCGTGCGCTACGCCATGGAGCGCCGGCTCAACACCGTCGAGCACTTCGACACCCAGCTCAGCGAAACCTGTGGCCGCTGCCACTCCGGCGCCCGTGTCGCCCTGCAACGGCGCCCGGCGCAGGAGTGGGAACACCTGATCAACTTCCACCTCGGCCAGTGGCCGTCTTTGGAATACCAGGCCCAGGCACGTGACCGCGACTGGCTGGACATCGCCCTCAAGCAAGTGGTACCGGACCTGGCCAAGCGCTTCCCGCTGGAAAGCCCGGCCTGGGCCGAATGGCAGAAGGCCAAGCCGACCGCCGAAGCACTGCCGGGGCAGTGGGCGTTCAGCGGCCACATGCTGGCCAAGGGCGATGTGCGCGGGGTGATGACCGTCAGCGCCGACCAGGGCGATACCTTCAAGGTCGAGGTCAAGGGCAGCTACGCCGACGGCACGCCGTTCAACGGCAGTGGCACGGCGATTCTCTATAACGGCTATGAATGGCGCGGCAACGTCAAGGTCGGCGACAGCAACCTGCGCCAGGTCTTCGCCGCGCTGGACGGCGAGATGAAGGGTCGCATGTTCGAAGCCGATCACGACGAGCGTGGCCTGGACTTCACCGCAGCCAAAGAGGGCAAGGCCCGCCTGCTCGCGGTACAGCCGGCATTCATCAAGGCCGGTGGCGAAAGCGAGATCACCCTGGTTGGCACCGGCCTTGCCGGCAAGCCTGACCTGGGCGCCGGCGTGGAAGTGACCGAGGTGCTGGAGCAGAGCCCGACCCTGGTGCGCGTGAAGGCCCGAGCCGCAGCCGACGCCAAGCCTGGCCAGCGCGAAGTTGCCGTGGGTGAGCTCAAGGGCGCAAACCTGGCGGTGTACGACAAGGTCGAGGAAGTGAAGGTGGTGCCGGCATTCTCCATCGCCCGCATCGGCGAAAACGGTGCGTCGGTGCCGAAGGTCCAGGGGCGCTTCGAAGCCGAAGCCTGGGGCAAGGACGCCAATGGCCAGCCGCTGCGTATCGGCTACCTGCCGGCCAACTGGAAAGTCGAGCCGTTCAACGAGCGTGCGGTCGAGGACGAAGACGTCAAGTTCGCCGGGCAGATGCAGGCCGACGGTGTGTTCGTGCCTGGCGGTGCCGGCCCGAACCCGGCGCGCAAGATGATGACCAACAACGCCGGCAACCTGAAAGTCATCGCCACCTTGGCAGACGGCGGCCAGAGCGGTGAGGGCCACATGATCGTCACCGTCCAGCGCTGGAACAACCCGCCGCTGCCGTAACGGCAGTGGGCAACGGTTTTCCAACGCATCGATTATCGGGAGGTCGCCATGGGCGCGCTACTGAACCTGGTCGAACGCAACCTGCACGAAGTGCAGGTCGATGCCGACCGCATGCTGTTCCACATCCCCAGCAGTTCGCTGTTCACCGCCGACGCGGTGACCGGCGGTATCATCGACACCCTGCGCCAGCAAGGCTGCTCGGCCGAGGAGCTGATGCAGCGCCTTGGCCAGCAGTTTGCCGGCGATGAAATCCAGGGCACCCTGCGCGAGCTGATCGCACTGGAGCTGGTCAGCGACGGCTCGCCGCTGACCCCGGAAATCGCCCTCAAGCAGGTCGAGCGCACGGCACTGAACACCGTGGTGCTCAACGTCAACACCGGCTGCAACCTCAGCTGCACCTACTGCTACAAGGAAGACCTGGACAAACCGTCCGCCGGCAAGAAGATGAGCACCGCCACCGCCGAAGCCTCGGTGGAGATGCTGCTCAAGGAGTCGCCCAACGAGGAACGCTACAGCGTGGTGTTCTTCGGTGGCGAGCCGCTGTCCAACCGGCCGCTGATCGAGCACATGGTCGCCTACTGCGAGCGGCGTTTCGCCGAAGCCGGCAAGCAGGTGGAATTCATCATGACCACCAACGCGACCTTGCTCACCGAAGAGATCATCGACTGGCTCAACGCCCACCGCTTCGGCCTGTCGATCAGTATCGACGGCCCGAAGACCGTGCACGACCGCAACCGCATCACCGTGGGCGGGCAGGGCACCTATGACGTGGTGCGGCGCAAGGCCGACCTGCTGCTGTCGCGCTACACCAGCCGCCCGGTGGGCGCGCGGGTCACCCTGACCCGTGGCATCACCGACGTCGAGACCATCTGGAACCACCTGTTCAACGAAATGGGCTTCGCTGAAGTCGGCTTTGCCCCGGTCACCTCCGGCGACATGGCCGATTTCAACCTCACCGGCGAAGAGCTGCTGCAGGTGTTCGCCAACATGAAGGCGCTGGGCCGCAAGTACCTGGAGGCGGCGCTGGAGCACCGCAACATCGGCTTCTCCAACCTGCACCAGCTGATCACCGACATCCACGAAGGCCACAAGAAGGCCTTGCCGTGCGGTGCCGGGCTGAAGATGCTGGCCGTGGATCACGAAGGCGAGCTGAACCTGTGCCACCGCTTCACCGGCTCCAGCCTGCCAACCTTCGGCAACGTCCACCAGGGCGTGAAGCAGGCACAGCTCAACGACTTCCTGTCGCAGCGCCTGGACCGCAGCAACACCGGCTGCGACAGCTGCCGCATCCGCAACCTGTGCTCCGGCGGCTGCTACCACGAGAGCTACGCCCGCTACGGCGACCCGCAGCACCCGACCTACCACTACTGCGAGTTGATGCGCGACTGGGTCGACTTCGGCATCGAGGTCTACAGCCGCATCATGGCCGCCAACCCGGCCTTCATCGACCGCTACATCACCCCGCGGAAGGCGCACTGACATGAAGCATTTGAAGCCCCTGAACAACAAGGCGCGCATCCTCGAACAGGCCGCCGCCGAAGACCGCGTCGCCGACGTCCTGGCCATGAGCGCGGTGGCCGGCTGCACCGCCACCACCGACCCGGGTTGGGAAGTGGACGCCTTTGGCGGCGTCAGCTCGCTGTGCCAGCCGATGGAGGCCGACCTGTACGGTTGCTCCGACCCTTGCTGGTGGCCGGCCCAGGTGCCGGACATGATGAATACTTACCAGGACTGGAACGCCCAGGCGAACAACTCCCAGGAAGACTGGCGCAACCTCGGCACCGTGTTCCCTAAAGACAAGTGACCGGCCCAACAAGAATGACAAGGGGAAACCGCATGAAAGCTGGACGCTGCGCGCAACTCGCGCTGACCATCGCCGCCACAGCCTGCACCTGGGCGGTACAGGCCGATGATGCCGGCCCGGCCCTCAAGGCTGGCCAGGAATACCTGATCACCACCAACTACCCGAACAACCTGCACGTCATCGACGTGGCCAGCGACACGCTGTACAAGAGCTGCCAGATGCCCGACAAGTTCGGCCCCGGCACCGCGATGATGGCGCCGGACAACCGCACCGCCTACGTGCTCAACAACCATTATGCCGACATCTACGGCATCGACCTGGACACCTGCAAGACCACCTTCCACGCCAATCTGTCCAGCGTGCCCGGCGAAGTCGGCAAGTCGATGTACTCGTTTGCCCTGAGCCCCGATGGCAAAGAGGTGTACGCCACGGTCAACCCGACCCAGCGCCTGAACGACCACTACGTGGTCAAGCCACCGCGCCTGGAGGTGTACAGCACCGCTGACGGCCTGGAGGCCAAGCCGCTGCGCACATTCCCGATGCCGCGCCAGGTCTACCTGATGCGCGCCGCCGATGATGGCAGCCTGTTCTTCGTGGGGCCGGACATCTACAAGATGGACGTGAAGACCGGCAAGTACACCGTGGCCCTGCCGCTGCGCAACTGGAACCGCAAAGGCTACAGTGCCCCGGATGTGCTGTACTTCTGGCCGCACCAGAGCCCGCGCCATGAGTTCTCGATGCTCTACACCATTGCCAGGTTCAAGGACGCCAAGCAGGACCCGAACGAGGCGCAGCCGCTGTACGGCTACCTGAGCATCGACCTCAAGACCGGCAAACCCCACACCCAGGAGTTCGCCGACCTGACCGAGCTGTACTTCACCGGCCTGCGCTCGCCGAAGGACCCGAACCAGATCTACGGCGTGCTCAACCGCCTGGCCAAGTACGACATCAAGCAGCGCAAGCTGATCAAGGCGGCTAATCTGGAGCACACCTATTACTGCGTGACCTTCGACAAGAAGGGCGACAAGCTGTACCTGGGCGGCACCTTCAATGACCTGGCGGTGTTCGACCCCGAGACACTGGAGAAGGTGAAGAACATCAAGCTGCCGGGCGGTGACATGTCCACCACCACACCGCAGGTGTTCGTCCGCTAAGTCGGTGTGAGCTTCTTCGCGGGCAAGCCCGCTGCCACAAGTGATGCGCAACCGGCAGCGCTTGTGCAGATCCCTGTGGGAGCGGGCTTGCCCGCGAAGAGGTAAGTCCAGACCACACAAGAACAACAAGAGAGCGCCCATGCCCCAGCCAAGCTACACCCAGGGCAACCCGACCAAGGCCCTGCTCAGCCAATGCATTGGTGACGCCTTCGACGCCACCGTCGCCCGCTTCCCCGAGCGCGATGCGCTGGTGGTCCGCCACCAGGCCCTGCGCTACACCTGGCAGCAACTGGCCGATGCCGTCGACCAGCACGCCCGCGCACTCATGGCCGTGGGCGTGCAGCCCGGCGACCGCTTAGGCATCTGGGCGCCCAATTGCGCCGAGTGGTGCATCACCCAGTTTGCCAGCGCCAAGGTCGGCGCGATCCTGGTCAACATCAACCCGGCCTACCGCTCCAGCGAGCTTGACTACGCCCTCGGCCAGTCCGGCTGCCGCTGGGTGATCTGCGCCGACGCCTTCAAGACCTCCGATTACCACGCCATGCTGCTGGGCCTGATCCCGGGCCTGGCGAACGGTCAGCCCGGTGCTCTGGTCTGCGAGCGTTTCCCCGAACTGCGCGGGGTGGTCAGCCTGGCGCTCTCACCACCGGCTGGCTTCCTCGCCTGGCATGACCTGCAAGCCCGTGCCGAGTCGGTCAGCCGTGATGCCCTGGCCGAGCGCCAGGCGCAACTGCACTGCGACGACCCGATCAACATCCAGTACACCTCCGGCACCACCGGCTTCCCCAAGGGCGCCACGCTCAGCCACGGCAACATCCTCAACAACGGCTACATGGTCGGTGAAAGCCTGGGCCTCACCGAACACGACCGCCTGGTGGTACCGGTGCCGCTGTACCACTGTTTCGGCATGGTCATGGCCAACCTGGGCTGCATGACCCACGGCAGCACGCTGATCTACCCCAGTGATGCCTTCGACCCGCTGGCAACCCTGCGCGCCGTGGCCGAGGAAAAGGCCACCGCCCTGTATGGCGTGCCAACCATGTTCATCGCCGAGCTGGACCACCCGCAGCGTGGCGAATTCGACTTGTCGAGCCTGCGCACCGGGATCATGGCCGGCGCCACCTGCCCGATCGAAGTGATGCGCCGGGTGATCGGTGAGATGCACATGGCCGAGGTGCAGATTGCCTACGGCATGACCGAGACCAGCCCGGTGTCGCTGCAGACCGGGCCCGACGATGACCTGGAGCGCCGGGTGACCAGCGTCGGCCGCACCCAGCCACGGCTGGAGAGCAAGGTGGTCGACGCCGACGGCAACACCGTGCCGCGTGGCACGATCGGTGAACTGTGTACCCGCGGCTACAGCGTGATGCTGGGTTACTGGAACAACCCCAAGGCCACCGCCGAGAGCATCGATGGCGAAGGCTGGATGCACACCGGTGACCTGGCGGTGATGGACGAGCAGGGCTATGTGCGCATTGTCGGGCGCAGCAAGGACATGATCATTCGCGGCGGCGAGAACATCTACCCGCGGGAGCTGGAGGAGTTCTTCTTCACTCACCCGGCAGTCGCCGATGTGCAGGTGATCGGCGTGCCGTGCAGCAAGTATGGCGAAGAGATCGTCGCCTGGGTGCGCCTGCATCCTGGGCATACCGCCAGCGCGGACGAGCTGCGCGACTGGGCGAAAGCGCGGATCGCGCACTTCAAGGTGCCCAGGTATTTCCGGTTCGTCGACGAGTTCCCGATGACGGTGACCGGCAAGGTGCAGAAGTTCCGGATGCGCGAGATCAGCATCGAGGAACTGACGGCGCGATGATGTATCGCCTGTACCGGCCCTTTCGCGGGCTTGCCCGCGAAAGGGCCGGTACAGAGGGTGGAGTATTCAGCCTTGCAGCAAATCGGGGCTATTGAAGTTGCTCAGCCGCGGATCATCATCGGCACACTCCAGCCCTTGCACCGCCTCCCGCAACAAGGCCTTCTGCAAGCTGCGCTCACCCGCCAGCCAAGCCTGCTCCAGCACCGGCAACACCCGGCGCGGCAAGACGCTGAACATCGGCTGCCAAAACCCGCCCTGGCGCACCATTGCGACACTGTCACCGGTCACAGCCAACTGCCGCAAGCTATCGATCAACACCTTGTCAACCAAAGGCGCATCGCACGCCAGCAGCACCACCCATTCATGCCTGGCCACCTGCAGCCCGGCAATCACCCCGGCCAGCGGCCCGGGGAAGTCCGCCTCGGCGTCGCCCACCAGTTGGTCTGCGTAAGCCTTGTACGCCTGCTGGTTGCGGTTGCAGGAAATCACAAGGTCATCACTGAGCGGCCGAACGGTACGCTGGATATGCGCGACCAACGGCTCGCCGCGCCATTCCAGCAGGCCTTTGTCACGCCCGCCCATGCGCTGGCCGCGGCCACCGGCGAGGATCAGGACGGAGCAAGGGGGCAGGGCATCAGGCATGAAAAAGGGTTCCGGGCAGTCAATGCCCGGAACCCTCTCATTCAACGCACGGCTTGTCCAGTCAGGCTTCGCGTGCCCGCGCCTGTTCGGCCTGGGTGCGGCCGCGCCCCGCCAGGCGCATCACCACCACGAAGAACACCGGCACGAACACCACCGCCAGGGTGGCGCTGAGCATCCCGCCGATCACTCCGGTGCCGATTGCCTGCTGGCTCGCCGAGCTGGCGCCGGTGGCGATGGCCAGCGGCACCACGCCGAGGATGAACGCCAGCGACGTCATGACGATCGGCCGCAGGCGCAGGCGCGCGGCCTGCACGGCAGCGTCGACGGCGTCCACGCCCTGGTCGACCAGGTGCTTGGCGAACTCGATGATGAGGATGGCGTTCTTCGCCGACAGGCCGATCAGGGTGATCAGGCCGACCTTGAAGAACACGTCGTTGGGCATGCCGCGCAGGGTCACCGCCAGCACCGCGCCAAGCACCCCAAGTGGCACCACCAGCAGCACCGCAGTCGGGATCGACCAGCTTTCGTACAGCGCCGCCAGGCACAGGAACACCACCAGCAACGACAACGCCATCAGCAGCGGTGCCTGGCTGCCGGACAGGCGTTCCTGCAGCGACAGGCCGGTCCATTCCAGGCCGGCACCGGCCGGCAGCTGGGCGACCAGGCGCTCGATCTCGGCCATGGCTTCACCCGAGCTGTAACCCGCCGCCGGCTCACCGGAAATCGACACCGCCGGGTAGCCGTTGTAACGGGTCAGCTGCACCGGGCCACTGACCCACTTGGCCTGGACGAAGGCGCCCAGTGGCACCATCTTGCCGCTGCTGTTGCGCACGTGGATCTTCAGCAGGTCCTCGACCTGGCTGCGCTGATCGCCTTCGGCCTGCACCACCACCCGCTGCATGCGGCCCTGGTTGGGGAAGTCGTTGACGTAGCTGGAACCCACGGCGACGTCCAGCACCGAGCCGATGTCGGCGAACGACACGCCCAGGGCGTTGGCCTGGCGGCGGTCGATTTCCAGTTGCACCTGCGGGCTTTCCGCCAGCGAGGCTTCGCGCACGTTGGCCAGCACCTTGCTTTTTTGCGCGCCGGCCAGCAGCTCGTCGCGGGCGGCCATCAGCGCCTCATGGCCCATGCCGCCGCGGTCCTGCAGGCGCAGCTCGAAACCGGTCGACTCACCCAAACCATCAATCGGGGGCGGCAGCACGGAGTAGGCCACGGCATCCTTGAGCTGGGTAAAGGCCAGGGTGGCGCGGTCGGCGATCGACTGGGCACTGTCGTCGGCGCCGCGTTCGGACCAGTCCTTGAGCGTGGTGAAGGCCAGCGCGGCGTTCTGGCCACTGCCCGAGAAGCTGAACCCGAGGATCAGCGTGGTGTTGCCGACACCCGGCTCTTCGGCGTTGTGCGCCTCGATCTGGGCGGCAACCTGCTCGGTGCGCATGCGGCTGGCGCCCGGCGGCAGCTGGATGTCGGTGATGGTGTAGCCCTGGTCTTCGGTGGGCAAAAACGCCGTGGGCAATTGGCTGAAGCCATAACCCAGCACGGCCAGCAGCACGCCATACAGCAGCAGGTAGCGGCCGCTGCGCTTGAGCGCCTGCAGCACCCAGCGCTGGTAGCCGTTGCTCATGCTTTCGAAACGGCGGTTGAACCAGCCGAAGAAGCCTTTGCGCTCATGCCGTTCGCCCTTGGCCAGCGGCTTGAGCAACGTGGCGCACAGGGCCGGGGTCAGGCTCAGGGCGAGGAACGCCGAGAACAGGATCGACACCGCCATCGACAGCGAGAACTGCTGGTAGATCACCCCCACCGAGCCTTTCATGAAGGCCATCGGCAGGAACACCGCCACCAGCACCAGGGTGATGCCGACGATGGCGCCGCTGATCTGGCCCATGGCCTTGCGCGTGGCCTCCTTGGGCGGCAGGCCTTCCTCGGCCATGATCCGCTCGACGTTCTCTACCACCACGATGGCGTCGTCGACCAGGATGCCGATGGCCAGTACCATGCCGAACAGGGTCAGCACGTTGACCGAGAAGCCCATGGCCAGCATTACGGAGAAGGTGCCCATCAGCGCCACCGGCACCACCAGGGTCGGGATCAGCGTGTAGCGCAGGTTCTGCAGGAACAGGAACATCACCGCGAACACCAGCAGCATGGCTTCGAACAGGGTGTTGATGACCTGCTGGATCGACACCTTGACGAACGGCGAGGTGTCGTAAGGAATGTCGTACTTGACCCCTTCAGGGAAGTAGCGCGCCAGTTCCTGCATCTTCGCCCGCACCAGGGTGGCGGTTTCCATGGCGTTGGCCCCCGGCGCCAGCTGCACGCTGAAGGCGGTGGCCGGCTTGCCGTTCAGGCGGGTGCCGTACTGGTACTCCTGGGCGCCGATCTCCACCCGGGCGACATCGCCGACGGTGACGCTGGAGCCATCCGGGTTGGCCCGCAGAACGATGGCGGCGAATTCCTCGGGCGTGCTGAGCTGGCCCCTGACCACCACGTTGGCGGTGATTTCCTGGGTGCCGCGGGCGGGCAGGTCGCCGATGCTGCCGGGGGCGACCTGAGCGTTCTGCGCGGCGATGG
Source organism: Pseudomonas sp. LRP2-20 (assembly GCF_024349685.1). Lineage (NCBI taxonomy): Bacteria > Pseudomonadati > Pseudomonadota > Gammaproteobacteria > Pseudomonadales > Pseudomonadaceae > Pseudomonas > Pseudomonas sp. LR2-20. The sequence continues at coordinate 3,331,322 of NZ_AP025944.1, read as the reverse complement.
CCTCGACCACATCGTTAGGCGTGAGGTTGAAGCCGATCAGCTTGCGCGGGTCGATCCAGATGCGCATGGCACGTTCGGAACCATACAGCTGCGCCTTGCCGACACCCTTGAGGCGGCGGATTTCGTTCATCACGTTGCGCGCGAGGATGTCGGACAGCGCGGTTTCATCGAGGCTGCCGTCTTCCGAGGTGAGGGTGCCGAGCAGCAGGAAGCCGGTGGACACCTTTTCTACCTGCAGGCCTTGCTGGGTCACCTGGCGCGGCAGGCGCGACTCGACCACCTTGAGGCGGTTCTGCACGTCGACCTGGGCCAGGTCGGGGTGAGTGCCGGGCTCGAAGGTGGCGGTTATCGTGGCGCTGCCCAGGCTGCTCTGCGACGAGAAGTACAGCAGGTTGTCGGCGCCGTTGAGCTCCTGCTCGATCAGGCTGACCACGCTTTCGTCCAGGGTCGCCGCCGAGGCGCCCGGGTACACGGCGTAGATTTCCACCTGCGGCGGCGCCACGTTGGGGTACTGCGCCACTGGCAGCTGGGGGATGGCCAGGGCGCCGGCAAGCAGGATGAACAGCGCGACCACCCAGGCGAAGATCGGGCGGTCGATGAAGAACTGCGGCATGGATCAGGCCCTCACTGGCCGTTGTGCTGGACGATGGACTGAGCGTCAGGGTCGACCTGGACCTGGTCGCCGGCCTTGACGTGCTGCAGGCCTTCGACCACCACCCGCTCGCCGGGCGCCAGGCCTTCGCTGACCAGCCAGCGGTCACCCTGGGCGTTACCCAGCACCACCTGGCGCTCGCTGATGCGCGACTGAGGGTTGACCACCAGCACCTTCGGCACCCCGGCACTGTCACGCAGGATGGCCCGTTGCGGCACGCTCAGGCCTTTGGGCTGCACGGCCTGCTCCAGGCGCACGCGCACGTAGCTGCCCGGCAACAGGTCGAGGTCCGGGTTGGGGAATTCGCTGCGCAGGGTGATCTGGTTGGTGCTGGGGTCGACGCTGATGTCGGAGAACAGCAGCTTGCCTGGCAGCGGGTAGGCACTGCCATCGTCCTGGATCAAGGTGGCGCGGGCCTGGCCATCGCCGGCCTGCTGCAGTTCACCTGCGCGCAATGCCCGCCGCAGGGCGGTGAGTTCGCGGGTCGACTGGGTGACGTCGGCATGGATCGGGTCGAGCTGCTGGATGGTCGCCAGCGGCGTGGTCTCGTTCTGCCCGACCAGCGCGCCCTCGGTGACCAGGGCGCGGCCGATGCGCCCGGAGATTGGTGCAGTGACCGTGGCATAGCCCAGGTTCAGGCGGGCGCGCTCCAGCGCCGCCTTGGCTTCGGCAACGGCAGCGTCGGCCTGGAGGAAGGCGGCGCGGGCGTTGTCGTATTCCTGGCGGCTGACTGCCTTGTCGTCGACCAGCTGACGGTAGCGCTGCTCTTGCAGGCGCGCCTGGTACAGCGTGGCCTCGGCCTTGGCCAGGGTTGCGCGGGCGCTGTCGTGGTCGGCCTTGAACGGCGCCGGGTCGATGAGGAACAGCACATCGCCCTGTTTGACGTCGCTGCCTTCGCGGTAGACCCGCTTGAGCACCACGCCGGCGACGCGGGCGCGCACTTCGGCTGTGCGCGGGGCGAGAATGCGCCCGCTCAGCTCGGTGCTGATGGCCAGGGGCTGCAAGTGCAGGGTTTCTACCCGCACCTGGGGTGTGGGTTGTTTTTCGTCCTGCTCGGCCGAGTCGTCGCAACCGGCCAACGGCAGCGTGAGCAGCGCCACGAGCGCCAGAGGGCGCAGGTGCGGGGGGAGGGTAATAGGCATGCGGATCTTCCGATGATGACCTTGCGTATCCTAAGGTAAGGGTTGCCTGACTGGCTGTTAACAGCTGTTGGGGGTGTGTGAAAAAGTGTTAAGAAGCGGCCTAACGATTCGCGGGGTTCTATATTCTGCTTGAACCTGTGCTGGCCTCTTCGCGGGTAAACCCGCTCCCACAGGGACTGCACACAGTCTGAATGATGTGCTGTACCTGTGGGAGCGGGTTTACCCGCGAAGAGGCCGGTGAAGCTTTCCTCAAATCTATTTCCTTCTCATATGCCCAACATTCTCCTGGTCGAAGACGACAGTGCGCTGTCCGAGTTGATCGCCAGCTACCTGCAACGCAACGATTTCCATGTCCGGGTGATTGCCCGTGGCGACCACGTGCTGGACGCCTTCCGGCAAGACAACCCTGACCTGGTGATTCTCGACTTGATGCTCCCAGGCATCGATGGCCTGCAACTGTGCCGCTTGCTGCGCCAGGCGTCGCAGAGCCTGCCGATCCTGATGCTGACTGCCCGTGACGACAGCCACGACCAGGTGCTGGGCCTGGAAATGGGCGCCGACGACTACGTGACCAAACCCTGCGAGCCCCGGGTGCTGCTGGCCCGCGTGCGCACCTTGCTGCGCCGCAGCAGCGTCAACGAGCCGCGCCTGGACAGCCACCAGATCCTCATCGGCGGCCTGCGCATCGACCTTGCCGAGCGCCTGGTCAGCTGGCGCGGCGAAGAGGTGGAACTGTCCAGCGGTGAATACAACCTGCTGGTGGTGCTGGCGCGCAACGCCGGCGAGGTGCTCAGCCGCGACCGCATCCTCCAGCAGTTGCGCGGTATCGAGTTCAACGGTACCGACCGCTCGGTGGACGTGGCCATTTCCAAGCTGCGCCGCAAGTTCGATGACAGTGCCGGCGAGGCGCGTAAGATCAAGACCGTGTGGGGCAAGGGCTACCTGTTCAGCCGTGTCGAGTGGGAGTGCTGACGCGCCATGCTGAAGATCCTGGTGCGCCTGTATCTGGTGATCATCGTCGCCTACGCCGGGGCGTTGCTGTTGATTCCGGACGCCATCGTCGGCCTGTTCCATGACCGGTTCATGGCCTACAACCTGGACCAGGCCAAGGGCGTGCAGTCGCTGATCGTGCGCCAGTTCCGCCAGGCGCCGCAGGCGCAATGGCCGGCGGTGGAGCAGGACCTGGCCAAGGTCTTCGCGCCACTGGAGGTCAAGCTGCTGCGCAGTGACAAGGCCGGCCTCAGCCCGCAGGAACAGGCACGCCTGGAACACGGTCTGTACGCCGTGCGCATCGGCGACTGGGGCTATTACCAAACGGTGCTGGCACCTTTGGACAAGGACTGGCTGGTCAGCCTGCATTCACCCCCGGACCCACTGGACATCAACGTATTGTCCTGGGGCGTGACCGTGCTGATCGGTGCGGCGATGCTCGGCTGCCTGCTGCTCTGGGTGTGGCCGCACTGGCGCGACCTGGAGCGCCTGAAGGAAACCGCACGGCGCCTGGGGCAGGGGCACATGGCCGAGCGCACGCACATCTCTGCGCACTCGAACATCGGCGAACTGGCGGGGGTGTTCGACACCATGGCCAGCGACCTGGAGCGCCACGTCAACCAGCAGCGCGAGCTGCTCAACGCGGTATCCCACGAGCTGCGCACACCGTTGACAAGGCTGGACTTCGGCCTGGTGCTGCTGTTCGACGAGGTGCCACCGGCCAGCCGCAAGCGCCTGCTGGAACTGGTCGGGCATGTGCGCGAGCTGGACGAGCTGGTGCTCGAGCTGCTCTCTTATAGCCGCCTGTACAACGCCGACCAGGCGCGGGAGCGGGTCGAGGTGTCGTTGCTGGAGCTGGTCGACAGTGTACTCGGCGGTTTCGCCGAAGAGCTCGATACCCGGGGCATCCAGTGGGAAGTGCAGGCCGAGGACAACTTGCCACGCTTTGTACTGGACCCACGGTTGACCGCCCGGGCCGTGCAGAACCTGGTGCGCAACGCCATGCGCTATTGCGATCAAAGCCTGCTGCTTAGGCTGCGCCTGGAGGCGGACGGTGCCTGCCTGTTGACCGTGGAAGATGACGGCATCGGTATCCCGGCCGAGGAGCGTGAGCGGATCTTCCAGCCGTTCTATCGCCTGGACCGCAGCCGCGACCGCAATACCGGCGGTTTCGGTCTGGGCCTGGCGATCAGTCGCCGAGCGATCGAGGGGCAGGGGGGAACCTTGACGGTCGGTCACTCGACCCTGGGAGGCGCATCGTTCAGGATTCGCTTGCCTGTGGTCTGACGGCGTTGGAAAACAGGATCATTAATATAAGATAAGTTTCCTGAAACATGCAGGTCCGAGAGAGGTGGCCTGTAACTTTGTATAGGGTTTTTCAACTTTTATATTTGGATTTTTTTCATTGCCCCCAAATTGCTGGACGGTAATATTTTGTATGTTTCTCAGGGCTGGACATGTAGGGCTGCGAATGGAATTAATTCACCTCCTAGTTCTCTATGTGAGTCAGATCAAGATGTTAGATAACAGCGTGGTAAGAAGTTGCAAAATTGACCCAGCGTTCGGTGACCAAGGCAAAGTGGAAATTGTATTTCCTGGTGGTGTGGAGAGTGGCGTGCATGGGCTGGCAATCAGTCAATCCAGGCTTATCGCGCTGGCCCAGTACCGGGATGCCGGTCAGCCTTATGTTGGGCTGGCGGGCCTGACGGCTGAAGGACAGCCGGATGCCAGCTTCGGTGACGGTGGCTTTGTCATGGCTGCCTTTGGCGCGGGGGTAAGCGCGGTACCAGTGGAGGTGATTGCCTCTGCAGAGGATGGTTTCATCGTACTGGCCGAGGACCGCTCAAGGGCCGTGAGATATCCGCTCCTGGCGCGTTTCAAGCATGATGGTTCCCTGGACACTTGTTTTGGTAAAGGCGGCATTGTCAGGCTCGAACTGAAGGGACTGAGCGAATATGACGAACCGTATGGCCTTATCCAGCAGCGAAACGGCAAACTGTTGATCGCTATAACACGATTCGATGAGCAGGCACAAAGTTGTGGCTTGCTGGTGCGTGTCACGGCATGTGGCAACCTGGACGGTTGTTTCCATGAGGGTGGCGTGTGGCAATTACCGCTATGCGATGAGCCTAACGTCTGGATGGAAGGTGTCACCGAGCTGGCTGATGGTCGAATCGTCGCCTGGGGTGCCACAGACGGTGAAGGCGTGCTGTTGCGCATGGGCCTCGACGACATGCTTGATCCTGCTTTTGGTACAGGCGGGATCCTTCGGGTAACGGCCCCGCGAGGCAAGAACAGGATAGGCATCGAGTTTTATGACGTAATCGAACGTGGAGACGGTGGCTTGATCGTCAGCGGCTCGACCGATCGATTGCCCTACGCAGCTGTACAGGGGCACGTGACCGCCGATGGCCGGCTCGACCCAACCTTCAATGGTGGCGAGGTGCATCTGGCCCCGGTCGCCTCGGGCGCGCGCTGGGTGCACTGTCAGCCGGGGCGCGAAGGCGGTAGCGTGGCTGCCGGCTTGACGGGCATTCCCTACAGCGCCAGGGAAACCGAATTCCTCGTAGGGCGGTTCCAGGCCAACGGCTTGCTCGATCCGACCTTCGGTGACGGCGGCCTCAAACGCACCAATATCGAGGCGGGTGCCGACGTGGCGCGTTGTGCGTTGGCCCCGGACCCACAACGTCTGATCCTGGGCGGTACCGCCAACACCGATCGCCGCGTGGGTAAGTCGTATCTGGTCTGCTACTTCGTCTAAGCGATCCAGGCATGATGCGCCATGCCTCTCGCTCATGGGGCCGGTTGCCACAGCACGAACCGGTCCTTGCCACTGTGCTTGGCCGCATACAGCGCCTGGTCCGCCCGGACCAGCGCTGCTGTCAAGGAATCGCCACGGTTGACCTGGGCCAGGCCGATACTGATGGTCACCGGGTGATCGGCATTGTCTTCGCGCACCCTGCTGCACAAGCCGCCAACCTGCTGCATGGCGCGCTGCTCGTCCAGGCCGTCGAACAGAATCGCGAACTCCTCGCCGCCCAGCCGGGCATACTCGAAACCGTTCATGCTGGCGCGAATATGCATGGCCACGCGCTTGAGTACCTCGTCGCCGACATCATGCCCAAAGCAATCATTGACCCGTTTGAAGTTGTCGATGTCGATCATCGCCAGGTACTGGCCAGGCTTTGCCAGGTGCAGCTGGCGTTCAGCCTTGGCCATGAACGCGCGGCGGTTGGGGATGTCGGTCAGGGCATCGATGTAGGCCTGCTCCAGCAACACTTTGGACAGGTAGAAGTTGTGCAGCTTGGCCTGGCGTATCTGCAGGTAGCTGTAGGTCACCAGGCCGCTGAGGAATAGCGCGTAGCTGATCAGCATGGCGCCTTCGAGTTCATCGGCTTCGATCCGGGTGTGGTAGAAAGGGTTGAGCATCACCCAGGTAATGGTCAGGGCGCAGAAGAACGACCAGCGCCGCACGGGCAGAACCGAAACGGCATAGAGCACGGTCGACACGCCGAGCACCAGCCACACGGGGCGCAGAGGCTCGGGAATACCTTCGATGACCAGGCGCATGCCCAAGGTGATGGCGCTGATGAACAGCAGGTTGAGCACGTCGAAATGGTGGCTGCTGCGGGTGAAGCGCAGGATCACCGTGAGGCAGCCGAGCAGGGTGATGAACAGGTAGGACAGCCAGGTGAAACCCTGGCCGCCGAGGAAGCTGACGATCAGGTCGAACACCAGCCAGATCAGGATGCTGACGCAGAACACCAGCATGCAGAACGGGCGCATGGCTTCGAATTCATGCTGGCGAAACTCGGCACGCAGGGCGGCGGGGGCGACCTGCTTGCGTACGTGTTCTTCAATGGTCTTGAACATCGTGGCTCCTGTGAGTACTGCTTCGTCTGCACCGGCGCTTTCGCGGGCAAGCCCGCTCCCACAGGATCGCCACAGTTCTTGAAATCTGTGCAATCACTGTGGGAGCGGGCTTGCCCGCGAAAGGGCCGGTGCAGGTTGACTCAATTCTGTGGCAGAACACCCCGGGACCAAGGCCGGTAGCGCAGCGCAAACACTGCTTCGGCATGGCACCCCGCATTCAGCATCGGCTCCGCTGGCTCAGCCCGAAATGCCTGCCCCGGCGCACTCACCTGGCGGAACGCCTCGCGCACCACACCCACCCGGCACGGCAGCGCCTGCTCGTAGCGCTGGCGCACCAGCGGCGGCAACCGCCCGGTCCCGGCGCCGTCCTGCCACCACACAGTCAAACCCAACCCGGCCAGCTGATCCAGCCAGGCGCCATTGACGCGCGGTGCCAGTTTGCCCGCGCTGAACGCGCTGATGTGCAATGGCTTGTCCAGCCTTCGGTTGAAGGCCTGCAGCTGGCTGTACAGCGCTTCGCGGCGAGCGGTATCGCGAAAGTGCAGGTCGTCCAGTTCCATGGGCAAGTACCAACCGCTGACGGGCAACTGCCAGTCCCTGCGAAGCTGTTGATACTGGCCGAGCGAACGACCCAGTTGCGACTTCCAGTAATTGTTCAGGCCGTCACCGTCGAGTTCCTCGATGCGCTGGTAATAGGCCGGGTCCATGTACAGCCCGAGCACCAGCTCCAGCCCTTGTGCGCGGGCTTCGCGCAGGCTGTTGGCCAGCCAGCCCTGGGCACCACCGAAATCACTGTTGCCGTAGGCGCTCCATTGCACGATGAGGGTCTTGCCCCCTTGCGCCCTGGTGGCGCGCCACAGCTGCTGCCACTGCGCCGGGGTCACCGTGGCATCGCGGTTGAGTGGCTGGTAGAACAGGCGCTGGTCAGCCATGGCCGGCAGGCACAGGGCGAGCATGCAGATTGCCAGGAGCGTACGCATCAGAAGGTCATCTCCGCGCCAACCAGTACGCCATTGGCGCTCTTGTAGAGGTTGCCACCCAGCGACTGCTGGTATTCGGCGCGCACTTTCAGCGAGCCGCGGTAGGCGTTGTAGCGGTCGTCGTCGAACCACCACTGCCAGCGCACACCGACACCGGCACGGGCGTCCTGGCGCCAGTCGTTGCTCGGGTCCTGGCTGGAGAACTCGAAGAAGCCGTAAGGCATGAGGGTCTGCGGCGAGTTGCCGGGCAGTTTCCAGGCATGGCCTTGCTGGTAGCGCGACAGCCAGGCGTGGTCGCCGGCGCGTGTCCACCAGGCGGCATCGAGGTAGAGGAAACGCTCGTTCCAGTCGTCCTCGTCGACCCGCCAGTCGTTGCGCCAGTCACCCTGGTCGAGGAACGAGGCAGTGGCGCGCAGCAACAGGTCGTTGCTCGATTCGGCATGGTGGCGCAAGTCGCCCCAGTTGCCGCCGACCTTGGCCGGGCTCAGCAGTTCGCCAAGGCTCAGGCCGCTGTAATGATCGTCGTCGATCTGCCGTTGGTGGTACAGCTCGGCGTACAGGTTGAGGTTGGCCTGGCCGAGCGGCTTGTAGCGCAGGCCGACACCGGTACCCATGCTTTGCGCATAATCGGTGCGGCTCTGGCCGCCGAACAGGACCCGGCCGTAGACCGACAGGGTACTGCCATTGCGGCTGGGTTCCTCACCCAGGGCGTGGTCCCACATGGCCAGCTGCACGTTCTGCGATTGCGCCCGACGCGAGGTGCCACTGCGCTGGCCGTTATCGAGGAACTTGTCGTTGGTCGAGGTGCCGGCGGGTGACCAGGTGCTGGCCAGGGTGATGGTGTCGCGCCGTGACAGGGTTTCGTGGGCACGGCGCTGGCGGTACTTGCGGGCTTCGAGGCTGCCGTATTCGTCGTCGCCATCGACCAGGTTTTCCTCTACGTCGATCACCCGGCGCAGTTCGCGGCGTGCGGCGGCACTGTTCTCGGCTTCGTCGTAGCGCAGGGCGAGGGTCTCGCCCAGGCGATAGTCCTCGGGGAAATCGTGGGTGGCACGTTCCAGGTAAGGGATCGACTGGCGGCGCTGGGCTTTGTCCTGCGAGCCGGCCAGGCGCATGCCGTAGTCGGCACGATAGCGCGGCTGGTTGGGCGCCAGGCGCACGGCTTCGGCCAGCCAGGCGGTGCTCTGCGCGCTGTCGCCAGCCAGCTGCGCTGTGCTGGCAGCGGCATAGTAGTGGTCGGCACGCGGATTGTGCGCCAAGGCTTGGCGCTGGAAGCCCAGCGCCGCTTGGAGGTCGCCCTGGCGTTGGGCGATGGCGGCACCCAGTGCCCAGTCATCGGCGCTGTTGTGTGCGGCGGCGTCCCAGTAGCGGCGGGCGGCGTCGGCATCGCCGGTATTCAAGGCCCCGCGTGCGGCGGTCAGGCGGGCGTTGTCGTTCCAGGCGCTGGCCGGCAGGTTGCGCCAGATCGGCTGGGCGGCTTCGGAGTCGCCAGCGGCTTCCAGCGCGTAGGCCAGGGGCAGGCGGTTGCCACTGTCACCCAGGCGTTCGGCGGCCTGGTAATAGACCACCGCTTCACCCGGTTGATCGGGCATGGCGCAGCGGCCCAGAGCGCGGTACTGGCCGGCTTCGGTCGGGTTCGCCGGGATGGCCCGGCGCACGGCGTCGCACTGGCCGTTTTCAGCCAGGCGGCCGAGCAACTGGGCGCGGGTATTGGCGTCGACCCTGGGGATCAGCCCGAGCATGCGCTGGCTGTTCAGGGGGCCATCGTTGCGTGCGTATATATTGCCCAGGCGCTGCAGCAGCGAGGGGGGCAGGTGCCCTTGGCGACGGTCGAAGGCGTGCTCCAGCAATGGGCGGGCGTGCTCGCTCTGGCCTTGTTGCAGCATGAGGAATGTCGCTTGCTCCAACGCTGCCAGGTCGCCGCTCTGGCGGTAGCGTCGTTCCCATTCGGCGGCGGTGCGCGGTTGCGGCGGCTGCACCGGGTCGCCATACAGGCGTTGCTTGAGCACCGCATATGCGCGCGGGTCGGCGCTTGCGGGGCAGTCCTTGAACTGTTCGCGGGCGACATCCGGGTCACGGCGCGACAACCAATCGACGGTCTCCAGGCAAGGGCGCTGCAGCGCGTTGCTAAGGCGCCGTACCAGCGGCGCGTCATCACCCTCACGGGCCAGCTCCCACAACTGCTGGCGTTGTTCCGGTTGCTGCAACTGCTCGGTGGGCAATTTCTGCAACCAACGCTGCGCCAGTTGGTTGTGGCCGACGGCGATGGCCCGATTGGCCATGGCCAGGCGTGCCTGGTTGGCCACTTCAGGGGAGGGCGCGCTTTGCAGCAGCTTTTCCAGGCCCTTTTCGTCGACTTGCTGGACATAGGCATTGGCCAGGCGCTGCCAGTCTTCTGGCGGCAGTTGGCGCTTGTCAGCCAGCGGCTGGAGTTGCTCGATGGTTTCCTTCCAGTTGCGCAGCTGCTCGGCGAAGTTGGCCCGGGCCAGGCGCAACACCTGGCCATCGTCACGCGGCGGCAGCTGGTTCAGCCATTCCAGGGCTCTGCCGGCGCCGCCGAACTTGGCCAGGCTCAGGCTGTAGGCCTGCCACAGGCGTACCCGCTGGGTACCGTCGGCACTGGCCAGCCAACCTTCCACCTGGCTGGCTGGCGGCGGGTCCTGCTCGATCCAGGTCAGGCGCAGCTCCTGCAGGGCGTTGGCGTACTCGGGGCCATTGCCCAGCTGCTCGGCCATGGCTTCGGCGTCCTTGTAGCGGCGCTGGTGGGCCAGGGCCTCGACCAACAGCGCGCGGGCTTCGTCGTTGTTTGGCACGCGGCTGAGGACGTGGCGGGTCAAGCGTTCGACTTCGGCCCAGTTGTCCTTCTTCGCTTCGCGGTAGCTGCGCTCCATGAACGGGTAGCTGGTGAACCGTTGGAAGTCGGTCATCGGCGCTGCCTGGGTGGCCAGCGCGGTGGAGCACAGCAACAGGCCGGAGAGGGTGAGGGACAGACGCGGCTTCATGCCACCTCCCGGGTCAGGTCAAAGGCAGCCTGCTGTTCGCTGGCCTGTTCGGCGAGGGCCTGCTGCAGCACTTCCTCGGTAATGATGCCGCGGGCGATCAGGTGCTCGCCGAGGCTCTGCTGCTCGGGGTCGAAATCGATCAGTGCCTGGTTGAACAGGGTGACCGGGACCATGCCGCGTACCTGCAGCAGGGCGCCGAGCATCACCTGGTGCTGACTCACCCGCTCGAGCAGGTCGGCATCGTCCTGATGCCGCTCCAGCACGGCGAGCATGTCGTGGGTTTCGGGCGTCTGCCAGGGGCTCGGGTAGTGGTAGCGCAGGCCCAGCGTGACCCGGCCCTGGGGCGCCAGGCGGCAGCTGACCGGGCGTTTCAGCTGGCGACTGATGACCCCCAGCGACACCTGGCTGACCGGGCTTTCGCTGGCCAGGATCAGGGTATTGCCGTCTTCGGCGACCGGCAGCACGCCGTAGTGCGTGGCCAGCCGGCGCGGCAGCTGGGCGATCAGGTGCGGATCGAGCTTGAACGGGTTCAGCGGTGCCCAAGGCAGGTCAAGCTGCTCGGCCAGCGTTTGTACAAGCTGCTCGCTGTTCAGCCAGCCCCGCAGCAGCAATTCGCGGCCCAGGCGCCGGCGCACCGGGCTGGTGATTGCCTGCTCCAACTGCTCCTCGGTGATGTAGCCCTTTTCCACCAGGCGATGGCCCAGCGGTGTGCGCGCCGGCGAGGCGAGGGCAGGGAATTCGTGGGTGGTCTTGTCCCACGCCACCCGCCGCGAATCGCCCATCTCCATGACCTGGCGCAGGGCGCGCAGGTTGGCGAAGAAGTTGACGAAGTTGCTCCACATCATCCGGGGCGCCGACAGCAGGCCTTCGAAGATGCCGTAGTAGCGGGTGACGAACCAGCCGCGCTGGAACAGGCGGTTGATCAGCATCAGGCCGTTGAGCCAGAGCAGGGTGGTGAGCAGCTGGCTGTCGCTGAGGATCGACATGAAGCGCCACGAGTCCGGGGCGATCACGGTCACCAGCCACATGGCCAGCAGCACCAGCAGCAACAGGTTGACCAGGAAGCTCAGCAGGTAGGCGAACAGGCCCCGGCGGTCGCGCCAGAGGAAGTAGTTGAGCGCGCCGGTGCGGCTCCAGCCGAGGTTGCTGGTGCCCTGGAAGACGATGCCGACGATCCACCGTGACTTCTGCCGGATGGCATGCTGCCAGTCGCGCGGGAAGTGCTCGCGCACGCAGATCACCTGGGCGAACTCGCGGCTCATGCCCGGTACCCACTCGTGCTTGAGGGCCAGCGCCGGGTCGGTGATGGAGTAGCGGGCGAAGATGCACTTCATGCCTTTCTGCTTCAGGCGAAAGCCGATGTCGTAATCTTCGGTGAGGCTCTGCACGTCGAAGGCGATGCCATCGCCGTCTTCGAGCAGGGCGCTGATGGCGCGGCGGCTGAAGCAGGTGCCGACACCGGCACTGGGCACCTGGCCGGTCAGCGCCTCGCGCACGATCACGTCCTTGCCGTGGTTCTCGGCGAACTCGTCAACGTAGTGCCCGGCGGTGAAACCCTTCCATTCCGGTGCATAGGGGTACACCGGGATCTGGATCATGTCCTTGCTCGGCAACAGGTAGTTGAACAGGCGCAGTTCCATGGGCGAGATCACGTCTTCGGCATCATGCAGGATGAAACCGGCGAACTCGATGCGGGCATCGTCCTGAAAGCGCAGGATGGCATCGATGATGTTGTTCAGGCAGTCAGCCTTGCTGGTCGGGCCTGGGCGCGCGCAGACCACCTTGTGCACGTTCGGGTAATGCAGGCACACGGCGTCGACGTCGGCCTGGGTCTGTGGGTCGTTGGGGTAGGTGCCGACGAAAATCTGGTAGTTCTCGTAGTCGATGGTCGAGGCCGCCAGGCGCGCCATCTCGCCGACCACCCCCACCTCGTTCCAGGCCGGAACCATGATTGCCAAGGGCTTTTCCGCTACTTCGAACAGGCGTTTCTCGTCGGCCTTTTCGTGCTTGTCGTAGATGCGAAAACGGCGGATCAGCTTGCGGCTCCAGTAGCACAGGTCGATGAACAGGTCGTCGAGGCCGAGCAGGAACATCAGCGAGGCGAGGATGATTGCCAGAATCTTCAGGCCGAACAGCACATAGGTGAGGAAGTCGATGAAGGCCAGGCTCATGCGTCGTCTCGCTTGGCGGCGGTTTCCTCGAGCCATCGGCTCAGGCGTTCGGCGATGATTTCGCTGGCATGCCCGTCACCGAATGGGGTGAAGATCCTTGCCATGCGCTGATACGCCTCAGGGTCGTCGAGCAACTGGCCGGTTTCCCGGACGATACGTTCGGTGTTCGTGCCCACCAGTTTCACCGTGCCGCCCTCCAGTACCGATGGGCGTTCGGTGACCTTGCGCAGCACCAGCACCGGTTTGCCCAGCGCCGGGGCTTCTTCCTGGACGCCACCGGAGTCGGTGAGAATGATGTGGGCGCGGTTCATCAGCCAGACGAAATGCTGGTAGTCCTGGGGCGCCACCAGGTGAATGTTGCCGCGCCCGGACAGCAGGCCATAGACCGCCTTCTGCACCTGCGGGTTGAGGTGCACCGGGTAGACGAACTGCACGTCGGGGTAGCGCAGGGCCAGTTCGGCCAGGGCCAGGCAGATACGCTCGAAGCCTGCGCCGAAGTTCTCCCGACGATGGCCGGTGACCAGCACCATGCGCTGGTCGGTTCGCAGCGTGTGCAGCGGTGAATCGGCGGCGGGGTGCCATGCGGATTGTGTGAGGTGTTCGCGCATCCATAGCAGTGCGTCGATGACCGTGTTGCCGGTGACCTCGATCTGCTCCAGTGGCACGCCTTCGCGCAGCAGGTTGTCGCGGGCCTTGGTGGTGGGGGCGAAATGGAGGTTGGCGATCACCCCGGTCAGGCGCCGGTTGGCTTCTTCAGGCCAGGGTTGCTGCAGGTTGCCGGTGCGCAGGCCGGCTTCGACATGGCCGATGGGGATGTGCCGGTGGAAGGCCGCGAGGCTGGCGATGAAGCTGGTGGTGGTGTCGCCATGGACCAGCACGATATCGGGCTTGACCTGCTCATAGGCCTGGTCGAGCTTGCCCAGCAGGTCGCGGGCCAGGCCGTTCAACGTCTGGTTCTGGGTCATCACCTTGAGGTCCTGATCGACGCTCAGGCCAAAGGCGGTGAGTACCTGTTCGAGCATTTCGCGGTGCTGCCCGGTGGAGCAGATATGCAAGTCGACCTCGGGCCACTCGCGCAGCACGCGGGCCAGCGGGGCCATCTTGATCGCTTCGGGGCGGGTACCGAAAACCATCATGACGGAATTCGCCATCGTCTTGTTCCTCGTACAATTCCCTGGACGAAGTGGTAGGTCATGTCGCCGCTTGTAAGTGATAGATACAAGCAGTCGCATGCACGGTTGTCCAATGGGTGACAGGTGTTCGGCGTGACAAGTTCAGAGCCTGTGAGATCGAGCGCCGCCCGCGCGGCGCATCGCGAGCTTTGCTCGCTCCTACGCTTGTTTCGGGCCAGTAAAGCCTGTGACAGGCGCGCGCGACCGCCTGGTTTGTAAGACCGGATATCGCGCCATGCGCCAAGGCGTTCGCGCGCAAATCGCCCAGGACTGATTGGCCCGAAACAAGCGTAGGAGCGAGCAAAGCTCGCGATGCGCCGCGCGGGCGGCGCGCGATTTGCGCAGCACCGCAAAATCCAAGACGAGCACCTGTTCAGAACAACCTTTTTATTCGAGCCTCCATCTTGTAGCTTTGTAGGCCGATTCATCTGGGAGCTGAACATGCAAGGCAAGGCACGCAAGATCGTCCAGGCCATCCTCTACGAAGCCATCGCCGTGGCCTGCGTGGCACCGGCGCTGGAGCTGGCGTTCGGTGCCGGGATGGCGCAGTCGACGGTGCTCTCGGTGCTGATGTCGGGCATCGCCATGAGCTGGAACATGGCCTACAACTGGGCCTTCGAGCGGTGGGAGGCGCGTCAGCGCAAGCGCGAGCGCACCGTGCTGCGCCGGGTGCTGCACGCGCTGGGCTTCGAGGGCGGGCTGGTGCTGATCCTGCTGCCGCTGGTGGCCTACTGGCTGGATGTCAGCCTGTGGGCAGCGTTCCTCACCAACCTGGCCTTGTTCGTGTTCTTCTTCGTCTATGCCTTCGTGTTCCAGTGGGGGTTCGACAAGGTTTTCGACGTGCCGCTGTCGGCGCAGCAAGCCAAGTGTTGACTTGGCCAAGCCAGGCGGGATAACTTCCCTGACCATGAAAACCTTCCAGCACGTCAACGCCATTATTATTACCGCCATTATCAGCTTGGCGGGCTAGCGCGTACGTGCACCGAACCCGCCCTGGAGGCGGGTTTCTACTCTCTGACTCCTGGGCAACGTGAAAAACAGCCAAGGAGTTGCAATCGATGACCAGCCTCAACGTCAGCCCTCGTACACCGTCCACCCCGCAGCAACTGCTGTCGGAACAGGTGCGCCGCATTCTGTCCGCGCCGGTGTACGACCTGGCCATCGAGACGCCCTTGCAAGCCGCGCCCGCGCTGTCTGCCAGCCTCGGCAACCAGGTGCTGCTCAAGCGCGAAGACCTGCAGCCGACCTTCTCGTTCAAGATCCGCGGTGCCTATACTCGGCTGTCGCGCCTGACCACTGCCCAGCGCGAACGCGGCGTGATCACCGCCTCCGCGGGCAACCATGCCCAGGGCGTGGCCCTGGCGGCTGCACACCTGGGCATGAAGGCGACCATCGTCATGCCCACCACCACGCCGTCGCTCAAGGTCGAAGGGGTGCGCTCACGGGGTGGCCACGTGGTGCTGCACGGCGAGAGTTTTCCCCATGCCCTGGCCCACGCGCTGGAACTGGCCGACAGTGACGGGGCGACCTTCGTGCCGCCGTTCGATGACCCGGACGTGATTGCCGGCCAAGGCACCGTGGGCATGGAAATCCTGCGCCAGCAGCCAGGTGCGCTGGACGCGATCTTCGTGCCGGTCGGCGGCGGTGGGTTGGTCGCGGGCATTGCCGCCTACGTCAAGTACCTGCGCCCCGAGGTCAAGGTGATCGGTGTCGAGCCGGAAGACTCCAACTGCCTGCAGGCCGCCATGGCGGCCGGCGAGCGGGTGATCCTGCCGCAGGTCGGTACCTTCGCCGATGGCGTGGCGGTGGCGCAGATCGGTGCCCATTGCTTCGAGCTGTGCCGGCATTTTGTCGATGAAGTGGTGACCGTCAGCAGCGATGAGCTGTGCGCTGCGATCAAGGACATCTACGACGATACCCGCTCGATCACCGAACCCTCGGGTGCCTTGGCCGTGGCCGGGATCAAGAAGTACGTGGCCCGCGAGGGCGTGCAGGGGCAGACCCTGGTGGCCATCGATTCCGGCGCCAACGTCAACTTCGACCGCCTGCGCCACGTGGCCGAGCGCGCCGAGCTGGGTGAGCAGCGTGAAGCGATCATCGCCGTGACCATCCCTGAACAGCCCGGCAGCTTCCGGGCCTTCTGCCAGGCCCTGGGCAAGCGCCAGATCACCGAATTCAACTACCGCTATTACCCGGGCAAGGAAGCGCGCCTGTTCGTTGGCGTGCAGACCCACCCGCTGCACGACCCGCGCGAGCAGCTGCTGGCCAGCCTGCGCGGGCAGGGCTACAGCGTGCTCGACCTGACCGACAACGAACTGGCCAAGCTGCATGTGCGCCATACCGTGGGTGGGCATGCCGCGCCGGGGGCCGACGAGCGGGTGCTACGCTTCGAATTCCCAGAGCGGCCGGGGGCGCTGCTGGGCTTCCTGGAGCGGCTGGGCAAGCGCTGGAACATCAGCCTGTTCCATTACCGTAACCATGGCGCTGCCGAGGCGCGTGTGTTCGCCGCGCTGGAAGTACCGGCCGATGAGCAGGCCAGTTTGCCCCAGGCACTGGATGAGATGGGCTACCGCTACTGGGATGAAACCGCTAATCCGGCTTACCAGCTGTTCCTCGGCTAACGTTGCTCTGGGTCAACATCCTGTTGTTGGAACGGGCGGATCCTCACTGGCAGACAGACCTGCCAGGAGGACCCGGTCATGAGCAGCACGCTCTTCATCCCGCCCGTCAATATCATGGGCATCGATTGCCTTGAAGAGGCCATGACGGCGATCGCCGGTTATGGCCTGCGCAAGGCGCTGATCGTCACTGACCAGGGCCTGGCCAAGGCCGGTATCGCCGCCCGCATCGGCCGCATGCTGGCCTTGCAGGATATCGACTCGGTGGTGTTCGACGGCGCCAAGCCCAACCCCAGTATCGCCAACGTCGAGGCCGGGCTTGCCCTGTTGCAGCGCGAGCGCTGCGACTGCGTGGTGTCGCTGGGCGGTGGCTCGCCCCATGACTGCGCCAAGGGCATTGCCCTGTGTGCCACCAATGGTGGGCATATCAGCGACTACGAGGGCGTGGACCGCTCGCGCAAGCCGCAGTTGCCGCTGATCGCCATCAACACCACGGCGGGCACGGCCAGTGAAATGACCCGTTTCTGCATCATCACCGACGAGGCCCGCCACGTGAAAATGGCCATCGTCGACCGCAACGTCACGCCGATTCTGTCGGTCAACGACCCGGCGCTGATGGTCGCCATGCCCAAGGGGCTGACAGCGGCCACCGGCATGGATGCCTTGACCCACGCCATCGAGGCCTATGTGTCGACGGCGGCCACGCCGATCACCGATGCCTGCGCGCTCAAGGCCATCAGCCTGATCAGCGAGAACCTGCGCCAGGCAGTGAACGACGGCAACGACCTGCAGGCGCGGGAGAACATGGCCTACGCGCAGTTCCTGGCCGGCATGGCGTTCAACAATGCTTCGCTGGGCTATGTGCACGCCATGGCGCACCAGTTGGGTGGTTACTACGACTTGCCCCACGGCGTGTGCAATGCCGTGCTGTTGCCACATGTGCAGCGTTTCAATGCCAAGGTCAGTTCTGCGCGCCTGCGCGATGTGGCCAAGGCCATGGGCATCAAGGTGTGTGGGCTAGATGCGGAGCAGGGCGCGGGGGCGGCGATTTCCGCCATCGAGCACCTGGCGGCGGCTGTGGGCATTCCGGCGGGGCTGGCGGAGCTGGGGGCCAAGCTCGAGGATGTCGGGATCTTGGCGGCGAATGCCTTGAAGGATGCCTGTGGGCTGACCAACCCACGGCCGGCCAGCCAGGATGAGATCGAGGGGATCTTCCGGGCTGCATTCTGATCGACAACGATGTGTGGCTGCACCGGCCTCTTCGCGGCTAAAGCCGCTCCCACAGGTAAAGCGCCCACTTCAGATTCAGCGCGGTCCCTGTGGGAGCGGCTTCAGCCGCGAAGCAGGCGACGCAGTGCTCAGCGCTCACGCATGAAGAACCCGGCCACATACTTGCGGAATGTCTCCAGGCTCTTGAAGTCGGCATAGCGCTTGAAGTTCTCGGCGTCGGGCTCCGGTCCGATCGGTTTCTCCAGCAGCGATACCGAGAGCACCCGGTCCTGATCCGAGGTCAGCACCAGCTCATCCATCACCTGGCCACCGATCACCGGTCGGCGCATCTGCACTTTCACGCCTTTGCTGGCCATCCAGTCGATCAGCGATACCAGCGCCTTGAGTGGTTCACGCTCTTCGTCGCGGTACACCGGGAACAGGTGCGCGCGCGACAGCACCGGCACGCTGGCCACGTGGATCAGTTCATAGAAGCTGCTGCCCGCCGTGGTCGGTGAGTACAAGGCCAGCGCCAGCAGCGGGCCTGACGTTCGGCTGCCGCCCCAGTACAGATGATGCCCCTGGAAATCGAAGCCATCTTCGCTGCGGTTGTTGAACAGCTTGCGCCCCTTGATCTGGTCGACGCAGTCCAGCATCAGGCCATGGCGGCGATGGTTGCCGAACACCGTGGCCTCGCGCAGGCGGGACTTGAGCATCAGCATGTGCTTCATGTCCAGGCGGGTTTCCAGGTAGTTGCCAGCCGGCACCCGTTCGAGCAACGGGTAACGGCTGGCCACACTGCGCAGCTCGGCGAACTGGCCGGTGAGGTCTTTCTTCAGGTGCGTGGCATACAGGTTCAGGCCGCTGGTTTCGATCCAGGTCAGCAGCAGCGACAGCAGGCGCTGCTGTTCGCGGCGCTCGTTGCCGTCGGCCACGCCAGTACCGGCATCGCTGGCACTGCGGTAATCACCGATCAGGCGCAGCGGGGTGTCGGGTGTCAGCCAGGCAGCGGGCGTTACGGGTTCATCCTCGCGTTCGCTGGCTTCACGCTCGTCCTTGGTGAACGGGCAGCCGGGCGCATGCTCGGCAGTGCCCGGGTTGTTCTTCAGGAACAGCGTGCCGGTGCTGCCGTTGAGGGTGACATTGAGCACCGGCAAGGCATCCTTGCGGCAATCGCAGGCCAGCCACTGGTTGGCACTGCGCACCTTCATCAGCAGCTGGTTGGCCTGCAGCAGGCGCGGCCCGGCGAGGCTGCCGGTGGCGAAACCGACAAGCAGTTCTTCTTCGGCCGGGGTCAGGCTGCGCACCTGCGCGGCGGTTTTGTCGATGATTCGCATGAGGCAGCTCCAAGCTACAAGCCTCAAGCTTCAGGCAAACGCGCCGCGCTTTCAACTCGTCGCTCAACTACCACTGAACATCTTGGCGGCGCGGGCGCGGATTTCGTCTGGGGTCAGGTCTTCCTTGTGGGTGGAGACGAACCAGATGTTGCCGAACGGGTCCTTCAAGGTGCCACTGCGGTCGCCGTAGAACTGATCCGTTACCGGGTGCAATTGGCTGCCGCCTGCCGCCAGGGCCTGGGCGTAGACCTTGTCGCAGTCTTCGACATACAGGTGCAGGCCGACGCCGGCACCGGCGAGTTTCTGGCTGGCGGTGAGGCCGCCTTCGCGGTCACAGGGGTCGCCGAGCATCAGTGAAGAATCACCGATGCGCAGTTCGGCGTGGCCGACGCTGCCGTCCGGGCCTTCGAGGCGGAACATCTCGGTGGCGCCAAAGGCCTGCTTGTAGAACTCGATGGCCTTGGCGGCGTTGTTGATGGCCAGGTACGGGGTGATGCTGTGCTGGCCATCGGGAATGGGTTTGGCTGCCATGGTCGACTCTCCTTTGCTTGGGGCGCCGGTTGGCGCCCTGTTGCCTTAGAGTCGTTTGCGCTGATGGAAAATCGACAGGGTTGCTAGATCTATTTCCTATAAGCGCAGCCGTCAGAAGATGTAGTCGGTGGTCAGGAAGGTCGATTGGCGGTTGCGGATGATCTCGCTGATCAGTTCCTTGTTGGCCTCCTGGAAGCGCGTCGCGACCAGGGTACGGATGGAGAACACGCGCAAGGCATCGTGCACCGACAGGGTGCCTTCGGCACTGTTCTTGCGACCGTTGAACGGGTAGGTGTCAGGGCCGCGCTGGCACTGGGCGTTGAGGTTGATGCGGCCGACCTGGTTGGCAAAGATGTCGACCAGGCTGCCGATGGTCGCAGGATCGTTGCCGAACAGGCTCAGCTGCTGGCCGTAGTCGGAATCGAGCACGTAGTCGATCACGGTCTGCAGGTCGCGATAAGGCACCACCGGCACCACCGGGCCGAACTGCTCCTCGTGGTAGACGCGCATGTCACGGTTCACCGGGTAGAGCAGGGCGGGGTAGAAGAACGAGCCGCGGCTCTGCCCACCGCCTTCGTTGAGTACCCGTGCGCCTTTGGCCGTGGCATCGGCCACCAGCTGGTCGAGGTAATCGACCTTGCCCTGTTCCGGCAGCGGCGTCAGTGCAACGCCTGGCTCCCAGGGCATGCCTGGCTTGAGCGCGGCGAGCTTGCGCTGGAACTTGTCGAGGAAGGGCTCGATCACGTCCTCATGGACGAACAGGATCTTCAGCGCCGTGCAGCGTTGGCCATTGAACGACAGCGCGCCGGTCACGGCCTCTTCCACGGCATTGTCCAGGTCCACCTGGGGCAGGACGATGCCGGGGTTCTTCGCGTCCAGGCCCAGGGCCGCGCGCAGCCGGTGCGGGCGGGGGTGCAGTTTCTTCAGATCGCTGGCCGCCTTGTGGGTGCCGATGAAGGCGAATACATCGACCTTACCGCTGGCCATCAGCGCGCTGACTGTTTCCCGGCCACGGCCATAGATGACGTTGATCACCCCCGGCGGGAAGCTGTCGCGGAACGCTTCGAGCAGTGGCCGGATCAGCAGCACGCCGAACTTGGCCGGCTTGAACACCACGGTGTTGCCCATGATCAGGGCCGGGATCAGCGTGGTGAAGGTTTCGTTCAGCGGGTAGTTGTAAGGGCCCATGCACAGCGCCACGCCCAACGGCGCACGGCGGATCTGGCCAAGGGTGCCTTGTTCGAGCTCGAAGCGGCTGGAGCGGCGGTCGAGGTCCTTGAGGGCGTTGATGGTGTCGACGATGTAGTCGCAGGTGCGGTCGAATTCCTTTTCCGAATCCTTGAGGTTCTTGCCGATCTCCCACATCAGCAGCTTGACCACGGCGGTACGCTGCTCACGCATGCGCGCCAGGAAGCGTTCCACATGCTGGATGCGTTCGGCTACGCGCATGTTCGGCCAGGCACCGCGGCCTTTGTCGTAGGCGTTGACTGCCGCGTCCAGGGCGGTGAGGGCGGTGTCGGCGTCGAGCAGCGGCGCGCTGCCGAGCACGACCTGGCGCTCGCCGTCCGCTTCCTTCAGCCAGACCGGGCTGCGCACCGTCGCCAGGGGCCCGTCCCAGCGCCTGAGTTCACCGTTCACCAGGTAGTCGCGTTGTTCCAGCGGGTTCCCGAGACGCCAGTGTTCGGGAATGTCGCCGGCGACAGGAAACAGCGAATCGAGCAGATGTTCCATGGATACTGCACCTCACGTGTCTGAGTAGGTGAAACGCTTCAGCTTCGAGCATGCACCCTGAGCGAGAAAAACACCAGTCTGGCTCAATTTTGCGCGCACCGCGCCGATACAGAGGCATTCGCGCACGCCTGCAGGCTTATGACCCCGTCCAATTCCCCGATGACCCACGAACAGATACCGACTACCGGCACGCTGCGCCGCGCCCTCCGCCGCCTGTTGCCGGTCGGGGTTTCCCTGGCCGGTATCGGCGTGTCCATGGTGCTGGGCCAGGTGGACATCCTGCGTCAGCATGGCCAGCAGGATGCGAGCCTGTTCCACTCGCCGCTGTTCTGGTTCGCCTTGACCTGCAGCGGCCTGCTCAGCCTGTTCATCGCGCAGATCAACCGCAAGCAGCGCCAGCTGCAGCAGCGTAATTTCGAATTGCAGCGTTCGCAGGCACAGCTGGAACGCCTGGCGCATTACGACACCATCACAGGTTTGCCGAACCGGGTGCTGTTCCAGCAGCAGTTGGCCGAAGCCACCGCCGGAGGCCATGGCCTGGCCGTGTTGCTGCTGGATATCGACGGTTTCAAGCAGGTCAACGACAGCCTGGGCCATGCCATGGGCGATCTGCTGCTGCAGCAGGCGACCGCGCGCTTTCTGCAGGAGCTCGACACTGGCGACCGGGTGTGCCGGCTGGGCGGCGATGAGTTCGTGTTCATGCTCCAGGGCACCCAGGGCCAGGTCAGCCATCAGCTGACCCAGCTGCTGCGTTGCCTGCAGCGGCCGTTTGACCTCAATGGCAATGCCGCGCTGGTGACGGGCAGCATCGGCCTGGCCTGGTGCCCACAACATGGTGCAGATGTGGGTAGCCTGTTGCGCCATGCCGACACCGCCATGTACGCGGCCAAGGAAGGTGGCCGCAACGCCTGGCGCCCCTATCACCCGGACATGACGGCACGGCTGCACCAGCGCCTGGAGCTGGAGCGCAACTTGCGCCGGGCGTTGCAGGATAACGAGTTCGAACTGTGGTACCAGCCGAAAATCGACCTGTTCAGCGGGCAGCTGGAAGGGGTCGAGGCCTTGCTGCGCTGGCGTGACCCGGAGCATGGTCTGATACCCCCTGGCGAATTCATCCCGCTTGCCGAGCGCAGCGGCCTGATAATCCCGCTGGGTGAGCGCGTGCTCGAACTGGCCTGTGCGCAGTTGGCCGCCTGGCGCGCCGCCGATTGCCTGCCGGGGCCCCTCGCGGTCAACGTGGCGGCGCTGCAGATCGAGCGCAGCGACTATGTCTCAAGCCTGGCCATGGCCCTGGAGCGCCATGGGCTGGCACCTAATCTGCTGGAAGTGGAAATCACCGAGAGCCTGCTGATGGAAAGCCAGCAACAGGCGTGCGCGGCGCTGGCCCAGCTGCAGGCCATGGGCGTGGCCACCGCGGTGGACGACTTTGGCACCGGCTATTCATCGCTGGCTTACCTGCGCGCGCTGCCCATCGACCACCTGAAGATCGACCGGGCGTTCATCAAGGACCTGCCGGATGACGACGATGCGGTGGCCATCGCCCGGGCGATCATCGACCTGGGGCATGCCCTGGGTTATCGCATCACCGCCGAAGGGATCGAGACCCAGCAGCAGTATGACTTTCTGCGCAATGCCGGGTGTGACCAAGGCCAGGGCTACCTGCTGGGGCGGCCGATGCCGGCCGCCGAGTTGCAGAAGTGGGTGGTGGGCAACCCGCTCAGGGCGCGCTTGCCCCGTTAGGTCGGGCGCTCGAGCACCAGGTTGAACAGCTCACGTGCCGGGCGCTCGAAGGCCTGTTGACGCAGTAGCGGGTTAACGTCGATCACGGTCAGGCGGCGCCAGAATTCCACAAGGGCCCGCCGCGGGCGGGAAGCGAAAGGTTCGAGGTCGAGCAGTTGCCTCAGGTCTCGTCGATACTGCAGCGGCAGGCGCTGCCAGAGCGCCTGTTCCCCGGGGCCGGTGCCCTCGAAAAATTCATCATAATCGCTGTTGTCCACCAGCAGGTCCACCTGATGCGCCGCGTTGTAGGCTTCGATTTCATCGAGCATGCGCGGGCTGAGCCATGGGCTTTCAAGGTGCATGGCCTGGGCGACCTGCTGCGGCACGTGAAAATTGGCAGGCAACTGTTGCAGCTGGTTATCGGCCAGGTCGATGGTCACGGGCGTGCGGGTGATACTTGCCAGTCCGCGCGGCAATTCGGTCAGTGAACAGTTGTCGAGGAACAGCGTGTACAGCCGCGTCAGCCGGCTCAGGTCGGGAGCGTGCAGCAGCGGGTTGCTCCCCATGTCCAGCACGCCCAGGTTGGTGAGTTGGTCGAGCATCTGCTGGGCGTTGTCATCCCAGGTAATGCGGTTGTGGTCGAGGTCCAGCCAGGCCAGTGCCTGGGGATTGGCCAGGCGAGGCAGGCGATTGAAGCGGCAATGACTCAGAAGCAGACGCTTGAGCCTGGGGAAGCGTTCGTAGAACTCGGCGGGTAATTGGCTCAAGTGGCGGTTGCCCTCGAGCGACACATGTTCAATGTGAGTGAAGTCGTCCGGCAGTGCCAGGCTGGCCAGGTCGCGGTCCTCCAGATCGAGGCGCGAAAGGTCAAGGCTGAAGATCATCGCATCGTGGCCCAGCGGCAGCCTGGACAGGCGTCGCCAGGCATTGATGATGCGAGCAACGGCCTCCTGGCGCCGATGAGGGTAGTGCGGGTCGGGGCGTGCCCATTCGCCGAGGTCGCGGCGCAGGGTCTCCAGGCGCCGCTCGAGGTTGCGCATCTCCAACGTGGGTGAGCGCCCTTGCAATCGCCAGTCTTCCATGACGCGGGCGAATTCCTGATCGGTTGCGGTGGGGTACAGGCGGCGGTAGCGCGTAGCCAGCGGGGTTTGCAGAAAGGGGCCGCTGGACACTGCTTTGCGGCCGCCTCGCAGCCCTGCGCGGGCAACCCGACGCCGTGCACCTGCGCCCCATAAATGTTGAAGCAGGTCACTGCGCCGTGGTTCGGTCCAGGCCAGCACGCGCTGACGCAGGGTGTTGCCATCGGTGGTCGAGAAACCCAGCGCCTTGCGATAGGCGCTTGGCAGTGCCTGTTCGATCGCCCGGCACAGGTCCTGATCCTGGGGCGCCGGGACGGGGCGCTCACCCAGGTCGGCCTCATAACCCTCGGCGGACTTGATGACCCGGCAGACCCTGCCGGCCATGCTGCTTCCGCTGCTGTCGAGCAGCGCGCCTTGGGGGCTGCCGGCGCGCAGCTCCAGGCGCAGGTCCGCAGGCCAGTCAGGCAGGTCATCGAGGCAGCTGAACAACAGCCGCTCGCTGTCGGTTGTCGCCTGCAGGGGCACCATCAACTCTTCCAGCGCGTTTACCAGCGGCCATTCGCGGTGACGCTGCAGCAGCTGTTGTGCGGCTTCGTCCAGGAGGGGCGCGACCTTGCGTGTTGCAATGCGCTTCAAGGTGCCGAGCAATAGCGCTGGAGCCGGTTGGCCTTCAAGGTGCACCTGGCGCAAGCTGGCTGCGTCGACACCGCAGATGCGCCCGGCCAACTCCAGTTGCTCCGGCGTATAGACTGCGTAAGCTTCGCCCAGACGTTTTGCCAGCACCGTGAACGGCCACTGCTGCGGCTGTTCATGGGCAGCGCGCCATGCGCCCTGACCGTTGTGCTCCAGCGGCGGCTGGTAAGCATCCGGTGCATCGGGATGGACAATTCGCCATTGCTGGATATCGGGGTCGAGACGTTGTTCGTAGAGATCACCTGCCATGCGTATGTAATGGCTGCCGTCATGCAGGTATTGGCCCTGCGCATCAGGTTGCAGCCCTTCTGGAAGTTGCCGGAGGCTGCGATAGGGTTTCAGGTCTGGTTGCCAGAGGCGGTAACGGCCGTCGCTGCTGCGCACTTCCTGCAGGTTCTCCAGCAAGGGGCTTTTGAACAGCTTCGGCACGATGCGGCCCGCCGTTCCCAGGACGCCGATCACGGCCAGGTTCAGGCCGACGCTTTCGAGGTGCTGCAAGGCCAACTGGCGGTCGCCTTGGTGCCAGGCTTCATAGCCTTCGTACACTTCACCCAGCAATTGGCAGGCGGTGACGGCCAACATCCAGGTGCCGATTGCCGGGATGAAGAAACCTGCCACGGTGAGCACGTCCAGCCCAAGACTTTTTGATAGTTCAATGCGTTTGGCGCGGGCCTCGGCGTCGGCGGTGGCAGTGGGCACCGCGAGGTGTTCGGCTTCGCTTTTCAGGCGGGCCAGGTGCAGGTCCTGATAGAAACCGAAGGGTTCGCCGCTGATGGCCTGGAGCTTGATGTGCAGGTTGGCCGGGTTGCTGCTGTCCAGGTTCTGTTGCAGCAGGTCGAGCAGGCGCGGCTGGTCAGCCTGGCTCAGGTAGGCCTGGAAGCGCTGACGGTTTTCTGGTTCCCGCAGCAGGGTTGCCAGCACCTGGTTGAGGGCATCCAGATCAGCGCAGGCGTGCAGGGCAGGGGTGTTGCCGGGCAAGTAGAGCAGCCAGCCGGCGTTGCCGGCATCGATCAGCATCACTTCGTAGAGCAAAATGCCGAACAGAGTCAGTTGCCAACACGGCACCGTGCCGTCTTGCAGCAGGTGGTCGATCTGATCGCGTGCCGGGCCGTTGAGTTCCTGGCGCAGGTAGCCCAGGTCCGCTGCCAGGCGCAAACGGTCATGTTGGACGGTAATGCCCTGGGTACGCACCTGGGGCGCAGTGAAACATCGCTGCAGGTGGGCCTGGTAAGCGCCTCCGAGGTCGAGTTCGCGGCAGGCCTGGGCAAATGCCTCGGGCGTGAGCGCCAGGCGCTCGACCTGATACTGCTCCGATGCCAGCTCAACTTGCGCGGTCGGCGTCTGCGGGCCAGTCACGACCCTGCCATGGACCGTGATGGGCGTCACATGGATGGCGTCGCTGAGGGCGATGGCGCTTTCGCGGGTGAACGTCTCGTCATCGGCAAAGTTCTGCAATGCGGCCTGCAGCACGTTGTCACGGCGGTGGCTGTAGAGGTAACCCAGCGCGCTCCAGCTCCAGCTGCGTTCGACGCGTAGCAGTTCGCTGCCGCGCAGCGGTGCCGTGAAGCCGAGTTCGGCCAGGCGTGCTTGCAGGATCGGTTCGGCGAACTCGGTGATCTGCTGCAGGCCTGCGAGCAGACGAGCCAGCCTGGCTTGCGAGCGCAGCAGGCGAGTATGGCTGGCCTGCACGGCTTCTCGCAGGTCAGGCGCGGCATTGTTGTACCAGTCCTGATCAAAGGCTTCGAGGCGCTGGCTCTGGCGCAGCGCTTGCCAATGTGCGGATGTGTTGTGGTGGGACCAGGCGGGCAGTTGCGTTGCGATCAGTTCTTCATGGGGCGAAACGGTAGTTGGATTGTCCATGCCGAGGCTCCTTCGGTGAAAGGCGCCATCAAGCAATATGGGCAAGCGCTTGCGGTGGTAGTGGAATAGCGCAAGTTGCAATGCCTTGATACACAGCTGATATATAGCAAAAGCAATACTTGAGGCGCCTGGGTGCGAGAAAAATTGGCGCCATTAATTACCGAGCAATACTGTCAAAATGCCGCTTGCCAAGCAGCGGACCTGCATCTTAAATTGTTACTTAATGCGAAGGCAGCATCCGAAGTTGATAGTATATAAATCAACGCGTTATGCAGGCTTTCAAGCTCCGCTCCATTGTTTTCCGATCAGCCCCGTTGACAACATCAAAGGACGTCGAAGAAGACATGAAAGAGAACTTGGCGGCTGTGGCGCGAAAAGTGATCTCGCCTTCCCTGCGCTACGAGATCCGGACTGTTTCAAGCAAGTTACGCGAGCTGCTGGCCCGTAACTGCTTCTGGCGCTGGGAAATCTCGCGTTTCCGGCTACAGCAGGCCAGCCCGTACGAAATCCTCTACATCGGCAGGAAGCAGCAGCGCGAAATGGCCAAGCTGCTGATTGGCGGCAAGGGCCAGCAGCAAGCAGCTGAAGCCGCCGATGGGGCTGCGCCAGCTTCGACCCGGCATGTTGTGCTGGTGAGCGAGATGCCCACGTCCGGTTCGTTGACGGTACCCCATTACCTGAGCGCTGTGGTGCCCTTGGGCCGTTCGCTCGAAGACATCACCGCCCGCTACGACAGCGAACTGCGCCGCAGCATTCGCAAGAACCGCCCGCTCTACCAGATGCGCCAGACGCTGGCCGATGACGAGATCGCCATGGCCGATCAACAATTTCTGCGGCCGTATGCCACTGCCCGACAGGGTATCCATGCGGCGCAGTTTCCAACCGACGAGGTGTTTCGGCTGGCCAAGGGGGTGGGGCGCCTCGATCTGATCACCTGCGGCGACGAGGTGATTGGCTGCCACCTGGGCTGCGAGATCACCCGCGACGGCAAACGCTACTGGAGCACCCTGCGTTTCGGCTATTGCGAAGCGGTGTTCTCAGACCCGAAAAGGCTGCGCGAGGTCAACTCGATCACCACCTTCATGGCCCTCGAATGGGCCTTGGCCAACGGTTACGACTACTACGATATCGGCCTTTGCCTGGCCCGGCCGGACGACGGCCTGCTGAAGTGGAAGCGCCGGCGCGGCGGTGATATCGATGCCTTGGGCAACCACGCCTATATGTTCATCCGCCTGCCCCGCACAGGTACTGCACAGTTCCTTTGGGACACACCCTTGTTTGCCATCGAGGGCGACAAATTGACGCTTCACCTGGGGCTGCCGGAAGGGCCAAGCGATGATGAGGTCGCCAGCCGCTACCACGAGATGGTGTTCGGTGGGTTGCACAAGATCTACCTCTATGGCGCCAGCAGTAGCGCCGAGTCATTCCTGCAGACGCTGCGCAGCCGTTATGCCACCGTGCAGTCCCCGCCCATGATGGAAAGGGTCGTCGTTTCCAGCTGAACCGCCTGCAAGGCAAGCCTGGAGTGCGTGCCTTGCATCAGGCCAGAGACCTGTCACATCGGGAGGGGCGCTTCATGGGTAGCGGCATTTCGAATTTCAGTGGCTCTAAGGCCGCCAGCCAGCACACCTGGACCCTGGCGGCCTACCGGCACATCGCGAGAAAGCGGCTGGCGCGCAAGGCAGACATCGATATCAAATGCATCGCCGAGAAGTCCTGGGATATCGCCCCTGGAGAAACCACGGTATCGCCACCGGCCTTCTATCTGCCTAATCAGCTGGAGCGAGTGACGGGCTGGGAGGCCAAGCGCTTTTATCCCTATGTGCATCCCGCCCGTACCATGGAAGGCGGGATCAGGGTCGAGCAAGGCCCCACTCGCGGCTACCTGCTCAAGGATGTCTGGCTGATCGACGGCGCCTTGTACAAAGGCAGCGCCAGCCACTGGTTGTCATTGAAGCCGAGCCGCTTCCCAGGCGTTGCGGTGGACCATGAAATCGACCGTGGGGCCATCTATTGCACCCAGAATGGCAATACCTGGTTCGGCACCTGGCTGATGGAAGACTGCCCGACCTACGCCCTGGCCTGCGACGAAGGCGTGCCGGTGACCACTGCGCCGTCGGCCCGTTACCCGCTGTTCACTCAAGGGCCGGCGTATGAACGTTGGCTGGGCATGCAGCCGTTGCGCACGCGAGGCGCATTCTTCCATGAACTGGTGCTGTTCGATGACCTCAGCAACAACCGCAGCCGGTACGCACGCTACCGCGCCATGGGTGACAAGTTGCTGTCGCACGTCGACCCGGCGCCCCACCCCGGGGTGTTCATCCTGCGCGGCAGCGATGGCGACTTGCGCCTGATGCGCAATGAGCTGGAAGTTGCCGCGCACCTGCAGAAATACCGCGGCTTTCGCATCATCGACCCGATGAAAACGGATGTGCCAGGCATCGTCGCTGCCTGCGCGGGGGCCAGGACAGTGATTGGGGTCGAGGGCAGTCAGCTGGTGCATGGCGTCAATGTATTGCAGCCTGGCGGCTCGATACTGGCCCTGCAGCCACCAAACCGGTTCGTGAGCTATTACAAATACCTGACGGATCGCGATCACCAGCACTTCGGTTTCGTCGTCGGGATGCCCCAAGGCGAAGGCTTCACCATCGATATCGATGAAGTGGAGCGAACGCTTGATCTGTTCCCTTATTGATCCCGATGTGCCGGCAATCCACTGCCAGGCTGCGCGCCGCCATGCAGCCTCGGCAGGGCGTCGAATCCAGCAGATTCATGCTGACGGCATTTTGACGAAGCCAGCCGTATCCCATTGAGATTTATTATGGTGTCGGATCATTGACGTAATGTCATTGTGCCCATAAGCTCAAATCAACAGCGATCCAGTCTTCCGCCAAATCAATAACAACTTTCCTCTTTGCAGGAGGCGTCTATGCGCTCGACTCTGCTCATCAAGTCTTTCTTCTTGTTGGTATTGTTGACTGGTGCAGCGCGAGCGGCTGACTCTTATCTGACCGAAAATACCATTGTTCCGCTGTCCACGGCGGGGTGGTTGTTTGCGTCTGCCGTGATCGGTTTTATCGCGGTGGCCGGTAGAAAGAAGATCTAAGTTGTTCCCGCTTTATCGCGATGCCAATGCCTTGACGCTAAAGTGTGGATGTTTACGTTTTTCCGGGTGGCCCATGCTTGTGAATTTTACAGCTGTTGCTATATTCCAGTAGCCAGCGTCCTCGGCGCGAACAGCGGCAAAAAAGCAGGCAGGGCGGCATCGCGGTAAAGGGCCTCCAGGATGGGTGGGGCCGTCGCAGCATTCAAGCAAGCTGCGAAGCGGAGCGAGAGGTTCGTCGTTGTACTCATTCAGTGCTCTTAACCTGGGCCGACTGGCCGGAGGGATCCCTCATGGTACGTTTGCTGATGTCCGTTCTCTGCGCCCTGGTGGCCTGGTCTGGTACCGCCGCTGCCGACTCTCCCTCTTCTGCCTACCTGTTAAGCCCCGGTGACAAAGTCATGATCTCGGTCTGGCAGGAAGACACCCTGCGTCAGGAAACCGTGGTCCTTCCCGATGGCAGTATCACCTTCCCGCTGGCGGGTCGGGTGGATGTCGCAGGCCTCGAAGCCACCGCCGTGGCGAAAAAGATCGAGACCGCGCTGAAGCCTTATCTGGCCCAGCCGAATGTCAGCGTGGTGGTCACCAGCACCGCTGGCAATCTGGTGTATGTTCAAGGCAAAGTGATCAAGCCCGGCCCGGTACCGATGGCAGGCCCTACGGCGGTGCTTCAGGCCCTGAGCATGTCGGGCGGAATGGACAAATTCGCCGACGAAAGCGCCATCAAGGTCATTCGCGGCCAAAAGGTCATGCCGGTGCGTTACAAGGATCTGGTTTCTGGGCGTGACATGTCCACTAACTTCCAACTTCAGGCTGGCGATACGCTGGTCGTACCCTGACTCTCCTAATAACTAAGAACGACTTGTGCCTATCAATAAAACGACGAGTGTTGTAACGGCAATCATGATGATGCCGTTCTCCGGAATGGTTGATGCCGCCAGCTGGCAGTCTTCAGTCGAGGTTCCCACGACTGTCGAGTACGACAGCAACCCATTGCTCCTGACGTCCAAGGAGAAAGGTGTGACGCGTACCATCATTGCGCCTGATTACACCCTGGTAGGTCAGTTCGATCGCGATCAGTTGCGCATGGGCGTGGGCATGCATGTGCTTCGCTCATCCGACCGCTCGGTGATGGATGACCGTGAAGACCCCAACCTCAGCCTGGGCTGGCAGCGCGAAACCGAAAGCGGCGGTTTTGGCTTGCTGGCGCAATACGATGAGAGCTCGACGCTTTCGGGTGCGGTGCAGGATACCGGCGTGGTGACCACCACCGATGGCACCCAGAAGATGTCCAGGCTTTCGGGCAACTGGAGCAGCGCGGTAACCGAGCGCAGCACCTTGGCCAACGAACTTCGTTACTCCCATGCCAGTTACGACATCAGCACGCTGACCGGTTACGACGAGTACGCCAACGACTTCACCTGGACCTACGCCTGGAGCGAGCGCACCGACATCATTACCGGTTTCGAAGCCCGGCGTTACGAGCCCGATGACACCACCGCGGCGGTCGCCACCAATAGCTACGTCCCCAGCATTGGCGTCAAGTATCAGTTCTCCGACAGCCTGGTCGGCGCCATGCATGTTGGCGTCAACCAGACTGACGGTACCGGTACCCAGCGCCGTGGTGAAGGCGGCGCATCGCTGACTTACCGCGGTTCGCGCACCGAGGCCAGTTTCAGTGCCGACCGCAGCACGATGTCCAACGCCCAGGGCGGTGCTGCCGAGATGGACATGGTGCGTGGCAGCTGGAGCTACCTGCTCACTGAAACCACCCGGGTCGGTGCAGATGCCTGGTGGCAGGACAGCAAAGGGCAGAACCCCAACACCCTGCAGACCTACAGCGTCTGGGCCAGCCGAGCGTTTTCGCCGGCCTGGGACCTGCGGTTTTCGTTGCTGTACAAGGAGCGCCAACAGGATGGCCTGCCCGATGCCGACGCTACCATCGCTGGCTTGACGCTGACGTATAGATACCCCGACATCTGATTATCGGATTGGTGGCCACTATGAAATCTGAGTACGAGCTTTCTATCAAAGATTACATCGCCATCATCAAGGATCGTGCCTTGCTGCTGGGGATCGTCATAGTGGTCGTGCTGGCGGCGACCATCGGCGTGGCAATCAGCGTGCCGCCGATCTATCAGTCGACCGGGACCATTCTGGTGGAGTCGCAACAGATCTCTCCGGACCTGGTCTCGGCCGGCAACAACACCTTTGCCGATGAGCGTATCGAGGTCATCCGCCAGCGGGTGATGACCCGCGAGAACCTGATGCGGATCATCGACAAGTACAACCTGTTTGCCGACCGTGGCAGCCGCTTCAGCGAAACCGACAAGGTCGAGCAGATGCGCAGTGCGATCGTGGTCGCCACGCTCAGCACCTACGTCAAGGGACGCGGCGAGGCCACCGTGGCCTTCACCGTTTCCTATGAAGACAAGCGCGCGGACGTGGCCAAGGAGGTGGCCGACGAACTGGTGTCGCTGTTCCTCAACGAGAACATGAAGCAGCGCACCGAGCGCGCCACCGAAACCACCGAATTCCTCTCACAGGAAGCCGACAAGCTCGGCGCCGAACTGGCCGACCTGGAAAACAAGCTGGCGGACTTCAAGCAGGCGCATTCCAATGCCTTGCCTGAAAACCAGCAGTTGCGCATGAGCATGTTGTCGCGCTCGGAACTTGAGTTCCGTGAGGTGGACCGTGACTACAAGGCTGCGCAGGAAGAACTGCGTTATCTGGAGCTGGAACTGGCGGCGGCCAATTCCGGCGTGCCGACTCAGGCGGCCAATGGCAGGGCCGTTGCCCCAGACCCTCAGGATCTGCCTGGGTTGAAGGCCGAGTACGCCCGACTGCTGACCAAATACACCGAAGCGCATCCGGACGTGGTGGCGATCAAGCGCAAGATCGACGCGCTCAAGGCATCGGATAACCAGGGCATTGCCGCAGCAGCCGGCGGCAACCTCGACGCCGCGCGCGTACGGACCAAGATGGCTGCTGCGCAGTCGCGCATCGCCTCGCTGGCCGATCAGAAGCGCCAGCTGACCACCAAGATGGAAGGCTACGAGGCTGACATCCTCGAGGCGCCGCAAGTCGAGCGCGGCTTGGTGACGCTGCTGCGTGACCATGACAACGCACGCAAGAAATACGAAGAAATCCGCAACAAGCAGATGGGCGCGAAGATCACCGAAAGCCTCGAGCAGGAAAACAAGGCCGAGCGCTTCGTGCTGCTGGAGCCGCCGCTGATGCCGGAGAAACCGGTCAAGCCCAACCGCAAGAAAATCGTCGCCCTCGGCCTGGTCCTGGCACCGGCCGCTGGCGGTGGCCTGGTGATGCTGCTGGAAATGCTCAATCAGCGCGTGCGCGGTGTCGGTGCCCTGGAAAGCGTGTTGGGCCGGCGTGTGCTGGTGGCGGTGCCGTACATCTCGACCAACGCGGAAAAGGCCAGGCGCAAGAAGCTGCTGTCGATGATGATCGGTGCTGGTTTGCTGCTGGTAGCTATCCTGTTGGTGGTCGTCCATATGTTCTACATGCCTTTGGACCTCCTGCTTTTCAAAGCTATGGCTCGGTTTGAATAGGGAGCGCAGCGATGGACAGAATTACGCCGGCTGTTGGTAAGAACATTCACCAGGTTTCGCCTGCCACGTCCGAGACGGCGCAGGTACCTTCGGTAATGGACAAGCCCGGGGAGCTCGGGCAATTCGATTACATTCAGACCAAGGTGGTGCCGCTGAGTGCGGAACACCTGGAGCGTAACCGGATCGTCTCCTTCAACAAGAACTCGAACATGAGCGGGGCGATCGACCTGCTGCGTACCCAGGTGCTGCAGGCCATGGAGGACAATGGCTGGCGCACGCTGGCGATCACCTCGCCAACGCCCGAGGCGGGCAAGACGGTGCTGGCCGTCAACCTGGCCATGAGCATCGCTCACCACACCAACAAGACCGCCTTGCTGGTGGACTTCGACCTGCGCCGCCCCAGGGTTGGTCGCACCCTCGGCTTGCCGATGGATAAAGCCCTGAACGATGTGCTCAATGGCAAGGCCTGGCTCGAAGAGGCGCTGGTCAACCCGACGCTGCCGCGCTTTGTCGTGCTGCCGACGCGCGAGCCGGTACCGATGTCCACCGAGGTACTGTCGTCGCCCAAGGTGAACACCCTGATCGGCGAGCTGCGCGACCGCTATGACTCGCGGATCTGCATTTTCGACCTGCCGCCACTGCTGAGTTCGGATGACGCGATCACCGTGCTGCCGAAGTTCGACTGCGTGCTGCTGGTGGTGGCCAATGGCATGAACAGCAAGAAGGACATCGAAGATTGCCTGTATCACCTGGCGTCTTCGAATTTGCTAGGGGCGGTGTTGAACAAGGCGGATGAGCAACCGCGGACCTACTACTGAGGGTTGGCCTCTTCGCGTCGAGCCGGCGCGAAGGGGTTGGCTGTCACTTCCAGGGGTACTTCAGCTCCCACTCCCACGCATGACGGACGATCTCGTCCAGTGAGGTGAGCATGGGCTGCCAGCCCAGTATGCTTCTGGCCTTTGCCGCATCCGCCACCAGCCGGGGCGGGTCACCGGCGCGTCGTGGAGCCTCGTTGACAGCGATCTGTCGCCCGGTCACCGCGCGCGCTGTCTCGACCACTTCCTGCACTGAAAAGCCCAGCCCGTTGCCCAGGTTGAACGCCGTGGTCGCACCACCCGCCAACAGGTACTCCACTGCCAGCGCGTGCGCCGAAGCCAGGTCGGCAACGTGGATATAGTCGCGGATGCAGGTGCCGTCCGCGGTGTCGTAGTCATGGCCGAACACGGTCACCGCTTCGCGCCGCTCGGAGGCCGCCTGCAGGATCAGTGGAATCAGGTGGGTTTCCGGCTCATGGCATTCACCCAGCTCGCCTTGCGGGTCAGCACCGGCCGCGTTGAAGTAACGCAAACTCACCGAACGTAACCCATACGCCCGGTCGAAGTCTTCGAGCATCTGTTCAACCATCCACTTGCTGCGCCCGTAAGGGTTGATCGGCACCTTCGGGTGGAGTTCATCGATGGGAACGTACTGGGGGTCGCCATACACGGCGGCACTGGAGGAGAAGATCAGCCGCTTGATGCCTGCCCGCACCATGGCCTCGAGCAGGCTCAGGGTCGCGCAGACGTTGTTCAGGTAATACTTGTCGGGGTCTGCCACCGACTCACCGACCTGGATGAACGAGGCGAAATGGAATACCGCATCGAAGTGATAGTCGCTGAACAGGGCGTCCAGCGCGTGGCCGTCGGCGATGTCCAGGCATACCCATTCGATGCCGGATGCCGGCGCCTGAAGGTCCGCCACCACCACCTCGTGGCCGGCACGCAGCAGGTGCTTGACCATGTGTGAGCCGATATAACCTGCACCACCGACAACCAAGTACTTCATCCAATCCTCCTGGAACAGACGCAGCGTCGAATGCCTGGAATACAGGGCTTCAATGACTGTAGATGGCGATATGCCCTATTTCAAGAACAGCCAATTGGCCATGTGCTGGCCATCGAAGGTGATCAGGTAGCGCCCATCCTTGTAGCTCGCAGGCAGGGGATTTTCTTTGCCATCGGCACTGCGGCTATAGAGTTTCAGGCCCGCCGGTGCCTTGATGCTCAGGCTGCCTTGCAGGGGTTCGACATGGAATGGTGTTACATCGTCGGGCCTGGGCACGGCGCGGCTGCCCAGTGAAATGAGCAGGTTGCGCGACTGCTTGAGCGGGTTGGCATCCAGGCTCTGCACCACGACGCTGGCATAGGCGGTTTTCAGCTGGAGCTGGAGGTCACCCACGGTGAGCGACTGGCCGCCCAACCAGCCGGTCGCCGCTTGGGTCATGGGCGTATCGATGGTGTAGAGGCCCTGCTGCCAGTTGTGCCGCAGCTCACCGGTGTCGGTTACCGCTTCGCTGGCATCGCCATCGATCAGCGATTGCCCAGGGTCTTTCAGCACCTGCGCATCGGCGGGTATCGCGCCGGCCTGCAGCCACGGCAGCTCTGGGGTTTGCGGCATGGCGATCTGCAGCCGGCCCTTCGCCATGGCCGTGCGCAGCATCACCGAGTTGGCCGGTGAGATGTCCTGGTTGAACAGGGTCGCCGCTGTGGGCGCGAACACGTAGCGGGTCTTGGCCTGGTGCACGTCCTGGCGCCGATAGAGCAGGGCGGCGGCGGGGAGGGTAGCGATCAGCCCCGGGTCGTTGTAGGCATTCCAGTTGTCGGCCCGGCGCCACGGTTCGAAGAATGCCTGCTGGCTGTAGGCGTATTGCATGATCGCATCCCAACCCTGGTGGCTGGCGGTGCCGGCCACGTACAGCGGCAGTGAGTGGCGATCGGGCAGGGGGAAGGGCTCGGCGTTCCACTCGGTGACGGTCATCGGCTTGCCCAGCACCTGGGCCGCACCCAGCCAGTTGATCATGCCATCGCTGCTCAGCGGGTTCTTCTCCAGCTGGCCGAGCCCGCCATAGCTGTGGGCGTCGACCACGTCACCGGCGGTCAGGGCCGGCAGCGAGGACAGGCCATTGAGGCCCCAGGTGCTGGTGGTGGCGATTGGTACCTTGACCCCGAGGTTGCGCAGGTAGCCGATCATGTCGACGTAGAAGCGATGCTCCAGGTCATTGAGAAACAGCTTCGAGGGGCCGTGCTCCCAGGCGCGCCAGGTCTTGTCCGCCGGCAAGTCGTGGCGCTGGGCGAAGGCCTTGGCCTGGTCCATGTAGAGCCGGCTGTGTTTCGGTACATCCTTGTCGGGCAGCAGTGCGTTGCCGAAGTGGTGGGTGACGTCGTTTTCGTTGGTGATCAGCACGGCGGCAATCGCCGGGTCGTCCTTGTAGGCGAGCCCGGTGTAACTGTTCACGTGGGTCAGGTATTGCTCGGCAAAGCGCTTCAGCGCCTGCTGCAGGGTGACGTTGACGAACAGGTAGCCCTTGAGGCCGGCGACACCATGGTCCTTAGGCAGCTCGTCGAAACCGTAGATGTTGTCGGCGGCCGTGACGGGCCGCGACACATGCAGATCGAGCCAGACGTAGATACCTTCGTCCTTGAGGCTCTTGATCCACAGGTCGATCTTCTTCAGCGACTCGGCGCTGAGCGTTTGCGTGTCCTTGATCTTCTGCAGGTCACCGAAAATGTTGGGCGTTACCCAGGGGGAGTCGTGGTGGTGCAGGCGCACGAGGTTGAAGCCCAGGGCCGACAGGCGCTTGGCCTGTGCTGTGATTTCCTCGTCGGGCGTACGGAACAGCGAATAGGCCGACAGGTTGGTCCCCCAGAAACGCACCGGGGTGCCGTCGGCGAACACCAGCTGCTCGCCATCGGCCTTGACGAAGCCGCGCTTGCCGGCCGGTTTCTCCTGCGCGTTGAGGAACGACAGGTCGACCGGTGAGGTGCGCCAGTCGAGCTGGTCATCCGGCCATGTCGTGGGGTCGGTGATGCCAAAGCGTTCAGTGGCGGTCTGGCCGAGGGTGATATCGCCGGTCACGCTCAACTGCGCCTTGATCCGCTGTTGCCCGGCCTTGATCGGGTCGGTGTAGAAGAAGGTGCGTATCTGGTCGGTGTTGCCCCGTTCGAAATAGACCTTGGCCAGCGGTGGCTCGAAGCGCATTTCGACATGTGGCCCTTGGGGGTTCTTGCCCCATGCCCAGCCGCGATTATCAGGCAACAGCACCGGGTCGCCCATTTCCCCGGCAATCAACGAGGGGTCGAAGCGCCAGACGATGCCGCCACCCATCACGTTGCTCTGCCTGCTGTGTGCCTGCAGGTCGAAGTCCCAGGTGAGGGTTTGCGTCTGGGGCTTCTGGATGTCGGCCTTCAGGTCGAAGTCCAGGTCCTTGTTGCTGCCAGTCAGTGTGTAGCGATAGGGCCCCTCGACCTTGAGCGTTGGATAGAACCCGGTCCAGCCCCAGTTCGCGCCCCAGAAGTCGAAACTGGATACGAAGGCCGGGCCACCCCCGTGGGTCAATGTCGGCAAGCCGTTCTGCTCGTCGACACGCACGATCCATTCCGAGGCCCAGCTGCTCACCGGCAAAGCCAGCAGGCCGACCAGGAGCGATGTGCGGGTCCATGTACACAGGGCAAGACTGGGCATCGAACTACCTCGGTTGAAGGCTGACGGCGGTTACCTGGCTGAGCGCTGTCGCGGGTTGTCGGCGCATCATCTGGATGTAGGCGACGCTGAGCCCGGCAAGCGACCAGTACACGATCGGGATGACCGTGATGCTGCTGACGGTGAAAATGGTCACCAGGATCCCCAGCAAGGTCGCCAGCAATACCCGCCCCAACAGGCGGTATGGGTCGGTGTTGTCGGTGAGCGTGCGCATCGCATTGCGGATACCGAGCAGGATGCAGGCGAAGAAGCCCAGGAACAGCCCCAACCCCACCAGGCCGACGCGCAAAGCCAGGCCGACGTAGGTGTTGACGATGTCGATGATGCCTTCGCCCTGGATCATCGATTGCATTTCCGGTGTGCTGCGGTAATCGAAGGAGCCGAACAGCGGGTTGCGCTGGATGACGATCCATGAATTGTCGAGCAGGCGTTGGCGGTAGGTGATGTTTTCCGTGTCGACCTTGCCAATGAACGGCAGCAGGTCGAGCACCTTGTCGCCACCGGGCATGACGCTCAGCAAGGGAATCGCCAGCACCCCGGCCAGGGCCAGCAACGCCAGGCGCGACACGGCGTGCCTGCCCAACGCGATGAACACCACCACGATCACGCCGGCACCTATCCACGGGCCGCGCGAGAGCGGGGCGAACAGCCCGGCGGCCAGCAGCAGGGCACCCAGATAACGGTGTGCAGGTTTCTGCACGAAGTGCTGCACGAACAGGAACAGGCCCATGGCAACGGCCATCACGTAGCCGAGCACGATGGCTTGCCCGGTGGTGACACTGGCGCGCAATGAGCCGCCGCGGCTCAGGTAGGCCTTCATGTCCCATTGCAGGCCTAGGGCATCGAGCAGGGCGTTGTACAGCAGCCAGTGACGGACATACTCGGCAACCCCGAGCAGCGCCAGGAGGAAGCCAGCGAGGACGAATGCCAGCATGGCATCCTTGAAGTCACTGAGCTCGCGCAAGCCACGGCTGGCCACGTAGTAGGGCAGGAACACATCGATATACAGGCTCAGCACCTGGCGCAGCGTGTCGGTGACGGTGGTTTCACGCAGCGCCAGCGCGCTGGTCAGCACCAGGCTGGCCAGCAGCAGCTTGTCGGCCAGCAGGCGGCCGAAGCGAATGCTCTCGCTTTGCTTGCTCAGCACCAAGGCGGCCGGCAGCAGCACGCACAGGGTCAGGACGCGTTGGTGATTGATGTCGAACAGGTAGTTGATCACGCCAAAACCGGGTATTTCGGTCATCGCCGGCGGGATCAGGAACAACAGCAGGAAAAACAGCGCCAGCGGGTTGTGCTCGCGGCGCCTGGCGACCAGCAGGATGACCGTGGCGGCGGCGGCATACAGCCAGAAGCTGTGGGCAAAGAATGCCACCAGGGTCAAGGCAAACCACAGGTTGCGGCGTCGCTTGTAGTCCGTCAGGGGGATCAGGTCCGTTGCCGGACGCCGGGCCATGAAGAAAACCACACTGGCCACAAACACAATGACGACCAGGGCTCGTAGATGTTCTGGCATGGGTTGTAGGCACCTATCCCTCGGTGGGCTGGATGGAGGCTAGCATCGTGGCTAAATGAAACTATAGTGACTTCTAGCCATTCGGTCAGAGATTGACGTCATGCAGTCGAT
The DNA here is from genome assembly GCF_024349685.1 of Pseudomonas sp. LRP2-20. Classification (NCBI taxonomy): domain Bacteria; kingdom Pseudomonadati; phylum Pseudomonadota; class Gammaproteobacteria; order Pseudomonadales; family Pseudomonadaceae; genus Pseudomonas; species Pseudomonas sp. LR2-20. The sequence continues at coordinate 3,291,749 of NZ_AP025944.1, read as the reverse complement.
TGAAGTTGTGGCGATGCGAAGTTTCCAGCACAGGCGCGTGGCGCTGGTTATGCCTATGATTGCCAAAGGGGCACTCTGTGCCGCTCGGTTGACGCGCTTTTTCGATTGACCCTGATGGTCGCCCGACAAGGCCCGCAGCAGAGCGCGGGGCATAATAAAATCAACGGTATGGGGCTGTGATCATGGGGAAGCTGCAGTTTTGTACGCCGTTGCTGGGGCGCAGAGGCTTCATTCGCAATTGTGTCTTGTTGGGTGCCGGAGCGGCCTTGTTCGGTGTGAATGACAATGCCAATGCTGCGCGCAAACCTGCGGCAAAGGGTGGCTTCGTCATCATCAATGGCTGGGTGTTGCCGGTTGGCTACTTCCAGGACGGCCAGGACGGACGCTCATGATCAAGGATTACGACGCCGACAAGACCCTGCGTCACGCTTACGACTTCTGCATCATCGGTGCAGGCCCGGCGGGGATCACGCTGGCCTTGCGCCTGGCGGGTGCGGGATGGAGCGTGGCGTTGCTCGAAGGGGGCGGGCGCGAATACACACCGCGCTCGCAGGTGCTGTACAAGTGCACCTCCACCGGCCTCGAGCTATATCCCGGGGAAGCCCGCCTGCGTTACCTGGGCGGCACCTCCAATCACTGGATGGGGCGTTGCCGGCCCTTCACCGCATCTGATTTTGCCGTGCCACCGCCAGGCGACATGCCCGGTTGGCCGATCCCTTATGCTGAAATCGAGCGCTATCTGCCGGGCGCCATGGAGATCGTCGACCTGCCCCAGGGCGCTGAGTTTCGCGCGGTGAATCCGGGCCTGAAAGGTGGCGATTTCGACGCCGACCGTTTCCTGCTCAGCCCGCCAACACGTTTTGCGCAGAAATACGCCACGGAGCTCGACGAAACGCCTGGGCTGGATGTGTTCATCAACTGCAACTGCGTCGACCTCCTGTTCGATCAGGCCAAAGGCCAACTGAAAGCTGTTCAGGTGTCCGATTACGACGGCAAGCGTCAGCCGGTCATCGCGCGCAACTATATCCTGGCCATGGGCGCCATTGAAAACGCCAGGCAGCTGCTCAACAGCCAGTCGTTGGCCGACGCGGGCATTGTTCGCAAAGACGGCCTGGTCGGTCGCTGCTTCATGGAGCACCTGAATATCGACATGGGCAAGTTCATCCTGCGCAGCGGGGAGGACACCGAGCCGCGTCAGTACTTCACCACCGATGCCTTCGTCGCCGAATACCACGCCGGCAAGGGCAATGTACTGGCGTCTGTGCTGGAAGATGTGCGGACCTACGGCCGCACGGCCGAAGTGAAGCGCTTTCTGGAAAACCTGGCCTGTGAAATGGGCGTGGCCAGCAAGATCGAATTCGTAGCCAAGTTCAGCTGCCCGGGCGATGGCGTGATCACCACGCTGATCGAGCAGTTCCCCAACGTTCAGAGTCGTATCTCGCTGCTGGATGAAAAGGACGAACTGGGTGTGGCCAAGGTCAATGTCAACTGGGTATTGAGCGCCGATGACCGGCACACCATCAAGTGCATCGGCAACGAACTGGCCAAGCAGTTCGCCGAAATGGGCCTGGGTTTCATCAAGCTCAGCGATTACGTCTACGACACCAGCCTGCCGCTGATGCTGTCGCCGCATGCACATCACATGGGGACCACGCGGATGGCGGCCAGTGCCAAGGACGGGGTGGTGGATATCAACTGCAAGGTGTTCGGCATCGAAAACCTCTATGTCGCCGGCAGCAGTGTGTTCGCCACCGGCGGGGCCTCGAACCCGACAATGCCGTTGCTGCAGTTCGCCTTGAGGCTGGCCGACCACCTCAACGAGAAAATGCGCTCGGCAAACGGGGCAGCGGCCTGAACCGGTTGAACTGAAACTGAAGTAGCGGTGTGTAAGGGTTGAGTGCAACAGGGTCAGCACCCACAAGAACGAGACCTTGTTCGCCTCAGGGACAGTCCAGGATCGCTTGACTTGCGAGGCTTGCCATATGTTTGGATGGATACGCAATGCAGTGGCGCATTATGCCAACACCACTGGGCGAGGCGTTACCGCCTACCTGAAACTGTGCAAACCCACACCGAGGCAGTGGGGCGAATTTCAGTGTCGATGGGGCAAGTTCTATTCGGTGGGCAGCAACTTTCACATGAACGTCGGTTGCAACGTTACCGACCCGGCACTGGTACGCATCGGCAATAACGTCGGCTTGTCCGATTGCACCCTGATCGGCCATGACGGCGTGGTGGCGCTGATCGAAATCTGCTACGGCGGGAAGCTGGACTCGGTCGGTGTCATCGACGTCAAGGACAACAGTTTTGTCGGCCACGGCGCGATCGTCATGCCGCGGGTTACCATCGGGCCTGATTCGGTGGTGGCTGCCGGTGCTGTCGTGACCAAGGACGTAGCTCCGGGTACCGTAGTCGGCGGCAACCCGGCCAAGTTCATTTGCACCACTGCCGACCTGATCAAGCGGGTCGAGGAACGCTGCAACACCTACCCCTGGATAGACCTGATCAAGCAACGCAAAGGCTCCTTCGACCCTTCGCTGGAGGCAACATTGGCGATGCACAGGCGTCGCTATTTCTTCGGGGACGGCAGCAATGGATAAGAAGCCGGTCGATGTGATGGTGGTCAACTTCAACACCGCTTCGTTGCTGCAGCCGATGTTCGATGCGCTGCGCGCCGCCGGAGGCGAAGCGCTGGCCAGCTACCTGGTGGTGGACAATGCCTCGGTTGATGACTCGGTCGAGCGCCTGGGCAAGGTTTGCCCTGAAGCCCTGTTACTGAGCAACAAGGCCAATGTCGGTTTCGGCCGCGCCAACAATCAGCTGCTGGCGCACCTGCAAGGCAAGTACGCGCTGCTGCTCAATACCGATGCCTTCGTGGCTGCCGACAGCCTGCAGAAAACCGTCGACTACATGGAAGCCCACCCGGAGTGCGGCATTCTCGGTGTGCGCCTGGTGGGCCGTGACGGTGACCTGCAACCGAGTTGCCGCTATTTCCCGACACCCTTGAACGTATTTGTCGGGCGCACCGGGCTCGGGCGTTTCTTCCCGGGCCTGAAAATGGTCGATGAAATGGACTGGGACCACGCCTCGGTGCGTGAGTGTGACTGGCTGCCCGGTTGCTTCTACCTGGTGCGCCGTGAAGTGCTCGACCAGGTGGGCCTGTTCGACCCGCGTTACTTCCTCTATTACGAAGAGGTGGACCATTGCAAGCGGGTAAAGGCGGCCGGCTGGAAAGTGGTGTACTTCCCCGGTACCACCGTGGTGCACATCGGCGGTGAAAGCTCCAAGTCAGTGGCCGAACTTGAAGCGGCGAGCCGGCAGATATCCGGTTATCAGATCGAGAGCGAACTGCTGTATTTCCGCAAGCATCACGGCGCGGCGGGGCTGGCCTTGCACATGCTGCTGGTGAGCCTGGGCGACCTGGTGCTGGCGCTCAAGGCATTGCTCAAGGGCCGCGGCCTGGCTGCGATCAAGGCATGCTGGCGGCACACCCACGCCACCTGGTCGCTGTTGTTCAAGACCCAGTTTGCCAGCCAACCCACACGGTAGGTGAAACCATGTTCGATAACATCCGCGCGGACTTGCGCGCTCATGGTGGTGATTGGGGCGCCCAGGGGTTCTGGGTGCTGCTGGTCTACCGCTTCGGTCGCTGGCGCTATGGCGTACGCCCGGCCCTGCTGCGCAAGCTGTGCTCCTTCGTCTACAAGGTGCTGTTCAAGTTCGTACAGATCATCACCGGGGTGGAGTTGCCTTGCGAGGTGGTGATCGGCCGCAACTTCGTCATCGACCACTTCGGCGGCATCGTCATCAGTGGCTATGCGCGTTTTGGCGATGACTGCCGGATCCGCAATGGTGTGGTGGTGGGCCTGAAGAATGTCGACGAACCCATCGCCCCGGTGTTCGGCAACAACGTGGATATCGGCGCCGGGGCCAAGGTGCTGGGCAATATACGCATCGGTAACAACGTGGCGATAGGCTCGAACGCGGTGGTGCTGACCGATGTGCCGGACAACTGCCTGGCAGTGGGGGTGCCCGCGACCATCAAGGTGCGCAAGCACAGCGATGCGATGCAGTACACGTGACTCAGCCCGCAGCTGAGGAGTGAGGCCCATGGAAACAGGCATTGGAGTGGTGGTGATCGGCCGCAATGAAGGCCAGCGCCTGGAGCGCTGCCTGTTGTCCCTGACGGGCCGTGCGGACCAGCTGGTGTACGTCGACTCCGGCTCCTCCGACGGCTCGGTGCAGCTGGCGAAGCGCCTTGGCGTCGAAGTGGTGGCGCTGGACATGACGCAACCCTTTACCGCGGCTCGGGCGCGCAACGAAGGCTTTGCCTGCTTGCAAGGCATCGTGCCCGGCATCCGCCATGTGCAGTTCGTCGACGGCGACTGTGAAGTGGATGCCGGCTGGCTGGGCAAGGCCCAGGCATTTCTCGACCAGCACCCGGACGTGGCGGTGGTGTGCGGGCGGCGCCGCGAGCGCTTCCCGCAGCGCTCGGTGTACAACCTGCTCTGCGACCTGGAGTGGGACACGCCAGTGGGGGAAGCCAAGGCCTGCGGGGGGGATGCACTGATGCGTGTCGACGCGTTCATGGCGGTGTCCGGTTTTCGCCCGGAACTGATTGCCGGCGAAGAGCCGGAGCTCTGCGTGCGCTTGCGCGCTGGTGGCTGGAAGGTCTGGCGCCTGGCGGATGAAATGACCCTGCACGATGCCGCCATGACCCGTTTCGGGCAATGGTGGCGGCGCAGTCTGCGGGCGGGTTATGCCTATGCCGAAGGTGCCTACCTGCATGGGCAGACACCGGAACGCCATTGGCTGCGCGAATCACGGCGCGCCTGGTTATGGGGCCTCAACCTGCCACTGGCGATCCTGGCCGTGAGCCTGCTGTCGGGCGGTTGGGGGCTATGGTTGTTGCTGGTCTATCCGTTGCAGATCGTGCGCCTGGCCCGCCGCGGCGAGCGTTCGACGCGGGAAAACTGGTGGCAGGCGGTGTTTCTGGTGCTGGGCAAGTTTCCCGAGATGCTCGGCCAGGCAAAGTTCCTGCTTAACAGGTATGCGTCCGGCAAGGCGCTGCTGATCGAGTACAAATGACATGTCGATGACATTCAGGTCGTTAGCCAAGAGTGTGCTCACCTTGCAGCCCGGCTATTCGCTGCGCGCGCTCAACAACAAGTTCAAGTTGACGGTATCGATGGCCCGCGAGTGGCCCGGCTTGCAGGCTTTCGCCCTGCGCATGTCACGGGCACTGGGCAAAGACCGCTTCGAGCGGCTGGGCGTCGACTGCATTGGTGTCGTGCAGTGGCCCTACATCAGCAAGTGCTGGAGCGCCCCACAGCGGCTTGAAGCGGTGGCGTCGCACTATGAAGTGGTCGCGGCGCACTGTGCCCCGTTGCTGCTGTTGCAGCGTGACGAGCACCGGCTGCTGTGCGACCTGTCGGCGTACTCCAGCGAATGCCGCCTGGTGCTCGACCGGCCCATCTGGTTCAAGCGCGAAGGCGAGCTGGTGATCAACCTGTTCCAGGGCGAGCTGCGCGTGGCCTCGCTGGCCTTCACCCTGTGCCGCGAAGCGGCGGGCCTGTGCCTGTACATCGGCGCAGTGCAGGGCATTCACAAGGGGGTGGACAGCGAAACCTCGCTGACGATCTACCGCGACCTGACCAAGGACTTCGAGGGCTTGCGCCCCAGAAGCCTGCTGATCGAGGCGATCAAGTGCGTGGCAAGAACGCTGGGGACCGTGCGCATCTATGCGGTGGGGGATGAGTATCGCCACCATCGCCACCCCTATTTTGGCACCGACAAGCACCAGGACCTGGCGGCCAACTACGACGTGATCTGGCAGGAGAACGGCGCCGGGCCATCGGACCGCGAGGACTTTTTCACCATTCCGCTGGCACCCGCGCAGCGCGCGGTAGAGGAAGTCGCGGCCAAGAAGCGGGCGATGTATCGCAGGCGCCATGCGTTGCTGGATGACGTGTTTGCCCAGATACAAGCCGCCCTGGCTGGCAGCTCTGTACAGCAGAGCACGGCAGACCTGGCCATCCAGTAAACGGACTCAGATTCGGGGCACTATGCGCATTGCTTATTTCATCAATCAGTATCCCAAGGTCAGTCACAGTTTCATCCGCCGCGAAATACTGGCGCTGGAGCGCCAGGGCATCGAGGTTCAACGTATCGCCTTGCGCGGCTGGGATGCCGAACTGCACGACGCCGAAGACCTGGCAGAACGGGGCAAGACCCGCTATGTGCTGCAGGAGGGGGTACGGGGTTTGCTGAAACCGCTGTTCGAAGTGGTACGGGCGCAACCCAAAGCGTTTCTTGCCGCCTTGCGCCTGGCGCTTCGCCTGGGTTGGCGCGCTGATCGCCCATGGCCCTATCACCTGGTCTACCTGGCCGAAGCGTGCCGGGTGGTGCAGTGGTTGCAGGCCTCCGCGGACGAGCATGTGCACGCGCATTTTGGCACCAACTCGGCAGAGGTGGTCATGCTGGCCAACGCCCTGGGTGGGCCTGCCTACAGTTTCACCGTGCATGGGCCGGAAGAGTTCGACAAGGCACAGCGCCTGCACCTGGGCGAAAAGGTGCGCCGGGCCGCGTTCGTTGCGGCCGTCAGCTCCTTCGGGCGCAGCCAGTTGTTCCGCTGGGTGGCGCACGAGCACTGGGGCAAGGTCAAGGTGGTGCATTGCGGCCTGGAACGCAGTTTCCACGAGGGCGCTGCGCCTGCGCTACCGACGGCGCCAAGGCTGGTTTGCGTCGGGCGATTGTGCGAGCAGAAGGGCCAGTTGCTGCTGATCGAGGCCGCGCGCCTCCTGGCGAGCCGGGGCGTGGCCTTTGAACTGGTATTGGCCGGCGATGGCGAGTTGCGGGGGGCGATCGAGACGCTGATCGCCCGGCACGGCTTGCAGGGGCAGGTGCGCATTACCGGCTGGATCAGCAGCGCGCAGGTGCGCGACGAAATCCTCGCCGCGCGCGCGCTGGTCTTGCCCAGCTTTGCCGAGGGCTTGCCGGTGGTGATCATGGAGGCCATGGCGTTGCGTAGGCCGGTGCTTACTACATATGTGGCAGGCATTCCTGAACTGGTGCGTCAGGGTGAGAACGGCTGGTTGTTCCCGGCAGGTTCGGTGCAAGCGTTGACCGAGGCCATGCTCGACTGCCTGCAACAACCCGTGACGGTTCTGCAGGGCATGGGCGAGGCGGCTTACCAGCGTGTGCTCGAGCGCCACGACATCGATACACAGGCGGCCAGGTTGGTCAGCCATTTCAAGGCGCCGACATGCTGACCTTGTTGAGCGGGTTGCTGGGGCTGGCGGCGCTGCTGGTGCTGCTGCCGACACTGGTGCTGTTCACCCAGGTGGTGCTGGCCTGCCTGCCTGAGCCGGCGCGGGTTGCCCGGCAAGGTCAACGGGCGCGGCTAGCCGTGCTCGTGCCCGCGCACAACGAGGCCTCGCTGATCGCGTCCACGCTCGCCAGCATCCGCCCGCAATTGCGCGAAGGCGACCAGTTGCTGGTGGTCGCCGACAACTGCACGGACCAGACCGCCAGCCTGGCCCGCGCGGCGGGCGCGCAAGTGGTCGAGCGCCAGGATCAGCAGCGGCGGGGCAAGGGCTACGCCCTGGACTTCGGGGTGCAGCATCTGCGCCAGTCCCCCCCCGAGGTCCTGATCATCATTGACGCAGACTGCCAGGTAGGCGCGGGTGCGCTGGAGCACCTGGCGCGCTGTTGTGTCGACAACGCCCGGCCCGCGCAAGCGCTTTACCTGATGCATGCCCCTGCCGGTGCAGGGTTGAAGGTGCAGGTCGCCGCCTTTGCCTGGCGGGTGAAGAACCTGGTTCGCCCACGCGGCTGGGCACGGGCGGGTCTGCCTTGCCAGTTGATGGGCGCGGGCATGGCATTTGCCTGGCAACACGTGTCGGCCGTCAACCTGGCAACCGGGCATCTGGTCGAGGACCTGAAGCTGGGCCTGGAGTGTGCCGCGCTCGGCAAACCGCCGCTGTTCTGCCCGGACGCTGTGGTCAACAGTCACTTCCCCACCAGCCAGGAAGGCCTGAGCATCCAGCGCAAGCGCTGGGAGCATGGGCACCTGGGGGTGGTGCTGGCTGAGGGCCCCAAGCTTCTGGCGCGCGCTCTGGTGCGCCGTAACTGGCCATTGTTGGGTATGGCCATCGACCTGCTGGTTCCGCCGCTGGCCTTGTTGTCAATGCTGCTGATGGCGCTTTTCGTGGTCAGCTGGCTGGCATTCGGGTTACTGGGTGTGCTGTGGCCTGCATGGCTTGCCACGCTGGCGTTGGGCCTGTTGGGCGCTGCCGTCTTGCTGGCGTGGGCACGTTTTGCACGGGCGCTGATCCCGTTTTCGGTACTGATGTACGCGCCGTTCTATGCGGCGAGGAAAATTCCCCTGTACCTGGGGTTCCTGCTCAAGCGCCAGGTCGACTGGGTACGTTCGAAACGGGATGACAGCTGATGGGAGACTGGGCCTGGCTGCAACGCTGGAAGACGATCATGGGCAAACTGCACCTGGTTCAGGATGCGGCGCACGAGCAACAGCTGCTGGCGTCGCTTTGTTCAGCGCAGCGGGTAACCGTGCTGGGGTTCGTCAATGCCCATGCCATGAACCTGGTGGCCGGCAAGGCGGATTACTGCCAGGCACTGGCATCCGCTGACGTGCTGCTGTGTGACGGTGCCGGCATGGCGATATTGCTGCGGCGCCTGGGGCTGGCCCCGGGGCTCAACATGAACGGCACGGACTTCATCCCCAAGCTGCTGGCGGCCTTCAATGGCAGGCGCGTGGCATTCTGGGGCACGCGCGAGCCGTATTTGTCCGAGGCCGCCGAGCGCTGCGAAGCGCGGTATGGCGTGCAGGTGGTGTCGCGGCACGATGGTTTTGCCGAGGTCGACACTTACCTCGGGCTCGCCCAGGCACAACAGCCCGAGCTGATCGTGCTGGGCATGGGGATGCCCAAACAGGAACAGCTGGCGGCTCGGCTGGCGACGCTCGACAGCCCCTGCCTGATCGTGTGCGGCGGGGCCATCGTGGATTTTCTGGGCGGCAAGGTAACGCGAGCGCCGCACTGGGTGCGGCGCCTGAACGGGGAGTGGTTGTTCAGGCTGCTCAAGGAACCCAAGCGCCTGTTCGCACGCTATGTACTGGGTAATCCGCTGTTCCTGCTGCGGGCGTTGCTTTATGTGAAGGCACCCGCGCAGCGCGTGCAGCGGCGCAGCTGAATGCTGCCTGTCGGGGCGCTCGATCTGCCCCGCAGCAAGCGCCGGGTGCTGCTACAGTGATATCAATTGACGCGAAACGCCGTGCTGCAAAAATTTCAAAGGTTTTTCAGGTACCTGAGGTGAGTTTCCATCGCTTCGTTGTGATGGTCAGGCATTTGCCACACACAGATCAGTGAGGCCTTACGATGGTTTTCGAACCCAGAAGCAGTCGGTCGTTGCTCCAGCGCAGAAGTAGCGTCAGCAACGCCGTTCAAGCGGGCCTGGACGGGATCGCCGTCACCAGCGTTGCGTGGTACCTGATCTACGACCAGTTCGGCTACATCACTTCCGACTATGTGATCATGCTCCTGCTGCTGATCGGTGCGCTGGCGGTCATCTATGACCACTACGCCATCTACCGCAGCAACGTGGGGCTTTCGGTAAAGGCCTTCAGGTTGTTCAAGGCCTGGTCGGCGACCTTCTGTTTCCTGGTGGTCATCGCCTTCCTGACCAAGCAGAGCGAAACCTATTCACGGCTGCTGGTCGTTCAACTGTTTGTCATTGGTTATTTCGTCCAGCTGTTCCTGCACGTGGCCGTGCGCGAGTTGCAAAAGCGCTTCACGGCCCACGCGCGGCTGGATAACGCGTTGATCATCGGCAATGGCGACCTGGCCAACTTCCTGTATCAGAAGATCAGCAACAACCCGTGGTTCGGCGAGCGGGTGATGGGTTGCATCTGGGTCGATCAGGAAGACGATCAGGGGCGCGAGGGCCAGCAAGATGCAAAGCAGCGCCTGCCGGTGTTGGGCAGCATTGCCGACCTTGACGAGATCATCGCCCAACATGGCATCCGCACGGTCTACCTGGTTACACCTCTGGGGGGCTCCGCCGTCATTCAGGATGTTTACCTCAAGTTGCTCGACAAGTGCATCGCGGTCAACTGGGTGCCGGACATCTTCTCACTGCGTCTGATCAACCACAGCGTGCGCGAAATTGCCGGGATTCCGGTGCTGACCCTGTCGGAAACGCCGCTGACCGGGACCAGCCTGTTCCTGAAGAACCTCGAGGACCGCGTGCTGGCCGCGCTCATCCTGCTGTGCGCCTCGCCGGTGTTGCTGGCGGTCGCGTTGATCATCAAGCTCGACAGCCCCGGGCCGGTGTTCTTCCGCCAAGACCGCACAGGTTGGACCGGGGAGTCGTTCCGTATCTGGAAATTCCGCAGCATGCATGTGCACCAGCCGGAAAACGGCGTGGTCGAACAGGCACAGCGCAATGACCCACGGCTGACCCGGGTTGGGGCATTCATCCGGCGCACCAGCCTCGATGAGCTGCCGCAACTGTTCAACGTGCTGACCGGCGACATGTCGCTGGTCGGCCCGCGCCCCCATGCCTTGCAACACGACACGCTGTATTCACAGGACATTGTCGATTACTTCGCCCGCCACAACATCAAGCCCGGCATGACCGGCCTGGCGCAAGTGCGCGGGTACAGGGGCGAAACCAAGGACCTCGAGCAGATGATCCAGCGGGTCAATTCCGACATCGAGTACATCAACAACTGGTCGTTGTGGCTCGACTTCGTGATCCTGGTGCGAACGGTCAATGCCTTCACCGGCAAGCAGGCTTATTGACGCCGCAAACCTGGGTGGCGTTCAGGGGGAGGCATGGGCAGCGTGTCTGCGGGAGGGGCAGGAGCCGCGAGGCTATTGAAAGCCGAGTGGCCCTCGCTGGTGCTATGGGCGTTTCTGTTGTCGCCGCTGTTCGCCAGGCTGTTGGCGGATTGCCAATGCGCGAAGATCGACTTGCTGGTGTTATACACCTTTGCCCTTTCAATTTCGTGGCTGGTGGCAATCCGCTTCGTATCGGCCAATCAGTTCAGGGTGCACCTGCTGCTGATGCCCTTCTATCTGCTGGCGAGCATCGACCTGTTCGTGGTGCTGAACTTCGGTTCGCGCCTGACGGCGGCCTACCTGTTCATAGCCCTGACCAACTACAAGGAAGCGACAGACTTTCTCGCGACTTACTGGCGCTCGATCGCCGGCATACTGGCTTTGTTTGCACTGTGCTACGGAGTAGGGCTGGCCGGGCTGCATGGGCGCCGCCTGTACCGCAACAAGGCCATTTTTGCACTGGCCCTTGGCGGCTTGCTGCTGGGCTATGGCGCTTATTTCTACCAGACCGTCAAGCTCAACGCGTTCGGTAAAGGTGCAGTGCTGGATCTGATGGCCAAAGACCAGAGCACGCCGGTCGGCTACCTGTCGCAGATCGGCCTGACGGTGACCTTGTATGTGGAATCCAAGGGCTATATCAAGCAGCGCATGGAGTCGCAGGTGAAGATCACCAGCATCTCCGACCAGGCCGACATCGAGACCCTGGTGTTCGTCATCGGCGAATCTTCGCGCCCGCACAACTGGTCGTTGTACGGCTACAACAACAGGACCACGCCCTATCTCGACCAGCAGCCGGGGTTGTTCAAGTTCAACCGCATGTGCACGACCGCGCCCTATACCTCGGTTGCCGTACCTTCGTTGCTCAGCCTGGAACCCATCCGCGACTGGGATCTGATCGCCTCGAACAAATCGTTGGTAGGGATCTTCCGTGCGGCCGGATACGACACGTATTGGCTGTCTTCACAGGAGGTGGACAGCTTTGGCGGGATCATTCCGCAGATCGCCGCAGAAGCTCAATACCGCCAGTATCTGGAGCGCAGCTATGACGGCGCGCTGATACCGGTGTTACAGGAGGTGCTGGGCAAGGCCAACGGCCACCGGCAGGCGATATTCATACATATCAAGGGTAGCCACTTCGAATACGCGCGGCGTTTCCCCAGCGACTTTGCGCAGTTCAAGCCTGCAAGCGCAAGCCAGAAAGACCGGGTCACGGCCGATTATGACAATTCGGTCCTGTATACCGATTGGCTACTGTCGACGATCATGCAACAACTGACGGCCAGCCAGAAAAAAGCGCTGCTGGTCTACGCATCGGACCATGGCGAGAACCTTCTGGATGACAGCCGGGCACTGCTGGGCCATGGCATCGGCAATGAATATGACCTGTCGACCTCGGCGTTTGTCTGGTCCAGCGGCAACCTCTCGCCGGAACAATCGGGCAAGCTGCAGAAGTTGCAGGCCAGGGAGGATCAGCAGGTCAGCGTCGCTTCGTTGCCACATACCTTGCTGAACATCGCCGGGATATCGATGCCGGGCTATGACAGCGCGCAGGACTTGCTCAGCGATGAATTCAAGGCCTCGGAATGCCCGCATCTGCTCGCTACCGGGTATGTGCCGTCGTTCAATTTCGACATCAAGCACATTGCCGCCGAATGATCAGGCCGGCAGCGCCAATGGGTGCAGGGCGCGAAAGCCTTGTGCTTCTTCCACCAGCCAGTCATGCACCGCGCGGGCGCCAGGCTGATTCAACCCACCCGGCGGGTAGTGCACCATGTAGCGCTTGTGATTGGCGATGGGGTGGCCGAACGGCACGATCAAGGCACCGCGCTCAAGCTCGTCATTGAGCAGCGTACGCCGCGCAATGGCCACGCCGATGCCCGCGATCGCCGCTTCGATGGTCAGGTGGTTGCGGTTGAAGGTATGCCCGCGGCGCACGTCCAGCCCTGTGGCGCCGATCCCCTCCAGGTAGAACTCCCATTCCGCGTATTCCGAACTGCCGCGCCAGGCGGTGATGTCATGCAGCAGCGGGTAATGGGCCAGGTCGACCGGGCCATGCAACGGCGGGCGGCCACGCAGCAGCGTGGGTGAACAGACCGGGAAGATCTGTTCGTCCAGCAACGGGGTCGACAGCATGCCGGGGTAACTGCCGTCGTTGAGGTCGATGGCCAGGTCGAAGTCGCCAGGGTGCAAGGCCTGGGCGCTGTCTTCGGCGACCAGGCGCAGCTCGATGTCCGGGTAGCGCTGCTGGAAGCGCGGCAGCCGCGGGGTGAGCCACTTGGCCAGGAACGACGGGATCGAGCGCAGGCGCAAGGTGCCGCGGATTTCGCCGGCGTCCAGGCGCAGCAGTTCGGCTTCGATGCTGCCATAGGCCTCTGTCACTGTCTGGGCCAGGCGCTGGCCCTCGGCGCTCAGCTCCACACCCCGCGCCCGACGCAGAAACAGTTTGTAGCCCAGGCGTTCTTCGAGCTGACGCATCTGCTGGCTGACCGCACCGGGGGTGATGTGCAGTTCTTCGGCGCAGCGGGTGAACGACAGGTGCCGCGCCGCACAGGAAAAGACATGCAGCCAGACAAACATCTGGCCATTGAGTTGCCGTCGCATCGTTTAGTACCGCTAAAGCCTTGCTTAGGAAGTTTCGTTGGTCATCTGCCGATGAGCACGGCAGTATCGCGCAAATTGGCAATACCGTTCAATTTTCTCAGACAACCGTGCGCGGGCGTAATGCGCCGACACGGTCAGGCATTAGTATGGCTATCAGTGTTTTCGACCTTTTCAAGATTGGCATCGGCCCGTCCAGTTCCCACACCGTAGGCCCGATGCGGGCAGCGGCGAGCTTTGCCCAGGCGTTGCGTGAGCAAGGCCTGTTGGCCCAGGTGCAGCGTATCGAAGTGCGCCTGTACGGCTCGCTTTCAGCTACCGGGGTAGGCCATGCTACTGATCGCGCCTGCCTGCTTGGCTTGATGGGGCAGTGGCCGGATCGCATCGACCCGGCCACCATCGAACCACGCATCCATCAGCTGCTGCAGGAGCAGTGCCTGATGCTCGACGGCAGCCATCCGCTGGCGTTCCAGTATGCCCGCGACATGCTGCTGCTGGACGAAAGCCTGCCTTATCACCCCAACGCCATGACCCTGGAGGCATTGGGCGGGCAGGGCAGCCTGTTGCAGCAGACCTACTATTCCATCGGTGGCGGCTTCATCGTCGAGCAGGGCGAGATCGATGCGCCGCAAGTAGAGGCCAACGCCGTTCAGCTGCCGTACGAATTTTCCAGCGGCGCCGAACTGCTGGCCCTGTGCAAGGCCAACCAGCTGAGCGTGGCTCAATTGATGCTGGCCAACGAGTGCGCCTGGCGCCCGGAAACCGAGGTGCGTGAAGGCCTGTTGCGGATCTGGGCGGCGATGCGCGATTGCGTTGACAATGGTCTGCGCAACGAAGGCATCCTGCCCGGTGGGCTCAACGTCAAGCGCCGTGCCGCACGGTTGCACCGCAGCCTGCAGGAGGCCGGGCAGCCCAACGTGATCGGTTCGACCCTGAGCGCCATGGAGTGGGTCAACCTGTTTGCCCTGGCGGTCAACGAAGAGAACGCCGCTGGCGGGCGTATGGTCACCGCGCCCACCAATGGCGCGGCTGGCATCATCCCGGCCGTGTTGCACTACTACATGAAGTTCAACCCAAGCGCCTGCGACGATGATGTGGTGGCGTTTCTGCTGGCCGCTGCTGCAGTCGGCATCCTGTGCAAGAAGAATGCGTCGATTTCCGGTGCCGAAGTCGGCTGCCAGGGGGAGGTCGGTTCGGCCTGTTCGATGGCCGCTGCGGGCCTGGCCGAAGTGCTGGGCGCCACACCACCGCAACTGGAAAACGCAGCCGAGATTGCCCTGGAGCATAACCTCGGGCTGACCTGCGACCCAGTCGGCGGGTTGGTCCAGGTGCCGTGTATCGAGCGCAATGCGATCGCCGCGGTGAAGGCGATCAATGCCGTGCAGATGGCCCTGCGCGGTGACGGTGAGCATTTCATCTCGCTCGACCGGGTAATCCGTACCATGCGCGACACTGGCGCTGACATGCATGCCAACTACAAGGAAACTTCGCGCGGCGGCCTGGCGGTGGCGTTCGTCGAGTGTTGATGAGCGTTGGTCGGCAAGTTGTCTTGCCGGCCAACGTTGCTTGCGGGTTACACGCTTTCCAGCTGGCTGATGGCTGCCTTCAGCCGCTGCGCCAGTTGCGGGCGGCCCTGGTGGGTCACATCCGGCGCCTTGCGCACCCGCCCGTGCTGATCGACCCAGTGGCCGTTACTGAAGTAACGGTAGCTGGCCGAGCCACTGCTCCAGCCGGTTTCCAGCAGGCCGTGCAGGTGGAAGGTCTGCGCGATCTGGCTGAGTGGGCCGCTCGGGCTGCCGTCCAGGCTGAGGACGATCGATGGCGCGCCGGCCGGCGCGAATTGCAGTTCGCTGTAGTCACCCCACACGTTGGCCTGGAATTGCTGCAACGGGTAGGTGGCCTGGCTGGCGCGGGCCTTGCCCGAAACCTTCTTGGTCACCGTGTTGACCAGCAGGTCGAGGGTCAGGACCGGGGCGCCGAGCAAGCCGTTACTGACGTTCAGGCGAACATGGAACAGTCCGATTGCCATGGTGTATCTCCTTGCCTGCTCAGGCTTTCTTGGCGGCCTTGGTGGCCGGGGACTTGGTCGCTGCGATGGCCTGGTCGAGGCCGCTGGTGGCCAGCTGCTTGAGCTGTGCGACATCGCCGTTGGCGATCACCGCCTCCAGGGTGGCGTTGTGCAGTTCGCTGTGCAGGTCGACATTGGCAAGTTGCTGGATGCGCTGGCTTTCCAGGGTGACCGGGACGTTGTCCACGCTCACCCAGCGCTGGCCATTGAAGTACTCGTAGTCGGCCACGCCGCGCTGCCAGCTTGGGTCGAGCAATGCCCTGAACTTGAACTGCACCGGCGAGTTGGCGTGTGGCCCACCCTGGTTGCCCTGGGCAGTGATCAGGATCCTGCCTTCGCTCGGTGGCTGGACGCTGAGGTAGTTGTAGCTGCCCCAGACGTCCAGGTGCAGGTCCAGTGGCGGGTTGATGGCCTGGGTGATCTGGGCTGTGCCGTTGAGGCTACGGTCCGGGGTGTAGACCAGCAGGTCCAGTTGCAGGCGCGGGGCGCCAGCGGCGTTGTTGCCTATCTGGTAGGACACCGGGAACAGCCCTACCGAAGGTGCGAGCAGTGAATCAGACATGATTGCCTCCATTGCATTCGATGAATGAAAAACCGATACACAGCTGCGAAGGCGGGCGGAAAAGGCGGGAAGAAGAGGGAACCGGGCGGTGCTGATGCTTGCCCGGAGCGAGCGGCTGTTGTCAGCCTGCTTGTGCAACCAGTCCCTGGTCTGCGGTGCCACCTGCCTGGCAGCCCGCTTGAGTAAAGCAGGGCTGACAGGCAGTGATGGCGTTTTTCAATGATCTCCGACGAGCGGAGCGGCTTTGGCTTATTTGCTCTTGTTCTTGAGGGTAATGAAGCTGGCGCGCATGTCCTTGGCCCAGCCATCGAGCACTGGCTTGACGTCGTTCAGGGTCAGCTTGGTCTTGTCATTCTCCAGCTCCTTGCCCGTGCCCTTGCGCACCACCTGGGCTAGCACCTTCTGGTTGCCGCCATCGAGGAAGGCCGCTTCGACACCGACATCCACTTGCTGGTCGCGACCGCCCATGGCGGTGTTGACGCCTGCCGAAACCAGGGCGATCGGGATGAATTCGTAAGGTTTGAGGCCTTCATTGCTGGTAGACACCGCGGTGATTGCCGGGCGTACCACGAGGGTGCCTGGGCCGGGCGCCTTGGCCAGGGGCAGCACGCTACCCAGTTCACGGCGCAGGGCATCGTTGAAGTAGCGGGTGATTTCACTCAGCGTCTGCTGGGAAATGACCGCAGTCGCTTGCGGCTTGGGGTAGAACTGGCTGGGCTCGATGAAGACCTGCGAGTACTGGTTGACGTTGACCTTGGGGTCGATCCAGCGCATCACCGGTGCGCCGGATGGGCTCTTCGCTTCCTGCAGGCGACTGTAGTCCTTGAGGAAGCCGGAATAGTCCTTGGGGTCCACGCGGTTGCTGGAGCAGGCAGCCACAGCAAGCAAAGCGGCGCACAACAGGGTAACGCGGGGCAATGATTTCATGATGGTCAGGCATCCATGATGGGTCGGCTTGAACAACGCTAGCAGGTGCTTGGCAGTTGGCCAGTGGCCGAGCGGAAAGTCGCTTTGCAACCGACACGGGTGATGAAGTTCGGCAATGACTTGGCTACTGGCGGTTGGCTCCAGTCGTACCGAGTCATGGTGCTGACATTTCCTACGGTGTCTGCGGAAGATGCTGCCTATGCAGCCGCGGCGACCCTTGAAAAACTATGCCCGTAACGGGTATGGTTTGGAGACCGCTCATGGTAGTTCTCAAGCGCAGGGATTTTGCGCGCTGGCAAGCCGCGCAGAAGCTCACAGATGCGATGTTGTGCCAGGCAGTCAATGAAATGCGCAGGGGGCTGGTAGATGCCAGCCTTGGCGGTGAATTGTTCAAGAAGCGTATTGCAGGGCATGGTATTGGCAAGCGAGGCGGATACCGGACATTGCTCTCGGCTCGTATCGGCAATCGTTACGTGTTTCTCCACGGGTTCGCCAAGAGCGACAAGGCCAACATAACGCTGGAAGAACAAAAGGCACTGAGCTTCGCTGGCAAGATTTTCCTTGAGTTATGTCCCATGGCCCTCAGTCGGGCATTGCAATCAGGTGTATTGATGGAGGTCTCCTGTGAGCAGCAAAATTGTTGAATCGTTGCGCGAGGACCTGGCCGTTCTTCATGAGGCCGGGGCTGTCGGCAAAGTTACGCTTCGGGATTTCGAAGTGCTCTGTCCTGCACCTGTGCGCGATTTCAGTGCTGTGGATATTCGCCAACTTCGCGAAGCGCTGAATTTCAGCCAGTCGGTGTTCGCGCTGCATCTGCATACGAGCGCATCCACGGTACGTAAGTGGGAGCAGGGGGAAACGCGTCCGGCGGGTCCAGCGCTAAAATTGCTAAATGTCATAGCAATCAAAGGGTTGCAGGCAATTCTTTAGGTAGATTATGCGACTGCAACTATTTTTACTGTTATTCATTAAAATCAATGCTTTAGCATAGTATTTTCAAGTTATTTGTATTGGTGGCCCGTCGCGAGCGCGGCCTTCCCGCGACAGGCCCAACCCGCCATTTGTCTAGCCCAACACCTCGCGCAACCGGTACCACAACATCCCCAGTGCCAAAAGCGGCGAGCGCAGTGCCTTGCCGCCCGGGAACGTCAGGTGGGGTACGGCACTGAACACATCCAGCCCCTGGCTCTGCCCCAGCGCGATGCCTTCGGCCAGCAACTTCGCCGTCCAGTGGGTCACGTTCAAGCCGTGCCCTGAATAGCCCTGGGCGTAGAACACGTTGGGGTGCTGGCTCAGCCGCCCGACTTGCGGGAAGCGGTTGGCGGTAATGCCGATCATGCCGCCCCACTGGTAGTCGATGCGCACATCGGCCAGTTGCGGGAACACCTTGAGCACCTTCGGCCGCATGTAGGCAGCGATGTCCTTGGGGTCACGCCCGGAGTAGTGGCAGGCGCCACCGAACAGCAGGCGGCGGTCGGCCGTGAGGCGGTAGTAGTCCAGGCCGACCTTCTGGTCACACATGGCCATGTTCTGCGGGATCAGCTGGCTGGCGAGTGCTTCCGGCAGCGGCTCGGTGGCCACCACATAGCTGCCGGCGGGCAGCACTTTGCCGCTCAGGCGCGGCTCCAGTTCATCGAGGTGGGCATTGCAGCCCAGCACCAGGCTCTGCGCCCGCACCTTGCCCCGTGCCGTGTGCAGGGTCACGGTGGGGCCATGTTCGATGCGCAGCACCGGGCTTTGCTCGAAGATGCGTACACCCAGGCCGTGGGCCACGCGCGCCTCGCCCTGGACCAGGTCGAGCGGGTGCAGATGGCCCGAGCCCATGTCTACCAGGCCGCCGGCGTACTGGTCGCTGGCGACGATCTCATGCATGCCCTCGGGCCCGACCAGGCGGGTTTCGTGGCGGTAGCCAAGGCTGACCAGTTCTTCCTGTTCATCCTTGAATGCAGCGAACTGCGCGGGGGTGTTGGCCAGCTCGCAGAAGCCCCAGCGCAGGTCGCAGGCGATCGCATACTGATCGATACGGCGAGCCACCAGGGCCACCGACTCGATGCCGGCCTGCTGCAGGTAGCGCACGCCGTCCTGGCCGACGTAGCGGGCAAAGCCGCTGACATCATGGCCGATGCCACGGATCAGCTGGCCGCCGTTGCGCCCGCTGGCGCCCCAGCCGATGCGCCGGCCCTCCAGCAGCACCACGGTGAGCCCGCGTTCGGCCAGTTCCAGCGCGGTGTTGACCCCGGTCAGGCCGCCGCCGACCACGCACACGTCGGCCGTCAGTTCGCCGTCGAGGCAGGGGTAGGGCGCCGCGTTGCGCGCCGTGGCGGCGTAGTACGACGCGGTATGTTGGGTATCGAAAGGCATGGCGCGTTCTCGGTTCAGCGGTTGGACTTGATCTTGCTCCAGGAGCGGGTCATGACGCGCATGATCTTCGGGCTTGGGGTGCTGGAAATGTACAGCTTGTCCAGTACCGCCTGGGGTGGGTAGATCTCGGGGTTGTCGACCAGCGACTTGTCCATGTAGGCCTGGGCATCAGGGTTGGCGTTGGCATAGCCGACCGTGGCGCTGACCTTGGCGATCACTTTCGGGTCGAGCAGGTAGTTGATGAAGGCCAGGGCCTGTTCGGGGTTGTTGGCGTCCTTGGGGATCGCCAGCAGGTCGAACCACAGGTTGCTGCCTTCCTTGGGAATGCTGTAGGCGATCTTCACCCCGTTCTTCGCTTCCACGGCCCGGTTGGCCGCCTGGAACACGTCGCCGGAATAGCCGAAGGCCACGCAGATATCACCATTGGCCAGGTCCGAGACGTACTTGGAGGAGTGGAAGTAGGTGATGTACGGGCGCAGTTCGAGCAGGCGTGCTTCGGCCTTGGCATAGTCGCCGGGTTTTTCGCTGCGCGGGTCCAGGCCCAGGTAGTTGAGCATCGCCGGGAACAGTTCGTCTGGCGAATCCATGAAGGCCACGCCGCATTGCTTGAGCTTCTTCAGGTTTTCCGGCTCGAACAGGGTCGCCCAGGAGTCGATATGGTCGACGCCCAGCGCGGCCTTGACCTTTTCGACGTTGTAGCCGATGCCGTTGGTGCCCCACAGGTACGGCACCGCATATTGGTTGCCTGGGTCGTTCTGCTCGAGCTGCTTGAGCAGCTTCGGGTCCAGGTGCTGCCAGTTCGGCAGCTTGCTGCGGTCCAGTGGCAGGAACGCACCGGCCTGTGCCTGGCGGGCCAGGAAGTGGTTGGACGGCACCACCACATCGTAGCCGGTGCGGCCGGCGAGCAGCTTGCCTTCCAGGGTTTCGTTGGAGTCGAACACGTCATAGACGACCTTGATCCCGCTGCTGGCCTGGAAGTCGGCCAGGGTCGTGTCACCGATGTAATCGGTCCAGTTGTAGACGCTGACGCTGGGCGTGGCCTGGGCGGCGGCGCCGAACAGCAGGGCGAATGTGGCGGGGATCAGGGCTTGCAGATGACGCATGTCGACACCTCATAGGTCTTGTTCTTTGAGTTCGATGCAAGGGGGGGGGGCGCCTGGCGCCCCCGGGGGAATCACACGCTCAGTAGCAGGAACTCGCGTTCCCAGGAGCTGATCACGCGCTTGAAGTTCTCGTGCTCGGCGCGCTTGACCGCCACGTAGCCCTGGACGAACTGCTTGCCCAGGTACTGCTGCACGGTCTGGCAATCTTCCATGTGCTGCAGGGCATCCTCGATGGTGATCGGCAGCCGCAGGTTGCGCCGCTCATAGGCCCGGCCCTGTACCGGCGCGCTCGGCTCGATCTTCTCGACCATGCCCAGGTAACCGCACAGCAGGCTGGCGGCGATCGCCAGGTAAGGGTTGGCGTCGGCACCCGGCAGGCGGTTTTCCACCCGCATGGCATCCGGGCTGGAGGTCGGTACGCGAAGGCCGGCGGTGCGGTTTTCCTCGCCCCACTCGACGTTGACCGGTGCCGAAGTGTCCGGCAGGAAGCGGCGGAACGAGTTGACGTTCGGCGCGAACATCGGCAGCAGCTTGGGGATGTACTTCTGCAGGCCGCCGATGTGGTGCAGGAACAGCTCGCTCATGCTGCCGTCGTCATTGGCGAACACCGGCTTGCCGGTGGCGATGTCGACCACGCTCTGGTGCAGGTGCATGGCGCTGCCCGGCTCGTCGGTGATCGGCTTGGCCATGAAGGTGGCGGTGACGTTGTGCTTGAGCGCGGCTTCACGCATGGTGCGCTTGAACACGGTGATCTGGTCGGCCAGGTCCAGCGCGTCGCCGTGGCGGAAGTTGATCTCCATCTGCGCCGGGCCGTCTTCGTGGATCAGCGTGTCCAGGTCCAGGCCTTGCAGTTCACACCAGTCGTAGACGTCTTCGAACAGCGGGTCGAATTCGTTGGCGGCGTCGATCGAGAACGACTGGCGCCCGCTTTCGGCGCGGCCCGAGCGGCCCAGCGGTACCTGCAAGGGCAAGTCCGGGTCTTCGCAGCGCTGGGTCAGGTAGAACTCCATTTCCGGCGCGACGATCGGCTGCCAGCCTTTGTCGGCATACAGTTTGAGCACCTTCTTCAGCACGTTGCGTGGCGACAGCTCGATCGGGTTGCCCTGCTTGTCGAAGGTGTCGTGGATCACGATGGCGGTAGGTTCGATGGCCCACGGAATCTGGTAGACCGCCGTTGGGTCGGGGCGGCAGACCATGTCGATATCGGCCGCATCGAGCAGGCTGTAGTAGATCTCGTCATCGACATAATCGCCGGTGACGGTCTGCAGCAGCACGCTTTCGGGCAGGCGCATGCCGCGCTCGTGAAGGAACTTGGCGGTCGGTGCGATCTTGCCGCGGGCGATGCCGGTCAGGTCACTGATCACGCATTCGACTTCAGTGATGCGGTGTTCTTTCAGCCAGGTGGACAGCTGATCGAAGGGGGCGTTCATACAGACCTCTTGGTTGGGTTTTTGTGTGCGCGGCAGGTGCCGGTGACTTCCCAGGTGGCGCGCTGGAGACTATCTTGGGCGCAGGCCCGCAAAGCCATCTATCCACTTTCTTCGGCAATGAATGCACCAAAAGAGTGCAACTAGGACAAAGCGTGACAACGCCCAATGCCTTGCAGGTCCAGGCTTTCCACACCACCGATGTCACCGAACAGGTGCGCGCCACCCCCGGTTGGCAGCAGCAATACCGGCAGATGTCGCCCGGGCATTTCAGCGGCCAGCTGCGCTGCCTGGGGCTCGATGGCGTGGACGTGTACGAAGAGCGCCTGAATACCCGGGTCGAGCAGTTCTTCCGTGCGCCAAGCGGTTCGCTGGCGTTCTGTTTCGACCAGAGCGAAAACAGCCTGTACCTGCTCAACGAGCAGAGCCGCAACATCTGGATCACACCGGAGAACTACCAGGAAGTGGCGGTGGTGTTCGACCAGGCGTTTCTTGCCCGCCATGGCCTGGACCCGCAACGGCTCGAAGGGTTGTTCATGGTGCCGCTGGGCAGCGGGCAGAATGCGTTGTTCGGCAGCTGGCTGAGCGCCACATTGACCCGCCTTGGCCAGGCGGATTGCCCGGTGCAAGGGCAGGCACTGGCCGAGCAGTTGCTGGAGGACTGCCTGTTCATCCTCGACAACGCCTGCCAGCGCTTGCAGGGCGGGGCGCTGGGGCGGCGCGGCGAGGAACGGGCGATCATGCAACGGGTCAGCGAATGGGCGGCAGATTGCCCGGAAGAAACCCTCAATCTGCTGGAGTTGGCCGAGGTGGCCGGTGTGTCGCTGCGCCAGCTGCAGCAGGCGTTCAAGGCGTTCACCGGAATGCCACCGGCGCACTGGTTGCGCTTGCGTCGGCTCAATGGTGCGCGGCGGGATCTGTTGCGCGGCGGCGAGGTGACCGTGGCCGAGGTGGCGATGCGCTGGTCGTTCTGGCATTTGGGAAGGTTTTCAGAGAGTTACCGGCAGTTGTTCAAGGAATTTCCTAGCGAGACGCTCAAGCGGGGCAGGGGGTAATGCCAGTCAGTTAGGTACACCCTGTGCGTTCGCCACATATTTTGCAGGGTCTATGCGACCGAGCGCCGCCCGCGCGGCGCATCGCGAGCTGCGCTCGCTCCTACGTTTGTTTCTGGCCAGTAACGCCAGTGACAGGCGCGCGCGACCGCCTTGTTCGTACGACGCGATATCGAGTCAGGCGCCAAGGCGTTCGCGCGCAGATCCCACAGAATTAACTGGCCCGAAACAAACGTAGGAGCGAGCGCAGCTCGCGATGCGCCGCGCGGGCGGCGCTCGATTTAAGCCTCACATCTAAATTCAAGGCGGGCACAGACAACCCAGCATTCCCTTAGGAAAATTGCTATCGTGCCCGGCAGTTTCCACCCGAGGTCCCGATGTTCTACCTGCCTTTGCCCAGCGACCAAGCCGACCGCCTGGCCAGCGCGCCCACCGCCACCGCCTTCTTCCCGACCGCCAGCCTGCTGGAGGCGGCCGCCGTGCTGTTCGTGCAGAACCTGCCGCGCCAGCCGGCCAGCGCCTCGGCGGATGCGCAGGAGCGCCGCTTCGCCGAGATCGTGCGCATCGCCAATGAAGTCGAAGGCGCTGCTCCGGGCCGCTTTCAGGGGCAGGTAGCGCAGCATTTCGACCGCGAAGCGTTCGCCATGGGGCTGGGCATGCTGGGGGAGAACGGTGTTGCCCTGGTATCGGCCGACACCGAGTACCAGGCCGACGAGTTCCAGGACGCCGAAGGCCAGTGGAATTTCCAGTTCGCCGACAGCTACCGCCAGCGCGTGACGCCGTTGCACCCGGTGTACCTGCCGTCGCTGGCCAGCGACCTGATGCTCAGTGACCAACAGAACCGCCTGCTGCGCGAGTTCCTGTGCGGCGTTGACGAATCGGTTGCCGTGCAGGGGTTCGCCGGCACCGGCAAGACCTTCCTGATCCACCAGTTCGTGCGCCTGCTCGACCCTCAGCGCACCTTGCTGCTGGCCCTCACCGAAGGCCAGCTGCGGGCATTGCAGGCGCGGGTGAAGGATGCCCAGGCCTACACCGCGCTGACCTTCGGCCAGCTGGCCGACGAAATCCTCAACCGAGACCTGACCAGCAATGGCTGGCGGCTGCGCGACCCGTACCGCACCAAGTTGTCCTGGCGCCCGCAGGAGGCGCAGGTGGTGCGCTGGCTGAACATCCCCGACATCGGCCCGCTCGCCGCGCGCGATGTGGTGGCCTTGTGCATCAAAGCCGTGCGCAGCTTCTGCCGCAGCGGTGACAGCCAGTTGCAGCTGCATCACCTGCCCTGGGCCGGGCCGGGGACCACGCCGCTGGACCAGCAAGTGCTGCTGGAAAAGGCCCGCCTGTACTGGCAGGAGTTGATCCGTCCTTCGGCGCGGGAGATCCAGCTGCCGGTACGCGATTATCACCGGGTCAAGCTGTTGTCGTTGACCGCCGAGGTGATCGACAGCCGCTACAGCCACATCATCGTCGACGAAGCCCATGAGTTGTCCGCGCCCATGCTCGCGGTGCTCGACCGCAGCCCGCAGTCGGTCATCGCCCTGGGCGACGAGCTGCAGAACCTCAATGGCCTCAGCCCACACCATGGCAATTTCATCCGCCAGCGCTACATCGACCATTCGTTGCGTGCCGGCCCGGCCATGGACGGCGTGCTCAACCCGTTGATCCAGGCGCACCCGGCGGCCATCCAGGCCGCCTTCAACGGCAGTGCCGAGCATTACACGCGGGTGAGTTTCTTCGACACGGTGACGGTGCCCGAACAGCCGACCGCATTGATCGTCGATGATGAATGGGGCCTGTTCGGCTGGTTCCAGCGCCTGACTCATCAAGGGGTGCCGTTCGTGCTGCTGCAAAGCGCGCGCAAGGACTTCGAGCTGTTCGTCGAGGACTGCATAGAGCTGTACCGCTACGGCACCCGGGCACGCCACCCGATGCTGTTCCGTTACCCCAGCTGGCAGGCGCTGGAGCAGGACAAGGGCGACGACAAGGCCTTTGCCGCCGTGGCTGGCATGCTGCGCAAGGGCTACACCCCGGAGCATTTTGCCAAGGCCAAGAGCCGTTACCGCTGGGACAAGGCGCCGAAGCTGTTCCTTGGGCGGGTGCGGGATGTGAAGAACATGGAGTTCGCCCGGGTGATGGTGTCGCCGGAGCTGATGGTTGCGCCGACCACGGCGGGCAATCGCAACGAGCGGGCGCGGATGCTGGCGGGCTTGTATACCGCCTGTTCGCGGGCGCGGCATGAGCTGATCGTGCCGGGGGGGATGCTGGACTGGGTCAAGGACCAGGTCCGGGATTGAGCGCCTGGGGCCGCACAGCGGCCCCAGGGCATTGAATCAGTTACGATCCAGCCAGACAGTCTGGGCATTGGTGAACTCGCGCACACCAAAGTGCGACAGCTCGCGCCCGAAACCGCTCTTCTTCACGCCACCAAACGCCACGCGGGGGTCGGAAGCGCAGTAGCCGTTGATGAACACGCCACCGGTATCCAGCGCCGCGGTCATGCGCTCGGCCAGCGCATAGTCGGCGGTGTAGATGGTCGACGCCAGGCCGAACTCGCTGTCGTTGGCCAGTTCCACCGCATGCTCGGCATCGCGGGCGGTGATGATTGCCGCCACCGGCCCGAACAGCTCCTGCTTGAAGGCGGTCATGTCCGGCGTGACGTTGGCGAGCACGGTCGGTGCGTAGAAGTTGCCCACGCCTTCGACCTTGTTGCCGCCCAGCAGCAGGGTAGCGCCTTCGGCCAGCGTCGCCTGGACCTGGCCATCCAGCTCGTCACGCAGGTCGTAACGGGCCATCGGGCCGATGTAGGTGTCGTCCTCCAGTGGGTTGCCAACTTTCAGTTTGCGCGTGGCTTCGACGAACTTGCGGGTGAACGCCTCGACAACGCCGGCTTCGATGATCAGGCGCTTGGCGGCGGCGCAGACCTGGCCAGTGTTCTGGTAGCGGCCAATGACGGCAGCCTGCACTGCGGCATCCAGGTCGGCATCGGCGAGCACGATGAACGGGTCGGAACCGCCCAGTTCCAGCACGCATTTCTTCAGCGCTGCACCCGCCTGGGCACCGATGGCCATGCCGGCGCGTACGCTGCCAGTCAGGGTCACGGCGGCGATGCGCACGTCGTTGATGGCGCGGGTGACGCCGTCCGGGGTGACGTTCAGTACCTCGAACACGCCTTCTGGGAGGCCTGCGTCCTTGAACAGCTCACCGAGCAGGTAGGCGCTGCCCATCACGTTCGGCGCGTGCTTGAGCACGTAGGTGTTGCCCGCGAGGATCGCCGGCACCGCGCCGCGCAGCACCTGCCAGATCGGGAAGTTCCATGGCATCACGGCGAGGATCGGGCCAAGCGGGCGGTACTCGATGCGGGCTTTCTCGACCTGGGTCGGCTCGGCGGCGAGCATTGCTGGGCCGTGCTCGGCATACCAGCGGCACAGGCCGACGCATTTGCTGACTTCACCGCGGGCTTGGGCGATCGGCTTGCCGATTTCGCGGCTGATCATCTGCGCGAAGGCTTCGGCCTTGGCTTCGAGGGTGCTGGCCAGGGCGAGCAGGTACTCGCTGCGCTGACCCAGCGACACTTGGCGCCACTGGCCGTAGCCAGCCTTGGCGCGTTGCAGCGCCGCTTCCAGTGCGGCGTCGGTGTCGAAGGGGTAGGCGCCAATCTGCTCGCCGCTGAAGGGGTCGACGGAGATGGCGT
Source organism: Pseudomonas sp. LRP2-20 (assembly GCF_024349685.1). Classification (NCBI taxonomy): domain Bacteria; kingdom Pseudomonadati; phylum Pseudomonadota; class Gammaproteobacteria; order Pseudomonadales; family Pseudomonadaceae; genus Pseudomonas; species Pseudomonas sp. LR2-20. The sequence goes on along the minus strand of NZ_AP025944.1, from coordinate 3,265,101 downwards.
GGGTCAGGCTGCTGATCGCACTCATGGCTGGAGACTCGCGTTGTTGTTAATCAGTGACGCCAGACTAGTGGGCTATGGCTTTAATGAAAACTGAATAATAATGAGCGAAACATTCACGTTTGGAGAATGACTGTGGACCTGGTGCAACTGGAGATCTTCAAGGCCGTGGCCGAGCAGGGCAGCATCAGTGCCGCCGCCCAGCATATCCATCGGGTGCCGTCGAACCTGACCACGCGTATCAAGCAGCTGGAGGAAGACCTCGGTGTCGAGCTGTTCATCCGCGAAAAAAGCCGCCTGCGCCTGTCGCCGGCCGGCTGGAATTTCCTTGAGTACACCCGGCGCATCCTTGACCTGGTGCACGAGGCGCGGCTGACCGTGGCCGGCGAGGACCCGCAGGGTACCTTCGCCCTGGGTTCGCTGGAGAGCACGGCGGCGGTGCGTATTCCGGCGCTGCTGGCTGCCTACAACCAGCGCTACCCCAAAGTCGACCTCGACCTGTCCACCGGGCCTTCCGGGACCATGCTCGAAGGGGTGTTGTCGGGGCGCCTGGTGGCGGCCTTTGTCGACGGCCCGGTGCTGCATCCCACGCTCGAAGGCATGCCGGTGTTCGAAGAGGAGATGGTGATCATCTCGCCGCTCAACCACGCCCCGGTGACCCGTGCCCAGGACGTCAACGGCGCGAGCATCTACGCCTTCCGCGCCAACTGCTCGTACCGCCACCACTTCGAGAACTGGTTTGTCCAGGATCAGGCAGTGCCTGGCAAGATCCACGAAATGGAGTCGTACCACGGCATGCTTGCCTGTGTCAGCGCGGGGGCCGGGCTGGCCATGCTGCCGCGCAGCATGCTCGACAACATGCCCGGCTGCAGCACGGTCTGCGCCTGGCCGATGCAGGAACAGTTCCGCTACCTCAAGACCTGGCTGGTGTGGCGGCGCGGCACGGTTTCACGCAGCCTGAGCATGTTCGTGAAACTGCTCGAAGAGCGCCGTGCGGCGTGAACATCAGCGGTGTATGGGGTCAAACATTAGGTAAGCCATCTCCTTGAGGAGGAGCTGACCATGCGTAACCATCACTATGCTCTGGGCGCCACGCTGCTGATCACACTGGCGCTGCCCTGGACCCTGGCCGCCGCCGCAGAAGTGGACGACCACAACGCCCCCATCGACATGCAGGCCGTGCAACTGCAGCCGCAGGAACAAAATGGCGTGCGTTACCTCGAGGGCGGTATCGGCCAGGACGAAGCCAATGCCCTGCGTCACACCAAGGGTTATGACCTGCACGTCGAACTGTCGACCGGCGCCCACGGCCAGTTCGAAAGCGGCGCCGCAGTCGATATCCAGAACGCACAAGGCAAGTCGGTACTGAGCCTGCAGGATGCCGGCCCGCTGGTGTATGTCCAGTTGCCGCCCGGCCAGTACAAGGTCATTGGCCAAGGCCAGGGCAGAACGGTCCAGCAACAGGTCACGGTGAATGGCAAGACGCCTGTCACCGCGAGCCTGAACTGGCACTGATCGGCAATGATGGGTGGAGTACATCTGTACTCCACCCGAGCAGGAGCCCTGAGGCATGAATCTCGACCCCCGACTGCAAGCGCTGGAGGAGCAGGGCTACGTGCTGTTGCGCGGTGTTCTCGATGGCGTGCGTGTGGCCTTGCTGCGCTGCGCCATCGATGACCTGCAGCCACTGCACTGGGACTATCAAGGGCTGTTGGAGCACTACAAGTGCGTGTTCAATCGTGACCCGCTGTGGTTGCCCTTTCTCGACCTGCCGCCGTTGATCGACCTTGCCGAAGCTGCGCTCGGTGCAGACTGCCACGTGATCGGCCAGACCGCGTGGCGTAGCCACCCTGGCTACCCAGGCATGGAGCTGCACCTGGATCACCTGCCCATGACGTTGCCGGCCTGGCTGGTCGCGCGTGACGACTTTTGTCAACCCATGCAGATTCTGACTGCGCAGCTGTACCTGAGCGATATCGACCTCGACATCGGCCCCACTTGGGTAGTCCCAGGCAGCCACCGCGCGGCGCGTGCGCCGCAACCCGGCGAACAGCAATGGCAGGGGCGGGAGGCCCAGCCGGTACTGTGCAAGGCGGGTGACGCACTGGTGTTTCGCAGCGATGTCTGGCACAGCGGCGGTGCCAACTGCAGCACTACCCGCGAGCGCGACATGTTGCAGGTGCACTATGGCCGGCGCATGGTGGCGCAGAAGTTCTCCCCCTACCTGAATTGGCAGTTCAATCCGCGGGTACTGGAGGCGGCTACCCCGCGGCAGCGGCGGCTGTTGGGCGAGCATGAGGAGGCCGAGTACGACTGAGGCGGTTGGTTAGGCTGGGTAAATTCAAGCAATGCTGGCAATTCACTTTCAACTTTCTGATTATCTGGACAATAATCAGAAAAGTATTACTTCGTGTGACCGGTTGGATGCACCGTTCACCGCAAAAATCGAGGGGCCCAAGCCCCCACTTGCCCGCGTTGACCATCAGGAGAAGTCATTGATGAAAACCCGTCTCGCCAGCACGCTGGCCGCCGCCCTATTGGCCCTCGCCGGCAGCCATCTGGCCCACGCCGCACAGGTTTCCGGTGCCGTGGGAGCCACCGGCCAGGGCGACATGACCTACCGTCTTGGCATGTCGTTCGACTGGGACAAGAAGTGGCTGCAAACCGACATCGGGTATGTGACGGGCTATTGGGACGCGGCCTACACCTACTGGGAAGGCGGCGATGCCAGCGGCGCCCACTCGCTGTCGTTCAGCCCGGTGTTCACCTATGAGTTCAGTGGTTTCACCTACACCCCTTATGTCGAAGCGGGCATTGGCCTGGCGGCCTTCTCCAAGACCGAAGTGGGCGACCATGACCTGGGTTCGGCCGTCAACTTCGAGGACCGCATCGGCTTTGGCCTGAAGCTGCCTGGTGAGCAGAAAGTGGGGGTGCGTGTGATTCACTATTCCAATGCCGGCATCAAACAGCCGAACGACGGTATCGAGTCGTACTCGCTGTTCTACAGCAAGGGCTTCTGATGCAGGGGGGGGCCGCAAAGCGGCCCCAGTGTTCTAGAAGGTGTAGGAAACCCCAGCCTGCACCGTGCGTGGCGCCCCTGGATAGACGTAGGTATTGAACGCGCCCTCGTCATACCCCTTGTTGAACACGTTCTTCACATCCAGGTTCAAGCGCACGTGCTCGTTGACCTTGTAGAAGCTGAGCAGGTCGACCACGCTGTAGCGCTCCATGGTGTAGGTGCTGGCCGCCGTCTGCCCGGCGCGGTCATCCACGTACTTCACGCCAACCCCCAGGCCCAACCCCTTGGCCAGCCCGTCCTGGAACTCATAGGTGTTGAGCAGGCTGAAGCTGTTGCGCGGAATGTTCGCCAGGCGGGTGCCGGTGGGGATGCTGTTGTCCTTGGTCACCTCGGCGTCAACGTAGGCATAGCCGCCGATCATTCGCCATTCCGGCGTCAGGTTGCCTGCGACGTTGATGTCCAGGCCGCGGCTACGCACTTCGCCGGCAGCGACGCTGTAGGTGCCGCTCGGGTCGTTGGGATCGCGGGTCAGCACGTTTTCCTTGACGATGTGGTAGATCGCCGCGTCCACGCTCAACTGACGGTCCAGCGCCTCCCATTTCACACCCAACTCGTATGACTTGCCCTTTTCCGGGTCGAAGCCCGTGCCTTGCAGGCTGGCGCCGCTGTTGGGCTTGAACGAGCGCGCGGTGTTGGCGTAGACGGCAACGGTATCGGTCAGGTCGTAGATCAAGCCAAAGCGTGGGGTGACGCCGTTCTCGCCTTTGTTGAAGTCACCGGCATTGTTCAGCTTGTTGTCGTAGTCATGCTCGTAGCGCTCGAAACGTACCCCGGCGAGGGCTTTCAGGCGCTCGGTCAGGGCCACCTGATCCTGGATGAAAGCCGCCCAGGTCTTGAGGTTTTCCTTGTCATGGGTGGTGGTGCGGGTCAGGGCCGGGCGCGGCTGGCCCAGAACCGGGTCGAAAATGTCGATCGGGTAGGCATTGGCGCCTGCGGCCGAACGCTGGATGATCGAGTTGTAGTCGTAGTCTTCGTACTCGATGCCGGTCAGCAGCGTGTGGCTGAAGCCTCCGGTGTCGAAGTGGCCGGTGAGGTTGAGCTGGTAGTCGCGGTCGGTCCATTCCAGCTTGCGGTGGTTGAAGTTGCGCCCCAGCGTGCGGCCGTCGGCCTGCAAGCCGTTGGCTTCCACGGCATTGCCCTTGAGCGAGCCGTCCAGCCATTGCATGCCGCCGGCCAGGGTCCAGTTGTCATTGAGCAAGTGCTCGAAGCGCAACTGGGCCATGTTGTTGTCGTTGTGCAGCAGGTTGTCGCTGCCTTTTTCCCAGATGTTGGTGTCGCGCGAAGCCGTGCCGAGCTGGCCAGGCAGGCGGGTCAGGCCGCGATCCAGCGGGTGGTTGTTGCGCATGAAATCGCCTTCGAAGATGACCTTGGTGGCATCGTTGACCTGCCAGCTGATCACCGGTGCGACGTCGTAGCGTTCGCTCTCGACGTCGTCGCGGAAGCTCTCGCCGCCTTCGCCCAGCACGTTCAGGCGGTAGGCCAGCGAGCCGTCGCTGTTGAGCGGGCCAGTGGCGTCGAGGGTGGCGCGGTGCATGCCTTGGTCGTCGAACTGGCTGCCGAGGGTGACCTTGGGCTCGCTCAGCGGTTGCTTGCTGACCACGTTGAAGGTGCCGCCGGGGTCACCACGGCCATACAGGCTGGTGGCCGGGCCACGGATCACTTCCAGGCGTTCGACGGTGTTGGCGTCGGGGGCGTTGGGGTAGCCGCGGTTGATCGGGAAGCCGTTGCGGTAGAACTCGCCGGTGGTGAAGCCGCGCACGGTGAAGGTGGTCAGGCCCTGGCCGCCGAAATTGTTGGCGCGGCCGACGCCGCCGGCATAGTCCAGGCCATCCTGCAGGCGGGTAGCCCCGGTGTCTTCGAGCACATCCTTGGGTACCACGCTGATCGATTGCGGGGTCTCGTGCAGGGCTGTGTCAGTGCGTGTGGCACTGGCCGAGCGGCTGGCCTTGTAGCCATCCACCGGGCCATCGGCACGCTCGCTGTCGGCGCTGCTGGTGATGTTCAGGGCCTGGAGTTCGATCTGGGCAGAGTCGCGGAGCGGTTCAGGCTCGGCAAAGGCCAGCGGGGAGATAGCTTGAAGCACACAAAGCGAAACGAACGTGCGACGCATCGACGGTACGATCCTGGAGTAGGGCGCTGAAGGAAAGTGGGGGAAGCGTCGGAAAACTACTACGAATCATTATCAAATGCATTCTTTTTAAATGGGACTGGTGTGCCAGATACCATGTGGTTGCCTGTGCCGGCCTCTTCGCGGGCAAGCCCGCTCCCACAAGGCCCCCGCAGCTCTTCAAGCTGTTGGTATACCTGTGGGAGCGGGTTTACCCGCGAAAAGGCCAGTTCGGTCAGTGCAAGATTCAGCGGGTGCCCTTGATCGCCAGCACATTGCACAGCGGATGCTCCAGCACATGCGCGGTGGTGCCACCCAGGAATGTCTGCATCGCATCATGCCGATGGCTGCCCATCACGATCACATCGACCCGGCTGTGGCTGACGAACTGGGCAATCGCCCGGATCGCCGCACCCTCCACAAAATGCCGCCGCTCCAGCGCAATCTGGTGGTGGTCGCCCAGCCGGTTGAACGCCGCCCGCTGCGCCGTGCGCACGCTGGTATCGAACCCCGGCATGGTGACGGTGCCAGCACCAAAGTCGGCGATATGGGTCTTGGCTGCATCACACACATGCAGCAGGTGGAGTTCGGCATTGCATTGCAGGGCCAGGGCATGGGCGCTGTGGATCACCTGATCGTCCAGGTGTTCGCCCGCACCGTGGCAGTTGAGGTCCACCGCCGCCGCAATCTGCCGGGGCAGTGGCAGGCGGATGTCGCTGACCAGGTGCACGGCCACCGGGCTTTCCTTGAGCAATTGCCAGTCCAGTGGGGTAACCAGCAGCCGCTTGAGCACCGGTTCGTGCTGCACGTCCTTGATCAACAGGTCGCAACCCAGCTGTTCGATACGCTCGAGCACACTGCCCAGCGGGTCGCGTGTCAGCAGCAGTTCGGTGGAAACGTCGAGCCCGGCGTTGCCCAGCTGCTCGGCCTCGTCGGCCAGCCACTGGCGGTTGTCGGCGAGCAGCCGCTCACGCTCGTGGCCATCGCTCATCAGGCCGAAGGTGTCGACATCGTCGACGAACACATTTATATCCAGCAGCGCGCCACTGGACTCGGCCAGCGCCGCTGCGCGCTGCAGTGCCGGGGTATGGCGCATTTGCGGGCCGAGCATGACGAACAAACGCTTGAACTGGCTCATCGCACACCTCCACGTGTGGCAGCCCCCCGGTTCATGCCATGTCATCTGGTCTGTACAGTCTAGACCCGCTAGCGCCAGGCAAAACCCATCATGCTTTTTTCACCTGGCGCTGCTATCATCGCGCCACTCTTTGGGGAGTAGCCTGCCTTCGCACCCTGCGAAGGCGCTCTGGTCAACATATTTGGCAACCTGCCATGGCCAGCGCATCCACCCGGATTGGCGAGACCAACGACCTTCCTGCAGCCAAGCCGGGCCTGCAGGTCGTCTGTCGTTGACTCGTTGCCCGGCTGGAGTCTGATCGTTGAATCCCATTTCCCTTGTCTTTCTCGCCTTCGCCATGTCCACCGATGCCTTCGCGGCCGCCATCGGCAAGGGCTCCAGCCTGCACAAGCCACGTTTGGCCGAGGCCCTGCGCACCGGCCTGATCTTTGGCGTCATCGAGGCCATCACCCCGGTCATCGGCTGGCTGCTGGGCCAGGCGGCCAGCCAGTATGTCGAACAGTGGGACCACTGGATCGCCTTTACCCTGTTGCTGCTGCTCGGCGCGCACATGGTGCATGCCGGCCTGAAACCGGATGACGAAGAGGAACAGAAACAGAGCCAGCACTCGTTCTGGATCCTTGCGGTGACCGCTGTGGCCACCAGCATCGATGCCTTGGCGGTGGGCATCGGCCTGGCGTTCGTCGATGTGAACATCTGGGTAGCGGCAGCAGCGATCGGCCTGGCAACCATGACCATGGTGACGATCGGCACCATGCTCGGGCGAGCGTTGGGCTCGGTGGTGGGCAAGCGCGCCGAGATCATGGGGGGCATCGTGCTGATGCTGGTGGGTACGACCATTCTCTATGAGCACCTGACAGCGGTGTAATTGGCGGGTTGTCGGGTATGATGCAGCCCCGACATTTTCCACGAGGCCTGCCCCATGTCCCTGAGCGCTGAACAGATCGGCGAATTCCAAGCCTTCGCCGAGCAGCTGGCCGATGCCGCTGCTTTGGCGATCAAGCCGTACTTCCGTGCCAGCCTGGAGGTCGAGGACAAGGGCGGGCGCCTGTACGACCCGGTGACCGTGGCCGACAAGGCGGCCGAGGATGCCATGCGTGAACTGATCCAGGCGCGTTACCCGGAGCACGGCATTCTCGGTGAAGAGGCCGGCGTGGCGGTGGGCAGCAGCCCGCTGACCTGGGTGCTTGACCCGATCGATGGCACCCGGGCCTTCATCACCGGCCTGCCGCTGTGGGGCACGTTGATTGCCCTGAACGATGGGACACGGCCGGTGGTGGGGGTGATGAACCAGCCGTTCACCGGCGAACGTTTCGTCGGCACCCCCGCAGGTGCCTGGCGCAGCGGCACGCCGCTGAAAACTCGCGCTTGCACCGACCTGGCTGCGGCCACGCTGATGTGCACCACGCCGGACATGTTCGACACCACCGAGCGCAAGGCCGCTTTCGAAGCTTTGGCTGGGAAGGCACGCTTGATGCGCTACGGTGGTGATTGCTATGCCTATTGCATGCTGGCCTCGGGCTTTGTCGACGTGATCGTCGAGGCGAGCCTGCAGCCGTATGACGTGCAGGCGCTGATGCCGATCATCGAAGGGGCGGGCGGGGTGATCACCGCGTGGGATGGCAGCAGCGCGCAGAATGGTGGGTGCGTGGTGGCTTGTGGTGATCCGGTGTTGCATGCGCAGGTGGTGGAGATGTTGCGTCACGCCATGTAGTTGATGTGTTGCCTGTACTGGCCCCTTCGCGGGTAAACCCGCTCCCACAGGTACATCACAGTTTCTGAAAACTGTGCTGTCTCTGTGGGAGCGGGTTTACCCGCGAAGGGGCCAGCACAGGTATCCCAAATGGCCAATCACCGCACTTTTTCCGATTTCCGGGCTCTATGCTTGGTCAGGCCGCACTGACCCCCGGTGCGGCCGCCGAATATCGACCCGGTGCCGATGGTTGCAAGCAATCCCCGATTTTTCCCACGCCTGCTGCTGGCAGGCGCCCTGATAGGCCTGACTGGTTGCAGCCAGCAGCAAGGCCACGACATCGTCAGCCAGTTCGGCGACGGCAAGCCCAGCGAGCTGTTCCAGACCAGTGTCGACCGTATGGCCACGCTGGCCATGCGCGACAACCTGCAGAGCCTGTACCTGCTGATGAACAAGCTGTACCTGCGCAATCCCAGCCAGTTGAAGATGTCCGGCTACCTCGACGCCGCCACGGCCGAGCGGCAGATCCGCATCGCCATCGAACAGCGCCAGCCCTTGCCGCAACTGGGAAACCGCCGCGACCTCGCCGCCCTGAGCTATGCCTTGAGCCCGGAATTTCGCGGCGACCGGGTCGGCGCTTTCATCTACGCCATCGGCAGCATGCTGATCACCGCGCACGGCGGGCGTACCGAGTTCTACATGACCGATACCATCGACCCGCTGTTCGTCAACAACGCGGCGCGCAATATCGAGAAGGCAACGTGGATGCTCAGCCAGCGCCAGGATGCCAATGGGGTGCTGTTGCTATTCTCCAATGAAATATCGGAGGAGGGCAGCAACCTGAGTTTTGCCGTGGAATTCGGCAAGATCGTGGCGCGGCTGGATCTGCTGGCGGAGCTGCTGGATGAGCGGTATCGGCGGATTGGGTTGAATTATGCGCAGAGTTTGTTGTTGATGAACTTCCTGCCGGTGCAGTGAAGCGGCCCTGAGGCGTCTCAGCTGTCAGGTTTACACTCAGGATTCTCAGCACTCCAGCCTTTACATGGCGTAGATGCACGCCAAATATCGAGAACCTGATCGGTGCTTTCGCTAGCTGTTCGATAATCGCCCTTCAGCCTGCGCTCCACTGTCCGCTATCCGCCCACCCAATCCGAATATCTCATTGCCCAACCCCCGCCTTTTTGCTTAGTGTGTGACCTGTACGCCAGTGGTCAGCTGCCCGCAGATGCCCGACCACGGCCCGATAGAATGACCGTGAACGACCGCATCCACAGGCCCTGGGGCCAGTAGGAAGCGGCGCCCAGAACAATAACGATACCGAGTGCCTTGCCTATGGAAAGCCGCCTGCTGAGCGAGCGCAGTAGCGTGTTCCATCACGCCGACCCTTATGCGGTGTCCGACTACGTCAACCAGCACGTCGGCCAGCACTGCATCGGCCTGGCGCGCACCACCCACCCGCAGGCCAGCCTCAGCCACCGCAAGTTCGCCGAACTCGACCTGTGCCGTATCAGCTATGGCGGCAGCGTGCGGGTCACCTCGCCGGCGCTGGAATCCATCTACCACCTGCAGGTGCTGCTCAACGGCAACTGCCTGTGGCGCGGGCACCAGCGCGAGCACCACCTGGTGCCCGGCGAGCTGTTGCTGATCAACCCGGACGACCCGGTCGACCTGACCTATTCCGAAGACTGCGAGAAATTCATCCTCAAGGTGCCGACCCGGCTGCTCGACACCATCTGCGACGAACAGCGCTGGCAGCGCCCGGACGGCGGCGTGCGGTTCTTGCGCAACCACTACCGGCTGGACGAGCTGGATGGCTTCGTCAACCTGCTGGCCATGGTGTGCCACGAAGCCGAAGTCAGTGATTCGCTGCCGCGCGTACAGGGCCATTACAGCCAGATCGTCGCCAGCAAGCTGATGACCCTGATGAGCACCAATATCCGTCGCGAGAGCCTGGGTACGCCGGGGGCGAGCCTGGAGCGGATCCTCGATTACATCGACCGCAATCTCAAACTGGAGCTAGCCGCCGAAGCGCTGGCGGAGCAGGCCTGCATGAGTGTGCGTTCGCTGTACGCACTGTTCGATCGGCACCTGGGCACCACACCCAAACAGTATGTGCGCCGGCGCAAGCTGGAGCGCGTGCATGCGTGCCTGAGCGATGGCAGCTGCGCGGTGCGCAGCGTCACCGAACTGGCCATGGATTACGGCTTCCTGCACCTGGGGCGGTTCTCCGAGGTGTATCGCCAGCGCTTTGGCGAGCTGCCTTCGGAAACCTTCAGGCAGCGCCATTGAGAGGGATTACATGGGGTAGTGCTTGAGTTCGCGGGCGATCAGCATGCGCTGGATTTCGCTCGACCCCTCGTAGATCTGGGTAATGCGCGCATCGCGGTAGTAGCGCTCGACCGGATAGTCCTCCAGGTAGCCATACCCGCCATGCACCTGAATGGCCATCGAGCACACCCGCTCGGCCATTTCCGAAGCGAACAGCTTGGCCTGCGAGGCCTCCGACAGGCACGGCTTGCCCGCTGTGCGCAGCCGCGCGGCATGCAGGATCAGCAAGCGCGCAGCGTTCACCTGCACCTGCATGTCGGCCAGCAGGTTGGCGATGCTCTGGTGCTCGTTGATCGGCTTGCCGAACTGGATGCGATCACGCGAATACACCAGTGCAGCCTCGAATGCCGCGCGGGCGATGCCCAAGGCCTGGGCGGCGATGCCGATGCGGCCGCCTTCGAGGTTGGACAGGGCGATGGCCAGGCCCTTGCCACGTTCACCGAGGATGTTGGCTGCCGGGATGCGGCAGTTGTCGAAGGTCACCGCGCAGGTGTCGGAGGCGCGGATGCCCATCTTGTGCTCGCTGCGGTCGACCTTGAAGCCCGGGTTGTCGGTTGGCACCAGGAACGCTGAAAGGCCTTTCTTGCCCAGCTCCGGGTCGGTGACGGCGAACACGATGGCCAGGCCGGCACGGCGGGCGTTGCTGACGAACTGCTTGGACCCGTTGATCACCCACTCGCCATTGACCAGCTCGGCACGGGTGCGCAGGTTGTGCGCTTCGGAGCCCGCCTGGGGCTCGGTCAGGCAGAAGCAGCCGATCACCTCGCCAGTGGCCAGGCGCGGCAGCCAGGCCTGTTGCTGGTCGGGCGTGCCGTATGCGAGCAGGGGGCCGCAACCGACCGAGTTGTGGATGCTCATCATCGCGCCGGTGGCGCCGCAACCGGCGGCGATTTCCTCGACTGCCAGGGCATAGGCCACATAGTCGGTGTAGCTGCCGCCAAAGTCTTCGGGCACGACCATGCCGAGCAGCCCCAGCTCGCCCATCTTGCGCACCACCCCATCGTCGATCCAGCCGGCCTTTTCCCAGGCCTGGGCATGCGGGGCGATTTCGCCACGGGCGAAGTCCCGGGCCATGTCGCGGATCATGATCTGTTCTTCGCTCAGTTCCAGGTCTTGCATCTGTGTACTCCCGGGCTCACAGGCCTTCGAAGAATTGGTCGACCCGCTGGCGCGACAGCCCGGCCAGGGTCGGCGGGTTCCAGCGCGGCTGCTTGTCCTTGTCGATGATCAGGGCGCGTACGCCCTCGATGATGTCGCCGTACTGGAACCACTGGCGGTCGATATGCAGCTCCATGGCGAAACAGTCTTCCAGCGCCAGATGGCGCCCGCGGCGCAGCATCTCCAGGGTAACCGCCATGGCCAGCGGCGAGCGGCTTTCCAGCTGGTCGGCAGTGGCTATCGCCCAGGGGTGGCTGTCGCCAATGCTCACGGCGCGCAACTGCTCGATGATCGCCCCCAGGTCGGGCTGGGCGAAGAAATGGTCGATGACTGGGCGCAGCTTTTCTAGCGGCGCATTGTCCAGCACCTGGCTGCCGAGCCTGGCCAGCAGGTTTTGCAGGTCCTTGAGCGGGTGGGCGCCGAAGCGCAGCTGGTCGAGGCCTTCATCCAGGGCCGCGAGCTTGTCGCTGGACAGGTACCAGTCGGCGAGCCCGCAGTACAGCGCATCGGCGGCCTGGATCTGGGTGCCGCTGACGCCCAGGTAGGTGCCCAGTTCACCCGGGATGCGCGACAGGAAGTAGCTGCCGCCAACGTCCGGGAAGTAGCCGATGCCGACTTCGGGCATGCCCAGGCGGCTGCGTTCGGTGACGATGCGCAGGTCGCAGCCCTGAGCCAGGCCCATGCCGCCACCGAGGGTGAAACCGTCCATCAGCACCAGCACCGGCTTGCGGTAGCGGTGGATGGCCAGGTCCAGGGCGTATTCCTCGACGAAGAAGTCTTCGTGCAGGGTTTCGCCGGCTTTGTAGCTGTCGTGCAACGAGCGGATATCACCGCCGGCGCAGAAGCCCTTGGGCCCTTCGCCGCGCAGCATCACGGCCTGCACCTGAGGGTCTTCGGCCCATTGGTCGAAGTGCTGGCGCAGGCTGCGCACCATGTCCAGGGTCAGGGCGTTGAGGCCTGCTGGGCGGTTGAGGGTGAGGTGGCCAATCTGATTGCGGACCTCGGCCAGTACATGAGCCGTTGCCGAGGTATGAGCGTGCGCGGTCATCGCGTTCTCCCTGCTTTGTTATTGATTTTCCAAGTGAAGTCTGGAGTGCGCTGGAGGATCGCTGGATCCTGGCATGCGAAATTATCCTGCACAATGGACAAATCTGCAGGGGGATCGTGCGTTTTTGCCTTGAGCCATTCAGCGCCTGTGAGACCGAGCGCCGCCCGCGCGGCGCATCGCGAGCTGCGCTCGCTCCTACGTTTGTTTCGGGCCAGTAATGCCTGTGACAGGCGCGCGCGACCGCCTTGTCGTACGACGCGATATCGCGCCATGCGCCAAGGCGTTCGCGCGCGAATCCCCCAGGCCTGATTGGCCCGAAACAAACGTAGGAGCGAGCGCAGCTCGCGATGCGCCGCGCGGGCGGCGCTCGGTCTCACAGGCGCTGAACAACCCAAGCCAAACACATCTAATCCAATTTTCATTACCCTGACCGTAACGATCAACCCCGTAGCTTGATTGATCCCCAATTCCCGCGCGCCCTAATGTGCCCCCACGACAGCGAACCCGTGGAGTCACCCAATGACCATAACGAAGAATCCACCGCCGCAATGGTCCAGGCGGCGCGCCGAGAAGCAGCGCCGCCTGGACCGCGTCCGCCATTTGGCCGATGGTGTGGTGCTGCCCACCGAGCGGATCGTCGAAGCCCTGGAACTGCTGATTGCCCCCGGCGACCGGGTGGTGCTCGAAGGCAACAACCAGAAGCAGGCCGACTTTCTCTCGCGTTCGCTGGCCAAGGCCGACCCTGAGCGCCTGCACGACCTGCACATGATCATGCCGAGCGTCAGCCGCGCCGAGCACCTGGACCTGTTCGAACGCGGCATCGCCCGCAAGCTCGACTTCTCCTTCGCCGGCCCGCAGAGCCTGCGCATCGGCCAGCTGCTGGAAGACGGCCTGCTCGAAGTCGGCGCCATCCACACCTATATCGAGTTGTACTCGCGGCTGCTGGTCGACCTGATCCCCAATGTCACCCTGGTCGCCGGTTTCATGGCCGACCGCGAGGGCAACCTGTACACCGGCCCCAGCACCGAAGACACCCCGGCGCTGGTCGAACCTGCCGCGTTCAGCGACGGCCTGGTGATCGCCCAGGTCAACCAGCTGGTGGACCGCGTCGACGACCTGCCGCGTGTGGATATTCCGGCGTCCTGGGTCGACTTTGTGGTGGTCGCCGACCAGCCGTTCTACATCGAACCGCTGTTCACCCGCGACCCGCGCCACATCAAGCCGGTGCATGTACTGATGGCGATGATGGCGATCCGCGGCATCTACGAGAAGCACCGGGTGCAGTCACTGAACCACGGCATCGGTTTCAACACCGCCGCCATCGAGCTGATTCTGCCTACCTACGGTGAGTCGCTGGGCCTCAAAGGCAAGATCTGCCGCAACTGGACCCTCAACCCGCACCCGACCCTGATCCCGGCCATCGAGACCGGCTGGGTCGAGAGCGTGCACTGCTTCGGCACCGAACTGGGCATGGAGGACTACATCGCCCAGCGCCCCGACGTATTCTTCACCGGCCGCGATGGTTCGCTGCGCTCCAACCGCATGATGTGCCAGCTGGCAGGGCAGTACGCGGTCGACCTGTTCATCGGCGCCACCTTGCAGGTCGACGGCGACGGCCATTCCTCGACCGTCACCCGTGGCCGCCTGGCGGGCTTCGGCGGGGCCCCGAACATGGGCCACGACCCTCGCGGCCGGCGCCATGCGACCCCGGCCTGGCTCGACATGACGGTGCCCGAGACCCTGCTTGAGCGTGGCCGCAAGCTGGTGGTGCAGATGGTCGAGACCTATCAGGAAGGCGGCAAACCCACCTTCGTCGAAACCCTCGACGCGGTGGAAGTGGCGAAGAAAGCCGGTATGCCGTTGGCACCGGTGATGATCTATGGCGACGACGTCACCCACCTGCTCACCGAGGAAGGCATCGCATACCTGTACAAGGCGCGCACCCTTGAGGAGCGCCAGCAGATGATCGCCGCCGTGGCCGGCGTCACCGCCATCGGCCTGCGCCACGATCCCAAGGACACCTTGCGCCTGCGTCAGCAAGGGCTGGTCGCCTTGCCCGAGGACCTTGGCATCCGCCGCACCGACGCCAGCCGCGAGCTGCTCGCCGCGCGCAGCATTGCCGACCTGGTCGAGTGGTCCGGCGGCCTCTACAACCCGCCCGCACGGTTCAGGAGCTGGTGATGAATGTGCATGACTTGAAACCGTATCAGCTTCTTCGCGAGCAAGCTCGCTCCCACAAGGATACCGGCGGCCTTGGGGGCGGCGCGATACCTGTGGGAGCGGGCTTGCCCGCGAAGAGGCCGGCGCAGCAAAGCAATATCTCCCTGGCTGAGCACCTTGCCGACCTGGCAGTTGAAGCTCTCATCGACGAAGCCGACCTGTCGCCCAAACCCGGCCTGGTCGATCGCCGCAGCAGTGGCGCCCACAGCGACATGACCCTGGCCCTGATGCACGCGTCGGCGCTGGCCCTGTGGCCTTGTCTGCGCCAGATGGCCGAGGCCGCGCAGGCCCATGGCGAGATCACAGCACTGCTGCGCGCCGACCTGGGCCGTATCGGCCGCGAAGGCGAGCAGGCCATGCTCGCCACCACCGGCGGCATCAATACCCATCGCGGTGCGATCTGGGCCCTTGGCCTGTTGGTGGCCGCGCAAGCCCTCGATGCCAAATCCGATCCCTTGGCAGTTGCCGCCCGTGCCGGGCGCATCGCCTTGATCGACGACCCGGTGGCGCCTGCCGAGCACAGCCATGGCACCCAGGTCCGCCACCGCTACGGCGCCAGCGGTGCCCGCGAACAGGCCCAGCAAGGCTTCCCCGCCGTGCTCGAACACGGCCTGCCACAGCTGCGCCGCAGCCGCGCCAACGGTGCCAGCGAAAGCCAGGCTCGGCTGGATGCCTTGCTGGCGATCATGGCCGCGCTCAGCGACACCTGCGTGCTCTGGCGCGCCGGCCCGCAAGGCCTGCAAACCCTGCAAGCGGGCGCCCGCGCGGTGCTCGATGCCGGTGGCAGCGCCACCCTCGACGGCCGCCGCCAGCTACGCCAACTGGAAGCGCAACTCCTGCAACTGAACGCCTCACCGGGCGGCGCCGCCGATCTGCTGGCTGCCTGCCTGTTCCTCGACAAAGCCGGGAGCCTGTGAAATGGAAACCCTGAACTTTCAATTCCCCGCCGCCGAGCCAGGCCGTGGCCGCACCTTGGTCGGCTGCGTCAGCTCTGGCGACCTGGAAGTGCTGATCGAGCCCGGCAGCGCCGGCCGCCTGGACATCCAGGTGGTCACTTCGGTCAACGGCAGCAGCGCACGCTGGCAGCAGCTGTTCCAGCGCCTGTTCGATGGCCGCACGTTGCCCGCGGTGAAGATCGACATTCACGACTTTGGCGCCACCCCGGGGGTCGTGCGCCTGCGCCTGGAGCAAGGTTTCGAGGAGATTGCCCATGACTGACACCGCCCGCCTGCTGCAAAGCCGCAGCTTGGTCGAGCTCGGCGCCCGCCAGCGTGCCCGCGCCTTGCTCGACGCAGGCAGTTTCCGTGAACTGCTCGGCCCATTCGACCGCCTGATGTCGCCGTGGCTGCCGCGCCAGGGCATCGTGCCCCAGGCCGACGACGGCGTGGTCATCGGCAAAGGCCTGCTCGCTGGCCGCCACACGGTGATCGCCGCCATCGAAGGCGCGTTCCAGGGCGGCAGCATGGGTGAAGTGGGCGGTGCGAAGATCGCCGGCGCCCTGGAGCTGGCCATCGAGGACAACCGCAACGGCATCCCCACCTGCGCCGTACTGTTGCTGGAGACCGGTGGCGTACGCCTGCAAGAGGCCAACCTCGGGCTGGCGGCGATTGCCGAAATCCAGGCAGCGATCGTCGAGCTGCGCGCCCATCAACCGGTGATCGGCCTGATCGCAGGCTCGGTCGGCTGCTTCGGTGGCATGTCCATTGCGGCCGGGCTGTGCAGCCACCTGTTGGTTACCCGTGAAGCACGCCTGGGCCTCAACGGCCCGCAAGTGATCGAGCAGGAGGCGGGTATCGCCGAGTACGACGCCAAGGACCGCCCCTTCATCTGGAGCCTGACCGGTGGCCAACAACGTTACGCCAGCGGCCTGGTGGATGCCTATGTGGCAGACGACGTCGACCGCATCCGCCAGCAGTTGCTGCACCTGCTGGACAGCCCATCGGCCAACCGCGCTGGCCGCCATGCCTGGTACCTGGAGCGCCTGGCCAGCCTTGGCGCCGATTGCCCGCAACTGGACGCCGCTGCCGTGCGTGCCCTCTATCAAGGAGAAGCCTGATGAACCGTGCCTTGAACTGGCTGCCGGGCCTGGCCGGTGGCGAACCGCTGGCGGGTTATCCCGCCTCGTTGCAGGTGGTCGACGGCGAACTGGATAACCGCTTGGCGCGCTTCATTGCCGTGGTACCGGACGCGCACAACCCGTTCCCACGGGCGCGTACGGGCGAGGTCGGCCTGCTGGAAGGCTGGGGCCTGGCCAAGGCCGTGAGCGATGCAATGGCGCTGGACCGCGAAGGCGAGAAACGGGCCATCGTCGCGATCATCGATGTGCCGAGCCAGGCCTATGGCCGCCGTGAAGAAGCCCTGGGTATCCACCAGGCACTGGCCGCTGCCGTGCAGGCCTACGCCCAGGCGCGCCTGGCGGGGCACCCAGTGATAGGCCTGCTGGTCGGCAAGGCCATGTCCGGCGCCTTCCTGGCCCACGGCTACCAGGCGCAACGGCTGATCGCGCTGGATGACAGCGGGGTGATGGTACACGCCATGGGCAAGGCGGCGGCGGCGCGCATTACCTTGCGCAGTGTCGAACAGCTCGAGGCGCTGGCCGCCGAGGTGCCACCGATGGCCTATGACCTCGCCAGTTATGCCTCGCTGGGCTTGCTGTGGCGGCGCCTCCAGGTCGAGAGCGCCGACGCGCCGAGTGCCAGCGATATTGCGCAGGTTCGCGCCTGCCTGGCCGAGGCGGTGCGCGATATCGGCCATTCGACTGACCTGCAATCGCGGCTGGGCGGTGAAAACCGCAGCGCCTCCCGGGACGTGCGCGCACGTTTGCGCAGCCAGTGGCAGGAGGCCTGAGATGAACCTGCCGCAGCCACATGACCTGCTTTGGGGCATGCCCGCAGCCGAGCTGCCTGCCGATGCGCCTGCCTGGGCCGTGCAGGCACTGGCTGCCGGGCAGCCGGTGGTGGTGCGGCGTGCCGCCTGCGCCCCCGGCTGGGTGGCGGTAGGCGTGCGTGGGCAGGGGCGGGAACAGCGCCTGGGCGTGCTGATGCGCTTGCGGGATATCCAGCGGCAAGTGCGCCCAGAGGCACTGCGCTGGGCGGCGCAGAATCCCTGGCCAGCCCTGCAGGCGCTGGCCTCGGTGACGCCCGTGCTCGATGCTTGCGGGCTGGCTTGGGGGCCGACGGGCAGTGTGGGTTACCAGTTGGCCACCGGCTGCGAGGTCGTGCATCGCGCCAGTGACCTCGATCTGCTGGTGCGCACGCCACTCATCATGACGCGGGCAAAAGCACGCGAGCTGCTGGATATCCTCGATTGCGGCCCGTGCCGTATCGATGTGCAGCTGGAGACACCGGCGGGTGCGGTGGCCCTGCGCGAGTGGGCCGGCGTGGCGCGCCGGGTCTTGCTCAAATCGGCCCACGGCGCACGCCTTGTCGCTGACCCCTGGAACGCGCTGGAGTGCGCAGCGTGAGCAGCCTGTTCGCTTTCCCAGGCCAGGGCGCGCAACAGCCAGGCATGCTTCAGCACCTGCCTGAGGGCGGCTCATTGCTGCTGGAGGAGGCCAGTGATGTGCTGCGCGAACGGGTACTGGCGCTGGACAGTGCCCAGGCCTTGCAGTCGACCCGTGCCGTGCAGCTCTGCCTGCTGCTGGCCGGGGTGGCCTGGGCGCAATGGCTGCTGCAGCGCAGCCCGGCACCGGATTATGTGGCCGGGCTGTCTATCGGCGCTTATCCGGCCGCCGTCACCGCCGGGGCACTGGCGTTCGCCGATGCGCTGCGCCTGGTGGCGCTGCGGGGCGAGCTGATGCAGCGGGCCTACCCGCAGGGCTACGGCATGACCGCCCTCAGCGGCCTTGACCTGAGCAGTGTTGAACGCTTGCTGGCTGAAGTGGGCGGTGAGGTGTACCTGGCCAACCTCAACAGCGATAACCAAATCGTCATCGCGGGTAGCGACACCGCCATGGCTGCGGTCGCCGCCAAGGCGCGTGCTCGCGGCCAGGGTGTGGCCCGGCGCCTGGCGGTGAGCGTGCCGTCGCACTGCTCATTGCTCGACGGCCCGGCTGCCGAACTGGCCGCAGCCTTTGCCAGCGTCGAGCTGCGCCGCCCGCGCATCAGCTACCTGAGTGGCAGCTGTGCGCGGCCGATCTTCGACCCGCAACGCCTGCGCGATGACCTGGCCGGCAACATGGCCAGGCTGGTCGACTGGCGTGCTACGTTGCGCAACGCCTATGAACGCGGCGTGCGTCTGCACCTGGAGATGCCGCCGGGCAGCGTGCTCAGCGGCCTGGGCCGCCCAGTGTTCGAACAGGGCAGGGTGGTTGCCCTCGAAGCCACCCGCTGGGACACCGTCGATGCGCTGTTGCGCCAGGAGGTGGCCGACAACCGATGACGGCGCTGCAACTCGAAGAACAACAACAAGCAACTTCGACTCAAGCTGAGGACAACAACAATGATCATCTATGGTGTGGCTCTGCTGGCGGTATGCACGCTGGCCGGCGTAATCGTCGGCGACTTCCTGGGCGTGCTGCTGGGCGTCAAATCCAATGTGGGCGGGGTTGGCATCGCCATGATCCTGCTGATCTGCGCACGGCTGTACATGCACCGTAAGGGTGGCATGAGCAAGGAGTGCGAGTTCGGCGTCGGCTTCTGGGGCGCCATGTACATCCCGGTGGTGGTGGCCATGGCCGCCCAGCAGAACGTGGTCACCGCCCTGCACGGCGGGCCGGTGGCAGTGCTGGCGGCGATCGGTGCGGTGCTGGTGTGCGGGCTGACCATTGCCGTGATCAGCCGTAGCCATCGCGGCGAGCCCTTGCCGGCGCCTGATGCGCCAGAAGTCTCCAATGCGCAGGTCGCCCCTGCAGGAGGGCGCTGATCATGTGGCCGATCATTGACAATGCCTTGGAGCACAATGGCCTGATCACTGCCTTTGCGGTGGTCGGCGGGATCATGTGGTTGTCGGTGCTGCTGTCGAAGTACCTGACCTTTGGCCGGGTTCACGGCTCGGCCATCGCCATCGTCATCGGCCTGGTGTTGGCCTGGGTGGGTGGCACCGTGACCGGCGGGCAGAAGGGCCTGGCCGACATGGCGCTGTTCTCCGGCATCGGCTTGATGGGCGGGGCCATGCTGCGCGACTTCGCCATCGTCGCCACGGCCTTCGAGGTGCAGGCCACCGAAGCGCGCAAGGCCGGGTTGATTGGTGCGGTGTCGCTGTTGCTGGGGACGGTGCTGCCGTTCATCGTCGGTTGCGCGGTGGCCTACGCCTTTGGTTACCGGGATGCGGTGAGCATGACCACCATCGGTGCCGGGGCGGTGACCTATATCGTCGGGCCGGTGACCGGGGCGGCGCTGGGGGCGAGTTCGGATGTGGTGGCGCTGTCGATTGCCACCGGGTTGATCAAGGCGATCCTGGTGATGGTGTTCACGCCGGTTTCGGCGCGGTTGCTGGCGTTGGACAACCCGCGCTCGGCGATGGTGTTTGGTGGGTTGGCGGGGACGGTGTCGGGTGTTACAGCCGGGCTGGCCGCGACGGATCGCAGGCTGGTGCCCTATGGTGCGCTGACAGCGACCTTCCACACCGGGCTGGGGTGTCTGATGGGGCCTTCAGTGCTGTATTTCTGCGTCAGGGGATTGGTTGGCTAGTACTGGCCTCTTCGCGGCTGAAGCCGCTCCCACAGGAACCGCGCTGCCTTGATGCAGAGGCGATCGCTGTGGGGGCGGCTTTTGCCGCGAATGGTCCAACTCAATTCTCCCTGCTGTACATCCGGCACTCAGCCAACAACGCCAACAAATTCGGCTCCCGCTCCCGAGCCTTGAGAAACACCACTCCGATATGCTGCTGCAAGCGATAGCGCGCCTGCAGCGCAATCAGCTTCACGCGGTTCTCGTACACCGCTGCGATCCGCCCCGGCAGCAGGGCGAACCCCACTCCGGAACTGACCATGCTCAGCAGGGTGAAGATGTCGTTCACCTGCATCGCCACCTTGGGCTCGAACCCCGCCTGCTGGAACACCCGTGCGCCATCACGGTGGGTGGCGAAGCCCTGGGTCAGGGTGATGAAGGTGGAGTCGGCCAGGTCTGCCAGGTCCACTTCCTGCTGCTCGGCGAACGGTGAATCGGTCGGCACGGCGAGGAAAATGTCGTCGGAGAACAGCTGCAGCTGTTCGCAGGCCGGGTCGGCCGCGCTCTCGTCCAATGACACCAGGATGGCTTCCAGCTCGTGGTTCTTCAGGCGTTGCAGCAGGTCGACGTTCGAGCCCAGGGTCAGGTCAATGTTCAGCTCGCTGCGCCGCAGCTTCAGGCCCATTACCAGCTTTGGCACGGTCTTGACGGTCAGCGAATACAGCGCGCCGAGGCGGAAGCGCTCGGCATAGAAACCGGCGGCTTCGCGGGTCTGGCGCACCATCTGCTCGGCGTCCTGGATCAGTTGGCGGGCTTTCTTTTCCAGCACGTAGGCGCTTTCAAGCGGGATCAACTGGCGGCCCTCGTGCTTGAACAGCGGGCAGCGCAGGGCGCTTTCCAGGGAGTGGATGGCGCGGTGCACGCTGACCGCGCTGGTGGACAGTTCAGCGGCGGCGCGGCCGAGGTTGCCGCTGCGCATGAAGGCGAGGAAGGTTTCGAGCTTTTTCAGGGTCAGTTCTTCGTCGATCAGCATGCCGATGCGCCAGCGGGAAGGGGACACTGATCATGCCACAGCAACAGGCCTCATGGCGGTGGCAGGTGGCTCGGCAGCAAGCGTGCCCTGCGCAACTGCGCGAGGTTGCGCGAGCCGGTACAGAAGCAGGCGATGCGCAGCTGGCGCAGGAGAATATCGAAATGCTCCACCACAGCCTGGGTGGAGCTCACGGCGGCGCTCAGTACGCTGGCAGCCTGGCCTACCAGGTCGGCACCCAGGCGAATGGCCTTGGCGGCATCGACGCCATTGGCCACGCCGCCAGAGGCGATCAGGCCGATTTCCGGCACGGCGTGGCGCACGGCCAGCAGGCAGTGAGCGGTGGGGATGCCCCAGTCGGCAAACGCCAGGGCGACCTCGCGTTCGGCGGCGCTGCTGGCGCGTTCGGCTTCCACCGCTGCCCAGCTGGTACCGCCGGCACCGGCCACGTCGATCATGGCGACGCCAGCATCGCAGAGCATGCGCGCCACGCTGGGCGATATGCCTGCACCGACTTCCTTGGCGATCACCGGCGCCGGCAATTGGGTAGTCAGGGTTTCGATGCGTTTCAGCACACCGCGCCAGTCACGGTCGCCTTCTGGCTGCACGGCTTCCTGCAGGGGGTTGAGGTGGATGATCAGGGCATTGGCCTGCAGGGTGTCGACGGCGCGGCGCGCCAGGTCCAGGCCATCTGCCTCGCGCAACTGGGCAGCGCCGAGGTTGGCCAGTAGTGGCACATCGGGTGCCAGGCGTCGCAGCTCGGTGGTCAGGCCCTGGTCGTGGCCACTGCGCAGGCTGACGCGTTGCGAGCCCACGCCCATGGCGATGCCGAGTGCCTGGGCAGCCTCGGCGAGGTGCTGGTTGATGAAGCGTGCGCGTTCGGCACCGCCGGTCATGGAACTGATCAGCAGCGGGGCGTGCAGGGTATGGCCGAACAGTTGGGTGCCCAGGTCGATGTCGTTCAGGGCCAATTCCGGCAATGCGCAGTGTTCAAAACGCAGTGCCGACCAGCCTGGGTCTACGCCGTATGAGCTATTGCCGGCGGCCAGTACGATATCCAGATGATCGTTCTTGCGTCGGCTGATTGGGTTTTTCTTCATGCCGGCTCCGTTTTGAGGGGCAGCAGGTGTATCTATAGCTAAGCTGAAAATCGATACAGCATCAGGCAGTAGCGGATGCCGGCGGTTCCTTCGGGGGTTGGAGTGAGGGCGCGAAGGGGGGCGCGTAGAGGCTGACAGGTGTTTGCCGAAAGCGTTTCAGCGCCTATGAGATCGAGCGCCGCCCGCGCGGCGCATCGCGAGCTACGCTCGCTCCTACGTTTGTTTCGGGCCAATTATTCCTGGGGGATTTTCGCGCGAACGCCTTGGCGCATGGCGCGATATCGCGTCGTACCAACAAGGCGGTCGCGCGCGCCTGGCACAGGCGTTACTGGCCGGAAACAAACGTAGGAGCGAGCGCAGCTCGCGATGCGCCGCGCGGGCGGCGCTCGATCTCATAGGCGCTGCAACACTTTCGGCAAACACCTGCCAGGCAACAGTTGACCCCCCGCCACCCCCCGCGTAGCCTTGCGACTTCGAGGTTCTTCGGCCAGGCCGAAGCTAAGACGGGAACGCGGTTCAAGCCGCGGCTGCCCCCGCAACTGTAGGCACCCATAACGGATCGACACAGCCACTGCGCCAACGCGCGGGAAGGCGTCATCCCGCCAGCCTCTTGCAAAGAGCTGGAACGGTGCAAGCCAGGAGACCTGCCTCGAGACGATTTCGACTTTCAACCGGGCGGGGTGATCCGGTGGCGAACGAGCCCGGCCGGCCTGGCCTGCGGCTTTCGTCCCGTGTGCCCGCGCCAACCTGCCAAGGGCAACGCGACATGAAAACACTGGCCAAGCTCCCCGTCACCATCGTTACCGGCTTCCTCGGCTCGGGCAAGACCACCTTGCTCCGCCACATGCTCGACAACGCCCAGGGCCGCCGTATCGCGGTCATCGTCAACGAATTCGGCGAGCTTGGCATCGACGGCGAAATCCTCAAGCAATGCAGCATCGGCTGCACCGAGGAAGAAGCCAGCGGCCGCGTCTATGAACTGGCCAACGGCTGCCTGTGCTGCACCGTACAGGAAGAGTTCTTCCCGGTGATGCGCGAACTGGTCGCACGCCGCGGCGACCTCGATCATATCCTCATCGAAACCAGTGGCCTGGCACTGCCCAAGCCGCTGGTGCAAGCCTTCCAGTGGCCGGAAATCCGCAACGCCTGCACCGTTGACGCGGTCATTACCGTGGTCGACAGCCCGGCCGTGGCCGCCGGCACCTTCGCCGCCTACCCGGAACAGGTCGACGCGCAACGCAAGCTCGACCCCAACCTGGACCACGAATCGCCGCTGCACGAACTGTTCGCCGATCAGCTGGCCAGCGCCGACCTGGTGGTGCTGAACAAGGCCGACCTGATCGACGCCGAAGGCCTGGCCAAGGTCCGTGCCGAAGTGGCCGAAGAGCTGCCGCCTGCGGTCAAGGTGATCGAGGCCAGCAGCGGCCGGCTGCCGCTGGAGGTGTTGCTGGGCGTGGGTGCAGAGTCCGAGGCGCACATCGACGGCCGCCGCACCCACCACGATTCCCACCATGACAGCGACGATCATGACGATCATGACCACGACGCCTTCGACTCGATCTCCATCGACCTGCCCGAAGCCGACGAAAGCCTGCTGCTCGATGCCCTGACCCAGCTGGTGGTGGAGTTCGGCATCCTGCGCGCCAAAGGCTTCGCGGCCATCCCAGGCAAGCCGATGCGCCTGCTGGTGCAGGGCGTGGGCACCCGTTTCGACAAGCACTTCGACCGCGCCTGGCGCGCCGGCGAGCCACGCATCACCCGCCTGGTACTGATTGGCCAGGACCTCGATGCCGCGCAACTGGAAACGCGCCTGCGCCAGGCCCTGGGCGCCTGACCCATGCACCTGCTGCGGACCCAGCCCGGCGGCTTCGTGCCGGACGACAGCATCGCCGACCTCGGCCAGACACCCGCCGAGCTGGTGATTCTCTGCAGCGGCGATTCGCACCTGGCATTGCTCGCCGAAACCGCCGAGCAACTGCCGGCCGACTTCCCCAGCCTGCGCCTGGCCAACCCGATGCAGGTGCAGAACCATGCTTCGGTTGACCTGTATGTGGACGAGGTGCTGCGCCATGCCAATGTGATCCTGGTGTCGCTGCACGGCGGCGTCGGCTACTGGCGCTACGGCGTCGAGCAGCTGGTCGAACTGGCCGCGCGCGGTGTGCAGCTGATCCTGGTGCCCGGCGATGATCGCCCTGACCCGGAATTGACCGACCTGGGCACAGTCACCGGCGAGGCGGCCGAGCGGCTCTGGCACTACCTGCGCCAGGGCGGCAAAAGCAATGCCGTCAACCTGTTCAAATGCCTGGCCAACCAGTGGCTGGGGCGCGATTACAGCTGGGACGAACCGCAGCCTTTGCCGCGCACGTCGGTGTATCACCCGGGCAAACCCGGTGCGCTGCTCGAGGACTGGTACAGCCAGTGGCACAGCGAATACCCAGTAGCCCCGTTGCTGTTCTATCGCTCGCACCTGCAGGCCGCCAACACCGCGTTCATCGACGTGTTCTGCGAGCGCTTGCAGGCGGCCGGGCTCAACCCACTGCCCATCGCGGTGGCCAGCCTCAAGGAAAGCGCCTGCCTGGAGCAGGTCGAGGCCTGGCTGGACGAAGTGGGCGCCGAGGTGTTGATCAACACCACCGGCTTTGCCCTGTCCAGCCCAGAGCGCCCCAACTTGCGGCCGTTTCGCCGGGATATCCCGGTGCTGCAGGCCATCTGCGCACAGGACAACCAGCCCGGCTGGGAAGCCAGCGAGCAGGGCCTCGGTGCCCGCGACCTGGCCATGCACATCGCCTTGCCGGAACTGGACGGGCGCATCATCACCCGCCCGGTGAGCTTCAAGGACATGGCCTGGCGCAGCGAGCGCAGCCAGTCCGACGTGGTCTGCTACCGCGCTCACCCCGAACGCATGGATTTTGTCGCCGAGCTGGCACGGCGCTGGGTCGAGCTGGCGCGCCTGCCCAATGGGCAGAAGCGTGTGGCGCTGGTGCTGGCCAACTACCCGACCCGCGATGGCCGGATTGGCAATGGCGTCGGCCTGGACACCCCGGCGGCTGCCCTGAACATTCTCGAGGCACTGCAGGCCGAGGGCTATCCGCTTGCGCAACTGCCAGGCAGCGGCACGCAATTGATTCACCAGTTGCTCGGTGGGGTGACCAACGACCTCGAGCACCTCGACCAGCGCCCCTGCGCCCAGAGCCTGAGCCTGGCCGATTACCAGGCGGCGTTCGAACGCCTGCCCGAGGCCAACCGCCAGGCTGTGCTGGAGCGCTGGGGGCCGCCCGAGCAGGACCCGATGTACCGCGCTGGTCGCCTGATGGTGGCCGGCCTGCGCTTTGGCCTGACCTTCGTCGGCATCCAGCCGGCGCGAGGTTATCAGGTCGACCCCAGCGCGGTTTACCACGACCCTGACCTGGTGCCGCCGCATGGTTACCTGGCGTTTCACTTCTGGCTGCGCCATGCCTTTGCCGCCGATGCCGTCATCCACGTCGGCAAGCACGGCAACCTGGAATGGCTGCCCGGCAAGGGCGTCGGCCTGTCCGCACAATGCTGGCCGGACGCGCTGCTCGGCCCGTTGCCGAACATCTATCCGTTCATCGTCAACGACCCAGGCGAAGGTGCCCAGGCCAAGCGCCGCACCCAGGCGGTGATCATCGATCACCTGATGCCGCCGCTGACCCGCGCCGAAACCTATGGTCCCCTGCGTCACCTGGAGCAGCTGGCGGACGAATTCTACGAAGCCCAGTTGCTCGACCCACGCCGCGCACGCGAGCTACAGCGCGACATTCTCGAGCTGGTCAAGGCCAACCACATCGACCGTGAGTTGCAGTTGGAAGGCCAACTGGACGATGCCGCGGTGTGGCTGCCGCGCCTGGACACTTACCTCTGCGACCTCAAGGAATCGCAGATTCGCGATGGCCTGCATGTCTTCGGCCAGTCGCCGCAGGCACGCCTGCGCATCGATACCTTGCTGGCCTTGCTGCGCGTGGAGCGTGGCGATGGCCGCGGTGGCAATGCCAGCCTGTTGCGCACACTGGCCAAGGCACTGGCGCTGGGCTTCGACCCCCTCGATTGCGACCTCGGTGAGGCCTGGTCAGGCCCGCGTCCGGCACTGTTGCAAGCCTTGAACGAAGGCGCGTGGCGCACCTGTGGCGATACCCGCGAGCGCCTTGAGTTGCTGGCGTTGCGCATCATCGAGCAGGCGCTGCAGGGTCAGGTGCAGTTGCCCGAGCAGCCCGAATGGCAGCCGGTGCACGATGTGGTAACAGCCCTGCGTGAGCAGGTAGCGCCTGATCTGGATGCGTGCGGCGCGGCAGAAATCAACGGCCTGCTTGCCGCGCTGGCCGGGCGCTTCGTGCCGGCCGGCCCCAGCGGTGCCCCCAGCCGGGGTCGCCTGGATGTCTTGCCGACCGGGCGCAACTTCTACACCGTGGACGTGCGCAACCTGCCAACCACCACGGCCTGGCGGCTGGGGTTCGCCTCGGCCAACCTGATCCTCGAACGGCACCTGCAGGACCATGGCGACCACCTGCGCCAGCTGGGCCTGTCGGTGTGGGGCACGGCGACCATGCGCACGGGGGGGGATGACATCGCCCAGGCCATGGCGTTGATGGGCGTGCGCCCGGTTTGGGCCACCGGCAGTCAGCGTGTCGACGACTTCGAGATCCTGCCGCTGAGCCTGCTCGATCGCCCGCGGGTGGACGTGACGCTGCGTGTGTCGGGTTTCTTTCGCGATGCCTTCGGCAACCTGATCCGCCTGTTCGACGCTGCGGTGCAGGCAGTGGCGGCACTGGACGAGCCGGACGACCTCAACCCCCTGGCCGCGCGGGTGCGTCACGAACGCGCCAGCCTGCAGGCACAGGGCGTGGATGCCGAGCAGGCGGCGCGCCAGGCCGGCTGGCGGGTGTTCGGGGCCAAGCCTGGTGCCTATGGTGCCGGCGTGCAGAATGCCATCGATGGTCGCCTGTGGCACAGCCGCGACGACCTCGCCGAGGTGTACCTCAACCATGGCGGTTACGCCTACGGTGCCAGCGACGAGGGCACGCCGGCGCGTGCCCAGTTCGCCCGGCGCCTGGGCCAGGTGCAGGCGGTGTTGCAGAACCAGGACAACCACGAGCACGACCTGCTCGATTCCAATGATTACTATCAGTTCCAGGGTGGCATGCTGGCGGCGTCGGAGACCTTGTCCGGCGTGGCAGTGGCCAGTTACCACGGCGACCACAGCCAGGTCGACCGGCCGCGGATCCGCACCCTGAAGGAAGAACTCAACCGCGTGATCCGTGCCCGGGCGCTGAACCCTAAATGGATCGACGGGGCGAAACGCCATGGCTACAAGGGTGCGTTCGAACTGGCAGCGACGGTCGACAACCTGTTTGCCTTCGACGCCACCACGCACCTGATTGATGACCATCACTACCAGTCGCTGGCCGATGCCTATGTGCTCGACCCGGCGACACGCGACTTCATGCGCGAGCACAACCCCGAGGCCCTGCGAGACCTCACCGAACGCTTGCTGGAAGCCCAGCAGCGTGGGCTCTGGGAAGCCCCCGGTGACTATCGCGAGGCCCTTGAGGCGCAGTTGCTCGACGGCGAGGAACAGGCTTGAAATGAGTGAACCCGTGCAATTTCCGCTGGCTGCCGTGGTCGGTGCCGACAACCTCAAGCTGGCCCTGTGCCTTACCGCCATCGACCCGAAGATCGGTGGCGTGCTCATCGAGGGCCCGCGTGGCATGGCCAAGAGCACCCTGGCCCGCGGCCTGGCCGACCTGTTGGGCGAGGGCCCGTTCGTGACCTTGCCGCTGGGTGCCAGCGAAGAGCGCCTGGTCGGCACACTGGACCTGGATGCCGCACTCGGCCAGGGCAAGGCGCAGTTTTCTCCCGGTGTGCTGGCCCATGCCGATGGTGGTGTGCTGTATGTCGATGAAGTCAACCTGCTGCCTGACACCTTGGTTGACCTGTTGCTGGATGTGGCCGCCAGTGGCACCAACCGCATCGAGCGCGATGGTATTTCCCATCGGCACAGTGCCCGTTTCGTCCTGATCGGCACCATGAACCCCGAGGAAGGCGAGTTGCGACCGCAGTTGCTCGACCGCTTCGGCCTGAATGTGGCGCTCGAAGGCCTGCCAGCCCCTGAGGCACGTCAGCAGATCATTCGCAGGCGGCTGGCCTTCGACAGCGACCCGCAGGCGTTCTGTGAGCAGTGGGCCAGCGCCCAGGCGCAACTGCGCGAGCGCTGCCAGGCGGCGCGCCAAGGGCTGGCGGAGATCGCCCTGGATGATCAGGCCCTGGCCTGGATCACCGAGCGCTGCTTTGCTGCCGGCGTTGATGGCCTGCGTGCCGACCTGGTCTGGCTGCGCGCCGCCCGTGCCCATTGTGCCTGGCGTGGCGGGCAGGCGATCGAGGAAGGTGATGTCGACGCCGTGGCGGAGTTTGCCTTGCGCCATCGCCGCCGCACGGCGCCTGATGCGCCAGCCTCTGCGCCGCCGCCAGCTGCAGCGGATGGCCGCGACCGGCCGAGCGAAGGCGGGCAGGGCGACTGGGGCGCGCTGCCCGCGCAGCCCGTCAGCAGCGGCGCACGGCGAGAGGTGCCGAACTGGGCAAAAAAGCCCTGAGCATCCGTCAATCAGGTTTGAAGATGGCGGATGCCATGCCCCGGGTTGGCAACCTGGCCGGTGCCAGTCGTGGCCGCGCCCGTGTGGCATCCTCGGGCCGGGTGGCCTGGCTGCCGACCTTGCTCAAGGGGCGCCCGAAGCTGCGCCGGGACCTTTGCTGGCAGCAGCGCCAGGCCCAGGCCAATGAATTGTGGCTGGTGATCGTCGACGCCTCGGCCTCGACCCGGCGCCATCAGGCCCTGGCGCAGTGCAAAGGCCTGCTGGCAGAGCTGTTCGACCAGGCCTATCGGCAACGCGCACGTCTTGCCTTGCTGACCGCCAGTGGTGGCGTACCGCAATGGCAGCGTCATGGGCTCAAGGCGTCGGCAAGCCTGCAGCCCTGGTTGCAGGCCCTGGGGGCTGGCGGCGGCACGCCTTTGATCGCGGCGCTTGAACAGGCTCGGCGCTGGCTGCAGGCCCGGCACAAAGCCCACCCTCATGAATTGCAGCGCTGCCTGGTATTCACCGATGGTCGCCTGCAGCGCTGGCCTGCCGTGCAACCGCTACCTTGCGCCACTGTATTGGTGGACATGGAATTGGCACCGGTTCGCCTCGGGCGGGCACAACAGTTGGCCACGGAACTACGGGCCGAGTATCAGCATCTTGAGCAATTCAAGGTATTGGTATGAGGGCAGTGGAAGGGATTGGCGCGACACTTTGTCGCAATAATGAAAGTTGCCTGGCAGGCCATTGAAATAGTTGTTCAAGTGCGTACCAGGCACGCACTTGCAGGGGCGCAGCGATATTATTTGGGCATCGACCAAGGCTGCAGGTCGTAACCTTTCTGGCACAGTTCGGCACGCACTTCTTCGATCAGGCTGGCCCATTGTGCAGGGTCCGAATAGATACGCGACGACACTTGCTTGCTGCCAATGCGGGTGTTGGTCCGGTCGATGACCGCAAGGCTCAGTTCACCGGTACCGTTGGGCGCATCCCAGGCAACGCACTGGAACGGTTCGAACGCGTGGTCGGCAATCAGCAGAGCTTCGTTGACACGGAGCGGGGCATTCATGGTTCGGTCTCTCTATGGTCCCAAACATCGAAATAAGGTCCGCTTAACTGCTACGTCGCTTCAGGTTTTATCGCGATCCGCAGCGCGGGGTTATTCGTACTGATGCTCCAAGTTAGGGGTGGAGTCACACAGGTAATGTAAATTTTTTGGCCGGTTACAGATTTTTTGTTTCCAGCGCCGGCTGTGACGCCAATAAATATGAAAAATTCCCGAACGGCTCCGGCCCGGCAGAATCGGGCAGACAGACGGTCGTGGGTAGCGTCAAGTTCGTTGCTACTGTTAATTCGGCGCCGCAACTTACTGTTTTCACGTAAAAAACCAACAATTGGCGCCAAGGAACGGTCATGCACGAGACTGCCGCTCTGCGTCGCTTGCTCATCGTCGACCCCTGCGACGATTGCCACCGTCTGTTACCCGGCCTGGAGAGTGCCGGCTGGGAGGTTCACAGCTGTGGGCTGGACCTGGCCCTGGAGCACCGATGCGATATCGGCCTGCTGCGCCTGCAGGCATCACACCTGCGGCACCCGGACGCGGTCAAGGACATGATCAAGCGCAGCAATACCGAGTGGATTGCCGTGCTCAACGCCGAGCAGTTGCGCATGCAGAATGTCGGTGACTTTGTATGTGAGTGGTTTTTCGATTTTCATACCTTGCCATTCGACTTTTCTCGCGTGCTGGTGACCCTGGGGCGGGCGTTCGGCATGGCCCGCCTGCGCGGCAAGGGCGCGGTGAGGGTGGATGGGCTGGAACATGAACTGCTCGGTGACAGCCGGCCGATCCTGGAATTGCGCAAATTGCTCGGCAAGCTGGCACCCACCGAATCCCCTGTCCTTATCCGCGGTGAGAGCGGCACGGGCAAGGAGCTGGTGGCGCGCACCTTGCACCGCCAATCACAGCGCAGCGAAATGCCGTTCATCGCCATAAACTGCGGGGCGATCCCTGAAAACCTGATCCAGTCCGAGTTGTTCGGGCACGAGAAAGGTGCCTTTACCGGTGCCCACCAGCGCAAGGTGGGGCGGATCGAGGCGGCCCATGGCGGCACTTTGTTCCTCGACGAAATTGGCGACCTGCCCCTGGAGCTGCAGGCCAATTTGCTGCGCTTCCTCCAGGAAAAGCACATCGAGCGGGTGGGTGGAAGCCAGCCGATACCGGTCGATGTGCGGGTACTGGCGGCAACCCACATGGACCTGGAAAAAGCCATCGAACAGGGGCGCTTTCGCGAAGACCTGTACTACCGGCTGAACGTGCTGCAGGTGGTGACGGCCCCACTGCGTGACCGCCATGGCGACCTGTCGATGCTGGCCAACCACTTTTCGCACTTCTACAGCCTGGAAACCGGCCGCAGGCCACGGTCATTCAGTGACCATGCGCTGGCAGCGATGGGGCGCCACAACTGGCCGGGCAATGTCCGTGAGCTGGCCAACCGGGTAAGGCGTGGTCTGGTGTTGGCCGAAGGGCGCCAGATCGAGGCCCAGGACCTTGGCCTGCAGGGCCTGGAGCAGGAAGAGCAGCCGCTGGGCACCCTCGAAGACTACAAGCACCGGGCTGAGCGCCAGGCGCTGTGCGATGTGCTGGACCGCCACAGCAACAACATGAGCATTGCCGCGAAGGTGCTTGGGGTATCGCGGCCGACGTTCTACCGGCTGCTGCACAAGCACCAGATTCGCTGATCAGCTGGATTGAGCGATATGCCCGTCAGACAGGTCATCCAACGGCTCTTCTTCGCCCGGTAGCGCGGTAATCACGCTGAAATCACTGATCTCGACTTCGCCGCCGCCATAACCGAGCAAGTGGAAGGAGAATGCCTTGCGCACGGTCGGGTTATCGAAGCCGAATTCCATCTCCAGCGGTTCGTCGGTTGTCACCCGGATCTCTTCGGGCAACCCCAGCGGCACATCCTGCTCCAGCTCCTTGGCCTTGAGCTGGATATAGGCTGCGTGCTGCGGGTCCAGCGCCCGTACCTTGACCCGCACACGGGTGTGCGAGCCCTCGGGCATTTCCAGGTACTGGGCGCCGATCAGGTTGTCTGCCCAGTCGTCGCGGATGCGCGCCTGCAATTGAATGGCGGAGGGGCTACCGAACTGGTAACGCAGGTTCAGCGGCGTTTGCAGCAGCGACTGGTCGAGCACCCCGGCCAGCGCACCGATCTGTGCGCCGAGGGTGCTGTCGCCGAGGCCGAGGTACCTGGCCTGGTCGGCGATGAAACCTGGGCTGTCGTAGCGCCGGCAGCGCTGCTGGAAGTCGCATTCGGTGAAGACGCCCTTGCCATCGTGGTAGCGCAGCATGCCGTTGGTGTAGGAAATCATCTCCCGGCCGTTGTCGTAATCGCGGTACAGCGAACGCCCACCGAGGGCGACCGGGATCGGCAGGGCAAAGTAGTCGAGCAGGGAGGTGGCCAGGTCGATGTGGCCGTAGGTGCCGTTCTTGATGTGCGGCAGTTGTGCCTGTTCCGGTGCCAGGGTCAGGTTGAAGCCCCAGGACGAGGCCAGGCGTACGCCATCGATACCGTGGGATTCGTCCGAGGTGATCACCACCAGCGTGTCCTTGAGTACGCCCTGGCGCTCGAGGTTGTCGAGGAACGCACCGATTGCATCATCGAGGTAGGCGACCGCTGCCTGCTTGGCGGTGTCGTAACGCTGCAGGTAGTCTTCGGGGGCGGAGTAGGGCTGGTGCGTGCCTACGGTCAGCAGGGTGAGCATCCAGGGGCGATCCTGCTGGCGCAGCTGGCTGACATAATCCAGGGCCCCTTCGAAGAACGCCCGATCATCCTTGCCCCACGGGAATTCCAGGTAGTTCTTGTTGCTGAACCACTCCAGCCCGTGCACCGAGTCGAAGCCGATGTGCGGCATGATCCGGTCCTTGGCCATGAAGCGCAGGCCTGCGCCTTGCAGGTAGTGAGTGGTGAAGCCGGCCTGACGCAGCTGTGCCGGCAGGCAGGCCTGGTTGCGCTGGTGCTGGGTGAGCAGCTCGACCCCTTTGGGCGTGCCGTTGGCGAGTTTGTCGTAGTCGCCGCACAGCATCGCATACAGGCCGCGGATGGTCTGGTGCGTGTGCAACACATAGTCCGGGGTGTTCATGCCGCGTTCAGCCCACTGGCTGAGCCTGGGCATCAGGTCTTCATCGAAACGGCTGTGCAGGGCCTGACGGTTGGGGCGCACATAGGCGCCGGGGATGCCTTCGAGGGTGATGACCAGCAGGTTGCGGGCGCGGCCTGGCGCTGTCAGCAGCTTTTGCCCGCTCAAGTCATGCTGTGTCAGGCCAGCGCTTGGCAGCGGCGTGACCGTTGGGGCGTGGCCCGCCCAGTGCTGGACGTGACGCTGCAGGTCGCCGGCGGCGGCAGACAGCAACTGATGGGGCAGGTTGTATTGGCGCCACTGGTCGGCTTCGCTGGGCGCCAGGTGCTGGCTGCCCCAGTGCGCAACGAACAGCAGCGCCGGAATAGCCCAGGCCTTGCGCGCGAACTTCGCGCCGGGTTGCCTGCGACTGTGCCAGGCGCTGCCCAGCCAGACCAGCAGGCCGCCCGCCATCAATAAGGGCAGCCAGGTATGGGCCAGACCGCCACCGGTGGAGTTTTCCATGAACTGCGGGTCGAACAGGTAGCCCAGGTCGGCACTGTTCGGCAGCCTGCCAACGGCGCTGACCAGTTCGGCCGAAGCTACCCACAGGGTGGCCCAGGCCAGCAGAACCGGCAGCGCCAGCCACCACGGGCGGCGCTGCAACAGCAGCACCAGCAGACTGCCCAGCGCCAGGTCCGACAGGTAGCCATAGGGGTTGGACCAACCCAACAGGGCGCGCACGACCAGAGGGATCACCAGCACCAGGGTAATCAGGGCGAGCAGCCGGGTGCGTGGCGGGCCTTGCAGGTTCTTCACGAAAACTTTCCTTTTTGCCATGAAATCGTCACATATCTGTGCGCGATGATAACAGGCCGATACCAGGAAAGCCGTTGGCTACAAGGTTGGTAACCAATTGGGGGCGCCTTGCGCCCCGGCTGTCAGAAGTAGTACGGGAACTTCAGGCTGAAGGAAAAGTCCGGCGCATCATCTGTCAGGCCAATCGACAAGTTCGGCACGATCGTCAGGTTGTTGGAGGCTGCAAAGGTCAGGCCGACGTTGAAGTTGGCCGCGTTATAGTCGCTGTTGGTGATCGATTGCCAGTCGCCGCCGTCGGGCTTGATCTTGCTCTTGCGGGCGAACTGGTCGGTGACCGAGAACGACATGCTCATTTTCTCGTTGAGGGCGAAGGCAATACCGCCGCCGATCTGCCAGGAATCGCCGAGTTTCACGTCACCCGGCACCTTGGTGTTCACCTGCGGGCTGATGTCGCTGAACGAGTCCTGCATGTTGTAGGTGTACGACAGGCTGCCGAACAGCACGGCCGGGTCGAAGGTCTTGACCAGCGAGATGCCAGGCGTGATGGCCCAGACACCGTTGCCGGTCGGCAGGTCCTCGGGCACCGACAGGTTGTCGTTGCCCGCCACCTGTTGCAGCTTGATGCCGTAGGGGTCTTTGCCGGTTGGTGCTTTCACGCGCAAGGTAGCAACCGCATCAGGCCATGTTTCCGACTCGTCGAGGAACTTGTAGGCGATGCCGAAGTTGACGTCGCCGATGGTCGGGTCGCGGGTAACCGATGCGTCGGACGTGGTCCCGGCGGCCCCGCCTGCACCACCTGACGAGTAGGTGGAGTCGCGGTAGACGATGGGCACGTTGATGTCGAACTGCCAACGTTGGTCGACGTTGTAGCGCGCCGTCAGGTCCAGGGTCCAGTTGTCTGCCTTGATGCGGTCGATGTTGATGTTGCCGAGGAAGATCGAGTCCAGCGCCAGAAACCCGTTGAGCACCAGGGCGCGGGTGTCGTAGTGGGTGTAGGTGAGGCCGGTTTCGACGCTGAACTTGCCGCCACCGAAGAAGCCGCTCGCTTCGTCGTACAGGTTGGACACGCTCTGCGCCGGTTCCGAGTTGTCCTGCAGTGACTGCCCGTAAGAAGCGCCACTGCTGCCCGGCGTACCGGTGGCAACGGTCTGGCCACCTTTTACCCCCTGTGCTGGGGACTTGGTCAGGCGTTTCGGTGCTGGCTGGGCGGGGGCCTCCTCGACCTGCTTGAGCCGCTGTTCCAGCACCATCAGTGCGTTCTGTTGGGCTTCGTAGCGCTGTTTCAGCGCAATCAGTTCCTGTTTGAGTGCTTCGACCTGTGGGTCGGTTGCCGCCTGTAGCAGAGTGGCCGGGGCCAGTGTGGTAATGCAAACGATAGCTCTGAACGTCAACAAACGGTGCATGGATTAGCCGTCCCTTCTGACTACATACGATGAGACTTGAGCGTAGATCAGTATCCGAGATTGCGAATGCCTTTGAGTTGTTCGAGATTGGCACCCACGGATCCGGCCATCGGCGCATTGTCGCGCAGCACGACATTGAGGGATGTCAGGTTGCTGACACGGTTGCTGGCGCCCAGCAGGGTGGTGTTCTGCATCAGTCCGCCCTGGCCCAGGCTTTGCATAGAATTACCTTGGTTGCCGTTGGCGACGATATTCATCTGCACGCCACTGCTGGTCGACGACACACTCAACGAGCCCGCGCCATTGCTCCCCACCAGGGTGGAGCCAGCCGCCAGGGCCTGGCCCTGGGGTTGCCCGGATGGCGCCTCGTTGCCCTTGGTGACGTTGATGTCGACATTGTTGTTGGCCGCGTTGAAATCACCCGCCGCACGTACCACCTGGGTCACGCCCTGGGTCGTGTTGAGGCCGCCACCGCCGCTGACGGTGCCGGTGCCGGTGCCGGTGCTGCGAGTCTGTGCACTGCCGGTGCCCTTTTCATCGATCATCGAGACATAGAACTGTGGCTTGATGGTCGATTGCTGGATCTGCATCGCCGATGTCGCGCCAATCACTTCGCCATTGGCGTTCTGCCAGGTGCTGGTCATGACCACGCCAAAGCTCACGATCCGCCCTGGCATCACATAACGCCCACGCAGGCCGGCCAGTTCCTGGTCTTTCAATTCGATCGGTTTGAACGTTTCTGCCTGGGTTGGCAGGCTGGCGGCCAGGCAAACCACTGCCAGCCAGAGGGAAGTCTTCATGGGGCTCTCCCGGAGCGTCTTGCCCTACGTCGTTAAGAAGGTCATTAGAAGAAGTCGCTTTGAATGAAACCGAAGTCCATCAGCTCTGCATCCGGCACCGGCGTGAAATTGCTGACGCGGTTTCTGGCGCTCAGCGGTAGCGGCGGGTCGAGCAGGATGTTGTTCTTGTCATAGCCCTTGCCAATGACGGCGAAGATGATGCCGTTCCAGCCTTTGATGAAATCGTCGAGCTTGAAGCGTTTGTGGCCCAGTACCGGATCACCGATGTACACCCAGCCTCTGTCGACCTTCTGCATCACCACAAAGTGCTTGTAGCCGCGGATATCCATCAGCACGACCACGGGAATGCGGATGCTTTGCAGCGTGTCGGGGGCTACCTTGTAGCCGCGTGCACGCATGCCCAGGCTTTCCACGTAGTGCTTCATGTCGAGCATGGAGAAGCCCTGGGTACGCACCAGGTCCTGGTCGGCGTGGGCCAGCATGCCCTCGATCACCTGGTTTTCATCCACGTCCAGCCAGTAGGCCTGGCGCAGAATGGTCGCCAGGGATGCCGCGCCGCAGCTGAAGTCGGTTTTCTGCTGGACCAGGTCGGCGAACTTGCGTTCGCGGATGCTCTGGACCGGTTTGTAGATCACTGCACCACCTGGCAGCACGGACAACGGCATCTGCGAGGCTTCGCTGACACTGGCGATGCACAGCAGAAATGCCAAGGCGATAATGCGCATGTTCGACGCCCCCTGCCTTATTCTTGTTAGAAAGAGGCTCCCCGAAGGGAGCCTCCAGACCGCCGTTGTTACATCGAGGTGTTGGAGATGGCCAGCGAGTTGCTTTGCTGGTTGCCTACACCGGCTGCCACGTTCACGCCCAGGTTGCCGCTGCCACCGTTCACCGAACCACTCAGGGTGGCGGTGTTGGTCACAGGGTTGGCCCAGCCGGTCGGGGTCAGCACTTGCCACGACACGGTGTTGCTCAGGGCATACTCGCTAGACTCGCTGAAGCTCTTCGAGATGCTGTCCGACGATTGCGAAGCTTTCTCGCCGGCTTTCTCGTAGGCCGAGGCACTGGCTTTTTCCCATGCCGACTGGTTGGCCTTCTCGTAAGACGTATCGCGAGACTTGTCATAGGACGAGTCATGGCTACGGTCATACGAAGAATCGTAGGCCTTGTCGAAGGACGAGCTGAACGACTTGTCGAACGACGAGTTGCTGGCCGACTCATGGGACTTGTCGATCGAGGCATCCAGCGATGCACTGAGCGATGCGTCGAAGTCGGAGCTGCGCGAGCGAGTGAAGTTGCCGAAGGTTTGCGACGACGATGCACTGCCATTGGCACTGGCATCGAGCGATGCGCTAACCGTGGTATTGGACGACGAGCTGTGGTTGTTGCTGGCGCTGCCGTTTGCAGCGTAGTTGTTGGAACCACTGGCGCTCATGCTGTTGCTGCCACTGGAGCTGCTGCTGTTGGAGCCGCTGGCGGTCATGCTGGTTGAACCGCTGGCGCTGCTGCTCTTGCTGCCGCTGGCGCTGGCGCTATTGCTGCCCGACGCGCTCCAGCTCGAGCTGGAACTCTTGTCGACACTGGCATCGAACGAACCGCTGCGCGAGGCCGAACCGCTCTTGGAAACGGTCAGGCTCAGCGTATCGATGGTGTAGGTCCGGTCAGCACGGTTGTTCACCGTCAGGCCAGGGCCGTTCTGGTCGGCCGAAGCCGTAGCGCTGGAGTTACCGATAGGCGCGGCGTTGTTGGCGATCGCCATGGTATTTTTCTGCTGGTTCAGGTCGCCGCCAGCAATGTTGATACCAATGTTGCCGCTGCTGCCGTCGGCCGAGCCGCTCATGACGGCGGAGCTGCGGGTCGACCAGTTGTTGACGGTGTTGTTGTTGCTGCGCTGGGTCACTTCAGCGTTCGCAGTGGCGGTGCCGAAGACGAAGCTGTTGTCGATGTCGGCATTGTCGGACGACGTGTTGGCGATGGCCGCGGCGTTGTCCTGCTGGTTGCCGTTACCGGCCGCCACGTTCACGCCCACGTTGCCGCTGGCACCGGCACCCGAGCTGCTCATTTCAGCTTCGTTGACGGTGCCTTCGTTGTAGATGGTATTGCCGGTGCTTCTTTGCGAGTCAGTCGCTTCAGCAGAGGCGCTGGTGAAAACAGCCCTGTCCATTTGCCGGTGGTGGTTATTGTGGTTGTCGTGACCACGACGATTGTTCTGATCCGCTTGTGCAGCAACAGCCATGACCGCAGCAATTGCGAAAACCAGAGGCTTGATTGCCATCGAGGGTTTCATGGTGTTTCTCCGTCTTTAGGTTAAGTGTTGTTCTTACCTGTTACCTGCTGGGTCAGTTCGCGACCCGTACGCTCAGGGTGTTTGCCGTCTGGTTACCCACCCCGGCGCTCTGATTCAGCTGGATGACCCCGCGGCTACCGGTGAATGCCTGGTCACCGGTGGTGACGTGGCGATAGCCGGGTGAGGTATCAGATGGATCGGAGCTGTTGATCAGCGCCACGTTCTGTTGCAGAAGGACGCTGTCATCGATGCTTTGCGGTTGTGTACTGATGCTGATGCGCAGGGCATTGGCCTGCTGGGTGGCAGCGCCCGCACTCTGGTTGACGCCCAGAGCGCCGCTGCCATGGCTGAAGGCGTTGCCCTGGATGCTGGCACTGGCGCCCATGTTGGGGTCGACGATGGACAACTGGCGCTGACGGATCAGCGTGGTTGCAGTGGCCTCGTGGCCTGTGGCGAGTGCCCGGGCGTTGGCTTGTTGCTGGCCATCGCCAGCGGCCTGGTTGACGCTGAAGTTGCCTTGGTACTGCGCGCCGGAACTGTCGATGTTGGCGTCGTTGATCACCGGAACCGGTGAC
This sequence comes from Pseudomonas sp. LRP2-20, assembly GCF_024349685.1. Taxonomy (NCBI): domain Bacteria; kingdom Pseudomonadati; phylum Pseudomonadota; class Gammaproteobacteria; order Pseudomonadales; family Pseudomonadaceae; genus Pseudomonas; species Pseudomonas sp. LR2-20. The sequence continues at coordinate 3,226,004 of NZ_AP025944.1, read as the reverse complement.
TGCGCCAGGGCCGTGGCACTGCCCAGCAGGGCCAGGATGAACAGCGTTTGCCTCATGTCATTTGCCTCCCGTGAGGATCTGCAGTGGGGCAAGACCACGCTGGACGCTTGAGTTGACCATGTTGGAAATACCGTTGCCTGAACCTGTGCCACGGCCGGCAGCCTGGTTCGCCAATTGCGTCTGGTTACCGATGTGGCCGCCCAGGTTGTCGGTCTGCTGGGTGACCAGCGAGGAAATCCCCGTGCCGCTGGTGATGCTGGCAAAATCGCCGTCGCTCAGTTCGTTGGTTTGCTTGAGGACTTGCGCGGAGGGGTTGGCATTGGCGGTGGTAGGGTAGGGGTCGGGCGCCAGCGGCGCTCGAATGGCCATGCGCGGTTGCACATCGCGGGTGATTACGATGATGCCGTTGTCGGCGTGTACGGGCAGCGCCGAACCCAGTGCACAACCGACCAGCAGCAGGCGAAAAATGCCTTTATCCAGTTTCCCCATGACGGCTACTCCTTCTTGATGCGCTGGTCTTGTTCAGCGTTGCGAAGGAGGAGAGCGAAAGCCGTGCCGTTTTTGGAGATTTCTTTTAAATCAGAGCGTTGGGCGCACTGTCTGAACCAACAGTGAATTTGCTGTATCAGCGCTGAGACAAATTTTCAATGAATCGGCGTTTGGCCCAGCATTTGCGTTACTCGAAGGGGCTTTTCAACGAATGTTTCATAACCTTGACACTGCCCCCGCAATTGGATGTGAGCCCACAGAAACGGGGACTTGGCCTCACCTGGGTGTGTCATGGGATTAACACTCGGTTGGGCAGACCGGGGTTTTGCCTGCCAGCAGGCGCTGCACGGCAAGCAGGGCCGTTGCGCTGCGCTGCGGCCAGTCGCCTTCGATGATCTGCAGCGGTTGCCCATGGCGCTCCAGCCAGCGGCGGCTGTCCTCGAAGAACACCTGGCGGTCGGCCAGGTCCGGCTGGCTGCGCTGACCATCGGCGACCCAGCCCACCCCTTGTGGACTGAGCAGCAGGTGCAGGTCGTATCGACGGGCAAGCAACGCCTGTTCCAGCCAGGCTGGGCAAGCACCGAACAGGGCGTGACTCCACAGCATGTTGCTGAGCAGGTGGGTATCGAGAATCAGCAGTTCGGGAGCCTGCTGGCGGGCCTGGTCTTCCCAGGCCAGCTGGCCGCGGGCGATGGTGGGAATATCGGCATAGCAGGTGTCGCGGCACTCCTGGTCGATGAAGTGGCGCACGTATTCGGCCACCACGATACCGCCGAAATGCGCCTGGATTTCACCGCTTAGCCAGCTTTTGCCGCTGGACTCGGGGCCGCACAGGACCAGGACCTTCATGGGTGCACCAACGCAGGGTCACGGCGCCATTCCAGCCAGCCGCGCACTGCGATCAGGGTCAACACGGCAAAGAAACCGGCCGTGAAGTACAGCTGTTGGTGCAGGTACTGGCCGACATAGACCACATCCACCACGATCCACAGCGGCCAGCACTGCACGCGCTTCTGCGCCATCCACAGTTGCGCGACCAGGCTGAAGCCGGTCAGCGTGGCATCCAGCCAGGGCAGCGCGGCATCGGTCCAGCCGGCCATCGCCGCACCCAGTGCAACGCTCAGCAGCAGCCCCGCCGCCAAGCCGCCGAGCAGCGAGCGTACTGGCAGGCGCGAGACCTGGCGAGCGTCCTCTACCCGATCCGGGCGTTTCCACTGCCACCAGCCGTACAGCTGCAGCACGGCGTAGGCCAACTGCAGCAGCATGCCCGAGTACAGCTTCACCTCGTAGAACAGCCAGCCATAGATGAGCACCATGACCAGGCCGATCGGCCAGCACCAGGCGTTCTGTTTGACGGTGAGCCACACGGCGGTCACGCCGAGCACGGCGGCGATGAGTTCGAGGCCGGACATCGGCGATCCTTGGTTGGCAAAGGGCGGCGATTGTAGCCTGTGCAGGGCAGGAGGTGTAGCGCGCAACCTGCACCGGCCCATGCGCCGGCTTGGCGGCGCGCGGGCCAGTGATCACGGCCGGTTCAGACCCGGAACTGGCGCAACAGTTGTTCAAGCTCCTCGCTGAGCCGGCCCAGGGCCATGCCGGCGTCGCTGGACTGGCGTGCGGCGTCGGCGGTTTGTTGCGACAGCCCGGCGGTGTCCAGCACATTGCGGTTGATTTCCTCGACCACATGCGACTGCTGCAAGGTGGCACTGGCGATCGAAGCGTTGAGGGCGGTGAGGCTGTGCAGCGCCTGGCTGATGGCATCCAGGCTGGCGCCGGCCTCGCGGGCTTGCTGCACGGTCTGGCGCGAGGCTTCGCTGCTGGTGTCGATGGCTTTGACTGCGGCATCGGACTGGCCTTGCAGGTGCTCGATCATGGTGTGGATTTCGGCAGTCGACTGCGCGGTGCGTTGCGCCAGCAGGCGCACCTCGTCGGCAACCACGGCGAAGCCGCGGCCCTGTTCGCCAGCGCGAGCGGCTTCGATGGCGGCGTTGAGGGCGAGCAGGTTGGTCTGCTCGGCGATGGCGCGGATCACCTCCAGTACCCCGCCAATCCTGGTACTGTGCCCAGCCAGTTCGCGGATTACCTGCACCGCCTGCTCGATGGTCACCGAGAGGCGGTCGATCTGCTGCAGGCTGCCGTGAATGGCCTGCTGGCCGTGCTCCACCTGCTGCTGTGCGGCGCGCATCTCACCGGCGGCCTGTTCGGCGGTCTTGGCCACATCCTGCACGGCATAGGTGACTTCGTTGACCGCTGTCGCCACCTGGTCCATCTGCAGCGACTGTTGGGCGCTGTGCTGCTGTGCGGCGCCAGCATTGTCGCCGACCTGCCCGGCCGACTGCGCCAGGGCGTGGGCGGCACCCTGGAGTTGGCCGACCACCCCCTGCAGCTTGCCGTTGAACTGGTTGAAGTGCTGGCCCAGGTGGGTGATCTCGTCGCGGCCGTGGGTGTCCAGGCGCCGGCTAAGGTCGCTTTCGCCGCTGGCGATGTTGCCCATGGCGTGCACGGCTTCCTGCAAGGGGCGGGCAATGCTGCGGGCGATGAGCATGACCACCAGGGCCATCAGCACGGCGATGGCCAGGCCGACCAGTGAGGCATCACGCAGCTGGCGGGCGAATTCTGCCTGTACATCGTCGACGTAGACGCCGGAGCCGATGATCCAGCCCCAGGGTTTGAACAGCTGGATATAAGACGTTTTGGCCACCGGCTCGCTGGCCCCAGGCTTGGGCCAGCGGTAGTCGACCGGGCCGGCGCCCTGGCTGCGGGCGAGGGCGACCATCTCGTTGAACACGGCGAAACCGTCCGGGTCGCGGATCGCGGAGAGGTCCTGGCCGTCGAGTTTGGGGTTGGCCGGATGCATGATCATCTTCGGCCCCAGATCGTTGATCCAGAAATAGTCGTTCTGGTCGTAGCGCAGCGCCCGCACCACTTGCAGGGCCTGCTGCTGGGCCGCCTCGCGGCTGAGCGTACCGGCGGCTTCCAGGCCCTGGTAGTAGGCCAGCACGCCAGCGGCGGTCTGTACCACGTGGCGGGTCTTTTCCGCCTTGGCCTGGTACAGGTCGCCATGGATCTGGCGCAGCATCAGCAAACCGAGCACCACCAGCATGCCCACCGCAACCACCAGAATCAGCCACAGACGCCGGCTGATCGACATCGACCGCAATGCCTTCATCGAATCCACTCCTGCATTGTTCTTTTTATTCAGCTGCATCCAAGCATGCTTTGCAGGCGGCAGGCACTCGACTAATGGCTAAGTGCTAGTTATTGGCTACTCTGCCACAGGCCGCACGCGCCTTTGCCATGCCGCTTTGATAGGATTTCGGCCGGGCAAGATGAAACCTTTAGGCAGGCTGAACTTTTCCACTGGCGCCGGTCCCAGAAGTCGCTGTAAAAAGGCCGCGCCGCGTGCGGCAATCACAAGCAAACCAAGAATAAGGGGCCTGCAAGCAGCAGTGCTTCATCGGGGGAAGAATGGATTTTTGGACTGCCTTGCAGGCAATCATCTTAGGTGTGGTCGAGGGGCTTACGGAGTTCCTGCCGATTTCCAGTACCGGCCACCAGATCATCGTCGCCGACCTGATCGGATTTGGCGGCGAACGGGCCATGGCGTTCAACATCATCATCCAGCTGGCAGCGATCCTGGCGGTCATGTGGGAGTTTCGTGGCAAGATCCTCGAAGTGGTGTTCGGCCTGACCCGCCAGCCGAAGGCTCGGCGTTTTACCGGCAACCTGTTGCTGGCGTTCATGCCGGCGGTGGTGCTGGGCGTGCTGTTCGCCGACCTGATTCACGAGTACCTGTTCAACCCGATCACCGTGGCAACGGCGCTGGTGATCGGTGGCGTGATCATGCTTTGGGCCGAACGCCGTCAGCACACCGTGGCCGTGGACCATGTCGACGACATGCGCTGGACCCACGCCCTGAAGATCGGTTTGCTGCAGTGCCTGGCGATGATCCCGGGTACCTCGCGCTCCGGCTCCACCATCATCGGCGGCCTGCTGTTCGGCCTGTCGCGCAAGGCGGCAACCGAGTTCTCGTTCTTCCTGGCGATGCCGACCATGGTCGGTGCGGCGGTGTATTCGGGCTACAAGTACCGCCACCTGTTCGAACCGAGCGACCTGCCGGTGTTCGCTATCGGGTTCGTGACCTCGTTCATCTTCGCCATGATCGCCGTGCGGGCGCTGCTGAAGTTCATCGCCAACCACAGCTATGCCGCCTTTGCCTGGTATCGCATCGTCTTTGGTATGTTGATTCTGGCGACCTGGCAGTTCGGCTGGGTCGACTGGTCGACGGCGCACAGCTGACATGGCGCGCGCACAGGGCACGGCGCCACGCGGCGCTGAACGCACAACGGGCGTGCGCAATGCGCGCCTGAAGCTGTTGCTGCTGGGTGCACTGTGCCTGTTGCCGGGGGTTGGCGCAGCACAGATGGGCTGGAGTGGGCAGACATGGGTGCCACTGGCGTTGTACCCGTTGGTCAGCCTGATCAGCCTGCTGCTGTACTGGCAGGACAAGCGCCAGGCCCAGGGCGATGCCTGGCGCACGCCGGAAAAGGTGTTGCATGCCAGCGAGCTGCTGGGGGGCTGGCCCGGCGCGCTGGTCGCTCAGCAGCTGTTGCGCCACAAGACACGCAAACTGTCCTACCAGCTGGTGTTCTGGGGCATCGTGCTGCTGCATCAGGTGTTCTGGCTCGACTACCTGTTCCTGGGCAGCCGATTCCTGCCGTTCAACTGATCAGCCCAGCAGGCCTGCCTGCAGCCGTTTCGGCAGCCGCCGCACCACCAGCTGGTGCGAGCGCTGCAGCAGGTCGCACAGTTCATCCCGGCCCATGGGGTAGGGCGGCTCCATGCTGATCCACCTGGCACGTGCCAGATAAGGCGCCGGCCGCACGCCAGGCCGGTCGCAATAGCCCAGAAACAGCTCATCGGCGACCTTGAACGACAACCCCGCACCGGCCAGGTCGAGCACGGCGAACATCTTGTTGCCGGCCACGGAAAACACCCGGATGCCGCCCCATTTGTAGTCTTCCCGTGCACCCGGCAGGCTCAGGCAGAACGCTGCTACCTGTTCCTCGGTCATTTTCTGCCTAGACATAACGCTCTCCACATGCCTCGAACGACGCCGCCAGGTGATCTATCCATGCCCGCACGGCCGGTAGCAAGCCACGGCGATGAGGGTAGACTGCCTGCAGGTAACCGCCTGGCAACGACCAGTCGGGCAGCAACCTCACCAGCTCACCACGTTCGAGCTCTTCTTCACAGAACATGCTGGGCAGTGCGGTGAAGCCCAGGCCGGCGCGCACGGCGGCGTTGCGCACGACGAAATCGTCAATCGCCAGCCGCGGCTCCAGCGCGATCTCCTGCTGGCGGCCATCGGGGCCGAACAGGCGGAAGTGCACCAGGCGGTCGGCCTCGGCGGCCCCCAGCACCGGCAACGAGGCCAGCTCGGACGGCTCGCGGATATGTTCGGCAAAGCCTGGTGCGGCCACCAGTTGCATCTGCGCCTGGCGCAGCCGGCGGGTGACCAGTGCCGGGTCTTCGTCGCCCAGGTCGCGTACCCGCAGGGCTACGTCGATACCTTCGGAAATCAGATCGACACGGCGGTTGAGCAGGACCATGTCCAGTTGCACCTGGGGATACTGCTCAAGGAAGCGGCTGATCACATCGGGAAGAAACGCATGGGCCAGTGCCACCGGGCACGACACCCGCAGCCGCCCACGCGGCTCGCTGCTCATGCTGGCCACGACTTCGTCGGCGGCTTCGGCCTCCAGCAGCATGGCCTGGCAATGGTGCAGATAGCGCTCACCGACGGCCGTCAGCTTGAGCTGGCGTGTGGTGCGCTGCAGCAGGCGGGTGCCGAGGCGTTCTTCCAGTTCGGCAATGCGCCGTGACAGGCGTGACTTGGGGATGCCCAGCTGGCGCCCGGCCGCAGCGAAGCCGCCGGCTTCGACGACCCGGGCGAAATAGAAGAGGTCATTGAGGTCTTGCATCGAAATGTCTCACTGTTCTACCTGTGGGACAAACTAACGCATTTTTATCGCCTTATCAGCCATTCGACACCCCGGTAGGATTTTCTCCATCGTGATCGCCCACCGCTGCGGTCTTCACTCACTGGAGAGTCCCATGAAACTGTTGCATATCGATTCGAGCATCCTGGGCGACAATTCCGCCTCTCGCCAACTGAGCCGTGAAGTGGTCGAAGCCTGGAAAGCCGCAGATCCGAGCATCGAAGTGGTCTACCGTGATCTGGCCGCCGACGCCATCGCCCACTTCTCGTCCGCCACCCTGGTGGCCGCTGGCACCCCTGAAGAAGCCCGCGACGCCGCCCAGGCCTTAGAAGCCAAGCTGAGTGCCGAAACCCTCGAAGAATTCCTCGCCGCCGACGCCGTGGTGATTGGCGCGCCGATGTACAACTTCAGCGTGCCGACCCAGCTCAAGGCCTGGATCGACCGCGTTGCCGTAGCCGGCAAGACCTTCCGGTACACCGAAGCTGGGCCAGAAGGCCTGTGCGGCAACAAGAAAGTGGTGCTGGTGTCCACCGCCGGTGGCCTGCACGCTGGCCAGCCGACCGGCGTTGGCCATGAGGACTTCCTCAAGGTGTTCCTCGGCTTCATCGGTATCACCGACCTGGAAGTCGTGCGTGCCCACGGCCTGGCCTATGGCCCGGAGCACCGTACCCAGGCCATCGATGCCGCCCAGGCGCAGATTGCCAACGAGCTGTTCGCTGCAGCCTGATCCCCTGGCTTCAACAAAACCGGCTGGCGCCCCGTGTGCCAGCCGGTTTTTTCATCCAGTTTTCATCTGCCAGCGGCCGGCCCGGTTCTATGCTGACGCTATCCTGGTGCCTGCTGCGCGATAGCTGACCGATGAACACTCCCCGCTGTTTGCTGGCATTGCTGCTCGGTGGCCTGCTGGCCCATGCCGAGGCCGCCCCCTGGGTGGCCGGTTTGCATCACATGACCCTCGACGACCCGGTCGATGCCAGGCCGATGCAAGCCCTGGCGTTTTATCCGTCGCAAGGCACACCGCGCAATATCCGCATCGACGGTTACCCCATAGACGTCGCTGAAGAGGCCCCGGTAGCGCTCGGGCAGTTTCCGTTGCTGGTGCTGTCCCACGGCAACACCGGCAGCCCGCTGGCGCTGCATTACCTGGCTACCTCCCTGGCCCGCCAGGGCTTCGTCGTGGTGGCGGTCGTGCACCCGGGCGACAACGCCCGTGACCACAGCCGCCTGGGCACGCTGAGCAACCTTTATGGCCGGCCTTTGCAGGTCAGCGAGGCGATCACCGCCGCCCGCGAGGATACGTTGCTTGGCCCTTACTTGAATGACGGCAAGGTCGGTGTGATTGGTTATTCGGCCGGTGGCGAAACCGCATTGATCCTGTCTGGCGCCCAGCCTGACCTGGATCGCCTGCGCCGTTACTGCCTGGAGCGCCCAGGGGACGCAGATGCCTGCAAGACCCACGGCGTGCTGATTGCCGACCGCAGCGAGCTGGCACCCAAGGCCGACTCACGGGTAGGCGCGGTGATGCTGATGGCACCGCTGAGCCTGATGTTCGGCCGCCATGCGCTGGCCGGTGTGAAGGTGCCTGCGCTGATCTACAGCGGCGACAGCGACCAACTGGTGGCGGTGGACCGCAATGCCGAGGAGTTGGCGCGCAAGCTGCCAATCACTCCGGACTACCGCTTATTGGCCGGGGCCGGGCACTTCGTGTTCATGGCCCGCTGCGACGAGGAGCAGCATGCGCGCATGCCGGCATTGTGCAAGGACGCCGATGGCGTCGACCGCCGCCACATCCACCATTCGCTGCAGCGCGACACGGCGGCCTTCTTCACCCAGGCCTTGGGCGCCCCGGAACCGGCCGAGCGTTCAGCCGCGACGGCCGCGCCGCGCCAGTAGCAACGTCAGGCCGACCCCGGCCAAGGCCAGCAGGGCAGCGACGCAGAAGATCGAGGCATAGCCCAGGTGCACCGCGACCGCGCCCATCACCGGGCCGGCGATGGCCAAGGCCATGTCGAAGAACACTGCATAAGCCCCAAGCCCCGCGCCACGGCTGCTGCTCGGCACCTGCTTGATCGCCTCGACACCCAGTGCCGGGTACACCAGCGACAGGCCGAAGCCGGTCAGGCCGGCACCCACCAGCGCCCAGGGCGGCGAGGGAGCCAGCCACAGCAGGCTCAGGCCGAGCACTTCGGTGGCCATGCAGGCCATGGCCACGTTGTAACCACCGAAGCGGTTGACCGCATTGACGAACATCAGCCGGGAAATGATGAAGCACAGGCCGAAGGCGCTCAGGCACCATGCCGCACCGACCCAGCCGCGTTCCAGGTAATACAGGGTGACGAAGGTAGTCAGGGTGCCGTAGCCGATCGACGCCAGGGTCAGCCCCAGGCCGCAAGGTGCGACGCGACCGAACGCCGACCAGAACGGCAGGCGCTCGCCACGCGTCACCACCACGTCCGGGCGTTTGCGCAGCACCAGCAAGGCCAGCACGGCCAGCACCAGCAGGGCAGCGCCGAGCACGCTGAAGTCCAGCCCGGCGACCGCCAGCACACCGACCGGCGCACCGATGGCGATAGCGCCGTACGAGGCGATGCCATTCCACGAAATCACCCGCGCCGTGTGTTCCGGGCCGACCTGGCTGATACCCCAGCTCAAGGTGGCGACGCCGATCAGCCCCTGGGCCAGCCCCAGCAGCACACGGCCACCGAGCAGCAGGGCCAGGCTCAGCAGCGGCACCTGCAGCGACCAGGCCGAGAGCAGCGTCAGCACCCCGCAACCAGCAATGCCCAGCAGGCCATAGCCAATCGCTTGTTTGCCCCCCAAGGTATCCGCCACGCGCCCGGCGAAGGGGCGGCTGAGCAGGGTGGCGAGGTATTGCAGGCCGATGGTCACCCCGGCAATCACCGCCCCGAAGCCCAGCTGGTCGTGCACATAGCTGGGTAGCACCGCGATCGGCAGGCCGATGCAGAGGAAGGCAATGAAGGTGTAGAAGACGATCGACAGGATCTGCAGGGTGATGCTGAAGGTACTGCTGGCGGGGGCGGGCTGTGGCGCGGTCATGGGCTCTTTCGCGGGCGGGCGGTTGGGCGTGCCCTCATCATGGCCGCTGGGCGAAAGAAATGAAAGCAGGCTAACGAATTATTCGTCGCAGAGTGCATGCCCGTGGAGTTGGCGGTGGATTCTTCGCGGGTAAACCCGCTCCCACAGGGATCGCGCCAGATTCTGGAAATTGAGCAAGACAGTTGCTCCCAAAGGGATTGCGCATGCCTTGAGGTAAGCATTGAACCTGTGGGAGCGGGTTCACCCGCGAAGAGGCCGGCCCAGCCACCACAAGGTGGCCGGGCCAGGTCAGCTATCTCAGACCACGACACCCTGGCTACGCAGGTAGTCGTCATATGTGCCGCTGAAGTCCACCACGCCATCGGCGCTCAGCTCGATGATGCGGGTGGCCAGCGACGACACGAACTCGCGGTCATGGCTCACGAACAGCAGGGTGCCCGGGTAGTTTTCCAGCGCCAGGTTCAGCGCTTCGATCGATTCCATGTCCAGGTGGTTGGTCGGCTCGTCCATCACCAGTACGTTCGGCTTCTGCAGGATCAGCTTGCCGAACAGCATGCGGCCTTGCTCACCACCGGAAATCACCTTCACCGACTTGAGGATCTCGTCGTTGGAGAACAGCATGCGCCCCAGGGTGCCGCGGATCACCTGTTCGCCGCTGGTCCACTGGCCCATCCAGTCGAACAGGGTCATGTCGTCTTCGAAGTCGTGGGCGTGGTCCTGGGCGTAGTAGCCCACTTCGGCGCTGTCGGTCCACTTCACTTCGCCCTTGTCCGGGCTCATTTCACCGACCAGGGTGCGCAGCAGAGTGGTCTTGCCGATACCGTTGGGGCCGATGATCGCCACGCGCTCGCCAGCCTCGATGGTGAAGCCCAGGTCCTTGAACAGCACTTTGTCGTCGAAGGCCTTGGCCACTTTCTCGACGGTGACGGCCTGGCGGTGCAGTTTCTTGGTCTGCTCGAAGCGGATGAACGGGCTCACACGGCTCGACGGTTTGACTTCGGCCAGCTGGATCTTGTCGATCTGCTTGGCTCGCGAGGTGGCCTGCTTGGCCTTCGAGGCGTTGGCCGAGAAGCGGCTGACGAAGGTCTGCAGCTCGGCGATCTGGGCTTTCTTCTTGGCGTTGTCCGACAGCAGTTGCTCGCGCGCCTGGGTGGCGGCGGTCATGTACTCGTCGTAGTTGCCTGGGAATACGCGCAGTTCGCCGTAGTCCAGGTCGGCCATGTGCGTGCAGACGCTGTTGAGGAAGTGCCGGTCGTGGGAAATGATCACCATGGTGCTGTTACGCGCGGTGAGGATGGTTTCCAGCCAGCGGATGGTGTTGATGTCCAGGTGGTTGGTCGGCTCGTCCAGCAGCAGCACGTCCGGGTCCGAGAACAGCGCCTGGGCCAGCAGCACCCGCAACTTCCAGCCCGGTGCCACTTCGCTCATCGGGCCGAAGTGCTGTTCCAGCGGAATGCCCAGGCCCAGCAGCAGTTCACCGGCGCGGGATTCGGCGGTGTAGCCGTCCATTTCGGCGAATTCGGTTTCCAGCTCGGCGACGGCCATGCCGTCTTCCTCGGTCATTTCCGGCAGCGAGTAGATGCGGTCGCGCTCGGCCTTGACCTTCCACAGCTGGCCGTGGCCCATGATCACGGTGTCGATCACGGTGAATTCTTCGTAGGCGAACTGGTCCTGGCGCAGTTTACCCAGGCGGGTGTTCGGCTCGAGCATGACCTGGCCACCGGACGGCTCCAGGTCGCCGCCGAGGATCTTCATGAAGGTCGACTTGCCGCAACCGTTGGCACCGATCAGGCCGTAACGGTTGCCGTTGTTGAATTTGACCGAAACGTTTTCGAACAGCGGCTTGGAGCCGAACTGCATGGTGATGTTGGCGGTGGAGATCAAAGGGCTTACCTATCAGTAACTTACGACGCTGGATTTTCAGCTGATACCGATTTGATACCAATCTTGAGTCTTTCCAGCTCGCTCCAGTCGGAGCTTGAGTTGAGCCAACGGGCATACGTCGACAGCAGCATCTGAACGCTGTGACCCAGCTGTTGGGCGATAAATGCGGGGTTGAGGCCGGACATTGAGCATATTGTCGCATAGGTATGGCGGCAGTTGTATGGGGGGCGACATCTGATCCCCAAATCGTTCAACACCGGCACCCACTGTTTGTGCAGATCAGACGTCTGTTTCACGTACTCAGCGTTCTTCGACGGCGGGAACAGGTACGGTGTTTCGTTTACCACTCCCTTCCAGGCCTGCGGCGGTCCGCGTATTCCCTCGCGAACCGGACCGCCCGCAAGGCCCGATCATTCAGTAGCACGAACCGGTCTCTGCCGGTTTTGGTCCTTTCCTCCACCTTGCCCAGGGCAACGGTCCTCTTGACGTGAACCGTCTTTTTTACGTTTGACGTTTGCCGATGTCCAGTCGCTGTCAGCGATGATGTGGCGCAGCAGGGTTTGCAGGTGTTAACGAGCCCGAGAATGGCATCCGCGCCTTGTGCAAACTGCTGATCAACTATCGGGGCAAGGACGGCATGCCCGGCGTGGGCGGGAAGGGCATCGACACGGTGCTGGAGACCATCAACCGCTGGGCGCCGAGAAACGAGCGATACCCAGGCCTACGCTTCGGTCGTGGCTAAACGCCTGGGCGTGCGCACCACTGATCCGATCAACATCAAGGATCCGGCCAAGCTGTTGACGGGCACAAGTCGATTTGGCTGGCAATGGTCGGGCTGGTCTTTGGGTATGGCCTTTGCGCCGTTCCACTCTGGAAAGGAGTGCCCCTTCCATACTTATTTTTCGATCTATCGTCGAACAGGCTGTTATATTCGTATTTCGCCGCGCCAAGGTTGGCAAATGAGTGAGAGCTGAATGACAAATAACAATTCAACCATTCTGAGGCCCTGCTACCCGCCTTTGGAGGAAATACTGAATGCTCCCGGAGCATGGGTCGAGCCTCCCAACATTCGCAGAGGCGGGGAGAGCGGTGTGCTTCGGGTTGAGCTAGAGGGCCTGACTTTCTACAAAAAGCAGCAAGTCGGGCATGTCTATCGAAGCCTTTTCCACCCGTTTGGCTACCCGACTGTTGCTCGCGAAGCGAAGGCCCTTCGTGCGGCAGCGTTATTGGGAGTGGATACGCCACCGCTTCTCTACGCTGACATTTACAAATGCGGCAGAGATTGGAATGCAGTGATGGTGACGGCAGGTCTAGACGGCTATTTGTCGCTTGAGGACTTCTACGCTCATAATCTTGACCAATCACTTGGATCCAGACGTCACCATGAGATCCTGGAGGCATATGGCCGAGTGCTCGCCAGGTTGAACCTTGGTCGTTGGCAGCACGGTTGCTTGTACCTCAAACATGTCTTTGTAGACTTCAGCGAGCCGTGCGTGAAAGTGGCGCTGCTTGACCTGGAGAAGGCCAGGAAGCGCCTCACCGCTAAGAAGGCTGGACGTCATGACTTGAGACAAGTCAAACGCAGGTCAGGATGGTCAGGGGATGAGTGGGAGGCATTCTGCAGGGGCTACAGGTTCTCGTTCGGGCAAGGTGCAGAACGGATGCTATGAGGGGTTTGCGCAATCTAGAGTAGCCGATCGCCTCTGGCTTCCTAAACACCTCTAAGCCTCATGAGAAGGCCTAGGCAATTGATTGCTTAACAAGAGCAGTGGTGCGTTCCAAGTCTCAATGGGCGCTTGCGGCCGGAAGAATGAGATCAATAATCCAATCTTCGGATGGGTACATTGCCCCGCTTGTACTGCTGATAGCCGGTGTATGGAAGGATGAGCGTGTCGGCAATGGCCGATAATCCCATATCCACGAAAACCGTACCTGCAGACCAGTGGTTACCCGATCGAGCAGGCCCGCTCAGGTTGCAGAACTGATAAGCGAGGCCGCTGTAGGCTCGAGAAATTGAATGACAGTCCGATCCCCAGCGGGCGAGGTTATCGACTGCTTTTGACTCGTCGGATACCGTTTCAATGGTACCGCACCCGCTAAGCACTACTCCGCACGCCAACCCAATCCATAGTTTCATGAGGCCACCTCGACGGTGATGGCCGAATCATATCACCTCTATTCCATCGCCCGCCATGCGCGGGCTTTTTTTTGCCTGGAGAAATCCAATGAGCAAACCCCGCGACGTTCGCAATAACAACCCCGGCAACATCGACTTCAACCCACGCAATGACTGGCAAGGCCAGATCGGCAAGGAACCTGATGGCCGCTTCGCCATGGCTGTCTAAAACCGCTTGAAAGCTTCTCGGTTTCACTGGGCGAAACTCGCTCAAACTTGCCAATGCCAATTAGACAGGAACGACGCATGGCATGCGTCGTCCGCCATGGGTCGATGGCTGCTATCCACTATTGGCCGTGGTTCGCATTCCAAGCATCGAAAGCTTGCATCATCCTTTGTCTGGTCGACAAATCGGCAGGTATCAAATGCTCGATTCGCAGTGACTCTACAGTGATGTCCAAGGGTAGCCCGAAGGTCGTAAAGGTAGAGAGAAAGCTCAACTCGCCATCTGCAATGCGCACTCGTGTCAGCAGCACGGGGCTGACAGTCTCTGCGTGCAAGACCATGCCCGGTGGCGGGAGGCTGCTCAGGCGCTCTGCGAGCGTAGGGTTGCTGACTGACTCCCTGGCCGCGCGTTGCCACGCGGCAGCACGGATCTCCTGGGCATTGGCCAGGCGATCACCGAGGCCGCCGGGGCATAACAGTGTTTCCAGCAGGTTGAGGCCGGATGACAGGTCCTGCGCCACACCCGCCAGCGCCAACAGTAGACCTGTGCTCACGTTGGCGGCGGTGATATCCCAGTTGCTGTCTATGACGATGGCAGGCGCCGGATTGCTTGCATGCAGGATATGTTCGAGGGCCATGTGTACCACACCCATAGCGGGCGCATCGAGTGGCGTCGCGGCGTAGCGCGGCGCGTAGCCAGCGGCAAGAAACACTTCGTTGCAGTGATCCAGTGGCGCTCCAAGGGTCGTCAGTAAGGCATGCAAAGTGCCGGGGCTGGCTTTGGCACGCCCGGTTTCCACACAACTGAGGTGGCGTTGTGAAACCCCGGCCATCAGGGCCAGGTCAAGCTGGCTGAGCCCCGCCTGCCGACGCAGGTGGCGCACATGCTGGCCCGCGGAAGTGGCCGGTGTGGGGGATTTTTGATGGAACAGTGGGTAACTCATGCTTCGTCTCTAGCCCGTCCTTGCGCTCGCGCTCAATGACCTCAGAGGTCATTGAACGCCGACAATCCTACCCCTACTGTGCCAGGAAACCTATCAGGGACATGATCATGGCACTTCGTTTTTTTGCGCTGGCATCGTTGGTGCTCTTTTCGATATAGAGCGGCTGGACGATATTGATTGCCGAACAATCGCTGCTGGCCTTTGGGCGCGCGCTCGTTTCGCGGCCGGACACAGCCCAGGTCGTCATCGACTTGTACTTGATGGCGGCGCTGGCCTGCGTCTGGATGGTGAAGGACAACCGCTCTCGGGGCAGGTCGCTCATCGCAATGCTTCCCTACTTGCTGCTGACGGCGGTATTCGTTTCCGTGGGGCCGCTGCTCTATCTGGCGGTCAATGGCCTTGATCGGGGGCGCCAGGTGTGAACGATGCCTTGAACGTCTACGCGATGTGCGTGGTTGTGCTGTTCCTCAAGATGTTTGCAGTCTCCGGTTACCAAGGTTGGTTCCGACTGCGACACAGGGCATTTACCAACGCAGAAGACGCCGCTGTTTTCAATCGGGTTGCCCGTGAAGCAGAGCTTGCACAAGTGAATCGGGCGAGCAGGGCCTGGGCAAACGACCTGGAGAACATCCCGACTTTTTTCGCGCTCGGTGGGTTGGCCATTGCCATGAATGCGCCTGCAACCGTCACGGCAGTGTTGAGCATTCTGTTCACCGCCGCCAGGGTCCTGCATACCTTGGCTTACTTGAGGGGTATTCAGCCATGGCGCACGGCTTTCTATGGTATCGGGATACTCTGTCTCTTGGGGTTCTGCACGTCGCTCACAATGACGATATGGGTGCGCTGATCCTAGGTTCCTGCCAGAAGCCCGAGGCAGAATTTCCTCCGAGATTCAGTTTTGCAGTGCGGCCCCAACATCCAGATGTCGCCCATCGGCTGCTAGCTGCCCGTCGCAAGGGCAGCTTTCGACCCAAAGCTGCCTCTCGCGAAGGGCAGCAATCGGCCAATAGCGGTCTGTCGATGACCTCGGCGGTTTTCACGTTGCGACATCGCGATGCACCGTCAGGTGATGAGCGACCTCAATGCGTAATGGGCACGCAGCTCTGACTCAAGGATGTACGACCCAAATGGTTCATCATGCGCTGTCTATCCGGAAGCCTAGAAGCTACATTTTTCAACGCAGCATCAGTGTGGGCTGCTGGGTGCCTAGCCTCAACGCGACCAAGTTGCCCTTTCAAATCCCTTTTGCCAGGCGAGCGGTAAGTTCTAGCGCCTGCGCCCGCAGCGCCTCACAAAACAAATCCACTGCTGCTGAGCCCGGTCTATGTTCGGGGCGTATCAACATGACCGAATAGGGGACGCTAACGCTCAGCCGGCGAATCGACAGCCCACTGTGCACTGCTTCTAACCCGCTCAATGGGTTGATAATCGCCACTCCCAGCCCTTGCTTGACCATGGCGCATACCGATGCCGCGCTAGTCGTCTCGATTATCGTGCGCCTGTTCACTCCCGCAGCTCTGAAGTGCTGATCCAACCGTTGCCGGTAGGTATCAAGGCTCGCCAGATTGATGAAACTCACCTCGTGAAAGTCGCTCAGCTCCAGTTGGGGCTTGTTCAACAATGGGTGTCGATCCGGTAACACGCAAACCAGGCCAGCGCTAAATAGGAGCTCTCCTTGGGCACCTCGTGGCACTTGCTCGCCTTCAGTCAAGCCAAGGTCATGCTGCTGTGCCAGCAGTGACTCTTCCAGCAATGGCGACTCCTGTGCAGTGATGCTCACGCTGACGCCCGGGTGACTCTGATGAAACTGCCGGCACACCTCAGGGAGCAAGGCATGAGAGAAGAGAGGCAGGGAAGTAATAGCCAGCCTGCCATGTTCAAAGTTGCGGATCGCCTGGGCGAATCGATCAATGCGCTCCAGGCCGACGTAGGCCCGCTCGACTTCCTCAATCAGCAGCAACGCCTGCGCCGTCGCTAGCAGGCGCCCCCCCTCACGGTCAAACAGGCGCAGCCCAACAACCTGCTCCAACCGAGCCAGTTCACGGCTAATAGTCGGCTGTGAGGTGAACAGCAGTCGCGCAGCATTGGTAACGCTGCCGGCAGCCATGATAGCTCTGAATATTTCGATATGGCGCAGCGATAGCTTCATGGGGAGACCAGAAAGGAAAAGACTGGGCATATCAGATATGAATCGATTAAAGAAAAAAAGCTATTTTTATGAAACTTTTACTCAGTTCATGCTGGTCGCATTCCTGTAACGAGGCACGCTCATGAATGCTGATGCACCTTTTGAATTACTAGCCGCTGCGGTTCGCCGTCATGGTTCGCCACTTTGGGCGTATGACGCCCGGACGATTATTGATCGAATTGAAAAACTGCACGGCTTCGATACGGTGCGCTACGCGCAGAAAGCCAATCCCAATCTGCATATTCTTCGCTTGATGCGCGAACGGGGGGTGGTGCTCGATGCGGTTTCTTGGGGGGAGGTGGAGCGTGCCTTCGCGGCGGGAGCGTCGGTGGATGGCGATCCAGCGGGTGTTGTGTTGACGTGTGACCTGCTAGATCAAACGACCTTGGCCCGGGTAATCGAATCAAGGATTGAGGTCAATGTCGGCTCGATCGATATGCTTCGGCAGTTGGGGGAGCGATCGCCAGGGCATCGGGTCTGGCTCCGTATCAATCCCGGGTTCGGCCATGGTCACAGTCGCAAGACCAACACGGGAGGCGAAAATAGCAAGCATGGTATCTGGCACGAACAACTGGAAGAGGCACTCGACTGCATCAGCACTTGGGGTCTGCACCTGGTAGGTGTCCATATGCATATTGGCTCGGGCGTGGATTACCCGCACCTGGCGCAGGTAGCTCAGTCGATGACTGACCTCATTGCTCGGCTGGACAGGAACATAGAGGCCTTCTCCCTTGGTGGAGGTCTGGCTACACCGTACACAAGTACCGACAAACCGGTCGATATCGACAAATATGCCCGGATTTGGGCCGCTGCTCGGGAGAAAATCGAGGCAATCCTTGGCCATGCCGTACGCATGGAGATCGAACCTGGACGCTTTCTGCTGGCAGAATCGGGTTACCTCGTGACCGAGGTTCGCGCTGTGAAGAAGGCAGGTGGCAATACCTTCATTCTGGTCGATGCCGGGTTCAATGACTTGATGCGGCCCGTCTTGTACGGCTCGTACCATCGCATGACCTTGCTCGACGTTGATGGCCTACCAGTGTCTCGCCCTTTGCAACCCACCCTGGTGGCGGGCCCACTCTGTGAGGCTGGTGATGTGTTTACTCAGAGCGAACACGCGTTGGCTCCCCAGGACTTGCCCCAGGCCAGGGTCGGCGACCTGCTGGTGATTCATGATACGGGCGCCTATGGTGCTTCCATGTCTTCGAACTACAACAGTCGCCCCCTGTTGCCGGAGTTACTGATCGAGAACCAAAGCTACCGAATGATAAGGCGGCGGCAGACCGTCCAGGAACTCTTGAATCTGGAGTTGTGCCCATGAGGCGTTCCATTGTTGACCATCTTGTCATCGTGTCACCGACACTAGCGGCAGGCGCACAACTGGTCGAAAGTCAATTAGGGGTGAGCATGCAGCAGGGTGGCAATCATCCCCGCATGAGCACTCATAATCTACTTTTACGATTAGGCGACTGTTTTTATCTCGAGGTGATTGCGCCCGACCCTTTGGCGCCGAAACCCAGGAGGCCCAGGTGGTTTGGGCTTGATAAACTAAACGCCCAAACATCTCCACGTCTGGCCCACTGGGTCGCGCGCACGGAATTTCTGGATGCCGCAGATGAAGAGCTACAGAGTGCTTTTGGTGTTATCGAACCGATGAACAGAGGCGAGCTGTCGTGGAGTATTTCCATCCATACAGACGGACGACTGCCGCTGGATGGAGTAGTGCCCAGCCTGATCGACTGGGGCGACTCGAAGCCACCGGCACAGAGACTTGACGAGAAGGGTTGTCAGTTGCATCGTCTTGAAATTTTCCATCCCGAACCGGGTGCTGTCGAGCACCATTTGGAAATGATTGGCTTCTGCGGTCCGGTCAAAGTCATACGCAATGACCACTATGGTTTGCGGGCTTATATTGAGACTCCGGACGGTCTCAAAATACTGTAGCGAAGGGCCGCTTCTGACCGATAGCTGTCCTCGGTGAACGGCAGCAATGGGTCGAAAGCGGACAGCCAGCGGCGACTATCAGGTGATACCAAGCGAGTACTTGCTAAGCGTCGCGTAGAGAGGTCCGGCATCCAGTAAATGTCGATGATGCTCTTGTAGTTGTTCCGAGTGCCTTGAATGATGTCCCGGCTATCCAGCGACATCTGGGTGTAGGCGCCTAGGCTAGGCTCTGTACGAAAAGAGTTGTCGCAAACACCGCATGGAACAAGCCAGTGAGACCATTGCGGCATAGCTTTTTGCAAGCTTGTCGAAGCGTGTCACGATCCTGCGATTCCCTTTCAGCCAGCCAAACATGCGCTCGATCATGTTGCGCTGCCGGTACTTGGGCCGATCAAACAGTCTTGGTAAGCCAGGTTTGGGCTTGCGCTTCATTGAGCGTAGCGGGATGACAGGCTGCATCCGATATTGATCGCAGTAGAGGCGTAGCCCTTGTCGGCAAGCAGCCATTTACAGCGTTTACGCGGACGACCACGTTGGCTTGAAGGAATGCTGACGCCGTCCAGCAGAGGCTGGGCGTAGCTGATGTCACTGGCTTGACCGCCAGAGAGAAGGAAGCGCAACGGTGTCCCGTTGGCGTCGCAGAGCATGTGGATCTTGGTTGTCAGGCCGCCGCGACTGCGGCCTAGAGCGTGATCGGCAGGCTCTCAGGCCCCCTTTTTTCCGAGCGCCAGATGAGGCTCGGGTTGCACGTACTGCGGTTGAGTCGATCATCCAGGTTTGCAGATTGATCAAGCCTTGCTCATTCAATCTCAGGTGCAGACGTTTAAGCATCTGGTCGAATGTGCCCTGATTTCGCCAACCCCGAAACCGTTGATACACCGTTGACCACGGGCCGAAGCGCTCCGGCATATCTCGCCACGCAGCACCCGAGCAGAGCACCCAGAGCACGCCATCGAGCATCAATCGGTCGCTAAGGCGCGGGCGCCCTCGGCCATGGGTTTCGATGAAGAGATCGGAGACCAAACCCCACGCCTCGTCCGAGAGTTCGTAACGCTTTGCCATCACAGAATTCCTTTCCGTCGATGGCGGGGGGCTCTACAAAATCTCGGCGTTCAAGGGGCGACGATTGGGTTTCTCGGGATTTCGTACAGAGCCTAGGAATGGCGTCTGCAGCTTGCCGCGCCGCCTCCGAGCATGGGAAGAGCTCGGCATACCCTGGCCGCCATATCGCGGGAGTGGATAGAGGGGAGAGCGGTTAAAAAAATGGACCTTTTTTCCGTGACCGGTGGTCAAGCTAGTTGGATAGGCCTAATTACAAATGAGTGGCCTGCCGTCCTAGCTTCACCAACAAGCCACCGGCGGCGGAGGAGAGCACTATGCGCAGACGAGGCGGTGTGTACTGGGCTTGGTCAGACCCTACACTTCATCACCGATCCCACGAAGAAACCGTGCACGGCGGCACCCTCATCGACGTCCAGGTGAGACTTTCGCGCACCGGCTGCACCCAGCTTTTTCTAGGCGTCTACGCACACTCCGGCATGGCACTGCATGAAGAGGCTTACGAGTCCAGACCGGGTGAATCGATGTGCCGCTCGTTAGCATGGGGTATTGGCCGAGCGCGTCGAGTTGCTTGCGAGTGTTCCCCTGCTGGGGAGGGGTAACTGCTGGCTAGAGTACTTTTGTACTCCCATCGGGATTTCCCCTGGGACTGCAGAGCTTGGCCCTTCACAGCCTCGCTGTAAATGAACCTTCGACCTGTCGTTGAGCAAAAGCGAGCGTTCGTTTTTCTGCCTTGCTGGATGGGCAATGCTGTTCATTGTTTACCATTTCGCAATCCCTTTTATGAAACGTTCACCATTTCACCGGCTGAGCGAGGATCGTGGGATGTACAGTCCTCCAGGAGAGGAGAAAAATAAGGGCTGCGATTAGGTTGGTTAACGGTAGTGTAGGGCAGGGCGCTGGCGGGCAGCGCCGGAGGGTAAGGCCCGGCGAACCTCAAATTCGAGCATGGCCCTCGGGTTGTCGTCGAAGACCTCAGCCATTTCCTGATAGACCTTGTAGTTGGCCTGGCTGCGGGTGGCAGCCGAAACGATCTGGACGAACGGCTTAATACTGCAACCTACGTATGGGTACATTGCCCCGCATATATTGCTGATAGCCGGTGTAAGGAAGGATTACTGTATCGGCAATGCCTGATGCAGCCATATCGACAAGGATGGGGAATGGAGCCCAGTGCGCCCCGGTGCGTTGCGGCCCATTCAAGTTGCAATACTGATACGCAACGCCGCTATACGCTCGAGTAATCGAATGGCAGTTGGTCTGCCATTTCGCCAGATCGTCCACGGCTTTCGACTCGTCTGACACTGTTTGCACAGTCCCGCACCCACTGAGACCAATGGCCAGCACCATTCCCATCCATAGCGTTTTCATCAGGTCACTCCGTTTGTGATTGCCGAATCATAGCGCATCTATGTCAGTGCCCACCTCGTGCGGGTTTTTTTGCCTGGAGCAAATCCATGACCCAATCCATCGCCTGCGGCGTGCGCAATGAGCTGTCAGCGACTTGCCGGCAATGTCTGCTTCGGGTCCAGGCTGTGTGAAAACGCAAGTAAGTACGTCGAGTAGCAAAAGAAGCAGGGGCACCCTGTAAATTCAGCAGATGTAAGTGCAGATCTACCTCAGTCGGGCACCAGGTGCGGCCTGTGCTATGTGGTCCGCGGCAGCGGCTCAGATAGCCGTATGCGGACATAAAACGCTTGGACTCATGTTCTGATCGCTTCAATCAGCCCAGCGATGCCAAAGATGCTCATCATTCGTTTGAGATTGTAAGCAAGTACGTGAAGGCTCATCTCGGTGCGCCTTGGATGACGTGCCTCCTCCTCGCTGTTGTCCACCCAACAGTAGCCGTACAGCGATGTTGCTGTAGCAGCATGCCGTCCACGATAAAGCGCTGGCCGGCGTAGAAATACATAGGGTCTAGCCGGTTGGCATGAAGTCTGCCCTGTCCCCTGGAATCTCATGAATCCCAGGGGCCGATGTGAGCACTGACGAATACCCGCTGATTGCCAGAAAACGAGTAGACGCCACTGCGCTGGCAGGCGCGGATGGACAAAGTTTCGCCTGTGCTTCTACAAAAACCGCCGACATCGCGCTGGAGTTCCGCGCGGTGACCAAGCGCTACGAAGGTGGCCGGTCAGATCCGAAGAACGCAGTAGAGCAGGTAAGCCTCGCGGTGCGGCGCGGTGAGGTGCTCTGCCTGATGGGCACTTCCGGCAGTGGCAAGTCGACCTTGCTGCGCCACGTGAACCGGTTGATAGAACCGAGCAGCGGCGAAGTGCTGATCGATGGCGAAGTGCTGGGCAACTTGACCCTTCCAGCGCTGCGTGAGCTGCGTTCGCAGCGCATCGGTATGGTGTTTCAGCACTTCGGACTGCTGCCTCATCGCAGCGTGCGCGACAACGTTGCCCTGCCCCTGGAGCTGCGTGGTGAGCCGGAAGGCGCGCGGCACGCGGCGGCGCAACGGCAGTTGCAGGCAGTGGGGCTCGGTGAGTGGGGCGAGCATTTCCCCCACGAGTTGTCTGGTGGCATGCAGCAACGCGTTGGGCTTGCCCGGGCTCTGGTCACCGAGCCTGACATTCTGCTGATGGACGAACCCTTCAGCGCGTTGGACCCGACCATCCGCCGCGACCTGCAGGGTCGCTTCCTGCATCTGGTGCGCGAACGCGCAATCACGACCCTGTTGGTGACTCACGATCCGGGCGAGGCGCTGCGTCTGGCCGACCGCATTGCCGTGCTGCGCGCCGGTCGACTGATTCAGGTCGGAACTCCCGAAGAACTGCTCGAACACCCGGCGGACGAGGGCGTGGCGGATTTCTTTGACGAGCGACCCCATGTCAGTCCAGCCGTGTCGTCGCCTGGCTACCAGGCGGTCGGCGCCTCATCTCCGGCGGCCGTGGAAGAAATCTCGGCAAACAACTGGATTCGCCAGGGCCTCCTGGGGCCGGCAGCCTTGGCGGCCGCCGGACGAAACGGCCTGTTCTGGCTGGCGCTGCTGGTCGAGTTGATGGCCCTGGCCGGGTTCGCTGGCGCTTGGCGCGAGGGCGCTGGGTGGACGCTGGCCACGGCAGTGGCAGCGCTATTGGTCAACCGCATCGCCAGCGCCTGGCTGAGCCGTCGTGGCAACGGCCGCGACTCCCATGGTGTGGTGCTGCCCCTGGCGCTGCTGCTGGCGAGTCAGATGTTGACGCTTTGGCGCGCCCTGATACCTGATGCCACCGGCGCACTGCTGCAGTTCCCCGCCGACCGCGACAGCATGCTGGCGGTCGCCGGTGCCATTGACCGATTGATCGCCTGGTCGCAGCTGACCTTCGAGAGCGCCTTCGTCGGGGTGATAGTTGCGGTGCGCACCGTCATCGAGGGCGCTGAAGGCGTGTTGGGCTGGATTCCCTGGCCCGTACCGGCGCTGGCCCTGGTCTACCTGGCTTGGCGCTCTGCCGGCGCCGCCCTGGCCCTGACCAGTGCGTTGGCCCTAGGCTACATCGGCCTGTTCGGCTTCTGGGAACGAACGGTTTCCACCATCGCTCTGGTCGGCTCATCGGTTCTGCTGTCGCTGCTGATCGGTATTCCCACGGGCATCCTGCTGGCCAAGCGGCCGCTGGCGCGGCGTGTGATCACGCCGCTGCTGGACGTCATGCAGACATTGCCGACTTTCGTTTACCTGATCCCGGCGGTGGCCTTCTTCTCCGTCGGCAAGACGCCGGCGGTAATCGCTACGGTGATCTTTGCCCTGGCGCCGATGATCCGCCTCACCGCCCTGGGCATCCGGGAGGTCCCCAAGGCCGCCGTCGAGGCCGCGGTCGCCCATGGTGCGACGCCCTGGCAGACGCTCACCCGGGTCGAGTTGCCGCTGGCCTCCGGCTCCCTGTTGCTGGGTGTCAACCAGACCATCGTCATGAGTCTGTCGATGGTCGTCGTGGCAGCGCTGATCGGCGCTGGCGGCCTGGGATACGACGTCATGACCGCCCTGCGCAACATCAAGGGCGGGGAGGGTGTCCTCGCCGGCATAGCCATTGTTTTTTGTGCCCTGGTACCCGACCGGATTATCCAGGCATCCCTTCGCAAACGTCATCCTTCCACTCAGGAGTAATACATTCCATGGCCAGATTCCTTTCTCGCGCGCTCGCGGGTGCCGCCTTGCTGGGTGCGCTCATGCCGGCCACGGCAAGCTTCGCCAAGGACAAGATCGTCATCGGCGAGCAGAACTGGACCGGCGCCATCGCCATTCAGTACATCCTCGGCGACATCATCTCCAGTCGTCTCGATGGGGACGTCTCCTACCTTGCCGGTGACCTGCCTGTACTGTTCGCTGCGGCCGCCAAGGGCGACGGTTCGGTGGACGTGCTCACCGACATCTGGCTGCCGAACCAGTCCGCAGCCTGGGCCAAGTACGTCAGCGGTGGCACGCATTCGCTGATTCCTAACAAACAGCCCTATGTCGGCGTGCAGGGCTTCTACATTCCGGGCTACATCCAGGACAAGTACGATGTGAAGTCGGTGTACGACCTGAAGAAGCCGGAGGTGGCCAAGCTGTTTGCTCCGCTGGGCGGGGGCAAGTCCCAACTGCTGGTCGGCCCGGCGGGCTGGGAGTCGACCTATATCGGTCAGATCAAGGCCAAGGACTTTGGCTTCGACGGCAATTTCGAGGCGGTGTCCACCGAGGCCTCGGTGACTTACGCGAAGCTCGACGCGGCCTACAAGGCCGAGCGCGGCGTGATCTTCTATGCCTACACGCCGGACTGGATCTTCTCTGCCTATGATCTGCGCCGTCTCGATGAGCCGCCGTTCGACGGATATGCCCAGGACAACAAGAAGGGCGACCCGCTTTACAAGGCAGATGGCTGCTGGAAGTTCATCAGCCCGACCGTCGATGCCGACTGGCTGAACAAGAGCAGCGTCACCTGTGCCTATCCCGATGCGAAGGTGCACATTCTCGCGTCCTCGGCCCTGCAGCAGCGTGCGCCCCGGATCGCCGCATTCCTGGAGAACGTGAGCATCGATCCGGTATCCCTCAATGACCTGATCCTCAAGATCGAGCGCGAAAAGCAGCCGGCGGACGCCGCGGCTAAGGCTTGGGTTGCAGCCAACAAGACGACTGTCGACCGCTGGTTGAGTGCCGCCGGCACCAAGGTGGCCGCGCAATGACACAGCATGCCTAAGGTTTGTGTGGTGCCTGGTGTGTTTGCCTTGGGGTATGTAGCGCCTATGAGATCGAGCGCCGCCCGCGCGGCGCATCGCGGATAAATCCGCTCCCACAGAATCACTGCCAACTTCACTGGCGGCTTTGGGTCGATAGCTGCCAGTCGCTACCGGCAAGTTTGGACCGAAGCGGTCATTTGATGTGATTTGTAATGCCTGGTGGCCGATACCAAGGAGCGACGGCAGCGACGTGCACACCTATCTGCGTCCGGAGCGAAATTGGGGTGTGAAACGTGCGCCGCGCTATGGAAATCCAGTCTGCGTATTCACCCTAATAAATCTCATCCTACGGCTCTTAGCCACCATCACACCTCAGGTAGCCTGATACCTGGCTAGATAGCGAAACTCAACCTTCTGGTCGATACAAAAAATCCATATCCTCTGCTCGAATGTGCCACTTTTCAGCAGTTTCACGTGTAGCACCTGCCCTACGCAGCACAGCCTCAGCGGGAGCAAACACGCCAGCATAATGATGAGCAAAATGACCGATTAACATCAGAATGATCTGCAGGTTGGCTGAGGCCAGCATGTACTGGTCGGCCAACGAGACCGCCTGAGCATTCTGGAGCGTTCCAATGTAGTCGCTGTGCACATGCCCGCTCAGGAAGGGGTAGTACGAGGTGAAGTAGGTCTTGTGCAACCCTGCTTCCACAGCTAGATCGTTCCAATGCCACCCTGCATCCCAACTACCCTTGCGAAGGCGTTCTTGGTGAGGCTCAGCATAGCTCTGGAAGTAACGGGAGCTCTCTATGGAAGGCCACAACAGAGCAGCGTCTGCCTCAGCTTTCTGTCTAGCGAGGCGAGCGTCATCCGTGGTTGCAGCCATCTTGCTTCGCTTCTTCCAACCGCAATATTCCCAGACGTTGTGCCGGAAATCCCGCAACGATTCATTACCTTTGCTGTGTAGCCATGTCATGACCAGATAATTCTCGATCGCAGATCGAGTCAGGACCGCCACCGAGGAGTGATCGATAAAGCTGTGCGAGGGAATGACTTGGTTCCGGAAGGGCGAAGGCTCCAGCAAGGAGCGTACAGAGCACATATGCCGAAACAGCTTCTTCGCCAGGTCATGCTGGCTGAACATCCAAGCTGGCGTATGGGCAGTGGGAACGTGCTGTTTTGCTTGGGCAGTGATCATGTCAGCGATCAACGCGATCAAAGCATCAAATTCTCGTTCCAATTCTTGAGCGCGCTGGTATTGCATTCTCATCCTTCTCCCATCGTAGCGCCGGATGGTTCGAGTTTAACCCCACTCCATATCCGCTTACTTTCGACGATTTGCGGTCTTAGGTGAAGCAGTGACGAGGCAGGCCCAATTGAGCTACGAGTCGGCAATTGATTGGTCTTGCTTGGGCGGATCACCCTCCGTCGAAAGCAAGAGAGCCCACAGCGAGTTTCGAAGTGGGCTTCCTCCTATACAGGATGTTAAGCCTCAATCGCATCGCCCCTGATGTCCAGGAGCTGCCCGTCAGGCTGGAGTATGGAAGGCGCATCAGTTGTTAGAACAGCCATTCCCCACAATGTGGTACTCCATGATATGCCGCTCGCCTTTGGAGTCGTCGTAAGTCAGCTGCATCGGCACAACTTCGCAGACATTGGGCACCGCCGTCACAGCCACAACGTGCGCGATATCCAGGTTCTGAGAGTAACGGTAGGGCTCAACCGTTATTTGTGCGGTTTGAGTACCTTGGTCATCGGCCATAGCAACAGAACCAAGGCAGCCTAGGAACAAAACGAGTAAAAGTTTCATGGTAATCACCTGTACTGAGGGCGTAAGAAGTCCTGAGCATCCAATCAGCGCTCAGTCGTCATAAATGTTGGGGATGGCCCGGCGCAGCAGGGCGCCGGGCTGAGCTACATCAGAAGGGTTTGGTAGGCAGGTATTTGCCGTCCAGGGTGATCACAGCACGGTGGCCACCATCCGGATCTTCGACCTTCTTGATGTCCAGCTTGAAGTTGATGGCACTGATGATGCCGTCGCCGAACTTCTCGTGGACCAGCGCTTTGAGGGTGGTTCCATACACCGACATCATTTCGTAGAAGCGGTAGATGGTGGGGTCGCTCGGCACGCCGTCGAAGAAGCTGCCGCGGATCGGCATCGATTGCAGCAGCGCGACTTGATCAGCATCGAGGTCGAGCTTCTCGCCGACGACCTTCGCGGCGCTTTCAGGCAGCGGATGTTGGCCAAGCAAGGCAGCGGTGACGAAGGCCTCGGACAGGCCGGTACCGTCAACGATTTGCGCAAAGGACAGGTCCTTGCGAGCCTTGGCCAGAATGATCACTTCAGTCAGTTCTTGGCGAGCGGTGCGAGTGGCTTGAGTCTGGATCATGTTGAATCTCCTGGGTAAGTAAAGGTGCAGGTACAGGTTTCAGGCGACGTGCCTGGCTTGCTGGGAAACGGCGTGGACTTCTGGGTTTTCTGCGAGAGATACGAAGGTGCCGGTACTGCCATCAAAGGCGTCGATACGTCCGGTCTCGATGTCATAGATCCAGCCATGCAGGGTCACACGGCCTTCTTCGAGAGCCAGGCGAACGGATGGGTGGGTCTGGATGTTGGCCAGTTGCGCAATCACGTTCTCGCGCACCATGGAGGCGACTTTGCTGGGCTTATCCACGTGATGACGGGCCTCGTTTACTACCTTGGCCGAGTCGGCGTACCGCAACCAGCCGGCTACGGCGGGCATGTGGTCCAGGCATTTGCAGGTGGCGATGGCGGTCATTGCACCGCAGTCGGAGTGGCCGCAGATCACGATGTCCGCAACGTTAAGTCCGGCGACCGCGTATTCGACCGAAGCCGAAACACCCCCCGGCTCTGGCCCGTACGACGGCACGATATTGCCGGCGTTGCGGATTACAAACAGATCGCCTGGCTCCCGTTGGGTGACCAGCTCAGGCACCAGTCGGCTATCAGAGCAGGAGATGAAGAGAGCCTTTGGCGCCTGCTGGTTAGCAAGGTCCTTGAACAGTTTGACCCGCTCAGGAAAGGCGTTTTTTTGAAACTTCAGAAATCCGTCGATGATCGCTTTCATGGTTGCTGTCTCAATGTCGCTGGGTGTGAGACAAAGATTAAGCAGTGCATGGCATAAGGTAAAAGTCTCATTTATTATGATTAGGATCAGATTATCTTATGGGTTTCGACATGCTCGCTCGACACATCCAGTACTTCCTAGCCGTTGCGGAACATCTCAGTTTCACGAAGGCTGCAGCGGCGCTGCATGTCTCTCAGCCGGCCCTTTCTCAGCAAGTAAGGCAGTTGGAAGAGAGCCTAGGAGCCCAGTTGTTTGACCGGTCAGGCCGCACGACGCGTTTGACTGACGCGGGGGATGTCTATCTTCTCTATGCGCGCCGTGCGTATCAGGAATTGCAGGAAGCCAAAAGGGCTATACATGATGTCAGCGACCTCAGCCGTGGCTCATTGCGTGTTGCCGTAACGCCGACGTTCACAACTTATCTAGTGGGGCCGCTAATCGAGGCATTTCATTTCAGGTACCCCAAGATCACCGTCAACCTGAAAGAGATCTCCCAGGAGCGTATCGAGGAGCTGCTGTTGGCGGGAGATTTGGACGTAGGGATCGCATTCGATGAAATACATGCACCTGACATCGAAGCCATCCCCTTGCTGAACGAAACACTCGCTTTGGTTATGAACCGCAGACACCGCCTGGCCGAGGAACGCTCCATTACCTCGCACGGCCTGAGTGCTGAGTCTTTAGTCTTGCTCAGCACTGAGTTTGCCACTCGCGAGCAAATCGACCGTTACTGCCGCAAATATGAGATTCGCCCAAAGGTGCAGATGGAGGCCAATGCCCTAGGCGCAGTGATCGAGATCGTTCGCCGGACGAATCTCTCGACCTTATTGCCTGCCAGAATCGCATTGGCCCATGACGACCTGGTGGCCATCACGTTGGAGCCGGAGCGCTTGCAGCGACGGGCCGTTCTAATGCGGCGCAAAGACGCCTTTCTGAGCGCAGCGGTGCGCGTCTTCATCGATCTGACTAAAGAGGTATCCAGCGATCTCGATCAGTGAGGGTTTGCGGGACCGCAGGATGCGCGTGTGCAACAGGGCCCAAGGGAAAGGGAAAGTGCAACGATGATGGCCTGCCCGACCGACGAAGCGGAGATTGGAAGGAGAGGAAAGCCCCCTATTGGCTTTCTAGCTGCAGACGGCGCACTGATGTGTATCACAAACCGCAATTGGGATGACGAATCGCTTCTGAACGAAAAAAACCTGATCCTTTGAGTCAACAGGATCAGGTTGGCGGTGACTTACAGGCCGAGCTCGGTCAGACCTGGGTGGTCATCCGGACGGCGACCCAGTGGCCAATGGAACTTACGCTCGCTTTCCTTGATAGGCATGTCGTTTACGCAGGCGAAGCGGCGGTGCATGAGACCATCAGCTTCAAATTCCCAGTTCTCGTTGCCGTAGGAGCGGAACCAGTTACCGGAATCATCGTGCCACTCGTATGCGTAACGGACGGCGATACGGTTATCGGTAAAGGCCCAGAGCTCTTTGACCAGGCGATAATCCAGCTCTTTTTTCCACTTGCGGGTAAGGAACCCTTTAGCTTCTTCGCGGTTGGTAGCAAACTCAGCGCGGTTACGCCACTTAGTATCCAGCGTGTAGGCGAGCGAAACTTTCTCCGCGTCGCGGCTATTCCAACCATCTTCCGCCAGTCGGACTTTTTCAATCGCCGTTTCGCGAGTGAAAGGCGGAAGTGGTGGGCGAGTTTGGGTATTGGACATGGTGGTGCCTCCAGATGAGATGGATAATTGAGTAAACCAGTGCCAGTAAATCGCAGGCCTATAGCAAGGCCGCTTAAATCATCAATTTGTGAAAGTTAAATCGCGCTGCTAACGACAGCATTAAAATTGAATTCTATTGCCACGCCTTGATGGAGGCGGTCGCAATTAATAGAGATGCTACAGGTGCAGGCGTACGTATCCTCGGAACTTTGGTTCCGTGGAATATCATAACTCTTGGTAGAACCATGCTTATGCTAGAAGCGTTCGTACTCTACCTGCAGTGGCGGCAATCGAATTTAAATTTCATTCTGCCTAGCCGAGCACTCTGAGTTCGAAAGAATTTACAGTTGTGCCGGATTTACAGCCCCAACTCAGTCAGCCCCGGATGATCATCTGGACGGCGGCCCAGCGGCCAGTGGAATTTGCGCTCGCTTTCCTTGATAGGCATGTCGTTTACGCAGGCGAAGCGACGGTGCATCAGACCATCAGCTTCAAATTCCCAGTTCTCGTTGCCATAGGAGCGGAACCAGTTACCGGAATCATCATGCCATTCGTACGCGTAACGGACGGCGATCCGGTTATCGGTAAACGCCCAAAGCTCTTTGACCAGACGGTAATCCAGCTCTTTTTTCCACTTGCGGGTGAGGAAGGCTTTGGCCTCTTCACGGTTGGTAGCAAACTCAGCGCGGTTACGCCATTTGGTATCCACCGTGTAGGCGAGCGAGACTTTCTCCGCGTCGCGGCTGTTCCAGCCATCTTCAGCAAGTCGGACCTTTTCAATCGCCGTTTCGCGAGTAAAAGGAGGAAGTGGCGGGCGAGTTTGGGCATCGGACATGGTAGTGACTCCAGTCTAGTTAGATAGATAAGTGTGAGTAGTACTTCTAAAGCTCAAGCTTTAAGGCGCGAGCTCTTTCAGCAACATCCGCGCAACTTCCTTTGCGTTATCAGCGCCGTGATAATCACCCATAACGCGAGCCATGGTGATTGCGCCTTCCATCAAAATAAATAACTGCCTAGCTAAGAGCAACGGTTGCTCGGTGTTCAATTGCTCAGTCAGTTCAAGCGTATAGTCTAAGAGTTTCTGCTTGTGCAGCTTGGCGATCTGGCGGATGGGGTCATCGGGATCCCCTACCTCACCTGCCGTGTTAATGAACGCACAGCCGCGGAAATCATCAGCCTCAAACCAGCTTTTCAAAACAGTAAACATACTCAGTACGCGATCATACGGCGTAGCTGCTTTGTCGCATTCAGTTCTGAACCATTGCATCCAGCGTACGTCGCGGGCGCTCAAGGCCGCAGCCGCGACATCATCTTTGGTAGCGAAGTGGTTGTAGATACCCTTCCTTGACACTCCAGAGGTCTTCACCAGTAGATCCATGCCCGTGGCATGAATCCCGTTTTCGTAGATGAGTTTCTCGGCGGTGGCCAGGATCTGGGCTCTGTGATCTATCGTTGGTCTGCTCATGAGCTCAATGTAGAACGATCGTT
Source organism: Pseudomonas sp. LRP2-20 (assembly GCF_024349685.1). Lineage (NCBI taxonomy): Bacteria > Pseudomonadati > Pseudomonadota > Gammaproteobacteria > Pseudomonadales > Pseudomonadaceae > Pseudomonas > Pseudomonas sp. LR2-20. Next base: position 3,194,669 of record NZ_AP025944.1, on the reverse strand, counting down.
CTCCCCGGTCAAGCACCATCAAGTAATTTCTTCGATTAACGGAGCGAACCCCAGTGATAGACAGCTTCGGGCCGTCACCCAAGACCGTCCTAGATGGCTAGAGCAGCTTCAAGGCCGACTAGACAGTTCTCCGGGGAGATAGGGTTTGATGATCCAGACGTGCGCGGCGGGCACTCGTCCCGGGCCATCCCTTATGGGAGGGCCTAGTTAGAGAGCGGTTGCGGGGCCACATCGCAACTAATGGCTGATGGCACTGGGTGTTGAGGAGAGCCTTTGGTACGGCTCAGATGCAAATGCGACGGCCGCGTCGGGGTTGCGAGCGGGACTAAGCGGACGACGAAACCCCTCTGATGACGCCGCCAAGCACAAAGCGCTGCGCCTATCGATGGCTGTCGGGGCCGGCGGTCCTCCGAGGCCGATGCACTGAATTAATCACGACCATAGCGGAAAAGTATTTTGCGCGCAAAATATTATCGCGCAATATTAATCCCAAGTACCAAGCAGCCGCTCACCCCTTACGAGACACTGGAGAACGATCATGACCATTCATAAAACATTCGCCATCCTCACTCTTACACTCGGCGTCAATGCTGGTGTTTTCGCGCAGACCGCCACTCCGTACCAGTACGGAATGGACTTGGATATCGACAAGGTTGTCTCTGTGGATGCCGCACCCAGCAGCGGCGGCCAAAACAGCATTGCGACTCTGACCTACCGTGACAGCCACGGCAAGGAGCAGAAGGTGAGTTACATCCGTCCGAACACTGCAGCCAACCAGAACTAAACGCCTGCCCACGCCCTAGGAGCTCAAACCATGAAACTGTCCCGTACCCTCACCGCCGGCCTGCTGGCTCTGGCTGTCAACAGTGCCTTCGCCGCTGGTAGCCCGGGCGTGGAACACACCACCCAAGGCTTCCTTGAAGCTCTGGCTGCAGGCGGCGGCAAGCCGCTTGAAACCCTGTCGCCGAAAGACGCCCGGTCGGTGCTGACCGGCGCTCAGGCAGGCGTGAAGGTCGACTTGTCCGGTATTCAGGTCGAGCGCCGTACCATCCAAACCGATGGCCAGCAGCTGGAGATCCGGGTAGTGCGCCCGGAGGGCGCTAAGGGCGACCTGCCGGTATTCATGTTCTTCCATGGTGGTGGCTGGGTGTTGGGCGACTATCCGACCCACGAGCGACTGATACACGACTTGGTAGTGGGCTCTGGTGCGGCAGCGGTCTACGTCGATTACACGCCATCGCCCGAGGCCAAATTCCCCACTGCGATCAACCAGGCTTACGCCGCCACCCGCTGGGTCGCTGAGCATGGCAAGGAGATTGGTGTCGACGGCAGCCGCCTGGCAGTGGCAGGCAACAGCGTCGGCGGCAACATGGCCGCGGTAGTAGCCATCAAGGCGAAGGAAGCCGGAACTCCGAAGCTGCGCTTCCAAGCGCTGCTGTGGCCTGTGACTGATGCCAACTTCAACAACAGTTCCTACAACCAATTCGCTGAAGGGCACTTCCTGACACGCAACATGATGGAGTGGTTCTGGGACAGCTACACCACTGATCCGAAGCAGCGCGACGACATTCACGCATCGCCCCTGCGGGCTAGCCTGGATCAGTTGAAAGGTCTGCCGCCGGCATTGGTACAAACTGCAGAAATGGACGTGCTGCGTGATGAAGGCGAAGCCTATGCCCGCAAGTTGAACGCCGCTGGTGTGCCAGTAACCGCAGTGCGCTATAACGGCATGATCCATGACTTCGGCTTGCTCAACGTCCTCGGCGAAGTGCCTGGGACCCGCAGTGCGATGGACCAGGCTGCAAAGGCGATCAAGCAGCACCTGAAGTAACAGCGGCGATCAAAAACGGGGCGACCATTGTCGCCCCGTTCGTATTTCACACTTCACAAGCCACCTTCGACTTTCATAGCCCGTCGATCTACTGCTTAGATCCGGACGTCAACCAGGGCGAACTGAAAGGCCCACCGGATCGCATTCATCGTGAGACCGGCTAAACGAGGCGCGCCGCCTGATGCTCAGCGAGCAATTGGATGCTGCAGGTGCGGCATATCGCGTGAGATATGAAAGCCCATCTCAGTTTAGTAGGGAGTATCGGCGCTACCACGGTGCTCCGCCGAAGCAAGACATTCAAATGTAACGATCACAAACAGAGCTCTGAGATAAATCGACAAGAGTCATTCACGATCGCGACCTTCGCACGCGCGTTGTGCATTGGTGTAGCCCCAGATGCTTCACTCCTGCGGTATCTGTTGGCTATGGCAGTCCGCTATGGGTCGATAACTGCCAGTCAGCGCTGACCTCATTGACCCGCGTCAGATGCTCGCAGAGCCTCCGATATCAGCAGTTGACGCCATGGTCCTTCAACAACTTGTGCATTGCTTGCACGCCGGCGCTAAGCGGGTTGTTGCCCTGGCCTGGTTAAGCCATTCCAGGTGAACACCGTGCCGTCGTTGTGGTTTTTCTTCTGTACATAGCCAGGCAGCCCCCGGCAGTTGGCTGACGCGAAGGCCAGGTACTGCAGTCCCAACGCAGCCGCTGTGGCTTAACTGGCCTCGATCACAATGCGGACCTTCGCAGGCACGCTCGCGAGTGCTTCTTCCGTCATGGCAATAGCGCTCCATGCCCGCGCATGTCAGCGGCCTTGAAAAGAGGGGGAAAGGGATTGCTCTAGGTTCATTCAGCGCTTGCTCATCGCGGCTCCCTTAGATCCGATAGGCTGGGTAGTTCAAGGGCAGGATCAGGCACCGCTTCCTGCGGTCAGGGCCTCAGCCTTCAGCGATGAGTATCCATCTTGCGCCAGATACAACAAACCTCGCACCGCTGCTGGCAACCTCAGTCTGGAATATCCGTCATCCACGAAATCGTTGCGTCCTGGTTGCAGCCCTCGATTGACGTTTAACGCGACGGGTCTTCGCCGTGCGCTGTTTCAGTTCGCCGGCTCGACTAGAATTGGAACAGAGGGGACTGCGAGGTGAGTCATGCGCTACTCAAAAATCAGGCCGTTTCTCTGGTGGGCTGGCGCCTTGCAATTTTTCGCGATCCTGGCGGCCATCGAGCACAGGGCATGGGATGTGGTGTTCATTTGCCTGATGGTGATTGCGGTAGGTATATGGTTCGCCAGAGATGCGCAGCGTTTGGAAGCCAGCAAGCACCCGAGTACCAGGTAATCGCCCTCGCCAGGGAGGCGTAATCGTTGAACAGGGTGGTAAGTTTCGCTGCCTGTCAAACAACGAAAGTGATGATTGGCGGCTAACGACAAGTCGCTGCGGTTACGGGGTCAATCGGAAGAGGCATCGAAGTTGATCGCTCATCGATCCACGAGTGTGGTCAGTCAGATCCATGAGCACGGCGAACGCTCCCGCCTTGCGCTCAAGGCAATGAGGCCGTGTGCCTGGCCCGAGATAGACTACACTTCGAGCCGAAGCTGATTGTGACCGAGCTTCATCAAGCTATCGTCGCTCTGGCGATTCACACCGACGGGCCCTGAATGGCCCAAAGAGGGTGCACCAATGGCGACTATCGACACTGAAGTCTTCGCGCAAGGGCTGTTGCAGGTCGAGGCCTGCTGGCAGAGGTATATCTCATCGCAGCGGCTTACCGACGGGCTGAGGGGGCACGCCCTGAAGGGCGCGATCGAGACGGCGGAGCAAGATTTCAGGCATTTTCAGAACCAGAGCCAGCGATTCTATGCCGAGGTCCGCAAGCGAGTGACTGACGCTGAAAAACTGGAACGCGACATGGCGCTATACCCCCATTATTACCTGCCCAAACCTTGAGTTAGGTTGCTTGTCAGGTCTGCTCTGTGGTCTGTCATCAGCGAACTTGGTGTGCATCTCCCTCCTGCCTTTGGTCGATAAACACAGGGGGGGCCTCGGTACAGCCCCTGACTTCAAAACAGGGTGTATAGTCATTGCTCGGGTGACTGTCTTTCAGTGGCTCACAACCGAGACGCCAACATGTACCAGACGTACCCCAGCGCGGCCCACAAAGCCCACCAACGCCTCTGCGAGCAAATCGAAATCTTCCTTCAGCATGGCGGCCACATTCAGCACGTTGCATCCGGCGTCACCGGTTCTCCTGATGGCGTTTCCAAGGTTCAGTGGAAAAAAGAGCGAACAGCAAAGATGTGATGAACAGTGCCGGCGCTTGCTACCGGACATGGCCATACCATTACAGCGCCATTGACTGCGCAGGCTCGGGGGTTCCCCAGTGGACGAAGAACCAAGCGACTCGTTTATAGCCGCGTGCATCGGTGTTTCCGAACAACAAGTCACTCTTTATCGCCGTGAAGCGTTCTTGCTGGGCGATGGTTCATGGCTTGTGCATTTTGCTTTCTTCATGCCCAAAGAGCTGCGTCAGCACCTTACTGGCAGCTTTACCTTGTTGCTGAAGGCCCCGCGGGCGCCTGGCGATGCCCGCCAGCCAGATGAAGCCTGAACAACGAATCAACACGAGATCAACACAGGTTTGAAGGCGCTGGCACTGGACGAGCGCCTTGTCATCCTTCCGGCAGCGTTACCCCACAGACAAATTCATCCGAGCCGAGCCGGTGCGAGCCAAATTCCACCACGTAGCCATCGCCACGGCGTTGTGCCTCGGCCCTGGCGGTCTTCTGGTCGGCATAGACGTCGACAAAGTGCCACGGATGTACGGCGCGTAGAACACCCCAGCCAAGCACACAGCCCTCATTGTCAGGGTCTGCTGGAAGATTTTTGGCGAGGCTGCGAATGCTCATGTTTCTCTCCCTGGAATGGACGACTTGACAGTACTACCGCCGAAATCGGTTTGTTATCTGCATTTTTATCCACGCTGGATGGGTGGACAGCCAACCGCTTTTTTCTTGCATTCATGAAACAAGATCAGCGGCCGGCCCCCGGCCCGAACCTTGCGTCCTGGCGCAGTCCAACCTATGCAAGGCCTTGCTTCGCCTGGCCGGAGGTATGCACATGAAACGCAAGACTGCATGGGTTGTCGTGTTGTCAGGGTTGTTGTTGCTCAGTGGCTGCTGGCCGTACTGGCACGACGGAGGCCATCATCACCGGCATTACTACGATGAAGATCGTGGGGGGCACCAGGACTATCGTCGCTACTGACGCAAGGCCGCGTTGACTTCACGCAACTGTAAAGAAATGGAAAAGCTCGCACAGGCTGGCCGGTCGGGAAATTACACTGGCGGCGCTGCCCTGCCTGGCACCAGGCAGGGCACCGGTTTTTGCCTTTTGGAGTGTTGTATGAAGTTGAAGCAGGTAGTGCGTGCAGCCGTGGTGGTTGCCCTGGTATCCACGCTGGCAGGTTGCTGGATGTTCATGCCGCCAGGTGGCGGTGGTGGGCACGGCGGGGGGCATGGCGGCCCAGGCATGATGGGTGGCGGGCACGGTGGCGGCCCACGCTGATAGCACTGAAATAGACGGCTATTCGCTCACCGACCAAGGGTTGGGCGAATAGCTTGCCGGGCAGTCATGCTTCATCCAGCAACCGCCCAGGGTCGTAAAAGAACGATGCAATTATCACGGCACTGATCACACCCATTGCGTCTGCGATCAGCAACAGGAATTCGCTGCCATCCCCCAGCAGTGTCTTGTGGCTGAAGGCGAAGCTCGCCCCGTGGGGAACGGCGGCAATACCCAGCAATGCCACGGCCAGCGCAGCCGACAGCAACTTGATGTATGTCCTGCCAAACGCCAGCGTGTAGGCCCAGAACACAAAGATGCAGAACACGGCGAGGCCGGTGGAGGTCACGTACTGGGCGAGTATTTCCAGCCACCACACCATGGTTGTCTCCTGAGCGTTTGTAACTGTCGATACGCATCAGAATCATGGCGAGTTGAAATCGTTCCGCTCGGCTAAAGAAATAACGCGAAAGCAAAAAAGCGGCCGGTAACCGACCCTCTCCCATATAGCAAACAAGCCTATGGTGCTGCGCAGATTGCGCAGTACCATGGGCCAATGAAAACCAAAAAAGGGCGCGTGCTTGGCAACTCTTACCTAAGTTCCAGATGGGGCAGCAGGAGCGTGTCGCGTGAAGAGCTCAAGATCGGTCGCAGGCGCAGTACTGTTTACCACTTTCGCCACGTTGTTCATGGCCGGGTGCGCACAGAACCCGGATGTACGAAATAGCCATGATTATACGTCTGGCACCACCGATAGAAGCACGCCAGCCTATCTGGGGTGCGTCAAAGGCGAACTTCAAGGCAACGTGAAAACCTATGAAGTCGACGGCGACAACTCGGTAAAACTGTATGTCGAAAGTACCGACCCCAATAAGGCTGATGGCTTGGTCGAACTACGCGGCACGGGAGCCCAGCGCCAGTTCACCGCCTACCAGCGCGACGCCTGGTACGACCATGGCAGGCTGCTCGACGCTGCGCTGATGTGCAAAAAAGCCTGACGTGTTGATCTGCAAGAGCAAAAAGCCCGCACATGAGAGCGGGCTTTTTGCGATGGGTGCTGATCCATCAGCGTTTTTCATTCTAAGGGAACCAGCCGGCTTGCCCATTCGACGGAAGTCTCGCGCCATTGCCATCGGGCCAGGACACGACCTTGGTGGATTACTTCTGCGGCTCGATCCCGGCTAGAATGGCTCAAGTTCCATTCTGGTTAATTGCAAATGCCAACCTTTCGCATCCTGTTGTGTTCCGTACTTGCTGCCAGCCTTGCCGCTTGCGCAAACCCCGGCAAGCCTACCGCCAGCAAGCTGACAGCAAAATCCCCGGAAGATTACGCCGCGTGTGTCCTGCCAAAGTGGCAGGCGCTGTCCCCCCAGACCACGCAAAAGTCCATCAACCACGGGTATCGGTTGACCGCGCCCAGTGCGGTGACTTCAGACGAAGTGCTGGAAGTCGTTGAATATCACGAAGGCAGCCGCGCAACTTTCTATAAAGGCAGTTTCCTGTCGAGTGACAAGTTGCGCATGGCCGCCAGAGAATGCCTGGAATAACCCGCTGTCAATGGCATCAGTAGCCAGAACCTCCCATGCCGCCCATGCTGGGCAATGCTTGCCGGGACGTGTGCTGCGCATTGCTCCATTCGGCGCAGGTCATGAAGCTGGTCTTGTCGACCTTGCCGGCCTGGTCGAAGCTGACCATGTAGGGCTGCTGTTTTTGCCCAGGCTGGGTAAGCATGTAATCGAAGCAAGTACCCGGCACTGCCGTGCGGTCGGACTCGGCGCTCGGTTTGCCGCCAATTTGCAGTACTTGCGCTTTGCTCATGCCGGTATCGACTTTGGCAACCAACGGTTGGTCATGGTAGAGCGATGAATTACTTGAACAGCCCGTGAGCGCTGCCAATACCAGCATCAGCGCACAAGTTGATTTGTTCATGGCAGGGCTCCCGTCAGAGAACGCCGTTACGGAACAGCATCAATCCAGTCGGCTATTCATCATACGCCTGTATTGCTTTACCCGGCGCAGCGTGCACCACTGCTCCAGCAGCAGTGCCCGCAGTGGTGAGGCCTTGGCCTTGGGTTTGCTGCCCGCAGCCAGCCGGCGCATCTGCAACTTCACCAGCGCCATGTAGGCCAGGGCGGCGAACGCCTTGCGCTTCCAGCGGATCGGCGGCAGCTCGGCCAGGGCCTTGGTTTCGCCAGCCTGCCAGCGCCGGGGCAGGTTGGGCTCGACAGCCAGCGCGGTGGCGATGCCGGCCATGGCCACGCCACTGGCGAGGACCTGCTCGACCACCGGCAGGCGGCGGATGCCCCCGGTGACCATCACCGGCATGCGGGCGATCGCCGCGATCTCGCGGGCGAACTCGAGGAAGTAGGCCTCCCGCGCCAGGGTGCGGCCGTCCCGGGTATCGCCTTGCATGGCCGGTGCTTCGTAGCTGCCGCCGGACAGCTCCACCAGGTCCACAGGCAGTTCGTTGAGCCACAGCACGACCTGGCGTGCATCCGCAGGTTCGAAGCCGCCGCGCTGGAAGTCGGCCGAGTTGAGCTTGACCGCCACGCTGAAACCCGGTGACACCACCTCACGCACGGCCTTGACCACTTCCAGCAGCAGCCGCGCTCGGTTTTCCAGGCTGCCGCCCCAGCGGTCCTGGCGCCGGTTGGTCAGCGGCGAGAGGAACTGGCTGAGCAGGTAGCCATGGGCAGCGTGGATCTGCACGCCACTGAAGCCGGCTTGTTCGGCAAGTGCCGCCGTGCTGGCGAAGCGCTGGATCAGCGCGGCGATTTCGGTTTCGTCCAGGGCCTTGGGTTGCGCAAACAGCTTCGACAACCCGCCCATGTCCAGCGCTACGGCCGAGGGCGCCACGGTTGGCTGGCCGAGGTTGGCCTGCATCTGGCGCCCTGGGTGGTTGATCTGCATCCAGAATTGCGCACCCTGGGCGCGGCCGACGTTGGCCCATTGGCGAAAACGCTGCAACTGCTGGCTGTCATCGAGCATCACGCCACCTGGGCCGGTCATGGCGCTGGGGTCGATCATGACGTTGCCAGTCAGCAACAGGCCCGCGCCGCCTTCGGCCCAGGCCTGATACAGGCGCAGTAGCTGATCGGAAGGGGTCTGATCCTGGTTGGCGAGGTTTTCTTCCATGGCCGCCTTGGCGATGCGGTTGGGGATGACACTGCCATTGGGCAAGCGCAGGGGCTGGAACGGGGACATGGGGGTTCTCCAAGTTAGCGCCAGGCGTCGGGCGGGTTGGGTTTTGGAGAAGGCTAAGGTTAAAGTAAACCTTAAGGTCAACAGGAAATTTCACAGAGCATGAAAATAGGCGAACTGGCCCGGCGCACGGGCCTTAGCGCATCGCGCATCCGTTTCTATGAAGCCAGCGGGCTGATCGAGGCCCGGCGCCTGGGCAACGGTTATCGGGATTATCCGGAACAGGTGGTGAGGTCGCTGGAAATCATCACCTGTGGCCAGCAGGCCGGGTTCAGCCTCGAGGAAATGCGCAAACTGACCAGCGCCTCTGGCGACGAGTCGGCTCGGCATGATCTGTTGCTGGCGAGCCTCAAGCGCAAGGTGGCCGAGATCGAAGCGATGCAGCTGCGCCTGGCGCAGAACCGTGCGCAATTGCTGGCAGTGATCGCAGGCATGCAGAGCAAACCGCAGGGCATGGATTGCGCCGAAAATGCCCAGCGCCTGATTGCCGGGTGGCAGGAAGGAGAGGCCGACAAGGCGCAGTGCTGATGCGGGTATTCTGCAGCGAGAGCCGGTTTGCCGGCCCTCACGCATGGCGGGCAAGGTCGCGGGCTACCTGACGCGCTCTGCCATGTTCAGGCTGCGGCACTGCACCTCGGCGTCCGTCTTGTTCGGATAACTGGGTTTGAGCCGCTGCTTTTCCTGATTGTCATAGATGTCGAAACCGCCGCAAACGGTCGCCGCGTAGTACCGGCTGCCGATGCGAAAGGACGTCTTTTCGACGGGCACAGCTGGAACGATAACGAATCTCGGTTGCATTTTTCGTGCCTCCCCAGGCAGAGACCTAAGTATTAGTCGGGCCATTGATAGCCTTCAAGGCGGCTCATGAAGAAAAGATTGCAGCGGCAGGTACGGCAACCTGTCATCAAATGAAAACCCGCTGTCGCCCGATGCGAAGCATCCCGTACCCCGAGCGCTTACATTCCAATTACCCAGAACTGACGCCTAGCGTCCAGATCGATGATTGGAGAGACAAGCATGTCCAAAGTCGTACGTTTCCATCAGACCGGTGGCCCCGAAGTGCTGCGCTACGAGGATGCCGAGGTCGGTGAGCCTGGCCCGGGGCAGGTGCGCTTGCGTCAGGTGGCGGTTGGCCTGAACTATGCCGACACCTACTTTCGCAATGGTACCTACCCGATCCCGCTGCCCAATGGCATCGGCGTGGAAGCGTCCGGCGTGGTGCAGGCGGTAGGTGAGGGTGTGACCCAGGTGGCGGTGGGTGACCGGGTGACCTACACCGGGTTTCTCAATACCCTCGGCGCTTACTGCACCGAGCGGTTGATCCCCGCTGCGGCGCTGATCAAGCTGCCGGAAACCATCGCCTTCGAAACCGCCGCCGCCATGACCATGCGTGGCCTGACCGCGGCCTACCTGATGCGCCGGCTGTACGCCTTCAAGCCCGGCGACACCGTGCTGCTGCATGCCGCTGCGGGCGGCGTCGGCCTGATCGTCGCGCAATGGGCGCGGCTGCTCGGGCTGAACGTGATCGGCACGGTGTCCACCGAGGCCAAGGCCGAGGTCGCCCGCGCCCATGGCTGCAACCACATCATCAACTACAGCGTCGAGGACGTGGCCAGCCGCGTGCGCGCGCTCACCGATGGCGTTGGCGTCAACGTGGTGTTCGACAGCGTTGGCAAGAACACCTTCATGGGCTCGCTCGATTCGCTCAAGCGCCGTGGCCTGATGGTCTGCGTGGGGACCGCCTCGGGCACCATTGCGCCGTTCGATCCACAGTTGCTGGCGATCAAGGGTTCGCTGCAGCTGACCCGCCCGGCACTGGCCGACTTCATTGCCGACCCTGCGGAAAAGGCCGACCTGGCCGGCGAGCTGTTCGACCACGTCAGCAGCGGCCGCATCCGTATCGAGATCAACCAGCACTATGCCCTGCAGGACGCCGTCCAGGCCCATCGCGACCTGGAAGCGCGCAGGACCACCGGCTCGTCGATCTTCGTCATCTGAAGAGGGCAACAGCATGCACATCGAACAACTGACCTGTGCGATCGGCGCCGAGATAAGCGGCGTCAACCTGGCTGACGCGATCCATGACGACGACCTGTTCGAGCAGCTGCGCGCGCAGTTGCTCAGGCACCGTGTGCTGTTCCTGCGTGACCAGCACTTCAGCCGTGCCGAACACGTGGCCTTTGCCCGGCGCTTTGGCGAGCTGGAAGATCACCCGGTGGCCGGCAGCGACCCGGAGCACCCTGGCCTGGTGCAGATCTACAAACGCCCCGACCAGCCCAACGACCGCTATGAAAACGCCTGGCACACCGACGCCACCTGGCGCGAAGCGCCGCCCATGGGCTGCGTGCTGCGCTGCGTCGAGTGCCCGCCGGTGGGCGGCGACACCCTGTGGGCAAACATGGTGCTGGCCTATGAGAACCTGCCCGCCGACGTGAAAGCCAAGGTCGAAGGCCTGCGCGCACGCCACAGCATCGAAGCCAGCTTCGGCGCCGCCATGCCGATCGACAAGCGCCTGGCGCTCAAGGCGCAGTTCCCAGACGCCGAGCACCCGGTGGTACGCACCCACCCGGAAACCGGCGAGCAGGTGCTGTTCGTCAACGCCTTCACCACCCACTTCAGCAACTACCACACCCCCCAGCGCGTGCGCTTCGGCCAGGACGCCAACCCCGGTGCCGCCGACTTGCTGCGCTACCTGGTCAGCCAGGCCTACCTGCCCGAGTACCAGGTGCGCTGGCGCTGGAAGCCCAACAGCGTGGCGATCTGGGACAACCGCAGCACCCAGCATTACGCGGTCATGGACTACCCACCGTGCCATCGCAAGATGGAGCGCGCGGGGATCAAGGGCAGCCGCACCTTCTGAGTCACCCGCCGCACACTCAGGCGCGCGGCGCACAGCACAATAACAATAGCGAGGACTACTGCATGCAATTCTTCGATGATTCGTTGCACCCGGAAAACATGGAAAAGGTGGTGATCACCGTCGCCCCGTACGGCCCGGAATGGATGCCCGAGGACTTCCCCGAAGACATCCCGCTGACCATGGATGAGCAGGTGCAGAAGGCCGTCGATTGCTACGAAGCCGGTGCCACCGTGCTGCACCTGCATGTGCGCGAACTGGACGGCAAGGGCTCCAAGCGCCTGTCCAAGTTCAACGAACTGATCGCCGGTGTGCGTGAAGCGGTGCCGGACATGATCATCCAGGTCGGTGGCTCGATTTCCTTCGCCCCCGAAGGCGAGGGTGAGGCGGCCAAGTGGCTGTCCGACGACACCCGGCACATGCTCGCCGAGCTGACGCCGCGCCCCGACCAGGTGACCGTGGCAATCAACACCACGCAGATGAACATCATGGAGCTGCTGTACCCGCAGTACCTGGAAGGCACCTCCCTGGCCCACCCGGCGATCCACGCTGCCTACAGCGAGATGACCGTGCCTGCCGGCCCGGCCTGGGTCCGCGAACACCTGCGCCGGTTGCAGGCCAGTGGCATCCAGCCGCACTTCCAGCTGACCGGCATGCATGCCCTGGAAACCCTCGAGCGCATCGTTCGCCGTGGCGACTACATGGGCCCGCTGAACCTGACCTGGATCGGCATCGGTGGCGGATTTGATGGGCCCAACCCGTTCAACTTCTTCAACTTCATCCACCGCGCGCCAGATGGCTGCACGCTGACGGCCGAGTCGTTGCTCAAGAACGTGTTGCCGTTCAACACCATGGCCCTGGCCATGGGCCTGCACCCGCGCTGCGGCAACGAAGACACCATCATCGACCAGCACGGCAAGCGCTTCGGCTCGGTGCAGCAGATCCAGCAGACCGTGCGCGTGGCCCATGAACTGGGCCGGGAAGTGGCCAACGGCAAAGAGGCCCGGGCCATTTACCGCATTGGCGAGCAGTACACCAGCATCGAGCAGACGCTCAAGGCCAACGGCATGGCGCCGAATCGCCTGCCGGGGCAGAGGGGCGTGCCGCAGCGGGCCTGACAAAGCAGGACTGGCCTCTTCGCGGGACAAGCCCGCTCCCACAGGCTCTGCACATCACTCAGGCCTGTGCAGTACCTGTGGGAGCGGGCTTGCCCGCGAAGAGGCCAGAACAGGCAGTAATGATTGTTGGCTGTATCCATAAAAACAAGAACAACCCCACGCCAGATACTCCGAGGAGGCACCATGGCCACCTATCTCGCCAGTGCCCAGGCACCCGGCACCGACACCTTGCACAGCGTCCCCCGGCGCTATGCCTGGGTCGTCTTCGCCCTGACCTTCGGCCTGTTGATCTCCGACTACATGTCGCGCCAGGTGCTCAATGCCGTGTTCCCGCTGCTCAAGGGCGAGTGGGCCCTGAGCGACAGCCAGCTCGGCCTGCTCAGTGGCATTGTCGCGCTGATGGTCGGCCTGCTGACCTTCCCGTTGTCCTTGCTGGCCGACCGCTTCGGCCGGGTCCGCAGCCTGGTACTGATGGCCGTGCTGTGGAGCCTGGCGACCCTGGGCTGCGCCCTGGCAGAAAACTACCCGCAGATGTTCATCGCGCGCTTCCTGGTAGGTGTCGGCGAGGCCGCCTACGGCAGCGTCGGCATTGCCGTGGTGGTGGCGGTGTTCCCCCGCGACATGCGCTCGACCCTGGCCGGCGCCTTCATGGCCGGTGGCATGTTCGGCTCGGTGCTGGGCATGGCCCTGGGCGGTGTCCTGGCCCAGCACCTGGGCTGGCGCTGGGCGTTCGCCGGCATGGCGCTGTTCGGCCTGGTGCTGGCGCTGCTGTACCCGCTGATCGTCAAGGAAGCCCGCATCTCCGCCAAATGCGCCGAACAGGCGCAGCTGAAGGCGAGTCGCCCGCTGCGCTCCTTGTATGGCTCGCGCTCGGTGATCGCCGCGTACATCGGCAGCGGCCTGCAACTGTTCGTCGGTGGCACGGTGATCGTCTGGATGCCCAGCTACCTGAACCGCTACTACGCCATGGGCACTGATCGCGCCGGGGCCATTGCCGCAGTGATCGTGCTGTGCAGCGGCATCGGCACGATCCTCTGCGCGATGCTCTGCGACCGCCTGGGCCGACAACGCCCGGACCGCAAGATCAGCCTGGCCATCGGTTATTGCCTGGGCAGCTGCCTGCTGCTGTCGCTGGCCTTTGCGCTGCCGGTGGGCACCGCGCAGCTGGTGCTGATCTGCCTGGGCATGATGATCGCCGTCGGCACCAATGGCCCGTCCAGCGCCATGGTCGCCAACCTGACCCACGCCGCCGTGCATGGCACGGCGTTCGCCACCCTGACCCTGGCCAACAACCTGTTGGGCCTGGCCACCGGCCCGCTGATCACCGGACGGGTGTCTGACCTGATCGGTTTGCACGCCGCGTTCCAGCTGGTGCCGCTGGTGAGCATCGCCGCTGCGGCCGTGTTCTTCATCGGCAAACGCCATTACCACCGCGACATGGAGCGTCTGCAAGCATCGGTCAGCCGTACCGAGGAGTTGAGTTCGTGAAACAGACGTTATCGGTTGAAGTGTTGTTCGATTTCATTTGCCCGTGGTGCCTGATTGGTCAGCGGCAATTGCAGGCCGCTTTGTTGCTGTTGCAGCGCGAACAGCCGCAGGTGCAGGTGGACCTGCAGTGGCGCGGCGTGCAACTGCTGCCTGGCCTGCCGGCCAATGGCGTGCCATTCCACGCGTTCTATGTGCAGCGGCTGGGCAGCGAGCAGGCCGTGCGCGAGCGCCAGGCGCAGGTGCGTGCAGCGGCCAGCGTGGTCGGCGAAGACATCGACTTCACGCGCATCCGCCGCATGCCCAATACCGCCAATGCCCACCGCCTGTTGCAACGTGCATCCGGCCTGCTTGGCGCCAGGCGGCTTGAAACCTTGCTGGCACAGCTGTTCATTGCCTGCTTTCATCAGGGGCGTGACCTGGGCGACAGCCGGACACTGCTTGCCATTGCCCAGTCCTGCGGGTTGCAGGCGGCGCAAGTGGTCGACTGCCTGCGTGACGATGGCAGCCCGTTTCTCGACGGTGCCGGGCGCGCGGGCAGCGCGGTGCCGCGTTTTCGCTTCAATGAGGGCCGCCTGATCGCTGGCGCGCAACCGGCCGATGTGCTGTTCGCGGCCATGCTCGAAGCCTTGCAAGTGCAGGTGCCGGCATGACCCGGCGGATCGCCCTGGCCGCGAGCCAGGTCCCCGAGCGCAACGGGCGTGTGCTGGTGCAAAGCCACGGCAAGAGCCTGGCCGTGTTCAATGTGGCCGATACCCTGTACGCGATCGACGACAGTTGCCCGCACCAGGGCGCTTCGCTGTGCGGCGGGCGCCTGGAGGGCCGGGTCATCCAGTGCTGCGCCCATGGCCTGCGCTTCGACCTGGCCAGCGGCTACCTGCTCAACTCCAGGGCGCTGAAAGTCAACAGCTACCCGGTCGAATGCCAGGGCCAGCAGGTGTACATCGTGCTGGGCAACGAGGAGGGCGGGCAATGAGCACGCTGGCGATCACGGCGGCGCAGCACCGCATTCGCGCATTGGCCCCAGGCATCGCGGTCAGCCTGATCGTGGGCGCGGCGGCGAGCTTTCTCAGTGAGCACTACGCGGCGCCGGTCATGCTGTTCGCGTTGTTGCTGGGCATGGCCCTGAACTTCCTGGCCGTCGACGGACCGTGCAAGGCTGGCATCGAGTTCACTGCCCGCGGCGTGCTGCGCCTGGGGGTGGCCCTGCTGGGCATGCGCATTACCCTCGGCCAGATCGCCAGCCTTGGCTGGAGGCCAGTGGCGCTGGTGGTCATCCTGGTGCTGGTGACCATCGTGGTGTCGGTGATTGCAGCCAAGGCGCTGGGTTTTTCCCGGTTGTTCGGCCTGTTGACCGGCGGTGCCACGGCCATCTGCGGCGCCTCTGCGGCATTGGCGCTGGCGGCGGCGTTGCCCCAGCACCCGCGCAAGGAACACGCCACGCTGTTCACGGTGATTGGCGTGTCGGCGTTGTCGACCCTGGCGATGATCCTCTACCCGATGATTGCCAATGGGTTGCATCTGTCGCCGGGGCAGGCCGGGGTATTCCTCGGGGCCACCATCCACGACGTCGCCCAGGTGGTCGGCGCCGGTTACAGCATGTCCACCGAAACCGGCGACATCGCCACGGTGGTCAAGCTCATGCGCGTGGCCATGTTGCTGCCGGTGATCGTCTGCGCGGCGATGATCACCCGCCGTCAGGGCCTGGATGCCAGTGGCCAGCGCCCACCATTGCTGCCATGGTTCGCCGTCGGCTTCGTGCTGCTGGCCTGCGTCAACAGCACCGGCTGGGTGCCTGCGGCAGTACAGGGCGGCATCAATGACCTGTCACGTGGCTGCCTGGTGGTGGCCATCAGCGCCCTGGGCATGAAGACCCAGCTCAAGGCCTTGGCTTCAGTGGGGCTCAAGCCCATCGCGCTGATGGTAGGGGAAAGCGTGTTCCTCGTTTTGCTGGTGCTGGCGCTGATGCACTGGGGCCTCTAAGGCGCCTGTTCGGTATGCTGTGCCCGCCAGCTGGCCGGCGGCATGCCGAACTGGGCGATGAACCAGCGGGTGAACGAACTGGGCATCGAGTAACCGAGCATGTCGGCGATGCGCCCCAGCGAATAGCTGGGGTTTTCCAGGTAGCGCATCACCAGGTCGCGGCGCACGTTGTTGATCATGTCCTTGAACGTCAGCCCGTCTTCTTCCAGGCGCCGTTGCAGCGTGCGCACATTCATGCCCTGGGTCTGCGCCACCTGCTCGATGGTGGCGCGGCCCATGGGCAGCAGCAGGTAGATGGTCTTGCGCAGCTCCAGTTCCAGTGACGGCGTGCCGCCGGCCGGCAGCGTGTCCAGGTAGCGCCGCGCCAGGCGCGCCATGGCCTCGTTGGCCTGGGGGCTGGCGCTGTCGAGGTCGGCAGCGGGGCAGACGATGCCGTTGAACTCGCTGCCGAACACCAGCTTGCAGCCAAAGATACGCCGGTGGATGGCCAGGTCGGCGGGTGCGGCATGGGTGAAGTTGGCGCTGATCGGGTGCCACTGGGCACCCAGCAGCGCCGCACACAGGCGCAGCATCACGCCGATGGCAAGCTCGGTGGCCTGGCGGCTGCACGGCGCCCGTTCATTGATCACTTCTTCGCGAATGATGACGGTCTTGCCGGCTTCCTCGACGTGGATGGCCAGCGCATCGTTGAGCAGGTGGCGATACTGCACGATCACTTCCAGGGCATCACGCAGGTTGCGCTGGTGGCTGAGCAGCAGGCTGATCTCGCCGAAGTCCGAGAGCTGGCGCGATTCGGCCATGCGCAGGCCGAAGGTTTCGCAACCGCTGGCACGGGCCGACTCTTCCAGCAGGGTTATCACGTTGGCCGCCGGAATACGCCGGTTGGGGTCGTCGAGCAGGGCGGCGCTGAGGCCGACCTGGGCGAGCAGGGCGTTGGGGTTCAGGCCCACATGGCGGGACACTTCGAGGTAATTGGTCAGGCTGGCGGCACGGACTAGGGCGGGCATTTTTATTGTTTTCCGTCAGGCGGTCTGTGATTTATAGCCTGCGTGTCATCAATTGAGAAGCACAAGCCCGCAACAGCACCTTGTCATCAAATGAAAAGCCACTGACGCGCAATGTGAAGCACCCGCCGAGCCCCCTCATTACTGTGAACCTCGTACCCGATCCAAGCCCCGATGCAAAACGAGGTTCCGACGTGGAAAAACTGCAAACCGCCGCCACCGTGCTGATCATCCCCGGCCTGCGCGATCATGTCAGCGAGCATTGGCAAACCCTGCTCGAAGCGCGCCTGGCCAAGGTCCGCAGCGTGCCACCGCTGCAGGTCGACGGGCTCAGCTGCAACGCCCGTGTCGAAGCCATCCAGCGCGAGCTGGAGCAGGTCGACGGTGAGGTGGTGCTGGTGGCGCACAGCGCTGGCGTGTTGATGGTGGCTCACTGGGCGGCCCGCTACCAGCGGCCGATCAAGGGCGCATTGCTGGCCGCACCGCCTGACCTGGACGCCCAGTGGCCGGCCCATTACCCCAGCCCGCAACGTCTGGCCGAGCAGGGCTGGTCGCCCTTGCCGATGGCGCCGCTGCCATTCCCCAGCATCGTCGCTGCCAGCAGCAACGACCACCTGGCCAGTTTCGACGCCGCCGGTGCCATGGCCCAGGCCTGGGGCAGCGAGCTGGTCGCCCTGGGCGCGGTCGGCCACCTCAACCCGGCAGCCGGCTTCGGCCCCTGGCCGCTGGCCGAAAACCTGATTCGCCGCCTGGACCACTGATCCGCCAACCGCGCACGGATGCCCAGGCCAAGCCCGCAGATGACGGGCGGCCCAATACAACAAGAACAATAAGTGGAGTCATCGCAATGCCAGAACACCGCATTCACCGTGCTGTGAAGCCACAGCGCTGCCTGCTCGCCTGCGCCATCAGCCTGCTCAGCCTGCCCGGCGCGCACGCCATCGAAGTCACCACCGGTAGCGAAGACTGGGCCGTGCGCTTCGACAACACGGTCAAGTACAACTATGGCGTACGCACCGAAAGTGCCGACAAACGCATGCTGGGCACGCCCAACAGCAACGACGGTGATTACAACTTCCGCAAGGCCGGCACCACGGTCACCAATCGGGTCGACCTGCTGACCGAGCTGGACGTGGTCTACCAGGGCAACACCGGCTTTCGTGTCAGCACCGCCAGCTGGTACGACAAGGCGTATGACAACACCGGCTCCAACAGCAACCCGTTCGTCAACGGCAACGGTGACCAGTCCGGCATCAACCCCAGCCTCAACGGCCTGCCGGGCACCGGCGTGCCACTGGGCAGCCCCCACC
This sequence comes from Pseudomonas sp. LRP2-20, assembly GCF_024349685.1. Lineage (NCBI taxonomy): Bacteria > Pseudomonadati > Pseudomonadota > Gammaproteobacteria > Pseudomonadales > Pseudomonadaceae > Pseudomonas > Pseudomonas sp. LR2-20. The sequence continues at coordinate 3,176,320 of NZ_AP025944.1, read as the reverse complement.
TGAGCAACTATGCCCAGCGCTACTACAGCGGCCCGTCAGGCGAAGTGCTGGATGCCTTCGTGTTCTTCAGCCGCGATGTGGGCGAGCAGTCGCAGGTCAGCGCCAAAGTCGGCCAGCACAACCTGTTCTGGGGTGAAACCCTGCTCAACCCGGTGCACTCGCTGAGCTACGGCCAGTCCGGGCTGGACCTGGCCAAGCTGGCGGCTTCACCCGGTACCGAAGCCAAGGAACTGTTCGTACCGCGCAACCAGTTGTCCACGTCGTTCATGGTCAACCCCGAACTGACCCTGGGCGCGCAGTACTTCTTCGACTGGGATGCCGCGCGCCTGCCCGAGGCCGGCACTTACTATGGCGGCTCCGACGTGGTGGGCGAGGGTGCCCAGAGCTTCCTGCTTGGCCACACCGGCACCCCCGGGCTGATCCCGGTGCGTGGTGCGCTCACCACCATCCGCCGAGGCGACGACCTTACCCCGCGCAACAGCGGCGACTGGGGCGTCATGGCCAAGTGGTCGCCCGAGTGGCTCGGTGGCACCCTGGGCTTCTACTACCGCAAGACCTCCGAGATCCTGCCCCAGGCCTGGCTCGATGCCCGTGGCATGACCGTGGCCAGGGGCCCGTTCGGCAACCCGCCCGGCAGCCGCCAGGGGGCCGTCGGCAACCTGTACAACTCGCTGCAGAGCACCACCTACCAGTTCGCCTATGCCGACGACATCGACATCTATGGCCTGAGCCTGTCCAAGGACATCGGCGGCGTCAGCGTCGGCAGCGACCTCAACATTCGCCACCACATGCCCCTGGCGAGCATCCCGGCCATCGTCAGTGCCCCTGGCACCGCTGGCCTGGGTGGCGGCTTCGGCCTGCTGCCGCCACGCCTGGCGAGCAGCGGGGTGATCTACGACGTGCCCAAGGACGGCGACAGCCTGAGCGCCACCGGCGAAACCCTGCACTGGACCCTCAACGGCCTGATGACCATCGGCAACACGCCGCTGTTCGACTCGGCGACCCTGCTCGGCGAGCTGTTCTACAGCAACCTGCTCAAGCTCGATGGCCACAACGAGGCCTTGTACAAGGGCAAGCGCAGCTACCGCGGCATCGACCAGCCGACCCGCGACAACTGGGGCATCGCCGTCAACTTCACGCCCACCTGGTTCCAGGTGCTGCCAGGCATGGACCTGAGCCTGCCACTGTCGGTCAACGTCGGCATCGACGGGGTGTCGCCGGTGCAGGGCGGCGGTGCCAAGGACACCGGCAACTATGCGGTCGGCGTCAGCGCCGCCATCTACAACCAGTACTTCGTCGACCTCAAGTACGTCGACAGCTTCGGCAAGACCCAGTCCTGCAAGGATGGCCAAACCGACGGCAGCACGCCGAACGCCCTCGACGGCGAACAGGACTACACCTGCTACGGCGGCGGCTATGCCTCCTTCTCCGGCGGTGGTGCCACCACCGAAGACCGTGGCGCCCTGTACCTGACCCTCAAGACCACGTTCTGAGACCTGTCCCCCACAGACTTCACAGGAAAACAACAATCATGAACTACGTGAACACCCTGTTGGCCACGTGCCTGTCGCTGGCTGCCTTCAACGCGGCCCACGCCGCGGTATCCCCTGACCAGGCTGCCAAGCTGGGCAAGAGCCTGACCACTCTTGGCGCGGAAAAGGCCGCCAATGCCGATGGCTCGATCCCGGCCTACCAGGGCGGCCTGCTGACGCCGCCCGCCAGCTACCAGAGCGGCGCCAGCATGCGCCCCGACCCTTTCGCCAGCGACAAACCGCTGTTGGTCATCGATGGCAAGAACGCCGAGCAGTACAAGGCCCAACTGACGGCCACCACCCTTGAGCTGCTCAAGCGCTTCCCGACCATGCGCGTTGATGTCTACCCGACCCACCGCAGCGTCGCGCTGCCCCAGGCGGTGCTGGACAACACCCTGAAGAACGCCACCGGCGCCAACAGCCAGGAGGGTGGCACCGCCGTGAACAACGTGCTGCCGGGCATCCCGTTCCCGATCCCGCAGAACGGCGCCGAGGCGATGTGGAACTTCCTGCTGCGCTATCAGGGCGTGAGCATGACCGCCAAGTACGATTCGTGGAACGTCGATGCGGCCGGCAAGCCCACGCTGTCGACCACCGGCCAGGCCAACATCAGTTACCCGATCTACGAAGACATGAACAAGCCCATCGGCGCCAAGGACACGTACTACCAGATGAAACTGGTGTACACCGGCCCCGCCCGCCGCGCCGGCGAAGCAATGATGCTGCGCGATGCCGCCAACCCGCTGGTGCAGCCGCGCAGCGCCTGGCAGTACCTGCCTGGGCAGCGCCGGGTCAAGCTGGCGCCGAACCTGGCCTACGACACGCCCAACCCCGGCACCTCGGGCTCCGGCACCTACGATGACGTGTTCGTCTTCAACGGCGCCCTCGACCGCTACGACTGGACCCTGGTCGGCAAGCAGGAAATGTACGTGCCGTACAACACCTACCAGCTGACCTACAACACCGACGTCAAGCAGCTGATCACCCCCAACCACCTTGCCCCGCAGTTCGTGCGTTGGGAAAAACACCGTGTGTGGGTGGTGGAAGGCAAGCTCAAGGACGGTGCGCGGCACATCTACCACAAGCGCCGCTTCTACCTCGACGAGGACAGCTGGGTCGCCCTGGCCTCCGACCAGTACGACGCCCGCGGCCAGCTGTACCGTGGCTCGTTCGCCTTCCTGACCCAGAGCTACGACAAGCAGACCCCGGACGCCACGCCGTTCATGATCTACGACCTGGTCGGCGGCACCTACAACCTCAACGGCGTGGTCGGTGCCTATGGCGGTATCCGCTACATCGACCCGCTGTCCAAGGCCCAGTGGTCGCCTGAATCGCTGGCCGGCAACGGCATCCGCTGAGCGCATGGCGCAGAGGTTCGCAATGTCTGTCTTCAAACGATGCAGCGTGGCGATGCTGTGCTGGGTTGCGCTGCAAGGCGCGGCCCAGGCAGCGCCTTTCACCGACGTGCTGGACCTGCCGGCGATGCCCAGTGCATTGGCCGCCAGCAGTGCGCTGCGGGATGTGACCCGGGCCGGTGAGCGCCTGGTGGCGGTGGGCCCGCGTGGGCACATCCTGTATTCCGACGACCAGGGCGCGCACTGGCAGCAGGCCCAGGTGCCGGTCAGTGCCGACCTCAATGCCGTCAGCTTCGCCACCGCCGAGCAGGGTTGGGCGGTGGGTAACGACGGTGTGGTGCTGCACAGCCGTGACGGTGGCCAGCATTGGGAAAAGCAGCTCGATGGCCGTGCGCTGGCCGACGGCAGCGATAGCACCTTGCTCGATGTGTGGTTCAGCGATGACCAGCATGGCTATGCCGTGGGCCTGTTCAACCTGTTGCTGCGCACCGAGGACGGCGGCCAGCACTGGTTGCCGTGGCAGGACCACAGCGACAACCCGCAAGGCTTGCACCTGACCAGCCTGGCGCCGGTTGGTGAGGCGCTGTACATCACCGGCGAGCAGGGCCTTTTGCTCAAGCTGGATGCCGCTGGTGAGCGCTTCACCCAGGTGCCGACGCCCTATGCCGGCACCTTGTTCGGAGCCGTGGGCAAACCCGGGCTGTTGGTGATCTACGGCTTGCGTGGCAATGCCTACCGCAGCACCGACGGCGGCCAGCAATGGCAGCCGGTCAGCAGTGGCGTGCAGACTAGCCTGACGGCCGCGAGCCTCACGGCTGCCGGCGATGTCTGGCTGGCCAGCCAGGCTGGCGACCTGCTGCTCAGCCGCGATGGCGGCGCCAGCTTCAGCCCGCAGCCACAAGCCACACGCGGCCCGGTGACCGCGCTTGCCAGCACTGCCGCTACCGGGCTGGTGCTGGTGGGCGAGCGGGGCGTGCGCACCTTCGACGAGAGAAGACCCTGATGGCCGATATCCGCCAAGACCCACTGCCGGTGATCCACAACCTCGCCGACTTCGACCCCCGTTCGGGCAATCGCCTGGAGCGCCTGGTGTTCAACCATCGCCTGGCCTTTGTGCTGTGCATGCTCCTGACCACCCTGGTGCTGGGCTACATGGCACTGACCCGCCTGGAACTGCGCCCCAGCTTCGAGAAGATGCTGCCGCAGAGCCACCCCTACATTCAGAACTACCTGGAAAACCGCCCGTCGCTGCGCGGCCTGGGCAACTCGGTGCGGGTGGTGGTGGAGAACACCCGCGGCGACATCTTCGACCCCGACTACCTGCAGACCCTGCGCCAGATCAACGACGAGCTGTTCCTCAGTGACGGCGTCGACCGCGCCTGGATGAAATCGCTGTGGAGCCCGGCAGTGCGCTGGACCGAGGTCACCGAACAAGGCTTCCAGGGCGGCCCGGTGATGCCCGATGGCTACCAGGGCGGGGCTGCCGACATCGAGCAGCTGCGCCAGAACATCGAGCGCGCCAACATCGTCGGCAGCCTGGTGGCCCGCGACTTCAAGTCGAGCATGCTGATCGTGCCGCTGCTGGATCAGGATTCGGCCACCGGCAAAGGCATCGACTACCACGCCTTCTCGCAAAAGCTCGAGCACCTGCGCAGCCAGTACCAGGCCAGCGGCCAGTATCAGATACACGTGATCGGCTTCGCCAAGTTGATGGGCGACCTGATCGACGGGCTGATCCAGGTGATGGCGTTCTTTGCCTTGGCCGTGGTCACCAGCCTGGTGATCATCTACCTGTACACCCGCTGCGTGCGCAGCACCTTGCTGGTGGTGCTGTGTTCGCTGACAGCGGTGGTCTGGCAGCTGGGCATCGTCGCCTGGCTGGGCTATGCCATCGACCCGTACTCGATCCTGGTGCCGTTCCTGATCTTCGCCATCGGCGTCTCGCACGCCGCGCAGAAGATGAACGGCATCCTCCAGGACATCGGCCGTGGCACCCACCGGCAGATCGCCGCACGCTACACCTTCCGCCGCCTGTTCGTGGCCGGGGTCACCGCGCTGCTGGCGGACGCCGTAGGCTTTGCCGTGCTGATGCTGATCGATATCCCGGTGATCCAGGACCTGGCCATCACCGCCAGCATCGGCGTGGCGGTGCTGATCTTCACCTCGCTGCTGCTGATGCCGGTGGCGCTGTCGTATGTCGGCGTGGGCCGCAAGGCTGCCGAGCGCGCGTTGTACATCGATGCCCGCGCGGCGCAGCACCGTGGCTTTGGCCGCTTGTGGGACCTGCTCGACCGCTTCACCGAGCGCAAGTGGGCCACGGGCGCCTTGCTGGTGGCCGTGGCCCTGGCCGCCATCGGGGTGTGGGGCAGCCTGCAACTGAAGATCGGCGACCTCGACAGCGGTGCCCCGGAGCTGCGCGCCGACTCGCGCTACAACCGCGACAACGCCTTCATCACCCGCCACTACGCACTGAGCAGCGACACCTTCGCGGTGATGGTCAAGACGCCGCCGGAAGGCTGCCTGCGCTACCAGACGCTGGTGCTGGCCGACCGCCTGGCCTGGGAGCTGCAGCAGCTGCCCGGGGTGCAGACCACCTTGTCGCTGGCCAACGCGGTGCGCCAGATCACCGCCGGCACCTACGAGGGCAACCCGCGCCTGAACAGCCTGCAGCGCAATCAGGACGTGCTCAACTACGCGGCCCAGCAGGCTTCGGTCAACACCCCGGAGCTGTTCAACAACGACTGCTCGCTGATGCCGGTGATCGCGTACCTGAAGGACCACCGCGCCGACACCCTGGCGCAGGTCGCCGCCACCGCCGAGCGCTTCGCCCAGGCCAACAGCGGCGAGGAACGCCAGTTCCTGCTGGCCGCCGGCAGCGCCGGTATCGAGGCCGCCACCAATATCGTCGTGCGCGAAGCCAACCACCGCATGCTGTTGCTGGTGTACCTGGCTGTCACCCTGTTCTGCCTGTTCACCTTCCGCAGCTGGCGCGCCACCCTGGTGGCGATCCTGCCGCTGATGCTCACCTCGCTGCTGTGCGAAGCGCTGATGGTGGCCATGGGCATCGGCGTCAAGGTCGCCACCTTGCCGGTGATCGCCCTGGGTGTGGGCATTGGCGTCGACTACGCGTTGTACCTGCTCAGCGTGCAGCTATATCACCAGCGCGCCGGCCTGCCGCTGGCCCAGGCCTACCAGAAGGCCGTGGCGTTCACCGGGCGCGTGGTCGGCCTGGTGGGTATCACCCTGGCCGCCGGCGTGGTCGGTTGGGCCTGGTCGCCGATCAAGTTCCAGGCCGACATGGGCCTGCTGCTGACCTTCATGTTCCTCTGGAACATGCTCGGCGCGCTGGTGCTGATCCCGGCGCTGTCGCACTTCCTCCTGCGCGGCCATGGCGCCCCGGCGGCGAGCCGGGCCCGTGCCGCGTCACGTTCGTCAACCCAAGAAACCGAGTGTTCGCCTCATGTCTGATTACCTTCCGCCACTGCGCGACATGGATTTCCTGTTCAACGAAGTGTTCGATATCCCGGCCTGGTGGGCGCAGACCCCGGCACTGGCCGAGCAGGTCGACGCCGACACTGCCCGGGCCGTGCTCGAACAGGCCGGCAAGCTGATTGCCGAAGTGGTGGCGCCGCTCAACCGCACAGGTGATGAACAGGGTTGCCGCTGGGAAGACGGCCGCGTGACCACCCCGGATGGCTTTGCCGACGCCTATCGGGCGTTTGCCGAAGATGGCTGGGTGGGGGTCGCTGGAGTGCCGGAGTACGGCGGCATGGGCATGCCGAAGGTGATCGGTGCCCAGCTCGAAGAGATGCTCAACGCTGCCAACCTGTCGTTTGGCCTGTACCCGATGCTCACCGCAGGCGCGTGCCTGTCGCTGCTCAACCACGCCAGCGAACCGCTCAAGGCCCGTTACCTGCCAGCGATGTACGAAGGGCGCTGGACCGGCTCGATGTGCCTGACCGAGCCGCACTGCGGCACCGACCTGGGCCTGCTGCGCACCCGCGCGGAACCGGCGACCGATGGCCGTTACCGGGTCAGCGGCACCAAGATCTTCATTACCGGCGGTGAACAGGACCTGACCGAGAACATCATCCACCTGGTGCTGGCCCGCTTGCCCGACGCACCCGCCGGTGCCAAGGGCATTTCCCTGTTCCTGGTGCCCAAAGTGCTGGTCGACGACGATGGCGCACTGGGCGAGGCCAATGCCGTCAGCTGCGGCTCGATCGAGCACAAGATGGGCATCAAGGCCTCGGCCACCTGCGTGATGAACTTCGACGGCGCCATTGGCTACCTGGTCGGCGAGCCGAACAAGGGCCTCAATGCCATGTTCACCATGATGAACTACGAGCGTTTGGGCGTGGGTATCCAGGGCCTGGCCCTGGGCGAGCGCTCCTACCAGAATGCCATCGCCTATGCCCGTGACCGCCAGCAGGGCCGCGCCCCGAGCGGCGCCGAGGTGCCGGGGCAGGCTGCCGACCCGATCATCGTGCACCCGGATGTGCGGCGCATGCTGCTGACCATGAAGGCCCTGAACGAAGGCGGGCGGGCATTCTCCACCTACGTGGCGCTGCAGCTGGACCTGGCCAAGTACAGCGAGGATGCCGGCGCCCGCCGCCTGGCCGAGGCCAAGGTGGCGTTGCTGACCCCGGTGGCCAAGGCCTTTCTCACCGACATGGGGCTGGAGACCACCGTGCATGGCCAGCAGGTGTTCGGTGGCCACGGTTACATCCGTGAATGGGGCCAGGAACAGCTGATTCGCGATTGCCGCATCACCCAGATCTACGAAGGTGCCAACGGCATCCAGGCCCTCGACCTGGTGGGGCGCAAACTGCTGGGCGACGGTGGCCAGGCGTATCGCCAGTTGTCAGCAGAGGTCAGCGCGTACGCCGCAACGTTGCCGGCCGAATTCGGCACGCCGTTGCTGGCGGCCATGCACAACCTCGACGAACTGACCGCCTGGGTCCTCGACCGTGGCGAGGGCGACCCTCGGGAGATCGGTGCCGCCTCGGTGGAATACCTGCAGGTGTTCGGTTACACGCTCTATGCCTACCTCTGGGCACGCATGGCCGAAGTCGCCCTCAACACGGCGCAACCTGAGCCGTTCCACCAGAGCAAACTGGCCACCGCGAGGTTCTACTACGCACGCCTGCTGCCGCGCATCCACTCGCTGAGTGCCAGCGTCAAGGCGGGTAGCAGCAGCCTGTACCTGCTCGATGCCGAGCTGCTGTGAAGGATGCCGCTATGACCACCACCCGTATCATGCCGGCCGCCGACCAGGCCTACGGCTACCCGCTGCTGATCAAGCGCCTGCTGTTGTCTGGCGTGCGCTACCAGCCGAACCAGGAAATCGTCTACGCCGACCAGTTGCGCTACAGCTACACGACGCTGGTCGAACGTATCCAGCGCCTGGCCAACGTGCTCACCGAGGCCGGGGTCAGGCCTGGCGACACCGTCGCCTTGCTCGACTGGGACAGCCACCGCGCCCTGGAGTGCTTCTTCGCCGTGCCGATGCTCGGCGCGGTGTTGCATACCGTCAACGTGCGGCTGTCGGCCGAGCAGGTCCGCTACACCATGAACCATGCCGAAGACCGGCTGGTGCTGGTGCATGACGACTTCCTGCCGCTGATGGCGCAGCTGCGCGAGGATTTGCCAACCGTGCAAGGCTTCATCCGCCTCAGCGATGGCGCCTGTGACCAGCCGTCACTGCCCACGCTGGGCGAGTACGAGGCACTGTTGAGCGCGGCTGGCGCCAGCTTCGACTTCCCCGATTTCGACGAGCATTCCCTGGCGACGCTGTTCTACACCACCGGTACCACCGGCCACCCCAAGGGTGTGTGCTTCAGCCATCGCCAGTTGGTGCTGCACACCTTGGCCGAGCAGGCGACCCTGGCTGCCTGCGGTGCTGAGCCCCTGTTGCGTGAAGGTGATGTGTACATGCCGATCACGCCGATGTTCCATGTGCATGCCTGGGGCGTGCCTTATGTGGCCACGGCGCTGGGCATCAAGCAGGTCTACCCGGGGCGCTACGAGCCCAACCGCCTGGTGCGGCTGTACCGGGAGGAGGGCGTGACCTTCTCGCACTGCGTGCCGACCGTGCTGCAGATGATGCTCGACAGCGACGAGGGCCGGCGTACCGACCTGGTCGGCTGGAAGATGCTGCTCGGAGGCAGCGCATTGACCGTCGGGCTGGCGCAACGAGCCAGCCATCGCGGCATTCGTGTGCATTGCGGCTATGGCATGTCGGAAAGCTGCCCGCTGCTCAGCGTCACCCGCCTGAGCGCGCAGGACCTGACGTTGCCGGTGGCCGAGCAGGTGCCGCTGCGCATAAACGCCGGCATGCCGATCGTGCTGGTCGACCTGCGTATCGTCGATGACGCTGGCCTGGACGTGCCGCACGATGGTGAACGCCTGGGTGAAGTGGTGGTACGCGCGCCATGGTTGACCCAGGGTTACCTCAAGGAGGCGGAGCAAGGCGCCGCGCTGTGGCGCGATGGCTGGCTGCATACCGGTGACCTGGCCTGCATCGATGCGGGTGGCGTGGTGCGCATCCGCGACCGGATCAAGGATGTGATCAAGACCGGCGGCGAGTGGATCAGCTCGGTCGAGCTGGAAAGCCTGATCAGCCAGCACCCGGCCGTCGAGGCAGTGGCGGTGGTCGGCGTACCGGACCCACAGTGGGGCGAGCAGCCGTTGGCATTGCTGGTGTGCCGCGATGGCCGGCCACTGGAGGCGGCAACACTGGCCGAGCATCTACAGCCTTTTGTCGCCAGCGGCCAGCTGAACAAGTGGGCGATTCCGCGGCAGGTGCGTTGTGTAGAGCAGATCCCGAAAACCAGCGTGGGCAAGGTTGACAAGAAGCTGATCAGGCAGGCGCTGCTCACCGAATAACCGGCGCAAGAAAGCGGGTGCGGCAGGCGGCGGGCGACGTTAAAGTGCGCTGAAACTGGTTAGCCGTAGGGAATTCCGATGTCCAGCGCCTTTACGTTCATGTCGTCTCCGGTCGGCACCCTGACCCTGGTGGCACGCGGCGAGCGGCTTGCCGCCGTGCTGTGGGAGGAGGAGCGCGAGAACCGCGTGCGGCTGGGCGAGTTGCACCGCGATGACCGCCACCCGATGCTGTGCGAAACGGCCCGCCAACTGGGCGAGTACTTCGCCGGCACGCGGCAGCATTTCGAGCTGGAACTGGACTTTGCCGGAACCGAGTTCCAACGCCAGGTGTGGGCGGCCTTGCTGACCATTCCCTTTGGCCAGACCCGCAGCTACAGCGACATCGCCCGGCAGATCGGCAACTCCAGTGCCGTGCGGGCAGTGGGCGCGGCCAACGGGCGCAACCCGATCTCGATCATTGCCCCGTGTCACCGGGTGATTGGTGCGTCCGGGAGCCTGACCGGGTTTGCCGGTGGTTTGCCGGCCAAGCAGTATCTGCTGGCGCTGGAAGGTCGGCAGAGCCTGGCCCTGGACCTGTGATTTGCCTGCACCGGCCTCTTCGCGGGCAAGCCCGCTGCCACAGGATCAACACCCCTGCAAACCTGTGGTAGTCCTGTGGCAGCGGGCTTGCCCGCGAAAGGGCCAGTACAGGCATGACTTCAGGTAGCAGAAGCAGCCAGTGGCACGCCGAATGCGAGGTTGCTGGCGGTATCCAGCAGGATCAGGCCTTCAGCCTTGTCATCCAGCGCTGCCAGCAGGTTGCCCTGGCTGTCCCAGGCTGCGGAACCACCGGCGCCAATGAAGTTGTCGGCCGGGCCGACGCAGTTGGCCAGCAGGACCGGCATGCCCAGGGTGCGTGCCACCTCCGGGTAATGCTCGTTGCCTTCGCGCATGCCTTTGGCGGTCTTGGCCACGCTGACCAGGTACAGTTCGGCACCCAGCGCATGGCCTTGCGCGGCATGTTCGATGAACATCGACTCATAGCAGATGGCCGGGGCGATCTGCAGCGGCCCTGCTTCGAACACCAAGGGTTGATCCCCGGCCGTGAAGAACGGCCGTTCATCGTCATGCAGACGCTGCTTGGCATATGCGAGGGGTGGCAGGCCTGGGCGCAGGATGGGCATGCCGATGCGAATGCCTTCGGCGGTCGGCAATGGCAGCCCCACGGCTACGCTGATTGCCAGCTCATCACAAAGCGCCTGCAAGGGCCCGAGGCGGGCAGAAGTCACCGGCAGGGCCACCTGGCGTGCAACGGTCGGCTCGTAACCGGTCAACGACAGTTCCGGGAACACCACCAGCTCGGCGCCCAGTGCCGCGGCTTGCTCGATGCAGCGCAGATGGCGGTCCAGGTTGACCGCCAGGTCGCCTTTGCGCGACGCCAGTTGTACGGCACAGAGTTTCATGGTGCGTCCCATCCCTGGTACAGGTCGAAAGGCCGAGCATACCCCCGACACACTCGCCTGTACCAGCAATGGGTTGCTTCAGGACGTCGAGTGCGGGCCAAAACGTTGACGGAACCAGTCGTCGAGCATGGCCTTTTCCGCATACAGCCGGTCGCTGCTGTGAGAAGCCCGGCCTGGGCGGCTCAGGTACATCTTGTCGCTGACCCGCTCCTTGGCCTGCTGGTCGGGCTTGCCGGGCTGGCTCAGCGTGTAGCTCAGGTCAATGGTCGGCCAGGTGATGTCGCGCATGAAGCGCACATCGTAGGCCTGGCTGTGCCACGGCTCGTAGCGGCCGGCCAGGTCGATGTCGCGAATGTCGATGACCAGCTGCTGACCGGGCTGCAGGTAGCGCTGGCCGAGCTTCTGCAGGTACACGGTCAGGGTCTTCATCACATAGGGGTCGGCGCCGCGTTCATAGCCTGGGCCATCGAGGCTGGCGTCGCGGAATTTTTCCGGGTGGTCGAAACGCACCTCGACCTGCGCAGGTGGGGTGCCTTGTGCCATGCTGTTGAATGACAGCGCCATGAGCACGGCACACACAAGAGCGTTACGCATGATGCACCTCCGGGGCGGGCTGCGTGTCGCTCCATTTTACGCCGGCCAGGGCGCGCCAGCAGAGGAACATTGTAATGAGCCGGTTTCGGCGGGTAGCCGCCAACAGCAAGGGGCGCGACCTGGCCGTGGGCGATATCCACGGTCATTTCCGGCGGCTTGAGCAATGCCTGGATGCAGTGGGTTTCGACTCCGCAGCGGACCGGCTGTTCAGCGTCGGCGACCTGGTCGACCGCGGCCCGCACAGTGAAGCATGCCTGTGGTGGCTGGAGCAGCCGTGGTTCCATGCGGTGCAGGGCAACCATGAATCGCTGGCGATCACGTACCTGCATGGCGGGCGCCTGGATCTGGACATGTACCGTGCAGCGGGTGGTGGCTGGTTCATCGATAAGCCCAGGCGCGAGCAGGCGGTCTTTGTCGAACAGTTTCTGCAGTTGCCGATTGCCTTGGAGGTACAGACTGACGCCGGCCTGATCGGCCTGCTGCATGCCGACAGCCCTTTCAACGACTGGCAGGCATTGCGCGATAGCCTGCTGTTCGATGACGACGCGGGCGTTCGCGAGGTTTGCCAATGGTCGCGTCAGCGCCTGAAGGACGGCAACACCGAGGTCGTAGCAGGGCTGCGCGCCTTGCTGGTCGGGCATACGCCTGTGTTGCGGGCCAAGCAGCTGGGCAATGTCTGGCACCTCGACACCGGCGGCTGGGCCAGTGGCCATTTCAGCCTGATGGACCTGGCCAGCCTGCGCCTGGTCAGCCCGGCAGCAGATGAATCAACAGTGCCCCGGCCAGCCCCATCAGCATGACCCCGCAGGCCCGCTCCAGCCACGGCAGGGCACGCACGAAGCGCCGCAGCAGTCGTCTGTTGCCTATGGCTGCAGCCACCAACAGGTCCCACAGCAGCACGATGCTGAACATCCAGGCACTGTAGAGCCACTTCCAGCCTGCGCTGCTGCTGGCCACCATGCCGGCAAGGCTGGCATAGAACAGCGCGTTCTTGGGGTTCAGCACGCCGGACACAAAACCCATGCCCAGGCCACGCCACCAACCCTTGACCGAACCCTGCGCCGCAACGGCCGTCAGCTCGCTGCTACCCGCATGGCGCAGGAATAGCTGGCCGATGTAAAGCAGGTAGCCGGCACCGGCCAGTTGCAAGCTGATGAACAGCACACTGCCTTCGCGCAGGATGGCCAGGCCGGCGAAGGCCGTGGCAATGAACAGGCCATTGGCCAGGGCGATGCCCAGGCAGGCCCCGCTGGCCACACGCCAACCCGCTGCGACAGATGTGCGGGCCACCAGAAAGAAATCAGGCCCCGGCGAAAGCAGGGCGAGGAAGTGGGCGAGGGCGACGATCAAAAACTGCTCCATGGTGGGCTTTCTCGGGGGGAAAGCCGCAGTCTGGGCTGCTGCCCTGGCGCCGGTATTGAAGATTATTGCACGTGCCGGTACTGCCCCGGGGTCACCCCGACATGGGCTTTGAACACCCGCTGGAAGTGGCTCTGGTCGGCAAAGCCCAACTGGTAGGCAACGTCGGCCAGCGCCAGCCCGTCACGCAGCAGTAGGCGGCCACGGTTGACCCGCGCGTTGAGCAGGTAGGCATGGGGTGTCAGCCCGGTGGCGGCGCGAAACGCGCGGATCAGTTGATAGCGGCCAAGGCCCGCTTGCCCGGCCAGCTGCTCAAGGCTCAGGTGCGCCAGGTCTTGCGCTTCGATATGTTCGATCAGCCCACGCAAGGTAGGCATCTCCAGCGCAGGCGAGGGGGCTGCGAGCGATGCCGGTTGCGCCGAAAAATCGTGATCGCCGAGGAATGCCACCAGCGCTGCTTCCTTTTCGCGGCTGCTCGCTGCCGAGAAGAGCAGGCCGTTCAATGCGCAGAATTCGCGGTACAGCGCCGGTTCCCGGCTGATCCGCGCAGGGGCACCCGGCCTGGCGGCTGCGAGCCCTGACTCCAGGCGCAACTGCGCCAGCCAGCCGGCATCCACATGCAGCATCTGGTAGCTCCAGGCTTGGCCGGGTTCGGGGTTGCAGGCATGTACCCGCTGCGCTGGCACCAGCACCAGCGTGCCCGGCGTCAGGCGCTCTTGCCCGTCGCCAGCGCCGCTGAAACAGCTGCTGCCGGCATCCACCGCGCCGATGGAGAAGGTCGGGTGACTGTGCGCCTTGTAGCAGGCGCGACTATGGCAGGCACGGCGGCTTTCCACCCAGGGCAGTGCCGGGTCGCGCCAGAGCTGGGAGCGGGCAGTGGGCATGATGGGTTCCTCGATCAGCTCGGCAGCTTAGCAGCGCCGGGCGCTTGACCGTACAGTTTTTGCCGTTGGCTGTACCTTGACCCGGCCCTCGCCTGGCATCGACAGTAGCGTCTGATTTGCCTGGAGAACAAAATGGACCTGTCGAGCCTGTTGCTATTCATCCCCGCCTGCTTTGCCCTGAACATGGCGCCGGGGCCGAACAACCTGTTGTCGCTGCACAATGCCAGCCGCTACGGCCTGCGCACCGCCTGCGTGGCCGGTGGCGGGCGGATTCTCGCCTTCAGCGGCATGATCGCCCTGGCCGCCATGGGCCTGGCGGTGGTGCTGCACACCAGCGAATACCTGTTCCTGGCAATCAAGGTGGTGGGTGCGGCGTACCTGTTCTACATCGCCTGGCAGCTGTGGCGCGCCCCGGTGGGCGAGGCCGTGATGGCCAGTGATCACCCGCGCGGTACCTGGCGCCTGGCGCGCCAGGAGTTCTGGGTAGCGGCGGGCAACCCGAAAGCGATCCTGATCTTTACCGCTTTCCTGCCCCAGTTCGTAACGGTCGGCAGCGCCACCCCGGTAAGCGAGCAGTTCCTCTGGCTGGGCGTGTTGTTCCTGCTGCTTGAGTGGGCGGCCATCGCCATTTACTCAGGTCTGGGCGCCTACATGCAGCGCTGGTTCAGCCAGCCCGGCCCGCGCCGGCTGTTCAACCGGGTCAGCGCCTCGCTGCTCGGTTGCGCCGGCCTCGGCCTGCTGGCGGCGCGCCGTTAGAAATTGAAGCGCAGGCCCACGTTTGCGGCACTGCTTTCCTGTTGGCGGCTGTCCAGATTGCTCGTGTACTGCACGCCGCCATGCAGGCTCAGCGCCTCGCTGACTTGGACGACCAGGCCGGTTTCCAGCTGCAGCGAGGTGTAGCGGTAATCGGTCTTGATCTTGTCCGCCCCATCGAACGTCAAGGTGTCGCGGCCGCCGTCGCCGTGCCAAAGGTTGAGCTGAGCATAGGGTTGCAGCAGGCGGCCACTGCTGGCGCTGAAGGCACCTTCAAGGCGCACGCCGAGCCGGCCGGTCAGCTCGACCTGAGCGTGGTGGCTGACGTGCGAGATGCTGTCGTTGGCGCTGTCCAGCGAGACTTTCTGGGCAATCAGCTGGGCTTGGGGCTCCAGGGTCCAGCGTTCGGACACGCTGATCGGGTAGCCGGACTCCAGCGATGCGGTCCAGGCGTGGCCGTCGATGTTCAGCTTGTCACCCCGCTCGGAACGGGCGCGGCCATCGAGTTTCGTATACTGCAGCACGCTGTCGAGGTACCAACCTTGCGGGCCAACCAGCGTCCAGTAGCCGCCGACACTGTCGCCATCGAGCTTCAGGTCACCGACGCTGCGGTCTTCTACTGCCAACGCGAAGCCTTTGACATCGGCATCCAGACGGCTGTGGCTGACATACAGGCCCAGATGCTGGCGATAGCCGTTATCGCTGAGCTTGGCATACAGGTCCTGACCCACCTTGAAACCATACAGATTGCCGTCCAGGCTCGGGCTTACGGTGCCGCTCCATTGCTCGCGCAGCGCGCCGCCGTAGGCCTGGCCCCAGCTGGCGGGCAGGGCGCCTTGGCCGGTCAGCAGCTGTTGGTCACCCTGGCGCTGGTGGAAGGTGCCCAGGGCCTGACGGGCAATGATCGCCGCACCCCGTGGGGCTGCGGCATAAACCGGTACTTCTGGTCGATACAAGGGCACGCTGACGCCGGCCACCGGGGCTGGCAGCTCGGCCTGGCCGGGGGCCGGCGCAGCCACGGGCGGGGTCGCTGCGGGCTCGACCGGAGGTTCGCCTGGTGCTTGGGAGGCAGGGGTTGCCACCAGCGTCGAGCGCAGGTACCAGCTGTTTTCGCTGCCAGCGGTCACACCGCCTTTGAACAGCCGGTAGTCGTAGGCACCGACAGAGAGTGTCTGTGTCTGCACAAAGGCCGTGGCGGTGCTGGTGGCGCCATCACGGGCTTCGACGACCTGGATGCCGTTCTGGTGCGTGGCGGCGCCGCTGCCACCCAGGTTGTTGACCTCCAGGCGCGTGCTGCCGCTGATGCTGCCCTGGCTGACCACCAGCCGGTCGGATGCCGCGCCGTCGCCCGCGAGCACGCTGTTCACCCGCAGCAGGCCATTGTCACCTTGGTAGTTGCCATGGATGGTCAGGTGGCCTTGGGCGTCATTGCCCGTCGTCAAGTCGATGGTGCCTGCACTGTGCAGCGTTGCCTTTTGCCCTTCGCTGATGGCGCTGATGGATCCCTGGCGGGATATCAGCGTACTGCTGCCGTCAATGAGCAGGTCACCCGTGCCGCTGCCAGGTTGCTCAGGGGTGCCATCACCAAGGGTCAAGGTATCGTCGAGTGTGAGGCGGCTGTTTTCGAACAGACCGATTGCCTCCCAATTGACATACCGGGCTCCGCCATTGACCTGGCTGTTCTCGAATACCAGGCTGTCATTGCCACGACCTCCGTCCAGTACGGTGACCAATGTGCCGGAGTCGAGGCCAACGATGCTTGCATGGTCATCACCTGGGCCCATATCGACCTTGCCGCCAATGCGGCCGCCTGTCCAGGTGAAGCGGTCGTCGCCGGTGCTGGCCAGTACATTGCCTTTTAACAGGCCGCCGCTGAGGGTGATCTCGTCGGTACCGCCGCTGGTGCTGATGTTGCCACCTATGGTGCCGTCGCTAACAATGATGATGTCATTGTCGAAACCACTGACCAGATTGCCATCGATCCGGGTCTCGATACCAAGGTCCTGGGACATAGCGAAGTAGTTGTCGGCCAGCTTGAGGTCGACCCGGCCAATACGCCCGCCAGCGAAGATCGCGTAGTCGCCGTCCTCGAATGCGACGATGATCCACCCGCCAGCCATGTAGAACTGTCGTAGCCTTGCCCTTGGTTGAGCGATTGCACCCTGCCGCCGGTCATCCTGTAATCGTCGATGGCTGAGGTCTGCACGATCACGCCCAGGTTATCGCCAGGCGAAACCACCAAGGCTTGGGCATGAACGATCAGCGGCAAGGGGAGCAGAGAAAAAACAGCAGGCAGCAGCAGGCGAGGGCAACGCATCGGCAGGTCTCCGTGTCCATTTGAAGGGACCACTACCTGAGTCGGCATCTCTTGTGCCGTTTCGGCCCTGCCTGAGTTGTATGTAATGCGCGAACAAGGGACAACTGGCAAAAATGTCAGGTGGCCTGTAGCTATCAGTCGCGGTAGAAGGTCTGCACCAGGTGGAAGCCGAACTTGCTCTTGATCGGGCCGTGGACCACGCGCAGGGGCTTCTTGAAGATCACCTGGTCGATCGCGCCTACCATCTGCCCGGGGCGGATTTCACCGAGGTCGCCGCCACGTTTGCCCGAAGGGCAGATGGAGAACTTCCTGGCCAGCACATCGAAAGCTTCGCCGTTGGCGATGCGCTGTTTGAGCTTTTCGGCTTCGTCAGCGGTCTTGACCAGGATGTGGCGGGCTTGAGCTTTCATGGGACACCTGTGCTTCGGGGCAAAAAAGGGCGCCATTATGCCTGATCACGCAGCTCCGTGCGGTCACGAAACTGCTCCAGCGCCTGGGGGTTGGCCAGGGCATCGGTATTTTTCACCGGCAGCCCATGCACCACATTGCGGATGGCCAGTTCCACCAGCTTGCCGCTGATGGTGCGCGGGATGTCGCTGACCTGGGCAATCACCGCCGGCACATGGCGTGGCGTGGTGTACTGGCGGATCACCTGGCGAATGCGCTGGCGCAGGGCGTCGTCCAGTTGCAGGCCATCGCGCAGGCGCACAAACAGCACCACGCGCACATCGCCGTGCCAGTCCTGGCCGATGGCCACGCTTTCCAGCACTTCTTCGACCTTTTCCACCTGGCGGTAGATCTCTGCGGTGCCGATCCGCACGCCGCCCGGGTTGAGCACGGCATCGGAGCGGCCATGTATCAGCAGGCCGCCGCTGCTACGCTGCTCGGCGTAGTCGCCCTGTGTCCAGACCCCGGGGAACTGGCTGAAATAGGCGTCGTGGTAGCGGCTGCCGCCGTCGTCATTCCAGAAGCCCAAGGGCATGGAGGGGAAGTTGCGGGTGCAGACCAGCTCGCCTTTTTCATCGAGTACCGGCTGGCCCTGTTCGTTCCACACCTCCACCGCCATGCCCAGGCCCTTGCAGGCCATCTCGCCGCGGCGCACCGGCAGGGTCGGGTTGCCGAGCACGAAGCACGAGACGATATCGGTGCCCCCGGACATCGACGCCAGGCACAGGTCGGCCTTGATCTTGCCGTACACGTAGTCGTAGCTGTGAGGCGACAAGGGCGAGCCGGTGGAGAGGATCAGTTGCAGGCTGTCCAGCCGATGACTGCGCGCAGGCTCCAGCCCTTGCTGCTCCAGCGCGGCCAGGTACTTGGCACTGGTGCCGAAGGCCTGGATGCGTTCGGCGTCGATCAGGTCGAGCAGGCGCTCGGGGCCGGGGTGGAATGGCGAGCCGTCGTACAGCACCAGGGTGGCACCGATGGCCAGGCCGCTGGCCAGCCAGTTCCACATCATCCAGCCACAGGTGGTGTAGTAGAACAGTACGTCGTCGGCCTTCAGGTCGTTGTGCAGGCCGTGTTCCTTGAGGTGCTGCAGCAGCACGCCACCGGCGCGGTGGACGATGCACTTGGGCACACCGGTGGTGCCGCTGGAATAGAGGATGTACAGCGGGTGGTCGAATGGCAGCGAAGCAAATAAAGGTTCGCCACCGGCCTTGTAGAAGTCGTCCCACAGGCTGACCTTGGCGGCGCTGAATTCGGACGCTTGGGTCTGGGGGCGGGTATAAGGCACCACGATCAACTGCTGCAGCCCCGGAAGCTGGGCGCAGACCTGGTTGATCTTGTCGACCTGATCGATCGACTTGCCGGCGTATTGATAACCGGCGCAGACCAACAGCAGTTTCGGTTCGATCTGGCCAAACCGGTCGATGATGCCGTGCAGGCCGAACTCTGGCGAAGACGTCGACCAGACCGCGCCAAGGCTGCTGCAGGCGAGCATCGCCACCAGGGTCTGCCAGGTGTTGGGCATCACGGCGGCGATGCGGTCTCCGGGCTCGATGCCGGCGGCCTTGAACGCCTTCTGCAGGCCCGCGACTTCGGCGGCCAGTCGGGCATGGGTGAAGACTACCCGCTGGCCATCTTCGCGAACAGAAACCAGTGCAGGTCGGTCGTCACGCCGGCGCAGCAGGTGTTCGGCGAAATTCAGGGTGGCGCCGCTGAACCAGCGGGCTTGAGGCATCAGCGCGCCTTCGCTGAGGATCTGGCTGGGCGGGGTGTGCCAGGCCACCTGGAAATAGTCGGCAAGGGTTTGCCAGAAGGCCGCGCGCTGCTCGATGCTCCAGCGGTGCAAGGCCGCATAGTCGTTGAGCTGCAGGTTGTAGCGCAGGTTGACCCGGCGACGGAAGGCATCCATCCGGCTGGCTTCGATCTGCGCCGTGGAGGGGCGCCAGAGCACGTCGTTCATGCCGAACCTCCCGATACTGCTTGAGGTCGAGGGCCCCACGACGAGGCCCTCGGGGTTGTTTATTCCACTTTAGCGCTTTGCACGTCAGGCGACGCCGACCACACGCGATAACGCACTTCGACCCCCTTGGGCACGTACACCACCACCGGCAGCTTGCTGTTGTAGCGCAGCATGAAGCCTTCACCGACCACCGGCACGAAGGCCTGGGTCTTCTTGCCATCCGGGCAGGCCATCAGGGTGCTGGCCGGGCCACCGACCTTGTCCAGGCGGTAGTAGCTGTAGCCCCAGCCTTCCAGGGTGTGCTCTTGCAGGCTGCCGGCCAGGCGCTGGCGGTTGCAGTCCACTTGCAGCGTCTTGCCCGCCAGGATTTCCAGCTTGTGGGCCGATTCATCGGTTTGCGCCGGCAGGTGGATGACCTGCCGGGTAAAGCCTTTTTCCGCCTCGGGATAGGGCGCGACGTCCTTGAGGCTGGCAGCCATCGCCGGAGCGACGGCGGCCAGGGTCAGGGCAAAGATCGCGGTCATTGGGTTAGGGCGCATAGGGCCTCCTTGCAGATGAACGAGTGCAAGACCGTTGCCAGGCCCAGGCCGCCCGTCATTGGGCCAACCAGCCACCATCGACGTTCCAGGCGGCTCCGCGAACCTGGCTACCGGCCTCGCTGCACAAGAATAGTACCAGCTCACCGAGGTGCTCGGGCGTGACGAAGGCCAGCGAGGGTTGTTTCTCGGCCAGCAGATCGTGCCGTGCTTGCTGTGGGTCGACGCCGTTGGCGGCACGATCGTCGATCTGTTTCTGCACCAGCGGGGTCAGCACCCAGCCTGGGCAGATGGCATTGCAGGTGACGTTGCTGGTGGCGGTTTCCAGCCCCACCACCTTGGTCAACCCGACCACACCGTGCTTGGCCGCCACATAGGCCGCCTTGCCGGTGGAACCGACCAGCCCGTGCACCGAAGCGATATTGATGATCCGCCCCCAGTTGCGCGCGCGCATGCCCGGCAGGGCCAGGCGGGTGCCATGGAACACGGCCGAGAGGTTGAGGGCGATGATCTTGTCCCAGCTCTCCAGCGGGAACTGCTCCACCGGCGCCACGTGCTGGATGCCGGCGTTGCTGACCAGGATGTCGACACCGCCGAACTCGCGCTCGGCCATCGCGAACAGCGCTTCGATCTGCGCCACCTCGGCCAGGTCCGCCGGGTGGTGGGCAACCTTGACGCCATGGCTGGCGATTTGCGCCAGTGCCGCCGCCGGGTCGCCGAAGCCATTGAGCAGGATGTTGGCACCGGCGCGGGCCAGCACCTGGGCGATGCCCAAGCCGATGCCGCTGGTGGAGCCGGTGACGAGTGCAGTCTTGCCTTTCAAAGTCATGCAGAAACTCCTTAGACGATGCCGGTGGCGTAGAAGGTGGCGATGACCACGAATACCGCCAGGGTCTTGATCAGGGTAATACCGAAAATGTCCTTGTAGGCTTCGCGGTGGGTCAGCCCGGTCACCGCCAGCAAGGTGATCACCGCGCCGTTGTGCGGCAGGGTGTCCATGCCGCCGCTGGCCATCGCGGCCACCCGGTGCAGCACTTCGAGGGGAATGTTGGCGGCGTGGGCCGCGGCGATGAAGCTGTCACTCATGGCCGCCAGGGCGATGCTCATGCCACCTGAGGCGGAGCCGGTGATGCCGGCCAGCAGGGTCACGGTGATCGCTTCGTTGACCAACGGATTGGGAATGCCGCGCAAGGCATCAGCCAGTACCAGAAAACCTGGCAGCGAGGCGATCACCGCGCCAAAACCGTACTCGGACGCAGTGTTCATGGCCGCCAGCAGGGCGCCGCCGACCGCGCTCTTGGTGCCCTCGGCCAGGCGTTCGCGGATCACCCCGAAGGCGCACACCAGCACCATCAGGATGCCTACCAGCAGCGCGGCCTGCACCGCCCAGATTGCCGTGAGCTTGGCCACGTCACTGTTTACCGGCGCGCTCATGCCGGGCAACTGTAGGGTGTGGCTGGTGCCGTACCACTGCGGGATCCAGTGGGTGAACAGCAGGTTCATCACGCCCACCAGCACCAGCGGCGACAGGGCCAGCCAGGGGTTGGGCAGGGCCAGGTCGGCAGCCGTCTCAGGCTCGTTGCGCAGGTTGCTGCCGTAGCCTTCACCCGCTCGCTGAGCCTTGTTGCGTTGGCGCTGCAGGTAAAGCATGCCGCTGCAGAACACGAACAGCGTGCCGATCAGGCCCAGCCATGGCGCGGCCCAGGCGGTGGTGTTGAAGAAGGTGCTGGGGATGATGTTCTGGATCTGCGGGGTGCCGGGCAAGGCATCCATGGTGAACGAGAACGCGCCCAGGGCGATGGTCGCCGGGATCAGGCGTTTGGGGATGTCGCTCTGGCGGAACATCTCGGCGGCGAACGGATACACCGCGAACACCACCACGAACAACGACACACCACCGTAGGTGAGCAGGGCGCAGACCAGCACGATGACCAGCATCGCCTGGCGGGTACCGAGCAGGCGGATGGCGGCGGCGACGATCGAGCGCGAGAAGCCCGACAGTTCGATGAGTTTGCCGAACACCGCGCCGAGCAGGAACACCGGGAAGTACAGCTTGATGAAGCCGACCATTTTTTCCATGAACACCCCGGTGAACGCGGGGGCCACGGCGGCCGGGTCGGTGAGCAGGACGGCGCCGAGGGCGGCGATCGGGGCGAAGAGGATTACGCTGTAACCGCGGTAGGCGGCCAGCATCAGCAGGGCCAAGGCGGCGAGGGCGATGAGCACGGTCATCGGGGTGGATCTCCTGGGTGAGTCTTGTTGTTATGGGTGACCGGGAGATAGCGGGAATCGTGCCAAATCTGTAACTGGTTGAATTTAAAGGAATTATTAAGTTTGGTGATGAGCGGTGTCTACATTTTGAGATTGCACGGGGCTGCTTTGCAGCCCATCGCGGCTGAAGCCGCTCCTACAGGAGACCGCGATACCCCTGTAGGAGCGGCTTCAGCCGCGATCGAGGGCGTAGCCCTCGCAATAATCTCCAAACGGAAACAAAATTCTCTAATCAGAGACCAAGGGCTACCATTTTCTTGTACAAGGTCGAGCGCCCCAACCCCAGCGCCTTGGCAGCTTCCGGCACATTCCCCGCCTGTTCGGCCAACGCCCCGGCAATCAGCTGCCGCTCGAACTGTTCACACGCCTCACGATAGCTCATCCGCTGTTCCTGACCCGCAACCGGGCTCAACGGCCCCAGCGCCGCCGTCAGCTCGGCTACGCCCAGGCGTGGCTGGTCAGTCAGCAATGTCGCCCGCTCCAGCACATTGCGCAGCTCGCGAATGTTCCCCGGCCACGCGTGCCGCGCCAACAAGGCCAGGGCATCGAGCTCCAGCTCGTACTGGCTGCCCAGTTCGGCCAGGATCGCTTCGCACAACGCCGGCAGGTCCTCGATCCGCTCGCGCAGCGGCGGTACCGCGATCGGCAGCACATTCAGCCGGTAGTACAGGTCGGCACGGAACGCCCCCCGAGCCATGGCGGCCTGCAGGTCGATGGAGGTAGCGGCAATGATGCGCACATCGCTGCGCAGCATCTGGTTCGAGCCGACCGGTTCGTACTCCTTTTCCTGCAGCACACGCAGCAGCTTGCTCTGCAGCGCCAGGGGCATGTCACCGATTTCGTCGAGGAACAACGTGCCGCCCTCGGCCAGTTGCAGCTTGCCGCTGCGGCCCTTGCGGTCGGCACCGGTAAAGGCGCCGGGCGCGGTGCCGAAGAATTCGGCCTCCAGCAAGGTCTCGGGGATCGCTGCGCTGTTGATGCTGACGAAGGCCTTGTGTGCCCGCGCGGAGGCGGCGTGGATGGCATGGGCCAGCAGCTCTTTGCCGGTGCCGGTTTCGCCCAGCAGCAGCACCGGCGAATCGCTGCCCGCACCGCGCCGCGCGCGGCGCTTGGCCTCGAGGCTGGCCGGGCTGCTGCCGACGAACTGGGCGAAGCTGTATTTGGCCTGGCGTGCGCGCAATTGCGAACGGGTGCTGGCCAGTTCCTGCTGCATGCTCGAATAGCGCTTGAGCAGGGGCGACAGGCTGCGCAGCTCTTCGAACAGGGCAAAGCCGATGGCGCCGATCAGTGCACCCTGGGCATCGTGGATCGGCAGGCGCATCACCACTAGCGGCTCGTTGGGGGTGTCGAGCATGTCCAGCAGGATTGGCCGGCCATTGCTCACCACCTGACGCATCAGGCTGCCCGGGATGACCGCCTCGCAGGGCTGGCCGATTGCGCTGGCGGCGTCGGTGAGGCCAAAACGCCTGGCGTAGCGCTCGTTCATCCAGACGATGCGAGCGTCGCGGTCGACGATCACCGTGCCTTCGCTGGACTGCTCGATGATCTCGAACAGCGAGCGGATCGCCAGTTGCCGTACCTGGGGGTAGTCCTTGAGGCTGTCGCTGTCGTGCATCTTCTTCTACCTGAATCTTGTGGGTGCAGGCCCGGCCTTTTCGCGGGCAAGCCCGCTCCCACAGGTATTCCACACTTTTCAGCTTTGTGGCGATCCTGTGGGAGCGGGCTTGCCCGCGAAGAGGCCGGGCCTGAAAACCTATCCTCTGGGGTCGAACGCTTCGCGCAGGGCATCCCCGATGAACACCAGCAGCGACAGGATCACCGCCAGTGCAAAAAACGCGGTAAAGCCCAGCCAGGGCGCCTCCAGATGCTGCTTGCCCTGAGTCACCAGCTCGCCCAGCGAGGCACTGCCGGCGGGCATGCCGAAGCCAAGAAAGTCCAGAGCGGTCAAGGTGGTGATCGCCCCGGTCAGCATGAAGGGAACATAGGTCAGCGTCGCATTCATCGCGTTGGGCAGCACGTGGCGCAGCATCACCTGGGTATCCGGCAACCCCAATGCTCGGGCCGCCTTCACGTACTCCAGGTTGCGCCCACGGAGAAACTCGGCGCGCACCACATCCACCAGGGTCAACCACGAAAACAGCGCCATGATCCCCAGCAGCCACCAGAAGTCCGGCTCGACGAAGCCGCTGAGGATGATCAGCAGGTACAGCACCGGAAGCCCCGACCACACCTCCAGCAGGCGTTGCCCGAACAGGTCCACCCAGCCGCCGTAATAGCCTTGCAGCGCGCCGGCGCCAACACCGATCAGCACGCTGATCAGCGTCAGGGCAAAGGCGAACAACAGCGAGGTGCGGGTGCCATACAGCACCCGCGCCAGCACGTCGCGGCCCTGGTCGTCGGTGCCCAGCCAGTTGCTCGCGCTGGGTGGGCTGGGGGTGGGCACCAGCAGGTCGTAGTTGGGGGTGTCGGCGCTGAACGGGATGGGGGCGAACAGCATCCAGCCGCCCTGGCCCTCGATCAGCTGGCGCACATAGGCGCTGCGGTAGTCTGGCTGGAACGGCAGTTGGCCACCGAACTGCTGTTCGCTGTAGCGCTTGAGCGCCGGCATGTACAAGTCGCCTTTGTAGCTCAGCAGCAGGGGTTTGTCGTTGGCCACCAGTTCGGCGCAAAGGCTCAGCAGCAGCACGCCGGCAAACAGCCACAGCGACACCCAGCCCAGGCGGTTGCGGCGAAAGCGCAGCAGGCGACGACGCGAGACTGGCGACAGCATCAGTGTGCCCTCGAGTCGAAGTCGATGCGCGGATCGAGCACGGTGAAGGCCAGGTCACCGATCAGGCGGAACAGCAGGCCGGCCAGGGTGAAGATGAACAGCGTGCCGAACACCACCGGGTAATCGCGTGACACGGCCGCCTCGTAGCTCAGGCGGCCAAGGCCGTCGAGGGAGAAGATCACCTCGATCAGCAAGGAGCCTGCGAAAAACACGGTGATCAACGCCTGCGGCAGCCCGGCCAGCACCAGCAGCATGGCGTTGCGCAGCACGTGCCCATACAGCACGCGGCGTTCGCTGAGGCCCTTGGCGCGGGCGGTGACCACGTACTGGCGGGAGATTTCATCGAGGAAGGCGTTCTTGGTCAGCAGGGTGAGGGTGGCAAAGCCACCGATCACCAGGGCGCCGACGGGCAGTACCAGGTGCCAGAAGTAGTCGGCGACCTTGCCCAGCAGGCTGAGCTGGTCGAAGTCGTCCGAGACCAGGCCACGTACCGGGAACCAGTTCAGCGAAGTGCCACCGGCGAACAATACGATCAGCAGCAAGGCGAACAGGAACGAGGGCAGGGCATAGCCGACCACGATCAGCGCGCTGCTCCAGGCATCGAAGCGGCTGCCATGGCGCACCGCCTTGCGGATGCCCAGCGGGATCGACACCAGGTAGGTGATCAGCGTGGCCCAGAAGCCCAGCGACAGGGTCACCGGCAGCTTGTCGAGGATCAGGTCGGTGACCTTGGCGCCGCGGAAAAAACTCTGGCCG
This sequence comes from Pseudomonas sp. LRP2-20, assembly GCF_024349685.1. Lineage (NCBI taxonomy): Bacteria > Pseudomonadati > Pseudomonadota > Gammaproteobacteria > Pseudomonadales > Pseudomonadaceae > Pseudomonas > Pseudomonas sp. LR2-20. The sequence goes on along the minus strand of NZ_AP025944.1, from coordinate 3,150,459 downwards.
AAGTCCAGCCGGGCGTACTGGCCGAGCATCAGCCACAGGCGCTCTGGCGCTGTCTTGTCGAAGCCGTACTGGCGTTTGATCTCCTCGATCAGCTTCGGGTCCAGACCGCGGGTGGCACGGGATTCGCCGTGTACCACCTCTACCCGCGAGCCGGGCGCGCCACCGCCGAGGCCCTGCAACCGCGCCACGGCCTGCTCGACCGGGCCACCGGGGGCGGCCTGGACGATGGCGAAGTTGACCAGCAGGATCGCCAGCAAGGTCGGGATGATCAGCAGCAGGCGCCGCAGGATGTAGCTGGTCATGGCTTGGCCTTCTGTCGTTCGGCCATCTGCGCGTTGGTCAGCGCCGTCGGGCTGATTTCCCACCAGCTGTCCAGGCCTTCGTCATAGGCGGGCTGGGTTTTCGGCAGGCCAAAGCGGTTCCACCACACCGTCGAGCTGCCCGGCGGGTAATAGTTGGGGATCCAGTAGTAGTTCCATTGCAGCACCCGGTCCAGTGCATGGGCGTGGTGCAGCATGTCGGCCTGGGTGTCGGCGCGTACCAGGCCGTCGATCAGCTGGTCCACCACCGGGTCCTTGAGCACCATCAGGTTGTTCGAACCTGGGTCGTTGGCGGCGGCCGAACCAAAGTAGTTGTACAGCTCGGCGCCCGGCGACAGGGTGACCGAATAGCCGGTGACGATCATGTCGTAGTCGCGGGCCATCAGCCGGTTCACATACTGCGCCGAGTCGACGTTGCGGATGTTCAAGGTGATGCCGATCTGTGCCAGGTTGCGCTTCCACGGCAGCAGCAAACGCTCCATGCCGGACTGGCCGTTGAGGAAGGTGAATGCCAGCGGCTCGCCCTGGGCATTGACCAGGCGATCGCCATCGGGGTGCCAGCCGGCCTGTTGCAACAAGGCCAGCGCCTGCAGTTGTTGCGGGCGGATGATGCCCGAGCCATCGGTGACCGGCGCGGTGAAGACTTGGTTGAAGACTTCGTCCGGCACCCGACCGCGCAGCGGTTCGAGCAGCTTGAGCTCGCCTGCATCCGGCAGCGCGCGGGCGGCCAATGCCGTGTTGGAGAACACGCTCTGCTGGCGGATGTACATGTTGCGCATCATCTGCCGGTTGCTCCACTCGAAGTCCCAGAGCATGGCCAGCGCCTGACGCACACGGCGGTCCTTGAACTGTGGCCTGTCCAGGTTGAACACGAAGCCCTGGGCCGCCTGCGGCTTGGCCGGGCCGAGGTGCGCGCGCTGCAGGCGGCCATCGTCCAGCTGTGCGCCGTTGTAGCCCAGGGTGTAGGCGGTGGCGGAAAACTCGCGGTTGTAGTCGTAGCCGCCACCCTTGAGCACCTGACGCGCCACTTCGGTGTCGCCGAAGTATTCGATGCGGATGTGTTCGAAGTTGTAGCGCCCGCGATTGACCGGCAGGTCCTTGGCCCACCAGTTCGGGTCGCGTTCGAAGGTGATGCTGCGGCCGTTGTCGATGCGCCCAATGCGATACGGGCCGCTGCCGACCGGCTTGTCGAAGCCGGCGCCGTTGACGAAGTCGCGGTTGGCCCAGTCGTGCTCGGGCAGTACTGGCAGGCTGGCCAGGTCCAGGGCCAGGGTACGGCCGTGGGGCTGCTTGAAGTCGAAGCGTACCTGGCGCGGGCCTTCGACCGTGACCCCGGCGACATCGGCGAACTGGGTGCGGTACTTGAGGCTGCCTTCGGCCATCAGCTTGTCGAAGCTGAAGCGCACATCTTCGGCGCGCACCGGCTTGCCATCGGCGAAGGTTGCCTTGGGGTCGATCTCGAAGCGCAGCCAGGCGTCATCCGGGCCACGTTCCATGCGCCGGGCAATCAGGCCGTAGACGGTATAAGGCTCGTCGAACGAGCGTTGCGCCAGGGGCGCGTACAGCCAGCCATCGACTTCGCTGACGCCGATGCCTTTGTCGATGTACGGCAGGATATGGTCGAACTGGCCGATCTCGATGGCCGAGCGGCGCATCAGGCCACCTTTGGGGGCGTCGGGGTTGACGTAGTCGAAGTGGCGGAAGCTTTCGCCGTAGCGGGGGGCTTCGCCGTAAACAGTCAAAGCGTGAGTAGGTGCGGCCTGGGCCAGCCAGCCCATGCACAGCATCCAGACCCCCAGAAGGACCTGTGGGAGCGGGCTTGCCCGCGAATAGGTCCGCCCAGTCAACCGTGCTGACTGCTCAGGCCTATTCGCGGGCAAGCCCGCTCCCACAGGGATAATCATCGGATGCGATGACTTAGTCCTGGCGGCTGGTCACTTCCAGCAGGTGGTAGCCGAACTGGGTCTTCACCGGGCCCTGTACGGTGTTGACCGGGGCGCTGAACACCACGGTGTCGAATTCCTTGACCATCTGGCCTGGGCCGAACGAGCCCAGGTCACCGCCCTGGCGGCTGGACGGGCAGGTGGAGTTGGCCTTGGCGATTTCAGCGAAGTCGGCACCGGCTTCGATCTGGGCTTTGAGTTCGTTGCACTTCTCTTCGCTGGCAACGAGGATGTGACGGGCGGTGGCGCGTGCCATGGGTACTACTCCTTGGGGGGTGAAAACGGCAAGCCTAGCGCACTTGATCGGGTCATGTCTCGCCAGGCTTGCTGTAGGCACTTCACATACGTGCAGCGGCCTCGCGCAGCAGGGCTTCGGTCGCGCTCCAGCCCAGGCAGCCATCGGTGATCGACACGCCGTATTTCAGCGCGCCCTTGCCCAGGGCCTGGCAACCGTCGAACAGGTGGCCTTCGAGCATGACCCCGACAATCGAGCGGTCACCGGCCAGGCGTTGGGCCAGCACGTCCTCGAATACCGCTGGCTGGCGGGCAGGGTCCTTGCCGCTGTTGGCATGGCTGCAGTCGACCATGATGCGGGCCTGCAAGCCGGCCTTGGCCAAGCCCTGACGGGCCTGGGCGATGCTGTTGGCATCGTAGTTCGGGCCCTTGTGGCCGCCGCGCAGCACCAGGTGGGTGTCCGGGTTGCCCAGGGTTTCGATGATTGCCGGGTAGCCCTGCGCATCCATGCCGAAGTGGCGGTGTGGCGCCGCAGCGCTGCGCATGGCGTCACAGGCGATGCCGACGCCGCCGTCGGTGCCATTCTTGAAGCCCACCGGCAGTTCCAGGCCGCTGACCATTTCCCGGTGAACCTGCGATTCGGTGGTGCGGGCGCCAATCGCCGCCCAGCCCAGCAGGTCGTCGAAGTAGCCGGCGGCCATCGGTTGCAGCAACTCGGTGGCGATCGGCAGGCCGCGTTCGATCATGCTCAGCATCAAGCCACGGGACAGGGCGATGCCGGCATGCATGTCGTCGCTGCCGTCCAGGTGCGGGTCGTAGGCCAGGCCTTTCCAGCCCACCGTGGTGCGGGGTTTTTCCACGTAGGCGCGCATCACCAGCAGCAGCTTGTCATCGACGTCACGGCTTAGGGCGGCCAGGCGGTCGGCGTATTCCAGGGCCGAGCGGGGGTCGTGGATCGAGCAGGGGCCAACGACTACCAGCAGGCGCTCATCGCGGCCTTCGAGGATGGCGCGGATGGCCTGGCGGTGGCTATGGACCTGGTGGGCGAGTTCGCTGGACAGCGGCATCTGCTGCTTGAGCAGGTGCGGGCTGGGCAGGCGCTGGCTGACGGTGGTGTTGGCAGCGTGCGGTTGGGTCAGGGGCAGAGCGAGGTTCGAGGCTTGCATGGCGTATGTTCCCTGGGCGGACGGCGGGTTCTGGCCCGCGCGGTCGGCCCTATCGAGGTGTTCGACTATTCGTTGATTGATTGTCTGCAGCATTGCCACCGGAGAGGGACCGATCGGAGGCGGCAGGCTGGCCCGAACGGGATTGGCTAAATCGCCAGGCATAGGTGTTTGCGGAGTAATAAGTGGCGTAGTTCATGAATCTGTCCTCAATATGAATCGGTAAAAGTGCAATGGCCTGAAAAGCAAAACCCCCGGTCGGGGAGCCGACCGGGGGTTTGAGTATTCTCATGTTCGGCGGCCCCTCGAAGGTGGGCGCCGTGGGGGTATCGGCGCCTAGTGGCTAAACCAATACCCAAAGTAATAGCTGGCAGCAGCCTTGCAGCCGGCAACGGCCAGCACAGGGCGCAGGGTGCGACCGGTGTGGTTGGCGTGGTTGCGGGTGTTGTTCGGCATGTTGCTCTCCAGTGAATGAGCCCGAGCTTACTTCAAGCGATGCGCGCTGTTCAATGGATAAATGCTATCGCGCCGATATTTGCACAAAACGGATAGCACTCTGCACGCGATGGATATTGCCGCCCCAGGGCAACCCCTAACCTGACCCGGTCTGAACAATAACAATGGAGACCCTGGCCATGTCCCTGGGATTCGACTACCTCAATGCCATGCTTGAGGACGACCGTGAAACCGGCGTCTATCGCTGCAAACGCGAGATGTTCACTGACCCGCGCCTGTTCGACCTGGAGATGAAGCACATCTTCGAGGGCAACTGGATCTACCTGGCCCACGAAAGCCAGATCCCCGAAAAGAACGACTTCCTCACCCTGACCATGGGGCGCCAGCCGATCTTCATCGCGCGCAACAAGGACGGGGAGCTCAATGCCTTCCTCAATGCCTGCAGTCACCGCGGCGCCATGCTGTGCCGGCATAAGCGCGGCAACCGCGCCAGCTACACCTGCCCGTTCCACGGTTGGACCTTCAACAACAGCGGCAAGCTGCTCAAGGTCAAAGACCCGAGCAATGCCGGCTACCCCGACAGCTTCAACTGCGACGGCTCCCACGACCTGACCAAGGTCGCCCGTTTCGAGTCGTACCGTGGCTTCCTGTTCGGCAGCCTGAATGCCGACGTCAAGCCGCTGGTCGAGCACCTCGGCGAGTCGGCGAAGATCATCGACATGATCGTCGACCAGTCCCCCGAAGGCCTGGAGGTACTGCGCGGTGCCAGCTCGTACATCTACGAGGGCAACTGGAAACTCACCGCCGAGAACGGCGCCGACGGCTACCACGTCAGCTCCGTGCACTGGAACTACGCCGCCACCCAGAACCAGCGCAAGCAGCGCGAAGCGGGTGACGAGATCAAGACCATGAGCGCCGGCGCCTGGGCCAAGCAGGGGGGTGGCTTCTATTCCTTCGACCACGGCCACCTGCTGCTGTGGACCCGTTGGGCCAACCCCGAAGACCGCCCAGCCTTCGAGCGCCGCGACCAGCTGGCCGCCGACTTCGGCCAGGCCCGCGCCGACTGGATGATCGAGAACTCGCGCAACCTGTGCCTGTACCCCAACGTCTACCTGATGGACCAGTTCAGCTCGCAGATCCGCATCGCCCGGCCGATTTCGGTGAACAAGACCGAAATCACCATCTACTGCATCGCGCCGAAGGGCGAGAGTGCCGATGCCCGGGCCAAGCGCATCCGCCAGTACGAAGACTTCTTCAACGTCAGTGGCATGGCCACCCCGGATGACCTGGAAGAGTTCCGTTCGTGCCAGACCGGCTACGGCGGCGGCACCGGCTGGAACGACATGTCCCGTGGCGCGCAGCACTGGGTCGAAGGCGCCGATGAGGCCGCCAAGGAAATCGAACTCAAGCCGCTGCTGTCGGGCGTGCGCACCGAGGACGAAGGCTTGTTCGTGCTGCAGCACAAGTACTGGCAGGACACCATGATCAAAGCCCTCGAACAGGAACAGCAACTGATCCCCGTGGAGGCCGTGCAATGAGCCTGCATGACACCGTGCGCGACTTCCTGTACCGCGAGGCGCGCTACCTGGACGATGCCCAGTGGGACCAGTGGCTGGAACTGTACGCCAGCGACGCAACCTTCTGGATGCCGTCCTGGGACGATGACGACACCCTGACCGAAGACCCACAGAGCGAAATCTCGCTGATCTGGTATGGCAACCGTGGCGGCCTCGAAGACCGCGTGTTCCGCATCAAGACCGAGCGCTCCAGTGCGACCGTGCCGGACACCCGCACCTCGCACAACATCAGCAACATCGAGATTGTCGAGCAGGGCGAAGGCAGCTGCCAGGTGCGCTTCAACTGGCACACCCTGAGCTTTCGCTACAAGACCACCGACAGCTACTTCGGTACCAGCTTCTACACCCTCGACCTGCGCGGCGAGCAGCCGCTGATCAAGGCCAAGAAGGTGGTGCTGAAGAACGACTACGTGCGTCAGGTCATCGACATCTACCACATCTGATACGAGGTAACGCGAGCCACTCGGTGTGCCAACTGGCGCGCCACGGCCAGGCTCGCCCGCGAGGTGCAACATGAGCTTCCAGATCGCACTTAATTTCGAAGACGGGGTCACCCGCTTCATCGAGGCCAGCGGCCATGAGACCGTGGCCGACGCCGCCTACCGCCAGGGCATCAACATCCCGCTGGACTGCCGTGACGGCGCCTGCGGCACCTGCAAGTGCAAGGCCGAATCCGGGCGTTACGACCTGGGCGACAACTTCATCGAAGACGCCCTGAGCGCAGACGAAATCGCCGAGGGCTACGTGCTGACCTGCCAGATGCGCGCCGAAAGCGATTGCGTGGTGCGCATACCGGCTTCGTCGCAGCTGTGCAAGACCGAACAGGCCAGTTTCGAAGCGGCCATCAGCGATGTGCGCCAGCTGTCGGCCAGCACCATCGCCTTGTCGATCAAGGGCGAGGCATTGAGCCGCCTGGCGTTCCTGCCGGGGCAATACGTCAACCTCAAGGTGCCAGGCAGCGACCAGAGCCGCGCCTATTCCTTCAGCTCGCTGCAGAAGGACGGCGAGGTCAGCTTCCTGATCCGCAATGTGCCGGGCGGCCTGATGAGCAGCTTCCTCACCAGCCTGGCCAAGGCCGGCGACAGCATGAGCCTGGCCGGCCCGCTGGGCAGTTTCTACCTGCGGCCGATCCAGCGCCCGCTGTTGCTGCTGGCCGGGGGTACCGGGCTGGCGCCGTTCACGGCGATGCTGGAGAAGATCGCCGAGCAGGGCAGCGAACACCCACTGCACCTGATCTACGGGGTCACCAACGATTTCGACCTGGTCGAGCTGGACCGCCTGCAGGCACTGGCCGCGCGCATCCCCAACTTCACCTTCAGCGCCTGCGTGGCCAACCCCGACAGCCAGTACCCGCAGAAGGGCTACGTGACCCAGCACATCGCGCCGCAGCACCTCAATGACGGCGATGTCGATGTGTACCTGTGCGGCCCGCCACCGATGGTCGAGGCGGTGAGCCAGTACATCCGCGAGCAGGGCATCACCCCGGCGAACTTCTACTACGAGAAGTTCGCGGCGGCTGCGGCCTGAGTTTCCTCGGGGCTGCCGGCATCGTGCGGGTGACGGTGGCCTCCTTTTATTCCGAAGCCATATGCCCACCCTGTGGCAGCGGGTTTACCCGCGAAGAGGTCAGCAGGTTCGGCCGTGATGTCCGGTCGGCCGCATTCGCGGGTAAACCCGCTCCCACAAGGCCAAGCGCAGAAGCGGAGATCGATTATGAACAACAGATTCCAAGGCAAGGTTGCCCTGGTCACCGGCGCCGCCCAAGGCATTGGCCGCGGTGTGTGTTGGCGGCTCAAGGCCGAAGGCGCGCAGGTGGTGGCGGTGGACCGTTCCGAGCTGGTCCACGAGCTGGCCGGGGAGGGCATGCTGACCCTCACCGCCGACCTCGAACTGCATGCCGATTGCGCCCGGGTCATGGCCACGGCGGTGGAAACCTACGGCCGCCTCGACATCCTGGTCAACAACGTCGGCGGCACCATCTGGGCCAAGCCCTTCGAGCACTATGAAGTGGAGCAGATCGAGGCCGAAGTGCGCCGCTCGCTGTTCCCGACCCTGTGGTGCTGCCATGCCGCGCTGCCGTACATGCTCGAACGCGGCAGTGGCGCCATCGTCAACGTCTCGTCGATCGCCACCCGTGGCGTCAACCGCGTGCCCTACGGCGCGGCCAAGGGCGGGGTCAACGCACTCACCGCGTGCCTGGCCTTCGAAACCGCTGGCCGCGGCATCCGCGTCAACGCCACCGCCCCCGGCGGCACCGAGGCGCCACCGCGCCGGGTACCGCGCAACAACAGCGAGCAGAGCGAGCAGGACAAGGCCTGGTACCAGCAGATCGTCGACCAGACCCTGCAGAGCAGCCTGATGCACCGCTACGGCAGCATCGACGAGCAGGTCGGCGCCATCCTCTTCCTGGCGTCCGACGAGGCCTCCTATATCACCGGCGTGACCTTGCCGGTGGGGGGCGGTGATCTCGGCTGAACCCTCCCCATGCAAAGCCCCCAGGCAAAGCGTTCCTCCAAAACAACAACAAGAGAGACAGATGCCATGCGAACCCTTGACGTACACCCGATCATCGACAACGCCCGCTTCACGTCCTTTCACTGGCTGATCATGGCCCTGTGCGGCCTGCTGTTGATATTCGACGGCTACGACCTGTTCATCTACGGCGTGGTGCTGCCGGTGATCATGAAAGAGTGGGGCCTGACCCCGTTGCAGGCCGGCGCACTGGGCAGCTACGCGCTGTTCGGCATGATGTTCGGCGCCCTGGCGTTCGGCAGCCTGGCCGACCGCATCGGGCGCAAGAAAGGGATCGCCATCTGTTTCGCCTTGTTCTCCGGGGCGACCATCCTCAGCGGCTTTGCCAGCAGCCCCGGTGAGTTCGGCATCTACCGCTTCATCGCCGGTCTCGGCTGCGGCGGCCTGATGCCCAATGCCGTGGCGCTGATGAACGAATACGCACCCAAACGCCTGCGCAGCACGCTGGTGGCGATCATGTTCAGCGGCTATTCCCTGGGCGGCATGCTCTCGGCAGGTGTCGGTATCTTCATGCTGCCGCGTTTTGGCTGGGAATCGATGTTCTTTGCCGCGGCGGTACCGCTGCTGCTGTTGCCGGTCATCCTTTACTACCTGCCAGAGTCCATTGGCTTTCTGGTGCGACAGGGACGGACCGGTGATGCCCGCAAGTTGCTCAAGCGCCTGGACCCAGGCTGCGATGTGCAAGCGGACGACCTGCTGCAGGCAACCGATCGCAAAGGTGGCGGCACCTCGGTGCTGGAATTGTTCCGCAATGGCTTGGCGATCCGCACCCTGGCCCTGTGGCTGGCGTTCTTCTGCTGCCTGCTGATGGTCTACGCCCTGAGTTCATGGCTGCCAAAGCTGATGGCCAACGCGGGCTACAGCCTGGGGTCGAGCCTGTCGTTCCTGCTGGCGTTGAACTTCGGCGGCATGGCCGGGGCAATTCTCGGCGGCTGGCTGGGTGATCGCTACAACCTGGTCAAGGTCAAGGTGGCCTTCTTCATCGCGGCGGCGCTGTCGATCAGCCTGCTCGGCGTCAACAGCCCGATGCCCATTCTCTACCTGCTGATCTTCATCGCCGGGGCCACCACCATCGGTACGCAGATCCTGCTGTATGCCGGTGCTGCCCAGCTCTACGGGCTGTCGGTGCGTTCCACCGGCCTTGGCTGGGCCTCAGGAATAGGCCGTAACGGCGCCATCGTCGGCCCGCTGCTCGGCGGTGCGCTGATGGGCATCAACCTGCCGCTGCAACTCAATTTCATCGCCTTCGCCATCCCCGGCGCGATCGCCGCGCTGGCCATGGCCGTGCACCTGGCCAGCGGCCGGCGCCAGGCGCAAGTGGCGACGGCCTGACACCTCTACTGACTGAACTGGAGCTTTTGCATGACAAGCCCGACCATCGAACGGCTGGACGCAATCATTGTCGACCTGCCGACCATCCGCCCGCACAAGCTGGCGATGCACACCATGCAGCAGCAAACCCTGGTGGTGCTGCGTCTGCGCTGCAGCGACGGCGTCGAAGGCATCGGCGAGGCCACCACCATCGGCGGCCTGGCCTACGGCTACGAAAGCCCCGAGGGCATCAAGGCCAACATCGACGCGTACCTGGCACCCGCGCTGATCGGCCTGCCAGCGGACAACATCAACGCCGCCATGCTCAAGCTCGACAAGCTGGCCAAGGGCAACACCTTCGCCAAGTCCGGCATCGAAAGCGCCTTGCTCGACGCCCAAGGCAAGCGCCTCGGCCTGCCGGTCAGCGAACTGCTCGGCGGGCGTGTGCGTGACAGCCTGGAAGTGGCCTGGACCCTGGCCAGCGGCGACACCGCCCGCGACATCGGCGAAGCCGAACACATGCTGGACATCCGCAGGCACCGGGTATTCAAGCTTAAGATCGGCGCCAACCCGCTGGAGCAGGACCTGAAACACGTGGTGGCGATCAAGCGCGAGCTGGGCGAGCGTGCCAGCGTGCGTGTGGACGTCAACCAGTACTGGGACGAATCGCAAGCCATCCGCGCCTGCCAGGTGCTCGGCGACAACGGCATCGACCTGATCGAACAGCCGATCTTGCGCATCAACCGCGGCGGCCAGGTGCGCCTGAACCAACGCAGCCCGGCGCCGATCATGGCCGACGAATCCATCGAGAGCGTCGAGGACGCCTTCAGCCTGGCCGCCGAGGGTGCTGCCAGCATCTTCGCCCTGAAGATCGCCAAGAACGGCGGCCCGCGCGCCGTGCTGCGCACCGCGCAGATCGCCGAAGCGGCGGGCATCGCCCTGTACGGCGGGACCATGCTCGAAGGCTCGATCGGCACCCTGGCCTCGGCCCATGCCTTCCTCACCCTGCGCCAGCTGACCTGGGGCACCGAACTGTTCGGGCCGCTGCTGCTGACCGAAGAGATCGTCAACGAGCCGCCGCAGTACCGCGACTTCCAGCTGCACGTGCCACGCACCCCGGGCCTGGGCCTGACCCTTGACGAACAACGCCTGACGCGCTTTGCCCGCCGCTGAAAAACACACCCCCCCTGTGGGAGCGGGCTTGCCCGCGAAATAGGCAACTCGGTAGATGGCACGGGCTGCGCCCGTGTTCGCGGGCAAGCCCGCTCCCACAGGGATGGCACGGGCTTCGCCCGTGTTCGCGGCTGAAGCCGCTCCTACAGAGGGGCGCGCAAGCCTTTGGACATTTGCAAGACAGGAGAAAGCAGCATGCTGTTCCACGTGAAGATGACCGTGAAACTGCCGGTCGACATGGACCCGGCCAAGGCCGCGCAACTGAAGGCCGACGAGAAGGAACTGGCCCAGCGCCTGCAGCGCGAGGGCACCTGGCGCCACCTGTGGCGCATTGCCGGGCACTACGCCAACTACAGCGTGTTCGACGTGCCCAGCGTCGAGGCGCTGCACGACACGCTGATGCAGCTGCCGCTGTTCCCGTACATGGACATCGAGGTCGACGGCCTGTGCCGCCACCCGTCGTCGATCCACAGCGATGACCGCTGACCCCAGCCTTTTGCACAAGAACAAGATGAGGTAACCATCATGACCGTGAAGATTTCCCATACTGCCGATATCCAGAAGTTCTTCGAAGAAGCCGCCGGCTTTGGCAATGACCAAGGCAGCCCGCGCCTGAAGCGCATCATCCAGCGTGTGCTGCAAGACACCGCGCGCCTGATCGAAGACCTGGAGGTCAGCGAAGACGAATTCTGGCATGCCGTTGACTACCTGAACCGTCTCGGCGGGCGCGGTGAAGCCGGGCTGCTGGTGGCGGGCCTGGGCATCGAGCATTTCCTCGACCTGCTGCAGGATGCCAAGGATGCCGAAGTCGGTTTGACCGGCGGCACCCCGCGCACCATCGAAGGCCCGCTGTACGTGGCGGGCGCGCCGCTCGCCCACGGTGAAGTGCGCATGGACGACGGCAGCGAGGACGGCGTGGCTACCGTCATGTTCCTCGAGGGCCAGGTGCTCGACCCACAGGGGCAGCCGCTGGCCGGCGCCATCGTTGACCTGTGGCATGCCAACACGCGTGGCACTTACTCGTTCTTCGATCAAAGCCAGTCCGAGTACAACCTGCGCCGACGCATCGTCACCGATGCCGACGGCCGCTACCGCGCGCGATCCATCGTGCCGTCAGGCTATGGCTGCGATCCCCAGGGCCCGACCCAGGAATGCCTGGACCTGCTCGGCCGCCATGGTCAGCGCCCGGCCCACGTGCACTTCTTCATCTCGGCACCGGGGCACCGCCACCTGACCACGCAGATCAACCTGGCGGGGGACAAGTACCTGTGGGATGACTTTGCCTATGCCACCCGTGACGGGCTGGTGGGTGAAGTGGTGTTCCATGAAGGGGCTGATGGCCGCCATGCCGAGTTGAAGTTCGACTTCCAGTTGCAGAAGGCCAAGGCCAATGCCGATGAGCAGCGCAGCGGGCGGCCGCGAGCACTGCAGGAGGCCTGATACACCGCGCTGGTTTCTTCGCGGGGCAAGCCCGCTCCCACAGGGCTCGCGTCAATTTCGGACCTGTGGTGATCCTGTGGGAGCGGGTTTACCCGCGAAGAAGGCAACACAGAACAAGAGCCAGCCACCAAGGCCGGCCGATGCCTTGCGAGAAATCACATGAAAACCCTGATCAAGGACTGCTCCCTGTCAGCCCTGGTCGCCGGCTGCATCGCGACCCTGATCTCCTACGCCGGCCCGCTGGTGATCATCTTCCACGCCGCCGAAGCTGCCGGCCTGTCCCACGGCATGCTGTCGTCCTGGGTCTGGGCTGTTTCCATGGGCAGTGCCGTGCTCGGCGCCTTGCTCAGCCTGCATTACCGGGTACCGGTGGTCATCGCCTGGTCGATACCTGGGTCGGCATTGCTGGTCACCGCGTTGCCCCAACTCGGCCTGGAGCAGGCCGTGGGTGCGTATCTGGTCGCCAACCTGGTCCTGCTGCTGATCGGCATCAGCGGGGCCTTTGACCGTATCATCGCGCGTTTGCCAGGCTCCATCGCCGCCGGCATGCAGGCTGGCATTCTGTTCAGCTTCGGTACCGAGGTTTTCCGGGCACTCCCGGCGCAGCCCGTGCTGGTCTTGGCCATGTTCACCACCTACGTGCTGATGCGCAGGCTGCAACCACGCTACGCCGTGGCCGCGGTACTGTGCGCAGGCGCGGTGGTGACCCTGGCCAGCGGTGCCTTGCGCAGCGAGGCGCTGGTGCTGGAGCTGGCTTCGCCACAGTGGATCACCCCGCAGTTCAGCCTGGCGGCAACCTTCAGCCTGGCATTGCCGATGGTGCTGGTGGCGCTGACCGGGCAGTTCATGCCGGGTATGGCAGTGCTGCGCAACGCCGGTTACGACACCCCGGCCAGCCCGCTGATCAGCGCCAGTGCGCTGGCCGGTTCGCTGCTTGCGCCGTTCGGTTGCCATGGGCTGAACCTCGCGGCCGTCACCGCCAGCCTGTGCACCGGCCATGAAGCCCATGAGAACCCGCGCCGGCGCTATGTCGCGGCCGTCGCTGGCAGCGCGTTGTACCTGCTGCTGGGCATTGCCGGGGCCACCTTGATGTCGCTGTTTGCCGCGTTCCCGGCGGCATTGATCGCGGCACTGGCCGGCCTTGCCTTGTACGGCGCCATCAGTGAGGCCCTGGCGCGCAGCCTGGCCGAACCCAGCGAACGTGATGCCGGGCTGTTCACTTTCATGGTCACCGCTTCGGGGGTGTCCTTCCTTGGCCTGTCGGCGGCGTTCTGGGGGCTGCTGTTCGGCCTGCTGGCCCATGCACTGCTGCGCCTGCGCCGCCCGCAACCCCAGCAGGTGCTGCGCCGCAACCCCTGAATATCCGTGTTCCCCGCGCTTTATCCATAACAACAAGATCAAGAGAGCTTCGGAATGAACCACACCCCTTGTGTCGCCATCGGGCTGACCTTGCTCAGCCCCACCTTGCTCGCCGCCGAAGGTGGCTTCTTCGCGGATGCCAAAGCCAGCCTCAGCGCCCGCAATTACTACTTCAGCCGTGATTTCTCCGACATCGTCGGGGCCAACCGGCAGTCCAAGGCCGAGGAGTGGGCCCAAGGCTTCATCCTCGACTTCAAATCCGGCTACACGCCGGGCCCGGTCGGCTTTGGCGTCGATGCCCTGGGCCTGCTCGGCATCAAGCTCGACAGCAGCCCCGACCGGGTCAACACCGGCCTGCTGCCAGTGCACGGCGATGGCCGCGCAGCCGACGAGTACAGCCGCATCGCGCCCGCTCTCAAGGCCAGGCTGTCGAAGACCGAGCTGCGCGTGGGCGAACTGCAGCCGAACCTGCCAGTGCTGACCTTCAGCGATATCCGCCTGTTGCCGCCGACCTACCAGGGCACCAGCATCAGCTCGGCGGAAATCGACGGGCTGACCGTGCAGGCCGGGCACCTGACCAGCACGCACCTGCGCAACGAGGGCGGCGACGGCAAGATGAACGCCATGCTCGGCCATGTGCCCCAGCGCCAGGCCGAAAGCGATGCCTTCAACTACGCGGGCGGTGACTATGCGTTCAATGCCAACCAGAGCAGCGTCAGCCTCTGGTACGGGCAGCTTGAGGATATCTACCACCAAGGTTTCCTCGGCCTGAAGCACAGCAAGCCGTTGGGGGATTGGGTGCTGAGCGCCAACCTTGGCTACTTCACTGCACATGAGGATGGCGATGCGTTGCTGGGCAAGATCGACAACCAGGCGTTCTTCTCGATGTTCACCGCCCGGCATGGCGGCCACAGTTTCCACGTTGGCTACCAGGGTATCTACGGCGACAGCCCGTTTCCCCGGGTGTTCGCCAATGTCTCGCCGCTGGGCAACGAAGTGCCGACCTATGAGTTCGCCTACACCGACGAGCGCTCGTACCAGGTGCGTTACGACTACAACTTTGCCGCGATGGGGATCCCTGGATTGACCACCACGGTGCGCTACATCACCGGCAACAATGTCGACACGGGCCGGGGATACGAAGGCAAGGACCGCGAGCGCGATCTGGACATCGGCTATGCCGTACAGAGCGGGATGCTCAAGGGACTGGGCATCAGGGTCCGCAATGCGATGGCGCGGTCGAACTACCGCAGTGACATCGATGAGAATCGGCTGACCCTGGTGTACACCTGGCAGCTGTTCTGAGGCATAACCGGCCATTTGTTGTCACACAGCAGCGATTGCGCCACCCAGGTATCAGGGGTTAGGTTTCCTCGATTGCCATTGAGGAAGCCTGACTTTGGACTCCATCACCCAAGCCGTGCTCGGTGCTGCGCTGCAAGGTGCGGTGCTCGGCCGCATCCAGGGCCGCCGCTCGCTCATCTACGGCGCGGCACTGGGCACCGTGCCGGACCTCGACGTGGTCATCCGCTACGCCGACCCGGTGTCGCAGATGACCTATCATCGCGGCTTCTCCCATTCGATCTTCGTCCTCACCGGGCTGGCCTTGCTGCTGGCGTGGCTGGTCAACCGGCTCGCCCGAAGGCGATGGCCCGACAAGGGCTACACGCTGCCCCGGCTGTTCCTGGCGTTCTGGCTGGTGCTGGTGACCCACCCCATCCTCGATGCATTCACGGTTTACGGCACCCAGCTGTTCTGGCCGCTGCCGTTCACCCCGCTGAGCTGGGCGGCGGTGTTCATCATCGATCCCGTCTATACCTTGCCGCTGTTGCTGGCGGTTCTATATGCCGGCTTCAAAGGGCTGAAGGGCAGGGCTGTGCGGGTGTTGAGCCTGGCTCTGGTATTCAGCACGGCCTACCTGGGCTTGGGGTTGGCCGGGCGCATCGCCGCCGAGCAGCGTTTTCAGCTGGCGCTCGAGCAGCAAGGCATCCAGGCAAGCGAGCTGCGCGCCGTGCCCATCGCGTTCAATAGCCTGGTCTGGCGGGTACTGGCCAAGACCCCGGAGGGTTTCTACTACGAAGGCATCAGCAGCACGTTTGACCGCAAACCACCGGAAATGCAGCGTCTGCCTCTGAACCTGGAGGCAGGCAATGCCCTGCACGGTGCGCCTTTGCTCGAACGCCTGCGCTGGTTTACCGGGGGCTGGCTGCGCTATGACGTGGTCGGCGATCAACTGGTGGTCACCGACCTGCGCATGGGCATCCCCGGTAACTACACCTTCCGTTTCAACATGGGCCATCGCGACAGCCAGGGGCAGTGGGTGGCCGATACGCCAAGCCGTTGGGCCGGTTCCGGGGTCGGCGCGATGTTCAGCAACGGTGACCTGGCATTGATCTGGCGGCGCATACTCGACCAGCAACCGCCATTGCCGTTGGCCTCGTGGAGCGAGCGCTGAGCGCATGCCCTTGCAATACTGCAAAGTGATCCCATTTAAGCCGGCCTTCAGTTTGCCCAGGAACCTGCCATGGAACCCAACCGCTTCGGCGACATCGCTGCCTTCGTCAGTGCCGTCAAGGCCGGCAGCTTCACCGCTGCGGCCGCCAGCCTGGGATTGACCCGTTCGGCGGTGGGCAAGAGCATCGCCCGGCTGGAGGCGCGCATGGCGGTGCGCCTGCTCAACCGCACCACGCGCAAGCTGAGCCTGACCGACGAAGGCCTGGTGGCCTTCGAGCGCTGGCGACAGATCCTCGATGACCTGGACGAGGTGGAAAGCACCATGGCCCAGCGCCGTGGCAAGCCCACCGGCACCCTGCGCCTGACGGCGCCGCTTTCGTTGGGCCAACGCCATGTACTGCCGATCCTGGATGACTATCTCAAGCAGTGGCCGCAGCTGCGTGCCGACATCCGTTTCACCGACCGTTTTGTCGACCTGGTGGAAGAGGGCGTCGACGTCGCCGTGCGTATCGGTGCGCCCAAGGAAGACTCGCAACTGCTGACCCGCACCGTCGCCTGGCAGCAGTTCGTCACCTGCGCCTCGCCTGCATACCTGAGCCAGCACGGCGTGCCGCAGGTTCCGGCGGATTTGTACGGCCACGACAAGATCGCCTTCCTGGCCGGTGAAAGGTCGATGCCCTGGCGCTTCCACACCGCCGAGGGGCTGCACCTGTGCGAAGAGCCCGGGCGGCTCAACATCGACAGCTCCGAAGCGATGCTCGATGGCGCGCGGGCCGGCTTCGGCCTGATTCATCTGCCGACCTACATCACTGGCGACGACTTGCGGGCCGGTACGCTGGTGGAGGTGCTACGCGATTATCGGCCGCCAGCAGACCCTATCCGTGTGGTCTACCCGAGCAAGCGGCACCTGTCGCCACGGGTACGTGGGTTCATCGACCTGCTGGTGGCGACTTGGGCGCAAGGCGTGCCCTGGGAACACTGATTGGGGACTGCCAGGCCCGTATATGGGGCCTGACTTCGGGTTTATCCCTGGCGTGGCAGCGTAGACACTGGTGTCATTGATAATCCCTGTGGAGACCCCATGACTGCCTTGTCCGTACTGGATCTGGTCATGATTGGCGAAGGCAAGACTTTCGCCGACGCGATCGAAGAATCCCGCCAGCTGGCTCGCCACGTCGAGCAGCATGATTACCGCCGCTACTGGATTGCCGAGCATCACGACATGCCCGGCATCGGTTCGGCTGCCACCTCGCTGGTGATCAACGAGATCGCCAATGCCACGCAGCACATTCGCGTCGGTGCTGGCGGCATCATGCTGCCCAACCATGCACCGCTGGTAGTCGCCGAGCAGTTCGGCACCCTCGACACCCTGCATCCGGGGCGTATCGACCTCGGCCTGGGGCGTGCACCCGGCACCTCCGGGCCGACCGTGCGGGCCCTGCGTGGTGCCGCGCCTGAGCGCGACTTCAACCAGGACATCGCCGAACTGCGCGACTATCTGGCCGACAATGGCAAGCGCCAGGTCCGCGGTGTGCCGGGCGCGCACGCGGTGCCGGTGTGGATCCTCGGCTCCAGCCTGTTCGGCGCCGACCTGGCAGCGAAGCTGGGGCTGCCGTATGCCTTCGCCTCGCACTTCGCACCGCGTTACCTGCTGCAGGCGATTGCGCATTATCGGGCGAACTTCCAGCCTTCCGCGCAACTGGCCAAGCCGTATGTGATGGTGGGCGTGAACCTGTTTGCTGCTGACAGCGATGCCGAAGCGGATTACCAGGCCAGCTCGCACCGCAAGTGGATGCTCGACCTGCACGTCGGGCGCTTCGGCTTGCTGCCCAAGCCGCAGGAAGGGTATGTGCAGAGCCTGCCTGGGCATGAGCGGGCGGTATTGGAGCAGGTGATGGCCTGCTCAATTGCCGGTGGGCCTGAGCGGGTCCGGGAAGGGCTGCGTTCGTTGATCGAGCAGACCGGGGCGGATGAGCTGATGATCGATTGCCGGATCCATGACCCGTTCGCGCGGCTGCGCTCGCATGCCTATGCGGCGCGGGCTTTGGCTGAATTGAGTTAAACCTCACCGGCCTCTTCGCCGGCAAGTCGGGGCGCCGAACCGCCGCTCCGACTTGCCCATGAAGAGGCCGATGCAGGAGAACGCTCAGCGACGAGCCAACCGACCGCTGACAAAATGCGCCACATCGTTGAACCCCGGCGTCGACGCATGCCCCGGCGTCACCAGCGAATCGACGAATGCTTCATCTTCCGCCGTGATCTTCACGTCCAGCGCCCCGCCATAGGTATCCCACTGCGCCTCGGTGCGCGGCCCGACGATGGCCGAACTGACCAACTGGCTGTTGAGCACCCAGGCAATCGCGAACTCGACCAGCCCCACGCCCTTGGCCTGCACGTAGTCCTGCAGTTGCCGGGCAATGGCCAGCGATTCCTGGCGCCATTCCACCTCCATGATGCGCTTGTCCTGCCGCGCTGCGCGGCTGCCGGCTTCAGGCTCTGCGCCCGGCGCATACTTGCCGCTGAGCACGCCGCGGGCCAGCGGGCTGAACGGCACCACGCCCAGGCCGTGATACGCGGCGGCGGTCATCTGCTCCGGCTCGGCCTGGCGATTGACGATGTTGTACAACGGCTGGCTCACCACCGGCTTGGCCACACCCAGGCGCTCGGCAATGTTGCAGATCTCGGCAATGCGCCAGCCGCGGTAGTTGGACACGCCCCAGTAACGGATCTTGCCCTGCTGCAGCAGGTCGCCGATGGCCCGCACCGTTTCTTCCAGCGGCACCTTGTGGTCTTCGCGGTGCAGGTAGTAGATGTCCAGGTAATCCAGGTGCATGCGTGTCAGCGTGGCATCGATGCCATTGAAGATGTGCTTGCGTGACAGCCCGCTGCGGTTGGGCAGGCCATCGGTGGGCCCCATGCCGACCTTGGAGGCGACCACCCAGTCCTGGCGATGGCGCGCCACCGCTTCACCGACGATCTCTTCGGAGCGGCCGGCGTTGTACACGTCGGCGGTGTCGATGAAGTTGATGCCCTGGTCCCAGGCCTTGTCGATGATCCGCAACGCGTCCTCGGTGCTGGTCTGCTCGCCGAACATCATGCTGCCCAGGGTCAACGCGGAGACTTGCAGGCCGGAGTGGCCAAGGGGACGGTAGAGCATGCCGAGTGTCCTTTGCGGGGAATGATCCGCCTGTTTTACACATAACCGGCCGGGTTTTAAAGGGCGCGCGGGCGTTGGGATCAGCCAATCAGCTCAAGGGCCTGATCCAGGCTCAAAGGTCTTTTCATGCGTTGTGACAGCGTCGCCATGGCATCCGAATAGCCCTTGGCTACCACTGCCTCCACCTGATCCCCGACACACTGCAAGGCAATGAAATCGCCTTTCTCCGGTTCCCCGACGAACTCGATGCGGTTCCAGTCCTGGGCATGCCCCAGCACCTCGTAGGTGCGCCCGTGCTGGTAGGTCCAGAAGAACGGCACATCGTTGTAGCGGCGTTGTTCACCCAACATGTTGGCCGCTGCGATCACCCCATGCTGCTGGGCCAGCCGCCAGTGCTCGATGCGTACCGGCCGGCCTGCATGGGGGAAGGTGGCGATGTCGCCGGCAGCCCATAGACCCTCAGCGGCATGCAGTTCGGCATCGACCGGCAATGACTGATCCTTGGCCAACGGCACGCCCTGCACGAAGGCAGTGGCGGGCTTGACCCCGGTGCCCAGCAGCACCAGCCCTGCGAGCAGTTTTTCGCCATTGGCCAGTTGCACGGCCTCGACCTTGTCTTCGCCCAGGAAGCGTTCGACCTCGGTCGGGCCATGAAAGACCACGCCCTTGCGTTCATGCAGTTCGCGAATGCAGCGACCGATACGCTCACCGAGCTGTTTGGCCAACGGTACTTCGTGACGGGTGACCACATGCACCTGTGCGCCGTACTTGCGCAGAGCCGAGGCGGCTTCCAGGCCGATGAAACCGTCGCCGACGATCACCACCGGCTGGCCAGGTTCGGCGGCATCGAGCAGGCGAGCGGCATCCTCGCGTGAGCGCAAGGTCATGATGCCAGGCAGGTCCACCCCAGGCAGTGCCGGACGCAGCGGTTTACCGCCCGTGGCCAGCAGGGCGGCGTCATAGTCGATGTGCTGGCCGTCGGCGAGGGTGATCTGGCGCTTTTTCGCATCCAGCACGCGTACCTTGCCCAAGCGTCGATCCAGATGACCTTTGCGCAGTTGATCGGGCTCCAGCAATGCTGATACTTCGTCAGGTGCCATCTCCCCGGCGATGACGAATTTGCTCAAGGCCGTGCGGTCGTATGCCGGCTGCCGCTCCTGGTCGAGCCAGATCAGGTGCCCGCCAAAGCCGTGGTCGAGCAGCGTGGCAACCGCTGCCGAGCCGGCGGCACCGGCACCGATCACCACGAAGGTGCGGGCGTCGCTGTGTCGAGGTGGCTCGTTCTTCGGCAACGGCTGGTCATCGACCCACACTTCACCGTCCTTGACCCACGCGCGGTACCGGCGCAGGTCGGTCAGCGCCGGGGGCTCGCACACCGCACCTTCATCGACGGCAAACGCGGCCTTGTGCCAGGGGCAGACCAGCAGGCCGCCGCAGATCATGCCTTCTTCCAGCGGCGCGCCTTCGTGCGGGCAGTTGCCCTGGTAGGCATGGACCTGATCGCCCTGGCGGACGAGGATCATTTCTTCGTTGCCGGCCTGGACGCGCAAGGGGCGCTTGGGATCGAGCTGTTCGAGGCGGGCCACGGCGTGCTGGGTCATGGGGCATCTCCAAAGGGGCCATCTGCAAAGAGCTTTGCACCATTTGACGCCGGCGGTGGGAGGTGGATGCGTTGATCTGACGACCGGTGTCCTTGTGTTCGCCTCGGGATCTGCAGCGCCTGAGAGATCGAGCGCCGCCCGCGCGGCGCATCGCGAGCTTTGCTCGCTCCTACGTTTGTTTCGGGCCAGTTTATCCTGTGGGATTTGCGCGCGGACGCCTTGGAGCATGACTCGATATCGTGTCGTACCAACAAGGCGGTCGCGCGCGCCTGTCACAGGCATTACTGGCCCGAAACAAACGTAGGAGCGAGCAAAGCTCGCGATGCGCCGCGCGGGCGGCGCTCGATCTCATGGGCGCTGCAAACCTCCCGGCGAACCCACCAACAACCTCACTGGCTGCGCGCTGCCGTCAGTGCACCGGCCCGGGTAACCCGCAGGGCCACCAGGCTACCGAGCACGATCAACGCCGCCAGCGAATACAGCGCAGCATCGGTCGAGCCGGTCTGGTCCTTGATGAAGCCGACCAGGTACGGGCTGAGGAAACCGGCCATCTGGCCCACCGAGTTGATGATCGCCAGGCCCGCCACCGCCGCACTGGCGCTGAGCAGCGCAGTCGGCATCGGCCAGAACATCGGCAGGCCGGTGAGGGCGCCCATGGTGGCGATCGACAGGCCGAGGATGGCGATGCTCGGGTTGCCGGCGAAGTTGACCGCGATGAGCAGGCCGATGGCGCCCATCAGCATCGGCACTACAAGGTGCCAGCGGCGCTCGTTGCGCAGGTCTGCCGAGCGGCCGCAGAGGATCATGAACACGCCGGCCAGCAGGTACGGAATGGCGCTCAGCCAGCCGATCAGCAACGGGTTGTCGAAGCCCATGTTCTTGATGATCGACGGCAGCCAGAAGTTGATCGCGTACACGCCGCTCTGGATGCAGAAGTAGACGAAGCCGAAGGTCCAGATCAGCGGGTTGGTCAGCACGGCCAGCACGCTGTCGCCGGTGGTGTTCGGCTTGCTGGCGGCGTCGGCTTCGAGGTCGGCGGCAATCAGCTGGCGTTCGGCCGGGCTCAGCCAGGCGGCTTTCTGGTAGCCATCGCTGAGCAGCTTGATGGCCAGCACGCCGAGGGCCACGGTCGGCAGGCCCTGGATCAGGAACATCCACTGCCAGCCGGCCAAGCCATGCTGGCCAGCGGCGAAGTGTTCGAGGATCCAGCCGGAGAACGGCCCGCCGAGCAGGCCCGACACCGGGATCGCCGACATGAACAGGGCCATGATGCGGCCACGGCGGTCAGCCGGGAACCAGCGTGAGAGGTACAGCACCACGCCCGGGAAGAAGCCAGCTTCGGCGGCGCCGGTCAGCAGGCGCAGGCCGTAGAACTCGGCGGGGGTGGTGACGAACAGCAAGCAGGTCGACAGGCTGCCCCAGGCGATCATCATCGCCGCAATCCAGCGCCGCGGGCCGAAGCGGTTGAGGGCCAGGTTGCTCGGCAGGCCGCAGAGCACGTAGCCGATGAAGAAGATGCCGGCGCCGAGGCCATACACGGTTTCGCTGAACTTCAGTGCATCGAGCATCTGCAGCTTGGCGAAGCCGACGTTGACGCGGTCCAGGTAGTTGAACAGGTAGCAGATGAAAATGAACGGAATCAGCCGCAGGGTGATGCGCCGGTACAGCGCGTTGCGGGTGATATCGGTGCCTTGGTCAGGGGCAGGGCTGTGTGCCATGATCGTGGTCTCTGTTGTTATGGTTGTCGCCGCGTCGCCTGTGCCGGCGCTCGCCCTGACGAGTCTCGGGGAGTGCGACGCGCCTGTCTTTGTGCTTTTGCACAGCGTATCGTGCAGGGCGCTGTGCCGCTGTACAAAAGCTGACACGATTAAGGACCGCTGAATGTTCGAACTGGACCATGATCTGGCGCAGGATATCGTCGATCGGGCAATGGCCATTCTGCCCTGCAACGTCAACGTCATGGACAGCCAGGGGCTGATCCTCGGCAGTGGCGAACCGGAGCGCATCAACACCCGCCATGAGGGTGCGCAGCTGGTGCTGGCCAACGGACGGGTGGTCGAACTGGATGTCGACGCGGCCAAGTGCCTCAAGGGCGTGCAGCCTGGGGTCAACCTGCCGTTGATGCTCGATGGGCGCCTGATCGGCGTGCTCGGCCTGACCGGCGACCCGCAGCAACTGCGTACCTACGGCGAACTGGTGCGCATGACTGCCGAGATGCTCCTGGCGCAACGGCACCTGCAGGTCGAGCAGCAGTGGCGGCGCCAGCGGTGCGACGACTTGCTGGCGTTGTTGCTCGGCGGCAGCGGTGATTCGCCACGGCTGTTGGACGAGGCGCAGCAATTGGGCCTGAAACCTCAGCTGCCTCGGGTGCCATGCCTGTTCGAGCTGCAATCCGGGCCGCCTGCCGAAACGCTGTCGTCCTGGTTGATGAGCCGCTACCCGGAAAGCTGGTGCGTGAGCCCATCGCGCGAGTCGCTGCTGTGGTGCCGGCCGGCGGGGCTGGTGCTGGATGAAGCCCGCCTGATCGAACGCCTGCAGCGCCACGGCTGGGAGGTCGAACGCCTGGCGCTGGGCAACCCGGCGCAGAGCGTGGAGCAATTGCGCCGGGGTTACCGACGGGTGCGTGACTTGCTGGCCTACGGCCGTGAGGTACTGCCGAAAGAACAACTGCTGAGCCTTGGCCGCTACCGCTTGCCGGCCTTGCTCTGGCGCCATCGCAACGAAGATGCGCTGGACGAACTGCTGGAGCCGCTGCAGCGCATTCGCTCCCGGGATGCCAGCGGCCAGTTGCTGGCCACGCTACGCGCCTGGTGCGCGCACGATGGCCAGAGCCAGGCCTGTGCCGATGCCCTGGGCATCCACCGCAACAGCCTGCGCTACCGCCTGGAGCGCATCGCCGAACTGGGCGAAGTAGACCCGCTGCGCCTGGAGGGCATGCTGAGCCTGTACCTGGGGCTGCAACTGCTGCCGGCCGATTGAACGCGGGCAAAGGCATTTGCCCAAACAACGGCGCTGGCCTTTTGTGCATCCGACCGAGGTCGCCGCGCCAGTCAGCTGTCAGCATGCCAGTCATCAGGACAGGAGAATCCCCATGAAAATCGTCATCGCCCCCGACTCGTTCAAGGACAGCCTCGACGCTGCCGGTGTCGCCCGCGCCATCGCCCTTGGCCTGAGCGAGGCGTTGCCCGCTGCCGAACTGGTCGAGTGCCCGATGGCCGATGGTGGCGAAGGCACCATGCAAGCGATCGTGGCGGCCAGCCATGGCGAACTGCGCCGGCTGGCCGTACGCGGGCCGCTGGGGCAGCAGGTGGAAGCCGGTTGGGGCTGGCTGGCAGAGAGCCGCACCGCGGTCATCGAGATGGCCCAGGCCAGCGGTATCCAGCTGGTACCCAGCGGCCAGCGCGATGCCTGCCGCAGCAGCACCTGGGGCACCGGTGAGCTGATTGCCGCCGCGCTGGCGGCCGGGGCGCAGCGTATTGTCCTGGCCATTGGCGGCAGTGCCACCAACGACGGCGGCAGCGGCATGCTGCGCGCCTTGGGCCTGCGCTTGCTGGACGCCGATGGGCAAGCGCTGGAGGAGGGTGGCCTGGCCCTGGCCCGGCTGGCCCGCATCGACGCCAGTGACCTGGACCCGCGCCTGGCCGAGGTGCAGGTCGAAGTGGCGGCCGATGTCGACAACCCGCTGTGTGGCGCCAATGGCGCCTCGGCGATCTTCGGCCCGCAGAAGGGCGCCAACCCCGAGCAAGTGCAGGCGCTGGACCAGGCCCTTGGCCATTTTGCCGACCATTGTGCGCAATTGCTGGGTGAAGACGTGCGCGACTTCCCGGGTTGTGGTGCTGCGGGGGGCATGGGCTTTGCCGCCAAGGCCTTCATGGGCGCGCGCTTCCGCCCAGGCGTGGAGGTGGTCGCCGAGCTGGCCGGCCTGGACGCGCTGGTGCAAGGTGCCGACCTGGTGATTACCGGTGAAGGGCGCTTCGACGCCCAGACCCTGCGCGGCAAGACCCCCATGGGTGTCGCCCGGGTGGCCAAGCGTCACGGGGTGCCGGTGGTGGTACTGGCCGGGACCTTGGGCGAAGGTTACCAACAGCTGTATGCCCACGGTATCGACGCAGCCTTTGCCCTGGCCAACGGGCCGATGACCCTGGAACAGGCGTGCGCGGATGCCGCGCAGCTTTTGCAGGCCCGTGCCGGCGATATCGCCCGTGTCTGGCACAGCGCCAGGCAGCATCGCTGAGAGGCTGCAACCCTTCTGCATCAGGCGTCTGCTGTTCGCCGTGACGCCAGCGGAACTGGGGCAAGCGGTCGGCATTGCACTGGATCTGCCAGTTCAATGTCAGCTGTCTTCTGTATCACGACCGTCATGGCCACCTGACCGATCAGGTGGTGATGCCGGTACCGCGCATGACCCGTTCATCAGTGCCGGGTAGCACGGCCAGTTCGCCAAAGCGTTGGGTGGCATCGATGTAGCGCAGTGCCGACTTGGCGTCCTTCCAGCCCACGTAGCTCATCATCGCCTTCAGTTCCCAGCCATTGGCCGTTGCCCAGGTGGCGAAGCCGCGGCGCAGGGAATGACCGGTGTAGAGGGCGGCAGGTATGCCGGCACGTGCCAGCATGCGCCGCAGCAGGCCGATCAGGCTGTTGCTGTTGAGCGGCGTGTCGCTGAGGTTGCCCCAACGGTCGAGCTTGCGAAAGACCGGGCCGTGGGCGATGCCCGCCACCTCGATCCATTGCAGATAGGCATTGACCGGGCACAGCGTTTTCAGCGCCGGGGTGCGGTGCTGCACGCCAAGTGCTTCGCGGTCGCCCTTGCTGCGCGGCAGGAACAGGGTGATGCCGACGCCGGCTTCGGCCTGGATGTGCTCCACCCGCAGGCGCGCCAGTTCATCACCGCGAAAGCCGCGCCAGAAGCCCAGCAACAGCAGGGCGGTGTCGCGCCGGGCGCGACGCAGGCTCTGCAGGTCATGGCACTGCTGGGCCTGGGTGGCTTCTGCTTCGAAATGTTCGACGGCCGTTTGCAGGTGTTGCAGCAACAAGGGTGCGGCCTGCCTGGGAGGCGTCGGGTGCAGGGTGCGGATGCCGCGCAGCACCTGGCGCACCAGCGGCGCCTTGGTCGGGTCGGGGAAGCCTTGGCTGATGTGCCACTGGCTAAGTGCTGCCAGGCGCTGGCGCAAGGTGCTGACCGCGTGCTGTTCGGCGTGGTCGGCCAGGTAACGGGCGATGCTGTCGGCGGTGGCCGGCAGGAAGCCGCCCCAATGGGTCTCGAAGTGTTCGATCGCGGCCTGGTAGCTGCGCCGGGTGTTGTCACGGGTGGCGGCGCGGACGTAGCGCTCGATGTCGGTCATGGTGGTGGTGCCAGTTGCTGATGCCGACACCATACCCCTAAGTGGCTTTGCCTGTCCCGGCCTCTTCGCGGCTGAAGCCGCTCCAACAGGGACGGACTGCCCCCAAGAAGTTGCACAGCAATCCAACCCTTGGGGGCACCCAGGTACCGCATGCCGCTCAAGGTAAAGGAGGTCCTTGTGGGAGCAACGGTCTCGTTTGATTGCAAAAGCTGGCGCGATGTGGGAGCCGCGCTTGCCGGCGATGGGCCGCGAAGCGGCCCCGGTATATAAGTGATCGCTATCGACCCATGTCAAACGCAAGAATGTTGGGGCCGCTTCGCGGCCCATCGCCGGCAAGCGCGGCTCCCACAAGTACGGCGCACGCCTGGAAGCTGGCGACAATCGTGTGCGGCTTCAGCCGCGAACAGGCCGGGGCAGGATGCCCCGGGATCAGTTGGGCAATGAGGCATCCATCAATTGTGCGGCCAGGCGCTTCACAGCACGCATGGCTTTTCCTCGATACCGTTGAACGGCGGGTAGTCACGCAGCTGCGCCGGTGACAGCGGCCGGCTGAAGTGATAGCCCTGGGCGATATCGCAGCCGGCGAGCTTCAGGCACACCACCTGCTCGCGGGTCTCGACGCCTTCGGCCACCACTTCCAGGCCCAGGCGCTTGGCCAGGATGATGGTCGAAGAGACGATCGGGCTGTCATCGTGGCTGTTCGACAGCGGTGCGATCAACGAGCGGTCGATCTTCAGCTTGCTCAGCGGCAGCGAGTGCAGGTGGGCGAAGCCAGCGTAGCCGCGGCCGAAGTCGTCCAGGCTGATGCCCAGACCGGCTTCACGCAAGCACTGCAGGTGGTCGACGGCGGTGCCTTCCGGGTCGAGGATGGTGGTTTCGGTGATCTCCAGTTCCAGGCGTTGCGGGTTGATGCCGTACCGCTGCAGTTTGGCCAGCAGGCGGCTGCTGAAGTCGGCCTGGCGCAACTGCATGGCCGAAACGTTCACGGCCAGGCGCGCTTCACGGCCCTGAGCGCCCCAGCGGGCCAATTCTTCGCAGGCCAGGCGCAATACCTCCCAACCCAGCTCGATGATGAAACCGCTGCGTTCGGCCAGACCGATGAAACGGTCCGGGTACAGCAGACCGAATTCAGGGTGGGCCCACCGTACCAAGGCTTCATAGCCCATTACACGGTGGCTATCCAGGCGGATCTGCGGCTGGTAGTGCAGCACGAACTGGCGCTCGGTCAGGGCCGTGCCAAAGGCTTGTTCGAGGGTGAAGGCCTGGATATCGGAAAGGTTGAGCGAAGGGTCGAAGAAACGGTACTGGGCCCGACCGGCCTGCTTTGCCGAGTACATGGCGGCATCGGCGCAGCGGATCAGGCTGTCGATGTCCTGGCCATCGCGCGGGCAGATGCTGACCCCGACACTGGGGCTGGTGTTGACCTCCTGGCCGTCGAGGGCATAGGTGGCTGAAAGTTTCTGTACCAGCATACGCACCCAGCTATTGATCTGTTGTTCGCTGCGCTCGCCCGCCAGCAGCACGACGAACTCGTCGCCGCCAAAGCGCGAAGCCTCGTCGCCAGGTTCGAGCAGGCGCTGGATGCGCCCGGCCACTGCCTGCAGCAGCAGGTCGCCGATCTTGTGCCCGAGCGAGTCGTTGATCGATTTGAAACGGTCCATGTCGATGAACAGGATTGCCATCAAGCGGCGCTTGCCGCGCTGCCGGGTCAGCGCCTGCCCGGCGACTGCGACGAACTGGCGGCGGTTGTGCAGGCCGCTGAGGTGGTCGGTGGCGGCGGCGTGGCTGCTGCGCCGGTGTTCGTCTTCCAGGCGGCCGATCAATTGCTGGTTGACCTGTTGCGCTTGCTCCAGAGCGCTGAACGCCTCTTGGCGTTTGCGTAGCAGGCGCAAGGTCCAGGCCAGGCTGGCGAGGATCATCAGGGTCATGCTCAGGTTCAGCCAGAACTGGCGCGAATAGGCCAGCGCGGAAGGGGCGAGAATCTCGTCATAGCGCTGGCTGACCACCACGCTGAAGCCACGCTCGGGCACCCGCCGGTACAGGCTCTGGTAAGGCACGCCGGCAGCGTACTGGGTCAATTGCCCGGCCGCATCGTCGGCATCTGCCAGGTCCGGTTCGAAGCGCTCGCCTGTCACCACCACGCCGCGGGTATCGATGCGCAGGTGCTCCTGGCCATCGTCCTGGACCAGGCGCATCACGCCGCTGTCACCCAGGTCGATGTGCTGGAACAGCACCGCCAGGTAGCCGATGTCGAGCTGCACCACGAGCATGTTGTCGATCTGCCGGCCCGGCAGGTCGGTCAACGGCAGCAGAAATGGCAGCCAGTTGGGCAGGGTTGGCGTTGAGGTGCCTGGGGGGACCTGCGCCAGGAAGGGTTTGAAACCGTAGTGGGCGACATGCACCTGCAATTGCTTCAGCCAGTCGCTCGGCAGTGCCGCGGCTTCATCGCTGTGGCTGGCGGAAAGCAGCCGACCCTGGCGGTCGTAAAGGCTCATGCGTTTGAACACCGGGTCCTCGGCCAGCAGCCTGGCCAGGCTCAGGTTGCCCTGGCGCAGCGTCTTCATGTCGTCCTGGGTCACCCGGCCCACGGCCTGGGCGCGGTCGACCAGCTGGCGCAGGTTCTCGGCAACGATACTGGCCAGGTTCAGATGCTCGGCCGCCTTGGCTGCCAGTGCAGCCTGGCGCGCGGCGGCCTTCTGGCTGAAGTGCAGCCCCCAGAGGAAGGTCAGGGTGGCTGCGCAGAGCATCAGGATCAACAAGCGCAGGAGGCTTGCGGAGGAGAGAGAGCGGCGGATCACTGCTGGTATTCCCGACCCTGGGTGATGGTCGAAAAATACGACAGAAAGATGACTGCCTCATGACCGATGGCTAAATGCCTTTATGGTTTCCCCCGATCAGCCAAGGGCGCCTGTATGCGCGTGGTCTCTTCCTGCAGGTAGGTGATCAGCGCGGTGATCTCGGTATCGCCCAGGCGCATGTTGGGCATGGCCAGGCGGTTGTACTGTTCGTAGAGCAGGGTGGCCAGCGGTTCCTTCTCGGCCAGCATCTGGTCCGGTTCCTTCAGCCAGCGTATCAGCCAGCTGGGGTCGCGTTGCTGGGTCACACCGAGCAGGTCGGGGCCGATACCGGGTTGGCCGGGTTCGGTGTTACCCACGGTGTGGCAGGAAGAGCAGCGGGTGCGGAAGATCTGTTCGCCGCTGCTGGGCGGGCGGATTTGCGGGGCATTGGCGTAGTCGTTGGTCATGGCGCTGGCCTGTTTCCAGTTGTGCAGGCTGTTGCCCAGGCGGTCGGCGAGGATGTACGGGCTTTCGAAGGGCGAGGCCTTCATCCAGCGGCCCGTGGCCTGGTTGCCGATGATCAGGCTCAGGTTGTGGTCCTTGGAGCGGCCGTTTTCCAGGCCTTCGATATACAGGCCCAGGCGCCGGCGCAGTTGTTCGATATCGTCGGGTTCGCCGGTGAGCAGGGTCCAGCCGGGGCCGATGCCGAACTTTTCGGCGTAGCGCTTGAGGGTGGCGGGGGTGTCGTTGTAGGGGTCGATGCTGATGGAGTAGAGGAAGATGTCCTTGCCGACCCGGTCACCGAGGATTTTCTGCACCTGGCGCAGGCGGGCGGTTTCCACCGGGCAGGAGTCGGTGCAGCCGGTGAAGATGAAGTTGATTGCCACCACCTTGTCCTTGATCAGGTCGTCGAAGAAACGCACCTTCTTGCCGTCCTGGGTCACCAGCGGGGTGTTGGGGAAGTAGCTGGCGCCCCACGGTGTAGCCGCCACGGCCGAGGGGGCGGATTGGGCTGGATTGATTGGCCAGTAGTGGGTACCGGCGGCGAACAGGGTGAGGGCAAGCAGAACACGCCATGACAGGGCCATGATGCGATCCTCTGTTTTCTTGTGTGGTGGTTGACCGCCTTATCGTCGCCAAGCCGGGCTCCCACAGGCATTTCACATCACTGTGCTCGCTACCTGTGGGAGCCGGCTTGCCGGCGATGGGCCGCGTGGCGGCCCCGCTGTCACTTGATGCTGATGGGCGCCGTTACGCTCTGGCCCAGTGCTGACTTCACGGTGATCGTCGCCGGCGTCGCCGGGCCGCTGCCGGTGGTGGTCGTAGACAACCGCCAGCGCGCCCCGGTGGATGCCGTCGTCAGCGTTGCCGTGCCCAGGTTCAGCGGCCCACTGGTGGTGGCTGCGGTTACCGTGATGCTGTTGCCGCTGGCCACCGAGGTGGTGCCGGAGATGTCCCAGGTGTAGCGGTTGTTGCTGCGCACCTGCACCACGGCGCTGCTGACCTCGATCTTGTCCGCCACCACAGCAGGGCCCACCGCAACATTGACCGTCGCCTGGGTCAGCGAATCGGCACCCTTGGCGTCGCGCGCGGTGTAGGCGAAGCTGGCGGTGAACGGGGTGTCGACCGTGGCCGGCGGCGTGTAGGTCACGCTGGTGCCGTCGGTGCTGACCGTCCCCTTGCCGGAATCAGGCTGGTTGAGGTCCTTGACAGTCAGTGGCAGGTTGCCTTCGGGGTCGGTGTCGTTGGCCAGCACGTTGATCACGATCGGCTTGCCGGCCGTGGTCGCGGCACTGTCGTTCACCGCCACCGGTGGCTTGTTGGCCGTGTCGGTGTTGTTGTTGCTGGCGGTGCGGAAGGTCGGCAGGCCCACCGAAGCCATGTACTGCACGCCATCCCAGCCTGGCAGCGGCGTCGGCATCACCTGGAATTGCCCAGGGTGCTCGATGTCCCAGCGCAGCAGCATCGAGTTGTCTTCGTGCTGGGTGTTGTGGCAGTGCTCCATGTAGGTACCGGCGAACTCACGGAAGCGAATGGCCATTTCCACTTCGCTCGAGGAGTCGGCGTCCGGGCCGATGCGGTAGACGTCTTTACGTGCCCATTTTTCCCATTCCGGTGGCGCCTTGCCGTCACGGCTGAGGATCACACCTTCCTCGAAGTGCACATGCACCGGGTGGCTCCAGCCGCTGCCGCCGTTCTTGATCTTCCACACTTCCAGGGTGCCGTCGCCGCTGAAGCCGGCCTGGGTCGCTTCGCTGGCCAGTTGCGGTGCGGCGGAGATGCGCCGTGGGTCCATGCTGTAGCCAAAGCCACCGTCGGTCTTGATGGTCCAGGGGGTGGTGTCGGTGCCGTCGGAGCGACCGAAGGTGAACTCGCGGTGGCGCGCGGCCTTGATCTTGGCCTGGTCGGCGACGGCCGTGCGGTCGATGGTCAGCGGGATCATCTTCAGGCCTTCGGCCTTGCCCGGCTTGGCCGGTTCATAGGCGCTTGGGTCCATGCTGACGTCGGTGCCGCTGTAGGGTTGCACGACCAACTGCATGACCTTGCCGACTACCGGGTCGCCTCTGTCCCATTCGGGCCCGGTGCTGGTCTGCTTGATCACCGCCTTGTACTTCTCGGACAGCACGTCGGCCAATGAAATGGCCTGTTTCGGGCCCTTGCCGGTTTCGTGCTCCATGATGTTGACGATGTACAGCTTGTCGCCAACCTTGATCCCGTTCTTGGCGAAGTTGATGATGATGTCGTAACGCTCGGCGATGCCTTGCAGCGGCAGGATGCCGTTGTTGTCGTCGGTCTTGCCGTCGCCATTGAGGTCCATGGTGCCGTCGAACGGCACGGCGTGTTCCATGATGTTGCCGTCGTTGGCGATCATGTGGAATGGCACCCGCGCGTACGACACGTTGGAGCCGGACGGCCCCTTGAACTCGCCACTGTTGCCGGCGATTTCACGCACCACGGCAAACTTGAAATAGCGCGACACCGAGCCGTTGAGGATACGGAAGCGGTAGCTGCGGGCGCGCACCTTGAGTTTGGGCTGATACTGCCAGTTGACCAGCACCTGGTCGCCGAGGAAACCGTCGGTGTTGAACGGGTTGAACCACAGCTGGCCGTTCTGATCCCAGGCCTTGTCGGCGATCACCAGGTTGACGTCATAGTCGCGGTTGCCCCACGGCATGGCCGAGCCGCTGGGGAAGCGCAGGTTGACGCCGTCCTGCAGAGCTTCGTTGCCGCGGTCGATGGCGCTGTAGTAGTTCATCATCACGGCGTTGCCTTTGTAGACGTTCTGCGCCGTGAAATCCATCATGTGGTCGTGGAACCAGTGGGTACTCATGGTTTCGTGCCAATCGCCACGAATCTTGATGCTGCCGTTCTGGCAGGTCTTCAGCCCGGGGTTGGCGTCGTTGACGAACAGCGTTTCACCCGGCGAGCAGGGGAACGCGGCGCGCGGATCTTCGGCACGGGTGTTGATCGTGTCGTAGCCGGCCAGCTGGATCGGCCAGCGGTAGTCATAGTACTGGCCAGGGAAGAAGTAGGCGTTGGCAAAGCCATCGCTCTCGGCTGGCGAGTGGCCGTTGTGCTCGTGGGTGGAAATGGTGTGCAAGCCAAAGCCTGCGTTGGCTGCCGGGTCGATCGGCAGCGCGTTGTAGTGGCGCATCAGCACCGGCTGGCCATAGCGAACCATCAGCAGCTTCGGCGGGAAGGTGCCGTCGAAGGTCCACAGCGATTTGTGGTTCTGCTGCGGGAAGTTCGGGTGGAAGCGGGGGTCGATGCCCTTGGTGGTACCGAGGGTGGTCGGGATGTCCGAGGTCTGGTAATACAACCCGCCCGGCGCGAACTCGCCAACGGCATAGTTGTGCAACTGCTTGCGGTCACGCAGCCCCTGGTTGATGCGTGCACCCGCCTGTGCGGTCTTGAACGCTGCCTGGGGGTAGAACTCGTTCCAGCGCTGGTGCGACCAGCCTTTTCCTGGTGGCCGGCCTTCTGCCGGCGAGCCGACCGAGTTGCGGTTGAGGAACATCTCGATCTGCGCCTTCCACGGGTTGCGGTCGAGGGTGTTGGCGTACTGGGTGGGGAACGGGTACAGGCCCGGCTGCTTGAGGAAGGCTTCCAGGGCGTTGCCGTTGGGACTGCTGCGGGCCACCACGTCAGGGTCTTGCGCAGGGGCGGCGCCCAGCGTGGGGACCGGGAAGGTCAGGTTTGGCGGTGGTAGGTTGGGGTCGAGTTTCTCCGGGCCGAATTCTTCGAATAGCAGCAGTTGCTGGGTGAACGGCTGCGCCCCGAACAGCGGGCTCGGCTTGCCATTGGTAGGGTAATTGCGTGACGTCTGCAGGGCAGGCGGCAGTACGTTGTCGACGCGGTTGGAGGCACGATCGCCGTATACCCCGTTTTGCAGTTCCAGCGAACCTTGGTTGGCTTCGGGCAGGTTGAAGAGGTTGAGCAGTGCCGGGGCCGGGTCGGCCGGCTGGTCATCGTAATGCGACGGGTCTGTCGGCGGTGGCTGGCTGACATCATCCATTGTGCTGGCCATGGCCGAGATCAGCCCAAGGCTGAACATCAGCGCGGTCACGGCGGACAATTTGAAGGCGTGGCTGTTGGGGTGGATCACGGCAGGGGTTTTCATTGCCTGGTGCCTCGCTCACGGCTAAATGGCTATGGGCCATCAATGGCGTATTGCCGGGTTTTTATGGCCTGAGCAACGGCTGTGCCAACACATCTTTTGGTAAAGCTTTGTTAAACAATTCCTTGTGGCGCCTGAGGCGCGCTAAATAACGGGGTGTCAAAGACCGGGTGTAGGCCCCCAAAACTGGGCAGGGCTGGGCCCAACTCCGGTGATGGGAGTGGTGACAATTGGTGATCGGCGCTGTATACCTGTTGCCCACCAAGGGGAGCCCGGCAACGGGCTGAGAAACCGCTGGCAGCTGCAGCGCGGTGACCCTTCGAACCTGATCCGGATAATGCCGGCGAAGGGATGGGACTGCCAGACCTGCCTTTTGCCGGCCTCACTGTGAGGCCACACCATGAACGAACGCTTCAGCGAAACCCTGCAACGCCAGAACCAACCGACCTGGTCGGCTGCCGTCGGCCACCGTTTCGTCAGTGAACTCTGCGCGGGCAGCGTGGCCGACCCGATCATGGTCCGCTACCTGGTCCAGGACCACCGCTTTCTCGACAGCTTCCTGACCTTGCTCGGCGCCGCCATCGCCACCGCCGACACCTTCGAGGCCCGCCTGCGCTTCGGCCGCTTCGCGGGGATGATCTCCAGCGACGAGAACACCTATTTCCTGCGCGCGTTCGAGGCGCTGGACGTCAGCCCCGCGCAACGCACAGCGCCTGCAGACACTGCACCTACCGCCGGTTTCAAGGCCATCATGCGCGAGGCTGCTGCCACCCGTTCCTACGCCGCCGCGCTGGCAGTGCTGAACGTTGCCGAAGGCCTGTATCTGGACTGGGCTCTCAAGGCACCCAAGCCGTTGCCCGCCAACTTCGTCCATGCCGAATGGATCACCCTGCACGACAATCCGGCATTTTGCGATTTCGTCGCTTTCCTGAAGTCCGAGCTGGACCGGGTCGGCCCCCAGGAGGCCGCATTGGCCAGTGACTTCTACAAACGCACCGTTGAGCTGGAGCTTGCCTTCTTCGACGCCATTTACACCGAGGAGGCGTGAGCATGGATATTTTCGAGCGTTTGAAGGCTGCGACTGCCGGGCAGTGGCACAGCTATGTCGACCACGACTTCGTGCGGCAGATGGGCGAGGGTACCCTCCCGGAAGAAGCCTTCCGCACGTACCTGATCCAGGACTACCTGTTCCTCATCCAGTTCGCCCGCGCCTGGGCCCTGGCCGCCTACAAAAGCCGCTTGCCGGCGGATATCCGCGCCGCCCAGGCGGGCCTTGCGGCGATTCTTGACGAGACCGAGCTGCACCTGCGCTTGTGCGCGCGCTGGGGCTTGTCCCAGGCCGATATCCAGGCAGCGCCGGAACACCAGGCGACCGTGGCTTACACCCGTTACGTGCTCGACTGCGGCACGGCCGGTGACCTGCTCGAGTTGCATGTGGCCCTGGCACCGTGCGTGATTGGCTACGCCGAGATCGGCCGCACGCTGGCGCAGCGCATTGGCGACTTGAGCGAGCACCCGTACCGGGAGTGGATTGGCGAGTATGCCGGGGAGGCTTACCAGGGCGTGGCCGCGGCGGCGCGCAAGCATCTGGATGAACTGGCGGCACGGAGCATGACCGAGCAGCGGTTTGTCGAGCTGGTACAGATCTTTGGCCAGGCTTCGAGGCTGGAGGCTGATTTCTGGCAGATGGGGTTGGATGGCGTGGCCTGAGGCCGGGCTAAGCCTTCAATCGCGCGTTTTGGGCGAGTTTTGTAAATCGCCGTGCACATGAACCGCACGGCGATCCGGTCGCGTTTGGGCAGGGTGCGGAAGGTGGTGACCCCATCGAGTACGTCGTATTCATAAATGCGCCCACTGCCATCCAGGTCCTCCTGCGCGACCAGTCGATCCAGCTTGTCCCAGCCAAAATGATAGGACTCGTCGTTTTCATTGGTGAGCTTGAGCAATCGGCCGTAGGCGTCGTAACGAAATCTGACGCTGTGGCCCATGGCATCCAGGCGCTCGACCAGGCGACCGCTGTGGTCGTAGTTAAACTGCAGGTTCTTTTGCGCAGGATCGATATAGCGCGTCAGCTGGCCGGCGGCATCGACTTCGTAGCGGTCGATACGACCATCGGGCCGTTCATTTTCGATCAGGTAGCCGCGGGCGTCAAAACGGAAGAGGGTCTTCTCGCCGCGGGCGTTGATGCTCTCGCTCAGGCGGCCATGCAAGTCGTAGTGGTACAGCGTCTGGTTGTTGCTGCAGTCACGGTAACTGAGCAACTGGCCACGGGTGTTCCAGCTCAGGTGCTTGGTCTTTTCGAGGGCATCGGTAATGCGGGTAACGCGGCCTTCCGGGCTGTATTGATATTGTGTGCTATGGCCCAGTGGATCCTGCTCCCACAGCAAATTGCCATGGGCATCGTGGCCGTAACGCCGGGTACGCCCTGCAGCCTCGGAGACCTGAACGGGTAGCGCCCAGTGGCGCAGGTAGCTGATATGTTCGCTACGCCCAAGTGTCTCTGGGGTTCGTGAGATTTATTTAATGCCAGATTGTTTTTTGTTTCCGACAAAATACGCAAAGGCGTTATTTGTGAGATAACTACCATCCTGTCCATTATAGCAATTGGCAGCGTCTGGCCATGCAAGGAAATGAGTTTCTGGTTTGTCGGAAGTGTTGCCGGTTTTACGGTCAACTAAAAAAACATCTACCGCTCCCTTCCTGGCTATCTTAAATACTGTTTTTACAAACAAATCGGTTGCAGGATCTTTCTTGGGGTCGTATGAAGCAGATAGCCTTCCATTGCGAAGGCAGGAAGGGTCGTAGTCTGCTATGTGTGGTCTGATGTACTGGATGAGTCCAGGTCCGACCGTCGCCCCGAAGTATGACCTTTTATTCTCGTTGGGGAATATATAGTTTTTGCTATATATGTGCTCTGGTAGTATT
Organism: Pseudomonas sp. LRP2-20; assembly: GCF_024349685.1. Taxonomy (NCBI): domain Bacteria; kingdom Pseudomonadati; phylum Pseudomonadota; class Gammaproteobacteria; order Pseudomonadales; family Pseudomonadaceae; genus Pseudomonas; species Pseudomonas sp. LR2-20. Next base: position 3,114,077 of record NZ_AP025944.1, on the reverse strand, counting down.
AGTTTGTTCCATATGGAGTGCTGCGGGCTGTCACTGTGGCATTCATTTAGCATATGCCTTGTTTTGGGCGATCGTTTTTCCCAGTTTCCCGTCTCGATGAATGTTATCTCGGGAAATTGAGATAAGAGCTCTCTAGAAAAGCGAAGCTCATCAGCTTGCGTCATAAATACTAGGAGTGTTGGTGTTTTGTTGACCATTGTTAATTACCTTATTATCACTTGCCCGGCTGGCATGTTGGAAGTATTTAAAGATCCTGGAGTGGTGATTTTTCCTTTAACGACGCTGATTACAATGGCGCTAGGGTCTTGTTTCGTGATCCGGTTAGCATTGTCCCATTCGCGCTGTGACATTCCGTTGACCTTGCCTTTGTCCACTGTTTGAATGTATACGGTTCGGCCCTTTGCATCTATGAATGTCATGTCTGTGTATGAGCCTCCCTTTCGACCTAATCCTCCAGGTAGAGGCTTTAAGTATGTTTCTCTAAGTTCAATGCCAGTCCCCATCTGTCGTCCACCTTGAGTATGCGACATAGGTGAAAGGTTATTATCGCGTAAAAACTGATCTCTAATTTCATCCATGTGACGTTTCGTTATAGTATTCCCCCGGCGGCAAAGTCCCAGAGGGTCGATCCATGTGGCGGTGTTTGGGCCGTATTGGTAAAGGTTTATTCCGCCTGCCAACTCTACAGGATCCGGTGTGGTGAACCTTCCCACATCTGGGTCATAAAACCTGAACGTGTTGTAGTGCAGCCCCGTTTCTCGGTCAAGGTACTGACCTTGGTAACGTAAATTCTGCTCGCTTCCTTGCTGTGGACTGCGCCATTCCTCCCGTGCGGTGCCCCAACCGTGACAATCGATGCGCCACACTGTATGACCATTGTTATCCGTTACCTGTTCGGGCAGCCCAGCCAGGTTGGAGTGGAAATGCTGTATGTTGTCCTTATCCAGATTCTCGTCTATACGTGCTAGCGGTTCATAGCTATTTGGGCTCGCATAGACATAAAGGTTGGACAGTCCGCTCTGTACTTCCTGCACCAAGCGCAACCCCTGCCAGTGATACAGCGTCCGGCGTACAGGCTCGGCTTCGCCTTGCCTGTATACAGCCTTGCTGATCCGCCGCCCCAGCGGGTCGTAGCCGAACACAATGCGTTCGCTCTCCCCATGCCGCATTTGCTCCACACACACCAGCCGTTGTTCGGCGTCGTACTCGAAGCGCTGCACCCGATGACTGCCGATTCGCTTCTCGCACAATCGCCCAAATCGGTCATAGCGATACCGCTTGTCCTGATAAACCAGCACTCGGTTGTGCCTGATCAGGCCATTAAGCTTCGGCCCGTCGAACAGGTTGCCTGCCTTGTCGTACTTGTAATCCTCGACCTGTGTCGCCTGCCAGTTGGGGCGAGATTGGTGGACAGTTTGCAGTTGTTCGTTGGGATCGTATCCATAGCGATTACTGCCCGAGTAACTCCTCCCTGTGTGGGGCAGGTCGTGGAAACGACCGATGATCTGTTCGAGGTGGGCTTGTTCATCGTTGGCAGCGCCAGACATGCCTTTGCGTTGCGTCTGGGTCAGCCCTTCAGCCACAAGGTTGTCGCTGGCGTCATAGCGATAAGTTTTGTCCAACAATGGCAGCACTTCAGCAGGAGCATCGCGGTAGTGGATGGCCTTGCCACTCAAGCGGCCGCTTTTGTCATAACGGGTACGTGTAATCAGGCTGCCTTGGGTGCGCATGACTTCGTCATGCATGGCATCACGCTCAAAGTCACTGATGACCCGGCCGTCCAGGTTGATCTGGTGCAGGTGCCCACTGCCGTAGTAGAGGTAATTGAGTTTGCGCTGATCGGGCAGGGTGAGGGTCTGCAGGTTGCCCAACTCGTCATAACCGTACTGCAACAACCCGGCGCTGTTGGTTTCGCTCAGCAGTTGCCCTGTGGGATCGTAGGTGTATTCAAGCTGCTGTTTTTCACCCTGGTTATTGGTGAAAGCGATGGACAACAGATTGTCGGCGGTGTCGTAGCTGTAGCCGGTGATGCCATCCTCGGTGCGCTTGCTCAGCAGGCGGCCAACAGCATCGCGTTCGAAATCGTGGCGAATCGGAGTGGTCCGCGTTGCAGGGGCGTTCTCGGACAGGGGGGCTTGTTCATGGGGGGAGGGTACATGGGTGAGGCTGGTGACCCCATCCAGTACGTCGTATTCATAAATGTGCCCACTGCCATCCAGGTCCTCCTGCGCGACCAGTCGATCCAGCTTGTCCCAGCCAAAACGATAGGACTCGTCGTTTTCATTGGTGAGCTTGAGCAATCGGCCGTAGGCGTCGTAACGAAATCTGACGCTGTGGCCCATGGCATCCAGGCGCTCGACCAGGCGACCGCTGTGGTCGTAGTGAAACTGCAGGTTCTTTTGCGCAGGATCGATGTAGCGCGTCAGCTGGCCGGCGGCATCGACTTCGTAGCGGTCGATACGACCATCGGGCCGTTCATGTTCGATCAGGTAGCCGCGGGCGTCATAACGGAAGAGGGTCTTCTCGCCGCGGGCGTTGATGCTCTCGCTCAGGCGGCCATGCAAGTCGTAGTGGTACAGCGTCTGGTTGTTGCTGCAGTCGCGGTAACTGAGCAATTGGCCACGGGTGTTCCAGGTCAGGTGCTTGGTCTTTTCGAGGGCATCGGTAATGCGGGTAACGCGGCCTTCCGGGCTGTATTGATAGTGTGTGCTGCGGCCCAGTGGATCCTGCTCCCACAGCAAATTGCCATGGGCATCGTAGCCGTAACGCCGGGTACGCCCTGCAGCCTCGGTGACCTGAACGGGTAGCGCCCAGTGGCGCAGATAGCTGATGTGTTCGCTACGCCCGAGCGGGTCACGCGTTTCGATCAGACGACCGATATCGTCATAGCTGTACCGCCACTCGCCGCCCTGTGGGTCCGTTCGCTTGATCAACTGCCCGGAAATGATCTCTGCTTGCCAGCAGTTGCCCAGCGCGTCGACATGCTTGTAAACGTCGTATAGCGGGCCCCAGAAATAGCGATCCTGGCGGCCCAGCGAGTCAGTGACGAGGGTTTCACCTTGTTCGAGGTTGTAGGCGAACTGGTAGTCCTCGCCATCGCTCCCCCAGTGGCGAATCACCCGCCATTCGTGGTCAGGTTGCGGTTCAAGCAAAGGCGGCAGGCGATAAGGTGTGCCATCCGCCCGCCGTGGCGCAGGGCGTTTCTCAGGAATGGCGTAACATGCCCACACGTACTCGCGGACGGCGCCGCTGGCCAATTGGTGACGCTTAAGATAGCCGTCTTCGGTATAGCTGAAGCGGCGCACCACCTGACCTGTCGCATCCAGGACTTCCTGCAACTGCCCACAGTCGGTGTAGCCGTAGCTGACCAACCGCTCGTTGCGCTCGATAGCGGGGGCACCCTTATTGGTCAGGAAGATCCGCGAGACCTTGGAGACACGACGTGCATGCGCAGCCTCGTAGTGAAGCTGGACAACCGTCTGGCCGTACTTGTCATAGAGTGCTTGCAGGCGACCTTGTTTGTCGTAAAGCACATCGACGTAGTTGAGATTGCGGTCGCTCAGCCTGATGAGCCTTGAACGGTTGGGGTCGAGCGGGTCGATATCGAAAACCTTGTACTGCCCCTCATGAATGTCCTCGACAACCGTTTGACCATCCTCCAGCTGGAAGAAAGCCAAGCCGTCCACGACACTGACGAAGGCATCGCCGGCACTCAGGCGGCCCAGTTCCAGCCGATTGCCTTGTTCATCGATGTAGACCGACAGCTGGCCGCCTTCAGGATGGGGGACGCGGACAAGTTCCACCTCATATGGAACGCTCCAGCCCTGCCCGAACAGCCCGCCAGTACGAAGGTCCCTGCTATCGTAGCGGCGCGCCCATTCGATACCGAGCAGGCCGGGGAGGCTGAAGTCAGTGTCTTCGGGGCCGTCCTGGAATTTGCTGCCGGTGGCGACAGCCACCGGGTTGCCAACGTTGCAGCCCTTGATGCGGCCAAAGCGTCGTGAAATGAGAATTCCCGCGATGATCCCGGTGAACATCGCAATCTTGCTCTTGCCATTGCGAATATCCCGAACCGTCGCCGTCCCGCCGCCAATGCGCACATTCGGCGAGACCTTTTCATTCACATCAATCGTGGCGTCGCAGGTGGTCTTGTCGCCCGATCGCGCCGCGGGCTGGCCGTTGATGAAGACCTTGTCCGACCCTTGCGCAATGTGGTTTTCGGGCAGCGGCGGGTGGCGGCTGCATGAAATCCTGTCCTCGTCCCTGGACTCCGAGCCTGGGTCCTTTGGCGTCGTGACGGGCGGGTTGAAGATGTCGCGTATCGCCATGCCCAAGCCCACCACCGGGAGCAGGTAGGGCATCGCCGCCATGGCCATGGAACCGACGTTTTCCAGGATCGAGGGTTCTGCCTGTTCGGCATCGGCCGCTCCGCCGCCTGGCGGCCCGGTGATGCCGGCTGCCCGAGCGGCGGGCTTGCTGTTGATGAACACATTGCCTGAGCCGCTCTGGATCTTTCCGCAGGGCTCGGGCGCGGCCACGCTGTTGCCCAGGCTGTCGCAAAAGCTGGAGATGGCCTCGCCGACCGTCTGATCTTCACCAACCGAAAGGGTGCTCATCGCACCGACCGCCACGCCGGCGACGGCGGCGATGGCGAAACCTGCTGCGCCGCCAGTGGCGACGGTGCCGACAACGGCCAGGCTGATGGCGGCCGCTGCGGCTGCGGTGGCGGCGGCATAGATGACCGCCTCGGCGACCGCGCTGACCATTTCAGCCACGAGGGAGGGATGCAGTATGTCGTCGCCCATCCGGGCGGCGTGAACGAATTGTGCCATGGATTGTTGGCTCCAAGCGCTTGAGTCGGTGTGGTTCAGGGCAGGCGGGGGCCTTGGTTGAAGCGGAGCTTTTGCTTGATGGCGCGCCAGTGCTTGATGTCGTCGCTGTTCAATGGGCCTGGCTTGCTGTAATTGAGTACCAGCAGGCGGTGTTGGCCCGGTATCAGGCAGGCTGCCTGGAGTTGGAAGTGGGCGGTTTCACCGACCATGAATTCAATGGCCATCTCGCGGGCTTCTATCGGGTGTTCAGCGGCACCCAAGCACGCGATCTGCATGGGCGTGATGGTCATTGCCTTGGACTTTTTACGCAGTATTCGCAGTTGGTCTTCGACGGCGTCGTCCAATGTCTTGTCGTTGCCGACAGGGCTGCGCGCCACCACCAACGTGGTGTCTCGGGTACGAAAACGCAGCATGTTGAGCGTCAGGTCTTCGGGGATTTCCTCCCCCAGGTTGAGGATCAGGTCGTGAGTCAGGTAGTCAGTCATTGCGGGAGTCCATTCAGGAATTGATCCGGTGCGGGCCAGTGCCAGTCGTTATTCAAAGTGCTCATCCACATCGGCCTTGAGCGCACCGCTGTCGCGTCCACTCGCGGCGGCAGCCGCTGCTCCGCCGTCAGCGTTGAGGTCGAGCTTCGCGGCGAGTGTGTTGATATGCCCGCTCTGCTGGCCGGTGAGGTTGAAGGTTTCGCAGGTGATGTTGAGCGTGCCGTTGGCCTGCAGCTCAATGAGGGTCTTGCCGCACTTGAGGCGCAAGGTGTTGCCGGCTTCGATCTCGTAGTCACCGGTAATGAGGTCGTTCTTGCCGCCGCCAACTTTGAGCGTGTCGTTGGCCTTCACCACCCGCAGGCGATTGCGGCCGATGGCGATGGCTTCGTCCTGGCCAATCCGTTGGGCGCGATCGACGCCAACTGACAGGGACTGGTTGTTGTTGACCTTGGTGTTCTGGTCCCTCTGGGCGTGGATGAACACTTCCTCTTTGCCCAGCTCGTCCTCGAAGCGCAGCTCGTTGAAGCCATCCCCTTTGTGGGTCTGGCTCTTGATGGTCATGCGGGTCTTGTGGTCGGGCAGGTCGTACGGCGGCAGCTGGTCGCCGCAATAGGTGCGCCCGGTAATCATCGGTTGGTCGGGATCACCATTGACGTACTGGATGATCACGTCCTGACCAATACGTGGAATAGCCATTGCGCCCCAGCTACCACCGGCCCAGCCCTGGGATACCCTCACCCAGCAGGAGCTGAACTCGTTGTTCTGGCTTTCGCGGTCCCACGGAAAGCTGACCTTGACCCGGCCCCATTCATCGCAATAGATCTCTTCTCCCTTCGGGCCTACCACGGTCGCCATGTGTGGGCCGTCGATTCGCGGTTTCTCCAGTGGGGCAGGGCGCCATTCGGTCCGTCCAGGGACCAGCACGGCAGTCTGCTCGTAGTGCGTGCTTACATCTGCGCCGGCAGCTTCTTCCTGCAAGCTGGTGAACTGCTTGCCTTTGTGGGTAACCCTGTTCACCCGCCAATGGGCATTGAGGTCTTCACGTGGGTGCCCCGTCAGGGTGAAACTGAGGCCCGGTTGCAGGCGAACATCGTTACCTTGGACCTGCGCAATACGCACATCATGACGTAGCGCGGTGATGCGGTTTTCAGTGAACGGCTTGCCCACGGCATCGCGTTTATAGCGGCCTGGGTAATCGAAGTATTCGTACGCTTTGGACTGATGCTCCAGGAAGGGCCCGGCTGCCCTGTGTTCCTGGCGGTAGGCCGGGTTGGTAAAGGTGTAGTCACGCTGGACCTGCCGTGCGGTGCGCACCTGTTCGCTGTAGCGCAAGCGGCGAAGGCAGGGCCTGGCATGATCACCGCCGCTGGCGGCTTGATACAGCACGCTGTCTGGGTCTACAGGCTCGCCGTCATGATAGAAATCCTCGTCTTCATCTTCGGTCTTGATGGCGCCATGACTGATCAACCCCAGTGATTGCAGCCGATCGGTGATGATCAGCTTGTGTAGCTTTTCACTGTGCGCGAAGCGGTAGACGAAGCCTTCCTCAGCCGCCAGGCGAGCAATGAATTCAAGGTCGGTCTCACCCGCCTGCACGCAGAACTCGCGGACCTGATGGTCCATGCTCGCGCGCAGTTCGTACTGGTTGATGCCCTGGCGCTGGAGCATCAGTTCAAGAATCTGTGGGACGGTCTTGTGCTGGAAGATGCGCCAGTTCGAGCGAAGATTGGCACGGGCCAGCTGGGGCTCGATCAGCGCGTCATAGTAGGTGCGGTAGAAGCCGCTTTCAGCCTGGCTGAAGCGGCTGACCACACCGTGCACGTAGCGCACCGGGCTTTCGTCGCTCCAGATGGTGAAGAGCACGGGTTTGTCTAGCAGGTCGCCGAAGTCGATATCGTTTTCGAAGCTGATCAGTTTCAGCTCCAGCGCGAAGGGTATGCTGATCCCCTCTCGCAGTTCGAACGACACCACTTCGAATTCAGCGTTGCCAACCAGCGGCTGGAAGCTGTAGCGCAAGTCAGATTGGCCAGGCATGAGAAGTCCTTGTCCGCCGTCTGAAAATTCGAGAGCCCCTGGCAGGGCGTGCCTGCCAGGGATGTGCAACCGGGTTATACCAACGGTGTGCGCCAGTCGTCGGAGCCTTCGGTACCTGCAGCTACGTGGGACCAGGTGACCTTTCGGTACGACATTGATACCTCGACCAATTGGGTGAAGTCAGCGTTCTCCTTGTTTTGTGCATGGGGCAACGTGGTGTTGATGTTGACAATCGTGGCGTCTTCCAGCGTGGTGGTGAAGAAGTGCTCTTGCTTGCCTTCCACCGAGGTGCGGTACCATCTGACTTCGACGGTTGGCAGCATTTCGCCGCTGGTCAGGGCCTGATACATCAACGGCGTCGCCTTGTTCAGCGCGCTGGTGAAGATGAAAGGCTTGTGCACCCGTTGACCGGCGGGCTGGCCGCTTTGTGGGTCAGTGGGTACGGTCACCTGGTGCTTGATTTCCTGCACCAGGATTTCGTCTTCATGGCCTTCGACGAACACGTTGCCGACCGATTCGGAGGTGAAGGCGCCTGCAGTGATGTTGCCTTGGGTTTGGCCTTCGATCTTGATGTAAGCGGGTGTTGGCATGGCAGTCTCTCCTGCGTCCATGTGGATAAACACGCGCACTCAGGGTGGCGTGGCCATCGTGAGCGATGGGCTTGTCAACGAAGCAAACGCCTCGCTAATGCGTTGAAATCCGTGGCGACACGCGCCGGTCTGTTACTGCTGCAAGATGCCGTTGAGCGACTCCAGCACCTCGGTGGTAATGAGGTGCAGCCGGTAGCTGTAGATGCCGTAGGCCACCGCCATGGCGAGGGCGGAAATGACCAGCGGGCTCCACCACGGCCATTGCCGGCTCATGCGGAAATTGCGCGGGGCCACGTTGGTGTAGGGATCGCCGACCGACTCCGGCACGGGGCCGCGCAGTTCGCGGATGATTCCGTGAAGCTGGTGAATAAGCTGGTTCAGCGACTCTTCACCTTTCGGTGCAATGGCGTATTTGCCCTTCAAGCCAAGGCAAAGCGCGAAGTACATGAACTCCAGTACGTCCTGGTAGCGTTCGGGCTCCTGCATCAGGCGGGCAAGCACGGTAAAAATCTTCTCCCCACCCCAGGTTTCGTCGTGGAAGATGCTCAACAGGGGTTCCTGGCTCCAGCAACTGGTCTGGCCCCAGGGCGTTTCCATGACCGCTTCATCGATGTACAGGCACAGCCCGTATGAGTAGGCCAGCAGCTGAGTGTGCTCGTAGCCGTGCTGGCGCATCTCTTCCCTGATGTTGTCGACCTGGTTGCGCACCTGTCGGTGCACGTCCTTGATGTTGGGCAATTCGTCCAGTGTGCGCAGGCGCATGACCAGGCCGAACAAGGGGGCCGCCGCATCCAGCATCAGGTTTGCGAAGCCGCCTCGCAGCTGGAAGTCCGGGTCGGCTGCGTATCCTGCTTGCACAGGCTCTGGCTTGGGCTTCTGTTCGGCCCCTTCGGCTTCAGCGGGCGAGTCGCCGGACAATGACGCCTCGATGATCGTCTGCAGTTTTTCGTTCTCAACCTGTGCCGCATCGGTGGGGGAGGTGTTGTTTTCTTTCACGTCACTCGCTCCTGATTGCCCAGAACTGCAGCTCAAGGCCCGGGAACTCGCCCGCGACATGAACACCGAAGCCATTGGACGTCTTCATGCCCGCCCAGCTTGCGTCGCGGCGGTCCAGCTCGAAGTAGGTGAAGCCTGCATGGAAGGGCAAATCCCGAGGCGCCACGGGCAGCGGCACCAGTGGAATACCTGGCAGCTGCAGCGGCACGGCTTCGTTCAAGGATTCCAGCGAGACGACTTTTGCCTTCTGCACGAACAGCTGGCGCAAGGTTGGCGGTGGCAGATTGGCGCGCACTGCCAGGATGAAGTCGGCTTGGTCGATCAGGCGACGGTCTTCCAGTGTGGTGGTCATGAGCCCGTATTCCTGCGTCTTCAATGGCAGCGAGACGGCGCGGGGCTGCAGCACCGTGCTCAGTGCGCGGCGCAAGGTTTCTTCCAGAGGCTTGAACGAAGTGCGTAGCGCGGTGTGGTGATAGGCGGGGTACTCCTGTGGCAGCCGGCTCTCGTCGGTGAAGGTGACGAACTCGCCACAGGCCTGGCTCATGCACAGGTACAACTGCTCGGGGTGTGTCTGACCTTGCCTGGCCAGATGCTGAAAACAAGGCCACCAGCGGTTCATGGCTTGCAGCAGGTTGAAGTCGCGGATGTCGGCGATACCGGACTGCCCCGAGGCGCCAATGCGGGCGGCGAGGTTGCGCGCGCGCTCGCGCAGGCTGTTGGTGATTTCCTCAAGAAAGCGTTGCAGTGCCGGTACGGCACGCACCGAGACGCTGGTGGGGTAGAACCCCTCATCCAGCTGCAGGCTGCCATCGGGGCGCCGTTCCAGAATGCGGGCCAGGGCCAGGCGGGTATAGGCACTGCTGTCGTCGGCCTTGCGTTTGAGCTGCAGGTTGGGCACCGCCAGGTCGACCTGCACCAGATCACCGTCGGCGCTATGGGTGTCCTTGATTTCCAGAGCCTGGGCGCTGTAACGGAAATTGGCGGCGTTGTCGGGCCAGCTCACCTCACGGCCACCCTCGGTACGCAGCGGCAGGCACAGGTAGATTTCACTGTCCTTGGCGCCGTCGTCCTCGATTTCCAGCGGTGGGGGTGGCGGCAGGTCTGCAGGGATATCGAACACAGTGCCGTCTGGCATGATGCCCCGCGCACGGGTGATGGCGATCTTGCCCAGGCTCAGGTATTCGTCGTTCAACTGCAGTTCACTGAAGCCATAAAAAGCTGCGTTCAGGCTGCCGAGACGTTGATGCAGGGCTGCTTCGGCGGCGCGGGCAGCCTGTTGGAAATGCTGCGGTTTGACGAACAGGCCTTCAGGCCACAGGACGGGGTTTCGTGAGCTCATGAGCGCTCCGTGTCAGCGTGAGTCAGTGAGAACGGCAGGGTTACAAGCGCCATCAGTCTTCTTCCTTGAGCAGGACTTGCGTATCGTTGAGCAACACCGACAGGACGATTTGGTGACCGTGTGGAGGTATGCGCAGCACTTGGCTCCACTTGGCGCCTTCCTTGTTCCGGTAATTGGCGATTACCGCAACGAAACGGGTTTCCGGCTCGATGGGGGCAAAGGGAATGAACTTGAACTGGCCTGGGCGCAGCATGTAATCGTCATCGCGGATGTAGGTGCTGCGCAGCGCCTTGGCAGGGTCCTCGTCCAGCAGCTCGTAAGCGCTGTTGTGCAGGAGAGAGTCGTCGCGCAGTTGCAGGATCTTGATGGCCATGGGCGTAGCGAGCGCCTCGGTGCCCTCGGTGGTGCTACGCGGCAAGCTCAGCACCACTGTCGGGTCGTCGTAGTTGCCGGGGGTACTGTCTTCCATTGGAGAACGCGACGGATAATCGCCATCGTCCATTGGCAGCGGGACGGGCGACATTGCCGGGAACTGTTCCTGGAGGTAATCGAGCAGGTTCCCGACTTTCTCGGTGAGCAGGTAGGGGTCGGCTGCGCTCAGGTTGACCGCGTAGGGGCTGGGCTCGAGAACGCCTTCCTGTTCAGCTGAGACCTTGACGCTGCTGGGGTTGCTGTTGAGCGTGGGGCTGGCGTTGATGCTGAACGCGACCTGGGTGGGGTGTGCCTTCGGCGGTCCGACGGGCAACGAGGGGTCTATGATCACTTGGCCAACTTTGTTCAGGGCCGTGCAACCCGAGATCCCGATCAGTGCCGTCAGCAGGCCGGCCGCGAATGAATGACGGGTCATGGGCGTTCTCCTGCAATCAGGCGTTCCAGTGAGTTCTCTTGCTCAGGCCTCGTAACTGTGTCCAGTGCCGCCAAGGGGTCGTTGCCCATGCCCGGCTCGAAGACCGAGCAGATTTCAACAGCGAGCTCGCTGCTGGCTGAAACGGGTTGCCACGCTTGGGCTGGTTGGTCGAGTAGCCATTGGTCAAGGGTGCTGTGTTCAGGGCTGACCAGATCTGCCAGTGAGCGCACCTCGGTTTGTGAAAGCTGCACTTGCAGCCGACAGGCGCCAATGCGCAGTCGGTCACCCTCTCGCAGCCGCCTGGCGGTGAGCGGCCCCAAGCTGTCGAGGTTGTCATTGAGGTAGGTGCCATGGCAGTGGTCGATCACGCAGAAGCCGCCTTCGATCCATCGAATCTCGCAGTGGATCGGCGCAACCGCCCGTTCGCGATCATTGATCAGCCAGGTGGTTCCCACGCTGCCGATGGTGCCGCCTTCGCTATCGAACTGGTGCCGGGCAGTGTCCGTGTGTTGCAACTGGCCGAGGTTGATGATGCTCAAGGTCAATGTGTTCATGAGCGCCCCCGAAACCGCACGACAGGGCTGATCTTGCCGTGACGGTCATCGACAAAACTGGTCCAGCCCAGGTAGGCGCCTTGGCTGGCGTGCAGGCAGAAGGGCGACAACGCGTTCCGCTTCAGGCGCAACTCCAGGTCGTAGGCCAAGCCATCACGCAATAGAAAGTCGATCAGCGCACGCAAGCGATTGAAGTTGATGCCGCGGGGCAGCAGGGCGCGTAACTGGTCCTGGTCGAGTTCACTGATGACTATGGTGAACTTGCTGCTACGGGTTCGCGTGCGGCTGCCGACCGTGAAGGAGCTGCCCAGCTCGCCATTGCTGCGGCCAAGGCTGACCCGTTGCCTTGCCGTGGTGGGGACCGAGCGGGTTTCGAACTCGCGGATGTGTACCTGCTTCAAGTCGAAGCAGTGGGCGATGATGCCGGCGACGGTGCCTGGCGCACGGCTGCGACTGGCGATAACACCGGCGAAACTGAGCAGCCGGCTCCAGGGCAACGCGGTGTCGCCGCGCAGTTGTTTGTCATTCAACCCGAGCAGGGCAAAGATGTACTGCGAGAAGCCATCGGTCGCGCCCGGCTGGAAGCGGATGTAATAGCGGTACTTGCGCCAGATGCGGTGCAGCAGGCTTAGCAGGCAGTGGTTGAAAAAGTCGAAGAAGGCCGGCCGCACGCCAATGCCGTGGGCGTGCTCGTACGACACTTCTTCCAGGTAATAGGTTGGCAAGGGCGAGTCGGTGCCGTGCAGCCCCATGAAGGTGGTGCACACGCGATAGCGGTCTTGTGCTTCAGGCATGCGTTCGGCCTTGTACACGTCGGAAACGGGAAAGGTCAGCCGCGGGTCACTGGCAAGGCGCACGCGCAGCCGCGTTGCCGGTGCGGGCCAACGTGGTTCCAGGTCATCCCCGTGCAAGCCGTGCAGGCGCTCCAGCAACTGGAAGAAGTTGTACTGGTGTGCCTCGGCGAGCAGCTTGTCGGCTAGATCAGCGGTTGTTTGCCGGTCTGGATGGGCCATGTGTAGTGCTCGTTGTTGGTGATGTTGATCACTTCCAGTTGGTGGAAGGAATTGATGCTGGCGTAGAGGGCAAAGAAGTGCGCGAGCACGCAACCGAACAGGTACAGGTCGCCTTCGCAGAGGAATGCGCTTTCATCCAGCTTCAGTCGTGTACGCAAGCCGCGAATGGGCTGGCCCTTGATCAGCCAATCCAGGGGTTCTGTTTGAACATCTCGGATACCCTCGAGGCGTTTGCGGGTGGTGCGGGTTTGCTGGATGTCATGCAGGGCGGCGAAGTCATAGGCATTGATGACCGCTTTCAGCGGCTCGGCCGATAGCAGCGACAGGTAGTTGAGCGACATGTTGGAGATCAGGGCCCATTGCAACTGGCCGTCCAGTACCGGCCGACAGGGGCGGGTGGGAGTACGAAGGTTGGTGTAGGTGGCCAGGGGAGGCGTGACTTCGGAAATGACATTGATGTCATCGACGGCTAACGCCAGCGGCAGGTCGCGGTTGGTACAGGTCAGGTCGATGGACGCCGTTTCCAGTTCGCCGATGTAGGCGTTGGCGTCGGCGCGTACAAATGCGATGCGGTGCGTGACGCCGTCGCCCAGCAAGGCGCCTTCAAGCGTGTAGCGGTAGTACAGTGCGGTGCGCCCTTGCACATGCTCGATCTCATGGGCGAACGATTCGAAGGGACGGAAGGTTCGCAGGTGTTCGCCGGTAGTGCCGTCAGTTGTCGTGCGGGTGCTGATGACCTGATCGATGCTGAAGATTTCATAGGCGTGCCGCTGCTCACCTCGGGGCGTAAGCTCGACCTGGGCGGACCGGTTGGACAGGTCGATAGGCTCGGCGCTGTGGCTGAACAGGTTTACCGCAGGCGTACAGAACAGGCTGAAATCAGCGCTGCAGACACGCAGTGAATCGGGTAACTGGCGGGTGAAGTGAAATGCCAGGCCGACCTGCTGAGTCGCCTGATCGGGCCAGACCTTCTCCAGCCCGGTTACGCTGAAGAAGTGGAACCGTTCGGGAAATACAAAGTACTCCTGCAGGATCCGGTAGCCGTCGAAGACGTTCTTGGGGTAAGGCAGCAGCGCTTCGCCTGGGCTGAAACCTGGGAAGACGATGCTGCTGGCCGGCAGCCGGCGAACCTCGCCATTGATGGTCACGCTCACCTGTTCAAGGTACTGGGACAGCCACAGATACAGCGTGCGGGCAGTTTGCGTATCACCACTCAGGTGAAAATCCAGGCCGGCGCAGCCCAGGGTGTTCAAAGGCCGCTCGACCAAGGTCCGCAGCTCAACCCGCACCACCGAACTGCTGAGGGTCTGGGTCGCACCCACCGCGTCGATCTCGAACGGATGAATGTCCACCGCCGTGCAAGTGCGAAACTCACAGGGCACTCCGTCCACGGGTTTGGAAAACAGTCGTGAGCCCCTGGGGATACATTGCGACTGGCTGAGGGCCAGCTTGCGAGGCGTAAACTGAATGATCGTGGCGCTCGGCAGAGGCCGCAGGTAGTTGGGCCACAGCAGCTGCAGCATCGGGTGCGTCAGCTCCGGCAGGTCGTCTTCCAGCTTGAGCCGCAGCTTGGCCGTGAGGAAGGCAAAGGCTTCGATCAGGCGTTCGACATCCGGGTCGCTGCCACCCTTGCCGAGCAGCCGGGCAAGCTGTGGGTTGTCCTGGGCGAAGTCGTTCCCCAGTTCGTGGAGGTAACGCAACTCTTCGCTGAAACGATCCTTGAGTGACATCGGGTCACCTCACGCGGGTGTGGCGGTTATGGCCGTTGACCAGCAGCTCCAGTTGAAGCTGCTCCATGTGGTTGTTGACCCGCACGAGGCAGTCCAACCTGAAATGCAGCTCCAGAGGGGCATGGCAATCAGGCACGGCCTTGAGCGTTCGCACGTGCACACGCGGCTCGAAGCGTTGAAGGGTGCGGCGGATGTCTGCACACACTTGCTTCAGAAGGTCGCCACTGCTGACGTCGTGCCCGTTGAAGTCACGCAGGCCCAGCTCAGGGCTGCTTTGTGAGCAACCCAGACGAGCGTTGAGCAGCGTTTCCAGATGGAGCTTGATGGCGGCGAACTTCTGGGTAGCGTTTTCTTGCCTGGACGGCACCCGGCTTGCGAACTGATTCGTCACCAAGCCATCGAAAAATCCACTCATTGGGTATCAAGCCGTCCAACCAGGGAGATTTCGAAATTCGCCCCCATGTACTTGAAGTGCGGGCGTACGGCGAGCGAAACCTGGTACCAGCCCGGGTCACCGGCAACGTCCGACACCTCGACCCGCGCAGCACGCAACGGGCGACGGCTGCGTACATCGGCTGACGGGTTTTCCTGGTCGGCAACATACTGCTTGATCCATTTGTTCAGTTCGGACTCAAGGTCCTTGCGCTCTTTCCAGCTACCGATCTGCTCGCGCTGCAGCACTTTGATGTAGTGGGCCAGGCGGTTGACGATGAACAGGTAAGGCAGCTGGGTGCCGAGTTTGTAGTTGGTCTGCGCTTGCAGGCCTTCCGGGGTCTTGGGGAAGTTCTTTGGTTTTTGTACCGAGTTGGCTGAGAAGAACGCGGCGTTGTCGCTGTCCTTGCGCATGGTCAGGGCGATGAAGCCCTCTTCGGCCAGCTCGAACTCCTTGCGGTCGGAAATCAGGACTTCGGTAGGGATCTTTGCCTGCAGTTGACCGAGCGACTCGTACAGGTGCACCGGCAGGTCTTCGACGGCACCTCCCGACTGTGGGCCAATGATGTTCGGGCACCAGCGGTAGCGGGCAAAGCTGTCGTTGATGCAGCTGGCCAGCAGGAAGGCGGAGTTGCCCCATAAATAGTGCTCGTGCTTCCCGTCGATGTGTTCTTCGTAATTGAAGCTGGTGATCGATTGTTCCTGAGGGTGATAGGCCGAGCGGAGCATGAAGCGTGGCCCGATCAGTGCGGTGTGGCGGGCATCTTCGCTTTCGCGGAAGGCACGCCACTTGGCATGGCGTGGGCCGGCGAAAATGTCCTTGATCTCCTTCAGGTTGGGCAGCTCTTCAAAACTGCTCAGGTTGAAGAACTCAGGGGAGGGCGCGGCGAGGAAAGGCGCATGTGACATGGCACCGACCGAAGCCATGTAACTCAGTAGCTTGATATCGCGGGAAGAAGGCCCGAAGTTGTAGTTGCCGACCATGACCGCGACCGGCTCACCACCAAACTGGCCGTAACCTGCAGTGTAAACGTGCTTGTAGATGCCACTGCAGGTAATGTCGGCCGCATTCTCGAAATCATCGAGCAAGTCGTCCTTGCTGACATGCAAAACTTCAAGCTTGATGTTCTCGCGAAAGTCCGTGCGGTCGACAAGAAGTTTGAGGCTGCGCCAGGCGGCTTCAAGTTGCTGAAAGTCGGGTTGATGCAGAATGGCATCCATCTGCTTGCTCAGCACCCGATCCAGCTCCGCAATCATCTGATCAACGCGATGTTTATTGATTAATTGGTCCGGATCATTGCTTTTGAGTATTTCTGCAATAAAAGCAGATACACCCTGACGAGCAACTTGGTAGCCCTCTTGTGCGGGTGTCACTTTGGTTTGGGCCATGATCTGGTCGAGCAAGGTGGCATTACTGAGTGTCTCACCCATTGTTTCAACGGCGACACTAGTGCTGGTTGGCTTTGGCATGGGAACTCCGTTGTCTCAGTCTTCTTTTGGCGCTTCAAGCACCAGGTCCAGTTCTTCGGCGAGTTGTTTGCGCGCTTGCTCGTTGTTCAGCAGGTGCTGCAATTGCTTGCGAAACGCTGGCACGTTGCCCATCGGGCCTTTCAGGGCCACCAGCGCTTCGCGAAGCTCCAGCAGCTTGTTCAGCTCCGGGACCTGGCGGGCGATGCGATCTGGCCCGAAATCGTTGATCGACTTGAACTGCAGGCTGACCGCCAGCTCCGCATCGGGGGCAGTGCTGAGCATGGAAGGCACGGACATGGCCAGGCTGACGCCGGCGTCATTCAACACGTTGTTGAAGCTGTGTTTATCAATGCGCATGACCGAACGGTCTTCTAGCGCACGGGCATCATCGAGGCCGAAGTCGCCCAGCACCAACATCTTGTGCGATAGCTCTACTTCGGCTTGTTCGTCTCCAGTGGCGGGTACATATTTGATGTTGATGCGTTCTTTCGGTGCAACCGATCCTGTGGACTTTGACATCGCAGATCCTTTCCTTGGTTTGTAGGGTGTTGTTCCTAATGGTTGCCTCTGCCTTAAATCGACATGTAGGAAATTTCCTCAGTATTGTCATGCGGCATAAACAAGATGACGGGACTTTTTCCCCGCCACCTAAAAACCATGCCTTCGGTGTTGCTATTCGTCGAGGGCGAAAATGTTAGAAAATATTTACTTGTGGCACTTTATTTTTATGGGCTAGGCTCATCCCGCTTTTGGGTCACGGAGTGCGTGGGAGTGGTTTTATAAGTCCGCCGATCAAATAGGGTGCATGTATTATTGACAGGGAATTTTCTTACGATGATTGGTAAAAAATCCTACAAGTTAAGTCTTTCGCTGATACTCGGTTGCCTGTCGATAACCGTCTATTCCGATGAAGATTGCCAGCGGATCGTATCCAACCTTGAACGCTTGGCCTGTTTCGACAAATCAGCCGGAACGCCAGCGCATCTTGCGCCAATGCAATGGCCTGCGCCGGAACAAGAATCGCCCACGTTGCGACGCGTGATGGCGCATCAGGCGGGCCGACCCGCAGAAGACCTGACCTTTCGCCTGAAGTCTGCAGAGGACGGGCTGATGATCTCGGCGCCTGCAATCGCTTCAGCCGCACCACACCCCTACCTGGTGATCAGCTGTGTGCAGAACATCTCCAGATTGCAGTTGATCGCTGCACAGCCCATCCAGGCCGGCCGAGTGGAGGTGCGCTTGATGGGGGATCGTGGTTCGACCGTCCCTACGCCATGGCAGGTGACGGAGAACGGCCAGGTGCTCGATGCCGGCAGAGGCTTGCCAGGCATCGAACAGATCAAGCCATTGATCGGGGCCCGTCGCATTCAGGTCGAGAGTGACAACCCGGCCGTCGATGGGTTGATTTTTGATGCTCAGGGACTGGACCCGCTCATCGACGAGGCGCGCAAGACATGTCGCTGGTAGCAGAGGTCGCCGCACAGGACATTGCCCGGCTGCTCGCCCCCATCGACGCCCAGGCACCGGCTGGCCTGTTCGATGTGGAGGACGAAACCTACCAGGCCATAGACCAGGAAATGGTCAAGCTCGGCGGGCTGCAGGAGTCTTCCATCGACTGGCCCTACATCGAGGAAGCCTCCCAACAGTACCTGGGCCAGCAGTGCAAGCATTTGCGCATCGTCGCGCACCTGAGCGTGGCGTGGTTGCGAGCTGGTTGCTGGGAACGCTGGGGGCACACCTTGGCACTGCTGGGCGGCATCGTCGAGGGCTACTGGGAGACCGCTCATCCAAAGCCTGGCCCCAAAGGCTTCCTCGGCAAGCGCAAGCTGGTGGGGATGGTGCTCAATCGGCTGATCGAAGCGCTGCCGCGCCTGGATCGCTTCACATATGGCCCGGCTCACGCAGCGGCGGCTCAGCATGCGATGCAACGCCTGCGACAGCAGCAAGCCATTGCACAGCTGGATGAGGCCGTCGTGAGCGAGCTGGAGCGCCAGCTGGGCAAATACACGGAACTTGCCAACGGCGTGGCTGAGCCGGCTACAGCCACGGCTGGTGCGGCACGCATCAAGCCTGCACCGCTGGCCGAAGTCATTGCCACACCGACGCCCCGCGTGTCACTCGGCAACGAGCGCGATTCACGCCGGGCCGTGCTGACCATGGCTGAGCTGATCAATCAACAGGACCCGTACGACCCGACGGGTTATCAGCTACGTCGCTTCGGCTTGTGGGCCCACATACAGGTGGCACCTCAAATCAAGCAAGGCAACCGCACCGAGCTGATGGCCGTGCCACAGGATATTGCCGGTGACTACGAAGATGCCGTCGCGGGCACTGCGGTTGACGCAGTCTTGCTCCAGCGGATCGAAAAAAGTGTGACGGCCAGCCCCTACTGGGTTCGCGGCAGCTTCCTGGCGGCGGCTGCCGCAACGCGGCTGGCAATGGGCGAGGTGGCTGAGGCCATTCGCGCTGCGACCGCACGGTTCGTGCAACGTATGCCAGCGCTGCAGCAACTGTGCTTCAGCGACGGCACGGTGTTTGTCGACGACCAATGCCTGGCATGGCTCAAGGCTGCACATAAGCCATCGGACGAGGGTGGAACCGCCCATGAGTTTGCCAACCTGCGCGAGGAGATGATCAAACAGCTGGAAACCGGCGGCGTAGAAACGGTTTTGCTCAGGTTGCAGGGGATGCAAGCGGACTTGCGCGCTCCGCGTGAGCGCTGCCATACCACGGTGATTGCTGCCGACCTGTTGGCAGCAAGGGGCGTGTCGTGGCTGGCCCAGGAGCTGTGTGCAGGCGTTGCCCGAACGATGCAGGAAACCACCGCCAGCGCCTGGGAACCTGAGGTGTTTCAACGTCTTCAGCTGTATGCGACAGCGCAAATGCAGGCCGACTGGAACAAGGAACGGGAGTCACGATGAATCAACCATGGAAGCACTTCAAACGTTGGGGCTTGCCCCTGGTGACTCGTATCGGCCTGGCCATGCCGTTGCTGCTAGGGCTGGGGGCTGCACTGTTGCTCGTAGCCATCTGGTGGCTCGGTCCGCAATGGACGTGGCGCGAGCAGGAGCCGTTGGCCAGTATGGCCCATCGGGGGCTGGCAAGCCTGGTGCTCGTTCTGGTACCCCTGCTGGGCTGGCTCGTTGTGTTGCGCAGTCGTAATCGCCGCCTGCACGCAGAACGCAATCAGGCAGTGGCCGCCGAACTGGACCGCACGTTGCCGTTCGTTCAAGCACAAGAGAAGGCGTTGGATCAGGAGCTTACGCGGTTTTTGCACAATGCCGGCGGGCGACGCGCCCTGTACCGTTTGCCCTGGTATCTGGTGTTGGGCGACCAGCATGCTGGCAAGACCCACTTCATCGACCATACCGAACAGAACTTCTCGCTGACCCGCATCGACAGGGTGCAGAGGCGAGGTCAACAAGCGCAAGCATTGGCCTACCCGATAGGCTGGTGGGTCAGCGACGACGCGGTGATCATCGATCCGCCGGGCGCCTTCATCAATGAAGCGTCGCAATCAGGCGCACCCACCGAGGAGCCAGGTACATCGCAACTGCCACCTGATACCTCGGCCAGGTTGTGGCAGCACCTGCTGGGTTGGCTGGTGCGCAATCGCAGTCAGAGAGCCCTCAACGGCGTGGTACTGGTAGTCGACCTGCCTGCATTGTTGCATGGCACACCTGAGCAGCGGGTTGCTCAGGCACAGGTCCTGCGCACCCGCTTGTATGAGGTGGGTAGCCAATTGGGCGCGCGCCTGCCTTTGTATGTGGTGCTGGCCAAGTTCGACCTGTTGGACGGATTCGACCAGCTCTGCGCAAAGCTCCCCACAGCCAAGCGGGAGCAGATGCTGGGTTTTACCTTCAAGCTGGATGCGCTCGGTTCGTTTGACGCGTGGCTCGATGAATATGGTGACCACTACGATCGGTTGCTCAGCGAGTTGTTCGAACAGATGGTAGAGCGGCTCGATGCACTGGACGGTGCACCATTGCGAGCGCGCCTGTTTTCGTTGCATGCCCAGTTGATTGGCCTGCGCCCGATACTGCTGGGGTTCTTGAAAGAAGCACTGGCAAGTGACCGCTACACCACGCCTGCCTTGGTCCGTGGCGTGTACTGGTCCTCGGTCGTGCAGCAAGGCGACATGCTCAATGCCTTTGTTCGCGAGGCGGCCCAGCCATACAAGACGAAGCTGCCGTTGCTTGAGGGCAAGGCGCAAGGCAAGGCGCTGACCTACTTCATCCAGCACGCGTTCAAGCGTGTCATCTATCAGGAAGCCGGGCTTGCCGGGGACAACATCAGTGTGGCGCGCAGCAAGCGCAACCTGCTCTGGGTAGGCTCTGGCGTAGGCATACTGGCTTTATGCGTGACCATCGCCAGTTGGCAACGTTATTTCGACATCAACTCCGCCAAGGCCGCCAGCGTCCTTGCCAAAAGCCGGGAATACAGCCACCACGAAGTGGACCAGCAACTGGACCCTACCGGGCGCAACCTGTTGGGGCCACTGGACCAGATCCGCGATGCCGTGTCGGTGTTTGGCGACTATCGCGCCGCCTGGCCGGGTGTTGCTGAGCTAGGCCTGTATCAGGGGCGTGCCATTGGCCCCCGCGTCGATGAGGCCTACCTCAACTTGCTTGCCAAGCGCTTCCTGCCGGCCTTGGCCAGTGGGGTAGTCGATGCGATGGACGCGGCGCAGCCAGGCAGTGAGCAGCAAATGGCTGCGCTCAGGGTTTACCGGATGCTGGAGGACCGCCAGAACCGCCGGCCCGAATGGGTCGAGGACTGGATGGCCCGCCAGTGGCAGCAAACATTCCCGGGCCAGGGGCAATTGCAACGTGACCTGATGCAGCACCTGAAGTATGCGTTGGCCTATGCCGATGCCGATCTGCCGCAGTATCGCCAGCGTGTTGCCCAGGTGCAGCAGGTACTGCGCAAGGTGCCACTGCCTGAGCGGGTTTATGCGAGCCTCAAACAGCAGGCCGCGGAACAGTTGCACACTGGCTTGGACCTGCGCCACCAAGTGGGGCCGGCCTTCGATGTGGTGTATCAGTCGGCTGACGGCTCCAGCAAAGGCGATGATGTCTTGCTAGCGCCCATGCTTACCGCCAAAGGCTCAAGGGAGTACTTCGAGCCACGCAGCCTGCGGTTCGCAGAAATGGCGATGATCGACCAGTGGGCACTGGGCGAGCGCGACCAGCTCGATTACTCGAATGCCGACCGGGAGGCGCTGAGCCAACGGCTGCATAACTTGTACAGCACCGACTTCATCGACAGTTGGCGGCGTGCATTGAACGCCTTCTCGGTGGTTGAATTCCGCGATCTGGACCATGGCGTCGCGGTCCTGCAGCGGTTCACCGGGCCGGCGGCCCCGCTGCATCGGCTGTTGGATACAGTGAAGGAAAACACTTCGCTTTCATCTACCGTGGGCGTCGAGGCCCCTGAGGAAGCTGAGGCGTTGCGACCGACATCCGGAAAGGCCGAGCAACCCCAGGCGTGGGCCATTCAGCGGGCTTTTGCCAGGCTCAGCGCCATGCTGCAGGCAACGGGTGAAAAACCCAGCAACTACGATGAAACCCTCGGCGCCATTGCGGCAGTACACGATTATGCCAAGGCGGTGCAGGACAGCCCGGACCGTGGTAATGCCGCACTTAGGGCCGTGCATCAGCGCTTCTCGATGACCGGGCACGACCCGATCGGCACCTTGCAGCGGGTGGCAACCCGTTTGCCAGAGCCGATCAACCGCCACGTCAGTAAGCTGGCCGATCAAACGGCGCGGGTGCTGAATATTGAAGCCCTTCGCGAGCTGGAGCGCCGCTGGGATGCCGAGGTGTACAGCTTCTTCCAGCAGCGCCTGGCTGGGCGCTACCCCTTCGTGGTGAAGGCGCCCGATGCCTCCCTGGATGACTTCGAGGCGTTTTTCGGGCCGAAGGGGCGATTGCAGCAGTTCCATGACCAGTACCTGAAGGTTTTCCTGAAAGATAACCTCGAAGCTTTACAGGCGGGGGAGCAGGGGCAATCACTGATCCGCGACGATGTACTCGAGCAACTGGAGTTGGCGGAGCGGATCCGCGAAACCTTCTTCGATCAGCGCGGCAACCTGACCGTGCAGTTCAGTATCGAGCCGTTAGGGCTCAGTGCCAATCAGCGCACCAGCGTCCTGAACCTGGATGGCCAGTTGATTTCCTTCACCCATGGGCCGAGCCAGATCACCGGTATCGTCTGGCCCAATACCTTGGGGCCGCAGGTTCGCAGCAACCTGACCTTGCTCAGGCACAATGGCAACAGCAGCAGCCTGGAGTACCGCGGCCCGTGGTCGATGTTCCGCCTGCTCAGCCGCGGCGCGCTGAACGGCCGCACGTCGACCAGCGTCGACCTGAGTTTTGCGACTGGCGATGGCGTGATTCGCTACCGGCTGAATGCCGAAAAGGCGTTCAACCCCATAACCCAGCAACCCTTCCAAGGCTTCAAGCTGCCGCGTGGTCTGCTGCAGGACCCAGGTTGATCTCGCAACGCCAGCGCCAATGAGATCGGGCTCCGCCCGCGCGGCGCAACACGGCCTGTTTCGGGCAGAGGTCTGTACTGTTAAAGATAGGCTGCCCGCCCTTCACCAAGCGCCCAGCTACGCACGCCTGCCCGCCTGAGCGCGGGCAGGCTGCGCGTACTATCGGCGAGCGTAAAGCACGGCTTTTCACCCTTCACATGCGATAAGCCGTGATTATTAAGCCTTAGATATCACTTGAAATTTTACCTGGCAAGGAACAAAATCGCTACGTAATTACATAGTACGTATCATGTTACGAAATCGTAGGAGCAAACATGGCCCGGGGCGGTATCAACAAGGCGGTAGTGCAGCAGGCGCGGCAGGTGCTGATCGCCCGGGGCGAGTACCCCAGCATCGATGCAGTACGTATCGAGTTGGGCAACACCGGTTCAAAGACCACCATTCACCGTTACCTGAAAGAGCTTGAAGGGGCCAAACCTGTGGCGCTGCAAGGCCAGGCCGCGCTCAGCGATTCGCTGACCAGGCTGGTATCGCAATTGGCCGCTCAGGTGCAGGAGGAGGGGGATGCCCGCGTCGAACAGGCCGAAGCCGCGTTCAACGAGCAGCGTGAGCAGCTAGCGGCGCAGTTGCAGGTGGCGCAGCAGGCACTGTCCGCCGCGCACCAGCAACAGCAAATTCAGGCCGCTGCACTGGCTGCCGAGTCGGAACGCCTGGTGACCGCGCAGAACTCGCTTCAGGCCGAGCAGTTGCGCAGTGCCAGCCTCAATCAATCATTGGGCGAATTGCAGGTGCGCCTGGCCGATAAGGAAGAACAAATCCGCTCGTTGGAGGACAAGCACCGCCACGCCCGTGAAGCGCTTGAGCATTACCGCAGCGCCAGCCGCGAACAACGCGAGCAGGAACAGCGCCGCCACGAAGCGCAAACCCAGCAGCTGCAAGTGGAGCTGCGCCAGTTGCAACAGAGCATGATCGTCAAGCAGGACGAGTTGACTCGTCTGCACCGTGACAATGAGCGGATGCTCGGCGAGCACCGTCAGGCCAGCGGCGAATGCAAGGCATTGAACGAGCTGGTCGAGCAGCGCGACGCACAGATCCAGGGTTTGCGCACGATTCTCGCGCAAGCCCAGGGCGCCAGTGATGAGATGCGTCGGCAATTGCAGGCGCAAACGCAAAGCCTGGAAGACAAACGTGGCCTGTATGCCGAGCAGGGCCGGCAGTTGCAGCACCTGCAGAGCGAACTGCTGAAACGCGACGAGGCACTTCAGGCATGTCGGGCACAGCTGGCGGCGAGCAATTGAATCAAACTTCCCGCGGTGTCTGCGTTCTTCCGTAGACATCCCAGGGAGCGCGCAACATGAAAAAGCCAGAGCAACATCGACAGGGGCCACATTCTTCAGAACAGGCAAACCGCAAGAATGACCTCGGTTTCGACCCTGACTCACCGGACCTTGACGATCCGCAAGTCGACCCGCAGGGGCCGGCGAAGCCGCCGAGGGACGATGAAAAAGCCAACACAAAGCACTGACGCGGGTAGCCCCATCGCCGGTGGAACGGCGATGGGGTGGTGCGCTTCAGCCCTCCAGCTGCTTGGCTGCCTCGACTCCCGCCGATGACAGTTTGATCGGGTAACTCACGCTGATCTGGTGGTCTTCATCGACCGCCACAGCGCCATCCTGGATCAGGCCATGCTCCTGCAGCGTCTGGAGCATGCCGGCCACGGCTTTCTCACCGCGATAATTGTCCAGCAGTTCCTTGCCCAACCCGTGCGGGTGGGCGTGCAGCAGGCGGGTCAGGATTTCGCTGCGCAATGCATCGTTAGTCATGTGTGGCCTCTTGTCGGGGTTCGCTCATTTGCCGTGGGTGGCCTGGAGTGCCTTGGCCTGCTCCAGGTGGTGCTCCAGGGTCGGCAGTGTTTCGCTGGCGAAGGCTTTCAGTTCAGGCTTGTCCGAAGACGCCGCTTCTTTCTTGAACAACTCCACGGCTTTTTCGTGGGCGTCGACCTGGTTGTTGACATACGATTTGTCGAACGACTCGTCGCGCCATTCAAGGATCATCTTCTTCACTTTATCGGTCAGCGCTGCTTCGTCCGGCACGCTGATATCGAGTTTGCGGGCGATGTCGCCGAGCTTCTGGTTGGCCTTGGTGTGGTCGGTGACCATCTGCTGGGCGAAAGTCTTGATCTCGGTGTTCTGGCTCTTTTCCATGGCCAGCTTGCCGGTGACCGTCTCGGCGATCCCTGCCTCAGTGGCAGCTTCGACGAAATCATCGGATGTGGCGGCCAGTGCCTGCAGCGATGCCATGCCCAGGACCAGCGACAAACCGGCGCGTTTGATGAACAGATTGCTCATGCCTGACTCCTTAACCGTTGGCGCGACCTCAGTGTCGCGTACGGTTGAGCCGGCCCGGGCGGCAAAGGTTTCGTTTTTCTCGACAGCGGGCGACCACCGCGAGGCACCTGGGCGCTGAACTATAGTCATAGGTGGCATACGCTTAAGGGCAAGGACTTCCATGGGTGCGGCCAGAAAGCAGGACGAGGAAGGGCTGTTCACAGTGAGCAGCGACGGACGTGCCGTGGCGCTGTTTCGCCTGGTGTTGTCGTTCATGGCTGTGGCAATGCTGGTCTTCGTGCTGGTCGAAGGCTGGCGTACCTGGCGTGACTACCGGCTCGCTTTCAGCGCAGCGCAAAACACGGTCACCAACCTGGCCAGGGCCACCAGCCAGCATGCCGAAGATGCGATACGTCAGGTGGATGCGATCACCGCCGCACTGGCCGAGCGCCTGGAGGGTGATGGCCTCGACCACCTTGACCGACCACGCTTGCATGCGTTGCTGGCACAGCAGATGGCGATCATGCCGCAGCTGCATGGTTTGTTCGTGTACGCGCCGGACGGCAGCTGGATCGTGACCGATCGCGACGCTATACCACCCAATGCGAACAATTCGGATCGCGACTATTTCATCTATCACCGTAACCATGCCGATCGCAGCGTGCACATCGGCTCGGTTGTGCGCAGCCGTACCACCGGTGACCTGATCATTCCCATCTCGCGCCGGCTCGACAATCGCGATGGCAGCTTTGCCGGGGTGTTGCTCGGTACCATCAAGGTAGACTGGTTCGTGCGCTATTACGGCGATTTCAAGATCGATGAACGCGGTGCGTTGGTACTGGCCAAGCGCGATGGCACCATCCTGGTCCGACGGCCGTTCGTGGAGCAGGTGGTGGGGCGCAGCCTTGCCAACAGTGAGGTGTTCCGCAATCACCTGCCCTATGCCAACGAGGGGCTGGTCGAAGCGGTGGCGGTGGTTGACGGCACCCCGCGCCTGTACGCCTACCGGGCATTGTCGAGCTACCCCCTGGTGGTAGAGGCGGGCTTGTCACGGGAGTCGATCATCGCGCCATGGCGGCACGATGTGATCAAGTCGGTCGCGGTACTGTTGCTGCTGCTGGTCGGCCTGGCGGCATTCGGGTGGGTGGTGCTGCGCCAGTTACGCGAGCGTATCGCCATCGAGCGGGCGCTGCACCAGGCACACCAGACCCTCAAGGCGCTGGCGCTGACCGACAGCTTGACCGGGCTAGGCAATCGCCGGCGCCTGGATGCGGTGTTCGAGGCCGAGTTCAAGCGGGCCCGGCGCCAGGCCTACCCGGTGGCGCTGGTGATGCTCGACCTGGATTACTTCAAGCTGTACAACGATCGCTACGGGCATCCCGCAGGGGATCAGTGCCTGCAGCACTTTGCCGAGTTGTTGAAAACGGCGCTGAAGCGGCCAGCAGACCTGGCCGTTCGTTATGGCGGCGAGGAGTTCACCTTGCTGCTGCCCGACACCGATGAGCCTGGCGCCGCGCTGGTTGTCGAGGAAATCATGCAAGTGCTGCGTCGTCAGGCAATCCTGCATGCCGGCAGCCCGTTAGGGCGTGTGTCGGCCAGTGCAGGAATCGCCGTTGGCCATCCGGCGCGTGATGCCAGCACGCCGCAAAGCCTGATGGCGGCGGCCGACGCTGCGTTGTACCAGGCCAAGCGGCAAGGGCGTGATGGTTACTCTGTGGCAGCCGGCAGAGTGGAACGTACCGAGTGACCGCTCAGGCCAGTGGCAAGCGCATTGCGCAGCGCCCAGACAAGCCATGGGCACGCTCGGTCGCCAGAATGCCCTGCAACCTGGCCCCGAGTTGCTGTTCATCGAGCACCTCGAAACCGTGCCTGGCATAGAAGGGGCCATTCCAGGCCACTTGCGCAAAGGTGGTCAAGGTGACCTCCTGGGCACCCCGATGCCGCGCCACGGCACACGCCTGGTCCAGCAGCTGCCTGCCGATTCCTTGCCCCTGTGACGGCAAGCGTACCGAAAGCTCGTGAATGTGCAGCGCTTGGCCTTCCAGGCGCAGGCACACAAAGCCCAGAGCCTGCCCCTGATCATCCTCGGCCAACCAGCTGCCAGCGTCGGCAATGAAGGCCTTGTGCGCCTTCTCATCCAGCCCCTCGGCACGTGCCAGCCAGGCCAGCTCAGGCAGCCGCAAGAACGCTTGGGCGGCCGATTGCTCGATGGCAATCAGCTGGGCGATGTCATCGAGTAGAGCGGGGCGTATGTGCATTGAACGTTCTCTATGGACTGGCAATAGTCTGCGGCGAGATGACCGGGGCTTGCAATGATTGAGTTATAACGTAACATTTGTGGATTCCCAGCTACGCGAGACTGCCTTGATGACTGAAGAGGAACTGCTGCGCCAGGCGCCTGCAGCCTATATGAACGAGGTGCAACAGCAATTTTTCCGCACGTTGCTGCTTGGTCAGCGCTTCGACCTGCAAGCCCGCATCGACCTGGAGTTCCAGGCCCTGCGCGAGCAGGAAGTACTCAGCGACCCGGCCGACATCGGCAGCGCCGAAGAGGAACGGCAGTGGCGGCTGCGCTCGCTGGAGCGGGAAAAGAAGCTGCTGGACAAGATCGACCAGGCACTGGAGCGCCTGGCGCGCGGTGAATATGGCTGGTGCGAGGAAACCGGTGAGCCGATTGGCCTGCGCCGTCTGCTGCTGCGCCCCACGGCAACGCTGTGCATCGAAGCCAAGGAGCGCCAGGAGCAGAAGGAGCGGCACCTGCGCGACGAGCGTTAGTCCGCCGCCAATGCCTGTGGCTGCAACTGCCAGCGCACCGAGCTGACGCCTTTTTCCAGGCTCACGCGACCTACCAGCCGTTCCAGCTGCGCCGGTGCCTGGGGGTTGCCGAGCAGTTCTGCGCGCACTTCCAGGCGGGCCGGGTTGGCCAGGTCTTCACTGTGCAGCGATTGCAGGCGCAGCTGCGGGTCGCCCAGGCTGTGCAGCATCAGGCTGCGCACCTGGATTTCATCCTCGGCGCGGCAGACGATGCGCACCTCGAAGCGTTGCTCAACCTCGTTGGCGGGCAGCACCTCCTGGCGGTCGAGGCGCTGGGCGATATCGCGCAGCAGGATGTTGGCACACAGCACCATCAGGCTGCCAAGCGAGGCCTCGAGCAGCAGCCCGAGGCTGCACAGCACACCGACCGCCGCGGTGCACCAGAGCGTGGCGGCGGTGTTCAGGCCACGCACGTTGAAGCCATCGCGCATGATGACCCCACCCCCGAGAAACCCGATACCCGACACCACGTAAGCGGCCACCCGCGAGGCATCGTTGGGGGCCATGCCGGGCACCGCCTGGGTCATCAGCACAAACAGGCAGGCACCGGTGCTGACCAGGGCGTTGGTGCGCAGCCCGGTCAGGCGCTGACGCAGTTGGCGCTCGGCACCGATCAGGGCGCCAAGCAGCAGGGCAATGCCGACGCGCAGCAGAAAGACTTTCCAATCCATAGCAAACCTCTTCCACGGGCACACGCCCGCACGGTTGAATAACCAGAAAATGCGCAGGACCACGAAAGGGAAAGAGGAGGACAGCCTTCAAAGGCTGGGGAATTCCACCGTCTGGCTAATGGCGAGACAGTGGCAGGTAGCTGCCGGACTAGCTCGCCGTGTGGGCCTGTCGCAAGCGACTGGGGCTACTGTCCAAAGCAGGACTCCTGTTCAGGGATGCGAAATTGCGTCGCGGACCTTACGCCGCCGCCCACGCAGGGTCAAGGGCAAAAACATGACAAGGGATTCATCCGGAAATGCCCTACAGCCGGTCACGCCTGAATGGAAATAAACCTGGGTAATCGGTACCCTTGCGCCATTCTCCGCCATACCCCGGACCGTTACATGCTGTTCAATCTCGCCGTGCTGCTCGGCACCCTGGTGGCCATGGAAGGTGTCGGCACGCTGGCTCACAAGTACATCATGCATGGCTGGGGCTGGTGGCTGCACCGTTCGCACCATGAGCCGCAACTGGGCATGCTGGAAACCAACGACCTGTACCTGGTGGCGCTGGGCCTGATCGCCACGGCGCTGGTCGCCCTGGGCAAGGCCGGCCATGCGCCATTGCAGTGGGTGGGCGCTGGCGTGGCCGGGTATGGGGTGCTGTACGTATTGGCCCACGACGGCTTCTTCCACCGGCACTGGCCGCGCAAGCCACGGCCGGTCAACCGCTACCTCAAGCGCCTGTACCGTGCCCATCGGTTGCACCACGCCGTGAAGGGCCGCACCGGCAGCGTGTCGTTCGGCTTTTTCTATGCGCCACCGCTGAAGGTGCTCAAGCGCCAGCTGCAGGCGCGGGTGCCACGCGACCGCGGCTGACCCACCAACCAAACCCGGCTGCGGTAAAGAACATGATCAGGCTGTACAGCGCGGCCGGCACGGCCATGCTGGCGTTGTTCAGCAGCGCTGGGCTCAACGCCAGGGCGATGGCCAGGGTGCCATTGTGGATACCGATTTCCATGCCGATGGCGATGGCCTGGGGCTTGGGAATGCTCAGCAGGCGCGGCACCCAGTAGCCGAGTGCCAGGCTGATCAGGTTGAACAGCAAGGCGGCCAGGCCCACCACCGGGGCATAGTCGACGACGGTCTGCCAGTCCTTGGCCAGCGCCAGGACGATGGTGAATGCCAGGAACAGCGCTGCCACCAGTTTCATCGGTTTTTCCATGCGCGCGGCAAAGCGCGGCGCCCAGTGGCGGATCAGCATGCCCACGGCCACCGGCAGCAGGACGATGGCGAACACCTGCATGACCTTGGCGAATTGCAAGGGAATGGCCTGGTCCGATTCCATGAACCAGGCCAGGGACAGGTTCACCAGCAGCGGCATGGTGAGGATCGCGATCAACGAATTGACTGCGGTCAGGGTGATATTCAACGCCACATCACCGTGGGCCAGGTGGCTGAACAGGTTGGCAGTGGTGCCGCCGGGGGACGCCGCCAGCAGCATCAGGCCGACTGCCAGAGCCGCTTCCAGGCCAAAGCCGTTGGCGATCAGGAAGCACACCAGTGGTAACAGCAGAATCTGGCAGCACAGGCCGATCACCACCGGTTTCGGGTATTTCACCACGCGGGCGAAGTCAGCCAGGGTCAGGGACAGGCCAAGCCCGAGCATGATGATGCCCAGCGCCAGGGGGAGGAACGCAGTCAGCAAGGGAGAGGCGGTCATGGGCAGGCACTCGAGCAAAGGATCCAAGCAGTCTAGGTGGGCCTTGTGGGCTGGCTAATTGCAATGCGCCAGTACTTGGTAACTGTTTGTTACCGGGCGCGCCTCAGACCTTGCCACGTTGCGCCTGCATGCCGCGTTGCGGTAGGCGCCCCGGCGCAGTAGCATTCCCGCTTTTGCCGAGGATTAGCCCGTCATGCCGTTCCAGCAAGGTCTGCTTGCCACCCCCGTGCCGGCCCACGCCCGTCACCTGTTCTTCGCCCTGCAGTCGCCCGAGGCGTTGTCTGCCGTACTGGATGCACTGCTGCCGCAGGTGGATGGCCAGAACCTCATCCTCGGCATCGGCGCCCCCTTGGTGAAAGCCCTGGGCCGTGACATTCCTGGCCTGCGCGCCTTCCCGCAACTCGATGCGGCAGTGGAAAACCCGAGCACCCAGCACGCCCTGTGGCTGTGGCTGCGCGGCAACGAGCGCGGCGAGCTGTTGCTCCAGGCCCAGGCCCTGGAGCAAGCGCTGGCCCCGGCGCTGCGCCTGGCTGACAGTGTCGATGGTTTCCTGCACCGCGGTGGCCATGACCTGACCGGTTACCAAGACGGCACCGAGAACCCGGTGGACCAGGATGCGGTAGATGCCGCCATTGTCGCCGGCGAGCAGCCGGGGCTGGCCGGTTCCAGCTTCGCCGCCTTCCAGCTGTGGAAGCACGACCTGGAATACTTCAAGTCACTGCCCCAGGCCGACCAGGACAACATCATCGGCCGCCGCCTGAGCGACAACGAAGAGCTCGAAGACGCCCCGGAGTCAGCCCACGTCAAGCGTACCGCCCAGGAAAGTTTCGACCCGGAAGCCTTCATGGTGCGCCGCTCGGTAGCCTGGGCCGATGGCCGTGGCGCAGGCCTGGCGTTCGTTGCCCTGGGCCACAGCTTCGATGCCTTCGAAGTGCAACTGCGGCGCATGAGCGGCCTGGAAGACGGCATCATCGACGGCCTGTACCGCTTCAGCCGGCCGCTGACCGGTGGCTACTACTGGTGCCCACCGATGGCCGAGGCAGGTCTGGACCTGAGCGCGCTGCTGCAGGCCTGATCTCTAACATCCAGATACAGAATCACCTGCCAGCGCAGGGTAGAGCGGCTAGCCTTGAAAGTTTCCGACTTATGACGGGAGCTTTGCCATGTACAAGCGTCGCGATGTCCTACGCGCTGGTGCGGCTTTGGGCCTTGTGGCCGCCAGCCCCTGGCTACATGCCGCCGGCTCTGCTGGGTTGCTGACGCGCAAGGTTCCCTCGACGGGTGAGGCCTTGCCGGTGATCGGCGCCGGCACCTCCGGCAGCTTCGAAGTCGAAGCCGGCTCCGCCGCATACCAGCAGCTCAAGGCGGTGCTCAAGGCATTCTTCGACGGTGGCGGCAAGGTCATCGACACCTCGCCCAACTATGGCGGCGCCGACCGCATTCTCGGGCAGTTGCTGGAGGAGGGCGGCTGGCACCGGCAATGTTTCATCGCCACCAAGATCGCCGCTGACAGCCGGGCCGGAGCCCAGGCGCAATGGGCCGGCACGCTCAAGAGCCTGCGCACCGACAAGGCCGACCTGCTGCAGATCCACAACCTGCGAGACTGGCAGACCCAACTGCCTTATGCCCGCGAGCTCAAGCAGCAGGGCAAGGCCCGCTACGTCGGTATCACCCATTACCTGAACAGCGGCCACGAAGACGTGGCGCGCATCGTGCGCAGCGAGCCGCTGGACTTCATCCAGATCAACTACTCGGTGAATGCCCCGCAAGCGGCACGCGAACTGCTGCCGTTGTGCCAGGACAAGGGCGTCGCCGTGCTGATCAACCGTGCCTTCGACGACGGCCGGCTGTTTGCCAGGGTCAAGGACCAGCCGTTGCCGGCATGGGCCGCCGAGGCCGGTATCGGCAGCTGGGCGCAGCTGTTTCTCAAGTTCGCCATCAGTCATCCGGCCGTGACCACGGTCATTCCCGCGACCGGGCGCCCGGAACGCCAGCTAGACCAGCTCAAGGCCGGGCATGAGCCCCTGCTCAGCCAGGTGCAACAGCAAGCGCTGATCAAGCAGTTCGCCTGACGTGATGGGCAACTGGCGCAGGCGCCTCGACCAGGCACTGAACATCCAGCCGGGTGAGGGGCCTGCGGTGATCGCCGGGCTGTTGCTGTTCTACCTGCTGTTTACCGGCTATTTCATGCTGCGCCCGGTGCGCGAAACCATGGGGGTGGCGGGTGGCGTCGACAACTTGCAATGGCTGTTCACTGGCACCTTCATCGCCACCCTGGCCTGCCTGCCTGTGTTCGGCTGGCTGGCCTCGAAGGTTCGTCGCCGGCATATCCTGCCCTGGACCTATGGTTTCTTCGCCAGCAACCTCTTGCTGTTCGCTGCGCTGTTTGCGGTTGATCCAGCGGATTTGTGGAATGCCCGGGCCTTCTACATCTGGCTGTCAGTGTTCAACCTGCTGACCATCTCGCTGGCCTGGAGCGTGCTGACCGACCTGTTTTCCACCGGGCAGGGCAAGCGCCTGTTCGGCCTGTTGGCCGCCGGTGCCAGCCTCGGCGGCCTGAGCGGGCCAATCCTGGGCACGTTGCTGGTTGCACCGCTGGGGCACGCCGGGCTGGTACTGCTTGCCGGGGTGTTTCTAGTGGGCAGTGTGCTCGCATGCACATACCTGCAAAGGTGGCGCGATCGCAACCCGTTGCCTGCTTCAAGTGAGCAGCCAGCCTCGCGGCCGTTGGGCGGCAACCCCTTGGCCGGCGCGACGGCCGTGCTGCGCTCACCCTATCTGCTGGCGGTCGCCTTGTTTGTCGTGCTGCTGGCCAGTGTCAGTACCTTCCTGTACTTCGAACAGGCGCGCATCGTCAGCGAAACCTTCACCGACCGCACGCGCCAGACCCAGGTATTCGGCCTGATCGATACGGTGGTGCAGGCGCTGGCGATCCTCACCCAGGTGTTTCTCACCGGTCGGCTGGCCAGGCGCATGGGTGTCGCCGTGCTGCTGGTCGCGGTGCCGCTGGTGATGGCTGCCGGGTTCGTGTGGCTGGCCCTGGCGCCGGTGTTTGCCGTGTTCGTGGTGGTGATGGTGGTGCGCCGGGCCGGTGAATATGCGCTGGTTCGCCCAGGGCGAGAGATGTTGTTCACGGTCTTGCCTGCCGAGGACAAGTACAAAGCGAAGAACTTCATCGACACTGTGGTGTACCGCGGTGGCGATGCCCTGAGCGGCTGGCTCAAGCGCGGGCTGGACCTGCTGGCCGAACATCCCCAACTGGCGATGCTCATCGGTGCCGGGCTGGCCCTGGGCTGGTCATTGACCGGAATGTGGCTGGGCAGGCGCCAGCGCGAGGCCGAATCGGCTGTCGCACCAAATAAACCTCCGCCGCTTATTTAACGCCACCGGTCCGAACCCGTCGCAATAAAACGAATCCCCCGATATCGCCGAACTCCGACCTTATGTACGGCGCAGCGCCGTGCACACTTCGAAAGCCACAAGAGGTTAGAGACCATGGCCAGCAAAGACAACAGCCGCACCGGCAGCCAGGGTGGCAACAAGAACCCAGGCAACTTCGCCAATGATCGCGAGAAGGCCTCCGAGGCCGGTCGCAAAGGCGGCCAGCAATCCGGCAGCGGCCGCAGCAGCACTGAGTCGGGCCGCAAGGGCGGCCGTTCGTAAGTGAGGTACATGCAGTGCCGGGGCGACCTGGCACTGCAGTCAACCAGAACAGGAGGTTTTCCATGCGCCTGACGCCCCTGATCGCTTTGCTGGGCAGCTTGACCCTGCTTGGCGGCTGCTTCGACAGAGACAACAACCACCCGGGCAAGGACAGCGACCCGAGCAAGCCTTCGGTGCAGATGCAGCAGCACGATGAAAAACCCGCGCCACAACCTGCGCCAGACCCGGAACCCATGCCGCAGGACAACCAGCGCCAGTAAGTGGACAAGGAGCAAGGCATGACGGCAATGACCTCTGACACCCTGGCACCGATGCCAGCCCTGGCTGTCGATGACAGCCTCGCCAGGCGCTATCAGGCGCTTTTGGCAGGGGATGAGCACAATGGTCGGCAATGGCTGGCGGCCCGGTTGGCCGAGGCGAGCGTCATGGCCGATGACTTGCCTGATACGATCGGGCAACTCGATGATTGGAGTGCCCGGCATGCGGCGCAGGTAGCCCATGACCATGCGCACTACCTGGAACAACGCCGCCACGGGGCACCACGGCGCTACTTTGCCAACCGCTCGCAGGCCCTCTGGTTCCTGCAGCAAGTCGCGCCGACCAAGGCCGTGGATGGTGCCTGGCTGCACGCTACCCTGCGCCACTGGCACGACCCGCGTTACCACGGCCTGATTCGCACCTACCTCGAAGAACTGGGCGACGGCGACCCACGCTGCAATCACGTGCTGATCTACCAGCGCCTGCTGAGCCGACTGGGTTGCCTGGACACGCTTGCGCTGGATGACGAACGCTATCTGCAGGGCGCCTTGCAGCTTGCCCTGGGCCAGTACGGCGATAGCTTCCTGCCGGAGGTGATCGGTTACAACCTGGGCTATGAACAGCCGCCACTGCACTTGCTGATCACCACCCATGAACTGGCAGAGCTAGGCATCGACGGCCATTACTTTCAGTTGCACGTGACCATCGACAATGCCGCCAGCGGCCATGCGCAGAAATCCATCCGCGCCGCACAACAGCTATGCCCGCAGCAGGCGCCAGAGGTGTTCTATCGCCGGGTGCGCCACGGCTATCGGCTCAATGATCTGGGCATCCCGGCGCCTGACCTGATCAGCCGCTTCGACCTTGAGGCCCAATTGCTGTCAGCCCTTGAGCGCAAACGCGCTTTCGGCCAGTTCATGCACGCCGACCGTTGCCGTCTTCAGCAGCGCACGGTCAATCAGTGGCTGGCCGAACCGGCGGCATTGCCGGCGTTCTTGCAGGCACTGCAGGCCCAAGGCTGGATCAGGTGCGGGCAGAACCCTGCCGAAAGCCGCTGGTGGTCGCTCATCGAAGGGCCGAGTGCACCCATGTTCGGTGTGTTCAATGCCTATGAAAAGCAGCTGTGGCACGACTGGATTGCCGCTGACTGGCAGGCACCTGTAAAACGCGTCCTGCCCGGCAGCTGGTTGCCAGCCTTGCAAGGCCCACCAGAGAGCGAGGGGCTGGATGAAAGCATCGATAGCCTGATCGCCCGGATGGCCGGCAATCGTCATGCCCAGCCTCAAGGGCTGCGCGCCACCCGTGCCTACCTGCGCGCCACCGGCCTGGCTCAGGAGGGCCCGCACTGATGATGCTCAACCCACAACAGGAACAGGCCGACGTGGCCTTGCTGCAGCTTGGCCGCCGCCTGCGCGCCGATGGCTACCGCTTCACTTGCGTGACACCGGCTACCCAGGCACGCAACAACGCCCGGCCTGGCGCCGAGCAGGCCAGCAACCTGCGCGATGTGTTCGGCTGGAGCCGGCCATTTTCGCCTTCGCTGATCTCGCTGGATGAACTGGAGCAGCTGCGCCACGCACAGGTGCTGAGCGAGGAGGGCGACCGGCTGCGCAGCCGCGTGCGCTGGTCGAGCCTGGACGACCTGTTGCTGGTGCATTCGGCCTATCCCACCCAGGCTAGCGATGCGGTGTTCTTCGGCCCCGACAGTTACCGCTTCGCCCAGGTCATTCACGATCACCTGCAGCGCAGCCCGACCCGCGTTCAGCACGCGGTCGATATCGGCTGTGGCAGCGGCGTCGGCGCCTTGGTGATCGCCCGCGCGGCGCCACATGCGCAAGTCAGCGCCGTGGACATCAACCCACTGGCCCTGCGCTACACGGCCATCAATGCGGCGCTGGCCGGAGTCAGCAATGTGTCGGTCGAACCGAGCGACCTGCTTGAAGGCATCAGCGGCACATTCGACCTGATCGTCGCCAACCCGCCCTATATGCTCGATGCCGGTGAGCGCACCTATC
Source organism: Pseudomonas sp. LRP2-20 (assembly GCF_024349685.1). Taxonomy (NCBI): domain Bacteria; kingdom Pseudomonadati; phylum Pseudomonadota; class Gammaproteobacteria; order Pseudomonadales; family Pseudomonadaceae; genus Pseudomonas; species Pseudomonas sp. LR2-20. The sequence goes on along the minus strand of NZ_AP025944.1, from coordinate 3,077,809 downwards.
GCCACGGCGGTGGTGCGCTGGGCGCCGAACTGTCGCTGCGCATCGTTGAACAGGCCCGCGAGCGCTTGAGCCCAGGAGGCTCATTGCTGCTGTACACCGGGGTGGCCATCGTCGAAGGCCAGGATGCCTTGCTCGAAGCCATTCGCCTGCGCCTGGCCGGCCCGGAGTGGGCTTGGGTCTACCGCGAGATCGACCCGGATGTGTTCGGCGAGCAGTTGCTGGAGCCAGGCTATGAACGGGTCGAGCGCATCGCCGCGGTATCGCTGACCGTCAAGCGTAGCGCCTGACGCCGTATGTACAGGCCTTGTACGTTTGGCATCGAAGAGGAGTATCTGCTGACGGATCTGGCCAGTGGCCGGGTGCTGATCACCCCGTCGCCAGCCGTGGTCCGCCGTTGCCGCGACGTGGTGGGCGAGTACTTTGCCGAAGAGATGTTCTGCAGCCAGATCGAAATCGCCTCGCCGGTTTTCACCAACCTGTACCAGGCCCGCCAGTTCTTTCTCGACTACCGTCAGCGCCTCAGCGCAAGCCTGGCCGAGGAGGGCGTCGGACTGTACTGCGCCGCCAGCCACCCCAATGCGCCCTGGTTGCGCCAGAAGGCCAGGCCGTCGCGGCACTATCGCCAGGTTTTCGACGATTACCAGCACGTAGCCCGGCGCAGCCTGCTCAATGGTCTGCACATTCATGCAGGTGTGCCGCCGGGCTGCGACCGCATGCAGTTGATCAACCGTCTGCTCTACTGGTTGCCGTTGCTGCTGGTGCTGAGTACCTCATCGCCCATGTGGGCCGGGCAGGCGACCGGCTACATGAGCTACCGGCGGGTAATCTGCGGCGAGTGGCCACACATGGGGTTGCCGGAGGCATTGCCCGACTGGGCTGCCTATGAACGCTACCGGGCGTTGCTGCAACGTACGGGTTCATTGGCAACGGAGGGGGATTTCTGGTGGGCGATCAGGCCGTCGCGGCGTTTCCCCACGGTGGAACTGCGCATCTGTGATGCCTGCCCGGTGCTCGAGGATGCGCTGTGCCTGGCCGGCCTGTTCCGCCACTTGGTGGAGCACAACCTGCAGCCCCATTACGACCCTGGCCCGCTGAACCGGGAACTGCGCTGGGTTACCCAGGAAAACTACTGGCGCGCCATGCGCCATGGCCGCTTCGCCGAATTCATCGGCCTGCATGACCAGCAGCCGGTCACGGCACTGGGCTGGCTCAGCCAGCTACAAGCGCGCTGGCCGACCGACACGGTGGATGCTGAGCGTTCGTACCGGCACGCGCAACACATACTGCAACAGGGGACCAGTGCCGATCACCAACTGGCGGTGCTGGAGCAGGCACTGGCCAATGGCGCCACTACCGCTCAAGCGCTGCACGCGGTGACCGCTCAGGTGCTGGCGCAAACCCGCGATGGTGCGGCAACGCCGGTCACGGCGGCGGGGCTTGCAATCAGGTAACGAATGCCGAAAATGGCAGCGCCACCGCAAGCCATTCGGACCACCTGCGCCATGATGCTGACCAAGCAATTCCCCGATATCTCCCTCGCCGATACGCTGTTCGTCTTCGCCCTGGAGGCAGAAGCGGGTGATGTGTTCGCCCATGTGAACACCGTGTTCACTGGCATTGGCAAGGTCAACGCCGCCATCGCCCTGACCAAGGCCATCCAGCAGCGGCGCCCCAAGTTGATCGTCAACCTCGGTTCGGCCGGCAGCCAGCGCCATGGCAAGGGCGAGGTGGTGTGCTGTACACGTTTCGTGCAGCGCGACATGGACGTCACCCCGCTGGGCTTCGCCCGTTACCAGACGCCACTGTCGGACATCCCGGTGCTGCTGGAGCATGGCCAGGCAATCCCCGGCCTGCCAGTGGAAACCTGTGGCAGTGGCGACAGCTTCGAGATCAACCATGGCGACGCGCCTTATGACGTGGTCGACATGGAAGCCTACGTGTTCGCGCTGATCGCCCGCGATGAAGGCATACCGTTCGTGTGCCTGAAGTACATCTCGGATGACGCCGGCAGCGACGCGGCCGATGACTGGGCGGTGCAGGTGCATCTGGCGGCCGAGGCCTTCAAGCGGGTGTTGTTCGCCGACGTGGGCTGACCATCCGTCGGGCCGGCGCCTTCCCGAGCAAACCTTCTCATGCACGGCTATCTCGAAATCCTAGAGGCCCGCTCTTCGGGCTAGGGAGGTGCCAGCCATGGCCAGGGCTATCTGGAAAGGCGCGATCAGTTTCGGTCTGGTCCATATCCCGGTGTCGCTGAACACCGCCGTGCGCACCGAGCGGGTCGACTTCGACTGGCTCGACAAGCGCAGCATGGAGCCGGTGGGCTACAAGCGGATCAACAAGGTCACCGGCAAGGACATCGACAAGGACAACATCGTCAAGGGTGTGGAGTACGAGAAGGGCCGTTACGTGGTGATCAGCGAAGAGGAGATCCGCAAGGCCCGCCCCGAAGCTACCCAGACCATCGATATCTTCTCGTTCGTCGAAGCCTCGGACATTCCCCTGCAGCATTTCGACACGCCGTACTACCTGAGCCCCGACAAGCGCGGCGGCAAGGTCTACGCGTTGCTGCGCGAAACCCTGGCCAGCACCGGCAAGGTGGCGCTGGCCACGGTGGTGCTGCATACCCGTCAGCACCTGGCACTGTTGCGCCCGCTGGAGGATGCGCTGGTGATGATCACCCTGCGCTGGCCGGAGGAAGTGCGCGGGCTGGACAGCCTGGAGCTGGACAAGAGCGTTACCGAGAGCAAGCCCGACAAGCGCGAGCTGGACATGGCCAAGCGGCTGGTCGAGGACATGAGTGGGCCGTGGGCGCCGGATGAGTACCACGATGCCTTCCGCCAGACCATCATGGACCTGGTGGAAGAAAAGGCCAGCAAGGGCAAGATCGCCGTGGTGGAAAAAGACGAGGCTGGGGCTGCCGAGAAGGGGGCCGATATCATCGACCTTACCGAGCTGCTCAAGCGCAGCCTGGGTGGCAAGGCATCCAGGAAAGCCACCCCCGAGAAGAAAGCGACCAAGCGACCCCGCAAGGCTTCTTGAGTCCGTAGCGGCCTCATCGCGGGCAAGTCGGGGCGCCGAACCGCCGCCCCCACAGGTGTGGCCTATCGAAGTTTTCGCGAAACATGTGGGGCTTGTGCTGCTTGTGCCGGCCTCTTCGCGGGTGAACCCGCTCCCACAGGTTCAATGCTATCTCAAGGCATGCGCAATGCCTGTGGGAGCGGGCTTGCCCGCGAAGGCGTCGGAACAGGCCGCTACAGGCTCGCCAGATAATCCCCGAATCCTTCCCGGGCCCGGCTGTCGATGCGGCTACTGGTCGCCACGCTGTGCCTGGCCGTCCACACAATCTGCGCGCCATCAGCCTCAAGATCGCGCACCAGCTGCACATCCTCATGCGCCGCCAGCGGCTGAAACCCGCCGACTCGCTCGTAGGCCCGGGCACATATGCCCAGATTGGCCCCATGCACATGCCGATGGCCTTCCCGCGCCTCGTAGCGGCTGAGGTACAGCTTGCGCAGTGCCGCCCGCTGCCAAGGCTGCCAGTGATCGATATGCACCGTGCCGCACACCACATCAGCCGTGCAGGCCAGTTGCGACAGCAGCCAGTGCGCTGGCACCTGGCTGTCCGCGTCGGTGCAGGCCAGCCAGCTGGCGCCACGCTCCAGCATCCATTCGGCCCCCAGGCGGCGCGCCATGCCGACGCTGCCGGCCGCCACCGCAAGCACATCGACATCGTAGCGCGCGGCCACCCTGGCGCTGCCATCGACACAGCGATCGAGCACCACCAGCACGTTGACGGCGTGGCCTGCCTGCCTTGCCACGGCCACTGCTGCTGCCATGGCTTTCAGGCAGCGCCCGAGGCGGCGTGCTTCATTATGCGCAGGAATCACCACGCCGATCATGGGCAGGTCTCGTCCAGGTCGACCACGCTGGGCTGGCACGACCAGTACTCAAGCAGGAAGTCGGCCTCCTCGTGCCGATAGACGAGGAAAAGTGGCAAATGCTTGGCCAGTAACTGGTGTACTTCGCGGCCATCCTGCGGGCAGCCGGCGATCGGGTGCTTCCAGTGGCAGGCCAGCAAGCCGCCGTCATAGGTCAGGCTGGCCAGCGATTGTTCGATGACCTGCAGCCAATCGGTGGGGTCGAGGTAATAGCCGATTTCGCTGAGCACGATCAGGTCGAAGCGCCCACCCGGCCAGTCGCCCGGCAACCGGGCAAGCTCGACCGAAGCGTTGGGCACGTCCTCCAGGCGCTCACGGGCCAGCCCCACGGCCGTGGGGTCGAGGTCCTGGCACAACAGCTCGGCGCAGCGCCCGGCCAGCAGGGCGCTGAGTTCGCCATTGGCGCAGGCGGGCTCGAACACCCGTTGATAACACTGGCGCGGCAAACTGGCCATGACCAGCTCGCGTTTGCGCTTTTCATACCAGCGCGTTCGGAAGGCCCAGGGGTCTTCATTGGTGGCATACAGGTCGGCGAAATACTGCGCATCGAGGCTCATGACAACTCCGTTTACAGGAACACCAGTTCAAAAGGTTGCAGCAGGCAATCCAACAAGCGCGGCGGCAGCACGGGCGAACGCGGACCATCCGCTTCCAGTTGGCTGGCGTGGGCGGCCAGGGCCTTGCGCTTGCACGCCAAGGTGGCCTCGTTGAGCTCGATGCGATGGGCACGTGGCCAGGGCAGGCGCGGGTCATCCGGTTGCGCCCAATGCCAGGCCCACACCGGCACTTCCACCAACTGTGCCTTGCGCGCCAGCGCCGCCTGCGCAGCCGCTCTTCCGACGGCCTCATGGTCAGCGTGGCCATCCCCACGCCAGGTGGCCATCAGCAGGTCATCCGGGCGCAGTACCTGGGATAGGTGATTGACCAGGAAGGCTTCCTCACGGGGCAAGGCGCCGTCCTTGAGGTTCAACCTGCGCCAGTCCAGACGGTTGAGGTCCAGCTCAAGCTGCTGCAGGGCCTGGCGGCTTTCCAGCGGGCGCTGGCGCCGCAGGCGGTGCTCGCTCCACTGTTCGGAACCGGGGTGGCTACCCTCGCCATCGGTCGCCGAAATCAGCACCAGGTCGTCTTCGCGACCGCGAAAATGCCTCAGCAAGCCGCCGGCCATGAGGATCTCGTCGTCCGGGTGCGGCGCAATCAGTACCAGACGGCGCCCAGGCGGGCACAGCTGCTGCGGGCTTATCCAGGTGGCGCGCGCCAGGTGCGCCGCGTGCTGCCACTCGGCCCACGGGGTGCCGCTGCTGGATTGAATCAGGTTTTCGCTCATAGCTTCCAGGCTCCTGCCGGCACCTGCGTCAATTGCGCGCCCAGTGCTGCCAGGTCGCGTTCGGCATGGCTCTGGCGCAAGTAGACCGGGAGGTCCGCGCTGAGCCTGGCGAAGTGGCTGTTGCGGCAGAACGGCGTAGCGCCCAGCGCCCGGCCCACATGGTGGATCACCTGGTCGACCGCCTGTTCGACCTGGGCGCGGGTGCGGCGCACCTCGAAGCTGGCGTCGGCGTCGGGTTGCCGGTCGATCCACGCGGCGCATTCGCGCAGGGCCGCGCGGGCGCCGTACAGGGCGGCGTCCACCGCTCCAAGGTGGGCATCGGCATGGGCGTCGGGGCGGGGTTTGCGACAGTGCGCCCGCAAATAATCGGCCAAGGCTTCCGCGGCGCCGTACCAACAGGCGGCAATGCCTGCGCCACCGTGCCAGAAGCCAGGGCGCGACAGGTATTGCCCAGGCCTGCCGATGGCGATGCCGGGGGTGTTGTCGAATGTCACTTCGATGCTCGCGGTGGTCGCCATGCCCACGGCCTGCCAGCGGTCGATGCTCAAGCCCTGGCTTGGCTGCGCCAGCTCGATCGCCACCAGTTGCGTCTGGTCGCCATCGGCCCAGGCAGTAATCAGGGCCCGGTCGATCTGCAATGCACCCGAGCACCAGGCCTTGCGCCCGCTCAGTCGTACCTGGTCGCCCTCACGCGCAACGATGCGCGTTCGGGCATCGGGCGGCTCCGCTGCCCAGACGCCCCAGGTGCCTTCACCCACCCGGTGCGCCGCGCCACACTCGGCCAGGATCGCCAGCGCGTCGGTATGGCCTTCGTAGAGCTTGGCCAGCGCCAGGTCACAGCCGGCCACCCGTGCCAGGGTCTGCCAGCGGCGCAAGGTGTTGCCTTGCCCTGGCAGTGGCAGCAGGTCCAGATGGTCGGCCTTCAGTGCCTGGATCAGCTGCGGCAGCTGGGTGTCGAGGTTCAGGGGTTGCGGCCGCTCACCAAAGGCGCGCAACAGCCGGTCGAGGTTGTTGAGGTCGAAATCCTGGATGATGCTCATGCCATTCCCATCTGCTTGCGCATGCGCGCGGTGATCGATTGGCGGACCTTGGCCATGTCGGCCCAGGGGTCGTCGACCTCGGCAAGGCGTTCCCGCAGGTTGCCGATATGCCACTGGTTGGCGCCCTTGAGCTGGGGCAGCTCCTCGCGCCAGATCGGTACCGACACCGGCAAGCCCTCACGGGCGCGCAGGGAGTAGGCGCACACGGTAGTGGCGCCTTTGCCGTTGCGCAGGTAGTCGATGAAGATCTTGCCGACCCGGTTCTTTGGCCCGGACACCGCGCTGAGGCGATCGGGGAACAGCCTGGCCAGGTAGTCGACGATGGCGTGGCTGAAGTCCTTGACTTCATCCCAGCCGGCCCGCCGGGTCAGGGGGACGACCAAATGCATACCCTTGCCGCCGCTGGTCTTGAGGAACACCTTGAGGCCCAGCTCGTCGAGCAGGGTAAGCGCCAGTTGGGTGGCCTCGAGCATGGCTTTCCACGGCAGCGCCGGGTCCGGGTCGAGGTCGAGCACAAAGCGGTCAGGCTTGTCGAAGTCCTTGTCGGTCGCGTTCCAGGAGTGCAGCTCGAGCATGTTCATCTGCACGGCGCCCAGCAATGTATCGGGGCGGTTGATGACCATCGCTGCCTGGCCGGCTTCGGCTTTGTCGTAGGTGAGCACATGAGGGATGTGCAACTGCCCGGCGTTCTTCTGGAAAAACAGCTCGCCAGCCAGGCCGTCCGGCGCCCGCACCAAGGCCACGGGGCGGTCCTTGAGCTGCGGCAGCAGCCATTGGCTGACTGCGGCGTAGTACTCGGCGACTTGCCGCTTGGTGGCGCCGATACTGGCATCGATCACCCGCTCGGGGTGGGTCAGACGCAGTTCGCCGAGGTCGTCCGGTTGTTCAACTTGCTTGCGCTTGGGCACAGTCTTGCCGGGCATGGCGCGCTCCAAGTCGATGGCGGTGGCGGGTTTGTCATCGCGCAGCCCATGGAATACCGAATGGCGCACCACGCCGTCGCGGGTCATCTGGGCATAGGCGACTTCGGCCAGCAATTGTGGCTTGAGCCAGTGCACGCCACGGGCCTCGGCGCCGGTCGGCGGCCGGGGCAGTGCGGGCTTGGCGATTTCCAGGGGTTTGAGCCGGGCATGGATGCTGTCCAGTGTGGTGGCGCTGAAGCCGGTGCCGACCTTGCCGGCGTAACGCAACTCACCGCTGTCGTTGTCGTGCAAGGCCAGCAGCAGGGCGCCGAAGCCGTTGCGGCTGCCTTTGGGGTCGGTAAAACCGACGATCACGAACTCCTGGCGTTGCTTGCACTTGAGCTTCACCCAATCGGTGCTGCGCCGGCCGACATAGGGGCTGTCGGCGCGCTTGCCGATCAGGCCTTCCAGCTCCAGGCGACAGGCGCTGTCCAACAGCGAGTCGACCGGTTGGTCAAAGTCTTCGGAGAACTTGAGCTTCTGCGACTCACCCTGCTCAAGCAGCTGGCGCAAGGCAGCTCGGCGCTCTTGCAGCGGCAGTTGGCGCAGATCGCGCCCGCCCAAGTACAGCAGGTCGAAGAGGTAGTAGCTGATCTGCTCGTCGTGATCGGCGTCGAAGGCGTTCTGCAGGGCCTGGAAATCGGCCTTGCCACTTTCGTCGTTGACCACCATCTCGCCATCCAGCCACGCCGAATCGACACCCAGCCCCCGCAATGCCGCCACCTGGCCGGGCATTTTGGCGCTCCAGTCGTGGCCATTGCGGGTGAACAGGCGAATATCGTCGCCTTCGATACGTGCGAGGATGCGGTAGCCATCGAACTTCACTTCGTAACGCCAGTCACCGCTGGGAGGCGAGTCCACCAGTGTGGCCAGCTGCGGCTGCAGGTGTTCAGGCAGCGCGGCTTTCACCGCGCGGTTACGGGCCGCCGGGCGTTTCGCTTCAGGCGCCCGTCGAGGCAGCAATGTGCGGTCGCTGAGCACGCTGTCCGGCTGGGCCTCGACGATGCTGTACTCGGCTTCACTGCGAGCCTCGCCATCGTGGGACTTGACCAGCATCCATTGCTCTTTCTTGCCGGCCAGGTGGGTGCGGAACAGGTTCCACACGCCATTGAGTTTTTCGCCCTGCAGACGAAAGCGCAATTTGCCCTTGGCATAGGCCTGGCGGGCATCACCTTCCGGCTCCCAGATACCCCGGTCCCAGACGATCACATCACCGGCACCGTAGTGCCCCTCGGGGATATTCCCCTCGAAGTCGGCATAGTCCAGAGGGTGGTCTTCGACATGAACCGCCAGGCGCCGCACTTTGGGGTCGAGCGAGGGGCCTTTGGGGATCGCCCAGCTTTTCAGTGTGCCGTCCAGTTCCAGGCGGAAATCGTAGTGCAGGTGACTGGCATCATGTTTCTGGACGCAGAACTGCAACGCGTGGGCGTGCCTGCCCCGAGTGCGCTGGCCACTGGGTTCGGGCGTGGCGTTGAAATCGCGCTTGCGCTCATATTCGGCAAGGGGCTTGGCCATGGCAGGCTCCCGGGTAATTCGGTGTCTGTAGTTTGGGAGGCGGCCGAGTGCATGCGAGTTCAAAAAAACTCTGAATCATCCGCAGCTTGCCGGAGTCGACCGTGTGTACCGATCTGATGGAGAGCCGCAATGAGCCGCAAAGATGAGCCCAAACCCTACACGCCGACTGAGATCGACGACACCGAAGACCGCATGGGCAGCGTCCATGAACTGGACTTCAGCGACCGCCAAGACGACCGGGAAGGCCGGGTCGGCGATGAAAGGCCAGCTGCTGAAGTGGCCCAGGAGTTCCCGGCACGCCGCGTTGCCGAAAGCGGCATGACCGGCGGCGAAGCCCTGAGCGACAGCCTGCATGAAGACAACGTGACCTACGATGACCTCAGCCCCGACACCCTGCTGGACGAATCCGGTGCCCGCGCCCCCCATGAACCCGGTGGCAGCGGCGGGCCGGCGGACCAGACCCTGCGCCGGGTGGATGCCGACGAGATTGGTGGCGGCTTCGGTCTGGACGAGGCGGAGTTGGCGCGTTCCGCACCGCTGGACGGCAAACCGTGGACCGATGACGTGATCGAGGACGACTAGGCGTAACACCCTGCGTGACCAACTGCCTTGCTCAATTTTTAAAGTTGGCGCGATCCCTGTGGGGGCAACTGGCTTGCAGAACTTCTAAACGCTTGCGCGATCGCTGTGGGAGCGGGCGTGCCCGCGAACACGGGCGAAGCCCGTGCCATCCACCGCAGTGCCTTCTTCGCGGGCAAGCCCGCTCCCACAAGGATTGCGCCACATTCTGGAAATTGAGCAAGCCAGTGCTCCGACAAGGGTTGTATCAGCACTCAGACGATGCTCAAGGCAAACACCCGCGTCCGCTTCGCAGGCCTATACCGGTCTGTGGCGCTGGCGCATGGCCTTGGCGCGCTTTTCCAGGATCAGGTAAGTGACGACGGCAACCATCAGCGGCACCAGGTAGTACAACGTCCGGTAACCCAGCAGCGCGGCTACCAGCGAGCCTTGGCCGAGCTGCCCATGGAGCAGGGCGAGAAACACCGTTTCGAGCACGCCGAGGCCGGCGGGTATATGCGCGACCACCCCCGCCACACAGCTGATCAGCAGGATGCCGAGAATCGACGGGTAGAACACCTCGCCTGGCAGCAGCCAGAAGATCAGCAAGGCCATCGTCGCCCAGTTGCTGGCACCTAACGCCACCTGGCACAGCGCCAGACGCAGCGAGGGCAGGGTGACTTCATGCTCACGCCAGCGCCAGGTGCGTTTTTTCGCCAGGCCGCACGCCAGCAGATAACCCACGGCGATGGCCAGCAACAGCACGCCGATCAGTCGCAGGCCGGTGGCCCCCACCTTCCAGTTCGCCGGCAGCTCCACCAGGCCCAGAGCGAACACGCTACCGGCCAGCAGCATGTAGCCCATCCAGTTGGTCAGCAGGCCCAGGGTGAGAATGCGGGTGACGGTCGGCGTATCCAGGCCCAGGCGGCCGTACAGGCGGTAGCGCAAGGCCACGCCGCCTACCCAGGTGGTGAAGTTGAGGTTGAAGGCATAGCACACGAATGCCACCGGCAGCACCTGCCGGGCGGGCAGACCGTGGCCGGTGTAGGCCCGGGCCAGCAGATCATAGCTGGCGAAGATCAGGTAGCTGAGCAATGCCAGCGCCAGGCCGATGGCCAGCGTGCCCGGTTTGTAGGCCAGCAGCGACTGACGCACTTCGTTCCAGTCCAGGTTGCGCGCCAGCAAGTACAGCAACACCGGTATCAGGATCAGGAACGCTACGGTGAACAGCCGCTTGCCCCAGACTTTCCATGGTTTTTGCACCATCAGCCATTACCCTCGTGCAGGTCGCCCTGGGCCGCGACCTCTGGCTGCACCGAACGCAGACGTTGACGGTGCGCGGGGAACCAGCCGGCGATTCGCGGGAAATGCCGGATGACGTGAAAGCAGACGAAGATCAACGGTGCCCGCCACCAGTAGCCGCGGATCATGCGCGCCAGGGTGACCGGTTTGCATTGCTCGCTGGCCAGGGTGTGCAGGTGCTCGTACAACTGCTGGTTGAATGCCGGGTCACGGATGAACAGGTTGGCTTCAAGGTTGAACGACAGGCTCAAAGGGTCCAGATTGCTCGATCCGACCGTGGCCCATTGCTCGTCAACCAACGCCACCTTGCCGTGCAACGGCCGCTGGCAATACTCACGAATACGCACACCGTCGCGCAGCAAATAGTTGTAGAGCAGGCGCGACAGCGCCCGGACCCAGCGCATGTCCGGCTGGCCCTGGAGGATCAGCGTGACCTCGACGCCGCGCCGTGCTGCGTTGCGCAGTTCGCGCAGCAGCCGGTAACCCGGGAAGAAGTAGGCATTGGCCACCACCACGCGCCGCCGCGCTGCGCGCAGGGCCTGCAGGTAGTGGGTTTCGATGTCGGTGCTGCGCAGCCGGTTGTCACGCTCGATCAGTACCGCTGTACTCTGGCCTGTAGGCTGCGTCACGGGGCGTACCTCGCTGGGCGGCTCCAGCACCGGGGCCATCAGCCTGCGGCTGGCGGCATGCACCTGCGCAACCACTGGCCCTGTCACCTCGACGGCGTAGTCCTGCTTGGCCATGGGGCCGAAATCACCCAGGTGGTCGGCGCTGTAGTTGATCCCGCCGATAAAGGCCCGTGTGCCATCGATCACCACGATCTTGCGGTGCAGGCGCCGGAACAGGTTGGTGCGCATGCCGGCCAGCCTGGGTTGCGGGTCGAAGGCATGGAAGCTGACCCCAGCATCGGTCAGCGCGGCCACGAAGCTGTCTGGCAGGTCGGCAGTGCCATAGCCATCCACCGCAACCTCCACACGTACCCCACGCCTGGCGGCACCGATCAGTACCTTCTGCAATTGCTGGCCGACCTTATCGTCAAAGATGATGAAGGTTTCCAGCAGGATCTCCTCCTGCGCCTGGGCCATGGCCTCGAAGACGCGGGGATAGTACTGCTCGCCATTGATCAGCAGTTCGACATGGTTACCGTCAACCCAGGGTCTGTTCACAGGTGGATCTCCGCAGCCAGTGGGGCATGGTCGGACAGATGCGACCAGGGATACATGGACAGCACCTGAGCCTTGGCCGGCATGGCATTGCGCAGGTAGATACGGTCCAGGCGCAGCAGCGGCAGGCGGGCAGGAAAGCTGCGCGCCGGGCTGCCGAAGTGTTCGCCGAAGGCCTCGACCAAGCGCTCGGAGAGCACCGCATCGGCCTTCAGCCGCCAGTCATTGAAGTCGCCGGCGATGATCACCGGTGCCTGCGCCGGCAGGCTGTCGAGCCGCTTGAGCAGCAGCTGTATCTGGCTTTGCCGGTGCGCCTCGCGCAGCCCCAGGTGCACGCAGATGGCATGGACCTGCTCATGGCCCGGCACCTCCAGGCGGCAATGCAGCAGGCCGCGCTGTTCGTTGCCGTGGATCGACACGTCGAGGTTCTCGTGGTGAGCGATCGGGAATTTCGACAGCAGGGCGTTGCCGTGGTCGCCGTGGGGATAGACGGCGTTACGCCCATAGGCGAACTGCGGCCACATGCTGTCGGCGAGGAATTCGTACTGTGGCGTTTCTGGCCACGCCGGGTGGCGCTCGGCGTACTGCTGGTGGCTGCCGTGCACTTCCTGAAGGAACACCAGGTCGGCGTTGGTGGCGCGCACCGCTTCGCGCAACTCCGGCAGGATGAAGCGCCGGTTGAACAGGGTAAAGCCCTTGTGCACGTTGATCGTCAGCACGTTGAGGCGGTGCACCGTAGTGACCTTGTCGATGATGCAGCGCGGCGTGGGCAAGGTCTTGTTCACAGCGCCACCTCCGGAGTCACGCCCGGTTCGGTGAGCAGGTGATAATCGAGCTTGAGCTTTTCCAGCAGGCGACGCGCATCGTAGGGCGCATGCACTTTCTGATCGTTGTCGAAGTAGCAGTAGATATCGCGTGAGGCTCGCCTGGGCGGCGCTCCGGGCACGATCAGTCGGGCATCGTCGGCCTGGCCGCCCTCGGCCCAGGCTTGAATGCGCTGTTTCCAGCGGCGCAGGGCGCGCGCGGTGTAGCCACTGCTGTAGAGTTCGACGTCACCGTGCAGGCGCAGGTAGACGAAGTCGGCCGTCACATCCTCGACATACGGCCACTTGCCCGCGCTGTCCGCCACCACCAGTGCCACGCGGTGCTTGCGCAGCAACTTGACGAACGTTTCGCAAAGGAAGCTCTCGTGGCGGATTTCCACGGCATGGCGCAGCCGCACATTGCCCTTGATCGCGGTACCACCGTTATCCTTGAGGCGTTCAGCGCAGCCCTTGGCACAGGCACGTGCAGCCTTGCGGTCCTTGGGCAGCATCTGCAAGAAGCGGCTGAAGCGCGCTTCGTCGAACTTCATGTTCGGCGGAAACTGCCACAGGAACGGCCCCAGCTTGTCGCCCAACAGCAAGGGCCCAGAGGCAAAGAAGTTGGCAATGGGCTCTTCGATGTCCTTGAGCCGGCGCACATGGGTGATGTAGCGCGGGCCTTTGACGGCGAAGATGAAGTCGCCCGGCGCCTCGTCACGCCAGTGCTGGTAGCGTTCGGGCGTTTGCAGGCTGTAGAACGAGCCATTGATCTCGATGCTGTTCACCGCCCGCGAGGCAAACGCCAGTTCACTGTCCTGGCGCAGGCCCTTGGGATAGAAGTCCTTGCGCCAGGGGCCATAGCGCCAGCCGGAAATACCGATGCGGATATCGCTCACGCTGCTGTCCTCATAGCCTGCTCCATAGCACGTCACTGTGAAGTTGCGACCGGAGCAGAGCGGTAAGGGTTCAGCGCATGTGATCGAAGGCAGCGTTGCGGGGTCGAGTTGAACTTTGCCGCCGTCAGCGATTCCACCGGATAGCGGATAGGCAGCACAGGAGAGCGTTGGCATGAAATTCGATCGTTTCTGTCAGGGCCTGGCCAACTGGACCGGGCGGCCTTGGGCGTTCGGCGTGGCCTTCCTGTTGATTGTGGTGTGGGGTATCACCGGGCCGCTGTTCGACTTCAACGACACCTGGCAACTGGTGATCAACACCTCGACCACCATCATCACCTTCCTGATGGTGTTCCTGATCCAGAACACCCAGAACCGCGACAACGACGAACTGCATATCAAGGTCGACGAGTTGCTGCGCACCACCCGCCAGGCGCACAAGGCACTGCTCGACCTCGAGGACATGGACCCGGCCGAGCTGCACGCCTTGCGCAAGCAGTACCAGCAACTGGCCAAGCGCAGCGACGACGGGCAAACACCGAAGGAATGACCTGCCAAGACCGGAGGCAAGCATGGCCAGACATATCGTTCACTTTACCGGGCCGATCAATTCATCTACCTGCGGCAATCTGATCAACACCTGCTCGCGCGCCATGCAGCAAGGCGCTGACCTGCTGCAACTGAACATCGCCACCATGGGCGGGGAGTGCAGCTACGGCTTTACCCTGTACAACTTCCTGCGCAGCCTGCCGATCAGTGTGCATACCCATAACCTGGGGACCGTCGAGTCGATGGGCAACATCATCTTCCTGGCGGGCGAACACCGCACGGCGTGCAGCTACAGCAAGTTCCTGTTCCACCCGTTTCACTGGACGTTGCACGGTTCGGTGGACCATGCGCGCATGGCCGAATACGCCATGAGCCTGGATTACGACTTGCGTCTGTATGCACAGATCGTCGCCGAACGTACCGAAGGCAGCAGCGAAGTGCTGGATGTGCCGCGCTACCTCATGGCCTATCCGCGGATCCTCGGGCCCAAGGAGGCGCTGGACTGCGGGATGATCCATGCCATCGATGAAATGCCGATCGAGGCCGAGGTCAATCAGTGGAGCGTGCATGCCTGAATCAGGGCATGCTCAGCGCACCGAGGCGGCAAGGGTGCGGTCGCAAGCCAGCAGCGACTGGATCAACGCCTTGATCTCACCCTTGAGCGCCGACATCTGGTCCAGGTGCTGGAAGCGGCAGTCGGCAATCTCATGGTCGGCAGACGGCTTCGGGGCATGGGTGAACTCGGCCTCGAACACATAGTGCATGCGCTCGCCGGCCTCGAAGCGCATCAGGAAGGTCAGTGCATCAGCCTGCAGCCCGGTCTCTTCGCGCAATTCCCTCTCTGCCGCCTGCAGCGGTGTCTCTCCTGGCTCGATCTTGCCACCGGGCAAGGTCCACAGCGCCTTGGATTTGCGGACCCACAGCCACTTCTGAGACTGCTTGCCATGCCGGCAGATGATGGTGACGCGGTGTTTGACTGGCTTCATGCAGGCTCCTGCGGCGTTTCCCTGTTTCATAAGGGTTTGTCCGCAAGCATGCAAAGAACGTTCTGTTTAACCTGCAAGTTGACCTGCAAGCGGCTCAGCAGGGCACCGAACCGCTGAGGGCCTCGATGGCATCGACCAGCTCGTCATAGCCTACCGGCTTGTTCAGATGGCGATCGAAGCCAGACTGACGCGACTTGTGCTGGTCGGCGCTGGCACCGTAGCCGGTGAGGGCAATTGCCGGCGTGTGACGCAGGTGGGCGAGGCCGCGCAGGGCCCTGATCAGCGCGTGGCCGTCCATCACCGGCATGCCGATGTCCGAGATGATCACGTCATAGTGGCCGCTGGCTGCGGCCTGCAGCGCCTTCAGCGGGTCGCTGTAGGCCGAGACTTCGGCGCTTTCCATCTCCAACAACTGTTGCATGACCTCCAGTACATCGGTCGAGTCGTCGACCAGCAATACCGTCGTGCCTTGCAGCCGCCCCTCGCTGAAAGGTTCGGGGGCATCGGACTGCAGTTGCAGACCGGTGTCGCACAACGGCAGGCGCACGGTAAAGGTGCAGCCCTTGCCAAGCCCCGCCGAGCTGGCTTCGACACTGCCGCCATGGGCTTCGGCGAGCTGGCGTACCAGTGACAGGCCGATGCCGAGGCCTTCACGGCCATGGCTGGCGGACTGCGGCGCCTGGCTGAACAGGTCGAAGATATGCTCCAGGTTGTCGTGGCTCAGGCCCACACCCTGGTCTATTACCTGCAGACGTGCCTGGGTTTCGTCGTGGCTCAGCACCAGGCGAATGTCGCCGCCTGGCGGGCTGAACTTAAGCGCATTGTTCAACAGGTTCCAGACGATCTGCTCCAGGCGCGTCACGTCACCCTCGATCATCAGCGGCAAGTCATCGGCGGGTTGCTCAAGGCGCACCGGGCACGGGTGCTGCTCGTTGAGCACCACCGCGTGGATGCCCCGAACGATGGCTACGAGGTCCACCGGCTCGGTCTTGAGCTTGAGCTTGCCGGTGCGAATACGCGCCACGTCGAGCAAGTCATCGATGATCCGAGCCTGGCTGGACACGGCTTCGCAGATGGTGGCAACGGCCTTGCTGGCAGCGCCGATGTTCTTGATCGAGGGGAGCCGGCGGAGGATTTCGGCATTGAGCTGGATCAGGTTGAGCGGGTGCTTGAGTTCGTGGGACATCACCGCGAAGAACTCATCCTTCATGTGGCTGGTGCTCTGCGATTCGGCCAGTTGCTTGCTCAGGCGCTCTTCACCCAGGCGCACGCGCTCTTCTGCGGCGTGGTTCTTGCTGATGTCGATGAAGGTCAGCACGGTGCCGTCGATCTTCTGCTCGCTTGACCGATAGGGCAGCAGGCGCGCCAGGTACCAGTGATCGTCCTGGGCACCGATCTCGCGTTCGATGATGGTTTCACCCTTGGCCACGGCACGGGCGTCATCGGCCAGGGACGGGTAATCCAGGCGGTGGGTGATATCCAGCAACGAGCGGCCGGTATCCACCGGCAGCATGTTGAACAGATCGGTGGCGCGCGGGGTGAACCAGCGAATGTGCAGGTTGCGGTCGACGAACACCGTGGCGATGTCGGTCGAGGCGATCAGGTTGCTCAGGTAGTCGTTGACCTTGTCGGTTTCCTCGACCTTGGTCTTGAGCTCGTAGTTGACGGTGAGCAGTTCCTCGTTGATCGACTGCAGCTCTTCCTTGCTGGTTTCCAGCTCTTCGCTGGCCGAGCGCAGTTCTTCGTTGATGGCCTGCATTTCTTCGTTGGAGGCGGTCAGCGCTTCGCTGGAAATCTCCGACTGCTCGATGGTTTCCTGCAATTGCAGGCGGGTACGCTGTAATTCGCGCTCCAGGTTGTGCAGGACCATGCTGTCGGTCTGGCGGATGACCCCGGGCAGCGGCAGCGTCGGGTCGGGCGCTCGCGCCTCGAACACCACCAGCAGGCATTCGCCGGTGTTGTGCTCGTCCTTGAAGGGTTGCACGGTGATCTCCACCTGCTGCCGGTTTTCCCCATCGCCAAGGTCGACCGGCCGCGAGGTGACGGCCTCGGTGCCCTGACGGGCCTGGAACAGCGAGCTGCGCAAGGCCAGGCGCAAGCTCGGCAGTACCAGGTTGAGCAGGTTGCGGCTCGGCTCGCCTCCTGTCAGTTGCAGGTAAAGCCCGACGCCGTCGCTCATGTGCAGGATATTGCCGTCGCCATCGATGATCAGGCTTGGTGGCGTGCGCCGGGCCAGGGCCCGATGGTGCATTTCGGCATAGGACGGCTTGCGCCCGGGCTTGGCCTTGGCCTGCAGCACCTGGGCCAGAGTGGCCATGTTCGCACCGGGCAGCTGCCGGCCGGAGCTGCGGCCGGCCGGGCTGACGTCACGGGCGCGGAAGATACGGTTGCGCTTGTCCACCGGGACGAACAGTTCGCCGGCCACATCGGCCGATTCGGACGTGCCCAGAAACAGGTAGCCACCGCTGCGCAGGGCATAGTGGAACATCTGCAGGATGTCGTGCTGGATTTCGCGGTCCAGATAGATCAGCAGGTTGCGGCAGACGATCAGGTCGATCTGCGAGAACGGCGGGTCCGACAACAGGTTGTGGCGGGCGAACAGCACCTTCTCCCGGACCTCCTTGCGCACCCGGTAGTGCTGGTCTTCCTTGACGAAGAACTGGCGCAGCCGGGTAGGCGGCACGTCGGTGACGATCGCTTCGGGGTAGGAAGCCGCCCGGGCGATGCCGATGGCGCGTTCATCAAGGTCGGTGGCGAATACCTGGACCTTGCTTGCACGTTGCTCCAGGGCCAGCTGCTCAGTTACCAGCATGGCCAGGCTGTAGGATTCTTCGCCGGTTGAACAGCCGGCCGACCAGATGCGGATCTCGCGATTGTCTTCGCCTTCGCTGACCAGTTGCGGCAGCACATGGCGCTCCAGCGACTCGAACGCCTCGCGGTCGCGGAAGAAATTGGTCACGCCGATCAACATGTCGCCCAGCAAGGCGCGGGCTTCGCCAGTATGCTGTTCCAGGTAGCGCAGGTAACCGCCAAGATCAGTCTGGCCGGTCACGTGCAGGCGGCGCTCGATCCGCCGCAGGACGGTGGCGCGCTTGTAATGCTGGAAGTCATGGCCGGTGGCACTGCGCAGTTGCAGCAGGATCTCGTCGAGCAAGGGCTCTGCGGCCTGGGCATCGCCGGCGCGGGTGCCCAAGGCTGGGGGCAGGGTATCGTCTTCGATTTCCGGCAGTTGCACCTGGCGCGCAGTGCGCCACAGCTCCATCAGCTTCTGTGGCATTTCTGCAGCCGGCAGCACCACGTCGACCATGCCGGTTTCGATGGCCGCGCGCGGCATACTGTCGTACTGGGCGTCGTCCGGGGTCTGCGCCAGGGTTACTCCGCCTTGTTCCTTGATCCGCGACAGGCCTACCGCGCCGTCGGCACCGGTGCCTGACAACACCACGCAGAAGGCGTGGTCCTTGTGCACGTCGGCCAGGTCACGGAAGAACAGGTCGATCGCCACGTGGTCGCCGCGTCGGCGGTTGGCAGGGGTGACGCGCAGGTAGCCATCGTTGGTGGACAGGCGGTTGGCCGGGGATATCACGTAGACATGGTTGCGCTGGATCGGCACGGGCTCGGTGACCTGGCGCACAGGCATCGGCGTTGCTTCCTGGATAATCCGGTCGGCCACGCTCTGGTGGTCGGGCGACAGGTGCAACACCACCACGAAGGCCATGCCGCAATCGCCGGGCATCTGCTGGAACAAGGTGCGGATGGCTTCCAGCCCGCCAGCCGAGGCGCCGATGCCGACTACCGGGAAGTCCAGGTGGCTGGGGCTCAGCGCGGGGTTTTGCGGCGATGCGGGTTGCTCAGTCATGGAAAAGCCTTATGCAGACCTGGGGTGCCCTACGAAGCGTCGCCGGGCAGCTGGGCGAGCATTATAGGCCGCTCGCCGGCTCAGCCGCGAGGCAATGCAGTGTGAGGCCGCTTGCAGTTGTGACAATTGGCATTCAGGAAAATTGCCGGATGCAAAACCCCCTTGCGCAAGCATTTCTTCCGATGGCCTTTGGCGCCGCCCGTCAGGGGCACGCAATCGGATTGAGCAGACCTCGCCATCGCTTGTTCGGAACTAAGGCATGGCACCGTTTCATGCGCCCAATCCATCCGCATCGCAAGGAGAAACGACATGGCTGGTGATCAACAACGGACCGGACAACGCGGCGGCACCAAAGAGACCAACCCTGGCAACTTCGCCAATGACCGCGAGCGGGCTTCCCGTGCCGGCCACAAGGGTGGCCAGGCCTCAGGTGGCAACTTCGCCAACGACCGGCAACGGGCATCGGAAGCTGGCCGCAAGGGCGGGCAGAATAGCCACGGCGGAGGCCGCCAGCAGCAACCGTAACCACGTTCGCCGGGGCCCGTCGGCGCGGCTGGCGGGCCGCCTGCCTGCTCGTATGGGCGTTCGCCGACCAACAGGCGCGTTGTCGCAAGGTCATCGAGGTACCGGCGGCGACCTGACCCCGCCATTTGAATTGTTGGACAATCTTTTTGAATCTTTCCCAGGCAGCGTCACTCCATGACAGTGTCATCCATGGAGAAGAGGAGGGCCGCGCGATGCCTAGTCCCCAGCTGTACATTATCGATTACCTGCTGCATGGCCAGCCACACAGCTTCATTATCCGGCTCGAGAAGATCGATAACGCCGAAGCCTGGCACTGGGCAAGTTGTGATGCAGGGATTGGTATCATCCCGAAATTCGGGCGAGAGAAGATCAGGAAAGTCAGCCGGCCGATGGCTGAGCGCTACGGGATAACCGCAGTGAGTTGGCGGCTGTCGGGAAGTCGGCCCAGCCAGTCAGTCAGTGATTCCAGTGTGACCAACTGATCTTCATGCACCGGATTCGGGGTCGCTGGCAGGCACCCCGGGCCGGTTCTGCTCGTCATCTGTGAGGTCAGGATCGGTATCCGGGTCGTCTGCGCGGTCATTGCCGTTGGCCGGCTCCAGTTCCGGCCAGTCGTCCTGGGCGCTGCCGCCGCCCATGTGCAGTATCAGATTCATGATGGCACCCTCGCTCGTTGAAAAAAGGCCCACCCAACGGTGGGCCAGGCACAGGAGTGAGGGGCAATGCCATTGACCACCCCTCATGGATTGAGAGTGCCGGGCACCCCGGCATGATCAGTCGCAACCCCATTGGCACCGACCGACGGTATCAGGTGCCGCTGTACTTCACTGCTGCCGCCGTGCGCGAGGTGACATTGAGGGCCTTGAGCAAAGACGACACGTGAATGCGTACGGTGAACGGCGAGATGTCCAGGGCGCGGGCGATTTCTTTGTTGGTCTTGCCTTGGGCGATCAGGCGCAGCACCTCGTGCTGGCGGTGGGTGAGCTGTTCCAGCTCGCTGGCATTGCCCAGGCTCGGCAACAACCCCGAAGGGCTATACCTGACCAGCACTTCGCCGTCACGGATGGCCAGGATCGCCTCCCCGAGCTCGTCGGGGGCAACGCTCTTGCCGATGAAACCATCCACGCCACTGGCCATGACCTGTTCGATCAGCGCCGGGTCATCGACCATCGACACGATGATCAGGGTGGTACGGCGCAACAGCTGGCGCAGTTCGGCCAGCCGTTCGAGGCAATCGAGCCCCGGGAAGCGCAGATCGAGAATCAGCGTGTCTGGCACCTCGCCCTGGCGGGCCAGCGACAGCACCTGCTGCAGGTCGCCGGCTTCTTCGAGCTGCGCCTGTGGCAGTACCCGCTGCACGGTACGGACCATGGCTTCCCTGAACAGCGGATGGTCGTCCGCCACGATGATGCGGCACGTCACGTCCTGACACTCCCTGTGAACGACGGTTTTCCCGACCATGCTAACTTAGCAGGCGACCACGGCGAATGCTGCGCCAAGAGGGCGTTTATGCGACCCCGTGCACAAGGACGTCGACCATGGACTACAACAAGAACACCGAACTCGACCAGGCTAACCTGCGCGTCATCGTCGCCAGTTGCGCACTGGTCTACATCACCGTGCTGGGTTTTCTGCCGGGTGAGTCGATCGACAGCTACCTGCCGGTGATCTACTACATCATCAGCTTTATCGCGCTGTCGATCGGCCTGCGCCAGGCCATCGCCCGCTGGCCTGGGCACTACCCGTGGCGGCGGGTGCTGGGCATCGTGCACGACTACACCGGCACCTGCTTCGGCCTGGTGCTTGGCGGCGAAGCGGCGCTGCCGCTGTATGCGGTGATGGTCTGGGTCAACCTCGGCAACGGCATGCGTTTCGGTACCCGTTACCTGGCCGTCGCCACGGTACTGGCGCTGACCGCACTGGTCGCGGTGTACCAACTCAACCCTTACTGGCAGGCCAACCCGTTCATGGTGCTGATGCTGCTCACCACCAGTACGGTGATCCCGCTGTACGCCCATATCCTGCTGGAGCGCACGCGCAAGGCCTCGGAGCTGGCGATGGCGGCCACCCGGGAGAAATCGCGCTTTCTGGCCCAGGCCAGCCATGACCTGCGCCAACCGATCCACTCCATCGGCCTGTTCACCGCGTGCCTGCGTGAAGCGCCGCTGGCCGAGCAGGAGCGGCGCCTGGTGGACAGCATCGACCGCTCGCTGCTCAACGTATCGCAGCTGTTCCGCTCGATCCTCGACCTGTACACCCTGGACAATGGCCGGGTGCAGCCGAAGTACGAGGTCTTTGCCTTGCATGAGTTTTTGGCCGAACTGCTGCGCCAGAACGCCGAGGCGGCGCGCTGGGCTGGCGTGGAAATGCGCCTGCGCCACAGCCGTCACTGGACCCGCGCCGACCGCGGCATGCTCGCGACCATGGTGCAGAACGTGCTGTCCAACAGCTTCAAGTACGCCGCCGGGCGGCCGTTGCTGATTGGCGTGCGACGTCAGGGTCAGGCCCTGGCCATCGTGGTCCATGACCAGGGGCGCGGGATCGATGAGGCGCATCAGGGCCTGGTCTTCGAAGAGTTCTACCGGGTACGCCAGGTACGGGACAAGGATGTCGAGGGGGTTGGCCTGGGCCTTTCGATCGTCAAGCGCCTGGGGCAGTTGATGGGGTTGCAGGTGCAGCTGCGTTCGCACGTGGGGCATGGCACGGCGGTGAGCCTGCAGGGCTTGCCGCGCCTAGCGGCACAACCGGTGGCCCGCAGCAGTGACCAGCAGGTGTTGCAAGGCGCGATGTTCAGTGGCCTGAAGGTGTGCCTGGTGGAGGATGATCACAACGTCCTGCGTGCGACCTCGGCGCTGCTGCAGCGCTGGGGCTGCGAAGTTGAAGCGCATGCTTCCCCCCTGGGGCTGGTCAGCGCGTGTGATGTGATTGTCGCCGACTACGACCTGGGCCAGGAGGCCACCGGGGTCGATTGCATCGACAACCTGCGTGCACAGCGCGGCTGGGAGGTGCCGGCATTGATCATGACCGGGCATGACCTGGAGAAGATCCAGGCAATCGTGCAGGGGCGCACTATCGAGCTTTTGGCCAAGCCGGTGCGCCCGGCGCAATTGCGCGCGGCCCTCTGGGCCTTGCGCGAGGTGCCGGCGGCGCCGGAGCGGGAGCGCGGCGCCGGGGGCAGGGGCGGCATCACTGCAGGATGATCGCCTGGCCTTCCTTCAGGCAGGACGGGGTCGGCTCATAGAGGCCCATGCTGCCCACCGCGACGATGGCACCACTGGGCATCTGGCAGTTGTACTCGCCCTTGGCGGTGGTAGCCGTGTAGTAGGTGATGGTGCTGTCACTGCGCACGTTGGTGACCTTGCTGACCGGGGTGTTGAGTGCGAACTCGGCGCGCTCCTTGAGGGTCTGGTCGGAAGGTTTGATGGTCTGGCAGCCGGCGACGGTGAACAGGACAGCGGCGCTGAGCAGGAGCTTGGCGGGTTTCATGGTGGATGGCTTCCTTGGCGTAGGGTGTGGCGGGTGGCCGGACTATAGCGCCGAGGAGCGGGCAGGGCATTAGGGCAGATGTACGAGGTGGCCATGTGCCTTTATGTGCTGCCTGTGCCGGCCTCTTCGCGGCTAAAGCCGCTCCCACAGGGACCGCACATGGCTTGAGGTTTGCGCTGTACTTGTAGGAGCGGCTTCAGCCGCGAAGAGGCCGGCACAGGCTATATGCCTCTGGCGGACTGATCTCAGATTGTGGTTTTCACAAGACCGGCAGATCACTGTTTCAGAGCAGGTCAGGTTTTTTTCAGAACCAGGGTCAGAATGTCATAACTGGCCACCAGCTCACCGAGCTGGTTGGTCACCTCCACATCCCAGGCCACCACACCTTGCGGCTGCCCCAGCGGGCTGGTCTTGCCCTGGTCGATCTTGCGCTTGCAGGTCAGCCGCGCCTGGATGGTGTCGCCGATCCCGACCGGGTTGATGAAGCGCAGGGTGTCCAGCCCATAGTTGGCCAGCACCGGCCCGGCACCTGGCGAGACGAACAGCCCGGCTGCGGCGGAGAGTACGAAGTAGCCATGGGCGATGCGCTTGCCGAATTGCGACTCCTTGGCCGCGATCTCGTCGAAGTGCATGTAGAAATGGTCACCCGACAGGCAGCCAAAGTTGACCAGGTCGGCTTCGGTCACGGTGCGACGGTGGGTCAGCAGCGATTCACCGATGCGCAGGTCGTCGAAGTAGCGGCGGAACGGGTGTACCTCGGTCTCGATCACTTCGGCGCCACGCACGTATTCGCCGGTGACGGCGGTCAGCATGCTTGGCGAGCCCTGCACCGCAGCGCGCTGCAGGTAGTGCTTGACCGCACGCAGGCCACCCAGCTCCTCGCCACCCCCCGCACGGCCAGGGCCGCCGTGTTTGAGTTGCGGCAGCGGCGAGCCGTGGCCGGTGGACTCTTTGGCCGCTTCACTGTCGAGCACCAGCAGGCGCCCGTGCCAGGCGGCGGCCGCAGGAATGGCCTTGGCGGCCACGGCGCGGTCGGCAGTGACCAGGGTCGCCACCAGGCTGCCTTTGCCGCGGGCGGCCAGTGCCAGGGCCTCATCCAGGTCGTCATAGGCCATCAACGTGCTGACCGGGCCGAACGCCTCGATGTCATGGGCACCGCCCTCGGCATGCGGGTCGCGCGCTTGCAACAGGGTGGGGGCGAAGAACGCGCCTTCGGCAACACCTTCACCCCGCGGGGCAAAGCCGTCGCTGGCGCCAAACAGCTGGTCACAGCTCTGCAGCAGGCTGCGCACGCGTTCGCCGACGTCGCGTTGCTGGTCGTGGGAGGCCAGGGCGCCCATGCGCACGCCTTCCACCGACGGATCACCGACCACCACCTTGCTCAGACGCTCGCGCAGGCGGGTAGCCACCGCATCGATATGCCTGGCCGGGACGATGGCACGGCGGATGGCGGTGCACTTCTGCCCGGACTTGGTGGTCATTTCCCGCGCCACTTCCTTGATGTACAGCTCGAACTCTTCGCTGTCCGGGCTTACATCCGGGCCGAGGATGGCACAGTTGAGCGAGTCGGCCTCGGCAGTGAACGGCACCGAGTTGCGAATCAGGTTGGGGGTGACGCGCAGTTTCGCGGCTGTGTCGGCAGAGCCGGTGAAGGTCACCACGTCCTGGCCCTGCAGGCGGTCGAGCAGGTCGCCGGTGCTGCCGATCACCAGTTGCAGGCTGCCCGCTGGCAGCAGCCCGGAGTCGTGCATCAGGCGCACCACGGCTTCGGTCAGGTAGCTGGTGGAGGTAGCGGGCTTGACGATGCACGGCATGCCGGCCAGGAAGGTCGGCGCGAACTTTTCCAGCATGCCCCAGATCGGGAAGTTGAAGGCGTTGATGTGCACGGCCACGCCAGCACGCGGCACCAGGATGTGGCTACCGGCAAAGTGGCCCTGCTTGCCCAGCGGGATCGCCGGGCCTTCGTGCACCAGGTTACCCGATGGCAGCTCACGGCTGCCGATGCCGGCATAGCTGAACAGCGTGGCGTTGCCGCCTTCGATGTCGATCCAGCTGTCGGCGCGGGTGGCACCGCTATGGTGCGACAGCGCGTAGAGCTGTTCCTTGCGCTCGGCCAGGTACAGGGCCAGGGCCTTGAGGCGCTGGGCGCGTTGCTGGAAGTCCATGGCCATCAGCTCGGCCAGGCCGCGCGCGCGGGCAAATGCCACAGCCTCGGCGAAATCCGGGCGTTCTTCGTGGCTGTAGGCCAGTACATGGCCGTCCAGGGCGCTGCGCAGGGCCTGGGCGCCGTGCTGGCCGATCCAGCGGCCGGCGATGAAACTCTGCAGGGTTGGGGCGTCAGACATGCTGTTTTCCTCGTGTGGGCGCTATTACCACAGCGCCAGGGTGTAGCCGATGATCAGGCGGTTTTCGTCCACGGCGTTGGTCAGGCCATTGCCGGAACGGAAGGTGACGTTGCGCCAGCGCAGGCTGACGTCCTTGAGCGGGCCGCTCTGGATGACGTAGGTGAGGTCGCTGTCGCGTTCGCGCTCGCGGCCATTGCTGAGCGTGGCGGTTTCGGCGTGGCGGCCATCGGTGTAGCGGGTCATGAAGCTCAGGCCGGGGATGCCCAGGGCGACGAAGTCGTAGTCGTAGCGCAGCTGCCACGAGTCCAGCCCGGCGCGGGTGAAGGTGTTGTAGGTCACCAGGTTGACGGTGAACGGGTCGCCGCCGTTGACGAACGGGAAGGCGCTGTCGCCGGACATCTGTTGCCAGGTGGCGGTGAACTTGTGGGCCCGCACGCCGAGGGTGAACATGGCGTTGAAGTTGCGGTTGTCGATCTTGCCGGCGCGCTGGGCGCCATCTTCTCGGCTGTCAAAGTAGCGCAGGTCGCTGCGCAGGCTCAGGCCCTCGCCCAGCGGGCGGGTATCGATCAGGCCGACAAACTGCTGGCGGTAGATGTCCTGCAGCTTGGCGTAGTAATAGCTGACGCTGGTCTGCGGGGTGAGCGCGTAGCTGCCGCCGCCAAAGTCGAGGTGGTCACTGGTAGCGGCGCCATAGCCCATGTCGTCGCGGCCGGAGGAATCGCGCAGGTTGACCTTGCTCAGGCGCCCGGCGTTGAGGGTCAGGCCGTCGATGTCCTGGCTGGTCAGCTGGCCACCCTGGAAGGCCGAGGCCAGCAGGCGGGTGTCGTTGTACACCACCACCGGCAATATCGGCTGCAGGGTGCCCAGGCGCAGGGTGCTCTTGGCCACCCGCACCTTGCCGGTCAGCCCCAGTTCGCTGTAGTCGTCGACCGGTTCGTGGCTGCTTGCGCCGAACGGCAACAGGCCGGTGTTGCGCCGGTCAGGGCTGGAATCGAGCTTGACGCCCAGCTGGCCCATGGCATCGAGGCCAACACCGACCAGCCCCTCGGTGAAGCCCGATTCCACTTTCGCGGTAAAGCCCTGGGCCCATTCCTCGGCCTTGGCCTGGGGCGCGTTGCTCTGGCGGAAGTCGCGGTTGATGTAGTGGTTGCGCAGTTCCAGCCGAGCGTGGCTGTCGCCGATGAAGTCCGCCAGCGCCGGCAAGGGCAGGGCGAGGGTGGCCAGCCAGGCGGCCGATTTGAGGTACATGCGGTTCATTGTTGTTATACCCGACATTGTCAAAGATCAGTGCTTGCTGGCGCCGGCGGCGCCGATACCGGTCATGGAGCGGATGAACTGCGCCAGGTAACGGCCGCGCTCTTGCTTGGCCCGCTCCGAGCTGTCGCTGACCGAGAACGCCCAGGCGCCGAGGAACGCCAGGCTCATCGAGAACAGCGCCGGGTTGCTGTAGGGGAACAGTGCCGTCTGGTTGTGCAACACGTTGACCCACACCGCAGGGCCGAGCACCACCAGCACCACCGCCGAAACCAGCCCGGCCATGCTGCCGCACACCGCGCCACGGGTGGTCAGGCCCTTCCAGAACATCGAAAGCAGCAGCACCGGGAAGTTGACCGAAGCGGCAACGGCCAGCACCAGGCCGGACAGGAAGGCGATGTTCTGCGACTCGAACACCAGGCCCAGCACCACGGCGAGCATGCCGATCACCAGGGTGGCGATCCGCGACACGCGCATTTCCTCCTGTTCGCTGGCCTGGCCCTTGCGCACCACGCAGGCATACAGGTCGTGGGACACCGCCGAGGCACCGGACAACGCCAGCCCGGCCACCACGGCCAGGATGGTGGCGAAGGCCACGGCAGAAATGAAGCCGAGGAACAGGTTGCCACCCACGGCCTGGGCCAGGTGCACGGCGACCATGTTGCCGCCACCGATGATGGCGCCCGCCGCGTCGCGATAAGCAGGCTCGGTACCGACCATGACGATGGCGCCGAAACCGATGACGATCAGCAGCAGGTAGAAGTAGCCGATGAAGCCGGTGGCGTAGAACACGCTCTTGCGCGCTTCCTTGGCGTCGCTGACGGTGAAGAAGCGCATCAGGATATGCGGCAGGCCGGCGGTGCCGAACATCATGCCCAGGCCCAGCGAAATCGCATCCACCGGGTTCGACAGCAGGCCGCCCGGGGCCATGATCGCCTGGCCCTTGGCGTGCACCGCCACGGCGCTGGCGAACATCGCTTCAGTGCTGAAACCAAAGTGCTTGAGCACCATGAAGGCCATGAAGCTGGTACCGGACAGCAGCATCACCGCCTTGATGATCTGTACCCAGGTAGTGGCCAGCATGCCGCCGAAGGTGACGTAGGCGACCATCAGCACACCGACCAGCATCACCGCGTACAGGTAGCTGATGCCGAACAGCAGCTCGATCAGCTTGCCGGCACCGACCATCTGCGCCACCAGGTACATCAGCGCCACCACCAGGGTGCCGAACGCCGAACTCAGACGCACCGGGGTCTGTGCCAGGCGATACGACACCACATCGGCGAAGGTGTACTTGCCCAGGTTGCGCAGGCGCTCGGCGATCAGGAACAGGATGATCGGCCAGCCGGCCAGCACCCCGAGGGCATACAGCAGGCCGTCGTAGCCATTGAGGAACATCATCGCGGAAATGCCGAGGAACGACGCCGCGCTGATCATGTCCCCGGCGATCGCCAGGCCGTTCTGCATGCCGGTCAGGCCGCCGCCGGCGGTGTAGAAGTCACTGGCCGAACGAGTACGCAGGGCTGCCCAGCGGGTCACCAGCAAGGTGAAGCAGACGAACACCATGAACATCGAGATGGCAGTCCAGTTCATTGTGCGCACTCCTGCTTGACCTTGTCGTTGAGCGGGTCGAGCACGTTGTTGGCGCGGTGCACGTAGATGCCGGTAAGGGCGAACGACAGCAGCACCATCAGCACGCCAACCAGCATGCCGACGGTGGTCACGCCGCCGCTCAGGGACTGGCCGAGGGTGCTCGGCGAGAACGCCACCAGCAGGACGAAGCCGTAGTAGATGACCAGCATCGCCAGGGTCAGGCCGCCGTTGAGGCGGCGTTTACGCTGGACCAGGTGCTGGAAGTCGGGGTGGTTGGCGATGCTTTCGATGTGTTCCGGGGTCATGGCAAGCGATCTCTTTGGTTTTGTAATTGTTGTAATCAGGTCACTTTGGGGTGTTGCTGATGGCCTCTTCGCGGGCAAGCCCGCTCCCACAGGTACGGTGCAGTACTCAAGGGCAATGGGATTCCTGTGGGGGCGGGTTCACCCGCGAAAAGGGCGACGCGGTGTCAAAGCTGGTCGAAGTCGAGCACCACCTTGTCGCTCACCGGGTAGGTCTGGCACGACAGCACATACCCGGCCGCCACTTCGTAGTCCTCCAGGGCATGGTTGCTGTCCATCTCCACCTCACCCTCGATCACCCGGCACTTGCAGGTCGAGCACACCCCGGCCTTGCACGAGTAGGGCAGTTCGGCGCCGATGGCATTGCCGGCATCCAGCACGTTCTGGGTATTGCGCGGCAGGTCGAAGCTCAGCGCGCGGCCGTCGCTGATCACGGTGATATGGCTGAGCGCCGAATCCACCTGGCGTGCGGCCTCACGGGCTTCGCGACGGGCTTCATTGCCGGCGGCGGCGAACAGTTCGAAGTGGATGCGCTCCTTGGCCATGCCGTTGGCCTGCAGGCTGTCGCGCACGGTCTCGGTCATCGCCTGCGGGCCGCAGATGAACGCGGCGTCAAGGCCGGACACGTCCATCCAGCGTGAGAACAGCTGGCCGCACTTGTCGGCGTCGATGCGGCCGTTGTACAGGTCGACATCCTGCTGCTCGCGGCTGAACACGAAAATCAGGTTGAGACGGTCGAGGTAACGGTTCTTCAGGTCTTCGAGCTTGTCGCGGAACAGCGCGCCGGAACTGGAGCGGTTGCCGTACAGCAGGGTGAAGCGGCTGTGCGGCTCGCGGGCCAGGGTGGTGGCGATGATCGACAGGATCGGTGTGATGCCGCTGCCGGCGGCCACGCCCAGGTAATTGCCCTGGCGCGCCGGGTCCAGCGGCACGAAGAAGCTGCCCGAGGGCGGCATCACGTCCAGCTGCTGGCCGGCCTTGAGCACTTCGTTGGCAAACGCGGAGAAGCGCCCACCGGGCACGCGCTTGACGGCCACCCGCAGCTCGCCATCCTGCACGGCGCTGCAAATGGAGTAGGAACGGCGGACTTCTTCGTTGCCCAGCTGGGTGCGCATCACCAGGTACTGGCCCTGGGTGAAGCGGAAGGCCTCCTGCAGGTGCGCCGGCACGTCGAAAGCGATCGACACGGCGTCACGGGTCTCGTTGCGCACTTGCTTGATGGTCAGGCTGTGAAACTGGCTCATGGTGGTCTCCACGGCTCAAATGCATTTGAAATAGTCGAACGGCTCCAGGCAATCGCGGCAGCGATACAGCGCCTTGCAGGCCGTGGAGCCGAACTGGCTGAGCAATTCGGTATGGCGGCTGCCGCATTGCGGGCAGCACACGTCTGGGGCTTCGCCGAGCAGGCTGCGCTTGCTGGCGCTGCCTTGCGGAGGGGCGATGCCATAGGCGCGCAGGCGTTCGCGGCCCAGTTCGCTGATCCAGTCGGTGCTCCAGGCCGGGGTCAGCCGGCGCTCCAGGTCCGGCGCGGTGAAGCCGGCCTGCTCCAGCGCCTGGCGAATATCACCCTCGATCACCTCGGTGGCCGGGCAACCGGAATAGGTCGGCGTAACCACCAGGTGCAGGTGGCCGGCTCGCCAGCCCAGATCGCGCACGATCCCCAGGTCGACCACGCTGACCACGGGCACTTCCGGGTCCATGACCTGGCTCAGTACCTCCCAGGCCTTTGCCAGGTCGCCGCTTTGCTGGGCGCGGGCGCCGCGGTCGCCGGCAATCAGCTCACCAGGTTGCATCGGGGTAGGCCCTTGGCAGGAACTGCATTTCGGCCAGCAGCAAGCCCAGGTGCTCGGTGTGCAGGCCCTGGCGGCCGTTGAGGTAGAAGTGGCTGGCGGCCTTGGGCAGCGGCAGCTCGACCGACTCGAAGATCGCGCTCACCTGTTTCAGCCAGGCTGCAGCGACCGCCGCCGGGTCGGCGGCAATGCCCGCCTGTGCCAGTTGCACCTCGTTGTCGCTGCCGGCGCTGAGCTCGACGGTGAAGCGCCACAGCGCCGGGATCGCGTCGAGCATGCGCCGGCGGCTTTCTTCGGTGCCGCCACCCAGGCGCTGCACCCATTCGGCAGAGCGGCGCAGGTGATAGGTGACTTCTTTCAAGGCCTTGGCGGCAATGCCAGCGATACGCTCGTCGTTCGATTCGACCAGGCCCTGCAGCACGGCATGGTGCCAGGCGTCGTAAAGGAACTGTTTGGTCATGGTCACGGCGAAGTCGCCATTGGGTTGCTCGACCAGCAGCAGGTTGCGGAATGCGCGCTCGTCGCGGCGGAACGCCAGGGCATCGGCGTCGCGGCCGTCGTCCAGCAGCTCGGCGGCGTACTCCAGCCAGTTGCGCGCCTGGCCCACCAGGTCGAGGCCGACGTTCATCAACGCCAGTTCTTCTTCCAGTGCCGGCGCGTGGCCGCACCATTCGCACAGGCGCTGGCCCTGGATCAGGGCGCTGTCGCCGAGCAGCAGCAAATACGGGATCAGATCGTGCTTGTGCATGGCCAACCTCACATGTGCCCGACTTCGTCGGGCAGTTCGTAGAAGCTGGCGTGGCGGTAGACCTTGTCGTCCGAGGGGGCGAACAGCGGGTCTTTCTCGTCGGGCGAGGAGGCGGTGATCAGCGCCGACGGCACCACCCACAGGCTCACGCCTTCGCTGCGGCGGGTGTACAGCTCGCGGGCGTTCTCGATGGCCATGGCGGCGTCGGCGGCATGCACGCTGCCGACATGCTTGTGGTTAAGGCCGTGCTTGCTGCGCACGAACACTTCGTAGAGGGTCCAGACAGACATTTTCGATCTCCGCATCAATCGCCGCTCAGGCGGCGTTCTTGTTCTGTTGCTTGCGTGCATAGGCCACGGCCGCTTCGCGCACCCAGGCACCATCCTCGATGGCCTTGCGCCGGGTGGCGACGCGTTCCTGGTTGCAGGGGCCGTTGCCTTTGATGACTTCGTAGAACTCGTCCCACTGGATCTCGCCGAAGTCGTAGTGGCCGCGCTCGGCGTTCCACTTCAGGTCCGGGTCGGGGGCGGTGCAACCGAGCAGTTCGAGCTGGGGCACGGTCTGGTCGACGAAGCGCTGGCGCAGCTCGTCGTTGGTCTGGCGCTTGATCTTCCAGGCCATCGACTGGGCGCTGTTGGGGGAATGCTCGTCGCTTGGGCCGAACATCATCAGCGCTGGCCACCAGAGGCGGTTGATGGCGTCCTGGACCATGTCCTTCTGCGCCTGGGTGCCCTCGCGCATCATGGTCAGCAGCAGTTCGTAGCCCTGGCGCTGGTGGAAGCTCTCTTCCTTGCAGATACGGATCATGGCGCGGGAGTAGGGGCCGTAGGAGGTGCGCTGCAGCACCACCTGGTTGACGATGGCAGCGCCATCGACCAGCCAGCCCACGGCGCCCATGTCGGCCCAGCTCAGGGTCGGGTAGTTGAAGATGCTCGAATACTTGGCCTTGCCGCTGTGCAGCTTGGCGATCTCTTCGTCGCGGTCGGCACCGAGGGTTTCCATGGCGCTGTACAGGTACAGGCCGTGGCCGGCTTCGTCCTGGATCTTGGCCATCAGTTGCAGCTTGCGCTTGAGGCTGGGGGCACGGGTGACCCAGTTGCCTTCGGGCAGCATGCCGACGATTTCCGAGTGGGCGTGCTGGGAGATCTGCCGGATCAGGGTCTGGCGGTAGGCCTCGGGCATCCAGTTCTTGGCTTCGATCTTGATTTCGGCGTCGATCTTTTCCTGGAAGTTGCGCTCTTCGGGGGACATCTCTTCCAGCGACTTGACGCGCTTGACTCCGGTTTCCACTAGCTGTGCGTACATGTTGCGACTCCTGCTAAGGCATGAGTCATTTGTAAGCGATACAAAACATAACGTCAAAAGGTTTTGTGTGTATCAAATGATATTTGTGTGTCGCTTAGGGAGTTTGGCTTGAGGTAGGGGTGGGGCGGAAATCGAGCGCCGCCCGCGCGGCGCATCGCGAGCTTTGCTCGCTCCTACGTTTGTTTCGGGCCAGTAACGCCTGTGACAGGCGCGCGCGACCGCCTTGTTGGTACGACGCGATACCGAGTCAGGCGCCAAGGCGTTCGCGCGCAAATCCCCCAGGAAAAATTGGCCCGAAACAAACGTAGGAGCGAGCAAAGCTCGCGATGCGCCGCGCGGGCGGCGCTCGGTCTCACAGGCGCAGAAACCCTCGCGCCGGACAAAAAAAAGCCCCGGACGATACCGGGGCCGAAAAGGCAGCCGATGACTCAGCTGGCCAACCGTTTGTCAAACACATGGCAAGCCTTGCCCTCGGAGCGCTTGAGCGTGCCGCAAGGCTGCAAAATCACCTGGGTGCTGAGGCCGATATAGGTCTTGATCTGCTTACCCAGCTCACCAACAACCAGCTTGCGCTGCGGCTCATCCAGGTGCTGGCATTCCGCACGCAACTCCACGTGCACCTCGACGCTGTCAAGGTTGCCATTGCGATACAGATGAATCTCATAAAGCTCTGAAAGCTGTTTTATTTTAAGCACCTGCTCCTCGATCTGTGTCGGGAACACGTTCACCCCGCGAATGATCAGCATGTCGTCACTGCGCCCGGTGATCTTGCCAATGCGCCGCATCGGCCGCGCCGTGCCCGGCAGCAGGCGGGTCAGGTCGCGGGTGCGGTAGCGCACCATCGGCAGCGCTTCCTTGCTCAGCGAGGTGAACACCAGCTCGCCCAGCTGCCCGTCCGGCAGCACCGCGCCGGTCACCGGGTCGATGATCTCGGGGTAGAAGTGGTCCTCCCAGATGGTCGGGCCATCCTTGGTCTCGATGCATTCCATGGCCACACCCGGGCCCATGATCTCCGACAGGCCATAGATATCCAGGGCATCGATGCCCAGGCGCTGCTCGATGGAGCGGCGCAGCTCGTCGGTCCACGGCTCGGCGCCAAAGATGCCCAGGCGCAGCTTCAGGTCATTGGGGTCGATGCCCTGGCGCTCGATCTCGTCGGCGAGGTTGAGCATGTAGGACGGCGTGACCATGATGATGTCGGGCTGGAAGTCGCGGATCAGCTGCACCTGCTTCTCGGTCTGGCCGCCAGACATCGGGATCACCGTGCAGCCCAGGCGTTCGGCACCGTAATGAGCACCCAGGCCGCCGGTGAACAGGCCATAGCCGTAGGACACATGCACCTTGTCGCCCTTGCGCCCGCCGGCGGCACGGATCGAGCGGGCGACCACGTTGGCCCAGGTGTCGATGTCGTTCTGCGTGTAACCGACCACGGTCGGCTTGCCGGTGGTGCCGCTGGAGGCGTGCAGGCGCACCACCTCTTCCTGGGGCACCGCGAACATGCCATAGGGGTAGTTGTCGCGCAGGTCGTTCTTGCCGGTGAAGGGGAACTTCGCCAGGTCGTCGAGGGAATTCAGGTCATCAGGGTGGGCGCCGCATTCGTCGAAACGCTTGCGGTACAGCGGCACCTTGTCGTAGGCGTGTTTCAGGCTCCAGCGCAGCCGCTCCAGCTGGTGCTGGCGCAGGGCGTCGATACTGGCGGTTTCCATCGGGTCCAGCAGGGCACGATCGGCATCATGGTACATGTTCATGGCTTCACTCGAATTGTTCTTGTACGTCGGCCGCTGGCACTGGCCAGGCAGCTTATCGTGAGTGTCATGGACGCAGCATAACGGGCGGCGTCGCGTTCGGTAACAAGCCGATGGTCTGAACCGCTCAGAGGCGCTCGATGACCATGGCAATGCCTTGGCCAACGCCAATGCACATGGTGCACAATGCGTAGCGGCCGGCGGTTTGTTCCAGCTGGTGCAGGGCGGTGGTGACCAGCCGCGCACCGCTCATGCCCAGCGGGTGGCCCAGGGCGATGGCGCCACCATTGGGGTTGACCCGTGGATCATCGTCGGCCAGGCCCAGCTCGCGCAGTACCGCAAGGCCCTGGGCGGCGAAGGCTTCGTTGAGTTCGATGACATCCATGTCGGCCAGCGACAGGCCGGTCAGTTGCAGCACCTTGCGGGTTGCCGGCACCGGGCCGATGCCCATGATGCGTGGCTCGACCCCGGCGACCGCCATGCCGACGATACGGCCGCGGGCCTTGAGGCCATGGCGGCGAGCGGCCTCGCTGCTGGCCAGCAGCAGGGCGCAGGCGCCGTCATTGACGCCCGAGGCATTGCCAGCGGTGACGCTGCCTCCTTGGCGGAACGGTGTGCCGAGTTTGGCCAGCTGTTCCAGGGTGGTTTCGGCACGCGGATGCTCGTCCTGCTCGACACGCAGGGCCGGGCCTTTGCGCTGGGCGATTTCCACCGGCACGATTTCCCGTGCCAGGCGGCCATTGGCCTGGGCCGCTGCGGCCTTGTGCTGGCTGCGCAAGGCAAAGGCGTCCTGGTCGGCACGGGAAATACCGAACTGCTCGGCGACGTTTTCTGCCGTTTCCGGCATCGAGTCGATACCGTAGGCGTCTTTCATCCGTTGGTTGACGAAGCGCCAGCCAATGGTGGTATCGAACAGCTCGGCGCTGCGGCCGAACGCCTGCTCCGACTTGCCCATGACGAACGGCGCCCGTGACATCGACTCGACGCCACCGGCCAGCATCAGCTCGGCTTCGCCACAATGCAGGGCGCGGGCGGCACTGCCGATGGCGTCCAGGCCCGAGCCACACAGGCGGTTGAGGGTGGTGCCCGGCACACTGATCGGCAACCCGGCCAGCAGGCCAGCCATGCGGGCGACGTTGCGGTTGTCTTCACCGGCCTGGTTGGCGCAGCCGAGGATCACGTCGTCGATGGCCTGCCAGTCCAGTTCCGGGTGGCGGGCCATCAGGGCCTTGATCGGCACGGCGGCCAGGTCGTCGGCACGCACGCTGCTCAACGCACCGCCGTAACGGCCGATGGGGGTGCGCACGGCATCGATGATCAGGGCATCGAGGGGCTTGGCTTCAGTCATCTTGGGTCTCCTGCGCGAGCACGGTGCCGCGCACTTGGTAGGATTTGCCGCGGAACAGGGCGATCAGCTCGCCGCGCTGGTTGTGGATGCGCACGTCGTACAGGCCGGTGCGGCCTTTACGGCTGAGTTCGATCGCTGCAGCGCTGAGCACGTCGCCTGCCAGCGCTGGGGCGACATAGTCGATGCTGCAGCCCTGGGCCACCGTGGCCTTGTCGTGGCTGTTGCAGGCAAAGGCAAACGCCGAGTCGGCCAGGGCGAACAGGAAGCCGCCATGGCAGGTGCCGTGGCCTTGCAGCATGTCGGCGCGCACCGGCATGCTCAGGCGTGCCCGGCCGGGGCCGATGTCGAGCAGGGTGATGCCCAGGCCCTGGGTGGCCGGGTCGCGGGCATACATTGCCGCGGCACAGGCCTGGGCCAGCTCATCAGGATGACGCTGCAGGTCAGTCATGCAGGTTTGCTCCTTGTTCGCGGCTGCGCCGTAGCAGCAGGGAAGGCCGGTAGCGGCTTTCGCCGTAACTGGCTTGCAGGTGTTCCAGCACGCGCAGGGTGTAATCGACGCCAAGCTGCTCGGCCCAGGCCAGCGGGCCACGCGGGTAATTGACCCCGGCGCACATGGCCAGGTCGATGTCGGCGGCGCTGCCAACACCCTGCAGCACCGCGTCGGCCGCTTCGTTGGCGAGCATGGCCACGGTACGCAGCACCACCAGGCCGGGCAGGTCGGCAATGCCGGTCACCTTCAAGCCGGCGCGCTGCAGCAGCGCCACCGCCTGGTCACGCGCCGCGGCAGTGGTGTCGGCTGACCAGCTGATGGCGATGCGTGTGGCGGCCTGGTAGTCCTGTGCGAGGTCGACCAGCACCAGGTTGCGCAGGCCATCTTCACGGGCCCGATGGCTGGCCAGGCGGCCGTCGGACAGGGCCAGGGTGGCGTCACCGGTGCGCAGCAGGCCGTTGCCTGCCCGCTCGGTAATGACCAGGCCGTTGTCACGCAAGCGCGCCAGCAGCGGCTGCATGGCCCCCAGGTTGCCTTCGACCACGCAGCATTCGGCGTTTGCCGAACTGTGCAGTTCGGCCACCGCTGGGCGTTCGGCGCCATCGGCGTAGCTGTAGAAGCCTTGGCCGCTCTTGCGCCCCAGGCGCCCGGCATCCACCAGCTCCTTCTGCACCAGCGAGGGCTGGAAGCGGAAGTCACCATAGAACGCGTCGAAGACCGAGCAGGTAACGGCGTAGTTGACGTCATGGCCGATCAGGTCGGTCAGTTCGAATGCGCCCATGCGAAAGCCGCCGGCGTCGCGCAGCAGGGCATCGAGCGTTGCGCAATCGGCGGCACCTTCCTGCAGCAGGCGCAGGCTTTCGGCATAGAACGGCCGGGCCACGCGGTTGACGATGAAGCCAGGGGTAGAGCGCGTGTGCACAGGCTTTTTGCCCCAGGCTTTGGCGGTGTCATACAGCGTGCTGGCGATAGCAGGCTCGGTTGCCAGGCCAGAAACGATCTCCACCAGCGCCATCAGTGGTGCCGGGTTGAAGAAGTGCATGCCGACCACCTGCTGTGGCCGTTGCAGGCCTGCCGCAAGGCTGGTGATCGATAGCGACGAGGTATTGCTGGCGAGGATGCAGTCCTGCCCGCACAGGCCCTCCAGTTGCCGCAGCAGTTGCTGCTTGACCTGCAGGTTCTCGACGATGGCCTCGATCACCAGCTTGGCGTCGGCCAGGGCTTCGATAGCGACTATAGGCTGCAGCCGTGCGCTGATCGCTTCACGTGCGGCTGGCTGCAGTTTGCCTTTTTCCACCAGGCGCCCGAGTTGGCGATCGATGCCGGCTACCGCCTCGGCGGCGGCGCCAGGGCGGTTGTCATAGAGTTTCACCGGGTGACCGGCCTGGGCCGCGACCTGGGCAATACCGGCCCCCATGGCACCGGCACCGATCACCGCCACCAGGGCGTTGCTGTCGAGTGGCTTCATGTTCAACGGCCTTTGAATGCAGGGGTGCGCTTGTTCATGAAGGCGCTGACGCCTTCGCGGTAGTCCTCGCTGCGCCCGGCCAGCCGTTGCAGGTCACGTTCAAGCTCGAGCTGCTGGTCAAAGCCGTTGTCGAAGCTGGCGTTGAGGCTGCGCTTGATCAGGGCCAGGCCGTAGGTTGGCTGACTGGCCAGGTGGCGGGCGAGGGCAAGGGCCTCGTCACGCAGCTCGGCATCGTCGACCACACGGTGGATCAGGCCCCAGCGCTCGGCCTGCTCCGCGCTCAGGCGCTCGCCGAGCATGGCCAATGCCTTGGCCCGGGCCATGCCGACCAGCCGTGGCAGCAGCCAGGTACCGCCGGAATCGGGCACCAGGCCGATCTTGCAGAACGCCTGGATGAAGCTTGCCGAGCGGGCGGCCAGCACCAGGTCGCAGGCCAGCGGAATGTTGGCGCCGGCACCGGCGGCCACGCCATTGACGGCGCAGATCACCGGCAGTGGCAGGTCGCGCAGGGTGCGCACCAGCGGGTTGTAGAACCGCTCGATGGATTCGCCCAGGTCGGGCATGGCCGCACCGGGTGCGACGTTACGGTCGGACAGGTCCTGGCCGGCGCAGAAGCCGCGGCCTTCACCGGTCAGCAACAGGACCCGGACCTCGCTGCTCTGGCGTACCTGCTTGAGGGCTTCGCGCACTTCCAGGTGCATCTGCGTGTTGAAACTGTTCAGCTGCTCGGGGCGGTTCAGCGCGAGGAAGGCCACGCCGTCCTCGATGGAAAACACAATGTGCTCGAAAGTCATGACGGACTCGCTCGATCAGTCGATGGGAAGTAGGCGGCTCAGCAGCCTTTGAACCGGGCTGGGCGTTTTTCCTGGAAGGCGCGAATGCCTTCGTCACGGTCGGCGGTGCCGGCCAGCAAGGTGAAGGCATGGCGCTCGAAGCGCAGGCCACTGGCCAGGTCGGTGTCGCCGGCCTTGAGCAGGGCTTCCTTGGCCAGGCGCACCGCCAGCGGGGCCTTGGCAGCGATGCTGCGGGCGACCTGCAGCGCACGTTCGACGGCCAGTTCAGGTTGGCTGATTTCGCTGATCAGACCGGCCTGCAGGGCGTGGCGGGCAGTGATGGGCTCACCGGTCAGGACCATCTGCATGGCCAGCGGCTTGCCCACGGCACGCAACAACCGCTGGGTGCCACCGGCGCCGGGGATGATCCCGAGGTTGATTTCTGGCTGGCCGAAGCGGGCGTCGTCAGCGGCGATCACGATGTCGGCGCACATCACCAGCTCGCAGCCGCCACCCAGGGCGTAGCCGTTGACGGCAGCGATCAGGGGCTTGGTAAAGGCGGCGATACGTTGCCAGTGGGCGACGCGCGGGTCATTGAGGATGCCGACCAGATCCCGCTCGGCCATCTCGCGGATGTCGGCGCCGGCGGCAAAGGCTTTGCGGCTGCCGGTAATGACCACCGCGCAGGTCAGTGGGTCGGCATCTGCATCGGCCAGGGCTGCGGCAAGCTCTGCCAGTAATTCGGTGCACAGGGCGTTGAGCGCTTCCGGGCGTTGCAGGGTGAGCAGGCGAACGCCGTGTTCAGGGGCCTGCACATCGATGAAACGAGGCATGTCGGGGTCCTCAGGCTGCTCGCACGGCACTTCAGGGTGGCCGGCATTTATTGGAATTGTCTGCAGGGGCGGCGCGGGCGCCTGCCAAGGTGCAATCAGTATAAGCACCATGTGATACACCAATGCAATATCAATTGTGTTTTTACGTATCTCGTTTTATGTTGAGGGTTACCAGGATATGGCTGAAAAGCAGAACAAGAGCGGCTTTGGCTCGGTTCGGCAGTTCATCTGATTGCGATACACAAAAATGTATCAATATAGAAATTAGTGGAGTAAAGACATGCCTTGCTATCGACTCGACGGCCTGACCCCGGTGGTCGACCCCACTGCATATGTGCACCCCAGTGCCGTGCTGATCGGTGATGTCATCGTCGGCCCGCGCTGCTACGTTGGCCCGCTGGCGTCCCTGCGCGGCGATTTCGGGCGCATCGTGCTGGAAGAAGGGGCGAACCTGCAGGACACCTGCGTCATGCATGGCTTCCCGGGTGGTGACACGGTGATCGAGCGCAATGGCCATGTCGGCCACGGCGCGGTGCTGCATGGTTGCCGCGTGGGCGAAGACGCGCTGATCGGCATGAATGCCGTGGTCATGGACGCCGCGTACATCGCGCCACGCTGCATCGTCGGCGCCACGGCCTTCGTCAAAGCAGGCTTCGAGTGCCCCGAGCAGAGCCTGGTGATGGGTGCGCCAGCCCAGGTCAAGCGCCCGCTGACCGAGCAGGAAGTGAGCTGGAAGCAGCGCGGCACCGCCGAGTACCAGCGCCTGAGCCAGCGCTGCATGGCGACGATGGTAGAATGCCCACCGCTGAGCGCAGCCGAAGCGCAGCGCCCGCGCATGGGTGACGGTGGCTTCAGGCCCAAAGGCGAGGCGGGCGCATGAACCTGCCGGCGTCGCGCCATGGTCAGGCGACCCGTCGCACAGGTATAGTCGGTGCTTTCAATGCGCGCAGTTCGTCCATGAGCAACCTCGTTCCGCTGAACAACCTGATCACCCGCTTCCAGGAGCAGACCCCGATCCGCGCCAGTTCGCTGATCATCACCCTCTACGGTGATGCCATCGAACCCCATGGCGGCACGGTCTGGCTGGGCAGCCTGATCAACCTGCTGGAGCCGATCGGGATCAACGAACGGTTGATCCGCACCTCGATCTTCCGCCTGACCAAGGAAGGCTGGCTGACCGCCGAAAAGGTAGGGCGGCGCAGTTACTACAGCCTGACCGGCACCGGGCGGCGGCGTTTTGAAAAGGCCTTCAAGCGCGTCTACAGCCCGAGCCAGCCGGCTTGGGACGGCGCCTGGACACTGGTGTTGCTGTCCCAGCTGGATGCCGGCAAGCGCAAGACCGTGCGCGAAGAGCTGGAATGGCAGGGCTTCGGGGCCATGGCGCCGAACCTGCTGGGCTGCCCCAGGGCCGATCGCGCTGACCTGGCCGCCACCTTGCGGGAGCTGGAAGCCAGCGACGACAGCATCGTCTTCGAAACCCACACCCAGGAAGTGCTGGCCTCCAAGGCCATGCGCGCGCAGGTACGGGAAAGCTGGCGCATCGACGAACTCGGCCAGCAGTACAGCGACTTCATCCAGCTGTTCCGGCCGCTGTGGCAGAGCCTGAAAGAGCAGGACGAGCTGGAGGCCCAGGATTGCTTCCTGGCGCGCACCTTGCTGATCCACGAGTACCGCCGCTTGCTGCTGCGCGACCCGCAACTGCCGGACGAACTGCTGCCCGGTGACTGGGAAGGCCGCGCAGCCCGCCAGCTGTGTCGCAACCTGTATCGGCTGGTATGTGCCAAGGCGGAAACCTGGCTCGCCAGCGCCCTGGAAACCGCCGACGGGCCATTGCCCGACGTCAACGAAAGTTTCTACCGGCGCTTTGGCGGCCTGGCCTGACGTTGGCCGCTCAACGGCGCGTGGCCAGCTTGTGGGCCATGAACTGGTGAGCGGGTGAAAACAGCCGGTTGAACGTCAGCAGCACGGCGCACACCGTGCCCAGCGCCGACGCTGCGGCTATCAGGAACATGATCACGATCTGGTAGCGCACGGCGTCCCCCGGTGCCTGCCCAGCCAGTATCTGCCCGGTCATCATGCCTGGCAGGCTGACGATGCCTACCACCGACATCTGGTTCAGCGTCGGCATCATGCCGGCCTTCAGCGCCTGGCTCGCCGCCGCGCGGGCCGCCTCCCAGCGCGTGCCGCCGAGCGACAGGATCATGTCCACGACCGGGCGCTGGGCGCTCAGTTCACGGGTCATGCGGTCGATGCCCAAGGCAACGGCGGTCAAGGTATTGCCGAGGATCATGCCCAGAATGGGAATGGCGTATTGCGGCTCGTACCAGGGGCGCACCCGCAGCACCACGAACAGGCCGATGGCCGTGACCAGCCAGGCACTCAGCCCCACCGACAGCACGCTGTCGGCCAGCAGGCCCCGATGGCGATGCTGGCCCCTGCCTGCCGCTGAATAGCCGGCGATCAGGGTCATGCTGAGCATCAGCGGTAGCACGATGTACCACTGGGCATGCTGGAACACCCAGCCGAGGATATAGCCGATGGCCAGCAGTTGGGTGATGGTGCGCAGCGACGCCCACAGCAACTGGCGCTCCAGTTGCAGTTTCAGCAACAGCGAAAGCAGGCCGTTGACCAGGATCAGCGCAGCGGCAATTGCCACGTCGGTGTAGGCAAGGTTGTGATAGTTCATGTCGACAGGGCGCCTTGGTGCATGGTCAATGTACGCGTGCTGATGCGCCGGGCTTGTTCAGGGTCGTGGGTAATCCACAGGAACGCGCGAGCGTTGGGCGATTCGCCCAGCCAGTTCATGACCAGCGCTTCAACGGCGGCCACCGATTGCGGGTCGAGGGCCGAGGTCGGCTCATCGAGCAACAGTACCTGGGGTGCCAGCAGCAGCGCCCGCACCAGGGCGACCAGCTGCGCCTCGCCACCGGACAAGTCGATACCGGCCTTGTCGAGAAAACCGCGTGGTTTGCCGGCCAGGTCCAGGCAGCGCGCCGCCGTGGCTGCATCGAAGCGGTACTGGCGGTTGTGCTTGAGCGTGAAGGGCAGGCGCAGGTTATCCAGGACACTACCCTCCACCAGCGCGGCACGTTGGGTCAGGTAGCAGGCGCGGGAGCGAAAGTGCGGTATTCGGGGTGGGGTTACCGGTTCGCCGAGCCACAGCACTTCACCAGAGCTGGGCGCATCCAGCAGGGTAAGGGCGCGCAGCAAGACACTCTTGCCCGAACCTGACGCGCCGATGAGTGCAATACGTTCGCCTGCGTGCAGGGACAAGTCGGTTGGCTTCAGCAGCGTGGCCTGGCGCCGCAGATCGACCCGGCCCAATTGCCTGGCTTCGAGCAAGACAGCTTCGGCGCGAGCGTTCTGCGGGCCTTTCACTAGAAGGGTTCCTTGGCATCGAATGGGAAAAATGACATTTTAAGCGGCGCAGGCTTCAGGTCAGGTTTTTTTGACAGAACTTTCATGTTGGATGGCTTAAATCCACGGTAACGCAAGGCGTTTACTTGAACAGGGTTTCCGAGCATGCACACTTCGATGTTTGGCCATCATTTGTTGTTCTTGGCGTTGTTCATTGCATCCGTGGTCAGCTGGCTTTACCTATGGCTGGTGGGGTTCCTGCACCCCTCAGTGGCGAGCAGCGACTGCCCGGTGCTAAAGCCGGATGCGTTGATCATCCTGGGGCTACTGGCGACCCTGGGTTGCGCCGTGCTGGAGTTCTTCAGCCCGTTCGAAGGGGTCACGCTGTTGCTCGTGCTGCTGGTGATCGGCCTGATCATGCCTTGGGGAGGCGCATTGGGCGGCCGTTATCACGAGCGCTTGCGCACGCGCAAGTCATGGCCAGACCCCCACTGATCGTCACTGCCCAAGGTACATCAGCACATAGTCGTTGTTATCGAAGCGCCCGCGCAGGCGTGGCTGTAGCGCTTGCAGCGGTGTCCCTTGCAAGGCCTGGAAGTCGCGCTGATCCATCATCAGCCAGGCAGGCCGCTGCAAGGCCTGGAGTTGCGCGGGTGTTTCGGTGAACAGTGGTTGCATGTCCTGGTCGAGGTTGACCATGAACTTGATGGCCTTGGCATCCTGGCCCAACCGGTGCAGTACCAGTGGAGCCGGTTGCTGCGAAACCTGTTCGAGCACTGCCTGGGTGAAGCTGCGGGTGTCGTACAGGCGACGCTCCACAGGTTCGAATACCGCGACATACACCAGCCACAACGCCATGACCGCGCAGCCAGCCATGACCTCGGCACGCCAGCGTGGCTGCACCAGGCGCGACAACGCCCACAGCTGCAAGGCCGCCAGCACTACCATCAGCACCGTGATGCCGCCAATGTCCCCGGGGAAGCGGCGCTGAGCCACCAGCAAGACGACCATCATCAACCCCGGTGTCAGCAACCAGAGGCCCTGGATTGCCCCCCGCAACCCGGCAAACAGCCGCCCCTGGGCCACCTGGAACGGGTACGCGGCGATGATCGCCACCATCGGCAGCATCGGCAGCAGGTAGCGGGCCTTCTTGGCCAAAGGGATCGACAGCCCGAGCATGACCAGCAGTGCGCCAGCCGCACAGTAACCGACCAGGCGCAGCGCCGGCCCCTGCAGACGCGCACGGCCCAGCCAGGTGGCCAGCAATGCCAGGATTGCCAGTGGGTAGGTCGGCGCATAGTTGCCCAGCGAGCTGGTGAAGTAGTACAGCGCGCTGCTGGCGCCCTCGCTGCCGTCCATGCGCCCCATGAACTGCATGCGAATCACGTCATCGAGAAACGCCTGGCCACCGCTGACCTTCGCCATCCACAGCAACAGGCCGACACTGGCAACTAGCAGCAGGCTGGCCAGCGCCCCAAACAGCAGCAAGCGTCGCCATTGGCCGGTGAGCAGGTAGTAGCTGCACAGGATGCCGGTCGGCACCACCAGGCCAATCGGCCCACGAATGCCGAAACCCAGCAGCAACAGGCCGAACACCAGCGGCCAGCGGGGCCTGGCGCCCCGCTGGTCGTGGGCATAACCCAGATAGAACACGCTGAAGGCGACGGCCGCCAGCATCAGGTCCTGCGACACCGCGCGGACTTCGCTGACGAAGGTGACGGTCAGCAGCAGCAAGGCAATGCTGCTCCACGCCCAACGCAGCGAGAATGGCGCCAGCAGCCGGTACATCAGGGTGACGATCAGCGCGCCGGCGATGGCGCTGGGCAGCCATGCCGTCAGGCCGTTGACCGCGCCGAACGGCAGTGACAACAGCCAGATGAACAGCGTCGAGAGCGAGGTGTAGTCGGCGTAGGGTTGCCCATAGGTGGTGGGGAACACGGTTGGCCCATGGCGCAGCATCTCCTGGGCGAACAGCACAAAGCGCGAGTCGAAGCCGATCGGCGCTTGCCCATACACCCCGGCGCAGAACAGCAGCAGCGCCAGCAGCCCTGCAAGCAGTGACTGCCGGCGAACGGTCAGGGACAGTGCCATCACGCCGCTTTTGAACCCTGACGAGGCAGTTGCGGGGCGATCGGCAACTGGCAGGAATCGCCGCGGCCGATCGGGAAGTACTTGAACCCTTTGCGCGACAGGCGCTCGGCGTCGTACAGGTTGCGCCCGTCGAAGATCACCGGTGCCTTCAGGCGTTGCTGAATCAGGTCGAAATCCGGCGCCTTGAACTGCTGCCATTCGG
The DNA here is from genome assembly GCF_024349685.1 of Pseudomonas sp. LRP2-20. Lineage (NCBI taxonomy): Bacteria > Pseudomonadati > Pseudomonadota > Gammaproteobacteria > Pseudomonadales > Pseudomonadaceae > Pseudomonas > Pseudomonas sp. LR2-20. The sequence continues at coordinate 3,033,265 of NZ_AP025944.1, read as the reverse complement.
TGCAGATGATCAGCGCATCGGCGCCGGACAATACCGATTCCGGCGTGCCCATCAGCATCAGCTTCTCTTCATCCGGGTACAGGTGCTGGGTTTCCTGCATGGCTTCAGGGTCGAAGGCGCGCACGTTGGCGCCGGCAGCAAACAACGACTCGAGCAGCACGCGGCTGGGGGCGTCGCGCATGTCGTCGGTGTTGGGCTTGAACGCCAGGCCCCACACAGCAAAGGTCTTGCCGGCCAGGTCGCCGTTGTAGAACGCATCGATACGGTCGAACAGCTTGTGCTTCTGGCGCTCGTTGATCGCCTCGACCGCCTGCAACAGATCGCTGGAGCAATGCACCTGCTCGGCACTGTGGATCAGTGCGCGCATGTCCTTGGGGAAGCACGAGCCGCCATAGCCGCAGCCTGGGTAGATGAAGTGGTAACCAATGCGGGTGTCGGCACCGATGCCTTGGCGCACCGACTCGATATCGGCCCCCAGGTGTTCGGCCAGCTCGGCGATCTGGTTGATGAAGCTGATCTTGGTGGCGAGCATGCAGTTGGCGGCGTACTTGGTCAGCTCGGCGCTGCGCAGGTCCATGAACATGATGCGGTCGTGGTTGCGGTTGAATGGAGCGTAAAGGTCGCGCATGACGTCACGCACGTCTTCACCTTCACAACCGATGACGATGCGGTCCGGCCGGCGGCAATCGGCCACGGCCGAGCCTTCCTTGAGGAACTCCGGGTTGGAGACGATATCGACTCGCAGCTCGCGGCCACCGAGCGCGGTATTGATGTGGGCGCGCAGGGTGTCACCGGTGCCGACCGGGACGGTCGACTTTTCCACCAGGATCAGCGGTTCGTGGCGGTGGCGGGCGACCGCGTCGCCGACCGACAGCACATACTTGAGGTCAGCCGAGCCATCTGCGCAGGAGGGCGTGCCGACGGCAATGAAGGCGACGCGACCGTGTTCGACGGCAACCTTTTCATCCGTGGTGAATTGCAGCCGACCACCGTCCAGGCCTTCGCGCACCAGGCTCGAAAGGCCTGGCTCGAAGATGCTGACATGGCCTTGGCGCAACAACTCGACCTTCTTCTCATCGATATCCATGCACACCACATCATGGCCGACCTCGGCCAACACTGCGGCTTGCACCAGGCCGACGTACCCGCTACCAAACACTGTAATTTTCATGGAGCACTCCTTAATGCGGGCGAACGGGCCGGACGCGTATTGATAGTAATGACCCCGAGCATGACCAGTGCCACGCCCAGTGTTTTGCTCAAGCTGAAGGATTCATCGAACAGCGGCAGGCTGGCTGCCAGCAGGTAGACCAGGGCGTAGCTCAGGCTCAGCAGCGAGTAGGCCCGGCCCAACGGCAGGTCACGCAGGGCCAGCAACCAGCAGAGCATCGACAGGCCATATGCGGCGATCGCCGCCAGCACCACGGCCACGGCGAGAGTATCGACGCCCTGGCTGGTCAATGCAGACAACCACTGGCCGGGTTGCGGCAGGCGGGTCATGCTCCAGCGCATGGCCAGTTGGGCGGTGCTGACCAGCAGCACGCTGCCCAGGGCGAAGGCGATGCCAAGGCGCTGGTTCATGATTGCTGCCCCAGCAGGGCCACGCCGGCGATGACCAGGGCTACGCCCAGCCAGTGGCGGCGATCGACCGGTTCATGGAAGCCGAAGCGGGCGATCAGGGTGATCACCACGAAGTTCAGGCTGAGCATCGGATAGGCGATACCCACTTCCATGCGCTGCAGGACCAGTAGCCAGACCAACAAACCGCTGCCGAGGGCAAGCAGGGCCAGCCACAGCCAGGGCGAGCGCAATTTGTCCGTCCACGGCCCCGTTTGCCCACGCCAGCTTTCCACGGCGAACTTCTGCGCCACCTGGCCCAGGCAGGTCAGCAGGCAAGCCGTCAACAGCAGCAGCCAGCTCATGGTGCGACTCTGGGCAGAATCAGGATCACCATCTTGCCCTGTTCGTAGCGGGTGCCATCGTCGGGCAGCAGGCCGAGTTCACGCTGCTCATCTGCACCCTTGACCCGCATCACCACGGCAACCGTGCCGCTGCGGCGGGCGTCGTCGACCCATTGGCGCACATGCTTGTCGTTCAACCGGCGCCCATGGCCTTCTGGGGTAGCCAGGCCGTACTTCAGCTCACCGACTGTGTTGTAGAACGCCACGTTCGGTTGTTGCAGGCGCCAGGCCAGCGCCGACGCTGCGCCGAGGTCGTTGCTCAGCAGGTGGGAGGCGCCGGACAGCTCGTCAAGGTGTTGCAGGATGAACTGGTCGGGCATCTTGTTGCCCTCCACTGACTTGGGCAGGGCCGCCGGCAGCAGGGCCATCAACAACAGGCTACCCAGCACCGGAGCCGCCCAGCAGCGCAGCGGCGACAGGGCCTGGGCCAGGCTGGCGACGGTCCAGCCTGCCAACGCCACGCACATCAGCAGTAGGCTGCTCAGTTCGTGTTCGTACACGGGCTTTTTCAGTTGCAGCCAGGCCAGGGCGATCAAGGCGACCACGCCCAGCGCCACGTTGATCCAGCCGTTGATGCCCAGTGCACGGCCTTGCTGCAGGCGCAGCCGGTCCTCCAGGGCATGGCCTATCAGCAGGGCCAATGGCAGCAGGCAGGGGAAAATGTAGGTCGGCAGCTTGCCCTTGCTCAGGCTGAAGAACAGCAGCGGCATCAGCAGCCACAGCAGCAGAAACACGATCCTGGGCTGGGTACGGCTCTGCCAGGCCTGTTTCAGGGACGTCGGCAGCATGCCGATCCAAGGCAGGCTGTAGGCCACCAGCAGCGGCAGGTAGTACCACCAGGGGGCGCTGTGCTGGGCATCGTCACCGGCAAACCGGCGGATGTGCTCATGCCAGAAGAAGAACCGCCAGTAGTCCGGCTCCTGGGCATGCACGGCCAGCACCCAGGGCAGGCTGACAAGGATCGCCACCACGACGGCAACCGGCCCGTACACCAGCAGTTCACGCCAGCGCTTCTGCCAGAGCATCCACGGCAACGCGATCAGCACCGGCAGCAGCCAGGCGAGAAAGCCCTTGGTCATGAAACCCATGGCACAGGCCAGCCCCAGCACCGCCCAGGCGGCAAGGCGCTGGCCATTGCTGCGGCTGTCCAGGGCGAACCACAGGGCTACCAGGCTGAGGTTGACCCACAGGGTGAACTGCGGATCGAGGTTGGCATAGCCCGCCTGGCCCACCACCACGCACAAGCTCATGTAGAGCAGGGTGCACACCAGGCTCTTGCGCGGGTCGTTCCACAGGCGGCGTGCCACCAGGTAGCACAGGATCAGGCTCAGGCCGACGCTCAGCGCCGAGGCAAAACGCACGCCGAACAGGTTCTGGCCGAACAGCCCCTGGCTGAGGGCGATCATCCAGTAGCCGGCGGCGGGTTTTTCGAAGTAGCGCAGCCCCATGAAATGGGGCGAGATCCAGTTGCCGGTCAGCAGCATCTCCTGGCTGACCTGGGCATAGCGGGTTTCGTCGGGGATCCACAAGCCATGGCCGCCCAGAGGCAGCAGGTAGGCGAGCAGGAACAGCCCCAACAGCAGCGGTAGCGTCCAGCGTCTGCTCATGAGCCTTGCACTCCCAGCCAGCCCTCACGGCCTTGCAGGGTGCCGCGCTGCACACTGGCAACGGGCAAGGTGTCGAGCGAGGCGGGGAGCAACTCGCCCAATGGTTTGAACGCAATTTCGCGCTGGCGTGCATCGGCCAGCAAGTGGCGAAAATCCTGGGCCATCAGAATCCCTTCTACCTCTGCATGGATGGTGTAGACGTTGAGTGCCTGCGGGCGAAAGCGCCCCAGGATGAAGTCGTTGAAGTGCGCGGCAGCCACCTGCGGGCCGACGACCTCGTCGAAGGTCGGCAGGTCCACCGGAATCTGCGGCGCCCCTGGCGAGCCGTCGGCCAGGCGAGGGCGAAACAGGCCGGTACCTCGGCAATCGCTGTTGTAGCGAAAACCAAACGCCTGCTTGGCCTCGATCACCCGCTCGTCCGCGCGCCAACCGGCGACGGCTGAACACTCGACCGGTGCACCGAGGATGTCACTGAGGGTGTCGACGCCCTGACGGATCTGCTCGGTCAGTTGCGCCATGCTCCAGCGCCCGGCATTGGCCTGCCAGCCGTGGTGGTCCCAGGCGTGCAGGCCGACCTCGTGGCCGGCGGCACGGGCCTGACGCATCAGGTGCCCGAGGTCGCGGCCAATCGGCTTGCCGGGCCAGGCGGTGCCAGCCAGAAGAATGTCCCAGCCGTACAGCCCGGCGGCATTGGAGCGCAGCATCTTCCACAGGAACTGCGGGCGGATCAGGCGCCACAGGTGGCGCCCCATGTTGTCCGGCCCGACACTGAAGAAGAACGTCGCCTTGACCTGCGCCTCGTCGAGCAGCTCCAACAGGCGCGGCACACCTTCACGGGTGCCGCGGTAGGTATCGACATCGATGCGCAACCCTGCCTGCATCAGCGTGCTTCTTCTGCCGGACGGGCCTCGATTTCACGCATCGCTTCACGCAGGAAGAAGTCCAGCGTGTTGCCGATGGTCTCGCGCATCTCCACGGTCGGCTCCCAGTTCAGCAGGCGCTTGGCGTTGGCGATGCTCGGCTTGCGGTGGGACACGTCCTGGTAGCCGCCGCCGTAGAACGCCTTGCTCTCGACGTCGCGGAAACCGGCGAACGGCGGGAAGTGGCTGCGCAGCGGGTGGGCTTCGAACTGGCGTAGCAGCTCTTCGCCCAACTGGCGGATGCTGGCTTCGTTGTCCGGGTTGCCGATGTTGATGATCTGGCCGTTGCAGGCATCGTTGTCGTTGTCGATGATCCGCGCCAAGGCCTCGACGCCGTCGGCGATGTCGGTGAAGCAGCGCTTCTGCGCGCCACCGTCGAACAGGCGGATCGGCGTGCCTTCCACCAGGTTGAGGATCAGCTGGGTAATGGCCCGCGAACTGCCGATGCGCGCGGAATCCAGGCGGTCCAGGCGTGGGCCCATCCAGTTGAACGGGCGGAACAGGGTGAAGTTCAGGCCTTTCTGGCCATAGGCCCAGATGACCCGGTCGAGCAACTGCTTGGACACCGAGTAGATCCAGCGCTGCTTGTTGATCGGGCCGACCACCAGGTTGGAGGTGTCTTCATCGAAGTTCGGGTCCTGGCACATGCCGTAGACTTCCGAGGTCGACGGGAAGATCACGCGTTTGTTGTATTTGACGCAGTAGCGCACCAGGCGCAGGTTTTCTTCGAAGTCCAGCTCGAACACGCGCAGCGGGTTGCGGGTGTATTCGATCGGCGTGGCGATGGCCACCAGGGGCAGCACCACGTCGCACTTCTTGATGTGGTACTCGATCCACTCGGAGTGGATGCTGATATCGCCTTCGACGAAGTGGAAGCGTGGGTGGCTGCGCAGGCGCTCGATGGCATCGGAGCCGATGTCCAGGCCGTAAACCTCGTAGCGCTCGTCGCTGAGCAGGCGCTCGGACAGGTGGTTGCCGATGAAGCCGTTGACACCGAGGATCAATACCCGGGTGCGGCGGGTGCTGCGCCGGGCATCGGCGCCGCGCAGCAGCGAGCCTTCGACCAGGCCCAGCTCGTTGGCCAGTTGTGGGCCGCTCAGGTACAAGCCGTTATCGTTGCGCTGGCCGGCGCTGATCACCAGCGAGTCCTGGCCACAGGCGATGCGCAGCGGGTCGGTGCTGATCACCCGGCCCGGGGCCAGGCCATCGTTGCCCTTGACCACGTCGGCGCTCCAGACGATCAGCTTGTGCTCACCGACCTGGCAGAAGGCGCCAGGGTAGGGCTGGGTTACCGCTCGTACCAGGTTGAACAGGGTTTCAGCCGGCTGCTGCCAGTCCAGGCGGCCATCGGCCGCGGTGCGACGGCCGAATACCGTGGCCTTGGCCTCATCCTGTGGTGTTTCGCTGAACTTGCCCTGGCGCAGGTTGGGCAAGGTGTCGCGCAGCAGGTCGGCGGCGGCAGCGCGCAGCTTGCCATGCAGGCTCAGCGCGGTGTCGCTGCGTTCGATGGCCACCCGCAGCTGGGCGACAATGGCACCGGCATCGGCGCGCTTGACCATGCGGTGCAGGGTAACGCCGGTTTCGGTCTCGCCGTTGACCAGCACCCAGTTCGCTGGCGCGCGGCCACGGTAGCGCGGCAGCAGCGAGCCATGCAGGTTGAAGGCGCCTTTGCGGCCGGTGGCCAGCAGCGGTTCGCTCAGCAGGTTGCGGTAGTAGAACGAGAACAGGAAGTCGGGGTCCAGCTGGCTGATGCGCTCGACCCACAGCGGGTGGTTGACGTCCTCCGGCGCATGCACCGGGATGCCTTTGCGCGCACACAGCTGTGCGACCGAGGCGTAGAAGGTGTTTTCCTTGGGATCGTCGGCATGAGTGAACACCGCTGCGATGTCATAGCCGCTGTCGAGCAGGGCTTCAATGCCGGCGCAGCCGATGTCGTGGTAAGCGAAGACAACTGTTTTTGCACTCATGAGTGAACCTGACCAGAAGTAGAGGAATTGAAACCATCAACGGTGACGTTCTGTGCCGGCACAGGCGGCGGGCCGCTGCGCAGCACTTTTTCGATGAAGAATCGCGGGCGGGCGCGCACGTCGCTGTACATGCGCCCCAGGTACTCGCCAAGCAGGCCCATGCCGATGAACTGGCCACCGGTGAACACGAACAGCACGGCGAACAGCACGAACAGGCCGTTACCGGCCCAGCCTGGGCCGAACGCCAGGCGCAGCACGATCAGCGCCAAGGCCAACAGCACGCCGAGCGCGGCCATGCTGAACCCGACAATGCTCAGCAGGCGCAATGGCGTGGTGGTCATGCAGGTGATCAGGTCGAACATCAGGCTGATCAGGCGCATCGGGCTGTATTTCGAATCGCCGTGTTCACGTTCGGCGTGGGTCACCAGGATTTCGGTGGTGTGGCGCGCGAAGCTGTTGGCCAGGATCGGGATGAAGGTGCTGCGCTCGCGGCAGGCGAGCATGGCGTCGATCACCGTGCGCCGGTAGGCGCGCAGCATGCAGCCATAGTCGCTCATGGCCACGCCGGTGGAGCGCTTGACGGCGTAGTTGATCACCTTCGACGGCCAGCGGCGCAGGGCCGAATCCTGGCGGTTGCTGCGTACCGTGCCGACCACGTCGAAGCCACGTTCGGCTTCGGCGACCAGGCGCGGGATTTCTTCCGGTGGGTTTTGCAGGTCGGCGTCGAGGGTGATCACCACATCGCCCTTGCACTGCTCGAAACCGGCCATGATCGCCGCGTGCTGGCCGTAGTTGCGGTTGAGGATGACTGCCACGAAGGGGCTGTTCTCAGCCTGCGCGGCCTCTTCGAGGATATGCGCCGAGTTGTCGCGGCTGCCGTCGTCGACCAGCACGATTTCATAAGGATGACGCAGTTGCTGGCAGGCAGCGCCCGTACGGCGCAGCAGTTCGGGTAGGCTTTCCTGCTCGTTGTAGACCGGGATGACGATGGATACGCAATGGATCGGGTAAGGTCTCACGAGCGATTTCCCACAAGCTGTTCAATGGCGTTGACGACCCGGTCGAGGTCCTGGTCGGTCATGTCGGGGAACAACGGAATGGAGCACAGCCGTGCCGAGTTCCATTCGGTATTTGGCAGCGAGAGCTGCGGATCACGCTGGCGGTACCAGGTGTGCAGGTGGGTGGCGATGAAGTGGATACCGGTGCCGATGCCTTGCTCTTGCAGGCCTTTCATGAAGGCTTCGCGGTCCAGGCCACACCGTTCGCTGTCGATGCGCAGGATGTACAGGTGCCAGGCGTGCTGCTGCGGGTAGTCCGGCACGGCCAGAGGCTGCACCGGCAGGCCTGCCAGGCGTTGCTGGTAGTGGCCGGCCAGCTCGGTGCGGCGGGCGTTGATGGCGTCCAGGCGCTTGAGTTGCACCAGGGCAATGGCAGCATTGATGTCGGCGAGGTTGTACTTGAAACCGGGCTCGATGACCTGGGCCTGGGGTTTGCGGCCGTGGGTCATGCGGTCGTAGGCGTCGACACCCAGGCCGTGGAACTTGAGCATGCGCACGCGGCTGGCCAGGGCATCGTCGTCGCTGACGAACATCGCGCCTTCGGCGCAGGTCATGTTCTTGATCGCATGGAACGAGAAGATCGCCGTGCCACGGGCACCGACCTGGCGGCCCTTGTAACGGGTACCGGCGGCATGGGCGGCGTCTTCGATGACGGCGATGCCATGCTTGTCGGCGAGTGCGTACAGTGGGTCGAGGTCGAAGGCCGCGCCGGCGTAGTGCACCGGGATGATGGCCTTGGTCCGTGGGGTGATGGCCGCCTCGATGCGCGACGCGTCGGTCATCAGGGTGTCGCGGTCGACATCGACGAACACCGGTGTGGCGCCGAGCAGGGAAATCATGTTGGCCGTGGACACCCAGGTCTGCGACGGGGTGATGACTTCGTCCCCAGGGCCTATGCCCAGTGCCAGCAAGGCGATATGCATCCCGCCAGTGGCCGATGACAGGGCGACCGCATGGCGGCAACCGACGTACTGCGCGAACTGCTCTTCAAGTGCCTGGTTCTGGGGCCCGGTAGTGATCCAGCCCGAACGCAGGACCTTTTCGACAGCCGCAATTTCCTCGTCGCCCATACTAGGACGAGAGAAAGGGAGAAACGCCTCACTCATGAGCACCTCGGTAATACAGGAAAGTGACAGAACCCATTGATTTTATTGGTTCAATTGCCAGCGTAGACGCAAAGTGGATTTTTGCATCAAGTGCACGGGCTAAAAGCGGGTGTGTTGCGTCAAGTCAGGTTTTTCTGAGGGGTTCAGTCATCCATGCCGTAGTGATTGTCAGTGACTTATCCTGTTAAGGGTATGCCCGTTTTTGTGAAAGAAGTATAAAAAATAAGTCGCCTGCGCATGAGATTGCAAGCACAGACAGCTGAGGTTCAGGTTTCTATCTAAGTGTATGCCTGAACATTAATTTAATATTCACAAAACACCCATTTGGGTGGGTTTAAACGGTGTGTTTAGTTGACCTGAAAGTCGACGTTACTTACAGGTTTACCGGCGAGCCGGGAGACTGACCTAGGCGTTGGGAATATAGGCCACGCTTTGCTCGTCGCGGGCGTGCAGCCACTGCTCGCCACGGCTGGGGTGGGTGGTGACGACCTGGTGATCGCTTTCCAGGTAGCCAAAGGGTGGTGCCTCGCCGTGGCGGTAATGCGCGACGATGATCGTGCGCTGTGGGTCCCAGTGCCTGCCACTGGTGCGCTCCAGCCAGGCCATCAGGCTGGCGGTGTCGCCACTGCGTGGGTAATCCTCGGTCTGCGCCACATAATGGAAGGGGGCGCCGCCTGTCTGCAGGTACAGGGGCACCTTGTTGTCCACCTCGACCATGACCAGTTGCCACTGCGCCAGCGGCGCCCGGCGGCTCGCCTGTTCACGTACAGCCTCACCGAAGCGGATCACGCCACCGCCACCATTGCTCCAGGGAACCAGAATGCCCAGCACCGCCAGCAGCAACAGCGCAGTCACCGCGAAACCGGCGCGAAGGTTGCGCGCAGAGGCTTTGCCCACGGCCATTCGCTGGGTGATCCACCAGGCACCCAATAGCTGCGCGAACGGTACCAGCGGCAGCACATAGTAGCTGCGCCGGCTACCGCTGGCAGTGAAGAACAGCATGAGCAGGCCAAGCCCCTGGACCAGCCAGCGGGTATCCGGCTCGATGTGCCGCCAATGGCGCAGGGCGACCCACAAGGCCATGATCCAGCAAGGCGCCCAGGGCAGGGTGTAGACCGGTAGGTACACGAGGTAGGTGTAGATCGGCCCGAGGTTGTCGAAAGGCTGGAAAAACCGCACCACGTTCTCCCGCAGCACCAGCCCGAGGCCGCTCTCGCCGTAGTTTGGCGCGCCGTACAGGTGCGAAAGCAGAAACGGCAGCATATAAAGTGCTCCGGCCAGCAGCAGCGCCGCCAACAGGCGCAGGTTCAGATGGCGACGCCAGCGGCCTTGACCCAGCAGATGCGGCAGCAACACCAGGCCGGGCAGGATGAAGCCGATCAGGCCCTTGAACAGCGACGTCAGCGCCAGCAGCCCGAAGAACCCGACGTAGCGCCAGAAGCGGGTGTCGTCCGGCCCCCGGCAATACCACCAGACCGCCGCCAGCACACCACACACCGTCAGGATGTCGGCGGTGGCGACCCGTGCCCAGAACACGAAATAGAAGGTTGTGGCCAGCATCCAGCCGGCGACCAGGCCGGTACCTTTGCGAAACAGGCGCTCGCCGAGCAGGTAGGTCAACCACACGCTCAACCACGCCGCGACGACCGAGGACAGGCGCAGCGACCAAGGCCCCAGGCCGCCGGTCAGCCAGGCGCTGGCAGTGATCAGCCAGTAGGACAGCAGTGGCTTGTCGTAATAGGCGCCGCCCTTGAGGTAGGGGTCGAAGTAGTCTCCGCTTTGCAGCATCTGCAGGGAGATGTTGGCCCAACGGGTTTCCGCCCCCCACAATTCGCGGCTGCCCAGGCCGAGCATCAATAGCAGGGCGGTGACGGCCAGCAACAGCAGCAAGGCGCGTTGATCGGTACGCTTCAGATTCATGGTTGACTCTGCGGGCAGGCAAATTGTCGGCGAATCCTAGGCAGGGAAAAGTACGGGGACAGTGAAGAATTGGTGAAAAAGTTGCGGGGCAGTGAGCTGGGAGATGCTTATATGTATTTACGTCAAAGCCGCCCGGCGTGGGCGCGGGTGATGCAGGCGGACGGCCCGACCCCGTTCTTTCGTTGGTTCTTCGCGGGCGGGCAGTGATTTATTCCAGAGGAGTCGATCGCATCATGGCATCCCGACGTGCAGCTGCTCGCAAGCACAAAGACGACAGTGTACCGAACCAGGTTTTCCGCGCCCGCGAGGAGCGTGTCGCCGACGGCAAGCGCTTGCGCGCCGCGGTGCCGCGAGAGAGCCATGGCAAATGGAAGCCTGCCCGCCAGCGCAACGTCATTGCCCTGCTCTGGGGCGAAAAGCGCAGCCGCGAACTTCCGCAATGAGCAGAGTGGCCGCCAATATCGCCCGCTCGACGATAACCGGATTGTCTTGTTCAGGGTGTATCAGGCCATAGAGCATCAGTACTGACTGACCCGGCCTGTTTTCCAGGCGGTAGTGAACAGTTGGCGAGCAACTGTAGATATAACGCATGATCGCAACGAGCGCCTGCCCGACAGTTGGTGCGGATGTTGCGAGGCGGCGCAGCGCGCCCTTGAACAAAGCGTCCGGGTGGCGGCTCTGCTCCAGGCCATAACCGGGTAGTACCCATTTTTGCGACTGCAGCGCCAAGGCGTTCACTAACTCTTTATAGGAATAGCCTTCGCCAGGTTCGTGCCCGCCAAGTGAGTGAACAAGATGATCAAACAGCCCACCTGCCGTGGTTTGCGTCATGCCGCGGATACCTTCCATAGAATCCAGAGCCTCCTTGTTGCCGCCATGAGTGGGTGAGGGGATCACTTAGTCAATATTCAGAACCGCCAGGTCGCGCCACCACCGAGGATATGCAAGGCGCTGTTCTTGTAAGTGCCGGATAATGTATTGCCCGAACGGGACTTGGTCTGATCGACGTCCATGTTACCCAGCCACACCAAGGTGTAGGCCAGATGGAGGTCCAGACCTTCCTCTACCTGGTAGTTCACGCCGGTGGCCAGGCGCCAGGTTTCGCCCATGGGGTTGTCGACAGTCCGGTCCTTGTCGTCGACGGCAGAGCTGTCATAACCCAACCCGACATTCCAGCGAACTTGCCGCGTGGCTTGATACATCGCACCCACCGATGCGTGCCAGGTGTCCTTGTACTTGCGGTCCACCGTGCGGCTGACACCCCCACCATTGGCATCGACGTCAACCCCGACATCGCCGAAGTCACTCCAGTCCTGCCAGCCCAGGCTGCCGAGCAGCTTCCACTGTTCGTCCAGGTCGTGGGCAATGCTTGCAGTGACGGTTTGCGGCACATTCAGGTCCAGTTCAAGCGAATCGACATCGAGGCGATTGAGCCCTGCATTGATGAGGGGGTTGGTGATATTGCGAAGGTGCGGGCTGTCTTCGAACTGCAGTTTGACCTTGCTGGTGTAGGCAAGGCCGACCGCAGTGCGCGGCGACAGCTGGTAGAGGAGGCCGAGATTGACGCCGGTGCCTACGTCCGTGTCCTTGTATTCCAGTTGCCCGTCCGGCCGATCGAGCACGCCGAGCAGGTTGTTGTTGACCGCCATCTCGGTGCGGTAATAGCCCAGCATGATGCGCGGGCCAATACCGATCGACAGGTCATCGGTGAACTTGTAAGCCAGCGTTGGCTGGAAGGACACCCCGATGATCGCGGCCTCTTGCGTGAAGTAGCGGCCGGCCCAGTCATCGTCATAATCCAGGGCCAGCCCGAAGTTGCCATACATGCCAAAGCCGATGGCCGAGCGGTCGTCTATCTGATGACTGATGAACAAACTGGCACCGGGCAGGTACTGCAGCGCGTTACCGCCTTCATTGCCGTCAAACTGGTTGTTGGCATCCCGTGAGAATTTGATATCACCGAGAATGACCTGGGCGTTGGCGCTGATCTGAGTGCCTTGCAACTGGGTAAGGCCCGCGGGATTGCTCATCAGTACGCTGGGGTCTTTGGCCAATGCAGCAGAACCTGCGTTGGCCAGGCCATTGCCTTCCTGTCCGGCTTCGTAGATGAAAATGCCGCCGGCAACAGCCTGGGAACTGGCCAGCAGTAGCGAGCAAGCCGTTGCCGGGAGTGACCAGCGAGGGGCACAGCGCGGGTAGGCATTCATATCGCTACTCTCCATTGATTGACGAGGTAACTTGCCTGCGAGAAAAAGGAGGCAGGGCACCAGCAAATTCATTTTGTGCTCACACCGGAATGCTTATGAACTTTAGGCGACATTGCATCTTCGGCAACCGGAGAATGGCAAGGACGGGGGAGATAGCGCGCTGCTTACATATAACTACACTAAATGGTTATTTAGTGTAGTTATAAAATCAGAGCATATAAATCAGCGATGGCGGCGGGCTACCCAGATTGTCTGGCCACCGCACTCTGGGTCTTCGACAATGTGGTCCAAGACCTCAAAGCCGTGGTCATGCAGTTGCGCAGCATATTCCTGTGCATCCAGGCTGGCGTGATACAAGGTTTCGCCCTGAAACTCACCCAAAGCTTCACCGAGCGACGGGCCACTGGTGAACATCAACAGCGCAGCGGGCGCTGCATGCCGCTGGAAAACGGCGAACATCCTGCGCTGATCATCCGGCTTGAGATGAAAGTAGCTGTTCCAGGCCAGGATGCCGGCGTACTGACGATCAAGCGACAGCGTACGCATGTCTGCGTGAACCCAGGTTTGCTCTGGGAAACGGCTGCGGCACAAAGCAAGCATCTGTGCAGAGGAATCCACGCCGGTAACGGCCAAGCCGGCCTCGATCAGATAGCGTGCCACGGGCTGGCCGGAACCACAGCCCAGATCAAGAACCGTCGCAGTTGGCGACAGCAAGGCATGAAAGCGTTCGATCCATTTACGTTCGGTTAATCGATTGCCACGCAATTCATTCCAGGTGCGAGCGTGTCGGTCATAGAGATCGATGATCTGGTCGGCAGAGGGATGGTGCGGCATGGCACGTCCTTGAATCGGGAGATGGATCGTCGTGGAAGGTGCCGCTTGGATATCGGCCTGAAGATAGCGTGTGAAACCAGGAATGAACAAGGATTGAGGCAATGGGGGCTTGGGCTGATTTGAAATCTGCCCAACCCACGTCACGGTGGCTATGTGTGGATGTGCGCATAATGCATATTATGTTAAATAGTGTATTACAGTAGCGTCACCCCATCCGCTACATCTGTCCCCAACAGAGACTGCCGCCAACTCGCTGGCATCATCTCAAGCATCAACGACACAACATCGATGCGAATAACCATCAGGACACCCGCAGTCGGTAACGTCACGTGATTGGTAGCGACAACGTAGCAGCCAGCCCACCGGTTGCTCGATTCTCCAGACGAACCTGCCCGCCCAAGCGGTTGATGATGGTCGCGACGATGGAAAGCCCAAGCCCGGCGCCATTCGGGCTATTACGGCTATAAAAGCGTTCGAACACACGTGAAAGACTCGCTTCATCAATACCCGATCCATCATCCTCGACCACCAGCTCGAAGACGTTCTCCAGGCGCCTGAGTGATACCCTTATACGGCCCTCAGGCAGTGAATGTTCTACCGCGTTGGTCACCAGGTTCTGCAACGCAATGCCCAAGGCGCCGGCGTCGATGGTCAGAGAATGATCCGCCTCGTCGATATCCAGCGAAGGCTCCAGGCCGCGGTCCAGTATCCACGGTGTAAGGTCAGCCATGGTCTCAGTGACCACTTCGGCCAGATCGACCCGGGTACCGGCGCGTTGCCCTGGTCGAGGTTCGACACGGGCCAGTGTCAGCAGCTGATTGACCACTCGACTCAACCGGTCGACGCCGCCCATCAAATAGCCCAGCGCCTTTTGCCGCTCTGTATCGCTGCTGGCAGACAATGCGTTCTGCGCATGCAAGCGTAAAATGGCCAAGGGCGTACGCATTTCGTGGGCAGCGTCGGCGATGAAGCGATGCTCACGACGCAGCAGATCTTCTATCTGTGCCAGCAAGCGGTTGATGGCGGCCTGCATGGGCTCCAGCTCCGTAGGGAGCGGCACCAGTTGCAGTGGCTCCAGCGAGTTGGCGTGACGCCCACGGATCACATTGGCCATGTTCTGCAATGGCCGCAGCCCCCAGCCGATTGCGGCCCAGACCAGCAATGCCAACACCAGGCTGCCGAGCAGGAATGGGAACAGTGTGTGGCGAACAATGCGGTCAATCAGGTCGTAGCGCACATCGTCGCGTTCGCCCACCCAAATGACCCAGTGCTTTTCCGGCACGGGCAGCACAAAAGCGCGCCATTGCTGGCCTTCGCTAGTGAAGTTGTAGAAACCTGGAGTTGTTGGCTGAGCGTCCAATTTCGGCGCACTGGGCGTGTGCACCAGTAGCCCACCACCCTCCTCCCACACTTGAAACGCCAATTTGCTCTCGTAGGGGTGGCCTACCCGATGACGCCCGGCCTGGCCCAGGGCTTCATTGAATGCGCGATACATCGCGTCACGGGCATCATCCTGCACAGGCAAGCTCATGACACCTTGGAGCAAACGCGCATTCTGGGCGAGGTGTGCGTCATACACCTCGTTGATTTCATGGCGACTATCGTGGAAGTTATAGAACGCCAACAGGCCGGTACCTAGCAACAGTAACAACATGACCCGCCAAAGTGTGCGTTGACGCAGCGAACTCATGCCTTGACCTCGACCAAGTAACCGATTCCCCGTACCGTGCGAATCAGGCCGTTGAACAGTTTTTTGCGCAGGTGATAGATGTTCACCTCCAACGTATTGCTTTCGGGCTCTTCATCCCAGCCGTACAGCAACTGGGTCAGGCGTTCACGGGTGAATACCTTGCCAGGTTGCGCCAACAATTCATGCAAAAGCCGGTATTCTTTCGGTGTCAGAACGACTTCGACGCCCTTGTAGTGCACCTGCTGGGTGGCGGGATCAAGCGTGACGCCAGCATGTTCGATCAGCACCTTCGCCCGCCCGGCGCTGCGCCGTAGCAAGGCACGCAAACGGGCCTTCAGCTCGTTGAGGTCGAACGGCTTCATCAGGTAATCATCAGCGCCGGCATCCAGGCCGGTGATGCGGTCATCGAGGGCATCGCGCGCAGTGAGGATCAGTACAGGCAAACTGTCGCCACCTGCCCTCACCCGCCGCAGCAGTTCGATGCCGTCCATGCGTGGCAGGCCAAGATCCAGTATCGCCAGGTCGAACGTTTCATGCTGCAACGCATGCAAGCCACTGACACCGTCACGCAACCAGTCGAGCGTGTAGCCCTCCTGGCGCAAGCCGTCGCAGATGCCTTCACCCAGCGCGGTATCGTCCTCAAGCAGCAGCAGCCGCATACTCAATCCTGTTTGCTCTTTATAGCCTTGAGTAAAGCATCGATATCCGCGCGTCGGCCCTGGTCAGCCAGTTCACGCCCTGGCCGGGGCGGTGCCTGCAAGGCTTTTTGTAACGCAGCGGTGGCTTCAGGGTAGCGTTTTTGCCGGTACAGATGATCGGCCCAGAAATAATTGCTGTCGATCCCGTTGGGGTTGATCTGCAGCGCTTTACGCAGCATCGCATCGGCCTTGTCAGCGTCACCGAAGCCGATTGGCCAGCCCGGCACCTGGTCGTAGAGAGTGCCCAGGCTGGTGTACGCCGAACCCTGCAAGGCGTTGGGGTCCAGTGAAATGGCCTGTTCCAGGCTGGCTTTCGCTGCCTTGACCTTGCCCAGAGCGCCCAAGCCTCCAATGGCGCCCGCCCAGCTGCTGTTGATGATGCCCTCCCAGATCAAGGGCTCGGGTGTGCCGGGGTATCGGTGAACGAATGCCGTGGCGTCGACGGCCAGTTTTTCGAAGGCGGCGGCACGTTTTTCTTTCGGCAACTGGTACTGGATCTGCGCCCAGCGCTGCTGCAGATCGCTCAGCTGTTGTGTGCCCGCTTGGTCCAGCGCCCAGGTAAAGGGGGCGAATGCCAGTAGGCTGGCAATGAACAGGCGCTTCATTTGCTCGACTCCCTGGAATGACTACCGATGTATCGCCGGATCACCGGCAGCTGCTTGCGCAGCGCACGGTCGACTACCCCTGGCAACATGCCGTTGATGCGTACGAACAGCTTTTCCGGCCACCCCAGATAGAGTTCGCTGCGCTCGGACTGCATCGCCTCGAGCACGGCGCGGGCGACATCGGCGGGGTCGTCCATGCCAACCTTCAGCGCCTGATTGAGCGCTGTCGCGGCGCTGCTGTTCATCGCCGTGCGGGTGGCTCGGGGCGCGGCATACAGCACATTCACCGTGGTGTCAGCCAACTCGCGCCGGAGGGCCTCGGAGAACCCCCGCAGTGCGAACTTGCTCGCGCAGTAGGTGGCGTAGCCGGGGTAGCCGATCGAGCCATAGGTGGACCCGACATTGACCACCAGCGCACTGGGTTGCTCGCGCAGCAGCGCCAGGCAGGCCCGGGTCAGCTGCACGGGCGCCTTGAGGTTGATGTCCAGCAGCTCATCGAGCGCGTGCTCATCCAGCTGGTCGAGCAAGGCAAAGCGGTTCACCCCGGCAGCGTTGATCAGCACGTTGACCCCGCCCATTTCACGGGCGCGGCTGACAACCTGTTCACGACCTTGTTGAGTACGCAGGTCGGCGGTCTGCCAGCGCAAGCGATCCGGGTACCGGTTCATCAGCCCTGCCAGCTTGCCCAGATGCCGGCTCACCGCCAGTACCCGCGCCCCGGCCGAACACAGCTGTTCGGCCAGTTCCAGGCCGATGCCACCACTGGCCCCGGTCAGCACCACCACCGATTCAGACAAGCGCATGCTGCACCTCTGCCTGGCCCGCACGCGGCAAGCCTTCGAACATCTCGGTGTACAGCCGGTAAACCACCTTGGCGGCGTGGATCACTGCCTGGTGATCATCGACATCCTCCAGCCGGTCCATCAGCCGCTTGTAGGTCACCATATGGTCCTGGTCCAGCGCACCATGGGAGCTGAGGTAGCTGAACGCACTGTCCGGCAACCCCAGGCTGCTCTGGATCGAACCGGCGGCATGGGTGGCCAGGGCGATGCTGGTGCCTTCCAGAACATTGACCATGCCGAACAGCCCGACCGGATTGCCGCGGGCAATGAGGTCGTACAGGTAGGCGACCATCAACTCGATCGGCAAGGCCGGCCGACTGTCACGCACCGCTTCCCAGTCACCGCCACAGGCCTTGATGTCATTGAGAATCCACTGTTCGTGGCCATATTCCTCCTCGATGTACTCGCACACGGCGCCGCGCAACCATTCCAGGCGCAGGGGCAAACGCGCACCACAGGCCATCATCAGCGGTACGGTGTGGCGCACATGGTGGTAGGCCTGGGTCAGGAAGGCGATATAGCTATCGCGGCTGACTTGGCCGGCCAAGGCTTCACGGATCACCGGCACCGCGAACAGGGCCTGGCGTTCGTGGAGGGTTTGCAACTGCAGGGTGTCGAAAAATGACATGACGCACCTCATAACAGGATTTCGGACAACAGGGTGTGATAACGCTGCAGGATCGCCTCACGTCGAGGGCGGCCATTGGCGGTCAAGGTGCCTTCGCTGGGCGTCAGCGGGCCTGGCAGGCGCCGCCAGACATGCACCCTTGCATAGTCGGGAAGACCGGCATTGCTGCGCTGCACGGCCAGTTCGATGGCCTCGTCCGAGGCGCCCGGGTCGAGCGGCCAGAGCAACGCCAGATTGCGCGGCTGCCCTTCGCCATGCACGAATGCCTGGGCGATCACGCCGCTCTGGGTCAGCTCGGCTTCCACCCATTCAGGGTTGACGTTGCGGCCGAAGCTGGTGATGAACTGGTGCTTCTTGCGCCCGTTCAGGTACAGATAGCCTTCGTTATCCAAGTAACCCAGGTCGCCCGTGGCCCACCAGCTCGAGGTCACCGCTGGCTCCCCCAGGTAACCCAGCAACACGGAGCCAGCGACCCATACCTCGCCATCCTCGGCAATGCGCACCTGCACATGGGGCAATGGCCGGCCGACGCTGCCTGGGCGCAACGCCCCCGGGCGGTTCAGCGCCACCACCGACGCGCATTCCGACAACCCATAGCCTTCGAACACCGGCAGCCCGATGGCCTCGGCCCGCGCCAGCAGGCTAGGCGATACCCGCGCCCCGCCGACTGCGACGAAGCGTAACGGGCCGACACGCGTCAGTCCGCGTTCAATGGCCGTTACCAGGCCCATCAACAGCTGTGGAACCAGGATCAGGCTCTGTGCGCCACTCAAGGCGATTGCCCCCAGCAAGCGCTTGAAGTCAACCTGGCTGGCACCGCCCATGCCCAATTGCGCTTGTGGGTAGAGCAGCACACTGGCCCCCGCCACCAGGGCGGCATACACGCCAAGGTTCTCCAGCAGCACCCCCAGTGGCAATACCGCCAGGTAGCGCCGGGGCTCACTGGGCCGGCTGGCGACCTCCAGCTCCCGGGCGACCCGCAGCATGGCACCCGCGCTCAGGCACACGCCTTTGGGCGTGCCCGTGCTGCCGGAGGTGTAGGTGACCTTGGCGGTGCCTTCAGGCAGCGCCACAGTTGCTGCGGGCTCACGTACCCAGAACGCATTCTGTTTGACGAAGCTCAGCTGGCTGGCCAGGCCCTCCCACTCGGGCTGGCACAGCATCAGGTTCGCGCCACACTGCTCGACACAATGGCGCACCTGGGCCGGGCTGAAGAACGTTGGCACGATCACGCAGGCTCGCTCCGAGACCAGTGCCGCCAAATCCCAGAACAGAAGCTCAGGGCCATTGTCCAACGCCAACACCAGCACGCCTCGCGGTCGCTCGCTCAGGGCCTTGGCACGTAGCCAGACCTCCGCCAGCAGTTGCTTGTAGGTGAACCGCTCATTGGCACCCTCTATGGCCAGGGCACCGCCGCGCTCACGGCCATGCGCGAGCAACAGGTCCTTGAACTGCTGAAGTTCATGCTGCATTGCCGGTCTCCTGGTTCAGCGAGGGTAGCCCCAGGCGGCGGAATACCCCTGCCGACTCCAGGCGCTCGAAACCATGGCGGATATCGCCGACGAACACTTGCGGATGCTGGGCGTAATAGCGCCCCCAATGCTCCGCTGGTTCCGTCAGCCGCGCAGGATCGGCCTGCGCCACCACGGTTGGCACCAGGCCCAGGCGCTGGAAACTGTTGATCAAGGTCGACGCCCCGGTAAATGCCACCCAGCGCAGCCGACGTGTGGCGAGCAGCCAGGTGACGGCGATGATCATGATTCGGGCGCTACCGGCACTGAGCGAGGCCAGGTTGCCGACCTCGACCATGCATTCACGTCCCAGTGCTGCGCCCGCCACCCGTGAAACCGCGCTTTCCAGCGGCTCGTCCAGGTAATTTTCCAGAAACAACGGGCCGCTGCTGGCCGGGCGCATCCCCGCCGCAGCGATCAGCCGCCCATGGCTGTCTCGCAGGGCCAGCAACTCCGGCAGGTAGTGGTGGACATCGGCATGGTGGACATCGGCAAAACACTGGTGGATGAAGTGTTCCAGCCCGTCACGACCAGGTTCGTCGTGCAGGTGCAGGGACAAGTGAGCGTGATGGTCAGCGTGGGTGCCGATGGACAATGGCAGCAGGCTGCTCCACAGGATTTGGTTCATGAAGCTCCCCCCGACTGGGTTGGTCAGGGGGAGTATCCATGGCGAATCTGAAGGTAATCTGAAGTGCCCTGAAGTTGAACCGCATCTAACGGCCTGTCGTCAAACCCTGCCCTGACGGCTGCTGCGAATCACTTCCACGGCATTGAACACCCCCATGCCGGCGAGCATCGCGGCCACGAACAGCCAGGCTTGCCAATACCCGTCGGCGAGCAACACCAGTGATGGGCCCGGGCACACGCCGGCAAGCCCCCAGCCAATGCCGAAGACCAGGCTCCCGCCGACCAGTCGAGCGTCGATGTCACGCCTGGCAGGCAGCTGCATCTTGCCCCCCAGCAAGGCCGTGGGGCGTCGCCGGGCCCAGGTCATTGGCAACAGTGCGGCCCCTATGGCGCCCACCATGACCAGTGCCAGCGACGGGTCCCACTGCCCGGCAACGTCGAGAAACCCCAGCACCTTGGCGGGGTCTGCCATGCCCGACAGCAATAGCCCCGTGCCGAACAGCACCCCTGCGATGAAGCTACTGAGCCGTTTCACTTCAGGCGCCTGACAGCAAGTGCCGAACCACGAAGACCGTGGCAAAACCGGCCGCCATGAAACACAGCGTCGCCACTGCCGAACGGGGCGACAGGCGTGACAGGCCACACACGCCATGGCCACTGGTGCAGCCACCGCCATAGCGGGTACCCAGGCCTACCAGTAGCCCCGCGACCATCAGCAACCAGGGTGCGGTACTGAACTGAACCGTGGGCATTGTCCAGAACACTTGCCATGAAAGCGGCGCGGCAATGAGCCCCAGCAGAAAGCACACTTTCTCGCCGCGCCCTTCTGCGCCGCGTTGCAGCAGCGAACCGAGCAAACCGCTGATGCCCGCGATTCGCCCGTTCGCCACGACGAACAGCCCAGCAGCCAAACCGATCAGTGCCCCGCCAGCCAACGACGACCACGGCGTGAAGGCAGCCATATCAACAAGCATCTCAGCGCTCCATTGTTGGGCTACAGAAAAGGCCCGCGCCCATTTTAACGCTGGAGGCCAACTTCATGGCACTCCCCGGCGCGGCTGTTGAGCTGCGTGCGCATGTGATTATCGAAGCAGGTGCGTTGACGTTCTTGATAAAGATCAAGGCCCCCAGGCGCGACGGCGTCACCCTATGCCTGAACCGTTTGCAGGACTTCAGCGCAGCGTTCGAGCGCCAGGTGGTGGCGTACCACGAGATCAACCACCCATCATGGCAGGGGTAGCAGCGATGCTCATGGTCACGCTGATCAACATGCTGGTGGTGATCCTGGTGGTGATCATCCACTACGAGTGCCTGCTGCGCCTGAATGACTGGCTACCCCGCCTCAAACTCTGGAGCCGGTTTCGCATCGTGGCGGGCGTTTTCGGTGCACTGTTGGCCCATGCCCTGGAGGTCTGGTGCTTCGCCCTGGCGTATTACCTGATGGCCCATGCCAAAGGATGGGGCACACTCAGCGGCAATTTCGACGGCAGTTTCCTGGACTGCGTGTATTTTTCCTTCACCACCTACACCACCATCGGCTTCGGCGACATCGCCCCTGCCGGGCACCTCAAGTACCTCACTGGCCTGCAGGCATTGACCGGTTTGGTGCTGATCACCTGGACGGCTTCATTCCTGTTCCTGGAAATGCAGAAGTACTGGAAAGCCAAATAGCGCTGGTTCATTCATGCCCCCGTGGGGGACGCCTTGGACTTGAGCCCGCAGGCAACCCAGCCTTGACCTTTCTCAGCCGGTGTAAAGCAACCACCGCCCGCCTCTTTGATTCTGATCAACATCCATGCGACCCGTATCACCCGCCTTGCAATTGACAACTATCAAGTCGACGCAAGGCCCAGCTACGAAACTGTATGTCCACTGTTCATTCCAGACGCATGAGGGTACTGCCATGACTCCTGTCAAACCGCCCCGCCAATCAGCCGTCACGTCCTTTGCTGCGCCCGCTGGCGAGCATTGGATCGAAGCCCTGGACAATGGCACCCATGTGCTGATCAGGCCATTGCAAGCCAAGGACCGGCAGCGTGAAAGGGCCTTCATCGAACGGTTGTCACCTCAATCACGGCACTTTCGCTTCCTGTGCCAGATCAAGGAGCCCGGTGAGGCCATGCTCGACCAGCTGATGGCGGTCGATCAGGACCGCCAAACCGCCTTCGTCGCCCTCGCGCATGTGGACGGCGAACTGCAGGAAGTGGGTATTTCCCGGTACGCCGCCTGCGCCAGCAGGGATGAATGCGAATGCGCAGTCACGGTGCTCGACCGCTGGCAACACCACGGCCTCGGCCGTTTACTGCTCAAGCACCTGATCGAGCATGCACGGGCCAAAGGTTTTCGGCAGATGTATTCGATCGATTCAGCCGCCAACCAGGCAATGCGTGACATGGCAAAGGCCGCAGGGTTCTCCACCACCATCGACCCCGACGATCCGAGCCAGGTCATCCACCGCCTGGCACTGAGCTGAGCAAAACCTGCGTGGTTCAAGGCGTGATGACCTGAGGCGCCTCCGGCAGCAGGTCGAACCGCTCGAGGCAGCGCTGCTCGTCATCACGCGTGAGCGCCTTCAAGCCGCTCATGTCATGCATGGGCGTGTCGAACAAGGCCATGCGCATTACCCCGTTGCGCGCCACGAAGGTTTGCGCAAGGCACGTGCACACGGGCCTGCCGACCAATGCGGTAAGTTTTTCATCTTCGGGCACATTCACTTGCGCCTGCAAGTTGGCCTCGCAGGTCGCCACGATCTGCGCCACCGAGTGCCCCGCCATCCACAAAATGCCTGTGCCCAGCAGGGCCAGGCTCAACAGCGTCACCAGCAGGATGTTCGACTCCCGCGCCACTGAGCGAAGAAACGCCAGCCTGGCCTGCCAGCCGGTCTCCTGGCCGTTGAAAATGGCCTTGCCGACGGTGCGTTTCACGCCCCGCTGCACCACCCATCCGAGCGCCACGGCCAAGGCCAGCAGGGCCAGCAGTACGACCGGATCGTGCTTCGGCATGCGCCAGCTCGGGCTCAGCCCGTGGTAGGCCGAGGCGGCGAGGAGCAAGGCAACGATCGCCACGATCCCCCCCAGGCTGCCCTTGGGGCGATGCATCCACGCCCTGAGTTTTGCCCTTGCTTGCGTGTTCATGAGTACCTCCCGCGCCAGGTTAGCGCACAGGGTCGATTGCAACGGTTTCCTGATAGTCAGGCACGCACACCTGCCAGCCGAGTTCCAGGCTGATCCGCCGGCGCAACGTGTCGGCAGCGTGTGGCTCGCCATGAATCACGTAGGTCTGCCGTGGCGGCCGGGTGAAGCCGCGCAACCATTCCATGATTTCATCGGCATCGGCGTGTGCGGAAAGGTTCTCCATCACATGCACCTGTGCACGGATGGGCACATCCTCGCCGTGAAGGCGCACGCTGTGGGCACCGGCAACGATATCGGCGCCCCGTGTCCCCCCGGCCTGAAAGCCCGAGAACAGGATGCTGTTGCGTGGATTGGGGGCCAGCGCCTTGAGATGGTGCAGCACCCGCCCTCCGGTCGCCATGCCACTGGCGGCGATGATCACCGCAGGCTCGCGCAGCTGGTCGAGGTACCTGGACTCATCGACCGTCCGGACGATGTGCGTGCCCTTGCACATGGCGGCGCACTCGGCCGCTGTCAGCCGATGCTCGCTGCGGTATTGCTGGTACAGCTCGGTGGCATCGGTGGCCATCGGGCTGTTCAGGTAGACCGGGATATCAGGGATCAATCGATCGCGCTTGAGCGTATACAGGTAATACATGAGCAGTTGGGCACGCCCGACGGCGAACGATGGCACGAGGGTGATGCCATGGCGCAGGAGCGTTTCATTGATGACCTTGGCCAGGTATTGCTCGGTCGATTCAGCCGGGTGCTGGCGATCCCCATAGGTTGATTCGATCAACAGCACGTCTGCCGTCCTGACCAGCTCAGGCGCACGCATGATCGGGTCCTGAGGGCGCCCCAGGTCACCGGAAAACAGCACGGTCTGCCCTTCGGCGCTGATTTGCACCGTGGCCGCCCCCAGGATATGCCCGGCGGTACGCAGCAGCAGCTCCATGCCCTCGGCGATCGGCGTCGCCTGGTGCAGCGCCACGGGGCGAAACAGTGCCAATGCCCGTTTGGCATCCTCCTCGGTATACAGCGGTCGCGCCGGCGTATGCTTTGAGTAGCCGTGGCGATTGGCATGTTCGGCCTGCTCTTCTTGCAGGCGGGCACTGTCGAGCAAGAGGATTTGCGCAAGGGCGCAGGTCGCGGGCGTGGCATAGATCGGCCCGCTGTAGCCCTCCCGAGCCAGCACCGGCAGATAACCACTGTGGTCCAGGTGGGCGTGGGTCAGCACCAGCGCATCGAGCGCCCGCAACGCCGGGGGCAGTGGCTCCCAGTTTCGCAGGCGCAGTTGCTTGAAACCCTGGTAAAGCCCGCAGTCGACCAGTATCCGCGTGCGGTCACGGGTCAAGAGGAACTTGCTGCCGGTCACCGTCCCGGTGCCGCCAAGAAAGGTCAGTTGCATGGCCAAGGCTCCCAGGTTTCTGCGATTCGGGGATGAACCGCGATCACGCTGCACGGTGGGCGGCCGACGATACGTTCGGTGGTGTCGCCCAACAGTTTGTCCAGCCCTTTGGGCTGGACCACACCCATCACCACCGCGTCGATGTCCAGAGCCGCGACCTGTTCCCGGATCACCTGTACCGGACCGCCTTCAATGAAATGCCGGCGCTCCGGCGCGACACCTTCGCCATCGGCCAGCGCTTCGAACGGCGCCTGCAGTGCCTCGCGCATCTCGTCGAGCCATGCCTGGGTGACATTCATGTCAGCGGTGAAGACCCCGGCGAGGGTGTAGGCCGACAGCAAATGCAATTGCGCGTCACACTGCAGTGCCAGCGCCCGGGCGGCGCGGATCAGTCCGCGGTTGAAGCACTCCTGAACGGCAGGCGTCTCGCTGAACGCCGTATCCACGGCGACCAGGATACGCCGTGGCAATGAGAGGACCGCCGCCGGCACGAACTGGCTAACGCCTTGGAAACCCCGCATCAACGCACAATCCAGTGGGGTGCCGAACATCCGCACCAGGCTCGACGCGACTTCGCTGTCCTTGATGACCATGTCGGGCTGCAGTTCGCTGATGTAGTCGATCGCCTGGCTGCGGATATCGTCAGCATTGAGGCTGTCGACCGTGAGTACCATGCCGCTGGCACGATGGCGCTCGACCAGCCCCGTCAACTGCACACGATAGTGCTCGTACTGGCGCTCGATATCGGCCTCGTTCAGCCGCTCTTCGCGCAACAGGTGCTCTTCGCTCGGCTCGAACAGGCCCAGCACATGCACGCTGGCGCCGCTGACATGCGCCAGGGCAAGGGCTCTGCGCAAAGCGGCGGAATGCGGATCGACCTCGGTAAGCAGCACCAGCAGTTGTCGATATTGACCCATGGGAACCTCCGCGCTTGCGCGAATGGGGTGTGATGCTGACGATGTTCCGCGCCCAGGGTCGATGCTGTTTGATGAAAATCAGAAAACCGCTACCCGGCCTGAACTTGATGATTGTCAGAACCGAACCGGCCCGCCACGTTGAAACTGCGGCACCAGGCATTGATCAGTTAACCAGGAGGCGTCATGAACGGGCAGCAGACAGCACAGCCGCCGGCAGGTGAGCACTGGGTCGAAAACCTTGAGAACGGCTCGGCGGTGCTTATCCGCCCGCTGCGCGAAGAGGACCGCGAGAGGGACAAACGCTTTTTGAGCACAATCGCTTATGAGTCCCGGCGTTTTCGGTTCATCGCCGCACTCAGTGGTGGCTTGCCTGGCTTGGACACTCAATGCATGCCCGTTGATTATCAGCGGTGCATGGCTTATGTCGCCTTGGTGCATGCAGACGGTAAATTGCAACAGATCGGCGTCAGCCGTTATGCCGGCATAGCCGGCAGTGAACGTTGCGAATGTGCGGTGGCGGTCAGCGAAGACTGGCAGCGCAAGGGGCTGGGCAGGCGCTTGATGCAACACCTGATTGCAGCAGCACGACGCAATGGCTTTCAGTGCATGGTCTCCAGGGATCTGGCAAGCAACTATGCCATGCACCGGCTGGTCAAGACGCTGGGCTTCACCTCACGCTACCTGGGCGGGGATGTGAGCGAGATCCTCCACGAACTT
Organism: Pseudomonas sp. LRP2-20; assembly: GCF_024349685.1. Lineage (NCBI taxonomy): Bacteria > Pseudomonadati > Pseudomonadota > Gammaproteobacteria > Pseudomonadales > Pseudomonadaceae > Pseudomonas > Pseudomonas sp. LR2-20. Next base: position 3,006,929 of record NZ_AP025944.1, on the reverse strand, counting down.
GAGCTGCAGCCCTGAAAACACAAGGCCCTTGCGGGCCTTGTGTTTCAGCCTTGGGAATGCTCCGGCGAAATCACCAGCACGCTGCTGGACAACCGATGCAAAACCCGCTCGGCAGTACTGCCGATGAACCAGCCGATGCCGTGGTGGTGATAGCTGCCCATGACCAGCACGTCGATATCATTGTTATCCATGAACATCGCCAGGGCCTTCGCCGGGTCGCCTATGCGCATGTGGCGGTGTTCGACGGCGATCCCGTTGCGCTCGGCAAGCGCCTGGAAGGCAACGCTCTGTGCTTCGTGAAGGGTCTGGGCGAGGTTCGAATCGAACAGGAACGAATGTTCCCGGCTGCCGCCAGCGTCCAGGTACAGCGAGCCCAGGTCGTAGGCGTACAGCAGTTCGATCTGGGCATTGCACTGCAATGTCAGCTTCAGCGCCTCGCTGATGATCTGGTCGTTGAAGCCTTCATATTGATCCTCGGGCCTGGACAGGTCGACCGCCGCAAGAATCCTGCGGGGCAATGCATGGCTCGCCTTGTTGACCAGGTGCAAGGGGATGCGCGTTTCGCGCAGCAACTGGATATCCAGCGAGGTGAACATGGCACGTATCCACCAGGGTTCATGCTCGAGCGCCTTGATCAGCATGGCGAACGGCTGCTCACGCAAATGCACCAGAATCTCGTTCAAGGGTTGTTGCACCCACACCACTTCGGTCGTGACGGTGACACCATTGCGCCGCATCGGCAGTGCCTGGCTCTCCAGCCATTCACGGTGCTGTTGCACATAGCCCTCGCGCATGACTGCCAGCGCCTGCTCATTCACCAGGCCCGCCGTGGCAAGCCCTTCCACATAGTCGAAAGCCATGATGTGCAGCGCCATCCCCTTGGCCTTGGCCAACGCCGCAGCCCGGTCATAGACCGGGGTTCGGCGCATCAGGGGGGATGCGAGCAGCAGCAGTCTTTGCGGCGTTTCCATGGCACACCTCTGGGGTTGTGATATGTGGCTAAAGCATCTGCCAGCTGCGCCTTGCTAACTTGATGTTTATCAACTGAGGCCCCAGCAGACAGATGGCATTGCCAATCACGCGGGAAGTTGACGCCGATCAATGCATCAAGCCATCGCTGGCGCACGCTAACCCCAGATCAACAACCATTTCACACGCCGTGATGAAAGTGACCATCACGCCCTGAGCTTCACCTGCGTTGCCGGCAGGGACGCCTTCATTGAGCATTGTTTATCCATAGATGCGTTGGAGGCCGTGATGAATGTCTACATAGAGCAGACCACCGAACAGCAACGCTGGTGGGTGCGCATGGATCACTGGCGGGTAAGTTTCAGTACGGCGGCCGACGCGGAGCAGTTCGTCGAGCGGCTTACCAGCCGCCTTGATGCCCCCCACTCATTTGACCTGCTGGCGGGCGGAGCGTCCAATGCCCGCATTGACGCAAGGGCCCAGAGCGATCGTCGACGCGCGAAGGAGGCGTGAAGATGTCCGGCCAGCTGAAGGTCACGCTGCTTGACCCGCCCAACTCGTCATGCACGGCCAGCCCTATTCACCTGAAACCGTTGACCTCCCTGTGCAGGGATTGCCGGGTCAGCGGCCTGTGCCTGCCCACCGGCCTGCCCGTTCACGACAACAGCTGCCTGGGCGCGTTGATAGGGCCACGCATGCGTATCCGCAAGGGCGCCGCACTGTTCAATGCCAACGATCCGCTGACCACGCTCTATGCCGTGCGCTGCGGTAGCTTCAAGACCAGCCTGACCACCGCCGAGGGCCAAGGCGTGGTTATCAACTTCTGGATGCCGGGTGACGTGCTCGGCCTCGATGCCATTGCAACCGAGCACCATGTCTGCGACGCCGTTGCCCTGGAAGACAGCGAAGTCTGCCCCGTCCCCTACCGCCGCTTGCAAACCCTGGCGCGCGACTTTCCTGTCCTTCAGCAAAGCCTGAATCGCTTGATGAGCCGGGAGATCGTGCGTGAACACGAGCGCGTGCTGATGCTGTGCAATCTCACGGCGGAGCAGCGGCTGGCCAGCTTCCTGGTGGGGCTCTCGCGGCGCTTTGTCAGCCGCGGTTACTCTGCCCATGGCTTCATGTTGCGCATGTCCCGAGAAGACATGGCCTCGTACCTGGGTTTACGCCTGGAAACCGTGTGCCGATCCGTCGCCCGCCTGCGCGCCCTGGGTATCGTCGAGCTGCATGGCAGGCTGGTGGGGATTCTCGACATGCCCGCGTTGATGGCGCTGGAACAGGGCGGCGCTGAATGTGAGGTCAAGCCACCCCTGAAGGCACCCTGCTCGACGCCGTGAATGTTGGCCGCGGCGCCGCGGCGCTGGTCATCCTCGGGGCACTGTGGCTGGGGTTGCTCATGTAAAACTCAGCAGCTACCTGCTGGTTAACGGGCAGCGGATTGACGGCCTGCTCCCAGCGTTAACCCCGTTGCAGCCAAGAGCATCACTGCGCTGGCAGTGAATGTCGCCTGGTATCCAGCGTTGTCAAACAGTAATCCGCCCACCGTTGCCCCAGCGGTGATGGCCAATTGGATTACCGCGACCATCAACCCGCCGCCGGCCTCTGCATTGTGCGGCAGAGCCTTGGCCAACCAGGTGAACCACCCCACGGGCGCACACGTGGCGACCAGTCCCCAGAGGCCGAGCATCACGGCGACTGGAACGATCCAGCCTCCCACCGCGATAACGGCGAATGCGATGGCACTCATGACCAACGGTATTGCCACCAACACCCTGTTCAAATGTCGGCTGACAAGAGAGCCGACCAACATCGTGCCGAGCAATCCTGCGGCACCGATGATCAACAACAGGAGCGAGAGCGTGGGCACATCGACATGGGTGACCGTTTCCAGGAACGGCCGCAGATAGGTGAACAGCGTGAACTGCCCCATGAACAGCAACGCTACAGCGGCCATGCCCAAGGCTACCTGGCTGTCTCCCAGCAAACGCAGCGAACCGGTGGCCGAAAAGTCAGTCCGCTCACTCGGCATGGCCGGCAGCGTGAAGGTTTGCCAGATCAACGCCAGTCCAGCCAAAGGCACCACGCAAAAGAATGCCCCTCTCCAGCCAATGATGCCGCCCAGGTAGCTCCCGACCGGCGCTGCGATTGCCGTAGCTAACGCGGTACCGCCCTGCATCACGGCAATAGCCTTCGGAACGAGCGCCTCTGGCGCAATGCGCATCATCACTGCGGTGGACATCGACCAGTATCCGCCAATGGCAATTCCAAGTACGGCGCGCCCTACCATCAACGTCAGGTAATTCGGAGCAAACGCCACCATCCCACCGGATACCAGCATGAGCGCCGTTGTGGCCAGCAGCACAGGCTTGCGGTCGATCCCCTGGGTCACGCTGGCCAGCCACAGGCTGGTGATGACAGCAAAGAAACCCGAGATGGAAATGGCCTGCCCGGCTTGGCCTTCAGTCAATGACAACTCCGATGCAATCGGCGTGAGCAAACTCACCGGCAAAAACTCTGAGGCCACCAAAGCGAAGGCGCACAGCGACATCGCCAAGACAGCGCCCCAGACCTGACGGCTAGCGTGTTGAAGGGGTATTGCTGGAGTGCTCATTACGGTTCTCGTTGTACCCATAGAAAAAGACACGGGTATACCGCCCCAACGTGCAGGTGCTGGGGCTGTACACAGCAGGTGTTACTTGAGGTTTTCGCGGAAGAACGTCGTCAGCGTGCTGAACGGGATCAATTCAACTCGGTCGTAGAGATCCACATGGCCAGCACCGGGCACGATCGCCAATGCCTTGGGCTCACCGGCCAGGCGATAGGCCTCTTCGCTGAACTCACGGGAGTGAGCGTTCTCCCCCGCAATGAACAGCATCGGGCGTGGCGAGATCGTCTCGATGTCATTGAACGGATAGAAGTTCATGAACCTGACGTTGCTGGTCAGCGTGGGATGCGTCGTCAGTAGCGGCGACAGCCCTTTGGGAGTGAACTCACCCCGTGGTGTGCGGTAGAAGTCGTAGAATTCCCGCTCGATCGCGTTGGAGTGCTCAGTCAGCTGGTCCACCGTGCCGCTGGTGTATTGGGTGTCCCCACCGGCAAACTCGACATCACGCTGTGCAGCCGCCTCGGCTATGGCCTGCTTGCGTTGCTCGACCGTGACACCCTGCTTGAGCCCATTGCGATTGGCCGCGCCCATGTCGTACATGCTGACCGTGGCAATGGCTTTCATGCGTGGGTCGATCTTCGCTGCACTGATGGCAAAGCTGCCGCTGCCGCAGATGCCCAGCACGCCAATACGGTCACGGTCCACGAAGCCCTGGGCGCCAAGATAGTCGACCGCCGCACTGAAGTCTTCGGCATAGATGTCCGGCGATACCAGGTTCCGCGGACGCCCCTCGCTTTCGCCCCAGAACGATAGGTCAATGGCGAGGGTGACGAAGCCCTGCTCTGCCAGTTTCTGGGCGTAAAGGTTCGAGCTCTGCTCCTTCACTGCCCCCATCGGGTGACCGATGATGATGGCGGGATATCGGGTATTGCGGCTCAGGTTTTGGGGAATAAACAGGTTACCAACCGTGTTCATCTGAAACTGGTTTTTGAAGGAAACCCGTTCGAGTGAAACCTGCTCACTCTTGTAGAAATTGTTGGCCCCATGGGACATGTCGGCGGCTCCTGCAGTGAGTGAACTGGCCATCAAGGCAAACGCAACGAACAAAGACTTCATGCATATCTACCTGTCTGCTCGAAATGGAAGTGGCACGAGGAGCCATCGCTGCTAAACAGTCTGGCCCCTCGCCTGCCGCCCATCTTCCTCGCGTAAACTGGTCAATCAGTAGAGCAAACGGGTAGTTTTCTTGCCTGAATGTCCAGCCCCTGCTCACCGGGCATGGACAGCTGAAGTGACCTGGAAGTAGTGTTTCGCCATACGATGATCGGAACCCTCGCCATGGCCATTAGCGCACCACTGCCTGCAAGCACGAACCCACTGGCCACCCTGTGCCGGGTCATCGGCGCCCTCGCGCCCACTGCTGGCGATTTCGCGACGAGCATTGCAGACCTGAGCGTCTACCGGCGTAACGCCCCCGCCCCACCCATCACCTGCATCATCGAGCCGAGCATCGTGCTGGTCGTGCAGGGCGCCAAGGAAATGGTCATCGGCGGCGACGTTTTCCCCTACGATACGACTCGCTTCCTGGTCACTTCGCTGAACATCCCTGCCCACTCAGCGGTGACCATGGCCAGCGATGCAGCGCCCTGTCTCGGCTTGGTGTTCAAGCTCGACCTGCGCACACTGGCGGAGCTGATCGCCCAGGATGGCCGCCTTCCTGTGGCTGGCCAGTCCTTCCACGGCAGCGCTGGCGTGGGCACACTGAGCCCGAAATTGCTTGAGAGCTTCGCCCGTCTCGCTCAGCTGCTTGAGGAGCCGAATGCGATACCCGTGCTCTGGCCCCTGATTCAACGAGAGATCCACTATCGGTTGCTGTCGAGCGACCAGGCCCCCCTGCTGCGCCATATCGCCTCTGTGGGTAGCAAAGGTCATCGAATTGCCAAGGCCATCGACTGGATGAAGCTGAACTATGCCGCGCCTCTGCGAGTGGACGAACTGGCCTCCCAGGTACAGATGGGGCTCTCGACCTTCCATCAGCATTTTCGTCAGCTCACCGCCATGAGCCCGCTGCAGTACCAGAAATGGCTGAGGTTGAACGAGGCGAAACGGTTGATGCTCAACGAGCATCTGGATGCTGCCACCGCTGCATTCAAGGTCGGTTATGAAAGCCCCTCGCAGTTCAGCCGCGAATATGGGCGCCAGTTCGGTACGCCGCCAAAACGCGACATTGCGGAACTACGCCAGGGCGCGCAAAGATCAGGCACGTCAACGCCGAGCGTGCGCTGAGCGCCGAGCGACCGGGAAACCGCCCGCTCGCCTCCTGCTGGCCGGTGATAACCAGGGGCGACTCCAACCGGTAGCTCCAAGTTTGCACACAAACGTATTCAGGCCAGTTGGATGTACACCGAGTAGCTACCCAGAAGCCCCCAGAACACCAGAAAGATCCACGGCGTCCGTAGCGAGAACAGCAGTGACTTCCGATGCCCTGTACGCGAGGTTTCAGCCTCACAGAACAGCGGCGACTCGTCGTAAGCCAGTCCCATCAACGGCTCGCTACGCAGCAGGTGGCTCTGCTTGAGCTGCCAGTGGTCGATGATGTTGTACGCCGCTCGGATGCCAGGCCAGGCATTGAGTGAGCTCAATACCCCAAGTAAGGCGAGGAACGCTGGCACCATCAATGTGAACATCTCTCCCCACCCTGGGTTGAGGTTGCCCATCGAAGAGACGAATGCAATGACCAGGAACGATTGGGCCGCCAGGTAGGCATCCGTGCGATTGGCAAGGATGCTGGTTTCGTACTGGATCTCACGCCGGTAGAAATCAAGACGCTCCTTGGGCGAGCCGAACATCCTGGCATTGTGCTCGCTGATCTCGTGCTCAGGGGTCGTTGGGGTAATGATTCGAGGCACTCGCCGCTCCGGATTTCGGGCTCCGCCACAAGAAGCGTGGGGAGCTGAGTTCGGTAGAACAGGTGAGGAGCCTGGAATTCAATTGAATTGATATCTCGCACTTCTCGTCGTGGCAAAAACAGCTGCCTGGCAGTTTGAACGCTTGTACTGAGCGTGATCACAGGTTCACGCCCTTCGATCGCCAGTCGACAGGTTCGATGAACCAAACACGTCAGGATCGCGTCCACCGCAAAACAAGCGAGTGAGCTCCGAATGGCAACCGACCCTGTACTGGCCGCCCTTGGCTATCTCAAAGACAACCAGTTGATTCTAACCACAGCGGAATCGTGCACGGCGGGGTCCATGGTGGCCTTGTTGGCGGCGATACCCGGTACCGGGGAAGTGCTGGAAAGCGGTTATGTCGTCTACTCGCCCAGCGCCAAGAAACGCTTGCTGGGGGTCAGCGCCGAAACCATCGAACGATACGGCCTGACCAGCGAGGCAGTTGCTTGGGAAATGGCATTGGGCGCCTTGAGAGACAGCGATGCCAATGTGGTGATAGCCACCACCGGGGTGGCTGGGCCGGGGCCCGAATCAGGCATACCACCGGGCACAATGTGCTTTGCGTGGGCTTTTGCCGGCGAGCCACCTGCCGTTTTCACGCGCACGCAACGTTTCTTCGGTGAACGGTCTGAAGTCATGCGCCAAGGGGCCCTGTTCGGCTTGACCCGGCTTTCCCACTATCACCAGCGCTGGCTGCGCGGCGAACACGCCTGAAGCCACGCCCTAGGGTGCCAATATCGCCTGGCTAGCGTCGATGGTGGGAATGGGCATCAGTTGGCGCCTGGACACCAACCAAGCCCGCATCCGCTCGGTATCAAAAATCTGACCTTCCTCCATCATCTCCAGGATGAGCGACTGTGACATTCGGTACCAGCCGCATACAGAGCAGCGTCGTTCTTCCCAGCCGCTGGCGCACTCGACAGACTCAGCGTGTCCGGCGCAAATCAGACAACTCATGTAAGCCCCCTTTTGTTCTTGTTCCGTACAGGGTTGATGCGAAGGCACGAAGCGCCCTTGTCTCTCGCTTTATATGAGATTTCCATGCCAATGCTAAATTCCTTCCAGGTGGAGATCAGCAGCATTTCCACCACGCAGCCCTCAATGTAGCGGTGGCCATCGGTGGCTGGCATGGCGAACGGTGACGCCAGACATCGCTTGCATTGAACCGTGCCACTTGCCAAGCACTCAACTACCGGCAAGTTCATCAATCTTATCCGTGATGAGGTAACGCCATGAACGCTATCGACTTACTGATTCAAGACCACAAGCGGGTGAAGAAGCTGCTCGAAGAATTGTCGACCACCACCGAGCGAGCGGTGAAGAAACGGGCCGAGTTACTCCACAGGATCGAGCAGGAGCTGCAAATTCACACTGCGCTCGAAGAAGAAATTCTGTACCCGGCCATCAAGGAAGCGGGTGGCAAGGAAGAAGCGAAGATGTATTACGAGGCCAAGGAAGAACACCGCACGGTCGACTCCCTCGTGCTCCCCGACCTGCTGCATACCGAAACCGACACCATCGAGTTCGCCGGGCGAGTCAAAGTCATGAAAGAGCTGCTGGAGCATCACATCGAAGAGGAAGAAAGCGAGCTCTTCCCCACGGCGAAGAAGTTGCTCGGCAAGGACACCCTCGAGGAACTTGGGCAAACCATGGAAATGCAGAAGAAGATGCTCAAGGGCGAGCAGCGAGCCGCCTGATGAGGCGATACCCTGCCGGTGCCCAGGACGCTGGCAGGGTTCCACCTTCCATCGAACAAAAGACTGGGAACGATTTCATGGAGCATTGGATTGGGTTTCTTGAATGGCCAGCCATGGTAATGACCGTGCTGGCCGCGTGGTGCATCGGCTCCCGACGCCCAGGCAGAAGAAAAGCAGGGTTCTGCTGTTTCATCGCAAGCAACATGCTCTGGGCTGTATGGGGCTGGCAAGCAGAAGCCTGGGCCTTGATCATCCTGCAGGTGTGCCTCTGCGTCATGAACCTGCGAGGCTGGCGAAAGAACACGCAATTGCAAATGAGCAGTTGAGCCAGCTGACCGTCTCGCCAGGCTTCCGTCCCTGGAAGCCGCGAGCGTGGATCAGGCTGCAGGCTTGAGCACCACTTTGGTCCAGCCATCATCCCGCGCGTCGAAGTGCTTGTAGGCATCGGGGCCGTCAGCCAGTTTCAAGCGATGCGAAATGATCTGCGAGGGCTTGGCGCGCCCATGATGGATAAGCGCCGCGAGGCGTCGATTATACGCCTTCACGTTCGCCTGGCCGGTGCGGATCTGCTGGCCTTTGAACCAGAACGTGCCAAAATCAAAGGCCATCTTGCCCTGTTTCGCCAGATCGTTCCTGGCCCCCGGATCTTCTGGCACGAACACCCCCACCACGCCTATGCCACCGGTAGCCTTGGTAGAAGCGACCAGGTTGTTCATGGTGAGGTGATTGGCTTCATGGCCATGTTTGTCACAGCACTGGTAACCCACGCACTCGCACCCCCGATCGGTGCCTTTGCCATGGGTCAGGTTCATGATCTGTTCCACGGCTTTCTGCTCAACCACATTGATGGGGGTTGCCCCAAGCTGCGCTGCCAGATGCAGCCGATCCGGCTGGTTGTCGATCACGAACACCTCAGAGGCACCTTTGATGATTGCCGCATGGGCCGCCATGAGCCCCACAGGCCCGGCACCGTGCAGGATCGGTACGTTCAGCGTGTGACGACAGGGTCAGACCGGCGGCGCTAAATGCTGTCGCTCCCTTGCTGCGGGCGTTACCACCCAGGGCTTTGTCCACCACGTTGGCCTGCTGGCACAAGCCGGTTCTTCGAAGGAGCAATTGCTGCATACCACGATCTGGCTTGCCGATATGGCAGATTTCGAGGCGATGAATGCGTGGGCTGACAAGTGATAGCAAGACAGCCCAGCCGGTATCATCAGGTGGGCACGGCGCCTCGTATCCACGTTCAGTGCCCAACGAACTATCGCGCGCTGCCCGGCTGCTTCATCACAACGCTCAGGCCGGAGCGCCCTGGTTGGCTTGCCTAGCCGGGTAACTTGGCCGCAAGGACGTCAACCTTCTCGATTGACGGCGGTTTGGCGAACAGCTCGGCAGCCTTTGCCATAAGCGCTGCTGCCACCTTGCCCGACAGATGCGCCTGCCGGCCTGCTTCGTCGGGGAAGGCGTCGAAGATGCCGAAGGTGGACGGCCCCAAGCGGATTGCGAACCAGGCCGTAGTGGCTGGCTCTTCTTCCACTATTGAAAGGCCACCCAGGAGAAAGTGCTCTACCTCTGTCTCTTTCCCGGGTTTTGCTTCCAGACGAACGAACAACGCTACTGTGACCATGACGTGCCTCCTGTTGTTACGACTTCATCATCAAGCGCCGCGCTTTCCAGTGGGCAATAGCGAACCGGTGGCAAGCGCATCGTGCTTCTTACGGTGTTCACTGAGGGTCCAGCGTTTCATGGTTCGGCGGATCGATATGCTCGATGTTCCCCAGTACCAACGCGCGCCCGGCAAACAGGCCGCCCGATGTCTCCAGGGCAAAACGTTCGGCATCGCGTTTGCGTACCTCTTCGGTCAGCGCCTCGGCTTCAAGCGCCGAGGCACCTAACGTCAGCACGGCCTGACGGCCCAGCAGCAAGGCTGATTCAAAGGTTTCCCGGACTATGTAGTCGGCATCATGCTCGACCAGCTCCAGCGCATGTTCGCGGTCAAAAGCGCGCACCAGCAACTTCACCTGGGGGCAGTAGTGCCGCGTACTTTCAACGATGCGTGTCGCGGCTTTCCTGTCATTCACGCACACGACGATGCTACGAGCCTGATGGGCCCCGGCAGCATGCAATATTTCAGAACGGGCCCCGTCGCCGTAATAGACCTTGAAACCATAGGGCTCTACAGCGTGGATCACTTCCGGGCTGATATCGATAATTGAAATTTTGGCGCCCTGAGCGAGCGGTGCCTGACAGGCAATCTGACCTACCCGGCCAAAACCTATGATGAGCACGTGAGATTGGAGATTCTGTGCGGTCTCCACACCGTCCATCGAAACGGCCGGCGCTCGCGCGAACCGCTTGTACAACCATAAGGTTACCGGCGTGAGCGCCATGGAGAGCACCACGATAGCCGTCATGTTGGCGGCGATTTCGGCACTGACCACTCTGAGTTTCAGCGCTTCGGCGAACAGCACAAAAGCAAATTCACCGCCTTGCGCCATCAGCATTGCACGATCCAGCGCGTCGCCATGGGGGCTTTTCGCGAGGCGTGCGACGCCATAGATACACAGCGCCTTGGCCGCCATCAATGCCAACACCCCAGAGCTGATGAGCATCCAGTTCGCAGCCACCACGTGCAGATCCAGGGCCATGCCGACGCCGAGGAAGAACAGCCCCAGCAGCAGGCCGCGAAAAGGCTCTATGTCAGCCTCCAACTGGTGGCGGAATGTGGATTCCGACAGCAGCACACCGGCAACGAACGCCCCCATCGCCATCGAGAGGCCGCCGATTTCCATCAGTAGCGCAGCGCCCAATACCACCAGCAGCGCCGCAGCGGTCATCACCTCGCGCGCCTTGGCTTGAGCCAGCACACGAAACATGGGGTTGAGCAGCCACAACCCGATGACCACCAATGCGCCCAGGGACAGGGCCGCGGTACCGATACGCAGCCAAAGGGGCGACGTGGGCTCATGGATCGAACCCGTAGGTGCCAGAAAGGCCACCACCGCCAGCAAAGGCACAATCAACAGGTCTTCGAACAGCAGAATGGAGACTATGCGCTGCCCTCTCGGTTCGGTTGTGTCACCGCGCTCGGCAAGGACTTGCATGACGATGGCCGTGGATGTGAGCACGAAACCTGCCGCGCATACGAACGAGACCTGCCAAGGGAAGCCGAAGGCCATGCCGACAAACGTGAGCAAAAATGCACAGATCACCACCTGCAGGCTGCCAAGGCCAAAGATCTGCCCACGCAGCGCCCATAGGTGCGAAGGTTTAAGTTCCAGCCCGATCACGAAAAGAAACATCACCACACCCAACTCACCCACATCGATGATGGTGCCGGGGTCATTGATCAGTTGCAGTCCGAACGGGCCAATGATCATCCCTGCCACCAGGTAACCCAGCACAGAGCCGAACCCGATGCTTCTGAGCAGGGGCACTGCGACCACCGCGGCGCCAAGCAGCGTAATGACCCCCAACAAAAGCCCTGCGTTGCCTTCTGTGGTCATAGCCTTGTTCCTCATCCCATGACAGGACCGGTTCCTGCTAAACATCCCGAGCGCATTTTTACGCTCGCAACGTCACTGCCGGGGGTGCTGACCTAAACCACGCGGTCATCACGTTCACGCATGAGCCAATAGGTCAGCCCCAGGGCCAGGGTGGCGCCGGCCAGCGCAGCGACTTTTGCCGGGCTCACATCGGGATCGAGGATCACGAGCTTGCGGGACAATGCGATCAACCCGATAAGAAGCACCGTCTTGACCTGAATGATGCTGTCGCGGCGCAACACCACGCGCACGATCGAATGCTTGAACTCCATCGCGATCAGCAGCGTCATGATCATGCCGAACACATTCTGGAAGATCGCATGGTCGAGCGGATTGAATGCATCGATGATCATCAGGCTGAAGACGATCTGGATCAGCTGTACCAACGACACCACGATAATCACCGCGATCACGACTGAAAGGATATGGGCGATGGCCTGCTCGAAACGTTCGTAAAACGTCATCACCGCCCACTCGCGACGGAGCCGTTCGAGAGGCTTCCCGGCCTGATTGCTGTTCTTCATGCACCACTCCTTCTGAGCAGGTCGTTGCAGGTCTTCCCGTCGCGGATGTTCACGAGCAGGTCAGCGCAGGCTTCATCCAGGTCAGCTGTGGACGTCTGCTTGCGCGCCCTCCTTGTTCGACGCCTTGGTCGCATCCGGCAGTTGCAGTGTTTCGATGGGTACCGTGTCAGCCCGCGTGGATTGCTGGTGGTTGAACTCGACCCGCTCAGCGTCGTCATTCCAACGTGCACAGGCGTGGTCGCCCTTGCCGATGCCGCCGCCAAGCATCTCGCGCGCCAGTGCCGTTTCAAGCTCGCTGCGGATCAGTCGCTTGAGCTCGCGGGCACCGAATTCAGGCTTGTACCCAACTTCCGCGAAGTGGTCGACAAGCGTCTCATCGAAGGTCAGCGTCACACCCTGGCTCGCGGCACTGCGGGCCAGGCGATCGAACTGCAGGCCTACAATGTGGCGGATCTCTTTCTTGCCCAGCGCATGGAAGACGATGATCTCGTCGATGCGGTTGAGGAACTCAGGGCGGAAGTGCCCGCGCAGCACGTCCATCACCTCTGCCTTGGTTTTGTCGTATTCCTCGTCGGTTGCTCCGCGTGCCTTGAGCTGGCGCTGAATGATGTCCGACCCCAGGTTGGACGTGGCAATGATGATGGTATTGGTGAAGTCCACCACCCGCCCCTTGCCGTCGGTGAGCCGCCCGTCGTCGAAGACCTGCAGCAGGATGTTGTAGACATCGGGGTGGGCCTTCTCGATCTCGTCGAGCAACAGCACGCTGTAAGGCTTGCGACGAACCTTTTCCGTCAGCTGGCCACCTTCGTCATAGCCGACGTAGCCCGGGGGAGCGCCCACCAGCCGTGCCACGGTATGGCGCTCGCCGTACTCCGACATGTCGATACGCAACAGGGCGCCCTCGTCGCCATAGATGGTCTCGGCCAAAGCCTTGGCGAGCTCTGTCTTGCCGACCCCGGTAGACCCCAGGAACAGGAACGTAGCCACCGGTTTGTTACCGTCCCGCAGACCTGCTCGCGAAAGTCGCACCGCATCGGCCACGGCCCGCACCGCCTCATCCTGGCCAACCAGGCGCTCTTGCAGCCGCTGCTCCAGGTGCAGCAGCTTCTCGCGCTCCTCCACCGTCAGCTCACTGACAGGAATGCCGGTCAGCCGCGAGACGATCTGCGCCACGTGCTCCGCCTTGACTTCGGCGCTGCCTGAACCGCGCTCACGCTCCCAATCCTCGGTCAGATGCTTGAGTTCGGCCGCCTTGGTTTCAATGCGCTTGCTGATCTGCGCGGCATTGTCATATTGCTTGCGCGAAGCCGCATAGTCCTGTTCGCGGCGCAACTGGTGCAGTTCGGCCTCCAGCTCCTGCACCGCCACAGGCCGGGCCGTCGCCGATAGTTTGACGCGCGCGGCAGCCTGGTCAAGCAGATCAATAGCCTTGTCCGGCAGAAAGCGAGCGGTCACGTAGCGGTCGGCCAGTTCGGCGGCCGCAATGATCGCGTCCTCGGTGATGCTGACCTTGTGGTGCGCTTCGAAGGTGTCGCGCAGGCCGCGCAGGATCATCATGGTCTGCGCCACCGTTGGCTCGGGCACCATGACCGGCTGGAAACGCCGCTCCAGCGCTGCATCCTTCTCGATGTACTTCTGGTACTCATTGAGCGTGGTCGCGCCGATCAAGTTCAACTCACCGCGTGCCATCATCGGCTTGAACACGTTGGCCACGTCCAGGCCGCCTTCCCCACCGCCCTGGCCGGCACCCACAATGGTGTGCACCTCGTCGATGAAGAGAATCAGCTCGCCTTGATGCTCGGCGATCTCCTTGAGCACCTTTTGCACGCGTTCCTCGAATTCGCCACGGTATTTCGCGCCGGCCACCATGGCACTGATGTTCAGCTCCACCAGGCGCTTGTCACGCAGCGTCTCGGGCACCTCGCCGGCCACCATGCGCTGGGCCAACCCCTCGACGATGGCGGTCTTGCCCACACCAGGCTCGCCGATCAATACCGGGTTGTTCTTCTTGCGCCGCGCCAGTACCTCAATGGTTGTTTCGATTTCCTGAGCGCGCCCGATGACCGGGTCGAGCTTGCCATCTCGGGCCATTTTGGTCAGATCACGCGAATATTTGTCGAGCTCCGGCGTATGGGTTGGTGTCTCGGCGTGGCCGTCTTGCGCACCTTTGCCGACCACCTTGTTCACGCGCTGGCGCAGGGCCTGCGGCGTGAGGCCATAGCGGCGCAGCAAGTTGGCGGCCAGCCCTTCTCCCTCTTCCGCCAGACCGATCAGCAAGTGCTCGGGCCCGACGTAAGCGTGTCCCAGCTCATTCGAGGCGACGAAGGCGCGACTAAGCGCATCCTTAACGCGTGGCGAAACGCCGATCTCGCCGTCAAACGGCTGCTCGCCGCGCTTGGCATCGGCTTCGATCTGCCGTTTCAGGTCATCGACCTTGATCTTGAACTGGCTCAGGATGGTCTTGACCACATCGCTGTCGGCCAGCGCCAGTAGCAGGTGTTCCGTGTCGACTTCCGAGCGCCCGAATTGCGCGGCGCACCTTGCAGCTTCCTGCAACAGTGCTTCGGAGTGTTCACTGATTCGGCTGGCGAGCCCACTGCCACGACGGCGCGGCGAACCGCCCGCTGCCGAGGCCGGTTCGCCGATCGACGCATCGACCGCTTCATCGACATCAGTTGCAATGGGCGCGGAGTCTTCTACGCTGCGCAGGAAATCGCTGCCCAGAAAGTCCTCGAACAACCCGCTACGCGAGCCGAACAGAGCCTCCAGGGGAGAAACGCTGCGTTTTTGCTGACGCGCCAATTGGCGATAGTGATCGTCACACAGCAGCATGATGCTATGGCGACCATTCAGATTGGCTTCCACCCGTGTCGTGGCGGGTTGGCCGCATACCTGGCACTGTTTTCTGGCCATGGGGGCGCTCCTTGAGTCATTGAGATGACAAGGCGCGGCATGCTGTTGCACCGCGTCTGCTGATGGGTCTTCGTGGCGACCGCAACGGGTATTCAGCGTTTCAGACAGGATCGATGGAAGCTGTAAACAGCTGCAGGAGCGTTCGACACGATGAAAGCCGCCGTTCTGCTGAGGGCGCTTTTAACCTCGCACCATCGGCACATCGTAGTCGGGCGTAATGTAGGTGTTCTTTTCCTCGAAACCAGGCACTTCGAAGAAAAACGGGTACTGCTTGGCGGTGTCCCTGGAACTCAGCGCCAGCTCAAGCATGCCTGGTCGTTCGAATGGCAAGCGCGAGGTCAATAGCACCGGAAAACCAGATCCGGCGCGGACCAGCGTTTGTTGCGACACTGGATGAAGTCTGCGCCCGGTACCCCAGAAGTCAAGACATATCGCGGCCTTGCAAGAAAAGGCGCCGAACGGTGTTAAAGCCGTCATGCCCCGTGCTAATGCCCTCCTAGAGCTTGAAGCGCACGTGGATACAACTCTTACTGTCCTGGCGATCAACCATGACTGCCGCGCTGCCGTAGCCGGAATAGCTTTTGACCAATCGCATGCCAAGCCCCGTACCTGTCGGCTTAGGGTAGTTATCAGGAAAGCCATCGCCCTCATCCCGCACGGTAAGTTGGGCATGGTCGCCGGCATGCTTGACGATCACATCAATGCAACCCTTGCCATACTTGAGGGCGTTGGTGATCAACTCGGAGATTACCAACCCCAAAGGTGCCATTCTTTCTGGTGGCAAGACGAAGTCATCAGCCTCCAACAGAATTTTCCGGTCGGCCAATGCCTTGCCCAGATCGCCCAACAGCGCTTTCAGGTAATCGCGAGCGTGAACCTCCTGGTCTTCTGCAGCCTGGTACAGCCGCTCGTGAACCGTGGCGATGGTCACCACACGGCCTGCGGCCGTTTCAAGCTGCAACTTCACCGCTGCATCAGGGGTGAGATTGGCCTGCAGCAACAGCAGCGTGTTTACCAGGTGGAGGCTGTTCTTGACACGATGATGGATCTCTTCGAGATAGAGGTCGCTTCGGTTCTGCCTGGAATTCTGGGCCTCGATCAGTGACAGCAACTGAGCTTCATACTGATGACGCTCCGTGATATCGCGCGATACCGCAATGATCCGCTCGACCTCGCCGCCTGCACCGAGGATCGGCGCCACCGTCACGTCCCACCATTTCGGGTCATCCGCAGAGATGGGGCAATAGGCCTCGAATCGAGTGCTTTCGCCGGCGCTCACTTTCCCGACTGCCTCCCGAACCAGTGAACGAGACTCCTCGGGCCACAAGTCATGCCACCGCTGACCTCTCACGTCCGCCAACTGGGTAGCCAGGAAGCTGAGCCCGGCTTCGTTCATGAATTCGATCTCGCCACTTGGCGTCAGGATCTCTACCCAATCAGGGCTCGCGTTCAGAAGGGTCTCCGAATACGGATCAGCAAGCGGTACATCCGCCCCTGCGGATATGCGCTCAAGGGCCATGGAAATGACGTTGGAGATACCTTCCAAAAACACCAGATCGCTCTCGACGAAATCGTCTCCGTCAGTGCTATCGGCTTCCAGGACACCAAACGGGGTAAGCACGCCCCGGATCGGGACATTGATTGCACGCTCGATTCCATATTTTTTCAGCAACGCCGGTGTCCGGAAACGGCTCTCCCTGCTCAGGTGATTGGAGAGTACCGGCCTGTAGGTAGCCAAGGCGTACCCAGCCGGGCTGGCCAGATCGCCACCCACCGTCGCCCGCCCAATGTCATGGGCATCCCAACCAACACCGTGGGACAGGACAAAGCTTTCCCCGTCCTCCGCTGGCTGGAGCACCTTGGAAAATCGAGTGTTCATGCCCTCAGCGACTACTTCACATGCATGGGTGAGCAAGTGATCCAAGTCAGTAGCCTTCAAAGACATCACGCCAAACTCTACAACCAGTTCATGTTGGCGGTGCAGGCGCGCATGGGTCTTCTTCAAGGCCGCTCGAATTGTTTCGTCCGCTGGTAGCTGCTGCATAGTCTTCCCTTCCGATTTAACGGGAACGCCCTGAATCCCTTCTGGTCGTGAAGGCGGTTCGCTTACCGCTGTCCAACGATAGCCGCTAATCCATGGCGGCGCATAGCGCACCACTCATCGCCTCAGGGCAACGGCGTAAAGCCCCCGCGCCCTAACGCATATGAGAAGCGAGCAGACCCTTCATGCCGAAAACCATTCTGATTGTGGAAGATGACGTCCTCCTCAGAGACCTTACCGCCGAGAGTCTCTCGTCACTCTACGCCGTAACCATCATGTCCTGCGCAAATGCGGACGAGGCGCTGCATCGTCTTTGCTGCGAAAAAATACCCACGTTGGTAATGACCGATATCCATATGCCAGGCCCCATGAACGGCTTGGGCCTGGCGCAGGAAATCTGGCGCAGGTGGCCTACCCTGCCGGTGATTCTGACCTCGGGCGACGCAGTCATCGACACCGGGCTACTGCCTGCTCGCACAGCATTTCTCCCCAAACCCTGGCAAATGTCCGATCTGGCCTCGTTGATCAATACGCTAGTCACACTGCCGCCTCAGTCAGAGCGCTGAAGCAAAGGCCTGGCCGAGTTTTTCAGGCTGGCATAGCCATAGGGGCGCCAGCGGCAGCGGGCCAGGCCTTCATGGCAACACCTCCAAAGAGGTGGGTCGGCTGCAGGTCTTCAGAAACCTTCGGCAGCCCCTGAGAACTTGCCGACATCAATAGGTTGCGCAACAAACTCGGGGCCCTCGCCCGCCAGCCGCCACGTCACCTTGGCGATGCCGTCGCGCTCGGCCATCGGGCGACTGACCATTTTGATCTTCTGCTGACTGAATCTCGGGATGATGCCAACGCCGGCATCGCAACTGGCCCAGTGCCAGGCGATGGCATTGTCCATTTTCTCCAGGCGAATAATGAATGACCGAGGCTTACCGTGAAGCTCGTACTCAATGACATAGAGTTGCTGTCCCACCACCACACTTCCCTCGCTGATAGATGCGCTATTGAGCAAGCCAGGGAAGAAATAATTCCATCGGAACGGCAGCTGGTACGGCATTCTTCGAATACAGCCAGGTGTCGGGGCTGCTTGCCCTGAGAGCAAGCACCTCCAGCGCCCCGTTTTTGCGAACACTTGCAACGATCATCGCTGTTTGATCGAGTCTGGCCATTCAATGGCTCGCTGCGCAGCAGATGCCCCTGCTTGAGCGGCCAATGCGAGCGCCCGAACGTATTGACGCTGCGACAACCGGGGGTTGCGAGCGCTCGCAGAATTGCCTAACCCGCCAGCTTGGCCACGAATTTCGCGACGTATTCGCCTTGATGCTCAGCGATACCCAGTTCGCGGGCATCTGGTTGGCGGGAGCCGTCCCCCCCTGCAATGGTCGAGGCACCGTACGGGGTACCGCCACCCACCTGCGAGATGTCGAACAGGGCCGGCGTGCTGTAGCCAATCGGCACGATGATCATGCCGTGGTGAGCCAGCGTCGTCCAAGTGGAGGTGATGGTCATCTCCTGGCCACCGCCCGTGCCGGTGGAGGTGAATACGCTGGCAACCTTTCCAACCAGCGCGCCGCTTGCCCAAAGGCTGCCGGTCTGATCAAGGAAGTTGCGCATCTGGCCGGACATGTTGCCGAAGCGGGTCGGAGTGCCGAAGATGATGGCATCGTAGTCACCCAGCTCCGAAGGGCTGGCAACGGGCGCCTGCTGGTCGACCTTGCCATGCGCGGCTTTGAAGGCCTCGGGATCCATGGTTTCCGGTACCCGCTTGACTGCCACTTCGACGCCAGGAACCTTGCGAGCGCCTTCGGCCACCTTATGCGCCATGGTCTCGATATGGCCATACATCGAATGGTACAGCACCAGTACTTTTGCCATTTTTACGTCCTCTTCGCGTGGAGTGTTGTTGGCATCGCCACTCAAGAAACGCGCGATGCTGCTGAACCAACCCATGTTGCAACCTCCGTTTCAAACGCAGGGCCGCAACATCGCCTGTGCTCTCGGGGCCAGGCGCAATGTCGTATTTGGCTTCATGACCCTCATCCAGCGTAGCCGCTATCAGGCCTACCTTCGCAGGCCATTCAGGGATTGCCAGCATGCGTTGATCAGGGCGATGCGCAACGAACGCAACGCCATGAAACAGGGCACCCACTACACTTAGTCGACACAGGTCTGCACAGAGGCTGCCGCCATGACGACGCAAACTGCAATCGTGTTCGCGGGTGGTGGCAGCCTGGGCGCGGTTCAAGTTGGCATGCTGAGGGCGCTGGTCGAGGCCAATGTTCAGTTCGACCGGGTCATTGGTGCTTCGGTGGGCGCAATCAATGGTGCCTACTTTGCCGCCCGGCCCAACGCTCAGGGGGTCGAGACGCTCGCCAGTTTCTGGCGGGGGCTGAACAGAACGGACATCTTCCCCCTGTCCTGGCTCGATACCTGTAGAGGGTTGATCAAACGGCGCGGTTATCTGCTCCAGCCGGCAGCGCTACACCGGTTGCTTGGCCAGGCGCTGCCGATTCACCGTATCGAGGATGCGCAGCTGCCTTTGCATATTGTCACCACCGACTTGCTCAGTGGTGCCGAAACCGTCCTGGCCAGCGGTGAGCTTGAGCAAGCGTTGCTGGCCAGCGCCGCCATCCCGCTGGTATTCCCCAGCGTGCAAATCGGCGAGCAGTTCCTGGTGGACGGCGGCGTGGCCAGCAACACGCCGATTTCGACAGCCGTAGCCCTGGGCGCTGACAAGGTCGTGGTCATCCCCACGGGATACAGTTGTGCCTTGACCCAGCCACCCAAGGGGCTGGTGGCCCTGGCCCTGCACACCGTCAACCTGATGAGCATGCGCCAGCTGGTGAGCGACATCGAACACTTCCGTGCGCTGACCAGCCTGCACATCGTTCCGCCGTTGTGTCCTGTCGATGTCTCGGTGTTCAATTTCGACCAGACGGATTCCCTGCTGGCGCGTGCCTATGAGCAAACGCTTCAGTGGCTGGAGCGCGGCGGGCTGGAGCGAACCAAGGTACCGGGTGCACTGACCATTCATTCGCACGCACGCGAGCACTGACGGGGCCTCAGGCTTTACCGCCGGTTCCGCCTGTTCCGCCGTTGCCATCAAGCCAAGTGGCCGAGGCTGTCAATTGACCCGATATAGGGTGGCGCAGACCCGAACATGGGCGAACGCTCAGGTACGTGACGATGGCCACTGCATCCACGGCTAGCACGGCTACGGCGACCAGGAACATGAAGCAGTGGTCTTCAAAGAGCATTGCCGTATTACCCACGTTGAGGAGTCTTGCAGTCTCTCAGCAATTCCTGTTCCAAGGCGCAGGCAGCACTGAGAGGGACGCCTCAGGCAGAAAGCATGATGCCGTGCGTCTTGAAATATCGGCTCAATGCAGATGAGTCCCCCTCAGGGTCAGCCAGCGCAACATAGCTATCAGGCCTCAACAGATAAGCCGCATTTCTGGCAACGCCAGCTTGCTCGTACGCAGGTTCCCAAGCGAAAACACTCAGTGCAATGCCGTGCTGTGCGCACCATTGGGCCAGGCCTGCCTTGGCTTCGCCGTACACATGCACTTGCCACTCAGTGCCTGCCAGTGAGGCGTAGTTGTCCGCAACATCCCCAGGCAACCACGGCAGGCGATCACCGCCCTGGACCTCACCGGCCTTGCCTTGGCTCAGCGGGCTGTCGCGGTAATCAATGGTGGTTTGCGACACCACGCGGAACAGGTACTCACGCACGCTTTCACGCTTGTACGCAACGCTTGCGATCGCCGGCGCGATGCGCGTACGCACAAAATCGGCGAAACCGCCTTGAGCGGTCACCAAGGTGAACAGTTTGTCCGTTGTCTCCACCAGCTTGCGGGCGAACGCCTGGCGTTCGGCCTGGTAGCTGTCGAGCAGCGCATCGGGGGCTTTGCCTTTGACCACCGCGGCCAACTTCCAGGCCAGGTTGTTCGCGTCGAGAATGCCGGTGTTCATGCCCTGCCCGCCTGCCGGGCTATGGACATGCGCAGCATCGCCAAGCAGAAACGCCCTGCCACGGCGGAAATGATCGGTGACACGGTGGTGAACGCGGTAGCTGGAAAACCAGTTCACCTCGGTGATCTTGAGGTTCAAGCCGTTGATGGCATCATGGCCAACATCGGCGAACGTCAGATGCTCAGGGTGCTCGGCACGCTCGTCTCGCACGGTGCCAATCAGCCGGTATTGGTCCTTTTCGCCGTAGCACAAGAGCAGTACAAAGTCGGATTTATCAAACGCGATGTGTGCCTCACCCGCAGGTTCGACACCCGTTAGCCTGACATCCGCTACGTAGAAAAGCTGCTTGTAGGTCCCCCCCTCGAAACCGCTGCCGAGCGCATGCCGAACCCGCGAGTGAGCGCCATCGCAACCCGCCAGGTAAGCGGCAGTGCAGGCCCCTTCCCGCCCATCGGCCTGTTTCAGAATGGCCGTGACCTGGCTTTCCCCCTGTTCGAACGACAGCAGTTCGGTCCGCCATTCCACTTCCACGCCGAGTGCATGCAGGCGCTGCCCCAGCAAGCGCTCATGGCGATCCTGGGGATAGATCAACACGAAGGGATACGCCGAAATGGCTGCGCCTGCATCCTGCAAGGGGATGCGCGCCCGGCGGCGGCCTCGGGCCCACAGGTTCATGGCAGGGGTTTTATAGCCGGCTTCGATCACCGCCTCGGCCAGGCCGAGCTGGCGATAAAGTTCCAGCGTGCGGGCCTGAACCGCCATGGCGCGGGACGCTTCGCCAGGGCCGCTGCTCTTGTCGACGATCCTTACCGCGATGCCCTGCCGGGTGAGCCAAAGCGCAAGCGCCAGCCCGGTCGGGCCGGCGCCAACAATGAGCACGTCGGTGTGCGCCATGATCTCATCTCGCACATGAATGACTACACCGCCATTAATGTGCCTGAGCCCAGGCAAAGTCAACGATACCCGGGCCGTTCAGCGGGCGTAGATCTGCTTGCCCGCGAACCAGGTCTGTTCCACCTGGGTGTCGCGCAGCGCTGCCGGTGCAACGCTCAGCACATCGCGATCGAGGACGATCATGTCGGCCTGCTTGCCGACCCTGAGCGACCCCACCTGCTGGTCCAGGCGCATGGCCTTGGCGGCGTTGAGGGTGTAGGCCTGGAACATCTGCTCGCGGTCGATGGCTTCGGCCGCGTTGAGCACACCCTTCGGCCCTTTACGGGTCACCGCCTGGTAAATGGCTTTCCACGGCTCCGGAGTGGTGATCGGCCAGTCGCTCGCGCCCGAAAGGGTCGCGCCATGCTTGAGCAGCGAGCGCGCCGGGAAGGTATGCATGAAGGCCATGGCGTCGACATAGGGCTTTACCAGCGCCATGTTCGACTCATCGGCAGCCGCCCAGTACAGCTGCATCGCGGCAATCACGTTCAACGCCTTGAAGCGTGGGTAATCCTGCGGGCTGACCATCTGCAGGTGGGTGATCGAGTGCGCAATACCGCTGGCGCGATCATGGCGGGCCTGGGCAATACCGTTGAGTGCCTCGCGCACCGCGCGGTCACCGATGGCATGCACGTGCACCAGCCAGCCACGCGCGTCTGCGGCGCTGACCAGTTCGCCAAAGGTTGCCGGGTCCAGCAGCAACTCGCCGCGCATGCCTGTGTTCTTGTAGGGTTCGAGCATCGCTGCAGTCTGCGCCGGGGCTTCGGCCACACCATCAGCAAAAACCTTGATCCCTGGCAAGGTGAGGTTATGCACGCCCAGGAACTGCTGACGCACCTTGTCCAGCTCATCCAGGTCGGCTGGGCGCGCCTTGGAACTGGCCATCAGCAGCGCCGCGACGTGAACGGTAAGCTCGCCGCGCTCGGACAGGTCCTTGTACACCGGCAACAAGCCGAGGGAGTCGTTCTTCACGTCAGCCCCTGGCAACTCGTTGGCCAGCGGGTCCATCCAGCCGGTGATGCCCAGTTGCTTGTAGTAGTTCAAGGCCATGCGCCCTGCGGTCATCAGCACTTCATGGCTCAGTGGCGGCAACAGCTCGGTAACCGGGTAGTAGCTGGCATCGGCGAGAAAGCCGTTGGGTGAGCCATCGGGGTGCTGGCCGATCGTATTACGCGCATCAGCAGGCAACGCGGCAAGGGTCTTGGCGTCGATCCCGGCGCGCTTGAGCATGGCCTGGTTGGCCCAGCCGGTGTGCATGTCGTTGGCAGCGAAGAGAATCGGCTGCTCGGCCCATTCGCCATGGTTGAAACGTCGCTCAAGGGCGGCGATATCATCCCAGTAGGTGCCTGGTACGCCACCGACCGAGAGGAACTCGCCACGACGGGCTTTACCGTTGTCGCGCCACTCGCGCAGGCGCTGCTCCAGCTCATCGAGCGGAATCTGCTCGCCCGCCAGGTTGGCCAGCTCCAGCTGCAGCCCACCCTTGATGGCGTGGGAGTGGGAATCGAGCATGCCCGGCATCAACACCTTGCCGCCAAGGTCGATGACCTGGGTAGCGTTGCTCTTCAGGCGCAGCACGTCCCGGTCGGCGCCCACGGCAACGATCTTTTCGCCTTCGACAGCAACGGCCTGCTGCAAAGGCTGGCCTGGCTCGGCGGTATAGACCTTGGCGTTATGCAGGATCACATCCACGGCGGCCAGTCCTGGTAGAGAGGTGCAGGCCAGTCCCGCCGCAATCGCCATGTTCAGGAGCTGCTTGTTCATTCGAGGCCTCGTTCTTGTCTTGATCGAGGCGCAGCCTAGCCAAGCCGCCAGGGCGGTTAAATGCGAAGGCAGGCACAACTTTTTTTGCAAAAAGGAAAGAATCCTCAAGCCAAGGTAAAGCAGCTCAAGGACGCGGTACGTGGAGCACGCGCTGGATCTCGGCAACCACCTGGTCCGTCGCCTGCGCGATCGTGCCTTCATTGCGGCACAGCACCCAGCCATGTTCGGCCACCGCCCGTTCGAAGGCTTCGGTGCAGGCGATCTGTTCATCCAGCTTGTGGATTACCGTACTGCCCAGCCCGCGCGTGCGGGCCGCAGCCCGCGCCCAGGACGTATCAGGCGATGTGACCACGCCGACATGCAGGTCTGGCACTTGCACGTTGCGCTCGTGGTTCATGCGCAGGATTTCGGCAAACGGGACCGTTCGGCGAAACGCGGCGTCGGAGGGGTACCAGCGATCGATCAGGATGATGCTGTCCGCAGGTTGCCTGGGCAGCACATTGCGGGAAATCCAGGCGCGGCTATCGGCCAGGCGCGCGCAGACCTTCAACTCCAGGTCCCGGCAGGGGTTTCTCACCAGCGTGTTGACCAGCGCCATGGTTTCCCCCCTGAAGGGGTCGCTTTTCTTCTCGCAAAGCCGGATCACCTTCCTGTCATCAGCCCTCAGCGCCCGGGTGATGGCCTCCAGCAGCGTGGTCTTGCCGGTGCCCTTGGGGCCATCCAGCGCAATAAACAGCGGACGTTTCATTTTCAATACTGCGTGGAAGCAGACCTGGATACAGAGATGAGCATGATGCACGCAAAGCAGGCCACAGTCTCGCTTGTCAGCCTGATGGCGGTTTACCGGGCGGAGTACATTTGTACTCCTTCCGGTAAACCGCCATCCTGAGGGTCAGATCTGCGCCTGGCCACCGTCCACGAACAGCTCGGCGCCGTTGACGAAGCTGGCGTCATCGCTGGCCAGGAACACGGCAGCATTGGCGATTTCGACCGGCTCCCCGACTCGCCCCAGCGGCACCTGCGACGCCAGGTAATCCAGCAGGCCCTGCTGTTGCCCGGCATCCGGCCCGGCGAGGTCGACCAACCCTGGGGTACGCGTTGCGCCTGGGCTCAGGGTGTTGACCCGCACGGCGCGATCCTTCAGATCCAGAATCCAGCTACGGGCAAAGGCCCGAACGGCGGCCTTGGATGCCGAATACACGCTGAAAGCCGCTGTGCCGGAGCTACCGGCCGTGGAACCGGTCAGAATGATCGAGGCGTTCTGCGCCAGCAGCGGCAGCGCCTTTTGCACGGTGAACAGCACACCTTTCACGTTACGGTCGAAGGTGTCGTCATAGTGGGCTTCGGTAATGTCGCCCAATGGCAGCATGGAGCCGCCGCCAGCGTTGGCGAACAGCACATCCAGGCGGCCCTTTTCCTGAGCGATGCGGGCATAGAGTGCATCCAGTTGCTCCAGCCGGGTGGAGTCCACCGCAATACCGGTGGCGTTGCCCACCAGCGCCACCGCCTTGTCCAGCTCAGCCTGGCGGCGCCCGGTGATGTAGACATGGGCACCCTCCTCTGCAAAACGTTTTGCCGTGGCCAAGCCAATGCCGGTGGTGCCGCCAGTGACCAGTGCGATCTTGCCTTCAAGTTTCTTGCTCATGGTGTTTCTCCCGTTGAGGTGGTGAGTTGCTGTGGGGAGAAGCGTATCGACCGGCAGATCATTTCAAAATAGAATCATTTGAAAGCCATCATTGCAGAAATGAAATGCCAAGAATTCCAGATTTCGAAGGCCTGGCGATGTTCGCCAAAGTGGCCGAAGAAGGCTCTTACGCCGCCGCCTCACGGGCCCTGGGCGTTTCGGTGCCCACCGTATCGCGCGCAGTTGCGCGCCTGGAAGAACGCCTGGGCGCACGCCTGTTCAACCGCACGTCGCGCCAGCTCTCGCTGACGGAGTTCGGCCAGGGGATGGTCGAGCAAGCCAGCGCGCTGTATCGCCAGGCCGAGGCAATGGAAAGCGAGGCCCAGGAGCTGTCGCTGCAGCCGCGCGGGTTGGTGCGCCTGGCAGTGCCGATGGCCTTTGGCTTGCGTTGGGTCGCGCCGCTGCTGCCCGAACTATTGGCGCTATACCCGGAGCTTGAGCTTGACCTGCATCTGTCGGACTCGACCGTCGACCTGGTCGCCGATGGCTTCGATGCGGCCTTGCGCATCGCCGCCCTGCCCGACTCATCGCTGGTGGCACGGCGCATCTGTTCGGTCAGCCAGTACCTGGTGGCCGCACCGTCCTACCTTGCCCGCCATGGCCAGCCCACGCACCCGCGCGAGCTGGCTGGCCACGCCTGCATGAGTTACGCCTATCGTGCCCGCAGCCAGGTGTGGCGCTTCAGCCACAGCGACGGCAGCAGCCACGACGTGGTGCCCCGCGGGCCGCTGCGGGTGACCAATTCGGATGCCCTGGTCGCGCCCTTGCTGTCGGGCCTGGCCATTGCCGAGTTACCGGAATTCATGGCCGCCGAGTACCTGGCCGACGGACGCCTTGTGCACCTGCTGCCCGAATGGCGGATGACCCAGGGCGGGCTGTACTTCGTGACCCCGTCGGCGCGTACACGGCCACGCAAGGTCCAGGCACTGGCCGAGTTTTTCGTCGAGCGGTTGGCGAACCCGCAGTGGCAAGTTCAGTTGTCAGGCTAGCGTCGAGGCCTGCCCCCGATTCTGCCGGTTGATGCTGTACTGTAAGTCAGGTATTTGTCTCTCTTTTTCAGGCGCGGGCCCAATGACCTTCGACCCCCAGGTAAACCTGACCAACTGCGATCGCGAGCCGATCCAGGTTCCCGGCAGCATTCAACCCCACGGCTGCATGCTTGCCTGCGATGCGTCAGCGACGGTCGTGCTGCGCCATTCGCTGAATCTGCCACAGATGCTTGGTGTGACAGGTGCAGTCAATGGCCAGAGGCTGAGCGCCTTATTCGGTGATGAAGTGGCTCACACCCTGCGCAACTCGCTGGCCCGCACCCGCGAAGGCACACGGCCATCGCAGACGTTCAGCATGCAGCTGCCTTCAGGTCAGGCGTTCGATGTTGCGGCCCACGTGTTCAAGGGCACCGCGATCATCGAGTTCGAGCCCGCCGGCGCCAGCATTGCCGAACCCATCGAACTGGCACGCACGCTGATCGCCCAGCTGCGCGAAGTCGACCAGACCCACAAGCTGTTCCGCGACGCCGCCCGTTTCGTGCGTGCGGTGCTCGGTTATGACCGCGTGATGATCTACCAGCTGGGTGCCGACGGCGCCGGCAAAGTCGTGGCAGAGGCCAAGCGTGGCGACCTGGAAAGCTTCCTTGGCCAGTACTTCCCGGCGTCCGACATCCCCCAGCAGGCCCGCGCCCTGTACCTGCGCAACCCGATCCGGATCATCTCCGACGTCAAGTTCAAGGCGGTTGCCATCGACCCAGTACTGGACCCGTCCGGCGAGCCCCTGGACCTCTCCTACGCGCACTTGCGCAGCGTTTCGCCGATCCATTGCGAATACCTGAGCAACATGGGTGTGGGGGCCTCGATGTCGATCTCGGTCATCGTCGGTGGCGAGCTATGGGGGCTGATCGCCTGCCACCATTACGCACCGCGCACCCTGGCCATGGGGCAACGGGTGGCGGCGGAAATGTTCGGCGAGTTCTTTTCGCTGCACATCGAGACCCTGCGAACCCGCCAGCACCTCGAAGCGGCCGTCAACGTCCACAAGGCGCTGGATGCGCTGCTGCGCGACGCCAACCATGCGCCCGACATCGAGGCATTCTTCCATTCGCGCCTGGGCGAATTTCAGTCGCTGATCCCGTGTGACGGCATCGGCATGTCGATGCAGGGACGCTGGACGTCGACCGGCCTGACGCCACCCAAGGCGGCCATTGCCGAACTGCTGGGGCTGGCGCAGGGGGTCAGCGAAGGCCAGACCTGGGCATCCAACCGGCTTTCGATGGCGCTCCCTGCGGCCCAGGACTACTGCACGGAAGTCTCCGGCGTGCTGATCATCCCGATGTCGCAGCAGCCAAGGGACTACCTGATGCTGTTCCGCAAGGAGGTGGTCGAGACCTTGGACTGGGCCGGTGACCCGAACAAGACCTACGAGAGTGGCGCGCTGGGCGACCGCCTGACACCGCGCAAGAGCTTCGCGATCTGGAAAGAGACGGTGCACCGGCAATCACTGCCCTGGAGCGAGCAGGACCGGCAGTTCGGCGAGGCCATTCGCCGGGCGATCGTCGAAGTGGCATTGCACAACAGCGAGCTGCTGGCCAACGAGCGCTCGAAGGCTGAAATCCGCCAGCGCATGCTCAACGAAGAGCTCAATCATCGGGTCAAGAACATCCTTTCCTTGATCGGCGCACTGGTTGCCCACCCAACGTCCGAGGGCCAGACGCTCAAGGACTATGTGGCGACGCTCAAGGGCCGCATCCACGCGCTGTCGCTGGCCCACGACCAGGTGGTGCGCGGCGACGGTGGCGGGCGCCTGGCCACCCTGCTCGAGGCCGAGCTGTCGCCCTATCGCACCTCGGCCGAGGCCATCGAGATGACCGGGCCCAATGTGATTCTCGACGCACGCGCCTATTCGGTGATGGCCCTGGTGTTGCACGAGCTGGCGACCAATGCGGCCAAGTACGGGGCGCTGTCGAGGGCCGGCGGCAGGCTCTGTGTCAGTTGGGCGCTCGATGCGGGCAATGCCTGCGATATCACCTGGCGCGAGCGCAACGGGCCAACGGTTCGCCCGCCGAGCCGCCGTGGCTTTGGTACGGTGCTGATCGATCGCAGCATACCGTTCGACCTGGGTGGCACCAGCAACGTCGAATACCTGCCCGAAGGCCTTCAGGGCTTTTTCAGAATCCCGGCCAGGCACCTCTCGGTGGCCGCAGCGCCTGAAGCGCTACACCCCGCTACGCCGATGGCGCAACCGAACGCTGTGCTCGCTGCGCGCGCAGATGCCTGTGTGCTGATTCTGGAAGACCAGCTGGTCATTGCCGTAGGGCTTGAGCAAATACTCAACGATGCTCTGATCACCAACGTCATCACCGCTGGCTCCGAGCATGAGGCGATGAAGCTGTTGGGCCAGCGCACGCCTGACGCCGCGATACTGGACATCAACCTGGGCACCGGCACATCGATCTGCGTGGCCGATGAGCTGGTGCGGCGTGGCGTTCCGTTCCTGTTTGCCACGGGCTATGGCGATGGCGTCAGCATTCCGCAGCATTTGCAGGAGGTTGCGGTGATACGCAAGCCCTACGATGCCAATGCCATTCTGGCCAGCCTGCAGGCATTGCTTGCGCCGTGATCACTGGGCGCTGGCATCCGCCTCGTGGTCGTCGGCAAAGGCCATGAACATTGGCAGGTCGAGTACATCCAGCCTGATCTGGGCGATGAAAGCCGAAAACGCAAGATTGGCGGCGAGCCTGCGCATGTCGCAGGCCCAGGCCGGAATGTAGCTCGGCGCCTGGAGCCAACCGGACTCGAACAGCGGCGCCAGGCGCACGGTATCGGCCAGGGTCAGGCGCCCGGCAAACAGGTGGCCGACCAGTTCCGGTCGGTTGTCACGGATCGCCACGCGCAGCAGGGTATGCACACCCAGCAAGCCGGTCAGGTAGGCAGCATCCTTGGTAAAGGCCGAGCCACCGCGCAGGTCGGCACCGCGGAAAATCCGCTGGGTCGAGCGGAACGACTCTTGCGGCGACTGCCCGGCGTTCACAAAGCCTTCGAAGACTTCAATGAAGTCAGCGCCATCCAGTGCCTGCTGCACCGCCAGCGCACGCAGGGCGACACGGCGCAGGCGGTTGATGTCCATGCTGCCAGTGAACAGTTCGGCCAACGTGGCGATGCCCTCCTGGGTCTGGGTGGTCCGTGGCGCGCCCAGGCCCAGGCTCTTGAGGTTGGGCTGGTTGGCACCGTTCTGGGCGGTGGCAACATGCACGAAGGCCTCGTGCTGCAACAGTTGCTGCTTGTCCAGCTCGCTGAACAGGGCGCCAGCACGCAGGCGAATACGGCGGCTCCCGGCGATGGCCTTGGCGGCGAGGTTGGCATCCAGCACGATGCTGATCCGGTCCGGCCCAAAAAAACGGTCCACTTCCGGTTGCATCCAGGCAGCGAAGTCCTCGGCAGGAATGTCAGCCTCGGTTGGCGGAATCTGCTCGCTGCCCAGCAGGGCATCGGTGGTCTTGAGGAAGAAACCGGCCGCATCGAGCATGGTCAGTTGCTGCCTGGGGTAGAGAAAGTCCGGGCGCCGGTACAGCGCCGAGGAATAACGCGTGAAGTCAGGGGTGCCAATGGCCCCCAGCATGCGACCGGCGGTGGCATAGCTGCGTGCGGTCATCGCCAGGAAGCGCCCGGCTGGATGCCCTTGATCGCATTGCCCGATAAAGGCCTCCAGCGCGGCGATATCGCTGCTGTGCTCGCGCGGCTGCAACTGCACCTGGGGCAACTGCGCATTGCCGGCGCGCCACTGGCTGAGGAATACCTGCTCGATGCCATCCGGCCAGGCCAGGGCATCGAGCACGCGGATCTTGCGGGCAAGTCCTGGCAGCGCGGCATCGAGCTCGGACAGGGAGGCAGTACCCATGGCAGTGTCCTTGAGTCACCCAGCGTCATCTCGACAGCTTAGCCCGTGCCGGTTCTGTGCGTAGCCGCAGGGCCAGCAGCTGCCCTCAGCCCATCGGGGTGCCGCTGCGCCGTATCATTTGCGGCGTCTGACCGATCGTACGCAAGAACGCCCGCCTCATCCTTTCCCGGTCGGCGAAGCCTGCCTCCCGGGCAACGACTTCGATGGAATGCCCGCTGTCTTCGAGCAGCATTCGCGCCGCCTCGACCCGAAGGTGCTCCACCGCCTTGGCCGGCGATTGACCGGTTTCGGCAGTGAACGCGCGGCTGAACTGCCGGGGGCTCAGGTGCGAAACCCCAGCCAGTTCTTCCACGCTCAAGGTGTTTCTCAGGTTGCGCCGGGCGTAATCGAGGGCTTTCTGGATGCGATCGGACTTGGGCTCGAGGTCCAACAGCACCGAAAACTGCGACTGCCCGCCGGCCCGGCGGTGATAGACCACCAATTTGCGGGCAACGATCCGGGCGGTTTCCAGGCCATGGTCCTGCTCGATCATGGCCAGCGCCAGGTCGATGCTTGCGGTCATGCCTGCCGAGGTCCACACAGGGCCATCGATGATGTAAATCCGGTCCGGTTCGACCTTGACCTTGGGGTAGCGCTCCTCCAGTTGCTTGGCAAACAGCCAGTGGGTCGTTGCCCGCCGGCCATCGAGCACGCCACTTTCGGCCAGGACGAAGGCGCCAACACAGGGCGCGGCAACTCGACGAGCAGTGTCCATCGACGCGCGCACAAAGCTGGCAAGGCCGGTGGTGACCGGCATCACCGACGTGCCAGAGCCGAACATCACGGTATCGAACACCTGCCCGCCGCCAAACGCGCGGGTCTCGATGCGAATACCCGCCGAAGACGTGACCAGCCCCCCGTCCTCCGACAGCAGTGTGACTTCGTAGGCGGGCTTGCCCAGGGTCAGGTTGGCGATCTCGAACGCCGTGATCGCCGTCAGCCCCATCAACTGGAAGCCTGGAAGGACGACAAAACCGAGGGTGTGCATGCGGATACCCGATGTCCTAAAAGGTGTCTTATATGACATTTAAGGCATGACCACAAGGCAATAGGATGTCATCCAGACGCGGCGCACATCCCTTGCCGTAATCGCCGACATCCGGGGCGGCCGATAGCAGGTGGCACCCCCTTCATTAGCCAAGCTCAGACAGAGGACTGACCGTCATGAACGCTCAGGTCGACATCGAACCCGGCGCGGTCCTGGACAGCGACACCGCGCCTGTCAAAGCCTTTGGCCGAGTAGCTGCCCTGCGCTTGGGCGCCCTGGCGCTGGCAATCATTGCCGGCGTGGCCTGCGCGAGCCACTGGTGGGTCAGCGGCCGGTTCATCGAAGACACCGACGATGCCTACGTGGGCGCCGAGGTGACCGTGATCAGCGCCAAGGTCCCCGGCTACATCAGTGAAGTCGCGGTGGTCGACAACCAGTTCGTCAAGGCGGGTGACCTGTTGGCGCGGATCGACGTGCGCGACTACAACGCCGCCTTGGCCAAAGCTGAAGGAGCCGTGGCGGCGCAGCATGCGCGCCTGGCCAATCTGGACGCGGTCGAACTGCTGCAACAGGCGGTCATCAGCCAGGCCAAAGCACAGATCGACGCGCGTAGCGCCGAAGCCCAGCGGGCCATGGATGACAGAACGCGTTATCAAAACCTGGTGCAAAGCCAGGCGGTCTCGGTGCAGAGCGCCCAGCGCGTCGACACGGCCTGGAAAACCGCGCAAGCCGATCGCGTCCACGCGCAAGCCGGCCTGCTGGCCGCACGCCAGCAGCTGGCCGTGATCGACACCCAACGCCAACAGGCACGCGCCGCACTGGCCCAGGCCGAAGCGGACCGCGAGCAAGCCCGGCTCAATGTCGAATACACCGAGCTGCGTGCGCCGGTCGATGGTTACGTCGGCAATCGCCGAGCCAAGGTCGGCGCCTATGCCGCAGCCGGTAGCCAACTGATTTCGGTGGTACCGGCCCACGGGTTGTGGATCGACGCCAACTTCAAGGAAGACCAGCTGGCACGCATGCAAGTGGGCCAGGCCGTCAGCATCACGGCCGATATCCTGCCAGGGCGCACCTTCCACGGCCGTGTCGAGAGCATTGCGCCGGCCACCGGCGCGCAGTTCAGTGTGTTGCCGCCCGAGAATGCCACCGGCAACTTCACCAAGATCGTGCAGCGCGTGCCGGTGCGTGTCCGCCTGGCAGATGGCGATGCCGACTTCGGCGCCCTGCGCCCTGGCCTTTCGGTGCTTGCCGAAATCGATACCAAGGCCCCGCGCGAGACGCCAGCGGGCCTCGCCACGGCTAGCCAGCCATGAACAGCGAACTGCCGGTGCTCAGCCCCCGCCAGAAGGTGGCAGCCTTTGCCTCCATGTGTGTGGGAATGTTCATTGCCTTGATCGATATCCAGATTGTCTCGGCATCGCTCAAGGACATCGGGGGTGGGCTGTCTGCCGGTGCGGATGACACCGCCTGGGTGCAGACGGCCTACCTGATAGCCGAGATCATCGTGATCCCACTCTCAGGCTGGCTGTCGCGGGTGATGAGCACGCGCTGGCTATTTGCCGCCTCGGCCGCGGGCTTTACCTTGACCAGCCTGCTCTGCGCAGTGGCCTGGAACATCCAGAGCATGATCGCATTCCGCGCGCTGCAAGGCTTTTTGGGTGGGTCGATGATCCCCCTGGTGTTCACCACGGCGTTTATCTACTTCAGCGGCCCGCAACGGGTGATTGCCGCCTCGGTGATTGGCGCCATCGCCTCGCTCGCGCCAACCCTGGGGCCAGCGGTTGGCGGCTGGATCACCGATGTCTCGTCCTGGCACTGGTTGTTCTACATCAACCTGGTGCCCGGTATCTTCGTCACCGTCGCTGTCCCCCTGCTGGTCAAGGTCGACCAGCCCAACCTGGCTTTGCTCAAGGGCGCCGACTACCTGGGGATGGGCCTGATGGCAGTGTTTCTGGGTTGCCTGGAGTACACCCTGGAAGAAGGGCCACGCTGGAACTGGTTCAGCGACAGCACGATTGCCACCACGGCCTGGCTGGCAGGCCTGTGTGGCGTTCTGTTCGTATGGCGCAGCCTGAAGGTGGCGCAGCCCATCGTCGACTTGCATGCCCTGGGCGATCGCAACTTTGCCCTGGGTTGCCTGTTTTCGTTCATCACCGGCATCGGGATCTTCGCCACGATCTACCTGACACCGTTGTTCCTGGGCCGTGTGCGCGGTTACGGTGCCCTCGATATCGGCCTGGCGGTGTTCTCCACCGGGGTATTCCAGCTATTGGCGATCCCGGTGTACGCCTTTCTCGCCAACCGTGTGGACTTGCGCTGGATACTGATGTTGGGCCTGGCACTGTTTGGCCTGTCGATGTGGGACTTTACGCCCATTACCCATGACTGGGGTGCCAGGGAGCTGTTGTTGCCCCAGGCCATTCGAGGGTTCGCACAACAAATGGCGGTGCCGCCGACGGTCACGCTGACCCTGGGGGCGCTGTCGCCGGCACGTCTGAAGCTCGCCTCGGGCTTGTTCAACCTGATGCGCAACCTGGGCGGCGCGCTGGGCATCGCGGCCTGCGCCACGATTCTCAATGACCGTACCAACCTGCACTTCTTGCGCCTGGCCGAGCACCTGAACATTCGCAACGAGACCATGAACACCTGGCTCGAACAATGGCATGACGGCGCCCAGGCACTGGGCCAGAACAGCTCGCAAGCTAGCCAGACTGCACTGCATCAGCTCTGGGCATTGACCTGGCGCGAAGCGCAGACAATGACGTACGCCGACGCCTTCCTGGTCATCATGCTGTGCTTCGCGATCGCCACGCTGCTGGTCCCGTTGATGCGCAAGGTCCAGCCACCACGGCAACCGTCGGCGGATGCCCATTGACCCGGCCCAGGCAGCCGCCAGGGCCGGCCAGGTCATCGCCGCCGCGTCATGCCTTGACCACGGCCAGCATGCTCGCCGCGTCGCTGACCTCGAACTTGCCAGGCGCCTCCACCGCAACGTGCTTGACCACGCCATTGTCGACCAGCATGGCGTAGCGTTGCGAACGCCGGCCCAGGCCACGGGCCGAAAGGTCCTGGATCAGCCCCAGCGCCTCGCTGAACTCGCCGTTGCCATCGCCGATCATCCTCACCGCCTCGCCCACCTGCAGGCTATTGCCCCAGGCGTTCATGACGAAGGCATCGTTCACCGAAACACAGAGAATTTCGTCAACGCCGGCCGCGAACAGCGCCTGGGCTGCAGCCACATAACCTGGCACGTGACGCTCCGAACAGGTCGGTGTGAACGCACCGGGCAATCCGAAAATCAGCACTTTCTTTTGCTTGCAGCGCTCAGCCACGGAAAACGCATTCGGGCCGATCGGGCAGGCGCCCTCATTGCTGTTGTACTCGTAGAGCGTCACATCGGGCAGTTGCTCGCCGGGCTTGATCATCGCTGTCTCCTGGGTAGGCAAGGGGCTGAGGCTGGTATGATGCAGCATTCCACCACACCGGGTACATGATGCTCGCTCCAGGCCCCCTCACCCACCGCGAAGTCAGCCAGTTGCTGCGCGAAATCGCCCTCGGCGTGCGCAGCATGCAGCGCCAGGGCGATGCCAGCTGGGCGCAGATCGGCTGTGGCCCGATGACACTGGCATGTGACGGCTGGCAAATCACCCTGTTCAACGACAACAACGCGCTGGCTTATTGCGTCAGCTGCCTCAGCCCATGTGGCCGGGCTTACGTGTTCGAAGCCGCGCAGGGCTTTGGCAGCAACCCGGTGGAGTGGTTGAGCACCTGGGAGCACCGCCAGCTCGGGATGCTCCTGGGCAATCTGTAATCACCCACGCAACTGGTACCAGGTGGTCTTCAACTGCGAGTACTTGTCGAACGAGTGCAACGACAGGTCGCGGCCGAACCCGGACTGCTTGCCACCGCCAAACGGCACGGTCACATCCAGCGCATCGACCGTGTTGACCGACACCGTACCCGCCTTGAGCGCACGCGCAACCCGGTGCGCACGGTTCAGGTCATCGCTCCACACCGACGCCGCCAGCCCGTAGATGCTGTCGTTGGCCAGGCGGACGGCCTGTTCCTCGGTATCGAACGCACTGACTGCCAGCACCGGGCCGAAGACCTCGTCCCGGGCAAGGCTCATGCCGTTGTCGACGCCGGCAAAGATAGTCGGTTCGATGAAATTGTCCGAGGCCCCGATGGTCAGGCGTCGCCCGCCACAGACCAGGCGCGCGCCCTGCTCCGAGGCCAGGCCGATGGCCCGGGCGATGCGCGTGGTCTGTTCGCCATCGACGATGGCGCCTGCACGGCTGGCCGGGTCCAGCGGGTTGCCTGGCAGCCACTGGCGGGCCTTGGCCTGCAGGCGTTCGATGAATTCGTCATGGATCGCGCGCTGCACATACAGCCGCGAGTTGGCCGAACACACTTCGCCCTGGTTGAAGAAGATGCCAAAGGCGGCCTTCTCGGCGGCCAGGTCCAGGTCCTGGCAGTCAGCGAACACCAGGTTCGGGCTCTTGCCGCCACACTCCAGCCACACCTGCTTGAGGTTGGACTGTGCCGAGTACTGCATGAAGTACTTGCCGACCTGGGTGGAGCCGGTGAACACCAGGCAGTCGACGTCCGGGTGCAGGCCCAGCGCGCGACCCGCCGTTTCGCCAAGGCCCGGGACCACGTTGAGCACGCCCTCCGGCAGGCCGGCTTCCAGTGCCAGTTCGGCCAGGCGCAAGGCCGAGAACGGCGATTGCTCGGCGGGCTTGAGGACCACGCTGTTGCCCGCCGCCAGCGCCGGGGCGAGCTTCCAGGCGGCCATGTCGAGGGGGAAGTTCCACGGTACCACGGCCGCGACCACCCCCAGCGCTTCGCGGGTGATGGTGGCCAAGGCGTTGGCCGCGGTCGGTGCGACCTGGTCGTAGAGCTTGTCGAGTGCCTCGCCATACCAGGCGAAGACGTGGGCCGAACCCGGTACATCGATGTTGTAGGCGTCCATGACCGGCTTGCCCATGTTCAGCGAGTCCAGCAGCGCCAGCTCTTCGCGGTGGGCCATGATCAGCTCGGCCAGGCGCAGCAGCACTTTCTTGCGCTCGCCGGGCGCCATGCGTGGCCATGGCCCCTGCTCGAACGCCCTGCGCGCTGCGCTGACGGCAAGGTCGACGTCGGCCTGGTCACAGGCAGCGACACGGGCAAGGACCTGTTGGGTGGCGGGGTTGATGCTGTCGAACGTTGCACCGCTGGCTGCCCCGACCTGGCGGCCGCCGATCAAGGCCTTGTCTCGCAAGCTCAGGCCTGCAGCGCGCTGTTGCCAGTATCCAAGATCGTACATACACACTCCTGACGACCGTCCGTGCGGTCCGCTTGTTATGGGTCTGGCGAACATTCTTGGCCCAGCCGCAGGCCTGGCGAAACCAGCTTTTTGCTGCCCCTTGCAGAGGAAAATGCTCGCCAGCGCCGGGCGCCAGGGTTTACGCGACTGGCGCAGGACGCTCCCCCCAAAGGGTGATTTCGAGGGTTCCCCGAGTGTGGGAGCATTCGAGCCGCCCCACCCCAGCCACGCCTCTGACCAAACGCCCTTACCAGTAGCGAGCCCGCTCGCCTACTGCAGCTTCCTGCATCCCATTTCAGGAGTCAGCCATGCATACAACAACAAATACAGCCCAGCCCCATCCCCATCAGCCAGCATCACCCAGCAACGCTTCAGGTCGTTTCAGAAAGTCCATGGGCATGACCGCGCTGGTGCTGTTCGGCCTCGCCTACATGGTCCCGCTCGCCGTGTTCACCACCTACGGGCTGGTCACCCAGATGACCAAGGGCCACCTGCCCATCGCCTACCTCCTCACCCTCGCCGCCATGCTGCTCACCGCCTACAGCTACGGGCGCATGGTCCAGGCCCACCCCTACTCCGGTTCGGTCTATACCTATACGCGCAAGGCGTTCGGCAGCCACTTCGGCTTCATCGCCGGCTGGACCTTGCTGCTGGACTACATTTTCCTGCCGCTGCTCAGCTACCTGCTGATCGGCATCTACATGTCCGAGTATTTCCCGGCCATCCATGCCTGGGTGTGGGTCGCCGGGTCGATTGCCTTGGTGACGTTCCTCAACCTGATCGGTATCGAGTCGATCACCCGGGTCAACTGGATCCTGGTGGTTGCGCAGTTGGTGTTCATCGTGGTGTTCGTCGCCCTCTCCATACGCCACGTGGGTAGCCAGGCCGCGCCGGTATCGCTGCTGGCACCGTTCCACCATGAAGGCTTCAGCGTGCCGCTGATCATGACCGGGGCGGCGGTGCTGTGCTTGTCGTTCCTGGGCTTTGATGCGGTGTCGACCATGGCCGAGGAAACCAGCAACCCGACCCGGCGCATACCGCAGGCGATCATGGCAGTGTCGCTGATCGGCGGCCTGCTGTTCCTGGTGGTGTCGTACTTTGCGCAGATGGTGTTCCCCGACTGGGCCAGCTTTGCCGACCCGGATTCGGCTTCGGTGGACGTGATGCGCCGTGTGGGGGGCGAGTACCTGGTGACGGCCTTCACCGCGACCTACGTGGCGGGTTGCTTCGCTTCGGCGATGGTGTCCCAGGCCAGCGTGTCGCGGGTGTTGTTCGCCATGGGCCGCGATGGCGCGTTGCCGCGGGTGTTCGGCCAGCTGGTGACGAAGAAACGCGTGCCGGCGGCAGCGATCATGCTGGTCAGCCTGCTGTCGCTGGTGGCGCTGTTCATTACCCTGGATACCGTGGCCAACATGATCAGCTTCGGCGCGCTGTTCGCCTTCTCGGCGGTGAACCTGGCGGTGGTCAAGCACTACCTGGTGGACCAGCAGTTGCGAGGGATGCGCAACTGCCTGCTGTATGGCGCCATTCCAGCGCTTGGGTTCCTCAGCACGATCTGGTTGTGGACCAGCCTGTCGAGCATGTCCTTTACCATTGGCTTGTGCTGGATGGGCGCGGGGTTTGTCTGCTTGCTCGGGCTGACCAAGGCGTTTCGGGTGAAGTTGCCGGAGTTGCAGATGGCTGAATGAGGGGGGGTGAGTGGTTTTGAAGTGCCAGCCGTTAGATTTTCTGTGGCTGTGGGATGTGCCCGCCGTTAGATTTTCTGCGGTTGTGGGATGTGCCCGACGTTAGATTTTCTGCGGTTGTGGGATGTGCCCGACGTTAGATTTTCTGCGGTTGTGGGATGTGCCCGACGTTAAATTTTCTGCGGTTGTGAGATCGAGCGCCGCCCGCGCGGCGCATCGCGAGCTTTGCTCGCTCCTACGTTTGTTTCGGGCCAATTATTCCTGGCGGATTTGCGCGCGAACGTTTTGGTGCATGACGCGATATCGCGCCGTACAAACAAGGCGGTCGCGCGCGCCTGCCACAGGTGTTACTGGCCCGAAACAAACGTAGGAGCGAGCAAAGCTCGCGATGCGCCGCGCGGGCGGCGCTCGATCTCACAGGCGCTGCACCTCTTGAGGCATACACCCTGCGCCCCACCCCATCCCTGAATGATATGATCCCCCGTTAAACGTTTCAGTATGTTTCACAAGGGACCCCAATGTCTGTTCAGGAATCACCGCCACTCGCCGTTTCCAAGGGCGATGTCGGCAAGATGGAAGCTGCCATGGCGCTCGGCAGCTTCGCCATCGGCACCGGCGAATTCGCCATCATGGGCCTGATGCCCGATATCGCCAGCAACCTGCAATTGAGCGAGCCACAAGTCGGCCACGCCATCAGCGCCTACGCGCTAGGTGTGGTGGTCGGCGCCCCGGCCCTGGCCATCCTCGGTGCCAAGCTGCTGCGCAAGCACCTGTTGCTGTTGCTCATGGCACTGTATGCCCTCGGCAACCTGGCCACCGCCTTCGCCCCGTCATTTGCCAGCATGGTTGCCTTCCGCTTCATCAGCGGCCTGCCCCATGGTGCCTACTTCGGCATCGCCGCCGTGGTCGCGTCGAGCATGGTGCCCAGCAACCAGCGCGCAGGCGCCGTGGCACGGGTGATGATGGGCCTGACCCTGGCAATGCTGCTGGGCAACCCGGTGGCAACCTTCCTCGGCCAGTTCTTCGGCTGGCGTTCAGCGTTCATCCTGGTGGGTGCCATCGCCCTGTGCACCATCGCGCTGGTCTGGCGTTACGTGCCACAGCGCCACGATGAACCGCGCAGCGACCCGCGCAAGGAACTGCAAGCCTTTACCCTGCCACAAGTGTGGATGGCGCTGGGCATTGCCGCGATCGGCTTTGCCGGCATGTTCTGCGTGTTCAGCTACCTGGCGCCGACCATGCTGCAAGTGACCCAGGTGGCGCCGGAGTGGATCCCCTTCGGCCTGGCCGCGTTCGGCGCTGGCGGCATCATCGGCAACATTGCCGGCGGCAAGCTGTTCGACCGCCTGCAGTTCCGCGCCGTGGGCATTGTGCTGGTGTGGTCGGCGGCCGTGCTGCTGTTCTTCAGCTTCGCCGCCCACGCGCTGTGGTCGGTGCTGTTGGGGATCGGCCTGGTCGGCACCATGATCGCCCTGGCCGCGCCGCTGCAGATCCGCCTGATGGACATCGCCCATGAAG
Source organism: Pseudomonas sp. LRP2-20 (assembly GCF_024349685.1). NCBI lineage: Bacteria > Pseudomonadati > Pseudomonadota > Gammaproteobacteria > Pseudomonadales > Pseudomonadaceae > Pseudomonas > Pseudomonas sp. LR2-20. The sequence continues at coordinate 2,966,915 of NZ_AP025944.1, read as the reverse complement.
CGCCGAGCCTGGCGGCCGCTTCCAACCATGCTGCCTTCAACCTGGCCAACGCCCTGGGTCCCTGGTTTGGCGGCATGGCCATCAGCGCCGGGCTGGGCTGGACCAGCACCGGGTATATCGGTGCGGCAACGGCAATGGCGGGGTTGCTGATCTACCTGGTGGCACGCCGGATGAAGGGCGGGCACTGAGCTTTCTGCCAGGTGCCTGTCTTGAGTGTTTAGGGGAGGCATGAAACGAGCGCCGCCCGCGCGGCGCATCGCGAGCTGCGCTCGCTCCTACATTTGTTTCGGGCCAATCATTCCTGGGGGATTTTCGCGCGCACGCCTGGGCGCATGACGCGATATCGCGTCGTACCAACTAGGCGGTCGCGCGCGCCTGCCACAGGCCTCACTGGCCCGAAACAAACGTAGGAGCGAGCGCAGCTCGCGATGCGCCGCGCGGGCGGCGCTCGATTTCACGGGCGCCAAGCATGCTGAGGCGAACATCCCCCAGCATCAAATCCCCTACCCGACCCGTATCTCACGATTGCCACTCATGTAGTACTCCAACCGCCCACGCAGCCAGCGCTCTGCCGGGTCGCTGTCGGTAGTGCTCAGCCAGACCATGGCCAGCTCCAGCGGCACGGTATCGAACGGCAAGGTTTCTGCCTGCAGGTTGCCCCAGCTGGCCATGGCCTCGGCAGCGTAGTCCGGGCAGCAGGCAAGCAGGTCGGTGTCGGCCAAAATGGCCGGCAATGAACTGAACTGCGGCACCGACAACACCACATTGCGCGAATGGCCGATTTCCTTCAGCCAGTCATCGACCACTCCCTGGGTGTTTGCCGTTGGCGACACCTGCACGTGGGGGCGCTGGCAAAACTGCTCCAGGGTCAGCGCTTGCGCGGACTTGTCGGCCCTGAGCACCCGCGCCTGCATGGTACGTAATACTTTACGCTTGGCATTGGCCGGCAAGCCGCGGGTCTGGCTGATGCCCACCGTGACCTCCCCCGACGCCAGCAGGTCGGGGATACGCCAGTAGTCGACATGCTGCACGACCACCACCACATGCGGCGCCTCGGTGCGCAGCGCCCGCAGCAACGGCGGCAGCAGCCCAGATTCGACATCATCGGACAAGCCGATCCTGAAGGTCATCGTACTGGTCGGCGGGTCGAAATCATGGGTCAGGCTCAGGGCAGCCGACATCGCGTCCAGTGCCGGGGTAAGGTGCTTGATCACCTCCGCCGCCCGGGCAGATGGCTCCATGCGGTTGCCGACACGGACCAGCAACGGATCGTTGAACATCGTGCGCAGCCTGGCCAGGGCCGCGCTGACTGTGGGCTGGGCGAGAAACAGCTTCTCGGCGGCGCGGGTGAGGTTGCGCTCTTGCATCAAGGCCTCGAACACCACCATGAGGTTGATGTCCGCCTTGCGCAGTTCGTTTCGATTCATGCCCGCTCCTGATTGTCGTCCAATGCCAACAGGATAGGCGTCAGCTCAGTGCACCGCCCAGCCCCGGCTTATCGCCCCGGATAATGGTCTCTGCGTGCGAGTTTCCCGGCGCCCTCAGAGCCTGAAGGTATTTTTCACATTTAACTCACTTGCTCATAACAACGCCTATGTCATATTTGCACAGCGCATCATTTAATTAATAAAGGCTAAAACTTTCATTAACTTTTGTTTCATATGAAACCCGCATTTCGTTAATTGCAACTTTCCTCCCAACGCCCTGACAATCGGCTCCGCTCCGAGCTGAACGCCAGTCCCTGCGCGCTCCAGGCACGAGCTCAACCCTCGATACCCGCCAATAAACTTTTCAGAGGAAGTTTATGAACGCGCCTGCCCCACACATCAACTTCGCTCTTCACGAACATCTGCTGCTGACCGGCGCCACCGGTTTTCTCGGTGGTTCGGTCACGGCCCAACTGATCGCCAATGGCCGCAGTGCCAACTTATGTTTCCTGGTCCGTGCCGACAGCCGAGAGCAAGGCCTCGAACGCCTGCGCGACAACCTGCGCCAACACGGCGTTGGCGAACGTGACTGCCAGGCCTTGCGCGCCGACCAGATCATTTGCGGCGACTTCCTCGATACCCGCTGGCTGGCCGAGGCCACGCCCCGGCTGATGCAGATCGACCGGGTGATCAACTGTGCGGCGGTGGCGTCGTTCTCGAAGAACCCGAACATCTGGCCGGTCAATGTCGAAGGCACCTACGCCTTCGCCGAGGTGATGAGCCGCTCGACGCGCCTCAAGCGCTTCCTGCACGTGGGCACGGCCATGAGCTGCGGCCCGCAGCGTGAGTCGCCGATCAGCGAGTCGTGGGACTTCCCCGCGGCCGAGCAACAGCTGGTCGACTACACCGCCTCCAAGGCCGAGATCGAACGGCGCATGAGCGAGCAGCTGCCGCAACTGCCGCTGGTGGTGGCGCGCCCGTCCATCGTGGTCGGCCACCGCACCCTCGGTTGCCAGGCTTCGGCCAGCATCTTCTGGGTGTTCCGCATGGGCTTCGCGCTGGAGAGCTTCACCTGCGAGCTGAACGAGCAGATCGATGTGATCCCGGTCGATTACTGCGCCGAAGCGCTGATCGGCCTGACGCTCAAGCCACGCCTGGAGCACAACCTGTACCACATCTCCGCCGGCCACCAGGCCGCCTGCACCTTTGGCGAGATCGACCAGGCCTTCGCCCATGCTAACGGCGCGCAGCCGGTTGGCGAGCGCTACCGCAAGGTCGATGTCGATGACCTGAAAAGCCTGGCGCAAGACTTCGAAGCGCGCATCGGCCCGGCCAACCCGCGCCTGGTACTGCGCGCCCTGCGCCTGTACAGCGGCTTTGCCGACCTCAACTACCTGTTCGACAACAGCCGCCTGCTCGAAGAAGGCATCGCCATGCCGCCACGGTTTACCGACTACCTGGATGTGTGCGTGAAGTCGTCCAGCGGGGTGAGCATCGCCACCCAGATGCAGTGGGATTTCAAGTAGGTCCATACCTCAAGGCTTGACACTCGCCCTGTGGGAGCGGGTTTACCCGCGAAGAAGGCGACGGTGCATGGCACCGGCTTCGCCGGTGTTCGCGGCGGTTCGACGCCTCGATGAACCCGCTCCCACAGAGAAGCGTTGACCATGCTTAATTAGCGGTCGTTGACCAGATTTGGCGGTCTGTGGCCCGACAAGGCACTCAACAGGTTGTCTACCGCACACCTGGCCATGGCCTCCCGCGTCTCATGGGTCGCTGAACCGATATGCGGCGTCGCCACCACGTTATCGAGCTGCAACAACGGCGAATCGGCAGCCAACGGCTCCTGTACGAACACATCCAGCCCGGCCCCGCGAATCCGCTTGTGCTGCAGCGCCTCGATCAACGCTGCCTCATCCACCACCCGCCCACGGGCAATGTTCACCAGGATCGCCTCGGGCTTCATCAGCGCCAGCTCACGGGCGCCGATCAGGCCCTCGGTGCTGGCACTGAGCGGCACCGTCAGGCACAGGTAATCGGCCTCGGCCAACAGCGTGTCCAGGCTGCAGTAACGCGCGGCATAACGCGCATCCACGTCGGGCTTTGGCCGCGAACTGTGGTACAGCACGCGCATCCCGAACCCGGCCGCGCCACGCCGCGCCAGCGCTTCACCGATGCGGCCCATGCCAACGATGCCCAGGGTCTTGCCGTGCACATCGGTGCCGAAGTGCGCTGGCCCAAGGCTCGCCTGCCATTTCCCCTGGCGAACCCAACCGGCCAGCTCGACCACCCGCCGCGCAGTAGCCAGGATCAAGGCAAAACCGGTATCGGCCGTGGTTTCGGTGAGCACGTCAGGGGTGTTGGTGAGCATCACACCACGCCGTGTCAGGTCGGCGATGTCGTAATTGTCGACCCCAACCGACACACTGGAAATCACCTCCAGCTGCGGCGCCAGGTCGAGCAAGTCGCTGTCCAGGCGCAGACTGGCGCCCAGCAGGCCATGCGCGCCGGGCAAGGCGTCGCGCAGACGCGCCAGGCCATCCGCGGCGCTGGTGTCCACCCAGGTCACCTCCACCTGTTGCTCAAGCTTTGCCTGCAAGGCGTCGGACAGGCGTTTGTACAAGACGATGCGTTTCTTCATTGCAGCTTCCTATTGGCTCATGGCCAGTCGTGGGCCGCCGCGCTTGGCCCGGCCTGAGGTCTGTGAGGTTTTCAGTACGGCGGTCAGGGCGACAGCAGTCAGCAGCGCCCCCGACATGAACAGGTAAGAGGCGCCCGGGCCACCCGTGGCGCCGTTGAGATAGCCCACCAGCCACGAGCCACCGAACGACCCCAGCGCGCCCATGCTGTTGATCAGCGCCATCGCCCCGCCGGCCACGTTGCTCGGCAGAATCTCCGGCACGATGGCGAAGAACGGGCCGTACGGCGCGTACATGCAGGCACCGGCAATCACCAGCAGCGCGTAGGACAACCAGAAGTGCTCGGTGCCCAAGGCATAGGAGCCGTAGAACGCCACCGCAGCGATCAGCAGCGGCGGCCAGACGAAGCGCTTGCGCTTCTGCAGCCGGTCCGAGGCCCACGACACACCGATCATGCCCAGCACGGCCGCCATGTAGGGCACCGAGGCCAGCCAGCCGGCCGCAACGATATCGACATTGGCCGCCTGCTTGAGAATCGACGGCAACCACAGCACGAAGCCATACACACCGATGCTCCAGCAGAAATACTGCAGCGACAGCACGATCACCTGGGGCGAGCGGAACGCCTCGCGGTAATTCTTCACCGGTTTGATACCTTGCTGCTCGGCCGCCAGGGCCTGCTCCAGGCTGGCCTTTTCCTGTTCGCTCAGCCACGTCACCTGGGCCGGGCGGTCATCCACCAGGCGCCACCAGATGAAGGCCCAGAGCACCGCCGGCAGGCCCTCGATGATGAACATCCAGCGCCAGTCGAAATGCTTGATCAGGTACCCCGACACCACCGACATCCACAGGATGGTCACCGGGTTGCCGAGCATCAGGAAGGTGTTGGCCCGCGAGCGCTCGGCGCGGGTGAACCAATGGCACAGGTACACCAGTATGGCCGGCATCACCGCCGCTTCCACCACCCCGAGCAGGAAGCGGATGGCGATCAGCAGGTAGACGTTGCTGATCATCCCGGTCAGGGTCGCCAGGCCGCCCCAGAGGATCAGGCTGACGAAAATCAGTTTCTTCACGCTGCGCTTTTGCGCGTAGATCGCGCCGGGCACCTGGAAGAAGAAGTAGCCAAGGAAGAACAGCGCCCCCAACAGCGAAGACAGCACGGGCGTGATCTTCAGGTCGTCGGCCATGCCCGAGGCAGCAGCAAAGCCGTAGTTGGCGCGGTCCAGGTAGGCCAGGCTGTAGGTGATGAAGACGATCGGAATGATGTACCACCAGCGACGTGGTGCGAGGCGAGTCGATTGCATGAAACGTTCTCCTGAGCTTGTTGTTTTTGTCGCAACAGGGCCGGCATGCCGGCGTTCAGCGGTTCAGGCACTTCTGCGCAGTTCGTGCGCTTGCAGCTCAAAGCGGTGTGGCAGGCCTTCCATGTCGCCACGTGATTGCACGGCGCGGCTGCCGCACCAGTTGCCGCGGGCCACCGCGTCGGCCAGCGGGCGGCCTTCGAGCAGCGCGCTGACCACACCGACGGCAAAGGCATCACCGGCGCCCACGGTGTCCACCACCTTGGCCACCGGTACCGGGGCGACCTGCCCCGAGCCTCGGCCATCGCGGTAGTAGGCCCCTGCATCGCCGAGCTTGATCACCACGTGTTCCACGCCCTGGTCGAGGTAGAAGGCCGCGATGTCGGCGGGTGTATGCTGGCCAGTCAGCAGGCGGCCCTCTTCCAGGCCGGGCAAGACCCAGTGGGCTTTCATCGCCAGGGCGTTGATTTCACGGACCATGGTCGTGCGGTCAGGCCACAGCGACGGGCGCAGGTTCGGGTCGAATGACACACTCCGCCCCGCCGCCCGCATGCCGTCGATCAGGGCATGGGACAGTGCCCGGCAGCTGGCCGACAGCGCCGGAGGAATGCCCGTGGCATGCAGATGGCGGGCCTGCAGCAGTGCCGGGTCGAGCAGCGCGGTGGACAGGCGGCTGGCGGCCGAGTCGGTGCGGAAGTACTCCACGGCCGGATCGCTGCCATCATCGCAACGGCTTTTCAGCTGAAAGCCGGTCGGGCGACTGGCATCGACCTCGACGCGGCTGCAATCGAGGCCTTCCTGGCGCAGGCTGGCGAGCACGAAACGCCCCAGCGAGTCATCGCCTACCCGGCTCAGCCAGCGCACGCGAAAACCCAGCCGGGCCAGGCCAATGGCAACGTTGCTGTCGGCGCCGGCGATGCGTTTGCCGAAGCTGCCGACGCTGGCCAGGTCGCCGGCCTGTTCGGCGACGAACATGGCCATGGTCTCGCCGAAACACAGCACGTCATGCTCAAGCATGGCTTACCTCCTCGTTCATCCCCAGCCCCAGTCTTGCCAGGTTGTGTACCTGGGCGCGGGTCAGCGCCAGCAGGTCATCGCTGACCAACGGGTATTCGACCGCACGCACCAGGCCGGGGCTGAATTCATCGAACAGCGCCGCCCAGGCCAGCAGGTCGGCAGCCTTCGGCGCCGTAGCGTGCAAGCGGCCATCTGCGCCTTGCTGCACCGCCTTGCAGTGCACGTAACGCACCCAGCGGCCAAGCTGGCGGGCGGCTTGCAACGCGGACTCTCCCTGCCACCGCCAGTTGCCGATGTCGAAGGTCATGCCCAGCGGCAGCCCCCAACCCTGCGCTTGCTGGAAGAAACGCAGCAGCGGCTCGATACGCCCACCTTGTGGGGTCTGGTCATTCTCCACCAGCAACACAGGGGCCCCCTCGTGCAGCAGTGCCTGCAACGCACTGACATCGCATTGCTCATGGTAATGCCCCAGTGAAACCTTCAGCGCCACGGCGCCCAACGCCCTTGCCAGCGCCAGTTTCGCAGGCAGGCGTGGGTCTGGCTGGCCTTGCGCCGTCCACAGTTCCAGTGGCGAGGAATACAGACACTCCAGCCCTGCCCCGGCGATCGCTGCCGAAAGCGCGACAGTGTCGGGCGCTTCGTCAAACAACTCTTCGCGCAGTTCGATGCGCCTGGCGCCGGCAGCCGCCAGCAGTTCGACAAAACTCAACTGGCCGCGTTGCCGCACAAGGTCGGCGCCGTAGCTGGAGAGGCTGATGGAAACGGGGTTCGCGTACATTGTTGTTGTCCTTATGAAACCGGTTTCATTTTTTAGCTGCAGTAGCACGGGCAGCCCTGCTGCCCGCAGGTTATTGATGTGCCTGGGTAGAACCTCGGGTGATCAGCGTGGCCTTGAAATCAATGCGTCGAGGCGCGTCGTGGCTACCGCGCAGGCGTTCGAGCAGGCACTCGAAAGCGGCCACGCCGATGCGCTCGGTGGGCTGGGCCAGTGCCGTGATGCCGCTGCCGACCAAGGGGTACCAGTCCAGTTCATCGAGGGCGATCAGGCCCACCTCGCTGAACAGCTTGCAGCCCGAATCGTGCAACACGCGGGTAACCGCCAGGGTGGCCACGCCGTTGAAGGTGAAGATCGCCTGCGGCCCGTGGCCCTTGCTGGCAAGAAAGGCGCCGAGCTTGGCCGGCAGGCCGGCGTCGACTTCCAGCAGTTGCTGGCGCATGCCGTTGCGGTTGCTGATCGATGCGGTGAACGCCTGTACCCGCTCCAGGCGCGAGCTGGTGCCGTCGAGCGGTTCGGTGACCGCGAGAATATCGCGGTAGCCTTGCGCCTGCAGGTGGTCCAGCGCCTGCTCGATGGCATCGGCGTTGTCCAGGCCGACCAGGTCGACCTTGAGCTCCGGCAGTTGCCGGTCGACCAGCACCATGGGGATGTCGCGCTGCAGGTTGAGCAGTTCGCCGGGATGGCGGCCGAGGGTGTTCACGATCAGCCCTTCGACGTTGTAGGACTGCAAGGCCGTCAGGTGGTGGCGCTCCTGCTCGTCGTCGCGGTTGGTGTTGCACACCACCAGGCTGTAGCCGTGCTGGCGGCATGCGGTTTCCACGCCATGCATCACGGCCACTGAATAGGGGTTGAGAATGTCAGCCACGAGCATGCCGATCAGGCGTGTCTGCCCACGCTTGAGGCCGCGGGCCATTTGGTTGGGCCGGTAGCCCAGACGTTCGATGACCTGTTCCAGGCGCTTGGCGGTGGCTTCGGCCAGCAGCTGGCGATCGCCGCCGATGTAGCGCGAGACCGTGGCCTTGGACACACCGGCCACACGTGCCACTTCGCTGATGGTCACCCGCTCGCGGGCATTGGAGGGTGAATCGGTCATTGCGGGTCCCTTGTGATTGTTTTGGGTGACGGCGAATGAAACCGGTTTCAATACAGCAAAACCTTGCGCGTTCGTCAACCTGACTTTTGCCGGGAGTGTCACAAGGAGAGTGAGGTAAGGCAAGAAGTGTGTGCAATAACCTATTGATTTAAATACTCAAGGTTGACACCAGACGGTGTGGGAGCGGGTTCACCCGCGAATGCGATGTCGGGTTCAACAACGCATTCGCGGGTAAACCCGCTCCCACAGAGTTACAGCGCTGCAGTTACCGCAGCTGCTTCACATCAGCGGCGCTGACCGCACTGCCCTGGTTACCCCAGCTAGTGCGAATGAAATTGACCACATCCGCCACTTCCTGGTCGCTCAGGCGCCAGCCGAACGCCGGCATGGTGAAGTTCGACGGCGCCGTATGGGTCGCCGGCACCGTGCCGCCCGCCAGCACCACATGGATCAGCGAGGTGGCATCCGCCGTCTGCACCACCGGGTTGCCCGCCAGGGCCGGGAACACCCGGGTATAGCCATGGCCATCGGTACGGTGGCAAGCCGCGCAGTTGTCGATGTACACCGACGCCCCCGGCTTGCTGTCGTCGCCCTGCCACAAGGCATCGGCCACCTGCTTGTCATACACGTGCGGCTTGTCGTTCGGATCGCTCGGCGGCAGGGTCTTCAGGTAGCGGGCGATGGCGGTCAGGTCGGCGTCGCTCAGGTGCTGCATGCTGTGTTCGACCACATCGCTCATGCCGCCGAACACCGCGCTGCGGTCGCTGCGCCCCGTCTTGAGGAACTGCACCAGCTGCGCCTCGCTCCAGCTGCCCAGGCCGTCCTTGTAGTCGCCACGCAGGTTCTTGGCGATCCAGCCTTCCAACGGCGCACTGCCAGCCAGGAACTGCTCGCCGTCCGCGGGGCTCAGCGCCTTTTCCTGCATGGTCAGGGCGCGCGGGGTGTGGCAGGCGCCACAGTGGCCCAGGCCTTCGACCAGGTAGGCGCCACGACTGACCACCGGGTCTGCAGCGGCTGGGGCCTGCCAGGCTTGCACCTCGGGGGCGAACAGCCCGCGCCAGATCGACAGCGGCCAGCGCATGCTCAACGGCCAGGGGATATCGGTCGGCTTGTTGGCCTGCGCGACCGGCTCGACGCCGTGCATGAAGTACGCATACAGCGCCTGCATGTCGTCGTCGCTGACCCGTGCATAGGACGGGTACGGCATGGCCGGGTACAAGGTGCTGCCGTCCTTGGCGATGCCTTTGCGCACGGCCTGGTCGAAGTCGGTGAAGCTGTACTGGCCGATGCCGCTGGCGTGGGGCGTGATGTTGGTGGAATACACCGTGCCGATCGGGGTTTGCATCGGCAACCCACCGGCAAAGGGCTGGCCGCCCTTGGCGGTATGGCAGGCCACGCAGTCACCCGCGCGGGCCAGGTATTCGCCCTTCTTCACCAAGGCATCGTCGGCCTGGGCTGCGGCGGTGGCGCCCAGCAGCAGGGTTGCGATCAACAGGTTCTTCATGTTCATCGCTCCTCAAGCCTGGACCAGCGGGCCGGGGTTCTTCAGGTACTGCTCGCGGATCGCCCGGGCCGACCAGTAGGTCAGCGCGGCTACCAGGCCCGTGGGGTTGTAGCCCAGGCCCTGGGGGAACGCCGAAGCACCGGGGACAAACACGTTGTGCACGTCCCAGCTCTGCAGGTAGCGGTTCAGGGCGCTGGTTGCAGGGTCGCTGCCCATGATCGCGCCACCGTTGAGGTGGGTGGTCTGGTAGCTGGCGGTGTTGAAGTGCTCCTTGACCTTCTTGCCGAGGATGGCAATGGACTTGGGGTTCATCGCCTGGGCGATCTTGCTCAGCTTGTCGACCATGAACTGGTTCATCCTGATGTCGTTCTCTTGCCAGTCGAAGGTCATGCGCAGCAGCGGCTGGCCGTAGGCATCGCGGTAGGTCGGGTCGAGGTCAAGGTAGTTACCGCGGTAGGACTGGTGCGCACCGTGGGCGTCCATCGACACCTGGTGGGTGTAGTAGTCGGCGGTGGCCTTCTTCCAGGCGCTGCCCCAGGCCGGGGTGCCCGGCGGGTTGGCGACCCCGGCGATCGGCCGGCTGCCGGCCTGGTTGACCCACATCGGCGAGCCACCGACGAAGCCGTGCGGCCCATGGTCGAAGTTGTCGGCGTTGAAGTCGTCGATGGCCACGCCGTTGCCGCCAGCACCGATGAAGTTGTTGGTGTAGGTGTCCTTGTCGAAGAACGCCTTGACCGTGCCCATGTTCTGGTAGGCAAAGTTGCGCCCGACCACCCCTTCGTTCTTGACCGGATCGTAAGGCTTGCCGATGCCGGACAGCAGCATCAGGCGCACGTTGTTGAACTGGAAGGCGGCAAGGATGACGATGTCCGCCGGTTGCTCCACTTCGCGGCCCTGGGCATCGATGTAGGTCACACCGGTGGCCTTGCGCTTGCTGTCGTCAAGGTTCACCCGCAGCACGTGGGCGTTGGCGCGCAGTTCGAAGTTCGGCACCTGGCGCAGCGCCGGCAGGATGTTCACGTTCGGCGAGGCCTTGGAGTACATGTAGCAGACGTAGCCGCTGCAGAAGCCGCAGAAGTTGCACGGGCCCATCTGCGCGCCGTACGGGTTGGTGTACGGCCCGGAGGTGTTGGCCGACGGCAAGTTGTAGGGTTTGTAGCCGAGGCTGGCGGCGGCCTTTTCGAACAGCTTGGCCGACACCACGTTCTTTTGCGATTCCAGCGGGAACGGGTTGGAGCGGTCAGGCGCGTAGGGGTTGCCGCCCTTCCCTTCGCCCACCCGCTTGCCCTTGACGGTCCAGGCCTGGCCCGAGGTGCCGAAGACCTTCTCGGCGAAGTCGAAATGCGGCTCGAGCTCCTCGTAGCTGACGCCGAAGTCCTGGATGGTCATGTCTTCGGGGATGAAGCGCTTGCCGTAGCGCTCCTCGTAGTGGCTGCGCATGCGCAGCTCCATCGGGTCGACCCGAAAGTGCACGCCCGACCAGTGCAGGCCCGCACCGCCAACGCCCTTGCCCGGCAGGAAGGCGCCGAGCTGGCGGTTGGGCAGCGCAACATCGTTGACGCTGTGGCGGATGGTGACGGTTTCTTTCGACACATCGACGAACAGCTTCTTGCGCACGCTGTAGGTCAGCTCGTCGATCACCTGCGGGTAGCTGCCATCCGGGTAGGTGTCCTGCATCGGCCCGCGCTCCAGCGCCACCACCTGCAGCCCGGCTTCGGTGAGCTCCTTGGCCATGATTGCGCCGGCCCAGCCGAAGCCGACAATCACCACGTCAGCCTTCTTCATTGCATTGGCCATGCCTTACGCCCTCTCGCCACGAATCGAAACTGCCGGGAACGGGTATGGCGCGTTGCGCTCGACCCAGTCCATGAAATCTGCCCGGGCACCTGGGAAGCCGATCTGCGTCCAGCCGACCATGCCTTTGTTGCCGCCGTGAATCGGGTCGCAGAAGAAGCCTTCGCGGGTGTTCTGCACCAGCAGGCTGAAGAACACCTTGGCCGGCAACTGCTCGAAAACGATCTCACCGGCTTCGATCTTGCCGAGAATCCTGTCTCGGGTAGCGCTATCTTGCTCGGCAAAGGTTTTACCGCTGGCGTTTTTGCTCCAGGCCTCCGTGGCGGCTATCCCTAAGCGGTAGATCTGTTGCGGGCTGAGTTGCAGCTGGTAGCCGAGCTCCGGGGCGGCGTCGGCCTTGAACGGGCCTTGCATGTACCACTGGGCGCCGGTGGCGTAAGGGGTGTTCATCTGGCGGTCGATGAATTCGGCAGCGCCAGCTTCCAGTGCACCGGGGCCGAGTTCGTCAGCGGGAATGATGCGCGACACGGCCGCTTGCAGGAACGCCCACTCTTCGGCGGTGAAAAAGGTCGGCTGATAGTTGCCAGCCGGGGGTGTGGCCGGCACCTTGGGTTCGCGCACAGGCTCGGCCAGCAACTGACTGGCACCGAGGCCGGTACTGGCCACGGTGACCACCGGGATCAAGGTCAGGGTCTTGCGCAGGAAGTCCCGGCGCGGGTTGTCGGGGGCATGCTCAGGCATTTCTAGTCCTCATCGGCATTGGGGCGGCCTTGGGTTGCGCCATCTGGTGTCCGGTCAGGCCGGAAAAACGGCGTAATCTAGCTGGTTTGGACATCTTTTGAAACCGGTTTCAGAGCCTGCGACATCTTGCACCTTGACACGGCCCCCTGTGGGAGCCGCGCTTGCCGGCGATCGAGGGCAAAGCCCTCGCCTGTTACCTGCAGGATTTTTGAAGCCCCGACAACCCTGGGGCCGCTGTGCGGCCCATCGCCGCCAAGCGCAGCTCCCACAGAAGAACTGCCGCACCTCAGAAATCGAAGGTATAGCCGACAATCAACCGGTTCTCGTCCGCCGCATCGGCAAAATTCGAGCGCATGCTCGCGTTACGCCAGCGCAGCGACACGTTCCTGAATGGCCCCGATTGCACCACATAAGTGATGTCCGTGGTCCGCTCCCACTCCTTGCCCTCACCGTCCCGTACCTCGAGTGCCCTGCCCTTGGCCGTGGCGATACGCTGCGGGTCGACCTGGTCACCCTTCACATAACGCACGTTGAATGTCAGCCCAGGGATGCCGAGGGCGGCAAAGTTGTAGTCATAGCGCAGCATCCAGGCACGCTCGTTGGCCAGGGCGAAGGTGCTGACCTGCTGTTCACTGAACAGGTAGGTATCAGTACCGCCCACATAGGCGTAGGCGGTATCGCCGCGGATCTTCTGGTAGCCGCCGCTGAGGCTGTGGCCGTGCAGGCTGTAGCCGAAGTTGGTACTCAAGGTGCGGTTGTCCACCTCCCCCAGCAACGCTCTGCCCTGTTCCCTGGCGTTGAACCAGCGCCACTCGGTGAACGCCTCACCCGGCCCCAGGGCGATGCGGTACTTGAAACCGGCGAAATCACGGCGGAACAGGTCTTCGAGTTCACTGCTGTGCACGCTCAAAGTCAGGTTGTTCAAGGGTTGGTAATCGGCCCCGGCGTAATACAACCGGTCACTGCTCACCGTCGCTGAATAGGCGCCTTGTTGCGCCATCGCCGTCAGGTCTTCGAAGTCGGTGGAATCGCGCAGCTTGGTAGCATCCACCTGCAACACGGTGAAGGTGAAATCATCCAGGTCCTTGCTGACCACCTGCACCCCATTGAACCATTGCGGGAACAGGCGGCTGTAATTCGACGCCAGCAGCGGCAGTTGGGGGCTCAACCCACCCGCCTGCAGCTCGGTCCGTGACAGCTTCGCCTTGAAGGTGACGACCGCCTTGCCATAGTTGTCCGCAGCACGCTTGTCACTGCCTCGCGGCAACAGCCCGGTGCCGCTGCGGTCGGGCGCAGAGTCGAGCTTGACGCCCAGCATGCCGGCCGCGTCCAGGCCCAAGCCGATAACCCCGTCGGTATAGCCGGACTGCCACTTGAGCATGAAACCCTGGGCCCACTCGCCGCGCCGCGACTGGTTGGCCGTATCACCATGGAAATCGCGGTCGAAGTAGAAGTTGCGCAGTTCCAGGCTGCCCTTGCCGTCATCGACCCAGCCTGCCTGGGCTGCCTGGCACGCGCAGCCAAGCGCCGCGAGCATCAGCGATGCCCGCTGGGAGTGAGAAATGTTCATGGTTTCGCCTTGTTATTGTTCTTGTTGGACAGCAGGGGAACTCAGGCTTTCGGGTTCCTGACGTAGCGCATCACCACCAGGCAGGCGATCAGGATCAGCGGCGCAATCGACAACATGCCCATGTAGCTGCTGCCGGTAAGGTCGTTGATCTTGCCGACCATCACCGGCGCGACGATGCCGCTCAACTGGCCGACCGAGTTGATCGCCGCCGTGCCAGTGGCAATGGCCAGGCCCGAGAAGGTCGACTGCGGGATGGTCCAGAAGATCGGGATGGCGATGAAGGTGCCGGCGGTGGCCAGCACCAGCGCCGCCATCATGGCCCAGGACGAGTCCGCGTACAGGCACGCCAACAGGTAACCCAGCGCCGACGCCAGCAGGCAGTACACCAGGTAACGCTTGCGTTCGCCGGTGCGGTCGGAGCGCCGGGTCAGCAGCACCATGCCGATGCAGGCCACCGCATAGGGCAGTGCCGACAGCACACCGACCCAGAGCATGTCCTGCACGCCGGACGACTTGATCAGGTGCGGCATCCAGAAGTTCAGGCCGTAGGAAGCGGTTTTCACCACGTAGTAGATGAACGCCATGATCGCCACTTCACGGGTCAGCAGTACCCGCCAGATCGACCCCAGCACCGGCTTCTGCACGCGTCGGTCCTGGGCCAGGTTCTCTGCCAGCAGGTCTTTCTCCTGGCGGCTCAGCCATTTGGCCGACTCGATGTCGCGGTCCAGTTTCCACAGCACCAGCCCGCCCAGCAGCACGCACGGCAACCCCGACATCAGGAACAGCCAATGCCAGCCGGCCAGGCCCAGCACGCCATCCATCGTCCCCAGCAGGAAGCCCGCTGCCGGCCCGCCCACGGCACCTGCCAGGGGCACGGCGAGGAACCACAGGCCGTTCATCTTCGCCAGGTGTTTCCTGGGGAACCAGCAGGCCAGGTAGAACAGGATCGCCGGCCCGAACCCGGCCTCCATCACCCCGATCAGAAAGCGCAGGAAGTACAGCGTGTACTGGGTGTAGGCAAACACCAGTGCCGCCGTGGCCAAGCCCCAGGACACCATGATCCGGCAGATCCACGCCGGCGCTCCGTAGCGCTTGAGGCCCAGGCTGCTCGGCACTTCGAACAGCACGTAGCCGATGAAGAACATGCTGGCGGCCAGGCCATAGGCGGCATCGCTCAGGCCCAGCTCAGCCTGCATCTGGGTCTTGGCAAAGCTGATGTTGATGCGGTCAAAGTAGGAAAACAGAAAGCAGATGATGGCCAGCGGCATGATGCGCCAGGCCACACGGCGGTACAGCAGCAGTTCATCGATGTGGCTGTCGGCGCGCTCGCGCGCCACTTCGCCGGTCAGGGCAACCATGGTGGATCTCCATTCTTGTAATTATTGGAGAGCGACGGCGCCCCAGGTGGGCACCGCGTGCAACGCGTCAGGCAATGCGCACGAGCTTGCCCTTGAAGGCCTGGCCCTTGCGCGCGTACTCGGCGGCATTGGCCTGCAGGCCAGCGATGGCTTCTGGGCTCAGCTCCCGTACCACCTTGGCCGGCGCCCCGAGGATCAGCGAGTTGTCGGGGAACACCTTGCCCTCGGTGACGATAGCGCCGGCACCGACCAGGCAGTTGCGGCCGATGACCGCACCGTTGAGTATCACCGCCTGGATCCCGACCAGCGCGCCATCGCCGATGCTGCAGCCGTGCAGCATGGCCTGGTGGCCGATGGTGACGTTGCCGCCCACGGTCAGGGCAAAGCCCGGGTCGGCATGCAGCACCGCCCCTTCCTGGACGTTGCTGTGCTGGCCGATGCGGATTGGCGCGTTGTCACCGCGCAGCACCGCCTGCGGCCACACACTGACGCCCTGCTCCAGGGTGACGTCGCCAATCACTGTGGCCTCCTCGGCAATGAAGGTTTGCGGGTGAATGGCCGGCGCCAGCGTGTCGTATCGATAGATCGCCATTCAGCGCACTCCCTGGTCCTGATCGTCGGTTTTCAGCACGCCAGCCGCGCACAGTTCGGCGATGTGCTCATCGCTGTAACCCAGCTCGCGCATGACCTTGTACGTGTGTTCGCCAATGCGCGGGATCGGCCGGCGCGGCTGCAGGCGCTGGCCGTCCAGCGACAGCGGCAGCAAAGGCATCGGCGTGCTGCTGCCATCTTCCAGCAGCTGCTCAGCCAGGCCACCGCTCTGGGTCAGGTGCGGGTCATCGAACAGCTCTTCCGGGCGGCGGATCGGCGCGAACGGAATGCCATTGGCCTCCAGCTCCACAGCCAGTTTCCGGGCATCGAGGTTGGCGAACACCTCGGCCAGGTGCGCCAGCAGCCGCGGCCGCTGCAATACCCGGTCATTGTTGCTAGCCAACGTCGGGTCATCGAGCAAGGCGGCCTGGCCCAGCAGCTGGCACAGGGCATGCCACTGGCCCTCACCCGTGGCGGCAACGAACATCTGCTCGCCACCCGCGAACGCGAACACATCGTAGATGGCCCAGGCGCTGATGCGGTTGGGCATCGGCGCCGCCGCCTGGCCCGTCACCACGTACTGCTGCATGTGCTGGGCCGCGAGCAGCACGCAGTTCTCGTACAGCGCGCTCTGCACTTCACGGCCAAGCCCCGTGGTGTTGCGCTCGTTGAGCGCGGCCAGTACACCAATGGCGCCGAACATGCCGCCCATGATGTCGTTCACCGAACTGCCGGCGCGCAGCGGGCGGCCCACCGGGCCGGTCATGTAGGCCAGGCCGGCCATCATCTGCACCACCTCGTCTAGGGCCAGGCGGTTGTCGTACGGGCCACTGAGGAAGCCCTTGTGCGAGGCGTAGATCAGCCGCGGGTTGCGCTGGCGCAACGCGGCATGGTCCAGGCCCAGCTTGAGCATGCGCCCGGGCTTGAAGTTCTCGATGAACACGTCAGCGGTGTCGATCAGCGCCAGCACCGCCTCACGGCCCTGGGGCGTGTCGAGATCGACGGCGATGCATTGCTTGTTGCGGTTGAAGGTGCGGAAGAACCCTGCCCCCGCCCCCAGCAACCGGCGCGTACCGTCACCCCGGGTGGGTTCGATCTTGATCACTTCGGCACCCAGGTCACCGAGGATCATGCCGCAGGTGGGGCCCATGACCATGTGCGAAATCTCGACGACACGAATGCCGTCCAAGGGGAGTCTGGACATTATGCGATTCCTGGGTAATTGAGCGGCAACCCGGCGCGGGCGATAGCGCCGTAGAGCGGTTCATCCGGCAAGGCCTCACGCAGCAACTGGCGTGTGGCGATCAGCGCTGGCAAGTCGATACCGGTGTCCAGGCCCATGCTGTGCAGCATGAACACCAGGTCTTCGGTCACCGTGTTACCCGACGCTCCCGGTGCGAACGGGCAACCGCCAAGGCCGGCAAGCGATGCATCCAGCTCGCGAATACCCTGCTGCACCGCCACCAGGCTGTTGGCCAGGGCCAGGCCACGGGTGTCGTGGAAGTGCGCGGCGCGCAGGCGCTCGCCGGCAATGCCTCGCACGGCCTGGATCACCGTTGCCACCTGGCCGGGGTTGGCGTAGCCGGTAGTGTCGCCCAGCGAGACCAGGTCGCAGCCCGCCTCGATCACCTGGCGAGTCAGCTCGCACAGGTCGGCCAATGGCACATCACCCTGGCGGGTGCAACCAAAGGCCACCGACATGCCGGCGATCATCTGCACATCGTGACGCCCCAGCTCGCTGCGCAGCTGGCACATGCGCCCCAGTTCCTCGACCATTTCCTGCGGCGTGCGGCGCACGTTGGCCAGGCTGTGGGCGGTACTGACCGATACCGGCGCGACGATACGCTGGGCGCCGGACTCCAGGGCATCCTGCGCACCGCGCAGATTGGGCGCCAGCACTGTCACCAGCAGGTCGGGGTAAGTCAGGGCGTGGGCCACCACCTGCCTGGCGTCGGCCATCTGCGGCAGCAGCCGGGCCGGCACGAACGAGGCGACTTCCATATGGCGCACGCCGGCGGCATAGGCGCTGTCGATCCAGCGCAGCTTGGCGGCGGTCGGCATCACCGTGTGCAGGCTCTGCAGGCCATCGCGCATACCGACTTCATTGAGGGTTATTGTTGTCATCGGGGTCTCTCTGTCTGAAGCGTGGGGCCAGACTAAGAGCAGCACGGCGGGCAGAAAAGACGTGTTTCACGGGCTGATCCATCGCCAGCCACGATGGATCAATTGCCTGTTTGCCAAGCCGGCGCGCGCAGCAGCAAATGGTCCAGCAAGCGGCGCGCAGACAGGCTCAAGGCATGACGGTCGCGCATGCAGATGACGAACTCGCCCAGCGCCCAGTCATCGGTCAGTGGAATCACCCGCAGGTCGAACAGCTGCGCATAGCGCGCCACCGCCTCCTGCGGAAACACCGCCAGGCCCAGGCCAAACTGCACCAGGCGATAGGCCGCATCGAACGACGACACGTACGAGCGAAAGCGCAGTTCCTTGCCCGCCGCCTCGGCGCTGTTGCGCATGAACGTGTTGAGCGTGGCGAATGCCGACAAACCCAGGTGTTCGTAATCCAGCGTCTCTTCGAACGCGATGCTGCCCCGCCCGGCCAGCGGGTGATCGGCGCCAACCACCACGGCCAGATGATCCTGCCGGTACGGCACGAACTCCAGATCGCCGACGGCCATCGACGTGCGGCAGATCCCCAGGTCGGCACTGCCTTCAGCCACCCCACGTACCACATCAGGGCTGAAGCGTTCTTCGATATCGGCCTGGATCAGCGGGTTGTCGAGCATGAACGCCGACAACTCTTCAGGCAGGAACTCCATGATCGACGACACGTTGGCCAGCACCCGCACATGCCCGCGGGCGCCTTCTGCGTACTCGCTCAACTCGCTGTCCAGGCGCTCCATGGCCCGGGTCAGGCCACGGGCATGACGCAACAGCGCAAGGCCCGCCGGGGTCGGCTCTACGCCGCGTTTGCTGCGCTTGAGCAACGCCGTGCCAAAGCGCGCTTCGATATCCGAAATCCGCTTGCTGACCGCCGATGGCGCCATGAACGCCCGCTCGCTGGCACGGGCGATGGTGCCGGCTTCGCAGACCACGATGAACAGGTGCAACGACAGGTGATCGAGGGGTTGCATGGCGGTACCCATTGCGCAAATGGCAGCCATCCTAACACCAGTCGTCGGCTTTCCCAGCGCCGCCACGGGCAGGCTCAACCATTCATCTGGCGGCACCTTGCCCTCATCCAGGCCCTCATCTACACCTAAGACGTTCCGGCCATGATGGCCATGTGACTTACCCCGTCGGCAGGCTTGCCACGCATCCGTCACACAGGGAGAAGGACCTTGAACCGCATCGATATCCTGATTGCAGTGGATGTGATCGGCGCGCTTGCCGCCGGCTCCCTGCAAGGCAATGTCTATCTGGTCGACACCAACCAGTACCTGGGCTCCTGGCAGGAAGGGCAAAGCCCCTTGAACACCGTGGGCCAGGACGGCCAGTTGCTGACCTGGTCAGTGGTCGCTGTCGACGCTGCCAGCCAGGTGACGATCCAGGCCTTTTCCGGCCAGATGGTCGAGCAGAAAGTCTGCATTCCCTCCCCCGATCCCTTCGCTGGTGATGGCGTGTGGAACGCCCGCGTGCAAAGCCAGGGCCGCTACGCCAGTTTCCCCTACAGCGTCACCCTGTCGATGAACGGCAGCACCCTGACGTTCGCCAGCTACCTGAAAGTCGTCTGAACGCTTCATCCACCCCAAGCAGGAAGCACCACCATGGCCAAGCAAATCAACGTGCTGATCGTCGTCGATGTCGAAGGCGCACTGGCTGCCAACGACCTGAGCTCCAATGTGTACCTGATCGATACCAACAAGTTCTTTGGCTCGTACAACGAAGGCCAGACCGAACTGGTCACCACCTGTTCCGACGGACAGGTAGTCATCTGGTCAGTGGCCTCGGTCAATCCCGGCGATGACGTCGAAATCGTCGAGTTCACCGGGCAGATCATCGAACAGGGCATCTGCCAGCCCAAGCAGTCCACCCTGACCACCGGTGAGGTCGTATGGGCCGGGCGCGTCGAAAGCCGGGGTGCCCAGGCCAAGTACCAGTACAGCGTCACCTTGTCGTTCGATGGCAAAGCCATGAACTTCGACCCCTTCCTCAACGTCAGCCAATGAGCGAGGGCCGCCGCCATGCTTGCTCCCGACCCGAACGATGCCATCGCCAGACTCACCGATGCCTACGCCGATATCGTCGGCATCGACAACTTTGCGCTCAGCTGCCAGAGCATCCAGATCGTGCCCATTCCAGATGAACCCGCCTGGCTGCCGCCCGTGGCCGGGGAGTTCAAGCGCCTGGATGCCGCCGCCGACGTCTGGCAACTGGACCGTGCGCAGGTCTGGGCCCCGGTGATCCTGGCCTTCCAGAACTACTCTGCCGTGTTCAGCGCATTCGCCGGGGTGGCCAAACCCCAGGCCAATGACGCGCACATGTGGATCGAGCTGATCACCCAGACCTTGCTGCCTCAGGTTGCCAAGAGCCTGGCCACGACCCAGGCCGCTGAGAAGGAGCTGCAGGGGATGATGCAGGCGTTCAGCAGTGTGCTGCCGCAAATGGACGCGTCCATCGAGGCCGGCTGGAACGCCCTGGCCAGCGAGGAGCAGCAGATGCTCGCGCTGACCGAGGAGCTTGGTGAGCTGGTAAGCGCCGTGCAGGCCCTGGGCAGCAAGATCACCAGCGACGCCATCGGCTCTGACACCGGCATTGCCCAGTCCGCCGTATCGTTGTTGTATAGCGCCGGCGCAGCCGGGGCAGCGGCGACGGTGCCGGTGCTGGGCCTGGTGGTGGCCGTGCTGAGCATCGGCAAGAGCTTCTACACCTTGATCGAAGATGACCAGCAGCTGATCCGCAAGATGAACAAGATCAATGCGCTGAAGGTGCAGCTCTCCGGCGAGGCTCTGGGCCTGGCCCTGACCAAATCGACGCTGCAAACGCTGTACAGCATCGAAGCGCAGTACCTGGGCCTGCGCGATGCACTGCCCCTGCTGGTCGACCTGTGGGCCAACCAGCAGACCAAACTCCAGGATGCCGTTGCCGCACTCAGGGCCGGTGCCAGCCCTGACGCCTACCTCGATCTGGCCACGCTGCCCACCGCCCTGGCGGCCTGGCAGACGATCGATACCTTTGTGGCGCACTTGTCGAAGACTGACCTCACGGTCGGCGCGCCGGTAACGATCGACATCGGCAAGGCTCAGATCAGGCCGACATTCCCATCATTGGCATGGGCGTGAACGAACACCTGTCACCCACGCCCCCCACCCACCGAGGAGATTCATGATGAATATCGCCATCAAGGAAGCTACCGACCTGGCCCCCGCCCCGGACGACATCTTCGGTAACACCGGCGTTTCCTACAACGCCTCGCAACTGATCACCTTTGCCAGCCACGCCGTGCTCAACACCGTGTTCGTCGCGCCAAACCCCAAGCCGGCCTGGTTCGACAGCCTCAATGGTGACCTGCAGGCTGCCCAGGCGCTTGCCGGGCAATGGGTCAACCAGCTCGGCACCGAGGTTTCCAAGACCATCCCGCTGCAGGTGATCAATTTCGGCAGCACGTTCACTGCGGCCAGTGACGCGATCATCCAGATCGCCAACAGCAACCCGACCGCGCAAGGCGCCAATGACCCGTCGGTGGTGGAGATCCGCGAGATCATCGAGCAGACATTGCTGCCGCCGATCCAGGACGTCATCAAGCAGATGACCCGCGTCAGCGCCTCACTGACCCAGTGGGGCACACAGATGCAGGCGGCCCACGACAAACTGTCCACAGGCTCAAGCACCATCCAGGCGGCCGAGATCGATTTGCAGGGCGACATCGACAAGATGAACAACGCCATCACCAGCCTGCACAACGAAATCGATGCAGAGAACAAGGCCATCGCCGCCTCGGCCGCCGCCATCGGCATCGGTATCTTCGCGCTGGTGGTGGGCATTGCGCTGGCGCCGGAGACCGGCGGTGCCAGCCTGCTGATCGGCGGCGGCATCGGCGCCGCCGGCATCATTGGCGGCGCCGTGACCTGGGGCGTGATGCAGCACAAGATCAATGAGCAATTCGACCAGATCGCCAAGGATCAGAAGGAAAAGGCCGACGACCAACGTCAGCTGATTGCCCTGAAAGGTCTGGAAATGGCCTCGAAGAACGCCGTTTCGAGCATCGAGCTGGCGACCCAGAGCCTGTCCAAGTTGCAAACCCAGTGGGGCACCTTCCAGGGTGAACTGCAAGGGGTGGTGGACAAGCTGAACCTGGCCGACCAGGCGATCTCCACGATCGTGCAGAAGGTCTTCACCCAAGGCGCGCAGAACGAGTGGAGCACGGCCATCGACACCGCCAACCACCTGGTCAACGCCAAGATCGAAGTCGAGGCCAAGACCCTGCCGATGTCGGCCTGACAGTACCCGCCTGCCGGCCGGGGCACACTGTGCCCCGGCCGCCCACCTCTCTTTACAGGACGTTGCCCATGGCGTTCGATGCCGCGCAGGCCAATCAGCAGATCAGCGATTCGATCGGTTCGATGCTGCTGCTCAATGCTTCATGCCAGGCCTTGATCGAGGTGTCGATCGCGCCTTCGTCTTCGCCCTGGTACCCACAACTCGATGAGCAACTGGGCCAGGCCCAGGACCTCGTGGTCGGCTGGCGACAGAACGGCTACCGCTATTTCCAGAGCGAGATCCTGGCGCAGATCGACGCCTGCGGCAAAACCTTCCTGGCCGCGCAAGCGTGCATCGATGCGCTGTTCGAGCAGCTCCAAGGCGAGTACGACAGCGCTGTGCAAACGCGCATCGTCAACCAGCTCGAGGCGCTGCAGGCCCCTGTCCAGGCAATGCTGGCTGCCATCGAGGGTTACAGTGCCAGGCTCACGGCCTTCGAACAGCAGCTCGGCCAGCCCTACGCCAGGATGACCACCAGCATTGCCCAGATCCAGGCGCAGGAAGCCGATATCCAGCAACAGATCGATACCATCAACCAGCAGATCCAGCAATTGCAGCGGCAAGTCCAGGCCGACCGTGACGCCATCGCCAAAGCCCGGGCGCAGAAAACCCAGGGCTTCGTCGAAACGGTCTTCGGCGTGCTCCTGACCCCGTTCACTGCCGGGCTGTCACTGGTCCTGGCCGGCATCGGCGTGGCCACACTGGCCCAGGCACAAGAGAAGATCGATGCGCTGCAGTCCACCATCAGCCAGTACCAGAGCACCATCAGCGCGGACCAACAGGCCTTGTCCACCGACCAGCAGCAAGTCGCCACGCTGAACGGCCTTACCCTGAGCCTGTCATTGGCGATCAATGACATCAACGCCATCGACAGCGCGCTCGATGCATTGAAAGTCAGCTGGACCGTGCTTGCAGGTGAGCTTGGCAATGCCACAAGCGCCGTCGCCAAGGCGCGCGATGCGCAGCAGGCCATCGTCGCCAGGGTGTGGTTCGATGCGGCCTGCAACAGCTGGCGCACGATCGATGACTTCGTCGAATCGATGCAGGCCAACAACGCCCCAGTACCGAAGCGGGTCGCCATCGGTCAGTGATTGCCCTGCGGTCGCGGCAGCGGGCAGGACGCCGTATGATGGCCGTCCACACCTGAGGCCCACCATGCTCGACTGGGAAGACCTGCGCCATTTTTCCGCTTTCATCAACACCGGTTCGCTGTCGGCTGCGGCCAGGCAGCTGGCTGTCGACCATGCCACCGTGGCCCGGCGCATCGCTGCGCTGGAGGCCGCCTTGAACCTCAAGCTGGTCGACCGCCGCCCCAGGGCCTACGCGCTGACCGAGGAAGGCCGCCGCGTCGGCGAATACGCCGAACGGATGAGCCAGTCGTCGTTCGCCCTGGAGCACTTCGCCAATGCCGGGCAACAGCAGGTGGAAGGCGAAGTGGTGCTGGCCGCGCCGCCTGCGTTGCTCGGCAGCATCATTGCCCGGCGCCTGGGTACGCTGTTGCAGCGCTACCCGCAACTGCACCTGAAACTGGTCGGCAGCAAGTCGCGGGCCTCGCTGGCCCGCCGTGAAGCCGATATCAGTATCACCCTGGCCAGGCCCACCGAGCCGACCCTGGTGGCCAGCCTGCTGGGGTATCTGGATTACCGCTTGTACGCCGCACCCGCCTACCTGCGCAGTACGGGCGCGCCGCGCTACATCGGCTATGACGAATCCCAGGCCAAGTCGCCGCAGCAGCAGTGGCTGCTCAGCCAGACCGGCAACCCGCCCTTGGTGCTGCAGAGCAACGACCTGCGCATCCAGGCCCAGGCGGCTGCCGGCGGGGTTGGCATCGCCTGCCTGCCGGCATTCATGGCGCAGGAGCATGGCCTGGAGGTCGCCGGTCAGGACCAACAGCAGATGAGCATCGAGATCTGGCTGGCCGTGCACGAGGACGTTCGCAACACCCCGCGCATCAAGGCCGTCACCGACTTCCTGCAGCAACAGGTCAAGCCGCTGCTGCGCTTGTGAATTTTTGCGGATGGCGCCTGCACCGATTCGGGATTTTCGCAGGCAGCCATCACCGCTAAGCTTCCCTGCATCGCACAACCGATCACTGAGGAGCAGCGGATGCAATACGTCAAACTGGGCAACACCGGCCTGGACATCTCGAAACTGTGCCTGGGCTGCATGACCTTTGGCGAACCGGATGCCGGTACCCACCCCTGGACCCTGGGCGAAGCCGACAGCCGCCCGATCATCCGCCACGCCGTCGAGCAAGGCATCAACTTCTTCGACACCGCCAACAGCTACTCGGCCGGCACCTCGGAGATCATCCTCGGCAAGGCGCTCAAGGAATTCACCCGCCGCGAGGAAACGGTGATCGCCACCAAGGTGTTCTTCCCCGCCAACATGTGGGAAGGCAGCACCCGCCCCAACGAGCAGGGCCTGTCACGCAAGGCGATCATGGCCAACATCGACGCCAGCCTGGCCCGCTTGGGCACCGATTATGTCGATCTGTACCAGATCCACCGCTGGGACTACCACACGCCCATCGAAGAGACCATGGAAGCCCTGCACGACGTAGTCAAGGCCGGCAAGGCGCGCTACATCGGCGCGTCGTCGATGTATGCCTGGCAGTTCGCCAAGGCCCAGCAAGTGGCGGCCAGCAACGGCTGGAGCCGCTTCGTGTCGATGCAGAACTACCTCAACCTGATCTACCGCGAAGAAGAGCGCGAGATGATCCCGCTGTGCCTCGACCAGGGTGTCGGCCTGATGCCCTGGAGCCCGATGGCCCGCGGCCGGCTGACCCGGCCACATGGGCAGCAGACCGCACGTACCCGTACTGATATTTCCGGGCAGTCGTTCTACGAGAAAACCGAAGTGGAAGATGGCCGGGTGATCGATGTGGTCGAGCAGATCGCCGGTGAGCGCGGTGTGCCGATGGCGCAGGTGGCGCTGGCCTGGGTGCTGGGCAAGCGCGGGGTGTCGGCGCCGATTGTCGGGGCCTCGAAGGTGGCACAGCTGGATGATGCGATTGCGGCGTTGGCGTTCCAGCTGAGCGCCGAGGAAATCGCCCGGCTGGAAGCGCCCTATGTGCCGCATGCAGTGACAGGGTTCAAGTAAACCTGCACTGGCCTCTTCGCGGGTGAACCCGCTCCCACAAGGACCGCATCATCTTCAGCTTTGTGGTGATCCTGTGGGAGCGGGTTTACCCGCGAAGAGGCCCGCACAGCCATACAGCGCTGCCGATCTGACTCTGATTATCCTCGCGACGAATGGAGTACATCCGTACTCCTTGCTGAATTTGCGCGCCACCCCTGCAGCAGCACCGCCAATGCAGCGAGCCCCGCCGGGACCAGCAGCGAGGCGAACACCTGGGCGAAACTCCAGCCCAGCGCCAGCATCTGCGCACCGGCAAAGGCACTGAGAATGGCACCGAAGCGACCAATGCCACTCATCCAGCTGGCGCCGGTAGCGCGCGCCTCGGTTGGGTAGAACGCCGCCGCCAGCGCATTCATGCCCACGCTCGCGCCGTTCAGGCCAAAGCCCACGGCCCAGGCGATGGCGCACAGCCAGGCGAAATCGCCGGCCACCTGGCCAATCGCGAAAATCACCACCCCACTGAACAAGAAGGTCAACATCAGCACCCGCTGCGGGTGGCAGCGGTCCATGGCCCAGCCCACCGAAATCGCGCCGACCGGCCCGCCGATCTGGAAGCAGGCCGTGACGATGGCCGCTTGCGACACCGAAAAACCACCGCCCTCCTTCACCAGGGTCGGCAGCCAGCCGCTGAACAGGTAGACCAGAAACAGCGCCAGCACGTAGCCCGTCCACAGCATCAGTGTGCCGAAGCGATAGCGGGGTGAGAGGATGGTGCCGATGGCGCCGCCCTTGTGTGCGCTGATGGCGGGTACCACGAAGGTGCTGTCGGGGCCGCAGTGTGCCGGTGCCAGGCGCTGGACGATGCGCCGGACACGCTGCGGGTCGGCGCCTTGGCTGACCAGGAAGGTCACCGACTCGGGCAGGCGCCAGCACAGCAATGGCAAGACCAGCAGCGGCAACACCCCGCCCAGCGCCAGCACGCTGCGCCAGCCCAGGTTGGGGATCATCCAGGCGCTGACGAAGCCACCCAGCGCCGCCCCCAGCGAGAAACCGCAGAAGGCCAGGGTGATCAGCAGCGAGCGGCTGCGCGCCGGGGCGTATTCGCTGACCAGGGTACTGGCGTTGGGCATCGCCGCGCCCAGACCCAGGCCGGTCAGAAAGCGCAGCGCCACCAGGGTTTCCAGGTCGGGGGAAAAGGCCGAGGCCAGGGTCCACAGGCCGAACAGCAGCACGCTGCCGAGCAGCACCGCCTTGCGCCCGTAACGGTCGGCCAAGGGGCCTGCGACCAGGGCGCCGAGGGCCAGGCCGATCAGCGCGGCACTGAGCACCGGGCCGAGGGCCTGGGGGCCTAGCTGCCATTCGCTTTTCAGCTGGGGGGCGATGAAACCGATGATGGCGACGTCCAGACCGTCCAGGGCGATGATCAGGAAACCGAGGAAGACTACCCATTTCTGGTAGGCGCCGATGGGTTGCTGGTCGATCAATTGACGTATGTCGATGGGATGGTTCATTTACCTGACCTCTTGTTGTTTTTATTGGGGGTAATGCGCGGTATTTGTGGGAGCGGGTTCACCCGCGAATGCGTCGTTGAATCCACCACCGCTTTCGCGGGTAAACCCGCTCCCACAGGGGCCCAGTCAACTCATCAAGCTATTGCGCAAGCGCACTGGCTTGATGATCCGCGTCTCCTGCGCCACCACCAGGTCGCGGGTGGCCTGCAGGTACGCGGCAAAATCCGGGTCGGCATCGCGCGCCGCGCTACGCCGCTCGAAATCCTCCAGGCTGTCGTAACCCCACAGGTGCACCACCTGGTTCAGCGGCCCGATGCTGCTGACGTAGAACCCCAGCGGTGTCCCCAGGTGCCGGCGCAGGATGGGCATCGCCAGCTGCTCGAAAGCTTCGAGAAACGCGGCCATGCCGCGCGGCCGGATGGTGTAGATACGGTGATCGACAATCGCCTTGTCCATCACGCCACCTCCCGCGTCTGATCGGCACTGGCCAGCCCCTGCTCGACCCCGGCCAGGTGCCGCCCGGTAATGTAGCCGAAGGTCATGATCGGCCCCAGGGTGATGCCAGCGCCGGGGTAATTGCCGCCCATGATGCTGGCGCGGTCGTTGCCCACCGCGTACAGCCCGGTGATGGCGCGCCGTTCGCCATCGAGCACCTCGCCGACCACACTGGTACGGATACCATCGAACGTGCCCAGGTCGCCCATCACCACCTTCACCGCAAAGTACGGCCCGTCACCCAGCGGCGCCACGCACGGGTTGGGCTGTTGTTGTGGGTCGGCCAGGTAGCGGTTGAACGTGGTGCTGCCACGGCCGAATTGCCGGTCCTCGCCGTGCACCGCACCCAGGTTGTACTCGCGCACCGTACGCTCCAGGCCTTGGCCATCGATACCCGCCTTGGCCGCCAGCTCGGCGAGGGTGTTGCCCTTGAGCAGATAACCGTTACGCAACAGTGGCCCCAGCGGCATCGGCGCAGGCTTGGCGTAGCCCAGGCCGTACTTGGCCAGGGTGCGCCGGTCGCAGACCAGCCACATGGCAGTTTCCGGCTGCTCGGCACAGGCCTCGATCAGCGCCGCGCCGACATCGTGATACGAGTTGGATTCATTGGTGAAGCGCTTGCCGCTGCGCAGCACGCCAATCACCCCAGGCTTGTAGCGATCAAGCAGGTGCGGAAAAGCCACCTGCTTGCCACCTGCCATCGGCACCTTCGAGACCGGCATCCACGCCGCCGCTGCCTGCAGGCGGATGTCCACCTTGCCACCCAGGGCCTCGGCCATGCGTGCACCGTCGCCGGTGTTGCCCGCTGGTACCGGCGAAAAGTGCTCGCCGCCCCGGCGCACATGCGGGTAAGCCTGTTTCAGGCGCTGCAGGTCATGGGAGAACCCCCCGCACGCCAGCACCACGCCCCGGCGCGCCTCGATGCGCAACTCGCCCGCCTGCTGCTGGGCCAGTGCCCCGCTCACCCGCCCGCCTTCGCGCAGCAGCTGCCGCGCCGGGGTGCCGGTGAGGATCGGGATGCCCAGGTCCAGCGCCGACTTCACCAGCCGCGCCGCCAGGGCATTGCCACTGGTGACCTGGGTGCCGCGGCGGTACAGCAGCAGTTCCTTGAAGTGGGTCAGCAGCCGTTTGGCCACGTAGCCGAACGAGGTCAGCGAACGGGTGACGTTGAAGAAGTGCTTGAGGTCGGCGTTCGACGAATTGAACATCATGCCGATGAAGGTGATGGTTTTCAGCGGCGGGCGCAGCCGTGCCATGTCCGCCCCAAGGCCGCGTATATCGTAAGGTGCGGCCAGGATCGAGCGGCCGATATCGGCACCGCCCTCGGCCTGCGGGTGGTAATCCGGGTACAGCGTGGGGACGAACTTGACCGTGGTCTCGCGCTCGAAAAACTCCACCATCTGCGGCCCATGTCGCAAGAACGCTTCGACCCCAGCCGCATCGAAACAGGCGCCGGTTTCATTGCGCAAGTAGGTCAACGCCTGCTCATGGCTGTGATTCTGGTCATGCCGGTTGCCTGGCACCCACAGCACGCCACCGGAAAACGCCGTGGTGCCGCCGAAGCAGTCGTCCTTCTCGATCACCAGCACGTCCAAACCATGCTTTTTCGCCGTGATCGCCGTCGCCAGGCCACCAGCCCCGGCGCCGATCACCAGCACATCGCAGCTGCGCGTGTTCATGCCTTCACCCCCTCGAAGCCGGGGCGCGGGATCAGCGCCATGGGCATGCTCTCCAGGCCACCATCCACGGTCAGTTCGGCGCCATTGATGTAGTCGGCGCGCGGGCTGGCGAGGAACAGCACGGCATCGGCGATATCCTGCGGTTCGCCGATGCGCTGGTTGGCGGTCATCGCGCTGCGCTGGCGTTCGACCTGCGGGTCGGCATAGAACGCCGCCGACAGCGGCGTGCGGATCAGCCCCGGGCACACGGCGTTGCTGCGCACCCCGCGCGGCCCCCACTCGACGGCGATCTGCCGCGACAGCATGCTGACCCCGGCCTTGGCCGCGCTATAGGCACCGCTGTTGGGTTGCGGGTAATGCGCCGCAATCGACGCCACATGCACGATACGCCCCTGGCCACGTGCAAGCATCCCGCGGCCGAAGCCTTGTGCGCACAGCAGGTAGCCGCTGAGGTTGACCGCCAGCACCTGGTTCCACTGCTCCAGGCTCAGTGTTTCCAGCGCCCCTGGGCGCAGCACGCTGGCATTGTTCACCAATACGTCGCAGCGGCCATGCAGCGCCTGCACCTGGGCGGCAGCCTGCTCGACGCTGGCCGGGTCGGCGATATCGCAGGCCAGTGCACTGACTTCACCGACACTGTGCTCGCCCAGGCTGGCAGCCAGCTCGCGGCACT
This sequence comes from Pseudomonas sp. LRP2-20, assembly GCF_024349685.1. Taxonomy (NCBI): domain Bacteria; kingdom Pseudomonadati; phylum Pseudomonadota; class Gammaproteobacteria; order Pseudomonadales; family Pseudomonadaceae; genus Pseudomonas; species Pseudomonas sp. LR2-20. The sequence continues at coordinate 2,937,183 of NZ_AP025944.1, read as the reverse complement.
TGTCAACGTCACGGTCCAGCAGCACCACATGGGCCTGCTGCTCGACCAGTGCCGCGGCCAGCGCCGCACCGATGCCACCGGCCGCGCCGGTGACCACGCAAACGGCTGAATCCAGGCCCAGCCAGTTGGAGGAAATCTTGTTGTTATGCATGCCGCTCTCCAGAGTGTCGCTTGATCTGGCGAACAGCCTAGGGCCGAGGGGCAGGCCGGCAGAATGGACAAAACCTGCAAGCGTCGCCACATTCCGGTCAATTTTGTGACCGGCACCTGAAGCCTGTGCCTGGCTGTGGCACAGTGGCCGGGTGCGATCAGAACAATTACAACAACATGAACAAGATCCCCAACTACGCCCTGTACGGCGAAACCGCACAGCCGGTGTGGCACGAATCCCTGCATGTGGAGCAGATCTCCCAGCGCTCCGGCGCGTACAACTGGGAAATCGCCGCGCACCGCCACGACGGCCTGCTGCAGTTGCTGTACCTGCAGAGCGGCAGCGGCGAAGTGCTGTTCGACAGCGAGCGCGTGCACGTCTGCGCACCCTGTGTGGTGTATGTACCGGCGCAGGTGGTGCACGGTTTTCGCTGGGCCGGCGAGGTCGAAGGCCAGGTGATCACCGCCGCCCAGCCACCGCTGGAAAGCATCGCCCAGGTGCTCGCCCCCAATCTGCTGGCGCCGCTGCACAGACCCCAGGTCATCGCCCTGCCCCATTGGCCCAGCGAAGACGACCCGTTGCTGCCGCTGTGCTTTGCCCTGCGCGAGGAATACCACAACCGCGCCCGTGAGCACGTGGCCAGCAGCATGGCGCTGCTGCTCACCCTGCTGATCCAGGCCTTGCGCCATGCCCAGCAGGCACTCGACCCGGCACATCGCCCCGCGTCACGGCGCAGCCAGCAACTGACCGCGTTTCGCGAGCTGGTGGACAGGCACTACCGCGAGCACCGGCCGTTGGGCTTCTATGCCAGTGAACTGGGCATGACCTTGGCGACGCTGGGGCGCCTGTGCCAGGAGCACCTGGGGATGACCCCGATGACTGTGATCAATGCCCGACTGGTGCTGGAGGCCAAGCGGGTGCTGGGGCATTCGGATGCGAGTGTGAAGGCGATTGCCCATGAACTGGGGTTTGCCGACGTGGGGTATTTCAGCCGGTTCTTTCGCAAGCAGTGCGGCGTGAGCCCGAGTGAGTTTCGCGGTGAAAAGCCCGGGTAGTCCGCTGCCTGTGCCGGCGAGGGTGTCAGAAATTTTGTGTTCGGGCATAACATGAGTAAGAGGTGCATGTATGCCAACCAAAAAGAAACCCCTGCGTGACCTGCCCAAAATCCCCAAGGAGCTGCTGGAGCAGTTCGGTGAGGGCCTGATGACCGCAGAAGCTATCGAGGATGCCTCTGCGGCGTTCAAGAAGGCCTTGATCGAACGCGCTCTGCATGCCGAGCTTGGCCACCACCTGGGTTATCCGCCGGGCGCGCAGCGCCCGGAGGATGAAACCAACCAGCGCAACGGCAAAAGCGGCAAGACAGTGCTAACCGGCGATGGGCCTCTGCGCTTGGATATCCCTCGCGACCGTGACGGCAGCTTCTCGCCCATCCTGATCCCCAAACATGAGCGCCGTTACACTGGCTTCGACGACAAGATCATCGCCATGTACGCCCGTGGAATGACAGTCAGAGAGATCCGGGCCTTCCTGTCCGAGCAGTATGGAACCGACGTTTCACCCGACTTCATCAGCTCTGTGACAGACGAGGTCATGGACGAAATTGGCGCGTGGCAACAGCGGCCATTGGAGCCGATGTACCCGGTCATTTTCTTTGATGCGCTGCGGGTGAAGATTCGCGAAGAAGGCCTGGTGCGCAACAAGGCCATTTACTTGGCTTTGGGCGTTCTACCCGACGGGACGCGCGACATCCTGGGCATCTGGATCGAGAACACTGAGGGTGCGAAGTTCTGGATGAAGGTGTTCAACGATCTCAAGACACGTGGCGTCGAGGACGTGCTGATTGCCGTGACCGATGGCCTTAAAGGCATGCCAGAAGCCCTCAGCGCCGTGTTTCCAGAGACGACATTGCAGACGTGCATCGTGCATCTGATCCGCAACAGCCTGGACTACGCGGCCTGGGACAAACGGCGCGCACTGGCCAAGGAACTGAAACCGATTTACCAAGCCATCAATGCCGAAGCGGCTGAGCAAGCACTCGATGAGTTTGAGAGCGGGCCGTGGGGTGAGAAATATCCAACGGTGGTGGCTGCCTGGAGACGCGCCTGGGATCGCGTGATTCCATTCTTTGTCTTTCCGCCCGCCATCCGGAAGGTGATCTATACCACCAACGCGATCGAGAGCATCAACGCCCAGCTACGCAAGGTCATCAAGACCCGAGGGCATTTCCCGAATGATGACGCAGCGACCAAACTGATTTGGCTGGGATTGCGCAACATAACAGCCAATTGGGGAAAACCGGCCCATGATTGGAAAAGCGCGATGAATCAATTTGCGATTCTGTACGGAGATCGGTTCATCAGGCCAACCTGGTGAAGATCAGGGCCTGCCTGACGGCAGGCCGTTACCGGCCCGCACACAAAAAATCTGACACTTCCGTGCCGGCCTCTTCTTCGGGCAAGCCCGCTCCCACAAAGACGGTCTCGCACTTGAGACGCGTGGTACCTGATAGAGCGGGCTTGCCCGCGACGAGGCTCACATGTCCAGTCACGGCTGCTGGTACTGGCTATTCGACTGGCAGTGCGCTTACCTCGAGATTGTCCAGCACCATGCGCTTGTCTTCACCTCCGTCATCAATATAAACCGTCACTATTTCTGGGCCGTCGATAATAAACTCATCGGTCCCATAGCGCAGTTCAGGCTCCACCGAAAGGACTTTCTGATTTTCCGCAATGGTCGTATATCTCATACAGTAATCGTTGCAACCCCAGTTATATCGTACTTTACGCCGCCCCTTGCCCGGCAATAAAAAATGAATGTAATGCTCGAACGCTAAGTGCTTAAGCTTAATCAGCTCTTGGCCCACATACTTATCATCGCTGATGCCACCGCGGTTAGCCATTAAGAACGTGACACCGTCAACAACAAAATCATTACGTTCACCCACCGGTTCGGATTCGAAATCAATGTTAGGTTCGGGAACAGGTCGCCCCACGGCCTGATCCTCTTCGGCGTAGGTAAACACCATGACCTGATCCTCGTCAGTTGGAAACTTCGTGCGAATGACAGGGATTGACTGGGCATACCGTTCGTAGCGAATCTGGTCATACTGCGCCTTCACCTGCGCTTGTTGATCACCTTCGACATAGAAGAATGCCTGCACTGGTAGCTTGGCCCCGCTGCCCGATGGCCAGACGGGCAATAATATCTCGTTGAACCCCATCCACGTCTCACCCACCAGGCCTGCTCTTACTTCAATTGCCATGTCAAACCATTCGGCTCTCATGTTTGCCGGTTTTTCGCGAAGGTCCCAACCGCAAATCCACGCCCTCTTCACATCCTCAACGCTGTACCTTCTCAGCCAATCGTCCGCACTCGTTATGCTCACCTTCTGGCAGGCATCAGTTGTACTTTCGAGCCCTTCGCGAGGGCCGCACCCCTGTGCAGCTTCGCGCACGTCCGTATTGCCGTCGGTGGGAAAGGTACACAGTACTTCAAGGTTGTTGATCTTGCCTTCCGGCACGCCCTGAGGGGGTGGCAACAAGAACCCGTTCGCCCTATCGAAGGGGCGGCCAAAGTTGCTGTCACGGCGGACCCAGGAAAACGCGATGCTGCCTTTGTCGATATGCTTCTCACTGGGATCCCATGGCAGCGAATCCGGGCTGGTGGCGGTGGCGCGCAGAGCGATACCGCTGCACAGGTAGCTCGGCTTGTCTGGCCCGCCACAATCATCGGTGGTGGAGTCATACCAGCGTTTGAGTTGCTCTACTGCTCGTGCGCCGCGTTGGTTCAGTTCGACCAGCAATGGCGACTTTACTGTTGCCAGCAAAAGAACTTGGGTTTCTGCAACAGGGCGTACAGGTACGGAAGGTCGCAGCAGAATCCAATATCCCGTCAAACAGCTTGCGATGACAAACAACAGGCACATTAGCAAACGCATTATCGAGCACCGTTCTTCGAGTGAGTAAGCCATTCAGCGCATTGCTGCGCTGTATCAGGTGATGGCTTAATTTGCTCACAGGTGCAAAAGCGCGCTACTGGCAGATTTACCAGGTGCTGACAGACTTTCCAGCATAACCGCGAGATGAACCCTACATTCGTCTTCGTCGATTCTTCGGCGCTAGTACCCGGTCATCTCCAGATACCCCCGCCCTTGTGCGCTGCCGCTCACCCGCACCGGCCCTTCCCAGTAAGGAAATCGGGTGCCCATCCAGGCCTTGGGCTGCACCGCCTCGACTTGCACATCCAGCTGCACCGCGGGCAGCTGAACCCGCCAGCGGGTCGGCACGCGCTTGCCGTTGGCCTGGCGTGTCCAGTCCAGCGGCGTCAGCTCGACCTCAGCCCCCTGTAACGCCCGTACCTCCCCGTCAGGCCCAACCCAGGTACCCGCCCGATACGGCTGCCCCTGGTCCTCACGCACCTGAAACAGCATCAGCTTGGCGCCACTGCCCAGGTGCAGCGAAAACCAGTCCCAGCCACGTTGCCCGGCCGCCAACGGCTGGCTGCTCCACTCCCGGTCCAGCCAGGCCTGGCCGCTTACCGGAATGCGCTGCCCGTCCCGCTCGACCTCGCCGCTGACCTGGTAGAACGGCTGGCTGTAATAGTACGAAGCCTGGCCCTTGCCGGACTTTTCGCTGTAACCCCGGTCGCCGTGCAGCACCAGCGGCTTGTCACTGGCCAGGGTCAGGTCATAGCCAAAGCCCTGGCCGCCAGCACGCATCTGCAAGCGCTGCAGGTTGTCGTCACCTTGCAGCGACCAGTCGTTGATCCACGCCCGGAACGGCCCGGTCTCGACGCCAGCCTGGCCGATGCCGCCACGGGCCAGGGTTTCGCTGACCTGGTGGCCGCTCGGGTCGGTCAGGGCGGCATGGCCCATCCACAGGTTGGGGCTGTTCCAGCCGTGGGTTTCGGGGCCGGGGCGCAGGGCTGACCGGAACAGCGTCCATTGCACGCCCCAGTCGCGGCCCTGGGCATCGCGCAGGTTGGCGGTGACATACCACCATTCGATGCGATAGCCGTCGTGGGCGCCGTGGTCGCGGGGGAACACCAGCGCGGTGTCACGCGTGACCTGCTTGAACGCCGCCGCCTGCGCGCCGAGGCCGGCATAACCGCTGGCCGGCGGCGCAGGCGCGTCACACCCGGCCAGCAGCAGGCAGACCAGCAACAGCCAGGCTTCAACCTTCATCGGCAAACCGCCGCAACAACTCACTCGGCTGGCGCCGCGCCAGTTGCCACAACGGCCAGGCGCTGGCCAGCAGGCTGGTCAGCACGCCAAGCGCGGCCAGTTGCAGCAGTTGGCTGGCAAACACGTGCCAGGGCAGCCGCCAACCGAATGCCTGAACGTTCACCACCGCCACCAGGCACCAGGCCAGCAGCAACCCGAGGGGGATGGCCAGCAGCACGGTGAAGGCACTGAGCATCAGCGTCTGGCCCAGGCTCAGCCAGGCCAGCCAGCGGCGCGGCACGCCCAGCGCCCACAGCGGTGCCAGCTGCCCCAGGCGCTGCTGGCCCAGGGTCAGCTGGCTGATGAACAGCGCCACGCCAGCCACACCGAGGGTGAGGCTGTTCAGGGCTGCGGTGACGGCGAAGGTACGGCTGAATATCTGCGTCGACCAGGCTTTGAGGCTGGCCTGCTCGACCAATTGCGATTCGTCCAGGCCATAGCGCTGCTGCAACGCGCCCTTGACCTTGGCAACCTGCCCAGGCCGGATCAGCAGGCTCAGACCGCTCAGGCTGGCCGTCGCCGCGTGCTGGCGCAGCCAGTCGGCATTGACCAGTACATGCCCTTTCGGGTTGCCGTAGTCGGCGTGAATGCCCACCACCCGCATGCCCTGCGGCGGTTCGCCCGGCAGCTGCACGGTATCGCCGATGCCTACACCTAGGCGCCGCGCCAATTGTTCGCTGAGCATGGCGCCCTGCCCGTTGGCCACCTGCGCCCAGGCGTCCGGAGCCTGTTCCAACAGCGGCCAGTGGCTGCGGTAGAACGGATGATCACTCACCCCTTGCACCTGCACCGGCCACCGCTGCAGGCGCCACTCCACTCGCCAGCTTGGCAGCACGGCATCGATGTCGGGGGCCTGCTGCAAGTGTTGGTACATCTGCAGCGCCTGCGTGCTGTCGCGGGGTGTGACATACAGGTCCGCAGCCAGGCGCTGGTCGAGCCAGCCGACGAAGGTGCGGCGGAAACCTTCGGTCATGCCACCCACCCCGACGCTGGCGGCCAATGCCAACAGCAGCGCCATCAGCGCCAGGCTCAGCGCCGGCAACTGCTGGCGGCTGTCGGCGACGAACCACTGCGCCAGCGGCCGCCGGGCATGCCGCGCCAGGCCAGCCAGCAACAGGGCCAGCGTGCCCGGCAACAGCAATGCGGCCGCCAGCAACAGGGCGGCCAGCAGGGTGAAGGCACTCGGCAGGCTGTTGCCGAAGGCGCCGCAGCCCAAGGCCAGCAACGCCAGGGCTGCGGCAACCCACGCCTGGCGCTGCAACCAGGGCCGCTGGGCCAACCGCCAGGCTTGCGGTTGAGCCAACGCCAGCAACGGCAACCGCGCTGCACGCAACAGGCTGTCGATGCCCGCCAGCAAGGCGCCGAGCAGGCTCACGGCGATGCCCACCAGCCACCAGTACAGCGGCAGATGCAGCTGCCCGGAGACCTGGGCACCATACAGGCCGCGCAGGCTGGAGGCGAAGTCGGGCAGCAACAGCGCGGCCAGCAGGTAACCCGCCGCCACACCCGCCAGGCCGCCGACCAAGGCGAATGCTCCCAGCTCCAGGGCCAACGCCGCCAGCAGCACCTTGAGGCTCACGCCGCAAGCTCGCAAGGTGCGCATCAGGCCGCGCCGCTGCTCCAGCGCCAGGCCGATGGCGGCATGGGCAATGAACAGCCCGACCACGAAGGCCAGCAAACCGAGGGCCGTCAGGTTGAGATGAAAGCTCGCGGTCAGGCGTTGCAGGTCGCTGTCATCGTCCGGCGGCTGGACCTTCAAACGCTCTGCGAAGGCCTGTGGCAACGGCCGGTCGGTGTCGCTGATCAGCCGCGACAGCTGGCCCGGCGCATCGAGCAAGGCCTGGGCCACGCCGATATCCACCAGCAGCACGCCGGGTGCCAATTGCTCATTCAGGGCCAGTGGCGGCAACGCCTGGCCATCGGCCGTGCGCCGCTTGCCCGCCAATTGGCGCAGGGTATCCGGCCCGGCCCAGGCTTGCCCTGGTGTGCCGATGAAAGCCTGCAGATCGAAGCTCGCCGGGTCGGCACCTGCGACGGCCATGCCGGGCAGCAGGCTCAGTGGCTCGATGCCGATCAGCCTGACGGCAACGGCTGGCTCACCGGCCAGGCGCAAGCGCCCCTCCAGCACCGGCGTCACGTGCCAGCCTTGCCTGCGCAGCTGCACATACAGCGCCTGGTCGAAACGCTGCCCGTCGCGGGCAACGATCTGCCGCTGCGCCGGCCCGCTCAATACGGCGCTGGCCTGGGCATAGTCGCTGCGCGCCTGGGCGTTGAGGGCCTGTACACCGGTCCACAACGCCGTGGCCAGCCACAGGCCAGTAAAGACGCTGATGCACTGCAAGCGGTGGCGCCCCCAGTGGCTGCCCAGTGCCTGCAGGGCGAGCAGCAGGTTGTTCATCAGCCTTGCACCCGGCCCTGGTGCAGCACGCAGCGGCGCTGCAGGCGAGCGGCCAGGCGCGGGCTGTGGGTCACCATCAGCACGCTGCTGCCGGCCTCGCCGACCAGTTGCAGGAGCAAGGCCAGCACCTCGTCGCTGCTGGCTTCGTCGAGGCTGCCGGTGGGCTCGTCGGCGAGCAACAACGCTGGTCGGCTGGCCAGTGCCCGGCCGATGGCGACACGTTGCTGCTGGCCGCCGGACAGCTGCTCCGGGTAGCGCTCGAGCAAGGCGGTCAGCCCCAGGCGCTCGGCCAGGTAGGCCAGCCACTGCGGGTCGTGGCGCTTGGCCAGGCGCGCCTGGAAGGCCAGGTTGGCTGCCACGTCGAGGCTGCTGATCAGGTTGTATTGCTGGAATACCAGGCCGATGCCCTCGCGTCGCCAGCGGGCCAGGGCGGCTTCGCCTTGGCCATGCAGGGGGGTGCCGTCGATGAAGATGCGCCCGCTGTCGGCGCGGTCGAGGCCGGCGACCAGGTGCAGCAAGGTGCTCTTGCCGCTGCCGGATTCACCCATCAGCGCCAGGCTGCTGCCGTGGGAAAGGCTCAGGTCGACGCCGCGCAGGACCTGAAGCGGGCCTTGGGCGGTGGGGAAGGACTTGTGCAGGTGCTCGATGACCAGCATGGGGTTACCTTTGGGAGGTAAATGCTGAGTGTATGCCTTGAATTTTATAGCGCCTGGGAGATCGAGCGCCGCCCGCGCGGCGCATCGCGAGCTTTGCTCGCTCCTACGTTTGTTTCGGGCCAGTAACGCCTGTGACAGGCGCGCGCGACCGCCTGGTTTGTACGACGGGATGTCGCGCCATGCGCCAAGGCGTTCGCGCGCATATCCCCCAGGACTGATTGGCCCGAAACAAACGTAGGAGCGAGCAAAGCTCGCGATGCGCCGCGCGGGCGGCGCTCGATCTCAAACCCACCAAAAATCTACCGCCAAACACCCCACCCCTAACGCCCCTAACCCACCAACGCATGCTGAACCTCCCCCACCGTCGCCGCCAAGCTGTTCAGGTGCAAACTCAACACCTGCTCAACCGGCGCCTGGTCCAGCGGCCAGTGCAAGGCAATGCTCCCGGCCAGTTGCCCCTGCACCCGCACCGGCAAGGCAATCGCCCGGATCAGGAACGGCAAACGCACCGGATACTCCCAATACCCCTCGGTACGCTGCCCGAAGCCCTTCTGCGCATCGCCTTCCAGATCGCGCAGCAGCGCTTCACCGCCTACCCGCTCGTGCTGGGCCAGGCGCTGCACCTCATCGACCGCCAACTCCTTGAGGCACGCCCGGCCCATCGCCGAATGAAACAGGCTGGCATGCTGGCCGACGATCTGGCAGTTGTTCGGGTAACGTTTGCGCAATACCTGGGGAATCGCGCTTTCCATCACCTCCAGCCGCTCCCCATCGAAGCACGACAGGTCGACCACCAGCCCGGTGCGCTCGCTAAGATCCAGCAACAGCGGCGCGGCGCTTTCCACCAGCTGGCGCTTGAAGCGCTGCTGGCGGTCGCCGAACAGGCGGCGGGCGCACAGGCGGTAGCGCCGGTCGCTGAGCCCACGGTAGACCCAGCCCTGCTCCTGCAAGGTGGCGAGCATGCGCGAAGCCGTGGCCTTGGGCAGCCCGGTGAGGTAATGCAGCTCTTCCAGGCCGAGGGCCTGATGCTCGCCAAGCAGTTCGACGATGGCCAGCGCACGCTCCACCGAGCGCACGCCGCCGCTGTCTGTCGCTGTGCCCATGTTTCCGACCTCCCTGTCTGTGCGTGGATGGTCATCATGCCCAGCAAGATACGGGCCGGGCCAGCCCCCTCAACGTGGCAACAGGCTCGGCGGCGGGCACCGTTCCACCCAGCGGGTCAACTGTTCATGGGCATAGGCCAGCTGCAGCACGGCATGGTCGGCCTGGGCCGGGCCTATGATCTGCAGGCCCGTGGGCAGCCCGGCGGCATTGAAACCGACCGGCACGCTCATGCTCGGCAAGCCGGCCAGGGTCGGCCCGATCACCACCTCCATCCAGCGGTGATAGGTGTCCATGGTCCGCCCCCCGACCACCTTCGGCCACGCCTCGGCTGCGTCGAAAGGGAACACCTGGGCCGCAGGCAACAGCAGGTAATCGTAACGCTCGAACAGTTTCTGCATGGCCTGGTACCACGCGCTGCGGTCCAGCGACGCCTGATACACAGCAGCGGCGCTGAGCTGCAGGCCACCCTCCACTTCCCATTGCGCTTCGGGCTTGAGCAGCGCCCGCTTGGCTGGGTCGGCATAGGCCGCCGCCAGGTTGCCGTGCACCAGGAAGTGGCGGTGCGTCAGCCAGCATTGCCATAACCGCGCCAGATCAAAGGCGGGCTGGCAAGCTTCGACCACGCAGCCCAGCTCGGCGAAATCGGCCAGGGCGGCTTCGCACAGGCCCAGCACCCCATCCTCCATCGGCAGGTAACCGTCGTAGTCGCCCAGCCAGCCGATGCGCGCCCCCTTGAAGTCACGCTGCAGCCCCGCCGCGAAATCCCGCCCGCCGTCATTGAGCGACAAGGGCACCCGCGCGTCATGGCCGGCCTGCACCGTCAGCAAGCGAGCGACATCGGTCACGCTGCGCCCCATCGGCCCCTCGGTGGCCAGTTGCTGGACGAACAGCTCAGGCGTCGGCCCATAGGGCACCCGCCCCAGCGACGGGCGCAGGCCGAACACGTTGTTGAACGCCGCCGGGTTGCGCAGCGAGCCCATCATGTCGCTGCCATCGGCCACTGGCAGCAAGCGCATGGCCAGCGCCGCCGCGGCGCCACCGCTGCTACCCCCGGCCACGCGGCTGTGGTCGTAGGCATTGGTGGTGGTGCCGAACAACGTGTTGTAGCTCTGCGAACCCAGGCCGAATTCCGGCACATTGCTCTTGCCGATGATGATCGCCCCGCTCGCCCGCACCCGCGCCACGCTGATGGCGTCGTGTGCCGGCACCTGCTCGGCGAACAGCGGCGAACCCAGCGTGGTTCGCAGCCCGGCCGTGGCGGCCAGGTCCTTGATCGCCTGGGGCATGCCATGCATCCAGCCACGGGACTGGCCGCGCGCCAGTTCGCGGTCGCAGGCCTCGGCCTCGGCCAGCAACTCCTCCCCTGCGCGCAGCGACACCAGCGCGTTGACCTGCGGATTGCAACGCTCGATATGGCCCAGGTAAGCCTGCATCACCTCGCGGCACGCCACCTGGCGGGCATGAATGGCCCGGGACAGGGCCTCGGCGTCGAGGGCGACGATTGGGTCGATAGCTAACGCGTTCACGGTTTTACTCCAAGGTTGTAGGCGACGGCCTTGCCGGCGCGCGGTGCTTCTTTCAGGCAATAGGTGCCAAGCAGGGTCAGCAGGCAGGCGAACAGCACGTAGAACGATGGCGCCACCGGGGTGCCGAGCACCTTGCTCAGCCAGGTGACGATCAGCGGGGCAAAGCCGCCGAACACCATCACCGCCACGTTGTAGGCCACCGACACGCCGGTTGAGCGCACCTCGACCGGGAACTGCTCGGCCAGCGCGGTCGGCGCAGGGCCGAAGAAGCCGCCGATGGCGCTGCACAGCAGCAGCTGCATCACCAGCAGGCGCTCGATCGAGGGCGCCGCAGCCACCCACACATACAGCGGGTAGACCATGACGAAGAACGCCAGGGTGAAGGCCATCAGCACCGGCCGCCGGCCGAGCCGGTCCGACAGTGCGCCGGACAGCGGAATCACCACGGTCATCAGGCCCACCGCGAGCATCTGCACCAGCAGCACCTGGTCCAGCGGCAGGCCGAGGTTCTTGTGGGCGAAGGTCGGCATGTTCACCAGCACCACTTAGAACGACACCGTCGCGCCACAGGCCAGGCCCATCGACACCAGCAGGCTGCGGCGGTGCTCACGCAGCACCTGCCACAGGCTCGGCGCCTGGCCCTTGGCCTGCTTGCGCGCCTGCAGAAACTCCTCGGGCTCTTCCATGTGCTTGCGAATCCACAGCCCCACCGGGCCGATCAGCAGGCCGAGCACGAACGGAATCCGCCAGCCCCAGCTGTCCAGCGCCTCGGACGTGCACAGGTGGGTGACCAGCGCGACCATCGCCGCCCCGGAAAACACCGCCAGGCACTGCCCCACCAGCTGCCACGAGCCATACAGGCCCTTGCGGTTGGCCGGCGCGCTCTCCACCAGAAACGCCGTGGCGCTGGCGTACTCACCGCCGGTGGCAAAGCCCTGCAGCATGCGCGCGACCACGATCAGCAGCGGCGCGCCCATGCCGATGGCCAGGTAGTTGGGGGCGAAGGCGATCATGGCGATCGACACGGTCATCAGGCGGATGATCAGCTGCATCGCCGCCTTGCGCCCCTTGCGGTCGGAATACACACCCAGCAGCACCCCGCCCACCGGGCGCATGAAAAAGCCCACGCCAAAGGTGGCCAGGGCCATCAGCAGCGAGGCGTATTCGTCATCCGAGGGGAAGAACTGGCGGGCGATGATGCTCGCCAGAAAGCCGTACACGATAAAGTCATACCACTCCAGCGCATTGCCGATGACCGCCGCGACCACTTGCCGGGTACGCGACGCGCCTGTATTGGAAATCTGCATGCGGAACACTCCATCTTCTGTTCAAGTGATCACCAGGCGCAGCCGCGCCCGGGCTCCAGCGGCAGTCGTCAATACAGGGCAGTCAGGCAGGCTTGAGCCAGCTCTCGGTCAGCGCGCCCCAGTAGGCGGCGCCGGTCAGCAGGATGTCGTCGTTGAAGTCGTAGGCCGGGTTGTGCACCATCGGCCGCTGTACGCCGTTGCCGATGAACAGGTAGGCGCCCGGGCAGCGCTGCAGCATCCAGGCAAAGTCCTCGCTGCCCATCAGCTTGCGGGTGTTGCCATCGACCTTGTCGGCGCCCAGCAACGCCTCACCCACCTGCTGGGCAAAGGCATTTTCCTTGGCATGGTTGACCAGCACCGGGTATGCCGGGCGGTGTTCGATACGGGCCGTGCAGCCAAAGCTTTCGGCCTGACTGACGATGATCGCCCGCACCCGCTCCAGGGTCTGCGCCCGCACCTGGGCATCCAGCGCACGCAGGCTCAGGCGCAGCAGCGCCTGCTGCGGAATCACATTGGCCGCCTCGCCCGCCTGCAGCGCGCCGACCGTGACCACCGCCGCCTCCTGGGCATCGATGTTGCGCGCCACCACCGTCTGCAGCGCCATCACCACACTGGCCGCTGCCACCAGCGGGTCGACCGTCAGGTGCGGCATCGAACCATGCCCGCCGACGCCCTCGAGGGTGACCGTCAGCAGGTCCTGCGAGGCCATCATCGGCCCCTCGCGAAAACCCAGATGCCCGGCCGGCAGCCCCGGCATGTTGTGCATGCCGAACAGCGCATCGCAGGGGAAGCGCTCCAGCAGCCCATCGGCGAGCATCGCCTCGGCACCGCCCTGGCCCTCCTCGGCCGGCTGGAAGATCAGCGTCAGCGTGCCATCGAACTGGCGCGTCGCCGCCAGGTAGCGCGCCGCGCCCAGCAGCATGGTGGTGTGGCCGTCGTGGCCGCAGGCGTGCATGCAGCCCTGGTGGCGGCTGCTGTACGCGGCACCGGTGGCCTCATGGATCGGCAGCGCGTCCATGTCGGCACGCAGCCCCAGCTTGCGCGGGCTGCTGCCATTGCGCAGCACACCGACCACACCGGTCTTGCCGATACCGGTGTGCACCTCGTAGCCCCACTGCTGCAGCAGCGTGGCGACCAGGGCCGAGGTGCGGCTTTCTTCGAAACCGAGTTCAGGGTGAGCGTGGATATCGTGGCGGATGGCGTGCAGGTCGCTGGCCACGTCGTTGAGCCAGACCAGGATGTGCTGGTGTTGCTGCATGGGGAATCTCCTCGCGCGGGTGGGTCCCGTTCTTGTTGTTCGCTTGAGATCACGACGGGAAAGGCAGGTCGTGCTTGGCGACAGATAAGCGCGAGTGGCGAGGGAGTACAAACGAATGTGGTTCCACGCAGTGGAACCACTTAGAAAAAGTGATTGTAGATTGCGTATCCACCCGCCAGTACCCAGAGGTTCAGGATGATCATGGATATGCTCCGCCCCTCATAGATATGACTCCAGGGCACCACATGGACCAGCTTATCAGGTGGTACGCTTTTCAAGTAACGGTGGCGGATGATGAAGTAGACGATGCTGATCACGGGGTAGATGAAGAGGGCTATTCCCACAGCACCGAGGCCGACAAAAAGCGCCAGGAACGCCGGTGTGAACAGGTAGGCGCACTTGACCCAGAAATCCATTTCTACCAGGTAATCGTGTACCTCACCGCCGGGGGGCGGTGGTTTTTTCTTGCGCTTGGTCGTCCTTGAGGGCATTTGCAGCTCCGTTTGAATTCACTGTACCGGTGCCTCCATGCTCTCCGATCAACCGGGAAAGCGACGGTTGGTATTTTGGGATTTCACAGAGTCTTAGAACTCCACCTTGCCCCGCCCCGCCTTGACCGTGCTGCGCCTGGCTTTTCCTTCGAGGCGACGGGTCTTCGAGCCGAGGGTCGGCTTGGTGGGGCGGCGTTTTTTCTCAGTCTTGCCGGCAGCGATGATCAACTCGGCAAGACGCGCCAGTGCGTCAGTGCGGTTCTGCTCCTGGGTGCGGTACTGCTGGGCCTTGATGATCAGCACGCCGTCGCCGGTGATGCGACTGTCACGCAGTGCCAGCAGCCGCTCCTTGTAAAACGCGGGCAGCGACGAGGCGGGAATGTCGAAGCGCAGGTGCACGGCGCTGGACACCTTGTTGACGTTCTGCCCACCGGCGCCTTGCGCGCGGATGTAGGTCAGTTCGATGTCGGCATCGGGCAGATGCACGTTGTTAGAGATGGTCAGCATGGCATGGCTCTTGTGATTGCCCTCCATTATCACAGCCTTGGCCGCTTGCTCACAGAACAAAACGCGTTTGGCCTAAACCGCATTGATTGAGACGCCCTACGATGTCGTCCGGCATGCCACTGCTCACAGTGTCGCCGTTACGGTTTGCTCAGCTGGCCGTCGTTTGATCCCAAGATCTTGCCCAGTTTCCAAGGACTGGCGCGAAACCTGTGGGAGCGGGTTTACCCGCGAACACGGGCGCAGCCCGTGCCATCCAGCGACACGCCTACCAGCCACTACACGATGCAGCTTCAAACTATAATTGCCGGATATCGCTGCACAAATTCCCGAAAAACAGCCTCAGTGTTCAACACCCTCGCCGAACGATCTTCAAGCCCCTCCGCCCCCGCATCATCCGTCACTGTCACGAACAATACTGGAACCTCTGAAAAAACAGCCTCGAAGAATCCCTGGCTCCTCAGCCCCGCCAATACATCGATCATCAACTGGCTCAAACGCTCTCTGAATACTCCGAAGTCCTCTTTCGGTTCGGCCGATGCCAGATCCATACACACAGCCCTGAAACATTCGCCCCGCCAGGCTTCATAAGCCCATTCCGACGTACACCAAGTGTAATAGGGCCGCAGTTCCGAGCGCTCGGCCTCAGCTTCCCTGTCGAGCTTGCGCTCAAGCGCTTGCTGTGAGTTGGCAGCCACCCCCAGTGTCATTGCCCCGCTGTCCGTGTAGACCGCGCAGGCGTAGAACACCTCACCGGGGTATGTGGCGCGCAAGTCAGACAGCGCAGTTTTTACTGCGGCGGCGGTGTCGGCTTCAAGTGCTTTCCAGTCCATTGTGTATTTCCTCAGTCAGGCAGGAACTCAGAACTCAATCATAAATGCCAAGATTTTGGGCTTTACTGAGAAACATATCCTGCAAATCGCCCTGAATCTCGACCCCATCGAGACTCACAACGCATTCGCCTTCAAGGCCATCAGGAAAATGGACGCCATCCAGCGCCCCCAATATTACAGAGGCAGTATCTGCGATTACCACCCTGAGAAACTCAACAACATCGAGCCTTTGTGCGCTATTTAACAAAGCAAGCGCATTGCGCGCGCGACCGTATGAATCCTGCTCCCCGGTAGTGGGTTTGGTAAGCGAGTCCTGATACCGACAAAAATTCTCATCGAACAGTTCGAAAAAAACAGCATCGACAAACTTTTGATCATTCATGCTCAAGCTCCTGACCAGGCTTTAATCACCCTCAAACAATCCAATGTAGCGCAGGCCATTGTAATCTTCTTTCAGTGGCGTCGGCATATGCAAGCCACCATCCGAATACCAAAACATAGCATTCATCTTGATAATGCCTAGATTCGCGCAAATGGCTTTCACCCTTTCCCATTCGCTTCTATCGATTGCGGATTCACCCAGCATGGCATCAATATCAACCAGATTGGGTTTCCGTGGGATGATGCCAATAAAATCCTCGTCATACCAGCGTTCGCCAATATCGGCACAGAACTGACAGACTGGATATTGAGGATCGTCAATTTCGTAATCGCTTGAATAGTCAATTTCAAAATATTTCAAGTACTCATCTTCTCTGGTGAAATTTATCCCAAGCCAGAGGTGAACCTTGCTGAATCGTTCAACATCGTACTTATCTTCGATCTCGCCTTGTATATCATTCATGATCTACACATCAACCCCTTCATAATACACCGTGATATTTATGGCTCATGTCACTAACAACCACCCACCGCCCAAATGACCCTACCACCAGCGATAGCACTATTTCGATACAAGAGCTCCTAACACGGAAAGCGCCCAGCCTTGTAGCTAGCAAGCAACTGATCGCAGTAAGTAGACATCAGAGCTTTTGCCAGCGCATCGGCAATCAGGCCGATATCATCCGAGACGTAAGCGGCGACTTCTGCATCTTGGGTGAGTTGTAACATGGCCTTGAATGCAAACTCCCTCAACGAGGTAACTTCAGCTTCGGCCATTGGGTTTTGATAGCTCATTATATGCAGGGTTTGAAATACACTCCCCCAGGCATCATCAAATGCAGGCTGCTCCCGCCTATCGAGCAAGATCTCCCAGTCCTCGACGCCTGCTGCAATTGCCTCAGAAAAGCCTTTGCCATGGATCAGATGTGTGAATGCAGACAAATCTTCCACCGCTTAAATCCCCCTCGATTTATGCCCTTGCAGACGACATGTTCAGAAACCATTGACAAACCACTTTCGCGGACCAGCCGCTATAAAGCAAGGTTAGTCAAGAAAATCATCAAGCCCACGATGATAAATGACGGCACCTAGGCATCAACTCTGCTAAAATGCCATCATCACTCTGTAAATATTACAGTTGAGCCCAGCCCCCTCCTGCCCCCTATATACATTCCAAGAATCTCAACTTAGAGGTTGTTGAATACCAGGAAACAAAAACTCTTTAGATGAATCCCAGTTAATTCCAGTTTCCCGATAAGTCTTAATGCGAGCAACAATTTTTTCGGGATCGCCTACCATCCCGCAAAGTTCATAGCGATAAATTAGATCCAGATTTCTATCCGGCGACAAATTCTCATTAATAACTTTAGCCCCAATATTAGAGCAGCCGTCAGTCAACTCAATGAGTTTCGCACCCGTATTCCCTGGCGTTCCAAATATCGCAGAAAGCATACGCTTTTCCACAGGCCGAACATTCGGCACTACAGCATCAGTTGAAACCACTCGCGAAAAAATCTTTTTTATGTTTTTTATGAAAACGAAAATTGCAAACAATACATCAACGTCATTTAAATCAACGCCCGCCCAATCATCATCACTTTCGAAAATATTAAAAACCTCCAAAAGGTGGTTGCTTCGCATCTGAGCAATAAGATACAAACCCTCTTCAACCTTAATGCTTAGAACCAGACCTTCTTGCCACATTAAAGACTTTAACATATTTTAGCTCCTTTTGCTTTTCCATAACGCTAGCAGGGCCAGAAAAACCGTGGCCTGTTAAACAACCGACGCTAATGCTCTCTCAATCCTGAGGGCGGAACTCAACACTGCTATCACTCAATGGACAATCCCAACCAATAGCAGCCCAACCTAGTTTCAAAAGATAAAAAACACCACTAAACTCAACTCTCTTCTAAAAATTCAACACCATCAGGAAGACCTGTCAAAATCAAAGAATAAAACTCATCGAAGTCACCTGCAATCCTATATAGATGACCACAATCATCCTGCCCAGCTATATCATATATATTTATTTTATCAGACTCATGTAAGTGAGTCCTATCCCAATAATAGACCCCATCCTTACTCGCTTCAGTAACAAGCACATAAGGATTGCCTCCCCCATCCTCCCCAATCACCAAAATACCTTTAATAAATGCTAACTCAGAAATAAATTCATTATTAAAGCTGATCAGGTCATTGCATTCTTCCTCTGAATCAACCCCAAACAATCGGTCAAAACTAATCACCCCATCTTCAACTGCGCTTAATGGCAACTGCCCATAATCAGGATCAGTCAAGTGAAATCCATTCATGCGCGCCAAAAAGTTCTTATATGCTATGGGCAAGGTAAAATTAACTGCAGACTCAAGCGATATTAGCTCCGCATCAGTCAAGCCAGCTCTGTATTTAATAGGCATTTGTTTTCTCTGCTAGCGGCTTTATTTTATATCTTGATACATACTCTGGCGCAGAGCGGCTTGGCCTTAGCTTTAAGCAACAAGATTAACTGCACTCCCCTCAAAAATCACCTCAAGAGCCTCACGCAAGGAGCATACTCCCCCTGCCCTCAAAACTTCATCGCTGAACTTAGCCAAAACTATCGCTGCACCAAAATGCATTGCAAATTCCGGCTTTATTTCAACCCTTAAGCAATCACCCCCTAAAATCACCTTGCTAATCGAGTTGTTTATTTCGTAACTAGCACCAGCGACCTGAAGCCCTATTGCATCATCGATAGTCGCATTATCCTCATCATCTAATCGAGAAATAATCAGATAATTCTGGGGATCGATTGCCCCATCACCAACTGCAACGATTAGCACCCCATCTTCTTCAAAGCACTTTATATTTGAGACATCAATGCTAATCACATAACCTCCTGTAGTTAACTGCATACAGTTCCAGAAATTTTTTGCGTCTTCTTGGCTTTGGCGGTCCAAACTTCATTTGATGAGCCGTCGCTTGCCGCCCAACAATACTCAACGTCTGCGCCGGTAGCACCTTTGAATGAATTCAACTTACCTTTGCAGCTATGACCAGCCTATCACCGGGTACTGCTTGAGGGCTCAGTTGACGTGTAATTTTTGCCTCTGATGCCGCTCGATGCTCAGCAGCCGGTCGCCTACGTCGTAGGTGAACTGCTGCTGTGAATCGCGGTTCAGCTTGGCGATCAAGCGGCCAATGCTGTCGCGCTCGAACAGCGTGTGACGCTCGGGCCGCTCGGCATTTTCGCCGTAGCCGATTTCATCCAGTCGGGTCAGATGGCCACCGACGTTGTAGCTGAAGCGCCGGGTCAGGTTGTCCACCCGCACTTCTTCACTCAGTCGGTCCGAGGCGTCATAGGCAAAGCTGTAGGTCGCGTTGTTCTCGTTGACCAGCGCGGTCAGGCGGATGGCCTTGTCGTACTCGTAACGCACCCGCTGACCCTTGGCATCCTCGCGGCTGCTGGGCAGGCCACGTGCGGTGCGCATCAGGCGAGTGGTCTGGCCCTTGCCATCGGTATGGCTGAGCACCTGGCCGTAGACGTTGTAGCTGAAGGTTTCCTTCGTGCCGTCCGGATGAATGATGCGCAGCACCTCACCGTCCGGCTTGCGCTCCAGGGTGGTGGTCTGGTTCAGCGCATCGGTCACCGCTACCAGGTGCTGACGCTCGTCGTAGCGGTAGTAGGTGCTCTTGCCCGAGCAATCCTGATAACGCTCGACCTGGGCCAGGGTGTTCCACCACAGGTACTTGGACTTGTAGGTGGCATCGATGATGGTGTGCGGCAGGCCGTCGTCGCTGTTGAGGTACTCGGTCATCTGGCCGAGGGCATCGAATTCGGCGAGCAGGTTGCCCTTGTCGTCGTAGCGCGCTCGCCAGGTGCTGCCATCCGGATAGCTGACCTGGGTCACCAGCGTGGTCAGGTGGTGATATTCGTAGGTGGTCTTGCGGCCCAGCGGGTCGGTTTCTTCCAGCAGGCGGGCGAATTCGTCGTACTGGAAGGCGAGCCGGTTGCCATCCGGCAGGTCCAGGCCGACCATGTTGCCCTGCTCGTCCAGCTCGATGGCGTAACGCTCGCCACCGTAGTCACGGCTGGCGATGACACGGTGGTCGGCGTTGTACTGCACTTCCAGCTCGCGGCCGAGCACGTCGGTGGCCCAGCTGGTGCGGGCATCGAGGTCGTAGCGGAAATGGTAGTGCTCGCCATCGCTGGTCCAGTGCTCGACCACGCGTGGTTTATCGCCGAGGGTTTCCCAACGGTAGTGGCAGCCCAGGCCCAGGGCGTTGCTGTGGGTGACCATCAGGCCTTCGGCGTAGCTGAAGTTGCGCACGGTGTCGCCGTTGCGGTTGATCACCGCGCTCAGCTGGCCGTGTTCGTCGTAGCGGTACTGGGTGAGGGTTTCGACGGCCTGGTTGTCGACCACGCGCTTGATGTCGGTCAGGCGGCCCAGGGGGTTGTCGTAGTGCAGGTGGATGCGGGTGCCGCCGGTGGCGCTGATGTCGGTCAGGGTGCCGTCGGGCGTGCGGGTGAAGTGCAGGAAGTGGCCGAGGGCGTTTTCGATGCGCTGCAGCGGCACTTCGGTGTTGCTGTCGGGGACTTCACCGAAATAGAAGAACAGGTTGTCGAGGGTCTGCAGCAGGTAGTGACCGCCTTCGGTGCAGACCAGGTACACCTGCTCATGCGGGTTGTAGATGCGTTCGCCCGGTTGCAAGGTCACGAATGGAACTTCGCGGCCCTGGTTGTCGGTGAGGCAGATGAATGAGCCCTGGCGGCGCAGGCTTTGTTCCCAAGGCAGCACCCAGCCGCTGCCGAGCACGCTGTCGACGGTGAGGTCGCTGGCGTAGAAGCGCGACCATTCGATGGGCATCAGGCCGGGCAGGCTGAAGTCGATTTCATCAGGGATCAGTTTGCGCCCGGTGGTGAGGTCGACCGGGTTGCCGACCAGCCCGCCGATGGCTCGGCGTGCCACGGGTTCGACCACGTAGCGGCTTGCCACCTCCCCTGCAACGAAGCCTGCAGTGAATTTGAGGGCGCAGGGCATGATCGCTTTCATGCCGGCCTGGGTGCCGGCCTTGATCAACTGGGCGATACCACCGGCGGCACCGGCGATGGCCATCAGTACGTCCACGGTGGTACGCAGCCATTTCGGGACTTCGTCGTCCACCGGCAGGTATTGGTAGGTACCACCGCCAATGAACACATTGCCCGAACCACCGGAAATGGTCGCACCACAGGTCAGTTTGTCGCCTTTGCGCGCAGCCGCCACGCTGTTGATGAAGACGTTGGTCGAGCCTTCGGCGATCTTCACCGGCCCCGGGTGCTTGTCACAGGCACCGATGCTTTTTTCGACGCGTGCGGCTTTTAGGCTGTTGATGAAGACATTGGGTGACGCGGTAGCTATCGTCCCTGAGGGGGATGATCTACTTCGTCCCCACGCCTCCCCCGCAGCAGTAAGCAGGCTGCCGCCGATGCCTGCTGCCATACCCGCCAGCAGCGCAACGCCAAACCCACAGGTGAAGGTGGCGATGGCCACCGTGGCCACCAGCGCGATACCCAGGGCGGCTCCAAGGAGGAACCCTCCGAGCGCGCTGGTGTGCGAAATTTCGTCGCCGAACCTGGCCGCTTCGAACATGAGGGGTTACTCCTGTTCGCTTGGCTCGGTAGTCGCTCCACCGTTCGTACGGGGCTGGAAGCTCGCTAGCAGGTTTTGCCAGTCCTGATTCTGTTGAGGGCTGAAATCTGCCTGGGCGGTGGTGGAGAAAATCAGGGCGCGCTCGGGCGTCAGCAGGAACGCTGCCTGGCGCTGGTAGAACGGGCGGCCTTCATTCATGTAGTAGGCATCGATCTGCAGGCCCTCGATGGGCGCCGTGCTCGACAGGGTTACGGCTTTGGTCCCCATGAGCGAGTAGCTGCGCAGCTTGGACGAAAGCATTTTCACCTGCCGCTCAACGTAGGCTTTCAACGCTTCCCCCGGCAGCAGATTGTCCCTGGAAACCGTGATGCTCAAGGGGGCAGGAATGCTGGCACCCAGTACGAACATGTTGACGGTGCGGTCTTGGAAGCCTTCAGGCAGTACGATGCCGCCTTCCTGTAGTTGATAGTCCATGTAATGAAAATTCCTGATAACGAAAAGGGGTTGAGCCTCAGTTGCCGACAAGGCCTGCCAGCATGCTGTCAAATTCGATCAGCCAAAGGCTGAGCGCTGGCCTTGAGGGGTCGACCACGCACGAGATGTCGACCCATTGCAATTTATCCTGACCTTGGACTGGCACCAGAGCACCTACCAGTCTGCCGTGCCTTTGTTCAAGGCCCGCCGCAAAATGAAAATCCAGCACCTTGGCTGCATTACCGGCAAGGCTGCAATCACGCTGCCGGATAACCCGCAATGTCGGGTTCGACTCACGCAGCACCTGTAGCGAGGCTTCGAAAAGTTGCTCCAATGTTTGCTGCGCAGGCGCATCGCGGCGGCGTATCTTCAACGAGACAGGTTCGCCTTCATGCTCGAGGGTGGTCTGGATATCGCGAAAACGAAAGCCGCCCGGAAACTGCAGGTTGAACCCGCCAAAGGTGAAACTGCTGGCCACCTCCTGCAGCGCCACGGGTACCGGTTCCGGCTCGGGCAAAGGTTCGGCGGCCTTGGCTTCTTCCGCCAGTTTGGCCAGGCGCGCCTCCTCCTCCAGCGCTTCGCGCCTGGCGGAGATCCGGTCGTAGATCGAGGGTTTGTACATGAGTCTGGCCTCAGTCGTTGATCCGCACCGGGGCGCCTGTGATCTTGGTGATGTCGGAGCTGGTCGTGGTAATGACCTTGCCCTTGATTTCGATGCCTTCCGGCCGAAGCGTGATGCTACTGTCGCCCACCTGCAGGATGATGTGCTGGTTGGCGGCAATCTGAATGAACTGGTTGTCCACCTGCAGGGTGTAGGAGCCCTCGGTCACCTTCACCACGGTGTCTTGCTTGACTACTTCGGTGTGCGTGCCACCAACCGTGATCTTCCGGTTGTTCCCCACATCATGGGTCTCATCGAGCTCGATCTCGGTATCCATGTTGCGCTCGGCATGCATGATGATCTGCTCGGCGCCGGCCTTGTCCTCGAAGCGGAAGAAGTTGGCGGTACCGCCGTCACCCTTCATCGACCGGGTCAGGAAGCCGCTCTGGGTCTTGTTCGCCGGCAGCGACCATGGCGGGGTATTGGTGCTGTTGTACAGGCTGCCCATGATCAACGGGCGGTCGGGGTTGCCATCGAGGAACACCACCACCACTTCGTCACCCACCCGCGGGATCTGGATGCTGCCGAAGCCACCGCTGGCACCGGACTGGGCGACGCGCACCCAGCACGAACTGTGGTCGTTATGCTGGCCCTTGCGGTCCCAGTGGAACTGGATCTTCACCCGGCCCAGTTCGTCGGTGAAGATCTCTTCACCCGGTGGGCCGACAATGATGGCGGTCTGCGGGCCGGCAATGGTCGGCCTGGGCGTGCTCAGCTGCGGGCGGAACGGGATTTTTTTGCGCACGCAGGTGAAGGTGTTGTAGTAGCTGGCCTGCTGGCCGCTGAGGTAGTTGTTGTGGCCTTCGCTCTCCACGCTCATCAGCAGGAACTGACGGTCTTCGACGGCGCCCTGGTCGTGGCTGTAGTGCTGCAACAGCTCGAAGGTGTAGCCGGGCTTCATGGCCCGACAGTTACTGGCGCCTTCGAACTTCTTGCCACGCAGCTCCAGTGCCTCGATGCGCAGGCGCAGCAAGGTTTCGCCTTCGTCGTAGGTGCCGTGGGTGTAGCATACAACGGGCTGGCGGCGCGCTTCAGTTCTTGACGCCCAATCGAGGCGAATGGTCAGCAGCCAAGCTTGTCGGCTCGATAGATAACTAGGAATGCAATCATGAATTCAGATGCACTGAAACTTGCAGCCACGCAGTTGCGTAGCCTGCTTGAGCACTATCAACATCAAGAGCGTGCTGCGGCCATGTTGCTCCAGGAGCTGGATGGACTGATGACACGCGCAATGAAAAAAGAAATTACCTCCCCCATGGAGCCACGGGACATCCCCGGCCATCGCTACTTCACTGAAACCCAACTGGGTGCTTACCGGGACCTTGAGGAACTGTATGCATCGTTTTACGTCGAGCTCATCGACGGCCAAGCCTCGAAAGCATTTCAGATGCTACAAGCCAAAATGAACAAGCCCTGAACATCTTGCCACTTAAAGCGCCAATCATAGTTACTACTAAACTGAGTGGCGCCATCTCCACTCAGGACTGAGCATGAACACCGAAACACTCAAACAGAAGTCACTCAAGCTTCGCTTGATCATCGGCAGCCTGAAGGCGCAAGACCCTGCCGCGACGAAGTTGAGCGTCGAACTGGAGCCACTGCTGAAAGCAGCAGACCAGGAACGCATCCGCACCCCGATGGAATGGCGCGACATCCCCGGGCGCTACCTGTTCACCGAAGAAGGGCTGCAGCAGTATGACGATCTCGAGCGAGCCTTCGCCGAGTTCCGCATTGAGCTGACGGGAGGCGAGTCCCCTACCCTGCGCAAGCTCAAGGCGCGCATGGGGGAGAAGCCTTCGCAGGAATCTCAAGGCAGACCCAATGACCTCGGCTAGCAGCGAAACTGGATCAATAGCATTCAGGCTTCGAGCTGTTCTGACCTTACTCCTCTGTGCAAGCGTGGGTCTGTTCGCCGTCTATTGGCTAATCACACACGTGCTTCCCATTTACGGCCAGATGTGGCGTCTCGCCGCTGTTATCGAAGTCCCGTATATGGCTTTTGGCTTGCTCATGGCCCCGCCTGTCATGCTCGCTTGTGTCGTTGCCAGTGCTTTTGCGATATATACAGGCGAACGATTCGCGCCACACAACAAGTCCGTGTTCGGAAAACTCCAGAACGCAATGCTGAAAGCCTCTGTCTACTCATTAATTGCGGTCGCCCCCCTCGCAGCCATCCTCACCACGGTAGCGCTCAACAAACTCGACTATACGAGTTGCCCCCAACTCAGAAAATCTGGCTCGGCCTGGCAAACCTATTGGGTAAGTCACCCTGGCTTTTGCTTTGTCCCTGACAGCTATACAGAAAACAGGTGGCCCTGCAAAAATGTAGAGGGCAAGCAGTTATGCATCAACATGGATGAATAAGCAGGGCCCACCAGCGCAGCGCAATACGCCTCACTCGCCGTTCGTCCTGACAGCAAAAAGCCTCCCCAGCCACGAAGCGGCGCGCTGGGCTCTAATAGCGTCTACATCCCTGAAGGTGTATCGACAGTTCTTTTTTGCCTCACGTGCCTTCAGCGCCCTCAAAGCCCAAATTTTGTCACGATGGTAGAACACCATGAACAAGGCTATGAACATGAAGAAGTAGATCAAACCGGTCATCGGCACATCATGGGATTTCATCAGTGGGTAGGTCAAACTGCTCAGCCCCGCACCCAGCCCGGCTTGCCACCACCTCACCGGCTCCGGAATCTCGATGGACTCCACACAAAGCCCCTCAAACTGAAGCACGCTGCTTTTGCCAGGCCAGACGCAAACCAGGCCATATGCCAACAGTGTAAGAACCACAGGAGCAAGGCACAGCGCAGTTGAGGTCAAACCGCCTAGCTTCATCTTTTTGTAACTGATGGCCATTGTTAGCAGGGCAGCGAACAACGGAGCGATAGAAAGATTAAAGAAGAGCCGCAGATTAGCATATATAACAAAGCGTTCAGTTCGAAAGGCGCATTCAATGCACCACACACTCATCACGACCACCGCAATGGCTGACAGGATGAAAAAAAATGGCGGGGCAACGCCAATCATCAACACCGCTATCATTAACATCAGTAGCCATGCCGCCCAAATTTTTGCGAAAAAGCGCTCAACGGTAAACATGAGTTCAATCCATTTTATCAATCGGACGCAGAGCGCCAATCGTGCCTAACCTGCGCGTCTCGACCAGAGAGCAGGCAACCGACATACCGTTAAATTTCACTGCCGGTCGTAAGTAAGCTCATCCAACTCATCACCCGGCGGCGCAAGTTCAAATAGCCGGCTAGCCAAATCACGAATGTGTTGCGACCAGGCAACTTTAGCCACCCACTCCGGCGGCATGCCCGACACGCCATACAAGGCTCCGGCAATCTGCCCCGCCGTCGCCGCCACACTGTCGGCATCATCGGCAAGGTTGGCCGCCAACAGAATCGCATCCCTGAAATTGTCCGTATTCCATACGGCCCAGAGCGCTGCTTCCAAGGTATCGACCACATACCCGGACGAGCGAATCTGCTCACGGGTTTTGTGCTTGTACTCGCCGGCATTGATGATCAAGGCCCGGGGCTGCAGGGGGCGCACCTTCGGCGACAATGCCTCATCCTTGTCCGCGCCATTGAGCGCCAAATGCAACTGCGCACCAAATAACTTGCAGCACTCCGACACCTCGATCGCGCGGTGAGTCACACTGCTCTGCGTTACGCTCTGCCACCAGGTTGCCGACAGTGAATGGCGTCGGAAAATGGCCGTGGGCGCGAGCCTGATCAACGAACCATTGCCTGCTGTCGAGGCCTCGAGATTACCCATCCACCCAAGTCCTTGGGCCTCCCACCCCTCCAGGGCTCGGCGCGTGACATTACCGATGTCGAAGCAGCGGCCATTGACGCTGTTTTCGCCCTGCCGATACCAGCGCACCATGGCATCGGCAAAGGTCGCGAAATCGAACTTGCCTTGGCTCGCGTAGGTGTCCGCCAGGCACAGGGCCATGCTGGTGTCGTCGGTCCATTCACCTGGCGCCAGGCGGAAAGGGCCACCACCGACCATATCGCTGACCTGCCCCTGATCGCGCCGCTGAAACTCCAGGGTCGTGCCTACCGCATCACCAATCGCCAGTCCCAACAGCGCCCCTTGTGCACGGTCCAACGCTTGCTCCGGTGACAACGTGCAGGGCCTGTCGCTCAACCAGGCAGGCTTGATACGCGGCAGCCTGGGGGCATCGGGTTCGATCATGTAGCTCATGCGCTGCTGCAACTGCGGCGACCACTCGGGCAGCAGGTCGACGTAGCGCTGGGCGTACTCGCTCAGGGTTGCATCCGGGCTTCTCAGATCGATCATGTTCATTCCTTGCTGTGGGTTGCGCTCATCCATGCGAACATTCTGCTGAACCTGCTGCTCACTGGCAACGACCCGTCCAGACAGCAGCAAAGACCAGACCGATGCAGCAAGGAACGCTGAGGCTACCGTGAAGAATCATGCCGAACTCCATGTGCGATCCCCGATCCTTTTCAAACTGGCGGGCATTGGCCTGGCCCTTTGCCTACTGGCCGTAGGGGCGCTTGGCGCCTACGTGCTCTGGACTGAAATCGTACCGCTCTACGGTCGCATCTACCGGAATGCACCGGTCGTGGAAACGCCCCTCAAATCATTCTTCGTTGTCGCGGCAATACCGTTCGCACCGGTCATGGCCCTGGGCTGCCTGATCGCAGCCTGGACCGGCCAGAAATTCGCCCCGCCCAAAAAGACCTGGCTCTACGGGTTCCAACTGCGCTCGATGCAATTGACGGTTGCACTCATGGTCGTAGCGCCTGTCATGATCGCGCTGACCACTGCCACACTCTCCGCCAAGGGCTACTGGTCGTGCCCCAAGCTGCGCATCTCGGGTTCAGGATGGCAAATGTTCTGGGTGAACGATGAGCGCATGTGCTTCACACCAGACAGCTACATCAACGATAACTGGCCATGCAAGATCGTAGGCAAGCAGAACATCTGCATCCAGGTGGATGGCCGCTAGCTGCTTACATCGAAGGCGCTTCTCAGCATGAAATTCAACGATACCTACACAAGCTGCAAGCATCGCTTTTCGCTTGGAGTAGAACTGACTTCACAGCAGTGCTACCTGTCCATCCCGGTGAGCAATGCTCTGGTCGATTACGAAGAGTACTACCGCATCGACAGGGCCCAATACGATGCCTGGCTAAAAGAATCTTCGGCAGCGCTGCCCATGGTCGTTCGCTGCCGCCGCCGCGAACTGGACCACCTCTTGATGACGCAACCTGGCACCCAGCGCGGCACGGCTGCCCCCTGCACCTGGGAGCTGGCGGAGATCTCGGCGGTACTGGCG
The DNA here is from genome assembly GCF_024349685.1 of Pseudomonas sp. LRP2-20. Lineage (NCBI taxonomy): Bacteria > Pseudomonadati > Pseudomonadota > Gammaproteobacteria > Pseudomonadales > Pseudomonadaceae > Pseudomonas > Pseudomonas sp. LR2-20. The sequence continues at coordinate 2,909,289 of NZ_AP025944.1, read as the reverse complement.
CGAACAGCAACCTTGCTGCTGCGCGATGGCGGCTACCCAAGCTGGGCCAACACGCTCCTGGGCTACCACTCACGGCTGCACAGCGACCCCGAACAGGTTCGTTTGAGCGTGTTTGCTATGCCCTGCGGCATGGGCACGCTCAGCGATGCCGTCCTGCATGAAAACGGCGCGCTGTCGGTCGAGGCCACCGATGAATTGCACGCCTTGCTCGGGTGGTTGCGGGAGTGGGGAATCGAGGGTCGCATGGCCGGTGCAAAACCGCTTTAGCTACCCATGCGAAACCGCTTTGGCGCGGCATATTTCGTCGCGTTGCCATCATTGAAACGGGCCGCGATGGCAGCCGGCTGCTAACGGCTCCTCGCACAAAAATGAGACCGGCTTCACTTTTTTACAAAAACTTTTTACGGTCATTTTTTCCGTCCCATTAGCACTTTCGCCCCCTGAGTTTAGGGGCCAAGGCCCCATTTTCAGTAGACAAAACCATACAGAGCCACCATCCAGCCATCATTGCGCAACTTCACAAAACAGGGAAAAAATCGCGCCCCTCGCCGGAACTTCTTCCGCAGCGGGGTGCCCTACTCGGCATTGCTGGCAACACGATATTCATGTGCCAGCACTCAAATTTGCCGCAGCCGAGAGGCGCGATTTTCAGGTCCACGCCATTGGCGTTTCAGGACGATCAAGCAGGCTCATGGACGATGTACCGATGACACAGACATTCGATGTCGAAGCACTGATCAAGCTGCGTAGCCAGACGCGGGCGATCTCCGATGCGCTGAAGGCGCAGGCGGCGGATTACCTTGCCACCGTGGCACCGCTGATCCGTCCGCAAACCCTGTTTGGCGAATACCTGCAAGGCGCCCAGCGCAGCAGCGGGCGCGAAACCCAGGGCCACTTCCAGTCGTTGATCGAACTCTACGAGCGCATCGGCTCGGCCGCGCCGTTCCAGCTGGTCAGCGAGCTGGAAGTGCCGCTGAACCTGATCAGCACCACCCCCGAACTGTTCCCGCTGGAATACGACAAGGTCCTCGAACAGAGCGGCCAGGTCATTCGTATCACCAGCCCGACGCGCTGGGTGGTGGGCTTCCACGCCTTTGATCTGGCGCAGTTTCGCACCGTCATCAAAGACCCCAACCGCAGCAGCGCCGAGCTGTACCGTTTCGTGGTGCACTACCTGGTGCTGTTCTACTGCCTGAGCAAATCGCCAGGCCTTGGCCGGCTGTTCGAAGGCCTGCGCTACGGGCTCAGTTTCGAGCGCCTCAAGGGCTTTGGCGACCTGCCGTTCTGCGTCATCAGCTCGCCGGTGCGTTCGCAACTGCCTGACGACTCGGTGATCCGCAGCAGCACGCAAATTGCCGGCAACACCAGCTTCGAAGAGCTGGTGGGGCGCGACAACATTCTGGAAATGAACGACGACATCCGTCAGCGCCTGCTGCTGACGATCGAAGGACTGTAACGCGCTGCGCCCGCTCGCGGGCGGCGCAATGATTCGCAGCGAATTGCTCGCACTGGAGAACACGATGGCGAAGAAGGAAAGCACCCAGCACAAACTCGACCGCGTTCGCGCGCCTCGGGTCCATATCACCTACGACGTGGACATCGGCGATGCCATCGAGAAGAAAGAGCTGCCCTTTGTCGTCGGCGTGCTGGGCGATTTCTCCGGCAACCCGCTGGAGCCGCTGCCCAAGCTCAAGGACCGCAAGTTCGTCTTCATCGACCGCGACAACTTCAACGGCGTGCTCAAGGGCATCAAGCCGCGCCTGACCTACCGCGTCGACAACACCCTGGCCAAGAACGGCACCCAGCTGGGCGTCGAACTGAACTTCAACAGCCTTGAAGACTTCGAGCCACAGAACGTGGTCAAGCAGGTCGAACCGCTGCGCAAGCTGCTGGAAGTGCGCAACAAGCTGGCCGACCTGCGCAACAAGATGGGCGGCAACGACAAGCTCGAAGAGCTGCTGATGGACGTGCTGCAGAACACCGAAAAGCTGAAAACCCTGGGCAAGGAATTCGGTCGCGAAGCCGCCGTACCTGCCGACGATGGCAAAGAGTAAGCAGGAGCCAGACGATGACCGACAAGCAAACATTGCCCCAACAGGAATCCGACCTGGTCGAAGTCGAGAACTTCGCGCCCCAGGCATCTCTGCTCGACAGCATCATTTCCGAAAGCCGCGTGGCCCGTTCGGAAACCGAGCGCAGTCGCACCCGCGACCTGATCGGCGAACTGGTCGGCCAGGTGCTGGAAGGTGAACTGACGCCCAGCAAGGACCTGATCGCCGTACTCGATGCGCGTATCGCCGAAATTGACGCGATGCTTTCTGAGCAGATGAACGAGATCATGCACGCCAGCGAGTTCCAGCAGCTAGAAGCCTCCTGGCGCGGCCTGAAGTACCAGGTCGACCAGACCGAGACCAGCACCACGCTGAAGATCCAGTTGCTCAATGCATCGAAAAAGGATCTGGTCCGCGACCTCAAGGCCGCCTCCGAATTCGACCAGAGCGCTCTCTTCAAGAAAATCTACGAAGAAGAGTACGGTACCTTCGGCGGTGCGCCTTTCGGCATGCTGGTGGGCGACTACGAGTTCACTCGCAGCCCAGAGGACATGTACCTGCTTGAGGAAATCTCCCACGTCGCCGCTGCCGCCCACGCGCCGTTCATTTCTGCAGCATCGCCGGAACTGTTCGGCTGGGACTCGTTCACCGACATGTCCGGACCGCGCGACCTGGCGAAGATCTTCGACACCGTCGAATACGCCAAGTGGAAGTCGTTCCGCGCCTCCGAAGACTCGCGCTATGTCGGTCTGACCCTGCCGCACGTACTCGGCCGCCTGCCCTATGGCCCGGATACCGTGCCGGTGGACGAGTTCAACTTCGTTGAAAGCGTCGATGGCCGTGACCACAACAAGTACCTGTGGATGAACGCCGCCTACGCCCTGGGCACCCGCGTGACCGATGCCTTCTCCCGCTATGGCTGGTGCGTGGCGATCCGTGGTGTGGAAGGCGGTGGCCTGGTCGAAGGCCTGCCGACCCACACCTTCAAGACCGACGACGGTGAAATCGCGCTCAAGTGCCCGACTGAAATCGCTATCACCGACCGCCGCGAGAAAGAGCTGTCAGACCTGGGCTTCATCCCCCTGGTCCACTGCAAGGGCACTGACTACGCTGCGTTCTTCGGCACCCAGTCGACCCAGAAGCAGAAGCAATACAACACCGACATCGCCAATGCAAACGCACGGCTGTCGGCGCAGCTGCAGTACATTTTCGCCACCTCGCGTATCGCCCACTACATGAAGGCGATCATGCGCGACAAGATCGGCAGCTTCGCCTCGCGCAAGGACGTGGAGTCGTTCCTCAACGAATGGCTGGCCGACTACGTGCTGCTCGACGACACCGCCAGCCAGGAGGCCAAGGCCAAATTCCCGCTGCGTGAAGCCAGCGTCGAAGTGGTGGAGGTGCCGGGCAAGCCAGGTGCCTACAAGGCCGTGGCGTTCTTGCGCCCGCACTACCAGCTTGACGAACTGACCGCCTCGCTGCGTCTGGTCGCCGAACTGCCGCAATCCACCCGTAGCTGATCGAACCCAAGCCAGGAAGGCGCCATTTACCCATGAGCCGTAACTATCAATTAGTGCCAACACTGTTGGATCGCCTGCTTGATGACACCCCTCATCAGGCAAGCGAGGCGGTCTCCAGGCGGCTGTGCTCCCTGGCCGATTACAAGGCCAGCCTGATCCGCGACCTTGAAGTGCTGGTCAACACCCGTCAGTGCATGGTCGCCGAGCGCCTGGGCGGCCATGCGCAGCTGGCCGGCACCATCCTCGAGTACGGCATGCCCGATTTCACCAGCAAGGGCGTACTTAACCCAGAGGACCGGCGACTGATCCAGGCCCAGCTTGAACGAGCCATCACCGTTGGTGACAAGCGTTTTCGCGCGGTACGCGTACAACTGATGACCCAGCAGGTAGGCCACCGCATGCTGACCTTCCGGGTCGATGCCGTGCTGCATTTGCAGGATGCCACCCGCCAGGTCTCGTTCGACGCCGTACTGCAGATCAATACCCAAGAATACAAAGTGCAGAACCTCAACTGATGCTCGACGATCTGCTGCCCTACTACGAAAAGGAACTCTCGCACCTGCGCTTTCTCGGTCAGGAGTTTGCCCGCGAGTACCCGAAAATCGCCTCGCGTCTGCTGATCGAGGGGGACAACTGTGAAGACCCTCATACCGAGCGCCTGATCGAAGCGTTTTCGTTCCTTTCCGCACGCATTCACAAGAAACTCGATGACGAGTTTCCGGAAATCGTCGAAGCCTTCCTTGAGGTGCTGTACCCACATTACCTGCGCCCGACACCGGCGCTTTCGATCGCCGAGTTTTCCGCCAGTAACCGTTCGACCCTGGCGGCGCGCTACGACATCGCCCGCCACACCGAAATCACCTCGCGCAGTATCGAGGGTGTGGCCTGCCGATTCCGCACCTGCTACCCGGTGCAATTGTGGCCCGTGGCCGTGCAGGACGCCTCTTTCACCGAACTCGAACGCTCGGTGTTCAACGGCCACAGTGCCGACCTCGTGGCGCACCTGAAGATCGGCCTGGCCGCCACCACCGACGTGCATTTCGGCCAGCTTGACATCCATTCGCTGCGCTTCTTCCTCGACGGTGAGAGCACGCTGATACTGCAGCTCTACGAGCTGCTGTTCAACAACCTGGCCAAGGCCACCATCAGCTTCAACGAAAACGGCCAGCGCCGAGAGATCGGCCTGCCGGCTGATGCCTTGCAGGCCGTCGGTTTCGAGCAGGATGACGGCCTGGTGGATTATTCGGCCCGCTCGTTTGCCGGCTACCGCTTGCTGCACGATTACTTCATCTTCCCCGACAAGTTCATGTTCTTCGACATTGGCGGACTCAAGCGTAGCCTGGCAGGTCGTGACATCCAGGCCATTGAGCTGAACTTCTATTTTTCCCACTTCGAGCTCGGCGAGCGCCTGGTACGCCTGGCGCAGAACCTGGGGCGGCATAATTTCAAGCTGGGCTGCACGCCGATCATCAACCTGTTCAAGCAGCAGGCCGAGCCGATCAAACTGAGCCATACCCAGCATGAATACCCGGTGACCCCGGATGTACGCCTGCAGGGCAATGCCGAAGTGGTGTCGATCGACCGCGTGCAGCGCGTGCGCAAACTGGCCGGCCGGGACAAGGTCAGCCAGTGCAACCCCTTCTTCGAGCCACGTGGCGAGCTCGGCCCCGATGCCTGTTACTGGATCGGCCGGCGCCAACCGTCACGGCGTGGTAGCCAGAGTGGCACGGAAATGGTGATTCGCGTGGTGGACCGGGAGCTGGACCTGATCGACAGCAGCAGCGATACCCTCAGTATCGCCCTGACCTGCAGCAACCGGGACCTGCCGCAGCTGCTCAGCTATGGCGGCAGTCAGAGCGACCTGCGCCTCGACGAGGACAGCGTGGTCGACACCATCCGCCTGCTGCGCAAGCCCACCGCCACTGCTCGCGTGCCACTGGGCGACGGTCTGATCTGGCGGTTGATCTCGCACCTGTCGCTTAACCACATGTCGCTCGTGAGCCAAGGCAAGGAAGTGCTGCAGGAAATGCTCAGCCTCTACAACTACCGTCGCAGCCTGGCCGTGCGCAAGCAGATCAGCGGCATCCTGTCGATCAAGAGCGAACCGGTAGTCGCCCGCATCGGCCACCCACGGCCAAACTTCGTGCGCGGCGTGGGTATTACCCTGGAGCTCGACGAGAGCCAGTACATCGGCAGCGGTGTGTTCCTGTTCGGCAAGATCCTGGACCATTTCTTCGGCCAGTACTGCACCGTCAACAGCTTTACCCAACTGACCCTACGCACCCGCCAGCGGGAAAAGAGAATCGTACAATGGCCACCCAGAACCGGCGATCAGCCACTGGTCTGATCGACCAGGCACGTGCCCAGCCCTACCGGTTCGAATTCTTCCAACTGGTGCGGCTGCTGCGCCTGCACTACAGCAGAGCGGGACGTATCGACCCGGAAACCCGGCCGCACGACGACCCGCTGCGCTTCCGCTCGCAACTGTCGCTGGCGTTTCCGGTCAGCGAAGTCAGCGAGCTGAAGTTCGAGCGCGCCGAACGCACCAACGTCAACGACCAACCGCTGTCGGAAGTGCAGGTCACCTTCATGGGCCTGGTCGGGCCGTCCGGTGTACTGCCTCGACCGTACACCGAACTGCTGATCAACCGTCACATCCAGCACCGAGACGATGCCGCGCACGCGTTCATGGACCTGTTCTCCCACCGCATGGTCGCGCAGTTCTACCAGGCCTGGCAGAAGTACAAGTTCCATATCGAGCACGAACGCAAAGGCAGTTCGGACTTCGAGCGCTACCTGCTGAACATGGTGGGCTTCGGTGAGCAAGCACGTGCGCGCAAGTTCGCCAACAAGGGTTCAGGCCTGCGCCACGAACTGTTCAGCTACTTCGCCGGGTTGTTCAGCCAGCGTCCGCGCAACCCACAGAACCTGCAAGCGATGCTCAGCTTCTATTTCGCCCTGCCGTTCACCCTGCGCCCGTTTGCCGGGCGCTGGCTGAAGCTCGAACCCGAGCAATGTACGCGCCTGGGGCAGCAGAACGCCCGACTGGGGCAGAGCAGCGTGGTCGGCAACCGCGTGTGGGACTACCAGTCGTGCGTGCGGATTGAAATCGGCCCGCTGGAACTGCCTGACTACCGGCGCTTCCAGCCCGGCACCGAGGACTATCGCCGGCTCGTGGACCTGGTGCGCTTCTACCTGGGCCCAAGTCTGGACTTCGAACTGGCACCACTGCTCAAGGCCGAGGCTGTGCCGGTCGCCCGCCTGGGACGTGAAGGCGGCGTGGCGCTTGGCTGGCTGGGCTGGCTGAAACGCCCTGGCAGCCAGGTCGAACCTGCCCGCTGCGGCATTTTTAGTATTCCTTTTGATGGGGTCTCGCTGTGAACCTTAAGTCACTGTTTGCCAAGCTCAACGACACCTGCCGCAGCGCCACGGAAAGCGCTGCCGCGCTGTGCCTGGCCGAGCGTCACTACGAAGTGGACATCGAACATGTACTGCTGCAACTGCTGGAAGGCGATGACAACGACCTGCGGCCTGTGCTGCGCCACTACGATGTGATCGTCGAGCGCCTGCAGTCACAGTTGGCCGATGCCCTGCAGGGGTTCAAGACTGGCAATACCCGCACCCCGGCGCTTTCGCCACACATCACCCAACTGATCGAACGCGCCTGGGTGCTGGCCTCGATCGAATACGGTACCAGCAAGATCCGTAGCGGATACCTGCTGCTGGCCCTGCTCGACGATGCCGATCTGCGTCGCCTGCTGCTGGCCAGCGCGGCAGAACTGGACAAGATCAACGCCGACGACCTGCGCGCCAACCTGCCGGCCCTGACCAACGCCAGTGGCGAGGCCCAGCAGGCTGCGGCCTTGCCGGCCGACGCCAGCGGCCCTGACCCAATGCGTGGCACCGGCAAAACGCCGGCGCTGGACCAGTACACCGTCGACCTCACCCGCAATGCCCGCGAAGGCCGGATCGACCCGGTCCTGGGGCGTGAGTTCGAGGTACGGCAGATGGTCGACATCCTCACCCGCCGCCGGCAGAACAATCCGATCCTCACCGGTGAAGCAGGGGTCGGCAAGACCGCCGTGGTCGAAGGCTTGGCCTTGCGCATCGCCCAAGGCGACGTGCCGGAGCCGCTCAAGGGCGTGGCCATCCATACCCTCGACCTGGGCTTGCTGCAAGCCGGGGCCGGTATCAAGGGCGAGTTCGAAAATCGCCTGAAATCGGTGATCGAGGAAACCAAGCGCAGCGTGCACCCGATCATCCTGTTCATCGACGAAGCCCACACTCTGATCGGCTCCGGTGGCCAGGCCGGACAGAACGATGCCGCCAACCTGCTCAAGCCGGCACTGGCACGGGGCGAACTGCGCACCATCGCCGCGACCACCTGGGCCGAGTACAAGAAGTACTTCGAAAAAGATGCCGCCCTCGCCCGCCGCTTCCAGGTGGTCAAGGTCGAAGAGCCTGAAGAAGACCAAGCCATCTACATGCTACGCGGCCTGCTGGAAAAAATGCAGAGTCACCACCGGGTGGCGGTGATGGACGACGCGCTGGTCCAGGCAGTGCGCCTGTCCAGCCGCTACATCACCGGTCGGCAACTGCCCGACAAGGCCGTCAGTGTGCTCGACACGGCCTGCGCCCGGGTTGCCCTGGGCCAGACCTCGCAGCCCGGCCGCCTGGAAGACTGCCTGCGCCTGGTAGACAACCTGCGTGCCGAAATCGGCCTGCTTGAACAGGAGCAAAGCAAAGGCACCGACCACCAGCGCCGCCTCGCACAACTGCACGAGCAGATCGAACAGGCGGGCCAGCGCCAGCAGCGTCTGGAGCAACAGTGGCAGCGCGAACTTGAACTGGTCAAGCAGATCCATGCCCTGAGCGAAGCCAGTGACAGTGACAGTGACAACCGTGCGGCCCTGTCCGAACTGCGGGTGCAACTGGCCGATGTCCAAGGCGAAGAGCCGCTGGTCCACGCCCTGGTCGATGGCGCTACCATCGGTGAAGTGATTTCCGGCTGGACGGGCATCCCCCTTGGCAAGATGCTACGCGACGAAATCGACACCGTTCAACGCCTGCCGGCGCTCATGGCCGAGCGCGTACTGGGGCAGGACCATGCCCTGCACGAGATCGGCAAACGCATCAAGATTTCCCGCGCGCGCATGGAAGACCCAAATAAGCCGATCGGCGTATTCCTGCTGCTCGGTCCCAGCGGGGTGGGCAAGACCGAGACCGCACTGGCCTTGGCCGACACCCTGTACGGTGGCGAGCGCAATGTCATCACCATCAACATGTCCGAGTACCAGGAAGCGCATACCGTCTCCAGCCTCAAGGGCTCACCGCCCGGCTATGTCGGCTACGGCGAAGGCGGCGTACTGACTGAAGCGGTGCGGCGCAAGCCTTACAGCGTGGTGCTGCTGGACGAAGTGGAGAAAGCCCACCCGGACGTTCTCGAACTGTTCTTCCAGGTGTTCGACAAGGGTGTGCTGGACGATGGCGAAGGGCGCGAAATCAACTTCCGCAACACCGTGATCATCCTCACCTCCAACGTCGGCACCGAGCACATCATGCGCACATGCCTGGGCGCCGGACAGGTACCGGCGCCGGCGCAGCTGGTCGACGACTTGCGCGACCAGCTCAATGGCGTGTTCAAGCCGGCCTTCCTCGGCCGCCTGAGCATCGTCCCTTACTACCCGGTGCAGGACGCCATTCTCGAGCGCATCGTCGGCCTCAAGCTGGAGCGCATCCGTCAGCGCTTCGAGCGCAACCACCAGGCCCAGCTGCACTTCAGCCCGGCCCTGGTGCCGGCGATTGCAGCCCGCTGCACCGAAGTCGACAGCGGTGCCCGCAACATCGACAACATCCTCTCGGGCAGCCTCATGCCGGAGCTGGCCGAACAGGTGCTGGCGTGCATGGCCGAGGATCGGCCGATCAACAGCCTGCGCATCGACCTGGACGAGGCCGGCGGCTTCGCCTACAGCCTGGCGTGAAGAGGCGGCCATTGACACAAGGACCATCAGCAGCGGCCCGGGGCAACCGGGCGCTGCCAGAACATGATTTCAGGAGCAGGGCAATGGGCAGGTTACTGGGCGTATTGATCATGGCGTCGGCGCTTTGCGCCTGCGGCATCACTGACCGCGTTGGCAAGCGCGTCGATGACACCTGGGCAGGCGACATGCTGTTCAGCAGCGACGAAAAGGTGGTGCTGACCATCGACGGCGGCAACCACCTCAACCCGGACGTGGCCGGCACGCCGCTGTCGGTGGTGGCACGCGTCTACCAGTTGACCAGCCTCGACCGTTTCATCAGCGCCGATGCCGACAGCCTCCTCGACCACCCTGAACAGGCGCTGGGCAATACCGTGCTCGATACCCGCGAAACCGTGGTACTGCCGGGCATCGGCAACATTCAGCACTGGCCCCTGGCCAAGCAGGCGCGGTATGTCGCGGTGGCCGCGTTCTTCCGCGACGAAAGCGGCGGGCGCTGGAAGATGGCGTTCAATGCCGACGCCTTCCGCAAAGACGGGATCTTCTTCTCGTCCGAGGGCGGGCGCGTGCTGCTCGACCTCAACCAGATTACCGCCGAGCGCGGCCAGGACGTGCTCCAGCTGCCAGCCCAGCAAGCCATTGCCACCCTGCAGCCAGCGCAACCGCTGGACACGGAACCCACTGTCGCCCAGCAACTGCAGGCCAAGGCACTGGACGCTGCCCAGCAGGCCGCTGGCGATGCCGCCGAGCAATCGGCCAAGAAAGCCATGACCAACGTGTTCGATTCAGCACTGGAAGGTATCCAATGAGCAACAAGAGCCGCGTGATGTGGTCGGAGGGTATGTTCCTTCTGCCGCAGCACTTCCAGTATCAGGACGAGTTCCACCAGCACCAGCTGGCCCAGGCCACCTTGCGTTCGTCGCCCTTCCACTGGGGCGTGCAGTCGCTCGAAGTCGATGAACAGGCGCTGAGCAGTGGCGTGCTGCAACTCAACCGCCTGCACATGGTGTTCCCCGATGGTTCGGTGTTCGACGCCCCGCAACATGACCCGCTGCCCGCTGCGCGTGACCTCAAGGACCTGTTGCAGGGCTCGGGCATCAAGGTGTATGCCGCACTCAAGCTGGCCGAACCGTACAGTGCCAACTATCTGGAAGAAGGTGCCGAGCGCAAAGGCGCTCGACGCTATCGCAAAGCGTTCGCGACCCTGCCCGACCTCAACGAGGGCGACCTGGAGAACGAAATCACCAGTCTGCGCCTGAATGTGGTGCTACTGGTCGATGGCGATGTACTGGATGGTTACAGCTACTGCCCGCTGCTGCACTTGCAGCGCAATAACGTCAACGCGTTCAGCGTCGACAGCCAGTTCGTCCACCCAGCCTTGCACCTGGGCGCCCATGAAACCCTGCTGGCCATCGCCCAGCGCCTGCTGGCGCTGCTGCAGAGCAAGAGCGAGACCTTGTCCGGGCGCCGCCGCGAGCGCGCCGACCAGATCGCCGAGTTCGGCTCCAGCGATGTCAGCCTGTTCTGGCTGCTGTACACGGTCAACCGCGCCTATCCGGGCCTTGCCCACCTGCTGCAACACCCGCGCCTGCACCCGGAGCAGCTTTATCGCTTCCTTGCCGAGCTGGCTGGCAGCCTGCTGACCTTCTCGCTCAATGGACGCCTGGACGACATCCCGGCCTACGATCATCAGGACCCAGCCGCCTCGCTGCTCAAGCTCGACCGCCTGGTGCGCGAGCTGCTCAACAGCGTGGTGCCGAACCAGTACATCCCGATTCCGCTGGACCAGACCCGTTCGTCCTACTACGTCGGCCGCCTCAACGATCCACGCCTGGCCGACGCCGACTTCTATATCTCGGTGCACGCCGACATGCCCGGGGCCCAAGTGCTGGAGCTGGTACCGCGGGCCTTCAAGGTTGGCTCGCCGGAGGACATCGAAGTGGTGGTCAACACGGCGATGCCAGGCGCCACGCTCAACCACTGCGTGCGCACACCCAATGCCATCCCGGTGCGCCTGGACAACCAGTACTTCGCGATCGAACCCCATGGACGGGTCTATGAACGCATGATGAGCGCCCACGCCATCGCCTTCTACGTCCCCAGTGCCTTCAAGAACCTCAAGCTCGAACTGATGGCGGTGCTCAAATGACTGTTGCCGTAATGCCGGGCGGCGCGACCGCCGTCGAACATCCCTCCACCCTCAAGGACATGGTCAAGGACTTCTTGACCATGGCGCTGATGATCCGCCGCGGCAACAAAGTCGCCGACGTACAGCGCCTGCGTGCCGGCGTCGACGAGTTCTTCCCGGCCCTGGAACGCGATGCCCGCCGCGCCAACTACAGCGTTGAGCAGGTCAAGGATGTGCAGTACGCGTTGTGCGCCTTTCTCGACGAAAGCGTGCTCAACGCCGGCCCCAGCGAAATCCGCAACCAGATCGAGATCAACCCGCTGCAGTTCCAGTACTTCGGCGTGCACTTGGCCGGCCAGGGCTTCTTCGACAAGCTCGAGGCCCTGCGCACCGACGTCAAGCGCAACCTCGACGTTCTGGAGGTTTATCACCTGTGCCTGGCCTTGGGCTTCGAGGGCAAGTACAGCCTCGAGCAGAAAGACCAGCTGCGCTACATAGCCAATACCCTCGGCCAGGACATCGCCCGTCACCGCGTGCCACGCAAGGCACTGGCACCGCAGTGGGCGCTGCCCGATCAGGTGTCGCAGATGCTGCGCTACGAAGTGCCGCTGTGGTTGTACCTGGTGCTCATCGCGCTGGTCTGCGGGGCGGTCTACCTGACCCTCGACTGGTTGCTGGGCAAGGAAGTCGCCGCATTGGCAGAGCAGGTCCGCCGGCTGTTCGGCGTTTAACTCGGGTACGGTCAGGAAGACATGAAAGCACTACTGCGCTGTTTGAAAAATTTTTGGTTTGCCTTGGTAGTGGTCTGGGCCATCGGGCTGCTGGCCTGCTGGTTCGCCCTGCCGCGCTGGCAGTTCACGCCTGAGCAAGCGTATGTGGCGATGACGCTCTTCAGCGCCGTGTGCCTGTTGTTGATCGTGTTGCGCCAGTACCGTCGCATCCGCGCCGAGCAGAACATCGAGAGCCTGGTGCAACTGGAAGTCGACCGTTCGCTGGGCGCCGAAGGGGAGTTCCGCGACCAGCATGTGCTGCGCGAACGCCTCAAGCACGCGATCGCCATGTTGCGTTCGGCGCGCTCGGCTGGTGGCGGCGGCGCATCGGCATTGTCGGACCTGCCGTGGTACCTGGTGATCGGCATGTCGGCCTCGGGCAAGACTTCGCTGTTGACCCGCTCCGGGCTCTCGGCCTCGATCGCCGGTGCCCAGGCCAGCGGCTTCGACAGCGGCACCCAGCACTGCGACTGGTACTTCAGCCCCGAAGCTGTGTTGATCGACACCGCTGGCCGCTACTTGCGCGATGACGCCTCGGCCAGCGAGTTCGCCTCGTTCCTCAAGCTGCTGCGCAAGCAGCGCAGCAAGCCTGCGGTGAATGGCCTGGTGCTGGTGGTGAGCCTGCCGGAAATCATCTGTGCCACCGTGGCCGAGCGCGAAGCCATGGCGGCACGCCTGGTCAGCCGCATTGATGAATACAGCGAATGCCTAGGGGTGAACCCACCGCTGTACCTGATGCTCAGCAAGACCGACCTGCTGCCAGGCTTCAACCAAGCCTTCGACGGCCTGGACAATGCCCAGCGCCAACAACCTCTGGGCATGACCTTCCCGCTCGCCGAAGTGCGCAACAAAGGCCTGCGCAGCGTCGCCGAAACCAGCTTCGCCCAGCTTCTGGCCAGCGTGCGCGAGCATGTCGACCATCAGGTAATCGCCGGCGGCAACACGGCCAACGTCGAATTGCTGCAGTTCCCCAGCTACTTCGCCGAACTGTCGAGCGTGCTCGGTGGCTTCCTCGAGCAGTTCGAGCGCAGCGCCGACGGCCGCACTCCGCCGATAGTGCGTGGCGTGTACTTCACCAGTGCGCTGCAGACCGACGAGCAGTTGCCACCGGTCTACGAAGAGGCCCTGGGCGCTCACTATGCCTTGCAAGCCAGCGAGCGCACCGCGTCGAACAAGGCCGCCAGCAAGATCGGCGACAAGAGCTTCTTCATCACCGAAACCTTCCGCCAGGTGGTGTTCCCCGACCGCAACCTGAGCCTTTACTACTCGCGCCAGGGTCGTACCCGTGCCCTCACCCCTGCCCTGGCCGGCGCCGCCGCGCTCGCCGGTGTCGCCCTGCTGGCCTGGGAAGGCGTGTCGTTCCACAACAACCGCCAGGTACTGGCTACCATTGGCGGCGAGCTGAGCGAACTGGAACAGGCTCCCGACCAGACCGAACGCCTGGCATCCGGCCAGGCCATGGAACAGCTGCGCCACTACCTAGGCCAGTTCGAGGGCTATGACAGCCAGGGTGTGCCGCTGGCACTGGGCGCTGGCCTCTACAGCGGCGCCGAGCTGCTCAGCCCGCTGCGTCAGGCTTACCTGCAGCAATTGCGCACCCAGGCCCTGGAACCGATCGGCAAGCAGCTGCAAGTGCAACTACGTGCGCTAAACCAGTTCGCCGAAACCGTCGATCGCACACCGTTGGCCGAAACCGGCAAGCGCCGAGCGCCGAAGGTACAGGCCGCAGATGCCGGGCCAGGCAAAGGTGTCAAGGTGTTCACCGCACCGACCGCAGCAGCGCTGACCAGCAACGTTCCGCGCAGTGGCGCCCAACTGGCTGGCCAAGTGCAAACCGCTGCCAGCGAGGCAGGCCAGGACGGCCGCCGCCGCGCCCTCGATGCGCTGCGTGATAAGGCACACTCGGTGTCCAGCGCTGACCCGTCCGAAGACACCGCACTGACCGCAGGCCTGTCGCTGTCCGAAGACAGTCTCGGGCGCCTCAGCGAGCAGCAGGTGGCCTCGGTGATCGAAGCTTACAGCGCACTGAAGCTGTACCTGATCCTGACCCGCCCGCAGGAACATCCGGATGCTGACTTCGTCGCCGCCGAACTGCCGCGGGCCTGGGCCCAGGCCGCGCAGGCACAGGGCCATGACGCCGACCCGGCGCTTGTCGAAGCCAACAGCGCCCTGTACGTGCGCTACCTGCAACAGGGCACGGCACCGGCCCTGCGCCGCAACGAACAACTGGTCAGTGATGCCCGCCAGAGCCTGCGTTCGTTCATGATCGCCAGCTCGCTGGTCGACCGCGAGTACCTGCGCCTGCAACTTGAGTCGGGCCGCCAGTATCCGAACCTGACCCTGGCCGACATGGTTCCGGCCGACAGCCGCAACCAGCTTTTCTCCTCCGAAGCCGTGCCGGCCTTCTACACCCGCCAGGGTTGGGAAGAATACGTGCAGCCAGAGCTGATCAAGCTGCTTTCGGGCGACCTGCGCAACGACAGCGACTGGGTGCTCGACGGTGAAGGCGGCAACGGCTTGGTGCAGAAAGCCAAATTCATGCGTGAATTGCTGGCCCGCTACAAGGCCGACTACGCCGAAGCCTGGTTCAACCTGCTCGAAGGCGTAGGCGTGCGTCACTTCAGCGACATGGCCAATGCCAATGAGCGCCTGGCGGTGCTCAGCGACGTACAGAACTCGCCGGTGAAGAGCCTGCTCGCCGCCGTCAACCACAACACCAACTGGGACCTGCCCAAGCAAGTCACCGCTTCCACGGCCAGCGCGACGCAGGACAGCTTCTGGAGCAGCATCAAAGGCGCGTTCAGCAGCCAGGGCGCTGCAGTGGAAAACGTTGTCACGCAACTGCCACGCGTCGATGACGGCAGCCTGGCAAAGCGCTTCGAACCGGTCTCGCGACTGTTCGCCGCACAGAATGCCGAAGGCGCCGACAGCACGGTGATGGACCGCTATCTGGCCGCGCTGCGCAAGCTCAAGGTACGCCTGAGCAACATCCAGCGCTCGCAAGACGTTGGCAAGAACAGCAAGCTGTTGATCAGCGAGACGCTCGAAGGCCAGCCTTCGGAAGTCACCCTGGTGCGCAATTACGTCGAAACCAGCGTCGACACCTCGGCCGGTAAGCTGTCCAGCGCCCTCCTGCGCCTGTTCAATTCGCCGCTGCAGTATACCTGGGAGACCTTGCGCGACCCGGCCGGCCAGCAGATCGCCAAGGCCTGGGCACAGGACGTGGCACGCCCTTGGCAGCAAGTGATGGCGCACCGCTACCCGATTGTTGCCAACAGCAACAATGAAGCCTCGGTCAAGGACCTGC
The DNA here is from genome assembly GCF_024349685.1 of Pseudomonas sp. LRP2-20. NCBI lineage: Bacteria > Pseudomonadati > Pseudomonadota > Gammaproteobacteria > Pseudomonadales > Pseudomonadaceae > Pseudomonas > Pseudomonas sp. LR2-20. The sequence continues at coordinate 2,893,535 of NZ_AP025944.1, read as the reverse complement.
AGCGTTTCGTCGACCCTGAAAGCGGCCTGCTGCCAGCCTTCAAGCGCGATCAAATCGGCAACCTTGCCGGTGGCGAAGGCCTGGGCATTGGCACCGGTAACAGCACCAGCCCACTGGTCAACGCCAAGATGGTCGACAGCATCGACAAGGCCAGCTCGGTAGGCCAGGTGATCGCCAGCCTCTCGGATCGGGAGAACGGCTTCGAGATCATGCTTGAGCCTTCTGCCCGCTACACCGACATCATCTTCACCCTCGACGGTCAGGAACAGCATTACCGCAACGGCCGTACCAGCTGGAACCGCTTCGCCTGGCCGGGCAGCAACAACGCCCCGGGCGCTCGCCTGGACGTTGTCACCCTGGAGGGCCAGCGCATCACCGTGTTCGACTACCCCGGCCGCTGGGGCCTGTTGAAGATGAACGACAGTGCCCGCGTCAGCGACCTCGACACCGTGCAGCAGCGCTTTACCTGGCAGTCGGTAGCCGGCCCGGTAAGCCTGGTGGTACGCAACTATGGCGGCGTGAAGATGACCGACCTGGCCCAGGTCAAGGCGCTCAGTGTGCTCAACGACAGTGCTCGGGTGAACTGATGCTGATCCACATTCTGCAAGGGGCGCTTGGTCAATGATCGGATGTTTCGGCAAAGTCCCCGCCAGCGCCGACTTTGTCAGCCTTAACGGTGCCCTGCCGGAGGTCTGCGAATTCGACCTGTGGCTGCAGAACGGTCTCGGCCGCATGCAGTCGCAGGCCGACTGGCGAGAGCGTTTCGACGCCCTGCCGGTATGCTTCTTCTGCTACCGCAGCCGCGCCGGGCAGTGGCTGCTCGGCGGCTTCATCAGCTCGCGCGATACCAGTGGCCGGCGCTATCCGTTCATGGTGTTCCAGAGCATTCGCATCGACAACGACGCCCGCTTCGTCAGTCCGCACATCCTCTGCGAGCTGTTCGCCGGGCAGATCAAGCCATTGCTAATGCAAGCAGCCCAGGGCGCCGACATGGCCGAGCTGTTCAACCGGATCAAGGCCATGCGCGGCTGGACCGCTCAGGACCTGGATCTGTACCGCCGGGTGCACGAGAAGTTTCTCCATGACTTCAACCTGCGCGACGTGGCCCGGCCGCTGCGCCACAGCTACCCGGAGTTCGACACCCAGGCCGGCATGGCCAGCCTCTACCGCCTGCGTACCGCCTTGCAGCAGGCTCACACGGCGCCGATCTGCCTGCCGCTGCCGGCCCAGAGCGGCCTCAAGCGGCCCATGGCCGACCTCTGGTGCACGCTGCTCTCACGCCTGCGCGGCAGTGCTGGCATGCCTGACGTGAGCGTACTGGTGGACAACTTCATGCGCCCGGGGCTGCTGTGCTTCGCCTCCCGCGGCAGCGACGAGATATACCGGCTGCTGACCGGCATTGCCGACAGCAGCGAGCGGCATGACCTGCTGGACCCTTTGCCGTACCCATCGACTGGCGGCCCCCTTGCGCTGCCAGCCGATGATCTGGCCCTGAACGATTTCATAGAGCGCTTTGCCAGTGCGCGGGACGAACAGTATTGATGAACAGGCTCAAGTACTACTTTTTCAAATATCAGCCGTACGTGCTCGGCATAGCATTTTTCCTGGCCATCTTTCTGGTCTGGGCGGCTGGCATGGCACTGGGCTTCGCCTCACTGTCCAGCCTGCTGGCCGGCATCGGCGTGTTCGTGTTGCTGTCTGCCCTCTACGTGCTGCTGATGTACCGCGGCGTCTCCCAGCACCATGACCTGGAAGCCCTGCTGCGCGAGGACGCCGACCAGGCAGTGCTCAATGCCAACCCGCAGGACCGTGAAGAAGTCAGCCTGTTGCGCGAGCGCCTGCTGCAAAGCATCGAGCGCCTGCAAGGTAGCGCCAAGGGCGCAGCTAGCAAGGACGCGCTGTACGCGCTGCCCTGGTACCTGGTAATCGGCCAGCCGGCATCGGGCAAGAGCACCATGCTCTACCAGTCCGGCCTCACCTTCCCTTACGCCGAGCGCGAAGGCGCACGGGTCGCCGGCCTTGGTGGAACGCGCAACTGCGACTGGTTCTTCAGCTCCGAAGCGGTGCTGCTCGACACTGCCGGTCGCTACATGGACAACCAGCAAGAAGCCGGCAAATGGCGCGCCTTCCTCGGCCTGCTGCGCCAGCACCGCCAGCGCCGACCGCTGAACGGCCTGATCGTCGCGGTCAGCATCGAAGATATCCTGCATGCCGGTGCCGATGGCCGCGAACGCCTGGCCAAGCGCCTGCGTGAGCGTATCCAGGAAGCCCACGAGCTGCTGGAGCTGTGCCTGCCGATCTATCTGGTGTTCACCAAGTGTGACCTGCTGCCCGGCTTCACCCACTTCTATCGCCAGCTGGACGCGCAGTCGCGTGATGAAGTGATGGGCAAGACCTTCAGCCACGAGGGCTTCCAACAGTCCGACTGGAGCACACGTTTTGCCACGGCCATGAACGACCTGGTCGAACACTGGCAGGCGCTGGCCGATCAGCAATTGCTGCAACAGGATATCCAGCTGACCCGTCGCGATCCTGCCGCCTACCGCTTGCCACTGGAGTTGGCTGCGCTCAAGCCGCTGCTCAATACGTTCGTCGCTGACCTGCTGCGGGCCAATCCGTACCAGAGTGCCGAGCTTCTGCGTGGCTTCTATTTCACCAGTGCCCTGGATGCTGACGAGCCAGCCCACGGCCATTATGCCAGCGAGGTGCGCGAGCGCTTCGCACTGGCCGTGCCAGGCAGCAGCACAGCCGCGGTCCGCCAGGCCGAGCCGCTGTTCATTGCCAGCCTGTTCCGCAAGGTGATCATCCCTGACCAGCATTTGGTGGCGCTGTACACCAGCAATCGCCGCGAGCACCGCCGCAAGGCTGCCTGGGTCGGCGCTGCGAGCCTGGCCGCCCTGCTGTTGTGTCTAGCTTGGGGGTGGTCATACAGCAACAACAAGGCGGCGATCCAGACCTTGGCCGCCAACCTCGACAGCGCGCGCCAGCACGATGCTGCCGCGCCCCAGCAGTACACCGACTGGCATAGCCTCGACCAGTTGCGCCAGGCCGCCGCCGAGCTGTATGCCCGCCACCATGGCGAAGGCGTGCCGTTGAGCATGCGCATGGGCCTGTACAGCGGGCATGACATCGAGCCGTTCGTGCGTGAGGCGTACTTCGCCCAGCTGGAAAAGGTCATGCTCAAGCCCACCGCCGACAACCTGACCCGTTCGCTGTACCTGCTCAGCAGTATCAAGATCTACCAGCGCAACGCCTCGCGCCTGGAAAGCGTCAGCGGCATCGACAGCGTCGAGCCACGAGCCTTGCCGGTTGACAACCGCGCGCAGTCGGTGGCCACCTTCGGCCAGACCACCCTGGATACCTACCTGATGCTGTCCAAGGCCCAGCGTGAACAGGCCCAGCCGGCCGTGCTCAAGGCGCGCATCCCGGATTACTGGTACCCGGCCATCTACAAGCAGGTGCCCCGCCAGGCCGGGCAGTCGGCGCAGGCTTCCGGCGAGGGCGAGGACTACCAGTTCGCCGGGCGCCAGATCGCCTTCTACAGCGACCAGATCCGCGAACCGGACGTGCCACGCATCCTCAACAACGCGTTCCTGGTATCGAGTTCGCGCAACTACATCAACAGCTTGCTGACCCGCTCGCTGCGCGCCATCGAGACCATCACGCTGGAGTCCGACACCCTGTTCGCCTTCGGCCGCGCCGATTTCCAGAGCCTGGAGGCGGCCGGTCAGCGCCAGCTCAGCAGCATCGCCACCAAGCTGCTGAACACCCCGAATGTCGGCAAGATCGTGATCACCGGCCATGCCGATCAGATCGGCGACCACCAGAGCAATCTGCAGGTTTCGCGACAACGTGCGCAGACCATCAAGACCTATCTGGTGGGCAAGGGCCTGCCAGCGGAGCTGGTCGATGCGGTGGGCGAAGGCAGCAACAAACCCCTGGTGCGCTGCAACATGCAAGCGCCGCGCGCCGAACTGATTCAGTGCCTGGAACCCAACAGGCGCGTCGAGATCGAGGTCCGGGCACTTGATTGAACGCCTGGTCTCAACACGACGCCTGCGGCAGGTCCGCAGGGGTCACACTCAGGGCAGGTCCACGTACTGGATCAAGGAAGCCCTTTATACCTATGGAGAAAAGTAAAAATGGCATTTGACGCTTACCTCAAGATTGACGGCATCCCAGGCGAAGCTCTGGATGACAAGCACAAGGACTGGATCGAAGTACTGGGCTACCAGTACGGCGCTACCCAGGCGACCTCGGCGACCGCCAGCTCCTCCGGTGGCGCTTCGTCCGAACGTGTCAATCTGAGCGATTTCACCATCCGCAAGTACGTCGACAAAGCCTCCGCCAAGGCCTTCGAAGCGTGCTGCAAAGGCCAGCACATCAAGGAAGTGGTGCTGAACGTGAACCGTGCCGGTGGTGACAAGGTGACCTACCTGACCATCACCCTGGAAGAAGTCGTGATCTCTTCGGTCAACTTCCTCGGCAACCTGCCGCTGGACGGCGAAGCCAAGGCTGAAAGCGACCTGCCGATGGAAGAAATCAAGTTCAACTTCTCGCGCATCAAGACCACCTACACCCAGCAGAAGCGTTCCGATGGCGCGGGGGGCGGCAAGGTCACTGGCGGTTGGGACCGTTCGCTGAACAAGGTCTACTCCTGAGCCTGACCTGAGCTGGCGCCGGTAACGCCCAGCTCGCCCGAGGGTCCCGTGCCTGCAAGGGCACGGTGACCTTCCTTTCACCCTTGCATACAGAGCCGTCCATGCACGACATTCTCGACGACCTTTCGCTGTCTGCCCTGCGTACCCCGATCGACGGGGGCGCTGGCGAGGACTTGAGTTTTTCCAGCCTGTTCGATCAGATCAAGGAAGCGCGTCGCGCTGATCCCGAATACCTGACCCAGGGCGACTGGCAGACAGACCTCAAGCAGGCCGACTGGGAGCAGGTGATTCAGCTGGCTGCCGCTGGCCTCACCGAGCAAAGCAAGGACCTGATGCTGGTGGCCTGGCTGAGTGAAGGCCTGGCCCACAGGAAGCAGTTTCCGGGCATCCGTTTTTCCCTGGCGGTGGCGCAAGCCCTGCTGGAAGATTTCTGGGACACGCTCTACCCCTCCCTCGACGAGGGCGTTGACGAGCGTGCTACCCGCCTGGCGTGGTTGACCACCACGCTGACCGAGGTGGTCCGCACCTTGCCGATCACCCAAGGGCAAGGCTATAGCTTGCTTAAGTATGAAGAGTCGCGTCAGGTCGAGAACCTGGCCCGGCAAAACCCGTCGGCAATGCACCAGGCCCTCGAAGAAGGCAAGATCAACGCCGAACTGTTCCAGCGTTCGGTGGTACTGACCGACACCGAGCACCTACACACCAGATACGCGCAGATCAGTGAGTGCCTGGCTGCCTGCCAACAGCTGCAAGCCACCGCCGATGCCGCATTCGCTAGTGACGCGCCGAGTTTTCTCGCCCTTAACGATGTACTGGTGCGCGCTCGGCAATTGGTCGAGCGCCTGCTCAAGGAGCGCGGTGTGGAGCTGGCACAAGCATCAGGGGCGTCGGCCGAAGAGACCGCGCAGCCCGAACGGCCGGCAGCAGCAGCCGGGACGGTCCCGGCCGCTGTACAGCGTGGCGACAACGCGCCGTTGCGAACCGTGCCGCTGAACCGTGAAGAAGCCTTCACCCTGCTTCAGGGCGTGGCGCAGTTCTTCAAGCAGACCGAGCCGCACAGCCCGGTGCCGTACCTGGTGGAACGCGCCATCAAGTGGGGCAACATGCCGCTGGAATCCTGGCTCAACGATGTGATCAAGGACAGCAGTGTGGTCGATGGCATTCGCGATGTGCTCGGCACGTTGCAACCTCGTGACTGATTTGTGGTCCTAGCCGGCTGAAAAGGAGTTTCGACATGCGTCCCATCATTCTCTTGAACGACCCCACCGACCGCGGCGGCATGGTTGTGCAGGCCTCCACCTCTACCCTGGTCAACGGCCGGGCCGTGGCCAGGCTCGGCGACAAGGTAATGTGCCTGCACGGTGCCTGCATGATCGCCAGCGGCGACACCACCACCCTGGTCGACGGCATGCCGGTAGCCCGCCACGGCGACAAGACCGCTTGTGGCTCCAGCCTGATCGCCACCAACAGCGACACCGGAATACTGTAAGGACTGCCAGCATGTTGAAACCTTTCGCCCAGGGCCATCGCTCGTTATGGGACGTGATCGGCGAACGCCGCGAGCAAGCGCAGCGCCTGGCGCCGCCACCACGCCCGCGCGCCGAGTACGACACCACCCGCATTGGCGTCAGTGATGCCTGGCTGTGGCTGCCCAATCTGTCCCCGGCCGAGGCCAAGGCAGGCAAGGCGCTGGGCAGGGTCAACGCCGACTTCGAGCACGACCCGCGGCTGGTCACCCCGGCCGGGCACCGCCACACCGTGCGGCGCATTCGCGCGGGCAGCGCCCGTGCCGAGATCAGGGCATTGCCCAGGGCCCTGCAGTTGCTGCAAGCCATGCTCGGCCAGTGGCACGACTTCGCTGGCAGCCTGGACTGGGAGCAGACCCAGGTGGTGGTGTTCGCCCCTACCGGCGTCGACGCCGACCCCTGGCTGGATGCGCTGCTCGAAGCCTGGCCGTTCGACTACCTGCCCGGGCATGGCTTCAGCGCCCCCGCGCAGACCTTCGCCTCCTGGTTGCCGTGGGCCCGGTGCAACGAGCTGGAAGCCGCCAACCTGCTGTGCATCGGCATCGACAGTTGGGCCACGGTGGACCGCGCCGGCAGCGTGAAGGGCGAGCGCATGGCCGGTGAAGCGATCGCCGTGCTCAACCTGCAACGCATCGACCTGGCCAATCCCGAAGCCAACGCCCGCTGGCAGCTGCACCCTGCTGTTGCCCACGTTCATGAACCGCGTGCGCTGCTGCCGCGCAGAGGTTGCGGCGGCCTTGAACAGGTGAGCGAGCAATTGTGCGAACAAAGTGGCATTGCCCTGACGGACGTGAAGGCCCTGGTCACCGATGGTCACCACGATGACAACCGCCTTGATCATGTGTACCAGCTGCTCAACACCCACCTGCCCGACTGCGATCCGCAACAACACGTCATCGGCCATGCGTTGCTGGCAGGTGAATACGCACCGGGCATCAGCGAGATGAGTGCGCTGGCGCTAGCGTTGCAGGCGGCCAACAGCCTGGAAGGCGCAGTGTTGGTACTGGACCGGCATGCATCGACACTGACCCAGGGCTGGCTGCTGGGTCCGGCACCGGCGACGGTTACTGACCTGCCGCCAAGAGAGAATGTTTGATTATCAGGAGACCCTTGTCATGGACCTGACCTTCGGCACCCCGCTCTCGCAAAGCGGCCGCCTGCTGCAGCTGACCACCCCGTTGGGTGCCGATCAGCTGCAGGCCCTGCGCGCCCACGGCGTCGAGCGCATCGGCCGCACCCCGCGCTACACCCTCGACGTGCTGGTGCAGGACACCGAGTACGACCCGGAAAAACTCATCGGCCAACCCGTCAGCCTCGCCCTGCTCTGCGACGACGGCAGCCAGGCCCAACGCCATGGCCTGGTCGAGAGCGTGCGTTATCTGGGCAGCGACGGCGGCCTGCATGACTGGCAATTGGTGTTCGCGCCCTGGTTCAGCCTGCTCGAATACCGCAGCGACTGCCGCATCTGGCAAGACAAAACCCTACCCACCATCCTCGAGTCCGTGTTCGCCCAGTACGAACAGGCCAAGGGCAACTATCGCCTCGACCTGCGCCGCGAATACGCGCCGCTGTCCTACGTCACCCAGTTCAACGAGACCGACGCCAACTTCGTGCAGCGCTGGTGCGAACTCGAAGGCATCTTCTGGTACGTCGAGCACAAGGCCGACAGCCATTGCATCGTCTTCACCGACAGCAACGACACCCTGCCCGCCCTCGCCCCGCAGCAACTGCCGTTCCACACCCAGAGCGTGACCCAGAAGCAGGACGGCATCACCCAGTGGAGCACCGGCTCGCAACTGCTCAGCGGCAAGCTCAACTGGCGCAGCGTCGACTACCTGGCCCACAGCCAGCCGCGTGAAAGCGTGATGCCGGCCTTGCAGGCCGCTTCGGCGCCGGCGGCGCTGGAACGTTACGAATACCAGGGCCAGTACAACTGGCAGAAGCAGGAGCGCGGCAACTGGCTCAGCCGCGTGCAGATCGAGCAGCGCGAATCCCAGGCCCGCCGCGTGCACGGCCAGGGTGGCGTGCGCCAACTCGAAGCCGGTCGTTGGTTCGAGCTGACCCAGCACCCGCTGTACGAGCGCAAGGCCGCCGAGGCCCGGCAGTTCCTGCTGATCGAAGTGCAGTTCTTCGCCGAAAGCAACCTGCCCATGGCCCAGCAGCGCCGCGAAGCCCCCGGCAGCCTGGCACCCTTGTTCAAATCGGTACGCCCGGCACCGGACGATTCGCTGCTCGGCTCGAAGCTCAGCGAAGCCTCCTACGGCTTCTTCCTCAGCACCTTCGAAGGCCAGCTGCACAACGCGCCCTACCGCAGCCCGTTCGAGCACGCCAAACCCACCAGTCCTGGCCCGCAGACCGCCGTGGTGGTCACCCCCAGCGGCCATGAGCTGTTCACCGACAGCCTCAACCGCGTCTGTGTGCGTTTCCACTGGGACCGCCTCAGCCAGGACGGCGAGCTTTCCTCTTGCTGGCTACGCATGCTGCAACCAAGCAGCGGCCCGGACTGGGGCAGCGTGCACGTGCCACGGGCCGGCGAAGAGGTGGTGGTCACTTTCCTCGACAACGACATCGACCGCCCGCTGATCATGGGCCAGGTATACGGCGGCCACAAACCGGCCTGGCACTCCAGCGGTTTGATGAGCGGCTACAAGAGCAAGGAAATCGGCGGCGGTGGCTTCAACCAGTGGGTGATGGACGATTCCACCGGCCAGGTGCGCACCCAGTTGCACAGCAGCCACGGCCACACCCAGCTCAACCTCGGCTACCTGATCGACCAGCGCGGCAACAACCGTGGCGCCCTGCGCGGCACTGGCTTCGAACTGCGCACCGACGCCTACGGCGCCCTGCGCGCCCAGCAGGGCCTGTACCTGAGCACCTGGAAGCGCAGCAACGCCCAGGGCGCCCAGCTCGACGTCAGCGAAGCCCAGCAACAACTGCAGAACAGCGAGCAGCGTCTCAAGACCCTCTCCGACACCGCCAAGCAGCACAACGCCGACGCCCTGCAAGCTGGCCTCGACAGCCTGACCCAGTTCAACGCCGACACCGACGTCACCTACGGCAGCGACAACAGCAGCCCGAGCCAGGGCCCGAGCGAACAGCAACGCAACGGCGGCGACACCGCCTGGGCGATCCGCAGCGGCGGCCGCGGCAAAACCCCGGGGTACCAGAAGCCGCTGCTGATCGCCTCCTCCCCGGCCGACATCGCCACCGCCACCCCGCAGAACACCCACCTGCACAGTGGCAAGCACCTGACCGTGAGCACCGGTGAAGACGTCAGCATCGCCAGCGGCAAGTCACTGCTGGCCAGTGTGGTGCAGAGCATCAGCCTGTTTGCGCAGAACGCCGGGGCCAAGCTGTTTGCTGCCAAGGGCAAGGTCGAACTGGAGGCACAAAGTGATGCGATGGAACTGACTGCGCTGCAGAACATGAAGCTCACGTCGCTGGAACAGTTGATCGAGATGTCGGCGCAGAAGGAAATCCTGCTTACCAGCGGTGGTGCCTATATCCGCATCAAGGGCAGCAACATTGAGGTGCATGCGCCGGGGACCATCGACATCAAAGGGGCGAAGAAAACGCTGGAGGGGCCGGCCAGCATGGAGCACACGTACAAGGAGCTTCCAAACGGTCCTGACTCGGGCATGTACGACGAACAGAACAGGTTGATGACCAGTTTCGGTGTTCCGCTGGAAAACGTGGCTGTCGAGTTCGACATTCCAGGCAAAGGCAAGCAGGTTTTCTTCACCGATCAGGAAGGTATGACACCCCGCCTTTTCAGCGACAAACCCGACACGGCCAAGATGAGGCTCGTACCCGATGAGTTGGTGGTGCCGGCAGGTGCTGACACATTTGTGCCGAGAAACAAATCATGAAGCAGGATTTCAAGTTCAACGAGCAAACGTGCTCTGAAAACAAACCCAATGTCCATTACAAAGAACTGTGGACACTCGGCCAGCAAGAAGCGGTAAGACGGTTATCGGTGAAAACCCGCGTTGAATTCAAGGCTACTGCGCGGTATCAGTTAATCAAAGATTTCAGCACGCGAGCAGAGCGCATCGCCGGCAACTACGCGCGAATTTATCTTGAGCTGGAGAAAAACGGAAAGCCTGAACTTAAAGGTCGGTTCTACTGGACTGGACTTGCGACATTCGCCAGCAAACAGGTCATGTGCGCCCTTGATTATGCCAGCAACAGTAAATGGCGCTGGACAGGCGCAGCAACGCCATTTTTTGAAATCACCAAAATGCACCTGGGCGAAGGGAATTTCTGGTTATTCCAGGATATTTTTGTATGGCACTGGTTTTATATAAATTACCCTGACGAGTTTAAATCAGCCACACCCATACGTGACTGGAACGAATACCTCTGTAATTTTAGAGAGGCATTCAAGGAATTGCCTTGGGTTGATGATGCGCTGCCAAAAATAAACAATCTCAAAAAAACACCTGAGCTCGTTGAGGGTTTCCTATTGATTTCGGAGACCGAGAGGATGCCGTTAGGCAAAGACCGAAGAGACAAGCAACTCGCATCGCTAATGGCAATCGCAAAGCATGAGCAAATTAAAATCTTGCAGCCTTTGATCTATGAAAGCTGGGATTTCAAGAAGTTGCTCGATGCTCAGGCAGTGATGGAGGGGCACCTTGGAGTGCCTCGACGGCTCGCGGCCATGAGCACCCTGTGCGAAACGAACAATCCTGATTACGATTCGGTAATGACCGAAGGGCAATTGCATAACCAAAATGACCGAATGAAATTTATTACTGACATCGCGAACAATTACCACAAGCTCATGAAGATCAAAGGGACCTACATGCACGAAAGCATTCGCGCCATAGCAGGCTGGAGTGAAAATGTATAAACCCTTAGGATTGACACTTTTTTTATTTCTTATGGCGTGCGGAGAGTCACAGATGGGAAGCAACAAGCCGACCGTGCAGTTTCAAATCAATGACACCATCCAGAACGCAATCGCCAACTCTTCGGTCGACTTCAAAAAAGATTGCATGCTGGGCATCTGCCTCTACAAATATTCACTGTCTTTTGCCAGTGGGCACAGAGCGGTCATTGACATAAATCCAGCGTCATCAACATCCATTCATTACAACGATGGCGTGGGTGTCACACTGGGCACCTATGAGAGCGATACGGTGAATGATGCCGAGATTACCCTCGGCGGGGTCGATCCCGATTCTTCCCATTCACTTGCCATGCATTACTTCCGGGACCAAGCAGACGGTTTGCTTGCCAAAGGATGGCATCGGTTTATCATGCCCAACGAAGCGAGACTTTCGGGCAGCCAGGCGAAAAAATTCGATAGCCCAAGAGAAGTGCTGGGCAAACCCATTGGGACAGGCCCATGGAATGATCCCGCCTTGGTACTCAGCCAGGAAGAGTGGCTAGCGATGCCAATGTTCAGCAGTTGGTATTTTTACAAGGATGGCGTGTATCTGACACTTCGAGTTCAGCGCGAGAACAACGAAAGTGCTCCGGAAGAAAAAGGCTCCTACTTGTTCACTCTGACGGTCGAATCCGAAGCCGAGTTTTACAAAAGCTTTTTTGAAAGCGACGACCGTGAACAGTGGACAACCCTCCTCCCCACCGAACTCAAACGCATGGCCCAGGAACGCGCCCTAACCGAAGCACGCCTGAAAAAAATGGGCATCGCCATCGATGAGGACTACCAGGACCCGCCCATCAAGGCCCTGGAATAACCACCCGATCAGCCCCCACTCAGGAGACCCTTGTCATGGACCTGACCTTCGGCACCCCGCTCTCGCAAAGCGGCCGCCTGCTGCAGCTGACCACCCCGTTGGGTGCCGATGCGCTGCAGGCCCTGCGCGCCCACGGCGTCGAGCGCATCGGCCGCACCCCGCGCTACACCCTCGACGTGCTGGTGCAGGACACCGAGTACGACCCGGAAAAACTCATCGGCCAGCCCGTCAGCCTCGCCCTGCTCTGCGACGACGGCAGCCAGGCCCAACGCCATGGCCTGGTCGAGAGCGTGCGTTATCTGGGCAGCGACGGCGGCCTGCATGACTGGCAACTGGTGTTCGCGCCCTGGTTCAGCCTGCTCGAATACCGCAGCGACTGCCGCATCTGGCAAGACAAAACCCTACCCACCATCCTCGAGTCCGTGTTCGCCCAGTACGAACAGGCCAAGGGCAACTACCGCCTCGACCTGCGCCGCGAATACGCGCCGCTGTCCTACGTCACCCAGTTCAACGAGACCGACGCCAACTTCGTGCAGCGCTGGTGCGAACTCGAAGGCATTTTCTGGTACGTCGAGCACAAGGCCGACAGCCACTGCATCGTCTTCACCGACAGCAACGACACCCTGCCCGCCCTCGCCCCGCAGCAACTGCCGTTCCACACCCAGAGCGTGACCCAGAAGCAGGACGGCATCACCCAGTGGAGCACCGGCTCGCAACTGCTCAGCGGCAAGCTCAACTGGCGCAGCGTCGATTACCTGGCCCACAGCCAGCCGCGTGAAAGCGTGATGCCGGCCTTGCAGGCCGCTTCGGCGCCGGCGGCGCTGGAGCGTTACGAGTACCAGGGCCAGTACAACTGGCAGAAACAGGAACGCGGCAATTGGCTCAGCCGCGTGCAGATCGAGCAGCGCGAATCCCAGGCCCGCCGCGTGCACGGTCAGGGTGGCGTGCGCCAACTCGAAGCCGGCCGCTGGTTCGAACTGACCCAGCACCCGCTGTACGAGCGCAAGGCCGCCGAGGCCCGGCAGTTCCTGCTGATCGAGGTGCAGTTCTTCGCCGAAAGCAACCTGCCCATGGCCCAGCAGCGCCGCGAAGCGCCTGGCAGCCTGGCTCCGCTGTTCAAGACCGTGCGCCCGGCGCCCGACGATGGTCTGCTCGGCTCGGCCCTGAGCGAGCTTTCTTATGGCTTCTTCATCAGCCACTTCGAAGGCCAGCTGCACAGCGCGCCGTACCGCAGCCCGTTCGAACACACCAAGCCCACCTCGCCCGGCCCGCAGACCGCCGTGGTGGTCTCGCCCAACGGCCATGAACTGTTCACCGACAGCCTCAACCGCGTCTGCGTGCGTTTCCACTGGGACCGCCTCAGCCAAGACGGCGAGCTGTCGTCGTGCTGGCTGCGCATGCTGCAACCAAGCAGCGGCCCGGACTGGGGCAGCGTGCACGTGCCACGCGCTGGTGAAGAAGTGGTGGTCACCTTCCTCGACAACGACATCGACCGCCCGCTGATCATGGGCCAGGTGTACGGCGGCCACAAACCGGCCTGGCATTCCAGCGGTTTGATGAGCGGCTACAAGAGCAAGGAAATCGGCGGCGGCGGCTTCAACCAGTGGGTGATGGACGACTCCACCGGCCAGGTGCGCACCCAGTTGCACAGCAGCCACGGCCACACCCAGCTCAACCTCGGCTACCTGATCGACCAGCGCGGCAACAACCGTGGCGCCCTGCGCGGCACCGGCTTCGAACTGCGCACCGACGCCTACGGCGCCCTGCGCGCCCAGCAGGGCCTGTACCTGAGCACCTGGAAGCGCAGCAACGCCCAGGGCGCCCAGCTCGACGTCAGCGAAGCCCAGCAGCAACTGCAAAACAGCGAGCAGCGTCTCAAGACCCTCTCCGACACCGCCAAGCAGCACAACGCCGACGCCCTGCAAGCTGGCCTCGACAGCCTGACCCAGCTCAACGCCGACACCGATGTCACCTACGGCAGCGACAACAGCAGCCCGAGCCAGGGCCCGAGCGAACAGCAACGCAACGGCGGCGACACCGCCTGGGCGATCCGCAGCGGCGGCCGCGGCAAAACCCCGGGGTACCAGAAGCCGCTGCTGATCGCCTCCTCCCCGGCCGACATCGCTACCGCCACCCCGCAGAACACCCACTTGCACAGTGGCAAGCACCTGACCGTGAGTACCGGTGAGGACGTCAGTATTGCCAGCGGCAAGTCGCTGCTGGCCAGTGTGGTGCAGAGCATCAGCCTGTTTGCGCAGAACGCCGGCGCCAAGCTGTTTGCTGCCAAGGGCAAGGTTGAATTGCAGGCGCAGAACGACGAGATGCTGCTGACCTCGCTGCAGAACATGAAACTCAGTTCGACGGCTGCCGGTATCGAGATCGCTGCCAAGGACGGGATTCTGCTGACCAGTGGTGGCGGTTACATCCGTATCAAGGGCGGCAACATCGAAATCCATGCGCCGGGCACGATTGATGTCAAAGGGGCGAAGAAAGTCTTCAGTGGCGGGACGAGCCTGTCGCACAGCTTCAATGAAATGCCCAAGACCGACTTTGCCGACCCGTATGTGATCAAGAAGCTGAGCACTGGGGAGCCTGCGCCGGGGGTGAAGGTAGAGGTGACCAGGGCGGATGGCAGCGTGATGCAGTATGTGTCGGATGCGGCAGGGAAGATTCCGGTGCAGCAGAGTCAGATTGCAGAATTCATTAACATTAAAGTGCTCGATAAAACCTAAAACGGTTCGTGCAATCGCGTGGCACGGAAAAACATGAGGGTGAGATAATGATTGACCCACTAAAACTTTATACAGTTGTAAACTCTGACGGCACTCGCACCGCGTCTTCAACGATGTCGAGCTCCGCACACCAACAAGAAAAAGAAATTGGCGTTAAAGCAAACAGGGTTGTACCGATAGTATTTATCCCAGGAATCATGGGAACGAACCTGTGGAACAATAGAACAAAAAAAATCGCATGGATTGCGCCTAATACCGATACCATTTTATCCAGTGTCGCCGCTATCGGCTCTTTTCTTTCATCCTTGTTCAGCTCCGCAAAAGATCGGCAAAACGATCTAGATGGCAGACCTGGCATGGTTACAGTATATAATGATGGACCAATAGGCGGGAGCGGGTTAAAAGAAGACATTAGCAAAGACGAGCTTAAACGGAGGGGATGGGGGGGCATTATGCGATCGGCTTACCATCCAATAATGGAATCCATACAAAACGAAATGAATTCCGTATTGCTTGACAACAACCTTCAAGGGTGGTGGCGCGACCATGCGGATCACTCTCCTGCCGAGTGGGGTGACTGGAACGATAACCCGCCCCTTTCTAAGCTCCCTGACGAACAAGGTCTCAAGCATGTAGCGGAGATCCGCTATGAAGTGTGGGCAGGAGGGTACAATTGGCTTCAGTCGAACGATGACTCAGCAACTGACATTATTAATTTTATCGAAAACTCCGTACTTCCCAGCTACGAGTCAGCAGAAAAAGTCATTATTGTCACGCACTCAATGGGGGGGCTCGTTGCTCGCGCAATGGTCGGCAGACACAACTGCGAGCAGATCTATGGCGTTATCCATGGTGCAATGCCTGCCACTGGAGCACCTGCGGCGTACCGTAGGATCAGAGCTGGTTTTGAAGGTGAAGGCGCAGCCGGATTTGTTGCTCGACAAATTTTGGGACCCACCGCATCTGAGACAACCGCTGTATTAGCATTCTCCCGAGGTGGTCTCGAGCTCTTGCCAAGCAAACAATACGATAACGAAAGCCCTTGGTTATTCGCGCGAAAAACAAATGCTCCTTCTGAAAATCTTATAGCTCTGCCCAAATCAGGAGACCCTTACAATGACATCTATTTATCCAAGAAATGGTGGGGGTTAGTGCCCGAGGAAAATGAAAAACTAATCGACCCTAATCAATTTATCGAAACCAAATCAAAAGGCGACTGGGGAGGCACCCCAACAAAAAGACAAGTCTTCGAAAGTAATGTACGTGCGGTCAGGGGGTTCCACGACTCGATCAAGAAAGCCTATCACCCATACACGTACGTTCATTATTCTGGCGAAGCAAAAGAACTTGAGCTTCTCACATGGAGAGATATCACTTGGCAATCTGATTGGATTGGCTGGGGAGATATTAATGAATTCAAAATAACTAAAGATGACAGCACGGGCACCGTTGAACTTGACGCAGGATACAAGTTCACCTTTGCACCAAAGTATTCCCCGGGCGATGGGACAGTCCCCCTCTGCTCGTCAGCGAGCTCTAGAGATTTCCCAACCACCCGAGCGGCTTTTGCACATGGCAATAATAGCACACTAAACCCAACGGCTTGCAGGCAGGGAATCTACAACAACTCCACTGGTTACGAGCATCAAAGCTCATATAATGACACTAAAGGCCGTAGCTTGTTCGCCACGCTCTACAGCATCGCAAGAGTATCCCAGCATGTCAAACTTTAGAAGTCTAACTAAACGCCAACATCTCCGAGCACTAATATTAACCACTGCACTGACATTGCTACATTGCGTAGGCGCTGGAGCTGAAAATATGCCAAATGAGAAAAAAACCTTTTACTTCGGACGCTACTCTCTTGCGGTCCCTACTGACGGAGGCGGTACATGGTCCTCTTATGAAGTAGTGAAGATGAAAATCGAATTCATCAGCAAAAATGGCAAACGCGACCTTCCCAAAAACACCGCGGAAACAATTGCCACAATAACCAGCAAGCATAATGCTGGTTATGATGATGCATATGACCGCACACTTCCGCTTGACGGAGGTGGCGCAATTGTGATCTCAAAGGGTTACGATTATACTTTTTATATCTACTATCTAACCAAAGAAAATACTCTTTATCGCCAAAAAGTCGAATTCATACCACTCAGTGCCTTTGACAAAGCAGTCGCTAGAGGAAAAGAACTGAACAGCCTCATCCACTATCGGAATCCCGCTGAGCGCCCACCCAACAACACCTTTGCGTTAGAGGCCGGGTACATGAATTTGCCGATTGACAAATTTGATGAAAAAGTTTCAATTGGATTACCTGTATCGTCGACACCCGGAATTCACTTGACTTTCGATACGCAAGTTATTGGAAAGCCCGAGCCTGGACTTTTATCGAGGTTTGAAGAGAGGTCAGCAGGTGCTTTACCTCTTCTAAAAAACCTCCTAACCCGCTCTAGCGTCATCAGGAAAGGCAAAAGAAATGTTGCCGGGTTAAGTTTTGAAGAACTGTTGATAAAGACCAGGGCTGAAGGGAAAAACGTCTATGCATTCCGACTGGAATTTCCGGGCACACCTGAACTAAGCCTGGAGCCTTATACAGTTCTTGAACTTAGCACAGTCGATGGCGGCCCAGGATTTGAGAGCGACGAACAAGCCGTCAAGTTTTGGGATGAAGTAGTAGAGAGCTTACAGCGGATATAACTCGGCAAAAGAGCTGCGGCGTGCAGTGTAATCTAATGTCTTTTCGCACCCGCAGCGCAACCTAGGTAACAAGCTTCGATTGTTTATATTTATGGCATCCTCCATCACTCCGGCTTTATTTTAGATAGGCGAAGCTTCTGGATAGGCAGGCAAATATGAAAGGCAAGCTTGGTGCGCCTCGCAGATTGGCAGCATTAAGCACGCAGTATGAAACTGGAAAAGCAGAGCTTGATGCGATCATGACCAAAGGCTATCTCTATAACGACAAAGACAGGCGAAGAAGTGGTGGTCACCTTCCTCGACAACGACATCGACCGCCCGCTGATCATGGGCCAGGTGTACGGCGGCAACAAACCGGCCTGGCATTCCAGCGGTTTGATGAGCGGTTACAAGAGCAAGGAAATCGGCGGCGGCGGCTTCAACCAATGGGTGATGGACGACTCCACCGGCCAGGTGCGCACCCAGCTGCACAGCAGCCACGGCCACACCCAGCTCAACCTCGGCTACCTGATCGACCAGCGCGGCAACAACCGTGGCGCCCTGCGCGGCACCGGCTTCGAGCTGCGCACCGACGCCTACGGCGCCCTGCGCGCCCAGCAGGGCCTGTACCTGAGCACCTGGAAGCGCAGCAACGCCCAGGGCGCCCAGCTCGACGTCAGCGAAGCCCAGCAGCAACTGCAAAACAGCGAGCAGCGTCTCAAGACCCTCTCCGACACCGCCAAGCAGCACAACGCCGACGCCCTGCAAGCTGGCCTCGACAGCCTGACCCAGCTCAACGCCGACACCGATGTCACCTACGGCAGCGACAACAGCAGCCCGAGCCAGGGCCCGAGCGAACAGCAACGCAACGGCGGCGACACCGCCTGGGCGATCCGCAGCGGCGGCCGCGGCAAAACCCCGGGGTACCAGAAGCCGCTGCTGATCGCCTCCTCCCCGGCCGACATCGCTACCGCCACCCCGCAGAACACCCACTTGCACAGTGGCAAGCACCTGACCGTGAGTACCGGTGAGGACGTCAGTATTGCCAGCGGCAAGTCGCTGCTGGCCAGTGTGGTGCAGAGCATCAGCCTGTTTGCGCAGAACGCCGGCGCCAAGCTGTTTGCTGCCAAGGGCAAGGTTGAATTGCAGGCGCAGAACGACGAGATGCTGCTGACCTCGCTGCAGAACATGAAGCTCAGTTCGACGGCTGCCGGTATCGAGATCGCCGCCAAGGACGGAATTCTGTTGACCAGCGGTGGCGGGTATATCCGCATCAAGGGCGGCAACATCGAAATCCATGCGCCGGGGACCATTGATGTCAAAGGGGCGAAGAAAGTCTTCAGTGGCGGGACGAGCGTGTCGCACAGCTTCAATGAGATGCCCAAGACCGATTTTGCCGACCCGTATGTGATCAAGAAGCTCAGTACCGGGGAGCCTGCGCCGGGGGTGAAGGTCGAGGTGACCAGGGCTGATGGCAGCGTGATGCAGTATGTATCGGATGCTGCCGGGAAGATTCCGGTGCAGCAGAGTCAGATTGCTGAGTTCGTGAAGATCAAAATATTGGGGGATACATGATGCTTTATTTCTCTAAGCCTCGTGTATCCACATTTGGAAATAAGGGCACTCGCCATGGGAACTAAAATCTCGACACCTAAAGATGCCGCGCTGCACCTGCCTCAAGAATATGACGAGGATGGCATGCTGGCGGCTCATACCACACTTTCCTCCATTACGAACAGAGTTGAGAAATCTATTGCTCTCAAAAGTGGAAAAGTAGTACCGATTGTTTTCATACCTGGGATCATGGGCACCAATCTCATGAACATGAAAACAAAGAAAAAAGTTTGGGCCGCACCTAATATTGACAAACCATGGCCTATTGTAAAAACCCTAGGGGTGCTAATTTCAAGCATTCTTAAGTCCTCAAAGCAACGACAAGTAGAGCTGGACCCTACACCTGGCGCCGTTGGCGTTTACGAAGACGGTGAAATTGATAATGCAGGAAGCAACTTATCAACGCAAGAAATGAAAAAAAGAAGATGGGGGGCCATTATGCGATCTTCGTACCACCCAATTATGGGTGAGATGCAGAAGCAAATGAATCATATAATGCTAAATGGTGATCTTCAGGAAGACTGGGCAGATCGCGCGGTACAAGTCCCAGGAGAGTGGGGAGATTGGGAGGAGAATCCAAGCCTAGCCTCTTTGGAGGGTATGGGCGGATTAAAAAAAGCGGCAGATACGCAATATGAGGTATGGGCCGCCGGTTATAACTGGTTACAATCCAATAAAAACTCCGCTCTCGACATTATAGATTACATAGAGCATACAGTGCTTCCTCACTACGAGGGCAGAGCTGAGAAAGTTATGATTGTAACTCACTCGATGGGGGGGGCTCGTTGCAAGAGCAATGGTTGCATGCCATAACTTTGACATGCTTTACGGCATCATCCACGGAGCCATGCCTGCTACAGGCGCCCCAGCAAGCTATAAGCGCGTCCGGGCTGGATTTGAAGGATTTTCAGAAAAGCAAATCCTTGGCCGACACGGCGGCGACGGGGTAGCTGTAATGGCATTCGCACAGGGGCCGCTGGAACTCCTACCCACGCATGACTATAATGATTCGTCACCTTGGCTATTTGCTCGAGACAAAAAAACCCTAGAAAGATTTCTCAGCCTCCCTAAAAAATGCCCATACGAAGAGATATATAAATCCGAAAAGTGGTGGGGTCTAATCCCGAAAGAATACGATGGGCTATTTGACCCCGCTGGGATTGTTACAAGAAAGCACAACAAGTCATCCAAAATCGAAGGTGCAGAGCCAGAGCCAGCTAGCTTAAGAGAGGTCTTCAACACGCGCATCGACCAGGTGAAAAAGTTTCACAGCATGATTGAAACAAAATACCACGATGAAACTTATGTACATTACGCCGCAGAGTCAAAATCCAGCGACCTTTACACATGGGGGAGCATAGAATGGGGATCAGGCAATCTCGCTGGCTTAGATGCTGAAAGCGCCAAATTAACAGGAGATAATCTTGACGCCGAGATTACGCTTAACGGGCTTTATTCACTAAAAATAAGTGATGGATTCTACCCCGGGGACGGTACGGTGCCTGCATTTTCATCTACAGCGCCTCGCGAAAAGAAAGGGGTTAAAGCAGTTTTTGCTCACGGCCAAAACGGAGGCCAATTGAACCATTACTGCAAGCCAGGCGAGCATAATAATGCCACAGGTTATAAACACCAAGATGCCTATACAGACAAATTTGGACGGACCCAATTTGCGACCCTGTATAGCCTGATAAGATTAACCGAACTTATCTAGCGAATTAAAAACCTAGAAGGCAGTAATTATGCAAATCAAGAAATTCTTCGCCTTGGCGATCTTAAGTTTATACACGTTTGCAGCAACACCCACCTACGGCGAGGACATAAATATGAGCAACGCAGTTTGGAAAAAGCACTATTTCGGCCGATTGATGCTTGCCCTACCGATAAACGTAGAGATTGCGGCTGACTATAAATTATTCGACGCGAAACTTGATCTTATTAGTAAAAATGCGCGCAATCAGGTCCCTACCCTAGCAAGCCAAAAGATTGACGAAATCAGAAGAGGCGTCGCTAGAGACACCAATGGCGATTACGTGAAGACAATCGAATTGGACAACGGAAGCAAGCTTGTACTGTCGCGCATGTCTTCGCTCTACACTTTTCACATTTACTTAATTACTAGCAAAAATACCGCATACTACATGGTGGTCCCTAACATTACTGAAAAAGGTATGCCTGGCGCTGTAGAAAGAATGCGAATGTTGAGCAACGCCATTCATTACCGACACCCAGATGAAGCGCCGCCGAGCGGGGGGTTCGCTTTGGAGGCCGGATACACCACACTACAAAGAAACAAGTTTTTTGAGTCAGTTTATATGGGGGCGCAGATTAATGATCACCCAGGCACCTATGTAAGCTTATTAACGAACACCATAACTGAGAAGGAGAGCACACTCATCGAGCGATTTGAAGAAAAACAATACGACACCGCCATCGGCGAGCTAGTGAGCGCTGGCTCCATAAAGACTCTTCGAAAGCGTAAGCGGTCCATAGGAACTATTGACGGAGAAGAGGTTGCGCTATCCACTAATATAGAGGGAAAAACTTATTATGCATTTCAGTTCGAATATGAAGGGACCATTGACTCAACCACCGAGCCTTATATTGCCCTAGAACTGGGGACTCATGAAGCGGGAAGTGACTTTGAATCCGACGATGAAGCTTTAGCATTTTGGGATCAGATGCTGAACGGCCTAACTTTACTTCATTAATTACTCGCGGCGGCCTTCAAACCCCTCTCTAGTGGACCTATGAAAACGATAACTTGCAAGTGATTTTACTTTTTAAATAATCTCACCCGCATATCGTAGACAGCCGCCCTGGACCTCAGCATGGCGAGCAATATTTGCTATTTCTGAATAAGCCAAATGGAAGCATAAATCTGAGACAAGCCTCATAAATAGCTGCGATGCTGACCTAGATCACAACTCCAGTCAGTTTCGCAGCTAAGTTCACATCCAAGCAATATGGCGGCGCAGCTAATCAATATTTATCTCAAAGAAAAAACAGCAGCTTCAAACCGGCTGACGGGTCTGCATGGATGATGAAATCTGATTTCCAGCACCGCATCTACCGTAACACCCAGCGGGCTATTAATAATCTTCTAGGCGAGGAGATAATTGAGGCGAGCACAGAGAAATCCGGTGAGGGATATCTCACCGAAGTCAATGCCGTTTGGTATTATCCCGGCGAACCTAATAGCGATGATAAACCTGAAGTTCGTTTCGATTTGGATTACAGCTACACCACCAAACAGCCGCCGAACAATGGCGCAGGATTTCCCGACCCAACGGAAACGGACTCGATACACGAGGAACGATTTATGGAGATATGGGATGGGGCTCTTAATTCACTCATCTCATACTAGTATCTGTGCGAAAAGTGTTGAGACGAAGCTCTGTCAAAGCGAAATAGCTAAGAAAGCGGAGTCCCCGGGTTGTAAGTTAGAGTTCCGAGGTGGTTTCAACAGAGTCTCCAAGAGCATATGACTTTCGATAGCGAAAGGGATCCAGGATGATAGCCAACCGATTTTTACTTGCTGTAATTTTAACATGTGCATCATACTCCCTTCTCGCAGCCACCAATATATCAAGAGAGGCCGCCATGCCCAGCAACAACTGGAATACGCACTACTTCGGCCGCTTCCAATTATCGCTTCCGCAAGGATCGGAAATCGCTGCTGACTACAAGATTTTTGATGAGAAAATTGAACTGGTAAGCAAAAACGGAAAATCTCAACTGCCTATCCTCACTCAGCAACTTATAGATGATCTAGATAAAGGAGTGGCTCGCGGAACAAGCAGCAAATACGAAAAAACAATTCAGCTCGACAACGGAAGTGTTCTTTTGCTTTCGCGCCTCAGCACTCTTTACACCTTTAATGCCTACTTGCTCACCAGTAAAAATACGCTGTATCACATGATGATAAAACGTGTTACACCTAACGGAGTACCTGAAGCAGTTGAGAACATGCGAAAGCTAAGCAATGCCATTTATTTCAGACACCCTGATACGGAGCCACCGCACGGTGCGTTCGCATTGGAAGCAGGTTATTCTATGCTTCCAAATGATCAGTTCTTCGAAGAAATATATATGGGCGCACAAATCAAGGGGCACTCAGGAAACTACGTAAGCCTTCTTACAAAGAGCATCATTGAGAAAGAGCCCAGCCTGCTCGAACGATTTGAGCGAAAGGACTATGATCCGGCAGTAGGAGAGCTGTCAAACAATGGCCGTTTACAAACCCTTCGCAAGAACAAACGTACTGTTGGTGGCATTGATGGGGAAGAAGTGGCAGTTAGCGCTGTCATAGAGGGTAAAACCTTATATGCTTTCCAATTCGAATACGATGGCACACTGGAGTCCAATACGCGCCCTTATATCGCAATTGAGTTAGGCACTCATAAAAATGGAAGCAACTTTAAGTCGAATGAGGAAGCGTTGGTATTTTGGGATGAATTATTACAGAGCTTCAAACCTCTTCCGGAGTGATAGATGATCGCGACTGGCGAAGTAATTATACATTTCGCCCTGCAGCCGCCTGCTTGACCGCGCCTTTGTGTGTCAAGTGGCTGCAGCCCCCGCTGAGCCTTATCAGATGTGGCTTGCGCTTTAGCTTCGTCGAGCGCAGGTGCCTGGCACTTGACAATTCGCTGCTCTGGCCGGCCCTGAGCGAAGCTTCTTATGGCTTCTTCATCAGCCACTTCGAAGGCCAGCTGCACAGCACGCCGTACCGCAGCCCGTTCGAACACACCAAGCCCACCTCGCCCGGCCCGCAGACCGCCGTGGTAGTCTCGCCCAACGGTCATGAACTGTTCACCGACAGCCTCAACCGCGTCTGCGTGCGTTTCCACTGGGACCGCCTCAGCCAAGACGGCGAGCTGTCGTCGTGCTGGCTGCGCATGCTGCAACCAAGCAGCGGCCCGGACTGGGGCAGCGTGCACGTGCCACGCGCTGGTGAAGAGGTAGTGGTCACTTTCCTCGACAACGACATCGACCGCCCGCTGATCATGGGCCAGGTGTACGGCGGCCACAAACCGGCCTGGCATTCCAGCGGTTTGATGAGCGGCTACAAGAGCAAGGAAATCGGCGGCGGCGGCTTCAACCAGTGGGTGATGGACGACTCCACCGGCCAGGTGCGCACCCAGCTGCACAGCAGCCACGGCCACACCCAGCTCAACCTCGGCTACCTGATCGACCAGCGCGGCAACAACCGTGGCGCCCTACGCGGCACCGGCTTCGAGCTGCGCACCGACGCCTACGGCGCCCTGCGCGCCCAGCAAGGCCTGTACCTGAGCACCTGGAAACGCAGCAACGCCCAGGGCGCCCAGCTCGACGTCAGGTTCCTGTTTGTTCGGCGGCGAGCTCTAGAGCGTTCACAACTACCCGCGCAGCATTCGCTCACGGCAATAATAGCACTCTCAACCCCGACGTCTGCAGGCAAGGGGCATACAACAACTCTTCAGGGTACGAGCATCAAAATGCATACAACGATACAAAAAAACGCACATTATTTGCGACACTCTACAGCATTGTTAGAGTATCTCAGCATGTTCAGCTCTAAAAAAAACACAACACTAATAAAATCATACCTAAAGGCACTTACCATCCTTGCAACACTCACATTTTGCATTGGAGCAGAGAGCATGCCAAGTCAAACCAAGATCTTCTACTTCGGACGCTACAAGCTCGAAGTGCCCACTGACGGCGCAGAAATCTGGTCTTCCTACGACGTTGTCGAGGAAAAAATCGAACTCATCAGCAAGAACGGTAAACGTGACCTAACGATAAACAGTAATAATACCATTTCAGAAATCAACAAAAAACATAAGGCCGGCTATACCGACGCCTATGACCAGACACTTCCGCTTGAGGGCGGAGGTTTGATTGTAGTCTCGAAAGGTCGAAAGTACAATTTTTACATCTACTACCTAACCAATAAGAATACGCTATATCGGCAAAAGGTAGAATCAATTCCTTTTGAGGAATATGCAGACGCCGTAAAAATCGCAAAAGAATTGAACGCATCCATTCATTATCGCAATCCAGATGAGCAACCGCCTGCCCATACATTTGCTATTGAAGCTGGCTATTTAGATTTTCCAGTCAACAAGTTCGATGAAAAAGTATCAATTGGCTTGCCCGTATCATCACTTCCTGGAATCCACTTAACATTTGACACACAGCTTATAGGCAAACCGGAGCCAGGTCTCTTGTCAAGATTTGAAGAGCGCTCAGCAGGAGCGCTGCCACTTTTGCGCGATATACTAACTCGCTCAACAGTCCTTAGAAAGGGAAAAAATATATCGCAGGCATCATATTTGAAGAGTTGTTAGTCAAGACAAGCACTGAGGGAAAAGACGTGTATGCTTTCCGCCTAGAGTTCCCTGGAAGCCCTAACTCAAGCATGGAGCCATACACAGTTCTAGAATTAAGCACTGTGGATAGCGGCCCTGGATTTGAAGATGATGAGGAGGCCATAGCCTTTTGGGACAAGCTAGTTGCTAGCTTGAGTCGAATCTGAATTAATCTAAATAATACGAAAAACAATCCACTCACCATTAACTTTCACACATCGCAGCACAATATCTATCTCAGAAGTGACTCTATTTATAATAGCCTGATGCTGAACTTACAAGTCCCCTCCACCTTGGCGGCCCTGGAACGTTACGAATACCAGGGCCAGTACAACTGGCAGAAACAGGAGCGCGGCGACTGGCTCAGCCGCGTGCAGATCGAACAGCACGAGTCCCAGGCCCGCCGCGTGCACGGCCAAGGCGGCGTGCGCCAGTTGCAGGCCGGCCGCTGGTTCGAACTGACCCAGCACCCGCTGTACGAGCGCAAGGCCGCCGAGGCCCGGCAGTTCCTGCTGATCGAAGTGCAGTTCTTCGCCGAAAGCAACCTGCCCATGGCCCAGCAGCGCCGCGAAACGCCTGGCAGCCTGGCTCCGCTGTTCAAGACCGTGCGCCCGGCGCCCGACGATGGTCTGCTCGGCTCGGCCCTGAGCGAGCTTTCTTATGGCTTCTTCATCAGCCACTTCGAAGGCCAGCTGCACAGCGCGCCGTACCGCAGCCCGTTCGAACACACCAAGCCCACCTCGCCCGGCCCGCAGACCGCCGTGGTGGTCTCGCCCAACGGCCATGAACTGTTCACCGACAGCCTCAACCGCGTCTGCGTGCGTTTCCACTGGGACCGCCTCAGCCAAGACGGCGAGCTGTCGTCGTGCTGGCTGCGCATGCTGCAACCAAGCAGCGGCCCGGACTGGGGCAGCGTGCACGTGCCACGCGCTGGTGAAGAAGTGGTGGTCACCTTCCTCGACAACGACATCGACCGCCCGCTGATCATGGGCCAGGTGTACGGCGGCCACAAACCGGCCTGGCATTCCAGCGGTTTGATGAGCGGCTACAAGAGCAAGGAAATCGGCGGCGGCGGCTTCAACCAGTGGGTGATGGACGACTCCACCGGCCAGGTGCGCACCCAGCTGCACAGCAGCCACGGCCACACCCAGCTCAACCTCGGCTACCTGATCGACCAGCGCGGCAACAACCGTGGCGCCCTGCGCGGCACCGGCTTCGAACTGCGCACCGACGCCTACGGCGCCCTGCGCGCCCAGCAGGGCCTGTACCTGAGCACCTGGAAGCGCAGCAACGCCCAGGGCGCCCAGCTCGACGTCAGCGAAGCCCAGCAGCAACTGCAAAACAGCGAGCAGCGTCTCAAGACCCTCTCCGACACCGCCAAGCAGCACAACGCCGACGCCCTGCAAGCTGGCCTCGACAGCCTGACCCAGCTCAACGCCGATACCGACGTCACCTACGGCAGCGACAATAGCAGCCCGAGCCAGCCTAAATGTTTATAAAACTGGCGCCTACAACCAAACTACTGGCTACGAGCACCAGAATGCCTATAACGATCCGGATGGACGGACGCTATACTCCACGCTATATAGCATAGTGAGACTCTCCGCCCATGTTGAAATTTAATATTTACCAAGCCTTTACGCGCACTCTAATACTATTTAGCGTTTTCGCAATACTTTTCTCCTCCACTGCCGAAAGCGGAGCGCTAGACATGAATACTCAATCAAATACTTTTTATTTTGGCCGCTACTCCATCTCGGCGCCTACAGATGGATCAGGCATATGGACGTCTTATAAAATAGTCCAGAAAGACTTGCAGTTCATAAGCAAAAATGGCAAGCGAGACATCAACATAAAAGTTGACGAGTCCATTGCCGAAATAAATAAGCTCCACAAAGCTGGATACAAAGAATTTGATCAGAAAATCCCGCTAGAAGGCGGCGGCGTTATTGTAGTATCCAAATCAACAAATTATGATTTTGATATATATTACTTAACCTCCAGCAATACGCTTTATCGCCAAACTGTGGAATCCATTTCAATAGACGCTTTCGATAGAGCCGTAGGACTTGCGAAAGACCTAAATTCGATGATTCATTACCGCCACCCAGAATCGAATCCTCCCGAAGGAACTTTCGCTGTTGATGCGGGCTATCTGACTCTTCCTTCCAATAAATATCCTGAGCAAGTTTCAATAGGCCTACCCATTTCCACAATACCAGGGATCCATGTCATTTTCGATACACAGGTAATACGAAAACCAGAACCTGGATTGATCGAACGTTACGAGCAGCGTACTGCAGGCATTGTAACCCCAATGCTCCAAAAAGTTCTTACGAACACCAAACTTTTGAGAAAAACAAAAAGAACAGTTGCAGGCCTAACATTTGAAGAACTTCTGCTGAAAACCCAGACTAACGACCGAAACTTTTATTCATTCCGCATAGAGTATCCAGGCACACCAAAATCGAGCAGGGAGCCCTATACAATTCTCGAACTAAGCACTCTGGATGAGGGCGAGACTTTCAACAATGACGAGGTTGCCATGAAGTTCTGGGACACCTTGGTAAACAGCATCAAACGACTATAACCTACGTTGTCATGGACCTGACCTTCGGCACCCCGCTCTCACAAAGCGGCCGCCTGCTGCAGGTGACCACCCCGTTGGGTGCCGACCAGCTGCAGGCCCTGCGCGGCACCGGCTTCGAGCTGCGCACCGACGCCTAGCTTTGCACCGCTGGCGCGGGTCGATCAGGCAGAGGGTGAAGAGCAGGCCTTACAGTTCCGGGATCGCTTGACGAGCAGCTTGAAGCGCCTGTAGCGCTCACCCCTCCACGAACAGCAAGCCGATCGCCACCAGCGATTGCACCGCAATGGTCCAGCTGAGCCAGGCAGGCCGGCGCCCGCAGAGCCAAACGACGGTATTCATCACGAGGGTGATCACGTTGGTCAGCCAGAAGAATGTCAGGCCCCACATGACTGCATCGCTGCCCAGAAAAGGCACATAGCCGCCTGAATCGACGGCGACAAACAGTGAGAACAGCACACCGACTACGGCGATGGCGAGGGAGGTAGAACCGAGGTAGCGCGACAAGCGGGTAACAAAAGGCGTCATGCGGGACAGTGCTCCTTGAAAAGGCACAGTCTACCCAGAAGCCCCACCGCCACAAACCCCGCCTGGTCGCGCCTGCCATTGGAAATGCTGTTAACTTGAGCTATATCCCAACCGCCAAGGACATGCACCATGTCGCCCCGCAACCCCGCCCCCACTGGCTTCATCCGCGTCCGTGGCGCCCGCGAGCACAACCTGAAGAACATCGACGTCGACATCCCCCGCGACGCGCTGGTGGTGTTCACCGGTGTGTCAGGCTCGGGCAAGTCCTCCCTGGCCTTCTCCACCGTCTACGCCGAGGCCCAGCGCCGCTATTTCGAGTCGGTCGCGCCCTATGCCCGGCGCCTGATCGACCAGGTCGGCGTGCCGGACGTCGATGCCATCGAAGGCCTGCCCCCGGCCGTGGCGCTGCAGCAGCAACGCGGCACGCCCAGCGCGCGCTCTTCGGTGGGCAGCGTCACCACCTTGTCCAGTTCGATCCGCATGCTCTACTCCCGCGCCGGCAGCTACCCGGCCGGGCAACCGATGCTGTACGCCGAGGACTTCTCGCCCAACACCCCGCAAGGTGCCTGCCCGCAGTGCCATGGGTTGGGGCGGGTCTATGAGGTGACCGAGGCGACCATGGTCCCCGACCCGTCGCTGACCATCCGTGAACGCGCCGTGGCGGCCTGGCCGATGGCCTGGCAGGGGCAGAACCTGCGCGACATCCTCGTGACCTTGGGCTATGACGTCGACATCCCGTGGCGTGACCTGCCCCAGGAACAGCGCGACTGGATCCTCTACACCGAAGAGACGCCCACCGTGCCGGTGTATGCCGGCCTGACCCCGGCGCAGACCCGCGCCGCGCTCAAGCGCAAACTGGAACCGAGTTACCAGGGCACTTTCAGCGGTGCCCGGCGCTACGTGCTGCATACCTTCATGCACTCGCAGAGCGCGCAGATGCGCAAGCGCGTGTCGCAGTACATGCGCCCCAGCCCGTGCCCGTCGTGCCAGGGCAAGCGGCTCAAGCGTGCAGCGCTGGACGTGACCTTTGCCGGGCGCGACATCGGCGAGCTGTCGCGGCTGCCATTACAGGCGCTGGCCGAGGTGTTCCGCCAGGTCGCGGCGCCAGGCTACCTGGAGCAGCACGATGACAACCTGCCCCTGGAAAAGCGCCTGGCCGCGCAACGCATCGCCAATGAACTGCTGGAGCGCATCGACACCCTGATCGACCTGGGCCTGGGCTACCTGGCGCTGGAACGCAGCACGCCGACGCTGTCGTTTGGCGAACTGCAACGGCTGCGCCTGGCCACCCAGCTCAATTCGCAGCTGTTCGGGGTGATCTACGTGCTCGACGAACCCTCGGCGGGCTTGCACCCGGCCGACAGCGAAGCGCTGTTCGATGCCTTGCAGCGGCTCAAGCAGGCCGGCAACTCGGTGTATGTGGTAGAGCACGACCTGGACACCATGCGCCGCGCCGACTGGCTGGTGGACGTCGGCCCCGCTGCCGGCGAGCATGGCGGGCAGGTTCTCTACAGCGGCCCGCCGGCCGGGCTTGCGCAGGTCGAGGCGTCGCGCACTGCCGCCTACCTGTTTGCCGAGCAGCAGCGCAACCTGCGCACGCCACGCCAGCCGCACGACTGGTTGGCGCTGGAAGGCATCACCCGCAACAACCTCGACAACCTCAGCGCGCGCTTTCCGCTGGGTTGCTTCACCTCGGTCACCGGTATTTCCGGTTCGGGCAAGTCGAGCCTGGTCAGCCAGGCCTTGCTGGAGCTGGTCGGTGCCCATCTCGGCCATGCCGAGCAACAGGCCGAACCTGAAGAGCAAAGCCTTGAGGACGAACCCGAACAGCTCAGCAGCGGGCGTGTCAGCGCGGGGCTCGACAGCATCAAGCGGCTGGTGCAGGTGGACCAGAAGCCGATCGGCCGTACGCCGCGTTCCAACCTCGCGACCTACACCGGCTTGTTCGACCATGTGCGCAAACTGTTCGCCGCCACCGAGCAGGCCAAGGCCAGCGGTTTCGATGCCGGGCGGTTCTCGTTCAACGTGGCCAAGGGCCGTTGCGACAACTGCGAGGGCGAAGGCTTCGTCAGCGTCGAACTGCTGTTCATGCCCAGCGTCTATGCGCCCTGCCCGACTTGCCATGGTGCCCGCTACAACCCGCAGACGCTGGCGGTGACCTGGCAGGGCATGAACATCGCCCAGGTGCTGCAGCTGACAGTCGAACAGGCGCTGGCGGTGTTCGCCGAGCAGCCGGCGGCGCGGCGTTGCCTGCAGGTATTGCAGGACATCGGCCTGGGCTACCTGCGCCTGGGCCAGCCGGCTACCGAGCTGTCCGGTGGCGAGGCGCAGCGGATCAAGCTGGCCACCGAGCTGCAGCGCGTGGCCCGTGGCGCAACCTTGTATGTGCTGGACGAGCCTACCAACGGGCTGCATCCACAGGACATCGACCGCTTGCTGGTGCAACTGAACCGGTTGGTCGAGGCTGGGCACAGTGTGGTGGTGGTCGAGCATGACATGCGCGTGGTGGCGCAGAGTGACTGGGTGATCGACATCGGGCCGGGGGCTGGAGACGCCGGCGGCCGGGTGGTGGTCAGTGGCACGCCGCAGGTAGTTGCTGGGTGTGCTGACAGCCGCACTGCCGCGTTTCTCGCCCGGGCGTTGAAGGGTATGCCTTGAGATTTGCAGCGCCTGGGAGATCGAGCGCCGCCCGCGCGGCGCATCGCGAGCTGCGCTCGCTCCTACGTTTGTTTCGGGCCAATTATTCCTGGGGGATTTTCGCGCGAACGCCTTGGCGCATGGCGCGATATCTCGTCGTACCAACAAGGCGGTCGCGCGCGCCTGGCACAGGCGTTACTGGCCGGAAACAAACGTAGGAGCGAGCGCAGCTCGCGATGCGCCGCGCGGGCGGCGCTCGATCTCCCAGGCGCTGAAAAACCCAAGACGAACCCCTCCAGCCCCCGTAGCCGGCACAGCTAAAGGAATTCCTACCTATACTCCCCCTGGCATCCCTGCATGCCGTCTGCCCAAAAACGCGATACCTCACAGAACAACAAACGAGGTGGCAAATGGTCTGGCAGCAAATCTACGACCCGTTCGCAAGCCCCCTGCTCTCCACGCTCATGGCCGCGGTGCCGGTGGTGGTGATGCTGGCAGCACTGGCTTTCTTCCATATAAAAGCGCACATCGCCGCCCTGCTGGCCCTGGGCTCGGCGCTGCTGATCTCGATCTTCGCCTTCGGCATGCCGGCCAACATGGCAGGCTCCGCCGCGCTGTACGGCGCGGCCAACGGCCTGCTGCCAATTGGCTGGATCGTGCTGAACATTATCTTCCTGCACCGGCTGACCACCGAGAACGGCTCGTTCAAGGTGCTGCAGGACTCGTTGGCCCGCATCACCGACGACCGCCGCCTGCAACTGCTGCTGATCGCCTTCTGTTTCGGCGCCTTCTTCGAGGGCGCAGCGGGCTTCGGTACACCGGTGGCGGTGACCGGTGCAATCCTGATCGGCCTGGGCTTCTCGCCGCTGGCGGCGTCCGGGCTGGCGCTGATCGCCAACACCGCACCGGTGGCGTTCGGCGCTCTAGGCACGCCAATCATCACCCTGGCCAAGGTCACCGGGCTGGATGAAATGGAGCTGTCGGCCATGGTCGGCCGGCAATTGCCGTTCTTCTCGGTGATCGTGCCGTTCTGGCTGATCTGGGCCTTTGCCGGCTGGCGCAAGATGCTCGAGGTGTGGCCTGCGATCCTGGTGGCCGGGGTCACCTTCGCGGTGCCGCAGTTTTTGGTGTCGAACTTCCACGGGCCGATGCTGGTGGACGTGATCGCCGCGCTGATCTCAATGGCCTGCCTGACAGCCTTCCTGCGGGTGTGGAAGCCGGCCACGGTGCACACCTCGGCGGCGCTCACCGGGCGGGTGGACGACTCCAAAGTCGAGGACGACGGCAAGGCGGGCGCCGCGGCCTCCTTCGCCCAGCGTGACCAGCGCAGCGTGTTCAAGGCCTGGTTGCCGTGGATCATCCTCACCGTGTTCGTGTTCGCCTGGGGCACGGCGGGCTTCAAGAACCTGTTCGACACCCGCCCGGCGCTGGACCCGGCCAGCGGCGCGGCCATGCTCGACCCGCAGGGCAAGCCGCTGCGTGAAGGCAACCCGGTGTTCGCCCCGGTGTTCACCTTCGACGCGATCCACCAGCAGATCGAGAAAGTACCGCCCGTTGTCCCGGCGCCGAAGAAAGAGGACGCCCAGTACAAGTTCACCTGGTTCACCGCCACCGGCAGCGGCATCTTCCTGGCGGCAATCCTCGGCGGGTTGCTGATGGGCTATTCGCCACTGGAACTGGGCCGGCAGTACCTGCGTACGCTGTGGGTGGTGCGCTACTCGCTGATCACCATCGTCGCGATGCTGGCGCTGGGCTTTCTCACGCGTTACTCGGGGCTGGACGCGACCATGGGCCTGGCGTTCGCCGCCACGGGTATCTTCTATCCGATGTTTGGCACCTTGCTCGGCTGGCTGGGCGTGGCGCTGACCGGCTCGGACACGGCTTCCAACGTGCTGTTTGGCGGGTTGCAGCGGGTGACGGCGGAGCAGCTGGGGCTGAGCCCGGTGCTGATGGCGGCGGCCAACAGTTCGGGCGGTGTGATGGGCAAGATGGTCGATGCGCAGTCGATTGTCGTGGCCTCTACCGCGACCCGCTGGTATGGGCACGAGGGTGAGATCCTGCGTTATGTGTTCTTCCATTCGATCGTGTTGGCGGTGCTGGTGGGTGGGCTGGTGACCTTGCAGGCCTATGTAGCGCCCTTCACTGCGATGGTGGTGGGCCATTAGGGGTAGGTCTTGAGTTTGTCAGCGCCTGGGAGATCGAGCGCCGCCCGCGCGGCGCATCGCGAGCTGCGCTCGCTCCTACGTTTGTTTCGGGCCAATTATTTCTCGGGGATTTGCGCGCGAACGCCTTGGCGCATGACGCGATACCGCGTCGGACCAACAAGGCGGTCGCGCGCGCCTGTCACAGGCGTTACTGGCCAGAAACAAACGTAGGAGCGAGCGCAGCTCGCGATGCGCCGCGCGGGCGGCGCTCGATCTCCCAGGCGCAATAAATCTCAAGGCGAACACCTGTTCCCACACCCATCCCCCCTCAAGTACAGTCAGCCCCATGGACAAATACACCCCGCGCCAGTGGCTCCCGCACGAGAAGCCCAGCCTCCCCGGCTCCCCTTCCACGCCCCTGCATACGCCGGCCAAGCGCCTGGCGTATGGCGTGGTCGGCCTGCTGGTGGCGATAACCGGTGGCCTGGGTAACGCACTGGTCACCGCCAACCTGGTGTTCCTGCAGGGCGCGCTGGGCGCGACCAGCGCCGAGATGGCCTGGCTGCCGGCGGCCTATGTGATGACCAACGTGTCGATCAACCTGCTGCTGGTCAAGTTCCGCCAGCAGTTCGGCCTGCGCGCCTTCACCGAAGTGTTCCTGGTGCTGTATGCCCTGGTCACCTTCGCCCACCTGCTGGTCAACGACCTCAACTCGGCCATCGCCGTGCGCGCCGCCCACGGCATGGTCGGCGCGGCGCTCAGCTCGCTGGGCCTGTACTACATGATCCAAGCATTCCCCGAACGTTGGCGGCTCAAAGCCATGGTGCTGGGCCTTGGCGCTTCGCAACTGGCCCTGCCGCTGGCGCGGATATTCTCCGAAGACCTGCTGCAGATCGCCGAATGGCGCGGCCTGTACCTGTTCGAACTGGGCCTGGCGCTGGCCGCACTGGGCTGCGTGCTGCTGCTCAAGCTGCCCCCTGGTGACCGCTTCAAGACCTTCGAGCCGCTGGACTTTCTCACCTTTACCCTGATGGCCAGCGGCGTCGCCCTGCTCTGCGCCGCACTGTCGCTTGGGCGCATCGACTGGTGGCTGGAGGCCCCCTGGATCGGCATCGCCCTGGCCTGTTCCATTGCCTTGATACTCACCGGCCTGGCCATCGAGCACAACCGCCAGAACCCGCTGCTGATGACACGCTGGCTGGGCAGTGGCGCGATCATCCGCCTGGGCCTGTGCGTGATACTGATCCGCATGGTCACCTCGGAACAATCCACCGGCGCGGTGGGCTTTCTGCAAGTGTTGAACATGGGCAGCGAGCAGATGCGCTCGCTGTACTGGATCATGCTGCTCGGCGCCGTGGCAGGCCTGGCCAGCAGTGCGCTGACCATCGACCCCAAGCACCTGGTGATCCCGCTGTTCATCTCGCTGCTGGCGATGGCCACCGGGGCGTTCATGGACAGCAGTTCGAGCAACCTCACGCGCCCCGCGCAGATGTACCTCAGCCAGTTCCTGCTGGCCTTCGGCAGCACCTTCTTCCTCGGCCCGTCGATGGCCCTGGGCATCAGCCACGTGCGCGCCAACCCGCGCAACCTGGTGAGCTTCTCGGTGCTGTTCGGCATCTGCAACAACCTCGGCGGGCTGATCGGCGCGGCGCTGCTGGGCACCTTCCAGACCTGGCGCGAGAAATTCCATTCCAGCCACCTGATGGACCGCCTCAGCTACCTCGAACCGCTGGTCAATGCCCGTGTGCAAAGTGGCGGCGCCGGTTACGCCGGGCTTCTCGCCGACCCGGCATTGCGCAGCGAGGCGGGCCTGCGCGTGCTGGCCAGCGCCGCCACCCGCGAGGCCAACGTGATGGCCTACAACGATGTGTTCGTGCTGATCGGCAGCATCGCCGTGCTGACCATGATCTGGATTACCATTCGCGGCTCCTGGCTGTGGTATGTCGCCCGCCAGGCTGCTTCATCCGACTCCACCAGCGGTACTGCCAGCCGATGACCGAAGAAACCCGCAGCACAACCACCACCGCCATTGCCGAAACCCCGGAAGGCAGCACGCCACCCAGCGAACCGACCAGCCCGGTGCGCACGCGGCGGGTGCGCATCCTGTCTTCGATCAGCTTTGCCTGCGTGGCCCTGGCCGGCATCCTGCTGGTGCTCTACGCCTGGAACCTGCCGCCGTTCAGCAGCACCATCGAAAGCACCGAAAACGCCCTGGTGCGCGGCCAGGTGACGATCATCGGCCCGCAGCTCAGTGGCTATGTCGTCGACGTGCCGGTGCATGACTTCCAGTTCGTCAAGGCCGGCGACCTGCTGGTGCAGCTGGACGACCGCATCTACAAGCAGCGCCTGGCCCAGGCCATCGCCCAGCTGCAACAGCAGCAGGCGGCGCTGGCCAACAACCTGCAGCAGCGCAACAGCGCCGAGGCCACCATTGCCCAACGCCAGGCAGCCATCGGCGATGCCTCGGCCCAGGCGACCAAAGCCAAGGCCGACCTCAGCCGCAACCAGGCGCTGGTCAGCGATGGTTCGGTGTCGCGCAGCTCGCTCGACCTGGCCCGCGCCAGCGAGGCCGCTGCCGTCGCCAGCCTGGCCCAGGCCAAGGCCGCGCTGGAAATCGCCCGCCAGGACCGTGAGACGGTCATCGTCAACCGCGCCTCGCTGGAGGCCTCGGTACAGAACGCCAAGGCCGCCGTCGAACTGGCCCGCATCGACCTCGACAACACCCGCGTCACCGCCCCGCGTGACGGCCAGCTGGGGCAGATCGGCACGCGCCTGGGCGCGTACGTCAATTCCGGTGCACAGCTGATGGCGCTGGTGCCCGATACCCTGTGGGTGATCGCCAACATGAAGGAAACCCAGATGGCCGACGTGCGCATCGGCCAGCCGGCGACCTTCACCGTCGATGCCTTGAACCACCTCAAACTGTATGGCCATGTGCAGCAGATTTCGCCGGCCACCGGCTCGGAGTTCGCCTTGCTGCAGGCCGACAATGCCACCGGCAACTTCGTCAAGATCGCCCAGCGCATTCCGGTGCGCATCACCGTCGACCCCGATCAGCCCGCAGCGGCGCGCTTGCGCCCGGGGATGTCGGTGGTGGTGAGCATCGATACCCGGGAGCCGCAAGGGCACCATTGACTGGCGCTTTGTGAACCCTGTCCAGATGCCGTACTGCCACGATTGCGCCGCTCTAGCCCGTGGGTTTTAATGCCGCCCTCCGGCTTAACTTCGCAATCCAAGGACGTTTCATCATGTACAGGAAGATCGTACCGCTGGCGTTGCTGGCCACCCTGGCAGGCTGCTCGGACACCAAGGACGCCAGCGAGGCCAATTTCCACAAGGCGGCCCAGGCCTACCTCGACACGCAGTACCCGCACTGTTTCGTGGTCGCCGACTTCCCTGCCAAGACCCAGGACTTCGACGTCACCGGCACCAACAAGGCGCTGCATGCGCTGGCCAGGGTCGGCATCGTCAGCGAGAAGGAAATCTCCCGCGTCGAGGTGCCGGAGCGCCTGTGGCAACCGGCGCGCACCGACATCTACTACGCCTACGACCTTACCGATGAGGGTCGCAAGTACTACAAGGCCGATGCCCAGAAGCTGCTCAACGGCCAGACCCGCGGCGGGCTGTGTTTCGGCAAGGCCGAGGTGACGGCGATCGAGCAGTTCAGCGAACCGGGACAGATGATGGGGCGCACCGTTGCCGATGTGACCTATGCCTACAAAGTCACCGGCTTGCCGGATTGGGCGGCCAATGACCAAGTCAGGGCCAATATCCGTGACCTGGGCAAAGCCGTGGCGACCAATGACACGCCGGCCAGGGAGAAGCGGGTGATGGTGCTGACCAACCAGGGTTGGGTGCACGAGCGCCTGTTCGACAAATAATATTGCCCTGTAGCGGCCCTTTCGCGGGCGAAACCGCGAAACGGCCGGTGCAGGTTCACATCCACCAGGCCAGTACCACCGGCAGCCAGACGAACGACAGCACGGTCGAACACATCACCAGGTTGGCCACCTGCTCCGGCTGCCGGTTGGCCCTGACCGCCATCAGGTAATTGAACACCGCCACCGGCATCGCCGACTGCACCATCAGCACCGCCCGCTCCATCGCTTGCATGCCCAGCGCAGCGCCCACCGCCCAACCGACCGCCGCCCCCAGCACGATGCGCGCGCCGCCGAGCAGCAGGCCGCCGCCGATATGCTGCGGGCGAATGCTGGCCAGCGACACGCCCAGGGTCAGCAGCATCAGCGGGATCGTCATGCCACCCAGCAGGTCGGCGGTATTGGCCAGCCAGCGCGGCAATTCGAAGTCGAGGAAGATGATCGGCATGGCACCGGCCAGGCTGATGACGATGGGGTTGCGCAGCAATGCCTTGAACGAGGCAACCGTACCGGAGATGGCCATGCCCAGGGTGAACTGCACGATCGACAGGGTCAGGAAGAACGCCACGGCCAGGGCCAGGCCATGCTCGCCGAAGGCATACAGGCTGATCGGCAGGCCCATGTTGCCGGTGTTGGGGAACATGAATGCCGGCAACAATACCCGCCAGTGCTGACCCGAGATGCGGCACACCAGCAGCCCGGCCACGGCCATGCCCACGGCGCACAGCAGGCAAGCCAGGGCCATGCTGCTGAACGCCGTGGCATCCAGTTCGGTGCGGCTCAGGGTCGACAGCACCAGCGACGGTGTGCCGACGGTCATGACCATGCGGGCGATGAATTCAGTGGGGTAATCGAGGCCCTTGCGGGCCCAGGCGTAGCCGATGCCGGCGACGATGAAGACGGGGGCGAGGACGGCGAACAGCGAAGCGAGCATAGGGCGGGTCTTCCTTGCTGAGGGTGGCGGCATTATCGGCTGTTTCAGTAGCTGCCTGCACTGGCCTCTTCGCGGGTAAACCCGCTCCCACGGATACTACACAATGCCTGAGACCAGTAGCTTGCCTGTGGCAGCGGGTTTACCCGCGAAAGGGCTGCAACGCAGCCCCGGCGATGTCGGGTCCAGGCACAAAGCTGTCGCATGCCGCCCTGCGTCGTCTCGTCGCAGGCCTTGACCTCTTGGGCAA
Source organism: Pseudomonas sp. LRP2-20 (assembly GCF_024349685.1). Classification (NCBI taxonomy): domain Bacteria; kingdom Pseudomonadati; phylum Pseudomonadota; class Gammaproteobacteria; order Pseudomonadales; family Pseudomonadaceae; genus Pseudomonas; species Pseudomonas sp. LR2-20. The sequence goes on along the minus strand of NZ_AP025944.1, from coordinate 2,855,304 downwards.
ATCGATCACAACCCGTAGAATCGCGCTTCCTTTTCGCCCGTCGCCTTGAAACGGTGGCAACCGGCAGCAACGACAGAGTCCAGGCCTGAACACATGGCGCCCATGTGAAATAGGCTCAACCCACCCCGCCCGGCCCAGCTCTTCCAGGGTCCAGCGGTTGAGTCTTGCCCAGGTCGCATCCAGCCCAGGCACACCCGTGCACTTATATCGGCCCTCTAGGGGGCCGTTTGGCGTGCGCGTTCGAAGAGGCGCTCCTTGAATCGCCACTCCAACTTGAGGTACCTATGTCTGCGCGTTTGCTGGCCATGGCGCTGGCGCCCCTGCTCGGGCTGTTCATCATTGCCCTGGGCAACGGCTTCATGTCTTCCCTTACCACCCTGCGCCTGGACGCTGCCGGCGAATCGGCAACGACCATCGGTATCGTCTCGTCGACCTACTTCATCGGCCTGACCCTCGGCGCCATCTTCAACGACCGGCTGATCCTGCGCATCGGCCATATCCGTGCCTACACCAGCTTCGCCTCGCTGATCGCCGCGACCATTCTGCTGCAGGGGCTGTTCTACGACGCCACCTGGTGGTCGGTGCTGCGCCTGATCAATGGCTGGGCCGCAGTCGGCGTGTTCCTGGTGATCGAAAGCTGGCTGCTGCTGGCCGGTGACGCGAAGATCCGTGGGCGCCTGCTGGCGCTGTACATGATTGCCTTCTATGGCGCAGGCGTGATCGCCCAGGCCGGCCTTGGCGAAATCACCCACCTGGGCGACAGCGCCCCGTTCATGCTTGCCGGCATGCTCGCCGCGCTGTCGGTATTGCCCATCGTGATCCTGCCGCGGGTGTCGCCGTTGCTCGACCAGGTCGAGCCGCTCAAGCCACGCCAACTGCTGGGCGTGGCGCCGTCGGGGCTGGTCGGCTGCTTCGGCTCCGGTGTGGTGATTGCTGGCATCTACGCCCTGCTGCCGCTGTACCTGCAGCGCATCGGCCTGGATGTCGGTGAAGTTGGCAACATGATGGCCTGGGTGATCCTCGGCGCCATGCTGCTGCAGTACCCGGTGGGGCGCTGGTCCGACCGCAAGGACCGCCAGGATGTGCTGATCGCCCTGGCTGCGCTGTGCATGGTGCTGTCGCTGGTCACGGTGTTCCTGCCATCGGATTCGGCCCTGCTGCCGGCCACGCTGTTCCTGCTCGGTGGCGGCGTGTTCGCGCTGTACCCGGTAGCGGTCAGCCATGCTGCCGACCGGGCGCCATCCGACGCCCTGGTGCCGATGATCCAGGGCCTGCTGTTGATCAACTCGCTGGGCTCGGCCATGGCGCCGTTGGCGATTTCGCCGGCCATGAGCGAATTTGGTGAAGTGGGGCTGTTCTGGGCCTTTGCCGTGGTCAACCTAGGCATGGTGTGGTTCTTCCTCTGGCGTCGCGGCAAGCGCCCGGCAGCGGAGCATCCGGCACCGTTCACGGCGTCGACCACCTTCTCGCCGACCGGCGCGGAACTGCGGGTGACCGAGGACCTGATGCATGCGGCGCAGGAGCACCCGCCGCTGGAACCGGTGGACGCCGCTGCGCCGACAGCGCAGCCAGAAGCCAAGTAAATGAAAGGGCCGCTCCAGCGGCCCTTTTCTTTGGTTGTCACGGAATGTTGGAAAAGAGTGGCTGTGGAATGGCCTTACGGCAGCTTGGTGAGAGCCACCAAGTGCTTGTCTTGGAGGTTGAGGGGGTGCGTAAATCGAGCGCCGCCCGCGCGGCGCATCGCGAGCTGCGCTCGCTCCTACGTTTGTTTCGGGCCAATTATTCCTGGGGGATTTGCGCGCGAACGCCTTGGCGCCTGACTCGGTATCGCGTCGTACCAACAAGGCGGTCGCGCGCGCCTGTCACAGGCGTTACTGGCCCGAAACAAACGTAGGAGCGAGCGCAGCTCGCGATGCGCCGCGCGGGCGGCGCTCGATCTCACAGGCGCCAACTACCTTACGGCAGGCATGAACCTCTCTTTACCGCCCGTCGGCCCTACGGCACCCCTCCACGCTGCGCCAGCCAAACGAATGACAGATCAGCCTCCAGGAGACGTGCCATGATCCGCATTCACTCGCTGTTGCTCGCCCTCGCCTTGGGTATCGCCGCTACCAGCAGTTACGCGGCCAGCGATGCCACCAATACCGACAGCAAACCCAAAACCGACCAGCACGGCGGCAAGACCGCGGGTGAAGGCAGCAGCGTCAACAGCCCGGGCAGCGCCAAGGACAACGACAGCAGCGACACCGGCAGCAACTCTGACGCCGCCGACGGTGCTGCTGGCGGCTCCAACAGCACCGGCGAGGCCACGGGTTCAGGCGCTGGCGCCAGCGGCGGCACCGCAGAAGACCAGGACAGCCGCTGACCGGCCGCTGGTCTACACTGCGGCGAAACGCCCTGCCGAGGCATCGCCATGAACCTCAAACCCTGGCTGCTCACCGCCTTGCTGCCCTGCACTGCAGTGGGGGCTGGCGGTGATTCCGCCGCACTGTCGATCAGTTCGTCGTCGTTCACCGATGGCGGTGTCATCGGCCTGCAGCAGGTCGGACCCGACCCGGCCTGCGGTGCCGGTGAGGCGCGCACGCCGCAATTGAGCTGGAAGAACCTGCCCGACGGCACGCAGTCGCTGGCCTTGGTGATGTTCGACCCAGACGGCGCCAAGGGCCTGGGCGTGGTGCACTGGCTCGCCTACGACATCGACCCGGCGCTCGGCGCGCTGGAGGAAGGTGCGGGCTGGCAGACCAGCAAGGCACTGATCGTCGGGCGCAATTCGCACGGGACCATGACCTATCGCGGGCCTTGCCCACCGGCCGGGGATAAACCGCACCATTATGCGCTAACGCTTATTGCCACTGACCTGCCGCTTGGCACTTTGCCGGAAGAGCTGGATCGCGGCGGCTTGATGGAATTGCTGAAAGAGCATGCACTCGGGGCGCAGAGCCTGGTCGGCCGCTACGGCCACTGAAACTCTGATGCTGAATTGACCGGCCTCTTCGCGGGGCAAGCCCGCTCCCACAGGGATCGCGCCAGATTACAGACATTGAGCAACTGTCTCGCTTGATTGCAAAAGCTGGCGCGATGTGGGAGCCGCGCTTGCCGGCGATGGGCCGCGAAGCGGCCCCGGTATATAAGTGATCGCTATCGACCCATGTCAAACGCAAGAATGTTGGGGCCGCTTCGCGGCCCATCGCCGGCAAGCGCGGCTCCCACAAACCAACACCGCTTATCGCCAGTAACGCGCGTCATCGACGAGCCGTTCATGACTGGCAAACAACCCCGGTAGCTGTTCCTTGAGGTAGTCGATCCAGGTCCGCACCTTGGCATCCAGATAATGCCGCGACGGGTAGATCGCATACAGCGCGCTCTCTCGTAACCGGTACGGCGCCAGCAAGCGCCGCAAACGCCCCTGCTCGATGGCCTGGCTGGCGGTGTAGAACGGCAGCAGGCCAATGCCCATACCCAGTTCACTGGCCACCAGCATGGCATCGGCGACGTTGGTCAGGAAGCTGTCGCGCGGCGCGATCACGCAGTGGTCGACCCCCTGTGGAAACACCCAATCGCCTTCATGCATGGGATAGGACATGCGCAGGCAACGGTGCTCGTGCAAGTCTTCCGGCCGCTCGGGCACGCCATGGGCCTCAAGGTAGCTGGGCGCCGCACAGGGGATGCTGAAGATGGTGCCCAACGGCACGGCAATCAGCTGCGAATCGGGCAACGCCTCATCCACGGTGATCACCACATCATGCCCCTCGGCCAGCGGGTCGGGGTTGCGCTGGGACAGCGTCAGCTCGATGGCCACTTCCGGGCACAGGGCGTTATAGCCGGCCACCAGCGGCATCAGCAACATGCCCAGGCCATGCGGGCAATGCAGGCGCAGGCGGCCACGCGGAGTGAGGTGCGCACCGCGCGCTTCGTCCATGGCCTCGTCGGTCAGCGCCATGATCTGCCGCGCCCGCTCCAGAAAACGCTCGCCCGCCTCGCTCATCCGCAAGCGTCGGGTGGTGCGGTGCAGCAGGCGGGTCTGCAGCTGGTTCTCAAGCTCCGCAACGATCCGCGACACCTGCGCGGCAGAAATGTCGAGGGCATTGGCGGCTGCAGCAAAGCTGCCGCACTCCACCACCCGGGCAAAGGTACGCATGGCGTGCAGCATGTCCATGAGGGCTGGGCTCCTTGATCTGTCTTATTCGTACGTTCCAGGCAGGAATCTATCACGACTTAGCCCATTTATTGAGGATCACCAATGAATACATCATTGGTAAAACATTGAAAAAGGAGCCTGCCATGAAACGTTCGATTGCTTTTGTCGCCCTCTCTGCCGCCCTTGCCTCGTTCGCTGCCTTGGCCGATGCACCCGCCAGCCAGCCGGCCAACAGCAACTATGAGTACGGGATGCCACTGGATGTGGCCAAGGTCATCTCGATCACCCCGCCCAGCAACGCCGCCGACTGCCAGATCGGTACCGCGCACATGGTGTATGTCGACCACCAAGGCCAGAAACGCGAAATCGACTACCGCGAAATGGGCAACTGCTCGCAGCAGTGATTCAACCCAGGACCGCGTTGATCCAGCCAATCTGCCGAGCGAAGTCACGCAGTTTTTCCTGCGGGATGGCATCGCGGGCACGCTCGAAGTTGGCCAGGCTCTGCTGTTTCTGACGCAGCATGCGCTGCCACTTGGTCTGAAACGCCGGGCTTTTCTCACGCATCAGCAAAGGGCCGAAATACAGCTCTTCGGCACTGTAGGCCACCGCCTCGGCGGGTTCGGCCACAATGATCTCGTAGTCGAAACGGTTTTCCCGCAGCAGCTCTTCGCTGACGATCCGGTAGCCGTTGTCCATCAGCCAACCGCGCAGTTCACGCTCGTCGCCATTGGGCTGCAGGATCAGGCGCTCGTTGCCGTTCAGGCGTGCCTTGCCGCGCTCGAGAATCTCGCACATGGTCTTGCCCCCCATGCCGCACAGGCTGATAGCCGTGATGCGGTCTTCGGGCTCGATGGCCTCCAGGCCGTCGGCCAGGCGCACGGTCACGGTCTCCGTCAGGCCATTGCGGCGCACGTTGCGCTGGGCTGAGGCATAGGGCGTCTGCGCCACTTCCCCGGCCACCCCGGCTTCGATCACGCCGCGCAGTGCCAGTGCCACCGGCAGGTAGCCGTGGTCCGAGCCGATATCGGCCAGGCGTGCGCCCTGTGGCACGTGCGCCGCCACACGCTCCAGGCGCATCGATAGTGTCTGTTCGTTCAACGCCAGCCCCTTGGTTAACAATCGGCGGCGATTCTGACCGCCAGGGCGCGGCATTTCAATGCGAACGAGCCCAACGGCTCGACCCTTGCGCCCTGCTCGCGTAGGCTTGCCTGTTTCCTTCCGTTGCAAGGCAAACACCCATGGCAGAGCTCATCTACACACCGGACTCCGACGTCGAGTCGATTTCCTCCGACGTCGCCGAATACAACGGCATCCTGGTGACTACCCAGATTCCGGCCGATCTCGACGCCGACATCACCCAGCAGAGCGAGAGCACCCTGCAGGCCCTGAAGGACGCGCTGGAGAAAGCTGGCAGCGGCATGGACCGGGTCATGCACCTGACCATCTACCTCACCGACATGGCCGACCGCGCCGCGTTCAACGAGGTCTACCAGCGCTTCTTCAGCAAGCCGTGGCCCGTGCGTGCCGCCGTTGGCGTTGCGGCGCTGGCCTTCCCTGAGATGCGCGTGGAAGTCACTGCGATGGCTGCAAAACGCTAACCCGATTGGATCTGTGGTTGGGCCCTGGGGCTGCTTTGCAGCCCATCGCAGGCAAGCCAGCTCCCACAGGTACCGTGCAAAGCTCGAGAGCGGCGCTGTACCTGTGGCAACTGGCTTGCCTGCGATGGGCTGCAACGCGGCCCCAGCGGTTCCAACCTTCAACGCAGGACGCTGCATGCAATTCCCTCCGTTTCATCGCAAGGCCCTGTTCGCCTTGCTGCCCGGCCTGTGCCCGCTGGCCCAGGCCGAACCCACCACCTTCAACCTGCTGGAACCGGTGGTGGTCACTGGCACCTACACACCCAACCCAAGCTTCGACCTGCCCTACTCCATTGACACCGTCGACCGCCAGCAGATCACCGATGGTCAACTGGGCGTCAACCTGTCGGAAGCACTCAACCGGGTACCCGGCCTGGTGGTGCAGAACCGCCAGAACTACGCCCAGGACCTGCAGATTTCCTCGCGTGGCTATGGCGCCCGTTCGGCCTTCGGCATCCGCGGTATCAAGCTGCTCAGCGATGGCATCCCGGCCAGCACCCCGGATGGCCAGGGCCAGGCGGCCTCGCTGAACCTGGACGTGGCTGACCGCATCGAGGTGTTGCGCGGCCCGGCGTCCGCCCTCTACGGCAGCAATGCCGGCGGCGTGATCCAGATGTTCTCCCGCGACGGTTCGGGGCCACCGAAGGTCGGTGTCCAAACCACCTTCGGCAGCGATGGCTTCAACAAGAACCACGTCTACAGCGAGGGCGGCAGCGAGCAGGCCGGTTTCCTGGTCGATGCCTCGCGCATGGACACCGACGGCTACCGCGACCACAGCGCCGCGCGCCGCGACCAGACCTTCGCCAAGGTGCACCTCAAGCCGGACGAAGACAGCCGCCTGGCGCTGATCGTCAGCACCCTGGAGCAGAACGGCACGCAAGACCCGCTCGGCCAGACCTGGGATGCCTACCAGCACGACCCGCGCTCGGTGGCGGCGCGCGCCGAGGAGTACAACACGCGCAAAAGCATCCACCACCAGCAGGTGGGCATGAACTACGAACGCTACTTCGGCGAGGCGACCCTGCAGTTCAACCTGTATGGCGGCAAGCGCAGCGTCATCCAGTACCTGTCGATCCCCAAGGGCACGCCCGCGAACAACCGTGGCGGCGGCGTGGTCGACTTCGACCGTGAATTCCACGGTGGCACCCTGCGCTGGGTCCAGCCGGTCAGCGCCGCCCCCGGCAACCTGACCCTGACCTTCGGTGCCGACTATGACCGCAGCCGCGACGACCGCCGTGGTTTCCAGAACTTCAGCGGCGACACCCTGGGCGTGAAAGGCGAGCTGCGCCGCGATGAAAAGGACACCGCCACCAGTTTCGATCCCTATGTGCAGGCGCACTGGGAACTGGACCGCTGGACCGTGGATGCCGGCCTGCGCCACAGCAGCATGGAGATGGAAGTGGATGACCGCTTCCTGGCCAACGGCGATGCCAGCGGCTCCAAGAAGTACCAGCGCACCACGCCGACCCTGTCGGTCATGTATGCCTTCACCCCCGACCTGCATGGTTACATCAGCACTGGCAAGGCCTTCGAGACGCCGACCCAGGCCGAGATGGCCTACGCCCCCGGGGCACTGGAAGGCTTCAACTTCGGTCTTGAACCGGCCACCAGCACCCAGTACGAGCTGGGCCTGAAAATGCGCCCGGATGAACGCACGCGGATCAACGCGGCGGTGTTCGAGATCCGTACCAAAGACGAGATCGTGGTCGCTGCCTCGACCGACGGCCGCACCAGCTACCGCAACGCCGGCAAGACCCTGCGTCGTGGCTTCGAGCTGAGCCTGCAGCGTGAGCTGAATGAGCACTGGCAGGCAAACCTCGCCTATACCCTGCTCGATGCCACGTATGACGAGGCCTTTACCCAGGGCAGCAACACCATCGACAAGGGCAACCAGTTGCCGGGCGTGCCACGCAGCAGCCTGTTCGGCGAGCTGGTGTGGAAGCCGCGTGACGGTATCAGCATGGGGCTGGAGGGGCAGTACCGGAGCAAGGTGTATGTCGAGGACACCAATGACCAGCATGCGGCGCCGGGTTATGCGGTGTTCAACTGGCGCACGCAGTTCCAGCAGCAGGTTGGGCCCTGGACGTTCCACCAGCTGGTGCGCCTGGACAACCTGCTCGACCGCCAGTATGTAGGGTCGGTGATTGTCGGCGATGGCAATGGCCGCTATTACGAGGCGGCGCCAGGCCAATCCTGGTATGCCGGTGCGGGGCTGGAATACCAGTTCTGACCGCTTTGCAGCCCTTCGCGGGCAAGCCCGCTCCCACAGGTACCGCACAGGCCCACGGCCTGAGGAAATCCTGTGGGAGCGGGCTTGCCCGCGAAAGGGCCGGTACAGCCAGCACACCTCTGGGCACTCAAAGATGCCACCAGCCCAATTCACCGCTACAATGCCGCCCTAAACCGTGACAGCCCGAACCTATAACGACATGTCCCTTCCAAAGAATCACCTGGAACTGCTCAGCCCTGCCCGTGACGTGGCCATCGCCCGCGAGGCGATCCTGCACGGCGCTGATGCCATCTACATCGGCGGCCCGAGCTTCGGCGCGCGCCACAACGCCTGCAACGAAGTCAGCGATATCGCCGAACTGGTCGAGTTCGCCCATCGCTACCATGCACGCGTGTTCACCACCATCAACACCATCCTCCACGACAACGAGCTGGAACCGGCGCGCAAGCTGATCCACCAGCTCTATGATGCCGGTGTCGACGCGCTGATCGTGCAGGACCTGGGGGTGATGGAGCTGGACATCCCGCCGATCGAACTGCACGCCAGCACCCAGACCGACATCCGCACCCTGGAGCGGGCCAAGTTCCTCGACCAGGCCGGTTTCTCCCAGCTGGTGCTGGCCCGCGAGCTGAACCTGCAGCAGATCCGCGCCATCGCCAGCGAAACCGATGCTGCCATCGAGTTCTTCATCCACGGTGCGCTGTGCGTGGCTTTCTCGGGCCAGTGCAACATCTCCCACGCCCAGACCGGGCGCAGCGCCAACCGCGGCGACTGCTCCCAGGCCTGCCGCCTGCCGTACACCTTGAAGGATGACCAGGGCCGCGTGGTGGCGTTCGAGAAACACCTGCTGTCGATGAAGGACAACAACCAGACCGCCAACCTGGCTGACCTGGTCGATGCCGGCGTGCGCTCGTTCAAGATCGAGGGGCGCTACAAGGACATGGGCTACGTGAAGAACATCACCGCCCACTACCGCAAGGAACTCGACGCCATCCTCGAAGGCCGCCCGGAACTGGCTCGCGCCTCCAGCGGCCGTACCGAGCACTTCTTCCTGCCCGACCCGGACAAGACCTTCCACCGCGGCAGCACCGACTACTTCGTCACCGACCGCAAGGTCGACATCGGCGCCTTCGACTCGCCGACCTTCACTGGCCTTGCGGTCGGCGTGGTAGAGAAAGTCGGCAAGCGTGACCTGCAGGTGGTCACCGAGGTGCCGCTGACCAACGGCGACGGCCTCAACGTGCTGGTCAAGCGTGAGGTGGTGGGTTTCCGCGCCAACATCGCCGAGCCACGTGGCGAGTTCGAGGAAGACGGCCAGAAGCGCTACCGCTACCGCGTCGAACCCAACGAAATGCCAGAAGGCCTGCACAAGCTGCGGCCCAACCACCCGCTGTCGCGCAACCTCGACCACAACTGGCAGCAGGCCCTGCTGCGCACCTCGGCCGAGCGCCGGGTTGGCGTGGAGTGGCATGCGGTGCTGCGCGAGCAGCGCCTGATGCTGACCGTCAGCAGTGAGGAAGGCGTCAGCGTGCAGGTGGCCCTGGACGGCCCGTTCGGCGCGGCCAACAAGCCACAGCAGGCATTGGACCAGTTGCACGACCTGCTCGGCCAGCTGGGCACCACGATGTACCACGCCAACCGCATCGAACTGGATGCACCGCAGGCGTTCTTCATCCCAAACTCGCAGCTCAAGGCCCTGCGCCGTGAAGCCATCGAGGCGCTGACCGCGGCCCGTGTGCAGGCGCACCCACGCGGCGGGCGCAAGGCCGAGACCACGCCACCACCGGTGTACCCGGAGTCGCACCTGTCGTTCCTGGCCAACGTCTACAACCAGAAGGCCCGCGACTTCTACCACCGCCATGGCGTGCAGCTGATCGACGCGGCGTACGAGGCCCACGAGGAACACGGCGAAGTGCCGGTGATGATCACCAAGCACTGCCTGCGCTTCTCGTTCAACCTGTGCCCCAAGCAGGCCAAGGGCGTGACCGGCGTGCGCACCAAGGTGGCGCCGATGCAGCTGATCCAGGGCGATGAAGTGTTGACCCTGAAGTTCGACTGCAAGCCGTGCGAGATGCATGTGATCGGCAAGATGAAGAACCACATCATCGACCTGCCGACGCCAGGTAGCGCGGTGGCTCAGGTGGTTGGCCACATCAGCCCGGAAGACCTGCTCAAGACCATTCCACGCGGGCCTCATTGATCGTCAGCCTGTAACGGCCATTCGCGGGCAAGCCCGCTCCCACAGGCACTGCGCCGGCCAGTAAGGCAGCACATACCCTGTGGGAGCGGGCTTGCCCGCGAATGGGCCGCAAGGCGGCCCCGCTTTCAACACTAGAGAATGCCCAGCCCCCGCGCCGTGCGGTCCACCGCAATCCGCGTCTTCTCCACCAATTCATCCAGCTCGCTGTGGTTGGCCACCAGGGCCGGCGCCATGATCATCCGCCCCAGGGTCGAACGGATGATCACCCCTTCCTCGAAGCCATAGGTGCGGCACTGCCAGGCCAGGTCGTTTTCATTGGCATAGCGCTTGCGGCTGCCCTTGTCCTCGGCGAACTGCAACGACGCCACCAGGCCGGCGCCTTGCACCTGGCCAATCAGCGGGTGGTTGGCGAACACCTCGCGCAGGATGCGCTGCAGGTAGGGCCCGGTGTCTTCCTTCACCTGGCGCACGATGCCTTCATCACGCAGCGCCTTGAGGTTGGCAATGGCCACTGCTGCCGCCACCGGGTGCCCGGAATAGGTCAGGCCGTGGGCAAACACCCCGCCACGCTCGACCAGCGCCTCGGCAATGCGCTTGCTCAGCACCAGGCCGCCCATCGGCACGTAACCCGACGTCAGGCCCTTGGCGATCGACAGGGTGTCCGGTTCGAAACCGAAGTATTCGTGGGCGAACCACTCGCCGGTGCGGCCAAAGCCACCGATCACCTCATCGGCACACAGCAGCACGTCGTACTGACGGCAGATGCGCTGGATTTCCGGCCAGTAGCTTTCCGGCGGGAAGATCATGCCGCCAGCCCCCTGGAACGGCTCGGCGATGAAACCGGCAACGTTCTCGGCGCCCAGTTCGAGGATCTTCTGTTCCAGTTGCAGGGCACAGCGGCGGCCAAACTCGGCCGGGGTCAGGTCACCGCCGGCGGCGTACCAGTATGGCTCGTCGATATGCGCCACATCCGGGATCATCCCGCCCATCTCGTGCATGAATTTCATGCCGCCCAAGGCGGTGGCTGCCAGGGTCGAGCCGTGGTAGCCGTTCCAGCGGCCGATCATGATCTTCTTGCTCGGCTGGCCGACCACCTGCCAGTAGCGGCGCACGGTGCGGATCAGCACCTCGTTGGCCTCGGAGCCGGAGTTGGTGTAGATGGCATGGCTGTAGTGGCCCGGCAGCAGGCTGAACAGCAGCTCGGACAGTTCGATCACCGCTGGGTGGGTGGTGTGGAAGAACATGTTGTAGTAGGCCAGCTGATCCATCTGCGCGGCGGCTGCGGCGGTCAGGTCCTTGCGGCCGTAGCCAAGCTGGGTGCACCACAGGCCCGACATGCCGTCCAGGTAGCGCTTGCCGTCGCTGTCCCACAGGTGCAAGCGCTCGCCACCCACCATCACCCGAGGGCCTTCGGCGTTCAGCGCCTTCTGGTCGAGGAAGGCATGGATGTGGTGGGCGGCGTCGCCAGCCTGGTAGTCACGGGTATCGCGCTGGGTTTGCAGCTTGGCTTGGAACGGTGCGTTCATTGTTGTTCTCCAGGGTAAAACGCGGCGTGCAGTTGTCCCTGCCAGACCGCTGACAGTAAAAACAGGTGGGGTGAAACGGCGCGTTCAGCGCCTTCGCAGGTAGCTTTCCAGCGGGTCCTTGCTCAGGCCTTCCTGGGCCTGGGCCAGCGAGTCGATGAACAGTGAAAACAGTTCGGACTGCTTGGCGATATCGAGCTTGGTGTAGAGGTTCTTGCGGTGGGTCTTGACCGTGTCCTCGCTGATGCCCAGGCGCTCGGCCAGGGAACGGGTCGAGTGGCCACGCAGCAGGTACTGGGCGATGCGGCACTCGCGCTCGGTGAGCAAGGAAGAGCCGAAGTTGTTCAGCGCGGCGTTGATCTGCCGGCCCAAGGCGCTTTCGAATCGCCCGCCGAGGGCGTCGACATCAAGGTGGCTCCACTGCCGCCGCACCGTGGCCACGACCCACGGGGCCACGCACTTGAGGTCATTGACCTGTTGCCGGTCGAGGCGGCGGGTGCTGGCCAGGGCCACGGCGATGGTCAGGTGCTCGTCGAGTGGCACGATGAAGTTGAGTTCGTCTTCCAGGTGGGCGTGCTGGTAGAACGCCAGGTAGTACTCGCTACGCTTGAAGTGGTCGGGGGCGACGTCGCTGAGGCGGTAACAACCGGGGGCGATGCCGTCCATGCAGGCACGGTAGAACGGGCACAGCAGGTAGTAGCCTTCGAGGTACTTCTGGATATTGCCTTCCGGCAGCCAGGGCCCTTCTTCGTCCTTTTCGAACAGCGCCGAGGGCAGGCCTTTGCGCGGGTAGAGAAACACGGTGATGGCCTGGCATGGTGCAATCAGCTTGAGCGCGGCGAACAGCGCCTCGACGAAGCCCGGCGAGCCCTGGGCGTCTACGACACGGGCCATCTGCGCGTACCAGTCGGGCGATTTCAGCCGGTCTTTGCTCATTGTCGTGGTCCCATGCCGGGGTTGTTGTGGTTGGGATTCTTGCATGGGGGCGGGGGGCAGGCCATCACCCTTCGGGGTGAGCTACGTGCTTGCCGATGGTTTTGCAGCGCCTGGGAGATCGAGCGCCGCCCGCGCGGCGCATCGCGAGCTGCGCTCGCTCCTACGTTTGTTTCTGGCCAGTAACGCCTGTGACAGACGCGCGCGGCCGCCCGGTTGATACGACGTGTTATCGCGCCATGCACCAAGGCGTTCGCGCGCAAATCCACCAGGAATAATTGGCCCGAAACAAACGTAGGAGCGAGCGCAGCTCGCGATGCGCCGCGCGGGCGGCGCTCGTTCTCCCAGGCGCTGCAAGCCCATCGGCAAGCCATTACATTTGACGCCACCCGCGCCGCGTGCTCTCCTTACGCCTTGCGTCAGGTGCCCCCACTGGGGGTGAAACGGGAAATCGGTGCGTCGCAGGCCCTCGCCAGGGCCGGGCAAATCCGGTGCTGCCCCCGCAACGGTAAGCGAGCGAAGCGTCCAGACCACTGTGCCACGCAGTCCGGCATGGGAAGGTGATGCTTTATCAAGGAGCCCTGCTCCTCCTCGCAAGCCCGGAGACCGGCCTGGCGTTCATGAACACCCCGCGGTGGGCGGGCGCTGTCGCATTCCCTCGGGCGCCTCGCACCCGGGGCTGCCGCGCCTGTCCGTTGCCCCATTGTCTATCAATAAGCAAAGCAGAGGATCGCGTCATGCCCGTCACCAGCGCCAAACACAGCATCGCCACTCCCGTCACCCTCAGCCAGCGCATGGTCATCGCCGTCGGCGCCAGCCTGCTAGGCCTGTGCCTGGTCTACTTTGCCGGCTTCTCGCACATCGAAGCCGTGCACAATGCCGCGCACGACACCCGCCACAGCGCCGCCTTCCCTTGCCACTGAGGCTGCCATGATCAAGCGCATTGCCCGCACTGCCGGGTTCAGCGGCCTGCTCGCCGCCCTGCTGCTGACCCTGTTGCAAAGCTTCTGGGTCGCACCGCTGATCCTCCAGGCGGAAACCTATGAATCGGCCGCCCCCGCTGCCGAGCACCACAGCCACGGCGAAGAGGCCGGCGCTGGCCACAGCCACAGCGAAGAAGCCTGGGCGCCAGAAGATGGCTGGCAGCGCATCCTGTCGACCACCGGCGGCAACCTGGTGGTCGCCGTCGGTTTCGCCCTGATCCTCGCCGCCTTGTACAGCCTGCGTGAACCAGGCCGTACCAGCACCGGCGCACTGTGGGGGCTGGCCGGCTTCGCCGTGTTCTGCCTGGCCCCGACCCTGGGCTTGCCACCAGAGCTGCCCGGCACCGCCGCCGCCGACCTCGGTCAGCGCCAGAGCTGGTGGATCGGCACCGCCGCCGCGACTGCACTGGGCCTGGCGCTACTGGTGTTCGCCCGCCACGGCTTGCTCAAGGTACTGGGCGCGGTGTTGCTGGTGGTACCCCACGTGATCGGCGCACCGCAGCCGGAGGTCCACGAAAGCCTGGCCCCGCAAGCCCTGGAGACCCAGTTCAAGATCGCTTCCTGGCTGACCAACGCGGCGTTCTGGGTGGCCCTGGGCCTGCTCAGCGCCTGGCTGTATCGCCGCCCCAGCCACGCCTGATGACCATCGACCCGCCCATGCCGGCGCTGTACGCCGGCTTCGGTTGCCGCCGTGGCTGCCCAGTGGCGGTCCTCGAGCGCTTGTTGCATGAAGTGCTGGAACGTCATGGCCTGAGTGCCACAGCACTTCGCGGCATTGCCAGCGTCGCCGGCAAAGCCGATGAACCGGGCCTGCAACAACTCGCCGCCCGTCACGCCCTGCCATTGGTGGTTTTCGATGTCGAGCAATTGCAGGCATTCGAGCCACAACTCAGCCACCGCTCCGCAGTCGCCTACGCCCACAGCGGCTGCTGGGGCGTGGCCGAGAGCACGGCACTGGCCCTGGCCAACCTCAACCACGCAAACGCCACCCTCAAGGTGGCCCGGCAGGTGCTCGGCCCGGCTACCCTGGCGCTGGCCTGCGGCAGATAATCGCCGCCTTCATCTAATCAAGGATTTGCCATGACGGTCTACTTCATCGGCGCCGGCCCCGGCGACCCGGAATTGATCACGGTCAAGGGTCAGCGCCTGATCCGCCAGTGCCCGGTGATCATCTACGCAGGCTCCCTGGTACCCGCAGCGGTGCTCGAAGGCCATCAGGCCGAGACTGTCATCAACAGCGCCGAACTGCACCTGGAGCAGATCATCGACGCCATCCGCGCCGCACATGCCAAGGGCCTGGACGTGGCCCGGGTGCACAGTGGCGACCCCAGCCTGTACGGTGCCATCGGCGAGCAGATCCGCCACCTGCGCGAACTGGGCATCGATTACCAGATCATCCCAGGGGTCACGGCTACCGCCGCCAGCGCGGCGCTGCTCGGCTGTGAACTGACCCTGCCGCAAGTCGCACAGACGGTCATTCTCACCCGCTACGGCGACAGCTCACCCATGCCCCCAGGCGAACAGCTCGGCGACCTGGCCCGGCACGGCAGCACCCTGGCCATTCACCTTGGGGTCAAGCACCTGCCACGCATCATCGCAGAATTGCTGCCCCACTATGGCCCCGACTGCCCGGTCGCGGTGGTTCATCGCGCCACCTGGCCAGACCAGGACTGGGTACGCGGCACGCTGGCCGATATCGTCGAGCAGGTTGCCAGCAAAGGCTTCCGGCGCACCGCCCTGATCCTGGTTGGCCATGTGCTCGGCGATGCGCCGTTCACCGAGTCGGCGTTGTACCGCGCCGGCCACGCCCACCTGTACCGCCCTGGTGACTAGCATTGCCAACGCGACGAAAGGCGGAGCAGACTGCGCTTTTGACCAGACCGGAGGGATACCCATGCTGGAGCTGCGCCCTAATTGCGAATGCTGTGATACCGATCTGCCGGGCGATAGCCCTGACGCCATGATCTGCTCGTTCGAATGCACCTTCTGCCGCCACTGCGCCGACAGCCGCTTGCAGGGGCGCTGCCCGAACTGCGGTGGCCAGTTGCTGGCCCGCCCTACGCGGGTGGGCCAGGCCCTGAGCAACAACCCTGCCTCGACCCAGCGCATCCTCAAGCCTCACCCCACCCGCGCCTGACCTCTCCCCAGCACAGGCATCGCCGTCTCTGGCGGTGCCTTAACGGCTGTTTTGTAGGAAATTTCTACAATACCGGCTCGCTTGTTCAACACATCTATACTCGCCATTACCAGAGATCTGGAATGGTCGTATCGTGCCGCACAGCAGAAAAGGCTTGCAGATGTCTTCCTGATTGCTGCAAGTAACCGACCACATTCCGACAGGAGTTAGTGACATGACAACCGTGCTGATCGTTGATGATCATGCCATCGTCCGTTTTTCCTTGCGTATTCTGCTCGAGCGCGAGCGCTTTAAAATCGTCGGCGAAGTCTCGGATGGCAGTGAAGTGGCGCAGGCTGTGCGCGACTTGCGCCCGGATGTAGTGGTGCTCGACATAGGGCTCCCCGGCCTGGATGGCATGGAGGTCATCAAACGCCTGCAGCAACTGGCCCCAGCACCGAAAATCATGGTGCTCACCGGGCAAGCCACCGATCTATACGTGCGCCGCTGCCTGGATGCCGGCATCGGTGCATTCGTCACCAAAGGCGAAGACCTCGAGGCCGTGGTGTTCGCCATCAAGGCACTGATCAAGGGCTACTCCACCTTTCCGCAAATGTCGGTCAACAGCAACACCCTGGAGAGCGAGCCGCAACGCCTGGGCAGCTTGTCCAACCGCGAGATGGAAGTGCTGCGGCGCTTGAGCCGGGGTGAAAACAACAAGAGCATCGGCACCTGCATGAACCTCAGTGCCAAGACCATCAGCACCTACCGTGGCCGCATCATGGAGAAGCTCAAGACCGAATCACTGGTGGAAATGGTTGATCTGGCCAAACGCAACCACGTCAACTGAGCGCCCCGGTGAACATGAAACGTGTACTGGCCAGCTTGCCCCTGATCGTCAGCCTGGTCTGCTTCCCGCGCGTGGTGCTCGCCGACGGTGAGCCACGGCATTTACTGGCTCGCGCCACCAGTGCCACGCAAACGCTGCAAATGGAAGACGCAGACCGCCAGTGGCTGCAGCAGCGCGGCACGTTGTTGCTGGGGACTTCACGGCCGGATTACCCCCCCTTCGAGATAAACGTCAGCCTGGCCGATTACGAGGGCCTGAGTGCCGACTATGCCGGGCTGATCGCCGAACAGCTGGGCATCCCGATTGAAGTCAGACGGTTCGCCAGTCGCCACGAGGCGATCGCCGCGTTGCGCACAGGCAAGATCGACATGCTCGGCAGTTCCAACGGCTTCGAGGCTGCCGATGCCCAGCTCAGCCTGAGCCAGCCCTATGCCGATGACCTGCCGGTCATCGTGACTCGCCAGAACACCAGTTTGCAGCATGGCAAGGACCTGGCCGGGCTACGCCTGGCGATGGTCGACCACTACCTGCCTGGCGAGGCGGTCCGTGCACTCTATCCCAGGGCACAACTGAGCCTTTATCGCTCGACCCTGGCGGGGTTGGCAGCCGTCGAGCTGGGTGAGGCAGACGCCTACCTGGGGGATGCCATCAGCACCGATTACCTGATTGGCAAAAGTTACCAGGGCATGATGAAGATCGACCATTTCAGCCAGGCGACTCCCGGAAAGTTTGCCTTCGCCTTCGCCAACGACAACCTGCGGCTGCGCAAGCTCGTCGATCGCGCCATGGCCAGGATCACCGAAAGCGAACGCCTCAACATCCTGCGCCGCTGGAGCAGTGGCAATACCAGCCTGTTGCTGGAACGCCACCTGTCCGCGCTGTCTGACGAAGAGAAGCACTGGATAGCCAGCCACCCGACCGTGAGCGTGCTGGTCGACACCGCCCTCGCCCCCCTGACCTTCAACGACGCCCACCAGCATGTCAGCGGTATCACCATTGACCTGCTCAAGCAGATCACCCTGCGCACCGGCCTGCAGTTCGAGTTCGTCGAAAAGGCCACCGTGCAGCAGATGGTCGAACAAGTAGCACGCGGCAAGGCGCAAATGATCGGGGCACTGGGCTATGGCACAGAACGCGCGGCGCAGCTGCGCTACACCCGCCCCTATCTGGTCAGCCCAAGGGTGCTGGTGACACGCAGCCAGACGCCCTGGCCTCTGCAAAGCAGAAACCTCGACGGGCAGCGCATCGCCCTGCTCCATGGCTCCCACCTGCGCGCCGAAGTACAGCGCCGCTTTCCGCAGGCGAAACTGGTCATGGTCAATAACTCACTTGGCCTCATGGAAGCCGTGGCCAATGGCGATGCCGACGTCGCCTACAGCAGCTACATCAATGCGTCGTACTACATCAACCACGTGTTCAACGGGCAGCTGCGCATCGCCAGTGTCATGGGCGACGAGCCGGCTGCCGCCGCCTTTGCCGTTGCGCCTGACCAACCACAATTGCAGGCCATCCTCGACAAGGCATTGATGAGCATCCCCCCCGAAGAGCTGGATCAGCTGATTAACCGTTGGCGCACCAGCACCTTGGTCAGCGACAGCCCTTGGCGCAACTACCGCACACTGGCATTGCAAGTGCTGGTGCTGTCTGCCCTGCTGCTGGCGGGCGTGGTGTTCTGGAACAGCTACTTGCGCAAACTGATCCACCAGCGCACCGAAGCTCAACGCGCGCTGCAGACACAATTGGCCTTCAGCCGCGGGCTGCTGGAGCAGCTGCGCCAAGCCAAGGACGAAGCTGAACAGGCCAGCAAGACCAAAAGTTCGTTCCTGGCGAACATGAGCCATGAGATCCGTACCCCCATGAACGCGGTGATCGGCCTGCTGGAACTGGCTTTGCAGGACAGCCGTGCGGGTCACTGCGACACCCAGACCCTGCAAACCGCTCACGACTCTGCCATCGGCCTGCTCGGGCTGATTGGCGACATCCTCGACATCTCGCGCATTGAAACCGGGCACATGACCCTGCAGCCGGTGGCGACTGACCTGGTCGACCTGGTACGCAGCACCCTGCGCGTGTTCGAGGGCAATGCACGGATAAAAGGCCTGCACCTGCAAGGCGATCTGCCAGGCGAACCGCTCTGGGTCCTGGCTGACCCGTTGCGGCTCAAGCAGATCCTTTCCAACCTGCTGAGCAATGCCATCAAGTTCACCGACCGAGGCGACGTGATAACCCGCCTTGCATGCAAACCCTCGGCATCGGGCGACACCGCCTTGGTCGAGCTGGGCGTGAGCGACGCCGGCATCGGTATTGCCACCCAGGATCAGGCGCGGCTGTTCAACACCTTCACCCAGGCCTCAGGCCCACGGGCCAGCCAGGGTGCTGGCCTGGGCCTGGTGATCAGCCGCAACTTGGCAGAACTGATGGGGGGCAGGCTAGACCTGCAAAGCGTGGAAGGTGTCGGCACCCGGGTACTGGTCCAGTTGCCGCTGCCACTGAGCGCACCGTCGGCATCCGTGGAGCACAGCGCAGCTGCCGATGAAACCGACAGCAGGCCACTGAATGTGCTGGTGGTCGATGACTACCCTGCCAACCTGATGCTGCTGGAAAAACAGCTCAACAGCCTCGGCCACCAGGTGACGCTTGCCGAAAATGGCGAAAAGGCGCTGGCCCTGTGGCAAGCGCACAGATTCGACCTGGTCATCACTGACTGCAGCATGCCGGTGATGGATGGCCATGAGTTGGCCCGCAGGATTCGGCAGCTGGAGCAAGAACGCGGCCAGCCTGCCTGCTGCATGCTCGGGGTGACCGCCAATGCCCAGGCCGAGGAGCGTCAACGCTGCCTGGAGAGTGGTATGGACGACTGCCTGTTCAAGCCCATCGGGTTGCGGACATTGAAGGCTCACCTGCCGCACGGGCTCAGCCGCACACCGACTTCGGCCCCCAGGGCGAGCGGCTTCAACCTGAATGAACTGCGTCACCTGACCCAGGGTGACCAGGCGTTGACCAGGCGCCTGCTCGAACAACTCACGCAAAGTGCCGACGAAGACCTTGCCGCCCTGCAAGCGTTGGATACCGCCGCTGACCATGAGGCATTGCACACCCTCGCCCATCGCATCAAAGGGGGCGCCAAGATGCTGCGGGTACGCGGGGTGGTCAAGGCATGCGAGGCCATCGAGCAGGCACATGCCCAAGGGCTGCCGACAGAGGCACTGCGCCTGCAGCTGGAAGTGAGCCTGCAGGCGTTGTTGCGGGACCTGGGCGACAGCCTCAGTTCAATTGCAGCGTCGAGCTGATCTGGCTGATGGCATCGACCACGTGACGAGAACCCTGCTGGATTTCCATGATCACCGTACCCGCCTCGTTGGCCAGGGCAACACCCCGCCCAGTCCGTGAAAGGCTCGACTGCATGCTGGCCACGGCGGTCAATGACAGGTCGTGGTTCTGCCGCACCACATCGACGATCTCCAGCGTTGCCTTGCTGGTGCGCGCCGCCAGGCTGCGCACCTCGTCGGCCACCACGGCAAAGCCGCGGCCATGCTCACCGGCCCGGGCCGCTTCAATGGCCGCATTCAAGGCCAGCAGGTTGGTCTGGTCGGCGATGCCGCGGATGGTCAGCACGATCTGCCCGATCACATCCGATTGCTTGCTCACCGCATCGATGCTGCGCGCGGCGTCATTGAGCTCCTGGGAAATCTGCTCGATGACCTCCACGGTCTGCTGCACCACTTCGCTGCCCTTGCGCGCGCAGGCATCGGTCTGCACCGAACTGGCATGGGCCGCTGTGGCGGCGCTCTGCTGGGTACTGACCTGCGCGGTGATGTCGCTGGCAAACTTGACTACCTTGTACAAGCGGCCCTTGCTGTCGAAGATCGGGTTATACGAAGCCTCCAGGTACACCGTCTGGCCTTGCTTGTTGACCCGTTCGAAGCGGTGCGAGTGATATTCGCCGCGATTGAGCGAAGCCCAGAACTCGCGGTATGCGCCGGATTCGCGCTCATGGGGCAGGCAGAACAGCCCATGGTGACGGCCTTGCACTTCTTCCAGGGAATAGCCCATGGTTTCGAGGAAGTTGCGGTTGGCTTTGATCACCCGCCCTTGCGGGGTGAACTCAACCACGGCCATGGACCGGCCAATGGCCTTGAGCAGGCTTTCGCTTTCGTGCTCGTCCTTGATCCGCTGGCTGATATCAGCCGCCACCTTGATCACGCTGGTGACCTGCTGTTGCTCGTCGAGCACCGGCATGTAACTGGCCTCCAGCCACACTTCACGGCCGGCCTTGTCAATGCGTTCGAAGGTGCCGCTGATGGCCTTGCCCTGCCCCAATTCATGCCACAGCAACTGGTACTCGGCGCTCTTGGCATAGCCTGGGTCACAGAACAGGCGGTGGTGTTTGCCGCGCAGCTCTTCTCTGCTGTACCCCATGGCCTGACAGAACTGGGCATTGGCATCGAGAATGGTGCCGTCGGGGGCGAACTCGATCATCGCCATGCAGCGGCTGATCGCGGCGAGCTTGGCCTGGGTCTCGGCCAAGGCCTTGCGGGTGTTCTGGATTTCGAGCAAATCTGACTTGCGGTGGAAGTCGAACATGGCGCCAGGATCCTTTGATGCCCAGGGTTTTCTGAGCATAGATCGGCATTGTTGCCGCGCAAGCAGTTTGATATCACTTTGCAATTAATTAGTTAGCGAAGGTTCCTGAGTAACCTTACGAGCTCTCGCGCACCATCAGTTCAAAGCCCAGGTCCTGCTGTTCGGTCGCTACCCGCTTGCCATCGAGCAATGCCAGCAGCGCCTGGGCCGCCCCCCGACCAACGGCAGCCCGTGGGGTGCGGATGGAGGTCAGGCGCGGCACCATGTGCGCCGAAGCCGGCAAGTCGTTGAAGCCGACCATGGCCACCTGGCGCGGCACCTCGATGCCTTGGCGCAACGCCTGCAACACCGCGCCCTGGGCCAGGTCGTCGTTGCAGAAGAAAATGCCATCCACATCGGGCGCCTGGGCCAACAGTTGGCTGAACAGTTCGCTGCCCAAGGCAATGGACGACGGTTGCGGCGCCAGGATCTCCAGCTCGGTGGCCTGCATGCCGGCTTCGGCAAGGGCCTGGCGGAAGCCTTCGGCACGCTGCATCACCCGTGGGTCGAGCTGCGCGGCAATGAACGCCAGGCGCCGCCGGCCACGCGCAATCAGGTGCGTTGCGGCGGCCCGCCCGGCCTGCTGCTGGGAAAAGCCCACCGACAAGGCGCCCGCCTGACCGCCCAGCTCCATCATGTGCACGCAAGGCACGCCGCTGGCTGCCAGCATCTGCCGCGACGCGTCGCTGCGATCGAAACCGGTCAGCAGCATGCCGCAGGGCTGATAGGCCAGGTAATTGCGGATCAGGTTTTCTTCTTCGTCGATGTCGTAGTGATAGTTGCCAATCAGCACTTCGAGCCCACGGGGGCGCATGACCTCGTGGATGGCCTCGAGGGTGTCGATGAACAGCTGGTTGGACAACGACGGGATCAACACCACCACCGACTGGCTGCGCGCCGAGGCCAACGCCCGGGCCGCAGGGTTGGCGACGTAGCCCAGGGATGCGGCAGCTGTCATGACCTTTTCTACCAGTTCCGGGGCGACCGTACTCACGCCGCGCAACGCGCGCGAAGCGGTAATTGGGGAAACCCCGGAGAGCCTGGCGACTTCAGCCAGCGTGGGACGACCTGTGGTGCGAGAGCCTGAGCGAGACATGAATGTTGTAATTTTACTACTTGCAGGAATGGGGAACGGCCACTAAGGTAGCGCTGTCTCAGGACGCAGGCAATGTAATCTTTGGTAGTGGCCACTGCAGCACGCTGCCAAGCGTCCATACTGCGTAAGGACAAGATCAATAACACTGGGGAGGTGGCGTTTCGTCCATGACGAGACAGCGCTGTCTCACCCCGCAGGAGGTACTGATGAATTCTCCCCTGTCCGCCATCGTGGTGATGGGCGTGGCCGGTTGCGGCAAAAGCTGCGTCGGTGAGGCCATTGCCAAGCGAAGCGGTGGTCGCCTCATTGAAGGCGACGCATTCCACCCTGCCGAAAACATCCGCAAGATGAGCGCTGGCATCCCTCTGGACGACGACGACCGTGCCGGTTGGCTGGTGCGCCTGGGCCAAGAGCTGCAAGCGACGGTGAAGGCTGGCGAACGGCCAATTCTCACCTGCTCCGCGCTCAAGCGTCGTTACCGCGACACGCTGCGCGCGGCAATGCCAGAGCTGGTGTTCGTGTTCCTCGAACTGACTCCTGCCGAGGCGGAAAAACGCGTACTCGCCCGCCCCGGCCACTTCATGCCGGCCAGCCTGATCGACAGCCAGTTCGCTGCCCTCGAGCCGCCCCACGGCGAGCCGCTGACCCTGCCGCTGGACGCCACTCAACCGATTGCGGTACTCGCTGAAAGGGTCGATGCCTGGCTAAAGCCCTGCGGTGACCGGAAGCTGGCGCGGACTGCCTGAACCGGCGGTTTTCCCGGCTCACCAAAGATAGCGCTGTCCCGGCGCCCCAAGGCGACGGACGTTCCATAAAAGCTACGCCCAAAACAACGATAAGACCGAGGCATCAAAACCATGTTCGGACTGGCTACAGATACCTACCTGCTGCTCGACGCGCTGGTCACCATCGTCGGGCTGATCCTGCTGATCACCCATTTCAAGGTCCACCCCTTCGTCGCCCTGACCCTGGCTGCCGGTTTCCTCGGCCTGACCTCCGGCATGCCGGTGGCCAAGGTCATGAAGTCGTTCCAGGACGGTTTCGGTGGTGTGCTCGGCTTCGTCGGCATCGTCCTCGCCCTGGGCACGATGCTCGGCAAGCTGATGGCCGACTCCGGTGGCGCCGACCAGATCGCGCAAACCCTGATCCGCGCCTTCGGCAAGAAGAACGTGCATTGGGCAATGATGTTCGCCGCCTTCCTGGTCGGCATCCCGCTGTTCTTCGAGATCGGCTTCGTGCTGCTGATCCCGCTGGTGTTCATCGTCGCACGGCGCTCGGGGGTGTCGCTGATCAAGATCGGCATTCCGCTGCTGGCCGGGCTTTCGGTGGTGCATGGCCTGGTCCCGCCACACCCGGGCCCGCTGCTGGCGATCGGCATCTTCCACGCCGACATCGGCAAGACCATCTTCTATGGCCTGCTGGTTGCGTTGCCCACGGCGATCATCGCCGGCCCGCTGTTCGGCAACTTCATTGCCCGCTACATCCCGGGCAACCCGTCGCAGGAGCTGATGGACCAGATTGCCAAGGAGTCGGACCAGAGCAACCTGCCAAGCTTCACCATCACTCTGGTCACCGTGCTGCTGCCCGTGGCGCTGATGCTGCTCAAGACCTTCGCCGACGTGGTACTGCCGGCCGAGCACATCTTCCGCCAGTGGATGGACCTGATCGGCCACCCGATCACCGCGCTGCTCGCCGCCCTGTTGCTGGCCTTCTACACCTTCGGTTCGGCCCGCGGCTTCAACCGCCAGCAGATCATGAAGATGCTCGACCAGAGCCTGGCACCGACGGCGGCCATCGTGCTGATCGTCGGCGCCGGTGGCGGCTTCAAGCAGATGCTGGTGGATACCGGCGTGGGCAACGTGATCGGGCAGATGGCCGTGCAGGCCCAGATATCACCGATCATGCTGGCCTGGCTGGTGGCGGCGGTGATCCGCATCGCCACAGGTTCGGCGACCGTGGCGACCATTACCGGCGCCGGCATCGTCGCCCCGGTAATCGACCTGGTGCCCGGGGTCAACCGTGAACTGCTGGTACTGGCCACCGGCGCCGGCTCGCTGATCCTGTCCCACGTCAACGACGCCGGGTTCTGGCTGGTGAAGCAGTACTTCAACATGACCGTGGCCGAAACCTTCAAGACCTGGAGCATGATGGAGACGATCCTGTCGATCGTAGGCATCATCTTCATCATGGCGCTGTCGACAGTGGTGTGACCGCTGATCGGGGGGATGGCACCAGAGCTGTCGGGTAGGGCCCAACACAGGTATGAGCCCTACCCTACGCAAAGGAGCCTGCCATGCCCCGCTCGACCCTGCTGCTGCTCGCCCTGCTCACCTCACCGCTGGCCCTGGCGGTCGGCACCGGCCCCACTTATCCCGATGACCCGCATAACCCGGCACCGCAGCCGGGTGTCGACAGCACCCTGAACCCGATCGAGAAGCCCATGCCTCGGGATACCGATCCGCGCATTCAAGGCAATGACCCGCAACACCCGCCAGCCAGGCAGGATGATAACCGCGACCTGCCGGGGATGGATGGCAGCGGCTCGGAAGGGACCGGGGGCCAAGGCGCTGATGGAAGCAGTGGCAGTCAGCGTTGATACCCCATTATTCGCCAGCCAAACGACCTGTGGGAGCGGGTTTACCCGCGAATGCGACGGTGAATCTTTCATCGCTTTCGCGGGTAAACCCGCTCCCACAGGATATTCGTTCGCCAGTACAAGCGAGTTTGCGGTCTACCACTGGCGCTTGTCAGGCCGGGTGAGCCCCAGTTTCTCGATGCGGTAACGCAGCATGTCGCGCGACAGGCCGAGCATCCGCGCCGACTTGGTGACATTCCAGTCAGTACGATCCAGCGTCTTGCACACCAAATCACGCTCCATGTCCGGCAGGCTGGTGCCCGGCTCGGGCTCATGCCTTGGCATTTCGTACACGGTCGCGGTGGGCTGAGCCGCCACAGGCTCGTCGATCAAGGCCATGCACAGGTTCAACTGGTGTGCCTGCACCACTTCGTTGGGAGCCAGCAACACTGTCTGCTCCAGCATGTTACGCAGCTCACGCACATTGCCCGGCCAGCTGTAGCTCAACATCAAGGCTTCGGCCTCGGCACTGAAACGCAGGTTCGGCTTGCCGTAGCGGCGCCCGTGATGCGCCAGGAAATGCCGGGCCAACAACAGCACATCCTGGCCCCGGGCATACAACCGCGGCACCTTCAGGGCGATGATGCGCAAACGGAAGAACAAGTCACGACGGAACTTGCCCTGCTGTACCATCTGCTCAAGGTTGCAGTTGGTGGCACTGATCACCCGCAGGTCGACCTTGCGTTCCTTGACCGCACCGATGCGGCGGATGCTGCGATCTTCCAGCAGCTTGAGCAGCTTGGCCTGCAGTACCAGGTCCATCTCGCCGATCTCGTCGAGGAACAGCGTGCCGCCATCGGCCGCTTCCACCAGGCCCACGCGGCGCTCCTTGGCATCCGTGAATGCGCCCTTCTCATGACCGAACAGCTCGGCCTCCAGCAGATTGGCCGGGATCGAGGCACAGTTGAACTCGATGAATGGCCCCTTGCTGCGCGAGCCGTCGAAATGCAGCGCGCGGGCCACCAGCTCCTTGCCGGTACCGGTCTCGCCTTCGATCAATACCGGTGGCAGGTCGTCCATTGCCATGCGCCGCTCGGCGTCGAGCACCTGCTGCAGGGTGTGCTTGAGTGTGAGCATTGCTGGCGACTCACCGATCAACGCCTGCAACCCGGACTTCTGCGCCTCGCGTTCCTGGTAGAACGACAGGGTGCGCTCCATGCGTTCGGCAGCCAAGGCCTTTTCCAGAGTCAGCTTGAGCTCGGCCAGCACCACCGGTTTGGTCAGGTAGTGGAACGCGCCCTCCTTCATGGCCTGCACGGCGTCTTCGACATTGCCGTAACCGGTCATCATGATCACCTTCAGGTCCGGCGCCTGCGACACCAGGGTGCGCAGCAGGTCGTGCCCGCTCATGCCCGGCAGCGAGTTGTCGGTCAGTACCGCATCGGGCTGGGCCCGCTTGATCTGTTCCAGCGCCAGCTCCGCACTGTGGCAGAGCGTCACCTCGAAGCCCTTGAGGCTCAGATAGGTGCGAATGTTGTCGCCGAGGATTTCATCATCCTCAACTACCAGGATGCTGTGCTCCATGGTCCCCTCCCGCTGCGATATTGAAAGTGAGGCTGACGCGGGTTCCTTCCTCTTCACGGCTGCTCAGGCTGACCGAGCCGCCAAACCGTTCCATGATCCGCTTGACCAGGGCCAGGCCTACGCCAAGGCCGCCCTGCTTGGTGGTGTAGAAAGGCTTGAACACCA
The DNA here is from genome assembly GCF_024349685.1 of Pseudomonas sp. LRP2-20. Classification (NCBI taxonomy): domain Bacteria; kingdom Pseudomonadati; phylum Pseudomonadota; class Gammaproteobacteria; order Pseudomonadales; family Pseudomonadaceae; genus Pseudomonas; species Pseudomonas sp. LR2-20. The sequence goes on along the minus strand of NZ_AP025944.1, from coordinate 2,828,648 downwards.
TTCTTTCCTGCTGCTGGCTCATGCCCTTGCCGGTGTCGCTGAGCAGCAGCTGCGCGCGCAGGCCCTCCTGCACGGTGACCTGCGCATGCAGGACGCCACCCTTGGGCATGGCTTCCAGGGCATTGGAAAACAGGCTGTTGAGAATCTGCGTCAACTGCAGCGGCTGGCTGGCCACCCACTGCGTCTGCGGCCCTTCGAAGCTGAAACGTACGCCGTTGCGCTCGATCTGCTGGGCAAAGGCCAGGTGGGTATCTTCGATCGCCGCCACCAGGTCCACTGCCTCGGCGCTATCGCTGGCCGGGCGCAGCGACACCAGCAGCTCGCGTACCCAGCGCGACATGCGATCGACCTGGCTGATGATGTCACTGATGTTCTTCTGCGCCTGCGGGCTGGCTATTTCCTCTGCCAGCTCGGCGCTGGAACGGATGTTGGCCAGCGGGTTGCGCAAGCTGTGGGCCACGGCGGACGACATCTCGCCCAGCGCCACATAGGTTTCGCTGGCCACCAGCCGGTCCTGTTGCTGCTGCAGCATGTACGCGGCGCGGCGCACGATCCAGAACAGGCCAAAGTAGATCAGCGCCCCACCCACCAGGGTCGAGGCCCAGATCAGCACATAACCACGCTGGATACGCCGCACCAGGTCCTGGGGCTCCTTGTAGATCTCGACCATGGCCATGGCCTGGTCGCCCTGGCTGTCGAACAGGGGAATGTAGTTTTCGATGAACAGGTATTGGGGCTCGCGCAGGAATTTCTGCTCTTCGCGATCTTCATCGGCCTTGTGGTAACTGGCCGATACCGCCTTGCGCGAACGAAACGCGCGCTCCAGCTCGCCGTCGCCTTCAATGCGCTTGCCGATCAGCTCGGGGTTGGTGGACCAGACGATGCTGTGGTCACGGGCATAGGCAATGGCCAGCAAGGTATCCGGCAAGTGCTCGACGTGGTCGAGAAACTCGACCCGGGTGGCCTCGGCCAAGGCCGGGCTGACCTGCAGGTGCTGTTGGTCCAGGCGCGGGTTGAGCAGTTCGCCCATGGTGGTGCCGGGCGGCAGCTGCGAATGACGCACTTCGGCCACGGCCAGGGACTGGATGAACTGGGCCGTGAGCATGGCATCCCGCTGGACGCTGTCGCGCACCACGAAGCGGGTCGACACATAACCCAGGCCACCTGCCACCGAGGCGATGATCAGCAAGCTGATCACCGAGAACCAGCGCAGCAGGTTGAACTCGCGAAGCGGCACAGCCAGGCCGCTGCTGCTGGGCAGTGCGGCGGGCTTTGCGGGAACCTCTTCATCCAGCATCTGCATCGCGTCGTTCCCGTACAGGGAGTCCGTTCAGAAGGTGGTCAGCGCATTGCTACCGATAGTAGCAAATTGATGCCACCCCACCAGGGCGGTTGCCACCGCCATTTGTCGCGCGTTACCTGCTACGACAACCTGCAAGAACTCAGCCACACCTTTTAACCAATCGTCATATCTATATAAATCATACAGTTATGAGCCATTCATGATGCTGCTTCGAGACTGATTCCCCATTTTTGGGTATCCTTTACCCAAAACTGATAAAACACTTTTATTTCAGTAGTTTAAGACATATTTATAAAGCCTTTTGTGATGAGCAGGCCAACCGGAAATTGAGCGATACCCGCGTGCCATGGCCTGCGCTGCTACTCAGGCGGACCGAACCACCAAAGCGTTCCATGATGCGCTTGACCAGTACCAACCCCACACCCAGCCCACCTTGCTTGGTACTGAAAAATGGCCTGAACGCCAGGCGCTGCTGCTGCTCGTTCATGCCCTTGCCGGTATCGGCAAGGCGCAAGGTCAGGCTGCGCCGGTCCCGCTTGACCACCTCGATACGCAAGCGCCCGCCCTGCTCCATCGACTCCAGGGCATTGGCAATCAGGCTGTTGAAGATCTGCCCCAGCAGCGCCGGGTGGCCAAGCACGTGCACCGACGGTATTGGTTGCAGATCCAGCGTCACCTCGCTGCGCGCCAGCGGCACGGCAAAACTCTGCAGGCTTTCCTGCAGAACCTGGGGCAAGTCGACCGGCACCGCTTCGTCGTTCAGCGGCCGCAAGGATTGCAGCAGTTGGCGAATCCACTGCGACATGCGGTCGACCTGGCTGATGATGTCATTGATGTTGCGTTGTGCCGGGCCTTCATCGAAGGCCTGGGCCAGTTCGGCGCTGGAGCGGATGCTGGCCAACGGGTTGCGCAGGCTGTGAGCCACCGCCGACGACACCTCGCCAAGGGCCACGTAGGTCTCACTGCTGATCAGGCGCTTCTGTTGCACCGCCATCACTCGCGCGGCGCGGCGCATGATGCCGTACAGGCCGATATAGACCAGCGCAGCACCGACGGTGATGGCCAGCCAGATGAGAATCAGCCCATGCTCGATGCGCACGATCAGGTCGCGCGGCTCCTTGTAGATTTCCACCATCGCCGTGACGGTATCGCCATCGGCATCGAACAAGGGGATGTAGTTTTCGATGAACAGCTGTTCCGGCGGGACCACGAACTTCTGCTCGATGCGTGCCTGCTCGAAATTGTGGTAACTGGCCGAGACCCGCATCTTGTACTCGAAGGCCCGATCCAGGTCTTCATCACCGGCGATCAGCTTGCCCATCAGCGCCGGGTTGGTCGACCAGATCACCGTCCGGTCCGGGGCATAGATGTTGGCCAGCAGCATGTCCGGCAGGTGGGCGATATGGTCGAGGAACTCACCGCGGGCCTTGCGCCGCGCTTCCGGGTCGACATCGGGCAAGACCGTGTGATCGGCGCGTGGATCGAGCAGTTCACCCATGGTGCGCACATTGGGGATCGACACGTGGCGCACTTCGGCATCGGCGATCGAGGTGATGAACTGCGCGGTGAGCAAAGCGTCGCGCTCGATGCTCTCATCGATGATGAAACGGCTGGAAATCAGCCCCAGACCCGCAGCCACCGACAGGATGATCGCCAGGCTCACCCAGGCGTACCAGCGCAGCAAATTGAAGGGCCGGCGCGGCGCAGCGGCTTCGCTACCCGCAGGCACCTCGATTGCTTCGGTACGGGGGGCGACGTCCATGGCGGACTCCACTGCAGGGCACCTGTTCAAAGGTTATAGCCCAGAGTTGGGTGACCATGGGATTGATTGGGGACGAATTGCGCCACTTGTGCGACGCAAGGTCCGTTCAGAGCGGCGAGTCATCGGCCAGCCCCTGCAGCTTGCGGTATTCGCGCAGCACAGTTGGCACATAGCGGCGGGTCTCGGCGAACGGTGGTACCGCACCGCGCCGCCGCACGGCATCGGGGCCAGCGTTGTAGGCGGCCACGGCCAGGGTGATGTCATTGTCGAACAGGGTCAGCATGCGTTTGAGGTAGCGCGCGCCGCCCTGCACGTTGTCTTCGGGGTCGAGGATGTCCTGCACCCCCATCTCCTTGGCCGTGTCCGGCATCAGCTGCATCAGCCCCACCGCCCCAGCCGCCGAGCGGGCCTTGGGGTTGTAGCCTGACTCGGCCTTGATCAGCGCATGCAGCAGCGCCAACGGCACCTCGTAGTCGCGGGCCGCCGCCGCCACCAGTTCGGCATAGGGCCGCCCGGTGATCAACTGCGCATCGGCCGGGCCTGCCTGGGCGAGGGGTTCGCTGATCACCCGCTGGTAATGGCGTCCTGGCCGGTGGACGTTGCTCAGTACATAGCCGCCATTGGCATCGACGGAAATGTACATGTCGGCCTGGGCGAATGCCGCCACCAGCCAGGTCACTACCAGGATCACCACACGCATGTCGGTCGCCTCCCCGCCGTGCCCCCCCGATATGGGGGAAATGCCCCGGAAAACCCGGGCTTTTGTGCAACGACGCAAGCACCGTGCCGCTTGCCATGGCGCATGGCGCAAGGCCCCGAGGCAGACGTGCACGGCTGTTGCATGTGGCTTGGAAAAGCGTGTCCCCATCCAGCGGAGGGCTTCACCATGCAGCGCAAATCCAACCCCCAACGGGGCTTCACCCTGCTTGAACTCCTGGTAGTCCTGGTGGTGCTCGGTTTACTGGCCGGCATCGTCGCGCCCAAGTACTTCAGCCAGCTCGGTCGCTCGGAAGCCAAGGTGGCGAAGGCGCAGATCGAAGGCCTGGGCAAGGCCCTTGACCTGTACCGCCTGGAAGTGGGCCATTACCCCACCAGCGAGCAGGGCCTGCAGGCGCTGGTCACCGCCCCCAGTGGCGAGGCGCGCTGGTCGGGGCCCTACCTGCAGAAGGCGGTGCCGCAGGACCCATGGGGCCGCCCCTACATCTACCGACAGCCCGGCGAAAACGGGGGTGAGTACGACCTGCTGTCGATGGGCAAGGACGGCCAGCCCGGCGGCGATGGCGAAAACGCTGAAATCACCAGCTGGCAATGAGGAGAACGGACATGCGCTATAGCCTCAAGGCCCTCGGCAGACAGGGCATCGTGCAGATACAGGTCGACGCCGAAGACGCCGAACACGCGCGTCGCCAGGCCGAGCACCAAGGGTTGCGGGTGGTCAGTGTGCGCGGCCAGGGCAAAGCCCTGGGTGGCCTGGCCTGGCGCCGTGCGGCGACATTCGACCTGGTGCTGTTCAGCCAGGAACTGACCACCCTGCTGCACGCCGGCCTGCCACTGATCGATGCCCTGGAGAGCCTGGCGGAAAAGTCCCCCGTCGGGGCTACGCGCAAGGTCCTGACCGAGCTGGTGCGTCAGCTCTATGAAGGCCGCTCGCTGTCCCAGTCGCTGGCACAGCAGCCACGGGTGTTCCCGCCACTGTACGTGGCGCTGGTGCAGTCCAGCGAACGCACCGGCGCGCTGGGGGACGCCCTGGCCCGCTATATCGGCTATCGCCAGCGCCTGGACCTGGTCCGGCAGAAACTGGTGGGCGCATCGGTCTACCCATTGCTGCTGTTGCTGGTGGGCGGCGGTGTGGTGCTGTTCCTGCTTGGCTATGTGGTGCCGCGCTTCAGCCTGGTGTTCGAGGGCATGGGCAGCGAACTGCCCTGGTTGTCCCGGGTACTGATGGATGTCGGCCTGTTCCTGCATGCCCAGCAGCTGCCGCTGGCCCTGGCGGTCGCGGGCGGCATCGGAGCGCTGGTGGTACTGCGCCGCAACCCGTTGGTACGGCGCTTTGCATCACGGCAACTGCGGCGTTTGCCCGCCTTGCATCAGCGCCTGGTGATGTATGAGCTGGCGCGTTTCTATCGCTCGCTGGGGATCCTGCTGCAGGGCGGTATTCCGATTCTCACCGCCATGGGCATGGCCCATGGGCTGCTCGGCAGCGCTTCGGCGCAAGGCCTTGAGCAGGCCAGCCGGCGCGTGGGTGAAGGGCTGCCGTTATCAGACGCACTGGAGGCCGGTCATTTGGTCACCCCCGTATCGCTGCGGCTGCTGCGGGCGGGGGAACAATCGGGGAACCTGGGGGAAATGCTCGAACGCTGCGCCGATTTCCATGATCAGGAAATCGGCCGCTGGGTAGAGTGGTTCGTGAAGCTGTTCGAACCGCTGCTGATGACCTTCATCGGGCTACTGATCGGCGGGATCGTGATCCTGATGTACATGCCGATCTTCGACCTGGCTTCGAGCATTCATTAGCTTGTCAGGGCCTCTTCGCGGGACAAGCCCGCTCCCACGGAACTTCACTGGATTCGAGCCTTTGGTGTTTTTGTGGGAGCGGGCTTGCCCCGCGAAAGGGCTGGTGCAGGCGAATCAGTAGTCGAAGCGGTCCACCGCGCGCCGCCGTTCGTTGTCATCACGCCGGTCATAACTGGCAGTGGTCTGGATGTTGGCATGGTGCGCCAGCTTCTGCGCAATCGACAGGTCATGCTCTTCGATCACCCGGGTGATGAACGCCCGGCGAAAATCATGGGGCATGATCTTTACCCCCACCTGGGCGCCGCGCTGGCGGGCGATGTAATAGATCGCATGCTTGGTGATGCGTGCGCGGGTGATGTGGTTGCCACGGCGGATACGGTTGAACAGGAACGGGTCGTCCGACGCCCCTTCGGGCAGCGCCTGCCGGCGCAGGTCCAGCCAGGCCTGCAGCTTTTCGAATGCCCAGGCCGGGGCATATTTGATCAACTGCCGGTTACCCTTGCCCGTGACCTGCAGGCTGCGCGCCTCGAAGTCGACCTGGCTGAGGTCGATATCCACCGATTCGGACTTGCGCATGCCAGTACCGTAGAGCAAGGCGATGATGGCGGCGTCGCGCACCCCCTGCGGCCGTGGGTCGGCCTCGCACAGGTCCATCAGCTCGCGAATCAGGCTGCGCCGCAGGTTGCGCCCGGGCGGCAGGCGGCTGCCGGACGCCGGCTTCACTTCACGGATGCGCAGCAACTGCTCATGGTCGATCAGGCCTTGGCGCCACGCCTCGTTCATCACCCCGCGCACGGCGTTTACATAGAGCGAGGAGCTGTTCGGCGCATAACCATCGGCGCGCAATGCCGCCACCAGCGCAATCACATGGCCAGGGTCCAGCCGGTGCCACGGCACATCGACGAGGTTGCAGTCGACGAAACCGAGCCGGTCGGCGGCATCCTGGAGGATGTAACGCATGGTCTGCTGGCTGGACGGTGCCAGCCGGGCCAGGTATTGCAGCAGTGGATTTTGCGAAAGGTCGGACAAAACGTGAATCCTGAAGCGAATCAAAGCAACGGCGCGCAATGGTACCGCAAACCCAGTAACTTGATCGAACCCATACCGTGGCAGGTGATCTGTGGTCTAGAGTTCAGACCGAGCATTCACACGCGAGCACCCATGGTTTTCCACCGCCTGACCCGTACCCACCCACGCCTGAGCATCGCCGCCCTGGCCGGCATGCTCGGCGCCTGGCTGATCCCTGCCGACGACACCGTGCAGCGCATCCTTGCTGGCTGGAATCTGGGCGTATGGCTGTACCTGCTGCTGGTCCTGTGGCTGACCTGGCGTGCCAGCCCCGATAAAGTGCGCAAGGTCGCCAGGGTCGAGGACGAAAACGCCGGCCTGGTGCTGTTCACCGTGTGTGTCGCGGCCATCGCCAGCCTGGCCGCCGTCACTCTGCAGCTGGTTTCGAGCCGCGGGCTGCAAGGCAGCGCATTGGCCCTGCACTACCTGTATACCGGGCTCACGGTGGCCGGCTCGTGGCTGCTGATCGGCTGCATCTTCAGCCTGCACTACGCCCGCCTGTTCTATACCGGCGAGCGCAATGCGCCGGCGCTGCGCTTCCCGGACGGTGAGTGCAACCCGGATTACTGGGACTTCCATTACTTTTCGTTCACCATCAGTGTTGCCGTGCAGACTTCCGATGTCGGCGTCAGCGGGCGCGGCATGCGCCGGGTGGTGCTGGCGCATTCACTGGTAGGCTTTGTGTTCAACACGGCGATTCTGGGCTTTACCATCAACATTGCGGCAGGCCTGCTCGGCTAGCACGCGCCCGGCACAGGCAACGATGCGCCGACAGGCTTGTTCCAGGCGCTCGGCGTCGAGCACCAGCCCCATGCGCACATGGCCCGCCGCACTGGGGCCGAACGCATCCCCAGGCAAAAGTGCTACGCCCTCCTCCAGCAGCAGGCGCTGAGCGAAGGCCTGGGCGCTGAGCCCAGTGGCACGGATATCGAGCATGACGAACATGCCGCCCGCCGGCCGATGGGCGAGCAGCCCGGGGCAATCTGCCAGGGCAGCGCAGACCCGATCGCGCCGCTGTCGATAGGCCTCACGCATCTCCCGTACGGCCGGCAGATCCTGCTCCAGCGCCATGCAAACAGCAGCCATGACAAATTCGGGCAGGCCGAACAGCATCACCATGGCCAAGGTGGCGAGGTGTGCAATCAAGGGCTGCGGGCCGACCACCCAACCCACCCGCCAACCGCTCATGGCGTGGGACTTGGACACGCTGTCAATCAGCACACAGCGCTCGGCCATGCCCGGCAGACTCATCGGGTCTGCCGGTTCGCCGTCGAACAGCAAGCCGCTGTACACCTGATCGCACACCAGCCACAGGTCATGTTCCCGGCACAGCTGCCCCAGCCGCGCCATGTCCTGCGGCGAAATGGCGGCGCCCGTCGGGTTATGCGGGGTGTTCAGCAACAGGCCACGGGTACGCGGGGTTATCGCCCGGGCCACTGCCAACGGGTCAAGGCGAAAACCCTGCTCCGGACTGATCGGTACCTGCACCGGCTGTGCGCCACTGGCTGCAAGCACGCCTTGATAGGTGACATACATGGGCTCGGCAACGATCACCTCGTCACCGCTTTCGAACAGGCACTGGCAAACCGCGTACAGCGCGCACTGGGCACCGGCCAGGACCATCACCTGGTCGGCCGAGACTTGCGCCCCCGTGCGCCGGGCAATCGCCTGGCGCAGCGCCAGGCTACCGTGCACGTCGCTGTAATGGGTTTCGCCGCGCTGCAGGCTGGCTATCGCTGCGTCGACCACCGGCGCTGGCGTGTCGAAATCCGGGTCCCCCATCGACAGCAGGAAGATTTCGCGCCCCGCGCGGCGCAATGCCTGGGCCTGATAGTGAATATCCCACGCCGCACCGGCGTCGCTGGCAATGCGGTGAGTGAGCGTGGAATAGCGCATGACTGTCTCCCTGTCTGCCCAGCTCGCACCGCTCGTCCGAAAACGCTGTGCGCCGTATGACGTTAAAACTAGCAGAGCAAAACGACAACCTTGCTGCCATCATGCAGAGAAAACGTTTGCGTGGCCATTTGCCGTCAGACGGTTGTCCTGACGGCTCTGTGAACGCTGTCATGTATTAATACATTTGTCTTGTTTTGCACCGAACATGGCCTGTGACAGATGCTATGGTTAGGTTCCCGGCAGCCGAGCGAACGGCAACCGATCACCGCGTCCAGGCAAGGACAAGGAGGCTGGCTTGAACAAGATGACGTTCCCCAACGCCTGCCAGGTGATGCGCTGGCATTTCCATCCGCTGGGCTTCGAGGCCAGCATGGATGCACCGCGCAGCATGGTTGCACGGCTGTTCGACCGCGCCACCGGCGAGACCCTGCTGGCCATCGCCGGTATCCCCTGCACGGCGATCATGGCCGCAGCGGATGTCGAACGTATCATTGAGGCCGTGGAGGCCGAGATGGAGGCGTTCTCGCCCCCCTTTACCCTGCTTGACGCGGGCTAGACCGCCGCCTCGCTTTCCTCGCGCAACACCTGCAACCTGCCCATGAACTGCTCGGCCGGCACCGGCTGACCGAGCAGATAGCCTTGCAGCGAATCACAGCCCAGACGGGTCAGGAAGTCCTGCTGGCGGTTGGTCTCCACCCCTTCGGCAACGATGCGCAGCCCCAGCGCCTGGCCCAGGGCGACGATCGCCGAAACAATCGCCGCGTCGTCGCTGTCCTGCTCCAGGTCACGCACGAAACCACGGTCGATCTTCAGTTCGTTGGCCGGCAGGCGCTTGAGGTACATCAGGCTCGAATAGCCGGTACCGAAGTCGTCGATGGACAGGTCCACGCCCATGTCCGACAGCCGCTGCAGCACCGCCATGCTGGCATCGGCATCGTGCATGGCGGTGGTTTCGGTGATCTCCAGGGTCAGGCGGTTGGCTGCCAGGCCGTTCTCCCGCAGGGCCCGGGCGACGCTGTCCACCAGGCCGGCGTGGCAGAACTGGATGGCCGACAGGTTGACCGCCATGCGCCAGTCCGTATGGCCCTGTTCGACCCACTGGCGCATCTGCCGGCAGGCTTCATCCAGCACCCACTCGCCGATGGGGATGATCAGGCCGGTCTTTTCCGCCAGGCCGATGAAGCGGTCCGGCAACATCAGGCCGTGCTGTGGGTGCTCCCAGCGCAGCAAGGCTTCGGCACCGATCGGTGCGCGGGCCTGAGCGTCGAACTTAGGCTGGTAGTGCAAGCGGAACTGGCCCTGCTCCAGGGCCATGCGCAGGTCCTGCAACAATTGCAACTGCTGACGGGCGTTGCTGTTCATCGACGCGTCGAAGAAGCTGTAGCCGTTCTTGCCGGCGCTCTTGGCGTGGTACATGGCCGCATCGGCGTTGCGCAGCAGTTCCAGCTGGTCGTGGCCGTTGCCGGGGTACAGCACGATGCCCAGGCTGGCCGTCAGTTGCAGGTCATGCTCGGCGACGCGGAACGCGCGTGACACCAGGTTGACCTGCTTGACCGCTACATCCATGGCGTCTTCCGGCTCCTGCAGTTCCACCAGCAACACGAACTCGTCACCGCCGATCCGCGCCAGGGTGTCCTGGCTGTGCAGATGGCCGCGCAGGCGGGCTGCCACGGCCTTGAGCAGCAGGTCGCCGACATGGTGGCCAAAGGCGTCGTTGACCGGTTTGAAACCGTCCAGGTCGATGAACATCAAGGCAAAGCAGCCGCCCTGCTCCGCCACCTTGCCAATCGCCTGATCGATGCGGTCGGACAACAGCGTGCGGTTGGGCAGCCCGGTCAAGGTGTCGTGCAAGGCCAGCTGGGTCAGCTCCTGGTTGGCCAGGGTCAGCGAGTGGGCCAGTGCTGCGGTACGCGCCTCCAGGCGTGCATCCAGCACCGAGGTGAGCAAGGCCACGGCCAGCACCGCCAGGGTGGTGATCAGCACCAGGTAGACCAGGCCATCGCCCTGCAACCCGCTGGTCAGCGCGCCGCAGTAGCTGCCCTCGGGGAAGTTTGCCGCAGCCATGCCGGTGTAGTGCATGCCGACGATGGCAACCCCCATCACCATGGCCGCCAGGCCGCGGACCTGGCGCACGTAGGGGGTGTGCTGGCGCAGGCGGAAGGCAATCCACAAGGCGGCTGCCGATGCGCCCACCGCAATGGCCAGTGAGGCGCCGAACAAGGCCGGGTCATAATCGATGCCGGGCAGCATGCGCAGCGCCGCCATGCCGGTGTAGTGCATGAAGGCGATGCCGGAGCCCATGATCAGCGCGCCGAACGCCAGCTGCAGCTTGGGCAGGCTCGGCTGGCTCACCAGCCACAGGGCGAAACCGGAAGACAGCACGGCAATCAGCAGTGATAACACGGTCAGGCCGATGTCATAGCCCAGGGCGATGGGCAGGCTGAAGGCGAGCATGCCGATGAAGTGCATCGACCACACGCCGATGCCCATGGCCAGCGCGCCCCCGCCCATCCAAAGATGCACGGCACGGCCCTTGGCCGTGGCGATACGGCCAGTCAGGTCGAGTGCGGTATAGGAAGCGAGGATAGCCACGCAGAGTGAGATAAGCACCAGCGCGGAGGAGTAACTACCGTTCAGCATTGGAAAATCCAGCTCGGGACAGGGGGCCCGGAAAAAACTGACGATTGTACTCAAGCTTTGGCGAAACGCACGGGGTTTGTGCGAATGGGAATGGATCCAAGGAACACGAAAACCCGCTGAACAACCTGATTTAGAGCAATTTCAAACCAAATGAAGGCAAATTGCCATTTGTCGGGCCACCGCGCTTTTCTGTGGGAGCCGCGCTTGTCGTGGCGACGAACCGCGTCGATGGGCCGCAAGGCGGCCCCGGCAATTTATGCAACAACCTTGAAAATCGGGGGGCCGCTTCGCGGCCCATCGACGCGGTTCGTCGCCACGACAAGCGCGGCTCCCACCAGAATCGCGGCAGCTTTGAGAAGCAGAGCAAGACAGTCCCACAGTAAACGGAGCCTGCTTGCAGGAATACTTACTCCTGCTGGGCAAACGCCTGCTCGGCATCCCAACCACCGCCAAGCGCAGCGATCAGCTGCACGCTGGCGACCAGGCGCCCTTCCAACAACGTCAGTGCACTGCGCTCGTTACTCAGCGCGGTGGTCTGCACATTGACCACATCCAGGTAGCCGATCAGACCGGCGCGGTACTGGTTTTCAGTCAGGCGCAACGACTCGCGTGCCGCTTCCAGCGCTTCCTGGCGCACCACCGCCTCGTCGGCGTACACCTTCAACTGCACCAGAAAGTTCTCCACTTCCTTGAAGCCGTCGAGCACGGTCTGGCGGTACTGCGCCACAGTCTGGTCATACACCGCCCGGGTGCGGTCAACCTCGGCGCTGCGCTTGCCGGCGTCGAACAAGGTCAGCGCCAGTTGCGGCCCCACCGACCAGTAGCGGTTGGGCAGCTCGATCCAGTTGCTGAAGCTGCTGCTGGAGTAACCGCCACTCATGCTCAGGCTCAAGTCCGGGAAGTAAGCGGCACGCGCCACGCCGATGTTGGCGTTGGCGGCGATCACGTTGCGCTCGGCCGAGGCGATGTCCGGGCGCCGCTCGAGCAGTTGCGACGGCAACGCCACCGGGATTTGCGGTAGCGCCGGAATGCGCCCGCTGTCGGCCAGGGAAAACTCCGCCGGGGCCTTGCCCAGCAACACCGCGATGGCGTTCTCGAACTGCGCACGCTGCCAGATCAGGTCGATCAGGTCGGCCTGGGTGGACTTGAGCTGGGTACGCGCCTGGGCCACCGCATCCGGGCCGGCGACACCGGCGCGGTACTGGTTTTCGTTCATCCGCAGCGATCGCTCATAGGTCGCGACGGTCGCCTCCAGCAAGCGCTTCTGCTCGTCGATTACCCGCAGCTGCAGGTAGTTCTGCACAAGCTCCGACTGCTGGCTGAGGCGAATCGCGGCCAGGTCGGCGAAGCTGGCTTCGGCACTGGCTTCGTTGGCGTTCAGGGTCTCGCGCAGCTTGCCCCACAGGTCGACTTCCCAGCTGACGCCGAGCTGCGCGTTGTAGGTGTTGCGGATACCGCTGCTGTTGTTGGACAGGCTCGAACTGGAACTGCCGGTGCCTTGTGCCGAGCGGTTCTTGCTGGCGCTCAAGTCCAGGCTGGGGAACAGCGACGCCCGGCTGCTGCGTACCAAGGCCTGGGCCTGGCGGTACTGGGCTTCCGATTGCGCAACGGTCTGGTTGCTGCGGTTGAGTTCCTCGACCAGCGCATTCAACCCGGCATCGCCGTAGATTTCCCACCAGGCACCACGGGCGATGGCATCGGACGGGTTGGCCTGGGTCCAGCCCTCGGCCTGCTTGTACTGCGCCGGTGTACTCAGCGCCGGGCGGTGGTAGTCCGGGCTCAGGGTACAGGCACTGAGCATGGCCACGCACAGCCCGGCGCCGGCCAGGCGCGAGCCACGGCCACGGGTCAGCAGCTGCAAGGCACGGTGAAGCGGAGTCTGGGCGAAGTTCATAGCGGCGTGTCCAGGGCGGCGTCGGTGCGTACACCGCGCCAATGGTTGAATCGGTGGCGCAGGCGGTCCAGGTACAGGTACACCACCGGCGTCGTGTAAAGGGTCAGCAGCTGGCTGACGACCAGGCCGCCAATGATGGTCAGGCCCAGCGGCTGGCGCATTTCGGCACCTTCGGCGCGGCTGATCAGCAGCGGCAAGGCACCCAGGATGGCGGCCAGGGTGGTCATCAGGATCGGCCGCAGGCGCAGCAGGCAGGCGCGGCGGATCGACTCCTCCGGGCTCAGGCCCTGGTGGCGCTCCAGCTGCAGGGCCAGGTCGATCATCAGGATGGCGTTCTTCTTCACCACGCCGATCAGCAGGAACAGGCCCAGCAACGAGATCAGGCTGAACTCGCCGCCAGTGGCATACAACGCCAGCAAGGCGCCGACACCGGCCGAGGGCAAGGTCGACAGGATGGTCAGCGGGTGGATGTAGCTTTCGTAGAGGATGCCCAGCACCAGGTACACCAGCACCAGGGCACCGAGGATCATGAACGGCTGCCCTTCCTGGGTCTTGGCGAACGCACTGGCCGTACCACCGAGCTTGGCGATCACTTCCTCGGGCAGGCCAAGCTTGGCCACTTCCCGCTCGACCGCGGCCATGGCCTGGTCGGGGCTGTAGCCTTCGGCAACGTCGAAGGCGATGTCTTCGGAGGCGAACTGGCCTTCGTGGCTGACCCGGTCATTGGCCAGGCTGTTCTCATAGTGGGCGATGGTCGACAGCGGCACCCGCGCACCGTCACTGGTGATCACCTGCACCTGCTCCAGGGTGCTTGGGTCCCAGGCGTATTTCGGGTTGATCTCCAGCACCACCTGGTACTGGTTGAGGCTGTCGTAGATGGTCGAGATCTGCCGCTGGCTGTAGGCGTTGTTCAGCACGGCGGTGATCATGTCCATGTCGATGCCCAGGCGCTTGGCCTGGTCACGGTCGACCACCAGCGTCACCTGCTGGGTGCCGGAGCCGTCACGGGCGTCGATGGCCGTCAGCTCGGGGAGCGCGCGCAACGCCGCGACCACTTTGGGGAACCACTGGCGCAGGGCCGCCAGGTCACCACTTTGCAGGGTATACAGGTACTGCGAGGTGGTCTGGTCACGGCCACCGCCGCCCAGTTGCAGGTCCTGGTCGGCCATCAGGAACAGCCGCCCGCCCGGCACCTTGGGCATTTCCTTGCGCAGGCGCTCGATGACTTTCTGCGCATCGAGCTTGCGCTCGGCGATGGGCTTCAGGCGTACCAGCACAAAAGCGTTGTTGGTGCCGCTGTTGCCGCCGATGAAGCCGGCCACGCTCTCAACTGCCGGGTCGGCCAGCAGCGCGCGACGGTAGATTTCCATCTTTGGCTGCATGACGCTGAATGACAAGCCATCGTCGCCGCGGATGAAACCTTGCAACTGGCCGGTGTCCTGTTGCGGCATCAAGGTCTTGGGCACCACCACGTACAGGGCGATGTTCAGGCCGATGGTCGCCAGCAGGCTGATCAGCGTCAGGCGCTTGTGGCGCAGGGCCCAGCCAAGGCTGCGGTCGTAGGCATCGATCATGCGCTGGTGAGCCTTGTCGCTCCAGCGTTGCAGGCGTGTCTGCTCGGCGCGATGGGGCCTGAGCCAGCGCGCGCAGAGCATCGGCGTGAGGGTCAGCGACACCACCAGCGAGACGATGATCGCCGCCGCCAGGGTGATCGAGAACTCCTGGAACAGGTTGCGCACGATGCCGCCCATGAACAGAATCGAGACGAACACCGCCACCAGCGATACGTTCATCGACAGCAAGGTGAATCCGACCTCCTTGGCGCCGAGAAACGCCGCGCGCATCGGCGGCTGGCCGTCCTCGATGTGCCGCGAGATGTTCTCCAGCACCACGATGGCATCGTCCACCACCAGGCCGGTGGCCAGGATCAACGCCATCAGCGACAGGTTGTTCAGCGAGAAGCCGCACAGGTACATCACCGCGAAGGTGCCCACCAGCGACACCGGTACCGCCAGGCTGGGGATCAGCGAGGCGCGCAGGCTGCCGAGGAACAGGTAGACCACCAGGATCACCAGCACCACGGCGATCAGCAGGGTGTGTTCGGCCTCCTTGAGGGTGGCCTTGATCACCGGCGAGCGGTCCATGGCCACGTTCAGTTGCACGTTGGCCGGCAGCAGCGACTGCAGGGCCGGGAGCTGGGCCTTGATCTGGTCGACGGTCTGGATGATGTTGGCGCCGGTCTGGCGGTTGACCACCAGCAACACGGCGCTCTGGTCGTTGAAAAAGCCGCTGTTGTAGCGGTTTTCGACACCATCGGTGACGGTGGCCACGTCCGACAGGCGCAGGATCGTGCCGTTCGACTGGCGGATCACGATCGGCTCGTAGTCCTTGGCGGTTTCCAGCTGGTCGTTGGCGCGCACCTGCCAGTTGCGCTGGGCGTCCTCGACAAAGCCCATGGGGCGGCGCTGGTTGGCGTTGGCCACCGCCGTGCGCACCTCGTCCAGCGACAGGCTGTAGTGGTTGAGCAGCTGCGGCTCGACGGCGATGCGCACCGCCGGCAGCGAGCTGCCACCGATCTGCACTTCCCCTACCCCGCTGACCTGGGCCAGGCTCTGCGACAGGATGGTGTCGGCCAGGTCGTACAACTGGCCCTTCTGCAACACGCTGGACGTCAGCGAGAGCACCATGATCGGCGCCTGCGACGGGTTGATCTTCTTGTAGGTGGGCATGCTGCGCATGCCGCTGGGCAGCAGGTTACGCGTGGCGTTGATCGCCGCCTGCACCTCGCGCGCGGCGCCGTCGATGTCACGGCCCATCTCGAAGCCGATGATCACCCGCGTCGAGCCCTGGTTGGAGCTGCTGGTCAGGGTGGTGACACCGGCGATGCTGCCGAGCTTGCGCTCCAGCGGCGTGGCCACGGTAGCGGCCATGACCTCGGGGCTGGCCCCGGACAGGTTGGCTTGCACGACGATCACCGGGAAGTCCATCTGCGGCAACGGCGACACCGGCAGCAGGCCGAAGCTGACGCCGCCGAGCAGCATGATCGCCAGGCTCAGCAGCATGGTCGCCACGGGCCGGCGAATGAAAGGTCCGGACAGGTTCATGCCTCGGCCTGCTGCGCGTCAGCGGCCGGGCGCCAGCGGCGCGCCAGGCGGTCGAAGTACAGGTAGATGACCGGCGTGGTAAACAGCGTCAGCACCTGGCTGACCAGCAGGCCGCCGACCATCACCAGGCCCAGCGGCTGACGCAGCTCGGCACCGGAGCCGGTAGCCAGCATCAACGGCACGGCGCCGAACAGCGCGGCCAAGGTGGTCATCAGGATCGGCCGGAAGCGCAGCAGCGCTGCCTGGTAGATCGCATCCTGCGGGCTCATGCCCTGATTACGCTCGGCCTCGAGGGCGAAGTCGATCATCATGATCGCATTCTTCTTGACGATGCCGATCAGCAGGATGATGCCGATGATGGCGATCATGCCCAGGTCGTTGCCGCTGAGGATCAACGCCAGCAAGGCGCCGACCGCCGCCGACGGCAAGGTCGAGAGGATGGTCACCGGGTGGATGTAGCTCTCGTAGAGCACGCCCAGCACGATATACATGGTCACCACCGCCGCCAGGATCAGCAGCAAGGTGCTCGACAGCGAGGCCTGGAAGGCTTCGGCGGCGCCCTGGAAGCGGGTCTGCACGCCAAGCGGCATGCCGATGTCCTGCTGCACCTGCTCGATCACCTTGACCGCCTCGCCCAGCGACGCGCCATGGGCCAGGTTGAACGACAAGGTTACCGCCGGGAACTGACCGATGTGGGAAATGGCCAGCTGCGCCTGGCGCTGCTCGATGCGCGCCAGCGCCGACAGCCGCACCTGGCCGCCGTCGGTGGCCTTGACGTGGATCGACTCCAGCGCCTGCGGGCCGATCACTGCCGCGTCCTGCGACTGCAGCACCACGCGGTACTGGCTGGCTTGGGTGTAGATGGTGGAAATCTGCCGCTGGCCGAAGGCGTCGTACAGGGCGTTGGTGATCTGCGACACACTGATGCCCAGGCGGCTGGCCATGTCACGGTCGATCACCAGGTACACCTGCAGGCCCTTGTCCTGCAGGTCGCTGGCCACGTCCTGCAACTCCGGGCGCTGCTGCAGGGCATGCACCAGCTTGCCGCTCCACTGCGCCAGCAGGTCGGCATCGGGCGACGACAGGCTGAACTGGTATTGGGTGCGGCTGACCCGGTCCTCGATGCTCAGGTCCTGCACCGGCTGCATGAACAGGCGGATGCCGACCAGCTTGTCGAGTTGCGGCTGCAGGCGGCTGATCACCTCACCGGCGGTGACATCCCGCTCGCCATGGGGCTTGAGGTTGATCAGCAGGCGGCCGCTGTTGAGCGTGGCGTTGTCGCCATCGACACCGATGTAGGACGACAGGCTCTGCACCGCCGGGTCCTGCAGGATGACCTTGCTCAGGGCCTGCTGGCGCTCGCTCATGGCGGCGAACGAGGTGGACTGCGGCGCCTCGGAAATACCCTGGATCACCCCGGTGTCCTGCACCGGGAAGAAGCCCTTGGGCACCACCAGGTACAGCAGCACGGTGAGCGCCAGGGTGGCCACGGCCACCAGCAAGGTCAGCGGCTGGTGCTTGAGCACCCACTGCAGGCCGCGGCCGTAGTGCTCGATCATCCAGTCGATCCAGGCACCGCTGGCGCGGTAGAAGCGGCCCTGCTCGTCTTCCTTGGGCTCACGCTTGAGCAGGCGCGCGCACATCATCGGCGTCAGGGTCAGCGACACCACCAGGGAAATCAGGATCGCCACCGCCAGGGTGATGGCGAATTCGCGGAACAACCGGCCAACCACGTCGGCCATGAACAGCAACGGGATCAGTACGGCGATCAGCGAGAACGTCAGCGAGATCAGGGTGAAGCCGATCTGCTTGGCGCCCTTGAGTGCCGCCTGCAGCGGCGTCTCGCCTTCCTCGATGTGGCGCGAGATGTTCTCGAGCATGACGATGGCGTCGTCGACCACGAAGCCGGTGGCGATGGTCAGGGCCATCAGCGTCAGGTTGTTGACCGAGAAGCCGGCCAGGTACATCACGCCGAAGGTGCCGATCAGCGACAGCGGTACGGCGATCGAGGGGATGATGGTGGCGCTGAAGCGGCGCAGGAACACGAACGTGACCATCACCACCAGCACGATGGCGATCAGCAGCTCATGCTGCACGTCCTTGACCGCAGCGCGGATGGTCTGGGTGCGGTCGGTGAGCACCGACACATCGAGGCCAGCCGGCAGGTTGTCGGTGATCGATGGCAGCAACTGCTTGATGCGGTCGACCACCTCGATGACGTTGGCACCGGGCTGGCGCTGGATGTTCAGCAGCACGGCCTGGTTCTGGTTGGCCCAGGCGGCCAGGCGTTCGTTTTCGGCACCGTCGACGATTTCGGCGACGTCCTTCAGGCGTAGCGGCGCGCCATTGTTGTAGGCGAGGATGAGGTTGGCGTATTCCTCGGGCGAGCGCAGCTGGTCGTTGGCGTCGAGCATCGACACCCGGGTCGGGCCATCGAAGTTGCCCTTCGGCTGGTTGACGTTGGACGCGCCGATCAGGGTGCGCACGTCCTCCAGGTTGAGGCCGTTGGCGGCCAGCGCATCGACGTTGACCTTGATCCGCACTGCCTGGCGCTGGCCGCCGGCGATGCTGACCATGCCCACGCCGCTGATCTGCGCGAGCTTCTGCGCCACGCGGGTGTCGACCAGGTCGTTGAGCTTGGGCAGCGGCAGGGTCTTGCTGGAAATGGCCAGGGTCAGCACCGGGGTGTCGGCCGGGTTGACCTTGTTGTACACCGGCGGCGCCGGCAAGTCGCTGGGCAGCAGGTTGCTGGCGGCGTTGATCGCGGCCTGCACCTGTTGCTCGGCGACGTCCATGTTCATGTCCAGGCTGAAGCGCAGGGTCAGTACCGAGGCGCCGCCGGAGCTGGTCGAGGCCATCTGTTCCAGGCCCGGCATCTGGCCGAACTGGCGCTCCAGCGGGGCGGTCACCGCGCTGGTCATCACCTGCGGGCTGGCGCCTGGGTACAAGGTCATGACGCGGATGGTCGGGTAGTCGACCTGGGGCAAGGCCGACACCGGCAGCAGCTTGTAGGCGATCAGGCCGGCCAGAACGATGGCCAGCATGGTCAGCGTGGTAGCGACCGGGCGGAGGATGAACAGGCGCGACAGGTTCATGCGCCCGCCTTGGCTGCCGTTTTGCCGGAAGGCGCTTCATCGGCCTGGGCCGAACCCTTGGCGTCCTGGCCCTGCAGGTGCTGGCCTGGGGTGGTCGGCACTTGCGAGCTGTCTTCGACCACTTCGACCTTGGTGCCTTCGCGCAGGCGGTCGGTGCCTTCCAGCACCAGGCGTTCGCCTGCCTTGAGCCCGTCGAGGATGACGCTGTTCTGGCCATCGCTGGCGCCGACCTTGAGCTTGCGGATATTGACCGTGCTCTGCTCGTTGACCACATAGGCGAAGGTGCCGTCGTTCCCGAACTGCACGGCCGCTGCCGGAGCCATCACCACCTGCTTGAGGGTGTCGGCCAGCAGGCGCACGTTGACGAACTGGTTGGGGAACAGCGCCTGGTCCTTGTTCTCGAAGCGGCCCTTGAACTTGAGGGTGCCGGTGGTGGTGTCGATCTGGTTGTCGATGCTGCCCAGCACGCCGGTGGACTGCAGCTTGCTGTCGGTGCGGTCCCAGGCCTCGACGGGCAGGCTGGCGCCGCTGCGGTAACGGTCGAGCACGGTGTTCAGCTCGGTTTCGGGCAAGGTGAAGGCAACACTGATCGGCTCGGTCTGGGTGATCACCACCAGGGCGGTAGTGTCGTTGGCCGCCACCAGGTTACCCAGGTCGAGCTGGCGCAGGCCTACGCGGCCGCTGATCGGCGCACGGATCTGAGTGAAGTCGAGGTTCAGGCGGGCATCGTTGACCTGGGCCTGGTTGGTCTTGACCAGCCCCTGGAACTGCGCGACCTGGGCTTCTGCGGTGTCGAGGGTCTGTTTGGCGATGCTGTCCTGGGCGTACAGGCCCTTGTAACGCGCCAGGTCGACCTGGGCGTTCTTCAATTGCGCCTGGTTCTGCGCCAGGGTGCCTTCGGCCTGCTGCAGGGCGATCCGGTAAGGTCGTGGGTCGATTTCGGCGAGCAGGTCGCCGGCCTTGACCTGCTGGCCCTCCTTGAAGAGGATCTTCACCAGCTCGCCTGCCACACGGCTGCGCACATTCACCGTGTTGGTCGCAGTGACCGTGCCCAGCGCCTTGTAGTAGAGGGGGAAGTCACCCACGCGCACCGGCTCGACGCGTACCGGCACCGGGTCGGTGGAGCCGCCGAAACCAGGCCGGCCGCCCATCCCCATGCCCATGCCTTTGCCGCCACGCCCTCCACCGGCCGCTTTGTGGGCAGGCGTTGCCGCGGGCCACAGCCACCAGGCCAGCAGGGCCACCAGCAGCAGGATCAGCAGGCCGACGAGCCAGCGACGAGGGGATCGGGAATTGGACACTTGCATGGGTTGAACGAACCTTGTTCAGAAATGGCGGCTTGGGAGGTTGAACGATAAGCACTGGCATCGTTATAGCAAAGGCTCTTTACCAGAGGTTTACCTTTGCCTGACGTTGCCAAAAGGTTGAACTTTAAATGAAAACGGCCCGGAAAGCGTTCCGGGCCGTTACAGGGTGTTGCTTGGAGAGGAGCCAGGCAGAAGAGTTCCTTTACCTGCCCCGGACCTATCGTGGGTAAACCCGCTTCTACAGGAATATCACAGCTTTCAAGGGCTGCGCCGTACCTGTGGGAGCGGGTTTACCCGCGAAAGGGCCGGAACAGGCTGAAACAGCCGCCCCTGCCCCACGCAATCCTTACTTCAGTACAGCCAGGGCTGCATCGTAGTTCGGCTCGTCAGCGATTTCGCCAACCAGCTCGCTGTGCAGCACCTTGTCGTTCTCGTCCAGCACCACCACGGCACGGGCAGCCAGGCCGGCCAGCGGGCCGTCGGCGATGGCGACGCCGTAGTTCTCGAGGAACTCGCGGCCACGCAGGGTCGACAGGTTCTTCACGTTATCCAGGCCTTCGGCACCGCAGAAGCGCGCCTGGGCGAATGGCAGGTCGGCCGAGATGCACAGCACCACGGTGTTGGCCACGTCGTTGGCCTGGGCGTTGAACTTGCGCACGGACGTGGCGCAGGTCGGGGTGTCGACGCTTGGGAAGATGTTCAGCACCTTGCGCTTGCCGGCGTAGTCCTTCAGCGACTTGTCAGCCAGGCCTTCACCGACCAGGGAGAAAGCCGGAGCCTGGGCGCCGGCCTGTGGCAGGTTGCCTTTGACCTGAACCGGGTTGCCTTTGAGAGTCACTTGAGCCATGACGAAATCCTTATGCGGGGTTTTGAAAAGGACACTGAGTTAATCATGAAGGCGGCCGGGTGCCTATGGGTACATGCAAATTGTTCTATTGCCTGACAATTCCTGTGGACAAAAAAAAGCCCGGATGGAGACAAACGCTCCGGGCTTTTCCTGTTGCAGGCAATGAATCAGCCGATCAGGCCGTACACCACCGAGGTCAGCGCAACCAGGCCGATCACCACCACGAACACGTTCGACAGTGCACCGCTGTACTTGCGCATCGATGGCACGCGACGGATGGCGTACATCGGCATCAAGAACAGCAGCACGGCGAGGATCGGGCCACCGAGCGATTCGATCATGCCGAGGATGCTTGGGTTGAGGGTGGCGACGATCCAGCAGACCACCAGCATCAGTGCGGCGACCAGGCGGTCCAGGGCTTTGGCACCCGGGCGTGCGCCGGTCTTGGCAATGATGCCCTTGAGGCCTTCACTGGCGCCGATGTAGTGGCCGAGGAACGACTTGGCAATGGCGACGAAGGCGATCAGCGGCGCGGCAAAGGCAATGGTCGGGTTGCTGAAGTGGTTGGCCAGGTACGACAGGATCGACAGGTTCTGCGCCTTGGCTTCGGCCAGCTGGGCGCTGCTCAGGGTGAGCACGCAGCTGAACACGAAGAACAGCACCATCACCACCATCAACAGGTGGGCACGGCGCAGGATCTGGCCACTGCGCTCGTCGGCGTGCTCGCCATAGCTGCGCTTCTGGTCGACGGCGAAGGCAGAAATGATCGGCGAATGGTTGAACGAGAACACCATTACCGGGATGGCCAGCCACAGGGTGTGCAGGAAGGCCGTGCCCGACGGCACCTGTGTGGCGCTGTCGAGGATGCCACCGGTCCAGTGCGGGATCAGGTACAGGCCGAGCAGGCCCAAGGCAACGATGAACGGGTACACCAGCAAGCTCATGACCTTGACCGTGGCCTGCTCGCCGCAGCGCACGATCGCCAGCAGGCCGAGGATCAGCACGAACGACAGGATCGCGCGGGGTGGAGGCACCATGTGCAGCTGGTGCTCCATGAAGCTGCTGACGGTGTTGGTCAGGGCCACGCTATAGATAAGCAGGATCGGGAAGATCGCAAAGAAGTACAGCACGGTGATCAACGCACCGGCCTTGATGCCGAAATGCTCTTCGACCACTTCGGTGATGTCACCGCCACTGCGCCCGGACAGCACGAAGCGAGTCAGGCCACGGTGGGAGAAATAGGTCATCGGGAACGCCAGCGCGGCCAGGATCAGCAGCGGCCAGAAGCCGCCGAGGCCGGCGTTGATCGGCAGGAACAAGGTGCCTGCGCCGATGGCTGTGCCGAACAGGCCCAGCATCCAGGTAGTGTCGTTACGCGACCAGCTGCCGAGGGTGGCGGGGGTCGATTCTACAAAGCGTTGTTCAACGCTTGGGGCCTGCTCATTCATTCCGGGTGAAGCTCCACTCGCAAGACTGCAACAGGCTGAGAATGGCGAAATAGACGTTTCGCCCAACTCAACCGGGGAAGAGGGGCGCGATTGTGCACGGAAAGGTTGCACTTGCGAAGCCCCTTTCCGAGGAGCGGTTGCACTTGTCTTTACAAGCAGGTTGTGCCCAGGGGCGTTGCAGCCCATTGGCCGGCAAGCCGGCTCCCACACCCACTGAGCAGAACTTGAGGCGTGCGCTGTACCTGTGTGGGAGCCACGCTTGTCGTGGCGACGAACCGCGGCGATGGGCCGCAAAGCGGCCCCGTGCGGCCTTACTTCTGTACGGCAGCGAAGGCTTCGGCAACCCGTTGCAGGTTGGCCGGACGCAAGCCGGACATGCACACCCGGCCGCTGTCGATCAGGTACACGCCGAACTCGTCACGCAGGCGGCGGACCTGCTCGACGCTGAAACCGGTGTAGCTGAACATGCCGCGCTGGCGCAGGAAGAACTGGAAGTCCTGGCCTGGCAGCAGTACCGCCAATGCATCGACCAGCGCCTGGCGCATGTCGAGGATACGCTTGCGCATCACTTCCACTTCTGCCGCCCACTGGGCGTTGAGTTCGGCATCGCCGAGCACGCCAGCCACCAGCTGGGCCCCGAAGTTGGGTGGGCTGGAGTAGTTGCGACGCACGGTGGCCTTGAGCTGGCCGAGCACGCTCTGGGTGGTGGCTTCGTCGTCACAGACCACCGACAGGCCCCCTACCCGCTCGCCGTACAGCGAGAAGATCTTGGAGAACGAGTTGCTGACCAGGCACGGCACGCCGGCACGGGCCATTTCGCGGATGGCGTAGGCGTCTTCCACCAGGCCTTCGCCGAAGCCCTGGTAGGCGATGTCGAGGAACGGAATCAGTTGGCGTGCCTTGACCACTTCCACCACTTGTTGCCATTGGCCCTGCTCGAGGTCGGCACCGGTGGGGTTGTGGCAGCACGGGTGCAGCAGCACGATGCTGTTGGCTGGCAGGGCCTGCAGGGCCTGCAACATGCCGTCGAAGTCGACGCCACGGCTGGCCTGGTCGAAGTACGGGTAGGTGTGCACCTTGAACCCGGCACCTTCGAAGATGGCGCGGTGGTTGTCCCAGGTCGGGTTGCTGACCCAGACTTCCGACTGCGGGAAGTAGCGCTTGAGGAAGTCGGCGCCGACTTTCAGCGCACCGGAACCGCCAACGGTCTGCACGGTGGCCACGCGCTTGCCGGTCACGGCCGGGTGGTCGGCACCGAACAGCAGCGCCTGGATCGCCTGGCGGTAGCTGGCCAGGCCTTCCATCGGCAGGTACAGCGAGGCTTCATGGGCCTGGCCCGCGATGCGTTTTTCCACCGCATCGACCGCTGCCAGCTGCGGCACCACACCGGCCTCATCGTAATACAGGCCGATACTCAGGTTGACCTTGTCGGCGCGCGGGTCGGCCTTGAAGGTTTCCATCAACGAGAGGATCGGGTCGCCGGCATAGGCATCGACATGTTTGAACACAGCGTGCAGCTCCTTGGATCAGGACAGTTCGGAAAGACTGCCCTGAGGATACCCGGAGTCGGGCCCAAGGAACATCACATAAGTGCAAGGTTGTCTATGCAACTTTGCACAGGGAGGATTTGCACTGGATGCTTCGCGGGTAAACCCGCTCCCACAGGGACCGCACCCACCTTGAGCCCTGCGCTGCAGCTGTGGGAGCGGGTTTACCCGCGAAAGGGCCGGTTCAGCCGAGCAATGCCTTCAGGCCTTGCAACTCTTGTTCGGTCACCGCCACCCCTTCCCGCTCGGCCTGCTCCCGCTCGCGGTAGCGCCGCTCGCCCGGCATCCGCGATAGCCCTGCGCCTTGCATGTGCTCGACCAGCTCGCGGCTGCGCTGGGCAAACCGCTCACCCTCGGCCTTGCTCGGGTCAATGACGATGATCAATTGCCCGGTCCACGGCGTCTTCGCCCCTGGGTGCCCCGACCAGTCGAACTCCCAGGAGAAATGCCCGCCGGTCAGCGCCGCCGCCAGCAGCTCGACCATCATCGACAGCGCCGAGCCCTTGTGCCCGCCAAACGGCAACAGCGCGCCGCCTTCGAGAATGGCCTTTGGGTCGGTGGTCGGCTGGCCCTGGGCATCCACGCCCATGCCTTCGGGCAATGCCTGGCCGGCACGCGCAGCGATCTGCACGTCGCCGTGGGCCATGGCGCTGGTGGCCATGTCGAAGACGATCGGATCATGCCCCGCGCACGGCGCGGCGAAGGCGATCGGGTTGGTGCCGAACAACGGTTTGCGTGCACCGTGCGGCACCACGCAGGTCATGCTGTTGACCACGCTCAACGCCACCAGGCCTTCATCTGCAAACGGCTCGACATCGGGCCACAGTGCGGCGAAATGGTGCGAATTGTGGATCGCCAGCACGGCAATGCCGGCACTGCGGGCCTTTTCCACCAGCAACCCACGCGCCGCAGCCAGGGCAGGCTGGGCGAAGCCACCGGCGGCATCCACGCGCACGTAGCCGGGCGCTACATCGGTCACCTGCGGCGTGGCACGGCCATCGACCCAGCCGCTGGCCAGGGTCGAAACGTAACCGGGGATACGAAACACGCCGTGGCTGTGGGCGCCATCGCGCTGGGCACTGGTGCAGTTGTGGGCAAGCACGGCGGCCACTGCCTCGCTGCAGCCGTGGCGCTGGAAGATCGCTTGCAACAGCCCCTGCAGTTCGGCGAAGGGCACGCGCACGAGCGGGCTGGTGGAAGGTGCGGACATCTGTAGCTCCTTTCTTGGAATTGGAATGGCAACAGCGTGTGCAACGACAAAAACTTTCCGATAAGTGACAGCTATCTGTCAAATATTGACGAGATGACAGAAAACAGCCATTTTCTATTCCACGCCTCGCCTGGAGCAGCAGCATGAGCCAACCGATCAAGCAACGCCTGGAAAACAGCCTGCAAGGGGCCGCTGCCTCGGGCCGCAAGATCGCCAGCTACATGCTTGCCAACCTGCACGAACTGCCGTTCCAGACCTCGGCCAGCATTGCCGCCAAGCTGGGCGTCAGCGAATCCAGTGTCGGGCGCTTCTGCCGATCCCTCGGTTATGCCCATCTCAAGGCGCTCAAGCAAGACCTGCAGAGCGACCTCGGCGACGGGCCGTGGCTGATGGGGGATCGCCTGCAAGAATATCGCCAGAATGAGGACGTCAGCGACAACGCCGGCAGCCTGGAGCTGGAAATGGCAGCCCTGGTCCGCGTCCACGAATACCGCCAGAGCGACGCCTGGCACGCCGTGGCACAGCGCCTGGCAGAAAAGCCGCGGGTATGCATCGCCGGCTTCCAGACCGAGCGTGGCATCGCCATGTGCATGAGCCACCTGTTGCAATACCTGCGCGACGGCGTGCAACTGGTCGATGGCAGCGCCGGGCACTTCGGCGACGTGCTGCTCGGCCGCAGCGAGGCCACCACGCTGGTGGTGTTCGAGGCCCGCCGCTATTCGCGCCATGCCCTGCTGCTGTGCCAGAAGGCACGCGCCGCCGGCATCCCGGTCACGCTGGTGACCGATACCTTCTGCGACTGGGCCGATGCTCATGCCGACGAAGTGTTCCGCATCCCCACCGAATTCAATCTGTTCTGGGAATCCACCGCAACCATGCTGTCGTGGGTGCACCTGATGGTCAACGAGGTCTGCAAGAAGCTCGGGCCTGATGTTGAAAAACGCTTGGAAGCAACTGCCGCTCTACATAACGAGTTCGTCGGCTACACCTCGTGGCCGGCCAACAAACAACAATAGCAAGAGTGCAAGAGGTGCGAGATGAACAAGACCATGGCTTTGCTGGGTGCGTGTGCCCTGCTGCTGGCAGGTAACGCCAGTGCCGAGACCCTGCGCTTCGCCACCGAAGGTGCCTACCCGCCCTTCAATTATGTCGATGCCGATAACCAGCTGCACGGCTTCGACATCGACATCACCCACGCCCTGTGCGAACAGATGAAGGTCGAGTGCACCCTGGTCGCCCAGGACTGGGAGGGCATCATCCCGGCGCTGATGGCGCGCAAGTACGATGCCGTGGTGGCGTCGATGATCGACACCGAGGAACGGCGCAAGAAGATCGCCTTCACCGACCACTACTACCGCACCCCGCTGACTGTCGCGGTGGCCAAGGACAGCAAGATCAGCGACGCCCAGACCCGCTTCGACGGCTATACCGTCGGCGCCCAGTCGTCCTCGACCCAGGCCATCTATGCCGAAGACGTGTACGCCAAGGCTGGCGCCGACGTGAAGCTGTACCCGACCATGGACGAGGCCAACGCCGACCTCGCCGCCGGCCGCCTGGACGGGGTGATTGCCGACAAGTTCCCGCTGCATGAGTGGATGAACAAGAACGGTCAGGACTGCTGCAAGATCCTCGGTGACGTTGCCAACACCAAGGCCGACGCTGCCATTGCCGTGCGCAAGGACGACGATGCCCTGCGCCAGCGGCTGAACACCGCACTGGCCGAGATCGTTGCCAACGGCACCTACCAGAAGATCGCCAGCAAGTACTTTGCCTTCGATATCTACAACTGATCTTCGGAAAACTGCGCTATCGCTGTAGGAGCGGTCTCGCCGACACCTCGGCAAGGCCGCTCCTACACCGAGACCGCGCAGCCCATCCAAGGGGTTCGTCATGCTCGATCAATTGTCCTTGCTGTCCTTCGCCAGCGGAGGCTGGGGCCAGGCGTTGCTGGCCGGCGCGCTGGTTACCGTTTCCCTGGCCCTCGCCTGCCTGCCTGTCGGCCTGCCGTTGGGCCTGGCCGTGGCCCTGGCGGCGCGTTCGCGCAAACGCCTGCCACGGGCCTGGGCCACGACCTTCTCCACGGTGTTCCGCGGCCTGCCCGAGCTGCTGACCTTGCTGATCATCTATTACGGCTGCCAGATCGCCGCGCAGAAGCTGCTGGCGGCGATGGGTTATGAAGGCGAGTTCCTGATCAACACCTTCCTCGCCGCAATGATCGCCTTCAGCCTGGTATTCGCAGCGTTCTCCAGCGAAATCTGGCTGGCCGCGTTCAAGACCCTGCCCAAAGGGCAACTGGAGGCCTGCTCGGCACTGGGCCTGAGCAAGCGCACCGGGTTCTTCAAGGTGGTGTTGCCGCAACTGACCCGCATCGCCCTGCCGGGCCTGTCGAACAACTGGCTGTCCCTGCTCAAGGACACCTCGCTGGTGTCGACCATCTCGCTGGTCGACCTGATGCGCCAGACCAACCTGGCGGTCAGCGTGACCAAGGAGCCGATGTTCTTCTATGGCGTGGCCTGCCTGGGTTACCTGCTGTTCTCGGCCGCCTCGGGACGGGTATTCGCCTTTATCGAGCGGCGCAGCAACCGCCACCTGCAAGGAGCACGCGCATGAGTGCCGAACAACTGCTGGGCCTGGTGCTGGACCCGGACCTGCTGGAACGCTACGGCCCGCGTTTCGTCGATGGCCTGCTGGTGACCGCCAAGCTGGTGGCGATCTCCTTCAGCCTGGGCGCCGTGCTCGGCCTGCTGCTGGCCCTGGCGCGCATGTCGCGGCACCTGCTGCTGCAGCGTATGGCGGCGGGCTACATCTACTTCTTCCGCGGCTCGCCGCTGCTGGCACAGCTGTTTCTGCTGTATTACGGCCTGGGTTCGCTCAAGGGCTTCTGGCAGGACGTCGGCCTCTGGTGGTTCTTCCGCGAAGCCTGGTTCTGCACCTTGCTGGCGTTCACCCTGAACACCGCCGCCTACCAGGCCGAGATCTTCCGCGGCAGCCTGATGGCAGTGGCGCCAGGCCAGTACGAAGCGGCACACGCGCTGAACCTGAAGCGCTCGACCACCTTCTTCAAGGTGATCCTGCCGCAATCGTTGCTGGTGGCCATCGGCCCGCTGGGCAACGAGCTGATCCTGATGATCAAGGCCAGCGCCATCGCTTCGCTGGTGACCATCTACGACCTGATGGGCGTGACCAAACTGGCGTTCTCGCGCAGTTTCGACTTCCAGATCTACCTGTGGGCCGCAGTGCTCTACCTGGTGATCGTCGAACTGGTCCGGCGCTTGCTCAAACACCTGGAAGCCCGCCTGGGCCGCCACCTGAACTGACCGAAGGATACATCCATGCATTGCCAGACCCTTGTTCTCGGCGCCGGCATCGTCGGCGTCAGTACCGCACTGCACCTGCAGGCCCGAGGGCGCCAGGTGATCCTGATCGACCGTGACGACCCCGGCAACGGCACCAGCCATGGCAACGCCGGGCTGATCGAGCGCTCCAGCGTGATCCCCTATGCCTTCCCCCGGCAGCTTGGCGCCTTGCTGCGTTATGGCCTGAACCGCCAGCCAGACGTGCGCTACAGCCTGCTGCACCTGCCCAAGGCGGCACCGTGGCTGCTGCGCTACTGGCAGCAGTCGGCGCCTGGGCGCCTGGCCGGGGCGGCGGCCGACATGCTGCCGCTGGTGCAGCGCAGCGTCGAGGAACACGACGCGCTGATCCACGCAGCCGGCCTTGAAGGGCTGGTCCAGGCCAAAGGCTGGATCGAGGTCTATCGCGACCCGGCGCTGTTCGAACAGGCCAAGGCCGAGCTCAAGGGCCTGGCCCGCTATGGCCTGCAATACGAAATCCTCGAGCGTGGGCAACTGCAGGCACGCGAGCATCAGCTCGACAGTGCGGTGGTCGGCGGCATCCACTGGCTCGACCCGAAGACCGTCAACAACCCAGGCGCCCTCACCCGTGGCTACGCCGCGCTGTTCGTGCAGCGAGGCGGGCAGTTCCTGCATGGCGATGCGCGCAGCCTGCGCCAGGCTGGCAGCCAATGGCAGGTCGACAGCCAGCGTGGGCCGATTACCGCGGACGAAGTGGTGGCCTGCCTGGGCCCGCAGTCGGGCGACCTCTTCGAGCGCCTGGGCTACCGGATTCCGCTGGGCATCAAGCGTGGTTACCACATGCACTACGGCACCCGCGACGGCGCACAGCTGCAGCATTCGATCTGCGACACCCAGGGCGGCTATGTACTGGCGCCCATGGCCCGCGGCGTGCGCCTGACCACCGGCATCGAGTTTGCGGCCAGCGGCGCGCCGGGCAACGAAATCCAGCTCAAACGCTGCGAAGCCCTGGCCCGCAAGCTGTTCCCGGCCCTGGGCGAGCGCCTTGATGAGAAACCGTGGCTCGGCCGCCGCCCGTGCCTGCCCGACATGCGCCCGGTGATCGGCCCGGCGCCCCGGCACAAAGGCCTGTGGTTCAACTTCGGCCACGCCCACCACGGCCTCACCCTCGGCCCGGTCAGCGGCCGCCTGGTGGCCGAGATGCTCACCGGCGAACACCCTTTCACCGACCCTGCGCCCTACAGCGCGGCACGTTTCGACTGACATCCAGCGGGAGAACAACAACATGACCGCCCCCATGAGCGTTGCCAGCCTTGCCCCCGAACCTGACCCTCGCCCGGAGCTGATCCGCATCGAGGGCCTGAACAAGCACTATGGCGCCTTCCATGTGCTGCGCGACATCGACCTGCAGGTGCGCGAGGGCGAACGCATTGTCCTCTGCGGCCCGTCCGGCTCGGGCAAATCGACGCTGATCCGCTGCATCAACCGCCTGGAGATCGCCCAGCAAGGCAGCATCCGGGTCGCCGGCACCGACCTGGCCGCCAACACCCGCCAGGCAGCCCAGGTGCGCAGCGAGATCGGCATGGTGTTCCAGCACTTCAACCTGTTCCCGCACATGAGCGTGCTCGACAACTGCCTGCTCGCCCCCACCAGCGTGCGCGGCCTGTCGCGCAAGGACGCCGAGGAACGGGCGCGCCTGTACCTGAGCAAGGTCGGCATCGAGAGCCAGGCACACAAGTACCCCAGCCAGTTGTCCGGCGGCCAGCAGCAGCGCGTGGCGATCGCCCGGGCGCTGTGCATGAAGCCGCGCATCATGCTGTTCGACGAGCCGACCTCGGCGCTCGACCCGGAGATGGTCGCCGAAGTGCTGGACGTACTGGTGCAACTGGCCGGCACTGGCATGACCATGCTCTGTGTCACCCATGAGATGGGCTTTGCCCGGCAGGTGGCGGAACGGGTGCTGTTCCTCGAAGGCGGGCAGATCATCGAGGACAGCCCGCCCCAGGTGTTCTTCAACCAGCCGCGCACAGCGCGGGCCAAGGCCTTCCTGGCGCAGATACTGCACTGAGCGGTCGATCATTGCAGCGCTGCAATGATCCAACTGCGTCGTTAAATATAATTGACCTTACCCCCCGCCAAACCCTTGCCGGCTCAGGCTCGCAAGGGTTCAGGCCCCGTAATTCGGCGCCTTAACCGCCTTTTGCTCGTTTGACATATCGAACGGCTCTGGCAAGCTATCTACAAGCCCCGACCGGAATCGTCCAGTGATGAGCCGGCAGTGCTCGGGACTTCAGGTAGCACATCCAGGCCACGTGCCGTGCACCTGCACAACAACGACAGGCAGAGCCCTGTCATAAGGTGACATATGTCCAACAGCAACATTGGCAACAAGCAACCTTCCCTGCGCAAACCCGTCGTCCTGATGACCATGGGCAGCCAAGAGCGCAAAGGCCATGACTATCAGGTCATGACCCACAAATACATCACCCCGCTGGTCGACTTCGCCGATTGCGTTCCGGTACTGGTGCCTACCTGCTGTGGCATCGAAGACCTCGAGACCTATCTGGACATGGCCGACGGCGTGTACCTGACCGGTGCCGGCAGCAACATCGACCCGACCCTGTACGGCCAGGAAAACGAGACTCCCGGCAAGGGCCAGGACAAGAACCGCGACCTGTTCGACATCCCGCTGGTCAAGGCAGCGCTCAAGCGCGGCCTGCCGATCTTCGGCATTTGCCGTGGCATGCAGGAAATCAACGTTGCCCTGGGCGGCGACATCTACCAGAAGGTCTACGCCGAGCCTGGCTTCAACGACCACCGGGAAAACCCGGAAGATCCGGTCGATGTGCAGTACGCCCAGGTGCATGGCGTGAAGATCAAGCCAGGCAGCTGGCTGCGTGAAACCCTGGGCACCGACGAGATCCGTGTGAACTCGCTGCACGGCCAGGGCCTGCGCAACCTCGGCGCTGGCATCGAGCCGATCGCCCACGCCGAAGACGGCCTGGTCGAGGCGATCCACGCCCCAAGCATCTCGCCGTTCCTGTTTGCCGTGCAGTGGCACCCGGAATGGCAAGCGGCGAAGAACCCTGATTCGATCAAGATTTTCCAGGCCTTCGGCGATGCCTGCCGCGCCCAGGTGCGCAAAAGCCAGATCAAGCGCCAACAGGCCGCCTGACACTCGGTTTCAGCTTCGTTAGCTTTGATCGCGGGGCGGCGCAAGGCCGCCCCCGCTTCCCCGGTCACCCTCTGCTGGTCCCAGAACACTTCCCGTGGAAGCGGGCGGCGGGCTTGTGCCTGTCTCCGCGATCGTTTTTTTCCTCTTTCCTGTTAAGAGATACGATGACTGCCAAGTGGTTGTCGTAGGATCTTCTGCGCCTGTGAGATCGAGCGCCGCCCGCGCGGCGCATCGCGAGCTTTGCTCGCTCCTACGTTTGTTTCGGGCCAATCAGTCCTGGGGGATTGGCGCGCGAACGCCTTGGCGCATGGCGCGATATGGCGTCGTACCCACAAGGCGGTCGCGCGCGCCTGTCACAGACTTTACTGGCCCGAAACAGACGTAGGAGCGAGCAAAGCTCGCGATGCGCCGCGCGGGCGGCGCTGGGGGATTGGCGCGCGAACGCCTTGGCGCATGGCGCGATATCGCGTCGTACCCACAAGGCGGTCGCGCGCGCCTGTCACAGACTTTACTGGCCCGAAACAGACGTAGGAGCGAGCAAAGCTCGCGATGCGCCGCGCGGGCGGCGCTGGGGGATTGGCGCGCGAACGCCTTGGCGCATGGCGCGAAATCGCGTCGTACCCACAAGGCGGTCGCGCGCGCCTGTCACAGACTTTACTGGCCCGAAACAGACGTAGGAGCGAGCAAAGCTCGCGATGCGCCGCGCGGGCGGCGCTGGGGGATTGGCGCGCGAACGCCTTGGCGCATGGCGCGATATCGCGTCGTACCCACAAGGCGGTCGCGCGCGCCTGTCACAGACTTTACTGGCCCGAAACAGACGTAGGAGCGAGCAAAGCTCGCGATGCGCCGCGCGGGCGGCGCGATATGCGCACCCACACACATCCCGAACCGTACCCCATGGCATCCCGCAAAAATTTCTGCAAAGGGGACTAGTCATCGCACATGTTGTACGATAACTTACCTCCAACGCAGAACAACACCCTTCACCCAAGCGCCACAGGATGCCTACAACAATGACTCCACAAGAACTGAAATCCATCCTCTCCCACGGCCTGCTGTCTTTCCCGGTCACCGACTTCAACGCCCAGGGCGACTTCAACCAGGCTGGCTACATCAAGCGCCTGGAATGGCTCGCCCCCTACGGCGCCAGCGCCCTGTTCGCCGCCGGTGGCACCGGTGAATTCTTCTCCCTGGCCGCCAGCGAGTACAGCCAGGTGATCAAGACCGCAGTCGACACCTGCGCCAGGTCGGTGCCAATCCTTGCCGGCGTCGGTGGTTCCACCCGCCAGGCCATCGAATACGCACAAGAAGCCGAGCGCCTGGGTGCCAAGGGCCTGCTGCTGCTGCCCCACTACCTCACCGAAGCCAGCCAGGACGGCGTCGCCGCCCACGTCGAAGCCGTGTGCAAGTCGGTCAACATCGGTGTCGTGGTGTACAACCGCAACGTCTGCCGCCTGAACGCCAACCTGCTCGAGCAGCTGGCCGAGCGCTGCCCGAACCTGATCGGCTACAAGGACGGCCTGGGTGACATCGAGCTGATGGTGTCGATCCGTCGCCGCCTGGGTGACCGTTTCAGCTACCTGGGTGGCCTGCCGACCGCCGAGGTGTATGCTGCGGCCTACAAGGCACTGGGTGTACCGGTTTACTCGTCGGCGGTGTTCAACTTCATTCCGAAGACCGCGATGGACTTCTACCACGCCATCGCCCGTGACGATCACGCCACCGTGGCCAAGCTGATCGACGATTTCTTCCTGCCGTACCTGGACATCCGCAACCGCAAGGCCGGTTACGCCGTGAGTATCGTCAAGGCCGGCGCCAAGATCGCCGGTTACGACGCAGGCCCGGTGCGTACCCCGCTGACCGACCTGACCGCTGAAGAGTACGAAATGCTCGCAGCGCTGATGGACAAGATGGGTCCGCAATAAGCGCACTCCGCGGCCTGCCATTGCCGCATCCGGAGTGGGCCTGCCCACTCCGGCTACAACTCGTGAGCCCGCACAAAAATAACTAGTGGGAGTATTACCAGCATGCAAGCGACTAAAAAGACGCATGTGCGCTACCTGATCCTGTTCATGCTGTTTCTGGTGACCACGATCAACTACGCAGACCGAGCCACCATCGCCATCGCAGGCTCCAGCCTGCAGAAAGACCTCGGCATCGACGCCGTTACCCTTGGTTATATTTTCTCCGCCTTCGGATGGGCTTACGTGGCCGGGCAGATCCCCGGCGGCTGGCTGCTGGACCGCTTCGGTTCGAAGAATGTCTACGCCTTCAGCATCTTCACCTGGTCGCTGTTCACCCTGCTGCAGGGCTTTGTCGGCGGCCTGCCGGTGGCCTGGGCGGTGGTGACCTTGTTCACCCTGCGCTTCCTCGTCGGCTTCGCCGAAGCCCCGTCGTTCCCGGGCAACGCCCGTATCGTCGCAGCCTGGTTCCCGACCCAGGAACGCGGTACCGCCTCGGCGATCTTCAACTCGGCGCAGTACTTCGCCACCGCGCTGTTCGCCCCGATCATGGGCTGGATCGTGTTCAGCTTCGGCTGGGAGCATGTGTTCGTGGTCATGGGCGCACTGGGCATCGTGTTCTCCGTGGTGTGGCTCAAGACCATCTACAACCCGCGCCAGCACCCGCGCATCAGCCAGAGCGAGCTCGAACATATCGAGCAGAACGGCGGCCTGGTCGACATGGACCAGAAGCGTGGCAACGACGGCCCGAAATGGGGCTACATCAAGCAACTGCTGACCAGCCGCATGCTGCTGGGCGTGTACCTGGGCCAGTACTGCATCAACGCCATCACCTACTTCTTCCTCACCTGGTTCCCGGTGTACCTGGTGCAGGAACGGGGCATGACCATCCTCAAGGCCGGTTTCATCGCTTCGCTGCCGGCAGTGTGCGGCTTCATCGGTGGCGTGCTCGGTGGGGTGATCTCGGACTGGCTGCTGCGCCGCGGCAACTCGCTGACCTTCTCGCGCAAGCTGCCGATCGTCTGCGGCCTGTTGCTGTCGACCACCATGGTCTTCTGCAACTACGTGGATGCCGAGTGGATGGTGGTCGGTTTCATGACCCTGGCCTTCTTCGGCAAAGGCATCGGCGCGCTGGGCTGGGCCGTGGTGGCAGACACCTCGCCCAAGCAGATCGCCGGGCTGTCCGGTGGCCTGTTCAACACCTTCGGCAACATCGCCTCGATCACCACACCGATCGTCATCGGCTACATCATCAGCGCCACCGGCTCGTTCAAGTGGGCCCTGGTGTATGTGGGTGCCAACGCCTTGGTGGCGGTGTTCAGCTACCTGGTGATCGTCGGCCCGATCAAGCGTATCGAGCTGCGCGACGATGCCCCAAAGCCACAGCCTGAGCCAGCCGCCAATGGCGAACTGGCCAGCGCGCGGCACTGAGTGAACACGCCCGCGCCGGCCGCTGCCGACGCGGGCGGATGTACAAAAAGCCTGAGAACCTGACAAGTAGGGCCCAAACATGCAGTTGATCGAACATTCCGACTCGCCCCGCTACGTCCGCCTGCACGACGACGATAACGTCGTGGTGGTGGTCAACGACGGCGGCCTGGGCGAAGGCGCCCGCTTCGCCGACGGCCTGACCCTGGTCGAAGGCGTGCCACAGAGCCACAAGGTTGCCACCGTGCTGATAGCCAAGGGCGAGCCAGTGCGCCGCTACGGGCAGATCATCGGTTATGCGCTGGAAGACCTGCGCCAGGGCAGCTGGGTGCAGGAAAGCCAGCTGGCCATGCCGGCCGCCCCGGAACTGGACAGCCTGCCACGCTGCGACGCGGTACCGAATGCCCTGCCCCCGCTGGACGGCTTCACCTTCGAAGGTTACCGCAACGCCGACGGCACCGTCGGCACCCGCAACATCCTCGGCATCACCACCACCGTGCAATGCGTGACCGGCGTGCTGGAGCACGCGGTCAAGCGTATCCGCAGCGAACTGCTGCCCAAATACCCCAACGTCGATGACGTGGTCGCCCTCACCCACAGCTACGGCTGTGGCGTGGCCATCAACGCCCGCGACGCCTACATCCCGATCCGCACCGTGCGCAACCTGGCGCGCAACCCCAACCTTGGAGGCGAGGCACTGGTGATCAGCCTGGGTTGCGAAAAGCTCCAGGCCGGCCAGGTGATGCACGACAATGACCCGTCGGTGGACCTCAGCGAGCCTTGGCTGTATCGCCTGCAGGACGCCAGCCTCGGTTTTGCCGAAATGATCGAGCAGATCATGGGCCTGGCCGAAACCCGCCTGAAAAAGCTCGACCAGCGCCGCCGCGAGACCGTGCCAGCCAGCGAGCTGATCCTCGGCATGCAGTGCGGCGGCAGTGACGCGTTCTCCGGCATCACCGCCAACCCGGCGCTGGGTTATGCCGCCGACCTGCTGGTGCGCGCTGGCGCCACCGTGCTGTTCTCGGAAGTGACCGAAGTACGCGACGCCATCTACATGCTCACCTCGCGCGCCGAGAACCAGGAAGTCGCCGATGCCCTGGTGCGCGAGATGGACTGGTACGACCGTTACCTGCAGCAAGGCGCGGCAGACCGCAGCGCCAACACCACGCCGGGCAACAAGAAAGGCGGCCTGTCGAACATCGTCGAGAAGTCCCTCGGTTCGATCGTCAAGTCCGGCAGCGGCGCCATCCAGGGCGTGCTCGGCCCGGGCGAGCGGGTCAACCGCAAGGGCCTGATCTTCTGCGCCACCCCGGCCAGCGATTTCGTCTGCGGCACCCTGCAACTGGCCGCCGGCATGAACCTGCACGTGTTCACCACCGGCCGTGGCACGCCGTATGGCCTGGCCATGGCCCCGGTGGTCAAGGTCTGCACCCGTACCGAACTGGCCCAGCGCTGGCCCGACCTGATCGACATCGACGCCGGGCGCATCGCCAGCGGCCGCGCGACCATCGAAGAACTGGGCTGGGAGCTGTTCCACTACTACCTGGACGTGGCCAGCGGCCGCAAGCAGACCTGGGCCGAACAGCACCGCCTGCACAACGACATCACCCTGTTCAATCCGGCACCGATTACCTGATGAGTCGGGCTGGCTCGCTAGCCCATTTATCGCGGTCCTTGTGGGAGCGGGTTTACCCGCGAACACCGGCGAAGCCGGTGCCATGCACCGAGTCGCCTGATTCGCGGGTAAACCCGCTCCCACAGGGGCCAGTCCAGCCGGCCTGAATAGCATTCTTCCTTCAGCTACTCCTACAGGAGCACCCCATGCCTGAGATCCTCGGCCACAACTTCATCGCCGGCCAGCGCAGCGCCGCTGGCTCGCAACGCCTGCAGAGCCTGGACGCCACCACCGGCGAGGCCCTGCCCTACAGCTTCGTCCAGGCCACCGAAGCCGAAGTGGACCAGGCAGCCAAGGCTGCCGCCGCCGCCTTCGTCGAATTCCGCAACCTCAAACCGGCCCGCCGCGCCGAGTTCCTCGACGCCATCGCCGCCGAGCTGGACGAGCTGGATGACGCCTTCGTCGCCATCGTCTGCCGCGAGACCGCCCTGCCTGCCGCCCGCATCCAGGGTGAGCGTGGCCGCACCAGCGGCCAGATGCGCCTGTTCGCCCAGGTGCTGCGCCGTGGCGATTTCCTTGGTGCCCGCATCGACCTGGCCCTGCCTGAGCGTCAACCGCTGCCGCGGGTCGACCTGCGCCAGATGCGTATTGGCGTCGGCCCGGTCGCCGTGTTCGGTGCCAGCAACTTCCCGCTGGCCTTCTCCACCGCAGGTGGTGATACCGCAGCGGCCCTGGCTGCCGGTTGCCCGGTGGTGTTCAAGGCGCACAGCGGCCACATGGCCACTGCCGACCTGGTCGGCTGCGCCATCCAGCGCGCCGCCGAGCGCACTGGCATGCCCAAGGGCGTGTTCAACATGGTCTTCGGCGCTGGCGTCGGCGAACCGCTGGTCAAGCACCCAGCCATCCAGGCCGTCGGCTTCACCGGTTCGCTCAAGGGCGGCGACGCGCTGTGCCGCATGGCCGCCGAGCGCCCGCAACCGATCCCGGTGTTCGCCGAGATGTCCAGCATCAATCCGGTGATCATCCTGCCAGGTGCCCTGGCCAAGCGTGGCGAGGCCATCGCCCGCGAGCTGGCCGGTTCGGTGTGCATGGGGGCCGGGCAGTTCTGCACCAACCCGGGCCTGGTGATCGGCCTGCAATCGGCACACTACAGCCAGTTGCTCGCCGACCTCGGCCAGCACCTGGACCAGCAGGCCGGGCAGACCATGCTCAACGCCGGCGGCCTGCGCAGCTACGTCGGTGGCCTGGAGCACCTGCACGCCCATGCCGGTATCGAGCACCTGGCCGGCCAGGCCCAGGAAGGTAGCCAGGCCCGTGCCCAGCTGTTCAAGGCCGAGGCCCGCCTGCTGGTGGAGGCCGACCCGCTGCTGCAGGAAGAAGTGTTCGGCCCGACCACCGTGGCGGTCGAGGTCAAGGACAACGACCAACTGCGCGCCGCCCTGCTTGGCCTGCGTGGCCAGCTGACCGCGACGCTGATCGGTGAGCCGGAGGACTTCGAAGCCTTCGCCTGGCTGGTACCGCTGCTGGAGGAAAAAGTCGGCCGTATCCTGGTCAACGGCTACCCGACCGGCGTGGAAGTGTGCGAAGCAATGGTCCATGGCGGGCCATACCCGGCCACCTCCGATGCCCGTGGTACCTCGGTCGGTACCCTGGCCATCGACCGCTTCCTGCGCCCGGTGTGCTACCAGAACTACCCGCAGGCGCTGCTGCCGGAGGCACTGCGCGACAGCAACCCGCTGGGGCTGCGTCGCCTGGTGAACGGGCAATGGAGCGAAGGCGCGCTTTGAGTACGAAAAAGGCCCTGCTAGCAGGGCCTTTCTTTGCCTGTCTCGAGGCGAGCGTCGCCTGTGAAATCGAGCGCCGCCCGCGCGGCGCATCGCGAGCTCTGCTCGCTCCTACGTTTGTTTCGGGCCAATTATTCCAGGGGCATCGGCGCGCGAACGCTTTTGCGCATGCCACAATATAGCGTCGTACCAACAAGACGGTCGCGAGCGCCTGTCACAGGCGTTACTGGCCAGAAACAAACGTAGGAGCGAGCAGAGCTCGCGATGCGCCGCGCGGGCGGCGCTCGATTCATGCCCCACCGCAATAACCACGGCAAACGCCCCTCAGCCCAACCTCAGCCCCCCTGCGCCTCGGCTTCTTCATGGGCCTGGCGCAAGCGCTCGCGGCTGTTGCTCAGGTGCATGCGCATGG
This sequence comes from Pseudomonas sp. LRP2-20, assembly GCF_024349685.1. Lineage (NCBI taxonomy): Bacteria > Pseudomonadati > Pseudomonadota > Gammaproteobacteria > Pseudomonadales > Pseudomonadaceae > Pseudomonas > Pseudomonas sp. LR2-20. The sequence goes on along the minus strand of NZ_AP025944.1, from coordinate 2,789,324 downwards.
CCATCTTCGCCCCTTCGCTGTCACGCCGGGCGATGGCTTCATAAATGGCTTCATGTTCGTGCATCAGGCGACTCATGTAATGTGCCTGGTCATCATGGGCCAACCGCGCCGAATTCAACCGGGTACGTGGAATGATGCTGGTACCCAGGTGGTTGATGATATCGGCGAAGTAGTGGTTGCCGCTGGCCTGGGCGATACGCAGGTGGAACTGGAAGTCCGCCGACACCGCGTCAGTGGCGTGCGCAGCACCCTCGTTGAGCTCGTCCAGCGCCGCGCGCATGCCAGCCAGCTCTTCGTCGCTGCGCCGTTGCGCCGCCAGGCCCGCCGACTCGATTTCCAGGGCGATGCGCAGCTCCAGCACCGCCAGCACCTCGCGCAAGGTGACCACGGTCGCCGGGTCGATACGAAAGCCACCGGTAGCTGGCGCATCGAGCACGAAGGTGCCGATGCCATGGCGCGTCTCGACCTGCCCGGCCGCCTGCAGCCGGGAGATCGCCTCACGCACCACGGTGCGGCTGACGCCCTCCTCGGCCATGATCTGCGACTCGGTCGGCAGCTTGTCGCCGCGCTTGAGCTGGCCGCTGCGAATGCGCTCGGTCAGCACCGTGACCAGTTCCTGGGCCAGACTGCGCGGCTTGCGCCGGGTCCTTGCCTGTACCTGCTGCTCTGTCATGCCCTGTATTTCACCTTGAAAGACAGCCGTCATGATAGCGCAAGCAGTTGTACGATCACATACACCCGACGCGGTATTTAATCAAAGCGCTGCGGTCGCAGTACGCCTCAGGGTGAACGCACCCGCATACTGCGCCACCACGACCGTCCTCGCACTGTTGCCGATGGCGCTGACTTGCACTGATACACTGTCAACCGGTGGATTTGACGGGACTGATCGAAGGCATGAACGAAACGCGATACGCCGTGGTGGCCAAGGACTTGATGGCCGGCATCGCCAGCGGCCGTTACCCGGTGGGCAGCCTGCTGCCGACCGAATTCGAACTGTGTGACCTGTACGAGGTGAGCCGACACACGGTGCGGGCGGCGATCAACCAGCTGCTCAACCAGGGGCTGGTGTCACGCCGCAAGCGGGTCGGTACCCGGGTCGAGGCCAGCAGCCCGCGCGGTGGCTATTCGCAGTCGCTGGCGACGGTGGCCGACCTGGCGCACCTGGCTGAAACCCAGCAACGGGAAATCCAGCACGTGCGCCACTTCGTCGCCGACCTGAGCGAAGCGGCGCGCCTGGGGCTGGTGCCGGGGGAGCATTACTTCTGCGTGTCGAGCATCCGCGTCGATCGCCAGCACAATGCCGCGCCCCTGTGCTGGACCGATGTCTATGCCCAACGCGACTACGCCGCAGTCATCGAACTGGCCCACGAGCACCCAGACCAGCTGATTGCAGGGTTGATCGAGCAGCACTATGGCCGCTCGATCGCAGTCGTCGACCAGCAGGTACGCGCCGTGTTGCTGACGGCAGAGATGGCGCGTGAACTGAAGGCCGAGGCAGGCGCTCCGGGGTTGAAGATCATCCGCCATTACCGCGAGGAAAACGGCGACCTGATGGCGGTTTCCGAGACTGTACACCCGGATGATCGGTTCACCCTGGTGACCCAGATGCGCCGCGATAAGGCACCGGCCTGAACGTTGTGTCGCCACCGACGCTGAAGCCTGCGCAATACCCGCAATAAGGCCGGGACAGGCAGTACATTCTCCAACTGCTGTATGCGCTTTCCATGGAAGGAAGTCCCGCATGAAACCGCTCGACCGTGCCCTGCTCACCTGTGGCCTGCTGATCCCGTTATGGCTGCTGATCGGCGTCTGGCTCACCGCCCGGGCCTACCCCGGTTATGACCACCTGCAACAGGCCATGAGCCAGCTCGGCGCCCAAGGTTCCCCGACCCAGCACTGGTCGCCGCTGGCCAACAACTTCCCCCTCGCCCTGCTGTTCGCCCTGTTTGCCTGGGGCCTTGCCCGGCGCTGGCGTGCCTCGAAACTGGCGCTGCTCAGCGCGGCCCTGGTCCTGCTGCATGGCCTGGGAAGTCTGGGTACTGGCCTGTTTCCGTGTGATCAGGGCTGCGCACCCGCCGAGCCGTCCAGCTCGCAGCAACTGCACAACTTCTGCGGCTTGCTGATGTTTGTCTCATTGACCATGGCCAGTGCGCTATGGGTCCGGCTTGGCAAGCGCCTCGCCGGTTCAAGGGCCTTGGGCTGGTTTTCGCTGGCGTGCCTGGTTGCAGCGCTGGTCACCGTTGTACTCATGGCCCAGGCCGCCCGGAGCGGCCAGTGGTTCGGGCTGTACCAACGGCTGAACTATGGCCTGTCGGTGGTATGGATCGCCGGCCTGGCGCTGAGCAGCCTAAGCTCGGCACTGGCAAATCGCTTTCGCATCGCCACTACCTGATTCGAAAATACTGGCCCCCAGGCATCTGAAGCGAAGGCAAACTCCTTTCATCTTCAGATGCTTAGGACAGCAACATGCGAACAATTCTAGCAACGATGGCCGGCTGCCTGCTGGCCGCTGCCGCCTTCGGCGCCCAAGCCAAAGCGCTTAGCCAGAATGACCGCCAAACCTGTGGATGGGGCTCGCAGATCGCCGCCGAAGCGCAGCAGGCCAAGCTTTCCGGCGTTACCCTGTACGCCACCCGCAAGAAGCTGCAGGTGCGCCGGTTCGCCAAACCCTGGATGCGCATGACCGCCATGGGCATTACCGAACAGACTTACAACAGCCGTTCACGGCTCAAGCCATCGGCGATCAAGCAGACTTACTATGAGCAGTGTGTTCAACACTCGCTCGCGAGGCGATAATCAATTAAATCAATAAGTTATCAAACAGACTTAATCTGATTTATTTAAGAGTTCAGCTGAGATAGACCGGCTCGCAACGCACCTCGGTCTTCACCGAATTGGCGATGAAGCATTCCTCGTGGGCGAGATGGTGCAAGTGCTCAAGCTGCTCTGCCGTGGGCTGGCGCTCGCCGGAGAACTCGACCCGTGGTCGCAGGGTAACCACGGTCATGGCCATGCGCCCTGCCTCATTGCGCGCCATCACCCCCTCTGCGTCGTCGGCATAGTGCTCGACGCAAAAGCGCTGCTTGGCCGCCAGCGACAGGAACCACAGCATGTGGCAGCTCGACAGCGCGGCGATGAAGGCCTCTTCAGGGTCCACCGCCGAGGCATCGGACATCGGCAGAGGCACCACATGGGGCGACGACGACCCCGGCACCTCGATGCCACCGTCGAAGCGCCACAGGTGACGGCGGCTGTACTGGTTGCCGAGAAAATCCTGGCCTTCGCGTGCCCAGGCCACGTGGGCGGTGTATTGCGCCATGCGAACCTCCTTGTTCAATTGATCGGGTGATATCAGCAGCCGCTGAGCGCCACCGGGCGGCGTTCGCCTGCAAAGAACAGCGGGCGCAGGCGCACACCGATCAGGTTGCCGGTGTAGGCCGCGATCAGCCACAGCCAGCCGTGCACGCTACCTGAAGCGATGCCGCTGAAGTAGGCGCCGATATTACAGCCATACGCCAGGCGCGAACCATAGCCCAGCAGCAGGCCACCGATCACCGCAGCAATCAGCGACGGCAGCGGGATCTTCAGGCTGGGCGCGAAGCGGCCCGCCAGGCCTGCCGCCAACAGCGCACCGAGCACGATGCCGATGTCCATCACCGTGGTGATGTCCTGCCACAGCGGCGCGGCCAGTGCCTTGGCATTGGCCGGGGCCTGCCAGAACACCCAGCTGCCGACGTCGACTCCGAAGCTGGACAAGGTTTTCGCGCCCCACAGGGCGAACGCCGAGGTGATTCCCCACGGGCGGCCGGCCAGGGCCAGGGTGGCGTAATTGAGCAAGGCCAGGGCAATCGCCCCCCACAGCAACGGCCACGGGCCACGCAGGAAGCGGCGCAGGCCCTGGTGCTCGCTGCTCACAGGGGCTTCCAGGTCCCCATGTCGACGTCTTTCCAGCACCACCGTGGCCCAGGCGATCAGTGCGAACACCGCAACACTGGCCAGCAGCGCTGGTGCCACGCCCCAGGCCTGGACGATCGAGGTGGCCGGGAACGCAGGCAGCGCGAACCACCAGTCGGCATGGTGGGTAGCGGTGACCGAGCCGATGATGAAGAACAGCAGGGTCACCAGCATCCGCGCATTGCCGCCGCCCACGGTGAACAGTGTGCCCGAGGCGCAGCCGCCGCCCAGTTGCATGCCGATGCCGAAGATGAACGCACCGAATACCACCGACACGCCCGCCGGCGCGACCAGGCCGGTGACCGGGGTGCCAAACAGGCTACCGGCAGACAACGCCGGGAAGAACAGCAGCACGGCCAGGGTCAGCATGACCATCTGCGCACGCAGGCCGGCGCCGCGGCGCTCGTTGATGAACACCCGCCAGGCCGAGGTGAAGCCGAAAGCGGCGTGATAGAGCGTCAGGCCCAGGGCAGCGCCGACCAACAGCAGCAGCACCTGCTTGAAGCCGGCGTTGAGGTTGAGGAACCAGGCGCCGGCCAGCAGCAGGGCCAGGGCGATCAAGGGCGCACCGAGGCGGCGCGGTTCGGGTGTGGCGGTTGCGGAAAGACCCATCGGAATACTCGGATTACAGTGAAACGGGGGGCGAGTATAACCCCCAAAGCTGGAATGTGTTGCCTGAGCCGGCCTCTTCGCGGGTAAACCCGCTCCCACAGGATTACCTTTTCCTCAGGGCCTATGGGGTACCTGCGGGAGCGGGTTCACCCGCGAAGAGGTCGGCACATCTGTTAGGCTGATAATCACCTGCCAAAACCAACCGAAGCATTCGCTCCATGGATGAACTGCGCAAGATCGACCTCAACCTGCTGCTCGCCCTGCATGCGCTGCTCAGCGAAAAGCACGTGACCCGCGCCGCCCTGCGCCTGCACCGCAGCCAACCTGCCGTCAGTCATGCCCTGGCGCAGCTACGTGCACACTTCGACGACCCGTTGCTGATCCGCCAACACGGCCAGATGAACCTGACTGCCCGCGCCCAATCCCTGGCCAAACCGCTGCAAGACGCCCTAGGCAGCCTCAACGGTTTGCTGGCCGCGCCCCAGTTCGACCCTGCCCACGCCCAGCGCCGCTTCAGGCTGTCGCTGTCCGACTATTCCTCGCGGATCATCTTGCCGCCACTGGTCCGCCACCTGCGCCAGGTCGCCCCCGGCGTCGACCTGGCCATCAGCCAGGCCAGCCGCGAAACCATGCTCGCGCAGTTGCTCGATGGCGAACTCGACCTGGCCTTGGGCATTTTCCCGGAACTGCCCGCCGACATCACCACCCAGACCTTGTTCGAAGACAGCTTCATCAGCGTCGCCGATCGGCAGGTGCTGCCAGCCAAGGGCGGGCTCACCCTGGAAGACTGGCTGACGCGCCCCCACGTGCTGATGGCCATGCACCCCGATGCCCACGACGAGATCGAGCGCGCCTTGGCTGCACAAGGCCTGCGCCGGCATATCGCGCTGGCGCTGCCGCACTGGAGCGCGGCTGTCGAGGTACTCGCGGGCACCGACCTGATCCTCACCGTGGCCAGACGCGCGGTAGGCCCGATGCGCCAGCACCCGTCACTGCGCCAGTTCAGCCCACCGCTGGCAATCCCCGCCCTCGCCTATCAGCAGGCCTGGCACGCGCGCAAGGGCAGCGACCCTGGCCATCGCTGGCTGCGTGAAGCGGTCTGGGCGTGCAGCCAGCCCGGGCATTGATCAGCGCTCGATCGCAGCCTGGCCGGAAGACGGCGTCGAGGTCCAGCCGCCCTGGACCAGCAACACCCCGCCAAGGATCAACAGCACGCCGGCAACCCTGGCCAGGTTCACCGGTTTGCTGGCAACGCCCATCAGCCCGAAGTGATCGACGATCACTGAGGTCAGGATCTGCCCGGCCACCACCAGCACCAGGAAACCCGCCGTGCCCAACTTGGGTGTCAACGCCGCAGCACCTGCCACATAGAGGGCGCCCAGCACGCCACCGATCCACAGCCACCAGGGGCCTTGCAGCGCCTTGCCCAGGTCGGGCATGGGTACCCGCAGGATCAGCAACGCCGCGATCACCACCACCGAACTCACCGTCAATGAGGTGAAGGCACCCCACAACCAGTGCCCCAGCGCACGGCCGACGGCAGCGTTGCTGGCAGCCTGATAAGGCAACACGAAACCCGCAACCAGGGCCATCGCCACGGGAAGGCATGCGAGCAGAAGGGTCTTGTAGGGCATGGCGGCACTCATCTGAAGACTGGATGAGCCCATGATGGGTAGATCGACGGTGTTTATGGAAATCGAAAAGGTGCACGCAAGGTATTCGTCACATGCATGATGAAGAATGGCCTGTGCTGGCCATTTCGCGGCCAAGGCCGCTCCCACAGGCAGCGGTGGGAACGGCTTCAGGCGCGAACAGGCCAGTGCCGACAACCTGGCCTGCTAGCCAGCATCAGCGCCAGGTATCGACCCGCAGCACTTCGGTATAGATCGCATCGACGGTCTGGCCGACCTTGAGGTTCTTCATGCGCTTCTGCAGGTCCGGGTTCTCGACCTTGACCACCTGCACCTTGCCCTCTGGCGGCAGCAGGGTGACTTCATGTTTCTTCAAGTCGATCTTCTTGATCTGCGAGGTCACGCGGACCTGGCGGAAGGCTTCGCCGCCCGGGTTGGGGTTGTCCTTGGTGGCGCGGATCTCGCCGGATTCTTCAGTGGCCTTTGGCGCCCCACCCACGTCGCTGTTGAGCACATAGGCGATGGCCCGGGTGACATAGATATCAACATTGTCACCAACCTTCAGATTAGGCAGCGCCTTGGCCTTTTCCGTCAGTTGCAGGGTCACATCCTTGTCGTTCGGCCCCTTTACCGTGACTTGGCGGTTGGCCAGGTCGATGGCGGTGACCTGGGTCTTGACATGACTTTCCAGTGCCTGGCTGCCAATCGGAATCTCGGCAGCCTGCACCGCGAAGGTGGCAGCCGACATCAGGGTGGCGAGGGCAACAGCGCGAGCGAGGGTGCAAATAGGATTCATAGGCCTGCTTCCATGTGATCGAGACCGGTTATGTGCGTGAACGGTTTACACGCAAGCAAGCATAGCCATTGCCCGCCACTCTGCAGGAAAACGCCACGCTGGCGTGCTGTCTGGTCGCGGATTTTCTGGTGAACGTGCGCGGCCCCCTGCAGGAGCAAGTGTCTTGTTCAAAATCCAAAGGCCAGCCCAGTCCCTGTGGGAGCGGGCTTGACCCGCGAACACGGGCGTAGCCCGTGCCAGGCAGCGGGGTACCTTCTTCGCGGGTGAACCCGCTCCCACAGGCGTTGCGCAAGATGTCAGATTTCGAGCAAGGCTGTTATTCCCACAAGCTGCAGCGCTGCGACGATCAGTTACGCGTCACCCGCCACACTGTGTTGGCCAGGTCATCGGCAATGATCAACGCGCCGCGCGGGTCGACCGTCACCCCCACCGGCCGGCCTCGGGTCTTGCCGTCTTCGCCGCGGAACCCGGTGGCAAAGTCGATCGGTTCCCCGGCCGGTTTGCCTTCCTTGAACGGCACGAAGATCACCTTGTAGCCCACCGGATTGGGGCGGTTCCAGCTACCGTGCTCACCCACGAACACCCCGTCGGCAAAGCGTTCGCCCATGGCTGAAGTGGAGAAGTCCACCCCCAGCGCGGCAACGTGGGAACCCAGGCTGTAATCCGGCTTGAGCGCGGCGGCCACCTTGTCGGGGTTCTGCGGCTTGACCCGCTCATCGACGTTCTGCCCCCAGTAGCTGTAGGGCCAGCCATAGAAGCCGCCCTCACGCACCGAGGTGAGGTAGTCCGGCACCAGGTCCGGCCCCAGTTCGTCACGCTCGTTCACCACCGTCCACAGCTGCCCGGTGTCCGGTTGAATGGTCAGTGCCGTCGGGTTGCGCAAGCCGGTGGCGTAAGGCCTGTGCGCGCCGGTCACGGCATCGATCTGCCAGACCATGGCGCGGTCGATCTCGACCTCCATGCCGCGCTCGGTGATGTTGCTGTTCGAGCCGATGCCTACATACAGGTAGCGGCCATCGGGGCTGATGGTGAGCGCCTTGGTCCAGTGGTGGTTGATCTCGGCCGGCAGGTCAGTGACCTTGGTCGGCGGGCCACCCGCCTTGGTCTGACCGTCCTGGTAATCGAAACGCACCAGCGCATCCTGGTTGGCCACGTACAGCTTGCCGTCGGCGAAGGCCAGGCCGTAGGGCGCGTTAAGGCCTTCGGCGAACACCGTCTGCACCTCATAGGTGCCATCGCCATCGGCATCGCGCAGCAGGGTCAGGCGGTTGCCGCCCTTGACCTGGGTGTTGCGCTTGGCCTTGATCTGGCTGGCGATCACGTCCTTGGGCTTGAGCTTGGCGGCACTGCCGCCCCGCCCTTCGGCGACCAGGATATCGCCATTGGGCAGTACCAGGCTCTGGCGCGGAATCTTCAGGTCAGTGGCAATTGCCGTGATGCTATAGCCCTCGGGTACGGTGGGCTTCTGTTCGCCCCATTGCGCCGGTTGGGCGATCTTCATGCTCGGCAACAGCCCACGCTCCGGGGCCGGCAGTTTCGGGTCAGGGCCCAGAGCCTGGTTCGGCTCGCCTTCGCCGCCACACGCGGCCAGCAGCAGCGCCACGCTCAACAACGACCATCCATGCAACGGCTTCATGCCTCACCTCCCGAACGCAGGTTGCTCATGCCCAGCCATGCGGCCACGCAGGCCAGCACGGTGACGACCACAGACAGCACGAGGCCCGCCGGCATCACCGCCCAGGCGTCCTTGGCATGTTCGAAGGCGTTGATCAGCCCCAGCACCCAGGTCACCAGCAACAGCAGGAAGTACAGGGTCGGCCGCCCGCCCTTGCGCGGGGCGCGGATCAGGTTGGCCAGGGCGAACAACAACGCCAGCCCGCAAAACAGCAAGCCACCGGCAATCAGCCAGGCGGCGAAGTTGCTCCACTGGATCTGGTAGCTCTTGAAGTAGGCAATGTCGCTCAGCAACGCGCCGAGAAACAGCGGGACGGTGCCGGCCAGCAGGATCGCGTGCAGCGGGCTGGGCGTGCATCGGTAGAGGGTGTGCTCTGTAGCGCTCACGGCGCCTCCTTATCAGTCGGTGACCCGGGGCTGACAGACGGGCGCGGGGCCTGTTCCGTCAGGCATGCGCAGGGTGCGCTCAAGTAGGGATCACCTTGACGTTCGGATAGTTCACCGCTTGGCTTGATAGAAATATCCTGAAAGACTTTGCGCGTCGCTACGAGGGATACCATGAACACCAACCGCACACGACCTTATGCGTACTGGACCGCGCATGCCTTTCTGGCCATCAGCCTGGTACTCAATGCCGGCTGTTCGAGCAAAACCAGCAAGGCGCGCCACTACGCCGCCGCGCCGGGCTCCAATTGTTACGCCAAGGCGCTGCCGAGCACCGGCGAAGGCGGCCTGGCCTGGGGCAACACCCTGGGCATTGCCAAGCAGAAGTCGCTGAACAATTGCATCCGCTATGCCGGCCGCTCCGGTGGCACACCAGACACCTGCCAGGTGGTGCTGGCCAAGTGCAAGAACTGACCGTTACATCGGGTCGGCGCTGTTGAGCAGCGCGTCAAGAACGCCTTCGAGCTCCACCAGCTCGACTTCCACCCGCGAGCCCGCTTGCGCGTGGCGCTGGTCACAGTCGATGACTACCTGCAGGCTGCGACGTGGCTGGTTTCCCGGGTATTTGCGCAACGTCAGCTCGACTTGCCCGGCACTGAGCCAGGTGCTGCTGTCCGCCGACCAGCGACTGTCATCGAATGCCAGCAGGCAGGTCCCCTGCCCTGTATCGATAATTTGCGGCCGGTAGACCCAGTGCGTGTTACCTGCCTCCCAAGGGGTGACCAGCAGCCGGTAGCGGTCATCTGCCGAGCGCGATTGAATCTCCCTCTCGTCTGCGGGCAGGCCGTTGGCGGCAACGTAGCGTTCGAACGCCTCGACCTGGGCACCGACGCGCCCCATCCCCCGGTAGTAATCGACATGTTTTCTGTACCCCGCGAATGCCGCAGACTGCGGGCCGTCGGCATGCAGCGAGACAATGGCCGCACACTGCACCAGCCAGTAGATTTCATCGGACAGTTCGTGGGCCATGCTACTGCCCAGGTCGGTTGCCTTTGACAGCAGTTCACTGGCCAGTTGCTGGCCGAGCTCACGCAACCCTGCCTCATTCACCGGCAGCCGTGTTTTTACAGCCTGTACGATAAATGCTGCATAGCGTTGTTGCAGTGATTCGCTGGCCAGCCCCAGCACCGGGCACTGCGGCGGTGGCAGGTCAAGTGGTTCGGTCGTCCTGTTTCGCGGCAAGTGGGAAATGTTGATCACCGAAGACTTCCTTGTGGGGGATGGCCGCCCGCCATGCTACCTCAAGCGCCGCGCCCCTCAGTAACGGATGATCACCACTTTGCCGGTACTCGCTGGGCACTATGGCACGCCGCGAATGGGGCGCGACGCGCCCCCGAGGATCGGTCAGGCAAACTTGGCCCGCGCCGCATGCAGCTTCTTGTAGCTCTCGATCAGGCGCAGATGACGATCCAGCCCTTCGAGCTTCATGCTGGTCGGGGTCAGCCCGTAGAAGCGCACGCTACCGTCCACCGAACCCAGCACCGCGTCCATTCGCGGGTTGCCGAACATGCGGCGGAAGTTGGCCTCGTAGTCGGCCATTTCCAGCTCGTCATCCAGCTGCACTTCCAGCACCACGTTCAGTGCCTGGTAGAACAGGCCACGTTCGACCGTGTTGTCGTTGAACTGCAGGAACGCCTCGACCAGTTCCTTGGCATCCTCGAAGCGCTTGAGCGCCAGGCAGATCAGCAGTTTCAGCTCAAGAATGGTCAGCTGGCCCCACACCGTGTTCTCGTCGAACTCGACGCCGATCAACGTGGTGATGGTGGTGTAGTCATCCACCTCGCAGTTGTCCAGGCGCCGGCGCAGCGCGCGCAGGGCGCGGTCGTCGAGGCTGTGCAGGTTGAGGATGTCGGAACGGAAGCCCAAGGCGCGGTTGGTGTTGTCCCAGATCAGGTCCTCGACCGGGTAGATCTCGGAATAACCCGGCACCAGGATGCGGCAGGCGGTGGCGCCGAGGTTGTCGTACACGGCCATGTACACCTCTTTGCCAAGGTCTTCGAGAATGCCGAACAGGGTCGCGGCTTCCTGAGTGTTGGAGTCCTCGCCATGGCCGGAGAAGTCCCACTCGACGAACTCGAAATCGGCCTTGGCACTGAAGAAGCGCCACGACACCACACCGCTGGAGTCGATGAAGTGCTCGACGAAGTTGTTCGGCTCGGTCAGCGCATGGCTTTCGAAGGTCGGCTGCGGCAGGTCGTTGAGGCCCTCAAAGCTGCGGCCTTGCAGCAGTTCGGTGAGGCTGCGCTCCAGCGCCACTTCAAAGCTTGGGTGGGCGCCGAACGAGGCGAACACGCCGCCGGTGCGCGGGTTCATCAAGGTCACGCACATCACCGGGAACTCACCGCCCAGCGAGGCGTCCTTGACCAGCACCGGGAAGCCCTGCTCTTCCAGGCCCTGGATGCCGGCGAGGATGCCCGGGTACTTGGCCAGCACGTCCTGCGGGACATCCGGCAGGGCCAGTTCGCCCTCGAGGATTTCACGCTTGACCGCGCGCTCGAAGATTTCCGACAGGCACTGCACCTGGGCTTCGGCCAGGGTGTTGCCGGCGCTCATGCCGTTGCTGAGGAACAGGTTTTCGATCAGGTTGGACGGGAAGTACACCACGTGTTGGTCGGACTGGCGCACGAACGGCAGCGAGCAGATGCCGCGCTCGGTGTTGCCGGAGTTGGTGTCGTACAGGTGCGAACCGCGCAGCTCGCCGTCCGCGTTGTAGATCTGCAGGCAGTAATCGTCGAGGATCTCTGCCGGCAGCGCGTCCTTCGGGCCTGGCTTGAACCACTGCTCGTTCGGGTAATGCACGAACGGCGCGTTGGCGATGTCCTCGCCCCAGAACTGGTCGTTGTAGAAGAAGTTGCAGTTCAGCCGCTCGATGAACTCACCCAGCGCCGACGCCAGTGCCGCCTCCTTGGTCGAACCCTTGCCGTTGGTGAAGCACATAGGCGACTGCGCGTCGCGCACGTGCAGCGACCAGACGTTGGGCACGATGTTGCGCCACGAGGCGATCTCGATCTTCATGCCAAGGCCGGCGAGGATGCCGGACATGTTGGCGATGGTCTGCTCCAGCGGCAGGTCCTTGCCGGGGATGTAGGTGGTGGTGTCGGCCACCGGCATCAGCAGGCCCTGGGCGTCGGCGTCGAGGTTGTCGACTTCTTCGATGATGAACTCGGGGCCGGTCTGCACCACCTTTTTCACGGTGCAACGGTCGATGGAACGCAGGATGCCCTGGCGGTCCTTCTCGGAAATGTCCTCGGGCAGCTCGACCTGGATCTTGAAGATCTGGTTGTAGCGGTTCTCCGGGTCGACGATGTTGTTCTGCGACAGGCGGATATTCTCGGTGGGGATATCGCGGGTCTGGCAGTACAGCTTGACGAAATACGCCGCACACAGGGCCGACGAGGCCAGGAAATAGTCGAACGGGCCAGGCGCCGAACCATCGCCTTTGTAGCGGATCGGTTGGTCGGCGATCACCGTGAAGTCGTCGAACTTGGCTTCAAGACGAAGGTTGTCGAGAAAATTGACCTTGATTTCCATGCGGGGATTACCGTGATTTAAGCGTGCAAAACGAAATTGGCCGGCATTATCCGGGTTTTCGCCGCGGAAGTCCTGTTTGCTTCTCTGTGTGCGGGTTCACCCGCGAAGAAGACACCTTGCTCGATGGCACGGGCTTCGCCCGTGTTCGCGGGCAAGCCCGCTCCCACAAGGGGGGCGCCAACTTTTTGAAAGTTGAGCAAGACCATTACAGTCGCTTGCGCATTTCACCGAATTGCTTGCCTGATCCTCTGAACCTGCGCACTCCACTAGACCAGTGGTCGTACCCCTGTGCTAGCGTTTCTGGATTGGGGAACAACGTATTCCCCAGCAGAGCGTAATCGCCATCAACCGATGATCAGCAGGTGAACCATGGAACTTCGTATCAACCAGCAGACCTATCAGGTCGACGCCGATGCCGACACACCTCTGCTGTGGGTGCTGCGTGACGACCTGGGCATGACCGGTACCAAGTACGGCTGCGGCCTGGCCCAGTGCGGCGCCTGCTCGGTGCTGGTGGATGGCAACGTCGTGCGTGCCTGTGTCACCCCCGTGGCCGGCGTGGTCGGGCGCGAGGTAACCACCATCGAAGCGGTCGAGGCCGACGCGGTGGGCAAGCGCGTGGTGGCGGCCTGGGTCGAGCATCAGGTGGCGCAGTGCGGCTACTGCCAGTCCGGTCAGGTGATGGCGGCCACGGCGCTGCTCAAGCACACCCCCAAACCCAGCGATGAGCAGATCAGCGCAGCGATGGTCAACCTCTGCCGCTGCGGCACCTACAACGCCATCCATGCCGCCGTGCATGCACTCGCCCAAGGGGAGCAGGCCTGATGAACACCCCCGTCGATACCCCCGCAGAACTGCTCAGGCTGCAGCTGGGCGAAACCGTCAACCTGTCGCGCCGGCGCTTCCTGGCCAGCACCGCAGTGGGCGCCCTGGTGCTGGGTTTCGGCCTGCCGATGGGCTCGGCCCGTGTGCAGGCCGCCGCGCCAGCCACCGCGGAGCGCGGCACCCAGGTGCCGGCGTTCCTGGAAATCCGCCCGGACGGCAAGGTACGCCTGCTCAGCCCGTTCATGGAAGGTGGCCAAGGCCCGTTCACCGCCATGGCCCAGATCGTGGGTGAAGAACTGGATGTCGACCCGGCCAACTTCCTGGTCGACAGCGCGCCGCCTGGTGAAGCCTACGTGGTGATGGAAAACGGCATGCGCATTACCGGTGGCAGCATGTCGGTGCGCATGAGCTACCCGACCATGCGCCGCCTCGGCGCCCTGGCCCGGGCCATGTTGCTGCAAGCGGCTGCCGAGCAATGGAAGGTACCCGTCAGCGAGCTGTCCACCGAGCCGGGCAAAGTCATTCACACCGCCTCTGGCCGTTCACTGGCCTACGGCGAACTGGCCGGCCGTGCCATGGACCTGCCGGTGCCGGACCCTGCCAGCGTCAAGCTGCGCGACCCCAGCCAGTTCCGCTGGATCGGCAAGCCGGTGCGGCGCCTGGACGCCTACGACAAATCCACCGGCAAGGCCCAGTACTGCATCGACATCAAGGTCGACGGCATGCTCCACGCCGCCGTGCAGCACGCGCCACGCCTGGGCATGACCGTGGGCAGCCTGCGCAACGAGGAGCAGGTCAAGGCCATGAAGGGGGTGCATTCGGTACATCAGTTGCCGGGCGCGGTGGCCGTGGTCGCCGAACGCTGGTGGCACGCCAAGCGCGCGGTCGAGGCGATCCAGGTGGACTGGAAAGAACCAGACGCCGACAGCAAGGTGCGGCCGATGCCGGCGGATTTTTCCAGCGACGGCTGGCGCGAGCACCTGGCAAGCGTTGAAGGGCCGGCCCGCGACGAGGAGAACGAGGGCGATATTGCCGGCGCCCTGGCCGGTGCCAAGACCAAGGTCGAGGCCAGCTACCACAACCAGTACCTCAACCATGCCCAGCTGGAGCCGCCGTCTGCCCTCGCCCGCTTCAACCCGGATGGCACCCTGGATGTCTGGCTGCCCAACCAGGCGCCGGACATGTTTCGCGACGACATCGCCAAACGCACCGGCCTGAATGCCGCGCAGATCACCTTGCACTCGCCGCTGCTCGGTGGTTTCTTCGGCCGCCACTTCCTGTATGACTCGGCCAATCCATACCCGCAAGCCATCGCCCTGGCCAAGGCCGTCGGGCGCCCGGTCAAGCTGATCTGGAGCCGTGAGGAAGAGTTCCTGCGCGACGTGCTGCGCCCGGTCGCCGTGGTCAAGTTCCGCGCCGGGCTGGATGCCGACGGGCTGCCGGTGGCCATCGAAGCAGTAAGCGCCACCGAGGGCCCGACTGAAGCCCTCGCCGGCAAGCAAGGCGACAAGATCGACCCCACCGCCCTCGAAGGGCTGTCGGGCAAGTCCTACGCCATTGCCAACAAACGCATCGCCCAGATCTACGTCAAAGGCCCGGCCATGCTTGGCTACTGGCGCTCGGTGGGCAACTCGCTGAACGACTTTTTCTACGAATCGTTCCTTGACGAGCTGGCCGACAAGGGCGGCAAGGACCCTTACGAACTGCGCCTGCACCTGCTGCGCGACAATCAGCGCCTGACCAACCTGCTGCACGCGGTGGCCGAGTTGTCCGGTGGCTGGAAGCGCGGGCCGTTCACGGCAGAAGACGGCAGCAAGCGCGCCCGGGGCATCGCCATGGCTTCGCCGTTTGGATCCGAAGCTGCGGCAATCGCCGAGGTGTCGATCGAAAACGGCCAGGTCAAGGTTCACGACATCTGGCAGGCGATCGACCCCGGCAGCATCGTCAACCCGGCGATCATCGAGCACCAGGTCAACGGTGCGGTGGCCCTGGGCCTGTCGCAGACGCTGGTGGAAGAAGCGGTGTTCATCGACGGCAAGCCGCGCGCGCGCAACTACGACCTGTACCCGATCCTGCCGCCCTCGCGCATGGCCCGGGTGCATGTGCGCATCGTCGAGAGCGGCGCCAAGATGGGTGGTATCGGCGAGCCGCCGTTGCCGGCGGTGGCGCCTGCCGTGGCCAATGCCGTGGCGCAGCTCACCGGCCAGCGGGTGCGCAGCCTGCCCCTGAGCCGCCACACCTTCAGCTGACCGGACAAGGACTGCCCCATGACTCAACGTCGTTTCGCCAGAGCCGCTGGCTGGCTGGCAGTGCCGTGCCTGGTCGCGGCCGGCCTGCTGGCCTGGTATGTAACCCGCGAGCCCGCCTCGCCATTCGCGGCCGAACCCGCCACGAGCGTCGACCCCGCGCTGGCCAGCCGGGGCGAATATGTCGCCCGCCTCAGCGACTGCGTGGCCTGCCACAGCCTGCCCGACGGCAAGCCATTTGCAGGTGGCCTGGCAATGGCCACGCCACTGGGTACGATCCACGCCACCAACGTCACGCCCGACCGCGAGACCGGCATCGGCAGTTACAGCCTGGCCGATTTCGACCGTGCGGTGCGCCATGGCGTCGCGCCGGGTGGCCGGCGGTTGTACCCGGCCATGCCCTACCCGTCGTACGCCAAGCTCAGCGATGACGATGTAAAGGCGCTGTACGCCTTCTTCATGAAGGGCGTGCAGCCGGCGCAACAGGCCAACGTGCCCAGTGATATCCCCTGGCCGTTGAACCTGCGCTGGCCTATCGCCTTGTGGAATGGTCTGTTCGCCGCCAATGCCCCTTACGCCACGAAGGCTGGGCAGGACGCGCTGTGGAACCGCGGCGCCTATATCGTCCAGGGGCCTGGCCACTGCGGCAGCTGCCATACGCCACGGGGCCTGGCCTTCAACGAGAAAGCCCTGGATGAAGCCGGTACGCCGTTCCTCGCCGGCGCCCTGCTCGATGGCTGGTACGCACCCAGCCTGCGCAGCGACCCCAACACCGGGCTCGGCCGCTGGAGCGAGGCCGAGATCGTGCAGTTCCTCAAGACCGGGCGCAACCAGCATGCCGTGGTGTACGGGTCGATGACCGAAGCGTTCAACAACTCCACGCAGTTCATGAGCGATGACGACCTGGGCGCAATCGCCCGCTACCTCAAGTCGCTGCCCGGTGACCCACAGCGTGACGGTACGCCCTGGCAATACCAGGCGGTTTCCGCAGCCACGCGCCTGGACAGCCCTGGCGCCCACACCTACGTCACACGCTGCGCCAGCTGCCACGGCCTGGACGGCAAGGGCCAGGCCGAGTGGATGCCACCGCTGGCCGGTGCCACCTCGGCATTGGCCCGGGAAAACGCCTCGGCGATCAACATCACCCTCAATGGCTCACAGCGTATCGTCGCCGCGGGCCTGCCGGATGCCTACCGCATGCCGGCGTTCCGCGAACAGCTGTCGGACCAGGAAATCGCCGCAGTGCTGAGCTTCGTGCGCAGCACCTGGGGCAACTCAGGCGGCGCAGTGGATGCACAGGCGGTGGCCAAGCTGCGCGGGCACACCGACCCGGCCAGCAGCAGCCCGATCATCTTGCACATGCGGTGAAGACTTTGCCTGTGCCGGCCTCTTCGCGGGTGAACCCGCTCCCACAAGGACGGCGCAACGCCTGTGGGAACGGGTTAACCCGCGAGAGGCCGGCACATTTACACAATCAAGCAAAAGACTATGGGAGGCCCCATGGAAAGCATCGACCTGTTGGTCTTGCGCACCGCCCATGACTGGCTGCAGGCCGGCGAGCGCGTGCTGTTGGCCACCGTCGCCCGCACCTGGGGTTCATCGCCGCGGCCTGTGGGCTCGATGATGGCCCTGCGCGGCGATGGCCGCGTGGTTGGCAGCGTCTCCGGCGGCTGTATCGAGGATGACCTCATCCATCGCTATACCACGGCCTATCGGGGCGACGGCATGCCGCACGGTCTGCCGCACGTGGTGCGCTATGGCGTCAGCGCCGATGAAGCGCAGCGCTTCGGCTTGCCCTGCGGTGGCACCCTCGAGCTGATCCTCGAGTTCGACCCGGCACTGGCAAGCCTGGTGCAACTGCTGCCGCTGCTCGACAGCGGCAACCTGGTGCGCCGGGAGCTGGCCCTGGACAGCGGCCAGGTTCACCTGACCACCACCCACGCACCGGAGCAGTTCCGCTTCGATGGCCGGCACATGCTCAATACCTTGGGCCCCGGTTATCGCATGCTGCTGATCGGTGCCGGGGTGCTGGCCGAATACCTGGCGACCATGGCCCTGTTCAATGGCTTCAAGGTGGCCGTCTGCGACCCGCGCCCTGAGTACATGGATGGCTGGAACGTTGCGGGCGTGGAGAAGATCGTCGGCATGCCGGATGACGTGGTGCGTGCGTTCGCCCCCGACCTGCGCAGTTGCATCGTCGGCCTCAGCCACGACCCCAAGCTGGACGACCTGGCCCTGCTCGAAGCCTTGCACAGCCCGGCGTTCTACATTGGCGTGATCGGTTCGCGTCGCAATAACCAGTCGCGCCGCGAACGCCTGATCGAGCACTTTGGCGAAAGCGAGGCCTCGTTGCAGCGTTTGCACGGGCCGATTGGCATCTACATCGGCAGCAAGACACCGGCAGAGATTGCGGTCAGTGTCATGGCCGAGATCCTGGCGACCAAGAACGGTGTTGCGTTGCCTGGGGCGGTCAATGTGAGTGAGGCCAAGCGGGCGCTGGAGGTTGAGGGGTAGGCTGATGGGTGTTCGCCTCGCGATTGTTGCCGCCAGTGCGATCGAGCGCCGCCCGCGCGGCGCATCGCGAGCTGCGCTCGCTCCTACGTTTGTTTCGGGCCAATTATTCCTGAGGGATTTGCGCGCGAACGCCTTGGCGTATGGCACGATATCGTGTCGTACAAACCAGGCGGTCGCGCGCGCCTGCCACAGGCGATACTGGCCCGAAACAAACGTAGGAGCGAGCGCAGCTCGCGATGCGCCGCGCGGGCGGCGCTCGATCTCACCGGCGCTAAAAAACCCATGACGAACACCTTCAAGGCTGCCCCCCTGCCTGCTGCTGCCGCCACAACTCCAGATTCTTCTCGACCAACTGCTCCGGCACCGGCCCGGCCACCATCTCGTTCATTATCCGCGCAAGCCTCTCACGCAGTTCTGCCCGGTTGCACTTCGATTGATGCGAAACCGCCAGGTACAACCCTTCACTGGACACCGGCGGTTCAAGCACCTTCAATTGCGCCTCCCACCCCTGCGCGCGCACCAGGGCCATGCCAGGGTACTGCTCATAGATCAGGTAGTCGTTGCGCTTGTGCAGCAACTTCTCGAATGCCTGCATGGCACCGGGCACCGCTTCGAGCTGGAGATTGGCCCGGGCATAGTCATCGAACTGCTGGCCGTGGCTGTTGCTGACCAGCGTTCCGCCATTGCGGCCTTTGAGGTCCGCCCACTCACGATAAGCAAAGGCATCGTCCTGGCGGACCCAGACAACGCTGCGGATACGCAGGAACGGCGGGTTGATGAAGTCCATCTGCTGCTGGCGCTCGTGGGTCAGGAAGTACCCCGCCATCAGGTCGATACGCCCGCTACGCACCTCTTCCTGTGCCCTCGACCATGGCCCGCCGTATACCACCTTCACGTCCAGGCCAAGCGCGTTGCCCACTGCCTTGAGCAGGTCGGCATTGGCCCCGATCAGTTGCTCAGGGTTGTTCGGGTCACGCCAGAGATACGGAGGGTACTCAGGATTGCCGGTAGCGGTCAGCTGGCCGCACAAACCCTCTGCCATCGCCAGTTCGGGCAGAAGAAGCAAGCAGAGCGACAGCAGCAAAGACCGGCAACGACAATGCTCGATCATCTACACCCCCCGGAAGCTGTGGCATTCAGCGGCCAGGCGTGGTCGCGAAAGCCGCCACATCCCGTGGGCCACGGCGGCGTCGATGGCCGCGTGCTTCAAACAGTCTGGCTCAGGATTGGCCATGCGCCAGCCATTCCTGCGCCGTTTGCGCGCTACCCGGCACTCAGTCGCTGTGCTGGAAAACCCATACCTGCCCGCGCCGGCGTTTGGCTTCGTACATCGCCTGATCGGCTGCCCGGACCAGTGCATCCACCTCGCTGGCATGAGCAGGCGCGAGGGCAAGGCCGATGCTTGGGGTGACGAAGTCGATGCTCAGCCCCCTGACACTGACCGGCTCGCCCAGCACCTTGAGCAAGCGCTGGGCCAGCGCATTGGCGGCCTGGAGATCGGTCATCGGGACGATCACGGTGAACTCGTCGCCCCCCAGGCGATAGGCCTTGTCCGGTTGACGCAGGGCATTGCACAGGCGCTCGGCCATGCACACCAGCAAGGCATCACCGACATCGTGGCCGAAGCGGTCGTTGACCTGCTTGAAGCGGTCCAGGTCGAGAAAGATCAGCGCCAGCGGCAAGGCACCGCCGTGCAGGTGCCGGGCGAGGTCCTCATGGAACGCCTTGCGATTGCCCAATCCGGTCAGGGCATCCTGATGAGCCAGGTCGAACAGCTGGCGCTGATGCAGCACATGCTCGCTGACGTCATGCAGAATGCCGCGATAGCCGATCAAACGGCCGCCGGCATTATGCCGCCTGGAGATCTGGGTCTCGAAGTGACCGATGCTGCCGTCGGCGCGCCGCAGGCGTGCCGAGAGTGGTGCGCCGGGTTCGGTTTCCGCGATCACCGGATCTGTCGTGGTGCCGGGCGCTGGTTCTTCCTGCAACGAGGCAAAGGTGCGCCCGAGCACCTGGCCGGCCGGGTAACCGAGCAGCCTGCAGAAAGCCGGGTTGACCGACTCGATCCTGGCCAGCTCGTCGAGTTCGAAGTAGCCGTCCTCCATGGCATCGAGAATCGCCCGGTCGCGCGCTTCGCTCTGTTCCAGGCGGTCCAGCGCACGGTTGGCTTCACGCGCCAGCTTGCCCAGTTCATCGCGGCCGTCGTCGGTCAGGCGTCGCCCCGCCGCAGCTGGGCCAATGGCCAGAAGCTCGTGATGCAAGCGGGCAATACGCCGCAGCAAGGTGACGTCCAGGGCGAGGTAGATCAGCAGCCAGGCCAGGCCGATGAGCCCTCCCGTCACGCCGAGGAACACATTGAGCTGCTGCTCGCCTTCCAGGTACAGATGGCGCTCGCGGGTCAGCTGCAGGCGCAGCTGAGGCTCGCCCAGGCTGTCCTGGAACAGCAGGTCGATACTCTGATGGCGGGCATCGACCACCTGGCGATTGCCGATGCTCATGAGTTCGGCCTGCAGCACCGGCCGCTCCTGCTCGGTGGCCGACGGCAGCCAGGTGAGCTCACCGCCCAGCTGCTGTTGCAGCATGGCGATACGCTTGCTGTCGAGAAACGTTCCCGCCAGCAGTACACCGCTGGCGCGCTCACCGCTGCGTGCGGTATCCACCGCCACCAGGATCAGCGGCACCCTGAGCACCGCCAGCAATTGCGCAGGGGGCGCCACATCCTGAGGCTGCAGCAGGCGCGCCAATTGTTCCGCGACGCCGTCATGCAGTGCCTGCAGGCTCAGTGCCGGTGCACCGGCCGGGCGTTCCAGCGACGCCAGGTCCAGCGGCCGCCAGCTCACCCGCTGCTCACCATTGGCGAAGTACAGAATGAAGTCGAAACCACTGCGGCCCAGCGTGGCGGCATCGAGCGGGAACGCCGACGGCACCGCTCCCGGCATCGCCTGCGCCCATTGCCGCAGGCGGTTGGCGTCACGCTCGAAGCTGTTACCCAGCAAAGCGCGCAGGCGCTCGGCTTCGGCGACCAGCAGGCGCTCGTCCTGCTTGTCCAGGCGGGCCAGCAGCATGCCTTGGGCCGCGAAGTAGACAAGCATCAACACCAGCAGCAGCGGTGGTACGAACAGCCAGAGCAATCTCGTGCGTAACTTCATGCGGGCTCCCCGTACCCTGGTTCACCCGCATCATGTGGTTGGGCAGGGCCTGCCTGGCGCCGCCGTTGCCCGCACGGCCTCGGCCAGCTTGCGCAGGTTGGCCTGGTGGGCGTTTACCAGGTTGTTGATGCTGTTGTCAGCAGCCGTCTGGACCGAGGTCCGGCAGGTGATTTCGGCTTCGCCTGGCCGTTTCAGGCGCCACAGGGTATCAAGCGAGGCGTACTGGCCAGGCACGCTGTCGAAGCGCTGTACATCGACCCGCAATACACTGCTGGGGCCGGCCACGGGGCCGCCCAGCATGTCCTGCAGGGCACTGCGGAACTCATCCACCAGGTTGGCGCCCCACCACTCCGTTTCCAGAATGGCCAGCCCGCTACTGCCCTGGCGCACCACCAGTTGCGGGCGGTCCACCTGCGGTGGCAGGCTGACCCGGCTCACCTGCACGTGCTGGTTACCGCCTTGCACCGGCTGGGCCGGGACCAGGGTGTGGTAATTGTTCGGGGTGCTGCTGCAGCCGCTCAGCCAGATCAACAGGCTGGCCCCACACAGGTTGCGCACTCGATGCATCAGCTGACACTCCTTTGGCCTGTCACTTTCAAGGTCTCAAGTCTTGCGCCCCGGCCGCCTTCGGCCGGCCTTGAATCAGCGACTCGGGGTGGCGCCCGAGGTAGTCGGTCAGGTCGCGCAGCGAGCGCGACATGCGTTCCAGTTCGTCCAGCGTTTCACCCAGCCGTTCGCGCTCAGGCGAATTGTCGGCGATGGTCGCGTTGGCCGTCTTCAAGGTCTTCTGCATGTCGTCGAGGGTGGCTTTCACCCCAGGCAGCGTCTGGCTGTTGAACGTCTTGAGGTTGGCACGCAGGTCACGCAGGGTGCCATCGAGGTTGCTGGCAATGCTCTCCAGCGGCAACTTGCCGATGCGCTCGACAAAATGCTGCAGCTGCTCCTGCAGCATCTCGAGGCTGCCAGGCAAGGTGGGAATCACGATGGGTTCGGCAGTTCTGTCGAACACCACCTTGGGCGCCTCCGGGTGGAAGTCCAGGGAAATGAACATCTGCCCGGTGATCAGATTGCCACTGCGCGCCTGCGCCCGCAGGCCATGCTCGACGAATGTGCCGATCAATTCGCGCGCACCGTTCAGGTCACCCTCGGTGTGCTTGAACACTGCCAGCATCTTCTGATGCACCGGGCCGAGACGCTGCGGGTAGATCACCGCATCCACCACCACCGGAAAAATCTGCTTCACCGGGTCATAGTCCAGCTTGACCGAGGTGACCTTGCCGAACTCCACGCCCTTGAACTCCACTGGCGCCCCCACCGACAGGCCTCGCATGGACTGGTCGAAACGCAGTTGCAGGTACTGCCCCTGGCCGTTGGGTGGTGAAAGCGCGCTTTCCCGATCGGCAAACAGCTGGAAGTGCGCCTGGTCATCGGCGGCCTGGGCATCCGGGGCAAAATCGGGCGAGCCGAACGCCAACCCGCCAACCAGGATCGACGACAGCGACTCGGTATTGACCGTCAAGCCATTAGCGCCAATCTGCATGTCGACACCACTGGCATTCCAGAACCGCGTATCACGGGTAACAAAGGCGTCGTAGGGCGACTGCACGAAAATGCCAATGTCCACCCCCTTGCCATCGTCCTGCAAGGCATAGGACACCACTTCACCCACCGGGATCTTGCGGTAGTAGATGGAAGCACCGATATCCAGGGAGCCGAGGTCGTTGGCACTCAGGACGAAACGCTTGCCCTTCTCGCCATAGGTGATCGCTGGCGGCAGCTCCAGGCCAGTAAAGTTCTTTTCCGAGGCTTTCGACTCGCCGGCATCGGCGCCGATGAAACTGCCGGAGAGCAAGGTGTCGACACCAGACACCCCGCCCGCACCGATCCGTGGGCGCACCACCCAGTAGCGCGCGCCCTCGGTGGCGAACGAACGCGCATCATTGGCCAGCTGCACCTTGACGACGACGCTTTCGTGGTCTGGGGCCAGTTCCACGGTGGTCACTTCGCCAATCACCACGCTGCGGTACTTGACCTGGGTCTTGTGCGCCACCAGTCCTTCGCCGGAACGAAAGGAAATGGAAATCACCGGCCCCTGCTGCATCCAGTTGCGCACCACCAGTGAGGCCCCGACCAGGATCGCCAGGATCGGCACGATCCACACCAGTGAAACATTCCAGCGCCGGGTGCGTACCTCTGCCTGCCCGGCCCCATTTCGCGCGTCACTCGCTTGCGCCATCGGTGCGGCCTCCATCATTGCCAGGGTGATCCCAGATCAAGCGTGGGTCGAAGCTCATTGCCGAAAACATGGTCAGCACCACGACCATGCCGAAAAACAGGATGCCCGGGCGCGGCTCGATGGTGCCCAGGCCACGCAGCTGCACCAATGCGGCCACCAGCGCCACGACGATCACATCGAGCATCGACCAGTAACCGATCAACTCGACGCCGCGATACAGCTGCGAGCGCTGCCGGCGTGCCCAGCTCGAACGGCGTTGTGCGGTGAACAGCAGCAAGCCCAGGGAAAAGAACTTGATTGCCGGCACGCCCATGCTGGCGATGAAGATGATCAAGGCGATGTCCCAGGCGCCGTGCTCCCAGAATTCCACCACGCCGCCACCGATGGTGCTGTCGCTGCCACTGCCGAGCATTTCGGTGTGCATCACCGGCAGCAGGTTGGCAGGTACATAGAACACCAGCGCGGCCACCAGGAACGCCCAGCCACGGGCGATGGCGTTGGTCTTGCGCCGGTGCAGGGGCGCGCCGCAGCGTTCGCACACATGCGCGTGGCGGCCCAGCTCGCAGGCATGCCCACAACCGTGGCACAGGCACAGGCCCAGCTCGTCTGCCAGCGCGGGCGTACTCATACCTGCTCCCAAAGGTCGCGGATATCGCGCCCGGCAATGTAGATGATCAGCATGCTCAGTGCGGCCAGGGCGACCAGGCCAATGCCTGGGATCACCTCGAGCAGGCCCGCCAGCTTGATCACCGCCACCAATGCGCCTAGCAAGCCGACTTCCAGCATGCTCCACGGCCGCAGGCCTTCCAGGCAGCGCATGCTCATGGCAAACCCCGGCGCCCGGCGCCCGGCCAGGGCGAAGCTGAGTACCCAGCAGAGCAAGGCAATCTGCAGCACAGGGGCAAAGATGATGGCCAGGGCCATGACCAGGGCAATGAAGGTGATACTGCCGCTGCTCAGGATCAGCACCGAATCCCATAACGTCGCCGAGTTGCTCAGCCCCTGCATGCCAATGGTCATGACCGGATAGGCATTGGCAAAGATCAGCAATACCGCGCCAGTGACGCTCAGGGCCAGGCGCTGCTGGACCGTCAGGCTCTTATGGCGATACAACACCCCGCCACACCGGACGCACCGTGCCTGTTGATGTTTTTGCACTGGCCTACGCTGATACACCGCGTCGCAGTACTCACAGATGATCAGTGCCTGGCTCTGGCTCATGGTCTCCCCCAAGGACCGCATCACTCCAAGCCACTACTCAATGCGCTCGGTACGTGAAGATTGGCATCAGCGCCTGTCAGTAAAGTCGAGAAACGGCCAATGTGCTCGTCAACACGGGGCGGGACAAGAAAGTTCCGAACGGTCGGGCAGATTACCGACGGGTTGGGTTACCAGCGCAGCCGCGCGGGTTCGACCTGCCAACGCAGGCTTATCGTAGGGATTCGAGGTGGTGGCAGATTGCCGCTATCCATTGCGAACAGCGGCAAGTTCAACACGCTTACCTGCACATGCGCTTGATCGCGCGCTCCGCGGCGGCCTGAAACACCCGGCGCAGTGCTTCAAGGTGCTCCTGCGAGAGTGCCTTGGCGCAGGTCAGCCCCTGCAGAAAGCCGATCCCCCAGCCTTTGGTCTCAGCCAGCTCGCGACGGTTCTCGGCGTCGGCGATATCACCCAGGTGCAGGGCGGCGGGGTGTTCGTAACGGTCTTCCAGTGCCAGCTTGCGCAGCTCCTCCAGAGCCACCTTGAACTCGGCAGCGGCAACATCGTCCAGGCCCAGGTGCTCGTACTGCAGCAGGCTCAGACGGTCGGTGGCGGTCATCTTCGAATCTCCGTTTCACAGTAAAAGGAGCAGGTGCAAGGAATTCACCAGCCAGCCGCGACGCATCCGAGTGCCTGCGAAGGTGGTGTCGATTAACGAGTTGTATACCACAACTGGGGGCGCTTCCCCTAGCGGCGTGCGCCATCCGGGCGCAGTACAGCGACGCCTTCTGTCGCCCACCAGGTTCGATCGTTAAATTTAAATTGAATTTAATTTATAACGGAGTCACGCTGCCTCTCATCACACCGGCTCAAGAGCAGTCCATCATGGCCACCACACCGCGCGAACCGCGCAAAGACGGCGAAGCCACCCGCACGCGAATCCTCCAGGCCGCTGGCGAGCTGTTTGCCGCCGTGGGGTATGCCGAAGCCAGCAACAAAGCCGTCGCGGCCAAGGCCGAGGTCGACCTGGCCTCGATCAATTACCACTTCGGTAGCCGCAATGGCCTGTACCTGGCCGTGCTCGACGAAGCGCGGCGGCGCTTTCTGGACATCAGCGACCTGCAACGGATCACCCTCGGCGAGCAACCGGCGGCGGACAAACTGCGGGCGCTGGTCGAACTGGTGGTGCGCAAGGCCACGCAGCGTCGCGACAACTGGCACCTGCGCGTGCTGGCCGCAGAAATCCTCGCGCCCAGCCCGCACGGCCAGGCCCACCTGCAGGCCGAAGCACCGCTGAAGCTGTCGCTGCTCAGGGGCCTGTTCAGCGAGATCACCGCCATCCCGCGGGACGACCCGGCACTGACCCGCTGCATCCTCTGTGTCACCGCTCCCTGGGCGATGCTGTTGATTGGCCCGCGCGGGTCCACCGGGACCCTGCATGAAATCCTCGGCATGCCGGCAGAAGAGGTGTCTGCCCAGCTGTTCAGCTTTGCCCTCGCCGGCCTGCAGGAAGCGGGCCGCCAGCACGCCCTGGGCGACGGCCGCTGACCGCACATGGACGCTCAATCGCAACCACAGGCTCAAGGCAACCCCATGCAACCGACTGCTGCTGACGCAACCGCCTCGGTCAAGGCCGAACCGGGTCAGACCTCCATCCCACTGTTGCTCGGCGCGTTGATGCTGGTCATGTTCCTCGCGGCACTGGACCAGACCATCGTTTCCACCGCATTGCCGACCATCGTCAGCGACCTCGGGGGGTTGCGCTGGCTGTCCTGGGTCGTCACCGCCTACTTGCTGGCCTCTACCGTGGTCGTGCCGCTGTACGGCAAGTTCGGCGACCTCTACGGACGCAAGCGCGTGCTGCAGATCGCCATCGCCTTGTTCCTGCTTGGCTCGGCGCTGTGCGGGCTGGCCCAGGACATGACCCAGCTGATCCTGTTCCGCACGTTACAAGGCCTGGGCGGCGGCGGCCTGATGGTGGTCGCCATGGCGGCCATCGGTGACGTCATACCGCCCGCCGAACGCGGCCGCTACCAGGGCCTGTTCGGTGGCGTGTTTGGCCTGGCCACCGTGGTGGGCCCGTTGATCGGCGGGTTTCTGGTCGAACACCTGTCCTGGCACTGGATCTTCTTCATCAACCTGCCGCTAGGCCTGCTGGCCGTCGTGGTGATCGGCAGTGTGTTCCGCCCGCACGTGGCACCGGTCAAGCATGTGGTCGACTACATCGGCGCGTTCTTCCTGACCATCACCCTGGGCGCGCTGGTACTGATCACCAGCCTGGGCGGCAGCCTGCTGCCCTGGGCCTCGCTGGACATCCTGTGCCTGGCGCTGTTCGCCGTGATCGGCCTGGTCGGCTTCGTCTTCGAGCAGCGCCGCGCGGCCGAACCGATCATGCCGCTGCACCTGTTCCGTCACCGCACCTTCGTGCTCGCCGGTTTGATCGGGCTGATTGTCGGCGTGTCGCTGTTCGGCTCGGTGACGTTCCTGCCGCTGTACATGCAAGTGGTGAAGGACGCCTCGCCCACCAGTGCCGGCCTGCAGATGCTGCCGTTGATGGGAGGGTTGCTGGTGGTGTCGGCGACTACCGGGCGGCTGATCAGCCGCTGGGGGCGCTACCGGGTGTTCCCGATCCTTGGCACGCTGCTGCAAGTGTTCGCCCTGGGGCTGCTCAGCCGCCTGGAGCTGGGCACGCCGATGTGGCAGATGAACCTGTACATGGGGCTGCTTGGCGCAGGCCTGGGCATGGTCATGCAGGTATTGATCCTGGCCGTACAGAACAGCGTCGATCGGCGACACATGGGGGTGGCGACTTCCGGAGCCACGCTGTTCCGTTCTATTGGCGGTTCGGTGGGGGTTTCGGTGTTCGGCGCGTTGTTTTCCCATGCGTTGCTCGATGGCTTGCCGAGTGATTTCGCGGCTGCCAGCGGCGGTGCTGCAAGCCTGTCGCCGACGGCGGTGCATGCCTTGGCGGTGCCGCAGCAACAGGCCTATCTGGAGGCGTTCTCCGGGGCCATGCATGGGGTGTTTCTGGTGGCGGCGGTCATTACCAGTGTGGCCTTTGCCTTGTCTTGGTTGTTGCGAGAAGTGCCCTTGCGTAGCGCCCATTGAGCCTTGTATTGCCTGTACCGGACTCTTCGCGGGGCAAGCCCGCTCCCACAAGGTTCATCACAGTCTCAAGGCTGCACGGTTCCTGTGGGAGCGGGCTTGCCCCGCGAAGAGGCCGGTACAGGTAAAGGCTACTTGATGAACCGCACCTGGCTGTTGATCTTTTCGATCACCGCACCCTTGCGCTCGTTGAAGCGGGCCTTGTTCTGCTCGAACAGGTTGTTGCCCTTGGTATCGATGGAGATGATCAACGGCCCGAACTCACGCACGCGGTTGACCCACAAGGTCTCCGGCATGCCCAGGTCCTGCCATTCGGCACGCTCGATCTCCTCGACCTGAGTGGCCGCCAGTACCGCGCAGCCGCCAGGGAACACCGCGTGCACCGCCTTGTTCTCCAGGCAGCCGGTGGTGGTTTCCGGCCCCATGCCACCCTTGCCGACGATCAGCTTCACACCGGTCTGCTCGATGAACTGCTTCTCGAACTTTTCCATGCGCATGCTGGTGGTCGGGCCGATGGATACCATCTCGAAACTGCCATCTTCTTTCTTCTTGACGATCGGGCCGGCATGGAAGATCGCGCCGCCGCGCAGATCAACCGGCAGCTCGCGCCCCAGCTCGATGAGCCGGCGGTGGGCCACGTCGCGGCAGGTCACCAGCTGGCCGGTGAGGTAGACGACATCGCCGACGTTGAGGTTGGCCAGGTCTTCGTCGCTGATGGGGGTACTGATGATCTTTTTCACAGGACTGTTCACAGGATCACACCTTCGTGGGAAAGGATGTCGTAAGAGAGGTCGGCATTGATGCGGATCTTGCCGCGGCGGTGTGCCCAGCAGCCGGTCGATACGGCGACACCAATGGTCGAAGGGTGGCGCGCCGAGGACTCGATGTTCACCCCCATCACGCTGCTGTTGCCGGTCAGGCCCTGGGGACCGATGCCGATTTCATTGAGGCCCTCTTCCAGCAGCTTCTCCATCATCGCCGCGCTTTCGTTGGGGTGGCTGGAATCGACTTCGCGCAGGATGGCCTTCTTCGACAGGCGTGCCGCGGTCTCCACCGAGGTCGATACCCCAACCCCCACCAGCAACGGCGGGCAGGCGTTGACGCCACGCGAGGTGATGACATCGAAGACGAACTCGGTCACCCCTTCGTAGCCCTGCCCAGGCATCAGTACCTTGGCCGAACCCGGCAAGGTGCAGCCGCCACCGGCCATGTACACGTCGACGATGGCGTAGTCGGCATCGGGGATGATTTCCCAGTCCAGCCACGGGATCTTCGAGCCGGTGTTGGTGCCGGTGTTCTTCTCGATGAAGGTTTCCACCGCGTTGTGGCGCAATGGCCCGTGGACGGTGGCTTGCTTGGTGGCATTTTCCAGGATGCCTTCCATCTCGCCCAACAACGGGAAGCGCGCACCGGCCGAGATGAAGTACTGGATCACCCCGGTGTCCTGGCAGCTGGGGCGGTTCAGCTTGTCGGCATATTCCTGGTTGTCGGCCATCGAGTCGTAGACGGCGATGGCCAGCGGATTGGTTTCCGCCGCGCGCAGTTTGGCAGTCTTTGCCTTCACATCCTTGGGCAGGCGCTTGCCGATATAGGCAGTGAACTTGGCCAACGTGTCGGTCAGCGATGAGACGGCATTGTCTTTTGCTACGGTATCCACGGTTATCTCCTCAGTGCATCACAAGGCTTTTCTTATCGGTACAGCTGGCCGGCTCTACGGCCGGGTTGGCGCTGGCAGGCGGTTCGGGCTGCGTCACTGGCTGGCCATCGAGCACCTGGTTCATCCGTGCGCTGTCCAGGGCACCGACCCACTTGGCGATGGCCATGGTGCCGACGGCATTGCCGATGGTGTTGGTGATGGCGCGGGCTTCGGACATGAAGCGGTCGACACCCAGCAGCAGGACCATGCCGGCCACCGGGATGTTGTCCATGGTCGCCAGGGTCGCGGCCAGGGTGATGAAGCCCGAGCCGGTCACGCCCGCCGAGCCCTTGGAGGTGAGCAGCAGCACGCCGAGCACGATCAGCTGGTCCATCAGGGTCAGCGGGGTGTTGGTGGCCTGGGCGATGAAGATCGCCGCCATGGTGTAATAGATGCACTGGCCATCGGGGTTGAAGGTCAGCCCCGAAGGGATCACCAGGCCAACCACCGGCTTGGACACGCCGACCTTTTCCAGCTTGTTCATCAATTGCGGCACCACCGACTCGGAGGAGCTGGTACCCAGCACGGTGAACAGCTCTTCGCGCAGGTACTTGAGGAACTTCCACAGGCTGAAGCCCGACATCCGCGCAATGCTGCCAAGCACCAGCACCACGAACAGGAAACAGGTCAGGTACATGGTCGCCATCAGCTTGCCCAGCGACACGATCGAACCCAGGCCGTACTTGCCGACGGTGAAGGCCATGGCGCCACAGGCCGCCAGCGGCGCGACCCGCATGACCAGGCCAACGATGTAGAACATGCCGTGGGAAAACGCTTCAAGCACATCGACCATCGGCTTGCCGCGCTCGCCGAGGTTGGCCAGGGCAATGCCCAGCAAGGTCGAGAACAACAGGATCTGCAGGATTTCGTTCCTGACGAAGGCGTCGGCCACGCTGCCGGGAATCACATGCAGGAGAAAATCGGTGAAACCACCCGAGCCGCTGGCAGCTGCGGCGGTGTAGGTGGAAATGGCCTGGGTATCAAGGGTGGCGGGGTCGACATTCATGCCCTGCCCCGGCTGCACCAGGTTGACCACGACCAAGCCGAGCACCAGGGCGAAGGTCGACAGCACCTCGAAGTAGATCAGCGCCCGGGCGCCGACCCGGCCGAGCTCTTTCATGTTTTCCATCTTGGCGATGCCCAGCACCACCGTGGCGAAGATGATCGGTGCGAAGACCATCTTGATCAGCTTGATGAAGGCGTCACCGAGGGGCTTCATGTCGGTGCCGACTGCAGGCCAGAACACCCCCAGCACAATGCCCAGGGACACGCCTATCAACACTTGTACGTACAGCTTGCCTATCAATCGCTTGGCCATTGCCGTCTCCGAATTATTGTTGTGAGTCGGATGAATGTGGCGGCTGGGCCAGCGGGTGCGTACAGGCAGGACGCGCTTGGGCCCAGAGTGCGTGTGGTTATCACGTGGGCTAAAGGTAAGGGCTTTTCCAGATTGCAGTAATACAATGAAATTCAACTCATTGTTTACCTGTGGTTATCAATAGCGGCTCGCACAGCGGGCGGGTTTCTTTACAGCGAGCAAGCACTTGTCGCCCCGGGTCTGCGATCAATGGCCTGCCGGCGCGCCCTTCGCAGTGCTGCACCCAGCTATCCTGTGAGATGCAGTTCCCTTCCAGTGGAGGTGTGCGATGCGTGCGTTCACGTGGAGTTACCTGCTGATGCTGCTGTGTGCGGCGTCAGCGGCCCAGGCCCAGTCGGTGGTACCGCTCAAGGGCCAGAGCAGCCAGCAGATGCAGCTGGACATCAACGACTGCAACACCGTGGCGACCAACGCCGCCAACAGCGCCAGCAGCAGTACGTCTGGCAGCCACGTCGGCGGCAGGGTCAAGGGCGCTGCCGCCGGTGCCGCAGCGGGTGCGGTGGGCGCCCAGGTGCGTGGCAATCAGCACGACGAGGTCTATGACCGGGTCGGCGACAATGCCAAGCAAGAGTACCGGCAGAACCGTGCAGGCCAGGGGGCAGCCGCCGGTGCAGCGGTCGGTGCCTCGCGGCAACGCCAGGAGCGCCGCGAAGACCGGCGCAACCAGGGCCAGGCGCAAAGCTCGGCGCATGCCAGCGCCTACAGCGGGTGCCTGCAAGGGCGTGGCTACCAGGTCAACCCTTGATGATGTCGACCGAGATTTCCACCGCAGTCACTGTGCCGCGATTTTCCAGCCAGTGCGTGGTGTTGTGGTCTTCGGGCCAGCCGACACCAGGGCCGTAGTCGGTGGCCCGACCATTGCGGTGGTCGGTGATGGTGCCTTGCAGGATGAACACCGTGCCGGGCCGGTCCTTGTGATCATGGACCGGCCCGAACACCCCACCTGGGGCGATGGTCACCTTGCGCATGCGCAACTGGCGGCCGGCCATGCCTTCGATTTCCGGCCCCAGATCGACCGTTGCCAGTAACTCCACCGTCACGCCACGGGTTTCGGGTGCTGCCTGTTCGTTGTTCATGGGGGGTACTCAGCGGGCTGTCCTCTATTCAGTTAAGCCAACGTCTGGCCTAGCTGCGCGGGGAGGCGCTGGAGGCATTGCATCGGGCTCGGGTGATATGACCGTTGGGGCCGCTTGCCAGCGATGGGCTGCAGGCAGCCCCAGGGTTCAAGCCGAAGCCAACATGGATCGGGTAGCTTCATAGGCAGCTTTCAGACACAGCTCAGGCGCAAACAGCGCCGAGGGCGTTTCAACGCTAACTTGCACGTCAGCCGGCAATGCACTCAACAGTGCCTCCAACGGCAACTGGCCGCGCCCCGGCATCAAACGCCCTTCCCGTGCCTCCTGAATGATCAACGTCTCCTCCGGCGCCTGCAGCGGCGCATCGCACACCTGCACAGCCCGCAGATAAAGGGGGTCGACCTGAGCGACTGCGTTCTCATCTCCACCAGAGCGATACAGGTGCAGCGCATCCAGCAGCACACCCGCATTGCCCTGCCCGGCCGCCGTCACCACGGCTACCGCCTGCTGCAGCGTTGCCACCGGCCGCCAGCGCATGAATTCCAGGTCCACACGCATCCCGTAGCCGCCGGCCAGTTCGCACAAGGCCGCGAAATTGTGCACGAGACGCGCATGATCCAGATCATCCCCGGAAACCGTGAGACTGCTGGCGCCGAGGTCCGCACCTGCGGCAAGCAAGCCTTCGTAGTCGGTAAGCTGAAACTCCGGTTTCAACGAAACGAATTCGATATCGCTGACTCGCACGCCCTCGCCCGCGATCACCGCCTTCAACTCACGTGCCGCCAAGCTGCCAGACTTCAGCGGGTAGGCTCTGGCGCCCGGCATCACCGGGTGCAGGCGCAACCCTACAGCCTCGAAGCCGGCCCGCGCCGCCTCACGCACCAGCTCGACCGGCGCCAGGTTCAGCGCCGTCAGGTGGGCAACTCCAAGCGGCCTCAATAGGTCGCCCTCCCGCCACTGAGGTCGAACACGAAACCGGTGGTGAAGCTGCATTCCGGCCCCGCGATCCAGGCCACCATGTTGGCAATCTCCTCCGCCTTGAGGAAACGCCCCATGGGGATCTTGGCCTTGCTGGCGGCGATGTGTTCCGGGGTCATTTCTGCCATCAGTGGGGTCTCGACCATGGCGGGGGCGATGCAGTTGAGTAGCACGCCGTCCTGGGCCAACTCCTTGGCCGCCGCCTTGGTGAAGGCGATGACGCCGGCCTTGGCCGCCGAATAGGCCGAGATGTACTGCACGCCGTCCTTGCCAGCCATCGAGGCGACGTTGACGATGCGCCCGTAACCACGCTCACGCATGTGCGGGATGGCGGTGCGGCAGCAGTAGAAAACACCATTGAGGTCGATGGCGATGACTTTGTCCCAGGCTTCTGGCGGGTATTCCCACGAGGCGACTACGGGGCCGTTGATACCGGCATTGTTGACCAGGATCTCGACCTGCCCTACATGGGCCAGCGCCGCAGCGAACGCAGCCTCCACCGACGCCAGCGAGGCCACGTCCACGGCCTGGCGCAGCACCGGCTCGAAGCCGTTTTCAGCACTGTTCCAGCCATCGACCGCGAGGTCCCAGATCACCACCTGGGCGCCGGCCTGGTGCAGGCGCTGGGCGATCGCCAGGCCGATGCCGCGCATGCCGCCGGTAACGATTGCTGTTTGCCCGTGCAGGGGTTGGCTCATTGTCTTGCTCCATTTTCGACAGAAGGAATATCCGGCAGGCGACGCAGGTCGCGCACCATGAACAGGTAACACAGCGCACCCAGTGCGGTGATCGACGAGACGAAGGCCAGCGCCCAGACGAACGAGCCGGTGGCGCTGACGATCAGGCCGATGGTCAGCGGAGTGACGATGCCGGCGGCGTTGGCGAACAGGTTGAACAGCCCGCCACTGAGGCCCAGCAGGCCTTTGGGCGCGATGTCGGAGACGATCATCCAGGCCAGGGCCGACATGCCCTGGGCGAAGTAGGCGACGCAGAGAATGGTGATCACCAGCGCATCGGACTCGACATAGTTGGCCAGCACGATGATCGATGCCGTCAGCAACCCGGCAATCACCGGCAACTTGCGCGCCAGGTTCAGCGAGTAGCCGCGGCGCAGCAGCGCATCGGATATCCAGCCGCCAACCAACGTGCCCAGCGACGCGGCAATGAACGGCAGCACCGCCACCCAACCTACCTTGAGCCAGGGCATGTGCCGCTCGGTGACCAGGTAGGTGGGGAACCAGGTGAGGAAGAACACGTTGGTCGAGTTGCAGGCGAACTGCCCCAGGCAGATGCCGAGCATGTTGCGGTGCTTGAGCAGCGCCGGGATCTGCGACCAGCGGAACTGAGTGGCCTTCTGCCCGCCATCCACCACGCCGCCGCCGGCAGCGATGTAGTCGAGCTCTGCCTGGTTGGCCGAAGTCGACTGGTGCGGCTCGTGGTATTTGCGCCACCACACCAGGCCATAGAGGATGCCCAGCAGGCCCACCGCCATCAGCAGGAAGCGCCAGCCATAGGCATGCAGCACCCAGAACAGCAAGGGGGTCAGGAACGCAAGCCCGGTGTACTCGGCAAAGGTGTAGATGCCGGTCGCCCGCGCCCGCTCGCTTTGCGGGAACCAGGTCGCCACCACACGGCTGTTGGTGGGGAAGCAAGGGGCTTCGGTCACGCCGACCAGAAAACGCATGCCCAGCAGCGACAGAAAGCCCTGGGCCAGGCCCTGCAGGCCGGTGAACAGCGACCACAGGGTCAGCGCCAGCCAATAGGTGAGCTTGGTGCCGAGGCGGTCGATAAGGATACCGCCGGGGATCTGCGCGGCGGCGTAGGTCCAGGAAAACGCCGAGAAGATCACCCCCATCATCGCCGCGTTCAGGCCCAGGTCGGCACTGATGCTCGGGGCGGCGATACCCATCACGCTGCGGTCCAGGTAGTTGATCATGGTGCCACCGGAAATCAGCGCCAGGATCATGAAACGGGTACGGGTGCGTTGTTGCGCGCGTGCGGGGTTATCGAGGGTATCGAACACCCCGACGCCAATTGTCTGCTTAGTGCTCATGGCGATTGCTCTCTTGTTATTGGAATGGCAAGTGCTGTGAATCAGGCAAAACCGAACAGCCGTCGCGGGGTGTCCCACATGACCTTGCGACGCAGGCGGGCGTCGGGCATCAGGCGTTCGGCCAGTTTCAGCAGCGGGCCGTAGTCGACACGCGAATGCTGGCGGATGAATGGCCAGTCCGAGCCCCATACGCAGGCATCGGGGCCGAACGCATCGAGCAGCATCCGTACATAGCCATGGCTTTGCTCATACAGGCCCTCGGCATCAGCGAACTTCTGCATGCCCGACAGCTTCACGCAGGCCCGCCCGCTGCGAGCGAGCTGCAACAGGGCCTGAAAGCCGGCCTGCTGCAGGCCTGCAGCGGCATCCGGGCGGCCGCAGTGGTCGATCAGCAGGCGCGCCGAGCTGTGCGCGATCAGCCACTGCAAGTCCAGCAACTGGTCCTCGCAGACTTGCACCTGGGCGAACATGCCCAGCTCGGCGAGCTTGCCGAACAGCGGCTCGGCATCACGCATGCTCGGCACGCCATACAGCGCCGGATTGAAGGCCACACCGACCACGCCCCGCTCCTTCAGTGCAGCCAAGGCGTCCAGGCCAATCTGCCGTTCGACCACTGCAATCCCTTTGAAGCGCCCCTGGCCAGCAGCGAGTGCGTGCAGCAACAGGGTATTGTCGGTGTGGTAGCCACTGTTGGGGCCCACCAGCAAGGCATGGCGCACGCCATAGGCATCCATCACCTGGTTGAACTGGGCCAGGGTGGCGACCTCCTGGCCAGACGGCGCATAGGGGGCGTCGGCGTGGTAAGCGAAGCGTGCGGGGTCAAACAGATGGTTATGGCAGTCGATCTTGGGTTCGTCGTAGATGTTCAAGTGCGGTTCCTTCAAGCGCCACTGCGCTTGCCTGCAGATCTTGTTATTGTTCGCCGCCAGGGCGATTTGCCTGGGCTCACGATACTGCGGGCGGCTGCACAGCGCTCATACACAGATGACGAAGACCATAACCGAAGGTAATACTCATGCAGGCTGGTCAGGAAAGTGCAGAGGGCAGTGCCATGGTGTTCAAGCTGCGGCACATGGAGGTGTTCCGGGCTGTCATGCTCACCGGCTCGATCAGTGCTGCCGCGAAGCTGCTGTATGTCTCGCAGCCGGCGGTGAGCAAGCTGATCGGCTACATCGAAGGGCGCCTGGCCTACCGATTGTTCGAGCGCATCAACAACCGACTGGTACCCACCGCCGAAGCGCAGATCCTTTATCGTGAGGTCGAACGGGTGTATCAGGCCGCGCTACAGGTCAACGAATGCGCGCTGTCACTGGCTGCGGGAGGCCAGCGCAAGCTGCGCATTTCCTGCAGCGCCTCGCTGTCGACGGTGGTGATCCCCACGGCACTGGCCCAGCTCAAGCGTGAATCGCCGTCACTGCAGATCGAATGGCAGACCTCGCTGATGCACGAGATGCCCAACCAGATCCTGTCGAAGAAGGTCGACCTGTCGATTGCCGCGTTGCCGGTAGTGCACGACCACCTGCATTCGCAGGCATTCATGCGCGGGCGCATGGTGGTGGTGATGCCGGCCGGGCATGCCTTGGCGCAGCAGCCTTCATTGACCCTGCAACAGCTGCAGGGCCATGCGTTGCTGCTGTTCCGCCCGGACATGCCGTTCGGCCAGCTGTTGGCGGGGCATATCGAGCAGCGCGGTTTGCAGCTTGATTCGCTGCTGTCGTTCACCAATGCCAACGAGGCGGTGGCGTTGGTCAAGCAGGGCATGGGCATCAGCGTGATCGACGAGTTCGTTGCCCAGGACAGCGGTTTGCATGTGGTGCCGCTGGTTGACGAGATACATTTCGATATCAGCTTCGTTTACTCGCGCTTCGAGCCGCCGTCGCAGTCGGCGCTGCATCTGATGCGGGTGTTGCATGGCCAGGCGCTGGCGCTTGGGCGGGGTATCGAGGGGTTCAGGTTGGGCTCGGGGTGAATGGATTGATGGCTTCAAGGTGTACGGCGGGGCATTTTCAGCGCCTGGGAGATCGAGCGCCGCCCGCGCGGCGCATCGCGAGCTGCGCTCGCTCCTACGTTTGTTTTGGGCCAGTAACGCCTGTGACAGACGCGCGCGACCGCCTGGTTTATACGACGGGATATCGCGCCATGCGCCAAGGCGTTCGCGCGCAAATCCCCCAGAAATAATTGGCCCGAAACAAACGTAGGAGCGAGCGCAGCTCGCGATGCGCCGCGCGGGCGGCGCTCGATTCATGCCACCCCAAAATACTCAAGACCGGCACAATCACCCCGACCGCGGCAACCTGATCGCCACGCTCAAGCCCCCCGCCTCGCCCGCCTTCGCGCTGATACTGCCCTGGTGCAGCCCGATGGCGCGGCGGGCGATGGCCAGGCCCAGGCCGAAACCATCGGCGCCGCTTTGCCCGCCTCGATCGAACGGCTCGAAGATGCTTTGCAGGCGAGCCGGTTCCACGCCCGGCCCCTGGTCGACGATATGCACCTGCAACTGCTCCCCGCCGCCCACCAGCACCGCCTCGACACGCACCTCGCTGCCCGGCGCGGTATAGCGCACTGCATTGCGGATCACGTTTTCGAAGGCGCGGTACAGCAACTCCTCATGGCCACGGGTGACGAAGGTGCCAGCGCCCTGCAAGCTGACCTGCGCCTGCTTCATGCCCGCCTCGAAACGGGCATCCTCGACGATCTGCGCCAGCACCTCGACGGCATCCAGCTCCCCCTGCTCGCTTTGGCCTTGCTGCGACTGTACCCGCGCCAGGGTCAGCAATTGCTCGATCAGGTCATCCATGCGCCGGGATTCGCGCTCGATACGCCCGAGCATCTCTTCCCGTTCGGGCTGCTGACGCAGCAGCCCGATGGCCACATGCAGACGGGTCAGCGGCGAGCGCAATTCGTGGGAGATGTCGTGCAGCAACTGCTGCTGTGCTTCGACCAGCGCCTTGAGCTGCCCGGCCATGCGGTCGCAGTCTTCGGCCAGCTCGACGATTTCGTCGCGCCGACGCCCCAGGCGCGGGCGCACACGCACGTCGAAGCGGCCCTGGGCAACCTGGCCCATGGCCTCGCGAAGCCAGGTCAGTGGCCGGGTCAGGTACAGGCTGCAGAGCAAGGCGAACACTGCACTCATCAGCGTACCGGTCAGCAACGGGCCCATGCCCCGTGGGGGCGGCGCTTCATCCAGACGGGTGGCCACTGAAGCCCGCAGCACCAGGGCCTGGCCACCCTCGTCGAGCAGCGCCCGCTCGAAGCGCGGCGTGTCCACTGCGCGCCCGGCCAGCAAGTGGCCGGTGCCGTCATACAGGCCAACTTGCACATCTGGCGGCTGCGGCGATACCTGCAGGTACTGACGACCGGCCTGCTCGCCATAGCGGTGCAGCAGGTTCAGTTCCGTTGCCAGCATCGACCGCAACCCAGGGGTGTCCCCGCGCAGGTCGTTAAGCATGAAGGCCCCGGCACCGACCAGGAAGGTCAGGCTGTTGGCCAGCCAGAAAGCCAGGAACAGCTTCCAGAACAGGCGCCGGCGCATCATTCGACGATCAGCATGTAACCCATGCCCCGCACACTCTGGATCCAGCTGCTGCCATCATCGCGCGGGCCAAGCTTCTGGCGAATGCTGCTGATGTGCACATCGATGCGCCGGTCATAACGGGTCAATGGCCGGCCCAGGGCGTTCAACGACAGGTCTTGCTTGCTGACCAGCTGGCCAGCCTGGCGGGCCAGGGCTTCGAGCAGGCTGAACTCGGTACCGGTCAGGTCCAGCGGTATCGGCCCCCACTGCGCCTTGCGCCGCCCAGGCCACAGGGTCAGCGCACCGCGGCCGATGGACTCGGCGCCCTGGCTTTCGGCCAGCATCTGCGGATGCACCCGGCGCAGGATCGCCCGCAGGCGCGCCACCAGCTCACCCGGTGAGCTGGGCTTGGGGACATAGTCGTCGGCGCCCAGTTCCAGGCCGGCGATACGGTCGACGTTGTCACCCCGTGCGGTCAACAGCAGCACCGGCACCTGGCTGCGCGCACGAATGCGCCGCAACACTTCGATGCCCGAGATGCCTGGCAGCATCACGTCCAGCACCACCAGGCGGTAAAGCCCGCTCAAGGCGCGGGCCTCGCCCTCCTCGCCGGTGGCCACGGCAGTGGCCTGGAAACCCTCGCGGGCCAGGTACAGGGCGAGCATTTCGGTCAGTTCGCGGTCGTCGTCGACCAGCAGTACGGGGATCATGATGGATAACGTGCCAGGTTCTGCAAAAACGCCATGATCGCCCCGTCCTAACGCAGCGTGGGCGAACTTTACACATCTTTACCCTCGGTTAACCGCGCCGAACACAGCCCGCCCGTATGCTCAACGCCCGCTTCCCGGCAGCCCCGTGCTGCTCTTCTACGCCCGCCTGGAACCCTCGATGAACTACCCGCGACTGTTGCTCTCCATCCTGCTGCTCAATGCCTCCATGGCCCAGGCCGCGTCGTTCAGGATCGCCGACATCCGCGTCAACGGCCTGCAGCGGGTATCCGCCGGCAGCGTGTTCGGCGCCTTGCCGCTCAACGTTGGCGACCAGGCTGACGACCGCCGCCTGGTGGAGTCGACCCGTTCGCTGTTCAAGACCGGCTTCTTCCAGGACATCCAGCTCAACCGCGATGGCAACGTCCTGATCATCAACGTGGTCGAGCGCCCGTCGGTGTCGAGCATCGAGATCGAGGGCAACAAGGCGATCAGCACCGATGACCTGATGAAAGGCCTGAAACAGTCTGGCCTGGCCGAAGGCGAGATCTTCCAGCGTGCCACCCTCGAAGGCGTGCGCAACGAGCTGCAGCGCCAGTACGTGGCCCAGGGCCGCTACTCGGCCGAGGTCGACGCCGAGGTGGTGCCTCAGCCGCGCAACCGCGTTGCCCTGAAGATCAAGATCAACGAAGGCACCGTCGCCGCCATCCAGCACATCAACATCGTTGGCAACACCGTGTTCAGCGATGAAGAGCTGCAGCAGCTGTTCGAGCTGAAGACCACCAACTGGCTGTCGTTCTTCAAGAACGATGACAAGTACGCCCGCGAAAAACTCTCCGGTGACCTGGAGCGCCTGCGTTCCTACTACCTGGACCGCGGCTACATCAATATGGACATCGCCTCCACCCAGGTGTCGATCACCCCGGACAAGAAGCACGTCTACATCACCGTCAACGTCAACGAAGGCGAGAAATACACCGT
Organism: Pseudomonas sp. LRP2-20; assembly: GCF_024349685.1. Taxonomy (NCBI): domain Bacteria; kingdom Pseudomonadati; phylum Pseudomonadota; class Gammaproteobacteria; order Pseudomonadales; family Pseudomonadaceae; genus Pseudomonas; species Pseudomonas sp. LR2-20. Next base: position 2,749,021 of record NZ_AP025944.1, on the reverse strand, counting down.
TCGCGACGTGAAGCTGTCGGGTGACCTGAAGGTGCCGGAAGACCAGGTCAAGTCGCTGCTGCTGGTGCAGCCGGGCCAGGTGTTCTCGCGCAAGGTGATGACCACCACCTCCGAGCTGATCACCCGTCGCCTGGGCAACGAAGGCTACACCTTCGCCAACGTCAACGGTGTACCGCAGCCGAACGACCAGGATCACACCGTCGACATCATGTTCGTGGTCGACCCGGGCAAGCGTGCCTACGTCAACCGCATCAACTACCGCGGCAACACCAAGACCGAAGACGAAGTGCTGCGCCGTGAAATGCGCCAGATGGAAGGTGGCTGGGCGTCGACCTACCTGATCGACCAGTCCAAGACCCGTCTGGAGCGCCTGGGCTTCTTCAAGGAAGTCAACGTCGAAACCCCGGCAGTGCCAGGCACCGACGACCAGGTCGACGTCAACTACAGCGTTGAGGAACAGGCCTCCGGCTCGATCACCGCCAGCGTCGGCTTCGCCCAGAGCGCCGGTCTGATCCTGGGCGGTTCGATCAGCCAGAGCAACTTCCTCGGTACCGGCAACAAGGTGTCCATCGGCCTGACCCGCTCGGAATACCAGACCAAATACAACTTCGGCTTCGTCAACCCCTACTTCACCGAAGACGGCGTGAGCCTGGGTTACAACCTGTTCTACAGCAGCACCGACTACAGCGACTACTACGATAACGGAGTGTCCTACTACGCCATCAACAGCTATGGCGCAGGTGTCAGCTTCGGCTACCCGATCAACGAGACATCGCGCCTGACTTACGGCCTGACCCTGCAGCACGACGACATCAACCCGGGCACCTACAGCGCCGACGAGATCTACGACTTCATCCAGCGCGAAGGCAAGAGCTTCAACAACCTCAAGGCCTCGATCGGCTGGTCCGAGTCGACCCTGAACAAAGGGGTACTGGCGACCCGCGGTCACTCCCAGGCCCTGACCCTGATGGCCACCACCCCGGGCAGCGACCTGTCGTTCTACAAACTCGACTACAACGGCCAGACCTTCCTGCCCGTAAGCAAGGACACCACCCTGCGCCTGCACACCACGCTGGGCTACGGCAACGGCTACGGCGCCACCGACGGCCTGCCCTTCTACGAGAGCTACACCGCGGGTGGCCAGGGCTCGGTACGCGGTTTCAAGGACGGCACCCTCGGCCCGCGCAGCACCCCGGCCACCGGTACCTACGCGAGCGCCGGCCAGGCTTATTACTCCGACCGCGACACCGACGTGCTCGGCGGCAACATCCTGGTCACCGGCGGCGCCGAGTACATCTTCCCGATGCCGTTCATCAAGAACCAGAGCCAACTGCGCAGCTCGGTGTTCGTCGACGCCGGCAACGTCTATGCCGACACGTGCTACCTGTCCACCACCCAGGGCTGCGGCAACGTCGACCTGAACCAGCTGGCGGTATCGCTGGGCGTGGGAGTGACCTGGTACAGCCCGATGGGGCCACTGAGTTTCAGCCTGGCGGCGCCGCTGAAGAAACCGGACAACGCCGAGACGCAGATCTTCCAGTTCTCCCTTGGGCAGACCTTCTGAGTCAGCGCGCACAAATTACCGGTTTTTACCCTCGCTTAACCCAAGTTGACAGTCACCTTGCCTAAGCTGAGATCTATATGAACATGCCTTGCAGGTAACCCCATGCCTCCCTTCGCCCCCACCGCCCTGGCCTCGGCATTGCACGATGACGTTCGCACCTCGCTGCTCGACCTGGTGCAACGGCGCCTGGCTGCACTGCTCGGCCCGCGCTACACCGTCATTCTCGCCGCCAGTGGTAACGCGCCCAGCCTTTACCACCTGGCCATCCAGCACAACCAGAGCGGTGTGTCGCTGGAAGACAGCGGCAACATCGACCCGGGCTTCGCCGAACGGTTGCTGGCGCTGGGCACCCAAGCCAAAGCCATGCTCGAGTCGGAAGCCTTCGCACGTATGGGCAGCGACGACCCGAAACGCCCGCTGGTCTGGTTGCGCGAGCACAGCTTTTGACTGCAAGTGACCGTCCATCGACCTTGTGTAAATGACTAAACCGCTGACTGATCAGAACTTTTCCCCATTAACTTGTCTATTGGGACATGCACACGCGTGCACCGGGCGCGAGCCGGAAGTGCCGCACCGGTGCATGTCCCTATGTCAACCTGGGGTTGTCCTGGCACATGAACATCAAACTCCCGAGACTGCTGCTTACCAGCCTGTTTGCCCTCGCCGCCATCGGCTCGGCGCAGGCGAATACGATGCACCACTCGAACCCTGCACTGGCCCATGAAACAGCGGCCCAGGCACCAGCACGCGCAGCCGAAAACCCATGGCCGAGCCTGGCCAGCGTGACCAATCCACAACCCGCCACGATGCTAGCCCATGACGACCGCTACTGGCGCGATGGCCGCTGGCATTACCACAGCGAAGACCGCCGCCGTGAGGAATGGCGCCGGGCCCAGTGGCGCCGCGAGCAGGCCCGCCGCGAAGCCGAGCGCCGTCACGAGTGGGAGCGCCGTCACGATCACGACCGCGCCCACCATTACGATGACCGCCGCTACTATCGCCGTTGAGGCCCTGGCCGTCACAACCGATCGCACATGACCAACAGGCCGAAGCCGGCCTGGTCGCAGCGGGTGCCGAGCACCACGCCCTGGGCTTTGAGGCTGAGCAACAGCGCAAGGCCCTGGGCCTCGATGGCGCTGGGTGCGACGCCGGCAGCCTCGGCCAGCGCCGCCAGGTGCTCGCGCCCGCTCAGCGGCTGGTCCTGCAACGCCACCAACAGGGCATAGGCCAGCGGCGCAAGGCGCGAAAAGGTCACCTGGTGGCCTGCACCTCGGTGGGCCAACAGCAAGGTCGGCTCGGCGGGTGCCTCATCCGCCAGATGCTCCGGCCCGATATGGCTGACCGGCCAGGCATAGGCCAACGGCACGGCGAGGCTGGACAGCACAGGGACGCCATCGAGCAGATCACCTTCAGGGTCATGCTCAGGTTGGTCGGCATCGCTCAGCAGCAATGCGGTCTCGATCCATTCGTAATGGGCAAGTTCGGCGATCCAGCCGGGCTGATCGGTTCGCCCCTGCAGGTACTCGACCCATTCGCCGCCCACTTCGGTGAACAGCGGCGTCTGGCAGCGATGGTTGGCATAGAAATCTTCGCTCAACCCCTGCCAGTGCTCGGCGGCCAGGCTGGCATGCAGCACCGGGAAGCTGCCGGCCAGCAGCGACTGCAGGTTACCGAAGAACAGTTGCCGGTACACCGCCAGGCGCCGCGCGTCGATGCCAGGTGGCGGTGGATTGGCCAGCGGATCGCGGATATGGCCGGCCATGCGCAGTTGTTGTTCGCGCAGCGACTCAGCCATGGCGCACCGCCTGGGCCTGCGCCGTGGGTTGCAGGCTGCGGATGTGCTCCACCTCGGTCAGCAGTTCGGCCAGCGGTGGCAGGTTGAAGTCGCGCTCGAGCAAGGTCGGCACCGGCCCCAGGTGCTGGTAGGCGCTGGCCAGCAGGCCCCAGACATCGGCCTTGACGCTGGCGCCGTGGGTATCGATCTTCAAGTCTGGCGCTTCGTCGTAGTGCCCGGCAACATGCAAGCAGACCACCCGCTCGGCCGGCACCTGGGCCAGGAATTGCGCGGCGTCGTAGCGATGGTTGCAGGCATTGACCACGATGTTGTTGATGTCCAGCAGCAGGTCGCAGTCAGCCTCGCTCAACACCGCCTGAAGAAACTCGATCTCGCTCATCGCCTGATACGGCGCGGCGTAATACGAGATGTTCTCCACCGCAATGCGCCGGCCAAGGGCATCCTGGGCCTCGGCAATCCGCCGGGCAGTATGGCGCACGGCTTCGTCGGTGAAAGGCAGCGGAACAAGGTCGTACAGATGGCCGTCATCGGCGCAGTAGCTCAGGTGCTCACTGAACAGCGGTACCTGATGACGGTCGAGAAATGCGCGGATCTGGCGCAGGAAGCCATGGTCCAGCGGTGCCGGGCCACCCAGCGACAGCGACAGGCCATGGCAGGCCAGTGGATAGCGCTCGGCCAGTTGCGCCAGGCCTTCGCCGAAGGCGCCACCCACACCGATCCAGTTGTCCGGGGCGCATTCGAGAAAGTCCACGGCGCTGGCGTCCATGTTCAGCAGTTCAGGCAACAGCGCGCGGCGCAAGCCCAAGCCCGCGCCCTGCAGGGAAGAAGAAGGGGTCATCGGCATGCTCCTTGTGGTGCAGCGCCCTCCCCGGCCCGCGCCAGGGGAGGATGCCACCGTGGGTCAGTTCTTCGCCTGGCTCAGCTTGCTGTACAGGTCTGTCGGGAATGGATTGCCGTTGGCGTCGAACTGGTGCTTGCGGAACTGGTAGACCTCGGCCTCGGAAAGGTAGCCGTCGTGGTTGGCGTCGATCGCATCGAACTCGGCGCCGGCGCCCGGGGCGACCGCCAGCAGTTCGGCGCGGGACACCCGCCCGTCATGGTCGGCGTCGGTACGGGCGAACGAAGCGTCGCCACACTTGCCTTCACCGCATTTACCTTCGGCCTGGGTGGCCTTGGCCTTGGCACCGCTGGCGCCGCACTTGCCCTCGCCGCACTTGCCTTCGGCCTGGGTGACTTTGGCCTTGGCGCCGCTGGCGCCGCACTTGCCTTCACCACATTTGCCTTCCCCGGCCTTTTCCGCAGCCGCCAGTTGGTAGCCTTGTGGCAGTGCTTCGACGGCAAAGGCCGAGGAAGCCAGGTTGATCCCGCCCACCAGGGCGATGCCGAGCAGGCCGAGACGGGTCTTGTTGGGGAACTGGATACGGGACATGGTGTTTCTCCTGATAGTCATACGGTGATGTCACATGGGCGAAAGAGCCAGGGAACGCAGGCCGTAGGGCGTGTTCGTTCGGGCTGGCTCATTTGGCCCCAGGCATGTATCCCGGGCGTATCAGGAGAGCGAAGGATTTGTAAGCGAGTAGCGGTGGCAGGCGCATTGATACAAAGCGATACACGCGCCTGCCTGGCGTGCAGATGTCAGCGGCGGCCCAGCAACCTGGCCAGGGCGAAAGTGGCGACCACGGCCAGTACCACGGCACCGGCAATGGCCGGCACGCTGCCCCACTGCTCGATGAAGCTGTTCACCGTCAGATAGAAACCCAACACGCCTACGCCGCCAATGGCATTGCCGCGCACGATTGCGCCCAGCTCATGGTGCCCACCCTGAACATGGGCGAACACCGCCAGCGGCCAGGCAATCACCGGGATCGGCGCCAGCAGGCCGCTGGCCACCGGCCCCAGCCACTCGGCGCTGGCGGTGATCGCCACCAGCAGCGCAGTGGCCGTGAGCATGCGCATCGGGATCACCCAGCGCGGCAGTTGCACCACCTTGGCGTTGCCGCTGGGTGCCGGTTGCGAGGTGACGACGATGATCAGGCTCAGCAGCGCCAGCGTCACCACCACCGACAACGCCAGCCAGCCCAGATGGCTCATCAGTGCCGCCGTGGCGGCATACACCGCCAGCGCGGCGATGCAGCCAGGCAAGGCGCCGATCCGCCGCGTCACCAGGTAGTAGAACAAGTAGGTTGCCTGGACCGCCGCCAGGCCGGCCAATGCCCCAGGCACTGCCTGCAGGGCAAAGCCCGGGCCCTGTTCGAGGCTGAGAAACAGCACGACCAAGGCTGATGTGACCGGCAGCCCGGAGAGCAGGCCGCCGATTTGCGTACCCCAGCGCTTGGCTGCCAGCGAGATGGCCAGCATGAGCGTGGGGGTGATGAGAAACTTGAGGTAGAAGGCAGTCATGGGGAGCTAGCGCGTTTCGATAAGAAGGGAGGCCAGGTGCATCGGCGCCCCCATGCTAAACGATGCGCACTGGCTTTTCGCGGTTTTCTCAGCGGCCCGACTGCGCGATCTCGGCCATCACCTCGGCCCGCGTGGTCACGTTGCCGAAGTGATGCTTCCAGAGGTCGATACCCAACTTGCCCGAGCGATCCAGCGATGAGCCGACGGTCAGGTCGGTCACCAGCGTCGGGCACAGCCCGGCATCGAACAGCGCAAAGCCTGCTGCCAGCACGCAGGTTTCGGTCTGCATGCCGCACACCAGCACGCGCTCCACGCCCAGTTGCCTGATGTGGGCGAGGGTCTCGGCGGTCTGGCCATAGCCATGCTTGATGAACACCTGGTCCACTTCGACCAGGCACTCGTCTTCGGCGGCCGGGTGCCAGCCGAGCTGGCGCTGGAACGGCGTCACCTGCTCATCGTGCAACTCGACCGAGGCGATCGACGGAATCCTCGCTGACAACAGACGAATCCCGTCCACCAGCCACTCGGGGGGGCTGAAGGTGGACTGGACATCAACGATGAGCAGAACCTGCTGCATTAACGACTCCTGAATGCTCAAAACGGCCGCGGAGTATATCTGCTTCACAGGCCGCTGGTGGAACCTGCCCGGCACTGTGTATGCTGGCCACGCCCGAGCCCGATGCACCGGACGCCCCTATGCCCGTTGACCTGCAAGCACTTTACCCCAAGCTGATCCAGCTGATGCTGGACACCGTGTTCGTGGTCGACCGGGACAACACCATCGTGTTCGTCAGCAATGCCTGCGAGGCGTTGCTCGGTTATCGCGCCGACGAGCTGATCGGCACCCCGATCACTCACTATATGCACCCCGAAGACCTGGAAACCACCCGGGCCTCGATCATCCGGGTGATGAACGGCCAGCCGCACTGTGACTTCCGCAACCGCTACCTGCGCAAGGACGGTGGCGTGGTGCACATCCTCTGGTCGGCCTTCTGGTCCGAAGAAGTCGGCGCGCGCATCGGCGTGGCGCGCAACGTCACGGCGCTCACCCAGGCCGAGCAGGAGTTGCGCTTCCTGGCCCATCATGACCCGCTGACCCGGCTGTGCAACCGCTCGCTGTTCAACGAGCGGCTGGCCAGCGCCCTGCGCCACGGGCGGCCGTTTGCCTTGCTGTTTCTCGATATCAATGACTTCAAGGGCATCAACGATGTGCACGGGCATGCCATCGGTGACCAGGTGCTGTGCGCCGTGGCAAGGCGCCTTGAGGGTTGTGTCGGCCAGCAGGACACAGTGGCGCGCATCGGCGGCGACGAGTTCACCGTGCTACTGACCGAATTGAACTCGGCAGGCGCGGTTGCCGAAAAGATGGCCCAGATCCTCGCCGCCATGGCCGCGCCACTGGCCAGCGCGCAGCGTGCGCTGCCCATGCCGTCCTGCAGCATCGGCGTGGCCTGCTACCCGGCCGACGGCGCAGACATCGACACACTGCTCAACTGCGCCGACGATGACATGTACCGCAAGAAGCGGCGCCGCTCCGTGGCCGGATAAGCCACCGCCGGTAATGGCTGCCGCTGAGGTACCCGCTGTGGCATGCTTTGCGCCCCGCACCACAGGCCCACACAGGTACCCCGCCATGACCCAAGCCACCGACCAGGCATTCTACGACCGCGCCGATGCGCATATCGACCTGGCCAACCAACAGCTCGATACACTCGCCGACATCGGCAAGGTCAGCGCCTCGATGACCTTTGCCGCCAGCCGCTTCAGTGCCTGGCTCAGCGCCCGCAACTTCAAGTCGGGCGCCGAAATGGCCGCCGCGCGCGAAGAAATCCTGAAGTACTTCAGCGAACAGTACCGGATGATGCTGGAGGACAACGTCGACGAATACATCGAGCAATTCGACCGCTACGTGCTGGGCAAGGAAAGCTGAGCCTCAGACCCTGAACCGCCCCACCAGCGCCGTCATCTCCCCGACCAGCCCGGACAACGCCTGGCTGGCCTCGCTGGTTTGCTGCGCCCCCGCCGCCGAATAGCTCGACAGCTCACGGATGTTCAGCAGGTTGCGGTCCACCTCGCGCGCCACCTGCGCCTGTTCTTCAGCTGCGCTGGCGATCACCAGGTTGCGCTCGTTGATCTCGCCGATGGCGCTGTAGATACCTTCCAGCACCTGGCCCGAGGCCAGGGTGACGTCGAGGGTCGACTGGGCGCGGCTGGTGCTGGCCTGCATCGAGGCAACCGCCGCTTCAGTGCCCTGCTGCACACGGCCGATCATCTGCTCGATTTCCTGGGTCGAGGCCTGGGTCCGGTACGCGAGCGTGCGCACTTCATCGGCCACCACGGCAAAGCCGCGCCCGGCATCGCCGGCGCGCGCCGCCTCGATGGCGGCGTTGAGCGCCAGCAGGTTGGTCTGCTCGGACACCGAACGGATCACCTCCAGCACCTTGCCGATATCCCGGACCTGGCCGACCAACTGCTCCAGGTGGGCGCTGCTGGCCTGGATCTCTTGGGTCATGGCCTGTGTGCCATCGATGTTGTCGCTGACTTGCCGACGGCTCTTTTCCGCCAGCTGATTGGATTCTTGGGTGGCCTGGGAGGTGCTGACGGCATTGCGCGCCACCTCCTCCACCGCCGTGGTCATCTCGGTGACGGCGGTAGCCGCCTGCTCCAGTTCCTGGCCCTGCTGGCGCAAGTTGCTGGCGCTTTCTTCGGTAACCGTATTCAGTGCGCCCGCCGCGTCGGCAAGTTGCCGGGTGCAGTCACTGATCTTGCCCAAGGTATCGCGCTGGCTCTGCTGCATGCGCTGCAGCTCATGGAACAGCTGGCCGATCTCGTTGCGCCGATGCACCTCGACCGGCACGCTCAAGTCGCCACCGGCAATCCGCTGAAAGTGCCGGCCGGCCTCGCGCAGCGGGTGCAGCACACGTTGCGCGATGAACGCCCAGCAAAGGCCAGCGAGCAGCACGGTCACCGTCAGCAGTGCCAGGCTCAGCAGTTGTGCGCGCTCCAGGCGGCGGTCGGATTCCAGCATGATCTGCTGGCTGCGCTCGCTCAAGGCAGCAACCAGTTGCTGGCGCAGCGCCTGCAGCTGGCCCATGGCGTTGCCAGCGTCGATGTTGACCTTGAAGTACTGCTCCAGCGAGCGTTGGCGCGTGGCTTCGCGCTGCCCTTGCACCGCCTTGGCATACTCGCCGAAGGTGGCTTGCAGCGCTTGGGCCACCGCATGCAAGCCAGGCTCCTGCACGTTCTCGACAAATTCATCGACCAGCTTCTGGCTCTTGTCGTTGAGCTCGACAGACATCGCCATGCGCTTGTTCGCGCTCTCGTCATGGCCGCCAAGCTGCTCGATGAAACCCGAAGACACGTTGGCACTGGAACGGATCGCCATCAGCAGTGCGTTGTTCAGCCGGTCGGACTGGTGTGCGGTCTGGTCCAGTTCGCTGATCTGCTCGTCGCTGCCCAGTGCTGCCCGCCAGGCACTGATGGTGGAAAACAGCAAGGTCAGGCTGAACAACAACAGCACCCAGAACATTCCGGTACGTATCTTCAGGTCGGCAAACATGCGGGCAGAGCTCCTCTCGTGCGTGTTGGCGCCACCTGTGGTCGAGGTTTCGACGGTGGCTGAGCAGCTATCGGAGTTGCCGTTGCAGGCTTGAGGGCGCAAAGGCGACTTGTGTTCGGTAATCGAACGGATGTTGCTTGCGACTCAGGGCTGCAACGCCGGTGCCGCATTGCTCTGCCCTAGCCGCTCGTCATAACGCAACAGGCGCCCGGCATTGGTCAGCACCCACAGCGTGCTGAGGTTGTGCAGCAGCGCGGCGACCATGGCGCCCGCCGCGCCCAGCAGGCCGAAGGCGGCTGCGACGACGATCGCCAAGGTCCAGCCCAGGCCAATCAGCACATTGACCTGGAGTGTGCGTCGGCACTGGCGGCTGAGGCGAATGCAGGTGGCCAGGCGCCGCAGGTCGCCGTTGATCAGCACGATATCCGCTGCGGCCAGTGCGATGTCGGCACCGTTGGCGCCCATGGCCACCCCCACTACGCCGGCCTTCAGGGCCAGTGAGTCGTTGATGCCGTCACCCACCACCAACGGGCGGAAACCCAGCTGCAGCTCCTGGTTGACGTGGTGCATCTTGTCTTCCGGCAGGGCTTCAGCCACCACGCGGGTCATGCCGACCTGTGCGGCAATGGCTTCGGCGACACGGCTGCGGTCACCGGTCAACAGCAACTGACGCTGCAGGCCAAGCTCGCGCAGCTGCTGCATGGCCTCTGCCGACTCTGCACGCACGTTGTCGGCCAGCAGCAGCCAGGCGAGGAATTGCCCGTTCAGCGCCAGGCCGGCAATCGGGCCGTCATGCTCGGGCACTGGCGGCACCTGCATGCCTAACTGGCGGAACAGCTCCGGGCGCCCCAGGGCTGCTTCACCCTCGGCGGTGTGCGCGACCACGCCAAAGCCCTGGCGCTCGTGAATGTCCAGCAGCGCCAGGTGTTGCTCATGCGGCACCAGCGCCGCGAGGGCCCGGCTGACCGGATGGCTGCTGGCGGCGCCGAGGCTGGCCGCGAGGTTGACGATATCGGCCTGGGGCATTGCCGCCGCGGTGCCGACCACGCTGCGCAGGCGCAGGTCGCCGTAAGTCAGCGTGCCGGTCTTGTCGATCACCAGCGACGACAGGTCGGCCAGTTCCTCAAGAAACGCCGAACCACGAATCAGGATGCCGTGCCGGGCAGCCACGGCAATCCCCGCCACCGCCGTCGCCGGCGCCGACAGCACCAGCGCGCACGGGCAGGCCGCCACCAGCACGGCCAGCATGGCCTGGGCATCGCGGGTGACGAACCAGGTCACTGCGGCAATCAGCAAGACCAGTACCAGGTAGCGCCCTGCGTGGCGTTCGAGCAGCCGGGTGATGGGCGGCTTGGCTTGCTCGGCGCGCTGCATCAGGGCGATGACCTTGCCCAAGGTCGAGTCATCGCCCACCCGGGTAACCTCTACCCGCAGCAAACCGTCGAGGTTGATCGAGCCACCATGGATATCCATGCCACTGACCACTTCCAGCGGCACCGCCTCGCCGGTGATGGGCGCGGTATCGAGGCTGGCCTGCCCCTGCAGGACACGGCCGTCGGCCGGCACACGGTCACCGGCGCGCACCTCGACCTGGTCGCCTGGCTTGAGGCTGGCGTTATCGACCTCGCGCACCTGGCCATCGGCATCGATCAGCCGCGCATGGCTGCGGGTCAATTGCCCCAGCGCGGCAATGGCTTCTTGCGAACCCAGCACGCTGCGTTCTTCGAGCATGTGGCCGAAGATCATGATGATCGGCAGCAGTGCCGCGGTGGCCAGGTCGCCGGTTGCCCAGGCACCCAACATGGCCAGGGCGATCAGCTGATCGGTGAGGCCATGCAGGCTGGGATGCAGCAGGCTGTACCAGGCCGAGCGCAGCACCGGGACGGCCACCAGCAACGAAGCGCCGCCCAGCAGCAGCTGGCTGACGCCCTCTTGCGTGGGCGCCAGCCAGCGCCAGACCAGCCCCAGCCCCAGCAGGCCCAGGGCCAGCATCGCCAGGCTCAGTTGGCGCGCGGCAGTGCGCTGCTCGGCCTGCGACAGCAGGCCGGAGGTGAGGTGGGTATGGGCATGGTGATGATGCCCGTGACCATGACAAGCGTGAGTACTCATCGCGAGCAGCTCCAGAAAGGGGAATAAGGCGTGGTACTCATTGCGCGGGGCCCTGCAGGATCATGCGCCCGGCGTCATCTTTGTTGACGGTGGTGACCGCCCCGGCCCGCGCCAGTATCGCCGGCACCCGCTCGCGGTACAGGCGCAGCAGCAACTGCGGATCCTGCTGCTGGCTCAAGCCAACGATCGTCGCGGTAGCGGCCTGGGCACGGGACAGCCGTTCGCTGGCTTCAGCCTCAGCTACCTGCACGGTGCGGTCGGCGGCCTGGGTGGCCTGCTGCAGTTGCCGAGCAGCCTCATTACGGGCCTTGGCCACGGCCTGTTCGGCCTGCTGGCTGGCGGTGAGCACTGCGTTGAAGGCGCTGACGGCCGACCATGGCAACGACGACTGGATGTCGACCCGCACCACCTCGATGCCCAGGCTGGCACCCGCCTCACGCAACCGCGCCAGGCTGCCATTGATGCCCTGCTGCAGGTCACCGCGCAGGCGCTCGCGCTGATCGGCCAGACGGGCGTCGCCGCCGACCAGTTCCGGTCGCGCGACCAGGATGGCGTCCATGTCGCGCGAGGCGCAGATCTGCACGGCGTTACGCTCCACCAGGCGATCCAGCGCCGGCTGCACATGCTGCCCCTGGCGCGCGTAGGCGTAAGGGTCACTCACCGTATAGAACACCCGCACGTCCAGCTGCACGGCCCCGGCATCGCCGGTCAGCAGATAGCCAGAGCCTGCCGTGGCATCGCTGGCCAGCGTGCCGTCCTTGTCTGATTTCTGCGCAAGCTCCGAGCGCAGCAACAACTCGACCCGGCGTTCGGTCACCCGCGCTGCCGAAGGCAACATCACCACCTGCTCGAACGGCTCAGGCCAGGCCAGCAGCAAGCCTGCGTTCTGGATGCGCTGCTCGGCACCCAGGCGCAGGACCACCGCACGGTTTTCCGGCCCGACCTGACGCACGTTGCCGAACAGCCAGCCCACTGCCGCCAACAGCGCCACCACATACAGCGCCAGAAAGCCGATGCGCCCCGATTGCAACCAGGGCCCCGTCGGCAGCCTGGCCGCCAACTGCTCAGTGCTGGCCATGGTCAGCCCCCGCAGGCAGCACCGGCCCCTCGACCAAGGCGCGGAACGGCGCCGCGTCGGTACGCAACACCAGTCGCGTGCCAGGGTTGATGACCGTGCCGAGGGTGTCGAGCGAACGCAGCAAGGTGTAAAGCTGCGGCGCACTGGCATAGGCCTTGCCGTAAATGTCCGCCGCCTGCACCTGCGATTGCGCCTGGATCTGCGCGGCCTTCACGCTCGCATCGGCCTGCAGGATGCGGGCATCACGCTCGGCGGCCGACTGGATCTCGGCCGCCTTGCGCTTGCCTTCGGCAGTGCGTTCGGTCGCGATGGTCTCGCGTTCGGCACGCATGCGGTCCACCGTGGCTTCAAGGGTGACCTTGGGCAGGGTCAGGCGCTCGATGCCCACTTGCACGACGTGCACCCCATAGCTGTTGATCAGTTGCTGCTCGATCTGCTCGCGCAGGCGTTGCTCGAAGCCATCGATGCGCACCTTGCTGGCATCGACATTGACCAGGTCAGCCAGTTCGAAACCGCTGGCCGTGGTTTCCAGGGCCGAGCCCACCAGGGTGCGGATCTGCCGCGCGGCCTCGTCGGGCTGGTTCTGCACCGCGCGCATGAACAACTGAATGCTCTGCGGATCTGCCCCCACCTGCCAGGCGACATAGGCCTGGACGATGATGCGCAGGCCATCCCGCGTGCCGACATCCTGCAGCCCGCTCGACGTGGTGCGCAGGCGCAGATCGACCGGCACGGCGGCTTCGAACGGCACTGGCCAACGCCAGTTGAGCCCCGGCTCGATCAGTACCCGCGACGGGTTGCCGAAGCGCGTGATGACGGTTGCTTCGCCGACACGAACCTGCACGAAACAGGCCGTCGCGGCCATGATCAGCACCAGCAGCAACGCGATCCCGACACGCAGCCAGGCGGGACGGGCTGGCTCATGAGTATCGGCATGGTCATGGTCATGATCGTGGTCGTGGTCGTGGTCATGACCATGGGCGGTATGGGAATTCACGGGTTACGCTCCTGGGTACGGCCGGATGCGGGTTTCTGCTGCGAAGGGTCGATGGGCGCTGCATAGCTGCGCAGGTCCAGGGTCGGCGCCTGGTTCGCCGCCAGGCGGTGATCGATGATCAGGCTGCTTGCGTGCGCCATGCCTTGGGACAGCCGCTGCAGGTACTGTTCGAGGATGAATGCCTGGCCGGCGTGCAGCCAGGCGGTGTGCTCGGCATCGAAGCGCAAGGCGGCGGTGTCGGCGCTGGTCTGCGTTTCATGGGCTTCGGCGGTGGCCTTGTCGGTCAAGGTCGTGGCGCCCTGCCGGGCTTCGTCAAGCTTCTGCGCGGCCTGCCCTCGGTCACGGGCGACCAGTGCCTGGGCGGTGATCTGCGCCGCCTGTACGGCATGGTAGGCATTGGCTGCACCGGCTGGCGGGTGGATCGCCTCCACCGAGGTCGCCAGCAGCTCTACGCCGGTGTCCATGCGGTCGAGGTCGGCCTGCACCGCTTGGCCGATGTCACGGCCGAGCGCGGCACGTTCGGCCCCCAACAGACCATCCAGCGAACGAACGGCAAAATCGTGGACCAGCACGCGGTTGGCCACGCTGCGCAGCAGTTGCTCGACGTCAGCCGTGTGATAGGCCGCCGCCAGGGCGGCCGCGTCGCTCAGGCCGATACGGTAGATGAAGCGCACATCCATGTTGACGATCTGAAACCCCTGGCGCCCGCCATCGGCACCGGCGATCACCTGGGAGTTTTCGCTCAGGTGAGTGGCGTCCCACAGCCGGTTGGCCGTTGCCGGCGGTGCACCGTCGGCAGCCGCCTGGGGTTCGCTGACACCCTCGGCCGTTGTGGTCGCCAATTCATGGATGATGCTGTTGTCCACCCACAGCACCTTGCCAAATGGCCAGGGCAAGCCGACATGCAAGCCCGGGGGATACACTGCCACGGGGTTGCCAAAGCGTTCGTAGACCCCGCGATTGTTGGTCGGCACTTCGACGATGCCGGTCAGCAACCAACCGACCAGCGCCACCAGTGCCGCCACCGGCAGGAACGCCCGGCGCATGAAGGCGAACGCCCATACCTGACGCAGGTCGATGCCCAGGCGCTGGTGCAGTTCATCCTGCAGCACGGCCAATGGCCGCGGTGGCCATTGCAGGAAGTCACCCGCCAGGCTGCGTGCCACCAGCGCCGGCTCTTCGCCCGGGCGCGAGGGGCGGAACATCGCCAGCACGGCACGTATCAGCATTTCGAGCGCTGCCAGGCCAGGCAGCACACCGATCAACACCGCCAGGCGGGCCGGCCAGAGCCGCTCACCGTCGACACAGACCAGGCAGGCAATGGTCAGCACCTGCACGGCAATGACCAGCCGCAACGTCGCGGCAAGCGCCTCGGCCTCGGGCCAGGTCGCCTCGCTTTCAGCCATCAGGTGGCGCTCGAGCACCACCAGGCTGAACGCGACAACGGCCAGCAGGCCGATGGCAACCCAGGTCACTTGCCCAGCTACCGCCGGGGTCGGCAGGTCAAAGCGCCAAGCCCCTCTCACCAGCAGCAGTGCCAGACCCGCCAGGCCAACGAGCCAGGGTGTTTCTGCGCCCAGCCTGTGCCATTGCCGACGGCAGGCGTCGCCGACCTGCCGGCACCAGCGATCGAAACGGCTGAGCGACTCAGGCTCCACGGTTTCGCCTGCGGCGCGCCAGAACATCAACGGGACAGGCACCTGGCCCATGGCCGTCGCACGCCAGCTGGCCACCCGCCAGGCCGACTGCGCTGCGCCCGCCAGCAGCAACAGCATGGCGCCATTGACCGCGAGCAGGACCAACCAGTGCGAGTCAGGGCTGAACAGCCCGATCAGCCCCTGCATGACCGCCAGCAGCGCTACGCCCGCCAACGCCAGGTACATCAGCAACATCAACTGGCGCGCATGAACCCTTGCACGCTGAAATCGCGGTAAACCATCGAGGTCGGCGGCCTCGGTGTCTAGATCGACTCTCATTAGGACTCCAGGAAATACCAGGCTTCGCAAGTCATGAGCCGAACGAGCTGACGGCAACCGACGACGAGCGCCGTAACGTTATAACGACAAACGTAAAAAAATTGTCGCAAAACGTAAAATTGGCATCTGGGCCTTCAGGTGCCTGTCACAAGATCTTCAGCGCCTATGAAATCGAGCGCCGCGCGGGCGGCGCTCGATCTCGAAAGCGCTGAAAACATCGTGCCGAACCCCTATTGCTCCCCCAAAGAACCTGATCAGACGCTGCGCGTCACGCCACCGTCGACCTTGATGTTTTGCCCGGTGATGTAGGCAGCACCGTCGCTGGCGAGGAAGGCGATGGTGGCGGCAATCTCTTCACTGGTGCCATAGCGCTTGAGCGGTACGCTGTCGCGGCGCTGCTCAGTGGCCGGCAGGCTGTCGATCCAGCCTGGCAGCACGTTGTTGATGCGCACGTTATCGCCGGCGAAGTTATCGGCGAAGATCTTGGTGAAGGCGGCCAGGCCCGAGCGGAACACAGCCGAGGTGGGGAACAGGTCAACAGGCTCGAACGCCCAGGCGGTGGAGATGTTGATGATCACCCCACCCTTCTGCTTTTGCATGTAAGGCGTCACCAGCCGTGTCGGGCGGATGACATTGAGCAGGTAGGTGTCCATGCCCTTGTGCCAGTCCTCGTCGCTGATCTCCAGGATTGGCGCGCGCGGGCCGTGGCCAGCGCTGTTGACCAGCACGTCGATACGCCCCCACTTCTCGACCACGGCATCCACCAGCCGCTGCAGGTCTTCGACCGACTGGTTGCTGCCGGTGATGCCGATGCCACCGAGTTCGGCCGCCAGCGCCTCACCCTTGCCCGAAGAGGACAGGATGCCGACCTTGTAACCATCAGCCGCCAGCCGACGTGCCGCGGCCGCGCCCATGCCGCTGCCACCGGCGGTGATGATTGCCACTTTCTCTACAGACATGTTGCCTCCTTCGTTGATGAAACTGCGCTGTTGCAAGTGTCATCACACTAGCAGCGATCCGCTGAACGAGAGAGGCAGGTAAAGTTCGTCTAGCCAGTAGATTATCTTTCGTCTACCTGACCTTTGAGCCATGCCCTGACAAGGCCCAGCGCTGGCGCCTCCTGTGCCTTGCGTGGCCACACCAGGTAGAACGCCTTGTCCAGCCGCAGCTGCTCGGGGAACACCTGCTGCAGCCTGCCAGCGGCGATGTCGTCCTTGACGAAGGCATAGCTGGCGAGGGTAATGCCCTGCCCGCCAATGGCGGCGTCGATGGCCAGCGATGCCTGGTTGAAGCGCACGGTCTTCGACATCGGCTTCGGATGATCAGGAAAAAAGGCAGCCGTGAACTGCGGCCAGAAGTTATGCCCATCGTGCAAGGCAACATAACCCTGCAAGGCGGCAAAGCTCTCTGGCTTGCCCATTGCAGCCAGCAATGCCGGGCTGGCCACGGCGACGATGCGTTGCTCCATCAGCAGCTCGACGTTCAGCCCGCCACCGAACGGCGGTTGCCCGTAGCGCACAGCGATGTCGACGCCATCGGTATGGAAGTGCGAGAGACGGTCGCTGGCCAGCAGGCGCAGATCGATGTCGGGATGGGCCTCGGCGAAGTGGCCGAGCCTTGGAATCAGCCATTTCGACGCAAAGGTCGGGGTCACGCTGACGGTGAGCTGGGACGGCGCCGGGCGTAGCAGCCGGGTGGCTTCATCGATCATCACCAGGGCGCTGCGGATGCTCGCCGCATAGCCACGCCCGGCATCGGTCAGGCCAACGCCCCGCGGCAGGCGCTCGAACAGGCGCACCTGCAGGCTGGCTTCCAGCCCGCGCACCTGCTGGGCGACAGCGGCCTGGGTCACGCCCAGCTCCTCGGCGGCGAGGCGAAAGTTCAGCTGACGCGCGACCACTTCGAATACTCGCAGCGCATTGAGTGACGGCAACCCGGGGAAACCTGCAGGCATGGGAATGGAATTTCTATCGGCCAAGGTCTCCCGAGGCTACCGCCATCACCGTGGGTTTGGAAGCGCTGCCGCTCGCCGATCCATCGCAAAGGCCCCGACTAGGGGTATCCTGCCCCCGAGGCTGGGTTTCAGGGTTTGCAACGCCAATACAGGGTGACCGCCACCCCATCCACGGCCAGCACAGTCGCGACAACGAAGTACATGAAGTAGTGGTCGTGCATGAGCATTGGCCAATCCCCTGCCAGGTCAGGTTTACAGCATTGCGAGCAATTCCTGTTCCAATGGTGCACAAGGAGCAACGAATGTTTTCATCTGAACGGCTGAAGGGGCTCGACGTGTTCGTCGCCGTCGCAGACCTGGGCAGTTTCACTGCAGC
Source organism: Pseudomonas sp. LRP2-20 (assembly GCF_024349685.1). Taxonomy (NCBI): domain Bacteria; kingdom Pseudomonadati; phylum Pseudomonadota; class Gammaproteobacteria; order Pseudomonadales; family Pseudomonadaceae; genus Pseudomonas; species Pseudomonas sp. LR2-20. The sequence continues at coordinate 2,731,213 of NZ_AP025944.1, read as the reverse complement.
AGCCGAACGGTTGAACCTCACCGGGTCTGCGGTGAGCAAGAGCGTGGCGCGCCTCGAGCAACGCCTGGGAGCACGACTGTTCAACCGTACTACCCGCACCCTGGCGCTGACCGATGCGGGTGTCACCTTCTACCGTACCTGCACGTCGGTACTGGCCGACCTGGAACAGGTAGAACATGCGCTCAGCGCCGAGGGCGATGCGCCTCACGGCAAGGTACGAATAGACCTGCCGGCCTCCTACGGCCGGTTGCATGTGCTGCCGCTGATCCTGGATTTCATTCACCAGCATCCGCTGCTGCAACCGCACATCTCGTTTACCGACCGTTTCATCGACCCGGTACACGAAGGCATCGACATCGTCGTGCGCATCGGCGGCCCGGATGCCTGGCCAGCCGGCCTGGGCCACCAGTATTTCGGTGCGCAACGCCTGATCTTCTGCGCCGCACCCAGCTACCTTGCACAGCACGGTACCCCGCAAAGCGCGCGTGATCTCGATCAGCATGATTGTGTCGGCTATGGGCACGGCGACGGCCAGGTCAGCCCCTGGTTCTTCAAGGGCCGCCAGCCGGGGGAGATGGAGCGGCGCACGCTGCAGGCGCGTATCGCCGTCGGTGATGGCGAGGGCGAGGTAGCCGCGGTGCTCGCCGGGCATGGTATCGGCCAGCTGCCGACCTGGCTGACCCAGCGGCACCTCGACCAGGGCACGCTGGTCGAGGTGTTGCCCGAGCTGGCAACGGACGGCCTGCCCATGAACCTGGTATGGCTGAAAAGCCGCGAGAACCAGCCCAAGGTGCGCGCACTGCTGGACTACCTGCTGCCAAGGCTGACACCCCATGGCAGCCAGCCCGCCGATGGCAGCAGGCCCTAGCGCTCAGGCGCGAGGTTGCGAACGGCCAGCGCCAGCAGCAGCGCGAGCAGCGCTACGGCAGCGGCCATGTAACCAAGGTAGCCGATACCCAGTTTCGACAGGGTCATGCCGCCGAGGATGGCTCCCACGCCAATGCCGGCATTGGCCGCCGAGACGTTGGTGGTGCCCGCCAGCGCCTGTGCGTGGCTGACCGAACGCATGACCCGCACCTGGCTGATCGGGTAAAGCGCGGTATTGGCGATGCCCCACAGCCCGAGCGCAACACAGAACAGCCAGCCGCCCTGGGCCAGCGCAGCCGTCGCGGCCATGCCCAAGGCCAGCAGCACGAGGAAGCCAACGGTGGCGTTGATCGGCGAATGGTCGACGACCCTGCCGCCAATCCAGTTACCGACCAGGCCAATGGCGCCAAAGCCCATCATCCACCAACCAACATCGGCCGGGGCCACGCCTGCGGCACGCTCGAGGATGTCGCCCAGGTAGGTGTAGGCAATGAACATGGCACTGAACACCAGCACAGAGAGCAGCACGTTGGCCAGGAAACAGGGTTCCTTGAAGATCCGCGCCTGCTTGAGGAATTCCACCTTGGCCGTGCGCGCTACGCTCGGCATGCACACCCACATGGCCGCCGCCATGATCAATGAAAGCCCGGCGAGCAGCCAGAACGCCCCGCGCCAGCCGATCGCACTGGCCGCCACGGTACCCAGCGGAATGCCCAGCAGCATGGCTGCCGAGATCCCCAGGTAAACCCTTGAAATGGCTTGCCCCGCTCGCTGCGGCCCGGCCAGTTGCGCGGCGGTCTCACTGGCTGTGCCCCAGAACACCGGCAAGGCCAAGGCAGGCAGCACACGGGCAACGGCCAGTACCCAGAAGCTGCTTGAGGCGGCGGCAACGGCGTTGGCTGCGGCGAACAGCAGCAGGATCGCGATGAACAGTTTTTTCCGTTCCAGGTGCGACAGCGCCGCTGTCAGGGGTGGACCGAAAAGCATTACGGTGAAGGCGAACAGCGTGACCAGTTGCCCGGCAACGGCAATCGAAATGTCCAAGTCCCTGGCCAGCGCGGGGAGCAGACCGACGATCAGAAACTCGGTGGTGACGATGAGAAAGGCGGAAAAGGCCAGGATCGCGATACTGATTCCTGCGCCTTTGGAGGTGGAAGCAACCGGTACGGTTGTTTCGTAGGCAGACATTGGGAAGCTCCGATTAATGGCCTGCCAGTTTATTCATTCCCAAATACCGAATTATTGGCGAATTGTCATTTATCAGTGGAATTCAATTCACCAATGTCCCGGTCATCGAGAGACAGGCACCCAGCCAGAACCACGGGCCTTTTGCGCAGCCTCGATTAGCTGATAGTTGCGATTGCGCAGCGCAGTGTTGCTGCCAACTCGCTGGTTGGAGCGTACCGCCAGCACTTCAGCCTGGTCGTACTGCCCCTGTTCCAGGCGCAGCACGCCCAGGTAGTGCAACGTGGCTGGGTTGCCCGGCTGGATCTGCAGCGCACGTTCCAGCGTGGCGGCGGCCTGGTCCAGCTTGCCCTGTTCATACTGGCGCGAGGCGGCCTCGATCAGCTGGGTCGAGGCTTTGTTGCTGCGCGCCGGTGCCGCGTAGGAACCCGCCTGCACGCCTTGGCAGGCGACGGCGCTGAACAACAGGAACAGTGCTGACAGCAGGCGCTGGGTCGGCATGGGGGAGGCACTCAAGAGGACAAGGAAGCGTCAGACGGATTCGGCGAGACGCTACAGACCAGGCCCGCAGCATGAAGTTCCCGAGGTACAATGCGCGACCTACGCTGCACACCAGAGATGGACAATGAACCGCCAGAAGAAACTCAAACAGTTGCTCAAGGCCCACCAGAAAAAGGCCAATGCCAAGCTGGCGCCCAAGAGCAACAAGCCCAAGTACATCAGCAAGGCCGACCGGCTGAAACTTGAAACCGAGGCCAAGGCTGCTGGCACCGATAACCCGACCGAGCCAAGCCCGACGGCCTAGCCGTTTGCCCGTGCGTCGGCTTGAGCCTGGGCACTGGCAACGGCCTGAAGCCTGGTCTGCTCACTGCGCCATGCCAAGCTCGGCATCATCCATCAGGGCCTTGGCCATCGCGCTCAGGTAGTGCGAAGCCCAGATCAACATCGGCTTCTCGTCCATCAAACCGAGGATAGTCAGTTCGCGCACATAGCCCATCAGTTCCGAGGCTTGCTCGCGGGCATCGCGGCAAGGGATGCCGGGTTCGATGCGAAACAGCGGGTGGGTCTGGTTTTCACCTTGGTAGAAGGTGGTCTTGCCGACCGTGCATTGGGTGTCGTCTGTGGTCATTGTTGATCTCCCTGAAATTTCCATCGCCTGGTCGGGCCCTTTCGCGGGCAAGCCCGCTCCCACAGAAAACACCACAGGCTTCAGGATTTGCGCTGTACCTGTGGGAGCGGGCTTGCCCGCGAAGAGGCCAGACCAGTCAGCCAATTACTTGAGCCTTAGTGCAAAGTCCGAGGCCCACCGGGCATCTGCACCTGGATAAGCGCTGACTCGAGCAAAGCCCGCAGCGCTTCCATTTCATGCATCGAGGCCATCATCAGGATCGACGCCGGTGACTTGGGCTGCAGCAGCAATGCCTGATGCACCACAGTCGTCGCGCACAGGGCGTAGTCCGTGGCCTGGATCAGGGTGTCTTCAAGGGAATGAATATCGTGGGGTGGATCGGGGACAATCTTCAACATCGCATAGTACCTTTTGTGGGCTTCCCCCTCGAATGCTGTCAAACACTCGGGTGGCAGCTGTACATGGGTTGACAGACCGGCGGACTATGCAAGTTCCGGCGCACGCAAGCGTGCCCCACGTACAGCCGCCATATCAGGCGAGCCACATGCATAATACCGTTACGGCCTGTCAAAGCCGTGTCGCTGATGAGCAGCGACACGCCGAGACTAGAGCCCTGCCAGAGCGGCCGCAACGGAAAATGCGGGGGAAGAGTATCTTTGGGAAATGGACTACAAGAAAGGGGAAAAATCTGATCATTTCCAAACGGTTTGTACACACCCGCGTGGCATACCACTCAGCCTTCGACTATGCCCCCGAACCTCAGGCCCCTTGGGTCAGCTTGGCGTGAATGTTCAGCTCTTCGGCGATGAACGCCGAGATCATGGCCCGGTACACCTGTTCCACAACCGCTGCCGAAGCACCCACCTCCTCGGCCATGTCACGCACCTTGGCAATGACTTGCTCGACCCGCGCAGGCGCGCGCACGTCATCTGTGGTTTTCTTGAAACGCGCGGCCTGCGTCACAAGCTTGCCACGCTGGGCGAGCAGTGAAACCAGGCTCCGGTCGATGACATCGATGCGCTGCCGAACTTCATCCAGAGAGGTGCAAAGTACATCCATTTTCTTGAATTCCTTTTCATGAGACGGAGATGGATCGTATCCGCAGTCGGGCAAAACAGCCAGTTGCGCGAACCCTGTGGGAGGCGCGCTTGTCGTAGCGACGAACCACGGCGATGGACCGCGAAGCGGCCACACTAGCCAGCGACTGATATACAGGCTCTAGAACACGAATGGCTGCATCGACCCATAGCGGACGACGCATGCCTAAGGTTTGCGTGGTGTCTGGCGCTACATACCCCACGGCGAAAACATCCGAGTCCTCACCAGCCCCAAATCAGGTACGTCGCCAGCACCATGCAGGATTGAGACTCCAAGCGTCCGTGAGACCGTTATTCCATGCGGGATAGAACTTTTAACCCTACCTCGCTCATCTGGTATGGCATCCATTTCGCCTCTGGTCGACCGCCATGCTGCCGATAGAACGCTTCAGCGCTGTGATTCCCGGCCAACACGTCCCACTTCAACCTCCCCGCTCCCTGCTCCAGCGACCAGGCAGCAACCTGGCTCAGCAATGCTGCTCCGAACCCTTTTCCCCGGTCACTGGGCGCCACGAACAGTTCCTTGAGCACTACGGTCGGTCGCAAGTCATAAGTGAAAGGGATAATCAACCCGACGGCATAGCCAGCGATACCTTCTGCGCCCTGGACGACAAAAACATTACACTCGGGGCTCTCGCCAAACGCACGTGCAAGCAGCGCGTTTTCATCCACTGCGAATTCATCGAGGTACCCCTCGAATTCCGCCAACGCCCGCATGAGCCCAATCAGCGCGGGTACATCCCCGCGCAGTGCCGGCCGAACGCAGCCCTCTCTACTCAACATGCGCAGGAAACGCCGTTGCCGAGGGCAGAGACATTCTCGCCAACCAGCGAGAAGCCTTCATCGAGCCAACCGGTGACCCCTCCGATCATTTCCTTGACTGGATAGCCCAGTTCAGCCAAGCGCACCGCCGCCCGATGTACGCCATTGCAATGAGGGCCAGCGCAATAGACAACGAACAGCGTCTGACAAGCATATTCGGCCATCCGCTGTGCGCTGATCATGCGGCTCGGGATGTTGATAGCACCCGGCACATGCCCAAGTGCAAAGGCCTCGCTGCTCCTGACGTCGACCAGTACATAGTCGACTTCACCCGACTGCTGGCTGCGCTGAACGTCCGAACAGTCGGTTTCAAATGCCAGGCGCCGCCTGAAGTGCAGCGAGGCATCGGAGGGGTTTGCGGCAGGGTATTCGCTGACCACGCTAGGCATGGGTATCACTCCTCGATTGAAAGTGCGCCCATTGTAGGAAGCCGACCGATACCGCTACAGTGGCGCACTCGACAGTGACCGGTAGTTTTCCGCCAATGCTCAACGACCCAGGTTTGGTTGCCGTGCTGGCCTATGACGGGCTGTGTACGTTCGAATTCGGTATTGCCGTGGAGATTTTCGCTCTGCCACGCCCGGAATTCGAGTTTGCCTGGTACCGCCATCGCATCGTCGCCATCGACCCCGCGCCGATGCGGGCGGCAGGTGGCATGCAGGTGCTGGCCGAATTCGGGATGGAGTCGCTCATCGATGCCCAGACCATCATCATCCCCGGTTGGCGCAGCCGTGATGAACGCCCGCCACAAGCGCTGCTGGACGCCTTGATCGCCGCCCATCAGCGGGGCGCCCGGTTGCTCTCGATCTGTTCAGGGGTATTTGTACTCGCGGCCGCAGGCCTTCTGGACGGCAAGCGCGCCACCACCCATTGGCGGTATACGGATGAACTCGCGCAACGCTACCCCTGTATCGAAGTGGATCCGGGTGTGCTGTACGTGGACAGCGGCCAGCTGATTACCTCGGCAGGTAGCGCTGCCGGGATCGACGCCTGCCTGCACCTGGTGAGCCGGGACTTTGGCACCCATGTCGCCAACGCGGTTGCGCGGCGCCTGGTCATGGCGCCGCAGCGCGCGGGGGGGCAAATGCAGTTCATTCCAGCACCGGTTGCCCAGAAGCCTCGCGATGATCTGGCATCGGTACTGGAATGGGCGACCCGTCATGTGGATAGCCTTCTGACGGTGAAGCAAATGGCGGCCAAGGCACTGATGAGCGAACGCACCTTCCTGCGACGGTTCAGCGAAGCGACCGGCATGGCACCAAAAGCCTGGCTGCTTCAGGTTCGCATGAATCTGGCGCGCGACCTGCTGGAAAGCAGCCCGTTGAGCAATGAGCAAATCGCTGGACGTTGCGGGTTCGCCTCGGCGGAAAGTTTTCGTGCAGCCTTTCGCAAGGCCGTCGGGCTGGCACCCATGGCCTACCGTGCGCAATTTGGAAGGCACTGACCCAATCAATCCTTCCCCGTGATGAAGCGAGCCACTGCTATCGATCTCGAATCAGATCCAGACGTCATTCAGCGCTGTTCGCTCCCCGCCTTCATGACCGGTATTCAACACCCCTCGCGGCTCGATCATCATGAGTCTTGTTTCCGTCTCAGCCGCTGTTCTGTGCTCCGGCTCCCACAGGTATAGTGCAGGCCTGCAGGCCGGTGATATCCCTGTAAGAGCCGGCTTGCCAGCGAGGGGTTACTGCCGGCGCATGGTGAGAATCGCCGCACCAAAGCCAATGAACGTGGTGCCGACCACCCGGCTCACCCAGCGCGACAGCGCCGGCCGGGTCAGCACACCTTTGGCCCGCGCGGCCAGCGCGGCATAGAGGCTCAGCGACGTCAGCGACAAGGCCACGAAAATCCCGGTCAGGGTCAGGAACTGCGGCAGCAGCGGCGCGCCCTGGTCGATGAACTGCGGGAACAGTGCAGTGAAGAACAGGGTCGCCTTGGGGTTGGTGACGGCGGTCAGGAACGCCGACTGGTACAACTTCATCGGGGTCGGCCTGCTGACCTTGGCCGCCGACTGATCCATCAGCATCGGGCCTTTCTTGAGCAATTGACGGGCACCGAGGTAGAACAGGTAGCCGGCACCGATCAGCTTGACTGCGTTGAACAACATCTCTGAACTGGCCAACAAGGCCCCCAGCCCGAGCATGGCGGCCGCCGACAGGCAAAACAGCCCCGTGCCATTGCCCAGCGACGACCACAGCGTGCTGCGCTGGCCATGGTTGAGGCTGTTGTTGATGGCCATCAAGGTGGCCGGCCCCGGGCTTGCGATGGCGATTGCAGCGACCAGGGTAAAGGCGAGAAGCGAGTGGGTATCCATACGGCAGGCTCAAGAACAGTGCGGAGCCAGCATCTTACACAAGCGCAGCGGCTTCAGTCGCTGCCCTGGCGCTTGGCGTTCTTTTTGCTGATGGCCTTCATCCGCGTGGCCGCGCGTTGCACGGTGGCCATCTTCTCCGGGCGCTTCATGCCGCGCCACTTGCGGATTTCCTCACGGGTGCGGCCGCAGCTCACGCACAGCTCGCTGTTGAGCTGGCAAAGCGAGACGCAGGGGTTTTCGATGTCTTTGGCCATGGCGGGCTCCGATTGCGGGCGCGCATCATACCCTGTATGAAACCGCGCCCACAGATTCGCCAGCTCAAGCTGCCGCAGCACGCCCACCCTCACTGCTGACCTCGAACTGCCCCACCAGCTTCTGCAACTTGCTGGCATTGGCCTTCACCGTCTCGGCACTGCTCTGCAACACCACCGCTGTCTGGCGCATATCACTGGAGGACTGGTTGACCTGGTCGATGGTCTTTCCGTACTCCATGCTGCGCCGGTTGAGCTGCTGGATGATTGCGAACATCGCCTCCACCGCCTGATGCAGCTGGACGTTCTCCGACGAGGCATCCTCCGCCAGGCGCAGGCTGTCATCGACATCCTGCACGCCCTCCTCCATGAAGTTCACGGCTTGCTGGGTTTCGTTCTGCAGGCCTTCGACCATGTGCCGGATGTCGTCGGCAGCACGCGAGGTACGCGCAGCCAGGCTGCGCACCTCGTCGGCCACCACCGCGAAACCACGGCCATGCTCCCCGGCCCGCGCGGCCTCGATGGCGGCATTGAGGGCCAGCAGGTTGGTCTGGTTGGTGATGTCGCTGATCAGCCCGGTGATGTTGCCGATCTGGCCCATGCGGCTGTCGAGCAACTGCACGCTCGACGAGGAACGCGCCACCACATCGCGAATCGACTGGGTGCCGGCCTGCACGGCCAGAAACTGTTCGCGGGCGCGGCTGACCACCTCGTCCATGGCCTGTTTCATCTGCTCAGCGCTGACCGATGCCTGCTGCAGCTCGCCCAGCTGTTCTTCCATGATGATCATCATCTGGTGAACCGCGTCGGCCACATCGGTGGAAGTCACGCTCGCCGCCTGGCTGCGGCCCAGCATCATCTGGTTGGTGGCGCCCACCGTGCGACTGGCCTTGACCACCTGCCCGACCACCGCGTCCAGGCGGTCGATGAAGCTGTTGATCCAGCGCGCCATGTCGCCACTTTCGTCATTGGCCATGGCGCTGGTGTCCAGGCGCTGGCGCAAGTTGCCTTCGCCTTCGGCGATGGTGCGCAGCACGCCGCTCATGCCGTTCAGGCGTGCAGCCAGCCGCTTCGGCCCGAGCACACTGAACAGCAGCGTGGCGGCAACCATGCACAGCGCCTCGATGGCGTCGTTCAGCCCCTGTGGCAAGCCGGCGTAGTGCTGCACCAGGTAGTTGCAGCCGAACAGCCCGGCCATGGTCGCCACGTAGGGCTTCATCAGCCCGTAGCTGAGCGAACGGCGGCGGTAGACTTCTTCCAGGTCGGCTTCACACATCATCCCCCAACGGTCTGGCGAGCCCGGCAACTGGAACGTGACGCCCTTGCCCACCACCGGCACATGGCGATAGTCCGAATAGCCTGGGTAGGTCACGAACAGGTTGGCCCCGTGACGGATGGTTTCCCGTACACCGGGGTGCAGTTCACGGGTGGAGGGGTCGGTGAAGCGCAGTTCCAGCTCGGTGTGGCGCTGGATCTGCACCGTGGTCCAGGGCGTGTGCACGCCGCTCTTGAGGTTCTCGCCGTGGGTGAAGGTGCCGTCCTCGAAACGCGAACGGGACAAGGCAGTGCCTGGCTCGATGGTGCGGTCGAAGTGCGACTGCGCCATGAACAGGTAGTTGTCGCCGGATTCGGCAAAAATGTGCCCGGCTTCACGCTGGATCAGGTCACCGAGCACATCGTTGGGCACCCGGCCACACAGGCAGCCGACGGTTTTGCCTTCGCGCTTGAGCGGCTGGTAGAACATCAGCGTCACTTCATCATGGAAGCGCGACGACGACGGGCCGATCTGCAACGTCAGCGGGTCGCTGTAGGGGCCGTGGAGGAACGGCGCCTTCAGGCCCTGGGCCAATGCCTGCATCTGGTCGATCCGTGAGTTGCCGCGCTTTGCCCAGGTAGAGACGGTGACATTGCCAGCGGTGTCGATCACGCACAGCTCGGAAAAATCTTTAGCCTGGGCCAGCTTGTCGAGCAACACCGAACGGTCGATCTCAGCGCCGCCTGGCGCCATCTGCTCCGCCAGCTCGGCCAGGTGCTCCCACTGCTCGCGGGCCCAGTTCTGCAGCAACTGCACGCGGGTCTGGGCGATGGCTTCGAAGGTCTGCTCGACCACCGGGTAGTGCGCGCGGTTGAGGTGGCAGGCCCAGCCCATGCTGAACTTGCCGGTCTTGCCGAACCACGGCAGCCAGCCCTTCTCGCTCGATGACAACTGCATGGAGCTACTTGAAAGCGACATTATCTTCACCATAAGCGACATCAGATGGCAAAGTGATAGCAAGTTGCACGCCAACTCGTGTGCAAGCTAACTATCGCGCTTTCCAGCGGTCCACGCACCCTGCAAGCGCACTGGCAGGGTGCACCCGTTCAAACGCGCCCCATCACGGGGCGATTGTTCTGGCGATGAATCCGAGGAAGAACCGCAGACTCACGACGATTGGCCCTGCAAGATTGCCTGCATTAAGCTCATGCAGACTTCCGGAGACCCTACTTTGCATTTACCTCTAATCCTTCGCAGAGCCGAGCCCGTTGACGTCGAGGCCATCACCGGGCTGGTCCAGGCGGCCTACTCGCCCTATATCGCGCGCATCGGCAAACCGCCCGCTCCGATGCTGGATGACTACCGCCAGGTTATCGCAGACGCAGAGGTGCATGTAGCACTGCAAGGAAAGCGCGTTGCCGGCGTGCTGGTACTGGAGCCTGAGAGTGACGAGATGCTGCTGGTCAATGTCGCCGTGTTGCCCGAGTGCAAGGGCCAAGGGATTGGCAAGGTGCTGATGCAGCTGTGCGAAACCCGGTCACGGCAGGTTGGGTGCAGCGCGGTGCGGCTGTATACCCACGAGCGGATGACCGAGAACATCGAGCTCTATAAGAAACTGGGTTATGTCGAGACTCACCGGGCCGAAGAGCAAGGGTTTTCTCGTGTGTTCATGCGCAAGGCCCTGTAATCCTGCTCTGGCCCCTTCGCGGGTACAAACCCGAGACATCGCTTACATTGCAGACCGATAACAACCAGACCCGTAACAACCTGTCGCTGGCGCGGAACAAGCAAGGCTCGGACAGCTTCCTCAATATGCTCGACGCCCAGCGCCCGCTCTATTGCGCGCAGCAGGCGCTGATCAGCCTGCAACTGGCCGAGCAGGTCAACCGGGTGACCTTGTACAAGACGCTCGGCGGCGGCTGGCAGGGATAAGACAATTTTCACATCTGCTTCACTCCAGGGCCACAAACCCGAGGATAAGGTGCTGCCAGCCTTGTCCTCGGAGTGGCAGCATGCTGGAAAATGTTATTGCGACGCACCCGCGCCTTCTGCGCCCGAAACGCCGGAAACTGCCTGCAGTCTGGCTGTTGGCCGTATTGCTGGCCATCATGGCGTTCGGCCTCTGGCACGTGCTTCGTCCGCATGTCACCAACTTGGGCAGCCCGCAACTGATGAGCGAAAATGGCGTCTACAGCGCCTGGAACAGCGGCAAGGTGATTGTCCTGGTCCGCCATGCCGAACGCTGCGACCGCTCCAACCATGCCTGCCTTGGCGACCCTGCCGGCATCACCGTTGACGGCAGCCAGGCCGCTGCCGCCGTCGGCGACGGCATCCGCCGCCTGGGCCTGGCCAATGCCGATATCCTCAGCAGCCCGGAAGTCCGCACCCAGCAGACCGCGTCGTTCGTCTTCGGCAAGGGTATCGAAACCCAGGAATGGCTGGCGCGCTGTGACAGCACCTTTGCCAACGCCGCCCTGGCGCACAAGCGCGAGGGCCACAACCTGGTGCTGGTCACCCACAGTGGCTGCATCGATCACCTCGAACGGCAACTGCGCGTAGCAGGCGGCGAACGCGTTGCCGGCTATGCCAGCACCCTGTTCATCAGCAAAGACAGCAACGGCAAGGCCCACTTGCTCGGGCAACTCAACGCCAACCAATGGCAGACACTCAACAGCAGCACAGGGAAGTAAGCATGCCCGTTTCTTCACGCACCACGTTCTACGCCAACAACCTGCTCTTGCCACTGCTGCTGGCAGCGATCGTGTTCCTGCTGTTCGACCTTACCGAACTGGACCGCTGGATCAGCAACCTGCTGCTCGACCCGGTCACCGGGCAATTCCCGCTGCTGGAAAACAGGCTGTTCGAGAAAGTGACCCACAAATGGCCACGCATCCTGCCGGACTGGACCGGTGAGGCGGCGGTTATCGGTTCGCTGCTGTCGTTCATCTGGCCACGCCTGGCCAACCACCCCGACGCCCTGATCACCCGCGGCCTGAATGCCGCTCGAATCAGCCCGGTCCTGCGCTTCACCAGCCGTCATCGCCGTGACTTTCTGTTCGTGGTGGTGGCATTTGCCTTGTGCACCACCGTCATCCATTACCTGAAAAGCCACACCAGCGTGTACTGCCCGGTGGAAACCACCCTCTACGGCGGCCACGAAGCACGCGTGGAGTGGTACGAGAACTTCAGCTGGTTCAGCAAGGCTGGCGAAGGCCGTTGCTGGCCGGGCGGCCACGCTTCCAGCGGCTTCACCCTGCTGGCGCTGTACTTCGTGGCACTGCGCCACCGCTGGCAGCATGCGCGCAAGCTGCTGGTTGCCATTCTGCTGATCGGCTTCATCTACGGCACGACCCGCGTGCTGCAAGGTTGGCACTACATGTCGCACACCTTCTGGGCCGGGATCTTCGTGTGGCTGACCACCTGGGCCACTGCCCTGGGCTTCTACGGCCGCGAGGCGCTGCAGGCACCGGCGCAGGCGAGCGCAGACAAGGCACCGGTAGATGCCTATGCTTGAGCAGGCCCTCTGCTCAGGAACACGACCATGCCCAACCCCGAAGACGCCCTGCTGCACAGCTGGCAGCTCAACGCCCGGGCCTGGATAGACGCAGTGCGTGGCGGCGCCATCGAGAGCCGCCTGCAGGTGACCGACCAGGCAATCCTGCTGGCGATCCTCGGTCGCCAGCCTGAGCGGGTGCTGGACCTCGGCTGCGGCGAGGGCTGGTTGCTGCGGGCGCTGGCTGATCGCGGCATCGAGGTGGCCGGTGTGGATGGCGACGCCGCGCTGGTGGAGGCTGCCCGGGCCGCAGGCTCAGCGCAGGTGCACCAGGCCAGTTATGCGCAGCTGGCCGAAGGTGCGGTGGACATTGGCAGTGGCTATGACCTGATCTGCGCCAATTTCGCCCTGCTGCATCAAGACATCATCCCCTTGCTGGCGGCCATGAAAGCCCTGCTCGCACCCGCTGGCGCGCTGGTGATCCAGACCTTGCACCCCTGGAGCGTGGCGGGCGGTGATTATCAGGACGGCTGGCGCGAGGAGTCGTTTACCGGGTTTGCTGGCGACTGGCGACCGATGCCGTGGTATTTCCGGACTTTGGCCAGCTGGCTGAATGCGCTGGACATGGCGGGTTTCAGATTGCTGAGCCTGCAAGAACCGCAGCATCCACAAAGCCCCGTGCCACAGTCGTTGCTGATGATTGCGGGTTAGCCGGTTCCGGCCTCTTCGCGGGCAAGCCCGCTCCCACAGGGATCGCGCCAGATTCTGGAAATTGAGCAAGACAGGTACTCCACAGAACCTGAGGTTTGTGCGAAACCTGTGGGAGCGGGCTTGCCCGCGAAAGCGCCGGAACAGGCAGCATCGATCTTGAAATTCCATTCAACAACCCGCTAGCCTGCGTGCCTCCTGCCTGGACGGACCCTGCCCCATGCAACCCCGCGATATCGCCGCCTGCCCAGTTAACGCTGGGCGGTGGCCTCGTCGGCGGGCGGGGTCAGCTGCAGCACGCGATTGCGCCCGCCTTCCGCGAGCAGGTAGCCACCCTTGCCGTCCGCAACGATCGACTGCGGTGCCTTGAGGAAGGTCAGTACCACGTGCTGGGTGCCATCGGCATCCACGCGCAGCAGGCGCGCGCGGTGGGTGTTGTCTTCGCTGATCCACAGGCCACGCTGGTCGCACATCAGGAAGGTGGGATGGCGCAGGCCCTCGACCACCACCGGGTCTTTACCGTCATCGGACAACGCACGAACGATACCGGTGCCTTTTTCGGTGTACAGCAGGCGGCCGTCGGCGCAACGGGCCAGGCCCTCGGTTTCGGTCAACCCCGAACGCAGCACGTCGAGCTGGCCGCTGGCCCAGTCATAGCGCATCAGGCGCCCATTGCCCTTGCGGTCTTCGATGGCATACAGGTGATCGCCGTCGTTCCACAGCCCCTGCACGCTATCACCGTTGAACAGGTGGGTGACCTGGCCATCGCGGGACAGGCTGACCGGCGCGTGGCCGCCTTCCTGGCTGAACACCCAGCCACCTTGTGCCGCGACCATGCCGTCGGGCTTGGACAGGTTGTCGATCAGCACCACGCGGTCGCCGCTGGCGGTGATCTTGAGAATGCTGCCTTTGCCGTCATCCAGCTCGCGGCTGACCAGCAGGCTGCCGTCGGCCTGGGGCAGCAGCGAGGCGGCCTTGGCCACGTCGCGGTGCAGCACCTGAACACGCCAGCCACTGGCGGCCTGCACCGGGTAGAACGATTGCCAGGCGAAAAAGCCGAGAGTCGCGGCCACCAGGCCGGTGGTGGCAATCAGGGCGATACGGGTGCTGCGCCGGCGCAGGATGGACATGAACGGGGGCTCCTCGATTTTGGCCCGAATGCTAGCAAGCGCATGAGAAATTGTCGTCATCAGATGACGCAAACACAAAATGATATAAAAAGAACAAAACATTCTAACAAAATGGAATTAAAAAATTGAAAGCCAGAGGCCTCCTCCTTAGGCTGGGTGCACCCTTTCCCACCTGCTCAAGGAGCGACGTCAATGCCCTTCTCCCCCCTGCGCCGCCTGCTGCTAGGCGGCATTCTGGCGACTGTCGCCAGCAGCCTGCTGCCTTGGTCCAGCGCCTTCGCCGAAGACACCAAGACCCTGCGCATCGGCTATCAGAAATTCAACAGCATCAACATCCTCAAAGGCAGCGGCGCGCTGGAAAAGGCCCTGGCGCCCCAAGGCGTGAAGGTCAGCTGGCACGAATTCGCCGCCGGGCCGCAACTGCTCGAGGCGCTTAGCACCGGTGCCATCGACCTGGGCCACGCTGCAGACGCGCCATCGGTGTTCGCCCAGGCCGCCGGCAAGCCGGTGGTCTACCTGGCCGCCGAACAACCCTACCCGCGCGGCATCGGCTTGGTGGTGCGCGAGCAGGATCACCTCACCGCGGTGCAGGACCTCAAAGGCAAGCGCGTGGCCACCGGCCGCGGCTGGAATGCCCAATACCTGCTGGCGGTGGCTCTGGAGCAGGCCGGCCTGAGCTACAAGGACATCACCCCGGCCTATGTCAACAACGCCGCCGATGCTGTTGCCGCCCTGCAATCAGGCAGCGTGCAGGCTGTGACCCTGTGGGACCCGTTCCTCGCCGCAGCCGAAAGCCAGCCGGGCCTGAAGAACCTGCGCGATGGCAGCGGCCTGTCCAACAACCGCACCTTCTACCTGTCCACCGCCGCCTTCGCCGACCAGCACCGCGACCTGCTGAAAACCTTCTTCAGCGAGCTGGGCAAGGTCAGCCAGTGGGCCAACGCCAAGCCCGCCGAAGTCGCCGCGCTGCTGGCACCACAACTGGGCATCAGCGCCAACGTGCTGGAGGTGGCCAGCGAGCGGCGCAACTACAACGCCGTGGCCATCACCCCTGAGATCGTCGCCGAGCAGCAGAAACTGGCCGATACCTTCCATGGCCTGGGCCTGATCCCGCGCAAGCTGCAGGTGGCCGATGCGATCTACCCGGCGTCTGTATTGCCGTGACCAGGGAGTGAACGCCATGCCCCGCCACATCCGTTTCAACGCCTTCAGCATGAACGCCGCCAGCCACCAGTCCCCGGGGCTGTGGCGCCACCCGCGCAACACCAGCGTGGCGTTCAACCGCCTGGACTACTGGACCGACCTCGCGCGCCTGCTGGAGCGCGGGCTGTTCGATGCGCTGTTCATCGCCGACGTGCTGGGTATCTACGATGTCTACCAGGGTGGACCGCAAGCTGCCTTGCGCGGTGGCGTGCAGGTGCCGGTCAACGACCCTCTGCTGCTGGTGCCGGCCATGGCCGGGGTCACCGAGCACCTGGGGTTCGGCGTGACCTTCTCGCTGACCTACGAGCACCCCTATCCGTTTGCCCGGCGCATGTCGACGCTCGATCACCTGAGCAATGGCCGGGTTGGCTGGAACATCGTCACCGGCTACCTCGACAGCGCCGCGCGCAACCTGGGCCTGGCCCGCCAGCTGGGCCATGACCAGCGCTATGACCTGGCCGAGGAGTACCTGGAGGTGCTGTACAAACTCTGGGAAAAAAGCTGGGAGGACGATGCCGTGCCACTGGAACGCGAAACCGGCCGCTACATCGAACCGTCGAAAGTGCACGCCATCCAGCACGCGGGCGAACACTTCCAGGTGCCCGGCATGCACCTGTGCCAGCCTTCGCCCCAGCGCACACCGGTACTGTTCCAGGCCGGTGCCTCGGCGCGCGGCCAGCAGTTCGCCGCCCGGCATGCCGAATGCGTGTTCATCAGCGGCCCGACCCCCACCGTGCTGCGCCGCTACGCCGACGGTATTCGCCAGGCCAGCGAGGTGGCCGGGCGTGGCCGCGACGAGGTGCTGATCTATGCCCAGGCGCTGCTGATCGTCGCGCCAACCACACAAGAGGCCCAGGCGCGCTTTGCCGAATACCGCCGTTACGTCGACCTGGATGCGGCCCTCGCCCTGCTTTCGGGCTGGACCGGCATCGACTTCGCCGGCCTCGAGCCGGATGCGCCCATCGAATATGTCGAGAATGATGCTGGCCGCGCCGCCCTGGCGGCGTTCACTGCCGCCGACCCGAACCGCCGCTGGACCGTGCGGGAAGCCGCGGAATTCGTCGGCCTGGGCGGACGTGGCCCGGTACTGGTCGGTTCGCCAGGCGAGATTGCCGACCAGCTGGAGCACTGGCTCGAGCTGACCGGCATCGACGGTTTCAACCTCACCTATGCCGTACAACCGGACGACCTGGCCAACGTCGTCGAACTGCTGGTACCGGAGCTTCAGCGCCGTGGTCGCTACCCACTGGGCTACGCCGACGGCACCTTGCGCCACAAGCTTTTCGGCCACGGCGACCGCCTGCCGGAGGCCCACGCGGGGCGCCAGGTTCGCATTCAGTAACTGAATGTCGAGTATTTCAACATTTAATTTGTGGATGATGCGGGCTGCCCCCTATGCTGTCCGCACATCCCCTGCACGCACCGGCCGGTGTGGTCCAAGGCACGGGGAGAGAACAACAAGTCGAGACCGCTCATGTCGAACCACTCCTACTTCGCCCCCCACGGTGGGCACCCAGCTCAGACCGAGCTGCTGACTGACCGTGCCATGTTCACCGAAGCCTATGCCGTCATCCCCAAAGGCGTGATGCGTGACATCGTCACCAGCCACCTGCCGTTCTGGGACAAGATGCGCATGTGGGTCATCGCTCGCCCGCTGACCGGTTTTGCCGAAACCTTCTCGCAGTACATCGTCGAAGTGGCTCCGGAAGGCGGCAGCGAGCGCCCTGAGCTGGACCCGAACGCCGAAGCGGTAGTGTTCATCGTCGAAGGCGAGCTGGACATCACCGTCGAAGGCAAGCACCACACCCTGACCCCAGGCGGCTATGCCTTCCTGGCCCCGGGCGCCGAGTGGAGCCTGCGCAACAACAGCAAGGCCAACGTCACCTTCCACTGGCTGCGCAAGCACTACCAGAAGGTCGAAGGCCTGGCCGTGCCTGAGTCGTTCGTCACCCACCGCGACAACGCCACCGTCATCGAAATGCCAGGTACCGAAGGCCGCTGGGTCACCACCCGCTTCGTCGACATGGCCGACATGCGTCACGACATGCACGTCAACATCGTCACCTTCCAGCCGGGCGGCGTGATTCCGTTCGCTGAAACCCACGTCATGGAACATGGGCTTTATGTGCTGGAAGGCAAGGCGGTGTACCGCCTGAACCAGGACTGGGTCGAAGTGGAAGCCGGCGACTTCATGTGGCTGCGCGCCTTCTGCCCGCAGGCCTGCTACGCTGGCGGCCCAGGCAAGTTCAGCTACCTGCTGTACAAGGACGTCAACCGTCATGTGCACTTGACGTTGAATCCTCAGCGCTGACGGGAGGACGGGGCACACTGCGTGCCCCGTCTTTCGCTTTGCTACACATGATAGCCAGCGTTATTTTGCTTACCCTTCAAGCCCCTGCATCCAAGACTTATAACTTGAACCTGATTTCGGCACTCAACACTTGATACGGCCCTTCGGCTCTCCGCCCTTCATACGCTTGTTCGGCACGACACGCATAGTTAATCTTAAAACCCTTATCTTGGTCGTAAGTAGTTGTGAGCGAGCCTTCCCAATCACTTACAATTGTAGAAAGAGCCGCTCCCAGCGTGACGTGACCGGAGTGCTGACGGTCTCTTTTAATGACATATACCGTCTCCTCACGGTCAAGTTGCGACACGTCAAAGTCAAATTCCAGGGCCATTACTGCAAATGGATTATCCGACACAGCGGTCAGTGTTTTACCCTCGATGGAAAGCCACATTTTATAAACTACAGTTTCTTTATTAGGATATTTAATCCTCACCTCACTACTTTGATCGGCGCGCAACGCTTTCTTGGGCACAGCATCAATGCCGAGCAGCTTAAATTTACTCAAATTATCCATTATCTTGCTCTCCAAAAAAAGTAACGGCTTCAGATTTGCCGCACCCGCAAGATAAGTCCGGCCCACGTTCTCTACAACTAGCAAAAATGCTAGGTAGGGATGCGCCAATCAGATATTTGGCAGGTAATCGGATGCCGCCCATAATGGGGGTTCCTCAGCACAAGGGAGCCTCACCTACAAGCGCGGAGGTATCCGCGTGTACCAGAGTGGCGTGGTCGGTTAGCCCTAGCAGAGCAGTTTCGCTGCATCAGCACCATGAAGGCCAGCGTGCGCAGGATGATGCGCGAAAGCCCGCCACCTGGCGGGCTTTCTATTTGCCGCTCATACTGAAATGCCCTGCCCCGTCGCGCGGTACTCGCCATGAACCGCTGCCTGATACTTGCCGTACTGCTAGTTTCCACCACCAGCCTGGCCGCTGACGACTGGAAGATTGCCTACGACCGCGAAGGTATCCGCGTGTACCTCAGTGGCGTGGCCGATTCGCCCTACCAGCAGTTCCGCGGCGTCAGCACCATGAGGGCCAGCGTGCGCACCCTCACCGACCTGCAGGAAAACCTGCGGGTAGCCTGCAAATGGCTGTACGCCTGCGAGCAGATGCGCTTGCTGGACGTGGATGGCGACAGCACCTGGGTCTACCTGACTACCAACCTGCCGTGGCCGACCCTGCCACGCGACATCATTCTCAAGGTCCGCACCGAGCGCCTGGATGACGGCACCCTGGTGCGGCACCTGAGCGCCGAACCGAACCGCTTGCCAGAAGAACCAGGGTTGATCCGCGTGCAGCACCTATCGGGGGAGTGGATCATGAAGCCGCTCGGCGAGCGGCAAACCGAGGTGACCTACCAGTTGCAGGCAGATCCTGCCGGGGACGTGCCAGGCTGGCTGGCCAACCGTTTCGTCGTTGACGCGCCGGTGGTGACGCTGCGGACCTTGCGCGCGGTAGCCGAGCGCCAGCCGTGAGAGCCTGACGCTCCTTGCAGAATATATGCAATTCAAATCCACGACCGTATGCTATCACACCGGCGCGTATTAACTACTTCCTATAACTATTGAACTCCATGCTCGCCATCTTAACTTCATATCCGATGTCACTGACTGCACTGAACGTTGCCGTAAATTTTTCTTTTCGCTCAAATTTCACTTGCCCGCGCCAGTCACTCAACAGACCTCCGTCCAAAGTGGCTCCTAATACGACGCCTTCCTTCCCCTCCCACGAGTCGCAGAACGTGATGATATCATGTGTGCCATCTTTATAATCCTCAGGAATATTAAGCACCAACCGTGAATCATTTGGCATCATACCGTAAAGTTGAATATGGCCCTTATGGAATTCGTAATCAATCCACGCTTCTCAGCCCTCATGGGGTCTCATAGTCCTCATCCGGCCGCCTCCATTCAACACTGAACCATTGCTCTGCTGTTGATCGCTCTTGCTTTGCTCCGGATCGCCCTTGCCCTCTGGCATTCTCAATAAACTCTAAGCCTGCAAACTTATCAAAAGACATTTTAAATCTCCCACTTAGCTCATAACCAGTCTTCAACCGCAGATTCAAAAATGAATGAGCAAGCAGCACCGCACAACTGACAAAAACACCAGTTGACTTTTTGCTTGTTTCATGCTTTTGCTGGAATGCTCGAAAATACCAAAAGACTCAATCAATACCGCCTACTCGGTTAGCATCAAAAGGGGGTAATCGTACGACGCGAGGCCCTGTGCATTGAGCGCACCTGGGGTGTTCGCCCTCGGCGGCAACCCGCCCACCATACACAGACATGGCGTGGCGCTGGGCTGGGGGCCGCATGGACGAGATAGCAAGGCAACGGTGCTGAGGTTGGTGGATTGGTTAAGCAGTTGACCTTGCGGTGACTGTTGCGGCTTCTACAGAATCATCTCCAACTCCCAGGCATGCGCTGTACTTTTAGGAGCCGCGCTTGCCGTGGCGTCGACAGCAATCGCTTTCGAAGGCTGATTTCGACTCATGACAAACACCAGTGTATTGGGGCCGCTTCGCCGCGGTTCGTCGCCACGACAAGCGCGGCTCCTACAAGGAACGCGCCAGCTTTAGGAGATTACAATGGCAGTTGAACATCGCGTTTACTGAACCACGCCACAGGCCACACGGGCACCACCACCGCCGAGCTTCTCCGGGTGATCGCTGTGGTTGTCGCCACCGGCATGCACCATCAAAGCATGGCCTTTGAAGTCCGAGGCTTTCAGACGTGGCGCCAATACCGGGTAGGTGGCCTTGCCGTCGGCGCCGACATACAGCGCCGGCAGGTCGCCACGGTGACCGCTGTCGTCATACGGGCCCTTGTGCGCGTTGCTGGAGTCCGGATCCCAGTGGCCGCCCGCCGCGCCCGCCGGCACCGGCTTGCCGTTTTCCTCTGCTGCTGCGCAGGAACCTTTCTGGTGCAGGTGGAAGCCATGCACACCCGGCGGCAGGTCCTTGAGGTCGGGGGTGAGCACGGTGCCGTACTTGTTCTGTTCAATGCTGATGGTACCGATCGACTTGCCCGGACCATCCGCCCCGGCCAGCTTCAGTTCCACCGTCTGTGCGGCCTGGGCGAGACCGGCCGAGGCCAGCAATGCGCTGAAGACTACTGCTTTCATGTCGTTTCTCCATGGCTTGGGATAGGCGGGCTTCGTACCCACATGACATTTGAGACTGCGCAGCTTGCCAGGCATTCCGTCCAGCCACAGACTGAAACACTTCCCTTGCCGCCCGGAGCCCGTTCGCGTGTCCCTCAAAGCCCTGCGCACCCTGGTGACCATCGCCCGCCACGGCACGTTCGCCCGTGCCGCCGACCTACTGAGCCTCACCCCTTCGGCCGTGAGCCTGCACATCAAGACCCTCGAGGACGAGCTCAAGGTCGCGCTGTTCGACCGCAGCCGCCGCCAGGTGGTGCTGACCGAGGCTGGGCAACTGGCTGTGGCGCGGGCCGAGCACATACTCGGCGCCTACGACGAACTGGCCGATGCCCTGGCCAGCGGCCCGAGCCTGCGTGGCCGGCTGCGTCTGGGGGCGATTCACACGGTCCTGGCCCGACGCCTGCCCAAGGCCCTGGTGTGGATCAAGGCGCACCACCCGGAACTGCACATCAGCGTCAATTCGGGGATGTCGGCGGAGCTGGCACGGCGTGTCGAAGATGGCGAGCTGGATGCGGCGATCACCACCGAGCCGATCAGCCCCTACCCGCAAAGCCTGGATTTCACGCCCCTGTTCGAAGACCGCTTCTGGGCCATCGCCCACCCCGACCTGGCTGGCCAGAGCCTGCCACAGCTGCTCGCCAGCCAGCCGTTCCTGCGCTTCGACAAGCGCGCCTGGGCCGGACGTCAGATTGAGCAGGAGCTGCGCCGCCAGCATTTGCAGGTCAGCGAACAGATGGAGCTGGACAGCCAGGAAGCGCTGTCGCGCATGGCGGTGATGGGGCTGGGTGTGGCAATCATTCCCATGGCCGATGACGACCTGCAGCGCCTGCCGCCCGCCACCTGCCTGCCGTTTGGCGAGCCCCAGCTGGTGCGGCGGGTGGTGCTGCTGGAACACGAAAAGAGTCAGCGCCGGCACCTGAGCGCCGTCCTGAAGACCGCCATGGACGCCTGAAGGTACAGTTTTTCTCAACAGTCGCTGCAGAAATCAACGTTTTTCCCGATCGGTCAGCCACGCTAACCTGTGCCCGTACCCGACCACGGAATCACACCCATGCTCCACCTGCTGCTGACCACCCTGGTACCCATCATTCTGCTGATCGCCTTGGGCACCTTTCTGCGGCTCCGTGGCTTTCTCGCCGAGTCGTTCTGGCCTGGTGCCGAACGCCTGAGCTACTACGTGCTACTGCCCTCACTGTTCCTGCATGGCCTGGCCACGGCCAATCTCGACGGCGTACCGGTGCTGGGCATGGTCGGCGTGCTGATGCTTTCGACCTTGCTGGGTGCCGTGCTGCTGGTGCTTTACCAGGGTGCAGTGAACCACGAAGGCGCCGACTTTACCTCGGTGTTCCAGGGCGGCGTGCGCTTCAACAACTACATCGGCGCCACCCTCGCCGCCGGCATCTACGGCAGCGCCGGGATTGCCCTGGCAGCGGTGGCCAACGCTGCCATCGTGCCCTTGGTCAACCTGCTCTGCGTGCTGGTGTTCGCCCGCTTCAGCGCGCGCCACAGTTCGCCAGCGACGGTGCTGCGGGCCATCTTCGCCAACCCGCTGATCGTCGGTTGCGCCGGGGGGCTGTTGCTGCGGGTCACCGGCCTGGGCCTGCCAGCTGGCCTGGAGCCAACGGTCAAGGCGCTGGGCCAGGCCGCCCTGCCCCTGGGCCTGCTGTGCGTGGGTGCCGCGCTCGGCGGAGCCAGCCTCGGCCAGCAAGTGCGCCCACTGCTGGCGGCATCGGCGTTCAAGTTCCTGGTCATGCCGCTGACCACCTGGGGCCTGTGCCGCCTGCTTGGGCTGAGCGGCCAGGCGGCGGTCGTGGCGGTGCTGTTCCAGGCCTTGCCAACCGCCTCGTCGTCTTACGTGATGGCGCGCCAGATGGGCGGCAACGCGCCATTGATGGCGACCATCATCGCCCTGCAGACCGTGGTCGCAGCCGTGACGTTGCCCTTGGTGCTGATGCTTGCACTGAAGTGAATCCGCTTGGCTAGACTGTGAATCACCCCACCGTTGGAAACTCGACCATGCGCCTCTCGTGGATGGTGATCTGCTTGACCTCGGCCCTGCTCGCAGGCCCCTTGCATGCCGCCGAAAGTGCCAAGGCCGCCGTGGCCGAAGACAAGGCCGAAAAGCTTGAGAAAAAGGTGGTGGAGGATGCCCCACCGCCGAAAAAAGCAGAAACCATCACCCCAGTCGAGGTGCAGGCGGTGGACCCGGCAGGCCAGGCGCCAATGGACGACAGCATCACCTGCCTGGCCCGCACCATCTATTGGGAAGCCAAAGGCGCCGATGCCCAGGACATGAGCGCGGTGGCCAGCGTGGTGCTCAACCGGTTGGGCCATGAAGGCTTCCCCGATACCATCTGCGGCGTGGTCAAGCAGGGCGTTGAAACCAAAGCCTGCCAGTTTTCCTGGTGGTGTGACGGGCGCTCCGACCAGGTCGAGGAAGCACAACGCTACGACGTGGCCAAGGAAATCGCGCGCAAGGCGCTGAACCAGCAGTTGAAGGACCCGACCGGGGGCGCCTTGTATTTCCATGACCGCAACGTGCACCCGGACTGGGCCAAGGCCTATCGCAAAACCGCCGAGACCCGGCACTTTCTGTTCTACAAGCCGAACCAGGCGCTGGCGCGTTGACAGGCCATCGCACTTTTCTGGCGTTCACCGGTCTACTCCCTCTTTTGCCGCCCGCAAGTCATTGCTGGCGTTTTCATTGCTTTGCACGAGAGTGGGCCAAACGCCTTGCGCTTGTGTAGGATGAGCAGCGCATACCAAGACGCTGCCAGTCACAGGGAGATCCACATGCGCGTCCTGTCATCCGTTGCCGCCTTGTCGCTGGGCCTGGTCTTGTCGACCGGAGCCCTGGCCGTCACCGGCGAAGAGGCGCAGCTGATCGATTCGATCAATACCTACCGCAGCCAGGCCCAGCGCTGCGGTGACCAGGTGTCGGTGGAACTGCCGCCGCTCAACAGCGACACGCGCCTGGCCCTGTCGCCGGAAGGCACTCGCGACCTGCAGCAGGCCATGAGCCGCGCAGCCTACCCCATGGTCAACGTCCAGGCCATCAGCCTCTCTGGCCCACGTGATGCGAATGCGGCCATGAACGCCATCAAAGAGAGCTTCTGCCAGGTGGTGCTCGACCCGCAGTTCGTCGACATCGGCGTCAGCCAGGAAGGCCGCGACTGGCGCATCGTGCTTGCCCGGCCCTTGCTCAGCGGGCGCCTGGGCGATTGGCAGGCCGAAGGGCAGAAGCTGCTGCAGGCCATCAACAGTGCGCGCAAGGCGCCACACCAGTGCGGTGGCCAGCCCTTCCCCGCAGCGCCAGCGTTGAGCTGGAATGCAGCACTGGCGGGCGTGGCGGCCAATCATACGCGGGCCATGGCCAACCAGAACTTCTTCGACCATATCGACAAGGACGGGCGCACGCCGGGCGACCGGGCCGAGCTGGCCGGATATCTGTATCGGCAGATTGGCGAAAACATCGCCGCCGGCCGCGACACGGCGCAGAAGGTGGTGGATGGCTGGCTGGACAGCCCAGGCCACTGCGCCACCCTGATGAACGCGGACTTCCGCGAAATGGGCGCGGCCTATGCAGTGGACCCGAAGAGCGATGCGGGCATCTACTGGACCGGTTTGTTCGGCACACCGCAGTGACCCTCTAGGAGCGGCCCTTTCGCGACACAAGGCCGCTCCTACACGGTGCGTGTAGCACGTGTGCGCAGCGTCAATGCTGTGCAGCCAAACCGCCGCTTCACGCATTTGCCCAGGTAACTGGCATCCCCCAAACCGACCTCATCGGCGATCTGCGCCAGGCTGTGGCTGGCGTTGAGCAATCGCCAGCGCGCCTGCTGCAAGCGCATTTCCAGCCACCAGGCCTTGGCGCTCATGCCGTGGCTGGCCTGGAATTGCCGGTCCAGTTGCCGGCGGCTGATGCCCAGCTCACCCGCCAGCTGTTCGATCGACCAACGCGCCGCCAAGTGATGACGCATCAGCGCCAGCGCGCGCTGCACCTGGCGACCCTGCCCCGCAACGGTTTCCAGCGAACGCAGGGCATGGCGACTGTCACGCGACTCGTCGACCAGCATATCGGCCAGCCCCTTGAGCGCCCGGGCGCGTCCGCAGGCGCCCGCCAGCAGTTCCACCGCCAGGTCGATGGCTGCCGTTCCGCCGGCACAGGTGATGCGTGCGCCATCCATGCAGTACAACTGCTCGCGCAACAGCTGCAGATGCGGGAAGGATGCCCGGAACTCCGCCTCATGGCGCCAGTGCACCACGACTTTGTGCCCGTCCAGCAGGCCGCAAGCGGCCAGCAGGAAGGCGGCGTTGTCGATGGCGACCAGTTTCACCCCCGCCTTGGCCGCACGCTTGAGCAGGCGCTGGTAATGGGGTGCCAATGCGGCAGTGGCCTCGGCATTGCGGCTGCCGAACAGCACCAGGTAGTCGTAGTCATCCCACTGCAACTGCTCGGCAATGGCCTGCACCTGCATCACCGCGCCACTGCTCGACGGTACTGGCTCACCCGTGAGGCTGGCCAGGGTCCAGCTGCAGTAGCGCTGCTGGCTGTAGTCCTCGTCGTCGGCGCTGAAGCGCAGTTTGTCGAGAAACCCACCGAATGGCAGCAAGGCGAAATCTGGCAACGGCAGGATCAGCAGGCGGATATCAGGCGTCATGCAACACATGTCCGGAAAACACCATGAAATGTCTAGATCATACCCTGCACTTGCAGCGCCGTCGCATAGACTGGCCGCTCGTGAATACCAAAGGCACCTATCATGGCTCTGGATACCTGGCTCATCTACCTGCTGGCGAGCATCGGCCTGTCGCTGACCCCTGGCCCGAACAGCCTGCTCGCCCTGACCCACGGCGCGCTGTACGGCGCGCGCCGCACGCTGTTCACCATTCTCGGCGGGGTGTTCGGCTTCAGTGCGCTGATTGCCCTGGCGATGTTCGGGCTGACGGCGTTGCTGCAGACTTCGGCGTCGGTGCTGAGCGTGCTCAAGTGGGTGGGTGGTGCCTACCTGGTGTGGCTGGGCATCCAGCTCTGGCGCAGCCCTGCCCTGCAGCTTGAGGTGACCGAGCGGGCAGCCCGCCTGAGCAACCTGGGGATGTTCCGCCAAGGCCTGCTGTCTGCGATCGCCAACCCCAAGGTGCTGTTGTTCTACGGTGCCTTCCTGCCGCAGTTCATCGACCCGCAGCGTGGGCTGTTGCTGCAGTTCGTGACCATGGCAGCGACCTTTGCCAGCGTGGAGTGCGTGGTCGAATACGTGCTGGCGCGCCTGGCGTTTCGTATCCGGCCATGGCTGGCCAAGGGTGGCAAGGGATTCAATCGCTGCTGCGCGAGCCTGTTCGCGTTGATTGGCGTGGCCTTGCCGCTGGGCCGGTAATATCGCTGGCTGCCGCGCTCCTGTGGCAGCCGGCTTGCCGGCGAAAGGGGCGCCAGGCGCGCCCTCTCAAGCGCGCCGCGAAACCAACAGGAAGAACACCAGCGCCATGCCCGGCAATGCCGCCCCCACCAGTGCCACACCGTGCCACCCCTGTTGGGCAAACACCGCACTGGCCACCGCCGAGCCCGCTGCCCCGCCAAGGAAAATGCTGGTCATGTACAGCGCATTCAGCCGCCCGCGGCTGGCCGGGTCCAGTGCATACACCTCACGCTGACCAATCACCATGTTCATCTGCACCGCAAAATCCAGCAGTACCCCGGTCAGCCCCAGGCCGATCACGCTGTAACCGGGCGTGGTCAGCCCCAGCAGCAGTGCCACCGGTGCCAACACCAGCGCCAGCAACGAACCGGCCCGGGCATGGCCGGCGTCGGCCAGGCGGCCCGCGATCGGTGCAGCGATGGCGCCAACGGCACCGACCAGGGCAAACAAGGCGATCTGGCTCTGCGACAGGCCATGCTCGCTGGCCAGGGCCAGCGGCACCGCGGTCCAGTAGAGGCTGAACGCCGCAAACATCAACGCCTGGTACAGCGAGCGCTGACGCAGCACCGGGTGCTGACGCAGCAGTGCGACCAACGACAGCATCAGGCCGGCATAACTCGCTTTGTGCTCTGGCACCCGGCGCGGCAGCGTCAGCGCCAGCAACAGGATGATTGCCAGCATCAGGCCGGCAGCGCCGATGAACACCGTGCGCCAGCCAAAGTGGTCGGCAACCAGGCTCGACAACGGCCGCGCCAGCAGAATGCCCAGCAGCAGGCCGCCCATGATGTTGCCGACCACCCGCCCGCGCTCCTGCTCAGGGGCCAGGTGCGCAGCCAAAGGGATGAGCATCTGCACAGCCACCGAACTGAAACCGATCAGCAAGGCATAGGCCAGGAACAGCTGCCCCTGGCCACTGCTGCTGGTCCCTGCCAGCAACAGGCTGACGCAGGCCAGCACGGCGGTGATGATCATCAACCGGCGGTTTTCCACCAGGTCGGCCAGTGGCACCAGCAACAGCAGGCCCAGTGCGTAACCCAGCTGGGTCAGCGACACGATCAGGCTGGCGCGCTCGGTGGACAGGCCCAGGTCCGGGGCGATCAGCCCGACGATGGGCTGCGCGTAATAGATATTGGCGACGATCGCGCCGCAGCAGAATGCCAGCAGCGCGACCAGGGCACGGCTCAGGCTGGCATGGGCTGGCTGGGCAGCAGCAAGGGAGGAATTCATGCGAGGTACCTCGGCATCGGGTTGGAATATGCCTGGCACCTTACCGAGCGCTTGCCGCTGCGAGAATCCGGCAGCGGCGCAACGGGGCTTTGCGCCAGGCGCAACGCTGGGGATCAGGGGTTGAGCAGGCCTTCGCAAAAGCCGATGAACGCGTTGACCCGCCGAGAGCCGCGATGGTTGGGCAAGTACAAGGCATTGATGCTGTCGTTGGCGGTACCGGGGCTGACCTGCCACTGCGCGAACAACCGCTGCAGACGCCCGGCCGCGACATCCTCGCGCACCAGCCAATCAGCCAGCAAGGCGATACCGCTACCGGCCAGCGCCGCTTCGCGCAACAGGTCGGCGTTGGCGCTGCGCAGCGGTCCGCTCACTTCCAGTTCCAGCACCTCATCCGCGCGTTGCAGGCGCCAGGCGCGCGCCTTCTGCCCATAGCGAAAACGCAGGCAGGCCTGCTGCAGCAACTGCTCGGGGTGCAGCAGCGCGTCACGCTTGGCCAGGTAGTCCGGGCTTGCCACCAGCCAGCGCTGAAAGCGGCCCAGTTGCCGGCACACCAGTTCGTCGTTCGGTGACGGGTCGCCGAGGCGAATGGACAGGTCGTAGCGGCCGTCGAGCAGGTCATCGAGCCGGTCGCTCATGTCGATGTCCAGCTCCAGCGACGGGTAACGGGCCAGGAATGGCCCCAGGTGCGGTGCGATCACCCGCCGGCCGAACTCCACCGGCAGGCACAGGCGCAGCACGCCGACTGGCTCATCGCCGCGGTCGGCGACGCTGGCGTCTGCCTCCTCCAGCGCGTCGAAGATTTCTCTGGCGCGCGCATAGTAACGTGCGCCCGCTTCGGTCAGGCTGACCTGGCGTGTGGAGCGATTGAGCAGGGTCGTACCAAGTTCCGACTCCAGCGCATCGACCAGGCGCGTCACCGACGAGGTAGCCACGCCAAGCCGACGCGCCGCTGCGGAAAAGCCTTGTGCATCGACTGTCGCGGTGAACATCTGCATCGCCAGGAGCTTGTCCATAGCTACTCCAATTTTCAGATTTCGGAACACTCCTACAATCCACAAGGCGGGTCAAGAAGCGCGCAACAGAGCGATCAGGTCCATAGTGGAAGCACCTCCATCAGAGCGAGAATTTCCCATGACCATTACCAATCTGCTCAATGCCCTGCCCCATTGCGACCCGGCCGCTGGCGAGCGGGTCGATGAACTGCTGCAGCGCCCTGGCCTGCGCATCGAACGCATCGTGTCCTGCGGCCAGGCCAGTCCGCCCGGTTTCTGGTACGACCAGGCCGAAGGCGAATGGATCATGTTGTTGGCCGGCAGCGCAGGGCTGCGCCTGGAGCATGAGGACTACACCCGCTTGCTGGCCCCGGGCGACTGCCTGGACATTCCGGCGCATTGCCGGCACCGCGTGGAATGGACTGCAAAGGGGCAGCCGACCATCTGGCTTGCCGTGTTTCATGGCATCGACACACCCTGGCCGAGCCATTGAAACACCCATCGTTCATGCTACAAAAGTCTAAGCCGTCACATTTACATGCCGCCTAAACACTGCGTTTACTGCAATTTTCAGAACGTGTTCTAGACTTTTAGTCGCATATTCGCAAGTTCAGCCCTGCGACAATCAGCCTCAGAAAATTATGTACCAACTTGTTAATTAGCAAGCTAAGGGCTTAAACTGCGCACATTCCACCTGCTGAGATCCCTGGCATGAACGAAACACCGCGCGCCTCTGGCGCTACAAAAATCATTCTGGTCGGCTTGGGCGTGATCGTCGCCCTGCTCGGCCTGCTCCTGGCTGCTGGCGGCGTCAAGCTCGCCGGCCTGGGCGGTTCCTGGTACTTCCTGATCGGCGGCCTGGCCATGGCCATCGCCGGTATTCTCATCGCTCGCCGCAAGCAGGCCGGCGCCTGGCTGTACGCGGCGTTCCTGGTCGGTACCGCGATCTGGGCACTGAGCGACGCCGGCCTGGTGTTCTGGCCACTGTTCTCGCGCCTGTTCATGTTCGGCGCGATCGGCATGGTGGTGGCGCTGGTCTACCCGATGCTCGCCCGTGCCAATGGCGCCAGCGCCGGCCGTGGTGCCTACGGCATCGCCGGCGTGCTGGCCGTGGCGCTGGTGATCGCCGTCGGCAACATGTTCGTCGCGCACCCAAGCGTTGCTCCAACCGGCAAAGGCCCGGGCATGACCCCGGTCGAAGCCGGCAAGGAGCAGAAGGACTGGGCCCACTACGGCAACACCGAAGGTGGCAGCCGCTTCGCCGCGCTGGACCAGATCAACCGCGACAACGTCAACAAGCTCAAGGTGGCCTGGACCTACCACACCGGTGACGTCGCCATCAGTGACGGCAACGGTGCCGAAGACCAGCTGACCCCGCTGCAAATCGGCAACAAGGTGTTCATCTGCACCCCGCACAACAACTTGATCGCCCTTGACGCCGACACCGGCAAAGAGCTGTGGAAGAACGCGATCAACGCGCAGTCCAAGGTCTGGCAGCGTTGCCGTGGCATGGCCTACTTCGACGCCACCGCCGCGATCGCCCAGCCGACCCAGCCGAACAGCTCGCCTGTCACCAGCGTCAGCGTCGCAGCCGGTGCCAACTGCCAGCGTCGTCTGCTGACCAACACCATCGACGGCCGCCTGATTGCCGTCGACGCCGACAACGGCGAGTTCTGCCAGGGCTTCGGCAACAATGGCCAGGTCGACCTCAAGGCCGGCCTGGGTGACGTGCCGGACTCCTACTACCAGCTGTCCTCCGCGCCATTGATGGCCGGCACCACCGTGGTGGTTGGCGGCCGTGTCGCTGACAACGTCCAGACCGACATGCCTGGCGGCGTGATCCGTGGTTTCGACGTGATCACCGGTGAAATGCGCTGGGCCTTCGACCCGGGCAACCCGGAAGACCGAAAGGCGCCAGAAGGCGACAGCACCTATGTGCGCAGCACCCCGAACAGCTGGGCACCGATGTCCTACGACCCAGCGATGAACACCGTGTTCCTGCCGATGGGCTCGTCGTCCACCGACATCTACGGTGTTGAACGCAGCAAGCTGGACCACACCTACGGCGCGTCCGTCCTGGCGCTGGACGCCACCACCGGCAACCAGAAGTGGGTCTTCCAGACCGTGCACAACGACCTCTGGGACTTCGACCTGCCGATGCAGCCAAGCCTGATCGACTTCACCAAAGACGACGGCAAGTCCGTGCCTGCGGTGGTGATCGGCACCAAGGCCGGGCAGATCTACGTGCTCGACCGTGCTACCGGCAAACCATTGACCCAGGTCGACGAAGTACCGGTCAAGGCGAGCAACATCCCCAACGAGCCGTACTCCCCGACCCAGCCTAAATCGGTAGGCATGCCACAGATCGGCGCGCAGACCCTGAGCGAATCGGACATGTGGGGTGCCACGCCGTATGACCAGCTGCTGTGCCGTATCGACTTCAAGAAGATGCGCTACGACGGCCTGTACACCGCGCCGGGTACCGACCTGTCGCTGAGCTTCCCGGGTTCGCTGGGTGGCATGAACTGGGGCAGCATCTCCACTGACCCGGTACATGGTTTCATCTTCGTCAACGACATGCGCCTGGGCCTGTGGATCCAGATGATCCCGTCGCAGAACAAAGGCAACGCCGCTTCCGGCGGTGAAGCGCTGAACACCGGCATGGGCGCCGTACCGCTCAAGGGCACCCCGTATGCCGTGAACAAGAACCGCTTCCTGTCGGTTGCCGGCATTCCTTGCCAGGCTCCGCCATTCGGCACCCTGACCGCCATCGACATGAAGTCGCGCCAGGTCGCCTGGCAGGTACCGGTCGGTACCGTGGAAGACACAGGTCCCCTGGGCATCCGCATGCACCTGCCGATCAAGATCGGCCTGCCGACCCTCGGCGGCACCCTGTCGACCCAAGGCGGCCTGGTGTTCATCGCCGGTACCCAGGACTTCTACCTGCGCGCCTACGACAGCAGCAACGGTAACGAAATCTGGAAAGCCCGCCTGCCAGTGGGCAGCCAGGGTGGCCCGATGACCTACGTTTCGCCGAAAACCGGCAAGCAGTACGTGGTGATCACCGCTGGCGGTGCGCGCCAGTCGACTGATCGTGGCGACTACGTGATTTCTTACGCGCTGCCGTAAACCGCGTCGCTTCTGCAACGACCAGGCCCGCCCCCATCGATCCATATGGGGGCGGGCCTGATCGCGAGTGGGCCCTGAACAACAACACGAGACACAGCAATGCCATCCGCTATCCGTATCACTCCAACCCTGCTCCTGGCCCTGGCCAGCACCCCTGCCCTGGCCGACGGCGACCTGCTCAACCGCAGCACCATGACCGGTGACTGGGGCGGCCTGCGTCACCAGCTCGAAGAAGACGGCGTCAAGATCACCGGCGACTACAGCGGCGAAACCGCCTACAACACCCACGGTGGCCTGCACCGTTCGGCGCGCTACTCGCAGAACATCAAGCTCGGTGCACAGTTCGACCTGTCGAAACTGTACGGCCTGGAAAACGGCGGCAAGGTCCAGTTGACCATCAACGACCGCCGCGGCAACAGTGCCTCGGAAGACCTGGTCGGCAACCGCCTGCCGATCCAGGAAAACTACGGTGGCCTGTACACCCGCCTGACCGAACTGAGCTACGAGCGCACCCTGTTCACCCCGGCACTCAACGTCAAGCTTGGCTACATGGCCATGGGCAACGACCTCGGCGGCCTGGACAGCGGCATCCTGTGCAACTTCATGAACGCCGGCTTCTGCGGCCACCCGCTGAACATGTCCGGCGGCAGCGGCTGGACCAACTACCCCAACGCCCACCTCGGCGTGCGCGTCAAATACGACCTGTCGCCGTCCTGGCAGCTGCGCGTGGCGGCGTTCAACGTCGACCCGGAAAGCAACGGCAACTCCAGCCGCGCCTGGCACCTGGGGCCCAAGCACACCACCGGTACCGTGGTGCCTGTGGAGCTGGTGTACAAGCTGCAGGGCGAACTGCCAGGCGAGTACAAGCTGGGTTACTACTACGACAGCTCCGACGTGAAACGCGTCGACAGCAGCAAGGAAGTATCCGGTCGCGGCGGCCACTACCTGCTGGTCGACCAGGCGGTATGGAATGACGCCGGCTCGCCGGGCCGTAGCCTGCACGCCTTCGGCCAGTACTCGGCCGCGAGCGAGGCTGCTTCGCCGTTCACCAAGTGGTATGGCGCCGGTGTGGTGCTGTACAAGCCGTTCGAAGGCCGCCCGCGCGATACCGTGGCCCTGGGTTATGGCCGCGCCGTGCCGAACCCGCGCAGCCGCGATGTGCTGGAAGACGCCGCCTTCAACGCCGGGCAGCAGTTCCCCAACATCGACAATGCCGAGCAGCTGATCGAACTGAGCTATGGCTACCAGGCCACGCCGTGGCTGAACCTGCGCCCGGATGTGCAATACATCATCGAGCCAGGTGCGTTCTCCGGTAAAGACATCGACAACGCGCTGGTGGTGGGCCTGCAGGTCAAGGCTACCTTCTAAAACTGCCGGGGCCGCTCTGCGGCCCCTTCGCGGATAAATCCGCTCCTACAGGTACGGCACGGCGCGCAAGGGCGGTGATATACCCGCTCAAGCCTGCCTGAGGTAATCCACCAGCCTCTCCAACATCGCATCACAGCCCTGCAGTTGCTCGACGCTGACGAACTCGTCCGGCTTGTGCCCTTGGTCCATGCTGCCTGGCCCACACACCACAGTGGGTATACCAGCCTGGTCGAACAAACCGCCTTCGGTGCCAAACGCCACGGTACCGAAATCATCCGAGCCACTGAGCAAGGCCACCAACCGCGCGGCTTCGCTGTCAGCTGGCGTGGCCAGCCCTGGATACGCACTGAGCGGTTGCAGGCGAATTGCACTGGCCGCGTTGACCTTGCGCATGCGCGGCAGCAACTCGGCCTCGGCGTAGGTCTGCAACTGGTCGGCCACGGCCTGTGCTTCGTACCCCGGCAAGGCGCGCACTTCGAAATCGAATGCGCATTCCTCCGGCACGATGTTCAGTGCCCTGCCGCCTTTGATCACCCCGGTCTGCACCGTGGAGAACGGCGGGTCGAAGCGCTCGTCATGATGCGCCGGCAAGGCCAGCGCCTCACCGATCTCGCCCAGCTTGCCGATCAGCTTTGCGGCGTACTCGATGGCATTTACCCCGTAAGGGGCGTACGCCGAGTGGCACGCCGCGCCATGCACTTCGCAACGCACCGCCAGCTTGCCCTTGTGGCCAAGCACCGGCTTGAGTTCGGTGGGCTCGCCGATCAGGCACAGCCGCGGCTTGTGCGGGCGTTGTTGCAGTGCGGCCAGCATCGAGCGCACGCCCAGGCAGCCGACTTCCTCGTCATAGGAGAACGCCAGGTGCACCGGCAGGCGCAGCGGTTGCGCAAGGAACGCCGGCACCGCAGCCAGCACCGAGGCAATGAAACCCTTCATGTCAGCCGTGCCGCGGCCATACAGGCGCCCATCGCGCTCGGTCAGGGCAAAAGGCGGCAGCGTCCAGGCCTGGCCTTCCACCGGCACCACATCGGTGTGCCCGGACAGCACCACACCGCCGACATCCTGGGGGCCGATGGTGGCGAACAGGTTGGCTTTGGTGCCTTCCGGGTTGTGGAACAGCTCGCACTCCACGCCAAACCCGGCCAGGTAGTCGCGGATGAAACCGATCAGTTCGAGGTTGGAATCGCGGCTGACCGTGGCAAAGCCGATCAGCCGCTCCAGCAAGGCGCGGCTGCTGAATTCACTCATCGCCCGGCACCCCGTAGCTCGGCGCGGCGGTCGGGTCGAGGGCGCGGGTGACATAGTCCTGCATCTGCGGGCGGTACGCCTGCCACAGGCCATCGAGCACGCCGATCGGGTCTTCCTCAGCCCAGTCGACACGCAGGTCAACCAATGGCCAGGTCAGCTCGCCGGCGATCTTCAGCGCCGCCGAGTGCACCGGGCCGGCTTCGCCACCGGCCGCCATCGCCGCATGCATCGCCGCCAGCAGGCGGTCAGCCAGATGCCCGCCGGCCTGTTCGAAAGCCTGCACCATGGCCTCGATCACCTGCAACGAGGACAACAGGTTGCCAGCGGCCGCACATTGCTCACCCGCCACGGCGTTATGCACGCCCAGCGCCTCCTTGCCGGTGAACAGCGCCACCTGGCCCTGGCTGTCGATTACCGTGACCTGGCGATACTCGCTCCAGCCATTGGCGCTGAGTACCCGGTCCAGCGCGGCGGCTGGCGGCAACTGGCCCTGCTCGAGGGCATCGAGGATCTGCGGGCCGAGTGCCGGCAAGGTGATGTTCTGGGTGGACACGGCGCCGACACCGGCACGTACCCAGGGGCAGCGGGCGCCCACGGCGATGCTCGACGAGCTGATGGCGATACCGACCTGGCCGGTTTCCTGGCAGCGACCGATGATGGAGAAGGTCATGGTAGAGCTCCTGTTGTTCTGTGCGATGCCCAGCATTCTGGGCGGAACCTTCAGGGCCACGAAACCAACATTTTCCTGTGCCTTGAACAGGAAAAAACTAAGGCCCGCCAATACACCTGGAAAAGCCCTGAGAACCCCAGTCAAGCCCTTGCAAATCGGGGCCTTCGCCGTTTTATCGGCAAGCCCCAGCTAAATACTATTTTCGCGAATTTCCAGGCGTCCCTAGTCTGGCCCCAGGCAACGGCGGTCCTCCAAACCGACCTGACAAAAACCGCCTGAACAAGGGCTCGGACATGACACTGAACAACATCGAAATCGACACCCTCGTGGTTGGCGCCGGCCAGGCCGGCGTGGCCATGAGCGAACACCTGAACAAGCTTGGCGTGCCGCACCTGGTACTGGAGCGCAAGCGTATCGCCGAGGCCTGGCGCACCGGCCGCTGGGATTCGCTGGTGGCCAACGGCCCGGTCTGGCACGACCGCTTCCCGGGGCTGGAGTTCAACCTCGACGCCGACGCCTTCGCTGGCAAGGACCAGGTCGCCGACTACTTCGAACAGTACGTTCGCAAGTACAACCTGCCGGTACGCACCGGCATCGAAGTGAAGAAGGTGGTGCGCAACGCCGACCGCCCCGGCTTCACCATCGAAACCAACGAAGGCGTAATCCGCGCCAACCGCGTGGTGGCCGCCACCGGCCCGTTCCAGAAGCCGGTCATCCCGGCCATCGCGCCGAAAGACGCCAACCTGCACCAGATCCACTCTGCTGCCTACTACAACCCAGAGCAACTGCCTGAAGGTGCCGTGCTGGTGGTGGGCGCCGGTTCCTCTGGTGTGCAGATCGCCGAAGAACTGATGCGCGCCGGGCGCCAGGTGTACCTGTCGGTCGGCGCCCACGACCGACCGCCTCGGGCCTACCGCAACCGCGACTTCTGCTGGTGGCTGGGCGTGCTCGGCGAGTGGGACGCGGAAATCGCCAAGCCGGGCCGCGAGCACGTGACCATCGCCGTCAGCGGCGCCCGTGGCGGCCACACCGTGGACTTCCGCGCCCTCGCCCATCAGGGCATGACCCTGGTTGGGCTGACCCAGTCGTTCGAAAACGGCGTAGCGCGCTTCCAGGACAACCTGGTCGAAAACATCAACCGTGGCGACGAAAACTACCTGGCCCTGCTGGACGCCGCCGATGCCTACATCGAGCGCAACGGCCTGGACCTGCCGCAAGAGCCCGAAGCGCGCAAGCGCCTGGCTGATCCGCAATGCATGGTCAACCCGCTGCAGCAACTGGACCTGGCCCAGGCCGGCGTCACCAGCATCATCTGGGCCACCGGCTACGGTGTCGACTTCAGCTGGCTGCAGGTCGACACCTTCGATGCCAACGGCAAGCCCCAGCACCAGCGCGGCGTAGCCCGCGAGCCAGGCGTGTACTTCCTCGGCCTGCCCTGGCTGTCGCGCCGTGGTTCATCGTTCATCTGGGGCGTATGGCACGACGCCAAGCACGTCGCCGGCCATATCGCCACGCAACGCACCTACCTGGCCTACCGCGACCGCGAGCAGCGCGAAGCGGATGCCCAACAAGACCACTCGATCAGCAACGTCAGCACCCTCGGAGCCCACTGATGCCTACCCATACTCGCATCCGCATGTTCAACACCAAGGAAACCTACCCCAACCAGACCCTGGACAACGACCTGTGCCAGGCCGTGCGGGCCGGTAACACCATCTACGTGCGCGGCCAGGTCGGCACCGACTTCGAAGGCAAGCTGGTAGGCCTGGGTGACCCTCGGGCGCAGACCGAGCAGGCGATGAAGAACGTCAAGCAACTGCTTGAAGAGGCAGGCTCGGACCTGTCGCACATCGTCAAGACCACCACCTACATCACCGACCCGCGGTTCCGCGAGCCGGTGTACAAGGAAGTGGGCAAATGGCTCAAGGGGGTGTTCCCGATTTCCACCGGGCTGGTGGTGGCCGGTCTGGCCCAGGCCGAGTGGCTGATGGAAATCGATGTGATTGCGGTGGTACCGGATCAGCAGTGATCCTGTGAAAACGCCGGGGGCGCTCTGCGCCCCATTCGCGGGCAAGCCCGCTCCCACAGGTACCGCGCAGACCTAAGGTTCGGCGCAACCCTGTGGGAGCGGGCTTGCCCGCGAAGCATTTTCAGAACTTGGCCAGTTCTTCGCGGCAGAACTCGACGAACAACTGCGCGGGTTTGGTCAGCTGCACCCGCTTCAGGTGCGCCGCCGCCAACCCCGACAACGCCACCGGCTCGGCGATGTCGATCATCACCAGCTTCTGCCCGTCATAGGTGCATTCCGAATGCGGCCGGGTCACCAGCAGCGAAAAGCCGAAGCCCTGCCCCACCATCCCGCGCACCATCTCGATCGACGGCGAACTGAAGACGATGTTCGGCGTCAGGCCCATTTCATTGAACAAGCTGACGAAGTAGGTCCGGCTCGGCGCCACGTCCAGCAAGATCATCGGCTCCGGGCACAGGTCGCGCAGCGACACCTGCGCCTGGCCGGCGAAGCGGTGCTTCTCGGGCAGCAGCACGTAAGGCTTCTGCGGCGGCATCAAGGGTTCGGCTTCGATGGTGCCGTCCAGATCATGGTCATACAGAAACGCCAGGTCGAAGGTGCCGGCGGTCAGGCCCTGGATCAGGTCTTGCTGCTCGCCGTCGCGCAGGCGGATGTCCACGCCCGGATAGCGTTCGCGAAAGCCGGCGATCAGCCGCGGCAGGTACAACGGCGCCACGGTCTCGAAGCAACCGATGTCGATCTGCCCGGCCACTGTGTCGTTGTCGGCCAGGGCGTTCTGCTCGAACTCGTGGGCCATCTGCAGCAGCGACTTGGTCTTGGCGTAGAAGCGCTTGCCGCTAGGGGTCAGCGACACCCCTTGGGCGTGGTGGCGGATGAACAGCTGCACGCCGAAGCTTTCCTCCAGGCTCTTGATCGCCGTGGAGATCGACGGCTGGGCGATGTACAGCTGGCGCGAGGCCTCGGCGACGCTGCCGGCCTCGACGGTGGTGACGAAGTATTTGAGTTGTCGCAGGGTGTAGGAAGCCACAGGCACCTCGTTGGCGCCCTGGGCGGGCGCCTTGGTATTTTCCTGTCACTTTACCTTGTGGCCTGATTCAGCGGGCTGCTGGGTGATGAAGGATTTGCCTAAGGCTTGCACATAGTTTTTTTATTCCTCGAATGGCTTGCCCTCTTCGGCGCCTGTGAGATCGAGCGCCGCCCGCGCGGCGCATCGCGAGCTTTGCTCGCTCCTACGTTTGTTTCGGGCCAATTATTCCTGGCGGATTTGCGCGCGAACGCTTTGGTGCATGACGCGATATCGCGTCGTACAAACAAGGCGGTCGCGCGCGCCTGTCACAGGCGTTACTGGCCCGAAACAAACGTAGGAGCGAGCAAAGCTCGCGATGCGCCGCGCAGGCGGCGCTCGATCTCCACAACACCACAACTACAACGTCAAACACACCTCAATAACTGAAATCATGCCCCAACTGTCCCTGCATCCACTGCAGGAACGTGCGCACCCTGGCCAACTCGGCATGCCCCCGCGGAAACACCAGGTGGTGAGCACTCACCGGGCTTGCCTGGTCGGTACCGAACACCGGCACCAGCTGCCCCCTGGCCACGTAGTCCTGTGACAACAGTGAGCTTTCCAGGGCGAACCCGTAGCCATGGCTGGCCGCCTCCAGGCTCATGTACGAACGGTCGAAGCTCAAGGCGAACGGCGCCTGTGGCAACGATACGCCTTGTTGGGCAAACCACTGCGGCCATTGCACCAGCGCCGATTCGGAGAGAATCAGGTTCTGCCCCAGCAGGTCGGCAGGCTGGTGGATCGGCTGGCGGGCCAGCAACACCGGCGACGCCAGCACCGTGGCCCGCTCGTAGCGGATGGTGCGCACCTCCAGGCTCGGCCAGTTGGGGTAGCCATGGCGGATATCGACGTCGATCTGATGGCGGCCAAAGTGCAGCGTTTCATAGGAACACGACAGGTTGATCTGGATATCCGGGTGGCTGGCGCGAAAATGTTCCAGCCGCGGCAACAGCCAGAGCAGGCCGAAGCTCGGCGCCGAATGCAGGCGCAGGCAGTCGAAGCCGACCGCGCTGCCAGCCCGCTCGGTGGCCATGGCCAGGCTCTGCAGTATGCCCGATACCTCGCGCAGGTACTGGTCGCCTGCCGCCGTCAGCGTCACCCCCTTGGCCGTGCGCAGGAACAACGGCCGGCCGATCAGCGCTTCCAGGTTGGCGATCTGATGGCTGACCGCCGACGGTGTCAGGTTGAGCTGTTCGGCGGCGCGCGCGACGTTGCCAAAGCGCGCCGCCTGCTCGAAGGCCTGAATCGCTTTCAGCGGCGGCAGTTGCAAGGGCTTCTTGCCCGGATCGTGGTTCATCGCATTCCTTGGGTGTAACGGGCCTCGAACGTGGTCACGCCCCTGCCCTGTGCTGAATTTTTTTCAGCATAGGCTGAAGTGCACTGCGTTGCCCAGCCCTCGCGTGGGTCCCAAGCTGTACCCACAACAACAAACATCCGGAGTACACCCATGCTGCTCGAAGGTAAAATCGCAATCGTCACCGGTGCCGCCTCTGCCCGCGGTATCGGTCGCGCCACCGCCCAGGCCTTTGCCGACCAGGGCGCCAAGGTGGCCATCCTCGACCTCGACCTGCAAGCCGCCCGTGACGCTGCCGCGCAATTGGGCGCAGGCCACCTTGGCCTTGCCGCCAATGTCGCCGACGAAGCCCAGGTGCGCGACGCGGTGGCCGAGGTGCTGGCGTACTTTGGCCGCATCGACGTGCTGGTCAACAACGCCGGTATCACCCAACCGGTGAAAACCCTGGAAATCACCGGCAAGGACTACGAGCGCATCCTCGACGTCAACCTGCGCGGCACACTGTTGATGTCCCAGGCCGTGCTCCCTGCCATGCGCGCCCAACGCTCGGGCAGCATCATCTGCATGTCGTCGGTGTCGGCACAGCGTGGCGGCGGCATCTTCGGCGGCCCGCACTACAGCGCCGCCAAGGCCGGCGTACTGGGCCTGGGCAAGGCCATGGCCCGCGAATTCGGCCCGGACAATGTGCGGGTCAACGCCATCACGCCCGGCCTGATCCATACCGACATCACGGGCGGGCTGATGCAAGATGAGCGCCGTCACGCCATCATCGATGGCATCCCCCTGGGCCGACTGGGCGAAGCCCGCGACGTGGCCAACGCCGCGCTGTTTCTGGCCAGCGACCTCTCCAGCTATCTCACCGGCATCACCCTGGACGTCAACGGAGGCATGCTGATTCACTGATCGACCCTGGCACTGTGTTTTGCATCTGAGCCCCGCCACGCGGGGCGATCGATAACAACAAGAGATCAGATCGACATGACCCTCCTAACCCTCGACGCGGCCACGGTCGCGCGTAGCAATGCCTATCGCAAGACCGCCTGGCGGCTGATGCCCTTTCTCATGCTGTGCTACCTGTGCGCCTACCTCGACCGGGTCAACGTCGGCTTCGCCAAGCTGCAGATGATGGATGACCTGGCCCTGTCCGAAGCGGTCTACGGCCTGGGCGCCGGGATGTTCTTCATCGGCTACTTCCTCTGCGAGGTGCCGAGCAACATCATCCTGCACAAGGTCGGCGCACGGCGCTGGATCGCCCGCATCATGATCACCTGGGGCCTGATCTCGGCCCTGTTCGCCTTCGTCGAGACGGCCTGGCAGTTCTATGTGCTGCGTTTCTTACTCGGCGTCGCCGAAGCCGGCCTGGCACCCGGCCTGCTGCTGTACCTGACCTACTGGTTCCCGTCCTACCGGCGGGCGAAGATGACCGCGCTGTGGTTCATCGCCATCCCGCTCTCGGGCATGGTCGGCGGGCCGCTGTCGGGCTGGATCATGGAGCGTTTCGCCGGCGTGCATGGCTGGGCCGGCTGGCAGTGGATGTTCGTCCTCGAGGCCGTTCCGACCGTGCTGGTGGGCATTCTGGTACTCAGCTACCTCAAGGACGGTGTCCATCAGGCGCACTGGCTCAACGATGAAGAAAAGGCGTTGCTGCGCAAGGAGCTGGCCGAGGATGAGCAGCACAAGGTGCAGCACGGCTCGGTGGCCGACTTCATCCGTGACCGTCGCCTGTGGCTGCTGGCCGGTATCTACTTCTGCGTAGTCATGGGCCAGTACGCGATCACCTTCTGGCTGCCGACCCTGGTGCGCAATGCCGGCGTCGCCGACCCGCTGCACATCGGTTTGCTCACCAGCCTGCCCTACCTGTGCGCCATCGGTGCCATGCTGCTGGCCGGACGCAGCGGCGACCGCCACCGCGAGCGGCGCTGGCACCTGGCAATCCCGATGCTGGCCGGCGCCCTGGGCCT
Organism: Pseudomonas sp. LRP2-20; assembly: GCF_024349685.1. NCBI lineage: Bacteria > Pseudomonadati > Pseudomonadota > Gammaproteobacteria > Pseudomonadales > Pseudomonadaceae > Pseudomonas > Pseudomonas sp. LR2-20. The sequence continues at coordinate 2,689,847 of NZ_AP025944.1, read as the reverse complement.
GACCTTGGCCGCCGTGTTCGCCAGCCACCTGAGCCTGTCGATCCTCAGCCTGTGCCTGGCGGCATCGGGCATCCTCTCGGCCTCGTCACTGTTCTGGATGCTGCCGACCACACTGCTCGGGGGTGTTTCAGCCGCCGCCGGCATCGCCGCCGTCAACAGTTTCGCCAACCTGGCCGGGTTCTGCTCACCGTTCCTGATCGGCTGGGTCACCAGCACCCTGGGCAACAACGCCATCGGCATGTACCTGATCACCGCCGTGCTGATCTTTGGTGCCGCCCTGGTGTTCCGCGTGCCGGCGAGCCTGGTCAACCGTTAATTTCCCTGTAAAGGAGTCACCCCATGAATGCCGTACCCGCTACCCCGGGTGCGCGGCCTCTGGCTGCGCGCGCCCACAACATCCGCCGCAATGCCCTGCGCATGGGCCAGGTCCAGGGCCAGGGCTACATCGGCCAGGCCCTGGGTGCTGCCGACCTGCTGGCCGTGGCCTACTTCCACGCCCTGCGCCTGGACCCGGCCAACCCCGAATGGGAACAGCGCGACCGCTTCTACCTGTCCATCGGCCATTACGCCATCGCCCTGTACGCGGCGCTGATCGAAGCCGGGGTGATCGCCGAAGACGAACTGGAAAGTTACGGTTGCGACGACAGCCGCCTGCCGATGTCCGGCATGGCCGCCTACACCCCCGGCATGGAAATCACCGGTGGCTCGCTCGGCCACGGCCTGGGCATCGCCGTCGGCGCCTGCCTGGGCCTCAAGCGCAAGGGCTCGGCCAGCTGGGTGTACAATCTGCTGTCCGACGGCGAACTGAATGAAGGCTCGACCTGGGAAGCGGCGATGTCCGCCAGCCACTGGCAGCTGGACAACCTGATCGCCATCATCGACGTCAACAACCAGCAGGCCGACGGCCACTCCAGCGAGATACTGGCCTTCGAGCCGATCGTCGACCGCTGGCAGGCTTTTGGCTGGCATGTGCAGCGGGTCGATGGCAACGACCTCGACGCCTTGGTCCAGGCCTTCGACCAGGCCCGCGCGCACCGCGGCGCGCAACCGCGGGTGATCATCTGCGACACGCGCATGGGCAAGGGCGTGCCCTTCCTCGAGAACCGCGACAAGACCCACTTCATCCGTGTCGACGAACACGAATGGGACCTCGCCCTGCAAGCACTGGACGCCGGGAGCCGCGCATGAACAGCCAGACCGCACCTGCCAAACGCCTGACCACTTCGGCGATGATCGCCTCGATCGCCGCCGAAGGCCAACCCACCCGCCCGGCCCCCTTCGGCCATGCCCTGACGGCGCTGGCCGAACAGCGCCAGGACATCGTCGGCCTGAGCGCCGACCTGTCCAGGTACACGGACCTGCACATCTTCGCCAAAGCCCACCCACAGCGTTTCTACCAGATGGGCATGGCCGAACAGCTGCTGATGAGCGCCGCAGCGGGCATGGCGCGCGAAGGCTTCACCCCGTTCGCCACCACCTATGCGGTGTTCGCATCGCGGCGCGCCTACGACTTCATCTGCATGGCCATCGCCGAGGAGAACCTCAACGTCAAGATCGTCTGTGGCCTGCCCGGCCTGACCACCGGCTATGGCCCCAGCCATCAGGCCACCGACGACCTGGCGATCATGCGCGCCATGCCCAACCTGATGGTGGTCGACCCTTGTGATGCCCTGGAGATCGAACAGGCCGTACCGGCCATCGCCGCTCACCAGGGCCCGGTGTACATGCGCCTGCTGCGCGGCAACGTGCCGCTGGTGCTGGACCGCTACGACTACCGCTTCCAGCTGGGCAAGGCCCAGGTGGTGCGCGGCGGCCGCGACGTGCTGGTGATTGCCAGCGGGCTGATGACCATGCGTGCGCTGGAGGCAGCCGAACAGCTGCACAAGGATGGCGTGGACGTGTCGGTGCTGCATGTGCCGACCATCAAGCCGCTGGACGAGGCAACCATCCTGGCCGAGGCGCGCAAGCCGGGGCGGCTGGTGGTGACGGCGGAGAACCACTCCATCGTCGGCGGGTTGGGTGAGGCCGTGGCCGGCGTGCTGCTGCGCAATGGCGTGACCCCGACCTTCCGCCAGATCGCCTTGCCCGATGCATTCCTCGATGCCGGGGCGTTACCGACCTTGCATGATCGCTATGGCATCTCCACCGCGGCGGTGGCGCGGCAGATCAAGGGCTGGCTGTAGCCTGCGCAGACGCTGCCGTCAGGGTTGCTGCCAGCGCACGCCGGCATGATCGGTAGCGGTGTTCGCAGCCTGCACGAAGCTGCCATGCTGTGGTGGAATGCCCTGGTCCGAATGGGCCAGGGCTTGCTGCGTGAACACCTGCGTCTGGTTGTCGAAGGTCAGATCGTGCCTGGCGACATTTCCGCCCCAGTCTTCGGAGGGTAGTGAGATGTAGCTGATCTTGTACACCTCGTCGGTCGACTGCCCCTCGATCACATACACGCCATAGTGATCTTCGCCCGGCGACACGATCTTGTAGATGCCATTGTCGTAGTAGTAGATGGTCGCAAGCTCGAATGGCTTTTCGCTGTACATCACCTGGTACTTCAAATGATGCACAATGGTCGGCGCCCCGACGGCGACCGTGATCGGGGTAGCTGTGGCAGCGTGGGTGATCGCGCAAATACCTGTGGCGACGGCAGCGAGCATGGATCGGAGTTTCATGGCTGGACCTCGTGCGGTTGAAAAGAAGCCGCAAGATAGCGGGATAAGCAACGAAACAAAGCGGCCTGGCGCAGATAGCGAACAACCGTACATCCTTAAGCGACTGCTCTTACAAGTGTGAGGCCTAGCGAAGTGCTTCTTGCCCTTCGCTGGAGAAATGGGCCAGAGCGTCTTTACTGTCAGGTAACGACCCGCAGGAACGGTGTGCGCCTATGAAGATCGTTGTCACCAGCATCCTCGTCGACGACCAGGCCAAGGCCTTGGCTTTCTACCATTACGTACTGGGCTTCGAGCCCAAGCACGACGTCCCCATGGGCCAGCATCGCTGGCTGACGCTGACCTCACCCAACGACCCCAATGGTGTCGAGCTGCTGCTGGAGCCCGATGCGCACCCGGCGGCCAAGGTCTACAAGCAAGCGCTGAAGCAGGACGGCATTCCCGCCACTTCCTTCGGCGTGCGGGATATCCAGGCCGAGTACACGCGGCTGTGCAAGGCCGGCGTGAAGTTCACCAAGGCGCCCACCGACCTGGGCCCAGTCACGGTCGCGGTGTTCGACGACACCTGCGGCAACCTGATCCAGATCGCCCAGAAACACTGAGCCGCGGCCATGGCAGCCGATGCTGCCATTGGCTACATTGCAGCTGTATCCCGTGCGCCACAATAAGGAAAACAGATGCGCCACGAATTCAGCGAAGTGCTCAATGACTTGGTCGACTACTTCCTGCTGGGCGATATCCAGCTGCTCGACCGCTTCAAACATGACAACAACCTGTCCGACGACCTGGCCCGCGAGTTCACCCGCAACGACAGCGGCGACAGGGCCGTGGCCGAAGGTGTGGTGATACCGCTGGCGGGGGTCGACAACCTGCCCTACCACATCCTGTTCACCCTCGATGGCTCCACGCCCGCCCTGCTCGAACCCGGCAGCCGCCTCAAGCACCGGCGCAACGGTTATGTGCTGCAAGTCGAGAACCGCGCGGTGATGCTCTACACCTGGCGCATCCTGCAGCACTTCACCCCCAAGACGCTGGGTGACCTGATCGCGCGCTATCAGGTGCCGGGGCGGCCGATCATCGAGCTGGACAATGGCTGGTATGACGTCGAGGTGCTGGCGGGAGCGCTGATCAGGGATGGGTTGTACGAGCCGGCGTTCGAGTTCGTACTGAAAAAGCGCTGGAGCCGGGGTGAAGCCAAGGGCGTGGATACCGGGTATGCCTTTAGCCTGCGGGGCTACTTCGATTGATGTGTACCTGTGCCGGCCTCTTCGCGGCTGAAGCCGCTCCCACAAGGCCTGCGCGGCACCTGTGGGAGCGGCTTTAGCCGCGATGGGGCCGGACCTGCCTAAGTGATATCCCGGTCCTTGGTCTCCGGCAGGAAGAAGATCCCCAGCACCGCCGTCATCACCGCAATCACGATCGGGTACCACAGCCCGTAGTAGATATCCCCGGTTGCCGCCACCATGGCGAACGCCACTGTCGGCAGGAAACCGCCGAACCAGCCGTTGCCGATGTGGTACGGCAGCGACATCGAGGTGTAGCGGATGCGTGCCGGGAACAGTTCCACCAGCCAGGCGGCGATCGGCCCGTAGACCATGGTCACGTAGATCACCAGCAGGGTCAGCAACAACAGCACCATCGGATAGTGAATCTTCGCCGGGTCGGCCTTTTCCGGGTAACCCGCTTCTTTCAGGGCGCCAACCATGGTCGCGGTGAAGGCGTCACTCTGGGTCTTCAGGTCGGCGGCCGCCAGGCTGCTGCCGTCGATGCTCGGGATCACCCGCTCACCGATGCGAACCTGCGCCACGCTGCCAGGCTCGGCCGCCTGGTTGGTGTAGGGAATCGCCCGTTTGGCCAGCAGGCTCTTGGCGATGTCACAGGAGCTGGTGAATTTGGCCTTGCCCACCGGGTCGAACTGGAAGGCGCACTGGCCAGGGTCGGCCACTACCACCACCGGGTTCTGTTCCTGAGCGACGAACACGTCCGGGTTGCCGTACTCGGTCAGTGCCTTGAAGATCGGGAAGTAGGTCAGCGCGGCGATGATACAGCCGGCCATGATGATCTTCTTGCGGCCGATGCGGTCCGACAGGCTGCCGAAGAAAATGAAGAACGGCGTGCCGATCAGCAAGGACCCGGCGATCAGCAGGTTGGCGGTCTGTGGGTCGATCTTGAGCATCTGCAGCAGGAAGAACAGCGCATAGAACTGCCCGGTGTACCACACCACCGCCTGCCCGGCGGTGCCACCGAGCAGCGACATGATCACCACCTTGAGGTTGTCCCAACGGGCGAACGACTCGGTCAGCGGCGCCTTGGACGCCTTGCCCTCGGCCTTCATCTTCATGAACACCGGCGACTCGTTGAGCTGCATGCGGATGTACACCGAGATCGCCAGCAGCAGAATCGACAACAGGAACGGCACCCGCCAGCCCCAGGCTTCGAACACCTCGGTGCCCATGGCGGTGCGGCAGGCCAGGATCACCAGCAGCGAGAGGAACAGGCCGAGCGTGGCGGTGGTCTGGATCCACGCGGTGAAGAAGCCACGCCGGCCCTTGGGCGCGTGCTCGGCCACATAGGTGGCGGCACCGCCGTACTCGCCGCCCAGCGCCAGGCCCTGGAGCAGGCGCAGGGTGATCAGGATGATCGGTGCCGCCACGCCAATCGCTGCATAGCTGGGCAAAAGCCCCACCACGGCGGTGGACAGGCCCATGATGACGATGGTGATGAGGAAGGTGTACTTGCGCCCGATCATGTCGCCCAGGCGGCCGAACACGATGGCGCCGAACGGCCGCACGGCAAAGCCGGCGGCAAAGGCCAGCAAGGCGAAGATGAACGAGGTGGTTTCATTGACGCCGGCAAAGAAGTGCTTGGCGATGATCGCCGCCAGCGAGCCGTACAGGTAGAAGTCGTACCATTCGAACACGGTGCCCAGCGAGGAAGCGAAGATGACCTTGCGCTCCTCTTTGGTAATGCCCCGTTGGGGCGCGCTACTGCCCGTGGAAGCGCTATCGAGTACCGCCATGGGGTGCCTCCGTCTTGTCGTTGTCGAAGGCCGGAGTACCTCACACCCATTTCACCGTCGCACCCAGGCCCTAGGGCTAGCATTGGTTGCGCGAAGCACGACGAGGCTGGCCGCCTCGAATCGCAGCAAGGTAACTGAAGCATAATCGGCTTTGCCGCAATATCCACTTGCCAGCATCCCCATATTCCGTCACCCCAGAAACCGCTGCACCTCGGCCAGCACCACTTCGGCTTGCTCCCGGTGCGGGACATGCCCGCAGCCCGGCAGCAGGCGCATCACGCTCGGCCCGGCGGCCAACGTGGTGAAACGCCGGGGATGCGCTGGCGAACCGAATTCATCCTGGTCGCCATGCAGGCTGAGCAGCGGGCAATGCACCTTCGCCAGCAGCCCATCCAGGTTCCAGTCGGCGAAGGCTTCGTCAAGCCAGGTGTCCACCCAGGCGCGCAGCACCCATTCGGCCTTGTCGCCGTGGTAGCGCGCCAGGCGCTGCAACTGCCCTGGCTCGGCGAACTGCCGATTGGCATCAGCAATACCCTGCAAGGTCAGGTCTTCGACAAAGGCCTGGGCCGATTCGGTGATCAGGCCTCGACAATGGTTGCCATGGGTCGCGGCGCAGCCGACGGCCATGCCGCCGCCGACGCTGTGACCAAAGACGATGAAATCGCCGATCTCCAACTGCCGCCGCAACGCCGCGAAGCCCAGCTGCGCCTCGGCCTCGACAAAGCCCCGGCGCAAGCGGCCCGGGTGCGCATCGGAGCGGCCAAAGCCCAGCCGGTCATAGGCAATCACCCAGTGCCCGGTCGCCACTGCCAGCCGTTCGGGGAAGTCACGCCACAAGGCAACGCAACCCAGCGAATCGTGCAGCAGTATGATCGGCACGCCCGGTGCGTTTTGTGGTCGCCAGTGCTGGGCGAACAGCGTGCCGTCGGGCGTATCGATCCAGTGCTCGGCCAGGGTGATCTGCGTCATGCCGCCCCCTCGACCGGGCCCTTGAGTTCGACTTGATTGCCATCAGGGTCGAAGCAGTACAGCGACAGCCCCTCGCCTTCAGCGCCATAACGTTTTTCTGCCGGCTCGACCGCTACCCCAGCCGCGTGCAGGTAAGCCGTCAGCGCCTGCTCGTCGAACCGGTCGATGCGCAGGCAGAAGTGGTGCAGGTTGCGACCTTCCGCGCCCGGCGCCGCACCACCGGGCAGGCCCAGCGGGCCGTCGAGCGTCACCAGGTCGATCATTGCCGACCCGGTTGCCAGGTGAACCATGCCCAGATCCGGGCGTTCACGGCTGACGGTGCAACCCAGCAGGTCGCGGTAAAAAGCCACGCTGCGCTGCAAGTCGGTGACCCGCAGTACCAAATGGTCGATGTGCTTGATGGCGAACGGCCGCATGCCAGGTCTCCTTGTGGCGATTGCCCGATAGCGTTCGCCACCATAGCCCAGGACCTGGTCCGCTGGCCATTACCCGCTACTCATTCACCAGCCGCTGCAACAGACCGCCCTCATGCCGGGCGAGGATGCGCAGGATCTGGTCGACCAGCGCCCGGTCCGGCGCCTCCAGGTGGAAATGGTGCCCACCGGGGTGCCAGGATACCTTCGCGTGGCCGGGCAACGCCGCCTGGCGCTTTTCGAACCCATTGCCAGCAAAAGCGCCCTGCCTGCCGAACATCAGGTACAACGGGCAACGGACTTCCCGCAGCAGGTCGCAGGCCTCGCGTTCGGTCAGCGGCATCGGCTCGGGCAGCACCAGGCGCGGGTCGTGGCGCCAGCAATAGCCTTCGGCCAGTTGCAACAGGTCGCGCAAGGCCAGCAGTCGTGCGGCGTCTTCCGCCAACTCGCCATCCAGGCGCTTGCGCCGTTGCTCGAGCGCGGTTTCCAGGTTGTCGAATCGGCTGTTGGGGGTTTCGGCAAAACCTTGCAACTGGCTGCGCTGGACCATCCGCTTGAGGCGGTAGGCACGTGCCAGGTGCTGCACGCGGTCATCCTCGGCCACGGTGAATGGCGCCCCCATGCCATCGAGGAAGATCATGCTGGCAATGCCGCTGGTCATGGCGGCGAGCAGCGAGGCAATGCCGGTCCCCATGCCATGGGCGAGTACATGAAACTGGGACAGGCCCAGGCTATCGGTGACCGCCAGCATGTCCTCGGCATGCTCCCAGAGGTAGTAACCGCTGTCGTGGCGGCGGTGATCGGAACGACCGTGGCCGACCAGATCAGGGGCTACCACGAAGCAGCCCTCCAGCAATGGCCCCAGGCGCTCGAACGAAGCGGCGTTATCCAGCCAGCCATGTACGGCCAGCACCGGAATGCCATCTTCCGGCCCCCAGGTGCGTACCGCTATTTCAATACCGTCGAGGTCCAGCAGGTGATCCTTGGGACTGCACAGCGAATGCATCGAAGTTCTCCCTGACAGAGTGCCGGCCCGTGGCCAGGCATCACGTGGCGTCGGCCCACTCCCCGTGCGCCGACGCCACCCACACGGCATGCCCACGCCATGCCGTACTCCACCATCCCCCAGGCAACCCGTCCACGCTGCTCCCCTACCGACCCTCGCGTGCACAGGACCGACCTGCGCATGCAATTAAATACCACCACAGCGCCAGGCGATACCGGTCGACTGATGCCTCCCTCAACCACGGAGCATCGCGCATGAACAGCACTACCGTGCCCTATCACCAGGCCCAGATTGTCCGCACCCTTCCCGCCTGGGCTCGGACCCTGCACCCCGAACACATCAGCCGCATCGTGCAGCGCGTACGCAAGGACTACCTCGACGAAAACGGCTCGCCCCATGCCTGGTTCGCCGCCGCCAGCGCTGAAGATCAGACTCAAGTTCGCCAGCTCATCGCGTTGCGCGATATGCAATACAAGGCGCTGCGAACAGCGCTCAAGGACTTCAGGCAGATCGGCGAATTCTGCAAGCCTTTGCTGGAGCGCCGGCTGGCCCAGGCTATCGACGTCGAAAAAGCCCAATACCTGCACCAGCCGTTCAAGGTCTATACCACGCAGCAAAATCCCCCTGGCCTGGATTTCGGCAATGAGCCTGAACTGATCAAGCGCCCTGATGGGCCGGCACAAAGGCGCTCATTACTGGAGGCCGCACTGCACAATTTTCAGGGGCCAGACGACCTGGGCCCGTTCGACGCCCTGACCGTTGGCCCGAACAACGACGCACCGCTGCCCGACCTCGAACTTCAAGCGTTCGTCGACCTTTGCCGTGATCTGGACCTGGGCCGCCAGTATCAGGAACACCTGCAGAGTATTTACGACGGCCCGGCACAGGCGACGATCCAGCAGCTGTGGATAGACGCAAGCCGACAGGCGTTGAGCACCGAGGCAGAGATCGCTGCACTCAAAGACCTGCTGTCGAGCAAAGGTCGCGATGCCCTGGCTCAACTGTGCGACGGCACCAGCACGCCACGCTACGGTGAGCACACGCTGCACTGCTGGCGCTTCAGCCTGTTCGACATCCCGATACATGATGTTCTGCTGATCGGCCCGGATGAGGCCAGCCAGATCAACCCCTGCATTCTCTACATCCCCCAGGACAGCGAGCACCCGGTAAGGGAATTTGCTTCATCGGCAGAAGCCCGTGCGCACCTGCGCCAGCGCTTGCCGCAAACCACCTTCCGCCAGCGTCTGGTCGGTTTCGCAGAGAAGAACAACCAAGCCGAACTCAGCCGCAAGTTCGATGACGCCTTGTTCGAAACTCGCGACGGGGTGCGCAAACTGCGCAAGAAGCCCGAGCTGCGTTTCAACCGAACCCGCCTGGTCTTGTCCATCTGGCCAGTGCTGTTCCACAGCCACAAGCGCCGCCTCAAGGCAGATGCCCGCGCCATCGCAGTGCCCACCGCCGATGCCAACGCCAAGGCCCGCAAGGCGCGGCTGCAGCAATGGGTGGACGCAGGCATGAACCTGCTAAATGTCGCCGCTTTCTTCGTCCCCGGGCTGGATGCGGTGATGCTCGGGGTGTTTGCCTACGACTTGATGGACTCGGTATTCACCGGTTTCGAGGCGTGGGAAGAAGGCGACACCCACGAGGCACTGCAGCAACTCGAGTCGTTGGCCATCAATGCCGTGGTGGCGGCTGGTTTCGCGGGTGCCAGCAAGGCGCTCAAGGCATCGGGGTTCGTCGACGCGCTGGAAAGCGTCAGGAAAGAAGGCAAGGAGGTACTTTGGAACTCCGACATGACCGGCTACTTCAGCGACATGACCTTACCCGAGTCCGTGCTGCCTGATGATCAAGGTCTCTACCACTGCGACGGCAAGACCTATGTGCAACTTGATAACCAGCTTCTCGAGGTCTTTGAGGAGCGCTCGGGTCAGTGGCATGCCCGTCACCCCAGCGACCCGACGGCCTATTCCCCGCAGCTGCACGGCAACGGCCAGGGAGCCTGGCGCCTGGCCCACGAGCAGCCCCATGACTGGAATGATGCAAAGCTCCTGCGCCGCCTGACGCCGTTTGCCAACGTACTTGAGGATACCGAACTGACCGGCGCCCTGCGCTGCACCGGCATCGACATCGCCACCTTGCGTCGGGTGCACCTGACCAGTGAGCCTGCTCAGGCGCGGTTACTGGATGCCTTACAGCGCCTGACTTGGGACCACGAGGCAGACCAGATTGCCGAACGCGTCCGCCAGAGCAAGCCTTTGGTCGCTTACAAGCACTATGCATTGCCGCAACTGCTGCAATTGACGGGCTGGCCGGACAATCACGTGCTCAAGGTATTCGAAGGCCCGGAGCCTTTTGGCAACCATGTGCGCCTGGGCGCACCGTGGGCCCCTGGCCAGATGGAGATCGAGATCACCCTGAACGACCTGGAGAGCGGCGAATTGTGCCAGGCAGTCACGCGCCAGCTGAGTGACGATACCCTGCGCGCCCTGCTGGCCGACACGCCAAGGGCGCAACAGGCAAAAGCGCTGGCCGGCAAGCTCGGTGACCAGTTGCAGGGCAAGCGCGCAGCGATCTTCGACAGCTTGGTGGCGAGCAACCGCCAACCTCTCGATCCTGCCCAGACCGCATTGGGCAGACAGTTCCCGCGCTTGCCCGACAGAGTACTGCAAGAGATCGTCAGCCTGGCCAGTCCCGATGAGCGGGAGCGCCTGACGCTATCGCGCGTACCGCTGCGCATCGCCGAACAGGCGCGTCTGCAGCAAGCCGCTGTGCAACTGGACCGCGCCTTGCTCGGCTTGCTTCGCCCATCGCTGGCCAATACCGACAGCCTCAAACTGGACGCGGCCCTGCAGGCTCAACACCCAACCTCAAATGCAGCGCAACGTTTCGAAATGATAGCTGCCGACCGCGTCCAGGCTGCTCGCCTGCTCGGTCAACGCGCGATCAAGCCGCGTTTCGTGGCGCCGCATCGGCTGCCAGAGGGTCGCCTCGGCTATCCCCTGGCGGGCTGGAAAAGCCTCAAGGCATGGGCTGGTCTGGGCCAACAGGGCATAGAACAGCGCCGCCTGCAGCGGCTGTACCCGACGCTCGACGCCACCCAGCGCGATGCCTTGCTGGCCACATTGCGCCAACGTGGCAACGTAGGTGAACAGATCACTGCCCTGGAACGGGAACAGCTGAATCTGGATGACCATCTTCGTACGTGGGTGGTCGCCGGCACCCCCGAGCAAAAGGCATCACGTGCACGCCTGCGAGAACAGATCAACCGCGTCTGGCGCCGGGACTTCTCTGAGCGCTTCACCCTCGAATCCATGCACATCGAAATCCTGCCCTCCCTGCCAGCAAGGATGGATCACATCGTCCGCCTGGATATTGATGCGATCGGCCTTGAACAAATACCGGCAGACTTCCTGCAGAGTTTTCCGAACCTGCGCCACCTGAGTGTGTCTGGCAACCCCCGGTTACAAGTGCCTTCGCTGCTCGCGGCGCTGGCCAGCGCCCGCAACCTGCGCGCTCTCGACCTGAGCAACAATGGGCTGACGGAGCTGACGATCACCGAGGGCGATTCGCTTGCCTCAATGCCTGACCTGCAGTCGCTCGGTCTGCACGGAAACCCGATTCGCAGCCTGTCAGGCCTGGAGCACCTGGCGCATCTGGCCACATTGAACCTCAACGATTGCGGCCTGAGCGTCTGGCCAGGCGGATTGACAGCGCTGATGGAACGACCGGCACCGGGTTTACACACGCTGGAACTGAACGGCAATGCCTTGACCGAAATACCGGATCTGCAGCGCGTACTGCAGAGTCCCTTCGTGGCCGCACTACGCACCGCTCAGGAGCCGACCCGCTGGCGTTTCCGGCAGAACGACCTGGCTGACGCCATTGCCCAGCAGCTCGCAGAACGGGGTGTACAAATTGAAGCCAACCGCTGGCTACTCGGCGCCAACCAGGCACGGCGGGCACTCTGGCAGCAGCTGTTTGACAATGACGGACACCCGCTGCTGGAAGACCTGATGATCCGCGTTGCCGACATTCACGCAAGGGGGATAGACGTCGATGTTTGGCCCCTGCTAGAGCAGGTCAGCGAAAACCGCACCCGGGCGGGTACCCTCGGCAACCCGGACCTTCCGAGCCATATGAGGCAACGCCTGGAGACCGTTGCTGGCCGCTTCGAGTTCGCAGAAGGCAACACGTTGGCAGACGCCTTGAGCAGTGTTCGGGTGCTGGTCGATACTCACATGGAGCTGGTGACCAATCGTAACCCCCATAGCATGTTCCTGGCCATGAGCCGGCTGTACGCCCGCGAAAATGTGAATGCCTGCGCGCGTGCCATCCATGAAGGCCGAGAAGCCAGCCGCGCCCAGCTCAGGCAAGTGCTGGAGCGCGAGCCGCACGCAGATATCTCGGTATTGCAATTGCCGCACCTGGCCCACCTGGATGATATCGCCCCCGACCTGGTGCTGCGTGACGATGCCGACCTGGAGGAAATTCGCCTGAGCCTTCGTGAAGAGCTCGCAGACTTTCTCGACTTCCCGGAACCCGGCCCAGCCCAGTGGTTCGGCGCAGCACCGCCGCTGTCGGCCACCACCTACTTCAACATAGAGCAGCACGTGCAGAGCCTGGTTGACGACCGCGCGGGGTGCCGCGCGTGGATCGCACGCGATCCGGATTGGCGCATCTACCTGCGTACTCGTTTTGCCCAGCGCTTCGAGGCGCTGAGCAATCGCTGGGTCGACGTGATGAGCCATTTGCAAAGCTTGCTGGAGGCCCCCTCCGCGGATGACAGCGACCTGACCCCTGAAGTACGCGACGGGGTGATCGACCTGCTGCGCGAGGTACTGCCAGAATCTCCGGTAGACGACTCGGGTCGGCTGAAACCGGTCACCTTCAATGAGGGCCACTACCTTGCAGCTTACAACCTTACGCCTGCCAGGGTCGCGCAAGAGCAAACTGCCCTGATCGAGCAGTTGACCGCTGACGCCGACCCGGACTGAAGCCTATTGACCACGCAGGTCTTCGAAGAAGGCCTGCCGCCCATCCACCTGGCTGGACGCACGCGGCGCTGCCGCCGCGTCACCATTGGCCGCCTCGACATGCCAATAGCAGTGCCTGACAGCGCGGGTCACCGCCACATAGGCCAGGCGCTGCACCTCCTCCTTCTGCGCAGTGTCGAACGGCTGTGCATCACCGGCCTTGCCCAGGCCGGCCTGCTGGTACACCTGGTTCTTGTAGGGCGAGCTGGTCAGGTACTGGCAATCGCCCAGCATGAACACGGCATCGGCCTGCAAGCCTTTGGCGCTATGGTAGGTCAGTTGGCGCAGGCGCCGTTGCTCGGCGGGCAACTGGGCTTCGGCGTTCAGGACGCTGTGCAGGTGCTCGTTCATCAGGGCTTTGTCGCTGCCCTTGCGGTACAGCATCATCACCGACTCGCCGCGCTGGTAATGCTCGATCAGCGTCTGGCCCAGCGCCGCCTCGTCACGGTCGAAGACCCGTACGGGCGCGCCCGGCAGCTCGGCGGCCGGCCCACTGGCCCGCGCCTTTTTGCCGGCAATGGCCGGCGTGCCCTTCACCAGGTGCTCGGCGGCATCGATCACCTGCTGCTGGCAGCGGTAGTTGTCGACCAGCATCACGCGGGTGTTGGCCGGTGACGGGAAGGCCTTGGTGAACTCCATGAAATACTTCGGCGAACTGCCGCGCCAGCCATAGATCGACTGCCAGTCGTCGCCCACACACATCAGCGATGAGTGCTGGGCATTGCGCCCGGTATGCATGGCCGGGCCACGGCGGCGGATTTCCGCAAGGCTGGCGCGCAGCCAGCTGACGATTTGAGGCGAAACGTCCTGGAACTCATCGATCATCAGGTGCGCCAGCGGCCTGAGCAGCGAGTCGGGCAGCAACTGCAGGTTTTCCGGGTTGTTCTCGCCGAACAGGGCGAACATGCGGTTGTAGCTCATCACCGGTGGCGACTGGTCGAGCAGGTGCGCCTCCAGGGCTTTCCAGTACAGGGCCAACGCCTCGAAGAACAACGCATCGGGATCGCCGGACGGGAAGCTCATGGCCGCCACGGCCGGGTTCACCTCAAGGCCCAGGTTCTCGATGAAGTTGGCGGCGCCGACAAAGGCATCGAGCAGCGGTGCCGGGGCCAGCTCGCCCTTGACCTTGTACTCGAAACCGGGCCCGGCCACGGCATCGCCGGCCAGTGAGGCGGCCAGGCGCCGGGCCATGGCGTAGTTGTCGAGCCAGATCAGCGGCTTGTCGCAGAACGCCTGCAACAAGGTGCGCTTGACCGCCCACTCGGCACGCACCGCCAGCTTGGCGCCGGGCCGTTGATACTGGGCACTTTCCGCCGGGTCGAAGCCCAGCACCACCCAGGCATCGAGGCCTTCCAGGCGGCCATGCACATGGAAGCGGCTGCCGCGGATCTGGACCGTTTCGCGGCAGGGCTCGATACCCTTGATCGGCCAGGCGCCAGCGGCGAACCACAGGTCTTCGATCACGTCGCACAGTTCTTCGTCACGCTGGGCGGCCAGCTGGGTGACCTGCACGCGCTTCTGCACATCCGGGTGGTCCGGGTCCAGCGGCTTGAGTTGCAGGGCCTCGCGGCGCAAGGTGGCGACGATCTCGGCGAAGCGCGGGCTTTGCCCGAGCAACTGGCTGTAGCACTGGTTGAGCTGCTGGCGCTGGGCATCGTTCAGGCGCAGGTCGAACGGGTTGCTGTCGGCCTCGGCCTCGCGGCCAGCCGGCATCTCGTTGCCCAGGGTCTCGAACGCGCGCACCTGGCCGAAACCCGGCAGGCTGCGCACCAGCGGCAGGATCCGCGAATGGAAGGTGCGCACCAGCTCGCGCGCCTTGGCCGGTTGCAGGTCAAGCTGCCAGAGGGCGAACACCTGCACCAGGCGCTTGATGAAATCCTTGCGCGACTCACGGGTGAAGGTGACCACGGTCATCGCGTCCAGCTCGTAGCCCAGGTAGTGGCGCAGCAGCAGGATGCGCAGCACCAGCGAGGTCGACTTGCCCGCCCCGGCACCGGCCACCACGCAGGTGGACGGCGTGTCGCTGAAGATCAGCTTCCACTGCGCCGCGCTGGGCTGGGCCTCGCCAGGCAGGCGCTGGGCAACGTCGGCCTTGAAGCGCTTTTTCAGCTCCGCAGTCAGGGGCAGGCGCCAGTCATCGAAGAGGTTGTCGTCCCGGTCGGGCACGGCGGCGGTATCCGGCCGTGAATCGCGGATCACCAAAACCTGGCGACCGGCTTCATAACCCTGTGCGTGGCCGAGGTTCCAGGATTCGCGATGTTGCGCCTGCAGGCGGTTCAGGCCACGGCCCAGCAAGCGGGCAGCCAGGCGGCGAAACCAGGGCAATTGGGCGGGCGGGGTCAGTTCGGCGAGGGCCTGGGGTTGCTCGTTGGCCACGGTCACTCCGTTGAAGATCGAATCAGCGGACCATGGTGGCTGGATCCGCCGAAAATCGCCAGCGAATGCTTGCAGATCAGTGCATTAGGCGATGAATCGCATAATCCACATCGCCATTATCAATCCGCTAAACTGATCATAATCAGCCGATATTTACGCTTATTTTCGATCTATTTTTGTCGCATCATGGCTCCATTCCACTGATTCAAGGAGCACGACCATGCTGCAACTGCGACCGTTCGAAGGCCTCGGCCACGCCAACCACGGCTGGCTTGACGCTCACCACCACTTCTCGTTCGCCGAATACTACGACCCGGCGCGCATGCACTGGGGCAACCTGCGGGTCTGGAACGACGACCTGATCGCTGCCGGCAGCGGCTTCCCGCCGCACCCGCACCGCGACATGGAAATCATCACCTATGTGCGTGAAGGCGCCATTACCCACCAGGACAGCCTGGGCAACAAAGGCCGTACCGAGGCTGGCGACGTGCAGGTGATGAGTGCCGGTAGCGGCATCGTGCACAGCGAGTACAACCTCGAAGAGGTCGATACCCGCATCTTCCAGATCTGGATCGTGCCGGAGCGTACTGGTGATGCGCCGTCGTGGGGGACCCGCCCGTTCCCGAAAGGTGAGCGCGGCGAAGGCTTCGTGACCCTGGCCAGTGGCCGTGCCGGTGATGAAGACAGCCTGCAGATCCGTACCGACGCACGGTTGGTGGCCGCGACGCTGCGCGCTGGCGAAACCGCCGAATACCGCTTCGACGCCGGGCGCCGGGGTTACCTGGTGCCGGCCAAGGGGCTGGTGGAGGTCAATGGGCTGCGTGCCAAGGGCCGGGATGGGGTGGCGATCGAGCAGGAGGAAGTGCTCAAGGTCACCGCGATCGAGGACAGCGAAATCGTCCTGGTCGATGTCGCGTAAGTGAAGGGGGCCGCTTTGCGGCCCAATCGCCGGCAAGCCGGCTCCCACAGAGACCGCACATACCTTGAGACTTGTGCAGTTTCTGTGGGAGCCGGCTTGCCGGCGATTGGGCTGCAAGGCAGCCCCGCTCAGGTCATTCAGGCAATCGCCGCATCCACCAGCACCTGCGCCTCTTCCACCAGGCGCTTGAGGTGCGCCTCGTCGACAAAGCTCTCGGCGTAGATCTTGTAGATGTCTTCGGTGCCCGATGGCCGCGCGGCGAACCAGCCGTTGGCGGTCATCACCTTCAAGCCACCGATCGCCTGGCCATTGCCCGGCGCATGGCTGAGGATCTGCACGATCGGCTCACCGGCCAATTCGGTCGACTTCACCTGCTCCGGTGCCAGCTTGCTGAGCGCCGCTTTCTGCCGTGCATCGGCCTTGGCCTCGACGCGGGTGGAGAATGGCTTGCCAAGCTTGTCGGTCAGGTCGTTGTAGGCCTGGCTCGGGTTGCGCCCGGTGCGTGCAGTCATCTCGGCTGCCAGCAAGGCCGGGATCAGGCCGTCCTTGTCGGTGGCCCAGACCGAGCCGTCCTTGCGCAGGAACGATGCGCCAGCGCTTTCTTCGCCGCCAAAGCCCAGCGAACCTTCGAACAGCCCCTGGGCGAAGAACTTGAAGCCCACCGGCACTTCGAACAGCTTGCGGCCCAAGGCCTGGGTGACGCGATCAATCAGGCCGCTGGACACCACGGTCTTGCCCACCGCTGCGTCGCTGCGCCATTGCGGACGGTGGCGGTACAGGTAGTCGATGGCCACCGCCAGGTAGTTGTTCGGCTGCAGCAAGCCGTCTGGCGTGACGATGCCGTGGCGGTCGTGGTCCGGGTCGCAGGCGAAGGCCACGTCGAAACGCTCGCGCAGGCCGATCAGGCCTTGCATTGCGTAAGGCGAGGATGGGTCCATGCGGATCTGGCCGTCCCAGTCCACGCACATGAAGCGGAAAGTCGGGTCGACTTCGGTGTTCACCACTTCCAGGTTCAGCTGGTAGCGCTCGGCGATCGCCGACCAGTAGCGCACCCCTGCCCCGCCCAGCGGATCGACGCCCAGGCGCAGGTTGGCGCCACGAATGACGTCGAAGTCGATGACATTTTCCAGATCGGCCACGTAGTTGGCCACGTAGTCATGGCGCTGGGTGGTGGCAGCTTGCAACGCCTGGGCATGTTCCATGCGCTTGACCCCGGCAAGGCCGGCGGCCAGCAGTTCGTTGGCCTTGGCCTCGATCCACTTGGTCACATCGCTGTCGGCCGGGCCGCCGTTGGGCGGGTTGTACTTGAAACCACCGCTTTGTGGCGGGTTGTGCGACGGGGTGATGACGATGCCATCGGCCAGGCCCTGGCTGCGGCCACGGTTGTAGCAGAGGATGGCATGGGACACCGCCGGCGTCGGGGTGTATTCGTCGTCCTTGGAGAGCATCACCTGCACGCCATTGGCGGCCAGCACTTCCAGCGCACTGGCCGCAGCTGGCGCAGACAGCGCGTGGGTGTCAGCGCCGATAAACAGCGGGCCATCGATGGCTTTTTCCTGGCGGTACAGGCAGATGGCCTGGGTAATCGCCAGCACATGGAACTCGTTGAAGCTCAGGTCGAACGAGCTGCCCCGATGCCCCGAAGTGCCGAAGGCCACGCGCTGGGCCGCCACGGCGGCGTCAGGGCGGCCGGTGTAGTAAGCGGTGAGCAGGCGGGTAATATCGACCAGCACGCTGGCCGGAGCCGGCTTGCCTGCCAAAGGACTGAGCGTCATGCAAAAACCTCGAGTTCAACAGATGTTGGTGTTGGAACACGCAGTGTACTGGGAGTTGCAATGCCGTGCGATGGGGCCGCCCAGGATTATTTAACGGCCACCTGCCACCAGGCGGGGAACATCTGTTGTACCCGTTGTTCGGCGAAACGTTCGTCGATCAGCACCAGCACGCCACGGTCCTGGTCGCCACGAATGACCCGCCCGGCGGCCTGGATGACCTTGCGCACGCCGGGGTACAGGTAGGCGTAGTCGAAACCGGCGCCAAACTGCCGACCCAGGCGCTGCTTGAACTGTTCGTTGACCGGGTTGACCTGGGGCAGCCCGAGGGTGGCGACAAAGGCCCCGATCAGGCGCGTGCCAGGCAAGTCGACGCCCTCGCCGAATGCCCCGCCGAGCACGGCAAAGCCCACCCCCTGCCCGTTTGCCACGAAGCGATCGAGAAAGGCCTGGCGCGCGGTTTCGTCCATGCCTGGCGCCTGGGCCCACAGCGGGATACCAGGAAAACGTTCGGCGAGCAGGCTGGCAACCTGCTGCAGGTATTCGAAGCTGCTGAAGAACGCCAGGTAGTTGCCGGGCTGGCGCTGATACTGGTCGGCAATCAGCTCGGCGATCGGCGCCAGTGACGCCTGGCGTTCGCGGTAGCGGGTCGAGATCTGGCTGGCGATGCGCACCTCCAGCTGCTCGGCGCGAAACGGTGCCGCCACCTCCAGCCAGGCGGTATCGGCCGGCATGCCGAGCAGGTCGGTATAGAAATGCCGTGGGCTCAAGGTGGCGGAAAACAGCGTCACACTGCGCGCCGCCTGCATGCGCGGCGCAAGCAGCCGGGCCGGGGTGACATTGCGCAGGCACAGGCTGGCCAAACGTCGCTTGCGCGGGCCTTCACGCAGGCTGACATCGAACAGGAAATGCTCATCGAACAGCTCGGCCACGCGGCTGAACTGCAGCGCCTGGTAGAAAAACTGCAACACCTGGGCATCGACCTCGGCGGGTTTTTCGTTCATGCGTTCCTGGATCAGCCCGATACACTGTTGCAGGGCCCGCAGAAAGGCCTCCGGCAGCTGCTCACTGGCCTGGTACGGGGCCTGCTGCGCCTTGTACAGCGCGTTCCACTGCCGATTGAGCCGGTCCAGGGCGCTGCCGAGCCCTTGCGGTTTGCTCTGGCGCAAGGCGAGCAACTGGCCCTGGTCGAGGCTGGCGCTGTACATGCCACGACCGCGCTCGACCAGGTTGTGCGCCTCGTCCACCAGCACGGCCACCCGCCATTGGTTGAGCTGGGTCAGGCTGAACAGCAAGGCATGGGCGTCGAAGTAATAGTTGTAATCGGCCACCAGGACGTCCACCCAACGGGCCATTTCCTGCCCGAGGTAGTACGGGCAGACCTGGTGCGCCAACGCCACTTCGCGCAAGCCGGCGCGATCGAGCATAGGCCGCAACGCCGCCGCCTCGCGTGCGGCAGGCAGGCGGTCGTAAAAGCCTTGGGCCAACGGGCAGGACTCGCCATGGCAGGCTTTGTCCGGGTATTCGCAGGCCTTGTCGCGGGCGATCAGCTCGAGGGTGCGCAAGGCCGGCTGCGGCGTGCCCGCGCTGATCTGGCCCAGCGCGTCCAGCGCCAGCGCCCGGCCCGGGGTCTTGGCCGTGAGGAAAAACACCTTGTCCAGCTGCTGCGGGACCATGGCCTTGAGCAGCGGGAACAAGGTGCCGAGGGTCTTGCCGATGCCAGTGCTGGCCTGGGCCATCAGGCAGCGCCCGGTGCTGACCGCCTTGTACAAGGTTTCGGCCAGTTGCCGCTGGCCCTGGCGAAACTGCGGGTAAGGAAAGCCCAGTGCCTGCAAACCCTGGTCGCGCTCGGCAAGGCGCTGTTGCTGAGCCTGGGCCCAGGCGAGAAACCGTTGGCACTGCACTTCGAAGAAGTGCTGCAACGCCTCGGCGCGATAGTGCTCACTGATCAGCGTCTGGCTGTCGGTGTCGACGTCCAGGTAGACCAATGCCACCTCGATGGCCGCCAACTGCCGCGCCTGGCACAGCAGCCAGGCATAGACCTTGGCCTGGGCCCAGTGCAACTGACGGTGGTTGGCCGGCTGCCGCGCCAGGTCACCGCGGTAGGTCTTGATCTCTTCCAGGCGATTGGCGGCCGGGTCATAGCCATCGGCGCGCCCGCGCACCAGCAGGCCCTGATACTCGCCCTCGAGAGCGACTTCCGCCTCATAGCCCGCAGCGCGCCGGGCGACTACCCGGCGGTGCCCTTCGATACCTTCCTGAGCCGTGGGTGACGGGGTAAAGCGCAGGTCCAGGTCACCGACCTTGGCGCTGAACTCGCACAACGCCCGCACCGCCACGCGATAGCTCACGCTGGCTCGCTCCAGCGCACATGGCAGACCGCCACCGGCAAGCCGTGCTCAGCGCAGAATGCCAGCCAGCGCAGTTGATTGTCCTGCAGGCGGTCACCCGGCCCCTTGACCTCGACCATCCGATAGCACTGCTGCTCCGGCCAGAACTGGATCAGGTCCGGCATGCCGGCGCGGTTGTTGCGGATATCCTGCAACAGGCGCAGGAAGCACTGTTTCAAATGCACGGCGGGCAGGCACGCCAGCGCCTGATCGAGCAACGCTTCGCTGAGCATGGGCCAGAACACGAACGGCGATTGCAGGCCTTGCTTGGCCGCGTAGCAATCGAGGATGGCCTGGCGATGGGAACCGTCGTCAAGGCGGCCCAGGCAGGCCGCGAAAGCTTCTGCGCGCCGTTGCTGGAAATCGCTGTCATGCAAATCCTGCGGCGCGGCCTGGAACGGGTTGAAGAAGGCCCCCGGAACCGGAGCGAAGATCGCCTCCCAGCACAACAGGCCAAACAGGCTGTTGAACAGCGTGTTCTCCACGTAATGCGCCTGCCCACCCGCTTGTGCCAGATGTTGGCGCACGGCCTCCTCGACACCCAGCGCTGCCTGCTCACGCGGCAACTCCAGTTCGATCAGCTCCAGGGGCGCGGCGCGCCGGCGGGGCTGTGCGGGGCCGCCAAGCTTGCGGGCCAGCCGCGGCAACATGCGCTCCAGGGCTTGAACTTCCAGGGCGTTGGCCGGTGCGGCAGCCAGTTGCCGGGCCAATGCGTCGGCCTGCGCCCAGCGCTCGCTGCGCTCGTACACACGAACCTGGCGGATACGCGCTTGCGCATGGCTGCTACGGGCATACACCGCCAGGGCCTGATCCCAATCACCCAGGCGCTCGCACTGCTGGCCCACGGCGAACAGCAACCGCCCATGGCGCCGTGCCAGCCAGGGGTTGTTGATACTCAGGCCGGCAAGCGTCGCCAGGATTGATCCAGGGTCCTCACCCAGTTCCAGACGCTCGGCGCACTGGTGCAGCGCGATGGCCTGGTCGACCTCGCTGCGCTGCTGCAGGGCACGTGAGTCGGGGCTGAACGCTACCTGCTCGTAACGCAGCAGGCCCAGGTCGGCCAGCACGAAGTCCGACCAGTCCTGGTACAGGTTGCCGAAAAACAACAGGCGCATGCGATCGCACAGCGGCTGCAGGCACCACTGCACGATTGCCACCGGGGCCTGGGCGAACCACTCGCGCAAGGGCCGGGCGGCCAGCGACAGGGGCCGCAGTTGCTCAAACAGGTCGGCCTTGGCCGCCCGCGGACGGCTCAACTGCGCAGCGAAACCGAGGGCAAGTTCATCCTTGCGCAACAGTGCAAACAGCTGCTCAAGGCTCAGGGCCTCGGGCTCGCGCACCCAACCCAATGCCAACAGCGGTTGCAAGGCCGCCATGCTGTCACCGATTTCGGCATAGTCCAGGCGGTCACAGCGAAACAGCTCGCCCTTGCGCATCACCATGCGCACCATCAGCGCCTGGGCCGGTTGCGCCAGCTCGGCAAAGGCATGCAGAAAGGCCATTTCATGCTCGTCGAGCAAGTCGGCATAACGTGACTCGACCCAGAGTAGTACCTGGCGGAAGTTGTGCAGGTAATACAGCGGGTCATCGACAGAGTGGGCGATCACAGGACAGGGTCGGGCAGCAAAAGTGAGCACTGTTTATACATACAGATCAGGCACACAGGCAAGCCCCCAGGCCCGTTGCGCCGCCCTACCGACGAATGGCGTCAAACGCCAGGGCCCGCGCCAGGTTCTCCAGCGCCTCGCTCAGCGCCTCAGGCTGCTCACCCAACCAGCTCAGCGCCAGGAACTGCCGGTGAAGCCCGTGCAGACTGAACTGCTCCCCTTCCAGCACCTGCAATGCCGAGTCCATTGTCGCCGCCACGGCTTGAGCGCTTACCATGGTCGGTGACAGGCGCACCCACAAGGCGTACCCACCTTCAGGCATGTCAAAGTCCACCTGCTCGCCCAACACCCTGCGCAGGTGCTGGCACAACTGCTCCATGCGCCCACGCAGTGCCACCCGCATCCGGCCCAGGTGCTCGTCGATTTCCCCGGAAGTGATCATCTGCGCCAGCGCCTGTTGGCGCATCGGGGCGAGCTGGAAAGCGCGCTGGGCGAACGCTTCTGCCAAGGCCATATGGCGCCCCAGCAGGTAGGCATAGGGCGCCTCGCCGCCCACTGTCGCCTCCAGCGAACCCAGCACCAGCAACCAGCGCGGGTCCACCCAGTCACGCAAGCGTGAGCTCGGTGGCCCGGAGAAGCACAGTTCGCTGTCCAGATCGTTTTCCAGCAACCAGACCGGGTGCACGGCCAGCAGGTCGGCAATCTGCTGCTGATCGCGCTCGGGCACCAGGCGCCCCACAGGGGTACCCAGGCACGAAGGCACGATCACCATGCGCACCGGTTCACCGCCCAGCAGCCTGGACAGGCTACCGATATCAGGGCTGCCGCCGGCAACCAGCGGTACCTCCAGGACCCGCACGTCGCAACGTTGCAAGGCCCGCAATATGCGCCAACAGCATGGGGAGGCGACCAGTACGGTACTGCCGCGCAGCGCCAATGCCTGCAGCAGCGTTTCCAGCAACGCCTGCACATCAGGGCCCAGGTGCACATCCTCAGGCCGCCAGTACTGACGGGAAGACTGGGTATAGCGCTCGGCCAGGGCATCTCGCAGGCGTGGCCCGCCCAGCACGTGTGTGGGCCGCGCACGCAGCCGCCCCAGGCGCCGCTCATGGGCGAACAGCGCGCGCTCCAGCAGTGGCTGCGCCGGTAGCGCCTGGGCTGCATCGGCCCGGCCGGCCTGCACGCCCACCTGGGCGAAGTAGCCAGACCTTGGCACCGACTGCACACGCCCTTCGTGCTCGAGCAGGCTGTAGGCAGCCTGCACCGTGGCCAGCGAGACGCGCAGGCGCCTTGACAACGCCCGCAGTGAAGGCAAGCGTGGCTGCCCGCCCCGCTCTGCCTCTTCGATCAAGGCGACCAGGTAGCGGTACACCGCCTGATAGGCGAACTCGCGCCCCATCAGGATGAAGCCTTGCGCGTCGCGCCGCCCACAAACCGCAACTGCACATCCCGCCGCGCCAGGTTGGCCAGCAGTTGCCGTCCCCCCGCCCCCAGCCGCCCTTTGTAGACCATGCGCAATTGCGCCAGTGGCAGGCCGCTGGTGTTCACGATCCAGTCCTTGACGGCATCAGGGCAGGATCTGCCCTGCAAGGCCCGGTGCAGGTAAGGCAAGGCGACCAGCATGTCGGCGTGACGGCACTGCAGAAACCGCTCCAGCCCCGCCCCCTGGTTGGCAAACGGCCGATACAACAGACAGGCAAGCTGGGTCTGCTCCAGCCCGTAAGCCTTGGCAAAGCGCGCCTGCTGAGGCGCTTGAGGCCTGACCAGGCGTAGCACTTGCCTGGACGCAGCAAGCGCCTTGCAGCGCCCGCCTATCTCGTACAGCTGCGCCAGCGCCAGAGGGTCGACAAATGCTGCCAGCGGCGCGCCTTCGTGCCCAAGCTCGATACCCCAGCCCATCACCCGGTCCAGTTCGCTGGCAGTGAGCAACTGGGCGAGCAGATCGTCGATCACGATGACCCGCAGCGGCAATGCCCTTTCCTGGGCGATGCCCGGCGCGTCAATCACCCTGCCCGGTGAAGCTGCGACGGCATGCAACCGGGCCAGCCACGTGGCCAGGCTGGCTACGCACTGATGCAGCGCGTCGGGGCTGGCGACACCTGCATGGCGCAGGCTCCGCCGGGCCCAGGCCGCAAAGCGGCGCCGCTGGCTGGCAGGCATGGCGGTTATCAGCGCATCGGCGCCCGGGTATTCGGCCAGTGCCAGGCGAACACCATCGGCCAGTTCCAGATGTGTGCGACTGCCCAGCAGCGCTTCCGGGCGTGCATCTACGAGGTGGCCGAACAACAGCAAGGCTTCGCGTGACAAGGGTAGATGCCCGGCCGTGGCGCCAGCCTGGTGACAGAAAGGCACAACGGCCGCTCCCTCGACCATAAGCAGTTGTACCCTTGGATCATCATGCATGAACAAGGCGTTGAAACTGCGCTCATGCTGCTCGAGCAACGCGCTGCTGGTGGCCGGCAAACAGGTCACCAGGACCCGCAACTTGAAGGTCACCGGTGCTCGCAAGGCAATGCTCAGCTGGGCGGCACGCAATATGGCCAACAGCCGGGCGCTGCGGCGGTCTGCCCCCTGAACCACCAGCAACCTGAACGTACCGATGTATTCCGGCCCACCCGCGGCCACCAGCAAGCGCTGGATCAACAACTGCAGCGAAGCGCGTTGTTCTTTGGACATATGATTCAACAGGCGCTCCAGCACTTGCTGATAGATAAAGTGCATAGCCTGGTCGTGAACAATACTCACGGCGTTACCTCACAACTTCATTCAGCACAAAAGCACGCCACCTGAACACCAAGGCAGCGGAACTAACTTGAAGAAACTTCCTACAATTAATTAGGAAATTTTGAAGTTGCTAAACGCTGTCGCCACACCATTGAAAAATACGAGCCCGCCCAAGGACCCGCTACCGCCTTGAACCGCGCACCGCCGTGCCTGCTCTTCTCCACTGCACGCTCCTTGCACCAACTATCAATGCGCCATTATCGAGCGTTGAATATGGATTAAAAGATACAGATCCTGATGAAAATACCATTCAGAAATCAGCAAACGCACAATGCGCAGAGCAGAAAAGCCCACCAGGAAGCTGGCAATGATTAACCAGCAACATCAACTTACAAAACCAGCAACTTCACCCTGTTCAAATATAGTCAGGCAAAAATGCAAAAACCGGGCATCAGCCCGGTTTTTCGTTGCCAAACATGCCGTCAGCGCGGCGCCATATCGAGCACTACACGCCCACCACAGGGGCATTCGTCCATGTAGCGATGGGCCTCGACCACTTCGGCGAACGGGTACACCTTGATGATCTGTGGCGTCAGCAATTGATCGGCGGTGAACTGGTTGATATCGCGCAAGGCCCGCTGCAGGGCCACCTGGTCCTGGCTGATGCCCAGTTCCGGCTTGCCGGTGAAGTTGCCGATACAGTGCACGTAGAACTGGATGTTCTTCTGGAACGCCGCGCAGGCCGGGAATGGCGTCTGGTTGCCGCCCTGCAGGCCGTACAGCACCAGGCTGCCACGCGGTGCCAGCACATCGCCGAGCAGCGACATCTGCGGGCCGCCCATGCCATCGAGGACCATGTCGACGCCGCGCCCATCGGTGTACTTGCCAACCTGCATGAGCAAGTCCTGCTCTTCGCTGACGATCACCTTGTCGGCGCCCAGGCCCAGCAGGTATTCACGCTGCTCGGGTTCCTTGGTGACGGCAAATACCTTCAGGCCGAGAGCCTTGCCCAGCTGCACGAAGGCAGGCCCGGCACAATGGCTGGCATCGGTGACCAGCGCGGTCTGCCCGGCCTTGGCCCGTGCCAGGTCGACGTAGGCGAAGTAGGCGATCAGCAGCGGCGTGTAATGCACGCTGGCCTCGATCGGCGTGAGCACATCCGGATAACGGGTGATGGCGCTGCGCGGCAGGACGATGACATCGCCATACACTGGGTGATCGTTGGCACTGGTGGCCGGGAAGCTGGCGACCCGGTCGCCCACCGCGATGTCATCGACGCCTTCGCCGACCGCCGTCACCACACCGGCCATCTCATGGCCGATCCCTGCGGGCAGACGGGCTTGGGATGGCGCCAGGTTCTGCCGCCAGAGCACGTCATACCAGCTCACGCCGATCGCCTCGACGCGGATCTGCACCTCGCCGACGGCAGGTGACGGTTCGGCCTGCTCCTCGCAACGGAGCACATCGGCAGCGCCGAACTTGTGGAAACGGATCATGCGGGACATCGCATACCTCGCCTGTGTGAATCTCGTATTACCACGGACTTTATCCGGGCTTTTGCCGTTAGACCATCAGTGGCTATTAATAGTCGACATGCCTGTCATCGATTGGGCACCTGACTTTCCTGTGCATTGGCCCCCGGAAAACGGTGCAGGGTAACAGCCTTTGGCCTTAAGATTCACCCCTGCCCCACTTTAGGCGAAGCGCACCGATGAATCGAAACGACCTGCGTCGCGTAGACCTCAACCTGCTGATCGTGTTCGAAACCCTCATGCATGAGCGTAGCGTGACCCGTGCCGCCGAGAAGCTGTTCCTCGGCCAGCCGGCAATCAGCGCGGCCCTGTCGCGCCTGCGCAACCTGTTCGACGACCCGCTGTTCGTGCGCACCGGGCGCAGCATGGAGCCGTCGGCCAGGGCTCATGAAATCTTCGCCCTGCTGTCGCCGGCGCTGGATTCGATCTCCACCGCCGTCAGTCGTGCGGCCGAGTTCGACCCGGCCACCAGCAATGCAGTGTTCCGCATCGGCCTGTCGGACGACGCCGAGTTCGCCCTGCTGCCACAGCTGCTCAAGCGCATTCGCGCCGAAGCCCCCGGCATCGTCCTGGTGGTGCGTCGGGTCAACTACCTGCTGATGCCGACCCTGCTGGCCTCGGGCGAGATTTCCGTGGGGGTCAGCTACACCAGTGAATTACCGGCCAACGCCAAGCGCAAGGTGCTGCGCCGCAGCAAGCCCAAGCTGCTGCGCGCCGACAGTGTGCCGGGCAGCATCAGCCTCGACGACTTCTGCGCACGGCCGCACGCGCTGGTGTCGTTTGCCGGTGACTTGTCGGGCTTCATCGACGAAGCCCTGGAAGAAATCGGCCGCAAGCGCCATGTGGTGCTGGCGGTGCCGCAGTTCAATGGTTTGGGGAGTTTGCTGGCGGGGACCGATATCGTCGCCACGGTGCCGGACTACACAGCCGATGCCTTGACCGCAGCCGGCGGGCTGCGCGCTGAAGACCTGCCGATCGAAGTGCGCACGTTCGAGCTGCACATGGCCTGGCGCGGGGCGCAGGACAACGACCCAGCGGAACGCTGGCTGAGGTCGCGGATACAGATGTTCTTCGGGGACCCGGATAGCCTGTGAGTGGGTTCCACGGGATTCTGATAAATCAGGATGCCTGGCTTTTCGGATCCTCCGCGCCCTACCAGCGGCATACACTGGCGCTTGGATCAGTAGCTCCTCGCGGTCGATAGCAGTCAGGCCTGACCGCTATCTTTCAGCAAACCGCTACACGTCAATCACTCGTCCCAAGCAAGCGCTTGGCAGTCACTGCGCGCACTACAACCTTAGCGTGCGCCGTCCACCGCGTGGGCAGCGGCCACCGCAATCGGATCATCGTGTGCGCCCACCGCGGTGCTCACGCCCACCGCACCAATCACCTTGCCCTCTACCAGGATCGGCTGGCCACCGGCCAATGTGGTGACGTCCAGTGCCAGCAACGCCGGGTGGCCATCATTCACACGGTTCTCAAAATTCACGCTGGGGGCGCCGAACAGAGCCGATGCCTTGGCCTTGCGCATCGCAAGGTCCGCGCTGATGGCGGTGGCGCCATCCATGCGGCGGACCACGATGGGGTAGCCGGCGTTGTCGACCACGGCGATCGAGCCCACCCAACCCTGTTGCTTGGCGTACTGGTCGGCGGCCTGGGCGATACGCTCGGCAGCGGCCAGGTCCAGTTGCTTGATCGAAGGCAGTGCTACCGAATCGGCGGCTGCGGCGGTGCCGGCGAGGCCCAGGGCGAACGCGGCGGACAGCAGGAATCGTACGGACATGAGGTTCTCCTGACGATTTAGCGAAAGCGCCCGGCAAGCCGGGCGCGCGAGTAAAGGGTGTCAGCGCAGTTTGGCTACCTCTGCTGCGGTGACCTGAACTTGGGAGTTGCCGAACTGCTTGAACAGGAAGGTACCCAAGGTCGCCACTTGGGCATCACTCAGGTTGGCGAAGCCAGGCATGAACACCTCCTGGCCATCGACCTTGCGGTGCACGCCGCGCAGCAGCACCGACACCACATTGGTCGGGTCGCCTGCGCCCAGCACGCTATTGCCGAACAGCCGCGGGTATTCGCCCACGCCCTTGCCGGTGACCGCATGGCAGGTGGCGCAGTTGGCGTTGAACATCACTTCGGCACCCAGCGCGTCGCTGTTCGGGTCGTATTGCGGATGGCTGGCGCGCAGCGCAGTGGTACCGGTGTAGGCCTGGCCCTGACCGGTACGGGCGGGTGCACTGTTCGGTGTTCCGCTTACCGGCAAATCGCGCAGATAGGCGACCATGGCGTGCAGGTCAGCATCGGGCAGGTGGTTCAGGCTGTTCTCTACCGCCTCGGCCATGGGGCCTGCGGCGTTGGCCTTGCCATGCACGGCACCGGTCTTGAGGTAGGTGAACAGCTCCTGATCGCTCCAGGAGCCGATACCACTCTGGCCACCGGTGATGTCGTAGGCCTTCCAGACCCCAAGATTGCCACCGCCCAAGTCCGGATGGCTCAGACCCTGGATGAAGTTGCGCGGGCTGTGGCATTCGCCGCAGTGTTCCAGGCTCTGTACCAGGTAGGCGCCGCGGTTCCATTCATCGCTCTTGCCAGCTACCGGCAACTGGCGCCCGGAGCGGAAGTTCATGACGTTCCAGAAGGCCATGGCCCAGCGCTGGTTGAACGGGAAACCCATGGTGTTTTCTGGCGGCTTGCTGTCGATCGGCTTGATCGTGCGCAGGTAGGCGACCAGTGCCAGTGCGTCGTCGTCGGACATCCCGGTGTACGAGGTGTATGGCATGGCCGGGTACAGGCGTCTGCCGTGCCGGGAGATGCCATTGCGTACCGAGCCGACGATCTCGGCGTCGGTAAAGGCGCCAATCCCGTTGACCGGGTCCTGGGTGATGTTGGTCGAGTACAGCCTGCCGAACGGTGTGTCGAACGCCATGCCGCCCGCATAGGGTTTGCTGGCGTCGGCGGTGTGGCAGGCCACGCAGTCAGAGGCCAGGGCCACGGCGCGGCCGCGTTCGATCCATGCCGCGCCATCCTGCCCAGGCTTGGCCACCGGCATGTCGATCTGCGCTTGTTTCCAGATCACGCTGCCGGCACCGATACCCGCCGCGACCGCTACGGCAATACCGCTCCAGGCCAGCGCCCGCAAGCGGGCGCGCGCTTTTGTCGATCCTGTTTTCATCAACATGCGTAGCACCTCACACCGAAGCCTTGATGATGCTGTCGGCGGCCAGCAGCGACAGCGCCACCCCGGTCAGCGTCGAGTTGACCAGCGCTGCGGTCGGCATCACGCCAGTGCCGCCGAAGTACAGGTTTTCGTGGTCGTGGGCCTGGGCCAGCTTGTTGCACACCGAGGTGTGCGGGTCGTTGCCCATGCTCAAGGTGCCGGTGATGTGCTGGCTGTTGGTGTACTGCCCGCGCTCGGAGAACTTCGCCTCGCTGCCGCCGGAGGCCGTCACGCAGTCAGCGAAGTGCTCGCGGCAGGCGTCGTAGCCACGGTGCACGTACTCGGGGAAGCGGTAGTGGATTTCCATCCTGGGGATGCCCCAGGCGTCCTTCTGGTCGCTCAGGACGATGCGGTTTTCCGGGTCCGGCAGCATTTCGAACATCGACTTGAGCAGCACGAAGCGTTCGCCATCGCGCTTGATCTTCTCGTTCAGCTCCTTGCCGTAATAACCCTGAGCAACGTACTTCTCGGTCAGGTAACGGGTCGGGTTGTCGTTGTGCACATCGATGCGCAAGGCCGAGCGCTCGCTGCGGAAGGCACCGTCGCGGGTGTTGTTGATGCTGCCCGGGCACATCGGGCCGCGGCCGACGTACAGCGGCTCGTCTGCCAGGTACTCCACGGCGCTGGCAGGGTGGTCCATCAGGCGGCGGCCGACCTGGTCGGTGGCGTTGGCCACGCCGTTGGGATTGCGCTCATCCTTGGACATCAGCAGGATCTTGACGCTTTCCATGGCATTGGCGGTGAGCAGGAAGTGCTTGCCGGTGACCCGATGGACCTTCTTGTTGTGGTCGATGAAGTGGGCAGCGACGATACGGTTGCCTTCCCCGGTCTCGAGCTTGAACACCACGGCATTGCTGATCAGGTTCAGCCCCAGCCCTTGGGCACGGCGCACCGACATGCTGCCGTTGTACTGGGCGCCGATCGGGCAGATGGGCATGCAGTTGTTGTTGCCACAGCAGGCCGGGCGATCGTCGTAAGCGGTGCTGTTGCGCGCTTGCGGGCCTGGCAGCAGCTCCAGGCCGACCGCCTCGTAGCGCTGGCGCAGGCGCTCGAACCCGTAGGGCAGCGGCAGGACGTCCATGGGGTACGGCATCGAGCGTGGCGAGCCGTAGTCACCCGCCAGTGCACCGCCGCCGGAGACGCCCATCTCGATCTCCGCTTCGCAGTAGTAGGGTTCGAGATCGTCGTAGCTGATCGGCCAGTCGACCGACTGCCCGTACAGCGACTGCATGCGGAAATCGTTGGGGATAAGGCGCCAGGCCTGGCCCGCCCAGTGCCAGGTGGTACCGCCCACGCCGCGAATGTACTGCGCGGTGTACGGGGCCGGGCCCTTCTGGATCAGGTAACCGTTGTCGTGGGGAACGAAGTTCGGCTGGGGCGCCCATGGCATCGCTGGGTAGGGCGCCATGTGGTTGTTCTTGTACGCGCCATTGCGGTAGTTGGACACCAGCATAGCCTGGTCCAGCGGTGCGCCGGCCTCGAGCATCAGCACCGACAGGCCTTTGCGCAGCAGCTTGACGGCAGCGGCGCCGCCCGCGGCACCGGCGCCGATGATGACCACGTCGGCCGACATTGGGGTGGAATTCGAATCAGGCATGGCGTTCGGTATCTTTCTGCAGGGCGTAGGCAGGGGGATTTACCCAGAAATTCGGGCTTCCGGTGCAGTAGCTTGGGGGCTCGACGAAATCGGACACGGCCTGGTAGGCCACGACGCTTTCGAAAGCGACGCACTCACGTACCCCTTCGCCGTCTTCGACGGTGCCCAGATACAGCGCGGTGTTCAGGCGAAGGAACAGGCTTTTGAGGTCCGGGTCTTTGCTGGCCAGCAACTGCAGGCGCTCGGCCGGGGACTTCAAGACGGACAGTTCGGGTAGCGTTGCCAGCAACTGCTCGACCAGCTGGGGGAGTTGTGGGAGTGTCGGCTGAAGTTTCTGGTGCACCAGGTTGACCAGTTCGCGATCGACACCGATCTGGCCGGAGAGCTGGTCAGCCAGAGAGATGAACGGGAGCGGGGCAACAGGGACTTCGAGTGCGCCGCTGGCCGCCATGGCCTTGGGCAGAAGTTTGGGTGCGCCCAGGGTCAGCAGCATCATGCCAGCGCCGCTGGAGACAAAAAATTCTCGTCTACTAAGCATGGGAAGTACCAATGAATGGGAAGCTGCCCAAGCGGGATGGGCACACGCCCCCCTGCAAGGCGGCGCCACCCTAGCACATGTTACTAAATGTGTAGTTAACTTTTATGATCGCTGAAATGCCCTTTCTAGAGCGGTTCAACACATTGACTTGCGACCAAAGGCGAGTGGATTGATGCAGGAAAAACCGCTAGCGCGCAGTACGTTGAGGATCAAGGCAAAAACGTTCATGGCACGCCGGCTGGGCGTGATCTCACCCAGCTTGATGACACTGATTCGTGGCGCAAGCGTGCCTAGGCACAGCCTGGCCAGGCGTCTGAAGCCCAGCAATTACGGGCTCCAGATGCGGGTGGAGACCAGGGCGCCGCTTGCAATTCGCGACCCGTGGCGAGCTTGTAGCGATAGGCTCGTGAAGGGTCGCGCTCAAGGCGAACGACTCAGGGTCGCCTGCGCTTTTCCTCAGTTTGTTGCTGTCGTTGGAGCATTCTTGAAATGCACAGTTGCTCGCCTAAGGCGCGTTCGATAAACGCACACTTTCTCTTCGACCGGCAGGCTGAAGCGCTCTCGCCATACAGTCGGTAACGCGATTCGCATGAAAAAGGCCGGTCGATGGCAGTTACCCATCGCCACCACCGACGGCTGAATCGAAGCCCACTGGTCAGTCCTTCGGAACAGTTCTGCTCCGCCCAGTCTCCATCGCTTTAACAACATAGGGAGGCGGTGGCCATGATTGATCCAACAACCGGCATGAAGGCGGGTGAGCGTTACTCGGTAGAAAACGTCGAACGCGCACATCAATTTCCAGGCTTCTTTCTCGATGGCAAATACTACCTCGGCCCCGAGTTGCTCACCGCTGTGGGCTGGCTGGAGGGCACGCGCTTCATCTACGACAACCTCGATGCGGCAGGCGAACCGGTTTTTCCTGATCGCGCAGCGGGGGATATCAAAAACCTGACGCTGACGTTGGTGGACGGCACAGCACTGAAGCTTGCCCGGATAGAAGTCAGTGCCCCGACCGAAGATATCGAGGTCGCCCGTCACACACACAACGGTGGCGCAACCCGCAACGCTGCCAGTGCGCCGACGTTCTCCGAACACCCGCCCACCTCACCGGGCGGACAGCTGGGCATGGAGGGTGTCGGCATTACCCGTAAAGACACCGTACCGCTGTTATTGAGTGCCGCAGTCATGGGCTTGCTCGCCGGGCTGCTCATCACCCATGCACAGCGCAGGCGCCGCTGAAGCATCGAGTTTGAACTTCACGCCCGGATCAGGGCCTGCCCTTTCAGGTCTATCGCAAACGGAGATTCAACAATGAGTGCACAACTTAACGGCAAGCGTGTGGCCTTCCTGGTCACCGATGGTTTTGAACAAGTGGAGCTGACGGGGCCCCGTGACGCGTTGCAAAAAATCGGTGCGGTGGTCGACATCCTGGCGGACAAGGAAGGAAGGGTGCGCGGCTGGCATCACGACAAACCCGCCGACGAATTTGCCGTGGATGCCACCTTCGACAGTGCCCACCTCGATCTTTACGACGCCATCGTGCTGCCTGGCGGCGTACAGAATTCCGACAACATTCGGCTGATACCCGGCGCTCAGAAACTGGTGAAAAGTCACCATTCGGCCAACAAGCCGCTGGCGGTGATCTGCCACGGCGCCTGGCTGCTGGTGTCCACAGGCCTCGTCAAGGGCAAGCGGATGACCAGCTACAAGACCTTGCAGGACGATATTCGTAATGCTGGCGGCAACTGGGTGGATGAAGAAGTCGTCGTCGACGGCAACCTGATCAGCAGCCGCAAACCTGAAGATATCCCGGCCTTCAACGAGCAGTTGATCAGGGCACTGGCTGGCTGATCGTCTCTCCACGGCCCCTGTCGTGCGCATGCACCGAGCCGGGGCCGCACCGCTCGTCGCTGCAACTGCGCATCGAAACCAACGTCCAGACCTCAGGCGTTTCGAATGGTATGAGCGTACTCAACTGCAGGAGCTTCCCTGATGCGAGATTTCCCTACTCCCCCCTTCCCGTCACAGCCACAGGACGTGCCAGGCTCCCAACGCAGGATGGAGCCGATTCCAGACTGTGGGGAGCAGTCGTATACCGGCCACAACCGACTGCACGGCAAGATTGCCCTGATCACCGGCGCCGACAGCGGAATTGGGCGGGCTGTAGCGATTGCCTATGCCCGTGAGGGTGCGGACGTTGCCATCGCCTATCTCAATGAACATGAAGATGCGCAAGAGACCGCACGTTGGGTAGAAGCCGCTGGCCGGCAATGCCTGCTGTTGCCAGGGGACCTTGCGAACAAGCAACACTGCCATGACATCGTTGCAAAGACCGTGGAGCGGTTCGGTCGTATCGACATCCTGGTGAACAATGCAGCGTTCCAGATGACCCATGAGACCCTCGAGGAGATCGACGATGATGAATGGGTGAAGACGTTCGACATCAACATCACCGCCATCTTCCGGCTCTGCAAGGCGGCACTGCCCTCCATGGCAAAGGGCAGCTCGATCATCAACACCAGCTCGGTCAATTCCGACGACCCGTCCCCCAGCCTGCTGGCCTATGCCGCAACCAAGGGCGCGATTGCCAACTTCACCGCTGGCTTGGCCCAGTTGCTGGGCAAAAAGGGGATTCGGGTCAACAGTGTGGCGCCAGGCCCCATCTGGACACCCTTGATTCCGGCTACCATGCCCGATGAGGCCGTGAAGAACTTCGGTTCCGGTTACCCCATGGGGCGGCCAGGGCAGCCGGTCGAGGTCGCGCCGATCTATGTGCTGCTGGGTTCCGATGAGGCCAGCTACATCAGTGGCTCACGTTACGCGGTAACCGGCGGTAAACCGATCCTTTGAGCAAGCGGGTCTTGGCCTACTGGCCTTGGCTGCGATAACCGCTCGGCGTCATGCCCAACTGCTTCTTGAAGGTCTTGGAGAAATGCGCGGAATCGGCGAAGCCCCAGCGGGTACCGATGTCGGTGATCGAGCGATGCCCATAGGCGGGGTTGCGCAAGTCCTGGGCGGCCTTGTGCAACCGTTCGCGCAGGATGTAACGACAGACACTGTCGCCGCTGGCTTCGAACAGGCGATACAGCTGGCGGCTGGAAATACCCAGTTCCTCGGCCAGGGCGACGGGCGTCAGGCGCGGCGAGTCCAGGCGCTGCTGGATCAGCGACTGCACTTCGTGCAGGTGCAGGCCGGGCGAACTGTCACGCGCGCGATATTCCAGCACCGAGCCGAGCAGCCCGACCAGCGCGGCCTGCAGCCCGTCACCGTCTTGTGCGCAGGCCCACTGTTCGAGTTCGCCTTCGGCCACCTGGCGCACCATCGT
Source organism: Pseudomonas sp. LRP2-20 (assembly GCF_024349685.1). Lineage (NCBI taxonomy): Bacteria > Pseudomonadati > Pseudomonadota > Gammaproteobacteria > Pseudomonadales > Pseudomonadaceae > Pseudomonas > Pseudomonas sp. LR2-20. The sequence goes on along the minus strand of NZ_AP025944.1, from coordinate 2,654,750 downwards.
CGCCAGCAACTGCCCGCATGCGCCGGCGGTGGACAGCTTGCCGAAACGGCTGGCATCCAGATTCTTCAAACGCTCACGGGGTAGGTGGATGGACACGTGGGAGAACAGCCCGCGGGGGATCATCTTCATGGCCTGCGCCGAGTCCAGCAGGGCCATGTCACCTTCGCGCAGGTCCATCACCCGGTCGCCCAGTTCGATGGACATTTCCCCGGTCTGTTGTAACACAAGGAAACAATGTGAATCGCCGTCACGCCCAATGTCGCGTCCTGAGCGAGCGATCGCATGGGCATTGCTGCGGATATGGGCGACCCGCGTCGTACCCAGTAGCGACGGGCGCAAATCGCCGATGAAAAGGCTCTGACAGTGGTCGTAGCGGGTTTCGAAGCGCCCGCAAATAGCGTGGACACTGGCGTTCCAGACAGACATCGCTTGACCGTTCATCAACCACCTCTATCGAAAGCACGCGCCATATTAGTGCAATATTCACGTGATTTTGGGTAACAAAAAAGCTGTGCCCAAAGCGTAAGCACATACCGCGCCACATTGCCCACGCCGGTCTGCGACAGGAAGGTCGTTGCGGACATCGCAACAACATTGCTCCCGCCTGTCATTGAGCGCCCTGCCCGCCTCCCTTTAGCGTGCCCTACCGGTTTGCCCGGCGATGCCGTACGAAAGTCCGGGCCTTTCATCCAGGAGTTACGCTTGATGTCCCACCACTACGAACTGCTGCGCTTCACCTTGCGCGTGCGCACCCCAGGCCAGGCCCTGCCACGCCTGCAGCTGGCCTTGCAGGCCGCCGTCGAAGGCGTCGAGCTGATCGGCTGCTGGGTTTGCGAAATCGGTCCGCAGAACACCATCGCCGTGCTGCGACGCTTTGCCAGCATCGAGGTCCAGGCGGCCGAACGCGAGCGTGTGTTAGTGGCCAGCGACGCCTTCGGTATCGGTGAGTTCGTGCTCGAGCAGCACATGGACGACTACCGCCTGTTCCCTTTCCTCGAACCACTGGCGCCCGGCAAGCATGGGCCGTTCTACGAGCTGCGCGAATACGACCTGGTCAGCTCCGGCCTGGCACCGACCCTGGCCGGCTGGCGCAAGGCGGTCGGGCCGCGCACCGGCGCGCAGTATTCGCCGGTGTATGCGGCGTTCTACGCCACCAATGGCCGGGTGCCGCGCTACCTGCACATCTGGCCCTACGCCAGCCTGGAGCAGCGCCTGGATGTGCGCAGCCGCGCCGTCGGCGACGGGGTATGGCCGCCGGAGAATTCTGCCCCGCAACTGCAGAAGATGAATTCGGTGGTCTATCTGCCCGCGGCCTTTTCACCGCTGCACTGAGGCCATCGCGCCGCGCCGCTGCGCCCGGCGCAGTAGCCTGTCGACAGCGGCCATGGCCGGGGCGCGCACGCCTTGGCGCCGGGCATGGGCGAGCAACGCGCCGGACAGCGCGTCGATCTCCATGCGCCTGCCATGCTCAAGGTCCTGGAGCATGGAAGGCTTGTGCCCGGCGTGCACGACGAATGCCTGCTGCACCGTCTGCGTGACTCGCTGCGGGTCCAGCGCCACGCCCAGCGACGCGGCAATCATGGCGGCCTCGGCGACCAAGGCCAGGGCCATTTCGCGTCCACGGTCGCAGCGGCCAAGCTCGCCCACGCTCTCCCGCGCCAGGGCGCACAGCGAGTTCAGGGCCGTGTTGAAGGCGACTTTCTCCCAGATGCTCACCTCGATATCCGGGTCTTCGATGCAGTGCATGCCGCCGCGGCGCAAGCAGTCGATCAATGCCTGCAACGGCCCGGCCTGTTGCGGCTCAGGCAACAGCCCGCGCAAGCGCACTTCGCCAGCGCCGCAGCTGCGTACGCTGCCCGGCGCCAGCACATCGGCCGGGTACAGGGTCATGCCGATCGCCAGGCAACGGTCAGCCACGTACTCGCGCAGCACCGGCACGCTGTCCAGGCCGTTCTGCAACGTCAGTACCAGAGTCTGTCGGCCGAGCAGATGCCGACTTGCCTGCATGGCCTGGCGGGTGTGGTAACTCTTGGTCAACATCAGCATGGCATCGACCTCGCCTTGCAACTGCTCGGCACGCGCCACCTGAGGCCAGTACACGCGGGCGCCCTGTTCGTCCTCCAGGCGCAGGCCATGGCTGCGCAAGGCGTCGAGCAAACGCTCATCGACATCCACCAGGGTCACCTCGGCACCGGCATCGATCAACCTGGCGGCAAACAGGCTGCCCATTGCCCCGGCCCCGATCACAGCAATCTTCATGTCTGGTTTCGTCCTTGCTTGCGCGAAATGAAAAAGCTCGCCGGGTCATCCCCGGCGAGCCTCGTTTACCCTGGCTGCATCCCTCACAGCTTTGGCAAGGTGACCGCATCACCAAGCGGCTGGCGTTTACCCGCCTGCTGCGAACGCAGCACGGCAGCACCGTAGATCGCCAGCACGCTGATCGAGCAGGCACCGGAGAACAGCAGCACCGCCGTGTAGCCGTAGGCTTCGATCAGCAGGCCACCGACCGCCGGCCCCACCGCCGCGCCGACCGACAGGCACAACGCCCCCAAGGCCACCAAGCGGCCCGACAGGTCGAACTCGGCCATCACGCCGAAGGTGTAGGCCAGCACGAAGCTGATCGAGAACAGGAAGCACATCACCCCAGCCACGTAGGTGGTCAGCGAGTCGAACTGGGCCAACAGCACCAGGCCGGCTACCTCGGCCGCGATGATCACCGCCACCGGCAGGAAGCGCCCGGCTTTCAGGCCGACCGACGAGGCGATGAAGCCGCCGCCGGCATTGATGATGAAGCCCAGCGCCAGCACCGAGCCGATGGTGTCCGAAGACAGCCCGCTCTTCTTGCCCATCAGCTCGAGGAACGCCCACACCGACATGATTCCGGTCAGGAACACCAGGCTGGCGAGCAGGCTCAGCCAGGCAATGGTGCGGCTCTCGCGGCACACCACCGGCGCCTCGCCGGCGCGCGCTTGCAGCTGCCGCGCGCTGCGGCTCGGCACCCACGGCAGAGGGGCTACGCCCATCAGCAGCATGCTGATGACCAGGGTCACCAGCATGCCCTGGAAGCCCCACTGTGGCGCCACCGCAACCGGCAGCACGATCAGCAGCAAGGCGCCGGGCACGGTCTCCATGCCCAGCTTGAAACCAAATGCCCGCTCAGGTTGCGCGCTGTCGCCAAAAATGGTCATCGCCAGGGCATACAGCGCACCGGTGCCGGCACCTGCCAGGGCCATGAGCAGCATCAGCGTCTCGTACGTGGGGCTACCCAGCATGCCGGCCAGTGCCACCGCCACCAGCAGCGAGGCCAGGGTGGAAATCACCCGCCAACTCAGGCGCTGGATCCACAGCAGCGAGGCCAGGCCAAGCACGCCGAAACCGAGGTTCATGGCCATGGCCAGACTGCCCAGTTGCTGTTCGCCATAACCGAACTGCTCGGCCAGGGCACCGAACAGCACCGGCAATACATTGAGCAGCAGCGCCCCGCCAGCGGAAACCAGGCCTGCGCAGATGTACACGGACGTCTTGTCAATCGGATTGGATGTTGTTGTTTTCATGGACTGATCCTGAATTGAGGGGCCTTGTCACCGCCTCAGTGTGCAACGCCCGAAGGCGTGCGGCATGTACCGCATTGCCGAGCTTTTGGTCATGGCTGCCAACACGGCTGCGGCCCGAAACCCGCCGAAAACGCGTAAAGCCCCACGCTAGACAGCACAGATCGACATGCCTGCAAACACCCCGTCATTCCTGACCAATTCGGGATAGCCGGGCGCCCTGGCGGGTTCCTAACATCGGCACCGTCGGCAGCAGTCTTCGCTGTCGGCCCTCTTCCTCCGCCCCGAGATGAGCCATGACTACAACGACAAGAATCGACTTTCTCTACCTGTCCGAGCAGGACATGATCCGCGCCGGTGTCACCGACATGCTGGCCTGCGTGAACACCATGGAGCAGATGTTCGCCCTGCTGCACCACGGCGACTACCGCATGGCCGGGCCGAACAGCGACTCCCACGGCGCGATGATCACCTTCCCCAAGGATTCGCCCTTCCCCAACATGCCCAAACCCACCGCCGACCGGCGCATGATGGCGATGCCGGCCTACCTGGGCGGCGACTTCTGCACCGCCGGGGTCAAGTGGTACGGCTCCAACATCGCCAACCGCGACAAGGGCCTGCCGCGTTCGATCCTGATGTTCACCCTCAATGACCCCGACACCGGCGCCCCCTTGGCGCACATGTCGGCCAACCTGCTGTCGGCCTACCGCACCGGCGCCATCCCCGGTGTCGGCGCTCGCCACCTGGCCCGCCGCGACTCACGGGTGATCGGCCTGCTCGGCCCGGGCGTGATGGGCAAGACCACCGTGGCCGCCTTCATGGCCGTGTGCCCGCAAATCGACACCCTCAAGCTCAAAGGCCGCGGCCAGAAAAGCCTGGACGACTTCATTAGCTGGGTGCGCGACACCTACCCGCAAATCACCACCATCGACGTGGTGGACAGCATCGAGGCGGTGGTGCGTGGCTCGGACCTGGTGACCTACTGCACCTCCGGCGAAACCGGTGACCCGTCCAGCTACCCGCTGGTCAAGCGCGAATGGGTCAAGCCCGGCGCATTTCTCGCCATGCCGGCCGGCTGCAGCATCGACGCCGGCATGGAACAAGCCGACGTGCGCAAGGTGGTCGATAACACCGGCCTGTACGAGGCCTGGTTCGAGGAGCTGCCCAAGCCCGCGCACAACCATGTGCCACTGGTGGGCGTGCGCTTCATGGACATGATCGCCGAAGGCACGCTGCCGGCCGAACAGCTGGAAGACATCGGCAAGATCGTCGCAGGCGTCGCGCCCGGCCGGCTCAACGACGCGGAGATCATCATCATGTCGGTGGGCGGCATGCCGGTCGAGGACGTGGCCTGGGGCACGGTGGTGTACCGCCAGGCACTGGAGCGCGGCGTCGGGGTACGCCTGAACCTGTGGGAAAGCCCGGCGCTGAGCTGATTCATCCACCTTTTCAATCGCAAGGACACTGCCATGCTGCAGATCACCAAACTCAAGACCGGATCGAAATACGAGACCCTGGGCAGCTATTCGCGCCTGGTGGCGGTGGACGACTGGATCTTCGTTTCCAACACCGCCGGGCGTAATCCGGCAACTGGCGAAATCCCCGAGGACCTCGAGGCACAGACCCGCCAGGTGTTCGCCAACATCGAAGCGGCGCTGCACGCCGTGGATGCGACCCTGGCCGACGTGGTCTGCTCACGGGTGTTCATCCAGAACCCAGAGGATGTCGCCAGCGTGATGACCATCGTCGGCGAAGTGTTTCGCGGCATCGACCCGGCCAGCACGGTCACCTGCCCGCCCCTGGGGGCGACGGTCTACCGGGTGGAGCTGGAGGTCACCGCCTACCGCGGAGCATCGCGCGCCACCACCCAGCTGATCGACCTTTCGCGCTAGCCCGTCCCGAGGAGAACCGCCCATGTCCCCTGTCATCGCGCCGGTGCACTGCGCAACCACACCCCCCAGTACCACCACCGTGGTCATCATCGGCGGCGGCATCGTCGGCCTGACTGCTGCACTGACCCTCGCCGAACGCAACATCCCGGTGGTGGTGCTGGAGAAAGGCCGCATCGCCGGCGAGCAGTCTTCGCGCAACCTCGGCTGGGTGCGCAAGACCAGCCGCCACCGCGAGGACCTGCCCCTGGCCTTGGCCGCAGACCGGCTATGGGCGCAAATGCCCGCCCGGGTGGGGCGCGAAGTCGGCTACCGGCAGGCGGGCATTCTGTTCGCCGCCCGGGAACCCGAGCAAATGGCAATGCACGAGGCCTGGCTGAAGTCGGTGCAAGGCTTGCCGGTCGGTTCGCAGCTGCTGAGCAATGCCGAAATCGCCCAGCGTGTGCCAGGTGGTCAAGCAACCTGGGCCGGCGGCATCTTCACCGAAACCGATGGCCGTGCCGAGCCGACCCTGGCCAGCAGCGCCATCGCCAGCGCCGCCATGGCCCGTGGTGCGGTGATTGTCGAGCACTGCGCCGTGCGCAGCGTGACCACCGCCGCCGGGCGCATTGACGGCGTGGTGACCGAACACGGCGAAATCCGCTGCGAGCAGGTGCTGCTGGCCGGCGGCTTGTGGTCGCGGCGCCTGCTGGGCAACCACGGCGTCGCCCTGCCGACCTTGCCACTGAATTGCTCGGTGCTGCGCACGGCGGCCATGGAAGGCCCGACCGACATCGCCGTGGGCGGCCCGGACTTCTCGTTCCGCAAGCATATCGACGGCGGTTTCATCATCACCCAACGGGGTGCCCTCGATGCGCACCTGACCCTCGATCATGCCTTGCTGGGGCGGCGCTACCTGCCGCAGTTCCGCGCGCAGCGGGGCTTGCTGCGGGTATCGTTCGGCAAGCCCTTCTTCAAGGACCTGGCGCTGGCACGGCGCTGGTCGCCCACGTCAGTCTCCCCGTTCGAGCGCATCCGCACCCAGGACCCTGCCGCCAACCCGGCCTTGAACCAGGAGGCGCTGAATAACCTCAGGGCCGCCTGGCCGGTGTTCAAAGAGGCGCGTATCGAGCAGGCGTGGGCCGGCACCATCGATGTGACGCCCGACTCGCTGCCGGTGATCGGGCACGTTCGACAACTGCCGGGGATGGTGCTGGCGACCGGCTTTTCCGGCCACGGCTTCGGTACTTCGCCCGCGGCCGGGCAACTGGCGGCAGACTTGGTCGATGGCAGTACCCCGCTGGTCGACCCCGCGCCTTACCGCCTGGAACGCTTTGCCTGAACGACGCTGTCCTGGCGAGCGGTGTGCGAAGGCAGTTCACCGAACAGCGCGCGGTAGGCGCCGGAGAAATGCCCGAGGTGGGTGAAGCCCAGATCGCTGGCCACCCGGGCGACGGTGAACTGCTCGGCTGCGGTGCACTGCAGCCGTTGGCGCACGGCATTAAGGCGTACCGCGCGCAAGTACTCGACCGGGCTCAGGCCGGTGACCCCGAGAAAACTGCGCTGCAAGGTGCTGCGGCTGACATCCAGCCGCTCACAGATCTGCAAAACCGATAACGGCTCGTCCGGGCAATCCAGGGCCAACTGGTGCGCCTGCCGGACCAGGTAGGCGCTGACCGCAACATTGCCCGCACGCCCCGCGCCGCCTTGGCTGATGTGGTCCAGCAGCACCAGCATGCATTCCAGCAGCAAGTCTTCGAGCTGCGCTTCCACCAGTGCCTCGCCCTGCAGCGCCGCATCGATCAGCCCCTGCAGTTGCAGGCGTATCGCCCCCAGAAAAGCCGGGCTGACGTTCAGCCGCGTGGCCCGGTTCAAAGCACGCAGTTCCTGGGCGCTGAACTCACGCTCGGCCAATTGCTCCAGACGACCGGCATCGACACTGACCGCCAACAGGTCCATGCCTTCAGGCGCATGGACGAAAAACTCCTGACCACTGTGAAGAAGCGTGACATCCGCGCTGCCCACACTGCTGCCCTGGAACACCCCGGCACGCGCACTGCCAGCGGGTATCGCCAGGCAAAACCGCCGCGCCGGCGCCACCCCGTGCTGGACCACACGCTTGTCCAGGCATTCACGAAAAATCTGGAAGCGCTGTGCGGTCAGATGCGTCAGTTCGGTGTGGGCACTGCCGGCGCTGATCTGGTCGTAGGTTTGCTGCCAGCCCAGGATGGCGCTGGCATGGGTGTTGACGTCATTGAAGCGGTGGCGTTGGGCATGCATGGCGTGCGTGTTACTTCCTGTTGCAATTTGCAAATGGAAGCAAGGACTGGGCCACTGGGTTAACCAGAGTACCCAGGCGATGTCGGTGACAAGGACTACGCGATACCCTCCGAGGTAGCCTCGCCAGCTCGCTTTCTACGCTGCCCAAGCAAGGCGTGCGCCGCTACTGCAGCGACCACCAGGCCAGGCGATGCTGCCAGCAGCAGGCCGCCGACCCCCGCCCCCGCGGCCAGGATCTGCCCGGCCGCCAGCGGCCCGGCCATCGAACCCAAACGCCCAATGGCCACCGAAGCCCCCACACCCGTGGCGCGCACCTGGGTCGAATACAAGGTGGGCGCCAATGCATACAGCACCAGTTGCCCGCCGATGGCGCAGTAACCGGCAGTGAACCCAGCCAGTAGCATCAGGCCAAAGCTGCTCGACAAACCTAGCCCCGCCAACGACGCCAGCATCCCGGCATAGGCGATCAGCACCGCCCGCCCGGCATGGCCGCGGTCCATCATGCGCCCGGTGAGGAACGAGCCCACCGCCCCGCCAAGGTTGAACAGAATCTGCACCGCACCGGCCTGGGGCCGGCTGAAACCTTGACCGATCAGCAGCGAAGGCAGCCAGTTGAGCAGCATGTACAGCACCGTCAGGGTAAAGAAGCACGCCACCCACAGCAGCAGCGTACGGCTCACCTGCCCCGGACCGAACAGCTGGCTGAGCATGCTGTCGGCGCCGGCCTGCTTGCTGCCCTGGGCGCGGAACGCCTGGGACTCTTTCAACCAGAGCATCAGCACCAGGGCAATCGCAATCGGCGCGATGCCACCGACGTAGAACACCGCACGCCAGCCCTCGCCCACTGCACTCATGCCAATCACCGAAGCCAGCGCACCACCCAGCGGCACGCCGCAGTAGGTCAGGCTCACCGCCGTGCTGCGCAGGTGCGCGGGCGCCGCCTCGCTGGCCAGGGCGATCAGTATCGGCAACGCCGCGCCCAGTCCAAGGCCGGTCATCAGCCGCGCGATCAGCAGCGAGGTGTAGCTTTCGGCATGGGCGGTGCCGAGCGAGAAGCCGCCGAACAGCAGCACCGCCACGATCAGGATCGCCTTGCGGCCGAGCCGGTCGGCCAGCCAGCCGCCGACGAACGCCCCGGGCAACAAGCCCAGCAACCCGGCACTGAACACCCAACCCAGCATGCTCGGGGTCAGGGCAAACTCCTTGGCCATGTGCGGCGCGGCAATGCCGGTCGCCTGCAGGTCCAGCCCTTCAAGCAGTGCGACAAGAAAACACAAGCCGATCGTGATCACCGCCTTGTTGGAAGTTGCGGATGTATGACGCATGTCTGGCCCCTCTTGTTGTTATGGGTTGGGTGGTCACAGCCGGAACGTGGCGCGTACCGAGATGATCGACGAATCCTCGCCGCCTGCGTCCTTGATGGCCGCGCCGACGTCGTAGTACTTGAGGTCGAGGTCCAGGGTGAGGTTGGGCGTGGCCAGCCAGCGGGCGTTGGCGCGGTAGATGGTGCCCACTTGCCGGCCTGTACCGCGGGTGTTGGCCAGCAGGCTCATGCCGGGCATGTACACCCCGTCCTCTTCACGCTGCTTCCAGACTGCGAAGATGCCGGGTTCGAAGCGCACCGTGCGCCAAGGCGAAAAGCCGAACGTGGGCCCGACCACGATGATGTTGCTCAGGGTGGTCAGGCTGGCCTCGCCATAGACGCCATTGCGTGGGTAAAGCGGGTCGAAGGTGCCGACCTTGCCGTCGCCTGCGTCGCTGTCGCCGCTGGCGGCATCGATGCGCATGCCCAGCCGTGGTTGCCAGGGATGGGCGAAGGTATAACCGCTGTCGCTCGACACGGCCCAGGCGCGGATGGATGCATTGCCCAGGTGGCCGGTCTGCCCGGCCAGGTTCCAGCTCCAGTCCAGGGCCTGGTGGCGACCGAACAGCCGCGTGCCGAAGGTGTAACGCTGCTCGTCACCGGATTCGCCGGCCAGGCTGCGGTCATCGGTTTCCAGGCCGAAGGCGAACAGGTCGATGTTCCAGGCCGGCGACAGCGGCAAGGTACCGTACAGGCCATAGAACTTGACACCGTTGTTGCTCCCGTCGTCCCAGCTGTCCTCGCCGGTTTTCAGCGGGCGCACGGCAAAGGCATCGAGCTTGCGACCGTCCTTGAAGTTGAACCCGGCGCGCACGCCGTCGAAGCTCAGGCGAATGTTCGGTGAATCGCGGAAGGTGACGAACACCTGGTCGCCAAAAGCCATCTCCTGGCGACCTACACGGGTGGTGTAGCGCCCGCCGGCAAAGTCGTGGTTGAAGTCGACGAAGGCCTGGCGCATTTCATTGCGGCCCTCATCGTTGGGCGAGTACAGGTCCTTGCCGAAGGCGCGGGTGTTTTCCACCTGGACGAAGGTGCGCACGGCATCGTCGAACAGGTGCAGGTCGGCGTGGGCCTGCAGCCGTTGCATCAGGTAGGAATCGTCTTGCACCCCGCGCAGGCCGAAAAAGGGTTTGTCGAGCGTATCGAGCCGGTAGCGTGCCTCGGCACCGAGTTGCAGCCAGGCCGACTCGGACAGCCGGTGGTAACGCAGGCCATCGAATGGGTCGGTGGCTTTGCCGGGGGCATCGAGAAAGCGGTAGTCCTCGATCCAGCGAGGCGCGCCGGGCCGCCCTGGCCGGCTCTCTTCAAGGGGGTTGGCCGCATGCACGGACTGGCAGAGCGAAAGCAGTACAAAGGGCACCCATGCCCCTTTCAACGGCCTGGTCATCAGAATTTCCCTTTTTTCTTATATTTGTGATTGAAACTGGATAACTCTATTAACGATTATTTTTGTTAACTATTGAGCCGTCAATAGGGACAGTCGCTGCGGCAAGCGGCGACCACCAACAAGCGTTCGCTGATCGCACACTTCTGCCCCCAGCGACGGCGGACACCCATGTCGGGCCGCTAGTATTTCCATGGCGCGGCCTCTAGCGTGCGGTCGTGGCAAAACCCTCATCCACAAGAACAACAAGAGCACCGCAATGACTCATCTTCGCCCCCTTGCCGCCCTAGGCATGCTCATGCTCGGCGCCAGCCAGGCCCTGTCTGCACCAACCGTTAAACAACCAAACATTCTGCTGGTGGTCGCCGATGATCTCGGCTTCTCCGACCTGTCGGCCCTGGGCAGCGAGATCCAGACGCCAAACCTCGACAAACTGCTGGCCGACGGTCGCCTGATGCTCGACTTCCATGCAGCGCCCAGCTGCTCACCGACCCGCGCGATGCTGATGTCCGGCAATGACCCGCACCTGGCCGGGCTGGGCATGATGTCGGAAGCGCGCAAGCGCCTGCCGGCCGGTTCCGAGGTGCGCGCCGGCTACGAAGGTGTGCTCGGTGGCAACGTCGCCACCCTGGCCGAACTGCTGCATGACGCCGGTTATCGCACCTATATCTCCGGCAAATGGCACCTGGGCATGCAGCCAGCGCAGCAGCCGCAAAACCGCGGCTTCGATCAGGCCTACGTGTTGCTCGAAGGCGGCGCCGCTCACTTCAAGCAGGCCAACATGGACCTGCAGTCGAACTACAGCGCGACCTTCCGGCACAATGGCGAGCCCATCGAGTTGCCCGACGACTTCTACTCCACCACCTGGTTCACCGACCGCCTGATCGACGTCATCGATAAGGGCAAGGCCAGCAACAGGCCGTTCTTCGCCTTCGCCGCCTACACTGCGCCGCACTGGCCGCTGCAGGCGCCGGACCGCTACCTGGCGCAATACCGTGGCCGCTACGACCAGGGTTACGAGGCCAGCGCCCACGAGCGCCTGGTGCGCCAGCGCGAAACTGGCCTGGTACCGGCCGACTTCCCCCTGGAGGCGCAACTGGAAGGCGTGCCCAGCTGGGCATCGCTGAGCAAGGAACAGCAGCGCCAGTCGGCCCGCACCATGGAGGTGTACGCCGCCATGGTCACGGCCCTGGATGCCGAGGTCGGGCGCCTGGTGGAGCATCTGCGCAATACCGGCGAGCTGGATAACACGCTGATCCTGTTCATGTCCGACAACGGGCCGGAGAACGCCACCCGCGTCGACCCCGACTGGATCAAGGCCAATTTCGACAACCGCCTGGACAACTACGGCCGCCGCGACTCGTTCCTGATGATCGGTTCGGCCTGGGCCCAGGTCAGCGCCCTGCCCAGCCGCCGCTACAAGATGACCACCTACCAGGGCGGCATCCGCGTACCGGCCTTTGTCTACTACCCGGCCACCATCAAGGCCGGCCGCAGCGAGGAGCTGGCCAGCGTGCGCGACATCATGCCGACGCTGCTGCAACTGGCCGGTGCGCCGCTGCCCGGCATCAAGTACCGCGACCGCGATATCGTGCCACCACAAGGCACCTCGGCCCTGGACTACCTGCAAGGCAAGGACAGCCAGATCCACGCCAGCGACGAAGCCCTGGGCTGGGAAATCAACGGCAGCGCCTCGCTGCGCAAGGGGCCGATGAAGCTGCTGTGGGATGCCACCGACGGCAAGCCGGGCTGGCACCTGTACGACCTGCGTAAAGACCCCGGCGAGCATCACGACATCGCCGCCGAGCACCCTGGGCAGGTGGCGCAGATGCTGCGCGACTGGAAAGCCTATGCCCAGCGCAGCAACATCGCCATCGATGCCGATGGCCGCCCTGCCAGCCCGGCACGCCCGGCCTTGGCCAGGCAGCCATGATCGCCCGGGTCGCCGGCGGCGCAGCGCTCGCCGCCGGCCTGCTCGCTGCCGTCTGCGGCGCCTGGCCACAAGCCCCGGCGCCAGTGCTGCTGTGCGCGGACTACAGCGGCCTGCCCGCACCCCGCCAGGGCCCTTGGCGGGACGGCATGGTGCACGTGCCTGGCGGTGAGTTCAGCTTTGGTTCGAGCCGCTTCTACGATGAGGAAGGCCCGCCCCATCGCGCCAAGGTGTCGGGCTTCTGGATCGACGTGCATCCCGTCACCAATGCCCAGTTCGCCCGCTTCGTGAAAGCCACCGGGTACGTCACCCATGCCGAGCGCGGCATCAGTGTTGCAGACGACCCGTCCCTGCCCGACGACCTGCGGGTGCCCGGTGCGATGGTGTTCAAGCAGGGGCCGGATGTGCTCAACCCCGGCTGGCAGTTCATCCCAGGTGCCAGCTGGCGGCACCCGCAAGGTCCGGCGAGCAGCCTGGCCGGGCTGGACAACCATCCGGTGGTGCAGGTCACCCTCGAAGATGCCCAGGCCTACGCCCGCTGGTCCGGCCGCGAACTGCCCAGCGAGGCGCAGCTCGAGTACGCCATGCGCGGCGGCCTGGCGGATGCGGACTTCAGCTGGGGCGCCAGCGAGTTGCCCAAGGGCAGGCTCATGGCCAATACCTGGCAGGGCCAGTTCCCTTACCACAACGCGGCGGCCGACGGCTTTACCGGCACCTCGCCGGTCGGTTGCTTCCCGGCCAATGGCTTGGGCCTGTTCGATGCCGGCGGCAACGTCTGGGAACTGACCCGCAGCGGCTACCGTCCCGGCCACGACGCCCAGCGTGACGCCGTGCTCGACCCGCCGGGGCCGACATTGAGCGACAGTTTCGACCCCGCCGAGCCGGGTGTGCCTGTGGCGGTGATCAAGGGCGGCTCGCACCTGTGCTCGGCGGACCGCTGCATGCGCTACCGGCCCTCGGCACGTCAGCCGCAGCCGGTGTTCATGGCAACCTCACACGTAAGCTTCAGAACGCTTCGGCAATGAAGGGCAAAGGTGCAGCGGCCGCGGCGACGGCCGCCACCTGCCGGTCAAGGTCGGGTAGCAGGTAGTCGAAGAAGAAATCGATGCTTTCCTGCTTCTCGCGGCGTTGTGCCGCCAGCGCCGGCAGAGCCTCGATACAGCGGGCAGTGCGGGCCCAGGCAAAAGCCTGCAAGACCGTGGCACAAAGTTGCAGGCAGTCGCCAGCCGCGCGATAGGGGTATTCAGGATCGCCCGCTGCCATTGACCGCACGTTGGCCAGCACCGCTTGCAGTTTGTCGCAGGCCCCGCCCAGCTCGGTGGCAGCCCTGCCAGACGACGCGGCAGCCTCGGTGCGCAGCTCGCCCAGCAGCAGGGCAACCCCTTCGCCGCCATCACCCAGCACCTTGCGTAACAACAGGTCGTTGGCCTGGATCTCGTTGGTGCCTTCGTAGATCATCGCGATGCGGCTATCGCGCAGCGTCTGCTCGATGGCGAATTCCTGGGTGTAGCCATAGCCGCCGAACACCTGCAGGGCCTTGCTGGCCAAGCTGAAACCTTGCTCGGTGAAGGCCGCCTTGATGACGGGCGTCAACAGCGCGGCCAGTGTCGCCGCCTGGGCCCGTTGCTCAGGTTCGTCAGCGAACGCGGCTATATCCAGCCAGTGCGCCGCCCAGTAAGCCAATGCACGCATGCCTTCGCTGCGCACGCGCAACTCCAGCAGGGCCCGACGCATGGCCGGGTGCAGGTGGATCAGGTCGGCCCCCTGGGCAGCCTTGGCCTGCCCCGGCGTGTTCATCTGGCGCCGCTCCAGGGCATAGTCGCGGGCCTGCTGCCAGGCGGCCTCGGCATGCCCCAACCCTTGCAGGCCGACATGCAGCCGGGCCGAGTTCATCATCACGAACATCGCCGCCAGGCCACCGTGGGGCTGCCCGACCAGCCAACCCCGGGCAGCTTCGAAGCGCAACGCGCAGGTGGCGCTGCCACGAATGCCCAGCTTGTGCTCCAGGCCATCGCAATACACGGCATTGCGCTCGCCGTTTCCCTGCCACTTCGGCACCAACAGCAGCGACAGCCCACGGCTGCCGGCCGGCGCATCCGGGAACCGCGCCAGCACCAGGTGGAGGATGTCGTGGCTCAGGTCGTGCTCGCCTCCAGAGATGAACAGCTTGTTACCAGTAACCGCGTAACTGCCATCGCCCCGTGGCTCGGCACGGCTGCGCAGCAAGCTCAGGTCGCTGCCGGCCTGGGGTTCGGTCAGGCACATGGTGGGCAGGGTCTGGCCACTGACGATGCCCGGCAGATAGCGTGCCTGCAAGGCGGCGGACCCGTGGCTTTTCAGGCACAGGTAGGCGCCGTGGGCAATGCCGGTGTACATGGCCCAGCCGTGGTTGCTGCCGAAGAGCATTTCCTGCAGGGCCGCTTCCAGCACCAGGGGCAGCCCCTGGCCGCCGAGGCTGGGGTCACATGCCAGCGCCGGCCAGCCACCTTCGACGAAAGCGCGGTAGGCCGCCGGGAAACCGTCCGGCGTGCGCACCTCACCCTGTTCCAGCCGGCAGCCCTGGCGGTCACCGGACGCATTCAACGGCGCCAGCACCTGTTCACTGAAACGGGCCGCCTCCTCCAGCACCTGAACGGCCAGGTCGAGGTCGACGTCGGCATAAGCCGCCAGCTGCGGCCAGGACTGGTCGACCCGCAACCAGTGTTGCAGGACGAATTGCATGTCGCGCAGCGGAGCCTTCCAGGCCATGGCATACCTCGGGATCAGTCAGTGAAATGGGGGTTTTCGATCAGCAGCGCCATGCCCTGGCCTCCGCCGATGCAGGCCGCTGCGATGCCATAACGCAGGTTGCCGTGGCGCAGCTGCCGGGCCAGGGTGTGCACCAGGCGCAGGCCGGTGGCGGCCAGGGGGTGGCCGAGGGCAATGGAACTGCCGTGAACGTTGAGCTTTTCCCTATCGAGTTCGAGTGCCTGAGCTACCGCCAGCAACTGGGCGGCTTGCGCCTCGTTGATCTCGAAGCGGTCGATCTGTTCCAGGCGCAGGCCGCTGCGCTCGAGCAGCAGTGCGATGGCTGGCACGGGCCCGATGCCCATGGTTTTCGGCGGCACGCCAACGGCCGTGGCCATCAGCAAGCGCGCCAGCGGTGGCTGGCTGCAACCCGAAAAGCGCGTGACCACTGCCGCCGCCGCGCCATCGACCACGGCACAGCTGTTACCGGCGGTTTGAACGCCACCGTCATGCACTGGGCGCAATCGGGCCAGAGACGCCGCGTCGGTAGGCCGTGGGTGGCTGTCCCGGCTGACCTCGCTCACTGCGCGCGGTAACGCGATGGCCCGTGGCAGGCAGCCTTCTGCGCTGAACGCCTGCGCCGTGACAGGTACGATCTCATCGTCGAACCAACCCTGCGCCTGGGCGTGCAAGGCGCGCTGGTGGCTGCGCAAGGCCCAGGCATCCACCGCGTCACGGCCCAGGCCATGCTCACGGGCCAGCAGCTCGGCGGTAGCGATCATGTCCATGCCGGCAGCGGGGTCGTACAACGCCTCCCAGAGAAAGTCCTTGAACCCGACCGGCGCGCCAAGGCGGAAGCCGCCCCGGTGTTCGTAGGCAGCGATCGGGTTGCGCGACATCGACTCGGCGCCCACGCACAGCACGTACTGCGCGCCACTGCGCAACTGCTCACCGGCCTGGCGCAGCAACTCCAGCCCGGTGCCGCAGATACGCTGCACCGCCAGCGCCGGAACGCCTTGCGCTACGCCACAGTACAGGCCGATGTGACGCGGCAGCATGTAAGCATCGAAACTGGCCTGGGCCATGCTGCCGGCAAGCACGCTGTCCACTGCCTGGGGTGCGATAGCGGCCCGCGCCAGCACCGCCCGACCGGCCAGGATACCCAGGTCGATGGGCGAAACCCCGGCCAACGCACCGCCCAGGTCGACCCAAGGCGTGCGCGCCATCTCGACGATGGCGGCGTCCTCGAACGCCGTGCACAGCCCGCCGCGGCTCATGGCAGCGCCCCGGCGCGCAGTGCGCCCGGGTCTTCGCCGCGGTACAGCGCTTCGACCTGCGCAGCGCGCCGTTGCAGCACAGCACGCTGGTTGATCGAGCCCTTGTCGGTGATCTCGCCGGCATCGATCGACGGCGACTCGGCGAGCAGCGATAACCATTCGATGCGGCTGGCGTTGCCCTGGGCATCCCGGTTCAGGCGCTCCAGCCAGCCGCCGAACCACTGGCGCACGGCATCACTGGCCAATACTTCGGCATCGCTAGCACCGGCAGCCAGACCAGCCAGTTGCCGGCACTCGGGCATACGCGGGAATACCAGCAGGCCCAGGCATTCCCGGTCCGGCGCGGTCACCACGACATCCTGCACATAGGGTGAGCCCTCCAGTACCGCACGGTTGCGCAGCGGGCCAACACTGACGAACACCCCCGAAGACAACTTGAAGTCCTCGGCGATGCGGCCATCGAACATCAGGCCCTGCTCGGGTTGCTCGGCAACAGCAAGTTTCAGGGCGTCACCCGAGCAGTAGAAGCCTTCTGCGTCGAAGGCCTCGGCGGTCTGCTGCGGCGAGCGCCAGTAGCCCGGCATGATGTGTGGGCCACGGAAACGCGCCTCCAGCTTGCCGGCCTGCGGCACCAGCTTCACTTCGCAGCCCGGCGCGGGCAAGCCGACATAGCCGGCCATCGACAGCGGCCCGGTGGTGAAGGTGCACGACGGTGAGGCCTCGGTCATGCCCAGGCCGGCCATCATGCGGATACGCTCGCCACAATGCTGCTCGGCAATCCGGTCGAGGCGGTCCCACACGCTCTGCGACAGGCCCGCAGCGGCGAAGAAGAACAGCTTGATGCGGGCAAAGAACACCTCGCGCAGCGTGGCGTCCTGCTCCAGCGCCTTGACCAGCTCTTCCCAGCCCTTGGGTACGGTGAGGTAAGCCGTGGGGGAAATCTCGCGCAGGTTGCGCAGGGTCTCGGCAAAGCCTTGCGCAGTCGGCTTGCCGGTGTCCAGATAAAAGCTGCCGCCGTTGTACAGCACGATGCCAAGGTTGTGGCTGCCCCCGAAGGTGTGGTTCCACGGCAGCCAGTCCACCAGCACCGGGGGCTCCTCGGCGAACACCGGGAAGGTCTGCAACAGCATCTGCTGGTTGGCGCACAGCATCCGCTGGGTGGTGATCACCGCCTTGGGCAGCTTGGTCGAGCCCGAGGTGAAGAGGAACTTGGCGATGGTATCCGGCCCGGTGGCGGCGAATGCCGCATCGGCCGCAGCCAGGTCGGCAGGCCGCAGCAGGCGGTCAAAACTCAGGTGGCGACGGCCCGAGGCCACGCCGCGCACGCTGATCACCGCGACCGATTCGTCCAGCACCGCGTCGAAGGCACGCTGGAACGGTTGCGCGTCGCAGGCAAACACCAGGCCTGGCGTCAGTACCTCGCACACATGGCGCAGCTTGGCGAAGTCCTGCGACAGCAGCGCATAGGCCGGCGACACCGGGCAATAGGGAACGCCGGCGTACATGGCGCCAAGGGCGATCTGCAGGTGCTCGATATCATTGCCGGAAAACACTGCCAGCGGCCGCTCGGCGCTGAGGCCAAAGCCCAGCAGGTTGGCGGCGATGGTGCGCACAGCGGCGAGCATCTGTGCGTAGCTGATCGCACGCCAGGCACCGTCCGCCTGGCGCGCCGCGATGAAAGGGGTGTCGGGGCGCACGGCAGCCCAGTGCAGCAGGCGGTCCAGCAGGCGCGCCGGCAGCGGCGCCAAGGACTCGACGGGCTGCATGCGCAGCACGCCATCGACATGGCTGACCTGCACCTGGGGATGCCCGATGGCCACCTGCCGGTAGCGCGGACGTTGGCCAGGGTCGGTCGACCGTGAGCGGGCTTCGGTATTCACGCAGGTTGCTCCTTGTTCTTGTTGTACATCCTGCCGCCGCCTGGCGTTGCAGGCGGCGGTCTTCTTGCGCGTTGCCTGGGAATTGGAGGCTAGATCGGGTAATGCCGCGGGCCTTGCTGCAGGGTGACCCAACGCAGCTGGGTGAACTGGTCGATGGCGGTGCGGCTGCCGAAGCTGCCGTAGCCGCTGGACTTGACCCCGCCGAAGGGCATCTGTGCTTCGTCGTGCACGGTCGGGCCGTTGATATGGCAGATACCCGACTCCACCCGTTGTGCCAGGCCCAGGGCGCGGCTGGTGTCGCGGCTGAAGATGGCCGACGACAAACCGAATTCCGAATCGTTGGCCAGCGCCAGCAGCGCTTCGTCCCCCTCGGCGCGCAGCACCACCGCCACCGGCCCGAAGGACTCCTCGCGGTACAGGCGCATGCTGGCATCGACGTTATCGAGCAAGGTCGGTTGCAGGATGCTGCCGTCCAGCTGGCCACCGCACACCAGGCGCGCACCCTTGGCCACGGCGTCGTCGATCAGCGCCTTGATGCGCTCGCCAGCCTCAGCGCTGACCAGCGAACCGAGCACCGAGGTGCTGGCCTGCGGGTCACCGGCGCGCAGCCCGGCGACCTTCCCCGCCAGCTTGTCGACAAAGGCGTCGGCGATGCGGCTGTCCACCACCAGGCGTTCGGTGGACATGCAGATCTGGCCCTGGTTGAAGTAGGCGCCAAAAGCCGCGGCTTCTACCGTGGCGTCCAGGTCGGCATCATCGAGTACCAGCAGCGGCGCCTTGCCACCCAGTTCAAGCAAGGCAGGCTTGAGATGGCGGGCGGCCAACTCGCCGACGATGCGCCCGACATGGGTTGAACCGGTGAAGTTGACGCGGCGCACTGCCGGGTTGGCGATCAGGCGCTCGACGATGGCCGGGGCATCTTCCGGGGCATTGCTGATGACATTGACCACCCCGTCGCCGAGGCCGGCGTCATGCAACACCTGGCCGATCAACCGGTGCACCGCAGGGCTCAGCTCCGAGGCCTTGAGCACCACGGTATTGCCGCAGGCCAACGGCATGGCGATGGCGCGTGTGGCGAGGATCACCGGGGCGTTCCACGGCGCGATGCCCAGCACCACGCCACAGGGGGCGCGCAGGGCCATGGCGAAGCTGCCAGGCACATCCGAGGGAATCACCTGGCCGGTGATCTGCGTGGTCATGGCCGCGGCTTCGCGCAGCATGTTGGCGGCCAGCTTCACATTGAAACCGTACCAGTTGGCCATGGCCCCGGTTTCGCCGGCCGCGGCGATGAACTCGGCAGCCCGCGCCTGCAAAAGGTCCGCTGCGCCGAGCAAGCGGCTGCGCCGCTCACCGGGGGCCAATACCGCCCAGGCCGGAAATGCCGCGTGTGCCGCAGCCACCGCCGCATCGGCATCGTCCAGGGTGGCGGCAGCGGCTTGCGACACCACCTCGCCCGTCACCGGATTGCGGCGTTCGAACGTGCGTCCATCGCTGGCGGGACGTGGCTGCCCGCCAATCAGCAAAGGCACCTGCAACATGCTCATTCCTCTTGTTGTAGTTATAGAGAAATACCCGCGGGCAGCGGCGGATCAGGCCATTGCCCGCTGCTGGATTCAGCGCTTGTAGGCTTGCAGACCGGGCTTGATGCTCTTGTCGTCAAGGAACTGCTTCATGCCCTGCTCGCGACCACCCGTGGTGTCCAGCAGGCGCGACTGGTCGAGCTTGGCGTAGAGGTAGTCTTCGTTCTGCTCCCAGGTGAGCTCGCGGCAACGCTTGAAGCCGTTTTTCGCGGCGCGCAGCACCACCGGGTTCTTTTCCAGCAGGTTCAGCGCCAGCTCACGGGTGGTTTCACGCAGCTCGGCCAGCGGCACGCTGTCGTTGACCAGGCCCATTTCGGCAGCCTTGCGGCCGTCGAAGGTCTTGCCGGTCATGATGTAGTACAGCGACTGGCGATGGCCAACGGTATCGGCCATGGCCTTGCTGACCAGGTTGCCTGGCGGGATACCCCAGTTGATTTCCGACAGGCCGAAGGTCGCCTCGTTGGCGCAAATGGCCAGGTCGCAAGCCACCAGTGGGCTGAAGCCGCCGCCGAAGCACCAACCGTTGACCATCGCGATGGTCGGTTTGGCGTACAGACGCAGCAGCTTCCATTGCCACTGCGAGGCTTCACGGCGGATCTTCTCCTGGAGGATTTCCGGGCCGGCGTCCACCTCTCGGAAGTATTCCTTCAGGTCCATCCCTGCCGTCCAGGATTCGCCGGCCCCCGTCAGCACCAGCACACCTGCATCGGCGTCCTGCTCGAGGGTTTCCAGCACGTCGACCATCTCCCGGTTCAGGGTGGGGCTCATGGCGTTGCGCTTTTCCGGGCGATTGAGGGTGACCCAGGCGATGCCCGCCTCCAGTTCGACCTTGACGGTGGTCCAGCGGCCTTCGTATTTGCTCATGGTTCTGCACTCTTGTTGTTCGGGGTGATGGGCTTACGCTAATCGAGCAAATTAGTTATGTCAATTAACCATTATGAAAGTTATCTTTCTTCACCTTGCTATCGAGCAGCTTTTTTACTGGCACGCCCCTAGCCTGATCGTGCGGGGGCAGGCAAACTGGGTAACTTTCTTATCAATAATCGAGGAGCATGCCCTCTGATGGCCAGGTCTGCCCACACTGCCGATACCGCCCCCCTGCTTCCCGCTGCCGGGGAAGTGGTACTCGAGGACTTGATCGGTTACGCGTTGCGCCGCGCGCAACTGAAGCTGTTTCAGAACCTGATTGGTCGTCTCTCGGCGTACGACCTGCGCCCGGCGCAGTTCTCGGCGCTGGCGATCATCGAGCAGAACCCGGGGCTGATGCAGGCAGACCTGGCGCGGGCGCTGGCGATCGAGCCGCCGCAGGTGGTGCCCATGCTGAACAAGCTGGAAGAACGGGCGCTTGCAGTAAGGGTGCGCTGCAAGCCGGACAAGCGCTCGTACGGCATCTACCTGAGCAAGGCGGGTGAAGCGCTGCTCAAGGAGCTGAAGCAGATCGCCAGCGACAGCGATCGCGACGCGACGTCAGCGCTGGATGATGAGGAACGGGGGCAGTTGCTGAAATTGCTGACAAAGATCTATCAGGATTGAGCCCATCACAGCGCAAGCACCAACTCGGGGCGAAACCTGCAGCAGGCTGCATGACGCGCCTTTTTGATGCACGCCAGGCGACAGCATCGGTGCAGGCCAGCCACCACTGGGCGCTACACCGCCCTTCGACGCCAAGGTAAAACCACACCTTTTCAATGCCTTAGCGCTCACTGCCGCGCATTCCGGTGCTGCGCCGAACTTTCGGCACTTTCATTGCAATGGCCTTTTGCATGCACAACGCACTGCCAGCAACGGTAGCAAGGAGTGGCTATGTCCCGGGCTTTTTTCAATGAAATGTACGAAGTGAACGGCAATTGCCGCCCGCATTACCAGGAGTTCGCCCGCTGGTTGGCCAATACCCCGCTGGAGCTGCTGGAGCAACGCCGGCGCGAAGCCGACCTGCTGTTTCACCGCGCCGGCATCACCTTCACCTTGTACGGCGACAAACAGGACACCGAGCGCCTGATCCCCTTCGACATCATCCCGCGCAGCATTCGCGCCAGCGAATGGCGCATGGTCGAGCGCGGTTGTATCCAGCGGGTGCAGGCGCTGAACCTGTTCCTTCAGGACATCTACCACGACCAGCGCATTCTCAAGGCTGGCATCATCCCGCCAGAGCAGGTGCTGGCCAACGAGGGCTACCAGATCGCCATGCAGGGCCTGGACCTGCACCGTGGGCTCTATGCCCATATCGCCGGCGTCGACCTGGTGCGCGACGGCGATGGCAGCTACTTCGTGCTGGAAGACAACCTGCGCACCCCCAGCGGGGTGAGCTACATGCTCGAAGACCGCAAGATGATGATGCGGCTGTTCCCCGAACTGTTCGCCGCCCAGCGTATCGCCCCCATCGACCACTACCCCAACCTGCTGCTGGATACCCTCAAGAGCGCCAGCCCCCTGGACAACCCGACCGCCGTGCTGCTCACCCCGGGCCGCTTCAACAGCGCCTACTTCGAGCATGCCTTCCTGGCGCGGGAAATGGGCATCGAACTGGTCGAGGGTGCCGACCTGTTCATCCGTGACGAGCATGTCTACATGCGCACCACCGCCGGCCCGCAGCAGGTGGACGTGATCTACCGGCGCCTGGACGACGACTACCTGGACCCGCTGTCGTTCAACCCGGACTCGATGCTGGGTGTGCCGGGGCTGATCTCGGTGTACCGCGCCGGCAATGTAGTGCTGGCCAACGCGGT
The DNA here is from genome assembly GCF_024349685.1 of Pseudomonas sp. LRP2-20. Classification (NCBI taxonomy): domain Bacteria; kingdom Pseudomonadati; phylum Pseudomonadota; class Gammaproteobacteria; order Pseudomonadales; family Pseudomonadaceae; genus Pseudomonas; species Pseudomonas sp. LR2-20. The sequence continues at coordinate 2,632,184 of NZ_AP025944.1, read as the reverse complement.
GGGTACCGGGGTGGCCGACGACAAGTCGATCTACCCCTATGTCGGCGACATGATCCGCTTCTACCTGAGCGAAGAGCCGATCCTCAACAACGTGCCCACCTGGCAGTGCCGCCGGCCTGCAGACCTGTCCCATGTCCTGGCCCACTTGCCCGAGCTGGTGGTCAAGGAAACCCAGGGCTCCGGTGGCTACGGCATGTTGGTCGGGCCGGCGTCGACCAGTGCCCAGATCGAGGACTTCCGCGCCCGCATCAAGGCCCGCCCGCATGCCTATATCGCGCAACCCACACTGTGCCTGTCCACCTGCCCGACCTTCGTCGACAGCGGCATCGCCCCACGCCATATCGACCTGCGCCCGTTCGTGCTGTCGGGCAGTGAAACCCGCCTGGTACCCGGTGGCCTGACCCGCGTGGCGTTGCAGGAAGGCTCGCTGGTGGTCAACTCGTCGCAGGGCGGCGGTACCAAGGACACCTGGGTGGTGGAGGACTGAACCATGCTTTCGAGAACCGCTTCCGACCTGTACTGGATGTCACGCTACCTGGAACGTGCAGAAAACCTCGCGCGCATGCTCGAGGTCAGTTATTCGCTGTCGCTGATGCCCCAGGCCGGGCGCAGTGACGGCCATGCCGAACTGGCCATGTCGCTGCTGGCCTCCGGCACGCTGGACGACTACCGCCGCCGGCACACCGAACTCGACACCGAGCGCATGTTGCACTTCTTTGCCCTCGACGCGACCAACCCCAGCAGCATCTATTGCTGCCTGCAGGCGGCCAGGACCAATGCCCATGCGGTACGTGGGCGGATAACCGCCGACATGTGGGAAAACATCAACGCCACCTGGATCGAGATGCGCAACATCGCCCGCAACGGCCTGGGCCAGTATGGCATCAGCCAGTTCTGCGACTGGGTCAAGGAGCGCTCGCACCTGTTCCGCGGGGCGACCTCGGGCACCATCATGCGCAACGACGCGTACAGCTTCATCCGCCTGGGGACCTTCCTGGAGCGGGCGGACAACACCCTGCGTCTGCTCGATGCGCGCTATGAAATGTTTGGCGAGGCCTCCGAAGAGGTCAGCGACGACTCTGCCCGCGGCTATTACCAGTGGAGTGCCCTGCTGCGCGCGCTGACCGCGTACGAAGCCTTCAACGAGCTCTATCGCGCTGCGCCCAGTGCCCGGCCAGTGTCCGAGCTGCTGTTGCTGCGGGTGGACGTGCCGCGCTCGCTGCATGCCTGTATCGAGGAACTGGACCAGATCCTCGCCAGCCTGCCCGGCAGCACCGGGCGCGCCGCCCAGCGCATGGCCGCCGAACTCAATGCACGCCTGCGCTACACCGCGGTAGACGAAATCCTCGAAGCCGGCCTGCACCCGTGGCTGACCGACTTCATCGGGCGCATCAACCAACTGGGCCAGGCGGTCCATCACTCCTACCTGGAGGTCGTATGAAACTGTCCATCCGCCACGACACCACCTACAGCTACGCCAGCGACGTCAGCAACAGCATCCAGTTCCTGCGCCTGACGCCACGCAACAGCGAACGCCAGCGCATCGATGAATGGCAGCTGGACCTGCCGTGCAAGGTGAAGGGCCAGATCGACCCGTATGGCAACATCCTGCATGTGCTGACCCTGGAAAAGCCCCATGGCCATCTGGCGCTGACCGCCAGCGGCCAGGTCGACATCGACCCGGCATGCGAGCACGAGGCGGGTGAACTTTCACCACTGCCCTTCCTGCGCGGCAGCCACCTGACCCAGGCCGACGACACCCTCAAGGCCTTTGCCCGCCAGCACTGTGGCGAACACCGCGACCGCTCGGCGCTGATCGGGCTGATGCAAGGCCTGGCCGAGCACATGCCGTACCGCCCAGGTGCCACCTCGGTGGGCACCACCGCCATCGAAGCGTTCAACGGCGCTGCCGGGGTCTGCCAGGACCACACCCACGCCTTCCTCGCCTGCGCGCGCAGCCTGGGCATACCGGCACGCTACGTCTCCGGCTACCTGTGCACCGAGGACGAGCAGCACCTGGCCAGCCACGCCTGGGCCGAAGCCTGGGTCGACGACGCCTGGTATAGCTTCGACATCACCAACCGCCTGACTCGGCCAGAACGCCACCTGAAGCTGGCAGTCGGCCTGGACTACCTCGATGCCTGCCCGGTCAGGGGCGTGCGCCGTGGTGGCGGCGCCGAATCGATGCAGGCCAGCGTCCATGTCCACCGCCAGTGACCGCGGCAACATCCGTTCATTGAGATAACAAGGGAACCCGCATGACTTACTGTGTCGCCATGCACCTGGCGGACGGGCTGGTCTTCATCAGCGACTCACGCACCAATGCCGGCATCGACCAGATCTCGACCTTTGCCAAGCTGTTCGTGTTCAGCCTGCCAGGCGAGCGCCTGATCGTCCTGCAGACCGCCGGCAACCTGGCCACCTCGCAGTCGGTGGTGAACCTGCTCCAGCAACGCACCCGGGGCCCCGGCCCTCACCTGCTGAACGTGGCCACGCTGTACGACGCCACCGTGCTGGTCGCCGATACCCTGCGTGAGGTGGTCAGCCGCGACCGCAGCAAGTTGACGGCCGGCATCGACCTGAGCTGCTCGTTCATCGTCGGCGGCCAGATTGCCGGCGCCGACATGGCCATCTACAACATCTACGCGCAGGGCAACTTCTTCCAGGCCACCGCCGACACGCCGTTCCTGCAACTGGGCGAAAGCAAGTACGGCCGGCCGATTCTCGACCGCAACCTGAGCTACCACACGCCCCTGGACGAAGCGCTGCGCTGCGGCCTGATCTCGTTCGACTCGACCATTCGCAGCAACCTGTCGGTTGGCATGCCGCTGGACCTGCTGGTGTACCGCAAGGACAGCCTGGAAACCCACTCGCGCCAACGCATCAGCAACGACGACGCCTATTACGCACAGATTCGCCGGCAATGGAGCGATGGCCTGAAAAAACTGCTGGCCGAGCTGCCAGCGCCGCCGTATGGCTGAAGGCCAGCCACTGACGAGGGGCAAATCTGTACAAAATTATTTTTCTGTATAGCTTTATCCGGACACCTGCACTATACCTTGTACATCGACTTAACTTTGTACAGGTATTGTGCATGTCCACCTACCTGCAGCACTTCACCGAACGCTTTGCCACGCTGGGTGCAGACAACCTCGAGCTGCTGGGCGACCTGTACAGCGAGGATGTCACCTTTCGCGACCCGCTCCATCACATCAGTGGGCTGACGGCCTTGCGTGGCTATTTCGCGCAGCTGTATGCCAATGTTGCCGAGGTCCGCTACACCTTCGAGGGCCTCGACGAGCCGCAACCGGGCCACGGCTACATCCGCTGGACCTTGCACTTTCGCCACCCACGCCTGGCCGGCGGCCAGCCGATCAGCCTGCAAGGCTGCAGCCACTTGCGCTGGCGCGGCCGGGTGCACTTTCACCAGGACTACTTCGACGCTGGCGCCTTGCTGTATGAACATGTTCCGGTCATGGGCCGGGCAGTTCGCTGGCTCAAGGGCAGGCTGGCATGAGCCGGTGCTGGCTCACCGGTGCAAGCAGCGGCATCGGCGCGGTGCTGGCGCAGCGCCTGCTGGAGCAAGGGCACCAGGTGGCGCTGGGGGCACGCCGGGCAGAAAGCCTGACAAACCTCGCCGCACGCTTTCCGGGCCAGACCCTGCTGGCCGTGGGCGATGTCGACCAGCCTGAGCAGGTGGCGCGGATTGCCACGCAGATCGAGCAGGCCTGGGGCGCGCTCGACCTGGTGATCCTGAACGCTGGCACCTGCGAGTACCTGGAGCCCGGGCAGTTCGACCCAGCCCTGGTCGAGCGGGTGATCCGTACCAACCTGATCGGCACCAGCCATTGCCTGGCGGCTGCCCTTCCCTTGCTGCGCCGCGGCCAGCGCCCACACCTGGTGGTGATGGGCAGCTCGGTCAGCTGGCTGGCGCTGCCACGGGCCGGTGCCTACGGCGCGTCCAAGGCAGCACTGCGCTACCTGGTCGAATCGCTGCGCCTGGACCTGACCCGCGAGGGTATCGATGTCACCCTGATCAGCCCCGGCTTCGTCGACACCCCGCTGACGCGCCGCAACGACTTTGCCATGCCCCAACTGTGGAGCGCCGAGCGCGCCGGCGGGTATATCGTCGCGCGCCTGCCCCGTCGCCCGCTGGAGATCACCTTCCCTGCCAGCTTCATCCTGTTGCTGCGCCTGCTCGGCGCACTGCCGGCACGCTGGCGTCTGAAGCTGGGCCAACGCCTGGCGCGTCAACCCCAGGGCTGAACCATGCGCATCGCTATCATCGGCAGCGGCATCGCCGGCCTCACCTGTGCCCACCTGCTGTCACGTCGGCACGCAATCACCCTGTTCGAAGCGGCGGACCGGGTCGGTGGGCACACCCATACCGTCGATTTGCACTGGCGTGGCCAGCACTACGCGGTGGACACCGGCTTCATCGTCTTCAACGACTGGACCTATCCGCACTTCATTCGCTTGCTGAAGCACCTCGGTGTCGCCTCGCGGATGACCGAGATGAGTTTTTCGGTGCACGATCCGCGTACCGGCTTCGAGTACAACGGGCACGACCTGAACAGCCTGTTTGCCCAGCGCCGCAACCTGCTGTCGCCAGGCTTCTGGGGCATGCTGCGCGATGTGCTGCGCTTCAACCGCCAGGCGCTGGCCGACCTGGACCAGCAACGTATCGATGGCGCGACCACGCTGGGCAATTACTTGCGCGACAACCGTTACGGTCAACGCTTCATCGACCATTACATCGTGCCGATGGGCTCGGCCATCTGGTCCATGTCACGGGCCGATATGCTGCATTTTCCGCTGCAGTTCTTCGTGCGTTTCTGTCGCAACCACGGGCTGCTGTCGGTCAACCAGCGCCCGCAATGGCGGGTGATCGAGGGTGGTTCACGCAGCTATCTGGCACCCCTGTGCCGGCCCTTTGCCGAGCACATCCGGTTGAACTGCCCGGTGCAACGGGTAAGCCGCGACGATGAAGGCGTGACCGTGGCCTGGCCAGGCGCCAGCGAGCGCTTCGACAAGGTGGTGTTCGCCTGCCACAGCGACCAGGCCTTGGCGCTGCTGAGCAACCCCAGTGAGCAAGAGCAGGCAATCCTCGGCGCCATCCGCTACGCCAGCAACGACGTGGTGCTGCACACCGATACCCGCCTGCTACCCCGCCGACGCCGGGCCTGGGCCAGCTGGAACTACCGCCTGGATAGCAGCCAACAGGCCCCCGCAGCGCTCACCTACGACATGAACATCCTGCAGGGCATCGAGGCGCCGGTCACCTTCTGTGTCAGCCTCAACCAGACCGTGCTGGTGGACCCGGCGCAAATCATTGCCCGCTTCGAGTACGCGCATCCCCAGTACAGCCTTGCCGCCGTGGCCGCCCAGGCCCGCCAGGACGAACTGCAGGGCCCGCTGCACAGCTACTACTGTGGCGCCTACTGGGCCAATGGTTTTCACGAAGACGGTGTGCTCAGTGCGCTGAACGTCGCCAGGCACTTTGGAGAACAGCTGTGAACAGTAGCCTGTGCCACGGCTGGCTCAACCACCGGCGCCTGACGCCTGGGCAGCACGCGTTCCGCTACCGCATCGGCATGTTCTACCTGGACCTCGACGAGCTGCCGCAGCTGCTGAGCCTCTCCCGCTGGCTCGGTCGCTCGCGCCTGGCACCGCTGTGCTGGCGCGAAACCGACTACCTGCCCGTGTTGACTGGCCAGGGCATGCCCCTGGTCGAGGCCGCGCGCCTGCTGGTTGGCCAGGCCACCGGGCAGGTACCCGACGGCGCCGTGTACCTGCTGACGCAACCACGCTGCTGGGGTCTGTCGTTCAATCCGGTGAGCATCTATTTCTGCCACGACCGCCACGGGCAGGTCGCGGCCGTGTTGCTGGAGGTACGCAACACCCCGTGGCGCGAGCGCTTTCACTACGTGCTGCCAGCGCATGGCGAGCTGGCCCAGCCCTTTGCCGTGGCCAAGGCCTTCCACGTCTCGCCGTTCATGCCCATGGACATGGACTACCGGCTGCGCTTCGCCGTCGATGCGCAGCGCGTGCGCGTGCACATGGAAAACTGGCGCGCCGGGCAACAGGTGTTCACAGCGGACCTCGCCTTGCATCGCCAGCCGCTCGACCGCGCCAACCTGCAACGTCACATCCTCGCTTTTCCCTGGATGAGCCTGCGCACCGTGACCGGCATCTACTGGCAAGCCCTGCGCCTGCTGCTCAAACGCACCCCCGTATACGATCACATCGCCAGCCAGCACGACCTGGCGCTTGGCCAAACCCTCCGCGAGGAACCCGACCATGTCCGAACCGACCTTGAGCGTTAGCAAATCGGCCAGCATCGCTCCGCTGCTCGGCAGCCTGGCCCGGCGTGCGGTGCTGGCGCAGCTGCGCCAGCTGAGCCATGGCCACCTGCGCCTGATCAGTCGGGACCAGCAATGGACATTCGGCGATATTGCCAGCCCGCTCTACGCGGAGGTGGAGATCGTTGATGAGGCAGCCTGGGGCCTGGTGGCCGGCAATGGTTCGATCGGCGCTGGCGAAGGCTACATCCACGGTTACTGGCGCAGCCCGGACCTGGCTGCGGTGACGCGGCTGTTCGTCGCCAATCTCGAGGTGCTGGACGCCCTGGAGGGCGGCCTTGCTCGCCTGGCGCAGCCGGCCCTGCGCCTGCTGCATCGCCTCAACCGCAACAGCCGGCGCGGCGCGCGGCGCAACATCCTGGCCCATTACGACCTGGGCAATGCCCTGTTCGAACGGCTGCTCGATCCGACCATGATGTATTCCGCGGCGCGCTTCGACAGCGCCGAGCAAAGCCTGGAACAGGCCCAGGTGAACAAGCTCCGGCAGATCTGCCAGAAGCTCGAACTCAAACCCGGCGAACACCTGCTGGAAATCGGCAGCGGCTGGGGCAGCCTGGCCATCCACGCGGCGGTGCACCATGGTTGCCGCGTCACCACCACCACGCTCTCTGCCGCGCAGCACGCGCACACCGTGCAGCGGGTCAAGGCGCTGGGCCTGGAGCGGCAAGTCAGCGTACTGCACGAGGACTACCGCGACCTGCGCGGGCGCTTCGACAAGCTGGTGTCCATTGAAATGATCGAGGCCGTCGGCCACCGCTACCTGCCCACCTACTTCCGTCAGTGCGCCGCGCTGCTCAAGGACGAAGGCCTGATGCTGCTGCAGGCCATCACCATCCGCGACCAGCGCTACGCCCAGGCCCGGCGTTCGGTGGACTTCATCCAGCGCTACATCTTCCCCGGTGGCGCCCTGCCCTCGCTGAGCGTCCTGCTCGACACCGCCAGCCGCCAGACGGCGCTTAACCTGGTGCACCTTGAGGATTTCGGCCAGGACTATGCACGCACCCTGCGCCATTGGCGCGACAACCTGCGCCATTCGCGCACCGAGCTGGCCAGGCTCGGTTACGACGACACCTTCCAGCGTTTGTGGGAGTTCTACCTGTGCTATTGCCAGGGCGGCTTCGAGGAGCGAACCATCGGCGTGGCCCAGATGCTCTGGGCCGGGCCCAAGGCGCGGCGGGCGCCACTCCCGGGCGCCTGAGCATGGGCCGCCGTGGCTGGCTGCTCGGCAATGCGCTGTGGCTGCAGGCCGGCTGGTGGCTTTGCGTGCTGGGGGCGCACAGGCCCTGGCTGTTGCTGATCGTGGTGGTCGGCCTGCTGCTGCACCTGTGCCTGAGCCCAGGCGGCGAGCTGCGCGTGCTGCTGGGGATAGCAGCGGCTGGCTGGCTGCTGGACAGCACCCTGGGCGTGCTCGGTGTGTTCCGCTTCGGGCAATGGCCGCTGCCGCCCTGGCTGGCATTGCTGTGGCTGGTGTTGGCCAGTGGCATGCGCCATAGCCTGGCAGGGTTTGCCCAGCCCGCATGGCGCGCAGTGTTGCTGGGCATGTTCGGTGGCCCGTTGGCTTACCTGGCCGGCGCCCGGTTGGCCGGTGTCGACCTGCCGATGGGGCGCCTGGATACCGCGCTGATCCTGGCGCCGGTCTGGGCATTGGTGCTGCCGCTGGGGTTGCGCCTTACGGCTAGGGTTTGATCAAAGGCGGTGCTCACAGGCGCTGAACAACCGTCGACGAACACCTGGTGGCCGTTATGCGTTCCTAACCAGCACACAGGCGTGACCGATCACCTCCCCCATAAGCCGTCGCGCGAGCCGGCCCCGCGACAACAACCCGCCTTGCGTGCCCCACGCCCCAGGCCAAGGCGCGGCTCATCGATTCCCCAGGCCTGGAAGCGAACGCCTCTTCATGCAGCGCCCTGCCACAGCCTGCGTACACGCCGATGAACATCTGCGTGTTACCTGTTCGCGACAGTCGCACCTGGACATCGATGGTTGTGCCATCGTCCAAAGTTTCATCATGAGCCTGATGATGAAGTATCGGATCAGCCCAGTTCCTGAACACATCACCACGAATCCGCATGCCGCCCTCCTGCGACTTTAGTCTTGTATGTATGGCTCACCAAACCATAGCGGAGAAGGTCAATAGCGCAACGCGATAATGGCAGATTGCCAACCCCGTCCGACTAGCGGCCCGCCTAGTCGGCCAGCGGATACAGGCTTTGCAACAATCGGTCCTGCTCAGATTGTGGTCCCAGGTAGCGCGTGAACAGCTCCTGGCCGCGCAGCCCGGCAAGCGCCTGGCTCAAGGCGCTGTCCACCAGCAGCCGAAAATCCTCATCGCCACGGGCCATCGCCAGCGCGACGCGGTTCATCACGAACAAATGCTCCGGTACCCACAACTGCGCGCGCTCGGCCTGCCCAGCCTGGTAGGCCAGCAAGACCATCCGCTCGCCCAGGAAGGCATCGACCTCACGCGCCGCCACCCGGCGCACCCCTTCCTGATAGGTGGGCACCTCTTGCAGGGTGGATTGCAAGCCAAGCTGGCGAATGCGTTGCCGGGCCCAGTCGCTGCTCACCGTGCCTTGCAGCACGGCAAAGCTGTGTTTGCTCAAGCCTGCATTGATCGTCGCACGCCAGCGCGGGGCGCTATCGCTGGCATTGCCGCTGAGTGGGCCAAGCAAGGTACTGGGCGCATCACGCCGAACCATGGCCGCCAGCCCGGAGGTGAAGATCGGGATGGAGAAGTCCAGGTTCTTTCGCCTGGCGAGGGTTTCCACCACAGGGGTGCAAAACAGATCGACCTGGCCCGAACTCAGCGTGTTCGCAACCTCCTGCTCCGCCAGCGCCCGCCAGCGCACCTGCAGCCCGGCAAAACCGGGCGTCTGGCGAAGCCGTTCGGCGACGGCCCGGCACAATTCGACCGCGTAACCTTGGGGTGCCTGTTCGCTGCCCGAAGAAAACGGTGCAAAGCCATCCATGAAGCCAAGCGTCAGCACCTGGCTAGCACGTAGCCGGCTCATGGTATCGGCTGCGGCAACCGCGCCGTAAGGTGCCGCCCAACCGAGCAGGCCGGCAAGGCACACGCTGGCCAGTCTTGCTTTGCGGCTCATGGCGTACCTCCGATCATGTCCAGCGCCTTGATGAAACGCTTGGCAATGAAGCCGAACAACAGGTACCCCAACGCCATGATCAGTGCCGCACCGAACACGGCCTCCAGGCCCGAGGCGTAAAGCGCATAGAAGCAATAGCACACGGCGACCAGCATGATTGCACTGTTGCGGCGGAAAATGGCGATGTCCACCTGGGCCTTGTACATGATCACCAGCAAGCCGGTCAGCGAGGTGATGTAGGGAATGATGTTGGTGACCGCCGCCAGGTTGACCAGCCTGCCGAACTGGGCGCTGGCGTTGGGCGACAAGGTCGACAAGGCAATCAGGCTCTGCAGCACCGCACAGGTCAGCATCCCGGCCAGGGGAACACCCCGGGCCGTGGTGCGGGTGAACAGCTTCGGGAAAAGCCCCTGCCCGGCCGTTACCTTGGCGGTTTCTGCCAGGGTGAACTGCCAGCCCAGCAGCGAGCCGACGCAGGCGATCACCGCCAGGCCCATGATCACGTTGCCAACGGTGTCATCGAACATCCGCGCGTACGCCAGGGCAAACGGTGCGCTGGCGTTGGCCAAGTCGGCGTTGGGCACGATGCCCTGTATGACACTGGTCGACAGGATGTACACCACTGCCGCGCCCAGCGTGCCGAACAGGCAGGCCAGCGGCACATTGCGCTTGGGGTCCTCCACCGCGTCGGAGTTCTGCGCGGCCGACTCCATGCCCAGGAACGCCCACAGTGTCAGCGGAATACTGTTGGTGATCGCCTGGCCGACAGGTACCTGCCCCGGGTTCCAGGCCTGCTGGAACGTAGCAGTACTGAACCAGAACCAGCCGATCAGGCTCAGGCCTGCCACCGGGACGATGACGCCCCAGACACTGATCGCCCCCAGGCGCCCGGTGATGTCGGCGCCCCCCAGGTTCGCCAGGGTCGTGAACCAGATCAGCGTCACCGCCCCGACCAGCAGCGGCACCGCACCGCTGCCGAGCCAGGGAATGAAGGGCGTGAGGTAACCGACGGCGGAAATGCCTATGGCAACATTGCCGATCATCAGCGAAAGAAAATACAGGTAGGAACAGAGGAAAAAGGCCGATTTGCCATGGGCCTCTTCACTGTAGGCCGACATGCCACCTGAGCGCGTGCAGTAGATGCCGCACTGGGCGAAGCAATAGGCGATGGCCATCGACCCCACCGCCGTGATCACCCATGACAACAACGAGACGGCGCCGATCTGCGCCATGCTTGCCGGCAGCATGATGATGCCGGAGCCCATCATGTTCACCGTGACCAATGTCGTGAGCCCGACCAGGCCCATTTTCTTTGCAGGATCGCGCACGATGATGACCTCCGCGCAACTAGTCGATGGCAATAGGGGCGATTGCACTACAAGAGCGTCGGCCAGCCAGGTGCAGCGCACCCACAACGCGGCCAGTACCGCTAGATTCTGCTACATGATGATGGCTGGTGATTTGCCGTGCAGCCAGGTACGAGGGTGAACAAAACCGTCGTTTGCTTCTTTCCAGGAGTGCCCCATGCGAGCCATGAAACAGTTGCGGCATGACTTCATCCGTGAGTTCTGGCGCGGCCTGCGCGTCGTCTGGCCAATCGTGTCGGTACTGCTGGCCGTCATGGCCTTGCTTGGGCTGGTGGTCGGCGAGCTGGAAGGCTGGCCCTTGGGCGATGGCCTGTACTTTTCCTTCGTGACAGGCCTGACCATCGGCTACGGAGACCTGGTGCCCAAGCTTGGCCTGGCGCGCTGCCTGGCCATGCTGATCGGCCTGGCCGGCATCGTCATGACCGGATTGATCGTTGCAGTCGGCGTGCATGCGTTGCGCAAATCCCTTGAAGATCAGGGTGTCCACTGACCAGTAGCCGGCTCCACCCGCCCTGCATGGCAACGGCAAGCAGATCGGCTACAACAGTACATAGCACTCGGGCGGCCTGACAGGAAGCGAGCGAATGGCGGCGAAACACAGACTCTACGAGATCAGGCTGAGTCCATTGCTGATCCCAATGCTACTGTTCGCTCAGGCAGCAATCGCCGAGGATCTGGAACCCAGGGCCTACGCCAACACGCCGGTCGGCATCAACTTCCTGTTGCTGGGCTACAGCGAACTGCGTGGCAACGTGACCGCCAACCCCTCAGTCCCGCTGGAGGACGCCAGGCTCGACATCGAAACGGTGGTGTTTGCCTATGCCAGGTCATTGGAGGTCTGGGGCCGTTCGGCCAAGTTCGATGTCGTCGTACCCGAGGCAAGGTTGACGGGCTCTGCCTTGTTCGCCGGTGAGCCGCGGGAGCGCAATGTGACCGGCCTGATCGACCCGAGATTGCGCTTTTCGGTCAACTGGTATGGCGCCCCGGCACTGTCCCTGGCGCAGTTTCCCAGCTACCAGCAGGACGTGATCATCGGCTCCAGCCTGGCGATCACCGCGCCGCTTGGCCAATACGACTCCAGCCGGCTGGTCAACCTCGGCAACAATCGCTGGTCGTTCAAGCCCGAAATCGGCATCTCCAAGCGCATCGGCGCGGTGACCCTGGAATTGTCAGGCGCGGGCACCTTCTTCACCGACAATGACCAGTACCTTGGCAACCGCAGGTTTTCCCAGCGGCCGATCTACCAGACCCAGGTGCACCTTATCTATGCCTTTCAAAACGGTATCTGGGCCTCGCTTGACGGTACCTACTTCGCGGGTGGCAACACCTCGGTCGACGGGGTTGGCAACCACGACTTCCAGGAAAACTCCCGCTATGGCTGCACCCTCACCCTTCCGGTCAACCGCAACAACTTGGTGAAGCTGTTTGCCAGCAATGGCGCGCACACCCGCACCGGCAGCGAGTTCGATGTGGCGGGAGTGGTCTGGCAGTATCGCTTCGGTGGCGGGCTGTGAAGGCCAGCGGCATTTGACAGCCTCCTCCCGGCCAACTACTCAATAGGTTTGTGAAATCGCAAGGTGAGGAGCATGAACATGGAACGTACCCTGGCTTCCCTGCTGATCGCGAGCGGCGTGCTGGCAACCGGGCAGTCCCTTGCCGGCGGAAAGGACCTGGCGCCAGGGCCGACTGTCAACGATGGTCCGTTGCTTTGGCACAATGAAAGCCTGACTTACCTCTGGGGCAAGAACTACAAGGTCGACCCGCCCATCCAGCAGACCTTCACCTTCGAGAGTGCGAGCAACTGGACGTGGGGTGACATCTGGTTCTTCGTCGACCAGATCAACTACAACGGCAAGGAAAGCGCCAATAATGGCAACAGCAGCTATTACGGCGAATTCAGCCCGCGCCTGTCGCTGGGCAAGCTCAGCGGCGCCGACCTGTCATTCGGCCCGATCAAGGATGTGCTGATCGCCAGTACCTACGAGTTCGGCGAGGGTGATGTCGAGGCTTACCTGCTCGGCCCAGCCGTCGATCTGGCCATACCTGGTTTCGACTACTTCCAGCTGAACGTCTACTACCGCAAGCCCGACGGCAACCGCGTACCCTCCGGCGCGTGGCAGGTGACGCCGGCCTGGGCCATCACCTTTCCGGCAGGCAACTCGGACATCCTGTTCGACGGTTTCATGGATTGGGTGATCAACAACAAGGATGCCAGCGCCAGCCACCGCAACCAGTCGGACTACCACGCCAACCTGCACTTCAACCCGCAGCTCAAGTACGACCTCGGCAAGGCCATGGGCTACGAGGCCAGGCACTTGTACGTGGGCCTGGAGTATGACTACTGGTCGGACAAGTACGGCATCAGGGACTCGAAAGGCTTCACCACCGATCAGAACACCGCGAGTGCCTTGGTCAAGTATCACTTCTGAGCTCACTAGCAACGGTGGGGCGGAATCCGCCGGTCGCAGAGTGACCGCTATCGACCCATTGCAGCCGCTCACGAATGGGAACGATCGCCCGGCATCGGATGATTGTTTGACACGGCCTACGTTCACCCGCTGCACCTTTGGAGTGCTAGCTCACACTCAAACGGTTTCCACCTGTGCCTTGTGGAAAAGCGAAAACAGTTCTTGCGGCGATTTTATATTCAGCTTCACGTAGACATGCCGCCGGTGGACCTTGACGGTCTCTGCCGAGATACTCAGCTTGCCGGCCACTTCCTTGTTCGAGCAGCCGCTGAGGATCAGGCGGATCACATCCAGCTCCCTGGCGGTCAAAGGCGTACCAAGGCGCACCATCGCCTCTTCAAGGTTGGATTGCCAGCGCGGCGCCTGGCGAGGTGCGCTTTCAGGCATCGCTGCCTCGAAAAACATACGCTGGCGCATCAGGCCCACTACCCACGGGCGAATCATCTCCAACAGCGAAACCTGCTCGGGCGTGAACAGGTGCCGGCTTCCCAGTGACAGGCACAGGCTGCGCACTTCATCCAATCGCACGTTGTAGTGCAACTCATCCTGCTTCACATAATGGTTGAAGTAACGCTCGTGGTACTCGGTGTCCTTGAAGCGCTCCGGCGCCACGTCCGCCAGACGGAACAGCCCGGTTGCAGGTTGTTCGCGGTTGGCGATGTAGAAAGGGTCGAGTAGATACATGCCCTTGATGTAGTCGTGGAACAGCGGGTCGGGGCCTTCCCCTTCATACGGGCTTTCAGCGAATGCAAACGGGCAACCGTCGCTGAACAGCAGCACCGCCCAGTTATCAATCGGCACATATTCGCTTATCAAACGGCTTAGGGTTCGCCAGAAATCCGCCTTGTCCAGGTGTTCGATCACGTGGCCGGCAGCGCGATGCCAGGCCATGTCCTGGAGCGTTGGTGTCATGTATCTACCCCCTGGGGTTAACCACTCGACGTGATAGGAAACGGGCTGAAAAAACGCATAATTGCATCGACCTTTTGCAAAAGTCACTTATTTCCTGACCGGGACTTAGCCCGATACCAAGGTCCGAATATGAAGCTCGAACTTGTACAGCTGGCGGGGCGCGATGGCGACACCGCCTACAATCTGCGACGTACGCTGGACGCCATCATCCATTGCGCTCCAGGTGTCGATATCATTGTTTTTCCCGAAGCGCAGATCACCGGTTTCCTGAACCACCAGAACATTGCCGAACAGGCCTTGGCCCTGGACAGCCCCATTATCCTGGCCGTCCAGCAGGCCGCTCGTGAGCGCCAGGTGGCGGTGGTAGTGGGGCTGATCGAGAACGACGGTGGGCATTATTACAACACGACGTTGTTCATCACCCCTGAAGGGGTTCAGCTCAGTTATCGCAAGACCCACCTCTGGGTTTCCGAACCCGGGCTGGTGCTGCCCGGCGACCGTTATGGCACCGTGGAGTGGCGCGGCGTGCGTATCGGCCTGCTGATCTGCTACGACACCGAGTTCCCGGAAACCGCCCGGGCTGTAGCGGCACTGGGCGCCGAGTTGATCCTGGTCACCGATGGCAACATGGAACCCTATGGTCACGTGCATCGAACCTCGGTCACCGCCCGTGCGCAGGAAAACCAGGTGTTCGCCGTGGTCGTGAACCGGGTTGGGGACGGTGAGGACAATACCGTTTTCGCCGGTGGCAGTGCGGTAATCGACCCGTCCGGGCAGATGTTGTTGGAAAGTGGGCGCCAGGAGTGCCGACATGTCATCGAGTTGGACATGACCCAACTGGCCGATGCTCGTGCGCTCTACCACTACCAGGCGGACCAGCGCTTCCAGTTGCCCGGTGAACGCATCGAACACGCCGATGGCCGCCGTGAACTGCTGATTCCCTGAGCAAGGCTTCACGTGCCCACGACCACCGGGCTCGCGCCAACGATAACAATAATCCAGCGACAGTCTGCGGACTGCACGGTCGCAAGCCGGCACTCCGCCAGGAGTCTTCCATGACGCTTCACCGTTTACTGAAGTTCGGCCTCATCGCGCTGCTCGGTACCAGCTTGAACCCCGCATACGCGGAGCCTGCCCGTGTGCACCTGTATAACTGGTCGGACTTCCTGGCACCGGAAACACCCAAGGAATTCGAAGCAGATACGGGTATCTCGCTGATCTGGGACGCCTTCGACAATGCCGAAGTGATGCAAAGCAAGCTGATGACCGGGCGCACCGGTTATGACGTGGTGATGGTACCCGACGACCTGTTGCCCAGTTTGGCCAAGGCCGGAGTGATACAGGAGCTGGATCGTGAACGGCTGAACAACTGGTCTCACCTAGCCCCGGAAATCCTGGAAAAGCAGCAAGGCAACGACCCGGAAAACCGCTATGCCGTACCGTACATGTGGGGCACTACTGGGATCGGCTATGACCAAGCCAAGGTCGAGCAACTGCTGGGCAAGAACGCGCCGGTGAATTCCTGGGACCTGATATTCAAAGAGGAAAACATCGCGAAGCTCAGTAAATGCGGCGTCGCGATGCTGGATGCACCCGTGGAGATCGTGCCTATTGCGCTGAACTACCTGGGGCTGCCACCCAATAGCAAGAACCCCGAAGACTATCGCAAGGCTGAAGCGTTGCTGCTCAAGATCCGCCCGTATATCCGCTACTTCGATTCCTCGAAGTTCACCACCGACCTGGCCAATGGTGACATCTGTGCCGTGGTCGGCTGGGGCGGCTCGGTCTACAGCGCCAAGGTTACGGCAGACCATGCCAACAATGGCGTCAAACTGGCCTACAGCATCCCGAAAGAAGGCGCGCCGGTCTGGTTTGAAAACATGGTGTTGCTCAAGGATGCACCTCACCCGCAGCAGGGCTATGACTTCATCAACTACATGCTGCGCCCGCAAGTGATTGCCAAAAGCTCCGATTATGTCGGTTATCCCAATGGCAACAAGGACGCCACGGCCCTCATCAATCCGCAGCTGCGCGACAATCCGGCGTTTTACCCCTCGAAGGAGATAATGGCAACGCTGTATGCGCTCGAAACGCTGCCGCTCAAACTGGAGCGTGTGCGTACCCGGATCTGGAGCAAGGTGAAGAGTGGCACTTGATTGTCGCGCCGCAGATCGTCCGCATTATAAAAATCCGCTTGACCGGAGTACGCATGACTATCTCAGCAGACTTGATCATTACCCACGCTGACATCCACACCATGGACCCGAACCTGCCGAGGGCCCAGGCCATTGCCGTGCATTAGGGGCGCATGGTCGCTGTGGGTGCTAACGTCGATATCGAACGCATGGCGGGCATCGAGACCCGCCGAATCAACGCACAGGTCGGCTGATGGTGCCCGGCCTGCAAGACACCCACTTGCACTTTCAGCTCAGCAGCGCCGACCTCTACCACAATGCTGCGCTATACACAGCTACCACCCTGGATGAACTCGTGGGCTGTGCCCTCGACGTGATCTATCTCACCTGGCTGACACGAGCTTTCCGTCAGCCTGCGCCCGACCTTCGGTCGTGGTGACACCACGGGCATTCGATGTTCAGTCCACAGCTTATGCTGGGCAAGTTGTTAATGGGTGAACGTCCGCTATGGGTCGATAGCAGACGCACACGACCGGCTGCTTCCGACCCAAAGCAGACATGCCGCTCGAATGTTACGGGGTGGGTAACCCAACGCGGTGTGCTTCAGCGCTTTCACTCATCGGTTTCCCTTTAGCACCGGCTTATACCCGAGCAGGGCAATGGCCGGTTCAAGGCTCTCGTCCGGAGGCACCAGCAGGTCGTGAAGGCGTTCAAGGCTTGCCCTGCTGTGCTCGGCTAGCAGGCCCTGCGCCGCGTCGAGAACGTCGTGATGATTCAGGCGGCCCGGCAGCGATCACGCCAGAGGCCTCTCATGGTCAAAGGCGTGCCAGCTAGCGTAGCGACATGACTGCGTTTTGCACGGGTAACCGGGATTGCTCCGGGTGCTGCTGCAAGAAATGCTTGATCGCTTGGCCCTGCCAGTCCACGACGCACACGTTCACGGTGGCGTGAGGGACCGTGCATTCGTCCAGAGCGAGAAATCCGCAGTTCATCACGCCGTAGAGCGCGACCGGCTGAGCGACGGATGAGCAGTCGTACACCATCTCCCCAAGGTAGTTGAGCTTCCCTTGATTGACGGTGAACCGCAGCGGGCTGGAATACGGGCCCATGACCCCGCGGCGGTGCCCCAGGCGAGTGACTTCATATTCCCCGGCGGGCAACCACGCCGAGTAATCGTCCTTGGGCCCCCAGCCATAGGTCTTGTGACTATTGATGTCCTGGAATTCCAGGTAGGTGCCATAAGGGCCACCTCCTATCAGCGCGCCGACCACAAGGCCGGCATTTTGCGCGTTATAAGTGGTTGAATCCAATGCCATCTCAGTGGGTATTTGCGAGCAACCGGCCAATAGTCCTATCAGGCCGATTGCAACGATGTGGTGCGAGCAAAGCATTCCATTACCTCAGTAAAAAAAAGAGCACGCCGTTGGAATAGGCGCGCTAGACGGCAGCTACCGCCTTCACTAGGATGGCGGCCTTTCGCTTTCCTGTGAATCAAGGACGATACATCATCATGTTCGATTTCTACCAATGGCGCCTGTTTGGCGCCGTCAGCATCGCCGCCCTTTCCATCAGCGGGTGCAGTATCAACGGTTCCTATCCAGACGCCACCGAGCCCGACGCGGCAAAGCTGCGCTTCATCAGCAGCAATCAAAATTCGACGATGGATGTGTTCGACGCTGCCCATTGTGGCGGACAGACCACAGGGCTGCTCAACAACCTGTTCACCGCCAACACCCGGCGTCGCGCAGCCATGAGTGTCCCCGCGCCAAACGACGCCAAGGCTTATCTGGAGGTGCGGCTACAACCGGGCCGCGAGTTGTTTGTTCGTGCCAATACCTTGGGCTCCGCCAGTGTCTGCACCGTCGCGTTCAACTTCACGCCTCAGAGCGGTGGCGAATACGAAGCGAACTTCCGCTACGTGGGTAACAATTGCCTGGTCACGCTTAACCGGCTGCGCGAGATCGACGGGAAGGCGGTGCGTTCGCCCATCGTGCTAATCAACAAAGGCCTGCCCGCTTGCTCCGGCAGCAACCCGATTTTCTCCAAACCCACCCAGGCACAACCGCAGTCAGCAGAGCGTACGGCCTTGATCAGTCAGATCGTGGACGCCAGCGTCATAGCCAAGATGAAGTACGCTCCTGCCGACACCACTGCGCAGACAGCGTTGTTCGATAAGGGAATTGAGGAGCGCAAGCAGCGCCTGGGCTTCACCCTGCCGGATGCCTACTGGACCGAATACCGCCTTAATCTGGAGCAATCGGCCAACGACATGGCGAGTACCCAGGCGCGCTCGCTGCAGCTGTACAAGGATTACTACAGCAATAAACTGGGCCTGCTCGACACGCCGGCGATCAAGGAACTGCTTCCGGACAGTGAGACCGCAGACCGCAGCAAGGCGATGACCACCAATAACACTATGCTGGAGTATTACTACCGGACCCAGCGGGAACTTCAGAAAGAAGCATTCAGCGCGCATCAAGCACGCATGGCCGATCTGGACCAGCGCTTTGACGTATGCAAACGTTACCCGACGTGCTGGCAGAACTAGGTCGGGCCCAAAACGCACGATACGTGTGTTTCTGGAGCGGTCGGTCATTTAAGTGAGTCTATTGGATAGTCGCGGCGAGCATCGCCTTGGCCAGCATGTCCTGCTGCTCTTCTGGCTCAATGAGCTCCAGGCTGACCACCTCGCGATCGAGACGGCAGTTTTGAGCCCATTCTGATCCCCAAGCATGAGCGCCGTTACACCGGATTTGATGACAAAATCATCGCCATGTACGCCCGTGACATGACGGTCAGAGAGATCCGGGCCTTCCTTTCAGAGCAGTATGGAACCCACGCTTCACCCGACTTCATCAGCTCTGTGGCAGACGAGGTCGTGGAGGAGATTGGCGCGTGGCAACAACGGCCATTGGAGCCGATGTACTCGGTCATTTTCTTCGATGCGCTGCGGGTGAAGATTCGCGAAGAAGCCCTGGTACGCAAGGCCATTTACTTGGCGCTGGGTGTTCTCGCCGACGGGACGCGCGATATCCTTGGGATCTGGATCGAGAACACCGAGGGTGCGAAGTTCTGGATGAAGGTTTTCAACGATCTCAAGACACGTGGTGTCGAGGATGTGCTGATTGCCGTGACCGACGGCCTCGAAGGCATGCCTGAAGCCCTTAGCGCAGTATTTCCAGAGACGACGTTGCAGACGTGCATCGTACACCTGATCCGCAACAGCCAGGACTACTCGGCCTGGGACAAGCGCCGGGCACTAGCCAGAGAGCTGAAGCCGATTTACCAAGCCATCAATGCAGAAGCGGCTGATGAGAAATCGCCCCTGACTTGACCAAGCGTTTACATCCCACTTGACCACCTGTTTGCATCCGACTTGACCAGCCATTTGCATCGAATGTGACCTGTGCACGGGTACGTCTTGACCGGCGGAATCGACCCAAAGCAGACGTTCACTATTGGCTGCATACGGCCCCATGCCGTCAGTCGCTTACTGGCGTGTACCAAAGGGCTGCGGCGTCAGCATGAACATGTTTTTGTTTATGGGGTATGAAGGGTGTGTCGAGCGTGCCTAAGGCTATCGAAACCCAGTCGGCAAACTCCCCGTGCGATCGTGACCAGAACAAGGTCGAACCACACTCCATGCAGAACTCACGCACGACCTTCCGTGAAGAGGCATAGGCTTTGATCTGGCTGGAACCTTCTAATACTCGAAGCGCGCTGCGAGGAACGCTGCCGTACGAAGCGAACAACGCTCCGTGCCCTTTTCGGCACTGGCTGCAATGACAATGACTTACTGCTTGGGGTGCACCAATCAGCTCGAATCTGACCTTCGCACATAAGCAACTCCCCTGATAGACCTCAGCCATACGCCCGCCCATGCACGCAAAAGAACGCCAGCTTAATCTTCCGCATCCGAGCAGTCGACTGACTGCTATTGGCCGATTGCTGCCCCGCACGAAGGGCTGCTTTGGGTCGTTAGCAGCCATTCGCGACCGACCGCTATCGACCCAAAGCGGACTCGATCAACCCCGATGATTCCTGTGCAACGAGCCAAACATACAGGTATGTCCATCTGCGCATGAGTATTTGCAACGTTCAGAATCTGAACACTTCGAGCGCAGGTAATTGTTCAAACGCTGTACACCCTCCGCACTAATACGCCGGAATCTAGCCCCAGCAGCTCGTTGGCATGCCCTCTGCAATAAGCATCCTGACTACAACAACATAAAGGATGCTTAGCGTGGAAACCTTATTGCCACCCCAACTCTGGAACGAGCGTCTGTTCACCGGGAGCTGGGTTCCGGGTGAACTGCCCGTCACTACAGTCACCTCCCCTGGCAGTGGCCAGCCGCTGGGGACCTTGGCCAACGCTGGTACCAAGCAGGTGGAGCAAAGCGCGCAGGAGGCCGCCAAAGCCCAGCGCAACTGGTATGCCCTGCCCTATGACGAACGCGCCAGTGTGCTGCGCAAGGCGGCAGCCATCGCCGAGCAGTATCAGGCCGAGATCGCCGACTGGATTGTGCGTGAAAGCGGCTCGACTCAGTCCAAGGCAAGCTTCGAATCCTCCATCACCATCAAGTCGCTGCACGAAGCCTCGGCCCTACCATCGCGCAGCCAGGGCGAAGTGCTGCCCTCCACGGCCGGTCGCCTAAGCATCGCCCGGCGACGCCCTCTTGGCGTGATTGGGGTGATTTCGCCGTTCAACTTTCCGCTTTACCTGGCCATGCGCGCAGTCGCTCCGGCGCTAGCGTTAGGCAATGCGGTGGTGCTCAAACCCGACCCACGCACTGCGGTATGTGGCGGCCATGTGATTGCCCGGATCTTCGAGCTGGCTGGCTTGCCGGATGGGGTACTGCATGTGCTGCCAGGCGGCGCCGAGGCCGGCGCTGCACTGACGGCGTCACCCAACGTGGCGATGATCCAGTTCACCGGCTCCACGGCCGCTGGGCGCAAAGTTGGGGAAGCTGCCGGCCGCCACCTGAAAAAAGTCTCGCTGGAACTCGGTGGCAAGAACTCGCTAATTGTCCTCGACGATGCCGACCTCGATCTGGCCATCGCTAACGCAACGTGGGGCGTGTATCTGCACCAGGGGCAGATCTGCATGTCGACCGGGCGCTTGCTGGTGCAAAGAGGCATCTATGCCGCCTTCGTCGAACGCCTGGTGGCCAAAGCGCGCAGCCTGACCGTGGGAGACCCGACCAGCGGCCAAGTGCATCTCGGGCCGCTGATCAATACCGCCCAGCGCGACAACGCCCTACGCGTCGTCGAGGCCGCACGCGCTGCCGGGGCGACGCTTGCCACCGGTGGCTCGGCCGACGGGCTGTTCTTCCAGCCGACGGTGCTCAGCGATGTGCAGCGCGACAACCCTGCATTCCAAGAAGAGATCTTCGGCCCGGTGGCCGTGGTGGTGCCATTCGACAGCGACGACCAAGCGGTGGAGCTGGCCAACGACACTGATTACGGTCTGAGCGCCGCGATCCTTTCCCGCGACACTGGCCGCGCCCTGCGCCTTGGCGAACAACTGCGCACTGGGTTGTTACATATCAACGACCAGACCGTCAACGATGAGGTCATCAACCCGTTCGGCGGTGTCGGCGCGTCCGGCAACGGCACCAGTATCGGTGGTGCCGCCAACTGGGAAGAGTTCACCCAATGGCAATGGCTTACCCTCAAAGGCGAAGCCCCTGCCTACCCCCTGTAAACCCGGAGAACAATAACAATGACGACACCTCTTTTCCGCCCCATTCAAGCTGCCGTGACGCGCGGCAAAGGCGCACCTTTCGTCCTAGAACAAGCAGGTATCCGTGCTCCGCAAGGTGATGAAGTGCTAGTGCGCGTGGTCGCAACCGGCATGTGCCATACCGACATGATCGTGCGTGACCAGTACTACCCGGTGCCGCTCCCGGCGGTCTTGGGCCACGAAGGGTCTGGCATCGTCGAGGCTGTTGGCCCGCTGGTGCAGAACCTGGCGGTCGGCGACCACGTGGTGATGACCTACGGTTACTGCGGCCATTGCCTGGCATGCGACGCCGGACAGGCGGCTTACTGCCAAGACTTCTTCGGGCGTAACTTCAGTGGGGCCGGTCCCGAGGGCCAGCATGCCCTGCAGGATGCACAGGGCCAAGCCCTAAATGACCACTTCTTCGCCCAGTCTTCGTTCGCCACGTACGCCTTGGCGCGTGAGAACAACACCGTACGCGTGCCCAAGGAAGCACCAATTGAGTTGCTCGGCCCGCTGGGTTGCGGCATCCAGACCGGCGCCGGCGCGGTGATCAATTCGCTGAAGGTAACCCCTGGCAGCGCCTTTGCCGCCTTTGGCGGCGGTGCTGTTGGCCTTTCTGCCGTGCTGGCCGCGCAAGTCGCGGGGGCTGCAACCATCATCGCGGTCGACGTCGTGCCGTCACGCCTGGCTTTGGCCCTGGAGCTGGGCGCCACCCACGTGGTCAACAGCCGCGAGGCCGACCCGGTGGCTGCCATCCGGGAAATCACCGGCGGCGGCGTGCAGTTTGCCCTGGAGTCCACCGGCCGCCCGGAAGTGCTGCGCCAGGCCGTGGATGCCCTGGGTAGCCGTGGCGCGCTGGGGGTGGTCGGCGCACCGCCGCTGGGTACCACAGCGCAATTCGATGTCAACGACCTGCTACTGGGCGGTAAGGTCATTCGCGGCATCGTCGAAGGAGACAGCGTGCCGAAGAAGTTCATCCCGGAGCTGGTCAACCTGTACCTGCAAGGCCGCTTCGCCTTTGACAAGCTGGTGCGCTTCTACGACTTCGAACAGATCAACCAGGCCGCCGAAGACAGCGAGAAAGGCCTGACGCTCAAACCCATCATTCGTATCCAGAAGTAAGCGCCAGGGGGCGGCCATGCGCTGCCCCCACCCATAACAAGAACAACGGAAAACCTGTCATGACTAAAATCTCCAGCCTTGCCTGGGGCACGCTGGCCTGTGCGCTGGTTTCGGCCAAGGTCCACGCCGTAGACGTGAATGCCGGCGACTACACAGCGCTGCCACCGGGCACCAACGTCGCCGCCTGGTACCAGCAGTTCAGCCGCGCGGATCGCTTCAACGGCGATGGAGCACCCGACGCTACCCACAACACCAGCCTGCGCTCCAACATCAGCATCCTGCGCCTGATCCACTTCACCGAGATCGCCGGGATCACGGTGGACCCACAAATCCTCCTGCCTTTCGGCCACGTCTACGACGTGAAAGTGGGGGGCCAGTCGCTGGGCAGCAACAGCGGTATGGCCGACCCGATCATCGGTGCCACGTTCTGGCTGGTCAACCAGCCGGGCGTTGGCGCCAGCGGCCGCTACTTCGGCATTACCCCGCTGCTGTATCTGCCGTGGGGCCAGTATGACCGCGACGCCGGGGTGAACCTGGGCGAAAACCGCTGGAAAGGCGACCTGCAACTGGGCTGGGTGGAACCGTTGTGGGGCCGCTGGTCGATGGAGTGGTACGCCGATGCGGTGTTCTATGGCAGCAATGACAAGGCCGGCAGCGGCAGCCAGACCTTGCGCCAGGACCCGACCTACCAATTGCAGACCAACCTGCGCTATGACTTCAACCCGGCACAGCGCCTGGCGTTGGGCTTCTCGGCCAGTGAGGGCGGCAAGCAACAATTGTCGGGGGATTACACCGGGCAGAAGACCGAGATGCAGCAAGTGCGCCTGGAGTTCCAGCAGATGGTCGGCGAGACCGTGCAACTGAGCGGCCAGCTGACCCACGACACCCGCGTGGTAGGCGGCTTCCAGGAAGACAGCGGGGTCAACCTGCGGGCGCTGCTGCTGTTCTGATTCGCCCGGCCGCCTTGACGCGCTGCTGGCAGCGGCGCAACGTGCGCAATCAGTAGCGTGCCGCCAACCCTCAAAAGGTGTACTCATGGATCGCCTACAGCTGCAGTTGCATAGTGCCCGCCGGCAGTTTGCCGAAGGCCTGCCATTACCAGCGGGACTTCTGCCCGAGCCAATCGAGCGCTCGTGGGAACGTTCCCGCGCCGCCGGCCTCAGTCCGTGGCAACCGCGCCTGGCCCAAGGCCAGCTGGATGTACTGCCACTGACCGAGGCCGACAGTCAGCTGGCCGCCTGCGTGCAGCCAGAACTGGAGCGGCTGTGGGAGCTGATTGGCGATTCGCATTGGATGCTGTTTTGCGTTAATCCGGACAACCGTATCGTCCAGACGCGCAAACCAGCGGGCATCGACGGCCCTCTGTCGGCACTGCACATCGGGCGCCGGGTCAGCGAAGCCGATGTCGGCACTACTGCCCCGGCCTGCACGCTGATGGATGGCCTGCCGGCGATCGTAGCTGGCAACCAGCACTATCTGCAGGAGTTTGCCGAGTTTTTCTGCGTCAGCGTGCCGTTGCGCGGGGTCAATGGCGAGCTGCTCGGGGCGCTGGACCTGACCGGCATCGGCACCCGTAACGCCGGCACCATGCTCGAACGACTCAAACACGCCGCGCTGGCTACCGAAAACAACTTCTTCCTCAAAATGCAGGGTTGCCGCATCCTCGAATTGCAACACGATCCCAGACTGCTCGGGTCGCCGCTGCAGGCGCTGTTGGCGGTGCATGACGATGGTACGGTGCATGCGGCCAACCGTGCCGCGCAACAGTTGCTGGGTGTACCGAGTTACCGCCCTGAACGTCTGACCCTGGACCAACTGTTCGACCGCCCCAGCCACAACGGCCTGGACGGCTCGACACAGCTGCTGGCCCTGGCCGATGGCTCACGCCTGTATGGCCGGCTACTTGCGCAGCCCACCGCCAAGGCACGGTCGTTGCGGCCCAGCAGCACGACACTGGGCAGCGACCGGCGGGTCAACGCGCGCTTCGAGGATGCCTGTAAGGCCGTGGCCGGCAACCTGCCGGTGCTGATCACCGGGCCGACCGGCTCTGGCAAGGAAGTGTTCGCCAAAGCGCTGCATGCACACTGCTGCCCGCAGGCCCCGTTCGTAGCCATCAACTGCGCCGCCCTGCCCGAAAGCCTGATCGAAGCCGAGCTGTTCGGCTACACCGAGGGCAGTTTCACCGGCGCGCGTAAAGGCGGTGCCATGGGCCTGATGGAGTCCGCCGGCAACGGTATCCTGCTGCTGGACGAAATTGGCGACATGCCGTTGCCTCTGCAAAGCCGCCTTCTGCGGGCCTTGCAGGAGCGACAGATCACCCGCGTCGGCAGCACCAGTACGGTACCACTGAAAGCCCACGTGATCGCCGCCACGCACAAGGACCTGGCCAGCCTGGTGAGCAGCGGTGGTTTTCGCGAAGACCTTTTTTACCGTCTGGACGGCATGCGCGTAGCTTTGCCCGCACTGGAGCACCGGCTGGACAAGGTGCAACTGATCGACAGCTTTTTCCAGCGCCCGGGCGTCCCGCCGCTGGCGCCCGAGGCCCGGCGACAACTGCAGGTCTATCACTGGCCGGGCAACCTGCGGCAACTGGAAAACGTCGCGCGTCTCGTCGGGGTATTAGCCGTCGGCGAACCATGCATCGGCATGCGACACCTGCCTGATGAACTGCAGTGCGGGGCCATAGCGGTCTCTGGCAACCTGGCCGATGCCACTCGAGACGTCATTGAGCGCGTACTACTGGCCCATTCCGGAAACGTCAGCGCTGCCGCCAAAGAGCTCGGCATCTCCCGTACCACATTGTACAAGCGCCTGGCCAGGTTGGGTTCTCAGTGATATGACTGCTGCCGCAGGCGTTCCCTCTTCTTAGCGAAACCCCACCCACCGCGAGTGGCGGCTTTGGGTCGGTAGCTGCCTTTCGTGGCATACGACCCCATACGGACACAACCTGCTCTGATTTCGGCCATCCCGTCACGGAAGTACCTGTCGCCGCGCTTCTCGCCTCACCACCTCCGGCAACTGCACGATCGATTCTCCAGGCCTGAGCCATTGGACCGCCACATGCCTTTGAGCATGGGGCAACGTCGCACGCCGTACTGACAGTGTTCGCCCAGAGCATGATGGCAACCGTCCAACCCGCCTACCCTGCCACCCTGTCAAAGGCGTAATCCTTGAAAACCAACCACCCGATCCCATAAGAGCACTGTACATGCCTATCGACTTCAGACCCGCTCAAGCCTCGGACGCACAAGATATTGCGCGCTTCTTTCAACTGACATCGGAAGGCATGGCCGATTACATATGGAGCAAGCTTGCCGCACCTGGAGAAGCATTGCTGAGTGTCGGTGCGTCTCGCTATGCCAGGGAACAGGGCGACTTTTCCTACAAGAACTGCCTGATGGCCACTTTCGAAGGGCGCGTCATCGGAATGATGCATAGCTATGCCTTGCGCGAGACCCCTGACAGGCCGGTCGAGACAGACCCGGTCCTCGCGCCGTACTCCGACATGGAAATACCCGACACCTTGTACATATCCAGCCTGGCCCTGGATGAGGCCTGGCGCAGCCAGGGGCTGGGCGTCCAGTTTCTTCACCACGCCCAGCAGCGCGCTGAGGATTCTGGCCTGGATGGGCTATGCCTGATCGATTATGCAGAAAACCACGGTGCACGCCGCTTCTACGAACGTCACGGTTTTCAGATTGTTAAAACCTGCCAGATCGTTGCGCACCCGATGCTGGGCGTCACCGGTGAAGCCTATTTGATGTATCGCCCTAACCCCAACGTGCTCGAGAAAAAACCATGAACAAGAAACTCACCGTGTTCCGCGAACTGGATATCCAACCGGTGCGCGACCTTCCCTTTTTTGAAGAGGTCGTGGAAGGCACCCCTCACACGCTGACGTCCAAGTACTATCACGATGAACAGCAAGGTCGCATTTCCGGAGAATGGGAAGCCAGCACCGGAGCGTGGCGCATCGACTACAAAGTTTGGGAGTTCTGCCATGTGCTGAGTGGCTGCTGCGTCATCGAGCTTGACGGGTGCGCCCCCGTCACACTGACCGCCGGCGACACGTTCATCATCGAACCGGGCGCCAAGGGCAAATGGACCGTGCTGGAAGATATGAAAAAGAACTTCGTGATCCTCTTGCCTGCGAACTAGACGCGGGGTCGCGTTTCAACTGCATCTCATGGGCCGGCCTCTTCGCAGGGCAAGCCCGCTCCCACAGAATCACTGCCAACCTCACTGGCAGCCATGGGTCGAAAGCTGTCGGTCGAGGATCACTGCCTTCGGCCCATGACTGCCCGTAAGCTCAGAGGCGATCTTTGTGGGAGCGGGCTTGCCCCGCGAATACGGGCGCAGCCCGTGCCATGCATCTGCTTTACATGGGCCGGCCCCTTCGCGGGGCAAGCCCGCTCCCACAGAATCACTGCCAACTTCACTGGCGGCTTCGGGTCGCAAGCGGTCACCCGAACAGCTGATTTCGATTCCTGGCGGTTATCAGCCTCTGCCCTGTTTGAAGGCACTACCCGTCAGGTAGCAATGCTCGACGCGGCATTGACTCCTTCCAAGGTCGCAAAGGAAATGTCCTTTGCAGTGAGCAGGAAATCACTCATGAAAGGCACTTCGAGCATGTCGCTGCGCACCGCCGCGTACAGCGTCGCCTGCAAGCCTTTTTCGCCCAGGCGCCTGGCGACCACATAGCCCCGCGAGGTGTACTCATGCACCGCCCAGTTTGGCAGGCAGCACACACCCCGGCCGCTGGCCACCAGTTGCATCATCATGACGGTCATCTCTGCAGTACGTACCTGAGCCGGCTCGATATCGGCCGGGTCGAGGAAGCCAGTGAAGATGTCCAGGCGGCTGCGCTCGATCGGGTAGGTGATCAAGGTCTGGCCGGCGATATCGGCAGGTTGCACATACGGTTTTGCGCACAGGGCATGATGCTTGTCGATGGCCAGCAGGGCCTCATAGCCGAACAGCGGCACGTAGGTAATACCCGGCAAGGTCAGCGGGTCGGAAGTCACCACCAGGTCGAGGTCGCCGCGCTCAAGGGCCGGCAGCGGCGCGAACGACAAGCCCGAGGCCAGGTCCAGTTCAACCTCCGGCCAGGCACTGCGAAACGCATCCAGCGACGGCATCAGCCACTGGTAGCAGCTGTGGCACTCGATCGCGATGTGCAGGCGATCGGCCGTGCCGTTGGCCAGCTTGCTCAAGTTGCGCTCGGTGGTACGGATCAGCGGCAGCACTTGGTCGGCCAGTTGCAGCAGCTTGAGGCCCGCAGTGGTGAAGCGTACCGGTTTGGACTTGCGCACGAACACCGCCATGCCGACACGGCTTTCCAGCTCCCGGAACTGATGCGACAGCGCCGACTGGGTCAGGTGAAGGCGCTCGGCGGCTTCAGGCATGCTGTCGGTTTCGCGCAAGGCATGCAGGGTGCGCAGGTGTCTCAGATCGATCATGGGCAGCAGGCAAGTTCGGCGTAAATAATCGCTATCATCCTGACGGTCGAGGTTCGTCACTTGCGCGAGAGTTCGCTGCGAACGATCTCTGCCCCTGCACTCAAGGCGCGCAGCTTGCCGCTCGCGACCCGACGCGGTAGCGGCGCCATGCCACAGTTGGTGCAAGGGTAGAGCTTGTCGGCATCGACGAATTGCAATGCCTTGCGCAGGGTATTGGCGACTTCCTCAGGGGTTTCAATCGCGTGGTTGGCGACATCGATGGCACCGACCATCACTTTCTTGCCACGGATGAGTTCGAGCAGGTCCATCGGGACATGGGAGTTGTGGCATTCCAGCGAGATGATGTCGATGCTGGACTTCGCAAGCTTGGGGAAGGCTTGTTCATATTGCCGCCACTGCGAACCCAGGGTCTTCTTCCAGTCGGTGTTGGCCTTGATGCCATAGCCATAGCAGATATGCACCGCCGTTTCACACTTCAGGCCTTCGACCGCCCTCTCCAGGGTGGCTACACCCCAGTCATTGACCTCGTCGAAGAAGACATTGAAAGCCGGCTCATCGAACTGAATGATGTCAACGCCAGCGGCCTCCAGCTCCCGCGCCTCCTGGTTGAGGATCGTGGCGAACTCCCAGGCCAGTTTTTCACGGCTCTTGTAATGGCTGTCATACAGCGTATCGATCATGGTCATGGGGCCTGGCAGCGCCCACTTGATCGGTTGCCGGGTCTGCTGGCGCAGGAACCTGGCATCTTCGACAAACACCGGCTTTTGCCGCGCAACGGCGCCCACTACTGTCGGCACGCTCGCATCATAGCGGTCACGGATCCTGACGGTCTTGCGCTGGTCGAAGTCAACGCCGCTCAGGTGCTCGATGAAGGTGGTGACAAAGTGCTGGCGCGTCTGCTCGCCGTCACTGACGATATCGATGCCGGCGTGCTGCTGCTCTTGCAGGGCCAGGCGCAGGGCATCCTGTTTGCCTTCAGCCAATGCCTCGTCTTGCAACTTCCAGGGTGACCAGAGCGTCTCGGGTTGAGCGAGCCAGGAAGGTTTCGGCAAGCTGCCGGCAGTGGAAGTGGGTAGCAGTTTTTTCATGGTGTATGACCTTGTATGCCGGGTAATTCAAGCCGCGTAATGAGCGGACCACTGCGCGAGCACATCGTGGTAAGGCTTGATGAAGTGCTCCTCGACAAAGCGCCCCTGTTCGATGGCCAGCCGGCTACGCTCCTCGCGGTCATAGACGATCCGCGTCAATGAGTAATCCTGATGCTGCAAGCTGGGCTGGTAAGACTTGCCTGCAGCAGAATTCGCGTTGTAGATCTCGGGCCGATAGATCTTCTGGAACGTATCCATGGTGCTGATGGTGCTGATCAGTTCCAGCGCCGTGTAGTCGCCGAGCAAGTCACCAGAAAAATAAAACGCCAAGGGCGCAACACTGTTCGGCGGCATGAAGTAACGCACCTTCAGGCCCATTTTTTCGAAATACTCATCCGTCAGCGAGTCTTCATCTTGCTGATATTCAACGCCCAGTACCGGGTGCTGGTTTTCAGTTCGACGATACGTTCGGCTGCTCGAAACGCTCAGGCAGATAACCGGTGGCTTGGCAAAATGTTCTTTATACGCCGTTGAGTTGACGAAGCATTTGAACAACTTACCGTGCAGTTCACCAAAGTGCTCAGGCGTGCTGAAGGCTGCCTGGTCTTTATTGTGCTGCAGCAGTAATACACTGAAGTCGTAATCGCGCACATAAGAAGAGAAATTGTTGCCGACCATGCCCGTGATGCGCTGACCGGTGGTGCGATCGACAATGTTCGTTTTCAGCATTTCAATCAAGGGTAGCGCGTGATCGCGGCGCTCATCCCCCATGTTCATTGCGACAGAAACAATTTCAAGCTCGACCCTGTAACGGTCCCCGGCAGGATTGTCCCAGTGCGCCAGGGTGTTGAAACGGTTGTCGATCATCTTCAACGTGTTACGCAAATTCTGCTGACGGCTCGCGCCTCTGGCCAAATTGGCGAAGTTGGTAGTGATACGCGTTGTTTCCGCAGGACGATAGTTTTCGTCAAAACGGATGCTCTTGATGAAAAACTTGAAATGTGTGGGCGTCATGATCGACCGTCTCACTCAAATATTTAATTAATCTCTTATGGGTGCGCATTCTAGGTTGAGGGGCTGTTCGCGTGGAACTGAATTGATTTCACAGAACCTTTAGCCACGCTCATGACAGGCGCTGCAGCTACCGTTGAAGTGCAGGCTGTGGTCTATGCTGAACCTTCTCTGGTGAAGGAGTTACCCCATGTCAAAGCTTTATCCCAGTATTGATCCCGAGGGCCTGGTCGAGTACTCGGTGGTGTACACCGACCGTTCGCTCAATCACATGTCGCAGGCCTTTCAAGGCGTGATGAAAAACATTTCCAGGACCCTGAAACAGGTCTACAACGCCCAGGCCGTTGCGGTAGTCCCGGGCAGCGGTACCTTCGGCATGGAGGCGGTAGCGCGACAGTTTGCCAACGGCCAGCAATGCCTGGTGATACGCAACGGCTGGTTCAGTTATCGCTGGAGCCAGATCCTTGAGATGGGCAACATCCCGGCGGCCACCACGGTGCTGAAAGCCCGGCCGATCGACACGGGGCGCCAGGCGGCCTACGCCCCGCCCCCTCTGGACGAAGTGCTGGCGGCCATTCAGACGCACAAGCCGCAGGTAGTCTTCGCCCCCCACGTCGAAACCTCCTCCGGGATGATCCTGCCCGACGATTACCTGCGGGCCGTTGGCGACGCCGTGCATGCGGTTGGCGGCCTGTTCGTGCTGGACTGCATCGCCTCCGGCACGCTGTGGGTCGATATGCAGAAGTGCGCAGTCGACCTGCTGATCAGCGCCCCCCAGAAAGGCTGGAGCGCCTCCCCTTGCTGCGCCCTGGTGATGCTCAGCGCCTTGGCCCTCGAGCGCATCGCGCAGACCCAGAGCAGCAGCTTTGCCTGCGACCTGAAAAAGTGGCTGCAGATCATGCAGGCCTACGAACAGGGCGGCCATGCCTACCATGCGACCATGCCCAGCGATTCACTGGCGCGCTTCAACGACGTCATGAACGAGATGCAAGCCTACGGTTTCGACAAGCTGCGCCACGAACAACAGGCGCTGGGCGATCGGGTGCGTGCCATGCTGGCTGGCAAGGGCATCAAGATCGTGGCCGCGGCCGGCTTTCAGGCCCCAGGCGTGGTGGTGAGCTACACCGATGATGCCGACATCAAGACCGGCAGGAAATTTGCCGAGCACGGCCTGCAGATAGCCGCCGGCGTGCCGCTGCAATGTGACGAGCCAGCCGATTTCCAGACCTTCCGCATCGGTCTGTTCGGGCTTGAAAAACTGCACAACATCGAGCGCACGGTGAGCATCCTTGAGCAGGCACTGGACGAAGTGATGGTGAGCTGAGCGGCGAAGTTGGCGATCAGCGCACCTTCAGCAAGTGATCCAGGGACAGCCTGCCCGCCCCGCGCGCGATCAACAGCAGCAGCAACCCTGCCCAGGTCAGGTGGGTGGGCCAGGCATCGGGGTAGACGAACACCTCGATCACCGTGGTCATGCCCAGCAGTGCCAGCGCCGACAGGCGGGTCATCAGGCCCAGCACCAGCAGCAGCGAGAACAGGTGCTCGGCGTAGGTGGCCAGGTGTGCCGCCAGCCAGGGGGAAATCAGCGGCAAGGCATACTCGGTGCGAAACAGCTCGTAAGTGCTCGGCGTGATGGTCAGCAAGCCTTCGACCTTGGTGCGCCCGGAAAGGAAGAACACCGAGGCAATGCCGAACCGCGCAACCAGGCACAGTACGCTGTCGCTCAGGTGCTGTTGCAGGGACTCGGCAAGCCGGTTCCAGGCGTGCCGCAGGTTGCTGGCCAAAGGCGTGGGGTGGACGTGGTCCATGGTGGTTTCCTCAGGGAAAGCTCAGCGGGCAGAAGACCTGTGCACTGATCAGGCGGCCGAGCAGGTCGCTGAAGTCCAGGTCCGGTTGGGTGTGTTGGGCAAACGATGAGGCCTGTTCAAGGGGCTGCCCGGCTGCGCAGGCTTGCAGGAACGCACAACCGCCCTGCTCCAACGGCTGGTGGCTGACGCCCTCGGGGCTGCCGACGAACAGCACGCCTTCGCCGTCCCAGGGCTGATCGTCTGCCCACTCCAGCTGCTCGCGGCCGCAGCGCCACAGGCGGTAGGCCGGGTGCTCCGCGCACCAGTGCCAGCGGGCATTGTCACGGGGGTACAAGACGCTACGCGCAAGGTCGCCGGCCGTCATGCCGGCCAGCTCGGCAAGGTCGAGGCAAGGTGCATCGACTGCGCTGAAGGCCTCGTTCCAGCAGGTATCCAGCCGCGCAACCGCGGCCAGGTACGGCACGCCATGTTGTGCCTGCGCCTGTTCGAGAAAGTCGGCGAAGCCTGCGCCGTAATGGATCAGCCGGGGATCGCCGGGCGGCATTTGCCCTGCGTAGGCCGCCGCCACAGCCTCCATCCATTCGCGCCCGACCAGGGTCAGGACGCTGGGGAAGTTGGCACACAATGCCTCCACGCAACCGGCCATGACCGTGTTGCGGTACACCGCGAACGCCGGCTGCCTGGTGAGCGCCGCCAGGCCCGGTGCCGGGCGCCCCTGCAAGGCTGCAACGAAGGCGTCCTGAAACTCGCTCAAGGTCAGGTTCATGGCTGCACTCCCGGGCCACTCAGGGCCGACTGGGCCACGGCGCGTTCGCCCAGCAGCTCGGTGAAAGGCGGAACATTGCCATCACGCTCGACCAGTGTCGGGCGCGGGCCGATTCGTGCGATCAGGCGCCGGTAAAGCGCCCAGACCGGCTCGGCGATGCGCGCATCATGGGAGTCGATCAACAAACTGCCTTGCGCATCATGGCTGTAACCCGCCAGGTGCACTTCGCTGATGGCCTGCGCCGGAAAACGGTCCAGGTAGTCACTGGCACTGAAGCCCAGGTTGTGGGCACTGACGTACACGTTGTTGACGTCCAGCAGCAAGCCGCAGCCGGTGCGCCGGGCCAGCTCGGCAAGGAAATCGATCTCATCCCAGTCGTGCCCGTCCAGCTGCAGGTAGTGGCTGGGGTTCTCGATCGAGATCCGCCGCCCCAACGCTTCCTGGCTGCGCTGGATGTTGCGGGTGATGCGGACCAGGGCCTCGCTGTTGCGCGGGAATGGCAACAGGTCGGGGTGATAGGCACCGCGCCAGGTCGACCAGGCCAGGTGCTCGGACACCAGCACCGGCCGGGCCTGGTCGATCAGCGTGCGCAAACGCTGCAGGTGCAGCGGGTCCGGGTCGGCATCGGCCGCCAGCGACAGCGCCACCCCGTGCAGCGACAGCGGATGGCGCTCAGCGATGCGCATCAACCAGGCAAGGCGCGGGCCGCCGACCATGTAGTTCTCCGGGTGGACCTCGTACCAGAGCCCCTCGGCGCGGCACGCGAGCGCCTGGGCATAGTGCTCGGCCTTGAGCCCGATGCCGGCGCCCAACGGTAGATTGCCGTTCATGGTCGGCCTCCCCTGCTCAGGACTTGATCGGTGTCAGCGAACCCATGCCGGCCGGGGTCTTGATCGAGGTGCAGGTGCCGGCCGGGACGTTTTTCCAGTGCATGCCGTCGTAATCCTTCTTCGCAGAACCGGCACAGGTGGTACCGGCACCGGCCTTGCAATCGTTCTTGCCGGCCATGGCGACGCCGTAGCATTTTTCCATGGCGGCGCCGCTGCCGGCTGGCTGGGTCGGGGTGGCCGCCAGGGCGGCGCTTGCCAGCGAAGCGAGGGCCAGGGCGGCGGTGGCGAGGGCTAAGGTTTTCATGTGGAAGTCTCCTGGGTCTGTGGCCGTGGCATTTTTACCGGCGGCTCATGGAGTAGTTCGCGGCGTGCGCGGATCGGGTTACAGCCCTGGAAAAATTTTTCGCTCAACTGGCTGCGGCGACCTAACGTTTCAATCCAGGGGGCGCATGCGTGGGTGCCATGCATCGCTAACGGTCGGCTCACAGTAAATGCACCCAGGGTGTAACCCAGGCGGCCCATGCAGCGAACTAACTCACAGGCAGTACTCGAGGCGCGCGAGGCCCAGCTGCAAACTTTGCTGCTGGGTGGGCTCGCGGGCGATGCGCAGGCCTACCGGGCATTTCTTGCGGCCCTGGCGCTGCATATCCGGGCGTTTCTGCGCCGGCGCCTGGCCAATCGCCCGGCCGAGATCGAGGACCTGCTGCAGGAGGTGCTGCTGGCGGTGCACAACGCGCGGCATACTTACCAGGCACAACAGCCGTTGACCGCCTGGGTGCAGGCGATCGCCCGCTACAAGCTGGTCGATTACCTGCGCAACCGGGCCCGCATCGATGCGCACAACGCGCCACTGGATGACGATGCCGAACTGTTCGCCAGCAGCGATGCCGAGCCGGCCGAAGCCAGCCGGGACCTGGCCAGGCTGCTGGAGCAACTGCCGGCGCGTCAGCGCCTGCCGATCGTCCACGTCAAGCTGCAGGGGCTGTCGGTGGAAGAAACCGCACAACTGACCGGGCTTTCCAGCTCTGCGGTCAAAGTGGGCATACATCGCGGCCTGAAGGCACTGGCCAGGTTGATTGGAGGCAAGCATGAAGACCGATGAGCTGATCAGCCTGCTGGCCGCAGGCGAAGGCCCGGTACAGCACAACGCAACCGGCAGGCGCCTGGGGCTGGCCATGCTGCTGGGCATGCTGGCGGCCGTGCTGATGACCGTGGCCCTCTACGGTGTGCGCAGCGACCTTGCCGAGGTGGCGCGCACCCCGCTGTTCTGGGCCAAGGTGGCCTTGCCCAGCAGCCTGGCGGTGCTCGGGCTGTGGCTGACCAGCCGGCTGGCAAGGCCCGGCGTGCGCGGTGGCATGGCCTGGGGGCTGCTTGGCCTGCCCCTGCTGCTGCTGTGGCTGGGCGCGGCGCTCAGCCTTGCCGGCGCCCCCCTCGAGGCGCGCGCCGACCTGCTGTTCGGCCGCACCTGGCGCACCTGTGCGCTGAACATTACCTTGCTGTCGCTGCCGGGGCTGGTGAGTGTGTTCTGGGCCTTGCGCGGCCTGGCACCGACCCGCTTGCGCCAGGCCGGCGCAGCAGGCGGCCTGCTGGCCGGGTCTACGGCGACCTTGGCCTACTGCCTGCACTGCCCGGAGATGGGCGTGCCGTTCTGGGGCCTGTGGTACGTCCTCGGCATGCTGCTGCCAACCGCACTCGGCGCGTGGCTGGGGCCACGGCTGCTGCGCTGGTGAGCCTGCCCGCAAGCATTGCTCAGTCGCGCCGCAACCAGCTGATGAACTGGGCAAACAGCTCCGATTGCGAGTTGATTTCCAGCTTCAGGTAGAGGTTCTTGCGGTGCATCCGCACTGTCTCTGGCGAAATGCCCAGCTCGTGGGCCGTGGATTTCACCGAATGCCCCTGCAGCACCATCTGCGCCACTTGCCGCTCGCGCTCGGTCAGCACCCCGCAACCGAAACTGTCGAACGCAGCCTGCACGCTCCCTTTCGCTTCCGGCTGCTGCGCCAGCCCGTGCCGGGCAAAACGCATCAGCAGCTCGCGCACCATCGGTTCCACTGCCTGCAACAGGTGCAGCTGCGCCACGCCCAGGCGTGCACCGCTGCAGCCCTGGAACAGGCTCAGGGAGATCTTGCTGTCATTGCCCAGGTCGACGATGAAGTAGCTGTCCTCGCTGCAGCCGGTGCCCAGGTAATAGGTCTTGTAGTAGTCGCTGTCGAAGAAGTTGTCCGGGGCGATGTCTTCCAGGTGGTAGAAGCCTTGGGCCAGGCCCTTCTCCACCGCCAGGCAGAACGGGTCAAGCAGGTAACCCGCGGCGAAATAGCGCTCCAGCACCGCCTCGTGGTAACGGTGCGGAATGCCCTGCTGGTACAGCAGCTGTGGTGGCTGGCCCTTGCGCTCAAGGCTGATCAGCATCGATTCGGCGGCCACCAGCTGGCTGATGGCTGCCGCCAGCCAGCTCAGCGCGTCCGGGCCCTCGCTGTGGGCGAAGGCCTGTTGCAGGGCGCTGTGCCATTGCTGCAGGGCATGAAACGGCAGGTTTATTGTGGTGTTTTCGTGTGCTCGGCTCATGCCCCGCAGTCTACCGGCCGGGGCATGCGCGTGCATCTTTGGCTGCAAGTCGATCATTGGCCGTGATACAGGCCCTGTTCGGTCAGTTCCTGCGCCGCCTCGATTATGCAGCTGCGCAGGGTAGCGACGATCTCGTCCACCTGGGCATGGGTGATGATCAGCGGTGGCGACATCACGTTCAGGTGCATGATCGGGCGTACCAGCAGCCCCTTCGCCTGGGCCCGCACGTGGATGCGCTCGCCGATGTTCACCGCGTCCGGGAACAGGGCCTTGGTCTGCTTGTTGGCGACGAATTCGACACAGGCCATCAGCTTCATGCAGCGCACCTGGCCTACCAATGGCAGCTCGGCCAGGGTCTGCAGGCGCTGCTCCAGGTAGCTGCCGACATCGTTGACGTGGGCCAGCAGGTTTTCCCGCTCGATGATCTCGATGTTCTTCAGCGCCGCCACGCAGCACACCGGGTGCCCGCTGTAGGTGAAGCCGTGGGTGAAGCAGCGGCCCTTGCCCGGCTCGGCGATGACCTTCCAGATGCGCTCGGAGAAGATGCACGCGCCCAGTGGCAGGTAGGCCGAGGTCAGGCCCTTGGCGGTGGTGATGATGTCCGGGGTGACGCCGAACAGTGCTTCGGAGGCGAAGAAGGTGCCCAGGCGGCCGAACGAAGTGACCACCTCATCGGCGACGAAGAGGATGTCGTAGGTCTGGCACACCTGCCACATGCGCTGGAAATAGTCCTTGGGCGGGATGATCACCCCGCCCGAACCCATGATCGGCTCGGCGAAGAAGGCCGCGACGTTGTCCGCACCCAGGGAGAGGATCTTGTCCTCGAACTCGGCCACCAGGAAGTCGAGGAACTCGGCCTCGTCCATGTCGTCTGCCGCGCGGTAGAAGTTGGGGTTGGAGACATGGTGGATCAGCTCGTGGGCGTAGTCGAATTCCGGCACCCGGTCGGCGGCCTTGTTGCCGATCGACATGGTCAGGCAGGTGGAGCCGTGGTAGGCGTTGTAGCGGGCGATCACGTGCTTCTTGTGCGGCTTGCCGCGGCAGTTCTGGTAGTACTGGATCAGCCGGTAGGCGGTGTCCACCGCCGTGGAGCCGCCGGTGGTGAGGAATACGTGATCGAGGTCGCCCGGCGCCAGGCT
This sequence comes from Pseudomonas sp. LRP2-20, assembly GCF_024349685.1. Lineage (NCBI taxonomy): Bacteria > Pseudomonadati > Pseudomonadota > Gammaproteobacteria > Pseudomonadales > Pseudomonadaceae > Pseudomonas > Pseudomonas sp. LR2-20. The sequence continues at coordinate 2,594,326 of NZ_AP025944.1, read as the reverse complement.
GGCAAGCTTCTGGCACAGCTCGATGGCTTTCGGGTTGGCCATGTCCGAGAACGGGTTGGAATAGGCCAGCTGGCGCACCTGGTCGGCGATGGCCAGGGCCATTTCCTCGCGGCCCAGGCCGATGTTGGTGCACCACATGCCGCCAACGGCGTCGAGGAAGCGGTTGCCCTGGGTATCGTGGATGTAGGCGCCGTCACCGGCCTGGATGTTCAGCGCTCCCTGCTCGGCGTGCTCGTCGAACATGTGGTAGCCGTGCATGTAGTGGGCTTTGTCGGCTTTCACCAGCAGGTCGTTGATCGGGGTGGCGGCCAATGGGCGAGTCGGGGTAGCCATAAGCAATTCCTTGTCGGATCGGTACGGTGAAAGGTGTCAGATGCCGGTCTTGACCGTGCTCCAGACCCGGGTGATGGCGCGCATGGCCTGCGGGTCCTGGGACTTCTGGGTGAACAGACGCTCGCGGGTCTGCGGGTCGGGGTAGATCGCCGGGTCGTTGCGGATGTCGGCCTGCACCAGGGGCGTGGCGGCCGCGTTGCTGTTGGCGTAGTGGATGTAGTTGGTCACATCGGCCATGGTCTTGGGTTGCAGCAGGTATTCGATGAAACGGTGGGCGTTGGCCACGTGGGGGGCATCGTTGGGCAGGTAGAGGCTGTCGAACCAGATCAGTGAGCCTTCCTTGGGAATGAAGAACGCCAGGTTGATGTCCTTCTTCGCCTCCACCGCGCGGGCCTGGGCCGTGGCGTAGTCGCCGGACCAGGTCAGGGCCATGCACACGTCCCCGTTGGGCAGGCTGGTGAGGTAGTTCACCGAATCGAACTTCTTGATGTAGGGGCGGATGCCCATGAGCACGTCCTGGGCAGCCTTCAGGTCTGCCGGCTTAGCACTCTGCGGGTCTTTGCCAAGGTACTTGAGGGCCAGCGGGATCACTTCGCTGGGCGCGTCCATCACGGTCACCCCGCAGTCGGCGAAGCGCGAGACGACTTTCGGGTCGAACAGCATGGCCAGCGAGCCGATGGGGGCGTCGGGCATGCGCTGCCTGATCTTGTCGACGTTGTAGGTGATGCCGGAGCTGCCCCAGGTATACGGCGCCGAGTAGCGCATGCCGGGGTCGAAGGCCTGCAGGCTCTGCACCACCTGCGGGTCGAGGTTGGCCCAGCTGGGCAGCCGGGCCTTGTCCAGCGGCTGGAACACCCCGGCCTTGATCAGCGGTGGCACCAGGGAGCCATTGAGCATCACCAGGTCGTAGCCGGAGCGGCCGGTGAGGAGTTTGGTCTGGACCGTCTCGTAGCCGTCGAAGGTGTCGTAGATCACCTTGATGCCGGTTTGCCTTTCAAAATCGGCGAGGGTGTTTTCGCCGATGTAGTCGGTCCAGTTGTACAACCTGAGCGTGTTGCTGGTGTCTGCCTCGTTGGCCAGGGCGGCCGTGGCGCTGCAGCACAGCAACAGACTGGAAATCACCTTCAATGCCTTGCGCATAGCAACTCCATCGTGTGATCAGGATCGGCTCGGGTGAGCGGATGGAGCCACTATCCGGGGGATTAGCCCAGGGGGCCATAACCCGAATGGGTGGGGTCGCGCATTAATAGACTGAACTTATATATGCATACGTTAAATCGATTTTATTTATGAAGAGGGCACTGCAAGGATGCGTGGCACAGGGCACGCGTTGCTTGGTGCCCTTTTCGGTCCCTTTCTGGAGAAGCACGATGCGCCCTTTCTGGCTGGAACAAGCCCTGAAAAATCAGCCCGATGAACCCTGCCCGCCCCTGCGGCAGAACACCCGCGCCGATGTCTGCATCGTCGGCGGCGGCTACACCGGCCTGTGGACCGCCATCATGCTCAAGGAGCAGAACCCCGAGCTCGATGTGCTCATCGTCGAAGCGGACATCTGCGGCGCGGGCGCCAGTGGGCGCAACGGCGGTTGCGCGCTGTCGTGGTCGGCGAAGTTCTTTACCCTGGAGCGTCTGTTCGGGCTCGAAGAGGCCGTGCGCCTGGTCAAGGCGTCGGAGCAGAGCATCTACGCGATCGGCGACTTCTGCAGAAAGTACGGCGTGGATGCCGACTACCGCCTCGACGGCACGCTGTATACCTCGACCAGCCAGGCTCAGGTCGGCTCCACCGACGCGGTGGTCGCGGCGCTGGAGCGCCATGGCATCAACACCTTCAGCAAACGCCCGCTCACCGACGTGCAACGGATGGCGGGCTCGGCCCAACACCTGGAAGGCTGGTACTCGCCCGCAGCGGCCAGCGTGCAACCGGCCAAGCTGGTGCGTGGCCTGCGCCGTGTGGCGCTGGGGCTGGGCGTGCGCATTCATGAAGGCTCGCCGATGGTCGGCCTGGACGAAGGGCAGCCAGCCTCGGTCATCACACCCCACGGCAAAGTCACGTGCAGCAAGGTGGTGCTGGCGATCAACGCCTGGATGGCCCGGACCTTTCCACAGTTCTCGCGTTCGGTGGCCATTGTCTCGAGCGACATGATCATTACCGAACCGCGGCCGGACCTGCTGCAGCGCATCGGCCTGACCAGCGGCGTGACCGTGCTCGACTCACGCATCTTCGTGCACTACTACCACAACACACCCGACGGGCGAATCATGCTGGGCAAAGGCGGCAATACCTTCGCCTTCGGCGGGCGCATGCTGCCGGTATTCGACCAGCCATCACCCTATGCGAACCTGCTGCGCGGTGCGCTGGAAAGGTTCTTCCCGGCATTCACTGGCGTCGATATCGCGGCAAGCTGGAACGGCCCTTCGGATCGCTCGGTCACCGGTTTGCCGTTCTTCGGCCGCATGGGCGCCAATCGCAATATCTTCTATGGCTTCGGTTATTCCGGAAGCGGTGTAGGCCCCTGTCACATGGGCGGGCAGATCTTGTCGTCGCTGGTGCTGGGGCTGGATAACCCCTGGACACGCTCGCCATTGCTCAATGGCCCGCTCGGGCATTTCCCACCGGAACCCATCCGTTATCTGGGGTCCTTGATGGTGCGCAATGCCATTCGCCGCAAAGAGCGGGCCGAGGACCTTGGCCGGCACCCTCGCCGGCTGGATGTTCGGTTGGCCAAGTTCGCTGCAGCGGCGGGCAAGGCAGACAAGGCGTGAGTGCTCGAGAACCCCGGGGCCGCTTTGCGGCCCCGACAATCCAAGCTGCCCTATGATCAGCGAGGCAGTGGATACAGCGCCTCATCGAACTGGTCCAGGCGTGGGAAGCTCAGCGGCAGGTCATCCGACAGGTGCTGAAGGCGTTGCGCGTAACTGTGCAGGAACGCCTGACGCGCCTCATCGCTGATGTACGGCACATGCCACGCCACGAACGGCTCCAGCACCTCGAAGCCGACATAGGCCAGGGTCCCGCGCAGGATCGGCCGCAGCATGTCTTGCAGCGGCCCGTGGATCGCCCCTTCGCCGAACATGTGCTCTCGCCCGCCCAGGGTCACGGTCACCAGCGCGCGCTTGCCGGCCAGGCCGCCCTGGTCGTAGAAACGCTTGCCGCCATAGCACACCCCGGACACCAGCACCCGGTCGATCCAGCCCTTGAGCATGGCCGGTGCCGAGAACCAGAAGATCGGGAAGTTGAGCACCAGCAGGTCCGCCCACAGCAGCTTGTCCAGCTCTTGCTGGATGTCGGGGGCGATGGAACCGCTCTTCACCCCCAGGCGCTGCTCCAGCGCGTACACCAGGTAGTCGGGGTTTTCCCGGTGGCTGAAGTCGTCGGCGCTGGCCACCGGGTTCCAGCCCATGGCGTACAAGTCGCTGACCTGCACCTCATGGCCCTGGGCGCGGAAGGTCTGTGCCGCCTGGTCACGCAGTGCGGCGGTGAAGGATTGAGGCTCGGGGTGAGCGTGAACGATCAGGACTTTCATGGGCAATCCTCAAACAGTTGTCAAAGGGGAAATGGGGTTGCGCGCGGCCAGCAGACGGTCGAGCCAGTCAGGGTCCATCTCGGGCTCGCAGGCGAACAGCAGCCCGGTGTAGTCACGGTGCGGCGGCTGGAAGATCGCCTCGCGGCTGCCATGGTCGACCACCCGCCCGCGTTGCATCACCAGCACTTCGTCGGCGATGGCGCGCACTGTGGCCACGTCGTGGGTGATGAACAGGTAGGCCACGCCCAGCTCGCGCTGGATGCGGTCGAGCAGCTTGAGCACGCCCTCGGCCACCAGTTGGTCGAGCGCCGAGGTCACTTCGTCGCAGATGATCAGCTGCGGTTCGGCGGCCAAGGCACGGGCGATGCAGATCCGCTGCTTCTGCCCGCCCGACAGCTCCCGTGGCAGGCGATCCATGTACTTGGCCGGCTCCAGGTCGATCATCCGCAACAGCTCGGCGACCCGCTCGCGCAGCGCCTTGCCCTTGAGCCCCAGGTAGAAGCTCAGCGGCCGGCCGATGATGTCGACGATGCGCTGCCTTGGGTTGAGCGCGGTGTCAGGGATCTGGTAGATCATCTGGATGCGCCGCAACTGCTCCTTGCTGCGCTGGCGGTAGTCGGCCGGCAAGGCCTCACCGTCATACAGCACCTGGCCCGAGGTTGGCGGCAGCAGGCCGCTGATCAACCGCGCCGTGGTGCTCTTGCCGCTGCCCGACTCGCCGATCACCGCCAGGGTCTGGCCGCGATAGAGCTTCAGCGACACATCGTGCAGCACCGGCTGCTGGCCATAGCGGGCATCGGCATTGCGTACTTCCAGCAAAGGCTGTTCATGGCGCGGGCAGGCCTTGGCCGCGGTGTGGAAATTGCGCACCGCCCACAGCGACTGGGTGTAGGCCTGCTGCGGGGCACTGAGCATGCTGCGGGTCTGCGCCTCTTCCACCAGGCTGCCGTGGCGCAGCACCATGATGCGGTCGGCCATCTGCGCCACCACCGCCAGGTCGTGGCTGATGTACAGCGCGGCGCTGCCGAAGGTCTTCACCGCGTCACGGATCGCAGCCAGCACCTCGATCTGGGTGGTGACATCCAGCGCCGTGGTCGGTTCGTCGAAGATGATCAGGTCCGGGTGGCAGGCCATGGCCATGGCCGTCATCACCCGCTGCAACTGGCCACCCGACAGCTGGTGCGGGTAGCGCTGGCCGATGTGTTCGGGGTCGGGCAGGCGCAGGATGCGGTACAGCTCCACCGCCTCGGCCTCGGCCTTGGCGCGCTCGATGCCGCCATTGATCACCGCGGTCTCCACGTGCTGGTCGATCAGCCGGTGCGCCGGGTTGAACGAGGCGGCAGCGCTCTGCGCCACGTAGGCGATGCGCAGCCCGCGCAGCTTGCGCAGGGTTTCGGCGCTGCAATCGAGCAACGGGATGCCATCGAAGCAAACGCTGCCGCCGCTGATCCGGCAACCGTCGCGCACGTAGCCCATCGCGGCCAGGCCCAGGGTCGACTTGCCGGCACCCGACTCGCCGATCAGGCCTAGCACCTCGCCGCGCTTGAGGGTCAGGTCGATGCCCTTGATCAGCGGGTGCCAGGCGCCGTCGTGGTGGCCCTCGATGCGCAGGTCACGGATTTCCAGCAACGTATCAGGGTTCATGTTCAGCACTCCTTCAGGCCACTGGACAGGTGCAGCACCCAGTCGACGACGAAGTTCACGCTCACCGTGATCAACGCCACCGCCAGGGCCGGAAGCAGCGGGCTGATGTCACCGAAGGTGATCAGCACCGCGTTGTCGCGCACCATGCTGCCCCAGTCGGCGGTCGGCGGCTGGATGCCCAGGCCAAGGAACGACAAGGCGCTGATGAACAGGAAGACAAAACAGAAGCGCAGGCCGAATTCGGCAATCAGCGGCGCCGCAGCATTGGGCAGCACTTCCCGGCTGACCAGCCACCACAGCCCCTCCCCGCGCAGCCGCGCGGCCTCGACGAAGTCCTGCACCACCACGTTCATTGCCACTGCCCGCGACAGGCGGAACACCCGCGTGGCGTCGAGCAGGGCGATCACCAGCACCAGCGAAGTGGCCGTGGTGCCGACCACACTGAGGATCAGCAAGGCGAAGATCAGTTGCGGGATGGCCATCAGGATGTCCACCAGGCGCGACAGGCCCTGGTCGATCCAGCCGCCCTTGATGGCCGCGACCAGCCCGCACAGGCCGCCCAGCAGGAAGGCCAGGCTGGTGGTCAGGAAGGCGATGCCCAAGGTGTTGCGGGCGCCGAACAGCAGGCGGCTGAAGGTGTCGCGGCCAAGGTTGTCGGTGCCCAGCAGGAACTGCGGGCTCCAAGGCGCGAAGCCCTCGCCCACCACCTGGGTTTCGCCGTACGGCGCCAGCAGTGGCGCAAACAGCGCCACCACGGTGTAGGCAACAATCACCAGCAAGCCGAACTTGGCGCTCAGGGGCGCACGCAGCACAGGTGTGATCAGACTCATGGTCTACCCCTTCGGATGCATCAGGCGTGGGTTGCTGGCGATCGACAGCACGTCGGCGCCGGTATTGAGCAGGATGTAGGTGCCGGCAAAGATCAGGCTGCAGGCTTGCACCACCGGGATGTCGCGCTTGGCCACCGAGTCCACCAGCAACTGGCCGAGCCCCGGGTAGACGAACACCACCTCCACCACCACCACGCCCACCACCAGGTACGCCAGGTTCAGCGCCACCACGTTGACGATCGGCGCCAGGGCATTGGGCAAGGCGTGCCTGAAGATCACCCGCGCCGGCGACACGCCCTTGAGCCGGGCCATTTCGATATAGGGGCTGGCCAGCAGGTTGATCAGCGAGGCACGGGTCATGCGCATCATCTGCGCGATCACCACCAGGCTCAGGGTCGCCACCGGCAGCACCGAGACTTCCAGCACCTCGCCCAGCGAGGCATCCGCAGGCAGGCTGGAGATGCCCGGCAGCCATTCGAGCTTCACCGCGAACACCAGGATCAGCAGGTAGGCGACGAAGAACTCGGGGAACGACACCGCGCTCAGCGCAGCGGTATTGAGCAGCCGGTCGAACCAGCTGTTGCGATACAACGCCGCGAGCATGCCCAGCAGCAAGGCCGTCGGCACCGAGAACAGCGCCGCCAGCAGGGCCAGGCTGAAGGTGTTGCCCAGCCGCGTGCCCACCAGTTCGACGATCGGCCGCTGGTTGGCCAGCGATACCCCCAGATCACCGTGCAACAGGCGCCACGCCCACTGGACGAAACGCTGCACGGGTGACAGGTCCAGCCCCAGCTGGGCACGCAAGGCGGCCACGGTTTGCGGGGTGGCCGACTGGCCGAGCATGGCCTGGGCGATGTCGCCTGGCAGCATGCTCACTGCCAGGAAGATCACCACCGAGACCGCAAACAGCGACAACAGGCCCAGGGCCAGCCGCTGCACTAGCAGTTTGCCAAGATTATTCACCGTAAAACTCCTCGAATGGAGGCCTGGACTGGATGCCTCGGCTGGTTGCAGGGTTGAGCCTTGCGCAACATGGCCGGCTCAGGCCTGCCACCAGCGCTCGATCACCCGCAGGCCATCCAGCTCGCCATAGGGCGCCGTGAGCGGGCCATGGGCCACGCGGCTGGAACGGGCGGCGACGGAACTGGCGAACAACGGCACGATCGCCCCGCCGTCATCGCGGCACAGCGCCTGCATTTCGTTGTACATCTCGCGGCGCAGGGGCTCGTTCATCTCGCCACGGGCGGCGTTGAGCAGCTGGTTGAAGCGCGGGTTGTCCCAGTGGGTCTCGTTCCATGCCGCGCCCTTGGCGTAGCCGATGCTGAACATGCGGTCGGCGGTGAGGCTGGAGTACCAGAACGAAGTGGTGAACGGCTGCTTCATCCACACATTGGTGAAGAAACCATCGGCAGGCTCGCGCACCACGTCGATGTCGATCCCGGCCACGCGCGCCTGCTCCTTGAACAGCACCGAGGCATCCACCGCGCCGCTGTAGGCGGCATCGGACGCCTGCAGGCGCACCTTGAGGCTGTCCATGCCGGCCTGGCGCAGGTAGAAGCGCGCCTTGTCCGGGTCATAGACGCGCTGCTCCAGCGCCGGGTTGATGAAGCGGTTGGCCGGCTGCAACGGGTGGTCGTTGCCGACCTGGCCGTAGCCATACAGCACCGAGGCCAGCAGGGTCTCGCGGTTGATCGCGTGCTTGAGGGCCATGCGCACGTTGTTGTCACGGAACTGCTGGCTGTCGGTGAGCATCGGGAAGGTGTAGTGCTGGGCGCCCTTGGTTTCCTCGATCACCAGTTTCGGGTTGCGCTTGAGCAAGGACACGGTCTTGAGGTCGACCTTGTTGATCACATCGACCTTGCCGGTCACCAGGGCGTTGACCCGCGCGGCGCCGTCGGCGATGGCGATCAGCTCGGCGCTGGCGAAGTGCGCCCTGCCCGGCTTCCAGTAGTCGGGGCTGCGCTCCAGGTCCATGCGCACGCCCGGCTCGAAGCCCTTGATGCGGTAACCGCCAGTGCCGATGCCGGCCTGCCAGTCGGCCAGGCCGTCCTTGGCGGGCATGATCACCAGGTGGTAGTCGGCGACCACGTAGGCGAAGTCGGCGTTGCCCGAGTGCAGCTCGAACACCACGGTGTCGGGGGCGCTGGCGTACACCTTGGCCACATCGCCCAGTACGGTCTTGGCTGCGGAGGTGGATTTCTCGCCCAGGTGATGCTGGATCGAGGCCACCACATCGTCGGCGCTCAGGGTCTTGCCGTTGTGGAAGGTCACGCCCTGGCGCAGGGTGAAGGTCCAGACCCTGGCGTCGGGGCTCGACGCCCAGTGCTCGGCCAGCTCGGGGATGGCGGTGCCGTCCACGGCAATTTCGGTGAGTGTGTTGTACACCGCCGAGAAGCCGATGAAGGTGAAGGTGTCGACCCACGAACCGGGGTCCTTGGAGTCGGTGGTGCTGCCCCCGGCCAGCCCCAGGCGCAAGGTGCCGCCCGGCTTTGGCGTGGCCTCGTCGGCAAGGCCGCGCAGCGGCAGGCCGAGGGAAAACGCCCCGGCCATGGCCGCAGCGGCCGCGCTGTACTTGAGGAAGTCCCGGCGCGGCAGGCCGCCGCCCGGAATGGCGTGAGGATTGTTCTTGTTGTTATCGCTCATGGCATTTGCCCCTGTTGAACCGCAAGTATTTGTTGTTCGGTCAAAGCGGATTGCGTAGAAGCTGTTTACAATTTGTAATTGTTACCGTAACAAATACATTAGCGGCAGGACAAGCTGATTTCCAGCGCCCGATACCGGGCTTTTTCAGTGGTGTAACATTGACGTTTTCGCAGGGAGCCTTTGCCCCATGAGCCAGTCGACCCGACTCATCACCGCCTCGTACATCCTTTCGTTCGTGGCGGCCAATGCCCCGCAGAAGCTGCGCACCGAAACCATCGCCAAATGGGTCAAGGTACACCCGACCCGCGTGCGCTCGATGGTGTCGCAGATGGTCAAGGCCAACATCCTGACCTCGTATCGCGGCGCCCAGGGCGGCGTGACACTGGCCCGCGCGCCGCAGGAAATCACCCTGCGCGAGGTGTATGACGCCGTGCAGGAAAGCTCGCTGATCGCCGAGAAGATCGACAACCCGTTTGCCGGGCTCGAGGACCACTGCAAGGTGTACGAGGTGTTCACCCGGCTGTTCGCGATGCTGGAGCAGAACATGCGCCTGGACCTGGGGGCGATCACGGCGGATCAGCTGTTCGTGGCGTTCGATACGCCGAAGGAACACACCCGCACGGCCTGAACGCCAGTTTCCGAGAGCTGGCGCGGTCCCAGTGGGAGCCGCGCTTGCCGGCGATGGGGCGCGAAGCGGCCCCGGCAATTTATGCAACAACCTTGAAATCGTGGGGCCGCTTCGCGGCCCATCGCCGGCAAGCGCGGCTCCCACAGGGTGAATCGCGCCCGCTTTCAGAAATTGAGCAAGACAGTTGCTCTTTCGCCCTTCAGAGCTGAATGGCCTTCACCTCGACAAACTCGTTCAGCCCTTCCTCACCCCACTCACGCCCATTGCCCGACTGCTTGTAGCCGCCAAACGGTGCCTGGTAGTTGAACGCCCCACCATTGACGAAACACTGCCCCGCGCGCAGCTGGCGGCCCAGTTGCAGCGCTTTGTCGCGGCTACCGGCCCACACCGCGCTGGACAGCCCGAACGGCGAGTCATTGGCCAGGGCAATGCCTTCGGCCTCGTCGGCATAGGGAATCAGGCACAGCACCGGCCCGAAGATTTCTTCCTGGGCAATGCGCATGCGGTTGTCGACGTCGGCAAAAAGCGTTGGTGGCACATAGAACCCACGCTCGAAGCCCGGCGCGCTCGCACCGCCACACAGCAGCCGCGCGCCCTCTTCCTGGCCAACCCGAATGTATTCCTGCACCGTGCGCCGCTGCCCGGCCGAGCACATCGGCCCAAGGAAGCTGCGCGGGTCTTGCGGGTCGCCCATGACCAGGCCACGGGCCTCGTCCACGGCGATCTCCAGGGCCTGGGCATAACGCGAGGCCGGCAACAGCATGCGCGTCAGTGCCGTGCAGGTCTGCCCCGAGTTGATCATCACATCCTGCACGCCATGGCGCACCGCCGCGTCGAGCGGGGCGTCGGCGGTGATCAGCAGCGGCGACTTGCCGCCCAGCTCCAGGCACACCCGCTTCACCGACGGTGCCGCCGCCTGAGCGACCCGCACGCCCGCGCTGGTGGACCCGGTGAACGAGACCATGTCTACCTGTGGGTGCAGTGCCAGTGCCTCACCGACCTTCGCCCCCGGCCCGCTGACCAGGTTGAACACCCCGGCCGGCAACCCGATGGCCTCGATCATTTCAGCCAGCAGGAAGGCATGCAGCGGGGTCTCCTGGCTCGGCTTGACCACCACCGTGCAGCCTGCGGCCAAGGCAGGCGCAAGCTTGCCGATCAACTGGTGCAACGGGTAGTTCCAGGGGTTGATGAACGCGCACACGCCCACGGCCTCGCGGTACACCAGCGAGTTGCCGACTTCGCGCACCTCATCCATCAGGCCGGCCAGTTCGATGTACTGCTCAAGACCAACGATGGGCCCGTCGACCTGCACCGGCCGGCACCACTGCACCGGCATGCCCAGCTCGCGGGTAATCAGCGCAGCCATCTCGTCGGCCCGCGCCTTGAGCTGCTGCGCCAGGGCGCGAATGAACCCGGCGCGCACGCTGGACGGCGTTCGCGACCAGTCGGCGAAGGCATTGCGCGCGGCACTCACCGCCCGCTCGACATCTGCTTCGTTACCCAGCGGCACCTTGCCGACCACCGCCTCGCTGGCCGGGTCGATCACCTCGGCCATGCCCTGCCCCGCCGGTTGCTGCCAGCGGCCATCGATGAACAGACGGCTGTATTCACGCATTGCCTTGCGCCTCCATCAGTTCGCTGGCGCACAGGGCAATGCGCCGGCAGGCTTCGCCCAGGGCCTGGGTATCGAGCACCAGGCCCAGGCGGATATGCCCGGCCGCGCTCGGGCCGAACGCCTCACCGGCCAGCACCGACACCCCGTGCAGGTCGAGCAGGCGGTTGGCGAATGCCTGCGCGCTGAGCCCGGTCTCGCGGATATCGACCATCACGAACATACCGCCATCGGGTTTGAGTGCCCGCAGGCCTGGGCAGCCTGCAAGGCGTGCACACACCAGGTCACGGCGCCGGCGGTAGGCTTCGCGCATGCCGTCGAGTTCTGGCAATGGCTGCTCCAGCGCGGCCACCGCCGCATCCTGGATGAAATCGGGCGAGCCATACAGCATGCACAGCGCCAGGTTTTCCAGGTGCCCGGACAGCGCCGGCGAGCCAACTACCCAGCCGACTCGCCAGCCGGTCATGGCATGGGACTTGGACAGGCTGTTCAGGGTCGCCGTGCGCTCGGCCATGCCCGGCAGGCTGGCCGGGCTGATGTGCTCGCCCTCGAACAGCAGTTCGCTGTACACCTCGTCACTGATCAGCCACAGGTCATGGCCGATGCACAGTTCGGCCAGGGCCTCCCAGGTGCTGCGCGGCAGGCTGGCACCGGAGGGGTTGTGCGGGCTGTTCAGCGCCAGGGCACGGGTGCGCGAGGTAATGCGTGCGGCGACGTCTTCGGGCTGCACGCGAAAGCCATGCTCCGGGCGCACCGGAACCGGCACCACCGTGGCACCGCAGGCACCGAACACTGCCTCATAGGTGACATACATCGGCTCGGCGACGATCACTTCATCACCCGGCTCCAGCACGCATTGCGCCACGCAGAACAGCGCGCACTGCGCCCCCGCCAGCACTGTCACCTGGTCGGCGCTGACCGCCTGGCCGCTGCGCTGCTGATGGCGCCGGGCAATGGCCTCGCGCAGGTTGCGCTTGCCGCGCACATCGGCGTAATGGGTATTGCCGGCTTCGAGGCTGGCCACGGCGGCCTGGACGATCGGCGCCGGGGTGTCGAAGTCCGGGTCGCCGACGGAAAGCAGCAGCACGTCGCGGCCCTGTTCGAGCATGGCCAGGGCGCGGTAGTGGATCTCCCAGGCGGCGGCGCCGTCGCCGGCGATCCGTTGGGTCAAAGAGGAAAATCGCATGGCTGGTTGTCCTGTTGTGCGGGGTGGGCTCAGCGCGCGCAGGCGTGCTTGAGCTCGATCAGGGTCACGCCGTTGCGGGCAAAGCCGCCGCGCAGGTCGCGTTGCAGTTCGTCCAGGCTCTGCGGCTGTGCGACCGTGCAACCGAAGGCACGGGCCAGGCCGGCGAAGTCCGGGTTGCGCGGCAGTACGCCGATGGGCTCGATGTTCAGGTCGAGCATGTCGTCGCGGATCTGCCCCAGCGCGTCGTTGTTCCACAGCAGCACCACCAGCGGGCGGTCCAGCTCCTCGACCGCGGTCGCCAGTTCCTGCGCCGTGTAGAGGAAGCCGCCGTCGCCGACCAGCACCAGGCCTGGGCGCTCGGCAGTGGCGAACATGGCGCCGATACCTGCGGGCAGGCCATAACCGAGGGTGCCGTAGCCGGTGGGGTGCAGCCAGCTGCGCGGCGCCCTGCTGCTGAACAGGTAATTGCCGGTGTAGGCCAGTTGGGTCATGTCGGTGCTGATGAAGGCGTTGTCCGGCAGCTCGGCCGCGACCCGCTGCAGGATCGCCTGGTGAAGCGCCTGCAAGGGCCCCAGGCTCGCCTGCACGGCATCGCGCAGGCGGGCCACGGCGGCGCTGGCCTGGGTGGCGTCGCGCACGCCGTCCGGCAGCTGTTCGAGCAACCCCGCCAGGGTCTGCCGGGCATCACCGTGCAACGCCAGCGCGCAGGGATAGAAGTCGTTGAACTTGCGCGGGTCGATATCCACCCGCAGCAGCTCGCCGGTCAGTGGCAGGCGCTCGCGCCAGAAGTCGGTGTCAGCCATTTCGGTACCGACCGCCAGCACTACGTCGGCCTCGGCGATAAGCGCCCAGCCCGGCTCCACGCACAGGCTGGAGCCGGCGTTGAGCGGCGAGTCCAGTGGCGCCAGGCCCTTGCCGGCGACACTGGTGAACAGGGGCGCCGCCAGGCGTGTGCTCAACTGCTGCAGCTCGGCGCCGGCCTGCAGGGCGCCACCGCCGGCGATGATCATCGGGCGCTTCGCTGCCGCCAGCCTGGCGGCCGCCTGTTGCAGGCTGTCGAGGCTGGCCGGGCCACGCCCGGGGCGACGTACCACGTCATTGCTCCAGTCCCGCGCCACAGGCGCGGCCAGCACGTCCAGCGGCACCGAGATGTGCACCGGGCGCGGGCGCTCGCTGTCGAACACGGCATAGGCGCGGGCGATCAGCTCCGGCAGGTCCTCGGCCTTCAGCGCCACGGCCGAGAAGGCGGTGATCGGCGCGGTCATGGCGCGCTGGTCCTGGGTCTCGTGCAGGCAGCCCCAGCCTTTGCCCAGGCTGGCGGTGTGGTTGACGCTGGAGATCATCAGCAACGGAATCGAGTCGGCGTAGGCCTGGCCAATGGCGGTGGCCGCGTTGGTCACACCGGGGCCGGTGATGACAAAGCAGACGCCGGGCTTGCCGCTGACCCGGGCATAGCCGTCGGCCATGAAACCGGCGCCCTGCTCGTGCCGGGTGAGCACGTGGCGAATGCCGCTGCCGGGCAGGCCGCGGTACAGCTCCAGGGTGTGCACGCCGGGGATGCCAAAGACGGTATCGACGCCGTAGTTGGCCAGCAGGCGCACCAGCGCCTGGCCGCCTGTGAGTGTTTGGTTCGTCATGTTCATGTCCTTACACCAGGCCGAGGCGGATCAAGGCATCGACCGCTGTGGTGCCGCTGGCACCGACCATCAATGGGTTCACATCCAGCTCCAGCAGCTGGCTGGCGTTTTCGCAGGCGTAGTCGGCTACCGCGCGGATGGCGGCGACCAGTGCCTCCAGGTCGGCCGCCGGTTTGCCGCGAAAGCCCTGCAGCAAGGCAGCGCTGCGCAGGCCCAGTACGGCTTTGCGGATGGCGCCATCGGTGGTTGGCAGCAGCAGGCTCTGGCTGTCCTTGAGCAGCTCGACCAAAACACCCCCGGCACCGATCACCAGCGCCAGGCCGAAATCCGCCTGGCGCTTGATGCCAACGATCAGCTCGGCCAGCGGCGCAGCGGCCATGGGTTCGAGCAGCACCTGGTCGAAGGCGACACCCGGCGCGTAAGCGGCAATGCGTGCGCGCATCTGCCCAAGCGCATGGCTGAGCGCCGCTTCGTCGGCCAGGTTCAGTGCCACCGCGCCGGCTTCGGTCTTGTGCGGCAACTGCGCGCTGACGGCCTTGAGCACCAGCGGGAAGCCCACCTTGGCGGCATCGGCCAAGGCGTTCTCTGGGCTGCTCAGCACGCCATTCGGAATGGGCAGGCCGAAGCCGCGCAGGGCTTGCTTGGACTCCCACTCGTTGAGCAGGCGATTGTCCCCGGCAAGCGGCTGCGGGCACAGCGGTACCAGCGCCGACTCACCCATTGCCAGCAACGCCGGGCGCTGTTGTGCGTAACGGGCCACCCGGCCCCAGGCCGCCAGGCCATCCTCCACCCCTTGCAGCGCCGGCACACCGGCCGCGTGCAGGCATTCACGGGCACTGGCCGGCAACAGCTCGGGGAAGGCCGAGGTGACGAAGCCGGCCTTGCCATGGCGCTTGAGCGCCGCGCAGTACAGCTCCAGCAGCAGGTCGCATTCCTTGCGCTCGCCGGTGAGTTCGGCGGGGTAATCGAGCACCAGCATCGCCGCATCGGCGTCGCTGCGCAGGGCGCTGTCGAGCATGCGCGCCTTGGCCGGGCCGTCGCCCCAGATCGCCGTGGTGAAGTCCAGCGGGTTGACCAGGTTGGCATAAGCCGGCAGCACCTGGGCCAGTGCTTCGACCTGGCTGGCGCCAAGTGCCGGCAGGCTCAGCTGGTTGCTTTCGCTGTAGTCGGCGATCAGCCCGGCATCACCGCCCGAGCAGGCCAGCGCGATCAGGCTGGGGCCCTTGGGCAGGTTGCCGCAGGCCGCCGCCTTGAGGGTTTCGACGAAACTCACCGGGCCGCTGACACGGATCACCCCCAGGCGCTCGAACAGGCTGTCGTACAGGGCATCGGAGCCAGACAGCGAACTGGTGTGGCTCAGCGCCAGCTCGGCGCCGATCTGCGACACGCCGGTCTTCAGCGCGACGATCGGGATGCCCTTCTCCAGCGCCTTGTGCGCGGCGCGGGCAAAGCCCGGCACATTCTTCAGGCCTTCCAGGTGCAGGCCGATGGCAGTGACCCGTGGCTCATCGAGCAGCACGTCCATCAGCTCGGCGATGCCCAGTTGCGCCTGGTTGCCGACCGAGGCCATGTAGGCCACCGGCAGCGAACGGTCGCTCATCGACAGGTTGTAGGCGAAGTTGCCGCTCTGGGTCAGTACCGCCACGCCCTGCTCCACCGCCTTGCCACCGTGGGCCACCGGCCACAGGGCGGCACTGTGCAGGTAGTCGAGCAGGCCGTAGCAGTTGGGCCCGAGCAGCGCCATGTGGCCGGCGGCTTCGAGCAGTTGCTGCTGCAGTGCCTGGCCCTCGGCGCCGCTTTCGGCAAAGCCCGAGGCATAACAGATCGCCCCGCCCGCACCCTTGGCGGCGAGCTCGGCGACACAGGCCAGGGTCAGTTCGCGGTTGGTGGCGATGAACACCGCATCCGGCGCGCAGGGCAGCTCGGCCACGCTGCGTACGCAGGGCACAGCGTCGATGCTGTCGTGTTGCGGGTTGACCAGCCACATCTGGCCTGGGTAGCCGCCGTCGGCGCAGCGCTTGAGCGCGCGGGCCATGCTGCGCCCGCCGACGAATGCCAGGTGCCGGGGGGCCAGCAGGCGTTTGAGGTTGTCACGAATGGCTTGCGACATGGTGAGGCTCCGGTCAGCGCAGCAGTGGGCGCAGCAGTTCGCGCGAGATGATGTGCCGCTGGATTTCCGAGGTGCCTTCCCAGATCCGCTCAATGCGTGCGTTGCGCCAGATCCGCTCGACCGGCCCCTCGTCCATCAGGCCCATGCCGCCGTAGATCTGCACCGCCTCGTCGGCGACCTTGCCGAGCACTTCGCTGGCGAACAGCTTGGCCATGCCCGCCTCGCCGTCGGTCATGCTGCCCTGGTCCATCTTCCAGGCGGTGTGCAGGGTCAGCAGTTCGGCGGCGCGGATCTGCGTGGCCATGTCGGCGAGCTTGAACGACACGCCCTGGTAGGTGCCGATCGGCTGGCCGAACTGCTTGCGGTCGGCGGCCCATTGCAGCGACACGTCCAACGCGCGCTGGGCCTGGCCGACGCAGTTGGCGGCGACCATGACCCGGCCTGCGGTCAGCCAGGCGTTGGCCACGTCCCAGCCCTTGCCGACTTCACCGAGCACCTTGGCGGCCGGTACCTTGCAGTCGTCGAAGAACAGCTCGTAGGTGTGGTAGCCCCGGTTGCTCACGCATTTGGGGCCACGGCGGATGGTCATGCCCGGGGTGCCCCGGTCGACCAGGAAGGCGGTGACGGCGTTACGCTTGCGGCCGTTATGCTCATAGGTGTCGGTGACGGCAAAGACGATGGCGAAATCAGCGTGCCCGGCATGGCTGATGAAGTGCTTGCTGCCATTGATCACGAAATCATCGCCTTCACGCACGGCGCGGGTCTTGATCGAGTTCGCGTCGGAGCCGGCGCCCGGTTCGGTCAGGGCGAAGCAGTCGGTCTTCTCGCCACGGATGCACGGCAGCAGGTAGTCCTCGACCTGCTGGCCGGTGCAGGCCATGAGGATCTTCGAAGGCCGGGCGACGAACACATGCAGCGCCCAGGAAACCTTCGACAGTTCGCGCTCGATCAAGGCCTGGGACAAGTAGTCGAGACCACCGCCACCGACTTCCTCGGGCATGTTGAAGGCATAGAAGCCAGCGGCGATGGCCTTGCCACGGATCTGTGCGGCAAGCTCCGGGGACACCTCATCGGCACGGTCCACGGCTTCTTCATGGGGCAACAGCTCCTTGGCGACAAAACTGCGTACGGCATCCACCAACATTTCTTGTTCTTGGGTCAGTTGGAAATTCATGGCCTGTTCCTGGGTAACCGGGGAATGAGTGAGTGCTTACTTGCCGCTGAAGCGGGGCGCGCGTTTTTCCGTGGCCGCGCGCAGGGCCTCGGCGCCGTCCTCGCTGCGCCCGCAGAGCAGGCCGGCGGCCAGTTCTGCAGTGAGCTGCTCGGCCAGGCTGCGCGAAGCGCCTTCGCGCATCAGGCGCTTGGTCTGGGCATAGGCGAACGTCGGCCCTTGGGCCAGGCGCGCCGCCAGTTCGGCGGTGGCGGCCGGCAGCTGGTCGTCGGCAACCACGTCACCGACCAGGCCAGCCGCCAGTGCGCGTTCGGCGCCCCACAGTTCGTCAAGGAACAGCAGGCGCTTGGCCTGCTCGCTGCCGATCAGCCGTGGCAGGTGCCAGCTGGCGCCGGCATCCGGCGAGTAGGCCATGCTGGTATAGCCGGCCTTGAACCGGGCCGACTGGGCGGCCAGGCGCAGGTCACAGCACAGCGACAGGTCCATGCCGGCGCCGACGGCGGTGCCGTTGATGGCGGCGACGGTGGGCTTGTCCAGGTTGTGCAGGCAGTGCATCAGGGCGTGTGCGGTTTCGGTCCAGCCGTAGGTTTCCAGTGCACCACGGGCTTCGGCTTCGGCCCATTCGGCGAGGTCGGCGCCGGCGCAGAAGCTGCGGCCAGTGCCGGTCAGGACGACCACGCGCACGGCGGGGTCGGTGTTGTAGGCCTCGAGGGTGGCGTGCAGGGTTTTCAGGGTGGGGATGTCCAGCGCGTTGCGCTGCTCGGGGCGGTTCAGGGTGATCCAGGCAACGCCGGCTTCAACCTGGGTGATTAGGGACGACGGAGCGGTCATGTGGGGCCTCGGATTATTGTGATTGCTGTGAGAGGTGAGGCTCATGCTAAACGAGTGTTCAGTAAGGAGGCAATTGGGGGAGGAAGCGGTGTTACAACTTCGAACAAGTGGTGGGAAATCAGGGGGCTGAGGTGAATTGCTTTTGGGCTGACAGGTGTATGGCGACAGGTTTTCAGCGCCTGTGAGATCGAGCGCCGCCCGCGCGGCGCATCGCGAGCTTTGCTCGCTCCTACGTTTGTTTCGGGCCAATCAGTCCTGGGGGATATGCGCGCGAACGCCTTGGCGCATGGCGCGACATCCCGTCGTACAAACCAGGCGGTCGCGCGCGCCTGTCACAGGCTTTACTGGCCCGAAACAAACGTAGGAGCGAGCAAAGCTCGCGATGCGCCGCGCGGGCGGCGCTCGATCTCCCAGGCGCTGCAAGAACAACGGCGAACACCTTGCGGCCCTCACTCAATACCCCGCCATGCAACACCAAGCCCTTCTCATGCCACCGGCACTTCCAACCCCACCCCCTGGCGCTTGCGCTGCACCACAAAGTAAGCCGCATAACACAGCGCGATAAAGCCAAACCCCCAATACAACGAAGGCCGCTGCGTCTCATCCATCGCCATGAACACAAACAGCGAACTGCACAAGGTGATGCACAGCAACGGCACCAGCGGGTACAGCGGCGCGCGGTACTTGAGCTCGCTCAACTGGCCGCCATCACGCAAGAACTGCTTGCGGAAGCGGTACTGGGCCAGGGCAATGACGATCCAGGTCACCGTGCCGGACATGCCGCTCACGGCCATCAGCACCATGAACAGCGTGTCGGCAGCGACAAAGCTGGTCATCAGCGACACCAGCGCGAAGCACAAGGTGATGAACAGCGCCCGCAGCGGCACGCCACGGCTGCTCAGCGGCGACAGGCTGCGCGGCGCCATGCCGGTCTTGGACATCGCCCAGAGGATGCGGGTGGAGGCATACAGCCCGGAGTTGCCGACCGACAGAATCGCGGTGAGGATCACGAAGTTCATCAGGTCTGCGGCGTAAGGAATGCCGACCATGTCGAACACCTGCACGAACGGGCTTTCCATCAGCCCGGCCTGCTGCCACGGCACGATCGCCGACAGCACCACGATCGCCAGCACATAGAAAATCAGCACGCGGAACACCACGTTGCGCACGGCCCGCGGGATGCTCTTTTCCGGCTGGTCGGTCTCGCCCGCCGCCACGCCCATGATCTCGCAGCCCTGGAAGGCATAGACCACGGTCATCATCACCGCGAACACCGCCGACAGGCCATTGGGGAACAGCGAATCGCCGATCAGGTTGCTCATCATCGGCGCCGGCGCCCCGCTGTTCAGCGAAATGCCGCCGAAGATCACCAGCACACCGACGATGATGAAGCCAAGAATTGCCGCCACCTTGATGCCGGCAAACCAGTATTCCGCCTCACCGAAGGCGCGGGTGGCCAACGCGTTGATGCCGAACAGCACCGCAACGAACAGCGCCGACCAGTACCAGATCGGCACCCCGGGGAACCAGCGTTCCATCAGCATGCCAGCGGCGGTGAACTCCAGGCCCACGGTGGTGGCCCAGCTCATCCAGTACACCCAGCCGATCATGAAGCCGGTGGCCGGGCCGATGAATTTCGTCGCGTGGGCCTGGAACGAACCGGACACCGGCATCTGCACCGACAGTTCACCCAGGCAGACCATCACCAGGTACATCAGGAGACCGGCCACCAGGTAGGCCAGGATCGCGCCCACCGGCCCGCCCTGGTTGATGGTCACCCCCGAGCCCATGAACAGCCCGGTGCCGATCACGCCACCGAGCGAGAGCATGAAGATGTGCCGGCTCTTCAATGCCCGTGTGAGGTGGATACCTTCAGCTTTACGGCCTTTCATTATTATTATCTCCAATAAGCGTCGAAGACCGCGTGTTCAGCGGTTGAATGCGATTATTGGAAAGCGATGTAAGGCCCGATTGATCGTAAAGATCAAAGATGTAAAAAGTCGTAAGGATTTTGTCGCTCAGGCGGCCAGCAGTTCGGCCAGGCTGTTTTGCGCACGTTGCAACTGCTCGTGCAGCAATGGCGCCATGGCACGCACCCCTGGCTTGTCACGGGCCAGGGCACGCGCTTCAAGCCGGCGCAGAGTCGCCGCCAGGCCGCACAGGCCCATGGAGTCGCTGCTGCCGGCCAAACGGTGGGCCAGGTGAGTCACCTCGGTGCAGTCGCCTGCGTCGACCGCTTCGAGCAGGGGCTGGCGCTGTTGCGCCAGGCCATCGCGCAAGCCAGCCAGCAGGCCCTGCAGCTTCTGCTCGCCGAGCAGCGTGCGGTGCGTGCTCAGCAACTCATGGTCAAGCCACGCCGGGGTTGCCGACGGTGCCTCCTGGCACTGGCCCGCCAGGGCCTGGCGCAGGTTCGCAAGCTTCAGCGGCTTGCCCAGCACACCCTGCATGCCGGCATCCAGATAGGCACGCACCAGCCCCGGCTGAACACTGGCGGTCAGTGCCAGGATGCGCGTATCGCGGTTGGGCGTGGCGCCGGCACGCAACTGCCGGCACAGCTCCACGCCACTGAGGCCTGGCAGGTGCACATCCAGCAGGAGCAGGTCGAAGCGCCGCTGTGCACACAGCTGCAAGCCCTGCTCGGCATCCTCGGCCAGCCAGACTTCATGGCCGTCGCGCTCCAGCAGCCCGCGCACCACTTCACGGTTCAGGGCCACGTCTTCCACCACCAGAATGTGCAGCGGTACCGCGGCGCGCTCTGCCAGCGCCTGGGCCGGCGGCGCCAGCGCCGTTTGCAGCTCCAGCTCCAACCAGAAACAGCTGCCTTCTCCCTCGCGGCTGCGCACTCCAATCTGCCCGCCCATCTGCTCGACCAGGTGCTTGCTGATCGCCAGCCCCAGGCCGGTGCCGCCATAGCGGCGGGCGACCGCCTCGCTGGCCTGGACGAAACGGTCGAAGATCTTCGGCTGCATCGCCTCGCAGATGCCGATGCCATCGTCGGTGACGCTCAAACGCAGACGCTGCCGCCCGGGTTGCCCCTGCAACACCTGCACGTCGACGAGGATCTCGCCACCCTCGGTGAACTTGATCGCGTTGGCCAGCAGGTTGCTCAGGACCTGGCGCAGGTACTGCTCGGCGCCGTGCTGGTAGGTGGCCAGCTGCGGGTCGAGGCGGCACAGCACCAGGCTGTGGTTGGCCAGCGCACGGGGTTCGAGCAGGGTCACGACCTCGGCACACAACTGGCGCAAGGAGAAATCCACCGCCTCGGGGCGGCTTTCGCCCTCTTCGAGGCGGGCAAAATACAGCACCTCGTTGAGGATGCTCAGTAACCCCTCGCCGGCCTTGTACAAGGCCTCCAGGCGCAGACGGTCCGCCGCAGCGAGCCCGGCGCCACGCAGCAGCTCGGCCATGCCGAGAATGCCGTTGAGCGGCGTGCGCAGTTCATGGCTCATGGTGGCGAGGAAGCGCGACTTGGCCAGGTTGGCCGCTTCGGCATCGTCCTTGGCACGCATCAGGCTCGCCGTGCGCCGCTCGACCTGCTTCTGCAGTTCGTCGCGCTTGTCCTGCAAGGCCAGGCGGTCGGTTTCACGGCGTTCGCTGTCACTGAGGATGGCCCGGCGCATGTCCTCCAGTGCCAGCGCCACGCTGTCGATTTCGTCGGCATGGGGCGAGCGGCGCTTGTTCAGGCGCAGTGGCTCGTGCCATTGCCCGGCACCGATGCGCCGGGCGAAGTCGGCCATCACCTGCAGGTGGCGGGTGACCAGGCGGTAGAACAATCCCGACAACGCCAGCGCCAGGCCGCAAAGGAACACGCTCATCCACAGCAGGCTGGTCAGGCCGGTGGCGAACAGCCGCCGGTGCACCGCGCCCAGGTCAATGCTCACCTCCAGCTCGCCCAGGTGCCGCACAGGCCCGGAAGGCGGCTGGTAGTCCAGCGCAAAGCGCTCGACCCGCAGCGGCCCCTGCGGGTTCGGATCACCTTGCTGCAAGGTGAAGTCGGCACTGTTCAGGCGCACCAGCGCCACATCGGAAAAGTCCACCAGCCCACGCAACTGCACGTTCAGCTGCTCCTGGTTGAGGTCCCACAGGCTGCGCTCCAGGCTGGCCAGGTAGCCGGCGCGGATCAACGCCATGCGCGCATCGATCTCGCGCATTTCGCGACGGTACTCGAAATACAGCTGCACGCTGCTGGCCAGCACCGTGAAGCACAGGCTGAACAGCAGGATGAACAGCAACAGCCGCCGCAGCAGGCCACCCGGTTGCAGGCGCATCATGGCTGCTTGACCATGTCGCGGTAGGTGACCTCGCTTTCATGCAGCCAGCGCTCCAGCTCGCCGGCGTCGGTCATCTGCTGCAGTTGCGCGTCGATGTCGCCCATGCGCTCGCTCAACGGTGAATGGCGTGACACCGCCACGCGCAGGTAGTCGACGCTCAGGGCCGGTGGTAGCGCAACGATGTCCTGGGCACCGGGCAGGTGCTCGACGAACAGCTGGCCGGTGCGCCGTTCCTGGACCACAAAGTCGATACGCCCGCGAATCAGCTTGCCGAAGTTCTGCCCACTGTCCGACACCCACTCGATGTTCTGGTGCTGCGCCACGAAATGGTCGAATGCCGGGCCGTAGCTTTCACCGAACAACAGCCCGCCACGGTAGCGGGCCAGGTCTTCGAGCGTGTCGAACTGCAGCGGGTGCTGGCGGTTGGCGAACACCGCCACCTCCTCGCGCAGTACCGGCACCTGGGAAAAGCGCATGGTTCTGGCGCGCTGCTCCGAGGTGTAGGCCAGCACCACATCCACCCGCCCTTCGGCAGCGTCGAGCAGGCAGCGTTGCCAGTTGCCCAGCACGACCATTTCGACCCGGTAGCCCAGCCGCCCGAACAGCTCGCGGACCACCGTCGGCGCCAGCCCGCGCGGCTGCTTGCCATCGCTCCAGGACACCGGTGGGTACACCGGGTAATCGCAGTAGCGCACGCTGCCGGCGGCCTGCAGCGCGCCGCTGGCCAGCAGCACCAGCAGGCCGACCAGGTACTTGCTCACGCGGCCACGCTGGCGGTGAACAGGTAGCCGGCGCCGTGGATGGTGATGATCAGTTCAGGCTCGGCGGGGTCGTCGTGCAGCTTGCGGCGCAGGCGGCCGACCAGCACGTCGATGGAGCGGTCGTTAGGCACCCACTCACGATTACGGATCTGGTCCATCAGCTGGTCGCGGCTCAGGGTGTGGCCACTGTTGCGCAGGAACACGCTGAGCAACTGGAACTCGCCGTGGGTCAACAGGGTTTCGCCGCCTTGAGCATCGATCAGGCGGCGGCGGTCGCAGTCCAGCGACCAGTCGCCGAACTGCTTGAGGGTGACATTGGCCACGCTGGCCGGCCGAGCGCCCTGGGCGTGGCGCACGCGACGGATCAGGTTCTTCGCCCGGGACACCAGTTCGCGAGGGTTGAGCGGTTTGCTGACATAGTCGTCGGCGCCGCACTCCAGGCCGACGATGCGGTCGATTTCGTCGTTGCGACCGGTGATCAGGATGATCCCCACTTCCGAGCGCACCCGCAACTCGCGGGTCAGGGTCAGGCCGTCCTTGCCGGGCAGGCGGATGTCCAGCATCACCAGTTCCACCGGCTGCTCGCTCAGCAGCGTTTCGGCCTGTTCCGCGGTGGCGGCGCAGTGGACGGTATAGCCTTCCTGGGACAGGTAGGCCTGGAGCAAGTCACGAATCAGCGGATCGTCATCGACGATCAGTACCTGAGAGGTCATTGCGGGTAGTCCTGAGGCGCCCGAAGGCGATTTTTTTATTAGAGTGGGCCAAGACTAGCGATTGCTGAACGGTCGATCAACAGCCCTCTGGGGTGCTGGTGAAGCGTTGCCGACCGCCGGCCTGCAGGCCATCGACCCAGGCCTCGCAGATCTGCACGCCCTGGGCCGGGGTGAAGGTGCCCGGGTTCAGCCCGGACTCCAGCCACAGGCCATCGAGCAAGGCGCTGAGGCTGATGGCGGCGAGGTCGGCATCGAAGTGTTCCCAGCCCTCCTCCCGGGCCAGTTCAGCCAGCAGCGTGCGCAACTCGCGGCGGTACTCGCCATAGGAATGGTCGTGCACCTGGTTGATCGCCTCGGCGGTTTTCACCGCGCCCCAGAACGCCAGCCAGGCATCGAGCAGTTGCGGGTCGAGCAGTTCGGCGCTGAACGAGCCACGGAAGAACGCCGACAGCCGTTCGCGGGCGTTGGGCGCGACCTGGGCCATGGCCTCGCGCAGCAGTTGCATGACCCGGCCGGTGACGGCCATGTAGGCTTCGGCGACCAACTCGTCCTTGCCCGAATAATGGTGGCTGATCAGGCCCACCGAGACGCCGGCTTCGGCGGAGATCTTGCGGATCGAAGCCCCCTGGAAACCATGGCGCTTCAGGCAGGCCAGGGTGGCCTCGACCAGGTTGGCCTTGCGCAGTTCGGGCAGCATGCGGCTGAAGCGGGCTTCTTGGGTCATCGGTGGCTCTCATGGGGCGCGCAGTTGAACGACTGTATAGCAACTCGCCTCGCTCGCGATAGCCTGTTTATACTCGGGCACGATAACAACAACAGAGGCGCCGCCCATGACCGACCTGATCCACTCGCAACTCGACGAAGGCCTGCTGACCCTGCGCCTGAACCGTGCAGACAAACTCAATGCACTGACCAACGCCATGTACACACGGCTGGCAGAGCTGTTCGAAGCGGCCAACAGTGACCCGCAGGTCGAGGTGATCCTGATCACCGGTAGCACCGAATGCTTCACCGCCGGCAACGACCTGCCGGACTTTCTCGAGCAGCCGCCGACCGACCTGCAGAGCCCGGTGTTTCGCATGATGTGGGCGGTGCTGGCGCTGGACAAACCGCTGATCGCTGCGGTTGCCGGGCCTGCGATCGGCATTGGTACCACGCTGCTGCTGCACTGCGACCAGGTGCTGGTCAGCCGTGACGCCAGACTGCGCACGCCGTTCGTGGCACTGGGCGTGTGCCCGGAGTTTGGCGCGAGCCTGTTGCTGCCGCAGATGCTGGGGCATGCGCGGGCTGCGCAGCTGCTGCTGTGCAACCAGGCGCTCAATGGCGAACAGGCCGTGCAGTGGGGGCTGGCGAGCGAACTGTACGACGATGGCGCGCAATGCCTGGCCGCCGCCGTCACGCTGGCGCGGCGCCTGCAGCAGCTGCCGGCCGATGCCCTGCGTATCAGCAGGCGTTTGCTCAAGGACGCCCAGCGCGAAGCCCTGGCCGCGACGGTGGCCAAGGAAGGCCTGCTGTTCATCGAGCGGCTTAACAGCGACGACGCAAAGGCAGCCCTGACTGCAATGGTATCGCGCAAGGGTGCCTGAAGCGGTGGGTTGCTACGTTTGGTATCACAGTATTACGGCATACCACATGCCAGTTAGTAACACTGCCGAGCGCGACCCGTCAAACTCGCTACTCCCGGCACATTGGCGGCAATGGCCCGCGTCTTGCTTTGCATGACTGCACGATTGTCTCGAGTGATCTGCTCATGGCCCGCCTCCCCTCCATCGTTGGCACATTTCGCACCCGCCTCACTGGCCGGGTGCACGCTGTGCCATGCGGGGCCATGCACGGGTTCCTGCGCCGAGCGGCCGGGCCGTTGCAGGTCACGTTGCAACGCCTTCGCGCCGCAGTCGCCGCCAAGCAGAACGGTTTCTGGCAGATAGTCGACTGATTCCTTCCACGAGCGTTGCGCTCGCCTCACGCAGGCACCGCTGTCGCGGCGCCCGCGCACCTGTATCCGCAGAACCGCCTGACGCGCCCTTGGTGCAGCGCCCGGTGTACTGCACCTGGAAGAAATCCGATGACTCAAGACACCGCCATGCTCGTGATTGACCTGCAGCGGGAAGACAGCTTCCCCCTGCCGCGCTTCGACAAAGTGATCAACAACGCGGCCGCGCTGATTGACGGCGCCCGCCGGCGCAATCTGCCGCTGTTCTACACCCGCCACGTCAACGATGCGCTGGGCCGCAACCTGGCATTCGGCGAACCGGTGGACGCGCAAGGCCGGCCAACCACTTACTGCGCCGGTACGCCGGCCATCGAAATCATCGATGCCCTGGCACCGCAGGCTGCCGACGTGGTGATCGACAAGCAGCGCTACAGCGCCTTCCACGGCACGCGCCTGGCCCAGACCTTGAAATGCCGCGGCATCACGCGCCTGGTGGTGATCGGTGTACTGACCGACGTGTGCGTGATGAGCAGCCTGTT
Source organism: Pseudomonas sp. LRP2-20 (assembly GCF_024349685.1). Lineage (NCBI taxonomy): Bacteria > Pseudomonadati > Pseudomonadota > Gammaproteobacteria > Pseudomonadales > Pseudomonadaceae > Pseudomonas > Pseudomonas sp. LR2-20. Next base: position 2,567,961 of record NZ_AP025944.1, on the reverse strand, counting down.
CGATGCCTACCAGCACGACTTCAAGCTGGTGCTGGTCGCCGACGCCTGCACGGCAACCACGCTCGCCGCCCACTACTCGGCACTGTTCATTCTCTCCAACTGGCTCTACGGGCTGGAAATCTTCTCCACCGAGCAGTTGCTGCAGCACTGGAACAACCAGCCGGCGACCTCAGTGCTCAGCGCAGAACCCGACCACCTTGCCTTCGAGCCAGACGCGTTCGTGCAGACGATTGCGCGCTTCGAACGCCAACTTGCTGCCCAACGCTGAGCGGAGAACGACATGAAAGTAGAGAAAAGAAGCATCGACTTCATCCCGGAAGCCGAGCGCCATGGCGAACCGCGTTCGCTGTTCTTCGTCTGGTTTGGCGCCAACGCCAACATCACCACTGTGGCCGCAGGTGTGCTGCCGATCAGCCTGGGGCTCAACCTGTTCTGGAGCGCGCTGTCGATTCTGCTCGGCTCGTTGATCGGCGCCATCTTCATGGCTTCGCATTCCGCCCAGGGCCCTCGGCTGGGCATCCCACAGATGATCCAGAGCCGGGCGCAGTTCGGCGTGTTCGGCGCGATCGTGCCGTTGCTGTTCGTGATGCTCATCTACCTGGGTTTCTTCGTCAGCAACACGCTGCTGGCCGCCCAGGCCATCGCCAGCGCCAGCCCGTTGGGCAATGGCGGGAACATCGCCCTGCTCGGTGGCCTGTGCTTCCTGGTGGCACTATTCGGCTACACGCTCATCCACCGCCTGCAGAAGTTGCTGTCGCTGCTGTCGATCGTGGTCTTCGGCATCGCCACCCTGCTCGCCCTGGCGCTGCCGATAGAGCCTGACCAATGGACCGCGCAAGGCTTCCACCTGGCCAGCTTCCTGGCCTCGGTGAGCATTGCGGTGACCTGGCAGCTGTCATACGCCCCGTATGTGGCCGACTACTCGCGCTATCTGCCGACCCGTACATCCACGCGCCAGGTGTTCTGGTACAGCTACGCGGGCACGGTCATCGGCGGTAGCTGGATGATGCTGCTGGGCGCCGTACTGGCCAAGGCCGTCGCCGGTTTTACCGACAACGTCGGCCTGCACCTGCTTGGCGTGCTCGGTGGCGGGACCTTGCTGGCGGTGGCGTTCGTGCTCTACGGGCAGATCGCAATCAACGTGTTCAACCTGTATGGCGCCTTCATGTCGACCGTGACGGTGATCGAGCCGTTCGCGGCGCTGAAGGTCACCCCTGGGGTGCGCGCCAGCTTCATGCTGGTCATCTGTGCCCTGGCGACGGCGTTGTGCACCTTGGCCCAGGATGACTTCATCCAGTTCTTCCTGAACTTCATCTTCTTCATGAGCTATTTCCTGATCCCTTGGACCGCAATCAACCTGGTGGACTACTACGCGCTGCGCAAAGGGGTCTACCAGATTGCCGACATCTTCGACCCCGCGGGCATTTATGGCCGGGTGAACGGGATCGCGGTCGGCGTGTTCCTCGCCACCATCGCGTTGGAGATCCCGTTCATGAACACCTCCCTCTACGTGGGGCCGGTCGCGGCCTCGCTGCAGGGCGTTGACCTTGCCTGGGTGGTTGGTCTGCTGTTCCCGGCAGCCTGCTACTACGGGCTGATGAGCAAGCGCAAGGCCCCGGCAACCAGCGCCGTGTAGACCTGATAACCCCGGGCATTGCGGCCACCCAGGTGGCCGCAATGCCGATCAGGTGCGCAATACCTGCTCGCCGGCATTGCCGGGCAGGCGCACGGCATCGACCAGCGCGACACAGGCAATCAGCGCCACACCGAGCAGTGCCCAGTGGAAGTCGCTGACTGTCATCCCGCCCTCAGCGCCGCGCACCATCATCGACACGCGCAACAGAAGCGCCACCACGGCAACGCCCAAGGCCATCGCCAGCTGGAAGAACATGCTGAACAGCGTCGACGCCTCCCCCATCTGCTGCTTGGGCACTTCAGAGAAACCGACAGCGTTGTAGGTGGTGAACTGCATCGAACGCGACAGCCCGCCTACGAACAGCACCAGTGCCATCCAGTACCACGGCATGCCCTGCTGCAACCCCAGGCAGGCCAGGATGCAGCCGACACCGATCAGGCCATTGACCAGCAACACCCGGCGGAAACCATAGCGGCGCAGCAAGCCGGTGGTGAACGGCTTCATGGCCAGGTTGCCGGCGAAGATCGCCAGCACCAGCAAGCCGGCATCCACCGCAGACAGGCCAAAACCGACCTGCAGCAACAGCGGAATGAGGAACGGCAAGGCGCTGATCGACAGGCGGAACAATGTGCCGCCAACGATACTGGCCCGGAACGTGGCGATGCTCAGGGCCGCCAGTGGCAACAGCGGTGCCGGGTGGCGCTGGCAATGGCGGATCGCCAGCCAGCTCAGCAGCCCGCCCAAGGCCACCAGTGCCGCCCCGGCACGCAGGCTGCCAGCGCCCAGTGAACCGAGCATTTCCAGGCCGATCAGCCACGCGGCGCAGGCCGAGGCGAGCCACACGAAGCCCAGCAGGTCGAAGCGCCGTGCTTCGCTGCAACAGGTGGCGGGAATCAGCCACCACGCTGCCGCCATGGCCAGCAGGCCAAGCGGGATGTTCAGGTAGAAGATCCATGGCCACGCCAGGTGCGTGACGATCAGCCCGCCGATGGGCGGGCCCAGTACCGGCGCCACCAGCCCGGGCCAGGTGATCACCGCGAGCATTTTCACCAGGTCCTGCTTCTCGGTGGTACGCAGCACCACCAGCCGGCCGACCGGCACCATCAGCGCACCGCCAATGCCTTGCAGCACCCGCGCGGCGACGAACGTTTCCAGGTTGGGGGCCAGGCCGCAGAGCCACGAGGCCAGGGTAAACAGGCCGATGGCCCCGGCGAACACCTGGCGGGCGCCAAAACGGTCGGCCACCCAGCCACTGAGCGGGATGAACACTGCCACCGCCAGCAAGTAGGCACTGATGCCGATGTTCAGGCTCACCGGGTTCTCGCCGAAGTCGCTGGCCATCTGCGGCAGCGCCGTGGCGATGACGGTGGCGTCGAGGTTTTCCATGAAGAAGGTGACGGCGACCAACAAGGCGATGCCGGTGGCTTGGCGGGCGGGGTTCGGGACTGCTGGATTTGCCACGGTTACAGGTCCTTCTGCTGGGGCATGGGAAGTGGGCAATCACCTCCCTGTGGAAGCGGGCTTGCCCGCGAAGCTGGCACCGCGGTGACTGGCACCGGCTTCGCCGGTGTTCGCGGGCGAGCCCGCTCCCACAGGTTCTGCATGAATGTTCAGATCATCTTCAATGCGGCACGCAGAGCCAGCAGGTAGGTCTCGACACCGAATCCGCAGATCTGCCCGCGCACCACCTCGGCGAACACCGAGTGATGGCGGAACAGCTCTCTAGCATGGATGTTCGACATATGCACTTCAACCACCGGCGCCTCGACAATGGCCAGAGCATCACGAATGCCGTAGCTGTAATGGGTCCAGGCTCCGGCATTGATCAGCACGGCATCCACCCGCTCCTCATAAGCCCGATGGATGCGCTCGCACATCGCCCCTTCGTAGTTGGTCTGGAAGCTCTCGACCCGCGCGCCGAGCTCCTCGCCCAACGCCTGCAGGGCTTGATCGATGTCGGCAAGGGTGGCCGTGCCGTACTGGCGCGGGTCGCGCTTGCCGAACATGTTGTGGTTGATGCCGTGCAGCATCAAGACATTGGCGGCCATGGCTCACTCCAGGGGGATGGTCAGGCGGTCGATCACGGCACGGGTTTCAGGCCGTACCCCGCGCCACCAGGCAAACGCCTCTGCCGCCTGCTCCACCAGCATGCCGACCCCATCGGCCAGGCGCGCCACACCTTGCTCCTGGGCCATGCGCAGGAACGGTGTCAGACCTTTGCCGTATGCCAGTTCATAGGCCAGGCGCGCCTGGCCCAGCACATCAGCGGGCAGCGGCGGCAACTCACCGGTCAGGCTCGCGGAGGTAGCGTTGACCACGATATCGAAAGCTTGCCCCTCCAGTTCCTCATAACGGCTGATACGCAGCAACGGATGATCCAGCTCGTTGCGCAAGGTCAGCGCCTTGGCCATGTCGCGGTTGGCGATCACCAGTTCACGCGGACCGGCCTGCAGGAACGGCAGCAGGGCGCCGCGCACCGCGCCACCGGCACCGAGCAACAGCACCCGGCGGTTGCGCAGCGGTTCGCCCAGGTTCTGTTCGATATCCCGCAGCAGGCCGATGCCATCGAAGTTTTCGGCAACGATGCGGCCATCCTCGAATTTCAGCGCATTGGCCGCCCGTGCCAGCTGCGCACGCTCGCTGCGCCGGTCGGCCAGTTCGAAGGCGCGCAGCTTGAACGGCGCGGTGATGTTCATGCCCAGCCCGCCTTCACTGCGAAATTTCAGTACCTGGGCCTCGAAGCCCTCGAGTTCGCCCTCGATGGCGCCGTACTCCAGGGTCTGGCCGCTGGCCTCGGCGAACAGGCCATGAATCAAGGGGGACTTGGTGTGGTTGATCGGCCGGCCGATCACTGCGTAGCGGTCGCTCATCGTGCATCTCCGTGGGTGAACAGCACACCGTCTGCCTGCATGGCGGTGATTTCTTCAGGGCTGAAGCCAAGTGCCGCGGCCACTTCGGCGTTGTGCTGGCCAAGGTCCGGGGCCACCTGGTGGATCGTCGTGTCGCAGTCGGAAAAGCGGAACGGCAGGTTGGGCAGGCGCAAGGTGCCGTAGCGCGGGTGCTGCTGTTCGATGACCATGTTGCGCGCCTGGATCTGCGGGTCGGCCAGTACCTCGTCGATGCGCTGCACCTTGGCACTGGGGATGTCGATGCCATCCAGCAGTCGCAGGATTTCGGCCACCTGCCGGGCGCCGACCCAGTCGCGGACCACGGCCAGGATCGCCTGGCGGTGGGCATTGCGACCGTTGAGGCTGTGGTAGCGCTTGTCGCTGCCAAACCCGGGCGGGCCGCCATTGGCTTCAAGCATGGCGGCAAAGCGCTGCCAGGCATCGTCGACCTGGGCCGCGATCACCAGGTCGCCATCGGCGGCGCGGAACACGCCGTACAAGGTCGAGGTGGGCATGTCATGGCCAGTCTGCTCGGGCAGCACGGTGCCGTCGGACAAGGTGTAGCACTGCACCGCGTACTCATGCATCGACACCAGCGTGTCGTACAGGGCCATGTCGATATGCTGCCCACGGCCGCTGCTGACCCGGCCCAGCAACGCCGCATTGATCGCGGCCACGGCATGGATGCCGGTGTACATGTCGCCCAGGGAAATCCGCAGCAGCGGCGGCGCTTCGCCGGGTACGCCGACCATCTGCATGATCCCGCTCTTGGCCTCGGCGATCAGCCCGAAGCCGGCGCGGTGTGCGTCTGGCCCGGTATGGCCGTAGGCGGAAATCGAGCAATACACCAGGCGCGGATTGCGCGCGGCCAGTTCGGCATAGCCCAGGCCCAGTTTGTCCAGGGCGCCGGGGCGGTAGTTTTCGATGAACACGTCGGCCGAGTCGGTCAAGCGCTGCATGAAGGCCTTGCCGCGCGGGTCCTTCATGTTCACGCTGACGCCCTGCTTGCCCATGTTCAACTGCAGGAAGTAACCACTCTGCTGGTCATCCAGGGTGAACGCGTGCTGGCGGCCGGCATCGCCGCTGCCCGGCCGTTCGACCTTGATCACCTCGGCGCCCAGCGCCGCCAGGCAGCGGCCCACATAGGGCCCGGCAAGGAAGTGGCTGTAATCGATGACGCGGATACCCGCCAATGGCAGTGCCTGGCTCATGCTTCTACCCTCCTGGGCACCATCAGGCGGTGCTCACCGCGCTGCACGACTTCGCCGTGCTGGTTGATCAGTTCCGACGGCAAGACCACGATGCCCCAGCCCGGGCGGCTGTTGCTCGGGCGCATCGCCCCCACGCGCATGCGCACGTGCAGCACATCGTTGACCTTGATCGGCCGCACGAAGTCCCAGGTCCAGCCCAGCGACATGCCCGGCAGGAAGCGGTACTCGCACTGGGTTTTCAGGCCATCGGCGATGGACAGCCCGAACAGGCCGTGGGCAACCAGGCAGCCGAAGTGGCTGGCATTGGCATAGTCCTCGTCGACGTGCACCGGGGTGTGGTCACCGGTGAGGTCGGCGTAGGCCAGGATGCGCTCACGGGTCACGGTATAGGTGGGGCTGATGCACTCGTCGCCTTCGCGGGCATCGTCCCAGTATTTTTCCACCACGCTCATGCCTGCACCTCGGCCCGCGGGTCAATGGCCAGGGCCTGGGCGACGCACTTGGCCGGCATCGCCTGGATGAACTCCACCGCCAGGCCGTCGGGCAGGCGCAGCCAGTTGTGGCCCTGGGGCATTTGGCTGACGCCGAAGCGCTGGGCGGCCGCCAGGGTGGCCTCGAGGTCTTCGCACATGATGCCCAGATGCGCCATGCGCCCTTCCGGGCCGGCGAAGTCCGGCTGGTGGATGAACTGCAGGCCACCGAGGGTCCAGTACTGCGCGGGCTGCTCGACGTCGCCCTGCACTTCGCGCATGGTCATGCCGCACACTTCGCTGAAGAAGCGGATGTGCCACTGGATGTCACGCACCCAGAATGCGACGTGTTCGAGGTAGGCTTTTGGCTGGCTCATGGGTTCTCCCTTTTCTGGTGATCGGCCATGGCGCGTTCGATGCCCTTGATACAGGCCACCAGGGTCGCGTTGACCGGCGTGGCCACGCCGTGGCGCTGGCCCCAGCGCACGACAGCGCCGTTGATGTAGTCGATTTCGGTGATCGAGCCCTTTTCCAGGCTCTGCAGCATCGAGGTGCGGAAGCTCGCCGGCAGGCCTTCGGCGGCCAACGTCCAGGCGGCCTCGGGGCTGGTCAGGCTCAGGCGGATGCCGGCGCGCTCGGCCACGGCGATGGCTTCGGCCACCGCTGCCTTGGCGGTGCTCTCCAGCAGCGGCTCGCTGTACAGCTGGCCGTAGCTGAGCATGGTGATGCCGCTCAGCGCGCCGGTGGCAACGTTGACCAGCAGCTTGTCCCACATGGTGCCAAGGATGTTGTCGCTGACCGTGGTGGCCAACCCGGCGCCGCTGAAGGCCGCTGCAATGGCTTGCACGCGGGGCGTCAGCTGGCCGTCCAGCTCGCCGATGAAGGTCTGCTTGCCTGCCACGCCAGCGCGTATCGAACCCGGCGCCAGCAGCACGCCGCCGACGTAGGTCTTGCCCGCCAACACCCGTTCGCGCCCTACGGCCTCGGCCAGGATATCCTCGTGGCCCAGGCCGTTCTGCAGCGACAGCACCAGTGTCTGCGGCCCGATCAGCGCGCTGGCGCCGGCAATGGCCTCGGCGGTGTGGAACGACTTGACCAGCACCACCACCAGGTCAGCCACGCCGACGTCTTCGGCGTCGATCGCGGCATTGACCCGCACGTGGCGCTCGCCGCGTTCGTCCTGTACCTGCAACCCGTGCTGGTTCATCGCCTCCACATGGGCACGGCCACGGTTCAACAGCCAGGTTTCATGCCCCGCCTCGCTCAAGGCCGCGCCAATGGCGCAACCCAGGGCTCCGGCCCCCAGAATGCAGATTTTCACGTCGCAGACCTCCTGTGGTTTGCGACTACCTTATGCAGCGAGGCTTATTTGAGCTATACAATGGCGTTAATACCGCTATTGAGATTTGCAATAATGACCACGCTGGAGCCCCTGCCGGAACCCAAGTTGTTGCAGTTGTTCGAGGTGCTGTACCAGTGCCGCAGCGTGACCCGCGCCGCCGAGCAGCTCGGCCAGAGCCAGCCGACCATCAGCATCTGGCTGGCGCGCCTGCGCGAGCAGTTGAACGATCCGTTGTTCGTGCGCACGCCGGGCGGCATGGCCCCTACCCCGCGGGCCGACCAGTTGATCGGGCCGTGCCGCGAAGTGCTGGAATCGCTGCGCCGCCTGACCGCCTGGGCACCGCAGTTCATACCGGCCACGGCGCAGCGACGCTTTCGCCTGTGCGTCAGCGATGCCAGCCATATCACCTTGCTGCCCAGTATCCTCAACCACTTGCGCAGCCATGCCCCGGGCATTCGCCTGGAAGCAGCGCGGATCGATGGCAATACCGAGAGCGCCCTGGAGTCGGGCGAAGCGGACCTGGCCATCGGCTTTGTACCCTGGCTGGGTGGCGGCATGTATCAGCAGATGCTGTTCGAACAGGATTGGGTGTGCCTGAGCAACCGGCAGCACCCGCGCCTGGCCAACGGCATGGGCGTGGCCCAGTACCGTGCCGAAGGGCACGTGCAGATCAGCGCCGGGACCGGGCAGAAGTTGCTGGAGGCCGGCTTGGCGCGGGCCGGGATCGAGCGCAGGATCATGCTCGAACTGCCGGCCTTTCTTGGCCTTGGGATGATTGTCGGGTCGACCGACCTGGTGGCGACGCTGCCTCGGCATATCGGCCAGACACTTGCCGACATGCATGGGCTGCGGGTGCATGACTGCCCGTTTGCGGTAGAAGGCTTCACAGTCAAGCAGCACTGGCATGCGCGTTACCATCAGGACAGCGGCAACCGCTGGCTCAGGGAGGTCGTCCGGGCGTTGTTCCAGTCGGGGCAGCCCTGACCTCAGCTTGCCTCCACACACGTGGTTGCATTTCATATATGAAAATCCGTATATTCGGATTTCCATATGTTTTGGTGTTGCCATGCTTACTCCACCCGATGTCTTCAAGTGCCTGTCGGACGAAACCCGCACCCGCGCCACCCTGCTGATCGCAGGGCTGGGTGAGCTCTGTGTCTGCGAATTGATGTGTGCGCTGAACGACAGCCAACCGAAGATCAGTCGCCATCTGGCGCAGCTGCGCAGCAGTGGCATGCTGCTGGATCGCCGCCAGGGGCAATGGGTGTATTACCGCCTGAACCCGGAACTGCCCGCCTGGGTGCACGAGATGTTGCAGGCGACCTTGCAGGCCAACGCGCAATGGTTGGCCGAGAACACCCTGCGCCTGCAGAACATGGACGGCCGCCCCGTCCGTGACGCTGCCTGCTGCTGATCAACGTCGAGCGAGGTGTTCATGCTGGTCGCCATTGCAGTCTTTGTTTTCACCCTCATCCTGGTCATCTGGCAACCGAAGGGGCTGGGCGTCGGCTGGAGTGCCGCGCTCGGTGCCCTCATCGCCCTGGCGGCCGGTGCCGTTTCGCTGCACGACATCCCGGCCGTGTGGGCCATTGTCTGGAACGCCACCGCCACCTTCATTGCCGTCATCATCATCAGCCTGCTGCTGGACGAGGCCGGTTTCTTCGAGTGGGCCGCGCTGCATGTGGCGCGCTGGGCAAACGGCAGCGGCCATCGCCTGTTCGCCTTCTGCGTGCTGCTGGGTGCCGCCGTGTCGGCGCTGTTCGCCAACGATGGCGCAGCGCTGATCCTCACGCCCATCGTCATGTCGATGCTGCTGGCGCTGCGTTTTTCGCCCGCTGCGACGCTGGCCTTCGTCATGGCCGCAGGCTTCATTGCCGACACGGCGAGCCTGCCACTGGTGGTCTCCAACCTGGTGAACATCGTGTCGGCGGACTACTTCAAGCTGGGCTTCGCCGAGTATGCCTCGGTGATGGTGCCGGTGAATCTTGCCAGTGTGGCCGCGACCCTGCTGGTGCTGTGGCTGTTTTTCCGCCGTGATATCCCCAGGCACTACACGGTCGCGGCCCTGAAGCAGCCCAGCGAAGCGATTCATGACCGTGCCACCTTCAACGTCGGTGGCTGGGTGTTGCTGGTGTTGCTGATCGGCCTGTTTGCCCTGGATCCGCTGGGCATCCCGATCAGTGCGGTAGCCGCTGCCTGTGCAGCGATCCTGTTTGCCGTCGCTGCCCGTGGCCACCGCATCTCGACCCGCCGTGTGCTGCGCGAAGCGCCCTGGCAGGTGGTGATCTTTTCGCTCGGCATGTACCTGGTGGTCTACGGGCTGAAGAACGCCGGCCTCACCGATTTGCTCACCCACCTGCTCGACCGCCTTGCGCAGCAAGGGCTATGGAGTGCTGCCATCGGGACCGGGTTGATCGCTGCAGCACTGTCATCGGTCATGAACAACATGCCCAGCGTGCTGGTCGGCGCCTTGTCGATCCAGGCCAGCGAGGCGCCGGGGCTGGTGCGCGAGGCGATGATCTACGCCAACGTCATCGGCTGCGACCTCGGCCCGAAAATCACCCCCATCGGCAGCCTTGCCACGCTGCTCTGGCTGCATGTGCTGGAACGCAAAGGCGTGCGCATCACCTGGGGTTACTACTTCAAAGTCGGCATCCTGCTGACGCTGCCGGTTCTGCTGATCACCCTTTGCGCTTTGGCATTGCGCCTTAGCCTCTGACACCCGCCACGAAGCGGAGGAGCCCTCCATGCGAGTTCTGTTCATGTGCACGGCCAACAGTTGCCGCAGCATCCTTTCCGAGGCCATGTTCAACCACCTGGCGCCTCACCCGTTTGCAGCCGTCAGTTCCGGCAGCTTCCCGAAAGGCCTGGTGTTGCCGCGCAGCCTGAGCACCTTGCAGCACGCCGGTATCTCGACGGATGGGTTGAGCAGCAAGGGCAATGAGGCGTTCGAGGATTGCCCACCCGACATCGTCATCACCGTGTGCGACAAGGCGGCCGGCGAAGCGTGCCCGGTGTATTTCGGCCCGGCGCTGAAGGCGCACTGGGGGCTGGAGGATCCGTCCGATGTGGTGGGTGACGAGGCTACGGTCGACGCTGCGTTCCGCGCCACGCTGGCCCGCATCGAGTCGCGCTGCCAGGCGTTCTTCGGGCTGCCTTTCGACACCCTGGACCGTGAGCAGCTCAAGCAAGAGCTGGATCGCATCGGTACCCTTTGAGCAGGAGCAAACATGTCCGAGCAACTGCCTAACCTCGACCTCGCGCTGTTCGATGGGCCGCCAGCGGCGCCCGGCTCCAGCACGCACAAACCGCGCATCCTGCTGCTGTATGGCTCGACCCGCGAACGCTCCTTCAGTCGCTTGCTGGTGGAAGAAGCCGCACGCCTGCTGGAGCACTTCGGTGCCGAAACGCGCATCTTCAATCCGTCGGGCCTGCCGCTGCCTGACGATGTACCTGTCGAGCACCCCAAGGTGCAGGAACTGCGTGACCTGATGCAGTGGTCCGAAGGCCAGGTCTGGTGCTCGCCAGAGCGCCATGGTGCGATGTCTGCGGTGTTCAAGGCGCAGATCGACTGGGTCCCCCTGGCCCTGGGTGCGGTGCGCCCCACCCAGGGCAAGACCCTGGCCGTCATGCAGGTGTGTGGCGGCTCGCAATCGTTCAACGTGGTCAACCAGCTGCGCGTGCTTGGCCGCTGGATGCGCATGTTCACCATACCCAACCAGTCTTCGGTCCCCAAAGCCTACCTGGAGTTTGACGACGCCGGGCGGATGAAGCCTTCGCCGTACTACGACCGCGTGGTGGATGTGATGGAGGAACTGGTGAAGTTCACCGTACTGCTGCGCGACCGCCAGGCATTCCTGGTGGACCGCTATTCGGAGCGCAAGGAAAGCGCCGAGCAGCTCTCTGCCCGCGTCAACCAGCGCTCGATCTGAGCGCCGCCCTTTTCGCTATTTGCTGGCGATCGATTGGCTCGCCAGCGGGCAGCTCTGGGCGTTGAGGTAGCGTGATGTCTTCAGCCAGTCCTGCTGCGGGTAGTAGGCAAACACATAGCTGCCGCGCTGCAGCGTGTCGATCAGCTTGCCGGCAATCGCCGGCCGCACGGCCGGGCAGCCCTGGCTGCGCCCCAGGCGCCCCAGGCCGGGCACGACCTTGGGGTCGGCATAGGCGGCGGCGTGCATGACAATCGCCCGCGACATGCTGTTGTCGTTGAACCCCGGCTCCAGCCCCTGCAGGCGCAGCGAGCGGCCGTGCTTGCCGCTGTAGATCTGGCCGGTTTCATACAGGCCGAGAGAGGACTGGTAACTGTTGGGGGCGTTGGAGAACGTCGTCGGTACATCGGCACCGCTGTTCTTGCCATGGGCGACCCATTCCTCGAACAGCAGTTTGCGTGCGCGCAGGTCGAACACCCACAGGCGCTTGTCCCGCGAGGCCTTGGAGTAATCGATCACTGTCAGCAACTTGTCCGCCTCGCTGTGGCTGGCGCAGGCATAGGCGGTGAGGGCCAGGGCCAGTGTCGACAGGCTGGCGTTCGGTGCCAGCTGCTGCAGTTCGGCGGCACTGGGCAGCGGTTGTGCCTGGGCGATTTGCCAGGCACCCAGGAAAAACAGGCCAAAACTGGCCACCGAGAGCCGGACGGCTCCCCGCAAGGGTTCAAACATCGACATGGTTACCCCGGTAACGGCCTGTCAGCAATAAGTCAGCTGGCTTGCGGCCAAAAGCCACCACTTTGCTTGAATTCTTCGGGATTGCCGATCATTTCTTGACCAATGGTTTAACTTCTTCACGGTCTTCGGTGCTGATGACCGTGAATTTTCCGTCGCTGCGGGTATCCCGGGTCGACGCCCAGTCGGTGATCACCAGCATCGTGCCGACATCCATCGCTGCGCGCAGATGCTGGCGGAACTCCGGGTTGATGGTCAATTGCCCCAACTGTTCATAGGGCGTGCTCCCGTATTCCGGGTTGCTCAGGCCCACCACCGACCAACGTAAGGGTAGCGCACCGTCGAGCGCCAGGGCGGAGGGTTTTTGCAGCAGCGAAAACACCGCCATGCCACTGCGCTGCTGGCTGCTTGCCAACGAGAGTGCTGGCGCCGAGCCGATCAGCTGGCCGCCGCGATACACATAGGCGCGCAAGTCGGCACGGCTGATCAGGATCGACAGCGGCCCTGACGTCGGGTCCGGGTCGTTCCAGAACTGTTGGTTGCTCAGTACCAGCGGGCCTTGGGCCTTGCCTGCACTGACCGTGGGGGCCAGCACGCCAGGGTGGTACACCTCCACCGGTGCACTGTGGGTATCGGAGACGATGACGGTGGTCGAGCTGAAACCGGTGACCTCATACAGCTTCTTGGCAAATTCCAATGGCAGGCGCACGCAACCATGGGAGGCCGGGTAGCCCGGCAGATGGCCCGCGTGCAGGGCAATGCCGTCCCAGGTCAGCCGCTCCATGTACGGCATCGGTGCGCTGTTGTAGAGGCTCGATTGGTGTTCGACCTTCTTCTGCAGAATGCTGAAGACCCCGGTGGGGGTTTCCCGGCCTGCCTTGCCGCTGCTCACGGTGCTGACGCCAATGGCGATGCCATTGCGATAGACGTAGGCACGTTGCTCGGTGAGGCTGACCACCACGGTCACCGGCCCTACCGGCGAGACCTGCGGGTACCAGAGAAACTGGCCAGGCTTGAGGCTTTCGAGCTGGCTCCTGAGCTGGGCCGGGGTGGGCACCTGCAGCGGCGCCGCTTCGACCACAGTGGCAGCAAGTAACAGACCCAGCGCGAGCGGTAGATGCGACATCGACGGACCTCCATGGCAACCTGCTACAAGCTTATGCGGAACAATCCCGGCAAGCCATCTGTTCAGCACATCGGGTGCACGTGGTAACAACTGTGCACATTAAACGTGCACATAATTCCCACCTGAAAGGTCAGTGCGCCACGCAGCTATCTGGCAACAAAGCGCCAAGACCAGGGATTGCACCCCGGCCATGGGTTGGTACGAATCTTGTTTGTATACAAATACAAACAATAAAAGTACACAACCATCATGGAGTCCCGATGGCGTCGATTTCCCGTTCCGATGTTGGCCAGCTTGCCGATCTCCCCGCCGAAACAGCCGGGTCGAGTCAGTCGCAACTGAGCCCGCGCCTGTACAGCACCGACCTCGCACCGACCCGTGCGGCCAATCGCACCTGGGGGCGCTACAGCCTGTTTGCGCTGTGGACCAACGATGTGCACAACATCGCCAACTACTCCTTCGCCATCGGCCTGTTCGCCCTGGGCATGAGCGGCGCACAGATACTCGCCGCCTTCGCCCTCGGCGCGCTGGTGATCTACGGCCTGATGAACCTGTCCGGCTACATGGGGCAGAAGACCGGCCTGCCCTACCCCGTCATGTGCCGGATCAGCTTTGGCATCCACGGCGCGCAGATCCCGGCACTGATCCGCGCGGTGATCGCCATTGCCTGGTTCGGCATCCAGACCTACCTCGCCTCGGTGGTGCTGCGCGTGCTGCTCACCGCCATCGCGCCGGACCTCAAGCCCTACGACCAGAACGCGATACTCGGCCTGTCGACCCTGGGCTGGGTCACCTTCCTCGGCATCTGGTGCGTGCAGGTGGCGATCTTCGCCTACGGCATGGAGATGGTGCGCCGCTTCGAATCCCTCGCCGGGCCGATCATCCTGGTCGCCTTCAGCAGCCTGGCGGGCTGGATGTACTGGCGCAGCGGCCTGTCGATTGCCTGGTCCAGCGGCAACGCGCCGACTGGCTCCGCCATGTGGCTGAAAGTGTTCGGCGCCGCCGCGCTGTGGGTGTCGCTGTACGGCACCATGATCCTCAACTTCTGCGACTTCACGCGTAACTGCCCGGATCGCCGCACGATCAGCGTGGGCAACTTCTGGGGCCTGCCGGTGAACATGCTCGGCTTCGCGCTGATCGCCGTGGTGCTCGCCGGTGCGCAGTTCAGCATCGACGGCAAGCTGGTGCAGAGCCCGAGCGAAATCGTCGCCGCCATCCCGAACACCGGCGGCCTGGTGCTGGCCTGCCTGGCCTTCCTGATCGTCACCGTGGCGGTGAACATCATGGCCAACTTCGTCGCCCCGGCCTTCGTGCTCACCAACCTGGCACCGAAGGTGCTGAACTTCCGCCGCGCGGGCTTGCTCAGCGCCAGCATCGCGGTGGTGATCCTGCCCTGGCACCTGTACAACAGCCCGTCGGTGATCGTGTACTTCCTCGGCGGCCTGGGCGCCCTGCTCGGCCCGCTGTACGGCATCATGGTCACCGACTACTACCTGGTGCGCCGTGGCCGGGTGAACCTGCCTGAGCTGTATAGCGAAAGCCCTGAAGGTGCCTATCACTACCGTGGCGGGGTCAACCTGCGGGCAGTGGCGGCGTTCATCCCGGCTGCGCTGATCGCCATCCTGCTGGCGCTGGTGCCGGCGTTCGAGACGCTGTCGCAGTTCTCATGGTTCTTTGGCGCTGGGCTGGGTGGGTTGATCCACTATGCCATTGCCAACCGCAGTGACGGGTACCTGGAGGTGTCTGGCGAAAGTATTGCTGTCGAGAGTGCGCAGCACTGAGGCTTTGCCTGTCTTGAGAGGGGTGGTGCCTGGGAGACCGAGCGCCGCCCGCGCGGCGCATCGCGAGCTGCGCTCGCTCCTACGTTTGTTTTGGGCCAGTAACGCCTGTGACAGGCGCGCGCGACCGCCTTGTGGGTACGACGCGATATCGCGCCATGCGCCAAGGCGTCCGCGCGAAAATCCCACAGGAATAATTGGCCCGAAACAAACGTAGGAGCGAGCGCAGCTCGCGATGCGCCGCGCGGGCGGCGCTCGATCTCCCAGGCGCTGCATTCCTCTGTCTTTTCGCAACCCGCTCGAATGCTCAGGAAGCCAATGCCTGCGACCGCCGCGCCCCAGGCATTTCGAACCGCTGCGGCTGCTGCCAGGCCAACTGGGCCTGCACCTGCTCGGCAGCGTCCATGACCTTCTGCGCCCAGCTGTCATCTTCCGGGTTGACCACGACCACGCGGAAACCGTGGTCAAAGCCCTCGATCCCGACCCCTTCGGAATCATCGACGTGCAAGTCGATATCGAATGCCGGCGGGTACTTCGAGGGGGCATTCTCAAGCCCGTGCTGCTGCAGCACATGCTGATGGCGGTCACTGTTGACCACGCCGTCGACGTGAATGCCGTAAAGCATCAGCCAGCGCCGGATATACGCCGGCGTGCGGCCCGAAGAGGTGTAGATCCAGATGCTGCAGCCCTGGCGGCGCAGGTCGCGGATCAGCGAACGCGTACCGCTGCGCAGCGGCTCGCCCAGCCAGCGGTGGATGAAGGCCGGCAGCTTGCTGTGCTCTTCATCCGCGTGATGCGGCAGGCAGGCCAGCGTGTCATCGATATCGAAGGAAATGCGCATCTGCGGGCGCCTGAATTTGCGCCCGATGGCCCGCCACGCACGTCGGCCACCGGCCTTGCCTTGTTCCAGCATCGAATACCTTTCCATCATCGGCTCCCCTGACGGGCCGGCACGCAGGTGCCGCGCAGGAAGAACGTTTCGGGTTCAGGTGCCTTCGCTTCCAGGAAGGCCGCATACTTTTTCTTGATCTTGGGCAATTCGTACAAAGCTTTCACACCATGCTTGGCGGAGTTGCGAATGACCGAGGACGGGTTGAAGTAGCCCTCGGCGTTGTCCAGCGTCAGCACGAATGGCGGCAGCCCTGCACGCATCAGCAGATAGCTGACGATGAGCGACCCCGTGCGGTTGTTCCCTTCGATGAACAACTGCGGCTTGCTGAGGATGCGGACATAGACACCGGCCGCCCGCTTCCAGATCGACTCGCTGCGGTACGAGCAATACCAGTTGTACAAGTCCTTGATGCCGCCTTCCACGTTGTTGAAAAAACGTGCCTCGGTGGCCGCCAGGTGTGGGGCGAATTCGCGGCGGCGTGCCGGGTCGCTGCCGCACAGCACGGTGGCGTTGATCTCCAGCATCAGGTTCAGCTGCTGCAGGTCGAACAGGTCCACACCCCGGGCGACATAGTCGTCAATCAGGGCATAGCCTTCAAGCACATTGAGCAGCACCTCGTCGGTGAACGGATCACGCGGCTCGGTGAAGTGTTGGCTGAGTTCGCCAAAGCGGCCCTGCACCTCGCGCAGTGCGCGCTCTACCGCTGGCAGGTCAAGACGACATGTCGCATCCATTGGTAATCTCTTGAAACAGAACAGAGGTAAAAGCGACCCGCCCCGCTCGGCCATCCTGGTCTGCGGGGCGGGTCGCCTGGCGGGTTCAGCTGAACTTGCCGCTGATGTAGTCACTGGTCAGCTGTTCACGCGGGTTCTGGAAGATCTGCGTGGTCGGGCCCATCTCCACCAGGTAACCGGTGCGGGTGCCCTGGGAGATGTCCACCGAGAAGAACGCCGTGGTGTCGGCCACCCTGATCGCCTGCTGCATGTTGTGGGTCACCAGGGCGATGGTGTAGTCCTTCTTCAGCTCGACCATCAGCTCTTCCACGCGGCGGGTCGCGATCGGGTCGAGTGCCGAGCATGGCTCGTCGAGCAGCAGCACTTCTGGCTCGGTGGCGATGGCGCGGGCGATGCACAGGCGCTGCTGCTGGCCGCCGGACAGCGACAGGCCGCTGACCTTGAGCTTGTCCTTGACCTCGTCCCACAGCGCAGCGCCTTGCAGGGCATGCTTGACGCGGTCGCCGATGTCACCCTTGTAGCGGTTCAGGCGCAGGCCGAAGGCGACGTTGTCGAAGATGCTCATGGAGAACGGGTTCGGCTGCTGGAACACCATGCCGATGTAGCGGCGCACCACCACCGGGTCCACACCCTTGCCATAGACATCCTGGCCGAGGAAGTGCACATGGCCCTCGAAGCGGAAGCCTTTGACCAGGTCGTTCATGCGGTTGAGGCTGCGCAGCACGGTACTCTTGCCGCAGCCGGACGGGCCGATGAAGCCGGTGATCTCGTTTTTCCGGATCGGCACATGGCTGTCGCGGACCGCCATGAAGTTGCCGTAGAAGATCTTGTCCAGCTTGCAGTCCATGACGATTGGCGCTTCGCTGACCAAGGGAGCGGCTCTTTGCGCTGTTGATACGTTCACGGTCGAATGCTCCCTTTCTCAGTACTTGGGCTTGCCGAAGATACGGCTAAGAATGTTGACTACCAGCACGATCATCACCAACACCAGCGAGGCCGCCCAGGCGAGCTCCAGCTGGTTGTCGAACGGCATGCCGGAGAAGTTGTAGATCAGTACGGCAAGCGATGCCGTGGGGTTCATGACGGCCAGGCTGCCGTCGTGGTAGATCCAGTAGTTGCTGAACAGTGCGGTGAACAGCAGCGGCGCCGTTTCACCGGCAGCGCGGGCCACCGCCAGCATGACGCCGGTGAGGATGGCCGGCATGCCGGTCGGCAGGACGATCTTCCAGATCACCTGGGCGCGGGTGCAGCCCATGCCGTAAGCGGCATCTTTCATGATCTTGGGCACCATCTTCATGGCTTCTTCAGCGGTCAGCACGACGATCGGCAGCATCAGTACCGCCAGTGCCACGCCACCGGCCGGGGCCGAGTAGGTACCGGTGGTCATCACCACCAGGGCGTAGGCGAATACACCGGCGAGGATCGACGGCAGGCCGGTGAGCATCTTCGCCGCAAAGCGCGAGGCGTTCGCCAGTTTGCTCTCGGGCCCGAGTTCGGCGAGGAACACCGCCGCCAGGATGCCGACCGGCACCGCGATGGCGGCGGCAATGCCGACCATGGCGAAGGTACCGGCCATGGCGTTACCAAAACCACCGCCCATCTCGAAGCCGGTGGGTGGCAGCTCGGTGAACACTTCCAGGTTCAGGCGCGCACCGCCGCGGGAAATCAGCATGTACAGCACGGAAATCAGCGGTACGCTGGCCAGCAGGGCCACGCACCAGACCAGGGTGGTCAGCACCAGGCTGCGCAGGGCGCGGCCTTCGAAGCGGCGCTGCAGGCTGGGCAATGCGGTGGATGCCGCGGTCAGGTCAGTCATTGTTTGTTACCCCGCTGGGCGTAGAGCATGATCAGCGACCCGAACACGTTCACCAGCAAGGTGATGAACATCAGGACCAGTGCGGCATACATCAGCACTTCGACCTCGTTCGGCCCGGCTTCCGGGAAGTTCAGCGCCAGCAAGGCTGCCAGCGTGTTGGCCGGGGCAAACAGCGAAAGGGTGATGGTGTTTGCGTTACCCACCAGCATGGCCAGGGCCATGGTTTCGCCCAGTGCGCGGCCAAGGCCCAGCACCAGGGAGCCGAAGATGCCGGTGGCGGCCGACGGCACCATCACCTTGAGGATGGCTTCCCAATGGGTGGTGCCCATGCCGTAGGCGGCCTGTTTGGTCTTCATCGGTACGCTGGTCAGCGCATCCTGGGACACCGCGGCAATGGTCGGCAGGATCATGATCGCCAGCACCAACGCCGCCGGCAGCAGGCCGGGGCCACTCAGGGAGGTGCCGAAGAACGGGATCCAGCCCAGCTCGCTGTTCAGCCAGGCGGTCAACGGCCGGATGGCCGGAATCACCACATAGATGCCCCACAGGCCGTAAACGACGCTGGGGATGGCGGCAAGCAGCTCGACGATGGTGCGAAACACCGCGGCAAGCCTCGCCGGCAAGAAATCCTGGGTCAGGAAAATGGCCATGCTGACACCGAAGAAACCGGCGATCAACAAGGCGATCAGGGCGCTGTAAAGCGTGCCCCAGATGGCGGGCAGAATGCCGTATTTGCCCTGGTTGACGTCCCACACACTGCCAAACAGCACGTCAAACCCGTGCTTTTCCATGCCTGGAAGTGCTTTGCGTCCTACTTCGTATACCAACGCGAATACCAGCGCGAGAATCAGCACCACACCGATACGTGCAAGGGCACGGAAGGTGCGATCGACCAGGAAGTCCTTGGTGGACGGCGGCTGGCACGCGGAGTCTGGGTTATCCGGTATGGCAAAAGGTGTGTTCATTCGGCTGATTCCGGGACTAAGGGCAAACACGCCCGGCACGGTGGCCACACCGCGCCGGGAGCGCCTGAGGGTGTTACTGGATGCTTTGCGACGCTTTGCGCACTTCGTCGACAACCGACGGTGGCAGCGGGATGTAGCCCATCGAGTCGGCGATCTTCTGACCGTGGGTCAGGCCGTACTCGACCATGTCACGCATGGCCTTGGCCTTTTCCGGGCTGCCGTTGTCCTTGCGGAAGATCATCCAGGTGTAGGAAGTGATCGGGTAGGACTTGGCACCTTCCGGGTCCGGCAGGTGAGCAATCAGGTTTTCCGGCATCTTCACCGCCGCCAGCGCCTCGGCACCGCTCTCGGCGTTCGGCACGACGTATTGGCCGGCCTTGTTCTGCAGCGAGGCGAAATCGACCTTGGCCAGCTTGGCGAAGCCGTATTCGATGTAGCCGATGGCGCCCGGGGTCTGGCGAACGGTGGCGGTCACGCCGTCGTTCTTCGGCGACTTGATGAACTTGTCGGTGGCCGGCCAGTTGACGGTGTTGCCTTCACCCAGGTCTTTCTTGAAGTCGGCGTTGATGGCCGACAGGTGCTTGGTGAAGACCGCGTTGGTGCCGCTGGAGTCGGCACGCACGACCACGGTGATCGGCATGTCAGGCAGTTTCAGCTCTGGGTTGGCCGCGACGATCTGTGGGTCGTTCCACTTGGTGATCTTGCCGAGGAAGATGTTGGAGTACACATCCCGCGGCAGCTTGAGGCCTTTCGGGTTGCCCGGCAGGTTGTAGGCCAGGACGATTTCACCGGCGGTCATCGGCAGCAGCTGCACGCCCTCGCCGACCTTGGCAATGTCTGCTTCGCTCATGGCCGAGTCGCTGGCGGCGAAGTCGACGGTCTTGTTCAGGAAGTCCTGAACACCTGCCCCGCTCCCCTTGGACTGGTAGTCGACGGTGACGCCAGCGGTGTTCTTGCTGAAGTCCTTGAACCAGGTCAGGTAGATCGGTGCAGGGAAACTGGCGCCGGAACCGGTCAGGCGAACGTTGTCTGCGGCAAAGGCCGAAGTGGCGCTAAGCGAGACGGCAACGGCGAGTGCAGCAGACTTCATCAGGCGTATCATGGAAAAAGCGCTCCGTGTGATGGCCGGCACACTTTGCAGCAGCTGTGTTACAGCTTTGTGACTGTTGAATGGCAATCGAGCCATCGACCCCCTCTAAACCGGGGCAAACAGGCAGGTGGCTGTCATTCCGTAGTAACTAAATATGACTAAACACGGAATCAACGCGCTGGCCGGCTCAGAGCGCCATGACCATCTCATGCCAGGCCATGCCACCGTGGTCCGAGGGCGAAGGCCGCACGTACTGGTAGCCCATCTTGCGGTACAGCTCGACATGCTGTTGCTTGCACATCAGGTGGATGGTCTGTTTGCCCTGCGCCTTCATGCGCGTGATGAACTCGCGCATCAGCCGCTTGGCATGGCCCTGGCCCTGATGGGCCGTGTCCACCACCACCGACATGATCACCACGTTGGGCGCCTGCGGGTCGTGGCCGACCAGCTCCTTGAAGGCCTCATCGGACATCACCACCTCGTAGGCGCAGCCACTGTTGATGAAGCCGACGATGCCATGGGGGTCTTCGAGCAGCAGGAAGCCTTCAGGGTACTGGCTGATGCGCGTGCGGATCTTCTCCAGCGTGGCGGCTTCATCACCTTCGTAGGCACCGATTTCGATCGCGAAGCAGCGCTCGGCATCAGCGATGACAGGTTGGCGGAATGACGTATTGCTCATGGGCAGGCCTGTATAGATGAAATGATCGTGGCGCTAGGGTAATTGAGCTGAGCGGCAAACCCCGCATACTTTTCGAGGGCTATCATGGAACGCCTGCCGTGCGCTGGCCTCCCACTTTCTATGCAGGGCGAACAGCGCGCTGCCTTTTCACCTCTGGAGGAGTGGCTTGCATGAAAAAGATCCTGATGGTGCTCACGTCGCACGACCAGCTGGGTGACACCGGCAAGAAGACCGGCTTCTGGCTGGAGGAATTCGCCGCACCTTACTACGTGTTCGTCGACGCCAATGCCGACGTCACCCTCGCCTCGCCCAAAGGCGGCCAACCCCCGCTGGACCCGAAAAGCGACGAACCGGACGCCCAGACCGACGCCACCCGGCGCTTCGCCAGCGACACCGACGGGCAGATGGCCCTGGCCGACACCGTGCCGCTGGGTGAAATCGACCCCTACCATTTCGACGCGGTGTTCTACCCCGGTGGCCACGGCCCGCTGTGGGACCTGGCCGAAGACACCGACTCGAAGACTTTGCTCGAAGCCTTCTATGCCGCCAACAAGCCGATTGCCGCCGTGTGCCACGCGCCTGGCGTGTTCAAGCACGTCAAGGCGCCAGACGGGCATCCGGTGGTCAAAGGCAAGCACGTGACCGGCTTCGCCAACAGCGAGGAACAGGCCGTCGGGCTTACCGAGGTGGTGCCATTCCTGGTGGAAGACATGCTCAAGGCCCATGGCGGCCAGTACTCCAAGGCGGCGGACTGGGCAAGCCATGTGGTCGAGGACGGCCACCTGATCACCGGCCAGAACCCTGCCTCCTCCGAGGCCGCGGCCCAGGCACTGCTCAAACGCCTGTCGCGCTGACACCGAGCGGGCCCGGGCAGGCAAACAGGTCGCCTGCCCGGGCCTCGTAGATGCAGGCTATTTTGTAACTCCTTGATTCAGAAACTTTTTGACATCAGGTTCGTGGGTAAAGCCCTTGTCAGTCGCACACCGGCCGCAAAGCAGCGCCATTGCTGAGCCGGCGCCTTCCTCCCGATGACGGACGCTCGCAAACTGTGTAGGAAACCGTGAAATTGCCCCGGTTTTCCGGTCCTACAGACGCCTGATTTTCCTCAACACACCGTTCATTGCTGCCCCTTCGATCATTGCCCTAACCTCCGAACGCTTCTCGCATTCAAGGACAACGCAATGATCATGGACCTGGCCGCACGCCTGACGCCGCAGCATCGCCGACTGTTCAAGTTTCACCACCCGGCCGAACTCGACCAGCCGCTGCTGCTGCACAGCTTCAAGGGCCAGGATGGCCTGTCACGGCCATTCGCCTACGAACTGCTACTGCTCAGCGACACGCCGCAGATGCCGCTGAAGTCGATGATCGGCCAGCAGGTCAGCATCGAGATCGAACTGGCCGATGCCGCACCGCGCTTCATCAACGGCTACCTCACCCACTTTGCCAGCCTGGGCAGTGATGGCGCCCTGGACCGCTACGGCGCGACCCTGAGCCCATGGCTGGCGATGCTCCGGCACCGCACGGACACGCGCATCTTCCAGAACTGCACGGTAGTAGACGTGATCGCTGAGGTGTTCGCCCTGTATCCGAGCTACGTTGCCTATGCCCTGCGCCTGACCCGTACGCCCAAACGCCACACCTACATCACCCAATACCGCGAAACTGACCTCGATTTCGTCCAGCGCCTGCTGGACGACGCCGGGCTGTTCTACTGCTTCGAGCACAGTGCGCAAGCCCACACGCTGGTCATCTGCGACAACTCCACCCTGCTCGACGCGCTTCCCGAGCAGCCGCAAATCCGCTTTCACAGTGCCTCGGTCACCGAAACCGCCGATTCGATCACCCAATGGTGCGGCCACCGCCAGCTGCAGGCCGGCAGCATGGCGGCGCAGACCTTCGACTACCGCCAGCCGCGCAACCGCCTGGAGGTCGAGATGCGCAGTATCAACGAACAGGGTGACGTACAGCGCTTCGAGGTCTACTCCCCTGGCCAATACACCCACGGCAACCGTGACGAAGGCGAAGCGCTGTTGCGCAGGCGCATCGAGGCGCTGGAAATGGCCTGCAAACGGTTCGAGGGCGCCAGCAACTGCCGCGCGATGCGCCCCGGCTGCAGCTTCGAACTGCTGCAGCACCCTGGCCATGAGCCTGGCCCGGTGGAAGAACGCGAGTTCCTGCTGATGGAGGTGGCCTGCGAAGGCCATAACAATTACCTCAGCGATCAGCAGGCCGGCTACTCCAACACCTTCACTTGCATGCGCAAGAAGATCCCCTACCGCCCGCCGCTGAGCACACCAAGGCCGACCATTGCCGGCCCGCAGACCGCCATCGTCGTCGGCCCGCCGGGCGAAGAAATCTTCACCGACGAACTGGGCCGGGTGAAGGTGCAGTTCCACTGGGACCGCCATGGCGGGTTCAACGAGCAGAGCTCCTGCTGGGTGCGCGTGGCACAGGCTGGGGCCAGCGGTGGGTTTGGCAGCATCCAGATCCCACGGGTGGGTGACGAGGTGGTGGTCCTGTTTCTCGACGGCAACCCGGACCGCCCGCTGATCATCTGCAGCCTCTACAACAGCCGCAATACCCCGCCCTGGGCCTTGCCGGCGAACAAAACCCAGAGCGGTTTGTTGACGCGCTCGAACAAGGGCGATGGCGGCACCGCGAACTTCTTTCGCTTCGAGGACAAGGCCGGTGCCGAGCAGGTGATCCTGCACGCCGAGCGCAACCTGGACACGGAAGTCGAACGCGACGAGACCCACTTCGTGGGCAACGACCGCAAGGTCACCGTCACCGGCACCCACCGCGAAATCATCGGCAACGACACGCTGATCAACATTCAGGACGGCTCGTACACCCTGCAGGTCGACAACCAGTTCATCCAGGTTACAGCCCAGCGGCACATCACCCTTCAGGTCGGCACCAGCAGCCTCACCTTGAAGCCAGACACGATCCTGATCCAGGCGGACAACATTGAGGTGCGCGGCAAGCACACCTTCGTCAAGGGTGACCGGGTGGATATCAATGAGTAACGAATTCGGCAGGGCGAGGCCCAATATCTACGACCGCCTCTGGCAGCGCCGCGAAGCCGCCGAGGCCCTCGCCAGAGAGCAAGCCGAACAGGAGGCTGCGCTTGCGCTGCAGCCTCCACCCGCCTTGCCAGTGCTACCTGAACGCAACGCCATGACGATCGCTGGGCTGCAGCTGCTGATGCCTCAATGTGCAAGGCTGTGCGATGTGTGGGCCACGCTGGAGGTTGGCGGGCACAGTGTCATGGTCAACGCCCGAACCCGCAGCGTTGTACAGACGCTGACGCTAGACCAGGCACTGGAGGACTACCTGGCAGAGGCCCGTCGGCACCATGCCGAGGTTACTCCGGTGCGTCAGCAGCCCGCCCTTCTCGCCGGGCATCCCGCATTGTTGCTGGACTTTCTGTTCGGTCAGCCCGAGGCGCGCCGGCATTGCCGAACCGTGCTCACGCTGATCCCGCCCAGTGACGGCCATGAAGCGCTGTCATTTTCCCTCTCGACTGTCATCGATCCCGACCTGAGGCCGCTGGCCGACTGGCTGATCGACTTCGACGCCATGCTCGCAGCCATCACTTGCGCCTGATTCGATCACCAAGGAATACAACAGCCAATGGACTATCCACTTGCCGAAGGCACCCTCCATCTGCCCGAGGGTCTGCAGGACCGCACCGTCAACATCTTCGTCCAACCCAACAGCGGCCCGGCGCAACTGAACATCAACGTCTCACGCGATGACCTGCTGGCGGACGAAAGCTTGAGCGCCTATGTCGACCGGCAGGTCGCGCTGATCGGCACCAAGCTGCGCAACTACACCCTGCTGGCCAAGCGACCGGCCAGTCTGTCGACGTCCACACCGTTGGCGGGCCTGCAGGTCGATGCGTACTACCTGTACGAAGGCCGACCGGTGTACCAGCGCCAGGCAGCCTTCGAAGTGGTCCCCGGCCGCATCCTGGTGTTCTCCGCTACCAGCCAGAGCGATTTCGATGACCGGCAGAACGCAGGCTGGCAACAGCTGCTCGATGGCTTCCGCCCACGCGACACTGCAAGTACCGCCCACGCTCGATCGCCACAGGAGTAGGCGCCATGTTCGAAGCAGCGCGCCTGGGCGACGAAATCGAACACACTGGTGCCCTCGCCGGTTTT
Source organism: Pseudomonas sp. LRP2-20 (assembly GCF_024349685.1). Classification (NCBI taxonomy): domain Bacteria; kingdom Pseudomonadati; phylum Pseudomonadota; class Gammaproteobacteria; order Pseudomonadales; family Pseudomonadaceae; genus Pseudomonas; species Pseudomonas sp. LR2-20. The sequence goes on along the minus strand of NZ_AP025944.1, from coordinate 2,542,504 downwards.
CTGGCCGGTGCGGTGGTGGGCCTGGCCATCGTCGCGGCAGCGTCCTTCATGATTTGCACCGCTGGCCTGGGCGGCATTCTGTTGCCGCTGGTCATCGGCATCGGCGCCAGTTTCCTGCCCTCGCGGGGGGAATCATTCGGCGCAATGTTCAACTCGCCAGCCGGGCACATCGAGCGGCCAGGCTGTTCCGACAACGTGTTCATCAATGGCCGCAACGCCGCCCACGCCACCTTGAGCACCGCCCAGTGCGACCAGCACCCGTCGCCGATCCTGGTGGCCGAAGGCTCCACCAATGTGTTCATCAACGGTGTGCCCGCCGCACGCTCGGGCGACAAGCTGACCTGCGGCGCAAGGATCGCCGGCGGGTCGCGCAACGTCTTCATCGGCGGCGGCAGCAAGCGTTACTTGCCGGTGAATGAAGAGGTGCCCGACGCGTTGCGCGTCACCGTCGACATCCTGATGGTGGTCGCGTCCATGGGCCGTTCGGTGTTCAGCGTGGCCACCCTGGGGCTGCAGGCTGGCCTGAAGGCGGCGATGCCCTGCGCCTTGCAGGTCGGTGCGTCGATCGCAGCCAGTTACCTGGCAGGCCGTTACCTCATCGGCCCGGCGGTGGAGCGCGCGCTGGGCGGCCTGGTCGGCAACCCGGTGGACCTGACCTGTGGCCGCAAGGTGCTGCCCGACGAGCGCGACTTCAGCTTGCCAGGGCTGATGCCGCTCAACTGGACCCGCTTCTATGCCAGCGACCTCGATGTCGGCAGCGTGCTGGGCCGAGGCTGGGTCTTGCCCTGGGAACAGAGCCTGCGCCGCAATGGCCGCTTCATCTACCTCAAGGACAACCAGGGGCGCAGCGTGCCATTCGTCGATGTGGAACCCGGCCAGCGCCTGTTCAATCCCAACGAGCAGGTCTACCTGGTGCGCAGCCAGGGTGGCCACTACCTGCTGCAGACCCTGGACAACCTCTTCTTCTATTTCGGTGAAGTGCACAACGACAATCGCGAAGTGCCGCTGCAGCGCCTTGAAAATGCCCACGGGCATTATCTGCATTTCAGCCGCGATGCGGCCGGGCTGCTGACGGACATCAGCGCCCCAGGCGGCATCAGGGTCCACCTGCATTACGACCACCCGCTCGGACGCCTGACCGAGGTCCGGCGCATCGTCGATCAGGCGTCAGTGGAAACCCTGGTGCAGTACCGATACGACGACGCCGGCCAGTTGACCGAGGTGATCAACCGCAATGGCGACACGGTGCGGGAGTTCGGTTACGCCGATGGCCTGATGAGCCGCCACGGCAACGCCTTGGGCCTGATCTGCGAATACCGCTGGCAAACCGTCGATGACCAACCTCGTGTGGTCGAACACACGACCAGTGACGGCGAGCACTTCCACTTCCGCTATGACGTGGCCGGCCGTACCAGCTGGGCCACCGATGTGCTGGGGCGTGAACTGGAAGTCCGCTACAACGCGGACCACCGCGTCATCGCCAGCCGCGACTTCGGTGGCGAACGCTACGGTATCGACCTGGACGACTTCGGCAACCTGGTCGGCATCGACCTGCCTGACGGCAATCACCTGGCCTTCAAGTACGACGAGTTCTCCCGGCTGACCGAAGAAACCGACCCGCTGGGCCGCTCAATCCATTACAAGCACCACCTCGCCACGCCCCTGGTCAGCGAAACCCGCTTCTCCGACGGCAGCATCTGGCAGGCCCGCTACGACCACAAAGGCAACCTCATCACCGAGATCGACCCGCTGGGCCACAAGTCTCAATACCTGATCAGCGATGACGGCCTGCCGCACACGATCATCGATGACAACTTCAAGTCCCGATACCTGTGGTGGAACGCGTACGCCCAGGTCGAACATTTCCAGGACTGCTCCGGCAAGAGCACCTACTACCGCTACGACGATCGCCAGCACCTGGTCGCGGTGACCGATGCGCTGAACCAGACCACCGCCCTGGAACGCAAACCGGACGGCGAAGTGCTGCGCATCCAGCACCCGGACGGCAGTTCGGAAACCTTCACCTACAACGCCCTGGGCCAGGTGCTGACCCACACCGACGGCAAAGGCCAGACCACGCGCCTGCAGCGCACCTTGCGCGGCTTGCCGAGCAACCGGCAGGACGCCAAGGGCGCGTGGATCCACTACGAATACGACAAGGCCCTGCGCCTGACCGCGCTGGTCAACGAGAACAACGCGGCCTACCGCTTTGCCTATGACGCATCGGACCGCCTGAGTGAAGAAGTGCGGGTCGACAACCTGACCCGACGTTTCAGCTACGACGCCGGCGGCCATCTGATTCGCCTGGACGAAATCGGCTACGGCGAGAATGGTGAACGCCCAGAACGCCATACGCTGTTCGAGCGCGACGCCATTGGCCGCTTGCTGGCCAAGGTCAACCCCGATGCCCGGCAAGACTTTACGTACGACGAGGCCGACCGGTTGCTGAGCATCCAGCGCCAGCCGACCAGTGTCGGCAAAAAGCTGGGCATCACCGCTGAGACGCTGGGCTATAGCTACGACCTGCTGGGGCGACTGACCCAGGAACTGGGCCCGAGCGGCGCACTGGACTATGAGTACGACCGGCTCAGCAACCTGACCACGCTGACCCTGCCGGATGGTCGCAAGCTCAACCACCTGTATTACGGCAGCGGCCACCTGTACCAGTTGAACCTCGACGGCCAGGTGATCAGCGACATGGAACGCGACGACCTGCACCGTGAGGTCTACCGCACCCAGGGCAAGCTCACCAGTTGCTTCGGTTACGACGCCATGGGGCGCAAGGCCTGGCAGTTTGCCTCGACCCTGCCAGCCGACAAGCTTTCACTGGTGCACAACAACGGCATCAATACCTCGCTGCTGGTGGAGCATGCTTACAACACCATTCACCGCCGTTACCAGTACGACCCGGCTGGAGAACTGGTGTGCACCCTCGACAAGCTGGCTGGCAAAATCCCCTACGCATTCGAAGCCAACGGCCAATTACACAGTCGCGACCCCGGCTCACTTATCACTGTGAAAAATTCCGCTACGAGGCGGCGGCCAACCGCCTGGCCTTCATTAGCCAGTACACCTGCCGATCTTGCGCCGCCATTGCCATCAGGTAACCGGACTGAACGCCCGGTCTTCTGCATCAGCATTCACTGACGTTTCTTGTCATCAACCTCAGCCAAGCGCTCCCTGGTCTCGCGTGTCATCTCTTCCTGCTCCTTGATCGATGTCGGCGTAATCACCTTGTCCACCGCCTCGGTATCGGGGTCCGGTCGCTCAAGCACCGGGTCTGGCGCCCTCTCGCCTTGCTGCGCCTCCTCGGATGAAATCGCCCGGGGGACTTTGTCGCCGGTCTTGCCGTCGCTGTGCTTCATGGGTTTCGCCTCATACCAGTGTTGTCTCATAAGAAGAGCCCCGGCAGCCCTCAAAAGTTTGATCCGTTCGCTCCAGCGCAACCACCCGGCAGCCATCGGCGAATCGGATTGAACAGCCAGCGCAGCACCACGCCCTAAACAGGGGTAATCACTCTGATCAGGAGACAAGCCATGATCGACCCCAACCACCCCGACCCGTATGTCGACGACGTGCCGCATAACCCGGGTGAGCCCATTCCCAAGCCTCAACCCGAACCGGAACAGGAGGCACCGGACTGGCCTGAGGGGCAGGTCCCGCCGGAAGAACAGTCAGACGGCTGATTACCTGAAGCTCCGTCCGTCGATCCCATGGCACGGTCGTGGCTGCAGCAGGCCGAACAGTGGGTAATCCACTGGAAAAGGACATTCATCATGAAGACGTTGAAACCTCAATCACTGCTGCTGGCCCTGTGCCTGGGCGTCAGCGCCCCGCTGGCGATCGCCGCCACCGACCTCAATGACCAGCATGCACCCGGCACGCAACCTCACGACAATGGGCACATGAACGGCCAGGGCGGTGCGACAGGCTCCGGCACACCCGCCGATGGCATGGGCACAGGCACTGGCGGTACGGATGACAATGACACCGACAATACCGGTGGCGATGGCACTACCAATGGATCGGGCTCGGGTTCCGGCTCGGGTGGATCGAGTGGCGGCAGCACGGGTAGTGGCGCCAGTGGTACAGGTTCAGGCAGTGGCTCAGGGAGTTGATTTACGATGCCTTTGCAGGAGCGGCCTTTCGCGACGCAAGGTCGCTCCTGCAACAGCCCGCGCAGGTCTCCCACCTACATCAACCCGCACAAGCTTCTCAGTGAAGGCATCGCAGTGACGACCCAAGCCTTGCAAAAGCCGGGTGACGGTTCAAACCAGGCGCGCGTCTACAGCACCGACATCCCCGCCCGCCTCGACCGCCTGCCGTGGACGCGTTTTCACACCTTGCTGGTGCTGGCCCTGGGCATCACCTGGCTGCTCGACGGCCTGGAGGTCACCCTGGCAGGCGCGGTGGCGGGCGCGCTCAAGGACAGCCCTGCCCTGCGCATGAGCAACACCGACATCGGCCTGGCTGGCGCCAGCTACATCGCCGGTGCGGTGCTCGGCGCGCTGTTCTTCGGCTGGCTGACCGACCGCCTGGGGCGGCGCAGGCTGTTCTTCATCACCTTGTTCCTGTACATCGGCGCCACGGCGGCAACGGCATTCTCCTGGAGCCTGGGGAGCTTCCTGCTGCTGCGCTTTCTCACCGGCGCCGGCATCGGCGGCGAGTACACGGCGATCAACTCGACCATCCAGGAGTTCACCCCGGCGCGTTACCGTGGCTGGGTCGACCTGACCATCAACGGTACCTTCTGGATCGGCGCAGCGCTCGGTGCGGCCGGCGCCGTGGTCCTGCTCGACCCGGCCGTTGCCGGGGGCGATCTGGGCTGGCGCCTGTGTTTCGGCATCGGTGCGGTGCTGGGCCTGCTGATCCTGCTGATGCGCCTGTGGATCCCCGAAAGCCCGCGCTGGCTGATGATCCACAACCAGCCGGAGCACGCCGAGCGCATCGTCGCCGACATCGAACGCCATTACCAAGCGCGCGGGATTGCGATTGCGCCATTGCAGGCCCCTCCCCTGCGCCTGCGCGCACGCGACCACACGCCATTGCGCGAGGTATTCCACAGCCTGTTCGTCGTGCACCGGCGCCGCGCGCTGGTAGGCCTGACCTTGCTCACCGCCCAGGCATTCTTCTACAACGCGATCTTCTTCACCTATGCGCTGGTGCTGACCGATTTCTACGGGGTGCCGGCGGCCAAGGTGGGCTGGTACATCCTGCCCTTTGCGCTGGGCAACTTCTGCGGCCCGCTACTGCTGGGCAGGCTGTTCGACGTGGTCGGCCGGCGCATCATGATCAGCGCCACCTATCTGATCTCGGGGGTGCTGCTGGCCGTCAGCGGCTACCTGTTCCAGCAAGGGCTGATCGACGTGACCCAGCAGACCCTGGCCTGGATGGTGATCTTCTTCTTCGCCTCGGCGGCCGCCAGTTCGGCGTACCTCACCGTGGCGGAAACCTTCCCGCTGGAGATCCGTGCGCTGGCCATTGCCGTGTTCTATGCCTTCGGTACCGGACTGGGTGGCCTGGTCGGGCCGACACTGTTCGGCGCGCTGATCGAAACCGGCGAGCGCAGCAACGTGCTGTACGGCTACCTGCTCGGCGCGGCGCTGATGATCATCGCCGCCCTGGCCCAGGCGCGCTGGGGCGTGGCGGCCGAGCGGCGGTCGCTGGAACAGGTGGCCAGGCCGTTGTCGCAGATCGGCGAGCCGTGAGCCCACCGCTCGTCCCCGCAATGGCACTCCTGGCGGCCCCGGGCTTTCAACCGTTCATACCCACCACGAAGGAGTGAATGCCATGCCACGCGGCGACAAGGACAAATACACCGACAAGCAGAAGCGCAAGGCCGAGCACATCGAGGAGAGCTACGAGGACAAAGGCGTGTCCAAAGATGAAGCCGAAGCCCGCGCCTGGGCGACCGTCAACAAGCAGTCCGGCGGTGGCGAGAAGTCGGGCGGTTCGGGCAGCAGGACCTCAGCTGGCGAGAAGAAGACCGCCCGGTCGGACTCAGCCAAGCGTGCAGCGAAGTCACGCGAAGGGCATGCGCGGGCATCGAGCACGTCGCTGGAAAGCCAGACCAAGCAAAGCCTGCTCAAGGAAGCCCGCAGCAAGGACATCAAAGGCCGCTCAAGCATGACCAAGGCAGAACTGGTGCACGCACTGCGCAAGTCAACCTGACCACCCCGAGACTGTTGCCAGGCGAACACCTCGGCAACAGTTGACCGCGCATCCAGACAGGCAACATCCGCGCTGCTCGGCTGTAACCCCTTGATTTAATGGGCCACACAGGCTGGCACAACAGCTGCAATGTGAAGTCGTCCGACTACACATCGAGTTGTCCATGCCTAGCGAAATCCTCTCTGCTGCCTACGAAATCCGCCGTCCTGCAGCCCATATCATCCGCGACGATGCCGAAGCGATCAGCGTCGCCCACCAGGTCGCCGCCCTGCTGCGTGAAGGCGCCGCCGAGCGCGATCGACGCCGGGAAGTGCCGGCAGACGTCGTCGACGCATTCTCCAACAGTGGGCTGTGGGGCATTACCGTGCCACGGGCACATGGCGGTGCGGAGGTGTCGTTCGCCACGCTGGCCCAGGTGATCGCCATCGTCTCCGCCGCCGACCCCTCGCTGGGGCAGATCCCGCAAAACCATTACTGCCTGCTTGAAGACATCCGCCTGCAAGGCACGCCCGAGCAGCAGCGCCACTTCTTCGCCCTGGTGCTGCAGGGCCATCGCTTTGCCAATGCCCTGTCGGAAACCGGCGGCAAGACCGTCCAGGACATCCGCACCCGCCTGGCGGCCGAGGGCGACGGCTATCGCATCGATGGGCGCAAAGGCTATTGCACCGGCTCGCTTTACGCCCACTGGATCGGGGTACTGGCACTGGATGAGCAGGACCGCGCGCAGCTGGCCTTCGTCGAGCGCGGCACGCCGGGCTTGGTGATCGTCGACGACTGGAGCAGCATGGGCCAACGCACCACCTCAAGCGGCACGGTGCTGCTCGATGGCCTGCGGGTACCGGCGTTCAACCTCTTCCCCAGCTACCGCTCCTACGAGCACCCGACCCTGGCAGGGCCCTTCGCCCAGCTGACCACCGCCGCCATCGATGCCGGCATCGGCCGCGCGGCACTGGACGACACCATTGCCTTCGTGCGCCAGCACGCACGGCCCTGGATTGATGCCAAGGTCGAAAAGGCCAGCGAAGACCCACTGACCATCATCCAGGTCGGTTCACTGGAAATCCGCCAGGAAGCGGCCGAGGCACTGCTGGAGCGCGCAGGCCTGGCGCTGGATGCGGCCAAGCCGGCAGCGGATGAAGACAACGTGGCCTTGGCCTCGGTGGCCGTGGCCAAGGCCAAGGTGCTCACCACCGAGGTGGCCATCGAGGCCAGCAACCGCCTGTTCGAACTGGGCGGCACGCGCTCGTCGCTGACCCAGCACAACTTTGACCGCCACTGGCGCAACGCCCGCGTGCATACCCTGCACGACCCGGTGCGCTGGAAATACCACCTGGTCGGCAACTGGGCCTTGAACGGCGTCAAGCCTGCCCGCCATGACTGGAACTGAGGCGGCCCGACCATGACCAAGCAGATCCGCCTCAATGCCTTTGCCATGAACACCGTCGGCCACCTCTCGCCCGGCCTGTGGCGCCACCCGCGGGACCAGGCCACCCGCTACACCGACATCCACTACTGGGTGGAGCTGGCCAAGACCCTGGAACGTGGCTGCATCGACGGCCTGTTCATCGCCGACGTGCTGGGCGTGTATGACGTGTATGGCGCCAATGCCGACGCGGCCTTGCGCAACGCCGCCCAGGTGCCGGTCAACGACCCCTTGCAACTGGTGCCGGCCATGGCCGCCGCCACCCGCCACCTGGGGTTCGGCGTGACCGCGTCGGTGTCGTTCGAACACCCCTACCCGTTCGCCCGGCGCATGAGCACCCTCGATCACCTGACCCAGGGGCGCGCCGGCTGGAACATCGTCACCTCGTACCTGGCCAGCGGTGCGCGCAACCTGGGGCAGCCACCACTGGGCCACGAGCAACGCTATGCACTGGCCGAGGAGTACCTGCAGGTCTGCTACAAGCTCTGGGAAACCAGCTGGGACGACGATGCGGTGCAAGCCGACCGGGCAACCGGGGTGTATGCCGACCCACGCAAGGTGCATGGCATCGACCACCAGGGCACCTGGTTCAAGGTGCCGGGCTTTCACTTGAGCGAACCTTCGCCGCAACGCTCGCCGGTGATCTACCAGGCCGGCGCCTCGAGCCGCGGGCGCGCCTTCGCTGCGGCCAATGCCGAGTGCGTGTTCGTCGCCGCGCCGAGCAAGGCGGTGCTGCGCAAGCAGGTGGCCGAACTGCGCGCTGCCGTGGCTGCCGCCGGCCGCGCGCCGGAAGATGTACAGATCCTCGAACAACTGACGGTCATCGTCGCGCCCACCGACCAACAGGCCCTGGCCCTGCTCGACGAGTACCGCCAGTACGCCAGCGCCAGCGGCGCGCTGACGCTGATGTCCGGCTGGACCGGCATCGATTTCGCCGAATACACGCCCGACCAGGTACTGCGCGAAGTGCCCAGCGAAGCCATCCAGTCCGCCGTGGAAGCCTTCACCCGCGCCGACCCGGCACGCACCTGGACCACCGCCGAAATCGCCGACTACTGCGCCATCGGCGGTGACGGCCCGGTGCTGGTGGGCTCGGCCCGGACCGTGGCCGATCAATTGCAGGAATGGGTGGAAGAAACCGGTGTCGACGGTTTCAACCTGGCCAGCGTGGTTGCGCCGGAAACCTTCGAGGCGGTGGTCGACCTGCTGGTGCCAGAGCTGCAGGCCCGGGGGGTGTTCAAGCGCGCCTACCAACCCGGCACGCTGCGCAACAAGCTGTTCGGCCGCGGTGACCGCCTGGGTGGATCGCACCCGGTGGCCGCCCTGCGCCGGGAGGCACGCCGATGAACGAGCTACTGGCCAACCTCGACTGGGCCGAAATCGCCCAGGCCTGCCTCGATACCTTGAGCATGCTGGGCGCCGCACTGGGCTTCACCGTGCTGTTCGGCCTGCCCCTGGGGGTGTTGCTGTACCTCACCGGGCAGCGCCAGCTGCTGGCCAACGGGCCGCTCTACCGTGCCCTGTCGCTGGTGGTCAACGTGCTGCGTTCGCTGCCGTTCATCATCCTGCTGATCGTGCTGATCCCGTTGACCACACTGCTGACCGGCACCTCCCTCGGGGTCAAGGGCACCATCCCGCCCCTGGTGGTCGGTTGCACGCCGTTCTTCGCGCGCCTGGTGGAAACCGCGCTGCGCGAGGTCGACCGCGGCCTGGTCGAGGCCAGCCAGGCCATGGGCGGCAGCATTGCCCAGATCATCCGCCACACCCTGCTGCCCGAAGCCCGCACCGGGCTGATCGCAGCCGTCACGGTCACCGCCATCGTGCTGGTCGACTACACCGCCATGGCGGGCGTGATCGGTGGTGGCGGGCTTGGTGACCTGGCGATCCGCTTCGGCTACCAGCGCTTCCAGACCGATGTGATGGTGGTCACCGTGCTGCTGCTGATCCTGCTGGTGCAGGTGCTGCAGATGAGCGGTGACCGCCTGGTAAGACATTTCACCCGACGCTGACCCTTGCAAGGTATCCCCTCATGAAAAAGACCCTTACTGCCTTCGCCGCCTTCATCGCCTTCAGTGCACAGGCCGCTGAACATCTGGTCGTCGGTGCCACGCCGGTACCCCACGCCGAGATCCTCGAATTCGTCAAACCGGCCCTGGCCAAGCAAGGCGTGGACCTGGACATCAAGGTGTTCAACGACTTCATCCAGCCCAACCTGCAACTGGCGCAAAAGCACCTGGATGCCAACTACTACCAGTACCGCCCGTTCCTCAACGACTTCAACAAGACCCGGCACACCGACCTGGTGCCGGTGGTGGGCGTGCATATCGAGCCGTTCGGTGCCTATTCGGCCAAGTACAAGACCCTGGCCGAGCTGCCAGAAGGCGCCAGCGTGGCCATCCCCAACGACCCGGTGAATACCGGTCGCGCCCTGGTGCTGCTGGCCGAGGCCGGGTTGCTCAAGCTCAAGGACCCAAGCAACCCGCAGTCCACCCAGCGGGACATCACCGACAACCCGCGCCACCTGAAGATCCGCGAGCTGGAAGGCGCCATGCTGGCCCGCTCGGTCAAGCAGGTCGACCTGGCCTTCGTCTTCGCCAACTACGCCCTGGAGGCCGGCATCGATACCAACAGCGCGCTGATCGTCGAGAAAGGCAAGGACCTGTACGTCGAGTACCTGGTGGCCCGCCCCGACAACCTGCAGGACCCAGGCATCCAGAAACTGGCCAAGGCACTCAATTCGCCAGAAGTACGCAACTTCATCCTGACCCGCTACAAGGGCCAGATCGCCCCGGGTTTCTGAGCCATGAGCCGCTTCCAGCAACAGCTTCAGTCTGCCCAGGCCCATGTGCAACTGCAGGGCGTCCACAAGCGCTACGGCGGGGTCAGTGCGCTCGATGCCATCGACCTTGAGATACGCCGCGGCGAGGTGTTCGGCATCATCGGCCGCAGCGGCGCGGGCAAGTCCTCGCTGCTGCGCCTGCTCAACCGCCTGGAGGCACCCAGTGCTGGCCAGGTCTTGATCGACGGCCAGGACATTGCCGGGTTGCAGGGCAAGCCCCTGCAGACCCTGCGGCGCAACGTGGCGATGATCTTCCAGCACTTCAACCTGCTGGCCAACCGCACGGTCGGTGAGAACGTCGAACTCCCCATGCGCATGGCCGGGGTGCCACGCGCTCAGCGCGCCGCGCGGGTGCAGGCGCTGCTGCAGCTGGTCGGCCTGGCAGACCGCGCCGGGGATTACCCGGCGCAGCTCTCGGGTGGCCAGAAGCAGCGCGTGGGCATCGCCCGGGCGCTGGTGCTGCAGCCGCAGATCCTGCTGTGCGATGAGGCCACCTCGGCGCTCGACCCGCAGAGCACCCAGTCGGTGCTCGAACTGTTGCGCGACATCAACCAGCAGCTGGGCCTGACCATCGTCCTGATCACCCACGAAATGCAGGTGATACGCGACCTGTGTGACCGCGTGGCGGTGCTGGAACAGGGCCGTATCGTCGAGGCCGGTGAGGTGTGGCAAGTGTTCGGCAACCCCCAACATCCTGTCAGCCGCATGCTGCTGAGCGACGCCGCCCTGCCGCGCAAGGCCAGCCACCCTGGCCACCGCCATATCGACCTGCATTATACCGGGCACCAGCAATTGCAGCCCGACCTGCCGGCTATCAGCGCGGCACTGGGCGAAGGTGTGAGCCTGCATTCGGCTTCAATCGAGCCTATTCAAGGCCGTTGCCTCGGGCGCCTGCGCCTGGCAATCGACAACTCGACGCCGTCCGAAGTGCTGATGCAGCGGGCCCGCCGGCTGGCCGACCGGGTCGAGTGGGTTTGAGCGAACTGGGCCACATCGCCCAGGCTGCCGAGGTTACAGCGTCCTTTGCCCCCTCAGTCGCTTGATTTTCGGTTACGCCAGTGGGTCATCTGCATGCCTGTGGCCGGGTCCTGCGCGGGGACGGGTACTGCAACGATCCGCGCCAGCGCCTGCTGGTGGGTTGCACACGCCGGACGCTGCATGTCGTACTGTTCCTGCCCGTGCGGATAGGCGCCGACCACCAGAAAGTCATCGCTGGCTTCGACGCAGCGATGACCGGTACCCGCCGGCAATACCAGCACATCGCCTGCTTTGATGCTCAGCGTCTGCCCCGCTTCGCCGCCGAGGGTAACCTGGGCATGGCCACTGGCGACGCCCAAGGCCTCATGGGCGTTGGTGTGAAAATGGTGGTAGTGGAAAATGCCGGCACGCCATAGCGGTGCCCACTGGTGTGCCGAGAACAGCGCTTCGAACGCACTGGCATTGTCATCTGCAGGGTTCAACTGAAACCTGTACAGGAGCACGGGAAAACGGTTGTTGGGCGTGGCCCCGTCATCGTCGAAGAGCAGGGTCTGCAAGTTGCCGCTGGTGGTATTGATGCCATTCATCTACGTTCATCCTGATCAGGTAACCGATGTGCCTGGGAAGCCCGCGAGCCTGGCAAGGTTCCGGTCGGCCGACAGACGCGAACACCATTGAAACTTTCCCGACGCCGGCCAAGTCCAGACCCCTATCGAGGACATTCCGGGAGAGGACGATGGCTGGCACGGTAGGCGACTATCTGGTGGAGCGCTTGTATGACTGGGGGGTGCGGCGCATCTTTGGCTACCCCGGCGATGGCATCAATGGCGTGTTCGGCGCCCTGAACCGGGCCAACGGCAAGATCGAGTTCATTCAGGCCCGCCACGAAGAAATGGCCGCCTTCATGGCCAGCGCCCACGCCAAGTTCACCGGCGAACTGGGTGTGTGCATCGCCACCTCGGGCCCCGGTGCCTCGCACCTGCTCACCGGCCTGTACGATGCGCGCATGGACCACCAGCCGGTGCTGGCCATCGTCGGCCAGCAGGCGCGCGCCGCGCTTGGCGGGCACTACCAGCAAGAGCTCGACCTGCTGTCGATGTTCAAGGATGTGGCCGGTGCCTTCGTCCAGCAGGCCTCTACGCCCGAACAAGTCCGCCACCTGCTCGACCGCGCCGTGCGCACGGCCGTCGGCGAGCGCCGAGTCACCGCAATCATCCTGCCCAACGACCTGCAGGACCTGCCCTGCAGCGAGCCGCCCAGGGCCCATGGCACGGTGCATTCAGGCATCGGTTACAGCAAGCCCAAGGTTGTCCCGTTCGACGATGACCTGCAGCGTGCTGCCGACGTACTCAACGCCGGGCGCAAGGTTGCGATACTGGTCGGCGCCGGCGCCCTGCAGGCCACAGAGCAGGTCATCGCAGTGGCCGAAAAACTCGCTGCGGGCGTGGCCAAGGCGCTGCTGGGCAAGGCCGTTTTGCCCGACGATCTGCCTTGGGTCACCGGTGCCATCGGCCTGCTCGGCACCGAACCCAGCTACCAGCTGATGGCCGAGTGCGACACCTTGCTGATGATCGGTTCGGGCTTCCCCTATTCCGAATTCCTGCCCAAGGAAGGCCAGGCCCGTGGCGTGCAGATCGACCTGCAACCCGACATGCTCAGCCTGCGCTACCCGATGGAGGTGAACCTGGTCGGCGACGCTGCGCAAACCCTGCATGCGCTGCTGCCACTGCTGGAGCACAAGGCTGACCGGCGCTGGCGTGACAAGGTCGAAAGCTGGCGGGCGCACTGGGACAAGACCCTGGAAAAACGCGCACGGGTCAAGGCCGAGCCGATCAACCCACAACGCGTGGTGCACGAACTCTCTCCACGCCTGCCCGACAACGCCATCATTACCAGCGATTCCGGCTCCTGCGCCAACTGGTTCGCCCGCGACCTGCAGATCCGTCAGGGCATGCAGTGCTCGCTGTCCGGCGGCCTGGCCAGCATGGGCGCGGCCGTGCCCTACGCGATCGCGGCCAAGTTCGCTCACCCACAGCGTGCCGTGGTCGCCCTGGTCGGTGATGGCGCCATGCAGATGAGCAACCTGGCCGAGCTGATCACCGTGGCCAAATACTGGCAGCAGTGGGACAACCCGCAGTGGATCTGCGCCGTGTTCAACAACGAAGACCTCAACCAGGTCACTTGGGAGCAACGGGTAATGGAAGGCGACCCGAAGTTCGAAGCGTCGCAATCGATACCCGATGTGCCCTACCACCTGTTCGCCATTTCCATCGGCCTGCAAGGCATCTACGTGGAGCGCGAAGAAGACATCGCCGGCGCCTGGGAACGGGCCCTGGCAGCCGACCGGCCGGTGCTGATCGAGTTCAAGACCGACCCTGACGTGCCGCCGCTACCGCCGCATATCAAGCTGGATCAGGCCAAGAAGTTCGCCAGCAGCCTGCTGCAGGGCGACCCCGACCAGGCCGGTGTCATCGTGCAAACAGCCAGACAAGTGCTCAGCTCGGTATTGCCGGGCAAGAAATGACCCACCATGAGGACCTCCCATGCGTGCAATCACTCCCGAGGACGCCCAGGCGCTCCCCATACGCCTGACATTGAACGGGCAGGCCCGCTTGCTGCAGGTCCTGCCGTGGACAACGCTGCTGGACCTGCTGCGTGAACAGCTGGACCTGACCGGCACCAAGAAAGGCTGCGACCACGGCCAGTGCGGCGCTTGCACCGTGTTGCGTGACGGCCGGCGGGTGAATGCCTGCCTGACCCTGGCGGTCATGTGCGACGGCGCCGACCTGGTCACCATCGAAGGGCTGGCCAATGGCGACCAGTTGCACCCCATGCAGCGCGCGTTCATCACCCATGACGCTTTTCAGTGCGGCTATTGCACGCCCGGGCAAATCTGCTCGGCCATCGGCCTCGCCCGCGAAGGGCGGGCCGACAGCCGCGAAGCCATACGCGAGCAAATGAGCGGCAACCTATGCCGCTGCGGTGCCTACGGCAACATTGTCGAGGCCGTGGAAGAGGCCCTGCCGCTGATGCAGGAGGTACGCACATGAGCCCGTTCAGCTACCACAAGCCTGCCTCCGTCAACGAAGCCATCCACCTCGCCAGCCTGTCGTCCCGGTTCATTGCCGGCGGCACCAACCTGGTCGACCTGATGAAGGAAAACGTGATACAGCCCGAGCGCCTGATCGACATCTCGGGCCTGCCACTCAAGGAAATCGAAGCGACTGCAAACGGCGGCTTGCGCATCGGGGCGCTGGTCAGTAACGCCGAACTGGCCTGGCACCCACTGATCGAGCAAGGCTATCCATTGCTGTCACAGGCCATCCTGGCAGGCGCCTCACCGCAGCTGAGAAACATGGCGAGCACCGGTGGCAACCTGCTGCAACGCACACGTTGCCATTACTTCTATGACACTGGCACGCCGTGCAACAAGCGCGCGCCAGGCAGCGGCTGCCCGGCGCGCACAGGCCTGAACCGGATGCATGCCATCCTCGGCGCCAGCGCCGCCTGTGTCGCCACCCACCCCTCTGACATGTGCGTCGCACTGGCCGCCCTGGAAGCGGTGATACACGTGCAAGGCCCGCAGGGTGAGCGCCAGATCGCCTTCGCAGACTTCCACCGCCTGCCGGGTAACGCCCCCGAGCGCGACAATCGCTTGAGTGACGATGAACTTGTCGTCGCCATCGAGTTGCCCCCGCCCGACTTCGCCGCGCATTGCAGCTACCTGAAGATCCGCGACCGTGCGTCGTATGCCTTCGCCCTGGTGTCGGTCGCGGCTGGCCTGCATATCAAGGCAGGCCTCATTCAGGATGCCCGCCTGGCGCTCGGCGGTGTAGCGCACAAGCCTTGGCGGCAAGCAACCGCTGAACAGGTATTGAAAGGCCAGGCGCCTTGCGCGGCATTGTTCACGCAAGCCGCCCAAGTATTGCTGCAAGGTGCCAGCCCGCTGAGCCACAACGGTTTCAAGATCCCCCTCGCACACCGGGCCATCGTACGTGCGCTCAGTGAGGCCGCCTTTGGCAAAACCTATGCAGGAGCCGCCCCATGAATGGCATTACCCCCGTTGTCGGCCAGCCCATCGACCGTGTCGATGGCGTGGCAAAGGTCACCGGGCAGGCGCGCTATGCAGGCGAATACCCCGCAGCCGGGCTGCTGCATGGCAGCGTCGTCTGCAGCACCATCGCCCGCGGCCGGGTGCTAGGCATCGACAGCAGCGAGGCGATGAAGGTACCCGGCGTCATTGCCGTGCTGGACCATGCCCACCGCCCTCGGGTGTCCAGTTATGACGATGACTACAGTGACCAAGACTCGGCCAAAGGCGCGCCTTTTCGCCCCTTGTTCAATGACCGCGTGCTGTACAGCGGGCAACCGCTGGCACTGGTGGTTGCCGAAAACCTTGAGCTGGCCCGCTACGCAGGTTCCCTGATCAAGATCGAGTACAGCCAGGAGGCGCACCAGACCGACTTGCTGGCCGTACACGAAAATAGCCACAAGGCCCCCGCCGAGACGCCAGCGCCCCGTGGCGACTTCGCCGGGCAGTTCGTCAATGCGCCGGTCAAGGTCGATGTGACCTACCTGACCGCCAATGAGCATCACAACCCCATGGAACCTCACGCATCGACGGTCCTCTACAAACCCGGCGATCGCCTTGAAATACATGACAAGACCCAAGGCACCCAGAACTGCCAGGACTATCTGCACAAGGTGTTCGGGCTGCCCAAGGAAAATGTCCGGGTACTGGCCGGGTATGTCGGCGGGGCGTTCGGCTCAGGGTTGCGTCCGCAGTATCAGTTGCCGCTTGCGGTCATGGCTGCACTGCAACTGAAACGTTCGGTCAGGGTCACCCTCACCCGCCAACAGATGTTCACCTTTGGTTACCGGCCTCGCACGCTGCAGCGTCTGCGCCTGGGTGCCGATGCAGACGGTCGGTTGCTGGCGGTTGCCCATGACGCGGTCGGCCAGACGTCTCGCTTCGAAGACTTCACCGAGCACCTGGTGGAATGGAGCGGCATGCTTTACCGCTGCGATAACGTTGCGCTGAGCTATCGCCTCACCCCGCTCGATGTATACACCCCGCTGGACATGCGTGCGCCCGGTGCAGGCTCCGGTGTACTTGCCCTGGAATGTGCAATGGATGAACTGGCCTGTGCGCTCGAACTTGACCCGCTGCAATTGCGTCGGGTCAATTTCACCGACCATAACGGCAATGAAGGCAAACCCTACTCCAGCAAGGAATTGCTGGCCTGCTACGACCAAGGCGCCAGGCGCTTCGGCTGGAGCAGCCGTAATGTCGTACCACGTAGTATGCGAAGGGACCGGCAACTGATCGGTTGGGGCATGGCCGGTGGCGTGTGGGAAGCCATGCAGATGAAGGCCAGCGCCAAGGCGCGGCTCGATGCACAAGGCCACTTGACCGTCAGCAGCGCGACGACCGATATCGGCACCGGCACCTACACGGTCATGGCGCAGATCGCCGCCGACGCTATTGGCCTGTCGGTAGCGAACGCAACCTTCGTGCTGGGCGACTCCTCGTTACCCACCGCGCCATTGCAGGGCGGCTCGTTCACGGTCTCGTCCGTCGGTGCGGCAGTCCTGCAAGCCTGCCAGGTCCTGCGCGGCAAGGTGCTGGAGCGTGCACGCGTGACCTACCCCGCACTGGCCAACCTGCCACTGGAGGCAATCACCTTCGCCGACGGTCACCTTCATTGCGGCGAACAGCGCATCGCGCTTGCGGACATTGCCGCCTCATCGGAAAAAGGCTTCTTCGAAGTACAGATCGATGCAGAGCCGAGTGCGAAACGTGAACCGTTTTCCACCGCCACGCACTCCGCCGTGTTCGTCGAAGTCCTGGTGGATGAAGAGCTGGGCACGATCAAGGTAAACCGTGTGGTCAGCGCCGTCGCTGCCGGGCGCCTGGTCAACCCGAAAACCGCTCGCAGCCAGATCCTGGGCGGTGTCGTGTGGGGCTTGGGCATGGCCTTGCATGAGCAGACCCAGACTGACCACGCGCTAGGCCGGATACTCAACCACAACCTGGCCGACTACCACATTCCGGTCAATGCCGACGTAGGCGATATTGACGTGATATTTGTCGACGAGCAGGACGAAATCGTCAACGAACTGGGCTCCAAAGGCGTAGGCGAGATCGGCGTGGTCGGCGTGGCGGCCGCAGTCGCCAATGCCATCTACCACGCCACCGGCAAGCGCATCAGGGAGTTCCCGATCACCCTCGACACGCTGCTGTAACTCAGTTTTTGCGCGTGCCCAGCTCGATCCATACCGGTGCGTGGTCACTGGCCTTGGCTTGGTTGCGCACCCAGGCGTCGACGCCGGCCTGCTTGAGGTAAGGCGCAAGGTCAGGGTTTAGCAACAGGTGGTCGATGCGCAACCCGGCGTTGCGCGCCCAGTGATTGCGAAAGTAATCCCAGAAGGTGTACACGCGCTCGTCAGGGTGCAGATGGCGAATGGCATCGACCCAGCCCTGCTCCAGCAGTTGCTGGTAGCAGGCGCGCGACTCCGGTTGCAGCAGCGCATCCTTGCGCCAAGAGCGTGGGTTGTAGATGTCCATGTCGGTGGGCACCACGTTGAAATCGCCGGCCAGCAGCGTCGGGTGGCCGCTGCGGTACAGGCCCTTGGCATGCTCGACCAGGCACTCGAACCAGCGCAGCTTGTAATCGAACTTCGGCCCAGGCTGCGGGTTGCCGTTGGGCAGGTACAGGCAGGCCACCAGCACCCCATGCACCGCTGCTTCCAGATAACGGCTCTGGTGGTCGTCCTCCATGCCGGGCAATCCACGACGGACCTCCAGCGGCTCGCTGCCGCGTGCCAGGATTGCCACGCCGTTCCACGACGGCTGCCCCTGGTACAGGCAGCCGTAGCCAGCCGCCTCCAGGTCCTGGCGCGGGAACTGCTGATCGGGCGCCTTGAGCTCCTGAAGGCAGGCGATGTCCGGTTGCTCCCGCGCCAACCAGGCCAGCAGCGCCGGCAGGCGGCTGCGGATGCCATTGATGTTGAAGGTGGCGATCTTCAGCGCTTTCATGCGTCCGGATCGCTCACGTGGGCCTGCACGGCATCCTCCAGCGCGCGCACATGGGCCTGGTCGGCCAATGCCTTGAGCGCCAACCAGTCGTCCCAGTCGATGGCGCCATCGTCGCGCAGGGCCTCGGCGGTGCGCACCAGCTCATGGTGGTAGGCATCCGGCGACTCGCGGCGGTAGCTGATGTCGTCGTACTGGGCGTACCAGGCCTCAAGCTCGGGGATGCTGCGTTCGATGCTCATGGGTGACACTCCTCGCTGTGCCCTTTGCATGTATGAGCCCTGCCCCCTGGCAACGTTCAACCGCAACGTCGCCGGTGCCCTCTTCATCGATCTGCGCCATGCTCAAGCGCGAGGTTTCGCGCAGCAGCAGCGAACACACCGCGACCAGTGCCAGCGCCGCTGCCCCGTACAGCGCCACGCCGAGCGGGTCGTGGTCGGTGAGGATCAGGATCGCCGTGGCGATGCTCGACGCCGTGCCGCCGCCCAGCGCCGCGCCAATCTGATAACTGGCCGAAATCCCCGAATAGCGCATGCTGCGCGGGAACTGCTCGCCGAGAAAAGCCGGGATCGGGCCCTGGGTCGCGCCCATCAGCAGGCCGGTCAGGCAATAGGCGAACAAGGCGATGGCGAAGCTGTGCAGGCTCACCAGGGAAAAGAACGCGAACAAGCCCATGGCCATGACCAGCGCGCCGAAGCTCATCACTGCGCGCCGGCCCAGGCGGTCCGACAGGTAGCCGAACAGCGGCGCCGAGAGCACGATGGCGACCGACAGCGCCAGGTCGAACATCAGCGCCTGGGTACTGCCAAAGCCGACCTGGGTGGCGTAGGTAAGGAAGAAAGTGCTGCCGATGTAGGCGATGGTGCAGTAGCCGAAGGCGATCCCGGTGCACAACAGCAGTTGCCGTGGGCGCTGGCGCAGGGCCTCGGCCAGCGGTGCGCGCGCAGCCTTGGCCACAGGCGCAACGGGCGCTGCAGGCGCCTTGAGCCGGGCATACAGGCCGATAAGCACCAAGGTGCCGCCCAGCCAGAACGGGATGCGCCAGGCAAAATCGACCAGGTTGTCGTTGAACGCCGCACTGACGATGGCGAACACCGCCGCCCCGAGAATGCCCCCGACGCCGATGCCCATGCTGGTGAAGCTGCCCCACAAGCCACGCAGCCCCGGTGGCGCCGACTCGATGCCGAACAGTGCGGCGCCGCCCCACTCGCCACCTGCCGCAAAGCCCTGGATCAGGCGCAGCAGCACCAGCATGACCGGCGCGGCCACGCCGACGCTGGCATGCCCGGGCAGGCAGCCGATGAGGAAGGTGCTCAGGCCCATCAGCAGCAAGGTGGTGACCAGCACCTTCTGCCGGCCGAGGCGGTCACCGAAGTGGCCGAACACCAGGCCGCCCAGCGGCCGGGCGAAAAAGCCCGCGCCGAAGGCGCTGAACGCCACCAGGGTGGCGGTCAGGTGGTCCATCTGCGGGAAGAACACCTGGGGAAACACCAGTGCGGCGGCGGTGCCGTAGATGATGAAGTCGTAGAACTCCAGCGCCGTGCCCATGCCGGAAACACAAAAGGTACGGAACGCGGAGCGGGATGATGCAGGCTGAGTCTGTCGCGAATGCATTGTTGTTGTTCTCGTTCAGCGGGTGCAGCCGGCCAGGCTGCAACCGGTATGCCTCAGAAGGTTTGGCTCAGAAGGTCTGGAAGCCGGCCCTGGCCAGCTGCACGGGCGTGCCGGCGACGTATTCCAGCAGGCAGCGTTCGGTGTCGATGCCGACGCTGAGCAGGGTTTCCCAGCGTTCGGTGTCGGGCATGGCCATGTCCGGGTGGAAGCAGATCGGTGCGCTGTCGCCCGCGGCACCGCACATGGCCTCGGCACGGGCACGCAGGTCGGCGCTGCCCATCTGGCCGATCACCTGCTCCAGGTGGCCCAGGCGGCACTGGGTATCGGCGCGGTCGGCGACCTGCTCACCGCGGCTCAGCTGGGGGTCGAGGAAGTGGTTGGTGTGCAGCAGCCAGCCGTCTTCACGGGGCAACACCAGCGCCGTGCGCGCAGGGCTCAGCTCGATGCTCACCGCGCGCGGGCTGCTGTCCTGACGGGAAAATACGGTCAGTACGGTCGAGGCACTGACCCGCGCCGAACGGGCCAGCTCGATGGCCTCGTCGACGCTGCTGGCGTCCTGCAGCAGGCGACGGGCGATGGCGTGCACCGGCACCCCGCCGCTGTCGTTGTCGCTGCTGTGGTGCAGGATGTTGAAGTGCAGGCCGAGGCCTGCGCTGTTCACCCCCAGCTTGGCCAGCATGCCGAACTCGCAGAACAGCTTGACCTGCATGCCACGCTCGGTAGGCAGCGCCAGCATCAAGCCGTGGGGGCACAGGCTGTCGTGCCAGTCCCAGGTCTGCAGGGTCTGTGGCGCACGTGGGCCACAAGGTGCGTGCACGGTGGTCGAGCATTCACTGTGCCGGGTGCGCGCGGCCAGCACTTCGGTGCGGGCGTTGAGGCTCGCCAGCTGCCACAGTGGCAGGCCGGCGCCGTCGGCCATGCCGATCACTTCTGCGGCCAGCTGCGGGCACCAGGATTCCAGGGCGGCCAGGCTGTTTTCGCCGATGCGCTGCGCCTCGCCCAGCGACACGCCCACCCGTGGGAAAAAGCCCAGGTACAGGGCGGTGGTGGTGCGAATCTGTTCGGCAAAGCGTTCGCCGATCTGGCGGCCCCGCTCGAGGGGGTTGCGGATGTCGGTGACGTGGGTGTGGATCTTCACGGCGGGAAACTCCTGGTACGCGGTGGTCAGACGCCTGCAAGCCTAACCAGCGTTCCTGCGCCGATCATTGCCACAACCCGCACAACTTTTGTGCCCAGGCGGAAAAACTCAGCCGCGCCCCAGCACCGGCGCGCCCTGCCCGCGCAGGTGGTCATGCAGCATGGCGATAAACGCCTGGACCTTGCGGGTATTGCGCCGGTGCGGCAGGTACAGCACATGCACCCACGGCCCGAACGCGCTGAGCGCCCGCCAGTAGTCGGGCATCACCTCCAGCAGTTGCCCGCTGGCCAGGTACGGCGCGGCGCTCCAGGTCGGCACGAACTGCAAGCCCTGCCCATCGAGCAGGCAGGCCAGCAGGAAATCGAAGCTGTCACTCACCAGCTTCGGCGTGGGCTGGCGCACGCGCAGGGTCTGGCCCTCGTGCTCGATCCACCAGTAGCTGCGGTTGAGCAGCGGGTGGCGCAGCAGCAGCCAGTCGTGCTGGGCATAGTTGTCCAGGGTGATCGCCTCGCCATGGCGGGCCAGGTAGGCGGGGCTGGCGCAGAGCATCACGCGGTTCTCGATCAGCGGCTGGGCGATCAGCTCCGGCTGGTCGGTGGGGCCATCGCGCAGCGACAGGTCGTAACCGCCATCGATCAGGTCTTCGTTGGCATCGTTGAGGTTGACCTCCAGGCGCACCTGCGGGTGCTCGCGCAGGAAGCGGCAGCACACCTGGTTGAGAAACGCCGGGCCGAACGACGGCGGTGCGGTGATGCGCAGGGTGCCGCGCAACGCATGCTGCAGCTGCTCCACCTCCTCGGTCACCCGCTGCAGGTGCATCAACGCCTGGCGGGCGCCGTCCAGGTACAGGTTACCGGCCTCGGTCAGCGCCATGCGCCGGGTGGTGCGCTCGAACAGGCGCACGCCCAGTTCGCTTTCCAGGTGCGCCACCGCCTTGGTGATGGCCGATGGCGTCTTGCCCAGTTGCTCGGCTGCACGGCTGAAGCTGCCGTGCTCGGCAGCGGCGACGAAGATGGTCAGGGCCATCATCTTGTCCATGGTTTATTCCTGTCAGGCACAAGCGAAAGAGATGGCATGGGTAGTGCGCCCCTACCATCAAACCTTGAAATGCCGCCAATTTGAATAGGCATTAACCAGGCTGCGGCTTGCAGCCAGGCAATCATGGGCCAGGGATTATTGCCCCAGGGCGAAGAAAGCTACCTCGGCGTTGCCAGCTGCACCTGCAGAAAGGCCATCAACGCCGCTGCCGCAGGGGACAGGCTGCGGCCCTTGCGCGTCAGCATGCCGATGTGCCGCTCCACCTTGGGTTCGACCAGCGGCACGAACGCCAGCTTGTCGTTCTCCAGGGGGAACGCCAGGTACGGCAAGGTGCTGATGCCCACCCCCTCCTCCAGCATTGCGATCAACGAGATCATGTTGGAAACGAACAACCGGCTGTGCTCCAGCAAGCATTCGGCCTCGGTGCCAGCCAACAACTGCGAGGTGCCGTTGCGGACCATCGGCACACCCTGCAACTGCGACCAGTGCAGGGCATCGCCCGCCTGCGCCAGTGGGTGGTCGGCGCGGCACACCACGCCCACCTGGTCATTGACGATCGGGGCGAAGTCGAGCTGCTCGTCCTCTGCCCACAAGCTGCTGATGCCAAAGTCCACCTGCCCCTGGGCCAGCAACTGTTGGACGCGCTCGGCCGTGCCGTCCTGGATGCTGACCTGCACATTCGGGTGCTCGGCCACGAACCGCGCCAATGGCCCGGGCAACATGCGGCTGGCCACCGACGGCACAGTGGCGATGCTGACCTGGCCGATTTCATGCCGGGCCAACAAGGTGGCCTCACGGGCAATGCGGTCGTGATGCTCGATCAGCCCGCGAAACAACGGCAGGCAATGCTCGCCGAACGGGGTCAGCTCGACCCGGCCGCCGCCCTTCTCGATCAGCGCCTGGCCCAGCTTCTGCTCCAGCTCGCGCACCGCCAGCGAGATCGCCGGCTGGGTGCGAAAGGCCTGGCGGGCCGCAGCGTGAAAGCTCTTGAGTTCAGCGACCAGCAAAAAGTAACGCAGCTGGGCGATTTTCAGCTCGGGCAACATGGTTAGCGTTCCTTATCAAAGCATTTTTTTTATTAATTTTTATTTGCTGCATATTGCTCGCAAGATGAAGGCCAGGCAAACGGAGGCTTTCAGCCATGTCACTCAAGACCTACAAGAACTACATCGATGGCCAGTGGTGCGAAGGCCACGCCACCCTGGGCAACCACAGCCCATCGGACACCCGCGACCTGATTGGCCACTACCACCAGGCCAGCGCCGAACAGACCCGCCAGGCCATCCAGGCCGCCCGCAGCGCCCAGCCGCACTGGGCGGCCAGCGGCCTGGAAGCCCGCCAGCAGGTATTGATGGCCATCGGCGACGAACTGATCGCACGCAAGGCAGAACTCGGCGAACTGCTCTCGCGCGAGGAAGGCAAACCATTGGCCGAAGGCATCGGCGAGGTCCACCGCAGCGGCCAGTTCTTCCATTACTACGCCGCCGAAGTGCTGCGCCAGATGGGCGAGACCGCCGCCTCGGTGCGCCCCGGCATCGACATCGAAGTGCATCGCGAACCGGTGGGCGTGGTCGGCATCATCACCCCGTGGAACTTCCCCATGGCCACCGCCGCCTGGAAGATCGCCCCGGCACTGGCGTTCGGCAACACCGTGGTGTTCAAGCCAGCCAACCTGGTGCCGGCCAGCGCCTGGGCGCTGACCGAGATCATCAGCCGCCAGGGCCTGCCTGACGGTACTTTCAATCTGGTCATGGGCAGCGGCGCCAGCGTCGGCGAAACCCTGGTGCAGTCGGCCGAAATCGACGCCCTGACCTTCACCGGCTCGCTGCAGACCGGCCGCCGCGTCGCTGTCGCCACCGCCGGCAACCTGGTGCGCTGCCAGCTGGAGATGGGCAGCAAGAACGCCCTGGTGGTGATGGACGACGCCGACCTCGACCTGGCGGTGGAATGCGCCCTCAACGGCGCCTTCTTCGGCACCGGGCAGAAGTGCACGGCGTCTTCACGACTGATCGTCTGCGACGGCATCCACGACCGCTTCGTCGAGGCCCTGCGCCTGCGCATGCGCCAGCTCAAGGTCGGCCATGCCCTGGAGGCCGGCGTGCAGATCGGCCCGGTGGCGGACGCCCGCCAGCTTGAACAGAATCTGCAGTACCTGCAGCTGGCCCAGGCCGAAGGCGCCACCCTGATCGAAGGCGGCGAACGGCTGCAATTGGAGAGCGACGGCTACTACATGCGCCCGGCGCTGTTCGTCGACAGCCGCAACGACATGCGCATCAACCGCGAGGAAGTGTTCGGCCCCATCGCCTGCGTGATCCGCGTGCGTGACTTCGACGAGGCCCTGACCACCCTCAACGACACCGAATACGGCCTTACCGCCGGCATCATCACCCAGTCGCTGCGCCACGCCAGCGCCTTCAAGCGGGGTGCCCAGACCGGCTGCGTGATGGTCAACCTGCCCACCGCCGGCACCGACTACCACGTGCCGTTCGGCGGCCGCAAAGCATCGAGCTTCGGCCCCCGCGAACAGGGCCAGTACGCCCGCGACTTCTACACCGTGGTCAAGACCACCTACCTGCGGCCCTGAAGGAATACGCGCCATGCACGACCTCTTGATGATCGACGGCCTGCAGTACTCCAACTGGAGCCCGGAAATATTCCAGCAGATGCAGGCCGGTGGCCTGAGCGCGGTGCACGCCACCATCGCCTACCACGAGAACGCCCGCGAGACCTTGTCGCGCCTGGGTGAGTGGAACCGCCGCTTCGAAACCTGGCCCGAGCTGATCCGCCCGGTGCGCTCGGCAGCCGATATTCGCCTGGCCCACGTCGAAGGGCGGGTGGGGATCTTCTTCGGCTTCCAGAACTGCTCGCCGATCGAGGACGACATTGCCCTGGTAGAGGTGTTCCGCCAGCTCGGGGTGTTCGTCATGCAGCTCACCTACAACAACCAGAGTTTGCTGGCCAGCGGCTGCTACGAGCGCGAGGACAACGGCATCAGCCGCTTCGGCCGCCAGGTGATCGCCGAAATGAACCGGGTCGGCATGCTCATCGACATGTCCCACAGCGCCGAACGCAGCACGCTGGAAGCCATCGAGCTGTCGAGCCGGCCGGTGATCATCTCCCACGCCAACCCGGCGAGCTTCCACGCCGCCAAGCGCAACAAGTCCGATGCCGTGCTGCGTGGCATCGCCGAGACCGGTGGGCTGCTGGGCTTCAGCACCTACCCGTTCCACCTCAAGGGCGCGTCGGACTGCAGCCTGGAAAGCTTCTGCGACATGGTGGCGCGCACCGCCGACTTGATGGGCGTGGAGCATATCGGCATCGGCACCGACCTGTGCCAGGCACAACCGCTGGCGGTGCTCGAATGGATGCGCAATGGCCGCTGGAGCAAGGACAAGGACTACGGCGAAGGCTCCAAGGACAACGCCAACTGGCCGGCACCGTTGCAGTGGTTCCGCGACAGCCGCGACTTTTGCAACATCGCCCACGGCCTGCGCGCCCGCGGCTTTGCCGAGGACGACGTGGCCAGGATCATGGGGCTGAACTGGTTGCGCCTGCTGGAGACCGCCACCACGGCGCAGGCCTGAGCCCCTTGCACGGACAGCATCAACAATAACAACAATCGCAGGTTCCGGAGGCTTCATGAAAAACCCAACCACCCTGCAGGCAGAAGGCCAGGCCATGGGCCTGCCGCTGACGCGGGACATCGACTGGCCGCTGTTCCTGATCAGCGGCGGCTTCCTCGGCGCCTTCCTGCTGGCCGCGCTGATCGACATCGACACCGTCTCGGCGCTGGTCAACACCCTGTTCGCCTGGTCGACCAAGGCCTTTGGCCTGTACTGGCAGGTGCTGATGCTGGCGACCTTCGCGGTCAGCCTGGCCATTGGTTTCTCCCGCTGCGGGCGCGTGCGCCTGGGCGGCGTGACCCAGCGCCCGGACATCAGCACCTTCAATTGGATCGCGGTGATCATGTGCGCCTTGCTGGCCGGTGGCGGAGCCTTTTGGGCCGCGGCCGAACCGCTGATGCACTTTGCCAGCCCGCCGCCGTTGTTCGCCGGCCTGCAACCGCACAGCGAGGCAGCGGCCACCGCGGCCCTGGCGCAAGCCTTCGTGCACTGGGGCTTTCTGGCCTGGGCCGTGCTGGGCAGCCTGCTGGCCATCGTGCTGATGCACCTGCACTACGACAAGGGCCTGCCGCTGGCACCGCGCACCCTGCTCTACCCGCTGTTTGGCGAGCGTGCGCTGAAGGGCCCGATCGGCACCTTGGCCGACGCCACGTCGATCATCGCCGTGGTTGCCGGCACCATCGGCCCGATCGGCTTTCTCGGCCTGCAGATCAGCAGCGCCTTGCATGCGGTGTGGGGCCTGCCCAACGACATCGTCACCCAGTCACTGACCATCGTGCTGGTCACGGCGATGTACACCGTGTCCTGCCTGGTGGGGCTCAAGGGCATCCGCTTCGTCAGCGAGATCAATGTCTGGCTGATGATCGGCCTGGCGCTGTTCATGGTGGTGTGCGGCCCCACCCTGTTCATCCTCGGCGGTTTCCCCGCAGCCTTCGCCTTGCACATCGAGCATTTCATCCCGATGACGATGTTCCGTGCCGACCCCAAGTGGCTGGACTGGTGGACGGTGTTCTACTGGGGCTGGTTCATCGGCTACGCCCCCATGGTGGCGCTGTACGTCGCGCGGATCTCGCGGGGCCGCACCATTCGCGAGATCATCATGACGCTGTCGATCATCGCACCGCTGGTGACCATGTTCTGGTTCACCGTGGTCGGCGGCACCGGCATCGGCCTGGAGCTGCAGACGCCAGGCGTCGTCACCGCCCATGGCACCCAGCCCGAGGACCTGCTGCTGGGGGTGACGCAGAACCTGCCGCTGGGCGGACTGATCAGTGGATTGTTCCTGTTCCTGAGCTTCATTTCGGTGGCGACCAATGGCGATGCCATGGCTTTCACCGTGGCGCTGGCGATGTCCAGCAACGATAAACCGAAGAAATGGCTGTGTGGATTCTGGGCCATCGGCATGGGCCTGGCGGCGGTGGTGCTGATCACCATCGGCGCGGGTGGCGTGACGGCCCTGCAGTCCTTCATTGTCATCACTGCGGTGCCGGTGTCGCTGGTGATCCTGCCGGCGCTGTGGGATGCGGTGCGCATTGCCCGGCACATGGCCCGCGAACAAGGCGTCTGAACATGATCCATCCAGGTACGACAACAATGTCCAACAGCCTACCTGCAACACTGGCGCTGCGCCCTGCCAGCCAGGTCATGGACCTGGCCCGGCTGGGCAGCCACTTCCAGAGCCCGCTGAGCTTCGTACGCAGCAGCATGCGGCGGATGATGAACCAGCGCTGGCAGATCCAGCGCAACCGCTTCGACCTTGATGCGCAAGGCTTTGGCACGGCCATCTACAGCATCGACACGCCCAATGGCCATTACCACTGCGTGTTGTTCTCGGCCTACCTGCCGCCAGAAAAACGCAGCGACCGGGTGATCGCCGACCAGTGGGACGTCACCTTTGTGCTGGTCGCCGGCGACGTCGACGCGGCGCAACTGGCCGACCTGCAACGCAACGTGCCGCTGCAGGAGGCTGGGCGCTTCGATGCCCGTGTACTGGTACTGTCCCGGGCCAACCGCAGCCTGCGCAACTTCGACCGCTTCCTCGCGGCGCTGGCCGAAGGGCAACAGCCAGATCCGCACCAACTGGCCGAGGTCGGTTACCTCTACCGCACCACTGCGGTGTACGGCAACGGCAAGTTCGGCATCGCCGACTTCGGTTGCCTGCAGGACAACCCGGACTTCAACCAGCCGTTCAGCGCGCAGATGTTCACGGTCTACCTGCTTCGCCACTTCAGCATCGAGCAGATCGAACACATGGCCCGCGCCCTCGCCCCACAGCGGGCCGTGCCGCTGGCCCCGGCGCTGCAACGTTACCTGGGGGTCGGCAACGCGACCGGGCTAGGCATGGCGCCATTCCTGATCAACCACCCGCAGCTGGTGGAACGCTGGATCCACATGCGCGAAACCGCGCTGGGCCAGGCCTTGGCGCACCCGGCCGAGCCCGCCCGGCTGTTACGCCTGCACGCACTGCTGGCGCGGGCCAGCCTGCACCTCAGCCAGACCCAGACCGAAGACCTGCGCCAGCACGAACAGAATCGGCAAACCCTGGCCGAACTCGCTGCGCTGAACGACTGGCTCGCTGGCCAGCCCGCTGGCGCTGACCTCTGGCCCCGGCTGCTGGGCTGGAGCGAAGCCCATGCCGGGCCGGGCTGCCAGGAACTGCTGGTGAGCCTGCTGCTGGAGCTGTACCCCGAATTCACCACGCCGCTGGCCGAGCAGATGGGGGCCAGTGAGGGTTGGCCGCTGAACGCGCAGATGCCGCTCAGGCAGCTGCGCGAACTCATCGAACAGCAGTATGGCTGGGCCCTGGCCTACGACTTCGACAACGTGGAGGCCGAGCACTTCTTCTGGTATCGCTCGGCCGAGAAAGAGGAGCCACGCCTGGGCATGCGCGCCGAGGAACCAGGCGCAGAAAAGGAAATGCAACTGGGCATCGCCCGCAATATCCAGCGCTGCCACCGCGCCGTGCTCGAGCACCTGCAGGCACACCCTCAGGCACTGACCGCGCACCTGCTGATTGCCGCGCCTGCGCTCAAAGGCACGGTGCGCCGCCTGCAAGGCATGGCCCACAGCACCTACGGGGAAATCCGCGCCAACCTGCTGGACCGTGACATGCTGCCGATCCACCTGCTGCGCTGCAAACTGGCATTCTTCGGCGCGGGCAAGTTCGACCCCAAGTCGAGCCGCTGGGTGCGCATCACCTTGTTCCAGGGCGCCCCCCTGGTGAGCGACATCGGCCAGCCGTTCGAAGACGACTGGAACTTCGCGGTCATGCCGCAGGGAGCCTTGTGACCATGCGTGTATCACTCAACGAAATCCAGGTGATGTGCCGCAAGGCGTTCGAAGGCATGGGCTTTGCCCCGGGCGACTGCGAGGACGCGGCCGAACTGGTGGGCTGGCTGCACCTGCAAGGGCTGGACGGCATCGGCGCGCTGGCACAGGCGCTGGACTTTCTGCAAGGTGAAGCCACCCAGCCATTCACCCTGACCGACGACGACAGCACCTCGCTGGTGATCGACGCCCACGGCCAGAGTGTGCTGCGCTGCGCCGCGACGGCAGTGGAACTGGCACTGGAAAAGGCGCTGCACCGCGGCCAGGCACTGCTGCGCATCCATCACTGCCATAACCGCCTGTTGCTGCTGGGCTACCTGAGCAAGGCCGCTGAACGCGGGCTGCACGTGCAGGCCCGCTGGGAGGATGCCCGCCAGCGCCACCTGGCCGACTTTACCGCAGGCGAGCAACGCCCTGCGCTGCACAGTGAAGCCCAGCCCGGCACCGCCGCTTCATTCGAGCAAGGCGTCACGGTGCTGTTCACCCGGCCTGCCTACGCCCTCCCGGTCGCGCGCGCCACACCGCGCACGGCGAACCAGGGCTTCACGGTCGACGCAGGCACCTGGCAGCGGCTCAAGCAGTTGTCCGAACAGATTCTCGTCGAAAGCACCGAAGCCTCCCGCCGCCATGGCGCAGGCGGCGGCAGCGATGCCGACTGACCCTCGCCTGCACTCAGGAACCCATGCCATGAAACATGCAATCAAGACTGACCTTTACGCCTCCAGGGCCCCCCTGGAGTGGGCTGTGGTCGGCAACGGCACCCTCTACACCGCGCAGATCCCCATCGATGCCCAGGGGCAGGTGGTCACCGGCGGCATCGAAGCGCAGACCCGCCAGACCCTGGACAACCTGTGCCACACCCTGGAGGCAGCCGGCAGTTCGCTGGATGCCGTAACCCAGGTGCTGATCTACGTGACCGACCGCAGCTACCTGGCTGCCGTCAACAGCCTGTACGCCGACTACTTCCAGGCGCCCTACCCTAACCGTGCGGCGATCGTGGTGGCCGGGCTGGCCCGGGAAGAAATGCTGGTGGAACTGGTGGTATACGCCTGCCTCTAGGGACGCGTGACTGCAGCGGCGAGGGTCATTCCACCAGTTTGCTGGCGATGATGATCTCGCCGCTCAACACCTTGTGAATGGGGCAGGCGTTGGCGATCTCCAGCAACCGCGCGCGCTGCTCATCACTCAGCGCCCCGCGCAGGCGTATTTCGCGCGCGATCTGCAGCCTGGGTTCACGCCCCAGTTGCTCCTGTTCGATGGTGATGTCCACGTCGATGGCGTCCAGCGGCATTTCCTTGCGCTGCGCGTACATCGCAACGGTGATGGAGGTACACGCGCCCAGGGACGAGAGCAACAGCTCATGGGGCGACGGCCCGACATCGCCGCCACCCGCCTGTTCAGCGACGTCACTGGCCCACTGGTGCTGGCCATTGGTGATGTTCACCTGGTAGGCCACGCCTGCGAATGAGGCACGGATTGCTCGTTCTGCCATGGAAACTCCTGATGGTTGATTGCCCTGAAGCAACCCTGCTGTGGGGCTGCGAGGGTTTGATGATAGAAGCTCAGGGCAGTTGGCAGTAGACGGCGCAAATGCACCTTGGCGTTCTGTCTGGTGAACGCGGCTCTCCTTCGACCTGCAACAGGCTTTCACCCGCTAATGGTTGGGCCGGGGTTGGTTAAAGCACCTCGTCCGAATAGCGGAAAGATTTTGCAGCGCGCCGCAACCTTCGCCAGTCACACGTAAACACTGAACTTCCTGTGTCTGACTTGAGGTAAGCGATCATGGCTAACAATCAAGACAACGATAGAAACCAAGGCGGCAGCCACCAGGCCAATCCAGGTGATGCTGGCGGCAAGGGCAGCCAGGGCGGCATGGCCGACACCCAGAAAGGCGGTCAGCAGTCCGGGCAAAAACCTGAAGACAAGATGAACAAGGACTGGGAGAAATCCCGGGATACCGGGCACCAGGGCGGCCAGGCGGGTGGCAAGCAAACCCCTGCCGATACCGGGCGCATGGGCGGGCAATCCTCCCAGGGCGGCACCCAGCATAAAGACACGGATCGTTGATAGCTGGCTTGGCACCGGGGCAAGGCATCGCCCCGGTGCATCAGGATTGCGCGTTGTACCAGCCTAAATGCCCACCGCGAGCGTTTTCTTCACTCGTGCACAGCACACCATTGCGACAGGCACAGGCATAGTCTGCCTCTGCACGGGTTGCGAAATTCAGCGTCAACCTGAGTTTGTCGAGCGTGTCATAGAGGTCGTAGCCCTTGCCCAATGCGTTGGGGAAGCCTGCGCGCCTGGGCAGGTAGTCTTTTTCCGGGGGTAGAGCGGGAACCACAACAAAGCGCGTCTGCATGACCATCCCTCTTCTTGGCAGCTATTTAGTATTAGTCGCAATATGTAAAAGCATCAAGACGGCTCATGATTGAATTTCGCCCCACTTTGGCGCCCCCTGCGCCCCAAAACCACACACCCTGCTTGCCCCAGCACCCGCCAGCCGCGCTGCGCTGATCAGCCACGACCCCGCCTGCAACGGCCGCGAAACGGGAATTTGACCACTTGGCCATGTTTTTGCTTTGCAAGCTGCTCACGATCATCACTGTCGAGCAGCCCCATGTCCGATTCCCCTACGCACCTGCGTCTCGAGCTGCGCGCCATCACCAAGCGATACCCGGGCACGCTGGCCAACGACCGCGTCGACCTGCGCATCGCACCCGGTGAGATCCATGCCCTGCTCGGCGAGAACGGTGCGGGCAAGAGCACCCTGATGAAGATCATCTACGGCGTCACCCGGCCGGATTCCGGCCAGCTGTTGTGGCAAGGCCGCCAGGTGCAGGTGGCGGATCCGGCCCAGGCCCGCGGCTTGGGGATTGGCATGGTGTTCCAGCACTTTTCCCTGTTCGAGACCCTGACCGTGGCGCAGAACATCGCCCTGGCGCTGGGCCGCGAGGCGGGCTCAGCGCAGCAGCTGGCGCCGCGCATTCGCGAAGTGTCGCAGCGCTATGGCATGGCGCTGGAGCCGGAACGCCTGGTGCACAGCCTGTCGATTGGCGAGCGCCAGCGCGTGGAGATCGTGCGCTGCCTGATGCAGGACATCAAACTGCTGATCCTCGATGAACCGACCTCGGTGCTGACGCCCCAGGAAGTCGAGCAACTGTTCGTCACCCTGCGCACGCTGGCTGATGAAGGCTGCAGCATCTTGTTCATCAGCCACAAACTCAACGAAGTGCGCGCGCTTTGCCACAGCGCCACCGTGCTGCGCGCGGGCCGGGTTGCCGGCACCTGCGTACCGGCCGAATGCAGCGACCTGCAGTTGGCGCGGCTGATGGTCGGCGATGCCGAAGGGCTCGAAGCCCGCTACCCGAAGCGCGTAGGTGGCCTGCCGCGGCTGTGCGTGGACGACCTGAGCTGGCGCAACCAGGACCCGTTCGGCACCTCCTTCGAGCACCTGCGCCTGGAGGTGCGCAGCGGCGAAATCGTCGGCATCGCCGGGGTTGCCGGCAATGGCCAGGACGAGCTGCTGGCGCTGCTCAGTGGCGAGACACGCCTGCACGCCAGCGAGCGCGAGCGCATCAGCCTCGACAACCAGCCCATGGCCAACCTGCATCCGGATGCCCGTCGCGCCCTGGGCCTGGCGTTCGTCCCGGCAGAGCGCCTGGGCCACGGCGCCGTGCCGGACCTGAGCCTGGCCGACAACGCCCTGCTCAGCGCCTTCCAGCAAGGCCTGGTCGAGCGCGGCCTGATCCGCTCGGGCAAGGTACTGGCGCTGGCCGAGCAGATCATCCAGCGCTTCGCGGTCAAGACCCCGGGCGCGCAGACCACGGCGCGCAGCCTGTCAGGCGGCAACCTGCAGAAGTTCATCCTCGGCCGGGAAATCCTGCAGAACCCCAAGCTGCTGATTGCCGCCCACCCGACCTGGGGCGTCGATGTCGGGGCTGCGGCGGCGATACACCGCGCACTGATTGCCCTGCGCGATGCCGGCGCGGCGATCCTGGTGATTTCCGAAGACCTCGATGAGCTGTTGCAGATCAGTGACCGCATCGGCGCCCTGTGCAGC
Source organism: Pseudomonas sp. LRP2-20 (assembly GCF_024349685.1). NCBI lineage: Bacteria > Pseudomonadati > Pseudomonadota > Gammaproteobacteria > Pseudomonadales > Pseudomonadaceae > Pseudomonas > Pseudomonas sp. LR2-20. The sequence continues at coordinate 2,509,257 of NZ_AP025944.1, read as the reverse complement.
GGGCGCCTGTCACCGCTCAAGGCCACCGCCGACACCCACAGCGTGGAGGTCGGCAGCTGGATGGCCGGCCAGTTCGACACCGCGCAAGCCGCCATCTGACGAGAGCCTGCCATGTTGCTATCCCTCGAACCCCGTACCCAGCAGTCACGCGCCATGCTGGTGCTGTCACCGCTGCTTGCCGGCCTGCTGACCCTGGTCAGCGGCGCAATCCTGTTCAGCGCCCAGGGGCATGACCCGCTGCTGACCTTGCACACCTTGCTGATCGAACCGATCAGCGACTTCTACGGCGTCAGCGAACTGCTGCTCAAGGCGCTGCCGATTCTGCTTTGCGCCCTGGGCCTGGCGGTAGCCTACCAGGCGCGCATCTGGAACATCGGCGCCGAAGGCCAGCTGCTGATCGGGGCACTGGCCGGCAGCGCCCTGGCGATCCACCTCATCGATTGGCAAAGCCGCTGGGCACTGCTCTGGGTGCTGCTGGCCGGCAGCCTTGCCGGCGCCCTGTGGGGCGCACTGGCGGCATGGCTGCGCACGCACTTCAATGCCAACGAAATCCTCACCACCATCATGCTCAACTACATCGCCCTGAACCTGCTGCTGTACTGCGTGCACGGCCCGCTCAAGGACCCTGAGGGCTTCAGCTTCCCGCAATCGGCGATGTTCGGCGATGCCAGCCGCCTGCCAGCCTTGTTCGAGGATGGCCGCCTGCATGTCGGGCTGTACTTCGTGCTGCTGGCACTGGTGGCGGTGTGGGTGCTGCTGCACAAGAGCTTCCTGGGTTTCCAGATCAAGGTGCTCGGCCTCGATCAGCGCGCCGCCGGCTTCGTCGGCTTTCGCGAAAAGCGCCTGGTGTGGCTGGCGTTGCTGATCAGCGGCGGCCTGGCGGGCCTGGCCGGGGTCAGTGAAGTCAGCGGGCCGATTGGCCAGCTGGTGCCGCAGGTGTCGCCGGGCTACGGCTATGCGGCGATCACCGTGGCCTTCCTCGGCCGGCTCAACCCGCTTGGCATCCTGGTTGCCGGCCTGCTCATGGCGCTGCTCTACCTGGGCGGCGAGAACGCGCAGATGAGCCTCAATCTGCCGCAGGCACTGACCGGGCTGTTCCAGGGAATGATGCTGTTCTACCTGCTCGCCTGCGATGTGCTGATCCTCTACCGGCCGCGGCTCACGCTGAACTGGCGGCGGCGCACGCCGGTGGCCGAAGCGGCCAGTGCCTGACCTCCCCTGACCCATACATGTGCCTGCCGCCATGGGTGCGCAGGCTGAGGCTCCGACAATGGATTTCGATCTGCTTGGCAACATCCTCTACGCCATGGTGCGCTGCGGTACCCCGCTGCTGCTGGTGGCCCTGGGCGAACTGGTGTGCGAGAAGAGCGGCGTGCTCAACCTGGGCCAGGAAGGCATGATGCTGTTCGGCGCGGTGGTGGGTTTCATCACCGCCTTCGCCACCGGCAGCCTGTGGCTCGGCGTGCTGATGGCCTGCCTGGCCGGCATGCTGCTGGCCGCGCTGTTCGCCGTGGTCGCCCTGGGCTGCCAGGCCAACCAGGTGGCGACCGGCCTGGCCCTGACCATTTTCGGCGTCGGCCTGTCGGCGTTCGTCGGCAGCGCCTGGGTCGGCAAGCCGCTGAGTGGTTTTGAAGCGCTGCCAATTCCGCTGCTGGCCGAGCTGCCGATCATTGGCCACATGCTGTTCAACCAGGACCTGCTGGTCTACCTGTCCTTCGCCCTGTTCCTGCTGGTCGCCTGGGTGCTGCTGAAAAGCCGCACCGGCCTGATCCTCCAGGCCGTCGGCGAAAACCCCGACGCCGCCAGCGCCATGGGCCTGCCGGTGCTGCGTGTGCGCACGCTGGCGGTGCTGTTCGGCGGCGCCATGGCCGGCCTGGCCGGGGCCTACCTGTCGCTGGCCTACACCCCGATGTGGGCAGAGAACATGACTGCCGGCCGCGGCTGGATCGCCCTGGCGCTGGTGGTGTTCGCCAGCTGGCGTGTGCTGCGCGTGCTGCTCGGCGCCTACCTGTTCGGCCTGGCCAGCATCCTGCACCTGGTGGCCCAGGGCATCGGCGTGAGCGTGCCGGCCAACCTGCTGGCGATGCTGCCGTACGTGGCGACCATCGTGGTGCTGGTGGTGCTCTCGCGCAACGCCTTCAAGACCCGGCTGTACGCCCCGGTTTCGCTGGGCCAGCCCTGGAAAGCGGGACGCTGATGACGCCCCGGCAATAAAAAAGAAACGACACAAGACCCACAGGAGTGAACCCTCGATGCATCTGAAAAAAAGCACCCGGCTGTTGCGTACCCTGGCCGCCGCTATCGGCCTCGGCACGGCGCTCTGTGCCGTCACCGCCGCCGCCGACCCGCTGAAAGTCGGCTTCGTCTACATCGGCCCGATCGGCGACCATGGCTGGACCTACCAGCACGAGCAGGGCCGCCAGGCGCTGATCAAGCAGTTCGGCGACAAGGTCCAGACCAGCTTCGTCGAGAACGTACCGGAAGGCGCCGACGCCGAGCGGGTCATCCGCAACATGGCCAAGGGCGGTTACGACCTGGTGTTCGCCACCTCGTTCGGCTACATGAACCCTACCGCCAAGGTCGCCAAGCAGTTCCCCAAGGTCACCTTCGAACACGCCACCGGCTACAAGCAGGACAAGAACCTCGGCACCTACCTGGCAACCTCCTATGAAGGCCGTTACGTCGGCGGCTACCTCGCCGCGAAGATGACCAAGAGCAAGAAAGTCGGCTACGTCGCATCCTTCCCGATCCCGGAGGTGCTGCGTGACATCAACGCCATCCAGCTGGCGCTGGACAAATACAACCCCGGCACCGAGATCAAGGTGGTGTGGGTCAACTCCTGGTTCGACCCGGGCAAGGAAGCGGACGCCGCCAATGCGCTGATCGACCAGGGCGTCGACGTGCTGTTCCAGCACACCGACAGCCCGGCGCCGATCCAGACCGCCGAACGCCGCGGCATCTATGCCGTGGGCTATGCCTCGGACATGGCCCATTTCGGGCCCAAGGCGGTGCTGACGTCCATCGTCAACAACTGGGGGCCGCATTACATCAAGAGCACCCAGGCGGTCATGGACGGTAACTGGAAGCCCCAGGACTACTGGGGTGGCCTGGCCGACGGCACCGTCCAGCTGCCGATCAGCGACCTGGTACCGGCCGACGTGAAAAGCGGCGCCGAGCAGATCATCGCCAGCATCAAGGACGGCACGTTCCACCCGTTCACCGGGCCGATCCTCGACCAGAGCGGTGCCGTGAAAATCCCTGAAGGCGCCGTGGCCAGCAATGCCGAACTGGCGGGCATGAATTACTACGTCAAGGGCATCACTGCACAGCTGCCCAAGTAACCCCGCGCCCACAGTTCTAACTCCAGCCTCCCGGCGAGCGCGATCCCTGTGGGAGCCGCGCTTGCCGGCGATGGGCCGCGAAGCGGCCCCAAGATTTCGCGGTTATTGCACAAGTTGTGGGGGCCGCTTCGCGGCCCATCGCCGGCAAGCGCGGCTCCCACAGGGATCGCGCCAGCTTTGAGAAACTCAGCAACCCACTTTCCGGAGCCCTGATGAACACACTGCCCATCATCGACATCGCCCCGCTGTACCAGCACGACCCCGCCGCCCGCCAGGCCGTGGCCCGGCAGATCGACGCCGCCTGCCGGCAATGGGGCTTCTACTACATCAAGGGTCACCCGATCCCGGCCGCGCGCATCGCTGAGCTGAAAGCCGCCGCCGAAGACTTCTTCGCCCGCCCGGCCGAGGAAAAGCTGCGTATCGACATCACCCGCAGCGCCCACCACCGCGGCTATGGCGCCATCGCCACCGAGCAACTCGACCCGAACCGGCCGAGCGACCTGAAGGAGACCTTCGACATGGGTTTCCACATGAGTGCCGAGCACCCCGACGTGCTCGCCGGCAAACCGTTGCGCGGCCCGAACCGCCACCCGGCCATTGCCGGCTGGGAAGCGCTGCTGCAACAGCACTATCAGGACATGCACGCGCTGTCCCTGACCTTGCTGCGGGCCATGGCCGAGGCACTGGGCATCGAGCCGGACTTCTTCGACCAGCGTTTCGCCGAGCCGATCAGCGTGTTGCGCATGATCCACTACCCACCCCGCCAGGCCGCCAGCAGCGCCGACCAGCAAGGTGCTGGCGCGCACACCGACTACGGTTGCATCACCCTGCTGTATCAGGACAACGCCGGCGGCCTGCAAGTACGCAGCCGCGACGGCCAATGGATCGACGCGCCACCGATCGAAGGCACCTACGTGGTCAACATCGGCGACATGATGGCGCGCTGGAGCAACGACCGGTACACCTCCACGCCGCACCGGGTGATCAGCCCGCTGGGGGTGGACCGCTACTCGATGCCGTTCTTCGCCGAACCGCACCCGGACACCGAGATCAGCTGCCTGCCCAACTGCTCCGGCAGCGACAACCCGGCCAAGTACCCGCCGGTGTCATGCAGCGCCTACATGCTGTCGCGGTTTGCCGAGACCTATGCCTATCGCCGTGAAGCGCTGTGAAAGGGGCGGTTACATCTCCACCTGGGTGCCCAGTTCGATCACCCGGTTCAGCGGCAACTGGAAGTACTTGAGGTTGCTGTTGGCGTTCTTCAGCAGGAACGCGAACAGGTGCTCGCGCCAGCGGGCCATGCCCTTCTGCTTGCCGGCGATCACCGTCTCGCGGCTGAGGAAGTAGGTGGTGCGCATCGGCCCGAACTCGAGATCGGCATGGGGGTAACGGCTCAGGGCCAGCGGCACGTTGGGCTCTTCCATGAAGCCGAAGTGCAGGCTCACACGGTAGAAACCGTCGCCGAAGGCCTCGACCTCGAAACGCTTGCCGGCACTGACCCGTGGCTCGTCTTCGAACAACACGGTGAGCAGCACCACCTGCTCATGCAGCACCTGGTTGTGCAGCAGGTTGTGCAGCAAGGCGTGGGGCACCGCCTCGGGGCGGGCGGAGAGGAACACCGCTGTGCCGCTGACGCGATGCGGCGGCTGCGCCTGCAAGCTGGCGATGAACAGCTCCAGCGGCAGCGAATGCTCGTCCAGCCGTTCGACGATGATCTTGCGCCCGCGCTTCCAGGTGGTCATCAGCACGAACAGCGCCACCCCGGCGATGACCGGGAAAGCGCCGCCCTGGATGATTTTCGGGGCGTTGGCGGCAAAGTACAGGCTGTCCACCAGCAGCAAGGCCAGCAACATCGGCAGCGCCAGCCAGCGCGGCGCCTTCCACAGCAGCAGCACCACCGCCGACGCCAGCAGCGTGGTGATCAGCATGGTGCCGGTCACGGCCACGCCATAGGCCGCCGCCAGTGCCCCGGACGACTCGAAGCCGACCACCAGCAGCACCACGCCGACCATCAGCGCCCAGTTGACCATGCCGACGTAGATCTGCCCCTGCTCCTCGCTGGAGGTGTGCTGGATGAACATGCGCGGCACATAGCCCAGCTGGATGGCCTGGCGGGTCATGGAAAACGCCCCGGAAATCACCGCCTGGGAGGCGATGATGGTGGCCAGCGTGGCCAGCCCGACCATCGGCAGCAGGGCCCAGTCGGGCGCCAGCAGGTAGAACGGGTTGCGCACCGCCTCCGGGTTACCGAGGATCAACGCCCCCTGGCCGAAGTAGTTCAGCACCAGCCCCGGCAGCACCAGCAGGAACCAGGCACGGGCAATGGGCTTGCGGCCGAAGTGGCCCATGTCGGCGTACAGCGCTTCGGCACCGGTCAGCGCCAGCACCACGGCGCCGAGAATCGCCACGCCCATGCCTGGGTGCAGGATGAAGAACCTGACCGCCCACACCGGGCTGAGTGCCTGCAGCACCTCCGGGCGCTGGACGATGCCGTGCACGCCCAGCGCGCCGAGCACCACGAACCACAGCACCATGATCGGCCCGAACAGAATGCCGATGCGTGCGGTGCCGTGCTTCTGGATGAGGAACAGCGCCACCAGCACCACCACCGCCAGCGGCACGACCCAATGCTCGATGCCGTCGAAGGCCAGTTGCAAGCCTTCCACGGCCGACAACACCGAGATGGCCGGGGTGATCATGCTGTCGCCATAGAACAGTGCAGCGCCGAACAGGCCGAGCAGCACCAGCCCCCTGCCCAGCCGCTTGTAGGGTGCCGCCGCGCGGTGCGCCAGTGCCGTCAAGGCCATGATGCCGCCCTCGCCCTGGTTGTCGGCACGCAGGATGAACAGCACGTACTTGAGCGACACCACCCACAGCAGTGACCAGAACACCAACGACAGCACGCCAAGTACACCGGCGCTGTTGGCCTGCACGCCGTAGTGCCCGGCGAACACTTCCTTGAGGGTGTACAACGGGCTGGTGCCGATATCGCCATAGACCACGCCGACTGCGGCGACGAGCATGCCGACGGCGGAGGATTTGCTGGATTGGGGAGGGTTTGCTGCGACGGCGGACTGGCTCACGAAAGGGCTTCTCTGGACTGGCGGTTGGATATGCATGCCATCCCTGAGCATCGCGCGGTCAGTATCCCTGCAGGCAGACTGTTCAGTCGTAAAAAGTGCGTAAAAAAACTGGGGCATGGGCCGGGGGCGATTGGGCTTCGGGGTGTTCGCCTTGAGAGGTTCAGCGTCCATGAGATCGAGCGCCGCCCGCGCGGCGCATCGCGAGCTGCGCTCGCTCCTACGTTTGTTTCGGGCCAATTATTCTTGGGGGATTTGCGCGCGGACGCCTTGGTGCATGGCGCGATATCGCGTCGTACCCACAAGGCGGTCGCGCGCGCCTGTCACAGGCGTTACTGGCCCGAAACAAACGTAGGAGCGAGCGCAGCTCGCGATGCGCCGCGCGGGTGGCGCTCGATCTCACAGGCGCTGCAGATCTCCCGGCAGGCACTTGGTGGCCTTCACGCAATCCCACGACAACCTGTATGGTTGTCGCTACCGAGTAAACCCCGGAGCCCCTCATGTTTCGTACCTTTGAACGCTGGCTCGACCCTTTCCCACCCGACGAGGTACCGCCACCCCCGGTCGGCCTGCTGCGTTTTCTGTGGGCCTGCACCCGCGGTGCCCGCGGCTACATCCTGGCACTGGCGCTGTTCAGTGCCGGCGTGTCGATCTACGAAGCCTGGCTGTTTTCCTTCCTCGGCCAGGTGGTGGACCTGCTCTCCAACTGGCAGGCCGGCGGTGGCGTGAGCGCAGAAGAAAGCCGCGTGCTGTGGGGCGTCGGCCTGCTGCTGATCGCCAGCATCGTGCTGGTGGCCTTGCGCACGCTGATGCAGCACCAGGTGCTGGCGATCAACCTGCCGCTGCGCCTGCGCTGGGACTTCCACCGGCTGATGCTGCGCCAGAGCCTGTCGTTCTTTTCCGACGAGTTTTCCGGCCGGGTCACCACCAAGGTGATGCAGACCGCGCTGGCCGTGCGTGAAGTGCTGTTCACGGTGATCGAGATCGTGCCGGGCATCGGTGTGTATTTCATCGCCATCATCGCCCTGGCCGGTGGCTTTGCCGCCAAGCTGATGCTGCCGTTCATTGCCTGGCTCGCGCTGTTCGGCCTGGCCATGCTGTATTTCGTACCACGCCTGGGCAAGGTCGGCCAGGAACAGGCCCATGCGCGCTCGTCGATGACCGGCCGCGTTTCCGACGCCTACACCAATATCACCACCGTGAAGTTGTTCTCGCACTCCAGGCGCGAGGCGCATTTCGCCCGGGCGGCGATGGAAGACTTCAAGCAGACCGGCTTTCGCCAGATGCGCCTGGTCAGCCAGTTCGAGATCGTCAACCAGGCGCTGGTGGTCGGGCTGATTTTCGGCGCCGGCGGCTACGCCCTGTGGTTGTGGCACCAGGGCCAGGTCGGTACCGGTGCGGTGGCCGCGATCACGGCCATGGCCCTGCGCATCAATGGCATGTCGCACTGGATCATGTGGCAGATGACCTCGCTGTTCGAGAACATCGGCACCGTGCAGGACGGCATGGCCACCCTCACCCGCGGGCCCAAGGTGCAGGACGCGCCGGATGCCGGCGTGCTGCAGACCCGCGGCGGCGCGGTGACCTTCGACAACGTCAGCTTCAACTACAACGGCGAGCGCCAGGTGCTCGATGGCCTGAGCCTGAGCATCCGCCCTGGCGAAAAGGTCGGCCTGGTGGGCCGCTCCGGTGCCGGCAAGTCGACGCTGATCAACCTGCTGCTGCGCTTCTATGACGTGGACCGCGGCGAGATCCGCATCGACGGGCAGAACATCGCCCACGTCACCCAGGACAGCCTGCGCAGCGCCATCGGCATGGTCACCCAGGACACCTCGCTGCTGCACCGCTCGATCCGCGACAACATCGCCTACGGCCGCCCCGAGGCCAGCGAGGCGCAGATCCAGCGTGCCGCCATCAACGCCCAGGCCGATGGCTTCATCCGCCAGCTCAGCGACCGCGACGGCCACAGCGGCTACGACACCCTGGTGGGCGAGCGCGGCATCAAGCTTTCAGGCGGCCAGCGGCAACGCATAGCCATCGCCCGGGTGATGCTCAAGAACGCCCCGATCCTGCTGCTGGACGAAGCCACCAGTGCCCTGGACTCGGAAGTCGAGGTGGCCATCCAGGAGAGCCTCGACGAGATGATGCAGGGCAAGACGGTGATCGCCATCGCCCACCGGCTGTCCACCATCGCCGCCATGGACCGGCTGATCGTGATGGATGAGGGGCGCATCATCGAGCAAGGTACCCATAGCGAACTGCTGGCGAAGAACGGCACCTATGCGCGGCTGTGGCAGCACCAGAGCGGTGGCTTCCTGGGTGAGGATCAGGGGGTGGCCGAGGCGCTGGAGTGATTGCGCCTCCGAGGGGGGCGGACCATCGGCCCTCTGTGCGCATCGCGACACAACTGACGGGGCCCACTGCAGGCGAGCAGTGAGCCCCGAGGTCGAGCGTTCAGGCAATCTGTCTTACCAGTTCATGGCCATGCTCCTCTGTGGTCAGGCGGGGGCAGTGGCTGCGTATCAGTTCTCACCGATGCAGTGGTCACCGAGGGTGCGGTAGTTCAGCACCTGGGTCTGGTCATGCGAGTCGAGGTAGGTAAGGCGGGCGTTCACCACCCCGCAGGTCGGCGCTGCATCCTGGCTGGTCGACACCACTTTCTTGATGTCCAGCTGGGTGCCATAGGTGTAGTCGCGGGCATTGTCGGCGGCTTCGGCACGGGCGGCCAGGGTGCAGACGTTCAGGGCGGCAAACAGGCAGGCGGCGTAGACGGCTTTGCGGTTCATGGTGATGCTCTCCGGGCTTCAATGGGTTCGGTTTGAACCGAGGCGTTACTGCTTCGCTTCGATGGAGCCCATTTAAAGCCCGGAACGTACCTGGCTTGTGTCACGATCCCGGGCGAATCGAATCACAGGGTATCCGCATCTCCTCTGGATACGCTGTGATACAAACGCGCGCAGCCTTCAGCAGGCGCTCTACCCGGCGCGTCCCATCGATCCCGTTGATGAATACTATCGAGCGGCTCGCCTGTCGACGTGCGACAGCCGGCTCTTATAATCGCCTTCAATTTTCCCTCCCCCTCGCCTGCAACAGGCGACCTCACCTTGGAATCAGGAACATGCCAAGCGTCAGTCAGGCCTCCCACGGCCTTCCCGAACATGATCAACAAAGCGTCAAGCAGCAGTGGCTGGCGATCCTCTCGGTCGCGGTGGGCGCCTTCGCCCTGGTCACCAGCGAGTTTCTGCCGGTGGGCGTACTCAACGATGTCGCCAGCGACCTGGGCATCAGCGCCGGCCATGCCGGGCTGATGGTGACCCTGCCCGGCATCATGGCGGCCCTCGCCGCGCCGCTGCTGTCGGTGGGCATCGGCGCCATGGACCGGCGCTACCTGCTGATCGGCCTGACGCTGATCATGATCATCGCCAACTCGGTGGTGGCCTACGCCAGCGACTTCAGCCTGCTGCTGTTCGGCCGCGTGCTGCTGGGCATCAGCATCGGTGGCTTCTGGGCGACCGCCATCGCCCTCAGCGGCCGCCTGGCGCCCAAGGGCGTGAGCGTGGCCCGGGCCACCTCGATCATCATGGCCGGTGTGACCCTGGCGACCGTGCTGGGCGTGCCCGTGGGTACCTGGCTGAGCGGCCTGATGGGCTGGCGCATGACCTTCCTGGTCACCGCACTGCTCGGCGTGCCGGTACTGCTGGCGCAGCTGTTCCTGCTGCCGCGGCTCAACCCGGACAAGGCCATTCACATCCGTGACCTGCCGGCGCTGTTCATCAACCCGCAAGCCCGGGTCGGCCTGATCGCCGTGCTGCTGATCGGCCTGGCGCACTTTGCCGCGTACACCTATGTCGCGCCGTTCTTCAAGCAGAGCTCCGGCTTCGACGGGCAGACCATTGGCTCGCTGCTGCTGCTTTACGGCGTGGCCGGGGTGATCGGCAACCTGTTCGCCGGCTACGCCGCCAACCAGAGCGTGCGCCACACGCTGATGCTGGTGGCGGTGATGATCGGCGTCAGCACCGCACTGTTCCCCTACTTCGCCACCGGCCTGACCGGCGCGGCCATGCTGATCGCGCTGTGGGGCTTCGCCTTTGGCGCGTTCCCGGCCTGCTCCAGCATCTGGATGTTCGTGGTGGCGCCCAAGGATGTCGAACGCGGTATGCCACTGTTCGTGGCCATGTTCCAGGTGATCATCGCGCTGGGCTCGTTCTTTGGCGGGCGCATCGTCGATCAGCTGGGCAGCTCGGTGCTGTTGAGCCTGGCCACGGCCCTGGTGGGTTGTGGTTTTGTCACGGTGCTGGTGCTGGGGCGTAATGTGAGTAACAGCCTGGCGGCGCAGGCTGGCTGACCTACCCCGGGACACGCGTGACACGACACGTCATTGAATCGTCCCGATGAGTCATATTGATGACTTCCACTCCTCAGGCTAATACTAAGGTATCTGCCTGGGGAGGCACGAATCATGCAATCAAGATTTGTTATCGTTCCCGCTGTGCCAATCGAAAAAGAATCCTTTCAATCGGGATCCCGTTTCTATGCCGCTACCGTTTCAGGTGGCTTCGACATCTACGACAACCAAGAGAAATTGCGGCTCAAATCCAGTTACGCGAGCCGGTCACAGGCAGAAGCCGCACGCGTGAGGCTGAACAGCGAATGCCGTAATCCAGACGAGCTTTTCCCCTTCCTGCGGGTTGAATGCGCCGGCATCGATCAGTGACTGCGAATTGCGCTGCCAGCGCTCGCGGGCCAATTTCGCATCTGGGATCAGCGCCTCGGTGAACCTGTGTCGAGGCGCGCAGTCTTAGCCGAGCCCTTTGATCGGCATGACTGCCTTTTTCCCTGCAGAGCTGTTCTTCCATGCGCCAAGCTGCCCGCTGCTCGTCGTTCGTCTCGCTGTGCCTGGTTCATTTCATCCCGCTGTTCATCAGCCCCGCACAAGCCAGCGGGGAAGGCCAATTGCTGGCGGCCATCAACGACTACCGCGCCCAGCCACAGCGCTGCGAAGGGCGCAGAACCCTGAACGCAACGCCACTGGCGTTGAAAGCGAACCTGGCGTTGCCGGTCGGCTACGGTGGCCGCTTGCGCGAAGGGTTGCAGGCCGCCGGCTATCAGGCGGTAAAGGTGCGCAGCATCCGCCTGGTCGGTGCGCAGGATGCCGAGCAAGCCTTTGCCATGCTGCGCAGCGATTACTGCTCAGCCCTGCTCGATAACCAGTTTGCCGATATCGGCATCCGCCGCGCCCGCAATGAGTGGCAGGTGGTGCTGGCGCGCCCCGTGCTCGACGCTCAGCTCGGCGATGAGCGTTCCGCGAGCAAGGCGCTACTGATGCAGGTCAATGCAGCACGGGCGAAGCCGCGCCTGTGTGGTCGCCAGCGCTTCGCGGCTGCACGTCCGCTCACCTGGAACACGGCCTTGGGAACAGCGGCGCAGCGGCACAGCCGGGCGATGGCCAACGAGAATTTCTTCGCGCACCGCGACCGCAACGGTGATCTGCCGGCAGATCGGGCGTGGGATGCCGGCTACCGTGGGCGTCAGATTGGCGAGAATATTGCCGCGGGCCAGGGCTCACCGAGCAAGGCGATGGCCGGCTGGCTGGCCAGCCCCGGGCATTGCGCCAACCTGATGAACCCGATGTTCACCCAGGTCGGCGCGGCCTATGTCGCGAACGCGCGCAGCGATGAGGGCGTGTATTGGACGATGGTGTTCGGGGCGCCTTGACAGGGGCGCCCTCCCCGGCGCGGATCAGTCGTCGTCGCGCCAGTCACGGTGATGCTTGCGCCAGCCATAGTGATGGCCACGGTCGTGGTGGCGACCACGCCAGCCCCGATCATCGTCGTCATCATCGTCATAGTCACGACCACGGGAATGGTGGCCACTTTCATCATCGTATTCCCGGCCCATGTGGTTACCCAGGGCACCGCCCACGCCGCCACCGGCTGCCGCGCCAATCAAACTGCCCGTGGTACCGCCCATCTGGCGACCCACCACGTTGCCGCCGGCGGCGCCCAGTGCGCCGCCAATGGCGGCTTCGCCACGGCTGTGCTTGTTGGCCCCCACCGCGCCACCGGCGGCGCCACCCAGGCCAGCGCCAATTGCCGAGCCGGTGCTGCCACCGATCGACTGGCCGACCACCGAGCCCAATACCCCGCCCAATGCGCCGCCTATGCCTGCTTCGGTATTGCCGCCTGCCGATGCGACGCCGCTCAGCAAGCCAAGGGACAACAAGAGAATCGAGGAGTACTTCATGCGTGAAAGCCTCAAAGGGATGCCGGGGCGATCCTGAGGCTCTGCACGGAGGCTTACAATTGAAATCCGACGAGTAACACGGCGCGGAAAAATTCTCTAAGCTACTGTTTTTTCGGCGAAACTTTAGGGCTTTTTAGCGGTCTTTGTCTACTTCACGCCCGGCACATCCAGCTCGGCCAATGCCTGGCGCAGCTGCTGCGCGTCGACAAAGCGCAAGGCTTGCATCCCCTGCTCTTTCGCCGCGTCCACGTTCTTCTGCACGTCGTCGATGAACAGCGTGCGCGAAGGGTCGAGCCCGTATCGACGAAGCAGCAACTGGAAAATCTCGGGCTCGGGCTTCATCAGGTTTTCCTCGCCCGACACCAGCACCCCGTTTCGATAACGCTGGAGGGTTCATGCATGGCGCTCATCTCCGCTTGTTTGAGTGGGGACCGATCTCCCGAGCTTACCTGACCCTAGTGGGCGATGACGTAGCGTTGCACCTGATCATGCAATGCAAAGGCAATCAGCACTACGCCCAGCAGGGCGCCAATGTCCAATGCCCGACTCGCCCCCCACAACGGTGTACGCTGGCGTAGTTTGAAGTACCAGGGGCCGGTGCTGCTGACGACCCCGAGGCTCAGCACGAGCACGGCACCCATGAAGCTCCAGATGCCCGCCACCTCTGCACCTTGCCCCACTCCCGCACGGCTCACTGGAACGACCACCAGGAAGTAGAGCCACGCAAGCGCCATTGCGACCAGCAGCAGTCCGACAGGCCACAGCGCAAAGCCCTTGGCCACCTCCGGCTCAGGTTCATCGCTCGCTTCACCTTGCAACAACCGCGCGATCCGTGGCCAGCCGGCTTCATGTGCAAGTGCCAGCGACGTCTGGCCATTGCTGTTGGTTGCCAGCGGGTCGGCCCCGTGGCGCAACAGTGCCTGTACCACCGGGTAGTTACCCGCCAGCACTTCCCGATGCAGGAGCAACCAGCCGCCGTCGTCGAAATCGGTGATCATGCCGGGGTACTGCTGCAAGGCCTCTTCGAGTTTTTCGCGCATGTTCACGGCCATGGGATGGTCGCCTTGCTCCAGCTGCGCCAGCAGCTGCTGGTCGGCCAAGTGGCTCAATGCCCGCGACACCCGCCAGGGCGCCTGGCCCTCGGCGGCGGGCGCCACTTCGACGGTACCTGGCTCACCGAAGCCCAGCCCCCATGCGGCATCATGCCCGGCGCGCTCGTCGTCAGTCATGCTGCTGCGCAACGCATCGACAGTGAAACCGCCATAGACGTGGCCATCCCGGACGTACATCCAGTCGTTGAGTGCTGCAAAAGGCAGCGACACCGGGTCGCCTGCCTTGAACGCGGTAGCCCAGCGGGGCTCATTCATCAGCACTCCGGTGACCGTGGCACCGTCGAAGTCGACATCCCTGACCCACATGTTTTCGACCACAGGGATGTCCGGGTCATCCGGATCAAGCATGAATGACAACTTGACGGCCGCCATGTCGAGGCACTTGATGATGCGACGTGCCTCCCACGACATTTCCCGCCAGTAGAACTTGAAGGTCGCCTGGGCACTGGCCACGGCGTCCTTCAACGCCTGGCTTTCGCCTTCGACGCCATAGATCATCTGCTCCGTCATGAGCGGCTCGTCCTTGTGCTGTGATCCGAAAGGTCAATGCCCGGATGTTACCTGAAAACCGTCAGGCAAAATGCCGCAGTGCGCTGTCATCCCATTCATGGCCTGCGTGCGACCAGCCGTTGTCCATCGGCAGCGGGAACCCGGTACGGCAATGCCCCTGTTTGGCTTCGAAATCGAAAACCGCATGCGGGTAGTCGTTGATCAGCAGCAGCGCCTTGCGGTGATCCTCGGACCAGGCGATCTTGACCAGCGAAGGCTTGTCACGGTCAGAAACGCTTTCCACGTCGTAGATGTGCAGCGCATTCTGGATGGGGTTGCCGGCGCCTGAGGTATCCAGGGCGTAGAAATAGCCGGTTTCTTCATCGTCCTCGAACACCACGACATAGGGCCCTTCCCCGGCGGGCGCCTCGACCACCAGGCCGTCCCCAACGAGCAATTCGTTCTGCGCAGCAAGATAGGCAGGCATGTCGGCATTCCTTGTCATGTTTGAGAGACCTTGATCATGCCTAGCGAGGGACACCGGCTGCAAGCACCCGTAAAGAAATTGATTTGATAATCGTTATCATCTAAGGTGCCTCCCTCACCCCGGAGGGATACCCGTGATCAACGACGATCTCAGTCAGGCCTACGCCGAGCACAACGGATGGCTCAAGCAATGGCTCTACCGCCGGCTGGGCTGTTCGGCCCAGGCGGCCGATCTGGCGCAGGACACCTTCCTGCGCATCCTTCAGGCCCAGCAGAAGGCTGGCGCCAGCCTCAGCCTGCATCGGCCCCGGGCCTACCTGGCCACCATCAGCCGGCGCCTGGTCTACGACCATTTTCGCCGCCAGTCGCTGGAACGTGCCTACCTGGAAATGCTCGCGCAGCTGCCCGAGCTGTTGGCGCTGTCCGCCGAAGAACAGTGGGCCATGCGCGAGACCTTGCAGCAACTGGACACCCTGCTCGACACCTTCAAGCCGGTCGTGCGTTCGGTGTTCCTGCTGGTGCAGCTGGAAGGCCTGAGCTACATCGAAGTAGCGCGCCGCCTGGGCATTGGCGAGCGCACGGTCAAGCGGCACATGGCCAATGCGCTGGAAGCCTGCATCCTGTTCGACGAAGACGTCTGAATGGTTGCCAGGATGCCGCGTATAAGCCCCGAAGTGGCACGTCAGGCCGCCCACTGGCACATGCTGATGCTCGACGAAGGCGTCAGCCCTGCCCAGCGAGAGGCCTGCACGCGCTGGCGTGCTGCAGCGCCCGAGCACGAGCGGGCCTGGCAGAAGGCCGAGCGCGTATGCGCTCAGTTGGGCCTGCTGCCGCCAGGCCTGGCAATGGGCACGCTGGACCGGGAACGACGGCAGGCGATGAAACAGCTGTTGGCCCTGGCCATCGTCGTGCCCATGGGCTACGTGGGTTACCGCCAGCTGTTGCCACAGCCAGCCTATGCCACCGCAGTGGGCCAACACAGGCAGTTCACATTGGCAGACGGCACGGTGCTCGAGTTGAATACCGACACTGCGGTGTCTGTGCACTTCGAGGAGCAGCAACGCCTGATCACCTTGCGTCGTGGCGAGATCCTGGTCGACAGCGGGCCCGATGCCACCAGCCTTCGACCCCGGCCATTGCGGGTAGCCAGCGAACAAGGCCTGATGGAGGCCCTGGGCACCCGCTTCGTGGTCCGGCAATGCGAGCGCAGCACGCAACTCAGTGTGCTTCAGGGCGCGGTCAGGGTGATGCCCGTCGACGGCCCGCAACGAACCCTCGATGCAGGCCAGCAGCTGGCCTTCGACGCCGGAGGCCAAGGCAATGTGGACGTTGCACGTGAACAGGACAGTCTGTGGACACACGGCCAGTTGGTGGTCGAGGAGATGCCCCTGCAGCAGTTCCTGAACGAGCTTGGCCGCTATCGATCAGGTTGGCTGAGATGCCAGCCCGAGGCGGCGCAGTTGCACATCAGCGGTACGTTCCAGCTGGGCAACACCGACGCGATCCTCGCCGCGCTGCCCGCCACGCTGCCCGTGAAGGTGGATTACCGAACCCGTTACTGGGTTACCGTGACGGCGCGCTGAAAAGAATTGGCCCGATTTTCCAACTCGTCAGTCCTTACCTGTGGAACTGCCACACACAAGGACAATCTTTCAATGATCCGCTCTACTTCAAGGGGGTGCAAAACCGCCCTCGCCCTGGCCATCGCCCTGCAGGGTTCTGTCATCTCGGCCACTGCCACCGCCGCTCAGGCGCCACATGCCTACAGCATCAATGCCGGTAGCCTGGCCCAGGT
Source organism: Pseudomonas sp. LRP2-20 (assembly GCF_024349685.1). NCBI lineage: Bacteria > Pseudomonadati > Pseudomonadota > Gammaproteobacteria > Pseudomonadales > Pseudomonadaceae > Pseudomonas > Pseudomonas sp. LR2-20. The sequence continues at coordinate 2,492,711 of NZ_AP025944.1, read as the reverse complement.
ACTTGCGCGGTTTGCCAGTGAGGGCGGCATTACCCTGCAATACACCTCGGAGCTGACCCGTGGCCTGTCCAGCCCTGGCCTGCAGGGCGACTACGGCATCGAGGACGGATTCCAGCAACTGCTTGCCGGCACCGGACTGCGCGCCGTGCGCCGCGGCAACGACGTCTACGGCCTGGAACTGCAGCCCCTGAGCGGCGACGCCCTCAACCTCGAGCCACTCAACATCAACGGCCGCCAGGACTGGGCGACCACCGAAGGCTCTGGCAGCTACACCGCCAGCGCGGTCACCATCGGCAAAGGCACACAGCGCCTCAAGGACATCCCGCAATCGGTCAGCGTGGTCACGCGCAAGGCGATGGACGACCAGCGCCTCGACACCCTCGACCAGGTGCTGGAGCACACCACGGGCATCACCACCTACCAGAGTCCTTCCGGCGGCAAATACATCTATTCGCGCGGCTTCGAGGTGGAGACCATCCAGTATGACGGCGTGCCACTGGACCGCCGCTATTACGGTATCGGCAGCAGCTTCACTTCCGACACGCTGTTGTACGACCGCGTCGAGATCCTGCGCGGCGCCAATGGCCTGCTGCAAGGCAGCGGCAACCCCGGTGCTGCCATCAACCTGGTGCGCAAGCGTCCAAAAGCCGAGCCGTCGCTGTCCATCACCGCCAGTGCCGGTTCCTGGGATACCTATCGCCAGACCCTGGACGCCAGTGGTCCGCTGACCGCCGACGGCAAGCTGCGCGGTCGCCTGGTCGCCGGCCATGAAGACCGCGACTATTTCTATGACACCGCAGAAAGCCGCAAGAACGTGCTGTACGGGATTCTTGAATACGACATCACCGACTCCACCGTGGTCGCTGCCGGCGCCAGCGTCGAAGACCTGCATTCGACACCGTTCTTCGGCGGCCTGCCGCGCAACAAGGATGGCAGCGCAGTGAATGTCGGCCGCTCCACCTTCGTCGGTGCCGACTGGAACAGATGGAACAACAAGCAGACCACCTACTTCGCCGACCTCTCCCACGACTTCAACGAAGACTGGCGGCTGAAAGCGTCCGGCAGCTACATCCGTGAAACCAACGATATTCTCTACAGCTTCGGCCGTGGCGCGGTCGACCCGGCAACCGGCGACGGCATGCAATCGCGCGCCTATCTGTACGACTTCGAGAACATCAACAAGGGCGCCGACATCAACCTCACCGGCAAATGGCGCGCCTTCGGCCTGGAGCACGAAGTGGTGGTGGGCGCCAACGCCAGCGACCTGCGCACCGATGACCTGCAGGGCGGCATGCTCAACCTGGGCCCGATGAACATCTACGATCCGATTTCGCCCCGCGAGCCAACCCAGGCAGAAATGCTCGGCACCACCTACGCCGGCAATTCCAAAGCCAGGATCCGCCAGAACGGCCTGTACAGCGTGGTGCGCTACAAGCTGGCCGAGCCGCTGACCCTGGTGCTGGGCGCGCGCGTCAGCAACTACAAGTACGACTATGAACTGACCCGTTTCACCGCCAAATCGCCCGACCCTGCCCACGCCAAGGAAAGCGGCGAAGTCACGCCCTACGGTGGGCTGATCTACGCGCTGAATGACCAGTGGTCTGCCTATGTCAGTTATGCCGACATCTTCAAGCCGCAAACGGAGATGACGGCAAACAACACCATGCTCAAGCCGATCGAAGGCACCAACTACGAGATCGGGCTCAAAGGCGAGTTGCTGGACGGCCGCGTCAACACCAGCTTTGCGATCTTCCGCGTGACCCAGGAGAACCGCGCGCAGTACCAGTACGGCTCGCCGTGCGATGGCGAAAACAACTGCTATGCCGACGGTGGCAAGGTCCGCGCCGAAGGCCTGGATGCCGAAATCAGCGGTGAAGTGCTGACCGGTCTGCAACTGTTCGCTGGCTACACCTATACCTCGACCAAATTCCTCAATGACCCGGGTGACGGCACCTCGACCTCCGGTGCCGCCTTCAACAGCTATACACCACGCCACATGCTGCGTTTCTGGGGTGACTACAACCTGCCTGGCGAACTGCACCAGTGGAGCGTGGGTGCCGGCGCCAATATCCAGAGCAAGAACCACAATATCAACCAGGGCGGTACCGGCGGCGTGGGCGACATCGAACAAGCCGGCTATGCCATCTGGAACGCCCGTCTGGCCTACCAGATCAACCAGAACTTCAGCGTTGCCCTCAACGGCAACAACCTGTTCGACAAGAAGTACTATTCCTCCATCGGCTGGCTGAACACCAGCAACAACTACGGCGAGCCGCGCAACTATACCGTCACGTTGAAAGCGGACTTCTGAGCATCCGCCAGGGCCGGCGAAGAGGGCCGGCCCTGGCTCCGGCAAGGCTTCAAGCGTCAGCCCCCCATCCTCCCCCCAGTGCCGCCATCAAGCCGACCCGCGCCTCCAGCTGCCGGGTTTTCAGCGCCTGAAGCTTCTGCTTCTCTTGCAACGCATCGAGCTGGGCGGTCAGTACATCCAGCAGGCTGACCGCGCCCTGCCGATAGCTGTGCAAGGCAATCTGTTCGGCGCTGCCTGCCGCCTGCGCCGCTTGCTGCACGTCCTGCGCTTGCCGCGCCAGGTCATGCACCTGTGCCAGGTTGTCTTCGACTTCACGCACGGCCAGCAGCACCTTGCCGTGATACGCTGCGGCCGCTGCCTCGAACTCGGCATGGGCCCTGCGCTCATCGGCCGAACGGCGGCCACCGTCGAACAACGGCAGCTGCAACACCGGCCCAATCGCCCAGTAGCGATTGGCGGCGGCCAGCAGGTTGCCGGCGCCTTGCGTCTGCCCGCCCATCAGCCCCACCAGGCTGAAGTCCGGGTACCAGGCGGCACGGGCCACGCCGATGGTGGCGTTGGCGGCAAACACGCGACGCTCGGCGGCGGCCACATCGGGCCTGCGCAACAACAACGTGCCGGGCAGCTCGCTGGGCACCTGCGGTACCTTGAGCGGCGCGGCGTCCGGCACCAGCGCAAAGTCACCCGGCAATGCCCCGACCAGCTCGGCGATAGCATGCTGCGCCAGGTTGCGCTGGGCGACGACGTCATCCACGGCAGCCTTGGCCTCGGACAGCCTGGCAGCCGCCCGATCAAGGTCCAGTTCCGAGGCGATATTGCCATTGAAGCGGTCCTGGATCAGCACCAGCAGCTGGCTACGGTCTGCCACGGCGCTGTCGAGCAACTGGCGCTGCGCGTCGAGGCCACGGGCACGCACGTATAGCACCGCCAGTTGCCGCTGCAGGCTCAGGCGTGCACCGGCCAGGTCATCCGCCGCGGCCTGCGCCGAGGCATCCCCCGCTGCCACCTGATTGCGCAAGCGGCCCCACAGATCGAAATCAAAGCTCAGACTCAGCCCGGCAGTGTCGCTGTTGTATATCGACGGCTGGCTGTCTCCGCGCAGCGGTCGCCGGTCCGACTGGCGCTGGCGAAGCGGTGTGGCGCTCGCACTTGCCTGCGGCCACAGCCCGCCATGCAGGCCCTGGGCGTAGGCGGCTGCGGCATCGTAATGCGCCACCGCGGCGGCCAGGTTCGGGTTCGATGCCTCAAGCTGTGCCTGCAGTTCATTGAGGCGTTGGTCATCGAAAAGCGTCCACCACTGCGCTGGCAGTGGCCTTGCCGCGTCGACCCGCTGCCAGGCCCCAGAGCGCTCGCCATAGTGCGCGGGCAATTGCACCACAGGTGCCTGGTAGTGCGGTGCCAGCGAGCAGCCTTGCAAGGCCAGGCACAGCAGCAGCCCGCTGCGCTTAAACCGAGGGCGCATGCACACCTCCCGGCGTTACGCTGCGCACTGCATCATTGTCACGCAGGGCATCGGGTGGATTGTCCACCACCTGGTCCTTCAGGCCCAGGCCACCGTCGACGATCAGCGTGCTGCCCAGGTCCTGGGCGATATGAATGCTGCGCAGGTGCGCGCGGTTCTGCGCATCGAGCACCGCCACCTGCGGCCCCTGTGCCCTGAAGATCAGGGCGCTGGCAGGAATGCTCACGGCCTGGGCATTGCTGCGCAGGGTAATGCGGGCGCTGGCGTAGTCGCCCGGCAGCAACGCCGCGCTGGCGTTTTCCACCGCGTACTGCGCCAGCAGCGTGCCCGAGCCCTGATCGACGGCGGTGGAGGTACCCAGCAACGCCGCGGTGAAGTGCTGGCCAGGGCGTTCAGGCACCGACAACTGCACCTGCATGCCGGGCAGAATCTGGCTGGCGTAGCTCTGCGGCACCGGCACGTACAGGCGCAGGCGGCGGGTGTCGGCGATGTCGAACAGCGAAGTGGCACTGTCGCTATCGGCCTTGACCAACTGGCCGACCTGCGCGTGGCGGGCGGTGATGGTGCCGGTGAACGGTGCGCGAATGACCTTGTACGCCGCCAGGTCCTTCAGCCGCACATAGTCCGCCTCGGCGGCCTGTGCATCGGCGCTGGCGACCGCGGCGGCGGCCACCTTCTCATCCACCTCCTGGCGCGACACCGAATGGCTGGCGAACAGGTGCTGCCAGCGCGCAGCGGTGCTTTGCGCCAGCGCGGCACTGGCCTGGTGCTGCGCCAGCCTGGCCTTGGCCTGGGCCAACTGCTGGTCGAGTTCGGGGCTGTCGATTTCGGCGAGCGGCTGGCCGGCCGTGACCACCGTGCCGATGTCCACCTGCCAGTTCTTCAGGTAACCGCTGACCCGGGCATTGATCCGTGCCATGTTCCAGGCCTGCAGGTGGGCCGGCAGGCTCAGCGTTTCACCGCCAGCATTCAGCGACGGGGTAAAGGTGACTACCGCAGGCGTCGCCCGGTGCTCGGTCCACGCCTGCACCGCAGCGGCCTGGTGCTGCCGGGCGTACACGCCCAGCGCAACCACCAGGGCAGCCAGGCCCAGGCCGGCGCCCCCCATGAGTTTCAAGCGCCGACGATCAGCTACGCAACGGCTAGGCATGCAGGTTTTCTCCAACGACAGCGTGAGGGGTTGAGCGGCGGTGGGCCAGGCTGAAGACCACCGGCACGAACAGCAGGGTCGCCGTGGTGGCAACGATCAGCCCGCCAATCACCGCCCGGCCCAGCGGCGCGTTCTGCTCCTGGGACAGGGCCAGCGGCAGCATGCCGATGATCATCGCCAGGGCCGTCATCAGCACGGGCCGAAAGCGAGTGAAACCGGCCTCCATGGCGGCCTTGACGGCATCGCCATGCACTGCCAGGCGCTCGCGGCAGAAGCTGACCACCAGCACCGAGTTGGCGGTGGCCACGCCCATGCACAGGATTGCCCCGGTGAGTGCCGGCACCGACAGCGTGGTGCCGGTGACGAACAGCATCCAGACGATACCGGCCAGCGCGGCGGGCAATGCGGTGATGATCACGAACGGGTCGACCCAGGACTGGAAGTTGACCACGATCAGCAGGTAGATCAGCACCACCGCGCCCAGCAGGCCCAGGCCCAGGCCGTGGAAGGCTTCGTGCAGCGCGCTGATCTGGCCGTGCAGGCTGACGGTGGCGCCCTTGGGGCGCAGGTGCGCGGTGTCGTCGATGACCTGTTGGATGTCGGCGGCGATACCGCCCAGGTCACGGCCCTGGACGTTGGCGTACAGGTCCAGGGTCGGGGTGATGTTGTAGTGGCTGACCACGTCGGCGGTGTTGGTGCGCGCCAGGCTGGCAATGCCGCCGAGCACAGCGGTGTGCCCGTTGCTGCCGGTGATCGGCAGCGCCTCCAGCTGGGCGATGCTGCTCATCTTGTACTGCGGGGTCGCGCCGACCACGGAATAGGACACACCATTGGCCGGGTTGAGCCAGTAGGTCGGCGCCGTCTGCGAGGTACCGGCCAGCGAAGCGCCCAGGCTGGCGGTGACATCGCGTTCGGTGATGCCCAGCTCGGCGGCGCGCTTGCGGTCGACATCGACCTGCAGCGACGGGTAGCTTTGCGACTGCTGCAGGCGCAGGTCGGCGATGCCCGGAACATGCCGCAAGCGGCGCATCACTTCGGCTGCATAGACGCGGTTGGCAGCATCATTGGGGCCGGAAATCTTCACGTCCAGCGGTGCCGGCGCGCCGAAGTTGAGGATCTGGCTGCTGATGTCGGCCGGGAGGAAGGCGAAGGTGGTGCCGGGGAAACTGTCTGGCAGCACCTCGCGCAGGCGCTTCACGTAAGTGGCGGTCGGTCCGTGGCCGGAGTTGAGCGACACCTGGATGTCGCCGTCCTGCGGGCCGACCGTGCCGCTGGTGTTGTAGGCCATGTCGATGCCGCTGATGGGCAGGCCGATGTTGTCGATGATCGACGCCACGGCCTCTGCCGGCAGCACTTCGCGAATGCGGCTTTCGATACGGTCGAAGGCCGCAGCGCTTTCTTCGATGCGCGTGCCCAAAGGCAGGCGCACATGCAGTGCCATTGCCCCGGCATCGGTTTCGGGGAAGAAATCCTCACCCAGCATTGGCAACAGCGCGAAGCTGGCCAGCACGCAACCGAGGAAGCCAAGCAGGAACCGCCGACGGTTGGCCAGGGCCAGTTCGAGCAGGCCCTGGTAGCCATCGCGCAGCCGGGCAAAGCCGGCTTCGAAACCGGCCTGCAGGCGCACCAGCGGGTTGGCCGACTTGTCGCCTTCGTGGTGATTGAGATACGCGTCCTCGGGGTACCGCCCCTCGCCCTGCTCCACCCGGTGCGGCTTGAGCAGGAACATGGCCAGGGTCGGCACCAAGGTACGCGACAGAATAAAAGAGCTCCCCATGGCGAACATCACTGCCAATGCCATGGGCCGGAACAGGTATCCGGCGATGCCCTGGAGCATGAACATCGGAACAAATACAACGCAGATGCACAACAAGGCCACGAACGCCGGGCCGACGATCTGCCGCGCGCCATCGAGGATGGCCCGGCGGACCGACTTGCCCTGTTCCAGGTGCCAGTTGATGTTTTCGATGGTCACCGTCGCGTCGTCGACCAGAATGCCCACGGCCAGCGCCAGGCCGCCGAGGGTCATCACGTTGAGGGTCTGCCCGCTGACCGCCAGCAAGGCGATGGCCGACAGCACCGCCAGCGGGATCGAGGCGGCGATGATCAGGGTCGAGCGCCAGCTGCCAAGGAACAGCAGGATCATCGCGCTGGTCAGCAAGGCGGCGATGATCCCCTCGCGGGCCACGCTGCCGACCGACGCCTTGACCACCGTGGAGGCATCGCCAAGCAGCGAGGTCTTGAGTTCCGGTGGCAGGGTTTCGTTGATGCGCGGCAACATGCCGCGAATGCCGTCGACGATCGACAGGGTCGAGTTGTTGCCGTTCTTCAGCGCTGGCATCAGCACCGCGCGGCGGCCGTCGACGCGCACGATATTGGTTTGCGGGGGCGCACCGTCACGCACATGGGCCACCTGGCCCACGGTGATCTGCGCGCCATCGACGACCTTGACCGGCAACGCGTTGAGCTGGTCGATGGCCGTGGGGCTGTTGTTCAGCAGCACAGTGAATTCGTTGCGGCCGATCTTCGCCGTGCCCACCGGGATGATCTGGTTCTGCGCCGCCAGCGCATTGGCCACGTCCTCGGCGGACAAGCCCTTGGCTGCCAGTGCCTGTGGGTCGAGGTCGAGGGTGATCTGGCGCTGCTTGCCGCCCATGGGGGTCGGCATCGATAGCCCGGGTACCGCGGTCAGCGGCAGGCGAATGCTGTTCTGCACCAGGTCGCGAATACGCGCTTCGGACAAGGTCGGGCTGGAAAACGCCATCTGCAGGATCGGCACGGTCGATGCGCTGTAGTTGAGGATCAGCGGTGGCGTGATACCGGCAGGCATCTGCTTGAGCACGGTCTGCGAAACGGCGGTGACCTGCGCGTTGGCGGTACGGATGTCGACGCTGGGCTGGAAGAAGATCTTGACGATGCCCATGCCCGGCAACGACTGCGATTCGATATGTTCGATGTCGTTTACCGTGGTGCTCAATGCCCGCTCATAGGTGTAGATCACCCGGCCCGACATGGCGTCCGGGGCCAGCCCCGCGTATTGCCACACCACCGCGATGACCGGTATGCCGATATCAGGGAAAACATCACTTGGCGTGCGCACTGCCGCCAAGGGACCGACGATGCAGATCACGATCGCCAACACCAGAAACGTGTAGGGCTTGTGAAGTGCCGTTTTAACCAGACCGAGCATACCCTGCCCCCGAAAGTTGAACGGGGCGCAGTCTTCCATGGACTTCCTGAAACTTCGGTTAAACCTCCATTAACGTTTTTTAAGGAAAACCGGTGGCTGTATTCATTTGCAGCGAAGTGGCTTGCTGGCATCCTGTGCGAATCATTCGCAGCTGCAATCAGAGGTCGTTCATGGGGAGCAAGATGGGTAAAAGATGGGGGTTGGCATTACCACTATTGGGCGCACTCGGAGTGCTCGCTGGCTGTGCCGGGCCAATGCCAAAAGCCAGCCCGGACGAGGCTTGGGTGAGCTTGCGCGAGGAGCCGACGACCACGTTGATGGCCGAGACCCTGGATGGCAAGCGGTTGGATGACGGGCGCTATTTCGAGGTACCCAAGGGCCAGCATACGTTGGGCAGCACGCTGTATGTCGAGGGTGACGGAGACAGTAATGGTAGTGCCTGCAATGCCAACGTCATTTACAAGGACTTTAAGCCAGGCAAACATTACACCTTGGTGGAAAGTAGTCTTGGGCAACAATATATGCTGACACTTTACAACAGTGCCAATAAACCAGTGGCGCAGACTTCAGATATAGATTGCATGGCTGGGTAAGTACCCGACCTATAACTTAAAGCACACTGAAAGTTAAACCCATAACAGCAGGCGCGGGCGCTGTGGGAGCAACTGTCTTGCTCAATTTCTAGAATCTGGCGCGATCCCTGTGGGAGCGGCGGTTCGGCGCCGCTCCCACAGGGGCCCAGCACAGCCTGCCATGCCTCAATCCAGCACCGGTTTGAGCAACGCCTGCGCCTCATACAGCGTCGCCAGGTAGCGCAGGCGCATCTCGTCGATGCTCAACCGCGACGCATGGGTGGTGATGGTCAAGGTCGCCTTCAACTGGCCGCTGCGGTCGAGCAGCGGCACACCCAGCACACGCATGCCGATTTCGTATTCCTGATCGACGATGCTGTAGCCCTGCGCCCTCACCCGCTGCAACTCCGCCTGCAACAGCGCCCGGTCGGTCTGGGTGTATGGCGTCAGCGCATTCAGCGGGTTGCGCGCAAAGTATTCCTCGCGCTGCCCCTCCTCCAGCCACGCCAACCAGACCCGGCCGCTTGCCGTGCAATACATCGGCACCCGCGACCCGGGGCGGATCGACAACGAAGCAATGTGGCTGTAGCGGCTGCGCACCAGGTGAATGATCTCGTCACCATCACGACTGCCCACCGACACATGCTCCTGAGTCTGCCGCGCCACCTGCTCGACGATCGGCCGCAGCATGCGCGGCAACTGCGCCGAATCGACATAGGCCTGGCCGATGCGCAGGGCCTTGGGGGTCAGCCAGTAATGGCGGTTGTCGGTCTCGGCGAAGCCTTCGTGCACCAGCGTCAGCAGAAAACGCCGTGCGGCGCTGGGGGTCAGGCCCGACAGCCTGGCCGCCTGGGGCACGCTCAGGCGGGGTTGCTCGGCACTGAACAGTTGCATCAGCGCCAGGCCTTTCTGCAGGCCGGCGATCAGGTCGCGGGGATGGATCTCGGGCTGGGACATGTACGCGGCTCTTGGAAAGTGGCAGTTAATGCGATAACCGCAAGGTGACTGCGATTATCGTATCAAACATCCGATAAGCGCATTGTTGCTGCAACCGCCCTGCGCCAGGCTTGCCTCCACAACAACAGCCATAACGGAGGTCAGCATGATCCGAGGTTCGACAGAACTGGTCGCCATCGTCGGTTCGCCTATCGCCCAGGTGAAGTCGCCGGAAAACTTCAACACCTGGTTCGCCAACAACGCCCGCGACCTGGCGATGCTCCCCATCGACCTGGAGGAAACGGCGCTGGGCGCCTTTGTCGAGCACCTGCGCGGTTGGCGCAACCTGCGCGGCTGCGTGGTCACCGTGCCGTACAAGCAGGCCCTGGCTACACGGCTGGACGGGCTCAGCGAGCGCGCCCAGGCCTTGGGCTCGGTCAATGTGATCCGCCGCGAACGCGACGGCCGCCTGCTGGGCGACAACGTCGATGGCGCGGGCTTTCTCGGGGCTGCCCGCCTGCAAGGCTTCGTGGCCAGCGGCAAGCGCGCGCTGGTGGTGGGCTGCGGCGGGGTCGGCAGTGCGATCGCCTATGCACTGGGAGAAGCGGGCATTGCCAGCATCACCCTCAGCGACCCCAGCGCCGAACGCGTCGCTGCGCTGGGTGAGGTGCTCGGCAATGCCTTCCCAGCCCTGCAGGTCGCCACCCTTTACCGCTCACTGGAAGACTTCGACCTGGTCGTCAATGCCTCCCCGGTCGGCATGGGCAACAGCGGCGAGCTGCCTTTGCCCGCCGCACTGCTGCAGACCCTGAAGGCCGCCACACTGGTGGCCGACGTGGTCACCTCGCCGGAAATCACCCCGCTGCTGCACCAGGCCCGCGAACGCGGCTGCCCGATCCAGACCGGAGCGCAAATGGCCTTCGCCCAACTGGGCCACCTCGGCGCCTTCATGGGCGTCACACCGCTGGAGATCTGAAACCATGAGCGCTAGCGAACAAGCAGTGTTCGACCTGGTGGTCCTCGGCAGCGGTGCCGGGGGCTTCGCCACGGCAGCCACGGCGGCCCGCCGCGGGCTGAAGGTGCTGGTGGTGGAAAAGGCCGAGCGCTTTGGCGGCACCTCGGCGATTTCCGGCGGTGCGGTGTGGATCTACGGCAGCGATCAGGCACAGGCGGCCGGTGCCGAGGACTCCCCCGAGGCCATGCGCACCTACCTGAAGACGATCATCGGCGCCGGTTACAACCCGGCACTGGTGGATGCCTTCATCGAGCAGGGTCACCAGGCCCTGCGCTGGCTGGAACGCAATACCGAACTGCGCTATGGCCTGCGCCCGCATTCCCCGGACTACTACCCCGACGAACCCGGCGCCACCGAGTTCGGCCGTGCCCTGGAAATGGTCGAGTACGACGGTCGTCATCTTGGCTCACGCTTCAAGGACCTGCAGATGCCGCCGCCGGGCATGCTGCTGTTCGGCGGCATGATGGTCAACCGCGTGGACATCCAGCACTTCCTCAACCTGCGCCGCTCGCCCGCCTCGCTGTGGCATTGCCTGAAGCTGATGGCACGTTATGCGCGGGACCGCCTGCGCCACCCGCGCGGGACCCGCCTGACCACCGGCAACGCCCTGATCGCGCGCCTGGCCAGCAGCGCCTTTGCCCACGGCAGTGAACTTTGGCTACGCAGCGAGGCACAGGAACTGATTGTCGAACGCGGCGTGGTAAGCGGCGTGATCGTGCAGCGCGAAGGCCGACTGATACGGGTGCAGGCACGTGGCGGCGTGGTCTGCGCCATGGGTGGCTTTGCCGCCGGCAAGCTGGCCGCGAGCTATCGCCCGCACGCCGCATCAGCCCACCTGAGCATGTCGCCGGCCAGCAACGATGGCGCTGCCCTGCGCCTGGGCGAAAAGGTTGCGGCGGCGCAGGGCGAAGGCCTGGCGGCCAATTTCTTCTGGGCGCCGGTGTCCGAATTACGCCACGCCAACGGCCAGCGCGAGCGCTTTCCGCACCTGGTCACCGACCGCGCCAAGCCGGGGGTGATCGCGGTCGACCCGGCCGGGCGGCGCTTCGTCAACGAATCCAACTCGTACCACCACTTCGTGCAGACCATGTTCGCCAATGGTATCGGCCACTGCTGGCTGATCTGTGATGCCGAGGCGATGAACCGTTATGGCCTGGGCCTGGCGCGGCCAAAGCCGGTGGACAACTCGGCGCTGATTGCCGCCGGCTACCTGCAGCACGCCGCCAGCGTGCCCGCCCTGGCGGCGGCTATCGGGGTCGACCCGCAGGCCCTGCAACAGACGCTGGAGCACTTCAATGCCGACGCCCGCAATGGCATCGACCGTGCGTTCGGCAAGGGCGGCAACAGCTACAACCGCTACATGGGCGACCCTCAGCACCAGCCCAACCCGTGCCTGGCACCGCTGACCAAGGCGCCGTTCTACGCCATCCGCATCCATACTGGCGACCTCGGCTCGGCACGCGGCCTGGTCACCGACACCAATGCCAACGTGCTGAACCGCAGCGGCGCGCCGATTGCCGGGTTGTATGCCGTGGGCAACGACATGAATTCAATGATGAACGGCACCTACCCTGGCCCCGGTATCACCCTCGGCCCCGCCCTCACCTTCGGCTGGCTCGCCGCCAGCCATATCGCCGAGCGCCTGCAGGCGCCAACCAACCACCCGGAGCAACCCGCATGTATTACGAATTGAGAACCTACACCCTCGACCCGCTGAAGATGGGCGACTGGCTGGCCTTGTACCAGAGCCATGCGCTGGAGGTGCAGCGCGAGCACCTGGGCAACCTGGTGGGCTTCTTCACCAGCGAATTCGGCGAGGTCAACCAGGTGGTGCACATGTGGGCCTACGTCAGCCTCGACGAGCGCATGGCGCGCCGTGCGGCGATGGCCGCCGACCCACGCTGGGCTGAGTTCTCGCGGCGCAACCGGGAGCTGGGCGCGGTGCTGCAGCTGCACTCGCGGCTGCTGCGGCCCACGGGCTTTTCGCCGCTGCAATAAGCTGTTTCCCCAAGGTTAGCGGGAGCCATGTGGGAGCCGCGCTTGCCGGCGATGGGCCACGAAGTGGCCCCAACATTCTTGCGTCTGCCATGGGTCGACAGCAATCACTTTCGAACGGCAGATTTCGACCCGCAACGAACATCTGTAAGCCGGGGCCGCTGCGCGGCCCATCGCCGGCAAGCGCGGCTCCCACAGCGACCGAGCTTGCACTCATAAGGATTGATCCATGCAACCCCTCGAATGTGACGTACTTGTCATCGGCTCCGGCGCCTCTGGCCTGGCAGCCGCCGTTACCGCCGCGCATCACGGCCTGAAGGTGATCGTCGCGGAAAAGGCCAGCCAGCTTGGCGGCACCAGTGCCTGGTCAGGGGGCTGGCTGTGGATCCCGCGCAACCCGCTGGCCATCGCCGAAGGCATCATCGAAATCGACGACGCACCAGAACGCTACCTGCGCGCCCAGACCCATGTCACCGAACTGGACCCTCGCCAGCGCGGCTTCCTGCAGCATGGCCCGGAGATGGTGGCGTTCTTCCAGCAACACACTGCCGTGCAGTTCCAGTCCGGCAGCAAGATGCCCGACATGCATGAAGGCGACGGCAGCGCCCGTGGCGGGCGCTCGCTGTGCGCGCTGCCGTTCGACGGTCGCTTGCTGGGCCCGTGGCTGCACAGGCTGCGCCCGCCACTGGACATCGTCAGCCTGGCGGGCATGGGCATCGCCGGTGGCGCGGACATGGCCGCCTTCTTCAATGCACGGCGCTCGCCCAAGGCCGCCCTGCACGTTGGCAAGCGCCTGCTGCGCCATGGCCGCGACCTGCTGCTGTACCGCCGCGGCCTGCAGCTGGTCAACGGCAATGCCCTGGTCGCGCGCCTGTTGCGCAGTGCCCTGGACCTTGGCGTGACAGTGCTCACCGACAAAGCGGCCACCCGCCTGCTCGGCGATAGGCGCATCGACGGCGCGCAATTCGCCGATGGCCAGGTGATCCAGGCACGCCGTGGCGTGGTCCTGGCCTGTGGCGGCTTTGCCCACGATCGCCAGCGCATCGCCCAGCTGATGCCCCATGCGCCCGATGGCGACCAGCACCACTGCGCTGCCCCGCTGGAAAACAGCGGTGATGGCCTGCGCCTGGCCGAACAGGTCGGCGCGCGCGTCGGTACGCTGGCTCAGGCCGGTGCCTGGGCACCGGTGTCCCGCGTGCCACGCCGCGACGGCAGCATTGGCCATTTCCCGCACCTGATCGACCGCGCCAAGCCCGGCTTCATCGCCGTGCGCCGCGATGGCCGCCGGTTCGTCAACGAAGCCGATTGCTACCACGACTTCATGAACGCGCTGTTCGCCGCCACACCAGCGGGCGAAGCGCACGAAGCGTGGCTGATCTGCGACCATGCCGCACAACGGCGCTACGGTATCGGCTGGGCCAAGCCCTTCCCTTTCCCGACCGGCTTCTATCAGCGACGCGGCTATCTGTTCAGCGGCCGGTCCCTGGCTGAACTGGCACAGCGCTGCGGGATCGCCGCCGAACAACTGCAACGCACCGTGGCCGAGTTCAATCGGCATGCCGCGCACGGCGAAGACCCAGCCTTCCAGCGCGGCGCCTCGGCCTACAACAAGGCCCAGGGCGAACCGCTGCAGAGGCCCAACCCCTCTCTGCGGCCGTTGCTGCACGGGCCCTTCCATGCGGTGAAACTGCTCCCCGGCAGCCTCGGCACCTTCGCCGGCCTGCACACCGATGCTGCGGCACGCGTGCTCGACCACGCCCAGCAGCCGATACCCGGCCTGTTCGCGGTCGGCAACGACATGCACAGCGTGATGGCCGGGCATTATCCTAGCGGTGGAATCACCCTGGGGCCGGGCATGACCTTCGGCTATCTGGCCGGCAAAGCGCTGGGCAGCCTGTGAGCGTGGCGCACTATTGTTCGGTTATCGAACGATAGCCTCCTCCAGCGAATTGACGGTCCCCGATTCCCTGCCCACCATGCACCGGCCTTGCGTGTAGCCCCTGCCTGGGGCGACGTCACGTTCGAGAAACAGCAGTCCATTACAATTTCAAGAAACGACCAGGATATGACCCCCTCCAAGCTCACTACCGCCAGCCCACGGCTGCCCTCCGCCGGCATCGGCGACAAGATCCGTGGCGCCTTCGCCGTCGGCAATACCCGTTGGGGCATGCTCGCCCTGGTGTTCTTCGCCACCACCTTGAACTACATCGACCGCGCCGCGCTCGGCATCATGCAGCCGGAACTGGCCAAGGCCATGAGCTGGACGGCGATGGACTACGCCAACATCAACTTCTGGTTCCAGGTCGGCTATGCGGTCGGCTTCGTGCTGCAGGGCCGGCTGATCGACAAGGTCGGCGTCAAGCGCGCCTTCTTCGCCGCCGTGCTGCTGTGGAGCCTGGCCACCGGCGCCCACGGCCTGGCCACCTCGGCTGCCGGCTTCATGGTCTGTCGCTTCATCCTCGGCCTGACCGAAGCGGCCAACTACCCGGCCTGCGTGAAAACCGTGCGCCTGTGGTTCCCTGCCGGCGAACGCGCCATCGCCACCGGTTTTTTCAATGCCGGCACCAACGTCGGCGCCATGGTCACCCCGGCCCTGCTGCCGCTGATCCTCACGGTCTGGGGCTGGCAGGCCGCGTTCATCGCCATGGGCTGCCTGGGCCTGGTCTGGCTGGTGTTCTGGGGCCTGAAGTACTTCAACCCGGAGGAGCACCCACGGGTACGCCAGAGCGAGCTCGACTACATCCAGCAAGACGCCGAGCCTGAAGTGGCGCGCCTGCCCTTCAGCCGCATCCTGGGCATGCGCGGCACCTGGGCCTTCGCCGTGGCCTACGCGATTACCGCGCCGGTGTTCTGGTTCTACCTGTACTGGCTGCCGCCGTTCCTCAACCAGCAGTACAGCCTGGGCATCAGCGTGACCCAGATGGGCATCCCGCTGATGCTGATCTGGCTGACCGCAGACTTCGGCAGCATCGGCGGCGGCATCCTCTCTTCGTGGCTGATCGGCCGCGGCGTGCGCGCCACCACCGCGCGCCTGGTATCGATGCTGATTTTCGCCTGCACCATGGTCAGCGTGACCTTCGCCGCCCATGCCAGCGGGTTGTGGATCGCAGTGCTGGCCATCGCCCTGGCGGTCGGCGCGCATCAAGCGTGGACGGCGAATATCTGGAGCCTGGTGATGGACTACACGCCCAAGCACCTGATCAGCACGGTATTCGGTTTCGCCAGCATGTGCGCGGCGATTGGCGGGATGTTCATGACGCAGATCGTCGGCAGCGTGCTGATGGCGACCAACAACAACTATGCCGTGCTGTTCACCATGATCCCGGCCATGTACTTCCTGGCGCTGATCTGGATGTACTTCATGGCGCCGCGCAAGCTCGAGAGCCAATAAGCCCGGATTCCAGTTACCTCGATGGGGCCCTGACGGGCCCCTTTTTTCATGCGTGTCCGGGGGGTTCCTGCAATGGCCTGATCGCCGGCGGCCGGCTGCCACGGGTAAACCACCGGCCCCGAGCACTGTGCAGTACTTGTGGGAGTTACTCTCTTGCTCAATATCTTGAAGCTGGCGCGATCCCTGTGGGAGCCGCGCTTGTCGTGGCGACGAACTGCGGCGATGGGCCGCGAAGCGGATGGACCTACCTTGGGGCTGATGTGGACTCGGATGTATTCGCCGTGGGGTATGTAGAGCCTATGAGATCGAGCGCCGCCCGCTCGGCGCATCGCGGGCGGCGCTCGATCTCATAGGCGCTACACACCCCAAGGCAAGCACACCATGTAGTGGTCTACTAACCCCGGACACCTTTTATGAGCTCAGACGCTGGCGAGTACGGCCTTGGCCTTCTCCAGTGCCATGCGCGCACGCTGCTCACCACTGATGCCCTGCTCCATCAGCTGCCGGGTGGGGATCTCCAGGCTCAACGGTACGGTTGCCGGCAAACCACGCAACAACCCCACCAGGTCGGCATCGCCCTCCCCCGGGAAGCGCCGTTCGTTGCGCGCCTGGCGCAGGATCTCGTCCATGTCGGCCGGCACCGGGCCGGCGACGTCGCACAGCTGGGCATAGCGCATGCACTGCGCGGGCAACTGCGCCAGGTCGTCCAGCGAAGAACGCGAGCGGTTGAAGTGGAAGGCATCCACCAGCACGCAGCCATTGGCCCGGTCGGCGTTGGCCACCACGCGCATGGCCTGGCGCAGGTCGCGCACGTCGGTCCAGGGCATGAACTCCAGGTGCGGGTAGATGCCATAGCCGGCAGCCAGGTCGCACAGCTCGGCAAAATTTGCGGTAAGGCGCGCTTCGTCCGGGTCGTTGCCAGCCACCAGCAACTCGCTGCCGCCCAGCTCGGCACCGACAGCCAGTATCGCTTCGAAATCGGCCACGCAGGTGTCGGCCTTGAGCCGGAGGATTTCCAGGTCGAGCACCTTGATACCGGTGTCGCGCAGGCGCGCCTGGGTCTGCCGGCGCAGGTCGGCGTCAGCCACCAGCGGGAAGTGCTGCTCCTGCTCGGTGGCCGGCACCAGGCGCAGGCCCACATGGCTGTATCCGGCACGGGCGGCGGCTTCCACCATGTCTGGCGGGGAAAGTTCGAGCACCGTCAGGGCAGCCAGGGAAAAGATTCGGTCGGTCATGTCATTTACCTAAAGACGAAAAAATCAGGCGATGAGCGCTGGCGCGCAGGCCCGGCCGGTTTCGGCGGCCTGGCGGATCGCTTCGACAAGGGCCAGGGTGCGGCCACCGTCGGCGGCATCGATCAACGGCGCTTCAGTGCCCTGGGCGACGCGGATGAAGTGCTGCAACTGCAAGGTCAGCGCCTCGCCTGCGGGGATGGCTTCCTCGCTCTGCAACAGCGGTGTGTGCCAGCCAGATCCCGCCTCGGCGTATTGCCAGCGCTTGAGCTGCGGAATGCTCAGCGCACCCTGGGTGCCGGCCAGCAGGTAGCAAGGCTGGCCATCCTGACGCGGGTAGATCGGGCTTTCGCCGGAGTCCAGTTCCCAGCTCCACGGCGCGGCTACGGCGTCGGAACCGGTCAGACTGCCCAGCGCACCGTTGGCGAACTGCAGCAGCACCGCCGCGCTGTCTTCATTGGCGAAGCCGCGCACGTCGTTGCGGGTGAAGGCCTGCACCTGCACCACCTCGCCGCACAAGTGGCGCAGCAGGTCGAGGTCGTGGATCAGGTTGGTGAGCAGAAAGCCCGCCCCCGGCTCGCGGCGCCAGGGTGTTTCGAAGTAGCTGTCGGGTTTTTGCAGCTGCCACAGCGCGGTGACGTTGATCAACCGCCCCAGCTTGCCTTCGCCAATCACCTGGTGGGCCTTGGCGATCAGCGGGTTGTGCCGCCGGTGATGGCCGACCAGCACTGGCACGCCGTGGCGGCGCGAGGCCTCGACCAGTGCACGGACTTCATCGAGGTGCACACCCACCGGCTTTTCCACCAGCACCGGTACACCGGCCTCGACGCAATCCAGGGCGCAGGCCACATGCAGGTTGTTAGGGTTGGCGACGATCACCGCATCGGGCCGCGCCTGCTCAAGCATCTGCCGGTGATCGGCGAAGCAGGCAACCCCGCACTCGGCAGCGAAAGCTTCAGCCTGTGGGCCTGGGTCTGCCACCGCGCACAGCTGGGCTTGCGGCAGCTCGCGCAGGTGCTGGTAATGCTGGCGGCCCATGATGCCGGCGCCGATCAGGGCGATTCGTAGGGGTGAGTTCAACGCACTGTCCTCTTGTCGTTATTGTGGCGCCGATTGTGAAACCAGATTCCAGAATCGACACTACACAATGTAGAACCAAGTTCAGCTTTTCAGAACGACCTCCCCCACAGACTGTGCGATTACCGACCAGAAATGCACATCAGGCAAACAATTCGCTTGCCCGGCTGGCAGCCGACAGCTCTTCTGCCGCCGCCAGCAGCAGCGGCGCCAGCTCGGCCAGGCGGGTTTGCGCCAGGCGGGCGCTAGGGCCGGCAATGCTGAGCACGCCGATCACCTCGTGGCTCTGCGGGCGGCGCACCACGGCGGCCAGAGCTGAAGTGCCGATGGCCGAGGTCTGCTCGACCCAGGCATAACCGCGCTCACGGGCGCGCTGCAGGTAAGCCAGCAAGTCATCGGTCGAGCGCGGCGCATTGGGGCCGAACTGGGCGGGGTCGGCAATGCCTTGGCGCAGCACCATCTGCAGCGCGTCTTCATCGCTCAGGCTGGCCAGCCAGGCATGCCCGGAAGCGGTATAGAACAGCGGCGCGTCACGCCCCATGTCGGGGTCGTAGCGCAGCCCGGAGCGGGCACCCTGGGACTTGGCAATCCAGGTCTGGCGGTTGCCTTCGATCACCCCAAGGCGCACCAGTTCGCCGCTGTCCTGGGCCAGGCGGTCGAGAATCGGCTGAATGATGTCGGCGCCGCTGCTCGACAGGTAGCGAAAGCCCATCGCCACCAGCTTGGCGGACAGTTGATAGCGGCTGTTGTCGCGGTTCTGCCGCACGTAACCCAGGCGCACCAGCTCGGTGAGCATGCGGTGGCAGGCGCTCTTGGGAATGTCCAGGCGCTCGGCCAAGGTTTGCAGCGGCAAGCCGTGCGGCTCGCCAGTGAGGCTTTCAACAAGACTGAAGGCGCGTTCGATCTGACTACCAGCCATGATGCGGATCCCTGAAAATTTGCCGAATTCTAGAAGATGATTCCATATCGTCGATAGTCGTCGTGCCCACCAGGCACTGAAGTGTCCGGTAATCGACCGAAAGTTGGTACTTGGCCTTGCAGTGCCGCCCGCATAAAAAGAATATTGTGGAATCAGGTTCCAATAATAATGCAGGAGATACCGCAATGCCCGCCGAACCCTTCCCAAGCGACTGCGACGTACTGGTCATCGGCTCTGGCGCGGCCGGGCTGGCAGCGGCGGTCACGGCCGCCTGGCACGGGCAGAAGGTCATCCTGGTAGAGAAGGACCCGGTCCTCGGCGGTGCCACCGCCTGGTCCGGGGGCTGGGCCTGGGTGCCACGCAACCCGCTGGCCCGGCGCGCCGGCATCAGCGAAGACATCGAGCAGCCGCGTACCTACCTGCGTCACGAACTGGGCACGCACTACAACGCCGAGCGCGTCGATGCCTTCCTCGAAGCCTGCCCGCACATGGTCGCCTTCTTCGAGCAGCACACCGCCCTGCAGTTCGCCGACGGCAACGGCATCCCCGACATGCACGGCGACACACCCGGCGCTGCCCTCGGCGGCCATCAGGTGATTGCCGCGCCGTACGATGCGCGCCAGCTCGGCGCGCTGCTGCCACGCCTGCGCAAGACCATGCGCGAGACTTCATTCATGGGCATGCCGATCATGGCGGGCGCCGACCTGGCCGCTTTCTTGAACATGACCCGCTCGCCGCGCGCCTTGCTGCACGTGTGCAAACGCTTCGCTCGCCACCTCTACGATCTGGCCCGCCATGGCCGGGCGATGCACCTGGTCAACGGGGTGGCGCTGGTGGCACGGCTGGCGAAGTCGGCGGATGACCTGGGTGTGCGGATGATCGAGTCGACAGCGGCCAAGGACCTGCTGATGGAAGACGGCAAGGTGCTGGGGGCCGTGGTCGCAAGCGCGCAAGGCGAACGGGCAATCCGCGCCAGGGCCGTGGTGCTGGCCGCAGGCGGCTTCCCCAACGACCCCGCTCGGCGCCGGCAGCTGTTCCCGCGCGACGCCAGTGGCCATGACAACCTCGCCCTGCCCCCACCGTCCTGCTCCGGCGATGGGCTGCGCCTGGGCGAATCGGCCGGGGGTGTGGTGGCCACTGACCTCAAGTCGCCGGTGGCCTGGGCGCCCGTGTCGAAAGTGCCACACCGCGACGGCAGTGTCGGCCACTTCCCGCACATCATCGAACGCGGCAAGCCAGGCATCATCGGTGTGCTGGCCAACGGCAAGCGCTTCGTCAACGAAGCGCACGGCTATTACGACTATGTTTCCGCCATGGTCGCCGCCGTGCCGGAGGGCGAGGAAGCCTGCTCATGGCTGATCTGCGACCACCGCTTCCTGCGCCGCTTCGGCCTCGGCCATGCACGCCCTGCGCCCCTGCCGATCGGCTCACACCTGCGCAGCGGCTACCTGAAACGCGGCGCCACCCTGGAACAACTGGCCCAGGCGTG
Source organism: Pseudomonas sp. LRP2-20 (assembly GCF_024349685.1). Classification (NCBI taxonomy): domain Bacteria; kingdom Pseudomonadati; phylum Pseudomonadota; class Gammaproteobacteria; order Pseudomonadales; family Pseudomonadaceae; genus Pseudomonas; species Pseudomonas sp. LR2-20. The sequence continues at coordinate 2,471,972 of NZ_AP025944.1, read as the reverse complement.
CGGCATCGACCCCGCCGGGCTGAGCGCCACGGTCGCTGAATTCAACCTGCACGCACGCCAGGGCCAGGATCCCGCCTTCGGCCGCGGCTCGACACCGTTCAATCGCAAACAGGGCGACCCGCTGCACAAGGGGCCCAACCCCTGCGTGGCGCCAATCGAGCACGGCCCGTTCTATGCGGTAAAAGTGCAGCCCGGCTGCTTCGGCACCTTCGCCGGCCTGCGCACCGACGGCCACGCCCGCGTGCTGAACGACGCCGGCCAGCCAATCAGCGGCCTGTATGCGGCCGGTACCGACATGGCCAGCGTGTTCGGCGGCTGGTACCCCTCCGGCGGCATCAACCTCGGGCCGGCACTGACCTTCGGCTATGTCGCCGGGCGGCATATCAGCGGCGCAACGGAGTACGAATAGCGTCAGCAGGAGGCAAACCATGGACATGGGCAGGGTTTGCCACTCACACTGGCGCCCACCGACCTTACCCGAGGAGGACCACTGCCCTTGAACAAGAACACCGAGCCCTCAAGGGGCTGGCTGGCCAGCAAGCTCCTCGCCGACGGCCAGGAACCAGACCCGCGCTTCACCCTGGCCAACGAGCGTACCTTCCTGGCCTGGATCAGGACCGCGCTGGCGCTGCTGGCCAGCGGCATCGCCGTGGACATGTTCACGGCCGAGATCTTCAGCCCCGGCACCCGCCGCCTGCTGGCGGTGGCGCTGATCAGCCTGGCCCTGCTGCTGAGCCTGCCGGCCTTCATCCGCTGGCTGAACGTGGAGCGGGCGATGCGCCAGAAGCGCCCGCTGCCCTTCCCGTTGATCGCCCCGGCGCTGTCGATCGGCGTGTCGCTGGTGATGGCGTTTTTTGCCTACGCGGTGTTCTTCCATGCCTGACCCGCAGCTGGTCCACGCCGATGACGGGTTGCAGCCGGAGCGTACGCTGCTGGCTTGGCGCCGAACCATTCTGGCGATGGTGGTGTGCAGTTGCTTCTTCCTGCGCTGGGTGCCGCACCATCACTGGCTGGCCGTAGCGCCGGCCGTGCTCTGCCTGTTGGCTGCCGGCGCTGCCTGGCTGCGCTTGCGCCGCAGCTACCAGCGCCATGTGGTCGGCCTGCAGGCTGAGACCATCGCCTCTGGCGTCACGGTGAATCTGCTGCTGGCGGTATGCGTTACCGCGCTGTGTGCGGTCGAACTCGCCGCGATCCTGGCCTGGTAGCCACGGCGCACTAGAACTGCCCCAGCCAGTACGCCACATCCACCTCATCGATCTGCTCGCGGCGCAGGAATCGCCCGGCGTACTCCAGGTACACCCCGCTGCTGAGGAACAGCCGCAGCAGCTGCCCGTCGATGTGCTGGTCGCGGGCCATGAACACCAGGATCTTCACCGACTCGGACAAGCTTTTCGCCGGCTTGTACGGCCGGTCGGCGGCCGTCAGCGCCTCGAAGATATCGGCAATCGCCATCACCCGCTCGGCAACGCTCAGCTGGTCCTTGCCCAACCGGCGTGGGTAGCCGCCGCCGTCCATCTTCTCGTGGTGGTTGCCGGCGATGTCCGGCACACGCCGCAGCTGGCGCGGGAACGGCAGCGCCGTCAGCATGATGATGGTCTGCACGATATGCTCGTTGATCTTGAAGCGTTCTTCATCGTTCAGCGTGCCCCGGCGGATCGCCAGGTTGTACAGCTCACCCTGGTTGCTGGCATTGGCCGGCAGGCGCATGTCGAAGCCCCACACATTACGCGGGTCGCCCTTGACCACCGGCGGCTTGCGCGTCCCCCAGGGCTGCAGGTGTTCGGGGCGATCGGCCAGCAGCGCCTCTTCGACCGGCAAGGGTGCAGGCGCCGCGCCGGCAAAACGCTGCTCTTCATCGCGGGAAAGGCCCAGGCGGTTATCGAAATGCCGCAGCCAACGGCGCTGGCCGATGCGCTGCAGGCGCTCGACATCCTCATCCTGCATGAACTCGCCACCGATATTGGCCCTGGCGACGAACGCGAACTCTTCCTGCAGCTCGGCGCGGCACTGCTCCAGCGTGCGTTGCAGCAGCGGCTTGGCCTCGCCGGCGGCAAGGCCTTGCCAGTAGGCAAGCTCGGCATCACGCCAGAGCACCTCGAAGCGCATGCGGATTTCGTGAATGCGGTTGTACAAGGTCTCCAGCTTGGTCGCCTTGTCGACCACGTACTCGGGGCTGGTGACCTTGCCGCAATCGTGCAGCCAGGCGGCAATGCGGAACTCGTAGCGCTCGGCCTCGGTCATGCTGAAATCGGCAAACGGGCCGCTGTCGGCCTGCATGGCCTTGTCCAGCAGCATCTGCGCCAAATGCGGCACGCGCTCGCAGTGGCCGCCGGTATAGGGGCTCTTGGCATCGATGGCGTCAGCGAGCAGCTTGATCATCGCGTCCAGCAGGCGTTGCTGGGCTTCGACCAGCTGGCGCGTCTCGATGGCCACGGCCGCGGCACCGGACAGCTCCTCGACGAAACGGCGGAACGGCTCGCCCACTTCAGCAGCCTCGCCCTGCATCTGCAGGACAAGGATGCCGAGCAGCTCATGCCCCCGGTCGTTGAGCACCAGCACAAGACTACGCCCGCCCAGCGCCAGGGCCTGCGTGACCGCCCCCGCCAGGTCGGCTTGATCGGCCTCGCCGAACGCCAGCTCGTCGGGGTAGCCGGTACCCCCGCAGGACGCGGACAGCCGCAGGCGAGCATGCGGGTCATCGAACAGGTACACCGCCCCGGCGCTGGCCCCGGCGGCCTCCACCAGATGCGTCAGCACGCCATCGAGCATGCGCTCCAGCTGGGTTTCGCGGCTGAGTGTCAGGGTGATTGCCTGGAAACTGCGGATGGTGCCGGACATGCGCCTGAGTACCCGGCTCAGCGCTCGCACTTCGGAAACCCGCGAGTCCACGCCCACTTCGCGGCTGAAATCGAAGTCGGCCAGGCCACGCACCTGCTCGGCCAACTGGTGCAGCGGGCGGCCGATGCGTTGCCCGAGCAGGCCGCCCAGCAACAGGAGCACGGCCATCAGCGCGGCCGTCCACACCAGTTGCTCGAACAGCACCTTGCGCGCCCCCGCCAGCAGTTCATGCGCTGGCACCGCGATCAGTACCTGCAGGTCCTGCCCGGCCAGGTTGGTCAGCGGCACGCGCATGCCGTACCAGCTCGCGCCGTCGACCTGATAGACCTGTGGTCGCGTGCCTTGCGGCTGTCGGCTGTAGATCTGTTGCAGGCTGGGAATTCCCAGCTCGCCGAGACGCGACAGGCGCACGGTGTCGCCCTCGTGAACGATGACCCGCTGCAGGTCCGGGTACGCGACCACGTTGCCCTGGTCGTCGACCACGGCAATCTCGGTACCGGGCGTCATGCGCAAGTCGCGGGATTCGCTGGCCAGGTCGTTGACCGAGACATCCATGCCGAGCACCGCCGCGCCGTCGACGCTGCGTTGGGCCATGGTCATGCCGATTTCGCGGGTGGTGAAGAAGACGTAGGGATGGGTGAGCACGGTGCCGGGTTGTGCCGATGCATCGACGAACCAGGGGCGCGAGCGCGGGTCGTAGTGATAGTCCGGCATGGCCTGGGCCTTGAGCAGGGTCAGCGCGGGGTCATAGAAGCGCCACTCGCCGCGCATCGCACCACCCTCACCCAGGCTGACACTCTGCACCAGGAAGCGGCTGCCCACTGGCGCGGCAAAGCGCTCCAGCAACTGCGGGTCGCGTAAGCGGCGCACCAGCAGGAACTCGCCGTTGGGGTACCCGACATAGGCGGCGCTGAGCATCTTGTTGGCATTCAGGCTCTCGACCAGCTGCGGCAAGCGCTCCAGGCGCTGGGCCAGGCTGCTGGCGGCCGGGTTGAAGGCCAGCAGGCGAATGCTGCTCTGCGCCGGATCGACCAGGCGCCGGGCACGTTCGTCGATGGTCTTGGCGACCTGCTGGGCAGCATCGCCGGCCGCAGCCACCAGGGCCTGGCTGATACCGCGGTAGCCCTGCCAGGCCAGGCCGGCGCCGAGCAGCAGCATGCCGAGCATGATGGCCAAGGCCACCAGCAGTTGCAGGGGAATACCCCGCCCGGCGTTGCTCATGGCTGGCTGCTCCACGCGCCAGCGCAATGCCACAACCCCAGGCTCTCCCTCTGGCGGCCCGCCGAACCGGCAGCAAAACCTTTCGACACGCAGACCATCCCAAGCGCTCCATGTGTGGCGACTTTCAACAGTGTAATCAGCAAAACCGATCATGCAGCGTGAGCACCGAACACCACATGGGAGATGGCACATCGTGCCACCCACCCGTGAAATGTTCAGGCTATCTCGCAGCTTTGCTGTTTGAGGGTAGACAGCAACCCGACAATGAATTGAATTTGTCTAGCAGCTCCCTGCCAAATAAACACTAACAGCACATTTTTAACATTGCGTTTCAATTTATCACGCAAATACCAACTTTAGCGAAAATTCCTACAACATTTTCAGACGACAAAAGTTTCACAGCGAAATGATTCCACGCTAGGGTGAAAACTTTCTCCCCCCTTACGCCATGCCATACCAGCAATGCTAAACAGCAGACAAGTAGGCGAGGACATTTCATGCAAACCGAATCAAAACATCACAACAATTCACATGAACCACACAATAAAGCCCGGGAAATAATCAATCAAAAAAAAGCAACCCCAGTGAATGATCGTAAAACTTGCGATCATTCAAATTCAGAACTGGACAGGCCAACTTTCTCCACCACGGCCGAAACGGAATATCCCGCAGACCCCGACTTCCAGTTGCGCGGTGGCTTCGACAACTTGATGCTGGACGCCGCCGCACCGCTGTTCGGCCTGGTCATGCGTCTACGCACGCTGGATGAACTTCCGAATATCAAGGATGTGCATGCGAAAGTGCGCAACCAGATCGAGAAAATTCGCCAGGAAATGCGCCAGAACAACTATGAGCCGGCGCAATTGCAGGCCTACTCCTATGCCCTGTGTCTGTTCATCGACGAAGCCGTGATGGAACGCCCGTGGGGCAAGAACAGTTGCTGGAGCCAGGAATCGCTGCTGAGCATCTTCCATGACGAGACCCAGGGCGGTGAAAAGGTCTTCACCGTGCTCTCGCGGCTCATGCAGGAGCCCAAGCGCTACCAGGACGCCCTGGAGTTCATGTATTTCGCGCTGTGCCTTGGCCTGAAGGGCAAGTACGCCGTTGCCCCGAAAGGCGAAGAAACACTGAACGCCCTGATCCACCAGCTGCACGGGATTATCCGCGAACTGCGCGGCCCCGTCCCGACAGAAATCTGCGACCCCTACACCAACGTGGCGCCCCGCGACTTCCGCTTGAAACGGCAGTGGCCCTGGTGGAGCCCGCTGGTGCTGTCTGCCGTTGCCATGGCCATTGCCTACGGGATCTACAGCTACCGACTTCACCTCATTACCACCGAGGTGCTGGAGTCGTTGGACCGCATTTTACAGCAGTAGCCGAACGCCACGCATTTCAGGGAGATCCACATGTCCAGCCAAACCGACCTGCGCTTCAGCTTTCAGCCGCTGCTGACCCAAATGGAATTCGAGGTTGTGTCGTTCACGCTCGACGAGGCGATCAGCACGCCGTTCCAGCTGCATCTGGAACTGATCAGCTTCGAAGATGATGCCGACTTTGCCCAGTTGCTCGACAAACCTGCACTGTTCACCCTCTGGCGTGGTGAACGCCCGCTGCGCTACGTGCACGGCCTGATCAGCAGCTTCAGCCAGGGTGAAACCGGCTTCTGTCGTACCCGTTACCACGCCCTGGTCGAGCCACAACTGGCACGCGCCAGTCTGCGCTCGAACTGGCGCATCTTCCAGCAGAAAACCGCCGCGCAGATCATCGAGCTGATGCTCCAGCGCCAGGGCATCCTGCACTTCGAGCTGCATGCCAGCTGCAATCATCAGGTGCGCGAATTCTGCGTGCAGGCCGGCGAGACCGACCTCGACTTCATCGCCCGGCTGGCGGCTGAAGAAGGCTTCGTCTACCGCTTCGAGCACAGCGCCAAACAGCACAAGCTGATCATCAGCGATCGCGTGCAGGCCTTGGGGCTGATCAGCCATGGCGTCATCAAGGCCGAGGATGACGATGACGGCCTGTTCGATGATCAGCAGCAGATGGGCCCCTATCATGTGCTGTACCGCGCCAACAGCGGCGGTGTGCAGGCGCTACCCTGCCTGCGTCGGTTGCGCTATAGCGAACAGGTACGTACCGCCAGGCAAGTGCAGCGCGACTACACCTTCACCAACCCGGCCTATAACCAGCAGCACCGCGCAGAGGCCAGCGGCGTAATTCACCAATCGACGGATTACGAGCGTTTCGACTACCCCGGCCGCTACAAGCGCGATGCGGTAGGCAAACCCTTTACCCAGACCCGTCTCGACGCCCGGCGTCACGATGCCTGCATCGCTGAAGTGGAAGGCGACGATGTGCGCCTGCAACCGGGGCTGAGCTTCACCCTCACCGAACATCCGCGTGAAGACCTGAACGTGCATTGGCGGGTGATCCATGTCGTCCATGAGGGCAGCCAGTTCACCAGCTTGCAGGAAGAAGCCGCCGGTGCCGAACGCGGCACGCACTACCAGCAGAACGCAACGCTGGTGCCTGGCCGAACCGAGTGGCGCCCTGCCCCGCTGGACAAGCCCCGTGTCGATGGCCCGCACATGGCCACCGTGGTCGGGCCACCCGGTGAGGAGATCTACTGCGACCCGTGGGGCCGGGTCAAGGTCAGCTTTCCCTGGGACCGCGAGAGCCAGAACAACGAGTTCAGCTCCTGCTGGGTGCGCGTTTCACAAGGCTGGGCCGGCGGCAGCTGGGGTTCGATGGCCATCCCGCGGGTCGGCCAGGACGTGATCATCCACTACGTCAACGGCGACCCCGATCAGCCGATGATCACCGGGCGTACGTACTGCGGTAACCAACTGCCTCCGTACGACCTGCCGGAACACAAGACGCGCATGACCATCAAGAGCCAGACCCACAAGGGTGATGGCTACAACGAACTGCGTTTCGAGGATGAACTGGGCAAGCAGGAAGTGTTCATCCATGCCGAGCGGGACCAGAACAATGTGGTCAAGCACAACGAAACCACTCAGGTGGGTAATGATCGAACCGAGCGCATCGAACGGGACGAAACGATCTCGGTCGGGCAAGACCGCCGCGAGGACGTGGGCCGAAATGAGTCCGTCAGTATCGGGCAAAACCGCACTCAGGAAATTGCCAACGACGACAACCTGACCATCGGCTGCACCCATACCATTCTCATTGGCAAGGACCGTATTGAAACAGTCGACAATCATCGGCAGGACATCACCAAGGCCAACCACTCCGTGGAAATTGGCGGCCACCTTGAACAGCGTGTTGCCGGTCACAGCACCCTCCAGACCGGAGAAGCGATTCGGCATGTCACCAGAAACTATGACATTCAGGTCAGTGAAAGCCTGACCATAAAAAGCCCGGCAGGCCTTATTCGGGTCGATGGTGCCGGCATTACGCTGGACGGCTTGGCGCTCACCTTCAGAGGCCCCGTCAGCCAGCAATCGAAGGGCAACCAATACTCGACGTCAACTTTTGGTGTACCTGAACCCGGTGAACCGATCTGCCTGAGCTGCCTGCTCAAGGCGATTACTGATGGCCACAACATGATTCGCATGGAGGGCCCTTGATCATGACCAGCCCTTTCGTCGATGCCTACACCAAGATACTTCGAGAATCCGATCATTACCGGCTGAGCGCCATTGTTGAAATGGCCTGCCTCTCATCTGCGCAACGTCAAAAGCTCACTGGCTTCTACAAGGGGCGGTGCTGGCCACTACTTTACCAAGCGCAGTTCCACAATCTGCAGGCGGTAGGCCCATGGCTGTTCGGTGCACGACCCGGTTCGGCAGTCGCCGGTCAATACGACTTTCAATGGCAACTTGAGCAAGGTACAAACGGGGCAATAAGTGGCTGGATCATCAGTGCATTGCCACCGGAAAAGTTGGCTCATCATCTTGGTCAGGCCAACGTGGTTTTCGGCGCCGATGGGCACACTTACATGCTGCGGTATCACACGGCTGCCGCACTTCAAGTGTTATCAATGCGCCGCGAGCTGCCTGGTATAAGCGAATGGCTTGCCCCCATCCATCATTGGTGGGCAGCCATGGCACACCCGCAATTGAAACTATGGCAGCCGATCACAGGCGCTAATAACCCCCAGATCATTCACGTTCCTCCCATCACGCTCGACGAGGCTTGCTGGACGGCACTGGCTGGCGACCCTTTGAGCCACCAATTGGCTGAAGCGCTGAAAAACGAACAGTCCTGCCCTGCGCTAGCCACGCATTGTCATGGCACGCGGCTTGGCTTGATACAGCACTACCTGAACCAGGCCCGTGAAAATGGCCTGAGCCACCCGTCAGACCTGACCACCTATGTACTGATGACGGCTCGCTACGGTGAACAACTGGACAAAACGCCCGCATGGCAAGACGCGCTGGCAGCCACGCGCGGGCAGCCGTCAACGCTTACCGAAAATGTGCAGGTCTACCTGCGGTCCCTGTTCTGAGGCACGCCATGAATGATCTAAACAAAACCCTGGAATTGTGCAAGCGCATCAACAACGCCTACAAACCTGCCCTGTTCAACAGCCCGGTCGCCAACTGTACGCGCCGCTTCGAAATCCTTCCGCTACGCTATGCCACTGTCGGTGGCAACCCGGCGCAACGCGCTCGCTTGCCCAAGTTACCTGTCCATCTCACGCCTTTTGCAGAAGTAGGCGAGCTCGAGCAGTCCAGCTACGCGATCCGCCCTCTTCGCGAAGGTTTTTTCTATCTGCTGATAAAGCGCTGCGGTGCTCAGGAGTATGAATGGCATAGCCAGTACCGTGTGGCAGCCAATGGTTCACTGCAATACATCGATGCCGACGCGCCGCTGGCACCGGTGCCTAGTGCAGCCAGCCTGGATGAAGTACTCCGTGGCTTCGGCTGGACTATCACGCTGTACGACTTGGACGACATTGAAGAACTGCGGCCACTTTTCAGCCCGTCCCCGCTAACACCGCGACTGCTCGACAATTACCGGTTGCTCGAACATGAGTACCGCGACAGCTTGCCGAAGATCACCGTCGAAGCGTTGATACAACCTGCCGACGCCCCGTCCCTGGCACACGTGCTCAAACACGATCAACTCAGCTGGGTGGCCGACTTCAAGGCACAAGAAGATGATGCGCTAAAAGCGCTGCTGGACCAGCAGCCGTTTAACACCGGCCAGATCGTGTCGCCCCACGCATCGAGGCAAGCGTTGGCACCCGCCGTAAATCAGATCAAGCCACGGGGCGCGGCAATTGTGCTCGAGGATGCCATCGGCATCACCCAGGAACTCAACGCGTGGCGCAATGCAGCCATCGACGACGTGAAAACCAAATGGTTGCAACACGTAGTCGAGCCCGGAGTGGATAACGAACGCAAGCTGCTGGTGGCGCAATCCTTTCTGGAGATTGAAAAACTTTATCCGCAGATGGTTGCGGATCAAATCGTCAAACGCGAAGTCATGGCCGAAACCATCCGCACGCAGCCTACCACGCCTGTGGAGTTCTATGCATTTTCCGAGCGAGCAAGGAAAGCTGCCGACGAGCACGACGCCCGCATGAAACCACACCTGCAGAAATTTGAGCGTGAAGTACGTGACAAGGTACAGAAACGCCTGGATGCCGGAGAGTTCAAGGCGAAGTTTGACGAAAAATATGGCCAGTTGCTGGACCTGCCCGCCATGCATAACCAGTTGGAGAGTTTCGAGGAAATAATGCAGCAGGCCGAGCAGGCGGCCGAAGAGCGCGCGCATGATCATCTGCTCTGGCTGACCAGCGAACCGTTGTTGCAGGCGCTGGACCGTTACGACAATGCCGACCTGATCAATGGCTTGGCCTTCGCCGAACAGACAGGGCTGTGCGTGATTGGCATGGAGCTCAGCGAACTGGGCACCAAGTTGCTGGATTATTGGTGGGGCAATGACCTGGAAGAGCGCTCGAACCTAGTGATTCGAGGTGTTGCTTACAATCAGGAGGACGTCCGCGACGAACTCACCGCTCTGCGTGAAGCCGCCAAGGCTATCCCTCCCTCTGAAACTGCACTCGAGTTGCGAGAATCGATTGCCAGGCAAGCACACACGGCTGCCAATGCCTTTGGACGGATCAATACGCTCCACGAGCAGTTACAGACTCAAGGCAGCACGGCAAGTATTGGCTTGTACGCCTGGTATGCCGCGCTGGGTCGACAAGTGCTGCGAACTGCGGCACCCAACAGTGCAGACCGCGCTCTGCACCACGGCCTTCGCCTGACCCTGCTGGCCTCGGTTCACGAGACAGCAGTCAAGGTGCGGGTGGATGAAGCTGCGCGACTAGGCCAGGACATCAACCCGCAGCGCAGTGGCGCCCAAGTTGCCCGGTACCTCGACCAGGCTTGGGCCGAGGGGCTGATGCAGGCCAACTCCAGCGATTTCTACAAGGTCCGGGCTTCGGCGGTGATTCTCTTGCTCGAGGGGATGCTGATGGCCTTGAAAGCCCAGCAATTACCGGACAGTGATACGCGCAAGAAAACCGAACTGTTGGCAATGGCGATGACTACGGCTGCTGCGGGCTTTGAGATGGGCGCCAGCTATGTGGATCAGGTGGTCGCGCGGTACGGGGCTAACAGCGTGACAGGGAAAGGGGCGTCAGTGACATTGGGCCGTTTGAAACTGTGGGGGGCTGGGTTAGCTGGGGTGGGGGGGCTGGTCTTGGCTTGGTGGGATTTTTCGGATGCAAGTGATCATGACAAAGAGAGCTCTGGAGCAGTTACATCAACGGCAGCAAGAAGATCACGAGTTATAAGCACGGCTTACCGTGCTCGAGCAGCGGCGACCGTTACCTTGTCATTTGCCGAATTGGGCACTGCCATTGCAATTGCCAAGCCCTTCTTTGATTATTTGGCAAATAAAAGCCAAGGAACGCTTGCAAAACTTCTAGGCAAACCCATGTCCATATTAGCAAGTAAGCTTGGATCAAAAGCAGCACGACTCCTGCTTTCCCGTTTGATACTGGGGGCTTTCTGGATAGGGGTTGGCCTTACCTTGGTCTTACTATTGATAGAAGACGACGCTTTGGAAAAGTGGTGCAAGCACAGTGTATTTCGAAAAAACAAACGAGCTATTCCGCACGAAGAAAAATCTGAGCTACCTGCTCTCTACTCAGCATTCAAAGAGATAATCTAATGTATCTAATAGAGTGGGGACTCTGGAAAATAGCTACAGAAACCCAGAAAGAACGAGCCGCACCTAATTCCGAAAAATCATCAAAAAGGAAATGCGTAACCGATGACATCTACGAAAGCGACCTCGACTCAGAAGTACACTTTAACAGTGTTAGCGAAGTACCAACCGCACGAGGACCAATATTTGAGTTCAATGATACACACCTTGAAATGCGGTGTGGCGGCTCAGAGGAAAAGCGGGGCATACTAACATTAATGACACTAGGCGGCGTATGCCCAGCTATATATTCATTCACCCAAGGTGCGGTAGGCTTCGTGTATCAAGACATTACCACCCCTCATTTGAGCGATGCAATTTCTATCTCCCTCACTCTCTTCACGCTCGCAATGACCGCTGCCATATACTACTTCTACTTCAAATACGGCTTCCAAATCACCAGACTTGAAGCTCTTACCAGTCGCCACTTACTTATCCGCTTCAACAGAAAAACCCGCCAAGTTCATCTACATCGCCCCAAAAACTGCGGTGGCATCGTTACCTTCCCCTGGCACGCCACGGGTAGTACAGCAGTCCTTCCTGAAGATGATTGGCTGAGTGCAGGCATGAGATTGGCATTGGTTTGGCACCCTAGCCGGACCGGGCTACCTCATATGGAAACAGCATTCATCGGCAAACAAGGCCAAGGTGGCAGCGAACTGCGTGACGAATGGGAGTTCATCCGCCGTTACATGGAAGAAGGCCCAGCCACATTGCCCCGCCCCAAGCTAAGCACCCAACTGCCCTCCCCAATCCAGGCATTCAGTGCGCAATTCGAAGGCCTCGGCCGTTTTATTCGCAACAGCAGCTGGTTGCTGAAACTCGCCCTGCTCTTCGTATGGCCTGCCTTCGTCATCATCGGCACTGCACACTGGGTCAGCCTGATGCTGTGCTGGCGACCGCGCTGGCCAAAAATCATCCGAGAGGCTGGCATGCCCGGCAAACCTGTACCGCCTTTGACCACTTTGGCCGACTACCCGCCAGAGATACAGGAACGCTTACTCGCCAATGCCGATCTCTGGCAGCTAAAGCCGGGCAAACGACCTGAGAAAAAGCCTCGCGCCGTGAAAGCGCCCAAGGCAACTGGCTGACGCGCCTCGAACTCGCTTCCATTTACCCAGAGCGGGATGGCACGGGCTCTGCCCGTGTTTGCGGGCAAGCCCGCTCCACAGATAAAGGAGCATGCATTGGGGTGCGTGGCAGTCCAGCAAAATCTCAACAAGGCAATAAACATTGGCCTCCCCGCCTCCACCCGCTAAACTCCCCCCGGGTGCTAGCTGCAAGGTGCAGTGATGCAGGTTAAAGAACAGTGCAGGTCGGGCCGCCTGCAGGAGTTCTTGCGCCTATGCAAAAAACCCATTTGACCCGCGCCCAGCGCCTGGCCCAACGCGCCTTCGCCAATTTCGAGCGTTTCCTGCATATCGAAGCGGTCAGCGGCATCGTCCTGCTGATCACGGCTGTCGCTGCCCTGATCTGGGCCAACTCTCCGGCCGCCGCCAGCTACGATGCCCTGTGGCACACTCCGATCAGCTTCGGCATCGGCTCGTTCAGCTTCTCGCAATCCCTGCACTTCTGGATCAACGATGGCCTGATGACCATCTTCTTCCTGGTGGTCGGCATGGAAATCCGTCGCGAAATTCACGAAGGCGCCCTGGCCAGCCTGCGTCAGGCCACCTTGCCCATGGCCGCCGCGGTGGGTGGCGTAGCGGTACCTGCGCTGATCTACCTGGCTTTCGGCCATGCGCCAGCCGAGCAGCAAGGCTGGGCCGTGCCGACCGCCACCGACATCGCCTTCGCGGTGGGCGTGCTGGCCCTGCTGGGCAAGTCGATCCCGTCCAACATCCGCGTGTTCCTGCTGGCCCTGGCGATCATCGATGACATCATCGCCGTGCTGATCATCGCCGTCTTCTACTCCGGTGGCCTCGACTACAGCGGCTTCGGCGTAGCCGCCATCGGCCTGCTGCTGGTGATCGGGCTGCAGAAGATCGGCGTCGGCTCGGCCTGGGCCTATGTCATCCCTGGCACCATTACTTGGGTCGGCATGCTGATGACCGGCGCCCACCCGACCCTGGCCGGCGTGATCCTCGGCCTGATGACCCCGGTTGCCGCCATGCCGATGGGCGAGCGCCCGCTGGATGCGGTGTCGCGCTTCACCAACGACCTGCTCGGCCGCGCCAAGGCCCCCGAGCAGGACACTGGCGACCTCAGCGCCCCACTCAAGCGCCTGCGCCTGGCCCAGCGTGAACTGGTGGCCCCGGTGACCCGTGTAGGCGGCGCCCTGCACCCGTGGGTGGCGTACGCGATCATGCCGCTGTTCGCCCTGGCCAACGCCGGTGTCGGCCTGTCGGGCATCGACCTGTCGGCCGAGGGGCCGCACTGGGTGATGACCGCCGTGGCCGTGGCCCTGGTGGCCGGCAAGCCGCTGGGCATCATCGGCGTCAGCTGGCTGATGGTGCGCCTGGGCTGGTGCAGCCTGCCGGCCCAGGTCAACTGGCGCGGCATCACCCTGATCGGCCTGCTGGCCGGCATCGGTTTCACCATGTCGATCTTCATTGCCAACCTGGCCTACAGCGACCCGGCCTCGCTGGGCGCAGCCAAACTCGGCGTGCTGTCTGGCTCGGTGATCGCTGCCGTGCTGGGCCTCGCCTGGGGCGTCACAGGCCTGCGCAAAGGCGCCAGCAAGGCGCCCGTGCAAGTGGGTTGAAGCCATCCGGGGCCTGCGGGCCCCTACATTTTTCTGTATACAAAAATTTCAAACTTTGCTTACATGCATGCCTGTGCGCCTACGACACCGGCCAACGTCGCTGCGTATTGCGCCAGGCATGAGACATGCAAGCTTCCCTGCAACACACCCCCAAGACCCTCCTGGTCAAGAACGCCGCACTGCTGGTCACCATGGACGGCGAACGCCGCGAGATCAAAGGCGGCGGCCTGTACATCGAAGACAACCTGATCAAGCAGGTCGGCCCCAGCGATACGCTGCCACAGCACGCCGATGTGATCCTCGACATGGCCGGCAAGGTGGTCATCCCGGGCCTGGTCAACACCCACCACCACATGTACCAGAGCCTCACCCGCGTGGTACCGGCGGCCCAGGACGGCGAGCTGTTCAACTGGCTGACCAACCTGTACCCGATCTGGGCGCGGCTGACCCCGGAAATGATCTCGGTATCGACCCAGACCGCCATGGCCGAGCTGATCCTGTCTGGCTGCACCACCTCCAGCGACCACCTGTACATCTACCCCAACGGCTGCAAGCTCGACGACAGCATCCATGCTGCCGGCGAGATCGGCATGCGCTTCCACGCCGCCCGCGGCAGCATGAGCGTGGGCCGCAGCCAGGGCGGCCTGCCGCCTGATTCGGTGGTGGAGAAGGAAAGCGACATCCTCAAGGAGTCGCAGCGCCTGATCGAGGACTACCACGATGCCAGCCATGGTTCGATGCTGCGCGTGGTGGTGGCACCCTGCTCGCCGTTCTCGGTCAGCCGCGACCTGATGCGCGAGGCCGCAGTGCTGGCGCGCAACTACGGCGTTTCGCTGCACACCCACCTGGCCGAAAACGTCAACGACATCGCCTACAGCCGCGAAAAGTTCGGCATGACCCCGGCCGAATACGCCGAAGACCTCGGCTGGGTCGGCCACGATGTGTGGCACGCCCACTGCGTGCAGCTCGACCAGCACGGCATCGAGCTGTTCGCCCGCACCGGCACCGGTGTCGCCCACTGCCCCTGCTCGAACATGCGCCTGGCCTCGGGCATCGCGCCGATCCGCAAGATGCGCGACCACGGCGTGCCGGTAGGCCTGGGTGTGGATGGCTCGGCCTCCAACGACGGCGCCAGCATGATCGGCGAAGTGCGTCAGGCACTGCTGCTGCAGCGCGTCGGCTTCGGACCGGACGCGATGACCGCCCGCGAAGCCCTGGAAATCGCCACCCTGGGTGGCGCCAAGGTGCTCAACCGCAACGACATCGGCGCCCTGGCACCCGGCATGATCGCCGACTTCGTCGCCTTCGACCTGGGCCACGTGGCCTATGCCGGCGCCCTGCACGACCCCTTGGCGGCCCTGGTGTTCTGCACCCCGACCCACGTCGACACCAGCGTGATCAATGGCCGGGTGGTGGTGCAGGATGGCCGCATCACCACCATCGACCTACCGCGGGTACTGGAACGCCACAACCAGTTGGCCTACCAGCTCGTCAGCGGCGAATAACCCGAACCACCCTGGCCGCTGCGCTCGAAAGAGCGCGGCGCGCCTTGTTGCGGCTGCGTTTTACCTGTTTCACCCCAATGCGACTGAAACCATGCAGTTAGACGCGTGACAATAACAAAAGCGAGCTACTCACCATGACATCTACCGCTACACCTCGTCCGGAAGACGAGAACCTCGGTATTGGCGCCAACTTCGCCTACGGCCTGCAGCATGTATTGACCATGTACGGCGGCATGATCGCCGTGCCGCTGATCATCGGCCAGGCAGCCGGCCTGTCGCCGGCCGATGTCGGCATGCTGATTGCCGCCTCGCTGTTCGCCGGGGGCCTGGCCACCTTGCTGCAGACCCTGGGCCTGCCGTTCTTCGGCTGCCGCCTGCCGCTGGTCCAGGGCGTTTCCTTTGCCAGCGTGGCGACCATGGTCGCGATCATCGGCAATGATGGCACCAACGGCCTGCAGGTGGTGTTCGGCGCCGTGATCGTCTCGTCGTTGGTCGGCCTGCTGATCACCCCGCTGTTCTCGCGGATCATCCAGTTCTTCCCGCCGCTGGTGACCGGCATCGTCATCACCACCATCGGCCTGCCCCTGATGCCGGTGGCAGCGCGCTGGGCCATGGGCGGCAACAGCCAGGCGGCCGACTTCGGCAGCACCGCCAATATCAGCCTGGCCGCGTTCACCCTGGCCTGCGTGCTGTTGCTCAGCAAGCTGGGCAGCGCCAGCCTGTCGCGCCTGTCGATCCTGCTGGCGATGGTGATCGGCACCCTGGTGGCCATGGCGTTCGGCATGGCCGATTTCTCCCAGGCGCTCGACGGCCCTTCGGTGGCACTGCCCGAGGTGCTGCACTTCACCCCCGAGTTCCAGCTGGCAGCGATCCTGTCGATGCTGATCGTCATCGTGGTGACCATGGTCGAAACCTCGGCGGACATCCTCGCCGTGGGCGAGATCATCGGCACCGACGTCAATGCCCGGCGCCTGGGCAACGGCCTGCGCGCCGACATGATTTCCAGCGCCCTGGCGCCGCTGTTCGGCTCGTTCACCCAAAGCGCCTTCGCGCAAAACGTCGGCCTGGTGGCGGTGACCGGGGTCAAGAGCCGCTATGTGGTAGCCAGCGCCGGTTTCATCCTGGTCACCCTCGGCCTGCTGCCGGTGATGGGCCGGCTGGTGGCCGCAGTACCGACCGCCGTGCTCGGCGGCGCCGGCGTGGTGCTGTTCGGCACCGTCGCGGCCAGTGGCATCCGCACCCTGGCCCAGGTGGACTACCGCAACAACATGAACCTGATCATCGTCGCCACCTCGATCGGCTTCGGCATGATTCCGATCGCCGCACCGGGCTTCTACCACCACTTCCCGAGCTGGTTCGAGACCATTTTCCACTCCGGCATCAGCTCGTCGGCGATCATGGCGATCCTGCTCAACCTGCTGTTCAACCACCTGCGAGCCGGCAACTCCGACCAGCAGTCGGTGTTCGTCGCCGCCAGTGAGCGGACCCTGCGCTACCACGATGTGGCCTGGCTCAACGAAGGCGACTTCTTCCGCGATGGCAAGCTGTTCGACTGTGATGGCAAGGAAGTGCCGATCATCGAAGTGGAGGAGGCCCATGGGCATGCCCCGGCATCGGCCAGGAAACAGGCCGAACACGCTCACTGACAGGCAAACCTGAAACCTGATGAACAAATCTTCATGTTAGTGTTAACGCCCTGATGGTGGGCGGGATGCGTGATCCGGGGCGGTGACCGGGTCGCGCTTGCCTTGAGGCGCGGGGCCGGGTTGCGTAGCATCGCCGGCCCTGGGGCCGCTGGGCGGCCCATTCGCGGGGCAAGCCCGCTCCCACAAGTACCGCGCAAGCCCAAGATCGGCGCAGTACATGTGGGAGCGGGCTTGCCCCGCGAACGAGGGCGAAGCCCTCGCCCGCCGAATTCGCTACTGTACAGAGCCCCCATGCCACAACCGATCCCCCTCAAGGACCACGAAAAGGAAAAACACCTGGTCAACCGCCGGCTCCTGGCCTGCGCCGCCCTGGTGTTCAGCCTGTGCGCCGTCCTGGTGGGCCGGCTCTACGTGCTGCAGGTGCTGCAGCACGACCAGCAGAGCGCAGTGTCGGAAAACAACCGCGTGCACATCCTGCCCATCGCCCCCGAGCGCGGGCTGATCTATGATCGCAACGGCGTGGTGCTGGCCGACAACAAGCCCAGCTTCGACCTGACCATGACCCGCGAGCGCGCCGGCGACTCAGCCAAGGTGCTCGACAGCCTGGCCGAAATCCTCGGCCTCGGTGAAGACGACCGCAAGCAGTTCGACAAGGACCTGCGCCGTGGCCGCAAACCGTTCGAGCCAGTCACCCTGATGGTCGGCCTGACGGAAGAACAGATCGCCCTGATCGCGGTCAACCAGTTCCGCCTGCCAGGCCTGGACGTCGAACCCCAGTTCATCCGCGAATACCCGCTGGCCGAACACTTCGCCCATTCGGTCGGCTACGTCGGGCGCATCAACGAAAAAGAAGCCAAGACCCTCGACAGCACCGAGTACCGTGGCACCCAGTCCATCGGCAAGACCGGCATCGAGCACTTCTACGAAGCCCAGCTGCACGGCCACGTAGGCTACGAAGAAGTGGAAACCAACGCCCAGGGCCGGGTGATGCGCGTGCTCAACCACAAGGACCCGATCCCCGGCAAGGACATCATCCTCAGCCTCGACTCGCACCTGCAGGTGGCCGCCGAAAAGGCCCTGGGCGACCGCCGTGGCGCCGTGGTGGTGCTCGACCCGGCCAACGGCGACGTGCTGGCGATGGTCAGCAACCCGAGCTTCGACCCCAACCTGTTCGTCAAGGGCATCAGCTTCAAGCAGTATGCCGCGCTGCGCGACTCGATCGACCGGCCGCTGTTCAACCGCGTGCTGCGCGGCCTGTATGCGCCCGGCTCGACGGTCAAGCCGGAGGTGGCCATCGCCGGCCTCGACAGCGGCGTGATCACCCCCGGCAGCCGGGTGTTCGACCCGGGTTACTACGAGCTGCCCAACTACGACCACAAGTACCGCAACTGGAACCACAGCGGCGATGGCTGGGTAGACATGTACACCGCCATCATGCGTTCCAACGACACCTACTTCTATGACCTGGCGCACAAGCTCGGCATCGACCGCCTGCACGACTACATGGCCGAGTTCGGCCTGGGCCAGAAGGTCTCGCTGGACATGTTCGAGGAAGCCCCCGGGCTGATGCCTTCACAGGCGTGGAAGCGCGCCACCCGGCGCCAGGCCTGGTTCCCGGGCGAGACGCTGATCCTCGGCATCGGCCAGGGCTACATGCAGGTCACCCCGTTGCAGCTGGCCCAGGCCACCAGCCTGCTGGCGAGCAAGGGCGTATGGCACCGCCCGCACCTGGCCATGACCGTGGGTGGCGAGGCGCCGGTCGACCCCAACCCGATGCCCGACATCGTGCTGCATGACAAGCACGCCTGGGACCAGGTCAACGTCGGCATGCAGATGGTCATGCACGACCCGCGCGGCATCGCCCGCGCCGCTGCCGCCGGCGCCCAGTACCGCATCGCAGGCAAGAGCGGCACGGCGCAGGTGGTGGCGATCAAGCAGGGTGAACGCTACAACCGCAACAAGACCCTCGAGCGGCACCGCGACAACGCCCTGTTCGTCGGTTTCGCCCCGGCCGACCACCCCAGCGTGGTGGTGGCGGTGATGATCGAGAACGGCGAGGCCGGCGGCCGTGTTGCCGGGCCGGTGGTGCGCGAAGTCATGGATGCCTATCTGCTCGATGAGCAGGGCCATCTCAAGCCACAATATGCCGGTACGCCGGCGGCCAAGGCCGTGCCGCACAGCTGACGGGCCGCCGGGAACACTGGTGTCTCAAATTGCTACATTTCGAAGCGCCGGGCAGGCGCTTCATGCCTGCCCGGTGGGTTGAAAGCCCTTCAAATCCACCATTTACCTTATTGAAATCAAAGCCTTGCCTTGCCAGCAGCACAGCCGTCGCACGCTTCAGGCCTGCTTTTTGCTTGAATATTCAAGTGAATTGTAAGGCATACCCCGAAGACCAAGAGTCGCCCGAGCGATCCGCGTCAAGTCCTACCGTGCGAGGCATCCATGACCCCTGCAAGCCGTGTTTCCGACGACCACTTCCAGGCCTGGCTGAGCCAGGTCAATGAAGCCTGCGGCCATTTCAACGGCCGCAAGCTCGACGCCGGCTTCGTCGGCCAGCTGGAAAAGTGCCAGGCAGGCCAGATTTCCATGAGTATCGTCGACATGACCCAGGTCAACCTGTTTCGCGGCCCGCGGGAAATCCGTGCCAGCAGTGCCGACCACTACTACGCCGTGCTGCAGATGGCCGGCACCTCGCGCATCGAGCACCAGGATGCCCGCATTGAACTGCAGGCCGGCGACCTCACCCTGATCGATGCCAGCACCCCGCTGGACATGCACTTCCACCAGCGCTCGCGTCAGCTGTCGCTGATCCTGCCGCGCAGCCAGGTGCAAAGCGGCACCCGGGGTATCGGCGTGGCCTGTGCCAGGCGGATCGAGGCCAACACGCCGCTGGCCAGCATGGCCCGGCTGATGATGCTCGAAGCCGGCCGCACCCAGCACATGGCCAACCACGAGAGCCAGGCGGTGCTCGACGCCCTGATCACCGTGCTGCGCCCGGCCATCGCCCAGGACGCCATCCCCGGCAGCCACGAGCGCATGTTCCGCAAGGCCCTGGGGCTGATCGACCAGAACATCACCTGCGAAGGCCTCAGCCCCGAGTTCATCGCTCGCGAAGTGGGCATTTCGATGCGCAGCCTGTACCGCATCTTCGCCAAGCACGAGCTGGTCATCGCCCAGTACATCCGCAACCGCCGCCTGGACTTCTGCGCCGAGAGCCTGCGCAACCCGGCCATGGACCAGAAGGTTTCGTCGCTGGGCTACGCCTGGGGCTTTTCCGATTCGAGCTATTTCAGCACCGCGTTCAAGGCCCGCTTCGGCATGAGCCCCGGCGAGTACCGCAAGCGTCACGCCAACTGACCAGCCGGGCAAACCGGCCTCAAGTAACCTCTTGTTCTACCAAGGCCCCGCAACGGGGCCTTCGGCGTTTCAGCCCTGCCGTCACCTTGGCACGGTGCCAAAGGCAACTGGCAGCCAGCACAAAAACTGCTACCAGTGCTTCCTGCATGATCGTTGGCATGTCTTCGGAACTTCTGCCAAGCCCATAACAAAGGAAGCCAGACCATGCACCACCGCCCGTTCCGTCTCACCCTGGCCGCGGTCCTCGCCGCACTCCTGGCGGGAGCCTCGCTGGAGGCGTCCGCACTGGAGCTCTACGGCGATGACGAGCGCCACCTCAATGCCAACGTGGAGGCCGTGTTCGGTGTGTTCCACAGTGAAGAAAGCTATGCCATCGCCCGCGACCAGCCCGGCTCCACCTCATGGCGCGAGGGCTACATCAAGTACGGCCTGAGCGGCGACCAGCGCCTGGGGGGCAGCGGTTCGCTGTACGGCGCCTTCGCCCTGCTCAGCTCCGGCACCTGGGGCGATGGCGACGCCGCCGGTTTCAGCGACGGCAGCGAACGCACCACCAAGATCGAGGATGCCTACCTGGGCTGGAAGTCCGGCAACCTGGTGCCCGCGCTGGGCGAGGACGGTATCGACCTGTCGTTCGGCAAGCAGATGATCGCGGTCGGTGACGGCTTCCTGATCCAGGGCGACTCTCTTAACGTCGGTCACGGCCTTGCCGATGGCCAGTTCAACCGCGGCGGCGCCTACTACCTGGCGGCGCGCAAGAGCTTCGACAAGACCGCCGTACTGCGCCTGGGCGGCAAGCAGGGCTGGCGCAGCGACCTGATGTGGCTGCAATCGGACAACCGCGCCCAGGCCAAGACCGAAATGCACGTCGCCACCCTGGAGCACGTGGCCGATGCCGGCACGGTCGGCCTGACCTACATCGACACCACCCACGTCGACAAGGCATTTGCCTCGCCCCAGCAGCTGGAGCGCGACGGCATGAAAACCTACAGCCTGCGCGGCCAGGGCAATGCCGGGGTGGAGAACCTGTTCCTGTCCGGCGAGTACGCCAAGCAGGACAAACCGCACACCGCCACTGAGGATGCCTGGTACCTGGAAGCCGGCTGGACCTTTGCCGATGTGCCGTGGCAACCGAACATCAGCTACCGCTACAGCCGTTTCTCCGAAGGCTATGACACCTTGTTCTACGGGCTGAGCCGCGGCCTGGGTACCTGGTTCCAGGGTGAAGTGGCCGGCAACTATGCCGGGCCGTTCAACAGCAATGCGCGCATTCAGAAAGTGGGGCTGAAGGTGAGCCCTTCCCCGTCGCTCAACGTCGGGATCCTGGGTTTCAACTTCGACACCATCGACCGCAACCTGGGCAATGCCGACGGGCATGAGGTGGATCTGTATGCAGAGTGGACGATCAACGAGCACCTGATGATCGTGCCGCTGGTGGGCTTGTACCAGCCTGATCGCAGTGCCGAGCAAGGCGGGACGCAGCTGGGCAATGACAACCGCAACCTGTATAGCCAGGTGGTGTTTGTCAGTACGTTCTGAGTTAAAACCGGGGGGCTGCTTTGCAGCCCATCGCCGGCAAGCGCGGCTCCCACAGGTAAGTTACTGCCCTTGAACCCGGTGGTGTCCCTGTGGGAGCCGCGCTTGCCGGCGATGGGCCGCAAAGCGGCCCCAGTAGCAGGGACTAACGCTCCGGCACCGGCAAAGGCGCCTCACTGTTCCAGGCGGTCACCGGCCGGCTGAACAGGTTCTCGGTCTGGAAGTGCGCCATCCGCCACTGCCCTTCCTCCTGCGTGAAACGCACCGTCAGGCGCGCCGCATTCAGGTGCGAAGCACCGTCGGCAAAGGTGCTGGTCTGCAGCATCACCCACCGCCCCAGCCCCTGCCCACCGTCCACCTCGATGACCTCGCTGGTCAGGAAGTGCACGTTCAAGGCGAAGTGCGCCGGGGTCTTCATGTAGGTGGCGAACATCGCGCCAATCGCCTCACGCCCCCGATAGCCACCAAAACTCGCGGCGTACTTGGCACCCTTGCCCTCCCACACGGCCTCGCGGGTGAACAGCCCGGCCAGCTCGTCCAGCGGCGTGCTGGCGTCGAGCTGGTCGCACAATTGCATGTAGCGATTGATGCACACGCGAATGGCCTGCTGGTCTTCGAAGCGCTGCAGGCGGGCCTGCAGTTCATGGATATCGCTCATCGCCACCTCAGTACAGGTTCAGCAGCAAACGCTCGGCCACAGCCAGCAGTTTCTCGTCGGCGCCCTTGGCCGCCACCAGTTGCAAGCCAACCGGCAGGCCGGCTTCGCTGCCCAGCGGAATGCTCAAGGCCGGGTGCCCGGACAGGTTGAACGGTCGCACCAGCGAGGTCATGCCCAGCACCGCTCGGGTGTCGGCAGCGTCTTCCAGGCGCAGCGGGAAGTCCGGCATGGTCGGCAGCGCCAGCACATCGTAGCTGGCCAGGGCCTGGTCGACTTCTGCGGTGAAGCGCCGGCGCACTTCTTCCGCTTCAGCCAGCGCAGTGTCGGTGGTCTGCCCGGCCGCTGCCAGGCGCCCGGCGATGTCGGCACCGACCTTGCCGGTTTCCAGCAGGTGGCCACAGCCGACGAAGGTTTCGCGGTTGATCACCACCATGCCGGCCTCGTAGGCCGCACCAAAGTGCTTGAGCTCGACGTTGCCCAGCGCCAGGCCGCTGGCGGTCAGGGCGCCCTGCACCACTTTGTGGATCGCCGCCTCGGCGGTAACCCGCAGCACGCCGATACGGGCCTTGGCCGGGACCTGCGCCGGGGTGAAAGTCGGGTCGATCATGCTCATCGCCCGCACCAGCATCGGCAGGCTCGCGGCAAACGGGCCAACGCAGTCGAGGCTGGTTTGCGCCGGCATCACGCCTTTGCGGCTGACCCGGCCAAAAGTCGGCTTGAGGCCGAACACACCGCAGCAGCAGGCCGGCACCCGCACCGAGCCACCGGTGTCGGTGCCCAGGCTGAAATCGGCCAGGCCTGCCGCCACCGCTGCCGCCGAGCCGCTGGAAGAGCCACCCGGAATGCGCCCGGGGAAGCGTGGGTTGGCTGCCGTGCCGGTGTAATGGTTGATGCCGGTGGTACCGAACGCCAGCTCATGCAGGCTGACCTTGCCGGTCAGCCGCGCGCCGTTGGCCAGCAACTGGCTGACCACCTCGGCATGCCGTTCGGCCAGCGGGGTATGCTCCAGCGCCTGGCTGCTGGCGCGGGTCGCGGTACCGGCGACGTCGATGGTGTCCTTGACCACGACCCGGGGGCCGCTGCCGCCCAGGTCAAGGGGTTCAACTATGATTGTCATTTTCATGGAGCCCTTTTCAAGAATGGATGCCGGACCGTGGCCCAGCCATGAACATGCGTGCTAATTACTGGAAATGTCAACTGAACATTCCCGTAATTGCTGGCACGGTCGCGGTGGTCAAATGCGCGGAAAGGTCTATGATGTCGCGACTATTTCCGCACAAGTAGTGAATCAATGAGCACGTCTAAAAACAAAGGCCACAGCCATCACGACCCGGCCAGCGATGAATTTCGCAAGGAAGATTTCCCCTTCTACTGGCTGGCCCGTGTGCACGGCCGCTACACCCAGAACATGGAACGTCTGCTGAAGAAGGTCGACCTCGACGTGCCGCGCTGGCGCGTGCTGTGGATCCTCAACGAGAACGGTGAATCGAGCATTTCCGAGATCTCCACCCATGCCATCGCCAAGCTGTCGACCATCACCAAGATCGTCTACCGCATGAAGGAAGATGGCCTGGTCGATACCGCGCCCAGCCCCGAAGACGGGCGCGTGACCCAGGTGCGCATCACCGAGGTCGGCCTGCAGAACATCGAGCGCATGCAGGATGTGACCCGCGAGTTGTTCCAGCGCAGCTTCAAGGGGTTGACCGAGGCGCAGGTGCAGCGGTTGAACAAGATGCTGGAAGTGGTGTTCCACAACCTCGAAACCTTGTGACTACCGGGGCCGCCGTGCGGCCCCCGCTTTCAGCAAGCCTTCGACGACTCGCACACCCGGTGATAGGCGCGGTTGAAATACACCAGCCCGTCATCGGCACCGCCGTGGCGGATGTCCTGGATCTCGCAGTAGAAGATGCTGTGCGAGCCCACCTCATGCACCTGGGCAATCCGGCAATCGAAGTTGACCAGCGCTTCCTGCATCACCGGCGCGCCACTCTCCAGCACCGTCCAGTCGGTAACGGCAAAACGCTCGTCCATGTTCAGGTTGCGGTTGGCAAACGCCCCCGACAGTTCCTGGTGGGTGCCGGCCAGCACGTTCACGCACAGCGCGCCGTTGGCCTTGAACTGCTCGTTGGAGTACGAAGAACGGTTCATGCACACCAGCAAGGTGGGCGGCGAGTCCGTCACGCTGCACACCGCCGAGGCGGTGAAGCCGAAGCGGCCGGCCGGGCCATCGGTGGTGATGACCGATACGGCACCACCGAGCAGCGCCATTGCGTTGCGAAATTGCGATACGTCTACCATGGTCATGCTCCTCAGATATCCAGCACCAGCTTGTTCGATTTGGCCCGCGAGCAGCACACCAGGATCTGGTCGTTCGCGGCTTTTTCTTCATCGGTCAGGTACACATCGCGGTGGTCCGGCTCGCCTTCGAGCACTTCGCACATGCAGGTGCCACACACGCCCTGCTCGCACGAGATGTCGATCTTGATGCCCACCTGGGCCAAGGCGTCGAGAATGCTCTGGCCCTCGGCTACCTGCACGGTCTTGTTGCTGCGTGCAGCGACCACTTCGAAGCCGGCACCGCTGGCGTCGACCTCGACCTGGAAGTACTCCTTGTGGATGTGCGCCTCGCTGTAGCCTTGCTGGCGCGCGCCATCGATCACCCAGTCCATGAAGCCCGACGGGCCGCAGGTGTACAGGTGGGTGCCGGGCGTGCCGCTGCCAAGCACATCCGCCAGGTTCAGGCGCTGGGCGGCCTCTTCATCGTCGAAGTGGGTGAACACCCGAGCGGCGAACGGCGCGCTGGCCAGCGCATCGAGGAAGGCACTGCGGCTGCGCGAGCGCCCGCAGTAATGCAGTTCGAAATCGGCCCCCTGCTGGTGCAGGGCATGGGCCATGGCGATCATCGGCGTGATGCCGATGCCGCCACCCAGCAGGATCGAGCGGCGCGCATCGGCCGCCAGCGGGAACAGGTTGCGTGGAGTGCTGATCTGCACCTCATGCCCTTCCAGCAACGTGTCATGCACGCTCACCGAGCCACCGCGGGAGGCCGGGTCTTTCAGCACGCCCAGGCGATACACCGTGGCATCGGCCGGGTCGCTGCACAGCGAATACTGGCGCACCAGGCCCGGGGCGACATGGATATCCACATGCGCGCCCGCCTCGAAGGCCGGCAGCGCCGCGCCATCGGCCCGGCCCAGGTCGAGCACGACCACGTCGGCCCCTTGGATCTCGCGCTTGCGCACGACTACGTTCAACAGTTGTTCATTCATGGCCGGTGTCCCGCCTAACAGAGGGGCGCGTGGGCGCCCCGGAAAATATCAACGCATGAACAGGCCGCCGTTCACGTCCCAGGTCGCCCCGGTGGTGAAGTAGGCCTCGGGCCGCGCCAGTTGCACGATCAGGTCGCCAAGAAAATCGGCATCGCCCAGGCGCTGCACCGGGATGTTCGCCAGCAACCCCTGCATACGTTCGGCCGGCACTGCGGCGTGCACCGCAGGCGAGTCGATCGGGCCCGGGGCGATGGCATTGACGGTGACGCCGCGGCTCGCAAACTCCTTGGCGAAGATCTTGGTCAAGGTGACGATCGCGCCCTTGCTCGCCGCGTAGTGCGCACCGGTGGCGGTGCCGCCGTTCTGCCCGGCCAGCGAGGCCATGTTGATGATCCGCCCGTAGCCGGCTTCGGCCAGGTGCGCGCCAAGCACCTGGCAGCCGAGGAACACGCTGCGCAGGTTGAGGCCGACCACGGCGTCGAACTCTTCGGGGCTGATCTGCATCAGCGGCGTGGTCTTGGTGACGGCGGCGTTGTTGACCACCACGTGCAGGGCGCCGAAGTGCTCCAGCACCTGGGCCAGGGCCTGCTCGAAGTCGGCCTTGTTGCCGACGTCGAGCTTGACCGCCAGGGTGCGCCCGCCCAGCGTTTTGGCGGTGGCCTGGGCCAGCGCCAGGTCGCGGTCCGAGACCACCACGTCGAAGCCTGCGGCGAGCAGCCGGGCACAGAAGCGCTGGCCGAGGCCCTGGCCGGCGCCGGTTACCAATGCGACTTGATTCATGGCGCGCTCCTCAGAGGATGTAGCCGATGCCGGCAAGGGCATCGTCGCTGTTGATCAGGCTGATCACCTTGCGGTGGATCCTGAAGCCGCCTTCAGCGCGGACCAGGGTGTAGGTCAGGTCGGCGCTGTAGTGCTTGAGGCTTTCCTTGCGGAACTCGCGGATGTTCTGCGCGGCCCGCACGGTGACGTTTACACCGTCGTCGGCCAGCACCCGAAAGCGCGAGATCGTGCGCACGGTGCGTGGTTGCGGGCTGGTGGAAATCGACTCGCCACCGATCAGCCGCTGCACGCGCAGGCCACGCATGTGGTGGTCGTCGTAGGCGTAGTTCAGGGTGTTCTCGTAGTCGGTCTCTTTCGGGTTGATCGGGATGATGTAGGTCCCGTTTTCGGTCCACAGGCTCAGCCAGGTGTCGTATTCACCGTGGTCGAGCATGTCGCCTTCCTGCCAGATGAACGCGGTGACTTCGTTGAGCAGATTCAGGTTCATCATTTGGCCTCCGCGGTCATCATCTTCTTCCACTGCTGGTACGCCGCCCGCATGCCGGTTTCGGCACTGACGTCGGAGACCAGGCCGTCTGCGCTGGGCTTCTCGCCCGGCAGGCCGCGGTTGAGCATGATCCACAGGTTCTCGCCGGCATTGGCGCCTTTCTGCACGCGCTCCCAAGCCTCGGAATCGTCCGGGGTGCCAAAGCCCATCGGGCCCTGGAAGTGTTCATGCAGGCGCAGGCGGTAGCGGTTGGCCGCAGCCGGGCCGCCATCCATGGTGATCACTGAGTGGTGGATTTCCGTTTCCGTGACCGAGATCGGCTGCAGCACGCGGAAGAACGCCATCGAGCAGGCGACGTTGGGGAACAGGTTGAGGTTGAAGCCCGAGCCACCGACGGCGCGGACGATGCGGCGCACCTGCTGCTCCTCGATGCCCTCGTCACGCAGCTCGGCGGCCAGCGACTCGAAACGCTCGGGGATCGGCTTGTCGAGGTCGGCTTCCAGGTCCACCAGTTCGGGGATCATCACCATCACGCTGTGGCCGTTGCCCAGGTCCTCGACATAGCCGGGGCCTTTGACGAAGTCGAACAGCTCCAGCGTCTGCTCGTCCACCGAGGACAGGAAGCTCTTGTGCACCAGCGGGAAATGGTAGGCGTCGGTGGTGTTTTCCAACTGGATCTTCCAGTTGCCGGGGAAGCGGAAGCGGTGCTCGCCGGGGACCTTGATGCCGTAGCCGGCGCCTTGCTTCATGAACAGGTCCATCCACTTCTTCGCCGCACCGAGGAAGTCTTCCAGCGGCTCGATATCATCCTTGAAGGTGGCGAAGACCATGCCGGCGTAGCTTTCGGTGCGCAGGCTGACCAGCGGCAGCTCGGCCTTGTCGATGCAGTCGCCGTAGCTTTCCGGGTGCGGGATGCCGCGCAGCGAGCCGTCGAGGGCGTAGCCCCAGCCGTGGTACGGGCAGACGAAGCTGTTGGTCTTGCCCTTCTTGTGCTCACAGACCGTGGCGCCGCGGTGGCGGCAGCGGTTGAGCAGCACGTTGATGGCTTTCTTGCGGTCACGCACCACGATCACCGGCTGCTTGCCGATGTAGGTGGTCTTGTAGCTGCCGGCGTCCGGGACTTCGCTTTCGTGGGCGACCCAGATCCAGGTGCTGTGGAAGATCTTTTCCAGCTCGGCGTCGAACAGCGCCGGGTCGGTGTACAGGGAGGTGTGGACGCGGTCGGGCTGCACCAGCTCGGCCGGGTCGACCGTCAGGTTGATGGCGGGGATCAGGTTGGTCACGGCAGAGTCCTCGAATCAGGCGCGCTGGATGATCAGTTCGCGGCCGACACGGGCCTCGACCTTGGCATAGCGCCACAGCTTGTACGGCCCCTCGCCCACCGCAGTGGTGCGGAACAGGTTGCAGGCGGCGTGCACGGTCTCGATGTCTGGCACGTCGGCCAGCAGGTAGGTGGTCCAGGGGAAGCCGTCGGACGGGCCGACCATGCTCTGGTCGTCATCCATGTTGCCCAGCACCTTGACCCCGGCCAGGTCGTGGATGCCGTTCCACATCGCGCTGAACGCGGCCCACACCTGCAGCTGTTCCTCACGCGGGGCGTCGAAGAAGTTCTGGTTGATGCCCATGCAGAACAGCACGCGCAAGGCTTTCTTATCGCTCATGTCAGTAATCCCGAAAGTTACAGGTAGCCCGGCAGGGGCTGTTTGCCGAAGAACATCGCCCCGGCGTTCTGGTAGGTGACGTCGCCCATGAAGGCGTGCTGGGTCACCACTTGCGCGTCGTTGACGCAGCGGGCCAGCGGGCTTTCGTTGTAGATGCCGGTCATGCCCGAGAGCATCTGCGCGCTGCGCGCCACTTCGGCGGCCACGCGCGCGGCATGGGTGGAGGACAGGCGCAGCAGGTTGGTGACCTCGATCGGCACCGGGTCGCCGGCCAGCACATGTGCCCAGGCCTGCTCGATGGACTCGTAGAAGAACGCCCGCGCCGAACGCAGCGCCGCCTCGGCCTTGGCCACGTCGACCTGGGCCAGTGGGCGGTCGGCCAGCGCCGGGGCGCCGGTTACCGAGATGCGCCCGCTGGCCATGCCCGACAGCTCGTCCAGTGCGGCACGGGCAATCCCCAGGCCGACCACCGAGAGCACCTGGGTGGCGAATGACAGCGACGGGTAGCGGAAGAACGGCTCGTCGAGGTTGGGCTTGCCACCGCGGACGAATGTCCACTGCTCGCCGACCACCACATCCTCGACCAGCAGGTCGTGGCTGCCAGTACCGAGCAGGCCGACGGTGTCCCAGGTTTCTTCGATACGCGCCTGGCTGCGCGGCAGCACCGCCAGGCGCGGCAGGTCGAGCTTGTCGCCGTTGCGCGGGGCGATGCCGACACCGACGATGTCGGCCCCCATCGAGCCACTGGAGTACTTCCAGCGGCCGTTGACCTTGAAACCGCCAGGCACGATCTCGGCCGGTTGCGGCGGGAAGATGCCACCGGCGAACACGGTGTCGGGGCTATTGCCGTAGATTTCGGCGATGGTCTCCAGCGGCAGCGCCGCCAGGTACACCGGGCTCATGCCAAAGCTGGCGACCCAACCGGCCGAGCCGTCGGCATGGGAAATGCGCTCGATCATTTCGCAGAAGGTACCCGGCGAGCATTCCAGCCCACCAAAGCGTTTCGGCACCAGGGCGCGGTACACGCCATGGGCCTTGAAGGCATCGATCACATCTCGGGAAATGTGGCGCTGGCGATCGAACTCACCCAGGCGGGCACGATCACGCACCCCATCAAGCAAGGCCTCGAAGGCAGGGCCAGAGGCGAGCGCCGACACAGGCGCGGCACGCAGGCAAAGCGAATCCATGGACATTCTCCGTCTCAGGCGCGGTTTTCGTGTTGTTTGGCAGGCGGCGAAATGGCCAGGCTCGGCAAGGGCGAGCAGCGGCCACGCAGGGGGGCAAAGGCTGGATCGGGCGGCATGGTTCTGTCTCTCTTGTTTTGGCAGCCGGTGACAAAAATTTGCGACCGATTACGTGAATTGTCAATTGAATTTTCACGCTAAAAATCACCACTACCTCTTGAGCTTTCATCCTGAAAATCAATCAAAAATGCTCTAGCCAATTGATTAATATCGGCTTTTACATCGATTGCTGGTCATGAAAACCCAGCTAAAAAAACTAACCGCGCACGGCAATATGCCGGAAAATTTTTAGTCGACTTTTCACATGATTCCGGAGAGAAAAAAGCTGGTGTAGGATGGCCAGGCAAGGAGCGCAACAAGGCCGGCCACCCGCGCCGCGCCCATAAAAACAACAGCCAGCGCCCCACCAGGATCAATGGGGACACGCCAATGCCTGCCGTGATTACCCCGAGGTCGAGGCCATGCCCACCCGCCACATCGACTTGCAGGACCATCGCCTGCGCTATCTGCACCTGAGCCACGACAAAGGCTCCATGCGCGCCGCCGCCGAAGCCCTGGGCGTCGCCACCTCATCGGTCAGCCGGCAGATCGCCCGGCTGGAAGAGGAACTGGACATCGAACTGGTCCGCCCTGGCACCCACCGCATCTGCCTGACGGCTGCCGGCGAGGCTGCCGTGGACTACTACGTCGAACGCATCCGCCAGCACGCCCAACTGGTCGATCGCCTGGACCAGCTACGCGGCCAGCAGCAGGCGTCGACCGTAATCGCCATCGGCGAGGGCCTGCTGGGTGCCCGGGCGATCAATTCGCTGCAAGGCTTTCTGCATGCCCATGGCGCGCACAAGGCCGAAATCATCAGTGCGCCCTCGCTGGAGGTGCAGCGCCGGGTACTGGCCGACGAGGCGCACCTGGGGGTGATCTTCGCCCCCAGTGCCACCGCGCGCCTGACCCGCCTGTTCAGCCTGGCCCAGCCACTGCGCATGATCGTGCACCGCGACAGCCGGCTGGCTGGGCGTACCACGGTCAGCCTGGAAGAAGTGGCGCGCGAGTCGCTGGTGCTGCCGGGTGCCGACTTCCGCGTGCGTGAACTGGCGGATGCCGCCTGCAAGGACCAGCCGTTCGCCATCGTGCCCACGCTCACCTCCAATTCGCTGGCGGTGATCCTCGACTTCGTCCGCTCCGGCATGGGCGCCACGTTGCTGGCCGAATTGCCGATCATCGACGAGCTCAAGAGCGGCACGTTCAAGGCACTGGCCATCGATTGCCCGGCGATGAATGCGACCGATATCCAGATCGTTACCCGGCGCGGGCGCACCCTGGATGGATTGAGCCGCGAGCTGGCCATGGAGATGGCGAGAGCGGTACGCATGGCAGCTAACGCCTGACCGAAAGACGACGCGATACCTGTAGGAGCCGCGCTTGCCGGCGATCGAGGGCGCAGCCCTCGCCTGCTGCCTGAAGGTCTCCCGAAATGCCGAAAATCCTGGGGCCGCTTTGCGGCCCATCGCCGGCAAGCGCGGCTCCCACAGGGGATCGCAGCAGCTTTCGAAGTTGTTGCGCAAAACGCAACGACTTTGCCCGCCGCTGTCATTGAGCCCCTCCCCCCTGCCCTTTAGCGTTGCTCACATAAGAAATCGCCCCACATAGGTGACCCCGTGAGCAACCTGATCCCCACCGTCAACCTGACGCTCGACCCGGCCGAGCTGGTGCAGCCCGACCGCGTCCACACCTCCCTGTACACCGACCCGGCGCTGTTCGACGCCGAGCTGGAAAAGATCTTCCACAGCACCTGGATCTGGGTCGCCCACGAAAGCGAAGTGCCCGAGGCCGGCAGCTACAAAACCACCTACATCGGCAAGCAGCCGGTGATCGTGGTGCGTGACCGCAAGAAAGCTATCAACGTGCTGCTCAACCGCTGCCGCCACCGCGGCGCCACGGTCTGTGAGCACAAGAAGGGCAAGACCAACAGCTTCGTCTGCCCGTACCACGGCTGGGGCTACGCCCTCGACGGCTCGCTGCGCGGCATCCCGCACCCGGAAAGCTACGGCGACTGCATCGACAAGGCCGAGCTGCCGCTGGTCAGCCTGCGCACCGAAAGCTACGCCGGCATGGTCTTCGCCACCTTCAAGGATGATATCGAGCCGCTGGAAGACTTCCTCGGTGCGGCGAAGAAGTGGATGGACCTGTTCATGAAGCAAGGCGCCGGCTACGGCATCAAGGTCCCCGGCGAGCACCGCTTCCGCTTCCCCGGCAACTGGAAGATCCAGCTGGAAAACACCACCGACGCCTACCACTTCCCGCTGGTGCACAAGAGCTTCCTGTCCTCGGTGGACGAGCAGACGCTGGAGCTGTTCGACTTCGTCAAAGGCCCCGGCTACGTCGAGGACCTGGGCAACGGCCACAGCGTGATGGTGATGATTCCCGAGCTGGTGGACCTTGAAGCCGACCTCGACA
This sequence comes from Pseudomonas sp. LRP2-20, assembly GCF_024349685.1. NCBI lineage: Bacteria > Pseudomonadati > Pseudomonadota > Gammaproteobacteria > Pseudomonadales > Pseudomonadaceae > Pseudomonas > Pseudomonas sp. LR2-20. Next base: position 2,439,427 of record NZ_AP025944.1, on the reverse strand, counting down.
AGCCGATCCCGGAGCGTTTTGAAAGCCTCGCTGCGGAACTGCGCGACGAAGGCATCGAGGAGCAGCAGGTACGCCGTATCGTCCGCGCCGTCGGCGGTTCGGGCTTCAACCTCAACCTGTTCCCCAACGTCGCCTGCTCGATGGCGTTCTTCCGTGTGCTGCAACCGATCTCGGTCACGGAAACGGAAATCCATCACTCGGTGATCACCATGGACGGCGGCCCGGCTGCGGCCAACCGCTACCGCCTGCGTCTGCATGAACACTTCCAGGGCCCGATGGGCTTTGGCACGCCGGACGACTCCGAGGCCTGGGAGCGGGTGCAGAAAGGCGCCAATGCCGGCGAGAACCTGTGGATCATGCTCAACCGCGGCCTGCCGGGCGAGAAGCCCAGCGAAGATGGCCTGGTCTCCGACGTCAGTGCCGAAACCGGCATGCGCGCGGCGTACCAGCAGTGGAAGAAGATGATGACGGCGGAGGCCAAATGATGAACCTGCAATTGCTCAATGAAGTCACCGCGTTCATCTGGCAGGAAGGCGACATGCTCGACCACGGTGAATACGACACCTGGCTGAGCCTGTGGACCGAAAACGGGACCTACATCATCCCGATCAACCCGAAAGAGACCGACTACGAGAACACCCTGAACTACGCCTACGACGACCACCACATGCGTGGCCTGCGCGTGCAGCGGCTGATCGGTGGCGAGTCGATTTCCACCAGCCCGCAACCACGCACCGTGCGCACGATCTCGCGCTTTCGCGTGCTGGCCGACGACGGTGTCAACGTCACCGTGCGGGCCGCGCAGAACATCCGCGAGTTCCGCAAGGAGAGCCTCAAGCACTACAGCGCCGACCTGACCTACACCCTGGTCCGCGCTGAAGGCGGCTTCAGGATCCACCGCAAGGTGATCAGCCTGATCAACAGCGACGATGCCCTTGCCGGTATCGGCTACATCCTCTGAGGCCAGGCTGATGAACGATCAACTGCTCGATGTGATCGTCCAGGCCCGCGAGGTGCAAGGGGGCAACGTGGTCGTCCTGGAACTGGCCGCCGTCGATGGCCGGGCGCTGCCGCAGTTTGCCGCCGGCGCCCACGTCGACCTGCACCTGGCTCCCAACCTGGTCCGCCAGTACTCGCTGTGCGGCGACCCGGCACAAGCCGATGTCTATCGCCTCGGCGTGCTCAAGGACAACCAGTCCCGCGGCGGCTCCGTGGCGGTGCACGAACAGCTACAGCCCGGCACGCCGATGCGCATCAGTGCACCGCGTAACCTGTTCCCGCTGGCTGGCAATGCGCAACGCTCGATCCTGCTGGGTGGCGGCATCGGCATCACGCCGATGATCGCCATGGCCCATGCCCTGCACGCCCAGGGCCAGCCGTTCGAGCTGCACTACCGCGGCCGCTCGCGCAGCCGCTGCGCCTTCGTCGATGAACTGCTGGCCGCGCCGTTCGCCGCCAGCGTGTTCACCCATTTCAGCGACGAAGGCCCCGAGCAGCAACTGGACCTGGCCCGCGTGCTCGGCCCGGGTAGCCCCGGCGTGCACCTGTACACCTGCGGCCCGACGGGCTTCATGGACTGGGTGATCGAGGGCGCACGCCGGCAAGGCTTCGATGAGCAGCACATCCACCACGAGTACTTCCAGGCCGAGGTCGACACCTCGGGCGACAGCTTCGAGGTGGTCGCCGCACGCAGCGGCAAGACCGTGCAGGTGCAAGCCGGGCAAACCCTGACTGCCGCCCTGCGCGAAGTAGGCGTCAAGGTCGAGGTGTCGTGCGAGCAAGGTGTGTGCGGCACCTGCCTGTGCGATGTGCTCGAAGGCGAACCTGATCACCGTGACCATTACCTGACCGATGAGGAGAAACAGAGCAACGAACAGATCGTGCTGTGCTGTTCCCGGGCGCGCGGCAAGCGCCTGGTGCTGGATATCTAGAACAACAAAAACAATACGTGACAGACAAGCGGGCCATAGACCTGCAGAGCGCCTCTGCCCAGTTGAACGACTGCCGAGACTTTGTACTGATCACATTTCCAGGATTACGCTTTCCAGGATTACCCCATGGATCTCAAATGGCCGTTGCGTGCGAAATCGTTGTGCTTGTGTGTGGGCACCGTGTTACCCCTGACCAGCTTCGCCGATGTGGTGGATGACAGCCACCTGTCGCTGAACTTCCGTAACCTCTACCTGAACCGTAATTTCACCAATTCCAGTGCGCCGGTATCCAAGGTCGGCAACTGGTCGCAGGGCTTCGACCTGCAGTTCGAGTCCGGCTACACCGACACCCCGTTGGCCGTTGGCCTTGATCTCAATGGCCAGTATGCCTTTCGCCTGGACTCCACCGGCAACGACGGCTCGCTGCCGTTCAGCCAGCATCGCCAACAGGCCGCCGATGACTACAGCCGCGGCGGCGCGACGCTGAAGCTCAAGTACGCCAAGACCCAGGTGAAGATCGGTGACCAGAAGCCGTTCTACCCGGTCGCCTCCAACGACCCCAGCCGCCAGCTCGACACCATTTACCAAGGTGCGGTGATCGAATCGCGCGACATCGACAACCTGACCCTGGTGGGCGGGCGCTTCTGGTCGATCGTCACCCGCGAGTCGTCCAACCACGAGCGCCTGTACCGTTATGGCACCAACGATAGCCTGGACAGCGATGGCCTGGACTTCGCCGGTGCCACCTACAACTTCACCCCAGACCTGCAGGGCAGCTACTTCCACGGCGTGCTCAACGACATCTACAAGCAGGACTACGGCGGCATCAAGCACACCCTGAAGTTCGCCGACGGCTACCAGCTGAAAACCGACATCGGTTACTTCAACAACCGTGAAGACGGCGCCGCGCGCAGCGGCCCGGTGGACAACCGCGCCTACTTCGGCCTGGTGACCCTGGAAAAGAGCGGCCACATGGTCGGCGCCAGCTACCAGCGCATGACCGGCGACACGGTGTTCCCGACCCTGAACGGCTACGTGCCGCAACTGTGGCTGCCGAACTGGGCGAGCATCCCCTTCATCCGCCCGGACGAACGCAGCTGGTCGGTGCGCTACGGCTACAACTTCGTCGCCATGGGCATACCCGGCCTCAAGCTGTTCACCCGCTACATCAAAGGCACCGACGTCGATCGCGGCCCGGGCCTTGCACGCGACCAGGAAAGCGAGCGCGACATCATGCTCAGCTACGTGGTCCAGAGCGGCCCGCTCAAGGACCTGTCGTTCGACCTGAAGAACATGCGTACCCAGCAGAAGTACGGCAACGACTACACCGAGTACCGCCTGATCACTTCCTACACCTGGAAGTTCTGGTAAGTGGCCCGCATGGAGATGGCTCATGACTAACCTCAACACCAGCATCACCCGCGATACCGACCCTCGCACCATGCGCCGCATCGTCATCGCCTCGGTGCTGGGCAACGCCCTGGAATGGTACGACTTCTTCCTTTACGGCACGGCCGCGGCGCTGATCTTCGCCCCGTTGTTCTTCCCCGCCGGCACCGACCCGGTGCTCGGCACCCTGGCCTCGTTCGCAGGTTTTGCCGTGGGCTTTCTCGCCCGCCCGCTGGGCGGCCTGATCTTCGGCCACATCGGCGACAAGGCCGGGCGCAAGAAGGCCCTGGTCATGACTCTGGCGATCATGGGCGCAGCGACCTTCGCCATGGGCCTTTTGCCCACCTTCGAACAGGCCGGCTACCTGGCACCGGCGTGCCTGGTGATCCTGCGCGTGCTGCAAGGGGTGGCCTCGGGCGGTGAATGGGGTGGCGGCGTGCTGCTGCTCAGCGAAAACGCACCGAAGGATCGCGTCGGTTTCTATGCGGCCTGGAGCCAGCTGGGCGTGTCCGGTGGCTTCGTGCTGTCGGCGGCGGCCTTCTACCTGGTGCAGATGCTGCCCCATGAAGACATGATGAGCTGGGGCTGGCGCGTGCCGTTCCTGGCCAGCATCCTGATCTTTGGCGTCGGCGTGTACATTCGCCGGCGCCTGCCGGAGAGCAAGGCCTTCGTCGAGGAACAGGCGCAAGCGGACAAGCCTGAGCACATGCCGGCCATGGAAGTGCTGCGCAAGCACCCCAAGGCGGTGCTGCAGGCCATGGGCATCCGCATCGCCGAGAACGGCAGCGCCTACCTGTTCCTGGCGTTCACCATCGCCTACGCCAAGTTCACCGGGCTGGATACGCAGCTGGTGCTGGCCAGCGTGATGGTGGCGATGATCGTCGAGGCCGGCACCATCGTGTTCTGGGGCTGGCTGTCGGACATCATCGGCCGGCGCGTGGTGTATGCCATCGGCTCGGTCGGTTTGATGGTGCTGGCGTTTCCGTTCTTCTGGATGCTCGATACCCATTCGCCGGTGTGGGTGTACCTGGCGGCGTTGCTGGGCATGGCTTTCTGTCATGGCGCGATGATCGGCACCCAGCCGGCGCTGATGGGTGAGCTGTTCCCGCCCAAGGTGCGGTATTCCGGGTTGGCCATGGGGCATGAAATCGCCTCGATCTTCTCCGGAGGGTTGGCGCCCTTGGCAGCGACGGCGTTGTTCAGCCTGTACAAGGATGCCTGGCCGGTGTCGGTTATGCTGGTGGTGATGGGGGCCATTACCACCCTGGCGGTGATCTCCATCAAGCCACAGGCCAAGGCCTAGATTTGCTCGGTTTTTGCCCGGGCCTTTCCGTGCGGGGAGGGTTCGGGTTTTTTATTGGAGTGCATGCCTTGAGGGTTGCAGTGCCTGGTAGATCGAGCGCCGCCCGCGCGGCGCATCGCGAGCTTCGCTCGCTCCTACGTTTGTTTCGGGCCGATCAGTCCTGGGGGATTTGCGCGCGAACGCCTTGGCGCATGGCGCGATATCGCGTCGTACCAACAAGGCGGCCGCGCGCGCCTGTCACAGGCGTTACTGGCCAGAAACAAACGTAGGAGCGAGCGAAGCTCGCGATGCGCCGCGCGGGCGGCGCTCGATATCAAAAACACCACAACCCTCAAGACAAGCGCCCTCAACCCCAATCAAATTGCCGCCCCGTGCCAACCTCTTGCCCCTGCCTGCCAATCCACCCTCAAGCCATTCCGCCCTGCGCCAAGCCCCGGTAGCCTGCCGCGAGCCCTACTCGCGTCGCGGAAAACAACAACATGACCAACGCCTTGAGCATCCACAACAAGATCACCCTGCTCGCCAGCTTGTGCCTGGCTGCCGTCGTCGTGCTCCTCACCGCACTGGCCCTGGCCCAGCGCCAAAGCAGCGAAGACCAGGTCGGCAGCAGCGCCAGCGCCATGCTGCTGGCCGCCGCGCGCAACAACCTGCGTGCCGAAGGCCAGGCCCAGGCACTGCAGATCCAGCAGGGCTTCGCTCACGCCTACACCTTTGCCGAAGGCGTCGGCCGCCAGGTCATGCACCTGCGCCAGCGCGCAGGCATGCCCGCTGCCGAACTGCGCCGCGACCTCACCCAGGTGCTGCGCGATGCCCTGGCCGGGCGCCCGGAACTGTTGGGGCTGTTCATCACCTTCGAGGCCAATGCTTTGGACGGCCACGACGCCGACTTCCCCGGCCGGCTGGACCTTGGCAGCAACGACCAGGGCCGCTTCGCCCTGTACTGGCTGCAACCTGGCCCCGGCCAGCTGCAGGCAGTACCGGGCGACGAGAAGATGCTGGCCGACACCTCGCCCGGCCCCAGCGGCGCGCCGTTCAATGCGTTTTTCAGCTGCTCGCGCGCCAGCGCCAAGCCTTGCCTGCTCGAACCCTATGTCGACAGCTCCAGCGGCACCGCGCGGCTGGTCACCAGCCTGACCCTGCCCCTGATCGACCAGGGCCGCGTGGTTGCAGTGATCGGCCTGGACATCGACCTGGCGACCCTGCAACGTGATGCCGAAAAAGCCGCCGCAGCGCTGTACGATGGCCAAGGCGATATCGCCATCGTCAGCACCGCCGGGCTGCTGGCCGGTGACAGCAGCCACCCCGAACGCCTCGGTACGCTGCTCAAGGCACGCCACCCCGCACAAGCCGCTGCCATGCTCGGCGCCACAGCTGCAGGCCATACTCAGGCGTTCGAGGATGCCAGGCACATGCGCATGCTGGTGCCGATCCAGCCCCTGCCTGAAGCCAGCCCCTGGGCCGTGCTGGTCGGTGTCGGCAAGGACGTGCTCGGCGCGCCGGTCACCGCCCTGCAGGAACAGATGCGCACCCAGCGCCTGCGCAGCCTGGCCCTGCAGATCGGTCTTGGCCTGGGCATCGCACTGCTGGGCGTGGCGATGATGTGGCTGACCGCGCGCAGTGTCAGCCGCCCGCTGCTGCGGGTCGCCTACCTGCTGGAAGACATCGCCGAAGGCGAAGGTGACCTGACCCGCCGCCTGGCCTACCCCGGCAAGGATGAACTGGGCCGCCTGAGCCGCGCCTTCGACCGCTTCCTGGAGCGCCTGCAACCGGTGATCGCCCAGGTCCAGGGCGGTGTGCGCGATACCCGCGACACCGCCGACCAGTCGGCGCGCATCGCCAGCCAGACCAGCGCGGGCATGCAGCAGCAGTTCCGCGAAATCGAACAGATGGCCACCGCCTTGCACGAAATGTCTGCCACTGCCCAGGCCGCAGCCCACAGTGCTGCGCAAGCTGCCGAGGCGGCGCGCCATGCCGACCAGGCCACCGGCGCCGGTGTGCAGGTGATCGAAAGCACCACCCAGGGCATCCAGGCCCTGGCCACGGGCATGAGTGACGGGATGCAGCGCCTGAATGCCCTGGCCGCGAGCAGCGAGCAGATCGGTGCGGTGATGGGTGTGATCCTGTCGATTGCCCGGCAGACCAACCTGCTCGCGCTCAATGCGGCCATCGAAGCAGCCCGCGCCGGTGACGCCGGCCGCGGGTTTGCCGTGGTCGCCGACGAGGTGCGCGGGCTGGCCCAGCGCACCCAGGCCTCGGTGGAAGAAATTGGCGCGATCATCGACAACCTGCGCAACGGCACCCACGAGGTGACCGGCGCCATGCAGCACAGCTACCAGCAGGCCCAGGCCAATGCCGAGCAAGCACGCCAGGCCCTGCAGGCGCTGGCGCAGATTCGTCAGGCGGTCAGCGTGATCACCGACATGAACGTGCAGATCGCCTGCGCCGCCGAACAGCAGAGCAGCGTGGCCGAAGAGGTCAACCGCAACGTCGAGGCGGTGCGCGATGTCACCGCCTCGTTGTCCGGCCAGGCCGAGCGCTCGGCGGGGATCAGCCAGCAGTTGAACGACCTGGCGTCAGAGCAGCAAGGGCTGATCGAGCGCTTCAAGGCCTGAGGCAAAGCGCGGCGCCAGCCCGGCCTGGTGCAGGCGCTGCACCAGGTTCGCCAGGCGCGCGTGGCGGTAGGCATCGAGGTCGGTATCGCGGTAGTCGTAGAACCCCACGCCATCGCGCAGGCCGTTGCGCCCGCTGGCCATGTTCTCCAGCACCGAAGGGGGCGCCTGGTAGCGCTCGCCCAGGTGGCGGCTGAGGTAGCTTGATGCATGGTGCAGGATGTCACCACCGCCCCAGTCGATGAATTCCAGCAGGCCCAGTACCGAGAAGCGCAGGCCAAAACCGGTACGTACGGCCAGGTCGATCTGCTCGGCGCTGGCCACCCCCTCCTCGACCATGCGCGCCGCCTCGTTCATCACCAGCGCCTGCAGGCGCGGCACGATGAAACCAGGGGTGGCGTTGCACAGCACCGGTACCTTGCCGATGCCCTGCAAGGTGGCCAGTAACTCGGCAACCACCGCGTCGCAGGTTGCAGCGCTGCGAGAGACTTCCACCAGCGGCATCAAGTGTGCCGGGTTGAGCCAGTGTGCGTTGACCATGCGCCCAGGCGCGCTGACCATGGCGGCCAGCTCGGTGACCAGGAAGGTCGAGGTGGTCGAGGCGATGATCGCGTCCGCGGCCACATGCCGGTCGATCCAGGCAAAGGTCTCGCGCTTGGCTTCGAGCACTTCGGGCACCGCTTCGAACACCAGCCGGCAACCTTGCAGCGCCTGGCCGCCCTCCTCCAGTGTCAGCAGTTGAACCCGCGACAACAATCGCTCGGCCTGCTGCGCGCCGATCATCTCGAGGGCCACCAGGCTCTGCGCCTCGACGGCAAGATTACGCCTGAGCGCCTCAAAGTAGCTGGCCTGGGCTTGCGCCTGCCGCGCCTTCAGGTCGATCAGGCTGACATGGACGCCGGCCTGGGCGAAGGCCAGGACGATGCCCTCGCCCATCCGCCCGGCACCGACCACGGCGATGCGCTGTAATGGCCCGTTCATGGCGCAACACCGTTACGCAGCAAGGCCGCCATCTGTTCACGGTCGAGCTCGGCCAGGCCGAGGTTTTCCAGGGTGCGGCCTTCGCCATACAGGTCACGCCCGGTCACCGCCGAGGCCAAGGCCAGCAAGCCCTGAGCCACCGGCGTCGGCACGCCGGCCCAGCGCCCGACCGAGACCAGCAGCGACAGCCCCAGGCGGGTGTCTTCGAGCATGTAGCGGTGCTGCTGCAGGTCGATCTTCTCGCGCCAGTCACCGCTGTCGGTGAGCTTGCCATGGGCACCACGGCCGTACATCCACTCATCGCCTTGGTCAGAGTTGTAGTGGTCGGCCAAGGGGAAGTGCGGTGCCGGGTAGCCCAGCGCCTCGCGCACGCGCATGCGTTCGGCGTCCAGTGCATTGGTCACTCGGCGGATCGAAGGCTGGGTGCCTTCGTTGTGGATGTCCCACGACGCGAAATGCTCCAGCGGCCCGGCATTCATCAGGATCAGCGGCGGGTGAATGACCGGCCCGGCGTTCATCAAGGCACCACTCAGGGCATCTTCGATCGGCTCGACGCTGGGATAGGCCTCGCGCAGCACGCTGAAGGCATGCGCCGACAGGCGGCTGGGCAGCACGCCAGTCGGCAGGCGCGTGGCGTAGGCACTGATCACCAGCTGGTCGGCGCCGTGCTTGCGCACCAGGTACGGCAAGGTCCCGGTTTCGGCGAAGGCCACCTCGGCAGGGTTGCCACAGTCGCGCATGGCCTTGGCAAACAGGTAGCTGCCGAAGGTGCCTGGCGGCAGGAACACCACCTGGCCGGCACTGAGCAGCGGCGCGACTTCAGCAGCCAGGGCTGCGTGACTGGTTGCCGGCAAGGGGATGATCACCAGGTCCGCGCCCTGCAGTGCTGCTGCCAGGTCGGTGACCAGTTGCAGGTTGTCGCCAAGGGCCAGCTGGCGGGTGCCGCGGTAATCGCGCACGCTGACGCTGCCAATCGCCTGCAGTGCCTGCAGGGCCGCAGCGTCGCGCCGCCACAAGCGGGTGGCATGGCCGCGCTCGGCCATCTCGACAGCCGCTGCATAGCAGCCGTGGCCGCCGCCAAGAACAGTGATTTGCATGGGTGGAACTCCGCGTGGGTAAGGTAGGCCGATGCTAGCCATCACGCGTTTGGCCGGCGCTGCGGATCGCGCAGGCAGGCTACCGATTGCGCAGCTTTCAGCCCCTGAGCGTGGCGGAGGGCAGGCAACCGAAGCGCTGCCGGTACTGCTGGGTGAAATGCGCGGGGCTGTTGATGCCGAAATGCAGCAGTACCTCGGTCACGCTCCCCTCGCCTCGCTGCAATGCCGTGTGCACCGCCTGCAGGCGCCGGTCGCGGATGTACTCGACCGGCGTCTGCCCGAGGAACTGGCGAAAGCCATTCTGTAGCGTGCGTACCGAAACGCCACTGAGCGCACACAGGGTGGCCAGCGCCAGCGGCTGGTCCAGGTTTGCCTCGATGTGCTCGCGGGCCCGGCGCACATGGCTGGGCAACGGGGCACCTGTCGGTTGCAGCAGCGCAACGGAATAGTTGTGTGGCAACTGGGTCAGCAGCAGTTGCACCAGGTGATCCACCAGACCCTGGCGCAACGGCGCCAGGCTCAGTTGCAGGGCGAACAGCCGGCACAGGTAATCCAGTGTCAGGCCCAGCGCATGGACACCTGGGTGGTCGGCCGCCAGTGGCACGTCGAACGCCAGCGGCTGCCTCAGGCTGCGTCCCAGCAATTGCTGCAGGGGCAGCACGGCCGCATGCTCGCGGCCGTGGCTGACTTCGCACTGCCCCTGCAGGGTGGTGCGGAACAGGTACTGCGCGCCTGTGCCCTCCAGGCTGACTTCCACCGGCGCGTCGTAGTGCAACTGCAGCAGCCGCACGCCGGCAAACTCCACGCCGCTGACCTGCAACTGCGGCGCAACATCGTCCAGCACCCGCAGCCGATGCGGGCAGAGGTAGCGGGCCAGCTGCACCTGCATCTGGGCCACATCCTGCGAGTGAAACAGCGGAAAGCGCTCCAGCAACTGGATGTCCGCCAGCATCTCAGGCCTCGGCCGGGTGTTCGCGGCGCATGCTGTCACGGAAGCATTTGCAGCCTCTGGCCAGCAGCACGATGGCCAGCAATGAGGCAGCGAAGCTGACGATCGACATCGACGAACCGACCGCTGCCGGGGCGCCAAAGTAGCGGTCGGTGATCAGTGCCACCAGCGTGGTGCCCAGGCCCAGTCCGAGCAGGTTGCTGATCAGCAGGAACACCGCCGACACCTGGGCGCGCACCTGGTTGGGCGAGAGGATCTGCATGGCGGCCGTGGAAGCCGGCATCGGGAACGAGGCGAAGAACATCGCCGGCACCAGCAAGGTCACCGACAGCCACAGCTGGTCGACCTGCGAGTACAGCACCGCCGGCACGATCATGCCCAGCGCGCCGATCACCCCGGTGCGCATGGCCGCATCACTGCGCCCACGCTTGGCCAGGTGGTCGGTGAGCCAGCCGCCGAACACCACGCCGGTGGTGTTGGCCAGCAGCAGGATGGTGCCGAGCATGAAACCGGCCTGCTCGGGGCTCATGCCGAACTTGCGGATGTACAGCGCCGGGGTCCAGCTCATCATGCAGAACAGCGCCATGGCGTAGAACGAGAAGCCCAGGTAATGGCAGCCGAAGGTCGCCCGGTGGCGGCCGATGAAGCGCAGGCCATCGCTGAGGCGGACCTTGCGGACATTACCGTCGGCGTCCAGTTGCGCGCCCTTGCGCTGCGGGTTGCGCACGGTCAGCCAGACCAGCAGGCCGACGATCACCCCGGGCAGGCCGACAATGAAGAACGCCAGTTGCCAGGCTTTCATCGCGCCTAGGAAGGCCACTTCGATGGTTTGCGCGTCCTTGAGCAGGGTGATCACGTAGCCGCCGACCAGGAAGGCGAAGCCACCACCGACGAACGAGCCGATCGAGTAGATACCCACCGCGCGGCCGAGTTTCTCCTTGGGGAACAGGTCGCTGAACATCGAGTAGGCCGAAGGTGACAGGGCCGCCTCGCCAACCCCGACGCCGATGCGTGCCAGGAACATCTGGGTGAAGTTCTTGCTCAGGCCGCAGGCGGCGGTGGCGAAGCTCCAGAAGATCACCCCCACGGCGATGATGCGCGGGCGCGAGAAACGGTCGGCCAGGTAGGCGATGGGCATGCCCATGAAGGCGTAGAACAGCGAGAACGCCAGGCCGTGCAGCAGGCTGAACTGGGTGTCGCTCAACTGCAGGTCGGCTTTGATCGGCTCGATCATCAGGGCGAGGATCTGCCGGTCAACGAACGAGAAGATGTAGGCCACCATGCACAGGATGACCACGTACCATTCGTAGAGATAGCGCTTGTTGTGCTGCTTGAGGTGTTGCTCTTGAGTGAGGGTATTCATGCTCGCGAATTCCTGATGGGACAGCCTGGATAGGGATTACAAGGCAGTGACCTGTCAGTAACAGGCGAGCGCACGCAGGGCGGGATTACGCATGACCAGTGACCTTTATTGTTATTGGAATGGTGTATGGCGGTAGAGCATCTTCAGCTAGTACCGGCCTCATCGCCGGCAAGCCGGCTCCCACAGGCACAGCGCAGCCTTCTGGAGCTGCATCAATCCTGTGGGAGCTCGCTTGCCGGCGATGAGGCCGTCACAGGGACTCAGGCACTCTGCAGCGCGCGAGGCCGGTGGCTGCGTTCCTCGGCCTCTGGCGCCTTGGCGGTCTGCAGCCGGAAGTCGAACGACAGCTCGGCAAAGCGCTCGCCCTGCACGCCTCGGTCACGGGCCGCTGCGGCATCGTCGACAAAACGCAGGTCGCCGATCAGGCCGTCACGGGTGGCATAGGCAAAGTCATCCCACAGGTACTTGTCGCCGGCGAAGTTGATCTGCGTGGTCAGGTGACGGTGGCCCGGTGCCGAGATGAAGAAGTGCACGTGGGCCGGGCGCTGGCCGTGGCGGCCAAGCAGGTTCAGGCATTCCTGGGTCGGGCCCTGGGGATCGCAGCCATAACCCGACGGCACGATGGAGCGCGCACGGTAGCGGCCTTCGGCATCGGTGACGATGCGCCGGCGCAGGTTGTACTCGGACTGGGTGGAGTCGAAGTACGAGTAGGTGCCCTGGGTGTTGGCATGCCACAGGTCCACGGTGGCACCGGCCAGCGGTTGGCCGTCGGCATCGAACACCTGGCCCTGGAGGAACATCACCACGCCCGGATCGGTGCCGTCGTCCATGCGCGCCTCACCCACGGACAGCGGTGCACCGGCCACGTACAGCGGGCCTTCGATGGTGCGCGGGGTGCCGCCGGTCAAACCGACTTCGGCATCCTTGGCATCCTGCAGCAGGTCGAGGAAATGCTCGATGCCCAGGCCGGCCGCCAGCAGGCCCGCCTCGTTGCGCCCGCCCAGGCGGTTGAGGTAGTCGATGGCATGCCAGAACTCGTCCTCGCTGATTTCCAGGTCTTCGATCAGGCGCGCGGTGTCCTGCAACACGCGCAGGATGATCTGCTTGAAGCGCGGGTTGCCCTCGGTCTGGCCAAGGCCGGCCACTTGCTCGAAGAACGCCTGGATATCGGCAGTGTGGGAAATCTTCACGGTCATTTCTGCTTACCTCGAATTGTTCTTGTCAGGTAGTCGTGGTTCAACGGTGAATCAGCGGTCGTCGCTGTGGATCGACGACGGGTGGCGGCACAGGCCGTCGACCTCGATGTCCATGTACGGGAATAGCGGCAGCTGCATCAGCGTGTCGTGCAGCGCCTCGACGCTGGGTACGTCGAACACGCTGTAGTTGGCGTAGTGCCCGGCAATGCGCCACAGGTGGCGCCAGGTGCCCTCGCGCTGCAGGCGCTGGGCCAGTTCCTTCTCGTCGGCCTTCAGTTGCGCGGCCTTGGCCGGGTCCATGTCGACCGGCAGTTTCACGGTCATCTTCACGTGGAACAGCATGTTGTTTGCTCCTATCTTGCAAATGTCTAAAGGCTTACGCGGCCCCTGTGGGAGCGGGCTTGCCCGCGAACACGGGCGAAGCCCGTGCCATCCACCGCATTGCCTGCTTCGCGGGCAAGCCCGCTCCCACAGGTGGGGGTTGTGTGTTTTTCAGCGGCGGGCAAAGCGCGCCAGGCGTTGTTCGTCGAGGGTCAAACCCAGCCCCGGCGTACGCGGTACATGCAGCTGGAAGTCGCGGTACTGCGGCGGCTCGTTGACGATCTCTTCGGTCAGCAGCAGCGGCCCGAACAGTTCGGTGCCCCAGGTCAGCTGCCGCAGGGTGAGGAAGGCATGGGCCGAGGCCAGGGTGCCGATCGAGCCTTCGAGCATGGTCCCGCCGTACAGGGCGATGCCCGCCGCTTCGGCGATCTGCGCGGTGCGCAGCACGGCGCGCGGGCCGCCGTTCTTGGCGATCTTCAGGGCGAAGATGCTGGCAGCACCCTCGGCGGCCAGGCTGAAGGCGTCCTCGACGCTCTCGATGGATTCGTCGGCCATGATCGGCGCCGGGCTGCGTTGGTTCAGGCGCACCTGGCCGCCGCGGTTGATGCGCGAGATCGGCTGTTCGATCAGGTCGATGCCGTTGTCGCCGAGCACCTGGCAGGCGCGGATGGCTTGCGATTCGTCCCAGTACTGGTTGACGTCCACACGCACGCTGGCACGCTCGCCCAGCTCGCGCTTGATCGCCACCACGTGCTTCAGGTCCTGCTCCAGCGGGTTGGCGCCGATCTTCAGCTTGAATACCCGGTGCCGGCGGATGTCCAGCATGTGTTCGGCTTCGCCGATGTCGCGGGCGGTGTCGCCGCTGGCCAGGGTCCAGGCCACTTCCAGGCTGTCACGCACACGCCCGCCGAGCAGTTCGCTGACCGGCAGGCCGAGGCGCTTGCCCTGGGCGTCGAGCAAGGCGCTTTCGATGCCGGACTTGGCGAAGGTGTTGCCCTTGGCCAGCTTGTCGAGCTTGAGCATGGCGGCGTTGATGTTGTCCGCTGGCAGGCCGATCAGCGCGGGCGCCAGGTATGCGTCGATGTTGGCCTTGATGCCCTCGGGGCTTTCATAGCCGTAGGCCAGGCCGCCGATGGTGGTGGCCTCGCCGATGCCTTCGACGCCGTCGCTGCAGCGCAGGCGCAGCACCACCAGGGTTTGCTGCTGCATGGTGTGCATCGCCAGCTTGTGCGGGCGGATGGTCGGCAGGTCCACAATGATTGCGTCGATACGCTCGATCAGGGCGTTTGTCATGGTTCGAAAGTCTCGTCAAATCAGGCCGCGGGCTGCAAACCCGCCACTACAGTTACTTGATTATTCAAGCATTGCGCGAGACCCTGTGGGCCGTCCAATATCAAATGAATCTCCCACCATACCCTGGAGGTCTGATGGAGCTGCGCCACCTTCGCTACTTCAAGGTCCTGGCCGAAACCCTGAACTTCACCCGCGCCGCCGAACTGCTGCACATCGCCCAGCCGCCGCTGAGCCGGCAGATCAGCCAGCTGGAAGAACAGCTCGGGACCGTGCTGGTGCTGCGCGAACGCCCGCTACGCCTGACCGAGGCCGGGCGTTTCTTCTACGAGCAGACCTGCACCCTGCTGGAGCAACTGCAGAACATCAGCGACAACACCCGGCGCATCGGCCAGGGCCAGCGCCAGTGGCTGGGCATCGGCTTCGCCCCTTCGACCTTGTACACGGTACTGCCGGAGCTGATCCGTGAGCTGCGCAAGGACAGTGAACTGGAACTGGGCCTGAGCGAAATGACCACCCTGCAGCAGGTGGATGCACTGAAAAGCGGGCGCATTGATATCGCCTTCGGCCGCATCCGCATCGACGACCCGGCAATCCAGCAACAGGTGCTGCGCGAAGACCCGCTGGTGGCCGTACTGCCCAAGGGCCACGCCTTGGCCGGTGCCCCGCTGACCCTCGAACAGCTGGCCAGGGAAGCGTTCATCCTCTACCCCGCCAACCCCAGGCCGAGCTACGCCGACCACATCCTCGCGCTGTTCGCCCACCACGGCATGAGCCTCAAGGTCAGCCAGTGGGCCAACGAGCTGCAGACCGCCATCGGCCTGGTCGCCGTGGGGCTGGGCGTGACCCTGGTGCCGGAGTCGGTGCAACAGCAGCACCGCACCGATATCGAGTACGCCAGCCTGCTCGACCGCAGCGCGGTCAGCCCGATCATTCTCAGCCGGCGCAAGGGTGACAGCAGCCCGATCGTGCAGCGTTGCCTGGCGCTGATCGCCCAGCAGGCCAAGAGTGCGCCCCTGCTTTAGCCACGCTCGAAGAAGCTGCTGCCCTTTTCCTTGAGCAGCGTCACCAGCGCCCCTGCCGCTGGCGACAGGTAGCCGTCCGCGCGCACCGACACGGCTACCGTGCGGCGCATGGTGGTCTGCTTGAGCGGCACTTCGCGCAGCCAGGACATGCCCAGTCCATGCTCGAGGGTTTCCCGGGCGGCGAAGCTGAGCAGCTGAGTGCGCGCGATCAGACGGGGCAGCAACGAGATGGCATTGGTCTCGATCTGCACTTGCGGCGCCGGCAACTGGTGGGCGATGAACACATTGTCGATCCAGCGCCGGGCGGTCACCGTCGGCCCCGCCAGCACCCAGCGGTACTGGCAGAGGCTCTGCAGGGAAATGGGGCCGGCGAATATCGGGTGCTCGGCGCTGGCCACCACGATCGCTTCGTCTTCAAGGATGGGATACGTGGTGAACTCGGGATCCATGGCGATCTGCGGTGAAATGATCACATCCAGCCGGCCGCTGCGCAGGGATTCCTTGAGCACATCGTCCTGGGCGATGGACAGCTTCAAGGTCACGTCCGGTGCCCGCTCCAGCAACGCTGCGGTCAGGTGCGGCAACAGGTGATCGGCCATGCTCGCCGCGCAGCCCAGGCGGATGTTGCCGACCAGACCGCTGGCGAAGTCGCGCACCTCGCGCTCGGTCTCGGCGATGTTCAGCTGCAGTTGCTTGCCCCGCGCCAGCAGCAGCTTGCCGACATCGGTGAGCTTGATCCGCCGGCCATCGCGCTGGAACAACCGGGTACCCAGTGATTCTTCCAGGCGCTGGATGCTCTTGCTCAGCGCCGGCTGGCTGCGGTTGAGCTTTTCCGCTGCCCGGCCAAGGTGGCCCAGCTCGGCGATGGTTTCAAAATAGGTGAGGTCACGCAGGTCCATGATTCATGAATTTCAGTTATGGATTCATCAAAAGTAGAAAATAGACTTGATCGATTGCGCCGTCGATAATTTTCTCCGCTGGCGCTGCCAGCCCCCGCGTTACCGCTGCGCAAGGAGTATCCACGTTGCACACCGCCCTACCCCCCGCTTGCAAAACCCTCTCCCGGTGGCTCGCCCTGTTGATCTGCGCCGGCGCGTTCGGCCAGTTGCTGCATGCCCTGGCCGTACCGGCCGGGTTGTTCCTCGGCCCGATGCTGGTGGCCATCGTCTTCGGCGTCTCAGGCGCGCGCCTGCACCTGCACCGCCAGGTGTTCCGCTTCGGGCAAGGCTGCGTCGGCCTGCTGGTGGCCCACTCGGTGACCTGGGCGGTGCTGGTGTCGATGGCCCAGTCCTGGCACCTGATGCTGCTCGCCACCTTCATCACGGTGTTGCTCAGCGCCCTGGTCGGCCTCGGCACCGTACGCTTCGGTGGCATCCCCGGCAGCACCGCCGCCTGGGGTACGGCACCGGGGGCGGCTTCGGCGATGGTGTCGATGGCCGAGGATAATGGCGCCGACGGTCGCGTGGTGGCGACCATGCAATATGTGCGGGTGGTGTGCGTGGTGATGATCGGCTCGCTGGTCAGCCACCTGCTCGGCGCCACGCCGGGCGCAGGCGCGGTGGCCCATGCGCCGGTGGCGCTGGAAGGCCCGCACCTGCTCGACATCCTCCTCAGCCTGGGCGTGGTGCTGATGGGCATCAGCCTTGGTAACCGCCTGCCTGCTGGTGCGCTATTGGCACCGCTGCTGCTCGGCGGCGCCCTGCAACTCAGTGGGCTGCTGACCATCCGCTTGCCCGAGCCTCTGCTGGCCGTTGCCTACGGCGCCATCGGTTGCTACATCGGCCTGCGCTTCGACCGGCAGACCGTGTGCTATGTGTGGAAGCGCCTGCCGACCATGATTGCCGGGGCGCTGGCGTTGATCGTGCTGTGCGCCGCTTGCGCCTACGTGCTGGCCCTGGCGATGGGCACGGACTTCCTGTCGATGTACCTGGCCACCAGCCCGGGTGGGCTGGATGCCATGGCGATCATCGCGGTGGAAACCCATGCCGATGTCGGGTTGGTGCTGGCGATGCAGACGTTGCGGTTGTTCGGGGTGATTCTGACGGGGGCCTTTTGTGCGCGGCAGATCATTCGCCTGACACGGGGGTAGTGGGTTGGGGCGCCACAATCCCCAAGTCAGCCTGGCGTGATCGACCCTACCCTTGCAATGCTGCCTCGATCTTTGCCACGTCGATCTTGCCCATGTTCATCATGGCTTCGAACGCCCGCTTGGCCGCGGCCTTGTCGGGGCTGGCGATGGCGTCGAGGAGAACACGCGGGGTGATCTGCCACGAGATGCCCCATTTGTCCTTGCACCAGCCGCAGACACTTTCGGCCCCGCCGTTACTCACGATGGCCTGCCACAGGCGGTCGGTTTCGGCCTGATCCTCGGTGCAGACCTGGAACGAAAACGCCTCGCTATGTTTGAACGTGCTGCCGCCATTGAGCCCCACGCAGGGTATGCCAATGACCGTGAACTCGACGGTGATAACGTCCCCGGCCTTGCCCGAGGGGTAGTCGCCAGGGGCCGGGTGTACTGCCACCACGTGGCTGTCGGGAAAGGTCCGGGCATAGAAATTCGCCGCCTCTTCGGCATCCTTGTCGAACCACAGGCAGATCGTGTTCTTGGCAGTCATGGCAAGACTCCAGTTGAGAACAGAAAGCCTTGAGTCTAGCCCTTCAGCCCTGGCTGGCGATGGCAGCGGCCAGCGCAGCGTCGCTCACCGTCGATTGCGGATGGGCCTGGCGGTAGTCGCGCAGCGCCTGCTGCAGGCGCGGGCCGCACAGGCGACCGTTGGTCGCGACGTAGGCCAGGGCATCGTCCCGGGCGGTTTCACTGCTGCTGCGCGGGTGGCTGGTTGACTCACTGAGCGCCGCCGTGCCCAGGCTGCTGCCGATGGTGAAATGGTCGATCACACTGCCCTTGCCATCCATGGCCCATACCTGACTGCAACACAGCAGGACCAGGGTGCTCGATAAACCGGATCGTTTCACGGGGCGGGCCTACCTGATAAAAAGGCAAGTTTTGCACAGCAGCACAAGCGCTGACCATGCGCGTGAAACCTCGCCGTTACCAGGATAACGGTCAGAAATGCCCTACCTGTACAGGAGAAACATCTTACAACCCACAGGTTCCCAAGCATTGCATCATTCCTGACAAACCTCACAAGCGACTTTTCGCAGGGAGATACAGGTTTGTCGGATTTCAAATCAAAATTGCAGCACCTCAGTGCCGAACAGATCGAGGCGTTGTACAACGAATACATCAGCGGCGAGCGAATTGCGCTGCTGCTCGAACGTTACGCCATCGATATCGCCCCCAGTAGCCTGATCAAGGCCTTCCCCCCGGTGCCTTGCGCCGAGCTCGAGTGCCCTTACTGCGAAGTCAGCCTGTATGAGCGGCGCAAAAGCCGCTCGGCCAACAGCTGGAACGACAACCTGGCCTACTGCCCGAACTGCGCCCACCGCCATTACTTCCCTGGGCGTAACAAATGGCAACGCGAATGCACCTGCGTGCCGTGCCAGGCGGCACGTGAACGGGCCAGGCAGGCAAAGGCCATCGAGCAGCGCAAACGCATCCACGAACACTGGTCATTGGCCAAGCGCCTGCCCGTGCCGTTGCACACGCTGCCGATCACCCGCCAGTTGCAGCTGCTGGCCATGCTCGAGATACGCATGGATGCACAAAGGGATTGCATCCATGCGGCGGAAAAAACCCTCTCAGACGCGCGCATCAGCCCCTCGACGAGCATGGATTCGGCCATCCTGCTGGCACTGCACGAAGATCAGATCCTGCTGGTTGACCCCGATTCACCGCTGGATGCCTTCAGCGACGACCCTACGCCGAAGGCGTGGCAGAACAAAGTCCGCTGGATCGCCAATGTCAGCCTGGATAGCCCGCAGCGGGCCAGCGTTGGCCCCCTTTACCGTGCACTGCACAAGGCGCTGTCCAATGGCCCGCAGCCGCAATGGCATGACGAACTCGTCGCGGCCATCAAGCAACTGTGCAACGAAGAAGTCTGTGCCTACATCGCCACCCGCAGCGCGGAACACGGCCTGCCCTTCGAGGCCAGGAAGAAAGCCGCCGAAGTCGCTGCGCAGTTGCTCGAGGCGCACCCCGTACGGCACATCTGGTCACTGGCCAACACTGCCGTCCGAGGGGCGCTTTCATTCATTGCTCGCGCCCAGGTCAACAAACTCCATGCCGCCAACACCATTCCCGGGAGCATGCTCTCACTGAGCGAACGCGCCGTCCGGGAACGCTGGCAGTTCACTTTACCGAGCTACGACCTCCATACCCCGCGCTCAGGCTTCAGCCAGGCGCTGTTCGACGTGCTGTTGCAACAGCATGATCACGGCCTGTGCCGCAAGGTCAGCGACTACATCGCCGAACTGCCGGGGAATGCGGATAGCAACGATTGCACGCTGTTCTGCGCCAAGTGCGGGTCGAACCTGGTACATGTGCAGGCTGGGCCTCGGGAAACCATCGTCACTTGCAAGGACTGCCTGGCCAGGACCTTGGTGTCGACCTGACCGACACCGCCAGCCGGTTTTGACCAGCCTATCGGCTCGCTAGCGTCAGTGCCGGCGAGGTTAGTTAACTGGGCATGGGGCAATTAGCTAAAAAAAGCGCCCCGACCGGGGCGCCAAATCATTCACCGCTTACCAAAGGAGCTTGAACGCTTGCAAAGGTGAATTCACAGCACCGACAGCGGGTACTCGACGATCAGCCGCACCTCGTCCAGGTCCGACTCGAACGCCGTGGCCCGCGTGGTTGCCTGGCGCACGCGCAATGACAGGTCTTTGGCCGCGCCACTCTGCACCACATACTTGACCTCGATATCCCGCTCCCAGCGCTTCTGGTCAGTCAACGGGTTGCCGTCTGCGTCGCGGCGCATGTAGAAGGCGTTGGCGTGGGTGTAGTCAGCGTCGCTGCCTTTGCCGTAACGGGTCATGAACGACAGCCCCGGCACCCCGTAGGTCGCCATGTCCAGGTCATAGCGCAGCATCCACGAGCGCTCCTTGGGCGAGTTGAAGTCGCTGTACTGGATGGAGTTGTCGAGGAAGATCGAGTCGGACTGGCGCAGGTAGTCGAAATCGTCGTCACCGTTATTGCGCTGGTGGCTCAGCGCCACAGTGTGAGCGCCATAGCGCACCCCGACTTTCGCACTCCAGATGTCGTTGTCGAACGCACCCAGGCGCTGTTGGCCCTCATCGACGGCCTTGTAGTAGTTGAGGCCGCCGATCAGGGCGAGGTCGCCGTTCAGCGGCCAGACGGCACTGGTACCGGCGTAGTACTGGTTCCACACGTCCTTGAGCCGGCTGCTGAACAAGCTGACACTAACATGCTCGTTGAGGCTGTAGTCGCCGCCGCCATAGGCAATCCACGGCGAGTCCACCGGGCCGCCATAGAAGGTCACGAAATTCTCGCGCATGTCGCTGGAGACCGGCTGGCTCATCGCATGCAGGCGGCCGGCCTGCAGGGTCAAATCCTTGAGGCTGGTGTTCTCCACGGTCACGCCGCGAAAGCTCTCCGGCAACAGGCGCGAATCGCCCGCGGCCACGACCGGGTTGGCCGGGAACACATCGCCCAGCTTGAGCACGGTATCGAACAGTCGCACCTTGGCGGCACCGCCCAGCTTGGTGTATTCGTCACGCGCCTGGCCGTCGTGGTTGACTGGCAACACGTCGAACGAACTGCGCCCGCCGTTGCGCCCACCGCCGCTGTCCAGCCTGACGCCGAGCATGGCGAAGGCGTCCAGGCCGAAACCCACCGTACCTTGGGTGAAGCCAGACTCGAAGCGGGCGATCACGGCATGCGCCCAGGCCTCGGAGTAGCCATTGCTTGCGGATTGGGTGCTGCTGTGCACCGGGGCTGGCCCGTCGCGGTTGTCACGGTTGAAGTAGAAGTTGCGGTTGAGCACGTTGAGCGTGCTGCCCTCGACAAAACCTTCGGGGGTTTGTTCGGCGGCGTTGGCCAGTGCGCTGACGCCAGACAGCGCCAGGCATGCCGCCAGGGACAGGGGGGTGGTTCGGGTCATCCGAGGCTCCTTGAGTGACGATTTTTGTTGTGTCGGCGGAGTCGGAGAGTGAGGCCTGGCGGATAACGCCAAGGTGATCGGCGAATTACAATCGTGTCATGCGCGCGCAGCGGCTCTAGCTCGGCTTTTGCAACATTCTGTGGGCAATTCCTACGCCAAGCAGTGAACCTGCTTACAAAAATGCGGTCTGTCCCTCACGGTCAATTCACCGACCGGTTCGCCGGCCCCGTTGCTGATCTACAGTTACCGGGCCTATTTTTCCTGTTGCAGCGAAGACCCAACATGCCTGAATCCCGCCCAGCCTCCCTTGCCCTCCCTGCCCTGCGCGGCAGCCTGCTCGCCGCCCTGGTGGCACTAGCCGTCCCCGCGCATGCCGAAGAGCCGGCCAGCGATGCACGCTGGGTCAGCGACAGCCTGAGCACCTACGTGCGCAGTGGCCCGACCGATGGCCACCGCATCGTCGGCACGCTCAAGTCCGGGCAGAAACTCACCCTGATCGGCAGCCAGGGCAACTACAGCCAGGTGCGTGGCCAGAACGGCGACCTGGTGTGGATCCTCACCAGCGACCTGCAGTCGGTGCCGGGCCAGAACGAGCGCCTGCCGCAACTCGACGCACAGGTGGCGGAGCTGTCCGGGCAGCTCAAGACCATCGATGACAGCTGGAAGAACCGCGTGCAGGGCATGCAGGAAACCCTCGACGCACGCAAGAAACTCATCGATGAACTGCAGGCGCGCAACCAGGCGCTCAACGAACAGCTCGACCAGAGCCAGTCGAGCCTGCGTGATACCCAGGCACGCCTGGGCGACGAGAACAAGCAGGTGATGATGCGTTACATGGTCTATGGCGGCAGCATCGCCGGTGCAGGGCTGCTGATGGGGCTGATCCTGCCGGCGCTGACCCGCGGCCGCAAGAAGAACGACCGCTGGTTCTGACCCTCAGTCCGCCTGCTGGCCCTGCAGGCGCCCGCTCCAGTCTTCGACCTGGCGCTGCTCCAGGCGCCGCTCCAGGGTCTTGCGCCAGGACGGCACCAGCGGCAGTGCCAGGCACTCGCGCAACAGCTCCGGCTCCAGGCGTTTGTCGAACAGCACCGCTGACAGGCGTGCCACCGACCATGCCGGATGTTGCCGCTCGACCAGCTGCAGGGTATCACCGGCCTGCGCCCGGCCCTCTTCCAGTACCCGGTAATACCAGCCGGTGCGACCGCTTTGCTGCACGCGCAGGGCCATCTGCGCCACGCTGAAACGGTCGTTGAGCTTCCAGCAGGGCATCCGCCCTTGGGACACTTCCAGCAGCGCCGTGCCGACGCGAATGCGGTCACCCAGGCAGATGTCCTGTTCACGCCAGCCGACGCTGCTGATGTTTTCGCCAAAGGCGCCTGGTTTGCCCAGCAGCGGATGCTCGCCCAGCTCTTCGGCCCAGGCCTGGTAGTGTTCGCGTGGGTAATGGTGGATGGCTTTGTCGACGCCGCCATGCACGCGCAGGTCGCCCTGCTCGTCGCCTTCGATGCCCAGCAGGGTCACCTGGCGGGTGCCGGCCTGGGGATGCTTGTCGATAGCGCTGCGTGAGCCCGGGCGGGTGAAGGGTTGGGCGAGGCCGGTGAGCAGGTGGTCGAGGGTGGCGCTGGCCAGGGGCATGGCGGGGATCTCGTGGAAGCCTAAAGCGCGCAGCTTACACGAGCTGGCCTGTGCCGGCCTCTTCGCGGGCAGGGCCACGAAGAGGCCACACTGCAATCGGCCTACCTGCCGCGGGCCTTGTTGTAGATGGTCTTGGCCCGGTCAGCAGACGCTTGGCACTGGGTCCAGTCCTGCTTTGCCTGGGCGGCCTTGGCCTGATTCAACAGCTCGTGGTAGTCATGCGCCATGCCGCCATGCAGCGCCTGGCCATCCGTTTTCTTGATTTCATCCAGCTCATTGATCTTGGCCGCGCAATTGCTTTTGGGGTCGGCATGGGCGGTAAAACTCAACACAGAGGCAATCACCAGCAGAGGCACGAGTTTCATGGATTTCATGGAACGTTCTCCTGGGAAATCGGAATGTTCATCGAGAGGTATTTGGCTCGACGCAGGGAGAAGCATAGACGGCGATGGGGAAGGCTGTGTCGGTTCAGCTTAGCGGTCGGGGGGATGGGGGAGTTGCTCGGCTGGAGAGGGCATGAGGGCTGGCAGGTGCTTGCCACAGCATTTTCAGCGCCTGTGAGATCGAGCGCCGCCCGCGCGGCGCATCGCGAGCTGCGCTCGCTCCTACGTTTGTTTCGGGCCAATATTTCCTGTGGGATTTGCGCGCGGACGCTTTGGCGCCTGGCACGGTATCGCGTCGAATGAATCAGGCGGTCGCGCGCGGGCGGCGCTCGATCTCACAGGCACCGAAAATGCCATGCCTGACGTTTGTTTCGGGCCAGTTTATCCTGTGGGATTTGCGCGCGGACGCTTTGGCGCATAGCGCGGTACCGCGTCGGATGAACCAGGCGCTCGCGCGCGCCTGCCACAGGCGTTACTGGCCCGAAACAAGCGTAGGAGCGAGCGCAGCTCGCGATGCGCCGCGCGGGCGGCGCTCGATCTAACAGGCACCGAAAATGCCATGCCTGACCCTGGCAGCCTCACTGGCGCAACCGCTCCAGAGCCTCCAGCACAAACCCCGTAGCCCGCTCCACCTCGCCCTCCCGACAGGCAATCCCCAGCTGGCGCCACAACCCCGGCCGCAGCGGCCGCCGCGCAATCCGCCGGTCCAGCTCGGCGGCCTCGCCTTCCTGCGGCAACAAGGTCGCGCCATAGCCGGCGCCTACCAGGCTCTTGATCGCATCGTTGTAGTTCAGCTCGATCCGCGGTTCGGGATACAGGCCTGCCGCCGCGAACCACTCACCCGTCACCCGCGACAGCTGGGTACTGCTGTCATTGAGGATCAACGCGCGCTGCCCCAGCCAGGCCGGGGTGACCTTGGCCGGCGGCTGCCACTCGGCCGGCACATACGCCAGGATCGGGTCACGCCGCCAGGGCGTGAGCCTGACGCCCTTGCCGGCCACCTGGGGCAGCGCCACCAGGCCGATATCCAGCGTGCCATCACGCAAACGCGCAAGTGAAGCCTGGGAGGTCAGCACCTGAACCTGCACGTCGATACCCGGGTGCGCCACCCGCAGGTGCTCCAGGGCCTTGGGCAGCAGATGAGCAATGGCACCGGTGGAGGCACCCAGGCGCACCCGCCCGGTCAGGCCCTCGACCTGACGGCGCACTTCGTCCAGGGCCAGGTCGGCGTCGGCCAGCAGGCGCCGAGCGCGGGCCAGCAAGGTCTCGCCGACGGCCGTGGGGCGCACCTGGTTGCGGTTGCGGGTCAGCAGCGGCGCGCCGACCCGCGCCTCCAGCTCGGCCACGTGCAGGCTGATGGTGGGCGGCGCCAGGTTGAGCTGGCGGGCGGCTTCGGCAAAGGAACCCAGGTCGGCGATCACCACCAGGGTGCGCAGGCGATCGAGGCTGATTTCGCGCATGGGTGGCGATCCTTGATTCATCAAAACTGAATGTCAGCATCATGATATTCAAATTTTCTTTCTCAGGGCCACAGGCGAGCATAGGCCATCCCCTCCCCTGACCGGACCCCGACCATGCACACCCCAGTTGTTTTCATCGACGGCGACCAAGGCACCACCGGCCTGCAGATCCACGCCCGCCTGCACGGCCGCAACGACCTGCGCCTGCTGACCCTGCCCGAGGCCGAGCGCAAAAACCCGCAGCGGCGCCGCGACGCCATCAACAGTGCCGACATCGCCCTGCTGTGCCTGCCCGACGACGCTGCCCGCGAAGCCGTGGCGGCCATCGAAAACCCGGCCGTGCGGGTGATCGACGCCAGCTCTGCGCACCGCACCACGCCAGGCTGGGTCTACGGCCTGCCAGAACTGGACGGGCAGCAGGCCGAACGTATCGCCCAGGCCAAGCGGGTCAGCAACCCTGGCTGCTACCCCACCGGCGCCATCGCCCTGCTGCGCCCGCTGGTCAAGGCCGGACTGCTGCCGGCCGACTACCCGCTGAGCATCCATGCCATCTCCGGCTATTCCGGCGGCGGTCGCGCGGCCGTCGAGCGGCACGAGGCGCCTGGCGCTGAACATGCCCCGACCTTGCAGCTGTATGGCCTGGAGCTGGCGCACAAGCACGTGCCGGAAATCCAGCAGCACGCAGGCCTGTCGGCACGGCCGATGTTCCTGCCAGGTTATGCGGCCTATCGCCAGGGCATTGTCCTGAGCATCCCGCTGCAACTGCGCCTGCTGCCCGGCCAGGCCAGCGCCGAACAGTTGCAGGCTTGCCTGCAACAACATTACCAGGGCGCCCGCCATGTGCAGGTGATGCCGCTGCACCAGCAGGGCCCGGCCACCCCACTCGACCCTGAGGCGCTGAATGACAGCAACGACCTGCGCCTGGCGCTTTACGCCAACCCCGAGCACGGCCAGGTGGTGCTGACGGCAGTGTTCGACAACCTTGGCAAGGGTGCCTCGGGCGCGGCGGTGCAGAACCTCGACCTGATGCTCGCCGCGATGCGCGGCTAAAAAGGGTTTAGACTGTGCACCCCGCGCCAACCCGGCGCGGGGTGAGCCAACCGCAGCCGGAGCCCGTCCACCGATGTTCATCCTGAGCCGCCTCGACAGCGTGCCGCCCGAGTCCTTCCAGAACCAGATCCGCGAGCTGGTGATCCACAACGTCGGCGCACTGAGCAGTGTCGCCATTCGTGCGGAAAACCCGCTGTACCCGCTGTACCAGTACGGCGTCGGCATGGAGGTGCACCAGTACCTGCAAGCCATGGACGGCACCCGCGGCCTGGCCGTGCAGCTGACCCTCGCCCTGGATGCCGACGCACCGGACCAGCTGCTCGGTTTCGCCCTGACCTTGCCGGCCCAGGACAACCCCCAGGCGTGCGCCCTGGCGTTTCTTGCCGTGGTGCCCAGCCACCGCCGCCAGGGCATTGCCCGCGCCCTGCTGGGTGACGTGCAGGCGCACTTTGCCAGCGTCGAGCTCAATGCCTTTGCCAACCAGGTGCCATGGTTCGAAAACATGGGCATGCAGGTGGTCGCCGCCAGCGGGCCGCAGGTGCTGATGAGCAGTACCGGCCAGGCCAGTGGTGCGCTGATCGGTCGGCTGGACATTGCGCCGATCTACCAGACTGCCGAAGTGCTGCAGATTCACACCTACCTGCTCAATCAGCAGGGTGAAGATGCCATGCTCGATGCCGAGCAGCAGCGGGATGAATGGCTGGATGAATTGACCGCCCAGGCGAAGGCCTGTGTGCGGGAGCGCAAGTCAGTGCACTGATTCGAGGGCCTCTTCGCGGGCAAGCCCGCTCCCACAGGGATCGCACAAATTTCCAGGCCTGTGCAGTACCTGTGGGAGCGGCGGTTCGGCGCCCCGACATGCCCGCGAAGAGGCCAGACTGGCCGGTCAGGCATGTACCCAGCGCCGATGCAGCCCACGGGCCAGAGCATCAAGCATGAAGCCCAGCACGCCGATCAGCAGCACCATCGCCATCAGTTCCGAATAAGCCAGGCGGTCGCGGGTATCGAGAATGAAATAGCCCAGCCCCGCACTCACCCCAAGCATCTCGCACGGCACCAGCACGATCCACAGGATGCCGATGGCCAGGCGCACCCCGGTCAGCACATGGCCGATCACCCCGGGGATGATCACCTTGCACAAGGTTTCCCAGCGCGTGGCACTGAGGCTGCGGCTCAGCTGCAGCCAGCGCGGGTCAAGCTGGCGCACGCCTGCAGCGGTGTTCAGCAGGATCGGCCACAAGGCGGCGAAGGCCAGCAGGAAGTAGATCGGCTGGTCACCCACGCCCATCAACATCACCACCACTGGCATCCACGACAGGGGCGAGATCATCCGCAGGAACTGGAACGCCGGCGTGGTCGCCGCCTCCAGATGCCGGTAGCTGCCGACCAGCAGCCCCAACGGCACGCCGATCAGCAGCGCCAGCAACAAGCCGACCAGAATGCGCTTGAGGCTGACCCAGACATGCCCGTAGACCTCGCCCTGGCCGAGCAGCTCGACCAGGCTGGCCAGGGTCGCCTGGGGCGAGAAGCGCGCCGACAGGCCATCGGCCTCGCCGAACAGCCGCACCCCCGCCCACCACAGCAACAGCAACCCCAGCAGGCCGACCAGCCCCAGGCCAGCATGTACGACGTGCTTGCGCATCAGACCGCGAACTCCTCGCTGCGCTGGAAGTTCTCGGCGATGCCGAACACCGACGGGCCGCCGACCGCGGCAATGGCGTTGCGCACGAAGCGGTCGTCGACCAGGTCGCGGGCAGTCTGCGCCGGGTCCAGGCCAGCGAGGAAGCCACTTTCGCCTTCGATCAGGGTGCTTTTCAGGCGCTTGACCAGCTCCTCGGTGTAGCTGGGGTACGGGTATGGCTGGAAGTCGATGCGCTTTTCGTCCCACTGCTGATGCTGAATCGCGCCACTGGCAATGTAACCGGCACGGTCTTCGGCGGCCGGTGCCAGCACCTTGGTCAGCACCGCCGGGTCATGCGGGGTGTACTTGTTGGGGCCGGCCTTGGACAGCAGCGCCGCCGCTTCGGCACGGTGGTCGCGGGTCCATTGCTGGGCCTTGACGATGGCGTTGACCACCTTCTGCGACCATTCCGGGCGGTTGTTCAGGTCGTGTTCGTGCATGAACACCACGCAGCAGGCGTGGTTGCGCCAGACATCACCGGTGAAGCGCTGCACGCGGCCGACCTTGAGGTTCTCGGCCAGGGCATTGAACGGTTCGGCGACGATGTAGCCGGCGATGCGCTTGCTGGCCAGGGCTGGCGGCATGTCCGACGGCGGCAGCACCAGCAGGTTGACTTCGTTGGCCGCCAGCTGGGCATTGGCGGGTTTCGACACCGGGGTCAGGCCGTTGTCGTTGAGCATCTGCTGCAGCACCACGTTGTGGATCGAGTACCAGAACGGGATGGCCACGGTCTTGCCACCCAGCTGCTTCATGTCGGTGATGTCCGGCGCCACGGTCAGGCCCGAGCCGCCCACATGGTTCCAGGCCACCACCTTGGCCGGCACCTTGCTGCCATACCGCGCCCACACGGTCATAGGCGACAGCAGGTGAATGACGTTGACCTGGCCGGAGATGAACGCCTCGATCACCTGCGCCCAGCTGCGCAGCAGCACCGGGCGCTCGGCCTTGATGCCTTCGGCCTCGAACAGGCCGTTGTTGTGCGCCACCAGCAGTGGCGTGGCGTCGGTGATCGGCAGGTAGCCGATACGTACCGGCGCGTCGGGCTCGGCGGCGGCGCGGGCCTGCAGGCTGGACAGCAACGGCACGGCCCCGGCGGCGGTGAGCATGGCGCTGAGCTTGAGGAAATCACGACGCGAGGTGGAGGAACAGCAGTCATCCATGCACATGTGCAGGCTCCGAAGGCAACGAAATAGAGGAAGGTGCAGCGGTGCGGCTGGCCCGCCGAAGGGTCTTGAGGATGTCGATACGCAGCGCGCCCAGCTCTTCGACCCGCTGCGCGCGCGGTTGCGGCAGGCCGATGTGCCATTGGCCGAGGATGTGCGCCGGGTGGTCGCCCAGTAGCAGCACCCGGTCGGACAACAACAAGGCTTCGTCGATATCGTGGGTAATCAGCACGGCTGCGGTGTTGTGGGTGGCGATCAGCTGCAGCAGCAGTTGCTGCATGTCGGCACGGGTCACTTCGTCGAGCGCACCGAACGGCTCGTCGAGCAGCAGCACTTCAGGCTGGCGCGCCAGGCAGCGGGCCAGCGCAGTGCGCTGGGCCATGCCGCCCGACAGCTGCGCCGGATACTGGTTGCGCGCATGGGCCAGGCCCACCGCGTTGATGGCATGGTCGATGCGCGCACGGCGCTCGGCGGCGGCCAGCTTGGGCTGGCGGGCGAAATCCAGGCCGAAGGCGACGTTCTTTTCCAGGCTCAGCCAGGGCAGCAGGCTCGGGTCCTGGAAGGCCACCGCCAGCCGTGGGTGCGGGCCCTGCAGCGGTTCGCCGTGCAGCGTCACGCTGCCGCCGCGCGGCTGCTGCAGGCCGGCCAGCACCCGCAACAGGCTGGACTTGCCTACGCCACTGGGGCCAAGGATGGTCACGACCTCCCCTGGCGCCAGTTGCAGGTCGAAGCGCGCCAGCACTTCCTGCCAGCCGCCCTCGCGCGGGTAGCCCAGGCTGATCTCGCGGGCTTCGAGTAACGCCTGGCTCATGCGCTGGCGGCCTGGCGATGCAGCTCGGCGCGCAGTTGCACCAGGCTTGGGGTGACGATCGGCACGAACGCCGACTCGCGCCAGCGGCGGGCGAAACCGGCCCCGAACGCATCCAGGTACGCCTTGCCGCCGCTGGCTTGCAGCTCCAGCTGCACCGCGTCGGCAGCGCACTCGGCGAGGGTGATGCGCAGCTTGAACAGCGCCGCCGGCTGGCCCAGGAAACGCCCTTCGAGCAGGCCCTGCTTGAGCTCGGCCACCGTGTTCTCGAGGCGCTCCTTGAGTACCTGGCGGTGCTCCTCGAGGAACGACAGGCGCCCGTGCAGGTGCTCATGCACTTCCTGCAGCGAACGCCGTGCCAGGCCGATGGCCATGCCGCACTGCAAGGCAAGAAACGCCGGGCGCACCTGGGGCAGGAACTCGCGGGCGTTCTCGTGCAGCAGCCAGTCGCGGCTCAGCTCGACCTGGTGGAACGCCAGTGCCGCGGTATTGCTCGACTGCAGGCCCATCAGCTCCAGGTCATCGGAGCGTTCCAGGCCCTGGCTGCCGGAAGGAATGGCCAGTACGAAGGGCGAGCCACCGGCGTCGTCCTCGATGGCCGCCGCCACGACGAAGCCGCTCTTGCGCAGGTTGGTCACCCAGTGCAAGCGGCCTTCCAGGGTCCAGCCCGCCGACCCGGGGCGGGCACGCACCTGCAGCGCCTCGATCCCGGAGAGGAACTTCATGGCATTGGACAAACCTGTGGCACCGGCCAGTTCGCCGGTCAACAAGCTCGGCAGCAAGCGCTCGCGCAGGGCCTGGTTGGGGCTTTGCAGCAGGTATTCGATGAACGCGCGCTGGCCCCAGCAGACAAAGGCGGCGGCCAGTGAGCGGCTGGCGATGGCGGCGATTGCCTCGACCGCATGGGTGACCGCGCCACCGTTGCCGCCCAGCACCGGGTCGACGCCGATGCGCAACAGCTGCGATTCGGCGATGTGTGCCAGCACGGATTGTGGGTCGCACTGGCCCTGGTCGATTGCCTCGGCATTGGCATCCAGCCATTGACGAAATGCTGCATCAAGCATGTCCCTACTCCTTTTGAAATAGCAGGCGCCACCAGCGCCGAGCGTAAAATTACGCGGTTGGCTGCCAGCGGTACTTGCTCAGCTCGTCGTTGAGCGGCGTCTGGGCGAACACATTAGCAAAGTTGCACAGAGTTGCGAGGCTCACGCCGAGAATCACTTCCAGGGCGTTGCCCTCGGTGAAACCGGCTGCACGGAAGGCCTGGTAGGTGGTGTCGCTGACATTGCCGCGGGTTGCAATGACTTCGCGGGCGAATTCAGCCAGGGTCTCGTAGCGGGCATCCGGCAGTTCACCACGGGCACGCAGGGCTTCGACCACTTCGGCGGGCAGCTTGGCCTTGTTCAGGGCCACGGCGGTATGGCCGGCAACGCAGAAGTCGCAACCGTGATTGGTCGCGGCGATCAGTTGCACCACTTCACGCTCGGCCAGGGTCAGCTCAGCCTTGCCGTTCAGGGCCGAGACGGTGACGTAGGTTTCCAGCGCCGCCGGGGCATTGGCCAGCACGCCGAGCAGGTTGGGAATGAAGCCTGAATTCTTCTGGGCGTTTTCGAGGAATGGGCGGGCCGCTTCCGGGGCGCTCTGCAGAGTGTGTAGAGTAATGCGCGAGGTCATGGAGTGGTCTCCTTTTGCTGTGTGTGCCTACAGTCTGTTGGTTATAAGAATTACCCTCCATATTCATCAGTCGCCTTTCCTTGCTCCTGAGTCTTTGCATTAGATGATTTCATCCAGCCCTCTTGTCGATTGGTTATTAGAGAGCCTCGAGCTCGACGCCAGCCTGTTTCATATCGGCCGCTATTGCGGCGGCTGGCACGCCAGCACCCAAGGCATGGGCCGCGCCAGTTTTCACCTGGTGGTGCAGGGGCATTGCTGGTTGCACATCGATGGCCAGACCGAGGCCGTGCGGCTGGCGGCCGGCGATGCCGTGTTCCTGCTGCGCGATGTGGGCTACCGGCTGTCCAGCGACCAGGACCCGATTGCCGCCTGCGCCCAACCACGCCAGCAGATGCAGGCTCTGGATGCGACGGCGGGCGATGGGGTGGGCCTGGTATGCGGGTTCTTCGACTTCCGCGCTGGGTTGTCGGCGCTGATCGTCGAGGGGCTGGCCGACTGGATCGTGCTGCGCGCCGATGAACCGCAAGGGCATGCGGCACGGGCGTTGTTCGGGCTGATTCTGGAGGAGTGCCAGGGCTCGCCCTCGCAAACGCTGCTGGAGCGCCTGACCCACCTGTTGTTCCTGTATGTGCTGCGCCAGCAGGTGCACGCCGGGCAGTCGCTTGGCGGCTTGGTCGCGCTCGCCCGTCAGCCGGCGTTTGCCGGGCTGCTGGAGCAGCTGATCGAGCAGCCTGGGCAGGCCTGGACGCTGGAGAGCATGGCGGCCTGCACCGGCTTGTCGCGCTCGGCGTTCTTCAAGCGCTTCAATGAACTGGCCGGGCAGTCGCCGGGGCAGGTACTGCTGGCGCTGCGCATGCGCCATGCCTGCCGGTTGCTGCAGGCGGGCAATACCGTGGAACAGGTGGGCGCGCAGGCGGGGTACCAGTCGGTGGCGGCGTTTACCCGGGCGTTTGCCAAGACCATGGGGGTACAGCCGGGGGCTTATCGGCGGCAGCACGAGGGGCGCTGACCTGCTCCGGCCTCTTCGCGGGCAAGCCCGCTCCCACAAGCTCTCCTCGGTCTCTGTGGGAGCGGGCTTGCTCGCGAAAGGGCCGGTCAGGCGATAGATTCAGACCTGGCTGACGGGGATATCCCCACCACCCTTGCCCTCACGCCGCTCGCACATCCAGTCATTGACCTGTTGCCCGAATTCGGCCGGTGCCTTGCGCCCGAAGCGCCGCGCCAGGTCAAGGATGGTCTGCTGCGCCAAGGCCTCTTCCATGCGCTTCTGCGCCCCCAGCAT
This sequence comes from Pseudomonas sp. LRP2-20, assembly GCF_024349685.1. NCBI lineage: Bacteria > Pseudomonadati > Pseudomonadota > Gammaproteobacteria > Pseudomonadales > Pseudomonadaceae > Pseudomonas > Pseudomonas sp. LR2-20. Next base: position 2,406,817 of record NZ_AP025944.1, on the reverse strand, counting down.
CACCGCGTGAATCGCGCAGGTGCCCTCGGTCGCCCAGCCCGGCGCGGAACCTTCGAACAAGGTGCAACGCTCGCGGATCTCGCGGCAATCGAAGATCTTCTTCGGCCCGTCGATGGCGTGGACGATGTCCAGCACGGTGATTTCGTCCGACGGCCGCGCCAGGCGAAAACCGCCGCGCACGCCTTCGGTGGCTACCACCAGCCTGGCCCGGGCGAGCTTGGTGAAGACCTTGGCCAGGTACTCCTGGGGCACGCCCTGCAACTCCGCCAGGTCGCGCACACTGGCCTCCCGGGTATCACCTCGCTCATCAACGAGGTACAGCAGGCAATGAATGCCGTATTCGACGCCAGCGCTGTAAAGCGACATACACATCTCCGACCAACGTAGTCGCAAATATTACGCCTATCGGTGAGGCTGAGCCAAGCGGCCCCCACTTGTCACGAAACGTTGACACGATGTCAGGATGACTTGACTCCTCTGATGAAATCCATTCCTCTCCACTCAGCAGTGGTACTTGTTTGTCAATTATTATTTACGGAAAGGGTGTTCTTGAGGGTAAATAGAGTCCTCCCTATTTGAGATGTTTTAGAACGCAGGATCGACCGTACATCTCAGAAAATCGGTTGCTCTTTGGAGTGGCCGAAACGGGTTCGTTTAGGTGACGCCGTCTTCAATAAGGAATTCATAGAACCGGCAGCACACTGTATACACCTGGTTGTCGCGCTGGCTTCGATAAAGCTGTCGACAAGATTTGCAGCGAAGGCCACGCTCACCATGAGATGGAACGTCTACGCTGTGCTTCTGCGCACTGGATGCGCCACACCTCAGCCACGTTTGACGCTCCGCTGCGCGATTCTAGAGGCCTGCGGGAAGAATCTGCGTCACAGCAACATCAGTACAACGCAGAACTCCTGTTATCATGCGCATGATCAGGAGTGCGCGCATTCGGTGGAGCGCATCGGCATGCGCGACCGCGGTCAAGATTGGATTACTCAGCTGTCGATTGCCAGCTTGCCCTCCAACCTGGCTCGAAGCCATTTTTTAGGAATTCACAGTGAAAATTATGGGGCCGGTCGAGGTTGAAGCCGTCACTGACGTGACCTGTGACGTCTGCGGTTGTTCGACGCGCAGGGCCGCAGGTTATTACCAGTATGGAACCCTACAAGCCCACTGGGGATATGGCAGCGAGCACGACGGCCAGCGATTCGAGGTACACCTCTGTGAGCACTGTTTTTTCCAGACCTTGGCGTACATTAAGCAAGAGCGACGCGTTCAGCACCTGTTCAGTGATGAGCTGTCTCTTGAAAGCGGAGATTTGGGCCTGGTTGCACAAGACGATTACTTCCAAGACTCGCACCGCCGTTGAGTGGTCGACCCTTGATCCGCCAGTGGATCCGAATTAGTGCTGGTCTATCTCTCAGCGGTCAGATCGGAAGTGGCTGCTGGAATCCCCTCTCCTAATACTCAAGGAGCGTCTTGCAGAATGCAGGCAATTCCAAAGGTGAGGAATCTTTCCCGCCGAGAGGCCATTTTCCAGTCCAAGGCACAATCCAGGGTCATGGCCAGCGGAGACTGGCTGACCTGGCCAGAGCTAAATGCCCTGTTGCCGGCGCTGGCTGAGCAACTCAGCGACGTCACTCATGACCGGTATTTAAACGGTGCGATCTTCTCTATCACCTATGAGGGTGTGGAGTACTTTCCACGTTTCGCCATCGAAGCACGCACCTCGGCCAGTGCCGCCCAGGGAATGCAGCGCGTCATCGCTGTGCTGGCCACCAGGACGAATGGCTGGGGCATGGCTTTATGGTTCGAATCATCCAATTCGTATTTGGCGGGTAAGCTGCCGAAGGACATCATATCCTCCGACCCCGACGCGGTTGTTCAAGCCGCACATGAGGAGATAGATGGGGGCTCGCATGGCTAGCGCTGCTCGTGGCTAGGCTCATCCTCGCGCCTCGCTCGCTATACCCGAGAGACAAAAGCGCATTATTTAACTACGCCCTCCTCCATCCAGGCTCCCCGCCTACAGCCTTTCGCCAGTGTTAATCAGGAATCTTCCACGAGTCTCGACACGGTGTCCTGTACAGGCCAATTGAAAAACGGGGAGCAGCGGCGGTGGCCATAGGCATTTGGATGTAGAAGGGGCCACCTTAGCCATGGAATGATCTACGCATGACTACGCTGCTCCCCGAAGCAGGTTCTAGTGAGCAGCGATGGTAGTCGATTGAGGGCGCCATGAACACTATAGCGCTCATTTTTGGCGCGAGATCGACCGTCAGGGCTTGAGCACCTCTTTTTTCACCTGCTTGATCAACCCGTCGAAACCCACATCGGGGTCTTGAATAAGGTAAGCAGACACGATGAGGCTGAGTGGGTGAATACCTATGCGGCCGGCCAGCTCTTCGATTTTTTGAATAGTCGGCGACTTGAGTCCGCGTTCGAGGGAGCTCACGTAGGTTCGACTACTGACTACGGCGAAATCTTCCTGGGTTAGGTCGTGAAGAATGCGCATGCGCCGCAGTGCCTCACCCAGGGATTCACGGATTTCCATCATCATTCCTCATAAAAGGAATGATGAAGCGCTATCGAACACGATAGGGCTACAATCTATAGTGTTCATTGTGGGATAATTTGAGCTTTCCAGCCCTGGTGACTGATCGCCTAGGGGTATGCAGCGCTCAGTGGAGCCCGTTTTGATCTATTTGTCCGAATCTCACACCCGTTCTGTCCGTACGGGTTCCTATTGTGAAATTGAAGGGATGTGCTTTTGGGTAACCTTGCGGCCGCTTTTCAACGGTGAGAACGAGCGAGCAGCTGTAGTTGAAGATGCCTACGAACTCAACGTCTTCCTCTCCCAGGCAACAGGCGTCGAGATCGCGCAGGTACAAATGCTATGCCCTCCATCTATCACCGGACGTACGCACTGGAGCCTGGAGGAGCTTCGTAAAATTGTGATTCACCGCGGGCTTGAGTGCTCGCAAAGCGCGGTGATTTACGAGACCGCGGTGGCCACCTACAAATTGGGGGATCTAGATTTACGCCTGCGGAAACGGTCACATGCGTTGTACTCGGCGCGGAACCTAAAGGCGAGAGTGGCCTGCGAGGTCCTTCCACCAAAATCTGCTGACGAACCGCAGTTGTACGCGCACTATTAATGCAGGAGCGCATACCGTCGTTGGCCGGTGAAGCCCATCCAGAATGTGGCTTGGGCTCCGTGACCGTGAGCCTTGCTATTCGGCACGAGGCGCACGTTTGGGTCGTTCACTTGATAAAGTCTATTCCGATGGCTTCCTCGGCCGTTCTGCGGGGTGCCTTCTCTGCCCCGCGTTAGGATGATGAATACCCGTGGACACCCTAACAAAAGCCGCTGAGATACTGCGGTCTGCTCAACGTATCATGGTGTTTACCGGCGCTGGCATTTCTGCCGGCAGCGGCATTCCAACTTTTCGTGACCGACTGACAGGGTTGTGGGAGCGCCAAGACCCGCAGCGTTTAGAAACTGCAAAGGCATTCCGCGAAAATCCAGCGCTGGTTTGGGGCTGGTACTTATGGCGGCGCCAGCAGGTTATCCAAGCTCAGCCCAATGCGGCACATCGTGCGATCCATCGTTTATCTGGCAGTGCCCGGAGTGTCACGGTGGTTACTCAGAACGTTGATGATCTGCACGAGCGTGCGGGGAATCAGGATGTACTTCATCTCCATGGGAGCCTGATGCACCCCAAGTGTTTTGCCTGTCATCGATATGTCGCAGAACGGCTGGTTTTTCCGATCCCCCCAACGGAGGGCGCATTGATAGAACCGCCACGCTGCCGTCGATGCAATGGTCGCTTGCGTCCAGGTATGGTGTGGTTTGGGGAAGATCTACCGCCAGGCGCATGGAAAATTGCCAGCCGAGCAGCACGACAGTGTGACACCTTGCTTTCTATCGGGACCTCCGGCGTGGTCCGGCCTGCTGCGGACTTGCCAGATATAGCACTATCGTCTGGTGCAGTGGTCATACACGTTAATACCATAGATGTATCCATGAATGGCCCGAACGAGATCATGCTGACAGGCCCCGCAGAAAAAGCAGTGCCGCATCTGATTGGTCTAGCGCTGTCGAGCTAAGCCTTCACAGGAATGCCTATGCCTTGATAATAAGGATACATACAGAACTCGTATGGCAAATAGCTTTTGCGGCGAGCATCCCCCAAGAGAAAACCGCGGAGGAGTTAGTCGTCTAGATCGGCAAGCTGATGCAGCTTGATGACGCTGCTCCTACGAAGATTTCAGGCCCTTTACGCGAGCCCAGTAAAGTAGCTCTACAATAAAGCCGCCCCATAGGACGGCTTCTGGCAATGCATCACTGATTTGCAGAAGAGCTCATCGAGAGACCCAGCTTTCTACTTCATCGGCCCCGTACTCGGCTTTCCATTCCTTAAGCAGCTTGTGATTGCCGCCTTTGGTTTCGATGATCTCGCCGTTGTGCGGGTTCTTGTACTGCTTAACCTGGCGGGCACGGCGCGGAGCTCTTTCATCGCCAGCTGGGGCTGCAGAACGACGGCTGGCCTGCGGATCCAAGATATTGATGACATCGCGCAGGCTGTAGCCATACGTGGCGAGCAGATCGCGCAGCTTAGTCTCGAATTCGATTTCTTTCTGGAGCTCAGACGAGCCTTTCAAAGCTTCCAGCTCGGCCAGCTGTGCGGCCAATTTCTGTTCAAGCTGACGGAATTCTGCCAGACGGGACATAGATACTTCCTCGATACCAGATGAAATTGATTGGTTATGTTAGTACATCTGAGAGCACTTTACCTAAGTTTTCAGCATGGACCGATCGATTTCATAGGATTGCGGCAAGGCGAGGAACAGCGCTAGATCGAATGCTATGCCCGCCAGCTTCATTTGAAAACTCCGCCGCACCGGCCGTTACCGTGCATTCAAATATTCTTAACCCCGCACTACACGCTCATAGTCGAAAAGCCCCTTTTGCCGCACCTCGGCTCTGTCAGAAGCCAAGAGCTTTGGCGCAGATGATTTGAGCGTAAGGGGAGCGAATCAGACGATCAAGGGCAAGCCGCCCAATCAGAAGCTAGCGTGACGCTTCCAGAGTTGCGGGCGATCCGCTACCCACAATGGATAGTGACCAAAGCTCTGGATTGCGAACTCAAGGACAGCTTCAAGAGGGTCGACACGCAAGTGGAAGGCCCTTTTTAGATACGCCTACCACCTCGTGCTGCCCTGCATTCTATTAGGTCTGATAAGCGAACGTTATCCGACATTAATGGTAAAACCTTATGCATAATACGTTGTACATATTTAATAACACGACAATGTACGAATTAAGCTCAATTAGACGACGATGATCATCAAAGATGCAATTTAAAATGTCGAGCATACGTGAGGCTCCAAAAGCTGCTCTCACTCCGGCTGATAAAATTAATTTTCCGAGGGGTGAAGCAGGTCACCTCACCCCAATTTCTTGCTAAATTAGTTACGTCTTGCACACCATGGTTAAGGAATTCCGAACGGGACCGGCTCCTCTAAAATCAAGCTTGGGTAAGCAGCGTCCGGTTTTTTGACCAGTTCTCTCAGCACATCGGCCATAAGAAAGATGGCTGTTGAAACCAAGACCGATTTGCTTAATCTCTACGGGTTCCGCAATCATTGAAAGTCGAGCATAAGGACGCTTGAAATCTGTTGCACTGAGCCCCACAGCAAGTATCTGTAGCAACTGACCACCACCATGGCACTCTTGCGTGCATAGATTGCGGAATGGATACTTAAGTGGCTCCTTTCGAAATGTAACGTGCTGGCAGAAAGGCCGAGGCTTGAAGCGCTACGAATGCCTTTTTTCTGCTCTTCCGCCTGCTTACAAAGTTGCCTCTGAGGTCACAACGCATCAGCCTGGCTGCTGAGCCCACCCGCCGCCAAGCGATACCATCAAGCCAATGCATGCCTCTACCTGCTTGATCTGTAGCGCTTGAAGATCCTGCTTCGTCTGCAGCGCATCGAGCTGGGCGGTGAGAACGTCGATAAGGCTTACCGCTCCCTGCTTGTAGCTATTCATGGCAATACTTTCTGCTGCCGTGGCAGCATCTGCAGCGCTTTTCACATCCCTGGCTTGTTGGCCAAGATCGCCGATCTGGGCAAGGTTATCTTCAACCTCCCGCACAGCATGAAGCACCTTGCCGTGGTAGGACGCAGCGGCCTCATCGAACTCAGCCACGGCTTTCTGCTCATCCGCTTCTCGTTTTCCCCCATCCAATATGGGCAGCTGTAGAACGGGGCCCACCGCCCAGAAGCGGTTAGCCGACGCCAACAAGTTTCCAGCTCCCTGGGTTTGCCCGCCGACAAGCCCCATCAGACTGAAGTCTGGGTACCACGCCGCTCGGGCAACACCGATGTTGGCGTTGGCCGCATAGACACGTCGCTCCGCTGCTGCGATATCGGGTCGACTCTGCAACAGCTTACTCGGCAGATCGTGCGGTACCTGGGGTGGCTCCAAGGGGGTCTGATCGTCAGCAAGCGAGAACTCGCTGGGCAACTTGCCCACAAGCTCTGCTATTGCATGCTCCGCCAGGCGGCGCTGAGCGATTACCTCATCCACCTGCGCGTTCGCCTCTGACAGGCGCGCCGTTGCTCGGTCGAGATCCAACTCGCTCGCTATATTGCCTTGGTACCTATCTTGAATCAGCGTGAGCAGTTGGGTCCGATGTGTCAGGGCATCACCCAGCAGATGATGCTGTACATCCAAGCCTCGCAATCGAACATAGAGAACGGCAAGTTGCTTCTGCAGACTCAATCGCGCCGCTGCCAGGTCATCTCCAGAAGCCTGGGCTTCAGCGTCACCAGCTGCGACTTGGTTACGAAGCTTTCCCCAGAGATCGAGGTCGAAGTTCAAGCTCAGCCCAGCGGTATCGCTGTTGTAGATTGATGGCTGGGTATCACCACGCAACGGCCGGCGGTCCGACTGCCGCTGGCGTAACGGCGTGACAGTCGCGCTCGCCTGCGGCCAAAGGCCGCCATGCAACCCTTGGGCATAGGCTGCGGCCGCATCGTAGTGCGCCACTGCAGCGGCGAGATCTGGATTCGACGCCTCAAGTTGTACCTGCAGCTCATTGAGCCGCTTGTCTTCGAACAGCTTCCACCACTGCGCTGGCAACCTCTGCTCTGTGCCCACCATCTGCCAGGCCCCTACCCGGTCGCCATAATGAGCCGGTAATTTCGCCTCTGGTACCTGGTAATGAGGGGCCAGCGAACAGCCTTGCAAGGCCAGGCACAGCAGCAGCCCGCTGCGCTTAAACCGAGGGCGCATGCACACCTCCCGGCGTTACGCTGCGCACTGCATCATTGTCACGCAGGGCATCGGGCGGATTGTCCACCACCTGGTCCTTCAGGCCCAGGCCACCGTCGACGATCAGCGTGCTGCCCAGGTCCTGGGCGATATGAATGCTGCGCAGGTGCGCGCGGTTCTGCGCATCGAGCACCGCCACCTGCGGCCCTTGGGCCCTGAAGATCAGGGCACTGGCAGGAATGCTCACGGCCTGGGCATTGCTGCGCAGGGTAATGCGGGCGCTGGCGTAGTCGCCCGGCAGCAACGCCGCGCTGGCGTTTTCCACCGCGTACTGCGCCAGCAGCGTGCCCGAGCCCTGGTCGACGGCGGTGGAGGTACCCAGCAACGCCGCGGTGAAGTGCTGGCCAGGTCGTTCAGGCACCGACAACTGCACCTGCATGCCGGGCAGAATCTGGCTGGCGTAGCTCTGCGGCACCGGCACGTACAGGCGCAGGCGGCGGGTGTCGGCGATGTCGAACAGCGAAGTGGCACTGTCGCTATCGGCCTTGACCAACTGGCCGACCTGCGCGTGCCGGGCGGTGATGGTGCCGGTGAACGGTGCGCGAATGACCTTGTACGCCGCCAGGTCCTTCAGCCGCACATAGTCCGCCTCGGCGGCCTGTGCATCGGCGCTGGCGACTGCGGCGGCGGCCACCTTCTCATCCACCTCCTGGCGCGACACCGAATGGCTGGCGAACAGGTGCTGCCAGCGCGCAGCGGTGCTTTGCGCCAGCGCTGCACTGGCCTGGTGCTGCGCCAGCCTGGCCTTGGCCTGGGCCAGCTGCTGGTCGAGTTCGGGGCTGTCGATTTCGGCGAGCGGCTGGCCGGCCGTGACCACCGTGCCGATGTCCACCTGCCAGTTCTTCAGGTAACCGCTGACCCGGGCATTGATCCGCGCCATGTTCCAGGCCTGCAGGTGAGCCGGCAGGCTCAGCGTTTCACCGCCAGCATTCAGCGACGGGGTAAAGGTGACCACCGCAGGCGTCGCCCGGTGCTCGGTCCACGCCTGCACCGCAGCGGCCTGGTGCTGCCGGGCGTACACGCCCAGCGCAACCACCAGGGCAGCCAGGCCCAGGCCGGCGCCCCCCATGGGTTTCAAGCGCCGACGATCAGCTACGCAACGGCTAGGCATGCAGGTTTTCTCCAACGACAGCGTGAGGGGTTGAGCGGCGGTGGGCCAGGCTGAAGACCACCGGCACGAACAGCAGGGTCGCCGTGGTGGCAACGATCAGCCCGCCAATCACCGCCCTGCCCAGCGGCGCGTTCTGCTCCTGGGACAGGGCCAGCGGCAGCATGCCGATGATCATCGCCAGGGCCGTCATCAGCACGGGCCGAAAGCGAGTGAAACCGGCCTCCATGGCGGCCTTCACGGCATCGCCATGCACTGCCAGGCGCTCGCGGCAGAAGCTGACCACCAGCACCGAGTTGGCGGTGGCCACGCCCATGCACAGGATTGCCCCGGTGAGTGCCGGCACCGACAGCGTGGTGCCGGTGACGAACAGCATCCAGACGATACCGGCCAGCGCGGCGGGCAATGCGGTGATGATCACGAACGGGTCGACCCAGGACTGGAAGTTGACCACGATCAGCAGGTAGATCAGCACCACCGCGCCCAGCAGGCCCAGGCCCAGGCCGTGGAAGGCTTCGTGCAGCGCGCTGATCTGGCCGTGCAGGCTGACGGTGGCGCCCTTGGGGCGCAGGTGCGCGGTGTCGTCGATGACCTGCTGGATGTCGGCGGCGATACCGCCCAGGTCACGGCCCTGGACGTTGGCGTACAGGTCCAGGGTCGGGGTGATGTTGTAGTGGCTGACCACGTCGGCGGTGTTGGTGCGCGCCAGGCTGGCGATGCCGCCGAGCACAGCGGTGTGCCCGTTGCTGCCGGTGATCGGCAGCGCCTCCAGCTGGGCGATGCTGCTCATCTTGTACTGCGGGGTCGCGCCGACCACGGAATAGGACACACCATTGGCCGGGTTGAGCCAGTAGGTCGGCGCCGTCTGCGAGGTACCGGCCAGCGAAGCGCCCAGGCTGGCGGTGACATCGCGTTCGGTGATGCCCAGCTCGGCGGCGCGCTTGCGGTCGACATCGACCTGCAGCGACGGGTAGCTTTGCGACTGCTGCAGGCGCAGGTCGGCGATGCCCGGAACATGCCGCAGGCGGCGCATCACTTCGGCTGCATAGACGCGGTTGGCAGCATCATTGGGGCCGGAAATCTTCACGTCCAGCGGTGCCGGCGCGCCGAAGTTGAGGATCTGGCTGCTGATGTCGGCCGGGAGGAAGGCGAAGGTGGTGCCGGGGAAACTGTCTGGCAGCACCTCGCGCAGGCGCTTCACGTAAGTGGCGGTCGGTCCGTGGCCGGAGTTGAGCGACACCTGGATGTCGCCGTCCTGCGGGCCGACCGTGCCGCTGGTGTTGTAGGCCATGTCGATGCCGCTGATGGGCAGGCCGATGTTGTCGATGATCGACGCCACGGCCTCTGCCGGCAGCACTTCGCGAATGCGGCTTTCGATACGGTCGAAGGCCGCAGCGCTTTCTTCGATGCGCGTGCCCAAAGGCAGGCGCACATGCAGTGCCATTGCCCCGGCATCGGTTTCGGGGAAGAAATCCTCACCCAGCATTGGCAACAGCGCGAAGCTGGCCAGCACGCAACCGAGGAAGCCAAGCAGGAACCGCCGACGGTTGGCCAGGGCCAGTTCGAGCAGGCCCTGGTAGCCATCGCGCAGCCGGGCAAAGCCGGCTTCGAAACCGGCCTGCAGGCGCACCAGCGGGTTGGCCGACTTGTCGCCTTCGTGGTGATTGAGATACGCGTCCTCGGGGTGCCGCCCCTCGCCCTGCTCCACCCGGTGCGGCTTGAGCAGGAACATGGCCAGGGTCGGCACCAAGGTACGCGACAGAATAAAAGAGCTCCCCATGGCGAACATCACTGCCAATGCCATGGGCCGGAACAGGTATCCGGCGATGCCCTGGAGCATGAACATCGGAACAAATACAACGCAGATGCACAACAAGGCCACGAACGCCGGGCCGACGATCTGCCGCGCGCCATCGAGGATGGCCCGGCGGACCGACTTGCCCTGTTCCAGGTGCCAGTTGATGTTTTCGATGGTCACCGTCGCGTCGTCGACCAGAATGCCCACGGCCAGCGCCAGGCCGCCGAGGGTCATCACATTGAGGGTCTGCCCGCTGACCGCCAGCAAGGCGATGGCCGACAGCACCGCCAGCGGGATCGAGGCGGCGATGATCAGGGTCGAGCGCCAGCTGCCGAGGAACAGCAGGATCATCGCGCTGGTCAGCAAGGCGGCGATGATGCCCTCGCGAGCCACGCTGCCGACCGACGCCTTGACCACCGTGGAGGCATCGCCAAGCAGCGAGGTCTTGAGTTCCGGTGGCAGGGTTTCGTTGATGCGCGGCAACATGCCGCGAATGCCGTCGACGATCGACAGGGTCGAGTTGTTGCCGTTCTTCAGCGCTGGCATCAGCACCGCGCGGCGGCCATCGACGCGCACGATATTGGTTTGCGGGGGCGCACCGTCACGCACATGGGCCACCTGGCCCACGGTGATCTGCGCGCCATCGACGACCTTGACCGGCAACGCGTTGAGCTGGTCGATGGCCGTGGGGCTGTTGTTCAGCAGCACGGTGAATTCGTTGCGGCCGATCTTCGCCGTGCCCACCGGGATGATCTGGTTCTGCGCCGCCAGCGCATTGGCCACGTCCTCGGCGGACAAGCCCTTGGCCGCCAGTGCCTGCGGGTCGAGGTCGAGGGTGATCTGGCGCTGCTTGCCGCCCATGGGGGTCGGCATCGACAGCCCGGGTACCGCGGTCAGCGGCAGGCGAATGCTGTTCTGCACCAGGTCGCGAATGCGCGCTTCGGACAGGGTCTGGCTGGAAAACGCCATCTGCAGGATCGGCACGGTCGAGGCGCTGTAGTTGAGGATCAGCGGTGGCGTGATACCGGCGGGCATCTGCTTGAGCACGGTCTGCGAAACGGCGGTGACCTGCGCGTTGGCGGTACGGATGTCGACGCTGGGCTGGAAGAAGATCTTGACGATGCCCATGCCCGGCAACGACTGCGATTCGATGTGTTCGATGTCGTTTACCGTGGTGCTCAGTGCCCGCTCATAGGTGTAGATCACCCGGCCCGACATGGCGTCCGGGGCCAGCCCTGCGTATTGCCACACCACCGCGATGACCGGTATGCCGATATCAGGGAAAACATCACTTGGCGTGCGCACTGCCGCCAAGGGACCGACGATGCAGATCACAATCGCCAACACCAGAAACGTATAGGGCTTGTGAAGTGCCGTTTTGACCAGACCGAGCATACCCTGCTCCCAAAAGTTGAACGGGGCGCAGTCTTCCACGACTTATAAAAAAATCACGGTTAACCTCCATTAAAGTTAATTTAGGAAATTCATTATCAGTCTTAACTTGAAGCTCTCGATTGAACTCAGCATCATAGAAAAATCAATTACAACATCATCTGAGGTAAAATCGTATGGAGATCAAGCTGCGCACTAATTGGCGACTGGCCGTACCGCTGCTCGGGATAATGAGCATATTGGGCGGCTGCGCCGGGCAAATGCCAAAAGCTAGCCTAGAAGAGGCTTGGGTAAGCCTTAAGGAGGAGCCCATGACGACTGTCATGGCAGAAACCGTAGATGGCAAGCGCCTCAATGACGGTCGCTACTTCGAGGTGTCGGCGGGCAATCACACGCTGGGAGCTACTCTTTTTGTTGAGGGTGAAGGCGACAGCAACGGCGCCACCTGTAACGCAAGCGTCACCTACAAAGACTTCAAAGCTGGCAAGCACTATACGTTGGTAGAAAGCAGTCTGGGCCAAGAGTACAAGGTCACCCTCTACAACTCTGCAGATAAGCCTTTGGCCCAATCTTCAGACATCAACTGTATGGCTGGTTAATTTATACGTTACGTCTGCACTGATGACCCTCAACAAGAACAACAATAGAGGCATCATGCCGACAAACCACTTCAACCCCACCATCTCGAACACCTTTCTACCACGCACTCAAACGCGCCTAGAACTAGTTACTTGATAAAGTCAGGCATGCAACAAAGCCATTGCCGCTTCGAAAAAGCTATTGCAGACTACACTTGAGGCTGCCAGTTAGACACACTTGGACGATCACCGTTTTTTTATCGGTAGACGGCTCTACCAGCTTTATTAACCTTACAGGTTTCTCCGAGCAACTCATGACACCCACGTGTAAAGCGCCACTATTGGATGCACTAACTCTTTGCGTAATGATCGCGGGTGAGTTGAATGACTAATGGTCAGATGTTGGGCTAGACCACTTCTCCGCTGGATGGCGACATCATCCCCTACTCGCTTAAGGGCCGAAACAACCAGCGCCCGGAGATACGCATCTTATATAAAAATGCGACGCTCCAGGCATATGTTAGAAGCGAAATTTACAGACCTTACCACACGCCCCATTACTTCCTTCACACCTGCCTCAAACCATCCCTCGCACCGCTCAAGATGAAGCATTAATTGATGCCGACCAAGTCAGACCACGCTTACCAAATCTCTCAGCATCTATCCCAACAATTTCAATAAGGTCAGCATCGCAGCCTGATTACTTCAGCCTCATAATATCCATCGTAGAGCACACCCGCATACCATGTTTGTTTAACGACGCGATTCAAACTAAATACTTTGTCATGAATCGCATGAATTCTTTCACTTATGAACCTATTTAAAACCATGATTCTCGACTAAGATTCCGCGCTTTCTATTGTAGGGCTTAGCTCCATGAATCTCTGGTTCCGTTTGTTACTACTGCTGCTGCGCCGTCCTTGGCGGAATCCAACTTCAGGTTTGACTACAACTGTAACCCGCTTAAGGGTTTGGCCTTTAGACCTTGACTTTAACCGGCACGTCACTAACGGACGTTATTTTACAATGTCTGACGTCGCGAGAATGGATTACGTGTTGCGCACCGGTGCTTTTCGTGCAGCGCTAAGGCACCGCGCAATACCGATAGTTGGTGACGCTTTAGGCAAGTTTCGCCGAGAACTGAAGTTATTCGAGAGTTTTGAAATCCACACCAGCTTGTTGGGCTGGGATAGCAAGTGGTCATTCATCGAACATCGTTTCGTCAAACATGGGAGGGTAATCGCCGTGATTGTTATTCGCGGCTTGTTCCGGAGCCCTCAAGGCAACGTCTGTCCAACCGAATTCGCCCGCGAGCTGGGTTTGGAGGAGCACTCACCACCTTTGCCTGAATGGCTGACACAGTGGTCAGCCAGCTGTGACGGCCTCAGCTCCTGCCTTCGAGACGGGGAGTCATTATAAATAAGCCTAAATTGCGGAACACTCAATAGGATGACCTTCCACAGATTGCACTCGCTGCGGAAACGATTCTGCGAAAGGCATCCCCAGGAAATGTTCAAGCCGCTGGCGAGAATCGACTATTGGCCCATTATGCGATGCGACGCATCGCATTGCGGGTCTTTTTCGAGCGCGTATGCCTGAAAAGATCCTTCGGGTCATCGCCATCGTCATGCTCAACCCACGGCACCAACTGGATCCCAATCCCGAGATTGCCGAGCTCGGCCAGCGAGTTGATGTACCGCAGCACCGAGTAGTCTTCCAGCGCAAAGCCTACCGAATCGAAGATGGTGATTTGCTCGGTACTCTCCCGTCCTACCACTTGGCCTGCAAGAACTCGCCAAAGGTCGACCACCGGGAAGTCGGTCGGCATTTGCTGGATATCACCTTCGATTCGCGTCTGCGGCTCGTACTCCACGAACACCTTGCCCTTACGCAGCACGTCAGCGTGCAGTTCGGTCTTGCCTGGGCAGTCACCCCCAACCCCGTTGATGTGCATGCCCGGCTCGATCATGTCAGGCGTGAGGATGGTGGCCTGGGCCTTGTCCGCGGTTACTGTGGTGACAATATCAGCCCCCCTCACTGCCTCTGCTGTAGACGCAGCGCACCGCACCTTAAGCGTGGGATGCTCGGCCATATTGCGGATAAATTTCTCGGTAGCCAAAGGATCCACATCGTAAATTACGACCTCTTCAATGCCCAAATGGTAATGGAAAGCCAACGCTTGGAACTCGCTCTGCGCGCCATTTCCTATCAGCGCCATACGTCGCGAATCCGGTCGGGCGAGCGCACGTGCGGCCATCAATGATGTGGCACAGGTGCGAAGTGCCGTCGCCACGGTCAACTCGGAAAGCAGGACCGGGTAGCCCGTATCGACGTCTGCCAAGACCCCGAATGCCATAACGGTAAATAGCCCGCGCTGCGTGTTCTTAGGGTGCCCATTAACATATTTGAAAGCATAGCGTTGCGCGCTGGACACCGGCATTAGTTCGATCACACCTATATCAGAGTGGCTGGCGACCCGAGCCGACTTATCGAAGTCCGACCAGTTGATAAAGTCTTCCCTGATCGTATCGGCAAGCTCACCGATGAATCTTGAGATGCCGATGTGCTCGACCAGTCGGGACATGGTGGGGACATCTACAAAACGCGTCATGGGCAGTTCCTCTCAGGATGGGTTGGCGGCAGTATTGCGCCAGCGATAAGCGAGCAGCAGGAAGATGAACCACGCGGGCATTGCACATAACGCCACGCGAGTATCGGGTTCGAGGGCGAGCAGCACCAGCACGAAAGCAAGGAAGGCCAGCGTGATGACTGCCATGTGCACGCCTCCCGGCGATTTGAAGGTCGAGGCCAGGTGGGCAGCAGGATCGCTTTTGCGGTACGCGATGTAAGACGTGAGAATCATTGACCAGGTGAAAATCACCAGGATCGCCGATACGGTGGAGATCAGCGTGAACACCGTCATCACCTCCGGAATGATGAACAGCAGGGTCAGCCCGGTGAGCATGCACATCGCCGAAAATAGCAGGCTGTACACAGGCACACTCAACGCCGAAAGCTTTGCCAGAATCGCTGGAGCATTACGCCGCTCAGCCAAACCGAACAGCATCCGGCAACCTGAATAGACACCACTGTTTGCTGAAGAGGCTGCAGAAGTCAGCACTACGAAGTTGATCATGCCAGCCGCTGCCGGAAAGCCTGCCAACAGGAACAACTCGACGAAGGGGCTACGGTTAGCCGGGACTTCGGCCCAGGACACGACGCTGATAATGCAAACCAATGCAAGAATGTAAAACAACAAAATCCGCAATGGGATGGTGTTAATCGCCTTCGGCAACGTGCGCTGCGGGTTTTTCGCCTCGGCGGCTGTGGTACCGATCAACTCAGTTCCAGCGAAGGAAAATACGGCGATCTGAAAGCCGGCAAAGAAGCCACTGAGACCGTGGGGGAAGATCACCCCAGGAGCCACCACATTGGACAGCGACGCCACCACGCCATTGGGCGATGTGTAGGACGTCGCAATCAGCACTATGGCAGTCAGAATCAACATGACAATGGCAACGATCTTGATGATGCCGAACCAGAACTCAACTTCGCCGAAAATCCGCACCGCTAGCATGTTTAATCCCAGTAGCACAAAGAGGGTGAAGAAGGCGGGCATCCAAGCGGGAACATGTGGGAACCAGTATTGGAAGAAGCCTGCGACCACCACGACATCCCCTACTACCGCGACGCTCCAGCTCAGCCAGTACGACCAGCTCAAGACGAAACCTGCACGCGGCCCCAGGTAATGCGCAACAATGTCAGCGAAGGACTTGAAACGCAGGTCAGATAGCAGCAATTCGCCCATCGCCCGCATCACAAAAAACAGGAAAAACCCTAGAATGGCGTAGACCAGCAAAATGGAGGTGCCGGACAGCGCTATGACTTTGCCGGACCCCATGAACAGACCAGTACCGATCGCACCACCGATCGAGATTAATTGAATATGGCGGTTTTCCAGCGTGCGTTTTAGGTGGCCATCATCGGCCGGTGTTCCAGTGCAACGCTCATCAAGGCTTGCGGATATCGGTTCCATGGGCGACCTCTTTTTATTGTTTGAGTGTCAACGCCTGTCGCCGACCCGGTGATATTTCCCAGGCCGACAGCGTGAGTCCAGCTCATGGGGCTTAGCGCCCGCCTTCAAATCCTTGTAGGGTGTTAACGGCGTTGATGCCGATTTCATCGACCATGTAGCCGCCTTCCATCACGAACAGCGTCGCAATGCCAGCTCCCGCGATGTCCGCGCCTAAGCGTAGGAAGTCCTCGCTGGTCAGTTTGAAGTGGCTGATTGGGTCGTCCTCGAAGGTATCGACGCCCAGTGAGATCACCAGAAAGTCGGGTTTGTACGCGACGATCCGGATCAGGGCGTCGGTCAGCGCCTGTCGGTAACTGGCCCAGGCGGTACCTCTGGCCAGTGGATAGTTCACGGTGAAGCCCTCCCCCGCTCCCGCCCCCCGCTCGTGTTCAAAGCCCGAGAAGTACGGGTAGGACACATGTGGGTCACCATGAAGGGAGGCAAAGAAGACATCAGGGCGGTCGTAGAAAATGTTCTGCGTGCCATTACCGTGATGGAAATCCACATCCAGCACGGCAACTCTTTTGGCCCCCTGGCTCAGGCATCGCTCTGCGGCAATGGCCGCATTGTTCAGGTAGCAGTAACCGCCCATGTATTCGCGGGCGGCGTGGTGGCCAGGCGGACGGCAAAGGGCAAATGCACTGGGCGCACCGTCGATCACACGTTGTATTCCGGTAAGGGCCACATCGGCACTACTGCGCACCGCCTCCCAGGTGCCACCGGTAATCGGCGCGCCGGCGTCCATGGCGTAAAAGCCAAGTTTGCCGTCTATGAAGCCTGGCTCGCGGTCGATGGCAAGATCACGCACCGGCCAGACCAAGGGCAAGGCATCATGGGTCTTGCCGGTTGCAGTCCACTCAGCCCAAGCGTTCTCCAGAAAGGCCACATAGCGCTCACTGTGTGCGGCGACGTAGCAGGCACGATCGAACGCCTGCGCACTGATCACATCACCCAAGCCGGCGCTCTTAACCCGCGCCAATACGGTCTCGGCGCGCTGCGGACTTTCAAAAGACGGTGTTACGGCTCCGTCCTTGAGCTCACATCCATGGTGTAAGCGATGGTTTTCACTGAAGACTGTCAGCACGCGAGTATCCTTCTGATCAGGTTGTTGGATGAACAATTCTCGCGTTATTCGATAGGAAATGCTTTGCTTTATGCTCATGCTATCGGTATTTTTGAGCAAAATACCTACCCTAAAGGGGCTATATGAGCAAAGATTTTGCTTACAATCAAATCGACGAAGTGGATTTGGATCTGCTGCGGCTTTTACAAGAGGACGGCACACTGTCCAGCGCTGCGCTGGGCGAGCGACTATCAATGACCGTTACACCATGTTGGCGCCGACGAAAGCGAATGGAAGAACTGGGCATTATCAAGGACTATCAGGCCAACCTGGATCGACGCAAACTTGGTTACGACGTGATGGCATTCGCCCAGGTGCGCTTTGGAAACCACTCGGCAAATGCGCCTGACGAGTTCGAACAGGTGATCATGAAGCTGCCTCAGGTGCTGTCTTGCCATAAAGTTACGGGCGAGGCTGACTATGTTCTTACAGTGTTGGCCACTGACCTCGAAAGCTACGGAAGTTTCGTAGAAGAAGTGCTCCGTCGCCAGCCTGGAATTTCCTCAATCCAGTCCAGCTTGGCTCTAAGAGAAATTAAGGCAGTATCAAGGATACCCGTTGGAAAAACAGGCCGCCAATAGACTTAATGCTCAGCGAGAATCAGTTATCACCGACCATCAAATAAATTCCGCCCAATGCACTCTATCGAATTAACTCTAACCAGAGTTAAACCACGAAGATGACAGAGATCACTCAAGATATCGATCAATCGATTGCACACACGACCGAATCCTAAACTTGGGATCACAAAGAAACACCACCAGACCCAAAACAAAACCCTAACAACTTACTAAAGCACATCACCACACATGCAAAACGAAATTCGGAAATCGCCAGATAAGCACTCAATAAAAACAAACAACCCAAACGATCAATCACATCAAACAAAGGCGTTAGCGACTCACCGTTCACCTATAAAAAAGCTTACCTTTGAGAATATGATCGAAATTTAAACCTACTACAGGCTATTGAGCAAAACGGCACCTTGATGTATATTTCCAAATCCTATAGCCAGTAGAGATCAATTCGATGCAAGAAAAGCCGCAAGCTGTCGACAGGTCCGTAGCCGCGGCAGACAGAACGTTGGCTCTGTTAGATGCTTTCATCGGAGCTGAGACCGAGCTATCTTTAACGGACTTAGAAAAGCGCACAGATCTTTTTAAGAGTGTCATCTTGCGCTACATGATCTCGTTTGAGCGCTGGGGATACGTGCGAAAAGGGCAAGATGGGAATTACCGCCTAGGCCCCAGAGCCTTCCAGCTAGGACGTGCGTTTGAACGCTCACTGAAAGCTACCGAGATTATTCAAACGGCTCTTGACCAACTCACTCTCAAGGTTGGCGAAACCTCTTCCGTATATATCCGAGATGGCGAGTGGCGGGTTTGCTGGCTGCGATCAGAATCCAACCATTTCATCAAAGTAGGCATGCAACCTGGCAAGCGCTTACCGATGGATGAGACGTCAACAGCACGGATATTGCGTCGATTTAGCGAAGAGCCTTTGTCTGACGTAGACAGTATGAATCTTGACTTTGTCATAGCATCAGTAGGTATCGCAGATCCTCTACTCGCATCCATCGCAGCACCACTGTTTGGTGCAAACAACGAATTTATCGGGTCGTTGACTCTATCAGGGATCAACAATCGTTTCGACGCCACTCGTACCGATCTTCAGGAAATATTGCTGGCCGAAGCAATTCGCATCAGCAAGGCCCTCGGTGCATCAAATAACCGCCAGGGTGGGCGATTGGAGTAATCACCCACCCTGCCCTTCACCCCAGAAATTACTGGGGTGAAGCTTCACTCCTCACTGATATCACGATCGAATTTCGGCACCCCCATGCGCGCGGTGCCAGGGCCGAAACGCTCTGCAAACTCCAACGCCAACGGCCGAGTGTCGTTGCGCAGCCACAGCCGCAACAAGTGGCGCTTGCGATCATCTTCCTCGAAGTCGACGAACTCAGTCCGCGAATGAACAATCGTATGATTGTTCAACATCTGCATGTCGCCAGGCTCGAACTGCATCTCAAAGCACTGCTCAGGAGCGGTGGCCAAGGCGTCGAACAGATTCAGGGCCTCTTCCTGCAGGGCAGTCTTAGCTTCGCCGCTTTTAGCGAACGCAGGTTCGATGGCGTTACGGACGTATCGCGCACTGAGATACCCCTCGTAATCGCTAAAGACCGGAATTTTGTGGTCGCTCAATTCGCCGGCACCTGGGCGCTGTTCACCTTTAAGGTCATAGTAGAAGCCCTCGAAAAGCGGCTCCAGCAGATCTGGGCGAGTCTCGAGAATTCTATTGAAAATCGTGTTCGAACTCGAGAAACGACTCAGCCCGCCCGATTGAGGTGTACGCAGGCATAGCAGGCCAACTACGTCGGCGTTGTCTGTATGGAAGTTCAATTTCGCCTTGGTGTTGTAGCCTCGAGTCTTTTGGCTATAAGTGACACCTTCATCTTTAACGTGGCCCAATAGATGAGCACGCTTGTTCTGGGTCACCGGTGTACCCAGGTACAGGCCAATCCCCCAGTAGATCCGTGAAGCATCTTCTTTCGTGTAGCGCTGCACGGGAAGCCCACGAATCACCGCCATGCCAAAACCGTGCTGCACTTCGCGATCCACTGCTTCGACGAACGGCACCAGATAGTCGAGCGGGAAATCTGCCTTGGTAATTTCCGTAATCGGCAGGTGGCGAACCTTATCCAGCAGAGCCTCCAGCTCATCGACCCCGCGGGAGTCGAGGCGGTACAGCCACGAGTTGTCATTGGCCAAATCGTGAGGCGTCCACGCGCTCTTAGCGATGACAGGGGTAGTGCGAATGCTCATTGTTTTCTCCTCTGAGAGGCCAGATGGGGGGGATGGCCCTAGGCAAATCATAATGACGTTATGATTTTTTGCAATGCCCCTTTACAAAAATCATAATCTGGTTATGAATATAGGTAAGCGGGCCGTGGGCCCGTTGGTTTCCCCCAAACCACTGATAGACAAAAATAATCGAGGGGTGATGAGTTATGCGTGCCGATAATGAGTCCCAACAGGCCACAACCCCAGGTGCTAAGCACCACTGGCGCCTAGCCTGCCTGCTATCGCTATGTGGTTTCACGAGCCTGGCCGATACGACCGGAACCTCACAGAGCATCCTTGCGTTCGTTACCTGCTGCTGCGTGTTTTTGATTAAAAGCGTGCCCACCAGATCAACCGTCAACGCTCATCGGAATTTATCGTCCCTTACCGGGATCGCTTGGGCGTGCGCGACAGGAAACGTTGCCGGGACGATCGGCAGTGCGCTGATAGCCCTCGACGGCTCTACAATTAGCAGACCTGCGGGCACTGCTATCACCATTTCAGCGCTGGCACTGACGTTGTGCTTCGCGCTGACCCGTTCATCGGTTGGCGAGAAACCCGGCATGGTACCTCGGGTTGCAAGGACTGCTCTCAAGCCGACAACAGCAAAACTGAGCTTTGCTATGTGCGCTAAAATTAAATAACGCGCAGCACTGAGCCCAGTTTTATATCCATTGAAATGGATAATCCGAGTGCTTTGGTTGTTTGGTTTAAACATCAAGAGCGGTTCATTGATAATAACAAAGGTATACCGTTATGGGTCTTGCAGTGTGGGCATTAGCCACTTACATAGCCGTAATCATTTTATGGAGTACATGGCTTAAGCGAGGCATCGCTGAAGCTATGGTTATTGGCTTCGTAGCTGTCTGTCTATTTGGTAAAGGCGATTTTTTAGGTATTGCAGTTGGCGGCATGTCGTCTGCTTTCCAAGAACAGGTCGTTTTCTCAGCCCTGGCGTTCACATTCATCGGTTTCCTGCTCTCGAAGACCGGCATCATCGACTTGCAGGTCGCCATGCTGAACTCGATGATGGGAAGGCTTCCCGGTGGAGCCGGTTACGTAGCGACGATAGGCGCCGCACTTTTCGGTTCTGTTGCCCATGCTGGCTCTGCTAATGCCGCAACGATCGGGACTGTCACCATTCCTTGGATGAAGAAGTCGCAATGGCCAGCAGAAGTATCAGCAACTGTGGTTGCGGGCAACTCAGGCCTGGGCAACGTGATTCCACCAAGCGGCTCCTTCTTCATACTGGTTGGACTGGGTACAGTCGCCCCCTTTGTCACCGTCGAGAAGCTACTGCTTACCATGTATGCAGTCTCCGCTTGGTGTTTGCTCTGGCGCCTCATCATGGTTTTCATGTTTGTGAGGAAGCACAAGATTGGGCGCGACGGTAACGATGACATCCAGCCACTGCGTCACACCTTGAGCCAAGGCTGGTGGACCATGTTGATCTTCATTGCCATCGCTATTCCGATCTGCCTGACGCTTGGCCCTGTCAGCGAGATGCTGTCGGCTGCGCTCGGTAGCGGCAACATGAAGTCGATCTCACTGATGATCTGGATGCCTGTGATGCTTGGCATCTTCGCTCTGCTCATGGGTTGGAGGAAGCTGCCTAAAACCTTCAAAGGGTGGCATCAACTGATTGCATCTACAGCACCTCGTTATCGCGAAGTCGGTACTACTCTGGTTTTTGCTTTCGCTGGTGGTGCTTCGCTGGGGCTGCTTGGTCTGGGCGAACAGCTTTCCGACTTGCTGCAGGGCATGAATGCTTCGCCACTTACTGCATGCTTCATTGTGGTTGTGCTGGTGATTCTGGTAGCTGGCCCACTGAGCTCCACAGCAACGGTTGCAACTATTGGCGGTATTGGTTTCAGCGTGCTGATGTACGCCGGAGTGAATCCCTATCTGGCTGCGGCCTTGGTACTAATCGCTGCTTCGACGGAAGGTGCGTCCCCGCCAGGCTCAGCTTCGATTTACATCGCATCCGGCATCGCCCAGGTACCGCCAGCGAGGACTTTCATCCCGCTGATTGTTTACTACGTGGTGCCTTTCATCTTCATTGGTGTCGGCGTTGGTATGGGCTGGCTTCCGGTACCGGCGTGAAATTTCTCAAGATTTGGAGCGAATAATGAGCGAATCTATGACTGTACCTCGGAAAACCGCTGCCTCAGCTCACTCAGAGCCGACCGCAAAAGTGGCCAGCCCTGAAACTGAGCAAAGCATTGCTCAGAAAATCATGATCAACGGCTACGTTGGGCTTCTGGTCTTAATGCTCGGTCTCGGTTTTCTGCTCGTAACACTGCAGTCCGTGGGTCTTTTCATGCAAAGTGGAGCCCTGATTAAATACTGGGCAGATGCCCTTAACCCATGGCTTTTCACTGTTTCTGGCACCTTCGGAATCTGGACGTTGCTTACCGCCTACGTGTGCGGTTGGAAACCCCAGGAGTAACAGCACCAATCTAGGACGTTTTAAAACCTCGCACCAAAGGCTCCTCAATGGGCCTCCCCTCCGTGCCGGTTATCAAGTAGCCGGATTAACTGCAGCCGCTGGAGCTTAACTGTCCCAGCGGCTACCTTTTAGGCGACCTCAATGCTGGAAATATTCAACTCATTCTCATGGGCGGCACTCGCCCAGATTGTGGCAATCGACATTCTGCTGGGAGGCGACAACGCTGTTGTGATCGCTCTGGCTTGTAGAAACTTACCGGCTGATCTCAGGAAAAGAGCCATCACCGCCGGCGTTGCAGGCGCGATACTGCTTCGAATCGCTCTACTATTTTTTGCCATTCAAATTCTTGCTCTGCCCGCACTCAAAATTGTTGGCGGACTCATGCTGCTCTGGATCGGAATAAAGCTGTTTCAGGCTGAGCAGGAAGATACCGGCGAAATTGCCGGCGGGACTAAACTGATTTCCGCGATCAAAACGATCATCATTGCAGATGCGGTCATGTCCTTGGATAACGTACTGGCGCTTGCTGGCGCAGCCGGCGGCGACCTCCTTCTCGTATCCTTGGGTGTGCTGATCAGTATTCCAATCATCGTATGGGGCAGTCGCCTTGTTCTCGCCTTGATGGATAGATTCCCACAGATCATCGCACTCGGAGCCGCGTTGCTTGGTTGGATCGCAGGCGGCATGATCGCCGCTGATGCGCTAGTGGCAAAACATCTGTCTACAATCCCGATCACACCCACCACCATGCACTATGCCTCAGCTGCCATCGGCGCTGTCCTGGTCCTAGCGCTTGGCTATTTGATTTCGAGAAAGCGAGCATTGCCCGCGCGGAGTTGATCTACCCGTCCAAGAACAGTGTTGGCGGAGCAATGAGGAATAAAGCTACACTTCATTGCCTTTGCCATCCGATAAAACAACCTCACGCTACTTTATTGTTTCCAATCGACCATCTGCCCCCTCCATATTGATATCACGACAGTCTGCCCACTGCTCTTCCAGAAGAAATAAATGCCAGAGCAATGACGGCTAAGTGTTCACTATGCTGTCCGTACTCACAGCAACCCGTGGGGACGGAAACCTACTCCAATACCTTTTGGGCCACTCTCACATTCGAGAGCAAAGCTACACTCCAATACGGCCTACGGCCACTTTTTGTGGTGCCAAAGGTGATCCGCTTGCATTTCACCAAGGGAGCGCGGCGTAGCAGTAGTTCTGCCACGCGCCGACACAGTGGGTCATGCGCTCCAGCAACTGCAACGCGTCGGTCTTTATTGAACGTCATGGAGATCTCCTGTTCGAGTTTCACAGGCAGTCCCGCGACCTGTGAAAGCGAATATTCGCTAGTGCTGGCTTATTGTCGTTGGCAAGGCGCCGTCGCCAAACGGCCATCAACATGGCGTCGATAGCAAGGTCGCTGCACATCCTTGATCCAGGCGTAGAGACTGTGAACGGACATGCCCAAGCGCTGGGCAACGTCGGCGACAGGCTTGCCTTTCTCGGTCACTTGCTTGCCCGCTTCGATCTTGAATTCTTCAGGGTAACGCTGACGACTCATGGCTCCTATTTGAGCCTCATTAAGAGGCTTGGAGGTGTCTAGGAAACTAGGGGCGATTCATAGTGCTCACAGTAGTCAGGCCTCAAACCATTGATCGCGCCGTCTACACAGCGTCTTACTCCACTGCATGATAGTGCAATGTGAAAATGAGGGCCCGACCCTATGGTCAAAACCTCTCTGCTGAGTCCGTTGTCATTAGCATCTGCCGAAACCGTTCCAAGAATATCGACTCAGCCTGTGTCAACTTCTGTTCGCGATTCCAAAGCAAGTACACATTCACATCGATCACCCCGTCCCACGGCGGTAAACGCCACAGCTCGTTGGCCTGCAAATGCGCAGCGACAATATGCTCGGGTAGGCACCCGATACCAAATCCTGCTTCCACCAGCCGCAGGATTTCGTCAAGGCTCGGCGACGAGGCAACGATACGTCCGGTAAACCCTTGCTGGTCCCTGAACACCGTGAGCGGCGAGAGGTTGCCGCCGATCTGGTCGCTGGTGAAGCTGACGAAGTTCTCGCCCTGCAGATCCCCCAGAGTCAGGTTCTTGCGGCCGAACAGGCGATGGCGCTTGCCGCAGAAGAAGGCGTAGCGCTGCTCCAGCAACACCCGCTGCTCCAGCTTGGGCTGTGGGGTACGACAGAGGCTGAGACCGAACGATGCGGTCTTCTGCAACAGCGCACTGACCACGTCGGAACTACGCAACACGTCGATTTCCAGTTCCACCTGCGGGTACTCGTTGTGAAACTGGGCGAGGAAGTCGTCGTAGCAGCGGGACTGGATGCGGCTGATGCTCAACAACCTGATCTTGCCCGTCACGGTCTCTGTCGGGGTATCCAGCGCAGGCCCGAGGCGCGACATGGTGCCGTAGAGTTCGGCGGCGATCTGCATCACTTCCTCGCCCGCCTTGGACAGCGCGATACGCGGCCCGCGGCGTACCACCAGCGCGCTGTCCAGTTGCTCTTCCAGACGCTTGAGCGCCTGGCTGACTGCCGGCTGGCTCAGGTGCAGGCGCGCGGCAGCCCGGCTGATGCTGCCTTCCTGGGCGATCACCAGGAAGGTGCGCAACAGGTTCCAGTCCAGACGATCATTGAGAAAGCGCTTGGCTTCCGGGTTTCTTGGGGAGGTGGCTACTGGACTCGTCATTATTTGCCAAGCTTATACTTGAGTATTGGAATTAGAAGCTTTTCCTAGCATAGAGCTTGGCGCAACATCCAGCAACGCACCGCCAGAGTGCGACCGTCATGCCCATGCATGCCTCTCCTCCTGCCTATAAAAATGACTCTCAGGAGCCTCGAATGAGCCGCAACACCTCAACCCCGCGTCGTGCCGCGGCGGCAGCCTTCATCGGCACCACCATCGAATTCTACGATTTCTACATCTACGCCTTCGCCGCTGCGTTGGTGCTCGGGCAACTGTTCTTCCCCAGTGAGAACCCGATGCTCAGCACCATGGCGGCGTTCGGCAGCTTTGCCGTGGGCTTCATCGCCCGGCCCTTCGCCGGCATGGTCTTCGGCCACCTTGGCGATCGCCTCGGGCGCAAGAAAATGCTCCTGGTGACCATCGTCCTGATGGGCGTGGCCACTACCTGCATCGGGCTGCTGCCCACCTACGCCCAGGCCGGTATCTGGGCGCCGATCGGCCTGATCTTCCTGCGCTTGCTGCAAGGCATCTCGGTCGGCGGCGAATGGGGAGGCGCGGTGCTGATGGCCAGCGAACACGCGCCCAAGGGCCGCAAGGTGTTCTTCGCCTCGTTCGCCCAGTGGGGCAGCCCGGCCGGCCTGTTGCTGGCACTGATCGCCTTCCGTTTCATCACCGATATGGACCAGGACGCCCTGATGAGCTGGGGCTGGCGCCTGCCGTTCCTGATGAGCGGCGTGCTGATGATCGTCGGCCTGGTGATTCGCTTCGGCGTGCCCGAGTCGCCGGAGTTCGCCGAGGTCAAGGTCAGCGACCAGACTTCGGACAACCCGGTGATGGAAGTGCTGCGCAAAGGCTGGAAGAACATCCTGTTCGCCGCCCTGGCGGTGACCATTGGCTCCGGCGGTTTCTTCTTCACCAACACCTTCATGATCACCTACGTCACCCAATACCAGGGCATCGCCAAGTCGACCATTCTCGACTGCCTGTTCGTGGTGACCATCCTGCAATTCCTCTCGCAGCCCTGTTCGGCGATGCTCGCCGAACGGCTCGGCGAAGGCCGCTTCCTCAAGTGGGTGGCGTCGCTGTGCATCCTGGTGCCGTACCCGATGTTCCTGCTGGTGCAGACCGGCAACCTGATCTACATGACCGCCGGCATCGCCCTGGCCGTGATCCTGCTGGCGGCGCTATATGCGGTGATCGCCGGCTACATGGCCGAGGCCTTCCCGGCGCGGGTGCGCTACTCGGGCATCTCCATCGCCTATCAACTGGGCAGCGGCCTTACCGGCGGCCTGACGCCGATGCTCGGCACCTTCCTGGCCGGCCACTTCGCCGGGCAATGGGTACCGCTGGCGCTGTTCTTCAGCGTGCTGGCCCTGATGTCGCTGACCGGCGTGCTCGGCCTTGCGCACCTGCGCCGCGCCAATGCCGCACCGGCCACCCTCTCCACCTACCAAGGAATCGCCTGATGAGCAAGCCTCTCGATATGTCGGAAAGCGAATGGCAAGCGCGCTGCGACCTGGCCGCGCTGTACCGCCTGGTCGCCTATTACCGCATGACCGACCTGATCGACACCCATATCACCTTGCGGGTACCCGGCCCCGATCGACACTTCCTGATCAACCGCTACGGCGTGGCCTTCGAGAAAATGCGCGCCAGCGACCTGGTGCTCATCGACCTGGACGGCAACGTGGTGGACTGTCACTTCAACGGTGGAAAGGTCAACGCCGCCGGGTTCGTCATCCACTCGGCGATCCACGACGCCCGCCCGGACCTGCACTGCATCATCCACACCCACACGGCGGCGGGCATGGCGGTGTCGGCGCAGCGTGACGGCCTGCTGCCGCTGACCCAGCACGCGCTGAAGTTCTACGGCAACCTGGCGTACCACACCTACGAAGGCATCGCCCTGTCGCTGGAAGAACGCGAGCGCCTGGTGGCCGACCTTGGCACGCACAAGGCGATGATCCTGCGCAACCACGGCCTGCTGGCCGCCGGCGGCGGCGTGGCGGCGGCCTTCCACGAAATCTATTTCCTGGAACGTGCCTGCCAGGCGCAGATCCAGGCGATGTCCGCCGGGGTGGCGCTGAACATCCCCAGCGAAGAGGTCTGCCTGCATACCGCGGCGCAGTTCGGGCGCGACGGCATCGACGGGATCATCGACATGGCCTGGCAAGCGGCGCTCAGCCTGATCGACGAGCAGCGCACGGACTGGTGCAGCTGATATGGCGAGCCTCGTATTGCTGTGCCAGAACCCGGTGCTGACCGACTGGCTGGCCGCGCTGTTCGCCGAGCATGCACCGCAACTGCAGGTGCTGCGACCTGAGGATGCACAGGCCGCGGACGCCGAAATTGCCGTGTGCTGGTTCCCTCCGCAGGGCAGCCTCGGTCGCCTGCCCAACCTGCGCCTGGTGCACTCGATAGGCTCGGGGGTCGACCATCTGGCCCAGGACGATTCACGCAATCCAGCGCTGCCGGTGTGCCGGGTGGTGGACCCTGACCACACCCTGGGCATGAGCGAGTACGTGCACTGGGGGGTGCTGCACTTCCACCGCGGCTTCGACCAGGTGATCGCCGGTAACGCCACCCAGCACTGGCAGCGCCCGAAACAACGCAAGGCGCAGGACTTCAAGGTCGGCGTGATGGGCCTGGGCGCCATCGGCGCGCCCGTGGCCGTGCGCCTGGCCGAGGCGGGCTACGACGTTCGTGGCTGGGCACGCACGCCGAAGGACATCGAGGGTGTGAAGACCTTCGGCGGCCCGCAGGTGCTTCACGAGTTCCTAGGCGAACTGGACGTCCTGGTGAACCTATTGCCACTGACCGCCACCACCCAAGGGCTGCTGGGCCACGAGGTCTTCCGGCACATGGCCCGGGGCAGCGCCCTGATCAACTGCGGCCGCGGCCAGCACCTCGATGCGGACGGCCTGGGCCAGGCCCTGGCCAGCGGACAGTTGCGCGGCGCCCTGCTCGACGTGTTCGAGCAGGAACCGCTGCCCGCCGACTCGCCGCTCTGGCACACCCCGGGTGTCTGGGTCACCCCGCACATGGCCTCTGCGGCGTCCGACCGCTGCATCGCCGAGCAGGTGGCCGAGAACATGACGCGCCTGGCCAACGGCGCGGAACTGAACAATCTGGTCGATCCCGAACTGGGCTATTGACCGCATGCCTTTATCACGAGGTCAGCAATGAAAACCTTTTTCCACCCGGCCCAGCGCCTGCACCATCCCCGCTCCTACCTGTCACGCGGGCAGATGCGCCAGCCGCAGGAAATACCGGCACGGATCGAACCGCTGCTGGCGGCGGTCGCACGCCTGGGCTATCCGCTCTTCGAACCGGCCGATCACGGCGAGGCGCCGCTTGCGGCGGTCCACGGCCAGGCCTATCTGGACTACCTGCGCAGCGCCTACCAGCAATGGCACGAAGTGCCGGAGGACTGGGGCGAAGAGGTGATGTCGAACATCTACATCCGCGAAGGCAACCCGCTGCGCGGCATTCTCGGCAAGACCGCCCGCTACCTGGCCGATGGCAGTTGCCCGATCGGCGAGCACACCTGGCAGGCGGCCTACTGGTCGGCGCAGAGTGCCGTGGCCGCAGCACACGCGGTGATCGAGGGCGACCGCGCGGCCTATGCCCTGTGCCGTCCACCGGGACACCACGCCCGGACCGAAGCGGCGGGTGGCTTCTGCTTCCTGAACAACGCCGCCATCGCTGCCCAAGTGCTCCGGGGCAAGTACGCCAAAGTCGCCGTGCTGGACACCGACATGCACCACGGCCAGGGCATCCAGGAGATCTTCTACGACCGCGACGACGTCCTCTACGTCTCGATCCACGGCGACCCGACCAACTTCTACCCGGTGGTCGCCGGCTTCGACGATGAAACCGGCAACGCGGCCGGTACCGGCTTCAACCTGAACCTGCCGATGGCCCATGGCGCCAGCGAGGCGGACTTCTTCGCCTGCATGGACCAGGCGGCAGCGGCGCTGCGCGACTTCGCCCCGGATGTCCTGGTGTTGTCGCTGGGCTTCGACATCTACGAAAACGATCCGCAGTCCAAGGTGGCCGTCAGTCATGCAGGCTTCCATCTTCTGGGACAGCGGATCAAGATCCTGGGCCTGCCCTGCGTGGTGGTCCAGGAAGGCGGCTATGACATCGCCACTCTGGATGAAAACGCTACCCAGTTCTTCACCGGCCTGACCGCCTGACCCCGAGCAACATCTTCCCGGGCTGACCGGCCCGGGGAACACACAACGATAAAAGGCGCAACTTGCGTAATACACAAGTTAGCGATCAGGCACCCGGCTGCCCGGTCAAAAGACGCCTGCTTAATAACAATAAATCTTCACGCTGCCGTTCTTGAATCTGGCAATAAGGAAGTCTCCATGTGGCTCAGATCTTTCATCTTGGGAATGGCCGGCGCGAGCGCCTGCCTGTGCAATTCGATCGGCGTTGCGGCCGAAGCGAACAATGATTTTATCGAGGACAGCACGACCACCGTCGGCTTCCGGAACTTCTATTGGAACGCCGACAACCGTAATGGCAGTTACCTGAACCCGGCCGGCGAACGGCAAAGCTATCGCCAGGAATGGGCGCAAGGAGTGCTGGCCAAATTTAACTCCGGCTTTACCCAGGGCCTGGTCGGTTTCGGCCTCGACCTGCACTACATGGGCGCCGTGAAGCTGGACGGTAGCAAGGGTCGGGTCGGCGATGGCATCGGCAACGGCGGTATCGTCTCCCGTGACAACCAGGGAGATCCCAAGGCTGAATACTCCAAGTCCGGCGGCGCCCTGAAAATGCGCGTTGGCAGCACCGAACTGGCCTATGGTGACCTGTTCCCCGATTCGCCGGTACTCAAGTACGGCGACATTCGCCTGTTGCCACAAACACTCAGGGGCTGGAACCTCACCGACCGCAGTCTCACCGGCCTGACCCTGAACGCTGGACGCTTCACCTCCAGCAGCGACCGCGCCGAAACCAACCATGGCGGCAAGTTGGGCACGGCATATGGCGGTCGCCAGGCCGACAGTGACTTCGTCACCTATTACGGCGGCATCTACAGCGGCATCAATCACGTAAAGATCAAGTTGTTCGGTTCCGAACTGGACAATATCTGGAACCAGCAATTTGCCTCGATCGAATATCGGCAGCCCTTGAATACCGGCGGTGTTTTCAATACCGGCGCCAACTATTACCGGACCCGCGATACCGGTACGTCCCTGCTCGGCGACATTCGCAACGACGCCTGGAGTGCCCGGGTCGGGTATGCGCAGGGCGGGCATAAAGTCGAACTGGCCTACACCCGGATCGATGGCGACCAGCCGTTCGACTATGTCTGGAACAGCTTCGATATCGAGCTGGATGCCGCCTCCCAGGGCAGCGACTTCAACAGCCCCAACGAACGGGCCTGGAGTGCCCGCTACGACCTGGATGCCGCGGTGCTGGGCGTGCCAGGGCTGACCTTCACTGCGCGCTATATCCGCGGCACCGATATCGACGGGCGCGACGCCGGTGGGGGTTACTCACGCTTCCGCGCAGTGCAGGACGGTTCGCAATGGGAACGGGACCTGTGGGTGAAATACGTGTTGCAGTCGGGGCCGGCGAAGAACCTGTCGCTGCGGCTACTGCATGCATCTATGCGCACGGGGGGCGACTACGGTGCAATCGCCAATGACTTGGACCAGACAAGGATTATTCTCGACTACCCACTGGACCTGAACTTCCTGAGATAGAGGGTAGCTTGCCAAACTCACTGTCCATAGTAGGTCAGCTTTCAACCGGTGTTGACAGTTGAGGAGCTTCACTTTGCCCATGAGACAGAAGATCTAGGAGCACATGCCGGGTGAGTTCATGAACCGATTGTTCGCCAATGTCGGACTGATGGCTGTGGCGAAAATGCGCAAAATCTGCGAGAGCGTGCTCTGCGGCCCTTCTTTCAGGCTGTGCCGCCGATGTTGATCCACTGATTGAACACCGCGTCGGAGGTCTGATCAGCGGAAAGGCGGACAGAGAGCCCCTGCTGCTTGCGCTGCTCATCAGAATGAGCTGGAAATGGTATAGGAATGCCTACCCCGCTAACTATAGGCCTATAGGCGCTCCGGTCATTTACACCATTGCATCGAGGCGACGCTCAGCAATGAAGCCTGGTTTACGCCAAGTGGCCCGTACGAACGACTGGAAATTTGCAGCGGCCTGGTAGGCGCTTTGCTGACGGCACACAGACGTCTGCGGGGCTCGTCATGACGGCCTGCTGCTCGGGCAGCTTCATCTGCACCCGTCTGCTGAACCGCCGGGACTAGGAGCGCGCTCTTCATTTCGGCAACGTCGATTGGCACGCGGAGATCAAGAAAGTAGAATCTAAACATAACTTGATCGTTTGGAGGTGATGGTGCCTAAAATGCCTACTGTTCTGGATGGCACGACGGTGCGTATGTTCAGTGTGGGAGAGGTTGCAGAGCGCAGTGGCGTAGCAGTCTCCACGCTTCACTTCTATGAGTCCAGGGGACTGATAAGCAGTATTCGCACAGCCGGTAATCAGCGGCGCTACACCCCTGGCGTACTGCGCTACATTGCCATCATAAAAATTGCTCAGCGCGCAGGCATACCCTTGGACGAGATCCAAGGGGCGCTGGGTGATTACGACCCAATGGTTCGAGTTACCGCGGCGCAATGGAAATCCATGGCAACGCGCTGGCGTAAAGGGTTGGAAGATCGAATTGCGCAGTTGCAGCGGCTGCGCAATGAGCTGGCTGAATGTATCGGTTGCGGCTGCTTGTCGCTTAAAGCGTGCCCACTCCGCAATCCGGACGACAAGCTTGCTGCATTGGGTCCAGGCCCGCACTTCGAAGACTCTTGAAGCGAACCCATTGTTGCGACCCGGGGCTTCACCATCGGAGGCGCTCTCCAGCAGAACGCAATGTAAACGTCTATTCTCCTAGTAGTAGTTGGGGGCCAGGCCCCTGCTTGCCGAGAACATCGCCCGCGTTACGCAGTGGGCATTTTCTATGTGACATACAGCCACAACCGATGCAACCACCAAGCTGGTCTCTCAACTGCGTCAAGCACGTGATCCGCTTGTCGATGAGCTCTCGCCAGCCAGAACTCAGCCGCTCCCATTCTTCGACGGTTATCCTCCCCTCCGGGAGCGTATCCATATGGCTCTTGATCTCTGCCAGTGATAAACCGGCCCTCTGAGCGATACGAATAACGGCAATCCGGTGTAGCACATTGCGTGCATAGCGACGCTGGTTGCCTGACGTGCGCGTGCATCGCGACGAACGCCTGTGAGCAAGCCAGCCCTCTGACCGCGAAGTACCGGCAGTCACGAAAATGCCGCTAAGCCGCTGGATCTGCTGGCCTGGCTCCACGCCACCAACGGGGGACCGAGCGACATTGGCACGAACGAGTTGATAGTCAAACCAACGTCCCTTCCACTCGGAGTTTGGGTCGTAACGATGCAAACCCCGGTGGTGGACCGCCCCAAATGATCGCGCAGTTCTCGGCGGTAGACCGCTCTCATCACCGCCTGAGAATAGGGCTCCCCTCGATCAAGCGCTGCGTCATGTCGCAACGCTTCAATGGGTCCGAGAGCTGTCACTGCGGAGTACGCAGCTCGCGCGCAGCAAGATAGAGCCTGTTGACTTCCTGCCAGTTGATGATGTGGAAGAAGGCCGCGATGAAGTCCGGCCGCCTGTTCTGATAGTGCAGGTAGTAGGCGTGCTCCCAGACGTCGAGGGTAAGGATTGGTGTCCCTCCGGACAACCCAGCGAGCTGGCCCATCAGCGGACTATCCTGGTTGGCACTGCTTTCGACGAGGAGCTTTCCATCCTTTCCGACAGTGAGCCATGCCCACCCGCTACCGAAGCGAGTTTGGGCTGCTTTAGTGAAGGCGTCCTTGAATGCGTCAAAGCCACCGAGGTTGCTGTCGATAGCTTGTGAGACCTCTCCCGCAGGCTGGCCGCCGTCGGCAGAAAGAATCTTCCAGAACAGTGAATGGTTGGCGTGCCCACCACCATTGTTGCGAAGCGCTCCTCGCTTGGACACGGGAACTGCCTCAAGCTGCGTGATCAGGACGTCCATCGGGACCTCAGACAAACCGGCTTCGGCCACGGCGTTGTTCAGATTGTTGACGTAGGTCTGATGATGCTTGCCGTGATGGATCTCCATCGTCCGCGCATCAAAGTGCGGTTCAAGCGCATCGTAGGCGTAAGGAAGAGGTGGCAGCGAATAGGCAATGAAATGATCTCCGAGGTTGGATAGGACAGGTTTCACAGAGACCGGTTTTCGACCACTTGACTGTCGGTCTCTGTGTTCGAGCAATGTTTATAAAACCTCAAGCATTGTTTAGGTCAAGGATTTTTTTCTGCTGCTTGCTTGCCCGGAAGACCCGCGTGAATCACATGTCCCTACCTGACTCAAGCTTGCACTGCTAAGTCCCTACGGCTCAGCCGACGACCTTCACTAAGGCAGCGGCCCCTCGCAAAGGGGTGCCACTGGATGTCCTTCATCCACCAGAACGCTTCCGAAAAGTTTCCCTTGACCTCAAGTTATCTTGAGGCTTTATAAATTCTTCCGATCACCGTGCCCAGCGCTTTGACTTCCGTCTGCGTGCTCCACGGCCGACATGTGGCGATACCCCGTCCACCGCGCTACCCATTTACAACCGCATCTCCTGAGCTTCAGTTTGCGATTGAAGAAGGTGCCGATGAGCTAGGCGTGTCACGTCGTTTCATTTCATTCTGAGGACGTCTAATGACTCACTCCTGCCCCAGCTCGGCGTACGCGCGTTCCCGGCTGGCCCTGCTCGCGTTCAGTACGCTATCCCTGGCCATACTCGTAGGCTGCAACGGTGAAGCCCCTCCGCAGCCCCCCCCGGCGCCCCAAGTCAGTGTTGTGCCGGTCGCGCCTAAGCAGATCAGCCGCTGGGACGAGTACAACGGGCGAATAGAAGCTATCGAAGTGGTAGAGCTGCGTCCCCGTGTCTCAGGTTACGTGGATCGAGTCGCCTTCAAGGAAGGCCAGGAAGTCCGGAAGGGGGACGTCCTTTTCACTATCGATCCAAGAAGCTACCGCGCGGAGCTCAGCCGCGCCGAAGCGCAGTTGTCTCGGGCTCGAAGCTTGGCCAAGCAGAGCAAAGGCGAGGCAGATCGTGCCAAGGTGCTGGTCGAACGTCAGGCCATCTCCACCGAACTGTGGGAGCAACGCCGCGCCGCAGATGAATCCGCGCAGGCCGATGTCCAGGCGGCACAGGCCGCAGTAGAAACGGCGAAGCTCAACCTTGACTGGACGCAGGTTCGCGCGCCAATTGATGGACGTGCCGATCGCGCGTTTGTGACGGCGGGAAATCTTGTGGCCGCAGGAGATGCGGCCAGTGTGCTCACCACCCTGGTGTCGCAGGACAAAGTCTTCGTCTACTTCGAAGCTGATGAGAACGCCTTCCTCCGCTACGCCCGTATGGCTCGCGAAGGACAGCGTCCTAGCGAGCGTGATGGAAAGCTTCCGGTTCAGATCGGGTTGGCCGACGAGCCTGATTTCCCTCACACCGGCACCGTCGACTTTCTGTCCAACCAGGTGGACCGTGCGAGCGGGACCATCCGAGTGCGCGCTGTCCTGGACAACAAGGCCCGCAACTTTACTCCTGGTCTATATGCCCATGTGCGCTTGCTGGGAAGTGGACAGTTCAACGCCTTGCTGATTGACGACAAAGCCGTTCTGACCGATCAGACGCGCAAGTACGTATACATCGTCGATGACAAGGGAACCGCGCAGCGCCGAGATGTCAGGCTGGGAGGAACTTCGGAGGGTCTGCGCGTCGTCGAGGAAGGACTGAAGGAAGGTGATCGGGTAATCGTCAACGGCGTGCAAAAGGTTTTCATGTCAGGCATGCCCGTCGATGCGCAGCAGCTGGCAGCACCCGTACCAGCCAGCGCCGGAAGTGCGAAGAACTAGCGCACGGCCCCTTTCAAGATTGATGAGGCTTCTCCATGGATTTTTCCAAGTTTTTTATTGAACGACCGATCTTCGCCGCGGTGTTGTCGATCGTGATATTCGCCGCTGGCCTGATTGCCATACCGAGTCTTCCCATCGGTGAGTACCCAGACGTCGTTCCTCCATCTGTCGTCGTACGTGCCACCTACCCTGGCGCCAACCCACAAGTCATAGCCGAAACCGTGGCTACACCGCTGGAAGAGGCGATCACTGGCGTAGAAGGCATGATGTACATGAAGTCTGTCGCCGGCTCGGACGGCGTACTGCTCATGACGGTGACCTTCCGACCGGGCGTGGATGCGGATGACGCCACGGTGCGCGTCCAAAATCGCGTGGCACAAGCGAACGCAAAACTTCCCGAGGATGTACGCCGGCAGGGCGTGACGGTCCAAAAGCAATCTCCCACCTTCCTGATGGTGGTGCATCTGACGTCACCCGATAAAAAGTATGATGCACTGTACCTGCGCAACTACGCGCGCCTTCACGTCAAGGACACGCTGGCTCGCATCCCAGGTGTGGGCGATGTCAACATGCTCGGTGGCGGTGACTATGCGATGCGCGCATGGCTCAACCCGGAAGCCATCGCGGCACGTGGTCTGACCGCGGCTGACGTTGTCGCAGCCATGCGAGAGCAGAACGTGCAGGTGTCGGCCGGTCAGATTGGCGCCGAACCAATGCCGAACAGTGACTTCCTGAGCCTCATCAACGCGAAGGGACGTCTGCGCAGCGAGCAGGAGTTCGGCGATATCGTGCTCAAGGCTGGTCCAAGCGGTGAGCTTGTTCGACTCCGCGACGTTGCGCGACTGGAACTTGGCGCTGGCGATTACACCTTACGCGCCAAGCTTGATCGCAACAACGCGGTGGTGGGCATGGGAATTTTCCAGGCGCCTGGTGCCAATGCGCTGGACATCCGCGATCAGGTGATCGCGACGATGGACAAGATGCAGAAGACATTCCCGGAAGGTGTGAAGTATGAGGCTGTCTATGACACTACCATCTTCGTCCGGGAGTCGATCAGCTCTGTGGTACACACGCTGCTGGAAGCCGTGATCCTGGTCGTGCTGGTGGTGATCCTGTTCCTGCAGACCTGGCGCGCATCGATCATTCCGCTCATCGCCGTTCCAGTATCCATCATCGGTACGTTCGCAGGCCTGCATCTTCTGGGCTTCTCGATCAACACGCTGACGCTGTTTGGCCTGGTACTGGCGATCGGCATCGTGGTTGACGACGCCATTGTGGTGGTAGAGAACGTCGAGCGAAACATCGAAGGCGGACTCAGTCCAGTCGCTGCCGCCCATCAAGCGATGAAGGAAGTCTCCGGGCCGATCGTCGCCATCACGCTCGTCCTGTGTGCAGTGTTCATACCAATGGCGTTCCTTGACGGTGTTACCGGACAGTTCTACAAGCAGTTCGCGGTAACGATCGCAATTGCCACGGCGATATCTGGTCTGAACTCTCTGACTCTCTCCCCTGCACTTGCCGCACGTCTGCTGAAATCCCACGACGCACCCAAGGATGGGCTGACCCGACTGATCGATCGACTCTGCGGTTGGATATTCCGTCCTTTCAACCGCTTCTTCAAATCGAGTTCTGACAGGTACGAGCGCGGAGTTTCAAAAACGCTAGGACGCCGAGGTGCTGTGTTCGTGGTCTACGCCTTGTTGCTTGCAGGTACGGCATTGATCTTCAAGACTGTTCCGGGTGGCTTCATTCCGACCCAGGACAAGATGTATCTCATCGCGGGCGTGAAGCTGCCCGAAGGATCATCGCTCGCACGTACGGACGCCCTATTGAGCAAGGTGGTTGACATTGCACTCGAAACCGATGGGGTTGCGAGTGCCGTCGCTCTGCCTGGTCTGAACGCGCTGCAGATGACCAATACCCCCAATACGGGCATGACGTTTTTGATCCTGAAGCCCTTCGAAGACCGCAAGGGCCGGAGCGCCGCTCAGATCAACGCCGAGATCAATCAGAAGATTGCGGGACTTCAAGAGGGTATTACCTTCTCGATGATGCCCCCTCCTATTCTTGGGCTGGGCAGTGGTGCCGGCTTCTCATTGTTCGTGCAAGATCGCAGAGGCCTGGGGTACGGCGAACTTCAGAATGCTGTGAGCGGGTTCCAAGGTGCTCTGTCGCAGGTGCCGGGGATGGGCTATCCGATCACCAGCTATCAGGCCAACGTTCCGCAGTTCGACGCCGAAGTGGATCGAACCAAAGCCAAGTCGCAAGGCATACCGTTGACTGGGGTGTTCGATACGCTGCAGACGTATCTCGGGTCGTCCTATGTCAATGACTTCAACCAGTTCGGTCGGACATGGCAGGTGATCGCCCAAGCCGATGCGCCTTTCCGCGACAGTATCGAAGACATCGCTCGGCTGCGAACGCGCAACGCTGCGGGCGACATGGTGCCCATCGGATCGGTTGTGAATGTAAAACAGACATTTGGACCGGATCCAGTCTTGCGTTTCAACGGCTACCCGGCCGCAGATCTAGCTGGCGAAGCAGATCCGCGAGTACTCTCCTCAGCGCAGGCGATGGGAACTGTTGCCGGTATGGCGCAGAAAGTCCTACCGCCCGGAATGGAGATCGAGTGGACTGACCTGAGCTATCAGCAGGCCACTCAGGGCAATGCCGCACTGATCGTATTTCCGTTAGCCGTGATGCTCGCCTTCCTTGTTCTGGCAGCGTTGTACGAGAGCTGGACCTTACCTCTTGCCGTGATTTTGATTGTTCCGATGTGCTTGCTCTCGGCACTGTTCGGGGTATGGATTGCTGGTGGAGACAACAACGTGTTCGTTCAAGTGGGGTTGGTTGTTCTGATGGGCCTGGCCTGCAAGAACGCAATCTTGATCGTAGAGTTCGCCCGCGAACTGGAGATGCAAGGCAAGAGCATCATCGACTCAGCGCTTGAGGCGTGCCGTCTGCGTCTGCGACCGATCGTGATGACGTCCATCGCCTTCATCGCCGGCGTGTTGCCACTCGCTCTCTCGGCAGGTGCAGGGGCGGAGGTGCGCGCCGTAACTGGCATCACTGTCTTCGCCGGCATGCTGGGCGTCACTCTCTTCGGCTTGTTCCTGACACCGGTCTTCTACGTGACCCTGCGCAATCTCTCTGGCCGCCAACTGGTTCAGCACGGTCATTCGTCGTTCGACCCGGAGGCTGCTCAATCATGACCTTCACTTACCTCCAAAGACCCCGTCCCATGAAGCAACGCAAGGGTTATAGGACGCGACAAGAGGCGCTGAGGGCGCTCTCGACAGTGACTGCGGCGATCTTGCTAGTGGGCTGCACGGTCGGCCCGAACTATGTCAGGCCTGAATCCCCGAATTTGCATGACTATGCGCGGCAGCTGGACTCAGCCGCCACCTCTTCCTCACAGGCGTCACCCCAAGCGGACCCGAAATTCTGGCGGGTCTTCGACGACCCGATGTTGGATCGACTGATCGACTCTGCCCTGGTGCACAACCACGATCTGCGCATCGCTTTTGCAAATTATCAGCAGGCAAGCGCGCTCCTGCGGGGTGCAAGGTACGACCAGTTCCCGACCATCACTGCGGATGCGCAGGCCGGATCCGCGCGGAACAGCGCCGATCAAGCACCAGGAATGAGCCGATCAGATCGCGATCACGATCAGTATGAAGGCAACATCGGCTTCAGTTGGGAGCTCGACCTGTTCGGCCGGGTCCGCAGGAGCGTTGAGTCTCAGCGCGCTGAGACATCAGCGACAGCAAACGACTTCGCCGGAATGCAAGTTGCGGTCGTGAGTGAGCTGGCACGTACCTACTGGCAACTCCGAGGATGGCAGTCGCAGTTGCGCATTGCGCAGGAAAACTCAACGAATCAGCAGCGCACACTTGAGCTTCTGGAAGCGCGCCACAGTGCTGGTATGGCCACACCCTTTGACGTGGATAGAGGACGCACTCAGCTTGAGACCACGCGGTCGCGCATTCCATCGCTACAAGCACAGGTAGAGGTCGCGACTCATCGCATCGCTGTGCTCGTCGGTGAAGTGCCACAAGTTCTTGCAGATGAGTTGGAGGTCGCAGGCGAGTTGCCCACACCGCCCAAGGGCTTTGTCGTCGCTGCACCTAGCGATCTTTTGCGTCGTCGCCCTGATGTAGCCAGTGCCGAGAGGCGGCTAGCTGCCGCCACCGCTCGCGTGGGGGTGGCGACAGCCGATCTTTTCCCGCGCTTCACCTTGGGAGGCATGTTAGGCACACAGGCATTCAGGGCGGGCTCGTTGTTCGAGCGAGACAGCGAGACTCGTTTGCTGTCCTTGGGCGTCGATGGATCTTTCCTAAACGTCGGCCGTGTACGCGCCCGGATCGCTGCTGCCAATGCTGCGACCGCCGCGGATCTTGCAACCTACGAGCGCACCGTGCTCACTGCGATTGAGGAGACTGAGAACGCGCTGGTGGGAGTCAATCGTACTGAGCAGGAGAGCAGTCACCTGCAGCAGGCGGCTGAAGCAGGTGTTCGCGCAGCTGACATGGCAAGGCTGCGCTTCGATCAGGGCTCGATCGACGTACTTGAGCTATTGGATGCCGAGAATGCGCGGCTCCTTGCACAAGACGCCTACATTCAGAGTCGTGCGCGCAGCACCCTGGCCACCGTAGCTCTGTACAAAGCAATGGCCGGCGGATGGGGGGACTATGTCCCCAACACGAAGATCGCCGGTAGGCAATAGAGGGGGCATGGTCTGTGCCGTTGGGCTCGTACCCACGCCACGCCGGCACAGCGCCTTCAAACTGAAAATCGGGTACGCTGCACATGCTCCGTGTGTGGTGAGAGTTATTGGAGTGAGTCGAGGGAAAAGGATGGAATTACGTCACCTCCGCTGCTTTATTGTTCTGGCCGAGGAATTGCATTTCAGCCGTGCCGCTGACCGTCCGCATATCGAGCAGCCACCGCTGTCACGAACAATCAAAGAACTTGAGGATAGTCTAGGCGTCGTGCTTTTTGATCGAGACCGCAGGGGAACTCGACTGACTGCGGCAGGAGCGGTTTTCCGACAGGACATCTATCGACTGTTCACAGTACTTGAGCAAGCTCGCAAGAATGCGAGAGCGCTCGCCGCAGGATTACAAGGGCGTGTCCGCATCACTGCTTCAGAAAGAGAGTTGAATCAACATATTTCGGCATTTCTTGCCGAATGTCGGGCGGAAGAGCCAGAGATCGAAATTCGCCTGTCGGAAGTAGCTTTAAACGAACAGTTGCGCGACCTTAGGACAGACGGTGCCGGGCTGTAGGCATCAACACTGCACCTGCAAAGTCGAAAGCCTAAGAGTCAGCTTGGCCGGCAATCACCGATGAAATCTTGCGGAAAACATTGTTGATGATCACTTGCACAACTGCTCAGGCTGCCTATAGATGCGGCGAGATCACTTGAACCCGCTTCGACGTCGCGCAATGGCGAATCAGCGAAGCAATCACCAGAACAAAGGAAAGCCCTCATGACATTCAATATTGCAAGCATCCTGACTTGGGTGCTCGTCGCCTTCTTCCTCGTCGGAGGCGTCATCAATGGAATTGCACCCAAAAAGGTGCAGGATGAGTACGCCCGATGGGGGTACCCCGGTTGGTTCCACTATGTCACCGCCGCGAGCGAATTGCTCACAGCACTCTTGCTGATTTTCCCCACCACTAGGATTTCTGGCGCGATTATCGGCGCTGCTGTGATGGCAGGTGCAATTGCTACCGTGCTGCGCCATCGTGAATATGCTCACGCATTCCCACCATCTATCGTCTTGGTGTTAACGGCGGCCTGCGGCTGGCTTGCTTTCAATGCAGCCTAGCTAGCCTTCTGGGCATGGAGTTGCGGCAGCTTCATTGCTTCTTGGCCGTTGTTGAGAAGATTCACTTCACCCTCGAGACAGAGCAGATCCATGAGCACACGCCGGTGAGTTCATGGACCGATTGTACGCCAATGTCGGACTGAATGGCTTTGGCGAAAATACGCAAAATCTGCGAGAGCGTGCTCTGAGTGACCGTAGCACTCGCCCCCTTGCCCCCATGCAAGGAGAACTGGCCAACAGACCAGCAACACCAATCATCATCCCCGAATCAATGTAAGCGTCCGCGCAACTCACCTTGCGTAAGTCAGGCCGGTACCCACATATGCGGCAACAGTTGCCCGATCTCACTGGCCCGCTGTGTCGGCAGAGCGAGACATCTTAAAGAAGGCCGCCGCGTACTTTCCAAGGAGTGCGGCTGAAGTACGCCTTCATCAAAGAGCACTCGACCGATTGGCGACGCAAGCCACAGCAGCAAGTGATGATTCACTCAGACAGTAAGAATGTACTGGCCAGTGTTTCCATATGGTCTGACTCACACAGCGATAGACCGATGATGGATGATCTGGTCGTGGAGTGTCCCGGGTGGCCTGACCCACACTCCGATCGACCCTTGTGTCTTTCCCTGGACCTGTCGACCATCCGGGAACACTGCACGTCAAGGTGACCGCCTTGCCGATACGTGTGACCCAAGAAGGGCCTGACGCCACGTTACTTTACTGTCTTGTCCAGGTGTCCGGTTGGAGCGGTTAAGTTCGTGCTCGGTGAACCCAGGCTTATGTCAGTCGACGTCTCGCAGAGGGACATTCGAAGCTGGAAGCTATCCGCTGCCTAAAGCGCTACATCGCACGGGAGGTCTACGGCATCATCCAGAGGCGAAATAGCATCATCAACCAAAGCGCAGTATCCACTTGACACTTAGAAGGGCGTCCAAGGCAGTCAGTTCAGTAGCTCAGAATGGCAAAGCTTCCTTAAGGCCAACAATGTGATCAGCAGCATGAGC
Source organism: Pseudomonas sp. LRP2-20 (assembly GCF_024349685.1). NCBI lineage: Bacteria > Pseudomonadati > Pseudomonadota > Gammaproteobacteria > Pseudomonadales > Pseudomonadaceae > Pseudomonas > Pseudomonas sp. LR2-20. The sequence goes on along the minus strand of NZ_AP025944.1, from coordinate 2,364,646 downwards.
CGACAGGGAAACTGCCATGACAACGCCGTGGCCGAGAGCTTTTTCCAGCTTTTGAAGCGGGAGCGGATCCGGCGAAAAATCTACGGAACGCGTGACGAAGCCCGAAGTGATATTTTCGATTACATCGAGATGTTCTATAACCCAAAACGTCGACAAAGCAGTGATATGCAGCTATCTCCAGTAGAGTATGAGAAACGCTATTTTCTGAGCTTGGAGAGTGTATAGGAAACTTGGGGCGATTCAATACTGCTGAGTGCTCCCCCCTCCTTTCAACGACTGCACACTTAGTAATCACGAAAAAAAAGCGCCCGAAGGCGCTGAGGAAAGTCCGTCAGATCAAAAGTGCATTATTCCTCAAAGAAACAACCCTTGGATCGCAAGGAGTTAACGACCCAATCACGGCTGTTAGTACCATTGGCGATGTCGTCCAGCTGCTTGGTCTCAGCCGCATGTTTTGCGCTGGCCTTTTTCAGGATGCCGGCAGCCTCAGCCAGAGATATTGCTACGAAACCGTCATCATCGCCCACGATGAGGTCGCCTGGTTCGATGACCATACCGTTGATCGCAATCGGTACGTTGATCTCGCCAGGGCCGTCTTTATATGGGCCGCGGTGGGTCACACCAGCAGCAAAGACCGGGAAGCTGCCTTTACGGATCGCTGCAGAATCACGAACGGCACCGTTGATGACAAAACCAGCGACTTTTTTCTTGATCGCATAAGTAATCATCAACTCGCCGGTCAAGGCGTTGGTCAGATCCCCACCAGCATCGACAACGATCACATCGCCTGGCTGTGCGATATCGAGCGCGTAGTGCAGCATCAGGTTGTCACCTGGGCGACACTTTACCGTCAAAGCAGGACCGGCCAGCACTGTACCGTCATGCAACGGTCGAAGGTCGGCACCACCTGCAAACATACGATTGATGGAATCACTGATGTTGGCAACCGGTACTTCACGGAAGGCAGCTACCAGTTCATCCGAAGCAACTTGTTTTCTTTTAAGAACACGAAATCCAGTCGACATATTATCTCCTCGGCCAGTCTGCCTTAGAACTGTTGTTGCGGTTTAGGAAACGATTGAAAGCTGAGCTTGTAAGTATCTATCGCATTCTTACTGAAGAGCAACGTACGCTCATCAGAATTAAAATCGGAAACAAGTCGTTTAAAGCTATTCCACAAGACACTGTACGAGAACATTCCCTTATCAACAGGAAAATTGCTTTCAAACATACAGCGCTCAACACCAAACAGCTCGATCACGGTAAGGATGTATGGCGCCCAATCCATAGCCAAAGTTTCAGACGAAGGCGGTTTTTGTCTGAGATGGTAATCGAAGCCACCGATACTCATGCCCAGGCCGCCCAATTTGACTCGGACATTCGGAAGCTCTGCAAGTCTGGCTAGACTTGCCCGCCACTCGTTGAAAACCAGCCCTCGGTTGTTAGCGTACTCGCGAACGCCCAGTGGCCCCCCGACATGATCCAGTACAATCACCACCTCTGGATTTGCTAGCGCGAGATCCAGAACTTCTGCCAACTGGGTGTGGTACGCCCATACATCGAGCACGAGGCCATAGTCCTTCAACGCGCGAACGCCTTGCCGAAACTTTGAACTGCTCAACAACCCAGCGGGTGGGGGGTTGGGGTTCGAGACAATTTCAGAATCCCTGTGCCATGCCGTCGTGTTCCTCACGCCGCAAAGCCGGGGGCCGGCTCGCTCCTGCATTTCAGCCAACACCCGCCGCACCGCGTCCCCCAGGCTCAAGTCGGCTCCGGCCACGATGCCTGCGCAGAGCCTGGCATGACCGTACAGTCCGCTAGCAGAGAGGGCCGCAATGCCGTTGGCGAACTCAACTTCTCCCACAGTCTTGAATGGGTCCACTCGCCCTTCCTGGAACATCGAACGACACTGAACGTAAACCGACGCAATGATGTTGTGCTTACCGGATGTATCCGCTCGGAGTTCGTCAAATAGGTAACGACCGCTCGGCCGATCCCAAAGGTGGTGATGAGCATCAACGATCGGCAGGTCTGCATCAAGAGCCTCCTCCTGATGCAATGCCAACCATTCCTCCCGAACAGCGATGTGTGGCGAGCGAGCTGCAGTGTTCATCAGTGGGCCCGGATGTCCGAAATGAACTTCGCCGCTCGCGGATGCTTCGGCGCGGTGAAGAAGTCCTCCGGGGTCCCGCGCTCCAACACTGTGCCGGCATCCATGAACCAGATACGATCCGCCACTTCGCGGGCGAAGCCCATCTCGTGGGTGACGCAAATCATGGTCATACCTTCCGATGCCAAGTCCTTCATGACCTGCAGCACCTCCCCTACCATCTCGGGGTCAAGCGCGCTGGTCGGCTCATCAAAAAGCATGACCGGCGGATCCATCGCCAATGCTCGGGCAATCGCGACGCGCTGCTGCTGACCGCCCGAGAGCTGGGGAGGCATGGCGTCGGCCTTGTGCGCAAGACCCACCTTGGCCAGCAACGCCAGGGCTTTGTCCTTAATCTCTTTGCGATCGGCTTTGAGAACCGTCAGCGGGCCGATCATGACGTTATCGAGCACGCTCATGTGCGGGAATAAGTTGAACGACTGGAAGACGAAACCAATGCGGCTACGAATGGCGTTCAACTGCGTTTTGTGAGCATGCACTTCAGAGCCGCAGACTACGATGCTCCCGTCCTGAATCTCTTCCAGGCGATTGACTGTACGAATTAACGTCGACTTGCCAGACCCCGAAGGACCGCAGACCACCACAACCTCCCCTTTCTCGACGGTTTCGGTGATGCTGTTGAGCGCGTGATAATCGCCGTACCACTTGTTTACATTTTTAAATTCGATCATTTCGAGGCCTCCAGGTGCACTGGCGTATCAATATTGTTTTGGGACTGGCGACCTACGCCCGAACGCTTACGGCCGATATAGCCTTCAAGCCACTTGGCCATGCGGCTCAGCGAGAAGCAGAGGACGAAGTAGCATAGAGCTAGCAGGATGTAGACCTGGAACGGTTTGGTGAGCAGTTGGTTGTTGATCTGATAAGCCGCGAACGTAACCTCCTGAGTACCAATGAGGTAGGCCAGTGAGGTATTTTTGGTGATCAGAACAAACTGGTTGAGAATGCTCGGTATCATGTTGAAGAGCGCCTGCGGCAGAATGATCTTTCGCATGCATTGCCAATAGGTCATTCCCAAGGCGCGGGCAGCCTCGGTCTGTCCTTTGTTCACCGAATCGATGCCAGCACGGATCACCTCTCCGAGGTATGCGCCCTCGTAAAGAACAAGCGCTACCACCATGGTGACGAAACCAGAGATGTTGTAGCCAGTTACCAAGGGGACGACAAAGTAGGCCCAGAACACCAGAAGTACCAATGGAACGGCTCGAACCACGTAGGTGTAGGCTGCGGCAACTTGATAAATCGCCTTGATCTTCGAGGTTCGTGCAAGGCCGATGCAGATCGCCAACGGGAACGACACGAGCAAACTGGTCACAGCAAGAACAATGGTAAGCGCCAAACCGCCGAGCGGGCCGTTGGGAAACTGGCCGACCATCAGCATCACGCCATATTCATTAATGATGTCGATCATTTCTCACCTCGACCCTTGAATTTGAATACGGCGCTGCCAGATGCCACCCAATGCCATGATGGTCCAAGAGCCAATCAGGTAAATGATGCTGGCTACCGCATAGGTCTGGAACGTCATGTAGGTCTCGCCCTCAATCTGCCGCGTCATATACATGACTTCCGCAGTACCGATCGCCATCGCCAGCGCGGTAGTCTTGAACAGGCCTAAAGTCTGGTTAACCAGTGCAGGAGCTGCCGCACGGATCGCTTGAGGGATCAGGATCTTGCGCAGTGTCTGGAAGTAGTTGATGCCCAGCGCACGCGCAGCTTCCGTTTGCCCGGTAGGCAGCGAGCGGAAGCCACTTCTGAGATCCTCGGAGATGTAAGCAGCCGCGTTGAGGGTGAGCGACACGATGGCAAAGAACACCTCACCGCCGTGCACGTTAATCCAGTCCTGGGTGGTTTGCGGCAAAAGCTGCGGCACCCCAAAGTACCATACAAACAGCTGAACCAGGCTGGGCACGTTGCGGTGGTATTCAACATACACCGTAACCAGTGAATCACCGATGCGCCCTGGGGTGAGCCGGATCATCATCAAGATGCAACCCAGCAGTAAGGCAGCAATGAGCGAGACCACAAAAAGCTGGGCCGTCAGGGCTATACCTTGTAAGAACAAGTCGAGATAGCTTCCCGTCAGGAGGGAGCTAAATCCAGAGAAGATTGCCATTTATGCGCCTCCAAAAGCCGCAACTGTCAATTAACGAAACTCGGTAACAGCCGTGAGCTTCTTCTCTCTGGCCAGCTTGTATTCCGTTTCTGGACCGTACCAGTGGTCCCAGATGGCCTGCAGCTCTCCTGAATCCTCCATGGCCTTTAGCGCCCCATCTACCGCTGCCGTCAGAGAGGTTTCCCCCTTCTTGATACCGATGCAGCTCGGTTCAAAATGAAGGCTTTGAGCCAGGAAGTGCATACTTTCAGTTCGAGTATGGAATCGAATGGCTGCCGGCTCAGTCATTGCCATCCCTTGAACCTTGTTCTGCTCCAACGCCATGAATGCTCCCGGCGCATCCTCGAAGCCAATTACCTTGGCACCTGGAATCTGCTGCCGCGCGTACAGTTCAGGAGTAGAGCTCTTTATAGCGCTGATTCGTTTGCCATTTAAGTCAGAGAACTCGCTGACGTTGGAGTCTTTTCTGACCAGAATCTTTACGGGAATTTGATAATAAGCCGAGCTGAAGTCGATCTGCGAAGCACGGGCCTCGGTATAACCCAACGCTGCAGCGACCAAGTCAACTCGACCGGTCATGAGACTGGGAATCCGTGCGCTGACGGCTACTCCTTGAATATCAGCTTTCACGCCAAGATGCTTTGCAACGCCTTTGCAGACATCAACATCCAAACCAACCAGCTGACGACTGGTCGGATCCTGGTAACCCAAGGGCACGCTGTCGGTGAGTGTTGCACAGCGAATCGATCCACGTGCCTTGATGTCACTCAAAGCATCGGCGTGTACAACACTCGATGCGATAAGACCAAGAGCGATAAAAATTATACTTTTCATGCGATACCACTCAAAAGTTACGGCAGGTCAAAGCCATTTTGTTTTATTTAATTATTCTGGCCAGCGGAAATCTCACACCAGCTTGCTGCATGCTTCCTTGATCTGCTTACAGCCTTCCTCAATGATCTCAGTCGAGGTAGCGAATGACAGTCGCAGATACGGGGAAAGCCCGTATGCTCCGCCGTCTAGGACTGCGACATTGGCCTCCTCGAGTAGGTAGTTACGAACATCAGTATCAGTCTCCAGGATCTCGCCCGACGGGGTTCGTTTGCCGATCAGTCCACCGCAGTTCGGGTAGGCGTAGAAGGCACCCTCTACCTGGGTGCAGGTTAGACCTGGAACTTCGTTGAGCATTTTGACGACCAGGTCGCGGCGAGCACCGAACACTCGAGCGGCCTCGTCGACGAAAGGCTTGGAATTGGTCAGCGCCTCGATGGCTGCAGCCTGGCTGATAGAGCAGGCGCCGCCGATGCTTTGCGACATGAACTTGTCCATTGCCTTGGTCAAGCTCTGCGGGCCGCCGGCGTAGCCGATACGCCAGCCAGTCATGGCATAAGCCTTAGAGACACCATTGATGATCAGCGTGCGATCACGAAGTTCCGGATACAGGTTAGTGATCGCTACTTGGGAAACACCACCGTAGTTGAAGTGCTCATAGATCTCATCAGTCAACAGCCAGACGTGGTTATGACGTACCAGTACCTCGCCGAGCGCTTTGATTTCTGCCTCGCTGTAGACAGCGCCACTTGGGTTATTTGGCGTGTTCAGCACCAGCCATTTAGTACGCGGGGTAATCGCCGCCTCGAGCTGCTCCGCGGTGAGCTTGAACCCCTGGGTATCCGGGCATTCGACTACCACCGGCACACCGCCGTTGAGCTTAACAATGTCCGGGTACGACACCCAGTAAGGTGCTGGAACAATAACTTCGTCACCGTCGTCCACGGTGCAGGTGAAGGCCGTGAAGATCAGTTGCTTCGCTCCCGACCCAACAACGATCTCTGCCGGATCGAAGTCAAGTCCATTCTCGGACTTGAACTTATTGATGACTGCCAGCTTCATCGGCCGAGTACCAGTGGTCGGTGTATAGCGAGTTTCGCCGCGCAAGGCCGCCGCAAACGCAGCTTCGCTGATATTGCTTGCCGTCACGAAATCCGGTTCACCGACGCAGAAGTCAAGGATTCTTTTGCCCTGAGCTTCAAGCTCAGTCACGCGGGCTTTAGCACTGACGCTTGCAGATGGAGAAAAACGGTTGAGACGTTCAGACAGCGGATACATGACCTTCGACCTTTTTGTGTGCGAGTCACTGGAGCTTAAGGTCCGTCGAGATGGACAAAAAGCGAATTTTTCACCTAGAATAAAATCGCAAAATACGATGAAAGGTTTTTCACTATGATTACTCTCAAGCAGATCGAAGCGCTCTACTGGGTAGCCCGCCTAGGTAGCTTTGAAGCCGCGGCCGATTACCTGAATACAACGCAATCCGCCATATCCAAGCGTATTCAAGACCTCGAGGCACGGTATGGCCAAGCCCTCCTCGATCGAACTCGCCGCAGCTCCCAGCTCACTCCGCTCGGCGAAGAGGTGGTGGAACTCACCACCAAGCTGCTTGGCCAGCGAGACGCCATCGTTCAGCAGCTTGAGCGGCCCGATACGCTCAAACGCAAATTGCGTCTTGGCGTTACCGAGCTCACCGCCTTGACCTGGCTGCCGATCATGGTAAGCGCCCTGCGTGAGCGATACCCTCAAGTTGAAATCATCCCCGAGGTCGATCTCAGCCCGAATCTTCTTGAGCGCCTAAGTAGCAATACAATTGATCTCATCATTATTCCCGACATTTTCCCTGACAACCGATTTGAATCTGAACTTCTAAGCGACGTCGAAAATGCCTGGATGGGCTCACCTACCCTGATTGGGGACAAGCAGATCCAATCCCTTGAAGAACTGGCCGATTTGCCCTTGATTGTCCAAGGCACTACTTCTGGCATGGGAGTGGCGTATGGACAATGGTTCAAACAGCTTGGCCTTCACATTAACAAACCAATCATCTGTAGCAACCTGTTAGCACAGATCGGTCTAGCGGTGTCTGGCCTAGGCATCTCCTACCTGCCGCTACATTACCTAGGCGCACTTTTGGACAGCGGAACGCTCGTTCGCCTCGATGTCCAACCACTTCTACCACGCATCAAATACCGAGCACTGCATCGTAATGATGCCAATGATCTCTTTATGCAGGATCTTTTGGCCATCGCCAAAAAAACTTGCGACTTCGGCTCGTACGTAACTCAGCCACAACCCGTCATCATGACTCGCTCATAGACGACTGCTTGGCTCGAGCGAACTGGAAATAAAGCCCGATCGCCAATATGGCAAGTATTGATCCTTCAACGCCGAAAGTAACCTTCGCACCGTAGTAGCTGGCCAACCAACCAGCCACTAACCCACCAACAGCCTCGAACCCTGAGCGTAACGATATATACAATGAAACGACACGCCCCCGCATGTGATCGGGCGAATAAGTCTGCAATAGAATATTGGAACTCACATTCGTGCAACTGATGCCAAATCCCATCATGCATAATGCTAAAAGGCTGAGGTTAAATTCAGAAAAGCTACTAAGCAGGAACATGCCACCGCAGCTGACGATCAATGCCGCCGCAATGATACGTTTCAAGTGGGAAGTATTACTCAGGGCTGACAAGAGAATCGTAGCTGCCAATGCGCCAAAACCCGCTGCCCCCCACAGCCCGCCTAGTGTTTTAGAATCACCATCCAGCATGTCTTTGGTGACAATAGGCAAAAGCACTGCATAACTGGCTGCCGTAACATTAACTACAACAACCGAGAGCATTAGCACTCGAATAATCGGCGTTGAAAACGAGTAACTCAGCCCTTCCTTGAAGGCGTTCAGCAGCGAGGACTGCACAGCTGGCTGTGGCCGACCTGGAATCAGCACTATGGCGATCAGCGGCGCAATGAATGCCAATGAGTTCAACGCGAAGCATGCCGCCTCTCCAGTCAAGGCTACAAGCAACCCAGCAAGAGGTGGACCGATGAAACGCGAGGCGTTGAATAACATGGCATTCAAAGCTAGACCATTAGGGATGTCATCCTTATGACCGATAAAACCCGAGATCATGGCCTGCCTTAATGGGTTCTCAATAGCGTTGAGCACACCGAGCAGCAGCGACATCAATATGATCACGATAGGTGTGACCAGCTCTAGCGCTGTCAGCACTGCCAGGGTCAACGCTTGAATCGCTAGCAGTGCCAGCACCACAATCAAAAGAAAACGCTTGTTGACCTTATCGGCCCAAGCACCAGCAGCTGGACCGACTATAAGCTGGGGCGCCAACGAACAGAACGTAGCGATACCAAGCAACGTCGCAGAAGACGTCAGGTGATAAACCAACCACGAAAGGCCCACCTGCTGGATCCATTTGCCTAAGTGCGAAAACGCCTGCCCAAAGAAATAGAACCGGAACTCACGGTGGCGCAGGGCACGGATCGGCGTGGGCCACGAGCTGATACTGGTAGATTGCAAATCATATTCCTATCGCAGCAATGCTGCTTGACAACCGTAGGTTCACGCCAGCCCCAAGCTGGGCTCAGGTCACGCCTCGACGCATGGCTGCAGCCAAAGAGCTTGTTCGCATCGGAGCTTGATAGGCTATTCCTAAAATGAGAAGAGGAGCTTCCCTGCGGTCACTAACGATAACGAAGGCCGACGCTTGGATTTTCATGGAGCATGGAATGCATTAACAGGACCAATCATAACCGCGTTATGAAAAATTAAGCAACGCTTGACCGCCCCCTCCTCCTGACTGCCAGCTCAGCCGGACTGGGGAAAACCTGCTACACCGCCGCTGAGCGGCCTGGACGAACTCGTATCATCAGCCCCTGAATAGCTTCCTAGAGCCTGGGACACCTATCCACCCTAGGTAAAACGACAGAAATTGACCTGGCTAGCCAGTGAGAATCTCGTTCTCAACTGTTCGATAAGGCTCGAATGCGCAAAAAGCTCAAGCCGTCTTAGGGGCACGTTGCGGAAAAAATACGATGAATAGAATGGAAAAAAACTCGCTTTTCTTCATTTCAGATGGCTCATAGGCTGCCTCCATCGATGCGACGACAATGCGGACTCCCCGCAATTTTAGGCGTTCGATAGGCTGTAAGGACACTGAGCTCGACCACTCCTAATCTCTGAAAAATATAGAGCCGGGCTGCATGGAGCGAATAACAGAATGCAATACAAATTTTTATAAAAACTGCCCTATCTGTTAACGAGAGACACTCATGAAAAAGATTCCTTTGATCGCTCTGGCATTTGGCTTGATATCCTGCCATGCAATGGCTGACGCACTGCAAGACATTAAAGATCGAGGCACGCTGCGATGCGCAACGCTCACAGACAGCGTGCCCTTGGGCTATCAAGATCCGAAAACTCGAGAAATTGTTGGCCTTGACGTAGATCTATGCAAAAGTTTGGCCAAGCATCTCGGAGTAACTTTAGAACATCAAGGAATCGCAGTAAGCGCCCGAATCCCTACGCTGATTGCCGGGCGCGCCGATGTCGTAGCTGCCGCCCTTGGATACACTAAGGATCGGGCAACCCAAATCGACTTTACTGCTGCGTATTACCAAACCCCCATCAAGATCCTCGTTAAAGATAGCAGTGGAATCAAGTCTTTCGCCGATCTGGCAGGCAAGCGAGTCAGCTCTGTAAAAAGTTCAACTCCAGAATTGTATGCTCGACAACAACTACCCGACTCAAAAGTCATTGGCTTTGAAGATGCGCCCGCGGCTTTTGTAGCACTGGAGCAAGGAAAAGTGCAGGGGCTGGCTATGTCCGAACCTGCGGCAATCCGATTCCACGCGCGTACCTCCGGTATGCATTTCCTAGATCAAAATCTGCATTTCGAGCCCAACTGCCTGGGGGTCAAGAAGGGTGAAACCTCCCTGCTGGCCGCGCTGGACGGCGCTCTCCAAGACATGGAAAAAAGTGGTGAACTTCAGTCCATCTGGGACAAATGGTATGGCGATCACACTGAGTACAAAATGATCCGTCAAAAGAAACTGACCCAGATCGCAGACTTCGAATAAAGCTTTCTCCCCGCCACCACTTGATCGAGCTCCAGCGATCGCTGAAGCTTGTATCACCGAGCACTGACGACCTTTCAGCCACAATACGCGGCTGACCAAATAGTGCCGGCTATAAGAAATGTAACAGGAGCATCAATGAAACTCTCGATTTCAGCGTCGACTGCACTGATGGGCTTTGGCGTATCTGTACTCCTATCGAATAATGCACATGCTGACTTTCTCAAAGACAGTAAGTCAGTCATTAGTTCACGCACCCTTTACTTTGATAGCAACGCCCGTGAGCAAGATGCCGATCAAAGGCAGACAGTGACCGGCCTTAAGCTTGACTTTATTTCCGGTTACACCAATGGCCCCGTTGGGTTCGGCTTGGATCTGCAAGCTGTCGGAGCAGCAACGCTGGGTGGCGGCACGGACAACCATTCGGCCAGCACCGTGAACACCGTCTCCCCAGTCACAACCGACGGCACCCCCGTTGATGCATGGTCCAGTCTGCGAGGGGCGGCGAAAATGCGCATCTCCAAAACAGAAGTCAAGGTGGGCAACAGTTTGCAACCGCAAGTCCCAGTCCTGATGTCCAACGATGGGCGCGTGCTGCCTGCCGCTTACAACGGCACCCTTTTCACCTCGAACGAATTCGATTCGGTGACCCTCAACGCCGGTCGCCTGGACCGCGAGATCGGCCGCGCCTCCAGCAACTGGGCAGGTATCGCAGCGAACGGCGGTACACGCGGTGCGGACGCATTTTGGTATGGCGGCGCGGACTGGCGGATTAACAAGAATCTGCTGGTGCAGTATTACTACGCAAACCTCCAAGATTACTACAAGCAGAACTTCCTGGGACTGGTGCACACATACCCGATTGCCTCTAACCAATCACTCAAAACCGACTTGCGTTTCTTCAATAGCCGGTCGGATGGTCGCAACGGCCAAACCGGCTACCTGTTCAATAATAATAGTGGCTACGCGAAGAACCCAGGCGAAGTCGACAACAACACTTGGTCGGCCATGTTCACCTATGCATTGGGTGCTCATTCATTCCTGCTCGGTCATCAACAGGTCAGTGACGACGGCGGCATGGCATCCGTCAACAATGGCAGCGTCCGAGATGGCCGCGGCCGGCCTGAAGGCGAAGGCGGTTCCAGCTACTACCTGTTCACAGACTCAATGATCAACGCATTTGTAAGAGCTGGCGAGAACACGTCCTTTGGGCAGTATGCCTACGACTTTGCTGGCTTGGGCGTCCCTGGATTGAAAGCATCCGTGACTTATCTGCACGGTGACTCGATCAAGGACGCTACCGGTAACGGCAAGACCTACAAGGAGTGGGAGCGTGATTATCGCCTCGATTACACCATTCAGTCTGGCCCAGCCAAAAACCTTAATTTCTCGCTGCGCCGCGCGAACTACCGGACCGGCGTCCCCGATGCACAAGGCGGTTATGACGTCGACCAAACCCGCTTCTTCGTGAACTACTCGTACACCTTCAACTAGACCTCATCGTCGCGAGCTCGACTCCGTCCACTTTCAGCCGGTGTCGAGCCTCGCTGTTGCAGCTCGTCTAGTACAACTGCACCTTTCCAAGACCAGACGGCAAACGGACACATCATGAGCTTTTACTCGCCACCCGCCCCCATCTCAACGGATCTATTCACCAGTCTGCCGCGGGAGTTCTGGAAGAATGGCGATTCAGATTGGGTTCGAGCCAACAAGCCTGGCAAGAAGGTGACTTCCTTCTTGGAGGGCCCATCTTTTGATCGAGACGGTAATCTGTATGTGACCGACATCCCCTATGGACGAATTTTCAGGATCAACCCAGACGGTGAGTGGTCCTTAGTGGTCGAATATGATGGATGGCCCAATGGCTTGAAGATCCACAAAGATGGCAGGTTGTTTGTAGCAGATTATAAGTACGGCATCCTGGTGATCGACCCTCTCAACGGGAAAGTTGAGCCCTTCCTAACGCATCGCAAAAGTGAAGCTTTCAAAGGGGTCAATGACCTTTTTTTTGATATGTCAGGCAATCTATTTTTCACCGACCAAGGACAGACAGGCATGCATGACCCTTCAGGTCGTGTCTATCGCTATGATGTCGAGAGGCACCGGCTCGAGTGCCTAGTAGATAACTGCCCTAGCCCGAATGGCCTGGTGATGGACCTGAGTGAGAACAACCTTTTCGTGGCCATGACTCGTGGCAATGCAATCTGGAGGATGCCCATTCAGAAAGACGGCACGACCAGCAAAGTAGGCATCTTCACCGCCATGGCAGGCGGCGCATCAGGCGCAGACGGCTTGGCCTTGGACGAACGCGGGAATCTCTATGCATGTGATGCCGGAAATGGCTGTGTTTGGGTTTTCGACCGCGACGCCGTACCACTCTATCGCATAGCATCCTGTACGCCAGGGCGGACAGTGACCAACTTGGCGTTTGGTGGCCCTAACAATAACTTGCTCTTCATCGTTGAGTCTGCAACGGGCCACATCGTTAAGGCCAAAGCGCCTTACCCAGGCAAGTTCATGTTCTCGCATGTAGCAGGCTAATCCCTCTCCAGATCCAGCCCCTCTCTTGCGAGCGGCTCCGCAGCCACACGGAAGACAGGGTCAACGAATGAGGTGAGGCATGATCTCGACTCGACCACTGAACCTTCGGCGGCTGATGTACTTCGTGAAAAGCGTTGAGATTGGCAGCCTCACACAGGCAGCGGAGGTTCTCTACATTGCTCAACCAGCTTTGAGCCAACAGTTGGCCGTGCTCGAGAGCGAACTGAAGCAGACGCTGTTGATTCGTACCAAACGCGGTGTAGCCCCCACCCCGGCCGGAGCCGCCCTCTATAGGCATGCGCTGCTGATCATTCGGCAGTGCGAGCAAGCCCAATCGGAGGTCCACTCGGTTGCCGGGGACATCTCAGGCAAAGTTCGCATCGCTCTGGCCCAAAGCTCGATGGCCGAGCTATTAGCAATGCCATTACTACATCAGATACGCGACCGACATCCTGGAATTGTTTTGGACCTGAACCAGAACTCAGGATTGCGCCAAAGTGAGTTGGTCATGAGCGGCCGTATTGACTTGGCTATTCTGGGCACAAGCCTGTATACCGCCGGCATACCATATGGCATTCGTTTCACCCCGGTCTTTGAAGAACCGCTGTACTACCTCTCGGCGCGAAGGGATATCCCCGAAGGTCCGATCAAACTTGCTGACATCCTTGATGACTACTACATCCTGGCAAACACAGAGCACTTCTTGCGACGCATTGTCGAGGATGCGTTTCAACGCATGAACAGGCAACCGAAGGTGGTTGCCGAAATCTGCAAAACATCGACACTAGGAGAAGCCATCGCTTCCGGCCTCGGCTCATCTGTCCTCCCCCGCTCCGTAGCCATGCATTTACGCTCTGAGATGCCCAGCATCAGCTGTCATCCCATCGAGGCTCCTGTTATCGCACATCTAGCCTTGTGCGAAGCAGAACGCATCCAGCCAACCCAAGCAGTGCAGGCCGCCCGTCAAGTGCTGTTGGAGGTTCTCGAACGACACGTCCACACGATGCGGGATCACCATAAGCAATAATTATATCTGCATAGGCCCGTGATATTTCTTTGCAACGCCTGAACTGTGTACTCTGGAAATGCAGCCAGATAATAAAACCCAAAAACTTACTGACTCTGCATCCGGTTGCATCATCTCTTTACGTCTGCCCTACAAAAACTCACAACCCATAGCGAGGCGGATTTAGATATGCGTACATTATTTATTGGTTTGAGTGCAGCCGCAAGCCTTGCATCAATGAGCGTTCAAGCGGATCAACTTGCAGACATCCAGAGCCGTAAGTCTCTGACCTGTGCGGTCCAGTCGAGCACTCCGCCTTTCGGATTCATTGATCCGCAAACCCGTAACCCCAGTGGTCACGATGTCGACCTTTGCCGTGCCATCGCTGAAAAAATTGGCGTAAAAGCCATAATTAAACCGGTAGCCACTGAAGCTCGAGTTGCTGAGCTGATCTCCGGCAAAGTGGATTTAGCTGTCGCAAACCTGGCGTATACCAGTGTGCGGGCCAAGCAGATCCAATTCAGCCATGCTTACTATATCACCAGCGAAGTTATCGTAACGCCTGAGGAGCGCAAACACCTCACCATTGCAGACTTCAGAGGGCTGAAGCTGGCGACGCCAACAGGCTCCACTTCAGAAAGTGCGGCCAAGAGCAACTCAATATCAACGATCGCGTTTCACGATACTGCGTCCTCCTACCTATCCGTGATGCAGAATAAAGCAGCAGGTTTCGTAACTTCAAACATTACGGCCAAATACTACGTCCATAAATCTCAGGATTCAGATAAGAAACTGGCCATCATCAAACAGCCGCTGGCAATAGAGCCAATCGGCGTAGGCATTCGCAAAGACCAACCCCAGCTTACCGACGAGGTGAATAAAGCACTCATCGCCTTGGAAGATGAGGGCACCCTAACATCCATCTGGAATCATTGGGTCGGACCCACAACCTATTATGGCCTTGAACGAAAAGACAAAGTTACTCCATTAGAAGACATTGCCATCAACCCTGACATTTAGTCCTCATAGCATCCCTCGCATGTTCACGGGGGCGTCGGAGACACATGATTCATGACCTTCACTCCAAGACTTAGCCTCTTAGGTGAGTCAGCTCTACTACTGGAAGTTCCCGGCCCTATGTCTCTGGAAACTCAAAGAAAGATCTGGGGATTGCACGAGATTGCTGTCGACTGGCCTGGTATTCGAGAAGTCCTGCAAGGGATGAACAACCTGTTGTTTGTTCATGATCCGCTCACCTTTGACTTTCTTGCGTTTAGCGAACGGGTCACTCGAGCGTGGACAAATCACGACATCAGGCATCGAGAACACCATTGCCTAAAGGAAATGCCAGTTTCCTACGGCGGCCCGGACCTTCTCTACGTTGCTGAGCGCACTGGTTTGTCCCCTGTAGAGGTGGCGGAACTCCACGCCAGCGCCACCTACACGGTTTTCGCTCTCGGCAGTTCCCCCGGTTTCGCCTATCTCGCCGGCATCCCCGAGCAGCTCATAATTCCAAGGCGCAAAGAGCCATTACTAGACGCGCCAGCCCTATCCGTAATGATCGCAGGAGAACAGACCGGGGTCCGTGCTGCTGCTGGACCGACAGGCTGGTATTCGATAGGCGTCCCCCTGACGCCAGTATTTGATGTCCATCAAACCCCACCCTCGTACTTTTTGCCTGGCGACACTGTCCGCTTTGTAATCGATAAGGTAATCACATGATCCAGATCCAGCGCGCAGCGCCCTTGGCAACAGTCCAAGACTTGGGGCGCAGTGGATATCGCCAGTATGGCGTCGGCCAAGCAGGTGCAATGGACCCTGTCGCAATCCAGCTCGGCAATGCCCTGGTCGGTAATGAAGCGGGGGCAGCAGCCATCGAACTGTGCATGGCCCCTTTGACGATCAAGTTTCAACAGACCGCAAGTTTCTGCCTCACCGGCGCGCATGTTGCCGCACGACTGAATGACACTGTCATCCTCCCGTGGACCTGTTACTGCGCAACGGCTGGGCAGATATTGAACCTGTCAGCCATAGCGCACGGAGCGCGATCCTACCTCTGCATTTCGGGAGGCATCGACGTGCCGTCCGTACTTGGGTCCAGAAGCACGCAGAACCGAGGTTCGCTGGGCGGTTTTGAAGGTCGCTATTTGCGTGAGGGCGATCAACTCCAGATTGGCTTATGCACCGACAGTCAAAATGCACCCTTCGGTATTCGCGCGCCAAGGGAGTATCTGACTGATATGGCCGCATGCCCGGTTCATGTAGTGGCAGCTGGGGATGCAGAGCTCTTCACCGACGAAAGCGTCTGCCGGTTTTACCAATCGTCCTGGACGATCTCTAACCAGAGTAACAGGATGGGTTTTCGTCTCAACGGCGATCCACTGATTTTCAAGCAGCCAGTCGAAATGAAATCCCATGGAATCATTCCGGGTGTGATTCAAGTTCCACCAAATGGCTTGCCGGTTGTACAAATGGCCGACGCCAATGTTACCGGCGGCTACCCTAAGATTGGCGCTGTGATAAGGGCTGACCTTTGGCGCCTGGCTCAGATGCCCATCGGTACCAAGATCCGCTTCGCACCAATCGACTACACCGACGCCCTCGAAATGGAGCGTGCGCTGCAAGAGCGAATCTCTAGTACTCAAAAGAACATCGAATTCGCCCGGCGCTACATATCCCGGACTCAGCCAGGACATACCCATGCAAATTGACTTGAACTGCGATATGGGGGAAGGCTTTGGGCCATACTCAATGGGCGACGATGAAGGACTGCTGCGTATCGTTTCCTCCGCAAACATCGCTTGTGGTTTCCATGCCGGCGATCCTTTGATCATGACGCGCACCGTCGCACTAGCAGCTAAAAATGGGGTCGATATTGGGGCCCATCCCGGCTTCCATGACCTTAGGCATTTTGGACGTCGACAACTGCCGCTTGAACCATCCGAACTGCGGAGTGAGCTGCTCTACCAACTGGGCGCCCTCTCGGCGATCACCAGGGATGCAGGGCATAAGCTTACCCATCTGAGCTTCCATGGTGCGCTCGGCAATAGACTTTTCCGAGACGAAGAGCTCGCCGACATTCTTGTCAAGACTGTCCACAGGTTTGATTCAGAACTGATATTTCCTGTAGTGCCCAACGGCGCAGTTGCCCGTGCGGCTATGCGATACGGCATGCGAACACATAACAAATTTTTCTCTGATAGGGCTTACGGTGATGACGGCATGCTAGTCCCCCGAGGCAATCCCGGGGCAACGATCAAAGATCCCGAGGAGGCGGCACGACGGGTAACGCAGCTACTAGACTCTGGCACCGTGACAACGATCACAGGTAACTCTATACGGATCAACGCTTCGGTCATCATGGTGCACGGCGATGGCCCGAACGCAGTCGAAATTGCACAAAAGCTTCGCGTTCTTATTGAGAATGGTGGCGGTGTAATCACCCCATTGTCTGCCATGCGCTAGAAACCACTGTAAAGCCGGCAGCGCAAGGCTGGCGGCATTTCAAGCTATATCTGCCTCGGCTTGAAGCAACTGCATGCTAGGATTGAGCGACGCCTAAAGGGCACCATTGTCCAACCTGAGCCGACCTAGCGATGTTCTCGTTAACATCGCGGACTCGAGGAGTAGCCGTTGATCACATTCAAACAAATCGAAGCCATCTATTGGGTCGCTCGTCTCGGCAGTTTCGAGGCAGCTGCCGACTTTCTCAACACGACACAATCTGCAGTCTCCAAACGTGTGCAGGATCTGGAGTCCCGCTACGGCCAACCCTTGTTTGACCGCAGCCGGCGCAGTTCTCAACTGACCCCCCTGGGCGAGCAGATTGTCAGTCTGGCGCTGCCCTTACTCGATCAGCGCGATGCGATTCTGCAACGCTTAGAAAGCCCGGCAACCTTGCGGCGGAAGCTGCGTCTAGGCGTGACCGAGTTGACCGCCCTCACCTGGCTACCCGATTTGGTTCGAGGAATAAAGGCGACCTACCCACTTGTGGAGATCATTCCTGTAGTCGACCTCAGTGTGACATTGCACGACCGTCTGCAAAGCAACTCCATTGATCTGATCATTGTGCCCGACATTTTTGACGACAATCGCTACACGACGCAGCCGTTGGGAAAAGTGGAAAATGTTTGGATGTGTGCGCCAAGTCTGGCAGGAGAGCAGAAGCATTTTACCTTGGATGAACTCACCGGACGCATGCTGATCGTTCAGGGCGTGCTTTCGGGGATGGGCAAGGCTTACGGACAGTGGTTCAAGGCACAGGGCGCGGACCTATCACGTTCCATAGTCTGCAGCAATCTACTAGCGCAAATCGGACTCGCGGTGTCGGGCTTGGCAACCGCGTACCTGCCAAAACACTGCCTTGGCGCCCTGCAGGATAGAAGGCTTCTGGTTGCCTTGGAGGTCACGCCGCCATTACCCAGAGTTCAGTACGTGGCCATTCACCGTAGTCCGGCGACGGACATTTTCATGGAGGGGATCGTCCACATCGCACAGCAGTCCTGCGACTTCACAAAATTCATCATTCAGGACACGCTCGACGAAGTTGAGCCTAATGCCGGTGGCGCGCCCTGAATTCTTAATATAAACAATCAACTTGAAACTTCGCCGTCCTTTGCTTGTATAGCAAGCAGTGGCGTCCCATATTCGACCAATTGACCATCCTCCACCAAGTAGCCTTGCGCCACCCCACATGCCCCTGAAACGACAGGTAGCGACAATTCACCCACCTCAATGATTCCGATTGGATCGCCAACCACTACCAACCGCTCATCAGCGATCATAGGGTCGGCACCCCGCGGGGGTCGCCGGTAAAAATGCCCACAGAATGATGAGGCCACAATCTCTACTGTCGGGGGAGCGATGGCCAGTGCTGGTGGGAGCTCAACAGAAGATAAATTGTGCACCGCACGATGCATCCGTACTTCAACGGTGCTGCCGGTGAGGTTCAGCTCGGAGAGTTCGGCTTCCCTCATCCAATCAGCCAGCTGGCGCAGCTCTTCAATTTGCATATATCAGCTCCTTCCTTGCTTGAGCTTCAGCCAAGCTTCTAGGTGATGGATATCAACGGCGCCATTCTTGAATGCACTATCCTCGAGAATCTGCAGGTGCAGCGGCAAGTTGGTAGAAACACCTTCGACATGAAACTGAGCGAGCGCGGTCCGCATTCGTACCAAAGCCTGATCTCGCGTGGCCCCGTGCGTGATGACCTTGGCAATCATGGAATCGTAATACGCGGGTATCTTGTAGCCCGCTCTTACATGCGTATCGACGCGCACGCCAATTCCACCTGGTAGATCCCACCGTGTTACTGTCCCAGCGTTCGGGATGAACGTCTCAGCACACTCTGCGTTAATACGGCACTCGAGCGCATGCCCTAGCGAGCGAACATCGCTCTGCTGGATCGACAAACGCTCTCCTAAGGCGACTCGCAGTTGCTGCTCAACGATATCGATTCCGGTTGTCATCTCGGTCACGGGATGCTCTACCTGCAGACGCGTGTTCATCTCTATGAAGTAGAACTCGCCGTCCTCGTAAAGAAACTCAAACGTGCCAACCCCGTGATAACCGATGTGCATGCAAGCCTCTACACATCGCACCCCGACACGCTCCATCAGTCCAGCATCAATGCCAGGGGCAGGCGCCTCTTCCAGCACCTTCTGATGTCGCCGTTGCAATGAGCAGTCACGGCTTCCTAGCCAGATGCCATTTCCATGTTGATCGCACAGTACCTGGATTTCGACATGCCGAGGTTGGCCGAGAAATTTCTCCATATACAGCTCAGGATTGCCAAACGCTCGACGTGCCTCCTCGCGTGTGACGTTCACCGCTTGAATCAACTCACTGTGTTGTGTCACCACGCGCATGCCACGTCCACCACCTCCTCCAGCAGCTTTAATAATGACCGGATAACCAATCTCGGCAGCGATCTTTAAAACTTCCTGCTTGTCATCGGGCAAGGCTCCCAGGGGACCTGGCACACAAGGTACTCCCGCGTCCCGCATCGCTTGCTTAGCCGCGACCTTGTCTCCCATACGTCTGATGCAGTCGGCGCTCGGGCCAATAAAGGTCAAACCGGCATCGGTCACCGCCTGACTGAACTCACCATTCTCTGAAAGAAAGCCGTAGCCAGGATGGATCGCCTGAGCACCAGAAGCCAATGCGGCACATAGGACGGCCGTCTTGTCGAGATAGCTTTGTCCTGGAGCTGCTGGGCCGATGCACACCGCCCTGTCTGCGTATTCTAAGTAAGCAGCGCCTGCATCTCCTTGGGAATACACCATCACGGTCTTCAATCCTAGATGCTCACAGGCCCGTTGTATTCGGACGGCAATTTCGCCCCGATTGGCGATTAGAACAGTGTCAAACATGGGCATTCAGACCTCCGTAAGCTTGAAGAGCACTTGTCCACTATCAACCTCGTCTCCTGAACGAGCACAGACCACCTCAACGATGCCACCCTTCTCCGCTCGCACCGTATGGAACATCTTCATCGCTTCAATGATGCATAGTGCCTGGCCTGCCTGAACTTCACTTCCCAGGGTCACGAATTCAGGCTCCTCGGGTGAAGGTGTCAGATGCAAAACACCGAATAGCGGTGAGCGAACTTCTCGCGCCAGCGGCCCAGCGCCGGGATCTTCTTGGACACGTCGCACAGTTTCTCGACTAGATGACGGTTCTTGCGCAGATGAATGTGGCTCGGCGTGGTCACACACGGCGAGCGCCGAGCGGACGTATCGCTTCAGGTGAAGTGTGCTTCCGCCTTCACGGAACGAAAGATCGGTCAGATCGGATGCCTTGACCAGGTCGATGAATTCTTTAATACGTTGCGGATCCATTCAGTTGCCCTATACGCATGGGTTGCGGATATGGGCAACTGTATCTGGAAGGTTTTGGCTCGCGCCAAGAGCGATTCTATGTAGAACCATAAGATATACTTATGGACACAGAAAAATCGATGGTTTCCTAACCTCTCCGTCCCCGAATCCAGCAGAGAGGCACAGGCTCAGTGCATTTTTGGAGAGGGTCGCTCGAACACTACATAGCCATTGCCCGGCATGCACGAGATTAACGCCAACATCATCACATGAGAGTCGTCGGCCTTACTCAAATCGTTCCAACTCCCAATATAATGAAAGCTTATGACCCCAATCAGGCAATTGCATTTTGGAGGTAAGATCGATATCTTCATGCGACAGGGGATGGACAAACTGAAAGAGCTTTCGATATAGACGACCAGAGAAGAAGTCGCGAATGAATTCCCACAAAGTAAATTAAGCTTGAGATCCGTGCCAGCAATTGGTGCACGGAGTTAACGAACGCCCCAATTTACAGCCGATATTGGCGAGCACGCTCAATGTTTGAAAAAAATTGGACATCGAGAGGTTAGAACCTCGGCAATGTCCCCAACAGGGCATAGCCAGGCCACTAAGCGATGAAAGGTGATAAGCAATGGATAGATAGAACAAGGTTCTACTTCAACAAATATCTGTTAGCAGATCTAATCATACGCCGCCATTCAGAAGAACTAACCTTCCCATCAAGCGCCAGCATTGATGCAATACGTATCGCCTCAGCATACTGTTCCTCAGATAGGCACCGCGAATCAAGATAAACTTTGCGCCACTGTCGAATTGCTTGGTTTTTCCTTTTCACATCATGTCTCGCACTCGACAACTCGTATAAGGCCTTGCAGCACCCATGAAAGCGCATGCTTGATTCACGCATGACTATATTTCACACTACCTTGCCAGAGTAGTGTGAATCGTGATTTTTTTTAGGTGAAATAGGCAGCATGCATACTACAATACTAGTTACAGATCTATGCTCATTCACTTCAGCGCATTTAGCCCTAGACTTCCTAGAAGCAGCTAACCTTATAGCAAGCCAGACCACACGCAAATTCACCATAACTATAGCGTCTCTAAACGGCAAACCAGTATATAACTCTAGTGGGCGAGAATTAAAAACCGATGCAGCGCTAAAAGACATAAAACATACTGACATTGTACTCATTCCAGGCTATGTTTTCAGTCTAACTGAAGCACAGCCCAGCTTTAATCAATATAGCGAATGGTTGAAAACGCAGCATGCGCAAGGCGCATTTCTGGCATCTATGTGTACATCTGCTTTCATGCTCGCAGAAGCAGGCCTGCTTAATGAAATTGAGGCCACAACTCACTGGGCATTTTTATCAAAACTGAAGAGAAATTATCCCGGGGTGTGCATTAACGAAGGGCGCATGGTATACGAACACAATCGAATTGCCACTTCCGCAGGCGCAAATGCCGCAGTAGATTTATTACTACATATAGTAAGAAAGTTTATGTCCTTAGAAGTCGCCTTGCGCTGCAGTGAGTATTTTTACGCTCACCCACCAAAAGCTCAACAATCTGAACATCCTTTTTGGGCTCTACCAAAACAGCATGGTGACCGCGCAATACTGCAAATACAGGATTGGATGGAAGCTAATCTAGCTCGGAAAATAGTTATTGCAGAAATTTGCCAGAAATTTGGATTTGGCGAAAGAAATTTCAAGCGCAGATTCTTGGATGCAACAGGCTTCCCTCCCCTCTCCTATCTTCAACTACTTCGAATTGAAGAAGCCAAACGACTATTGGAAATGACGGAAGCGAGTATAGATGCAATAATTAATAAAATTGGCTATGAAGACAGCAACTCCTTCCGCCGCCTGTTCGTGCAACGGGTAGGATTGTCGCCGGCAAAATATCGAAAAAAATTCCGCCAATAACCCTAACGTCACCGCCTAATGAGGCGGTGACGTTAAAAGCTAACTAAATATTAAACCTTCTTACTATGCCGTTTAGATCGACAGCTAAACGTGAAAGCTCTTGGCTGGCAGAGCTCGTTTGATCCGCCCCCGCAGACGTTTGCAGAGAAAGATCTTTAATATTTAGCAAGTTACGATCCACTTCACGCGCGACGTTTGCTTGCTCTTCAGACGCGCTGGCTATCACAAGATTCCGCTCGTTTATCGACGAAATAGCCTGCGCTATTTCATCGAGTGCAGCCCCAGCAGCACGTGCGACCTCTAAAGTATGATCCACACGATCCCGACTTGACCGCATCGAAGCGACAGCAGTTGTTGCACCCTCCTGAATCGTATTAATCATTTGTTCAATTTCTTGTGTAGACTGTTGTGTACGGTGCGCTAACGCTCGAACTTCATCTGCAACGACAGCAAAGCCCCTCCCTTGCTCTCCCGCTCGAGCTGCTTCAATTGCCGCATTCAAAGCCAGGAGATTCGTCTGCTCTGCGATGGCGCGAATTACCGACAAAACTTGACCGATGTCACGAACATTATTTGCGAGCTCCTCTACTTTAACCGAAGTTCCGCCCATTTCTCCTACAAGCTGGGCAATAGACGTTACCGTATGTTCTACCCGATCTCGTCCGCTCCGCGCTGTTTGATTAGCCTTGACCGATGCGTCTGAAGTTGATAAGGCATTATGTGCTACCTCCTCAACGGCACTTGTCATTTCATTAACAGCAGTAGCGGCCAGCTCGATTTCTGCGTTCTGTTGATGCAATCCTCTAGTCGAATCTTCGGTTACTGCATGAAGCTCTTCAGAAGCAGAAGCGAGTTGGGTCGATGAATTAGCGATTTGCTCGATAGTTTCACGCAAATTACTCCGCATATCTGACAGCGACTTAAGCAATTGCGCAGGCTCGTCGCACCCTTGAATATCAAAGCTATAGGTCAGATCTCCAGAGGCAACAATTTTCGACGCTTCGATCGCTTGAGAGAGAGGCACCGTTATGGTTCGTGTAAATGTCAATGCCAACACCAATGTAAGTACTATTGCAATGCCAACCATACCTAGAATGAACTGAACAGCGTTAGCGAATGTCTCATCACTTGCTATAGATGAGGCATTTGCGGACTTACTATTAAATTCTGCCAATTTCATTAGGGCGTCAGCTAAAATTTCCGCGTTGGTCCCAAGTCTCTCTTCTATTATTTCCCTAGCCGCACCTATCTTACCGGATTGAACTAACGAGATAGCTTTCTCCGAATCCTCCAAGTAGTTATCTTTAGCTATTTTGTAAGAGTGAAAAAGCTTCTCCTCTTCTGGGGAGGCAATCATCTCCTTATACATCAACTCGGAATTCGCAAGTGCACTTACTGCCCTGTTCAAACTTTCAAGAGTGCTGTCTCGGTATGTACCTTCTACCACCGCGTATCGTAAGGTCATCGAGCGCACCCTCGAACTTGCCGCGGTCATGTCATTAACCGCCATGATTGCAGGCAACCATTTTCCGTCGATTTCTTCACTTCGATCATCCATTTGATTCATCTGATAGAGGGCTACAGCACCTAGAACTAGAAGAAGCCCCGCCAGCAATGAAAAAGACAGCGCAGACCTTCGACCGACACCCAAGTTTCTCAACCACATAACCCACCCCCATCGATTAGTATATTGCACTGTTCTGACAGGCCGAAGCAAAGCATGCCGCCGTCACTTTTATCTTCGCCCTTTAGCCTCTGCGATATGATACAAACATAACCCACTTGCGACTATGCTTGACCAGATCAACGCACACAAGGACAGACAGTATATTTATCTCTTCAATGATATTGGCATCCTTTCAGCCACGAATACCAAACGAAACACTTTAATGAATTTTTATTTGACTCCATTATAAATGGTGCGCGAAGCTGCTTCTAGTGCACACCTGCATCCTTAAGGCCATAATCACATGCGAAAAATGACTTTTTTTTAGTCAATAGTGAAATGTGATTAACGCGTCTACACATGACCAAGACTGTGCCCTTCGCAAAATTGGTTTTCCCGACCAAATCGCTAGGTGCCGTCGAATCATAAATAAGTGAACTTTCACAAAGCGACTTGAAAATTTCTAACCATTTACACCACCTTAATTTCAGGCTCAACAATGCAATAGCATTTAGATTTACGTCTACCTCACTAGGCTACTGGCTTGAATTAATAATATTTCTAGTAAGAAATACGGGTATCTAGTCATTTATTACTTAGGCATGACCGCCACTAACCTACGGTACCTCCTACCAACCGGAGCATATTTTGTGTATTCAATGTCAGACGCCTGACAAAATGCGAAGTTTCTGCCCCAACAACGCTTGAACGGATTGATAGTTTCCGTAGGACTGTACAAAACCCAGAAAACCAGGTACCGCCTGTCAAACGCTGAGATTTTTTGAGTCACCGCCATCGATGCCCCCTAGGCCGCGCCGTCTTGGTCTGACGCCTAAAAAACCCCTTACTCAGCGATGTCTACAAGGCACAAATACGCTTCCTCCACTCCTGGCGGGTCAAGCGGGTGACATCATCTGCGCCCATCGCATGTGCTGAACGGCTCCCATCTCCGTTCGTCAGGACGGAACCCTCCCTCCAGTTACCCCTAGCTGAACACTGCTCATTTCACTTGCAAAGTGAAAAGCTACGATCCTAGTATTTGTAACGCATGACGATATTGTGTATCGCCAGACGTTACAAATACAAGCAAGGCGGAGAATTGGATGAAGAAGCTGGGATGGTATTCAGAGCTTAATAGCCGGGAGCGGCGGACCTATTGGGCGTGCTTCGGTGGGCTAGCACTTGACTCGATGGACTCGACAATTTTTGCGCTGGTGATGCCGGTTTTGATCGTCACCTTAGGTATCACCCAAGGTGAAGCGGGCATTCTTGGATCGGTTGCTTTAGTTGGCAGCGCGATCGGTGGATGGGGTGCCGGAATGCTGGCTGACCGCTACGGGCGCGTACGCCTGTTGCAAACTACAGTGCTGTGGGTCGCATTCTCCACGCTGATGGCCGGTGCTTGCTCCGAGTTCTGGCAATTCTTCATCGTTCGAGCACTGCAAGGGATCGGCTACGGGGGGGAAGCAGCGGTCGGTGCCGTACTGATCAGTGAAACGGTAGTGCCCAGACTTCGTGGCCGAGTCGCCGCATCGGTACAGAGTGGCTATGCCGTGGGATATGGCGTATCGGTAATGGCGATGCCGCTTATCTTCGCCTTAGCGCCCGAACACCTGGCATGGCGTTTTTTCTTCGCGATCGGCGTGCTGCCTGCGCTATTCGTCTGGATCATTCGTCGCTTGGTGGTCGAATCCGACGTATTCCAGGAATCGCGAAAGACCGTCTCCGTAAGGCAGGACGCACCCGACTTCAGGGCCATTTTCCGTGGTCCCCTGTTACGCGTGACCGTGACCAGCACGCTGCTCGCCAGCGGTGTCCTGGGCGGTGCGTATGTCATGATCACCTGGTTACCGACCTATCTTCGAATGTCGCTTGGCTTGCCCATGGCATCCACTGCCGGGTACCTCGCCGTAAACATCCTAGGTTCTCTGGCAGGCCCCTTCATCTATGGCCTGCTTAGCGACCGCGTAGGTCGTGGAAAATGCTTTATGTTGTTTCTGCTTCTGCAAGCCATAAATGTGTCCGTCTACATTTTCTACCCACTCAACCCTTCCGTGACGCTGACTCTTGGATTCCTGTTGGGGCTGCTACAAGCCGGTTTGGCGTCGGGGTTGACGCCTACATTTGCCGAGCTCTATCCAACAGCCATCAGAGCCAGCGGAGCAGGCTTCTGCACAAGCTTCGGTCGTGGGATTGGTTCAATCGTCCCAGCCCTGGTCGGAATTCTGTCCACCAACATGCCGTTAGGTTCGGCCATGGGCTTATGCGCCATCTGCGCCTACGCCGTAGGTTTCATTGCCGCTTCGATCTTGCCAGATGCAACGGGGGTCGACATGGCGAGCCAGGCCAACGCTAACGATCTGGGTACAGGCACAAAAAGCAATCCAAATTCCGCCTCCGAACAACCAAACCACTAAGGGGTATTACATGATCATTGATATCCATGCGCATTACACTCAGGCTCCCTCGAAGCTGGATGCTTACCGCGGCCAGCAGATTACCCGACGTAACCGGCCAACTAAGGGAAAGTTGAGCTTTAGCGATGAGGAGGTCACAGCGTCTCTGTTACCAAATATTCGCCAGATGCGTGAACGCGGCATCGATCACTTGATGTTTTCACCACGCGCTTCGGGGATGGGCCACGACTTCGGGGATGAGCTGATCAGCCGTTACTGGACTGAAGTGAACAATGACCTGATTGCCCAAGTGTGTGGCTTGTTTCCAGAGCAATTCTCACCTGTGTGCCAGCTACCCCAGACACCAGGCGTCAGCCCCGTAAACTGCCTCGAAGAACTGGAACGCTGCGTCAACGAGCTGGGATTTGTTGGCTGCAACATCAACCCGGATGTATCGGGCAGTGTAGAACCTTTCACGCCCGGATTAGGCAGCGAGTGGTGGTACCCGCTGTGGGAGAAGATGGTAGAGTTGGACGTACCAGGTATGATCCACGCCAGCTCTACCCTCAACCCGGCGCTTGATGTCAATGGCTGCCATTACGTGAACATGGACACCGCAGCAGTAGTTGAACTGTGTCGCTCCCGCGTGTTT
This sequence comes from Pseudomonas sp. LRP2-20, assembly GCF_024349685.1. Lineage (NCBI taxonomy): Bacteria > Pseudomonadati > Pseudomonadota > Gammaproteobacteria > Pseudomonadales > Pseudomonadaceae > Pseudomonas > Pseudomonas sp. LR2-20. The sequence continues at coordinate 2,337,416 of NZ_AP025944.1, read as the reverse complement.
CAGGACTTCCCCACCCTGAAGCTGATCATCCCTCACGGAGGTGGTTCGGTTCCTTATCAGTTCAGCCGGCACAGGGCGTTGAACATTAATTGGGGTGCGCTCCCATTCGAAGAACAGATCCGCCACCTGTATTTCGATCTAGCCATCTATGATCAAGACTCCATGGAAATGCTGATTCGTCGCGTGGGCGCAGATCGAGTGCTCTATTCAAGCGAGATGTTCGGCACGGCTAAGTGCTGCAACGTCCATACTGGCAAGCCTTTCGATGACACCTTGGCGCTGGTACGTGGCATCGACTGGCTTAGCGACCAAGATCGGGATCTGATCTTGGGTGGCAATGCCAAGCGTGTGTTTAGCCGAGTGGAAATTGGGTGACGTAGCTTCGGGGTGGTCGCATACTGTGCGGCCACTTTCTACTTGAAGAGTACGTATGAGCGAAGATACGGTTCGAGCTGTGGCGCGCGCCCTCTCGATACTTCAAACCTTCAAAAGTGACGACAAGGCCCTCACCCTTTCGGAAATCGCTCGACGGGCAGAACTGAACAAGATGACTGCCATGCGTCTGCTTGCGACCCTCGAGCAGGCGCGGTTCGTTGATCGCCTTCCTTCAGGCGGCTATCGGCTCGGTGGCGCCGTAATCGGTCTTGCACATGTGTATAACTCAGCGCTGAACCTGGAAGAATACGTACAACCCAGCCTTGAACGACTTGCTTTCCAAAGCGGGGAGAGTGCTGCGTTTTATAGGCGGGAAGCCGACCATCGGGTATGCCTATTCCGAGTAGACTCGCAGCATCGCGTTCGGGCTCAAACCCAGGTTGGCGACCGGGTTCCGCTGCCTCGCGGTGCCTTTGGCAGGGTACTAACCCGCTACGAGGACGACACCGTAACTGAGTCTGCCGGCGTCATCATCACCTTCGCTGATAACGATCCGGATCTGGCTACGGTAGCGGCTCCCGTTTTTGGCCACGGACCGAGACTGTTGGGCGCAATCGGAGTGTCAGTCCCGATCTACCGAGCCTCAGCTGACGGCATTCAGAAACTTGTCACAAATGTCATTGAGGAAGCGATTATACTTACAAATCAATTAGGGGGGGATTCAAAAATTCTCAGAAGTAACCACCTCGATGGCTTTGTCTTCATTCGCTGCGGCGAAGAGATGCAAGGTGATTTGAGGACACTGGTGGGAACACAGGGCATGCTGGAGCACTAGTTCTAATAACTTGGCTAGCTAGAAACGCAAGGTGATTAGATGCTTTTGTTGCGTGCCAGAGGTAAGCCATCAGTGTAATGATGAAACAAGAGTACTTGTACAATCATCCAATTTTAAGCAATGGTTGGTTTACATTTGCTCATACAGGCAAGCTGCCTGTTAATGAGGCGTTGCAACCAATTACACTAAGGCGGTCACCAGCCCTCTACCTGGATCATCCCATGCAAGCAGACGCAGTGCACGCGATGAAGAGATACCATGAGTCGCAAACCTCAGGGGCTCCCGCAGAAGAGATCGAGCGATTGCGCCAAATCGCAGTATCACAATTTTATGCAGTCCGCGAGTATCAGTTAAGAGCATTAGGCTGCAATTCGCGAACAATCCACTGAGCTGAGACGATCGCCAATCTGATCGCAGAAACGCATGAACATGTAAAGACTGGATGTACCTAGCATACTCTCCCCAGCCCGGATGGAGGGTCTTGGGAGGGTTATGAGATCGGGGTGTCGATCGAGCAGCTGTAGACCTACCTCGCTGACGTGTTCATAACGCAAGATCGCTAAATGCTGCATGGGCTTCGATGCAGCGGAAGATAGATTGAAGATCGCCTCCCCGACAGAGGCCATCAGCACCGGACTGCGCCGCTAATTGCGGCAGGACGAAGTGGCGAAACTGCACCGCAACAGGTCCGCTGTGGAGCAGCGGCCGGCACCACAGACGCCACACTCCGTTTAGTTACGGTGCGCTGAGATATCCGCGCCGATCAAGCCCGCGAAGCGCGCCGGCCTCGCTCCACGACGCTAAGCTGAAAAGATTGCGCACATGCCCCACCGAGGCACAGATGCTTCAGGACTGCCGCACTAAGCTGACGGCTACTATTACTGCGGTCATACTTGCTGTTGGCCAAAAAAAGCCATGAGCCGTCACCGCAGCGCAGGCCGTGGGTGGATTAGCGGTGAACTTCTGAGTTGAATAGATCGATATCCATGACAGCCCTGCTTAGTCGACGCGGTCATGATCTACTCCGCAGCCGGCAACTAGCCGTTATTCTGAGTTCGCAGCCAGGTCGAGTCGATCACCGCTACCTCGAAGATCAGCTCTAAGAAGGGGATTGCTCAGGTCGTCGAGGACTGAGCATCGAAGGCATCCTTGCATAGGTTTTGGATAAACAACTTCACCGTATCCCACGCTCGCCACCACCACGGCCCAGCGGCCTCCGTTTCAAGGGCAACCAAGGGTCGCGTAACCAGCGCGTGATCACCCTCCAGTAGGGTCAACTTGCCTACGATATCGCCCTTGGTGACTGGCGCCACGATAGGCTCTTCGAACTGCATCCTAGTCTGGACGTGACGAAATCCATTTTTTGGAAGGGTCAGGCTGAGATTGTCCAGAACGCCTACTGGCAGGGTATGCTCCTCACCTTTCCAGAGCTGTGGACGGGCCAGTTCATGAGCCGCCTTTGCGTAGGTACGGGTTTCAGAGAACCTATAACCATAGGTCAGCAATTTCTGAGTATCGGCTGCGCGATTCTCCATCGAACTGGACCCGAGCACAGCGGTGATCAGCCGGCGTCCGTTTCGAATGGCCGATGTGACCATGCAGAAGCCAGCTGCCTCGGTATGCCCGGTTTTGAGGCCATCGACTGACTTGTCGCGCCATAGCAATAGGTTGCGGTTCGGCTGTCGTATGCCGTTCCAAGTCAGATACTTTTCCTTATATAGTGCATAGTAGTCTGACTCATCGTTGATGATGGCCCTCGCGAGCGTTGCCATATCCATTGCTGAGGAATAATGCTCAGGGTCTGGAAGGCCGGTCGGGTTCATGAAGTGGGTGTTCTGCAGCCCCAACCGCTTCGCAGTAACATTCATCATGCCAGCGAAGACATCCTCGCTACCGGCAATATGTTCAGCGAGCGCGACACTGGCATCATTGCCCGAATCAATCACGATCCCCCGCAGCAGATCATGCACTGAGACGTTGCTCCGGGGATCGAGAAACATACGCGATCCTTGAGTGCGCCAGGCATGCTCGCTCACAACGACCCTATCGTCAGGCTTCAGCCTTCCACCTTGTATCTCAGTGGTGGCAAGATAAACAGTCATCAGCTTCGTTAAGCTGGCGGGTGGTAAGCGCTTCTGAGGCTCATGACTGGTGATCACATCCCCGCTCGCTGCATCCATAAGCACCCAGGATTTTGCGGATAGTTGTGGTGGAGAAGGAATTGGCATGGAGGGTGCCGTCGCAGCAAATGCTGTATTCAAGGTAATGCACGAAATAATCGCGAGGCGCAAAATCAGATCAGTCACAAACTTAAGGCCTTGGTTCAGCGTGGAGGGCCCAAACTTAGGTCAGGGGATCAAGGCCCTCAAATTAAGTGGCGTTAAGAAATGTTTAGGCTGAGCCCTCCTGCACCTGTTGGAGTGGACAAATCAGGATGATTCGTGCTCCACACCCCCCCGGTCCCGCATCGATTTCCAGACAAAAACGGTGCAAATCGGCAACCGCAGCCACAAGCGAAAGTCCCAAACCGCTTCCTGGCTGCTGTCTTGTCCCGTCGCCACGATAAAGTCTGCGGGTCACGCGCTTGCGATCACTCTCTGGGATACCTGGGCCGTTATCCGTAACCTCAATGTTCACACTATTCTCGCCAAGCAGGCAGGTTAAATGAATGATACCTCCGGGCGGTGTGAACTTGATGGCGTTGTCAATCAAATTCACCAACGCCTCGAAGAGCAATGATTCGTCGCCTAGCAGCGATGGGCAGTCCCCGTTCACCTCCAGCACGAGTTGCTGGCTTTTCTCCTGAGCTAGCGGCTCATAGAACTCGTGTGCCTGAGCCAGTAGCACCTCGGGGTGGAAGTGCACAAAAGCCGAGCGACGGCGCGTGTCTTCAAGCTCAGCAATGCGCAAAAGCCCCTGGAAGCGTGACATGATCGAGTCGCTTTCTTCCAACGCCATGCTCAGGCTCTCGGCATCAACAGGCTCCAAGGGCAGCTTCTGAAGTTGATAAAGCCGAGTGTGTAGCCTCGTAAGGGGCGTTCGCAGATCATGAGCAATTCCATCGCACACGCCTTTGACTTCGAGCATCAATTGCTCGATGCGCTCCAGCATCATGTTTACCGCATTGGCGAGCATATCTAATTCGTCTCGCCTGGTTGAGAGTGGCAGGCGCTCCCCCAGGTTTCCCGAAACGATGCTTTCCGTTGTGCGTTGTAATCGTTCAACCCGGCGGATTGGCCGCCGGCGGAGTAGGCTCCAACCTATCAGGCCTGGTACAAGCGTCAACGATAACCCCCAGAAAAAGGCTTGGCCAATGATCCCTCCGACAGCCATGATCGATCCACCGTCACGCGATAGCACCAAGATCCTGCCGTCTGGGCGATTAACTCGCAGCGCGTAGCTGCTCCGGTTCTCCTCATGCAGCAGGGGAATATGTAACCCCCGTTCCAGGTAATGCACCCGGCCATCATCGGGGAGGTTGGCGCGCAATTTTCGAAGATTACCAGTCAGATGACGGCCGTCGGCCTCGAACAAGCCGTAGGCATCAAGACCTGGTGTTGAATAACTCTCACCTTCAGCCAGCTCTGAGATCAGCGCCTCGTCACTGACTTTCTGGTAATAATGAGCGCGCTGCATCAGGGTGCGCTCGGCCACGGAGCCAAGGTAGCGCGAAATTTCCCAATACAACACACCAGTGAACATTGCCCCCCAGGCGACAAAAAATAAAGCGTACAAGCCGATCAGTCGGCTTCCGCTTGAACGCCAGCGATCAGTTTTTTTCGACAAGAACATATCCCGACCCGCGTATCGTCTGAATCACAGGAGCCTCTGGTTCAGCAATCTTTTTTCTGAGGCGTGCCAAATGGACATCAATGATGTTTGTCCCAGGGTCGAAGTGATAGCCCCAGACCTCCTGGAACAGCATGGTACGTGTAACCAGCTTTCCCGCATTACGAATTAGATAAGTCAATAGCTTGAACTCGGTTGGCAACAGTGGAATCGCGGCTCCTTTTAGCGTCGCCGTTTGAGTAATCAAGTTCACCTGTAAACCATCGAAACTGATGCAGTGATTCGTTTCACCGAACGCTTTATCACGCAACAACACTTCTAGGCGAGCGATCATTTCCACCATTGAAAATGGTTTCGTGAGGTAATCGTCCCCACCTGAGCGCAATCCTCGCACTCGCTCGTCCACATCAGACAAGGCGCTGATCATAAGCACCGGTGTCTGAATAGCCAGTTGGCGAAGCGTACTGACGATCGTTAGCCCATCAAAACCCGGCAGCATGCGGTCAAGGGTGATCACGTCGTGCTTTTCAGCGATGGCCTGCGTCAAGCCATCTCGCCCATTGTTGGCCCATTCGGTGCTGAATCCATGGGCCTCCAATTCAGTAATGATGGCATTCGCGGTGACCTCGTCGTCCTCAATTACCAATGCACGACTCATTTTTAACCTCCTGACATAAGGGCTTCTAGTCTAAGGGCAATGAGCGTGCGAACTGATGCCTGAGAGCCGGATATGAAGATTTCTTAATGCGACGTAAGGTGAAGGCAAGCGAAGAACAGCCTTAGCGTGACTGCTTTTCCGGAAAAATCTATGGCTGTTTTGCGCCCCATTTTCATTGCGCTAATGCTTGGTGGCATGCTATCTGCCACTCTTGCCTGTCATGCCAGTGTCAAACTCAACCGGAGTCGCATAACGCTGACGGTCTTGAGTTCCAGCGGATTTGCACAAACGTTGAAGATGGTTGCGCCGAAGTATGAAAAGGCAAGCGGTGTACACCTTGATGTCCAGTTCATCAGCTCCAGCCAACTGAAGCCTGCTGTCAACGCCGTGCATCCTCTACCGGCAGATGTGGTACTGACCGAACGCTCTATCATGGACCGCTTGCTCTATCTGAATCAGATCGAAAAATCGACGCGCATCGATCTGGCGCGTTCGTTCATCGCAATGGCAGTGCGTGAAGGTGCACCACTGCCGGACATTTCGACAGTACCTAGGTTACGTGAAACACTATTGCAGGCGAAGTCGATGGCATCCTCAGACAGCCCGAGTGGACGCTACCTTGCGCATTGGCTATTTCAAACATTGCATCTCTGCAACGATTTCTCGCTCAAAAGCAAAACCTTCAGTCATCAACGCGTGGCCGATGTGATCGCACGAGGCACGGCTCAAATCGGTCTGGAGCAGTTGAGCAAGCTGAAGTCGCTACCCGGAATTTCCATTGTCGGATTGATACCTGATGAAATTCAGAAAATGGTTATATACTCCGGAGCAGTCGTGAGAGGCAGCGCACATACAACTGAAGCGAATGCTGTTCTTGAGTACCTGCTTTCATCCAACGTCCATAAAGCTTTCAAACAAGGTGGCCTTGAACCACTGCACCAAGAGGGACAGCTACCTTGATCCTGCCTATCATTTTGGCGGTCAGTGTGGAGCATGGTTCCATAACACGTTTACAGGTGTTCCCCCGAGCCTACCCACGTGTTGGCCTTGGTCCGATCCGACATCACTGCTTTGTAGCGTGCAGGGAATGGTGGCTTCGACAATCGTAAGGCCGGCCGTTCAGGCCGGCGGAACCGCAGTCTGGCAGAGCCCAAGAAGACCAGCGGCTACTTGGCTTGATCAAGCATGTTTGGCTGGAGAGTGGAGGTGTACGCGGCTATCGAAATTTCACCTGCGAGAGCTGGGCGGAATCGGCTCAGGCGCTTGATGCTTGGAAATTTCCAGGGTTCCTTGGTAAGGACGCTCCAGCAACCGCGCCGATGTTGACAATGCGCAATCTTGGCGTGGTCTCACCACCGCTGCTTTTTTTATTAACTGCCCGCATAAAATTATCACAATCGGTATACGTCCAAGATTTTTCATCAGTTACGAATGCCGCCTACGTTCGGTTTGATCGTTTTCTACATACCATAGACTGCGAAGTAGTTGAGCCTTGCAAAATTATAGAGGTAAAAAGATGCGCATTCAGAACGTGTCCCTGAGTAGTCAAACTCAGGGGCTTGTTTTTTGGTATTGCTATCGTACCGTCCTCAAGGCTATCGACGAACGCTACGACGTACGCGGCTCTACTTTGGCAGAGCTGGTGAGGTCGTGCTTAGAGAATCGAGGTAGGCCCTCGCCTTCACAGCGTGCCTATTACAATCGTCACATGCAGCAAGAGGCGCTGGCGTTCCTCGAGTGTTTTACAGAACGCTTATTGTTCGGCCCAGATGGCAGGCTTTCGCTCCATGAGTACCGTTACTTGGTGAAACTCTCATCAAACTCGGATGAAGCCTAGCTCCAATATCTAGCGAAATAAGTGAGACCGGAACTTATAGAGCAATTTACCGAGACGACGAACAAGGACCTGGAGTCTAGATCATCAAAGTAGCAAGGGAGATATTGGATTTACAGCTAAAGGCTGCTCAGCACACATACTGAGCCAACAACCCGTAACGTGCAGCCCCGTTCTTAAACGGTCTCATGACTGGCAAACAGACCCAGCAGCCAACGCCATTAATGTGTTAATGGCGCACATCCCGTTACCGTACTTACCAGAGCGACAGGCGGAGCATGATTCCGCCCACCACATGAAATTACGTCTGAAGCTGCTTACAGCGGTACGAGCCTTGGCGTCGGCTGATATTCCCTTCTGCTTTAAACGGGATCGATATCTCCGTACGGCTATCGAGGAATGTTTCGGCAAAATACTTGAGCAAGCGAGAGTCGCGCATGATCTTGATATCACCCGGCAGATGGTTGATGACCTCCTGACTAGCCAGCACAATCAGTTTCGCTCGGGGCCGGGACGACATGACGTTAAAGCGATTGAGCGACAGCAGAAATTCGTCTTCATCGGCAATGGCATCGGGGTCTCCCAATGCATAGCTGGCAATGATGACATCCCGCTGCTGACCTTGGAAACGTTCGACGGTGTTGACGGCATCACGAATCAACTGAGCATCGTCACCCATTGGTCCGAACAGTGCCTGCAAACGAGAGACCACCAGTGCCTTGTGCGCCCGGTGCGGAGTGACCACGCCGACTCCGCTCTTCCAAAAGCTTTCAGCGTCATGCAGATCGTTTCCTACAGCACCTGGTAGGTTGGTTAAATTTTTCATGAGGTGGCGCCGCAGCAACACAAGCAATGACGCGACCGTTTGTGCCTCGAAGTCATTCCATTGACTGCTTCTACCCTCAGGATAAATAAACGCGGAAATAGGTTGCGCCGGATCCAACAGGATCGACAATTCCTCGGCAAACTCTAAACTCTGCGGCCAATCCAGAGGGCGGACCTTCGGCAGCGGCACGTCTGTGGCGATCCGCAAATCAGGGAAGAATGCAGTCAATTCTACCGGGTACCCCGCAAAGCGGCTGAACCCCACAATATCAGCATTGGAACGGTAGTTTTCCAGCAAACTAACCGGCTTAACACCGCGATGATCCGCTACAAAGTCATAAACCGAACCTACCAGTTTCTCAAGACCAACGGGCGGCTCGACTTGCTGGATAGGGGGCAGTTGCTTAGGGTCACCCACCACAATTGTGGCGCCATTGGCTGCAATGGGAGCCAGGGCCAGGACGGCATTCGCCATGTCCATTTGCGACGCTTCGTCAATCAGCACAACATCGAACAAAGGTTCTGCCGCATTACCGTTTAGAACAGCAAACTTAGTAACTTGCTGCGGCGGTGCCGACACGATGACGCTGCAGAGCTTCGCCCGCAGCGTCGCGTGAAGCTCGCGAACCTTGGGATCCATTGGATCATTCAGCAGGTTAATCTCCGCTGCCAGATCCTTTGATGATGCCTTGGAACCAGAACGCAAGCGCACCAACTGCACTGGCCCAGTCTCTTTTGCTCCCAACGCCAAGATATTTTGGAAACCCTTCACCACAACGTTGTCAGTCGCGTCGTAGGTGTTGCTAGTGACTAGAATGCGTATCGGACTCTCATTTTGATGTGAGTCCACCAGCAGGCCGAGCAGAATGGCCCGCAGCGTCTCGGATTTTCCTGTACCCGGAGGCCCCCAGATTAACGCTAGGCGCTGCTCCACTGCCTGACGCAATGCATCCCACTGGCTGTCATTCAAACTGATACCGTAGCCTTCCAGGCGAGGTCGAATTCTGCTTACGCTTCGCTGCGTCGGAGTATGTGCAAGTGCTGCGGTATTCCACAGCACTTCTTCGACCGGAACCGAAGCGCTGACTTTCTTGACGGCGGGCTTGCCCAATACCTGCGACGTCGAAACACCCGCCTTTACGGCGAGCGGGGGATTGCCAATTGCCTTCAAGGCCTTTTCCAAACGCTTGGTCATGAAGTCGGTCACCAACTTGTCCAATACAACGTCTCGACTCAGGTCCAGGTCACCCTCGATCAAACGCAGGAAGTCGTCAATGGCCGGATCCAGGTACACTGCAATGCAACGCTTCTCCCGATCAATCGCCAAAACCGTGACCTTGGTTAACGATGTTGCGTAAACGTAGGGACTTAGCTTGATCTCAGACGGCAACGCTTGACTGCCGATTACATCCCTCACCTGCTGCATATGAAAATCAGCCATGGATGCCGGTGACAGCGCACAAAGGAAGTCCCCCGGTTCGAACTTCGCTTCCAGAGAATGTTGACCAAGCTGGTAAAATCTTACACCAGGTTCTCGAGCGATCCCCAGCGACACAGCTGCTAGATTGGCCTCAGCCCCCATCAGCTCGCGCTCAAGTCGGGCAGCCAGATAGCGCGCCTCTCGCTCATGTACCGGAGTGGCCATGGTGATAGCTTGTTCAAGTGCCGCCACTTTGGCATTCAGCTTGGCGTAGGCAAACCAGACCTGCCCATCAGCGCTGACCTTGTCTAACATAGACGGAGCCTTGATGTTGGCGATCTTCGGCGATGTGCTACGCAGCTCCCCTTTCAGCTCCAAGCGTAAGCGATAGACAATCGAGGCCGTCGCGCGCAACTTCGTGGTCACTGTCGATCTGAGCTGGGAGACCTGCTGGCTCCACGGACGCGGTGCCCCCATCCGGGTCCAGATTTCATGAGCCCGCTCTGAAGGCACCTGGTCGGACAACGGATCCTCAAAAATAGTCGGCACTCGGAAATCAAAGGGCGTACGGTCAGGCTTAACCGGCGGCCGGAACTCGCGCGCTAGAGCCAATAATGAGTAGTAATGGGGAATCGGGGCCGCGACCAACGCTTGCACCGCGTTTCGCACGATGGTGATGGGCGCATCTGCGGAGCGGTAGCTTGCGTTTTCGATCAACTCGTCGGCAGGGAACAGCCAGGCCAGCTTTTTAAGATTGCTATCGGCCATGATGTATTGAAGGTGGCGGCCAATTACCCGGATCAAGTGCTCATATGTCACTGAGTCCCAGAGGTAGATTTGTACAGTGGCCTTGGGCTCTGCCTTCAGCGTTGCGCTCAACGCTTTACTTAGGTAAGTCAGGAAATTCAGCAGCTCTCGGCGTTCGCTCTCAATACTGCGAGTGTCATTCACAAACACCTGCGCATCGACGCGTTCGGTCTCGCCATTAATCCTCGAGAAACCGGCTATGCCGAACGCTAGCGTCAAACCACTTCCGACATCAAAGTCTGCGGAGAGGAAGAGGCTGAGGTCCGACCAATTGGGCAGCACTGCAGAGGTACCCGAGCCTGAAGGGATACTGCTGACCTTGGTAGAGAGAGCCTGTGCTCTGCCCGCCACGACCGTGCGCGCTGCTCGTAACCGTGGGTGGCAATCAAACGCCTCATCATCTGCAGATAGACCCGCCAGGGTTTCTGCCTGGATCACCGCGCGATCCCCCAAAGCCCGTCGTGCCCCCCGAGGCAAGAAAGCAATCGAACTAAGGTGGCCATCCTTTGCGGCGCGCGGCATGCAATGCTCAGCATGAGGCACAACATCTGGGCTCCAGCTATAGCCCAAATATTCACAACCACTGCAAGCGGTACTGACGTGATAGTCCTGGTCGCGCCAAGGTTTCTCAAGGGCGGCACGCAGTTCAACGTTGAAAAAATAACGCAGCCGTGGTGCGAATACTTCGATTTCAAGCGTTTCAATGTCCAGCTTCAGAGCTGCTCGCAACTCCGCATCCGAGGCTTGCCGCCCCTCCTCGCGCCTAGCCGCTTGTAGCTTGACGATCTCAGCTGCATCGTGCGAGCCGGGCCAGATCGCTGCTTCAGCAACCACAGCGAATCGCTCGGCAAAACCCTGATCTTGCAGCCAACCGGCGAGCGCAAGTGAGTAGTAGGTAATCTCGGCAAAATACGATGCGCTGGGCTCAGCCGTCATTTTGATGTCGATGACCCGAAGCCCTACTCGTCCATCGGCAGGGTGCACAGTGCCGTCAGCGTGAACGATCCGCTCAATGTCCTCCGGTGCAATCACCTGGATCAGATCGGGAATGAGGTTGGCGAATGCGAGCTTGTAAGCGGTGCTCATCTCGTCAATGGTCAACGCTCGCATGAACGTCTCACCAACTTGGTACTCAGGCCTGACGAGGAACATGCCGGGCAATGCGCGAGGGATGACCGCCGACAGCTTTTGGTCTTGGTAGTCGAGCTTGGTTTTCATTCCAAGCACCGCTTCGGCTCCGAAGGTAACCTCCAGATCATGAAGTTTGGCCTGCTCCCAGCGCCCTCCTTCTTCAGTCAGTGCATTCATACCTGTACGCCCCACTGCTTTGGGCGGCATTTCAAGTGCGCTGCGCGCAGGCTCGTACTGCTTGTTGTGGGGGTAGAGCATCAACGCCAGCTGGCGCGGACAATCGGTTCGAAAATAGTTACTGATAACCCGCTTACTCAGATAAGGCACTGGCATTCCCTTCCACTTCAATTTGGCTGTTTAACGCAGCGCCTCCTTGAGCGGTACGTGATCAAGCCCGATTATTTTATTCTTGGCCAAGGCTTGCCCCACAAGGAAGGCCCTCCTCAGAGCAATCGCGTCGATCGCATTGAAGGCTATCGACAGGCAACCATATCGCTCGCGCCATTCAGCGACCGCCTCATCTGCGGCCAGGATATCGGCCGGGGAGACGAAGAGTTCTCGCGCCTGACCCACAAGACGCCGGCCACGTCGCAGGATAAAGATGGCATCCCACAGGCCACGCTCTCCTTGTCCATGCAAGCCCATACCTACTTCACCAGGCATCGGCAGAACACGAGTAACATGTAAGCCGGTAGCGGCAATGGCCTCCGCTAACGCCAACCATGCAGGGGCTTCAGTATGCCGATAGCTAAATGCTACCACTCCTTTAGGCCGCAGTACTCGTTCAACCTCCACAAACGCCTCTCCCAGCCCAGAGATAAAGTGCTGAACACTCTGCGGCTGGTGCTTGCGTGCGACCAAACTCTCGCTCATGACATGATCACGGGGCAAGCTGCCGATCACCCCTAGAGCTTTCAACCATGGCGTGAAGAACTGAGCAAGCTCGGAATACGCAATATTGTCGAAGTAAGGCGGGTCTGTCATGACCACGTCGACAGAGCCACTCTTTAGAAAGCTCAGCGTACGTGCGCTGCCGAGGTGGATGCGTCCTGGGCGCTTAGATATTCGACGCGCGACAGGAACGAATTCTGCAGCCGCCCTTGGCTCCTTGGGAGACCGCGCATAGGCAGCGGCCTGCCCTAGCTTGCGTACCGTGTTTGGGAAGCTCCCTCGCCCCGTCCGCTCGATCCATGGGTTCAACTCCACCGGCCGCTGAATATGGCGAAACGCGCGGAGCGAAAATAGCGGCGTCAGACGACGCCACCCATAAGCATAGGAAGCCATCATGCAATTGGTCGTAAGATGGTCGCTGAATGCCATGGATATGAATGATCGAACCGGCTCCGGCAATGTGGCTATTTCCTTCATTAGCCACGCCAAGTGCAAAAGTTGCCGATCATTGAACAGCTCTGACCAATAACGATACCCGTACGCGGTCAGGCGTTCGTCCGACCACCCGTCAGCCTCTATCGGGTCTGTCGGTAACGTGAGACTGCCCTCGGCCAGTCCGCGATGCAACAACACTGAAGCCTCCGCGAACTGCTGGCGGTCATCGTCAGTGGCGCGTCTGAATACGCGATTGGCTATTGGCACTACCCGACGGTCATCGGTGCGGGGAATCGTCTCGACGGCAAAAAGCCGCCATGCGGGGACACCGCTGCGGCGGCCGCGGTCTATCAACGGCTCCGCATGTCCGCAGCTAGGGCATGCAGCTCGCCCCCCCTTCCCTGGACCTTCGTCACAGACCGTGTGCTGACCGCAGGCGGCACAATCAAACGCTCGCGTGCCGGAGGCAAGTGTTGCGACCTCATTACAGTATGCGCACACAGCATGACGCACCTTTCCGTCGTCGGCGAGGATGTAGCTGGGGTGAGCATCGAAGTCAGCCGAACACTGCTGACAACTGACATGCTGCACCCAGAAATGATGCAGTACGAGATCGTCACCTGAGCGGTGGAATTGGAGCACCTTTTGTCCAACCCGCTCTTTGAGCTGCTCCAAAGCCGGTTGCAAATCCGGCATTGTGGCGGCATCGAGTTCGAGCTGGCTGACCGCACAAGCCACTGGATCAACGTCGCAGCCGTGGACGTTAGCGCCTAAGCGAAAGGCTTCAAATACCGAAGTACCGCCGCCTACGAACGGATCCAGGACGGTGAGCCCGTTTAAGTCGGCATCACCGTAATAAAGCGACTCGAAATCAGCCCCGGGCACGGTGGTCACCCCGATTAGCAAGCTTCGGAATACTGACGGAAGGCGACGAGCAAACCACTTATGGGCAGTATAGATCGGACGTGGGCGCCGACCGTCTCGCAAAGCAAAACGGATCAGTGTCTCAACCGGAATTTCGTCAGCTTCCGCAAGGGTTAACGCAGGGATGGTCAAACGTTGCTTAGCTGGCGCGGGCGACGCCAACGCAGGATTTGGAGTGCTTACATCACCCACTGGTATTTCTCGCTTTAAAATGTGGCAACTGCGGTGCCCGATTGCCCCAAGACAATGGCCAGGCCAGGCAGGTCGTCCGCTAATAAGATGACCGGCGATAGTACCCTTTTTGGCCACCACGGGTCACCCTTACGATGGTTCGCACAGCCTGGATGCAACCCCAACCAGGCTACTGTGGCTCCGTGCATAGCAGGAATGCCTAAGAGTAGTCAGATCAGACCTATGAACTGGCTGGGACAGCCCTGGCGGTCGATTTGCCGACGGCCACATAGCAAAGCACTTCAGGGCACCGAGCATAATGATCACTGAGCAGCACTGAGCTGCCTCGGCGTGATTTTACGGGAAACTGGCATCAGACAGATGGACGATCTGCCTAGTGATGGCGGTATGATAGCATCCTGCATTCATCGCTATCAGGGATAGAGAGCTAAGGTATGGATATTGATGGAGAAACTCTGCTGTGTTCGGAGGCCCCACCATGGGTCCAGGCCGCGCTTCCGCGGTTTTGTACCCAAGAGATCAGATTCGAGGGGGATCTGTGGGGAAAACGTGCACTGGGTACGCAACATCATGCTCCTCCTAGAAGACTTCAATCGACACTCCAGCCATCAAGAGTCTTCGCGGGCCATTTACCCGCATACGACAACCAGAATCAAATAGCTGCGCGAGGCATATTGCAGACGCTCAGCAATACCCCCAAAAGTCCCAACAACCGAAGTTTTTTCCACTGGCCCAAATTGGCCTATCCGCGGCGCGCACTGAAGATAAAATAGTTTACCTAGATAACTCGGGCATGCCGCGCACCGGAAAATCCATGGACACATCAGTACTGAACAGAAGCCGGGGCACTCCCTACTGAGCATCAAATATAAAAATTAACTTTGCACCATACGATCATGTTCGAAATCCGTTTACAAAGCACACAATCAACAATAAAGCCAAACAACCATCCAGACAAAGACAAAAGAGCAAACTATGTTAAAAGGCCGAAAACTTATTGAACTCTCATACGACGTGCAAGCAGGGCTGGGTCGTATAGATGTGCCTGATTTTGACCGCCTCCGAACAATGGGCATGGCCGCGACCTTGGCAATACACCTGAGAGGCCTTCAGGAAATCGAATTCGAAGTCCTCAGAAAAGTTAGCGATCATTTCTTTTCAATACCGTCATATGCCTTAAGAGAAGTAATCGAGATACTGGGAGAAATAGAATATGTAGGCATAGTGAAAAAAGACGGTAAAATATTATCGATAATACCTGACATACCCCACTTCAAAGATATCTATGAGCGAGTGGGCGATTATTTCAGTTTCTCCGAGCTCAATGAGCATGAACAAGGGACGCTACTAATCCTGTCGGAGCTTCAACAGAAACCTGAAAATCGTGACCGCTTAGTATCTAACATTGGCATTGATCACAAATTAATGGAGCGCTGCGTCAACATCGGCGAAACAGGAAATTATTTTAAAGAATTCCGAGCGCGAGGACGCAACATAATCGCGAGCCCATTTTACTTCTCGGACAATTTAGGTGAGCTAGCCGACCTTACGGCGAAGGTTGGTGCAGATGACATATCCATAGTCCTTGACGTCATAAAAAGCAATCAGGGCTGGCCACTTTCATTAATCCAAAAGCGTGCCGAACTTGGCGGCAAAAAGCTCACCAATCAGCAGATGCAACTATTGATCCATTTATGCTCAGAGGGAATACTGAAGCCTCCCTCCATTGAGTTCAAGAACTCCAAGGAGACTTTTGTCTTCACCCCTAAGCCAGGCAAAAGCCGGCTTGACTCTTCGAACAGAGAAATCTATGAACGTGCAATGGCCTTAGTCGCTTGCGTCCGAAAAGGTCAACTCCTAGCAGAGCAGTTCAGAATCAAAATGCCAATCAGGATCCTTGAAGTACTTCGTGACCAAGGTTATATTGGTTCGAACTCTGAGGCGGCCAGCCAATATAGAAACTTAGTTTTCCTCCGTGTCGGGCACCTGAAGCATATCGCTGGCGACAGGTATCAATTTCACTTAAATCCCGAACCAGAAAACAAAGCCGCCCTGGATTTAGCCATCAATCTCCTACGAACTGGAGAATTGGCAAACTTAGATGTAAAGCAAGAAGCCAGAATTGCTTTATCTAAGGATGAGAAATATATCCAGTCAATCATTTCTGCTGCCGAGCTAAAAGGGCGAAGTCAAGTTACACTTCATGGTGAGTCTGCGGAACAATTCGAACAACTAATCCTTGCGTACGAATGACATGGCCAATCTAGATAAAGATATACATCAAAAAGAAATGGCGATTCGCTTCTGCTTGGTCAACGACATGATTCCTTTCCCTGAAGTCGACATTCAAAATTTCAGAGAGCTTTCAACGACCAGCACGATTATTACCGACATGGACGTCTTAGGGGTCAAGATTGATTCTACTGGTCGGCCACGACGAGTACTATTTGATTGCAAAACTTTAGGTAAAACCAGCCCAATCAATCGAGCGTTTTGGGCCGGGGGCTTGATGACATTTAGTGGTTGCGATGAAGCATTTATCATCTTGAGAAAAAAAGCATCTGAAGCACATCGCCTGTCCGCAAAACAAATCAAAGTGCATTTATTTGACGAAACTCAGTTTCAAAATTATGCAAATTCTTGCTCGCTTGACTTCAGCATCGACTATTGCTACTCAACCTCCATTGAAAACTGGACTAAACTTTATGATATCACCCTTAATGAACCAGCTCTTGCTAAATTTTCAGCTTTTCTTCACAGTGAAGCACCAATCGAAAAAGATGCAGTTAAAGCTTTACGCAAATTTTTATCCGCACTTTCAAAAATAAAAGGTGAGCTTGATCCGGCAAAGGACAAACACAAAAGCCTTTTCTTATACTCGCTTTCAATATTCGCCTTCCTAATGGCGCAAGTGATACACGACCTCCGCAACATAGTTGAGTTTGATGCAGAAGAAAAGCAATTCGAGAGCATTCTAAAGTTCTATATTTGGGGAGGCAGAGACAGTTACACGCTGCGCAGCAGGCTTACTGAACTCTTTACCGCGCAGCGTGAAGGCGCAGCCCCACAAGATCCCGAGCTCAAAGACTGGTCAGGCTTCATGGAGTTAACTCGAAAACTCTTGAATTCCCCCACGGACATACAAAAGTGCATACTTCCACTCAGGGAGCTTGCTCTAATGAAAATATCCACAAAGGAAGCACATAAAGACGAGTACATCTCTCAGGCCATTCAGTCCAACAAAAGAATCAGGCAATTCAGCATGAACATGTCACGCTACCTAGTAGAGTCACTGAAGATCCCGCGTGAATTTTCAGTCCATTTGGAAGAGGATTTCAATGACCTCAGATCCTCCGCATAACCAGTTAAGCCTGGCGACCCATTAATACGGGTCGCCAGATTTGAGCAGACTATTCAAAAATTGCACACCAATATACAAGCCTATGATAAATAATAATCATTGAAAAGCCCCGAACGGACGCACAATGAAATTCGAAACCACAAAACTAAATAAATATTACTACCACGAACTACATTACCTAGCTTACCAAATTGACAAAAAATGCAAGTTAGTCTTCGATAACACCCAGCCACTTTTCCCGGGCGCTTTCATACAAAATGACCCAGAAACACATAGCATAATAACCTCACTGCTGAATGATGCAGCAGGAATTTCAAGACTAATCTCCCTTCCCAAGAAAAAAAGCAAAAGTGAAACCGCACCTTTATTCGCACTGCGCACAAATAGAGCAGAAACAATCAATGCTTTTTTAGAATCCATTGACATAACAGAAATCCAGAATAGAACAGTACGCAATTCAGTAGAGCACTTCGACGAGCATCTAGATCGACTTAATCTCAGACTTTCTAACGATCCTTTCGACCCGCCCCCAATTGCATACAATTTAACCATTTCCGACTGGGACATTTACGAACCAAAACTCCTCCCAATAAAGCTATACGTGGTATCAGAAAAGAAATTCTACAACATGGGCAATAAGGTAGATTTAAACAAAATCCATGAAGAAGCGGAGCAAATATTAAAGAAATGTAGCTCCGCTGGCATATCCCACATACCAATGGGGCTTTTTCCTTCTGCGTGATTTAAATAGTCTCCCCAAGCGCCATAACGCATCGGGCGTGATGACAAAAAACCGACAACCACTGGATTTCAACCATGATTAGTGAAGCGGCAGCCACCTACCTCCCAGACTACCAAGTAATTAAATTTAAATCTGCCTTCCAACCATTTGCCGATCCTGAAAACCTACGGGGCTTTGAAACCCCCCAAGAATCAGGCTTCTTCATTCATGAATGGCTACACTTCCTGCACAATATATCCACATATCACGGCATAGTCGCGTATTCTCACACCGTATTGCTTTGGTCGAATGTCCGCACTTATGTTTATGACAGTCCTACAGCACCCGACCCTCAGCACTTTAACAACATCCACAGACAGCTTAATTACAGGCTCAACGCTCGCTCTCCTAAGGCCAACAGAATACCGCACAACACACCAAGCAGCAGCGTAAAACTCTTATCATACTCACTACGGAGCTGGTCAATTGACGATGATATAAATTACAAGTGCACTGAAATAGTGTGCGACACAGTCATTGACGGCAAGGAACACATCGAAACCCTTATCGGTTGCCATGAGATTGTCGAGTCCGTAGCCTTTTTACTCGAAGAACGATACCTTATTAAAAACAAAGAGCTTGCCTCTGCAAATGTTTATCCCTATCACTTAGTCAGTAAACTAGCATCTTTTATCGCGCCCGACTTGGCTGCTGAGACAGTGTTGAAATGCGGTATCCTTTCACTTCAACACCTCGACCCACCGGAATGGTTGCCGAAACTGCTTGAACGTGCGCAAATAGCCAGTGAACAAGGCATTGACCCCGATCAATTAATTATCAAAGCAGCTTTAGAACATCTTAAGCTCAATGCAGATGCAATTGCCAGAAATATTGACTTTATTGACAGCTTATTCCCTGCCGATGAACCGGTTGCAAGGGCCGTGAAGTACGCCACAAAAAAAATGCGTGAGAATCTCGACCACCGACTAAGCGATCCTTTTTTCGAAATATCTTTAGTTGACACATTTGCATCTGAAGGCGCAGCAGCATTATTCCATTCTCTGGAGAAGTACGGAACTGGCTTCTTGGTCCAAGAAAGAGCTGGTGAAAGTGATAAGCCGCAAAAGGATTTAATGTACGACATATCCTTAGCCGACCAACTCGATCCAGAGCTATCTGCAGGCCGTCGGATGGCACAAGCGTCATTCCTCTATACGTTTAGCTTCCTAAAATTGGACCCAAAAGAAATAAAACACCCCGACGCTCTGATTTGTCCATTTTATACTAGCTGTACAAATACATTAAGGATGGGTAGCTCGGACACCTGTAAAAAACGACCGTGGATCAGCCAATATTTACACCTAAACAACATGTGTTTCTTCGGTAGAGCGGTGCTGAATACAATAGGTTGTGCTCGAACCAACGACTAGATAAAAAATAATTGATTCGCTCCGCGGAGTACAGCTTTCGCGGAGCATTAACCGCCTTAACATATGCTGCATGCACACGATCAGCAATGACCGAACAAACACCAAAAAGTCAAGATAACCCGACCGCTTGGCAAACAGTCCCTATTGTTGACCGAAAGTTTTTTCGCGAGAAAACCATCAACTTGCAGGAAAGCCTGCGGGAGCAGCGATCCACACCTGTGTACAGTAACCCTCTTCAAATAACTCACCTCTCGCAATTCTAAGCCCCATAATACAGCTGATTATTTCGTTAATAATATTACAAAGCCCAATTACCAAACGGTCCATCACTGTCTATGTAGCGTATAGCTGACTGCACATCACGCCAGCCGACGTAATCCATCAAAGCTTTATGACTCCATTGATTCGCACTAGCCCACGTGGCGAAGCCTCGGCGCAGGGAGTGTCCCGAATAGCCTTCCGGGTCGACGCCGCTACGTAGAAAAACTTGACGCAGTAGTCGGGATACGCTGTTGGCGTTGAGGGCCTGCTCACCGATATGCCCCCAGCGATCAATGGAGCGAAACAGCGCGCCCTCGGTAAGCTCACTCTCATTCAACCACACCTCATAAGCCGCGACTGGGCACAAGCGCTTAAGTGCCGGAACTTTGACCAACCGGCCGCGGTTGCTGCGGTCAGTTTTGCTATTTGGTAGGAACAGCTCCAACCCCTGAGCTTTGCGCCACTGGATGTTCTCGATACGCAACCGGCTCAACTCGTCGCTGCGAAATGCCCGCCAGAACCCTAGCAGGATCAGTGCCTGATCACGGGCTGCACGCAGCCTCACCACTGGCAGCGGATCCGCAAGCTCTTCAGCCAATTGATTGATGCAGAGCTCCAACTCGTGGAGCGCTAGGGCCTCGGCCTGCTTCACCGGCTGCGGATGCAGCGCCTGAATCCCCTTCAGCGTATCGCGCACCCGATAGGATTTGGTGGGATCGGCAAAGCCCAATTGCTGGTGCCAGCGCGCCAAGGCGGCCAGGTGCACCCGCAGGGTTCGGCTCGTCAGTTGGTCGCCGTAATGCGTGAGGTAGCGCACCACACTTTCACTGGAGGCGGGCAGCAACCCACCCCACTCCGTCTCGAAGTGCGCAATGGCCTGGGCGTAGCGCCGCTCGGTACTGGCGCGACGCGCGGCCTGGAGATAACGATCGGGCGAAGTGTCCACCACCGCCTCCGTCTGTACCCCCGCAAGCGGCAAATCACCGCTAAACGCGCTATCACGTGCGAGAAACTTGGCTTCTCAAACGTCAGTCTGTCCGATTATTGGTACCGGATCAGGCGCTTGTACACGTGTACTTCCATACTGATTGAACAGTACGAAAAAGTGGGAGCAGACCCATGGCCCGCGCTGGTATCAACAAAGCCCTCGTGCAGCGTGCACGGGATGCCCTCCTCGCCCGGGGTCTGTCACCCAGCATTGAGGCCGTGCGAGCAGAGCTCGGTCACACGGGTTCAAAGACCACCATCCTTCGTTTCCTCCGTGAGCTAGCCGTGGCTGAACCCCATCCACCACAGGTGAATCTGTCGGAAGAATTACAGGCGCTGCTGCTGAGTCTAGCTGAGCGTTTGGCCAACGAAGCGCAGGCCACGGTCGCCGTCGACCGGGCCCGCCTGGAGCGGCAACAAGCGGCCTACCAGCAGCAGCGAGCGGTGGAGGCCGCGCGGTTCGAGCAGTTGCAGGTGGCACACACCGCAGAGATGGAGGCCCATCGGCAGTTGCGTCTGCGTGAAGTGCAGCTCACGGGCCAACTGCAGCTGGCCGAAGGTGAGCGACGGCGTCTTGAGGAGGCGTGCCGACAGCAGCTCCAGCTGCTCGAGGAGCGTGCGGCGACGATCCACTCGCTCGAGACCAAACACCAACAGGCGCGTGAATCCCTGGAGCACTTTCGTCAACAGCATCAGTTACAACGCCAGGAAGAACTGCAACGGCATGATCAGCAGTTAAGTCAGTTGCAAGCTGAGGTGCGGGGATTGCGTGAACAACTGGCCGTTCGCCAGGAAGAGCTGACACAGCTCTACCGAGACCTGGAACGTTCGAC
The DNA here is from genome assembly GCF_024349685.1 of Pseudomonas sp. LRP2-20. Taxonomy (NCBI): domain Bacteria; kingdom Pseudomonadati; phylum Pseudomonadota; class Gammaproteobacteria; order Pseudomonadales; family Pseudomonadaceae; genus Pseudomonas; species Pseudomonas sp. LR2-20. The sequence continues at coordinate 2,315,707 of NZ_AP025944.1, read as the reverse complement.
CAGCACGCAGGGTTACCAGCAGCAACAGCTCCGTCAGTTTGAGCGTGAGTTGAACGCCGCGCAGCAGCAATTGGCGGCCGAGAAGCTGCACATGAAACAAGCGCATCAGCAGGAAGAAATAATGGCGGGCGAGATCACCTTGCTACGCGAGAAGTCCAGGTCTTACCTCTTGGCCCACCGACATGACCAGCGCCTCCTACGGGCGCAGGCGCAACAATTGGCACGCCTGCAAGGCTTGGTCGAGCCGGGATCATCCGACAGCCCAATTCAATGACGAATTGAGCCTGGCGCGGAGTCGTCCCTCCACACGCGAGCGTCGCGGTGTGCCTCAGCGCATGCGGGCAGGAAAGTTAAGAAAAAATGCAGCAAAACGCCAAAACTGAAGATTTTCATGGGCCGCTTAAGAAAAAGCTGACGCCCGAGTCTTTCTGAACAGAAAATTCCCGGATAGCCTCATACCACTCCAGCACTAAGCTAGCCTGCCACAGCGACCTGGCAGTCCCTACTCACGACCCTGGTCCGCCCGCACCGGCCGGATGTGAGCTTACTAGCCACATCATAAAATTGGGTGGTAGGCGGCCACTGATCACCGGACGGAGATCCATGTCCCTGCGCCCTACCCTTTCCCGTGAAACGGCCATGCTGGAGAAGGGCAAAGCACGCCTCCTGAGAAGCGGTGATTTCTTGAGTGTCGATGCGTTTGCAGTGGTGGCACAGCTAAGCACGGAGCAATCCAGAGCTGAACTCAAGGAGTGGAAACGCGCGGGCAACATCTTCTCGCTGGCTCAGGAGGACAAGGAATACTTTCCCCTCTATGCCTTTGACCCCGCTTCCAACTTCCGCCCATTTTCGTCAATGGCAGTCATCATCACGGCGCTCGGTTCCAGCAAGCCAGACTGGGCTGTGGCGCTCTGGTTCGGCTCATCCAATAGCTACCTAGGGGGGCAGATGCCAAAAGATGTGATGGTGGACGACCCGGCGCGGGTACTGGATGCTGCCCGAAGTGAGAGGTACGGGGCGCTACAGGGTTGATGGGTTGCCTCACCATTTACCTAGGTTTGGCCAAAGTCGTAGACGTACCAAATCGCGATACGTTACCCCCGTGAGCGAGGTCAAAAGCTGACACCACAGGCTCAGCACTGGACCCGGGAAAGTCCGCAGATAGACTTAACCTGCCAGACGCCCTACAGGCTCCCAACTCCGGTCTTTGGAGGCAGCAATGTCGAGAAAGCGACTTTGGTTGCTGCGCTTGGCCAGTGTTTGGCGTGCTTCTGCTTGAAAACGGGCGGTCATCAGAGGCTTGGGTTCTTGTTTGAGCTGCTTCATGGGCACCCCGCGTGTCATGACATTTCGGTGGATAGTATTACGCTCAGCGACCCTGCCCAAGCGCTTCGTCGTCTCCTACCCGAATGGGGCAGCATCGGGGCAGGCAGCAACTGCTACCTAGAGTATACGTGGCGATCAACAGACACCGTAATCGAGCCGTACCAGGAAATCCACAACCTCCATGTACCCCTGATCAGTTTCCAAGAGCATGCACGGCAGACGCCGGCCAAGTCCAATCGCCTGCTTGGTGAGCCATGCTTCAGCCAGCTCAGAGTTGCCCAACACTTGCTCAGCTGCCATCAAAATTTGTTCGCGGCGTCTCCTGAAACAGCGGTGCTTTAGGCTCCAACACCTGTCAGGAAATGGCGAGCCGAGTATGAGGATTCTAAATACGGTCATGCTGCATAACGCCCGAGTGGTAAACCCGAACTGCATCGGGGAAATCTGATTGGCGATGGTGATGTCTCATAGGGGCTGCCGGTCCTTTTACCCCGTAACTGTATTCATGAGGAGAGAATCGTCCCGAGCCAAATAGCAACTGAGCGGTGCACGATTCCACGAACGCAATAGCCTCGCTTTGCACGCTGCGTTCGTAACGGGCGCGATAGGCCAGAGGCACGGTAGCGCGATTGCCTAAACAAAGGCTGACTAGCTCCGATAATAGATAGCCACGGACGTCGTATCGCATATCCGCCGCTTTGAGCACAGTTGCATAACAAAAGTGGTAAACGAGCGTTGCATCACCGGAGCTCTGGGGCAAATTTTGATCGCTAATCTCTAAATTCCTATTACGCCATTGAACAGCTAACGCTGTGACGACACAACTTCCTAATCTGGGATGCCAGCAGCCAAGGCTTCAAGGTAACGTCTCCAGGTAACCACGGCCTGCTGGGCTAGCGGTTGGCTCTCGGTATCCGTCCGGCCAACACACCTTCGGCGGAGGCGTCAGGAAGTGTTGGCCGGACGGATACCTTGACTATCGTGAAATCTCGATAAATCTACTGTCCACATTCCATGGAATGTGGACAGTTGGCATTCAGTAGTCTGCAGAAGTCAATGGGTATGTTTCAGGCACCCTATACCAGTGCCCACCAAAAGCGTCTTATTCCGTCTCCAAATTTCCCACTCATCAACCCGATCCTGATTCTTGGTCTGCCGCGCCAGGTAGCGCCCGCACGTTCTGTAGCGTCTACCGTACCGTGATCAGCCGACCGAGATTTCACCTCTAATAGCGGTTATATGCCATAGATGCGAGAATTTAGGAAATTGGAGCCTAAATGGTGATCAAGTCAAGGTCATGCATTGCACTCTAAGACGTGCGGACCGCTTCGGTGCTGCTTGGGTTCATGGGCCTAGAAGGCGGTAACTCTCTCACCTTGTGTGTCGCCAGTGGACCTGCTGCCGCGCTAACTCGGGCAGTGGTGGAGCACCTTGTACATTTTCGACAACTCCTCAGGGCTGCTCACGCAGCAGTCAAAGCGTCCAGCATTTCTAGTCACGACGGACAAAACGAGCATGGATGACCGCGTATTAACTTCACCTCAAACGCCCCTTGAAGCGTAAGCGGCCAGCGAACACACCTTCAGAAATCCGGAATTAGGGGTGATGGTGTCCGCCTATTTTTAAGCGGACGCGATCACCCTTATCGCCAGGATCCCATGCGCCAACGAAGCTCTTACCCCAAATCTTTCAAGGCGCAGATCGTGCAGGAATGCCTGCAACCCGGTGCCTCAGTTTCCAGCGTCGCCATCTGCCATGGCATCAATGCCAACGTAATTCGCAAGTGGCTGCCGATATACCGCAACCAGGCCGTCGTGCCACTTCCCGCGTTTGTACCGCTGCAAACGATGCCTAAACAGCGCGCTGACGAAGCAGCTGTCATCGTACTGCCGCTGGGCGACAAATCTATCACGGTCAAATGGCCCAGCTCCGACCCTGACGGCTGCGCACGTTTTATCCGCAGCCTCTCGCAATGATCCGCATCGACGCCATCTGGCTCGCCACCGAGCCCATGGATATGCGCGCTGGCACCGACACGGCGCTGGCCCGCGTGGTCGCGGTATTTGGTGCGGCGAAGCCGCACTGCGCCTATCTGTTTGCCAACCGACGCGCCAACCGGATGAAAGTGCTGGTGCACGATGGTGTGGGCATCTGGCTTGCAGCAAGGAGATTGAACCAAGGGAAATTCCATTGGCCTGGTACTCATCGCGGTCTGGAAGTCGAACTCGATGCCGAACAACTACAAGCGCTGGTGCTTGGTTTACCATGGCAGCGGATTGGTTCTAACGGCGCAATTACACTGATTTAGCCTCGCCTTTCAGCTGTGGCAGGTGGGCTGCTTTGGTAAAATCCACGGCATGACTTCCTCGCCCAATCTCGACCAGATGACGCCTGAAGAACTGCGCGCCCTCGCTGCGCAGTTGCTGTTGAAGGTCGACACCATGGGCCGAAAGATCCATCGTGACGAGAGGATCATCGAGCAGCTTTCTCACGAAATCGCGATCCTCAAACGCCACAAGTTTGCCAAGCGCAGCGAGCAAATAAGCCCGGCGCAAGGCAGCTTGCTGGATGACTTGCTCAACACCGACCTCGAAGCCATCGACGCCGAGTTGAAAGCACTTCGTCCCGCCCTGGCACCGGACAAACCCCGTCAGCAGCCCAAGCGTGCTCCGTTGCCTGCGCAGTTCCCACGTACCGTAATCCGTCATGAGCCGGAAAGCACTCGGTGCGCTTGCGGCTGCCAACTTCAGCGCATCGGTGAAGACGTCAGCGAGAAGCTGGATTACACACCGGGCGTGTTCACCGTTGAGCAACATGTGCGTGGGAAGTGGGTTTGTCGCCAGTGCGAAACCCTGACCCAGGCGCCGGTACCGGCACAGGTGATTGACAAGGGCATCCCCACCGCCGGCTTGTTGGCCCACGTAATCGTGGCCAAGTTCGCTGACCATCTTCCGCTGTACCGGCAGGAAAAGATCTTTGGCCGTGCCGGCCTGGCCATCCCTAGATCCACCTTGGCGCAATGGGTGGGCCAAACCGGCGTACAACTGCAACCGCTCGTGGATGCACTGCACGAGGCAGTGCTGGCCCAGCAAGTCGTCCATGCCGATGAAACACCCGTCCAGATGCTGGCACCGGGTGAAAAGAAAACGCACCGAGCGTATGTCTGGGCCTACTGCACGACACCATTCTCTGCACTGAAGGCGGTGGTCTACGACTTCAGCCGGAGCCGTGCTGGCGAACACGCGCGTAACTTCTTGGGCTCGTGGAATGGCAAGCTGGTCTGCGATGACTTCGCGGGCTACAAGGCCGGCTTCGAACGGGGCATCACCGAAATTGGCTGCATGGCCCATGCTCGCCGCAAGTTCTTTGACCTGCATGTGGCGAACAAAAGCCAACTGGCCGAACAGGCGCTGCACTCAATCGGAGGCCTATACGAGGTCGAACGGAAGGCCAAAGAGATGAGCGATGAGGATCGCTGGCGATTACGCCAAGAAATGGCGATGCCCATCGCGGAGAAGTTGCATGAGTGGATGCTGGCTCAGCGCGCACTTGTGCCCGAGGGCACGGCCACGGCCAAGGCTCTGGATTACAGCCTGAAACGCTGGGCAGCACTGACGCGCTACCTCGATGATGGTGCTGTGCCCATCGACAACAACCGGGTCGAAAATACAATCCGGCCATGGGCCCTTGGCCGTTCGAATTGGCTCTTCGCCGGATCATTGCGTAGCGGTAAACGAGCGGCGGCAATTATGAGTTTGATTCAATCGGCACGCATGAACGGGCATGATCCGTTCGCGTATCTCAAGGATGTACTGACGCGGTTGCCGACACAGAGGGCCAGTGCGATTGGCCAATTACTACCGCATCAATGGGCACAGGGCTCCTAATACGCTGAGAGCTACATTTAGTCAGACGCTTCTGAGCCTAATGGTGTCGATGTAGGTATTTGCCATGCGGGTTTTTTGTCACCCTGGCTGTCGAAAATACGCCGCGCCTTGCGGAAATCCTCAACGTTCTCGACAACCCAAGTCCAGATAGGGGACATGCGGATCAACAGTCCCATACCAAGCGGCGTCAGCTCATACTCGACACGTGGGGGGATTTCACCGAACTCCCGCCGATCCACTAGGCCATCCCTCTCCATGGAGCGTAGTGTCTTGGTCAACATCCGCTGAGTCACCCCAGTCATCTGCCTCTTTATTTCGGCATGACGCATCGTGCCGTACACCCCCAGGGCATGCAGGATACCCAACGACCAGCGGTTGCCTGCGTGAGCAAGCACTTCCCGCCTGACGCCATCATCGTCTTCTCTAAGCGTTCGGCAGATTGTCTCTGCCTGGCTGAGAACCTCCTGATCGGTCATTTCTCTCTTTGGTATCACAGGTGTGCCTTCTTACGAGTGTTGCCAAATCGTGCAAGCATTTGTTCATCTTACAGACAATAGGTCTCAGGAGAAATCATGACCGAAGTGACCCAGTTTCCCCCCCAATCTATTCTCGTTCTAGGCGCCGGTGAGCTTGGGCTACCGGTTTTGCGCAATCTTGCGCGAGTAGCAAAGCGCGCGCCCGGTTCCACAATCAGCGTCCTGCTCAGGGATTCGACCATCAACACTCAAGTGCCCGAGAAAAAGGTCGAAATCGATGAGCTTCGGGGCCTCGGCATCCAGATGGTGGCCGCAGACCTTGTGAATGACTCAATCGATCAGCTGGCTGAAGTATTCGCACGTTTCGATACCGTAATAGGCTGTGCAGGCATGGTTGCAGGCCGGGAAACACCAATGAAGCTGGCTACCGCTGCTCTGAAGTCCGGTGTGAAGCGCTACTTCCCGTGGCAGTTTGGTGTCGACTTCGAGGTAATCGGTCGGGGCAGTCCTCAGGATCTGTTCGATGCTCAGCTTGATGTACGCGAATTGCTTCGTGCCCAGGATAAAACTGAATGGGTAATCATCTCGACGGGTATGTTCACCAGCTTTCTGTTCGAGCCAGTATTCGAGGTGGTTGACTTCGAAAACGATACCGTGAACGCGCTTGGCAGTCTTGAGACCAGCGTGACGCTTACGACTCCAGACGACATTGGTGCGTTGACAGCGGAAATCGTTTTCTTCGAACCTCGCTTCCGCAATCAGATTGTGTACCTCTCGGGAGACACTGTGACGTACGGAGAGGTTGCGAGCCTCCTCGAACGTGTACTGGGCCGCCCGTTCAAACGTAACGTGTGGACTGTTCCGTACTTGCTCCAAGAATTGGAGAAAGACCCAACGCATCACATCAAGAAGTACCGCGCTGTGTTCGCTCAGGGCAGAGGTGTGGCCTGGCCTAAAGCAGGCACGTTCAACGCGCAGCAATCGATTCAGGTCACGACCGCTGAGGAGTGGGCCCGGGCAAATCTGGCAACCTCTTCAGCGCAAGTGCAGTAGCCGAACGAGCGTTTCCGCGCAGGGAGTTGACCTACTGAATAGCTGCGAGGTCTCAGATGCTCCAAAGCCACCAGCCATTAAGTTTTCTCAGCGCGGATTGCAAACCACAGCGCTTTAATCAAACGCTTGCCATGATTGTAGGATTTTGAAGGTGTGTTCGTCGGACGCTTACCTTGAAGCAGAGGCCCCGAAACCTGAGGTGAAACCGCTGGTTGTGCTAAATGCATGTGCCGCCAAGTTTCGTTCTTCGCCAGACCGTTGAAATTTTGGCGCACGCAATGAAACGCGGTGACTTGGTCAAGGGCTAGGAAACTGCACTCATCGCGGCCCCTCAAAAATCCTAGCGGACGACGACGGTCCGATCGCTCGAGGCCAAACACCAGCAGGCGCGTGAATCGCTGGAGCACTTTCGCCAACTGCATCAGGTGCAACGCCAGGAAGAACTGCAGCGGCATGGTCAGCAGTTCAGTCAGTTACAAGCCGAGGTGTGGGGGCTGCGTGAACAACTCGCCGTGCGCCAAGAAGAGCTGACGCAGTTGTACCGGGACTTGGAACGCGCGAACAGTATGCAGGGCTACCAGCAGCAACAGTTCCGTCAGCTCGAGCGTGAGTTGAGCGCCGCGCAGCAGCACTTGGCGGCCGAAAAGCTGCTCGTGAACCAGGCGCATCAGCAGGAACAAATAATGGCGAGTGAGATCACCTTGCTACGCGAGAAAGTCCAGGTCTGACCTTCTCACCCACCGCCATGACCAGCGTCTCCTGCATGTGCAAGCGCAGCAACTGGCACGGCTGCAAGGATTAGCCGAGCCGAGGTCACCCAATAGTCCAACTCCTCCATAAGGGTTCAAACCTAACGCGGAGTCATACGCCTCACACAAACATCGGTGGATGCCTCAGCGCATGCTGGGACAGGAAAATGAAGAAAAATTGGAGAAAAACGCCGAAAATTAAGATTTTCATAGGTCGCTTAAGAAAAATCTGTCGACCGGGCCCGTCTAAACGGAAAATTCCCGGATAGCCTAACCTCACTCCAACATTTCGCCTGCAATAGCCAGCTGGCGATCCTTAGGCTCGCCGCTGGACTCTGCCCGCATAGGCCGATTGTGGATATACAGATCACTTCAAATGGGCGGCGGGTGGCCATTGATCCCAGGACGGATATCCATGTCTAAACGCCCCACCCTTTCGCGTGAAGCGGCCATGCTGGAGAAGGGCAAAGCACGGCTCCTGGGCAGCGGTGATTTCATAACTGGCGAAGCAATCCTGATCGCTGTGCACTCCTGATCGGTTTTCAAAAGCTGGCAAGGTCTGCGCCCGTCCGAGTCCGATCACCGGGATGGTGAATCTTCTAGGCCTAATAGTTGACTGCCGGGTGCTCCCTATAGCGGTGTGAACGTATCTGCAAAAAAATGTGCAGAATCCTGTCACAATGCATCCCTAGCGAAGCCATGAAAGGCCCACCGGTGTTGAACGATAAGGGCTGGAAAGGTGCGCGAAAAAATGTGCACTCTGCACCCGCATTGATATACGTATCGCGCCTAATCAAGGTGGGCCCTGACCATCAACGAGTCGAGGGCCGCTGCGACGTCGTTTACCCCCAGGGCGCAGCTGACTCCAATCCACCGGCCGGGCTAATGCATCATGCTCCAGCCAGTATTCCAGCACGCGTGTAAATGCCGTCGTGTAGGCCAACCGTTTGAAAGTAAAGACGGCGTCAGCTCGCCATCGTCGTTGCCGCGCGCATCGCGCAAGCAATTCGTCGACAGCGGGAGCCACTAAGTCTTCCACACCCTCTGCACTAAACAGAGCCAAGTCTGAAACGAACGGTACGCAACAATGCTGGCCTGGTTTGGGGTTGTTGAAGATACTCAAATCATGAAACATCAAGCGCAGCGTGCGCAACGCTGCAGCTTCGCTCAAGCAATGCTCTAGACGCAGTTGCGCTTCTAATGTGGCCAAGCGAGCCAGGCGGCCCTCAAATTCTTTCACATCTTGCGGCCACCCCGGTACCGGCCATATAACACCGCGGCGCGTCAACTGATCGATCACCAGAAATAACGCAGTGGCACTTGAACTCAAATTCGGATGCAGGCAGTGCAGTAAGAAAACGAGTGCGAATCGCCGAGCAAGCCAGCACCGCGTTGTTTGGTATTGAGGCGCCCGACTCGCCAGTACGGCGAGTTGGATGGACAGTACCGGCCACTCGCCAAGGAGCATCAACCGCTGACGGACTGTTGGCGAAGCTTCAAGAAAAGGTCGCTGGTTAATGTACAGCCGGCGTAATGGCTGATTAACCATCTTGATAAGGTGTCGGCGACTCCGCCGCCGCTTCCCTCTTCCCAAGGCATCTAGCAGCCGCGCTGCCTGCTCCAGATGTAGCAGCACAGACCACAACGGGCTAGCCAGTGTCATCAACACGATGGGAAAGGCACGGCAGGCCGCTTCACGCACCCTTAGCGACATCATCACGCCACTGCAAAAGCGAGACCACTTGCCACGACAGCCTTCACTGGCAAAGCCAAAAACTACCGTTTCAAATTTCTTCCCATATTCCCCAAAGGCGTCGTATGGCGCTGGAGCCGCAACGATATCCGCTGCGCTGGCCAGTGCTTGAGCCACTACGCGCGCGTAAATGCTTCTGATCGTGCCTCGCAGGTTGGAAGGTAAGCCGTCACCCTCAGTAGCCTTCACGACGTCGCCCCTACTAGATGTTCACTTTATTAAACACCTTTTTGAGGCGATTGATAGAGCCGAGTATCGATAGAGCCAAGTAATGAAGGCCAGAAAAATTAATACAAAACTGGTAAAAATAATTAAAAATAAAATGCTTGTCACATATATCTAAACAGCATAACCCGATCATACGGGCATTTCTACGCAAAAGATTTCGCAAAATTCCTAAATATTGCGTTACGAAACCTCCAGCACGGTGAGCCACAATACGAATCCGAAGCGGAAACCGACCCTAACTTGACCAACCTGGAGAACCATCATGGTGCGCCGCCACAAGATCCTGTACACGCCTGCACTCCGGAAAACTGCTTGCCACCGGCAGGGTGTTCCTGAGCGCCGTTGCTCCTTTAAAGCGTCTCAAACCACCGCCAAGGCGTCCGCAACGCAATTTGAGGCAGCTTTCCTTTGGGAGCGGAACCAAATTGGAGCAGAGCTGGTGATAGGGGATGAAACGAGCACCGATTGTTACGCATCCCAAATTGCTTGGGATGCACGCTCACGCGTGATCTGGGCCTATCGCTTCGCAGAAACACTCGCAACTTTGAGAAAGACTCCTTGGGTCGTTGACCCCCGTTGTCTCATGCAGCGCCGAGTACGTAGCTATTCTAAGAAACATTACTCATTCAATTCTCTCGTAATCGGCTCCTCACTTAGCGCTCCCTGCCTCCTTATTAGGCCCATGCCCGCGTTCCCTTCCCACTTCCGTAAGTGGGCGCGGTTGCAAGTAGGCAGGTCGTATGCCGACGCCGATGGGTGCATAGCCCTAACGGCTACTCGGCGCCGCATGATTTTTTCCGCTCTGACCGTGTGGCGAAGGACCCACATGCTCTCGTTCTCCTAAAGACGCGAAGTCTATGCAAAAGCGCATAGGGACCCTGCGATGAGCCTTGGAGCAAACTCCTCTATGGTCAGTCCTGCTCATTGCGGTGATCCCTTTCATACAACGACCGACCAACATTGATTGGTGCGTAAGAATCAGGAGGTAGCTATGTTCACTTATCCTTTCAGCATGCTTCCAAACGGTGTGTCGGTAACTCAACCCCCCTCTCGGAAGAGCATTCTTTCTACACAACGCCTCGCGCTTTTCCGATCCATGAAAAATGGGATGATCATGTCCTGCAACCCAAGGCATACCTCCTTCTGTATCCGCCTCGAATTTGACAGGCGAATAAACGCCTATACCAACCGCCCGTTTGCTTTCCACTTCACCGACCAGCAGTACACCGTGTATCCAACCTACATTGCTTGCCTGACTGATGGGACCTGTTTGCATTATCAATTGACGACGCGTGAGCAGAGGTACGATCCCGAAGTTCGCAGCCTTCTGCGGCGGTGCCGCATCTGTTTTGCCGATGTTGGACTCGTCTTGAAACAAGTCGATGTCGACTTCGACTGCCCTACACTTCGTCGCCTGTACCACGAAGCCACGCTCGGTTCCGCGTCACAGATCCCGGCCATTCAGCAATTGCTGAAAGAGCAACCCCATGGTCGGGCGACGCTTCACTATCTGCTCCATCAGGGCATGCAAAAAAACGATGTCGCCTACGGTCTCTTCCATGGTTACCTGGCTGCAGACCTGGTCCGACCACTGACAGCGGACACTGAAATCGCAACAGCTAGAGCTATGCCGCCTCACCTCCCCATTGGCTCGCCTGCTAGCGATGCCCCTTTGCTGTCGAGCGCAGCCTAACGGGGCTGGCTTGACCTGATGGACGCGGGCGTTAATTGAAACGTTCTACGATCGCGAGCAACTGTATCCCTTTTGGGGCGCACCTCAGAGCCGACTCCGGCCATGGCGGAGGCGCAGCGGCTATTGCAGCCGCCTGCCTCAAAATTAATGTGAATCGACACAGTCAAAAGGAGCAAATAATGATTATCTCTTCTGGACGTGTATTAAAGTTTGTACCGCGCGATCACCCAGATGGTGGTGTACCTCAACATTACATAGTCGATGGAGCAGCTGAATATGTACCTGGTTACATACAAGAACTGATCATGATGCTGGGTCGAGAAATCTGCTACTGCGCACCAGCTCCACCCAACCATAAGCCTTACGTAGAATTATTTTTTGCATCCTGCGCAAAGAACTAGTGGACCTGGTGACAAGTCAAATTTTTAGCCCCTGCCGATCGCGTCGACTATGAATGATGCAGTCCATGCGCAGATCACGCGCCTCCAGGCACCGCTAAAGGTGATTACGCCTGGCCGCCAAATCAACTGCCACCGGTTTGGTTTACTTTTCGCCGGACAGTAACTCATTGTGTAACCAAGCGACTTTGCTTGACGAATTGAGGTGACTGGTCGGCGCTATCAGTTGACAACGCGTGAACAGATGTACGATCCAGAAGTTCACCGACTTCTAGGGCTCTGCCACGTCTGCTTTAACAGCAATGTAGAGATGCCCTACCCGCTACAGGGACACACCACAGTCCCCTCTGTAGCCGCTGCGTTGGCAAACCAGCCATCACAGCCGGCTTCCCTGAATTGATTTGAGTCATCGCACTCAAATGGAGCAAGCAATGATTACCTCCGCCGAAAGTGCAATCAAGTATGTGCCTCGTAAGGAGCTGCGCAAGGGCTGTCATGGGAAGCGAGTGACCTTGTTTTATTCGCGTAAGAACGACACCACAGTGGCCTGCGCCAACGTTCTGCAAGCCGAGCAGTGCATCTACCTCGAGTACCGTAAGGACGTCATCGCCTACGAGTGCCGTCCGCCCACCCTTTGCCAAGGCACAACCGTGTTCAATGCGGACTTCCTGGTTCATCTTAAAACGGGATCAAGCGTGTATTACAAATCGCTGAGTCCGCATTTTCGTGAAGCGCCTTACGCGCAGCAAGCGATGAATGCAGTGGAGACCATGGTACTGGATAGCGGCTGCTTCTTTCACTGGGTTGAGCATGCTCAACTTCCCAATTCACTCATTACCCAAAACCTGCAGTACCTCTACCACCATAGCTTGGCTGGAAGTGAAAGCTCTGCACAGCGTTTACGCCAATTGGTGAGTGACGTACAAACCAACCAAACGGACCTACAGACCCTTATAGGCATGGATGTGGCCACCTCGGATATCTGTTACGCGATTTTCCAAGGCTATCTGTCGGTCAACCTCAATCAAAAGTTGACAATGTCGACCCGCATTTGGAGGCAATCATGAACACGTTCGAAATGAAGGTCGGGGAGCGCTACCAGTACCGCGGTTGCCGCTACGAAATTACACAGATTCGCGGTGAACACGTTCAATTGCGAGCGACCGAAGGTTCAAAAACAATACTTCGGAACACCTTGCCCCTGCTTTATGGAGCATGGAAAAGCGGTCGACTGGTCAAAGTTCAAGAAGCACCTATCCAACATGAACCTACAGCCGTTCTCGCTGGATTACCCAAGCGCATTGCAGAAGCATATAACCGTCGTCAGCATTATACGAAGCCGGTCAATGATCGCTTTCCAGGTAGACTGCCTAGTGTCCTGACCCAAGCATTGATTCGCAAACTTGCCCAACAAATCAATGATATCAGCGCACCCAGCCTGAATACCGTACGAGGATGGGTTCGCAAATTGCGCCTCGGCGGAGAACGTTATATTAGCTTGTTGCCGAAGACCCGAACCAGACTCAAGCAACGAATAGACAATCAGCCTCAAGAGGTACAACAAATCATTGAAGCGGAAATTAAGCTTCACTACTTAAACGCGGAGCCCGCCCGAAAAACCGAAGTGATCGACACGATTATCGAGACACTCGACGAAGTTAATGAGACGCGCCCTGACTGCGACAAGTTAAAAGTCCCGTCCAGCTCAACCTTGAATCGAATCTTGCGGGAAGTCGATAGTTATGAAAAAGATCTCGCACAGAAGGGGGTCAAGTATGCCCGTCGGCAGCACCATTGGTCCGTGAAGCACACTAGGGCAACGCATGTCTTGCAGCTGATGGAAGCAGACACCCAAATGCTGCACGTGATAATAGTCGATCAGTTTGGCGAGGTAATTGGCCGGCCATACTTGACCGCCTTCATGGACGTTTGCACCCGCATGATCTGCGCATGGTCTGTATCATTCAATCCTCCCTCTTTAGACACCACACTACGAGCGCTTCGATTGTCCTTGTCTAGCGACAACCCATATGGCGGTTTAGGCCAACGTTACGTTTTTGACGGTGGACCCGAGTACATAGCTGAAAACTTACAACGAATTATCCTGATGCTGGGTGGAGAAATCTGCTACTGCGAGCCAGGCTCACCCAACCAAAAGCCCCACATAGAAGCTTTTTTCGGAACTCTTTCCAAAGAACTTATTCACCTGATGCCAGGGACGACTTTTGCCGCGCCTGCTGATCGCGGCGACTATGACTCCGAGGAGCGCGCAATGTTGCAACTTGACGAGTTAAATGGATTCATCGGCCGGTGGATTTCAGAAGTTTACTCTGAACGGAGGCACAGCGCCATCGGAATTTCACCCCGGCAAGCCTGGGAGAAATACAGCAACGCGCTTTTTCAACCAAAACGATATTCATCGGATGAGCTAAATAAACACTTTTGGCAAGCATTCAGAGCGACGCCAAACCAAGGAAGGTTACGCTTTGATTCGCTGTTTTGGACAGGCCCAGCGGTCGGCTACCTTGCTAAACAGTATTCCACAGAGAAGAAACTACTGGTTTATTACGACCGTAGTAATTTAGGAAAAGCTTGGGTCTGCCACCCTGATCACCGCGAGGAGTTATTCGAATTAGAAGCGGTAGACGCTGACTATCAAGACGGCCTTACTTTGCATCTGCATAAGCTCATACAAAAACGCCTGCGCGAAGACCGGCAGACGTTTAACTCTCGCGTAGCACGCAGAGCCAGGGTCAAAATCCTGCGTGAGATCTCCGACATTAAGAACAAGAAAAACCGGCTAAAACGTCATCGTATTGAAGAATGCAAACAGGGAATGCAACTGAAGCCGAAGAAAAGCAAGTTGATACAACGCACGGAACCTGTAGTGGATTACCCCTATCATCAAGATACACCAGATGATTACTCGGCACCTGGAATTTAACGCAGCAGGAATCAAATCAAGGGAAAAACACCTGTATTTACCTTCACTACCTCTCAGTGGATCAGTGAGGGGCCAGATATCCTTGGAGGTCATAATGACACCGGACATGGCCAGTGCTTTGCTTGCATTTGATAAAACCATCATTTTCTACCCAAGCTTTCGCCGAGCGTTTTCGCAAATCCAGAGCGCGATTGAAAACACACAAACATTGGGGAGGCCAGTTTGCGCTTTACTTTCTGCCCCTAGCGGGCTTGGAAAGTCGACGCTGCTCAACTATTTTCGCACCCTTCACCAACCCGACGATGTTAGGGAGGACGGTGTCTACACACGGATGCCAGTAATCTACTGCGAAGTCCCTGCCCAAGCAACCGTCAAAGGCCTTATAACTAATATCTTGCGCATGTTGATCAATCGGACCCCTGGGGGCACACGAGAAAAGCTGACGCACCAACTCGTCACGTGCTTGATCACAGCAGGCGTCAAAGTCATTTTTCTCGACGAAATTCAACGCCTGTGCGTCACCGCAGGGGAAAACGTTCGGGTTGACTCGTTAGCATGGATAGTTTCTCTTTTGAATACACTCCGGATTCCAATTATTCTTTCGGGCACCGAAGAGTGCATAAATATTCGTGACAACAACAGAGCTTTTGCACGCCGTTATCCATACCTAGTAGAGTTGAATAACTTCCTTTACTCAGAAGGGCCGGATTCTGAGTTTTATTCGATGCTCCAAAAACTTGACTCCAGCATGTACCAGCTAACACCGCTCGGTCTTGGGGCGCATCTGAACGACCGAGCTATTGCATCGGCGTTATACGTTGCCACCAATGGTAACATCGGGACACTGCGCCTTATTATCAGCGACGCCCTAAAATATTGCCTCAATCGTAACGGAACCAAGTCCCTTACTGCAAATGACTTCCTAATCGCCACTGAATATATTGATCTGCCCGAACGCCTAAGCGCGACCAACCCTTTCACACTCAGTTACTCGGAGCTCAAAGAAATAATAAACGAAAAAGATGGAGACCCTGATGAATAACTTACTATTTATTCCTATCCCACAAGCGGAAGAAAGCCCCACCAGCATACTTAAACGCATGGCATTTAAACATGGATGTTTTTACGGGCGTGAAATTTTCAAAATCTTGGGCACTACCTCCATTAGCTCTGCTCCTATTTGTCAAGACAATCCAGCAATAATGAAAATGGCTGAGGAGGCTGGCCCGCTTCGAGACCTAGTCCTCAGTGGTTTCTACCCGCCCGCACCAGATGAGGTAGTGTCATCTTCATTGATAATCAGCGGCATAAAAGTGCCTAGAAAGTACATAAGAGCACGCAACAATGCATTTTGCTCTAACTGTTGGAAAGAAGGCAAGGAACACTTCATAATAGACATAAAACTAAGCACATTTTGCCCATTCCACCACACTCAATACATTCTGATATGCCCACGCTGCAAAAAATCAATTAAATGGTGGAAGCCCATAGAGGACAAATGCCAATGCGGTTGCGTCCTCAAGTCGCCTCCCTGCGACCCAGCAGACACGGTGATTGAGCAATTTTTGCTTAAAATATTTCGATCCCATGACCAGGAAAAATTCGACGCATTGCAAAAAATTTTGATATCCATTACAAATTCATTTGCGTGTGACTGGCAGAGCTCAACAGACCGAGCCATTTTGGGTATTGCAATAGGCGTTATCGATGAATGCCAATCACTGATAGAAGAAAACCTTAAGAAATTTCGCACCCTTTATCCAGACATACCCGCCCGGGTGCTGTTTGCTAAATTCTCTCGAATCCCGCAGCCTATTATGCAGAACTCTGTATTACGCGCATTACGCCACCACTGCAGTGAGGAAAATTCGACCCTCCAATATACAAATAACAGCTTAAATGCTAAGAAAGGTAAACCTGTAGAGTTCAGACTTATCAGCTCACAACTCGGGGCGTGGCTTAAAATCCCGATGCCACACTGGCTTGCCTTCGTCTCATCTATTGTAAACATTAGTGACCGTGGGCCTTACACTTGGCGTCAGGCGCTCGCTATTTCTGACGCGGCGTTAAAATTCCGTCTCAACATGGGCAAAGTAAAGGCAAGCCCAGCACTACCGTTACATCTGTCAAGATCCGAGACAATGCAAAAATTATGCATTAGCCTAAAGATGCTTCGCGAGATCTTGAACGAAGGTCTTTTAACGGGACTGCGAACTCCGACCAGCCAAACAGTTATCACTACTGAATCCGTATCTCGGTTTGACGATAACTTAACGTCAATTGAGCTATTAGCAGCCAGCCACAACCTTACAACATCACGCATCCTCAAGGCGCGAGCAGCGCTTGGAATTCCGCCACCTAGCTGCAGAAGTCGGCTATTACAAGAAAAATTGATACACCGGAAATATCATTCAGCAATCATAGCCTACTGCAACTCCTCCATAACTCCCCCGCCTGTACGCACACTTAACCTTCCGATGATTTCAGACTCACCCACCGAAACTTGGCTTACGGTTACAGAGGGTGCGTGCTACATGGGAAGGAGCAGAATGGTAATACGAAGTCTAGTTTCGAAGGGACTATTAAAAGGCGCTTATACTTTCAAGACCAAAAATGGCTTCTCTGTTAGCAAAGAATCCATTGATACCTTTCTTGATAAACATTTCAACTCACGTGATGCAGCAAACCTACTTGGATGCGCTATAAATCGCCAATCTAGCAAAGCAGCCGAACTCAATATAGTTCCAGTCTGCAGTCCTGAGATAGATGGCACGCCCTGTATCTTTTATTCTAAAGACAGTTTCAAGAGCTTGCAGAGCAAGACCGCTCAAGGAGCAATTATAGAACATGAAAATGGCCTAACGTTCACTGAAACTGCCAGGCTTCTTCACGTAGACTCCGCAGCAATAGCTTCAATGGCAAATCGCAACCTTTTGAAGTCTGTTTATCACCTGACACTTAAACGTCGCCTAATCACCAGCTCGTCAGTTAATAAATTTTATGAGCTTTATGTGAGAGCAGTCACTTTAGCCGATTGGTTAGGCATCACCCCTTCAAAAATCGTCAAAGCTCTTTCTCAACTTGGAATAGCGCCAATCACGGGAAGTCCACTGGACATCTCGCGTTCGCGCTTATATTCTATTGAATCCTTAACAAACTCTCCTTTTTTCATTAGAAATACCTCCCCCGAAAAGACCCCATCACCTGCAAAACACCGAACACACCTAGACCACTGCTTCAAACTAAATCTACACAATTTACAGAGCGTTATCAAACCCCACAACATAAGCCCTCTTGCATTTTACAACTTATTCACCAAGCCAGGCACCATTAAAATTATCACCATTAACAAATTAAAATTCATAACCCCTAGCGACAAAAGTAAAATTGATGAAATTTTTAGTAACTATTACACTTGCCCACAAGCCAATCTCATTCTAAAACCTAAGTACGCAGAAGCTCTAATTAAAACAGGCAAACTCATCGCGCGCTACCCGTTATCTTCTGCCACAGCGACCCCTTTGCTGTCAAAAAAAGATGTACATGACTACATTAAGTCCCTTAAATCCTCAGAAAAATAATTAATTCTCTTAATTTTAGATCTCAAATCTTTGGCATGATTTGGCTATTACAGTGACTATTTTCGACAAAACTCAGAGAAACTTGACAGTCAACTGTTAAGTCATTTTGGCATTCCTATGTAATTCAAAGGGCTAAATTCACCGTCAGATTGAAAAATGGGGGCGGCCTGGCACCGCCCGTCGCTATCTTTCGCGCAATTTTCGCCCGCGAAAGCCCATTAACACAGGCCTTGACTGGGTTTCGTGCGGGCATTGCGAGGTGCGCCATCGCAAAAAAAACTTGCCGATCAGAACTCCGATCAATAGAGTCGTAGTTGTTCGGGGCGCACAACCAACCCTCGAAATCCTCTTCAACCTTGTGGAGCACTTCCATGAAATCGAACATCCTGATCATCGGTGCCGGCTTTGCCGGAGTGTGGAGCGCCCTGAGCGCCGCCCGTTTGCTCGACCAGGCCCAGCGCGATGACCTGAGCATCAGCGTGCTCGCCCCGCAACCGGAGCTGCGCATTCGCCCGCGCTTCTACGAAGCCGACGCGCACAGCTTGAAAGCACCGGTAGGTGAACTGTTCGAAGCGGTCGGGGTGCGCTTCATTGCCGGTAATGCCCAAGCCATCGATGCCGAGCGGCGCAGCGTCCGCTACACCGACGCCACCGGTGAACACCGGCAGATCGGCTACGACCGGCTGATCCTCGCCGCCGGCAGCCAGGTGGCGCGCCCGGCAGTGCCGGGGCTGGCTGAACATGCCTTCGATGTCGACCAGATGGAATCGGCCGTGAAGCTCGAGCAGCACCTGGTCGGCCTGGCTGCCCAGCCAGCCTCGCCGGCACGCAACACCGTGGTGGTCTGTGGTGGTGGCTTCACCGGTATCGAAACCGCCACTGAAATCCCGGTCCGCCTGGGTGCCATCCTCGGCAGCGAGGCTGCGATACGGGTGTTGGTCATCGATCGTGGCCCTCAGGTCGGCGCGGCCCTGGGTGCGGGCATCACCCCATCGATCGTTGCCGCCTGCAAGCAGGCCGGTGTCGAGTGGCTGACCGGCACCTCGGTGGTGGCAGTGGATGCCGGTGGCGTGACCCTGAGCAACGGCGAATACATCGCCAGCAAGACCGTGATCTGGACCGCCGGGGTCAAGGCCAGCCCGCTGACTGCCCAGGTAGCTGGCGAGCGCGACAACTTCGGCCGACTCAAGGTCGACGACCACCTCAAGGTAATCGGCCAGGACCACATCTACGCCACCGGCGACACCGCCTGGGCTGCCGTCGACGAGGTGGGCAATCACGCCCTGATGACCTGCCAGCACGCCATCCCCATGGGCCGCCACTCGGGTAACAATGCCATGGCCGACCTGCTCGGTGTGGCGCCGCTGGTATACCGCCAGCCCAAGTACGTCACCTGCCTGGACCTTGGCGAATGGGGGGCAGCTTACAGCGAAGGCTGGGAGCGCGAACTGAAGCTGCAGGGCGATGAAGGTAAAGCGCTCAAGCGCCAGATCAACTCGGTGTGGATCTACCCGCCAGCGGCCGATCGGACCGTGGCGCTGGCCGCGGCCGACCCCATGATCCCCATCGCATAAGTGCGAAATCCTGACAAATCCGTCAGAAAACGACGGATTTGTCGGAATTTGTCGTTACATTGAATGACTGGTCAATAATAATGGCCATATGGCATCATTTAAATAAAAAACAGATTCGAGAGGGTGAGACACACACTTAAATCCGCAGCGCATCGAGATGCCTGGCGCCATCCCCGGTGACCCGGCCACACGTCCATGCTCTTGACGCCTGCACGCCAACGTCAAGGAGCATTCCATGCAGTTACGGAATATGAAGATCGGCACCCGCGCTACCAGCGTGTTCGCCCTGTTGGGCGTATTGGTCCTGGCCATGGGCCTTATCACACTCTATGAAACCCGGCGGATGGACGCCGCCACCGATGAAATTCGTGTCACCTGGATGCCCGCCGTGGTCTCCCTCGGCGACATCAGCACCGACCTCGGTCGCGCCCGTGCCATTACCCTGCGCGCGGCGCTGGATGACAGCCCCGCTGAACGCGCCCGCAACATCGACCTGGCCAAGAGCATCAACGACCAGCTCAAAGGCCGCCTCAAGGATTATGAGGACACCCTCATCGCCGCCGATGGCCGCGCCCTGTTCAACGCCTTCAATGCAGCCCACCAGCAATACCTCGACCTGCAGACCCGCGTGCTGCAGGCCATCGCCGCTGGCCGCATGGACGAGGCCAAGCAACAGATCAGCGGCCCCCTCACCCAGTACGCCGACACCATGATGAAAGCCATGACCGCGCTGATCGCCTACAACGGCAAGGGCGCCGAGGACGCCTCGCAGCGCAGCAGCGACGTGGCCGACGAAGCCTTCACCGTGATCATCGGTTCGCTGGTGATCATCATGCTTGCCTTGGCCGCCATCGCCGTGGTGCTCACCCGCAGCATCGTGGTGCCCCTGGCCGATGCGGTCGCCGTGGCCGAGCGCGTGGCCACCGGCGACCTGACCCGGGATATCCGTGTCGCCGGCCGCGACGAACCGGCCCTGCTGTTGCGCGCCCTGGGCCGCA
Source organism: Pseudomonas sp. LRP2-20 (assembly GCF_024349685.1). Classification (NCBI taxonomy): domain Bacteria; kingdom Pseudomonadati; phylum Pseudomonadota; class Gammaproteobacteria; order Pseudomonadales; family Pseudomonadaceae; genus Pseudomonas; species Pseudomonas sp. LR2-20. The sequence continues at coordinate 2,295,047 of NZ_AP025944.1, read as the reverse complement.
TGCAGGGCAGCCTGCGCGAGACTATCCGCAAGATTGCCGCCTCCTCCGACCAGCTGGCTTCGGCCTCGGAAGAACTGCACACCGTCACTGAAGACACCAGCCGCGGCCTGCACCAGCAGAGCGCGGAGATCGACCAGGCCGCGACTGCCGTCAACCAGATGACCGCCGCCGTGGAAGAAGTGGCGAACAACGCCGTGAGCACGGCCGACGCCTCGAAAGGTGCCGACCAGACCACCCGCGATGGCCGAGACCAGGTCAACCAGGCGTTGGCCTCGCTCCAGCATCTGGTCAATGACGTGACGGGCACCTCCTCCGAGATCGAACAGCTGGCCAGCAACGCCAACGAGATCAGCCGCGTGCTCGATGTGATCGGCGCGATTGCCGGGCAGACCAACCTGCTGGCACTGAACGCGGCGATCGAAGCCGCCCGTGCCGGTGAAGCCGGTCGCGGCTTTGCCGTGGTGGCCGATGAGGTGCGCGCCCTCGCCCACCGTACCCAGCAGTCGACGGCCGAGATCGAGCAGATGATCGCCGGGATCCAGAACGGTACCGAACGGGCGGTGTCGGCAATGCACAGCAGCCGAGGCCGGGCCAACGGCACGCTGGAAGTGGCGCAAGGTGCCGGTGAGGCGCTGGAGGTGATTGCCGAGGCGATCGCGTCGATCAACCAGCGCAACCTGGTGATCGCCAGTGCTTCCGAGGAGCAGGCGCAGGTGGCGCGGGAGGTGGACCGCAACCTGGTGAACATTCGTGATCTGGCGATGCAGACATCGGCGGGAGCGAATCAGACCAGTGCAGCGGCGCAGGACCTGTCGCGCCTGGCGGTGGACTTGAATGGCATGGTCGCGCAGTTCAAGGTCTGATCCAAAACAACTGGGGCCGCGTTGCGGCCCTTCGCGGGCAAGCCCGCTCCCACAGGAATTGCGCAGCCCTCGTGGACAACTCATCACCTGTGGGAGCGGGCTTGCCCGCGAAGGGCTGCAAAGCAGCCCCTGTTACAGCAACAACAATCTGTCAGTCGTTGACGCTAACCACCCGCCCTGCCTTCTCGGCAGCCTGGCCGCGCGTCGCCAGGCAGTAATACAGCGGCACGGTCACGATCAAACCGAACAACCACGACAGGTCAGCCCCCTCGACAATGTTCGAGTACGGCCCCACATACAGCGACGTGTTGGCAAACGGCAGCTGCACCAGGATCCCACAGGCATAGGCAATGATCGCGTGGTGGTTGAAGCGGCCATAGATGCCGCCGTCGGCGCGGAAGATCGAAGCGATGTCGTACTGGCCCTTCTTGATCAGGTAGAAGTCGATCAGGTTGATCGACGCCCACGGCACCAGCACCAGCAGCAGCGCCAGGATCAGGCCGATGAACTGGCCGATGAAGCCCGCCGAGGCGTTCAACGCCACCATCGCGCAACCCACCAGGATCACCGACGCCAGGATCACCCGCACCTTGATGCTCGGTGTCCACTGGGCGATGAAGGTCTGGATCGCCGTCACGATCGACAGCACCGCACCATACAGGTTGAGCGCGTTATGGCTGATGATGTTGAGCAGGAACAGCACCATCAGGATCGGGCCCAGCCAGCCGGTGGCCTGCTTGACCGCATCCATCGCGTCGGTGCCTTCCGGCACGCACAGCACCGCGATCGTACCAAAGCTGAAGCACAGGATAGTGCCCAGCGTAGCGCCGAAATAGGTGGCCCAGAACGGCTTGGCGATGCCCAGTTCACGCGGCAGGTAGCGCGAGTAGTCGGAGGTGTACGGCGAGAAGCTGATCTGCCAGATGACGCCCAGCGACACGGTGGCGATGAAACCGGACAGGTTGAACGCACCGCGGCTGAAGAAGTCGGCAGGCAGTTCCTGGACGAACATCATGATGAAACCGGCCAGCAGCGCCGACCCCATCACCCAGGTGCCAATGCGGTTGAGAATATGAATGAAGCGGTAGCCGATCACGCCAATGGCCGTCGCACTCAGGGCACCGATCACGATAGCGCCTGGCATCGGCACGCCCGGGGCGATGCCGTGGATGGTCTTGCCCGCCAGGACGATGTTGGAAATGAAGAAGCCGACATAAATGAGCGCGGTGAAGAACACGATCAGCAAGGCGCCATAGCGGCCGAACTGGCCCCGGCTCTGGACCATCTGCGGAATGCCCAGCTGCGGTCCCTGCGCGGAGGCCAGGGCGATGAACACGCCCCCGATGAGATGACCCAGCACGATTGCGATCAGCCCCCACAGCAGGTTCAGGTGGAACACCTGGACCACCATGGCGCCGGTGACGATAGGCAGTGGCGCGATGTTGGTACTGAACCAGAGGGTGAACAGGTCGCGCGCCTTCCCGTGGCGCTCGGCAGGTGGAACGTAATCGACCGTGTGATTCTCGACAAACTGGTGTTGCGACGACGGTTGGGACATAGGATTCAGCTCGAAAGGTCGTTTTTTATCTTTGTAAGGAAACCGCATCTAGGCGGCCTCTCAGCTGCGGACCATATTATGGTATTCCAAACTTTTGACAACACTGATCCGTAGGAAAAAACGCCCACTGATCTGTTCGCGCAACCCCTGCGACAAACCGCCTCACCGCTCAAGCCCACGGTTTACGTGGCCTTGAGCCGTTCATCGTGAAAAACCAGGGCCGAAAATTCCGCTTGCAAAATAGGTATTACGGTATACCATCAGACACATCAACGATAAAAACCGCGGACCACCGCAGCCCCTTAGAGGTACATGAGATGATCGACGCAACCGTCTACAAGAACGTCCTGGGCTCCTTCCCGTCCGGCGTGACCGTCATCACCACCCTGGACGACGACGGCTCGGTCGTCGGCCTGACCGCCAGCGCCTTCTCCTCCCTGTCGATGGACCCGCCGCTGGTGCTGTTCTGCCCCAACTACACCTCCGACTCCTACCCTGTGCTGATCAAGCAGAAGCGCTTCGCCATTCACCTGCTCTCCGGTGAACAGCAGACCGAAGCCTACGCATTCGCCAAGAAAGGCAAGGACAAGGCCACCGGCATCGAGTGGAGCCTGAGCGCGCTGGGCAACCCGATCCTGGCCGGTGCCACCGCCGTCATCGAGTGCGAACTGTGGCGCGAGTATGAAGGTGGCGACCACGCCATCATGGTCGGCAAGGTACACAACCTGATCGTCCCTGAAGAAGCACCACGACCGATGGTCTACTGCCGCGGCAAGATGGCCAGCCTGCCGGCCTTTGCCTGAAGCCTATTCTGAATCGAGACACCTGGCGCCTGCGCAGCCTGGCGACAGACACTTTCAAGCGTTGAGGAAAGCCCCATGAAATTTTCGTTGTTCGTGCACATGGAACGTTGGGATGAACAGGTCAGCCACCGCCAGCTGTTCGAAGACCTGACCGAACTGACCCTGATGGCCGAGCACGGCGGTTTCAGCACCGTGTGGATCGGCGAACACCACGCCATGGAATACACCATCTCGCCAAGCCCGATGCCGCTGCTGGCCTACCTGGCCGCGCGCACCGAGAAGATCCGCCTGGGTGCCGGCACCATCATCGCGCCATTCTGGAACCCGATCCGCGTCGCCGGCGAATGCGCCCTGCTCGACGTGATCAGCAATGGCCGCATGGAAGTGGGCCTGGCCCGTGGCGCCTACCAGTTCGAGTTCGACCGCATGGCCGGTGGCATGCCGGCTACCGACGGCGGCAAGGCCCTGCGTGAAATGGTCCCGGTGGTGCGCAAGCTGTGGCAAGGCGACTACGCCCATGACGGCGAAGTCTACAAGTTCCCGACCTCCACCAGCGTGCCGAAGCCGTTCAACGCCACCCCGCCGATGTGGATCGCCGCCCGCGACCCGGATTCGCACAACTTCGCCGTGGCCAACGGCTGCAACGTCATGGTCACCCCGCTGATGAAGGGCGACGAGGAAGTGCTGGACCTGAAGAACAAGTTCCAGGCCGCCCTCGACAACAACCCGGACGTGCCGCGCCCGCAACTGATGGTGCTGCGCCACACCCACGTGCACAGCCCGTCGGAGCCTGAAGGCTGGAAGATCGGTGCCCAGGCCATCTCGCGCTTCTACCGCACCTTCGATGCCTGGTTCGGCAACAAGACCACCCCGGTCAACGGCTTCCTCGAGCCGAGCCCGGAGTCGAAGTTCGCCGAAGTGCCAGCGTTCCAGCTGGAGAACATCCGCAAGAACACCATGATCGGCACGCCGGAAGAGATCATCGCCCGCATCAAGTACTACCAGGAGCTCGGTGTCGACGAGTTCAGCTTCTGGTGCGACAACAGCCTGCCCCATGCCGAGAAGAAGAAGTCGCTCGAGCTGTTCATCAAGGAAGTGGTGCCAGCGTTCGCCTGAATTCCCATTGCCTGAGTCATTGCGGGACGCGCCCGCTCCCGTGGGCCCCAGTGGCCCGCGTGAGCGGGCTTTTTTTAAGCCTGTGCTGGCCTCTTCGCGGGCAAGCCCGCTCCCACAGGTACAGCGCGGGCCCGAAGGCTTCGCATTACTTGTGGGAGCGTGCTTGCCCGCGAAGAGGCCAGTACAGAGCCCCCATAAATCAAGGCATCAGGCCACCTTTCGTCCCCTCGCAAGAGAAATTTCCAGCCACCTCTTGCACAACAAATATTATGGTATACCATCAGACAACAAGAGCTGATAACCCTCACCAGGAGCCACCCATGAGTTTCGAAATCCGCAAGATCGTCACCTACTCCGAAGAGACCCGCATCGAAGGCGGCAAGGCCACCGACAAGCCGGTGACCATGGTCGGCCTGGCCGTGGTGATCAAGAACCCATGGGCCGGTCGCGGTTTCGTTGAAGACCTGAAGCCGGAAATTCGCGCCAACTGCTCGGAGCTGGGTGCGCTGATGGTCGAGCGCCTGACCGCTGCCATCGGCGGTGCCGACAAGATCGAAGCCTACGGCAAGGCCGCCGTGGTCGGCGCCGACGGCGAGATCGAACACGCCTCGGCGGTGATCCACACCCTGCGCTTCGGCAACCACTACCGCGAAGCGGTAAAGGCCAAGAGCTACCTGAGCTTCACCAACAAGCGCGGCGGCCCAGGCACCTCGATCCAGATCCCGATGATGCAGAAGGACGACGAAGGCCTGCGTTCGCACTACATCACCCTGGAAATGCAGATCGAAGACGCCCCGCGCGCCGATGAAATCGTCGTGGTTCTGGGCGCAGCCGACGGCGGCCGCCTGCACCCGCGCATCGGCAACCGCTACATCGACCTGGAAGAACTGGCTGCCGAAAAAGCCAACGCTCAATAACAACAACCAAGACGGGCCGGGGCGTGGCGTGCTTACCCGCCGCGCCCGACCTTCAAGGAGCGCCCTCCATGATTCAGCCTGTCGCTGAACGTACACCTGCCGGCACCAGCTACCTGTCCGTCGGCCAGGGTCAACCCGTGGTACTGATCCACGGCGTGGGCCTGAACAAGGAAATGTGGGGTGGTCAGATCGTGGGCCTGGCCAACGACTACCGCGTCATCACCTACGACATGCTCGGCCACGGCCAGAGTGCGCTGCCGGCCGCCGACATCGGCCTGGAAGGCTACGCCGACCAGCTCGCCGAACTGCTCGACCACCTGCAGATTCAACAAGCCACCGTGATCGGCTTCTCCATGGGCGGCCTGGTCGCCCGGGCATTTGCCCTCAACTACCCGCAGCGCCTGGCTGCACTGGTCGTGCTCAACAGCGTGTTCAACCGCACCCCCGAGCAGAGTGCCGGCGTCATCGCCCGTGCCGCCCAGGCAGCACAGCTTGGCCCCGACGCCAACGTCGACGCCGCGCTCGACCGCTGGTTCAGCCGCGAATACAAGGCGGCCAACCCGGCGCAGGTCGCCGCCATTCGCCAGGTGCTGGCAAGCAACGACCCGCAGGGTTACCACACCACTTATTCGCTGTTCGCCACCCAGGACATGTACCGCGCAGGCGACCTGGGCAGCATCCAGGTGCCGACGCTGATCGCCACCGGCGAACTCGACTCGGGCTCCACCCCGGCCATGACCCGCCAGCTCGCTGCCAGCATTCCTGGCGCGCAAAGCGTGGTCCTCGCCGAACAACGGCATATGATGCCAGTGGAAGCACCGCGTGAAGTCAACAAGATGCTCCTGGACTTCCTCGCCCAAGCCCGCACCCTCACCGAATCCGCCAAGGGGATTGTTGCATGACCCTCGTTCGTTTCCAGATGTGCATCGACGGCCAATGGCTCGATGCCCAGAGCGGCAAGACCTTCGACAGCCTCAACCCGGCCACTGCCCAGGCCTGGGCGCAACTGCCCGACGCCGACGAAGCCGATGTCGAGCTGGCCGTTCAGGCCGCCCAGCGTGCCTTCGACAGCAAGCAGTGGCGCAGCATCACCGCCACCGCGCGCGGCAAGCTGCTGCGTCGCCTGGGTGACCTGATCGCCGAGAACAAGGAACACCTGGCCCAGCTGGAAAGCCGTGACAACGGCAAGCTGATCCGCGAAACCCGCGGCCAGGTCGGTTACCTGCCAGAGTTCTTCCACTACACCGCGGGCCTGGCAGACAAGCTCGAAGGCGGCACCCTGCCGCTGGACAAGCCGGACCTGTTCGCCTACACCGTGCACGAGCCGATCGGCGTGGTGGCCGGGATCATCCCCTGGAACAGCCCGCTGTACCTGACCGCGATCAAGCTGGCCCCGGCCCTGGCCGCCGGCAACACCATCGTGCTCAAGCCGTCCGAGCACGCCTCGGCGACCATCCTCGAACTGGCCCGCCTGGCCCTCGAAGCCGGCTTCCCGCCAGGCGTGGTCAACGTGGTCACCGGCTACGGCCCGAGCACCGGCGCAGCACTGACCCGCCACCCGCTGGTGCGCAAGATCGCCTTCACCGGCGGCGCCGCCACTGCCCGCCACGTGGTGCGCAGCAGCGCCGAGAACTTCGCCAAGCTGTCGCTGGAACTGGGCGGCAAGTCGCCCAACATCATCTTCGCCGATGCCGACCTGGACAGCGCCATCAACGGCGCCGTGGCCGGCATCTATGCCGCCTCCGGGCAGAGCTGCGTGGCCGGCTCGCGCTTGCTGGTACAGGACGAGATCTTCGACGAATTCGTCGAGCGCCTGATCGCCCGTGCCAAGCGCATCCGCATCGGCAACCCGCAGGACGATGCCAGCGAAATGGGCCCGATGGCCACCGCCCAGCAACTGGCCGTGGTCGAAGGCCTGGTCGCTGCGGCCAAGGCTGAAGGCGCCAAGCTGCACATGGGCGGCAAGCGTGCCGAAGTCGAAGGTGAAGGCTGGTTCTACGAGCCGACCCTGTTCGAGTGCGACAGCAACTCGATGACCATCATGCAGGAAGAGGTGTTCGGCCCGGTCGCCGCGGTGATCCGCTTCAAGACCGAGGAGGAGGCCCTGGCCATCGCCAACGACTCGCAGTTCGGCCTCGCCGCCGGCATCTGGACCCGCGACCTGGGCCGTGCCCACCGCCTGGCCCGCGACGTGCGTTCGGGGATCATCTGGGTCAACACCTACCGCGCCGTGTCGGCCATGGCGCCGATCGGCGGCTTCAAGAACAGCGGCTACGGCCGCGAGAGCGGCATCGATTCGGTGCTGGCCTATACCGAGCTGAAGACCGTGTGGATCAACCTGTCCACCGCGCCGATGCCCGACCCGTTTGTGATGCGCTAAGAGGTAGCACGAGATGATCGAACCAGGCATCTACAAAGACGTGATGGGCTCGTTCCCGTCCGGCGTCACCGTGGTCACCACCCTGGACGCCGACGGCGGCATCGTCGGCATCACCGCCAGCGCGTTCAGCGCGCTGTCGATCGACCCGGCGCTGGTGCTGTTTTGCCCCAACTATGCGTCGGACACCTACCCGATCTTGCGTGACAGCAAGCAATTCGCCATTCACCTGCTGTCCGCCGACCAGACCGCCGAGGCCTATGCCTTCGCTGGCAAGGGCAAGGACAAGGCCAAAGGCGTCGAGTGGCACCTGAGCGAGCTGGGCAACCCGCTGCTGGCCAGGGCCACGGCGATCATCGAGTGCGAACTGTGGCGCGAATACGACGGCGGTGACCACGCGATCATCGTCGGCGCGGTGAAGAACCTGGTGCTGCCGGCCGAGCCGGTGACGCCGATGGTCTACCACAAAGGCAAACTGGGCGCCCTGCCGCCGCTGGGCTGACTTGAGACCGCCGGGGCTGCTTTGCAGCCCTTTCGCCGGCAAGCGCGGCTCCCACAGGAATTCCGCAGACTGCTGGTCCTGTGCTGTACCTGTGGCTCCTGCGGGAATTCCACAGACTTATGGCCCTGTGCTGTACCTGTGGCTCCTGCGGGAATTCCACAGACTTATAGCCCTGTGCTGTACCTGTGGGAGCCGCGCTTGCCGGCGATGGGCCGCACAGCGGCCCCCGTTTCACCCCTTTTTCAGGGGCCGCGCTAATCGTCTCACCCTCGGTTGCGGTCCCTGTTTTATTCCGGAGTACTGCGCATGAGCAACGAAAAGTACGAGAAAGGCCTGCAGATCCGCACCCAGGTGCTGGGCGAGGAATACGTCAACCGCTCGATCCAGAACGCCGACGCGTTCACCCAGCCGCTGCAGGAGCTGGTCACCGAGTATTGCTGGGGCCACGTCTGGGGCCGCGAAGGCCTCTCGCTGAAAGAGCGCAGCATGATAAACTTGGCCATGATTTCCGCGCTCAACCGGCCCCACGAGCTCAAGCTGCATATTCGCGGCGCATTGCGTAATGGCCTGAGCCGTGAACAGATTCGCGAGATCCTGCTCCAGGTCGGCATTTATTGCGGCGTGCCCGCGGCGGTGGACAGCTTCCGCCTGGCCCGCGAAGCGTTCGCTGAAGCCGATGCGGAGTCAACCCGTTAACAGCGGGCTGTTCGAACCCACGCAAGGAGCACCCGAGGTTCGTGGTGCTATTGCAGTTGTGGCCGGGCAGCCTCATTCAGAGCGCACTTGATGAAACGCCAGCCCCTCGACGACAGCTTCAAGGTCAACCGCAACCCCGTTACCCTGCGCGAAATCGTGCTCGACAAGCTGCGCGGCGCGATCATGAACTTCCATCTGCTGCCGGGTGACCGCCTGGTCGAACGCGACCTCTGCGACCGCCTTGGCGTCAGCCGCACCTCGGTGCGTGAGGCCCTGCGCCACCTGGAATCCGAAGGCCTGGTGGAATTCGCCGACGCCAAGGGCCCGCGCGTGGCCATCATCACCCTGGAAGACGCCCGCGACATCTACGAGCTGCGCTGCGTGCTCGAAGGCCTGATCGTGCAGCTGTTCACCCTCAACGCCAAGGCCAAGGACATCCGCGCCCTGGAACGCGCGCTGGAGGTCAACCGCGAAGCCCTCGAAGAAGGCGAACTGCAACAGGTGCTGGACTCGGTGCAAGGCTTCTACGACGTGCTCCTGGAAGGCTCCGGCAACCAGGTCGCGGCCCAGCAACTGCGCCAGCTGCAGGCCCGCATCAGCTACCTGCGCGCCACCTCGGTGTCGCAGGAAAACCGCCGTGGCGCCAGCAACCGCGAGATGGAGAAGATCGTCGAGGCCATCAAGAGTGGCGACCCGCTGGTGGCTCATCAGGCTTCGGTCGATCACGTGCGCGCCGCTGCCAAGGTAGCCCTGGAGTACCTGCGCCAGAAGCAGGACGACAACACCAAGGTGCGCGACATCGTCGAGCCCTTGGCCCTGAAGGAACCTCGAATAGGCCGCTGACATGCCCAACGCCCCGCGCTACTGCCCGCACTGCACCACGGAACTGGCCCGGGGCGTTCCCACAGGCGATACCCACGAACGCCTGCACTGCACCGGCTGCGGCTACATCCATTACATCAACCCGAAGATCATCGCCGGCTGCATCATCGAGCGTGACGGCAAGTACCTGCTGTGCCAGCGCGCCATCCCGCCGCGCCCCGGCACCTGGACCTTGCCGGCCGGGTTCATGGAAGCCGGCGAGACCACCGAGCAGGCGGCCTTGCGCGAGGTGTGGGAAGAAAGCGGCGTGCGCGCCGACATCGTCTCGCCCTATTCGATCTTCAGCGTGCCGAAGATAAGCGAGGTGTACATCATCTTCCGCGCCATCGCCACCGAGGAGACCGGGCAGTACGGGCCGGAGACACTGGCGTACAAGTTCTTCGAACCCGACGAAATTCCCTGGAATGAGATCTACTACCCGGCGATTCGGCAGATTCTCGAGCGCTACATCCTCGAGCGCCAGGCCGGGGTGTATGGCATCTATATGGGGAACGATGACAGTGGCAAGGTGCACTTCATTCGCTGAGCCATCCGCTGCCTACCTGGTAGATTTGCCAGGTTTCAACGCCACACGCCCTGCGTAGAGTTCCCTGTATCCGCCGTGCCTTCGCCGGCACGACAGCAGGGATCTCACCATGGGCAAATGGATAATACCTATTGGCTTGCTGGCACTCGCGATCGCACACGGGTTGATCGAGCAACTGGACATACCCGTCCTCACGGCAGAGCCTGCCGAGAATCGGTCACGGGCCGCCTGGGTCGACAGGCAATGGTCGGTGCGGGTCGACAAGCTCGCCCCCACGACTGAACGGTTGAAGCTGAAGATTGCTGGGATGGAGCGTCTCCAGGCGCACAAACAACGAGCAAGCACACTTGATGACGGTACGCTGGTCTGGCAGGGCGCTTTGAGTGGCAACGGTGTACCTCCCGCGGCAGGCACCTCGAAGGCGGCGACCAACACGATCCTGCTGATCAGCAACGACCGCGGCATGACCGGGACATTGCGCTGGGAGGGCCATGTCTATCGGATTTACCAGAGGCAGGCAAACCGTACTGGAAGAAGTCAATCCATCGAAACTGCCACCTGACCATGAGCCAACAGACGCACTGGGTGCGTCGGCCTGCCCTCCCCAAGGCACAACCGGGGGCCTGCAACCCGGCGTTACCACTATTCGTGTGCTGGTGGTTGCAGGCAAGAAAGCGGCCGCAGCCCATGAAGACATCGAGGCGCTGGCGCAGTTGGCCATCGAAGAGGGCAACCAGACGCTCGACCTGAGTGCTATCGGATTGTCGTTCCAACTGGCAGGGTTCGAGCTGCTGGACTACGTGGAGGCCGGTCAGGGCAACAGCTTGGAGATGTTGCGGCTCTGGAGAAAGGACGATGGCCATATGGATGAAGTACACCCGCGGCGTGACGCGCTTGCCGCAGATGCAGTGGTGCAGCTTGTCGATACCACCCATCCGGACAGTTGTGGAGTAGCAGCAGGAATGACCGAAGACAAGGCGTTCGCTGTCGTGAACATGGCGTGCATAGGGGTGTCACGCTACACGTTTGCCCATGAAATCGGCCACATCATAGGGGCAGCGCATGATGGTGGCGGTGGCCCGTTCGCCTATGGCCATGGCTACGCCCATGAGCCGGCAGAGAGTTCAAAATTGTATACCGTCATGGCCGCTGGCAGACCGGGTATCGTCCGGCTGCCTTATTGGTCAGACCCACAGCGTGAGGTGGACGGCATTCGCTTGGGGGACAAAGAAACCGCCGATAACCGCCGTTTGCTTGAAGAGCGCAAAGGCATCGTGGCGGGATTTCGCTGACAGCTCGCCACTCGCCTGGCAGACCACCACAAAACACTCGCAAATCACGCCATCTCAGTGCATCTTTTGAGCATCTCAAGCAAAAGGATCGGCACCCGGGCATGCTGAAATGGCTAGACGGCGGCGGCTTGATGGCCGAGCGCATCCGCAACCACAACTGGACGCGTACCAGCCTCGGACCGCTCGAGGCCTGGCCAGATGCGCTCAAGACCACCGTGGCGCTGTGCCTGGCCTCGCGCTTCCCACAGGCCGTGCTGTGGGGGCCCGACCTGATTACCCTGCACAACGACGCTTTCTTGCCGATCCTCGGTCAGAAACCCATGGCCTTGGGCACCCCTTTTCGCGAGGTCTGGCAAGAAGCGTGGACCAGCATCAGCAGCATGGCCGAGCGTGCGCTGGCCGGCGAAGCGGTGTACATCGAAGACTTCCCGCTGACCATCGACCGCAATGGCGGCCCCGAGAAGGCCTACTTCACCTTCTGCTACAGCCCGATTCGCGACCACGATGGCCAGGTGCTGGGTATGCTAGACACGGTCACCGAAACCACCGCCAGCGTGCTCACCAACCAGCGCCTGAACTTTCTCGACACCCTCGGGCGCGCCGTGACCGAGGCCACCGACCCCGACCAGATCATGGCCATCACCACGGGCATGCTGGTCGACCATCTTGGCCTGTCCAGCTGCGCCTATGCGGTGATGGACCCGGACCAGGACGGTTTCACCATTTGCGGCGATGCGGTAGCACCCGGCTCACCCCGCCTGGTGGGCCACTACCACCTGCATGACTTCGGCCGCCTGGCGGTCAGCCGGCTGCGCAGCGGCCTGGCCCTGGTGATAAATGACAACCTGCGCGAACTGGCCGCTGAGGAGGCAGCGACATTTCAGGCCATCGGCATTACCGCCACCATCTGCATGCCGCTGATCAAAGGTGGCAGGCTGACCGCGCTGATGGCCATCCACGACCGCGTACCACGGGTATGGACCGGCGATGAACAAGCGCTGATCAGCGACGTGACCGAACGTTGCTGGGCACATATCCAGCGGGTTCAAGCCAATGCCGAAGTGCGCGAGGCAATGGCAGCACTGGAAGCACTCAACGCTCACCTGGAACACAGGGTCGAAGAGCGCACCACCCAGCTGTTGCACACCGAAGCCGTGCTGCGCCAGACCCAGAAACTCGAAGCCATTGGCCAGTTGACCGGCGGCGTGGCCCACGACTTCAACAACCTGCTGACCATCATCCGTTCGTCGCTGCATTTCCTGCAGCGCCCCAACCTCGATGACAAGCAGCGCGCACGTTATCTCAAGACCATGGCCGACTCGGTCGACCGCGGCGCCAAGCTGACCGGCCAGCTGCTCGCCTTCGCCCGGCGCCAGGCCCTCTGCCCGCAGGTGTTCGAAGCCGGCCCACGACTGGAAGCCATGGCCGACATGCTCGATACCGTCACGGGGGCGCGGGTCCAGGTGGAGCTTGAACTGCCTCAAGCGCCCTGCCATATCCGCGCCGACCTCAGCCAGCTGGAAACGGCGGTGATCAACCTGATGCTCAACGGCCGCGATGCCATGGCCGGCGAAGGCACCCTGCGCCTGCGCCTGCAGGCCGACCAGCACATGCCCGGGCAGCCCGGGGTATTTGCCGCCATCTCGGTGACCGACAGCGGTGTCGGCATCGCCCCCGAGTTGCTGGAGCGCATCTTCGACCCCTTCTTCACCACCAAGGCACCTGGCGAGGGGACCGGCCTGGGCTTGTCGCAGGTGTTCGGTTTCGCCAAGCAGTCGGGTGGCGACGTCAAGGTCAACAGCGTACAGGGCCAGGGCACCCGTTTTACCCTGTACCTGCCGCAGGAGACCGCGCCAGCCGCGGCGCCAGCGAGCCACACCGATGACAACACGCACGCCCAGCCCGTTGGCGCGCGGCGGCGCATCCTGGTGGTCGAAGACAACCCTGATGTCGGCAGCTTCACCGCGCAGATTCTCCAGGACCACGGCTACCGCATCAGCTGGGCCAGCTCGGCCGAGGAAGCCCTGACCCAGCTGAACGACCCAAGCGGGCATTTCGATGCGGTGTTTTCCGATGTGGTCACGCCGGGGATGGGCGGCTTGGCGCTGGCCAGGCAACTGCGCCGCCAGCGGCCACAGTTGCCGGTGATCCTGACATCAGGCTACAGCGAGGCGATCGCCGAAGGTGGCCATCAAGGGTTTGCGTTCCTGGCCAAGCCCTATTCGGCGGAACAGGTGTGCCAGATGCTCGGCAAGGTGCTGGGTGACTGACAGGGCTCAGTTCAACTGCCCGTAGATCAGCCCGAGCGCCACCGAGATCATGGCCATCCCCGACACCCGCCCGACCAGCCTCGCCGCCTGCGGGCGGGTGCTCAGCACGGCTTTGGCGCCATAGCCGACCAAGGTGTAGATCACCAGCGAGCTGCACAGGTGCACCGCGCCAAGCAGCAGGATCTGCACCGGCATCGGCCAGTTCGAGGTCGGGTCGGTGAATTGCGGCAGCAAAGCCAGGAACAGCAGGAACACCTTGGGGTTCAGCCCGCTCACGCAAAAGCCCTTGAACGCCCAGCGCGGGCCAGACTCCTGCACACCGGCCTGCCCCGCCTCCGGCACCGCCGGGCTCAGCAGCAGGTTGCCACCCAGCCACAGCAAGTACACGCAGCCGGCGACGGTCAACAGGGTCAAGGCCAACGGATGCCCGGCCAGCAGGCTGCCCACCCCCGCCGCCACTATCAGGGTCGCGAGAAAATGCCCCGACAGCATGCCCATCACTGCAGGCATCACCCAGCGCCCGCGCATGCCTGCCGAAATGGCATAGGCCCAGTCGGCGCCGGGGGTGATCACGAACAACAACGACACGGCCCAGAACGCCGTCAGCACACTGATCGCCACTTGAGTCTTCCTTTCACACAGTTTGGGGGTGAAGAAAGCCTACGGATTCCACCGAGGGATTTTCTTTCGTATATTTCCCGCCAAACCCCTGATGCTGGAAGATTCTTCTCAATGGACCGAACAGACCGAAAGATCCTTGCCGAGCTGCAAAAAGACGGTCGTCTCTCGGTGACCGAACTGGCCGATCGCGTCGGCCTCAGCCTGTCGCCCTGCCATCGCCGGCTGAAGGCGCTGGAAGAGTCCGGCGCCATCCTCGGCTACCACGCACGGCTGGCGCCCAGCGCCTTGGGGCTGAACTTTGCCGCGTTGATATTCGTGACCCTGCGCGAGGTGACCCGCCAGCCCGTGGCGGATTTCGAGGCGGCGCTGGCGGAGATACCGCAGATCGTCGAGGCGCAGCGCTTGTTTGGCGACCCCGATTACCTGCTGCATGTGGTGGCCAAGGACTTGCCGGCGTTCCAGAAGCTGTATGACGAGCAGTTGACCAGCATTCCCAATGTGAAGCGGCTGAGTTCGACCTTGGTCATGAAAGAGGTGATTCAGGACCGGCTGTTGCCGATGTAGCATTTTTCTCTTGTGCCGGCCTCTTCGCGGGTAAACCCGCTCCCACAAGGACAACGCTGACTCGCAGGTTTTCGATGTACCTGTGGGAGCGGGTGTACCCGCGAAGAAGCCGGCACAGGCAGCCTTTACACCTGCCCTGTCAACGCGCACTGTGCACCACGACAGCCCACCCCTTGCACCGACGAACAGCGCAGCCCCCTCTATTCCAAGCCCTCCAGCCAGCTGGCACCCTCCTTGCTACCGTCCACCGCTTAAGCTTTTGTCAGCCTTAGGTTTTTTAAGGTTTATGGGCACATATTTACTAATTTCTCGTTATCTCCGCGCCCCGCATCATCGCTCCAACAAGAACGCGTCGCCCTTCGCCGGCACGCATCCGGGCAACACCCGATGCCCCACCTTGCCTTGGAGTCAGTCATGACCAGTGCAGCCAATTCGGCACCCCTCATAGAAAAACACACGATCGGCTACGTACCGCCGGAAGACCGCCATGGAAAGGTAAGGGATCTGTTCACACTGTGGTTCGGCGGCAATATCGCGCCGCTGCCCATCGTCACCGGCGCGCTGGGCGTGCAGCTGTTTCACCTGAACCTGGTGTGGGGCATCGTCGCCATCCTGGTCGGCCACCTGGTCGGCGGCGTGCTGATGGCGCTGCACTCGGCCCAGGGCCCGCAGATGGGCATCCCGCAGATGATCCAGAGCCGCGCCCAGTTCGGCACCCTTGGCGCCTTGCTGGTGGTGGTGATCGCCGGGGTGATGTACATCGGCTTCTTCGCCTCCAACATCGTCCTGGCCGGCAAGTCGCTGCATGGCGTGGTCGAAGCCGTACCGGTGCCGGTGGGTATCGTCATCGGTGCGTTGGGGTCGGGCATCATCGGCATCATCGGCTATCGTTTCATCCACGTGCTCAACCGCATCGGCACCTGGGTGCTGGGGATCGGCATCGTGGTCGGCTTTGGCTACATCTTCAGCCATGTGCAAAGTGACGACTTCCTCACCCGTGGCGGCTTCAACCTGGCCGGCTGGCTGGCCACCGTGTCGCTGGCAGCGCTGTGGCAGATCGCCTTCGCCCCGTACGTGTCGGACTACTCGCGCTACCTGCCGGCTGACGTGAAAGTCAGCTCGACCTTCTGGACCACCTACCTGGGTTCGGCCCTGGGTTCGAGCCTGTCGTTCATCTTCGGCGCCGTGGCGGTGCTGGCGATCCCGGCTGGCGTGGACACCATGGACGCGGTCAAGCTCGCGACCGGCACCCTGGGCCCGGTGATGCTGGTGCTGTTCCTGCTCAGCGTGATCAGCCACAACGCCCTCAACCTGTATGGTGCGGTGCTGTCGATCATCACCCTGGTGCAGACCTTCGCCTACCGCTGGATCCCCACTGCCAAAAGCCGTGCGGTGCTATCGCTGATCGTGCTGGCCGCCTGCTGCGTGGTGGCGGTGTTCGCCTCGGCCGACTTCATCGGCCACTTCGTCGACATGGTGCTGGTGCTGCTGGTGGTGCTGGTGCCGTGGACGGCGATCAACCTGATCGACTTCTATGCCATCCACAAGGGCGACTACGACATCCAGTCGATCTTCAAGGTCGATGGCGGGATCTACGGCCGATACAACCCGCAGGCGCTGATTGCCTATGCGGTGGGCATCGTGGTGCAGATTCCGTTCATGAACACCCCGCTGTACGTCGGGCCGATCTCCGAGCACATCAACGGCGCTGACCTGTCGTGGCTGGTGGGCCTGGCAATCACTTCGCCGCTGTACTGGTGGCTGGCTTCGCGTGACAGTGCCTACCGCCGTCGGCAGAACAGTGCCAAGTTGGCCATGGGGCACTGATTAAACCTGTCCCGGCCTCTTCGCGGGTAAACCCGCTCCCACTGGTACTGCACAAGTTCAAGCATCTGTGCGATTTCTTTGGGAGCGGGTTCACCCGCGAAGAGGCAAGCACAGGCGACACATTTGTCAGAGGTTGTAAGCCCGCTCATTGTGCTCGGCCAGGTCCAGCCCCTGCTCTTCCTCTTCCCGGCTGGCCCGCAGCCCCACGGTCAGCTTGATGGCCCCAAGAATCGCCCAGCTCACCACAAAGCAATAGACGAAGGTGAACGCCACGCCCTTGAGCTGCACCAAAGCCTGCCCGATCGGTGAAGCCCCTTCCACGTAGCCCCCCAGCGACGGCGCGGCAAACACCCCGGTCAACACCGCCCCGACCATGCCGCCAACCCCATGCAGCCCGAATACATCGAGGCTGTCGTCATAGCCCAGCGCCTGCTTCAACCGGGTTACGGCGAAGAAGCAGATCGCCCCGGTCAGCAAGCCGATGACCACCGCACCCAAGGGCCCCACAAACGCACAGGCCGGCGTGATACCTACCAGCCCGGCCAAGGCCCCCGATGCGGCCCCCAGCGCAGTAGGCCGGCCATGCATGACTTTCTCGGTCAGCAACCAGCCAACAATGCCGGCGCACGCCGCCACCATGGTCGCCAGCATCACCACCCCTGCCCCTTCGTTGGCCGCAAGCCCCGAACCTACGTTGAAGCCGAACCAGCCGACCCACAGCAGCCCCGCACCCACCAGGGTGAAACCGAGGTTGTGTGGCGGCATCGCCACCTGCGGGTAGCCTTTGCGCCTGCCCAGCATCAACGCAGCCGCCAGCGCAGCCACACCGGAGTTGATGTGCACGGCAGTGCCGCCGGCAAAGTCCAGCACCCCCCAGTTGACCATCAGCGCCCCCGGCCCACCCCACACCATATGGGCGATCGGCGCGTACACCAGGACGAACCAGGCCGCCATGAACAGCAGCGAGGCACTGAATTTCATGCGCTCGGCAAAACCGCCGGCGATCAGGGCCGGGGTGATGATGGCAAAGGTCAGCTGAAACACCGCGAACACCCCTTCCGGGATGGTGCCCACCAGGCTGTCGTGGCCGATGTTCAGCATCAGCGCCTTGTCCAGGCCGCCGATGAAGCTGTTCAAGGTCAACTGCCCTTCGACCATGCCGCTGGTATCGACCACCAGGCTGTAGCCGAACAGCACCCAGAGGATGCCGATCACCCCGGCTACGGCGAACAGCTGGGTGAACACCGAGAGGAAGTTCTTGGCCCGCACCATGCCGCCGTAGAACAGCGCCAGGCCTGGGATGCACATCATCAGCACGAACATCGCCGCGCAGATCATCCAGGCGGTGTTGCCGGTATCCAGGGTGGGTTCGGCGGCATGGGCCAGGTTGGCCAAGGCTAACAACATTACAGCGAGGGTGAGGTGCTTCATGGAGTCACTCCTGTGTGAATGAAGAGATGCCCTTGGACCGCGTTGCGGCCCATTCGCGGGCAAGCCCGCTCCCTCAGGGCCACCACAGTTCTCAAGGCCTGTGAGCTTCCTTGTGGGAGCGGCGGTTCGGCGCCCCGACTCGCCCGCGAAGGGCCGCAACGCGGCCCCAATAGCCTGTGAGATGAATCAGTACTGGGCCTGCCCCGGCACCCAGGCGGTGCCAGCCAGCGGCACCCGGGCCATGGCGGCGGCCTCGACGGTCAGCGCCACCAGGTCTTCGGGGTCGAGGTTGTGCAGGTGCGACTTGCCACAGGCACGGGCCATGGTCTGCGCTTCCAGCACCAGCACCCGCAGGTAGTTGGCCAAGCGCCGGCCAGCCTCTTCCGGGTTCAGGCGCTTGGCCAGTTCCGGGTCCTGGGTGGTGATGCCGGCAGGGTCGCGGCCGTTCTGCCAATCGTCGTAGAAGCCGGCGGCCGAGCCGATCTTCTTCAGCTCGCTGTCCAGCCGCGGGTGGTTGTCGCCCAGGGCAATCAGCGCCGCCGTGCCGATGGCTACCGCGTCGGCGCCCAGGGCCATGGCCTTGGCCACGTCGGCGCCGTTGCGGATGCCGCCGGAGACGATCAGTTGCACCTTGCGGTGCATGCCCATCTCCTGCAGCGCCTGTACCGCCTGCGCAATGGCCGGCAGGATCGGGATGCCGACGTGCTCGATGAACACTTCCTGGGTGGCCGCGGTGCCGCCCTGCATGCCGTCGAGCACGATCACGTCGGCACCGGCCTTCACTGCCAGCTTGACGTCGTAGTACGGGCGACTGGCGCCGATCTTCACGTAGATCGGTTTTTCCCAGTCGGTGATTTCGCGGATCTCGGCAATCTTGATCGCCAGGTCGTCCGGGCCGGTCCAGTCCGGGTGGCGGCAGGCGCTGCGCTGGTCGACGCCAATCGGCAAGGTGCGCATGCCGGCTACCCGCTCGGTCACCTTCATGCCCAGCAGCATGCCGCCACCGCCCGGCTTGGCGCCCTGGCCGAGGACGATCTCGATGGCGTCGGCCTTGCGCAGGTCGTCGGGGTTCATGCCGTAGCGCGATGGCAGGTACTGGTACACCAGGTGCTGCGACTGGCCGCGCTCTTCCGGGGTCATGCCGCCGTCGCCGGTGGTGGTGCTGGTGCCGGCAATGGTCGCGCCACGGCCCAGGGCTTCCTTGGCGTTGGCCGACAGCGCGCCGAAGCTCATGCCGGCGATGGTCACCGGGATCTTCAGGTGGATCGGCTTCTTGGCGAAGCGGTTACCCAGCACCACGTCGGTGCCGCACTTTTCGCGGTAGCCTTCCAGCGGGTAGCGCGACACGCTGGCGCCCAGCAGCAGCAGGTCGTCGAAGTGCGGCACACGGCGCTTGGTGCCGCCGCCGCGGATGTCGTAGATGCCGGTTTCGGCGGCACGCTGGATTTCCTGGATGGTCAGGCGATCGAAGGTGGCCGACTCACGCAGTACCGGGGGGAATTGCTCGCTCATGGGAATGCTCCTGGATCAGTACGCGCTGGCGTTGTCGACTTTGAAGTTGTACAGCTGGCGGGCCGAGCCGTAACGTTTGAAATCCGCAGCCTTGTGCGCAAGGCCGGCCTTGTTCAGCAGTTCCTGCAGCTCTTGCAGGTGCTCGGCGCGCATCTCTTTCTCGATGCAATCCGAGCCTAGCGACTGCACCGAACCCTTGACGTAGATGCGCACCTCGTACAGCGAATCGCCCAGTGCATCGCCGGCATCGCCACACACCACCAGGCGCCCGGCCTGGCCCATGAAGCAGCTCATGTGGCCGATGCTACCGCCGACCACGATGTCCACGCCCTTCATCGAAATGCCGCAGCGCGCGCCGGCATCGCCCTCGATCACCAGCAAGCCACCATGGGCGGTGGCGCCGGCAGCCTGGGAGGCACTGCCCTTGACCCGCACCGAGCCGGACATCATGTTCTCGGCCACGCCCACGCCGACGTTGCCGTGCACAGTGACGCTGGCCTGCTGATTCATGCCCGCGCAGTAGTAGCCGGCGTGGCCCTCGATATCCACCGACACGGCGGCGTTGATGCCCACCGCCAGGTTGTGCTTGCCGTCGGGGTGGGTCACCCGCCATTCGCGGTCCTGCACATCGCCATGCAGGGACTGGTTGAGTACGCGCACCGAGGCGCTGGAAAGGTCGATCGTCTTCATGAATGTCTCCAGTGATTCGGTGGGGTCAGGCGCTTTCGCGTTCCCAGACGTACAAGGTGGCCGGCGCCGGCTCCCAGACCTTGGCCTTGTCGATGCCCGGCAGGCTGGCCAGGGCCTGGTACTCGGAGGCCATGGCCACGTAGTCGTCGGTCTCGGCCAGCACGGCCGGTTTGCAGGCAATCGGGTCGCGGATCACGGCAAAGCCGTTGCGGGTGCCGATGGCGAAGGTGAAGAAGCCGTCCAGGTCTTCCAGCGCGCCATCCAGGGCCTGGGCCAGGGTGTCACCCTGTTGCAGGCGCCAGGTCAGGTAACCGGCCGCCACTTCGGTGTCGTTGTCGGTTTCGAAGCTGATGCCTTCGCGCTTGAGTGCCTGGCGCAGGCGGAAGTGGTTGGACAGCGAGCCGTTGTGCACCAGGCACAGGTCGGCGCCGGTGGAGAACGGGTGGCTGCCTTCCATGGTCACGGCGCTTTCGGTGGCCATGCGGGTATGGCCGATGATGTGGCTGCCCTTCATGCCGGCCAGGCCGAAGCGGCTGGAGATTTCCGCCGGCAAGCCCATGCCCTTGAGGATTTCGATGCTCTGCCCGGCGCTCATGATGCGCACGTCTGGGGCCAGTTCGCTCAGGGCCTGGCGGGCCGCTGCCTCGCTGGTGTGCACCTTGAGCACGGCGGCGCTGGCGTTCTGGAACCAGTCCAGCGAGCAACCCAGGCGCCCCTCCAACTGGCCCATCAGGGCCGCCCAGGGGTAGTTGATGTCCGTCGCCTGCAGGGTCAGCTTGACCCAGCCATCGGCCACTTCGTCACCGTAGATGGCGAAACCGGCGCTGTCCGGGCCACGGTCGGTCATGGCTTGGAGCATGGGTTCGAAGAGCTTGCCGAGCTGGGCTTCCAGCGCCGGCTTTTTCAGGTACAGACCTACGATTCCACACATGGTGATACTCCTTCTAGGCAGTGGGTAGCCGCTGCGTTTGCCGCTACCCAGGGATAGGGTTGGCGGTCAGAAGAATTCGGTGTAACGCTGGATTTCCCAGTCCGAGACGTGGCGGCTGTACTCCACCCACTCCATGCGCTTGAGCTTGATGAACTCGTCGACGATCTCGGCACCGAGTACCTCGCGGAACAGCGGGTCGGCCTCCAGCGCGTCAGCCGCTTCCTTGAGCGATTGCGGCAAGGTCTTGATGCCGCGTGCGGCGATCTCTTCCAGGCTCAGGTTGTAGAGGTTCTCGTTGCACATCTCGCCCGGTTCCAGCTGGCGATCGATGCCGTCGAGGCCGGCGGCGATGATGGCGGCGGTGACCAGGTACGGGTTGCAGCCAGCGTCTGGCAAGCGAAACTCCAGGCGGCCATAGGGGATGCGCACCATCGCCGAACGGTTGTTGGCGCCATAGGCGACGAAGGCCGGCGCCCAGGTGGCGCCGGACAGCGAGCGGCCGACCACCAGGCGCTTGTACGAGTTGACCGTGGGGGCGGCGAAGGCACACAGCGCGGGGCCGTGGGCCAACAGCCCGGCGGCAAAGTGGTAGGCCAGTTTCGACAGGCCCATGCCGCTGCTGTCGGAAGGGTCGTGGAACAGGTTCTTGTTGGTGCTGCTGGCCAGCGACAGGTGGAAGTGCATGCCATTGCCGGCGCGCTTGGGATCGGGCTTGGGCATGAACGAGCAGATCATCCCTAAGTCGTTGGCGATTTCGCCGGCGGCCATGCGGAAGAAGGTGAAACGGTCGGCCGACTCCAGGGCGTCGCTGTAGGTGTAGTTGATCTCGAACTGGCCGTTGGCGTCTTCGTGGTCGATCTGATAGATGTCGAAGCCGACCGGCTGCAGGGCCTCGGTGAGGCGCTCGAGGAACAGCCGCGAGCGCGACAGGCCCTTGTAGTCGTAGCAGGGTTTGTCGAGGTTGTCGGAGGCGTCCACCAGCTGCAGCTTGCCGCCTTCGTCGCGACGGAACAGGCTGAACTCGGGCTCAAGGCCAGTGTTCAGGGTCCAACCCTTGTCGGCCAGGCGCTGCACCTGCTGCTGCAATACATGGCGGCTGTCGTAGGGCCAGGGCTGGCCGTTGACATGGCCCACGCACACCACCCGGCCATAGCCCGGCTGCCACGGCACCGGGATCAGCGTTGACAGGTCGCCACGGGCCATGAAGTCCGGGCCGTGGGGCTCCATGCCCATGCCGCAGATGGCGAACCCGGCAAAGCCAGCGCCCTCTTCAGCCACCATCTTGAGGCCCGAGACCGGCACCGACTTGGTCTTCGCCGAACCGTGGATATCGACGAACTGCGCCAATACATACTTGATGCCGTACTGGTCGAGGGTGCGCTGGGTTTCTGCTGGCAACATGGGTTGATCACTCCTGGGTGAGGGGCACTAATTCCGCATGGGAAACTTACTTTCCTCATAGGAATGCAACGTGCTTGCCAACTCTGTCCAGGGTGATGGTCTTGTGTGGCCTGTACCGGCCTCTTCGCGGCTAAAGCCGCTCCTACAGGGACCGCGCAAAGCCCTGTAGGAGCGGCTTTAGCCGCGAAGAGGCCCGAACGGGCGACACAAAACCCATGCAGGTTTTTATGCTCTTTTTATGGGAAACTTGTTTTCATCCGAGGAAAGAAGCAGCCCAGGCTGCCGCCTTTCGCACTTTCCCAGTGCGAAATCTTTATTCTTGAACTGAAACCGTGCAGGACACTCGATGCTAACCGAAACCGAACCGCGCCTCCGCCTGGAGCAGTACCTGGGCCTGCAGATCAAGCGCCAGCGTCAGGCCCAGTCACTCAAGCTCGCCGATGTGGCCCGCATCGCCGGCATCAGCCAGGGCATGCTGAGCAAGATCGAGAACGCCCAGGTGTCCACCAGCCTCGATACCCTCAGCCGCCTGTGCGATGTACTGGGCATGCCGATGGCCAAGCTGTTCAGCCAGTATGACCAGCCCGACGGCAATGCCTTGCTGGTCAAGGCCGGCGAAGGGCTGGAGGTGGTACGCCGCGGCACCGAGAAGGGCCATACCTACCATTTGCTCAATCACGCCCGGGGGCCGAAGAAGAACTTCGAGGCGTACATGGTGACCATGGACGACGCCAGCGAGGAATTCCCGACCTTCGCCCACCCGGGTACCGAATTCCTCCATCTGCTGGAGGGTGAACTGGTCTATCGCCACGGCAACCAGCTCTATCGCATGCAGGCCGGCGACAGCCTGACGTTCGATGGCGAAACCCCGCATGGCCCCGAGCAGCTGGTGCAGGTGCCTATTCGCTTGCTGTCGATCATGAACTACGGCGACGAGTGACGCGCGGCTGCAAGGCAATTTCGCGACCTTGGGTTTGGCCTGGGCAATGAGCTCGAGCGCCGCACGCGCGGCGTTCGAACTCACCGTCACAAAACCCTGTCGGCGTGCACCTAACTGCCTTCAGGCAACAGACTGCGGTCAAACATGAACACCCGCTCCCCCTGCGGCGTGTACTGATACAACTGCTGCGGCCGGCCCAGCCTTGGCTGGTTCTTCTCCCCGGTATCGCGCACCCAACCCAGCTCGCGCAGGCGATCCAGGCGCTTGCGCAGCGAGGTGTTGTTCACCGCCTGCCCCAGGCACGCCTGCACCGCCCCCAGCGCATCGAGCACGGTGAACTTCTGCGCCAGCAGGTGCAGCGGCAGGCTGCTGTACACCGTCTTCGCCGCCAACCGCTCCCTGGCTCGCTCGACCAGCAGGTTATGGTCGAACGGCAGCAGCACCTTGCGGTCAATCACGCTGTCCAGGTCAAAAAACGCCAGCTGCTCACCTTCCACCTGCTGCTGCGGGTCAAGCAACGCCAGGTAATAGGTACTCAACGACCAACCACGCGGGTCGCGGAAGGCATTGCCTTCGGTTCCCACCTGTTCGAGGTGGCGCGGCACCACCAGGGCTTTCTCGCGCAAGGCGCGTTCGGCAGCGCCCTCCAGGCTGGTGTCCGGGGTGCGGCCATTGACGATCACGCCAGGCAAGGCCCACTGGCCGGCATGGGGCTCACGCTCACGACGGTGCAACAACACTTGCAGATGCTGGGCATCAGGGGCCAGGCGCAGGGCGACAATATCGACACTGGCCAGGACTTCAACTGTACTCACCGGGGGCTCCTTGTTCATCGGCACAATAATCCACCAGAGCTTCTAAGTATGGCAACCCGCAAGCCTATGGAAATTGTCACTTGACACACTTATTACACCAGGTGAATTATATAGCCATTCCAGCGAGGAGACCCGCCATGAAGATCGCCAGTTTCGATGTCGACGCGCAAAACGGCTTCACCGCCAACGCCCCTCAGGAGCTGCCGGTACCAGAGGGCAACGAGATCGCCCAGGACCTCAACGCCATGGCGCTGCGCGCCGACCTGCGCCTGGGCAGCAAGGACGCCCACCCGGCCAACGCCGTGTGGGTGGTGGCCGACCCTGGCCAGATGCTGCAACCGCTGCCCCTGGCCAACGCCGACCTGACCTGGGTCAGCCACTGCGTCCCCGGTACCGCCGGCTTCGAGCTGCTGCCCGGCCTGCCCGCCCCGATCGATTACGACTACTTCGTCTGGAAAGGCGTCGAGCCCGACCTGCACCCCTACGGCGCCTGCTACCACGACCTCGCCGAGCGCCGCTCCACCGGGGTCATCGAGTTTCTCAAGGTGCAACAGGTGGGCGCGGTGATCGTCGGCGGCCTGGCCCTGGACTACTGCGTCAAGACCACTGCCCGGCAATTGCGCCAGGCCGGCTTCCAGGTGCTGCTGTACCTGCCGGCCTGCCGCGCTCTGACCCAGGAAGGCGCCATCAGCGCCTGCGGCGCTCTGGCTGCCGAGGGCGTGATCCTGTGCGGCGATGAGGCCGCGCTCGACTACCAGCTCTCTCTGATCAAGGAAGACCGCCCATGACCGAAAGCGTTTTCGGCCCACGGATCATCCAGAACCTGCTGGACACCGACTTCTACAAGATCACCATGATGCAGGCGGTGCTGCACAACTACCCCAATGCCGAGGTGGAGTGGGAGTTCCGCTGCCGCAACCGCGAAGACCTCTCCCCTTACCTGGCAGAAATCCGCAACCAGATTGAGCAACTGAGCGAAGTCACCGTCACCCACGACCAGCTGGCCTACCTGGAAAAGATCCCGTTCCTCAAGCCGGACTTCATCCGCTTCCTCAGCCTGTTCCGCTTCAACCTGCGCTATGTGCAGGTCGGCCTGGACGCGGCCGGGCAGCTGGCGATCCGCGTGCGCGGGCCGTGGCTGCACGTGATCCTCTACGAGATCCCGTTGCTGGCGATCATCAGCGAGGTGCGCAACCGCTACCGCTATCACGACGTGACGATCGAACAGGTGGGCGAGCGCCTGTACCAGAAATTCGACTGGCTCAAGGCCGAGGCCAGTGCCGAGGAGCTGGCAGGCTTCCAACTGGCTGACTTCGGTACACGACGGCGCTTTTCCTACCGGGTGCAGGAAGAAGTGGTGTACCTGCTCAAGCACGACTTCCCCGGCCGCTTCGTCGGCACCAGCAACGTGCACCTGGCCCGCGAGCTTGAGCTCAAGCCGCTCGGCACCATGGCCCACGAATGGTTCATGGCGCACCAGCAACTCGGCCCGCGGCTGGTCGACAGCCAGGCCGCCGCGCTGGAAGCCTGGGTCCGCGAGTACCGTGGCTTGCTGGGCATCGCCTTGACCGACTGCATCACCATGGACGCCTTCCTGGGTGATTTCGACCTGTACTTCGCCAAGCTGTTCGATGGGCTGCGGCACGACTCTGGGGACCCGCTGGTCTGGGCGGAGAAAGCCATCGCCCACTATGAGCGGCTGGGGATCGACCCGCAGGGCAAGACACTGATCTTCTCCGACGGGCTGGATTTCGCCAAGGCGCTGGGCCTGTACCGGGCACTGCACGCGCGGATCAACGTGAGCTTCGGCATTGGTACCCGGCTGACCTGCGATATCCCGGGGGTGGAGCCGATGAACATGGTGATTAAGATGACCGACTGCAATGGCGCGCCGGTGGCGAAGATCTCCGACAGCCCGGGCAAGACCCAGTGCCGGGACGAGAACTTCGTGGCTTACATGAAGCATGTGTTCAAGGTGAGTTGATGCAGCCTGGACCGGCTGTCTTGCTCAATTCCTTGAAACTGGCGCGATCCTTGTGGGAGCAACTGTCTCGCTTGATTGCAAAAGCTGGCTCGATGTGGGAGCCGCGCTCGCCGGCGATGGGCCGCGAAGCGGCCCCGGTATATAAGTGATCGCTATCGACCCATGTCAAACGCAAGAATGTTGGGGCCGCTTCGCGGCC
The DNA here is from genome assembly GCF_024349685.1 of Pseudomonas sp. LRP2-20. NCBI lineage: Bacteria > Pseudomonadati > Pseudomonadota > Gammaproteobacteria > Pseudomonadales > Pseudomonadaceae > Pseudomonas > Pseudomonas sp. LR2-20. The sequence goes on along the minus strand of NZ_AP025944.1, from coordinate 2,268,330 downwards.
CATAGCCGGCAAGCGCGGCTCCCACAAGTACGGGGCACGCCTGGAAGCTGGCGATAATCGTGTGGGTGCGGCGTTCGGTGCCCCAACTTACCCGTGACAGTCACCCCTCTTCTGACTGCCCGACACACAGCTCCATGAACCGTGCAGCCGCCCGCGACGGCGTGGCGGCATGGGGCAAGAGGATGGAGAACCGCCGCACCAAAGGCTCAGGTGCAACCCGCAGCTGCCGCAACACGCCGTCTTCATGGCGGATCGACATGGCCGACACGAAGCCAATCCCCATCCCGGCCCGTACCGCCTCCTTCACCCCTTCCACGCCAGCGATCTCCAGCGCCACGCGCATGGCCACGCCGTGCCGGGCAAAGGCCCGCTCGACGATCTGGCGCACCCCCGAACCACTCTCACGCAGCACCAACGGGTAAGCCCCCAACGCCTGCAAGCCTTGCTGTTCAGCGCCTGCCAGGGGATGGTCGCACGGCACGATGGCCACGATCTCGTCCTCGCGCCAGGCTGTCACCCCGGTGCCCAGTGGCAGCTCCTGCCCAGGCGGGCCTTCGATCAGGGCGATATCGACGCTGTCCAGCGCCGCGATGATCTCCGCCGTGTTGCCGTGGGACGTGGTCACCAGCACCTCTGGGTGGCGCCCATGGAAGTCGGCAATCAGGTACGGCAGCAGGTAGCTGGCCGGGGTGGTACTGGCGCCGATGCGCAAGGTGCCGCGCTCGAGCCCGCGCATGGCCTCGCACAATGCCTGGGCCTGGCGAAAGGTGTCCCGCAGGCGCTGGGCATGGGCCAGCAACTGCTCGCCGGCAGCGGTCAGGCGCACGCCACGGCCGGCGCGCTGGTACAGGGGCTCGCCAAAGTCCTCTTGCAGCAATTTCAGCTGGCCGGATACCGCCGGCTGCGACAGATGCAGGGCCTGGGCCGCATGGCTGATGTTGCCGTGCTCGGCTACCGTGGCGAAGGTTATCAGTTGCTCTGGGGTCATCCACTTAAAATATCAGCTAGACGGATATTTGCCATCCTAAATTACGATTTTATATAAGCTTATAACCAGATTAACGTAGGCCATGTCGAAACACTTCCGGAGGACTCACATGGCCACGGCAACTTCCAACCCTGCGTTGGCGCCCACCCTCTCTACCCGAGGGCGGCTCAACGGCATCCTGTTCGTCGCGCTGTTCGCGCTCGCCGTCACCCAGCTGGCGGCGCTGCCCGCCATCGCCAGCCTGGGCATCAGCCCGCTGATCGTCGGCATCGTCGCCGGCGCCCTGTACGGCAACGCCCTGCGCGACGGCGTACCGGCCAGCTGGGCAGCCGGTATCAACTTCTCGGCCCGCGGGCTGTTGCGCATCGCCGTGGCCTTCTTCGGCCTGCGCGTCAGCCTGCAAGAGATCGCCGAAGTCGGCTGGTCCGGCTTGAGCGTGTCGCTGTTGGTCGTGACCAGCACTCTGCTGATCGGCCTGTGGTGTGGCACCCGGCTGTTCAAGCTGGACCGCGACACCGCCCTGCTCACGGCGGCCGGCAGCGCGATCTGTGGCGCCGCCGCCGTGCTGGCATTCGAATCGGCGCTGCGCAGCGCACCGCACAAGAGTGCCATGGCGGTGGGCAGCGTGGTGCTGTTCGGCACCCTGTCGATGTTCCTCTACCCGCTGGCGATCAACGCCGGCTGGCTGCCCCTGGACACCCTGGGTGCCGGCCTGTTCCTTGGCGGGACGATTCACGAAGTGGCCCAGGTAGTGGGCGCGGCCAGCAACGTCAGCCCCGAAGCCACGCACATCGCCACCATCGTCAAGATGACCCGGGTGATGCTGCTGGTGCCGGTGCTGCTGGTGGTCGGCCTGTGGATCAGCCGCTCGCGCCAACCCGGCCAGGCCCAAGGCAATGGCCGCATCGCCATGCCCTGGTTCGCCTTCGGCTTCCTCGCCCTGGTGCTGGTGAATTCGCTGCAGGTGCTGCCCGGTAGCGTGACCCAGGCGGTCAACAGCCTGGACACCTTCGCCCTGACCATGGCCATGACCGCGCTGGGCATGGAAACCCGCTGGAGCCAGATCCGCCAGGCCGGGCCGCGGGCGCTGATCACCGGGGCGATCCTCAACCTGTGGCTGGTGGGTGGCGGCCTGGCGATCACCCTGGGGGTGCAACGCCTTTTAGGTTGACGTGCATTGATCGGTATGGTGTTGTCTTGCAAGGATGTTTTTACCTGCACAGGAACGACTTAGATGCCTCAACGCCATGTCATCAACGCATCCGTCAGCCCCAAAGGCAGCCTGGAGACGCTGTCGCAACGTGAAGTCCAACAACTGAGTGAAGTCGGTACCGGCACCCTCTACACCTTGTTCCGCCAGTGCGCCCTGGCCATCCTCAACACCGGCGCCCATGTCGACAACGCCAAGACCATTCTCGAGGCGTACAGGGACTTCGAAGTCCGCATCCACCAGCAAGACCGCGGCGTGCGCCTGGAGCTGCTGAACGCTCCAGCCGACGCCTTCGTCGATGGTGAAATGATCGCCAGCACCCGCGAAATGTTGTTCTGCGCCCTGCGCGACATCGTCTACACCGAAAGCGAGCTGGCCAGCCAGCGCATCGACCTGGAAAGCTCCCAGGGCATCACCGACTACGTCTTCCACTTGCTGCGCAACGCCCGCACCCTGCGCCCCGGCGTGGAGCCGAAGATGGTGGTGTGCTGGGGCGGCCACTCGATCAGCAGCGAGGAGTACCAGTACACCAAGAAGGTCGGCCATGAGCTGGGCCTGCGCAAGCTGGACATCTGCACGGGCTGCGGCCCGGGGGTGATGAAAGGCCCGATGAAGGGCGCGACCATCGCCCATGCCAAGCAGCGCATGCACGGCAGCCGCTACCTCGGCCTGACCGAACCGGGCATCATCGCCGCCGAGGCGCCGAACCCGATCGTCAACGAGCTGGTGATCCTGCCGGACATCGAGAAGCGCCTGGAGGCCTTCGTCCGTGTTGGCCACGGCATCATCATCTTCCCCGGCGGCGCCGGCACCGCCGAGGAGTTCCTCTACCTGCTCGGCATCCTCATGCACCCGGACAACCAGAGCTTGCCGTTCCCGGTGGTGCTCACCGGGCCACGCAGCGCCGAACCGTTCCTGCAACAGCTGCATGCATTCGTCGGCGCCACCCTTGGCGAAGCTGCCCAGCGCCACTACCAGATCATCATCGACGACCCGGCCGAAGTGGCCCGGCACATGGTCGAGGGGCTCAAGGAGGTCAAGCAGTTCCGCCGCGAGCGCAACGACGCCTTCCACTTCAACTGGCTGCTGAAGATCGACGAGGGCTTCCAGCACCCGTTCGACCCAACCCACGCCAACATGGCCGAATTGGCTCTGCGCCGCGATTTGCCGGCCCATGAACTGGCGGCCAACCTGCGCCGGGCGTTTTCCGGGATCGTGGCGGGCAACGTGAAGGACAAGGGAATACGGCTGATCGAGGAACACGGGCCGTATCAGATTCGCGGTGATGCCGCGGTGCTGGAGCCGCTGGGGCGCCTGTTGCAGGCGTTTGTCGACCAGCACCGGATGAAATTGCCGGGGGGCGCGGCGTATGTGCCTTGCTACCAAGTTGTGACCTGAGATCGCCGGGGCCGCAGCCATCTATCTGACTGGACTCGCCAAGGTCCGGTCCACCAGGCGAATGCTGTCACGCCCGCCACGCTTGGACTGGTACAACGCCACATCCCCTTGCTCGATCAATGCCGCCAGACTGGCCGGCGGCTGGTCGAACAGGTTGGCACCGATACTCAAGGTCACCGCCTGCGGGGTCGGCATCGCCTCCCTGGCAAACCGCTGGAACTGGTCGCGCAGCTGGCTGCCCAGCTCCACCACCTTCTCGCTGCTGGCATCGCTGAGCAGGATCACGAACTCATCGCCACCCAACCGCGCGGCCAACGAACGCTCCGGCAGCACTGCGCGAATCATCTCGCTCAACGCGATCAGCAGGCGGTCACCGGCCGCATGGCCATGCAGATCGTTGACCAGCTTGAAGTTGTCGATATCGATCAACAGCAACGCCCCAGGCTGCGCCGGGCTGACTGTCTTGAACAAATGCGTGGCGCGGACTTCCAGGGCCCGCCGGTTGTACAGTGCCGTCAGCGGGTCGCGGGCGGCCAGCCGGGCGATGCGCTCTTCACGGCGATAACGCACGGTACCGGTCATCGACAGCGCGATCAGCATGATCGCCATCGCCCCTTCGACCAGGGAAATCTGGATGATCAGGCCGCCAAAAGTCGCCAGGTCGATCAGCGTGCCCGGTGTCACCGCCACGATCGCCTTGGCCACATAGAACAGCCCATGGATGAGCAGCACGTAACGCAGCTGCACCGCCCCCACGCTCAGCGACTTGCCATGCGGGCGCAGCAGGAAGCTGGCCTTGAGCGTGAGTAACGCCACCAGCAGCGAGTTGACCATCAGCATCACTTTCGACCACTGCGGCCCCACCGGCAGCAGCAACAAGCCGAACCACACCAGCACAATCAGCAGCCACGCCCGCGATAATCGGGCCTGGGTAAAACGCACTACACCCAGCAGAAAGAACGCATGGGCGACCACCAGCAAGCCGTTGGCGAACCAGATGCCGATCAGCAGCAGGCCGATCCCGCGCAGCAGGGCCAGGGTCGAACCGACCGTGATGGTGGCGAAACCGGCGCTCCAGAACAGCAGCGACGGTTCGCGGACACTGCGCCACTCGATCGCCAGGTACAGTGCAGCCGCAGCGGCCAGGGCGATGGTGATCGTCAGCATCGTGGGTGGATCAAGCGCCATATACGGATTGGCCTATCTGGTTAACGTGGAAAAGGGCAGATTGTATGCGCTTGAGATAACTTTTCAGAGGGGCGAACCGTCACGCTGCATTCAAATGAATGTAACCGTGCTAGGCGCGACACAGTCCATAGTCTTCCCACCACTGTCATACCGCTGACGTTGCCCAGCTTGATGATAGCCCGTACGCGCGCAGTCAACGCCGCACCCCTGCAAGGTGCGGCGCCTGCAGCCAGCGCAACAGGCCCGTTAGTTGTGCCGAGTGCACGGGTATGGAAGTGGATCCACGAAGAGCCCCGTGCAGTCGAGCTCAAAGCACCCGCTTGATCAAAGGCTCCAGCCGGCTGTAGCGCAGGCGCCGCAGGAACCTGCGTACCTCCTTGGGGTGCTCGGCCTTCTCGCCCAGCTCGCTCGCCGTACCGATCTGCGGCGCGTGCCGGCGAATGGCCTCCAGCTCCACCGCTCGCGGCACCAGCCACTGCCCGTGTGGGTCGTCGATCAGCAGGCCGTTTTCCAGGTCCAGGTTGAACCCGCGCGGGTTGAGGTTGTTGCCGGTCAGCAGCGAATAGCGCTGGTCGACCCACACTCCCTTGGCATGGAAGGTATGGCCCGGATCGTTCCAGATCCGTATCTGCAACTGGCCACTGGCAATGGCTGCCTGGCGGCGCCGGGCAAAGGCGCGCAGGTTGTCTTCGTACAGGTACGGCAAGGCACCGCTGGCGCTGAACGGCTCGCCCGGAGCGATGTAGAAATCGTTGGCGGTGCGGTGGCCAACGATCAGCTCGATGCGCACTCCCCGGTCCAGGGCATGGTCGATCTCGCGCATCACCACCCGTGGCGGGTTGAAATACGGCGTGCTGATGATGATCTGCGTGTGTGCCGCCGCCAGCAGCGCGCACAACGTGCGGTTGAGCGGATTACCACGGCCGACACCCAGCAGCGGGATCACGCGCAGCCCCTGCCCCGCCATGGCGGCCGGTGCGTCATAAGCCATGCGCCGCAGGCGCGCGCGCAGGCGCCGGATATCGCCGCGCAGCGTGCGGGTAGCGGGTGGCGTCGGCAGGTCCAGGCGCGGCGTGGCGGTGTGGTGCAACAGGCGCCGGACCAGGTCGACCATGGCGTCGGCCAATGCCGGCGACTGGAACAGGTGGTAACGGTCCAGCCGGTATCGGTCGAACCGGTGCAGGTAGACGTTGTTCAGGCTGGCACCGGTATAGATCACGCAATCGTCGATCACGCTGCCCTTCAGGTGCAGCACGCCGAACAGCTCGCGGGTCTGCACCGGCACGCCATGGATCACCACGTCGAGCCCGCGTAGCTGGCGCTGGGCCTGGTACCAGGCCGCATTGCCCGGCTGGCGCCCGGCCCCCAGCAGGCCACGGCGAGCACGGAACCAGTCGACCACGATGACGATCTCCAGGCCCGGCCGCTCGGCCTTGGCCTGGTACAGCGCATCGAGCACCTCCTGGCCGGCCTCGTCTTCCTGCAGGTACAAGGCAACGATGACGATACGCCGGGTCGCCGTGGCGATGCGCTCGAGCAGGCAGGTGCGGTAGGCCGCGGCATCGGGCAACACCTGGATCGCCTCAGGCGCGATGGCGAAACCTGGCAGTGCCGCCAGCATGGATTCGGGGTTCACGTACGATCACCTTCTCTCTGCAATCAGGTCCATTCCTGGCCGTTGCGCCCGGGGTGTAAGATCAGCCCGGCAACGACCCATAACAACAAGAAACACGCGAGGCCTGTTTTCCCACTGCCCCTGACGAACTAAGCCTCAGCTTGCACAGGAAGATCGCAATGGTCCACCCCGCTTCCATCAGCGTAACGCCTTACCCAACCAAAACCTTCGGTTTTCTGGTGCTGCCCAATTTCACCACCATTGGCCTGGCATCGGCGGTGGAAACCCTGCGCATGGCCAACCTGGCAGCGCGCCAACCCTTGTACCGTACCGTGCTGATTGCCGCCAGCCCGGAGCCGGTGGTGGCCAGCAATGGCATGCGCGTGCTGCCCGACCACAGTATCGCAGACGCCCCGGCGCTGGACGCCCTGTTCGTGGTCGGCGCCAACCCGATCGACCGCAGCCGTGGCGGCACCCGCCCCCTGATCGACTGGCTGCGCCAACTGGCCCGCCAGCGCCTGCCGCTGGGCGGGATCTGCACCGGCAGCTACCTGCTGGCCAAGGCCGAGCTGCTTGACGGCTACCGCTGCACCATTCACTGGGAAGACCTGCAGACCCTGCAGGAACACTTCCCCGACATTGTAATCTCCAGCCAGCTGTTCGAGCTGGACCGCGACCGTTTCACCTGTTCCGGTGGCGTGGCGGCCATGGACATGATGCTGCAACTGGTCGCCCGCCAGGCCGGCGGCCAGGACATCGCCGCCAAGGCCGCCGAACTGTTGCTGTGTGACCGTATGCGCGGTGAGCGCGAGCGCCAGCGTGTGCCATTGCGCACCTTGCTTGGCAGTGCCCAGCCCAAGCTGAGCCAGGTGGTGGCGATCATGGAGGCAAACCTGGAGGAGCCGCTGGGGCTGGAGGAGCTGGCCAGCCTCAATGAAGTGACCGTGCGCCAGCTGGAGCGCTTGTTCCATAAATACCTGCAGCGCACCCCCAGCCAGTATTACCTGGAGTTGCGCCTGTCACGGGCCCGGGAACTGCTGCTGCGCAGCGATGTGCAGGTACGCGAGGTGGCACTGGCTTGCGGCTTCAGCTCACCAGCACACTTTTCCAAGAGCTACAGCCGCTTCTTTGGCCTGTCGCCGCTGGGCGAGCGGCGCCAGGCTTCATTGCATTGAGCGCTTGCTCGCCTCAATCCTGCAGGGCTGAATGCGCGGTCTCCCGGCACATCAACATCGCCAGCAAGGCCACCAGCGCCGCCGCCAGCAGGTAACCGGCCGGCGCCAGCTTGCTGCCCGTGGCCTGGATCAGCCACGTGGCGATGAAGGGGGCTGTACCGCCAAACAGCGCATTGGCCAGGTTGAAGCTCAGCGCAAAGCCACTGAAGCGCACCGAGGTCGGGAAGATTTCGGCGAGCAGGCACGGCAAGGTACCGTCGTTCATGGCCAGCATCGCGCCGAAGAAGATCTGGATCGCCAGGATCACCAGCAGTGGCTGGCCATCGAGCAGCTTGAACAGCGGCACGGTCAGGCCGAGAAAGAGTAACGACGCCACCACCAGCATGGCCTTGCGACCGAACTGGTCGGACAGCCGCCCCATCAGGAAGATCAGGCCGATGTAAGTGGCCAGTGACACCGTCGAGGCGATGAACGAATCACGCTCGCTCATGCCCATCTCGCTGGACAGGTAGGTCGGCATATAACTGAGCAACAGGTAGAACGCCACCGCATTGAGGCAGGTGACCCCGAGGCCGATGGCCAGGCTGCGGCGGTGGTGAGCCAGCAGCTCACGGATCGGTGCAGGAGTCATGCAGGCCTTGCGTTCCAGGCGCTGCTCCATTTCCAGGAACTTCGGCGTGTCCTGCAGGCTCATGCGGATGTACCGGCCCACCAGGCCGAACGGTGCCGCCAGCAGAAATGGCAGGCGCCAGCCCCAGCTGTGCAGATCTTCGCTGCTCAACAGTTCATGCAGCACCGCGACGAATGCCGCACCGAACAGCAGCCCCGCAGCGGTGCTGGCCGGCACGATGCTGGTGTACAGCCCGCGCCGGCCTGGCGGGGCGTATTCGGCAAGAAATGCTGCGGCACCGGCGTATTCCCCCGAGGCCGAAAAGCCCTGCACCAGGCGGATCAGCAGCAGCAGGCCGGGCGCCCACAAGCCGATCTGCGCATAACCCGGAAGCAGCCCGATGCAAAATGTCGACAACGACATGATCAGGATCGACCACGACAGGGCGTTGCGCCGCCCGTGGCGGTCACCGAAGTGGCCCCAGACCACACCACCCAGCGGGCGGACCAGAAATGACAGGGCAAATACGGCAAAGGTCGCCAGCAGGCCGCTGGTCTTGTCTGCCTGTGGGAAGAAGGTAGCTGCAATGATGGTGGCGAGGTAGCCGTAGGCGGCGTAGTCGAACCATTCGACGAAATTGCCCATGAAACTGGCACGCGCGGCCTTGCGCAGGGCCTGGCGTTCGGCGTCTGGTGCGGTGCCGTCGAGGGAAGGAGCGTTGAAGGTGGTGCTGGACATGACGGGTACCCTCTGATTCTTCTAATTGGCGGCAGGGTCTGATGGTCATACAGTTGTTTTTGTGTTGCCCGGATCGGCCTCTTCGCGGCTAAAGCCGCTCCCACAGGTGTTTCACTGGCCTTCAGGGCAGTGGTACCTCTGTGGCAGCGGCTTCAGCCGCGAAGCAGGCGACGCCGGTGCTTATTTGCGAATGATGTTGTGCTCCGGGCCGTACGGGAATCGGGTGATGTTCTCGGCACCGTGCTCATTGACGATCAGGATGTCATGTTCGCGGTAGCCTCCCGCCCCAGGCCGCCCCTCGGGCAGCATGATCATCGGCTCGATCGACACCACCATGCCCGGCTCCAGGACCGTGTCGATGTCTTCGCGCAGCTCCAGCCCTGCTTCCCGGCCGTAGTAGTGACTCAGCGTGCCGAACGAGTGGCCATAGCCAAACGTGCGGTACTGCAGCAAATCGTGACGCAGGAAGATCTCGTTCAGTTCGCGGGCGATGTCGCAGCATCGCATGCCCGGGCGCACCAGCTTGAGACCCGCTTCATGCACTTCGACGTTGGCCTGCCACAGGCGCAGGTGATCGTCCGGGCAATGGTCGAGGAACAAGGTGCGCTCCAGCGCTGTGTAGTAGCCGGCGATCATCGGGAAGCAGTTGAGGCTGAGGATGTCGCCCTTGTTGACCTTGCGGCTGGTGACCGGGTTATGCGCGCCGTCGGTGTTTAGCCCGGACTGGAACCAGGTCCAGGTGTCCATCAGCTCGCTGTCGGGAAAGCTTCTGGCAATCTCACGGACCATCGCCTGGGTGGCATGCAGCGCCACTTCATATTCCGGCACCTGGTCGCGCAGCGCCTCGACCACCGCCGCCCCGCCGATATCGGCAACCCGTGCCCCATGGCGAATCAGCGCCTGCTCCTCGGCCGACTTGATCATGCGCATGCGCATGCACGGTGTACCGATGTCCAGCAGCTCGGCCTTGGGGTAGCAGGCAGCGAGCTTGGCATGGTTCTGCAGGTTGAGGTGGTCGTATTCGACGCCGATGCGCGAGGCCAGCGGCAGGGCCTGCTGGATGGCGACGAAGTAGTTGTCGCGCTGCCAGTCGGTGTAGACGATGTTGTCGGTACCCAGCGTGCGCCGCCAGGGCTGGCCGCCGTCGATATTGGCGCTGATCGACACCACCTTGTCGTGGGTGACCACCAGCGCGTAGGGACGACCGAACGAGCAGTAGAGGAAGTCGCTGTAGTAGTTGACGTTGTGGTACGAGGTGAAGATGGCCGCCTCGATATCCTGCTCGGCCATGTAGGCCCGCAGGCGGGCATGACGGGCGGCGTACTCCTGTGCGGAGAAGGTCGGCTTGACCTTGTCGCCATTGCGGATTTTCAGGGTCTGGGGCATTTGCATGGTCGGTGTTCCTTGTCGTTGTGAGCACGCTGTTCAGGCCGGCCGCCTGGAAAGCATTGCAACAGAACCGACGAGGACGCTTTTGTATCTATCCGACCTGGAATTGGCGAGATTACCAATGGGGGCTGCCTTGCAGCCCATACGCGGCACAAGGCCGCTCCTACAGGTAGTGCGCCATGTTCAAGCCCGGCGCTGTAACTGTGGGAGCGGCCTTGTGCCGCGAATGGGGCGCAGAGCGCCCCCGACATACGTGCCTATTTCAAGTCGAAGCGGTCCAGCTCCATCACTTTTTCCCAGGCCGCCACGAAGTCCTTGACGAACTTGTCATTGCCATCGCTGCTGCCATACACCTCGCTCAGCGCCCGCAGCTGCGCATGCGAGCCGAACACCAGATCGACCCGGCTGCCGGTCCATTTCACTTGCCCGGTCTTGCGGTCGCGGCCCTCGAAGCTTTCGTTGTCCGCCGAAGTCGGCTTCCACTCCACGCCCATGTCCAGCAGGTTGCGGAAGAAGTCGTTGCTCAGGGTGCCAGGCTTGTCGGTGAACACGCCCTGCTTGCTGCCGCCATGGTTGGCGCCGAGCACACGCAGGCCGCCGATCAGCACGGTCAGCTCCGGCGCGGTGAGGGTCAGCAGTTGCGCCTTGTCCAGCAACAGCTTCTCGGCCTTGACGCTGTAACGGGCCTTGCTGAAGTTGCGGAAGCCGTCGGCCAGCGGCTCGAGCACGGCGAACGACTCGACGTCAGTCTGCGCCTGGGAAGCATCGACGCGGCCCGGGCGGAAGCCCACGCTGACGTTGTGCCCGGCATCCTTGGCGGCCTTTTCCACTGCCGCGGAGCCTGCGAGGACGATCAGGTCGGCCAGGGAGACCTTCTTGCCACCGGCGTTGAACTCGCTCTGGATCTTCTCCAAGGCTGCCAGTACCTTGCCGGTGCCCTGGTTCGCCGCCCAGTCCTTCTGCGGCGCCAGGCGCAGGCGGCCACCGTTGGCCCCACCGCGCTTGTCCGAGCCACGGAAGGTCGAGGCAGCTGCCCAGGCGGTGGCCACCAGTTCGGCGACGCTCAGCCCGCTTGCGAGAATCTTGGCTTTGAGCCCGGCGATGTCCTGCTCGCCCACCAGCGGGTGGTCGACTTTCGGCAACGGGTCTTGCCACAGCAGCTCTTCGTTGGGCATCTCCGGGCCCAGGTAGCGAGCCAGCGGGCCCATGTCACGGTGGATCAGCTTGTACCAGGCGCGGGCGAAGGCGTCGGCCAGTTGGTCCGGGTTGTCCTTGAAGCGCCGGGCGATCGGTTCGTAGATCGGGTCGAAACGCAGGGCCAGGTCGGAAGTCAGCATCGACGGGGCATGCTTCCTGGCCGGATCGTGTGCATCCGGCACGGTGCCCGCGCCCTTGCCGTCCTTCGGCCGCCATTGATGGGCACCGGCGGGGCTCTTGGTCAGCTCCCACTCGAAGTTGAACAGGTTGTTGAGGTACTCGTTGCTCCATTTTGTCGGCGTCGAGGTCCAGATCACTTCCAGGCCGCTGGTGATGGTGTCGCCACCCTTGCCGCTGCCGAACTTGTTGGCCCAGCCCAGGCCCTGCAGCTCCAGGCCTGCCGCTTCAGGCTCAGGGCCGACATTGTCGGCCGGGCCGGCGCCGTGGGTCTTGCCGAAGGCGTGGCCGCCGGCGATCAGCGCCACGGTTTCTTCATCGTTCATGGCCATGCGGCCGAAGGTTTCGCGAATATCCCGGCCCGATGCCACGGGGTCCGGGTTGCCTTCCGGGCCTTCCGGGTTGACGTAGATCAGGCCCATCTGCACGGCAGCCAGGGGGTTTTCCAGGTTGCGTTCGGCCGAAAGGTCACGGTTCTGTTCTTCACCATGCTTGGCAGGTTCCGCCACCAGGTCTCCTTGGCCGGGCGGCTGGGCCTTGACCTGGTCCTTGCCGTAGCGGGTATCACCACCCAGCCAGACCTTTTCCGAGCCCCAGTACACGTCTTCGTCCGGTTCCCATACATCGGCGCGGCCGCCGGAAAAACCGAAGGTCTTGAAGCCCATGGACTCCAGGGCAACGTTGCCGGTAAGCACGATCAGGTCGGCCCAGGAGATCTTGTTGCCATACTTCTGCTTGATCGGCCACAGCAGGCGCCGGGCCTTGTCCAGGCTGACGTTGTCCGGCCAGCTGTTGAGCGGCGCGAAACGCTGCTGGCCAGAGCCGGCACCGCCACGGCCATCACCAATGCGGTAGGTGCCGGCGCTATGCCAGGCCATGCGGATGAACAGCGGGCCATAGTGGCCGAAGTCGGCTGGCCACCAGTCCTGGGAGTCGGTCATCAAGGCGGTCAGGTCTTTTTTCAGGGCCTGGAAGTCAAGGCTCTTGAACGCCTTGGCATAGTCGAAGTCCGGGTCAGGGCTGGACTTGGACGAGTGTTGATGGAGGATCCTGAGGTTGAGCTGGTCAGGCCACCAGTCTCGGTTGGTGGTGCCGCCACCTGCGGTTTGATGGAACGGGCATTTCGATTCGTTCGACATCTGCTGTTACCTTTGGGTCGGTTATCCAGATTTCCGGTCTATGCCAGGTGTTCTTTCAGCCGAGCACATGGGCTCATGCCTACCCCTCATCAGGTCTGGTCGGTCACGTGCCGACACGGGGCTTGCGAAGCTCTCACGCCTTGTGCAGCGCGGTCTTGCATCCAAGTGCTGAGACGCCGCCCGCACGCGGATTTCGCAGGGCCAGGGGAAAGACTAGTCGAGCTTGGGCAGAGGTCTAATAGAGTGGCTCTTGCAGGCCGATAGCCACGGCACATCCATACAAGGCGCAACGGCCGCCGCCGTGCTTCAATACACCGCCAACCCCTCTAGCCCCGGTGAGCCAAGCCCCATGAACCGCAACGACCTGCGCCGTGTCGACATGAACCTGCTGGTGCTGTTCGAAGCCCTGATGATCGAACGCAACCTGACCCGCGTCGGCGAAAAGCTGTTCATCACCCAGTCCACCGTCAGCGCCGCCCTCGCCCGCCTGCGCGAACTGTTCGACGACCCGCTGCTGATCCGCAGCGGCCGGGCCATGGAGCCGACCCCGCGGGCCATGCAGATCTTCGCCGAGCTGGGCCCGGCCATGGATGTGATTTCGTCGGCCATCAGCCGCGCCCGCGACTTCGACCCGGCCAACAGTTGCAACCAGTTCCGCCTGGGCCTGTCGGACGATGCCGAGTTCGGCCTGTTCCCCGCCCTGCTGCAGGCCTTGCGCGAAGAAGCGCCCGACATCAGCGTGGTGGTGCGCCGCGCCAACTTCCTGCTGATGCCGGGCCTGCTGGCCAGTGGCGAGATATCCGTGGGCGTGAGCTACACCACTGACCTGCCGGCCACCGCCAAACGCCGCAAGTTGCGTGATATCGGCGTGCGTGTGCTGCGCGCCGACGACCGCCCGGGCCCGCTGTCCCTCGACGAGTATTGCGCCCGGCCCCATGTGATGGTGTCGTTCTCCGGCGACATGAGCGGCAACATCGACCTCGACCTCGCCCGCATCGGCCGCTGCCGCAAGGTGGTGCTGGCCGTACCGCAGTTCGGCAGCCTGCGTGCCCTGCTGCGCAACACCGAACTGATCGCCACCGTGCCGGACTACGCCGCCTGTGCCCTGGCCGACGATGGCAGCCTGCGCGCCGACCCGGCGCCGTTCGAGATCACCGAGGCCGAGCTGTCGATGGTCTGGAGCGGCGCCCACGACAACGACCCGGCCGAACGCTGGCTGCGCGAGCGCATCCTGCAGTACATGGCCCGCCCGAGCTGATTCATCGACCTCATCGATAGCCACCATGAATGCCATCAAGTTCCGCCGCAACCGCTGCGGGCGGAAGATGGCGGCATTCACTGATCGATGAGGCTCTACCCATGAAAACCGGCATGCTCGCTGCCCTGCTCGCCCTGTTCGCTGCCCTTGGCGGTTGTGCCGCGCCGGCTGGCCAGCAGGCTGCCCAGCCCTACGGGCACTTCTACTCGGCCACCGCCATTTCCAGCGTCGCGCTGGCCCCAGGGCAACACGTGGCCGTGCTGCTCGGGCGCAATGCCGACAGCACCCTCAGCTACCTGCAGCAGCACCGCGGCGCAGCGGCGGCGAAAAGCCCGCCGCGCAGCATTCCGGTGGCGACCCTGCGCGGTGGCAGCCAGGCCTACGACTGGCTGGCGCGTTCGCTGGCCCAGCAGTTCGCCGAGGTGACCTTCTATGAAGACCTGGACAGCCTGCTCGCCGACCATCCGGACGTGATCGTGCTGCTGGACAGCGAAAGCCGCCTGGCCACGGCGGACGTCGAGAGCCGGGTGGTGGCGCGCTTCTTCGACAGCCAGCTGAGCTACATCGGTCGCGCCGAAGGCCGTGCGCGCAAGGATGTCAGCAATGTGGCGCGGATGCTGGAAGATGAACAGGCCGCCAAGGCCGATGCCCTGCGCGATTTCGACGCTTCGCTGCAGCGCTTGCTGGGCAGCAAGGTATAAGGCGCCACGGCGCTTCGGCAGAAACCAGGGAACTCTTGCCAATCGCCTGTCCTCTTAAACAGTGAGTGGTTTATTTCCCTGTGCTTCACGTTACTGGAGAACACGACATGCGCCACCTACTCCTCGCCCCTGCGCTGCTGCTCCTGCTGCCTGCCGGTGCTGCCCTGGCCCGCGTCGATGCGGGCGACGTCGCCACCTCGGCCGGTGTTTCCGCTTCGCTGTATTCGACCTTCAAAGACGACAAACGGATCATCCCCGCCCGTGACGAGCTGTCTGCATTCGTTGCCAGTGGCGGTGCCATACGCGGCGCCTACGTGGAGTCGGCGCTGGAACAGGCTCGCAAGGAGCATCCCGGCCTGCAGGCCAGTGACGAAGAGCTGGCTCGGGCAATCCTCTCCCAGGATGACCCGGTCGCCCAGCATTGATCATTTAAGCTATCGCCAGTACCGGCCTCTTCGCGGGCAAGCCCGCTCCCACAGGTAATGCACAGTACTCAACAGCTGTGCCATACCTGTGGGAGCGGGCTTGCCCGCGAAGAGGCCGATACTCGCATAACCTAGCCCCAGCCATCCATGCGCATGGTCGCCCTGACCAAGCGCTGCTCCTCTTGCTCGATCTCACGCAAGCTGTCGCAAATCCCGTTGATATGCTCGCGCGCCGCCCGTTGCGCCTGCTCGGGCAACTGCTCCATCACCGCGTGATACAACCGTGCATGCTGGCGGTCGATCTGGCGCTTCTGCGCCGGGCGGCAGTAAAGGTTGTTGACCGAGGCGAACACCGTGCTCAAGGTCAGGTCGCTCAGCGACTGCAAGGTATGCACCAGCACCGGGTTGTGCGACGCCTCGCTGATCGCCCGGTGAAACGCATGGTCACGCCGCGCGTGTTCACGAGCATCGAGCGCTTCGGCAGCGGCATGGGCGTCGAGCATCTCTTCGTAGCGCCGGCGGATCAGCAGGCGGTCGATATCGGTGGCGCGCAAGGCCGCCAGGCGTGCCGACTCGGCCTCCAGCAAGGCACGCACCTCCAGCAGGTCGAACAGCGTGCGCGGCTGTGAGCTGAACAGGTGCATCAACGGCGTGGCGCTGGCCTGCCCGTTGAGGTCGGTGACGAACGAACCGCGCCCCTGCTCGGTGTCGATGATGCCGCGCCCGCGCAGGATGCGCAGGCCTTCACGCAGCGCCGAACGCGAGCAGCCGAGCTTTTCGACCAGGCGCCGTTCCGAGGGCAAGGCCTGGCCGACCTTGAGCACGCCCTCGACGATCAGCCGCTCGACCCGCTCGGCCACCTGGTCGGCGACCTTGGCCTTGCCTTCAATCCCCATGCGCAGACTCCAACTGGTAGGACCACTTCTGTCGACGGTTCCAATCTAGCCGTTCCAAGCCATGGATAACCAGTACTTTGCGGAAAAACTGGTAGGACCAGTTATCTGAACCCTCGACCACCCCCGTCCAAGCGCGCAGGCTGCAAGGGTGATCGGTTTGCCTACAAATACAAAAAACTGCCGCTGAGTGAGCCTGATGAACATCCTCTACGACGAACGTGTCGACGGCGTGCTGCCTGCCGTGGACCTGCCCGCACTGCTGCAGGCGTTGCGTGATGCCATCCCCGACCTGGAGATCCTGCACCGCGCAGAAGATCTCAAGCCTTATGAATGCGACGGCCTCTCGGCCTACCGCACCGTGCCGCTGCTGGTAGTGCTGCCTGAACGCCTGGAACAGGTGCAGACCTTGCTCAAGCTCTGCCACCAGCGTGGCGTGCCGGTGGTGGCACGCGGTGCCGGCACCGGCCTGTCGGGCGGCGCGCTGCCGCTGGCCAAAGGCATCCTGCTGGTGATGGCGCGCTTCAACCGTATTCTCGAAGTCAACCCGCAAGGCCGCTTCGCCCGGGTGCAGCCCGGTGTGCGCAACCTGGCCATCTCCCAGGCCGCTGCGCCCCATGGCCTGTACTACGCCCCCGACCCGTCTTCGCAGATTGCCTGCTCGATCGGCGGCAATGTCGCGGAAAACGCCGGTGGCGTGCACTGCCTGAAATACGGCCTGACCGTACACAACCTGCTCAAGGTCGAGATCCTTACCGTCGAGGGCGAGCGCCTGACCCTGGGCAGTGACGCACTCGACAGCCCAGGCTTCGACCTGCTGGCGCTGTTCACCGGCTCCGAGGGCATGCTCGGCATCGTCACCGAAGTCACCGTCAAGCTGCTGCCCAAACCCCAGGTGGCACGGGTCCTGCTGGCCAGTTTCGACAGCGTCGAGGACGCCGGCCGCGCCGTGGCCGAGATCATCGCCGCCGGCATCATCCCCGGTGGCCTTGAGATGATGGACAACCTGGCGATCCGCGCCGCCGAGGACTTCATCCACGCCGGTTACCCGGTGGACGCGGCTGCCATTCTGCTGTGCGAGCTGGATGGCGTCGAAGCCGATGTCCAGGAAGACTGCGAGCGTGTCGCCGACGTGCTCAAGCAAGCCGGCGCCCGCGATGTGCGCCTGGCCTGTGACGAAGCCGAGCGCGTGCGCTTCTGGGCCGGGCGCAAGAATGCCTTCCCGGCGGTGGGGCGGATTTCCCCGGACTACTACTGCATGGACGGCACCATCCCGCGCCGCGAACTGCCCCAGGTGCTCAAGGGCATCAGTGAACTGAGCGAGGAATACGGCCTGCGCGTGGCCAATGTGTTCCACGCCGGCGACGGCAACATGCACCCGCTGATCCTGTTCGATGCCAACCTGCCTGGCGAACTGGAACGCGCCGAGGCCATCGGTGGGCGCATCCTCGAACTGTGCGTGGCAGTGGGCGGCAGCATCACCGGCGAGCACGGCGTGGGGCGCGAGAAGATCAACCAGATGTGCGCGCAGTTCAACAGCGACGAAATCACCCTGTTCCATGCCGTGAAAGCGGCGTTCGACCCGCAAGGGCTGCTCAACCCGGGCAAGAACATCCCCACCCTGCACCGCTGCGCCGAATTCGGCGCCCTGCACGTGCATCACGGGCAACTGCCCTTCCCTGAGCTGGAGCGTTTCTGATGAGCATGGACCGCGACATGAGCCAGGACCTGCTCGAACAGGTCAACCAGGCCCTGAACCTGGGCACAGCGCTGCGCATCCAGGGCGGCAACAGCAAGGCCATGCTCGGCCGCCCGGTAGCCGGCGAAATCCTCGATACCCGCAACCACCGTGGCATCGTCAGCTACGACCCGACCGAACTGGTGCTCACCGCCCGCGCCGGCACGCCATTGCTGGAGATCGAGGCAGCGCTGCACGAGGCCGGGCAGATGCTGCCCTGCGAACCCCCGCACCTGGGCGCCGAAGCGACCCTGGGCGGCATGGTCGCGGCCGGGTTGTCCGGGCCGCGCCGGCCGTGGGCCGGTTCGGTTCGTGACTACGTGCTCGGCACGCGGGTGATCACCGGGCACGGCAAGCTGCTGCGTTTTGGCGGCGAGGTGATGAAGAACGTCGCCGGCTATGACGTCTCGCGGCTGATGGCCGGCAGCTTTGGCTGCCTGGGGCTGCTGACCGAGGTGTCGCTGAAGGTCCTGCCACGCCCACGCGAGTGCCTCAGCCTGCGCCTGCCGATGGACCGCCACCAGGCCCTGGCCGAACTGGCCGAATGGGGCCAGCAGCCCTTGCCGATCAGCGCGGCCTGCCACGATGGGGCAACGTTGTACCTGCGCCTGGAAGGCGGTGCAGGCTCGGTGCAATCGGCCCGCCAGCGCCTGGGCGGCGAGGTGCTCGACAGCAGCTTCTGGAGCGACCTGCGCGAGCAGCGCCTGGGCTTCTTCAATGACCCGGCACCGCTGTGGCGGCTGTCGCTGCCCACGGCCAGTGGAGAACTCGACCTGCCGGGGCAGCAGCTGATCGACTGGGGCGGCGCGCAACGCTGGCTCAAGTCGACGGCACCGGCGCAGGAGATTCGCGAGCAGGTTGCCAAGGTCGGCGGCCATGCCACGGGCTACACGCCGGGGGATGACAGCACCGCCCCGCTGCCCGCCGCACTGATGCGCTATCACCACGCCCTCAAGCAGCAACTCGATCCCCAGGGCGTGTTCAACCCTGGCCGCCTGTACCCTGACCTGTGAGGCCACGCCCATGCAAACCAACCTGAGCGAAAGCGCCAAGCGCCTGGCCCGCGGCGAAGAAGCCGAAAGCATCCTGCGTTCGTGCGTGCACTGCGGTTTCTGCACGGCCACCTGCCCGACCTACCAGTTGCTCGGCGACGAACTGGACGGGCCTCGTGGGCGCATCTACCTGATCAAGCAGGTACTCGAAGGGGCACCGGTCACCGCCAGCACGCAGCTGCACCTTGACCGCTGCCTGACCTGCCGCAACTGCGAAACCACCTGCCCTTCAGGGGTGAAGTACCACGATCTGCTGGACATCGGCCGCGCCGTGGTCGAGCAACAGGTACCACGCCCGCTCGGCCAGCGCCTGCTGCGCCAGGGCCTGCGTGCGGTGGTGCCGCGCCCGGCGCTGTTCAAGGCCCTGACCCGCACCGGCCAGGCCCTGCGGCCGGTGCTGCCGGCCAGCCTCAAGAACAAGCTGCCGGCCCAGGTGGCGCCGGCCGGCAAACGGCCCGCGCCCCGCCATGCCCGGCGCATCCTGCTGCTCGAAGGCTGCGTGCAGGCCGCCTTGTCGCCCAACACCAATGCCGCCACCGCGCGCCTGCTCGACCGCCTGGGGATCAGCGTGGAACCGGCCTACGAGGCCGGCTGCTGTGGCGCGGTGGATTACCACCTCAATGCCCAGGAACAGGGCCTGCAACGCGCGCGGCGCAATATCGATGCCTGGTGGCCTGCCATCGAGGCGGGTGCAGAGGCCATAGTGCAGACCGCCAGTGGTTGCGGTGCCTTTGTGCGCGAATACGGCCATCTGCTGGAAAAAGACCCGCACTACGCCGCCAAGGCTGCACGGGTCAGTGCACTGTCGCGGGACCTGGTCGAAGTGCTGCGCGACGAGCCGGTCGAGCAGCTCGGCGTGTGCGCCGAACAGCGCCTGGCCTTCCATTGCCCGTGCACCCTGCAGCATGCGCTCAAGCTCGGCGGCCAGGTGGAAAGCCTGCTGACGCGCCTGGGCTTCACCCTCACCCCGGTGCCGGACGGCCACTTGTGCTGTGGCTCGGCCGGCACCTATTCACTGACCCAGCCCACGTTGTCGCGGCAACTGCGCGACAACCGCCTGAACGCACTGGAAAGCGGCAACCCGCAAATCATCGCCACTGCCAACATTGGTTGCCAGACCCACCTCGACGGGGCCGGGCGCACGCCAGTGCGGCACTGGATCGAAATCGTCGAAGCAGCCTTGAACCAGGAGAACAGCCATGCATAGCAAGTCCGTGATCGGCCAGGCAGAAGTGAGCTGCCTGCTCGCTGCCGCCCGCCAGGAAGCCCAGGCGCAACAGTGGAACGTGACCATCGCCGTGGTCGACGACGGCGGCCACCCGCTGGCCCTGGAGCGCATGGACGGCTGCGCACCGTCCAGCGCCTACATCGCCATGGAAAAGGCCCGCAGCGCTGCACTGGGGCGCAAGGAGACCCGTGACTTCGAACAGATGGTCAATGGCGGGCGCACCGCCTTCGTTACCGCGCCACTGCTGACCAGCTTGGAAGGTGGCGTGCCGCTGCGGGTCGATGGCCAGGTGGTGGGTGCCATCGGCGTGTCCGGGGTCAAGCCCGAACAGGATGCCCAGGTGGCCAAGGCGGGCGTCGCAGCCCTTTGAACCGGCGCCGGCCTCTTCGCGGGCAAGCCCGCTCCCACAGGGACCGCACCGGTTTGAAAGGTGCGCAGTACCTGTAGGAGCGGCTTCAGCCGCGAAGAGGCCCGCACAAGTGGCACATCTTCTAAACCTCAACAGCGAGCGAGAAAAAATGCCCCACCCACTCAAGGTCGACCCGACCCTGCAACGCTTCATCGAGGATGAAGTGCTGCCCGGCACCGCCATCGACGCCGCCAGCTTCTGGCAAGGCTTCAGTACCCTGGTCCACGACCTCGCCCCGCGTAACCGTGAATTGCTCGCCGAACGCGACCGCCTGCAAACCGAACTGGACCGCTGGCACAGCGCGAACCCAGGCCCGATCAGCGACATGCCCGCCTACCAGGCTTTCCTGCGCAGCATCGGCTACCTCGTTGAAACCCCGCAGCAGGTGCGCATCAGCACCACCCAGGTCGACCGCGAAATCGCCGAACAGGCCGGCCCGCAGTTGGTGGTCCCGCTGAGCAATGCCCGCTACGCGCTGAACGCCGCCAATGCCCGCTGGGGCTCGCTGTACGACGCGCTGTACGGTACCGACGCCATTGCCGACAGCGACGGCGCCCAGCGCGGCCAAGGCTACAACCCAGTGCGCGGCGCCAAGGTGATCGCGTTCGGCCGGGACTTTCTCGACCGTTCGGCACCGCTTGCGGGCGCTTCACACGCTGACGCCCAGGCCTACGTGATCAACCAGGGCACACTGCAGGTACGCTTGAGCGATGGCCGCCAGGTTGGCCTCGAAGACACTGCGCAATTGCGCGGCTATCAAGGCGAACCCGGCCAGCCAACGGCCATTGTGCTGCAACACCATCGCCTGCACTTCGAAATCCAGATCGACCCGGCCAGCACCATCGGCAAAGCCGACCGCGCCGGGGTCAAGGACATCCTCGTCGAAGCCGCGCTGACCACCATCATCGACTGCGAAGACTCGGTGGCTGCGGTGGACGCCGAAGACAAGGTGAATGTCTATCGCAACTGGCTGGGCCTGATGAAGGGCGACCTCAGCGAGCAGGTGAACAAGGGTGGCAAGACCTTCACCCGCGCGCTCGCCAAGGACCGCGAGTACCACGGTGCCGATGGCGGGCAATTGACCCTGCCAGGGCGTTCGCTGCTGTTCATCCGCAACGTCGGCCACCTGATGACCAACCCGGCGATCCACGACCGCGATGGCCGGGAAATCCCCGAAGGCATCCTCGACGCCGTGGTCACCAGCCTGATCGGCCTGCACGACCTCAAGCGCCGCGGCAACTCCCGCGAAGGCAGCCTGTACATCGTCAAGCCAAAGATGCACGGCCCGGCCGAAGTCGCCTTCGCCGACCAGCTGTTCAGTCGTGTCGAGGACCTGCTGGGCCTGCCGCGGCACACCCTGAAGATGGGCATCATGGATGAAGAGCGGCGCACCAGCGTCAACCTGGCGGCCTGTATCGCCAGCGCGGCGGCGCGGGTGGTGTTCATCAACACCGGTTTCCTCGACCGCACTGGCGACGAGATGCACAGCGCCATGGAGGCCGGCGCCATGCTGCGCAAGGGCGACATGAAAGGCAGCGCCTGGATCCAGGCCTACGAACGCAGCAACGTGCTGGTCGGCCTGGCCTGCGGCCTGCGCGGCAAGGCGCAGATCGGCAAGGGCATGTGGGCCATGCCCGACCTGATGGCGGCCATGCTCGAACAGAAGATCGCCCAGCCCCGCGCCGGCGCCAACACCGCCTGGGTGCCCTCGCCCACTGCCGCGACCTTGCACGCCTTGCACTATCACCAGGTGGACGTGCCTGCTGTGCAGGCACAACTGGAAAAGGTCGATCTGGGCGCCGAGCGCGAACCGTTGCTGCACGACCTGCTGAGCATCCCGGTGAGCCCGGACCGGCCCTGGAGTGCGGACGAAATCCAGGCCGAGCTGGACAACAACTGCCAGGGCATCCTGGGCTATGTGGTGCGCTGGGTCGAGCAAGGGGTGGGTTGCTCGAAGGTGCCGGACATCCACGACGTCGGGCTAATGGAAGACCGCGCCACCTTGCGCATCTCGGCCCAGCACATCGCCAACTGGCTGCACCACGGGGTGGTTGGCAGTGACCAGGTCGAAGCGACCTTGCAGCGCATGGCCAAGGTGGTGGACCAGCAGAATGCCGGCGATCCGGCGTACCGGCCGATGGCTGAGAACTACGCAGGTTCCTATGCGTTCCGTGCGGCGCGGGAGCTGGTGTTCAAGGGCCGTGAGCAACCCAGCGGGTACACCGAGCCGTTGCTGCATGGCTGGCGGTTGAAATTCAAGCAGGAGGTTCGACAGTAAGGCCCATTCGCGGGCACGCCCGCTCCTATGGGATTCACACCAGCATCCAGGCGTGAGCTGTACTGGTGGGAGCCGCGCTTGCCGGCGATGGGCCGCGAAGCGGCCCCACGATTTCAAGGTTGTTGCATAAATTGCCGGGGCCGCTCTGCGGCCCATCGCCGGCAAGCGCGGCTCCCACAGTGGTCGCGCCAGCCTTTAACATTTGAGCAAGACAGTGACTCCCCGGAATGGGGCGGCACAGGTACTGTCAATCCTTCTGTTCCACCACCACCGGCTCGCCAATCGCATAGAAATGCCCACCCGCCACGTAGTGCAGGCTACGCCACTGCGGGTCGGCATTCTCATAAGCCCAGTGCCCATCACGGAACACCCGGTCATCCGCCCAGGCCGCCACCACTTCACCAATGAACAGGTCATAGGTGCTCTGGTTATGCGGCTCGTCGATCACCCGGCACATCAGCCAGGCCGAACACCCCTGGACCAGTGGCGCCGCATACCCCTCCACCCGCGCCAGCTCGACGCCGATGCTGGCCAGCTTGTCCGGCTGGTCGAACAGGCTGCGGGTACCCACCTGGTGGGTCAGCTGCGCCTGGGCGGCGGTCGGCACCTGGATCACGAACCAGCCACTGCCCTCGACCAGTTGCCGGGTGCGGGCGATCTTGTCCAATACCACGGTGACCTTGGGCGGGTCGAAGTCCAGCGCACAGGCCCAGGCGGCGGCCATGATGTTGTCCACGCCAGCATGGCTGGCCGACACCAGCACAGTCGGCCCATGGTTGAGCAGGCGGTAGGCCTTTTGCAGGTCGACGGCTTGGAAGTGGCGGTTCATCGGTGTCCTCGCTGAGCACAGAAATCAGGCCAAGAATTGTGCCGCATCAATACAGCACAAGCACCCTCCTAGTGACTTCAGAAAATTCCTACATCCTTTTTTAAAGCGTCTTACTTGTCGCCGTGGGCCGGTGAAAACAAGATCGAGACTGCGACCCAGAGGAGGCAGCGCATGCACCCAGATACCCGCACCACCGCCGAACTGCGCAGTGCCCTGCGCGAACTGCTAGCCCACGACGTCAGCAACCCGGACCACGACCCGCACTTGTCAGGGGTGCTGTTCTTCTGCGCCACCGACGAGCGCACCCGGCAACTGGTCGAACGCATCGAGCTGCTGGCCAGCGAAATCTTCTTTAACCCATGCGGGCGCGCCATCAGCCACCAGATGCGCGCCATCCGCGTCAAAGGGGTATGCATAAAGCAGAAGCGCAAGGCCCCTGCGGATGAAACAGTGATACGCATTGACCTGCACGACAAGGGCTACATCACGGTAAGCACCGCAAGGCTCTGATCCGCTATCCTCAGCACTCCCGTGTTTCGGATTGTGATCATGGAACTGCATATCCGCCTGGACGGCCGCAAAGGCCTGGCCGACCAGCTGTATCAGCAGCTACGTGCCGGCATCGACAGCGGCCACCTGGCCGCCGGCACGCAACTGCCGCCGACCCGGCTGCTGGCCGAGCAACTGGGCGTGTCGCGCAAGACCGTGGCCGAAGCCTATTCACGGCTGACCTACGACAACCTGCTCAGCGGCGTAGTCGGCCGTGGCACGTTCATCACCCCGCGCCAACCGCTGCACAGCCGTGAAACGCAAGCCGTGCCCCTGGCCGCTGCCGCCTCACTGCAGCGCTGGCAGCAGCGCGCCACCGTGCTCGCCAGGCGCGCCCAGGAAGCCCCTTCGCGTTATGACTTTGTCGGCGGCGCTTCGAGCAAGGCGCAGTTTCCCTTCGACCAGTGGCGCAGCTGCCTGAACTACGCCCTGCGCCGCAGCCAGCGGCATCCCGAGCGGCAGTTTGCCGCCCAGGGCCTGGCCGAACTGCGCGAGGCCATCGCCCACCATATCGCCTACGCCCGCGGCGTGCAGTGCACAGCAGCGGACGTGCTGGTGTGCAACGGCGCCCAGCAGGCCCTGGACCTGATTGCCCGGGTGCTGGTCGAGCCCGGCTGCCAGGTGGCCATGGAAGACCCCGGCTACCCGCCGGCACGCCAGCTGTTCCTGGCCCTGGGGGCAAAGCTGCAGTCTGTGCCGGTGGACGATGAGGGGATGTGCGTGTCGCACATCGCCGAGGGTACCCGGCTGATCTACGTGACCCCTTCGCACCAGTTTCCCCTCGGCATGCCAATGAGCGAGCAACGCCGCCATGCTTTGCTGGCACGGGCCGCCGAGCTTGGCGCGTTGATCATCGAGGACGACTACGACTGCGAGTTCCGCTACCAGGGCCCGGCCGCCGACGCCCTGCAGCGCCTCGACCGGCAAGGGCTGGTGGCGTATGTCGGGACCTTTTCCAAGACCTTGCTGCCGGAACTGCGCCTGGGTTACGCGGTGCTGCCACCGGCGGTGCTCAGCGCCGCCTGCGTGGCCAAGCACCTGAGTGACTGGCATAGCCCGACCTTGCTGCAGTGGGCGCTGGCGCGGTTCATTGGCGAGGGCCACCTGAACAAGCATATCCGCCGCTGCCACGACATCTACAGCGCCCGCCGCACGCGCATCCTCGCGCGGCTGGACGGCGACCTGGCGCCCTGGTTCAGCGCCGTGCCCGCCAGCGCCGGGTTCCACCTGAGCGCCCTGGCGCGGCCGGGGGTGGATGTCGAGCTGCTGGCCAACCTCGCGCGCAAGGTGGAGGTCGGCCTGTATTCACTGGCGCCGTTCTTCAACGAAGCACCCGTACGCCCCGGATTGCTGCTGGGCTTCGGCGCCATCGACCTGCTGGATATCGACCCGGCGCTGGACCGGGTCCGCGATACCCTGCAACGCCTCAGTTGACCAATGCTGCCTGGCTCCCCTGCCTTGGCCGGGCGATGGCGGCGGCATAGCCGCGCGGGGCGAAGCAGGCGGTTACCAGCAGCATCGCCAGCACGGTGACGGTGAGCAACGTCCACGAGGCCTGGAAGTCGCCGCTGACATCGCGCAGCCAACCGGTGATGTACGGGATGATGCCGGTGATGATGAAGCCGATGCCCTGCACGAATGCCGCCAGGCTGCCGGCTTCAGCGGGCGTCTTGAGGTGCTCCAGGGTCAAGGTCAGGCTCAGGCTGAAACAGGCGCCCAGGCCAAAACCGATCATCGCTACCCAAAAGCCCATGGCCAGGTTCGGCGCCAGCAACAAGCCGAGGAAGCCCGCCAGCTGGATCGACAGCGCCAGCCACAAACCCGGACGACGGTCGGCAACACCGCGCAGCAACAGCGGCAGGCCCAGGGCACCGCAGACCTGGAAGATCGTCATCATGCCCACCAGGTCGCCACCGCCCTGCGCCGTACCCCCATGTTCCAGGTGGTAGGCCGGCAGCCATGCCACCATGCTGGTATAGCCGCCATTGATCAGGCCGAAATACAGCGCCAGCAACCAGGCCCGGCGCGTGCCGAACCAGTGCCCACCGGTGGCGCCGGCCAGCTGGGGTGCGCTTTGCCGAGGGCGCAACGCGGCCCAGGCCAGCACGGCCAGCACGGCCGGGATCGCCCACAAGCCAAGCCCGGCCTGCCAGTGGCCAAAGTGCCCGCTGAGATGCGGGCCGAGCACGGCTGCCAGGCCACCGCCACTCATCAGCGCCGCCGAGTACAGGCCCATGGCTCCGGCCAGGCGGCTGGGGAACCAGCGATTGACCAGGCCCGGCATCATGCCCTGCACCACCGCCACGCCCAGCCCAGCCAGTACCGCGCTGGCGATAAGCGCCCAGGCGCTGTCCAGTTGCAGCCGCCACAGGCAGGCCAAGGCAATGGCACCAAGGCCACCGAGCATGCCACCGTGTTCGCTGATCCAGCGTCGCAGCCAGGGCTGCAACAGCGGCACCAGGCCCATGCACAGCACCGGCAACGCCGTCAGCAGCGCCGCCTGCTGGTAGCCCAGCCCGGTGCTGGCGCGCATCGGCTCGAGCAACGGGCCGATGCTGGTCAGGATCGGTCTCAGGTTCATTGCCAGCAAGATCACCAGCAACAGGTTCAACGCCGCTCTCATCACGAATCGATACTCCCAAGCAAGACCCGGTCATTATCCTGTCCAGGCAGTCAGGGTAGAAATGAAGAGATTGGATGCAGGTCAGTGGCCACCTTAATGGCCCGATTGGCCTCCCGGCAAAGCGCGCGATTGGCTATCGGGGCAATGGTCGGCGGGCGCTAAGGTAGTGCCATGTCCACCACACATTCCCTGGAGCACAGCATGAACAACCGTATCGAATGGGCCAAATACTCGCCGGAAGCCTACAAGGCCATGATCGGCCTGGAGCAGGCCCTGGCCAAGAGCGGCCTGGAAAACTCACTGCTGGAACTGGTGCGCCTGCGGGCTTCGCAGATCAACGGCTGCGCCTATTGCGTGAACATGCATGCCAATGATGCGCGCAAGGCCGGCGAAACCGAAGCGCGCTTGCAGACCCTGTGCGTCTGGCAGGAAACGAATTACTTCACGCCGCGTGAACGTGCCGCCCTGGCCTGGGTGGAATGCCTGACCCGGCTGCCCGAGCGTGGCGCCCCGCAAGCTGAATACGAAGCGCTGCAGCAGCACTTCGAGCCGGCCGAGGTGGCCAACCTGACCTTGGCCATTGCCACCATCAATGCCTGGAACCGGTTTGGTGTGGGGTTTGCCATGGTTCCGGCCTGATTGAGCGAATGGGTCGGGCTGGAGATTTGCAGCGCCTGTGAGATCGAGCGCCGCCCGCGCGGCGCTCGATCTCACAAACACTGCAAACGCAGAGCCGATCACATCACAGTCCGCCGCCGCGCCAGGCAGGCATACCCCATCCCCAGCAGGCCAAGCAACAATACCCCGAGCAGCGCCACCAACTCGCGGCTGTAGCGCGCCACCAGCGCCGGGAACCCGGTGAACTGGCGAGAAACCCGCACATCCGCCTCGCCACCGGCAAAACTGACACCGATGCCGCCCTGGCGAATCTGCGAATAGTCGGCATCGAAGTAGACCCAGACCCTGCACGCCCCGCCCTGCTCGATGACCGGTATCTCCACCTGCGCCGTCGCCGCCTCGTAAAGCGTGTCGTTGCCTGCCGCATCACGCACCTGCACCAGGCCCCTGGCCGGCAGGCGGACCTTCACCTCACGCACATCGCTGTCACCACGGTTGTGCAGGTCGATGAGCAAGCCCGTGCGGTGATCCACCAACCCGGCTTCGAAGGGTTTGGCGAACAGCTGGGCATAAGGTGCCTGGGCCAGTTCGACCAGCTTGTCGACCTGATATTGGCTCAACGCACCGCCGCTGATGTTGTTGATGCGAGGCTGCAACTGCTCGTACTTGAGTTGCTCGTTGGCCTTGCTGATACGTTCGCTGAACTGGCTGGGATACGTGAGGTAAGCATAGGTCAGGGTCGCCTCGAGCCGAGGCGAGTCCTTGAGCAGCACGTAGGCCACCAGCAAGACCATCAGGCCAAGCAGCATGGCTACCAGGCGTTTGCCGACTTTGTCCCAACTCAACGGTGCGGTTCCTTCTGTTTCGGCGCGCAAGATCGATGCGGCGCAAAGGGTGCCAAGTTCAGCGTCGCCAGGCAAGCGCTCAACGGCTCAACAATGCCGGTAACGACGCCATCAGCATGGCCACCCCGGAGGCCGTCAGCAAACCCAGCACCACCCGGCGAAAGGCCAGCTCGCTGATCCCCAGGTACACCCGTGTACCCAGCAGCGCCGGCAACGCCATGGCCAGCAGCACCACGCCGAATGAGGGCAGCATGTCGCGGGTCACTACCCCGGTGCCGAGGTAGGTGAGCATGGTCACCAGCAGCATCGACAGGTTGAAGTTCTGGATCACCGCGCGCTGGGTGTCGCGCTCGAAGCCGCGCAAGGTACACCACAGTGTAGGCACTGTGCCGGTAAAGCCACCGATCCCGCCCAACGCCCCGCCCACCAGGCCCACCGCGCCATCGGCCAGGCGATTGCCCGGCAGCCGTGGCAGGCGCGGCGCCACCAGCATCAGCGGGCACCATAGCACCAGCAGGGTGCCGAACACGGCCTTGAACCAAAGCATGTCCAGGTAAGGCAGCACCCACACCCCCAGCGGGATACCTGCCAGGCCGCCGAGCACGAACGGCCACAGCAAGGCCCAACTGAAGCCGCGGCGAACGCTGAACACGGCGATGAGCTGGCCGGTGAGGCTGCCGAACACGGTCAGCGACGCCGCCAGCCGCGGCTCCAGGCCCCAGGCCCAGAACGACATGGCGACCATGCCGAAGGCAAAGCCGGAAAGACCCTGGACGAAACCGGCGACAATGGCGCCGAGGGCGATGAGGTAGAAGGCATCCATGGGGTGATGTGAGCCAGGCTTGAACGGCGTTCCACCTTGCCAGAGACGGGGGCGAATGTCTGCACCAGGTCGAGCTTGACTGGCGCCGTGCCGTCGTCGACGATCGGCGCTCAGCCAATCAAGGAAGACAGCATGTTACGCATACTGGGCAGGGCCTCTTCGATCAACGTGCGCAAGGTGCTGTGGGCCTGCGCCGAATTCAACATTCCCTTCGAACGCGAAGACTGGGGCAGCGGCTTCCGGCCCACCGACGCGGCCGAATTCCTTGCGCTCAACCCCAACGCCATGGTCCCGGTGATTCAGGACGGTGACTTCACGCTATGGGAATCCAACAGCATCATTCGCTACCTGGCCAACCGCTACGGCGCCCCGGCCCTGTACCCCGCCGAAGCCCAGGCACGGGCCCGTGTCGATCAGTGGATCGATTGGCAGGCCTCGGACCTGAATCGCGCCTGGAGCTACCCGTTCATGTCACTGGTGCGCCAGTCGCCTGCGCACCAGGATGCCAACGCCCTGGCCGCCGGGTGCGCCGAGTGGGCCCGTTACATGAGCATCCTCGAACAACAGCTGGCCGTCACCGGCGCCTTCGTTGCCGGCGAACACTTCACCCTGGCCGACATCCCCATCGGCCTGTCGGTGCAGCGCTGGTTCGCTACGCCGCTGAACCACCCAGGCCTGCCTGCCGTGAGTGCGTACTACGAGCTCCTCAGCCAACGCCCGGGCTATCTTGCTCACGGGCGCAATGGCCTGCCTTGAGCAGGCCTGCACTGCGAGAACTGGTATTTTTGCCAGGTGCGTGAGCCAGGGCACGGCATTAGACTCATGACCTTGTAGCAGGCACAGCCCCCAGCGGAGACTGCCGATGCACAAGGCTGCACGCGTCGCCCTTCATGCGAACACGCCCAGTCTGGCTGTCCGGTCCAGCGCCGACAGCCCGTTGCTTGCCCTGCGCCTGTTGCGCCACCCCGATGAGCCGCAGGCCCGGTTGCTGCGCACACGTACCGAGGCAGACCTGCTGACACGTAAGACCTGGGTGTTCGGTGCCCGCCCTCTCAGAGCAGCCCCGGCAGCGCCGCTGCTGCCCGACGCCACTACGGTCAGCAGCCTCGACGGCCAGACGCTGGAACGACACACAGCTGATGGCGATACCACCCTGGAACTCAAGGACAGCGCCGGGCGCTTGCTGTGGGCGCAGAATGCCCAAGGCACTCGCAACTGGTACCTGTATGAAATCGCCGCTGAAGGTGGTCGGCCACTCGCAACTTTCGAACAACCAGCCGGTGGCATGCCGCGCCAGCGCGAACGCATGCTGCACGCACAAGCGACTTCCGCCGAGCGTGACCGCAACCTGGCGGGTGGCATCATCGAACAGTTCGACAATGCCGGGTACCTGCGCACCCGCTCACGATCGTTGACCGATCAGGTGCTGGAAACCGAACGGCGCCTGTTACAGGTCGAAGCACAGCTGCCGGACTGGGCAGGCGGCAGCGAAAGCGAACTGGAACCCTCCCCCCTGCGCATGACCGCTTGCCACGACGCCACCGGTGCCGCGCTGACCAGCACCAATTCTACGCACGTCACCGTGCTGACAGCCTATGACATCAGCGGTGCGGTAAGCGAAACCCGGCTGCGCCGAGGCACTGCTCAGGCCGTGGCATTCAGCGCCGTGCAGCGCCGGGCCGACGGTGCGCTGCTATCGCAGACCGCAGGTAACGGCGTGGTCGACACCTATGCCTACTCACCCACCACGAATCGCATTGCCCGTCACCGGACTTCACGCCCAGCCGGGCACCCGCTGGGCGCGCTGGTGATCTGCGACCTGCACTACCACTACGACCCTGTGGGCAACATTCAGGTCCTGGATGATCGCGGTGCCGCCCCGGTTTGGCACGGCAACCAGCAGGTCAGCGGCCGGCGTGAATTTGCGTACGACACCCTGTACCGCCTGGTGCACGCCACTGGCCGCGAGCGCGCTACCGTGGGCAGTTTCTGGGCACCGGCGTTCAGTGCCGCCGACCGCCAGGGTGGCAGGGTCTGGAGCCAATACAGCGAGCGCTACACCTACGACGACGGCGACAACCTGACCGCCCTCAATCACATTCACAACGGTGACGTGGGCGCAAGAAGCCGCAAGCTCATCGTTGCAACCCAGAGCAACCGGGCATTGGCGCAAGACAATGGCCTACAGCCGGGAACTGGCTTCCTCGCCGGTGGCCTGCAGAAACAGCTGGGCGCTGGCAGGCCGTTGGCGTGGCAGGCGGACAATCAACTGCGTGAGGTATGCCTGGTCGGCCGCTCAGCTGGCGAGGTCGACGACATTGAGCATTATCACTACGCCGACGGCAGTACCCGTACGCGCAAGATCACCTCGGTGAAAAAGGGAAACAGCAGGCAGATGACCGTCACGACCTATCTGCAGAACGTTGAGATACGCCAACGCCTAAACGTCGGCCAGCCGCTGCCGCAGAAGGACGTCGCAATCAGCGAAGCTGCTGGCCTGCGTTGGGTGCATGATCGGCTGAGCGATGAAATCCATTTGCGTTATGCATTCAGCGATCATCTGGGCAGCGTCGGTGGGGAAACCGATCGTGATGGGATACTGGTTACGCGTGAAGAATATGCGCCGTTCGGGGAAACCACTGGGCTGGATGAGGACATCTCGGAAGCCGGTGGCCTGATTCAGCGAAGCTGGCGCTATTCGGGCAAGGAGCTGGACGCGTCCGGGCTCTACTACTACGGCTGGCGCTATTACCAGCCAGGGCTGGCCCGTTGGTTGAGCGCGGATCCGGGCGGGCTGGTGGACGGCCCCAACCTGTTTCGGATGGTCAGGAACAACCCAGTCCTACTGCGAGACAGCCTGGGCATGGCACCGGGAGAATACAGTCCGGGAGATTTCCAAGAGCCGGTGACAGAGGGCGCTGGCACATCGAACAACGCGGTGACTCCCTTTGAATGGATCCGTCGCATCCTCTCCATTTTCCTCGGCATCGCAGCGTTGGTTCTCACCAATCTTCCATTCATCATCAGGACTTACCAAGTTGCCACAAAAAATGGCACCGAGCGATTTTCCCCAAGCCGTCTGGGCAATGCACTCAACAGACATCTACGCACGCGACACGGAGCAGTACAGCGATTGCAGGCAGTGGGCGATATTGTCGAGCAAGGACTAGGCATAACCGGACTGATATTGGCCGTCAACGGTGATATGACGCAAGCAACGTACACCTTGACGGCCTCGACAGCACTCTCGTTTGTCATGAAATTGATCACTACAGTCAATCAGCTGCTGAATTACAGGGAAGACCCCAGCATGCTTAGCGACATTCCGATGGCAAGTCAAAGGTCGGTCAACTTAAATCCCAGGTCCAGCTCGCCGGACGTCATTGCGCTGGTGAATGTGCAGACAGTGGGCTCAAATGTAGAATCGCCCACTGAGCCCGGCCCGCAAAGGGAAAGTGAGCTTGTGCACAACGACGGCGAAACCGCATCGAGCAGCTCACCGGCCCGCACAGAAAACGACAGTCCATCTGAAGGTCCCTCGGCCAATCAAGTACCCACGAACTCTGGCGCACTTCGCAGAAGCGCCAGCGCCCCCAATTATCGAGCCCGCAGACATGAGCTCCCCCGCAACGTTGCGTCCAAAACCTTGTCTTTAGAACGCAGGCGCTCACAAGCCAAGGATCGCCGACAGTAGATAGATCTGCGGTGTAGACAAGCTCAGCCCCGGCTCGCGGTCGTCCGACGCCCCCGCCGATGCCGACATTCTCGCTGGCCTGAGAGAGCGGCACGGCTTCATCATCGATCGGAGCAACGGTCTGCCGTGCACATGACCTGATATTTTTGCCAGCTGCTCGGCAGGCGTCCCACGTCTAGACTCGGCAATCAAAAGGGTCAGCAGGGCAAACCGATGTCCACACTGGAGCATGCATCAGTTCATCGCGCCACACCTGAAGTGGCAGCCCGGGCCAGTACTGGTAGCCCAGCGTTGACCCTGCGCTCGCTACGCCTTGCCGACGGCATGGACGTACCCGCACGCTGGCTATGCACCCGCACTGATACCAGCAGGCTGACTCGCACTTCTCGGCTGTTTGGAGCCCGCGCGCTGCGGGCTTCGTCGCAGCACACGCCACTGGCCGATGCCATGCAGATCTCCAGCCTGGGTGGCCAGGCGCTTGTGCAGCAAACCGCCGATGGCGATGCCGTGATCACCTTGAATGACAGCGCGGGTCGCGCACTCTGGTCGCTCAATGCCCAAGGTACCGCTCAATGCACGCAGTATGAGGCGCCACTGAATGGCGGGCGGCACATCGCCACGCTTGAGCGCCCGGCTGGCGGTCCCGGCCGCTTGCGCGAACGCCTGCGCCATGCCGATGCCAGCGCGAGCAACCGCCAGCACAACCTGGCGGGAACCGTGTTCGAACATTTCGACAATGCCGGCGTCGTGCGCACCTGCGCACAATCATTGACCGCCAAGGTGCTGGAAGCGCAACGCCGCCTGTTGCGCCCGGAAGCGGACTTGCCGGATTGGGCTGGCACAAGCGAGGGTGAACTGGAGCCGCCCCTGCTCACGATGGCCAGGCATGATGCTGTAGGTGCGATACTGGCCGACACCAGCTCGGCGGGTATCTGCACGTTGTCGACGTATGACATCAGCGGTGCTCTGAGCAATACCTTGCTAAGTCATGGCGAACGCAAGGCTATCGCACTCAAGGCGGTGCAACGTCGCGCTGACGGTAGAGTGCTATCGAGCACTGCTGGCAATGATGTGGTCGACACCTATGTCTATTCGCCCACGACACATCGCCTGATCAGTCACCAAACCGCACGCCCAGGTAAACACCCACTGGGTGGGCTGGTCATCAGCGACCTGCACTACCAACATGATCCCGTCGGCAACCTGCTCAGCCTCGAAGACCGGGCGGCCAAGCGACAATGGCATCGCAACCTTGAAACCGAGGGCTTGCGTGAGTTCCGCTACGACTCCCTGTACCGCCTGGCTTCAGCGACCGGCCGCGAGCGCAGCACAGTTGCAGGCTTCTGGTCCCCGGCGCTCGATTCTGCAGACCGCCAGGGGGGCATGGCATGGAGCCCTTACACCGAGCACTATACGTACGACGACAGCGATAACCTGACCACCTTCAGTCACAACGGCGGCGCCGGCTCCCGCAGCCGCCATCTGGTGGTCTCGGCACGCAGCAACCGGGCACTGCCGGAAGGCCACAACCTGACTCCGGACACGGGGTTTCTCCCCGGAGGGCTGCAGAAGCAACTGGCCGATGGCAGGGCCTTGAGCTGGCAGGCCGACAATCAGTTGCGCCAGGCAACCTTGCTCACGCGCGCAGAAGCGGATGCCGATGACACAGAACACTACCACTATGCGGACCCCGGCACCCGCACCCGCAAGATTGCCACGGTGAAAACCTCAAAAGGCACGCAGATCACCGTCACAACCTATGCAGCAGGCTGCGAAACCAGGATGAGGTGGCTAGACGACCACTTGCTGAGGCATGTCGTCATCTGCGAAGTCGACGGCACGCGCTGGGTCGAAGACCGTCTCAGCGGCGAACTGCATCTGCGTTACGGGTTTACCGACCATCTGGGCAGCAGCGGCGGTGAAACCGACAGCGAGGGCAAGTTGGTTTGCCGCGAAGAATATGCCCCGTTTGGGGAAACCACCGGGATCGATGAGCCCAAGCTGGAGGCCGACAGCCTAGCCCAGAGAACCTTGCGTCACGCTGGCAAGGAACTCGACGCTACCGGGCTTTACTACTACGGAGCGCGCTACAGCCAGCCGACGCTAGGTCGCTGGCTAAGCGCAGACCCTGCAGGGCTGGTGGACGGTCCCAACCTCTATCGTCTGGTAAGGAACAATCCCCTGCGTTATCGAGACAAGCAAGGTTTTAATCCTGTCGAAAGTGATCCGACTGCTCTGCCCAACCCGCCAGACCAAGCGCCGACGCAAGGCCCGCCAGAGACCGCACCATCCAGCACACTGGATGTGACGGATTTTGTTTTGGGTAGCTTGGGCACCACCCTGTTTTTTCTATCGGGTGTGATCCCGGTAGCCGACTCGCTACTCCACGCTTTCAACCAAGGCGAAAACTGGTCCGACGGCCTTCGCCGTGTGGGTGCCGATTTGCTGCGCCAGCTGCGAACAGTCCCTGGCGCCATGATCATCGTCGCCACACTGTTGAGGCTTTTCGGCCTTCCGACATCGATGATCAGTACACTGAACGGTTCTGCCAATGTGAGCTTCTATGCCAGAAAAATGGTAGCGGGGGCAGCCATCCTTGCCGCAGGTGCGGCGTTATTCAAATTCTGGGAAAACCCCAGGGCACGACAGTCCGCACGCCCACCGATGAGGAGTGCGGCACCGAACGAGACCGGCAACCTACCAGACCAAACCAGCGCTGGGGACGTTGGGGGCGCTGGCAGCGTGCCTATGCACGTCATTAGCGGCAGCTCCGGTCGTGAGCTCCCCACCACGCAGCCACCCGTAACGGAGGCCTCAACCTCGGGAACCAACCATGCCAGAGACCCAGCGTTGCAACCCCCAATCCAAATTTCGACAGCTTACCCGCGCAACCGTCGAAGGCGCTCCGATCCAGGGCCATTCAGGCAGCGTAGTAGGTCAAGTAGCCCCGCAACGATCACAAAGCTGTGATCGAGAACAGCCAGCTCAGCCCCGGCGCCCTGTCGCCCTACCCGAATAGGGCCGTTGGAGGTGTCTGGCACACTACTGCTTATGCCACGGCCCTTGACACGGGTGCAGCCTGACGAGTGCGCCAGGCAAGCGTCAGCACCAATCCCAGCGCTGCCATCGATGCACCCGCAAACGACACCGCTGCATACCCAAGCCCGGCGCTGATCACCGCACCACCCAACGCCGCACCAATCGCATTGCCCAAATTGAACGCCCCGATGTTCACCGCCGAGGCCAGGTTGGGCGCGTCCTTGGCGGCATCCATCACCCGCATCTGCAGCGGTGGCACCAGGGCGAAACTGGCAATGCCCCAGACCAGGATCGCCAGCGCTGTCGGCAGCGACCAGCCAAGCATCGCCGGGAACACCAGCAGCACCGCAATCAGCACCAGCAGCGACACGATCAAGGTCCGGTCGACCGAACGATCCGCCGCCTTGCCACCCCACACATTGCCCAAGGTCAGGCCGACACCGAACAGCACCAGCATGGCAGTGATGAAGGTGGTGGACGCCTGGGCCTGGCTGTGCAGGATCGGCGCTATGTAGGTGAACACGGTGAACATCGCGCTGGAGCCGACCACGGTCAGGGTCAACGCCGCCAGCACCGGCCCACGCCCCAGCACACGAATTTCGGCCATCACCCCGGCGCTTTTCGGCAGCGGCACATTGGGCAGCGCGAACCACAGCGACGCCATCGCCACCAGGCCCAGGCCGGCAATGCCCCAGAACGCCGTGCGCCAGCCAAGCAGTTCACCGAACCAGGTGGCCAGCGGCACACCGCCAATGGTGGCCAAGGTGAGGCCCATGAACATGGCGGCCACCGCCCCTGCCCTTTTCTCTGGCGGTACCACGCTGGCCGCCACCACCGAGCCGACACCGAAGAACGCACCGTGGTTGAGCGAGGTCACCACCCGCGCGATCAGCAGGCTCTGGTAATCGGTGGCCAGGGCCGACAGCAGGTTGCCCAGGGTGAAGATGGCCATCAGGCCGATCAGCAGGTAACGCCGCGGGACCTTGCCGGTGGCCAGGGTCATCAACGGGGCACCGATCAGCACACCCAGCGCGTAGGCACTGACCAGCAGGCCTGCAGCCGGAATCGACACGCCGAGGTCAGCGGCGATACCGGGCAGCATGCCCATGGGCGCGAACTCGGTGACACCGATGCCGAAGGCACCAATGGCGAGTGCTACAAGAGGGGGATTGATACGCATACAAGGCTCCTTATCTATGACAGGAATGCTACGATCCAGCTTTTAAATGCACTAGACCGGTTTTCCGGCAACCACCTTTGCGCTGGAGGCACAGATGGACTACAACGGGCGATCCGGGGAGATGGAGGTGTTCGCCAAGGTGGTGGATGCCGGCAGCCTGTCTGCCGCTGCGCGCGAGCTGGGCCTCACCCCCTCGGCGGTAAGCCGCATCATCGCCCGTGCCGAGCAGCGCCTGGGCACGCGCCTGCTGCTGCGCACCACCCGGGCGATCACCCTTACCACCGAGGGCGAGGCGTACCTGCGCGGGGCGCGGCGCATCCTGGCGGACCTGCTCGAAGTCGAAGAGGCGATCACCGACCAGGGCGTGCCACGCGGGCGGTTGCGGGTCAGCGCGGCGCTGGGGCATGGGCGGCAGACCGTGGTGCCGTTACTGACGGCGTTCAGCGCGCGGTATCCGCAGGTACTGGTCGACCTGACGCTGAGTGACGAAATCGCCGACATCCATGGCGGTCAGGCCGATGTGGCGCTGCGCTTCGGCGTGCTGCCAGACAGCTCGCTGAGCGCGCGCTGCATCGGCCATACCGGCCAGGTGGTGGTGGCTTCGCCCGAATACCTTGCGCGCAGTGGCACGCCGCAGGTGCCGGAGGACCTGGCGCAGCACAACTGCCTGCGCTTCAACTTCCGGCGAGCAGCGCCGGATTGGCCGTTTCGTCGGGCGGGGGAGGATTTTTCACTGAAGGTGACGGGGAATATCGAGTGCAGCAGTGGCGAGGCGCTGGCGCAACTGGCCAGGCTGGGGGCGGGCATTGCCCGAATCGGGACCTTTACCGTAGCCGATGAGCTGAAAAACGGTCAACTGGTGGCGCTGTTGGAGGACTACAACCCCGGCGACCGCGAGCCACTGCATGCGGTGTTCGTCGGCGGGCCGGCGATGCCGGCAAGGGTGCGGGTGTTTGTCGACTTTCTGGTGGCGCATCACCAGGGCTGGCCGCTCAACCAGCCCTGACATTGTTCCCTTGTGGGAGCCGCGCTTGCCGGCGATGGGCCGCAAAGCGGCCCCACGATCTCAAGGTTGTTGCATAAATGCCGGGGCCGCTTCGCGGCCCATCGCCGGCAAGCGCGGCTCCCACAGGCTTAACCTTGCATGCCAGCCAGCAAGAACCCCATGAACCGGCGTACATCCTCGCGGTGCGCCACCAGGTCCAGCGGCTCGCAGTTGCACAGCCGCAGCAGCTGCAGATGCCCATAGTCGTTGATCAGAAACGCCGCATAGCCCACGTCGAGGTCGGCGCGCAGCTTGCCGCTGTCGCACAGGTCCTGGAGCAGGTGCTTTAGCTCCTCGACCAGCGCGTCGTTGACTCGCTTGTAAGCCTCGGGCACATCGCGCTGATGGCTGCCCAGCAACGGCAGCAAGGGCGGCAGAATCTCCCGCCACAGCGCTGCCGGCAGTACCTCGAAGGCGTAGTCGGTCAGGTGCGTTTCGTAGCAGCACAACGCATCCAGCGCCTGGTCGAATTCCGCCAGGCGCCTGCGCGCCTCGGCCACCGCGCGGTGGTCGGCCTCGCGCAGTTTTTCCAGCAGGATCTCCTG
This sequence comes from Pseudomonas sp. LRP2-20, assembly GCF_024349685.1. Classification (NCBI taxonomy): domain Bacteria; kingdom Pseudomonadati; phylum Pseudomonadota; class Gammaproteobacteria; order Pseudomonadales; family Pseudomonadaceae; genus Pseudomonas; species Pseudomonas sp. LR2-20. The sequence goes on along the minus strand of NZ_AP025944.1, from coordinate 2,229,734 downwards.
CTTGCTGCCGAAATAGGCGAATACCGTGGGCACCGACACCGCCGCCAAACGGGCGATCTGCTCCATGGTGGTGGTGTGGAAGCCCTGGCGCTCGAACAGGCCCAGCGCCGTACGGCTGATCGTCTCCCGGCGCAGTGCCTTCTGCTGCTCGCGCAATCCGCTCACTTGGCAACCCTTTGTCAAAACCGGTGGCCAGCATACAGCAAAGCCAACCCGCAAAAATATTTTATTGACTAAAACTTTTAACCGACACAAAACTAGCGCGGCATTTTGCCCCAGGGAGCCGCCATGACCACCGCCGCCGATCTCATCATCCACAACGCCCGCATCTACACCGTCGACCCGCATTTGCCATGGGCCAGCGCCGTGGCCGTGCAGGGCGAGCGCATCCTCTGCGTTGGCGACCACGCCAGCGTCATGGCCCACGCCGGCCCCGCCACGCGCTTGCTCGACGCTGCCGGCAAGCTGGTGCTGCCAGGCTTCGTCGAATCGCATTGGCACTTCTCCAGCACCGCCTTCGCCTTCCAGGCCCTGGTCAACCATGAAGACCCGCATGAGGTGCTGGCCCTGCTCAAGCGCTACGTGGCGGCCAACCCCGGCGAGAAGGCCATCACCGGCATGGGCTGGATCCAGCCACTGATGCCGGCCGCCCTGCTGCGCCGCGAAGTGCTCGACGAGATCTGCCCGGACAAGCCGGTGTGCCTGCTGTCCACCGACTACCACACCATGTGGGTCAACACCTACGCACTCAAGGCCGCCGGCATCGACCGCGACACCCCGGCCGTGGAAGAAGGCGCCAGCTGGTTCGAAAAAGACCCGATCAGCGGCGAGCCCACTGGCGTGATCATCGACTGCGCGGCCTATTCGTTGCTGATGCAACGGCTGAGCGAAGCCGGCTACTTGCCAACCGGCATCGACCTGTACCTGCGCTCGATCCCGTTCTGGCAAGAGAAACTGGTCGCTGCCGGCATCACCACCGTGTTCGATGCCGGCTTCCTCGACCCGGCCGGCGACCAGACCTTGCTGTACGAAACCCTGCAGCAGCTGGAGCGCGAAGAGCGTCTGAAACTGCGCGTGGTCGGCAGCTACATCAACATGGGCACCGAGGATGATCCGGTGACCATCCTGCAAGGCATGCGCAGCCGCTATGACTCGCCGCTGGTGAAGGCGCAGACCCTGAAACTGATGCTCGACGGCACCGAGCTGAACCACACCGCGTTCCTGCTCGAACCCTACTGCGACAAGCCGCACTGCGGCTCGACGACCATGCCCGAAGCGGTATTCGAACAGCACGTACGCCAGGCCGATGCCGCCGGTATCGATGTGATGGTGCACGCCGTGGGCGATGCGGCCGTGCGCATGGCGCTGGACGTGTTCGAACGGACTTTCGCCAGCAACCCGCCGCGCGACCGCCGCCATGTGATCACCCACGCCTTCCTCACCCACCCTGATGACATCCCGCGCTTTCGCCGCATCGGGGTCATGGCCAACACTCAGCTGCAATGGGGCGTGGTGGATGCCTACGCCGAAGCGATCCAGCAGTCCTATGGCTTCAAGCGCTGGGCCTCGATGTACAAGTTCCGCACCTTCATCGACCAGGGCGTGACCGTGTCGATCGGCATGGACGGCCTGGTCTGCCAGTGCCGTTGCCAGCACAAGCCGGTGGAGCACATCGAGTCGGGCCACACCCGCCAGCTCAGTGGCGAGCCGAATGCGCCGGTGATGCCCGATGCCGACGAGCGCCTGAGCATTCCGCAACTGATCGCCGCCTACACCCTCAATGGCGCCTATCAGCTGGGGCTGGAAAAGGAGATTGGCTCGATCACCACCGGCAAGCGCGCCGACATCATCATCCTCGAGCAGGACCTGTTCGAGCTCGACCGCTATGAGATCGGCAAGACCGATGTGGCGCTGACCCTGATGAACGGCCGCATCACCCACGACGCAGGCACCCTCCCCCACGCCTGAACCTGATGCGCCCACCGGGAAACTCCAATGCACAACAAGAACAACAACCTGCTGCTGCGTGCCGCCCTGATCTACATCGCCGCCACGGCACTGATCATCATTGGCGTGCAGCCGATCTTCATCGGCCTGGTGGCCGAACGGCTGAACCTGGACCTGAGCCAGCAAGGCTGGGTCCTGTCCAGCGAAATGACCGGCACTCTGCTCGGCAGCCTGTTGCTGCCGTGGCTGGGCCGGCGCTTCGGGGGCCGCGGCCTGTACCTGGCGGGCGCCTGCGCCGCGCTGGCGCTCAATCTGCTCAGTGCGATGCTGGGCTCACTGGCAGCCCTGGTGCTGTGCCGGCTGGCGTGCGGCGTTGCCACCGGCGTGCTGTATGCCGGCGCGATCAGCGGTCTGGGGCGCCTGCCAGGGCAGGATCGCTCGTATGGCTTGTCATTGTTGATCCAGACCGCCGTGTTCGCCCTGTACGCCACCTGCATGCCGCAGCTGGCGGAGGTGTTCGGCAATCGAGGCGCCGTGGCCAGCATCGGCTTCTGGTTCGTGCTGATCGCCCTGGTCGCGCTGGCCATTCCGCAGCGGCTGCACCGCGAGGCAGCGGCGCCGGTAACCCAGCGTGGCGTTGGCTGCGCCACCCTCGGGCGCTATGCCCTGCTGGGGATGCTGTGCCTGCAACTGGCGATCTATTGCATCTGGGGCTTTGTCGACCAACTGGCCCGCGAACGCGGCATCAGCCCGCTGGATGTGGGCTGGGCATTCGGCCTGGGGATCCTCGGCGGCTTGCCTGGCGGGGCCTTGCCCAGCGTGCTGGGGGCACGGGTGAGGCGTGGGCCGATGATCGGCTTCGGCTCACTGCTGGTGCTGCTGTCGATCGTGTTGCTGGCGCGCCATGCAGCGGATGCCGGGCAGTTGTGCGTGACGCTGTTCCTGATGAACTTTGGCTGGGTGCTGGCGCTGACCTACTACATGGGCGCCATCGCCACCAACGACCCGCGCGGCACCTTGACGCCCTGGGTGAGCATCCTGCAAGTGGCGGCGGCGGCGCTGGCCCCGGCGTTCGTGGCCTTGCAGCAGCAGAGCGCCGGGCACGAGGCGATCTTTGTCAGTGCCGGGGTGGCGGTGATGCTGGGGGTTGTGCTCAAGTGTATGGCCGGGGTGAGGCTGCGACGGGCCAGGCCAGCCTGACAACAACCTGATGGATGGCACGGGCTAAGCCCGTGTCCGCGGGGCAAGTCGGGGCGCCGAACCGCCGCTCCCACAGGGATCGCGCATGCCTTGAGGTAAGCATTGAACCTGTGGGAGCGGGTTCACCCGCGAAGAGGCCGGCACAAGCAGCACAAGACAGTTGCTCCCACAGGGTCTGCGGACCGCTTGCGAACTCAGTTCTCTACGCGAAAGCGCAGGCCAAAGGGCTGGGTGATCTCCCACAGGTACAGCGCAGTCTTCAGGTTCGGCGTGAATGCCTGGTCGCTCAGGGAGCAACGGGCTTGCTCAAGGCTCGAAAGCTAGCACTATCCTGTGGGAGCCGGATTGCCGGCGATCACGGGCGCAGCCCGTGCCATCCATCTGTAGACTCGCCACAACCAACCTCAGGGCCGACCGACATGCGCATTGCCATTCCCGATGACTACCAGGACGTAATCCGCTCACTCGACTGCTTCAAGCGTCTGGCGGGGCATGACGTCAGTGTGTTTCACGACAAGCAGCCTGCCTCAGTGGACGCGCTGGCCGCACGCTTCGCCGACGCTGACGCCCTGGTCCTCACCCGCGAACGCACGCGCATCGATGCCGCCCTGCTCGACCGGCTGCCGAAGCTCAAGCTGATCAGCCAGACCGGCAAGGTCGCTGGCCATCTGGACCTTGAGGCCTGCACGGCTCGCGGCATCATCGTCACCGAAGGCCGCGGCTCGCCGGTGGCGCCGGCCGAACTGGCCTGGGCGCTGATCCTCAACGCCCGGCGCCAGCTGGTGCCGGCGATCGAGGCGTTCAGGCAAGGTCGATGGCAGGTCAACCTGGGCCAGGCAATCGCCGGCCAGGTGCTGGGGATCTGGGGCTACGGCAAGATCGGCCAGCGCCTGGCACGCTATGCCCAGGCGTTCGACATGCCGGTGCTGGTGTGGGGCAGCGAGGCCAGCCGGGCAGCGGCCGAGGCCGATGGGCACCGGGCGGCGACATCGCGCGCGGCATTCTTTGCCGAAGCCGATATCCTCAGCCTCAACCTGCGGCTGTCAGATACAACGCGCCACGGGGTGACCATCGATGACCTGTCGCGGATGAAAACCGATGCCCTGCTGGTGAACGTCAGCCGCGCCGAACTGATTGCGCCTGGGGCCCTGCTGCAGGCGCTCGACGCCGGCAGGCCGGGCTTCGCCGCAGTGGATGTCTTTGAGCAGGAGCCGATACTCGAGCCGAACCACCCCCTGCTCACCCACCCGCGGGTACTGAGCACACCGCACCTGGGCTACGTGGAGAAGAACGGCTACGAGCTGTACTTCGGCGATGCCTTCGACAATGTGCTGGCATTTTTCCAGGGTGCCCCGAAGAACGTGGCCAATCCACAAGCCTTGAAAGTGCCTCGCTGACCGTCGAACCCGTTTCGTCAGCCCGACACGTTGTCGGGCAAGGCCATATGCAACAAAGGGAACGGCCGCCCCTCACCGTCCAGCGGTGAACGCCCGGTCTGCACAAAGCCATAGTGCAGATAGAACCCTACCGCCTGCGGGTTCTGCTCGTTCACGTCGACACTCAAGGTGTTGCGCGTGCTGCGGCAGAAATCCAGCAGCGCACGGCCAATGCCCCGGCCATGCAGGTCGGGATCGATGAAGAGCATTTCCACGTGGTTATCGCCGAGCCCGATAAAGCCCAGCGGGTTGTCTTCAAGGTCGACAGCCACCCACAGCTCGACGGCATGCAGGTAGACATCGCGCAGCTGTGGCAGCAGCGCGTCGATGTCGGACGCCTGCAGAAAGTGGTGGGTCGCGCGCACGGCGCGCAGCCAGATGTCGACCAGCCGGGGGTGATCGGCAGCGATAGCTTGGCGAATGATCATGGAATCATCCTGAGATTTTCTGATGACGGATTATCGGTGCGCCTTGGCCAGGCGACCGTGCTCATGTCGGCATCATGTATGCCCGCTTCGCGAATCAACGCCTGGGCGGTGCACGGCAGAACGGCCGCAAAGGAGGGAAGCAACAATGCTACCCAGCCTTGCCGGCGAGGTAAAGGCCGTTACTGCGCTGACGCCTGCTCCTGGGCCGCAGCGCCAAACGACACGTAGTACGCCAGGCCGACGAAGATCGCGCCGCCCACCGCATTGCCGAGGAACACCGCGACCAGGTTATGCACCAGCGCCGCCCAACTCAGGTAGCCGGCAAAGATCGCCGCCGGGATCAGGAACATGTTGGCCACCACGTGCTGGAAGCCGATGGCGACGAACGCCATGATCGGGAACCAGATGCCGAGGATCTTGCCGCTCATCTCACGGCTGGCATAGGCCAGCCACACCGCCAGGCACACCAGCCAGTTGCAGCCGATGCCGGAGACGAAAGCATGGACGAAATCGGCGCTGGCCTTGCTGCTGGCGGCGGCCACGGTCTTGTCCAGGTAGGCGCCCTCGGTCAGGCCGAGCAGGTGGCCGAAGAAGTACGCCACAAACAGCGCACCCAGCAGGTTGGCCAGGGTCACCAGCAGCCAGTTGCGTGCCACGGCCGCCAGGCGTATGCGCCCGGCGAACATGGCCAGTGGCAGGCTCATCATGTTGCCGGTGAGCAGTTCACCGCCCGCCAGGATCACCAGGATCAGGCCGATGGGAAATACCGCGGCGCCCAGCAGGTTGCCCAGCGAAGCCCATTGCCCGGGAATCATCGCGCTGACATGGATGGCCAGGATGAAGCCCATCGAAATGAAGCCGCCGGCGAGGAAACCGAGGATGAGCAGCGCACGGATGGGCAGTCGGGCTTTCTTGGTACCGGCCTCGATGACGAGCTCAGTGATCCGGGAGGGGGCATTGACAGACATTTCATTAACTCGAACGCAGGGACGCCGGATCACGCCCAGGAGCATGCCGGAAGTCGGGAATTTACGGATTGCGGGGGTGCGACAGAGGGGTCAGGGGGAAGGCAAAACAGGGGATCTCTGGGGCTGCAACGAAGAGCCGCGCACGTTACTGAGGCAGAATGTCGCAGTCAAATTGATACGGTGGATGGGTTGATAGATAGGGTTGATCAGGGGTGTTCGCCTCACGGTATTCAGCGCCTGTGAGATCGAGCGCCGCCCGCGCGGCGCATCGCGAGCTACGCTCGCTCCTACGTTTGTTTCGGGCCAGTAACGCCTGTGACAGACGCGCGCGATCGCCTTATGGGTACATCGCGATATCGAGTCATGCGCCAAGGCGTCCGCGCGCAAATTCCACAGAAATAATTGGCCCGAAACAAACGTAGGAGCGAGCGTAGCTCGCGATGCGCCGCGCGGGCGGCGCTCGATCTCACAGGCGCTGAAGGTCTTGCGGCAAACCATCAAGCGAATCGAGGTACACTACCCGCCGACATGGAAGCCGCAAGGTCAAGGAATGCTCTTCTCTTCTACAGTGCAGGTGCGCCGCATCTGGGTGCGCTGGCTGCAAGCTGCAGCATTGATGCACTTGCTGATTGGCCTGGGCCTGACCTGGGCCGGCCATAGCCCGCTGCTGGGCAACTACCAACTGAGCATCGAGCAGGCCTTCTGGGGCCAGGCAGCGCCAGCGCCTGCCCGTGAGCAGCAAGTCTGGTGGCTGGCGCTGTTCGGCGCCACCTTGCAAAGCTACTCACTGTACATGCTCGGCCTGATCCACCTGGGCGACCGTCTGCGCAGCCACAGCGCCTGGGCCTGGCTGGCGTGCGGCATCGTGCTGTGGGCACCGCAGGACATGCTGGTGTCGCTGCAGGCCGGGATGTGGTCGCACCTGGTCATCGATGGCCTGGCCTTGCTCGCCCTGCTGCCGCCCTTGCTGTGGCTGTATCGCCACGACCGCCCCACCACCACTTTGAAAGGACTTGAACGTGGCTGAACTGCCGATCCTGAACTGGGCCCTGAACTTGCTGCTGATCCAAGGCCTGCTGGGCGCATTGGACACCCTTTACCACCATGAACTGACCGTGGCCCTGCCCCAGCGCTACAGTGCGCGGCTGGAGCTGGCGATCCATGCGGTGCGCTCGTGCTGCTACGGCATCCTGTTCCTGGGCATCGCCCATGTGGCCTTCCAGGGTGCCTGGGCGGTCATCGTGGCAGTGGTCTTCACCCTGGAAATCGGCCTGACGCTGTGGGACTTCGTGGTCGAGGACCGCAGCCGCAAACTGCCTGCCATCGAGCGCATCATGCACACCGTGCTGGCGATCAACGCTGGCGCCTTCTTCGCCCTGTACGGCCTGCAGCTGCTGCAGTGGTCGAGCCTGCCCAGCGGCCTGGTGGCCATCGACCTCGGCTGGCGCGGCTGGTTGCTGACGTTGTTCGCCCTCGGCGTGACCGCGTCGGGCATTCGCGATGCGCTGGCAACCTTGCGCATGCAACGCCAGGGGCAGCCGGCCAACCCGTTTGCCGGAGGGGCCTACAAGCAGGTACTGGTCACCGGCGGCACGGGTTTCATCGGCGAAACCCTGGTCAACCAGCTGCTCGATGCCGGGCACAGCGTCAGCGTGCTGGCCCGCGACCCACTGCGCGCCGCCTACCTGTTCGACGGCCGCGCCCGCTGCCTGCGCAGCCTCGACAAACTCGGCCATGACGAACGCTTCGATGTGGTCATCAACCTGGCTGGCGCCCCCGTCGCCGGGCCACGCTGGACGCCACGCCGCCAGGCCCAGCTGCTCGCCAGCCGGGTCGGCACTACCGAGGCCTTGCTGCGCTGGATGCGCCAGGCCAGGCACAAGCCGGCGCTGTGGATCCAGGCCTCGGCCATCGGTTATTACGGTGTGCGCGACGCTAGCCAGCCACTGGACGAAGGCGCCAGCAAAGGCGATGGCTTCATGGCCGAATTGTGCGATCGCTGGGAAGCCTCGGCCAGCCCGGCCAGCACCCTGGGCGCCCGCCAGGTTGTGCTGCGCCTGGGCGTGGTGTTCGGCCCGGGTGGTGCGCTGACGCCCCTGCTGATGCCGTTTCGCCTGGGCCTGGGCGGGCGCATGGGCGATGGCCGGCAGGTCATGAGCTGGGTGCACCGTGACGATGTGCTGGCAGTGATGGCGCGCGCCATGGCCGACAGCAGCATGCAGGGTACCTACAACCTGGTGGCGCCCGAGCCGGTCAGCCAGGCCACTTTCGCCCAGGCTGTCGGCCGGTTGCTCAAACGCCCGGTGTGGCTGCATATCCCGGCAGCACCAGTGCGTGCCCTGGCCGGTGAAATGGCCGAGCTGTTCTTCGACGGCCAGCGCGTGCTGCCGAGCCGCCTGGAGCAAGCCGGCTACCGCTTCCAGTACCCGACCCTGGACAGTGCGCTGCGTGACCTGGCCTGAGGAGCATCGATGAACAAGCCCCTGCTTTACCTGCTGGCCGGCAACGGCAGCGCCGCCGACTGGTGGGACGATGCCCTGCCGCACTTCCGGCACTACCGGGTGCAGGCCCTGGAGCTGCCGGGTTTCGGCGACAACCCCTCGCCGCCCTGCACCAGCCTGGACGCGTACGCGCAAGCACTGCTCAGCCTGACCGAACGCGGTCACGCGATCATGGCCGTTGGCGTCAGCGCGCTGATCGTGCTGCATGCGCTGCAGCGTCGCCCGGGGCACTTCAGCCGCAGCGTGCTGCTGGCCCCGGTCGGCGCTTTCCTCTGGCAGCGGCGCCTGCCGGCACTGATGTCGCCGCTGCCGCTGCGCAAGGCCATCCACGGGCTGCTCAGCCATAAACCGCACTGGTTCGCCGGCAAGTTTTCCAGCCAGCGCTGGACGCCGGCGCAGTACCAGCGCATGGGCGCCGGCTACGCCCGTTGCCGGGCCTTCGTGCCGTCCTGGGAACAGCTGCGTGCCGACACCGCGCTGCCGCTGCTGGAATGGATCACCGACCCGGTCGAGCTGGTATGGGGCGACCACGACCGCATGCTGGGCATTGCGCAGGCGGCCGCCTGGTCGGCGATCCTCGCCCGCGCCGACCTGCGCATCAGCCTGCAACCCGGCTGGGGCCACTACCCCTGGATCGACGCACCCGCAGCATTCGCCGCCTGGCTGGAATCGGGCAGCCAAGGCTTTGTCGCCCACACCAAAGGCGGCCGCCTGCGGCTGGCGGCGCTTGCCGGCCAGGCCGTGCCAGAAGCCCTGAGCCTCGACGATGGCAACGACCCGCGCCTCGCCTCATTACTCGCCTCGGCCCCGCACGCCCTGTGGGCAGTGCGCTCGTCCAGCTACGGCGAGGACCAGGCCGATGCCGCCAACGCCGGCCTGAGCACCACCTACCTGCGCGTGCCCGGCAATGCCATCGCCGCCCGCGTCAGCCAGTTGCGTGAAGCCGGCGTCGAGGAAGTGGTGGTACAGCGCTTCATCGCGCCGAAGGTGTCCGGTATCGCCTTCGTGCGCCACCTGTCGGTGGAACTGGAGTGGCTCGAAGGCCACCTGGAAGCCCTGGCCGACGGCCAGGCCACACCCCTGCGCGCGACGCTGTCGCGCCTGGGCCCCGCCTGGCAAAGCGGCCAGTTCTCCGACCTGCACGGCCTGACAGCCACTGCGCTGTGGGACTTCCTGCAAGCCGTGCTGAAGGTGTTCCACTACGTGCCCGGCGACATCGAATGGGCCTGGGACGGCCAGCAACTGTGGCTGCTGCAGTACCGCCCGATCAGCGAGCACGGCTGGCGCCGCCACCTGACCTCGGCGAACATCGCCGAGATCCTGCCGCCCCAGCCCAGCCGCTTCGTCGAATATGCCCAGCGCCGCGCCGCTGCCAGCATCCCGGCGATCATGGCGCGCTGGGACAGCCGCGTGCTGCAGGACAACGAGCCCTTCACCGCCGTGTTCGGTGGCGCCTCCTATATCAACAACGACCTGTTCCTCGCCCGCCTGGCCGACTGGGGCATCTCTGCCGCCAGCTACGCTGGCGAGGTTGGCGGCGCTACCCCGGCACTGCCCTGGCGGCCGGCACGCCTGCTGCGCTCGCTGCCGCGCCTGTGGCGTATGCAACGCGCAGCGCGCAGCCACCTGCAAGCCCTGGCCCCCGGCCTGCAACGCTTCGACGAGGAACTGGCGCAGCTGCAGGCGGCCGCTGCCGACGGCCAGCAACTGGCGGACTGGTTCAGCCGCTTCTACGTCTTCGTGGTGCAAGGCAACCTGTGCATCGCCACGGCCCTGGCCAGCAGCGGTGGGGCCTGGCTGGGCCGGCCACCGACCGCTTACGACGACCTGCAGCACAGCCCCCACCGCCTGCCCTGGGAGACCGACCCCGGCACCCCGCGCCCGGCGCCGACCGAACTGCCCCTGCAGCCGATGCCGGCCTGGCCGCATGCCGTGACACTTGCGCACCGCGTTGGCCTGCCCGGCTTGCGTGGTTACTACCTGCAAGTGCGCGAGTGGTACCGCGACAACCTGATGCGGATATTTTTCCGCGTGCACCACGCCATGCCTGAAGCGGAGCGTGCGTATTGGTTCGCCCCACATCCAGACGTGCGCAGCCGCGATGGCAGCTTCTGGCAGGACGGCAGCCAGGGCAGCGAACAGGCCAGCGGTTTCATGATCTATCCCGGCCAGGTGCAAGGCATCCTGGGCCAGGACATCCTCCTCGAAGACAGCCTCGACCCTGGCCGCCATGCTCAGTATCAAGCTGCGCGGGCAGTGATTGCGCGCATGGGTGGGCGGTTGTCCCACGGTTCGACCTTGCTGCGCGAACTGCGCAAGCCCTCGGCGGTGCTGCCGCAAGTGAGCAGTGAATGGCTGGGGCGCGAGGTGCAGTACCGGGATGGTGAACTGCGCCTGGTTGAAGCGCGTTGATGAACGACACGGAAGGTATGACGGAGCTTATGAAAAGGATTGCCAAATGCCTGGTGCTCACCCTGCCGCTGTTGTTGAGTGGCTGCTGGAGTACGCTCATTCACCTCGATGGCGAGCGCTGCGTGTATCCGGGCACACGCTTGGGCTGGAACTTTGCTACTCAGAATGGCGCTGACGGCTGGGTTGGCCTGATCGACGTGCCCTTCTCTTTTGCGCTGGACACGGTGCTGCTGCCTTATGACCTGACCGCGTTTCTTCCGCAAGACATGGGTGGTGAAAACCGGGAATGCAATCTGGATGGTTCGATCAACGTCATGTAGGTCTCTGCGCTGGGCGCCTATCGCTTGCCCAACGCCAGCCGAGCCGCGAACAGCACGAATACCAGGCCGGTCGCACGGTCCATCCACTGGATGACCTTGCCCCGCCGCAACAGCCCCGCCAACGGCCGAGTCGCACCAATCAGCGCCAGCGCCCACAGCAGGCCGAGCACCACGTGGATGCTGACCAGGCCGAAGGTCCAGGCCACCAGGGGCTGGCCTTGCGGGATGAACTGGGGCAGGAACGACACGTAGAAGATCCCGACCTTGGGGTTGAGCAAGTTACCCAGCATGCCCTTGAGGAACCAGTTGGCAGTGCGCTGGCCGTCCTCCCCGGCGGGTGCCAACGATCGCCGTGGGCGCAGGAGCATGTTGACGCCAAGCCAGGCCAGGTAGGCAGCCCCGCAGTACTTGAGGATGTTGTAGGCAAGCTCTGAAACCGCGATCAATGCACCCAGGCCGAACGCAACGGCTGCGCCCCACAGCAGGCAGCCGGCGTTGATGCCCAGGGCAGCGCGCATGCCCTGCTTGCGCCCCTCTACCGTGGCCGTCCTGAGAATCAGGGCAGTGTCCAGGCCTGGGGTCAGGGTCAGCAGCGTGGCTGCCAGGGTAAAGGCGATCAGGTTGTCGACGATGGGCATGCGGGATCTGGCCTTGGAGGAACGCTGGCGCAGATTAGCATGGCGTTGGCCTATCATGGTGGCTGGTACCCGCCTTTCTCTGGACAGCCCATGCCCTACCCCATCGAACAGAAACTCGTCGTCGGCGTCGCCTCCAGCGCCCTGTTCGACCTGACCGTCTCCGACAGCATCTACCAGTCCGAGGGCGTCGAAGCGTATCGCCTGCACCAGGAAGAAAACCTCGACGTGCCTTTCCCCAAGGGCGTGGCCTTCCCGTTCATCCGCCGCTTCCTGAGCATCAACAAGGCCTTTCCCGAGCAACTGCCGGTGGAAGTGGTGCTGCTCTCGCGCAACTCGCCGGAAACCGGTCTGCGGGTGTTCCGTTCGATCAACCATTACAACCTGGACATCACCCGCGCGGCGTTCATGTCCGGTCGTTCGCCGTACGAATACATCCCCGCGTTCAACGCCTCGCTGTTCCTCAGCGCCCATGAAGGCGACGTGCAGCGAGCGATCGATGCCGACTACCCGGCGGGCCTGGTGCTGCCGAGCAAGATCTACGATGACGAGATCGACACCGAGCTGCGGGTGGCCTTCGACTTCGATGGCGTGATTGCCGATGACGAGGCGGAAAGCGTTTACAAGCAGCGCCTGAACCTGGATGAGTTCCAGGCCCATGAACGTGAGCGCAAGGCGATTCCGCATCAACCAGGCCCCTTGGCGGACCTCTACAAGAAGCTGTCGCTGATCCGCCAGCTCGAAGACCGCAAGCTGGCGCAGGACCCCGCGTACAAGCGCATCCTGCGCATCGCCATCGTCACCGCGCGCAATGCGCCGGCCCATGAGCGAGTGGTGACCACCTTGAAGAACTGGGGGGTTTCGCCGGACGAGTCATTCTTCCTCGGAGGGATGGAAAAAGAGCGAGTGCTGCAGATTCTCAAGCCGCATATGTTCTTTGATGACCAGCGCAGTCACCTGTATTCGGCGGCGGGGGATCTGCCCATGGTGCATGTGCCATTCGGGGTGGCGAATAACGGCCCCCAGAAGCGCCACCCTTCCCCTGCCACAGGGGTTGACCCCCTCAAAATGGATCCATAAATCAGCAATCATTCTCTGTTCGATAATCGAACTGAATTATCGCCAGGAAAACGAATGTAACTCATTGATTTAAAAGCATTTTTTATAATAAAAATGAAATCGAGTCTCTAGAACGGCAAAGTCGCTTGGCCGACCTATTGATGTAGGGATCCACAAAAAGCTTTGATTTGCACCTGACGTGCTGGCACTCGAGCCAGTACCGATCACAAGAACAAAGGTGCTTCCATGTACGAACCGTCCCAAGCCGCCCCAGGGTGGCTGCCTTCGCCTTTCTGCCCTGCTGCCCCTGCCACCGAGGTGCAGCCATGAATCAGTGCCTGAGAGAGGTGATCAACGAACACCCCATGCGCCCCTTCCAGTACCTGGCCATCGGTGTGTGCATCGTGCTCAACATGATCGATGGCTTCGATGTCCTGGTGATGGCATTTACCGCTTCGTCGGTCGCCAGCGAATGGAACCTCAATGGCGCGCAGGTCGGCTTGTTGCTGAGCGCCGGGTTGTTTGGCATGGCAGCAGGCTCGCTGTTCATCGCGCCCTGGGCCGACCGCTTCGGCCGGCGACCGCTGATCCTGTGCTGCCTGGCCCTTTCCGGCATCGGCATGCTGCTGTCCGCACACACCCAGACGCCCTTGCAGCTGGCGCTGTTGCGCGGGCTGACCGGGCTGGGGATCGGCGGCATTCTGGCCAGCAGCAACGTCATCGCCGGCGAATACGCCAACAAGCGCTGGCGCGGCCTGGCGGTTAGCCTGCAGTCAACCGGCTATGCCCTGGGCGCAACCTTCGGCGGGCTATTGTCGGTGTGGCTGCTGACCCACTTCGGCTGGCGCTCGGTGTTCACCGTCGGCGGCTGGGCTACCCTGGCGACGCTGCCGGTCGTCATGCTGTGCCTGCCCGAGTCGCTGGACTTTCTGCTGGCCAAACGCCCGGCCAAGGGCGTGGCAAAGCTCGACCGCCTGGCCATCCAGCTCGGCCAGCCTGCCCCAGGCGCCTTTCCGCCTGCCGCAGCGGCCTCACCGGCAGCCCAGCGCAGCGCCCTGCTGCAGTTGCTCAGCGCCGAGGCACGGGGCACCACCCTGCTGCTATGGGGCTTGTTCTTCCTGGTGATGTCCGGCTTCTACTTCGTCATGAGCTGGACACCGAAATTGCTGGCGTCCGCCGGGCTGTCCGCCCAACAGGGCGTCAGCGGCGGGGTGCTGCTCAGTGTCGGCGGCATCGTCGGCGCGGCCCTGATCGGCCTGCTGGCATCGCGCTGGCGATTGGCAACGGTACTCTCGCTGTTCATGCTGGTCACCGCCGGGCTGCTGGTGCTGTTTGCCTGCACGGCCACTTCGGTGACATTCGCCCTGGCCCTGGGTTTGCTGATCGGCCTGGCCGCCAATGGCTGCGTTGCAGGGCTGTATGCACTGTCACCGATGCTCTACGGCCCGTCGGTGCGCGCCACTGGCGTGGGCTGGGGGATTGGCATCGGCCGCATCGGTGCGATCCTCTCACCCAGTATTGCCGGGCTGCTGCTTGACGATGGCTGGCAACCCTTGCACCTGTATGGCGTGTTCGCCGTGGTGTTCGTGATCGCCGCAGCGGCGTTGCTGCTGTTCAACCCTCGGCCCGAGGCGCGACAACCCAGCGCACTGTCCAACGCCTGAACCTGGCGGCCCTGGGGCGGCATGCAACCCGCGCTGCCCTACCTGCACAGCCTTGATTCGTTGCGCTAACATGGCGGCCTCTTTTCCGAGGTCGCCTGCAATGAGCAAACACGGCCAGACCATCCTGGTCGCCCTGCGCAAGATGATCGCTTCCGGCGAACTGGCTGGTGGCGAGCGCTTGATGGAGGTCCCTACTGCCGAGCGCTTCGGCGTCTCACGGATGCCGGTGCGCATGGCGTTTCGCACTCTCGAGCAGGAAGGCCTGCTGGTGCGCCACGGTGGCAAGGGTTTTCAAGTCAGGGCCTTGAGCGTCGAGGACATCACCGGGGCCGTGGAAGTGCGCGGTGTGCTGGAGGGCCTGGCGGCGCGGCAGTGCGCCGAGCGCGGCCTGGCACCTGAGGCCCTGGCCACGCTGCAGCAATGCCTGGATCAGGGTGACGCGCTGTTCGACAAGGGCTACATCACCGAGCAAGACCTCGAGCGCTTCCACGACCTGAACCTGCGCTTTCACCAGGTGATCGTCGAAAGCAGCGGCAACCCTGCCATTGCCGAGGCCCTGGCACGCAATGACCATCGCCCTTTCGCTTCCGTGTCGGCGCTGGCCTTCGACCGCCACGACATGGCGCGCGAGTATCGCCGCTTCAACTTCGCCCACATGCAGCACCACTCGCTGGTGGATGCACTGCGCAGCCGCCAGGGCGCGCGCGCCGAAGGCATCATGCGTGAACACGCCAACGCCACGCTGCGCTACGCCGAAGTGTTTGGTGCAGCCAGCGCAGCGGGCGGGGTACAGGTGATTTCCAGAAGCGACTAGTCTGCTGGCTTACAGGTCCAGCACCAGCACTGCGGACTTGGCGCGGGAGCAGCATGGGGTGAACTGGTCGTTGGCCGCCTGTTCGTCCTCGGTCAGGTACAGGTCGCGGTGCTCCGGCACCCCGTCCAGCACCCGTGTCAGGCAGGTGCCGCACACCCCTTGCTCGCAGGAAACGGCAATCGACACCCCGTGGCTTTCCAGCACCTGGACCACCGTCTTGTCCGCCGGGATTTCGAACACTTGCCCGGTGCTGCCGAGCCTGACCGAGAACGCACCATCGTTGCCGGTGTCGACCGGTGTGGCGGCGAAGTACTCCCGGTGCAGTTGCGCCTGGGGCCAACCCTGGTCGCGGGCAGTGTCCAGCACATGCTGCATGAACCCGGTCGGGCCGCACACATACAGATGATCATCAGCCCCTGGCCGCGCCAGCACCTGCGCCGCATCCAGACGTGACTCGGGGTTTTCGTCGAAGTGCAGGTGCACCTGGCTGGCGAATGGCGCGCCGGCCAAACGCTCGAGAAACGCCGCCCGCTCGCTTGAGCGCGCGCAGTAGTGCAGTTCGAACAGGTCGCCCTGCAGCCACAGCTGCTCGGCCATGCAGAGTATCGGCGTAATGCCGATACCACCGGCGAACAGCAGGCTGCGCGTGGCACCTGGCACCAGCTCGAAGAGGTTGCGCGGCGCACTGATGCGCAGCCGTTGCCCGGCCTGGACCTGCTCGTGCAGGCAGCGCGAACCACCGCGTGAAGCGGCGTCGTTGAGCACGCCGATCAGGTAGCGGTGGCGTTCCTGGGGGTGGTTGCACAGTGAGTACTGGCGCACCAGCCCACCGGGCAGGTGCACGTCGATATGCGCGCCGGCGCTGAACGCGGGCAAGGGGTTGCCCTGGGCGCAGGTCAATTCGTAGCTGCAGATGCCTTCGGCTTCATGGTTTCGGGAATTAACGACAACTTCAATCATGGTGCACCTTCCGTAGACGGCCACTGCGGTGGCCGTGCGCGACATCGACAGGGGGTTACTGGGCAGTTGCGATCAACTGCGGCGTCACCTGCGCCTGCTCCTCGGCGAGCAGCCGCTCCAGGACCTTGCGCGACTGCACGCCACCGGCGTCGATGTTGAGCTTGAGCAGATTGCGCTGCGGGTTGGCCAGCAGGTTCGCCTGCTGCTGTTCGAGCATGTCGAGGTCTTCGCTGAAGATCTTCCCCTGCCCTTCGCGGATGCTGGCCGTCAAGGCCTTATCCTGTGGGTTGAAGCTGCGCGCCATGCCCCAGAAGTAGTGGATGGAGGTTTCAGTCTCCGGGGTGATGAAGTCGACCACGATGCTCGATGCCTTGTGCTCGGGCGCTGCGTCGTAACCGCCCTTGCCGGCCAGGGCCACGCCCACTTCGATCAGCACGTGGCTGGGCGGGGTAAAACGGCAGATCTGCCAGCGGTCGACCGGCTGATCGTCAGGCAGGTTGTTGCCACGCAAGGCCATGCGCCAGAACGGCGGGGCCATGATGTTCTCCATGTGCCGGGCAGTGACCACCTCATCGCCATTGACCGTGGTCACCGGCGGGGCTTCATCGATCTCTTTCTGGCCGATGCTGGAAGCGTGAACGTAGGTTTCGTGGGTCAAGTCCATGAGGTTGTCGATCATCAGGCGATAGTCGCACTTGATGTGGAACAAGCCGCCGCCGTAGGCCCACTGCTCGTTCTCGGCCCATTCCAGGTGGCAGATGGTGGCGGGATCGGCCTTGTCCTGGTCGCCCGGCCATACCCAGATGAAGCCATGCCGCTCGACGGCGGCGTAGGTCTTGTTGCACGGGAAACCGCGAACGCGCTGGCCGGGCATCGACACGGTCTTGCCGTCACACCCCATCACCAGGCCGTGGTAGCCACAAACCAGCTGGCCATTTTCGACATAGCCCAGGGACAGCGGCGCGCCACGGTGCGGGCAGAAATCCTCGACCGCGTGGACCTGCTTCTCAAGGCCACGGTAGAACACCATTTTTTCGCCACAGATCTGCCGACCCAAGGGCTTCTCGGCAATTTCGTCAGGTGTGCAGGCGACATACCAGGCGTTTTTCGGGTACATGAAGCTCTCCATGGATTTTGTTTTTGTGGATCCATTGAAAGGCATAAATCGATTAAAAGTCAATTCAAATCATTGGATAACCATTTTTGTGGATCCACAAAATGAAAATGGCGTTTTCGAAGGCTTACTCATTGCCAGTCGCGACTCGGCATCGGTAGTGAAAGGCCATTGAACAGGGAGGCCATTGGGGCTGCGCTGTCGCGTAGAGAACTGGGTTCGCAAGCGGTCCGCATACCCTGTGAGAGCGGCTTTAGCCGCGAAGAATCCAACGCGGTGCATGGCACCGGCTGCGCCGGTGTTCGCGGGCAAGCCCGCTCCCACAGGGACCGCGCCAGCTTTTAGAAATTGAGCAAGACAGTAGCTCTCACAGTGTCCCTGCTAATTCAATGCGTGCAGTGCTATGAGAGCGGACCGACGATGGGCCGCAAAACCCTGGCTGCAGCCTCAGGGGGATTGCCGAGGCATGCACTTCTCGACCAGCGTATCCCGGTTGGGATTGTTGGGGAGGGTCTTCAAACGATCGGGCTGGCAGTGTTCATCGGACACCGCGTAGTGGGAAGAATCATCGCCACAGCCCGCCAGCAGGACAGCGATGACAATCACAAGCAGGGGTTTGCGAATCATTTGCTCACTCCATTGAAAGGCGGAGGTTTGGCAAAGAAAGGATTCTTGCCCAAAGCGTAGCGCGTCACAGGCCGAGTTCAATGCCAGACTGACATTGATCCAACAAACGATCGAGCTGATTTTGCCCACTGCCGCGTGAGGTACTGCATGAGCCTGATACCCAACCTGAATGGCCAAGCCAATGTCCTGATAGGCGGCGCAAGCCGAGGCATAGGCTTGGCGCTGTGTACGGCACTGCTGGCCGATGATGAGGTGGCCAGGCTCTGGGCCGTCTCACGCAACGCCAAGGGCAATGAGGCGCTTGCAGAACTCGCCAGCCAACACGGCGAGCGCCTGGTGCTGGTGGATTGCGACGCGCGAGACGAACAAGCGCTCGCGGCACTGGCAGCTGAGCTTAGGCATGCCTGCGACCACCTTCACCTGGTCATCAGCACCTTGGGCATCCTCCAGCAGGACGGCGCCAAGGCGGAAAAATCATTGGCGCAACTGGATCTTGCCGGCCTGCAGGCGAGTTTCGCGAGCAATGCCTTCGCACCGATACTGCTGCTCAAACACCTGTTGCCCTTGCTGCGCAAGGAGCCCGCCACCTTTGCCGCGCTGTCAGCCAGAGTTGGATCGATCGGCGATAACCGCCTGGGCGGTTGGTACAGCTATCGGGCCAGCAAGGCAGCGCTCAATCAGCTGCTGCATACGGCCAGTATCGAGCTGAGGCGGCTGAACCCGGCGGCCACGGTGCTGGCGCTGCATCCCGGGACCACCGACACGCAGCTGTCGCGGCCGTTTCAAGGAAATGTGCCAGCGGGCAAGCTGTTTGACCCTGCGTTCGCGGCGCAATGCGTCATCGAGCAGGTGGGACGGTTGGGGCCCACGGACAGCGGAGGGTTCTGGGCGTGGGACGGGCGAGCGATTGAATGGTGAGATTATCGGCAACCGTCAGCGCACACAGCGTTGCCCTGGCTCGCGCCCACCTCTTCCATGAAATCTGCAAGAAATGCCTCGAGCCGCCCATGGCGCTCGGCAGCCAGCCGAGCTCCTTCGCCGGTTGTGAAACCTGAGGCAAGTTTCAGCAGCTTGGTTTGAAAGTGCTCGATCGCATAGGCCGTATCTCGATACGCCCTGCCCTGCGCACCGGGGTTCTCGAAGTCGTATAACGCCGAGCCCATTCGCCCAGCCGTGTAGAAACACCGGGCAATACCCAACGCACCCAAGGCATCCAGCCTATCACTGTCCTGGAGGATCTTGGCCTCAAGCGTCTCAGGTTCGAAACCGGCCGAGTAGCTGTGGGCCTTGACGGCATGTGCCACCTGCTCGATACGCTGCGCAGACCAACCCACGCCAGCCAGGATCGACGCAGCCTTGTCCGCGGACAGCGTCGATGCCTGGTCACGCAGTGGCGAGTTCTTTTCCACGGCGACGCAGTCATGCAGCACCGTCGCAGCCAGCAGCACCTCCAGATCGCCGCCTTCCACCCGCTGGATCCGCTGCGCGTTGACCCACACGCGATGGATATGGGACAGATCATGGGAGCCGTCTTGCTGGCCAGCCGGCAGGCTTTTCAGCAACGCGGCGGCGAGGGCCTGGAAAGGGGCAAATGTTTCACCAGTCATCTGAAGTGCATTCCATACTTATCAAAAAAGTTACCCATGACCCTCGTGCCTTCACGTGACATTCCATTTCGGACAACCGAACCTTATCCGAACAGCGTGGCTACCTCCATCTGACCGTCCGCTTTCGACACATTGACCTGCCAGCCACGTGAACCATACTGGCTCACGTTGTGGCATCCGCCCATTCCACATCCTGACGATCGAGACCTGTTCATGGCCCGCCTGTTCAACCCGTCGCCAGGCCTGCGTGACGCCGCGCCCAATCGCTGGGACTGGATCCTCCTGCCGCTGGTGCTGGTCTTGCTGGTGCTCGCCGCCTATGGCGCGATGCAGATGAGCCGGCCGTTCGTGGTCGGCGAGGCGCTGCCGATATCCCTCGATCCGGTCAACCTGCCCTATTACCTGATGCGCACCATCCTGCGGATGTTCATCGCGCTGGGCTTCTCGCTGCTGTTCGCCTTTGTGTTCGCCGCGCTGGCGGCCAAGTATCGCGCCGCCGAGAAGGCCATGATCCCACTGCTGGACGTGCTCCAGTCGGTGCCCATCCTGGGCTTCCAGGCCATCGCCATCGCGCCCTTCATTGCGCTGTTTCCGGGCAACCTGCTGGGCGTGGAATGCGCGGCGATCTTCGCCATCTTCACCTCGCAGGCATGGAACATGGCGCTGAGCCTGTACCAGTCGTTCCGCACCGTGCCGCCCGAACTGAACGAGGCCGCGCGGGTCTTCCGCCTCTCGGCCTGGCAACGCTTCTGGCGCCTGGAGCTGCCTTTTGCCATGCCCGGCCTGCTGTGGAACATGATGATGTCGATGTCCGGTGGCTGGTTCTTCCTGGTCGCCGCCGAGGCCATCTCGGTGGCCGGGCAGGACATCAAGCTGCCCGGCATCGGCTCGTACATCGCCGTGGCCATCGACCAGCGCAACCTTGCTGCCATTGCCTGGGCCATCGGCGCGATGCTCACCGGCATCCTGCTTTACGACCAGCTGTTCTTCCGCCCCCTGCTGGCCTGGGCCGACCGCTTCCGCTTCGAAGACACCCAGGGCGACACCGCACAGCGTTCCTGGGTGCTTGACGTGGCCCGTCGCAGCCGTTGGTTGAGCGCCTTCAGTGGGTGGCTGGCGATGGGTTTGCAGAACGCCATGGGCTGGTTTGCCGGGGGCCGCGACGGCACCGTGGCACGGCGCCAGTGGCTGCGCCTGCCCGCCTGGTGGCCGCGGGCCTGGGACCTCATCCTGGTGCTGGCCTGCGCCTTCGCCTTCTTGCGCCTGGGGCTGTTCGTGCATCAGGACGTCGGCTGGGGCGAAGCCCTGCATGTGCTCGGCCTGGGCCTGATCACCCTGTGCCGGGTGATGCTGCTGATCGGCCTTGCTTCGCTGGTGTGGGTGCCGCTGTCGATCTGGATCGGCCTGCGCCCTCGCTACTCGCAGAAGGTCCAGGCGCTGGCGCAGTTTCTTGCCGCCTTCCCGGTCAACCTGCTGTTCCCGCTGGTGGTGTTGCTGCTGGTGCATTTTGAGCTCAGCCCGAACATCTGGCTGAGCCCGCTGATGGTCTTCGGCACGCAGTGGTACATCCTGTTCAACGTGGTCGCAGGCGCGGCCAGCATCCCCTACGAACTGCGCCTGGCCGCCGACAACCTTGGCCTGCGCGGCTGGCTGAAATGGAAGCGCGTGTACCTGCCGGCGGTGTTCCCCAGCTTCGTCACGGGCGCCATCACCGCCAGTGGCGGCTCGTGGAACGCCAGCATCGTCGCCGAGTACGTCAGCTGGGGCGACACCTCACTGGTGGCAGACGGCCTGGGCAGCTACATCAAGCAGATGACCGACGCCGGCGACTTCCACCGCATAGCTTTGGGCATCGGTGTGATGTGTATCTACGTGATGCTGCTGAACCGCTTCTTCTGGCGCCGCCTGTACCTGCTCGCCGAAAGCCGTCGTTGAGGACCTGCCATGAAACCACTGCTGATCGAACTCAAGGGCGTGAGCAAGGCCTTCCAGGCCTCCGACGGCACCCCGCGCACCGTCCTCGAAGGCGTCGACTTCCACCTGCGCGAGCGTGAGATCGTCGCCCTGCTGGGCCGCTCTGGCTCGGGCAAGTCGACCCTGCTGCGGATCATCGCCGGCCTGGTCGGCGCCGACCGCGGTACCGTCAAGTACCATGGCCGGCCGATCCATGGGCCGGTGGGCGGCGTGGCCATGGTCTTCCAGACCTTCGCGCTGTTCCCCTGGCTGACCGTGCAGCAGAACGTCGAGCTCGGCCTGGAAGCCCAGGGCGTGACCCCGGCCGAGCGCGAGCGCCTGGCCGGCGCGGCGCTGGAGCTGATCGGCCTGGCAGGTTTCGGCGGCGCGCTGCCGCGCGAACTGTCCGGCGGCATGCGCCAGCGCGTGGGCATTGCCCGCGCCCTGGTGATGAACCCCGAGGTGCTGCTGATGGACGAGGCCTTCTCGGCGCTCGACGTGCTCACCGGCGAAACCCTGCGCGACGACATGCTCGAGCTCTGGGAAGAGCACCGCATCACCACCCGCAGCATCCTGGTGGTGTCGCACAACATCGAGGAAACGGTGATGATGGCCGACCGCATCCTGATCCTCTCCAGCGACCCGGGCCGGGTGCGCTCGGAGCTGCACATCGACCTGCCGCGCCCGCGCAATGCCGATTCGGCCGAGGTCCGCGCGCTGGTCGACGAGGTCTACGCACTGATGACCCAGCGCCCCGAAGCCATCGCCGCCGCTGGGGCGCCGCCGGCCGTGGAGCTGGGCTACCGGCTGCCCGGCGCCGACATCGCGCGAATGGAAAGCGTGCTCGAACTGATCGCCGGCGAGCCGTTCAACGGCGAGGCCGACCTGCCGCACCTGGCTGAGGAAACCGAGCTGCCCGACGAGGTGCTGTTCCCGATATACGAGGCCCTGGGCCTGCTCGGCTTCGCCCAGGTGATCGAGGGCGACATCCGCCTCACGCGCCAGGGCCGCCACTACGTCGCCGCCCGCCAGGCGCGGCGCCAGGACCTCTTCGCGCGCCAGTGCAAGGGCCGGGTATCGCTGATCGGCTACATCCTCGACAGCCTTCACCTGGAACCCGCCGGCCTGCTGGAAAAGACCGTGCTCGACCGCCTGACCGAATACATGGACGCCGAGGAAGCCGAGCGCGTGCTCAAGGTGGCCATCGAATGGGGGCGCTATGCCGAACTCTATGCGTACGACTTCCACACCCGCCGCTTGACCCTGGCGCGGGAAATGCTGGGTGAGCAATGATTCGGCTGGCAGTCACTTGCCGCTGGTCACTGGCTGGCTTGAGATCCCGCTCAGGTGGCATAACCTGAATGCTGCACAGTGCCTCACCTCGCTGCCGCCCCGCGGCTGACCCACGCAATGGGAGAAGACAATGAAGCTCTTTTATTCGCCAGGTGCCTGTTCACTCTCGCCGCACATCGTACTCAACGAACTGGACCTGCCCTACACCGTCGAGAAAGTCGACCTCAAGACCCACACCACCGCCAGCGGCGCGGATTTCTACACGCTCAATGCCAAGGGCTACGTGCCAGCCCTGCAACTGGATAACGGCGAAGTCCTGACTGAGGGCCCGGCCATCGTCCAGTACCTTGCCGAGCAGAAACCCCAGGCCAACCTGCTGCCAGCGGCGGGCTCGCTGGGGCGCGTGCGGGTGCAGGAATGGCTGAACTTCATCGGCACCGAACTGCACAAGACCCTCGGAGCCCTGTTCAACCCCAGCATCAGCGCAGAGGCCAAGAGCAGGACCCTCGATACCTTCGGCAAACGCCTGGGCTTTGGAGAAGGCCTTGCAAGGCAAGGACTACCTCACCGGCAAGGCCTTCAGCGTGGCCGATGCCTACCTGTTCACCATCGTCAACTGGGCGCCCATGCTGGGCATTGACCTTACGCCCTGGCCGACTGTGGCGCAGTTCCAGAAGCGCGTAGCCAGCCGACCGGCCGTGCAGAAGACCCTGCAGGCTGAAGGACTGATCTGACGCCGCTGGCATCTTCGTCGGGATCATGCCTGGCACAGGAATGATCAGATCGATCTCGGCGAGCTTGATCCATGTGATCCCTGAATCCGCTGGCCATTTCACGTCAGTCATCACAGCGTTCCTCAGCATGCCGTTCACCTGCGTGCTGAGCAACGACGCTTTCCAGTTCGCAATCCTCCCTATCCTGGCCGAGACCGCGGTGGCGCCGATCGCCCCCGCGCCTTGCTCGCAAGGGGGGGAACAACGGGTCAGGCACAGACAGTTCACGCGTAGACAAGTTACCTTTGGTAAGTTACTTTCAGTATATAGAGAGTGGCGCTTGATGGTTAAGCGAGCTACTCGCCTGACACTCGGAGAGCTAACCATGCACAGCGTGATCGTCGTCGCCCATCCCAATCCCCATTCATTGACTCATGCCATTGCCCAGCGCATCGCGCAAAGCATCACCGCTTCGGACTCCCGACACAGCGCGCAAATTGCTGACCTCATTGCCGAGGGTTTCGATCCGCGCTTCAACCTGGCGGATCACGGACTATTTCTCAAGCAGTCTGCCCCGCCCGCTGACGTTGCCGCAGAACAGGAACGACTTGATCGTGCGGACGCCCTGGTCATCGTCTACCCGATCTACTGGTGGTCATTCCCTGCCGTGCTCAAGGGCTGGATCGACCGCGTCTTTGCGCAGGGCTGGGCTTATGAGGAGATGAGCAACGGTAAGTTGGTAAAGAAATTGGGGCACTTGCAGGTGCACTTGGTGGCCATCGGCGGCGCCGATGAAGGCACCTACATGCGACACGGCTATACACCCGCCATGAAGGCCCAGATAGACCACGAGATTTTTGACTACTGTGGCGCAAATGTGCGCAGCTCCTGCCTACTGCTTCCCTCGGATGGTCACTATGCAGAGGCTCATCTGCACACAGCGCACAGGATCGGTGCCAGTATCTTCGCTCCCCAGGAACCAGCCACAGCGGGGCAAACCTGCGCATGACGTCGCCAACTCCCGTACCTTCGCGCCGACGCCTGACCCGGGAAGCCCGTGCACGCCAGTTGCTGGAAGTCTCCTGGGCGTTGATCAACGACGAGGGTACCGATTCTCTCACGCTCGGTCGTCTGGCTGAGGCGGCAGGCGTCACCAAACCGGTGGTCTACGATCACTTCGGAACCCGAAATGGGTTATTGGCTGCACTGTATGAAGACTTCGACATTCGCCAAACCGCCCTCTTCGATCATGCTGTCGCAGCGGCTGAGCCTACGGTGCAGGACAAAGCGAGGGTTTTCGCCAACGCCTATGTCGATTGCGTGATGACACAGGGGCGCGAGATCCAGGGCGTCCTGGCGGCCCTTGGCGGCTCGCCAGAGCTGGTCATCGTCAAACGCCACTACCAAAAGGCCCTGCTCAAGAAATGCGCCGAGATATTTGCGCCTTTCACTGGGCCGGTTGGTGTATCCAACGCCAGCCTCTGGGCGATGTTAGGGGCCGCAGATGCGCTGTCGGATGCTGCGGTATCAGGCGACATCGCTGAGCATGAGGCAAAAGAAGAGTTGCGACTCAGTATCCTGCAGGTGGTTCAACGCAGCGCCTAGAAATCAGTTTCTGCCATGGGCGAAAGGCTCAGGCCAACTCCACTCCGCCGTTCCAGCTCGCCAATATTCACAGCAACAAGATCCTTGACTGTAGAGCAGGCTCTACACATTACCCTGCGCCGATGGGTAGCCATTTTCAGCGACATGCGCTCTGCCCACGCCAAAGACAATGAAAGGGAATATCATCGTGCGATCTCATCTAGGCAAAGGCATCCTGTTTGCGCTCTGCGCCGCATCCTTGAATGCAACCATCGGTGTACTCAGCAAGTTCTTGATCAGCGTGGGTTTCAGCTCGAGCAGCATCGCCTTGATCAAAACCGCTCTCGGCTGCCTGCTGTTGTCAGTTCTCCTGCCATTATTGAAACGACCCGCGTCCCCTGGCAGGTGGCTACCTGCAGCCATTTGTTCGTTTCTCGGAATATTCGTGTTGTTTCACTTTGAAACTGCCGCCTACAGCCATTATGCAGCGGCCGGCGTCGTCATCATTCTGATGGCGAGCGCCTCCATTTCCTCGATTCTATTGGGGCGCATCTTCCTTCACGATCCCATCACAGCCAACACCATGATGGGCGCCGGCTTGACGATTGCCGGGATTACGGTGATTTTTGGCGCCGACCTGCAACAAGGCTTCACGCTGCAAGGCGCGGTACTTGCTGCGATTGGCGGAGGCGGCTATGGGGCCTTTTCGGTTGCCATGAAGCGCATGGGTGTATCGGGAGGGCTGCATTTCACCCGGCAATTGTTGTTCTTTGGCAGCTTCTACCTCCTGATGCCGGCGGCTACCGATGGTTTCGCAGCGGGCGAGCTATCGCCGCTGGCGATCGCCACACTGCTGGCGCTCGCCACGCTGCCGACAATTCTGGGCTTCTTCTGCACCACAAAGGCAATCGAGTATCTCAAACCATCCCAAGTGCAAGCGTTGGAGCTGACAGAGCCACTGTTCGCCGCACTGCTGGCCTTTATAGCGCTCAATGAAATACCGCGAGAAAGCCTGTACGCGGGTGCGGCACTGATCCTCGTTGGCCTGTGTTTCTCTAATGAGCTAATCCGCATAGGCAGCAAAGTATCGCTGCCGTCCACCGAATGAGCCCCCTTGGATAACCTGTAACTCAGCCAGTTGCAGTTTCTCTGGCGATTGATAGCCACTGGTGGGCCTGCCTAGGGTGCAAGCCTACGCAGGAGTGTTTCACCTTCACACCACCGCAAGGTTTCTATAATCCGCTCATCCCCAGCCCTGTCAGGAGCCACCCCGCATGCCTTCCATTCATGACGCAGCCCAGAGCGGATACTCCAGCCAGGCCCATACCTACGCCCAGGGCCGGCCCACATACCCTCAAGCCTTGACCACCTGGCTGCAACAGCGGCTGATGATCGACAGGCAAACCCGCGTGATCGACCTTGGCGCTGGCACCGGCAAATTCACCCGCCAGCTCCTGCCATTGACTGACCGGTTGATGGCCGTCGAGCCCGTCGATGCGATGCGCCGGGAGTTCGCCAAGAGCGTGCCCGGCATCGAGGTGCTGGCCGGCACAGCCCAGGCAATACCCTTGCCCGCGGCCAGCGCCGACGTGGTGCTGTGCGCCCAGGCGTTCCACTGGTTCGCCGACGCCCAGGCACTGGCAGAGATCCACCGGGTGCTCACCCCTGGCGGGCGCCTGGGGCTGGTGTGGAACGTACGGGACGAATCGGTCGATTGGGTCGCGGCGATTACCCGGATCATCACCCCTTACGAAGGCGATACACCGCGCTTTCATACCGGCCAATGGCGCGCCGCGTTCGACGGTTCGGGGTTCTCGGCGCCGGAACCGACCTGCTTCGAGCACACTCACCTCGGCAGCGCCGAAACGGTGATCATGGACCGCTTCCTGTCGGTCAGTTTCATCGCCAGCCTGCCGCCTGCGGACAAGGCCGAGGTTACCCGGCAACTGCGCGAACTGATCCAGACGCATCCTGCGCTGCGGGGCCGGGAAACCATCGCGTTCCCCTATCAGACCCAGGCGTACCTCTGCCATCGACTCGGCTAAGGCTCAGTTCCGTTCGGAACGTCACGCAGCCCAGGTTTCGTGAAGATGACGCCATAGCACGCGCTCGCCTCGCAGGCTGAACAGTGCGGCCACCGACAACCATCGAACGCACTAACGCTGGATGCAGAAGCCTGCCACCATCTGGCGCAATTCACCCGATCTGACATCCATCGTCTTGCAAACGTCCAGCGTCTGCTGTTGGCCCATTTGAACATGCTGATTGAGCGTCGCGATTTCGCCCACTTCGCGACTGATCGACTCGACCACCGCGCGCTGCTGACCCGTGGCGGCGGCAACGGACTGGTTCATTGCATCAATATCGGCCAAACGCTCGATGACCGCCTCAATCCCCCCACAGGCCTGAGCAATGACGTTTACGCTGTGCTCGGCATGCCGATGACTGGCAACCATCGAGGCAATCGACGCTTGGGCGCCGAGCTGAAGCGATTCGATCATGTCATGGATCTCCTGGGCCGACCCCTTACTGCGATGCGCCAGTTGACGAACCTCATCCGCCACTACCGCAAAACCTCGGCCAGACTCCCCTGCTCGCGCAGCTTCAATGGCTGCGTTTAGCGCAAGCAAATTGGTCTGTTGGGCGATGCTGTGGATCACTTCAAGGATACGCCCGATGGCTTCGGTCTGACCGCCCAATTGCTCCATGCTCGCACGGGCGGTTTCAACTTGGGCCGCGAGCGCATCAAGTGCCGTGGAACCATCGCGCAGAATACGCTGGCCCTGCTCGGCCTGCTTGCGCGCCGCAGCACTTTGCAGCGAAACATTGGCGGCGTTACCGGCGATTTCCTCGGCGGCGGCGCCCAATTGCTCAATGGCCGCGGCAACCGTGTCGCTACGCTGCACCAGCTCGCCTGACTGGCGCAGGGTAGCCTGGCTGGCCTGGACCACACTGCGCGCACCGTCATCGACACCGACGCAACCCGTGGCGACCAGCCCGATGGTGCGCTGCATGCGCTCGACGAAAAGGTTGAAGGCCTGGGCCAACTGGGCCAGTTCGTCACGGCCAGTGGCCGGCAGGCGCTGGGTGAGGTCGCCTTCACCGGCGGCAATGTCCTGCATGGCGACGATCATGCGTGACAGCGGCTTCAGCAGCATACGCAGCAACACCCCGAGGGCGAGCATCACCAGCAGCACCGACACCAGCATGGCGATCAAGGCCGAGCCGCTGAAGTCGCGCAACTGCCGGTAGGCCAGATCGCGATCGACCGATAGCCCGATATACCAATCGGCAGCCGGCAGCCCGGCTACCGGGACGAAGGTGTCGAGGCGAACCTGGCCATTGACCTCGTGCTCTTGCAGGTCACGACTGACTTTCAGGGGGTGCGCCGGGTCCAGTTCGTCGAGACGACGGTTGATCAGCTCGGTCTGTGGATGCACCAGGATCTTCCCGGCACCATTGACCAGATAGGCATAGCCCTTTCCTTGCAGATCGACGCTGCCAATGATCTGCACCAAGGTATCGATAGGCATTCCCGCACCCACCGCGCCAAGCAACTCGCCGGCACGCACCACCGGGGCGGCGGCGGCCATGATCATTTCCTGGGTGGCGGCATTGACATAGGGCTCGGTAAGAACGCTGTCGTTGCGCCTCTGCACACGCAGGTACCAATCGCGCTGGCGGGCATCATAACCGGCGGGCATATCCTGCTGCGGGCGAATGCTGAAACTGCCATCGGCGCGCGCCAGGTAGACCATGTTGAAGGTGTTCTTCAGTACATCCTGGTCGAAAGCCTGCTCGACAGAGGCCTCGCTGGTATCTGCGGCCAATCGTTGTGCCAGGCTTTCCACCAGCAGTACTCGCCCGCCAAGCCAGTTGTGAACGCTGTCAGCGGCCAGGGCGCCAACCTCGCGCAGCTGGCTTTGCAGCTCTCGAGCCAGCAGGCGCTTTTGCCAGATGTGGTTGTACAGGGTGAACGAAGCGAAGGCACTGACCACAACCAGTGCAGCGGCCAACAGAATCTTGTGGCTGAATTTCATCATCTAGGCCCTAAAAAGGGCCGCGCAGCAAAAGCTGCGCGACCAGACACACGCTACGCCGTTCGCGGCCCCAGGAGCGCGAGCAAGCGAATACCGACAGAGTCTCAGGCGACCCGGCCGCCCAGGTACAGTTCGCTGACTTGCGGGTCGTGCATCAGCTCCCGGGCATTGCCGGTCAACGCCACACTGCCCATCGACAGCACATAGGCGCGGTCGGAGATGCGCAGCGCCTCCATCGCGTTCTGCTCCACCATCAGGATGGTCACACCTTTCTGGTCGCGGACCTGCTGGATGGCTTCGAACACTTCCAGCAGCACCTTGGGCGACAGGCCCGCCGAGGGCTCGTCGAGCAGCAGCAAGCCAGGCCTGGGCATCAGTGCCCTGGCCAGGGCGAGAATCTGCCGCTCACCACCGGACATGGACGCCGCAGGTGCGTTGAACTTCTTTGCCAGGATCGGGTAGGCCGTGCACAGTTCATCGATACGTCGCAGGTTGTCCTGGGGGCACTGGTAGTGCCCGCCCACCTGGAGGTTTTCGCGGATACTCAGGCTGGCGAACACGTTGTCGGTCTGCGGCACGAAGCCAAGCCGGCAGCGGCGGATCTTCTCGTGCACCGGTACCCGTGACACGTCCTGCCCCTGCAGCAGCACCTGCCCCTTGCGCGGTAGCAGGTAACCGGCAATGGTCTTGAGCAAGGTGCTCTTGCCACAACCATTGGGGCCCAGCAAGGTAACGATCTCCTTCTGTTGGGCATGCAAGGTCATGCCGCGCAGGATGTCCACTTCCACGTTGTAGCCGGCGACGACGTCCTTCACTTCAATCATGGCGCGTTCTCCTCGAGGGCTTGCGGGCTGTGTCGGCCACCCAGGTAGGCCTGGATCACCCGCGCGTTGGAGGCCAGTTTGTCCGGCCTGCAACTGGCGACGATCTCGCCGCGGTCCAGGACCACGCAGCGGCTGCAGACATCGCGGATGAAGTGCATGTCATGCTCGACGATCACCAGCGTCATGCCCTGGGCATTGAGGCGCTTGAGCGCCTCTACCAGGTCACGGCGCAAGTTGGGGTGCACCCCGGCGGTAGGCTCGTCGAGCAGCACCAGCTTGGGCTCGCCCATCAAGGCACAGACTATGCCCAGCAGTTTCTTCTGCCCCCCCGACAGCGCCGACGCAGGCAGATCGCGCACAGGCCTGAGCAGCAGCTCATCGATCAGCCGCTCGGCCTTGGCCCGCGCTTGTTCTTCGGCCCGGCGCAGCGCCGCAAGGCCGAGCAGCGTGGCGAACACACCGTGCTGGCGAGTGCAGGCGGCCATCGCCACTTCAATGACCGACATCTTGGTGGGCATGGAAGGCAGTTGGAAAGTCCGGGCAATACCGTGGTGGACGATTTGGTGGGCCTGCAACCGCTCGATACGCCGCGTTTCAAGCGCAATAGCGCCGCCATCCACCGCTTCAAAACCCGTGATGCAGTTGAGCAAGGTGCTTTTACCGGAGCCGTTGGGCCCAAGCAGGCCGACGATTTCGCCGCGCTGCACGTTGAAACTCACGTCGCGCAGCACCTGGTTGCCGCCAAAGGCCTTGGCCACCGATTGCACGCTGAGCAGGTATTCGCGGGAAGCACTCATGGGATCTTCCTTACTTTTTCAGGGATCAGACCTTCACTGCGCCACATCAGGCAGGCCAGCAGGATCGCGCCGATCAGGCCCAGGCGCAGGGCGCCGGCGAGGTCGGAGTCAAAGCCCAGGTAATCCTTGGCGAACGGCACCAGGCTGTAGGCGGCCTGTACCAGGAACACCCCCAGCAGCACGCCGCACAGGTTGCCCAGGCCACCGATCATCAACATGGTCCAGAGCAGGAACGTTTCGGAAGCGAGCAGGTAGTCGGGGCCGACATAACTCATGAAGTGGGCGTACAGCGAACCGGCGACGGCGGTTAGCGCAGCGCTGGCCATGATCGCCCGTGACTTCAGTGAGGTCAGGTCGTAACCCATGCAGGCGGCCAGTTGCGGTTCTTCGCGCATGAGCCGCAGGGCACGCCCGAAGCGGCCATCGGCGAGGCGCTGGCAGAGCAGCGTGGCAAGGCCCAGCAGCACCAGCATCAGCACCAGAAAGCCGACACCGTCGAAAAGCGCAGGGATCGCGCCGATACCTTGCGCACCACCGGTAAGCCAGCCCTCGTTGGTCGCCACCACGCGCAGGATTTCGGCAACGGCCAGGGTTGCGATACCCCAGTAGTCCGAAGCCAGCTTGCGCCCCAGGCGGGCCACGCATCCGCCCAGTCCCATGGCCAGAAGAACGCCACCGGCCATGCCCAGCCATGGCGAATGGCCCGCCTGGACCGCGATGCCGGTGGCGTAGGCGCCGAGGCCGGCGAAGGCGATGTGGCCGAAATTGAGCAGGCCACCGAAGCCGGCCTGCAGGTTGAGCCCCAATGCCATCAGGCCATAGAGGCTGGCGAAGGTAAGCGCGGAAACCAGGAAATCAAACACGCCGCACCTCCCGGTCGAACAGGCCATAGGGCTTGAACAGCAATGCCAGTAGCAGGATCAGGAACGCAGCGCCACTGATGTACGACACTGGCAGAAAGGCCATTTCCCGGCCCGTCAGCCAACCGAAGTTCAGGTTGGTGACCAGGGTTTCGGTGAAGGCGATCAACAAGGCGCCGGCGACTGCCCCCATGGGGTTGCCAAGGCCTCCGAGGATGGCCGCAGCGAACACTGGCAAGAGCAGGTCATGCCCCAGGTTGATGTGGGCACCGGTGGACAATGCCAGCAGGCCACCACCCAGGCCGGCAATGGCACCACTGGCGAAGGTCACCATCAGGGTGATCCGGGCAGCGTGCAGGCCGCTGGCGTTGGCCAATGCCGGGTTGCCGGCCAGCGCGCGCATCGCTCGCCCCAGACGGCTATGGAACAGTGCCACGGTGAAAGCTGCCAGCAGTGCCGCGGTGGTGGCAAAGAAATACAGCTGGGTACAGGTGATACGCGCATCGCCCAACACGATCGGCGCCGCCAGGGGTAGCTCGAACATCCGCGGGAAGGTACCCGCGCTGCCCTGAAGCGCGGCAACCAGCAGCATGGCGATGGCCAGCGAGCCAATCATGGCGATGGCCGGGCCGCTTTTGAGCAGACGCTGAAACACCAGGCGCTGCAGCACCAGGGTCAGGGCGCCGACCAGCAGTGCGGCAAACAGCAAGGCCAGTGGCAAGGGCACGCCGGCGGCGTCCAGGCCATAGGTCAGGTACGCACCCAGCATGGCGTACTGTACGTGGGCGATATTGGGAAACTTGACCAGGCCATACACCAGGCTCAGGCCGAAGGCGATCAGCGCCAGGTCGGTTGCCCGCAGCAAGGTATCAATGAGGAACTGCAGCATGGAAAACACTCCGCAAGAGCAGGCACAAACCCGCCCGGCAAACCGGGCGGGCGTATCGCGTACTTATCGAGGTACGACCTTGCCGCCGTCATACTTGAGCTTGGCGTAGGGCGGATCGAGGCGCTGGCGGCCATCGTCGAAGGCGACTGTGCCAGTCACGCCGTCATAGCCTTTGCCCACCTCCTTGAGCGCAGCCTGTACTGCGGCCGGCTCGGTGCTGCCGGCCTTTTCGATCGCCTTGGCTGCCATCAGCACGGCGTCATAGGCATAGCCGGTATAGGAAGTTTTCATGCCTTCCTTGTACTTGGCGGCAAAGGCTTCGGCGTAAGCCTTGCCCGTCTGGCCAACGAACGATCCGACCTCCATGCCCAACTGGCCTTGGGCGATGTTGGCCGGCGTGTCCGACAGGCTCATGGACAACAGGATCGCGTACCACGGTTGTTCACGCAGCCCCAACTCCAGTGCCTCGCGGTTGATGACCGCAGACTCCTGCCCGTAGGCGGTATAGATGTACGCGTCCGGTTTGCTGCGGGCGATCTGTTGCAGCTCGCGGCGGTAGGTTGATTGGCCGGCGGTGTACAGCGTCTCGTTGACGATCTTGCCACCGAGCTTTTCGAACTCGGCGCGAAAACCGTGTGCTACCCCCTGGCCGTAGGCATTGTTCGGAGCCAGAACGGCAACGTTACGAAATCCCAGGTCCCAGGCATCTTGGGAAGAAAACTTGTTGCCCTTGTCTTCCAGGCCGATCAGGTTGAACGAGCTACTGCCCAGGTCGCGGATCTTCACGCTGGTGCTGGCGATGTTGATATGCACCACGCCCTCTTTCACCAGATACTGGCCCATCGGAATGCTGATACCCGACGAGTATTCGCCGATCACCACCGGCACCTTGTCAACGCTGACCAGCTTGCGCGCGGCGTTGATGGCGGTAGTGGGGTTGCCGCCGGAATCTTCGACGATGACCTGGAATGGCTTGCCAAGCACACCACCATCGGCGTTGACCCTGTCTTCAGCCAGCTTCACGGCACGGCGTACGTCTTCGCCAACGGTGGCGTTGGGGCCCGTCAGGGAAAGCACGGCGCCCATCTGCACAGCCTCGGCGGCAGACGCAAACGGCGCGGCCATGGCCAGGGTGAAGAACATCGAAGTCGAGATAAGCATGGAGCGGAACTTGAAAGGCATAACTGTCTCCTTGAAATGATCGTGACGGCGTCGCCGTCGCTCACTGCGTCATGCAGCCCCCTGCGCCAGCGGGGTAGAACAGCTCAAGCACCGATGCTCCCTGAGTCGCTTGTGGCAAATCACGGGCGCACCGCTCCGGCCCTCCCGAGGGTTGCGGGAGGAGGAAAAATTCATTGCATCGCTTCGAAGCCCTTACCAGATCGGCAAGGTGTAACTGACGGTCAGGCGGTTGTGATCGATATCGCCCAGCACGTCGCTGCGCAGTACACCGTTGCGCCAGGCAACGCCCACGCCTTTGAATGGTCCGCCCTGCACCACATAGCTCAGTACGATGTCGCGCTCCCACTCTTCACGGTCGGCACCAACGGCAGTCTTGATCTGGTCGCCCTTGAGCCAGGTGACGCTGGCGTTCAGCCCTGGTACGCCAAGCGCGGCGAAGTCGTAGGCATAACCGCCAAGGATGGTGCGCTCACCGGCATAGGTGAAGTTCTGCACCAGGCTGTCGGTGATCAGATAGGTGCTGGTGCCACCTGCGCCCTCGTTGGCCAGGCCGCCCTGGTTCAACTGGGTGAAGATGCTGTCGTCCGACACCTGCTGGTAACCCAGGGTCAAGGCATGACCGCTCAGGGCGTAGGTGAACTTGGCGCTCCAGGTCGAGTTGTCCAGTTCGCCATCGTTGCCGCTGCCGTTGGTCGATGCCAGGTAACCTGCGGTACGGTCGGCATTTTTGCCATCGGAGGTGGTGCGGAAGTAGCGCAGGTCGGTCTTGAGCACGCCGGGGCCCAGTGGCAGGCTGTGCAGCGCACCGAGGAAGTGCTGGTCGTAATAATCTTCGAGGTTGGCGAAGTAATACTGCAGGGTCAGGTCCTTGATGCCCTTGTAGTCGCCCCCGACAAAACGCAGGTGGTTGCTTTGCTGGGTGCCACCCGCGATAGACATGCCGGTGAAGTTGCTCGACATACGCCCCACTACATGCTCGATCTGGCCGCCGGTGAGGGTCAGGTTGTCGATCTCGTTGCTGGTGATCTGCCCCCCTTCGAACAGTTGCGGCAGCAAGCGGCCGTCGTTCGACCAGAGGATCGGCAGCTTCGGCGTGAGGATGCCATAGCGGGCCTCGGTCTTGGACAGGCGCACCTTGCCGGTCAGGCCACCGCGGCTGAAGTTGTCCACGGCCTCGCCGTCACTGTCGGCCGGGAAAATGGAACGCGCACCCGGTGCATCGAGCTTCACGCCCAGGGTGTAGGTAGCATCGGCCCCGAAGCCGACAACCCCTTGGGTAAAACCGGACTGCACGTTGAGCAGGAAGGCCTGGCCCCACTCGTCCTGGGTCTGGGTATCGGTGTCACGGAAATCGTGGTTGAAATAGAAATTGCGTAGCTCGAGCTTTGCCGTGCTGTCTTCGATGAACCCTGCAGCAAGCGCCTGCCCGCCAACACTCCCCATGGCCGCAAGCATGGCCAGATTCAATAGTTTTCTCTTCATGTGAAGCGACTCTCCTTGTTTATTGCTTTTTTTTCAGGACGCGCGCCCCCGCGGAACTGCCATGGCAAGGCAGGCCCGGGGAACGGATACGGAGTGGCGACAGATTGAACCCGGAGCACCCAGGCTCCGGTTATTGCATTCAGGCAGCGCGAGCGCCGCCTTGAATTGCGTCGTCTTTGCGACGTTTACCAACGGACAGAATGGCGACCAGCGAGATGGCTACGGTTGCCAGCATGTACAGGGCCACTGGCTGCCAGTCACCTTTGTACTCGGACAGCAGCCAGGTTGCGATCAGCGGTGCCGTGCCGCCTGCCAGTGCGGCGCCCAGCTGATAGCCCAGGGTGATGCCGGTGTAGCGCACACGGGTGGAGAATATTTCCGAAGACAAGGTGCCAAGCACAGCGGTGACCGGCGACCAGAGCACGCCAAAGCCGATGACGGTGGCGACAGTGATGCCCCACTGGGTGTGGGTATCGAGCAGCATGAAATACGGCACGATGTACAGCGCGATGGCCAGGATGCCGCCGATGTACACGCGCTTGCGGCCGATGCGGTCAGACAGCCAGCCCATGACCGGAATCAGCAGCGAGGCTGTCAGGGCACCGATCATGACGGCGTTCAATGCTGAGACTTTCTGGTAGCCGAGGTTGTTCACCGCGTAGCTGACCACGAAGGTCGAAAAGATATAGAACGGCGCCGTCTCCACCACTTTCAGGCCTGCGGCGATCAGCACTTCACGCCAGTGATTGCGCAGTGTCTCCACGACCGGCATTTTCGAGACGTTACCGCTGGCCTTGGCTTTCTTGAAGTCCGGGGTTTCGTCGAGGCCGTGGCGGATCCACAGGCCGAGAAACACCAGACCTGCGCTCAGCACGAAGGGCACACGCCAACCCCAGGAGAGGAAGTCTTCCTCGGGCAGCATCGCCATCAGGCTCACTGCCATGGTGGCGAGCAGCATGCCCAGCGTCACGCCCACTTGTGGCACGCTGCCGAACAGCCCCTTGCGGTTGGCCGGTGCGTACTCATAGGCCAGCAACAACGCCCCACCCCACTCGCCACCAATGCCAAGGCCCTGTATCACTCGCAGCAAGATCAAAAGTATCGGTGCCCAGACGCCGATATGTTCATAAGTTGGCAGGCAGCCGATCAACACGGTTGCGCCCCCCATCAGCGACAACGTGATGACCAGGGTCTTCTTGCGCCCGATGCGATCGCCGATATGCGCAAACAGCACGCCGCCAATAGGGCGAATAAAGAACGTGAGGGAAAACGACAAGTAAGCCAGCAGCAGCCCAACGACCGGATCAAAGTTTGGAAAGAACAGTTTGTTGAAAACCAGCGCGGCGGCTGTTCCGTAAAGGAAGTAATCGAACCATTCAATCGAACTGCCCGTGAGGCTGGCGACCAGCGCGCGGCGGCGGGTCTTGGCCGATTGCTCCTCGGCGAGGGAAATGCTCATGTTTTTGTGCCTTATTTTTTTGGTTGGGCCACGATAACCCAAGTATCACTGGGTAGCACCGATCCTAGATTTCATTGAGCACAGGGTGCAACCACAGACTTTTCTATGGGTATTACAAAATGGATAACTGACGCGCAAATGCACCATTGCAGTGCACTTTCGGCAAGTGCCAAACGTTTGCTGCCTTTGCCTGGCACATAATTGTTTTTATTGAACAAAGATCCAACAAAGTTAATGGGGAGTATCAGGTTGCACCCGGTTGCACCTTAATGGATTCCGAGTTTAATCTGCGCACCGTTCCGTTAGCCAACTCCCTACCCGGTGATAACAACATGGCAACCACCACACTTGGCGTGAAGCTTGACGACGCCACCCGCGAGCGACTCAAACAGGCTGCACAACAGATCGCCCAAACCCCGCACTGGATGATCAAACAGGCCATCTTCAACTACCTGGAGCAGATCGAAGGCGGCATGAACCCAGCCCAGCACTCTGCCCTGGCCGCTGTTGCAGGCGAGGAGCAGGCAGAACACCTGGCTGAGGGCGCCTTGCAGGTATTTCTCGACTTCGCCGAGAGCGTCCTGCCGCAATCGGTGCTGCGCGCTGCCATCACCGCGGCCTATCGCCGCCCGGAAGCCGACGCCATACCGATGCTGCTGGAGCAGGCGCGCCAGCCGGCAGAGATGGCGAAAGCGACTCACCAGCTTGCTTACAACATTGCCCAGAAGCTGCGTAACCAGAAGAGCGCTGGCGGCCGGCAGGGGCTGGTACAAGGCCTGTTGCAAGAGTTCTCGCTGTCTTCGCAGGAAGGTGTGGCGTTGATGTGCCTGGCCGAGGCCCTGCTGCGCATCCCTGACAAGGGCACCCGTGACGCCTTGATCCGCGACAAGATCGCCAATGGCAACTGGAGCCAGCATCTGGGGCAGAGCCCGTCGATGTTTGTCAACGCTGCCTCATGGGGCCTGCTGATCACCGGCAAACTGGTGTCGACCCACAATGAAACGGGCTTGTCGTCCTCACTCAACCGCATCATCAGCAGGAGTGGCGAACCGCTGATCCGCAAAGGTGTGGACATGGCCATGCGCCTGATGGGCGAGCAGTTCGTCACCGGTGAAACCATCGGCGAGGCCCTGGCCAACGCGGCACGTCGTGAAGCAAAAGGTTTCCGCTACTCCTACGACATGCTGGGCGAAGCCGCACTGACCGAGCATGACGCACAGAAGTACCTGGCGTCCTACGAGCAGGCCATCCACTCGATCGGCAAAGCCTCCCATGGCCGCGGCATCTATGAAGGCCCGGGCATCTCGATCAAGCTGTCGGCGCTGCACCCGCGCTACAGCCGCGCCCAGTACGAGCGCGTGATGGAAGAGCTGTACCCGCGCCTGCTGTCGCTGACCCTGCTGGCCAAGCAATATGACATCGGCCTGAACATCGACGCCGAAGAGGCCGACCGCCTGGAGCTGTCCCTCGACCTGCTCGAGCGCCTGTGTTTCGAGCCGGCCCTGGCGGGCTGGAACGGGATCGGTTTCGTCATCCAGGCCTACCAGAAGCGTTGCCCGTACGTGATCGACTACATCATCGACCTGGCCAAGCGCAGCCGCCACCGCCTGATGATCCGCCTGGTAAAGGGCGCCTACTGGGACAGCGAAATCAAGCGCGCCCAGATCGACGGCCTGGAGGGCTACCCGGTCTACACCCGCAAGGTTTACACCGACCTGTCCTACATCGCCTGCGCCCGTAAGCTGCTGTCGGTCCCAGAGGCCATCTACCCGCAGTTCGCCACCCATAATGCTCACTCACTGGCGGCCATCTTCCATATTGCCGGGCAGAACTACTACCCGGGCCAATACGAATTCCAGTGCCTGCATGGCATGGGCGAACCACTGTACGAGCAGGTCGTAGGCAAGGTCGCCGACGGCAAACTGAACCGCCCGTGCCGCATCTATGCGCCGGTCGGCAGCCACGAGACCCTGCTGGCCTACCTAGTGCGCCGCCTGCTGGAAAACGGCGCCAACACCTCGTTCGTCAACCGTATCGCGGATCGCTCCATTACCCTGGATGAGCTGGTCGAAGACCCCGTTGTGCAGGTGGAGAAAATGGCCGCACAGGAAGGCGCACTAGGCCTGGCGCACCCACGCATCGCGCTTCCACGCAACCTGTATGGCGCCACTCGCCTCAATTCCGGCGGCCTGGACTTGTCCAATGAGCACCGGCTCGGCTCACTGTCCTCGGCGCTGCTCGCCAGCGCCAACCAGCACTACACTGCCAGCCCCACATCAAGCAACGAGCCCGGCCACCCGCGTACCGTTACCGCCGTACGCAACCCGGCGGATCATCGCGACCTGATCGGCCAGGTCTACGAAGCCAACGAAAGCGATGTGCAAAACGCCCTCCTCCGCGCCCAGGCCAGCGGCCCGATCTGGCAGTCGACCCTGCCCACCGAGCGAGCGGCCATTCTGGAGCGCGCCGCCGACCTCATGGAAAGCGAGATGCAGCAACTGATGGGCCTGTTGGTGCGTGAGTCTGGCAAGACCTTCAGCAACGCCATCGCCGAAGTCCGTGAAGCGGTCGACTTCCTGCGTTACTACGGCGCCCAGGCTGGCAGCTTCAGCAACGACAGCCATCGCCCCTTGGGCCCTGTGGTATGCATCAGCCCCTGGAACTTCCCGCTGGCAATATTCAGTGGCCAAGTTGCAGCTGCCTTGGCCGCCGGCAACACCGTGCTGGCCAAGCCTGCCGAGCAGACACCGCTGATCGCCGCCCAGGCCGTGCGCATCCTCCATGAAGCCGGGGTGCCGACCAGTGTCGTGCAACTGCTGCCAGGCCGGGGCGAGACCGTTGGGGCGAGCCTGGTCGGTGACAGCAGAATCAGGGGGGTAATGTTCACCGGTTCCACCGAGGTCGCCGGCATCCTCAGCCGCAACCTTGCCGGCCGCCTGGATGGCCAGGGCCAGACCTTGCCACTGATCGCCGAAACAGGCGGCATGAACGCGATGATTGTCGACTCTTCGGCACTCGCCGAACAGGTGGTCGCGGATGTCATCAGCTCTGCGTTCGATAGCGCCGGCCAGCGCTGTTCAGCGCTGCGGGTACTGTGCGTGCAGGCAGACGTGGCCGACCCTGTCTGCCAGATGCTGCGAGGCGCGATGGCCGAATACCGCGTTGGCTCGCCAGAGCGCCTGGATACCGACATCGGCCCGGTGATCGACCGCGAAGCCCGGGACAACATCCTCAACCACATCGAGCACATGCGCCGTAAAGGCCGCACCGTCTTCCAGGCTGCCCGGGCCGACGGCCAGGTACTGCAACGGGGCACGTTCGTGCTGCCGACCCTGATCGAACTGGACAGCCTCGACGAACTGGAGCGGGAGATCTTCGGCCCCGTGCTGCATGTGGTGCGCTACGAGCGCAGCCAGCTCAACGAACTGCTGGAGCAGATCAACGCCAGTGGTTACGGGCTGACCCTTGGCGTGCATACCCGCATCGACGAGACCATCGCCCAGGTGGTTGAAACCGCCCGCGTCGGCAACCTCTACGTCAACCGCAACATCGTCGGCGCTGTAGTGGGCGTGCAGCCGTTCGGTGGTGAAGGCCTATCCGGCACCGGCCCGAAGGCGGGTGGCCCACTGTACCTGTATCGCCTGCTCGCCACCCGCCCACTCGATGGCGTGGCACAGGCCCTGGCTGACGGCGACAGGCATCCGGTTGCAGCTCCCACAGATGTGGTGAACGCACGCAAGGCATTTGCCGCTTGGGCCGAGCAGAAAGAACCGGGTATCGCCAGGCTCTTCGCCCGGTATCTGGAACAGTCGCAAAGTTACACCACTCACCTGCTCGCCGGCCCCACCGGTGAGCGCAACAGCTACACCCTGCTGCCGCGGGAGGTGGTGCTGAACCTGGCCGAAAACCGCCTGGACCTGCTCGCCCAGCTCGCTGCCAGCCTGGCAGTCGGCAGCCGCGCGCTATGGCTGGATAGCCATGAGGCCCTGCGCGCAGCACTGCCGGCATCGGTGCAAGCGCGCATCGACAGCATCAGCGACTGGACCGACCCGCAAGCCCGTTTCGACGCGATCCTGTACCACGGCGATAGTGATCAGTTGCGCCATGTCAGCCAGCTGTGCGCACGGCGCCACGGCGCCATCGTCGGCGTGCACGGCCTGGGTCGAGCTGACACTGACATTCCGCTGGAGCGCCTGCTGATCGAGCATGCCCTTAGCGTCAATACCGCAGCGGCCGGAGGTAACGCCAACCTCATGACCATCTGCTAGGCCCCACGATCGAACCCGCGCAGCGCCCCTTTGCGCTGCGCACCTTCGCACTACAACGAGGAACCACCATGAACGCACTTTTCCTGGGCTACGGTCGCATGGGCAGCGCCATTGGCCAAGCCTGGCTCAAGGCCGGCCTGGTCAGCCATGTCAGCGCCGTTGACCCCTACCTGCAAACAGCCAACCAAGTGTCCCTCTACAGCAGCGTCGAAGCCCTGCCTACACTGCCGTTTGACATCATTGTGGTGGCGGTCAAGCCAAACTACGCATGCGAAGTGCTGGCTGCGCTACCCCACGCAGTTCGTGAACACGCCGTAGTCATTTCGGTCGCCGCAGGTGTGCCCCATGACAAGCTCAGCCTGGCACTAGGCCACGGCTGCCCGGTGGTACGGGCGATGCCCAATACGCCGGTACTGGTCAACGCGGGCTGCACCGGCCTGTTCGCTCCGCCTGACCTGGATGCAGCCCTGCGCGAGCGGGTAACTCGGCTATTCGAAGCCGTCGGCAGCGCCAGTTGGGTAGAGCACGAGGACCTGCTGGATGCTGTGACGGCTTTGTCCGGCAGCGGCCCGGCGTACTACCACCTGTTCAGCGAGGCCCTGGCTGCCGCAGGTGTCGGGTTGGGCCTGAGCCCGGAACTGG
Organism: Pseudomonas sp. LRP2-20; assembly: GCF_024349685.1. NCBI lineage: Bacteria > Pseudomonadati > Pseudomonadota > Gammaproteobacteria > Pseudomonadales > Pseudomonadaceae > Pseudomonas > Pseudomonas sp. LR2-20. Next base: position 2,188,056 of record NZ_AP025944.1, on the reverse strand, counting down.
CAAAGACCCTGGCAGCACAGACAGCCCTGGGTGCCGCAACGCTGCAGACCCAGCCAGACGCAGACTTTGTAGCGCTACGCACCGCAGTCACCTCGCCCAATGGCACCACGGCGGCGGCGATCACCTCGTTCGAACACGATGACGGCTTGCGCCGGCTGGTCGACGCCGCGGTGCAGGCCGCCCATTCACGTTCGCAAGCGCTCTCGCGCGAATCCTGAAAGCCCTGGGCAGCGGGCGGCCAGCAGGGCTGCCAACGCTGCACCACGTAGCCGATGTACAACGCCTATGAAGCTCCATCAACTTAAAGTGTTGGTCACCATCTGTGAGAGCGGCAGCTTTCAGGAAACTGCACGTTTGCTGCACCTTTCCCAGCCTGCGCTCTCCAGGACCATCAAGGAACTTGAGACATCGCTCGGGGTGCCTCTGTTGGTCCGTTCCAACCGCGGCATCACCACCACCGAATTCGGCGAACGCCTGGTACGCAGGGCCCGCCTGATGCTGGAAGAGGCCAATCGTGCCAGGGAAGAAATCGCAGCGCTGAAGGGGGAAACCAACGGCCGGGTATCGATCGGCTTGTCACCGGCGACGCCTCGTGCACAAGTGATTGCGGCGATCAATCAATACAGCGAACGCTACCCAAAGGTGCGCCTGCGCATTCATGAGATGCGCCCTTCAAAGCTGATGGAAGGCCTGCGTGAGGGGCAAGTGGACCTGGCATTGTCGTGCCAACCGGCCAGTCGCTATGGCGACGGGTTCCAATGGACCGAGCTTTACCACCAGCCGACCGCATTGGTGGTACGCCGAGGCCACCCACTGCGCCACACACGTTCCCTTGAACAGCTACGCGATCAGCGCTGGCTGCTGCAGGAGCCATTGGATAGCTCGCAGATCGGCTTGATGTTTGAGCAGTACCAGCTGGCGCCCCCGGAAAACATTCTTGAATGTTCAGCCGGGATCATTTTTTGCGAACTGGCCCGCACCACGGACGTGATCAGTTTTTGGCCGCTTCGCATGCTCGACTACGTCAACCGAGATGGTCAGGCCATGGAGATACTGAACATTGAGGAACAGGTGCCAGCGCTCAATATCTCCCTGGTCTATCGGAACCAGGAGCTTCTCACACAAGAAGCCCGGCTGCTCGCCGATGAGCTCGTGTATGTATTTACCAACTCAGGGACGCCGCCGCATAACGGCGGTTACTGAGATGGCGTGATTGACTGCAGGTTGCAGGTCGTCGAGCAGTCGGCCGATTGCCGTCGCCCCGTCCCGGAACATCATGCAGCCCAGGTTTCGTGAAGATGACGCCATAGCACGCGCTCGCCCTGAAGGCTGAACAGTGCTGTGGAGATCCGTGTCTTCGCGTCCTGGCCGGGTAGCCGGTGTGTCTCCTGATAGCGGATCACTGCCCCCTGCGGCCACTGCGCCAAGGTTTCCAGCGCGGTCAGCTCGATGACCAAACCTGGCTGGCCGCCTGCACGCTTTGCGAACAGGCTGGCTACCTCCTGCAGGCTTACCTGAAGTCCGGTAGGGGTGATCATGGAGAAGTCCTGGGTGAAGCGCGCGATCATCGCCTCAACCTGGCCCTCCCCTCTGGCGAAGAGCGCCTCGATCAGTACGTGCAGGTCGATGACTTCTTGTAGGTAAGGATTCATGGCGTTCCAGTCCTGGATTGATAAGCTGATTGATGCCGCAGGTGTCATCACACCGACAATGTGGAGTGCTCTGGCGACTGCGCACCCAGCGCCCGTTTCAACACTTCGTAGAGTCTGCCGTCACCCGACTGAGCAACGTTGAAGCGCAGGAAATCCCCCGCCGTCATCGACTGGCTGAACGCATTACCAGGCGCCAGCACTACACCTTCATTCAGGCAGGCCCTGGCCAGCGTTGCTGCATCCTTGCCTTCAGGGAGCTGGCACCACAGGTACATGCCTGCCTGGGGAATCATCCACGGCTTGATACCAATGGCCTGAAGCCTCGGCACCGTTCTGTCCATTGCCTCGCCTAACCGGTGGCGCACACCTTCCATGTGTTTTCGGTACCCGCTATCCGTAATCGCTTGATAGATGAGGTCCGCGGCCAAGCGTCCCCCTCCGAAGGTGGTCGCGATCTTCAGGTCGACCAGGCTCTCGATCCATTCACCACGGGCGGCGATGTAGCCGCATCGGACTGAAGCGGAGATGGTCTTGGAAAAGCTGCCTATCTGGATCACCCGCGAGAGGCCGTCGAAGGCAGACAGCCGAGGCGCGGGGGCATTCTCGAAATCCGCGAAGATGTCGTCCTCCACGATCACCAGGCTGGAGGTGTCGACCAGCTTCAGCAGCCTGTGCGCGGTGACTGGCGACAGGCTGGCCCCGGTTGGGTTGTGGATGCCGGAATTGGTGATGTACAACCTGGGAGCGTGCCTGAGCAGGGCTGCGGCAAACGCATCGATGTCCGGGCCCGTCTGCGTGTAGGGTACGCCAACAATGTTCACCCTGTGGGCTTTGAGCAGTGCGTGAAAATTGAAATAGCAGGGGTCGTCGACCAGGACCGTGTCCCCCGGCTCCAGCAGAAATCGGCAAATCAGGTCGATGGCGTGGGTGCCCGACTCGGTGAGCATGATCTGCTCCAGCGGGGCTTCGATGCCGATGCCAGCCAGCCGTCGCGACAGGAACTGCCTGAGCGGCGGATGCCCAAGCGGCGACGCGTACTCGGCCAGTTTCACCGTGTCGGAACGGGCTGCGACTCGCAGCGCTTTACGCATGCCGGCTTCGTACATCCAGGCGGCAGGCAGCCACCCGCACCCTGGTTTCAGCGCATCGCTGGAGGTTTCAAGAGACTGGCGCGAGATCCACAGCGGGTCGACCTCACGATCGAGCCTGGGGCCGAGTTCGGTCAGCGCCAAGGGCGCCACGGGCCCTGCCACGTAATAGCCAGAGCCAGGGCGAGCGCTGAGTACACCCTCTGCCATCAACCGTTCATAGGCCTCAAGGACGGTAGAAACCGATACCTGCATGGCCTGCGCCATTGCCCGCACCGAAGGGATTCGCGCACCTGGGGTGTAGGTCCGGGAGGCTATCCTCGACTGCACCTCACCCATGACGGTCCGAATCAGCGTTCCACTGCGTTTCATCGCACCCTCAACTGTGCTGGATTAATGTGCATAACAGTTCGGTCAAACTGTATTGGATTGTACATGGCCTTGATGAGCCCGTCAGTGATGTACTGAACCCGGACTTATCGAGGACTGGGTGATGGAAAAATCAACAAGCGGGTGGATCAATGGCTTCATAGGCGTTGCAATCTTCGCCGGCTCGCTGCCGGCCACCCGTGTGGCAGTGACGGCCTTCGAACCGACCTTCCTGACCTGTGCCAGGGCAACGATTGCCGCCCTGCTGGGTGCGCTTTTCTTGCTTGTGCTGCGCCAGCCTCGACCAGAACGCGGTGACTTGTGGTCATTGGCGGTAACAGCATTGGGCGTGGTCATCGGTTTTCCGCTGTTGACGGCACTGGCCCTGCAGCACGTCACCTCTGCGCACTCCATTGTCTTTGTCGGGCTGCTGCCGCTGTGTACTGCCGGGTTTGCCGTGCTGCGGGGCGGTGAGCGACCTCGGCCACTGTTCTGGCTGTTCTCGTTGACGGGTGCCGGAATCGTCGTTGGTTATGCGCTGATGAATGGCGGGGAGGCATCTGCGCTAGGCGATCTGCTGATGATGGCCGCGGTCATTGTCTGTGGGTTGGGTTATGCCGAAGGGGCGCGCCTTTCGCGGACGTTGGGGGGTTGGCAGGTGATCAGTTGGGCGTTGCTGGTGGCGTTGCCACTGATGCTGCTGCTGACCATCACTAATCTTCCGACGCCAGATGCCTTCGCCAAAGTAAGCGCCCCTGCGTGGTTCAGCCTCGGCTACGTTTCACTGTTCAGCATGCTGATCGGTTTTGTGTTCTGGTACCGGGGGCTGGTCCAGGGTGGCATTGCAGCAGTGGGCCAGTTGCAACTCTTTCAGCCGTTCATGGGGCTTGGGCTGGCAGCGTTGCTGCTGCACGAACAGGTCAGCTGGATGATGCTGGTGGTGACGCTGGGGGCTGTCATCTGTGTTGCCGGGGCCAAGAAGTACGCTTTGTAGTGCTCCCCACCGGCAGCAATTGTAGGCCAAGTTGACGCTCGACCAACTGAGCACCCAGCGGCAGGGTCGGTGAAAAACCATCAAGTGGTCCAGGGTGCAACGCCCCATAGCCTTCTATCGCCTTGTTCAGGTATGTTCCTGCCCCAAAACCGACTGGTACTCATGGAAGAATCGATGCGGATCTACATCACTCACCCTGGCGTTGTGGCAATTGCAGGATGTTGGCTGAAGTCTTGCACTCACTCGTCAATCAACAAAACGAGTCGAGTAGCGTGAAACTCCACCAAATCAAAGCACTGGTCGCGGTAGACCAATGTGGCAGCATCAATGAAGCCTCCCAACGGCTGCATGTGACACAACCGGCATTGAGCCGCTCCATCAAGGAACTTGAGCGCGAACTGGGGCTGACGTTGATGCAGCGCACCTACAAGGGCATGTCGCTGACCGAAGAAGGCCGGCGCGTCCTTCGCCACGCGCAGATGGCGGTGGAGAGCATGCGCCGGCTACAGATCGAGGCTGACAACATTCATGACGCCGCCGTCGGTGAAGTGGCCGTCGGGGTAACGTCCCTGACAGCGGTGTTGCCGGAATTCGGGCCATGCATCAGTGATTTCCAGGCGAAAAACCCGCGTGTGCGGCTCAAGCTCACCGAGCAGCGCCCAAGCCACATCGTCCAGCGCCTGCGCGACGGCTCGCTGGACTTCGCCCTCACCTCACAACAGAACACGCAACGGCTTAACCTGGACTGGGAAGCCGTGCAACGCATCAAGGGCAATGTGTTCTGCCACCCCAGCAACCCGCTGCGCCATGCGCGCTCACTGCGTCAATTGCAGTACGCCAACTGGATCAGCCTGGATGCGGTTGACGATCGTTCCTCGCAGTTTTACCAAATGTTCGAGGTGAACGACGTCAACCCGCCGCAGAATGTCATCGAGTGCTCTTCCATGCTGCTGGCATTGGGCTTGGTGGAGAACGCAAACGCGTTCATGACGCTCAGTGATTTTGCCGCAGCCAGTACCCTGACACCGGTGCCGACCGCAAAACTGACCAGGGTCGACGTGGAGGAAATCATCCCCGAATACCCTATCTACCTGGTCAGCGTCGATCGGCACGCGCTGACGTCACCGGCCCGGGAGCTGTTCCATAGCCTGCGCGCCAGGCTGCAGCGCTAGAAGTGGTAATACATGCCGATGGCCACATTCTGCGGGTCATCGCCGCTTTGCTCGAGCGGTATGCCCGCATAGCTGACAGCTGAGTTGCGGTGGTTGGCGATCATTGCCAAACGCCCGTAGATTGCCCACGTGGGCCGCAGGAAGTGGTCATAGCCGAGCATCATCCCGTAGGCGTCCTTGTCGCCAAATTCGATGTCGCGCTTGACCAGCGCCAGGCGTGCGACATCGGCTTTGCCTACCGGTGCACTGAGGCCCAGGGTCCACGCCTGCATGCTGGGCGTGCCGTGATAGTCCACGTCCTGGCGCTGCCAGGTCAGGCTGCCAGCCACCGGCCCGAAATCGCGAAAGACCGACGCACTCTTGAAGTAGTTGTGGGTTTGCCGATTGTCATCACCCCAGGGGTCGCTCAGGTAATCGTTGTAAGACCCCAGCACAATCCACTGCGCGTCGCTGTACTGCACGCTCACGCCCTTGCCCCGCAGGGTCTTGCCTGAACTGGCGGTGTCGTTCCAGCCGAAGGTTACCGCGCTGCCCACGCTGATGCCCGCGAATTTTGGGGTGGTGTAGGCCAGGGTATGCTTGGGCCGCATGTCGAGGTAGAAGGCCCCGTTGCCCGCCGGCGGGCTGGTCAGGTAGGTGTAGGGTGACCCGTAGGTAGCCAGGAACGGGTCGGTGTAGGTGGGTGTTCCCATGCCGTAGGTCTTGCCGAATTCCAGCTTGCCATAATCGCGCGAACGCAGTGCGACCAGTGCCAGGCGCAAACCGCCAATCTGCTTCCAGTGCTGTGACAATGCCTGACCGTTGACGTTGAAGCCCTCCTCCACGTCCATTTCGAGCACCGTGTCCGGCCCGAATGCCTTGCGCATGTACAGCCCCAGCTTGTTGGTCCAGGCACCGCCGCCAGCGATCTTGTAGCCTGAGTAATGGCCGGAGTCCTGGTAGTTCACGAACGCATCGACCGTGCCATACACCTTGAGCTTGTCGTCATAACCCTTGTCCACGTTGTAATAACCGAAGCCCGGTGCCACCCGCGCCAATGAGGGAAACCCCTCTGCCTCGCTTGCCAGTGGCAAGCCGAGCCCGACGAACATGATGGCCAGCGACCGAGTACGTGTAGCGAACGCCCCCATTGCAGACTCTCCGTGCAAGTGTGTACGGGTTCGCAGCCTCCACGAAAATAAAAATGCTCGGAAATCGCCAATTTGGTAAGGCTATGCCTTGTTGTTAATTGGCTGTGTTCAACGCGGGATAACACCGTCGCGTTTCGCCCCGAGTGAGGTGGCAGAAAACGGCAAATGAAGGTTCTCAGGCCACTACCACTCACCAGCCGGGCAAACAATGTGTGCAAGGCCAGGCTGAAAATCCCGCCTGCGCATCCGATTGGTGCGCTTTTGACCTGCAAACGGCGACCTTATTAACCGTTGGTAATGTGCTTGTAAAAAGCGCAAGTGATTCAGCGCCCGGGTTACTCGATAGTTCGTCCACAACACGAATGACTCGGAGAGAGCCCATGACTACTCTGCACCCGGATACCCGCCTGGCGACCGACACACGACCTGTCGAAAAACCTGGCGTCGGCTCCAGACGCACCACCGTGGCGTGTGCACTAGGCAACGCCCTCGAGATGTACGATTTCACCATCTACAGTTTTTTCGCCGTGATCATTGCGAAGAACTTCTTCCCGGCACAGTCACCGGTGGCATCGTTGCTGATGTCGCTGACCGCATTCGGTGTGGGCTTCCTGATGCGCCCCGTGGGGGCCTTGGTCATCGGCCGGCTGGCCGACCGAAAGGGCCGCAAGGCCGCCCTGACCCTGACCATCGGGTTGATGTGCCTGGGCACCGCGTTGATCGCCTTCGCCCCCACCTACCAGCAAGCGGGCGTATTCGGCACGGTGATGCTTGTGATCGGGCGCCTGACCCAGGGGTTTTCCGCAGGGGGTGAAGTGGGCACGGCATCGGTACTGCTGATGGAGTCCACCACCACCCGCAGCCGTTGCGCGAGCGTCAGCTGGCAAGCCGCCAGCCAAGGTTATGCAGCCCTGGTAGGGGCCGGCATCGGCCTGCTGCTGAGCAGCGTCATGAGCACGCCGGACCTCGAAAGCTGGGGCTGGCGCATTCCCTTCCTGGTCGGCCTGCTGATCGGCCCGGTCGGCTGGTACATTCGTCGCTGCATGCCCGAAACCCTCGAGCAGCAGGCGCCCTGCATGCCTGGCCCAGTACCCGCCAAACCCGATTGGCGCAGCGTGATCGACCTGCGCCACACCGTGCTGGCGACCGGGTTGATGGCCAGCGCGACCATCGGCATGTACCTGTTCATCTTCTACATGCCCTCGTACCTCATCACCACGTTGCACTACCCGCAGCGCAGCGCCATGGCGATTGCCTGTGTCGCTGCCGCATGCCTGGCGATCATCAGCCCGATTGCCGGGCGCTACGCCGACCGCCATCGCCTGCGCAAGAAACTGCTGGCGTGGACCGTTGCCCTCCCGGTCATCAGCGCATGGCCGGCCTTCTGGCTGTTGTCGCACACCACCGACCTGTATGCCGCGATGCTGATCGTGGCGCTGCTGGTATTGCCTGGGTGCGCCGGCACGGGGGCGTTCTTCGCCTTGATCATGGAGGGCTTCGCCAAGCCGCAGCGCGCCTTGGGGACCTCCGTCAGCTACAGCTTTGGTGTCACCTTGTTTGGTGGCTTCTCACCGCTGATCGCCACTTGGCTGACGTCGACCTTGAACGACCCGTTGGCACCCGCCTTCTATCTGCTGGCCGGTGGGGCAATCAGCCTCGCCTGCCTGAAACTGTTCCCCGAAAACATCGGAAGGGCCTGAACCATGGATGCGCTACAAACCTGCACTGCCTTGAGCGAAACCGAATTACACGCCTTCGCGGCCCTGCGCCGCCAGATTCATGCGGCGCCGGAACTGGGCGGCGATACCCCGCACACTGCTGAGCTGGTTGCTGCCAAATTGCAGCAATGGGGCTATCAGGTGCATCGAGGGATCGGTGGGCATGGGCTGGTCGGTGTGCTGCGCAAGGGCCAGGGCACGCGCCGTATCGGCCTGCGTGCCGACATGGACGCACTGCCCATGCAAGAGAAAAACACCTTTGCCCATGCCAGCCAGATTCCCGGGCGCATGCACGCCTGCGGCCACGACGGCCACACGGCAATCTTGCTGGCGGCCGCCTATCGCCTGGCGAATTGCCCCTTCAACGGCACGCTGAACCTGATCTTCCAACCTGACGAAGAAGGCCTGTGCGGCGCCAAGGCGATGATCGACGACGGCCTGTTCGAGCGATTCCCCTGCGACGCCATTTTTGCCTTGCACAACATGCCTGGCGCCCCCGTGGGCAGTGCGGTAGTGCAGGCAGGGCCCACAATGGCCTCCTCGGAACGGGTACAGGTGCACATCACTGGCAAAGGTGGCCACGGTGCCATGCCGGAACTGGCCGTGGACCCTTTGCCTGTGGTGGCAAGCCTGATCAACGCCATCCAGACCATCAAGTCGCGCAACCTTGCCCCGGAGGAGTACGCCGTGGTCAGTATCGGCATGTTGCAGGCCGGTAGCGTGTACAACATCATCCCGGACGAGGCCAGCATGCTGATCAGCGTGCGCACCGACACTGCGCAGACCCAGCAGAAGATCAACCAGCGCCTGGAACAGATCGTTCGTGGCCATGAGCAGGCGTTCGGTGTCGCCATCGCATTGACCTTCACTCAACTGGCCCCTGCCCTGATCAACCACACGGCCGAGACAGAGCAGGTTCGTCAAAGCCTGACACCGCTGTTCGCACCAGGGCAGCTGCACAGCAAAGGGCCAAAGGTCATGGGCACGGAGGATTTTGCCTGGATGCTGACGCAGGTACCGGGCTGTTACTTCATGCTGGGCAACGGCGAAGGTGAGTTTCACGGCTGCTCGGTGCACAACCCGCACTACGACTTCAATGACGAGCTCATCCGCCTGGGCGCGGATTGCTGGTACAAGCTGGTCAGTGATTTCCTGGTTTAGGTGGGTGTCGCGTGCGTGGCGATCAGCGATCGCCCGCTGGTTGGCACGGGTGGCTTTTGTAGTCGGCCCTGTAGCGGTGGACGGTGAAGGGTTCCGCTGGATCGGGGTTCTGCAATTATTGAAAATACAGCAGACCCAGTGCCTTGCTGGCCTGGGTCTGCTGCAGATGTCTACCGCGTGCCCGGATCGACTGCTATCTGCGCGCTCACCTTGCTCAACTGCAGGTTGTAGCGTTCAGCCCGTTGATCACATCGTCGAAGGACTTGCCGAAGAACTTCGCGTCACGCTCGATCGGGTTGCTGTTCTTCCACGCCATCTGGCGCTGCTCATTGTACTTGTAGCCACCGGTCCTGGCCGTGTCGATGGCCTGGCGGCCCTTGCCGACGAACTGGTTCATCTGGCTGAGCAGCACAGTGCAGCCGGGGGTCTTGGCGGTGCTCTGCTTGTGCCAGCCTTCGATCATCTGCGCGGTCTTGCCCAGGCTTTCTTCGAACGGCTTGACCGACGCCTCGGCCCCGGCCGACTGGAAGAACTCCGAGGACAAGCGCACAGACTGCTTGGCGTACAGCACGATACCGGCGCGGTAGTACGCCAGCGAGCCCTTTTCGGCTTCGTCGAACGCTTGCTGGGTGTTGATCTCGTCGCGCTTGCTCAGGCCGTCGTAGAACTTGACCTGTTCGACGGCAACGCTTTCGAGCGCCGCGTCCAGGGCAGGCTCCATGTCCTTGCCCTTTTTGCCGCCGTCGCTCAGGTAACCTTTGGTGTCGGCGTAGTTGGCCAGCTCGCTGTGGATCGGTTCGAGTTTTTCCAGTGCCACCAGCATCTCCTTTGCCGGCTCGTCCAGCTCCGGCATCGGCGTCGACAAGGCCAGGGCCTTCTTCAGGTTGTCGCGCAGGCCGCTGATGTCATAGGCGCTGAACAGGTAATACTCGGTCAGCTTGTTCTTCGACGTGAGCTGCTTCGAATACTCTGTACGGCGATGTTCCAGAATGGCCGCGAAGTTGCCACCACGGTTCGCGGCGTCGACATAGGCGTTGTATTTTTCGATCTCGATCTGTTCAGCGCTGGGTTGCTCAGTTGCCGCCTGACCTTGCCGGGCCGCTGCTCTGCCAGGCGCCTGGCCGTTATCGCAACCTGCCAGCAGAACCCCGGCCGCGACCAGCAGTCCTAGCCATACACATCTTGCTTGCATTGTCTTCTTCCTTGATTTGTCGAGAGGCGATCGGCTACCGACACATTGCCACTAGCCGGGAGCGGTATCCTAGAGCGCCAAGGCGCGATGAAGTTCACACAAAAACCAACTTTTTGCTTTTTTGCGTCTGACTTCTCATTCTGCGGCCGTGACTGCCTCGTAAACTTGTGTTCGCAACGAAAAGCAATTCTCCGCGATTGTCGGGATTGGCCTGGATACGACCAATAGGGCCAGCACATGCACTTGAAGCGCTTGGCGACGTTCCAGGTCCGCTTCTTTGCGTAGGCACACTCATCAACGATATTGACCTAGCCCGTCTGAAAAGCACCCATGAGGGGATGCTTGATCTGCTCGGCTGAACTCACTTGTAGGCAAGGACTTGAACGATGAATTGGAAAGCTCTGGAACAGGCGCTGTTCGACGCCGCCAGGCAGGCATTGCAAACGCTGCTCGATGAGGGGGGCAGCCCTTTGTATGCCGCAGCGTTTCATGCCAGCTACCGAGAAGAAGAGGCGGTTCTGTCGCTGCCCAGCTTTGCCGCAAACAGCCTGCAAGCACTCAGCGAAGACTGCCCCGACGAGGAAGATGAAAGCTTCAGTTCAGTGAAGTGGAACCCGGTGGACTGGCGCTGGGATTGGGAAATCTGCACGGGTGAACCGTTCACGCGGCTCGATCATGAACTGCAAGCCCACGCCAATCGGCTTGGCCCTCGCCAATGGCAAGCGGCTGAGCAACGCTTGCTGGTCACCGTTAGCCGTGCTGCCAGATCGCTGGGCCGCCATTTTAGTCAGCACCCGGGTGTGACGCCTGGCTTCGTGGTCATTTTTCATGACTTTGCAGGCTACATGTCCCTGGCCAAGCGCAGCATGACTCGCCAGCAGTTCGAGGTTAATTTCCCTGTCGAACTGGCCATTGAAAACACCCTGCACGATGTCGCGGCCTTGCCGCTCGCCGAACAGGTCACGTTCTATGTCAGCCGCTTACATTGTTCGGATGGCATTTCGGGGGAAGACGCAGAGCGCTGGCTGATTGCCAACGGCCGTTGCGCACAAACAGCACTTATCGAGCAACTCGACGGGCAGAGAGCGCCTGCCGCTGCCGCGCGTATTCTCGGGCTGGCCGGCATGACTGATGAGCCCGTCATCCAGGCCCTGCGCCGACAGGCAATTGAGGCCCGTGAGCAGCCGACCCGCAACTGGTGCGCAAATGCCTTGGGTTACCTTGAGGATTTCGACTGGCTTATGCAGCAAGCGCCCGACGTCGCTGTCGCGGGTATTTGCGCTAACTTCGACGGTTTCCGCTGGCGAGGCGTGCAGCCGCCGGTGCTGAACTACACCCCCGTTGAGCGCCTGCTTGATCAGCGCCCTGCGCTTCGGGCGGCTGTTGAAGAGACCTTTGAAGAAGTCCACGGCCAGATCGATACCACCACCGCCGATGTCAGCGAAGCCTTGCGCGGTTTGGTTTCACCTCACGTAGCCATTCGTCGTCATGCTGTGAGTGGACTGAATAACCGTGGCCTGCAGCCCGGCGACACGCTTCGAGCCATCGAGGCGCTACGCCTGGCAACACTGGATACCGATGAACACGTGCGGCACGTCGCGGGTCTTGGCCTGGAAGCGATGAAACCCATCCTGGCTCATCGTTCTTCGTGAGTGCATCGCAAATGGGTTGTCGGTAATCTCTGAAATCTGAAGGTCGGCTAAGGGTCGTTAACCGCCATTCGCGAATGGACAGCTTTCGACCCAGAGCCGCCGGTGAAGTTGGCAGTGATTCTGTGGGAGCGGGCTTGTCCCGCGAAGAGGCCGGCCCATGCGATTCAGTTACCTGGCACGGGCTACGCCCGTGTTCGCGGGGCAAGCCCGCTCCCACAAAGATCGCCTCTGAGGTCACTGGCGGCTCTGGGGCGAGAGCGGTCAATCGCAACCGGCAGCTTTCGACCCAAAGCGGCCATTGCGCAAGTACTGCTATTGCTCATTTTTCGAGGCCGGCGCAAACCCTGTGGGAGCGGGTTTACCCGCGAAGCAGGCAACGCGGAGGATGGCACGGGCTTCGCCCGTGTTCGCGGGTAAACCCGCTCCCACAAAGATCACCTCAGATACGAATGTCCGCTATGGGTCGTTAACCGCCATTCGCAAAGGACAGCTTTCGACCCATAGCGGACTTTTTACGCCATTTCACGCAACTAGGTTCGCAGCCAATGGTAGAGGTCGTATTTCGATTGCATGTTTTGAGAATGTTGGTTCTCGGACTTGGCATCTGGGATGGCAACTCGGCGAACCCAGAGCGGGAACCACTCGCCATCCCGCACATCGCCATGGTTAGCGACTCGCACATTCTTCGCCATGCCTCGCTCGCAGGCACCGAATTGGAAGAAGTTCACCTGCGCCTCAATCAAACTACATTTATTCGAGCCACCTTTCTGGTGAGGGTAGTAGAGTTGGAAGAGGTCATCCTCCCAGAAACAAATTGGACAAATGTCGTGTGACCCTGGGGGCTCCTCGAAGACTGCATATCCGCAGCATGGGCAGGTAAACATCAAATCACTTATGGGTGCCATCTACTTTTGCTCGATTTTAGCCACATGCTGAACAACTGCAATGGGAAAAAGCGGCCATTCACGTGAACGGCTGCTCTCAGCGGCCCCCCTCCTCATGGGATGCTCACACCCCAATCACCGCTTCAACTTCTGCCTTGCATTGAAGTAGCGCCGCCTTCAGCACTTCCAGATTGTCGTGGAAGCGCAGTGCCGGGACTGCCAGCGAGATCGCATAGTGCTCCGATAGCCCGCTGCGGATATGCACGCCGATACCGCAAACACCCTGGGCGTGCTCTTCCTGATCGATGGCCCACCCTTGTCGTCTGGCGACACTCACTTGCTCCATCAGCACATCGAAAGAGACGATGGTCAACGCTGTGCGACGTTCAAGGGGTGCCGTCAGCATCTGGGTCAAGTGCGCTTCCGAGAACGTGCTCAGCAGCGCCTTGCCATGCGCGGTGCAATGGATGGGAAATGCTGTGCCCACCGGGGAAACGACGCGCAATTCCTGATCCGAGGGATATTGATCCACGGAAATGGCATGAAGCCCTTTGTACACGGAGACATCGACAGTCTCACGGGTACGCCGCCCGAGGCTCTCGACATAAGGCCGGGCAATTGCCACCAGATCTGTGTGGGCAGACGCCGCAAGCCGAACAAGTGCGGGACCCAGCCGAATCCCCGAGCTGCCGGTAATCACCATCTGCTGAGCTTCCAGCGCCGTCACGATGCGATGCACTGTAGTACGTGGCAACCCGGACGCCTTGGCAACCTGGCTCAGGCTCAATCCATCGCGCTGATTTTCCAGCGTTTTCAACACCGCAGCGGCACGCGCGATGACCTGCTTTCCAGCACCCTCTGCTTCAGATGTCACCTCTTCCCCCCTTTGCCATTCGTCGATCCTCTCGTTGACATCGACAGGATAACCCAACATGCTCTGTTCCGTTATTCGGATATGTGTTCCATTTAACGGGCAAGCCTATGAATCCACCACTTTCTCGATCAGGATCTCTCGTGCTACTGGCAGTCGCGTCGCTGACCATCATGGTCGGGTGCGTCATCGTCCCGGGGTTGCCTACCATTGCTCACAAACTGGGCGTCGGTAACGCTGCCAGTTGGCTGGTCACTGTCCCGTCGTTGGGTGTCATCGTCTTTGGGCCAATGGCGGGCAAGCTCATCGACCGAATCGGGCTATACAAGAGCTTGTGCCTTGGCCTGTTTGCCTACGGGCTGTTAGGCATGCTGGGCTGCATTTTTCACGGCCCAGCGATATTTGTAGACCGACTCCTTCTGGGAGGATCGACGGCCATGATCATGGCCGCCGGAACCGGGCTGATCTCGGAGTTCTACGAAGGCAATGCCCGGTTGAACATGATTGCCAGGCAAGGCATGTCAATCGAGCTGGGCGGCGTGCTCTTTCTCTCCGCAGCCGGCCTTCTGGCAAACGTGGGATGGCAGTGGCCATTCGCGCTGTACCTGTGCGCGTGGGTGCTGCTTGCGCTGGTGCTGGTATGCGTGCCACAGCCTTCCGTTACCAGGCACGCGACGCCAGCAGGCGAGATCTCTCGTTCGCCCTCGGCTGCGCTGAGGCTTGTGTATGCGTTAGCCACGCTCTCCATGATCGTATTCTTCAGCGCGATCATCATGCTGCCATTGCGGTTGCATGACATTGGCCTCAATGAAGCCCAGGTCGGGTACTTTCTGTCTGGTGTTTCACTGGTTGCGGTGGGAGCAGCGGCCCTCATGCCCATTGCTGCCCGCAAGGCAGGCGAACACGCAACACTGATTTTCGGATTGGCTTTTTACGCGCTGGCGCACTTGGCGTTTGTGACCGCAGAGGGCATGACGTTGATGATCGAAGCCGGAATTTGCCTTGGTCTTGGATTCGGGCTCACCGTGCCATTGCTCAACCACATGACCATCGAGCTCAGTCATGCTGCCCAGCGGGGACGTAATCTGGCCTGGCTTTCTGTAGCAATCTTCGGCGGGCAGTTCCTTTCTTCATTCATCGAGTTCGTGCCAGGAGGGCGAACCTATGGATTTCTGTGGGCAGCCGGCGTGGCCTTGGTGGCGTGTGCGATAGTGGCAGGTAGTGCCAGCCGGCGCCGATTCAGAGCCACTTCTTGAGGAGCCTGGCCCTCAGAGGAATGGATGGAAAGCTGTGGGTGGAAGCTTGCGCCCCATTCAGTGCATCCAGTTTGCTCGTTGGCGGGTATTGCTAGTGGGCGGTTTGTGACTGCCCAGCCAAATCACCTGTCAGGAGCACTCCCCATGAGCCTCAAAACCTCCGCCTGCCTGCTCGCCTGCAGCCTCGCCCTGGCGCTGCAGCCCGTACACGCCCAAGCCCCGCTGCCAGATGCGGTCAAGGTCCCCGATGGCCATCGTGTCTTGCTTGA
Source organism: Pseudomonas sp. LRP2-20 (assembly GCF_024349685.1). Taxonomy (NCBI): domain Bacteria; kingdom Pseudomonadati; phylum Pseudomonadota; class Gammaproteobacteria; order Pseudomonadales; family Pseudomonadaceae; genus Pseudomonas; species Pseudomonas sp. LR2-20. The sequence goes on along the minus strand of NZ_AP025944.1, from coordinate 2,172,648 downwards.
GACCGTCGGCGTTGGCGAGATCACCTACGAGTGCCGAGACAAGGCCAACACCCCCGGGCAAACCGAATGGACCTTCGTCGGCCCCAAGGCCGTGCTCAATGACCGCGCCGGAAAACAGGTGGGTGACTACTTCGGCCCACCTGCCACCTGGCAGGCCAAGGATGGGTCGAAAGTAACCGGCACCCAGCTGGCGGTGGCGCCGGCCGACAAAGGCGCCCTGCCCTACCAACTGGTCAAGGCCAACCCGGCCGAGGGCAAGGGCGCCATGCACGGCGTCAGCTACATTCAGCGCCTGGCCACCCGCGGCGGCGTGGCCCCGGCAAGCGACTGCACGGCGCAAAACAAAGGCGCCCGGCAGGTCGTCCAGTACCAGGCCGACTATGTGTTCTGGACAGCCAAGTGAAGGGCACTTGAGCAGACACCTTGCAATCGTTCATCTACGCTCGTTGGCAAGCCCCCGGCTCAATGGCCGGGGTACCTTGCACACATCAAGGAATGCGGACACGTTGGACTCGCCTGCCACCCACTTCGACTTCGACCGTTGTCTCAAAGCCTGTGCCCAGGGCGACCGCCAAGCCCTGCATGCGCTCTACGATCACGAGGGTGCACGCCTGCTGGGTGTTGCCCGGCGCATCGCGCGTGACGACGCCACCGCCGAAGATATCGTCCACGATGCAATCATCCGCATCTGGACCCGCGCTGCCAGCTTCGACCCGGCGCGCGGCTCGGCCCGGGGCTGGATCTACAGCATCACCCGCCACCTGGCGCTGAACACGATCCGCGATACTCGCCGTGAAACCGTGCTGGATGACGCCGACATCGATACTTCAACCGCAGTGCAGGGCGGCTTTGATGACATTGACCTCTGGTCAGGCTCGGCGAAAATCTACCGTTGCCTCGAACAATTGCAGCCAGCCCCCCAGCGTTGCATCCTGCACGCCTATGTGGACGGCTGCAGCCACGCCGAAATCGCCGGGCTGCTGGGTGCACCTTTGGGCACCGTCAAGGCCTGGATCAAGCGCAGCCTGAAGGCGCTGCGGGAGTGCCTGGAATGAACCCGGATACTGCCGAAGCACTGGACACCCTCGCCGGCGAATACGTTTTGGGGACCTTGTCGCCCCAGCAACACGCCGCGGTCACCCAACGCCTGGGCACCGACCCATCCTTGCGCGCCGCAGTGGATGCCTGGGAGGCACGCCTGCTGGAGCTGACCGCGCTGGCTGCTGCGCGGCCACCGAGCGCCCGCCTGTGGGGCCGTATCCAGCGTAGCCTGAATGAACTGGCCGCACCCTCAGTCAAGTGGTGGCAACGCCTCGGCCTATGGCAGGCACTGAGTGCTGCGGGGCTGGCTGCAAGCGTGTTGCTGGCGTTCATGTTGCTGACAACACCCCCGCCCACCACTCAATTCGTGGTCGTGCTGGTGGCGCCGAGCAGCCAGGCCCCCGGCTGGGTGGTTCAGACCAGCGACAGCCGTATGATCGAGCTGATCCCGCTTGCCAAGGATGCCGTCCCCGAAGGCATGGCCCTGCAGTTCTGGACCAAGGGCGAGCAGTGGCGCGCACCGGTGTCGCTGGGCCTGGTCAAACCTGGTGAACCCTACCGGGTTCCGCTACTGAGCCTGCCACCGTTGGAGGCCAACCAGTTGTTCGAGCTGACATTGGAGAAAGCCGGCGGTTCGCCCACCGGGCTGCCGACGGGGCCGGTGAAATTCATTGGCCGCGCGGTAAAAGTGATATGACCCCAAAAGTCTGCCGGAACTGACCGACAGGGGTCGATGGCGATTCTTCACGGCGGTCAGCAATCGACTCAAGGCTGCCAGGGAGTTTGCCAGTGATTCGGTGAAAGCCGGCTTGCCCCGCAAAGAGGCCAGCCCCATGAATTGGAGTTGCCTGGCACGGGCTACGGTGCCCGTGATTCGATACACGAGATAACAAATGAAGTACCTCAGGGCATATTTATCAACTCGCTCTGAATTCTTAAAGTTTCTCCATCAACTGCTCATCACCCAACGCACACTTGATAGAGGAACTCCCCATGCCATTCATCAGCGTCCGCATTACGCGCGATGGTGTTACCCGTGAGCAAAAAGCTCAGGTAATAAAAGAAATCACTGACACGATGGAGCGCGTGCTTCATAAAGACCCGACGTTGACCCACATCGTGATCGAAGAAGTCGACACGGACAACTGGGGTTACTCTGGAATTACGACAACCGCGTACAGAAAGCAATTAGCCGAAGCAAAACCATGAAGCACACAGTCATAATCGACTTTGTTTCTGATGTCGTATGTCCGTGGTGCGCGCTTGGCTCGATTGCCTTGGACCAAGCCATCGCCAACGTAGCCGGCGAAATCGATGTCAAGTTGACGTTTAAACCGTTTGAGCTCAATCCCGACATGCCCGTCGAGGGTGAGGATGCCATCCAGCACATGATTCGCAAGTACGGAAGAACTTCGGAGCAGGTGACGGCACGTAATCTGATGATTATTGAAAGAGGACGGGAGCTGGGCGTTGAGTTCAATCTTCAAAGACGAACTCACTTTTTCAATACCCATGATGCACATCGCCTGCTGTTCTGGGCAGCGAGCCAAGGGCTGCAAAGCGAGCTTCACCGAGCATTGCTTGAGGCTTACTTCGTGAATGGGCAAAACCCCAGCAGTCACGAGACGTTGGTGGCGTTGGCTCAGAAAGTCGGTTTGAACGCCCAGCAAGCGCAGGCAGTACTTGAACGCGGGCAATTCACCGATGAAGTCCGAGCGCTTGAAAGTTTTTACTTGGATCGCGGCATCACCTCGGTACCCGCACTGGTACTGAACAATCGGCAAGTCGTCGCAGGCTCACAGTCTGTTGAGTATTACGAAGACGTGTTACGGCAGGCGGCACACGTCGCTTCGTCTGACTGAAAACTGAATCCATAGTTGAGGAAACATCATGAGCAACTCTCAAAAGGTAGTCATCGTAACGGGTGCATCCCAAGGCATTGGTGCAGGTGTAGTGGAAGGGTTCCGAGCCCTCGGCCACAAAGTGGTAGCGACCTCGCGCTCCATTCAACCATCGACCGATCCAGATATCCTGACTGTTGCCGGTGATATCGCGGATCCGGCCACAGCCGAACGCGTGGTGCGCGAAGCCGTGGCCCGCTTCGGGCGCATCGATACGCTCGTCAACAACGCCGGGATTTTCGTCGCCAAACCGTTCACCCGCTACACCAAAGAAGACTATGCGCAAGTCGTTGCAACCAATATGAGCGGCTTCTTCTACATCTCCCAGCTCGCCATCGCGCAAATGGAGAAGAATGGTAGCGGGCATGTGGTCAGCGTCACCACCAGCCTGGTTGACCACGCAATCGACGGTGTTCCGTCGGTAATGGCATCGCTCACCAAAGGTGGCATCAACGCTGCAACCAAATCGATCGCGATTGAGTATGCCAAGCGAGGCATCCGCGCTAACGCCGTGTCGCCTGGCATCATCAAGACCCCAATGCATGGCGCCGAAACTCACGATACCCTGGGCAAGCTGCATCCCGTCGGTCACATGGGCGAGATCAACGACATCGTTCAAGCGATTCTCTACTTGGACAGCGCTTCGTTTGTCACCGGCGAGATCCTGCACGTCGACGGCGGTCAGAGCGCAGGTCATTGATTGACAGAATGCAAGCAGCACGCTCAGTTCGGTGTATCTGTCTACCGCAGTGTGCGACGCCCAGCCTCCTACCAGCCTCTGTACGGATAAATCCCATGAAGCGGCACTTTGACGATCTGCAGTTGGGAAGCATTGAGCTGTTTTGTCTGTCGGCGGAAGCGGGCAGCTTTACTGCCGCAGCTCAGCTCGCTGGCGTTACCCCGGCCGCAGTGAGCAGGTCGATCCTTCGTTTGGAAAAAAGGCTGGGCTCTCGGCTGTTCACAAGGACAACCCGAAGCATTCGATTGACCGATACGGGAAAGGATTTCTTCGAGCAGTGCAGCCAGGCACTGACGCAACTGGTGGAGGCCCAGCAGGCCGTTATGGGCGCTCAAGCAACGCCTTCAGGCCGTCTTCGCATCAGCCTGCCCACGACTTATGGGCACCACCGCATCCTGCCGTTGCTGCCAAAATTTCGGGACCTGTATCCTGAAGTAACGGTTGATATCCACCTTGGTAATCGAAATATCGACTTCGTTGCAGAAGGGTACGATCTGGCGATTCGTGTACGAGCTCAGCCTGACTCCACGATGATTGCGAGGTTGCTGGAGGATGCCAAGCTGGTTGTCGTAGCGTCCCCGGCCTACCTGGAGAAAGCCGGGACACCGCAGACCTTGCAGGACCTGGAGCAGCATGAATGCATTCAGTTTGAGCTTCCGAGTAGCGGTAGGCGTATCTCGTGGCTGTTCCAAGAGGACGGTCGAGAGCGTGAGGTATTCACCGCTGGAAGCTATTCGTGTTCCGACGATGTGTTGGGCGGAGTGACACTCGCCAAGAACGCTGCCGGTTTATTCCAAACCTACAAATTCATCGTGGAACAAGAGCTGGCTGACGGACGACTCGTCGAAGTCTTGAAACCGTTTGGCGGGCGATCGAGACCGTACACCTTGCTGTACCCTCACGGTCGTCATGTCCCGCAGAGGGTGCGCGCTTTTGTGGATTTCCTGGTTCAGTATCGTGAAGAGTGGGCTTCGCTCTAGCGCGAATGTCGTTCACCCGTTCGCAGTTCTGCTGTCGCATCGCGTACCAGCGTCACGTGATAACCCAACTCCATGGCGAAGCGTGCGGTCGATTCGATGCAGGTGTTCGCCAGCAGGCCGACGACGATCACGTGTGTGATGCCTCGCTGCTTTAGCTGGAAGTCCAGGTCGGTATTAGCGAACCCGCTTTGTCCCCAGTGTGCCTGGATGATGATGTCGCCCTCCTGCGGCACGAAGTCGGGATGCCATTCGCCGCCCCAGGAACCCTTGGCAAAAGTGTGGCGTTGCTGGATCAGGCGTTGGGTCGGATTGGGATGGTGCTCCAGGTGAACAGAGAGGCGTTCCGGGACGTTTGCCAAAGCGGCAACTGCCCCACTGCTACAGCGTAAGCCGCACAGGGCCATGATGTGGGTGTTGCCAGCGTTTGTCCTCACTGCGGCGACGCTGTGGAACGCAAGGACTTGGAGGCGCTCATCAGCGATCGTTTCCTTGACGAACGCGAGTCTCGTCGAGAAGCCTTCAAGCGCAAGTAGCTGGGGCTACGAGGGCATCCCGTACTGACATCCTTGAATTGCTGCCAAAGGAATACTGCCAAGCCAGTCTGCGCTGAACTCGCAATCACCGGGCTTGCAAACAACGGCCAGCGAAGTACGGCAATCTGTGTTCAGGCATCATGCCGGCTTCTGCTGCAGCCATCCTTTCGGGCTTGTACCCACCTTCCGCCGAAAGGTGCGGGCCAACGCAGACGGGCTTTCATAGCCCACTTCATCTGCAATGAGGGCTATCGGGCGGCCTTCGCGCAGGCGCTTCTGGGTCAGGCTGATGCGCCAGTTCGCCAGGTAATCTGCCGGCGTAATACCCACCGTCTCGCGAAAGTGCGCAGCAAAGCTCGCCCGCGACATGCCGGAACGACCGGCGAGTTCTGCCACGGACCAATTGCGCTGAGGTTCGTCGTGAATGCACACGAGCGCTCGCGACAGCTGAGCATGGGCCAACCCCGCCATCATCCCTGAGGCGATGGTCCGCCTGGCCATCAGGTGCCGAAGCAGCTGAATCACCATCAGTTCGAACAGCCGATTGAGGACTACATCGCGGCCACATTCATCGCCAAAGGCCTCTGCAAACAGCCAGTCGAGGGTGCCATCGAGGCCCTGCAATTCGCGCAACGGCATGATGATGAAATCCGGCAACGCCAAAGTCAGCGGATTGTTGGCCCCCCCGTCGAAATGCAAGGTGGCACATACCAGTTGCGCATCATCGGCTTCGCTCGCCAGCAATTGATGCGCCTGTGGGCGCACCGCCAGGATCAGGCTTGGCTCAGACAATTCGGTGGGCTGGCCGCGATTGTTCCTGAAGGTCAGCCGCCCTGCACGCAGCAGATGTGCATGGCCGAAACTGTGCTGCCCGTAAACGGGCGTGGTGCCACAGAATCCACCCTGATGAAACGTCGATGCATGCAAGTTGAAGTGCTTGAGCAATGTCGATAGACGGTCCATGGCGCCCTCAGGTTTAGACGATCTGTTGCATAACTTGGACGATCTGAACCCGAAAGGAAAGCTCATCTCCTTACGATTCATACCAAGCCGATCGACAAACCGATCGAGCATCCCAAAGGAGAAATACCATGACCCGTATTACTGCGCTCTCGCTGGAGCAAGCCCCTGCCGGCTCGCGAATTGCCCTGGAAGGTATTCAGAAAGGCCTGGGCTTCATTCCCAATGCATTCAGGACACTGGCGCACTCGCCGGCCGCACTCAATGGTTACCTGGGGCTCGCGCAGGCCCTGGGCAAAAGTTCACTCAGCGCCGCCGAGCGTGAAGTCGTTGCCCTCGCCACCTCGCAAATCAATGGTTGCGACTACTGCCTGGCAGCCCATAGCTACTTTGCTACCAAGGCCGGCTTGAGTGATGAAGCCATCAGCCAGGCCCGCAACGGCACACTCAGCGCGGTCGCCACACTGGCGCAACAGATCACCGAAAGCCGCGGCCAGTTGAGCGATGCACAGATCACGGCAGCACGCGAAGCAGGCCTCACCGACAGCAAGATTGTGGACGTGGTGGCACAGGTCACACTGTTGACGCTGACCAACTACCTGAACAATGTCGCCACGACCGACATCGACTTTCCGCCGTCGGCCCGTTAGGAGGGAAGCGCCATGAGCCGGGTGACTGTCTACACCACTCGACACTGCCCTTACCGTGTGAGCGACAAGCGATTGCTATCACGCAAAGGCGTTGATCCTATCGAGATTGATGGAGTGCAGTCTCCCGCCCCCCCTGGCTCAGATGCTGCAGCGCTCCGGGCGCAGAAACGTCCTGCACCGTGAGCCCAACGCGATATTCGTCAAGAAGTGTTGCTTGACTGGAGGGTAGCGAAAATTCGTTCTGCGACTCCGGTAGGCGCCAACACCGACTATACTTTTTGGTGAGTCAGAGCAAATCCGACCGCTTCCCTGCCAACCTGGCCTCAATCCAATTCCGCGAATACACGGCGGATCTTCTTGTGTTCCTTGTTGCGGAACGTGAACGCCTCGCTGCCGAAAAACCCAGGCTCAGGTTGAGATAGAGGCATGCTTGCCTTTTTTCAAACCCCTTGATGGTGGATGGAGTTATCCCCCGGGCACGTCATCTCCCACTGAGCACGCCCCAACCACCCATCTATCAAGGTTCAGGCAATGAACACTTCAGAATTTGATAATGCAAAAGAGGCGAATGACGGCCTGGTTCAAGGGCCGCTGCCGGCCGGTACTGCCGCGCCAGACTTCACGCTGTACGCAACCCCTGATCAACCGTTATCGCTGCGCGAGTTGAAGGGAAATCCCGTGATACTGGCGTTTTATCCTGCTGACTGGACTTCCGTGTGTGGTGATCAACTGACTTTGTACAACCAGTTGTTACCCACCTTCAAAGAATACGGTGCAGCGCTGCTGGGTATCTCAGTTGACAGCACCTGGTGTCATCAGGCCTTTGCCAAAGATCGGAATTTTCACTTCAGCCTGCTGGCCGATTTCGAGCCCAAAGGGGCTGTGGCGCGACAGTATGGCGCGTACGAGACCCACCTGGGGGTTTGTAAGCGTGCACTGTTCGTGATCGACAAGGAAGGAGTGGTCGCCTGGAGTTACGTCTCACCCATGGCCATCAACCCTGGGGCGGACGGCATTCTGGATGCGCTGGATGCGCTGGCGATTTCATCACACAGCACGCCAACAATAAGTTAGCAGGTGATCCCATGGCCACTCTCAAAGTTCCGGTAAGTGCCAACGACCATTGCCAGGGAAGTGCGCAAGCCAAGGTCATTTTGGTAGAATTTGGCGACTATCAATGTCCCTATTGCGGTGAAGCGCATTGGATGGTGAAGAATCTGCAACAGCATTTTCGCGATGACTTGCTGTTCGTGTTCCGTAACTTTCCACTGACCACCGCTCACCCGCAGGCGATGGGTGCAGCCATCACCGCTGAGTATGCCGGAAGTCGAGGATTCTTCTGGGAAGCTCACGATGAACTGTATGAAAATCAGGACCGATTGGGCATGCCGCTGTTTCGGGCCATCGCTCTGAAACACAGCCTTTCCGTAGAAGAACTCTACCTGGCCATGCAAGACGGTACCTACGCACCCAAAATAAGATCCGATTTCAATGGCGGTGTACGCAGCGGCGTGAATGGCACCCCGGCGTTTTACATTGACGGACTTCGCTATGACGGTGTTCCCGAGTTCACTGCGATAAGTCATATCATTGAGCTTTCGATAGCACGTGGGTGAAATCGCCAAGCCCAGACAGTGACATCAGTCTGGCATTACCCCTGCCCGGCTTGAGGCCCAGGCACCGTCAGTTCCCTTCTACATGACAGAGGTGCACACGGAGCCAGCAGCGCATGAAACCCTTGAAGTATCATGAAAAAAATCGACACGCCACATGGCTGGAGTTGTTTTTTGATCTGATTTTTGTTGTTGCGATTGGCAAGGTTACGCATACGCTCGGGCACGTTCAGCAGGGTCACTTTGAACAGGAGCAATTATGGACATTTTTCCTGCTTTTTGTTCCGTTATGGTGGGTCTGGTCCAGCCACACGATTTACTCCAATAGAAATGATAGCAATATGAGTGGGCACGCCTTGATCTACTCGCACCTTTTTCTATTCATGGGGCTGGCCCTCCTGGCAAACTTGATCCGGCATGCCATCCTGAATGACATTGCCATACTCGATTTCCAGATCATGTCATTCATCGGCATGACCTTGTTTTTCCTGGGCAAGCAATACGGCTATTTCATAGCTGTACCGAAAATCAGAAAATACATAGTACAGAATACCTTGATCGTACTGGCTTTAGGCGGGCTGGTTATACTCCTGCCGCGAGTCGATTACATATTGTGCGGCCTGACCGCAACCATGATTTGTTATGTTTTCCTAAATTTCAGATACCGTTGAGTCTTCATCATCAGGCCCGTTGATCGTGGGGGCGCCCTGCAACAGGACGTTGCCCCTCTTCTCGCCTCGTCCCACCATTCATCAACGTCCGCTTCACGCACCCCATGCCCCCTCACAGCTCAACCAGGCAGCGCCGCCAGCAATGCAGCAACCATGCTGTTGAACGTGGCCGGCGAGTCCACGACGCGGGCGGTGGTTTTTACCTCGCCGTCGGCACGCGTGGCGCGCCTGGCCTGATCGGCGGTGGCTGACAGCTTCACGATCACCACTTCGCGGCGAGGGTTGATGTAGATCTTCTGACCGAAGCGCCCGCTGGCCTCGACCGAGCCATCGCCGTCATTCTTCTGGTACCAGTAGTTGCGGTAGCCGTAACCTGGCCGGCCAGGCCCAAGGTTGCCACGGGCGAACACCGCCGGGTCCGCAGGCTGGAAGGTGCTGTGCACCGCCTGGTTGAAGCTGTCGCCTTTGGCATCGCGGGCCAGTTCGCGGCGCACCAGCTCGGCGAAGCGGGCGGTGTCGCGCAGGTTGCAGCTGATGCCACCACTGGCCATCTCGGTCCCGAGCGGGTCGACCTGGACATAGGCAACGTCCTCGGCGAAGCGTGACCACAACCGCTGCTCGACCAGTTGGGCCCAGTTGAGCCCGGTGATGCGCCGCAATGCCCAGGCCAGGGCCTCCGGCGAACCGTTCTGGTAGAAGAAAGGCGCATTGCCGTCAGGGTTCGGCGCCTGCTGCACCTGCTGGAGGAAGCTGTAGATATCCCCTGGCATGCCCTCGCCCCGCGGTATCAGGCCGGTGGCGGCAAACAGGCCAAGGTCCGGCGGCATCTGTGCGGGATACTCCACCGCCACCCGCATGTCCAGATTGGCCTGTACGGTGGACTCGCCAAACGGCGTGCCGCTCAGTTCCGGCACGTAATGCGCCAGCGTGCGCTGCGGGTCCAGCACACCTTCTGCGATCAGCTGGGCGGCGATCAAGCCGGTGACCGACTTGGTCATCGATGCCCAGATATGCGGCTGGCCAGGTTGGAAACCTTCCAGATAACGCTCGTACACCACCTTGCCGCGGTGCAGCACGATCAGCCCGTCGGTGCTGGATTGCTGCAGGTAACCGCCCACGGTCAACGGCTGGTCGCCGGCACTGAAGGCCAGCTGATCGAGCGCCGCAGCGCTGCCTTCGGGCAAGGCCAGCGGCTTGGCTGCACGGCCAATGCCACGGGTCGGCGACACCTCGCGGGCGTGGCGCATCGACCAGCGCAGGTACGGTGGCTGAAAGGCATTGGCCTGGTTGACACGCAACTCCGGTGCCGGTGGGAACCCCTGCATCACGCCCTGCCCGCTCGAAGCAGCGGCCGCCAGCCCAGGGGCCAAGGCACCGGCCAGCACCAGGGCGATGCCAGGCAGGTTTGCGGATGAAGGCTGCATGTTGCGCTTGGACATGGTCTTGCTCCTTGGTTGCACTAGAAGTTGGCGCCCACGCTGAACGCCACATAATCGCGGTCACCGCGGGTGCCGTAATCACCGTCGAGGTAATCGGTATAGGCCAGGCTGGCCCAGTACTGGCTGGCCAGGCTGACGTCCACGCCCAGGCTGATCGAGCGCGAGCCTTCGTTGAAGGCCGAGCCATCAGCGGGTGAGTAACCCTTCACGTCATGGGCCCAGGCCAGGTTGGGGCGGATGTCCAGGCCCTGGATCAGGTACGGGTAGCTCCAGGTCGCACGCAGCCGGTACCCCCAGGAAAAGGGCGTGACAAAACCTTCGCTGTTGCAGTCGCCCGGGCTTTTCGAGATCGCCAGGCACAGGCTGTTGTCGGCCAGCTCGCCATTGCCATAGGCCCCGGAGCGGCCATAACGCGGCCCAAAACGCCCCTCCAGGCCACCGACATAGGTGGCCCCCACCTCGCCCATCAGCAGCAACTGGTTGGCGCCCATGACCTGGCTGAACGCCTGTACGGCCGATACCTGGGCTTGGGTTACCTCCTTACGCCGGTAACCGTCGAACAGCGTGTTGTCGGTCGCAGGGCGCAAGCCATCGGCGTTCAGCGGGCTGCGACCGGGGGCATTGAGCAACGACTGCAAGATGTCGTTGCCGTTGAGTTGCACCGGCATGTTCGGCCGGTAACTCAGCTCGCCTTGCACTGCGGCACCGTTGCGCAGGGTGGTGGCAAAGGTAAGCCCATACAGACGGATGTCTTCAGGGTATTGGGCTCGATACTGCGAAGTCCCCATGCGTAACGCGCCGGCCAGGGTCTGCCCGTTGCTGGAGGCCAGAAAGGCGCCGCAGTTGGCCAGCGCCACGCCGACATTGCCGCACAGTCCCCGGGCAAAACCATTGTTGGCATAGTAGGGGCTGCTGACCGTGCCCAGGTAGGGGGAGCGGCTGTGGTAATTGGCGGCGAACAGGCCGAACTCGGTATCCAGCGGTTCGACATACCAATGCAGCGACAAGCCCCATTGGCCACCGTTGCGCGCATCCTGGTCGGCGCCCCGGGGCACGCGCACGCCCTCCTCCGTGAGCGTCACACCGAAGGGAGCCAAGGCTTGCGAAACGGCCGGGTTGGTCACCATTTGCCCGCCGACATCCAGGCCCGTGCAACCTTCGGGCATGAAGTCGTTGCCGGAAAAGAACGTGGCACAGTTGTCCAGCCGGGTCTGCTCCCAGTCCAACTGATAGAAGGCGTCGAACGACAGCGCCGGGTTCAGGTTCTGCGTGACATACACCAGGTTGACCGGCGCCAGGGCATCTTTCACCTCTGAACCGGGCCGGCGCAGGGCGGCCTGGTTGAAGGGGTTGATCACATTCAGCCCGCCCTGGATGAACAGACTTTCTCCCCAGTTGACCACCTGTTTGCCCAGGCGCAACGAGCCGGGCTCACCGTCGATGTCGTAGAGGGCATAGGCAAAGGCATCGAGCAACTCTGCGCCAGCGGTTTTCGCCGATTCCTGGCGGTTGTGGTCGTCGATGTCCACCGCCCGCTGGCTGTGGTCACGCTGCAGGGTGTCGTACCAGTAGGTACCGCGCAGGAACACACCGAGGTTGTCGCGGCGCAGCTCCAGGTCGTGGGTGCCTTTGAAGATTGCCGAGAACACATCGCCTGCCCGGTAGTTGCGCCGCCCGTCATTGCCGTTGGCGGCCTGTAACTGGTGGTTGTCCGGATTGGCCGTGCTGACGGCGGTACCGAACGACAGGGCTGAGTCGAAACGGCCCTGTACCGGGCCAACATCGAATTGCACGCCGGCAACGGGGGTGGCAAGCAGGCAGCACAGTGCCGCCACCGGCGCACGGCGTCGGCAGAAAGAAAGGATTGCGCTCACGCTTAACCTCTTGTTGTTTTATTAGAGAGGGAAATGATGTATTCAGCGCGGACGCGCCGGCCGCCCAGGCCGGCGGTGTCGGTGATGACGAGTATCAGGCAGGTTGAACGGCCCTCACAAATAGCGTCTTCGGATCAATGCCATGCCACTTCGTTATGGCTCGTTGGCGATCAATCAGAGCACCTCGAACAAGGCCGCAGCCCCCATGCCTCCGCCGACGCACATGCTCACCACCACATGGCGCACCTTGCGCCGACGGCCTTCGAGCAAGGCATGCCCGACCATGCGCGCACCGCTCATGCCGTAGGGGTGGCCAATGGCGATGGCCCCACCGTTGACGTTGAGCCGTGCCGGGTCGATATCCAGGCGCTCAACGCAGTAAAGCACCTGGCAGGCGAACGCTTCGTTGATCTCCCACAAACCGATGTCCTCGACCCGCAACCCGTGGCGCGCCAACAGGCGAGGTATTGCCAGTACCGGGCCAATGCCCATTTCCTCCGGGGCCAGGCCGACCACCGCCATGCCTCGGTACAACCCCAGCGGTTGGCAACCCGAGCGGGCCGCCCGGGCACCGCTCATCAGCACACAGGCGCTGGCACCGTCAGACAATTGGCTGGCGTTTCCTGCGGTCACGCAGCCGCCGTTGAGCACCGGCTGCAATGCCTCAAGGTCCGCCAGCTGGGTCTGCGGGCGGTTTCCTTCATCCTGGGCCAGGTACACACGTTCGTAGGTCTGAATACCGGTGACCTTGTCGACGACCTTGCGCTGCGCCGTTACCGGCACGATTTCATCGGCGAACAGCCCGGCAGCCTGGGCGGCTGCCGTGCGCTGCTGCGACAGCAAGGCGTAACGGTCCTGCGCCTGGCGACCGATGCCGTAACGATCGGCGACAAGCTCGGCCGTTTGCAGCATGGGCATGTAGGCGTGCTCGCACATGCGCCGCACCGTGGCGTCCTGAGCGGCGGTGGCGGCCTGCATGTGGGCCTGCTGCACCAGGCTGATCTGCTCCTGCCCGGCGCCGACCACCACGTGCATACCCTCGCCGCGAATTTGCTGGGCGCCGATCGCGATGGCCATCAGCCCCGAAGCGCACTGCCGGTCGATGGTTTGCCCAGGCACCGACAGCGGCAGCCCGGCCGCCAGGGCCGAGAGGCGCGCCGGGTTGATCGCAGCAGTACCGCTTTGCATGGCGGTGCCCAGCACCAGGTCCTCGATTTCACCCGGTTCCACACCCGCGCGCTCGACTGCAGCGCGAATGGCGATGGCGCTCATGCTCGGTGTGGTGAGGTCGTTGAAAGCGCCGCGCCAAGCCTTGGCGATGGGCGTGCGCGCGGTGGAGACGATGACGGCGTCTTGCATGAAACGGCTCTCCTTGAGCAGTCAAAGCGACAGCAGGCGCTGGTAGGCGCTGCGCAGCCTGGCGGGAATGGCGACCGGGCGGTTATCGCGACGGTCGACGAAAACATGAATGAAACGGCCAGCCGCGCAGGCTTCAGGTTCGCCCTCGACGAACACGGCCAGGGCGTAGTGCACGGAACTGTTGCCCAGCCGCTCGACGGCTATGCCCACCTCAATGCGTTGCGGGAAGGCAACAGAGGCGAAATAGTCGCAGGCAGACCCGGCCACGTAGGCCACCACCGGGTCGCGATGGATATCCAGGCCGGCATGCTCAATGAGCCAGGTATTCACGGCGCTGTCGAAAAAACCGTAATAGACGACATTGTTCACATGCCCATACAGGTCGTTGTCGTGCCAGCGCGTGGTGATCGGCTGGAAATGGCGGTAGGCGCCGCGCAGCGGGCGCTCCCTGGCCATGTTCAGAACGCCGCCTGGTAGAGGGCCAGGGCATCGGCGAGGGTGACCTTGCGCGGGTTGTTGACCAGCAACCGTTGCTGTTGCAGGGCATCCTCGGCCAGCAGGGGCAGGCTGTGCCGTGGCACGCCCACATCACGCAGCCGGCTGGGCAGGCCGCAGCGTGGCGCCAGCTGCTCCAGCTCAGCGATAAATTGGCTGCACAGCTCATGGGGGTCGCCAGGCACCAACCGCTCGCCCAGCAATGCCGGCGCCAGCGCCGCGTAGTCCGCAAACGCCTCGCCACGGTTGAAGCGCATCACATGGGGCAATACCAGGGCGTTGGCCAGCCCGTGGGGCACGTGATAGCGCGCACCCAACGGGTAGGCCAGTGCATGCACCGCCGCCACCGGCGCGTTGGCAAATGCCTGACCGGCCAGGCAGGCGCCCAGCAGCATGGCCTGGCGCGCCGCCAGGTTGCCACCGTTGTGCACCGCCTGATCCAGGTTGCCGGCCAGCAGCGCCAGCGCTTCACGGGCCAACAGGCTGGACAGCGGGTTGCGCTTGAACTGGCTGGTGGTGGCCTCGATGGCATGGACCATGGCATCGATACCCGTGGCTGCGGTGATCGCCGGGGGCAAACCCAAGGTGCGCTCGGCATCGAGCAGCGCCAGGTCGGGCAACAGCAACGGTGAAATGACCGCCATCTTGGCCGCCTCGCCGGTGGTGATCACCGCGACGGGCGTTACCTCCGAGCCGGTCCCGGCGGTGGTTGGCACCTGGATCAGTGGCAGGCGCGCGCCCTTGGCCTGGTCGATGCCGTAAACAGCCTCCAGCGGCTGCTCGCACTCGGGGTGCGCCAGCAACGCCACCAGCTTGGCGACATCCATGGAGCTACCGCCACCAAAACCGACAATCAGCTCGGCGCCGATATGCCGCGCTCGGCCGACCGCCGCCAGTACGCAGGCATGGCTGGGGTCGGCATTGACTTCACTGAAGATCGCCACGCTCAGGTGCGCCTGGGTGAACCCCGGCAGCAGGTCATCGAGCATGCCCAGGTTGACGATGCCTGGGTCTGTGACGATCAGCACGCGGCGCACCCCGCGCTGCCGGCACAACTGCGCCAAGCGCCCGGCGGCGCCGGCTTCGCAGAGCAAGTGGGGGGTGGTGGCAAAACTGAATGGCTGCATGTTGGTGTTCCTCTTGTTCTTGTGGGTGAACAGCCGGGCCGGGTCAGAAGGCGAAGTGCGCTTCATCCAGGCTCATCAGGCACTGCGCGCCGCCACGCAACGCCTCACAGTGGGCACTCGCGCGCGGCAATACCCGCCGCCAGTAGAAGCTGGCAGCGTGCAACTTGGCCTGGTAGAAAGCGCTGTCTGCAGCGCCTGCCGCCAGCGCCGCGCTGGCACGCTCGGCAGCCCGCAGCCACAGCGCGGCCAGCAGCACGTAGCCTGAGTAGGCGAGAAAATCCACCGACACCGCGCCGATCTCCTGGGGGTCGCAGCGGCAGGCGTCAAGGATCTCAGCGCTGAGGTTGCGCCACTCCAGCAGCCGCTGGGTGACGGCGTGGGCCATGCCTGCCAGCGCGTCGGCGCGGCAACTGCGCGATGCTTCGAGCAGTTCATCGATGAGCAGGCGCAGCTGCTCGCCGCCGTCGCCGAGCAGCTTGCGGCGAACCAGGTCCAGGGCCTGAATGCCATTGGTGCCCTCGTACAGCTGGGTGATACGGCTGTCGCGCATCAGTTGCTCCATGCCCCATTCACGGATGTAGCCATGCCCGCCATACAGCTGTACGCCCAGGCTGGCGACCTCCTGGCCGACATCGGTGAGGAACGCCTTGACGATGGGGATCAGCAACGCCGCCCGGCGCCCGGCGGCTGCCTGCACTTCAGGCTGCGCGGCGCCGTGTTCGAGGTCGAGGGCCTGCGCCGCGAAGGCGGCCAGCATGCGGCAGCCTTCACTGAGGGTCTTTTGGGTCAACAGCATGCGCCGCACGTCCGGGTGGCAGATGATCGGGTCGGCACTGCGTTCGGGCGCCACGGGCCCTGCCAGGCTGCGTGACTGCAGGCGTTCACGGGCATAGGCCAGGCCGCCCTGAAAGGCCGCCTCGGCGATGCCCAGGCCCTGCAACCCAACCTGGAAACGTGCATCGTTCATCATGGTGAACATGCAGGCCAACCCCTGGTTGGCTTCCCCTACCAGCCAGCCACGAGCGCCATCGAAGTTCATCACGCAGGTCGCCGCGCCCTTGATGCCCATCTTGTGCTCGAGCGCACCACATTCGACGGCGTTGCGCGCCCCCAACCCACCGCCATCGACGCACTCGAACTTGGGCACCAGGAACAGGCTGATGCCACGCACGCCGGCCGGTGCATCGGGCAGGCGTGCCAGCACCAGGTGGACGATATTGTCGGTCAGGTCCTGGTCACCGCCGCTGATGAAGATCTTGCTGCCGCTGATGCGGTAGCTGCCATCGCCTTGCGGCTCGGCACGGGTACGCAGCAGCGCAAGGTCGGTGCCCGCCTGTGGCTCGGTCAGGCACATGGTGCCGGCCCATTCGCCACTCACCAGCTTGCCCAGGTAGTCGCGCTTGAGCGGCGCGCTGGCATGCCGGTGCAAAGCCAGCACCGCGCCCTCGGTCAGGCCTGAATAGATCCGAAACGACAGCGAGGCAGCCATCAGCATTTCGTGAAAGCAGGCCGACAGCAGTTGCGGCAGGCCCTGGCCAGCGTATTCCACCGGGCCGGTCATGCCGCCCCAGCCCTGCTCAACATAGTGCTGGTAGGCCTGGCGGAAACCGTCGGGTGTGCGCACGCTGCCCTGCTCCAGGCGGCAGCCTTGCTCATCGCCCTGGCGGTTCAGCGGCGCAACCACCTCGCCAGCAAAGCGTGCACCCTCTTGCAGAATACCGTCGATGGTTTCGCGGTCCAGTTCATTGCCCAGGCGCGCACAATGCGCCGTCACATCGAACAGTTCGTGCAGGACGAACTGCATGTCACGCAGGGGGGCTTGGTAGTTCATGCGCGGCCCTCGCAAACATCACTCAACCGTTGGCCTGCGGCGGCCAGGCGCATCAGCAGCGCGGCCGGCCGCCAGTGCTCACCGAACAGGCCCTGCAAGCGCTCCAGACGCGCCAGCAGCAGGCCCAGCCCCTGCTGGTCGGCCCAGCGCATCGGCCCGCCGACGTGGGCCGGGAAACCGTAGCCATTCAGGTAAACCCGGTCGATGTCAGCGCTGCAGCTGGCCACCGATTCTTCAAGTATCTTTGCCCCTTCGTTGACCAGCGCCAGCAGGCAGCGCTCACGGATTTCCTCGTCGTCGATCTGGCGCCGACGCACGCCCAGGTCGTGGGCGACCTTGAGCACCAGTGCATCGACTTCGGGGTCGTGCACCGCATCACGGCTGCCAGGGGCATAACGGTAGTAACCCTGGCCGGCCTTCTGCCCGAAGCGCCCCAGCGCACACAGGCTATTGTCGACCTGGGCCAACGGCGCATCCATGCCTTTGCCAGCCAGCTGGCGCGCCCGCCACTCCAGGTCGATGCCGATCACGTCGTACATGCGAAACGGGCCCATGGCCATGCCGAACCTTTGCAACGCCTCATCCACCTGCTGCGGCGTGGCGCCTTCGAGCAGCAGCTTGCGCGCCTCGGCCACATAGCTGGCGAGCATGCGGTTGCCGATGAAGCCTGGGCAGTTGCCGGCCACCACCACTTCCTTGCCCATGCGTTGCCCCAGGGCCTGGGCCGCCTCCAGCACGGCAGGCGTCGTGCGGCTGCCGCGCACCACTTCCAGCAACTTCATCACATGGGCGGGGCTGAAGAAGTGCAGGCCAAACACCTGTTCAGGCCGACCGGTCACGGCGGCGATGGCGTCGATGTCCAGTGCCGAGGTGTTGCTGGCAAGGATGGCATCGGCCTTGAGTGTGCCGTCCAGGGTGCGAAAGATCTCCTGCTTGAGTGCAAGATTCTCGTACACCGCTTCGATCACCAGGTCCGCTTCGGCGAGTTCGGCATAGGCAGTGACCTGGCGCACGCGCGCCAGGCAGGCATCGGCCTCGGCCTGGTCGATGCGGCCCTTGGCCACCTGCTGCGCCCAGGTCTGCGCGATTACCGCCAGGCCGGCTTCGGTGGCACGCGGGTCGTTGTCCAGCCACGCCACCGGTACGCCTGCACGGGCCAGGCTGATGACGATGCCGCGGCCCATGGTGCCGGCGCCGATCACCGCCGCCTGCCGAACGTTGTAGGAAGTAATCACGGGTGACGCTCCTGAGTGCTGTTGTGAAGGCATTGCCCCCACCCTAGTCAGGCGCCTACTATTTTTGAAATTCTCATTTTCCATCCCATGTATTTCGCGCATGAATATAGCCAACTTTGATCTCAACCTGCTGCGCGTGCTGGACATGCTGTTGCGTGAACAGAACGTGTCCCGCGCCGCCGAGCGCCTGGCCCTGACCCAGCCGACCGTGAGCAATGCCTTGGCGCGCCTGCGCGACCTGCTGGGCGACCCACTGCTGGTGCGCGTGGGCCGGCGCATGCGCCCCACCCCACGCGCCTTGGCCCTGGAAGGCCCGATCCGCGCGGCGCTGCAACAGATCGAGCAAACCCTCGGTGGCGGCGACCGTTTCGACCCGCAGCTCAGCCACCGGCAACTGCGTATCGCCCTCACCGACTTTGCCGAACAGCTGTGCATGCCCAGGTTGCTGACCACCTTGCAAACCCAGGCCCCCCATTTGCGCGTAGACGTGCTGCACCTGGCGCCCAACCTGCCGGCCGAAGCCCTGGACCGCGGCGAGCTCGACCTGGTGCTGGGGCGCTTCGACGATGTGCCGGCGCGCTACGAGCGGCGCCACTGGCGCAGCGAAACCCTGCAAGTGGCGGTGCGCCAGGCGCACCCCGAGGTGAACGGTACGCTCGACCTGCAGGCCTTTCTTGGCCTGCGCCACCTGTGGGTGCACGGTGGCCAGACCCGGGGCATGGTCGACCAATGGCTGGCTGAACAGGGCCTGGCCCGGCGCATCGTCTATACCACGCCCAACTACCTGCAGGCCGCGCACCTGGCCGCAAGCTCCGATCTGTGCGTGGTGCTGCCCACCGCACTGGCCGGCCATTTCGCCCGGTTGCTGCCGCTGCAGGTGTTCGACCTGCCGTTCGCGCTGGAGCCGTTCCAGCTGGAACTGGTGTACCTTGCCCATCGCCAGCATGACCCGGCGCTGGCATGGTTGGTCGCCCGCATCATGGACATCGGCGCTGGCTGATCCATCGCATTTGGGCATGGCTGGCCATGCAAGAGTGGTATTGGTTCGCCATTGACGTCTGTCCTTAGAGTGATCGCCTCCACAACAAGGACCACCCCATGCGCCTACGATCACTGCCCTGCCTGCTGGCCTTGGCCCTGCCCTTCGCGGTGCTGGCCGACGAGCCTGCCAAGGACGCCACCGACCTGACCCGCCAGAGCAACCAGCAATGGCTGCAGCGCCTGCCCTTCGCCGACCGCAGCGACTTCGACAACGCTCGCCGCGGCCTGCTGGAAGCCGCCGACAAGCCCGTGCTCAATGCCGACGGCAAAACCGTCTGGGACCTGCAGCGCTATGCCTTCCTCAACGGCGAGGCGCCAGCCACGGTCAACCCGAGCCTTTGGCGTATCGCCCAGCTCAACACCATCGCCGGTTTGTTCAAGGTCACCGACGGTATCTATCAGGTGCGCGGCATGGACCTGGCCAACATGACCCTGATCGAAGGCGAGCATGGCCTGATCGTGATGGACCCGTTGCTGTCGGTGGAAACCGCCAGGGCCGGCCTGGCCATGTACTTCCGCCATCGCCCGCAGCGGCCGGTGGTGGCGGTGATCTATACCCACCCGCATGTCGATCATTTTGGCGGCGTGCGCGGGGTGATCGACGAGGCCGACGTCAAGGCCGGCAAAGTGCAGGTCATCGCCCCGCAAGGCTTCTTCGAGCACGCCATCAGCGAGAACGTGCTGGCTGGGCCGGCGATGAAGCGCCGGGCTCAATACATGTATGGCGCGCCTCTGCCACGCGGGCCGCGCGGCCAGGTGGATGCCGGCCTGGGCAAAGGCGTGCCGGCCAACGCCACGGTCAGCCTGATCGCGCCTACGCGGTTGATCGAGAAACCCTTCGAGACCCTGCGCATCGACGGCGTCGATATCGAGTTCCAGCTCACCCCTGGCACCGAGGCGCCCGCCGAGATGAACCTGTGGTTCCCCGGGTTCAAGGCCTTGTGCATGGCCGAAAACGCCTCCCACGTGCAGCACAACGTGCTGACCCTGCGCGGTGCCCAGGTGCGCGATGCCAAGGTGTGGGCGCACTACCTGGACCAGTCGCTGTTGCGCTATGGCGAGCAGGCCGAGGTGGTCTTCGCCCAGCACCACTGGCCGACCTGGGGCGGCGCGGCGATCCGCGAATACCTGGCCGATCAGCGCGACATGTACGCGTTCATCGACAGCCAGACACTGCGCCTGATCAACCGCGGGCTGGGCCCCACCGAGATTGCCGCAGAGCTGACCACGTTGCCGCCACGGCTGGCCAGCAAGTGGTACAGTCGTGACTACTACGGCTCGCTCAGCCATAACGTGCGGGCGGTATACCAGCGCTACATGGGCTTCTACGACGGCAACCCGGCAACCCTCAACCCACTGCCGCCGAGCGACGCCGGGGCACATTACGTCAAGGCCCTGGGCGGTGCCGAGCGGGTGCTGACGCTGGCGCGTGAGGCCTATGACAGCGGCGACTATCGCTGGGTCGCCGAGCTCACCCGGCACCTGGTTTTCGCCCAGCCCGACAACGGCGCGGCACGCGAGCTTCAGGCCGACGCCCTGGAACAACTGGGTTACCAGAGCGAGAACGCCACCTGGCGCAACGCCTACCTGACCGGCGCCCAGGAACTGCGCACGGGGGTAGCGCCGTCGGCCAGCAAGGGCGGCAGCGCCGATGACCTGGTGCGAGCCCTGACCCCATCGCTGTTCTTCGACTACCTCGGCGTGCGCGTGGACGCGGCCAAGGCCGCCGCGCAGGACCTGACCATCAACTGGCGGTTCACCGACCTGAACGAGGATTACGCCCTGACCCTGCGCAACGGTGTGCTCACCCACCGCGACCAGGCCCGCCATGCGCAGGCCGATGTCGAGGTGAAGATGAGCAAGGCCACCCTCGACCGCATCGCCCTGAAGCAGACCGGCTTTCTCAAGGAAGCGACCGTGGGTGATATCGACATCAGCGGCGAACGCCTGAAATTCATGCGCTTCATGGCCGGGCTGGACGAGCCGGACGGCCGCTTCAATATCGTCACGCCCTGAGCCACCGACACCGCTGCTCCAGTAGCAAGGCGACCGCTGTCAGCGCAGCCCCTGGCTGCGCAATGCGCCGGGTGAGAAGTACGAAGCGCTGGTGCGCACGTCGAAAGCGTACGGCCGTGGCTGCTCGTTGGTCAGGCCCGACAGCTGGTAGCGGCCACTGCGCAGGTCGTAGATCGCCTCCATGGCGTTGACCAGCGCCTGACCGGTGACGTGGTAGTAGCTGTGGGCCTGGGCAGTGCGCCACAACTGCCCCTGACGGTCGAAGAAATCCGCCTCGACGATGGCCCAGCTGTCCTCGTCCAGGTAATAGCGGCGGCTGGCATAGATGTGCTCGGCGCCGGGCTTGAGGGTCCCTACCACTTCCCATACCCGGTGCAGCTCGTAGCGGGTCGGTTGCGGGTTGACATGGCCCGGCCCGATCAGCTCGGCATAACCGAGCAGGGGCGAAGCCAGCCGGTAGCTGTTGTAGGGCACGTGCAGGGCCTTCTTGCCCACCAGGGTCCACTGGTAGAGGTCCGGGGCCCCATTGAACATGTCGCGGCTGTCTGCGGTACGCAGGCCCGCCGAGCCCGGGGTGATGCTGTCATAGGCCAGCGCCGGAGCACGCCGCACGCGGCGCTGGCTGCTGCTGTACAGCCACGACAGGCGCGGCTGCGCGACCTGGTCGAGGGTTTCGTGCAGCACCACGGCATCTCCCGCCAGGCGCGACGGTGCGGTCATGCGGTAGCTCAGGTAATACAGCACAGTGCCTGGCTCGCCATCGTCCAGCACGTCGGGCCGGGCAAAGGTCTGCTGCAGGCTCATCGTCGCGAAGCGCCCGTCAGGGCGTGGGGTGATACTGTCCGAGGCCAGGCTGAAGCTGCCGTTGCGTGGCCGGGTAAGGTGGTTCCACAGCACCTGCAAGCCATTGCCGGGCTGGGGGAAAGCCAGCACGCCGGCGAACCCCTGCACGCCGTTGCCGCCATTGACCAGACGGGCACTGGCGGCATTGCGCCGGGCCCACTCGCCGACCTGGGGCGGCACCGCGACACTGCGGTGCGACGGGTACACCGGCAGGTAGAACGATTGTGGGTAGCGCTGGATCAAGGCCATCTGCCCTGCGGTGAGCTGCGCCTGGTATTGCTTGTAGTTTTGCGCATTGATGACGTACAGCGGCTGCTCATCGGCATAGGGGTCCAACGGCGTGCCATTGACCGCAAGGGACACCTGCTCCGCCCGCAGGCCGCCGTTCCAGCCTGGAATGCGCCCGTCGCTGCTGGGCCCTCGCTCGGCCCCAACTGGCGTCAGGTAGGCAGGCAGCGGCTCGGCGCCAACATGCAGGGCCAGCAGGCTGGCGTTGACCAACAGGATGCTGCGCAGCAGGGCAAAAGGCTTCATCGGGCGTATTCTCTTGTTGTTCTGTCGTTCGACCAGGGCTTGCCTTGGCCAGCCCATTCAGGGGGATACTAGGAGCCGCGCTTCGAACCCCACAAATAACGTGTTCGGATACGTCCCATATCAGCTCGGCATACCCCTTGGAACCGCTCCGATGACCTTGAAACAGCTCCGCTATCTGATCGCCATCGTCGAAGCCGGCAGCTTCTCTTCTGCCTCGCGCCGCGCCTACATCGCCCAGCCAGCCCTGAGCAGGCAGATCAGCCTGCTGGAAAGCGAGCTGGAAATGCAGCTGCTCGATCGCCAGCACGACGGCATTGCCCTGACCGATGCAGGGCGCCAGCTTTACGAGGTGGCCCGCCAGGTGGTGCAGAAACTCGACTCGGTGAAGGACGAGCTGAAATCCAGCCGCGGCGACCCCAAGGGCCACGTGGCCATTTCCATCCCGGCCACCGCCGCCGACCTGCTGTTGCCGGAAATCGTCAGGCGCGCCGAACAACGCTTCCCGGGTGTGACCCTGACGGTGTGGGATGGCCTCAGCCGCGAAGGCGGCCAGGCTATCGAACTGGGCAAGGTGGACTTTGGCGTGGTGCCCAATGCCGAGGAACTCGACCATGTCGAAGCCGAGCCGATCTTCACCGAGGCGCTGTACTGGGTCGGTGCCGCAACGCCGGGGGCCCCCGACACCATCACCCTGGCCGAAGCCGCCGCCACCCGGCTGGTGCTGCCGCCGCGGGCCCTGCACCTGCGCCGCCGCATCGAGCAAGCCGCCATGGAGGCTGGCGTGCCGCTGGCAGCGACCTATGAGCAACAATCGGCGCCCGGCATCGCCAGCCTGGTGCGTGCCGGGCTGGCGGCGACCATCAGCAACTGGCCGCCGCTGAGCGAACTGCTCGAACCCACCACAGCGCGGCGCATCGTCGAGCCGCGGATCAGCCGCACCATCACCTTGGCGCACTCCCGGCACAAGCCTCTTTCATTCGCCGCCGCGTGCCTGCGCGACCTGGTACGCGGCGTGCTGATCGACCTGGTCAACAGTGGCCGCTGGCGCGGCGAACTGATCGGCCGCGAGGCCGAGCCGCTGGAGTCCGTGCTGGGTGTTCAGCTGGCGGTCTGAGCGCGTGCCTGCTTGCCTCCTGCCACCGGCTCACCCAAGCGCTGCAGGGTGCGTTGCGGGTTCAAGGTGAGCAGCCCGACCAGCCCGGCCACCACCAGCACCACACCGCATACCAGGAACCCCTGGGCGTACCCCGCCGGGTGTTCGCTACCGGCGCCCTGCACCAGCACGCCAGTCACCACCGGCGCTGCCAACCCGGCCAGTGAAGCGATGCCGTTGCCCATGGCGAGAATGCCCCCGCGCTGGGCCGCTGGAGTGAACTCGGCGAGCATTGCCGGGCCCACCGAATACATGACCAAGGCCAGGCCACCGCTGAAGGTCAGCGCGGCGACCCGTACGCCAGTGCTCAACCCGCGCAGGATCAGCGACGCCGACAACAGCCCGCCCAGTATCAGGCACACCGAAACGAACACGCCACGTGCCACCCGCGAGGGCAGGCCACGGCGCATGAGGCGTTGGGAAAACCAGGCCAGCAGCAAGCTCAGCGGCGTGGTCACCACCACGAACATGACGAAGATGCGCCCGGTCTGCAGCGGGTCGATACCCAAGCCCACCTGCAGGTAACTGGGCACCCAGGTCAGGGTCAGGGCCAATGACCAGTTGGCGGCGAAGTGGCACAGGTAGTTGCCCAGCACACTGGGGTCACTCAGCAGCCTGCCATAGGGGATTGCCGGCTCATCAGCCTTGAGCTGGCTGGCGCGCAGGCGCTCGAGGGTGCCCTCCTGGCCCAGCCGCCACCACAGCAGGCACCAGACCAGGCCGATAACCGCAAGAATGATGAAATTGCTGCGCCAGCCATAATGCAGGCTGACCCAAGGGATCATCGCCCCGGCCACCAGCAAGCCCATCGCACTGCCAGCATGCAGCAGGGCCACAGGCAAGTTGCGCCGGTCGTTGGGGAACCACTTGTACAACGCATGGGTGGCAACCGGGGATGCCGGCCCCTCACCTATGCCCAGCAGCACGCGGCAGGCGACGATGGCCCACAGCGAAGTGGCAAACAGCATCGGCAGCTGGATCAGTGCCCAGAACAAGCCCATGCCCAGCAGCAAGGTGCGGGTGGGGCGGCGATTGGCCAGGAAGCCGCCGATCACGGCGGAGATGGCGAAGAACCAATGCAGAGCGCCGCCGATCAGGCCAAATTCGGTGGCGGTCAGGCCCAGCTCGGTGCTCATCGGCACCGCCACCAGGCCGATCACCACCTTGTCGAGAAAGTTGACCAGCATCAGCAGCGCCAGCAGCGCGGCCACCAGCCAGGCAGTCCGGGGGTTGGGCAGGGAAGGATCCGCAGTCATGGCAAGTACTCTTGTTATTGTTGTGAAGTGTTACGAAAAGGCCGCCTCAGCAGCGGCCCGTCGATCAACCGGGCATCAGTACCCCTTTGGCAATGGTGTTGCGCTGGATCTCGCTGGTGCCGGTGAGGATACGCATCATCCGTGTGGCACGGAAAATCCACTCCACCGGGTGCCCCTGCAGCAACCCCGCGCCACCATGCACCTGCACCGCCTTGTCGGCGATGCGGAAGGCGGCCTCGGAGACAAACAGCTTGCACATCGGCGCCTGGGTGCGGATATCGCCCCCGGCGTCGTTCACCTGGGCCGTGGCGTACACCATGCTGCGTGCTGCGTGCAGCTCGGTGGCCATGTCGGCGATCATGTGGTTGACCGCCTGGAACATGGCGATCGGCTGGCCAAACTGCTTGCGGCTGCGTGCATGGTCGATGGACAGGTTCAAGGCCAGGCCGGCCATCCCCAGCAGGGTCGGACAGTGCAGCAGGCGGTTGAGGGTGATGCGCCCCATCGCCAGCTTGAAGCCTTGCCCCTCCTCACCGATCAGGTTGGCCGCCGGCACCCGCACCTCATCGAGCAGGATATCGGCATGGGCACCGCCACCGGACATCACCGAGTAGTCGCCCTCGATGCGCACGCCTGCTGCCTTGAGGTCGACGAAAAATGCCGATATGCCCTGTGCGCCCTGGCCCGGCCCGGTCACCGCCAGCAGCACCGCCAGGTCGGCGTAGGTAGCACCGGAGATGTAACGCTTGCTGCCGCTGAGCACATAGTGATCACCGTCGCGGCGGGCCTGGGTGCGGATGGCGGTGGCATCCGAACCGGCCTCGGCTTCGGTCAGGGCAAAGCACACGGCCCGTTCGGCGCGGCACACCGGCTTGAGGAAAGCCTCGACCTGGTAGGGGCTGGCCACCTTGAACAGGTGGCCGACCCGGGGCGGCCCCGACAGCTCGCCCAGCACATGCGGCGCGAGCATCGAGCCGGTCAGCACCGTGGCCTCCTTCACCGCGCACAGGTCGGCCACGTTCAGCCCGGCGCCCCCCATGCTTTCCGGCAGCATGACCGTGTACAGGCCTTGCTCGCTGGAACGCTTCCATACCTCTCGCAGCACCGCCTGCGGATGCGGCCGTGCCCAGTCCAGTTGAGCCTGCTGCTCCAGCGGGCGAACCTGGTCACGGACAAACCCCTCGATCGCTTCAATGATCTGTGCAGCCTTGGCACTCGGTTGATACATGGTGATACTCCCTGTTCAGATGCGACGTTCGCTGTGTTGCCAGTAGGTGTCCCGGACCAGGCGGCGCACCACCTTGCCATTGGGGTTTTTTGGCAGTTCGCTGACAAAGTCGACGCCGCGCGGCTTCTTGAACCCCGCCAGAGCACGGCCGCAACGTTCGATGAGCTCGTCGGCCTGCAACTGGGCGCCGGGCTTGAGCACCACCACCGCGCGCACCGCTTCGCCCCACTGCACATCGGGCACGCCGACCACCGCGACCTCGAACACTTCGGGGAAGCCGTAGATCACCTGCTCCACTTCGCTGGGGTAGACGTTGAAGCCACCGGAAATGATCATTTCCTTCTTGCGGTCGACAATGAACACGTACCCCTGGGCATCGACCTTCGCCAGGTCGCCGGTAAGGTAATAGCCGTCACGCATCACTTCGGCAGTGAGCGCCGGGGCCCGCCAGTAGCCCTGCATGATGTCCGGTCCCTTGACCACGATTTCGCCGACCTCGCCGGGTGCGACGTCCTCGAACGCCTCGTTGACCACCCGCAGGTCGGTCTCGAAATAGCAGCGCCCGCAGGAAGCCAGGCGCTGATAATCGCCGTCTTCCACCAGATGGTCCTGCTCGGTCAGTACCGTCACCAGCGAGCAGGTTTCACCGGCGCCGTAACCCTGCGCGAGAATCGGCCCGAACAGTTCGATGGCTTTTTTCACCAGTGCCGGCGCCATCGGCGCGGCGCCGTACATGACCAGCTTCAGGCTCGACAGGTCGAAGCGCTCGACGCCGGGGTAATTGACCAGCCGGTTGATCATCGCCGGCACCAGGAACAGCCGCGTTACCCGTTCGCGCTGAATGGTTTCGAGCAACAGGCGGTCGTCGTAACGGTCGAGCAGCAGGTTGCACGCGCCCACCGCCAGCAGCGGCATGATCTGCATGCCACTGGCATGGGTGATGGGCCCGACGTGGGCCATGACGTCGCCCGGTTCCGAGCGCCGTGTGGGGCTGGCGATGCTCTTGCGCACCAGCGCCTTGCGGTTGCCGAACGACAGCATGGCGGCCTTGAGCACCCCCGAGCTGCCGGAGGTGTAGTGCAGCACGGCCAGTGCATCGTCGGCAGGGTCCAGGCCCAGGGGGGCGTCGTTGCCGCGTTCGAGCAGCGCGGCATAACCCACGTCACCGCCCTCGCCCTCCAGCACGATCAACTGGCGTAACAGCGGCAACTCGGCGCGCCGCGTCGCCAGCGCCTGGGCAAAGCGGGCGTCGGTGATCAGTGCGACGCTGCAGGAGTCTTCCAGCACCCGCACCACTTCATCCAGTGACAGCCGCGCATTGATCGGCACCTTGACCATCGCCGCCTTGTACAGCGCCACTTCGGCTTCTACCAACTCCACACGGTTGGCCGCGAGGATCGCCACATGCTCGCCGCTGGCCACGCCCAACGCGCCCAGCCCTGAGGCCAGGCGGTTGCTGCGGCGCTCCAGCTGGGCGTAGGTCACACGCGACTGGCTGTCCGCCACGGCGATGTGGTCCGGCCAGTAGCGGGCGCTTCGGGTAATGATCGTTCCAAGGTTCACGTTGTTGTTCTCGTCGACAGGAAGACTTCGACGATGCTAAACAGCCGTGCTCAGGCACATGAAATACAACATTCAGATGCCGGCCATAACGTTATTAGCTGGCGGGATACTTGGGTGCGTTGATACAGGCTCAGCGCCTTTCTGAAAGCAGTGATCCCGTCAGGGTAGCCGGGCGATCACCTTGATCTCGAAGTCGAAGCCGGACAACCACGTCACGCCGATAGCGGTCACCGTCGGGTAAGGCGCTTCGCCCCAGAACTCGGCGGCAACTTCCCAGAGGGTCTCGAACCTGGCAGCGGGGTCGACCATGAAGATGGTGGTATCGACCACATCGGCGAAGCTGCTGCCCGCCGCGGCCAAAATCGCATTGAGGTTGGTGAAGGCCAGGCGCACCTGCGCCGCGAGGTCGGGCTCGGCCGAGCCATCCTTGCGGCTGCCGACCTGCCCGGATACGAACAGAAAGCCATTGGAGCGTATCGCCGGCGAATAGCGGTGCAGCTCATACAAGGCATGGCGGTCAGGGGGGAAAACCACATCACGTTGGCGGGTCATGGCAAATCTCCAGTGGGGCCGGTCGCGGCCCGTTGGTTACGGTGAAGCCACTGTAGAAAACGCACCCGAGCGGATAAACGGGCAATGCTGGTCATGACTGTTTGTATAATCCAAACAATCCCGACCGGAGCGAGGCCTGAAATGGACCGTATCAACGCGATGCAGGCCTTTGCCCGCGTGGTGGAAACCGGCAGCTTCACCAAGGCCGCCGACACCCTGAACATGAGCAAGACCAGCGTGACCCAGCTGGTCCAGCAGCTGGAGGCCGGGCTGCGCGTGCGCTTGCTCAACCGCACCACGCGCAAGGTCAACGTCACCGCCGATGGTGCGGCCTACTATGAGCGCGTCATCCGCCTGCTGGCGGACATCGACGACGCCGAGACCAGCCTGTCCAGCGCCTCGACGGCACCGCGCGGGCGCCTTCGGGTCGATGTGCCCAGCCCCCTGGCGCGTCTGCTGCTGATACCCGCCCTGCCCGGCTTCTATGCCCGCTACCCGGACATTCAGCTGACCCTGGGCGTGAGCGATCGCATCGTCGATATCATCGAGGAAAACGTCGACTGCGTGGTGCGCGGTGGCGAGATCACCGACCAGTCGCTGGTGGCGCGGCATGTGGGCGACCTCAAGCTCGGCGTCTATGCCACCCCAGGCTACTTGCAGCGCGCCGGAACGCCGCTGCACCCACGGGAACTGGAAGAAGGCCAGCACCGCACCATCGGCTATCTCTGGTTCCGCACGGGCAAGGCACTGCCGCTGGTGCTGCAACAAGGCGATGACCGTCTCGAAGTCCAGGGCCGTTCGGCACTGACGGTCGACGACGGCAACGCCTACCTCGCCGCCGGCCTTGCCGGTCTGGGCGTGCTCTGGCTACCGCACTACATGGCCAAACCGCACCTGGCCAGCGGCGAGCTGGTGCCATTGTTCGAAGACTGGCAACTGGCGCCGATGCCGCTGTACCTGGCATTCCCACCCAATCGCCACGTCAGCGCCAAGCTGCGCCTATTCATCGACTGGGTGATGGAGTTGATGACCACACACACCTGATGCACATGCCCAGCTGCGCCAGCTTGGTGCGAAAGTGTGATCTGTTGTGCTGAGCCTGCGTCTGAAACGCTACCCCTCGCCGTCGCCTGGGGGAGTGATGACAGGGCCTTCCATGCAAACGCTGTTGAACGAGATTCTCGACGAAGTGCGCCCCTTGATCGGCAAGGGCAAAGTGGCTGACTACATTCCTGCGCTGGCCGATGTGCCGGCGCAGCAACTGGGCATCGCCGTGTATGGCAACGATGGCAGTTACTACTGCGCAGGCGACGCTCAGGTACCGTTTTCGGTGCAGAGTATTTCCAAGGTGTTCAGCCTGGTCCAGGCGATTGGCCACTCCGGTGAAGCCATCTGGGAGCGGCTTGGGCACGAGCCCTCGGGCCAGCCGTTCAACTCGCTGGTGCAGCTGGAGTTCGAGCGCGGCCGCCCGCGCAATCCCTTCATCAATGCAGGCGCGTTGGTGATCTGCGATATCAACCAGTCGCGCTTCGCCGCCCCTACGTTGTCGATGCGCGATTTCGTGCGACGGCTGTCGGGCAACCCACACATTGCCATCGACGCCCGCGTCGCGGATTCGGAATACCAGTTCCGCGCGCGCAACGCGGCCATGGCTTACCTGATGCAGTCGTTCGGCAACTTCCATAACGAAGTCGAGACGGTGCTGCGCAGCTACTTCAGCTACTGCGCCCTGCAGATGAGCTGCCTGGACCTGGCCCGGGCGTTCTGTTTCCTGGCCAACGACGGGTTCTGCAAGCACAGCGGCGAGCAGATCCTGACCCGACGCCAGACCCAGCAGGTGAACTCGATCATGGCCACCAGCGGGCTGTATGACGAAGCGGGGAACTTCGCCTACCGCGTGGGCCTGCCGGGCAAGAGTGGCGTGGGTGGCGGGATCGTGGCGATCGTGCCGGGGCAATTTACCGTGTGCGTGTGGTCGCCGGAGCTGAATGCGGCGGGCAACTCCTACGCGGGCATGGCGGCGCTCGAGTTGCTGAGTTCGCGGATCGGGTGGTCGGTGTTCTGAGCCGATAGCCATCAGCCAGACGGTCATGGCGGTTCGCTTCGAGGGGGCTATCGTTGCTGGTCTGGGCAACGACTACCGATCGAGGGTAGAGCCATGAACACCAGTGATTTGCTCGAACAGTTACTCCGGGCCGGCCAGGGTTCGCAGGCGCAATCAGGCAGCGGCGGCCTGGCATCGCAAGACGGCCTTGGCGGCTTGCTGGGCGGTTTGCTCGGCGGCGCAAGCAGCACGGGCGGTGGCAATGGCCTGGGGGGGTTGTTGGGCGGCCTTTTGGGGGGTGGCAGCGCTGGTGGCTCTGCGCAGGGTCGCTCGGCAGGTGGCATCAATTACGCGGCCCTGGCGTCGTTGGGCATGATGGCGTTCCAGGCTTACCAGAGCTGGCAACGCAGCCAGGCGGCAGCGCCACAACAGGAGGTGCGCACTGTCGATCAATTGTCCGGGCCCGAGGCCGAGGATCATAGCCACGCGATCCTGCGTGCGCTGATTGCCGCCGCCAAGGCAGATGGTCGCATCGACGCACAGGAAGAACAGCTGATCTACGCGGAAATCAAACGCCAGACCAGCGACCCGCAACTGCAGCAATGGCTGGATGACGAAGTCAGCAAGCCGCTCGATGCTGCCGAGGTGGCGCGGTCGGCACAGGACCCGGCGATGGCCGCGGAAATGTACCTGGCCAGCGTGATGCTGGTGGATGACCAGCAGGATGCGGAGCGGGCGTACCTTGATGAACTGGCCAGCGCACTGCAGATCGACCCCACATTGCAGGTGCATCTGGAACAACAGGCCAAGGGCGCTGCTTGACGGGCTGAGGAAAAGCCCGCCACCGCGCATCGGCCTTCACAGCCAGTCAAAAGCTGCCAGCGGGCTCAGAGGTGATCTCGGTGGGCGATCCGCCATGTGCAGACCGCAATGTAAAACATTCTTAATAGTTGATTAATCCCGAGCTTGCTCCTCGCACCGGTAAAATTTCGCGCTTTTACCTGTGGAGGAAGCGCCAATGCTTCGAATGTTGTCCTGTGCCGCCCTCTTGAGCACGTCATTCATTTGCTCGGCTGCTGACGTTGTACAAGGCGGTGAGCAAACCCTGACCGTTCTGAGTTCCGGCGGCATCATGGGCGCTATCCGGGAAGTGGCGCCAGCTTATGAGAAGAAATATGGTGTGAAGCTGGATGTTCTCGCCGCGCCTTCGATGGGGCAAACCCCGCAGGCCGTCCCCAACAGGCTCGCCCGCGGTGAGCAGGCGGATGTCGTGCTGATGGTAGGTTCGGCGCTCGACAACCTGGTCGCCAGCGGTCAAGCCGACAAGACCAGCCGAAGGGATCTGGGCAAATCCTACATCGCCATGGCCGTTCGCAAGGGCGAACCGAAACCCGACATAAGCACCCTGCAGGCCTTGCGCACAGTGCTGCAAAACAGCAGCTCTGTCGCCTACTCCGACAGCGCGAGCGGCGTCTACCTGTCCAAGACCCTGTTCCCTCGCATGCAGCTCGGTGAGCAGTTCGAGGCCAAGGCTCACATGATCCCTGCCGAGCCTGTCGGCGCAGTGATCGCTCGCGGCCAAGCACAGATCGGCTTCCAGCAGCTGAGTGAACTCAAGCCAGTAAAGGGCATCGACATAGTGGGTCTGATCCCGGCTGAAGCGCAGAAGATGACCCTGTATTCGGGCGCTGTCGTCAGCAAGAGCCAGCACCAATCTGCAGCCAAGGCACTTCTGGATTACCTGGCATCACCACAAGCTGACGCCGCGATCAAGGACAGCGGGCTGACACCACTGGAGCATTCAAAGGGCTGACTGCAAACGCAGCACTGTTACGGGATGCGGCCAGAAACGCCTGCATTGCTTTCCCCATAGGCAGGGTCCTGCGAGTGTCAACAAAGGGTCGATAGCTGTCGGTCGAGGATCACTGCCTTCGACCCATGATTGCCTGTAAGTTCAGAGGCGATCTTTGTGGGAGCGGGCTTGCCCCGCGAACACGGGCGTAGCCCGTGCCAGGTAACTCCATCGCATGGGCCGGCCTCTTCGCGGGACAAGCCCGCTCCCACAGAATCACTGCCAACTTCACCGGCGGCTCCGGGTCGATAGCGGTCTGTCACGACCGGCTGTTTTCGCCCCCTATCGGACAGAGAGAAAGCAGCCACTGAGGTGGCTAAGCACTTCTTTTACTGACAATGCCGTGACCGGCACTGGCGTCTGCGGTTACCTGCGCATGCATTGCTGAAACACGCTCACCGTCCGCTCGGCAAGGGCGGTCGAGTTTCGATTTGTTCAAGGCTTACGCGGTAGGTGGTGTAGGTATCGCCGTCTTGCAGATAAAGGTTGCTGCGGTAATCCGAGACTGCGCCTTTGAGCTTGATGTGCAGGCCGTTGGCGACACGCTGGATTACCACGTCTTTCACATCAGTGTCTGAGACCAGAAAGGGTGGTGTCTTGGCAACAAGCACCTTGATCGCCTCTTTACTCCTACCGCCGCCGTCGTAGACATAGAACCTCAGCTTCTTGGGTTCTTCGGGATCCCTGGCCTCCTGAACGATGTAGATCGATTGCCCCGGAATGAAGGCTTGCTCCAGGACAATCTCAGACGGGAATTGCGGTTTTATCAGGTATGCAAAGATGGAAAAGCAGGCTAAGCAGAGCAAAACAGTAATCAAGCGATGCTCTTTGACGCCGACTACAAGACGCTGCAGTAAGGACTTGCGTATGCCTTTCAATGTTCGACCTTCCATGTCTTGAATTCCATTTCCACCCTCACAGTCGAACCCGTCAAAATGCTCGTCGAACTCAAGGTTCGCAGGCAGAATCTCAAGCCAGTTCGTTCAAGGAAGTTATCCGGCATGATACCACATGACGCTTTACGATTTACCCGCTGGGTAGCCGGCTTCTCGATCGCCACCGTGATCCTGGGTGTGGCATTGGCGTTGTACGTACTGCAATCACCCACCTCCTCCCCCGTCAAATTCTCAGGCGTTCTGGCGCTGGGCGTGCTGTGGCTCACCAACTTGATCACCTTGCTGATGAACGCGGTTTACTGGTTTATCCGCAGGTGGCCGAAATGGCTGCTGGTAATGATCGTGGCACAGGGGGCTGTAGCAGTGATAGGGCTGCTGCCTATGTTCTGACCCGATGAGCATTTCAGATGAATGCTTTTGCTTGACCTGAGCGAGCCAGGCTGGAGGAAGCTGCTCGGTCGGCGGGACGGGGCAAGGTTGAATACCCTGCCCTGTCATTCTGCGACTGACTCAGTCCGCCGCCTGTTCCGCAGCGGTATCGGCAACAGGTGCCGGAGCTGCCGCCTTTGCCTTGGCACGGTCTTTACGGCCTTTGCCACGCTGGCGCGAAGCTTGCTGCTTGGCATACAGCGCCTGGCCGGCGGTGACGATGCCAGCTGGCTGACCGTTCAAGTCCAGGCGCGGCGCGTTCTCTACCATGCAGGCCCAGTAGCGGTTGCCCCGGCACCAGGTCGAGATGCCCAGCTTGAGCTGTTCGCTGGTGATGCCGAGCAGTTCCAGGTGTTGCTCGGCATCCTTGAAGATGCCCTCTTTGAGCGGCACCTTGGGGGCCGGGTTTACAGGGAACGCCAAGGGGAAATGCTTCTGCAATGGCCAGATCGCTTCCACCGCCGGGTCCACCTCACGCGCCTTCGCCTGTGGCGCGGGCTTGCGCTTGGCGGGGCGCGGCGGGTTCTCGGCCTTTTTCTGCTGCTCTTTTTCAGACCGCAGGCGGTCACGTAACTCAGCTAGTTGTTCAAAACCCATCGTTAATTCACTGCTTCTACGTTGATTGCGTGGCGCAAGGATAAGCCATGCAGCGCCAACGAGCAGCAGAAAGAGGACAAATCGCTGCTGTTTTTACTGAAATGGCATGACCACGCGCCCGTTCAAGCGCCACCCCGGAAGCAACTAACGCCCCAAGCGGTGATCTTGAACGGCAAGTGATAGTGCGCCTGTGCATCGCCAATACCGAAGCGATACACAAGCTCGTCGATAAACGGAATTTCAGGCAATTCAGTACCCAGCTGGCGGTAGAACTGCGCCACCTGCAGACGCACTTCATAGACGCCCACCCCGAACAGCGCGTTCATATCGGCCAGCCCCGCCCACTGGCCACGCGCATCGATGACACCCTGCGCGATCGGCGCGCCGCCCGGCAACGCGATGCTCAGGCGCAGCCCTTGCGCGGCACGCCCGCTGGCGATGTCCACAACATGCACGGAAACGCCACCGTTCATGCCCAGAACCCCTGGTGGGCAGCTGCGGCCTCTTCTTCAAGCACCGGACCATGAACCTGCACGGTGCGCTGACCACGCGCGAACACCTCGCGGCACGGCAGCGAGAAGGTGGGGTTTTCCGGGTGCGCACCGGTCAGCCCGAGCAGCGCGTGTTCCGACAACGCATACACCACCCGGCCAATACCGGTCCAGTACACCGCGCCCGCGCACATGCAGCAGGGCTCGGCGCTGGTGTACAGGGTGCAGCCTGCCAGTTGCTCCGGGGTCAGCAGCTTGGCGGCGCGCGCCGCCGCGACCAGTTCGGCATGCTGGGTCGGGTCGCCCTCCGGAGGCATGGAGTTGTTACCGGCACTGGCGATGATCTGGCCTTGGGCATCGGCGACAAGGGCGGCGAACGGGTGGCGGCCATCGTTGCGCGACTGCTCGGACAGGCGGATCGACTCGCGCAGCAGGGCCAGGTCCATTTCGGACAGGTCAGCGCCGGAGCGGGTGAAGGTCATGGCTGTTACTCCTTGAACGGCGTTTGAAAGCGCGCCAGCTGGCGCGCGTGAGAATGCAGGTTCACTTGGCCAGGCTGGTATCGACGGCGTCCTGGCTGCCGGGTTCGGCTTCACGGTTGAGCAGCAGGTTGAGCAGAATGGCGCTGACAGCGGCAAGGAAGATCCCGCTTTCCAGCACCAGCTTCAGCGGGCCGCTGACATGCTCGAACAGCGCCGGCATCGACATCGGCAACACACCGATGCTGACCGACACCGCCACGACCAGGCCGTTGCGGGTGCCCTCGAAACGTACGCGGGCCAGTTCCTGGATGCCGGCCACGGTGGTCATGCCGAACATCACGATGGCGCAGCCACCGAGCACGGGCGTCGGCACGCTGGCGATCAACGCACCCAACTTGGGAAACAACCCCATCAGCACCATGATGGCGCCCGCTGCCGCGACCACGAAGCGGCTCTTGACCCCGGAAAGCGCGATCAGGCCGGTGTTTTGCGTGAATGCGTTGTACGGAAAGCTATTGAACAGGCCGCCGAGCATGGTCGACAGGCCATCGGCGCGAAACGCGTTGCCCAAGGTGCGCTGGTCGGTGGGCTTGCCGGTCAGCTTGCCGATGGCCAGGCAGTTGCCGGTGGTTTCGGCCATGATCACCAGCATCGCCAACAGCATGATCAGCACGGGGGTGAAGGCGAACTGCGGGGCGCCGAAGGCCATTGGCGCGCTGAGCTCGAACCACTTTGCATCGGCCACCCGGCTGAAGTCAGCCATGCCGCAGGCCACGGCCACCACGCTGCCGGCGATCAGCCCCAGAAGCACGCTGAGGTTGCCGATAAACCCACGAAACCGTGCGTGGATCACCAGCGTCATCGCCACCGTGGCCACGCCCAGCATCAGGTTGGCCGGTTTGCCGAAGTCCGCAGTGCCTGGCTGCCCTCCCCCGAGCCAGATGGCCGCGGCCGGCATCAGCGAAATGCCGATGACAGTGATCAGGCTGCCGATCACCACCGGCGGGAAAAACCGCAGCAGTCGGCTGAACAGCGGCGCGATGGCAACGGTCAGCGCACCGGCTGCGATCACTGCACCGAACACGTGAGGTAGCCCGAATTCCTTGCCGATCATGATCATCGGCGCCAAGGCAATGAACGAGCAGCCCTGGATCAGCGGCAAGCGTGCACCGAAGCGCCACAGCCCGAGGGTTTGCAGCAAGGTGGCACCCCCCGATGTGAGCAGGTTGGCATTGATCAGCGTGACCACCTGGGCCTGGGTCAGGCCCAGGGCGCTACCCAGAATCAGTGGCACGGCAACGGCACCGGCGTACATCACCAGCACATGCTGCAGGCCGAAGGTGAACAGCTGCCGCGCAGGCAGTACTTCATCCACGGGGTGGATAACAGGTTGGCTCATGTCGTGACTCTCCTCATGTGCGGCTCTTTTTATTGTTGAAGGCGCCCGGAGTGACATTCAGCGCAGGGAAGCAGGGGCAGCTGCCGCGATGTCGGAGTGGAGAATCCTGCGAAATCAGCGATGGAGCAAATGATTAACCATCGTTACCATCGATGGATCGACGCGTAGAAAGGATCAGGCCATGCGCTTTTCTCTGGATCAGTTGCAGGTATTCGTCAGTGCCGTGCAGGCCGGCTCGTTCTCTGCCGCTGCGCGGCGGCTGGGGCGTACCCAGTCGACGGTCAGCGCGGCCATCAGCAACCTGGAAACCGACCTGGGTGTGCAGCTGTTCGACCGCACCAGCCGCATCCCCGCCCTGACCGCCGCCGGGCACAAGCTGTTGCTGCGCGCCGAGGGCATTCTTGAGCGCTGCTATGCCCTGGAGGGCAGCGCCGACAGCCTGGCGGGCCAGGTGGAAGCCGCGCTGACCTTGGCGATCGAGGTGCCTTATGGCCCGCTGATACCGCCGTTCAAAGACTTTGACGCGGCGTTTCCTTTCGTCGACCTGCTGATCCGCCACCCGCTGCACGGCGATGTCAGCGAGATGATCCTGACAGGCGAGGCCGACCTTGGGGTGAGCTTCGCCCAGCCCCACTACCCGCCAGAGCTTGCCTTCCAGCAGTTGGGCAAGCTGATCATGACCCACGTCTGCCACCCGCAGTTCGCCCTGGCC
The DNA here is from genome assembly GCF_024349685.1 of Pseudomonas sp. LRP2-20. Taxonomy (NCBI): domain Bacteria; kingdom Pseudomonadati; phylum Pseudomonadota; class Gammaproteobacteria; order Pseudomonadales; family Pseudomonadaceae; genus Pseudomonas; species Pseudomonas sp. LR2-20. Next base: position 2,135,112 of record NZ_AP025944.1, on the reverse strand, counting down.
GGGCAGTGCCCGGTGAGCTTTGCCGACCTCAACGCCCATCGCCGGCTAGCCTTTTTCGCCCATGCCGACAAGCTGCCCAGCAGCGAATACCTGCGGGCCGGCCAGCTGTGGCGGGCGGAGAGTTACCTGGCGCTGGTGGAGATGGTGCGCGGTGGGCTTGGCTGGGCGACGCTGCCGCGCCAGCTGGTGCAGCACGAGTTGGCAAGCGGGCAACTGGTGGAGCTGCAGCTGGAGGCCTACCCCCACACCGACTGGCTGGTGGGGGTAGACCTGCTGTGGCACCGCAAGCGCCAGCCTGGGCCGGCGGCGCGCTACCTGCGCGAGTGCCTGCAACGCAGCAAGGTGTTCGAGCTGGACCGCATGGGCAGGTCCACGACCTTGTGAGGGGCGCCACTCAAGCTGCTTTGAGCTCCAGTGGCTTGCGCGGCTCGGCGCCCGAGCGCGTGAGCATGCCAGCGGGGATCGCCAGGATCAGCAAGCCGCTGATGAACAGGCACAGGCCCAGCACGTAGGTGCCGTCGTTGATGTTACCGGTCAGGGTCTCTGCCATTGCCGTGATCATCGAGCCGGTGAAGCCCGACAGGTTGCCGATGGCATTGATCATGCCGATGCCCGCCGCCGCCGCGACACCCGACAACACCGTGCCCGGCAGTGTCCAGTAGATCGGCATCAGGCTCAGCACACCCGAGGCCGCCACCGTCAGGAACAGGATCGACAGCGTCACATCATGGGCGAACGCGGCGCTGAGGATCAGGCCGCAGCCACCGATGAACGCCGGAATCGCGGCATGCCAGCGGCGCTCACCGGTGCGGTTGGAGTGGCGTGCGTTGAGGAACATGGCAATGATCGCCACGCTGTAGGGAATGGCGGTCAGCAGGCCGATCTCCAGGCTGCTGGTCACGCCCGCGCTCTTGATGATCGACGGCATCCAGAACGCCAGGCCATAGAAGCCGGTGTTGAAGGTCAGCAGGATCAGTACCAGCAACCACACCCGCGGGTTGAAGAACACCTCGCCCAAGCGCGAGACCTTGCCGTGCGCCTCTTGCTGCAGGTTGGCCTTGAGCAGCTGCTTCTGCGCATCCGACAGCCAGGTGGCCTTGTCGATGTTGTCGCACAGGCAGGTGAACACCACCACGGCCATGATCACCGAAGGCACACCCTCGATCAGCAGCATCCACTGCCAGCCCGCCATTTCATGCCAGCCATCCAGGCTCGTCATCAGCCAGCCCGACAGCACGCCACCGAGGGTGAGGCTGACCGGCATTGCCATCAGAAAGCCCGACATGACCCGGCTTTGCCGATGGGTCGGAAACCAGTAGTTGAGGTAGAGGATCACCCCAGGAAAGAAACCGGCTTCGCAGATGCCCAGCAAAAAGCGCAGCACGTAGAACATGGTGCTGGACTCTATGTGGAAGAACCCGGCCAATGGCTGAGTGAAGGCCACCGCCATCGAGATGATGGCCCAGCTCAGCATGATCCGCGCGATCCAGAAGCGCGCGCCGTAGCGATGCAGCAGCAGGTTGCTGGGCACCTCGAACAGGAAGTAGCCCCAGAAGAACACGCTGGCGCCAAGGGCATAGACCGTGTTGCTGAACTGCAGGTCGTCGAGCATGCTCAGCTTGGCAAAGCCGATATTGACCCGGTCAAGGTAGGCGGCGATGTAGCACAGCAGCAGGATCGGCAAGATACGCAGGATGACCTTGCGGTAGGTGCGATCTTCAAACGCCTGATCGTGGGTGGGGGCGACAGAGTGATGAGCCATGGCCAAGCCTCTTGGCATGTCGTGCATGCCTGATTGTTGTTATTGGAAGCCCCCAGGTGCGCGTGCACCCAGGGGGGACTATCAGCAGCGGTTGTCAGCGGATCGGGTCTCGGCTGGGCTGGCCGTCGACCAGGCGCAGCAGCCCCAGCGGGTTGGCATCGCGCAGCGCCTCGGGCAGCAACGCATCGGGGAAGTTCTGGTAGCACACCGGGCGCAGGAAGCGGTCGATCGCCAAGGTGCCGACCGAGGTGCCACGGCTGTCGGAAGTGGCCGGGAACGGGCCGCCATGAACCATGGCATCGCACACCTCGACGCCGGTCGGGTAACCGTTGACCAGCACGCGGCCGGCCTTCTGTTCCAGCAATGCCACCAGTGGCGCAGCGTTGGCAAGGTCGTCGGGCTCGCCGATCAGCGTGGCCGTCAGTTGCCCGCCCAGCGCATGCAGCGCCGCCAGCAACTGGGCCTGGTCGGCAAGCTCGACCACCACGGTGGCCGGGCCGAAGATTTCCTCCTGCAGCAGCGCTTCGCCACCCAGCAACAACTGCGCATCCGCCTGGAACAGCTGCGGCCAGGCCTGGTCGCCCTGCTGCTCGGCACCGGCCAGCAGGCGCACACCGGCATGGGCCTTGAGCGTGGCCACGCCGTGGGCATAGCTTGCCAGGGTGCCGGCATTGAGCATGGTCTGTGGCGGCTGCTCGGCCATCTGCGCCGCCAGGTGCTCGACAAAGGCGCTGAATGCTGGCGAGCGAACCCCCAACACCAGGCCTGGGTTGGTGCAGAACTGCCCGCAGCCCAGCACCACCGATGCGGCCAGTTCGCGGGCCACGGCCTCACCGCGCTGGGCCAGCGCCCCAGGCAGCACCAGCACGGGGTTGATGCTGCTCATTTCGGCGAACACCGGGATCGGCTGCGGCCGCGCCGCCGCCATGTCGCACAGGGCACGGCCGCCCTTGAGCGAGCCGGTGAAGCCCACGGCCTGGATGGCCGGGTGCTTGACCAGCGCCTCACCGACCCGGCCACCGTAGATCATGTTGAACACCCCAGCCGGCATGGCACAGCGCTCAGCGGCAGCAACAATGGCCTCGGCCACCCACTGCGCCGTGGCCATATGGCCGCTGTGGGCCTTGAACACCACCGGGCAGCCGGCGGCCAGCGCCGCGGCGGTGTCGCCGCCGGCGGTGGAAAACGCCAGGGGGAAGTTGCTGGCACCGAACACCGCGACCGGCCCCAGACCCATGCGGCACTGGCGGATGTCCAGGCGCGGCAGCGGGGTACGCTGGGGCTGTGCACGGTCGATGCGCGCGCCGACGAAATCACCGCGGCGCAACACCGTGGCGAACAGCCTCAACTGGCCACTGGTACGGGCCCGTTCACCGTGGATACGCGCTGGCGGCAAGGCCGTTTCCTGGCAAACGGTAGCGATGAAGGCCTCCCCCAGGGCATCGAGTGCGTCTGCGATCGCGTCGAGAAACTCGGCGCGGCGGGCGGCGGGCAAGGCCCGGTACGCGGGATAGGCAGCTGCTGCCGCCAGCGCTGCGGCATCGACTTCTTCGTCACTGGCCTGGTGGAACGCGCCTGGCAGAGGCTGCCCGGTACGCGCATCGACACTGTACAAGGCCGCCTGACCGGTGGCGCGGCGAACCCCGCCGATGAATTGCTGGCCTGCGTGGGACGTCATGGATGATTCCTCGGCATTGCGAAAGACATGGGGCGCTAATCTAGGCGGCTCTGCGATGCTTTCCCAATGGCATTTATGGATCATCCGATAACGCTGCGTTATCGCTCCCCTTGCCCACGGCCCGCGTGGGCCAGCAGGATTTCGGCAAACTCCAGGGCCGCCCCGCTCAACGGCTCGCCCTTGCGGGTGAGGATGCCGTAGTCCTGAGGCGCCAGGTGCAGCGGGGTGTCGAGGTTGACCAGCACACCGCTGGCCAGGTGCGGCTCGACCATCGCCTGGGGCAACATGCCGATCATCGGCCCGCCCAGCAGCACCTTGAGGAAGGTCTGCATGGAGATGGTATCGATGGTGTTGCGCGGCACCGCCACGCCAGCCTCGGCGAACGCCCGCTCCATGCGCCCGCGAATCGGGGTGCCCTTGGGGTAGAGAATCCACGGCCATTCCAGCAGTTGCGGCAAGGTAACCGGCCCGATATCGCTCAACGGATGCTGATCGTTGACCACGAAACAGAACGGTTCCGGCGCCAGCGGCTGGAAGTCGAAACGCTGCTGCTGGGACACGTCGGTGAAGCGGGCCACGGCCAGGTGCAGGTGCTTGTCTTCGAGCATGGCCATCAGGTGGTCGCTGGTCTGCTCCACCACCTCGATCGCCAGCAACGGCTTGCGCTGCTTGATCTCGACGATGGCATCAGGCAGCGCCACGGCAGTGGCGGCAAAAATGCCACCGACCTTCAGCTGCCCGTGCCCGCCCTGGCGCAGGCTGTCGATCTGGTCGACGAAGTTGCGCGCATCGTTCAAGGCGACCTGGGCATAGCGCAGCACCTGCTCGCCCAGGGCCGTGGGCGGCATGCTGCGTGGCAGGCGTTCGAACAGGGCAAAACCCAGCAGGTGCTCGATTTCCTTGAGCATCTTGCTGATCGCCGGCTGGGTCAGGTTCATCTGCTGCGCCGCGACGTGCATGTTGTGCGTGCGCCCGAGGGTCTCGATCAGCAACAGGTGGCGGAACTTGAGCCAGTTGCAAACGTGGGAAAAGGAAAGGTCCGACATGCAAGCCCCTGCGGCTGCGATAACCGCTTGTTATTGAATGGTGAGATTAAGCCATTGGAGTTTATCGCGCCGCTTGCCTAGCGTGCAGCTCTCACGTTCCGAGAGATTGCGATGCCATGCCGATTACCCTCACTCCCGCCAACACATTGCCCGCGGACGGCCTGACCGGCACCCTGATCGGCCGCGCCTGGACCCCCGGCGAGCCTGGCGGCCCCTCCCCGATCACCTTGCGCCCCGACGGTGTGTTCGACCTGTCCGAGCGCTTTGCCACCCTCAGCCAGCTGCTTGAAAGCGAGAACCCGTTGCAGGCCGTGCGCAGCACCCCGGGCCGCTTCCTGGGCAGCCTTGAAGCGTTGCTGGGCAACAGCGGTGAAGCATTCGACGCCAACCAGCCCTACCTGCTTGCCCCGGTCGACCTGCAAGTGATCAAGGCGGCAGGCGTGACCTTCGCCGCCAGCATGATCGAGCGGGTGATCGAAGAGCAGGCCGCCGGTGACGCCAGCAAGGCCGAAGCGGTGCGCGCCACCGTGCATGCGGTGATCGGCGACAACCTGCGCGCGGTGCGCCCCGGCTCACAGCAGGCCATGGCCCTCAAGGCGCTGCTGATCGAGCAAGGCATGTGGTCGCAATACCTTGAAGTGGGCATCGGGCCGGATGCCGAGGTGTTCACCAAGGCCCCGGTGCTGGCGGCCGTCGGCAGTGGCAGCGCGATCGGGGTACACCCAGGCTCGGCATGGAACAACCCTGAGCCCGAGGTGGTGCTGGCAGTCGATAGCCGCGGGCGCATCCACGGCGCCACGCTGGGCAACGACGTCAACCTGCGCGATTTCGAAGGCCGCAGCGCGCTGCTGCTGAGCAAGGCCAAGGACAACAACGCCTCGTGCGCCGTCGGCCCGTTCATCCGCCTGTTCGACGAGACGTTCGGCCTGGACGCGGTGCGCCACTGCGTGGTCGACCTGGAAGTCCAGGGCGACGACGGCTACCGCCTGCTCGGCAGCAGCTCGATGGACCAGATCAGCCGCGACCCTGAAGAGCTGGTGCGCCAGACCCTCAACGCCAACCATCAATACCCCGACGGTTTCCTGCTGTTCCTTGGTACGCTGTTCGCCCCCATCGAGGACCGCGACCAGCCCGGCGCGGGGTTCACCCACAAGGCCGGTGACCGGGTGCGCATCGCCAGCCCGCTGCTCGGCCAGTTGCACAACCGGGTCACCACCAGCGACCAGGCACCGCCGTGGACTTTCGGCCTCGGCGCCATGATGCGCAACCTCGCCGCCCGCGGCCTGCTGCATCGCTAGAACAACAAGAGAGCATGACATGACCGATACCGCGAAACGCCCGCTGCGCAGCCAGCAATGGTTCGACGACCCGAGCCACGCCGACATGACCGCGCTGTACGTCGAGCGTTACATGAACTACGGCCTGACCCGCGACGAGCTGCAGTCGGGCCGGCCGATCATCGGCATTGCCCAGACCGGCAGCGACCTCACCCCGTGCAACCGCCACCACATCGAACTGGCCCAGCGGGTCAAGGCCGGCATCCGCGATGCCGGGGGCATTCCCATGGAATTCCCGGTGCACCCGATTGCCGAGCAGAGCCGCCGCCCCACTGCCGCCCTGGACCGCAACCTGGCCTACCTGGGCCTGGTGGAAATCCTCCACGGCTACCCGCTGGACGGCGTGGTGCTGACCACCGGCTGCGACAAGACCACCCCGGCCTGCCTGATGGCCGCAGCCACCACCGACCTGCCGGCCATCGTGCTGTCGGGCGGGCCGATGCTCGACGGCCATCACAAAGGCCAGCTGATTGGCTCGGGCACAGTGCTTTGGCATGCCCGCAACCTGATGGCCGCCGGCGAAATCGACTACGAAGGTTTCATGGAAATGACCACGGCTGCCTCGCCGTCGGTGGGCCACTGCAACACCATGGGCACGGCGCTGTCGATGAACGCCCTGGCCGAGGCCCTGGGCATGTCGCTGCCGGGCTGCGCCAGCATCCCCGCGCCCTACCGTGAACGCGGGCAGATGGCCTATGCGACCGGCAGGCGCATTTGCGAATTGGTACTGCAGGACGTGCGCCCGTCCTCGATCATGACCCGCGAAGCCTTCGAAAACGCCATTGCCGTGGCCTCGGCACTGGGCGCCTCGAGCAACTGCCCACCGCACCTGATCGCCATCGCCCGGCACATGGGCATCGAGCTGTCGCTGGACGACTGGCAGCGCATCGGCGAGGACGTGCCGCTGCTGGTCAACTGCATGCCCGCCGGCAAGTACCTCGGCGAAGGCTTCCACCGCGCCGGCGGCGTACCGGCCGTGATGCATGAACTGCGCAAGGCCGGCCGCCTGCACGAGGCCTGTGCCACGGTCAGCGGCAAGACCATTGGCGAGGTGGTCAGCGATACCGTCACCAGCAACCGCGAGGTGATCCTGCCGTTCGACGCACCACTCAAGCACAACGCCGGCTTCATCGTGCTCAGCGGCAACTTCTTCGACAGCGCGATCATGAAGATGTCGGTGGTCGGCGAGGCCTTCCGCAAGACCTACCTGGCCGAGCCCGGCAAGGAGAACAGCTTCGAGGCCCGGGCCATCGTGTTCGAGGGCCCGGAGGACTACCACGCACGTATCGACGACCCGTCGCTGGACATCGACGAGCGCTGCATCCTGGTGATCCGCGGCGCCGGTACCGTGGGTTACCCAGGCAGCGCCGAAGTGGTCAACATGGCGCCCCCGGCCGCACTGATCAAGCAAGGCATCGACTCGCTGCCGTGCCTGGGCGACGGCCGCCAGAGCGGCACCTCGGCCAGCCCGTCGATCCTCAACATGTCGCCGGAAGCGGCGGTAGGTGGCGGCCTTGCGCTGTTGCAGAGCAACGACTGGCTGCGCGTGGACCTCAACCAGCGCCGCGTCGACCTGCTGGTGGACGATGCGGAAGTGGCACGCCGCCGCGCCGCCTGGAAGCCGAACATCCCGGCCTCGCAAACGCCTTGGCAGGAGCTCTACCGCCAGCTCGTGGGGCAGTTGTCCACGGGCGGCTGCCTGGAGCCGGCGACCCTGCACATGCGCGTGATCGCCCGGGAAGGCGGGATGCCGCGGCATTCCCATTGACCCTGGCTGCCAGCCGGCATGGGCGCCCGTCAGCGCTGCCCATGCCGGCGTCTGCTTGAGCTAGCGCCCAGCCCCTGGCCTGCTCACAGGTTGCGCTTGATCTCGGCGATGTGCTCCGGGCCGATGCCACAGCAGCCACCGATCAGGCTCGCCCCACGCGCACGCCAGTCGCGGGCCCATACCAGGTAACCTGGCGGGTCGAGGTCTTCGCGCAGCTCGCTCAGGCCATCGTTGGCGGTCGCTTCTTTCGATTGCGGCGGGAAGGCATTGGCATAGGCACCGATGGCGATATCCGCCTGGCGGGCCTCGATCACCGCGCGCGCCACATCCAGCGCCGCGCCGATGACTTCAGGCTGGCTGCAGTTGAACAGCACCGCCACCACCCCGAGGTCGGCCACCGCATTGATGGCATCGGCCACCGGCTCACCCGAACGCAGGCGCGGCACGCTGTCGACGTCTTCGTCCTGCAAGGTGAACGACACCCAGAACGGCTTGCCGTCCGCTGGCAGATGGCTGTGAATGGCCCGCACTTCGGCAATCGAGCTCTGGGTTTCCGCCAGCCACAGGTCCACATGGGGCGCCAGCCCCTGCAGCAGCGGCGTCAGCACCTCAGTTACCCGCTGCGGCTGGAACAGGTCCGGCCGGTAGGAGCCGAACAACGGTGGCAACGAGCCCGCCACCTGCACAGGTTGCGCACTGGCATCGGCCGCCTGACGTGCCAGTTGCCCCGCCACCGTGGCCAGCTGCAGGCCCTCCCGGGCGAAACGCTCTTCACCGATATGGAACGGCACCACCGCATAGCTGTTGCTGGTGATCACCTGTGCACCGGCAGCGATGAACGCCGCATGCACGCCGACTACCGCCTCGGGGGCCTCGCTCAAGGCCAGCGCCGACCACTCGGGCTGGCGGAACGGCGCACCGCTGCGCTGCAATTCCCGCCCCATGCCACCGTCCAGAACCACCAACGCTCGCTGTGTCATATAACGTTCCTAAAGGTGCTTATGAATAAAATTCATTATGTTTGGTTTATTTATAACTATTTAATACCTCTTATCCCGTTTTGCCAACACTTCAGGAATTTACATGCGCATCCCAGCCCTTCTCGGCGCCAGCCTTCTGTTACTCGCTACCGCCACTCAAACCTTTGCCGGCACCACCCTTGAGCGCGTCGAGTCGAACAAGGAACTGGTAAACGTGCTGATGGAAAGCTACCCACCGTTCTCGTTCCTCAACGAGCAGAACCAGCTCGACGGCTTCGATGTGGACGTGGCCAAGGCGGTGGCGAAGAAGCTTGGCGTCAAGCTGCGCCTGGAAACCCCGTCCTGGGACGTGATCGCCGCCGGCCGCTGGAGCGGCCGCTACGACATCTGCATCTGCTCGATGACCCCGAGCAAGGCCCGCGCCGAAGTGTTCGCCTTCCCGGTGGAATACTACGCTTCGCCCGCCGTCATCGTGGTCAACGCCAAGGATGAGCGCATCCACGGCGCCAAGGACCTGGACGGTCGCAAGGTCGGCCTGACCGCCGCCTCCAGCTACGAAAGCTACCTGAACAAGAACCTGGTGATCGAAGGCGCCGAAGACCGGCACATCGACTACCCGTTCGAGGCCGTGCAGATCGCCCCCTACGACACCGACAACGTCGCCTTCCAGGACCTGGGCCTGGGTGCAGGCGTGCGCCTGGACGCCATCCTCACCAACCTGGTGACCGCCAAGCCGCGCCTGGACCAGGACAACCGCTTCAAGCTGGCCGGCGCCCCGCTGTATGAAGAGCCCAACTCGGTAGCCATCGAAAAAGGCGACCCCGAGTGGGACGCCAAGGTGCGCCAGGTGTTCGCCGAGCTGAAGGCTGACGGCACGCTGGCGCAGATCTCGCAGAAATGGATCGGCGCCGACATCAGCAAATGAGCACCTTCCCCCCTGCCCCCAAACCCGTGGCCCGCGCCACGGGCGCACGCCTGTTCGGCTTTCGTACCCGGCTGTACCTGACCTGGCTGGCGCTGTTTGCCCTGTTCGTGGCGTTCTTCCTCAGCTTCGATTTGAAGTTCGCGATCATCGTCGAGAAATTCCCCAATCTCGCCGGCTTCAAGCTCGGGCCCAATGGCTTTTTGCAGGGCGCGGCGCTGACCCTGTTCCTGTGCCTGTGCTCGATGGTGGTGTCGGTGGCGTTCGGCTTTGCCGCAGCGCTGGCGCGGCTTTCGAACAGCGCGGTGCTGGTGGGCATCGCCAGCTTCTACACCTCGTTCTTCCGCGGCACCCCGCTGCTGATCCAGATCCTGCTCATCTACCTGGGGCTGCCACAGCTGGGCCTGGTGCCCGGCGCCATCAGCGCCGGCATCATTGCGTTGTCGTTGAACTACGGTGCGTACCTGAGCGAGATCTTCCGCGCCGGCATCCTCGGCGTGGCCCGCGGCCAGCGCGAAGCAGCCCTGGCGCTGGGCATGCGGCCGGTGCAAATCTTCTGCAGCATCGTGCTGCCCCAGGCCATGCGGGTGATCATTCCGCCTACGGCCAACCAGTTCATCTCGATGCTCAAGGACTCGTCGCTGATCTCGGTAATGGGGGTTTGGGAAGTGATGTTCCTGGCGCAGTCGTATGGCCGATCAAGCTATCGGTACCTGGAGATGCTGACCACGGCGGCGGTGATCTACTGGGTGTTGTCGATCCTGCTGGAGCTGGTGCAGGCACGGCTTGAGCGGCATTTTGGCAAGGCCTACCAGCGCTGACCTACCCGCCCGCCCCAAACCGCTCCCGTGTGGGAGCGGCTTCAGCCGCGAAGGGCCGCAAAGCGGCCCCAGCTACGGCAACCCACTGCCGCATCATCCATCACTCAGCGCCTGGCGGAATACCGTCCTTGTTCTTGTCCTTGAGCCGCGCTTTTTCCTCTTCGGTCGAGTGAGCAGGCACTTCGGATTGTTGTTGCTGATCCTGTTTCTGGTCTGTCATGGCATAGCCCTCACAAGTGATCTCTAAACTGTGAATGCGCGGACCGGCCAGTGGTTCCTGAATAAACCGCAGCGCTTGTTATTTCATCGCCAACACCGTCGGTAATTGCCGCGTGGGCTTGATGAAATGCTGACGGCGCCAGCAGAAGCCGGGCATCGCTGATGTCACTCGCATAACCGCCAAAGAGGAGCAAGCGCCATGGTGTCCCGTTGGCAACGAAGATAGGCACGAACATGAATTCTGGCGATTGGCCAGTTCTTTCAGTTATCCTGCGCGGCCAAATTGATTCAAATTGTAAGGGACTACAATGAAACACCTGCGCCAGCTATTGGCGGCAGTGTTGCTTTGCGCAACCGCTTTGCCCGCCATTGCCGCCAACACGCCCGCGTCTGCGCCAACCGCCAGCGAACAACCACAGCAGACCGCCGAACAGTGGCTGGCCACGCTCAAGCCACAGCACGGCAACATCACCCTGCCCAGCGGCATCGCCAGCCTGCAACTCAACAATGAGTTCTACTACCTCTCGCCGGACGACACCGAGCGCCTGCTGACCGAAGGCTGGGGCAACCCACCGGGCTTCGAGACCCTCGGCATGATCATCCCGACCGCCGTCAACCCACTGGCCGACAACGGCTGGGGCGTGATCATCAGCTACAAGAACGACGGCCACATTTCCGACGATGACGCAGCCAAGATCGACTACGCCGACCTGCTCGAGCAGATGAAGGCCGATGACGAGGAAGACAACAAGGAGCGTCGCGAGCAAGGCTATGCCGGCCTGACACTGCTGGGCTGGGCCGAGCCACCGAGCTACGATCAGGCGACCCACAAGATGTACTGGGCGCGAGAGTTGAAGGCCGAAGACGCCGACCAGACCACGCTGAACTACAGCATCCGCGTGCTGGGCCGCGAAGGCGTGCTGGAGCTCAACGCCGTGGCGGCGATGGCCGACCTGCAGACCATCAAGCAGGAAACGCCGAAGATCCTCGCCTTCACCAACTTCACCGACGGCAACCGCTACGCCGACTACGACGCCAAGACCGACAAGCTGGCGCCCTACGGGCTGGCCGCACTGGTTGCCGGTGGCATTGCTGCCAAGGCGGGGCTGTTCGCCAAGATTGGGGTTGCCTTGCTGGCGTTCAAGAAGTTTATCGTTCTGGGGTTGGTGGCCATCGCCGGGTTCTTCGGCAAGCTGTTCAAGCGCAAGCGAGCCTGATTCTGAGCTGGCTCACCCATACTGGGTGGGCCAATACCGCAATTGTTCGAGTCGGCTTATGGGGCTGAGCAGTCACATATTGTTACGCCCTTTGGCTAACAAAATCAGATTTAGCCCCTTCCTTGTAGGACCTTTCCCAAAGATACTGCCGACGTCCATTTTTCGTTGCACATGGTCAACGTGGAACTTAGTCTCGGCCGGTCGCTGCCAATTCAGCGATCGGTTTTGACAGACCGTCGATTGTTGTCCGTGTGCACACGCTTATGGCGGCTGTACGTGCGGGCACATTATTGTGCGCCGAGTGCCAACAATCTCGGTCTGTCAACCCGCGTACAGCTGCCACCCTCCCGTTTGACAGCGAGGTGGATCGCAGCTCAACCATTGTTGGAGCGTAAGCATGCTGAAAATCGTCCCCGATCCACCCCATAATCTCCACTCCCTCGAAGACACGCTGATGATGGCGGCTGACTACGCACTTTGCGCAGAGGTCGTTGCGCAGCAGGCAATGCTGATGCAGCCCAAGTCACCCGTGTCGCTGCTGATCATGACGTCAATGCACGAGCTAGAAACCCTGCGCAAATTGCTCGAATCGGCGCTGGTTCAAATCCAGAAACCAGCCGACCCGCAGACGCTACATTAAATCGCATCATGATTCTGCCTGGTCTGAAGCTTTCGTCTTCGGGTCCCCAGCTTGCGAGCGATTAGGCCGGCCCAGGCAGCTACAACTTCAGGGAGATCAGCCAATGGCCACCGAAGAAACCAAATGCACAGTCGGCAAAACCACCTTCTACCAAGGTGATAACCAGACCCATCCGCTCTTCCGCATCGAACCCGGCATCCCTTGCCAAAGCGCCCGCGAACAGGCCTCAGAACTGATGGGCTACGTCCGCGACCTGACCATCGACGGCCTGATGGAAGACAAACCCCAGCTGCTCTGGGCCTCGCACTATCTCAGCGCCCTGGCCAAGGCACTGCTCGATGATGCCGAACTGGGCATGATGAAAGATTGAAACAGTTCACCTCCGGCACCGCCGCTTTCATTCATGTGGGCGCCGCACTTGCCGGCGATGGGCCGCAAAGCGGCCCCAACAATCGAAGCCCATGTCCAACCTCCAGGAGAATTCACCAATGATTAAAATCACCACCCCGAGCGATTCGAGCGGCGACAATACAGCTTACTCGGGTATTGTATGGTGAAATATCCTGGACTGCCTTGGCTCATAGCATAAGGTGTATAAAATATTCCGAGGATGAAGAAGCCCGACGGTGTCCAATTATAAGCTGGAACCGTCACCTGAGACTGAACCAGCAAGACTTGATTGAACTGCAAACATGATAATCAACTTTTATGCAGCAATCTCAACTTAAGTCTTATCAGGAGCTAAAAACAAGGGGCTTGATGAGCCTGCCGAGTGCATTCTAGATTACAGGCGGAACGGTCTAACAATCTAAAACCAAATGCTCTGCGAGTTAAATGATACACCGCTGCGTTTATTCCTCTCTAGTTTACAAGTAAGTGATAATTAGGCTCAACCACTGCTGGACGTGATCAGCATTCCATCAATGCTAACGTGCCCCCCGCATAAACGCTGTAAATGGCCGCTTGCCGACAAGAGCCTCAACGCCCAAGCACTACGCCGATACTGCGATCTGAAACCCGTCATATCATTGCGCTCCACGAGACGCAAACCTAAACTTTTTTACCGAGGCTATTTAGTCGACGTAAGTAGTGACAGCGCAACATCACCGAACGGATGTTTGGCGCGCTGAAAGTGGACCGCCGGATGGTAACGTGCTCCGGCAGGTTCGCGAAAAGCCATATTGCCATGGTCTCGCCGGCCTATTCCAGGCGGTGTCTGCTACTTCTATTTCCGCATATAGACTAGTAAGGTGCCGTCGCACTTTGAGCCTCATGCCTTGCTAGAAATTAGCTCCTTAATTTTACTTGCGAGAAAATCTTTAAACCTTCCATGCTTTATAATAGCATCGAGAGTTTCGTTATTGTAGAAGCGCTGCAAACAGGCGCTATAAAGGGTAGCTTCTGTATAGGTGCCTTTCCGCATGATACTATTCGCATATCCGAGAACGCCATTAATTTTTTGCTTATACCTCATTTGCAAGTCTGGATCCTGCGTACAATCCTTAACCATTTCATCAAGGATCTGGCGCCAATCGCCTCGACCGTCGCGCTCCAAGGCGACCTCATTCGAAATTCTAAACCATACATATTCACTGCCCCCAATCACGACTGAGTATGACGCGCTAACACTTTCAAGTCGACTCAGGACATCTCTGCTACTTCCCTTGCCAGGCGGGCTTGCGCATGTCTCATCACTTCGACCAGAATAATTAATTACACCATCAGCACCAACGACAATGAAGATATATCCAGGCGATAATAGAGAACGAAGCCGCAAGGTTGCCGCTATGGGAGAAACCTTGCATTCCTTTGCAACTAGTTTATTAACAGAAGCCAAATCCGTGTTATTGCCTATCTGCTCTAACACCCATGCACTAGGCATCAAAAGCTCAGTCGCGAAAGAGTTTGCTTCAGCCTCCATTTCCCAATAATCTTGAGCGCCATCAGCGGCTTTCTCGATGGTAACATCGCAAATCGTCCCCATATGCCAAGGTATAATTACATGGCCGATTTCGTGTGCAATGGTGAAGCGCTGCCTAGTTGCCACTCGATTTTTGTTCACAAGGATGGTCGGTCGCTTATTAAGCTGCTTTAAATTAGCTGCCACACCGTCGATGTCGACTGGGAACTCTTCAAATCTTAAGTCGGCATACTTGTTAGCTAGAGCCTCCACATCAACCGGGAGACTTAAAGCGTGCCGGACATGCATCCTCTTCGCCAAATTAACGACAATGTCTTTACGCAATTTATATTCCCTTTTGTTTTAACCATTCCATCAGAGCCTTGGCCTTTTTTGGCGAGTCGGCACGTGCAGCAAGTGGGAGATCGTGCATATCTTCCAACATCATCTCAAGAGAGCGACCTTGAATTCTAGCGGTTATTATAAAGTACAGCAAATCGGGCTCACGAGTCCAAAGGCGATACTCCTTTTGAGACATGCCAAGATATGTATATATCTCGCCAGGAAAATCTGACTCATGCCATGCATCAATGTAGTCGTCTATCTCTTCAGGAAGTGCCAAGCCTTCCGCGCAAAGCTCAATGAACACTTTCTCAGACATTGATTTTTCTCCCTTTTACAGCATCTTTGATAGTCTCCCCGCTTTCTGCATCTAATACTTCAAGATGCTTACCTCTTGAGTTGAAGACCTCAATTTCCCCATGAAAAGCATCCCAGGTATAAATGCGACGCTTACATAACGATCTCCAGCGACGCTCACCATGGATAAACCCTAGATACTCTTGCTTATCAAGATAGGAAGGACTGGGGATAGGTAATTTAGTCACCACGGCTCCTTGGGATGACCGGTAAGGTGACCAATCGTAACATATGCGCGCGATTTCCTCTATGGTCATGAAATCGTTAACTGGTGCGCGAAGACTCGCTGCAGTATGAAAAATTGTGTGACCAGGTATACGCTGAGAAAGGCACCACACCTGGCGCACACCGGCACTAAAAATCTTATAGTCAAGAGTTACACGTTGCTGCGCCACGCACCGAAACAAACCAGTGAGAATTCTGGCGAGTGATGATGGCGTAACACTATTGCCCGGAATTGCACGCCGGCTGTGCTGATCGCAATCACGATTTAGGCTCTCGAATGGGCCAGATCGCGCCGGGAGCGTGGCCCTGCAGTGAAGACTCCAACATTGCGTAAGTCACCTGCTGCGCTGGAGTTCTCAGCAATAATCCAATGCACTCATAATCCAAATGCCAGGCCTCACCTCGCAGGAATACTGAGTGAGCCGGGCAGCTTGGTTTGTCTGAGTCTCCTCCATGAAGCCCTTATGGAACGACAGAGAAAGATATTAAAATTGCTATTTCCGAAACTGAAAATTTACATATTATTATGTGCTACAGACGAAAAATCAGATTCAACTCCTTTCCTTTAGGACGTTACTCAAAGATATTACTGACGCCCATTTCGTTGCACATGGTCAATGTAAATCCTAGTCTCGGTCAGTCGCTGCTAATTCGGCGACCGAGCTTGACGGGCCGTTGATCGTTATCCGTTTGCATACGCTTATAGCAACTGTACGTGCGGGTACATTGTGTGCGCCGAGTGCTAACGATCTCGATCCGTCAACCTACGTACTGCTGCCACCCTACTTGCTTGACGGTTAATTGGTGTGCAGCTCAACCATCGTTGTAGTGCAAGCATGCTGAAGATCGTTCCCGATCCACTCTACAATCTCCACTCCCTCAAAGACACACTGATGATGGCCGCCGACTATGCGCTCTGTGCCGAAGTAGTTGCCCAGCAGGCGATGTTGATGCAGACGAAATCACCTGTGTCGTTGTTGATCATGACGTCCATGCACGAGCTTGATGCCCTGCGCAAATTGCTCTAATCGGCTCTGTTCCAAATCCAAAAACCAGATGATCCGCAGACGCTGCATTAATCCGCATCAGGATTTGCCTGCCCTGACGCTTTCGCAGGGTAGCGCCCTCACACAGTGTCCCTGAGGTTGTAGACGACTCTTAGGCGTGTGGTGCCCTTGTGGGAGACCGGCTTGCCGGCGATAGGGCCAGCCCAGGCATTTACCACATCAGGAAGATGAACCAATGGCAACCCAATAAACCAGCCGGCAAAACCACCTCCTACCAAGGTGATAATCAGATCCATCCCCTCTTCCGAATCGAACCCGGCATCTCTTGCCAAAGCGCCCGCGAACAGGCCTCGAAACTGATGGGCTACGTCCGCGACCTGACCATCGACGGCCTGATGGAAGACAAACCCCAGCTGCTCTGGGCCTCGCACCATCTTAGCGCCCAGGCCAAGGCCCTGCTCAATGATGCCGAACTGGGAATGAAAGATTGAAAAAACCCCTCCAGCAGCACCTGCACCGTCCGCGCTGTGGGAGCTGCGCTGCCGGCGATGGGCTGCAAAGCGGCCCCAACAATCCAAGTCCCTGCTTCAGGAGAATTCACGAATGCTGCAAATTAACATCCTAAGCAGTTTCAGCGACAACGATCGGGGCTACCGCTACAGACCATTTCAATGACTGTTCACCGATATCCCCGGGGCACGATCTTCAAGGGATTTCTTAGGACCGCTCACCGCAAATCGATGCAGATATTGATGTAGGAGATTTCCTTTCCCTTTGTAGGACTTCACGCTAGAGTGTCAGGCAATATGCCATCGCTAAGCGTGAGATTCATACAGTGCCATCAATAACTGCCCTAATGCCGGGGACAATCATCAACAACGAAATTCTGACCAACACTTTTCAGTGCAGCACTCAAGGTGGAATGCGACGATCCCATGCAACGAATACCTTAGTAATCGTCTCTAACCATGTGAAATCTGTTTATGATGACAGATGGATAGGTGACATTTTTCACTATACCGGCATGGGCCAGTACGGCGATCAAAATTTAAACCTCGCTCAAAATAAGACGCTAAACGAACTACCAAAGAATAACGTCACAGCACACCTTTTCGAAGTATTTAAATCTCAGCAATATACTTATATCGGCGAGGTTTTATTGGCCGGCGACGCATATCAAGAACAGCAATACGACGCTCGCAAAAAACTCAGGAAAGTATGGGTATTTCCACTCCAACTGAGTATCGGAGAGCCTCCGACAATTCCAGCCTCATCACTATTAGGTGTATTTAAAGTAAAAGAGAAAAAAATAAAAAAATTTAACGACGCGGAGATTGAGGAAAACGCGCGCCGGACTGAAAGCTCGTTCGTTAGTCGGCGCCATACGGAAGCGCCATACTACCTAAGATCGATATGGGTAGCGGAATTTGCCAAGCGACGCTCCAAAGGGAACTGCGAACTCTGCACAAAGCCCGCGCCATTTGAGCGCAAAAATGGTGAGCCGTATCTGGAAACGCACCATATAAAATGGCTTGCTAATGGAGGAGCAGATTCAATCGATAATACAGTTGCGCTTTGCCCCAACTGCCACCGAAGAATGCACATCATCAACTGCAAAAAAGACATCAAGGTTTTACAAAAAAAGGCAACACAACAAAATCATCTATAAAGAGGAAAAGCAATTACTTGAAGAGTTGAGACAGGCCAGCGGCGAGCGCTTTCAGCGCCTGCTGAATCTGATCCGCGACAGCCTATTGAATAGCCGCATCGTTCATTGCGATGAAGCTCGGGTCCAGACTCTTAAAGAGCCTGACCGAGAAGCCAGTAGCCAATCATGGATGTGGCCCAGCATGTCGTCCAGGGGTATCATCGTGCGCTGCCGGAACTCCACCACCATCGCCTCTTCAAAGGCGCTTGGCGCCGCGCGGGTTGGCAGGCTCCATCTGAGCGTCCTGCGTAGTGGTTCGTAATTGTCACTTGGGACGCTCTTCACGTTCAGCCGGTATCGGGATTTCGACTCTTTCGACGCTTGGAGTTCAGCTCTAATTTGCGGCGTCGTGCGGGCTGAACCATGGAGCCGTCTTTCCAAAATGCATCCTCCTCGTGGGGGTCAAGGGTGCACCATAACTTTTGCGGACTGAACACCTAACAAACCCTACGGCCGATACCATTCCGTCAAATCTTGAATATGCCGAGGAGCTTTGGCGATAGCCGGAGAGAAGACAATCTCCTTCTCATTAACAAATAAAACGTAATCGGATATCTCAGAAACACTCTCCGGAGGGAAACCATACCTCATTAATAGCATATGCATTACATTGTTAGTACCATACCTCAATAGCTCTGCCATTTTTTGAGCGCGCGTATCGCCAGTCAGCTCCCCATACACCCTGAAAGATGCTAAAAACACATCCGATAGGGAAAACGATATTACTTGGTCCATATAGTCATAGGTATCAAACACGACAGCATCATAGCTAACATTTCTTGCCAACACGCCACTAAACAGTGAGAAACTATTAGTCAGCCTTGCGTCTGGAAGCTTATGCGCAGGCTGTGCGAAATCGGCAGGACCATCACGCCCCGAATCACGCTTTGATATATTACTGAAACGGATGCCCGCAATCTCTCTGAAAGAGCGACCACTAACCGCCAATAAAAATATCATTATTGCGGTGTCAAACACTTTTTCCTCACCAGAATAAAGTGGACGCTTTATAGAGGCAGTGAAAATTATTTTTAAATTTTCTCGCACCGCCATACGCTGATCTTTACTTTCTTTACCAGAGAGGCCACTCCTAATTTCATTTCCTTCGTATATTATATCAAGCACTTTTCGGCATGCAGCCAACACAGGTGAAGCCGATAGACGTGCAACCTTAGTTTGCGGCATGTTATAGTCATCATCAAACGAGCCGTCTTTAATCGAGTCTATTACCTCCTTTACTTCCGCATCATCACCTTCATACTCTTTATCGAGAATAGATACTTCACTAAGGGAATACGTATCATTTAAACGTTCCGCATATAATTTCGGACTTTCAGTAAAGACATACCCGTAATCATATTTTTTGAAAGCTGTCAATCTTCCAGCTCTCCCAATAAGATTTTTAAATGATAGCGACTTATCGCTTCCATCGCCAATCATCCTCATATTTTGCAACCAGAGAATATCAAATGGCATGTTAACTCCTTGGGCCAAGGTACTCGTAGCGAAACAAATTTTCGCATACTTTCCCCTGATGAATTTCTCAACTAAAAATCTAACCTCCAATGGAACAGAACCGTGATGAATCACTACGCCTTTCTTGAGTAGAGCTACTAGCTTAGAGCGATGTTCCTTTACATCAGCCCCCAACATATGCTCAACCGCTTTGATTATCTCTAGAGCCTCCTCATCAACAATATCAGGAAATTCGTTTATATATTTTTCAAACCCAGCAGAAAACCTATCATTATAGATAGATGCTTTAGACACGAATATTAATATGGAATGCTGTCCATTAAACGCAAACCCCTCAAAACCACCTTCATACTCGCAAGCATTAGTCAATAAATAACCCTTCTCCTGAAACGGTGAGAAATAATAATCCTTTTGATTTGCATGCCTAAATATACTTATTTTCCCTACAGCACCGTGAGAATAAGATCGTGCATATCCTTTTTCAACTGGAATGCTATGCTTTTTGAATTGCGCTACTGGATTTTCAACAAATGGATGAGCAAATATTAATTTCGCTTTGGGGAAAGCTTTAGCAACGCGCCGCACAAGCACATCGAAATCTACACCTCGCGTCTTTTCTTCAGAAACCTGTGCCTCATCAAAAAAGAACACATTGACACTCAGCTTAGGTCCCGATACAAACAATTCTCTAGCGCGCTCTGGCGTTAAAATAAAGATGCGCCTTAGGTTACGATTCGTGAATACAGAATCAATAAATGAAGACACCATTACGGTCTTATCGCCAGCAAAACGATCCCTAATTGTATTCATGTACTCTGCGATCAACGCCCGAGATGGAACAACGATAACTGCATCGCCACTCTGCTCTGCAATGAAGTCCCGAATAGAATATGACTTCCCTGCCGATGTTGGTGCAGATATCGAAACAAACTGCTTTTCTTCAATTGCACGCCTTACGCTTGCTTGCACAGGAGTTAACAGCTCCCCGAAGTCCTTTTTATGCTGCGCGCCGACTGATGACATCAGCAAAGCGTATAAATTGGCAGGCGAATTTATTTTATAAAAAAGACCGATCGCTGATATGATAGACTCTTCTAATTCTAAGAAAACATCCTTATGAAATTCCTTATAGAGCGCTAAGCTCTCTAGCATTTCCGAGCGCACCGGGCCTTCTTCATGTAAAACCCCAAGCAGCTTCGAAATACCAGAATATGGGTCCTTAGAATTTTTTATTTCAAGTATATTGCTCACAAGTCCTCCTTGACACCAACAAGATAGAACCCACTTACACTATTATCACCCAAAAATGTTTTAGCCGACTCTAGAGCATTCTTAAAAATCAACATTGGATTGTCAGAGTTAACTGAAAATGCTGCAACAACCCCAAATTTATCATCATCCAAATTAGAGATGGAAATCGGGCAGGCAAGTTTCTCTAAGTGCGCGCGATCGCGAAAATGTTTTTCTACTTTAATAAAATCTGAAGCCTGCCCAATTGCCAACCCGTGAGGATTCGAAGAGCCCGAGTATTTTGCCTCACCGAAGTTTATGAAGCTTGATCTGCAAACCGTGTGAAAATCAAAACCCTCGTTTTGTTTTGCCTGCGGCTTCCAAAGTTCAGCTATCGGTAAACGAACGTGTTCAAAAATTTGCTCAAGAGCCCTGGCTGAACCTATAGAAACCATTAGTTCGCCAAACTCAGCACCTATAGTCCCTTCAGCGCTAGTTTGCTCAAAAACTTCAACCAGAAGAGCAGCTGTTTCTTTGACTGTATAGTCATACTGCCTTCGAACGCCCTTATCTAGGCTCATCATCCACGACGTATCAAGCACTGTACCCGTCAGCTTTTCAGAAAAATCCTTTAAGCTACGAACATTGACGAGGCAGATTCTTATATCTCGATATCCAAAAGAATCTGCAATTTCGTGGTATGAGCACCCCCACTCCAAGTCGGACTTCTCGTCGCCTAGCACCAACCCCATGTCGCCTCCATTCATGGATACGCGGCGCATAGATTTCAGAACAGCCGCACATATCATAATGCCATTACATACGGATCCAAACCTTATGTAAAGACGTACGTTATCGCTACAAGGTGAATGGCAGACTAAATCTAAGAGGTGGTGGAGGATATTTTTCGGGATAACAAAAAAGCCCAGTCGTTTCCGACTGGGCTTTTTCGTTTCAATAATGGTCGGGACGGAGTGATTCGAACACTCGACCCCTTGCACCCCATGCAAGTGCGCTACCGGGCTGCGCTACGCCCCGACTGGGCTTGAAGCATGTTCTCAATCTTGCCGAGAACGTTGAAGAATGTACCCTAACCTCCTGATAAATGAAACCTTTTTCTCAAAAAATTTTCCACTCATCAGAAACCAGCCTACTTCTTCAACACCACCAACACATCCTCCAACTCGACAATCATCTGCCGAATCAGCTGCTTGTACTGGCTCGATTCATCCTTCACCTCATCACTGGAGAGCCGCAACCGCGCCCCGCCAATGGTAAACCCCTGGTCATACAGCAGGGCGCGGATCTGGCGAATCATCAGCACATCCTGCCGCTGATAATACCGCCGGTTCCCCCGCCGTTTCACAGGGTTGAGCTGAGGAAACTCCTGCTCCCAATACCGCAGCACGTGTGGCTTCACGGCACACAACTCGCTGACCTCACCAATGGTGAAGTAGCGTTTGCCCGGTATGGGGGGCAGTTCGTCGTTATGGCTTGGTTCCAGCATAGGCCTCAACCCGGGCCTTCAACTTCTGCCCTGGACGAAAGGTGACGACGCGCCGTGCGGTGATCGGGATCTCTTCCCCTGTCTTGGGGTTGCGGCCCGGCCGCTGGCGTTTGTCGCGAAGGTCGAAGTTGCCGAAACCGGACAACTTGACCTGCTCGTTCTCTTCAAGTGCGTGCCGAATTTCTTCAAAAAACAGCTCGACCAGCTCCTTGGCCTCACGCTTGTTAAGCCCCAGCTCCTCGTACAGCCTTTCGGCCATCTCAGCTTTCGTCAGAGCACCCATGCCGTTATTTCCTTAACGTGGTGTTCAACCTTTGTTCGAGCGAGGTGAGGATATTTTGCAGTGCGGCGTTCACCTCATCGTCGTTAAGAGTGCGCGATGGATGCTGCCAGGTCAAGCCGACGGCGAGGCTTTTTCTATCAGGATCAATACCTTTACCCTGGTAGACATCAAACAGCCTGAGGTCTGTGAGCCATTCGCCTGCATTGTCACGAATTACTTCAAGCACCGAGCTAGAAGCTACATCACGTCCTGCGATCAAGGCCAGGTCGCGACGGGTTTCCGGGAACTTGGAGAGTTCGCTGAATTTCGGCAGGCGGCCTTCGACCACATCACCCAACACCAGCTCGAAGACGAACACCGGGCGGTCCAGGTCCAGGGCTTTGGCAAGCTCTGGGTGGAGGGCGCCGAGGTAGCCGACGTCCTTGCCGTCGCGCTGGATCACGGCGGTCTGGCCAGGGTGCAGGGCTGGGTGCTTGCCGGCGGCGAAGGTGAAGTCGCTCAGGGCGCCGCTGTAGCCCAGCAAGGCTTCCACGTCGGCCTTGACGTCGAAGAAGTCGATGGTGTCGCGACCGTTCGCCCAGCCTTCTGGCAGGCGGCTGCCGGTGACGACGCCGGCGATCATGGGCTGCTGCTGCAGGTTACCGAGCTGGCCGACGAAGCGCAGGCCGCTTTCGAACAGGCGCACGCGGTCTTGCTGGCGGTTGAGGTTGTGCTGCAGTGCCTTGACCAGGCCCGGCCACAACGAGGCGCGCATGGCGGCCATGTCGTTGGAGATCGGGTTGGCCAGCAGCAGCGGCTCGACGCCTGGGCTGAACAGCTCGAACAGTTTCGGGTCGATGAAGCTGTAGGTGATGGCTTCCTGGTAGCCGCGGGCGACCAGCAGGCGGCGCAGGTTTGGCAGCTCGCCGCGGGTTTCCGGGCGGGCTTGCGGCGCGAGGCGGGCTTGCGGGTAGCGCACTGGCAGGTTGTTGTAACCGTACAGGCGGGCCAGCTCTTCGATCAGGTCGACTTCCAGGCTGATGTCGAAGCGGTGGCTTGGGACGTTGACGGTCCACTGCCCTGCCCCTTCAGCTTTAGTCGCCAGGCCAAGGTTGTTGAGCAGCTGCTCGACCTGGGCCGGGTCCATCTCCATGCCGAGCATCTGGGTGATGCGTTCGGCGCGCAGGGTGACCGGGGCGACGTTCGGCAGGTGCTGCTCGCTGACGGCTTCGACCACCGGGCCGGCTTCGCCGCCGACGATGTCGAGGATCAGCTGGGTGGCGCGCTCGATGGCTTCGCGGGCCAGCTGCGAGTCGACGCCGCGCTCGTAGCGGTGCGAGGCATCGGTGTGCAGGCCGTAGGAACGGGCCTTACCGGCAACGGAGATCGGCTCGAAGAAGGCGCTTTCGAGGAACAGGTCGCGGGTTTTTTCGGTGTTCACACCGCTGTGCTCGCCACCCATGACGCCGGCGATGGCCAGGGCGCGGGTGTGGTCGGCGATGACCAGGGTGTCGGCACGCAGGGCCACTTCCTGGCCGTCGAGCAGCACCAGCTTCTCGCCCTCTTCAGCCATGCGCACGCGGATGCCGCCGTTGATTTCGGCGAGGTCGAAGGCGTGCATCGGCTGGCCGAGTTCGAGCATCACGTAGTTGGTGATGTCGACGGCGGCGTCGATGCTGCGCACGTCGCTGCGGCGCAGGCGCTCGACCATCCACAGCGGGGTCGGCTTGCTCAGGTCGACGTTGCGGATGACACGGCCCAGGTAGCGTGGGCAGGCCGCCGGGGCGCTGACTTCGACCGGGCGCACTTCATCATGGGCCGGGGCAACGGCTGGCACCACCGGGCGGGTGACCGGCACGTCGTACAGGGCGCTGACGTCGCGGGCCAGGCCGGCGATGGACAGGCAGTCACCGCGGTTCGGGGTCAGGCCGATCTCGATGCTGGCGTCGTCCAGGCTCAGGTACTGGCGGATGTCTTCGCCAACCGGGGCGTCGGCAGCCAGTTCCAGCAGGCCGTCGTTTTCTTCGCTGATCTGCAGTTCGGCGGCCGAGCAGAGCATGCCGAACGACTCGACGCCGCGCAGCTTGGCCTTCTTGATCTTGAAGTCGCCTGGCAGTTCGGCGCCGATCATGGCGAACGGGATCTTGATGCCTGGGCGGGCGTTAGGCGCGCCGCACACGACCTGGAAGGTTTCCTGGCCGTTGCTCACCTGGCACACGCGCAGCTTGTCGGCGTCCGGGTGTTGTTCGGTGGCGAGGATCTCGCCCACGACGATGCCGCTGAACTGGCCGGCAGCGGGGGTAACGCTGTCGACTTCGAGGCCGGCCATGGACAGGCGGGCGACCAGTTCGTCACGGGAGACTTGCGGGTTTACCCAACCGCGCAGCCACTGTTCACTGAATTTCATGCTGTTCTCCTGAAAGTTGCGTCGGGCATTGACTGAGTGACCTGTACGACCAACCCGCACGCCCAACTTCGGCACCAGGCTTCGCACCGCTGCGTTGCCACTCCTCGCCGTAGCTGGCTACGACTCGTCGTGGCGCCTTGCGGTGCAAAGCCTGGCGCACGAATTTGGGCGCGCGCCTTGGCCGCACAGCCCACTAACGGAATTGCGCGAGGAAGCGCAGGTCGTTGTCGAAGAACAGACGCAAATCGTTGACGCCATAGCGCAGCATGGCCAGGCGCTCGGCGCCCATGCCGAAGGCGAAGCCCTGGAATTCTTCAGGGTCGATGCCAGACATGCGCAGCACGTTCGGGTGCACCATGCCGCAGCCCATGACTTCCAGCCAGCCGGTCTGCTTGCACACGCGGCAGCCCTTGCCGGAACACATCACGCACTGGATGTCGACTTCGGCGGACGGCTCGGTGAAGGGGAAGAACGACGGGCGGAAGCGCACGGCCAGTTCTTTCTCGAAGAACACCCGCAGGAATTCTTCGATGGTGCCCTTGAGGTCGGCGAAGTTGATGCCGCGGTCGATCAGCAGGCCTTCGACCTGGTGGAACATCGGCGAGTGGGTGATATCCGAGTCGCAGCGGTACACGCGGCCCGGGCAGACAATGCGGATAGGCGGCTGGGTGGACTCCATGGTCCGCACCTGCACCGGCGAGGTGTGGGTGCGCAGCAGCATGTTGGCATTGAAGTAGAAGGTGTCGTGCATCGCCCGGGCCGGGTGGTGGCCAGGGATGTTGAGCGCTTCGAAGTTGTGGTAGTCGTCTTCGACCTCAGGGCCTTCGGCGATGCCGTAGCCGATGTGGGTGAAGAACTGCTCGATGCGCTCGAGAGTACGGGTGATCGGGTGCAGCCCGCCGGTGGTCTGGCCACGGCCTGGCAGGGTGACGTCGATGCATTCGGCAGCCAGGCGAGCGCTGAGCTCGGCTTCTTCGAAGGCGGCCTTGCGTGCGTTGAGCACGGCGGTGACGCGCTCTTTGGCGTCGTTGATCAGCGCGCCGACTTTCGGGCGCTCGTCGGCTGGCAGGTTGCCCAGGGTCTTCATCACCTGGGTCAGTTCGCCCTTCTTGCCGAGGTACTGAACCCGGATCTGTTCCAGGGTATTGATGTCTTCAGCGCGCTCGACGGCCTCTAGGGCTTGGGAGACCAGCGCATCCAGGTTTTCCATGTACAGACTCCAGATACGAAAATAGGGGAAGAGCTTTGAAGGCTCTTCCCCTATCGATGACGTTCAATGCCCGGCGCCGCAAGCGCCGCCGGGTGATTGTCGCGGGTACTTAAGCCAGAACGGCTTTAGCTTTCTCGACAATCGCAGCAAACGCCGCTTTTTCGTTCACTGCCAGATCGGCCAGAACCTTACGGTCGATTTCGATCGAAGCCTTTTTCAGGCCAGCAATCAGACGGCTGTAGGACAGACCGTTGGTGCGGGCACCGGCGTTGATACGAGCGATCCACAGTGCGCGGAACTGACGCTTCTTCTGACGACGGTCACGGTAGGCATATTGACCAGCCTTGATGACAGCCTGCTTGGCAACGCGGAATACGCGCGAGCGTGCACCGTAGTAGCCTTTAGCCAGTTTCAGAATTTTCTTGTGACGCTTACGAGCGATGACGCCACGCTTAACACGAGCCATGAGTAACTTCCTCTATCTAAACCAGAATTAACGTACGCGCAGCATGCGCTCGACTTTTGCCACGTCAGACGGGTGCAGCAGGCTGGCACCGCGCAGTTGACGCTTACGCTTGGTCGACATTTTGGTCAGGATGTGGCTCTTGAAAGCGTGCTTGTGCTTGAAGCCGGAAGCGGTCTTCAGGAAGCGCTTCGCAGCACCGCTCTTGGTTTTCATTTTTGGCATGTTGGAACTCCGCATTCGATAAAATTACACAATAATCATCAGGCCTGCCGTGCCCGGGAGATTACTTCTTCTTTTTGGGGGCGATGACCATCATAAGCTGGCGTCCTTCCATCTTCGGATGCTGCTCAACGGTGCCGTATTCGGCGAGGTCGGTTTCGACCCGCTTCAACAGCTCCATGCCCAGCTCCTGGTGGGCCATCTCACGGCCGCGGAATCTCAGAGAGATCTTGGCCTTGTCCCCATCGGTAAGGAAACGTACCAGGTTGCGTAGTTTTACCTGGTAATCCCCTTCTTCCGTCCCTGGACGAAACTTGATTTCTTTGATCTGGATCTGCTTCTGGTTTTTCTTGGCTTCGTTGGCCTGCTTCTTCTTCTCGAAGAGGTGCTTGCCGTAGTCCATCACCTTGCAGACAGGCGGTACCGCGTCTGCAGAGATTTCCACCAGATCCAGCTTCGCTTCTTCAGCGATACGAAGCGCTTCATCAATCGAGACGATGCCAACCTGCTCGCCATCAGCGCCAATTAACCGAACCTCGCGGGCCGAGATATTCTCGTTGATCGGGGCCTTCGGTACAGCACGCTTATCGTTTCTCATTTCACGCTTAATAGTCATTACTCCGATTCTTGGCGTCCACGCCGGGAAACCGCTTGTGCCAGAAGCTCAACGAACTGGGCGACGGGCATGGAGCCCAGGTCTGCGCCTTCGCGAGTACGCACAGCGACGGTTCGTGTTTCGACTTCACGGTCCCCTATAACCAAAAGGTACGGGACCTTGAGCAAAGTATGCTCGCGGATTTTAAAGCCGATCTTCTCATTTCTCAAGTCCGACTTGGCACGGAAACCGCTACCGTTCAGGGCATTTTCCACTTCGAGGGCGAAATCGGCCTGCTTGTCGGTGATGTTCATGATCACCGCCTGGGTCGGTGCCAGCCACGCCGGGAACACGCCAGCGTAGTGCTCGATCAGCATGCCGATGAAGCGCTCGAACGAACCAAGGATCGCACGGTGCAGCATGACTGGGCGAACCCGGCTGTTATCTTCGGCGATATAGCTGGCATCCAGGCGCTCTGGCAGGTTCGGGTCGTACTGCAGGGTACCGCACTGCCAGTTACGGCCGAGGCAGTCGCGCAGGGTGAACTCGATCTTCGGGCCGTAGAAGGCGCCCTCGCCCGGCTGGTATTCCCACTCCAGGCCCGACTCGTTCAGGGCGTCGGCCAGTGCGCCTTCGGCACGGTCCCACAGCTCTTCGGAGCCGACACGCTTGGCCGGACGGGTGGACAGCTTCATGGCGATGTCGGTGAAGCCGAAGTCCTTGTACACGTCCAGGGTCAGCTTGATGAAGTCGGCGGCTTCTTTCTTCACCTGTTCTTCGGTGCAGAAGATGTGCGCGTCGTCCTGCACGAAGCCACGCACGCGCATGATGCCGTGCAGGGCGCCAGATGGCTCGTTACGGTGGCAGGCACCGAACTCGGCCAGGCGCAGCGGCAGGTCGCGGTAGCTCTTCAGGCCCTGGTTGAACACCTGCACGTGGCACGGGCAGTTCATCGGCTTGACCGCGTAGTCACGGCTTTCCGACGAGGTGGTGAACATGTTTTCGGCGTAGTTCGACCAGTGGCCGGAACGCTCCCAAAGGATGCGGTCGACGACTTGCGGGGTCTTGATTTCCTGGTAGCCATTGACGCGCTGAACCTGGCGCATGTACTGCTCGAGCACCTGGTACACGGTCCAGCCGTTGGCGTGCCAGAACACCATGCCCGGGGCTTCTTCCTGCAGGTGGAAGAGGTCGAGCTGCTTGCCGATCTTGCGGTGGTCGCGTTTTTCGGCTTCTTCGATGCGCTGGATGTAGGCAGCCAGCTGCTTCTTGTCAGCCCAGGCGGTACCGTACACGCGCTGCAGCTGCTCGTTCTTGGCATCGCCGCGCCAGTAGGCGCCGGACAGCTTGGTCAGCTTGAAGGCCTTGAGGAAACGCGTGTTCGGCACGTGCGGGCCACGGCACATGTCGACGTATTCTTCGTGGTAGTACAGGCCCATGGCCTGCTCGTCCGGCATGTCTTCGACCAGGCGCAGCTTGTAGTCTTCGCCACGGGCCTTGAACACTTCGATGACTTCGGCGCGCGGGGTCATCTTCTTGACCACGTCGTAGTCTTTTTCGATCAGCTCCATCATGCGCTTTTCGATGGCGGCCATGTCTTCAGGGGTGAAGGGGCGCTCGTAGGCGATGTCGTAATAGAAGCCTTCGTCGATCACCGGGCCGATCACCATCTTGGCGGTCGGGTACAGCTGCTTCACCGCGTGGCCGACCAGGTGGGCGCACGAGTGGCGGATGATCTCCAGTCCCTCTGCATCTTTAGGGGTGATGATCTGCAGGGTGGCGTCGTGGTTGATCAGGTCGCAAGCATCGACCAGTTTGCCGTCGACCTTGCCGGCCACGGTGGCCTTGGCCAGGCCGGCGCCGATGGAAGCGGCGACGTCGGCAACGGATACGGCGTGATCAAACGAACGTTGACTGCCATCGGGAAGAGTAATAACGGGCATGGCGCCTCCTCTCCTAGTGGTGACCCCTACCAAAGGTCACGTGGGTTGGGATGAGCCAGTACAAGATCCGACCTGCCTTCCCTTCGGGGAAGCCTGCCTCACAGTGGCAGAAGCCTTTCGGCTTGCCAGGGACGAACCAGAGTGACTGGAAAGAAAAAAGATAGCTGCAAGCTGCACGTTGTCAGCTGCAAGCCGGGCATGCTAGCACGCGGGCTGCACGGCCCGTAGAAATATTTGGAAAATACGCCATTGCGGTGAACTATCGAGGAAAAATTCCTATCAGACCTTGGGAAGCAACCTACTCTTGTTGAGACCTTAACCCAAGGAGTAACTGGTTATGCGAGTACCGTCTCTTCTGGCTCTGGCGGCCGCTGGCGCCCTGCTGCTGCCGATGGCTGCCAACGCTGGCAACTTCCCTGCCGGGAAGGAAGGCCACTACATGACCCAGTGCCAACAGGCGGCCAGCGGCCAGGGCGTCGACGCCGCAGCCGCGAAAAAGCACTGTGAATGTGGTGCCCAGGCGATCAAGAAGAATTTCACCGACGCAGAGATTGCCGACCTGGACAGCACTGACGGCGTGGACGCCAAGCTGATGCAGAAGGCGCAAAGCGTCGTGAAACAGGCCTGCGCGCCAAAGAGCTGAAACCTTAAAGCCAGAGCAGGCCAGGCATTATTTGCCCTGGATCAATATCCTGCGAAGGTAAAAGGCGCTAGATGCGCAGAATTAGACTATGATGTCCCCCGTGCTCCGTAGCCTCGGCCGCATTGCACCACTGAAAAAACTAAATGTTCTGGAGATTCACCTCATGTCCAATCGCCAACAAGGCACCGTCAAATGGTTCAATGATGAGAAAGGCTACGGCTTCATCACCCCAGCAGGCGGCGGCGACGACCTGTTCGTACACTTCAAAGCCATCGAATCCGACGGCTTCAAGAGCCTGAAAGAAGGCCAGACTGTTTCCTTCGTCGCCGAGCGCGGCCAGAAGGGCATGCAGGCTGCTCAGGTTCGTCCGGAGTAATTCGGGCAGCTGTAAAAAAACCCGCCACATGTGGCGGGTTTTTTTATGGGCGTTTGTCGCTGCCCGGTGGGAGCAGCTGTCTTGATCAATTTCTAGAATCTAGCGCCCCCACCCACCCTGTGGGAGCCGCGCTTGCCGGCGATGGGCCGCGAAGCGGCCCCACGATTTCAAGGTTATTGCATAAATTGCCGGGGCCGCTTCGCGGCCCATCGCCGGCAAGCGCGGCTCCCACAGGGGGGCGCGCGCGCGCCAGCTTTAAGAAGTTAAAGTGCCGGTCAGCCGCAGTTGACGCGGGTCACCACACCTTGCTCATCCACGTTCAGGTTCAAGCGTTCGGAGCGGTACTCCAGGGTTACCACGTCGTGCGGCTTGAGCATGCGCGCCATCTGCGAACCACTGGCCTTGCGCGCCTGCTCCAGCAGCTCGGCGCTACCGCGCTTGCCAATGGCGAAGTCGGCGCCGCTGGCCTCGCAGCGGCCATCATTGCCTGCCGACGCCTCAGGTGCCTTGCCGCCCCTCGAGTTACCGCCAGTGCTGCAACCCGCCAGGACAGCAGCCACCGCCAGGGTTGCCAGGAAAGCACGGGTACGGAACATGAATCCTCCTAAATCGATCTGGGAACTGCCTGATCGGACAGCTCCTTCATTAATTCGTTGCAAAACCGCGCAAGTCTGCCTGAACTCGGCACGCCGAGGCCAAAGGCAATCGTGACCGAATTTTACCGCTCAACCGACGAGGCGCTTGGTGTGCGTTGCAAAGTCATGATTTACTTTAGGAAGTGAAGGCACAGTGCCTTCTTCGAACGCCAGGATCCGGTGTTCGCCCCTCCGCCCCGGGTCTTCCGCGAGAGCCTTTCATGAGCAGCCACAGCATCGACGCCGATATCAAGGTCAAATGGGCCGAGGGCCAGAGCGCCTACAGCCCCAGCACGCCCGAAGAGTTGCTGCTGATCGCCATCGACCTGCTGGTGCGTGACCGCGGCGGTGAAGCGGCGCGCAGTTTCATCGACCAGGTCTTCGAGCGCTACGCGCCGCACGCAGCTATTGCAATCGAGCCAGGCGCGCGCTGAGCAGGTCGAAAAAGCCCTGGGCATCCGCCTCGTTGATCCACAGCACATTGGCCGGCTGCTTGAGCACGCCGTACCAGTCGGCGATGGTCTGGCCAAAGGTCGGGCCTTCGCGGCTGTCGACGCGCATGTGGATGCGCCGGCCGCTGAACAGCTCGGGCTTGAGCAGATAGGCGATGACACTGGCGTCATGCACCGGGCCACCGGGCATGCCGTACACGTCCATGTCGTGCTTGACGTAAGCCTGCAGAATGTCGACCACCTGCTTGCTGGCCTGGTTGTTCACGGCAGCCAACTGCTTGAGGCGGGCGTCGCTGGTGATGACTTTGTGCGTGACATCCAGCGGCAGATAAGTGAGTTGCACGCCACTGGCCAGCACCACTTCGGCGGCATGCGGGTCGGCGTAGAGGTTGAACTCCGCCACCGGGGTCATGTTGCCGCCATTGAAGTGGGCGCCGCCCATGACCACGACTTCCTTGATGCCTTGGGCGATCTCTGGCCGCTGGATCAGCGCCAGGGCCAGGTTGGTCTGCGGGCCGAGCATGGCGAGGGTGATGCTGTGGGGTTTGGCGCTACCCAGGGTGTCGACCAGGTACTGCACGGCATTGCCTTCGGCCAAGGGCTTTTTCGGCTCATGCACCTGGACGCCGGTCAGGCCTTCTTCGCCGTGGACATCGGCGGCGTAGATGGGCGGGCGCACCAATGGCCGCCCTGCCCCGGCGTATACCGGGATGTCTTCGCGGTTGGCCCATTCGCGGGCCAGGCGGGCGTTGCGCGAGGTCTTTTCCAGGCGCACGTTGCCGGCGACGGTGGTGATGGCGCGGATGTTCAGTTCGTCAGGTGAGGCCATGGCCAGGAACAGTGCGACCACATCATCGGCGCCGGGGTCGGTGTCGATGATCAGGTCACGCGGGGCGGCCTGGAGGGTGGTGGTAGCGGCTGCGGCCATGAGGGTGAGTCCTTGTAGCAGGGGCTTGAGCATGGGGCACTCCTGTTGCCTTGGATACATGTTTCCAACGTATTACCGGCCCCTGTGGGAGCGGGTTTACCCGCGAAGAAGACACCGCGCTGGATGGCACGGGCTTCGCCCGTGTTCGCGGGCAAGCCCGCTCCCACAGGGATCGCGCCAGATTCTAGAAATTGAGCAAGACAGTTGCTCCCACAAGGACCAGCCTTTAGAAATTGAACGATTAGAAGGTCACGCCGGAAACCAGGGCGATGTTGCTGTAGGGCTGGCACTCGCCGGTGCGCACGATCGCCCGGGCACTGCGCGACAGCACCTTGAAATCCTCATGGCTCAGCCATTCGCGCTTACCCAGCTTGCCCTTCAGGCGCTCGATTTCGACCAGCGCCGGCGGCACCACCTTCTGCATCTCTTCAGCCAGCACATGCCGCTCCACCTGCAGCTCGCTCAACACCGCGCGCAGCACGCTGGCAAAATCCGGTATCCCCGCCGTCAACGCCAGATCGATCAGCTCGACCCCAGGCGGCACCGGCAACCCCGCGTCGCCAATCACCAGGATGTCGCCATGGCCCATCCCGGCGATGGTGCGCGACAGGGCGACGTTGAGCAGCGCAGTCTTTTTCATGGCGTCAGCTCCGCAAGATAAGGAATCGACGGTTGGGCACCGGCACGGGTAACGGACAACGCGGCGGCACGCTGGCCGAACGCGATGGCCTCGCCCTCCTCCTTGCCCTGCACCAGCGCAGCGGCAAAACCGCCGATGAAGGTGTCACCCGCCGCCGTGGTATCCAGCGGCTGAACCTGGGGCGCCGGGAAGTGCCGGCTGCCGTCACGGCTGACGAACAAAGCCCCCTGCGCGCCCAACGTGACGATCACCTTGCCGGCCCCCAGTTGCAACAAGCGTTCGCCAGCACGGCGGGCGCTGTCCAGATCGCTGACCGGCAGGCCGGTCAGGGCCTCGGCTTCGCTTTCATTGGGCGTGAGGTAATCGATGTGGGCAAACCAGTCCGCCGGCAACGGGCCAGTGGCCGGCGCCGGGTTCAGGACCACCTGCTTGCCCAGTTCGCGCCCCCGGGCCAAGGTCCAGGCCACGGTCTCGGCCGGCACTTCGAGCTGGCAGATGATCACCTCGGCCGCTTGCAGCAAGGCATCGAAACGCTGCACCGACTCAGGCGTCAGCAGCCCGTTGCCGCCTGGGATGATGACGATGCAGTTCTGGCTGGCAGCGTCCACGGTGATCAGCGCCACGCCACTGGACACGCCCGGGCACACGCTGACCGCCTGGCAATCGATGCCTTCCACTGCCAGCGCCTGGCGCAACTGCTGGCCGTAGGCGTCATCCCCGACATTGCCCACCATCGCCACGCTGCCGCCCAGGCGCGCCACCGCCACCGCCTGGTTGGCACCCTTGCCGCCGGGCACGGTGAAAAAGCTCTCCCCCGCCAGTGTTTCACCGGGCCTCGGCAGCCGCTGGGCGCGGGCCACCAGGTCCATGTTGAGGCTGCCGACCACCACTACCTTGGGATTCATGGCGCAATTCCTTAGCGGTAATCGTTGAACAGGTCCGGGCGCGGCCCGGTGGATTCGCGCAGCACGATGCGCGGGGCGACGATGCGCTGTTCGGCCGCATCGCGACGGGGCGTGGCGATACGCGACAGCAGCAAGGCGGCAGCATTTTCGCCAAGCTCGCGAATCGATTGGCCGACCGTGGTCAGCGACGGGTACACATAGCGGCTCAGCTCGATATCGTCGAAACCGATCACCGACAGCTCGCCCGGCACACTGATGTTGCGCTCGGCAGCGGCGCGCAACACACCAAAACCGATCATGTCGTTGCCGGCGAAGATCGCCGTCGGCCGCTCGCCCTCAAGCAACTGCACGGCGGCGGCATGGCCACCTGGGCTGGTGAAGTCGCAGTGCAATACCCGGCCTGGCAGCACCTGGGCCTCGGCTTCGGCCATCGCCCGGCGGAAGCCGCTCAGGCGCAATTGCGTGACGCCGGTCTCGGCGGGGCCGCCGATATAGGCGATGTCGCGATGGCCCAGCTCCAGCAGATGGCGGGTCGCCAGGTAGGCGCCGCGCTCATGGTCGATACGCACCATATCGGCGTCGACGCCTTCCAGCTCACGGTCGACGATGACCATCGGCGTGCGCACGCCGGCCAGGCTCTGCAGCAGGTCGGCGTCCTCGCCCACCGATGCCACCACCAGGCCATCGATGCGTTTTTCCAGCAGCACGCGCAGGTAGCTGCGCTGCTTCTGTGGGTTGTCGTCGGAGTTGCACAGGATCACGCAATAGCCGTTGCGCTCGCAGGCATCCTCGATGCCCCGGGCCAGTTCGGCAAAGTACGGGTTGACGCTGCTGGGTACCAGCAGGCCGATGGTGGCCGTGCTGCGCGCCTTGAGCGAGCGCGCCACGGCGCTGGGCACGTAGTCGAGCTCGAGGATGGCCGCCTCGACCTTGAGCCGCACCTGCTCGCTGACCGGGCGGGTCTTGTTCAGGACATGGGATACCGTGGTGTAGGAAATGCCCGCGAGGGCCGCGACGTCTTTGATGGTTGCCATGTTGTCAGTTCCGCCGGCCTGCACGCCGGCTGCGATAAGTGTCGAGCACCACGGCGATGACGATCACCGCCCCGGTGATGATGCGCTTGGTGGGTTCCGACGCGCCGATCTGCGCAAGGCCTGCGGCCAGCACAGAAATGATCAGCACGCCGAAGAAAGTACTGATGACCGAGCCGCGCCCGCCCATCAGGCTGGTGCCGCCGATCACCACGGCAGCGATCACCTGCAGCTCAAGGCCAGACCCGGCGTTGGGGTCGGCGGCCTCCAGGCGCGAAATCTGGAACAGCGCGGCCAGGCCGGCGAGCAGGCCCATCAGGGCGAACACCAGCACCTTGTAAGGGCGCGGGTCGATGCCGGCCAGGCGCACGGCCTCTTCGTTGGTGCCGATGCCGATCAGGTAGCGGCCAAACACCGTGCGGGTCAACACCAGTTGCGCCAGCACGATCACCAGCAAGGCGATGATGAAGGCCGGCGAGATACCAAAGGCGACCGGGTTGGAGAACCAGGCGTAGGCATCGCCGATATAAGCGGTGCGCGAGTCGGTGAACTGGTAGGCCAGGCCGCGGGCCATCTCCAGCACACCGAGCGAAACGATGAACGACGGGATGCGCCAGGCCACGGTGACGCCACCGGTGACGCTGCCAGCCAGGGCGGCAACGGCCATGCCGAGCAAGGCAGCGGGCAGCACGCCCCAGCCCCAGCCGAGGATCGCCACGCTGACCGTGGATGCCGCCAGGGCCAGTACCGAACCGACCGACAGGTCGATGCCGCCGATGATCAGCACGAAGGTCATGCCCACGGCCAGCACCATCAGGTCGGGGATCTGGTTGGCCAGGGTGCTGAAGGTTGCGTACGACCAGAAGTGGCTGCTCAGGAACGAGAACAGCACGATCATCGCCAGCAAGGCGCCGGCCAGGCCCAGGTAGGTGCCCAGGCCAAAGTAGCTGCCGCTGCGGCGCACAGGCGCGCCGCTCGGGGTGTCGAGGGGTGTGGTCTTCATGCATCCATCCTGGGCGCTGCTTCATGCAGCAGGGCGTCACGTTTTTGGTAGCCGGCGAAGGCAGCGGCAAGGAGCTGGTCCTGGCTCCAGTGCTCGCGGTCGAAGGTATCGATCAGGCGGCCGGCAGAGAGCACGGCGATGCGGTCGCAGATCAGCATCAGTTCTCGCAGGTCGCTGGACACCACCACCAAGGCCTTGCCCTGGCGCGCCAGTTCAGCCAGCAGGCCATAGATGTCGAACTTGGCACCGACGTCGATGCCGCGGGTGGGCTCGTCGAACAGCAGCACCTGGCAGTCGCGCTCCAGCCAGCGGCCGATCACCACCTTCTGCTGGTTACCGCCCGACAACTCGCCGACCGCCTGCGCCGGGCTGGCGCTGCGGATGCGCATGGCGCTGATCTGGCGTTCGGCCAGGGCCTGCTCTGCCTCATGGTCGAGCACGCCGGCGCGGGATACGGCGGGCAGGTTGCCGAGGGCGATGTTGGCGCTGATCGACTGGGTCAACAGCAGGCCTTCGCCTTTGCGGTCCTCGGTGATCAGGGCAATACCCGCTTTTACCGCAGCCTTGGGCGAATCGATGGTCACCGCCTTGAGCGGTTGGCCGATCTCGATGCTGCCGCTGTCGGCGCGGTCGGCGCCATAGATCAGCCGCAGCAGCTCGGTGCGCCCGGCACCGATCAGCCCGGAGATGCCAAAAATCTCCCCTGCC
This sequence comes from Pseudomonas sp. LRP2-20, assembly GCF_024349685.1. NCBI lineage: Bacteria > Pseudomonadati > Pseudomonadota > Gammaproteobacteria > Pseudomonadales > Pseudomonadaceae > Pseudomonas > Pseudomonas sp. LR2-20. Next base: position 2,098,547 of record NZ_AP025944.1, on the reverse strand, counting down.
CTGACCTGCAGCGATACATCACGCACCTTGTCGCCGCGGCACAGCTTGTCGACCTTGAGCAATGGCGCGCCGATCGTGCGCCGGCCCAGGTCGATATGCTCGCCCAGTTCGCGCCCCACCATCAGGTTGACCAGCTCGGCGCTGGTGTAGCGCTGGATCGGCTCGTCACAGACCAGCTGGCCGTCGCGCAGCACGACGATACGCTGGGCCACCCGTTGCAGCTCCTCCAGGCGATGGGAGATATAGACGATGGCCACGCCGCGCTGGCGCAGGCGCTCGATCTGGGTGAACAGCAGTTCCACTTCGCGGGCGGTGAGCATCGCCGTGGGTTCGTCGAAGATCAGCACATGGCAGTCGCCGATCAGGTTGCGGGCGATCTCGACCATCTGCTGATGGCCGATACCCAGCTCGCCGACCGGGGTGTCCGGGTCGATGGCATCCAGGCCCACCTGGGCCATGGCGGCCGTGGCCAGCTGGCGCAAGCGCTTGTGGCTGATCCAGCCGAAGCGGCTGGGCAGGTTGTCGAGGAACAGGTTTTCCGCCACGGTCAGGGTCGGCAGCAGGTTGAGCTCCTGCATGACCATACGCACGCCAAGGCGCTCGGCCTCGCTGCGGCTGGCCGGCGCGTAGGCCTGGCCGCGATAGGTCATGTGCCCGGTGGTCGGTGTTTCCAGGCCACAGATGAGCTTGGACAAGGTGCTCTTGCCTGCGCCGTTCTCGCCGGTCAGCGCCAGCACTTCGCCGGCGCGCAGGGCCAGGCTCACTTCGCTCAGCACCGGCTGGGCGTAGCTTTTGCCCAGCGCGCTGGCGGCAAGCACCACTTCATTGGCCGCTGCTGACATGGCCACTTCTCCTGCTGGGGTCAGGGCTGGGTGATGAGCTGGACCGGGGTCTGGATGACGTTGTCGGCGTCCACGTTCGGCTTCTCGCCCTTGAGCACCTGCAACGCGGCCTGGATGCCGTACACCGCCTGCTGGCTGGCGGCCTGGTCGAGGGTGGCGAGCACGCGGCCATCCTTGAGCATCGGCTTGATGGCGTTGATGTTGTCGTAGCCCACCACCTGCACCTGGCCGGTCTTGCCAGCGGCGCGCACGGCCGAGACGGCGCCCAGGGCCATGCTGTCGTTGCCGGCGAGCAGCGCCTTGAGGTCCGGGTATTCGTTGAGCATGGAGGCGGCGACGGCGTTGCCCTTGTCGATCTCCCAGTTGCCAGACTGCACCGAGACGATCTTCATCCCTGCGGCATCCATGGCGTCCTTGAAGCCAGCGGTGCGCTGCTGGGCATTGGTGGTGGTCGGCACGCCTTCGATGATGCCAACCTGGTCACCAGCCTTGAGCTTCTGGCTGGCCAGGTAATCGCCGACCAGGCGCGCACCCTTGCGGTTGTCGGGGCCGACGAAGGGCACGCTGATCTGCTTGCTCTTGAGCACGTCAGGATCAAGGCGGTTGTCGATGTTGACCACCACGATCTTGGCGTCCATGGCTCTTTTAAGTACCGGCACCAGGGCCTTGGAGTCAGCCGGGGCGATGACCAAGGCGTTGACGCCGGAGCTGATCATCTGCTCGACGATCTTGATCTGCTCGCCAGTGTCGGTTTCGTTCTTGATGCCGTTGGCGACCAGGTCGAATTCGTTGGCGTGACCTTTCTGGTAGTCCTTGGCGCCGTCTTCCATGGTGCGGAAAAATTCGTTGGCCAGCGATTTCATGACCAGCGCAACTTTGGGCTTTTCTTCGGCTTGGGCAGCCGAAAATGGCAGGGCGAGGGACAGCGAGGAGATGACGGCGAGCGCCAGCAGACGACCGGGGAACGGCAGTTTCATGGGGGATGACTCCGAATCTTGTGTTTTTTATCGGATCGCAAACGTTTGCGTTGAGTAACTATGGAAACAAGACCTGGTTTTGTCAAATCCGTTTCGCTGGCGGGGTCAAGACGCTGCTGGCGCAGATTATCCGGAATTTTTCCGAAAAACCGAACATCTTTTCCTATCCTTGTTCGGATTTCCGAATGGAATAGGCCCTTGCAGGCGCGGCCTTGCGTCACGAAACGGCCACAACGCGGCCCCGGCAATTCAAGCTGCGAAGCTGAAAACCCGTGGGCGCTTCGCACCCCTTTCGCGACGCAAGGCCGCTCCTGCACACCTGGCCGTAAGGAGTGGTACGGAATCTGCGTACGTTCTTGCGCGACACAGCAACCATCTCATTAGGAAGAGAGAGAACAATAATCATGAATGCTGCACTGAAGTCCTTCGCCCCGAGCGCCCTGGCGCTGCTGCTGATCCTGCCCACCACGGCCTCGGCAAAGGAAGCCGAAACCCAGCAGAAACTGGCCAACGTGGTCATCCTCGCCACCGGCGGCACCATTGCCGGCGCCGGTGCCAGCGCTGCCAACAGCGCCACCTACCAGGCCGCCAAGCTCGGCGTCGACAAGCTGATTGCCGGTGTGCCGGAACTGGCCGACCTGGCCAATGTGCGCGGCGAACAGGTGATGCAGATCGCCTCCGAGAGCATCACCAACGACGATTTGCTGAAACTGGCCAAGCGCGTCGCCGAGCTGGCCGACAGCAAGGACGTCGACGGCATCGTCATCACCCATGGCACCGACACCCTGGAAGAAACCGCCTACTTCCTCAACCTGGTGGAAAAGACCGACAAGCCGATCGTGGTGGTCGGCTCCATGCGCCCGGGCACGGCGATGTCCGCCGACGGCATGCTCAACCTGTACAACGCAGTGGCGGTGGCCAGCGACAAGCAGTCGCGTGGCAAGGGCGTGCTGGTGACCATGAACGACGAGATCCAGTCGGGGCGCGATGTGAGCAAGTCGGTGAACATCAAGACCGAAGCCTTCAAGAGCGCCTGGGGCCCGATGGGCATGGTAGTGGAAGGCAAGTCGTACTGGTTCCGCCTGCCGGCCAAGCGCCACACCAGCCAATCGGAGTTCGACATCAAGCAGATCAGCAGCCTGCCGCAGGTGGACATTGCCTACAGCTACGGCAACGTGAGCGACACGGCGTACAAGGCCCTGGCGCAGAGCGGCGCGAAAGCGATCATCCATGCTGGTACCGGCAATGGTTCGGTGTCGTCGCGGGTAGTGCCGACGCTGCAAGAGCTGCACAAGAATGGCGTGCAGATCATTCGCTCGTCCCACGTCAACCAGGGTGGTTTCGTGCTGCGCAATGCCGAGCAGCCGGATGACAAGTATGACTGGGTGGTGGCGCACGACCTGAACCCGCAGAAGGCGCGGATCCTGGCGATGGTGGCGATGACCAAGACCCAGGACAGCAAGGAGCTGCAGCGGATTTTCTGGGAATACTGATACTGGTATGACCCAGGGCTGATGAGCTACGCATACAAGCACTTGTGGGAGCCGCGCTTGCCGGCGATGGGTCGCGAAGCGGCCCCGGCAATTTATGCAACAATCTTGAATTTGTGGGGCCGCTTCGCGGCCCATCGCCGGCGAGCGCGGCCCCCACAGGGAATCGCACAAGATTCAAGAAATTGAGCAAGACAGTTGCTCCCAAAAATAACGCATAAGCCTGTAGGGGCGGCTTCAGCCGCGAAGAATCCAGCAGCGATGGAGTTGCGAAATGATTTGCCTTGAAATACTGTACGCACATACAGCAAAACAAGGAATCGCCTCCGTGGCCAACACCGCCGAAGCAAGCGCAAGCAGCTACCAACAACTGGGCCTGCGCATTCAGAAGATCATCAACAACCCCCTCGCCCAGCGCAGCCGCGCCGCGCTGATCTTTCGCCTGGAGCACGAGTCGCCCGATGACTGGGAAACCCTGCTCGAGGAAATCGCCGAGAATGACAACGTCACCCTCGCCCACCGCGACGACGGCGGCGTGCAGATCTTCTGGACCGTGCCGAAGGAAGACTGAGGCTCAGGCCAGCGCCTGCAGGTAGGCGCTGGCCTCGCGGTAACGGGCCAGCCGTGCCAGGTCGGCAGGGCCAGGGGCGGCAATACGCGAGAGATCGCTGTTGTCGGCCAGGTCGGCCAGCTTGACGGTACGCGCCAGCGGGTCGCTGCCCAGGCGCACGACGAAGTCGTGATAGCTTTCGCCCTTGTTCCGGCTCAGGGCCAGCAAGGCGGCGAGAATCTTCAGGGGAAAGCCCTCTCGGGCCAGATCGGAAAGGGTCAGCGACGTGTCTTCGATCACGTCGTGCAGCACTGCGACAATCCGCTGCTCCGGGGTACTGACCCGCATCATCACCCGCAACGGGTGGAGGATATAAGCCGCCCCACCCTTGTCAAATTGCCCTTCATGCGCCCTGGCGGCCACAGCAATGGCCCGCTCCAGTGTAGACATGAGGCCCTCCCCGTTTGGCTTGTCTCAGGCCAAGCATAGCCGGGGAAGACTACAGATTACAGTTAGCGCTGCGCACCATGCTGGATGACGATCGAATCGGTACCCAGCTTGGCCATCACCTCGGCCTTGCGCGCATCGGCCTCAGCCTTGCTCGGGAACGGCCCCATCAGCACCACCGGCTTGCCGTCGCGGTATTCGACCGAGGACGGGATGCCCTTCTCGATCAGGCGTGCGGTCATGTCGCTCAGCGCACCCATGTTGGCGCCCTGGATCACTTCGACATCCCAGCCTTCAGGGGCCGGCTGGTCGGCCAGCGCCTCGGCGCGACGCTGCAGGTCGGCACCGCCACAGTATTCGCGGATACGCAGGTTGTTGCCGCCGTCATCGACGATGATTTCATACTGGCCATCGGCACCCTTGATCGCCACGTAACTGCGGTAAGCCTCGTACTGGCCGGCATCGTCCTTGCCACGCACCTGGCCGCAGATGGTGCCCTTGGTGTCGATCCGCACGTTGCCGAACTTGGCGGTCTTGGGGTTGTGCAGGTGCTCGGCAACCTGCTTGTGCACACCTTCGACCTCGTTCTCACAGCCCGCCAGGGCCAGCACTGCCAATACCACTGCCAGTTTGCGCACGCGTGTACCTCCAGATTCGAAGGGGCGGATTCTACCACGGCCGCCCACGGCACCGCCCGCGACCAAAGGTTACACGCTGCTTCGAGGGGGGCTTTTTCGAGAAGGGCATGAAAAGCAGAAAGGGCGACCCTTGCGGATCGCCCTTTCTGATGCCCGGAGACCGGGACTTTGTTTGGTAGGCACAATTGGACTCGAACCAACGACCCCCACCATGTCAAGGTGGTGCTCTAACCAACTGAGCTATGTGCCTGTCGTGTGGTGCGCATATTAGTGATCAAATGCGTACCTGTAAAGCGTTTTTTTCAAAAAAATCTAAAACTTTCAGAAACCTACGGGCGCCAGCAACAGCAACCTCGAATGCGCCCATAATGCAAAAAGGGCGACCCTTGCGGATCGCCCTTTTCGCTGCCCGGAGACCGGGGCTTTGTTTGGTAGGCACAATTGGACTCGAACCAACGACCCCCACCATGTCAAGGTGGTGCTCTAACCAACTGAGCTATGTGCCTGTCGTGTGGTGCGCATTCTACGCAATCCAAAAACCCTGTCAACACTTTTTTTCGCGCTAACTCACTGAATCTTAAACTGTTTATAGAGAAGGGCGCGCTTCAGGCCAGTAAAGGATTTTCAACGGACGACTAGCGGGTGTTTATTATTATTGATAGCATCGGTACATTCGTTAAAAATATAAAACACGAGGTTCCTGCAGCATGGCTAACACCCCCTACCCCCAGTCCTACTACGCCGCCTCGGCCAACCCGGTGCCGCCACGTCCGGCGCTGCAGGGTGAGGTGGAAACCGATATCTGTATCATCGGCGCCGGCTACACCGGCCTGTCCAGCGCACTGTTCCTGCTGGAAAACGGCTTCAAGGTGAGCATCGTCGAAGCGGCCAAGGTCGGCTTCGGCGCATCGGGCCGCAACGGTGGCCAGATCGTCAACAGCTACAGCCGCGACATCGACGTCATCGAACGCACCGTCGGCCCCAAGGAAGCACAGCTGCTGGGCAAGATGGCCTTCGAAGGCGGCCGCATCATCCGTGAGCGCGTGGCCAAGTACAACATCCAGTGCGACCTGAAGGACGGCGGCGTGTTCGCCGCACTGACTTCCAAGCAGATGGGCCACCTGGAGTCGCAAAAGCGCCTGTGGGAACGCTTCGGCCACACCCAGCTGGAGCTGATGGACCAGAAGCGCATCCGTGAAGTGGTGGCCTGCGACAGCTACGTCGGCGGCATGCTGGACATGAGCGGCGGCCACATCCACCCGCTGAACCTGGCCCTGGGCGAAGCGGCCGCGATCGAATCGCTGGGCGGCATCATTTATGAGCAGACCCCGGCCATCCGCATCGAGCGTGGTGCCAACCCGGTGGTACATACCCCACAGGGTAAGATCCGCGCCAAGTTCATCATCGTTGCCGGCAACGCCTACCTGGGCAACCTGGTACCGGAGCTGGCTGCCAAGTCGATGCCGTGCGGCACCCAGGTAATCACCACCGAGCCGCTGGGCGAAGAACTGGCCCGCACCCTGCTGCCGCAGGACTACTGCGTGGAAGACTGCAACTACCTGCTCGACTACTACCGCCTGACCAGCGACAAGCGCCTGATCTTCGGCGGTGGCGTGGTGTACGGTGCGCGCGACCCGGCCAACATCGAAGCGATCATTCGCCCGAAGATGCTCAAGGCCTTCCCGCAGCTGAAGAACGTCAAGATCGACTACGCCTGGACCGGCAACTTCCTGCTGACCCTGTCGCGTCTGCCACAGGTCGGCCGTATCGGCGACAACATCTACTACTCGCAAGGTTGCTCGGGCCACGGCGTGACCTACACCCACCTGGCGGGCAAGGTGCTGGCCGAGGCCCTGCGTGGCCAAGCCGAGCGTTTCGATGCCTTCGCCGGCCTGCCGCACTACCCGTTCCCGGGCGGCCAGATGCTGCGTGTACCGTTCAGCGCCATCGGCGCCTGGTACTACAGCCTGCGCGATCGCCTGGGCTTCTGATGTAGGCAGGCCCGGCCTCTTCGCGGGCAAGCCCGCTCCCACAGGATCTGCGCCACACCTGAATGTGGCGCAATCTCTGTGGGAGCGGGCTTGCCCGCGAAAGGGCCGGTGCAGGTAAAACTACTTATTCAGGCTACGCACAGCCTGTTTCGCCGCCACTTCCTGGCCCGCCCGGGCCAGTTCGTCGGCAGCCTGCAGCCAACGCTGGCGGTCCACCTGGGCCGGCAGCTGGCGCGGGGGCTGCACCAGCACCGCCCAACTCCCCTCCTTCGCCCACGCCGAGGCAAAGTCGTCGAACGCCATCAGTTGGCGCCGATGCATCCCTGAGCGCAGCAGCACGCGCTTCTTGAAGCTGTCATAGCCGATCAGCACCGCGTAACGCGGCTCGCTCCACCACGCCGAACCCTCCTCGTAACGCAGCAGCACCGGATTGCCAGCGGCCACCTGGGCCAGCAAGGCATCCAGTTGCTTGTCCAACGGGTACACGACCATGCCGTACTCGCGCGCCACGCGCGGGATGCTGGTTTCCAGGGCATCGGCGCCCTTGGGCAGATTCAGCGGTTTGTCCAGCAGCCCCGGCGTGATCGGCGCGCCTTGCTGCGAAAGCAATGCGGCCAGGGCCATCGCCCCGCTGTGGTTGGCATTGCCGCGGTAGAACGGCACGCTGCTGATCTCGACCCGCTGGGGCATGCCCTTGAGGCTTGCAGGGGGTGCGCTGGCGCAGCCGCCCAAGGTTGCAGCCACCAGGCAGGCGGCCAACAGTTGACGTGGGACAGTCGCCCAGCGCTTGCAGGAATGTTGCTGCATGGACACTCGCTTGTTCCGATGCCAGGCGGGCAGCGCCCGGCTCTGGCAGCGATCATAGGGCGCCGCGTTGCGCGGGTATAGTCCGACAAGTGAACGGAACCAATCGGCTTAAGCAATCGACCTTTGGTCAATGGAACGTCACGGCCGCGCAGCTAGACTAAAGCAGTGTCTGGAGGGCTAACCCCAGGTTGGTCCAAGAGAAGGAGGCACACATGAGCCTGACAATGGCAATCCTCATGCTGGTGGGTATGTGGCTGAGTGTCGCAGCCGCCATGCTGTGGGGGGTTCTGCGTATCGTGCGGCGTCATTCCCAGCACCACCACCTGCCACCGCAGGCCCCGCAGCCTGTGCGCAGGGCGCGGCGGCATGCCGGGGTGCACTGAGGCAATTTCACCTGAATGCGAACGGGGCGCCAAGCGCCCCGTTGTTTTTCATCAGCCTTCTGCTGCTTCACGCTTGAGCCGCGCTCGGCGAGCCAGGATGTTGAGGATCTCGATCACCGTCGAGAAGGCCATCGCCGCGTACACATAACCCTTCGGTACATGGGCGCCAAAACCTTCGGCGATCAGCGTCATGCCGATCATGATCAGGAAGCCCAGGGCCAGCATCACCACGGTCGGGTTGTCGTTGATGAAGTTGGCCAGCGGGTCGGCGGCCACCATCATGACGATGACTGCGGTGATCACGGCAATGATCATGATCGGCAGGTGCTCGGTCATGCCCACGGCGGTGATGATGCTGTCGACCGAGAAGACGATGTCCAGCAGCAGGATCTGGAAGATAGCCGCAGCAAAGCCCAGGGTGACCGTGGAAGAGACTTTGGCCTCTTCCTTGGCGCCGTGCGGGTCGACGTTCTCGTGGATCTCCTTGGTGGCCTTCCACAGCAGGAACAGGCCGCCGGCAATCAGGATCACGTCCTTCCAGGAGAAGGCATTGCCGAACACTTCGAACACCGGGTCGGTCAACTGCACGATCCAGGCCACGGTGCTGAGCAGCGCCAGGCGCATGACCAGGGCCATGCTGATACCGATACGGCGTGCCTTGGAGCGGTACTCCACAGGCAGCTTGTTGGTCAGGATCGAGATGAAGATCAGGTTGTCGATGCCCAGTACCACTTCCATGGCCACCAGGGTAGCCAGGGCAACCCAGGCGGTAGGGCTAGCGGCGAGTTCCAGCAAGTATTCCATTGTTCAAATCCTGAAGCGGCGGTTGGGGGTCAGATTTCCTGGGTGTGGGCTTTCTTGTCGGCTTCCTTGGGCTTGTGGCCCTCGTGACCGATGGCATCGCTCAACGCCTGCTGAGCAGCCTTGTTGGTGTCGTCAATGGCCTGCTTGGCCGACTTTGCGGCCTGGTCGAGCATCTGCTGGGCGGACTTCTCGGCCTGGTCGCAACCGGCCAGGGTCAACAGTGCCAAGGCCAGCACCAGCGGAGTGCCAATGGATTTGAGTTGCAGCATGGTGTCCTCGCTTGAAAAATCCCGGCGGCGCGAAGCGCCTGATGGGAACGCATTCTAAAGACGCCAATACCTCAGGAAAATTCGTATTTCCAGTGTGTATACTTCGGTTTTTTCGAATCGGGACCCGCTTGCGTGCTCAACTATCGCCAGCTCCACTACTTTTGGGCCGTGGCCAAGACCGGCAGCATCGCCCGCGCCAGCGAGCAGCTGAACCTGACTCCGCAGACCATCAGCGGGCAGATCAGCCTGTTCGAGCAGACCTACGGGCTGGAGCTGTTCCAGCGCGTCGGCCGGCAACTGGAGCTGACCGAAACCGGCCGTCAGGCGCTGGTTTATGCCGAGCAGATGTTCCAGATCGGCAGCGAACTGGAGGCCATGCTCAGGGCCGGCCCGCAGGAGCAGATACTGTTCCGCGTGGGGGTGGCTGATGTGGTGCCGAAGTCGATCGTCTATCGCCTGCTGGCACCGACCATGGAGCTGGACGAGGCGCTGCGCATCAGCTGCCGCGAAGACAAACTCGAACGGTTGCTGGCGGACCTGGCGATTCAGCGCCTGGACCTGGTGATTTCCGACAGCCCGATGCCCAGCCACCTGGACATCAAGGGCTATAGCCAGAAGCTTGGCGAATGTGGCCTGAGCTTTTTCGCCACCCCGGCCCTGGCCAGGCAGCATGCTGGCCCCTTCCCCGCCTGCCTGCAAGATGCCCCACTGCTGATTCCCGGCCCGGAAACCGTGGTGCGCAGCCGCCTGTTGCGCTGGCTGGGCGAGCAGCAGGTGCAGCCGCAGATTATCGGTGAGTTCGACGACAGTGCGCTGATGCAGGCGTTCGGGCAGTCGGGCAGCGGAGTTTTCGTTGCGCCCAGCGTGATTGCCGAGGAAGTGTGCCGGCAGTATGGCGTCGAGCTGATCGGCCAGACCGAGGCGGTGCATGAGTCGTTCTATGCCATTTCGGTGGAGCGCAAGGTCAAGCATCCGGGGATCGTGGCAATTACCGAGGGGGCGCGGCGGGAGCTGTTCCACTGGTAGTGATGGCGGCTTTTTCGTGGCGGTTCGGCGCGAAAGGGCCGGGCCTGATTGTGCTAGAGTCGCGCCCTTTGAAGATTCCGAGACTGCGCTGCACATGACACCTGTTTTCCACCTCTTGAACCGCACCAGCCTGGTGACCCAGATCGTCATCGGCCTGGTCGCCGGTATCGCCCTGGCCCTGCTGGCCCCTGCCATCGCCCGCGACCTGGCCTTCCTCGGCAAAGTGTTCGTCAGCGCCCTCAAGGCGGTCGCACCGGTATTGGTGTTCATCCTGGTCATGGCCTCGATCGCCAATCACCGCCACGGCCAGGAAACCCATATCCGGCCGATCCTCTGGCTGTACTTGCTGGGCACCTTCGCCGCCGCCGTGGTGGCGGTGGTCGCCAGCATGCTGTTCCCTTCGCATCTGGCCCTGAGCACCGGCGAGGCCACCCTGAGCGCGCCAGGCGGCATCACCGAGGTGATGCAGAACCTGCTGCTGAGCGCAGTCGACAACCCGATCAACGCCTTGATCAACGCCAACTTCATCGGCGTGCTGACCTGGGCCATCGGCCTGGGCGTGGCCTTGCGCCATGCTGGCCAGACCACCCGCACCGTGGTCGAGGACCTGTCCAATGGCGTGACCCTGATCGTGCGCGTGGTCATCCGCTTTGCCCCGCTGGGCATCTTCGGCCTGGTCAGCTCGACCCTGGCCCAGTCCGGCCTGAGCGCCCTGCTCGGCTACCTGCACCTGCTGGGCGTGCTGATCGGCTGCATGCTGTTCGTGGCGCTGGTGATGAACCCGCTGATCGTGTTCTGGAAGATCCGCCGCAACCCTTACCCACTGACGTTGCTGTGCCTGCGTGAAAGCGGCATCACGGCGTTCTTCACCCGCAGTTCGGCGGCCAACATTCCGGTCAACCTGGCGCTGTCGGAGCGCCTGGGCCTGCATGAGGACACCTATTCGGTGTCGATCCCGCTGGGGGCGACCATCAACATGGCAGGCGCGGCGATCACCATCACCGTACTGACCTTGGCGGCAGTGCATACCTTGGGCATTCCGGTCGACTTGCCGACAGCGGTGCTGCTCAGCGTGGTGGCGGCGATCTGCGCCTGTGGCGCTTCAGGCGTGGCTGGTGGGTCGCTGCTGCTGATTCCGCTGGCGTGCAGCCTGTTTGGCATCCCTGGCGAAATTGCCATGCAGGTGGTGGCGGTGGGCTTCATCATTGGCGTGCTGCAGGATTCGGCGGAGACGGCGCTGAATTCCTCCACGGACGTGCTGTTTACCGCAGCGGCTTGCCTGGCGCAGGAGCGGCGCAGCGCTTGAGTTTGCCGGGGCCGCTTTGCGGCCCATTCGCGGGCAAGCCCGCTCCCACAGGTACTGCACTGGCCCTGAGGTGGGTGTACTACCTGTGGATTGCTTAAGCCAGGCGCTTTACCTACGCTAGTGGCCTTTCCCCAGCAATGAGACAGGGCCATGTCAGAACACGAAACCGCAGGCGAAGGCCGCTTCAGCAGCATCGAGATCCGCATTCTCGGCGCGCTGATCGAAAAGCAGGCGACCAGCCCGGAAAGCTACCCGCTGACCCTCAACGCCCTGGTCCTGGCCTGTAACCAGAAGACCAGCCGGGAGCCGGTCATGAACCTTACCCAGGGCCAGGTCGGCCAGGCCCTGCGCGCCCTCGAAGGCCAGGACATGACCCGCCTGCAGATGGGCAGCCGCGCCGACCGCTGGGAACAGCGGGTGGACAAGGCGCTGGAGCTGGTACCGGCGCAGCTGGTGCTGATGGGCCTGATGTTCCTGCGCGGGCCGCAGACCCTCAACGAACTGCTGACGCGCAGTAACCGCCTGCACGACTTCGACGATACCGAACAGATCCAGCATCAGCTCGAACGCCTGATTTCGCGCGGCCTGGCCCTGCACCTGCCACGCCAGGCCGGGCAACGGGAAGACCGCTATACCCATGCCCTCGGCGACCCGGCGGAAATCGAGGCGATTCTGGCGGCGCGCCAGCAGGAAGGTGGCGCTCGCAGCAGTGGCGCCAGCGTGTCGGAAGAACGTATCGAAGCCCTGGAAGCGCGGATCGCAGCGCTGGAGGCGCGCCTGGCCGAGCTGGAAGGCTGAGCCGCCTACTGTTCAGGGTCGGGGAAGTTGCGACAGCTCTTGCGTTCGGCCAGCTCCCGGTCACTGGGGCGCTGGTCGACGAACACGGTGCGGCCGTCGGCGTAGATCTCGAGGTAGCCCCAGTGCAGGTCCTGCTCTTTCTGCCCGGGCTTGGGCGGAACTAGCCACCAGGGTTCGCGGCTGATCAGGGTCATGGTGAAGCTCCAGAGGGTGCCTGCGGTAAGCATAGACACCCTCCGGTTTTGCTTTGCTTGTGCCGGCCCTTTCGCGGCTAAAGCCGCTCCTACAGGGATATCACCGCCCTTGAGGCTTGCGCTGTACCTGTGGGAGCGGCTTTAGCCGCGAAGAGGCCGGTACAGGCTTACGCCGGCGCGGAAGTGCGGATCAGGTGATCGAACGCCGCCAGCGAGGCCTTGGCGCCCTCACCCACCGCGATGACGATCTGCTTGTACGGCACGGTGGTCACGTCACCTGCGGCAAACACACCCGGCACACTGGTCTGGCCCTTGGCGTCGACGATGATCTCGCCACGCGGCGACAGCTCGACAGTGCCCTTGAGCCAATCGGTGTTCGGCAGCAAGCCGATCTGCACGAAGATGCCTTCCAGCGCCAGGTCATGCACCGCGTCAGTGGTGCGGTCCTTGTAACGCAAGCCTGTCACTTTCTCGCCATTGCCAACCACTTCGGTGGTCAGCGCACTGGTGATCACCTTGACGTTCGGCAGGCTGTGCAGCTTGCGCTGCAGCACTGCGTCGGCGCGCAACTGGCTGTCGAACTCGATCAGCGTGACCTGGGCGACGATACCGGCCAGGTCGATGGCCGCTTCCACGCCCGAGTTGCCGCCGCCGATAACCGCCACGCGCTTGCCCTTGAACAGCGGGCCATCACAGTGCGGGCAGTAGGCGACGCCACGGGCGCGGTATTCCTGCTCGCCCGGCACGTTCATTTCACGCCAGCGGGCGCCGGTGGCGAGGATCACGGTCTTGGCCTTGAGCGAGGCGCCGCCGGCCAGGCGCACTTCATGCAGGCCGCCATCGGTGGCCGGGATCAACGCTTCACCGCGCTGCAGGTTCATGATGTCGACGTCGTACTGCTTGACGTGCTCTTCCAGCGCCGTGGCCAGCTTCGGCCCTTCGGTTTCCTGCACCGAGATGAAGTTCTCGATGGCCAGGGTATCGAGCACCTGGCCACCGAAACGCTCGGCAGCGACGCCGGTGCGGATGCCCTTGCGTGCAGCATAGATGGCCGCTGCAGCACCGGCCGGGCCACCGCCGACCACCAGCACGTCGAAGGCGTCCTTGGCGTTGATCTTCTCAGCCTGGCGTGCGCCGGCATTGGTATCGATCTTGCCGAGGATTTCTTCCAGGCCCATGCGGCCCTGGCCGAACACTTCGCCGTTCAGGTAGATGCTCGGCACCGCCATGATCTTGCGCGACTCGACTTCATCCTGGAACAGGGCACCGTCGATGGCCACGTGGCGCACGTTGGGGTTGAGCACCGCCATCAGGTTCAGCGCCTGGACCACGTCCGGGCAGTTCTGGCACGACAGCGAGAAGTAGGTTTCAAAGGTGAATTCGCCTTCCAGCGCCTGGATCTGCTCGATCACTTCGGCACTGGCCTTGGACGGGTGGCCGCCCACTTGCAGCAGCGCCAGCACCAGCGAGGTGAATTCGTGGCCCATGGGGATGCCGGCGAAGCGCAGGCTGATGTCGGCACCCGGGCGGTTCAGCGAGAACGAGGGACGACGGGCATCGCTGCCGTCCGCGCTGAAGGTAATGAGGTTCGACAGACTGGCAATTTCCGCCAGCAGGTCGTGCAATTCGCGGGACTTCGCGCCGTCGTCGAGGGAGGCAACGATCTCGATCGGCTGGGTGACCCGCTCCAGGTAGGTTTTCAGTTGCGATTTAAGCGTGGCGTCCAACATACGGGCGATTCCTTTTTCAAAACTCGGATACAAAAACGCCCAGGCGAGCTCGCCCGGGCGCTTTTACGGGGCGGTGGGTACTTCAGCTTTGGCGGCTGCTCACCGCCCGCGATTGATGCATGACCTTAGATCTTGCCGACCAGGTCCAGCGATGGCGCCAGAGTGGCTTCGCCTTCTTTCCACTTGGCCGGGCACACTTCGCCTGGGTGAGCGGCAACGTACTGGGCAGCCTTGACCTTGCGCAGCAGTTCGGCTGCGTCGCGGCCAACACCACCGTCGTTCAATTCGACGATCTTGATCTGGCCTTCCGGGTTGATCACGAAGGTACCGCGATCGGCCAGGCCGGCTTCTTCGATCAGCACGTCGAAGTTGCGCGAGATGACGTGGGTCGGGTCACCGATCAGCGGGTACTGGATCTTGCCGATGGTTTCCGAGGTGTCGTGCCAGGCTTTGTGGGTGAAGTGGGTGTCGGTGGACACGCCGTAGATTTCCACGCCCAGCTTCTGGAACTCGGCGTAGTTGTCGGCGAGGTCACCCAGTTCGGTCGGGCAGACGAAGGTGAAGTCAGCCGGGTAGAAGAACACGACGGACCACTTGCCTTTCAGGTCGGCTTCGCTGACCTGAACGAACTCGCCTTTGTGGTAGGCGGTGGCGTTGAACGGTTTGACCTGGCTGTTGATGATTGGCATGAGAGACGCTCCTTCATGGGGTTGGAATCAGTTGATGGAGAGAATCCTAACCGCTGGTCCCGACAAAGGCTCATTGGCAAAGCTCATGCTTGTGATTGGTTTTGGCTATAACCGCAGATAATTAATAGAAGGGAATGGGCTGAGCAAACGATCTGGAGGATGGCGCCGCTCCTGCAAGGCACGGCGCCAGGCTTGATCAGCGGGTCACGGTACGCATGGTGACGAACTCTTCCGCGGCGGTCGGGTGCACGCCGATGGTCTCGTCGAACTGCAGCTTGGTCGCGCCGGCCTTAAGGGCCACACCCAGGCCCTGGATGATCTCGCCGGCATCGGGGCCGACCATGTGGCAGCCCAGCACCTTGTCGGTCTCGGCGTCCACCACCAGCTTCATCAGGGTCTTTTCCTGGATGTCGGTGAGGGTCAGCTTCATGGCGCGGAAGCGGCTTTCGAAGATCTGCACCTTGTGCCCGGCTTCCAGCGCCTGCTCTTCGGTCAGGCCGACGGTACCGATCGGTGGCTGGCTGAACACGGCGGTCGGGATGTTCTGGTAATCCACCGGGCGGTATTGCTCAGGCTTGAACAGGCGCCGCGCCACGGCCATACCTTCGGCCAGGGCCACCGGGGTGAGCTGCACGCGGCCGATCACGTCGCCAATGGCGAGGATCGACGGTGCGGTGGTCTGGTACTGCTCGTCGACACGAATGAAGCCGCGGGCATCCAGCTCCACGCCGGTGTTTTCCAGGCCCAGGTTGTCGAGCATCGGGCGGCGACCGGTGGCGTAGAACACGCAATCGGCAAGCAGCTCGCGGCCGTCCTTGAGGGTGGCTTTCAGGCTGCCGTCGTCAAGCTTGTCGATGCGCTGGATGTCGGCGTTGAACTGCAGGTTCAGGCCGCGCTTTTCCAGCTCTTCCTTGAGGTGGGTACGCACCGAGCCGTCGAAGCCGCGCAGGAACAGGTCGCCGCGATACAGCAAGGTGGTATCGGCGCCCAGGCCCTGGAGGATGCCGGCGAACTCGACGGCAATGTAGCCACCGCCGACCACCAGCACGCGGCGCGGCAGGTCTTTGAGGTAGAACGCCTCGTTGGAGGTGATGGCCAGTTCCTTGCCCGGAATGTCCGGCACCTGCGGCCAGCCGCCTGTGGCGATCAGGATGTGCTCGGCGCTGTAGCGCTGGCCGTCCACTTCCACTTCGTTGGCGCCGGTGATGCGTGCATGGCCTTGCAGCAAGGTCACGCCGCTGTTCACCAGCAGGTTGCGGTAGATGCCGTTGAGGCGCTCGATCTCGCGGTTCTTGTTGGCGATCAGCGTGCCCCAGTCGAAATGGCCCTCTTCCAGGGTCCAGCCGAAGCCTGCGGCCTGCTCCAGCTCATCGGCGACGTGGGCGCCGTACACCAGCAGCTTCTTCGGCACGCAGCCGACGTTGACGCAGGTGCCACCCAGGTAGCGGCTCTCGGCCACTGCCACTTTTGCACCGAAGCCCGCAGCGAAACGCGCCGCGCGCACACCGCCGGAACCGGCACCAATCACGAACAGATCAAAATCGTAGGCCATGTATTCACTCTCCTAGGCAGGCGCCCAGCATAACGCACTGGGGCCGCTTTGCGCCCCTTCGCGGGCAAGCCCGCCCCCACAGGTATCGCACAGACCCTGTAGGAGCGGGCTTGCCCGCGAAGGGCCACAAAGCGGCCCCAGTCAACAGCAACTTGAATCAGTAAGCCTTGCCGGCCTTGTAGAAGTTTTCGAAGCAGAAGTTGGTCGCCTCGATGTAGCCTTCGGCGCCACCGCAGTCGAAACGCTTGCCCTTGAACTTGTAGGCGATCACGTTGCCTTCGGCGGCCTGTTTCATCAGCGCGTCGGTGATCTGGATCTCGCCACCTTTGCCCGGCTCGGTCTGTTCGATCTTCTCGAAGATGTCCGGGGTCAGGATGTAGCGACCGATGATCGCCAGGTTGGAAGGTGCGTCTTCCGGCTTCGGCTTCTCGACCATGGCGTCGACGCGGAAGATGCCGTCCTTGATCTCTTCACCGGCGATGACGCCGTACTTGTTGGTTTCCTGCGGATCGACTTCCTGGATGGCGACGATCGAGCAGCGGTACTTCTTGTACAGCGCGACCATCTGCGCGAGCACGCCCTCGCCGTCGAGGTTGACGCACAGGTCGTCCGCCAGCACCACGGCGAACGGCTCGTCACCGATCAGCGGGCGGCCGGTCAGGATGGCATGGCCCAGGCCTTTCATTTCGGTCTGGCGGGTGTAGGAGAACGAGCACTCGTCGAGCAGGCGACGGATGCCGACCAGGTATTTTTCCTTGTCGGTGCCCTTGATCTGGTTTTCCAGCTCGTAGCTGATGTCGAAGTGGTCTTCCAGGGCGCGCTTGCCGCGACCGGTGACGATGGAAATCTCGTTCAGACCAGCATCCAATGCTTCTTCAACGCCATACTGGATCAGTGGCTTGTTGACCACCGGCAGCATTTCCTTGGGCATGGCTTTGGTAGCAGGCAGGAAGCGCGTGCCGTAGCCGGCTGCCGGGAACAAGCATTTCTTGATCATAAACATCCTTAAACATAGGCGAGGCCTGTGGAATTCGGCGCAGTCTAATCAGCCGGCAGGCAGCTTACAATGCCCTGCCTGCGACGACCGCTGCCTTCATAGAGATAACCTAGTGTAGATAGTTCCAGAAAGTTCGTGAAATTCCCGTCATCCGGCCCTTGCGGGGCAGCCCCGAAAAGGCCGGCGGAACGTGGTTTCAGCTACCACTTCCCTGCCCGATCAACACCCCGTCGACCTGCTGGCCATACAGGTTGACGCCATCGTTGGCATGGAATTTCAGCCGCGTCTTCTCGACGGAGCCTTCCACCAGGCGCGGGTCCTGGGGGCGCTCGTGGCGGTTGACCCAGGCGGCCACGTCCCAGGCCTGCTGATCGCTCAGGCTGCCCGGCTTGCCCAGTGGCATGTTGTGCTTGATGAACGATGCCGCGGTATTGATCCGGTGCATGCCGGCGCCCCAGTTGTAAGAGTCCTTGCCCCACAGTGGCGGCATCACATACTCACCTGCGACCTTCTGCCCCTCGCCGTTGGCACCGTGGCAGAGGGCGCACTGTTCGCGGTAGACCTGCTGGCCGCGCTTGAAGTCGTAACCGTCTTTTGGCTGTGGCACCTCGGGGTAGCCGCGACCGGCGATTTCCACGCCCGTGGGCGCCTGTGTCGAAAGCCAGTACGAATACACCGCAAGCGCCGTCATCTGCGCGCTGTCGGCGGCCGGCGGCTTACCGTTCATGCTGAACTGGAAGCAGCCCTGGATGCGCTCGGCGAAGGTGTTCACCTTGTCGTTCTTCTTGCGGTAGGCCGGGTACATCGGATAGGCGCCCCACAGCGGCGCTGAATGCGCCAGGCGGCCCTGATCGAGGTGGCAGTTGCTGCAATTCATGCCATTGCCCACGGCCTCGGGCATCAGCCGGCGGGTATCGACAAACAGCGCGTGGCCCTCACGGACCATCTTGCCGAAGGCATTGTCCGGCAGTGCGCTTTCGGCCGGCGGTGCGAACTGTGGCGCGGCCTGGGCAGCAGGGACCTTGAGTTGCGACTGGTCTTCCATGGCGATGGGCGCCTGATTGGCCAGGGCATTGCCGATGTACAGCAGCATGAACGTGGGCAACAGGGCTTTCATGGCTTGACCTCCGGGCTGGCGGGCTGGGCGAAGTACTCGGCAATCGCCTTGACTTCGGCGTCGGTCATGGCCTTCGCCACGCCTACCATCAACTGGTTGGGGTCATTGCTGCGGCTACCCTCGCGCCAGCCGTTGAGCTGGGCCACCAGGTAGGCAGCGGGCTGCCCAGCCAGCGGCGGGAAGTGCTCGCCGACCCCACTGCCGCCAGGGCCGTGGCACTGCACGCAACCGGGAATCTGCCGGCTCCAGTCGCCATAGAGGGCCAGGCGTTCGGTGGGGTTGCTGGCGATCTGCTGGCGGCGCAGGTCCGGGGCAGGATCACCCGGCAAGCCGGCCAGGTAGCGGCTGACAGCCTCGATTTCGTCTTCGCTCAGGGCCTTGGCCAGCGGCGCCATGACCGGATGCTGGCGGCTGCCAGTGCGCCAGTCATGCAGCTGCTTGCTCAGGTAAGCGACCGGCAGGCCAGCCAGGCGAGGGAACCCGGCGGCGGCAACCCCCTTGCCGTCCGGGCCATGGCAGCCCACGCAGGCCATGGCAGCGGGGTTGGTCCCGCCCTGGGTAAAAATTGTCTTGCCTTCGGCGGCATGCGCCGCAGGCCAGGCGAGGATCAGCAGGCCGCCGATCACGACGCGACTCAACGGTGTCATCACGAATCTCCATTTCTTTTGTTATAAGCTTAGGCTTAAAAAACATAAGCAAATGGATACTAGTCCTGTAAGGGAATTCGCAACAACGCCCGAGTCGACCACCGGCTGGCAATTGGCCCTCTAAGCGTCGATCCGTTGAGCCAGATCAACTACCAGAGATGCACTCGGTCGTTGCCTCGCGCACATCACCCGGGCGCAGCGGGAAGTTATTCATGCGCTCATGCAGTTTGATGCTGCTGCCGCTGCCTCGCTTATGGATGTCGAGCAATGCTGCCGGTCCGGAACCTGCCGTGAGCTTTTGCGGCACGATCAGGCGCAGGCCGTCATTGCGCTGTTCCTCCACCAGAGGGTCACGGCTTTTGGCCAGGTGCGCCTTGACACAATCGGCATATTCGCGCGGCGTCTTGCCAGACATGACATCCATGGTTTCATGGGATTGCTCAAGTTCCGAAACACTGACACAACCGCCCAGCGCCAGGAACAACGCCGCCACCATCCACTTCATTTGCCGCACCTCGAAAAACAAGAGAGCGTAGGACAACAGCCAGGCGGTTTTGCTCCCCGCTTTGGCCGTTTTATCTGCCAAGTGCCATCAGGCGCGGCAGCGCAAGCCGACATCGTGGTATCTTTCGCCTTTGCAGAACCAATCCTTGCGGAGCACCCCATGAAATTCGTACACCAGCGCGAGCACCTCAACGAGGACGATATCGTCGTCATCGAGTGCTCCCAGCGCTGCAACATCCGCCTGATGAACGACGCCAATTTCCGCAGCTTCAAGAACGGCGGCCGGCACACCTACCACGGTGGCCACTTCGAGCGCTTCCCGGCCAAGATCACCGTGCCCAGCACCGGTTTCTGGAACATCACCATCGATACCGTGACCAGCCGCCCGATCTCGGTAACGCGCAAACCGAACCTGACCCACAAGATCAAGATCATCCGCCGCTCGTCGTCGAAACTCGGATAAGGCCCCACCATGACCCAGAACATCAAATACGTCATCAAGTACAAGCTCGACGGCCAGCGCCGCTGGGACTTCGCGGTGATGGCCGACGCCTCGCACGAACAGGCGCTGGAAGCCCTGCGCAAGATCCACGGCGAAGACGCCGAGAAGATCAGCGACATCCAGGTGAGCAAAGCCCTGTAAGGCAGCCGCGGCAAGGAGAAGCGCATGAGCAACTGGCCCGACCGTCGTATCCTCGATCTGCTGGGCATCGAGTTGCCCATTCTGCAGGCGCCCATGGCCGGCGCCAGCGGTTCGGCCATGGCCATTGCCGTGGCCAGGGCGGGCGGCTTGGGCGCCCTGCCTTGCGCCATGCTCACCGGCGATCAGGTACGTGGCGAGATAGAAGCATTCCGCGCGGCCTGCCCTGGCCGGCCGCTGAACCTGAACTTCTTCTGCCACCAGCCGCCAGCGCCGGACCCCGCGCGCGACGCTCGCTGGAAGCAGGCACTGAAAGGGTATTACGCCGAAGTCGGCGCCGACTTCGATGCGCCGACGCCGGTGTCCAACCGTGCGCCGTTCGATGAACAGAGCTGCGTGCTGGTCGAGCAGATGCGCCCGGAGGTGGTGAGCTTTCACTTCGGTTTGCCGCACGCTGCACTGCTGCAGCGGGTCAAAGCCTCGGGCGCCAAGGTGCTGTCCAGCGCCACCACCGTGGAAGAAGCGCAGTGGCTGGAAGCCAATGGCTGCGATGCGATCATCGCCATGGGCTATGAGGCCGGCGGGCATCGCGGCATGTTCCTCAGCGACGACATCACCAGCCAGATCGGCACCTTTGCCCTGGTGCCGCAGATCGCCGATGCCGTGGGCCTGCCGGTGATCGCCGCCGGTGGCATTGGCGACTACCGTGGCCTGGTGGCGGCCCTGGCCCTGGGCGCCAGCGCGGTGCAGCTCGGCACGGCCTACCTGTTCTGCCCCGAGGCCAAGGTCTCCCCTGCCCACCGCCGCGCATTGGACACCGCACCGGCCAGTGACACCGCGCTGACCAACCTGTTCACCGGGCGCCCGGCGCGGGGCATCAACAACCGCATCATGCGCGAGCTGGGGCCGATGAGCGAACTGGCCCCGCGCTTCCCGCTGGCCGGCGGCGCACTGATGCCACTGCGGGCGATTACCGATGCGCAGGGCAACAGCGATTTCAGCAACCTGTGGTCGGGGCAGGCGTTGCGCTTGGGCAAGCACTTGCCGGCTGAGCAGTTGACCCGGGAGATGGCTGACAGGGCGTTGGCGCTTATTGCTCGGTAATGCTTTGAAACTGCGTCTGCCTCTTCGCGGGCAAGCCCGCTCCCACAGGGAGCGCTAAAGCTTCAGTAGCTGTGAAAAACCTGTGGGAGCGGGCTTGCCCGCGAAGGGGCCTGCACTGACAACCTATCACCCACAAGCTATAACCCTTCCTGCAGCCCCTTCCGGCAAAAGGTCTATCGCTATATAGTTAACGACATAACGATAACCACCTCCAGGAGCTGTCTTCATGCGTATCCGCCTGCCTCACTTGGCCGCCACCACCCTGGCCAGCCTGATCTCCCTCAACAGCGCCTGGGCCGACGAGGTGCAGGTTGCGGTCGCGGCGAACTTCACCGCACCGATCCAGGCCATCGCCAAGGACTTCGAGAAAGATACCGGCCACAAGCTGATCGCCGCCTACGGCGCCACCGGGCAGTTCTACGCACAGATCAAGAACGGCGCGCCGTTCGAAGTGTTCCTTGCAGCTGACGACAGCACCCCGGCCAAGCTCGAACAGGAAAAGGATACGGTCCCAGGCTCGCGCTTCACTTACGCCATCGGCACCTTGGCCCTGTGGTCGGCCAAGCCTGGCTATGTGGATGCCAAGGGTGAAGTGCTGAAGAAGAACCAGTTCCAGCACCTGTCCATCGCCAACCCGAAAGCCGCCCCTTACGGCCTGGCCGCCACCCAGGTGCTGGACAAGCTGAAGCTGACCGAGGCCACCAAGCCCAAGATCGTCGAAGGCCAGAACATCGCCCAGGCCTTCCAGTTCGTGTCCACCGGCAACGCCGAGCTGGGTTTCGTCGCTCTGTCGCAGGTCTATAAGGATGGCAAGGTGACCGAAGGTTCGGCCTGGATCGTGCCTGCCAACCTGCACGAGCCGATCAAGCAGGATGCGGTCATCCTCAACAAAGGCAAGGACAACCCTGCCGCCAAGGCCCTGGTCGACTACCTGAAAGGCCCGAAAGCCGCTGCAGTGATCAAGTCCTACGGTTATGAAATCTGATGCCGCTGGACGCCAGTGACTTCGGCGCGATCTGGCTGACCCTCAAACTGGCCAGCCTGACCACGCTGATCCTGCTGATCGTCGGCACGCCCATCGCCTGGTGGCTGGCGCGCACGCGCTCGTGGCTACGTGGGCCGGTGGGCGCGGTGGTGGCATTGCCACTGGTGCTGCCGCCGACGGTGATCGGCTTCTACCTGCTGATCGCCCTCGGCCCGCACGGCTGGCTCGGCCAGGCTACCCAGGCACTGGGCCTGGGTACCGTGGTGTTCAGCTTCACCGGCCTGGTGATCGGCTCGACGGTGTACTCCATGCCCTTCGTGGTGCAGCCGCTGCAAAACGCCTTCGCCGCCATCGGCCAGCGCCCGCTGGAAGTGGCGGCGACCCTGCGTGCCAGCCCCTGGGACACGTTCGTTCACGTGGTGCTGCCGCTGGCCCGCCCCGGCTTCGTCACCGCCAGCATCCTCGGCTTTGCCCATACCGTGGGTGAGTTCGGCGTGGTGCTGATGATCGGTGGCAATATCCCCGACAAGACCCGTGTGGTCTCGGTGCAGATCTTCGATCACGTCGAGGCCATGGAATATGCGCAAGCCCACTGGCTGGCCGGTGCCATGCTGGTGTTCTCGTTCCTGGTACTGCTCCTGCTGTATGCGGGACGCCGCGGCAAGACGGGTTGGAGCTGAAATGAGCGGATCGATTGTGGCGCGCCTGAAGCTGGCACGCGACGACTTCACCCTGGACGTCGACCTGAACCTGCCCGGTCGCGGCATCAGCGCGCTGTTCGGCCACTCGGGCTCAGGCAAGACGTCATGCCTGCGCTGCCTGGCCGGGCTGGAGCGTGCGGCCAGCGCCTATATCGAGGTCAATGGCGAGGTCTGGGAAGACAGCGCCCGTGGCCACTTCCTGGCACCGCACCTGCGCCCGGTGGGCTATGTGTTCCAGGAAGCCAGCCTGTTCCCGCACCTGTCGGTGCGCGGCAACCTGGAATTCGGCTGGCGGCGCATTGCTGCGGCCGAGCGCAAGGTCAGCCTCGACCAGGCCTGCCAGCTGCTGGGCATCGGCCACCTGCTGGCACGCAAGCCGGCCACCTTGTCGGGCGGCGAGGCACAACGGGTCGGCATTGCCCGCGCATTGCTCAGCAGCCCGCGGCTATTGTTGATGGACGAACCACTGGCGGCACTCGACGGGCCACGCAAGCGCGAGATACTGCCCTACCTCGAACGGCTGCACGCTGAACTGGACATCCCGCTGGTGTACGTGAGCCATGCCCAGGATGAAGTGGCGCGGCTGGCCGACCACCTGGTGCTGCTGGAGCAAGGCCGGGCCATGGCCAATGGGCCGATCGGCGAGACCTTGGCCCGCCTCGACCTGTCCCTGGCCCAGGGCGAGGACGCCGGGGTGGTTTTCGAGGGCATGGTGGTCGGCCACGACCCGCACTACGACCTGCTGGACCTGCGCCTGCCCGGCAGCGACGCACCGGTGCTGCGCATCGCCCACCCGCCACTCAGCATCGGCAGTACCTTGCGCGTCAAGGTCCAGGCCCGGGATGTAAGCCTGGCACTGCGCGCCGACAGCACCTCAAGCATTCTCAACCGCCTGGCGGTGCGGGTGCGCGAGACACGCCCGGCGGACAACCCGGCGCATGTGCTGGTAAGCCTGGATGCCGGCGGCAACGCCTTGCTGGCGCGCATCACCCGGTTCTCGGCGGACCAGCTGGGCTTGCACCTGGGCCAGGCGCTGTTCGCGCAGATCAAGTCGGTAGCGTTATTGGGCTGAGCATCATCGTAGCCGCCGTTGTCCATTGATCAGTGACCTGATCGAGGCCTGCCACCGATGCTCGACTGCCCTCTGCCGCCCAGCCTGCATTATGTCGACGACAGCCAGCCGGGCCTCACCCGGCGCCGCTGGCGCGACCGCTTCATCTACCTCGATGCCCAAGGGCAGCGCGTTCGCGACAAAGAAACCTTGGCGCGCATCGCCGCGCTGGTGATTCCGCCGGCCTACACCGATGTGTGGATCTGCAGCGACCCGCAGGGCCACCTGCAAGCCACCGGCCGCGATGCCCGTGGCCGCAAGCAATACCGTTACCACGCCCAGTGGCGTGAGCTGCGCGACCAGCACAAGTACGGGCGCATGCTGGCCTTTGCCCAGGCGCTGCCGAAACTTCGCGCGCAGCTGGAGGCGCACCTGGCGCGCCCAGGCCTGGATCGAGAGAAAGTCATGGCGCTGGTGGTGAGCCTGCTCGACCACACGCTGATCCGCATCGGCAACCAGCGCTACCTGCGGGATAACCAGTCCTACGGCCTGACCACCCTGCGCAATCGCCACGTGCAAGTACAGGGCAGCACCGTGCGCTTCCAGTTCCGCGGCAAGCGCGGCGTGGAGCACAATGTCACGCTGCGTGACCGGCGCCTGGCCAACCTGCTCAAACGCTGCATGGAGCTGCCTGGGCAGGCGCTGTTCCAGTACCTGGATGAAGACGGCCAACGGCACAGCATCGGCTCCAGTGAGGTCAATCAGTTCCTGCAGCAACTGACCGGCGCCGACTTCACCGCCAAGGACTACCGTACCTGGGCCGGCAGCAGCCTGGCCCTGAGCCTGCTCAGGCCACTGGCATGGGAGCCGGAGAGCGAAGCCAAGCGCCAGGTCGCGGCCATCGTCAGGCAGGTCGCCGCCCGCCTGGGCAACACCCCGGCGGTTTGCCGGCGCTGCTACATCCACCCGGCCGTGCTCGAGCATTACGCCCTCGGGCGCCTGGCCAACTTGCCCGGGCGCCGAGTGCGCAAGGGGCTGGACAGCGAAGAGGTGGCCTTGCTGCTTTTTCTCCAAGCCCTTGAAACAACAGCCGATGATTGAGCCGAACTATTCGGGCCATCATGCAGAGAAATTTCCCATAAAGGCCGAAGCCCCCTATTCTTGCCATCGAGCACCTTCGCCGACACGCTTAACAGCATTTTCCTCGGCACCTGCGACTAAAGACACACAACAGAATTTGTCTTTCGGGGAATTACTATCCGCTGAAAGCGTCTTTAATGAGAAGGAAGAGGGACAAGCTCCCACCGTTGCGGCCCAATGGCCCGGCGGATTTCTACATCACCAAGGAGAACTACATGCTGATACTCACCCGTAAGGTTGGCGAAAGTATCGTCATCAACGATGACATCAAAGTCACCATTCTGGGCGTAAAAGGGATGCAGGTGAGGATTGGCATCGATGCACCAAAGGATGTCCAGGTGCACCGTGAAGAAATCTTCAAACGCATCCAGGCCGGCAGCCCGGCTCCGGAAAAGCACGACGACCAACACTGACCTGAGCGCCTCGCTTCAAGCCGCACGGACGCGCTTGATCGAATGGCCGGCGCAAGCCGCAACCTGAACCTCAGGTGCCGAGCAGCTCGCGCACCTTGGCGATCATTCTGTCCATGTCGAACGGCTTGTCGAAGACCGCAGCGAACAGCTCCGGGCGCCCTTGGCTGGCCTGAGCGCCGCTCATGAGAATCACCGGCAGGTCAGGCAGTGCCAGTTCGTCGCGAATCGCCCGCACCAGTTCCTCGCCATTGAGCACCGGCATCATGTAGTCGGTGATCACCAGTTCCACGCGTTTTTCCTTCAGCGCCTCCAGCGCCTTGCGCCCGTTGCTCGCCTTTTCCACCAGAAAGCCTTCGTCCTCCAGGGCAAAACCGAGGATATCGGCGATCAGGTATTCGTCATCGACGATCAGGATGGTGTTCATCGCCAGGCCCCGTCAGCCACCCCCTTGCGGCACCGGAGTGCCCGAAAGTACGCCACAGGCGCCCTCGAACGCCTTGCGCAGGCTAATGCCCTGCGGCCCGATCTGCAGTTCGTGCAGCGCTGGGTCGTGATGGCTGTCGCGCACCTTCAGGATCGACAGCATGCGCCGCAGCTGCGAGTCCAGTTCGACGAAGCGCATCAGCATGAGGTTGTCGACGATGCTCGACAGGTCCGGTGCCGGGGCGGTGATTTCCGAACCGAAAATATCACGCATCTCCCAGGTGAGCATGACGCTGACATCCCGCGCCCGCAGCTCGCCAACCAGCGCACGGAAGAACGCATTGAGCCGCGCCGGGTCGGTTGCCAGGCGGCTGAACGCGCCCAGGCTGTCGATCAGCACGCGCTTGCTGCCCTGCTGCTCGACCTGCGCGAGCAGTCGTGCACCCACCTGGTCCAGCAGGCCTTCGGTGGTCGGTTGCCAGCATAGCTGCAAAGCACCCGCGCGCTCTTGCGCGGCGAAGTCGTAGCCCAGTGATGCGGCCTTGAGCCGCAGCCTGGCAGGGGTTTCGTAGAAGCCGAAATGCAAGGCTGGCTGCTCGGCGCTGGCGGCCGCCAGAAAGGCCAGGCCCAGGGAGGTCTTGCCGATCCCCGAGGGGCCGATAAGCAGGCTGACCGAGCCCAGTGTCAGGCCCCCGCCCAGCATTTCGTCCAGTGCCCCAACGCCTGTGGATACCCGGTTCAAGGAGGCGCTGCCGAGCTGGCTGGGGTGGCTGTAAAGTGCTTCCAGGCGCGGGTAGACATGCATCCCCGACTCATCGATCAGGCACTCGTGACGCCCGGACAATGCCCCGCTGCCACGCGTCTTGCGCAACTGCACATGGCGCACCGCGCGGCTACCGACCAGTTGCTCGCCCAACTCGATCACACCATCGACCATGGTGTGTTCCGGGCTGTTGTCATCCAGCCGGGCACTGGTCAGCAACAGCACGGTACAACCGGCAAAGGCCGCATGCCCCTGCAGTTCCGAGACGAATTTCTTGGTATCCAGCGCCGTTTCCGCGCGCACCCGGGCATTGAGCACCCCATCGACGATCAGCAGGCTCGCCTGCTGTTTGCCGATTTCCTGGCGCAGCAACCTGACCACCGCATCGAGCCCCTCCTGCTCCAAGGTATCGAAGGCACTGACGAACTGGATCTGGTCACCGACCAGGGCCGGGTCGAAGAACTCGAGGGTCGCCAGGTACTGGAACAACCGCTCATGGGACTCGGCGAGCAAGGTCGCCACCAGCACCTTGCCACCGTCACGCACGTGGCTGCAGGCCAACTGGTTGGCGAGGATGGTCTTGCCCGCGCCAGGCGGCCCCTGAACGATGTAGGAGGCGCCCGCAACCAGGCCGCCCTTGAGCAGCGCATCGAGCCCTTCGATCCCCGTGACCAGCCGTTTGAGTGCCTGCACCATGGTGGCTACCTGTTGTCTTGTGCCCCTGCTACGGGCTGATAGGCCGGGAGGTACAGGCGCATGCATGTACCTTGGCCGAGCGTGCTTTCCACACTGATGGCGCCATTGCTTTGCTTGGCGAAGCCGTAGACCTGGCTGAGACCAAGACCGGTCCCCTTGCCGAAAGGCTTGGTGGTGAAGAACGGCTCGAATATGCGCGGCAGCACCTGCGGGTCGATACCGTCACCACTGTCATTCACTTCGAAGCACACGAACGTGCCATGCAGCCCCTCCACTTCGCCCGCCAGATCGACCGTGAGCACCGCCAGGTCGATGCTGCCCCGCTCGCCTATCGCATCGCGCGCGTTGAACAGCAGGTTGAGCAACACCATCTGCAGCTGCCCGATATCCACCTCGATCAGCGGCAGGTCGGGCTGCACGTACTCCTGCAACTCGATTTCACGCGGTAGCGCGTGCTCCAGCAGGCCACGCGTGGACTCCAGAAGCCTGGTCGGAGCGATGAGCGAGACATCGAGCTGGCGGTGGCGGGCAAAACTGAGCAATTGCTGGGTCAGTTCGGTGCCGCGCTGGCCGGCATCGAGGATATGCTCGAGCATGCGCGCGACCCGCGCCGGGTCATGGCTGGCCTGCGCCAGGCGCGCCGAATTGATGATGATGGTCAGCAGGTTGTTGAAGTCGTGTGCCAGGCCGCCGGTGAGCTGGCCCAGCGCTTCGAGCTTCTGCGCCTGGAACAGCTGTGCGCGCACAGCGTCGAGCTGCAGCGCCGATTCGCGCCGGTCGGTGATATCACGGGTGACCTTGGCCAGGCCGACGATCTGCCCCTGTTCGTCGCGGATCACATCGAGCGCGGCCAAGGCCCAGAATTGCGTGCCATCCTTGCGCACGCGCCAGCCCTCGTCCTGTGCCACCCCCTGCTCCAGCGCCTGCCTGAGCAGGCGCTCCGGGCGCCCTTCGGCGCAGTCCTGCGGGGTGAAGAACAGCGAGAAATGCCGGCCTATGACTTCTTCGGCGCGGTAGCCCTTGATCCGTTGCGCACCT
The DNA here is from genome assembly GCF_024349685.1 of Pseudomonas sp. LRP2-20. Lineage (NCBI taxonomy): Bacteria > Pseudomonadati > Pseudomonadota > Gammaproteobacteria > Pseudomonadales > Pseudomonadaceae > Pseudomonas > Pseudomonas sp. LR2-20. The sequence continues at coordinate 2,069,835 of NZ_AP025944.1, read as the reverse complement.
GCATTCCAGGACACTACATGGCCGGAGGCGTCGAGCATGTAGATGGCGTAATCCACCACTGACTGCACCAGCTGCTCATAGCGGCTGGCGGGCATGACAGGGTGATCGGTACAGTCGGCTGAAACCATGCAAACTCCACAGGCACAGCGGGAGGGACCTGCTTAGCTTAGCCAAGCGTACCCTTCTGCAACAGCGCATGCTGTAACAGATTATCAACGCTCAGGTTCGACCAATACCGGGCTGATACGCCGCGGCATCGCCACTTTCAGCAGCCACAGGCCCACCAGCAGGATCAGGCCGCCACCGCCCAGCGCCATCAAGCGCTGCGGTTGCGGGTGTTCGGCATCAAGCCCGAGCATCAGCAGGTAACCACCGAGGGTCATCAGGCTGAGGTACAGAAACGCCCCCATCAGCAAAACCTGCGCGAACAGCAGGCGCCAGAACAATCGAGGACGGACAGTTTGCCCGGGAACAACCGAGGGGGTGGCCTGGGACATGGCATCATGCTCATTGGATCCAATAGATGGGCAACAGTGGCGTAATGACAGCAACGTGTCAATTACCCGTTGGATCACCCCTCATTCCTTTGAGCATAGGTGCTGCGTTTGACTCAACTATAACAATGGGTTATAAAGCGCACTTGATTGTCAGGCCCTTCTGCCTAGGAAGCGCGCCGGTCGCCATGACCCTTTCAAGCGTGCGAGTGTGGTGGAATTGGTATACACAGCAGACTTAAAATCTGTCGGCGTGAGCCTTGCGGGTTCGAGTCCCGCCACTCGCACCAAACTTCTTTGAAAAGGCGCCCTTGCGGCGCCTTTTTGCTGCCTGGCAGCAATCTCCCGAGCAACTGCTAGAGTGGAGCTTGTCCCCGCTCACCGGTATGCCGCCATGCGCTACTCCCTGTTCGATGGTCAACGCGACTTCATCCTCCTGATCGCCCGCGTGCTGCTCATGATCCTCTTCGTCCTTTCCGGCTGGGCCAAGCTCACCGGCTTCGAGGGCACGGTCGGCTACATGACTTCGCTGGGCGCCCCCGCCCCGATGCTGGCGGCGGCGGTTGCGGTGTTCATGGAGTTCATCGTCGGCATCCTGCTGATCCTCGGTTTCTACACACGCCCGCTGGCCTTCCTGTTCGCCCTGTTCGTGCTAGGCACCGGGCTGCTTGGCCATCCGTTCTGGAACATGGTCGACCCGGAGCGCGCCGCCAACATGACCCAGTTCCTGAAAAACCTCAGCATCTGCGGCGGCCTGCTGGTGCTGGCAGTCAGCGGCCCGGGGCGCTTCTCGGTCGACGGGCGCTGATTCAGTCGTCCAGGTCGTCGTGCCAGGCTGGGTGATCAGGCTCTTCGTCATCGAGGTCATCCAGCAGCGCTTCGTCCTCCTCGACTTCATCCTCGGCGCCCTGGGCATCCGCCTCAGGGTCGAAGTCTTCATGGAGGAATTCGTGATCGAGCAGGTGATCGTGCTCGGGCTCGTGCAGGTCGTCTTCGTCGCGCATGGTGGCTCCTGGAAATCTGGCACGCCTGTATAGGCGCATCGTTGGTCGTGGTCAATGGATTACGGTTAATGCTGACTTAACCGACCGGCCCCAGGCTGAAATCTCTCCCTTCAAATCGTTCATTGCCCGCCTTCATGGCGGGCTTTTTTTCGCTTGTTGGCAAGCACCCTTCATCGCCAAGCTCAAGCCAGACGGGACGAGATGGCGACATGGGCTTCACGATTTCATGACAAGGCTTTGGGCACCATGACTGTGCTCCATACGTTCTTTGAACCCGCCACTTGCTGGCGGGTTTTCTTTTTTCTGAGGGCGTGACTTGGCGCCGCCGCCATGACGATGCTGGCATAGCCAAGAATGCCTGAGCAAAGCCCGGCCCTGAGCCGGGCTTTTTCTTGCCTGCCATTGGCTGATCGAAGTCCTGGTTTTTCCGCGCATTCGACCCTTGCAGCTACGCCGGCTTGCGGATATGCATAAACGCATATACTGTATATGCATACAGCCGATTCATCCCCAGCGACACTCGGCTCCAGAGCATGACACCCGAACCATCCGGCTGTGCATTCAGGAGTGCATAGCCGGATGCGGAGGAACGCATCACGGTTGGAAGGCAATCGTGCCAGGCCAATGTTTTATCATCAGGAGCATTTATGACCGTGAACATCAGCAATCTAACGATCGCCACCCCCGTGGCAGTTTCTTCAACGAACCCCGTAGCGCTTGAACTCAACGGTGCCGAGGCAATCGCCCAGTTTCCTAGCGTGGTGAAAGTGCTCAGCGACGGGTCGATCCAGTTCTCGGCGCCGACCAAAGGGGCGTCAAGCAAGAGCACCCACAGAACCCGTTGCGAATGGTCGGAGACACAGAACTGGACGCTGGACAGCGCCCCGGACCACTGGAATCGCCAGACCATGACGCTGACCAAGGTCAACTCGGCGCAAAAGGTGGTCATCAGCCAGATGCACGTCAGGGGCGATGACAGCCCGCCGGTGAAAGTGTTCTGGAACAAGGGCAATATCACCATGGGATTCCGCCAGTCCTACAACCAGGCCGATCCAGTCAACAGCACCCTGCTGCAGGGCGTGCCGCTCGGCACGGAGTTCGACGTGATCATCCATGCCACGTCGGCGGGCGCGGTCAAGGTGACCGCCAGGTGCAATGGCGCCTCCAAATCATCGAGCAGCCTGCAACTCGATGACACCTGGGACACACGCCTGTTCGAATTCCACGGCGGCATCTACAACCAGGTCGACTACACCGATGCAACGCCGTCCAGCGATGGTTCGGTGTGCATCATTAGCGCACTGTCGCTCAGTCATGGCTGAATGCCGGGCAAATGAAAAACCCCGCAGACTTTCATCTGCGGGGTTTTTCGAATGGTGGAGGCCGAGGTCGGAATCGAACCGGCGTAGACGGATTTGCAATCCGGAGCATAACCACTTTGCTACTCGGCCTCAAAGTTCGGATCTAGCTGCTTACGCTTTGCTATCTCCTTGAAACACCGCATCTTTTTCAAAGTTTGCTGCGTTTCGATGGGCGCCATTATGTCTGCATTCCTTCAACCTTGCAACCCCCTGAACAGAAAAAAATTTCAGTGGGTTCAAGGTGTTAGCGCAAGCGGCCGAGTTTGCTCCACAACCCTACCACCGCGTTCTCAACGGTACCGCTGGCCGCCATGCCGATACGCTCTTGCAAGCTCTTGCGCTCGGCGTAGTGCAGGTGGAACAGATTGGCCGTGCGGGCGCGGTCACTGAGGTACTCGTCACTGGTCTGCAGTTCATCGACCAGCTTGCGGTTCAGTGCGGCAACGCCGAGCCAGACTTCACCGGTGGCCACCTCATCGATGTGCAGCTGCGGGCGGTAGCGGGAGACGAAGTCCTTGAACAGCTGGTGGGTGATGTCCAGGTCTTCCTGGAACTTCTCCCGGCCCTTTTCGGTGTTCTCGCCAAATACCGTCAGGGTACGCTTGTACTCGCCGGCGGTCAGTACTTCGAAGTCGATGTCGTGCTTCTTCAGCAGGCGGTTGACGTTGGGCAACTGTGCCACCACACCGATCGAACCCAGCACGGCGAACGGTGCACTGACAATCTTCTCGCCGATGCAGGCCATCATGTAGCCGCCGCTGGCGGCGACTTTGTCGATGCACACGGTGAGCGGGATGCCGGCCTGGCGGATACGCGCCAGTTGCGAGGCCGCCAGGCCATAGCTGTGCACCAGGCCGCCGCCGCTTTCCAGGCGCAGCACCACTTCATCGCGCGGGGTGGCGAGGGTCAGCAGTGCGGTGATCTCGTTACGCAGGCTTTCGGTGGCGGAGGCCTTGATATCGCCGTCGAAATCGAGCACGAACACCCGGCCCTTCTCTTCGGCCTTGCCCTTCTTCTGCTGTTTCTGTGCCTTGGCCTGCTGCTTGCGCAGGGCCTTGAGCTGGGCTTTGTCGAGCAAGCCGCTTTCCAGGCGTTCGCGCAGCTCTTTGTAGAATTCGTTGAGGCGGGTGACCTGCAACTGCCCACCGGCCTTGCGCCGCCCCTTGCCACGCAAACCGGCGATGGCGGACAACACCACCAGGATGGCAATCACCAGGGTGGCGGTTTTGGCGAGAAAGCTTGCGTACTCGGCAAGAAACTCCACGTTGACTCCTTATGAACCTGCGCCAGATCGGCGCGAAACTGTTGCAAGCATACCGTTGCGCCCGTGCCCTCGCCAGCCGAGGTAAACGCTGGCAACACAGTTCAAACAACCTTTTCAAACGCTTGTATGTTTTTTCGTTGACAGCCTGTGTGGCGCATCCTAACCTCGCAGCAACCTTCAACGCCGGATACCCCAGTGGGCAATCTCTACCTGATCCGACATGGCCAGGCTTCCTTCGGTGCAGACGACTACGACGTCCTCTCACCGATCGGCGTGCGCCAGAGCCAGGCCCTCGGCGAACACCTCGCCCAGCTCGGCCTGCGCCTGGACCGCTGTGTGGCCGGCGATCTGCGGCGCCAGCAGGACACCGCCAGGCACGCGTTGCAGGCGCTGAACGCAGGTGGTTGCGCGGTACCGGCCATTGAGACCGACCCGGCCTTCAATGAGTTCGATGCCGATGGCGTGATTCGCGCCCTGCTCCCCGGCCTGCTGGCCGATGAGCCGCACGCCCGGGATATCCTGCGCAACGGCGCGCAGAACCGCAGCGAGTTCCAGCGCCTGTTCGCCCTGATGGTGCAACGCTGGCACGCAGGTGAACATGCCGATGACGGCTTGGAAACCTGGCAGGCGTTCACCGCCCGGGTCGCAGCTGGGCTGCAGCGTGTGCTGGACACCGCGGGCAGTGGCGACAACATCGCCGTGTTCACATCCGGTGGCACCATCGCCGCCCTGCTCCACCTGGTTACCCGAATCACCCCCAGTCAGGCCTTTGCGCTGAACTGGCAGATCATCAACACGTCGCTCAGCCAGCTGAAGTTCCGCGGCCGCGACGTGGCACTGGCTTCCTTCAACAGCCAAGCCCATGTGCAGCTGTTGAGGGCGCCGGAGCTCATCACCTACCGTTGAGCCCGGCCCATAGTGTCCCTGCGGACGCGACTATCACTTAACAAGGAAAACACCATGAGCGATGTAGCTAAAGCCGTCGAGGCGATGAAAGCAAAATTCAACCCAGCTGCTGCGGCTGGCCTGGACCTGGTGTTCGGCTTCAACATCACCGACGAAGACAAGCACTATGCGCTGCTGGTCAAGGACGGCACCTGCGAAATTCAGGAAGGTGAAAACCCGGATGCCAACTGCACCCTGGTACTGGACAGCGAAACCCTCAAGGGCATCGTCAGCGGTGAAACCGACGGCATGCAGGCCTTCATGGGCGGCAAGCTGCGCGTTGAAGGCGACATGATGCTGTCGATGAAGCTCAGCGAGCTGTTCCCTTCCTGAGTGATGGGCACACCGTACAATGAGAAAACCGAAGCCTGACTGGCTTCGGTTTTTTTTTGCCCGGCATTCGGTGCAGTGATCGACCAGCAACACCCTCGCCTATATGGCTCCTGGCACGCTTGTTCCAGCGCCGCCAGGCCATTAGATTAGCCAATAGTCCTTGCGCCAGAAAATAAGGAAAACGCATGACGCTCACCGACCAGTCCACCCAGGTACGCCCCGGCGAAGAACTCGACGCGGCCGTCATCGATCCTTACCTGAAGGGCCACATCGCCGGCCTCGAGGGCACGCCGAGCATCAGCCAGTTCCCTGGCGGGGCGTCCAACCTCACCTACCTGGTCAGCTACCCGGGCCGTGAATTCGTGTTGCGCCGCCCACCCTTCGGCCAGAAGGCCAAGTCGGCCCACGACATGGGCCGCGAGTTCCGCATTCTGAACCAGCTCAACAGCGGTTTCCCGTACTGCCCCAAGGCCTATGTCCACTGCACCGACGAATCACTGATCGGCGGTGAGTTCTACGTGATGGAGCGGGTCAAGGGGGTGATTCTGCGCTCGGACATCCCGGCCGAACTGGGCCTGGATGCCAGCCGCACCGAAGCCCTGTGCAAAAGCTTCATCGACCGCCTGGTCGAGTTGCATCAGGTGGATTACCACGCCTGCGGCCTGGCCGACCTGGGCAAGCCAGAAGGCTATGTGCAGCGCCAGATCGAAGGCTGGACCAGCCGCTACGAGAAAGCCCTGACCCCGGATGCGCCACGCTGGGAAAAAGTGATCGCCTGGCTGCGCGAGAAGATGCCCGCCGACCATCCGCGCCCGGGCATCGTGCACAACGACTACCGCTTCGACAACGTGATCCTCGATGCCGAAAACCCCATGCGCATCATCGGTGTACTCGACTGGGAGATGGCCACCATCGGCGACCCGCTGATGGACCTGGGCAACAGCCTGGCCTACTGGATCGAGGCCAGCGACCCGGCGCCAGTACAACTGATGCGCCGCCAGCCGAGCAATGCACCAGGCATGCTGACTCGCCGCCAGTTCGTCGATTACTACGCCGAGCGCGCCGGCATCCAGCTGGACAACTTCGATTACTACTATTGCTACGGCCTGTTCCGCCTGGCCGGCATCGTCCAGCAGATCTACTACCGCTATTACCACGGCCAGACCCAGGACAAACGCTTCGCCCAGTTCATCCACATGAACCGGCTGCTGGAGCAAATGAGCCTGCAGGTCATCGGCAAGTCCACGCTCTGACGCCAGATAACAAGGAAAACAGCATGTCCAAGACCCAACTGTTCGACCTCGACGGCAAGATCGCCTTTGTTTCCGGTGCCAGCCGTGGCATCGGCGAAGCCATTGCCCATCTGCTGGCCCAGCAGGGCGCCCACGTGATCGTTTCCAGCCGCAAGCTCGACGGCTGCCAGCAGGTGGCCGACGCCATCATTGCGGCGGGCGGCAAGGCCACGCCGGTCGCCTGTCATATCGGTGAACTGGAGCAGATCCAGCAGGTGTTCGCCGGTATCCGCGAACAGTTCGGGCGCCTGGATATCCTGGTCAATAACGCGGCCACCAACCCGCAGTTCTGCAACGTGCTCGACACCGACCCGAGTGCCTTCCAGAAGACCGTCGACGTGAACATCCGCGGCTACTTCTTCATGTCGGTGGAGGCCGGCAAGCTGATGCGCGAAAACGGTGGCGGCAGCATCATCAACGTGGCCTCGATCAACGGCGTTTCGCCGGGCCTGTTCCAGGGCATCTATTCGGTGACCAAGGCCGCGGTAATCAACATGACCAAGGTGTTCGCCAAGGAATGCGCGCAGTTCGGCATTCGCTGCAACGCCCTGCTGCCGGGCCTGACCGACACCAAGTTCGCCTCGGCGCTGGTGAAGAACGACGCCATCCTCAATGCCGCGCTGCAGCAGATTCCGCTCAAGCGCGTGGCCGACCCCAAGGAAATGGCCGGCGCCGTGCTGTACCTGGCCAGCGATGCCTCCAGCTACACCACCGGCACCGCGCTGAATGTCGACGGTGGTTTCCTGTCCTGATCAGGCTTTAGGGGCCCCTTCGCGGGTAAACCCGCTCCCACAGGTTCAGTGAGGTCCTGTAGGAGCGGGTTTACCCGCGAAGAGGCCGGTAGCGCAGAGACGTTACAGGCAGGTCGCCGCCGCCGCCCGGCGCTGCAAGGCCATGCCGTCATTCTTCTGCGCGTAGTAATCCACCCGTGTACCGCCCGCTTGCGGATACACATCCACGAACGACTCCGCCTCGCGGGTATAAACAGTCAACCCGCCCTGCTTGCGTGGCTCCAGGTAGCCACTGGCATCGTCGCCAAACACGTCCTCTTTCTGCCAGCTGAACTGAATGCACTGGGCCACCAGCTCCGGCGCCTTGCGCGAATCGAGCTGGGCCGTCGGCTTGCCACCCCGCGCCGCATCCATGGTCGCGCTCGCGCAACCGACCAACACCAGCGCCGCAGCCATCGGCAGAATTGCTCGCATGTTCCATCCTCGGGGCAAAAAAGAAAGCGACTCTAGCATTGCGAATGAATTGTCCCAAGCGGGCCGCTGTCGCAGATAAGGAATGCAACCAAGGAGAGCCCCATGCAAGCCAGACACCTGCTGCCCGCACTGCTGATCGCCAGCCTGCCCGCGCTGAGCTTCGCTGCCCCCTCGGCAGAAGAGAGCATCAAGGCGCCGGAAACCCACAACCGTGAACTCAAGGTCGGCGACAAGGCCCCCGACCAGTACAAACGCGATGACCAGGCCATCAGCGACTGGAAAGCCAAAGGACTGCCCGCCCCCGAAAAAGAAAGCCACTGGGTGCGCATGGGCGAGCATTATGTGCTGATCCAGATCACCAATGGCGTGGTACTGGCGATCCATCCCGCGTCCTGAAGCTACCCGCCGCTTGACCTGAGCTGATCCGACCGCTGCCGTGCAAGCATGCCATTCATCGCTCGCACGGCATTTTTTTGCGCGCCCGGGAAACCAAATGGATCGATCCCAGTCTCATTCAGTGTCCCGTAAACCTTTGCGGATCAAGGACCTATATCGAGATGGCCCGCTTTGTAAACTTTTCGCTGATTGCCGCCTTCCTGCTGTTGTCCGGCTGCTATCACCACCACTACCGTGATGATGACGGCTGGCGAGACGACGATCGCGGCCACCGTCACCACCACCGACACGATCGCGACGACGACGATGACCGCCAATGGCGCGGTGACCGTTACTACCGCTGAAGCGTCTCCCCTACCCTGACCCGCCGCCCAACCGTGCGGCACCTTAACCTGATGATTCCTTTGAGGTTCAAATCATGCGTCTGACTCTGCCTTCCATTGCCCTCGGCCTGCTGCTGTGCCAGGGCGCTTTCGCCGGTGACGGTACTGCCGCCATTGGCGGTGGCCTGGGTGGCGTGCTGGGCAACGTTGTCGGCCAGCAGCTCGGTGGTCGTACTGGCGCAGCCATCGGCGCCGGTGTCGGTGGTGCAGCCGGTAGTGCGGTAGGTGCGAGGAAAGGCAACCGTACCGAAGCGGCCATTGGCGGTGGCCTGGGCTCGGCAGGCGGTTCGCTGCTGGGCGGCGCGGTAGGCGGCAAGACCGGTTCCACCATTGGTGCCGGCCTGGGCGGTGCAGCCGGTGGTGCGCTGGGTAACCACCTGGGCGACAATGGCGGCAGCCACAAGCACCGCCATCACCGCCGTCACTGAGTAAAGACAATGACAAGGGCCGCATTTTGCGGCCCTTTTCATTGGCGTCATGGGTGCAAACCCTGCAGCACATCAACACCACCTTCACCGCAAGCTGCCACACTGACTGCTACTGTCTTTCGTGCCCCCTTGAGTGAAGGAACACCTCCCCCCCATGAACCAGGAACTGCTCTGGGTCCTCGGCCTGCTGGCTGTCGTCGTCATCCTCTTCGTCATCAACCGCCCGCGCATGGACGTGGTCGCCTTGCTGGTGATCCTCGCCCTGCCGCTGTCTGGCATCCTCACCGTCGAACAGGCCCTGGCCGGCTTCAGCGACCCCAACGTGGTGCTGATCGCCGCCTTGTTCGTGATTGGCGAAGGGCTGGTGCGCACCGGCATCGCCTACCGCATCGGTGAATGGATGAGCGAACGAGCCGGCAACAGCGAAGCCCGCCTGCTGGTCTTGCTGATGGTTTCAGTGGCCGGGCTGGGCTCGGTGATGAGCTCCACCGGCGTGGTGGCGATCTTCATCCCGGTAGTGCTGAGCATTGCCGCGCGCCTGAAACTCTCACCCAGCCGGCTGATGATGCCGCTAAGCTTCGCCGGCCTGATCAGCGGCATGCTCAGCCTGGTGGCCACGCCACCCAACGTGGTGGTGCACAGCGAGCTGGTACGTCACGGTGGGGCCGGTTTCAGCTTCTTCAGCTTCACCCCGTTCGGCCTGGTGGTGCTGGTGCTGGGCATCGGTTACATGCTGCTGACCCGCCACTGGCTCAATGGCGAAGTGCGCAAGGACGGCCGCGTGGAAAGCCGCCGCACCTTGCTCGACCTGGTACTCGACTACAAGCTCAACGGCCGCGAACGGCGCCTGCGCATCCGCCCGCACTCGCCACTGATCGGCCATACCCTGGGCGAACTGGAGCTGCGCACAAAACACGGTGCCAACGTGATCGGCATTGAACGCCAGCACAAGTTCACCACCCGGGTAATCGCTGCCGATTCGGGCACTGTGCTGCAACAGGGCGATGTGCTGCTGCTCGACCTGTTCGCCAACCGCGGCGACCTGCGCAACCTGTGCCAGACCATGCAGCTGGAGCCACTGCACTTCAAGGCGGCCTACTTCATCGACCAGTCCCAGGAACTGGGCATGGCCGAAGTGTCACTGCCACCAGGCTCGCAACTGATCGGCAAGAGCATTCTGGAACTGGCCTTCCGCACCCGCTACGACCTCAACGTGGTCGGCCTGCGCCGCGAGCAGGCGGCCATCGAAGAGCAACTGGTGGAAGAGAAGCTGCGCCTGGGCGATACGCTGCTGGTGGTCGGCCCATGGAAGGCCGTGCGCCAACTGCAGAGCCGGCCACAGGACTTCCTGGTGCTGAGCCTGCCGGCCGAAATCGACCAGGTTGCACCGGCCCGCACCCGTGCACCGCAGGCTTTGCTCAGCCTGGCGGTGATGGTCGGGCTGATGGTCAGCGGCGCCGTGCCCAATGTCATCGCCGCGTTGATTGGCTGCCTGCTGATGGGCGCCGGGCGCTGCATCGACATGAACAGCGCCTACCGGGCCATTCACTGGCAGAGCCTGGTGCTGATCGTAGGCATGCTGCCATTCGCCCAGGCGCTGCAGAAAACCGGCGGCATCGACCTGGCCGTGGGCGGGCTGGTCAGCCTGCTGGGCGGTGCCGGGCCGCTGGCCATGCTGGCCTGCCTGTTCATGGTCACGGCAGTCATCGGCCTGTTCATTTCCAACACCGCCACCGCCGTACTGATGGCTCCGGTGGCGATCAGCACGGCAACGCAGTTGGGCATGTCGCCCTACCCGTTCGCCATGACCGTGGCCCTGGCGGCCTCGGCGGCATTCATGACACCGGTGTCATCCCCCGTCAACACCCTGGTGCTCGGCCCAGGTCAGTACCGCTTTGGCGACTTCGTCAAGGTCGGCGTGCCCTTCACCGTGCTGGTGATGCTGGTGACCGTGCTGATGGTGCCCTGGTTCTACGGTCTGTGAGCAATCTGGCAATGAATAGAGGCTATTTGCCATTAACTTGCACGAATACGGCAGATTGACATCAAGCACCCGGTGCCAACACACTGACGCGTCAATGCCCCAGGTGCTTATTGCCGTTGTCCTGGATTTCGTTCCCGCTTGTCGGTCGAGCCTATGGTTTTTCCAGCACAATCGCGCGTGTTGCCCTATATCGCCCTGTTTGGCCTCACCTTTGCCCTGACCCTCGGCGGGGTCCTGGCTCGGCCGATCGAATCACTGTCGCTGTTCTGGCCGGTCAATGCGGTACTGGCCGGCGCACTCTTGCGTTATCCACGCCAGGCCAACCTCGTGGGCTTCACCCTGGTGTGGCTGGCGATGGTCGCAGCCGACCTGGCCTGCGGCAGTGCCTGGGCGCCAGCCCTGTGGTTCAACCTGTGCAACCTCGGCGTGGTGGTAACGGTGTGGTGGTGGTTGTCGCGCCTGCCCCGCCTGCACCGGCGCATGCGAACCCCGCATGGCGTGCTGAGTGTGTTCGGCGCCTGCGCGGCGGGCGCCGTGGTGGCCGCCAGCATGGCCTGTGTGATGGCCGCACCGTGGTTCGACAAGTCGCTGCAGACCACTTGGCTGGCCTGGTTCAGCGAACAGTTCTCGACCAGCGTGCTGGTGCTGCCGATTCTGCTCACCACCCCTTCGGCTCGCGCCTTGGTGCGCAGCGGCGCCCAGGCCATCCGCGTGGGCCCCTTGCTGGTGCTGCTGGCCTCACTGGCCTTCAGCATCGCGTTCGGCGGGCCAGGCGCCATCGCCTTTCCGATTGCCGCACTGCTGTGGTGTGCCTGGACGTATTCGCCGTTCCTGGTGTCGTTGTTGACACTCACTGCCGGCAGCACACTGATCGTGGCGGTGGCGCAGAACCTCATGCACTTCAGCGTGCCGCAGAGCGAACCCGGGGTCACCACACTGATGTCGGCTCGCCTGGGTATCGCCATGCTGGTCCTCGGGCCGTTGGTGGTGGCCTGTGTCAGCCAGGCCAATCGCAGCCTGCTGGCCCGCCTGGCGCGCCAGGCCACCATCGACCACCTCACCGGCCTGCTCAGCCGCAGTGCCTTCAGCCACCGTGCCAACGCCCTGCTCGACAGCCGCCAGCAGCATGCCCAAGGGCTGCCACTGACCCTGATGATGCTCGACATCGATCATTTCAAGTCGATCAACGACCTCCATGGCCACGCCGTAGGCGACCAGGTGCTGCGCCAGTTCGCCCGCACCCTGCAGGACCAGTTGCACGACGAAGAACTGCTGGCTCGCCTGGGCGGCGAGGAGTTCGTGGTGGTGCTTCCTGGGCTGGCGCCGGAGCGAGCCCAATTTACCGCCGAACGCCTGCGACGCGCCGTGCAGGACCTGCACCTGGCCCAAGGCGATGCACGCCTGCAGATCACTGTCAGCATTGGCCTGGCCGGCTGCGGCGCGGACGAAGCCTCCCCCAGCCTGGACGAACTGCTGGCGCGCGCCGATCTGGCGCTGTACCGGGCCAAGGCCCATGGCCGTAATCGCGTCGAGCAGGCAGAGCCGCAGCGCCAGGTGATCTGAGTTCAACTCATCAGCAAGTCCCAGGACAGCTTGGCAATGAGCACGCACAGCAGAATCAGGAACAGCCCGCGCACGAACCCGGCGCCCTTGCGCACCGCCAGCCAGGTCCCGGTCAAGGCACCGAGGATGTTGCACGCGGCCATGGGCAGGGCGATGGCGTATAGCACATTGCCCGACGGTACGAAGAACACCAGGGCCGCCAGGTTGGTGGCAATGTTGACCACCTTCGCCGACGCCGAGGCATGCAGGAAATCCAGGGCGAAGAAGCGAATGAACAGGAAGATCAGGAAGCTGCCGGTGCCTGGGCCGAACAAGCCATCATAGAAACCGATCGCCCCGCCGATCAGCACCGCCAGGCACTGCTCCCGGCGGCCGATCTTCGCCGGCTTGTGCAAGGTGCCGAAGTCCTTCTTGCAGAAGGTGTAGATCGCCATGACCACGATCAGCACCAGCACCGCCGGGCGCATCACGCTGGGTGGTACCAGCGAAACCGTGGCCGCCCCGGCGAACGACATGACAAAGGCACTGACCGCCGCCGGCACGATCAGGCCCCAGTCCAGGGTCACCTTGCGAATGAACGAGCGGGCGGCAAAGGCTGTGCCGCACACCGAAGCCAACTTGTTGCTGCCCAGCAACGCCGCCGGTTGCGCAGTGGGCAGTACGTTGAACAGCGCGGGGATCTGAATCAGCCCGCCACCGCCGACGGCGGCATCGATCAGGCCGGCAGCGAAAGCGAACACGGAAAGTACGGCGATATCCATCATGGCGCGGTTCCAGGCAGTGAAGACAGACTGCAAGGCTAATCAAAGCGGCGCGCTTGTGTTGAAATGCCATATTGCGAAAACTGCAATGAGGAACCCTCCATGGCATTGGACATGCTGCGCGAAATCCAGGCGTTCGTCAGTGTTGCGCACAAGCGCAGCTTCGTCGCCGCCGCACGCACCCTGGGCCGCTCGCCTAGCGCAGTGACCCGCGCGGTGCAAACCCTGGAAGACAACAGCGGGTGCAAGCTGCTCAACCGCAACGCCAACGCCGTGACCCTCACCGAAGCCGGTGAGCGCCTGCTGCCCCACGCCGAACGCTTGCTGGATGTGCAACGCGACGCTGCCGACGAACTGGCCGCGCTTACCGGCAGTGCACAAGGCTGGGTTCGCTTCGCTGCGCCGCAACTGCTCGGCGAGCACGTATTGCCCGGCGTGCTGGCCAGCTTCAACCAGCGCCACCCGCAAGTGACCCTCGACGTGCAGTACAGCGACGCAGCCCTCGACCCGTTGCAAGGCAAGTTCGATTTCGTGGTCCGCGGCGCCTTCCCCCAATCGAGTGAACTGATTGGTTATCCACTGTGGCACTACCACCGCCACTTGTATGCCAGCCCCGCCTATGTCGCCCGCGCCGGCATGCCCGAACACCCCGAGCAACTGGACCAGCACGCCCTGATCCTGCATACCGCTCCGCGCATCCTGAAAGCCTGGCACTTCTGCCGCGCCGGCCAGATCACCAGCCTGCGCCCGCACCCACGCTTGCGCCTGGGCTCAGGTGATGCGGTGTACCACAGCACCCTGGCCGGTGCCGGTATCGCACGCCTGGCGGACTGGGTAGCGCAAGCGCAGGTGAAGGCTGGACGCCTGGTGCGGGTGTGCGCGGATTACCGGCTGACTTCAAGCACCGGCCAGGACCCGCAGATGCATGCGGTGTACCCCTCAGGCGAGCTGCCGGCCCGGGTGCGCGAGTTGCTGCTGGCCTTGCGCCAGGCTGGCCAAGCCGCCTCTGATCGGGCGGGCTGAACGCTGTTCAAATTCTGCTCAATTTAACAGAGCCCGCAAATTGCCTGGCTTGCAGAACTTTATCCACAGACCTACCCACGTTTTTTGTGGACAGATTTCCTCAAGCAATGAAGGACTTATCGCACGCTCAGCAGCGCAACATTCGCCGCCTTGACCAGCTCGATCCATTCCTGCGCACTGATCACCCCGGAGTGTTTCAGGGACTCGGCACAGCGCAGCGCCTGATCGTATTGATCCTCTTCGAGAATGCCTTCGCTGAGATAACGGCTGCGCCACTCCAGCATGGCTGAAGTGTCCTTCTGGTATTCCATCTATGTGCTGACTCCCGAGGCAAAAGACTGGGTTCGCCATACGCGACCCATTATGACGCAGCGGGAGACTACACGAGGCTTCTGCACGTGAGAACGACGTGCACCTACCACTAGTCCAGCGGTAGAGCCGAGGAGAACTGCCATGATCTGGCAGGAATCTGGCCCATCTCGCGAGACAGATGGGCCGGAGGGCATGAGGAGAATCAGCCTGGTAGATCAGCTTGGCGGAATGGTGCCGAGCAGGCCGATCAGAACGGTCAACAGCAGAAAGCCACCCAGAAACAGCGCGAGCTTGCCCATCGGAACCTCTTCAGTGTGATAGCAGGGACGAAAAGCATTGTCGGCGCCAGGCTGATACGGTTACAGATTCAGGTTCGACGAAAAAAAGCGTATCAGATGATGCGCGCGGGCCCCAGCCTGCGACCTGTGCTAGGGTCAGACACCCCCTTACATGGAGTTCTGCATGACTACGCTCGCTGCCAACGCCGCACTGTTGCTGATCGACCTGCAGGTCGGTATTCACCACCCACGCCTGGGCCGACGCAACAACCCCGAAGCAGAATTGCGCATGGGTGAACTGCTCGCGGCGTGGCGCCTGGATGGCCGACCGATCGTGCATGTACGGCATCTCTCGCGCTCGCCCGATTCGGTGTTCTGGCCGGGGCAAGCGGGCTGCGAATTCCAGCCGGCCTTCACGCCGCTGGCCAGTGAAACGGTGTTCGACAAGCACGTGCCGGACGCCTTCGCCCACTCGGGCCTGGAGCGCTGGCTGCTCACGCGCGGCATCTGCGAACTGGTTATCGCAGGGGTGATCACCAACAACTCGGTGGAGTCCACTGCACGCTCGGCGGGCAACCTTGGTTTCGACGCGGTGGTGGTGGCCGATGCCTGCTTTACCTTCGACCAGCGTGACCTGCAGGGGCGGCATTGGCCCGCCGAAGAGGTGCATGCCATGTCGTTGAGCAACCTGGCGCTCGATTACGCGCGGATTCTGGACTGCGCCGAGGTGTGCGCAGGCCTCCCGGGGGCGGCGTAGACAGAAAACGCACATTGCAGACAGATTGCGCAGCCATTTGTGTCGCGCCGCCACTCGTAACATTCAGTTTCATCTAGCCCACCGACAGTAGCCAGCTCAACGCATCCGATCGAGGCTACTTCCGTGTTGCAACGTCTGTTCTGCTCCGTGTCCCTGCTTACCCTGGCCATTTCCGCTGCCCATGCCGCCGACGCGCTCGACACGCCGCGCCTGGCCGGCATGGACAACTTCCACGACATCGCCGGCACCACCAGCGCCTACAGCACCCGCCATGATGGCGTGATGCGCGCCGGCGTGTTCTACCGTTCCAATGCCCTGACCCCGACAGCGGCCGATCTCGCCGTCCTCAACGGCCTGGGCATCAGCGATGTCTACGACCTGCGCACCCCCAGCGAAATCGCCAGCACACCCGACACCCTGCCGGCCGGTGTCCGCTACACCAACATCGACATCATCGGCAGCACCACTTCAGGCTCGAACATCACCAACATCTCATTCACCAGCGCTGCCCAGGCGCGGGCGATGATGCAGGAAACCAACCGCGCCTTCGTCAGCGATGCCGGCATGCGCGGGCAGTTCAGTGTGCTGTTCAACGAACTGGCCAACGCCGACGGTGCGGCGCTGTTCCACTGCACCGCCGGCAAGGACCGCACAGGCTGGACCGCAGCCGTGCTGCTGAGCATCGCCGGGGTCGATGACGCGACCATCATGAGCAACTACCTGGCCACCAACGACTACACCGCCACCCGCGTCGCAGCAACGCTGGCCGCCATGCCGGCGAGCATGGCCGAGATCTACGCACCGCTGCTCGGTGTCGAAGCCAGCTATCTGCAGGCCGGCCTGGATGAAGTCTCCGCCAAATACGGGAGCATGGACAACTACCTCAAACAGGGCCTGGGGCTGTCGCAGGAAACGCTCTACGTGTTGCGCGGCAAGATGGTGCGCTACGGCACACTGCCAGGCGAAGCCGGCCTGCTGGGCAACGCCGCTGCCGGTGCGCAGCTGCTGCGCCAGTTGCAGGACACCTCGCTGTCGGGCCGCTATACCGCCTACAACTATTACCTGCAGTCGGCCATCGATGCCGGCACGCTGGGCGGCGTCGAGTCGACCGTGGGTGGTCAGGTGCATGCCGACGCCGCCAGCTACTTGCTGCGCCAGGCGGCGATGATCGACCGTGCGGCCGCCCCCTTTGCCGATGGCAGTGACCTCAAGGTTGGCCAGTCGCGCCTGTGGAGCACCGCGCTGGCCGGCTACCTGGGCACCGATGGCTCGTCACACGCGGCCAGCAGCAACGAGCACAGCCAGGGCCTGATGGTCGGCATGACCCAGCGCTTCTCCGAGCAGCTCAGCGCCCACGGCGGCTTCGGCTACAGCAATGGCAATGTCGGCGGTGCCGGTGGCGAAGCGGACAGCGACCTGACCTTCCTCAGCCTGGGTGCGCGCTTCGCGCCGAATGGCCTGGAACAAGGCCTGTTCATCGACGCCGATGCCAGCGCCGGCTGGCTCGATTATTCGAGCAAGCGTGAACTTGGCGGCGGCCTGGGCACGGCCAAGGGCGACAGCCACGGCACCCTGGCCGGCGGCAGCCTGGCGCTGGGTTATCGCCTGCCCACCGGGGCCATGGTGCTGGAGCCGAGCCTGGGGCTGCGGGTCAGCCGCGTGGACCTCAACGGTTTCACCGAGAAAGGCAGCGAGCTGGCCTTGCAGGTAGATGACCTGAAACAAACCCGACGCGCCGCCGTGGCCAACCTCAAGGCCTCCTTCGCGCCGGTCGCCATGGGCAGCTGGCAGCTGGTGCCAGGGGTCGAGGTGGGTTACGAGCATGCCCTGGGCGATCACCAGGTCGACAGCCAAGGTCACTTGCTGGGGCTGGATATCGAGCAGCGGGCGGCCTTCGACAACCGCGACCAGTTCATTGGCGGTGTCAACCTGATGGCCAACCTCGGGGCGCTGAGTGTCGGGGCCGAGGTGGCCGCCATGGGCGGCGGGGACAGCCACGGGGTCAGCGGCAGCCTCAAGGCCAGCTATGCCTTCTGATGCCTGAAGGGGGCCACTGTGTGGCCCATCGACGCGGTTCGTCGCCACGACAAGCGCGTCGATGGGCTGCACAGCAGCCCCCGGCTAGCGACGCCGAACCAAAGCCGGGCTGACACCAAAAGCCTGCTGGAAGTACTGGGCAAACCGCCCGGCATTGCTGAAGCCATGGCGCAAGGCAACCTCTGCCACCGACCCGCCCTCCCCGCGTTCCAGCACTTCACGCGCCTGCTCCAGCCGTACCTGACGCTGATAGCCGACGATCGACGTCCCGGCAAAACGCCGGAAGCCATCCTGCAACGCCCGCAAACTGACATTGGCCAACCCCGCCAGCTCGCTGCCGCTGACCGGCCTGGCGGGATGCTCGCGCAGATAAGCCATGGCCAGTTTCACGTGCCGTGGCGCAATCGCCGGGGCCGGGTTGCGCAACGCCTCGCTGTAATTGTGCGGCCAGGTTTCGAGCAGCGCATCGACCAGCATCTCCTGCAAGCGCACAGGCATCAGCAGGCCGGTGTTGATCAATTGGTCGAACTCGGTACCGGTTGCCAGCTCGAGCAAAGCCCGGATCCCCTGGAACGCCGGGATGTTCAGGTCGACCCGCGACGCAAAGCGGATCGGCGCCGACAACGGCTGCTCCAGCAAGGCCGAAAGGCGCTCGGTAAACGCCCCACGGCGGATCGACATGCCGCACTGGGCGTGGCCCTCGGTGATGCGCACCGAGCGAATGTCGAGCTTGTCCACCGCCAGGCCGACCTGGGCAGCGCCGATCGACTCGCCGCGGTGATCGAAGATGATCTTGCCTGCAGTGGGTAGCACAAAGGTGATTTCGTCCTGCGGCGCCGGCAGGACGATGGTGAAGTCGCCCTGGTACTGCATGCGCCGCACGCTCATGCCGTCGAAGCGGCCGTAGACGCCAGCGATGGCGATGCCCTCGCCCAGCGGCGGCATGTCGGCATACAGGTTGCCGTACAGTTGCGTGAACAAGGCGGCGAACTCGTCGCTGCGCATGTCGCTGGAACGCAGCATGAACTGCTTGCGGGTCGTGCCGGGATACACCGTGCCGCACACCTTGTGCCATTGAGGGGACTGGCACACTATCAGCCACGCATGACAGGCACGTGACGCCCGGTCCAAGCCCGATCAGTGCCCAGCACCAACAGGCGGCACACCTTGCGTGCTATCGGGTCCGCCTGAGTTTTTCTGCCTTGAAGCGCCGATACAAGGCCATCACCGGCCGCAGCATGGCCAGCCGGTCAAAGATCGACAATGCATGCAGGTCGGTGCGCGAAGGCCTCTGGTAGCCCAGGTTCCAGGTGAAGTAGTAGGCCTGGATGTTCTTGTCGCTGTGAATGAGGGTATTGAGGGCGGCGTCATAGTGCATCGGGCCGCCGTCCGGGTGCCCCGGGGGGCGTTGCAGAATTTGTGCGAGAAAGTCGCGCAGCTTGCCCACGCTCTTGCCGTTTACCGCGTAGAAGTGCGACAGGTGGATGGGGCGGTCGACCAGCACCCAGCCAGGCGTATTCGAATTGCCCTCGCAGGAATGGCCAAGGTAGGCAATGTCCCAGTCCATGCCTTGCAGGGACTCGATGGCCTGTTTGCCAAACGGGCCAATGCGCCGGGAAAACTGGATGTCGTCTTCCATGATGAGGATGTTGTCGACCTTCAGGCGCACGGCTTCTTCCAGTATCTGCATGTGGCTCATGAAGCAGCCCCGGGCGCCGATGCTGGGGAAACCCTGCTGATCGGTGGGCGTAACCGCCGGGAAAAAGCCGATTTTTTCGTCATCGATATGGAAGCCATTGCGGGCGAACTCGGCTTCGGTTTCCTGGCGGCGGTCCGTTCTGGACGGGATATTGATGATTCGGGTCCGATCAAAAAAGTCGATCACATTCATCTGTCAGGTCCTTGGTGCAGCTGATCAGAACGACGGTGCTGGCACGCGCACAGCATGCTCAGGCAAACAGATGGCTGATGAACTGGCCACACAGAGCACCGAACACCATGACTGGCAACACCAGCAGCTCGCGCTTGATGCTCAGCATGCCCAGTTGGTGACTGACCTTGAAGATCAGGATCAAGGTGAAGAAGGTATGCAGTGCCACCCCCCATAGCGCGTAGGTCACCCCACCGATGGCCAGCAGCAGCGGCATCAAAGTGAACAGCGCCACCACCCGGATGATGTTGTCCATGGCCATGTACTTGGTCAGCCCCAGGGCCATCCAGATCTGTTGCGTCAGGCCGTAGCGCAAGGTGAACAGCGACAACGAAAGGATCGCCATCATCTGCCCGGCGTCCTGATAGCGGTCGTCATACAGCCAGTGGATGATCAGCGGGCTGGCGGTGAACAGGAAGCCACAGGTGAACAGGGTGAGCACATCGAAGATCAGCCTGAAGCGGAAATACAGTTGGCGCAGGCGCCCCATGTCACCCGTCCTGGCCGCCTCGCTGAAGGCCGGCAAGGCCACAGCCCCGGCCAGCCGCTGCAGGCTGAGCTGGAAGGCCGCCAGAATGCCCACGGCAATCGAATACACCCCCAGTTGCGCCACCGTCATGCTGCCGCCGAACCAGATGCGGTCGCCCTGCATGGCCAGCACACCCACGGCGGAGGACAGGAACACCCAACGGCCGTAGTTGACGATTTCGCGCAGCGCTGCCGGGTCCCACTGCGGGCGGTCCTTATGCCCCGGGAAGATCATGTGGCTGAGCACTGTGGTGACCAGGGTCGAGACCAGCCCGGCGGCCACCAGCGCCCAGATGGAACGGGTGAGGTAACCAATCAGCAACATCACCACCAGGCCGGCGATTTGCGAAACCAGTTCGACCAGCACCACTTTCTTCTGCTGGAAATTACGGATGGCCAGATCGATCTTGGTCGACTGGAAGGCGAAGATGATCGCGAAAAAGCCGGTGACGGCCAGCACTGCGGGCAACTCCGGGGCGGCGTAGGTGGAATGCGCCGGCCACATGTCGAAATGTTGGGATACCCATGAGGCCAGTGCCACCAGCTCCATCACCACGAACAGGCCAAAGCCGCGAATGATCTGCAGCGACCAGATGGTGTTGAGGAACAACGGCTCATCGCCGCGCGGGCTTTGAATGATGTTCTGCCGCAGCCCCACATCGGACAGCAACAGCAGCAGCACCGACACCGTGGTGGCGATGGCCATGAGGCCGAACATCTCTGGCAGGAGCAAGCGGGTGATGATCAGGTTGCCGCCCAATCGGATGACCTGGGAGGCCACGATGGACCCGATATTCAGTGCCCCGGCCAACAACACGCGTTTGCGAAGACTTTGCGAGGACGACAGATCGATCGTAGACATGGCACCCACTGATCCGGTTTTTAAGAAGTTACTATAGTCTCAATCTGCCATGTTGCTATTGCGCCAGCGGGTATTGGGTGTGGTCTGCGATCAGTGAGAAACCGCCCTGAATTGGCTTTGCCAAGGCTGGCGTCTGATAAACGAGCCTGCCTGCAGGGTTCTTCCACTAGCCAGCAAATGTGTCCACGCACACGATTGCGCCAGATTTTTTGTCAGACATTCCAACGCTGTATAATGCTATATTTCTGGCATTGTACTAGCCAGTTACTTCCTGACCGCCTGGTTAACTAGTCGCAAGGAAAGCGAGCAAGAGAAACCGGAATCTCATCAGGTACTGACGTGAAGCGTGATATCCACCTCGTTGTTCTCCTGCTGTTGGTCATTGGTTGTTCCCTCGCATCGCTGACGCTATGGAAGGTCATGGCCTCCCGCGAGCAAGCACTCGAAGAAGTCAACATCCACGGCCTGAACCTGGCCCAGGCGCTATCCACTTATTCAGAAGGCATCGTGCGGCAGAGTTCACTGCTGTTGCTCGGCCTCGTCGAGCGCCTGGAAACCGAGGGCAGCGGGCCTGCGCAGATCGAACGCCTGAACCAACTGGTCAGCCGTCAGCAGCCCCTGATGCCACAAATGAGCGGCATCACCATCTACGCCAAGGACGGGAGCTGGCTGATGTCGTCGAACCGCCCGATCCCGCTCAACGCCAACAGCAGTGACCGGGCCTACTTCATCCACCACCGCGACGACCCCTCCCGGGAGCCCTTTATCGGCCTGCCCATCCGCAGCCGTGCCAACCAGGAATGGGTGATCACCATCAGCCGGCGCTTCAACGACGCCCAAGGTGAGTTTGCCGGTGTCGTGGCCGTGACCCTTGGCGTGGAGAACTTCCTGCGCCTGTTCGGCCAGATCGACGTGGGCCATGACGGCGCCATCGGCCTGTCCTACACCGACGGCGCGATGCTGGTGCGTTACCCGTTTCGCGAGCAGGACATGGGGCGCAACTTCTCGAAGTCGCCCATATACGCCAAGTATCTGGTCGACCGGTCAGTGGGCACTGCTTCGTTCACTTCAAGCCTGGACGGCGTCGAGCGCCTGTATGCGTTTCGCAAGAGTGACAAGCTGCCCCTGGTGACGACCGTCGCGCTAGGCAAGCGCGAGGCGCTGGCGGCCTGGCAGTTCGAGGCAATGCTGTCGTTGCTGGTGGTTTCCGGGCTGCTCGCGCTTACCGGCGCCATTGGCGCTCTGCTGATCCGCGCCATGAGCCGCCGCGCTGCGGTTGAAGGTGAACTGAGAGCGACCCAACAGCAGTTGCTTGACAGCAATCAGCAGCTCGAGCGCCAAGCGATGCACGATGCGCTGACCGGGCTGGCAAACCGGCGCTGCTTCGACGAGGTGTTGACCGAGGAGATTCAAAGAGCCCGGCGAAATGGCACAACTCTGTCTTTGCTGATGATCGATATCGATCATTTCAAGCGCTACAACGACACCTACGGGCACCCCGCTGGCGACGCCTGCCTGCAACAGGTGGCTGGCCTGCTCTCGACCTGTATCCGACGCCCTGGCGACCTGCTGGCAAGGTATGGGGGTGAGGAAATGGCGATCATTCTGCCCGATACCAGCAGCGACGGTGCGGCGGCCGTTGCGCGGCTGATTATCGAGCGCCTGGCCCTGGAACCTATCGCTCACCAAGACAGTCCTTTTGGATATGTGACCGCCAGTATCGGCATCGCCAGCGCTGCCGGAACCAGCGCTGAAGGCTGGCTATCGCTGCTTGAACGCGCCGACCAGGCGCTCTATATCGCCAAGGAAGCGGGCCGCAATCGCCTGCATGTCGACTGAGCGAAGCTTGCGTTGACGTGCTCCACTCTTCTGGCTCACCGAGATCGTTCTTTGGATAACTCCCGGTCAAATCAATCGCATCAACGCGCACTCGATTGGCTGAACTTCTTCCTTGCCGACGTGCGCGATGGTCTGGGGCCTTATCTGGCGATCTACCTGCTGGCCGTGCACCACTGGCAACCGGCGAGCATCGGCCTGGTGATGACGCTGGCGGGCATCACTGCGCTGCTTGCGCAGACCCTGGCTGGCGCCCTGATCGACACGACACCGGCCAAGCGAGCGGTCGTGGTGATCGCCGCTTTGCTGGTTACCGGCAGCTGCCTGTTGCTACCACTGATCTCGACATTCGGGCTGGTGGCCGCGACCCAGAGCATCAGTGCACTTGCAGGCTCAGTGTTTGCCCCGGCGATTGCCGCCATTTCCCTTGGCATTACCGGCCCCAAGGCCTTCACACAGCGTGTGGGGCGCAACGAGACCTTCAATCACGCCGGCAACGCCTGCTCAGCGCTGCTGGCCGGAGGCCTGGCTTACCTCTACGGCCCGGTAGTGGTGTTCTACCTGATGGCCATCATGACCGTGGCCAGCATCATCGCGGTCAGTCGCATTCCTGCGGCGGCCATCGATCATGAAGTCGCACGCGGCCTGGTCCATGCGCAATCGGGTGAGGTTCACCCGACAGATCTGCGCCTGCTGCTGCACAACCGCACGCTACTGCTGTTCGCGGTTTGCTGCGCCCTCTTCCACTTGGCCAATGCGGCAATGCTGCCGCTGGTGAGCCAGAAGCTGTCGCAAGTCAACCTGAGCCTGGCGACGCCGCTGACCTCCGCCTGTATCATCGCGGCGCAACTGGTCATGGTGCCCATGGCGTTACTGACCGGCGCCAAGGCCGAGCAATGGGGGCGCAAGCCGTTTCTGCTGGCAGGCTTTCTCATCCTGCCGCTACGCGGCGCGCTCTACGTGGTATCCGACAACCCATTCTGGCTGGTCAGCGTGCAACTGCTCGACGGCATTGGTGCGGGGATCTTCGGTGCGCTATTCCCCATCGTGGTCAAGGACCTGACCGAGGGCACCGGGCGATTCAACGTCAGCCTGGGGGCGCTGACGGCAGTTTTCGGCCTGGGCGCCGCATTGAGCCCAGGCATTGCCGGCCTGGTGGTACAGGAGGCCGGCTACGATGCGGCGTTCCTGACACTGGCCGCCATCGCCGCAGCAGCGTTCCTTCTGGTGCTGATCAGCCTCCCGGAAACCCAACCCCGCTTGAACGACACGCCGACTGGCTTACCCACATCCGCTGGACACTGAACGTACAATGCTTATCTCCAACACCGCACTCACCATCTGGGCCGTGGCCGCCCTGGCCACCTGTGGCGTCATCCTGCGCCCCTGGCGCATCCCTGAATACGTCTGGGCCATGGGTGGCGCACTGCTGCTGACCGGGCTGGGGCTGATTCCGCTGCGCTCCGCCCTGGCGGCCATTGCCGAAGGCGGCGATGTGTACCTGTTCCTGATCGGCATGATGGTGCTGGCCGAGCTGGCACGCCAGGAGGGGTTGTTCGACTGGCTGGCCAGGTACGCGGTACGCCATGCCCGGGGCTCCGGGCAGCGGCTGTTCGACCTGGTGTTCGCAGTGGGCACGCTGGTCACCGTGTTCTTGTCCAACGACGCGACCGCTGTGGTTCTCACACCTGCGGTATACGCGGCCTGCAGGGCGGCCAAGGCAGAACCTCTGCCCTACCTGTTCATTTGCGCCTTCATCGCCAACGCCGCCAGTTTCGTGCTGCCGATCTCCAACCCCGCCAACCTGGTAGTGTTCGGCAGCCAGATGCCGCCGCTGCTGGACTGGCTCAGGCAGTTCACCTTGCCATCGCTGGCAGCCATCGGCCTGACCTACCTGGCACTGCGCATCACCCAGCGCCGGCAAATTCGTCAACCCCTGGCCCTGGACATCGATCCGCAACCGTTGCCCCATGGCGCCCGCCTGTGCGCGATGGGCCTTGTGCTGACCGGCGCACTGCTGCTGACGGCCTCGGCGCTGGACACGCCACTGGGCCTACCCACCTTTTGTGCTGGCGTCGCCACCACCGGGCTGATCCACCTGCGCCAGCGGCGCAGCCCGATGCCTGTGCTCAGGCATGTGGCTTGGGGAGTCTTGCCGCTGGTGGCAGGCTTGTTCGTGCTTGTCGAAGCGGTGGCACAGACCGGGATCATCGAACAACTGGCCCATGCCCTGGCCGCACTGGCTCAGACCTCGCCCACCCAGGCCAGCTGGGTAGCGGGCACGGGCGTCGCCATCGCCAGCAACCTGATGAACAATTTGCCAACCGGGCTGATCGCCGGGGCCATGGGGCACCTCGCCGAGTTGCCAGGCCAAACCACGGCGGCGCTGCTGATTGGCGTGGACCTGGGCCCGAACCTGTCGATTACCGGCTCCCTGGCAACGCTGTTGTGGTTGGTGGCCATCCGCCGGGAGGGCGAGCATGTCAGTGCATGGCGCTTCCTGCGCCTTGGCTTGCTGGTGATGCCGCCCGCGCTGGCGGCAGCGCTGTGGGTACTGGCACTCTCGGCGTGATCAGGTTGCAGGGTCGTCGAATGGACCTGGCAGGCTACTCGGGCCAGGTCTAGCACCCTTGCACTTCTCGGGCGCGCCCCTGCCCCACTGAAAGCCGGAGGGAGTGGGACTATCGCACTCTGGCTTTGAACCTGGCCTGTGAATGCCCGGCTACTCGCGTTCTTCGCTGATTTGCGCTGAAACGAAAAAAGGCCCCGAAGGGCCTTTTTTCACGACATGCAGACTTCAAGCGAAATCTGCAGGTCTTTATTTGGAGCGGGAAACGAGACTCGAACTCGCGACCCCGACCTTGGCAAGGTCGTGCTCTACCAACTGAGCTATTCCCGCGTCGTGATGGGTGCCATTCTAGCGATATCTGAAACGGCGTCAACCCCTTGATTCAAAAAAGTTTTATTTTTGTTCGGAGCCTTCGCGCAGGTGCGGCCAGGCGGCCAGCAGGTAGTGCACCATCGACCACAAGGTCAGGGCCGCCGCCACCAGCAACAGGCCGTAGCCTAGCACCACCCAAAAGCTCACCACCGGCGGGTTGGCCAGCAGGATCACCAGCGCCAGCATCTGTGCCGCCGTTTTCCACTTGCCAAGGCTGGATACCGCCACGTGGGCCCGTGCACCCAGCTCGGCCATCCACTCGCGCAACGCCGACACGACGATTTCGCGGCCGATGATCACCGCCGCCGGCAGGGTCAGCCAGAAGTTGGCGTGCACCTGCACCAGCAGCACCAGGGCCACCGCCACCATCAGCTTGTCGGCCACCGGGTCGAGGAA
Organism: Pseudomonas sp. LRP2-20; assembly: GCF_024349685.1. Taxonomy (NCBI): domain Bacteria; kingdom Pseudomonadati; phylum Pseudomonadota; class Gammaproteobacteria; order Pseudomonadales; family Pseudomonadaceae; genus Pseudomonas; species Pseudomonas sp. LR2-20. Next base: position 2,043,522 of record NZ_AP025944.1, on the reverse strand, counting down.
GGCGCCGAACGGGGTGCTCTGCTGCAGGCGACGCGCCAGGTAGCCATCCAGCCAGTCGGTGGCGGCGGCGATGGCGAACACCGTGCTGGCGGCCATGTAGCTCCAGTGATAGGGCACATAGAACAGCAGGATGAAGATCGGGATGAGCAGGACGCGTAGAACGGTGAGCAGGTTTGGAATATTCATCGGTACGACTGGCTGCGGGTTGAGCCCGGCATTCTACTCGCTATGCAGGCTGGCATAAATCGACTCGGCAAGCTTTTTACTGATGCCGGGGGCTTTGGCGATCTCATCGATGCTGGCGCGGTTGAGCTCCTGCAGGCCGCCGAAGTGCTTGAGCAGGTCGCGGCGGCGCTTGGGTCCTACCCCGGCGACGTCTTCCAGGCTTGAGGTACGGCGGGCCTTGCCGCGCCGGGCACGGTGGCCGGTGATGGCAAACCGGTGGGCTTCGTCGCGGATCTGCTGAATCAGGTGCAGCGCCGGGTTGTCGCCCTTGAGGGTGAACTCGTGGGCCACGTCGTTGAGGTACAGGGTCTCGAAGCCGGCCTTGCGGGTCACGCCCTTGGCCACGCCAAGCAGGGTCAGGTCGGTGAAGGCCAGCTCCTGCATCACTTCGCGGGCCATGTTCAGCTGGCCCTTGCCACCGTCGACCAGCAGCACGTCGGGCAGCTTGCCCTCGCCGTCCTTGATCCGCCCATAACGGCGGGTCAGGGCCTGGTGCATGGCGGCATAGTCGTCGCCGGCAGTGACACCTTCGATGTTGAAGCGCCGGTAATCCGACTTGATCGGCCCCTCCGGGCCGAACACCACGCAGCTGGCTACCGTGGCTTCGCCGCTGGAGTGGCTGATGTCATAGCACTCCAGGCGCTGTGGCACTTCATCCAGGCCGAGCACTTCGGCCAGCGCCTCGAAGCGCGCAGCCATGTGCTGGCGGTTGGCCAGGCGGGCATTGAGGGCCTGCTCGGCATTGGTCACCGCCAGTTGCTGCCAGCGCGCGCGGGTGCCGCGTACGCGGTGGCTGATGGTCAGCTCGCGACCGCGCAGGCTCTGCACGGCTTCGGTGATGGCCTCGAAGTCCTCATGCACCACGTTGACGATCAGCTCGCCGGGCAGTTCGCGCTCGGCATTGCCCAGGTAGTACTGCGACAGGAATGCGGCCATGACTTCGGCCACCTCCTCCTCGATGCCCACCTGCGGGAAGAAGTTCTTGCTGCCCAGCACCCGCCCGCCACGCACGCTGATCAGGTGCACGCAGGCACCGCCCGGGTTGACGAAGGCGGCCACCACATCGACGTCGCCGGAGCCACCTTCGATGTACTGCTGGTCCTGCACCCGGCGCAACAGGGCTATCTGGTCGCGCAGTTCGGCAGCCTTCTCGAAATTGAGGGCCATGGCGGCCTTTTCCATGGCCTCGTTGAGCTCATTGCCCAACTGCTGGCTGCGCCCTTCGAGGAACATCACCGAATGGCGCACGTCCTCGGCATACTCCTCGGCCGTGACCAGCCGGGTGCACGGGCCTTTGCAGCGCTTGATCTGGTACTGCAGGCAGGGGCGGGTACGGTTGGCGAAGTAACTGTCTTCGCACTGGCGCACGGAAAAAGCCTTCTGCAGCAGACTGAGGCTCTCGCGAATGGCGCCAGCACTGGGGTATGGCCCGAAATAACGCCCCTTGGCCTTCTTCGCCCCACGGTGAATCCCCAGGCGGGGGAATTCGCCATCCGACAGGAACACGTACGGATAGGATTTATCGTCGCGCAACAGAATGTTGTACGGCGGACGCCACTGCTTGATCAGGTTCTGTTCGAGCAGCAGTGCCTCGGTCTCGTTGGCGGTGATGGTGGTTTCGACCTGGGCGATGCGCCCCACCAGCGCGGCGGTTTTCGGCGCCAGGCCGGTCTTGCGGAAATAGCTGGCCAGGCGCTTCTTGAGGTTCTTGGCCTTGCCGACGTAAAGCAGCCGCGCCTCGGCGTCGAACATCCGGTATACACCCGGGCGACCGCTGCAGGTCGCCAGGAACGCGCTGGCATCAAAGGCTTCTGACATGAGGGTTTACAGGCTTGCGTCAACCATACCGTGGCGAACGGCCAGCAAGGTCAGTTCGACGTCGCTGGTGACCGAGAGTTTTTCGAAGATCCGATAACGGTAAGTATTGACGGTCTTGGGCGACAGGCACAACTTGTCGGAGATGATCTGCACTTTCTGGCAGCCGACGATCATCAGGGCAATCTGGATTTCCCGCTCCGACAGCGCGTCGAACGGCGAACCCTGGGGCTGGAACGACTTCAGCGCCAGCTGCTGGGCAATCTGCGGGCTGATATAGCGTTGCCCGGCAAATGCCAGGCGAATGGCCTGGACCATTTCGTCCAAGCCTGCGCCCTTGGTCAGGTAACCGGCGGCACCGGCCTGCATCAGGCGGGTGGGGAACGGGTCTTCTTCACACACGGTAACAGCCACCACCTTGATGTCGGGGTGGCTGCGCAGCAGTTTGCGGGTGGCTTCCAGGCCGCCGATCCCAGGCATCTTCACGTCCATCAGCACGACGTCAGGCTTCAGTTCCCGGGCGAGCTTCAGCGCCGATTCGCCCGAATCCGCCTCACCCACCACCTGCAGGCCATCGATATCGGCGAGCATGCGAGTAATACCGGTTCGAACCAGATCGTGATCGTCGACCACTAGGACCCTAATCAAGCAGACACCTCGTCAACAGGGCGATTGGATCCCGCCACCTTAACAAAATTTTTCATGGCGGACCTAGCGTAAAACTTCCTTCAGATACGCCGGACGCTCAGGACGCGGCAGCCGCGCCAACTCACCGCCACTGCCCTCACCCACCAGGCGCCCCAGCAGATGCCACAACGCCGCCTTGTCGGCTGCCGGCAAACGCCGAAACGCGCCCAGCAGACCGGTTTCATCCGCCGTCAGGCTTTCCAGCGGTGCCGGCGTGCGCTCACCACTGAGCACGTACAGCGCATCCACGCCCCGGTTCGCCAGCGCCGCCAGGTAATCCGCCCGTGGGGTGCGCTCGCCACTTTCGTACTTGCCCTGGGCATTGGGCTCGACGCCGCCGATGTCACCAAATACCCGCTGGGTCATGCCCAGCCGTTCACGCTCTTCCCGCAGACGTGGACCGAGTCCTTTCATATGACGTTTCTCCTTGTTCCTTTGCCGTCATGGGTGCTGCTCACAATCCTGTAAGCAGTTGCAGACTGTGTGGTCACTATGCCCATCACCGGCCAGCGTCGCAAGCCAGTATTGCGCCACTAGCGCACCCGGCGGGGCCCCGATTTATTGGGGTTTTATAGGCTCCCGCAGTGCAATCCAAGCCACAAAAAACACAGGAAAATTGGCAGAACGCCATGCCATTGGCGCCACTTTATCGCCACCGACAGGATAATCATTTTTTTGACGCCCAACTAACAGCAACTTTAACTTATTGATTTATAAGGGTTTTTAAACTTTAACAGAGAAAATATAAGTTATTTTCAAACAAGCGAATATCAACGCTTGCAATAAAAATAAGAACAACATTAGGCTGTAAAAAGACCACTAAGAAACAGCCTGAAACGCCACTTCCGAGCGCGGCTTAATTCTGCGCGTCTGCCATTTCGACAACTTCATGAACGATGTATCTCGGCCGGCTTTGCCGTGCCCCAGGGAGAGGGACCTATGAACATCAGTATCTTTGGACTTGGCTATGTTGGCGCGGTCTGCGCGGGCTGCCTGTCGGCCCGCGGCCATCACGTGCTGGGGGTGGACATTTCCCCGGCGAAAATCGAACTGATCAACCAGGGCAAGTCGCCGATTGTCGAGCCGGGCCTGGAACAGTTGCTGCAGGACGGCATCAGCAAGGGCCGGCTGAGCGGCACCACCGACGTGCAAGCGGCGATCCTCGCCACCGACCTGTCGCTGCTGTGCGTCGGCACCCCCAGCAAGAAGAACGGCGACCTGGACCTGGTGTACATGGAAGCGGTCTGCCGGGAAATCGGCACCGCCCTGCGCGACAAGGGCAGCCGCCACACCGTGGTGGTGCGCAGCACCGTGCTGCCAGGCACGGTGAAGAATGTGGTGATCCCGATTCTCGAAGACTGCTCGGGCAAGAAGGCCGGCGTCGACTTCGGCGTGGCAGTGAACCCGGAGTTCCTGCGCGAGAGCACGGCGATCCAGGACTACGACTTCCCGGCCATGACCGTGATCGGCGAGCTGGACAAAGCGTCGGGCGACCTGCTCGAGTCGCTGTACAAGGAGCTCGACGCACCGGTGATCCGCAGGACCATCGAAATTGCCGAGATGATCAAGTACACCTGCAACGTCTGGCACGCGACCAAGGTCACCTTCGCCAACGAGATCGGCAACATTGCCAAGGCTGCCGGTGTCGATGGCCGCGAAGTCATGGATGTGGTCTGCCAGGACCACAAGCTCAACCTGTCGCGCTACTACCTGCGCCCGGGCTTCGCCTTTGGCGGCTCGTGCCTGCCCAAGGACGTGCGGGCCCTCACCTACCGCGCCGCCAGCCTGGATGTGAAGGCGCCGCTGCTCGACTCGCTGATGGCCAGCAACGCCTCGCAGGTGCAGAACGCCTTCGACCTCATCGAGCGCCAGGACAAACGCAAGATCGCCCTGCTCGGCCTGGCCTTCAAGGCCGGCACCGACGACCTGCGGGAAAGCCCGCTGGTGGAACTGGCCGAGCGCCTCATCGGCAAGGGTTACCAGCTGCACATATTCGACGAGAACGTCGAATACGCCCGCGTGCACGGGGCCAACAAGGACTACATCGAAGCCAGGATCCCGCATGTTTCGTCGCTGCTGCACAGCGACCTGCAGCAGGTGATCGATGACGCCGAAGTGATCGTCCTGGGCAACAACGACCCGCGCTTCGCCAGCGCCCTGCAAGCCGACCACGGCAAGCAGGTGATCGACCTGGTCGGCTTCATGCCCGGCCTGAGCGATAGCCGCAGCCAAGGCATCTGCTGGTAACCGACCCGGCAGCCACCGCGCACCACCCACCGCAGGCTGACGCCTGGGTGGCGTGGCGCGCGGGCACCGCAAAAAACAGGAGTCAAGCCGACATGGATCGACAGCAACCGCCCTTCGTGGCACCCGGCTACCTGCGCGCAGGCGCCAGCTTCTTCGGCTGGGCGTGCCTGGCCGGGCTGATCGCGCTGGCGTCGGAGATGGTCGCACCGCAGTACCTGGACCCGAACCACCACCTGTTCATCTTCATCATCGGCACACTGGGCATGTGGCGCTATGGCAACGCCATCGTCCACTACCTGCGCGGCATGTACTTCCTGCACTGGAAGTTCCCACGCCTGCGTCGGCAGGTCGAACGCCTGGGCGATGCAGCACTGCCCTCGCACATGTTCATGGTGGTCACCAGCTTCCGCATCCCCACCATGACCACGTTCAAGGTCTACCAGTCGGTATTCCAGGAAGTGCAACGGCTGAAGGTGCCGTGCACGGTGATCGCCTCGATCGTGGAGAAAGGCGACGAGACCTTCATCAAGGACATCATGCGCAACGAGGTCAAGGACCGCGACGACATCAAGCTGGTGATCGTCCGCGCCCGAGGCACGGGCAAGCGCGACGGCCTGGCCCATGCCTTTCGCGCGCTGTCGCGGCAGATGCCGCTGAGTGACGCGGTGGTCGGCGTGGTCGACGGCGACACCATGATGCTGCCCGGCTGCGTCGAGCGTGCGGTCAAGCTGTTTGCCGTGCTGCCGGACGTGGGCGGCCTGACCACCAACGAATTCTGCGAAGTCGAAGGCAGCCGCTGGATGCGCCAGTGGCACTCGATGCGCTTCGTCCAGCGCCACATCAACATGTGCTCGATGGCCCTGTCGCACCGGGTGCTGACCCTGACCGGGCGGCTGTCGTTCTTCCGCGCCGAAGTGATGACCGACCCCGATTTCATCCGCGACGTCGAAGCCGACTTCCTCGAACACTGGCGCCTGGGCCGCTTCCAGTTCCTCACCGGTGACGACAAGTCGAGCTGGCTGAGCCTGATGCGCGCTGGCTGGAATACCTTCTATGTGCCCGACAGCCACACCCTGACCGTCGAGCACCCGCCCAGCGACAGCTTCTGGATCGCCACCCGCCAGCTGATGTTCCGCTGGTACGGCAACTCGCTGCGGCAGAACTTCCGCGCCACCGCCCTGCTCGGCCGCGCCCGGCTGGGGTTGTTCACCCTGTACGTGCTGCTCGACCAGCGCGTGTCGATGTGGACCTGCCTGATGGGCCTGACTGCCTCGGTGGTGGCCGGCCTGGTGTTCGGTATCCAGTACCTGCTGGTGTACCTGTTCTGGGTGCTAATCTCGCGCAGCCTGGTGACCGTGCTGTTCGTCTTCGCCGGCCACCCGGTCAGCCCGATGTACCCCTTCGTTCTTTATTACAACCAGATCGTCGGTTCGCTGATGAAGGTCTACGCGATGTTCCACATGGACCAGCAAAGCTGGACGCGGCAGAAGACCACCCTGGCCACTGGCAGCGTCGACTTCGACGCCAGCCTCAACCGCTGGTCCTCGAAGGCGATGCTGTGCTCGTCGATCGCGATCTTCTTCGGGGTCATCACCGTTCTCTTAGAACTCTCGCAACGTTAAGGAAAGGCGCCTGCATATGAGTACCACGAACATTCCCGCGGCCCCGGGCAAGACAGCGGCCAACATCGTCCATGAGGCGGTCGACGAGCGCCAGTACGTGCGCACCCGGATGAACGCACGGGTACGCCTGGCCAGTGCCGGCCAGGCGCCGTTCGAAGTGGCCCTGCAGGACATTTCCCTGGGTGGCCTGGGCCTGATCCATGACGCGCCGCTGAAAGTCGGCACGCTGTACGACGCCTCGATCCGCCTGCGCCTGAACCAGGTCGACCTGAACATCGACAGCAAGATCCGCATCGTCTCCCAGCGCGGCAACGAAGTGGGCGCACAGTTCGTCGAGCTCGATGCACAGAAGCGCGACATCCTGCGCTACCTGATCAGCGCCTACATGTCCGGCGAGATCGCCGACATCAACGGCCTGTTCAATGTCATGCAGCGCGAGAACTACATAAAGGAGCGCAAGCACAAGTACGCCAGCGCCCGCACCCCAGGCGCCCGCCTCAAGGCCTTGACCGGCACCTTGCTGTACACCGCCGCCGGCATCGCCGCGCTGGCCTTCGTCGGCTACAAGGGCTACCTGCTGTTCTTCCGCATCCCGGCGCTGCAGGCCCAGGTGGCGACCAACGCCCAGGTCATCAGCATGCCCGACAACGGCTATGTGAAGTACCTGCTGCCCGCCGGCGCCACCGAAGTGCAGGCTGGCCAGCCGCTGGCCAGCATCTCCACGCAGCTGGCCACCAGCTTCACCAGCCCGGCCGACATGAAGGCGGTCGCCGACCTGTCGCCGGGCGACCTGCAGGCCCTGCTCGGCCGCGCCACCATCGAGACGGTGATCAACAGCCCGTGCGACTGCCAGGTCTACTACCCGAGCCAGCGCCTGGATGGCTATGGCTACAAGGAAGCCCCGCTGATGCACCTGCTGCCCAAGGACCAGGGCCTGTTCGTGCGCGCCAACGTGCCGTTCGACAAGCTCGCCGATGTCGACCGGGTGAAGTCGGTGGACATGCAGGTGTTCGGCCTCGACCAGCACTACAGCGGCAAGGTGGTCGACGCGCGCGTGGATGAGCTCAATCGCAACCTGGCACTGACCATCCAGCCCGACAGCCCGCTACCGGCCGCGGCCTACCAGAAAGCGGTGGCGGTCGACCTGTTCCTGGGCCTGCCATTCGGCGCAGCGCGCTAAGCGCGCCGAGGACGATGACGCCATGACCGCGAACATGCCCCCCCGCCTGCTGCTGGCCGGCCTGGTGCTGGCCTGCGCCAGCACGGCCAGTGCCGGGCAGAGCCTGGAACAGATCCGCTATGCGCTGTACAAGGACCCGTCGGCCGAGGTCACCAGCGACCTGCGCGAGCTGGCTGCCCGTGGCGACCTGGCCAGCACCCTGCTGCTTGGCGATGTGCTGGCCGGGCGCGAAGGCGCCAGCCGCGCGGAAGTGGTGGCGCTGTACCAGAAGGCCTTTGCCGACGGCCATGGCCTGGTCCCGGCACTGGCATCGCTGGCCCGCCTGATCGACCGCACGCCGAGCCTGCGCGAGGCGCAACGGCCGTGGATGGCACAGGCTCTGACGCGCTACCCGGCCAACCTCGACCCGCGTAACACCAGCACCACACTGGAAGTGTTCCTGACCTACCCGGAGCTGGTCGACACCGCCCAGCTGCTGGCCCTTTACGAGCAGGCTTGCCTGCTCAACTGCCGCCCCGAGCTGTACCACGCCGTGCTCGCCGAGCGCCAGGGCGACCGCGCCGGCGCCGAGCGCTGGTATCGCCAGGCGGTGCGCGTGGACGTGCGCGCCCTGGACCGCTACTACGCCTTCCTCGGCGAGCAGCAGGACCGCCTGTTCCCGCCCTTCGCCGACCAGCTTGAGCCTGAGCGTGAGCAGTTGCCGGTGGAGATCATCCACCGCGTCGCCGCGCTGCTCGACAGCATCACCAGCGTGCAGCGCGCCGAACTGGACGCCGACCGCTACGAACGCCAGGCCAGCGCACCGGGCGCCGACAAGCTGCCGCCAACGCCCGCGCAACTGGCCCGCGAAAAAGCCCAGGACCAGGCGCTGAACCTGGCTACCGCCCGCGTCCAGCGCTGGCGCGATGTGGCCGTAGCCCGCGGCTTCGTGCCGGCCATGGTGTCCAAGGCCAACTACATGATCTCCAACCCGACCGAGCACAACGCCGAGGAAACCCAGGCGCTGATCGACCAGGTACGCGAGCGCGAGCCAACCCGGGCCAAGGCCTTGCAGGCGCAGTTCTACATGGTCAACAACTGGCTGACCCTCGACCCGGACAAGGCCCGCGCACTGATCGAGGAGCTGGGTGCCAGCGGCTACCCCGGCGCCGGCCTGCTGCTGGCCGAGTACTACAGCAAGGGCGTCGAGGACCAGCCCGACCAGGAAAAGGCCCTGGCGCTGTTCCAGGCCGAAGCCGACAAGGGCAACACCGCCGCCTGGTACCGCATGGCCACCCTGCACGCCTACGGTCGTGCCCTGTGCCACGACCCGGTCAAGGCCTACACCTATGCCCGCGTCGCCCTCGACCTGGGTGAACGCAGTGCGCGCAGCCTGATCAAGCGCCTGGAAAAGACACTGCCAAAGGATGACATCGAGCGTGCCCTGGCCGCTCGCAACGGGCTGTTCAAGGAGGCCACCCTGTGAAAGCGCACCACCCCCTGTTCGGCGCCCTGCTGGCCCTGGCGCCCTTGCCGGCGGCCTTCGCCGCGGAAGAAATCACCGGCCCCGAGGCTGACAGCAACGAACCGGTACGCGTCGCCGCCGTGGATGGCAGCGAGCCAGTGATCACCTCGGAAGTGTTCAACAAGCTCACCGTGCAGACCGGCTACGGCCCTGAGGACTCCCAGGTCGGCAGCGACCGCGAGATGTTCTACAGCCTGCGCTACGAACCGTCGTTCGCCTGGTACTCGCCGGAAAAGCGCTGGGCCAAGTGGATGGTCTACGGCCGCCTGTGGCTGAACTACGACTCCAGCCAGTCGAGCAACCTGACCAACGAAGCCAGCAACAGCAACCAACGCGAACAGCCCGAAGGCTGGTATGCCGAGCTGCGCGAGCTGTACGTCAAGCGCAACCTGATCGGCGACGACCCGCGCTTCTCCGCCTCGTTCGGCCGCCAGCGCTTCTATGACGACTACGGCATCTGGTGGGACGACAGCCTCGAGTCGCTGCGTTTCAACTACCAGGACACCTTCAGCGAGGCGTTCTTCGCCGTCGGCCAGAAGTTCCACAACTACAACACCGACGTCAACCGCCTGGCCGACAGCGAGGAGCGCACCACCTACCTGATGGGCCAGTACGCCTACCGCTGGAGCCCGAACAACCAGGTCGGTGTGCGCCTGATGCACGAGAACGACCACAGCGGCCACGACGCCGACGACCGCTACGACTTCAAGGGCATGCGCTACGGGCTGTTCTTCAAGGGTGACAACCTCGCCTACCCGGTGCTCAGCGACTACCACCTGGAACTGGCGGCGCTGGATGGCAAGATGGACAACACCGACGGCAACGGCATCACCACCACCGGCCACAGCAGCAAGGGCTGGGCGGTGCTGGGTGAAGTCGGCAAGCGCTTCGACAGCCTGGCGTGGACCCCGCGCCTGGCGCTGCGTGGCGGCCTGACCGACAAGCCCGGCGACGAGAACGATGGCTTCCGCCTGAACGCCATCCAGTCCGACCGCATCACCCGCACCGGCTCCTACAGCACCCGCCTGACCAGTTCGTTCGTCGCCCTCGACCTGCGCAACCTGAGCTACTACGGCTTTGCCGTGGAGACCCGCCCCACCCCGCGCAGCGCGCTGGACCTGCGGGTGACCCAGCTGGACCTGCGCGATGCCGACGGCACCCTGCCGATCCGCATGAATGGCGACCAGCGTTCGCAGCGCAACCGTGCCATCAACCAGGGCAGCAACGGCAACGGGCGCAATGTCGGGCAGATGATCGACCTCAACTACTACTGGAAGATGTTTCCGGTGGCTATCGATGGCAAGCACCTGGACGTCAACGCGCTGGTCAGCGCCAGTTACCTCAATGCCGGCAGTGCATTGGCAACAGGCGATGACTACCAGCTGAGCGTCGGCGTGGTGATCAGTTACTAAGGACGGGCCGTGCCATGATCTTCGCCTCCAATGTGTTCCTGTTCCTCTACCTGCCGCTGTTCCTGGCCGTGTACTTCCTGGCCAAGGCGCAGTGGCGCTCCACGGTGATCGTGGCCGCCAGCTACATCTTCTATGCCTGGTGGCGGCCAGACTTCCTGCTGCTGTTCGTCGGCATCACCTACTGGAACTACTGGTTCGGCCTGCGGATCAAGGCACGCCTGGATGCCGGCGACAAACCCATGGCCCTGCGCCTGCTGTGGATCGGCGTGGCCGGCAACCTGTCGACCCTGGGCTACTTCAAGTACGCCAACTTCGGCGCCGAGGTGCTGGCCATGCTGCTGGCGCCACTGGGCATCAATACCTGGACGCTGGAGAACATCTTCCTGCCGCTGGGCATTTCGTTCTACGTGTTCCATGCCCTGAGCTACATCGTCGACATCTACCGCAAGGACGCCACGCCGACGCGCAACTTCATCGACTTCGCCGCCTTTGTCGCGCTGTTCCCGCACCTGGTGGCCGGGCCGATCCTGCGCTACAGCCAGCTGGCGCCGCAGCTGCGCGAACGCACCCACTCGCTGGAGCTGTTCTCGCTGGGTGTGTGCCGCTTCATGCTCGGTTTCATCATGAAGGTGCTGATCGCCGACCGCCTGGCGCCGATCAACCAGCTGTTCGTCAGTGAAGGCACGTTGCAGTTCAGCGATGCCTGGTTCGGCCTGGTGATCTCGACCCTGCAGCTGTACTTCGACTTCGCCGGCTACAGCCACATGGCCCTGGGCCTGGCGCTGATGATGGGCTTCCGCTTCCCGGAGAATTTCAACCAGCCCTATGTGGCACAGAGCATCACCGAGTTCTGGGCACGCTGGCACATGACCTTGGCGCATTTCCTGCGCGACTACGTGTACATGCCCCTGGTGCGCAAGCGCGTGGCCGGCGCCCTGCCGGCGCTGGTCTGGACCATGCTGCTGTCAGGCCTGTGGCACGGCGCAAGCTTCGCCTTCATCTGCTGGGGGCTGTTCTTCGGGGTCGGCATGGTCATCGAACGCAAGTTCAACCTGGCGACCAAGGTCGGTGCGCCCTACCGCCTGAGCCGCAACCTGCGCACGGGCCTGCTGATCGTGCTGAGCATGCCGCTGTTCTTCACCATGGACCTGCGCCACAGCATCGACATCTACCAGGCGCTGTTCGGCTTCAACGGTTTCGGCTCGCTGGAGCTGTACGTGCTCGGCGCCTCGAAGATGGCCATGGCCTTTGCCCTGGTGGCGCTGGCCTGGCTGGTACTGGCCGGGATCAACAACCTGCGCTTCTACGCCGGCAACAAGGAAGGCTATTTCATGCGCCATGTCAGCGCGCTGAACAGCGTGCTGCTGTGGGGCGGCTTCCTGCTGGCGCTGAGCAGCCTGGCGGCAAACTCGTTTTCACCCTTCCTGTATTTCCAGTTCTAGGAGAGTGCCATGTACCCGGTGATGAATTCGGCCAGCAAGGCCAATGGCATTCTGTTCGTGGTGGTGCTGGCGGCGATGTTCGTCTATTCGCTGCCACCGGTATTCAGTTTTGCCCGCACGTCGACCGATACCTGGAACCTGTTCGTCGACGGCAAGCTGCTGCGCAAGTTCGAGCAGGCCTACGACAAGCGCTTCTTCCTGCGTGAGCCGTCGGTGCAACTGTGGGCCGACGCCCAGTTCCACCTGTTCGGCGAGGGCACCAAGGGCGTGGTGCTGGGCAAGGACGGCTGGCTCTACACCAACCAGGAATACCGCGTTCCAAATGACCTCGACGCCAACCTGACGAGCCAGCTGGAGCAGATCGCCAAAGTGCGTGCGCAGTTGGCCGAGCGTGGCAAGCAGCTGGTGATCCTGCCACTGCCGATGAAACTGGATGTGTACGCAGCGCACGCCGCGCACGCGTTCGACCCGCGAGTGACCAGCCTCTATGACCGTTTTGTCGGCGCGCTGCAAGACCGCCAGCTGGATGTGGTGCCGCTGCGCCAGGCGTTTCTGGCCAACCTCGACGGCCCGCAGCTGTTCCTCAAGTCCGACACCCACTGGAGCCCGGAAGGCGCACGGCTGTCGGCCTACGAGCTGGCGCGCCAGCGCCCGCAACTGCTGGGTGACCAGGTGTACGTGTCACACAAGGCCGGTGAGAAGAGCGTCAAGGGCGACCTGATGAACTACATCCAGTTCGACCATTCACGCCTGGCGCCGCAGTTCGGCCCCAATCCGATCACCCTGTACGAAACCCTCAAGGCCGAGCAAGGCGCCGACGACCTGTTCGCCGAGCAAGACCAGAGCCTGCTGCTGGTCGGCACCAGTTACAGCAAGATCGACGACTGGAACTTCATCGGCTTCCTCAAGGAGGCGCTCAACCGCGACCTGCTGAGCATCGCCGTGGAAGCCCGCGGCCCGTTCGAGGCGATGAACCAGTTCCTAGCCAGCGACCAGCTGGCCAACCCACAGATCAACACCGTGGTCTGGGAGTTCCCCCTGCGCACCCTGCTCGCCCACCGCCCCGGCTCACTCAGCCGCAGCGCTGCGCCCCAGCATTTCTGACGATTCAAGGAGAGCCTGATGAAACTCACCCCACTGTTCACCGCCATCGCCCTCGCCGCTGCCAGCCATGCGGCCTTGGCCGCCGAAGGCAACGCCGACCTGTACGATGCCGTGGCGCCGGCCAACTCGGCATTCGTCCGCGTGCTGAACCTGTCCGACAGCAACATCGACGTCAGCCTCAGCGGCAAGATCAACCCACAGCGGGTCGCCGCCGGCCAGCTCAGCGGCTACCGCTTCACCCCTGCTGGCCCGCACAAGATCGCCGTCGGCGGCAAGTCGATCGAGCCGCAGCTCAAGGCCAATGCCGCCAGCACCGTGGTCTACGACGGCAAGCAGTTGAAGCTGATCAGCGACAAGTATGTCAACGAGCCAAAGAAGGCGCAGATCGCCTTCTACAACCTGACCGCCAACCAGGCCGCACTGAAGACCTCCGATGGCAAGCACGAGGTGATCCAAGCGCTTGGCAACGGTGAAACCGGCACGCGCATGGTCAACGAGATCAAGATCGACTTCGCCGCCTACCAGCAGGACACCAAGGTCGCCAGCTTCGACGAGCAGTTTCTCAAGAAGGGCCGCTCGTACAGCTACGTGCTGCTGCCCGGCAACCGCAGCATGACCCTGGCCAACAGCATCGACCCGACCGAGTGATGATTGCCCTGCAAGGATGAATGGCACATGAAGACCCTTGTACCTTTTGGCCTGAGCGCTGCCCTGGCCTTGCTCAGCCTGCCGGGCCAGGCCGCCCAGCCCGCCCAGCCTGCCCAGCCTGCCCAGCCTGCCCAAGTGGGCGGGCCGGGTTGCGAGAACCTGCAGTGCATGGTTTGCCCGGCCTTGAGCGACCCGCAACGCTATGCCGAAGGGCGCATGAAACTGATGCGCGAGATCGTGCCTGGCAAGGACCGCTGGTTGTTCCGCTCGGCGGTCGACCTGACCAACGACTTCGGCATCCCCGCGCCGATGCGCCCAGAGTTCGCCCGCCTGATGCAGGCGTTCGAGCGCCAGGGCATTCATGTGGCCATGGCGATCCAGCCGACTCGCGGGCTGATGCACCGCGACAAGCTGTTCGCCGACCAGTTGCATGGCTTCGACTATGCCCGCGCCAGCAACAACCTCGCCGCCTACCTCGGCCAGTTGCGCCAGGCCGGCGCGCTGGTGGCGCCGATGATGCAGCTAGTGCAGCAGCCGCCGAAGGGCGAGTACTTCTTCCGCCGCGACCACCACTGGACGCCTTCCGGCGCCGAGGCCACCGCCAGGCTGATGGCCGAGGAAATCCGCCGCCAACCGTTCTATGCCGGGCTGACCAAGAAGGAATACCGCACCGAACCGGGCGTGATGGTGCCCAAGGACGGCACCCTGAACCTGGCGATGAGCAGCATCTGCGGCAACAACTACGGTTTCCAGTACGTACGCGGCTACCAGACCATTCCGCTGGCGTCAGGCGCCGACGCCCTGTTCGACGAGGCGCCGGACCCACAGGTGATCCTGGTCGGCGACAGTAACGCCGCAGCCCGTGAAGACGAGAGCAAACAGTTCAATTTCGACGGCTACCTGAAACAGTACCTGAACGTCGACATCCTCAACTACGCCTTGCCCGGGGTGGGTGAAGAGGGTTCGTTGCTGGAATACCTGCTGTCCAGCGACTACAAAGCCAAGGCGCCGCCCAAGCTGATCGTCTGGGAGCTGCCGGCCAACTACCGGCTCGACTCGCCGTTGATGTACCGCCAGCTGGTGCCGGCGGTACAGGGTGGCTGTGCGGCAAACAAGGAGGTGCTCGGCGCGAAGCTGCAACGGCCGGCGTTGAAGGTGGGCGAGCGCATCGAGCTGCTGAGCAATGCCGGCAGTGGCCGCCAGGCGCTGTCGAAGGGGTTTCTCGACATCCGCCTGAGCGACAAGAACGTCAAGGACTTCTACATCATCGTCTATTACGACAACGGTGCGCGGGACAAGGTGTGGTTCCGCCGCGAGGCGGCGGTGACGGGTGGGCAGTATTACCTGGAGCTGAGCAAGGCACCGGAATTTGCCGGGGCCAACCTGCTGTCGGTGTTCATGGAGCCGACCAAGGCCGGGACTGCGGCGACCGATGTGGAGACCAGGCTATGCATGTGATACCGCTGATTGGGGCCGCTTTGCGGCCCTTCGCGGGCATGCCCGCTGCCACAGAGTTCCCCACAGCTGACGCGGTCGGTGTGGGAGCGGGCTTGCCCGCGAAGGGCCGCAGAGCGGCGCCAATCCTGCTCACCCTGTTCCTGTTGAGCTCCCAATCTCAGGCAGCGCAATCCATCTGGCCCCCCCACAGCACTCCACAGTCAGCCATGATCGCCGACTACCGCACCCTGGTCTGCAGCAAGGAACCGCCAGCGCCCTACACCGGCAGCCTGCACCTGGAAAGCAAGTACGACCAGCGCGACGCCAGCAAGTCGACCCTGCGCAGCAGCCCCGATGCCGACAGCGAACGCATCGGCAAGCAGGTCAAAGCGTTCGTTGGCGGCCTGATCTACGCCAGCAAACGCTTCCAGGGCGCCAAGAAACCCCAGCAGGCCAACATGGCCCTGGCCTGCCAGGACCAGTGGCTGCAACACTGGGCCGAAGCCGGCGCCCTGCTCAACCCGGATGCCAGCGGCACCGGCATGGCCGCGCGCAAATGGGCGCTGGCGGCCATGGCCGGTGCCGTGCTGCTGACCCAGTCGGCCAGTGACGGCAAGCTGCAGTTGAGCGAGGCACAGCGCCGCTGGTTCACCCGCCTGGGCGAGCTGGTGATCCAGGAATACGACCCACGCCGCAGCACCAGCGGTGTGTACTTCAACAACCACGACTACTGGGCGGCCTGGGCCGTGGCCGCCACCGGCATGCTGGTCGGCCGCGACGACTTCATCCAGTGGGCCGACGGCAACCTGCGCCGTGGCCTGGCCCAGGCCGTGCGCGCCAACAATGGCAACTATGCCTACCTGCCGCTGGAAGTGGCGCGCAGCAAGCTGGCGGCCAACTACAGCCAGTACGCCCTGGTGCCGCTGGTGCTGCTGGCCGAGTCGGCGCGCGCCAACGGCCTGCCGTGGAGCCGCGAAGACCAGCAGACCCTCGACCTGCTGGCCAACTTCGCCGCCCGCACGGTGCTCGCCCCAGGCGACCTGCCCGAACTCAAGGGCCAGTCCCAGGCGGATGTGGCACCGTACAAGATGGCCTGGCTGATCCCGTTCCTGCAGCGCAACCCCGGACATGCCCTGGCCCGCCAGCTGTACGACAGCGAAGACGGCGAGGTGGACAACTACAGCCAGCTCGGCGGCCCGATCAAAGCGTTCTACCCCCCACTGCCCGGATCAAGGAGCTGACCCATGGCTGCCCTCGCCCGCTTTTCCCTCACCTGCCTGGCCGCCCTGTGCCTGGCAGGCACCGCCCAGGCAGCCAGCCAAACGCTGCCAGTCAACCAGACCGTGGACACCCTGCCCCGGGAGCAACGCCAGCTGCAGGCCGACCAGTTGCGCCTGAAGGTGCGCCAGGCCGTGGCGTTCCAGCAAGCCGAACGGCAACGCCCGGCCGGGCGCGCCAGCGTCAGCCTGCAACCAATGTTCTCGTCCCAGGCCGGCAGCTGGCCGTTCGAGCCGTTCGTCAACAACGGCCTGTTCCGCGCCATCGCCGGTTACCAGGCCCACCACCCGCAGGTGGTGATGCTGCGCGACGGCAGCATCACCCTGGCGCAGTTGCACGACGCGCTGAACGACCCACGCATCCTCAAGCGCTACAAGGATGGCTACCTGCTCAGCTACCCGTTGATGATCGGCAGCGACGCCGGGTTGCTGCTCGAAGGCACCAGCCTGTACCTGTCGAGCCTCTCCGGCACGGCGCTGATCAACCAGGGCTGGCTCGGGCTGAACCAGTCCAGCCTGCAGAGCATGGCCGGCGACCGACCGGGCAGCACCGACCGTGCCTGGCGGCCGTTCGTGGTGGCCTGGGCCGGCAGCCACACCCAGGTGATCGGCTCGACGCTCAAGCGCCTGGGCTACAACGCCAACCTGTCCCGGGGCCTGACCACGGCGTTGAGCACCCAGCAGGCGGCCAGCACGCGCCCGGCTACGGTGATCATCCGCGACAGCCAGTTCAGCGAGATGTCCAGCGCGGTGGAGCTGCAGCACAGTCAGGCGACCATCACCGGCAGCCAGTTCGAGCAGTCGCAGCAATACGCCATCGATGTGCAGAACAGCCAGGTCAAACTGCTGGGCAACCAGCTGCGCGGCATCGACAACAACAGCGGCGTGCGCCTGCGTGGCCAGACCCGCGCCCTGGTCGAAGGCAACCTGATCCTTGGCGCAACCAAGGCCGCCATCGAAGTCAGCGAGCAACAGGGCGCGGTGCTGCTGGCCGGCAACCGCATCGGTGACAGCCGCGGCAATGGCATCCAGCTGCGCAGCCTGGCACCCACACCGGCGGCGCCGCTGGTGATCGACGACAACTTGCTGGCCAGCAGCCAGGGTAGCGCGGTGGATGCCAGCGAGGTGGGCGCCGTGGCGCTGCTCGACAACCGTATCGGCAACACAGCGGAATATGCCATCAGCCTGCGCAATGCCACGCCACTGGCCGGGCCGCTGGTGCTCAGCGGCAACCGCCTGGGCCAGGTCGGCAAGGCACTGGTGCGGGTGGAGGGTGTGCGGGATGTGCTGC
The DNA here is from genome assembly GCF_024349685.1 of Pseudomonas sp. LRP2-20. Taxonomy (NCBI): domain Bacteria; kingdom Pseudomonadati; phylum Pseudomonadota; class Gammaproteobacteria; order Pseudomonadales; family Pseudomonadaceae; genus Pseudomonas; species Pseudomonas sp. LR2-20. The sequence continues at coordinate 2,025,631 of NZ_AP025944.1, read as the reverse complement.
TGGGGGGCAACAGCTTCGATGGCAAGCCGTTGTTGCAGAACCTGTTGATCGGCGACTTGCTGCCATTGCAGGGGCAGTTGCTGGAAGCCACTGTGCGCCAGGGTGAGACTGTGAGGGTGAGGCAGCAATGATCCACCATCTGCTGTGACTGCACCGGCCTCTTCGCGGGTAAACCCGCTCCCACAGATTTACCACTGACTTGAATGCTGTGATGTTCCTGTGGGAGCGGGTTTACCCGCGAGAGGCCGGCACAGGTCAACCGATAGCCCGTTGCATCCTCACAAAGCAGTCATCCTCCCCCATCTCGACAAACCCATGGCGCCGGTACAGCTGCCGCGCCGGGTTGCTCTTGAACACCATCAACCTCAACAGCGGCAGGCGCCGCTGCGCCGCCCATTCGGCCAGGGTCTCCAGCACCTGGCTGCCCACCCCTCGCCCACGCTGCTCCGGCACCAGGTGCAACTCGCGAATGAACAATGCCTGCCGGTCCTGGCTGAGGCTGCAGAAACCCAGCACGACCTCACCTTCCATCACCAGCCACTGCTCGCGCCAGCCCCAGGCCTGGTCGAATGCTTCTTCGATCCATAACAGGTCGAACTCGCGGTAATAGGGCAGCATCGCCCGCCGCGTCAGGTCGCGGGCAAAGGTGCACCAGGCGTCGCTCGCGGCGACCAGCTCAACGGGCATAGCACACCGGCGAGCTGCCCGGGCCGCGCCGCTCCAGTTCGTCTTCCAGCCAGGCCGCCAGCACTTGGGCGTTGTTGTGCTCGGTGTCCTTGCCGGCGTACAGCAGGGTCAGGTTGCCGTTGGCCGCAAGGTCCAGCAGCGGGTACCAGTGTTCAGGGTGCGCCGCCAGTTCTTGCTGATAGCGTTGGGTGAACCCGGCGAAATCCACCTCGCCCTGGTGCAACGCCTTGCGCAAACCGGTGGATGGCGCCACGTCGCGAAACCACTCGCCCTGCAGTTGCTCCTTGCGTTTGTTGCGCGGCCACAGGCGGTCGACCAGCACACGCTGGCCATCCTCCTTCTCTGGCGCGTCGTAGACGCGCTTGCAGCGAATCATGGGGTTCTCCTGCCTTTACCGTCTGTCTTGAGCCTAGGTAATTCATTGACCGAGGTCACGTCCAGCCGAGGAATTGTTTCTATGCTCAGAGCCACCCTCGCCGACGCCGACCGGAGCCCCCATGGCAACCCCGTCCCTGGCCAGCCAGCTGCCACTGGCCCATAGCGATTCTCGCCCGCAACTTGCGCACAGACCCGGGCGCGCCACCCTCGTGCTGTTCTTCGGCCTGCTGCTGGCCGGTATCGCCTATACCGCCTGGAGCCTCAAGCAGGACGTGACCGCCAGCGGCACGGTGATCACCACCGTTACGCCCTTTCTGCTACTGGGCCTGGCACTGCTGATCGCCCTGGGCTTCGAGTTCGTCAACGGCTTCCATGACACCGCCAACGCGGTGGCCACGGTGATCTACACCCACTCGCTGCCGGCACCGGTGGCAGTGGTCTGGTCCGGGTTGTGCAACTTCCTGGGCGTGCTGCTTTCCAGCGGCGCGGTGGCGTTCGGCATCATCGCCCTGCTACCGGTGGAGCTGATTCTACAAGTCGGCTCCTCCGCAGGCTTCGCCATGGTCTTCGCCTTGCTGCTGGCGGCGATCATCTGGAACCTTGGCACCTGGTGGCTGGGCCTGCCTGCGTCCTCTTCGCACACACTGATCGGCTCGATCATCGGCGTGGGCGTGGCCAACGCACTGATGCACGGGCGCGACGGTACCAGCGGCGTCGACTGGGCCCAGGCCAGCAAGGTCGGCTATGCCCTGCTGTTCTCGCCGCTGATCGGCTTTGCCTGTGCTGCCTTGTTGCTGCTGGCCCTGCGCGCGCTGGTCAAGCGCAAGGAACTGTACCAGGCGCCGAAGGAGCGCACGCCACCACCGTGGTGGATCCGCGGCATCCTGATCCTGACCTGCACCGGCGTGTCGTTCGCCCACGGCTCCAACGACGGGCAGAAAGGCATGGGCCTGATCATGCTGATCCTGGTCGGCACCCTGCCGATGGCCTACGCCCTGAACAAGACCATGCCCAGCGAGCAGGCGCTGCAGTTTTCCGCCGTCGCCGAAGTGACCCGCCAGGTCCTGGTGCGCACCGCCCCCGGGCCGGCCCCCGCCGACCCGCGTCAGGCGCTGACCGCGTTCATCGCCGAGCCCAAGGCCAGCGCGCAGCTGGTACCAGCACTCGCCGCGCTCACCGGCATGATCGGTGACCAGGTCAAAGGCTATGGTTCGCTGCAGCGCGTGCCGGCCGAAGCCATGGCCAACGTGCGCAACGACATGTACCTGACCAGCGAAGCCATCCGCCTGATCGAGAAGAAACAGCTGGTGGCATTCGACGCCGATACCCGTAGCCACGTGCAGCTGTTCAAGACCCAGCTGGACGATGCCACCCGCTACATTCCGCTCTGGGTCAAGGTGGCCGTGGCCATCGCATTGGGCCTGGGTACCATGGTCGGCTGGAGGCGTATCGTGGTGACGGTGGGCGAGAAGATCGGCAAGACCCACCTGAGCTATGCCCAAGGGGCTTCGGCGGAAGTGGTTGCCATGTGCACCATTGGTGCGGCGGACATGTTCGGACTGCCGGTATCGACAACACACGTGCTGAGTTCGGGGGTGGCCGGGACCATGGTTGCCAACGGCTCGGGCATTCAGCAGCGCACGCTGATCAACCTGCTGATGGCCTGGGTGCTGACCTTGCCAGCGGCGATGCTGTTGGCCGGTAGCCTGTACTGGCTGCTCAATCAGATCATCTGAACCAACACCGAACAGCTTCCAGGTGTACGCGGTCACGTGTGGGAGCCGCGCTTGCCGGCGATGGGCCGCGAAGCGGCCCCACGATTTCAAGGTTCTCGCATGAATCGCCGGGGCCGCTTCGCGGCCCATCGCCGGCAAGCGCTGCTCCCACAGTGTCCTCAGCTGTTTATCAGGAAGGGATTTTCAGACCACGCTGCACGGCGGGCCGCTCAAGGAACTTGGCCAGCACCCGCTGCACTTCCTTGAATTGGTCAAAGCCCACCAGCTCGCGCGCGTTGTAGCGTTCCACCAGGTTGCGCACCCAGGGGAAGATGGCGATGTCGGCGATGCTGTATTCATCGACCATCCACTCACGCCCTTGCAGGTGCCGGTCCAATACCCCCAGCAGGCGCTTGGACTCGTTGACGTAACGGTCGCGCGGGCGCTTGTCTTCATACTCTTTGCCAGCAAAGAAATGGAAGAAACCGACCTGGCCGAACATCGGCCCGATACCGCCCATCTGGAACATCAGCCACTGCAGCGTCTGATAACGCTGGGCCGGATCCTGGCTCAGCAGCTGCCCGGTCTTTTCCGCCAGGTACTGCAATATCGCTCCCGACTCGAACAACGGCAGCGGCTGGCCGCCCGGGCCGTTGGGGTCGAGGATCGCCGGGATCTTGTTGTTGGCACTGAGCGAGATGAACTCGCGGCTCAGCTGGTCATCGTTGTCGAAACTGACCTTGTGCGGCTCATAGGGCAGGCCGATTTCCTCCAGCATGATCGATACCTTGACGCCGTTGGGCGTGGGCAGCGAATACAGCTGCAGGCGCTCGGGGTGCTGCGCCGGCCATTTGCGGGTGATGGGGAATGCGCTCAGATCGGTCATGCTCGGTCCCTGCAATCGTGGAGACGATTACTTTAGGGACAGCGTTGTGATTTGACCATCGCAACGTGCAGGATGGCGCAGCCCGGGACTGCGCCTGGCGAAGGGTCAGGTGCGCTTGAGGAGCACCACTTCGACGCGCCGATTGAGTTGGCGCGAATGTGCCGTGGCATTGCTCGCCACCGGTTGGTCCTTGCCATAGCCCACCGTGCTGATACGCTCAGGTGCCACGCCTTGGCGCCGCAACGCATGGGCTACCGAGGCGGCTCGATCCTCGGACAGTCGCCGGTTGAGGCTGTCGCTGCCGGTGGAGTCGGTATGACCTGCCACTTCGATGGTGAGCCCGGGGTTGCCCTGCAAGTAGGCCGCCAATTGCTGGATCTTGTGATGGCTGCCGCTATTCAGTTCGGCCTTGCCGGTCTGGAACAGCACGTCAGCAAAAGTGACTACGTCGCCGCGGGCACTGGGCCTGGTCTGCAGCGCCTTGAGCTGCGCGGTGCGCGCATCCAGCTGAGCCTGGGTACGCTCGAGCTCTACACGCTTGAGCTGGGCATCGCTCTTGCGCCAGTCGATGGTCTGTTCGGCAAACGCGATCTGCCGGCCAGCCAGGGTGGCCAAACGCTCGACCTCGGCGGACTTGCGGTCCTTCAGGGAGGCGGCCTCGGCCTTGCCCAGGGCGGTATAGGCATCCTGGGTTTCCAGCGCGGCGAGGCGGCTTGCTTCAGGGTTGCCCTGCAACACCGAATAGGCTTCTCGGGCTTCAAGCAATGTGGCGTTTTCCGGTGTAGTGCCGCAACCGGCCAACATCAACCCTAGAAGCGACACAGCGGGCAGTAAGTAGACTTTGGACATGGTCACTTCCTTCAATGAGCGGAGTTGGCGGTCGGGCTGCTAGGCGCATTCAGGATTTCCTGCCTGAGCACCTCTATCCCCTCTCGGGCACTCGCCAGCTGCTCCTTGGCCTTGAGGGCCTGGGCGGTGCGTTCGGCCAGGCGGGCATCGGCCGTCGCTCCTTCGGCCAAGGTGCGCGCCTGGTCAAACTTCTTCTCGCCCATGGCGCGGTCCATTGCGCTCATCTTCTCGTGGGCGGCACGCATTTCCACCGGAGCATACTGGGTAGCATCAGCGGTAACGGCACGGCTGACCGCGTTGCGGGCCAGTTCGATCTGCTCATTGGGCACGGTTACGCCGGCGCAGCCGCCGACGATCATGAGCAGGCCGGCAAGCGGCAATGTCTTGCAATTAAAACGCATGGAATAGGCTCCTTTGATGCGCTCTCGAATTCAGTGGCTACTGACGTCGGTAACCACAGGCAGTTGAAAAACAAACAGCCTGATCTGGAAACGACGCAAGACTATTGCCACGCAGTTGGCAACCAAATAGGACTTTTCCTAAGCGCCCAATCAGTTTATTCAGCAAACGCGTTCGCAGCGGCGCCATCGCTCAAGAGCCGGTATCTAGGCCTGACCGTGGGCCTTGAGCTTGAGCTTTTCGGTGTCCACCCGCACGAACACCGAGTCGGCGCTGACGGTCAGCACATCACCGGCCCAGACTTCGCAGAGGACCCGGGTCTTGCGCCCGACTTCACCTTCCACGCGCGCCTTGAGCAGCAGCTCCACCCCCATCGGCGTGGGTTTGAGGTAATTCAGCCCGAGGCTGCCGGTCACGCAGTCGATACGTGGCAGGCTGCCCGCTTCGCGGCCTTCGGCCCGGTAGTGGTACGCCATCGCGGTCCAGTTGGAATGGCAGTCGACCAGCATGGCCAGCAGGCCGCCGTAGACCAGGCCGGGCCAACCGATGAAGGTGCTGTCGGGTGAGTGCCGGCACAGCAGGTGGATGCCGTCGGCATCCCAGTGGCTTTGCAGGTGCAGGCCGCAAGGGTGGGAACAGCCACAACCGAAGCAAGTGCCTTCGGGGGCGGCCAGGGCCTGGAGGGAAACAATCGGGTCGTTCATACGCTGCCTGTACTTGTTGGAATGGGGGCGCGAAACGCCCCCATTAAAGCAGAAAGCTCAAGCCGGCTGGGCAACCACCTTGCTGCCCTTCTGGGTCAGCGACACCAGCAGGATGAATGCGGTCACCCCAGCGGTCATCAGCGTCTCGTAGCGGTAGGCATCGCTCAACAGCATGTAGCCCAGGACCATGACGATGGTGCCGATCACCAGCCACGTCAGCCATGGGAACAACCACATCTTCAGCTCCAGCGGCCGCCCTTCACGTTCGGCGCGGGCGCGCATGCGCAGTTGCGACACGGCAATCACCAGGTACACCAGCAAGGCGATGGCACCGGTGGTGGACAGCAGGAACCCGAACACCTTGCCCGGCAGCACGTAGTTGACGAAGCAACCGACGAAACCTGCCAGGGTCGAGAGGATTACCGCCACGGTCGGCACGCCAGCACCGGAAATACGCTTGGTCATGCTCAGCGCCTGGCCACGGGCACCCAGCGAATAGAGCATCCGCGACGCCGTGTACAGGCCGGAGTTCATGCAGCTGGTCACGGCCACCAGCACCACCAGGTCGACCAGCAACTTGGCGCCCGGCACGTTCAGCACTTCCAGCACGCGCTGGAACGAGCCCACAGCTTTCAGGCCTGGGTCGTTCCAGGCCACCAGCGACACCACCAGGAAGATCGACGCCAGGTAGAAGATCGCGATGCGGTACACCACCAGGTTGGTGGCGCGGCGGATCTTGTCTTTCGGGTTGGCGGTTTCGTCGGCGGCAATGGTGACGATCTCGGCGCCGAAGAACGAGAAGATGGTGATCAGCACGCCACCGAGCACAGTGCCGAAGCCGTTGGGCATGAACCCGCCGTGGTCCCACAGGCGGCTGATGCCGGATACCTCGGCCAGCGGCCAGAAGCCAAACACCGCCAGGCTGCAGACCACGATGAAGGCGATGATCGCGATCACCTTGACCAGTGCGAACCAGTACTCGAACGCACCGAAGTTCTTCACGCTGACCAGGTTGCTGCCCGACAGCACCACCATGATCAGGAAGGCGAACAGCCAGGACGGCACGCCCGGGAAGTAGGCATGCAGGATGTCTGCGCCGGCGATGGCCTCGACCGGAATGATCAGTACCCAGAACCACCAGTACAGCCAGCCGATGGTGAAGCCGGCCCACGGGCCGATGGCCTCGGAGGCGTAGGTGGAGAACGAACCGCTGTTGGGGTTGGCGATGGCCATTTCGCCCAGCATGCGCATCACCAGCAGCACCAGCAGGCCGGTCATGGCGTAGGAGATGAGAATGGCCGGGCCAGCCGTGGCAATGGCGTTGGAAGAGCCGATGAACAGGCCGGCACCGATGATGCCGGCTATGGAAATCATGGACACCTGACGCGAAGTCAGGCCGTGCTGCAAGGAACGCTGTTTGTTGTTGTGTAGCGAAGCCATGGAGAACCCTCGAATGGGTCGGCCGGCGTGCGGCTGTGCTGCCGTCGACGGCTGAAAAGTTGGAGCAGAATTCGTGCAGGTCGTATTGCTCGTTGTTGTTGTTTTATGTCGCCGGTGCCGTACTTGCCTCCTCTTCGCCGTACCGGTTGTAATCGTTGTTCGAGGTCAGTATTAATCTATAGGGCGAGGTCAACAAACGACCTTTTCGAAGCACATGATTCCAGTACGGAATGAACTTCTTCCTTTTTTGCTCGGTACGCGCCTGCCATGTCCAAACGCCTGATGCCCTCGACCACCGCCCTGCAGTGCTTCGAAGCCGCCGCCCGGCACCTGAGCTTCACCCGTGCGGCACAGGAGCTGCACCTGACCCAGAGCGCCGTCAGCAAGCAGGTTGCGCAGCTCGAGGACATGCTGTCGCATTCGCTGTTCCAGCGTATTCGCCGGCGTCTGCACCTGACCCCGGCTGGCGCGCTGTACCTCACCGAGGTGAACAAGATCCTCACCCAGATCGACATCTCCAGCCGCTACATCCTCAGCTACGGCGACGAGACCGAGGTGCTGCGCATCGCCACCCAGCCGACCTTCGGCGCGCGCTGGCTGGTGCCCAGGCTCAAGGGCTTCGGTGACCGCCACCCGCGCATCCACCTGGACATCCGCAACGAGCTGGAGCCGTTCGACCTGGTGCAGGCCAAGGCCGATATCGCCTTCTTCTTCGGCCAGGGCACCTGGCCGGGGGCCACCTGCATCGAGCTGTTCAGCGAGGAGGTGGTACCGGTGTGCTCGCCCGAGGTGCTGGCCCGGCACCGTTTCGACAGCGCCCAGGCACTCACCGAACACCGGCTGCTGCAGTGCGCCTCACGGCCGGAGGCCTGGCACGAATGGTTCCTGGGGCTGGGCCTGCATAGCCAGAACAGCTACCACGGGCCGCGCTTCGACACGTTCTACCTGTGCATCCGGGCGGCCATCGCCGGCTGCGGCATCGCCCTGATTCCGCGCTACCTGGTGGCCGAGGAACTGAGCGAAGGCAAGCTGGTGGTGGCCTGGGACCACCCGGTGGCGAGCAATGGCCGGCATTTCATTGCCCATGCCGAACATGCCGCCGAAGTGCCCAAGGTCAAGGCGTTCGTGCAGTGGATTCGCGAGCGGGTGGCTAAGGGAGATTGATATGGCCTGGACTGGCCTCTTCGCGGGCAAGCCCGCTCCCACAGGTACTACACAAGACTTGAATCTTGCGCTGACCCTGTGGGTGCGGGCTTGCCCGCGAAGGGGCCAGTTCATGAATCTGGGGAATGACCGCAATCGAATAATTCGTTTGCGCTATAATACCGCGGCGCGCTTGGATATTAAGAAACTCGAACAAGGTCCGCGTGCCCATGAATCTGGAAAGTATCAGTCAATCCATCGCCATCGTTCATCCGATCACACTTTCCCATGGGCGTAATGCCGAAGTCTGGGATACCGACGGCAAACGTTACATCGACTTTGTCGGCGGCATCGGCGTGCTCAACCTGGGCCATTGCAACCCGGCCGTGGTCGAAGCGATCCAGACCCAGGCCAGCCGCCTCACCCACTACGCCTTCAATGCCGCCCCCCATGGCCCGTACCTGGAATTGATGAAGCGCCTGCGCCAGTTCGTGCCGGTCAACTACCCGCTGGCCGGCATGCTCACCAACAGTGGCGCGGAAGCGGCGGAAAACGCCCTGAAGGTCGCCCGCGGCGCCACCGGTAAACGCGCCATCATCGCCTTCGACGGAGGCTTTCACGGCCGCACCCTGGCCACCCTGAACCTCAACGGCAAGGTCGCGCCTTACAAGCAACGGGTCGGTGAGCTGCCGGGGCCGGTGTACCACCTGCCCTACCCCAGCGCCGATACCGGCGTCACCTGCGAGCAGGCGCTCAAGGCCATGGATCGCCTGTTCAGCGTCGAGCTGGCGGTAGAAGACGTGGCGGCGTTCATCTTCGAGCCGGTGCAAGGCGAAGGTGGGTTCCTCGCCCTCGACCCGGCGTTTGCCCAGGCGCTGCGGCGCTTCTGCGACGAGCGCGGGATCCTGATCATCATCGACGAGATCCAGTCCGGCTTCGGCCGCACCGGCCAACGCTTCGCCTTCCCGCGTCTGGGTATCGAACCAGACCTGCTGTTGCTGGCGAAAAGCATCGCCGGTGGCATGCCACTGGGTGCGGTGGTCGGGCGGCAGGAACTGATGGCAGCGCTGCCCAAAGGCGGCCTGGGCGGCACCTATTCGGGCAACCCGATCGCCTGCGCGGCGGCGCTGGCGAGCCTGGCACAGATGACCGACGAGAACGTCGCCACCTGGGGTGAGCGCCAGGAGCAGGCGATCGTTGGCCGCCATGCCCGCTGGAAGGCCTCGAACCTGAGCCCGTACATCGGCCGCCTGACCGGTACCGGCGCCATGCGCGGCATCGAATTGGTCAATGCCGATGGCAGCCCGGCGCCCGCCCAGCTGGCCAAGGTGATGGAGGCGGCGCGAGCCAAGGGGCTGCTGCTGATGCCCAGCGGCAAGGCGCGGCACATCATTCGCCTGCTGGCACCGCTGACCATCGAGGCCGAGGTGCTCGAGGAAGGGCTGGATATCCTCGAGCAGTGCCTGGCCGAGCTGAACTGAATCGGGGCTTACAGGCCCAGTTCTTCAGGGGTGAGCATGTCGGACTCGAAGGCGATCCAGCCGCCTTCGAGTTCAGCGTGGCCGTTGACGATCGGGCCGTAGTAGGTCAGACCGTTCTCCAGGGTCACGCAGATGTGCGTGGCGGATTTCTCGGGGGCCGCGAGCGTACCGACGAAATGCACCTTCTTCAGGGTTTCGGTCACCGCTTCCAGGCCCACGCGCATGTTGGGGTTTTCCGAGGCCTCGGTGTCGCCGCCGCGGTCTTCGGCGCTGACAGTCACGGTGGCGGTGTACGGGTACTTGGTGCTCAAGCGGGGTTACCTCAAAGGGATGTATAAGCGTGAAGGCGCGTAGAGTACGGCAGGTGATCGCTGTTGTCTCTAGCGGACTCTTCGCGGGCAAGCCCGCTCCCACAGGAATTTCTCATTGCTCACGATGTGCACAGTATCTGTGGGAGCGGCGGTTCGGCGCCACGATTCATCCGCGAAAGGGTCAGACCTGCAACAGGTGATCTGAAAGGCCTGATCTGTTAGGGTGCCCGCCGATGCACGCCACACCACACGAGGACACCTGAGTGAGCGCCGAAGAACCCCTGATCGCCGACCTGTTCGAGGTCGACAAACGCCTGACCCTCAAGCCCGTCGTGGACTTCAACAGCTACCTGCGCAACGCCTTCGGCGAAGGCCCGTGCAGCTGTTACCGCTGCGCCGAAGGCAGCGATGAAAGCAGCTACAGCCACGCCCACAATTTCACCTTCGAAGGCCGCCCGTGGCACCGCCGCTTCGCCAGCACCGCCGGCAGCGACGTCGCCCAGGTGCTGAAAAAGGCCTGGCTGTCGTACACCAAGGCCGACCTCAGCCTGATCGGTGCGCTGGACCTCGCCACCCTCAAGACCTTCACCGAAACGGCCCTGCACGAGCGCCTGCTGGCCCTGCTGCCGGCCAGCGGCCTGGCCCGCGAAATCGACGGCCAATGGATGCTGCAAGCCCAGGCTGACTGACGGCCCGGCGGTCAGGCAGGATTCCCCCGCTCTGCTACCGTGGGAGAATCCGCATCGCCGCAGGTAGTCCGTCATGGCCCGTACAACGCCCATCGAGCTGTACCGCAATATCGGCATCGTCGCCCACGTGGATGCTGGCAAGACCACCACCACCGAGCGCATCCTGTTCTACACCGGGGTCAACCACAAGATGGGCGAGGTGCACGATGGCGCCGCGACCATGGACTGGATGGCCCAGGAGCAGGAGCGCGGCATCACCATCACCTCGGCGGCGACCACGGCCTTCTGGCAAGGCTCGACCAAGCAGTTCGCCGACAAGTACCGCTTCAACATCATCGACACCCCAGGCCACGTCGACTTCACCATCGAGGTGGAGCGCTCGCTGCGCGTGCTCGATGGCGCGGTGGTGGTGTTCAGCGGCGCCGACGGCGTCGAGCCGCAATCCGAAACGGTCTGGCGCCAGGCCAACAAGTACCACGTGCCGCGCCTGGCCTACATCAACAAGATGGACCGCCAGGGGGCTGACTTCCTGCGGGTGGTCAAGCAGATCGACCAGCGCCTGGGCCACCACCCGGTGCCGATCCAGCTGGCCATCGGCAGCGAGGAGAACTTCATCGGCCAGATCGACCTGGTGAAGATGAAGGCGATCTACTGGAACGACAACGACCAGGGCACCAGCTACCGCGAAGAAGACATTCCCGCCGAACTGCAGGCGTTGGCCGACGAATGGCGCGCGCACATGATCGAGGCCGCCGCCGAAGCCAATGATGAGCTGACCATGAAGTTTCTCGAAGGCGAGGAACTGAGCGTCGATGAAATCAAGGCCGCCCTGCGCCAGCGCACCATCGCCAATGAAATCGTCCCGACCATCCTCGGCTCGTCGTTCAAGAACAAGGGCGTGCCGCTGATGCTCGACGCGGTCATCGACTACCTGCCCGCCCCCTCGGAGATCCCGGCGATCAAGGGCACCGACCCGGACGACGAAGAAAAACACCTGGAACGTCACGCCGACGACAAAGAGCCGTTCTCCGCCCTGGCCTTCAAGATCGCCACCGACCCCTTCGTCGGCACCCTGACCTTCGCCCGGGTGTATTCCGGCGTGCTCAGCTCAGGCAACGCCGTGCTCAATTCGGTGAAAGGCAAGAAGGAACGTATCGGCCGCATGGTGCAGATGCACGCCAACCAGCGCGCCGAGATCAAGGACGTATGCGCCGGTGACATCGCCGCGCTGATCGGCATGAAGGATGTCACCACCGGCGATACCCTGTGCGACATCGACAAGCCGATCATCCTCGAACGCATGGACTTCCCCGACCCGGTGATCTCGGTGGCGGTGGAGCCCAAGACCAAGGGCGACCAGGAAAAGATGGGCATCGCCCTGGGCAAGCTGGCCCAGGAAGACCCGTCGTTCCGCGTGCGCACTGACGAAGAAACCGGCCAGACCATCATCTCCGGCATGGGCGAACTGCACCTGGACATCATCGTCGACCGCATGAAACGCGAGTTCAACGTCGACGCCAATATCGGCAAGCCGCAGGTGGCCTACCGCGAGAAGATCCGCAACACCTGCGAGATCGAAGGCCGCTTCGTTCGCCAGTCCGGCGGGCGCGGCCAGTATGGCCACTGCTGGATCCGCTTCGCGCCCGGCGATGAGGGCAAGGAAGGCCTGGAGTTCATCAACGAGATCGTCGGTGGCGTGGTGCCGCGCGAGTACATCCCGGCGATCCAGAAAGGCATCGAGGAGCAGATGAAGAACGGCGTGCTGGCAGGTTATCCGCTGATCAACCTGAAAGCGGCAGTATTCGACGGCTCCTACCACGACGTCGACTCCAACGAGATGGCCTACAAGATTGCCGCCTCCATGGCCACCAAGCAGCTGTCGCAAAAGGGCGGCGCGGTGTTGCTGGAGCCGGTGATGAAGGTCGAGGTAGTGACACCGGAAGAGTATCAGGGCGATATTCTCGGCGACTTGAGCCGGCGCCGGGGCATGATCCAGGATGGCGACGAGACGCCGGCCGGCAAGGTGATCCGCGCCGAGGTGCCGTTGGGCGAGATGTTCGGCTATGCCACCTCGATGCGCTCGATGACCCAGGGGCGGGCGAGCTTTTCGATGGAGTTCACTCGGTATGCCGAGGCACCGGCGAGCATTGCCGATGCCATCGTTAAAAAGAACCGCGGGGAGTAAGCCTTTCACCTGCACCGGCCTCTTCGCGGGCAAGCCCGCTCCCACAGGGATCGCGTAACCCCTATGGGAGCGGGCTTGCCCGCGAAGAGGCCAGTGCAGGCCACAACGATGCTCAGTGCTGCTCGCCAGCCCGCTTCAGCAGCTTCTTGCAGCGCTCGGAAAGGTGCACCACACGCAAATGCTTGCCCGCCTTGGCATAGCGCTCACGCAAGGTCTTCAGCGCGGCAATCGCCGAATAATCGACAAAGCTCAAATGCTGGCAATCAAGGGTGACCTTGTCCGGGTCATTGGCCGGGTCGAACTGGTTGAGAAATGGCGCGGTCGAGGCAAAGAACAGTGTGCCATGCACCTGGTAGTGCTTGCCCCCTTCCCCGTCCTCGTGGCTGTCGGCATACAGCTCGCGGGCATGCTGCCAGGCAAAGTTCACCGCCGCGATGACGATACCGAACAACACCGCCATGGCCAGGTCGGTGAACACCGTCACCACCGTGACTGCGATGATCGCCAGCACATCGCTCACCGGCACCTTGTGCAGCACGCGCAGCGAGGCCCAGGCAAAGGTCTGCTGGGCCACCACGAACATAACCCCGACCAGCGCCGCCAGCGGGATGCGCTCGATCAGCGGCGACAGGAACAGCACGAACAGCAGGATCATCACCCCGGCCACCACCCCCGACAGCCGACCACGGCCATTGGAGCTGAGGTTGATCACGGTCTGGCCGATCATCGCGCAGCCGCCCATGCCACCGCACAGGCCAGAGAGCATGTTGGCCGCCCCCAGGGCCACGCATTCGCGGTCCGGGTAGCCGCGGCTCTCGGTGATTTCATCGGTCAGGTTGAGCGTCAGCAGGGTTTCCAGCAAGCCGACCATGGCCATCAGCACCGCGTAGGGGGCGACGATCTTCAGGGTTTCCAGGTTCCACGGCACCTGCGGCAAGGCCAGCTGCGGCAGGCCGCCAGCGATGTGCGCCATGTCGCCGAGGGTGCGTGTCGGCAGGTCGAGCAGGTACACCAGCATGCCAACCCCGAGAATCGCCACCAGCGCCGGTGGCACCGCGCGGGTCAACTTCGGCAGCACGTAGACCACCAGCATGGTCAGTGCCACCAGGCCGATCATCAGGTACAGCGGCGCGCCGGCTAGCCAGTGCTCACCGTCCTTGAAGTGTTCGAGCTGAGCCATGGCGATGACGATCGCCAGGCCGTTGACGAAGCCGAGCATCACCGGGTACGGCACCAGGCGCACCAGCTTGCCCAGTCGCAACAGGCCGAACAGGATCATCACCACCCCGCCCAGCAGCACCGTGGCCAGCAGGTATTGCACACCGTGTTGCACCACCAGGGCGACGATCACCACCGCCATCGAACCTGCGGCGCCGGAAATCATCCCCGGGCGGCCGCCGAACAACGCCGTGAGGGTGCAGATGATGAAGGCGCCATACAGGCCCATCAATGGGTTGAGATGGGCCACCAGGGCAAAGGCGATGCATTCGGGCACCAAGGCAAACGAAGTGGTCAGGCCGGCGAGCAGGTCGGCGCGTAGTCGGGCGGGTTTCATGGGCATCCTGTGGTGCTGTCCAGGCGGACGGTACGAAAAATCAAGGGGCGCGATGTTACGGAATTTGTCTGGCAGCGGCCACCGCAAGGCGTTTCATCAGCCTGTGGCAAACCTGCAGACAAGCAGCTGTGATCCATGCCCGGCAAACTCCTGACAAATTTGCCATCATGTTGATTCCACTTGCGGAGAACATGAGCATGCCGCTACGCCCCCTTTTCGCCTCGCTGCTGCTGGCCGCCAGCCTCACCGCCCAGGCCGCCACCGAGGTGGTGCCCCTGCAGCATCGCAGCAGCGCCGAACTGCTGCCCGCCGCCCAGGCCTTCATCGGCCGCGACGGCACCGTCAGCGCCTTCGAGAACAAGCTGATCGTCAACGCCAGCCCCGAACGCATCGACGACCTGCGCACCCTGCTGCAACAGCTGGACACCGCACCCAAGCGCCTGTTGATCAGCGTCGATAACACCGACAGCAACTACCAGGACAACCGTGGCAACGGCCAGGTCATCCGCTACGGCACCAGCAACCGCGACGGCGGCCTGCAGCAGATCCAGGCCAGCGAGGGCCAACCGGCATTGATCCAGGTCGGCCAGAGCATTCCGATCACCAGCACCAGCACCGACGGCTACGGGCGCATCCAGAGCAATACCGAATACCGCAACGTGACCCAGGGTTTCTATGTCACGCCAAGCCTGAGCGGAGATACGGTTCGTCTGCAAATCAGCACCAATAATGACCGAATGAGCCAGGAACGTGCCGATGTAGTGAAAGTGCAAAGTACCGACACGACCATCAGCGGAAGGCTCGGCGAATGGATCACCCTGGCCGGACACAACCAGCAGAGCCAAGCCGATCGCAACCCGTCAAGCCGTACTTACAGCACGCAACGGGGTGAAAACATGACTTTGCGTGTCAAAGTCGACCTTCTGGACTGATCCCAGGCAAATCAAGGCCTCGACCAAAGGCCTTGAAACTGACCAGCAAGTCGCATTAGACCAAAGATGTAGTAAGTAGAAAAAAGCACTACAAAACATTTGACAGGGTCTTTTTCCCAAGGGCATGATGGCCTCGCTCCCGCTAATCAGGGGCCCTGGCAAGGGCCTTCGAGGCGTACTCCTCCCACCCCTGGAGGCACCTCGTGTCTATACGGCTCACAAGGCGGTTCGACGGGATTGCGACTGCAACGAAGAAGTTGTCCCGAGGGACGGAAGCGCATCACCGCAGTACTGGCAATCGCGTAGCACCGCAGCAAGGCAACCACGAGCCGACCTGCCGGAGCACACGTGCGCCTGGGCTGCACACCCTTCCCCTTCGAGCCTTCGCGTTCGCCGCCGCACTCCCCCGGACAGGACAGCCGCCAGGTCCCTGATCAGCCCCGAGCATCAGCACAATTAACCCAAGATCGATGCGACGAGGTTTATTTCCATGGCACTGACACGCGAACAGCAAATTGCAGCCCTCGAGAAAGACTGGGCCGAGAACCCGCGCTGGAAAGGCGTGACCCGTACCTACACCGCCGCCGATGTCGTTCGCCTGCGTGGCTCCCTGCAGCCTGAGCACACTTTTGCTCGCCAAGGCGCAGAAAAACTGTGGAAGCTGGTCACCCAGGGTGCCCACCCGTCCTTCCGCCCAGAAAAAGATTTCGTCAACTGCATGGGCGCCCTGACCGGCGGCCAGGCGGTGCAGCAGGTAAAAGCCGGCATCCAGGCCATCTACCTGTCGGGCTGGCAGGTGGCCGCTGACAACAACTCGGCCGAGTCCATGTACCCAGACCAGTCGCTGTACCCGGTCGACTCGGTACCGACCGTGGTCAAGCGCATCAACAACGCGTTCCGCCGCGCCGATCAGATCCAGTGGAAAGCCGGCAAGAACCCAGGCGATGACGGCTACATCGATTACTTCGCACCGATCGTGGCCGACGCCGAAGCCGGTTTCGGCGGCGTACTGAACGCCTACGAACTGATGAAGAACATGATCGAAGCGGGCGCTGCCGGCGTGCACTTCGAAGACCAGCTGGCTTCGGTGAAAAAATGCGGCCACATGGGTGGCAAGGTACTGGTACCTACTCAGGAGGCCGTGCAGAAACTGGTGGCAGCCCGCCTGGCTGCGGACGTTGCCGGCGTGCCGACGATCATCCTGGCCCGTACCGATGCCAACGCCGCCGACTTGCTGACCAGCGACTGCGACCCGTACGACCAGCCGTTCGTGATCGGCGAGCGTACCCGTGAAGGCTTCTACAAGGTGCGCGCCGGCCTCGACCAGGCCATCGCCCGTGGCCTGGCCTACGCCCCGTACGCCGACCTGATCTGGTGCGAGACCGCCAAGCCGGACCTGGACGAAGCCCGCCGCTTCGCCGAAGCGATCAAGAAGGAGTACCCGGACCAGATCCTGTCGTACAACTGCTCGCCTTCCTTCAACTGGAAGAAGAACCTGGACGACGCGACCATCGCCAAGTTCCAGCGCGAGCTGTCGGCCATGGGCTACAAGCACCAGTTCATCACCCTGGCCGGTATCCACAACATGTGGCACGGCATGTTCAACCTGGCGCACGACTACGCCCGCAACGACATGACCGCCTACGTGAAGCTGCAGGAGCAGGAATTCGCCGACGCCAGCAAGGGCTACACCTTCGTGGCGCACCAGCAGGAAGTCGGCACCGGCTACTTCGATGACATGACTACCGTGATCCAGGGTGGCGCTTCGTCGGTAACCGCGCTGACCGGTTCGACCGAGGAAGAGCAGTTCCACTGATAGTGGGTTGCTGACTGAGGCCCGGGGCTTGCGAAAGCCCCGGGCCTTTCTTTTTCCTGTACCGGCCCTTTCGCGGGCAAGCCCGCTCCCACAGGATTACTGCAGCCCTCGAACTGTGCACAGTACCTGTGGGAGCGGGCTTGCCCGCGAAAGGGCCGGTACAGGCCGAAGCAGAAACCAGAATCAGGGCTATGCTTGTGGCAGCCCAGCAGCAAGGACCGCCCATGCCCCGTCCAAGCCACCTGATGATGCTCGCCCTGGCCGCCGCTGCCCTCTATATATATGCACTGGCCAGCGACAACCCCTTGCTCGGCCTGCTGGCCAAGCCGATGCCCGTCATGGCATTGATAGCCTGGCTATACACCGCTCCCGCCACCCCCTATCGCCGCTGGATCAGCATCGGCCTAGCCTTCTCGGTACTCGGCGACCTCCTCCTGGCCATCCCTGCCGACCTGTTCGTATTCGGCCTGGCCGCCTTCCTCTGCGCGCACCTGGCCTACCTGCGCGCCTATTGCGGGAAGACCCTGCGCCCCGCCCTGCCCGCACTGCTGTTGAGCGCCATCACCGGCATCACCCTGTTCGGCGTGCTCGCCAGCCATGGCCTCGGCCCACTGCTGGCCCCGGTCGCGGTCTACGCTCTGGCCATCAGCGCCATGCTTTGGCGCTCGCTGGCCTGCGGCGGTGCCGCTGCATTGGGCGCCTGCCTGTTCGTGTTCTCCGACAGCCTGATCGGCATCGACCGCTTTGTCAGCCCGTTCGCTGCCGCGCCCTACCTGATCATCCTCGCTTACTGGCTCGGCCAGTGGGCGATCGCTTCATCGGCGCGCCAGGGCTCAACCGACAAAGTATTGACCCAGAGCGGTGCGCGCGGTGTCGGAAGCTGCTAGAACACGATTATTTCGCATTTGCAAGCGGGGGAAAACTGCAGATGAACTTTACAAGGTGCAGAACAGCCGAATTAGAAGGTATCAGGCCAAATGATATCAATTATCATTACTGGACTTGTAATTCGTTACCAGCCGCAAGAAACATAATTAACAAAAGCGCATGCAATGCCCGAATCTCAAGGCTTTCAGCCAGTTAGCAGCGGGTTTTGTTCTAAATCCTACGAATAAATTTGCAACGGAAATTTTACTTGCACCGGGTTTACCCATAAAATCAGCGCGATTGATTCAGCTGCGACATTTGGTCACTGCACCTGCGACACCACGTCGCCGCTCTACTTATTTCAGACTGCAGAGCTGGGTCTCTGTATAAGGATCTCTAGCATGTCCGATTCGGCAGGACTCATCGCCCACAACTGGGGCTTTGCCATCTTCCTTCTGGGTGTCGTCGGCCTGTGTGCCTTCATGCTCGGTCTCTCCAGCCTGCTCGGTAGCAAGGCATGGGGCCGCGCCAAGAACGAACCCTTCGAATCCGGCATGCTGCCCGTCGGCAGCGCCCGCCTGCGCCTGTCCGCCAAATTCTATCTGGTCGCGATGCTGTTCGTGATCTTCGATATCGAAGCCCTCTTCCTGTATGCATGGTCTGTGTCCGTCCGCGAAAGCGGCTGGACCGGATTCGTCGAAGCACTCGTTTTCATAGCAATTCTGTTGGCTGGTCTTGTCTACCTATGGCGCGTCGGGGCACTTGATTGGGCTCCCGAAGGTCGCCGCAAGCGGCAAGCGAAGCTGAAACAATGAGGCTTTGGCAATGCAATACAATCTCACCAGAATCGATCCGGATGCGCCCAACGAGCAGTACCCGGTAGGTGATCGGGAAACCGTCACCGACCAGCTGCTCGAGGACCAGGTCCACAAGAACATCTTCATGGGCAAGCTTGAAGATGTGATGCGTGGCGCGGTCAATTGGGGTCGCAAGAACTCCCTCTGGCCGTACAACTTCGGCCTGTCCTGCTGCTACGTGGAAATGACCACGGCCTTCACGGCGCCCCACGACATCGCCCGCTTCGGCGCCGAAGTCATCCGGGCCTCGCCGCGTCAGGCCGACTTCATGGTCATCGCCGGTACCTGCTTCGTCAAAATGGCGCCGATCATCCAGCGCCTGTACGAGCAGATGCTCGAACCGAAGTGGGTCATCTCCATGGGTTCGTGCGCCAACTCCGGTGGCATGTACGACATCTACTCGGTCGTTCAGGGGGTCGACAAGTTCCTCCCCGTGGACGTCTACGTGCCTGGCTGCCCGCCGCGCCCTGAGGCTTTCCTGCAAGGCTTGATGCTGCTGCAGGAGTCGATCGGCCAAGAACGACGCCCGCTTTCCTGGGTAGTTGGTGATCAAGGCATCTACCGTGCCGAGATGCCCGCCCAGAAAGACCTGCGTCGCGAACAGCGCATTGCGGTAACCAACCTGCGCAGCCCCGACGAAGTCTGATCCAGCGACCTGCCGCCCGCTCCCGAACGAGCCGGCGGCCTGGCTTCATTCTTAACGCTGACCCAAAGCGACCGAGACCATGACAGCGGACAACGCTATTTTCATTCCGCCCTACAAGGCTGACGACCAGGATGTGGTCGTCGAACTGCACAACCGTTTTGGCGCCGACGCATTCGTCGCCCAGGAAACCCGCACCGGCATGCCCGTGCTGTGGGTCAAGCGCGCCCAGCTCAAGGAAGTGCTTAGCTTCCTGCGCGGCGTCGCCAAGCCGTACAGCATGCTGTACGACCTGCACGGCGTCGACGAGCGCCTGCGCACCCAGCGCCGCGGCCTGCCAGCCGCCGACTTCAGCGTGTTCTACCACTTGCTGTCGATCGAACGTAACAGCGACGTGATGATCAAGGTGTCGCTCAGCGAAGGCGACCTGAACCTGCCGACCGTCACCGGCATCTGGCCCAACGCCAACTGGTACGAGCGCGAAGTCTGGGACATGTTCGGCATCGACTTTGCCGGCCACCCGCACCTGAGCCGCATCATGATGCCGCCGACCTGGGAAGGTCACCCGCTGCGCAAGGACTACCCGGCCCGTGCCACCGAGTTCGACCCCTACAGCCTGACCCTGGCCAAGCAGCAGCTTGAAGAGGAATCGGCGCGCTTCAACCCGGAAGCCTGGGGCATGAAGCGTCAGGGCGCCAACGAGGACTACATGTTCCTCAACCTCGGCCCGAACCACCCTTCGGCCCACGGTGCCTTCCGCATCGTCCTGCAGCTGGACGGTGAAGAGATCGTCGACTGCGTACCGGACATCGGCTACCACCACCGTGGTGCCGAAAAAATGGCCGAGCGCCAGTCCTGGCACAGCTTCATCCCCTACACCGACCGTATCGACTACCTCGGCGGGGTGATGAACAACCTGCCGTACGTGCTCGCGGTCGAGAAACTGGCCGGCATCCAGGTACCACAAAAGGTCGACGTGATTCGCATCATGCTGGCCGAGTTCTTCCGCATCACCAGTCACCTGCTGTTCCTGGGTACCTACATCCAGGACGTCGGCGCCATGACCCCGGTGTTCTTCACCTTCACCGACCGCCAGCGCGCCTACACTGTGATCGAAGCGATCACCGGTTTCCGCCTGCACCCGGCCTGGTACCGCATCGGCGGCGTCGCCCACGACCTGCCGCGCGGCTGGGACAAGCTGGTCAAGGACTTCGTCGAATGGCTGCCCAAGCGCCTCGACGAGTACACCAAGGCTGCCCTGCAGAACAGCATCCTCAAGGGCCGTACCATCGGCGTTGCCGCGTACAACACCAAGGAAGCCCTGGCCTGGGGTACCACCGGCGCCGGCCTGCGTGCCACCGGTTGCGACTTCGACCTGCGCAAAGCCCGCCCTTACTCCGGCTACGAGAACTTCGAGTTCGAAGTACCGCTGGCCCACAACGGCGATGCCTACGATCGCTGCATGGTCCGTGTCGAGGAGATGCGCCAGAGTATCCGCATCATCGACCAGTGCCTGCGCAACATGCCGGAAGGCCCGTACAAGGCGGACCATCCGCTGACCACGCCGCCGCCGAAAGAGCGCACCCTGCAGCACATCGAGACCCTGATCACGCACTTCCTGCAAGTCTCGTGGGGCCCGGTCATGCCGGCCAACGAGTCGTTCCAGATGATCGAGGCGACCAAGGGCATCAACAGTTACTACCTGACGAGCGATGGCGGCACTATGAGCTACCGCACCCGGATCCGTACCCCGAGCTACCCGCACCTGCAGCAGATCCCTTCGGTGATCAAAGGCAGCATGGTCGCCGACCTCATTGCGTACCTGGGCAGTATCGACTTCGTTATGGCTGACGTGGACCGCTAAGCATGAACAGCACGCTTATCCAGACAGACCGTTTCGCCCTGAGCGAAACCGAGCGCTCGGCCATCGAGCACGAAATGCATCACTACGAGGACCCGCGCGCGGCGTCCATCGAAGCCCTGAAGATCGTCCAGAAGGAACGTGGCTGGGTGCCGGACGGCGCCATCCACGCCATCGGCGAAGTCCTGGGCATCCCGGCCAGCGACGTCGAGGGTGTGGCCACCTTCTACAGCCAGATCTTCCGTCAGCCTGTTGGCCGCCACATCATCCGCGTGTGCGACAGCATGGTCTGCTACATCGGCGGCCACGAATCGGTGGTCAGTCAGATCCAGAGCGAGCTGGGCATCGGCCTTGGCCAGACCACCGCCGACGGCCGCTTCACCCTGCTGCCGGTGTGCTGCCTGGGCAACTGCGACAAGGCACCGGCGCTGATGATCGACGACGACACCTTCGGTGACGTGCAGCCGGCTGGCGTTTCCAAACTGCTGGAGGGTTACGTATGACCATTACTTCCTTCGGCCCGGCCAACCGCATCGCGCGTTCGGCCGAAACCCACCCGCTGACCTGGCGCCTGCGTGATGACGGCGAGCCGGTCTGGCTGGCCGAGTACGAGTCGAAGAACGGCTACGCCGCTGCCCGCAAGGCACTGGCGCAGATGTCCGCCGACGATATCGTGCAAAGCGTCAAGGACTCCGGCCTCAAGGGCCGTGGCGGTGCAGGCTTCCCCACTGGCGTGAAGTGGGGCCTGATGCCCAAAGACGAATCCATGAACATCCGCTACCTGCTGTGCAACGCGGACGAAATGGAGCCGAACACCTGGAAGGACCGCATGTTGATGGAGCAACAGCCCCATCTGCTGGTCGAGGGCATGCTGATCAGTGCCCGCGCCCTGAAGGCCTACCGTGGTTACATCTTCCTGCGTGGCGAATACACCACCGCAGCGAAGAACCTCAACCGCGCCATCGATGAAGCCAAGGCCGCCGGCCTCCTGGGCAAGAACATCCTGGGCAGCGGTTTCGACTTCGAGCTGTTCGTGCACACCGGTGCCGGCCGCTACATCTGCGGCGAAGAAACCGCACTGATCAACTCGCTGGAAGGCCGCCGCGCCAACCCGCGTTCCAAGCCGCCCTTCCCTGCCGCCGTTGGCGTGTGGGGCAAGCCGACCTGCGTGAACAACGTCGAAACCCTGTGCAACGTGCCCGCCATCGTCGCCAACGGCAACGACTGGTACAAGTCGCTGGCCCGTGAAGGCAGCGAAGACCACGGCACCAAGCTGATGGGCTTCTCCGGCAAGGTAAAGAACCCTGGCCTGTGGGAGCTGCCGTTCGGCGTCACCGCCCGCGAGCTGTTCGAAGACTACGCCGGTGGCATGCGCGACGGCTTCAAGCTCAAGTGCTGGCAGCCAGGCGGCGCCGGTACCGGCTTCCTGCTGCCCGAGCACCTCGATGCGCAGATGTACGCCGGTGGCATCGCCAAGGTCGGCACCCGTATGGGTACCGGCTTGGCCATGGCGGTCGACGACAGCATCAACATGGTCTCGCTGCTGCGCAACATGGAAGAGTTCTTCGCCCGCGAGTCGTGCGGCTGGTGCACCCCCTGCCGTGACGGCCTGCCGTGGAGCGTGAAGATGCTGCGCGCACTGGAAAAAGGCCAGGGCCGCGCCGAAGACATCGAGACACTGCTGGGGCTGGTCAACTTCCTCGGCCCAGGCCGTACCTTCTGTGCTCACGCACCGGGTGCCGTCGAGCCATTGGGCAGTGCCATCAAATACTTCCGCTCGGAGTTCGAGGCCGGTGTTGCACCCGCTAACGCGGGTGACACCCTGCGCCCGAACCTTTCCGTCAACCGGAGCGGGCCGATTGTGGTCGGCGCATAACAAGATGAAACGCGGGTGGTCCGTGCCACCCGCCAGCCTGCAGGCCGGCCCGAACGACTCGTGGCGGGCCGCAGGCATACAGATTTCCATTAGCCACGCCCGCTCACGCGGGCCAACGAAGAACTTTGAACAATGGCCACTATCCACGTAGACGGCAAAGCGCTCGAAGTCAACGGTGCAGACAACCTGTTACAGGCGTGTCTGTCGCTCGGCCTCGATATCCCCTACTTCTGCTGGCACCCGGCGCTCGGTAGCGTCGGCGCCTGCCGGCAGTGTGCGGTCAAGCAGTACACCGACGAGAACGACACCCGTGGTCGTATCGTCATGTCCTGCATGACCCCTGCCTCCGACGGCACCTGGATCTCCATCGACGATGACGAGTCCAAGGCGTTCCGCGCCAGCGTCGTCGAATGGCTGATGACCAACCACCCGCACGACTGCCCGGTGTGCGAGGAAGGTGGTCACTGCCACCTGCAGGACATGACGGTAATGACCGGCCACAATGAGCGCCGCTACCGTTTCACCAAGCGTACCCACCAGAACCAGGACCTCGGCCCGTTCATCGCCCATGAGATGAACCGCTGCATCGCCTGCTACCGCTGCGTGCGCTACTACAAGGACTATGCCGGTGGTACCGACCTGGGCGTCTACGGCGCCCACGACAACGTGTACTTCGGCCGCGTCGAAGACGGCGTGCTGGAAAGCGAGTTCTCCGGCAACCTGACCGAGGTCTGCCCGACCGGCGTGTTCACCGACAAGACCCACTCCGAGCGCTACAACCGCAAGTGGGACATGCAGTTCGCCCCGAGCATCTGCCACGGCTGCTCCAGCGGCTGCAACATCAGCCCGGGCGAGCGCTACGGCGAACTGCGCCGGGTCGAGAACCGCTTCAACGGTTCGGTCAACCAGTACTTCCTGTGCGACCGCGGCCGCTTCGGCTACGGCTACGTCAACCGCAAGGACCGCCCACGCCAGCCACACCTGGCCGACGGCACCAAGCTGGGCCTGGACGCCGCCCTGGACAAAGCCGCCGACCTGCTGCGCGGCCGCACCATCGTCGGCATCGGCTCGCCACGCGCCAGCCTCGAAAGCAACTACGGCCTGCGTGAGCTGGTCGGCGCCGACTACTTCTACTCGGGTATGGAAGCCGGCGAGCTGGCCCGCGTACGCCTGGCCCTGGACGTGCTGAACAACAGCCCGCTGCCGGTGCCGACCCTGCGCGACATCGAAGACCACGACGCCGTGTTCGTGCTCGGTGAAGATCTGACCCAGACCGCTGCCCGCGTTGCCCTGGCCGTGCGCCAGTCCACCAAAGGCAAGGCCGAGGCCATGGCCGAAGCCATGAAGGTTCAACCGTGGCTCGACGCGGCAGTGAAGAACATCGGCCAGCACGCGCTGTACCCGCTGTTCATCGCTTCGCTGGCTGAAACCAAGCTGGACGACGTTGCCGAAGAATGCGTGCACGCCGCCCCGGCCGACCTGGCCCGCATCGGCTTCGCCGTGGCCCACGCCATCGACCCAAGCGCCCCGGCCGTCGAAGGCCTGGACGCCGAAGCCAAGGCCCTGGCCCAGCGCATCGCCGACGCCCTGGTCGCAGCCAAGCGCCCACTGGTGATCGCCGGTACCTCGCTGGCCGACGCGGCGCTGATCGAAGCCGCCGCCAACATCGCCAAGGCCCTGAAGCTGCGCGAGAAAAATGGCTCGCTGAGCCTGGTGGTGCCTGAGGCCAACAGCCTCGGCATGGCCATGCTGGGTGGCGAGTCGGTAGATGCCGCACTGGACGCCGTCATCAGCGGCAAGGCCGACGCCATCGTCGTGCTGGAAAACGACCTGTACACCCGCGTACCGGCTGCCAAGGTCGACGCAGCCCTGGCTGCGGCCAAGGTGGTGATCGTTGCCGACCACTCCAAGACCGCGACTGTCGACCGCGCCCACCTGGTGCTGCCGGCTGCTTCGTTCGCCGAAGGCGACGGCACCCTGGTCAGCCAGGAAGGCCGTGCCCAGCGCTTCTTCCAGGTGTTCGACCCGCAGTATCTGGACAGCAGCATCCTGGTTCACGAAGGCTGGCGCTGGATGCACGCCCTGCGTGCCACCCTGCTCAACAAACCGGTCGACTGGACCCAGCTGGACCACGTCACCAGCGCCTGTGCCGAAGCCGCCCCGCAACTGGCCGGCATCGTCAACGCCGCACCAAGCGCCGCGTTCCGCATCAAGGGCATGAAGCTGGCCCGTGAGCCGCTGCGCTACTCCGGCCGTACCGCCATGCGCGCCAACATCAGCGTGCACGAGCCGCGTACCCCGCAAGACAAGGACACCGCGTTCGCCTTCTCGATGGAAGGCTACTCGGGTTCGACCGAACCGCGCCAGCAGGTGCCGTTCGCCTGGTCGCCGGGCTGGAACTCGCCGCAAGCCTGGAACAAGTTTCAGGACGAGGTCGGTGGCCACCTGCGTGCCGGTGACCCGGGCGTGCGCCTGATCGAATCGCAAGGCGATCGCCTGAACTGGTTCAACGCCATCCCGGGCGCCTTCAACCCGGCCCGTGGCACCTGGACTGCAGTACCGTTCTTCCACCTGTTCGGCAGCGAAGAGAGTTCCTCGCGCGCCGCCCCGGTGCAGGAGCGCATCCCGGCCGCCTACGTCGGCCTGGCCAAGTCCGAAGCCGACCGCCTGGGTGTCAACGACGGCGCCCTGCTGAGCCTGAACGTGGGCGGTGTGGCCCTGCGCCTGCCGCTGCGCATCAATGAAGAACTGGGCGCTGGCCTGGTTGCTCTGCCGAAAGGCCTGGCCGGCATTCCGCCTGCCATCTTCGGTGCATCCGTCGAAGGTCTGCAGGAGGCAGCACAATGAGCTGGTTCACCCCCGAAGTGATCGATGTGATCCTCACCGTGGTCCGGGCTGTCGTGGTCCTGCTCGCCGTGGTGGTCTGCGGCGCACTGCTCAGCTTCGTCGAGCGGCGCCTGCTGGGCTGGTGGCAGGACCGTTACGGTCCGAACCGCGTCGGCCCGTTCGGCATGTTCCAGATCGCTGCCGACATGCTGAAGATGTTCTTCAAGGAAGACTGGAACCCGCCCTTCGTCGATCGCATGATCTTCACCCTGGCGCCGGTAGTGGCCATGAGCGCCCTGCTGATCGCCTTCTGCGTGATCCCGATCACCCCGCTGTGGGGCGTCGCCGACCTGAACATCGGCCTGCTGTTCTTCTTCGCCATGGCCGGCCTGTCGGTCTACGCGGTGCTGTTCGCCGGCTGGTCGTCGAACAACAAGTACGCCCTGCTGGGCAGCTTGCGTGCCTCGGCACAGACCGTGTCGTACGAAGTGTTCCTGGGCCTGGCGCTGATGGGCGTGGTGGTGCAGGTGGGTTCGTTCAACATGCGCGACATCGTTGAATACCAGGCGCAGAACCTGTGGTTCATCATTCCGCAGTTCTTCGGCTTCTGCACCTTCTTCATCGCTGGCGTCGCCGTGACTCACCGTCACCCGTTCGACCAGCCAGAAGCGGAACAGGAACTGGCCGACGGCTACCACATCGAGTATGCCGGCATGAAATGGGGCATGTTCTTCGTCGGTGAGTACATCGGCATCATCCTCATCTCGGCGCTGCTGGTGACCCTGTTCTTCGGCGGCTGGCACGGCCCGTTCGGCATCCTGCCGCAACTGTCGTTCCTGTGGTTCGCACTGAAGACCGCGTTCTTCATCATGCTGTTCATCCTGCTGCGCGCTTCGATCCCGCGCCCGCGCTATGACCAGGTGATGGACTTCAGCTGGAAGTTCTGCCTGCCGCTGACCCTGATCAATTTGCTGGTGACCGCTGCGATCGTGCTCTACAACACGCCAGCCGTCGCGGCCCAGTGAGGATTTGACCCATGTTCAAGTATATCGGCGACATCGTTAAGGGCACCGGCACTCAGCTGCGCAGCCTGGTCATGGTGTTCTCCCACGGGTTCCGCAAGCGCGACACCCTGCAATACCCCGAAGAACCCGTGTACCTGCCGCCGCGCTACCGCGGCCGCATCGTCCTCACCCGCGACCCCGATGGCGAGGAGCGCTGCGTAGCGTGCAACCTCTGCGCGGTGGCCTGCCCGGTCGGCTGCATCTCGCTGCAGAAGGCCGAGACCGAGGACGGCCGCTGGTACCCGGAGTTCTTCCGCATCAACTTCTCGCGCTGCATCTTCTGCGGCCTGTGTGAAGAGGCGTGCCCGACCACCGCGATCCAGCTGACTCCGGATTTCGAAATGGCCGAGTTCAAGCGTCAGGACCTGGTGTACGAGAAAGAAGATCTGCTGATCTCCGGCCCCGGCAAGAACCCTGACTACAACTTCTACCGTGTTGCGGGTATGGCGATCGCTGGCAAGCCGAAGGGCGCTGCACAGAACGAAGCCGAGCCGATCAACGTGAAGAGCTTGCTCCCATAAGGACAGAAAGATGGAATTCGCTTTCTACTTCGCATCCGGGATCGCCGTGGTCTCCACCCTTCGGGTGGTGACTGGCACCAACCCCGTGCACGCCTTGCTTTACCTGATCATCTCGCTGATTTCCGTCGCGATGATCTTCTTCGCCCTGGGTGCGCCGTTCGCCGGCGCCCTGGAAGTGATCGCCTACGCCGGTGCCATCATGGTGCTGTTCGTGTTCGTGGTGATGATGCTCAACCTCGGGCCGGCTTCGGTCGCCCAGGAGCGGGGCTGGCTCAAGCCCGGCATCTGGGCCGGGCCAGTGATCCTGGCCGCCCTGCTGCTGCTGGAGCTGCTGTACGTGCTGTTCGTGTCGCCAAGCGGCGCGGCCATCAGCGGTACCACCGTCAGCCCGAAAGCAGTGGGTATCAGCCTGTTCGGCCCGTACCTGCTGGTGGTCGAACTGGCGTCGATGCTGCTGCTGGCTGCAGCCGTCACCGCCTTCCACCTGGGCCGCAACGAGGCGAAGGAGTAAATCATGGGTGCTATCCCTCTCGAGCATGGTCTGGCAGTCGCCGGCATCCTGTTCTGCTTAGGTCTGGTTGGCCTGATGGTCCGCCGCAACATCCTCTTCGTGCTCATGAGCCTGGAAGTCATGATGAACGCCTCTGCCCTGGCGTTCATCGTCGCCGGTGCCCGTTGGGTCCAGCCCGACGGCCAGGTGATGTTCATTCTGGTGATCAGCCTGGCAGCCGCCGAGGCCAGTATTGGCCTGGCGATCCTGCTGCAGCTGTATCGCCGCTTCCACACTCTCGACATCGATGCTGCCAGTGAGATGCGCGGATGAACCTTCTCTTCCTGACTTTCGTCTTCCCCCTCGTCGGCTTCCTGCTGCTGTCGTTCTCGCGCGGGCGGTTCTCGGAGAACCTGTCCGCGCTGATCGGCGTTGGCTCGGTGGGCCTCTCGGCCGCCACCGCCGCCTATGTCATCTGGCAATTCAACGTCGCCCCGCCTGAGGGCGGCGCGTACAGCCAGCTGCTGTGGCAGTGGATGTCGGTGGACGGCTTCGCGCCGAACTTCACCCTGTACCTGGACGGCCTGTCGGTCACCATGCTCGGCGTGGTCACCGGTGTCGGCTTCCTGATCCACCTGTTCGCGTCCTGGTACATGCGTGGCGAAGCCGGCTACTCGCGCTTCTTCTCGTACACCAACCTGTTCATCGCCAGCATGCTGTTCCTGATCCTCGGCGATAACCTGCTGTTCATCTACTTCGGCTGGGAAGGCGTGGGCCTGTGCTCGTACCTGTTGATCGGTTTCTACTACAGCAACCGCAACAACGGTAACGCGGCACTCAAGGCGTTCATCGTCACCCGCATCGGCGACGTGTTCATGGCCATCGGCCTGTTCATCCTGTTCGCCCAGCTGGGTACCCTGAACGTGCAGGAGCTGCTGGTGCTGGCGCCACAGAAGTTCCAGGCGGGCGACACCTGGATGGTGCTGGCCACCCTGATGCTGCTGGGTGGTGCGGTCGGTAAATCGGCCCAGCTGCCACTGCAGACCTGGCTGGCTGACGCGATGGCGGGCCCGACTCCGGTTTCGGCACTGATCCACGCGGCAACCATGGTGACCGCGGGCGTTTACCTGATCGCCCGTACCAACGGCCTGTTCCTGCTGGCGCCGGATATCCTGCACCTGGTCGGCGTGGTCGGTGGCGTGACCCTGGTACTGGCCGGCTTCGCCGCGCTGGTGCAGACCGACATCAAGCGTATCCTCGCCTACTCGACCATGAGCCAGATCGGCTACATGTTCCTCGCTCTGGGTGTGGGTGCCTGGGACGCGGCGATCTTCCACCTGATGACCCACGCCTTCTTCAAGGCCCTGCTGTTCCTTGCCTCCGGTGCGGTGATCGTTGCCTGCCACCACGAGCAGGACATCTTCAAGATGGGCGGCCTGTGGAAGAAACTGCCGCTGGCCTACGCCAGCTTCGTGGTCGGTGGCGCCGCCCTGGCCGCCCTGCCGATCGTGACCGTGGGCTTCTACTCCAAGGACGAGATCCTCTGGGAAGCCTTCGCCAGCGGTAACACTGGCCTGCTGTACGCCGGCCTGGTCGGCGCGTTCATGACCTCGCTGTACACTTTCCGCCTGATCTTCATCGCCTTCCACGGCGAAGCGAAGACCGAAGCCCACGCTGGCCACGGCATCAGCCACTGGCTGCCGCTGGGTGTGCTGATCGTGCTGTCGACCTTCGTCGGCGCCTGGATCACTCCGCCGCTGGCAGGTGTGCTGCCGGAAAGCGCCGGCCACGCCGGTGGCGAAGCCAAGCATGCGCTGGAGATCACCTCGGGTGCCATCGCCATCGCCGGTATCCTGCTGTCGGCCCTGCTGTTCCTCGGCAAGCGCCGCTTCGTCAGCGCCGTGGCCAACAGTGGCATCGGTCGCGTCCTGTCGGCCTGGTGGTTCGCCGCCTGGGGCTTCGACTGGATCTACGACAAGCTGTTCGTCAAACCTTACCTGCTGATCAGCCACGTCCTGCGCAAGGATCCGGTTGACCGCAGCATCGGCCTCATCCCTCGCCTGGCTCGCGGCGGCAACGTCGCCATGAGCAAGACCGAGACCGGCCAGCTGCGCTGGTACACCGCTTCGATCGCCGTTGGCGCAGTGCTGGTACTCGGCGCTGTGGTAGTGGCAGCGGTATGACCATGAACTTTGCGAACCTTGCGACTCTGCGAAAGGAAACCAACCCGTCATGATTTTGCCTTGGCTGATCCTGATCCCCTTCATCGGCGGCCTGCTGTGCTGGCTGGGTGAGCGCTTCGGCGCCACCCTGCCGCGCTGGATCGCGCTGCTGACCATGTCCCTGCTGCTCGGCATCGGCCTTTACCTGTGGGCCAATGGCGACTACACCCTGGCCCCCGCTCCGGGTGGCGAGCCTGCCTGGGCCCTGGAATACAAAGTCCAGTGGATCCAGCGCTTCGGCATCAGCATCCACCTGGCCCTCGATGGCCTGTCGCTGCTGATGATCCTGCTCACCGGCCTGCTCGGTGTGCTGTCGGTGCTGTGCTCCTGGAAAGAGATCCAGCGCCACGTCGGCTTCTTCCACCTCAACCTGATGTGGATCCTCGGCGGCGTGGTCGGTGTGTTCCTGGCCCTGGACCTGTTCCTGTTCTTCTTCTTCTGGGAAATGATGCTGGTGCCGATGTACTTCCTCATCGCGCTCTGGGGTCACAGCTCGGCAGATGGCAAGAAGACCCGGATCTACGCGGCGACCAAGTTCTTCATCTTCACCCAGGCCAGCGGCCTGATCATGCTGGTGGCGATCCTGGGCCTGGTGCTGGTCAACTACTCCAACACCGGCGTAATCACCTTCAACTACAGCGACCTGCTCAAGGCCGAGCTGCCGGCCGGTACCGAGTACCTGCTGATGCTGGGCTTCTTCATCGCCTTCGCAGTGAAGCTGCCGGTGGTGCCGTTCCACTCCTGGCTGCCTGATGCTCACGCCCAGGCACCGACCGCAGGTTCCGTGGACCTGGCTGGTATCTTGCTGAAGACTGCGGCCTACGGCCTGCTGCGCTTCGCCCTGCCGCTGTTCCCGAACGCCTCGGCCGAGTTCGCGCCGATCGCCATGACCCTGGGCCTGATCGGTATCTTCTACGGTGCCTTCCTGGCCTTCGCCCAGACCGACATCAAGCGCCTGATCGCCTTCTCCAGCGTCTCGCACATGGGCTTCGTGCTGATCGGTATCTACTCCGGCAGCCAGCAGGCCCTGCAAGGCGCGGTGATCCAGATGCTGGCCCACGGCCTGTCGGCTGCCGCGCTGTTCATCCTGTCCGGCCAGCTGTACGAGCGCCTGCACACCCGTGACATGCGCCAGATGGGCGGCCTGTGGCACCGCATCGCCTACCTGCCGGCCATCAGCCTGTTCTTCGCCGCCGCGTCGCTGGGCCTGCCAGGCACCGGCAACTTCGTCGGCGAGTTCCTGATCCTGATCGGCAGCTTCGTGCACGTACCGTGGATCACCGTGATCGCCACCACCGGCCTGGTGTTCGGTTCGGTGTACTCGCTGATCATGATCCACCGCGCCTACTTCGGCCCGGCCAAGGCCGACACCGTGCTGGCCGGCATGGACGGTCGCGAGCTGATCATGGTCCTCGGCCTTGCCGGGCTGCTGATCCTGCTGGGCGTGTATCCACAGCCGTTCCTCGACACCTCTGCCGCCACCATGAGTGGTGTGCAGCAGTGGCTCGGTTCCGCTTTCACTCAACTCGCTTCGGCCCGGTAAGAGCGCTATGGAATTCACCACTCAACACTTCATCGCATTGGCGCCGATGCTGATCACCACCATCACCACGGTGGTGGTGATGCTGGCGATCGCCTGGAAGCGCAATCACTCGCAGACCTTCCTGCTGTCCACCGTGGGCCTGAACCTGGCCCTGCTGTCGATCCTGCCGGCGCTGAAGGTCGCACCACTGGCGGTCACTTCGCTGATCACCATCGACAAGTTCGCCTGCCTGTACATGGCGATCATCCTGGTCGCCACGCTGGCCTGCGTCACCCTCGCCCACGCCTACCTCGGCGAAGGCTCCAAGGGCTTCCCGGGCAACCGTGAAGAGCTGTACCTGCTGCTGCTGATGTCTGCCCTCGGTGGCCTGGTGCTGGTCAGCGCCAACCACCTGGCCGGCTTGTTCATCGGCCTGGAGCTGCTGTCGGTTCCGGTCTATGGCCTGGTGGCGTATGCCTTCTTCAACAAGCGCTCGCTGGAAGCCGGCATCAAGTACATGGTGCTGTCGGCCGCAGGTTCCGCCTTCCTGCTGTTCGGCATGGCCCTGCTGTACGCCGACGCTGGCAGCCTGACCTTCGACCAGCTGGGCAAGGCCCTGGCTGCCACCAGCATGCCAAGCCTGCTGGCCCAGCTGGGCCTGGGCATGATGCTGGTCGGTTTGGCCTTCAAGCTGTCGCTGGTACCGTTCCACCTGTGGACCCCGGACGTGTACGAAGGTGCTCCGGCGCCAGTCGCCGCATTCCTGGCCACCGCCAGCAAGGTTGCGGTATTCGCCGTGGTCGTGCGCCTGTTCATGCTCTCGCCTGCTGCCAGCAGCGGTGTGCTGAGCACCGTACTGGGCGTGATCGCCGTGGCCTCGATCCTCATCGGCAACCTGCTGGCGCTGACCCAGAGCAACCTCAAGCGCCTGCTCGGTTACTCGTCCATCGCCCACTTCGGCTACCTGGTCATCGCCCTGGTCGCCAGCAAGGGCCTGGCCCTGGAGGCCATGGGCGTGTACCTGGTCACCTACGTGATCACCAGCCTCGGTGCCTTCGGTGTCATCACCCTGATGTCCTCGCCTTACGCCGGCCGTGACGCCGACGCACTGTACGAGTACCGCGGCCTGTTCTGGCGCCGTCCATACCTGACTGCGGTGCTGACCGTGATGATGCTGTCGCTGGCGGGTATTCCGCTGACCGCAGGCTTCATCGGCAAGTTCTACATCATTGCCACCGGCGTCGAGTCGCAGCTGTGGTGGCTGGTCGGTGCGCTGGTGATCGGTAGCGCCATCGGTGTGTACTACTACCTGCGCGTCATGGTCACCCTGTACCTGGTCGAACCGAACCTGCGTCGCCACGACGCCCCGCTGAAGTGGGAACAGCGCACCGGCGGCGTGATGCTGCTGGCCATCGCCATTCTCGCCTTCGTCCTGGGCGTTTACCCGCAGCCGCTGCTGGACATGGTTCAGCACGCTGGCCTGCAACTGCTCGGCTGATTGCAGATGAAACACAAACACCCCGCACTTGCGGGGTGTTTTTTTATCTGCGCCTGGTAGCCGCCTTGCCAAAGAACCGTCTTACACATCCGTCCAACACGAACTACGCAGGAAAGTTTCTTATCGCCGTGCTTCGACCAGCTTTTCGTGCGTCACAACGCCGTTGTCCATCCGACTATCGCCTGGAGTTGTACGATGCGTCCCGTTTTACCCCTCTCGTCATACCTTGGTCTGCTGGCCATCTTCGCCGTCAGCCAGCCAACCACGGCTGCCCCTGCGGTCGAACTGGGCCAGGTGCTGATCAACGACGAAGAGCAAAGCGAACTGGACGACGCCCGCGAACGCCTGCGGACAGTGCCTGGCGCCAGCAACCTGGTGGACATGGAAAAGGTGGGACAAGGCCGGGTCGCCAGCAATCAGGATGTGTTGGCCTATCAGCCCGGCGTGTTCGCCCAATCGGCAGGCAACGATGGCATCAAGCTGTCGATCCGGGGCTCGGGCATCAACCGTGCGCCGGGCGCACATGGCTCCGGGGTGTACACGATGTTCGACGGTCTGCCGTTGACCGGCCCGGGCGGCACGCCCTATGAACTGTTCGAACCCCTGTGGCTGAGCCGTGCCGAAGTGCTGCGCGGGGCCAACGGCTTCGATCAAGGCTCGCTGGCCCTGGGCGGGGCCATCAACTACGTGACCCACACCGGCTATGACGCCGCGCCGCTGCAGGTGCGCTATGAAGCCGGCAGCCGCGGCTACCAGCACCGGCAGATCAGTTCCGGGCAGGTGCTTGGCAACCTCGACTACTACGTGGCCCTGACAGACTCGGAGTACGACGGCTATCAGGCGCACAGCAGCGGCAGCTCGAAGGGTATCGCTGCCAACGTCGGCTACCGCTTCAACCCGAACCTGGAAACTCGCTTCTACCTGCGCTACCGGGAAACCGAAAACGAACTGGCCGGGCGCCTGACCAAACACCAGATCAAGCACGACCCCCGCGCTGCGAACCCAGGCTACCTGTCGCGCAACGACAGCCGCCCGCAACCGGGCAGCACCTGGGTGGGCAACAAGACCACCGTCTACCTCGATGACGATTCGCGCCTGGAGACCGGGCTGGTCTATCACGACTACCCGATGGACCTGCGCGAGGGCGCCATGCGCCTGAAGGTGGCCTACGCCGATGTCAGCGGCACACTGAACTACTTCCGTCGCGACACCCTGTTCGGCCACGAGAGCAAGACCACCGTCGGCTGGCGCACCACCAAGCACCTGCCCAACAGTGGCGCCTCGCAGTTTTCGCGGGTCAACGATGTCGTCGGCGCCCGCACCCGCGACTTCACGTACCAGGGTTCGGACACCGTGCTGCATGCGGGCAACGATCTGGAGCTGATCCCCGACCTGTGGCTGACCACGGGCCTTGCGATGATCTACACCCGCCGTGAAAGCGAGGTCACTTACCCGGCCAGTGGTGGCAAGGTCAGTCAGCATGACTGGGACTATGCACCACGCGTTGGCCTGCGCTACGACATTCGCCAGGACCTGCAGGTGTTCGGCAACCTAAGCCGTTCAGTGGAGCCACCGCATCCGTGGTCTCTGGTCTGGAGTGCGCCGGTCAACAACCAGCCCATGAAGATGCAGAACCAGACCGCCACCACCCTGGAGCTGGGCGCCCGCGGCGATTCGGCGCTGGGGCATTGGGACCTGGCCTGGTACTACTCCCACGTGCGTCATGAGCTGCTGAACGTGGAAGTGGTGCAAGGCTTGCCGTTCAAGGAGTTCAACGCCAGCCCTACCGTGCACCAGGGCGTCGAGGCCGGCCTGGCCAGCATCCTCTGGGAGCAACCCGGCACTGGCAGGCTGAGCCTGCGCCAGGCCTACACCTTCAGCGACTTCCATTACCGCGACGACGACAAGTTCGATGACAACCGCCTGCCCGGCATTCCCATGCACTACTACCAGGCCGAACTGCGCTACGACTGGCCGAGCGGTTTCTACGCCGGGGTCAACACACAAATGGCGTCGAAGGTGCAGGTGGACTACGCCAACAGCTACCAGGCCGATGCCTATGCCCTGCTCGGCGCACGCCTTGGCTGGGACTCGCCGAAACAGGACTGGCAAACCTGGCTCGACCTGCGCAACCTGACCAACAAGCGCTACGCAGCGACCGTGACCCCAGGGTACGACGATGCCGGGCAGGACGTCGCCCGCTCGACACCGGGTGAAGGCTTTGCCGTTTATGCCGGGGTTTCGTACAGCTTCCGTTGACGGAACGCCTCAGGACGGTAGTTGCACCTGTGGCTTGGTCGCGGCAAAAATCCCCCAGCTGGAGACGAACAACGCCGCGATCAACGGCCCGATCACAAAGCCATTGAGCCCGAATACCGCCAGCCCGCCCAAGGTGGACACCAGGATCAGGTAATCGGGCATGCGCGTGTCCTTGCCCACCAGTATCGGCCGCAGCAGGTTGTCCACCAGGCCGATCACCAGTACCCCGAACGCGGTCAGGATCACCCCTGGCAGAATCGCACCGGTAAGCAGGAAGTACGCTGCCACCGGCGCCCAGACGATCCCCGCGCCCACCGCCGGCAACAGGGACAGAAACGCCATCAGCACGCCCCACACCAACGCGCTGGGGATATCCAGCACCCAGAAGATCAAACCACCCAGCGCACCCTGGGTAATGGCCACCAGCACGTTGCCCTTGACCGTGGCCCGCACCACCCGGTTGAACTTCAGCTGCAGGCGGCGCTTCTGGTGCTCCGGCAGCGGCACCGCAAGGCGTACCCGGCGCGCCACGTCGGCACCTTCGCGCAGAAAGAAGAACAGCAGGTAAAGCATGATGCCGAAGCTCACCAGGAACTCGAAGGTGCCTTGGCCGAAACTGAACGCCTGGCTGGCCAGCACCTGGCTGCCCTGGGTGGCCCACTTGGTGATCTTGTCGCGCAGCCCGTCCAGGTTGCCCATGCCCATGCGGTCCAGGCCGTGCTGGGCAAAGGCAGGCAGCATGTCCTTGCCGCGCTCGACATAGCCCGCGATGTCCAGCTGCCCGCTTTCGATACGCTGGTACAAGGTAGCGCCCTCCTGCACCAGCAGGGCACTGGTGATGATCACCGGCAGCACTGCCACCAACAGGCACACCAGCAAGGTGCTCAGCGCTGCCAGGTTGCGGCGACGGCCGAAACGGATCAGCAGGTGACGCTGCAACGGGGCAAACAGGATGCCGAGAATCACCGCCCAGAAGATGGCGCCGTAATACGGCAGCAGGATCCACACGAAGGCGATGGTCACCAGTGTCAGTAGTACTGCCAGCGCTTTGTTCTGCAGGGCATCGTGGTTCATGGCGGCTCCTCAGGTGTCATGGTCATTAGTGCACGCCACCTGCGCAAAAGTGCCACCCTGACCTTGATTCAAATCAATGCCATGCCCCCGATCAACCGTTAGCATCCGCGCCTTTGCCCCGGTGCGCCCATGAACCTACCCGCCAAGCCCGAACTGCTTGCCCCCGCTGGCAGCCTCAAGACCCTGCGCTATGCCTTCGCCTACGGTGCCGACGCGGTGTACGCCGGCCAGCCACGGTACAGCCTGCGAGTGCGCAACAACGAATTCGACCACGCCAACCTGGCGTTGGGCATCGCCGAGGCCCATGCCCTGGGCAAGCGCTTCTATGTGGTAGTCAACATCGCCCCGCACAACGCCAAGCTGAAGACCTTCCTCAAGGACCTGGCGCCCGTGATCGAGATGGCACCCGACGCGCTGATCATGTCCGACCCGGGCCTGATCATGCTGGTGCGCCAGCATTTTCCGCAGATGCCGGTACACCTGTCGGTGCAGGCCAATACGGTGAACTGGGCCAGCGTGCAGTTCTGGCAGCAGCTGGGCCTTAGCCGGGTCATCCTGTCGCGCGAGCTGTCACTGGAAGAAATCGAAGAGATCCGCCAGCACGTACCGGGCATGGAACTGGAAGTGTTCGTCCACGGCGCACTGTGCATGGCCTACTCCGGCCGTTGCCTGCTGTCCGGCTACCTGAACAAGCGCGATGCCAACCAGGGCACTTGCACCAATGCCTGCCGCTGGAAGTACGAGGCTACGCCAGCCACGGAAAACGCCACCGGCGACATCGTTCGCGTGGTCGAACCGACGCTGGGCCTGGGCGCACCCACCGAGCAGGTTTTCCTGCTGCAGGAGAGTAATCGCCCTGGCAGCGAGATGCCGGCCTTCGAGGACGAGCATGGCACCTACATCATGAACGCCAAGGACCTGCGGGCCATCCAGCACGTCGAGCGCCTGTCGGCCATGGGCGTGCATTCGCTGAAGATCGAGGGGCGCACCAAGAGCCACTTCTACTGCGCCCGGGCCGTGCAGTCCTACCGCAAGGCCATCGACGACGCTGCGGCCGGGCGGCCGTTCGACATGAGCCTGATGGACGACCTCGAATCGCTGGCGCAGCGCGGTTACACCGAAGGCTTCCTGCGCCGCCACGTGCACGATGAATACCAGAACTACCTGCGCGGCAACTCGCTGTCCGAGCGCCAGCAGTTCGTCGGTGAACTGACCGGTGTGCGCGTCGATGGCCTGGCCGAAGTCAAGGTGAAGAACCGCTTCGCCCTGGGTGACCACCTGGAATTGATGACCCCGCGTGGCAACTACCACTTCGACCTGCACCGCCTGTTCGACCGCCAGCAGCAGGCCATCGAGGAGGCCCCTGGCGACGGCCATGTGGTGTACCTGCCGATTCCGGAGCAGGTTGCCCTTGAGTACGGCCTGCTGATGCGCGACCTGGACAACGCTGAAAAGGCGCCTGACAAGGCTGTAATCAGCACCTCAGCCAGCTGACAGGCGCCCGTGGTGGGAACTGGTCGGCGGCCTGCGCTACGATATCAGCCGGGGTTTCGCGCCCTATGTCGGGGTAAGCTTCGAGCGCCTGCACGGCAACCGCGCCGACCAGGCCTGTCTGGTGGCAGGCATCCGCCTGCGTTTCTAAGGAGTTGTTCGACCATGCTGCGTAAACACCTGATCACCTTCGGCCTGCTGGCCATCACCGGCCTGGCCCAGGCCGCCGAGACCATTGATGTCTATCGCGATCCCAATTGTGGCTGCTGCAAGGCCTGGATCAGCCACCTGCGCGACAACGGCTTCACCGTCAACGATCACGTCGAGCCGAACATGAGCGCCGTCAAGCAGCGCCTGGGCGTGGCGCCGCGCCTGGCGTCGTGCCACACCGGGGTGATCGACGGCAAGTTCGTCGAAGGCCATGTGCCCGCCGAACAGGTGCGCCTGCTGGCCAAGCGCAACGACCTCAAGGGCCTGGCCGTGCCGGGCATGCCCATGGGTTCGCCCGGCATGGAAATGGGTGACCACAAGGATGCCTACCAGGTCATCGGTGTGACCCAGGATGGCCAGGACACCGTGGTCGCCAGCTACTGATGCTGAGCCTCTGGGCGCTGTTTCTCAGCGCCTTCGGTGCCGCGACCCTGCTGCCGCTGCAATCGGAGGCGGTACTGGTCGGCCTGCTGCTGCGTCAGCCCGAAGCCTGGTTGACGTTGTTGCTGGTCGCCACCCTGGGCAACGTGCTTGGCTCGGTGGTCAACTGGCTGCTCGGCCGAGCCATCGAGCACCTGCGCGACAAGCGCTGGTTCCCCTTCAGCGCCAGCCAGCTGGAGCGCGCGCAACAGCGTTACCAACGTTGGGGGCAATGGTCGCTGCTGTTGAGCTGGATGCCGGTGATCGGCGATCCGCTGACCCTGATTGCCGGCCTCATGCGTGAGCCGTTCTGGCGTTTTCTGCTGCTGGTGACCCTGGCCAAGGGCGGGCGCTATATCGTCGTGGCGATGATTACCCTGGGCTGGTTTCATGCCTGGTAACACCTTTAACGTTTAAGGTGTTCCACTGACTGCTACAGTCGCCAATTCCTACATGGTCCTACACGGAGTGCCCCCATGCTGCGCGCAACCGCCCTGGCCCTGGCCTGCCTCGTCGGCGCCCCGGCCATCGCCGCCGAATCGCCCACCTATGGCAAACAGCTCGAAGGCTTCAGCTATCCTCACCCTCTCAAGCATTTCGACTTCCAGTCCCAGGGCCAGCACCTGCAGATGGGGTACATGGATGTGCCTGCCCAAGGCCAGGCCAATGGCCGCAGCGTGGTGCTGATGCATGGCAAGAACTTCTGTGCCGCCACCTGGGAGACCACCATCGACGCCTTGAGCCAAGCGGGTTATCGGGTGATCGCCCCCGACCAGATCGGTTTTTGCACCTCCAGCAAGCCGGCCCATTACCAGTACAGCTTCCAGCAACTGGCGGTGAACACCCACGCCCTGCTCGAGCAGTTGGGTGTCAAGCGGACCATCGTGCTCGGCCACTCCACCGGTGGCATGCTCGCCACCCGCTATGCATTGATGTACCCGCAGCAGGTCGAGCGCCTGGCGATGGTCAATCCCATCGGCCTGGAAGACTGGAAAGCCCTGGGTGTGCCGTACCGCACCGTGGACCAGTGGTACGCCCGCGAACTCAAGCTCGATGCCCAAGGCGTGCGTGAATATGAGCGCAAGACCTACTACGCCGGGCGCTGGAAGCCTGAGTACGAACGCTGGGTGCAGATGCTGGTGGGGCTGAACCAGGGGCCGGGGCATGAGGCGGTGGCGTGGAATTCGGCGTTGATCTACGACATGATCTTCACTCAGCCGGTGTATCACGAGTTCAAGGACCTGAAGATGCCGACCTTGCTGCTGATCGGCGACCAGGACACCACGGCGATCGGCAGCGACATCGCCCCCCCTGAGGTGAAGGCGAAGCTGGGCAAGTACCAGGAACTGGGGCCGCAGGTAGCCAAGCTGATTCCACAGGGCGAGCTGGTGACCTTCGAGGGCATGGGGCATGCGCCGCAGATCGAGGAGCCACGGCGCTTCAACCGGACACTGGTGGAGTGGCTCGGGCGCTAAGCGGGCCAATGGGGGCGCTGTGCGCCCCTACACTCTCCAGACCTGCGCTTCAGTCCAGCCGAGCTCGGCAAAATCCAAAGCCCGCAGGTCGGCTTCCTCTTCACAGAAGAACTCGTCGAGCTGCGGCGGCCGCACTGCAGTATCGCTGAGCATCGCATGCACCTGACCACGGTGATGAATCTGGTGCTCGAACAGGTGCGCCAGCAGGCGCAGGCGCTGTTCGCGCTGGATCCGTTGCGGGCGCACGATGCTCACATAGCGCTCCAGTTGAGCATCCTGCAGCAGGCTGCAATAGGCGATCAGCCGGTGATCGGCCTGGGCCTGCTCGGCATGCAGGTCGGTGCAAGTGGCGAACGGTTGCTCCGGTTCGAAGAAGCGCTCGCCATCCGGGTTCGGCGGCTCTCCGCGCTGTTCGCACTCGAGCATGTCGAGGTAGAACCAATCCACCATCAGCAGGTGGTTGAGGGTGGCCTTGATCGACGGGAAGAAGCTGCAGCGGGGGGCGACGAACTCGTCGTGGGTCAGTTGCAGGCAGGCCTTGTACAGGCGGTGGTTGGCCCAGCCATTGTTGTAGGCCTGGGTCAGCAGATGATGCGACAGCGGCTCCATGGTTCGGCTCCTTCAGGCGAAGCGTTGCAGTTGCATCTCCCGTAGCCGGCTCAGGGTCCTTTGGTACGGGAACGCCAGATACCCTTGAGTGTAGAGCGCATCGAGCGGAACCTGCGCCTCCAGGTACAGCGCCACCCGGCGGTCGTAGCATTCGTCGACCAGGGCGATGAAACGGCGCACGGCGTCATCCTTGGGGGACAGCCTTGGCAGCTCACGGTCGCCTGCCACCACACGCGCCGCGCCATCCTCGGTGCCGCGGGCGATGCGCCCGTTGCGCTGCTCACCGCCCAGGGCCGGGATGCCCTCCACCAGGATCGCCGGGAAGTGATCGCACAAGGCCATGAACTCCATGGCAGCCAAAGGCCGTTCGCACAGCTCGGTAAAGTGGCACCAGACAGCCTGGGTGCTGCGCCGGATCACCTCGATCTGCCGCGAGCCAATTTGCAGTGGCGCGTTGCTGCCAGGGTCATGCGGGCTGAGCTGCTGGAACACCGCTGCCAGCGCACCGCCCGTGGTCCCCTCCTCCGCCACCCAGTAACGTTGGCGTTGCGCACCCGGATGCAGGCGATGGTCCTGCTCGCCTGCCACCGAGAGCACCTGCATGTGCCGCTCGATGGCGCTGATGGCCGGCAGGAAACGCTCGCGATTGAAACCGTCGCGGTACAACTGCTGCGGCGGCTGGTTGGAGGTGGCGACGACCACCACACCGTGATCGAACAGCACCTGGAACAGGCGGCCGAGGATGATCGCATCGCCGATATCGCTGACGAACAGTTCGTCGAAGCACAACACCCGGATCTGCCCGGCCAGTTCCCGGGCCAGCGCCTTCAGGGGGTCGGCTGTGCCGTTGAGCTGGAACAGGCGCTGGTGCACCCAGCCCATGAAGTGATGGAAATGCTGGCGCCGGGACGGGACGCTGAGGCAGCGGTGGAACAGGTCCATGAGCCAGGTCTTGCCACGGCCGACCGGCCCCCAGAGGTACAGGCCCTGGGTGGCACGGCCATTTTCCAAGGCTTCGAAAGCGGTTTGCAGGGCCATGACAACCTGAGCCTGAGCCGGGTCATGAGCAAAACCTTGTTCAGTGAGAGCCTGATGATAAAGGGACTGCGGGTCGAGGGGCATGGTAGCTGGCTTGGCCTGTTAGAGCTCCATTGTCTGCACTGGCCCCTTCGCGGGCAAGCCCGCTCCCACCGGTTCTCCACAAGCCTGAGGGCGATGCGCCCCCTGTGGGAGCGGGCATGCCCGCGAAAGGGCCAATGCAGGATAAAAAGCTCCTTCAGCCTTCGCTCAGGCCCACCTTCAGCAGTGCCCCATCCTTGGCATCGGTCAGCACATACAAGTAACCATCCGGCCCCACTCGCACATCCCGGATGCGCGCCTTCAAGTCACCCAGCAAGCGCTCCTCATGGACGATCTTCTCGCCATCGAGTTGCAGGCGGATCAACTCCTGGGTCGCCAGCGCACCTATGAACAGGTTGTGATCCCAGGCCTTGAAGGTCGGGCTGTCATAGAAGGCCATGCCGCTGATGCCGGGCGACTTCTCCCAGACATGGTGGGGGTCGACCATGCCGTCGACATGCTTGCCCTTGGCCTCGGGGATCGGCAGCAGCGAGTAGTTGATACCGTGCGTTGCGATGGGCCAGCCATAGTTCTTGCCCGGCGCCGGTATGTTGATCTCGTCGCCACCGCGCGGGCCGTGCTCGTGGGTCCAGAGCTTGCCGGTCCAGGGGTTGAGCGCCGCCCCTTGCTGGTTGCGGTGGCCGAACGACCAGATTTCCGGGCGCACATCCTGCTTGCCGACGAAGGGGTTGTCTTTTGGTACTTCGCCGTCGGGCAGGATCCGCACCACCTTGCCCTGCAGCTTGTCCAGGTCTTGGGCGGTCGGGCGCTGGTTGTTCTCGCCCAAGGCGATGAACAGGAAACCGTCGCGGTCGAATACCAGCCGCGAGCCGAAGTGGTTGCCTACAGAGAGCTTGGGCTGCTGACGGAAGATCACGCTGAAGTTTTCCAGCCGGGCGCGGTCCTCGGACAGCTGGCCACGGCCCACTGCCGTGCCGGCCTTGCCATCACTGCCCTGCTCGGCATACGACAGGTACACCGTGCGGTCCTTGGCGAACTGAGGCGAAAGCACCACGTCGAGCAAACCACCCTGGCCTTCGGCCCAGACCTTGGGCA
Organism: Pseudomonas sp. LRP2-20; assembly: GCF_024349685.1. Taxonomy (NCBI): domain Bacteria; kingdom Pseudomonadati; phylum Pseudomonadota; class Gammaproteobacteria; order Pseudomonadales; family Pseudomonadaceae; genus Pseudomonas; species Pseudomonas sp. LR2-20. Next base: position 1,982,501 of record NZ_AP025944.1, on the reverse strand, counting down.
CGCCGCTGATGGGCGGGCCGACCTTGCCTTCGGCGCTGACCACCCGCAGGTTGCCGGGGCGCTCGGTGACCAGCATGTCCTTGCCACCCGGCAGGAATGCCAGCGCCCAAGGGTTGCGCAGGCCGTCGGCCACGGTGCTGACGGTAAGTTGCCCTTCCTCGCTGGGAAACTGCTGCTCGGGGGCGGCTTGGGCCATCAGGGGCAGCAGTGCTGCAGCGGTCAGGGTCGTCAGCCAGGTAATTCGGATCATGCAGGATTCCTTTCTAGCGAGTGGGGCTTCTAGCGTGTGGCGCTCAGGGCACGCGCTGGGTATCACGCGGCGGCCGCGCGGGGTCCAGGTTCGGCGCCTGCTGCTGGCGGCGCATGTTGTCGCCGTTGCCAATGCCGCGGTTGTCCAGGCTGGGCGTGCGGTAGATGGGCTCGGTGGACGGGCCGCGCACCGGCGGTGTGGCCGGCATGCTGCCCTGGCGGCTGTTGGGGTTGGCGCGCTGGATCGGGCTGTTGTACGGGTTGTTGTTGCCGGCGGCGAGCTGCAACGGCTGCACGGGCGCAGCCTGCACCGGCAGGCACAGCAGCAGGCCGATGACCAGGGTGGGCAATGTACGATTCATGCTTCACCTCCTGTACGAAAAGCGCGCCTTGAGCATTTGGATAGCCTAAGGCGCGAAGGGTTCGCGGCAAAAGGGTGAATGCGATTCCTGATGTTTCAGTATGGGCCTGATGGCGTTGCCCACCAGGCTCGCCGATCACCGGGCAATGTCGACCTTGTGCCGCGCCGCATACAGGCACAGCATCTCCATGGCCAGGGTGGCTCCGGCCAGTGCGGTGATATCGGCATGATCATAGGCCGGCGCAACTTCCACCAGGTCCATGCCCACCAGGTTGATGCCGCGCAGGCCGCCCAGGATCTCCAGCGCCTGCACTGTGCTCAAGCCGCCGCACACCGGGGTGCCCGTTCCGGGCGCATAGGCCGGATCGAGGCAATCGATGTCGAAGGTCAGGTACACCGGCCGATCGCCGACCCGCTGGCGGATCGCCGCGATGACTGCTTCGGTACCCTGGCGGTGCACCTGCCGGGCATCGACAATGGCGAAGCCCTGGCTGTCATCATTGGTGGTGCGCAGGCCGACCTGCACCGAGCAGGACGGATCGACCAGCCCCTCCCGCGCGGCATGCCAGAACATGGTGCCATGGTCGATACGCCCCTCGTCGTCCGGCCAGGTGTCGCTGTGCGCATCGAAATGAATCAGCGCCAGCGGGCCATGGCGCCGGGCATGGGCCTTGAGCAGCGGGTAGCTGATGAAATGGTCTCCGCCCAGGGTGAGCATGGCGCAACCGGCCTCGAGAATCTGTTCGGCGTGGGCCTGGATGCTGTCCGGTACCGACTGTGGGGTGCCGCTGTCGAAGGCGCAGTCGCCATAGTCGATCACGGCCAGGTGGTCGAACGGGTCGAACGCCCATGGCCAGTGGCGGGCCCAGGCCTGCTGCACCGAGGCGGCGCGGATCGCGCGCGGCCCGAAGCGCGCGCCAGGGCGGTTACTGGTGGCGGTGTCGAACGGCACACCGCTGACCACCACATCCACCCCGCGCAAGTCGCGGCTGTAGCGGCGGCGGGCAAAACTGGTAATACCGGCGTAGGTACTTTCCGCTGCGGTACCGTACAGGCTGTCGCGGGTCATGGCCTGGTCGTTGTTCTGGGCTTTTTCCACGGTTGGGCTCCTTTGTGTTCATCGATCACTGTCGGCTGCGGAAAGCCGTCCACAGCCGGTTGCGCTGGCGCAGGTCGGACAGCGCCATGCTGCGATCGGCATACAACCGCGCGCGCACGTCGGCAGGTGGGTAGATATCCGGGTCATTGCGCACGGCGTCATCGACCAGAGGCGTCGCTGCCTGGTTGGCGTTGGCGAAAAACAGCGTGTTGGTCAACGCTGCCACCGACTCTGGCTTGAGCATGAAGGCGATGAAGGCCCGAGCGGCTTCAGGGTGCGGGGCGTCCTTGGGGATGACCAGGTTGTCCTGCCACACCAACGTGCCTTCGCGAGGGATGCGGTAGATCAGCTCGAACGGCTTGCCGGCGCGGCGCGCCTGGTCGGCAGCCATGGCCGCATCGCCGTTGTAGGTCAGCGCCAGGCATACGCTGCCGTTGGCCAGGTCACTGATCTGCCGGCCATTGGCGACATAGCTGACCGACGGTTGCAGCTGGTTCAGCAGGTTCTGCGCCGCCGTGAGGTCAGCCTTGTCCTGGCTGTAGGGGTCCTTGCCGAGGTAGTTGAGCGCGACGCCGATCACTTCCTGCGGCGAGTCCGGCATGGCGATGCCGCACCCTTTGAGGCGGCTGGCGTACTCAGGCTTGAACAGCAGGTCGAGGCTGTCCAGCGGCACATCACCCAGGCGCTGGCGCACCGCCTCGACGTTCACCCCCAGGCCCAGGGTTCCCCAGGTATAGGGCACGGCGTAGCGGTTGCCAGGGTCGGTCTCGGCCAGCTTGGCCAGCAGGTCCTTGTCGAGGTTGGCGTACCCAGGCATGCCTTGCGCATCGAGCGGTTGCAGGGCATTGGCCTGGAGCGCCCGGGCCAGCACAGTGGCTGACGGTACCACCACGTCGTAGCCGCTGCGGCCGGTGAGCAGCTTGGTCTCCAGGACTTCGGTGGTGTCGAAGGTGTCGTAACGCACCTTGTAGCCGGTTTCCCGTTCGAAGCGCTGGAGTGTTTCCGGGGCAACGTAGTCGGCCCAGCTGTAGAGATTGACGACCTTTTCTTCGGCCTGCAGCGGCAAGGCCAGGATCAGGGACAACAGGCACAACGATCGACGCATGACGGACACCTCGGGCGAATGGGTGGATGCCGCCAGCATGCCAGCCGGGTAACATTGCAAGAATGGCAAGTTTGCAAAGCTGACATTCATCGGGAGCAATGTGATGCTCGGACAACTGCACGACCCCGACCTGCACCTGCTGCGGCTGTTCGTCACTGTAGTAGAGGCCGGCGGCTTCAGTGCCGCCCAGGGCGTACTGGGGTTGAGCCAGCCCACCATCAGCCAGCGCATGGCGCAGCTGGAAACGCGGCTCGGCTACCGCCTGTGCAGCCGCGGCAAAAGTGGCTTTCGCCTGACCGACAAGGGCGAGTTGCTGCTGGAGGCAGCCCGTGGCCTGTTGCTGAACATCGAGCTGTTTCGCCAACAGGCCAACGGCGTGGCAGGGCGCCTGCTGGGGACGGTGCGGGTGGGCATGGCGGAGAACCAGGACTCAGCGGTGAGCCTGCGCCTGGCCTCGGCCATTTCATGCTTTCGTGAACGAGACGAGTCGGTGCAGCTGGAGTTGATCAGCGCGCCACCGGCAGAGTTGGAGCGACTGTTGCTGGAGCAACGGCTGGATTACGCGATCAGCTACTTTTCCGGCAACCAGGCGGCGTTCGACTATCAGCCATTGTTCGAGGAACGCCAGCGGTTATATTGCGCCAAGGGCCATCCACTGTTCGACGTGGCCGAGGTGACGCTCGATCAGTTGCTGGACGCCGATCAGGTACGCCATCCCTACCGCTTTCTCAAAGGCGGCGAGCCGTTCCAGAGCCAGCGCAGCATGGCGGTGGCGGAGCAGATCGAGAGCGTGCTGACGTTCATCCTGTCAGGCAAGCATATTGGTTATCTGCCGTGTCACTGCGCGGCGAGCTGGGAGGCTCAGGGGGTGTTGCGGGGGCTGGATCCGGGGCTGGATTTTGTGGTTCCGTTCACTCTGGCACGGCACCGGGCGCAGGTGCCTGGGGAGGCGCAGGCAGCATTTGCAGCGGATTTGCTGGCAGCGTTCTCCTGACATGGCCGCTTCGCGGGGCAAGCCCGCTCCCACAGGTATCGCACGCGGCCTGAGGTTGTGATGAACCTGTGGGAGCGGGCTTGCCCCGCGAAGAGGCCATGTCAGGCAACAACAATCAGTAAGCCATGCTCCAGGTCAGGGTGTAGGTACGGCCCCGCCCCTGGTAGTCATAGAGGTAGGCCGGCCCGTAGGTCGGCGAATAGAACAGCGTCGCCCGCTGCCCCCACACCGTGCTGTACTGCTTGTCCAGCAAGTTCTGGATCCCCGCACTGAACGTACCGAAGCCGGTGTCCTGGCTGCCCAGAAGGTCGAAAGTGGTGTAGCCGTCGATTTCATGATCGGCGTCGTCCTTCAGGCTGAAGGCGTGGTTGGCCTGCAGCCGCGCACTGCGGCCATCGCCCTTCCAGCCGACGAACGCAGTGGCCTTGGACAGTGAGGCATAGCGGGCATCACGCTTGATCCAGTCGCCGTCGGCGTCTTCTTCCTCGGATCGGGTCAGGTGCAGGGTACCGCCTGCCTCCCAGCCCGTCTGGAAATGCCGGGTCAGCGCGCCCTCGAAGCCAAAGTCGCGGCTCTTCTGGTCTTCGACGTTGATGGTCAGGGTTTGCGAGTCGACGTTGATGATCTTGTCCGACCAGATGTAGTACAGCGCTGCCTGCGCGTCCCAATCCAGGTCGGCATAGCGCCAGCCCAGCTCGACCTGGCGGCTCTTGATGCCGGCCAGCGGATTGTCCGCCACGCTCAGCCCAGGCTTGCCGTAGTACTTGGCCGGGTCCGGCAGGTCAAAGCCTTCGCCGTAGTTGGTCCACACCTGGTGGCCGTTCTTGAAGTCGTAGATGGCGCCGACGTTGTACAGGTCGACTTGATAGTCGTTACTGCCACCGGGTACGCCCTTGAAGTCGCTGACATCCACATCCATCTGCTGGCGCCGGGCACCACCGGACAAGGTCAGGTTGTCGCTGGCATGCCAGTCGAGCTGGGCGTAGAGCGAAACGCCATCGACCCGATAGCTGGGGTAACGCTCGGCCTTGCTCTGCTTTTCCAGGTCCAGGCCGCCGCTTTGCGATGAAGTCAGGGCATCGAAGGTAGTCTGGTCGGCATTGAAGCGCTCGCGATCCAGGTCGACGCCATAAGTCAGCTTGAGGGTATCCCACTGCTTGGCGAACAGTCCCTTGAGGCTGGTGACCTCGAAGTTCTGCTGCGAAGCGGCGAAGTACACGCCACGCGAACCGGTTGGCGTGGCACGGTTGTAGTACGGGAACGGGTAGAAGTTGTCGTCTTCCTTGCGGTATGAGGCCTGCAGGTAGAAATCCTGGCCCAGTACATCGGTGTGGTGGTAGTTGGCGTTGAGCAGCAGGCGCCGGGTACGCGGCTCCAGGTCGGAGGCGTAGCCACTGCGCAGTTCGGCGTCCTCCAGGTCGGAGGGGGCGTTGTAGTTCAGGTTGGGGAAGTAGATGCCGGTACTGCCGTGGTTGCCGGAATCGTAGTACTGGGCCAGCAGGTCGAGGCTTTGCGCGTCGGTGAGTGTCAGGCCGAGGGTGCCCAGCACGTCGAGGGTGCGGTTGTACTGCAGGTCAGTCTGGGTATTGTCGATGAAGATCTGCTCGCCCGCGCCATCGTAGAAGGCTTCGTTCTGCTCGCCGGATACCCCCAGTCGCGCATTGACCCTGTCGTTGCCGCCGCTGATCGACTGAGCGAAACGGGTGGCCAGGTCATCACTGTTGTTGAAACCGCTGCTGGCACCGAGCTGGGTCTCGAAGCGTGCCGGGCCCGGCTCGCCCTTCTTGGTGACGATGTTGATGATGCCACCGGTGGCGCCGCCGCCGTAGAGAGCGCTGGCGCCGGACAGAACCTCGACGCGTTCGACGTTGAACGGAGAAATGCTGTCGAACTGGCGCGACAAGCCACGCGAGCTGTTCTGGCTGACACCGTCGATCATCACCAGCACATTGCGCCCACGCATGTTCTGGCCATAGTTGGTACGCCCTTCGGGCGCCAGGTCCAGGCCTGGCACCAGCTTGCCGATGGCCTCCTTGAGACTGACGCCGCTGTCGATCTGTTCACGCAGCTGCTGTTGGTCCACCACCCACACCGTGCCGGGGATTTCGCTGATGGCGGTGCTGGTGCGCGAGGCAACGCTGACTTCGATGGGCTTGAGGTTGACCGCCTGCGCTGCAGGCTCGGCCTTGCGCAGGGTGACGGTGCGGGCATCGTTGAATTGCCAGGCCATGTCGCTACCGGCCAGCAGCAGTTGCAGTGCCTGTTCGATGCTGTAGCTGCCTTGCAGCGCCGGGCTGCGCAAGCCTGCCACATCCCCGGTGGTGTACAGCAAGTGCAGGCTGGCTTGATCGGCAAATGCAGTCAGGGCCTGATCCAGGGGCTGTGCTGGTAGGTCCAGTTGAACCTGGCGGGCCTGTACCTGTGCGTGTACGTCGGTAGCGGCCCATGCCTGCAGGGGGCCGGCGAGCATGGCAAGGGCGCTGCAGGAGATCAAGGCGTGATGGAGGCGAGCGCCGCGACGGTGAGTGGGCTTGGGCAAAAGAGGCACGAATGAGCTTCCAGACAAGTCGTAATTGAGAATGGGTTGCTGATCAGTCCCACTACGACGATCTGGCTTGCAGGAACTTGCAGTGCCAAATGAAAAAAGTTTCGATTATTTTTTACAAACTCAATGCACCACGGCCAGCCACGGCAGATAGGTGACTGTCAGGCCGTAGCGCTGCTCCAGGGTGCGCAGCAGGGCGTGCGGCTCGTTCAGGTCAAACACACCGCTGACCTCAAGTGCCGAGAGTTTGGGGTCGGACAGCAGAATGCGACCGTGCTGGTAGCGCTCGAGTTCGGCCAGTACCTGCCCCAGCGGTTTGCCATTGAAAATCAGCTTGCCGCGCTGCCAGGCAGTCTGTGCGCTGGCATCGGCGGCAATGGCCAAGCTGTGCTCACCGCTTCGCGCTTCGCCCTTGGCCAACACCACATGGCCGTCTCGGCGCACACTGAAGATTGCCGCACTGCCCTGCACGGGCTCGCCGGCGGTTTCGACCACGAAGGGCCGGGGATCATCGGCGGTTTCGAACAGCGCCTCACCCGCCTGCAGCGTCACCCTGCGCTCGCGGGCGCTGAAGGCGACGTCGAGGGCGCTGCCGCTATTGAGCACCACCCGCGAGCCGTCCGCCAGGGTAATGCTGCGCTGCTCGCCAATGCCGGTGTGATAGTCCGCCAGCCACACCGGCGCCTGTTGCCAGCCACTGTAGCCTGCAACCAGCAGCACCAGCGAGGCGGCGATGCCCGTTGCCCAGTGCCGCTTGCTACGGCGTGCAGGCGATGCCTCGAACAGCTGGGCAGTCGGCGTATGACCAAGATCCTGCCACAGCGCTTCGGCCTCACGCGCCGCCTCGGCATGCGCCGGGCTCAGCTGACACCAGCGCTGGTAGCGCGCCTGGTCGCTGGCGTTGGCATTGCCCGAGTGCAGCAGTACCTGCCAGTCGAGGGCATCGTCGGACACGTCGCTGATCGGCTGGGGAGCGTGCATGGTCGAAGTATCAGTCATGGTTGTGCTTGAGCCAGTCGCGGCAGTGGCGCAGGGCCTGGCCGATGTATTTTGCCACCATGCTCTCGGAAACGCCCAGTCGTTGTGCGATCTGCGCCTGGGTCAGGCCCTCGACACGGTTGAGCAGCAGCGCCTGGCGAGCATTACCGGGCAGCTGCAGCAGGGCTTCGTCAAGCAACTGCAGGCGCTCGCGGGCCAGCAATGTGGCCTCTGGAGCAGGCGCCGGGCAGGCAACCTCCCCTGCGCCATCGCTGTCCTCATGGCTGGCGGCGATACGCTGTTCGCGGCGCAGCGCATCGATGGCCAGATTGCCGGCCACGCGGAAGATGAAGCTGCGCGCATGCAGCACCGGCACCGCCTGCTCGTCGATCTTCACCAGCTTGAGGTAAGTCTCCTGAGCCACGTCGGCGGCACGCTGCCGGTCGCTCATGCGCCGGGTGAGAAACTGCAGCAGGTCGTCGTAGTGCTCCTGGAAACTCGCCAGCAGACCGGACACGGGTGACGTCAGCATTGGGTAGAAGCACTGCCAGTAGGAGGAGTTATCGGGCGTTAATGAGAAACAGTATCTTTCATAAAGCCTGACACTTTCAACGCTGGCGTGCATTTGCCACACTGGGTACACACTTCGTCAGCGAGGACCTCGCCCATGGCTGCCCGTTTGCGCTGCTCCCTTCGCCTGCTGCTGGCGCTGATACTGGCCAGCGGGCTCAACGCCTGCGCGCTGTTCCAGGCCCACGACCCACTCAACATCAGTGTGATCGGCATCGAGCCGCTGCCGGGGCAGGAGCTGGAAATGCGCATGGCGGTGAAGATGAGGGTGCAGAACCCCAACGAGTCGGCCATCGACTATAACGGCGTCGCGCTGAACCTGGAGGTCAACGGCCAGCCGCTGGCGGCTGGCGTCAGTGACCAGCAAGGGCACATCGGCCGCTACGACGAAGCCGTGATCGTGGTGCCAGTGAGCATCACCGCGTTCGCCTTCCTGCGCCAGGCCTATGGCCTGGGCAAGCTCGAGTCGCTGCAAGGTATGCCCTACAAACTACGCGGTAAGCTGGCGGGCGGACCATTGGGCACGGTGCGCTTCACCGACGAGGGCAAACTGGACCTGCCCAAGCAGGGCAGCCTGTATTGGTAAAGCGCTAGATCAGCGATTGGCGCTGGCCGCGGCCATCATCTTGTTGACTTCGCTGCGCACCATGTTGGCGTACTCTGGTGGCGACATGCCCTCCAGCTCGGCACGCACCCACTCTGCCCACTTGCCTTTGCGCCGGGATTTTTCCGAGATCAACCGCGCGGCTTCGCCCTTGGCCTTGCCCAGGTTGTTCTGCCACATCTCGAACAGCCGGGCCTTTTCCGCCTCGATCTGTGCCCGTTCCTCGAAGCTCATGTTGGCCAGATTGAAACTCATGAAGGTACCTGCCTGTTGAAAATGGCCGCTATCTTACACCGTGACGTCGCATCATCGGCAAAGCCGTCGCAACTTTCCCGGCGCGCTGGCATCCATTGTTCAAACCACCCCATCGACGAGGACGTGTTCATGGCCCGTAAAACCGCCGCACTGGCCGACAGTGATCAGATCAAGGACCAGGTATTCAGTGAGCTTCAGGTATTGATCGAAGAATCGGAAAAGTTGCTCAACGAAAGCGCCGCGCTGGTTGGCGAAGAAGCCGAGACTCTGCGTGCACAGGTCAGCCTGAAACTGCGCCAGGCACGCGAGGCCGCCGGCCAGGTGCGTGCCAAGGCGCAACCGGTGGTCGATGCCACCCAGGACTATATCGGTGGCCATCCCTGGCAGACGGTGGCGGTGTCAGCGGGCTTCGGTCTGGTGATCGGCCTGCTGCTGGGGCGCCGCCACTGAGCGTCAGGCTGCTTGCACCATCGGGATGCCGCTGTGGAAACGTAGCTCCTGATCCGGTGACTGGATCAGTTCTGCTTCAGCTTCACGCACCAGGGTGACGCGGCGGGCGATGTCCGCCTCGTCGCCATACTGGTGGGCCAGTTTCAGGTAGCCCTGATAGTGCCGCGCCTCGCTTTTCAGCAAGCCGTGATAGAAGGTGCCAAGCTCTTCATCGAGGTGTGGCACCAAGGCTGCAAAGCGTTCGCAGCTGCGGGCTTCGATGAATGCACCGACCACCAGCGTATCCACCAGTTTTACCGGCTCATGGGCCCGCACCAGCCGACGCAGGCCAGACGCATAGCGCCCCGCCGACACCGGCCGCAGCGGCACGCCGCGCCGCTTCATCAGGCGCAGTACCTGCTCGTGATGCACCAACTCTTCACGGGCCAGGCGCGACATCATGTTGATCAGGTCCAGGTGGGTGTTGTACTTGGCGATCAGGCTCAGGGCGGTGCTGGCTGCCTTGAACTCACAGTTCTTATGGTCGATCAGCAGGGTTTGCTGGTCGGCGAGTGCCGCTTCGATCCAGGCATCTGGGGTCGGGCAGCCGAGGAAGGCATCGATTTCGGGGATCAGCGACATAAGCGAACAACCACACTGGACGGGCAGGACCGGCGATTATACCGACCGCAACGGGTAGCACCAGTGACTATGCTTGATGTACATCAAGCGGCGACGCGAGGGGCGCCGACTATAGTCAGGCATTGCTCGCCACCTTTGAAGGGAGTTAACGCCATGCAAGCCGTCCGCAGCATCCTCGTCGTCCTTGACCCCGACCATGCCCATAGCCGAGCACTGACGCGGGCCAAACTGATTGCCGGCGTGACCGGTGCCCGCCTGCACCTGTTGATGTGTGACAGGAAACATGACCACAGCGCGCTGCTCAGCCTGCTCGGCAGCCAGTTGCATGATGATGGCTATGACAATGTCACCCATGAGCAGGCCTGGCATGACACCTTGCATGAATCGATCATCGCCGTGCAGCAGGCCGAAGGTTGTGAACTGGTCATCAAGGAGCATCGGCCGGATAACCCGCTGAAGAAGGCGCTGCTGACCCCGGCCGACTGGAAGCTGTTGCGCCAGTGTCCCTGCGCGGTATTGATGGTCAAGAGCGAGCGCCCCTGGGCAGGTGGCGTGATCCTCGCAGCAGTGGATGTGGGCAACCAGGACGAGGATCATCGTCGGCTGCATGCCAGCATCATCGACCATGGCTACGCCATTGCCGGATTGGCCAAGGGCGAGCTGCATGTGGTCAGTGCACATCCCTCCCCCATGCTGTCTGCCTCTGACCCTGTGTACCAGCTGAGCGAGACCATCGAGAAGCGCTACCGGGAAGCCTGCAGCGCGTTTCAGGCCGAATTCGATATCAGTGAAGAACGTCTGCACGTCGCGGAGGGGCCGGCGGATGTGCTGATACCCTATACCGAAAAGAAACTGGATGCGGTGGTCACGGTAATTGGCACGGTTGCCCGTACCGGGATATCGGGCGCCCTGATCGGCAATACCGCAGAAGTGGTGCTCGACTCACTGGAAGGCGATGTGCTGGTGCTCAAGAGCGAAGAAGCGACGGCGCACCTGGCGGAGCTTGCCCGGGGCTGAAGAGCGCCTAGAGAAACCGTGAACGGCAGAAAGACAAAACCCCTACCTGCATGTGCAGATAGGGGTTTTGCGAAATGAATCTTGACGATGACCTACTCTCACATGGGGAAACCCCACACTACCATCGGCGATGCATCGTTTCACTACTGAGTTCGGGATGGGATCAGGTGGTTCCAATGCTCTATGGTCGTCAAGAAATTCTGTTGCCAGAATGTCCTGTTGGACAGCCCAGCGAATCCGGATATGCGATATTTGTGATGTTGCTGCGAACTTTCGGTTCGTTTCGTCTTCACCACCGCAATCTGCGTCAGCAAATTGCTTGGGTGTTATATGGTCAAGCCTCACGGGCAATTAGTATTGGTTAGCTCAACGCCTCACAGCGCTTACACACCCAACCTATCAACGTCGTAGTCTTCGACGGCCCTTTAGGGGATTCAAGATCCCAGTGAGATCTCATCTTGAGGCAAGTTTCCCGCTTAGATGCTTTCAGCGGTTATCTCTTCCGAACATAGCTACCCGGCAATGCCACTGGCGTGACAACCGGAACACCAGAGGTTCGTCCACTCCGGTCCTCTCGTACTAGGAGCAGCCCCTCTCAAATCTCAAACGTCCACGGCAGATAGGGACCGAACTGTCTCACGACGTTCTAAACCCAGCTCGCGTACCACTTTAAATGGCGAACAGCCATACCCTTGGGACCGGCTTCAGCCCCAGGATGTGATGAGCCGACATCGAGGTGCCAAACACCGCCGTCGATATGAACTCTTGGGCGGTATCAGCCTGTTATCCCCGGAGTACCTTTTATCCGTTGAGCGATGGCCCTTCCATACAGAACCACCGGATCACTAAGACCTACTTTCGTACCTGCTCGACGTGTTTGTCTCGCAGTCAAGCGCGCTTTTGCCTTTATACTCTACGACCGATTTCCGACCGGTCTGAGCGCACCTTCGTACTCCTCCGTTACTCTTTGGGAGGAGACCGCCCCAGTCAAACTACCCACCATACACTGTCCTCGATCCGGATAACGGACCTGAGTTAGAACCTCAAAGTTGCCAGGGTGGTATTTCAAGGATGGCTCCATGAGAACTGGCGTCCCCACTTCAAAGCCTCCCACCTATCCTACACAAGCAAATTCAAAGTCCAGTGCAAAGCTATAGTAAAGGTTCACGGGGTCTTTCCGTCTAGCCGCGGATACACTGCATCTTCACAGCGATTTCAATTTCACTGAGTCTCGGGTGGAGACAGCGCCGCCATCGTTACGCCATTCGTGCAGGTCGGAACTTACCCGACAAGGAATTTCGCTACCTTAGGACCGTTATAGTTACGGCCGCCGTTTACCGGGGCTTCGATCAAGAGCTTCGCTTGCGCTAACCCCATCAATTAACCTTCCGGCACCGGGCAGGCGTCACACCCTATACGTCCACTTTCGTGTTTGCAGAGTGCTGTGTTTTTAATAAACAGTCGCAGCGGCCTGGTATCTTCGACCGGCATGGGCTTACGGAGCAAGTCCTTCACCCTCGCCGGCGCACCTTCTCCCGAAGTTACGGTGCCATTTTGCCTAGTTCCTTCACCCGAGTTCTCTCAAGCGCCTTGGTATTCTCTACCTAACCACCTGTGTCGGTTTGGGGTACGGTTCCCAGTTATCTGAAGCTTAGGAGCTTTTCTTGGAAGCATGGCATCAACCACTTCGCGCTCTAATGAGCACTCGTCATCAGCTCTCGGCCTTGAAATCCCGGATTTGCCTAAGATCTCAGCCTACCACCTTAAACTTGGACAACCAACGCCAAGCTGGCCTAGCCTTCTCCGTCCCTCCATCGCAATAACTGGAAGTACAGGAATATTAACCTGTTTTCCATCGACTACGCTTTTCAGCCTCGCCTTAGGGACCGACTAACCCTGCGTCGATTAACGTTGCGCAGGAAACCTTGGTCTTTCGGCGTGCGAGTTTTTCACTCGCATTGTCGTTACTCATGTCAGCATTCGCACTTCTGATACCTCCAGCAAGCTTCTCAACTCACCTTCACAGGCTTACAGAACGCTCCTCTACCGCATCACCAAAGGTGATACCCGTAGCTTCGGTGCATGGTTTGAGCCCCGTTACATCTTCCGCGCAGGCCGACTCGACTAGTGAGCTATTACGCTTTCTTTAAAGGATGGCTGCTTCTAAGCCAACCTCCTAGCTGTCTAAGCCTTCCCACATCGTTTCCCACTTAACCATGACTTTGGGACCTTAGCTGACGGTCTGGGTTGTTTCCCTTTTCACGACGGACGTTAGCACCCGCCGTGTGTCTCCCATGCTCGGCACTTGTAGGTATTCGGAGTTTGCATCGGTTTGGTAAGTCGGGATGACCCCCTAGCCGAAACAGTGCTCTACCCCCTACAGTGATACATGAGGCGCTACCTAAATAGCTTTCGAGGAGAACCAGCTATCTCCGAGCTTGATTAGCCTTTCACTCCGATCCACAGGTCATCCGCTAACTTTTCAACGGTAGTCGGTTCGGTCCTCCAGTCAGTGTTACCTAACCTTCAACCTGCCCATGGATAGATCGCCCGGTTTCGGGTCTATACCCAGCGACTAAACGCCCTATTAAGACTCGCTTTCGCTACGCCTCCCCTATTCGGTTAAGCTCGCCACTGAATATAAGTCGCTGACCCATTATACAAAAGGTACGCAGTCACCTAACAAGTAGGCTCCCACTGCTTGTACGCATACGGTTTCAGGTTCTATTTCACTCCCCTCTCCGGGGTTCTTTTCGCCTTTCCCTCACGGTACTGGTTCACTATCGGTCAGTCAGTAGTATTTAGCCTTGGAGGATGGTCCCCCCATGTTCAGACAAAGTTTCTCGTGCTCCGTCCTACTCGATTTCATTGACAAGAGATTTTCGTGTACGGGGCTATCACCCACTATGGCCGCACTTTCCAGAGCGTTCCACTAATCTCAAATCAACTTAAGGGCTGGTCCCCGTTCGCTCGCCACTACTAAGGGAATCTCGGTTGATTTCTTTTCCTCAGGGTACTTAGATGTTTCAGTTCCCCTGGTTCGCCTCTTGCACCTATGTATTCAGTACAAGATACTCAGCTTGTGCTGAGTGGGTTCCCCCATTCAGAGATCTCTGGATCACAGTCTGTTTGCCGACTCCCCAAAGCTTATCGCAGGCTACCACGTCTTTCATCGCCTCTGACTGCCAAGGCATCCACCGTATGCGCTTCTTCACTTGACCATATAACCCCAAGCAATCTGGTTATACTGTGAAGACGACATTCGCCGAAAATTCGCATGTTGCTCATTGCTGAGCAGAACTCACAAATTTTACCTTAGCCTGATCCACCAGCAGTGAAACTGGTGTTCAGTCTATATCTATCACATATCCGAATTTTTAAAGAACGATCTGACAAAAGTCAGAAATCAACATTCGAACTGAATGTTCATTTCTAAGTTCTGAACAGTGACTGCGTACCGCGAAAGTGGTGGAGCCAAGCGGGATCGAACCGCTGACCTCCTGCGTGCAAGGCAGGCGCTCTCCCAGCTGAGCTATGGCCCCGCATATTGGTAGGTCTGGGCAGATTTGAACTGCCGACCTCACCCTTATCAGGGGTGCGCTCTAACCAACTGAGCTACAGACCTATATAGGGTCTTGATCGTCTTCAACCATGAATCAAGCAATTCGTGTGGGAGCTCATCAGCAGGCTGATGTCGTCGATTAAGGAGGTGATCCAGCCGCAGGTTCCCCTACGGCTACCTTGTTACGACTTCACCCCAGTCATGAATCACACCGTGGTAACCGTCCCCCCGAAGGTTAGACTAGCTACTTCTGGTGCAACCCACTCCCATGGTGTGACGGGCGGTGTGTACAAGGCCCGGGAACGTATTCACCGCGACATTCTGATTCGCGATTACTAGCGATTCCGACTTCACGCAGTCGAGTTGCAGACTGCGATCCGGACTACGATCGGTTTTGTGAGATTAGCTCCACCTCGCGGCTTGGCAACCCTCTGTACCGACCATTGTAGCACGTGTGTAGCCCAGGCCGTAAGGGCCATGATGACTTGACGTCATCCCCACCTTCCTCCGGTTTGTCACCGGCAGTCTCCTTAGAGTGCCCACCATAACGTGCTGGTAACTAAGGACAAGGGTTGCGCTCGTTACGGGACTTAACCCAACATCTCACGACACGAGCTGACGACAGCCATGCAGCACCTGTGTCAGAGTTCCCGAAGGCACCAATCCATCTCTGGAAAGTTCTCTGCATGTCAAGGCCTGGTAAGGTTCTTCGCGTTGCTTCGAATTAAACCACATGCTCCACCGCTTGTGCGGGCCCCCGTCAATTCATTTGAGTTTTAACCTTGCGGCCGTACTCCCCAGGCGGTCAACTTAATGCGTTAGCTGCGCCACTAAAATCTCAAGGATTCCAACGGCTAGTTGACATCGTTTACGGCGTGGACTACCAGGGTATCTAATCCTGTTTGCTCCCCACGCTTTCGCACCTCAGTGTCAGTATCAGTCCAGGTGGTCGCCTTCGCCACTGGTGTTCCTTCCTATATCTACGCATTTCACCGCTACACAGGAAATTCCACCACCCTCTACCGTACTCTAGCTTGCCAGTTTTGGATGCAGTTCCCAGGTTGAGCCCGGGGCTTTCACATCCAACTTAACAAACCACCTACGCGCGCTTTACGCCCAGTAATTCCGATTAACGCTTGCACCCTCTGTATTACCGCGGCTGCTGGCACAGAGTTAGCCGGTGCTTATTCTGTCGGTAACGTCAAAACAGCAAGGTATTAACTTACTGCCCTTCCTCCCAACTTAAAGTGCTTTACAATCCGAAGACCTTCTTCACACACGCGGCATGGCTGGATCAGGCTTTCGCCCATTGTCCAATATTCCCCACTGCTGCCTCCCGTAGGAGTCTGGACCGTGTCTCAGTTCCAGTGTGACTGATCATCCTCTCAGACCAGTTACGGATCGTCGCCTTGGTGAGCCATTACCCCACCAACTAGCTAATCCGACCTAGGCTCATCTGATAGCGCAAGGCCCGAAGGTCCCCTGCTTTCTCCCGTAGGACGTATGCGGTATTAGCGTTCCTTTCGAAACGTTGTCCCCCACTACCAGGCAGATTCCTAGGCATTACTCACCCGTCCGCCGCTGAATCAAGGAGCAAGCTCCCGTCATCCGCTCGACTTGCATGTGTTAGGCCTGCCGCCAGCGTTCAATCTGAGCCATGATCAAACTCTTCAGTTCAATACTGCTTGGGTTTTTAAGAAACCCTAAACTTGGCTCAGCAATCTCAAATGACTATGTGATTTCTCGCATGGCCACTTGTGATGCTGATAATCTTTGTGACTATCAGTCCGTACTCACAAGCACCCACACGAATTGCTTGATTCGATTTGTTAAAGAGCGTTTGGTTAAGAGCCTTTCGTCTCAACCGAGGCGCGCATTCTACGCTTTCCTCATTTGCTGTCAAGCGTTTATTTTGAAGTTTTTTGCGAGAAACTCGTTTAGCTTCAAACACTTGACTCGCTGCGATCACTCGCAGCGGGAGGCGAATAATACAGCGTTTAAAACCGCTGTCAACCTTCATCTCAACCGCTATCGATCATTTGATCGAAGCCCTTTCAGCACCTTCCGAATCGTCTAACTCGTTGAATTTCAAGGAGTTTGTCGTTCCGTTGTCGCTGGAAGTGGGGCGCATTATAAGGGGATTCGGAAGGGCGTCAACCTTTAATTTCAATAAAGTGAAATATAAGCGAAAAAGACCGTATCAAGGCTGCCAAGTGCCCGCCACGACGCATTCAGCGCCTATGCGATCGAGCGCCGCCCGCGCGGCGCATCGCGAGCTGCGCTCGCTCCTACGTTTGTTTCGGGCCAATTTTTCCTGGGGGATTTGCGCGCGAACGTCTTGGCGCATGGCACGCTATCGCGTCGTGCCAACAAGGCGGTCGCGCGCGCCTGTCACAGGCATTACTGGCCCGAAACAAACGTAGGAGCGAGCGCAGCTCGCGATGCGCCGCGCGGGCGGCGCTCGATCTCACAGGCGCCAGACAACTAAAGGCAGGCACCACTTAAAACCAACCCAATCCCAAGCCATCCCCTTGCACCCGGCCCAAGCAATTGCGCACTATATTGCACACCCCTGCACACATCCCAAGGATAGCCGCACATAAATGAACACCCAGCCCCGCAGCCTGGCCGCCACTCTCTTCCCGATCGGCCTGCTGCTCATTGCCATGGCCTCGATCCAGTCCGGCGCCTCGTTGGCCAAAAGCATGTTCCCCATTATCGGAGCACAAGGCACCACCACCCTGCGCCTGATTTTCGCCAGCATCATCATGTTGCTGATCCTGCGCCCCTGGCGCGTGCGCATGACAGCCAACACCCTGCGCAACGTCGTCATCTACGGCATGTCCCTGGGCGGCATGAACTTCCTCTTCTATATGTCGCTGCAAACCACACCGCTGGGTATCGCCGTTGCCCTGGAGTTTACCGGCCCACTGGCCGTGGCGCTGTTCGCCTCGCGCCGTGCATTGGATTTCGTATGGATTGCCCTGGCAGTCGTCGGCCTGTTGCTGTTGCTGCCAGTCGGGCATGGCGGCCAGCCACTTGATGTACTGGGGGCAGCGTATGCGCTTGGCGCTGGCGTGTGCTGGGCACTGTACATCCTGTTCGGCCAACGCGCCGGCGCCGAGCACGGTATCCAGAGCGCCGCCCTCGGCGTGGTGGTCGCAGCGTTGTTCGTCGCGCCCATCGGTATCGTCCATGCCGGCAGTGCATTGCTCACCCCTGCCCTCATCCCGCTGGCTCTGGGCGTCGCGGTACTTTCGACCGCCCTGCCCTATAGCCTGGAGATGGTCGCCCTGACCCGCATGCCAGCCCGTACTTTCGGTACCCTGATGAGCGTCGAACCGGCGATTGGCGCACTGTCAGGCCTGCTGTTCCTCGGCGAAGTACTGAGCACTACCCAATGGCTGGCGATTCTCGCCATCATTACAGCCTCGGCCGGCGCCACACTGTCCATGCGCCGAGAATCGAATCCGGTGGTCGCTGCAGACTGATTTGAGACATATTTTCATTTGAGACGCGATTAATCATTGTCCCCCTTCGTCCTGCTGATTAAGCTGTCACAAAATCATAATCTTCACGCTATCTACTTGTGCGCACACGGAAGCCGAGAAAGACTCAAGAAGAACCGAAGCGATAACGACAGGGCCAGACAGCTGATCAGCCCTGCATTATAAGGACAGGCATGAAACGTATTTTGCTCATCCTGGCCGTCTTGGCCATTGCCGGATGCGCCGCAACGGCCAAGACTGAGGTCAAAAGGGGGAAAAAGGGCCTGCATATCAATTGCTCCGGCCTGTCCTCGTCGTGGGACAAGTGCTACAGCAAGGCAGCCACGTCCTGCAGCACTCGCGGTTACAAGGTGATCGCCCGCTCCGGCGACACTGACGAAGAGCCTGGGGACTACCTGTTTGGCATCAACCCCGCCGGCTATACCAGCCGCAGCATGATCGTCATCTGTAAATGAGCAAGGGCAGCCCGCGAGCTGCCCTTCTTCCATTTGCCGACCTGCCATCAAACCGCTCAGAGCGGCGCTGTACGCACCTGCAGCCAGTCCAGCGCAGGGCCTTGCAGCAAGGGTGCCAGACGCTCACGCACTGTTGCGTGGTATTGGTTCAGCCAATCCCGCTCTTCCTTGGCCAGCATCTCGGGAAGCAGGCAACGGGTGTCGATAGGGCACAGGGTCAAGGTCTCGAACCGCAGGAAATCACCAAACGCACTCTTGCCCGACTCACGGTTGGCTACCAGGTTCTCGATACGCACACCCCAGGCACCAGGCCGGTAGGTGCCCGGTTCGATCGAACTGATCATGCCTTCCTGCATTGCCGTCTGCGGCGTGGTTGCCGCTTGGTAGGCAATCACCTGCGGGCCTTCGTGCACGTTCATGAAGTAGCCAACGCCATGCCCGGTGCCATGACCGTAGTCGACCTGGTCTGCCCAGATCGGCGCCCGCGCGATGGCATCGAGCAACGGAGACAGAATGCCGCGCGGGAAGCTGGCACGCGACAGGGCAATCATGCCCTTGAGCACGCGCGTGCAGTCCTGCTTCTGCTCCAGGGTCGGATTACCCACCGGGACCATTCGCGTGATGTCAGTGGTACCTCCCAGATACTGCCCTCCAGAATCGATCAACAGCAGGCCATCACCTTCGATGACCGCATGGGATTCTTCGGTAGCACGGTAATGCGGCATCGCGCCATTACCGTTGAATGCCGCGATGGTCGAAAAACTCAGCGAGACGAAGCCGGGCCGGCGGGCACGCGCAGCACTCAACTGTTCATCGACCGTCAGCTCGGTAATGACCTCCTGGCCCTGATGCGCTTCAAACCAGGCGAAGAATTCGCACAAGGCCGCGCCATCCTGCTCCATGACCTGGCGTACATGCACCAGCTCCTCTTCCCCTTTGCGTGATTTGCTCAAGGTGGTCGGATTCAGTCCTTCCACCAGTTGCACCCGGGCATCCAGGCTTTTCAGCAGGCCGCAGGTCACCCGAGCCGGATCGACCAGCAGCCGGCTATCGGCCGCCAACTGCGCCAAGGCATCGTGCACCGCCGTGTAATCGCGCACTTCGATGCCATCGACCTTGAGCACATGGCGCAAATGCTCATCGAGCTTTCCGGCACCGACGAACAGGATCGCCTGCGCTTTGCCGACCAATGCAAAGGAAACGAAAACCGGGTTGTACGACACATCACTGCCGCGCAGGTTGAACAGCCAGGCGATGTCGTCCAGGGTCGCGATGAAGTGCCAATCCACGCCCTTCTCCTGCAGCGTGGCCCGCAGCTGGGCGAGCTTCTCGGCCCGGCTGACCGTGGCATGGGGCGGCAGATGCTGATACACCGGGTTGCCAGGCAGCGCCGGGCGGCCCTCCCAGACGTCGGCGAGCAAGTCCCGATCGGTTACCAGGCGGGCCTTGCGAGCCTTTAGCCGTTCTTCCAGTTGACGCGCCGGCGCCAGCGCCATGACCGCACCATCCACAGCCACGGCACCACCCTCCCGGACATTGTCCCCGAGCCACTCGAGCGCGCCCGGCTTGCCTGGCAACAGCTTCATCAAGGCGATGCCGCTACCGGCCAGCTCCTTCTCGGCTTGCTCCCAATAGCGGCTGTCGACCCACACTCCAGCAAAGTCCGCAGTCACCACCAAGGTGCCCACCGAGCCATCGAACCCCGACAGCCACCGCCGCCCCTGCCAGTAGCCTGGCAGGTATTCGGAAAGATGCGGGTCGGCCGACGGCACCAGCAGGGCATCGACCCCTTCCCGCGCCATGACTGCGCGCACGCGCGCCAGGCGCTCCGGCACACTTTGCTGAATGGTGGTCTGAACGTTCATGCGCACTCCTGCGGACACATCGTGGTTATTCCAGGATGAGGATAATGGAACAGCTGCCACGGTGCCGCAATCGTGGCGACCGACTCACGGCATGCTATGCCCACGACGCCACCTGCAAAAAAGACGCTTCCTACAACCGACTCTGGACCATCAGTCATTTCCAGCTGAACTTACCGCAGGCACAGGCTTCACAACCTGTACATTCATTGCGCAGAGGCAGATGCCCATGCCCAGTGCCTGCGACCAGAAGACCGCCGTGGTGCTGCTCGATACCCGCGAACACACCCCGGAACATGAACATGCCGTGCACCTGAAGCTTGCTGATCGCCTGGCCCGGCTGCTGGGCTGCGATACCGTGCTGGCCAATGTGCCGGCGGGGGAAGCCCCACACTACTTTTACCTGCCTACCGAAACCCTGATCGGCCCTGAGCGTTACGCCGCCATGGGCATTCGCAGCGAGCAGGACCTGTTCGGCGGCTTGGTCAGCCACCCCTACATGGCTACCAAGGCGATTTCCCACCCGCTACCGGCCGATGCCGAGTTCCCGCTGGGCTGGACCGATGCCTTCGCCCGCCAGGCCAGTGATGCCCTGCTTTGCGGCTACACCGTGTTCAGCAAGGCCGATGCCCGGCACGCCGCCCGATTGCTGCTGCGTGACGGCCCGCTGCGCGTGAAGCCGGTACTGGCTTGTGCCGGCCGTGGCCAGCGCGTCATCACCGAGGCGGATGAACTGGAGCCACTGTTGGCCAACATCGATGAACGAGACCTGGCCCTGTGGGGCCTTGTGCTGGAGGAGGACCTCAGCAAGGTCGAGACCTTCAGCGTCGGCCAGGTCCGCGTCGCAGGCCTGACCTGCAGCTATCACGGCACCCAGCAGTTGACCCATGACCACCAAGGCATCGAGGTCTACGGTGGCTCCGAACTGGTCGTGGTACGGGGTGATTACCATGCCCTGCTGCAGCTGCCTCTGGAGGACCATCTACGCCTGGCGATCAACCAGGCTATGGTCTACGAGCAAGCCGCCGAACAGCATTTCCCTGATTTCATCGCATCGCGACGCAACTACGATATCGCCCGCGGCACCACGGCCCAGGGCCATTTGCGCAGCGGCGTGCTCGAACAATCCTGGCGCGTGGGGGGCGCCAGCAGCGCAGAGCTCCTGGCATTGCAGGCATTTGCCGACGACCCGGCCCTGCAGCAGGTATGCGCATCCACCCATGAAGTATTCGGTGTCCCCGACCTGCCCACTGACGCCACCCTCTTCTATCAAGGAAACGACAGTGAACTCGGACAATTCAGCAAGTACGCGCGGATTCGCCAGCATGAGCATTCAGAGTGAACCCGTGGAACTGCAGGTCGATGGTGACAGCATCGCCGGCACCCTGGTCAGCCCTGGCAGCAAGATGCCCGGCATTCTCTTCGTCCACGGCTGGGGCGGCAGCCAGCAGCGCGACCTGGCGCGCGCCCGGCAAATTACCGGCCTGGGTTGCGTGTGCATGACCTTCGACCTGCGCGGCCACGAAAAGACCGAAAGCCAGCGCCTGACCGTCACCCGCGAACAGAACCTCACGGACCTGCTGGCCGCCTACGACCGGCTGGCCAGCCACCCGGCGGTCGACGGCAGCGCCATCGCCATCATTGGTAGCAGCTACGGCGGCTACCTGGCCACCTTGCTGACCCTGCAGCGGCCGGTGAAATGGCTGGCCTTGCGGGTACCGGCGATGTATTGGGATGACGAATGGAACATGCCCAAGCAGGCCCTCGACCGCCAGCGCCTCCATGCCTACCGCCAGCGCGCGCTCGGCCCGGCAGACAATCGTGCCTTGGCCGCCTGCGCCGAGTTTGCCGGGGATGTGCTGCTGGTCGAATCGGAACAGGACGACTACGTGCCGCATTCCACGCTGATGAGCTACCGTTCGGCGTTCGTCAGCGCACACTCGCTGACCCATCGTATCGTCGATGGTGCCGATCACGCGTTATCCAGCGAGGCCAGCCAGAAGGCCTACAGTGCGATGCTGACGGCCTGGATCAGCGAAATGGTGGTCGGCGCACGCCTGGACCGCTACCCGCACTACGCCCCCTGGTATGCCTGACTGTCACCGACCTGGCAATGCAGCCCCCCGTCAGCCCCTCGTACCAGGCTGCGCAACGTCTGATAGGCAGCGAAGTTGACACCTCGCGCCTGATGGCGGCTGAGCAGGTCGAAGAATGGCTCTTCAGCAAAACACTGCGCAGCCTCCACCCAGGCCAGGCGTGATTGCCATTGCAGGTATTGCAAGACGCGGCAGCCATCGTCGCTGGCCTGAATGCTGACACGTTGCAAACCTTGGCAACGCATGGCCAGGTCTTCGCTGCGCGAGACCAATGCCTCAGCCAGCGCTGCCTGGCGTGAAGCGGGCACCTCGTATTCGATCATCTGAGTGAACCACAGTGAATGCTGCGTGGCCGTCATGGCGGGTCTCCTTGCTACTGCGCTTGCTACAGAATGGCCAGCAGGGTAAAACCTCCAGTTAACTCAAGGTCAAGCGATTTTTCCCATGACGAGGACAACCTCAACCACCCCCGACAAACTGCTCAGCGTCGGCCAACTGGCAGCGCGCAGCGGCGTGGCGGTGACCGCGCTGCATTTCTATGAGACCAAGGGGCTGATCCAGAGCACCCGCAATGCTGGCAACCAGCGGCGCTATCCCAGGGCGATGCTGCGCCGGGTCGCAGTGATCAAGATGGCCCAGCGTCTGGGCATACCGCTGGCTGAGATTGCCGCTGCCCTGGCCGCGCTGCCCAGCGACCACACGCCGACCGCCGAAGACTGGCAACGGCTTTCGGCGCGCTGGCGTGACGACTTGAGCCGGCGCATCGACGAAATGGTCAGGCTGCGTGACCAGCTCGATGGCTGCATTGGCTGTGGTTGCATGTCGCTGAAGGAGTGCCCGCTGCGCAACCGCCAGGACCACCTGGCAGACGCTGGGCCGGGGCCGCATCTACCCTGAACAGGGCAGCGCGAGGCGTTGCCGGTACTCGCTTGGCGTGAGCCCGGTGATGCGTTGGAACACCTTGCGAAACGCCCCAGGGTCCTGATACCCCACACCCCAGGCAATCTGCTCCACCGTACGCCGGGTGAACTCCAGCATCCGGCATGCCCGCCCTACCTTGACCTGCTGACAGTACTCAGTGGGTTTCAAACCGGTGGCCGCACGGAAGCGCCTGAGGAATGTGCGCGCTTCAAGCCCGGCACAGGCTGCCATGCCGGCGAGGTCGGCGTCTTGCGCCCCAGCGGCCTGCAACCAGTGCTGAACCCTCAGCACCGCTTGGTCACCATGATCCAGGCGCGGGCTGAACAGCGCCCCCGGCAACGGCCTGGCGACCGGCTCGACAGACATGTAGCGCGCCGTTTCCCAGGCCACGCAGGCCCCCAGGTAGCGCTCCAGCAGACGCAGCCCCAGTTCGGTCCAGGCCATCAACCCGGCTGAAGTCATGATGTCACCGTCATCCAGCAACGGCTGGTTGGCCTCCACACGGACCTTCGGGTAACGCTGGGCAAGGGTTTGCGCATAGTTCCAGTGGGTACTCGCGGCCCGCCCGTCGAGCAGGCCACTGGCAGCGATGAAGAATACGCCAATGCATACCGAAGCCAACACCGTGCCCTGGCCATGCCATTGGCACAGCGGCTGCCGGTGTCGCTCCAGCAGCTCCAATGCAGGCGTCGACTCGAGGCTCGGCGGAATGATCAGCACACGCAGCGGCTGGCCCGCCGTGCCGGGGCTATCCTCAAGCAGGCGTAATTGCCCTGCTTCATCGACCTGCCAGTGGCTGACGCGCACCTGTGGCAGTTCGAGCGCGCCCAGCTCGGCGGCCACACGATTGGCCACGCTGAACAGGTCGCTCAAGCCATGCAGTGCCGCGCGCTGCGCGCCCGGATAGTGCAGCAGGCCGATCTCCAGGCTGCCAGGGCTGTCAGTTTTTGCCGTCATTGTGTCGATCGCGCCAATCCTCAAGTCGGTGACCACAGCCTATAACTATCGTCAGCCAACGACTACTGCCACAGGAGGCAACATGAGCAAGCAGGCCCTGATCATCATCGACATCCAGAACGACTACTTCCCTGGCGGCAAATGGACCCTCGAGGGTGCCGACAAGGCGGCTGACAATGCCGCACGCCTGCTGGCCGCGGCGCGCCAGAAAGGCGACCTGGTGGTTCACGTGCGGCATGAGTTCGAAAGCGCCGATGCGCCATTCTTCGCCCCGGGGAGCCAAGGTTCGGCCATTCATTCGAAGGTCGCGCCAACGGCGGGCGAACCCGTGGTACTCAAGCACAAGGTCAACGCATTTCTCGGCACCGACCTGAAACAGACGCTGGACCAGCATCAGGTCGAGGCCGTGACCATCGTCGGCAGCATGAGCCACATGTGCATCGACGCCGCTTCCCGTGCGGCCGCCGACTTTGGCTATGACGTCACCGTGGCCCACGATGCCTGCGCCACCCTGCCGCTGGAGTTCGATGGCAAGCAGGTGCCGGCTGCCCAGGTGCACGATTCGGCCATGGCCGCGCTCGCGTTTGCCTATGCCAAGGTGGTGAAGACCGACGAACTGCTCAAGGGCTGAGCCTGGCGCCACTCAGATCACCACATTACGCACGAAGCGCACGGGCACTGCCCCATCATTGCGGTAGGCATAGCGGCAGTTGCTGGGGAACACATGGAACTGCCCGACCCGCAGGCAGTGCTCGGCGCCTTCGATGATCAGCGTCAATTGGCCTTCGGCCACGTAGATCTGCTCACTCCAGCCATCGGCATCGGCTTCGCTGCGGTAGCACTCGCCAGGCGCGAGGGTCCACTCCCAGATTTCCACTTCGCGCCGGGCGCTGCTGCTGGCCAGCAGCACTGCCTTGCTCTGCGGGTGCTCGCCGGTCCAGGCCAGTTCGTCGATGCGGCTGGGGTCGCGCTGATCCGGGGCCTGGATCAGGGTGCTGAAGGCGACCCCAAGGGCTTCGGCAATCAGGTCGAGCGTGGTCAGGCTGACATTCTTCTCGCCCGCCTCGATCGCCACCAGCATCCGTCGGCTGACCCCGGAACGTTCGGCCAGGGCGCTCTGACTCATCCCGGCCGCATTGCGCAGGCTGCGGACATTGAGGCTGACATGTTGCAGCACCGAGGCCCGGTGCGCGGAATCTTTGTGCACTATATTGCTCACTCTCACCAGTTGCGCAGTATACTGCCCACTTTGCGGCGATTGTGCGCCGTACCCCTTCGAGTGCGCAAGCCCATGAGCCAACCGACCAGCAGCCCACAGACCGCGGTATCTTTTCGCCTGAGCAAGGCAGAAATGGTGCTGGTGTTCATCACCATGCTGTGGGGCGGTACCTTCCTGCTGGTGCACAACGTCATGACCGTGAGCGGCCCGATGTTCTTCGTCGGCCTGCGCTTCGCCGCAGCGGCGCTGTTCGTCGGCCTGGCCTCGGCGCGTGCCTTGTCTGGCTTGACCTTCACCGAGCTGAAGGCCGGCGTGCTGATCGGGGTATCCATCATGCTGGGTTACGGCCTGCAGACCATGGGCCTGCAAACCATCAGCAGCAGCCAGTCGGCGTTCATCACGGCGCTCTACGTGCCGTTCGTACCGCTGCTGCAATGGTTGGTGCTGGGGCGCCGCCCAGGGCTGATGCCGAGCCTCGGTATCTGCCTGGCGTTCGTTGGCCTGATGCTGCTGGCCGGGCCCGAAGGCGGCGCGTTGCACTTCAGCGAAGGTGAAGTGGTCACCCTGGTGAGTGCAGTGGCTATTGCCGCCGAGATCATCCTGATCAGCCGCTTCGCCGGCCAGGTCGATGTGCGCCGGGTCACCGTGGTGCAGTTGGCCACCGCTTCGCTGCTGGCGTTCCTGATGATCGTCCCGACCCAGGAGCGCCTGCCCGACTTTTCCTGGTTGCTGTTGCTCAGCGCACTGGGCCTGGGCGCCATGAGCGCGGTGATTCAGGTGGCGATGAACTGGGCGCAGAAATCGGTTTCGCCAACGCGTGCCACGCTGATCTACGCAGGTGAACCCGTGTGGGCCGGCATCGTCGGGCGTATCGCCGGCGAGCGCCTGCCCGGTATCGCGTTGATCGGCGGGCTATTGATTGTCATCGCCGTGGTGGTCAGCGAGCTGAAGGTCCGTCGCAACCGTGAAAACAGCGAAGCACTCGACGCACCAGCCTCCCGCGAACACGAAGCCGGCCTGTAAAGTGCCCGGCAACGTCTATGCTCTGTAAGAAACTGTTATAAAAAAACAGCTCGTCACAGCGCTTTTGTAGGATTCTGCGACAGCTTGCGTGTTGGTGATCAACGGCCCGGCACGTATGATCCTTGCAAACCTTTCCAGAATAGACCGCTATGTCATTGATAGTGCTACTGCTTCTGCCGTTCGTGGGCAGTTGCCTGGCAGCTGTGCTGCCGCACAACGCACGCAACGCCGAGTCCATCCTTGCCGGGCTCGTGGCCCTGGTCGGCACCGTCCAGGTAGCACTGCTGTACCCTCAGATTGCCGATGGCGGCGTCATCCGCGAAGAACTGCTGTGGTTGCCCAGCCTGGGCCTGAACCTGGTCCTGCGCATGGACGGTTTCGCCTGGCTGTTCTCATTGCTGGTACTGGGCATCGGCACCCTGGTGTCGCTGTATGCACGCTACTACATGTCGCCACAGGACCCGGTGCCGCGCTTCTTCGCCTTCTTCCTGGCATTCATGGGCGCCATGCTCGGCCTGGTGATCTCCGGCAACCTGATCCAGCTGGTGTTCTTCTGGGAACTGACCAGCCTGTTCTCGTTCCTGCTGATCGGTTACTGGCACCACCGCGCCGACGCCCGCCGCGGCGCCTACATGGCCTTGATGGTAACGGGGGCCGGGGGCTTGTGCCTGCTGGTCGGGGCCCTGCTGCTCGGCCATGTGGTCGGCAGCTACGACCTGGACAAGGTCCTGGCTGCCGGCGATAGCATCCGCCAGCACGCGCTGTATCCTGTGCTGCTTCCTCTTATCCTGATCGGCGCACTGAGCAAGAGTGCGCAATTCCCCTTCCAGTTCTGGCTGCCCCATGCCATGGCAGCACCCACTCCGGTTTCGGCCTACCTGCACTCGGCAACCATGGTCAAGGCCGGCGTGTTCCTCCTGGCACGCCTCTGGCCGGTATTGTCGGGCAGTGACGAGTGGTTCTGGATCGTCGGCGGCGCGGGTGCCGTGACCCTGTTGCTGGGCGCTTTCGCTGCAATGTTCCAGAACGACCTCAAGGGCTTGCTGGCCTACTCCACCATCAGCCACCTCGGTCTGATCACCCTGCTGCTGGGCCTCAACAGCCCGCTGGCGGCGGTCGCCGCCGTGTTCCACATTCTCAACCACGCCACCTTCAAGGCCTCGCTGTTCATGGCCGCCGGCATCATCGACCATGAAAGCGGCACCCGCGACATCCGCCGCCTCAGCGGGCTGATCCGCCTGGTGCCCTACACCGCGACCCTGGCCATGGTGGCCAGCGCCTCGATGGCCGGCGTACCGTTGCTGAACGGTTTCCTGTCCAAGGAAATGTTCTTTGCCGAAACCGTGTTCATCACCTCCACGGCCTGGGTCGAAGCCGCACTGCCGGTGATCGCCACCCTCGCCGGGACCTTCAGCGTCGCCTATGCCTTACGCTTCACCGTCGACGTGTTCTTCGGGCCCAAGGCCGAGGACCTGCCGCACACGCCTCACGAGCCACCTCGCTGGATGCGCGCGCCGGTCGAATTGCTGGTGCTGACCTGCCTGGTGGTGGGTATCTTCCCGGCGCAGTCGGTCGGCCCGCTGCTGGCTGCCGCTGCGCTGCCAGTGGTGGGTGGCACGCTGCCGGAATATAGCCTGGCCATCTGGCATGGCTGGAACGCCCCGCTGATCATGAGCCTGGTGGCCATGAGCGGCGGTATCGTGCTCTACCTGCTGCTGCGCAACCAGCTGCGCCGTGGACGCTTCCCGTATCCGCCGCTGATCGAGCGCTTCAATGGCAAGCGCCTGTTCGAACACGGTCAGGTCCGGCTGATGCTGCTGGCACGACGCATCGAGCGGTTGCTGACCAGCCGCCGCCTGCAGTCACAACTGTTCATGCTGGTGCTGGCAGCCTTCATCGCCGGCCTCACGCCGATGCTGTACAGCGGCCTGAGCTGGGGCGACCGGCCGAAGATCCCCGGCTCCGGCGTATTCGTCGCGCTGTGGCTGATCGCAATCGCCTGCGCCATCGGCGCCGCCTACCAGGCCAAGTACCACCGCCTGGCGGCATTGATCATGGTCAGCGTCTGCGGCCTGATGACCTGCATCACCTTCGTCTGGTTCTCCGCCCCGGACCTGGCCCTGACCCAACTGGTAGTCGAGGTGGTCACCACGGTACTGATCCTGCTAGGCCTGCGCTGGCTGCCACGGCGCATCGAAGGCGTCTCGCCACTACCCGGCAGCCTCGACCGTGCCCGAGCCCGGCGCCTGCGCGACCTGCTGCTGGCAGTGCTGGTCGGTGCCGGCATGGCGGTGCTGTCGTACGCCATGCTGACCCGGCCGACGCCCAACGATATCTCGTCGTTCTACCTCAGTCGCGCCCTGCCGCAAGGCGGCGGCACCAACGTGGTCAACGTGATGCTGGTGGACTTCCGCGGCTTCGATACCCTCGGCGAGATCACCGTGCTGGTGGCCGTGGCGCTGACCGTATTCGCCCTGCTGCGGCGCTTCCGCCCACCGAAGGAAAGCATGCAGTTGCCAGCCCAGCAGCGTCAGCTGGCGCCGGACGTGGTCACCGACCTGATCAACCCGCGGCATGCCACCGACACCGCCCTGGGCTTCATGATGGTGCCCGCAGTGCTGGTACGCCTGCTGCTGCCAATCGCCCTGCTGGTGTCGATGTACCTGTTCATGCGCGGCCATAACCAGCCAGGTGGCGGTTTCGTCGCTGGCCTGGTGATGTCGGTGGCGTTCATCCTGCAGTACATGGTGGCCGGCACCCAATGGGTCGAAGCTCAGATGAGCCTGCGGCCGCTGCGCTGGATGGGCACCGGGCTGCTCTGCGCGACCTTGACCGGGGTCGGCGCCATGCTGCTCGGCTACCCGTTCCTCACCACCCATACCGCTCACCTGCACCTGCCGCTGCTCGGCGACGTGCACGTGGCCAGCGCGCTGTTCTTCGACATCGGCGTGTTCACCGTGGTGGTCGGCTCGACCCTGCTGATTCTCACAGCCCTGGCGCACCAGTCGGTGCGTGCCTACCGCCCGGGCAACCCGTCGAAGTCCAGCCAAGCAGGAGCCGCCTGATGGAAGAAGTCATTGCAGTCGCCATCGGTGTACTGGCCGCCTCGGGGGTGTGGTTGATCCTGCGCCCGCGCACCTATCAGGTGATCATGGGCCTGTGCCTGCTGTCGTATGGGGTCAACCTGTTCATCTTCAGCATGGGCAGCCTGTTCATCGGCAAGGAGCCGATCATCAAGGACGGCGTGTCCCAGGACCTGCTGCACTACACCGACCCGCTGCCGCAGGCGCTGGTACTCACCGCCATCGTCATCAGCTTTGCCATGACCGCACTGTTCCTGGTGGTACTGCTGGCATCGCGCGGCCTGACCGGCACCGACCATGTAGACGGCCGGGAGCGTGACGAATGAGTGGCATGAGTCAGCTGATCGTCGCCCCCATCCTGCTGCCACTGCTGACGGCGGCAGTGATGCTGTTGCTGGGTGAAAAGCATCGCCAGGTCAAGGCGCGCCTGAACCTTCTTTCGACCTTTACCGGGCTGGCCATAGCCGTCAGTCTGCTGTTGTGGGTGCGCACCCAGGGGCAGGCGGAATCGATCGGTGTCTACCTGCCTGGCAACTGGCCCGCGCCCTTTGGCATCGTACTGGTCGTGGATCACCTCTCAGCCCTGCTGCTGACCCTGACCGGCGTCATCGGCATCAGCGCCCTGCTGTTCGCCCGTGCCCGCTGGGATGGTGCCGGCGCCAGCTTCCACGCGCTGTTCCAGATCCAGCTGATGGGCCTGTACGGTGCCTTCCTGACCGCCGACCTGTTCAACCTGTTCGTGTTCTTCGAGGTGTTGCTGGCCGCCTCCTACGGCCTGCTGCTGCATGGCTCGGGCCGCGCACGGGTGCGAGCCGGGCTGCATTACATCGCCATCAACCTGTTCGCCTCATCGCTGTTCCTGATTGGCGCAGCGATGCTGTACGGCGTGACCGGCACCCTGAACATGGCCGACCTGGCCCTGAAGATCCCGCTGGTGCCAGAAGCCGACCGTGGCCTGCTGCACGCTGGCGCAGCGATCCTGGCCATGGCCTTCCTGGTCAAGGCCGGCATCTGGCCGCTGAATTTCTGGCTGGTGCCTGCCTACGCCTCGGCCAGTGCCCCCGTCGCCGCGCTGTTCGCCATCATGACCAAGGTCGGCCTGTACGCCGTACTGCGCCTGTGGACCCTGCTGTTTTCCGGGCAGGCCGGTGCTTCGGCGCATTTCGGCGGGCAATGGCTGGTCTACGGGGGCCTGGTCACCCTGGCCGTGGCGGCGGTGTCGATACTGGCCGCACAACGCCTGGAGCGCATGGCCGCGTTGAGCATCCTGGTTTCCGCCGGCACCCTGCTCGGCGCAGTCGGTTTCGCCCAGCCGGCGCTCACTGGCGCAGCCCTGTTCTACCTGGTCAACTCAACCCTGGCGCTGTGCGCGTTGTTCCTGCTGGCCGAACTGGTCGAGCGCTCGCGTTCGGCCAACGAGGCGCCGCTGGATGAAGAAGAAGACGCCATGCCTTCACCACTCGAGTCGCTGCACCCGCCCAAAGGCATCAACCTCGACGACGAGCAGAAGGTGGTCATCGGCCAGATCATCCCCTGGACCATGGCATTCCTCGGCCTGAGTTTCATCGCCTGTGCCCTGCTGATCATCGGCATGCCGCCGCTATCCGGGTTCGTCAGCAAGCTCAACCTGATCAGCGCACTGTTCAACCCACTGGGCCTGGGCATGCCAGCCGAGCAACCGCTGCCGGCGGCGGGCTGGGTGCTGGTGGCCTTGCTGATCCTCTCAGGCATGGCCTCGCTGATCGCCTTCGGCCGGGTTGGCATCCAGCGCTTCTGGAAGCCCGAAGAGCGCCCCTCACCTGTGCTGCGCCGCTACGAGTGCCTGCCCATCGTGGTCCTGCTCGGCCTGTGCATCATCCTCAGTTTCAGGGCTGAACCGCTGCTGCGCTACACCCAGGACACTGCGGCCAGCCTGCAGGCGCCGGACGCCTACATCGAAGCGGTAATGGCCGCCCGCCCCGTCCCTGGCCCGACCACACTCGACGTACAGGTGCAGCCATGAGCCGACTGTTTCCCGCTCCGCTGCTATCGGCTGCATTGTTCGTGCTGTGGCTGCTGTTGAACCTGTCGCTCAGCCCCGGCAACCTGTTGCTGGGCGCAGCACTGGGCGTGCTGGCCCCACTGCTGATGGCACCGTTGCGCCCGCAATACGCGCATGTGCGCAAACCCTGGGCAGTGGCAAAGCTGATTGGCCGGGTCGGCCTCGATGTCATCCATTCCAACCTGCTGGTGGCCATTGGTGTGCTGCGCGCCGGGCAGCGCCCGCCACGCTCGGCCTTCGTGCACATACCACTGGACCTGCGCGACGCCCACGGCCTCGCGGCACTGTCGATGATCACCACCGTGGTACCCGGCACCGTATGGTCGGAACTGGCCCTGGACCGCAGCGTACTGCTGCTGCATGTGTTCGATCTGAACGACGAAGCGGCCTTCATCGAACACTTCAAGCACACCTACGAACGCCCGTTGATGGAGATCTTCGAATGACAGGCCTGCTCGCCAACGCAGTCCTCGCCAGCCTGTTCATCTTCGCCCTGGCCATGGGCCTGGCGTTGATCCGGCTGTTCCGCGGCCCCTCCGCCCAGGACCGGGTGCTGGCGCTGGATTACCTGTACATCCTGGCCATGCTGACGATGCTGGTGCTGGGAATCCGCTATGCCAGTGACACCTACTTCGAGGGTGCGCTGCTGATTGCCCTGTTCGGCTTTGTCGGCTCGTTCGCCCTGGCCAAGTTCCTGCTGCGTGGTGAGGTGATCGAATGACCGAAACCCTTGAACTGCCCTTCTGGCTGGAGCTGGTCACTGCCGCGCTACTGCTGATCGGCAGCCTCTTCGCACTGATCGGCGCCATTGGCCTGCTGCGCCTGAAAGACTACTTCCAGCGCATGCACCCACCGGCGCTGGCGTCGACCATCGGTGCCTGGTGCGTGGCGCTGGCGTCGATCATCTACTTCTCCTGGCTCAAGGATCACCCGGTGCTGCATGCCTGGCTGATCCCGATCCTGCTGTCGATCACCGTACCGGTCACGACACTGCTGCTGGCCCGCGCGGCGCTGTTCCGCAAGCGCATGGCGAAAGAGGCCGTACCTGAAGAAGTGAGCAGTGGCCGCGACCGCGGCCACTGAAACGGCTGGCCTCAGCCTTGTGTCAGGCGCTGCAACTCGCGCCGCACCATGGAGGCATAAGGGGGCGGGCTCAGTTGATACAGCTGGGCCGCCACCCAACTCAGCCAGCCTGCGCCCATCACCCCACGCTGCGCCAGCAGGCGCTGGGCCTCAGCCAGGGCTTGCACCTGGTACTGCCGATGAAACGCGGCACGCGTACCAGGCGCTTCGTCACTTTCGCTCATTCACTGGCCTTGAAGGTGGTCAGCTCGCCCTTGCGCCACTTGGCGACCTTGCCGGTCACCGCCTTGAGCAACTTGCCCAGGCCTTCCTGAACCTGCTGCTGTGCGGCGAAAACCAGCATCACGCCCTGCCCTTCGCGGAACACGATGCCCTCGCCTTCAGGCACCGAAACAAATGCGTAGTCACCCACGCCGTAGACGTTCAACTTGATCTCGCGAAAGCGCATTTCCAGTTTGCCGCCTTCGCGGCTAGGCAACACGGCGGCGCGGAAGTGATCGCCGACTTTCAATTCTAGGCGTTGCTTGTCATCGACCACCAAGGCGCTTTCGGTGTCGATCTCGGCCATGTACAGGCCTTCGGGGGTCTGTTCGGTAACATAGATGAAACGGCCCTGAAACAGCTTGGCCAACTTACCGCGCAAATCGCCCAGGGCAAACAAGGCGTGGGTATCCAGTGTACTGACTGCCAATGAAGTAATCCTCAAACCGGTGACATCCGCCCTCACTCGGAGTCGGTGAGGCACGGCCATTTCAATTCGATAGGCGAAAAGAATAATAAATTGATGCACGAAACGTCTGTACCTGCTGGCGATGCAGCACGCAGGAATCTGTACTCTGGCTTGCCAGATATGGCCTCAAAGCAGGCTTTCGGCATATTCCCCATAAGGGAAGCGTAATGTCTGACAACAAACCCGCCAGAAAAGATGCGATAGATAACTGCAGGCCCCTCGGCAGAACGGGCTCAGGTATCCATCAGCGCATTACCGGGGAATGAATATGCACGAAAACACTGAAATCCGTCGAGAGGTAAAGAGCATTTCTTACCTTTCATGCGCCAGCAGCATGCCACGCTACGTGGTGATACCCGCAGGTATAGAGTTTTTCCACATTACCGAAAGCGCCACGGGCAGGGTCAAGGGCTTTCGCCGACTGCACCGCGATGCCTGCGCACTGGCGCGCAGCCTGGAAGCCTGAAACCGTTCAGGCGGCGTGACCTTGTTGCATGAGCTGCAACCAGGCGGCCTGGCATTCCATGGCCTCGCCACGGGTGGCGAACGCCGTACCACGGCGCTCGCCATTGACCAGGACCACCCAACAGACCCGCTTGCCCAGTGCCTGCAAGCTCGCTGGCACCCCTGAACCGATCATCACCGCGACATCGACTCGGCTGTTCATCATTCCCTCCGGCACTTAGATAGCACCCTAACGATAAGGTCATGATACCCCCAGCGACCGCCCTGAAACAGCGCATCCCGGTACAGCAGTCTTACGCCCTGAGCAATAAATACCGCAAGGCCATTCATGCAGCGAACGCAAAAAGCCCCAGGGATTGCTCCATGGGGCTTAGCGCACTGCGCCGGGTCAGACCTGGCGCTGGTGGCGGTCGAGCTGCTCGTGGCGCTCCTGGGCTTCGATGCAGTACTTGGTGGTCGGGCTGATCAGCAGACGCTTCAGGCCAATCGGCTCACCACTGTCATCGCACCAGCCGAAGCTCTCGTCGGAGATGCGGTCCAGGGCCATTTCCAGTTGCGGCAGCAAGCGCTGGTCGCGGTCGATGGCATTGACCAGCCAGCTACGCTCTTCTTCGACCGACGCCACGTCGGCAGGATCCGACGGAGTGTCCAGGCCTTCGATGGTGGCACGGCTCAGCTCGATGCGTTCATGGGTTTCGACTTTCATCGCCTGCAGCAGGCCAGCGAAGAAAGCCAGCTGGTCAGCGTTCATGTAGTCATCGGCCGACATGGCCAGCAACTGTTCCTTGGTCATCGATTTCTCTATGAAAAAATGTGCATTTGGGCGATTCAGGTGCCGCCGGCGCCTTGGCACCGGCAGCGGAATTCTTCAAGCGCCAACCGGCACTCTTTTACAGGGGGCGGCAGTCTAAGGCGCCAAGCCGCCATGAGCAACAGCAATCACCGGGGAAATTACCCCAATGGGCTGGAATCTGCTCGCCGGCACCCTGGCACACAGCACGCAACAGGTGCTCCGCAGGTGTCAACGGGCTAATACAGCTACCCGGATCAAATGTCGCCTGATGGCTGTTTCCAGCCGATGAGCGATAGATCATGACCGACACCCTCGTCCAGCGCTTGGCACTGCACACCAATCTCGACTGCCAGGTAGCCCGCCGCTTCGCAAAACGCCCCACGCTGCTCGACACAGCCACCTCCATGGTGCAGTCACGATGGCAGCAACACGGGCTGAGCGCGAATCTGGATCCAGCCAGTCTCAATCTGGTCAGTTGGGTGCCATGGCACGGCACGGTGTGGATCCGGCCATTGGCACAAGCGGTGGTTGAAGCCTACTGCAGCAAGCTCACCCTGCATCTTGCTGAAGGCGATGATTATCTCACCCATCATCATCAGCCTGACCCCGCCTGGGCCCTGACTGTCGAACTTTCCGCGGTAGAGCAACTGATCAATCAGGTCGCTCCGTGTCTGATCGATGAGCACCTGCAGCAGCTGATCGCCTACTGGGACCAGCCCGATGAAAGCGGGCAATCGCCCTGGAACTGGTATGCCCGTTACCTGCGAAGGGTATTCGGACAATCCATCGACAGCCACTATCAGGCAGCTAGCCTGCCCTCGCTGGCCCTGGGCACCGCGCGGCTGCTGCACGATTATCCAAAAGCCGCCTCGCGGCGAGCCTGGAGCAACACGGCAATGCTGGCGGTCAGTGAACTGAGCATCGATTGCTCGAGCGACGGCAAGCTGGATGTCGACCTGGCCAGCGCCCTGCTCATCGAGCGCACCGACAGCCAGCCGACAGCCGCCATCACGCTGCTGTACACGCTGACCGGCAGGCTCCTCGATTTCAGCTCCCGCCAGGCGCTGCTGGAAGACATTGGCATCAGCTGGCCTGCAGCCGCTCGTACCGCGCCGCGCAGGGTCACCCTCCAGCCGTCCACGGGTGATGCGTTCGAGCACCAGGCGCGGGGCATGCTGGCGCAACAAGTTCGAGCGATCCAGCACGTGGGCAAGCAGTTCGCCCCAGTACCGGATCCGATTGCCCTGAACCTGCTGGTGGATAACCTCAGCGCCATGTTCGACCAATGCGATGACCTTGAGACCGCACGTCGCGCCTCGCTCAACGAGCGCCTGCCCGATTGGCTGCGTAACGCCGACAGCCCGGTTCTGCTGCACTACAGCAATCTGCTGGCCGACATCGCTGAAGGTTATGACCGGGTGCAGGGTCAGTTCTGGCTGGACGGCATCGACAGCGCCGAAGACTTCGCCAATCATCAACTGTCCACACGCATGCAACACGATCACCCCGAGAGCGCGCCTGACCCCAGGCAGGTGAAGGTGATCAACCATCAGGTCACAGCCACTGCCGTGCCCGGGCAAGGCGGCGTGGTCCAGACGGGTGAAATCAATCCCGTCACCTACACCCTGGCACAACTGGCCATCGGCAACCTGGGCTTGCTCAAGCCGGGCAAAGTCACCCTCACTCGCGACGGCGGCGTGCTCCCGGCCTGGCTGAGCGAAAGCTACCTGCGCAAGATCATCACGGAACTCGACATCGGCAGCGCGTACCCGGCCATGCTCCGCCAGAAAATGCTCGACGATCCGCATCAACGACAGGAGCGCGTGCAACTGCTGACCCGGCAGCTCCGTTCCCAACTGCCTGCGCAAGCGCTGGAACTGCACCTGCGCGGCCAGGACATCGACAAGGATGCTGCAGAGCGCATCGCCCAGGCGATCAACCCCCAACAGGGCACCGACTCACCGCGCTGGGTGATCCGCCCACTTGGCTTCATCAAGTCGCCAGGCGCCACCCCCGATCACCCACGCAACACCTGGTTGATTGAAGCTGATACCCCGGCTCACTTCCCGTGTCTTCTATACCGGCCGCTGCATACACCCGCGCTCCTGCAGTTCGCCGACCGCCTGGCGCTGTTCGTGGCGCTCAGCACGCCAGGCGAACTGCAGACCGACATGCTGAAACGGCTGGCCCCGGACGTTCGGAAAATCTACGCGCATGGCGGATTCCTCGAACCGCACCTGTTCCACCCTCTGGATGACACCAGTCAAATCCCGCTGAGTACCCCCGCTCCCGTTCAATTGGCCAGTGAACCTGCCTCGACCGATCCCGGCGCGGCGATCTACCAGGCGTGCGTAGAAGAAACCATCGAACGTTTCCGCGAACATGCAGTAACCAGCGAGCAAACCCGCTTGATGAACTGGGGTGAACTCGGCTGGCTGTTGCTCAACTCAGTGCTCCCCGTGGCCGGTAAGCTGGTGAACAGCATTGCCTGGCTGGCGCAGATGGAGGTGGCACTGGCGGCATACGTCGAATCTGCCGACGAGCAGAACCCGACCGAGCATCGCATGGCACTGGTGAACCTGCTGGTCAATATCGCCATGTTGCTGTTTTCCCACGCGCTGTTCCGGGAGCGCCTGGAACTGCAGCCAGAAGCCCCCGTCGAACCAGGCGGACAGACTCCGCCAGCATCTGCCACAGTTTCGATGCCGCAAATCAGCGAAACGCCATTACAGCCCGAGCTTCTGGACTTCAGCTGGGCCTCTGCCAGGCGCACACTTACGGCCAGCCAACAGCAGCAGCTGATGTCCTTGCAGGCCGCCGTACCGGTTTCCCTGCTGCACAGCCCCGCACCTAGCGGGCCGCTGGGCGGGCTGTATCTGCACGAAAACCGGTTGTATGCAGTGATCGACGGGCATCCCTTCGAGGTCGCGGCAGACACAGACACCGACCAGATGCGCATCATCGGCCC
The DNA here is from genome assembly GCF_024349685.1 of Pseudomonas sp. LRP2-20. Lineage (NCBI taxonomy): Bacteria > Pseudomonadati > Pseudomonadota > Gammaproteobacteria > Pseudomonadales > Pseudomonadaceae > Pseudomonas > Pseudomonas sp. LR2-20. The sequence continues at coordinate 1,944,886 of NZ_AP025944.1, read as the reverse complement.
TGATCGCACGCCAGGCCCTTGGATAAAACGCGGCCAGAACGGTAGCTGGCAGCTGGACCTGGGCTTGCGCCTGCTGGGCGGCATGCCCCTGGGCAAACGTATTCAGCAAACCCGGGAAGCCAACCGCCAGGCACTGCAAGATGTGACGGCGCGTATCGGTGCGGCCAGCAGTCGCGCCCACGCGCAAACCGACGCGCTGGCGGCCGAAGTGGCGAAAATGGACACCGACGACCCCGCTACCCTGAAAGCTTCGCTGGCCCGCGTGCAAGCCTTGGCCCAGTTCTGGGAGCAGTATCTCGACGACTTCGAACGACTGGATACACTCACCGGCGGAACCCGTGACTTCAAGCTCAACCGTGCCAAGCTGCTGTATCAGGCGGGTATGGCACGGCAAGCCATGCTCAGCGCATTGCATGAGCTCTACCAAGGGCAACGGGAGCAATTACTCAAGCTTGCGCACAAGCAGTCACTGGGGGAATCACTCAGCGATGCGGACGCCAGGATCGCCGGCCAACGCCTGAGCGAACTGGCGCCGTTGCTCGAGCAGTTGATGGACACCACCCGTGTCCTGGGCCAACATCAGGCCCGGCTGCAGCAGTCCAGCAGCCGTAGCCAGCCCGACATCAATCGTTGGTACGAGTCGATCACGCAACTCAAGGTTACCCGCGAGCAGCCCGTGGCACTGCGTTTTCTGCATGTCGAGACGCTGATCAACCGCCTGACTTTCGTACACACGTTGAGCGAAGAAGCCCTCTACTGGCTGGAGCGCGTGTGGGACGGGATCCAACTGTGCATGGGCCAGCGCGTGCAATTCCTGACCACCGACATCGCCAGTGACGAGGCCAAGGTCCGTTTGCTGCAAGGTCTGCGCGAAAAGCTGGCCAGCGTGCGCCGGCAGCTGCAGAACCTGGACGCTACCCAAGTCGACACCGCGATAAAAACCACCCTCGCCGAGCTGGCCAATGACCTGGATGATATCGACAATGGCGTCAAGGCCGACCTCGATGAGCTGCCATCCTACCCGCCCACCGTGACCGTGGCGCAACTGCGCCGGCAACTGCCTGGCCTGATCGAAACCCAGGAACATGGCCTTCTGCTAGGCGAGCCGCGCAAGAACGATGCTTCGATTGTCGATATAGCCGGGCCTGACCAGCATGTGCCCAGCCGCGCCTACCGCCTGGAGGATGGCAACTGGGTGGCGCTTGCCCGTCAAAGCGATCCACGCCCTGCCACCAACGGCAAGTCACTCAAACGCCTGCTCAGGGAAAGCAACGCGCTGATGCGCAGGGTCGATGAGCGCTTGCAAAAACTTGAGGAGCAGACCACTGGGAATTTTCTGCCGGTCGAGATCGAGGAACAGGTCACCCAACAGCGTGAGGATCTGCTGGCGCAGATCAGCGCCATCGAAGCCCGCCTGACCGCTGAAAACCAGACCGACGCGGCGCCTCGCCAAGAGGATGCCGCCGTCGTGGTGCAGACCTTGTACCAGCAAAGCGAACGGCTCAGGCAAGCGGCGCCTCGCCTGCGAACCCAGGCCGCCCTGGCGCAGTTGCCGCGCATGGGCGATGTTCAGTACCTGATCGAACACGGCCAGGTGCAGGTCAGCGCAACGCCCGGCCGTACCCGCCTGGCCAAGGTCAAGGGCCGACCTGCAGACTTCATGGACGAATACGCCATCAGCCATGACGGTGAGGTGCTGTGGTACGCACACTTCCACTACCCGGCGCTGGAGACGCCGAAGGCGGGCTTCATCGTGGGTCACCTGAAGACCGCGGCGCAGCGTTACCTGACCAACAACGATCCTGGCACCGTCTACCGCGCTGGCATCACGCCGGCGGCGGCGCAGCGGTTCTTCTTCAACGCACAATGAAGTAGCGGGCGCTGCCACTGGCGGTGCCCGCTGCTTTTCAGCGGTCCTTGAACTGCGCCTCGCGCTTGGCAATGAAGGCGGCCATGCCTTCTTTCTGGTCTTCGGTGGCGAACGCCGCATGGAACACCCGACGTTCGAAACGCACACCTTCACTGAGGGTGACCTCGAAAGCACGGTTGACGCTTTCCTTGACCATCATGCTGACCGGGATCGACTTGCTGGCGATGGTCGCCGCCACCTTCAGCGCCTCTTCCAGCAATTCGGCCTGCGGCACGATGCGCGCCACAAGGCCTGCGCGTTCGGCCTCTTCGGCGCCCATCAGGCGCCCGGTCAGGCACAGCTCCATGGCCTTGGCCTTGCCCACCGCACGGGTCAGGCGTTGGGTGCCGCCCATGCCCGGCAGCACGCCCAGGTTGACTTCCGGCTGACCGAACTTGGCATTGTCGGCAGCGAGGATGAAGTCGCACATCATCGCCAGTTCGCAGCCACCGCCCAGGGCAAAACCAGACACCGCAGCGATGATCGGCTTGCGGCGATTGGCAATGCGGTCCGAGTCGCTGAACAGGTCGTCAACGTAGATCTGCGGGTATTGCAGTTCGGCCATTTCCTTGATGTCGGCGCCAGCGGCAAAGGCCTTGGCAGAACCGGTAAGCACCACGCAGCCGATATTCGGGTCGCGTTCGAGCTGGTCCAGGGCCTGGTTGATCTCGCCGACGATCTGCGCGTTCAGCGCGTTCAGCGCCTGCGGGCGGTTGAGGGTGATCAGGCCGACCTTGCCGTGGATGTCCAACAGGATGGTTTCGAATGCCATGCAGTCTGCTCCTTCAAAGATTGCGCGCAATGACCATGCGCTGAATGTCGCTGGTGCCTTCGTAGATCTGGCAGACCCGAACGTCGCGGTAGATCCGCTCCAGCGGGAAGTCGCTCAGATAGCCATATCCGCCCAGGGTCTGCAAGGCATCCGAACAGACCTTCTCGGCCATTTCCGAGGCAAAAAGCTTGGCCATGGACGCTTCCACCAACGCCGGGCGCCCGGCATCACGCAGTGCGGCGGCGTGCAGCACCATCTGCCGGGCCACGGCAATCTTGGTGGCCATGTCGGCCAGGCGGAAGGCCACGGCCTGGTGCTCGATCAGCGGTTTGCCAAAACTTTGCCGTTCGTTGGCGTAGTCGCGCGCCACTTCGAAAGCCGCACGGGCCATGCCGACGGCCTGCGAAGCAATGCCGATACGACCACCTTCGAGGTTGGCCAGAGCGATCTTGTAGCCCTCACCTTCCGCGCCCAGGCGGTTGGCCACCGGTACGCGCACATTGTCGAAGACGATCTGGCAGGTATCGGAGGCGTGCTGGCCGAGCTTGTCCTCGACCCTGGCCACCTGGTAGCCCGGTGAGTCGGTGGGCACGATGAAGGCGCTGATGCCCCGCTTGCCAGCCTGCGGATCGGTAACGGCAAAGACGATCACCACGCCGGCATTCTGCCCGGACGTGATGAACTGCTTGCTGCCATCGAGCACGTAGTGGTCACCCTCAAGCCGTGCGCGGGCCTTCAGGCTGCTGGCGTCGGAGCCGGCCTGCGGTTCGGTCAGGGCGAACGCCCCGAGCATCGAGCCCATGGCCAGCGGCGTGAGGAACTGCTCTTTCTGCTGCTCGGTGCCAAAACGCAGGATCGGCACGCAACCCACCGAGTTGTGCACGCTCATGATGGTCGAGCAGGCACCGTCACCTGCCGCGATCTCCTCCAGCGCCATGGCGTAAGCCACGTAACCGGTGTCACTGCCGCCCCACTGCTCCGGCACCAGCATGCCGAACAGCCCGAGCTCGGCCATTTCCTCGATGGCCTCCTTTGGAAAGCGGTGCTCCTTGTCCCATTGCTCGGCAAACGGTTTAAGGCGCTCCTGGGCAAAGGCGCGGACCGCATCGGCGATCTGTTGTTGCTCGTCAGTTACCAGCATGGTTCACCTCAATACAGGCATTCGACAGCCATGGCCGTGGCCTCGCCACCGCCGATGCAGATGGCTGCCACACCACGGCGCAGGTTGTTCTGGCGCAGGGCCGACAGCAGGGTCACCAGGATGCGCGCGCCCGAGGCGCCGATCGGGTGGCCCAGGGCGCAGGCGCCTCCGTGGATATTGACCTTGTCGTGCGGCAGGTCGAGGTGCTTCATGGCGGCCAGGGTGACCACGGCAAACGCTTCGTTGATCTCGAACAGGTCGACTTCGCCCAGGCTCCAGCCGGTGCGCTTCATCAGCTTGTCAATGGCACCGATCGGCGCGGTCGGGAACAGTGCCGGGGTGTCGGCGAAGGCGGCGTGGCCGTGGATCACCGCCAGCGGCTTGAGGCCTCGCTTGTCGGCTTCGGAGCGGCGCATCAGCACCAGCGCGGCGGCACCGTCGGAAATCGAACTGGAGTTGGCGGCGGTCACCGTGCCGCCGTCGCGAAAGGCCGGCTTGAGCTGCGGGATCTTGTCCAGGCGCGCCTTGGGCGGCTGTTCGTCATCCTTGATGGTGCGCTTCTCCTTGCCCTCGGTGACCTCGACCGGCACGATCTCGGCGGCAAAGCGACCGTTCTTGATAGCGTCCTGGGCGCGGGTCAGCGAGGCGATGGCGAACTGGTCCTGGGCTTCGCGGCTGAAGGCATTGGCCTGGGCGCAGTCTTCGGCGAAGGTGCCCATCAGGCGGCCCTTGTCGTAGGCGTCTTCCAGGCCGTCCATGAACATGTGGTCGATGATCCTGCCGTGGCCCATGCGGTAGCCGCCACGGGCCTTGTCCAGCAGGTAAGGTGCGTTGCTCATGCTCTCCATGCCACCGGCCACCACCACATCGGCCGTGCCGGCCAGCAGCAGGTCATGGGCCATGATCGCCGCCTGCATGCCCGAACCACACATCTTGTTCAGCGTGGTGCAGGTGGTGTGCTTGTCCAGCCCGGCACCGAGTGCCGCCTGGCGCGCCGGTGCCTGGCCGAGGCCTGCGGGCAGTACGCAGCCGAACAGCACCTGCTCGACACTGCTGGCATCGATGCCGGCGCGCTCCACGGCACCACGGATGGCGGCGCTGCCCAGCTGCGGCGCGGTCAGGCTCTTGAGATCGCCCTGCAGGCCGCCCATGGGCGTGCGCACGGCGCTGACGATAACGATCGGGTCATTGGCGAGGTTCATGTGCGTTCTCCTTACTTGGCAGCCATGCGCAGTGCGCCGTCGAGGCGGATCACCTCGCCGTTGAGCATGCTGTTCTCGATGATGTGGCGGGCCAGGGCGGCATATTCCTGCGGGCGCCCCAGACGCGGTGGGAACGGCACGCCTGCCGACAGCGAAGCGCGTACTTCCTCGGTCATGCCGGCCATCATGGGCGTTTCGAAGATGCCCGGGGCGATGGTCATCACGCGGATACCAAAACGCGCCAGCTCGCGGGCGGCCGGCAAGGTCAGGCTGGCGATGGCGCCCTTGGAGGCGGCGTAGGCTGCCTGGCCGATCTGGCCATCATAGGCGGCGATAGAAGCCGTATTGATGATCACACCGCGCTCGCCGCCGTCATCGGCCGGCCCTTCAGCCATGGCCGCGGCAGCCAGGCGCAGCAGGTTGAAACTACCGACCAGGTTGACGTTGATGACCTTGGCGAAACTGGCCAGGCCATGCGGCCCCTGTTTGCCAAGCACTTTTTCGGCGCCGACGATGCCGGCGCAATTGACCAGCCCGTGCAGGCTGCCAAAGGCGCTTACAGCTGCATCCACCGCCGCCTGAGCGGCCTGTTCGTCACTGATGTCGGCCACCGCGAAGCGGGCGTTGTCACCCAGTTCGCGTGCCTTGGCCTCGACGGCCTGGGCATTGAGGTCGACCAGCATGACCTTGGCGCCAGCCTCGACCAGCATCTGCGCGGTGGCCGCGCCCAGGCCGGAGGCCGCGCCGCTGACGATGAAGTGTTTGTTGGCTATCTGCATGATCGTGTTCCTTGTCAGGCGCTGGCAGGGGTGGCCTGTTGCGCGTGTTGTTTGGCGACTTCCTGGTTGCGCAGGATGAAGCGTTGCAGCTTGCCGCTCGGGGTTTTGGGCAGCTCGCTGACGAATTCGATTTCCCGGGGGTAGGCATGGGCGTACAGCCGCTGGCGCACGTGCTGGCGCAGGGTTTCCTGTAGCTCGTTACTGCCTTGGTAACCGCTGGCCAGCACCACGAAAGCCTTGATCAGCTCGGTGCGCTCCGGGTCTGGCTTGCCAATCACTGCGGCTTCGATCACGGCCGGGTGCTCGATCAGCGCGCTCTCCACATCGAACGGGCCAACGCGGTAGCCGGAGGTGGTGATCACGTCGTCACTGCGGCCGACGAAGCTGATGCTGCCGTCCAGGTTCAACTCGACGGTGTCGCCGCTGAGGTAGTACTTGCCGACGAAGGCCTTGGTCGGCAAACCATGGTAGCCACTGAACCAGCTCAGCGGTGACTGCTCGCGGTCGACCGCGAGAATGCCCGGCTGGCCGGCGGGCAGCTCGTTACCCTGCTCGTCCAGCACCACGATGCGGTGGCCGGGGATGGCGAAGCCGGCCGAACCCAGGTGTACCGGGTGCTGCAGACCATGATGGTTGCACAGCACCATGCCCAGTTCGGTCTGGCCGTAGTGGTCGTGAATGGTGACGCCCAGTTCATCGGCGAACCAACGGATCACCTCTGGGTTGAGCGGCTCGCCGGCACTGCTGACAACGCGCAGGCGGCCTTTGATCGGTGCCGAAAATTCATCACCGGCTGCGATCAGCAGGCGGTATGCGGTGGGCGAGCCTGCCAGATTGGTGATGCCCAGTTGGTCGATCACCCGTACACAGCTTTCGACGCTGAACGGGCCATCGTAGAAGGTGGTGGCATGGCCCAGCGACAAGGGGCCGGTGACAGCGTAGTACAGGCCATAGGCCCAGCCTGGGTCGGCCAGGTTCCAGAAGTTGTCGTCAGGGCGCAAGTCGATGGCGTCGCGCATGTAGCCCTGAAAGGCGACGATGGCACGCAGCGGCACTTCCAGCGGTTTGGCCGGGCCGGTGGTGCCGGACGTGAACATCAGCAGGAAGGGATCATTGCCCGTGCGCATGACCGGCTCGCAATCGACCGAGGCCAGCTCCAGGCATTGCTGGAAATCCAGCTCGCCGCTGCGGGCCTTCACGGTAATGATCGTCGGGCAGGCTTGCACCTCGTCCAGCTTGGCGCGGTTGTGGTTATCGGTGACCACGACCCGGGCGTGGGACTGTTCCAGGCGGTGCTCGATGGCCTTGGGGCCGAAGGCGGTGAACAGCGGCTGGTACACCGCGCCGAGGCGCCAGGTGGCAAGAATGGTGACCAGCAGTTCGGGAGTACGCGGCATCAGCCCGGCTACCCGGTCGCCAGCACCCACACCCTGCGCCCTGAGCACATTGGCAAAACGGGCTGCCTGTGCCTTGAGCTGATCGAAGCTGTAGTCGCGCGTGTTGCCCTCACGGTCTACATGGACCAGAGCCAGCTTGCCGACCCCGGCATGGCGGTCGCAGCATTCGACACAGGCATTGAGGGCATCGAGGTTGCCATGCAATGCGGCCATGGTGGCCTGGGCATGGTCGAACGCTCGAGCGGCCTCGGTGTAATCGCGCATCGTCGGACTCCTGATTTGTTGTTTTTGGAGTTGAACAATCGGTCCGACGATGTTCGCGCCACCCGGGCGTGGCGACAATGGCCAAAGCTGTCAATCTGGATGACCGGTTTGGCCGCAGGCCACAAGCGCTATACCGGGGTTTCGATTGCTTCGCGGGTCAGCTTCAGGGCCAGGGCGGCCAAGGCCATCTCGCGTTCCTTGCGCAGGTTGGTGGCCTGGCGCAGGTACTCCTGATGCCCCAATGCCGCTTCGCTGGCGACGCTCGACTCCCACCGGGCTTCAACGGTTTCCCAGCTTTGCTGGAACGCTTCATCGATGGCGCCAAAGGCTTCGGGGTGCAGTTCGCGCAACGCGTCCACCCAGAACTCACGCTCACTGATGAAGACCACCCGCTCCTCGGACGCTTCGGCACTGATTACCTGCTGATAGGCTTTGTCCAGATCCGCCTGGGTGACACCGGCCAATGAGCCGAACAACATGTGCCGTGGCTGCCCCAACAGGTTCAGGCGCTCGGCCAGGCCGGTGCGGTAGGCCAGGCTCACTTCCACCTCCTCTTCGTCATGGGTCCCCCGCCACTGACCGTTTCCGTAGCGCTCATCCATCATCGCCCGGGCCAGGGCATTGACCTTTTCCAGGCGGAACAGGCGCTGGGCAAGCTGCAGCCGTTCGCTGCTGGTGGCTGCGGGTGCCCCGTTGTGGGTGAATTGCGACACATGCATCTGCACTTCAAGGTTGCTGAAACAGTGGGCCACACTGTCGGCGCAGGTACGTGGATCAGCGGCGATGTCGAAGAGGTCCTGACGAATGCGGTCATCCCCGGCTGCCGCGCCGATAACCCGCCAGACCCGCTCTGCAGTGGCCTGCGCGGCAGCCCTGAAATCGGCACTCTCGACCAGTTCGTCGAGCAAGCCGAAGAATGCATCGCTACCCGGTGTAGCGCGCAACGTGTCCCACTGCGCGCTGCGGGCCGCGTATTCAGTTTCATCAAGCGTGGCCAGCCACCGGCTGCCAGACAATGCAGGCTCGACATCTTCGATCGGCGCCAGCCGATGCCGACGCAACTGATCGTTCAGCATCGCAGCCACCGGGTTGCCGCTCAGGACTATCACCTGGCGCCGTTGCACGGGCGAGTTCAGCAGCGCCGGCGTAACGGCTTCAATCTGGTTGTTGCGAAAATCGATGAGGGTGAGCCTTTCGCAGCGCTCGAGCCCCTCAGGCATGGCCCGCAATCCAGCGCTTCGTACAACCAGCGCCTGCAAATTGACCAGCTGTCCAACACGCAAGGTAACAGCGCCGATCGGGTTGTCACTCAGGTTCAGGTGGCGCAACGTGGTCAGACGTGCCAGCACATCGGCCTGTGCCTGGGTCAGGCGAAGGCGGTTGCCGGCCAGGATCAGCTCGCGCAGCTCGGTAAGGCGCTCCAGACCGTGTGGCAATGTGTGAAGGTCGTTGAAGCTCAGGTCCAGGCTCTTCAGGGAGGGGAAGTTTTCAAGGAAGCCTGCCGGCACCACCGTCAGTCTCAGATTGACCAGGGTCAAATGCGTCACATGAGAAAAATCGGTTCCTCCAGGAATGTCGGGCAGGTCGCCTAACGGCAAAGCAGCAAGGGCCAGGCGCATGCTCCAGCGCGCCTCCACATCGCCAGGTGCGCCCTCCACCCTTTCCACGATCCGTGGCCCCTCCAGCCGCCAGGTGCGGCGGAATTCATCGCTGGCCAGAGAGCGCAGCCGCCATTGCGCGGCATCCCCCTGCCGGGCCCAGGCTCTCAAGCTGCGATCCAGCGCGTCATACTCCATTTCCTGATGCAGCAAGGTGGTAAAGGGGGATGACCTGCGCAGGAGCAGAAAGTGAATGAACCGCTCGACCTGAGCCTCGCTGAAGCCGGGATAGAGGCTGCGCACCCGGCGCCGCAACGTGGTCCCAGGTGAATCCAGGCATGACAGCACAGGGCCCAGGGGGTAACCGACGCGGCCATCGTCCAGTCGCTGGATGGCCGCGCCCAGCGGCTTGGCTTCGCGCCAGCCGAGCAATGCCAGCAGGCCCTCACGATCCCGCGGCAACAACGCCTGCATCCTTGCCCTGATATGACCGGGCCCGTTCTCACCGCCCCCGCCCAGACGCTCTAGCATACTGCTCGATAGCGTAGCCGCCAGCACGTCGAACAAGCCCTGCGGCTCGGCCACCTCAAGATCGCTGGCAAGGCCTCTTTCGTCATACAGTTGGAAGCTGCCGTCTGTCCATACCAGGTCGAGGGTCTGCGATGCATCGCCAAAAGCCGGCAGCAACCGCGCCTGTACCGCACCGGTGGAGCTCCGCTCACGTAACACAAGATTGATCTGCCCGGCACTCAAACCCTGTCGCCGAAGCAGGGCAAACACCAAACGCACCAGGTCTGGGCCATAGCTGCCGTGCAGGAACAACGCCTCACGCATGCGCACCAGGCGCACCTCCAGCAGCAGGCGCCGCGCCTGCTGCGCGAGGGCCAGTGGCAAGCGCAAGTCTTCGACCATGCGCTGGCGCATTTGCGGCGAAGCGGCCTTGAGCACGTCCAGTGCATAGGCTTTCGGCAGGCCGGGGAAATCGCGCCTGATCACGGCAAGTGCCGGATCGTCTGGCAGGCTGGCTTCGGCGAAATGGTCGAGCATGGGTTGGCGCAAGCGTTGCGCGGCATCGCTGATCGCTGCGAGCTGTGCGTCCGGCGCCTGCTCCTGCAGCGATAACCTGTCGAGGCACCACGTCAGCCGCTCGGCGTACTGCGGCCCTGCCCCAGCCGGGTCGAAAAATGCTTCATTCTCGCGCTGCACCTCGAAACGTCGCAGGGTGTCTCGTAGCCCGACCGGCAGCGGCCGGCTCTCCACCAGCAGCTGCCGCAGCTTCGCCTCGTCCACGCCAGCCACCAGCAGAATCTGCTCGACCTGTTCGGCACTCAGGGCCCTCGCAGCCGGCCACAGGCTGGTCAGCAGCCTGGAGCTGCCTTGCCATTCCAGCGGCCGGTCGTAACGCAACCACCAGCCACGCTCGCCATTGCCTCGCAACCCTGGGCCGAAGCGTTCGACACCGCCCTGGTGCAACAAGCGCCAGGTGCCATCGCCATCCTGGCGCACAGCGTAGAACGCCCCCTGATTGTGCCACCAGAGCTGATCGTCGCCAGAGAACAAGCCGTCGTGCCGCTCGGTCAGGGTAATGTCGGATGCCGCGGTGCGATACGGCGTCAGATCATTCAGCCACAGGCGCTGCAAGCCCGACTCGGTAGTGACAGGCTCCAGGGTGTCGACGAAAGCACTGCGCAGGGCATGTACCCCCAATGTGGCAGTGCCCAGCAGCGCGACAGAGGCGGCAAGGCCCACCAGATGTTCCAGCGCCTCGTGCTGATGCCCCTGGGCCCAGTGATCGGCACCTTCATACACCTGGGTCAGCAATTGCCGGGCAAGGTCACCCAGCAGCACAGCATTGATGACGGGCACGAACAGCCCGGCAAGGCCCAGCAAGCCCAGCCCTGCGCCTTCCAGCGCAGCAAGCCGCTCAGCGCTGGCGCGGCGGTCCACGTCGGCAGTGGGCACTGCGAGGAAGCGAGCGTCTTCCCTGATACGCCGGGCGTGTCGCCTGGCCATGGCGGTGAAGACATCATCCTTTATCGCTAGCCAGGTCGGTTGCAGATCCGGTTCATCGTCGCTCATGCGCTTGCCCAGCAACGTCAGGAAAGCTGCCCGCTCATGCAATGCGATACGCTGGACGAATGCGCTTCTGAAAGCCTTACCCCGCATGCTCCGCACCAGCGCACTATTGACCGCATCCCAGTCCGCAAAACGCCGCAAGGGCTGCTCATGGTCATCAGGCAAGTAGATGATCACCCCCTTGAGTCTGTCCGGCGGGCCACCCGGGATATCACTCTGGCGTCGCGGCGGTTCGATCAACTCAAAGGCCATGGCGCCATCGACCTGGCAATCGAGAACCCGCAAAGCCCTGGCAACACCACTCCAGCCCTGAGCATGTCGGGCAGCTCTGCCTTGGATGAGCAGGCGAAGCATGTTCAGATCACTGCTCTGGAGTTGCTTTCGCAATGCGGCGATTTCCACCACCAGCGCCAGACGGGTGCGCAGATCGTTAGCCAGGGCCGTGGAAAAATCCGCAGTCAGCACCTGGTCAAGATGCTGCTGGTACGCAGCGCCAACATCAGCCTCACGACACAGGCTGACCAGGTCATCGATCTGCCAGCTCAGCACCTGTGCCGATGAGCCTTCGGCCGGCTGTTGCTTGATGACCGCCGTCAGTTCGAAGAACGATTCGCCATCCGTGAAGTTCTGCATGAGTGTCTGCAGCAGCGGCTGGTAGACCAGCACCTGTTCATAATCAGGGGGCAATACGCCCAATCCCGGGTCAAAAGGCCGCGGGCTGAGGCGCAGGCGCTCTTCACGCCACACCACGTTATCCAGGTCCAGCTGCATCTGCAGCTTCGCTTCGATGGCAGGGTTCAGGCGCTCTTTGGCGAAGCGGTCCAGCGGTTGCAGGCGCTTCAGCCGTGCGGTCAGCATGCTGCGGCTCACCAGGTGATCAGCCACGGCTGCGCGCAGTGCCTTGATCGGTTCTGCCCCTGCTTTGCTTAGCCAATCAGGCAGTATTTCGACGATGAAATCGTTGACCGGGTGGGCGAGCTTGGGGTGTTCACTCGGTTGAAGCATGGCGATCTCCAGGCAATGACAAAGGCGATCAAATTGCGCCTGCACGAGCACGTCGTGCAGGAGGAATTTCGCCTAGGGATGCTCGCCTGCCGCCGCTCGGGAAGTCCCCTGTTGCGGGGCTTTCAGCTCATCCTGGGTGAGCTGCAGAGCAAGCGCATCGAAGGCTTGCTCGGTATCCCGGCGCAGCTGTTCGCAGCGCTGGGCATAAGCGCCGCTACCGAGTGCTTCTTTGTCTTCGTCCAGGGCGTCCAACTGCTGGTCGAAGTTGTCGGAGATCTGCTTGAACTGCTCAGGGTATCGCTCACGCAGGTACGCGATCCAGTAGTCGCGCTGGCTGATGTAACGCGCCCGCTCATCAGTTGCTTCAGCAGTATGGACTGCCTGGTAGGCACGATTCAGATCGTTTTGCGTCACGCCGGCAATTGCACTGAACTGCAGGGTCCGTGGCTGCCCGATCAGGTTCAGGCTGCCCGCCAGGCCCGTGCGATAAGCCAGGTTGACCTCGACCTCATCCAGGCCAGATTCACTTGCCTGGCGAACCAGGAATTCATTACGCGCGAAGGCTTCAACCTGATCGAGACGGAAAAGACGCTGGGCCAACTGCAAGCGCTCGTCACGCGTAGCGAGCGGAGCCCCCCCATAAGTCGCCTGGAGGACCCGCATGCGCACTTCGAGCTGGCTGAAACAGTGCGCGACGCTGTCGACACAGGTACGCGGGTCTGCGGCCCGCTCGAACAACTCCTCACGGATCACGGCGCTGTTGTTCGCGGCGTCGATCATCGACCACACCCTGCGCGACAGGTCCGCCCTTGCCAGACGAAAATCAGAGCTCTCGGTCAGCTCTGCCAGAAGCTGGAAGAACTGGGTGTTTCCTGGCTCCCCCTGCAAAGCATCCCATTGCGTGGCATTGGCTGCCTGCTCGGCATCAGCAAGTGTTCCAAGCCAGGCAGTGCGGGCTTGCAAGGGATTGGCAACGCCCGCTTGTACACTGGCATCGAATGCCTGGCCATGAGCATGGAGCCGCTCACGGTCAGCCACGGACAGCGGATTGCCATCGACCCACACCGCCCGGCGCAAGGCCAGCGGGGCGTCGAGCAGCGCCTGGGGCAGACTGGATATCTGGTTGCCACGCAGATCGACATACTCGAGCAGACCACACCACTCCAGCCCCCTTGGCACAGCGTGAAGCCCTGCCCGATTCAGATGAAGCTCACGCAGGCGCGACAACTGATTGAAGCTCAAGTTGATCGAGCCCAATGTGTTTTCACTCAAGTCCAGAATGCGCAGGCGGCCCAAGCCGGCCAACGCGTCGACGTGTGGCACCGTCAAGCGAATCCGGTTGCGCGGCAGGCGCAGGTGGCGCAGGTGCGACAACCCCGCAAGGCCTTCTGGAATTGCGCGCAAGGCATTGTTGCTCAGGTCCAGCCGGCGCAGTTCGGGAAAGGTGTGCAGAAAACCGCCGGGAAGCGACTCCAGGCGCAGCCCGACCAGCACCATGTCAGTAATGTGGGCAAAGTCCGTACCCACGGGCAGGTCAGGCAAACTGCCGGCCGGCACACCGACGATGCTGAGCCGCATGCCGCCTGGCTGACCGTTGCGGTAGACCACCCGCTCGCCCTCAAGACGCCAGGCCCGCAGAAATGCATCGGCAACCGCTTGGCGCTGACCACGGCTGGGGTCGCCAACGGCGTCAGTCCAGAGCCGCAAACTTTGCGCAAGCTGTCGATAGTCTTGCTCTTGCCGCAACAACGTGGCATAGACCGACTGCGAATGAGTCAACATCAACTGCAGGTAGCGTTCTATCTCTTCATCGTCGAACGACGGATAGAGGCTACCGATACGGCGGCGCAGTATCGCACCCTGCCCAGGGCTTGAAGCCCCTCGCCCACTGAGCAGATAGCCCACTCGCCCATCGTCCAGGCGATGCATGGCCGATGCTACAGGCCGGGACTCGCGCCAGCCAAGCAGCCGTATCAGCTCCAGGCGTTGGCGTGGCAGCCATGCCTGTAACGATGTCCGGATAAGCCCAGCGGCGTCTTCTCCGGTCCACCCTTGCTGTTGCAGGAAAGCGGATGGCAAACAGGCTGCAAGCACCTCGAAAAGCCCCTGAGGCTGCGCAACTTCGATCTCGCTGGCACGGCCCATGGCGTCGAACAGTTCGAAACTGCCGTCACGCCAGACCATTTCCGTGATGAGTTGAGCACCCGTACGCTCAGGGAGCAGCCGCTCCAACACCGGCCCGGTAGCTGAACGCTCGCGCAAGACCAGATTCATCCCACCTGGGGTCAAACCGCGACGGCGGAGCAAGGAGAACGCCAGGGTTACCCCATCGGCACGGTAGCTGTTACGCAGAAAAAGCACTTCGCGCGCCCGCGTCAGGCGGGCCTGCTGCAACACGCCACGGGCCCGCTCGGCCAATGCCAGCGGCACGCGCGCCGCACTTGCCATACGTTCGCGCAGTTCGGCACCGGCGCTCTTCAGCAAATCCAGCGCGTAAGCATCTGGCAACCCGGGGAAGCTGCCCTTGAGCGTGGCCAGCAGCGGATCAGGTGCAAGGTAACGCTCGGCGAAATGCTCCAGCATCGGCCCGCGCAGCGCTTCGGCCGACTCGAGGATCGACTGAAACTGCTCTGTCAGGCTTTCCCCTTGCAGTTTCAACCTGTCGATACACCACTGCAACGCTTCGGTGTCATCACCAAGCACATCCGCTTGGGCGAAGAACGCATCGACCCGGGCATCGGCAGCAAAGCGCTCCAATGTATCGCGCAGCGTGATAGGCAACGGTCGCCCTTCTACCCACAACCCACGCAAATGCGCCTCGTCGATGTCCGCGACCACCAGCATTTGCCCGATCCGCGCCGAATCAAGCTGCGCAGCGCCCGGCCACAGGCGCTTGAGCATCATCTCGGCGCCCTGCCACGTCAGCGGCCGCTCCCAGGCAAGCCGCCAGGCACGCTCGCCATTGCCTTCCAGTGCGGGCCCGAACACCCCGGGCCCGTCGCGATGCAGCAAACGCCAAGCACCCGCCGCATCGCGGCGCACCCGGTAAAGCACACCGTCGCGCCGCCACCAGTGCGCCTGGCCATCACTGAGCAGGCCATTGTCCAGTTCGGTCAGGGAACCCGGAGTCGAGGGCTGCTCGTACGGCTGCAGCGCACGGCACCACAGTCGTTGCTCCCCCGTCTCGGTGGCAACCGGCTCCAGTTGCTCGACGAAAGCGCTGCGCAGCACCCTTGCACCCCCTGCGACGCCAATGCCGGTGGCCAATGTCGCAGCGAGCTCGAGCAGGTGCTCCACCGCCTCATGCTGGTGGCCCTGCGCCCAGTCGCCGATCCCCTCGAACACATCGGCGAGCACCTGCCGGGCCAGATCAGCCAGCAACAGCACGCCAACGACTGGTACGAACAGCCCTACCACATTCAGCAGCACCAGCCCCGCCGTTTGCAGTGCCTCCAATCGCGCTGCCGACGCGCTGGCATTGGCCTGTGCCGTCGGCACAGCCAGGAAGGCCGCATCCGCCAAGATACGTTGCACATGGGCGTCAGCCAGGTCAGTGAAGCGCTCACCTGCTGCGGTCACCAGCCCAGGCTCCAGGTCCGGCTCGTCATCCTCAAGGCGCTTGCGCAGCAGTAGCTGATAGTCAAGTTGGCCTGCCAGGCTAATGCGTCGGGCAAGCGCCTTGCGGAAATCGGCACCGCTCATGCGCCTGGCCAGGGCGCGGTTCGCCGATGGCCAATCGTCGAAACGGTGAAAGGGTTGTTCATGGTCATCTGGTAGATAGAGCAGCACAGCCTGCACGCGGTCCGGATTGAAAATCAGGCCAGGTATACCGCTCACGGTGCCGGTCAATTCAAATGCCAGTGCACCATTCACTGTCTGACCGAGCACCTTCAAGGCGCCCATGCCCAAGCGCAGGCTCGAAGGCAATTGCACGGTTTCACCCTTGCCGATCTGGCGCAACATCCGCAGATCGCTGACTGCCAATTGGCCCTTCAAGCCAGCGATCTCGACTGCGGCGGCCAGGCACAACCGCGTATCCTCGGCCAACTGGCGCTTGAAGGCGGGCGTAAAGATTTGCTTCAGGTGCTCCTGGTAGGCTTTGCCCACATCCACCTTGCGGCACAGAGCGACGATGTCGTCGATCCGCTGAGTGAGGATCCTGTCGCCTTCACCGGCAGCCCGCGCCTCACCGATCACTGCGGTCTGTTCGAAGTAGGACTCACCGTTCTTGAAGTTCTGCAGGAGCTTCTGCAACAGCGGCACAGTCACGAAATACGACTCGAAATTGCGCACCGTACCCTGGACCACTTCCAGGCGCCGGCGCTCTTCCCGCCACCGTGCCGTGCTCACATCGATATCCAGTTGCAGCTGGTCTTTGAGCGCCTGCTGCAAAAGCCCGGCAGCGAAGCGCTCGAGCGGCTGCAGTTGGTGCAAGGCCAGCGCCATGGCCTTCTGGCTTTGCAGGTGCGCTGTCATGCAGGCACGCAAGGCCTCAATCTGTGCATGCGTGGCGTTTTTCAGCCATGTGGGCAAACGTTCGCCGATGAAGTCATCAGCCGGGTACAGCAGTTTCGCAGGGACCTGGTCGGGCATGGTCGATTACCTCAGGATGGTTCGACCTGCCAGCCTGCGCTTGCTCGGACCCACCCTGCAGCAGGAAGGGTTGTCTCTTCAGCGCTGCGCCTGGTTCAGGGCCCGGTAGTGCCCCGGGTTGCAGCCGAACCATTTGCGAAATGCCTTGTAGAACGAACTGCTGTCGGCGAAACCCAGGCGCTCGGCGATCTCGGCCATGGGCCGCTCACCCTGGCTCAGCCAGGCAATGGCCAACTCACGCCGCACGCTGTCCTTGAGCCCTTGGTAAGTCTGCCCCTCCTCGCCCAGGCGGCGGCGCAGGGTCGAGGGCGACAGGCCCAGTTGCCGGGCCACGGCATCGGCGTCGGGCCACGCCGCCGGGTCCAGGTGCAGCAGGTTGGTGCGGATGCGCCGGCCCAGGCTGGCCGGGTCACGGTACTTGACCAGGATGTTGCCAGGCGCTTCGGCCAGAAACCGTTGCAGGTCATCGGCCGTGCGCCGCAGCGGCAGGTCGAGGCTATCGGCGGCGATGATCATGCGCGTGCACGGGCGGCCAAACTGCAGGTTCTCCGAAAACATCACCCGATAGTCATCGCAGAACGGCGGCTCCGCGCAGCGCAGGTCGATGGCCAGGATGGGAATGCGCCGCCCCGCCAGCCAGCAGGCCACACCGTGCACGATCATCCAGAAGGTGAAGTAGGCGAAGGCACGCCGCGGCTCGTCACGGGGCTCGTTGATCACGATCTCGGCCAGGCTCTGCTGCCGCACCAGGCTCGGCTGCAAGTCTTCGAGCATCAGTGCAAGGAACGCCAGCAGGGTATCCAGGCCTGCGCCCAGGGTCGGCTGGGCCATGCTCGCCCGGCACATGAACGCCAGGCTGCCGCTGCGCAGGCCACGGGGGTCCATGGCGAAGAACTCGTCATTGCAGCGCCGCGCCAGCAGCCGCCAGAGGTTTGCATAGGATTCGGCGCTGACCCGCGCCTCTGGCCGCTCGAGTTGGCCGATATCGATACCGGCGCGGGCCAGCAAGCCAGCATCGGGTTGCCCGGCCGGGCAGGTCTGCAACAGTGCCTCGCGCACCAGTTGCATGGAGATGGTGTCTTTCTCGCTCATCGGCCGTCCAGTCTGCTCTATGCCGGCCATCTTAGGCCCGCCGGGAAAAAACACCAGCCCTGGTTCACAGGCTTTCAGCCAGCCCCAGGAAGGCCTGGATCAGGCGCAGTTCACGCCGCCGTTCCAGGCAGCCGAGCATGTGCTGATTGACCAGCCCTGCCCCGGCCAGTGGGCGTGCCACGACTCTCGGGTCATGGGCCACTTCAGTAGATGAGACCACGCCAATGCCCAGTTCCGACGCCACCGCCTCGGTGACCGCCTCGCGGCTATCCAGTTCCAGCAGCACCCTCGGCTGCACAGCCGCCTTGCTACAGGCCTGATCGAAGGTGCGGCGGGTGGTGGAGCTCGGCTCGCGCAGCACCATGATCTGCTGATGCAGCTCGGCCAATGGCAAGTCGCCCGTGCCGCTGGCCCAGGCATGCCCGACCGGCAGCAAGGCGCACAGGCGCGACTCGCAGAGGTTCTGCAGATGCAGGCCCTTGCGCGGCTCGATCTCGGTCAGCACCGCAACGTCGGCATGCTCGCTGAGCAACGCACTCAAGGTTTCCTGAGCATTGCCCAGGCGCAGGTTGACGGTGATCCCCGGGTAACGTTCGCGCAGCAAAGCCAGCATCGGCATGACCCGGTGCGGGCCGTCAGCAGCCACTTCCAGGCGCCCTGTCAGCAACTGCCGGTTGGCTTCGAGCATGGCCTGGGCTTCCTCGGCCAGGCCGAACATGGCGCGGGTGATGGCCGCCAGGCGCGTGCCCTCTTCGGTCAACTCGACGCGCCTGGCAGTGCGCCGCAGCAAGGTGATCTGGTAGTGCTCTTCCAGCGCCTTGACGTGCCCGGTGACCGCCGGCTGGCTGATGAACAGACGCGCAGCGGCGCGGGTGAAGCTGCCTTCACGGGCCACGGCATCGAAAGCACGCAACTGGAACAGGTTCATGGGTATCGGCCTTACTTATAGCTCGGATAACAACAAACAATTTGATTGATGACAGGGCGAATTGCAACCTAGGCCCCGTAGTTTCACTCCACCGCTTGCGAGGAATAACGGAATGAGCAATGCCCCGATACTGCTGACCCCAGGCCCGCTGACCACTTCAATCCGCACCCGCCAAGCCATGCTGGTGGACTGGGGTTCCTGGGACCGCGACTTCAACCAGCTGACTGCCAGCGTCTGCGAGCAACTGCTGGCGATCATCGACGGTAGCGCCAGCCACCACTGCGTGCCCCTGCAAGGCAGCGGCACTTTCGCCGTGGAAGCCGCCATTGGCACCCTGGTGCCTCGCGACGGCAAGGTGCTGGTACTGATCAACGGCGCCTACGGCCAGCGCCTGGCGAAGATCTGCAAAGTGCTGGGCCGCGCCTTCAGCACCTTCGAAACCGCCGAAGACCAGCCCACCACTGCTGCCGATGTCGACCGCCTGCTGGCCGCCGACCCAGCCGTGACCCACGTCGCGCTGATCCACTGTGAAACCAGCACGGGCATTCTCAACCCGCTGGCGGAAATCGCCCAAGTCATCAAAGGTCACGGCAAGCGCCTGATCATCGACGCCATGAGTTCGTTCGGCGCACTGCCCATCGATGCCCGTGAAATCCCCTTCGAAGCGCTGATCGCGGCTTCAGGCAAATGCCTGGAAGGCGTGCCGGGCATGGGCTTCGTCTTTGCCGAAAAAGCTGCCCTGGCCGCCGCCGAAGGCAATGCCCACTCGCTGGCCATGGACTTGCACGACCAGCACGCCTACATGGCCAAGACCGGCCAGTGGCGCTTCACCCCGCCGACCCACGTGGTCGCCGCCCTGCATGAAGCGCTGCAGCAATATAACGAGGAAGGTGGGCTGCCCGCCCGCCACCAACGTTACGCCGACAACTGCAAGGCCCTGCTCGAAGGCATGGCCGCCATTGGCCTGCGCAGCTTCCTGCCGGCCGAGATCCAGGCACCGATCATCGTCACCTTCCACGCGCCGAAGGACGCCCGCTACCAGTTCAAGGACTTCTACGAGCGGGTCAAGGCCAAGGGCTTCATCCTCTACCCAGGCAAGCTGACCCAGGTCGAAACCTTCCGCGTCGGCTGCATCGGCGTGGTCGGTGCCGAGGGCATGCAGGCCGCCGTGAATGCCGTGGCCGAAGTGCTGCGGGAAATGGAAGTGCTGGACATCTAACCCTTTGCCCACCCGATTTCAGGAATAAGCGCACATGAACTACAGCAACCCCACCCAGCTGCAAGCCGCCATCCTCGACTGGGCCGGCACCGTGGTCGATTTCGGTTCCTTCGCCCCCACTCAGATCTTCGTTGAAGCCTTCGCCGAGTTCGACGTGCAGGTTTCCATCGAGGAGGCCCGTGGCCCGATGGGCATGGGCAAGTGGGATCACATCCGTACCCTGTGCGACGTGCCGGAAATCGCCGAGCGCTACCGCAAGGTGTTCGGCCGCACGCCGACCGACGATGACGTCACCGCCATCTACAACCGCTTCATGCCGCTGCAGATCGAGAAGATCGCCGTGCACTCGGCGCTGATCCCTGGCGCCCTGGACACCCTCACCGGCCTGCGCCAGGGCGGCCTTAAGATCGGTTCGTGCTCGGGCTACCCGAAGGTGGTGATGGACAAGGTAGTGGAACTGGCGGCGCAGAACGGCTACGTAGCCGACCACGTGGTGGCTACCGACGAAACCCCGAATGGCCGGCCGTGGCCGGCCCAGGCGCTGGCCAACGTGATTGCCCTGGGCATCGACGATGTGGCGGCGTGCGTGAAGGTCGACGATACCGTGCCGGGCATACTCGAAGGGCGCCGTGCCGGCATGTGGACCGTGGCGCTGGTGTGCTCGGGCAATGCCCTGGGGTTGACCTGGGAAGGTTACCGGGCCTTGAGCGCCGAGAAGCTGGAAAGTGAGCGCAAACGCATTCACCAGCTGTTTGCCGGGTCGCGGCCCCATTACCTGATCGACACCATCAATGAACTGCCAGAGGTGATTGCCGATATCAACCGCCGCCTGGCCAACGGCGAGATGCCACAGGCGTCCTGACCGATCGCTGCCGTGCCCCTCGTGGCAAAGCCCGCGCCAACAGGTTCACCAGCAACCCTGTTGGCGCGGGTTTTCTCGCACGCCTCGCTCAGCCCCTGCTTCGCTCCAGGCTGCGAATGGCCTGCAAGGTAAGTTGCAACCTCAAGGCATGGGTATCGGCATCCTGCTCGTTGTCCAAGAGGTCAAGATGGTACCGGTACTCAGCCTCGCCCAACTGCGTGCGCTGCCCTTCGATCAGGTTAAGCCGTTGCTGATACAGTTGGGTCAAGTTACTGAAGGCGTCAGCATTCACCAGTGCCACATAACGTTGCCAGAACGACCGGCGGCACAGGCTGGCTGCCAGGGCCTCGTCGGTTTCGATCTCACGTAACGCGCGAACGGCCTCGAGCAACTGCTCACCGGTTATCCGGCCGTCTTGTGACTCTCGCATTGCCAATGGCTGTTCAGGCAGGTTCAAACGCTGGCGAAGACGCACCCGATAGCCCAGAACAATGGCCGTGCGGTCTACACGGCTGCGCAAGGCTAAACGCCGAGCGACCTCCCGCCGAGCGTGCTGATCGAGAAAGTCCAGACGCATCAGCGCCCGCCCCAGCTCCAACAGTTCGATACCACTGCCGACAGCCACTCGGCCAGTGGCCCGCGCAACGCGCAAGCGCAATGACAACTGGCTGAAGCGCTCGATGGCCGCATTATCGTCGGCCATTGGTTGCGCCATCAGCGCATCGATTTCCTGGCGGAATTCGGCATTGCTTTCCCTCTCGGCCAGCACACTCCAACCCCGCTCGAGCAGGTGCGACTGCGGCCAACTGAAACCGGCGAATTCAATCAAGTCGCCCAGCAGCGACTCAAGCCTTGCCCCTTGCTCAGTGGCCTGCAACCTGTTCCACAGCTGGCTGCGACTACCCGGCGCCTCGGCGTGCTCCCCGACCCACCATTGACGAACAGCGGCCGCCGACCTGGGCAGTTCATAGGGCTCTTCCGAGATGCTTTCCAATGCATAGAAGCGCTGCACGGCCCCGCTGCTGATCGGGTTGCCATCAAGCTGGATCACACGGCGAAACTCATAAGGCATCTGCAGCAAGGCATCCGGGGCAGCCTGCAGTTGGTTGTCGCGCAGGTCTGCTACCTCGAGGAACCCACAGAGCTCCAGCCCTGTCGGCCAGGCACCCAGGCGACAGTTGCGCAAATAAAGGCTGACCAGATGGGGCAAATGATTGAACTTCATTGCAAATTGACCCAGGGGGTTCTGACTGAGGTCGAGATGGGTGAGGCGCGGCAGCCCGGTCAATGCTTGCTGGGCTGCGGCATCCAGCCGAATATTGTTACGCGCCAGGCGTAACTCGCGCAGTCCGGTGAGGTAGGAGATGCCCGCTGGCAAGCGCAACAAGCCATTGCCGGCCATGTTCAGGACCTGCAGGTGGGTGAACGTGCCGATGAACTGCGCCGGCACGTCGGTGATTGCCGTACCACTTACCACCAAGGAGGTGATGTAGGTGAAGTCCAGTTGTAACGGAAGCTCTGGCAGGGTGGTGATATTGAGGTTGGTCAAGGTCAGGCGTTGCCCTGCCACACCTCGATCATTCGCAGGCACCGGCTCGGCCTGTGCAGCCCAAGCCCTGCGCAGGCGCTGGACAACGTGTCCACGGATCTGCCGCCGGGCATCGTTGAGCTCGCTGCCTTGCCAGCGCTGCAGCGCCCTCTCCAGCTGCTCGTGGTCGTGCTGCAGCCCAAGCAAGAGTTCATACGCCGACGCCCGCCCTGCGAGCAAACGGTGCAGTTCCGCATCGATTTGCGCCTCGCTCAAGCCCGGGAAATACCGGCGCATACCCTCTCGCAGCACATCTCTGGAGCTCCTGCGCTGGCCTGCACCGCGCCCGCTGAGCAGATAACCGACGCGACCGTCTTCCAGGCGTTGCCCGGGGTTGAGCCAGCGCTCCCGGTCAGGCCATTCCAGAAAACGTGCAATTTCCTCATGGCTTGCGGGCAACTGCTCCAGTGCAAGAGCCCGTAGCGTCTGACTGACCGGCTCGTCCCCCTGAATTCC
The DNA here is from genome assembly GCF_024349685.1 of Pseudomonas sp. LRP2-20. Classification (NCBI taxonomy): domain Bacteria; kingdom Pseudomonadati; phylum Pseudomonadota; class Gammaproteobacteria; order Pseudomonadales; family Pseudomonadaceae; genus Pseudomonas; species Pseudomonas sp. LR2-20. The sequence goes on along the minus strand of NZ_AP025944.1, from coordinate 1,922,005 downwards.
CAGTTCAACCTGCTGAGCGGGGGACAACAAGGCGGCGATGACTTCGAAGAGATCCCCTGGGTCGTTGACAGAAAGCGCAAGCGTGCTGCCATCACCGGTGAAGGCATTGAACTGTCCATCCTGGCGTACCAGTTCCCGCAATGGCGTCCCTTGCTCCTGCGCCACCAGACTGGCCACTATGCGCCCGTCCACTTCACCTTCACGCAGGTTGATGTTGAGCGTCTGCGGGCCCAGTTGATTGATCAATGCGAAGATCAACTCACCGGTTTCAGTGGAATATGCGCTGGCCAGGTAAAGCCCGGCCAACGCCTTGCTGATCCTTGCCACTCGCAGTAACGAAGCCGCTCTGCGCGCCATTGCCAGGGGTAGCTTGCCAGTCCTTAGCGCTTCATTGCGCTCAACCGTGCCGGCCTCGGCTTCCAACCGCTGGGCAAACGCACCTCCCAAACCAGGGAAATCTTTGTACAGCAGCGTCAGCAGTGGTTCATTGCCAACAGACTCCAGGCGCGTCAGATGTGTGTATAGCTGCCCACGCAGTTTCAGCTTTGCCGCCTGCACTTGTGCAACGCCCTTGCCCACATCGGGTAATGCCTCGCACCAAGCCAGTAACTGCTCGTCCTGTTCATCAAGGCGTTTGTACTGCAAATGCTCGAAGAAACGTTCGATCTGCTCGTCTGCTTCAAAGCTGCGTAGCGACTCACGCAGGTTGACGGGCAGTACCCGGTTTTCCATCAGGATGCCACGCAGTTCGTCTTGATCGACCCCTGCCACGCTCAATATCTGCGCGGCTCGCTGGGCATCGACCATCGGGTGGCGTGGCCACAGCCGATCGAGCATCCGGCTGCTGTCATCCCACTCCCAGGGCCGTTCGCATATCGGCCGCCAGCAGCGCTCATCGTTATGCAGCACGATTGGCTCGTAGGCCCCCGAACGCCGTTGGTGACGCAACCGATAAGGGCCTTCTGGGTCGGGCCGATGCACTTCATAGTAACGTGAACCGCAGCGCAACCAACGCTGCTTGCCATCGCCATACAGGCCATCGGGGTGCAGGACGATGTTCTCAGGTACCGACTCGTAAGGCATGAGACTGTTGTCCCACAGGCGCGCAACGCCAGTTCTCACATTGACAGGCTCCATGGCAGCAACCAGGGCACTGCGCACGACACTCACGCCAATCACGGTCGCCGTGGTGGCCGCCAGCGCTTCAGCCACACCCAGCATATGCTCCAAGGCTTCATGGCGGTGGCCCTCATACCAGTCCTGCGCGCCCTCGAACACATCGCCCAAGGTCTGCAACACCAGTTGCCCCAGCATCACAGCCCCCACCACCGGGATAAACAGCCCTGCCAGATTGCTCAGGTTCAAGCCTGCTGACTTCCAGGCCTCATGCCTGGCACGGGCGGCTCGGGCGTCGGCTTCGGCGGTTGGCACCAACAGCAACCGCGCATCGTCCTTGGTGCGCTTGACTTGGCCACTGGCCAGCGCTGCAAAGATACTGCCTTCAACCACGATACCTTGCATTTCAAGGTCAGGCTTCGGGTCTTTCAGACGCTTGCCGAGCCGCTCGACAAAATCGGCGCGGGTGCGCAGGCTGATCAATTGGGAGAAAAAGGAGTGATAGGTTTCGCCTTGCAGCAACGTGACCAGGGTGCTGTTCAACGACGCTTCATCAGCAAAATAGCGCAATGCCTGCAGCGGGTCGCCTGGCAAATAGAGGAGGATCCCCGTCTGCTGCCCCTCCACATTGCGCAAGCGGACAAGCATGCCATCGCTGGCCACCTGACCGAGCACCTTCAATGTTCCGCCATAAGCGCGCAGCCCCGAATGCTGGAGGTGTATCTGCTCGCGAGTCATCTCCAGCAGTGCGACCTCGACATCAGCTGATATATCGCCCTTCATCGCGGCAATCTTGCTGGCCAAGGCCAGACCGGAACGCTTGTCCTCGGCCAGAATGCTCAGGGCGGCCGAGCCAAATACTTCATCCAGCCTTTCCTGGTATTTTTTACCTGCATCCAGCTTGCGGCACTCGGACGCGATCTGCGTCGCCGAGATCGACAGCACTTCATCGTGCCCCGGCGCAACCAGCCCAGACCCTTCATAAAATGAGCCATCAGCCTCAAAGTTGCTCATCAACCTCAAGGCGCCGTTGCTGCGTAAAGCCCTGTAACCAAACTGCTGCATGTCGCTACTGCCAAGCCTACCGACCCAGGGCGTCACCACCAGCCACTCGAGCGCTGAAAACGCCACCCCCTTGGGCAGTGGCTTGGCCAATAACGATTCGAGGTGCTTTTCGGCGAATACATCCAAAGGTTCAAGCTTGAGGGTGAGCCCACGCAAGCGTGCCTGGCTGGCCTGGTGGGTTTTGAAGGCAGTACGTAACGCTGCCAGCTGGGCGTGAGGGGCATGCCTCAACCAGGCGGGCAGCCTTGCGCCAATGAAGTCATTGGTGGCGACGTCGATCTTATCTTCGACCGAGCGCACCGCCGCGGAATTGTTGATCATGGTCACTCCAGCGATCAGCTTCAGGAGTGCCAATACTGTTGGAAACCAGCGGTATCACTTCAGCTGGAATGGATGCCGCGAACACAGCTGACGAGGCCAGGCCGGGCATCCTCCGGCAGGCGGTTCAGACCGCCCGGTTCAGTTTCACCCAGGAAGCGAACTTGTCGATGAAGCCCTGCAGGAACGGCCGCGTCTTGTCGCTGAGTTTGCCACTGTCCTCGAACAGGCTCGCCGCACCACCGATGTAGGCCTCGGGCATCTGCATGCAGGGCATGTCCAGAAACACCAGCGACTGGCGCACGGCATGGTTGGCGCCAAACCCGCCAATGGCCCCTGGCGAGACGCTCACCACCGCCGCCGGCTTGCCGCTCCAGGCGCTCTGCCCATAGGGCCGAGAGCCCACGTCGATGGCGTTCTTCAGGCAGCCCGGTACCGAGCGGTTGTACTCCGGGGTGACGAACAGTACCGCATCGCTGTGGCGGATCTCATCGCGAAAGCGCTTCCAGGGCGCGGGTACGCCCTGGGCCTCGACATCCTCGTTGTACAGCGGCAAGTCGCCGATTTCGACGATCTTCAGGGCAAGGCTGGACGGCGCCAGCTCCGAAAGTGCGCGGGCCACCTTGCGGTTGTAGGAGTCCTTGCGCAAGCTGCCGACGACGACCGCTACCGAATACACCTGGCTCATGGCGATTTCCAACCTTTGCTGGGAAAAGAGACGTCAGTAGTTATAGATGACCGTTCCTCGGCGGCCTGGTTTTTTTTCCACCCTTGGAAAACTTCCTGATGCCTTTCACGGTCTATCCCTGCAGACATTTCCCACGTAATTCAGAGGTTTCCCCCCAAATGGCAGCAGTAATGGTCGGCCAGTTCCACGCCCGTGACGCCGAAGGCCGCATCTACCCCGTCCACGAATTCCAGGAGTCCACCCTCCAAGCGGACGGCAGTGCAGTGGGTGCTCCGATCACCACCTACCGCCTGGCCATCGGCGATCGCGTCAATCATCTGGGTGAAGACCGTTTCGAACTGGCGCAGACCGGCGTCGAGATCATTCGCATTCCTTGATGCAGTCCACCGTGTACTGGCCGCCATCGTTCTGCAGGCCATGCACATCGGCAACGAAACCCGGAAAACCGCTATTGAACGCCCGGGCAAACGCCAGATAGTCGAGGATCGAGCGGGTTGCTTCGGTGAACCGCTCACCTGGCATGATCAGCGCAATCCCCGGCGGGTACGGCACCAGCATCACCGCCGCGACCCGGCCCGGCAAGGCCTCGATCGGCACCGCCTCCACCTCTCCCCGCACCATCTGGTCATACGCCCGCGCCGGGCTCACGGCCACTTCCGGCAGGCGCGTGAACAACCGCTTGAGCTGCTTGGCCGTAGCGTTGGCGCGGTAGCAGTCATGCAGCTGGTCACACAAGTCGCGCAGGCCCAGGCCTTGATAGCGTGAAGCATCGACGGCAACCACGCTGGGCAGGCAGGCACTGAGTGCGCTGTTGCCGTCGTAATGGCGTTTGAACTCCAACAACTCCGTCAGCAAGGTACTCCACTTGCCCTTGGTGATACCCATCGAGAACAACACGAGAAAGCTGTACAGGCCGGTCTTTTCCACTACCAGCCCGCGCTCCCAGAGGAACTTGCTGACCACGGCCGCGGGGATGCCATGCTCACCCAACACCCCACCGGCACTGAGCCCGGGCATCACCAGGGTGACCTTCAGCGGGTCGAGCAGTACGTAGTCGTCGTTGACCTCGGCAAAACCGTGCCACCCTGCCCCCGGTTGCAGCAACCAGTCGCGCACGGCCAGCCGATGGATGCCCTCCGCCACCGGCGGCTGCCAGATGCTGAACCACCAGTCGTCTGCCGCGATATGCTCGCGCAGGTTGGCCAGAGCGCGACGAAAACTCAGGGCTTCATCGAACATTTCCTGCAGCAGCGAACGCCCAGCCGGGCCTTCCATCATGGCCGAAGCCACGTCGAGCGAGGCGAGAATGCTGTATTGCGGTGAAGTGGAGATATGCATCATGAAGGCTTCATTGAAGCGGTCACGGTCCAGCTGACGTTGGGCGCCATCCTGCACGTGAATCATCGAAGCCTGGCTGAAGGCCGCGAGCAGCTTGTGCGTCGAATGGGTGCTGAACACCAGTGGGCTACCCGCGCTGCAGGCCGTTCCCATGGCGTAGCGACCCTCAAAGAATTCGTGGAACGCCGCATAGGCGAACCAGGCTTCATCGAAGTGCAACACCTCGACACTGGTGCCCAGCGCCTGCTTGATCATGCCGGCGTTGTAACAAAGCCCGTCGTAGGTCGAGTTGGTCACCACCGCCAGCTTGATCCGCGGCTCACGCCCCTTGGCCAAGGGGTGGGCCTGCACCTTGGCCTGGATTGACTCAAGGCTGAACTCACTCAACGGAATCGGGCCGATGATGCCCAGTTCGTTGCGCTCGGGGCACAGGTAGATGGGAATGGCGCCGGTCATGATGATGGCGTGGACCACTGACTTGTGGCAGTTGCGGTCCACCAATACCAGGTCGTCACGGCCGACCATGGCGTGCCAGACGATCTTGTTGGCGGTGGAAGTGCCATTGATCACGAAAAAGGTGTGATCGGCGCCGAAATTGCGCGCTGCGCGGGCCTCGGCAGCGGCCAGAGGGCCGGTATGGTCAAGCAGCGAACCCAGCTCAGGCACCGAGACCGACAGGTCCGAACGCAGCGTGTTCTCACCGAAGAACTGGTGAAACGCCTGGCCTACCGGGCTCTTGCGGTAGGCCACGCCCCCACCGTGGCCGGGCGTGTGCCACGAGTAGTTGGACTGGGCAGTATGCTGCACCAGTGCCTTGAAGAACGGCGGCAGCAGGCCGTCGAGGTAATTGTGCGCAGCGCGTGCCACCTGGCGAGCGAGAAACGGCACGGTGTCTTCGAACAGGTAGAGAATGCCGCGCAACTGGTTGAGCTCGCTCATGGCCTCGGCCGGGGCGTTTTCCAGGGTGACCTGCTCGCCGAGGGCAAAGATCGGCAGGTTCGGCGCTCGCAGCCGGGCCAGACCAATCAGCTCGGCCATGTTCTGCAGCAGGTGGGTGTTGTCGCCGACGCCTTCGGCGGCGATCAGCATGCAGGCCAGGCCATGGTGGGTGGTGGCGACCAGGCGCGCTTCGGCGTGGTCGGCGGCCTTGATGATGGCGAAGCCGTCCTGGCTCAGTTCCTCGGCGATGCCACGGATGCGCTCGCCGGCAACGCTGTCGGCCTTTATCGCACGGTGGACGATGAGGATGGGGAACTTGAGGTCCTTGTACATCCGGCTACTACCTCCGCAGGACTGGTTGTCCTATTGAGGGTAGTAGGCCGGTGCAGGCTTGCCGATCAGCTGGCCGGTGTCTCGGTCAGGGTTTGCCACATCGACGGCCCACCCGCCGACTTGGCCACTGCCGCCAGCCGCTCGGCATGCGCCTCGAGTTCTTCGGCACTGGCCATGATCACCCGCCCTGGCGCCCGCCCGACGATGCGGCGGATCTCGCTGCCACCGCTGCCCTGCCCCTCATTGTCTTCGGCCCCGTGCCCGGCCAGCGACAGGCTGGTCTGGCCACCGGTCATCGCCAGGTAGACGTCGGCCAGCAACTCGGAGTCGAGCAATGCGCCGTGCAGTTCACGGCCGGAGTTGTCGATGTCGTAGCGTTTGCACAGCGCATCGAGGCTGTTGCGCTGCCCAGGGTGGCGGGCACGGGCCAGCAACAGCGTATCGAGGATGGTGCAGTGCCTGGAAATGTCGGCGCGGTCGCTCTGCCCCAGCAAAGCGAACTCGTTGTTGATGAAGCCGACGTCGAACGCCGCGTTGTGGATGACCAGCGTAGCGCCCTGGATGAACTCGAAGAACTCCTCGGCCACATCGGCGAAGCGTGGCTTGCCGACCAGGAACGCATCGGTAATGCCGTGGACGTTGATCGCGCCCTCGTCACTTTCGCGATCGGGCTGCAGATAGACGTGGAAGTGCCGCCCGGTCAGGCGCCGGCCCATGACCTCGACACAGCCGATCTCGATGATCCGGTGGCCTTCACTGACCGGCATGCCGGTGGTTTCGGTATCGAGAATGACCAGGCGTTTATCTTGCTGCTGCTCCACGCGGGGCGCTCCAACTTGCATCAGTTACAAAGGCGACGATTGTACCGCAGCTCAACGCTTGGCGCGCACTTCCTCGACGCCGCGGTTGGCCAGCTGGTCGGCACGTTCGTTGCCGGGGTGGCCGATGTGCCCGCGCACCCACTTCCAGGTGACCTTGTGGCGGTTGACCTGCTCGTCGAGCAACTGCCACAGGTCGGCGTTCTTCACCGGCTCCTTGGCCGCGGTCTTCCAGCCGCGCTTCTTCCAGTTGGCCATCCATTCGTTGATGCCTTTCATCACGTACTGCGAGTCGGTGGTCAGCACCACGTCGCATTCACGCTTGAGCGCCATCAGCCCCTGGATCGCGGCCATCAGTTCCATGCGGTTGTTGGTGGTTTCGCGCTCGCCGCCCCACAGTTCCTTCTCGACGCCCTTGAAGACCAGCAGGACGCCCCAGCCGCCTGGGCCGGGGTTGCCCTTGCAGGCGCCATCGGTATACATCTCGACGCTATCGCTCATGTACCACTCATGTTCAGTGCTTTTCGGTATCCGGGTTGGCGGTGCTACGGTTGACCTTGGCCAGCGGCAGCGGCAGCAGCTTGCCCATCGGCTCGCGGCGCACCTGGCGCAACGGCCGCAGGCCGACCACCATCTTGCGCGCCACCAGCAGGTAGACCCCGCCGCCAGCACACTGCCAGCCCCCCGCCATCCGTTCCCAGCCTGCCAGGCGTTGCTGCCAGGCCGGCGAAGTGAGCGGCGGACGATAGCACCCGAAGCGGCGTTTCTCCAGCGCGAAGCCCAGCAGGTTGAGCCAGTCACCGACCCGTGACGGCGAGATGCAGCGTGCCTTGCGCAGGGCGCCATGGCTGAAGAAATGGCGCACGCCCCAGCCGCTCCAGGGGTTGATCCCGACGATCAGCAGGTGCCCGCCCGGGCGCACCGCGCTGGCTGCCTCGCGCAGCAGGCCATGGGGCGACAGGCTGAAGTCCAGGCCATGCTGCAGCACTACCACGTCGGCGGCATGCTCGCTCAATGGCCAGGCCTGTTCCTCGCAGACGATTTCCACCCCGGGCAGCGGTGCGCCAAGGCGCACGTTGCGCTGCACCTGTGGCGCGCTGGGCGGCGCCTCGGCACAGGGGCCATAGTGCACGAGGTAGCCACCGAAGAAGCGCCCCAGCTCTTCTTCCAGCAGTTTTTCCTCTTCCTTGAGCATCAGCTGCCCGAGTGGGCCGTTGAACCACTCACGGGCCAGACTGATCAGTTCGACCCACTCCGGGTCGGCCTGAGCAAAGGCTTGGTCGGTCATTGCGCTCTCCCTCGAAGGTTCTCGCACAGCGCCATCGCGGCTAAGATGCCCTCATGTGCCACGCCAGGCGATACGGATCCGCACCATGATACAGATCGACGCTCTTCCCGCTTTCTCCGACAACTACATCTGGTTGTTACAGGATACTGCCAAACGCCGCTGCGCGGTGGTCGACCCTGGCGATGCCGGCCCGGTGGAGGCCTGGCTGGCCGCCCACCCCGGCTGGGCGCTGGACACCATCCTGGTGACTCACCACCACCATGACCATGTCGGCGGTGTCGAACGCCTCAAGCAGCAGACCGGTGCCCGCGTCTGCGGCCCGGCCCGCGAGCAGATCCCAGGCCGCGACCTGGCGCTTGACGAAGGTGACCAGGTCAGCGTACTGGGCGTGGCCTTCCGGGTATTGGCCGTGCCGGGCCACACCCTGGGGCATATCGCCTACTTCAGCGATCAGCCGGCAACGCCGCTGCTGTTCTGCGGCGACACCTTGTTCGCTGCCGGTTGCGGGCGCATGTTCGAAGGCACGCCGGAGCAGATGCAACCTGCCCTCGCGCGCCTGGCAGCGCTGCCAGAGCAAACCGAGGTCTACTGCACCCATGAATACACCCTGAGCAACCTGCGCTTCGCCAAGGCCGTGGAGCCTACGAACCCGCACGTTCTGCAGCGGTTCGAGGACGTTAGCCAGTTGCGCGCTGAAAATCGCATCACATTGCCATCAACGATCGCACTCGAGCGCCTGACCAACCCTTTCCTGCGTACCTCTGAAACATTAGTTAAACAAAAAGCAGACGAATGGAAGGGACATTCAAACGACTCGCAGGTCACTGTTTTTGCTGCTTTGAGGTCTTGGAAGGATAGCTTCTGATAACCTCAAGATATATCGCAGAGGGCTCACAACGGTTGACCCAGGCGGGTGCGGTTTCTAGAATCGCCGAAATTTTTCGCCCGGAAACCTGTCTCAGCCGATGTCTTCCCGTAGCCGCAGAACCGCTCATTCAGTCGCCCTGACGCGCCTGGCCCAAATCAGTGCGCTGGCGCTGGCCGCCACCCTGGTGGGCTGCCAGAGCACCCGTCAGCTCGACGAAGCCGAAAGCGTTCGCGCGCACAGCTACCAGGCACGGATCAAGCACAAGCCCTCGCCGCTGGCAGTCAAACCCGCCGAGCCGCCGCAAGATGTGTGGGAGCGCATGCGCCAGGGCTTCGCCCTGCAGGACAACATCGACGTCAACCCACGCATCGAGCAGCAGCGCCTGTGGTTCGCCAGCAACCCGTCGTTCCTCGAAAGTGCCGGCGAGCGTGGCAGCCTCTACCTGCACTACATCGTCGAACGCCTCGAAGAACGCGACATGCCGCTGGAGCTGGCCCTGCTGCCAGCCATCGAAAGTGCCTACAACCCGATGGCCTACTCGCGCGCCCATGCCGCAGGCATGTGGCAGTTCATTCCTTCCACCGGCCGCCACTTCAACCTGCGCCAGACCAACTTCTACGATGGCCGGCGCGACGTGACCGCCTCGACCAACGCCGCGCTGGATTACCTGACCCGTCTGCATGACATGTTCAACGGCGACTGGCTGCTGGCCCTGGCGGCCTACAATGCGGGCGAAGGTACCGTCAGCCGTGCCATCGAGCGCAACGAAAAGCTCGGCCTGCCCACCGATTACTGGAACCTGCCCCTGCCGCAGGAAACCCGTGACTACGTGCCCAAGCTACTGGCGCTGTCACAGGTGGTCTCCACACCTGAAGCCTACGGTGTGAACCTTACGCCGATCGCCAACGAGCCCTACTTCGAAGCAGTGGCCATCAACGACCGCCTCGACCTGTCGCGGGTCGCGGCCTTCGCCAACATCGACGAAGACGAACTGATCCAGCTGAACCCGGCCTTCAAGAAACGCATGACCGTGGACGGCCCGCAACAGTTGCTGGTACCGACCGCCAAGGCGCAACTGCTCAGCGACAGCCTGTCCAACCTCAAACCCGAGCAATTGGTCAGCCTGCAGCCGAACAAGGCCGTGTTCGCCGCCGCCGTGGCCGAAGCCAAGGCGCCTGCAGCGCGCAGTTACCGGGTCAAGCGTGGCGACAGCCTGAGCAGCATCGCCAAGGCCAACCGGGTGGCAGTCAAGGACCTGCAGCGCTGGAACAAGTTACCGGGCAATCGCGTCAAGGCCGGCCAGGTCCTGGCCCTGCGCGGCGGCAGCGCGCCGAGCGCTGCCGGCAATCGCGTTGCGGCCTCCGGCCAGCGTTCCACCCAGTACAAGGTGCGCAAGGGTGATTCGCTGTATCTTGTAGCCAAACGTTTCAATGTCGAGATGCAGCACCTCAAGCGCTGGAATCCGCGCAGCGGGCATGCACTCAAGCCAGGCCAGACCCTGACCGTATACCTGTCCCACTGATGTAACCCTGGGGCTGCTTTGCAGCCCATTCGCGGGCAAGCCCGCTCCCACAGGTACAGCACAGCTTCCAAAGCCGGTGATATACCTGTGGGTGCGGGCTTGCCCCGCGAATGGGCCAGAAAAAGCCCTGCAGAAATCCCCTGCACCTTCTCTTTTTCCATACCCGCCAAGCTGTTACTGTACCCCGATCAAAGCCCAACGCCTCTGGATCGGATGCCGACTTGATACGTCCCCTCCTGCTGTCACTCAGCCTGGCCTTGAGCTTTCCCGCAGCCGCGATGGTGAGCGAAAGCCACGGATACGCGCAGTTCGGCACGCTCAAGTACCCAGCCACATTCACCCACTTCGACTGGGTCAACCCGCAAGCGCCCAAGGGCGGTACCTTGCGGGCCATGGCTTTCGGCACCTTCGACACGCTCAACCCCTACACCTTCAAGGGCACCAGCCCGGTTACCACGCCGAATTTCCTGCAATACGGCGTCAGCGAGCTGAACGAAACATTGATGGTCGGCACCGGCCAGTACGACCCGTCCGGTGACGAGCCCACCTCCAGCTATGGCCTGATCGCCCGCTCGGTGGAGTACAGCGAAGACCGCAGCTGGGTGGTGTTCAACCTGCGCCCGGAAGCGCGCTGGCATGACGGCACGCCGATTACCGCCGCCGACGTGGCATTCTCGTACCGCACCCTGCTCAAGCAAGGCCACCCGATCTACCGCACCAACCTGCAGGAAGTGCAGCGCGTCGACATCCTCGGCCCGCTGCGTATCCGTTTCGTCTTCAAGCGTGCTGGCAACCCGCTGTTGATCCTGCGCCTGGGCGAGATGCCGGTACTGCCCAAGCACTATTGGCAAAAGCGTGACTTCGAGGCCACCACCTTCGAGCCGCCGCTGGGGAGCGGGCCGTATCGCATCACCCAGGTGGAGCCTGGCCGGCGCCTGGTGTTCGAGCGGGTGAAAAACTACTGGGGCAAGGACCTGGCGGTAAACCGCGGCAAGTACAACTTCAACCGCGTCGAGTACGAGTTCTACCGCGATGCCACCGTGGCCTTCGAAGCGTTCAAGGCCGGTGAGTTCGACATCTATATCGAGCACCAGGCGAAAAACTGGGCCAACGGCTACAACTTCCCGGCCGTACGCCGTGGCGAGGTGATCAAGGCACAGATCCCGCACCGCATCCCGACCCAGACCCAAGGCCTGTTCATGAACAGCCGCCGGGCCGCCTTCAGCGACCCCAGGGTGCGCCAGGCGCTGGGCCTGATGCTCGATTTCGAGTGGACCAACCGCGCGCTGTTCAGCAGCGCCTACCGCCGTGCGAGCAGCTACTACCCCAACAGCGAGTTCGCCGCCAGCGGCGTGCCCACCGGCAAGGAGTGGCTGCTGCTGGCGCCATTGCGCGACCAACTGCCCGACAAGCTGTTCACCCAGCCCTACCAGGTCAGCCATACCGACGGGCGCGGCATCGGCCGCCAGACCCTGCGCCAGGCCCTGGGCCTGCTCAATCAGGCCGGCTGGAAGCTTGACGGCCAGCGCCTGGTCAATGCCAAGGGCCAGCCGCTGCGCATGGAACTGCTGCTGGTGAACCCGAGCCTCGAACGCATCCTGCAACCTTATGTCGAAAACCTCGCCAGTATCGGCATCGAGGCGCGCTTGCGCACCGTAGACCGTGCCCAGTACAAACAACGCCTGGACCAGTTCGATTTCGACATGATCCTGATGACCCTGAACCAGACCTTGAGCCCCGGCCTCGAGCAGTGGCTGTACTTTCATTCCAGCCAGGCCTCGATCAAGGGCAGCAAGAACTATGCTGGGGTCAAGGACCCGGTGGTCGACCACCTGCTCGACACCCTGCTGGCCGCGCGCACCCGCGACGACCAGGTCGCCGCCGCCCGCGCCCTGGACCGCGTGCTTTCATGGCAGTACTACATGATCCCCAACTGGTACCTCGACAATCACCGCCTGGCCTACCGCAACCGGTTCGCCTTCGTCACCACGCCGCCCTATACCCTCGGGCTGAATACCTGGTGGATAAAGCCTTCGGAGAACGCCCAATGAAGCCGACGCATCGCCTGGCCTGCAGCCTGCTGTTCGCCTGCCTGAGCCTGCCCGCGCTGGCCGCGCCGCAACACGCGCTGACCTTGTATGACGAGCCGCCGAAATACCCGGCCGACTTCAAGCACTTCGACTACGTGAACCCCGACGCCCCCAAGGGTGGCACCTTCCGCCAATCCAGCTTCGGCGGTTTCGACAGCCTCAACCCGTTCATCAACAAGGGCGTGTCGGCCGACAACGTCAGCATCATCTACGACACCCTGATGCGCCAGAGCCAGGATGAGCCGTTCACCGAGTACGGCCTGGTCGCCGGCAAGATCGAGAAGGCCCCGGACAACAGCTGGGTGCGCTTCTACCTGCGCCCCGAAGCACGCTTCCACGATGGCCACCCGATGCGCGCCGACGACGTGGTGTTCACCTTCAATACCCTGATCAAGGACGGTGCACCGCTGTATCGTCAGTACTACAGCGATGTGGCCGAAGTGGTCGCCGAAGACCCGCTAAAGGTGCTGTTCAAGTTCAAGCACAACAACAACCGGGAACTGCCACTGATTCTCGGCCAACTGCCGGTATTGCCCAAGCACTGGTACGAAAACCGTGAATTCACCCGGGGCAACCTCGAACTGCCGCTTGGCAGCGGCCCCTACAAGGTTGCCGAGGTCAAAGCCGGGCGCTCGATCCGCTATGAGCGGGTCAAGGACTACTGGGCCAAGGACCTGCCGATCAACCGTGGCTTCTACAACTTCGACGCCATGACCTTCGATGTCTACCGCGATAACAACGTGGCGCTGGAGGCACTCAAGGCCGGCGCCTTCGACTACGAACTGGAGATGAGCGCGAAGAACTGGGCCACTGCCTACGACGTGCCCGCCGTGCGCGACGGGCGCCTGATCAAGGAAGAACTGCCCAACGGCAATCCGGTGGGCATGCAGGGCTTCATCTTCAACCTGCGCAAGCCGGTGTTTCAGGACGTGCGGGTGCGCAAGGCGCTGAGCCTGCTGTTCGACTTCGAATGGACCAACAAGCAGTTGTTCAACGGCGCCTACATTCGCACCGACAGTTACTTCGAAAACTCCGAGATGGCCGCCAGCGGCCTGCCCTCGCCAGCCGAGCTGAAAATCCTCGAGCCGCTGCGGGGCAAGGTACCTGACCAGGTATTCACCGAGGCGTTCACCAACCCGGTGAGCGACGGCAGCGGCATGATCCGCGAGCAACAGCGCCAGGCCTACAAGCTGCTGCAGGAGGCCGGCTGGAAGATCGTCGACGACAAGATGGTCGACAAGGATGGCAAGCCGGTGAACCTCGAGTTCCTGCTCGCGCAAACCCAGTTCGAACGCGTACTGCTGCCGTTCAAACGCAACCTTGCCGACCTGGGCATCGGTTTCGAGATCCGCCGCGTGGACGTCTCGCAATACATCAACCGGCTGCGCTCGCGCGACTTCGACATGATCGTCAGCGGTTACCCGCAATCCAATTCGCCGGGCAACGAACAGCGTGAGTTCTGGTCGAGCGCCGCCGCCGACAACCCCGGCAGCCGCAACTTCATGGGCCTGCGCGACCCCGCTATCGATCAACTGGTGGAGGCGCTGATCAATGCCGACTCGCGCCAGAGCCTGATCGAGCACTGCCGTGCCCTCGACCGCGTGCTGCAATGGGGCTACTACGTGGTACCCAACTGGCACATCAAGACCAACCGCGTGGCCTACTGGAACCACATCGGCCACCCCAAGGTTTCGCCGAAGTACGACGTCGGCATCGATACCTGGTGGATCAAGCCCAACGTGACCCCAGCGGTCAGCGAAGCCCCGACGCAAGAGGCCCACTGACATGCTGGCCTATATCCTGCGCCGCCTGCTGCTGATCATTCCGACCCTGTTCGGCATCCTGATCATCAACTTCATCATCGTCCAGGCCGCCCCCGGCGGCCCGGTGGAACAGATGATCGCCAAGCTCGAAGGCTTCGAGGGCGCCACCAGTCGCATCGCCGGCGGCGGTGCCGAAGTCTCGGTGGCCGGCTCCAACTACCGCGGTGCCCAGGGCCTGGACCCGGCGCTGATCGCCGAGATCGAGCACATGTATGGCTTCGACAAGTCGGCGCCAGAACGCCTGTGGATCATGATCAAGAACTACGCCACGCTGGACTTCGGCGACAGCTTCTTCCGCGACGCCAAGGTCATCGACCTGATCGCCGAGAAATTGCCGGTGTCGATTTCGCTGGGGCTGTGGAGCACGCTGATCATGTACCTGGTGTCGATCCCCCTGGGGATCGCCAAGGCGGTGCGTCATGGCAGCCACTTCGACGTCTGGACCAGTTCGGCGATCATCGTCGGCTACGCCATCCCGGCGTTCCTGTTCGCCATCCTGCTGATCGTGCTGTTCGCCGGCGGCAGCTACTTCGACTGGTTCCCGTTGCGCGGCCTGACCTCCAACAACTTCGACGAACTGTCCGCCACCGGCAAGGTGCTGGACTACTTCTGGCACCTGGTGCTGCCGATCACCGCGCTGGTGATCGGCAACTTCGCCACCATGACCTTGCTGACCAAGAACAGCTTCCTCGACGAAATCAACAAGCAGTACGTGGTCACCGCCAAGGCCAAGGGCCTGAGCCGGCCGCGGGTGCTGTACGGGCATGTGTTCCGCAACGCCATGCTGCTGGTGATCGCCGGTTTTCCGTCGGCGTTCATCGGCATCTTCTTCACCGGCTCGTTGCTGATCGAGGTGATCTTCAGCCTCGACGGCCTGGGCCTGATGAGTTTCGAAGCGGCGATCAACCGCGACTACCCGGTGGTCTTCGGCACCCTGTTCATCTTCACCCTGCTCGGGCTGGTGGTGAAACTGATCGGCGACCTGACCTACACCCTGGTCGATCCACGTATCGACTTCGCCAGCCGGGAGCACTGACATGGCCCTTTCTCCCCTCAACCGCCGGCGCTTCGAGCGCTTCAAGGCCAACCGCCGAGGCTGGTGGTCGCTGTGGCTGTTCCTGATCCTGTTTGGCCTGAGCCTGGGCGCCGAACTGATCGCCAACGACAAACCGATTGCCGTGCGCTACGAAGGCTCATGGTACTTCCCTGCGTTCAAGCGCTACCCGGAAACCACCTTTGGCGGCGAGTTCCCGCTGGAGGCCAACTACAAGAGCCCATACATCCGCGACCTGCTGGAGAAGAAAGACAGCTTCGTGCTCTGGGCGCCGATCCCGTTCAGCTACCAGAGCATCAACTACGACCTGCGCGTACCAGCCCCGGCGCCGCCCTCGGCGGATAACTGGCTGGGTACCGACGACCAGGGCCGCGACGTGCTGGCGCGGGTGATCTATGGCTTCCGCGTCTCGGTACTGTTCGCCATCACCCTGACCGTACTGAGTTCCATCGTTGGCGTCATCGCTGGCGCCTTGCAGGGCTTCTACGGTGGCTGGGTCGACCTGGCCGGGCAGCGCTTCCTGGAAATCTGGTCCGGCCTGCCGGTACTGTACCTGCTGATCATCCTCGCCAGCTTCGTGCAGCCGAACTTCTGGTGGCTGCTGGGCATCATGCTGCTGTTCTCGTGGATGAGCCTGGTGGACGTGGTGCGCGCCGAGTTCCTGCGCGGGCGCAACCTGGAGTACGTGCGCGCGGCCCGCGCCCTGGGCATGCGCAACGGCGCAATCATGTACCGGCACATCCTGCCCAACGCGATGATCTCGACCATGACCTTCATGCCGTTCATCCTCACCGGAGCCATCGGCACCCTGACCGCGCTGGACTTCCTCGGCTTCGGCCTGCCCCCCGGCGCGCCGTCGCTGGGTGAACTGGTGGCGCAAGGCAAGTCCAACCTGCAAGCCCCGTGGCTGGGCATCAGCGCCTTCGCCGTACTGGCGATCATGCTGAGCCTGCTGGTGTTCATCGGCGAATCCGCCCGCGATGCCTTCGACCCGAGGAAGTGAAATGAGCGAACAGAACCTGATCGAAGTGCGCGACCTGGCCGTGGAGTTTGTCACCGGCGAGCAGGTCAACCGCGTGGTCGACGGCATCAGCTTCGACATCCGCAAGGGCGAGACCCTGGCCCTGGTCGGCGAAAGCGGTTCGGGCAAATCGGTCACCGCGCACTCGATCCTGCGCCTGCTGCCCTACCCGCTGGCGCGTCACCCGAGTGGCAGCATCCGCTATGAAGGCCAGGACCTGCTGCAACAGAACGAGAAGACCCTGCAGCGCATTCGCGGCAACCGCATCGCGATGATCTTCCAGGAGCCGATGACTTCGCTGAATCCGCTGCACTGCATCGAGAAGCAGATCAACGAAATCCTCCTGCTGCACAAAGGCCTGACCGGCAAGCAAGCCACTGCACGCACGCTTGAACTGCTGGAAATGGTCGGCATTCCTGAACCGCGCAAGCGCCTGAAGGCCCTGCCCCACGAGCTGTCCGGCGGCCAGCGCCAGCGGGTGATGATCGCCATGGCCCTGGCCAACGAGCCGGAGCTGCTGATTGCCGACGAACCGACCACGGCGCTGGATGTGACCGTGCAGTTGAAGATCCTCGATCTGCTGAAAAAGCTGCAGGCGCGGCTGGGCATGGCCCTGCTGCTGATCAGCCACGACCTCAACCTGGTGCGCCGCATCGCCCATCGCGTGTGCGTGATGCAACGCGGGCAGATCGTCGAACAGGCCGAGTGCGCCACGCTGTTCAGTGCGCCGCAGCATCACTACACGCAGATGCTGATCAATGCCGAGCCCAGCGGGTTGCCTGCGCATAATCCGATTGGCGCGCCGTTGCTGGAGGTGAAAGACCTGAAGGTGTGGTTCCCGATCAAGAAGGGGCTGTTGCGCAAGACGGTTGACCACGTAAAGGCGGTGGACGGGATCAACTTCAGCCTGCCCCAGGGGCAGACGCTGGGGATCGTCGGCGAGTCCGGGTCGGGCAAGTCGACGCTGGGGCTGGCGATTCTGCGGCTGATCTCCAGCCAGGGCGGGATCCGTTTTCATGGCCAGCAGCTCGAAGGGATGAACCAGAAAGCCGTGCGGCCACTGCGGCGGGAGATGCAGGTGGTGTTCCAGGACCCCTTCGGCAGCCTGAGCCCGCGCATGTGCGTGGAGGACATCGTTGGCGAGGGGCTGCGGATTCACAAGATCGGCACGCCTGCGCAACAGGAGGCGGCGATCGTTGCGGCGCTGGAGGAAGTGGGCCTGGACCCGCGCACCCGTCATCGCTACCCGCATGAGTTCTCCGGTGGCCAGCGCCAGCGCATCGCCATTGCCCGGGCGTTGGTGTTGAAACCGGCGCTGATTCTGCTGGATGAGCCGACCTCGGCGCTGGACCGCACGGTGCAGCGGCAGGTGGTGGAGTTGCTGAGGAATCTGCAGGCCAAGTACAACCTGACCTACCTGTTCATCAGCCATGACCTGGCGGTGGTGAAAGCGTTGAGTCACCAGTTGATGGTGATCAAGCATGGGCATGTGGTGGAGCAAGGGGATGCGCGGGAGATCTTCCATGCGCCACAGCATGTTTATACGCGGCAGTTGTTGGAGGCGGCGTTTTTGGGTTCTTCGTGAGGGCGCCAGGTGCCTGTCGAGAGATTTGCAGCGCCTGTGAAATCGAGCGCCGCCCGCGCGGCGCATCGCGAGCTGCGCTCGCTCCTACGTTTGTTTCGGGCCAATCATTCCTGGGGGATATGTGCGCGAACGCCTTGGCGCATGGCGCGGTATCGCGTCGTACCCGCAAGGCGGTCGCGCGCGCCTGCCACAGGCGTTACTGGCCCGAAACAAACGTAGGAGCGAGCGCAGCTCGCGATGCGCCGCGCGGGCGGCGCTCGATTTCAGCCCCCCCGCAAAAACCAAGGCATGCACCTGTCAGCCTTCTGCACACCCCCATGAATCATCAAAATTTCTGATCACGATCGTCTTTCATCATCAGCCAGATCGGGAATAGATTCTGCGCAGTCAACTCCCAGCAGCAACGGTAGCCCCCATGTCCAGCCAACAACAAAAGCCCGCCTCCCCTGCCCTCGACACGCTGATCCAGCGCTCCGGCCTGCCCGGCCCATCCCTCAGCGAAGCCCAGGCCCATGCGCTGCTGCAGGCGCACTACGGCCTGGATGGCGAGCTGACTGCGCTGGGCAGCCAGCAGGACCTGAACTTCCGCGTGGACTCGGCGCAAGGGCGCTTCGTGCTCAAGGCTTGCCATGGCAGCTACGCCCAGGTCGAATTGCAAGCACAGCACGCCGCCCTGGCCTACCTGCGCGAGCAGGGCTTGCCAGTGCCGGCCGTGCAGGTTGCGCAAGCGGGCGAGACCTTGCTGGCGGTGGACATCGACGGTCAACCCCTGCGGGTACGCCTGCTCGAGTACATCGACGGCCAGCCACTGACCCGCCTCGCGCACATGCCGCCACGCCTGATGGCCGAACTGGGCAGGCTGTGCGCACGGCTCGACCAGGCCCTGGTCGACTTCGACCACCCAGGCCTCGAGCGCACCCTGCAATGGGACCCGCAACATGCCCAGGCGCTGATCGAGCACCTGCTGCCGGTGCTGCAGGACGCCGGGCAGCGCAGCCGCATCGAGCAGGCCACACGTCTGGCCAGCGAACACCTGGCCCCCTTGGCGGACCGGCTGCCGACCCAGGCCGTGCACCTGGACATCACCGACGACAACACCGTGTGGGCCCACGATGAACACCGCCAATGGCAACTGCAGGGGGTGATCGACTTCGGCGACCTGTCGCGCACCTGGCGCATCGCCGACCTGTCGGTGACCTGCGCGGCGTTGCTGCACCATGCCGAAGGCGACCCGCTGCGGATCCTGCCGGCAGTCAGTGCCTACCAGGCGCTCAACCCGCTGACCGAAGCCGAACTGCGTGCCCTGTGGCCATTGGTGCTGAACCGTGCAGCAGTGCTGGTACTGAGCAGCGCCCAGCAATTGGCCGTGGACCCGGACAACCAGTACACCCGCGACAATGTCGCCCATGAATGGGAAATTTTCGATACCGCCACTGCCGTGCCATTGAGCCTGATGCAAGCGGCCATTCTGCAGGCCGCCGGCCTGCAAGCCGACGCAGCGGACTTCACTGGCTGTACACCACTGCTGCCCGAGCTGGCCGGGCAGCCCGTCACCCGCATCGACCTGGGTGTGCTAAGCGTCCATTGCGAAGCCGGTAACTGGGAGCAAGCCGGCTTCGACCAGCATCTGCTGACCTCGCAGCCGGCGCCTGCCTGCAGCCTGCACGGGCAGTATCGCCTGTCGCAAACCCACATCGACCGCCCCGAAGAGCCTGCCACCTGCGCGCTGGGCGTAGAGCTGCATGTGCCCAACGGCAGCCTGGTACAGGCGCCCGAGGCGGGCACCTGGCAACGTCATGGCGACGGTCGCGGCTGCCTGCGCACACCTCACTGGGCCCTGTGGTTGCAAGGGCTGGAAGAGGCTCCGGCTGATGGCCAGGCGTTGGCCAAAGGGCAATCCCTGGGCAGCAGTTGCGGCTTCCTCAGTGTCCAGCTGTGCCTCGACACCCACATCCAGCCACCGTTCTTTGCCACACCGTCCCAGGCTGCTGCCTGGCTGGCCCTGTGCCCGTCGCCTGCCACGCTGCTGGGTTTCGATTGCGCTGCCGACCCCTTGCCCGACCCGCAGGCCCTGCTGGCCCGCCGTGACGCCAGCTTCGCCCGCTCGCAGAAACACTACTACGCGCAACCGCCGCAGATCGAACGCGGCTGGCGCAACTACCTGATCGACCTGCAGGGTCGCTCCTACCTGGACATGCTCAACAACGTCGCCGTGCTGGGCCACGGCCACCCGCGCATGGTCGCCGAATCGGCGCGCCAGTGGTCGCTGCTCAACACCAACTCACGCTTCCATTACGCCGCCATCACCGAGTTCTCCGAGCGCCTGCTCGACCTCGCTCCCGAGGGCTTCGACCGGGTGTTCATGGTCAACAGCGGCACCGAGGCCAACGACCTGGCAATCCGCCTGGCCTGGGCCTATAGCGGCGGCCGCGATCTGCTCAGCGTGCTGGAGGCCTACCACGGTTGGTCGGTGGCCACCGATGCGATATCCACCTCCATCGCCGACAACCCGCAGGCGCTGGAAACCCGCCCGGACTGGGTGCACCCGGTAGAGGCGCCGAACACCTTCCGCGGCCGGTTCCGCGGTGCCGACACGGCCGCCGACTACCTGCGCGACGTCGACGCCAAGTTGGCCGACCTCGACGCCCGAGGCCGCCAGCTGGCTGGCCTGATCTGCGAGCCGGTGTACGGCAATGCCGGGGGCATCTCGCTGCCGGCCGGTTACCTGCGCGAGGCCTATGCCAAGGTCCGCGCCCGCGGTGGGGTGTGCATCGCCGATGAGGTGCAGGTCGGTTATGGCCGCTTGGGCGAGTACTTCTGGGGCTTCGAGGAACAGGGTGTGGTGCCCGACATCATCACCATGGCCAAGGGCATGGGCAACGGCCAGCCGTTGGGCGTGGTGATCACCCGCCGCGAGATCGCCGAGGCCCTGGAAGCCGAGGGCTACTTCTTCTCCTCGGCCGGCGGCAGCCCGGTCAGCTGCCGCATCGGCATGGCGGTGCTGGACGTGATGCAGGAAGAAGGCCTGTGGGACAACGCCCGCGACACCGGGCGCTATTTCAAGGCGCGCCTGCAGGCACTGGTCGACAAGCACCCGCTGGCTGGCGCGGCCCATGGTTCGGGCTTCTACCTGGGGCTGGAGCTGGTACGCGACCGTGCAACCCTGGAGCCGGCCACCGAGGAAACCATGCTGCTGTGCGACCGCCTGCGCGAGCTGGGCATTTTCATGCAACCGACCGGCGACTACCTGAACATCCTCAAGATCAAGCCGCCGATGTGCACCACCCGGGCGAGCGTCGACTACTTCGTCGACAGCATCGACCGGGTGCTTGGCGAAGGGCTGTAAGGAATGGCGTAAGGGCTGAGGTGCCGGGTTTTAGATTTTCAGCGCCTGGGCGATCGAGCGCCGCCCGCGCGGCGCATCGCGAGCTGCGCTCGCTCCTACGTTTGTTTCGGGCCAATTTTTCCTGGGGGATTTGCGCGCGGACGCCTTGGCGCACGGCGCGATATTGCGTCGACCCCACAAGGCGGTCGCGCGCGCCCGCCACAGGCGTTACTGGCCAGAAACAAACGTAGGAGCGAGCGCAGCTCGCGATGCGCCGCGCGGGCGGCGCTCGATCGCCCAGGCGCTGAACATCTCCAGACCAACCTTTAGCAACCCAGATACATTCCCTCCACTCAATCCATTACTCTTTCTCACAACCTCCCCCGACAGTAGGTTTCAATCAGCATGGCCTTCAGCAGCGACTCCCTGGCAATTTTCCTCGCGGTGCTGGAAGCGGGCTCGTTCTCTGCCGCCGCCCGCAAACTGGGGCGTGTGCCGTCGGCCGTGAGCATGGCCATCGCGCAACTGGAGGCCGAGCTGGACCTGGCCCTGTTCGACCGGGCCACACGCAAGGCCTTGCCCACCAGCGCCGCCCTGGCCCTGGAGCCGCAGGCGCGGCAGGTGATCTGCCAGCTCAACCTGCTCGATGCGCAAGCCCTGCAACTGCATCAGGGGCTGGAAAAACGCCTGACCATCGCCATGGCCCCGGAACTTCAGACCGGCCGCTGGAGCCAGCCGCTGGAAACCCTGGCGAAGGAATTTCCCAGCCTGGAGATCGAAGTGCGCTCGGCGACCCAGACCGAGGCAGTGCGCTTGCTGCATGAAGGCAGCGTACAACTGGCGCTGGTGTTCGAACGCCCGGGGATCGATGAGCGCGAGTCCTTTCTCGAAGCCGGCAGCCAGTTGCTGGTGGCCGTGGCCTCGCCGCGCCATCCGGCAGGCAGCAACAGCGGTACACCACTGCCTGAGGAAGCGTTTGCCGAACAGCGGCAGATCATCGTGGCCTCGGGCAAGGCCACCGGCTCGGACCCGCGCATGGTGCTGTCGCGGCGCATATGGCTGACCGACAGCTACCTGGCGACACTCGATCTGGTGCAGTCCGGCCTGGGCTGGGCCTACTTGCCACAGCCGCTGGTGGAGCCGCTGATTGCCTCGGGGGCACTGGCCGAGGTGCGCTTTGACAACATGGCCAGCCGCTTGCGGCTGTGGGTGGACATCATCTGGCTGAAACCACGACCGTTGGGCTTGGGCGCCAGGCGTTATCTGGAGGTGATGCGTCAGCTCTTCGACAAAGAACCACCCAGGGCTTGAAACGGCGCGGGCCATGTGGGAGCGGGCGTGCCCGCGAAGCAAGCACCGCGGAGTTTGGCACCGGCTTTGCCGGTGTTCGCGGGCATGCCCGCTCCCACAGGGATCACATCAGGGCTGAGGTGCCACCAGGCGATACCCCACCCCGGCCTCGGTAATGATGAACCGTGGCGCCGTCGGGTCATCGCCGAGCTTCTGCCGCAAATGCCCCACCACGATCCGCAGGTAATGGGTATTGTCGACATGGGTCGGCCCCCAGATGTCCTTGAGCAGTTGCTGCTGGGTAATCACCCGCCCCGGATGCCCGGCCAGTTGTGCCAGCAGTGCGTACTCCTTGCGCGTCAGTGCAATCTCCAGACCATCCAGCGTCACCTTGCGAAAGGCGAAATCCACCACCAATGGCCCGAAGCTGGCCGTCACTTCGCTGCCACCCGACTGCGGCACCTGGCGCAGCAGCGCGCGCACCCGGGCAAGAAACTCCTGAATGCCGAATGGCTTGGTCACGTAGTCATTGGCGCCACCATCCAGCGCGTCGACCTTCTGCACTTCGCTGGCCCGCACCGACAGCACCAGCACGGGCACTGCGCTCCACTCGCGCAACTCACGCAGCACCTGCTGGCCATCCATGTCCGGCAGGCCGAGGTCGAGCACCACCAGGTCGGGCTTGGCCAGCGCGGCCTGGGCCAGCCCTTCGTTGCCGGTGGCGGCCTCGATCACCTTGTAGCCCTGGGAACTCAGGCTGATGCGCAGGAACTTGCGGATCTGCGGTTCATCGTCGATGACCAACAGGGTGGCGGATTGGCTCATGGGATTTCGCTTTCGGCTTCAGGTTGCTGGGGCAGCGGCAAGCATAGAGTGATGCAGGTGCCATGGCCATCGATGCCTTCGCTGACCAGGATCTGCCCACCATGGGCACCGATCATGCCCTGGCAGATCGCCAGGCCCAGGCCGGTGCCCTGGCCGCCGCGATCGCCGCGGGCAGCGGTGTAGAACATGTCGAAGATCTTCTCCCGTTCAGCCACCGGAATGCCGGGGCCCTGGTCGCTGACGGCGAAGTGCAACTGCTCGCCGTGCACCGATACCCGCAATTCCAGGCGGCCTTGCGCGGGCGAAAAGCGCGCGGCGTTTTCCAGCACATTGATCAACGCCTGCTCGATCAACGCGGCATGCACGAACAGCAGCGGCAGTTCAGCGGGCACGTCGGTATGCACGCGCAACGGCGCCAGTACCGCGCGCAGGCGGTTGAGGGCACTGCCGACGATATCGGCGGGGGCCACCCAGTCGCGGGCAAGCTTGAGGCCGCCGTGGCCCAGGCGAGTCATGTCGAGCAGGTTCTGGATGTAGCGGTCCAGGCGTTCAGCCTCGTTGCGCGTACCTTCGAGCAGCTCGCGGCGATCTTCGACGGGGATCGCCTCGCCCAGCGCCAGCAAGCTGTCGATGCTGCCGCGCATGGCCGTCAGCGGGGTGCGCAGATCGTGCGACACCGAGGCGAGCAAGGCGCTGCGCAGTTGCTCGGTTTCGCCGTGCAGGCGGGCGGCTTCGAGTTGTTCGGCCAGCCGGGCACGGGCCAGGGCCTGGGCCAGGGGTTGCCCCAGGGCCATCAACAGGCGCCGGCGCTGGGCGCTCAGCGGCTCGCCGGAACGCGGGCGCACGCCAAGCAGGGCCAGGGGTTGGTCGTCGACTGCCAGCGGCCACCACCACCAGCGGCCATTGGGCAAGGTATCGCTGCCGTGGCCGGCGGCCTGGCCGTGCTGCCAGGCCCACTCGGCGGCAGCACGTTCGTTGTCGCTCAAGGCCTGGGCTTCGCCGCTGGCCAATTGCAGCAGGCCTTCGCTGTTGCGCTCCAGCAGGCACACCTGCACGTCTTTCCAGCCATTGAGATGGCGACCGGCCGCGTTGAACACCGCCTGACGGTCGGTGGCCACGGTCAAGCGGCGCGACAGGTCGAGCAGTTGGTTGGTCTGCGCCTGGGTTTCCCGCAGGGCCTGCAGCTGGCTGCGCTGGCGGGCCGCGAGGTTGCCGGTGAGGGCCGCCATGAGCAGGAAGAACACCAGCGTCAGCACGTCTTCTTCGCGCTGGATGCTGAACGAGAAGTTCGGCGGAATGAACAGGAAATCGTAGGTCAGGAACGACAGCGCCGCACAGGCCAGCGCCGGGCCCAGGCTGCTGCGCACGGCCACCAGCAGCACGGCGGCGAGGAACACCAGCGAGATGTTGGGTAGCGCCAGCACGCTCGATACGCCCCAGGCCAGGCCCGCGGCCAGCGCCGTGGCCAGCAGCGCCAACAGGTAATGGCGCCAGACCCACACCCGGCTGACCGCCGCACGCGCCGGGCGTGCCTGGCTGTCGCGGTCGAGCACGTTGATCTCCAGACCATGGCTTTCGCGCAACAGCCGGGTAGCGACACCGGCACCGAACAGGCGCCGACGCAGCCGATCACGGGATTGCCCGACCAGCACCAGGCTGGCACGGCGCTCGCTGGCGTGCTGGATCAAGGTCCGCGCCACCTCGCCAGCGCGCAGCAACACCACCTCGCCACCCAGGCGCTCGGCCAGTTGCTGGGCCACCTGCAGGCGCTGGCGCGCAGCTTCGTCACGCAGCCGGCCGTTGTCGACGTGCACCAGGCTCCACGGCAGGTGGCGGCGCTGGGCAACACGGCTGGCGTGGCGCACCAGGCGTTCGGCCTGGTCATCGCCATCCACGCCCACCAGCAGGCGCCCGCGCAAAGCCGGCGCCGCTTCGCCGCGCAGGCGGTAACCGTGGGCCAGGTCAGCGTCGACCTGAGCGGCGGCGGTCTGCATGGCCAGCTCGCGCAGGGCGGTAAGGTTGGTTTGCGAGAAGTACGCGTCGATGGCCGCCCGTGCCTGCTCCGGCACGTAGACCTTGCCTTCGCGCAGGCGTTCGAGCAGTTCACGAGGTGGCAGGTCGATCAGCACCAGCTCGAATGCTTCCTGCAGCACCCAGTCGGGCAGCGTTTCGCGCACCTGCACGCCGGTAATGCCGCGGACCTTGTCGTTAAGGCTTTCCAGGTGCTGGACGTTGACCGTGGTGTACACGTCGATACCTGCGGCGAGCAGCTCCTGCACGTCCTGCCAGCGTTTGGCGTGGCGGCTGCCGGGGGCGTTGGTGTGTGCCAGCTCGTCGACCAGGACCAGGCTTGGCGCGGCCTGGAGCAGGCCGTCGAGGTCCATTTCCTCAAGGGTGACACCGCGGTACTCGCTGCGCAGCAGGGGCTGCTGGAGCAGGCCGCCGAGCAGCGCTTCGGTCTCGGCTCGGCCGTGGGTTTCGACCACCCCGGCCAGCACCTGCACACCTTGGCGTTGCTGGGCATGGGCGGCCTGGAGCATGGCGAAGGTCTTACCGACGCCAGGAGCGGCGCCGAGGAAGACCTTGAGGCGGCCGCGACCGCTGCGTGGGAGGTTGGCCAACAGCGCGTCTGCGCGGGTGGAGTCACTCATGTTTATTCCTGTTTCCTGCAATCAGCACACTTCAGGCGCAAACGCCGTAGCTGTGGGAGCGGGTTTATCGGGGCGCCGAAAAATCCGCTCCCACAGGTTCTCTGCTAGCCGTTCAAGTCATTTTTCAATGGCCTAGCTGGTCCAGGGCCTGGTTCAAGGCCAGCACATTGACCACCGGCGGCCCGATCAATGGGTGGAGGGTGGCCTCTTCCAGCAAGGCTTGCAAGCGCTCTACTGGCACCTGCCGCGCTGCGGCTACCCGGGGAATCTGGTAAGCCACCGCTGCCGGTGGCAAGTGCGGGTCCAGGCCGCTGCCCGAGGTGCTCAGCAGTGCCTGGGGCACCGGCCCCAACTGCGCCTGGTACAGCGTCGCAGCATCGCCTTTGACCCGTTCGGCCAGCGCCGGATTGCTCGGGGCCAGGTTGCTCGCGCTACTGGCCACGGTGGCAAAAGCACCCGCCGAAGGCCGTGAATGGAACCAGCCATCGCCCTGGAAATCCTGGGCAATCAAGGCCGACCCCCGCACCTGCCCGCGCTCATCGTGTACCAGGCTGCCATTGGCCTGCTCAGGGAACGCCAGCTGGGCAACTCCGGTCACCGCCAACGGGTACAGCGCGCCGGTGACCACGGTCATCAGCAGAATCAGGCTCAACGCCGGGCGTACGTAATGGTTCATGATGGCCTCCTCAGACCAGGTGCAAGGCATTGAGCAGCAGGTCGATCAGCTTGATCCCGGCAAATGGCACGACGATGCCACCCAGCCCGTAGATCAGCAGGTTGCGCCGCAGCAGGTGCGCCGCGCTCGCTGCCTGCACGCGCACACCCCGCAGCGCCAGCGGAATCAGCACGATGATGATCAGCGCGTTGAACACGATGGCCGAGAGGATCGCGCTCTGCGGGCTGGCCAGCTGCATCAGGTTGAGCACCCCCAGCTGCGGATAGATGGCGGCGAACAGCGCCGGCAGGATGGCGAAGTACTTGGCCACGTCGTTGGCGATGGAGAAAGTGGTCAGCGCCCCGCGGGTCACCAGCAACTCCTTGCCCACCTGCACCACGTCCAACAGCTTGGTCGGGTCGCTGTCCAGGTCGACCATGTTGGCGGCCTCACGCGCCGCCTGGGTACCATCGTTCATGGCCATGCCGACGTCCGCCTGGGCCAGCGCCGGGGCGTCGTTGGCACCGTCACCGCACATGGCCACCAGGCGGCCATCGTTCTGCTCCTGGCGAATGCGTGCCAGTTTCTTCTCCGGCGTGGCTTCGGCGAGCACATCATCCACCCCCGCTTCGGCAGCAATGGCTGCAGCGGTCAGCGGGTTGTCACCGGTCACCATCACCGTGCGGATGCCCAGCTTGCGCAGCTCGGCGAAACGCTCGCGGATGCCCGGCTTGACCACGTCCTTGAGGTGAATCACGCCGAGCAGGCGCTTGTCCAGGCACACCAGCAGCGGAGTGCCACCACTCTGGGCGATGCGCTCCACTTCACGGGCCAACGCGGCGGGCAGGTCGAGGCGCTGCATGCCGACGAACGCCAGCACCGCATCGACGGCACCCTTGCGGTAGCGGTGCTGCTGGAAGTCGATGCCCGACAGGCGCGTCTCGGCGCTGAAGGCGATTGCCTGGTACTGCCCGGGCGACGGCTCGATGAAGTCGTGCAACTGGCGCAGGTATTCGACGATCGACTTGCCCTCGGCGGTGTCATCGGCCAGCGAGGCAAGCAAGGCGCCCTCCCCCAGTTCCTTGGCGGTCACCCCTTGGGCGGCGTGCAGGGCGCTGCAGCGGCGGTTTCCGAAGGTGATGGTGCCGGTCTTGTCGAGCATCAGCGTATGCACGTCGCCGGCCGCCTCCACCGCTCGCCCGGAACGGGCGATCACATTCAGGCGCACCAGGCGGTCCATGCCGGCGATGCCGATGGCCGAGAGCAGCCCCCCGATAGTGGTGGGAATCAGCGTCACCAGCAGCGCGGCGAGGAAGATCAGCGGCAGGCTGCCACCGGCAAAACGGGCGAACGGCTGCAGGGTCACCACCACGATCAGGAAGATCAGGGTCAGGCCGATCAGCAGGATGTCGAGGGCGATTTCGTTGGGGGTCTTCTGCCGCTTGGCGCCTTCAACCAGGGCGATCATGCGGTCCAGGGTCGATTCGCCGGGGTTGCTGGTGATGCGGATCAGCAGCCAGTCGGACACCAGCCGGGTGTTGCCGGTAACGGCCGAACGGTCGCCCCCGGATTCACGGATGACTGGCGCAGATTCGCCGGTGATGGCCGCTTCGTTGACCGCCGCGATGCCTTCGAGGACCTCGCCGTCACCGGGGATCATCTCGCCGGCCACCACGCGCACCACATCGTCCTTGCGCAACGCCGTGGCAGCGACGCTCTCGAAACTGCCATCGCGTTTGCGCCGCTGCGCCATCAAACCCTGGCTACCGGCCTTGAGGCTGTCGGCGCGGGCCTTGCCACGGCCTTCGGCGAGGGCCTCGGCGAAGTTGGCGAACAGTACGGTGAACCACAGCCACAGGGCGATCTGCGCGGCAACGCCGGTGCTGACGCCATTGCCAGGCGCGAAACACAAAGCGGTAGTGAGGATGGCCGTCAGGGCGACCACCAACATCACCGGCGCGCGCTTGAGCTGACGTGGGTCGAGCTTGACGAAGGCCTGCACCAGCGCTGGGCGCCACAGGGCGGCGAAACGGGTCTGGTCCTTGGCGCTGTGCGAGGTTTTCACTTCGGGAATGGGCATGTTCATGGATGATTCCTCAGAAACCCAGGCTCAGTTGTTCGGCGATCGGCCCGAGGGCCAGGGTCGGCAGGAAGGTCAGGCCACCGACCAGCAGGATGGTTACCAGCAACAGGCAGGCGAACAGCGGGCCGTGGGTAGGAAAACTGTTCAGGCCCTGGGGCGCGCTCTTCTTCGCCGCCAGGCTGCCAGCCAGGGCAAGGATCGGCAGGATGTAGCCGAAGCGGCCAATCAGCATGGCCAGGCCGATCATCACGTTGTGGAACACGGTGTTAGCGCCAAATCCGGCGAAAGCCGAGCCATTGTTGGCGGTGGCCGAGGTATAGGCGTAAAGCAGCTGACTGAAGCCATGGGCGCCCGGGTTGCTTACCGCGCTGGCTGGCCCTGGCAGGCTGGCGGCGATGGCCGCGAGCACCAGTACGCCAACTGGCATCACCAACAGGGTCGCCACCAGCAGCTGCACTTCCCGCGCCTGCAACTTCTTGCCCAGGTATTCGGGCGTGCGGCCGATCATCAGGCCGGCCAGGAACACAGCAATCAGCACGAACAGCAACATACCGTAGAGCCCCGCACCGACGCCGCCGAAAATCACCTCGCCGACCATCATGTTGACCATCGCGACCATGCCGGTCAGCGGGTTGAGGCTATCGTGCATGGCATTGACCGAGCCGTTGGAGGCTGCGGTGGTGGTCACCGTCCACAGCACCGAACCGGTGGTGCCGAAGCGGCTCTCCTTACCTTCCATGGGCGCGCTCTGTTGCACCTGGGCGCTTTCCAGTGCCGGGTTCGGCTGAAGTTCCGACCACAGCGCAGTGGCGCCGCCAAGCAGGAACAGGCCGAACATGCAGGCAATGATTGCGCGGCTCTGGCGCAGGTCCTTGACGTAGTGACCAAAGGTGAACACCAGTGCCACCGGGATCAGGATGATCGAGGCCACCTCGAACAGGTTGCTCCAGGCCGTGGGGTTCTCGAACGGGTGCGCCGAGTTGACGCCGAAGAAGCCGCCACCGTTGGTACCCAGCTGCTTGATGGCGATCTGGCTGGCGGCCGGGCCCAGCGGGATGGTCTGGTCAGCCCCCTGCAGGGTCACGGCGTGGGCGTAGTCGGCGAAGGTCTGAGGCACACCCTGCCAGACCAGCAGCAGCGCCAGCAGCAGGCACAGCGGCAGCAGGCCGTAGAGGGTGGCGCGGGTCATGTCGACCCAGAAGTTGCCCAGGCTGGTGGTGGAACGGCGAGCGATGCCGCGGCACAGCGCGACCAGCACGGCCAGGCCGGTGGCGGCGCTGACAAAGTTCTGCACGGTCAGGCCGAGCATCTGGCTCAGGTAGCTGACCGAGGCCTCGCCACTGTAGGCCTGCCAGTTGGTGTTGGTGACGAAACTCACCGCCGTGTTGAACGCCAGCGACCATTCCTGGCCGGGCAGGTGCTGGGGGTTGAGTGGCAGGTAGCCTTGCAGCAGCAGCACGGCGAACAGCAACAGGAAGCCCGCCAGGTTGAAGGCCAGCAGGGCCAGGGTGTACTGCTGCCAGTTCTGCTCCTGGTCGGCGCGCACGCCGGCCAGGCGATAGCAGCCCCGCTCAACCGGCCCAAGCACGGGCGTCAGCCAGGTGCGCTGCCCTTCCATGACCTTGTAGTAGAAGCGCCCAAGCCAAGGTGCCGGCAACAGCACGATGGCGAAAAAAGCCACTAGCAAAGCGTAATCGTAACTGTGCATGGCCGCTCCCTAGCTGCGATCGGCGCGCAGCAGCGCCACCAGCAGGTAAACCGCCAACGCCACTGCCAGTAGCAGTGACAGACCGTCGAGCATGTACATGAGTGGAACTCCCCTTTTGGCGGCTTGTACCGCTTTGGGGGAATTGTCCGAGCGAGGGGCGTAAAGGGGCGAGACCAGGGGGTGGGGGTGGGAATAAAGAATGCGTAAAGATGAGATTTTTTGAATGCCTGCACTGGCCGCCCCGATTTACCCGCGAAGCGGCCAGTACAGGTTTACTGCTGGGCCTGCGCCGAATTGCGGCTCCAGTCCAGCAGCAGGCTGTAGCCGACCGCCAGCAAGGTCGGGCCGATGAACAGGCCGATGAAACCAAAGGCGATCAAACCGCCGAACACGCCGAGCAGCACGATCACCAGCGGCAGGTTGCCGCCGCGACTGATCAGGTACGGCTTGAGCACGTTGTCCACGCCGCTGATGACGAAGGTGCCCCAGATGCCCAGGAACACCGCCATGCCGTACTCACCCTTCCACACCAGCCAGCCGGTCGCCGGGATCCACGCCAGCGGTGGCCCCATAGGAATCAGGCTGAGCATGAAGGTCACCAGCCCCAGCACGATCGCCCCGGGCACCCCGGCGATCAGGAAGCCGATCAACGCCAGCAGGGCCTGGGCCGCAGCCGTGCCGATCACGCCGTTGACCACCCGTTGCACGGTGCCGGCCACCAGCTCCAGGTAGTAATCGGCACGCTCGCCCACCAGCCGGTTCAGCAGACGCAACACGAATGCCGACAGGCGCGGCCCGTCACGGTAGAAGAAGAACACGAACACCAGGCTCAGGGTCAGCTCCAGCACACCGCTGCCGATCTGCGCACTGCGCGCCAGCAACCAGTTACCGACTTGCCCCAGGTAAGGTTTCACCGACGCCAGCAGGGCTGCGCCTTGCTGGTCGAGGGATTGCCACCAGCTGACCAGGCGCTCGCCAACGAAGGGAATGCCGCCGAGCCAGTCAGGCGCATCGGGCAGGCCATCGACCTGCACGTCACGGACAAAGGCGGTGGCATCGCGGATGTGGTCGGC
This sequence comes from Pseudomonas sp. LRP2-20, assembly GCF_024349685.1. Classification (NCBI taxonomy): domain Bacteria; kingdom Pseudomonadati; phylum Pseudomonadota; class Gammaproteobacteria; order Pseudomonadales; family Pseudomonadaceae; genus Pseudomonas; species Pseudomonas sp. LR2-20. The sequence goes on along the minus strand of NZ_AP025944.1, from coordinate 1,890,529 downwards.
CAGGTTGAAGCCCAGCCACACCAGCGGCAAGGCGACGATCAGGATCCAGGCCGTGGTCAGCAGGCTGGCGGCCAGGGTTTCGCGCCCCCCCAGCAGACGCGTCAGCAGGCGCATCAGCGGCCAGCTGGCAAAGGCCAGGATGGCCCCCCACAACAACGCGGATATGAACGGTGCCATGACCCACAGGGCGGCACCGAGCAGCGCCAGCAGCAGAATCTGGATCAGCAGGCGGTCATTGTTGGCCATGGTGGCGCTCACTCAACGAATCAGTTCCAGGTGCAGGCCATCGGTAGGTGCAGTGCCGACTTCGAGCCGGCCTTCACGCACGCCAGCTTTGACCAGTTGTTCGCGCCAGGCCCCAGCCTGGGCGCCACTCAAGCTCGCGCGCAAGGTGCTGTCAAGGTTCAGACTGCGTGCCAGCAAGGTCACCCAGCTGTCCCTTGGCTCAGCCAGGTCAGGGTAGTCGAGCTTGCCGGTGTCGCGCATTTCCCGCAGCACGGTGGCGGCGGTGGGCAGTATTTCACCCAGCGGGCTGCTGGCGACGAACTCTTCCACATGCAGGTAGGCGCGGCGGTTACCACGGGTGACGCTGTACAGCGCAACCAGGGTGTCGGCCTCCTCGGCCGAGCGGCGCAGGAGGATGAACGCCTGCTGCTCGTCACCGCCGTTCAACCGGGCATTGGCGAACACATCGTTGGCCCACAGGCTGCCTTCGCCACAATCGCGGCCCTGGCACCAGAACAGCGGGTAGCCGCCGTCATGCTGCAGCGTTTCGCGGGCGCTGGTGAAGGCTTCGCGGGCACTGCGCTCGACCGGCAGCTCGTAAGTGACCGAGCTGACCTGGCCGCGGCTTTCGATCTTGTCTTCGACGCGCAGGCGGCCGCTGATCTTGCGCAGCGGGCCCATGGGGTAGACACGTTCCTGCTCCACGGCCGGGCGCTGGTCGACCACCTTGGCGTCCACCGGCACCGGCAGGCTGCCGGCCCAAAGCAAGGGGCTGGCCAGCACTAGGCAGGCGGCGAAGGCAGTACGGATGGAAACGGGCGCACTCATCGGCGACCCATGCGGCGCGGCGCGCCGGGTTGAAGCTCCAGGATATCTGGCAGTTGCATGGTTGTCTCCCTGTTCAACCCGCCCAGCCTCGGCACTTGCCCGGTGCAAGTCAAGCAAAGCCAAAGAAGCGATTGAAACAGTCTGCGACAAGGGCCGCACCCTGTTCATCGTTCAAGTGCAGGTGATGCCCGCCGGGCAACAGCGTCTGCGCAAAGGGTAGCTGCTCCAGCAGCTCGGTGTGGCGCGCCAGCATCCCGTCAGCGGCCACCACCAGGCTGGCCGGGCAACTCACCCGCCGCACGTAGGCCATGGCCTGGGCCTGGCTCAGGCGCACCGGCGAGGGCAAGGTCAGGCGGCTGTCGCTGCGCCAGCTGTAACCGCCGGGCACCGGCATCAGGCCGCGTTGGGCCAGCAGCTCGGCGGCTTCCCGACTGACCGCGACCATGCCCTTCATGCGCGCCTGCACGCCCTCCTCCAGGCTCGTGTAAACGGACTTGCGCTTGCCGTCCAGGCGCAGCTGGGCCTGAAGGGCCATGCCCAGGCGTTCAGCGGCATCCTGCTCGGCACCCGTGGGGGGAATGACTCCATCGATCAAGGCCAGATGGCTGACCCGGTCGGGCAAGGCACCGGCCAGCTGCACCGAAATGATCGCGCCCAACGAATGCCCGAGCAGGGCAAAACGCTGCCAGCCCAGCTGTTCGGCAACCCGCAGCACATCGTGGGCGTAATCGGCCAAGGCATAACCCGCGCCCAATGGACGGTGCTCGGAATAACCGTGCCCGGCCAGATCGAGGGCGACGATGCGCAGCCCGTTCAACCGCGGTGCCAGGCGGGCGAAGCTGTTGGCGTTGTCCAGCCAGCCGTGCAAGGCGATCACCGGCAGTCCATCGTCCGGGCCGAACAGGTGGGCGGCCAGCTCGATATGGCCCAGGCTCAGGCGGACTTCCTCGACCTGGGTGCTCATGCCTGGCTCCAGCGGTCGAACAGGCCCTTGATCAGGCTGGCGGTGTCGGTCGGCCGTTCCAGCGGGAACATGTGCCCGCCCGGCACGCTGTGATACTCGCCCCGAGGCATGCCGCGCACCGCCAGTGCATGGTGGCGGCGGATGACCGTGCTGCGCTCGCCACGCACCATCGCCAGCGGCACCTGCAACTGGCGCGCGGGCGCCGGGCTGGCGTGGGGGATGCTGCGGTAGATGCTGATTTCCGTGGCCGGGTCGAAGCGCAGGCGCAAGCCATCCTCGCCCACTTGCAGGCCATGCTCGAGGTAGGCCTCCAGGCAATCCGGGTCGAAGTGGCGAAACAGCGACTTGCTGGCAAAGTAGGTACGTGCGCTGTCACGGTCGGCGAAGGCTTCACGCCGCCCGAGGGTGCGGCCAGCCGGGGTGATGCGGTCGATGAAGCCGAAACGCTTGGCGGTGCGCAGCAGCCATTGGTCAGCACGGGTCAGCACCGGTGAGTCGAGCATCACCACGCCACGGTACAACTCGGGCCGACGCAAGGCCGCGTGCAGATGCAGCACGCCACCCAGAGAATGACCGACACCCCAGACCGGCCCCTCCTGCTGCGCCAGGTGGTGCAGCAGTTCATCGACCAGGTTCTGCCAGTTGTCGTCCACCGGAAAGCGCGGGTCGTGGGCATGCTGGGCCAGGTGACTGACCTGATAATCCGGCGCCAGGGCGGCGAACAGCTTGCCGTAGGTGGCCGAAGGAAAACCGTTGGCATGGGCGAAGAAGATCTGCTGCGACATGGCGCCTGGTCCGGACGGGGATGATGGCCCATTGTCGGCATCGCGCTGGCACACGGCAACGTCTGTAATTGTCATCGCCAAGGGCAATCAGGTCATGCCGACTTGTCGAAACTGGCCAGCGAACGGCGCAGGCATGCCTGCATGTAGGTAATCTGGCTCTCCAGTGCCTCACGGGCCAGGCGTTGGTCCTTGAGATCGAGCTGCAGGCGGCGCAAGGCCAGGCAGCTGGTCTGCAGCAGTTGAGACATACGCATGCAGGATTGCTGCAAGTCGTGCAGGTCCTGCTCGACATACAGGTTATCCAGTGGCTGCTGCTCGATCTTGTCGCGAATTCTGCCCATCAGGTGATAGAGCTTGGCGTCGGCTGCTTCTCTCAGCAGGCTGTACTGGGCGAAATCGAGTCGCTCGTTGCGCTGCACGGCTTCAATCGTGGGTTGCAGGTCCACAGAGCGCAAAAGCTCGTACATCAACCCGATCATTCGGCGCTCCCTGTCTTTTTGTTTAGCGGTGACTCCGGCGCCAAGCATCCATTGGATCCAAAATATTGGCAACTGACAAAAATGCCAGTTGCTCCCGCTCAGTCAGGCGCATTAAGCGCGCGCAACGTCATCAGCCCTGCCAGCGGCCAGCCACCTTCCAGCACCGCCAGACTGGCCGTGCTCATCCCTGCCGGCTGCTGTACATGGCCATGCTCCAGCATGCCGACCAGCGAACCCACCAGTGGCTGGTGACTGACCAGCAACACATGCTCCAGCCCCAGGCGCTCGATTTCGCCGATCACCTGCCGCACATCGCTATCGGGTGTCAGCCACGGCACGGTGCGCACAGGTTCGGCGAAGCCCAGGGTGTCATGCACCAGGGCCGCCGTCTGTTGCGCACGTACGTACGGGCTGGCAATAATCGCCTGCAACGGCTGGCCCAGCAGGTGCGCCGCACTGCGCAGCACCTGCTCGCGCCCATGGGCCGTCAGGCGCCGCTCGGCGTCGCTGTTGGCCCGCGGCTCCGCCTCGCCGTGGCGCAGCACCCACAGCTTCACAGCTTGGGCTCCTCGTCACGCACCGGGTGCGGCGCCGGCGCCACGGCATGTGGCGCTTCGCCTTGCGGCGCACGCGCTACCGGCCAGTCGGCGAATGGCCAGGGCTTCTGGTCAGTGTGGAAGGTACCGAAACGGCCGATCTGCGCCAGGTACTGGCTGAGGCTGTCACCAAAGTTCATCAGGCTGGCGCTCGGCGCGCCATAGATCAGGCGATAGATCAGCTGCACCAGCACCAGGCCGCCGAGCAGCAGCTCGGCCAGCTGCCAGACCACCAGGAACACCAGCATCCACAGCACCCGCAGGATGATCGACTCGCGCTGGGCGCGCTCGGGGGTATCGTTCATGTGCTGCTCCTTTGCTTAATTGAAACCGCTGATGGAAATGAAATCGACGTCGGTCTTGGGCTCGGCGCGCATCAGGCGTTCGATCACCTGGGTCAGCGTGCGGCCTTCGAACAGGATGGCGTGCAGCCCGGCCACCAGCGGCATGTACACCTGCACCTCCTCGGCCTTGGCCTTGAGCACCTTGAGCGTGTTGACCCCTTCGGCCACCTCGCCCAGGCGGCTGACCGCCTCGTCCAGGCTCAAGCCCTGGCCGAGGGCGTGGCCGACCTGGTAGTTGCGGCTCTTGGGCGACGAGCAGGTGACGATCAGGTCACCGACACCGGCCAGCCCGAGGAAGGTCATGGGGTTGGCACCCTGGCTGACGGCAAAGCGGGTCATTTCGGCCAGCGCGCGGGTGATCAGCATGCTCTTGGTGTTCTCGCCCATGCCCAGGGCTACGGCCATGCCGGCGATGATGGCGTAGACGTTCTTCAGCGCGCCGCCCAGTTCGACACCGAAGCGGTCGCTGCTGGCATAGACCCGGAAGGTGCGCCCATGCAGCACGTCCTGCACCTGTTGGCACAGTTGTTCGTCTTCACTGGCGACCACGGTGGCGGTCAGGGCGTGCTCGGCAATCTCGCGGGCCAGGTTGGGGCCGGACAGTACGCCGATGCGGGCCTGGGGCGCGATTTCCTCGAGGATCTGGCTCATCAGCTTGAAGCTGTGCGCCTCGATACCCTTGGTCAGGCTGACCAGGCATTTGCCGCGCAGCAGCTCGGCATGCGGCGCCAGTACGCTGCGCAGGGCACTCGAAGGCAGCGCAACGAAGATCAGGTCGCAGGCTTGCAAGGTGGCCAGCAGGTCGTTGACCGGCTCGACACCGTCCTGCAGGCGGATGCCCTTGAGGTAGCGCGGGTTCTCGCGGTTGACCCGCATCGCCTCGGCCTGCTCGGGGTCGCGCATCCATTGAAGCACCGACACGCCATTCTCGGCCAGCAGGTTCGCCACAGCGGTGCCGAAGCTGCCGCCTCCCAGAACTGCAACAGGTTGCTGTTCAGTCATATTCAATCCGTTAAAGCCATTAAGTTAAGTGGCGACCCAGCCATTATACGGCGCGCCTGCGACAGAACCAGTGGTGGGGCTGGTTCGCCCTGGGATATTCGGCGCCTGTGAGATCGAGCGCCGCCCGCGCGGCGCATCGCGAGCTTTGCTCGCTCCTACGTTTGTTTCGGGCCAGTAACGCCTGTGACAGGCGCGCGCGACCGCCTTGTTGGTACGACACGATATCGAGTCATGCGCCAAGGCGTCCGCGCGCAAATCCCACAGGATAAACTGGCCCGAAACAAACGTAGGAGCGAGCAAAGCTCGCGATGCGCCGCGCGGGCGGCGCTCGATCTCACAGGCGCTGAAACCCTCAAGACATGCCTCCCCCGCCCCAAACATCACGCCAGACCCGCAAATCCCCCGCAGCCCACTGGCAAAACCCTCCCGGTCGGTTACCATGCCTGTTTCAATCCTGAGACAAGGCTGTCCTGTGTTCCCTGGCCCGCCCCCCTACCCTCGCCTGTTACTCCTGACCGCCCTGCTCGGCGGCTCGGCCATGGCCGACGACTTGTTCATCGACAACTCCGACCTGCCGCAGGTTCTGACCGCCACACGCCTGAAACAATCCCCGGCAGCAGTGCCGGGCAGCATGACCGTGCTCGACAACGAACTGATTCGCGCCAGCGGCGCGCGCGATATTCCCGAACTGCTGCGCCTGGTACCGGGGATGATGATCGGCTATGGCGCCGGCAACCAGCCAACCGTCAACTACCATGGCAGCAACGTCAACGAAGCACGGCGCATGCAGGTGCTGATCGACGGCCGCTCGGTATACCGCGCCGGCCTCGCCACAGTGGACTGGAGCGACATTCCGGTGGCCATCGAGGACATCGAGCGCATCGAGGTGTTCCGCGGCCCCAACACCGTCAGCTACGGCGCCAACGCGCTGATGGCAGTGGTCAACATCCTCACCCGCAACCCGGCCGACAGCCACGGTACACGGATGAAACTGACCCGCGGCCAGGACGGCATCAACGACTATTACCTCAGCCACGGCTTCGGCTGGGACGGTGGCGACCTGCGCCTGTCGGTGTCCGGCCAGCAGGACGACGGCTTCGATGAGAACCAGTTCGGCCAGGACTATCGCGACAGCCGCCGCCTGAACCGCTTCAACCTCAGTGTCAGCCACGTGCTGGCACCGGACCAGACCCTGGAATGGCAACTGGCGGCCAAGGAAGGCAGTAACCAGCGGCCGTATACCTATCAGCCGGTGTTCCCCTACGTCACCCAGACCGGCGACAACGCCGACGTCAACGCCAAGGACTATGCCGGCTCGGTACGCTGGAACATAGACTTCAACCCCGAGCACAGCCTGTATGTGCAGGGATCGGCCCAGCATTTCGACCGCCAGCAGGTCTGGCGCGCCTGCGACGCCGCGCTGTCGTTCAGCCCCGAGCTGACCCGCTTGTGGCAGATGAACCCCGACTTCGCCGAAAAGGTCGCCCGCGGGGCGAACAACCCGCCGAGCAGCAGCAACCCTGAAGAACAGGCGCTGGTCGATGCGATCAAGGACCAGTGGAACAACCAGGGCGGCAAGAACGTGGTCTGCGGTGATGTCGACCAGAGCACCCGCGAAACCCGCTATGACCTGGAAGTGCAGGACACCCTGAGCCTCACCGACAGCCTGCGCCTGCTCAGTGGCATGAACTACCGCTATGATCGCGCCGATTCGCAGACCTACTTCAACGGCAGCATCGACGACCAGACCTGGCGCCTGTTCGGCCAGCTGGAATGGCGCGCCGACGAGCACTGGATTGTCCAGGGCGGTGCGATGCTCGAGGATTCGCGGCTGTCCGGCAGCTCCCTGACCCCGCGCATGGCGGTCAACTACCTGATCACCCCGCGCCACGGCCTGCGCGCGGTGTACTCCGAGGCGGTGCGCTCGCCAGACATGTTCGAGAACAACGTCAACTGGAGCTACACGGTCAAGAACCTGACCCCCGCAGCGTTCGGCCAGCGCAATGCCGAGTACTTCGTCAAGACCCGCGGCCCTGGTGACCTCGAACAGGAACGCATGCGCTCACGCGAGCTGGGTTACAACGGCTACTTCAGCGACATCGACCTGACCATGGATGTGAAGCTGTTCTACGACGAGATCACTGGAATGATCAGCGAGCCCCTGAAGAACAATCAGTACATCGCCAGTAACGCCAACAAGGCTCGCTTCACCGGCAGCGAGGCGCAGTTCGACTGGCGCCTGGCGCCCCGCGATCGCCTGCGCCTGACCTATGCCTATGTCGATGCCTGGGCCAGCAACCCCGCCGACAGCGCCAACACGGCCCGCAACAGTGGTTCGGCCGGGTGGATGCGTGAATGGGGTGAAGGCTGGTCCAGCGCGCTGTTCTACTACGGTGACGATGCGCTCAACCAGTATCGCTACGAGCGCCTCGACCTGCGCGTGGCCAAGCGTTTTCGCATCCAGGGCAGCAACCTGGAATTGGCCGCGCTGTGGCAACAACGCCTGGACGACGAGCCGACCACGTTGATTCAGAACCGTTATGACAGCCGCCATCGCCTGAGCGTCAGTGCGGAGCTGGAGTTCTGATGGCCCGGCTGCTGCGCCTGCTGCTGATCTGCCTGTGGCCACTGGGTTCGCTGTCCGCCAGCGAAATCCTGCTGGTTGGCGGTGAAGATCAGCCTGGCGTGCGCAGCTTCGTCGAAGCCCTGCAAGGCCGCCGCAGCCATGACCAGGTGCACTTTCGCAGCGTCGCCGAGCTGAGCCGCCCCGGCCAGCTCAAGGCTGACGTGCGCCTGGTGCTGCTCGACAGCGCCGCGCTGGAGTGGCGCCTGGCTGAAAACAGCGGGCCGCCTGCCCTGGCCATGCGCATCAGCCGGGTACAGGCTGAACAACGCCTGGGAAAGTCGCGCCCCGCGTACCTGACGCTGCTGTGGAGCGACCCGCCCCTGGCCCGGCAGTTGCGCCTGGCCCGTTACCTGTTGCCGCAGGCCCAGCGCATCGGTGTGCTGTACGGTGAGCACAGCCACTTCCTGCTCGACGAACTGCGCCAGGCGGCACGCCCGCTGGGCCTGGAAATCGTCGCCCAGGACTGGCCGGACCAGCGCGACAGCCGCCCCTTGCAGCACCTGCTGGCCAGCAGCGACGTGCTGCTCGGCCTCGATGACCCCGAGCTGTACAACTCGAAGACGGCGAAGAACCTGCTGCTCAGCAGCTATGGCCGGCAGATGGCGCTGATCGGCCCGAACGCCGGTTTCGTCCGCGCCGGCGCCCTGGCCAGCACCTACAGCGACCAGGATGACTGGCTGGCCGTGCTCGACCAGTTGCTCGACCAATCCCCGGCGCGCTGGCCGCGCAGCCTGTACCCGACACGCTACGGCGTCAGCGGCAACCAGCAGGTGGCGCGCGCCCTGGGCCTTGAACCGATCGATCCGAAAGCCACCGCCAAGGCCCTGGCCGAAGGAGAACCCACCCCATGAGCAAACGCCTGAGCTGGGACATCCACACCCGCACCCAGATCATCAGCCTGGGCCCGGCACTGTTGCTGACCTTGCTGTTGATCAGCTTCTTCACCTTCGTGCGAATCCAGGATTTGCGCCAGGAGCTGAACCACACCGGGCAGCTGATTGCCAATCAGCTGGCGCCTGCATCCGAATACGGCGTCATATCCGGTAACAATGAAGTGCTCGAAGGCCTGATGCGCGCCACCCTGAGCATTCCGCACGTGCGTTTCCTCGAGGTGCAGGACAGCCGCAACCACATCCTGGTGTACGTCGAGCAGCAGGACGAGAGCAATAACCGGGCGCAGCAGGTGGAAGTGTTCCAGGCGCCGATCCGTCTGCAGCAGATCCGCCTGGACAGTGACTTCCTGCAACAGGGCAAGGCGCCGGCACCGGCCATCGGCGACGACTACCTGGGCCGGGTGATCGTCGGCATGTCCGACGATGCCTTCAGCCAGCGCCAGCAGGAGATCGTGATCAAGGCCGGCATCCTCGCGCTGTTCGCCCTGCTGTTCACCTTCCTCCTTGCCCGCCGCCTGGCCCTGAGCCTGGCCAAGCCGATCAGCGACATGGGCCACGCGGTCAAGGCCATCCAGCAGGGTGAGTACAACGCGCCACTGCCAGTGGTCGACGACAGCGAGCTCGGCCACCTGGCGCGCCACATCAACAACCTGGCCAACGCCCTGGACCAGGCCAGCGCCGAACAGAAACGGGCCATCGCCCAGTTGATCCAGGCACGCGAGGAAGCCGAACAGGCCAACGGCGCCAAGTCGGAGTTTCTGGCGATGATGAGCCACGAACTGCGCACCCCCATGAACGGTGTGCTGGGCATGCTGCAATTACTGGAAACCACCCAGCTGACCAGCGAACAGGCCGAATACACGGCGGTGGCCAGCGAGTCCACCGGGCACTTGCTGAAAGTCATCAATGACATCCTCGACTTCTCGCGGATCGAACGCACCACGCTGGAGCTGGAGCACATCGACTTCAACCTGGGCGAGCTGATCGCCAGCAGCGTCCAGTCATTCCAGCACAGCGCCCAACAGCGCGGCCTGGAGCTGCACCTGCAACTGCCGGCGGAGGGCGCACAGCCGCAGGTGGTAGGCGACCCGACACGCATCCGCCAGATTCTGCTCAACCTGATCGGCAACGCCCTGAAGTTCACCGAGCGCGGCCAGGTTCAGGTCGAGGCGCGCTGGCAGCTGCTCGACCGGCAATTGCTGTGGTTCACCTGCAGCGTGCGTGACACCGGCATCGGCATCGACAGCGAACGCCTGGAAATGATGTTCGTCGCCTTCCAGCAAGCCGACAGCTCGATTTCGCGGCGCTATGGCGGCACTGGCCTGGGCCTGTCGATCGCCCGCACCCTGGCCGAACGCATGGGCGGCAAGCTGCGCGGCGAAAGCCGCGAAGGAATGGGCTCGACCTTCACTCTGGAAATGCCCCTGCCCCTGGCCAGCAGCGCACCGGCAACGCTGCCAGGCGCCTCAGCGAGCAGTACGCCGCTCGAGGTGGGTAAACGCATCCTGCTGGTGGAAGACAATCCGGTCAATCAAAGCGTCATCGAAGCCATGTTACGTAGCCTGGGGATGGAGGTCAGCGTGGCCCACGACGGTTTGCAGGCAGTGGAGCAGGTCAGCCAGCATCAGTTTGCCGCAGTGCTGATGGATTGCCGCCTGCCCCAGGTGGATGGCTACGAAGCCACCCGGCGTATCCGCCTGCTGCCGGCCTGCGGCCAATTGCCGATCATCGCCCTGACCGCCAATGCCTTGCAGGGTGACCGCGAGCGCTGCATGGCCGCCGGCATGAATGATTACCTGAGCAAACCGTTCCGCCGCACCGAGTTGCAACGGGTATTGCAGCGCTGGTTGCCTGGACGAACAGCGGCGACTGGCGATAAATGCTAAAGTGCGGCAGTCTTAAGTACTGGACAGGACCTAATTCGGACCTGAAAATAGACGTTTCAGTGCACACCTGTACTTCTTTCACCAGGTGCGCTGTGACTTTCACCACAACGCAATAGTCTACCTGTAGGCTGCCGTCCCAGAAGCAAGACGGGTCGGCCGGGAAGATTCATCCCCTGCCACAGGGGGTTATTGAGGAGCTCGCATGACCAAACAACACGCCTTTACTCGGGAAGACCTGCTGCGCTGCAGTCGCGGTGAGCTGTTCGGCCCAGGTAATGCGCAACTGCCCGCGCCGAACATGCTGATGGTCGATCGCATCACCCATATCAGCGAAGAAGGCGGCAAGTACGGCAAAGGTGAATTGGTCGCCGAGCTGGATATCACCCCGGACCTGTGGTTCTTCGCCTGCCACTTCGAAGGCGACCCGGTGATGCCAGGCTGCCTGGGCCTCGATGCCATGTGGCAGCTGGTCGGTTTCTTCCTCGGCTGGCAAGGCCTGCCGGGCCGTGGCCGTGCGCTGGGTTCGGGCGAAGTGAAATTCTTCGGCCAGGTACTGCCTACCGCCAAGAAGGTCACCTACAACATTCACATCAAGCGCGTCCTCAAGGGTAAGCTGAACATGGCCATCGCCGATGGCTCGGTCAGCGTCGACGGTCGCGAGATCTACACCGCCGAAGCCCTGCGTGTCGGCGTGTTCACCTCCACTGACAATTTCTAAGGGTTATTCGCATGCGCCGCGTCGTTATCACTGGTCTGGGCATCGTATCGTGCCTGGGCAATGACAAAGCTACCGTAACCGAAAACCTGCGCAACAGCCGTCCGGGTATCCGTTACAACCCGGAATACAAGGAAATGGGGCTGCGTAGCCAGGTTTCCGGGTCCATCGACCTCAACCTCGAAGAACTGATCGACCGCAAGGTCTACCGCTTCGTCGGCCACGCGGCTGCCTACGCCTACCTGGCGATGCAGGATGCGATCAAGGATTCCGGCCTGACCGAAGAGCAGGTGTCCAACCCGCGTACCGGCCTGGTTGCCGGCTCCGGCGGCGCCTCGACCCTGAACCAGATGGAAGCGCTGGACACCCTGCGTGAAAAAGGCGTCAAGCGCGTCGGCCCGTACCGCGTCACCCGCACCATGGGCAGCACCGTTTCGGCGTGCCTGGCCACCCCGTTCAAGATCAAGGGCATCAACTACTCGATCTCGTCGGCTTGCGCCACTTCCGCACACTGCATCGGCACCGCCCTGGAGCAGATCCAGTGGGGCAAACAGGACATCGTCTTTGCCGGTGGTGGTGAAGAAGAGCACTGGAGCCAGTCGTTCCTGTTCGATGCCATGGGCGCCCTGTCGACCAAGCGCAACGAAACCCCGGAACTGGCTTCGCGCGCCTACGACGCCGACCGTGATGGCTTCGTCATCGCTGGCGGCGGCGGCATGGTCGTGGTCGAGGAGCTGGAACACGCCCTGGCCCGTGGCGCCAAGATCTACGCCGAAATCGTCGGCTACGGTGCCACTTCCGACGGCTACGACATGGTCGCGCCGAGCGGCGAAGGTGCCATCCGCTGCATGCAGCAGGCCCTGTCCACCGTCGACACCCCGATCGACTACCTCAACACCCACGGCACCTCGACCCCGGTCGGTGACGTTGCCGAGATGAAGGGCGTTCGCGAAGTGTTTGGCGACAAGGCACCGAAGATCAGCTCGACCAAGAGCCTGTCGGGCCACTCGCTGGGCGCCGCTGGCGTGCACGAGGCGATCTACTGCCTGCTGATGATGGAAAACAACTTCATCGCCGGCTCCGCCAACATCGACGAGCTGGACCCGGAAGTCGCCGACCTGCCGGTACTGCGCAAGACTGAAGAAAACGCCAAGATCGACACGGTCATGAGCAACAGCTTCGGCTTCGGCGGCACCAACGCTACCCTGGTGCTCAAGCGCTGGACTGGCAAGTAAGACGCTGCTGCGGCAAGTGAAACGCCCCGACTGGTTCGGGGCGTTTTCATTTGTGTTGCCTGCACTGGCCTCTTCGCGGGTGAACCCGCTCCCACAGGGACCGCACAAGCCTTGAGAGCTGCTCAATCCCTGTGGGGGCTTGCCCCGCGAAGAGGCCAGTACAGGCTATAGACTATGGCTTGGGCAACACTGCCAGGAAGTTATCCCGAGCCACCATGTTGGCCACCTCTTCGGGCAGGGCATCGAGGAACGGCCTGAAGCCATGCATCTGCTCCCCCAGGCTGCCAAACCGCCCCACCACATCCGACCCCAGCATGAATCGGTCCGGATGGCGCTCGACCAGCGCCACCCACTCCTTGCGCGGTACGCCCTGCTCGTCCAGCAGATAGGGCTCCAGCACACTCCACGACAAATCCACATACAAATTCGGATAGTCCGCCAGCAAGCGCGTCAACACGGGCAACAGAAAGTCCATCCGCGCCTGGTGCCGATGGATCTCCGCACTGCTCCCGGCATGCGCCCAGATGAACCGGGTATGCGGATGATTGCGCAAGGGCTCTTCGATTTCGGCCAGGTACAGCGGATTGCGCTCGCGCTTGGAGGTGATGTTCGAATGCAGCAACACCGGCATATCGCGCTCGGCCGCCAGGTGATAGATGCGAGTCATCGCTTCGTTGTTGGCCCGTGGCGTATCGCCACTGGTCAGCGCAGTCAGGTCGTCATGCCGGGTGAACACTTCGCCGATTCCCTGCCACAGCCCGGGGTGGAGTTCGAGCATGCGCTCGATATGGCTGACGGCATTCTTGTCCACCGGGTTGAAGCCCGCCAGAAACGGGTGAAAACGCTTTCGCTGCTCGGCCGGCAGCTTTTCCAGCGCAGCAGCCACATAGGTATCGGTGGCGCTGTACCAATAGGCATCGGCGTCGTCGCCGGCGTAATAGCGCGGGCGCTTGGGCTCGTCTTCATGCCATTTCTTGGCCACCGGGATGCCGGAAATCATCGAATGCTCGACTCCTGCCTGATCCATGGCCTTGATCAGCGCCGGCATGCCCTCGGTCTCCTGAAAGAAATCCACATAGTGCAGATGGGCATCGCTGTAGCGGTAGTCACGGGCCTGGGCCATCTGGCATAGCCAGCCAGACAACAGCATGCAGGCCAGCACTCTGGCAATCATGGGCTACATCCTTTTCCTGGCATGAACAGGGTAGACCGGGCAGGCAGCGCAACGGTTCAGCATTACCCGGCAAACCGTTATGCTTGGGGCATTTCCTACCCACCTGGAGCCCGCCATGAGCAGCCCCCTGATCATCCGCCCACGCGCCGAATCGGTCGAGGGCCAGCCGATCCTGCGCCCGCTGCCCTCGGCCCAGTGCCGCAGCGTCGGCCCGTTCGTGTTCTTCGACCACATGCTCGAGACCGACTATGCGCCAGGCCATGGCATGGATATCCGCCAGCACCCGCATATTGGCCTGTCCACACTGACGTATCTCTTCGAAGGCGCGATCCTGCACAAGGACAGCCTTGGTTCAGAGCAGCGCGTACTGCCGGGTGATGTGAGCTGGATGACCGCCGGCAAAGGTGTGGCGCATGTCGAGCGTACGCCTGCGGACGCCCTGGCCCATGGCTCACGCTTGCATGGGCTGCAGGTGTGGCTGGCGTCGCCACGCGAGCATGAGCAAGGCGAACCGAGCTACAGCCACCATCCGGCGGCGAGCCTGCCGGTCAGTGACAACCTGGGCGTGCGCATCTGCATGATTGCCGGCAGCGGCTTCTGCATGGAATCACCGGTACCGGTGCTCTCCCCTACCCTTTACGCGGACGTGCTGATGCAGCCGGCCACTACCCTGGTGGTACCCGACGAACATGAGCAGCGGGCGCTGTATCTGCTCGACGGGGAGCTGTACATGAACGGTGAACCGGTCGAGGCCTGCAGCCTGATGGTGTTGCCGGCAGGGGAAGCGGTCACACTGTATGCCGAGGAAGAATGCCAGCTGGTACTGATTGGCGGCGAACCGCTGGATGGGCCGAGGCGGATGAACTGGAACTTTGTGGCCAGTGATGCGGAACTGATCGAGCACGCTCGGGCCAAGTGGGCTGCGGGGGATTGGCCGGTGGTGCCTGGGGAAACTTCGAGAATCGAGTTGCCTCGCTGATTTTGGGGCTGCTTTGCAGCCCATCGCCGGCAAGCGCGGCTCCCACAGGTACTGCACAGGCCTTGATGACAGTGCTGCCCCATGGGAGCCGCGCTTGCCGGCGATGGGCCGCAAAGCGGCCCCTGCGATGTCAGCGCTGGAACACTTCAGTAAGCAGGTTGTGCATCGAGCGGAACGCCCGCTCCGAGGTGCGACGGTCATACTGCATCTTGCCCGGCACATTGGCATTCGGGTCGGTGAACGAATGCACCGCACCACCGTAGCTCAGCAGTTGCCAATCCACCTTGGCCGCGTTCATCTCGGCCTCGAACGCCGGCAATTGCTCCTTCGGCACCAATGGGTCGGATGCACCGTGCAATACCAGCACCGAGCCCTTGATACGCTTGGCATCTTCAGGGTTCGGAGTGTCCAGCGTGCCGTGGAACGACACCGCCGCCTTCAGGTCGGCACCGGTACGCGCCAGCTCCAGGGCACAGCAACCACCGAAGCAGAAGCCGAAGGTTGCCACCTTGCCCGGCTCCAGCAGCGCCTTGGACTGCCCCAGCAGCTGGTCCAGGGCCTCTTTCATGCGCTTGCGCAACTCGCCACGGTCGTTCTTCAGCGGCATCATCGCCGCCCCGGCCTCATCGGCATTGGACGGGCGCACAGACTGCCCATACAGGTCGGCAATCAGCACCACATAGCCCTTCTCGGCCACTTCCTTGGCGATACGCTCGGCGCCTTCACCGATGCCCATCCAGTTCGGTGCCATCACCAGACCCGGGCGGCCCAGCGCTCCTGGCTCGTAGACCAGGCGGCTCTCATACGTCTTGCCGGACAGGTGATAGACCAGCGATTCGACGATTACCTTGCTCATCAAGCACTCCTTAGGCACTTTTTCATAAAACAACCCGCCATGAAAAAAGCCCGCCGAAGCGGGCTTTCCTGTACATCAACTCAAGCAGACAGCTCGACCAGCAGCTTGTTCAGGCGACGAACGTACGCCGCCGGATCCTTCAGGCTGTCACCCGCCGCCAGTGCGGCCTGATCGAAGAGGATGTGCGACAGCTCGGCGAAACGGTCTTCGCTCTGCTCGTTGTCCAGCTTCTCGATCAGTGGGTGAGACGGGTTGAACTCGAAAATCGGCTTCGAGTCCGGCACCTTCTGGCCGCTGGCTTCGAGGATCTGGCGCATCTGCAGGCCCAGGTCCTGTTCGCCGATGGCGAGAATCGCCGGCGAGTCGGTCAGGCGGTGCGACACGCGCACTTCGGCAACGCTGTCACCCAATGCACCTTTCAGGCGCTCGACCAGGCCTTCCTTGTCCTTGGCCACTTGTTCCTGGGCTTTCTTGTCCTCTTCCGAGTCCAGCTTGCCCAGGTCCAGGTCGCCACGGGCGACGTCGACGAATGCCTTGCCGTCGAACTCGCTGAGGTAGCTCATCAGCCACTCGTCGATACGGTCGGTCAGCAGCAGCACTTCGATGCCTTTCTTGCGGAAGACTTCCAGGTGCGGGCTGTTCTTGACCTGGGCGTAGGACTCGCCGGTGAGGTAGTAGATCTTGTCCTGACCTTCCTTGGCGCGCGCCAGGTAGTCGGCCAGGGCAACGCTCTGCTCGCCGCTGTCGTCCTGGGTGGAGGCGAAGCGCAGCAAGCCGGCGATCTTTTCCTTGTTGGCGAAATCTTCAGCCGGGCCTTCCTTGAGCACCTGGCCGAAGTTCTTCCAGAAGCCCTTGTACTGCTCAGGCTCGTTCTTCGCCAGCTTCTCCAGCATGTCCAGCACGCGCTTGGTCAGCGCGGTCTTCATCGAATCGATGATCGGGTCTTTCTGCAGGATCTCGCGGGACACGTTCAGCGACAGGTCGTTGGAGTCGACCACACCCTTGATGAAGCGCAGGTACAGCGGCAGGAACGACTCGGCCTGGTCCATGATGAACACGCGCTGCACGTACAGCTTCAGGCCGCGTGGCGCTTCGCGCTGGTACAGATCGAACGGAGCGCGGGCCGGCACGTACAGCAGCGAGTTGTATTCGAGCTTGCCTTCGACCTTGTTGTGGCTCCAGGCCAGCGGGTTCTCGAAGTCATGGCCGATGTGCTTGTAGAACTCCTGGTATTCCTCGTCCTTCACCTCGGAGCGGGAACGGGTCCACAGGGCGCTGGCGCGGTTGACGGTTTCCCATTCCTGCGCCGGCTGTTCTTCACCCTCGGCGGCTGCAGCCTGCTCCTTGGGCAGTTCGATCGGCAGGGCAATGTGGTCGGAGTACTTCTTGACCACGTTGCGCAGGCGCCAGCCATCGGCGAATTCCTGCTCGTCCTTCTTCAGGTGCAGGACGATGCGGGTACCGCGCTGAGGCTTGTCGATGGTAGCAACTTCGAACTCGCCCTCGCCCTTCGACGACCAGTGCACGCCTTCGGCGGCCGGCAGGCCGGCACGGCGGCTGAACACGTCGACCTTGTCGGCGACGATGAACGCCGAGTAGAAGCCCACACCGAACTGACCGATCAGGTGCGAATCCTTCTTCTGGTCACCGGTGAGGTTCTTCATGAAGTCGGCGGTGCCGGACTTGGCGATGGTGCCCAGGTGAGCGATGACATCTTCGCGGCTCATGCCGATGCCGTTGTCCTCGAGGGTCACGGTACCGGCGTTCTTATCGAAGCTCAGGCGAATCTTCAGGTCGGCGTCGCCCTCGAGCAGCTCTGGCTTGGCCAGGGCCTCGAAGCGCAGCTTGTCGGCGGCGTCGGAGGCGTTGGAGATCAGCTCACGCAGGAAGATCTCCTTGTTCGAGTACAGCGAATGGATCATGAGGTGCAGCAGTTGCTTTACCTCGGTCTGGAAGCCCAGCGTTTCTTTTTGAGTCTCCACACTCATGGTCTTCAAAACTCCGATCTGATGGCAATGGCGCCTGGCGGCCGACATGGCCTGCTTTAACGGCGGATGTCATGCAGATGGGGGCTGCCCGGACGATTTCAAGGGCTTTTCCGGTTCGATCTTGAAATGCGCTCGGGCAGTGGCGATTGGCGAATGCCGGTCAGCCTGCCAGGCAGTGATCGCCACGTTGGTCACGCGCCGGCCCTGGCGCCATAGCTGGCACTGGGCGTAGGTGTCGCGATAATGCCCGGCGCGCAGGTAGTCGATGGAGAAATCGATGATCTTCGGAATGCTCGCGCTCTCGCTGTAGATCAGCAGGTACAGGGCCGCAGACAGCTCCATGAAACCGGCGATGACACCACCATGGATGGCCGGCAGCAAAGGGTTGCCGATATTGTCCTGGCTGGCCGGCAGGCGAAACAGCAAGTCATCGCCGTCGCGCTGGCACTCGATACCGATCAGGCCGGCGTAAGGGATCAAGGCCAGCAAGGGGCCGTAGTCGCCGACCGCATGGGCCGCGTTCAACTGCTGGCGAACGTCTTCAGGGATCATGCTCCGCCCTCCTTCAGGCTGTTGCCGAAACGGATGCCACCCTTGATCTCCTGGCCCAGGCGCATGAAGGTCCCCACCACATGGCAGATCGGCTGGTCGGGGTCGTCCTGGTAGGCCGTGCCCCGGGTGAAGATCACATCGCGGGTCACTCGATAGCACTGGGCCTGGCCGTAAATCGGCTTGCCCGGCGCGGCGGCGTGCATGTAGTCGATACGCAGATCCAGCGTCGGGCACACCTCGAAGCGCGGCAACACACACAAGGTGGCCATGCCACAGGTGGTATCCATCAAGGTGGTCAACGCCCCGCCGTGTACCGCGCCGGTCTGTGGGTTGCCGACGATCGCCGGCGACCAGGGCATGACCAGTGTCATGCCGTCACTGTCGGCATGGGCCACGCGCATCTGCAATAGCTGGCAATGCTTCAATGCTGAAAGAAAACGTTCGGCCATGGCCTGCAAGCTTGAATCGTTCATACGCTGTTTCCGTGATCGCCGCCGTAACGGCATAAAACCAGTAAAAAGTCTATATAGAACGCGGCGTTATATATCTGTAACAGGCACGGAACTTATCCCGCATGGGTGAACTCGAAGGAACAACTCAGTTATTCACCAAGAGGAAACACCCCCATGCGTAAACCTTTTGCTTTTGCTCTGATGCTGGCTGCTGCCATGGGCCTGGCTGCTTGCGATAAAGCGAGCGAAGACAAAGCCCAAGACGCACAGCAACACGCCGAGCAAGCCCAGGAAAAGATGGGCGAAGCTCAGGATAAGATGAACGAGGCCGCCAAGGAAAACGCCGAAGCCGCCAAAGATCAGGCAGAAGCCGAGCAGAAGGCTGCCGAAGAGGCCGCTCCAGCGACTCCGGCACCGGAAACCGCGCCGGCCGAACCTGCCAAGCAGTAATTCAAGCAAAACAGAAAAACCCGACATCGTCGGGTTTTTTTGTGCCTGCCTTTATTGAGTTAAACGTTTCAGTTAATACTACTGGAACTTTCCCTCGGCACTTCTGTCGGTGCACTTTCGGTGGGTGTGAACACCATCACATCCAGCACATCGGAGTGGAATTCACGGCGATACAGAATCAGCACTACACCGACACTCACGACCATGAACAGCCAGGGGCTGATGAACCAGGTAAGCATGGCCATGCCGAAGTAGTAAGAGCGCAAGCCAAAGTTGAACTGGTTGGCTGCCAGCGACAGCACGCGTGCCGCACGCGAGGCAAAGGCCTTGCGCTCCAGTTCGTTGACCTGGCGCTCACCGATCATTGGCGCCGACCCCACCAGCACCGCGGCAAAGTTGTACTGGCGCATGCACCAGCTGAAGGTGAAGAAGGCGTAGACGAAGACCATGGCCAGGCACAGCAGCTTGATCTCCGACATGCCCTGGGATGCCTGCTGCACCAGTGGCAGGTCCGCGAGCAGCGACAGGGCGCGATCCGAAGCACCCAGCACGGTGAGAATGCCGGCGAGGATGATCAGGGTGCTGGAGGCGAAGAACGAGGCATTGCGCTCCAGGTTGCCGATCACGCTGGCGTCGGCGATGCGGTTGTCGCGCAGCAGCATGCGGCGCATCCAGTCTTCCCGGTACAGGTGCAGCACGCTGGCCAGGCACGCGGTATCGCGGCCCTTCCAGATGGCATAGCGGGTGTAGCCACCCCAGCACAGGGCAAACCAGCAGACAGCCAGGAGGTTGTGGAGATTGCTTTGAATGAAGTTCATGCAGAATTCCCGAGGGCCAGGTGCACAAAGAATAGTGACCGGGTTTCGACGCCTACAAGTGGCAAAAGGCACACACTGAAACGAAAAAGCCCCGCATCCTTTCAGATGCGGGGCTTTCGAGCCTCCACCTTTGGCGTGCACCCTACGGCTTGTGGCCGGTGCCGCCCTCAGGCTTCGCCTTGTGCCATCAGGCCAACGCTTCGCGCGGCTTGCCGAGCATGCGGTCGCAGGCCACGGCGCCAACCAGCGTCACCACCGAAGGCACCAGCCAGGCCAGGCCTTGATCGCTCAGCGGCAGGTGCGCCAGCACATCCGGCAGCACATGGGCAATGTCGCTGCCCTTGATCGCATCGACGATACCGAACACCAGCGACACCAGCATCACCGGAGCCAGGATGCGGGTTGGCGAATTCCACAGGTCCTTGACGAAGCTCAGGCCCACCACCACGATGCACGGCGGGTAGATGGCGGTCAGCACCGGGATCGAGAACATGATCAGCTTGGTCAGGCCCAGGTTGGAGATCAGCAGCGAGAAGCCTGCCAGGATCACCACCAGCGCACGGTACGACAGCGGCAGGATCTGGCTGAAGTACTCGGCACAGGCGCAGGTCAGGCCAACGGCCGTCACCAGGCACGCCAGGGCGATCAGTACCGCGAGGAAACCACTGCCCAGCGAGCCGAAGGTGTGCTGCACGTAGGCGTGCAGAACAGCAGCACCGTTGGTCGCACCGGCGGCGATTTCATGGCTGCCGGCACCCAGGCGGAACAGGCTGATATACACCAGGGCCAGGCCGACACCGGCGATCAGGCCGGCGATGATGGCATAGCGGGTGATCAGCTTCGGCGACTCAACACCGCGCGAGCGGATGGCGTTGACGATGACGATACCGAATACCAGGGCACCGAGGGTGTCCATGGTCAGGTAGCCGTCGGAGAAGCCCTTGGAGAAGGCAGCAGCGGCATAGGCCGGCTGGGCTTCACCGATGGTCCCGGCCGGCAGGGCGAAGGCAGCGATGCCCAGCACCGCCAGGGCGATGATCTTCAATGGCGCGAGGAAGCGGCCGACGGTGTCGAGCAGCTTGCCCGGGTACATGGATACGGCCAGTACCACGGCGAAGTACACCAGGCTGTAGATGAACAGCGCCGTCGGGCTTTCACCGGTCAGCGGCGCCACGCCCACTTCGAACGATACGGTCGCGGTACGCGGAGTGGCGAACAACGGGCCAACCGACAGGTAGCACACGGCCGCCAGCAGGCCACCGAAGAACTTGCCGATCGGGCTGCTCAGCGCGTCCATGCCGCCACCGACCTTGGCCAGGGCAACCACGGTGATAACCGGCAGGCCCACGGCAGTAACCAGGAAGCCCAGGGCCGCCATCCACACGTGCGGGCCAGACTGCAGACCGACGATAGGCGGGAAGATGATGTTGCCAGCGCCTACGAAAAGCGCAAACGTCATAAAGCCAAGCGCCAGGATATCCTGGCCTTTGAGAACTTTCATTTAAGGTAGTACCACACTGCTGAAATCGGGATTCGAGAGGGGATTTCCCTTTGGATGAGGGGAAATGCTGCCCGGCTTGATAGGCCAGACCCGTTTAGCGTGTCGTTCCCTTTTGGGGTACGGGCACAGAGTGAGCGCGTAGATTAACCGTTTTACCCGGCAAACGCACTGATACAGTGCTGCTTGTCCGATGTGCGTACATGTTTGTCGTCTGTGCGACCGGAGACAGTAGGAATTATCGCTGCATTGAAACTTTCGTCTGCGCGAAAATTCCTATCAAACCTATCGAATACTTCACATTACCTGTACCGGCCTCTTCGCGCCCCGACTTGCTCGCGAAGAGGCAAGTGCAGGAAACAACAACCCGAAAACGACAAAGGCCACCCGAAGGTGGCCTCTGTGCGCGTGGGGGGTGTAGCAGGTATTACTTCTTGGCTTCCCAGCCGGTCAGCTCGGCCAGAGCCTTGCCGATGTCAGCCAGGGAACGCACGGTCTTCACACCAGCGTCTTGCAGCGCGGCGAACTTCTCGTCCGCAGTGCCCTTGCCGCCGGAGATGATGGCGCCAGCGTGGCCCATGCGCTTGCCCGCAGGTGCGGTAACACCGGCGATGTAGGAAACGACTGGCTTGGTGACGTTGGCCTTGATGTAGGCCGCCGCTTCTTCTTCAGCCGAACCGCCGATCTCACCGATCATGACGATCGCTTCGGTCTTCGGGTCTTCCTGGAACAGCTTCAGGATGTCGATGAAGTTGGAGCCTGGGATCGGGTCGCCGCCGATGCCCACGCAGGTCGACTGGCCGAAGCCGGCGTCGGTGGTCTGCTTGACCGCTTCGTAGGTCAGGGTGCCGGAGCGCGAAACGATACCGACCTTGCCTGGCAGGTGGATGTGGCCTGGCATGATGCCGATCTTGCACTCGCCCGGAGTGATGACGCCTGGGCAGTTAGGACCGATCAGGGTCACGCCCAGCTCGTCGCACTTGACCTTGGCATCCAGCATGTCCAGGGTAGGAATGCCTTCGGTGATGCAGACGATCAGCTTGATGCCGCCGAAGGCTGCTTCCAGGATCGAGTCCTTGCAGAAAGGAGCCGGAACGTAGATGACCGAAGCGTCAGCGCCGGTGGCTTCCACGGCTTCTTTCACAGTGTTGAACACTGGCAGGCCCAGGTGGGTGGTGCCACCCTTGCCCGGAGTAACGCCGCCGACCATCTTGGTGCCGTAGGCGATGGCCTGTTCGGAGTGGAAAGTACCCTGCGAGCCGGTGAAGCCCTGGCAGATGACTTTGGTGTCTTTATTGATCAGGACGCTCATTACTTGCCCTCCGCAGCTTTGACAACTTGTTGAGCAGCGTCGGTCAGGCTGGTTGCCGCAATGATGTTCAAACCGCTTTCTGCCAGTACTTTAGCGCCCAGTTCGGCGTTGTTACCTTCAAGTCGAACAACAACCGGCACTTTTACGCCAACTTCTTTCACTGCACCGATGATGCCTTCGGCAATCATGTCGCAGCGAACGATGCCGCCGAAGATGTTGACCAGAACGGCCGCGACATTGCTGTCGGACAGAATGATCTTGAACGCTTCGGTAACGCGCTCTTTGGTAGCGCCGCCGCCCACGTCGAGGAAGTTGGCTGGCTTGCCGCCGTGCAGGTTGACGATGTCCATGGTTCCCATGGCCAGGCCGGCACCGTTGACCATGCAGCCGATGTTGCCTTCAAGGGCAACGTAGTTCAGTTCGAACTTGGCGGCGTGGGCTTCACGGGCGTCGTCCTGCGACGGGTCGTGGAAGGTCTTCAGCTTGGGCTGACGGTACATGGCGTTGGCGTCGATGTTGATCTTGGCATCGAGGCAGTGCAGGTCGCCGTCGGCCTTGATCACCAGCGGGTTCACTTCCAGCAGGGCCAGATCGTGATCCTTGAACAGCTTGGCCAGGCCAACGAAGATCTTGGCGAACTGTTGAACTTGCTTGCCTTCCAGACCCAGCTGGAACGCCAGCTCACGACCCTGGAACGGCTGAGCGCCAACCAGTGGGTCGATGGTAGCCTTGAGGATCTTCTCAGGAGTTTCGTGAGCGACTTTCTCGATGTCCACGCCACCTTCGGTGGAAGCCATGAACACGATACGGCGGCTCGAACGGTCCACTACAGCGCCCAGGTACAGCTCTTTGGCGATGTCAGTGCAGGACTCGACCAGGATCTTGGAGACTGGTTGACCGTTGGCGTCAGTCTGGTAGGTCACCAGATTCTTGCCCAACCACTGCGCAGCGAACGCCTTGGCGTCTTCCTTGCTGCGAACCAGCTTGACGCCGCCCGCTTTACCGCGACCACCAGCGTGGACCTGAGCCTTTACGACCCACTCCGAACCGCCGATCTTGTCGCAGGCTTCAGCCGCTTGCTCAGGGGTATCGACAGCGAAACCCTTGGAAACTGGCAGGCCGTATTCAGCGAACAGCTGCTTACCCTGATACTCGTGAAGATTCATGCTTTTTACCGTCTTCGTTAGGTACTGCGCTTCGGCGCTGCGCCATTGCTGGCGCCGCACCACCTGTGACCATTGACCCCGGGTTTTCCCGTGTAGCCTGGTCCGGCGGACGTTCCGCGGTGAGTCATGCACGCAAGACTCACGACGGGCAGCCCGCCGTGGTTTCTTATAATTAACGCTTCTTACGGTTGGCCACGTGAATGGCGCCGCCATTCACTGCCAGCGCTGCTTCATGCAGCGCTTCGGACAGGGTTGGATGGCTGAAGACCATCATGCCCAGATCCTCGGCACTGGTGCCGAATTCCATTGCGATTGCGCCCTGCTGTACCAGCTCGGCAGCCGATGGGCCAATCACGTGAACACCCAGGACGCGGTCGGTCTTGGCGTCGGCGATGACCTTGACGAAACCACCGGTGTCGTTGGCTGCCATCGCACGGCCGCTGGCCGCGAACGGGAAGGTGCCTACGTTAACCTCAACACCCTCGGCCTTCAAGGCTTGTTCGGTCTTGCCGACCCACGCGATTTCCGGGTGGGTGTAGATGACCGACGGGATCAGGTCGTAGTTCATCTGGGCCTTGTGGCCCTTGATGCGCTCGACGACCATGATGCCCTCTTCCGAGGCCTTGTGCGCCAGCATCATGCCACGCACCACGTCACCGATGGCGTATACGCCTGGAACGCTGGTCGCGCAGTAGTCATCGACGAAGATGTAGCCACGCTCGTCGATGGTCACGCCGCTGTCGGCAGCCAGCAGGTCGGTGGTCACCGGACGACGGCCGACCGCGACGATCAGCTTGTCGAAGGTGATCTTCTGCTCGCCTTCGGCGTTGGTGTAGGTCACTTCGACTTCGTTGCCGTTGACTTTCGAGCCGGTGACGCGCGCGCCCAGCTTGATGTCCAGGCCTTGCTTGGTCAGGGTCTTCTGGGCTTCTTTCGACACGGCGGTGTCGGCAGCCATCAGGAAGGTGTCCAGGGCTTCCAGAACGGTGACTTCAGCACCCAGGCGAGCCCATACCGAGCCCAGCTCCAGGCCGATCACGCCAGCACCGATCACGCCCAGGCGCTTCGGTACCGCTTGGAATTCCAGGGCGCCGGTGGAGTCGACGATGACGTTCTGGTCGACCGGAGCCGGCGGAATGTCGATCGGGCGTGAGCCGGAAGCGAGGATCACGTTCTCGGCTTCGATGACTTCGGTGGTGCCGTCAGCCTTGGTGACTTCGACCTTCTTGCCAGCCAGCAGTTTGCCGTGGCCCTGGATCGAGGTAACGCCGTTGGCCTTGAACAGGGTGGCAACGCCACCGGTCAGGTTCTTGACGATGCCAGCCTTGCGGCCAACCATCGCGGCGACGTCCATCTTCACTTCGCCAGTGGAGATACCGTGGACGTTGAAGCTCTCTTTGGCTTCCTTGTACTTCCAGGAGCTGTCCAGCAGCGCCTTGGACGGAATGCAGCCTACGTTCAGGCAGGTGCCGCCCAGGGCCAGCTTGCCCTCGGCGTCGGTGTACTTCTCGATACAGGCAGTCTTCAGACCAAGTTGTGCGGCCTTGATGGCAGCAACATAGCCGCCAGGACCTGCACCGATTACCACTACGTCGAATTTCTGGGTCATAAAAGATTCCTTATCAGCTACAAGCTACAGGCCGCGGACCGCGCGGCATGGCTTCTGGCGAAGCCAGGGCCGGCACGGTACGCAGCCAGAGGGTTAGATGTCCAGCAGCAGGCGAGACGGATCTTCCAGCAGGTTCTTGATGGTGACCAGGAAGGTTACCGCTTCCTTGCCATCGATCAGGCGGTGATCGTAGGACAGTGCCAGGTACATCATCGGGCGGATAACCACTTGGCCGTTGATGGCCATCGGACGCTGGATGATGTTGTGCATGCCGAGAATCGCGGCCTGCGGCGGGTTGACGATCGGCGTCGACATCATCGAACCGAAGGTACCGCCGTTGGTGATGGTGAAGGTGCCACCGGTCATCTCTTCGATGGCCAGCTTGCCGTCACGGGCTTTCTTGCCGAAGGTGGCGATGCCGTTCTCGATTTCAGCCAGGCTCATCGACTCGGCGTTACGCAGTACCGGAACCACCAGGCCACGGTCGCTGGACACGGCAACGCCGACGTCGGCGAAGCCGTGGTAGACGATGTCGTTGCCGTCGATCGAGGCGTTGACAGCCGGGAAGCGCTTCAGCGCTTCGGTGGCGGCCTTGACGAAGAACGACATGAAGCCCAGGCGTACGCCGTTGTGGGTCTTCTCGAACAGGTCCTTGTACTTCGAACGCAGGGCCATGACTTCGGTCATGTCGACTTCGTTGAAGGTGGTCAGCATGGCCATGTTCGACTGGGCTTCGACCAGGCGCTCGGCGATCTTGGCACGCAGGCGGGTCATCGGCACGCGCTTCTCGGTGCGGTCGCCAGCGGCAACCACAACCGGGGCAGCAGCGGCAGCAGCAGCGGCAGCAGCTGGCTTGGCAGCCGGAGCCGACTTCTTGTTGGCGACGGCGGCAACGACGTCTTCCTTGGTGATGCGACCACCTTTGCCGGTGCCGGCAACGGTCGCCAGATCGATACCGCTCTCTTCAGCCAGCTTGCGCGCGGCAGGCGCTGCGATCGGGTCGTCTTCGCCAGCGTCGGCAGCAGCGGCAGCCGGAGCAGCAGCGGCCGGGGCGGCAGCTGGAGCGGCGGCGGCAGCACCACCTTCAACGATCGAACCCAGCACTTCGTCGGACAGGACGGTGTCGCCCTCGCCCTTGACGATGGCACCCAGCACGCCGTCGGCGGTGGCCAGCACTTCCAGGACGACCTTGTCGGTCTCGATGTCGACGATCAGTTCGTCACGCTTGACGGCGTCGCCCGGCTGCTTGTGCCAGGTGGCAACGGTGCCATCGGCAACCGATTCCGGGAAGGTTGGGGCTTTGATCTCGATAGCCATTATCTGTGTTTCCTTAAATTCGGTTTCAGGTGCGCGAAGGCATTAAACAGTGAAGGCGTCTTGCAGCAGCTTTTCCTGCTGTTCGGCGTGCTTCGATGCGTAACCACAGGCTGGAGCGGCAGAAGCGTCGCGACCGGCGTATTCCAGGACCAGTGCCTTGTTGTGGCGGCCCAGGATACGGCGCATGTGGTGCTGGCTGCTGTACCAGGCGCCCTGGTTCATCGGCTCTTCCTGACACCAGACCGCATGCTTGAGGTTGGTGTAAGGCGCGAGGATTTCGACCAGGTCGTCCTCAGGGAACGGATACAGCTGCTCGATACGCACGATGGCGATATCTTCGCGGCCTTCGGCACGGCGTTTTTCCAGCAGGTCGTAGTACACCTTGCCGCCGCACAGGATCAGGCGCTCGACCTTGGCCGGATCGAGGCTGTCGATTTCCGGGATCACGGTCTGGAACGAACCTTCTGCCAGGTCTTCCAGGGTCGAGACGGCCAGCTTGTGGCGCAGCAGCGACTTCGGCGTCAGGACGATCAGCGGCTTGCGCAGCGGACGGATGACCTGGCGACGCAGCAGGTGGTAGATCTGAGCCGGCGTGGTCGGTACGCAGACCTGGATGTTGTGCTCGGCGCACAACTGCAGGTAACGCTCCAGGCGCGCGGAGGAGTGCTCCGGGCCCTGCCCTTCATAACCGTGTGGCAGCAGCATGGTCAGACCGCACAGACGGCCCCACTTGTGCTCGCCGCTGGTGATGAACTGGTCGATCACCACTTGCGCACCGTTGGCAAAGTCACCGAACTGGGCTTCCCAGATCACCAGCGCGTTCGGCGTGGTGGTCGAGTAGCCGTATTCGAAGGCCAGTACCGCTTCTTCCGAGAGGAAGGAGTCGTACAGTTCGAACTGCGGCTGGCCCGGGAACAGGTTCTTCAGCGGTACGTAGGTGCTGGCGTCCTTCTGGTTGTGCAACACCGCGTGGCGGTGCGAGAAGGTGCCACGGCCGATGTCCTGGCCGGTCATGCGGATCGGGTGACCTTCGAACTGCAGGGTGGCGTAGGCCATGGTCTCTGCATAACCCCAGTTGATCGGCAAGCCACCGGCCTGCATCTTCTGGCGGTCTTCGTAGATCTTCGCGACCTGGCGCTGAACCACGAAACCTTCCGGGATCTCCAGCAGCTTGGCCGACAGGTCCTGCAGGGTCTTGAGGTCGAAGCGGGTGTCGTGACGCGCGGTCCAGGCATGGCCCAGGTACGGACGCCAGTCGACGAACAGCTCGCGGTTCGGCTCCTTGACCAGGCTCTTCACCACGTGCAGGCCGTTGTCCAGGGCGTTGCGGTACTCGTCGATCTTGGCCTGAGCACGCTCAGCGTCGATACGACCGGCCTGGATCAGCGATTCGGCATACAGTTCACGCGTGGTGCGCTGCTTGCTGATCTGCTGGTACATCAGCGGCTGGGTGCCGTTCGGCTCATCGGCCTCGTTGTGACCGCGGCGGCGGTAGCAGACCAGGTCGATGACCACGTCACGCTTGAACTGCATGCGGTAATCGATGGCCAGCTGGGTCACGAACAGCACGGCTTCCGGATCGTCACCGTTGACGTGCAGGATCGGCGCCTGAATCATCTTGGCGACGTCGGTGGCGTACTCGGTGGAGCGAGCGTCCAGCGGGTTGCTGATGGTGAAACCGACCTGGTTGTTGATCACGATGTGCACGGTACCGCCGGTCTTGAAACCGCGGGTCTGCGACATCTGGAAGGTTTCCATGACCACGCCCTGGCCGGCGAACGCGGCGTCGCCGTGGATCGAGATCGGCAGCACCTTGTCACCCACGGTATCGTTGCGACGGTCCTGACGGGCGCGCACCGAACCTTCCACCACTGGCGAGACGATTTCCAGGTGGGACGGGTTGAACGCCATGGCCAGGTGAACTTCGCCACCGGGGGTCATCACGTTGGAGGAGAAGCCCTGGTGATACTTGACGTCACCGGAGCCCAGCTCGTTCATCTTCTTGCCTTCGAACTCGTCGAACAGCTCGCGCGGGTTCTTGCCGAAGGTGTTGACCAGCACGTTCAGACGGCCACGGTGGGCCATGCCGATCACGACTTCCTTGGTGCCATAGGAGCCGGAGCGCTGAATCATTTCGTCCAGCATCGGGATCAGGCTTTCGCCACCCTCGAGGCCGAAACGCTTGGTGCCTGGGTACTTGGTGCCCAGGTATTTCTCGAGGCCTTCACCGGCGGTCACGCGCTCGAGCAGGTGCGCCTGCACGTCGGCCGAGAATTCCGGACGGCCGCGCACGCTTTCCAGGCGCTGCTGGAACCAGCTGCGCTGCTCGGAATCGACGATGTGGGTGAACTCGGCGCCAATGGTGCGACAATATGTCTTCTGGAGTGCCTCGAAGATCTCGCGTAGGCTCGCCTCCTCTTTGCCGATGAACAGGTCGCCGGCACGGAAGGTCGTATCAAGATCGGCATTGGTCAAGCCGTAGTGATTGATCGACAGGTCTACAGGCGCAGGTCGCTGCCACAACCCCAACGGGTCGAGCTTGGCAGCCTGATGGCCGCGCATACGATAGGCCTGGATCAGTCGCAGAACTTCAACCTGCTTCTTCTCGTGTTCTGTGCTCACGCTCCCGGCGGAAACCGGTTGGGCGCGGCGCTGGTTCTTTGCCAGCAGTACGAAATGGTCGCGGATCGTCGAGTGCGATACATCGGTAGCGGTGCTGCCGTCGGCTGGCAACTTCTGGAAGTAAGTGCGCCACTCTTCTGGCACAGCGTTAGGGTCGTGCAGGTAGAGCTCGTAGAGCTCTTCCACATATGCAGCGTTACCACCTGAAAGGTGGGCGCTATCCCACATGCGCTGCATCACGCTTTCTTGCATGCTTGGTCACCCTCGGTTAGGGGACTGATCGGCAAGTGCCACAGCAAACCTGGAAAAGTCCGAATGAAGCGACTGAACCACGCCACTTGGATCCTGCTGATTTTCCGGGTACCAGCCCGGAAAGCCCCTGCTGGTCTCATATCTTCATAGGTATCGAGCGCGGGCTTTGTGGGCCCTTGCTCAGGTTTTACCTCAGTGCGGGCTCAGCGCCCGCACCTCGGCTTACTGCAGTTACAACGCTTTGAATCAGGTGCCGCTTTGCAGCAGCATGTTACGTACGTGACCGATTGCCTTGGTCGGGTTCAGACCCTTCGGGCAAACGTTGACGCAGTTCATGATCCCGCGGCAGCGGAACACACTGAACGGGTCATCCAGGGACGCCAGGCGCTCCTGGGTCTTGGTGTCACGGCTGTCGGCCAGGAAGCGGTAGGCCTGCAGCAGAGCGGCCGGGCCCAGGAACTTGTCTGGGTTCCACCAGAACGACGGGCAGGAGGTCGAGCAGCAAGCGCACAGGATGCACTCGTACAGACCGTCCAGCTTGTCGCGGTCTTCCGGCGACTGCAGACGCTCGATGGCCGGAGCCGGCGTGTCGTTCTGCAGGAATGGCTTCACCTTCTCGTACTGCTTGTAGAAGATGCTCATGTCGACCACCAGGTCACGAATGACCGGCAGGCCTGGCAGCGGACGCAGAACCAGCTTGTTGCCCTTGACCACGCCCGACAGCGGGGTGATGCAGGCCAGGCCGTTCTTGCCGTTCATGTTCATGCCATCAGAACCGCAAACGCCTTCACGGCAGGAGCGACGGTACGAGAAACCCTCGTCCTTCTCCTTGATCAGCGCCAGCACGTCCAGCACCATCAGGTCCTTGCCGCCGGTATCGACGTCGAACGACTCCATCTTGGGCGCCGAGTCGGTGTCCGGGTTGTAACGATAAACTTCGACTTTCAACATAGCAGCCACCCTTAGTAAGTCCGGACTTTTGGTTCGAAGGCTGGAACAGTCTTCGGCGCAAAGTTGACGCCACGCTTGGCGACGCGCTTCTCACCCGGGTAGTACAGGGTGTGGCACAGCCAGTTTTCGTCGTCACGGTCTTCGAAGTCTTCACGGGCATGCGCACCGCGGGACTCTTTACGGGCTTCGGCCGCAATGGCGGTAGCTTCGGCGACTTCCAGCAGGTTCTGCAGCTCCAGCGCTTCGATACGCGCGGTGTTGAAGGCCTGGGACTTGTCGTTGATCTTGACGTTGGCGATGCGCTCACGCAGGCCGGCCAGCTGCTCGATACCCTTCAGCATGTATTCGCCAGTACGGAATACACCGAAGTAGTTCTGCATGCAGCTTTGCAGCTCGCGCTTGAGGCTGGCAACGTCTTCACCAGTGGTGCGCTCGTTGAGCTTGTTCAGGCGGCTCAGGGCAACATCGATGTCGGTGTCGCTGGCGTCGAGGTGCTCGATGCCATCGCTCAGTGCCTTCTCCAGGTGCAGGCCGGCAGCACGGCCGAACACCACCAGGTCGAGCAGCGAGTTGCCGCCCAGGCGGTTGGCACCGTGAACCGATACGCACGCCACTTCACCTACGGCGAACAGGCCAGGGATGATGTGATCCTTGCCTTCTTCGTCCATGGTGATGGCCTGGCCATGAATGTTGGTGGCAACGCCGCCCATCATGTAGTGGCAGGTTGGAACGACCGGGACCGGCGCAACGACTGGGTCGACGTGGGCGAAGGTCTTGGACAGTTCGCAGATGCCTGGCAGGCGGCTGTGCAGCACTTCCTCGCCCAGGTGGTCCAGCTTCAGCAGTACGTGGTCCTTGTTCGGGCCCACGCCGTTGCCGGCGATGATTTCCTTGACCATGGAACGGGCAACCACGTCGCGGCCGGCCAGGTCCTTCGCGTTCGGCGCATAACGCTCCATGAAGCGCTCGCCGTGGGCGTTGATCAGGTAGCCACCCTCACCGCGGCAGCCTTCGGTGACCAGTACACCGGCGCCGGCGATGCCGGTCGGGTGGAACTGCCACATTTCGATGTCCTGCACCGGCACGCCTGCACGCAGGGCCATGCCGATACCGTCGCCGGTGTTGATCAGGGCGTTGGTGGTGGAGGCGTAGATACGACCGGCACCGCCAGTGGCCAGAACGGTGGCCTTGGACTTGATGTACATGGTTTCGCCGGTTTCGATGCAGATCGCGATCACACCGACGAAAGCGCCTTCCTTGTTTTTCACCAGGTCAACGGCATAGTACTCGTTGAGGAAGGTGGTGCCTGCCTTCAGGTTGCCCTGGTACAGGGTGTGCAGCAGTGCATGACCGGTACGGTCGGAAGCAGCGCAGGTACGGGCGGCCTGGCCACCTTTACCGAAGTCCTTGGACTGGCCACCGAACGGACGCTGATAGATACGGCCGGTTTCGGTACGCGAGAACGGCAGACCCATGTGGTCCAGCTCGAAGACCGCAGCCGGGCCTTCCTGACACATGTATTCGATAGCGTCCTGGTCACCGATGTAGTCGGAACCCTTGACGGTATCGTACATGTGCCAGCGCCAGTCGTCGTTCGGGTCGGCCGAAGCGATGGCGCAGGTGATGCCGCCCTGGGCGGACACGGTGTGCGAACGGGTCGGGAAGACCTTGGTGACTACGGCAGTCTTGTGACCGCCCTGGGCCAGCTGCAGCGCTGCGCGCATGCCGGCGCCGCCGCCACCGATGATGATGGCGTCGAAGGAAATGGTTGGAATGCTAGCCATGGATCAGATACCCCAGAGAATCTGCACACCCCAGACGAAGTAAGCGAACATCGCAACGCCGCATACCGCCTGGAACAGGAAACGAATCGCAGTCGCCGACTTGCCGAACGACATCGGCGTCAGGTAGTCGGTGGCGATGGTCCACATGCCGACCCAGGCGTGAGCGCCCAGGGCAACGAGGGCCAGCAGACTGAAGATCCGCATCGCGTTGTTGGAGAACAGACCATGCCACTGGGTGTAGTCGATGCCTGGGTGGCAGACCACGTAGCCGATCAGGAAAATGAAGTAAGCCGCGAGAACGACCGCCGATACGCGCTGCGCCATCCAGTCATAGAGGCCCGAACGCGACAGGTTCGTGACATTGGTTACCATACCCAAACTCCCACCAGAACGATCAGCACCACGGAGATGACGATCACGATTTTCGAGCCCAGCTTGCCGCCTTCCAGCGTCTCACCGATGCCCATGTCCATGATCAGGTGGCGTACACCTGCCACGAGGTGATAAAGCAGGGCGGACAGCAGGCCCCAGGTCACAAACTTGGCCAGCGGGCTGGTCAGACACGCCTTCACCTCACCGAAGCCTTCCTCGGAACCCAGCGACTTGCCCAGTGCATAAAGCATGATGGCAAGGCCGAGGAACAGGATGACGCCGGAGATACGGTGAAGAATGGACGTGTACGCAGTGACAGGAAGCTTGATGGTCCTTAGGTCTAGGTTTACAGGTCGTTGGCTTTTCACGGCTTTTTTCACACTGAAGAGCCCCTAGCGAATCAGGGCAAAGTTGTTGGTAAGTGTACTGGTCAGGTACCCACCACCCAGGGAACGGCGACCCCCAGCAGTTCGGGCTTGCAAGCCCCTGGGAGTCGGGTGCCGAGTATAGACAGTTAGGCTGCTTATGACAACGTGACGGGGTAGCCCAAATAGCGGATTGCCTTTAGTGAGCAAAAGGCGTAAATGGGCGAGAAATTCTAGAAAAATCAGGCTTCAGAGGCGCTTTCAACCAGCCTTTAGGCAAATTGACATTCGAATTTACTTCTCTATAGTGGTGCGGGCCCTGCGTGGGGGGCTGTCTGATGATTTCAAGCATTAATAGGAGGCCACATGGCTGACAAAAAAGCGCAGTTGGTCATCGAGGGCGCTGCCCCCGTCGAGCTGCCCATTTTAACCGGCACCGTTGGTCCTGATGTAATCGACGTCCGCGGGTTGGGGGCCACTGGTCACTTCACCTTCGACCCTGGTTTCATGGCGACCGCCTCGTGCGAGTCGAAGATCACCTACATCGACGGCGACAAGGGCGTGCTGCTGCACCGCGGCTACCCGATCGAACAGCTCGCCGAGAAATCGGACTACCTGGAAACCTGCTACCTGCTGCTCAACGGCGAACTGCCGAATGCCGAGCAGAAGGCCCAGTTCGTCAGCACCGTGAAAAACCACACCATGGTTCACGAGCAGCTGAAGTCGTTCTTCAACGGTTTCCGCCGCGACGCTCACCCGATGGCGGTGATGTGCGGCGTGGTTGGCGCACTCTCGGCGTTCTACCACGACTCCCTGGACATCAATAACCCGCAACACCGCGAAATCTCCGCGGTGCGCCTGGTCGCCAAGATGCCGACCCTGGCCGCGATGGTTTACAAGTACTCCATGGGCCAGCCGATGATGTATCCGCGCAACGACCTGTCGTACGCGGAAAACTTCCTGCACATGATGTTCAACACCCCGTGCGAGATCAAACCGATCAGCCCGGTGCTGGCCAAGGCAATGGACCGGATCTTCATCCTCCACGCCGACCACGAGCAGAACGCCTCCACCTCCACCGTGCGCCTGGCAGGCTCCTCGGGTGCCAACCCGTTCGCCTGTATCGCTGCCGGTATCGCCGCACTGTGGGGCCCGGCCCACGGCGGTGCGAACGAAGCCGTCCTGACCATGCTCGATGAAATTGGCGATGTCTCGAACATCGACAAGTACATCGCCAAGGCCAAGGACAAGAACGATCCGTTCAAACTCATGGGCTTCGGTCACCGCGTCTACAAGAACCGCGACCCGCGCGCCACCGTGATGAAGAAGACCTGCGACGAAGTCCTGGGCGAGCTGGGCATCAAGAACGATCCTCAGCTGGAACTGGCCATGCGCCTGGAAGAAATCGCCCTGACCGATCCGTACTTCATCGAGCGCTCGCTGTACCCGAACGTCGACTTCTACTCGGGCATCATCCTGAAAGCGATCGGCATTCCGACCAGCATGTTCACCGTGATCTTCGCCCTGGCACGTACTGTCGGCTGGATCTCGCACTGGAAAGAAATGCTCTCCAGCCCGTACAAGATCGGCCGCCCTCGCCAGCTGTACACCGGCGAGCTGCAGCGCGACATCGTCGAGCTGAAGGACCGCAAGTAAGCGCTGCGCGCCGAATGCAAAAAGGCTGCCCTCGGGCAGCCTTTTTTATTGCCGCTGAGCCGAACTCAGTTCTTCTCGGCCCGCTCACGCAACCCCTTGAGGGTATTGAACGGCGCCTCGACCACGAACTTGTTGGCCACCATGGCTGGCACGCTACCACCTGGCTCCGTGTGCACCTGGTAGGTCACCTCGGTGCTATCACCCTTGGGCACCAGCTTCCAGAAGCCCTGCACCTTTGCCACCCGCACAAAGCCCTTTTCTTCCGGAATGTAGGTCGGCTCTTCGACCAGATTGCGGGTCAAGCTGCCGTCAGCGCCCTTGACGGTAGTGACATGCAACACGGAATCACGCGGCGTCACCGGCCACGGCGTATTGAACTGGGTGTAGGTCCAGCTCTGTTCACCTTCGTGCTTGAGCAGCTTCTGCGATTTGCACTCGTGAATCCAGGCACAGGCTCCCACCACATCTTCCTGCAGCGCCTGGACCTTGGCCAGCGGCGCCTTGATAAGGGTCACGCCTTGGTAGGCCTTGTACTTGGAGCCCGGCACCTCACTGAGCGAGACCTTGATCCCCTCCTCGTCCTTGGCCACCTGCCAGTTCTCGGCCCAGGCAGCCGGCGCCAGCAGAACACCCATGCCACACAGCAGTGCAATACGCTTGAACGATCTCATCATGTTTATCCTTGTTGTCGAAGATCCAGCCTTTCACGCCGCCGTTATCTGCTCCCACCAGCCAAGAATCCTGATGGCCTCGTCGCGGTCATTGCCACACACCTCGATATCCGCCTTGAAACCGCCACACACCGCCGGCCTTTCGGGCTTGCCGAACAGGTCGCAGAGATTCTCCGCAGTCAGGTGCAGGCAGCGCTCGCCCGCCGGCTTGCCCTGAGGCATGCGCGGCATCGCCGAGCTGATGGACGGGGCGATGCAGCAGGCACCACAACCCTCACGACACTTCATGGCTAAATCAGGACTCCCTGGAACAAAACGGGACGAACGTCCCTGGATAGTAACCGCTCAAACATACGTTTGAAATTGCTGGCCCGATGAAATCTGCCGTGACCCGGCAGTCAGTTGGAGCTGCTCAGTTGCGGAACTGGAAATCGATTGCCGCACCTTCAACATCGTGGCGGCTTTCGTTACGCAGCTGCAGCTGCATCTCGTTGCTGATCAGGCGACCATTGAGCTGGAACGGGCTGTCGCTGGTTTCCGGCTTTTCCGTGAACATCGCGGGTAGCAAAGGTTTGCGACGGGTCGATGAATCGCCGACCTCAGGCTCGAGATTCTTGACCATGTCGCTTGGCAGACTCAGGTCCAGCTTGGCTTTGGGCAATGGTTGCGTGACCGCCTTGCTGACCGGCCTGGGTTTGGCTTTGGTCTTGCTGGCGGCCGGCTTGGACTTTGCTGCCGGTTTTGCTGGCGCCTTGCTTACAGCCTTGTCATGCCCCGCCTGCACTTGGGTGACAGCAGGCTGGGCAGCCTGAACCACACCATAAGGCAGGCAGAACGGGGCAATACAGATCATCAGGGCAGCACTTCGCAACAAATTCATGGACATCGACGGACAGGCGGGATTGGAAAAGTGCGTATGCTCTCTGTTCCGCCCGCTGCTGGCAAGCCTACAAAAGCGAGGGCTGCGATTCTCGGCACAATTGCTGGGCCAACAGCCCGAGCGTGATGACTGCCCGTTCGGCCTCCTTGTTCCAGGGAATGCCGCAGTTGAGCCGGATGCAGTGGTTGAACTGCTCGGTGTTACTGAAGATCAGCCCGGGCGCGATACTGATACCCTGCTCCAGCGCGCGCACATGCAGCTCCTGGGTATTGACCCGCCCTGGCAGGCTGACCCAGAGAATGAAGCCGCCGGTTGGCCGGGTCATCTGGGTACCCTCCGGGAAGTGCTGCTGCACCGCCAGCTGGTAGGCACTGAGGTTCTTGCGATACTCCTGGCGAATATAGCGCAGGTGCCGGTCGTAACCACCGTTCTCCAGGTACGCCGCCACGCCCATCTGCGTGACGCTGCACGCCGAGTGGGTGGTGAAGGTCTGCAGACGCTGGATTTCATCCTGGTAACGCCCCGCGACCATCCAGCCAACCCGCACCCCAGGCGAGAGCGTCTTGGAGAAGCTCGAACAGTAGATGACCCGGTCCAGCCGATCGAAGGCCTTGAGCGCCTTGGTCTTGCCCTGCTCGAACATCAACTCGCCATAGATGTCGTCTTCGACGATCTGGATATCGAAGTCCGATGCCAGGCGCAGCAACTGTTTCTGCCGCTCTTCCGGCACGGTGCCGCCCAGCGGGTTGCTCAGGCGGGTGGTCAGCACCAATGCCTTGATCGACCACTGATTCGCGGCCAGTTGCAGGGCCTCGAGGCTGATGCCAGTGGATGGATCGCTGGGGATCTCGATCACCTTCAACCCCAGCAGGTCGGCCAACTGCAGCAGCCCATAATAGGTCGGCGACTCGGCCGCGATCAGGTCACCCGGGCGTGTCAGCACCCGCAGCGACATCTGCAAGGCATCGACACAGCCATGGGTGACGATTACCTCACGCGGGTCGACCAGCACGCCGGCATCGCGCATGCGGATCGCAATCTGCCGGCGCAGCGGCTCGAAACCGGGGCTGAACATGTAGCTGAAGGCGCGCGGGCTGTGAAAGCGGGTGACCTTGGCGATCTGCTGGTGCAGCGCACGCACGGGCAGGTAGTCGACATGCGGCACGGCGGCACCGAACGGGAACACGCCATCGCGACGCGCCTCGGTCAACACCTGCTGGATGATGCTGGCACGGGTCACCAGGCCAGGGCGCTCGACCCGCGCGATATCCGGCGTCTGCGCAGTCAGGGCAGGCGTCTGGTGCACGTAGTAGCCCGATTGCGGCCGGGCACGGATCAGGCCCTGATCCTCGAGATTGGCGTAGGCCTGCAACACCGTGGCATGGCTGACGTTGAGCTGGGCGCTCATCTTGCGCACGGACGGTACGCGTTCGCCTGGCTGGTAGACACCGCGACGGATGTCATCGGCCAGTTGCTGGGCGATACGCTGGTACAACAGCAGGTTGGTCATGGCGGTATCTCGACGCGCAGGCGGCTTGTAATTCTTGTACGACTCACTGACGGTAGAGCATACCGTAACAGTTGCAAAGTGTACTGGGACAGATGGCAAGGTAGTCAACAATACAGTTGTGTGACATCTGTCTAAACAATCAAGCCTGCGCTGCCCGCGAACGGGCCGCAAAGCGGCCCCGTACGGCAATTCTCAGCGAGGCGCCGCGAGCTTGCCTTTGTCGTCCGAGAAGACGATTTCCACCCGCCGGTTCTGCGCCCTGCCCCGCTCCGAAGCATTGGCCTCGATCGGATACTGATCGCCGTAACCTTCAACCTGCAGGCGCTTCTCATCGATCCCAAGATCGACCAGCATGTCGGCCACTGACTGGGCACGATCGCGTGACAGCTTGAGGTTGTCCTCAGGCGTACCGGTGCTGTCGGTATAGCCTTCGATCCGCACCACGCGACGCGGATTGAGCTGGAGGAACTGCACCAGCTTGAGCACGGTGCGGCTGGCCGAGTTCTTCAGGTCGGCACTGCCGGTATCGAACAACACGTCACTCAGGGTCATCACCAGGCCTCGGTCAGCCTGCTCCGAGGCCAACGCGGCAATCTGGTTCTCCACCCATTTACCCTGCTGCTGCACGCTGGCCAACTTGGCCTCTCGCAGGGCCAACTGCAGACGCTGGCGTTCGAGGTCGAGCTTGGCCCGACGCTCCTCGTTCAGCGCCAGCTTGGCGTGCTCGCCGGCAATCTCGCTGTAGCGCTGGCTCAGGTAGGCATAATGGCGCACGTCGCTGCCCGTGCCGATGTAGCTGGACAGGCGCTCGGCGCGGGACAGCGACTCACCGGCACGGATCACATCACGCGGAGCACTGCGCAGCACATCGGCATCGTCCTTGACCTTCTGGAAGGCCACGGTCGCGTCATCCAGCGCCGCCGAACTGCGCTGGCTGGCGCAACCCTGCAAGCCGGCCGTCAGCACCAGCAATGCCAGCGCGGTTTTCCCATTGAGGCGCATCATGGCTGCACCTCCAGTTGCTTGCGCAGGCGCTTGACCCGCGACTGCAGCAGTTGAAGCTGCTCTTCGCTCTTCTGGTTCAGCACCTGCGCCTCGGCCAGGCGCGCGTCCAGCTCGGCCTGTTCGGCGCGCATGCGCGCGTCACGGTAGTCCTCGGTCAGCATGTTGGTCTTGGCCCGGGCGAACTTGTCTTCGGCCAGCTTCAATGCCTCGACCTGGTCGGTGGCACCGACTGCCTTGGCCTGCTCCAGCGCCTGCTCGGAAATTCGCATCTGCTCATTGGGCGCCGGGTCGTTGGCGCAGCCAGCCAGGCCGAGCATGGCCACGGCTAGAATCAGGGATTGGGTTCTCACGCACTCTTCCTAATGTTTTGGGGCGCCCGCCTGCACTTGCATCTGCGCTTTCCAGCGCTCGACATTACGTTGCAGCACGGCTTCGGACGCACCGGAGACCGGCAATTCTGTCAGCTTTTTCGCCAATTGCCCACGCAACCACGCGTCATTGCAGGCCGAATTGTGCGACACGGCCAGGTACAAGCCAGGGCGGTCCACCGGCAAGCCGCGAGCGATGAGGTTATTGCTCATGCCCAGGCTCTGGGTCATGGCCATGCCCGAGTAGCGCCCGGCCAATACATAATCGACCTGGCCCAGCACCAGTTTCTGGAAGGCCTGGGTGAGGTTCTGCGCTGGCACCAGCTTGAGCTGCGTCTTGGCAAAGGCAGTGAACGCCGGGGTCAGGCGCGCGCGTTCGGACAAGCCACCCTGATACTTGGCCAGGTCGGCCGGGCCGTCATACTCCAGCGTGGCGTCATGGCGGGTCCAGACCAGGTACTCATTGAGCTGCAAGGGCGGATGAATGTAATCCAGCGCGGTCAGCTGCTCCACTTGCATGGGGGTATCGAGCAGCAGGTCCATGCGCCCGCTACGCACCTCTTCCAGCGCCTGATCGCGCCGACCGGCACTGAGCACCTCGACTTTGACCCCCAACTCGCCAAGCACCTGGCGCAGCAGGTCGACATTGGCGCCAATCAGGTGTTTCGGGTCGTTCGGGTCCTGCCAGGAGTACGGGGGTGCATCCGGACTGCCAGTTGCCACCAGTCGTTCGCACTTGCCTGCCGCCATCACCACCGGCGACAGCAGCGCCACCATGCATGCCAGCACCCTGCCCGCTTCGCGCAACACCATCCCTTACTCCTTGCCCGGCAACAAAAAAGCCCGGCCCTCAGTACGAGGGCCGGGCTTCTTTATAAGTGAAGCCGGCGGATCAGACCAGCTTTTCCAGCTCTGGAACAGCTTCGAACAGGTCGGCAACCAGGCCGTAATCAGCCACCTGGAAGATCGGCGCTTCTTCATCCTTGTTGATCGCGACGATCACCTTGGAATCCTTCATGCCGGCCAGGTGCTGGATCGCGCCGGAGATACCGACGGCGATGTACAGCTGTGGCGCAACGATCTTGCCGGTCTGGCCGACCTGCATGTCGTTCGGTACGAAGCCGGCGTCGACCGCGGCGCGCGAGGCACCGACGGCAGCGCCGAGCTTGTCGGCCAGGCTGTACAGGTGCTTGAAGTTGTCACCGTTACCCATGCCACGGCCGCCGGAAACGACGATCTTGGCAGCGGTCAGCTCTGGGCGGTCGGACTTGGCCAGTTCTTCGCCAACAAAGGCCGAGATGCCGGCGTTATGCGCAGCCGCTACTGCTTCCACGGCAGCCGAGCCACCTTCGGCAGCCACGGCGTCGAAACCGGTGGTACGCACGGTGATGACCTTGATGGCTGCGCTCGATTGCACGGTGGCAATGGCGTTACCTGCGTAGATCGGGCGCTTGAAGGTGTCGGCCGATTCGACCGAGATGATCTCGGAGATCTGGTCGACGTCCAGCAGCGCGGCAACGCGCGGCAGAATGTTCTTGCCGTTGGTGGTGGCTGGGGCCAGCACGTGGCTGTAGCCCTTGGCCAGTTCGACGATCAGCGGCGCGACGTTTTCCGGCAGCACGTGGGCGTAGGCGGCGTTATCGGCAACCAGCACCTTGGCCACGCCAGCGATCTTGGCGGCGGATTCGGCGACGCCACCGACGTTCTGGCCAGCGACCAGCACGTGCACATCACCACCGATCTTGGCGGCAGCGGCGACAGTGTTCAGGGTGGCCGGGGCTACGGCACCGTTTTCGTATTCAGCGACAACCAGGATAGTCATTTAGATTACCTTCGCTTCGTTCTTCAGCTTCTCGACCAGTTCGGCCACCGATTTGACCTTGATGCCAGCGCTGCGGGCAGCCGGGGCTTCAACCTTCAGGGTCTTGTTGGTGGAGGCGAGGGAAACGCCCAGCGCGTCTGGAGTAACGGTCTCCAGCGGCTTCTTCTTGGCCTTCATGATGTTCGGCAGCGACGCGTAGCGTGGCTCGTTCAGGCGCAGGTCAGTGGTGACGATGGCTGGCAGGTTCAGTGCAACGGTCTGCAGGCCGCCGTCGATTTCACGGGTGACGTTCAGCTTGTCGCCAGCCACTTCAACCTTGGAGGCGAAGGTGCCCTGGGCGTAGCCGGTCAGCGCAGCCAGCATCTGGCCGGTCTGGTTGTTGTCACTGTCGATGGCCTGCTTGCCGAGGATCACCAGCTGTGGCTGCTCCTTGTCGACAACGGCCTTCAGCGCCTTGGCCACGGCCAGGGAGTTCAGCTCGTCAGCGGCTTCGACCAGGATGGCGCGATCGGCACCCAGGGCCAGGGCAGTACGCAGCTGCTCCTGGGCAGTGGTCGGGCCGACGGAGACGACAACGATCTCGGTCGCGACGCCCTTTTCCTTCAGGCGTACGGCTTCTTCCACGGCGATTTCGCAGAAGGGGTTCATGGACATCTTGACGTTAGCAAGGTCGACGCCGGAGTTGTCCGCCTTGACGCGAACCTTGACGTTGTAGTCGACCACTCGTTTGACAGCTACAAGAACCTTCATGGATTCCTCGTTACTCTCCGGTGAATAGATAGTCGCCTGGGGCAGAGCCCGGCGATGCGCGTGGGTACAAGGGCACCTCTAAAAACGTACCGGAAGGGGCAAAGTTCATGGTGACCGAACAGTCTTGTCGCGACTGTTGCGGCAAATACCCACGGGTCATTTTCTGTCGTGGCGTGTAAACTCCACTACAAACCGGTTTTCATACCGACAACCCTGCTCCACACCTGGTCTTTAGAGGTGTACCTGCGCCCGGCTGCAAGCCTACGGCGAACGTAAAACCGCTCGTATCTTGACCGTAACACCCAATCCGGTCAATACGGCAAATCGGTCACCTTCCAGCCGCGTTCCTGTGATTTTACTGGGCTCCGGCAAATTCAAACAAACGTTTGTATTGGACCCGCCAAGTGGTGTAGATATAATGCGCGCCAAGACAAAACGGTGTAGTCCGTCCATTGCGTAGCTACAGTTTCGCGCCAGTGAAGCGCCGCTGCACGCAAGCACCCATAAGACAAAGCAACAGCACGAGCCTTGATGAGTAGGAGAGAACCTGTGGAACGCGAATACATGGAATTCGACGTGGTCATCGTCGGTGCAGGCCCCGCGGGCCTGTCCGCCGCCTGCCGACTGAAGCAGAAGGCCGCCGAAGCCGGTAGCGAGATCAGCGTCTGCGTGGTGGAAAAAGGCTCCGAAGTGGGTGCTCATATTCTTTCCGGTGCGGTGTTCGAACCCCGCGCCCTGAACGAGCTGTTCCCCGACTGGAAAGCGCTCGGCGCACCGCTGAACACCGAAGTGAAGCGCGACGATATCTACGTGCTCAAGGACGCCGGCAGCTCGACCAAGGTCCCGGACCTGTTCGTGCCCAAGACCATGCACAACCAGGGTAACTACATCATCTCGCTGGGCAACCTGTGCCGCTGGCTGGCCCAGCAGGCCGAAAACCTGGGCGTGGAAATCTACCCTGGCTTCGCCGCCCAGGAAGCGCTGTTCGATGAAAACGGCGTGGTCCGCGGCATCATCACCGGCGACCTGGGTGTCGACCGCGAAGGCAACCCGAAGGACGGCCTGTACACCCCGGGCATGGAACTGCGCGCCAAGTACACCCTGTTCGCCGAAGGCTGCCGCGGCCACATCGGCAAGCAGCTGATCAAGCGCTTCGACCTCGACAACGAGTCCGACGTCCAGCACTACGGCATCGGCCTCAAGGAAATCTGGGAAATCGACCCGGCCAAGCACGAGCAAGGCCTGGTGGTGCACACCGCTGGCTGGCCGCTGGACGTGATGGCCAAGGACAACACCGGCGGCTCGTTCCTCTATCACCTGGAAAACAACCAGGTGGTGGTCGGCCTGATCGTCGACCTCTCCTACGCCAACCCGTACCTGTCGCCGTTCGACGAGTTCCAGCGCCTCAAGCACCACCCGGTGATGAGCCAGTACCTCGAAGGTGGCAAGCGCATCAGCTACGGTGCCCGCGCCATCTGCAAAGGCGGCTTCAACTCGCTGCCGAAGATGGTCTTCAACGGCGGCGCGCTGATCGGCTGCGACCTCGGCACCCTGAACTTCGCCAAGATCAAAGGCAGCCACACGGCGATGAAGTCCGGCATGCTCGCTGCCGAAGCCGTCGCCGATGCACTGATCGCCGGCAGCGAGGGCGGTGACCAGCTCAACGGCTATGTCAGTGCCTTCAAGGCCAGCTGGCTCTATGAAGAACTGTTCGCCAGCCGCAACTTCGGCCCGGCCATGCACAAGTTCGGCCCGCTGCTTGGCGCGGCCTTCAACTATGTCGACCAGAACTGGTTCGGCGGCAAGCTGCCATTCACCCTGCACGACACCAAGCCTGACTACGCCTGTCTCAAGCTCGCCGCCGAGTCGAAGAAGATCGACTACCCGAAACCGGACGGCAAGCTCAGCTTCGACAAGCTCAGCTCGGTATTCCTCTCCAGCACCAACCACGAAGAGGAACAACCCTGCCACCTGAAGCTGACCGACCCGAACGTGCCGATTGCCAGCAACCTGCCGCTGTACGACGAGCCGGCCCAGCGCTACTGCCCGGCAGGCGTGTATGAAGTGGTCAGCCAGGAAGACGGCAGCAAGCGCTTCCAGATCAACGCGCAGAACTGCGTGCACTGCAAGACCTGCGACATCAAGGACCCGGCCCAGAACATCACCTGGGTCACCCCTGAAGGCGCTGGCGGGCCGAACTACCCGAACATGTAAGCCGCTGCCCTTGCAGCAACAAAAAGCCCCCGGTTCGTGAGAGCCGGGGGCTTTTCTGTATCGGCGGCAGCTACTTGTCAGCACACATGACCGGCATCGGCTCGCCGGCAAACGCCAACGGCTCACGACGCCCGAAGTACAACGCGGTCAGCAGCCCCACGGTACCCATGATCAGGCAAAAGCCGACACACACCCACGGGCTCCAGGGCATCAGCGCAATCAGCGCCAGCGGCGTGGTGCTGGCCCACAGTGCGTAGGCCACGTTGTACGTGAAGGAAATCCCCGAAACGCGGATCTCGGCCGGGAACAGTCCAACCATCACCGACGGCACCACTCCAACCACGCCACAAGCCAACCCTGCCAGCGCATAGGCCAGCCAGGTCATGCCCCACTGCCCCACCAGGCTGGCGTACAACGCACCGATACCCAGGGGCAGCAGCAGGCTGTAGATCATCAGTGCGCGCCAGGCACCCAGGCGGT
This sequence comes from Pseudomonas sp. LRP2-20, assembly GCF_024349685.1. NCBI lineage: Bacteria > Pseudomonadati > Pseudomonadota > Gammaproteobacteria > Pseudomonadales > Pseudomonadaceae > Pseudomonas > Pseudomonas sp. LR2-20. The sequence continues at coordinate 1,846,078 of NZ_AP025944.1, read as the reverse complement.
CGACCAGCAACCCGGCCAGCACGCAGCCGATATTGAGAAAGACGATGCCCACGCTGCTCAGGGCAAAGGTATGCCCCGCCGTCATGCCAAAGCGCTGCTGCATCACCGTCGGGGTAATCACCACCAGCACCACCACCGCGGAAGTCAGCACGCAGGTCAGTAGCGCCGCCGGGATCAACGCCGAACGGTGCTCGCCCAGCACCCGTCGCAGCGGAAACCGCACCGGCTGCTCCTGACGCTCGCGCAAGGCCAGAAACACCGGCGTCTCGCTGAGCCAGCGGCGCAGCCACACACCAATCACGCCAAACACCCCACCCAGCAGGAACGGGTAGCGCCAGGCGTAATCGAGAATCTCCTGCGCCGTGTACACATGCGCCAGCAGCGTCGCCGTCAGTGCCCCCAGCAAGTAGCCGAAGGTCAGCCCCGCCTGCAGGAAGCCCAAGGCATAGCCACGACGCCCGCTTGGCGCGTGCTCGGCGACGAAGGTCCAGGCGCTCGGCACCTCGCCGCCCACGGCGGCGCCCTGCAGGATGCGCAGCGCCAGCAGGATCAACGGTGCCGCATAGCCAATGTCGGCATAGGTCGGCATCACCCCGATCAGCAGGCACGGCAAGGCCATCATCAGGATGCTCAGGCTGAACACCCGCTTGCGCCCGAGGTGGTCGGCAAAATGGGCCATCAGGATGCCACCCAGCGGTCGCGCCAGGTAGCCGGTGACGAATATGCCGAAGCTCTGCAGCAGGCGCAGCCACTCGGGCATTTGCGGTGGGAAGAACAGCTGGCTGAGGGTCAGGGCAAAGAACACGAAGATGATGAAATCGTAGATTTCCAACGCGCCGCCCAATGCCGCCAGGCCCAGGGTCCGGTGGTCGGCGCGGCTGAACCGGGGCGGGCGAGCGGTATCGATGGCAGTCATGGCAGGGGTCCGCAGATCGGCAAAGGGCAAGAGGATAGCAAATGCCCGCCGCCTTGCCCCAGCAACGCCACTAACGGCTGAAGACGGTGTGGCCGAAGTTCCTTGGCTTGCGCGCATGCACCGCGCCACCCGCCAGCCCGGAAGGCAGGGCAATCTTGCCGACCAGCACAGGGCTGTCGATGATCGCCATGAAAGATTGCAGCGCGTCGTTGTCCGGCACCTGTGGCAGGCTCACACTGACGGCCTGGCGCTCGGTCTGCGGCACGACAGGCACTTTCAGGTGTTGCGAATGGTAAAGCAGGGCGTGCTGGATCTGCGTACTGACCCGGCAGAACCGTGCCAGGTCGACACCGGCATGGCTGGCCAGCTCGATGTTGCCCAACAGCAGGTTGAACGGTTGCATGGCGCACTGCACCAGGCGCTGCAACTCGTCAAAGGACTCGACCGGGGCAATCCGGTAATAGCCAAGGCCATTGAGCAGTTTTTCCAGCTGCAGGCGCTGGTGCGGGTGCTCATCGGCAATCAGGATGCGCAGGGTCTTGTTTGTCATTGTCGGACCTGGGCCGTCAGGTGAATGAGGGACAGTTCCCTGACCAAACTGCGCCAGCAACAGGCAACCACCAGGGCTGCGCCTGGAGGGGTCAATTTAGATAGTTGTCGGGAAACCGGGAGAAATCAAGTGGCCATCACACAGAATTTTCACCCGCCCTTCACCCTGGATTCAGGACTCCCACTGCCGCATGCGCACACGGCAATGCTTCATGGCGTTGACGATGTGCTTTTCCACCAGGCTGCGGGAAATACCCAGGCGTTCTGCAATCTGCTGGTGTGACAGACCATCGAGTTTGCGCAACAAAAAGCAGTCCCGGCACACCTTGCTCAGTTCATCCAGGGCCTTTTGCATCATGGCCAGGCGCTGGTCGAGTTGCATGTCGTGCTGCAGTTCTGCGCTGAGAAAGCGCCCATCGGCATCCAGCGCATCCAGCGACTCGGCCTGGCGCACCTGGTGGCGCCGGTGCCGGTCGATCACCAGGTTGAGCGCGGTACGGTAGAGAAACGCTCGCGGATGCTCGATCAGCCCGCCTTCGGTACGCTCCAGCACCCGCAGATAGGCATCGTGGGCAACGTCCTCCGCCGCCTGGCGATTGCCCAGGCGCGCACTAAGGAAGCTCACCAGTTCGCGATAGTAATGTTCCACAACAGCACCTGAAATCGTCCTTGCAACCCACGTGCGGGCCTGAGTGACACCGGGCTGTGATAGTACAAATTATAACTATTCTCAGCAACAGACCTGCCACCCACGCGATCAGGCTAAATCCGCCTGGCCAGCCTTCGTTTATCTGGGACTTCGGTGCGCACCACGATTGGCAGCGCGTGACCACTACCCAGGCTGGAAGTCCGCATGAGCCGTTTATCCTCCCCCCGCCGCCGGCTCACCTTCGCCGGCGTGGGCCTGCTGAGCCTGGGCTGCCTGCTGGCCTGGCAAACCCTGCCCTTCGGCGCGCAACCGCTCGGTACCGTCACGGTCACGCGGGCAGACATCGAAAGCAGCGTGACAGCCCTGGGCACCTTGCAACCCCGGCGTTACGTGGATGTGGGCGCCCAGGCCTCGGGGCAGATCCGTACCTTGCACGTGGAAGCGGGCGACCGGGTGCGCAAGGGCCAACTGCTGGTCGAGATCGACCCCTCCACCCAGCAGGCGCGGCTGGATGCCGGGCGCTTCTCGATCGACAACCTCAAGGCCCAGCTCGCCGAGCAGCGTGCGCAGTTCGAGCTGGCCAGCCAGCAACTCAAGCGCCAACGTGATCTTGCCGCTGCCGGCGCCACCCGGGATGAAGACGTACAGGCCGCTGCCGCCCAGCTCAAGGTCACCCAGGCGCGTATCGACATGTTCCAGGCCCAGATCCGTCAGGCCCAGGCCAGCCTGCGCAGCGACGAGGCGGAATTGGGCTACACGCGCATCTATGCGCCGATGGACGGCACGGTGGTGGCCGTCGACGCCCGCGAAGGCCAGACCCTCAACGCCCAGCAACGCACCCCGCTGATCCTGCGCATCGCCAAGCTGTCGCCGATGACCGTGTGGGCCCAGGTGTCCGAAGCCGACATCGGCAAGGTCAAGCCGGGCATGACGGCCTACTTCACCACGCTGGCCGGCGGCAAGCGCCGCTGGAGCAGCACCGTGCGGCAGATTCTGCCGATCCCGCCCAAGCCGCTCGAGCAGGCCAGCCAGGGTGGCGGCAGCCCTGCCAGCGCCGGCAGCACCGGTAATCAGGTGGTGCAGTACACCGTGCTGCTGGATGTCGACAACCCGGATGGTGCCCTGATGGCCGACATGACCACCCAGGTGTTCTTCGTCGCCGGCCAGGCCAGCCAGGTGCTGACCGTGCCCCTTGCCGCACTGGACGACAACGGCGGCCAATACATGGCACGGGTGCTCGACCCGCACGGTAAGGTGGTGCAGCGCCAAGTGCGCACGGGCCTGAGCGACCGCCTGCGCGTCCAGGTGCTGGACGGGCTCAGCGAAGGCGAACAGCTGCTGATGGGCGCCCCCAGCGCCAGTGGGGGCTGAATGAGCGCGCCGCTGATCGAGCTGGTCGATATCCGCAAATCCTACGGCGGCCAGGACAGCCCCCGGGTCGATGTATTGCGCGGCATCAGCCTGAGCATCCACCCTGGGGAATTCGTCGCCATCGTCGGGGCCTCCGGCTCGGGCAAATCGACCTTGATGAACATACTCGGCTGCCTGGACCGCCCGACTTCAGGCAGCTACCGCTTCGCCGGCAAGAACGTCGCCACCCTGGGTAACGATGAATTGGCCTGGTTGCGCCGCGAGGCCTTTGGCTTCGTGTTCCAGGGCTACCATCTGATCCCTTCCGGCTCGGCCCAGGAAAACGTCGAAATGCCGGCCATCTATGCCGGCACGCCCGCCGGCGAACGGCATGCCCGCGCCGCCGCCCTGCTCGCCCGCCTGGGCCTGGCCAGCCGCAGCGCGAACCGCCCGCACCAGCTCTCGGGTGGCCAGCAGCAACGGGTGTCGATCGCCCGGGCGCTGATGAACGGCGGCCATATCATCCTCGCCGACGAACCCACGGGTGCCCTCGACAGCCACAGCGGCACCGAAGTCATGGCGCTGCTCGACGAACTGGCCAGCCAGGGCCATGTGATCATCCTGATCACCCACGACCACAAGGTGGCGGCGCGGGCACAGCGGGTAATCGAAGTCCGCGATGGCCAGGTGATCAGCGATACCGCAACCGGGCAAGCGCCTGCTGCTGCAGCTCAAGGCCTGCAGGCCGACGACCTGCGCCAGCGCCTGGACTGCGGCGCGACCCTGCGCGGGGCCTGGAAAGGCGAACTGCTCGAAGCCCTGCAAGCCGCCTGGCGGGTGATGTGGGTGAACCGCTTTCGCACCGCCCTGACCCTGCTCGGCATCATCATCGGGGTCGCCTCGGTGGTGGTCATGCTGGCCGTCGGCGAAGGCAGCAAACGCCAGGTGATGGCGCAGATGGCCGCATTCGGTTCGAACATCCTCTACCTCAACGGCAAGCCCGCCACGCTGGGCCAACCTGCCGGCAGCATTACCCTCGATGACGTGGCCGCCATCGGCCAACTGCCGCAGGTCAGGCAGATCATGCCGGTGCTGGGCGAAAAGCTGATGGTGCGCCACGGCAACAACAGCCAGCGCTTCTATGTGGGCGGCAACAACAACCAGTTCCCGCTGATCTTCAACTGGCCGGCCGTCGAAGGGGCGTTCTTCACCGACGCCGACGAAGCCAGTGGCGCGGCGGTGGCAGTGATCGGCCAGAAAGTCCGGGAGAAGATGCTCGACCCTGAGCGCGACCCGCTCGGCCAGTACATCCTGATTGGCAATGTGCCCTTCCAGGTCATTGGCGTACTTGCCGGCAAAGGCGCGAGCTCCGGCGACCAGGATGCCGACGGGCGCATCGTCGTGCCCTACTCGGCAGCGGCGATCCGCCTGTTCGGCCAGCGCGACCCCGACTACATCACCGTCGCGGCCGTCGACGCCGCGCGGGTCGATGAAACCGAAGCCGCCGTCGAGCACCTGCTGCGCCAGCGCCACCAGGGCCGTGACGATTTCGAACTGACCAACTCGGCCGCACTGATCCAGGCCGAGGCACGCACCCAGAACAGCCTGTCGCTGATGCTCGGGGCAATTGCCGCGATCTCGCTGCTGGTCGGCGGCATCGGGGTGATGAACATCATGCTCATGACCGTGCGCGAGCGCACCCGCGAAATCGGCATCCGCATGGCCACCGGTGCACGTCAGCACGACATCCTGCGCCAGTTCCTCAGCGAAGCAGTGATGCTGTCGATGGTCGGCGGCATGGCCGGCATCGGCCTGGCCCTGCTGATCGGCGGCGCATTGATGCTGGGCAAGGTGGCCGTGGCCTTCACCCTGCCCGCCATGCTCGGTGCGTTCTCCTGCGCCGTTCTCACCGGCATCGTGTTCGGCTTCATGCCGGCCCGCAAAGCCGCCCGACTCGACCCGGTCAAAGCCCTCACCAGCGAATAGCCCATGACCCTGCCAAGCCGCATCAGCCTGTTGTCCCTGTGCCTGGGCCTCGCCGCCTGCAGCCTGCCACCGGCGCCACCCAGCGGCATCGCCGCCCCCTCAGCCTGGCAAGGCGCAACCGCCCAGGCCTCTGCCAGCCTGCCATCGGCCCAGTGGTGGCGCGCCTTCGACAGTGCCGAGCTGGACCGCCTGGTCGCACGCGCCCGGCACAACGCCCACGACCTTGCCGCCGCCACGGCGCGCGTGCGCCAGGCCCAGGCCCGGGCAGTGATCGCCGGGGCGCCGCTGCTGCCGGAGCTCAGGTTCGAGCTCGACGGCAGCCGCCAGCGCCTGTTACATGGCGAGGGCTATGACCAACTCGATGTCAGCAAGTACGAGCCGACCAGCACCTCGTTCGGCATGCAACTGGTCGCCAGCTACGAGATCGACTTCTGGGGTGGCCTGCGCGCTGCACGCTCAAGCGCCCTGCACAGCCTCGACGCCAGCCGCTTCGACCGCCAGACGGTGGAACTGACACTGGTCAGCAGCGTGGCCAACGGTTACCTGCAGGGCCTGGCCCTGGAAGAACAACTGCGCATTGCCCGCCTCAACCTGCGTAACGCCCGTGATGTCCTGGCGCTGGTCGAGACACGCCAGCGCGCCGGCTCTGCGACACGCCTGGAACTGGCCCAGCAGCGCAGCCTGGTGGCCGCCCAGGCGCGGCAAGTGCCGCTGCTCGAGCAGCAGTGGCAGGACAACCGCGTGACCCTAGCCACCCTGCTGGGCGACCCGGTCCAGGCCTTGCCCTCCATGCGCGAAGCGCTACAAGCCGTGAACTGGCCGCACATTGGCAGCGGCGTACCCAGCGAACTGCTGACCCGCCGCCCGGACATCGCCGCCGCCGAAGCACGCCTGGCTGCCGCCAACGCCAATGTTCAGGTGGCCAGGGCCGCCCTGCTGCCAAAAGTGACCTTGGGCGCCAACCTCGGCACCGGCGCACGCACCCTCGCCGAGGTCTTCGACAGCACTTATTACACCCTGACCGCCGGCCTGGTCGCACCGATCTTCAACAATGGCCGGCTGCGAGCGGCACAGCAGTTGGCCGAAGCCGAGCAGGACGAGCTGCTGGAAAGCTATCGCAGCAGCATCCTGGCGGGCTTCGCCGATGTCGAGAAGGCCCTCAATGCGATCCGTGGCGTCGAACAGCAGCGCCAGTGGCAGGACCAGGAAGTCGAACAGGCGCGCCTGGCCTTCGACCTGGCCCAGCGGCGCTACGCGGCCGGGGCCGAAACCCTGCTGAGCGTGCTGCAAACCCAGCGCACGCTCTATCTCGCCCAGGACCAGCAGGCTCAGTTGCGCCTGGCGCGCCTGCAGGGCAGCGTGGCGTTGTACAAGGCGTTGGGCGGTGGCTGGCAGCTAGCGAACGCGGACAACGGCTGATGGTGGCGCCGAACCTGTCCTACGCCGGTGATCCCGGCGGCTATGAGTGGAAGCCGCCACAAGGTACGCGCCATGCCCTGCTGATCGGCGACGAAACGGCACTGCCCGCCATCGCCGGCATTCTCGAAGCGCTGGCAGAGCAGCAGCCCGAACTGGCCGTGGAAGCCTTCATCGAAGTCCCGCAGGAGGCTGATTGCTTGCCCCTGCGCCACAGCGCCAATACTCGCCTGCACTGGCTGCCCCGCGAGCTGCTGCGCTGCGACCATGGCCACGCCATGCAGCATGCCGTGCGCGAACTGGCGAGCCTGCCGTTGGAAAGCGCGTTCTATGCCTGGGTGGCCGGGGAATCGGCGACGGTGCTGGATATTCGCCGGCACCTGCCCAAGCAGCGCGGGCTGCAGCGCGAGCGCCTGATGACAATGGGCTATTGGCGCCAGGGTGAAACCTGCGACTGAGCAGGACAAGCGAAAGGGCCGCAACGCGGCCCTCCTGAACTCAAACGGCTGCGGCCACTGCCTCGGCAAAGCGCTGCGCGACCTCGTCGATCTGCTGTGCGCTGATGATCAGCGGCGGCAGGAAGCGCACCACGGCGCCATGGCGCCCGCCCAGTTCGAGGATCAGGCCACGCTTGAGGCATTCGCGTTGGACCTTGGGGGCCAGCAGCCGATTGGCGGGCGGGTGGCCCAGCGCATCGGGCTGCCCCTGCGGATCGACCAGTTCCACGCCAAGCATCAAGCCACGGCCACGAATATCGCCCAATTGCGGATAATCCCGTTGCAGCCGCTGCAGGTGATCACGCAAGCGCAGGCCCATGGCCTCGGCATGTTCGGCCAGGCGATGCTCGACCAGGTAGTTGATCACCGCCGAACCGGCAGCCATGGCCATCTGATTGCCGCGGAAGGTGCCGGCATGGGCGCCTGGCTTCCAGGTATCCAGCCAGTCGCGGTACACCACCACCGCCAGCGGCAGGCTGCCACCAATGGCCTTGGACAACGTGACCACGTCCGGGACGATGCCGGCATGCTCGAAGGCGAACATCCGCCCGGTACGGGCGAAGCCGCTCTGGATCTCGTCGACGATCAGCGCCACGCCAGCCTGCTCGGTGATACGCCGCACGCCCTTGAGCCATGCGATATCGGCCGGGATCACCCCGCCCTCGCCCTGTACCACTTCAAGGATCACCGCTGCCGGCAGCGGCACGCCGCTTTCCGGGTCCAGCAGCAGGTTTTCCAGGTAGTGCAGGTTGGCCTTGACCCCGGCTTCACCGCCCAGGCCGAACGGGCAACGGTAGTCGTAAGGGTATGGCATGAACTGCACGCCATTGCTCAGCAGCGCGCCAAGCGGCTGCTTGGGGCCGTGGCTGCCCATCAGGCTCAGCGCGCCCTGGCTCATGCCGTGGTAGGCGCCGTGGAAGGCCAGCACGGTGCTGCGCCCGGTGGCACCGCGCACCAGCTTGAGCGCCGCCTCCACCGCGTCGGTGCCGGTCGGCCCGCAGAACTGCACCTTGGCCTCGCGGCGCAGGGCTTCGGGCAGGATGCCGAACAGGTCCTGGACGAAGCGGTCCTTGACCGGCGTGGTCAGGTCCAAGGTATGCAGCGGCAGTTCGTCGGCCAGCACGCGCTGGATGGCTTCGATCACCACCGGGTGGTTGTGGCCCAGGGCCAGGGTCCCTGCGCCAGCGAGGCAGTCGATGAACTGGCGGCCTTCGACGTCCTCGACGTGGATACCGCGGGCACGCTTGAGCGCCAGCGGGATGCGCCGGGGGTAGCTGCGGGCGTTGGATTCCTGTTGCTGCTGACGCTGCAGCAAGGGCGAGTCAGTGAATTCGTACAACGGTTGCGGCGCGCTGGCCGGCGGCACCTGGGCAAGGCTGGTAGCGGTGGACATGGGTAAATCCTCGCAAGCAAGCGAATGGGCAGTTATCGCTTGGAAAACGCTTGAGTGCGGGGAGGATTTAGCGGTTGTTACAGGAATTTCGTTAGCCTGTGCTGGCCCTTTCGCGGGTAAACCCGCTCCCACAGGATCAGCACAGATTTCAAGTGCTTTGGCGTACCTGTGGGAGCGGGTTTACCCGCGAAAGGGCCAGCACAGGTAATGAAAATCAGCTGGCCGAACGCGCCGGCACTTGTAGCACCACCCGCAGCCCATCACTGCGACTGTCAAACCTGAGGCTGCCGGCACAGCGCTGCACGATCGCCTGTACGATCGCCAGCCCCAACCCACACCCACCGCTCTGGCCATTGCGCCAGAAGCGCTCGGTCAGGTGCTGCAGGTCGGCTTCGGCAATGCCCGGCCCATGGTCACGCACCATGAACCCCACCTGCCCGTCGGCCATCTGCACCTCCAGCTCCACCTCGGTATCGCCACCGTGGCGCAAGGCGTTGTCGAGCAGGTTGCGCAACGCCGCCACCGCCAGCGGCGCAGGCATGCCCAGGTAGATCTGCGTCGCCTCTTCGGGCAGGCGCAAGACGATGCGCCGGTTGTCACCGCCGCCAGCATCCTGCACCGCCTGGCGGGCAACCTGCTCGGCGCTGCACTGCACACCGTCCTCGAACGACAGGCTGCCCTCGACCCGCGCCAGCATCAGCAGCTGCTCCAGGGTCCGGTGCATGCGATCGGCGCCTTGCTCGGCATGCTCCAGAGCCTGCTCGCGCACTGCGCCGTCGGTCATGCGCGCCACCTGCAGGTGGGTCTTGATGGCCGTCAATGGGCTGCGCAGTTCGTGGGCGGCATCGTCGGTCAGGCGCCGTTCGCGCTCGATGGTCTGGGCAATACGCAGGAACAGCTGATTCTGAGTCTCGAGCAACGGTTGCAGTTCGCTGGGCAAACCGGCCACCTGCAACGGCTCGACACTGTCGGCACGCCGTCGGCGCAGGGCATCACGCATGCGATTGAGTGGCTCCAGGCCTTTGCCCAAGCCGATCCACAGCAGGCCGAGGCTGCCGAGCAGGGCCATCAGCACCGGTGCCGAGGCCGCCAGCAGAATCGACTGGTTCAGTGCCTCGCGCTCCATGTGCCGGTCGGCGGTGGTGATGCGCACATCACCGTGGCTGTAGGTGAAGGTGCGCCACAGCGCGCCATCGATGGTCTGGTCGCGGAAGCCGCTGCGCTGGTCGTCCATGGCGCCGTCATGCTTGTGGTTGCTGGCAAGGATCTCGCCGCGCAGGGAACTCACCTGACAGGCCATGCCATCGGGCACGCTCAACTGGTCGGCGGAAAAATGCGCATCCTCGCCCTTGGCCGCCAGCGGTTGCGGCAACTGGTCGATCAGCCCGGCGACCATGCGTGCCGAGGCCACCAGGCGCTGGTCGAGGGAGAACATCATCTGCTGGCGCAGGTCGCGCAGCATCCACGCCGCCGCCAGCGCCCAGATGATGATGAAGGCAGTGCCGAGGATCAGGCTCAGGCGTACCCGCAGGCTCATGAGGCAGCCTCTTGCGGCGCCTGCGCAGGCCCCAGGCGATAACCCAGGCCACGCACGGTCTCGACGATGCTGTTGCCGAGCTTGCGCCGCAGGTGGTGGATATGCACGTTCAGCGCGTTGCTTTCGACCTCATCGCTGAAGCCGTACACGCAGTCTTTGAGCTGTTCGCTGGACAGCACCCGGCCGGGGTTCTGCAGCAAGGCCTGGAGCAGCGCCTGTTCACGCCGCGACAGGTCCACAGGCTGGCCGGCCAGGGTCGCTTCGCAGCTGCTCGGGTCGTAGCGCAGCGGGCCATGCTCGATCACGTTGACCGCCCGCCCCGCTACCCGGCGCAGCAGGGTATGCAGGCGCGCAGCCAGTTCGCGCAGGTCGAAGGGTTTGAGCAGGTAGTCGTCGGCGCCCGCCTGCAGGCCATCGACCCGGTCGGTGACCGCATCGCGTGCGGTGAGTACCAGCACCGGCAGGTCCACACCCTGCTGGCGCAGGCGGCGCAGCAGTTTGAGGCCATCTTCGTCGGGCAGGCCGAGGTCGAGGATCATCACGTCGAACTGTGCCGCCTGCAGCAGGGCCCGGGCACTGGCGGCATTGGCCACGCGGTCGACAGTCAGGCCCTGGGCGGTGAGGCCGGCGCAGATGCCGCTGGCGATCAGGTCGTCGTCCTCGCAGAGCAGAACGTGCATGGTGGGGCTCCCGGAGTGGTGTGACTGGCATTGCACTATGGGGGGATTAAGGGGGGATTATGGACCTTTTTGTGGGGGTGATGGGGTTCGCCGAGAGCCTTGCAGCGCCCTTGAGATCGAGCGCCGCCCGCGCGGCGCATCGCGAGCTGCGCTCGCTCCTACGTTTGTTTCGGGCCAATGATTCCTGGGGGATTTGCGCGCGAATGCCTGGGCGCATGGCGCTATATCGCGTCGTGCCAACAAGGCGGTCGCGCGCGCCAGGCACAGGCGTTACTGGCCCGAAACAAACGTAGGAGCGAGCGCAGCTCGCGATGCGCCGCGCGGGCGGCGCTCGATCTCAAGGGCGCCAAATCCCTCCAGTGGTACCCCTCGCAGCATCAACCCAATCCCGAACGTCCCCCAGCAGCATCGAATCGACTTTTCCTACAACTGACTCAGGAACGTCCTACCCCCACCCCATGATGTGATTCCCCTGCACAAAACTGGCAGGGAGACGCCTCATGCTGCTCTGGCACATCGTGCCCACCTGGCACGATATCGAGTCACGCATCACCGATGAAATGGGCTATCAGGGAGGCGCCCATTTCCGTACCTACCTCAACGAAGAAGTACCGTCACTGGCCCTCAACCTGCGCCGTGTCGACAGCGTGCGGCGCGCTTTTTACAAGGCCGAATGGGTAGCGGGCGAACTGCTGCGCCAGCGCTTCGCCGACCTCGACATCAAAAGCATCCTCAACGACCTGCTCGGCGTCGCCGAGCAGATGGCGATGATCGTCGCCGGCAGCGCCCTTACTGGCGGCCTGCTCGGTGCCGGCATCGGTGCCTTCGCCGGCGGCGTCGGTGCATTTCCCGGCGGGGTTGCAGGTACCGCCATCGGCTTCAAGGTCAGCGGCTGGATCCTCGGTGTGCTGGGCATCGCCTCCCTCGCCGAGTTCTTCGTCGACGGCTTGCCGCGCATTGGCGAGTGCTACCTGGATGGCATTGGTATCGCCTGGGAGGGCCCACGCGGTGAACAAGGGCTGAGCGCGTTCAGCCAGGACAACCCTTTTGCCATCAATCAGGCCGCACACTTCATTGCCACCGGGCACGTGGAAGTCGTGATGCTGCTGTTGGGCGCCATGGTGTCCTACCTCACCCGTGGGGGTGGCAATGCCGGTGTGTTGGCTCAGGAAATGGCCGCCAGCAAGAAAGGCGCGAGGATTGGGCAATGGATGCTCAAGCATGAGGAGGCCCTGAAGAAACGGCCGGACCTGCAGGTGCCGGAGCGGCGCAAAGGCGCGATGAGTGAGCCGCAGCCTGCGCAGCCGAACCGGCCAGCGGGGAAAGACAAGGAGCCGGCAAAGAACAAGCCGAGTACCATGACGCTGTATAACGTCGACTGCTTTAAGGCGGATAAGCTGCCAAACTCTAAAATTGGAGAATTTGACCGGCAACTGGGCGGCCAAGAGAAAGGCATGAATAACTTAACTGTTCAGGAGTTCCTGCAAAACATTGCCGACCCTATCCTTCGAAACCCGAACAATGCCAAGCGAGCAAGGAGAGATCAGGAGGATGCCTTCATCAACCGTTTCTTAGAAGAGCTCCTTCAAGATCATGACTTCCTTGAAGCAGAAGAACTTGCCACAAAAAAGGCAAAAAGGGAGATGTCAACCATAGCAGCGCTTCATAACCCTGATTTGTTCGCTGGTGGCAAGGATATCATTGGAGGTTTCGGTGACCGGCAGGTCAACTCAACGATTGGCCCACAGTGGAGAACAAAGATCCAAAGCCTTGCAGCTGCAGCTAAAGCAGTGCCCATATCAATGCGAAATAACACTTTTCTAAATGTAAAGCTGCACAGATGCTAAGCACCGGGAGTATAAATGGATAGATTATTCGCTAGATTAGTAGAGAAAATCGGCCTACCAACCTGCCGACAAATCGTGCCGAATACCGTTATTGAGCAATACAAAGGAAAACTACCTCATCAGCTTCTAGAACACTGGAGCCAATATGGATGGAGCGGGTTTGGCAAAGGTATTTTTTGGTTGGTGAACCCCGCAGAGTACGAGTGCGTAGTCGACACCTGGCTAAACGGCACTGAGCACTCGAAGCGCGACAAATATCACCTCATAGCACGCAGTGCGTTCGGAGACATGTATTTCTGGGGCGAGAATACAGGCGCCTCACTTAAAATAACCAGCATCCTGTCAAGTTACGTAACCCGAACATCAATTTACACCGGTGTAGACCTAGACAAAGGGTTCCCCGCTTTTCTTCTATCAATCAGCTTTGATTCCAACAACTACGGAGATATGTTCGACCCCGCTTATGAGAAGCTAGGCGCGCTTACCGCGGATGAAATGTACGGCTTCACCCCCGCCATCATGTTGGGCGGATCAGGGTCATTCAACCACCTTGAAAAGGTAAAATCAGTGGAACATCTAAGTTTTCTGGCACAACTTTCAGATCTTCGCCCCTATGTGTCGACAGGGGACTTCCCACTCGGGCATTAGCCATCACTAACATATACCGGAGGCCATTACATGGACGAAGCATTTTCTGTTTTCATTGAAGAAGTCGGTCAACCCATGCACAGGCAGGAGGTGCCCACATCCGCCATTGAACGCTATAAGGGAAAACTACCGGACAGACTTCTGCAGTACTGGAGCGAACATGGATGGTGTGGATACGGTGATGGAATGTTCTGGACCGTAAACCCCCAAGATTATGAAAGCGTGGTCGCGTCCATGCTCAACAGCGCAGGATTGGAAGCGTACGACCGATTTCACCTCATAGCCCGCGGAGCATAGGCCGTTACATTGGAAGAAAATATGAATTGACAACGGCTGACATGAACAGACGGGTGCAGAATTTTTTTGCCAGTAGATGTTTGGACTCCAATGACTTCGGTGACATGTTTGAGCCTGCTAAAAAAAATCTCGGCATACTGGGCCCGGACGAAATGTACGGTTTTGTTCCGGCTCTAGTATTCGGAGGCCCCACTCGACTCGAGAATCTTGAAAAATTGAAAGCTATCGAACACCTGGTGCTGCTGTCTCAGCTTTGCGCTTTCGAACCCTACAGCTTTTCCGACTTTTGAAACCACTTACCCATCAGCGATAAAAGGATCTAAAAAATGAACGTACTCTTCTCCATCTTCCTAGAAACCTTCAACGACCCCATCGCCCATCAACCCGTCCCCCCATCCGCTCTTGCCCATTACAAAGGCAAACTCCCCAACCAACTCCTGACCTACTGGCAAGACCACGGCTGGTGCGGCTACGGCGGTGGCCTGTTCTGGATGGTCAACCCGCAGGAATACGCTGATGTCGTAGCTTACTGGCTCGCCGGCACTCACTTCGAAACCCAGGATACCTACCACCTCATCGCGCGCAGCGCTTTCGGCGAGCTGTATCTGTGGGGCGAAGAAACCGGATCAGTCCTGACCATCACTGCCTACGCATCCCAATACATCGAAGGCGCATGCAGCTCGACCGACGAAGAGCGTGACGCGAAGATCCAAGGGCTGCTTATGTGGGCCATGACTGAAGGGATCGACCTGGGCCTGTTCGAATCGGCCAGGGAAACACTAGGGACGTTGGCGCCAGACGAGATGTACGGCTTCGTCCCGGCACTGATGCTGGGCGGGCCTGCAAGCCTGGCCAATCTCCAGCGACTCAAGGCCGACGTGCATCTGATTCTGCTTTCCCAGCTGAGCGAACTGGAACCTTATACTTTCGATGATGAAGAAGATGAATAAGGCCGACGCTCATTGGCGCAGTGCATCGGGCGTATCGATATCCCGCAGCACCCCGGCATCCTCGACTGCCAGCCTGACGCAACTGTCCGGATGGGCCTTGACCACCGAACGCGCCCCTTCATCGCCCGTCAGCCGCGCTAGCGCTGGCCAGAAATCACGTCCGAACACTACCGGATGGCCCTGCTGCCCGGCATGACAAGGCAGGACTATCGTCGACCCACTGGCCTCGCGTGCAAGCAAACCAAGGGTCCCGAGTTCCACCCAGGGCATGTCACCCAGCAGAATCGCCACCGCCTGCGCCTTGCTATCGACCAGCGAAGCAGCGCCCGCCGCCAGGCTATGGCCCAAACCCTGCGTGTAATCCACGCTGGCGATGACCCGGCATACCGATGGCAACCCCAGCTCCTCGCCCCGCTCGCCGTCACGCAACACCACCCGCACGTCATCGAACACCGCGCAGGCACGTTCGACACTGTGCGCCAGCAAGCTACGACCATCGGCCATCAGCGCCCGCCGCTTGTCAGCACCGAAACGCACGCTGCTGCCGGCCGCCAATACCAGCGCCACCACACTCACAGCGCAGCCCGCTCAATACCGTTGCGCAGGCGCAGGATATCGGCAAGCACTGCCAGGGCAATCTCGGCCGGGGTCTTGCTTCCCAGGTTGAGGCCGATCGGCGCGTGGATACGCGCCAGCTCGTCGTAGCCCAGGCCGCCTATGCGGCGCAAGCGTTCGCGACGTTTGTCGGAGGTGGCCTTCGAGCCCATCACGCCGATGTAGAACGCTTTGGTACGCACCGCTTCAAGCATGGCCAGGTCATCGATTTTCGGATCATGGGTCAATGCAACCACCGCTGTGTCGGCATGGCAACCACCATTGGCGATGAATTCCGACGGCAGCTCACGGCGCACTTCGATGCCGTCCAGCACCACACCCTCGAGCACCTCGTCACGTGGGTCGCAGAGAATGACTTCAAAGCCCATCCCTTTACCGAACTCGGCACAGAAGTGCGCAACGCTGGAGTACCCGGCCAGCAGCAGGCGCTGGGCAGCGCCGACACGCAAGCGCACGCAGCCGCTTGCACGCTCCACGCGCGGCCCCTGGGCGTGGTCATCGCTGAGCTGGCGATCACCTTGCGGCAGGCGCACTTCGCGCAGCAGCCGGCGCTGCCCGCGCAGTGCGCCTTCCAGCTCACGCAAATGAGCCTGCACTGCGCAGTCGGCCGGCAGGTTTTCCACCAGCACTTCGAGCACTCCACCACAAGGCAGGCGAATGCTCGAACGCGTGTCGCTGCCATCGCCATAGCGCACGATGGCAATCGGCTCGGGGAATTCACCCCGTGCCACGCGTTCGAGGAAGTCATCTTCGACGCAGCCGCCCGACAGCGACCCCAGCCACTGGCCGCTGGCGTTGACCGCCAGCAGCGAGCCCGGCGCACGAGGCGCCGAGCCGTAGGTGGCGAGGACCGTGCACAACCACACCCGCTGGCCGTTGCACGACCACTGCAAGGCCTGGTTGATCACCTGGAGATCGAGATGCTGCACGGTTTACTCCGCCTTCAGCTCGGCGAGCTGCTGTACGGTCAGGTCGCCGGGCAGTCCACCCCAGGCCTGGCGCAGGTAGTTGAGCATGTCTGTCACTTGCTGGTCGTCGAGCTTGTCGGCAAAGCCCGGCATCGGCTGCATGCGCTCGAAGCCGGTGAACTGCTGTTCACGGATGCCATCGAGGATCGCCTTGGCCAGGTTGCGTGAATCATCCTGGCGCAACACGGTATTGCCCTGCATGGCCACGGCAATGTGCGGCTTGCCCTCACCGTCCACACCGTGGCAACCGGCGCAGACATTGAGGTACTGCTGGCGGCCACGCTTGGCGCTCTCGGTAAGCTGCTCCAGGGGCACCGCCTCGATCACCTTGGCCTTCGGCGGCTGGTCACCCAGCAGGTACGTGGCCATGGCCGCCAGGTCGGCGTCTTCAAGATGCTGGGTGCTGTGGTGCACCACCGGGAACATCTCGTTGAACATGCTGCCCTGGGCGCTGATGCCATGCTTGAGGAAGGTGGTCAGGTCCGGCTGGGTCCAGCCACGGTCGGCCAGGTCCTGGGCCAGCAGGCTCGGCGCCAGGTAGCCGGCCAGCAGGCCACCGGTCAGGCGCTTGTCCTGTTGCAGTGCACCGATCGGGTTGCGCGGCGTATGGCACTCGCCACAGTGGCCCATGACCTCGACCATGTACTGCCCACGCTGCCAGGCCGGGCTCTTGCCTTCGGTTGGCTGCAACTGCACGCTCTTGCCGTACAGCATGTTCCAGCCAGTCAAGCCCAGGCGCACGTTGAACGGGAAACTCAATTTGGTTTCCGGCGCCGGGCGGTTGATCGGCGGGATGGTCATCAGGTAGGCCAGGATCGCGTCCGAGTCTTCCCGCTTGATCAGGTGGTACGAGGTGTAAGGCATGGCCGGATAGAGGTTGGCGCCATCCTTGCGCTTGCCCTCGGTGACGGCAGCGAAGAACTCGTCGGCCGTGTAGCTGCCAATGCCGTGCTGCTTGTCAGGGGTGATGTTGCTGCCATAGATGGTGCCGAACGGTGAATGGATCGGCAGGCCACCGGCAAACGGCGCGCCGCCTTCGGCCGTGTGGCAGGCCATGCAGTCGGCCGCACGGGCCAGGTATTCACCCCGCTTGACCTGCGCCTCGTCGGCCGCCAGTGCCTGCGAAACGACGGCAAGGCCCAGGGCCAGCGCGAGAGTGCTGCGAACGAAGCCCATGCTCAACCCTCCTTGACCAGGCCGAGGTCATTGAGCACCGTGCGGGTGGCGTCGTAGTAACGCACGTACCCGGTGCAGCGGCAGATGTGGTGGCCGAGGCTGGCCTCGATGCGCGCTTCCACTTCGCTCTTCTTCAACGGCTGGCGCTGGGCGGTTTCCACCAGCACCGTGGCGGCGTTGACGAAGCCCGGTGCGCAATAGCTGCACTGGAAGGCGAACAGGTCGACGAACTTCTGCTGGATCGGGTTCAGCGTCAGGTTGCCAGCCTCGTCCTGTTTGGCATGGCCCTCAATGGTACGGACCTTCTTGCCCTCGAAGTAATGCGCGCCGGTGATGCAGGTGCGCACTTCCTCGCTGGTGCCATCGGGGTTGTCGACGATCACCACGCAGGCGTGGCAGATGCCCTGGCCGCAGCCCAGGCGGGAACCTGTGAGGTTCTGGTGTTCGTGCAGGTAGTCGATCATCGCCAGGTCATCAGGGACCTCGACCGGGCCGACCGGTTGACCGTTGAGGGTCAGTTGCAGTGGACGGTTAGCCATTGAGGGCCTCCTTGATACGGGCTGGGGTGATGGGGAGATCGCGCACGCGCTTGCCAATGGCATGCGCCACGGCGTTGCCGATGGCACCGACGACCGGGATCATCACCACTTCGGCGATGCCCTTGGATGGGTCGGTCGGTGACAGCGGCGGGAGGATTTCGCTGGTCTGCTTCCACACCGCCACATCGCGCGCATGGGGCAGGCGGTAGCGGTTGAAGTTCCAGTCGCCCTCCCCGGGCCCACCCTCGTGCAACGGCATTTCCTCGGTCAGTGCATGGCCGATGCCCATGGCGATACCGCCTTCGAGCTGGCCTTTGACCAGTTCCGGCACCAGCACACGGCCACACTCGACCCAGCTGTGATGGTTGAGCACCTGCACTTCGTGAGTGCCCTTGTTGACCTTGACCTCGACTATGGTCGCCACCGGGCTGTAGTAGGTGACCATGGCGTTGTTCAGTTGGGTATCCGGGTAAGCGGCGTTCTGCCGGTCGAGCAGGTGGTAGCCATGGCTGCTCATCTGCGCTTTCTTGGCATTCACCGCGCCATCGCCGTACTTCACCGCCACGGCATCGAGCGGGAAGCGCTCGCGCACGCCGTCGATGACGAAGTCGGCCTCGGCCCAGCTCCAGCGGTTGAAGCCGTGCACGCTGACGCCGGTGACCAGGCCCATCTCGTGAGCCTTCTGCGCCAGCTGGGCGAACGGGATCGGCGCCAGGCCGTTGCCGGTCAGCTCGCCGTTGACCCACACCGCGTTCTCGCGGCGCACCACCAGCGGGTTGGCCTGGCCGCCGTGCGGGCCCTGGCTCCAGATGGCCATGGCCGCCGGCCACAGGCCGTGGTTGAAGAGCACGCGGGCCGCTTCACGGGTGGCGTGGCTGAAGTAGAACGCCGAGTTGGTCGCCGACGACGGCGAAGCCAGCTTGCCGACCCAGCGCGGGTTGCGCAGCGCGGCGTCCTGTTCGGGCTGGCTGATCAGGTACGGGTTGCCGCTGGTGGTCAACTGCAACTCCGGCCATTCGGTGACCGCCGTCTTCACCTCGTCGGCCGAGCGGCCGAGGAAGTCGCTGACCACCAGCGCCTGGGACGTGGACATGCCCGTGCCCAGTTCGGTGCCGATGTGGCGCAGGCTGATGCGGCCATCGGCGCTGAACTCGATGCTGGCCATCGGCGCCTCGGAGCCGGTGCCGAAGTCCTTCTGGCAGATGGCAAAACCGACGCCGTACCAGTGGTCCGGGTCCTTGGCGTCCATCTGTTGCTTGCGTGCATCACGGTTGCGCCACCAGTCATGCACGGCCGCCTTGTCGAGGATCTCGTAAAGGCGCAGGGCACCGGCCGGGACCGCACCCTGGGTGTTCTTCATGCCCGACTTCAGCGCGTTGGCGCGGCGCAGGTCGATGGCGTCGACGCCCAGGCGACCGGCGATTTCATCCACCATCATTTCGGTGGCGGCCATGGTCTGCAGGGTGCCGTAGCCGCGCATGGACCCCGCCTCGACACCGCGGGAGAAGTAAGCGGTCACCGACAGGTCGTTCTGCGGCATGTAGTAGATCGACTGCGCCGCGGTGGCGCCCACGGCGGCCACCGACGGGCTGTAGTTGATGCGCCCGCCACCGTCGCAGCTCATATCGGCGCGGAAGATCTTGAAGCGGTTGTCTTTCTTGTCCACGGCCAGCTGGTAGCGGATGTCGAAGGCATGGCGCTTGATGCCACTCTGGAACTGCTCGTAGCGGTCGTTGGCCAGGCGCACCGGCACACCCTCGCCATACAGCGCGGCCACGGCGGCGTAGAAGACGAAGATGTTGTTGTCTTTGGAGCCGTAACCCACGGTGTAGCCCGGGTGCATGTTCAGCGTGTTCAGGGCGAAGCGCGACGGCTTGATCATGTGCACGCATTCCTGGGCCGCTTCGAACGGGCACTGGGTCGCGACCACGAAGTGCAGCGTGCCGGTCGCCGGGTCGTACCAGCCGTTGCCGTTGTCCGGTTCCAGCGCGGCGGGCTCGATCGACGGCGTCTTGTAGCGCTCGTCGAAGACCAACCAGTCCTCGGGCGGGTTGTCCAGTTGCTCGCCCATGCGCTTGGCGTAGAACAAGCCCTGCTCGGTCAGGTCGCCGTGCTGGTTGGGCTGCTTCGACCACACCGGTTTGCGGTTGAGGATGGTGGGGAACAGCATGGAGTTCTTCAGGCTGGAGAACTCATCGTCATCGAACGGCGTAGCGCCGCCCACACGCACGAAGCGGAAGCTGCCATAGGGGTCACGCTGGTACAGCGGGGCCTGGGCGCCGTAGGTGATCGCCTTGTCGTTGAACTGCAGCTTGCGCTTGGCCTGGCGGAAGCGCTCGAAGTCGTGCCAGATCAGGATCGCCACCGGGTGGCCGATGAACATCGGCACCTGGCCGGGCGGCAGCAGCGGGTCGGGCGAATGGGCCTCGGGCCAGGCGATACCGTCCTTGGCCAGGTCGGCGGCGGTGACGATACGGTCTGGCTGCAGGTCGGCGCCGAGCAGGCTGAGGTCATGGCCGGCATAGATGCGGTCGACCTTGGTCGCCTTGAGCAGCAGCGCGTGGCCTTGCTGGGTCGGCCAGCCGGGCATGTCCTTGGCGCGGATGTCGCGGGCGAAGACCTTGTTGCCACAGACCTTGGACAGTGCGTCGTTGCGAAAACGCGCCTTGCCGTCATGGTTCATCCACTTTTGCGGCGAGGTGGTGACGCGCTCCTCCATCAGGGCGGCAAATGCCTGGCTGCCAAGTGGCGCCATGGTCACGCCGACACCAGCGATCAGGCCGCCTTGCAAGAAGGCGCGCCGGGAAATATCACGGTTGGACATGCTTGATCCTCAGGGCAGAAGAGTATCTGCCCATCTTTTTCTGATTCTTGTGCGGGGAACTCGGAAGGGTGAGAACCTTGACGCGTGAGCCAGAAAAAACTGACTCCTACGTCAACTTTACAACAAGAGTATGGGCATAAGCAAAGTCAAGCCGACAATATGTCGCGGTGTGTCGAGGGCCGACACGCGGCAGCGCAGCACCCGCTTCGGCAGGAACGGTTAACCTTGGGTTAATCGACCACAGCCAGCATGGCCACCATTCCGTACTGCCAAGGCGAAGACATGCGCATCGTTCTGCTCTTCCTGACGTTCCTCCTGGCCGGCCCGTTGCAGGCCAACCCGTTCGACGTCAAACCCGACTTCCTGCCGGTCAACCAGGCGTTCGTGCTGACCCACGACCGCCAGGCCGACGGCCAGATGCGCCTGTTCTTCCAGATCAAACAGGGTTACTACCTGTACCAGAAGCGCCTCAAGTTCGACGGTTTGCCCCCCGACCAACAGCCGCAACTGCCGCCGGCACTGAACCACCACGACGAGTTCTTCGGTGACAGCGCGGTGTACCGCGACCAGCTGGAACTGCTGATCCCGGCCAATGCCCAAGGCCAGTTGCGCCTGGGCTGGCAGGGCTGCGCCGACGCCGGCCTGTGCTACCCGCCGCAAACCACCGCCATCGACCTGGGTGGCAGCGTGACGCCGGCCTCCGAGCAAGCCAGCGACCAGGCCCTGGCCAGCGGCCTGCAGAGCGCCAGCCTGGCCTGGAGCCTGCTGGCGTTCTTCGGCCTGGGCCTGTTGCTGGCCTTCACCCCCTGCTCGTTGCCAATGCTGCCGATCCTTGCCGGCCTGGTCCTGGGCAACGGTGCCAGTGCCCGGCGTGGCTGGCTGCTGGCCGGGGTCTATGTGCTGAGCATGGCGCTGGTGTACGCGGCCCTGGGCGTGGTCGCCGCGCTGCTGGGCGCGAGCCTGCAGGCGTGGCTGCAGCAACCCTGGCTGCTGGGCAGCCTGGCCGGTTTGTTCATCCTCCTCGCCCTGCCGATGTTCGGCGCCTTCGAACTACAGCTGCCGGCAGCCCTGCGCGATCGCCTGGACCGCGCCGGCCAAGGCACCCGCGGCGGCAACCTGTACGGTGCAGCGTTGCTCGGCGCGCTGTCCGGCCTGCTGCTCGGCCCGTGCATGACGGCGCCACTGGCGGGTGCACTGCTGTACATCGCGCAGAGTGGCGATGTGCTGCAAGGCGCACTGGTGCTGTTCAGCCTCGGCCTGGGCATGGGCGTGCCGCTGCTGTTGCTGGTGACCCTAGGCAACCGCTACCTGCCGCGCCCTGGGGCCTGGATGAACCGGGTCAAGGGTATTTTTGGTTTCGTGTTCCTGGCCATGGCCCTGTACACGGTGCGCAGCCTGCTTGCCGCGCCTGTGGTACTGGCCCTGAGCGGCGCCTGGCTGATTGCCCTGGGCTGGGCCAGCTGGCCGGCGCTGCAGCGCTTGCCAGCACTGCGCGCGGTACCCTTGCTGGGCGCATTGTGGGGTGGCTTGCTGCTGGTCGGCGCGGCTGCAGGTGGTGATGACCTGTGGCAACCGTTGCGGCCGTTCGCTGGCGGTCCAGCACCCGCCGCGGTACAAAAGGCCGACGAACACTTCGTCACGGTCAGCAGCCCTGAGGCCTTGCAACGCGAGCTCGATGCCGCGAAGGCCCGCGGCCAGTGGGTCATGGTCGACTATTACGCCGACTGGTGCGTGTCGTGCAAGGTCATGGAAAAGCAGGTGTTCTCCCGCCCCGACATCCAAGCGAGCCTGGCCGGCGTGCACCTGCTGCGCCTGGACGTGACCGCCGACTCCGCGGCCAGCCGCGCCCTGCTGCAGCGCTACCAGGTACCTGGCCCACCCAGCATCATCTGGCTCGGCCCGGAAGGCGAAGAACGTCGCGCACGGCGCATCACGGGTGAGGTGGATGCCGCTGCGTTCCTGCAACACTGGACCCAGACCCGGAGCCAAGGCTGATGCTGACGGTAACCCTCGGCCCACTGACCATGGCGCTCAACCACCTGCTGATGCTCGCCGCCCTCGGCGTGGCCTGCCTGGTTGGCTGGTGGGTCGCCCGGCGGGGCGGCGAAAGCCCGGAATCGGCGCTGTTCAACCTGTTCCTGATCGGCCTGCTGTGCGCCCGCCTGGGTTTCGTATTGGCCTACTGGCCGATGTACCGCGACGACCTGCTGCAGGTCATCGACATCCGTGACGGCGGTTTCCTGCTCTGGTCGGGCCTGGTCGGCATCGTCCTCGCCACCCTCTGGCAGGGCTGGCGCCAGCCTGCCTTGCGTCGCCCGCTGGGCTGGGCACTGTTCAGCGGTGCGCTGTTCTGGGGCCTGAGCAGCCTGGGCAGCCACCTGTACAGCAAGGGCACCGCCTTGCCCGAGCTGAGCCTGCGCAATGCCGCTGGCCAGTCCGTGGCGTTGCACAGCTACCGTGGCAAGCCGCTGGTGATCAATATCTGGGCCACCTGGTGCCCGCCATGCCGCCGGGAAATGCCAGTGCTGCAGCAGGCCCAGGGCGAGTACCCCCACGTGACCTTCATCTTCGTCAACCAGGGTGAAACGCCCGAGAACGTCACCACCTTCCTGGCCACCACTGGTCTGAGCCTGACCCACGTGCTTTTCGACGGCACCGGCGTGCTGGCCCAGCGGGTTGGCTCGATGGCCCTGCCCACCACCTTGTTCTACGACGCCGACGGCCGCCTGATCGGCAGCCACCTCGGCGAGCTGTCGCGGGCCAGCCTGCGCCATGCCCTGGAACCTTTCGCGCGGGCCAAGGCGCCCGCCCCTGCCGCACAAGGAAACTGACATGCGATTGACTGCCCTGCTACCCCTGTCCCTGGCCCTGCTGGCCGCCCCGCTGGTGCAGGCCGAAGAACTGCCCAAGGCGATCCAGCAACTGCAAGCCAAGGGCGCCGAAATCAAGGGCAGCTTCGATGCCCCCAACGGCCTGCGCGGCTACGCCGCCGAATACCAGAACAATGCCCTGGCCCTGTACCTGACCCCGGACGGCAAGCACGTGCTGGTCGGCAGCCTGTTCGACGAACAGGGCAAGGACCTCAGCGCCGAGCCGCTGCAGAAGCTGGTGTACGCGCCGATGAGCAAGGAGATCTGGGCGAAGATGGAGAAAACCGCCTGGATCGCCGATGGCAAGGACAGTGCGCCGCGCAAGGTGTACCTGTTCAGCGACCCCAACTGCCCGTACTGCAACATGTTCTGGGAACAGGCGCGGCCCTGGGTGGAGTCGGGCAAGGTGCAGTTGCGCCATATCATGGTCGGCATCATCCGCGAAGACAGCCCGGGCAAGTCGGCGGCACTGTTGGCAGCCAAGGACCCGGCCAAGGCGTTGCATGAGCACGAGAAAGCGGGCAAGGCGAGTGCCTTGAGGCCGCTGGACAAAGTGCCGGATGCCGTGCAGCAGAAGCTGGCGGCGAACATGGCACTGATGGAGGAGATGGGGCTGCAGGCGACCCCGGCGATCTTCTATCAGGATGAGCAGGGCAACCTGCAGAGCCAGCAAGGCGCACCGCGGCCAGAGCTGCTTGGCAAGATTCTCGGCAAGCGCTGATACCTGGTTTGTCAGTTCCGGCCTCTTCGCGGGCAAGCCCGCTCCCACAGGTACTCCGCAAGGCTTGATCCAGCGAGGTTTCTGTGGGAGCGGGCTTGCCCGCGAATGGGGCGCAAAGCGCCCCCGTACGGTCTAAAGCCCTTCCAGCTCAGCCATCAAGTCACTGAGCCGATCCGCCTTGCCCTCATCCAGCTCACTGCCCTGCAACCCACGCACATACTCGGCCAACTCCTCCACCGTGCTGCACTCGAACATCGCCCGCAACGGCACGTTCAATTGCAGCTGCTTCTGCACCCGCGAAGCGATCTGCGTGGCCAGCAGCGAATGCCCGCCCAGCTCGAAGAAGTTGTCACGCACCCCGACCCGTTCGGCCTTGAGCACATCGCCCCAGATACCCGCCAGCACCGCTTCCAGCTCATCCCGCGGCGCCAGGTAGGCCTGGCTGTGCTGCCCACCGATCTCGATGGTCGGCAGCGCCTTGCGGTCAAGCTTGCCGTTGGCGTTGTGCGGCAGGCTGGCGAACCAGCCCCAGTGCAGCGGCACCATGTACTCCGGCAACTCGGCTCGCAGGCGCTGCTTGATCTGCTCCAGCAACGCGGCTTCGGCAACCACACCCTGGTGTGCCACCAGGTAGCCAACCAGGTGCTTGCCATTGGCGGTTTCCTGCACCCCCACCGCCGCATCGCGAAGCTCGGCCTGCTCGTGCAGACGCGCCTCGATCTCGCCCAGTTCGATACGGTAGCCGCGGATCTTCACCTGATGATCGATGCGCCCGACATACTCCAGCACCCCGTCCGGGCGCTGCCGTGCCAGGTCGCCGGTGCGGTACAGGCGCTCGCCCGGCGCCCCGTGCGGGTGGGGGATGAAGGCCAGTGCCGTGCGCACCGGGTCGCCAACATAGCCGCGACCGACGCCGGTACCGGCCACACACAACTCACCCACCGCACCCAGCGGGACCAGGGCCTGATCTTCGCCATACAGATACAGCCGGTTGTTGTCGGTCGGCGTGCCGATCGGCAGGTAGCTGCCGCGGGTCGAGGCCATGTCGACGCGGAAGAAAGCCACATCATCCGAGCACTCTGCCGGCCCGTAGGCATTGACCAGGCCAACCTGCGGATAACGCTGCAGCCATTGCGCAGCAAGCTCCGGCGGCATCGCCTCGCCGGTCGGCAACATCCAGCGCAGGCCATCAAGCGCCTGATGATCGTTGGCCAGCATGCCCTGGATCAGCGACGGCACGCTTTCCAGCACACTGATACCAGTGGCTTGCACATGCGCCAGCAAACCGTGTGGGTCATGGGCGATGGCGTTCGGCACGATCTCCACCCTGGCGCCGAACAACGGCGCGGCGAGGAACTGCCAGACCGAAATGTCGAAGCTCTGCGAGGCAGTCTGGGCGATCACGTCGTGCTCGCTCAGGGCCAGGTACGGCACCTTGCTTAGCTGGTTGTTGAGCATCCCGCGCTGCTCGACCATCACACCCTTGGGCAACCCGGTGGAGCCGGAGGTGTAGATCACGTAGGCCAGGTTGTCCGGCCCACTGTGGATGCCGGGGTTATGGCTGGCGATGCTGCTGCCCTGCACCTCCTCCCACACCAGCAACTGTGGCCGCGCCACACCGGCCAGCTCATCGAGCAACTGGCGCGCCTGCTCGGCACAGGCCGCGCTGCACACCAGCACCGGCGTGTGGCTCAGTTCGACGATACGCTGCAGCCGCGCCGACGGCAGGCCCGGGTCCAGCGGCAGGTAGCCGGCGCCAGCCTTGAAGCTGCCGACGATCATGCCCAGCAACGGCAAGCCCCGCTCGGCCAACAAGGCAACCGGCTGGTCGATGGCCACACCCGCTGCGACCAGGGCATGGCCCAGGCGGTTGGCCGCCAGGTTCAGCCCGGCATAGTCATACGATGCTTCCAGGCAGCAGGCGACGGTGCGCTCGGGGTGGGCAGCGACCTGCGCTTCGAACAGCGCCACGTAGCTCTGCTCCAGCGGGTAGGCGTGCCCGGTACGGTTGCAGTCGTCGAGCAGGAAGCGCTGTTCGTCCGCGCCCAGCAACGGTAACTCACTCACCTCCCCTTCAAAGCCTTGCACCAGTGCCAGCAGCAGGCGCTTGAACTCGGCCAGCAGGCGCTCGACGGTCGGGTAGTCGAAGTAGCGCTGGTCGAAGGACAGGTGCAGGCCCAGGTCATCCCCTGGGTAACACACCGCCGTCAGCGGGAAGTTGGTGTGGGTGCGGCCGGAGTCAGAGCTGGCATTGAGGTGCTGGGCGTGGTCGAGTACCGCGGTTTCCACCGGTGCGTTCTCGAACACGAACAGGCTGTTGAACAGCGGCTGGCCCTTGGGCAGTTCGCTGCATTCCTGGATTGCCACCAGCGGCAGGTACTCGTACTCGCGCAGCTCCATGTTGCGTTCCAGCAGGCCCTGCAACCACTGGCGCACGCTGTGGCGCTGGCCCGGCTCGGGCAGCTGCACGCGCAGGGCGATACTGTTGATGAACAGGCCCACCGTGCGCTGCATCTGCGGCAGGCTCACCGGGCGCCCGGCCACGGTCACGCCGAAGGCCACATCGCGATCGCCGCTGTAGCGCGCCAGCACCAGCGCCCAGGCCGCCTGGGCGAAAGTGTTGATGGTCAGCTGGTGGGCCTGGGCCAGTTCGCGCAGACGCACGCCGTCGCTCACCTCCAGGCGGGTGTAGCAGTCACCCACCACCATGCCGTCACCGGCGTGGTCGTTGCGCAGCGGGCGGTCGCTGGGCAGCGCGGTGGCGCGCTCGAAACCGGCCAGGTTGGCCTGCCACCAGCGGCGCGCCTCGCCCATGTCCTGGCGCTGCAGCCAGCCGATGTAGTCGCGGTAGCGCGGCGGCACAGGCAATTGAGCCTGGCGGCCTTCGCCCAGGGCCTGGTAGAGCGCGAAGAAATCATTCATCAGCAACGAACGGCACCAGGCATCGATGAGGATGTGGTGGTTGCTCATCATGAACCAGTAGCGCTGGTCATCGACGCGCACCAGGCGCAGGTGGAACGGTGCCTCCTGCAGCAGGGCAAAGCCCGCTTCCCGCTCTTGCTTGTGCAGGGCTTGCAGGCGCATCTCCTGGGCCGCTTCATCAAGGCCGCGCCAGTCCTGGTAGTCCACCGGCGTGTTAGCCGGTTTGTGGATGATCTGCAGCATCGTCTCGCCAGCGTTCCAGCTGAACGAGGCGCGCAGGGCCTCGTGACGCGCCACCACGGCCTGCCAGGCCTGGGCGAAACGCTCGGGGTCGAGCGCGCTGTTGATGCGGTAGCGGTCCTGCATGTAGTAAAGGCCGGTGCCCGGCTCCAGCAGGGTGTGCAACAGCATGCCTTCCTGCATCGGCGTCAGCGGGTAGACGTCTTCGATCCGGGCAGCGGGGACCGGCAGTGCGTCGATCTGCGCCTGGGTCAGGTGCGCCAGCGGGAAGTCCGACGGCGTGAAGCTGCCGTTGCCATCGGCCAGGCAGTGACTGACCAGGGCCAGCAGTTCCTCGCGGTACGCCTCGGCCAACTGCGCGATGGTCTGCGCGTCATAGCGCTCGCGGCTGTAGGTCCAACGCAGTTGCAGGGCCCCCCCGTAGACCTGGCCATCGACGCTGAGCCAGTTCGGCAACGGCGCATCCAGGTCATGGGCCTGGCCGGCCGGCGCATCCAGCGGCAGGAACAAGGCGGCCTCGTCGAACTGCTGGTCGAACTGGCCCAGGTAGTTGAAGGTGATGCGCGCCTGCGGCAGTGCCGCCATGCTCTCGCGGCTGGCAGCATCGCCCAGGTAGCGCAGCACGCCGTAGCCCAGGCCCTTGTGTGGCACCTGACGCAGTTGCTCTTTGATGCGCTTGATCGACGTGCCACGCGCGGCATCGTCATCGCCGGCCTGCGGGTTCAGGCGCAGCGGGTAGGCGTTGGTGAACCAGCCAACGCTGCGGGTCAGGTCCATGTCCTCGAACAGGCCGTCGCGACCGTGGCCTTCAAGCTGCACCAGCACTTCCTGATCACCGCTCCAGCGGCACAGGGTGCGAGCCAGCGCGGTCAGCAGCAGGTCGTTGACCTGGGTGTGGTAGGCCGCCGGTGCCTGTTGCAGCAACTGCCGGGTCTGCTCCACGTCCAGGCCGATGGCCAGGGTTTCAGCATGCCGATGCAGGTTGCCACCCTGCGGGTGATCGCACGGCAGCTCATGGCGCACGCTGCCGAGCTGGTCTTGCCACCAGCCCAGTTCGTCGCGCAGCGAATCGCTGCCGGCGTAGCTGGCCAGGCGCGCGGCCCAGTCGGCCATGGCGTGGGTCTTGGCCGGCAGTGGCTGACCGCGATACAGCGCCTGCAGGTCTTCGAGCAGCACACGCCAGGACACACCATCGACCACCAGGTGGTGGATCGCCAGCAGCAGGCGCTGGGCGCCCTGCCCGTCGCTCACCAGCAAGGCACGCAGCAGCGGGCCCCGTTCCAGGTCAAGGCTGCGTTGCACGTCGGTGTACAGCGCCTGGCAGTCGGCGAAGTCGGCGACCGTGGCCGTCCACAGCAACTGTTCTGCAGGCTGCGCGGCGAATGCAGCGTGGCCTTGGGTGAAGCGCAGGCGCAGGCTGTCGTGATGCGCCACCAGCCCGGCCAGGGCCTGTTCAAGGGTGGCACGGTCCAGAGGCTGGCGCGCTTCCAGCAGCACCGCCTGGTTCCAGTGCTGCGGCTGGGTCACGTCACTGTCGAAGAACCAGTGCTGAATCGGCGTCAGGCCGCTACGCCCCTCGCGCGGGCCCTGCTCGATGCTGCTCGGCGCCGCACTGCGGCTGGCCACGGCAGCCAGGGTCTGGATGGTCTGGTGCTGGAACAGGTCACGCGGGGTGAACTGCAGGCCCAGCTGGCGCGCACGGCTGACCACCTGAATCGACAGGATCGAGTCGCCGCCCAGTTCGAAGAAATTGTCCTGCACACCCACGCGGTGAACGTTGAGCACTTCGCGCCAGACCTGCGCCAGCTGCTGCTCCAGCTCATTGGCCGGGGCCTGGTAATGCTCGCGGGCCTGCTCCAGGTCCGGTGCCGGCAGTGCACGGCGGTCGAGCTTGCCGTTGCCCATCAATGGCAGGCGTTCGAGCAGCACCAGGTGCGCTGGCACCATGTAATCCGGCAGGTGCTGACGCGCATCGGCCTTGACCGCTTCGCGCAGCCTGAATTGCGCATCGCTGTCGCCAGTGGCCTGCTTGCACACCAGGTAACCTACCAGTTGCTTGCCACCCGGCAGGTCAAGGGCCAGGACCACGGCCTCGTCGACATCGGCATGCGCCTGCAGGTGGCTTTCGATTTCACCCAGCTCGATGCGAAAACCGCGGATCTTCACCTGTTGGTCGGCACGGCCGACGTATTCCACCAGGCCATCGGCACGCAGGCGCACCAGGTCGCCGGTGCGGTACAGGCGCCCGCCGCCCTGGCTGAACGGGTCGGCGACAAAGCGCTCGGCGCTGAGGCCCGGGCGGTCGTGGTAACCCTGGGCCAGGCCGGCACCGCCGACGTACAGCTCGCCGATCCCCCCTTGCGGCAGCAAGGCCAGGTCCTCGTCAAGGATGTAGGCGGTGCGGGCCCCGATCACCCGGCCGATCGGCACGCTGCCAGCGTCGGCGGGCATGACCTGCGGCGCCAGGCAGGCCAGCGGCATGACCACGGTTTCGGTGGGGCCGTAGGCGTTGAAGAACTGCTGCGGGGCAAACGCCTGGCGGATGCGCTGCAAGTGCTCGCCAGTCAGCGCTTCGCCGCCGGTGATCACCAACCGCACCGGCAGCTGCTGGCGCTGTGCGGCGAGGTACTGGGCCAGCTGGCTGCCATAGCTCGGGGTGAAGCCAAGAACGCTCACCTGCTGCTCGCGCACCAGCTGGCAGATTTCCTCCGCACCCCATTGGCCCTGGGCACGCAGGACCACGCGGGCGCCGCACAGCAGCGGCACCAGCAAACGTTCGCTGGCCGCGTCAAAGTTGATCGAATAGAAGTGCAGCTCGCAGTCATCGCTGCGCATGCCAAAGGCGTCGATCACCGCCTGGCAGTGCATGCCGATTTCACCGTGGCTGACCATCACGCCCTTGGGCTTGCCGGTGGAACCGGAGGTGTAGATCAGGTAGGCCTGATGCTGCGGCAGGTTGAGGTTGTCCAGCGGCGCATCGCTGTAGGCCGACAGGCTCGCGACATCGTCTTCCAGGCTCCAGCGGGCCACACCATCAGGCAATTCACCCAGGGTTGCGAGCAGGGCGCGCTGGCTCAGCAGCAGGCCGATGCGGCTGTCCTCGATCATGTAACGCAGGCGGTCGAGCGGGTACTCCGGGTCGAGCGGCACATAGGCGCCACCGGCCTTGAGAATGGCCAGCAAGCCGACCACCATTTCCAGCGAGCGCTCCAGCGCCAGGCCCACCCGCACCTGCGGGCCGACCCCGCGTTCGCGCAGGGCGCGGGCCAGGCGGTTGGCCTGCTGGTCGAGCTCGGCGTAGGTCATGTGCTGGCCGGCGAAGGTCAGCGCACCGGCGTTAGGCGTGCGTGCAGCCTGGGCAGCGAACAGACCGTGAAGGGTGTGGTCGATGGCGAAGTCCTGTTCGCCCTGCAACTGCCCGATCAGTACCTGCTGCTCGGCATCGGCCAGCATCGGCAGCTCGCACAGGCGCTGCTGCGGGTTGTCGAGCAGGCCGACCAGCAACTGCTGCCAGTGCTCGGCCATGCGCGCGATGCGCGGCTCATCGAACAGGTCGCGGCTGTAGGTCAGGCAGCAGCCCAGGCGGCCGTCGAGGTCGGTGACCTCCAGGTACAGGTCGAACTTGGTGGCGCTGGCGTCGTTGACCAGGTAATCCACCTGCATGCCAGCCAGCGTGCGGCTCTGCTGGAAGGCCCAGCGCTGCACGTTGCACATCACCTGGAACAGCGGGTTGTAGGCGCTGCTGCGCGGCGGCTGCAGGGCCTCGACCAACTGGTCGAACGGCAAGTCCTGGTGCGACTGGCCTTCAATGGCGGCCTGGCGCACCTGGTCGAGCAAGGCGGCGACGGTCATTTGCCCGTCCAGCTCGCAACGCAGCACCTGGGTGTTGAGGAAGGCGCCGATCAGGCCTTCGCTTTCCGGGCGGATGCGGTTGGCCACCGGCGCGCCAATGCGCAGGTCGCGCTGGCCGCTATAGCGGTGCAGCAACGCGGCCAGCGTGGCGGTCATGGTCATGAACAGGGTCAGCCCACGCTGATGGTTGAAGGCATGCACGCGGGCGACCAGCGCCGGGTCGAGGTCGAAGCGGTACAGCTCGCCACGGTGGCTCTGCACGGCCGGGCGCGGGCGGTCGGTGGGCAGTGCCAGCACGGGGTGCTCATTGCCCAGGCGGTCTTTCCAGTAGGCCAGCTGGCGTGCGCCCTCGCCGCTTTCCAGCCATTGCCGCTGCCATACGCTGTAGTCCAGGTATTGCACCGGCAGCGGCGCCAGCGGCGATTCGCGCTCGTCGACGAAGGCTTCGTAGAGCTCGCCCAGCTCGCGGGCGAAGATGTCCATGGCCCAGCCTTCGGTGACGATGTGGTGCAGGGTCAGCACGAAGTAGTGTTCGCGGCCTTCGGTCTTGGCCAGGCAGGCGCGCAGCAGCGGGCCGCGTTCCAGGTCGAACGGCTGGTGGGCCTGGTCGTCAGCCAGTTGCTGCAGGCGCTGCTGACGGGTACCCGCCGGCAGCGCCGTGAAGTCCTGCCAATCCAGGTGCAGCCCGCTGTCGCCGGCCACGCACTGGTACGGCACACCCTCGATACTCGGGAAGGTGGTACGCAGGGTCTCGTGGCGCATGATCAGCGCCTGCAGGGCGCGTTCGAAGGCATCCACATGCAGGGCTCCACGCAAACGCGCCATGCCGCCAACATTGTAGGCGGGGCTGTCCGGCTCCATCTGCCAGAGGAACCACATGCGCTGCTGGGAGTACGACAGCGGCACGGCCTGGCGGCGGTCGACCAGGGCGATCTGGCCTTGCCGGTTGCACTCACCGGCAGCGCGGATACGGGTGATTTCCTCACAGAACGCAGCCAGCTCGCTGGCTTCGAACAACGCCTTGAGCGGCAGCTCGACATCGCACGCCTGGCGGGTGCGCGAGACAATCTGGGTAGCCAGCAGCGAGTGGCCGCCGAGGGCGAAGAAATCGTCGTGCAGGCCCACCTGCGGCAGGTTCAGCACCTCGCGCCAGATGGCCGCAACCTGCTGCTGCAGCGCGGTCTGTGGCTCGACGTGGGCACGCTGCTGCCAGACCGGTGCGGGCAGCGCCTTGCGGTCGATCTTGCCACTCGGGCCCAGCGGCATCTGCGCCAGGCCGATCAATTGGGACGGCACCATGTACGCCGGTAGTTGCCCGGCCAACGCCACCAGCAAGGCATCGGACGGTGCGCTGCCGCTATAGTAGCCGACCAGTTGCGCGCCGACCGCGTCGTGGTGGATCAGCACCACTGCCTGTTCGACACCCGGCTGGGCCAGCAGGCAGGCCTGCACTTCTTCCGGCTCCACGCGAAAGCCACGCACCTTGACCTGCTGATCGAGGCGACCGAGGTATTCCAGGGCGGTGTTCTGCACCTGCCAGCGGGCGCGGTCACCACTGCGGTACAGGCGCGCGCCATTGCCGTCGGCCTGGGGCACGAAACGCTCGGCGGTCAGGCCTGGGCGGCCCAGGTAACCACGGGCCACGCCGGCACCGCCCAGATACAGCTCGCCCGGCACCCCAGGCGCAGCCAGTTCAAGCCCATCGTCCAGTACCCGGCAGAGCACGTTGCCCAATGGGCGACCGATCGGCGAACGCTCGCCATCGGCTGCCTGGCAATGCCAGTGGGTGACGTTGATGGCGGTTTCGGTCGGCCCATAGCGGTTGTGCAACTGCACTTGCGGCAGCAACTGCAACACACGGTCACGCAGGTGCGAAGGCAGCGCCTCGCCCCCGGAGAACAGCCGGCGCAGGCTGCTGCAGCCGGCGGCCAATGGTTCCTGCACGAATACCTGCAGCAGCGGCGGTACGAAGTGCAGCGTGGTCACGCCATGCGCCTGCACCAGCGCGGCGATGCGCTGCGGGTCGCGGTGCTCGCCGGGGCCGGCCAGCACCAGCTTGCAACCGGTGATCAGCGGCCAGAAGCACTCCCACACCGACACGTCGAAGCTGATCGGCGCTTTCTGCATCAGTACGTCGTTTTCATCCAGCGCGTAGCGGGCCTGCATCCACTGCAGGCGCTCGGCCAGTGCAGCATGGGTGTTACCTACACCCTTCGGCCGGCCAGTGGAGCCGGAGGTGTAGATCACGTAGGCCAGGTTGTCGCCGTGCAGGTGCAGGCCCGGCGCCTGGCTTGGCCAGCTGTCCAGGTGCAACTGGTCGAGGGCGATGGCACTGACGCCGTCAACCTGCGGCAGCGTGCCAAGCAGGCTGCTGTGGCTGAGCAGCAGGCTGGCCTGGCAGTCGCCCAGCATGTAGGCCAGGCGCTCGGCCGGGTAGTCGACATCCAGTGGCACATAGGCACCGCCAGCCTTGAGGATGGCCAGCAAGCCGACCAGCAGCTGCGGCGAACGCTCGACGGCGATGGCCACGCAGGTGTCGGGCCCGACACCTTTGTCGCGCAGGTAGTGCGCCAGGCGGTTGGCCTGCTGATGCAGCTCGGCGTAGCTGAGGCTGCCGCCCTGCCACACCAGGGCAGTGCGCTGCGGGGTCAGCCGGGCCTGTTCGTTGAGCTGCTCGACCAGCAGCTGTTGCGGGGCGGGCGCAGGTGCCTCACCCCATGCCAGCAGTTGCTGACGAGCCTGCTCATCCAGCAGCTGGACGTCGCCCAACGGCAGTTGCGGCTCTGCACAGACTTGCTCGAGCAGCGCCAGCAGGTGCTGGGCCAGGCGCTTCACCGTGTCGGCCTCGAACAGCTCGGCGGCGTAGTCGAAAGCCAGGCTCAGGCGGCCCTGATGGTCTTCCTCGCTGTGCAGCTGCAGGTCGAACTTGGCTTCGCGGCTGTGCCACGGCAGCTCTTCGGCGAGCAGGCCCGGCAGGCGGCGCAACGCCGAAAGATCACGCTGCTGGTGGTTGAACATGACCTGGAACAAGCCCTGCTCGCGGGCCTCTGGCAGGGCTTCGAGCAGTTGCTCGAACGGCAGGTCCTGGTTGGCCTGGGCGCCGAGGGTCGCTTCGCGCACCTGGGCCAGCAGCTGGGCGAAGGGCAGGCGGCCGTCCAATTGCGCACGCAGCACCTGGGTGTTGATGAAGAAGCCGACCATGCCCTGGGTTTCCTGGCGCGGGCGATTGGCGTTGGGCACGCCGACGCGAATGTCGGCCTGGCCGGTGTAGCGGTGCAACAGGCCTTGCCAGGCCGCCAGCAGGACCATGAACAGGCTGGCCTGCTGTTCGCGGGCCAGGCCCTTGAGGGCATCGCCCAGCCTGGCCGGCACTTTCACGCTCAGGCGTGCGGCACGGTTTTGATGGAGGCTTGAGCGCGGCTGGTCCGGGTACAGGTCGAGCACCGGCGAAGTGTCGCCCAACGCGGCCTTCCAGTACCCCATCTGGCGCGCACTCTCGCCCTCGGTCAACCATTGCCGCTGCCAGGTGCCGTAGTCGGCGTAACCCAGTGTCAGCGGCGCCAGCTTGGCGTCCAGGCCCTGGCACCGGGCGGCATACAGTTTGGCGAACTCGTCGAGGAGGATGTTCAGCGACCAGCCATCGGCGACGATGTGATGCAAGGTCACCCAGAGTTGATGGTCTTCATCATCCAGGCGCACCAGGGTCACGCGCAGCAGAGGGCCCTGAGTCAGGTCGAAAGGCTGCTGGGCCTCGTCCTCGCGGCGCTGGCGCACGTGGTCAGGCGCCAGCCCTTCGAAGTCCAGGCGCTGCAGGCTGAACGGCAGCTGCGTCAACACATGCTGCAACGCCTGCCCGTCTACTTCACTGAATACCGTGCGCAGCGATTCGTGGCGTGCTACCAATGCTTGAAATGCCGCTTCGAGCGCGGCCTCGTTCAGCTCGCCGCGCAGGTGCAGGCCCGCAGGAATGTTGTAGGCCGCAGACTGTGGCTGCAATTGCCAGGTCAGCCAGAGGCGGTTCTGAGCCAGCGACTGCGGCAAGGCCTGGCCACGGCTCAGGGCCGTGATAGCGCGGGTTGCCCCGGCGCCTTCCGCCAGGATGGCTGCCACGCAAGCGCTGTACTCGACCAGCGTCGGCGCCTCGAACAGGGTACGCAGGCTCAGCTCGATAGCCAGCTCGTCAGCCAGGCGGGCGGTGACCTGGGTGGCAGCGATGGAATTGCCGCCCAGCAGCAGGAAATGATCTTCAGCGGCAACCGCCTCGACCTTGAGGACCTCGCGCCAGATGCTGGCGATGCGTGCCTGCAGATCATCAGGCGTTGCAGGCTCTGCAACCGGCCCGGCAGCCATGGGGAAGCGCGCATAGCAATCCAGGCTGCCGTCGTGCAGGCGCAGGCGACAGGCCGAACGCTGCAGCTTGCCACTGGAGGTCTTCGGCAACGCGCCCGGGTTGAGCAGCAGGACCACGGCCGGCGCCTGGCGACAGGCATCGGCGATCACCTGGCGCAGGGTCTTGATCAGGTCGTCGGGTTTGACCGCCTTCTGCACGTTGCGGCTGATTTCCACCGCCACGCCGATGCCCTCCTCGCCCTGGTCGTCGACCGCGAACACGGCCACCCGGCCCTTGCGCAGCACTTCGACCTCCCGCTCCAAGGTCTTTTCCAGGTCTTGCGGGTAAAGGTTCTGGCCGCGGACGATCAGCATGTCCTTCAGGCGCCCGGTAACGAACACTTCACCATCACGCATGAACCCCAGGTCGCCGGTACGCAGCCAGGTCTGGCCATCCCGTTCGACGAAGGTGCGCGCCGTGGCCTCTGGGTTGCGCCAGTAACCCAGGGCGATGCTCGGGCCGCCGGCCCAGATCTCGCCGACCTGGTTGTCGCCCAGGACTTCCAGGTGCTGTGGCTCGACGATGCGCAGCGCATGGCCAGGCTGCGGGTAGCCGCAGCTCATCAGCACACTGCCCTTGCCGGCTTCGGCACGGTTGGCGGCGAGCGCCTCGGCGTCCAGCTCCAGCGCGCCGATGCCCTGGCCACGGCGGCTGCCACTGACGAACAAGGTGGCTTCGGCCAGCCCATAGCTGGCAAAGAAGCTGCCCGGCTGGAAGCCGCAGGCCGCGAACGTGTCGGCGAAGGTGGCGAGGCTGTCCTGGCGGATCGGCTCGGAGCCGGAATAGGCCACACGCCAGCGGCTCAGGTCGAGGCCGGCCAGGGCCGCCTCGCTGACCCGTTCGCTGCACAGCCGGTAGGCGAAGTCTGGCCCGCCGCTGATGGTGCCGCCGTACTCGCTGATTGCCTGCAACCAGCGCAGCGGCCGGGCGAGGAAGTAACCCGGCGACATCAGCACGCAGGGCACGCCGCTGAAGATCGGCTGCAGCAGCCCACCGATCAGGCCCATGTCGTGGTACAGCGGCAGCCAGCTGACGATCACGTCGTCGGGGTTGAGGTCGATGCCAAAGCCCGAGCGGATCAACTGCTCGTTGGCCACCAGGTTGCCGTGGCTGACCTGCACGCCCTTGGGCAGTGCTGTGGAGCCAGAGGTGTATTGCAGGAAGGCGATGTCGTGCCCTTTCAGCGCCGGCTCGCGCCAGCTGGCGGCCAATACCGGATCAAGCGCATCTACCGCCAGCAATTCGGGGGCGTTGTCGCCGCTCAGGGCCTCAA
Source organism: Pseudomonas sp. LRP2-20 (assembly GCF_024349685.1). Classification (NCBI taxonomy): domain Bacteria; kingdom Pseudomonadati; phylum Pseudomonadota; class Gammaproteobacteria; order Pseudomonadales; family Pseudomonadaceae; genus Pseudomonas; species Pseudomonas sp. LR2-20. The sequence goes on along the minus strand of NZ_AP025944.1, from coordinate 1,808,973 downwards.
GACCCTGCAGGCTGTCGTGCAGCGCCGCAACGGTCAGCAGCAGGCGCGGCTCGGCGTCGTCGATGATCGACAGCAGGCGCTCCTGGTGATGCCGACGTGACGACTCTGGTGGATACGCCGGCACGGCAATGATGCCGGCGTACAGGCAACCGAAGAACGCCGCCACATAGTCCGGGCCGCTGGGGAACAGCAGCACGGCCCGCTCGCCGAACCCGGCACGGGCCTGCAATGCCGCAGCGATGGTGCGCGCACGCGCATCCAGGTCGCGATAACTGAGCACGGCCTGCTCGCCGGGGGCATCGGCCAGAAAGCGCAGGGCGATGCGGTCCGGGGTCAGCGCGGCGCGTTGCACCAGGGCCTGGACCAGCGAGAGCGGGAGTTCGAAGGCGTCCGTCATGGGGGGTTCCTGCCAGTGTCTGGTTGAGTCGGGCTGGCTGCCCCGCGCAAGGTCGGCGGGCAGCGGCCGGATGTACACAGGGGAACGGATGGGCACGGCAGGAAATTAGCGGGGCGAAGGGGCGTGAATGGCGGCGGAGGGTGAACTGCGTCACGCTCGCTGGCTTAGAACTGAAACTAATAGAAACTCATTAACTTTCGTATTTGACAATCATTATCATTCTGAATAGTTTGTCGCACGTCGTTGGAAGCTTCCCCTCATGGGGTACTCCCTCCCCCCTTCGAGACAAGGTGATTTCCATGGCGGAACAACTATCCACAAGTAAGTGCGATTCACCATTACTCCAGGCGTTCGTCGACAACCGCAGCATCCTGGTCAAGATCGCGGCGCGCATCACCGGCTGCCGCTCACGCGCCGAGGATGTGGTGCAGGACGCCTTCTTCCGGCTCAGCGCCGCCCCACAGATCACCTCGTCGTTCAAGGCGCAGCTCAGCTACCTGTTCCAGATCGTGCGCAACCTGGCCATCGACCATTACCGCAAGCAGGCGATGGAGCTGAAATACTCAGGCAGCGAAGAGGAAGGCCTGAACGTGGTCATCCCGAACGCTTCGCCCGAGGCCACGCACATCAACCGGGCGGCACTCGAGCATATCGCCGAAGCGCTCAACGAACTGCCCCAGCGCACCCGCTATGCCTTCGAGATGTACCGCCTGCATGGTGTGCCGCAGAAAGACATCGCCAAGGAACTGGGGGTGTCGCCGACCCTGGTCAACTTCATGATTCGCGATGCTTTGGTGCATTGCCGCAAGACTGCCAACCGCCAGACCTGACAGCGCGGCGTCGCTCTTTTCGCGGGCAAGCCCGCTCCCACCGAGACAGCACAGGCTCTGAAGCCTGTGGGAGCGGGCTTGCCCGCGAAGCGCGGCGACACGGTCTCAGACCAGCTTGCAGCGCTCGAAGAACCGCTCCCGCCCCAGAATCATCAGCGCCGCGCGCTTGTGCGGGAAGTCGAATTCCTTGTCGCAATGGAAGCACTGGTCGTGCATGTAGCCGATCATCTTGCCGTTGTCGGCGCGCGGCTCAGCCACCACCCGCTGGGTGCGCGGGTCATCCAGAAACAGGTAGTGCACCAGCGCCGACAGCCAGCTGGCGACCTTGTGCGGGCCACGGTGCGCCTCCTCCCCCACCAGCATATGGATGCCACGGTCGTAGTCGTCTGCCGGGTAGAACGGCGCGATGCGGTCCTCCTTGGCCCAGTAAGCTTCGAAGTAGGCAAACGGCTGCTCATCGAAATAGCCAATCAGGGTCAAGGCATGGGGGTCGGCTTCAAGCTTGGCCAGGTACTCGCGGTGCTGCTCCAGCGAGCCCGCTTCCTGCCAGAATTTCTCTACCCGCGGGTTGTTCTGCCAGCGGTTGAAGCGCTCGAGGTCCTGGTCGATTTCCAGGGTCCGCAGCGAAACCCAGGCGCCCAGGCGCGCATCGAACCGGCGATACACCTCGCCACGTGGCTTGGGTGCCCGGCGCGGGTGGCGCTTGCCGTTGCTGAACTGCATCTGCTGCGGGTAGGCAGCGCTGGCCGAGGCGCCCAGCCACGGCTGTGGCAACTGCCAGAACAACGCGCGTTCGCACAGGTAGACGCCCTCGGCTTGGCAGGCCAGCAACAAACCACTGGCCAACGCCTCGGGCACGCTTGCCGACAGATGCACAGCCAGGCGCTGACGCGCCGGGTCACGCGACAGCAGCCAGTAGCAAGCAGCCCACAAGGCCTGTTGCGGGCGCTGCGAACACAGGGTCTGCACATGCACTTGCAGCGTATCACCTGGCACCAGGCGCACCTGGATCAGTGGGCGGCCTTCAAGGGTCAGGCTCAGCCAGTTGTCGCCCTCCTCGGCATCGAGGTTGCGCCAGCGTGGGAAAGACAGGGGCTGCGAAGCGGCATCGAACGGCATGGTCTTGGCTCACGGCAAATGAAAGAAAGGCTCAATGCTGATGACGTGCCCATGACAGGGGAATTTAGTCGTTCGGCGCGGCGACCGTGATCTGGTAGGGCTGGAAGATGCGCGTCAGTTCACCGGTGTCGCGCAGGTTACGCATCAACCTGGCGAACTGGCGATCGCTGATCGGGGCATCGGGGCGTAGCAAGGCATAGTGGTGATAGACCTGGTCGACGCGCTGCGAAGCGATCAACTGGTTGACGCTTTCGGGGTTGCGGGCCTGGAAGTCGCTCAAGTACGAGCGCGTCACCAGGGCGATGTCAGAGCGGCCGGCCTGGACCATCAGCAGGTTGCTGTCATGGGAGTAGGTCAGCGTCGCGTTGTACATCTTGCGCAGGTAGGTGGGGTCGGGGTTGAAGTTGGCGAAGGCGTAGTGATAACCGTTGAACAACGCCAGGCGCTTGCCACCCAGGCTATCGAAGTAGTGCTGGTCAAGGCCATCGACCTTCCTGGCGACGAACACTTCGGCATCCTCCAGACCCATGTCCACCGTCTGGTGGGGGATCTGCTGCCAGCCCCACTCGGGGTTCTCGAAGATCGCCATGTCGGTGCGACCTTGCTGGAAATCACCAAAGCGCCGCTGAATGGAGGTGGGCACCAGGACGAAGTGGTAGTCCTGCTGCAGGCGGTTCAAGGCCTCGACCAGCTGTGGCAGCAAACCGGTGTCGGCGCCCTGCTCCGGGCGCACGGTATAAGGCGGGAAATGCGCAGCGCCGATCTTCACGTCGATGGCCTCGGCGGCCCACGCTGGCACCGCCAGCCAGGTTGCAGCCAGCATCAACAGGGTGGACATTACCTTCAGGCCGGGCGCTGGAGTCAAAGCGGACACTCATCACGGTTCATACCTGGATGCGCCTAAGCTAGGCGTTTTCCCGATACGGCACAACTGCTGGTTATGCCAAAGTGAGGGCATTTTGCCAGGGGATGCCGTGTGGCCAGACATTGGCTACGCTGCTCTGGCATATATGGCGAGGGAGCCTGGTATGGGCCACTGGTTGGTGATCGACCTGGAAGCCACCACCGATGACGGTGGCTGGCCGGTCACGGAGATGGAAATCATTGAAATCGGCGCCAGCCTGGTGACCCGCGAAGGCCGTGAAGTTGACCACTTCCAGCGTTTCGTGCGGCCCCGGCGGCGGCCACAGCTGACACCGTTCTGCCGGGAGCTTACGCACATCAGCCAGGCCAGTGTCGACAGTGCCGCGGCGTTCCCCGAGGTGTGGGCGCATTTCGAGCGCTGGCTGGGGCACCATCGCGGGCAGCTGCAGGCCTGGGTCAGCTGGGGCGACTACGACCGCCAGCAGCTGCTGCAGGAGTGGCGCCAGCATGCGGTCGAAAGCCTGCTGCGCGAGCTGCCGCACATCAACCTCAAACAGCGCTTCGCCAAGGCCCGCCACCTGCAGCGCCCGGCCGGGCTCAATGGTGCACTGCAGCTGGCCGGCATGCACTTCTGCGGGCAACAGCACCGGGCCCTGGAAGATGCGCGCAACACCGCACGCCTGCTACCCTTGAGCCTGCCTGCGAACGGCACTTGAAAGCAGATGACGGGGCGAATGGGCTTGGGCATACTGGCCAGCCCTTTTTCACCCCCATTCTTTCAGGAGTCGCCCATGTTCCAGGTCAACGAGTACTTCAACGGCACCGTCAAGTCGATCGCCTTTGCTGGCGAAGAAGGCCCTGCCACTGTGGGCGTGATGGCCCCGGGCGAATACGAGTTCGGCACCGCCAAGCGCGAGATCATGCACGTGGTGTCCGGCGCCCTGACCGTCAAGCTGCCAGGTAGCGACAACTGGGAAACCTTCAACGCTGGCGACAAGTTCAACGTACCGGCCGACAGCAAGTTCCAGCTGCAGGTGAAGGTGGATACTGCCTACCTGTGCGAGTACCGCGACTAAGCGCTGGCCTGCTCCGGCCTCTGCGCGGGTAAACCCGCTCCCACAGGTTTGGCACCACACTCGAGGGCAGTGGTGAACCTGTGGGAACGGGTTCACCCGCGAAAAATCCAGCACTAAACCTTCAGGAAATTCGCAACCTTTTCAGCCGCAGCCTGCAGATGCTGCTCATGGCTGAACCCCGAAGCCTTCAGCGGCTTCAGGTCATGATCCCCCGCCACCAGCCAGCTCACCTCGATCGCCGGTGACAGCGCATACTTCTCGACAGCCTCACGATTCCCCAGCGCATCCCGCTCCCCCTGCACGATCAACGTACGCGTCTTCAGCCCTGCCAGGTGCTCGACCCTGGGCTTTTCAGGCTTGCCAACCGCATAGAACGGATACCCCAGGCACACCAGCGCATCCGCGCCCAGTTCATCGGCCAGCAGACTGGCCATGCGCCCGCCCATCGACTTGCCGCCAATGGCCAGCCTGCCCGTGACCAAAGGTCGCACCTGCCGGTACACCTCGCGCCAGCATTCGAGCAGCACCTTCTGCGGATTGGGCGGCCGCTTGCCGCCGCCGTTACGCCGCTCGGCCATGTAGGGGAACTCGAAGCGAACCACCGCCACCCCAAGCGCCGCCAGCCTTTGCGCCATTTCGTTCATGAAATCGCTGTCCATCGGCGCCCCCGCGCCATGGGCCAGGATCAGGCACGCGGACGCACCGCCCTCGCCCCCGTTTCGCGGAGGATCGCAGCGCAAGCCTGGGACATTTCCGACTTGCGCCCATTGATCCCCGTCAATACCGGCACTTTGCCCATTAATCATGCTTGCCTCGCTGTAAAGCCTGCCAAATAACCGTGGATGGGAACCCATACATGAACACAACCAGCAGTACCGCCTATAACTACAAGGTGGTCCGCCAATTCGCCATCATGACGGTGGTGTGGGGAATCGTCGGGATGGGGCTCGGCGTCTTCATCGCCGCCCAGCTCGCCTGGCCTTCCCTCAACTTCGACCTCCCCTGGACCAGCTTCGGCCGCCTGCGACCCCTGCATACCAATGCGGTGATCTTTGCCTTCGGCGGCTGCGCGCTGTTCGCCACCTCCTATTATTCGGTGCAACGCACCTGCCAGACCACCCTGTTCGCACCGGGCCTGGCCGCGTTCACCTTCTGGGGCTGGCAATTGGTGATCCTGCTGGCGGCCATCACCTTGCCGCTGGGCTACACCAGCTCCAAGGAATACGCCGAGCTGGAATGGCCGATCGACATCCTCATCACCATCGTCTGGGTGTGCTACGCCATCGTGTTCTTCGGCACGCTGATGAAGCGCAACACCAAGCACATCTACGTGGGTAACTGGTTCTTCGGCGCCTTCATCCTCACCGTGGCGCTGCTGCACATCGTCAACAACCTGGAGCTGCCGGTCAGCCTGACCAAATCGTACTCGGTCTATGCCGGCGCCACCGACGCCATGGTGCAGTGGTGGTACGGGCACAACGCGGTAGGTTTCTTCCTCACCGCCGGCTTCCTGGGGATGATGTACTACTACGTGCCCAAGCAGGCCGAACGCCCGGTGTATTCCTATCGCCTGTCGATCGTCCACTTCTGGGCGCTGATCACCCTGTACATCTGGGCCGGCCCGCACCACCTGCACTACACCGCCCTGCCGGACTGGGCGCAATCGCTGGGCATGGTGATGTCGCTGATCCTGCTGGCACCGAGCTGGGGCGGCATGATCAACGGCATGATGACCCTGTCTGGTGCCTGGCACAAACTGCGCAGCGACCCGATCCTGCGCTTTTTGGTGGTGTCGCTGGCGTTCTACGGCATGTCCACCTTCGAAGGCCCGATGATGGCCATCAAGACGGTCAACGCCCTCTCCCACTACACCGACTGGACCATCGGCCACGTGCACGCCGGCGCCCTCGGCTGGGTAGCGATGATTTCGATCGGCGCGCTGTACCACACCATCCCGAAAGTGTTCGGCAAGCAGCAGATGCACAGCCTTGGCCTGATCAACGCGCACTTCTGGCTGGCGACCATCGGCACCGTGCTGTACATCGCCTCGATGTGGGTCAACGGCATCGCCCAGGGCCTGATGTGGCGTGCGGTCAACAGCGACGGCACGCTCACCTACTCGTTCGTGGAAACCCTGGTGGCCAGCCACCCAGGCTTCATCGTGCGCTTCGTCGGTGGCGCGATCTTCCTCAGCGGCATGTTCCTGATGGCCTGGAACACCTGGCGCACCGTGCGTTCGCCGGCGCTTGACGCTGCCCCTGCGAACGCCCAGCTGGCTTGAGGAGACCTGCCTGATGAAACATGAAGTCATCGAGAAAAACGTCGGCCTGCTGGCCCTGCTGATGGTGTTTGCCGTGAGCATCGGCGGCCTGACCCAGATCGTTCCGCTGTTCTTCCAGGACGTCACCAACAAGCCGGTCGAAGGCATGAAGCCCTACACCGCGCTGCAACTGGAAGGCCGCGACATCTACATCCGCGAAGGCTGCGTGGGTTGCCACTCGCAGATGATCCGCCCGTTCCGCGCCGAAACCGAGCGCTACGGCCACTACTCGGTCGCGGGCGAAAGCGTCTGGGACCACCCGTTCCTGTGGGGCTCCAAGCGCACCGGCCCGGACCTGGCCCGGGTCGGCGGCCGTTACTCCGACGACTGGCACCGCGCGCACCTGTACAACCCGCGCAACGTGGTACCGGAATCGAAGATGCCGTCCTACCCCTGGCTGGTCGCCGAAAAGGTCGACAACAGCCACACCGACACCAAGATGCGCACCCTGCGCACCCTGGGCGTGCCGTATACCGACGAGGACATCGCCGGCGCCCGTGACGCGGTCAAGGGCAAGACCGAGATGGACGCCCTGGTCGCCTACCTGCAGGTGCTCGGCACCGCCATCAAGAACAAGAGGTAAGTGCCATGGAAATGGACATCGGCATGATCCGCGGCCTGGGCACCCTGGTGGTGATGATCGCCTTCATCGGCCTGTCGCTGTGGGTGTTCAACCGTCGCCGCGACCATGATTTCGCCGAAGCGCGCCTGCTGCCCTTCGTCGACGACCGCCTGCCCCCCGCCGGGCAGGAACCTGCTGCCATGACTGCGGCTGTGAGGAGCAAAGCGCAATGACCACCTTCTGGAGTACCTACATCAGCGTACTGACCCTCGGCAGCCTGATCGGCCTGGCCTGGCTGTTGCTGTCGACCCGCAAGGGCCAGAGCAACAGCACCACCGACCAGACCATGGGGCACAGCTTCGATGGCATCGAGGAGTACGACAACCCGCTGCCAAAATGGTGGTTCTGGCTGTTCGTCGGCACCCTGGTGTTCGGTGCCGGTTATCTGCTGCTGTACCCGGGCCTGGGCAATTGGAAGGGCATCCTGCCCGGCTACGAGAATGGCTGGACCGGTGCCAACGAGTGGCAGAAGGAGATGGAAAAGGCCGACGCCAAATTCGGCCCGATCTTTGCCAAGTACGCCGCCATGCCGGTGGAGGAAGTGGCCAAGGACCCGCAAGCGCTGAAAATGGGCGGCCGCCTGTTCGCCTCCAACTGCTCGGTGTGCCACGGCTCCGACGCCAAGGGTGCCTACGGCTTCCCTAACCTGACCGACCAGGACTGGCGCTGGGGCGGCGAGCCGGAAACCATCAAGGCGTCGATCATGAACGGCCGCCACGGCGTGATGCCGGCGTGGGCCGAAGTGATCGGGGAACAGGGCGTGGCGGATGTTGCAGCCTTCGTGCTGACCAACCTCGATGGCCGCCGCCTGCCGGAAGGGGTCAAGGCCGACCCGGTCAAGGGCAAGGAGATCTTCGCTGGCAACTGCGTGGCCTGCCACGGGCCTGAGGGCAAGGGCACCCCAGCCATGGGCGCGCCGAACCTGACCCATCCGCAGGCGTTTATCTACGGATCGAGCTTTGCCCAGTTGCAACAGACCATTCGCTATGGCCGCCAGGGGCAGATGCCAGCCCAGGCGGATATCCAGGGCAATGACAAGGTGCACCTGCTGGCAGCCTATGTGTACAGCCTGTCGCAGGGAGGAGCCGCTGAAGCGGGGACCGCCCAGTGAGTTCGCCGAGAGAGATTCGGCGCCTGTGAGATCGAGCGCCGCCCGCGCGGCGCATCGCGAGCTTTGCTCGCTCCTACGTTTGTTTCAGGCCAGTTTATCCTGTGGGATTTGCGCGCGGACGCCTTGGCGCATGACTCGATATCGTGTCGTACCAACAAGGCGGTCGCGCGCGCCTGTCACAGGCGTTACTGGCCCGAAACAAACGTAGGAGCGAGCAAAGCTCGCGATGCGCCGCGCGGGCGGCGCTCGATATCCGCCCCACCGCAACACCCTTGCCTTACCCTCCGCCCCACCGCAACACCCTTGCCTTACCCCCTGCTCTTCCCCTCCCTTGCACCCCCTCCGAACAGAACTAAGCTTGTTGCCACAGTGGGCTTCGCTCCCAAAGGACCGAAGCAGACGCGGCGCACAGCCTGATGCCGCCCCCAAAAAAAGCTTGACCGATCGATCAGAAAAAGATGAAAAACGGTACACATTACAAATATTTATTTGTGTACAATCGTCCCGACCCTATCGCCGCGGGACACCGGCGAAAGGGCCCGGACACGGGTCGGCGCAAGGATCCTTGCGTTGCCATAACCCCAGTGGTTATCGATACTGGCGCCGATTTTTCGACCAACAAGAACACCAAAACCGTGGAACCTTAGAATGAGCACAGCAATCAGTCCGACTGCTTATAACTATAAGGTCGTCCGCCAGTTCGCCATCATGACGGTGGTCTGGGGGATCCTTGGCATGGGCCTGGGCGTCTTCATCGCCTCGCAGCTGGTGTGGCCGCAACTGAACCTGGACCTGCCCTGGACCAGCTTCGGCCGCCTGCGCCCCCTGCACACCAACCTGGTCATCTTCGCCTTCGGTGGCTGTGCGCTGTTCGGCACCAGCTACTACGTGGTGCAGCGCACCTGCCAGACCCGGCTGATCTCCGACAGCATGGCCGCCTTCACCTTCTGGGGCTGGCAGGCGGTGATCGTCGGCGCGCTGATCACCCTGCCGATGGGCTTCACCACCACCAAGGAATACGCCGAGCTCGAGTGGCCGCTGGCGATCCTGCTGGCCATCGTCTGGGTCACCTACGGGCTGGTGTTCTTCGGCACCATCGTCAAGCGCAAGACCAAGCACATCTATGTCGGCAACTGGTTCTACGGCGCCTTCATCGTGGTCACCGCGATGCTGCACATCGTCAACCACATCTCGCTGCCGGTAAGCCTGTTCAAGTCGTACTCGGCCTACGCCGGCGCCACCGACGCGATGATCCAGTGGTGGTACGGCCACAACGCGGTGGGCTTCTTCCTCACCACCGGCTTCCTGGGGATGATGTACTACTTCGTGCCCAAGCAGGCCGAGCGGCCGATCTACTCCTATCGCCTGTCGATCGTCCACTTCTGGGCGCTGATCACCCTGTACATCTGGGCCGGCCCGCACCACCTGCACTACACCGCCCTGCCTGACTGGGCGCAGTCGCTGGGCATGGTCATGTCGATCATCCTCCTGGCACCGAGCTGGGGCGGCATGATCAACGGCATGATGACCCTGTCCGGTGCCTGGCACAAACTGCGCACCGACCCGATCCTGCGCTTCCTGGTGGTGTCGCTGGCGTTCTACGGCATGTCCACCTTCGAAGGCCCGATGATGGCCATCAAGACCGTGAACTCGCTGTCGCACTACACCGACTGGACCATCGGCCACGTGCACGCCGGGGCCCTCGGCTGGGTGGCGATGATCTCCATCGGCGCGGTGTACCACATGATCCCGAAACTCTACGGCCGCGAGCAGATGCACAGCGTCGGCCTGATCAACGCGCACTTCTGGCTGGCGACCATCGGCACCGTGCTGTACATCGCCTCGATGTGGGTCAACGGCATCACCCAGGGCCTGATGTGGCGCGCCATCAACGATGACGGCACGCTCACCTATTCCTTCGTCGAAGCCCTGCAGGCCAGCCACCCTGGCTATATCGTCCGCGCCCTGGGCGGTGCGTTCTTCGCCACCGGCATGCTGCTGATGGCCTACAACGTGTTCCGTACCGTACGTGCCGCCAACCCGGCACAGGCCGAGGAAGCCGCCAAGATCGTCGTCGTGGGAGCGCACTGATGAAGCATGAAGCCGTCGAGAAGAACATAGGCCTGCTGGCCTTCTTCATGGTCATCGCCGTGAGCGTCGGTGGCCTGACCCAGATCGTCCCGCTGTTTTTCCAGGACGTCACCAACAAACCGGTCGAAGGCATGAAGCCGCGCACCGCGCTGGAAGTCGAAGGCCGCGACATCTACATCCGCGAAGGCTGCGTGGGTTGCCACTCGCAGATGATCCGCCCGTTCCGCGCCGAAACCGAGCGCTATGGCCACTACTCGGTCGCGGGCGAAAGCGTCTGGGACCACCCGTTCCTGTGGGGCTCCAAGCGCACCGGCCCGGACCTGGCCCGCGTTGGCGGCCGCTACTCCGATGACTGGCACCGCGCGCACCTGTACAACCCGCGCAACGTGGTGCCGGAGTCGAAGATGCCGGCCTACCCGTGGCTGGTCGAGAACAAGCTCGACGGCAAGGACACCGCGAAAAAACTGGAAGTGCTGCGCACCCTTGGCACGCCGTACAGCGACGCCGACATCGCCGGCGCCCGCGACGCGGTCAAGGGCAAGACCGAAATGGACGCACTGGTCGCGTACCTGCAAGGTCTTGGCACCATCATCAAAAGCAAACGGTGACGCTGATGGATATCGGGATGATTCGCGGCCTGGGCACCGTCGTGGTGATGGTGGCCTTCGTGGGCCTGGCGCTGTGGGTGTTCAGCCCGCGGCGCAAGAAGGACTTCGACGAAGCGACCCAACTGCCCTTTGCGGATGATCCCGGGGCCAGCAAGCACGTCGAGCAAGCAAAAGCTTCTGGGAGCAAACAACAATGACAACCTTCTGGAGTCTGTACGTTACCGTCCTGACCCTGGGCACCATCTTCTCGCTGACCTGGCTGCTGCTGTCGACCCGCAAGGGCCAGCGCGAAGAGGTTACCGACGAAACCGTCGGGCATGCCTTCGATGGCATCGAGGAATACGACAACCCGCTGCCGAAGTGGTGGTTCTGGCTGTTCGTCGGCACCATCATCTTCGCCCTCGGCTATCTGGTGCTGTACCCAGGCCTGGGCAACTGGAAAGGCATTCTGCCGGGCTATTCGTACCTGGATAACGACAAGCAGACCGAGTTCTCCAACGGCCAGCCGGGCTGGACCGGCGTGCACGAGTGGGAAAAGGAAATGGCCAAGGCCAACGCACGCTTCGGGCCGATCTTCGCCAAGTTCGCGGCGATGCCGATCGAAGAGGTCGCCAAGGACCCCCAGGCGCTGAAGATGGGCGCACGCCTGTTCGCCTCCAACTGCTCGGTGTGCCACGGCTCCGACGCCAAGGGCGCCTACGGCTTCCCCAACCTGACCGATCAGGACTGGCGTTGGGGCGGCGAGCCGGAAACCATCAAGACCACCATCATGGGCGGCCGCCACGGTGTGATGCCGGCCTGGGGTGAGGTGCTCGGCGAACAGGGCGTGGCCGATGTCGCCGCGTTCGTCACCAGCAAGCTCGATGGCCGCACGCTGCCCGAAGGCGCCAAGGCCGATGCCGAGAACGGCCAGAAGCTGTTCGCCGCCAACTGCGTGGCCTGCCACGGGCCTGAGGGCAAGGGCACCCCGGCCATGGGTGCGCCGAACCTGACCCACCCACAGGCGTTCATCTACGGTTCGAGCTTTGCCCAGCTGCAGCAGACCATTCGCTATGGCCGCCAGGGCCAGATGCCGGCACAGGAACAGCTGCAGGGCAATGACAAGGTGCACTTGCTGGCCGCTTATGTGTACAGCCTGTCGCATCAGCCTGAGGCGGCCCAGCAGGCCGAGTAAGGCAGGCCAGGCCCATTCGCGGGGCAAGCCCGCTCCCACAAGTTCTCCACTTGTCTCGAGACCTGTGCAGTACCTGTGGGAGCGGGCTTGCCCCGCGAAGAGGCCGGCAAAAGCAGCACAAGGTGACCTGGATCAATTGACACCCGCCATAACACGATTCATACCACGAACCCAACGCGACTAAAGGTCGCAGCGCGATCCCTTACCGCCACCAGCGGCGTATCATGGCTCGCAGAGCGCTAGCAGAATGCGCGAGACCGCGGCTGGCACGCACTGGCCGCGGCGTTTCTCCACTGCCGTGGGACTTGATGATGAGCAAGCAAATTCCGGTACATGACGTCACCCCGCCTGCCAACAAAGGGAAGGATTCCGTCGACCTCTACGCCTCTCGCGAGAAAATCTACACCCGCGCCTTCACCGGCATCTTCCGCCGGTTGCGGATGGTCGGCGGGGCGGTGCTGTTCCTGCTCTACTTCGGCACCGTGTGGCTGAACTGGGGCGGTCACCAAGCCGTGTGGTGGAACCTGCCAGAGCGCAAGTTCTACATCTTCGGCGCCACTATCTGGCCCCAGGACTTCATCCTGCTTTCGGGCATTCTGATCGTCGCCGCCTTCGGCCTGTTCTTCATCACCGTGTTCGCCGGCCGCGTTTGGTGCGGCTACACCTGCCCGCAAAGCGTGTGGACATGGATCTTCATGTGGTGCGAAAAAGTCACAGAGGGTGACCGCAACCAGCGCATGAAGCTCGACCGCTCGCCCATGAGCGGCAACAAGTTCCTGCGCAAGTTCGCCAAGCACAGCCTGTGGCTGCTGATCGGCTTCGTCACCGGCATGACCTTCGTCGGCTACTTCTCGCCGATCCGCGAACTGCTCACTGAATTCTTCACAGGCAAGGCCGATGGCTGGGCCTACTTCTGGGTCGGTTTCTTCACCCTGGCCACCTACGGCAACGCCGGCTGGCTGCGCGAGCAGGTGTGCGTATACATGTGCCCCTATGCGCGCTTCCAGAGCGTGATGTTCGACAAGGACACCCTGATCGTTTCCTACGACCCGCGCCGTGGCGAAACCCGTGGCCCGCGCAAGAAGGACATCGACTACAAGGCCAAGGGCCTGGGCGACTGCATCGATTGCACCATGTGCGTGCAGGTCTGCCCCACCGGCATCGACATCCGCGACGGCCTGCAGATCGAGTGCATCGGCTGCGCGGCGTGCATCGACGCCTGCGACAGCATCATGGACAAGATGAACTACCCCAAAGGGCTGATCAGCTACACCACCGAGCACAACCTCTCGGGACAGAAGACCCACATGCTGCGCCCGCGCCTGATCGGCTATGCCGTGGTGCTGCTGGTGATGATCATCGCCCTGGGCACGGCCTTCGCCACCCGTTCACTGGTGGGCTTCGACGTCAGCAAGGACCGCGTGCTGTACCGCGAGAACGCCCAGGGCCGGATCGAGAACGTGTACAGCCTCAAGGTCATGAACAAGGACCAGCGCGACCACGTCTACGTGCTGGACGCCGCCGGCCTGCCCGACCTGCGCCTGGAAGGCCAGCGCGAAATCCGCGTGGCCGCCGGCGATATCGTCAGCCTGCCGGTGCAGTTGTCGATCGCCCCCGAGAAGCTGCCCTCGACCACCAACGAAATCACCTTCATCCTCAAGAGCGCCGACGACAGCGCCGCCAAGGTTGAAGCCAAGAGCCGCTTCATCGGCCCACAGATCCGCTGACAGAGAGAACACTGACAATGCCTGCCGCCACCGCCGCCAGCCCCTGGTACAAGCACCTCTGGCCCTGGATCATCATCGGCATCCTGACCACCTCGGTGTGCCTGAGCCTGACCATGGTCAGCATTGCCGTGCGCAATCCGGACAACCTGGTCAACGACAACTACTACGAGGCTGGTAAAGGCATCAACCGTTCGCTGGACCGTGAGCTGCTGGCCCAGACGCTCAACCTCAAGGCCAGCGTGCACCTGGATGAACTGACCGGCGAAGTGGACGTGCGCCTGAACGGCAACAGCGACCCACAGACCCTGGAACTGAACCTGATCTCGCCAACCCAGCCGGACAAGGACCGCAAGGTACTGCTCAGCCGGGTCGAGGCCGGGCGCTATGTCGGGCAACTGGACGACAAGGTCGACGGGCGACGCTTCGTTGAACTGCTGGGCAGCCAGGATGAGCATGTGTGGCGGTTGTTCGAGGAAGAGAAGGTCGAGCATGGCGTGACCTTGCAACTGGGCGATGAAGCGCTGCAAGGTGCCGAACACCAACAGTAACCCGATCATCATTCTCTGTGGGAGCGAGCTTGCCCGCGAATGTGCCAGACCTGAAAACATCATTGCCTGAACCAGCGCATTCGCGGGCAAGCCCGCTCCCCCAGGGATTTTCAGCTGCCCCACCAGCCGTGCTTGCCTTATGACTGAACCCACTCCCTGCTACCACTGCGCCCTGCCCGTCCCCACCGGCAGCCGCTTCACCGCCGTGGTCCTCGGCGAACCCCGGCAGTTCTGCTGCCCGGGCTGCCAGGCGGTGGCCGAGTCCATCGTCGCTGGTGGCCTGGAGCACTACTACCAGCACCGCAGCGACAGCAGCGCCAACCCCGAGGCACTGCCCAGACAACTGCAAGACGAGCTGGCCTTGTACGATCGCAGCGATGTACAGCAGAACTTCGTGCGCCATGCCGGCGAACTCGCCGAAACCACCCTGCTGGTCGAAGGCATCAGCTGCGCCGCCTGCGGCTGGCTGATCGAAAAGCACCTGCGCAACCTGCCCGGCGTTGCCGAAGCGCGCCTGAACTTGTCCAACCACCGCCTCCTGCTCAGCTGGGACGACCACCAGCTTGCACTGTCCCGGCTGCTCGCCGAGCTGCGCCAGATCGGCTATGCCGCTCACCCGTACCAGCCAGACCAGGCCGCCGAGCAGCTCGCCAGGGACAACCGCAGCGCCCTGCGCCGCCTGGGCGTGGCCGGGCTGCTGTGGTTCCAGGCGATGATGGCAACCATGGCCACCTGGCCGGAATTCAACATCGACCTGTCGCCGGAGCTGCACACCATCCTGCGTTGGGTGGCACTGTTTCTGACCATTCCCATCGTGTTCTACAGCTGCGCACCGTTCTTCAAGGGCGCTGCACGCGACCTGCGCACCCGCCACCTGACCATGGACGTGTCGGTGTCGCTGGCCATCGGCCTGGCCTTCGGCGCTGGTATCTGGACGGCCGTGACTGGCAGCGGCGAGCTGTATTTCGACACCGTCGGCATGTTCGCTCTGTTCCTGCTCACCGGCCGCTACCTCGAGCGCCGCGCCCGCGAACGCACCGCCGCCGCCACCGCGCAACTGGTCAACCTGCTGCCGGCCTCATGCCTGCGACTGGACAGCTACGGCCGTGCCGAACGCATCCTGCTCGGCGAACTGCAGCGCGGCGACACCGTGCAGGTGCTGCCCGGCGCGGTAATCCCGGCCGATGGGCGCATCGTCGAAGGCCGTTCCAGCGTCGACGAATCGCTGCTGACCGGCGAGTACCTGCCACAACCACGACGGGCCGGCGAGCATGTCACCGGCGGCACGCTGAACGTCGAGAGCACCCTGAACGTGGAAGTCGAAGCGCTCGGCCATGACTCGCGCCTGTCGGCCATCGTTCGCCTGCTTGAACGCGCGCAAACAGAAAAGCCACGGCTGGCGGAAATCGCCGACCGCGCCTCGCAGTACTTCCTGCTGTTCTCGCTGCTGGCCGCCGTGGCCATCGGCCTGTGGTGGTGGCACCTGGACCCGGCGCGGGCATTCTGGATCGTCCTGGCCATGCTGGTGGCGACCTGCCCGTGCGCCCTGTCCCTGGCCACCCCGACCGCGCTCACCGCCGCCACGGGCACCCTGCACAAGCTCGGCCTGCTGGTGACCCGCGGCCATGTACTTGAGGGCCTGAACCAGATCGACACGGTGATCTTCGACAAGACCGGTACACTCACCGAAGGCCGCCTGACCCTGCGCAGCATCCGCCCGCTGGCGGCGCTGCCTGCCGACCGCTGCCTGGCCCTTGCCGCCGCCCTCGAAAACCGTTCCGAACACCCGATCGCCCGTGCCTTTGGCCGCTCCGCCAACCCCGCCGACGAAGTCCAGACAATCCCCGGGCTCGGGCTCGAAGGCAAGGTCGACGGCCAGCCACTGCGCATTGGCCAGGCCACGTTCGTCTGTGCCCTGAGTGGCACCGAAATCCCTGCCGTGCCGGAGCCTCGCGGCCAATGGCTGCTGCTGGGCGACCGCCATGGCCCGCTGGCCTGGTTCGGCCTTGACGATCGCCTGCGCGAGGATGCCCCGGCCCTGCTCGCCGCTTGCCAGGCGCGCGGCTGGCGCACCTTGTTGCTGTCTGGCGACAGTTCGCCGATGGTCGCCGAGGTGGCCGCGCAACTGGGCATCGACCAAGCTGTCGGCGGCCTGCGCCCGGACGACAAGCTGGACCGGCTCAAGGCCCTGCAGGCGTCCGGGCACAAGGTCCTGATGCTAGGCGACGGGGTCAACGACGTGCCGGTGCTGGCCGCCGCCGACATCAGCATCGCCATGGGCAGCGCCACCGACCTGGCCAAGACCAGCGCCGATGCGGTGCTGCTGTCCAACCGCCTGCAGGCGCTGGTACAGGCCTTCGACCTGGCCCGTCGCACCCGCCGCAATATCCTCGAGAACTTGCTCTGGGCGACCCTGTATAATGGCCTCATGTTGCCATTTGCCGCGCTTGGCTGGATCACCCCTGTATGGGCGGCTATCGGCATGTCGGTCAGTTCGCTGATCGTGGTGCTCAATGCCCTGCGCCTGACACGCCCGAAGCACCTGCCGACTGCAGCAGGCTTGCCCACCAACGGCGCAGCCGCTTACCAAAGGAAGTCGCCATGCCCGCGCTCTATGTGATGATTCCGGCCGCCCTGCTGCTGGTTGGCGTGGCCGTCTATATCTTCTTCTGGGCGGTGGACAGCGGCCAGTACGATGACCTCGAAAGCCCCGCCCACAGCATCCTGTTCGATGACCAGGACCCGCGCCACCAGGCGGCCGTCAAACCCGAGGAAACCGCAGCAGCAGACGACAAGGAAGCGCCACCCCGTGCCTGACCTGCTTCCCCTGCTCGGCTCGGCACTGGTCCTCGGCCTGCTTGGCGGCGGCCATTGCCTGGGCATGTGCGGCGGCCTGATGGGCGCGCTGACCCTGGCCATCCCTCCCGAGCAACGCGGCCGGCGCCTGCGCCTGCTGATGGCCTACAACCTGGGGCGCATTCTCAGCTATGCCTGCGCCGGCCTGCTGCTGGGCCTGGCCGGCTGGGCGCTGGCCAACAGCCCGGCGGCCATGGCCTTGCGTGTGGTGGCCGCGTTGCTGCTGATTGCCATGGGCCTGTACCTGGCCGGCTGGTGGAGCGGACTGACCCGCGTCGAAGCTCTGGGCCGGGGGCTTTGGCGGCATATCCAGCCGGTTGCCTCGCGCCTGATGCCGGTGTCCAGCATGCCCCGCGCACTGCTGCTGGGGGCATTGTGGGGCTGGCTGCCTTGCGGCTTGGTGTACAGCACCCTGCTGTGGGCGGCCAGCCAGGGCAACGCGGGCTACAGCGCAGCGTTGATGCTGGCGTTCGGGCTGGGTACCTGGCCGATTTTGCTGGCCACTGGCCTGGCGGCGGAGCGGGTAAACGCCTTGTTGAGGCGGCGCAGTGTACGCATGGCCGGTGGTGTACTGGTGATCCTGTTTGGTATCTGGACCTTGCCTGGCCCTCACCAGCACTGGCTGATGGGCCACTGATGGGGGGCCGCGTTGCGGCCCATTCGCGGGCAAGCCCGCTCCCACAGCCTTGAGGCCTATGGTGACCCTGTGGGAGCGGGCTTGCCCCGCGAATGGGCTGCAAAGCAGCCCCTGTCTGCCTTGATACAAATCAACACAGTTTCCTACAGACAGCCATAGACTCCGGACACTGCTGCATTATCCGGGGACCGCCCACATGCTCGACGACCTACGTTGGGATGCCGACCTGATCCGCCGCTACGATCTCGCCGGCCCGCGCTACACCTCCTACCCCACCGCCGTGCAACTGCACAGCGAGGTAGGTTCGTTCGACCTGCTCCACGCCCTGCGCGAGAGCCGCCGGGCCGTGCGCCCGCTGTCGCTGTATGTGCACGTGCCGTTCTGCGCCAACATCTGCTACTACTGCGCCTGCAACAAGGTCATCACCAAGGACCGCGGCCGCGCCGCGCCTTACCTGCAGCGCCTGGAGCAGGAGGTGCAGCTGATCGCCTGCCACCTGGACCCTAAACAGCGCGTTGAGCAGCTGCATTTCGGCGGCGGTACGCCGACCTTCCTCAGCCACGTGGAACTGCGCCAACTGATGGCCACACTGCGCCAGCACTTCAACCTGGTGGATGACGATTCCGGCGACTACGGCATCGAAATCGACCCGCGCGAAGCCGACTGGTCGACCATGGGCCTGCTCCGCGAACTGGGCTTCAACCGCGTCAGCCTCGGCGTACAGGACCTCGACCCGGCCGTGCAGCGTGCGGTCAACCGCCTGCAGAGCCTGGAGCAGACGCGCACCCTGATCGAGGCAGCACGTACCTTGCAGTTCCGCTCGATCAACCTCGACCTGATCTACGGCCTGCCCAAACAGACCGTGGAAGGCTTCGCCCGCACAGTCGACGAAGTGATCCGCCTGCAACCCGACCGGCTTTCGGTGTTCAACTACGCCCACCTGCCCGAGCGCTTCATGCCGCAACGGCGCATCGACAGCAACGACCTGCCAGCTCCGGCAGTGAAGCTCGAGATGCTGCACAACACCATCGAGCAACTGACCGCCGCCGGTTACCGCTACATCGGCATGGACCACTTCGCCCTGCCCGACGACGAGTTGGCGATCGCCCAGGAGGACGGCACCCTGCAACGCAACTTCCAGGGCTACACCACCCACGGCCATTGCGACCTGATCGGCCTGGGGGTATCGGCGATCAGCCAGATCGGCGACCTGTACTGCCAGAACAGCAGTGACCTCAATACCTATCAGGACACGCTGTCCAACAACCAGCTGGCGACCCAGCGCGGGCTGGTCTGCAACCACGACGACCGCCTGCGGCGAGCGGTGATCCAGCAGCTGATCTGCCATTTCGAACTGGACTTCGAGCCGATCGAGGAGGCCTTTACCATCGATTTCCGCGGTTATTTCAACGATCTCTGGCCAGAACTGCAGAGCATGCAGCGCGACGGCCTGATCAGCCTCGACGACCAGGGCATCCGCATCCTGCCGGCCGGGCGCCTGCTGGCACGCTCGGTGTGCATGGTGTTCGATGCCTACCTGGCGATGCACAACCGCCAGCGTTACTCCCGGGTGATCTGAACGGCGAGTCGATCAACCGCATGGACAACCCTGCCTGCCAGGCACACTATGGGCACACAAGGACTCCCGGCACTTACCCTGCCGGGGTTACGCCAGTTCGCACCATCCTAGCGGACACTGGCCTACACCCTCTGTCGTGAGTTACCCTTACGACTTATGTGTGCTTTCCCACAAGGATCGATTCAAATGTCCGAGCCAGTCAAACTGCGCCCTCAAAACCAGGCCCATTGCAAGGACTGCAGCCTGGCCCCTCTGTGCCTGCCTCTTTCGCTCAACCTGGAAGACATGGATGCACTGGATGAAATCGTCAAGCGCGGGCGCCCGCTGAAAAAAGGCGAGTTCCTGTTCCGCCAGGGTGACAATTTTGGCTCGGTTTACGCCGTACGTTCCGGCGCCCTCAAGACCTTCAGCCTGAGCGACAGCGGCGAAGAACAGATCACCGGCTTCCACCTGCCCAGCGAGCTGGTCGGCCTGTCCGGCATGGACACCGAGGCCTACCCGGTGTCGGCCCAGGCCCAGGAAACCACCTCGGTCTGTGAAATCCCCTTCGAGCGCCTCGATGAGCTTTCCGTTCAGTTGCCACAGCTGCGTCGCCAACTGATGCGAGTAATGAGCCGCGAAATCCGCGACGACCAGCAGATGATGCTGCTGCTGTCGAAGAAGACCGCCGACGAACGCATCGCCACCTTCCTGGTCAACCTGTCTGCGCGCTTCCGCGCCCGCGGCTACTCGGCCAACCAGTTCCGCCTGAGCATGTCGCGCAACGAGATCGGCAACTACCTGGGGCTGGCGGTGGAAACCGTGTCCCGGGTGTTCACGCGCTTCCAGCAGAACGGCCTGATCCGCGCCGAAGGCAAGGAAGTGCACATCCTCGACCCGATCCAGCTGTGTGCGCTGGCCGGCGGTGCAATCGAGGCCTGAGGGCCGCGTTTAGCGGGTATACTTTGGCATTCGTTTTCCCAGGATACCCGCAACAATGCACAGCGACGCCTTCGACCTCAAAGCCCTGATCCGCCCGGTAGTGGACTTCCCCAAGCCCGGCGTGATCTTCCGCGACATCACCCCGCTGTTCCAGTCGCCGCGCGGGCTGCGCTATGTGGCCGACCAGTTCATCGAGCGTTACGTCGAGGCTGAGTTCAGCCACATCGGCGCCATGGACGCCCGTGGCTTCCTGATTGGCTCGATCATCGCCCATCAATTGAACAAGCCGCTGATCCTGTTCCGCAAACAAGGCAAGCTGCCGGCTGACGTCTTGAGCGAGGGTTACCAGACCGAATACGGCGAGGCCTTCCTGGAAGTGCATGCCGACAGCCTGTGCGAAGGCGATTCGGTGCTGATCTTCGATGACCTGATTGCCACCGGCGGCACCTTGCTGGCCGCCGCCAACCTGGTGCGTCGCACCGGGGCACAGGTGTTCGAAGCGGCGGCGATCATCGACCTGCCGGAGCTGGATGGCTCGCGCCGACTGCAGGCGGCCGGGGTGCCGACCTTCTGCCTGACCGAGTTTTCCCTGAGCGAATACTGAGTTGCATTCAGGGCTGCTTTGCAGCCCATTCGCAAACAAGCCCGCCATACATGAGCAGTGCGGTAGCCTCACGTCCACCAGGCTGCTCATCCCCCCTCGAAATTAAACCCAAATGAAGGATTCGCTGGTTTTCCAGACGGTGCGGATTTTGTTCGTCGCATCGAAGCAATTTCATGCTTTTTCTTCCAAACAGAAAACTTGTCTCATGCAAACGCAAGAAATTAGCTACAGCATGAGAACTGTCCCCGCACTAAAGTCCTACCACAAAGCCTTCGATAATAAATCGCAATAATTACCGATGCGTGCACGCGCGAACGGCTTTCGAGGCTAACTACGGGGCCAGCGCCCGCTGGCTATCAAGGTTGGTGTTCACGTCAAGCTTGAGGAGCTCGCGCAAGATGCGGAACTCGGTCGCCACGCGTGCCATTAACGCATAAGGCTTAAATCGATGCCTATTCAGAAAGTGCTCTGTGCAACGGCCCTTACTTCTTGGCCAAATGACAACGCCGTATTCGATAGTCGACAACTGCTGGATTCCACATATCGCCCTGTAGTGGTACTGGACTCCGGCGTGGGTGGCTTGACGCTGGTAAGACAGCTGGAGCAATTAGCTCCAGAGGTGAGCATTCTCTATGTGGCGGATAACGGTTGGTTCCCTTACGGCAGCAAATCTGTGGCGACAGTCGCTTGCCGAGTGCAACAGCTGCTTGATCAGGTTTGCACGCGGGTCGATCCGCTGGCAGTCGTCATAGCATGCAATACGGCCTCGATAGCGCTAATCGACCATGGCCGCGTACCGTTCACTAAAGGGTATTTCCTGGTGACCCCACCCTTGGAAGAGGCTGTTCGAGCTTCTGCAAATGGAAAAATAGCTCTACTTGCAACCCTTGGCACTATTAAAAGCAAACATATCAGCACGACACTGGCTAAAGCCAGAACGCGCGCACAGATATGGCCAATAGCAGCCCAACGACTTGTCGAACTGTCTGAATATAAACTGGCTGGGCAACCGACCAGTCTCGCCTGCTTCTCCGAGCTTATCGACAGACACCTGACAACTGGGCAACGACTGGAAATTGACACTGTAATTCTGGGCTGCACACACTTCCCCCATCTACTGGGAGATTTGAAAACACTATTTCCGTCCGCCATCAAGTGGATTGATCCAGCAAAAGAAGTCGCACTACAAATAGCCTCTTCAATAAAAATTAACATCTCCACCCTGGGTCCGCCACCGAGGACCGTCATCTTTACCAGCATGCCGGGAACACGAAACTCTCAGCATGCATTCTCTAATTATGGGTTTCACGCAGCGTATTCATTTCTTACCTGACCACATCGTTACCCAAGGCTACCCGCGCCTGGTCGGGGCCATATGGCGACCCGCCCCGGATAGAAAAATATTCCTGCCTGCCTCAAAAGGAATTTAAGCAGATGAATCAGTTCAATCGCCGGTATCGATGGATAATCTTAGGCGCCGCCACGGCAGCACAAGCGAGCGCCTGCTTCTTCGTCCAAGGCCTTGGATCTATTGCACCGGACATCAAGTCCGAAATGAACCTTAGTAGCTGGCAGATCGGTGCGCTGGTTTCAGCTGCACAACTAATCCCCCTTGCCGGGCTTTTGATTGCTGGCGAACTACTGGACAGATACAGTGAACGGTTTGTTGTGGGTATAGGGACACTTATCGTTGGCTTTTCATTGTACGCAGCCATGCTGGCCAATTCGTATACGGAGTTACTTATCGCCCTGACAGCCTTGGGTTTCGGTTACAGCACTGCCCAACCAGGGGGAAGCAAATCGGTATCTCAGTGGTTCAAAGGAGACCAGCTAGGCTTTGCAATGGGCATTCGACAAGCCGGGTTACCACTGGGTGGTGCAATGGCTACGCTATTACTTCCCGTCATTGCCAGCCGATACTCCATTCACGCTGCTTTCCTGGCAGGCAGTTTGATAGCGATGCTAGGTGGCATTATGTTTATGCTTATTTACAGAACACCAGAACCACCACCCTTTACCGCAAAGAAACCAATCAATTTAACCTTGGCGGTTTCATCGCGGATTTCGATGGCAAAGCATCCCACCCTGCAAAAAATCATGCTGTCCGGCGCCAGCCTTACCGCCTCCCAGTATGCGATTTCAGTATTCTTGGTCTCGTACCTACACAGCTCCCTTGGGCTTGAAAGCTCCACCGCCACCATGATGTTCTTCGTAGTGCTCGGCGCTGGAATCGCCGGAAGAGTTATCCTCGCGAGCTGGAGCGACCATTGCAAGGCAGGTAGATACTTCCCCGTGTTGACCTGTCTTGGAAGCGTAGCTGTACTATTGATGATGTTGCCATTTTTGAAATGCCAAGATTTGGCAATCGTCAGCGTGTTCATGGCGCTGGTAGGCTTCTTTGCATATGGGTGGTATGGCCCTTGGGTCGCCTACATTGCAGAAGCTGCCCCGGCTGATCGCCAGGGCTTCGCACTGGGAATGGCCATGACGGCCAACCAGGTTTCGGTAGTGGTGGTGCCTCCGATCATTGGCCTATCGCAAGATGGCCTCGGCACCTTTACCTATGCCTGGACTGCGCTGGCAATTATTTGCGCCATTGTGCTGGTAACTACTGGCAAATGGAGCCATGCAGCCAAGCCAAGGATAGGGTGAACCAGGCAGCCGTCCGATAAGCGACTGCATGAGCCAGTCCAGGTCACCTTACCGGCAACCTCGCCAAGAACGGTCCGCCAAGCAGCCCCACAATCTCGAATTACAGGGATATCGGTCGGCGCCCGGCAAAGGCATGCGCCAGTGTCCCACCATCAACCAGTTCCAGTTCGCCGCCCAATGGCACACCATGGGCAATCCGCGAAGCTACCAAGCCCTTTTCGGCTAGCAACTGGGCGATGTAATGCGCCGTTGCCTCACCCTCCACGGTCGGGTTGGTCGCCAGGATCACTTCGGTGAAACTGCCCTGCTCCTCGATCCGCGCCATCAGCTGCGGCACACCGATCGCCTCAGGCCCCAGGCCATCGAGCGGCGACAAGTGCCCCTTGAGCACGAAGTAGCGCCCGCGGTAGCCGGTCTGCTCCACCGCATACACATCCATCGGCCCTTCCACCACGCACAGCTGCGTGTCGTCACGACGCGGGTCGCTGCACTGCGGGCACAACTCCTGCTCGGTCAGGGTGCGGCACTGACGGCAATGGCCAACGCCCTCCATGGCTTGGCTCAGGGCCTGAGCCAGGCGGGTGCCGCCGCTGCGGTCGCGCTCCAGCAGTTGCAAGGCCATACGCTGGGCGGTTTTCTGGCCGACGCCGGGCAAGATGCGCAAGGCATCGATCAATTGGCGGATCAGGGGGCTGAAACTCATGTATATGGGCCTGCAAATTCAGGAAACAGAATGAACAAGGGAGCAACGACCGCATGGCCGTTACTCCCCATTTTGAAGCAAGAGCCGATCAGAACGGCATCTTGAAGCCCGGCGGCAGCTGCATGCCAGCGGTCATGCCGCCCATTTTTTCCTGGCTGTTCTGCTCGATCTTGCGCACGGCATCGTTCAGCGCAGCGGCGATCAGGTCTTCCAGCACTTCCTTGTCGTCTTCATCGGTCGACATCAGGCTCTGGTCGATGCTGACACGCTTGACGTCGTGACGACCGGTCATCACCACGCTCACCAAGCCGCCACCGGACTGGCCGGTGACTTCGGCGTTGGCCAGCTCTTCCTGCATCTTCTGCATCTTTTCCTGCATCTGCTGGGCCTGCTTCATCAGGCCGGCCATGCCACCTTTCATCATGGGGGTATACCTCGATTGGGTCATGTGATGCGGCCCTGCACGGGGCCGGCCGCATGGTTATCGGTTATTGGCCCTGGCTGACCAGAGCGTCCACAGGCTCAATAGTATCCTGTCGCACCTTGGCACCGAACTGCTTGATCATCTGCTGGATGAGCGGATCCTGCTCGATAGAGGTCACGGCATCCTGCTGACGCTCGGCACGTTTGCGCGCCGCTGCCTGCGCCGGGGTTTCCTGCTCCGGCAGGACCAGTTCGATACGCAGGTTCAGCGTGCGCCCCAGGTGCTGGTTGAGCGCCTCGTTGAGCCGGCGTTGCTGGGTGGTATTGAACAACGCGCCCTGGCCTGGGTCCAGGTGCAGCAGCCAGTCGTCACCATCAGCCGCGATCAGCGTACAGTTTGCTGCGATGTTGCCTGTCATCCCAGATACAGGCAACTGTGGGAATAATTCCAGCCATTGCAGAGCCAGCCCTGTCGCAGGCTTGGCAGCCGGCAACGGCTGGGGGGCGGCGACCGGCTTTTCTTCCTGGACGTGCTCTGCCAACTCGTCGAGGTAGCTGAAGCCTACCGGGTCGCTTTCGCCCCCGTAATAGTCCTCATCCATTGGCGGCTCGTCGTCGCGGTCCATGCCAACCGCAGCGTAAGCCGACGGGTCGAAGGGCGGCTCGTCGTAGGCAGGCTGGGTGTTTTGCGCGGCGGCAACCGGTGCTGGGGCTGGAGCCGGAGCCTGTACAGGCTCGGGCGCAGGCGCGGCAACGGGCTCCTCCCAAGGCAGGTCGATGACCTCTTCGACCACCACCGACTCAGGCGCGGCAACTTCGGGCTCTGGTTCAGGTTCTGGTTCCGGGGCCGCCTCCGCAACCGGTGCGACCTCAGCCTGTGGGGCAGCCGCCTGCGGCGCAGGCTGCGACACCGCAACGGCAGGCGCCTCGACCACAACGGCTGGCGCTGCCACCGGGGTTGCCGGATCAGCTGTGGCCTGGCTGATCCCCACTGGCTTTAGCACCGGCTTCGGCGCATCGTCGGTATCAGCCGGGCGGAACGCCAGCATCCGCAGCAGGACCATTTCGAATCCACCCCGCGGATCCGGCGCCAACGGCAGGTCGCGGCGGCCGATCAGGCCCATCTGGTAGTAGAACTGCACGTCTTCGGCCGGCAACGCCGAGGCCAGCGCCAGCACCCGGTCGCGATCGCCCTGGCCGTTGTCCACTGCCTCGGGCAGCGCCTGGGCGATGGCCACGCGGTGCAGCACATTGAGCATTTCGGCCAGCACGCCGCTCCAGTCCGGCCCCTGCTCGGCAAGGTTGCGCACGGCCTCGAGCAGCGCCCGCGCATCCCCTTCGAGCAGCGCCTGCAGCACACCATAAACCTGGCCGTGATCGAGACTGCCGAGCATGGCGCGTACATCAGCAGCCAATACCTTGCCCTCACCGAAGGCGATGGCCTGGTCGGTGAGGCTCATGGCGTCACGCATCGAACCGTCGGCAGCACGGCCAAGCAGCCACAGGGCATCCGCCTCGAACGGCACGTTTTCGGCCTGCAACACATGGCTCAGGTGCTCGACCACCCGCTCCGGGCTCATGTTCTTCAGCGAGAACTGCAGGCAGCGCGACAGGATGGTGGCCGGTAACTTCTGCGGATCGGTGGTGGCGAGGATGAACTTGACGTAGGGCGGCGGCTCTTCCAGCGTCTTGAGCAAGGCGTTGAACGAGTGGGTGGAGAGCATGTGCACTTCGTCGATCAGGTAGACCTTGAAGCGCCCACGGCTCGGCGCGTACTGAACGTTATCGAGCAGTTCGCGGGTGTCCTCGACCTTGGTGCGGCTGGCGGCGTCGATCTCGATCAGGTCGACGAAGCGCCCTTCGTCGATCTCCCGGCACACCGAGCAGGTGCCACAGGGCGTGGACGTTATGCCGGTCTCGCAGTTGAGGCATTTGGCGATGATTCGCGCAATGGTGGTCTTGCCCACCCCCCGCGTACCGGTGAACAGGTAGGCATGGTGCAGGCGCTGGTTGTCCAAGGCATTGATCAAGGCCTTGAGCACATGGGTCTGGCCGACCATTTCGCGGAACGAGCGCGGACGCCATTTACGTGCAAGAACCTGATAACTCATCGAAAAACCATCGCAGCCTGATCGAGCGGAAGATCGCTAATGCTAGCGGAGCGGGGGCAAAATTGCACCCTGCAAGGTTCGTCTAAGCTAAGCAACTGGCGCGCTGTTCAAGGAGGATGTGCATTGCGAAGTCTGCTGGCCCTGCTATTGCTCTGGTGCACGCACTGCCTGGCGGAACAACCGGTGCTGCGCTTTTCCGTGGCCGAAAGCTGGAGCATGCCATTGGTGCGGGTCGAAGGCGGCCAGCCAGTGGAGGGCCTGGTATTCGACCTTATCCAGGCACTGGCCCAGGAAGCCGGCGTGCGCCCGGAGTACCACGTGATGGCCCGCCTGCGCCTGCAGCAGGCGATGGATGCTGGCGATATCGATGTGCGCTGCTATGTGAGCAGCCAGTGGTTCAATGACCGGCCCGGCAATTTCGTCTGGAGCATTCCACTGATTCGACAGCGCGACGTCCTGGTCGGGCGCCCAGGCGACAGCGCCGCTACCCGGCCCGAGCAACTGCCACCCCAGGCGATTGGCACGGTGCTGGGTTATGCCTACGGCACTCTGGAGCCGCTGTTTGTCCAGGGGCGCTTGCAGCGCGAAGACAGCCGCAGCCAGCAACTGGCGTTGCAGAAGCTGCAGGTCGGGCGGTATCAGCATGCGGTGAGCAATGAGCTGTCGCTGCAATGGTTCAACCAGAGGCTACCGGTCGGCGAGCGGTTGCAGGTGCAGGCGGTGCTGGAGGAGCAGGCTCTGGGGTGCATGGTGAGGAATGACCCGGCGATGCCGACACAGGAGGTATTGCGGGCGTTGGTGCGGATGAGGCAGTCCGGGGAGATCGAACGGATTGTGCGGCGGTATGGGGCGACGGAGTATTCGGGGGAGGAGGTATCAGGGGTTCAACCTTGAGGCGGGGCTAGAAAGGGCTGACTGGGGAATGCGAGAAGGCCGCCACCAGCCCATCCGCCTGCCCACAGGCAATCTGCATCGCCCGCGGGCCATGATTACCCTAGGCAACCTGTCGCCACCCGTCTGATTGTCCGCGGGAAGCCCGCCTTTAGCATTTTGTGGTCGCTGTCGATTCAGTAATCGGGTGTGCAAGCCCAGCGCAGTGGCGGATGTCTCACCCTGACCTCGAGGAACTGGAAGAGGAAATGCGCAAAATCAGGAACGAGTCTCCCTGGCAAGCGCTGGTGTCTCTCGACCTCGCGGCAGGTCCGAGGGAATAGCCCCGTAGACGCCCGGCCGACCCCAGAGCCAGTGGCCGCAGAAGAAAATCATGATGCCAGTCAAGATCAGGCAAATGGCCAGCCATTGCCCGGAGCTCATCTTCTCGTCAAAAAAAAGCCAGGAAGTGGCAAGCCCGGATACCGGTATCAGTAATGACAAGGGCGCGACGTGTGTAGCCGGATACTTCTTCATCAGGTTGTTCCACACGCGATACCCCAGAATGGTCGTGACCAGGCTTTGGAAAAGCACCGAAAACACGGTTTGCCACGCCAGGCCACCGGCAAGGGTCTCGAATGCCGCCCACCCTTGCGAGGCAAGCGTGAGGAGCACAATGAACGGCAGCGCGTACAAGCTCGACCAGACGATGAAGGCCGTCATTTGGCCAGGGCGCTTGAGCTTGATCAACAGGTTGCACAACGCCCAGGCGAGCGCACCAAGCAGCACCAGCAGCAGACCGACCACCGTTGACGGCTGGCTGCTCGCCAACAGCATCACGCCCAACCCGCAAGCTGCGAAGACCATGCCCCAGGAATGGGCGGCGGTGATGCGCTCACGCAAGAAGACAGCGCTCAACAGGATGGTGAAGAACGCACTGAACTGCAGGAACACCGAGGACATGCCCGGACTCAAGCCTTGGTGCATGGCAAGGTTGACCACCCACCAGATACCCACGGCGAACAGCACGCCATATGCCGCCATGGCAGCCACTGAAACGCCTGCCGGACGCTGGATGAAAAACACCAGCGGCACTGCACAGAAGGTGAAGCGCAACAGCGTCAACAGATAGGGATCGAGCTCACGCAAGCCCAGCTCGATGACACCGTAGTTGCCCCCCCACAGGACTGTCACCAGAAGGCCAACGGTCAAATCACGCCTGCTCATTTTCATGCCTGCTCTCCAAGTTCAGCAGGCACCACTCTATTTTTGTCAGCGCCAGGTAGATGTAGGCACGCTCGTCGCTGCCTGTGAGAAAAGCTTCTCAGCTTGAACACAAGCGCTCATGCCGCATCGCATCCTTCAATGCGTGGGATTTTCACGGGTGATGAGTTAGGGACAGGCAAGACGCGGGATTTTCATACCCCGGAAATGGAGGCGGCCCCACCAGCCACACCCCGGCACTCGATGTTCCCGCTATGGCTGCTCCCTTCCGGGCCTGACCAGGTTAACGGGTAATCAATGCGGGGGGACCGATGGGGCCACCACTACGCGGCTCGCCAAGCAGCGAGCCGCGCCATTGTACCGGTCTGGGGCGAAGATACAACCTCTGAGCAAGAAAAAGTCATCATTTCTCAATGACTTGTCTGGGCTGCAGTGGCCAGCGTGGGCAAAAGAGGCCGTTGTAGGAGCAACTGTCTTGCTCAGTTTCCAGAATCTGGCCCGCTCCCACAGGGATTGTGTCAAGCCATCAAACGCTGATGCCCTGCTCCGCCAGGAAGGCTACGAAAGCCTCTTCATCCAGTACCTTCACGCCCAGCTCACTGGCCTTGGCCAGCTTCGAGCCGGCGCCAGGTCCAGCGACCACACAGTGAGTCTTGCCAGAAACGGAGCCGGCCACCTTGGCACCCAGGCCCTCCAGCTTCTCCTTGGCGATGTCCCGACTGAAGCGCTCCAGGGACCCTGTCAGCACCCAGGTCTGACCAGCCAGCGGCAGGCCTTCGGCAACCTTCTTCTCACTGCTCCAGTGCATGCCAAAGGCCAGCAGCTGCACCTCGATAGCACGGGCCAACTGCTGGTTGGCCTCGTCCTTGAAGAACTCGCGCACCGCTTCGGCCTGTTTTGCCGCCAGCGCCTGGCGCAGGTCGATGCCGTCAGCCGCGATGATCTTGTCCAGGCTGTCGAGCTTGGCTACCAGCTTCTCGGCTCCGGTCGGGCCGACCGAGGGAATGTCCAGCTTGGCGATCATGCCAGCAAGGGTCGTGCTGGCGGCGAACTCTGCAGCCAGCTCGCCCTCATCCTGCAGTTGCATGCCACTGGCCAGCAACTGCTCGATGACCTTGCGGTTGTGCTCGTCCTCGAAGAAGTTGTGGATCTCGTAGGCGACTTCCAGGCCGATGTCCGGCAGGTAGGTCAACACCTGCGGCAGCGCCTGCTGCACACGCGCAAGGCTGCCCAGCGAGCGCGCCAGGACCTTGGCGGTCTCCTCGCCGACATCCGGAATGCCCAGGGCGTAGATGAAGCGCGCCAGGCTTGGGCGCTTGCTGGCCTCGATGGCGTCCAGCAGCTTCTTGCTGGAGACCTCGGCAAAGCCCTCCAGACCGACGACCTGATCGAACTCTAGCTTGTACAAGTCTGCTGGCGAGCTGATCAGCCCTTCATCCACCAGTTGCTCGACGCTTTTCTCGCCCAGGCCATCGATGTCCATGGCGCGGCGCGAAACATAGTGAATGATCGCCTGCTTGAGCTGGGCAGCACAGGCCAGGCGGCCGACGCAGCGGTAAACCGCGCCTTCGCTGGTGGTTTCCTTGCCCTTGCTGCGCTTGACCAACTGGGTACGCTCGACCTGCGAGCCACACACCGGGCATGCGCTCGGCACCTGCACCGCACGGGCATCTTCGGGACGACGCTCCAGCACCACCTGCATGACCTGCGGAATCACGTCCCCGGCACGGCGAATAATCACCGTGTCACCGATGCGCAGCCCCAGCCGGGCGATTTCGTCCATGTTGTGCAGGGTGGCGTTGGACACCGTCACGCCCGCCACCTTGACCGGCTTCAGGCGCGCCACTGGCGTGACCGCACCGGTACGGCCGACCTGGAATTCAACGTCCAGCACCTCGGTGAGCTCTTCCATGGCCGGGAACTTGTGGGCAATGGCCCAGCGTGGCTCACGCGCGCGGAAACCCAGCTCGCGCTGGGCAGCCAGGCTGTTGACCTTGAACACCACGCCGTCGATCTCGTACGGCAGGCTGTTGCGCCGTTCGCCAATGTCGCGGTAGTAGGCCAGGCACTCTTCGATACCGGCCGCATGCTTGAGCTCGCGACTGATCGGCAGACCCCACTGCTTGAGCTGCTCGAGGATGCCGATATGGCTTTCGCCGATGCTCTCGGAGACCTGCCCGACGCCGTAGCAACAGAATTCCAGCGGGCGGCTGGCAGTGATCTTCGAATCCAGCTGGCGCAGGCTGCCAGCAGCGGCGTTGCGCGGGTTGGCGAAGGTCTTGCCACCGGCCTCGGCCTGGGCGGCATTGAGGCGGTCGAAGCCGGCCTTGCTCATGTACACCTCGCCCCGCACTTCGAGCACGGCGGGCCAGCCTTGGCCCTGCAGCTTCAGCGGGATGTTGCGCACGGTGCGCACGTTGGCGCTGATGTCTTCGCCGGTAGTGCCATCGCCACGGGTGGCGCCCTGCACCAACTGGCCGTCACGATAGAGCAGGCTCACCGCCAGGCCATCGAGTTTAGGCTCGCAGCTGAAGTCCACCGCGCCAGGCTGGTCGAGCCCCTCGACCACACGGCGGCCGAACTCGCGCAGGTCGGCCTCCTCGAAGGCGTTGCCCAGGCTGAGCATCGGCACTTCATGGCGCACCTGACTGAAGGCTGCCAGGGCAGCGCCGCCGACACGCTGGGTGGGCGAGTCGGGGGTCACCAGATGCGGGTGCTCGGCTTCAAGCGCCTTGAGCTCATTGAACAGGCGGTCGTATTCGGCGTCGGGCACGCTCGGCTCGTCGAGCACGTAGTAGCGGTAGTTGTGCTGGTCGAGCTCGGCGCGCAGTTCGTGGATTCGGGTTTCGGCGTTCATGGGTCATGGGTCTCTTGCAAAGCAAAAAGAGCAGCCTGGAGGGGGCTCGGGGCTCAAGACGCTTATTGCCTGTGCCGGCCCATTCGCGGGTAAACCCGCTCCCACAGGTACGGCACTGGCCTCAAGGCCTGCACCGTACCTGTGGGAGCGGGTTTACCCGCGAATGGGCCGGCACAGGCAAGGCAAGTCCTGAACCAACCAGCAACCCCCACAGGCTGCTCTTTCGTCTGGATCTATCAGCGTTTCTGGGTCAGCGCACGGCGCTCGAACTCGACGATACGCTGGCGGTAGTGCTCGATGGTCTGGGCAGTCAGCACGCTGCGCTGATCGTCCTTCAGTTCGCCATTGAGTTCGTGGGCCAGCTTGCGCGCTGCCGCCACCATCACGTCGAAGGCCTGCTTCGGATGACGCGGGCCAGGCAGGCCGAGGAAGAAGCTCACGGCACGGGTGCTGAAGTGGTCGATGTCATCCAGGTCGAAGATACCCGGCTTGACCGCGTTGGCCATGGAGAACAGCACCTCACCGTGACCGGCCATGCTTTCGTGGCGGTGGAAGATATCCATCTCGCCGAAACGCAGGCCGCTTTCGAGGATGTTCTGCAGCAGCGCTGGCCCCTTGAAACCGCCTTCGTCGCGGGAAATCACGCTGATCACCAGCACTTCCTCGACCGGTGGCAGCTCCTTGGCGGCGTTACCGGTGGCAGCAAAGCCGTTGCTGCGGGTGTTGTCGGCTGCAAAATCTTCGTCGGCATCGGCAAACAGGTCAGGCTCGCGCGGTTCGGCGGCCAGGTTCAGGTCGCCCTGCTGCTGCGCTTCGGCCGCACGCTTGCCACGCTTGCTGGCCTTGGCCGGCTTTGCTTCACGCTCACGTTCGCGCTCACGCGCCGGCGCACTGACCGAAGGCAGGTCGGTTTCGTCCAGCTCAGGCTCCTTCTGGGTTTCCAGCACCCGCGACGGGCCGAGCACTTCAGCGCTGCCCTCCTCGTCCGGCAGGTTGGAATAACTGCGATCCAGACGGAATTTCAGCTTGCCTTTTCCGCCGCGCATGCGGCGCCAGCCGTCGAAAAGAATACCGGCGATGACTATGACGCCGATGACGATCAGCCACTCGCGCAGACCGATTTCCATGTAATCCCGTGCCTCTATAAAAATATGCTTGAAAACAAAGGGTTCAAAGCCCTTTAACACGTGGCGCCAACTCTATGTTCTGACAGGCGTTTTACCCACGCAAAAAACGAGTGACATTAAGCTAGCACGACCAAAGACAACTTTACACCGTCTGTCGCACATGACAGGGGCATTTGCCTACGGTTTTCGCCCTATCTTCGCTCATCAGGCGTCTACCATGGCCAGGGCCTCCTCCACATCAACTGCAACAAGACGTGAACAACCGGGCTCGTGCATGGTCACCCCCATCAATTGGTCCGCCATCTCCATGGCAATCTTGTTATGGGTGATGTAGATGAACTGCACGCTTTCACTCATTTCCTTGACCAAACGGGCGTACCGCCCGACGTTGGCATCGTCCAGCGGCGCATCGACCTCGTCGAGCATGCAGAACGGTGCGGGGTTCAACTTGAAGATGGCAAACACCAGCGCCAATGCGGTCAGTGCTTTCTCGCCACCGGACAGCAGATGGATGGTGCTGTTCTTCTTGCCCGGCGGACGCGCCATGATCGTCACCCCTGTATCGAGTAGATCTTCGCCCGTCAGTTCCAGATAAGCGCTGCCACCACCGAAAACTTTTGGGAAAAGTGCCTGTAATCCGGCATTTATCTGATCAAAGGTATCCTTGAAGCGGTTGCGGGTTTCCTTGTCGATCTTGCGGATGACGTTTTCCAGGGTGTCCAGGGCCTCGACCAGGTCAGCGTCCTGGGCGTCCAGGTAACGCTTGCGCTCGGACTGCTGCTCGTACTCCTCGATGGCCGCCAGGTTGATCGCCCCCAGGCGCTGGATGCGGCCTTCGACCTGTTCCAGCTCCTGCTCGGTGCCCTGCTCGCTGGCGTCGGCCTCGACGGTGGCGAGCACGCCCTGCAAATCGTAGCCGTCGGCCAGCAATTGTTCCTGCAAGGTCTTGCGGCGGATGTCCAGCCCCTGGTTTTCCAGGCGCATCTGCTCCAGCTGGCCGCGCAGCAACTGGGCTTGCTGTTCGGCCTGGGTACGGCGCTTTTCGGCATCGCGCAGCGCGCGGTCAGCTTCGTCCATGTGCAGCCGCGCCAGGCGCATTTCCTCGTCGACGCTCATGCGCCGTTCCAGCAGTTCTTCGAGCTTCAGGCGCAGTTCTTCGAGCGGCGCCTCCCCCTCTTCCAGGTTCAGGCTCAACTGCTCCTGGCGTTCGCTCAGGCGTGCGGCCTGCTGCTCCAGACGCTCCAGGGCCTGGCGGGTGGAGTCGTGCTGAGCGCGCAGCGAACCCAGGCGCACCGCCAACTGGTGGGCGTGATCCTTGTGCTGGCGGGCTTCCTGGCGGATGCGATCAAGGCCTTCGCGCAAGGTGTCGCGGCGCGCCATCAATTGCTCGCGCTGCTCGGTGTCCTGAGCCATCAGGTCCAGCGCCTCCTGCAGCACCAGGCGCGCCTCGCCCAATTGCTCCTGCTCCAGGGCTCGCTGCTCCACGAGCTCGGCCAGCTCTTCCTGCAAGCGGCGGCGACGCAGTTCTACCTGCTCGGCGCGGGCACGCCCGGCCGACAGGCTGGCCTTGAGCTCACCGTGCTGGCGGCTTTCTTCCTGGGTGCGGCGGCGCAGTTGCTCTCGCTGCTCCTCCAGCTCCAGCTGCTGCTCGCGGGTTACCTGAAGCTTCTGCTCCAGTTGCTCCAACGCGGCCTCAAGTTCCAGCTGCTGCTGCCCCAGGCGGTCGATTTCCTGGCCACGGGCCAGCACGCCACCCTGGGCCTCGCCACCCCGGCTGACGCGCAGGAAATGGCGGCCAACCCAGTATCCATCACGGCTTACCAGGCTCTGCCCTTCGCCCAGCCTTGCGCGCCGTGCCAGGGCCTCGGCGAGGTCATCGACCGGCTGCACCTGGGCCAGCCACGGGGCCAGGTCGATACGCCCTTCGACCTTGTCGAGCAGGCTGCCGGGCTGGCGCTCGCCGCCCGCCGCCGACAGCAACAGGCGCAGTTCGCCCTGCTCCAGGCCGTTGAAATCCAGCCCGGCAAAATCGTCCAGCAACACGGCCTGCAAGTCGGCACCCAGCACGGTTTCCACCGCCAGCTCCCAACCCGGCTCTACGCGCAGGCCTTCGGCCAGCCGCGGACGCTGCTCCAGGCCTTGTTCGCGCAGCCAGTCGGCGGCGCCTGCGCCCGGCTCCAGCGCAGCCTGCTGCAACGCCTCCAGCGAGGCCAGGCGGCCGCCGAGGCGCTGCAGGTCGCCCTGCTGCTGTTGCTGGGCCTGGGTTGCTTGCTGCAGTTGCTCGCGCACGCTCTCCAGGCGCTCGACCACCTGCTCTTCCGACAACTGCAATTCTTCGAGCAGCATCTCGCTGCCGGCCAGTTGCTCGGAGAGCTCGAGCAGGGAAGCGTCCTGTGGATCCACACCCAACTGCTCACCTTCCTCGACCAGCTTGCGTTGGCGCTCGGCCAGGCGCTCCAGACTGGCTTCCAGCTGCTGCAGACGCGCTTGCTGCACTTCGGCCTGGCGCCGCGGCTCGGCGGAGCGGGTATTGAAACTGTCCCATTGCTCCTGCCAGCCGTGCATGCCCATTTCGGCCTCTTCGAGGGTGGCCGCAGACTCCTCGGCTGCGGCCAGGGTCAACTCCTGCTCAGGCTCGAGCATGGCCAACTCTTCGCCAAGGGTGGCCAGCAGGGTGCGGTCATGGCCCAGGTGCGATTCGGTTTCCTGGCGCGTGCGTTCGGCCTCCTTGAGGTCGTCCTGCAACTGGCGCAGGCGCTGCTGGCCGTGCTGGATGCTCTGCTCCACCCGGGCGATATCACCGGCCACCGAATAGAAGCGCCCCTGGACCTGGTTGAAACGCTCGGACAACTCATGGTGCCCGTCACGCAGGCGTTCGATGCTGGCATCGGCATTGCGCTGCTCGGCGACCAGCGCCTCGTGGGCGACATCCTGATCGCCAATCACTGCCTCGCGCTGGCGCACGCGCTCGTCCAGGTCGCGCCAGCGCAGGGCCGACAGGCGCGCCTTGAGCTGGCGCTCCTGGGCCTTGTACTCGCGGTACTTCTCGGCAGCCTGGGCCTGGCGGTGCAGGCGCTCGAGCTGCCGCTCCAGCTCTTCACGCAGGTCGGTCAGCCGCGCCAGGTTCTCCTGGGTGCGGCGGATGCGGCTTTCGGTTTCACGGCGGCGCTCCTTGTACTTGGAGATGCCGGCCGCCTCTTCGATGAAGTTGCGCAGCTCTTCGGGCTTGGCCTCGATCAGCTTGGAGATCATGCCCTGCTCGATGATCGAGTAGCTGCGCGGCCCCAGGCCGGTGCCGAGGAAAATGTCGGTGATGTCTCGGCGGCGGCACTTGGTGCCGTTCAGGTAATAGCTGTTCTGCCCGTCGCGGGTGACCTTGCGGCGGATGGAAATCTCGGCGTAGGCGGCGTACTCGCCGAGCAAGGTGGTTTCGCTGTTGTCGAACACCAGCTCGATGCTGGCCTGGCTCACCGGCTTGCGGCTGGTGGAGCCGTTGAAGATGACATCGGTCATCGACTCGCCGCGGAGGTTCTTCGCCGAACTCTCGCCCATCACCCAGCGTACCGCATCGATGATGTTGGACTTGCCGCAGCCGTTGGGGCCGACCACGGCCGCCATGTTGCTGGGGAAGTTGACCGTGGTCGGGTCGACGAACGACTTGAACCCGGCCAGGCGAATGCACTTCAGGCGCATCAGTCAGCCCCGGGCCAGCGCCGCCAGCACCAGTTCGCAGCTGCGCTGGCCATAGGCGGTGAGCACCTCGCGAATGCGCGGCAGGTCACGGGCAACCACAGCTTCGAGCAGGCGGGCGAACAGGTCGAGGTAGTCGTCCATGTTGGCCTGGCGCTGGTCCAGGGCCAGGTAGTAGGCGCGGCTCATGGCCGGCTGCAGGTTTTCCACGGTTTCCTGCAGGTAGGGGTTGTCGGCGAAGCGGTAGGCGGCGCGCATCACTGCGAAACTTTCGGCGACGAACACCTTGATGTCCTGCTGCTCACGGGCCTGGCGCAGACGCTGCTGAATGTCCAGAAACGTGCTCAGGTCGCCTTCGGTGCGCCATTTCTGTGCCACGGCATTGCCCAACAGGATGTAGAACTCGCCCATCAGGGTGCACAGGCTGCGCACGCTGCGCTCGTCCAGCTCGGTGACATGGGCGCCACGTCGCGGCAGGATCGCTACCAGATGGCGACGTTCGAGGATCAACAACGCTTCGCGCACCGAGCCGCGGCTGACACTGAGGGCCTGGGTGACCTTCTGCTCCTGGATCCGCTCACCGGGCGCAAGCTCGCCGCGGATGATACGTTCGGCCAGGTAGTCGGCAATCTGCTCGGAGAGGCTGTCCGGCGCCTTGAACGTCATGGTTTTCCTTCAAAATCATTGAACTGGGCACAAGGGAGCGATTGTAGCGCACTTGCCAGGCGCTCGCGCAGAGGGGCGCAGCGCTTTATTTGGCCTGCCAGGCAGCCAGCCAGGCGGCGCGATCTATGCTTGTAATATGAGCACTGCGTTCGGCTGGGCGTCGATATGCGCAATTTCCTGACCTTTTAGTCAGAAAATTATTGACCGCTGCGACAGGTCTGCTTATTGTCCGCCCAACAACAATAAAACCATTGCGAGGCCATCCCCGTGATCCAGTTTCTCGTCAACCAGGAGCTGCGTAGTGAGCATGCCCTGGACCCGAACATGACGGTGCTGCAGTACCTGCGCGAGCACCTGGGCAAACCCGGCACCAAGGAAGGTTGCGCCAGTGGCGACTGCGGTGCCTGCACCGTGGTCGTCGGCGAGCTTGTCCAGAACGAACAAGGCGAGGACAGCCTGCGCTACCGCAGCCTGAACTCGTGCCTCACCTTCGTTTCCTCTTTGCACGGCAAGCAACTGATCAGCGTCGAAGGCCTCAAGCACAACGGGCAGCTGCACAGCGTGCAACAGGCCATGGCCGATTGCCACGGTTCGCAATGCGGCTTCTGCACCCCCGGTTTCGTCATGTCGTTGTTCGCCTTGCAGAAGAACAGCCAGGGTGCCGACCTGCATCAGGCTCAGGAAGCCCTGGCCGGCAACCTGTGCCGCTGCACCGGTTACCGGCCGATCCTCGACGCCGCCGAGCAGAGCTGCCGCCAGCCTTGCCGCGACCAGTTCGACGCCCAGCAGGCGCAGACCATCGCCCGCCTCAAGGCCATCGCCCCCACCCAGACTGGCGAACTCAACAGCGGCGACAAGCGCTGCCTGGTGCCACTGACCGTGGCCGACCTGGCCGACCTGTACAGCTCGCACCCCGAAGCCCGCCTGCTGGCCGGTGGTACCGACCTGGCCCTGGAAGTCACCCAGTTCCACAAGACCCTGCCGGTGATGATCTACGTCGGCCACGTTGCCGAACTCAAGCGCATCGACAAGACCGCCAGCCACCTGGAAATCGGCGCTGCCACCCCGCTTACCGACTGCTACGGCGCGCTCAACGAGGAGTACCCGGACTTCGGCGACCTGCTGCACCGCTTCGCCTCGCTGCAGATTCGCAACCAGGGCACCCTGGGCGGCAACATCGGCAATGCCTCGCCGATCGGTGACTCGCCACCCCTGCTGATTGCCCTGGATGCGCAGGTGGTGCTGCGCCAGGGTGAGCGCCAGCGGGTGATGCCGCTGGAAGACTACTTCATCGACTACCGCATCACCGCCCGCCAGGACAGCGAGTTCATCGAGAAGATCATCGTGCCACGCGCCAGCAACGACTGGGCCTTCCGTGCCTACAAAGTGTCCAAGCGCCTGGACGACGACATCTCCGCCGTGTGCGCAGCCTTCAACCTGAGCATCGAAGACGGTGTGGTCAGCGGCGTGCGGATCGCCTTCGGCGGCATGGCAGCCACCCCCAAACGCGCCCGCGCCTGCGAAGCAGCCCTGCGCGGCAAGCCGTGGAACCAGGCCAGCATCGAGCGCGCCTGCCAGGCCCTGGCCGAAGACTTCACCCCGCTCAGCGACTTCCGCGCCAGCAAGGAGTACCGCCTGCTGACCGCGCAGAACCTGCTGCGCAAGTACTTCATCGAACAGCAAACGCCCTACATCGAGACCCGGGTGACCGACTATGTCTAACCATCACGTAGCCAAGAGCCAGGCCGAGATGGCCGAACTGTTCAGCCAGGACCTGACCACCGGTGTCGGCCGCAGCGTCAAGCACGACAGCGCCGACAAGCATGTATCAGGCGAAGCGCTGTACATCGACGATCGCCTGGAATTCCCCAACCAGCTGCACGTCTATGCGCGTACCGCAGACCGCGCCCATGCGCGCATCCTGCGCATCGACACCACGCCGTGCTATGCCTTCGAGGGCGTGCGCATCGCCATCACCCACGAAGACATCCCAGGACTGAAGGACATCGGCCCGGTGGTCGCCGGCGACCCGCTGCTGGCCATCGACAAGGTCGAGTTCTTCGGCCAGCCGGTGCTCGCCGTGGCGGCCCGCGACCTGGATACCGCACGCCGTGCAGCGATGGCCGCCATTGTCGAATACGAAGACCTGGAGCCGGTGCTGGACGTGGTCGATGCGCTGCGCAAGAAGCACTTCGTGCTCGACAGCCACACCCACCAGCGCGGCGATTCGGCCGCCGCCCTGGCCAGCGCCCCGCACCGCCTGCAAGGCACCCTGCACATCGGCGGCCAGGAGCACTTCTACCTGGAAACCCAGATCTCCTCGGTAATGCCCACCGAGGACGGCGGCATGATCGTCTACTGCTCCACGCAGAACCCCACCGAAGTGCAGAAGCTGGTCGCCGAAGTGCTCGACGTGCCAATGAACAAGGTGGTACTGGACATGCGCCGCATGGGCGGCGGCTTCGGCGGCAAGGAAACCCAGGCGGCAAGCCCGGCCTGCCTGTGCGCGGTGATCGCGCGCCTGACCGGCCAGCCGACCAAGATGCGCCTGCCTCGGGTCGAAGACATGACCATGACCGGCAAGCGCCACCCGTTCTACGTGGAGTACGACGTCGGTTTCGATGACGACGGCCGCCTGCACGGCATCAACCTCGACCTGGCCGGCAACTGCGGCTACTCGCCCGACCTGTCCGGTTCGATCGTCGACCGCGCCATGTTCCACTCCGACAACGCCTATTACCTGGGCGATGCCACCGTGCACGGGCACCGCTGCAAGACCAACACCGCCTCCAACACCGCCTACCGCGGCTTCGGCGGCCCGCAGGGCATGGTCGCCATCGAACAGGTGATGGACCACATCGCCCGCCACCTGGGCCGCGACCCACTGGCCGTGCGCAAGGCCAACTACTACGGCAAGACCGAGCGCAACGTCACCCACTACTACCAGACCGTCGAGCACAACATGCTCGAGGAAATGACCGCCGAGCTCGAAGCCAGCAGCGACTACGCCGAACGCCGCGAGTCGATCCGCCGCTTCAACGCCAACAGCCCGGTGCTGAAGAAGGGCCTGGCACTGACGCCAGTCAAGTTCGGTATCTCGTTCACCGCCACCTTCCTCAACCAGGCCGGGGCGCTGATCCACATCTACACCGACGGCAGCATTCACCTGAACCACGGCGGCACCGAGATGGGCCAGGGCCTGAACACCAAGGTGGCACAGGTGGTGGCGCAGGTGTTCCAGGTCGATTTCAGCCGCATCCAGATCACCGCCACCAACACCGACAAGGTGCCCAACACCTCGCCGACTGCAGCTTCCAGCGGTGCCGACCTGAACGGCAAGGCTGCCCAGAACGCCGCCGAGATCCTCAAGAAGCGCCTCACCGAGTTTGCCGCTCGGCACTATCAGGTGACCGAGGAAGACGTTGAGTTCCGCAATGGCCATGTGCGCGTACGCGACCAGATCGTCAGCTTCGAGCACCTGGTGCAGCAGGCCTACTTCGCCCAGGTATCGCTGTCGAGCACTGGCTTCTACCGCACGCCGAAGATCTACTACGACCGCAACCAGGCGCGCGGCCGGCCGTTCTACTACTTCGCCTTCGGCGCTGCCTGCGTGGAAGTGATCGTCGACACCCTGACCGGCGAGTACAAGATGTTGCGCGCCGACATTCTGCATGACGTGGGCGACTCGCTGAACCCGGCCATCGACATTGGCCAGGTCGAAGGCGGTTTCATCCAGGGCATGGGCTGGCTGACCACCGAAGAGCTGGTGTGGAACGCCAAGGGCAAGCTGATGACCAACGGCCCGGCCAGCTACAAGATCCCGGCGGTGGCCGACATGCCGCTGGACATGCGGGTGAAGCTGGTGGAGAACCGCAAGAACCCGGAAGACACCGTGTTCCATTCCAAGGCCGTGGGCGAGCCGCCGTTCATGCTCGGCATCGCCGCCTGGTGCGCAATCAAGGACGCCGTGGCCAGCATCGCCGACTATCGCGTGCAACCGAACATAGACGCGCCGGCGACACCGGAGCGGGTGTTGTGGGGTTGCGAGCAGATGCGCAAGGCGGTGGCAGCAGCGCAACCTGCTGAACCGGAACTGGAAACCGTCAGCCACTGACAGCGAGGAACCCTGTGGGAGCGGGCTTGCCCGCGAAGAAGGCAACACCGTTAATGGCACCGGCTCTGCCGGTGTTCGCGGGCAAGCCCGCTCCCACAGAGTCTGCGGCGCAACATAGAGAGGTTGCATCATGCACCAATGGATCAACGCCCTCGCCGACCACCAGTCCCGTGGCGAAGCCTGCGTGCTGGTGACCATCATCGAGGAGCGCGGTTCGACCCCGCGCAACGCTGGCTCGAAGATGGTCGTCAGCGCCAGCGGCCTGTTCGACACCATCGGCGGCGGCCACCTGGAATACAAGGCCCTGCACATCGCCCGGCAGATGCTCGAAGAACACCGCAGCACCCCGCACCTGGAGCGCTTCAGCCTCGGTGCCAGCCTCGGCCAGTGCTGCGGCGGTGCCACCGTGCTGCTGTTCGAGCCAATGGCTGCGGTGCAGGCGCAGATCGCCGTGTTCGGCGCGGGCCATGTCGGCCGTGCTCTGGTACCCTTGCTCGCCGCCCTGCCCTGCCGGGTGCGCTGGATCGACTCGCGTGAACAGGAATTCCCCGAATTCATCCCCAACGGGGTGAGCAAGATCGTCAGTGAGGAACCGGTCGACGAAGTCGCAGACCTGCCGCCAGGCAGCTACTGCATCGTCATGACCCACAACCACCAGCTCGACCTGGAACTGACCGCCGCCATTCTCAAGCGCAACGATTTCACCTGGTTCGGCCTGATTGGCTCGAAGACCAAACGGGTCAAGTTCGAGCACCGCCTGCGCGAGCGCGGCTACGACGATGCCGTGCTGGCGCGCATGCGTTGCCCGATGGGCCTGCCCGAGGTCAAGGGCAAGCTGCCGATCGAGATTGCCGTGTCCATCGCCGGCGAAATCATTGCCACCTACAACGCCTGCTTCGGCCAGCACGACGCTGCCGCCAACGCCGGCCCCATTGCCCAGTTGCTGCCGCCTTCCCGGCGCAGCCAAGCCATTTGACGAGTGTGTTATGACCGTTACCCGCAAAGCCTACCGTGCCGCCATCTTGCACAGCATCGCCGACCCGGCCGAGGTAGGCCTGGACGCTTCCCATGAGTACTTCGAAGACGGCCTGCTGGTGATCGACGATGGCCGCATCAGTGCCGTCGGCCCTGCCAGCGAGCTGCTGCCGAGCCTGGCCGCCGACATCGACGTAGTGCATTACCAGGACGCGCTGATCACCCCGGGCTTCATCGATACTCACATCCACTTCCCGCAGACCGGCATGATCGGCTCCTACGGCGAACAACTGCTGGACTGGCTGAACACCTACACCTTCCCTTGCGAGAAGCAATTTGCCGACAAGGATCATGCCGACAAGGTGGCGAAGATCTTCCTCAAGGAACTGCTGCGCAACGGCACCACCACTGCCCTGGTGTTCGGCAGCGTGCACCCGCAGTCGGTCAATGCCCTGTTCGAAGAGGCCGAGCGCCTGGACCTGCGGATGATTGCCGGCAAGGTGATGATGGACCGCAACGCCCCGGAGTACCTGACCGACACCGCCGAGTCCGGTTACACCGAGAGCAAGCAACTGATCGAGCGCTGGCACGGCAAGGGCCGCCTGCACTACGCGGTGACCCCGCGCTTCGCCCCGACCAGTACGCCGGAACAGCTGGCCCTGGCCGGCCAGTTGCTCAAGGAGCACCCCGGGGTGTACATGCACACGCACCTGTCGGAAAACCTCAAGGAAATCGACTGGGTCAAGTCGCTGTTCCCCGAGCAG
This sequence comes from Pseudomonas sp. LRP2-20, assembly GCF_024349685.1. Classification (NCBI taxonomy): domain Bacteria; kingdom Pseudomonadati; phylum Pseudomonadota; class Gammaproteobacteria; order Pseudomonadales; family Pseudomonadaceae; genus Pseudomonas; species Pseudomonas sp. LR2-20. Next base: position 1,765,713 of record NZ_AP025944.1, on the reverse strand, counting down.
AAGGGTTATCTGGACGTCTACGACCACTTCGAGCTGCTGGGCGAGCGCTCGGTATTCGCCCACGGCGTGCACCTGTGCGACGACGAATGCCAGCGCCTGGCCGAAACCGGCTCGGCCGTGGCGTTCTGCCCCACGTCCAACCTGTTCCTTGGCAGCGGCCTGTTCAACCTGCCGCAGGCCGAGCGTTTCAAGGTCAATGTGGGGCTGGGTACCGATGTGGGCGCCGGCACCAGTTTCTCGCTGCTCAATACCCTGAACGAGGCGTACAAGGTGATGCAGCTGCAAGGCGCGCGCCTGCACCCGTACAAGTCACTGTACCTGGCCACCCTCGGTGGCGCTCGCGCATTGCGCCTGGACGACCGCATCGGCAGCCTGCGCCCAGGCAACGATGCCGACTTCGTGGTGCTGGACTACAAAGCCACGCCGCTGCTGGACTACCGCATTCAACAGTCCAACAGCATCGAAGAAACCCTGTTCGTGCTCACCACCCTGGGTGACGACCGCACCGTGCGTGAAACCTACGCCGCCGGGCGTTGCGTGCACCAGCGCTAAGGTTCTTTCGCCAACCCCCGGTACAGCGCGCCGCCGATCGCAGCCCCGATCAGCGGCGCCACCCAGAACAGCCATAGCTGCTGCAGGGCCCAGCCACCGACGAGCAATGCCGGCCCCGTGCTGCGCGCGGGGTTGACCGAGGTATTGGTTACCGGGATCGAGATCAGGTGGATCAGGGTCAGGGCCAGGCCAATGGCAATCGGCGCAAAGCCTGCCGGAGCACGGGCATCGGTGGCGCCCATGATCACCACCAGGAACATCGCCGTCATCACCACTTCACTGACAAAGCCCGCCCCCAGCGAATAGCCGCCGGGCGAATGATCGGCGTAGCCGTTCGAAGCCAGGCCAGATGACAGCTCGAAGCCAGCCTTGCCGCTGGCGATAAAGTAGATCACCGCAGCCGCCAGGATCGCGCCGATGACTTGGGCAATAACGTAGGGCAGCAGCTCCTTGGCCGGGAAGCGCCCACCTACCACCAACCCGAACGATACCGCAGGGTTGAGATGACAGCCGGAGATATGGCCAATGGCGAATGCCATGGTCAGGACCGTGAGCCCGAACGCGAAAGCGACACCGAGAACACCGATGCCGATTGGCGAGCTGGCGGCCAGCACCGCACTGCCGCAGCCACCCAGCACCAACCAGAAAGTGCCCACCAGCTCGGCACCCATGCGCACACCCAGAGACGTAGCCATGAACCTCTCCTCAAGTAGTTGAACGCAAAAATGCGCAAGCCCAACCACATTGAAAAGGGGTTTGCAACTAGTAAATTTATCAGGTAAACGGCCAAAGGCCAGCAAACAAAAGGGCCGCATGCGGCCCTTTTTAAAATTCATCCTGGCAAACGATCAACCCTTGGCTGAGACCTTGGGCTTCTTCAGCAAGTGTGAGAACACGGCGTGCAGGTCGTCCGAGGCGCTCTCGTCGTCCAGGTTCAGCTTGCTGTCGATATGGTCCATGTGATGCATCATCAGGCTCACGGCCTGCTCGGCATCACGCGCCTCGATGGCATCGATCAGCTGCATGTGCTCGTCATAGGAGCAATGGGAACGGGTGCCGCTCTCGTACTGGGCAATGATCAGCGACGTCTGCGACACCAGGCTGCGCTGGAAGCTGACCAGCGGTGCATTGCCTGCGGCTTCGGCCAACTTGAGGTGGAACTCGCCAGAAAGGCGGATACCGGCGCCGCGGTCGCCACGGGAGAAGCTGTCGCGTTCCTCGCGCACCATCTGGCGCAGTTCGTTGAGCTGCTCCAGGGTGGCATGCTGCACGGCCAGCTCGGTGATGGCACGTTCGACCATGCGCCGCGAGAAGAACACCTGGCGCGCTTCTTCCACCGTCGGGCTGGCCACCACCGCACCACGATTGGGCCGCAGCAGCACCACGCTTTCATGGGCCAGGCGCGACAGTGCGCGGCGGATGATGGTGCGGCTGACGCCAAAGATCTCGCCCAGCGCTTCCTCGCTCAACTTGGTGCCCGGCGCCAATCGCTGCTCGAGGATGGCCTCGAAAATATGCGCGTAGACGATGTCGTCCTGGGTACCACTGCGGCCGGCCTTGCCAGTGCGCGCAGGTTTTTTCAGAGGTTGCAGCTGTTCGTTCATGGGCTCTCGAGGCACGAAGAGAAAGTATGGCGCCATTGTACACAGGCTGAGGCGATTCCGCAGGAGGCGTTTTACCTATATAGCCGTTATACGACGCATTGCGCACACAAAACATAAAACATTATTTGCATTCTTTGTACACAAAAGCATAATCCACCGAGCAACTTCTTGACCCGTAAGTCAATAAAACGCGTCAGACGTCTGCCTTCCCTCGTGGGGCCACCAAGTGCATTGCTCAGGATCCTGGCTCCAACAACAACAAGAAAGACTTGAGGAGTACTCGCTGTGGAAAGCCGCAAATCCGAAGCCCCTACGCTGGATCTCGCGCCACCGCTCGAAACGAGTTGGCTGGAGCGGATTTTCAAACTCAAGCAACACGGCAGCACGGTCAAAACTGAAATGATCGCCGGGGTGACCACCTTCATCACCATGGCCTACATCATCTTCGTCAACCCCAACATCATGGCCGACGCCGGCATCGACCATGGTGCCGCCTTCGTCGCCACCTGCATCGCCGCCGCGCTGGGCTGCCTGTTGATGGGCCTGTACGCCAACTGGCCGGTGGGCCTGGCGCCAGGCATGGGGCTGAATGCCTTCTTCACCTACACCGTGGTCGGCACCATGGGCTACAACTGGGAAACCGCGCTGGGGGCAGTGTTCGTCTCCGGCGTGCTGTTCATGTTCCTGACCTTGTCACGCGTGCGCGAATGGTTGCTCAACAGCATTCCGGTGAGCCTGCGCCATGCCATGGGGGCCGGCGTCGGATTGTTTCTCGGGCTGATCGGCCTGAAGACCGCCGGCATCATCGTCGACAGCCCGGCTACCCTGATCAAGCTGGGCTCGCTGCATGAACCAGGGCCGCTGCTGGCGGCGCTGTGCTTCCTGCTGATCGCCATCCTCAGCTACAAACGCGTGTTCGGCGCGATCCTGATCAGCATCATCGGCGTTACCCTGGCCGGCTGGGGCCTGGGCCTGGTCAAGTTCAGCGGAGTGATGTCGATGCCGCCGAGCCTGGCACCCACCTGGATGGCCATGGATGTGGCGGGCGTGTTCAACGTCAGCATGATCAGCGTGGTGCTGGCGTTCCTGTTCGTGCACATGTTCGACACCGCCGGCACACTGATGGGCGTGGCGCAGCGGGCCAACCTGGTGGCGCCGGACGGGCGCATCGAAAACCTGTCGCGGGCATTGAAGGCCGACAGCGCTTCGAGCGTGTTCGGCGCCGTGGTCGGCGTGCCACCGGTGACCAGCTATGTGGAAAGTGCCGCCGGTGTCGCCGCAGGTGGCCGGACCGGCCTGACGGCCGTGGTGGTGGGTATTCTGTTCGTCGCCGCGATGTTCTTCGCGCCGCTGGCCGGGATGATTCCGGCCTACGCGACCGCGGGCGCGCTGATCTACGTGGCGATGCTGATGATGGGCAGCATGGCGCATATTCATTGGGACGAAGCCACCGACAGCATCCCGGCGATCGTCACGGTGATCATGATGCCGCTGACCTTCTCGGTAGCAGACGGCATTGCCCTGGGCTTCATCAGTTATGTGGCGTTGAAGGCGGGTACTGGCAAGTACAAGGAAATCTCGGCCAGCCTTTGGGTACTGTGCGCGATCTTCATTGCCAAGTTCGTGTTCCTCTGACCGTCATTGCACCAACCAAGGGCGCCTCGGCGCCCTTTCTTTATTTCCAGAGCCTGTGCTGGCCTCTTCGCGGGTAAACCCGCTCCCACAGGACTGCCTTAGCCTTCAAGGTAGGCGCGGTATCTGTGGGAGCGGGTTTACCCGCGAAAAGGCCGGCACCGACAACACAAAAACAGCAGACGAAAAAAAGCCCGCCAGTGTGAGAGCGGGCCAAAGGACCTACGAAGATTCTTCTAGCGACCAACTAGCTTCCGCGGTAGGTCGAATAGCTGTACGGCGAGATCAGCAGCGGCACGTGGTAGTGCTCCTGCTTTTCATCGATGCCGAAACGCAACACGACAACATCAAGAAATGCCGGCTCCGGCAGCTGTACGCCGCGGGCACGGTAATAGGCGCCAGCGCTGAACTGCAGCTGGTAGACACCGGTACGGTAGTCGTCACCCTGCAGCAGCGGCGCGTCGACGCGGCCATCGCTGTTGGTCAGGGTAGTGTTCACCAGCTCCAGCTGCTGGCCTTCGACGCGGTACAGCTCGACTTTGATCGAGCTGCCTGGGCAGCCGTGCGCGGCATCCAGTACGTGTGTGGTCAAACGTCCCATCTGCTTGTCGCCTCTTGTTCAATCTATGGGCAAAAAATACACAGCCAACGCCCCAGTATAGGGCCTGCGATGTGCGGGAATGACGCCATTAAGACATTTCAACGTCAGATTGTACACAATTTTTTGATCCCTTCCGTCGCGACCTCATCAAACCGGCCACCAGTCGCAAATACAGGCACTGTGCAGAGCCCATCGTCATTAACTGACCAAACAGGCAGGTTTCTTGCAATGCATTCTCAAGCGACAAAAGGGAAGAAATGCGGAAAAACAGGCTTACAAAAGATTTCAGAAGTTGTATACAATCAGCCCATCCGGTGGTGCGACATCCCGACGCGGCCCGCCCACCCCGCACTAACACACAAGAAGGAAGACTGCAGTGAGCGCTGACTACCCTCGCGACCTGATCGGTTACGGCAACAACCCTCCTCACCCGCAATGGCCGGGCAACGCTCGCATCGCGCTGTCTTTCGTCCTCAACTACGAGGAAGGCGGCGAACGCAACATCCTGCACGGTGACAAAGAGTCCGAAGCCTTCCTTTCCGAAATGGTCGCTGCCCAGCCGCTGCAGGGTCAGCGCAACATGAGCATGGAATCGCTGTACGAGTACGGCAGCCGCGCCGGCGTCTGGCGCCTGCTCAAGCTGTTCAAGGACAGCGGCATCCCCCTGACCATCTTCGCCGTGGCCATGGCCGCCCAGCGCCACCCCGACGTGATCCGCGCCATGGCCGAAGCCGGCCACGAGATCTGCAGCCACGGCTACCGCTGGATCGACTACCAGAACATGGACGAGGCCCAGGAACGCGAGCACATGCTCGAAGCCATCCGCATCCTCACCGAACTCACCGGCGAACGCCCGCTGGGCTGGTACACCGGCCGCACCGGCCCGAACACCCGCCGCCTGGTGATGGAGGAAGGTGGCTTCCTCTATGACAGCGACACCTACGACGATGACCTGCCCTACTGGGAACCGAACAACCCTACCGGCAAGCCGCACCTGGTGATCCCGTACACCCTGGACACCAACGACATGCGCTTCACCCAGGTGCAGGGCTTCAACTGCGGCGAGCAGTTCTTCCAGTACCTGAAAGACGCCTTCGACGTGCTGTACGCCGAAGGCGCCGAAGCACCGAAGATGCTTTCCATCGGCCTGCATTGCCGCCTGGTAGGCCGCCCGGCGCGCCTGGCCGCGCTCAAGCGTTTCGTCGATTACGCCAAGAGCCACGAGCAGGTCTGGTTCGCCCGTCGCGTGGACATCGCCCGCCACTGGCACGCCACCCACCCGTACAAGAAAGAGAACGCCTGATGACCGCCTTCAACACCCTCAAGCCCTCCGCCCTGGACCGCGACGCCTTCGTCAAGGCTTTCGCCGACATCTACGAGCACTCGCCGTGGGTCGCCGAAAAAGCCTACGACCTTGGCCAGCTGGGTGAACTGGACGAGATCGAGGCGCTGCACCAGCGCATGAGCGACATCCTGCTGAGCGCCAACCACGCTGACCAGTTGGCGCTGATCAACGCTCACCCGGACCTCGCCGGCAAGGCCGCCATCCAGGGCGAGCTGACCGAATCGAGCACCAACGAGCAGGCCGGCGCCGGTATCCACCAGTGCACCGCCGAAGAATTCGCCCGTTTCACCGAACTGAACGACGCCTACAAGGCCAAGTTCCAGTTCCCGTTCATCATGGCGGTAAAAGGTAGCAACCGGCACCAGATCCTCGCCTCCTTCGAAAAACGCATCCACAACGATGCCGATGCCGAATTCAAGGAAGCCCTGGCGCAGATCAACCTGATCGCCCTGTTCCGCCTGCTGCAGCTGTAAGCAACAGCGAACCGTATTCAGAAAAACGAACAATAGAAGAGATAACCCCATGCGCACCCTGATGATCGAGCCCCTGACCAAAGAAGCCTTCGCCCAATTCGGAGACGTGATCGAAACCGATGGCAGCGACCACTTCATGATCAACAACGGCTCGACCATGCGTTTTCACAAGCTCGCCACGGTCGAGACCGCCGAGCCTGAAGACAAGGCGATCATCAGCATCTTCCGCGCCGACGCGCAGGACATGCCGCTGACCGTGCGCATGCTGGAGCGCCATCCGCTGGGCAGCCAGGCTTTCATCCCGCTGCTCGGCAACCCCTTTCTGATCGTGGTCGCGCCCGTTGGCGATGCACCTGTATCAGGCTTGGTCCGTGCCTTCCGCAGTAATGGCAGGCAGGGCGTTAATTACCATCGCGGCGTCTGGCACCACCCGGTGCTGACGATCGAAAAGCGGGATGACTTCCTGGTGGTTGATCGCAGTGGTTCTGGCAACAACTGCGATGAGCATTACTTCACCGAGGAACAGATGCTGATCCTCAATCCCCACCAATAAGAAAAGGTCGGTCATCGTTCACGGTGATCGGCAGAGGTACATACTGTGGAAGCACACCTTCACGAATGGCTGAACCTGAGCATTCGCTGGGTTCATATGATCACCGGTGTCGCCTGGATCGGTGCATCGTTCTACTTCGTCTGGCTGGAGAACCACCTGAACCGAAGCAACCCGCGCGATGGGTTGTCGGGTGATCTCTGGGCGATTCACGGCGGTGGTATCTACCACCTGGAGAAATACAAGCTCGCACCCCCGAAAATGCCCGAGAACCTGCACTGGTTCAAATGGGAAGCCTACTTCACCTGGATGTCCGGTATCGCCCTGCTGTGCGTGGTGTTCTACTGGAACCCGAGCCTGTACCTGCTGGCACCCGGCAGCACCCTGAGCGGTGCCGAAGGCGTGGCCATCGGTATCGGTTCGCTGATCGCCGGCTGGTTCATCTACGACTTCCTGTGCGACTCGCCGCTGGGCAAGCACCCTGCCCTGCTCGGTGCCGTACTGTTCGTCCTGATCATCGCTGCCTGCTTCGGCTTCAGCCTGGTGTTCAGCGGCCGTGGTGCATACCTGCACACCGGCGCGATCATCGGCACCATCATGGTCGGCAACGTGTTCCGCATCATCATGCCGGCCCAGCGCCAGCTGGTGGCCGCGATCGAGAACAACCAGACGCCGGATCCGGTACTGCCGGCAAAGGGCCTGCTGCGCTCGCGTCACAACAACTACTTCACCCTGCCGGTGCTGTTCATCATGATCAGCAACCACTTCCCGAGCACCTACGGTAGCCAGTACAACTGGCTGATCCTGGCCGGTATCGCAGTAGCCGCGGTTCTGATCCGCCACTACTTCAACACCCGCCACGACAGCAACAAGTACGCCTGGACCCTGCCAGTCGGCGCCCTGGCGATGATCTGCCTGGCCTATGTCACCGGTCCCAAGCCGATGGCAGTAAGCCCTGAGCAGGCGGCAGCGAAGATCGAGTACCAGCCACTGCCCGCCACCGCCGTAGGCGGCAAGACCGCCGCCGAGCTGCGCGCCGAGGAAGCCGCCAAGGCCGCCGAAACCCCAGCCGCGCCAGCCGAGGCCCCGGCCCAGGCGACCGCACAGGCTGCAGGTGGCGAATTCGACAAGATCCACAAAGTCATCCAGGAACGCTGCAGCGTGTGCCACTCGTCGAAACCGACCAGCCCGCTGTTCAGCGCAGCACCTGCCGGCGTGATGTTCGACACCCCGCAGCAGATCCAGGCCCAGGCCGCGCGCATTCAGGCGCAAGCGGTCGCCAGCCAGATCATGCCGCTGGGCAACATCACCCAGATGACCGCCGAAGAGCGCAAGCTCGTCGGTGACTGGATCGCCAAAGGCGCTCAAGTCAACTGATCCACCCTCTCCTGCCAGGGCGTCCGCGCGCCCTGGCGGGGGCGGCCTTGCGCCGCGAAGAGGCCGGTATCCCCGGCCTCGCCCTTACAGATTCACGCAACAAGCAAGCATCGAGCGTTCGACTGCGTGCGGGAACCTCAGGCTGCCTCCAACGGGCCTGCCGTATGCGACTGGCGCTTGGATCCGAGAATAAAAACAAAACTCGAGGTGCTGCATGTCCGAGTCACGCAAGGCGTACATCCCAGTTGCGCCGCCGCGACAGCCTCTGCCCCTGTTCCAACTGATCCTGGTTGGCCTGCAACATGTACTGCTGATGTACGGGGGTGCGATCGCCGTCCCTCTGATCATCGGCCAGGCCGCTGGTCTGTCCCGTGAAGAAGTCGCTTTCCTGATCAACGCCGACCTGCTGGTCGCCGGTGTCGCCACCATCATCCAGTCGTTCGGTATCGGCCCGGTGGGGATCCGCATGCCGGTGATGATGGGTGCCAGCTTCGCTGCCGTCGGCAGCATGGTGGCCATGGCCGGCATGCCGGGCGTAGGCCTGCAGGGGATCTTCGGCGCGACCATCGCTGCCGGGTTCTTCGGCATGCTGATCGCGCCGTTCATGTCCAAGGTCGTACGGTTCTTCCCGCCGCTGGTCACCGGTACGGTGATCACCTCGATTGGCCTGTCGCTGTTCCCGGTGGCAGTCAACTGGGCCGGTGGCGGCCAGAACGCAGAAACCTTCGGTTCGCCGATCTACCTGCTGGTGGCCGGCCTGGTGCTGGCGGTCATCCTGCTGATCAACCGCTTCATGCGCGGCTTCTGGGTCAACGTTTCGGTCCTGGTGGGCATGGGCCTGGGCTACATCCTGGCCGGTTCCATCGGCATGGTCGACCTATCCGGCCTGGGCGACACGCCGTGGCTGCAAGTGGTCACCCCACTGCACTTCGGCATGCCGACCTTCAGCCTGGCACCGATCCTGTCAATGTGCCTGGTGGTGGTGATCATCTTCGTCGAGTCCACGGGCATGTTCCTCGCCCTGGGCAAGGTGACTGATCGCGAGGTAACCCCCGGGATGCTGCGTCGCGGCCTGTTGTGCGATGCCGGTGCGTCGTTCATCGCCGGTTTCTTCAACACCTTCACCCACTCCTCGTTCGCCCAGAACATCGGCCTGGTGCAGATGACTGGCGTGCGTTGCCGTTACGTCACGGTAACGGCGGGTGCACTGCTGATCGTACTCAGCCTGCTGCCCAAGGCGGCCTTCCTGATCGCCTCGATCCCGCCCGCAGTACTGGGCGGCGCGTCCATCGCCATGTTCGGCATGGTCACCGCCACCGGGATCAAGATCCTCCAGGAAGCCGACATCGGCGACCGCCGCAACCAGCTGCTGGTGGCGGTGAGCGTCGGCTTTGGCCTGATCCCTGTGGTCAAGCCGGAGTTCTTCGCGCAGATGCCGCAGTGGATGGAGCCCATCACCCACAGCGGGATCGCCATGGCCACGGTCAGTGCCCTGGTGCTCAACGTGCTGTTCAACATCCTCGGTGGTGCCGAGCGCGCCGTGCACAACGACGCCTGCCACCAGCATTGAGCCCTGGGCGGGGCGGCGCAGTTGGCCGCCCCTGCTCATTCTCCGCAGTAACCGCTTCACCGTCGGCCCGCCGGAATGGGCCGCTCGGGGCGCCTGCGCGCCGAAAAAACCGCCAACAAAAACAATAAGTCCGGGAATCACAACATGAAGCGCATCACCTCGTCCCTGCTGCTGGGCAGCAGCCTGCTGGCCACCCTCCCCGCCCATGCAGGCGATTGGCTGCTGTGGCACGGCGAAAGCCTGACGTACCTGTACGGCAAGGACTTCAAGATCAACCCTGATATCCAGCAGACCATCACCTTCGAGCACGCCAACAAATGGAAGTACGGCGACACGTTCTTCTTCGTCGACAAGATCTTCTACAACGGCAAGGCTGACCGCAGCAAAGGCGAAGACACCTACTACGGTGAGTTCAGCCCACGCCTGTCGTTCGGCAAGATCCTCGACCGCAAGCTGGCCGTCGGCCCGATCAAGGACGTGCTGCTGGCGATGACCTACGAACGTGGCGAAGGCGACAACGAGGCCTACCTGATCGGCCCTGGCTTCGACCTGGACATTCCCGGCTTCAACTATTTCACCCTGAACTTCTACGTGCGCAACACCGAGGGTGACCGCCCCGGTGACAATGTCTGGCAGATCACCCCGGGCTGGTCCTACACCATCCCTGTGGGCAGGTCCGACATTCTGATCGACGGTTACATGGACTGGGTCCCGGACAACGACCAGAACAGCCGTGGCACCTACCACGCCAACCTGCACTTCAACCCGCAGGTCAAATACGACCTGGGCAAGGCCCTGAACCTGGGTGCCAAGCAGCTCTACGTCGGCTTCGAGTACAGCTACTGGAAAGACAAGTACGGCATCGACAGCCGCGGCAACCTGGACAGCAATCAGAGTGTCGCCAGCGCGCTGATCAAGGTACATTTCTGAAAACCTGATCAAACGCCCAGGTTTGAATCACAGTGCGCCAGGACGGAGCACTTGAGGCGCGGCGCGCAAGCCAGTAATCTGCGCGCCCCCTCGATCAAGGCAGGATGGATTCTGCCTGCGTTTACTGACCGCTCAGTCAATGAATTCGGGCGGTTGGCCAACGTGTTGCCAGCCTGAAATACCCATTTTCATCCGTTCAGAACGAGTCGAGCAGGAAGGTAGCAGCTAACCCCGAAAAGTTGGCGCAGCTCTTGCCAAACAACTGTGGCCAATCGAAAAAAGCTGACCCAAAAGACAAAAAAGCGCCTTTACCGAGCGCTGACAACAGATCAATCAAGGGAGCGACACTCGCAATGCGTACCATCAATAGCCTGATTCTCGCGGGCGGGCTGCTGGCCTGCGGCACCACCTTCGCCGGCGACCTGCTGCAGTGGCAGAACAACAGCCTGACCTACCTGTGGGGCAAGAACTTCAAGGTCAACCCCGATACTCAGCAAACCTTCACCTTCGAGCATGCCGATGGCTGGAAGTACGGCGATAACTTCTTCTTCGTCGACAAGATCTTCTACCAGGGCAAGAAGGACGCCAACAACGGCCCCAACAGTTACTACGGCGAGTTCAGCCCACGCCTGTCGTTCGGCAAGATCTTCGACCAGAAGCTGGAGTTCGGCCCGGTCAAGGACGTGCTGCTGGCTGCGACCTACGAGTTTGGCGAGGGTGACGTCGAGTCGTACCTGATCGGCCCTGGCTTCGACCTGAACATCCCGGGCTTCGACTACTTCCAGCTGAACTTCTACAACCGCATCCCGGACGGCAACCGCGCGGGCAAGAATGTCTGGCAGATCACCCCGGTCTGGTCCTATACCCTCCCGGTGGGCTCCTCCGACGTGCTGATCGACGGTTTCATGGACTGGGTAGTCGACAACGACGAGAACCGTCACGGTACCTACCACGCCAACCTGCACTTCAACCCGCAGATCAAGTACGACCTGGGTAAAGCCCTGCACCTGGGCGAGAAGCAGCTGTATGTGGGTGTCGAATACGACTACTGGAAGAACAAGTACGGCATCAAGGACAGCGATGGCTTCACCACCGACCAGAACACCATGAGCTTCCTGGTGAAAGTGCACTTCTGATTGGCTGAAACGTGACAGCGCCGTTAGCTGACGGCGCCGTCATGATCATGACTTGTAAGTTTAAGCTTACAGATTTTTAAGGTTTATCTTACTTACAATGAGAGCTGCCTTATAAGTCAAAAATATGAGCGCCGGCAGCAACATCCCAAATATCAGCAAAATCAGCTCCACTTCGTGGTGCGGGATCACCCGAAAGATATCCAGCACCAGCACTACCGCATTGATTGCCAATGCCAGGCCGAACATCGCACAGCACTTGTAAAGGGCCTGAGCGTCGGTACCCCGCAGCAGGAAGCCAAAGCCCAGCGCCCCCCAGGCCAATGCCGTGAGCAGGTAGAGTGCCAGGTGGTAGGCGTCGTAAGTCAGTACACCGAACATGTGCAACTCTCCTCCCGATCAAGTCTGAAATAACAATTGCGACTATAAAGCCACCCTCCTCGTGCGCACCGCAAATTTTTGACATTTTTTTTGCAAGTTATCGACTAGACTCGTGGCCCTCGCACAATCCAAGAATGAAAACAGGCCAACTTGATGCGTACTCCCCTCGCCGCGCCATGGCGCTATCTGCTGCTGCTTTGCTCAACCTGGTTCGGCATCTTCCTGCTGACACGCTTCATATTACTGGCGACTCATCTCGATGAGGTCAACGGCAATTACCTCTCGATGTTCTTCGACGGCGCCATTTACGACCTGAGCTTCCTCATCTACACGGCCCTGCCACTGGGTGTGTACCTGGTGCTGTGCCCGGACAGATTGTGGCGCTCACGTGCTCACCGCTGGCTGCTCGGCGGCCTGTTCGTGGTCAGCCTGTTCGTGATGCTGTTCGTCGCTGTGGCCGAGTGGCTGTTCTGGGACGAATTCGGCGTACGCTTCAACTTTATCGCTGTCGACTACCTGGTCTATTCCAAGGAAGTGCTGGATAACATCCGCGAGTCCTACCCGCTGCCGACGCTGCTCAGCGGCATCGCGGTGGCCGCGCTCCTGCTCGCACTGGTGCTGCGCAAGCCGCTGGCCCAGGCCCTCACCGGCCCCGGCAGCACCCTGCGCCAGCGCTTGCCCGGGCTGGCCGTGCTGGCCGTACTGGTTGGCCTGAACATCGTGGTGATCGATCAGCAGTTCCCGCGCGGCCAGGGTGGCAACGCCTACCAGCGCGAACTGGCCAGCAACGGCCCGTACCAGTTCTTCGCCGCCTTCCGCAACAACGAACTGGACTACACCCAGTTCTACGCCAGCCTCGGCGCCGGCGAAGTCGGCGCGCAGATGCACCAGGAGCTGGCCGAACCCAATGCCCGCTTCCAGGGCCAGGAGCCGCAGGACATCCGCCGCCACATCAGTGCCAACGGTCAGCAGCGCACCCCGAACATCATCCTGGTGACCATCGAAAGCTTCAGCGCCAAGTACATGGGCAGCAACGGCGATTCGCGCAACCTGACGCCGAACCTCGACGCCCTGCGCCGCGAGAGCCTGTATTTCAACAATTTCTACGCCACCGGCACCCGTACCGACCGCGGCCTGGAAGCCATCACCCTGTCGATCCCGCCTACCCCGGGCCGCTCGATCGTCAAGCGCATCGGCCGCGAAAGCGGCTACGCCAGCCTGGGCCAGCAACTGACCGCCAAAGGCTACGACGCCGTGTTCGTCTACGGTGGGCGCGGCTACTTCGACAACATGAACGCCTTCTTCAGCGGCAACGGCTACCGTATCGTCGACCAGAGCAGCGTCGCTGAAAGCGAAATCAGCTTCAAGAACGCCTGGGGCATGGCCGATGAGGACCTGTACCGGCAGACCCTGAAGCTGGCCGATGCCGATTACGCCGAGCAGAAACCGTTCTTCCTGCAACTGATGACCACCTCGAACCACCGCCCCTACACCTACCCGGACGGCCGCATCGACATCCCGTCAGGCGACGGCCGCGAAGGCGCGGTGAAATATACCGACCATGCCATCGCCCAGTTCATCAAGGAAGCCAAGGGCAAGCCGTGGTTCGACAACACGCTGTTCATCTTTGTCGCTGACCACACGGCCGGTAGCGCCGGGGTCGAAGACCTGCCGGTGAACAACTACCAGATCCCGCTGTGGATCTACGCTCCAAAGATGATCGAGCCCCGCGAAGACGCCCAGCTGGCCAGCCAGATCGACCTGGCACCGACCCTGCTGGGCCTGCTCAACTTCGACTACACCTCGACCTTCTTCGGCCGCGACCTGCTCAAGGAAGACAACCTGCCGCCACGTGTGCTGATCGGCAACTACCAGCACCTGGGGCTGTTCGACGGCAACAACCTGGCCATTCTCAGCCCGCGTGGCGGCATGCGTGTGCATGAAGATGCCTTGGGCAAGAGCCACGAAACCACGGTCGCCAGTGACAACCCGCTGATCCGCCGGGCGATTGCCTACTACCAGAGCGCCGCCTACGGCTTCAGCCAGGGCCTGCTGGCCTGGAAGCCAGACGAGCAAGGCGCCGCAGCCGGCAAGTAAGCCTTCCGCAGAATTGTCACGAGCTTCCAGGCGTGTGGGAGCCGCGCTTGTCGTGGCGACGAACCGCGTCGATGGGCCGCAAAGCGGCCCCACGATTTCAAGGTTGTTGCTTGAATTGCCGGGGCCGCTACGCGCCCCATCGACGCGGTTCGTCGCCACGACAAGCGCGGCTCCCACAGGGTGCTCGCCGTCACTCTGTACTTCAGATGGTGGGCCGCAGGGCACGCCACAGCTTGCTCACCACACTGACCACCGCCAGCACCACGGCCCCGGCCAGCACGCCGGCCACGCCATTGAGCAGGCCGCTGGTCAGCGCCCCTCCGCGCCCTTCGCTGAACGCCTCGACCGCGTGATGCAAAGGTGCCACGCCGTGTACCAGAATCCCGCCACCCACCAGGAACATCGCCGCGGTACCGATCACCGACAGGCTTTTCATCATGTAGGGGGCGGCACGCAGGATGCCGTTGCCGACGGCTCGGGCCAGGCTTGAAGACTTCTGCGCCATCCACAGCCCCAGGTCGTCGAGTTTGACGATACCGCCCACCAGCCCATACACACCGATGGTCATGACCACCGCAATGCCCGACAACACGATGATCTGCTGCGTCAGCGGTGAGTCGGCGACAATACCCAAGGTAATGGCGATGATTTCAGCGGACAGGATGAAGTCGGTACGCACCGCACCCTTGATCTTGCTTTTCTCGAACGCCACCAGGTCGACTGTGGCGTCGGCCACGGCTTCCTTGCGCGCCTCGTGCTGCCGCTCGTCCTCTTCCTTGCTGTGCAGGAACTTGTGCGCCAGCTTCTCGAAACCTTCAAAGCACAGGTAGGCGCCGCCGAGCATCAGCAGCGGCGTCACCGCCCAAGGGATGAACGCGCTGATCAACAGTGCTGCAGGCACCAGGATCGCCTTGTTCACCAGCGACCCCTTGGCCACCGCCCACACCACCGGAATCTCGCGCTCGGCGCGTACGCCGGTGACCTGCTGAGCATTGAGCGCCAGGTCGTCGCCCAGCACGCCTGCGGTCTTCTTTGCCGCGACCTTGGTCATCACCGAAACATCGTCGAGCACCGTGGCGATGTCGTCGATCAGTACCAGTAGACTGCTTCCTGCCATGTTTGCGGGTATCCAAATGAGTGAATGTGCCGGATTCTAGCCCAAAGCCGCTGCCTTGAGCGCCCGTCGGGCGCGGTGCTACCATGCCCGATCCCTCTTTGAGGTGGCCAGACACGAGGAAGATCCCTGACCATGAGCACCATTCGCGAGCGCAACAAGGAGCTGATCCTGCGCGCAGCCAGTGAAGAATTCGCCGACAAGGGCTTCGCCGCCACCAAGACCAGCGACATCGCCGCCAAGGCCGGCCTGCCCAAGCCGAACGTGTATTACTACTTCAAATCCAAGGACAACCTCTACCGCGAGGTCCTGGAGAGCATCATCGCGCCGATCATGCAGGCGTCGACGCCGTTCAATGCCGACGGTGACCCGAAAGAAGTGTTGAGTGCCTACATCCGCTCGAAGATCCGCATTTCGCGTGACCTGCCGCATGCCTCGAAGGTGTTCGCCAGCGAAATCATGCATGGTGCACCGCACCTGTCGCCGAGCCAGGTGGAGCAGCTGAACGAGCAGGCCCGGCACAACATCGAGTGCATCCAGCACTGGATCGACCGTGGGCAGATCGCCCATGTCGATGCCCACCACCTGATGTTCAGCATCTGGGCTGCGACCCAGACCTACGCCGACTTCGACTGGCAGATTTCGGCAGTGACCGGCAAGGCCAAGCTGGCCGACAGCGATTACGACGCCGCGGCCGACACCATCATCCGCATGGTGCTCAAGGGTTGTGAGCCCGAGGTGGCTTGAGGGCCATTCGCGGGCAAGCCCGCTCCCACAGGACTCACACAGCCTTCGAACCTGTGGTTATCCTGTGGGAGCGGGCTTGCCCGCGAATAGGCCAGAACAGACAGTAGCGATTTAAGCTGCTACACCCGCATCCGCCTTCAACCCCACCTCTTCGATCGCACTGATCGCGCACTGCTCGTCGATATCCGAGGTATCGCCGCTGATCCCGACCGCTCCCAGCACCTTGCCGTCCTGATCACGAATCAGCACACCGCCCGGCGCCGGTACTACCGGCCGCTCGCCCAACCCGTTCAACGCGGCGAAAAACGCCGGCCGTTGCTGCGCATCCAGCGCCAGCAAGCGCGAGCCCTTGCCCAGGGCAATCGCCCCCCAGGCCTTGCCGGTGGCCACTTGCGGGCGAATCAGGCTGGCGCCATCTTCGCGCTGCAAGGCCAGCAGGTGCCCACCGGCATCGAGCACGGCCACGGTCAGTGGCGCTGCATTGATCTTGCGGCCCGCCGCCAGCGCGGCGTTCACCAGGCTGACAGCGACTTTCAGGTTCAAAGCGTTCATGGAAAGGTCCTCTTCTTGTTGTGAGAAGCCCTGAGGGCAGGTGAAAAACCGATAAGCCAATAGAACACAACTGAATCTATTTTTGTATACAATAAATTGAAACGATCGTATGCGAGATCGCAAACAGCCGTTTTCACGGGCGCTCGAACGAAAGCGACCTTGTCCGACGAAAACCCGTTGACCTGAGCGGCCAGCCGTGAATACACTCTGGCAAAAAGCAAGTTGTATACAATTACAAAATCGATGAGGCACAAACCATGAGCAAAATGAGAGCAATCGATGCAGCCGTTCTGGTCATGCGCCGTGAAGGTGTAGATACCGCGTTCGGCATCCCGGGGGCTGCCATCAACCCGTTGTACTCGGCCCTGAAGAAAGTCGGTGGCATCGATCACGTCCTCGCTCGTCACGTCGAAGGCGCCTCGCACATGGCCGAGGGCTACACCCGTGCCAACCCAGGCAACATCGGCGTGTGCATCGGCACCTCCGGCCCAGCCGGCACCGACATGGTCACTGGCCTGTACAGCGCCTCGGCCGACTCCATCCCGATCCTGTGCATCACTGGCCAGGCGCCACGTGCCCGCTTGCACAAGGAAGACTTCCAGGCTGTCGACATCACCAACATCGTCAAGCCGGTGACCAAGTGGGCCACCACCGTTCTGGAACCAGGCCAGGTGCCTTACGCCTTCCAGAAGGCCTTCTATGAAATGCGCACCGGCCGCCCAGGCCCTGTGCTGATCGACCTGCCGTTCGACGTGCAGATGGCCGAAATCGAATTCGACATCGACGCTTACGAGCCGCTGCCCGTGCACAAGCCGTCCGCTACCCGCGTACAGGCCGAAAAAGCCCTGGCCCTGCTCAATGACGCCGAGCGCCCACTGCTGGTAGCCGGTGGCGGTATCATCAACGCCGACGCCAGCGACAAGCTGGTCGAGTTCGCCGAACTGACCGGCGTACCAGTGATCCCGACCCTGATGGGCTGGGGCACCATCCCGGACGACCACGCCCAGATGGTCGGCATGGTCGGCCTGCAGACCTCGCACCGCTACGGCAACGCCACCCTGCTGAAATCCGACCTGGTGTTCGGTATCGGCAACCGCTGGGCCAACCGCCACACCGGTTCGGTCGACGTCTACACCGAAGGCCGCAAGTTCGTCCACGTGGACATCGAACCGACCCAGATCGGCCGCGTGTTCACCCCGGACCTGGGTATCGTTTCCGACGCTGGCAAGGCCCTGGACGTGTTCCTCGAAGTGGCCCGCGAGTGGAAAGCCGCTGGCAAGCTGAAGTGCCGCAAGGCCTGGCTGCAAGACTGCCAGGAGCGCAAGGCCACCCTGCAGCGCAAGACCCACTTCGACAACGTGCCGGTCAAGCCGCAGCGCGTGTACGAAGAGATGAACCAGGTATTCGGCAAGGACACCTGCTACGTCAGCACCATCGGCCTGTCGCAGATCGCCGGCGCGCAGTTCCTGCACGTGTACAAGCCACGCCACTGGATCAACTGCGGCCAGGCCGGCCCGCTGGGCTGGACCATCCCTGCGGCGCTCGGTGTGGTCAAGGCCGACCCGAAACGCAAGGTCGTCGCGCTGTCGGGTGACTACGACTTCCAGTTCATGATCGAAGAACTGGCCGTAGGCGCGCAGTTCAACCTGCCGTACGTCCACGTGCTGGTGAACAACGCCTACCTGGGCCTGATCCGTCAGGCACAGCGTGGCTTCGACATGGATTACTGTGTACAACTGGCGTTCGAGAACATCAACTCGACCGACGCTGCCACCTACGGTGTCGACCACGTCGCCGTGGTCGAAGGCCTGGGCTGCAAGGCCATCCGTGTGTTCGAGCCGGCAGAGATCGCCCCTGCCCTGCTCAAGGCACAGAAGATGGCCGAAGAGTTCCGCGTGCCGGTCGTGGTCGAAGTGATCCTCGAGCGTGTGACCAACATTTCCATGGGCACCGAGATCAACGCGGTCAACGAGTTCGAAGACCTGGCCCTGGTCGGCAACGACGCGCCAACCGCCATCTCGCTGCTGGACTGATCGCCTGACGCCCCCGCGCCTGCCCCTGTTTGAGGGCGCCGGGGGCCTTCATCGCAAGGAGACAACTCATGCCTCGCTTCGCTGCCAACCTGTCCATGCTGTTCACCGAACAGGACTTCCTGGCCCGCTTCAAGGCTGCCGCCGACGCTGGTTTCAGCGGCGTCGAATACCTGTTCCCGTACGACTTCAGCGCCGCCGAAATCAAGCAGCAGCTGGACGCCAACGGCCTGACCCAGGTGCTGTTCAACCTGCCCGCTGGCGACTGGGCCAAGGGTGAGCGTGGCATCACCTGCCACCCTGACCGCATCGAAGAATTCCGCGCCGGGGTCGACAAGGCCATCGAGTACGCCAAGGTGCTGGGCAACACCCAGGTCAACGCCCTGGCCGGTATCCGCCCACAGGGCCCGGACTGCGCCACCGTACGCAAGACCTTCGTGGAAAACCTGCGCTACGCCGCCGACAAGCTGAAAGCCGCCGGGATCCGCCTGGTCATGGAAATGATCAACACCCGCGACATCCCAGGCTTCTACCTGAACACCACCAAGCAGGCCCTGGAAATCCAGGCCGAAGTGGGCAGCGACAACCTGTTCCTGCAGTACGACATCTACCACATGCAGATCATGGAAGGTGACCTGGCTCGCACCATGGAAGCCAACCTGAAACTGATCAACCACATCCAGCTGGCCGACAACCCAGGCCGCAACGAACCCGGCACCGGCGAGATCAACTACCGCTTCCTGTTCGAGCACCTGGACCGCATCGGCTACCAGGGCTGGGTGGGCGCGGAGTACAAGCCGCTGACCACCACAGAAGCAGGCCTGGGCTGGCTGAAAACCCATAACGCAATTTAAGAAACAACGCGGAACACTGTGGGAGGGGCTTGTCGAGGCGTCGAACCGCCGCGAACACCGGCGAAGCCGGTGCCACCCACCGAGTTGTCTGCTTCGCGGGCAAGCCCGCTCCCACAGGGGGCCAAGGCTCGCTTGAGATATCACAAATACAAAGAGGCATATTCTCATGGCTAAAATTGGATTCCTCGGCACCGGCATCATGGGCAAGCCCATGGCGCAGAACCTGCAGAAAGCAGGCCACAGCATCTTCGTTTCCACCCACCACGAGGCCGCACCGGCTGACCTGATCGCCGCTGGCGCAGTGGCCCTGGCCAACCCGAAGGAAGTGGCCCAGGAAGCCGAGTTCATCATCATCATGGTCCCGGACACCCCTCAGGTGGAAAGCGTCCTGTTCGGTGAAAACGGCGTCGCCGAAGGCGTGGGCCCGAACAAGGTAGTGATCGACATGAGCTCGATCTCCCCTACCGCGACCAAAGCCTTTGCCGAGAAGATCAAGGCCACCGGCGCCGCCTACCTGGACGCCCCGGTGTCCGGCGGTGAAGTCGGTGCCAAGGCTGCGACCCTGAGCATCATGGTCGGTGGCTGCCCGAAAGCCTTCGAGCGCACCCTGCCGCTGTTCGAAGCCATGGGCAAGAACATCACCCGCGTCGGTGGCAACGGTGACGGCCAGACCGCCAAGGTGGCCAACCAGATCATCGTAGCGCTGAACATCCAGGCTGTTGCCGAAGCCCTGCTGTTCGCCGCCAAGAACGGCGCCGACCCGGCCAAGGTACGTGAAGCACTGATGGGCGGCTTCGCTTCGTCGAAGATCCTCGAAGTGCACGCCGAGCGCATGATCAAAGGCACCTTCGACCCAGGCTTCCGCATCAACCTGCACCAGAAGGACCTCAACCTGGCCCTGCAAGGCGCCAAGGAACTGGGCATCAACCTGCCCAACACCTCCAATGCCCAGCAAGTGTTCAACACCTGCCAGGCCCTGGGCGGCGGCAACTGGGACCACTCGGCGCTGATCAAAGGCCTGGAGCACATGGCCAACTTCTCGATCCGCGACGACCAGTAAGTAATTTTTAGCCTTCACCGGCCTCTTCGCGGGTGAACCCGCTCCCACAGGTTTTACGCCGTCTTCAGCCTCTGTGAGGCCGTGTGGCAGCGGGTTTACCCGCGAAGAAGCCAACACCTTTGAACCTGCGACCACAGGTTCAAAGGTGGTACCGAGCAACACCCGCCCCTGGTTCGGCCTGCACGGAGGCAGTTCCAGGGGCGTTTTTGATTCTGCAGAACAACAATAATTGGGAGCCTGCCATGTCGGTCGATCCGCAAAAACTTCTCCGCGACCTGTTCGACACAGCCATCGCCGCCGCCCACCCGCGCCAAGTCCTCGAACCCTACCTGCCCGCCGACCGTAGCGGCCGGGTCATCGTCATCGGCGCCGGCAAGGCCGCAGCCGCCATGGCCGAAGTAGTGGAAAAGAGCTGGCAGGGCGAAGTCTGCGGCCTGGTCGTGACCCGCTACGGCCACGGTGCCAACTGCCAGAAGATCGAGGTGGTCGAAGCCGCTCACCCGGTCCCCGACGCCGCCGGCCTGGCCGTGGCCAAGCGCGTACTGGAGCTGGTCAGCAACCTCAACGAACAAGACCGCGTCATCTTCCTGCTGTCTGGCGGTGGGTCCGCCCTGCTGGCACTGCCAGCCGAAGGCCTGACCCTGGCTGACAAGCAACAGATCAACAAGGCGCTGCTCAAATCCGGCGCCACCATCGGCGAGATGAACTGCGTGCGCAAGCACCTCTCGGCGATCAAGGGCGGCCGCCTGGCCAAGGCCTGCTGGCCAGCCACCGTGTACACCTATGCCATTTCCGACGTGCCTGGCGACTTGGCCACCGTCATCGCCTCCGGCCCGACCGTGGCCGACCCGAGCACCTCGGCCGATGCCCTGGCGATCCTCAAACGCTACAACATCGAAGCACCGCAAGCCGTCATCGACTGGCTCAACAACCCCGCCTCGGAAACCGTCAAGGCCGATGACCCGGCCCTGGCCCGCAGCCACTTCCAGCTGATCGCCAAGCCCCAGCAATCGCTCGAAGCCGCCGCGGTCAAAGCCCGCCAGGCAGGCTTCAGCCCGCTGATCCTCGGTGACCTGGAAGGTGAATCGCGCGAAGTGGCCAAGGTGCACGCGGGTATCGCCCGGCAGATCGTGCTGCACGGGCAGCCGCTGAAGGCGCCGTGCGTGATCCTCTCTGGTGGTGAAACCACCGTAACCGTACGCGGCAACGGCCGTGGCGGGCGTAACGCCGAGTTCCTGCTCAGCCTCACCGAAAGCCTCAAGGGCTTGCCAGGCGTGTATGCCCTGGCCGGCGACACCGACGGCATCGACGGTTCGGAAGAAAACGCCGGCGCCTTCATGACCCCGAGCAGCTATGCCCGCGCCCAGGCCCTGGGCCTGTCGGCCAGCGACGAGTTGGACAACAACAACGGCTATGGCTACTTCGCCGCGCTCGACGCGCTGATCGTCACCGAGCCGACCCGCACCAACGTCAACGACTTCCGCGCCATCCTGATCCTCGAGACTGCCCAATCATGACGCCTGATAAAAAAGTAAAGATCCTCGCCACCCTCGGCCCTGCGATCAAAGGCATCGACGACATCCGCCAGCTGGTCGAAGCCGGGGTGAACATCTTCCGCCTCAACTTCAGCCACGGTGAACACGCCGACCACGCCCTGCGCTACCAGTGGATCCGTGAAGTCGAACAGCAGCTGAACTACCCGCTGGGCATCCTCATGGACCTGCAAGGGCCAAAACTGCGCGTCGGCCGCTTCGCCGAAGGCAAGGTCCAGCTGCAACGCGGCCAGGCCCTGCGCCTGGACCTCGACAAGGCCCCAGGCGACAGCCGCCGGGTCAACCTGCCGCACCCGGAGATCATCGCCGCGCTGGAGCCCGGCATGGACCTGCTGCTCGACGACGGCAAGCTGCGCCTGCGGGTAACCGCCAAGCACAGTGACGCCATCGACACCGAAGTGCTCAACGGTGGCGAGCTGTCCGACCGCAAGGGCGTCAACGTGCCGCAAGCGGTGCTCGACCTATCCCCGCTCACCGAAAAAGACCGCCGCGACCTGGCCTTCGGCCTGGAACTGGGCGTGGACTGGGTGGCCCTGTCGTTCGTGCAGCGCCCGGAAGACATCGTCGAGGCGCGCCAGCTGATCGGTGACCGTGCCTACCTGATGGCCAAGATCGAGAAGCCTTCGGCGGTCGAACAACTGCAAGCCATCGCGGAACTGGCGGATGCGATCATGGTGGCCCGTGGCGACCTGGGCGTGGAAGTGCCGGCCGAAAGCGTGCCGCAGATCCAGAAGCGCATCATCGGCACCTGCCGCCAGCTGGGCAAACCGGTGGTGGTGGCCACGCAGATGCTCGAATCGATGCGCTTCTCGCCGGCCCCGACCCGCGCCGAAGTCACCGACGTGGCCAACGCCGTGGCCGAAGGCGCCGATGCGGTGATGCTGTCGGCCGAAACCGCCTCCGGTGACTACCCGCTGGAAGCGGTGCAGATGATGAGCAAGATCATCCGCCAGGTGGAGAACGGCCCGGACTACCAGGCTCAGCTCGACGTCGGCCGGCCGAAAGCCGAGGCTACCGTATCGGACGCCATCAGCTGCGCGATCCGCCGTATCAGCGGCATCCTGCCGGTGGCGGTGCTGGTCAACTACAGCGAGTCGGGCGCCTCCACCCTGCGTGCCGCCCGCGAGCGGCCACGGGCGCCGATCCTCAACCTGACGCCGAACCTGGCCACCGCCCGCCGCCTGAGCGTGGCCTGGGGTGTGCACTCGGTGGTCAATGACCGCCTGCGCCAGGTCGACGAGGTGGTTTCCACCGCCCTGGAGATCGCCCAGGCGCAAGGTATGGCCAGCCGTGGCGACACGCTGTTGATCACTGCCGGTGTGCCGTTCGGCAAGCCGGGCTCGACTAATAGCTTGCGCATCGAGACCCTGGTCTAAGGATCTGCATCTCTCCTGTGGGAGCGGGCTTGCCCGCGAATGCGTCAGCTCAGGCAACGCCGTTGCACCTGCTGACCTCTTCGCGGGCAAGCCCGATCCCACAGGGATGATGCCGCGCCCTGTAACGGCGGAAAACCGAGGCCCAAAGAGGCCCACCGCCCTCCATCAACCTTGCTGACTGCCCCGATGTACACCAAAAATTTCGTCAACCCGTGCCCCGACTGGGCCACGGCGCTGCTCAACGGCTTCAGCCAGGTGCTGCTGCTGCGCAACCCCCTGTGCGGCCTGTGCTGCCTGCTGGCCATCCTGCTGACCGCCCCGAACCTGGTCGGCGGCGCCCTGCTCGGTGCCCTCGCCGGCCTGCTCACCGCCCAGCAACGCGGCTACGACCGCGCTGACCGCCAGGCCGGCCTGTACTGCTACAACGGCGTGCTGATCGGCATCCTCATCAGCGCCGTGCTGCCCTGGTCGGCGATTCTGCCGCCATTGATCATCGCCGCCGGCGGCCTGTCGAGCATCATCACCCACCAGTGGCGCAAGCGAGGTGGCAAGCTGCTGGTGGCCTATACCGCGCCATTCGTGCTGCTCGGTTGGGTTGCCCTGCTGTTCGCCAGCCCTGCGCCCAGCGGCTTCGTCGAAGCCGACCCGCTGTATGCCCTGGCACGGGGCGTGGGGCAGATCTTCCTGCTCGACCACCCCCTGGCCGGGTTGTTGATCACTGCCGGGATGTTCATTGCCAACCCCTATGCGGCAACCTGGGCCGTGCTCGGTTCGGCCATTGGCGGCGGCGTGGCCTTGCTGGCTGGCCAGGCGCAAGCTGCATGGCTGGGGTTGTTCGGTTTCAATGCCGCGCTGGCTGCGTTGGCCTTCAGCCGCCAGGGCGAAAAGCCTTGGGTGACGTTACTGGCGATTGCCCTGGCCCTGCTGCTGCAACCTCTGTTCAAGATATTGCCGGTAGCCGGCCTGACCGCACCCTTCGTCGCCGCCTGCTGGCTGATGCATCTGGGCAGCCACCTGGCCCAGCCCCGACAGCGCAACGCCAGCCGCTTGCACAGCTGAAACGCAGCCCCTAGGCTCAGCCCATCGCAACCGTGGAACGAGCCAATGAACAACCCTGCGAGCCTGCGCGAGCAGCTCTACGTCATCGTCTTCCAGACCGACACCGTGGCTGGAAGACGCTTCGACAAGATCCTCCTGCTGATCATCCTGGCCAGCCTGGTCACAGTGATCCTCGACAGCATCGACACTGTGCACCAGGGCTACGCCGGCCTGCTGGCCGCCATCGAATGGGGCTTCACCGCGATCTTCCTGGCCGAATACCTCACCCGCCTGTACTGCTCGCCCAAGCCCCTGCGCTACGCCTTCAGTTTCTATGGGTTGGTCGACCTGCTGGCGATCGTGCCGGGGATCATCGCCCTGTACTACAGCGACGCCCAGTACCTGCTGATTATCCGGGTGATCCGGATGCTGCGGATCTTCCGCGTGCTCAAGCTAAGCCCGTACCTCAAGCAAGCGCATTACCTGATGGAGGCACTGCGCGGCAGCAAGCAGAAGATCATCGTGTTCCTGGTCACCGTCTCGACCCTGGTGACCGTGTTCGGCACCTTGATGTATGTGATCGAAGGGCCGGAGCATGGGTTTACCAGCATCCCCAAAGGCATCTACTGGGCCATCGTCACCCTCACCACGGTGGGCTTTGGCGATATCGTGCCGAAGACGCCACTGGGCCAGGTGCTGTCGTCGCTGGTGATGATCACCGGTTATTCGATCATCGCCGTGCCGACCGGTATATTCACAGCAGAACTGGCCAATGCGATGCGCGGCGAGCAGCTGCAGCACGCTTGCCCGACCTGCAGCAAGAAGACCCACGAACACGGCGCGGCGTTCTGCTCGCGTTGTGGCAATGCGCTGTTTCCCAGGCAATGATGCTTGCCCGTTCCGGCCTCTTCGCGGGTAAACCCGCTCCCACAGGAGCGTCACAAACCTGAACTGTGCGCGGTCCCTGTGGGAGCGGGTTACCCGCGAAGAGGCCAGTACAGGCAGTGGCATAACCAAAGTCTTTTTTGTTCTTTAACCCCCACAAACCCGCCCGCTATAGTCGCAGGCAAACTGCCATCGATATCAAGGACGCAACGTGAAAAAGCTCTTCACCGCCTCACTGCTCGCCGCCGGCCTGGCGCTGGGCAACCTCGCCCAAGCCGCCCCGACCCTGCTCAACGTTTCCTACGACGTGATGCGCGACTTCTACAAGGACTACAACCCGGCCTTCCAGAAGCACTGGGAAGCCGAGCACAACGAGAAGGTCAATGTGCAGATGTCCTTCGGCGGCTCGAGCAAGCAGGCGCGTGCGGTTATCGACGGCCTGCCCGCCGATGTCATTACCATGAACATGGCCACCGACATCAATGCCCTGGCCGACAACGGCAAGCTGGTGCCGGACAACTGGGTGACCCGACTGCCGAACAACAGCGCCCCGTTTACTTCAGCCACCGTGTTCATCGTGCGCAAGGGCAACCCCAAGGCGCTGAAAGACTGGCCCGACCTGCTCAAGGACGGCGTGCAGGTGATCGTGCCCAACCCCAAGACTTCGGGTAATGGCCGCTACACCTACCTGTCGGCCTGGGGCTACGTGCTCAAGCAGGGCGGCGATGAAACCAAGGCCCGCGAATTCGTCGGCAAGCTGTTCAAGCAGGCACCGGTGCTCGACACTGGTGGCCGTGCTGCCACCACCACGTTCATGACCAACCAGATCGGCGACGTGTTGGTGACCTTCGAGAACGAAGCCGAGATGATCGCCCGCGAGTTCGGCCGCGATCAGTTCGAAGTGGTCTACCCGAGCGTGTCGGCCGAGGCCGAGCCGCCGGTAAGCGTGGTCGACAAGGTGGTCGCCAAGAAAGGCACCCAGGCCGTGGCCGAGGAATACCTGAAATACCTGTGGTCGCCAGCGGCCCAGGAAATTGCCGCGCAGAACTACCTGCGCCCGCGTGATGCAACCGTACTGGCCAAGTACACCGACCGCTTCCCGAAAGTCGACTTCCTGTCGGTGGAGAAGACCTTCGGTGACTGGCGTACCGTGCAGAAGACCCACTTCAATGATGGTGGCGTGTTCGACCAGATCTACACCAATCAGCAGTAATTGATGCAAGCATGACCGGCCTCTTCGCGGCTAAAGCCGCTCCCCCAGACACAGCGCAAAACCCTGTGGGAGCCGCGCTTGCCGGCGATGGGCCGCGAAGCGGCCCCGGTATATAAGTGATCGCTATCGACCCATGTCAAACGCAAGAATGTTGGGGCCGCTTCGCGGCCCATCGCCGGCAAGCGCGGCTCCCACAAGTACGGCGCACGCCTGGAAGCTGGCGATAATCGTGTGGGAGCGGCTTTAGCCGCGAAGAGGCCGGCACAGGCAACATCACACCTGGCGGAATACCAAGGCCTTCAGCCCCCCCGCCGGGTCCACATCAGGAAACTCCGGCGGGTTCTCCAGCCGCTGGACAAAGGCCAGCGATGGCGCCTGCTCGGCCATCCCCTCGATCAGAAACTCCGGCCCGATCCCCGGGTCGTTGACGCAGGCCAGCACCGTCCCGCCCTCACTGAGCAACTCCGGCAAGCGCCGCAGGATCTTGGCGTAATCCTGGGTCAGCACGAAGCTGCCACGCTGGAAGGTCGGCGGGTCGATGATGATCAGGTCGTAAGGCCCATACTTGCGCACCTTGCCCCACGACTTGAACAGCTCATGCCCCAGATACGCCACCCGCGACGCATCGTGGCCATTGAGGCGATGGTTGTCGCGCCCGCGCGATAGCGCAGACTTGGCCATGTCCAGGTTGACCACTTGCTCGGCACCGCCCGCAATCGCCGCCACCGAGAAACCGCAGGTGTAGGCGAACAGGTTCAGTACCCGCTTGCCCGCTGCCTGTTCACGCACCCAGCGCCGGCCGTAGCGCATGTCGAGGAACAGGCCGTTGTTCTGCCGCACGCCCAGGTCGAGCAGGTAGGTCAGGCCATCCTCGACCACCTCGCGTTGCTGGCAGGGTTCGCCCAGCAGCCACTGGCCCGGGCTGTCGGGCAGGTAACGGTGCTGGATGAGGATCGCCTGGCCGGCCCATTGCGGGCGCTCGGCCAGGTTGCGCAGCATGGCTTCCAGTTCGGCCAGCTGGCCCTCGGGTGGTTCGCGGAACAGCGCCACCGACAGCACACCCTGCAGCCAGTCCACCGTGACTTGCTCCAGGCCTTCCCAGCAACGGCCGCGGCCGTGGAACAGGCGGCGGGTTTCGGCGGGAGCAGGGTCAAGGGCAGCAAGCAGGTGCTGTTCGAGGGTGTGGATCGGCGAAGTCATGGCGGGTCGCAGGCAAATGAAAAGGCCGCCATTCTACCCCTTGGCTGGCACTTGTGCAGAACGGAACCACCAGCCCTGCTGCATACCCGCTGCCGCCAGCAGAATCAACGCCACCCCCAGCCACTGCAACGGCGCCAGGCGGTGCCCGAAGGCCACCCAGTCGACCAGGATTGCGGCAATCGGGTAGATGAACGACAGCGCACCGGTCAACGCCGTGGGCAGGCGCTGGATGGCGCTATACAGCAGCACATACATCAACCCGGTGTGGACCATGCCCAAGGTCACCAGGCTGGCGAGGGCCGACGGCTCGCCAGGCAATCCGCCGAGCGTCACCCACGGCGCCAGCAGCAGCACCCCGGTGGCGACCTGGATCAGTGCGATCAGGTGAGGTGGCGTGCCTTTCAGGCGTTTGATGATCAAGGCGGCAATCGCATAAAGAAACGCCGCACCCAGCGCCAGGGCGATGCCCTGCAAGTAGTCATCACCACTGGCTTGCCCCGCGCCGTGGGCGCTGACGATCGCCAGCATGCCAAGGAACGCCACGCTCAGCCAGGTGACCTTGGCGGCGGTGATCTTCTCGCCCAGGAACAGCGCTGCCAACCCCACCAGCATGAACGGCTGGACGTTGTACACCGCAGTGCCGATGGCAATCGACGCCCTCGAGTAGGAGGCGAACAGCAACACCCAGTTGCCGACGATGGCCACCCCACTGGCGATGGCCAGCAGGAATGCAGTCCGGGTTATCACGCCAGGCTTGAGGAAGCCGAACACCGCGCAGATCACCAGCAAAGTGCCGGTACCGAACACGCAGCGCCAGAACACCACGTCCAGCACCGGCTGCCCAGACACCAGCACGAACCAGCCGATGGTTCCGGAAATCAGCATGGCGGCAACCATTTCCAGCGAGCCACGGCGCAATGAATTGTCCATCTCACACCTCCCTTGGATGATGGCCATAGTATGCGGGGGGTCGCCGTGCACCTTCCAGCGGATAACCAAGGCATATCAGCCGGTTCACCTTTAATATCAAGGCAATTTCCCTGGATTGCCTGATGAGGTGCGCATGACCGACGCCATTGACCAACTGCTGATAAACGCCTTGATGGAAGACTCGCGCCGCTCGCTCAAGGCACTGGCGCAGATCAGCGGCCTCTCTGCCCCCAGCGTCAGCGAGCGCCTGCGCCGCCTGGAAGAACGCGGCGTGCTGCGCGGCTACACCGTGGATATCGAGCCGCGCAGCTTTGGCTACCAGCTGCAGGCCATCGTGCGCATTCGCCCGCTGCCGGGGCAGTTGCAGGAAGTGGAGCGGCAGATCATCGCCATCCCCGAGTTCACCGAGTGCGACAAGGTGACCGGCGAGGACTGCTTCATCGCCCGGCTGCATGTGCGCTCGATGGAGCAGCTCGATACCCTGCTCGACCGGATCAATGTGCTGGCCGAGACCAACACCGCGATCATCAAGAAGAGCCCGGTGAAGCGGCGGTTGCCGCCGATGGATTGAGTCCCTCCTACGCGATCACACAGTACCCTGTGGGAGCGGGCTTGCCCGCGAAGAGGCCCGACCTGGAAAAATCTGACTAATTTTTGTACACAAGAATGTCACCATAGGTGCCATTTTTGTGTGCACTTTTCCCGGTAACGCCCCAATACGTTACATGCATCGATCAACTAATTCTGACCAAACGATCAACTAAAAGGCCAACTAAAAAAAATTAACCTGTTCATTCGGTCAACTTATATTCGATTCATTTCATAAACTTAATTTTCAACTGCTTAGATTCAAAGTAGTGGCCATCTAACTCTCGTTTATCCCTGGCATGGAACTCGCTTTTGTGTGTTCGTGTTTTGTATACAAATTCAACAAAACATAAATACACAAGAACTCGCGGCGCCGGCCCAACACCGGCCGCCGCGCCCAGAACCCAGTGATGCCAAGCTGCACCGACGAGATGGCGAGCCCGTGCGCATGCCCGCTCATCGCAGTCCATGTGCATCAGGAGCCCGCCGGAATGAGTACCAGCCTCGACCTTGCCCCTGAACTATCCGTCGCCAGCACCAGCCCTGCTTCCACCCTTGCAGGCGATATGCCGCCACTCGCACTGAGCCCGCGCCTGCATAACCGCGACCTCGCACCCACCCGTACCGAAGGCCGCCGCTGGGGCCGCTACAGCATCTTTGCGCTGTGGACCAACGATGTGCACAACATTGCCAACTATTCCTTCGCCATGGGCTTGTTCGCCCTTGGCCTGGGTGGCTGGCAGATCCTGCTGTCGCTGGCGATCGGCGCGGCACTGGTGTACTTCTTCATGAACCTGTCCGGCTACATGGGGCAGAAGACCGGGGTGCCGTTCCCGGTCATCAGCCGCATCGCCTTCGGCATCCATGGCGCGCAGATACCGGCGCTGATCCGTGCGGTGATCGCCATCGCCTGGTTCGGCATCCAGACCTACCTGGCCTCGGTGGTGCTGCGCGTGCTGCTCACCGCCGTGTGGCCGCAAATGGCAGCCTACGACCATGACAGCATCCTCGGCCTGTCGAGCCTGGGCTGGGTGTGCTTCGTGGCGATCTGGCTGGTGCAGTTGGTGATCCTTGCCTACGGCATGGAGATGGTACGCCGCTACGAGGCCTTCGCCGGCCCGGTGATCCTGCTGACCGTGGCCGCCCTGGCAGTGTTCATGTACTTCAAGGCCGACGCGCGCATCGCCTGGTCGGTCGCCGAGCCACTGACCGGCTACGAAATGTGGCGCAACATCTTTGCCGGCGGCGCACTGTGGCTGGCGATCTACGGCACCCTGGTGCTGAACTTCTGTGATTTCGCCCGCTCCTCGCCCTGCCGCAAGACCATCCGCGTCGGCAACTTCTGGGGCCTGCCGGTGAACATCCTGGTGTTCGCGATGATCACCGTGGTGCTGTGCGGCGCGCAGTTCCAGATCAACGGCCAGATCATCGACAGCCCGACCCAGATCGTCGCCAGCATCCCCAGCACGCCGTTCCTGGTGCTCGGCTGCCTGGCGTTTCTGATCGTCACCGTGGCGGTGAACATCATGGCCAACTTCGTGGCCCCGGCCTTCGTGCTCAGCAACCTGGCGCCACGCCACCTCAACTTCCGCCGCGCCGGGTTGATCAGCGCCACCCTGGCGGTGCTGATCCTGCCCTGGAACCTCTACAACAGCCCGCTGGTAATCGTCTATTTCCTGTCCGGCCTCGGCGCCCTGCTCGGCCCGCTGTACGGGGTGATCATGGCCGACTACTGGTTGCTGCGAAAAGGCCGCATCAACGTGCCCGAGCTGTACACCGAGCACCCCACGGGCGCCTACCACTACAGCAAAGGCATCAACCTGCGCGCCGTGGCCGCCTTCGTGCCGGCAGCGCTGCTGGCCATCATCCTGGCCCTGGTGCCGAACTTCCATGGCATCGCGCCGTTTTCCTGGCTGATCGGCGCCGGCATCGCCGCCGCGGTGTACCTGCTGATCGCCCCGCGCAACCGCCAATACCACGATGTCAGCGGCGAATGCATCGCCGTCGACCACAGCAGCCATTGATCAAGGAGGACTGCCCATGCGTATTCTGATCGCCAACGTCAACACCACCGAAGCCATCACCGCAGCCATTGCCGAGCAGGCGCGCAGCGTCGCCGCGCCCGGCACCGAGATCATCGGCCTGACCCCCTGGTTCGGCGCCGAGTCGGTGGAGGGCAATTTCGAGAGCTACCTGGCTGCCATCGCCGTGATGGACCGGGTACTGGCCTACGACGGCCCCTACGATGCCGTGATCCAGGCCGGCTACGGCGAGCATGGCCGCGAAGGTCTGCAGGAGTTGCTCGACGTGCCGGTGGTGGACATCACCGATGCCGCCGCCAGCACGGCGATGTACCTGGGCCATGCCTACTCGGTGGTGACCACCCTGGACCGCACCGTGCCGCTGATCGAAGACCGGCTGAGGCTGTCTGGGTTGTATGACCGTTGCGCCTCGGTCCGCGCCAGTGGCCTGGCCGTGCTGGAGCTGGAAGAAGACCCGCAGCGCGCCGTGGAAGCCATCGTGCAGCAAGCCGAACGCGCCGTGCACGAGGACAAGGCCGAGGTGATCTGCCTGGGCTGTGGCGGCATGGCCGGGCTGGATGAACAGATCCGCCAGCGCACTGGCGTGCCGGTGGTGGATGGCGTGAGTGCGGCGGTGACCATTGCCGAGTCGCTGGTGCGGATGGGGCTCAGCACCTCCAAAGTGCGAACCTATGCCACACCGCGGGCGAAGAAGGTGATGGGCTGGCCGATGAAGTTCGGACGGTAATACTGCTTCGCCTGGTCCGCCCTCTTCGCGGGTAAACCCGCTCCCACAGGTACTGCACTGCATTCAAACACAGTGAGTAACCTGTGGGAGCGGGTTACCCGCGAAGAGGCCGGCACAGTCAACACAGCATCCGCGCCAGCCGCTCCGCGCTGCCACAAGCCAAGTTAAACCCCAAGGCCCCATGCCCCAGATTCAGCCACAGGTTGCGATAAGCCGAAGCCCCCACAATCGGTACGCCAGTCGGCGTCGCCGGCCGCATGCCTGCCCACTCCACCGCCGCTGCGTAATCCGCAGCCTGCGGCAAGGTCTCCAGCGCCTGCCGACGCATGCTGGCGAGCCTGCGCGCATCCACCGCTTCGTCGTAGCCAACGATATCCACCATCG
This sequence comes from Pseudomonas sp. LRP2-20, assembly GCF_024349685.1. Classification (NCBI taxonomy): domain Bacteria; kingdom Pseudomonadati; phylum Pseudomonadota; class Gammaproteobacteria; order Pseudomonadales; family Pseudomonadaceae; genus Pseudomonas; species Pseudomonas sp. LR2-20. The sequence goes on along the minus strand of NZ_AP025944.1, from coordinate 1,733,175 downwards.
CCGCCACCCGCAGCTGCTGATCAAGCCGTGCGTAGACGACCTTGCGCTCGTAGTCGGTGATGCTGAGCTCCGGTGCTCGATGCGCCGTGGCAATCGGTGCCGTCAGGCTGTAGCCCTTGAGCGGGTAGACCGGCAGCCGCAGTTTCGGTAACGCCAGCCCGGCACTTCGGTGGCCGGCGCACAGTACCAGGCGCTCGACATCCAGTTGCTCACGCCCCAGTTGCAGTGCCACCACCTGATCATCGCGGGTGATCAGCCGCGTGACCGGGCTGCTCAACAGGAACCGGCATTGCCCGGACGCGCGCAAGCGCTCTGCCAGCCGCTCGCAAAAACGATGGCAATCGGCGACTTCTTCATCCGCAGTCAGCACGGCACCGATAAAGGGCGCATCCGCCAACGCCGGCTCCAGCGCCTTGACTTCGCTGGCACCAAGCACCCGTTGATGACCGGGATCGAGCAGATGCTCGCGGCCATGGGCGAACGCTCGCTCACTGCGAAATGCCACCAGTTTGCCGTTCTGCCGCCAGGCAAAATCGTTCAGGCCGTCGTCCTCACGCCAGCGTTTCAGGGTGGCCTGGCTATGCAAGGCCAGCTCCAGCAACTGTGCAGCATTGCGCCGATTGACGCTGCTGCGGCAAGCCATCACGAACGCCAGCAGCCAGCGCCATTGCGCAGGGTCCAGGCGCAAGCGCAGGCGCAGCGGCGAGTCGCCGCGCAACAACCAGCCAAGCGCCTGCCACGGCACACCGGCATCGGCCAACGGCGCCACATAGCGATAGGAAAGTTGCCCGCCATTGGCAAAACTGGTCACTGAGGCCAACTGGTCCCGCGCCTCGACCAGTACCACCGACAGGCCTTCGCGCACCAGCGCATAGGCTGTCGCCAGGCCAACCACGCCACCACCGATTACCGTCACCCGTTGCGTCATTGCACTTCCCTGTCCTGACTGCAGTGCCAAGACAGTAGCAGCGGATCAGGTCGGGCAGCTATGGGCGCCGCCATTCAGGCCCTGGCGGACGTTGCGGCTGAGCAGGCTGGCCTTGCCGTCGTGCCAGGTCAGGGTGAGGACGTAGAGGGTATCGAAATCGTCGCCATTCCAGTCTTCGGTGATCACTCGCTCATCGCCCAACGCCTTGCCGGCCACGGCATTGATCAGTTCCGGCAGGTAGCCGTGGGACCAGGCGGTATAGACCGTGGCATTGCGGTACTTATCGCTGACCAGCTCGTCGGCGAGGGCGTCGGTGTCGTTGGCGCTGAAGTCGATGTTGACCGGCAAACCCAGGCGAATGGCGCTGGGGGTGATGGTCATCAGCGGGCGGATGTAGCTGTAGCTCTGGTCCTGGCTGCCTTCCTCGACATGCCGCGAGGGGTTGGCGGCGAACACGTAGTCGGCCTTGCCGAAACGCTCCGGCAGCAGGGTGGCCAGGTCGAGCGCACGATTGAGCCCCTGGCAGTTCAGTTGCCCCAGGCCTTCGCCGGGTTTTTCGGCATGGCGCAGGAATACCAGCGTCTGGGTGCCGTCGACCGGTTGGGCGCGGCTTTCGACCACTTCCAGTGCCAGCGGCACAGCCGCGGCGACGAGGGCCAGGCTGAGCACCAGGTGGCGGCGACGTCGAATGAAAGAGGGCAACTTCATGTGGGTGGGCTCTTGTGGCAAAAAGTATCTGGATACCCGCCACATTGCCCTGCGGCCTATGCCGAAGGGCATCCGTGTTGGTGATTGCCATCCTTGGCAACGAGCAGGACTCAGAGTGCCCTCGACCCGTTTGGTTCCTCCCTGAGTGTGGATGCCGTTCCCTAGGCAAGGATTACGTTAGTGCAGGTGTGTTGCAGAGATATTTAAGGCGGTCAGGTGTTCGCCTTGAGTTTTGTGGCGTTCTTGAGATCGAGCGCCGCCCGCGCGGCGCATCGCGAGCTGCGCTCGCTCCTACGTTTGTTTCGGGCCAATGATTCCTGGAGGATTTGCGCGCGGACGCCTTGGGGGTATGGCGCAATATCGCGTCGTGCCAACAAGGCGGTCGCGCGCGCCTGGCACAGGCGTTACTGGCCAGAAACAAACGTAGGAGCGAGCGCAGCTCGCGATGCGCCGCGCGGGCGGCGCTCGATCTCACAGGTGCTGCAAATCCCAAGTCAAGCGCATGCTGGCGCACGCGCATTCAATCATCCCGCGTCAGCACTTCCAGCAGTTCGATCTCGAAAGTGAGGTCCGAATTGGGCGGAATCGCCCCCACGCTACGTTCGCCATACCCCAGGTGCGTCGGCACCTGCAGCTTGCGTTTACCGCCCACGCGCATGCCCATCAGCCCCTGGTCCCAGCCTTTGATGACCCGGCCAGTGCCAATCACGCACTGGAAAGGTTTGCCGCGTGACCACGACGAGTCGAACTCGCTGCCGTCGGCCAGCCAGCCGGTGTACTGGGTGGTGATCAGGGCGCCTTTGACGGCGGCTTTGCCGTCGCCTTCGACGAGGTCGGTGATCTGCAGTTCGCTGCTCATGGAAAGCTCCAAGCTGTGATTCGGGGGCGTCGTTTTCTCAGGAATGCATGGGTTTGGCAAGTTTGCGCGGCGTGGTATGCCAGCGCATCGACCACTCTCCTCGCGCTGATCGCTACGCTGCGACGGCGGCGAAAACGTTGCGTCTGCATAGGTAGGCCGGCTGCCGACCTGACATTTTTGCCAGGTTACACAGCGCGCAAGGCTATGCACCATGGCGGGGAAACCCACAACAGGAGACCACCATGTCCAACCAACAACGCAAAGCCTGGGAGGCACCCAGCCTGCCGCAAGCTGAACCAGACCGCGACAATCCTGGACACCAATTCCTGTCCATCGCCAGGCTCTACGACATCTCCGGGGAAACCCTGACCTGCCAAGTGCCGATCTCGGCGGGCATGCTGGCAGGTGATATCGTCCGCGTGCGCGGGCGTTTCGGCGAGGTCATCTACGACGCGCCCGAAGTCGCCATCGCCAATCCGCCTCGCCCGCTGACAGTAGCGATGCCCAAGTTCATGCTCTATGGCGTTGCCGGTAATGTCATGGATCTGAACTTCGCACTGCGCAAGCCTGGAAGTGATTGGCAGATTTCCCAGAGCCGTAACATCAGGGTGGAGTCGCAGGCACTGACACTGCAACGCCCCAGCCTGCCCAAAGGTAGCCACACCCTGCAGATCGACTATCTGGGCATGAAAACCGGAGACAAGGTGCACGCTCGGCTATATAGCTCGCCAACCAGCTTTGTCCAACCCGATGACGTCACTGTCACACGAATTGCCCCCGTTCCGATCGAGATCTACCACTCATGGTTCGAAGCCAATCGCGACAAGCGCGTATGGCTGAACTATTCCGTATGGCGTAACGGGCAGCCGCGATGGCTGATATCCCAGGTGCTGTACATCGAAAGGCTGGAAGTGCCGTCTCAATGACCCCCGGCTTGCCGGGCCAGGGGCCTGAGCTTTGCCAGGCGCCTTGGCCCAACCCAGTAGTGCCTTTTGCACACCTGACCGCCGTTCAAGGACATAACTATGACAACCCCCAACGTTAGCTGGACTTTAGCCCTGGCATTATTGTTATCTGCCTGCTCCAGCCAGTTGCAGCCACCCGCTCCCATTCCGGCCCCCCCAACGTCGCCGCTCACCATCGTCGACGGTCCGACAACCGCCGCAGCACTGACAAAACGCTACAGCGACATGGCACAGGACTGTGAGGGCGCGAGCCGGCCGGCGTTCCTCTGCAACGGCGTGATCCTGCGCACTACCACCTACTCGCCCCGCTACGACGCCTGGAACCCAAGCCCGACAGCGGTGAGACTCGGCGCGGTATCATTCTCCTACCTGCGCCAGGACAGCAAATTCGCGCGCATGCCGTGGGGCGGCGAGAACGGCATGGTGCTGTATCCGATTTCCGCCTCGCCGCCAGACAAGATCAATATCGCTGTGTTGTGCTCCTATCCCATCGATGGCTGGACCGACGGCCGCGTCGGCAACCGCTGCGGCCAATATGGCAGCAACCCGACCAGCGTTTCCTGTGAACAGCAGGGCATCACCAGCGCAGCCCAATGGACCACGCTCTACACCCAGCAAGGTGGTGACAACACGAAAATCTGTGCCTTCAACGTACGCGGCAGCCAGAACCATCTGGCAGGCCCGGCGTTCTACCAGAGCCTGCTGGCCAAGAGCAGTGGCAACCCGACCGACAAACGCTTCACCCAACATAACGAGCTGGTGCATGGCCTCTGGGAGCAGAACATTCCCGCCAAGCTGCCCATCCAGGCATTCTTCTACACCACCCCGGCGGGCCTGAAGGATGCTTGGCAGGATCGCCTGAGCTTCCGCCACAAGGCCGAGATCGACCTGCCCCTGATCAAGATCACCCTGCCCACGAGCACTGCCGAACAGGCCCGTTTCGACTACATCGCTGCGGATAACATCGACCCACCGCTTAGCCTCGACGCCACGGCGGTAGCCCTGACCGGCAAGACCTACCTCATTCCTGACCACCCAGGCGTCGCGCCGGTCTACACCCCCGGCAGCAATGCAGTCGAACGCCATGCCAGCGGCGGCCAAATGCCCTACACCTATGCCAGCAGCAACCCCGGCGTCGCAGCCGTGGACCCGTATGGTCTGGTCACCGCCAAAGGCAACGGCACTGCGCAAATCAGCGTGACCGACGCCACTGGCCAGACCCGCGCGTACACGGTCAATGTGAGTAACGTGCTGAAGGTCTACCGCTTTCCAAAATCGAACTGGAACAACGCGTCGAGCGCCGTCGCTGCACAAGGTGCGCGCTTGCCCAGCGAACAGGAAGCGCATGAGTTGAAGGCAACATACGGCGGCCGCTGGCCTTTCGCTCATGCTTATCACTGGACGGCCAAGGACTGCGGTCTCGGCAAGCACCTGGCGCTGGAGCTGCACAACAGCTCGGTGGTCGGTATGTGCGCCTCGTTCATAACCTCGTATGAGGTAGTCGGCCTCAAACAATAAGTCAGCGTCAGGTGACACACGCATCAAGCCCTGTCACCTGGTAGTTATGTCAGTTGTGGGTGAACCGACCGGCTCATACGCTGGCAACTCCCTGTAGCATCTTGGAGCACACACCATGAACATGCCTGATGAAGCACTTAAGCGGCTCGCCGACTTGCCTAAACCATTCATCCCTGCCGCAGACGACGGTGGCCTTGGCTATACAGATATCGAAGACGATCCGGAGGGGTTCATCATTGTCACGGTTGGCCCCTATTTCAACATCCGGGATGGTGACCTTGTAGAGGTGTATTTCAACACCACCCGGGTCGCGTTCTATTCAGCGCAAGTTGGCGACACCAGCACATTGAACATTCGTGTTCGCAACAGCGAGCTCAAACAGCTCGGAGACGGTAAGTATGACGTCAAGTACTTCATCACCTTGTTCATCGGTGGCGGGAAGCTTGAATCCGACCCAACACCGGTAGAGATCAAGCTCACTGTTCCGGGTGGCCGGGACCCCAACCCCGACACCCCAGAACTCAACGAGAACCTGGCCTTGGCCTTCGTGGTACCCAACCCGGTACCCGCTGACGCCGCGTCAGCCACAGTCTTCATTAATATCTGGGAAAACATGAGCCTTGAAGATGTCCCGACCGTCAGCTGGGGCGGCTTCAAGATAAAGCTGCCCCCCTTGCCACCTGAGGAAATCAATAAACAGCAAAAGGTAGTGATTGACCGCGAGACGCTCAAAGACGTAGGGGGAGGCCGGGTGCCAGTCACCTATGAAATCCGCGACAGGGTGGGCAACCGCTCCAGATGGGCTCGTTACACGCTCGTAGATGTGGAATTCGAAGACCCCAACGCACCAGAAGCACCGTCTGTGGTAGTGAATGGCAAGCCTGTGGAAGAAATCGACCTGGCAATCCTGGGGGCGGACGACGTCATAGTCTGGGTGCCCCGCTACGAGGGAATTCAGCCTGGCCAGAAAGTGAAGGTAGAATCGCACGGCCTGACAGCTGGCAACGATCCCGTCAATCACGACAGCGACGTCTATGTGGTACCCAGCCCCATTCCTATCTTCCTTGAGTTCAAAATTCCCAACGCCAAGGTCATTCTGTTGGGTCAAGGTTCCGTACGGGTGCGTTATGTGGTCGATGAGCGGTGGCTCTCGAAAACGCTCCGTCTCCCGGTGACGGGCCAGCCTTTGTCACTCAAAGAGCCTGAGATGCCCGATGCCACAGAGGAGGGGGAACTCGATCCGGCATGGGTGCCCAATGGTGCAAGGTTTATCGTGCCCGCTTCACCAGCTATCAGGAAGGGCTACCGTGTCGATATCTTTTGGGACGGCCTTACGTCAGGTGGCGTCAAGGTCCCTTACACGGACTTCGATACAGTCACCGATCCTACGCAGCCACTGCACTTCAACATTCCTCACGCGGTCATCGCCTTGATCGCCGGTGGCACCGCCAAGGCGTATTACATTGCCAGCAACGGTGATGCCTCTCTGCCACCCTCGCTCGAATTGGACCTTCGAATCAAGGCAGCCGGCACAGAGCTATTGCCGATCGCGAGCGTTGACGGCGTGGTGGGCGGCAAGCTCGATGCCGATCGCCCCTCGACCATTCTGCGCATCAACTACCCCGGCATGGCCCGCATGGATCCCATCAACTGGGAGTGGAACGCTGCGCTGCCCACCCGCGGTATCATCACAGTCAGTACGGTTGGCGAGCAAACGGCGGTGATAGAGGGCACCTATATTGCCGGCAATCGAGACGAGGATGTCGTGGTCACCTACTCGGTTCCTGGAAAAGGGTCGTCCATACCCTTGCCGTTCCGCGTGGAAGGCTCCGCCCTATCGCCCGGCGAACCGGTGATTCCCAAAGCGCCAGGTAAACGCCTGAATTTTCATGAGGCCATGTATTACGATGACTTCCTGGAAGTGCAGGTATTGCCGTTCGCAGGCATGGCGCCAGGCCAAAACATCGAGCTGGAATGGAAAGGTCCTTACTTTACCTGGCGCGAAACGCTGCCGGTCGTCGCAGTGCAAACGCTGAAATTCAAAGTACCGCGTCTTGAAGTGGTCGATGCCATCGGCCGCCCGGTAGAGATCATCTACAGGGTCAACAGCGTTACCCCTTCACCCCTCTACGTGTTGAACATCGACAGCCAAGGGATGGAGATGCCACCGCCTCGCTATTTCCCGCAAGTAGGCTCGCCTACCGCCGCAGTGTCCATCTTGTCGCCGGACCAGCAGACCGGCCATAAAGGGCGCGTGCGCTTGTACGGGGTAAATCCGACGCCTTGGGATTCGACGGAAGAACACCTGCAAGCAGGCAGAGTCGAATACTTCCAAGTCCCCAGAAGCATCGTGGAGGAGAACAAAGGAAACGTGGTCTTGATCAACTACAGCATCTATCGCGGCAACAACGAACCGTTCAGGTTCTCCAGAGTCCTTCGCCTACAACTCTGAGGATGCGGCTGCTGCGCCCGGTGCAATACCGAGCGCAGCAGAGCGGTATCTGCACCGCAGTTTCCCGGCAAAAACTAACATTTTTACCAGGTTACATTCTGCCAACAGTCACTCAAGCTTGACCGCAAGCCTTGAGAGCGACGCCCGTAAGCCTTGGCGAATTTCATACTTTTCTTGGACTTGATCGGACTTTTCCTACAGGAAACGTCCCATCGCCCGTGCATTCTCCGCGCACCCAGCCGTTCTGGCTTCTGTAAAAAATTATTCCGGAGTCTACGATGAAACGACCTTCCCGCCTGACGACTCACAGCCCCTCACGCTATGCATGTCTGCTGCTGCTCGGTTGTAGCCCATTGGCCAGCCATGCTGCGGTCCTTGACGGCCCAGGGCAAAGCGCCACGGTCGAAGCCGGCACTCCCGCCGAGTTCTGGGAGGTGCGCAACGGCGCCAGCCTGGTCCTCAACCCCGGCAGCGAGGCCGATGGCGCGGGGTCAAGGCTGGACTCGGCCATCGCCCTGGTCAACGGCAGCAGCCTGACCGCCCAAGGTGCTACGATCCGCGCGGACGGGCGCGCCATCCTCAATAACCGGAGCACCCTGAGCCTGGCCGGTACCCGCGTCACGGCAAAGGAAAACGGCGATACTCCAGCGGGTGCGGAATTTTCCTCCGGGGTGGCATTGCTGATGCTCGGCGGCAACGCAACCGTCAGCGGTTCGGTGCTCGACGGCGAACGCCATGCCATCGCCATCAATTCCGATATCAGTGGTTCCAGCGCAGACCTTACCGCAGTGCTTGATATCGCCAGCAGCCAACTGGTGTCCAGCAACGGCAGTGCGATCTACATGGGCAATCTGTTCCCCGGCGAAGACGCCGCCCCTATCGCCCACATCACCCTGCGCGACGGCACGGTGGTCAGCGCAGGCAACGGCAACCTGCTGGAGGTCCACGATGACGCCCAGGCCTACCTGACCATCAGCGCCAGCGAAATCACCGGCAATATCACCTCAGAGGACACTGCCACTACCGAAGTGAGCCTGATCGAAAAGGCGATCCTGCGCGGCGCGATGCGAGGCGTCGACAAGGTAAACGTGGCTGACAGCGCCTCCTGGATCATCACCGACGACTCCAGCATCGGGCAGTTGAGCAATGGCGGTACGGTGGCCTTTTCCGACGGTGCCGCCGGCCGTACCCTGACCGTGGAAGGCGACTATGCCGGCAACGGCGGCACCCTGGTGTTCAACTCGGTACTCGGCGGCGACGATTCGCTCACCGACAAACTGGTCGTCAAGGGCGACACCAGTGGCAGCACCTCGGTACGCGTCAACAACCTGGGCGGCAGCGGCGCCAAGACCCTCAACGGCATCGAGCTGATCACCGTGGGGGGTAACTCGGCCGGGGAATTCCAGCAATCGGGCCGTATCGTCGCCGGCGCCTACGACTACCACCTGATGCGTGGCGAAGGCGACAACAGCGGCAACTGGTACCTGAGCAACGAGCTGAGCGACCCGGGCAACCCTGACCCGGGCCCAGGCCCGGCGCCTACCTTGGTGGTGCGCCCCGAAGGTGGCGCTTATGCTGCCAACCTCTACGCCATGAATACCCTGTTCGACGCCAGTGTCAGCGAACGCAGCGGCGAGACCGAGCGCGCCGACACCGTCACGGCCAATGGCAGGTCAAGCAACCTGTGGATGAAAAACAGCGGCGGCCATCAGCGTGCCACCGATAACTCCGGGCAGCTCAACACCCACACCAGCCGCTATGCCCTGCTGCTGGGCGCCGATCTGGCCGGTGGCATGACCCGTGACGGCGGCGCCTGGCGCGCCGGGGCCTTCGCCGGCTATGGCTACAGCCACGGTACCACTACCTCGCAGCTAACCAACCACCATGCCGGCAGCCAGGTCAAAGGCTACACCACGGGTGTCTACGGTACCTGGTACGCCGACGGTAACAGCGAGCAGGGGCTGTATACCGATGCGGTATTGCAGTACAGCTGGTTCGATGCCCAGGTAACCGGCGAAGATGTCACCAAGGAAAGCTACAGTGCCAGTGGCGTTTCCACTTCGCTCGAAGCCGGCTATGTGATGCGCAACGCCCTCGACAACGGCAGCGCCTGGTACCTGCAACCCAAGGCCAAGGTGTTCTGGTCCGGGGTGACACCCGACGATCACCGTGAAGACAACGGCACCATCGTCTCCAGCAACGGCAGCGATACCTTGAGCGTCAGCGTCGGTGCCCGGGCCTTCCTCAAGCTGAACTACAGCGGTGACGATACCCTGGTCGACAGTTTCAAGCCCTTCGTCGAAGCCAACTGGATCCATAACAGCCGCCAGGCCGGGGTCACCCTCGACGGTGCCAGCGTCAGCCAGGTCGGCACGCGCAACATCGCCGAATTCAAGGCCGGCGCTGAAGGCCGGATCAACCGCGACCTGACCATCACGGCTGCGCTGGCCCAGCAAGCGGGCAGCGACAACTTCTCTGACACAACTGCCTCGCTGGCCCTGCGCTGGTCGTTCTGACGCCTTGCCGCGCGGTGCCCAATGCACCGTGCGGCATGCCCGCCGCGTACCTTCGCGCACTATTCCCCGCCTTAACAGCCGCCGCTACCTAGTAAATCTGTCAGGTTACAAGCGCGCGTTTTTTGTCGAACATGGACCTGCGATCGCATTGGCTACAAAGGCTAGCTGAACAGCCGAAAGTACCCGCAACACCGCTGCCGAGCCCAGGCCTGACGAGGTCTGGGCGAGACAGCAGACAACCCCTGACTCCCTTTAGCCAATGGAACAAGCCATGACCCAATTTATCGACGTAGTCGCCAACAGCCGTGTACCCGCCAACTCCATCGCCCGTCGCACACTGATCAAGGGCCCGCTGACGTACAAGGCGACCCTGGTGTCGCCACCCGGTATCGTAGAATTCCCTGATCCACTGGTATTCCCTACCGAGGCCCTGGCCCCCCTGCCACCGTCCGGGGTCCCCGACAACCTGCTGCTGGCGAGCGTCCGCAACGACGATCTGACACTGGTGTTCCCGGTACCGCGCAAGGTACGCGACCCTGACCGTGACAAGGTACAGCTGTACGTCGATGGCAAATCCATTGGTACAGCTGTCACTTTCACCGGCTTCGTTATCGGTGACCCTTTCGAGATCGAACTGCCCGCCAGTGCACGCAGCGAAGGCACCCACACCATCGTGTACCGGGTGACCTACTTCCAGGGTGGCGGTGAAGAGGATGGCCCGAACCAGTCGTTCCGGGTTGACCTGACCGCCCCGGGCCGCCCGACCCTGGGCCAGCTCCTTGTGGATGAAGACATTGTCAGGAATGGCCTGACCCCGGATAAGCTCAAAAATGACGCCGGTACCGAATACCTGGAAAGCTTCGTGCCCAGCTATGAAGGCGTTGAACCTGGCGACTTACTCCAAGGCTATATCAACGACACCGTTGCACCGAACAGTACGGCAGAAAACCTCATCGGTGGTAGTGATGACGACGTAGAACTGCGCTTCGTGCGCGAAGACATCGAAGCCGCAGGCGATGGCGAGCTTAAATTCACTTATCTGATTACCGACCGTGCCGGCAACAACTCGCTGCCTTCAGAGTCGCTCGATCTGCGGGTACTGCTCAAGGGGGAACTGACTGGCCTGTTGGCTCCGGAAGTACCGTCCTTCGACGATGACGGCATTATCGACGAAGCCGACGCACGTGGCCCGGCAGACGTGATCATCCCCGCATTCACCGGCACCCCGGGTATCCAGCCGGGGGACCAGATCCAGCTGGTTTGGGATGAGCAGGCGCATACCCTTGTTCCAATTCCGGGAGGTACGGAGGATCAGCAACACACCGTCCAGGCCTCCTATGCCGCGCTCTACGACACCTGGAAAGCCGCGACCGGCGGCGCCAACCAGGTCGCCAACATTGATGTGTTGTACCGCATCGTGCGCAACGGACTGGTTGCCGGCACCTCCCCTGCCACCACCGTAGCTATCAACCTGTTCCAGGCCGGTGGCGACCCGGACCCAGAGAAGCCAGTACACCCCAACCTGAAGGCCGCCCTGCTGCTGTCGGCCAGTGGAGAGCGAAACGAGATCCCGGTGGAGGATTTCGACAAAAATGCCACCATCACCGTGTACTGGTACGACTCGCAGATACCGGAGCAGGAGCTGTTCCTTCTCAATGACCGGTTGAATGTCACCTACGGCAGCACACCGCTCACCGAGCGCGTCATCGGTGCAGCGGATGTAGCCAACAAGATCGACCTGGTGCTCCCCCTCACCGCGGCGCAGATCGGCAATGAAGGCTCGGGTGAGAAGGCCCTGAAGTACAGCGTAACCCGCCGCGTGGCTGGCGGCGCGGAGAACACCTCGAATTCACCGGAGCAGCCCGTCCTGGTCTCTGGTTCGGACGAACTGCCGGGCGGAGGTACCCTGCCGGATGCCAGTTACCGGCCGCTGAACAGCAACGGCGTGATCGGGCCTAATGAGATCAAGGCGGGGGTGTGGTTCGTGACACCGCATTACCTGAATAAAGAAATCAGCGACACGGTCTCGATCGACATCGTGCAACACCTGGATGAGAACCACACCCCTGGCGATACACCGATCGAAGAGACCAGGATCACGATGCGCAAAACCGTCGGACCCGACGATAAGGACACTGTCACCGAGTTCCCACTTGACGCCGCAAAGCTGGCGTTCCCGCTGGACCTTTGCCACATCTATGCCGAGTGGACCGCAGAGAACACCGCAGGCGCTGTCACCAACGACACAACGCACATCGTCATCGACAGCCGCGGTTACCGCCCCTGATCCAACCTGAACCACCACAACAGAACGAGGGGAGCCTGGCCGGCTCCCCTCTTTTTTTTGGCGACAGTACCTGTCATTTCTGCCAGTTGTACCTGGTCACCGCCCCCCATAATCTGACACCAACCCGGGCCAATCCACTCTTCTTTCTCACACCGATGCCTTCGTCGAGCACGCCGAAGCAGGTGAGCACACGCCCGAGGTTTGCCAGATGAACCGATTACTGCTGCTGTTCGTACCTTTACTGCTGGTTGCCTGCGTCAGCCAGGAAACGCCAACCCCTCCCTCCAAACCCCATGCCCCGGCCATCACCGTGGTCGATGGCCCGGCCACGGCGGAGGCCTTGACCAAGCGTTACAACGATACCCGCAGAAACTGTGGCAATGACAGCATGCCGGCATTCCTTTGCTCGGGAATCATCATTCGTGCCACTATCTACAGCGATAAATACGCCGCGTGGAATCCTAGTCCTGCAGCTATCGCGAAGGGCAGCGTTTCGTTTTCCTACTTGCGCAAGGACAACAACTTCCAGAAATTTGCCTGGGCACCGAATGATCCCAACGGTTTCATCTTTTACCCGATCATGGGCATGCCAGAGTTAAAGTCCAAAATCGCCATACTGTGTCACTTCCCCATGGATGGCTGGACCGACGCCCGACGTGATCGAGAAGCTTGCGGCGTTTACCCCGGGGTGGCTGGCAGCGAAGCTTGTCACCAGCAGGGCATCACCACAGGGGCCCAGTGGGTGGCCAAATATCCACCTGGGACGCGAGGCGACAGGATCTGCGGCTTCGATGTGCGTGACGAGCTCAACCATTATGCAGGCCCCAACTTCTATGCTGCCATGCAAGCCAAATGGATGAACTCGGGTTACTTCGGCGAGCAAAACGAAATGCTGTTGCGACTGTGGGGGCAAAATCAGGGCGAAAAGCTGCCGATTCAGGCATTTTTCTATGCATCGCAAGCGGGTCTCGAGCCTGCGCGAAAAAACAAACAGCGCTTCCTCGCCGAGGCTAAGATCAACCTGCCGATCATCAAGGTCACGCTGCCCACCGTGCCCTCTGGCAGCGCAACCTTCCAGTTCATTCCCGGCGACCAGTAGGCCCGCGCAGACTTGAATGCAAAGAGCGGTGTACTTCGGCTGCTGCGAAGTACACCGTATGGATCAGCAGTACACTACCCCACGCAGGAACAAGGCAGCCCGGCCACTGATGATCACCCGGCCATTGCCTGGCACTTCACAATGCAGCTGCCCTTTGCGCGCCCCGCCTTGTTCGCAGGTCAATGCGCGCTTGCCCAGCATGGCGGACCACAGCGGTGCCAGCGAGGTATGCGCAGAGCCGGTGACCGGGTCTTCGTTGACCCCAACCCGTGGGCCGAACCAACGGGTGACGAAATCATGATCGCGGCCGGCAGCCGTCACCGCGATGCCGCGTACGTCGAATGTCGACAGGGCAACGAAATCAGGCTTCAACGAGGCAAGTACCGCCAGGTCGTCGATCACCACCACATAATCATCCGAGCGATAGACCGCTCTGGCGCTGCTCAGCCCCAACGCCGCCAGCAGCCCGGCCGGCAGGTCGACAGCCACCGGCTGCTTGGCCGGAAAGTCCATCGCCAGCAGGCCGTCGGCCCCCCGGCTGACACGCAGTTCACCGCTACGGGTACTGAAGCGCAGCACCTCGGCCTGCTCGCCCAGTTGCTCGAACAGCACGTAGGCCGACGCCAGGGTGGCATGGCCGCACAGGTCAACTTCGACACTGGGGGTGAACCAGCGCAGGTCGAAGGTTTCGCCATTGCGCACGAAGTAGGCGGTTTCCGACAGGTTGTTCTCTTCGGCGATGCGTTGCAGCAGATCGTCCGGCAGCCAGCTTTGCAGCGGGATCACCGCCGCCGGGTTGCCACCAAAGGGCTCGGCGGAAAAGGCATCGACCTGGAAGATTTCGAGTTGCATCAAACGCTCCTTGTGATCCGGGCAATGCCGGGGGTATTGAAAGGTTTACGCACGAACCGGCGTGAGTACCGGCTCGCCAGCAAAGAAGGCCTGCAGGTTGCGCAGCACCAGGGTCACGGTGTCGCGTGCGGCCTCGGGCGACTGGCCGGCCACATGAGGCGTGAGTACTGTGTTGCCGAGGGCCTTGAGGGCATCTGGCACGACGGGTTCGTCATCGAACACATCGAGCGCGGCACCGGCGAGCCGGCCTTGTTCAAGGGCTGATACCAGCGCCTGGGTGTCGACCACGCTGGCCCGGGCGATATTCACCAGGTAACCCTCCGCGCCCAGTGCTTCGAGTACCTGGGCATCGACCAGATGGCGGGTATTGGCGCCACCGGGGGTGGCAACGACCAGAATGTCGACGGCCTCGGCCAGGTGCTTCGGGCTGTCGTACCAGGTGTAAGGCAGGTCCTGACGCGGGGTACGGCTGTGATAGCTGATGTTCATGTCAAAGCCCAGGCTGGCGCGTTTGGCGATGGCCTGGCCGACCGCGCCGAGGCCCAGCAGGCCCAGGCGCTTGCCGCTGACCGAAGGGCTGATCACCCGGTTCCACTCGCCGCGACGCGTACTGGCGTCGGCACGGGGAATGCCGCGCAACAGCGCCAGCAGCATGGCCAGGGTGTGGTCGGCGACAGCCGCGGCATTGGCGCCGGCACCATTGGTGACGGTGATGCCACGGGCGGCAGCAGCGGCCAGGTCGACCTGCTCGTAGCCGGCACCGATCACGCAGATGATCTGCAGCTTGGGCAAGGCGGCGATTTCAGCGGCGGTCAGGCCCAACGGACCACGGGTCAGCACGGCGTCGATCTCGCCGGCATGGCGCTGGATGGCGTCGGCGCGCAGGTGTGGGGATTGGGCACGAATCAGGCGGTAGCCGGCTTTTTCGAGTAAGGATAGATACTCGTCGACGGTTTCTACCAGTACCAGGACTGTCTTGCTCATGCCACCTCCTTGAATATCAGAGGGGCATTATGCGGAGTAACTGGCCGGTACAGTCAATCGGAAAAACAGCGAGGAATTGTACTGTATGGGTGAGTCGGGCTTCGGGGGTGTCTGGGCTTACAGGTGTACGCCGGGAGGGTTGCAGCGCCTGTGAGATCGAGCGCCGCCCGCGCGGCGCATCGCGAGCTACGCTCGCTCCTACGTTTGTTTCGGGCCAATTATTTCTGTAGAACTTGCGCGCGGACGCCTTGGCGCATGACTCGATATCGCGTTGTACCCATAAGGCGATCGCGCGCGTCTGTCACAGGCGTTACTGGCCCGAAACAAACGTAGGAGCGAGCGTAGCTCGCGATGCGCCGCGCGGGCGGCGCTCGATCTCACTGAGACCAAACATCTAACGGCGAACACCCCCGAGCCTCATCAAATTCATTGCCCGTAAGCGCGCCCCAACCCACCAGGCACACCGCTGCTGTCGGTCTCCTGCCACGGCCCGTCCGGGTTCAGCGACCAGCTCCAGCCATTGTCATAGCGGTAGTAGGTACGCTGCCGGTAAAACACATTGGTCTTGTTCTCCAGCACATACACCCCAAGCTTCGGGTCCCAGTGACTGGCGCCACCCGGCGGTGGCGCAAAGCTGGCAGAAGTACGCGGCATCGGTTTGGGGATCGGCGCCGGCTTGCTCGGCTGTGTCGACGGCTGGCCACCCGGCAACGGCTTCACCGCTGGCCCCTGGTGCGGTGGCACTTTCTCGATTGGCGGCGACGGCTGCTCGTACGGCTCGTGCACCGTACACGCGGACAAACCCAGGGCCAGGGTGATCAGGGTCAGGCGGACGGTGCTATGCATGGTGTTGTTCTCTTACTGGTCGGGGCTGTCGATGGTCAGGTGCTGGGTGGCCTGGGTGGTATTGGCCAGGGGTGCACCCTGGCCGATCCATTCGCCGTGGGTCGGCTGGCCGGCGCGGGATACACGTGCAACCAATTGGACTTCGGCGAACTGCGACAGTTTCATCTGCGGCAGCATAGCGTCAGCATCGGACAATTCCACTTCCAGCGGCAACTGCGCCACCGTCACCCGTTTGGCCGCCAATGGCATGGGCGGGCCATTTTTGGCACGGGCGAAGATGAACACGGTGTCGTCTGGCTTGACCTTGTCCTTGAGCGCCGCCGCCAGTTCCACCCGCACCTTCAGGCGGGCGGCCGCAGTGGCCTGCGGCTTGGCGCTGCTGCCGCCCAGGCGCTCAGCCGCGCGGTCGATGCCGCCTTGCAGCGCTGCCCGCGAGGCATCACCCTCGGGCAGTTGCGCCAGCAGACGGTTCCAGTAGTCGATGGCTTCCTGATAACGCTCGCCCTCGAAAGCGGCGATACCCCGCAAGCCAAGACTGGTGACTTCGTTCGGGTCGGCCTTGAGTGCTTCATCCGTCAGGGCCTGCACCTGGGCGCTCCACTGTTTCTCCGCCGCGAAGTACAACGCCTGGGCCCACTGGCCAAGCAGCTCGGGCTGGCGACCGGCCAAGGCCACGGCGCGCTCGTAGGCACGCGCGGCGTCGGCCGGACGTTGCTGGGCCATGTAGGCCCGGCCAAGGAAGTACAGGCCTTCGGCCGAGTCCGGCTGGGCCGCCACGGCACGCTCCAGGCGCGTGGTCATTTCGTCCATGGTCTTCGGCGCAGCGGCGAATTCCTGGGTCAGCTCGACCTTGTCCGCCGCACCGAAGTGCAGGTACAGCCCCAGTGCCAGGGCCGGCACCAGCACTGCCGCCAGCAATGGCAGGGCCTTGCCCAGGTGGCCCTGGCGCGCAGGTTCGGCACCTTCGGTGTCGGCCAGCAACTCGCGGGCGGCTTCGTCACGGCCCTTGGCCAGTTGCGCATCGTCGAGCACGCCAGCGGCCTGTTGGGCGGCGAGTTCGGCTACGCGCTCCTGGTACAGGGCGACGTTCAGGGCGGTGCGGTCTTCTTCCTGCTGCTGGCGACGGCCACGCAGGATCGGGATCAGCAGAAAGCCGAGGGCGGCGAGCAGCAACAGGCCCGCGCTAAGCCAGAATTCAGTCATGGGTCTGTTCTTTTTCCAGCAGTTTGGCGAGACGCTCGCGTTCTTCGACGGACAGTTGCTGTGCAGCCTGGGCCGCCGGGCCACGGCGACGACGGACGATCACCGCCAGCACCACGAAACCACCGGCCAGCAGGATGCCAGGGCCGAACCACAGCAACCAGGTGCGGCCACTGAGCGCCGGCTTGTAGCGCACGAAGTCGCCATAGCGGTCGACCATGAAGTCGACGATCTGCTGGTTGCTCTTGCCTTCGCCGAGCATGCGGAAGATCTCGCGGCGCAGGTCGGCGGCGATCGGTGCGTTGGAGTCGGCGATGTCCTGGTTCTGGCACTTGGGGCAGCGCAGTTCCTTGGTCAACTGCTGGTAACGCTCGCGCTCGGCGTCGTCACGGAACTGGTAGGTATCGATGGCCGCCTTGGCCACACCGGCCAGGCTCATGCCCAGCACGGCGGCTGCCAGCCAGCGCTTCATGGCTTGGCCTCGTCGACCAGGCCCTGGTACAGCGGCGCCAGCTGCTCGCGCCACACGCTGGCATCGACGATGCCGACGTGCTTGTAGCGGATGATGCCCTTGGCATCGATCAGGAAGGTTTCCGGCGCGCCATACACGCCCAGGTCCAGCCCCAGGCTACCCTGCTCGTCACGGATATCCAGCTGGTAGGGGTTGTGGAACTCGGCCAGCCACTTCTGCGCGGCGGCGTTGTCGTCCTTGTAGTTGATGCCGTGGATCACCACGCCCTGCTGGGCCAACTGGTTCAGGTACGGGTGCTCGACCTTGCACGACGGGCACCAGGTGGCCCACACGTTGACCAGTGCCGGCCGCCCGTGCAGGTCGGCCTGGGTCAGGTTGCGGTCACCCTGGGTCGAAGCCAGGGCGAACGTCGGGAACGGCTTGCCGATCATCGCCGACGGCAGCTCGTCAGGCTTGAGGAACAGCCCTTTGTAGAGAAAAACCGCCATCAGCAGGAATACCGCCAGTGGCACGACCATGATCCAACGCTTCATGCAGCAGCTCCAGACACGCCCAGGGCTTCACGCACCCGGGTCTTGACCTTGACGCGATAGCGCCGGTCGAAGGCCGCCAGCAACCCGCCCAGGCCGGTCAGCAGACCGCCCAGCCAGATCCAGCGGACGTAAGGCTTGATATGCACGCGCACCGCCCAGGCGCCGTTTTCCAGCGGCTCGCCCAGGGCAACGTACAGGTCACGGGTGAAACCGGCATCGATCCCGGCTTCGGTCATCATCGACTGCTGCACGGTGTACAGGCGCTTTTCCGGGTGCAGGGTGGTCACTTCACGACCTTCGCGGGTGACCACGATGGTGCCCTTGTCGGAAATGAAGTTCGGCCCTTCGAAGTGCTTGGCGCCTTCGAACAGGAAGTGATAGCCACCCAGCTCGACGCTTTCGCCCGGCGCCATGCGCAGATCGCGCTCGGCGCTGTTGTTGCTCGACAGCACCACGCCCAGGGCACACACCGCCAGGCCCAGGTGCGCCAGCTGCATGCCCCAGTAGCTGCGGGTCAAGCCACGCACACCCTTGGCCAGGCCTTTGTGGCGGGTCTTGTCAAAGATGTCACGCAGGCCACCGAGCACCACCCAGGCCGCCAGGGCGAAGGCGCTCAGCACCGGCCAGTCGAAGTCGTCGACCAAGAAGCCGGCGACCGGCGCCAGCACCGCACTGCCGATCAGTACCGGGGTCATCATGCCGACCAACCATTTGACCGGGGTGTCTTTCCAGCGCACCACCACACCCAGGCTCAGCACCACCATCAGCAATGCCATCAACGGCAGGAACAGGGCATCGAAGTATGGCGGGCCTACCGACAGCTTGGCCCCGGTCAGGGCATCGAGCACCAGCGGGTAAAGGGTACCGAGCAGGATCATCGAAGCCGCCACCACCAGCACCAGGTTGTTGGCCAGCAGCAGTGTTTCACGCGACAACAGGGCAAAGCCGACCTGGCTCTTGACCACCGGGGCGCGCAGGGCGAACAGGGTCAGCGAGCCACCGACCACGAACAACAGGAAGATCAGGATGAACACGCCGCGCGCCGGGTCGGCCGCAAACGCGTGCACCGAGGTCAGCACGCCCGAGCGGACCAGGAAGGTGCCCAGCAGGCTCAACGAGAACGCGGCGATCGCCAGCAGCACCGTCCAGCTCTTGAAGACACCGCGTTTTTCCGTCACCGCCAGCGAGTGGATCAGCGCGGTGCCCACCAGCCAAGGCATGAACGAGGCGTTTTCCACCGGGTCCCAGAACCACCAGCCGCCCCAACCCAGCTCGTAGTAGGCCCACCACGAGCCAAGGGTGATGCCGACGCCGAGGAAGGCCCAGGCGACGATGGTCCAGGGCCGCGACCAGCGCGCCCAGGCTGCGTCCAGGCGCCCGCCGAGCAGCGCGGCGATGGCGAAGGCGAAGGCCACCGAGAAGCCCACATAGCCCATGTACAGCATCGGTGGGTGGACGATCAGGCCAAAGTCCTGCAACAGCGGGTTGAGGTCACGGCCATCGGTCGGCACCTGGGGCAACAGGCGCTGGAACGGGTTGGACGTGATGATCAGGAAGCTCAGGAAGCCGACGCTGATCATGCCCATCACCGCCAGCACACGGGCCAGCATCACCTGCGGCAGCTGCCGCGAGAAGATCGACACGGCAAAGGTCCAGCCACCGAGGATCAATGCCCAAAGCAGCAGCGAACCTTCGTGGGCGCCCCAGACCGCACTGAACTTGTAGTACCACGGCAAGGCGCTGTTGGAGTTGCTGGCCACGTAGGCGACCGAGAAGTTGTCGGTCATGAACGCGTGGGTCAGGCAGGCAAAGGCGAAGACCAGGAAGGTGAACTGGCCCCAGGCTGCCGGGCGCGCCAGGCTCATCCACAGGCTGTCACCGCGCCAGGCACCGAGCAGCGGCACCGTGGCCTGCACGGCGGCGAAGCAGATCGCCAGGATCATCGCCAGTTGGCCGAGTTCGGGGATCACCAGCGCCGCGTTCATGGCTTGGCCTCCGCGCCGCTGGCCGCCTGGCCGCTTTCCTTCAGGGCCTTGGTGACCTCGGGCGGCATGTACTTCTCGTCGTGCTTGGCCAGTACCTCATCGGCGACCACCACACCGTCGCCGTTGAGCTTGCCAAGGGCCACGATGCCCTGCCCTTCGCGGAACAGGTCCGGGAGGATGCCGCGGTAAGTGATCGGCACGGACTTGTTGAAGTCGGTGACCACGAAGCGTACATCGAGCGAATCGGCGGAACGCTGCACCGAGCCCTTTTCGACCATGCCGCCCGCACGAATGCGGGTGTCCAGCGGCGCCTCGCCGTTGGCGATCTGGGTGGGGGTGTAGAACAGGTTGATATTCTGCTGCAGGGCGCTCAAGGCAAAGCCGACGGCAACCGCAACCCCGGCCAGCAGGCCGAGGATCAGGAACAGGCGTTTCTTGCGCTGCGGATTCACAGGTTGTTCTCCCGGCGCAAACGGCGCGCCTCATCTTGCAGGTAGCGACGGCGGGCCAACACCGGTGCGGCGACATTCAGCGCCAGCACCGCCAGGCAGATGCCATAGGCCGACCAGACATACAGGGCATGGTGGCCCATGGCGAGAAAATCGCCGAAGGAAGCGAAACTCATCGCGCGGCCCTCCGCCCCAGGCTGTTCAATACTTCATCCTTGACCCAACTGGCGCGCGCTTCGCGCTTGAGCACCTCAAGGCGCATGCGCAGCAGCAGCACGGCGCCGAAGAAACAGTAGAAGCCCAGCGCCGTGCACAGCAGCGGCAGCCACATCTCGGCCGGCATCGCCGGTTTTTCGGTGAGGGTGAAGGTGGCGCCCTGGTGCAAGGTGTTCCACCATTCTACCGAGTACTTGATGATCGGGATGTTGATCACGCCGACGATGGCCAGCACCGCGCAGGCCTTGGCCGCACTGTCACGGTTGCTGATGGCCTGGCCCAGGGCGATGATGCCGAAGTACAGGAACAGCAGGATCAGCATCGACGTCAGCCGCGCATCCCAGACCCACCAGCTGCCCCAGGTCGGCTTGCCCCAGATGGCCCCGGTGACCAGCGCCACGGCCGTCATCCAGGCGCCGATCGGCGCTGCGCATTGCAGGGCGACATCGGCCAGTTTCATCTTCCACACCAGCCCCACCGCGCCGGCCACGGCCAGCAGTACATAGCAGGACTGCGCCAGCATCGCCGCCGGCACGTGGATATAGATGATGCGGAAGCTATTGCCCTGCTGATAGTCCTCGGGGGCGAACGCCAGGCCCCAGACCACGCCGGTGACCAGCAGAAGGACAGCAGAGATGGCCAGCCATGGCAGCATGCGGCCGCTGATGGCATAGAACCATTTCGGCGAACCCAGTTTGTGGAACCACGTCCAGCTCATTTTCATCAGGTACATCCGGTATTAGCCGGGCTTGGGAGCCCGGGACTCGTTATTCGCCGACGCTGATCTTCAGGCCGGCCGCTATCGCAAAGGGTGCCAGGGTGACCGCCAGGGCCGTCAGGCTGGCGAGCCAGAGCAGATGGCCGGTGGCGGGCATATTCTGCAACGCCGCCTGCAACGCACCACTGCCCAGGATCAATACAGGGATATACAACGGCAGAATCAGCAACGCCAGTAACAAACCGCCGCGCTTGAGACCGACCGTCAGCGCAGCGCCGACCGCCCCCAGCAAGCTCAGTACCGGCGTGCCCAACAGCAGCGAACCAAGCAGCACCGGCAGGCAGTGGCTCGGCAATCCCAGCATCAGCGCCAGCAATGGCGCCAACAATACCAGCGCCAGCCCGGAAAAGATCCAGTGTGCCAGCACCTTGGCCAGCACCAGCATGGCCAGCGGGTGCGGCGACAGCACCCACTGCTCCAGCGAACCGTCCTCGAAATCACTGCGGAACAAGCCATCCAGTGACAACAGCACAGCCAGCAAAGCCGCAACCCAGACCAGCCCGGGCGACAAGGTTTGCAATAATTGGCTTTCCGGGCCAACCGCCAGCGGGAACAGGGCCACGACGATGGCGAAGAACACCAGCGGGTTGGCCAGCTCGGCCGGGCGGCGGAACAACAGGCGCGCTTCGCGGCGCAGCAACAGGATGAATACACTCATGCCGCCCATTGCCCCAGGTTCAGTTCGCGGTACCCGGACGGCTTGCGTTCAAGGGTGTGGTGCGTGGTCAGCACCACCGTGCCGCCCTGTTCACAGTGGGTTGCCAGGTGCGCTTCGAGCTGGGCCACACCCTGCTTGTCGAGGGCAGTGAAGGGTTCGTCGAGGATCCACAGCGGCGGGCTGCTCAGGTGCAGCCGGGCCAGGGCCACACGGCGCTGCTGGCCGGCGGACAGGGTATGACAAGGGACGTCTTCGAAACCGCGCAGGCCGACCGCCGCCAGCGCCGCCCAGATCGCTTCGGCGCTGGCCGGCTGATGCAGGGCGCAGAGCCAGGTGAGGTTCTCTTCGGCGGTGAGCAGGTCCTTGATGCCGGCGGCGTGGCCGATCCACAGCAGGATGCTGGCCAAGGCATGGCGCTGTTCGCTCAGCGGCTGGCCAGCCAGCAGGATCTGCCCGGCGGTCGGCTGCATCAGCCCGGCCAACAGGCGCAGCAGGCTGGTCTTGCCGCTGCCGTTGGGGCCGCTGATCTGCAGCATGTCACCGGGGCGCAGCTCGAAATCGAGGTGCTCGAACAACAGGCGCCAGTCGCGCTCGCAGGCCAGGCCCACGGCTTGGAGGTGAAGGGTCACGGATTCGCCTTATCTATATGCTTCTCAAGTCGCCCACCTCGCTGCCGTTATACTGGCAGTGACAGGCGGCAGGCATTATTACATGTGCTGCCACGCTGCCAAGAGGGCGGGTTCCACAGGTTGTATACAATCATGACTGAAATCAATAGTCTCGGCGCACAAACCGCGATCAATCCGCAGGCGATCAAGGCCCAGCTGACCGGCGAACTGCTCAACCTGACCCAGGCCCAACCCGGCCTGCTCAAACCGGGTGAAACCGCTCAGGCCGAAGTGCTGACGATGCGCCAGAGCGGCAGTACCTTCCAGTTGCTGCTGCAGGTGATCCAGGCCAATGGCAGCCAGACCCAGGTCCAGGCCAGTGCCAACCAGCCGATTCCACCGGGTAGCCAGCTCACCGTCAGCCAGCCTGAGAGCAACCGCCTGGCCGTGATGCTGCAGCAGGCCAGCGCCAGCAATGTCGCCACCCTCACCCAGCTCGACACCAGCAAGGTCCCGGTGGGCACCCTGCTGCAGGGCAAGGTACTGACCAATCAGGCGCTGCCCCAGGCTGCAGGCGCAGCGGCCAGCTTCCGCTCGCTGGTCAGCTTGCTCAATACCGCCCAGGCCGGCGCCACGCTGACCATCGACAGCCCGCGCCCGCTGCCGATCGGCAGCCTGCTCAGCGCCCTGGTGCAAGGCGACCAGGCGCTGCGCTTCGTGCCCCTGAGCGGTCGCCAGGAACAGTTGAACATCGCCCAGCAGTTGCTCACCCAGCAAGGCCGCCAGGCCTCCCTGCCCGGCCTGCTCAGCGCCCTGCAGCAGATTGCCAGCAGCCCTGCCAGCGAGGGCGAGTTGCGCACGGTCGCCAGCACGCTGCTGGCCAGCCTGCCGGACGCCCGCCAGCTGAGTGACGGCAAGGCCGTGGCCCAGGCACTGAACAACAGTGGTGTCTTCCTCGAGGCAAAGCTGCTGGGTGGGCTGGGAGCCAACGTGGCCACCGACCTCAAGGCACAGCTGGTCAGGCTGGTGGCCCAGGCCACGCTCAGTGCGCCGGCCAGCCCGGTGGTCGCTGCCAGCGGCCTGGCCCAGGCCTTGCCAGCCCTGGCACGCGGCGCGCTGGGCATGCTCGACCGGGTCACCCCCAGATCGCCGCCTGGCGCGTTTCCACTGCCTTCCAGGTTGTTGCAGGCGATGGAAAACGAAGGTGACCTGCAACAGTTGTTGCGCCTGGCCGCCGCCGCCATCTCGCGCCTGCAGAGCCATGCCCTGAGCAGCCTGCAACAGTCCGGTACGCTGGACAACGGCAACCTGCAAACCACCTGGCAGGCCGAGATCCCGGTGCGCCACGGCCAGGAATTCATCCCCTTGCAAGTGAAGCTGCAGCGCGAGGAAACCCCGGAACAGCACGCCGAGCGCCAGCACGAGCAGCAAGATCCTCAGCAAGCACTGTGGCGCATCGAGCTGGCCTTCGACCTCGCCCCGCTGGGCCCGCTGCAGGTTCAGGCTCAACTGGTCCAGGGGCGCCTGTCCGGCCAGTTGTGGGCCGAGCATGAACCGACCGCACGACTGATCGACAGCCAGCTCGGCGAGCTGCGCGCACGCCTGCTGGCTCGCGGCCTGGAAGTGGGCGACCTGGAATGCCACCCCGGCATTCCACCACAGGGCCCGCGCACACGGGTGGAACAACGTTGGGTAGATGAAACCGCATGACCGACAAGCAACCCCGCCAGGCCATCGCCCTCAACTACGATGGCCAGCAAGCCCCGACCCTTACCGCCAAAGGTGATGACGAACTGGCCGAGGCGATCCTGGCCCTGGCCCGTGAACATGAGGTGCCGATCTACGAGAACGCCGAACTGGTACGCCTGCTGGCGCGCCTGGAGCTGGGCGAGCAGATTCCGCCAGCGCTGTACCTGACGATTGCCGAAATCATTGCCTTTGCCTGGCAGTTGCGTGGCAAGGTGCCCGTCGGCTTCAACGACGAAGCCGCTGCGCCGCGGGATATCACGCCACAGCCGCCGTTGTTGCCGCAGCCTGGGCAGCGCTAATTATCTACCGCCACTGTCAGCACTAACCGTTCAGCCTTGCCGCTCCCTCACAGCAAGGTGAACCCCATGCCCACACGCCACATCAATGCTGCAGGCATTCAGTACGTCCGCGACCACCTCAGTCACGTCCCCCGCCCCGACCACGCGGCGAGCCAGGCTATTCGGCAATGGCTCCTGCAACAGGGTCATGATGTCGACCCGCAGCAGATAGACGCCGTCACGCTGCATTACCGCCCCGAGGGTTCCGGCGGCAATCTGGTGGTGGTCACGCAAAGCTTGAGCCTGCCCCAGGCGGTGCTGAACAACTGGCAGGGGGAATCCGCCAACGACCTGCTCGGCGACCTGTTTCACGCCCCTTGGGCCGGACACCTGCCTGACGGCCCGCTGCGGCTGGTCGAAACCCTGCCGGCACCGTCCTTCAACTCCTACGGCGCTCCCTACGCGGTATTCAACGGGCTGTTCCGCCGGACCACGCCCCAACGCTATGACGCGTCCACCCACCTGCCGATAGCAGCCGAAGCCTTCCAGCGCTTCATCCACGACCTGGACTTCCACACCCCCTTCAAAGCCCAGCTGGATCGCTACTGGAACCAGCACCTGCAGGGCCATCGCCTGGCCAGCAGGCTCAACTTCATCGCGGCCTGCAACAAGCAGGTCAGCGAAGGCAGCCTCAGCGAGCCCGCCAGGAAGCTGGCATGGCAAGCCGCCGGGCTGATGCCCGGTGCCGACAAGCTGCGGCTCAGCACACTGAGCATCTATGGTTATGCGGCGACCGACTTGTTGTACCTGAACGACCCGAGTAGCGACCTGACCTTGCTGTACCTGCCTGGCAACAGTTCACCCCTGCTGGAGTTCGCCAGCGAAATGCTGCTCAAGGACTGGATTGGCCTACAGTGCAAGGACCCGGCCAAGCGCGAGGCCCTGAAACTGCATTTTCGCCTTGCCGACCGCCCGCAAGGCCTCGATTTCAGTGGCCTGGATACCGCGCTCGAGGGTTTGGCCGACTACCCGAACAGCCACCGCCTGCCTCCCGAACATGGCTACTTCAACGACGATGGCACCTGGCCGCCACGCACCTATGTCAATTACCGCCCTGCCAAATACAACCCCAGGATCGACGGTGACCTGTTCCAGGCACTGGCCGAACGACAGCGCCAGCGCAGCTACGACGATGCCGATTTCCTGATCACCCGCGACAGCCAGGTCAGCAAGACGCGCTGGCTGGGCTACCTGAGCACGACGCTGAACCTGCTGGCACCGCTGTGCCTGGTCGTCCCGGGCCTGGCACCTCTGTTGGCGGCGGGCGGCATCGTGCAGTTCGGCCTGGGGCTGGATCAGGCAATCAATGGCAAGTCGCTGCAGGAGAAGCAAGCGGGGGTTGGCAACATCACCTGGGGGCTGTTCAATGCCGCGCCCCTGGCAATCGGCGGCGTTACCCGGGCCAAGGCCCTGTTCATGTACAAGCGCGATGGCTTCGTCCTGCCGAAACGGCTCAACGGGCAGATCGGCTACCCCTTGAGCCCGACCACCGCACCCCGTTTTCCGGAACCCGAAGGTGTTCGCTACTTCCACTACCCCGAGCCAATCGAGCCGCTACCGGACGGCGACCAGACCATCGCCGCTGCGGTGCTTCGCACGCCGCGCTATGACGGCGATGTGGACAACCTCGAGGCCAGTATCGGCGGCTACAACGTGCGCGTGGTCTACGACCTCCAGCGGGATGTGTTCATCAGCGAAGACGACCTCAACGACGTCGAGCCGCTCGGCTACCTGGCAACCCCCGCCAGCATGAACCTGTTACCCGCCCCCGCCTCCCGGGTCGTCACCGATGCCATGCGCTCTCGCAGCCTGCGTGCACTGGGCGTCGATCTGCCGCTGCCGGTGAACATCCCGACCCCGGCCCCCAACAGTTTCCCGATACCCAAAAAGATCTCCTGCCTTTGGGTAGGTGACAAAATCATCTCCGGCGAACTGCTGAGCAACCTGGGCAACAATGCGGCCCGGCTCAAGGACAGCGAATATGCCATGCGCCTGTTCCTGTCCAAGGCCGACCCGCAGGTCTACGCCGAAAACCTGCGCCTGCTGGCCGAGCAGGCACCGGGGCTGCAGGTGCTGCCGCTGGAAGAGCAAGCGTTCTTCCGGGCCTTTCGCCAGAGCAGGTACTACGCACAGTACGACGCCGCCCTGGATGGCAACGGCGGCATCGCCACCAACTACGCCTCGGCATCGGACGTACTGCGCTATCCGATGCTGCACCACGAGGGTGGTTTGTACATGGATGTCGACGACACCCTGCTGGCCGCGGGCGAGCATCCACAGGTCATCGATGGGCAGCCGCATGGCAATCCCGCCGAAGCCATCGACCAGGTCGAGCTGCGCACCACCGCCGACGGCCTGCTGCTGGCGCCGCCGATGTCCAGTGAAAAACTGTCGATGAACTACCTTTACAACACCAGCATGATCGGCAGCCACGCCGGCAACCCCACGCTGGAAGCGATTGCCGACGAAATGCTGGCGCGCTACCAGACCAACCCGGACTTCTATGACAGCAAGCCCAGCCTGGCCGACGACCCGGCGAACTTCTACCGCTATGCCAGGCGCCTGAGCCACCTCACCGGCCCAGCCTTGCTCAGCGACGTGATCGACCGCCAACTGCCGGCATTGCGCACCTTGCGGCAGATCGTCAACCTCTACACCATGCCCCGGATCAACGCCTATCAGTTCGTCGACCTGCCCCGCGCCCAGGAGACCATGCACGCGCTATTGCCTTTCAACCGGTTCGCCAAGGTCGGCGGCAATCACTCCTGGAGCAGAACCTGAACCAGAGGCCGGGCGGAGCCTGTGCAGTTGGCGGGGTTATCCGCCGCGGTGCAGCTTGCTCATCAGCTCCGCCTCGGCCTGGGTCAGGCCGCAGGTTTCGGTGAGTTCCGATACGCTGGCGCCCATGCCCACCAGCTTGGCGGCCTGGGTGAAGGTGACGCTGTTGGGGTCGCGCTGCTCCAGCTGCTGGAGTTTCTCCGGCAGCGGGGCGACGGTGGCGCGCAGCTCATGGAGGGCCTCGCCCATGCGCACGGTACCGTTCTGGTAGTCGTCCAGGCGCTTGGCCAGGTCCTTGATGCGCTGGTCGCGCAGGGCATCACCCACGGCCTGCTGCGCCGCCAGTTCGCGCTGGCGCTTGCTGTAGTTGAGGAAGAACCACAGGCTCAGGGCCCACAGCAGCGCCAGGAAGATTACCGCCACCTCGAAGATCAACTCAGATGTTCTCCAGCTCGGACCACTCTTCCTCGGTCATCATCTTGTCCAGCTCGACCAGGATCAGCAGTTCGCCGTTCTTGTTGCACACGCCTTGAATGAACTTGGCCGACTCTTCGTTACCCACGTTCGGCGCCGTTTCGATTTCCGACTGACGCAGGTACACCACCTCGGCGACGCTGTCGACCAGGATGCCGACCACTTGCTTGTCGGCCTCGATGATGACGATACGGGTGTTGTCGGTCACGTCCGACGGCATCAGGCCGAAGCGCTGGCGGGTGTCGATCACCGTCACCACGTTGCCGCGCAGGTTGATGATGCCCAGCACGTAGCTTGGCGCGCCCGGTACCGGTGCGATCTCGGTGTAGCGCAGCACCTCCTGCACCTGCATGACGTTGATGCCGTAGGACTCGTTGTCCAGACGGAAGGTTACCCACTGCAGGATCGGATCTTCAGAACCTTGCGCAGACGACTTTTTCATTCCCCTAGCCCTCTAAATCCGCTGTTGGCGGTTGTGTTCGGTGTCATTTCTGTTTGGCATGCAACTGCTTGACCGCGCCGCTGGCGATCAGCTCGGCCAGTTCGGCGACGTCGAGCAGTGCACACATGTGTTCGATAACCGTGCCGGCCAACCATGGCCGCTGGCCACGCTGGCTGCGCCACTTGATCTCGGCCGGATCCAGGCGCAGCGAACGGCTGACCTGATGCACCGCCAGGCCCCACTCGTAGCCCTGCACGGAAATCACGTAATTCAGGCCCTGGCGGAAATCATCGCGGTAGCGGTCGGGCATCACCCAGCGCGCCGTGTCCAGCACCTTCAAGTTGCCCGCCTGGCACGTCAGAATGCCAAGGAACCAGTCCGGCTGGCCGAACAGCGGCGTCAGCTCCTGGCCCTCCAGGCTGTAGATCGAGCCCAGACAAACCAGCGGCACCGCCAGGGTCAGCCCGGCGACGTCGAACAGCAGGCACTCGAATGGCTCGGCAGCCCAGGCCGGCCGGCCATCGACGCTGGTCGGCGGTGCCGGCGTGTCTGCCATGCTTGCCGCTGGCAGGTGCACTTCCACCAAGGGTGCAACCGGCTCCGGCGTCGGCACCTCGGTGAGCACCGGGATGCTGGCTTCAGCCACCACTGCAGTGTCGACCACTGCAGTGTCGACCACTGCCACCAGCGGCTGCTCGACCGGCAGTACAGCTGGCAGCACCTTCACCTGCCGCTCGGCAAAAGGCCGGGCTGCGGGTGTTGGCTGGCGAGCATCGCGCGCCTGTTCTTCGCGCACGGCAGCGGCGAACTCATCACTGGCCTCGGCCGCTTCAGCCGGCGTTGGCAGTTCGAGGAAATCCTCGGTCTCGGTGGCCTCCTGCAACAACCCATCGAGGTACGACTGCAGGGCCAGTTGCGGCTTGGTGCCCACGGGCCGGTTCATGAAGCCACCTGCGCGGCCGGTTTGTAGGTCAGCATATGCTTGAGCAGTGCCCGGTAGGCGATCACGCCGCGGCTCTTGCCGTCGAACTGGGACGGCGTGACGCCATTGCGGCTGGCGTCGCGCAGGCGCGTGTCGACCGGGATATAACCCTGCCACACCTGCTGTTCATAGGTATCGCGCAACACCTTGAGGGTGCCCAGCGAAGCCTGGGTCCGGCGGTCGAACAGGGTTGGTACGATCTGGTAAGGCAGTGCCTGCTTGCGCGAGCGGTTGACCATGGTCAAGGTGCCGATCATGCGCTCCAGGCCCTTCACCGCGAGAAATTCGGTCTGCACCGGAATTACCAGCTGCTGGCTGGCCGCCAGGGCATTGACCATCAGCACACCGAGCAGCGGCGGGCTGTCGATCAAGGCAAAATCAAAATCCTGCCACAACTGCGCCAGACTCTTGGCGATCACCAGGCCCAGGCCACTCTGCCCTGGCGACTGGCGTTCCAGCACCGCCAGTGCAGTGCTCGACGGCAGCAACGAGATGCGCTCATCGCTGGTCGGCAGCAACAACTGCCCCGGCAGGCCCTCGGGCACGCTGCCCTTGTGCAGGAACAGGTCGTAGCAGCTGTGCTCCAGGGCGTCCGGGTTATGCCCGAAGTAACTGGTCATCGAGCCATGCGGGTCGAGGTCGACGACGACCACGCGCTTGCCCGCCTCGGCCAGCAGGCCGGCCAAGGCAATGGTGGTGGTGGTCTTGCCGACGCCACCTTTTTGATTGGCTACTGCCCAGACTCTCATAGGACAACTCTTGTCTCATTGGCATTGCAGGGCCGCTGTGGGAGCGGGTTCACCCGCGAAGCAGGCGACGCGGTGGATGGCACGGGCTTCGCCCGTGTTCGCGGCGGTTCGACGTCTCGATGAACCCGCTCCCACAATGATCGCGCAGGCTTCAAAAAATCGAACAAGACAACTGCCCCCATTAGGTTTGCGGTGACGGAGAATTGACGGCTCACTTCGCCGTCGTCGCTGCTGGGGCTGGCGGTGCACTTTGTGTGCCAGCACGGCGCAGCGCCGCATCCGGGGTGGCGTTGGCACTGCCCGAGCCGGTCAGGCTGCGGCGCACGTCGAGGTTGCGGGAAATCACCAGCACTACCCGGCGATTGCGCGCACGCCCTTCGGCGCTGTCGTTGCTGGCCACCGGCTGGTACTCGCCGTAACCCACCGAGGCCATGCGCGCCGGGTTGACCCCTTCCATGGCCAGCAGGCGCACGATGCTCGCCGCCCGCGCCGCCGACAGTTCCCAGTTGGTCGGGTACTGTGCCGTACGAATCGGCAGGTTGTCGGTGAAGCCTTCGACATGCACCGGGTTGGCGAACGGCTTGAGGATGCTGCCGACTTTCTCGATGATGGCGAACGCCTTGTCACTGGGCATGGCATCGCCACTGCCGAACAACAGGGACGAGTTCAGCTCGATTTCCACCCACAGCTCGTTGCCGCGCACGGTCATCTGGTCGGACTTGATCAGGTCGCCGAAGGCATCGCGCACGTCGTCGCTGATGCTCTTCAGCGGGTCGACGCTGGTCTGCGCCAGGCCTGCGTCGGTCTGCTCGCTGTCCTTGATCAAAGGTTCAGCCGGTTTCACGCTGAGCGGTTGCTCATCGCCGATCGGGATCGGCTTCATGCTCCGCTCAGGGTCGTTGAACACCCCGAGCAGCGCTTGCGAGATGACCTTGTACTTGCCCTCGTTGATCGAGGAGATCGAATACATGACCACGAAGAAGGCGAACAGCAAGGTGATGAAGTCGGCGTACGACACCAGCCAGCGTTCGTGATTCTCGTGCTCCTCGGTATGACGGCGACGGCGCATGGCTTACTCCATGAAGCCTTGCAGCTTCAGCTCGATCGAGCGCGGGTTCTCGCCCTCGGCAATCGACAGCAGGCCTTCGAGCAGCATCTCGCGGTAGCGCGACTGGCGCATGACGATGGCCTTCAGCTTGTTGGCGATCGGCAGCAGGATCAGGTTGGCACTGGCCACGCCGTAGATGGTGGCGACGAAGGCCACGGCGATGCCGTTACCCAGTTGCGACGGGTCGGCCAGATTGCCCATGACGTGGATCAGGCCCATGACCGCACCGATGATACCGATGGTCGGGGCATAGCCGCCCATGCTCTCGAACACTTTGGCAGCCTGGATATCACGGCTTTCCTGGGTCAGGAAGTCGACTTCGAGGATGCTGCGGATCGATTCCGGCTCGGCGCCATCGACCAGCAGTTGCAGGCCCTTGCGGGCGTACGGGTCGGGTTCGGCATCAGCCACGCCTTCCAGGCCGAGCAGGCCTTCCTTGCGTGCCACCAGGCTCCAGTTGACCACCCGGTCGATACCCCCGGCCAGGTCGACCCGCGGCGGGAAGAAGATCCAGCGCAGGATCTGCAGCGCGCGCTTGAAGGCCGACAGCGGCGACTGCAGCAATGCTGCCGCCAGGGTGCCACCGAGCACGATCAGGCCGGCCGGGCCATTGAGCAAGGCACCGACGTGGCCACCTTCGAGGAAGTTGCCGCCAACGATGGCGACGAACGCCAGGATCAGGCCAATCAGGCTGAGCACATCCATCAGACGCACGCCTCGACCAGGTGTTTGCCGATTTCATCCAGGCTGTACACCGCGTCGGCCAGGTTGGCTTTGACGATGGCCATAGGCATGCCGTAGATCACACAGCTGGCCTCATCCTGGGCCCACACCGTGCTGCCGCCCTGCTTGAGCAGGCGCGCACCTTCACGGCCATCGGCGCCCATGCCGGTGAGCACCACCGACAACACCTTGTCGCCATAGGACTTGGCCGCCGAACCAAAAGTGATGTCCACGCACGGCTTGTAGTTCAGGCGTTCGTCACCGGGCAGGATCTTCACCGCGCCACGGCCGTCGATCATCATCTGCTTGCCGCCAGGGGCCAGCAGCGCCAGGCCCGGGCGCAGCATGTCACCGTCTTCGGCTTCCTTGACGCTGATCTTGCACAGCTTGTCGAGGCGTTCGGCAAAGGCCTTGGTGAAGGCCGCCGGCATGTGCTGGATCAGCACGATCGGCGCCGGGAAGTTCGCCGGCAACTGGGTCAGCACACGCTGCAGGGCCACCGGGCCGCCAGTGGACGTACCGATCGCCACCAGCTTGTAAGGCTTGCGCTTGGGCGCCGGGGAATGCGATGCGGCCGGCGCCGGTGCCGGCGCACGAACAGGCGCGGCAGTGCGTACCGGCGCGGCGCTGGCCAGGCTGCTGGCGGGTGCATGGCTGCTGGCCGGTGCAGGCGCGGTGACCGGCGCGTGGCTGGCGTAGCTGCCAAAACGGCGGTTGCTGCGCGAGATGGTATGCACCTTCTCGCACAGCAGTTGCTTGACCTTTTCCGGGTTGCGCGAGATGTCTTCGAAGTTCTTCGGCAGGTAATCCACCGCACCGGCATCCAGCGCGTCGAGGGTGACGCGGGCACCTTCGTGGGTCAGCGAGGAGAACATCAACACCGGCGTCGGGCAGCGCTGCATGATGTGCCGCACTGCGGTGATGCCATCCATCATGGGCATTTCGTAGTCCATGGTGATGACATCGGGTTTGAGCGCCAGTGCCTGGTCGATCGCTTCCCTGCCGTTGGTCGCGGTGCCGACCACCTGGATGGTCGGGTCCGCCGAGAGGATTTCCGAAACGCGGCGGCGGAAGAAACCGGAATCATCCACCACCAGGACCTTGACTGCCATAAACACTCCATTAGGCGGCGCAACCTGCCAGGGTGCGCCGCCGAAAATCAGATACGCCGTGCCGCGTAACGCTTGAGCATGCTCGGCACGTCGAGAATCAGCGCGATGCGGCCGTCACCGGTGATGGTGGCGCCGGACATGCCCGGCGTGCCCTGCAGCATCTTGCCCAGCGGCTTGATCACCACCTCTTCCTGGCCCACCAGCTGGTCGACCACGAAGCCGATACGCTGGGTACCGACCGACAGGATCACCACATGGCCCTCACGCTGCTCCTCGTGCACCTGGCCCTGAACCAGCCAGCGCTTGAGGTAGAACAGCGGCAGCGCCTTGTCGCGCACGATCACCACTTCCTGGCCGTCGACCACGTTGGTACGCGACAGGTCGAGGTGGAAGATCTCGTTGACGTTGACCAGCGGGAAGGCGAACGCCTGGTTGCCCAGCATCACCATCAGGGTCGGCATGATCGCCAGGGTCAGCGGCACCTTGATGACGATCTTCGAACCCTGGCCCTTGGCCGAGAAGATGTTGATCGAGCCGTTGAGCTGGGAAATCTTGGTCTTAACCACATCCATGCCGACGCCGCGGCCGGACACGTCGGAAATCTCGGTCTTGGTCGAGAAGCCCGGGGCGAAGATCAGGTTGTAGCAGTCCGATTCGCTCAAACGGTCGGCGGCGTCCTTGTCCATCAGGCCCTTTTCCACGGCCTTGGCGCGCAGGATGCTCGGGTCCATGCCCTTGCCGTCGTCAGAGATCGACAGCAGGATGTGGTCACCTTCCTGCTCGGCCGACAGCACCACGCGCCCGGTGCGCGCCTTGCCCGCAGCTTCGCGCTCGTCGGGCATCTCGACACCGTGGTCGACGGCGTTGCGCACCAGGTGCACCAGCGGGTCGGCCAGGGCCTCGACAAGGTTCTTGTCGAGGTCGGTCTCTTCACCGACCAGTTCCAGGTTGATCTCTTTCTTCAGCTGCCGCGCCAGGTCGCGAACCAGGCGTGGGAAGCGCCCGAAGACCTTCTTGATCGGCTGCATACGGGTCTTCATCACCGCCGTCTGCAGGTCGGCGGTGACCACGTCGAGGTTGGACACGGCCTTGGACATGGCCTCGTCGCCGCTGTTAAGGCCCAGGCGCACCAGGCGGTTACGCACCAGCACCAGTTCGCCGACCATATTCATGATCTCGTCCAGGCGCGCGGTGTCGACGCGTACGGTGGTCTCCGCTTCGCTGGCAGGCTTTTCCGCGGCCGCGGCCGGGGTGCGCGCTGGCGCGGCAGGCTTGGCTGCGGTGACGTTGCCAGGTGCAGCAGCGGCCGGGGCAGCAGCAGGCCTGGCGACCGGCTTGCTTTCAGCCTTTTCTGCAACCGGCGCGGCCACGGCGGCAGGCGCCTGGGCAACGGCAGCCTCACCGGTGAACTTGCCCTTGCCGTGCAGCTGGTCGAGCAGCGCTTCGAACTCGTGCTCGGTGATCTCGTCACCACTGGCTGGCGCGGCAGCGCTTTCCACTGCAACTGCGGCAGCTGGCAAGGCATCGGCCTGGAAGGTGCCCTTGCCGTGCAACTGGTCCAGCAACGACTCGAATTCTTCGTCGGTGATCTCGTCGCTCACAGGCGCACTGGCGTCGACCACCGCTTCGGCGGCGGCCACTTCAGGCGAGAACTGGCCCTTGCCATGCAACTGGTCGAGCAGCGATTCGAACTCGGCGTCGGTGATCTCGTCACCCGAGCCGCTCAGGGTCTCGCCCTGCAGCTGCGCGTCGAAGGCGGCCGCTTCGGCCTTGACCGCGTCGAGCGAGTCGAGCAGTTGTTCGAACTCGGTGTCGGTGATGTCCGCCTCTGCCGCCACAGGCTCCGGCGCAGCTTCGACCACCGCGGCCGGGGCGTCGGCGCTGGCAGGCTCCGCCAGGCGCGACAAGGCCGCCAGCAGCTCCGGAGTGGCCGGGGTCACTTCACTGCGCTCACGCACCTGGCCGAACATGCTGTTGACCGTATCCAGCGCCTCGAGCACCACATCCATCAGTTCCGCGTCGACCCGGCGCTCACCTTTGCGCAGGATGTCGAACACGTTCTCAGCGATGTGGCAGCACTCCACCAGCTCGTTCAGCTGAAGGAAGCCGGCGCCCCCTTTTACAGTGTGGAAACCGCGAAAGATCGCATTGAGCAGGTCGGCATCGTCGGGCCGGCTTTCCAGCTCGACCAGTTGCTCGGACAGTTGCTCAAGAATTTCGCCGGCTTCTACCAGGAAATCCTGAAGGATTTCTTCATCGGCGCCGAAGCTCATTAAACGTGCTCCTTAAAAACCCAGGCTGGACAGCAGATCGTCGACGTCGTCCTGACCGGACACAACGTCTTCACGCTTATCGGCATGAATCTGCGGACCTTCACCCCGAGTCGGATGTTTTTCTTGATCTTTTTCAGCGCGCAGCTGCTGGTGGTCATGTTCGATACCGGCAAAGCGGTCGACCTGACTGGCCATCAGCACGAGCTTGAGCAGATTGCTTTCCACTTCGGTCACCAGCGCGGTCACGCGCTTGATCACCTGGCCAGTCAGGTCCTGATAGTCCTGGGCCAGCAGAATGTCGTTGAGATGGCCGGCAACCTTGCGGTTCCCCTCGGCGCTGTGCGTCAGGAAACTGTCGACGCGCTTGACCAGCTCACGAAACTCCGGCGCTGCGACTTCGCGGCGCATGAAGCGCTGCCAGTCGACGCTCAAGCTTTGTGCCTCGGCCGACAGGTCGTTGAGCACCGGGGTGCTCTCCTCCACCAGGTCCATGGTGCGGTTGGCAGCGCCCTCGGTGAGCTTGACCACGTAGGACAGGCGCTCGGTGGCGTCGGTGATCTGCGAAACTTCCTCGGCCTGCGGCATGCGCGGGTCGATCTGGAAGCTGACGATCGCGCTGTGCAGCTCACGGGTGAGCTTGCCGACTTCCTGATACAGGCCGCGATCGCGGGTCTGGTTGAGCTGATGGATCAGCTGCACCGCCTCGCCGAAGCGCCCCCGCTCCAGGCTCTCGACCAGCTCCTGAGCATGTTTCTTCAGGGTCGTCTCGAACTCCCCCAAAGACGTCTGTGTTGATTCCATGGCGCCCCCCCTGACGTGACTCAGCCGTTGACGCGTTCGAAGATCTTCTCGATCTTTTCTTTGAGCACCTGGGCGGTGAACGGTTTGACCACGTAACCATTGACCCCGGCCTGGGCCGCTTCGATGATCTGGTCGCGCTTGGCTTCGGCGGTCACCATCAGCACCGGCATGCTTTTCAGGCGATCGTGGGCACGCACCTTGCGCAACAAGTCGATACCGGACATGCCGGGCATGTTCCAGTCGGTCACCAGGAAGTCGTAATGGCCGCTTTCGAGCATCGGCAGCGCGGTAGTGCCGTCATCGGCTTCATCGGTGTTGGTGAAGCCCAGGTCACGCAACAGGTTCTTGATGATCCGCCGCATCGTCGAAAAGTCGTCAACGATGAGGATTTTCATGTCTTTGTTCAAGTAGACCTCCAAGCAGTCTCAAACGCGCTCGGCTGCGAGCACGCGTATTCATTCAATTCGGTGCAACATGGAAAACACGTGGAAAACGACTGCAACGACCCCCGGGCTCAACGCGCCCGCCATTCCCCCAGGCGGCTGCGCAGGCGCGCGGCACACTGGCTGTGCAACTGGCTGACACGCGACTCGCTGACCCCCAGTACCTCACCGATTTCCTTGAGGTTCAGCTCTTCGTCGTAGTACAGCGCCAACACCAGCCGCTCACGCTCCGGCAAGTTGGCGATCGCATCGGTCAGGGCAGCCTGGAAGCGCTCGTCCTCCAGATCGCGCGACGGCTCGATCTGGCCACTGACGCCGTCCTCGTGCAGCCCTTCGTGCTCGCCGTCCTGCAACAGGTCGTCGAAACTGAACAGGCGGCTCCCCAAGGTATCGTTCAAGATCCCGTAGTAATCATCGAGACTCAACTGGAGTTCGGCAGCAACTTCATGATCTTTAGCGTCGCGACCGGTTCTTGCTTCCACGGCGCGCATCGCGTCACTGACCATGCGCGTATTGCGGTGCACCGAACGCGGTGCCCAATCGCCCTTGCGGACCTCATCGAGCATCGCCCCGCGGATGCGGATGCCGGCGTAGGTTTCAAAGCTGGCACCCTTGCTGGCGTCATACTTGTTGGCCACTTCCAGCAGGCCGATCATGCCGGCCTGGATCAGGTCCTCGACCTGAACATTGGCGGGCAGGCGTGCCAGCAGGTGGTAGGCAATGCGCTTGACCAGCGGCGCGTAGCGTTCCACCAGCTCGAACTGGGCGTCTTTCGACGCCTTGCTGTACATCTTGAAGCCGCTCGCGTTCATAGCACGGGCCCTGCGCTGGTGGGTTGCACCAGGCGTTCGACGAAGAACTCAAGATGCCCGCGCGGGTTGGCGGGCAGCGGCCAGCTGTCGACTTTCTGCGCGATGGCCTTGAAGGCCAGGGCGCACTTGGAGCGCGGGAACGCCTCATACACCGCGCGCTGCTTCTGCACGGCCTTGCGCACGCTCTCGTCGTACGGCACGGCGCCGACGTATTGCAGGGCGACGTCGAGGAAGCGGTCGGTGACCTTGGTCAACTTGGCGAACAGGTTGCGCCCTTCCTGCGGGCTCTGGGCCATGTTGGCCAGCACGCGGAAACGGTTCATGCCGTAGTCGCGGTTGAGCAGCTTGATCAGCGCGTAGGCGTCGGTGATCGAGGTAGGCTCGTCGCACACCACCAGCAGCACTTCCTGGGCTGCGCGAACAAAGCTGACTACCGAGTCACCAATACCCGCAGCGGTGTCGATCACCAGCACGTCGAGGTTGTCGCCGATCTCGCTGAACGCCTGGATCAGCCCGGCATGCTGGGCCGGTGCCAGGTGCACCATGCTCTGGGTACCCGAGGCAGCCGGCACGATGCGCACACCGCCCGGCCCCTGCAACAGCACATCACGCAGCTCGCAGCGCCCTTCGATGACATCAGCCAGGGTGCGTTTCGGGGTAAGGCCCAGCAACACGTCGACATTGGCCAGGCCAAGGTCGGCGTCCAGCAACATCACCCGACGGCCGAGCTCGGCCAGCGCCAGGGACAAGTTCACTGAAACGTTAGTCTTGCCGACGCCACCTTTGCCACCAGTGACGGCGATCACCTGTACGGGATGCATGCTACCCATGTTCGTTGTTTACCTTGTCTCGCTTGGACCCAAGCCACACGCGGGGCGACACTGCCAGCCCCGGAATGTAGGTACTTTGCATACGCTTCATCCTCAACCCGCGCGCCGCGGGTTGTGGTAGAGATCAGCGAACATGTCGGCCATCGCCTCTTCGCTGGGCTCGTCCTGCAACTGCACGTTCACCGCGCGGGTCACCAACTGGTGCGGGCGCGGCAGGTGCAGGTCGTCAGGAATGCGCGGACCATCGGTGAGGTAGGCCACGGGCAGTTCATGACTGATGGCCAGGCTCAGCACGTCGCCGAGGCTCGCCGTTTCATCGAGTTTGGTCAGGATGCAGCCGGCCAGGCCGCAGCGCTTGTAGCTGTGGTAGGCGGCGGTCAGCACCTGCTTCTGGCTGGTGGTGGCCAGCACCAGGTAGTTCTTCGCGGCAATGCCCCGTCCGGCCAGGGTTTCCAGTTGCATGCGCAGGGCCGGGTCGCTGGCCTGCAGGCCGGCGGTATCGATCAGCACCACGCGCTTGCGCAGCAGCGGCTCCAGCGCCGCTGCCAGCGACTGGCCCGGATCGACGTAGGTCACGGGCACGTTAAGGATGCGCCCCAGGGTCTTGAGCTGCTCCTGGGCACCGATGCGGAAGCTGTCCATGCTCACCAGGGCCAAGTTCTGCGGGCCGTACTTGAGCACATAACGCGCCGCCAGCTTGGCCAGGGTGGTGGTCTTGCCCATGCCGGCCGGGCCGACCATGGCGATCACGCCCCCCTCTTCGATCGGTTCGACCTGAGGCACTTCGATCATCCGTGCCAGGTGCGCCAGCAGCATCCGCCAAGCCTGGCGCGGTTCTTCGATCTCGTTGGTGAGGTCGAGCAGCTCGCGGGCGATCGGGCCGGACAGGCCGATGCGTTGCAGGCGACGCCAAAGGTTGGCCTGGGCCGGCTTGCTGCCCTGCAGCTGGTTCCAGGCCAGCGAGCCGAGCTGCACTTCGAGCAGTTCGCGCAGGCCCGACAGCTCCGAACGCATGGCATCGAACAGGCGCGGATCGACGGCTGGCTGCGCCGGCGCAGGCGCCGGGGCCGGCACATCGACGTGCGGTTCGATCAGCGGCTCGGCCGCCGTCAGCGACTGGCCGGCGAACAATTGGCGGTTGCCTTCGCTGGCCTCGGCACGGTTGTCCAGCTCGGCCTGGGCAGTGGCAATGCGCGACTGGGTCTTGCGCAGCTCTTCTTCCAGCTCGGCATTGGGCACGCGTGGGGCCAGCGCGGACAGCTTGTAGTCCAGCGCGGCGGTCAGCTCGACACCACCGGCGATGCGGCGGTTGCCGATGATGGCGGCATCGGAGCCCAGCTCATCACGGACCAGCTTCATGGCCTGACGCATATCGGCGGCGAAAAAACGCTTGACTTGCATAACCCACTACCTCAGCCGTTGGGGCCCACTGTGGCAACGATGGTGACTTGCTTGTTATCCGGTATTTCCTGATACGCCAGAACATGCAAATTCGGTACAGCCAGGCGGCCGAAGCGCGACAGCATGGCACGGATCGGGCCAGCTACCAGGAGAATGGCCGGCTGGCCTTGCATTTCCTGGCGCTGGCAGGCGTCGATCAACGAACGCTGCAGCTTTTCGGCCATGCTCGGCTCAAGAAGAACACCGTCTTCCTGACCTTGCCCGGCCCTTTGCAAACTATTGAGCAAGATCTGTTCCAACCTTGGCTCCAGGGTGATCACAGGCAGCTCGGGCTCAACGCCGACAATGCTTTGGACAATGGCACGACACAATCCGACGCGCACCGCCGCCACCAGCGCGGCGGTATCTTGACTCTTGCCGGCATTGTTGGCGATGGCCTCGGCAATACTGCGAATGTCACGCACCGGCACTTGCTCGGACAGCAATGCTTGCAGGACCTTGAGCAGCCCCGACAAGGAAATGACACCGGGCACCAGCTCTTCTGCAAGTTTAGGCGAAGCCTTGGACAATACCTGCAACAGCTGCTGAACCTCTTCGTGGCCGATCAGCTCATGGCAGTGCTTCTGCAGGATCTGGTTGAGGTGGGTGGCTACCACGGTACTGGCATCGACCACGGTGTACCCCAGCGACTGCGCCTGGGCACGCTGGCCGACGTCGATCCACACCGCCTCCAGGCCGAATGCCGGGTCGCGCGCGGCGATGCCGTTGAGCACACCAAACACCTGCCCCGGGTTGATCGCCAGCTCGCGGTCAGGGTAGATATCGGCCTCGGCGAGGATCACCCCCATCAGCGTCAGGCGATAGGCGCTCGGCTGCAGGTCGAGGTTGTCGCGGATATGCACGGTCGGCATGAGGAAGCCCAGGTCCTGGGACAGCTTCTTGCGCACCCCCTTGATTCGCGCCAGCAGCTGGCCACCCTGGTTGCGGTCGACCAGTGGAATCAGCCGGTAGCCGACTTCCAGACCGATCATGTCGATCGGCGTCACGTCGTCCCAGCCCAGCTCCTTGGTTTCCATTGCGCGCTGCGGCGACGGCAACAGGTCCTGCTGGCGCTGCGCCTCCTTCTGCGCGTCGAGCTTGGCCTTCTGCTGCTTCTTCCACACCAGGTAGGCACCGCCCCCGGCCAGCAGGCCGAGGCTGAGGAAGGCGATGTGCGGCATGCCCGGCACCAGGCCCATGATGATCATCAGCGCCGCAGACACACCCAGCGCCTTGGGCGAGTCGAACATCTGGCGATTGATCAGTTTGCCCATGTCCTCGGATCCCGAGGCTCGGGTGACCATGATCGCCGCAGCGGTGGACAGCAGCAGTGATGGCAATTGCGCCACCAAACCGTCACCAATGGTCAGCAAGGCGTAAACTTTGCCCGCATCGCTGAACGACATGTTGTGTTGCAGCATACCGATCAGCATGCCACCGATCAGGTTGATGAACAGGATCAGCAGGCCGGCGATGGCGTCACCGCGGACGAACTTGCTGGCACCGTCCATCGAACCGTAGAACTCGGCCTCCTGGGCCACCTCGGCGCGGCGCGCCTTGGCCTGGGCCTGGTCGATCAGGCCAGCGTTGAGGTCAGCGTCGATGGCCATCTGCTTGCCAGGCATGGCGTCGAGGGTGAAGCGTGCGCTCACCTCGGAAATACGCCCGGCACCTTTGGTGACCACCACGAAGTTGATGATCATGAGGATGGCGAACACCACCGCACCGACCACGTAGTTGCCGCCGATCACCACCTCGCCGAAGGCCTGGATCACTTTACCGGCAGCGCCGTGGCCCTCCTGGCCATGAAGCATGACCACTCGCGTGGAAGCCACGTTCAGCGCCAGGCGCAGCAAGGTCGCCACCAGCAGGATGGTGGGGAACGCGGCGAAATCCAATGGACGCAGGGCGTACACGCAGACCAGCAGGACGACGATCGAAAGGGCGATGTTGAAGGTGAAGAACACGTCGAGCAGGAACGGCGGTATCGGCAACATCATCATTGCCAACATCACCAGCAGCAGCAACGGCACGCCCAGGTTGCCCCGGCCGAGCCCGGCCAGGTTGTTGCGGGCGTTGCTGATTAACTGAGTGCGATCCACCGCGAGTCCTCTTGATGCAAAACTTTGACGCCCAAGGGGCGCTTGGGCGTGGCTTTGCAAGAAGCCTTCCAACTTTGTACGGCTATGGATTTATGTTGCCTGTACAGGCCCGAATCAATTGTCGCGCCGCAAGTCCGGCGGAATCGGCAGATCACCCTTGAGCGGCTCCGGCCGCTTGCCTTTACCAGCGCGGTACTGGCGGATCTGGAACACGTAGGCCAGCACCTGTGCCACCGCCAGGTACAGCCCCGCCGGGATTTCCCCCTCGACCTCGGTGGAGTAGTAGATCGCCCGCGCCAGGGCTGGCGACTCAAGGATCTGCACCTTGTGCTCGACGCCGATCTCGCGAATCTTCAAG
Source organism: Pseudomonas sp. LRP2-20 (assembly GCF_024349685.1). NCBI lineage: Bacteria > Pseudomonadati > Pseudomonadota > Gammaproteobacteria > Pseudomonadales > Pseudomonadaceae > Pseudomonas > Pseudomonas sp. LR2-20. Next base: position 1,690,748 of record NZ_AP025944.1, on the reverse strand, counting down.
GCGATGAAGTCGGTGCCCTTGGCCACCAGCAGCGGCGCCACCCCACCCTTCTCGGGGTCGTACTGCAGGGCCACGGCATAGTGCGTCGGGTTGGTGATGATCACATCGGCCTCGGGCACGGCGGCCATCATGCGCCGCTGCGACACCTCTCGCTGCAACTGACGGATGCGCTGCTTGACCTCAGGCTTGCCTTCGCTGTCCTTGTACTCGTCCTTGATCTCCTGCTTGGTCATCTTCAGCTTCTTGTGGGTCTGCCACAGCTGGTATGGCACGTCGGCCGCGGCAATCAGCAGCAGGCCGGCCGCCATCCACAGGGCGCTCCAGCCAACCACCTGGACACTGTGGATGATCGCCTGCTCCAGAGGCTCGTTGGCAATGGCCAGCAGCGCCTGGCGGTCATTGCCCAACACCACCAGCGCCACCACCAGGATCACCATGAACTTGGCCATGGCCTTGAGCAGTTCGGTCAACGAGTTCAGCGAAAACATCCGCTTGATACCCGACAATGGATTCATGCGGCTGAACTTGGGTTGCAACAGGCTGCCCGAGAAAATGAACCCGCCGAGGGCAATGGGCGAAACGAAGGCGATGACGAACAGCAGCATGAGGATCGGCTGCACCGCCCAGATCGCCATCTTGCCCGAAGCCAGCAGGAACATGCCCATCGAGCGCTCGTCGGTGAGCACCTCGCGGGTCAGGGAAAAATTCAGCTGCATCAGCTTCATCAAGGTTTCCGCCAGGTTGCCGCCGAAGGCCAGCAGCGCGCCGGCGCCGGCCAGGGTCGAGGCAACCGTGTTGAGCTCCTTGGACCGGGCGATCTCGCCTTTTTCCCGCGCGTCGCGCTTGCGCTTGTCGGTGGGGTCTTCCGTCTTGTCCTGGCCGCTCTCGCTCTCTGCCATGCTCAGCGCACCCTCACCAGCTCACGCAGCCATTGCAGCGCCTCACTGGCCAACGTCTGGTAGTGGGAAAGCACATCGGCCAGCCCTACCCAGAAGATACCCATGCCCAGCACCAGGGTCAGCGGAAAACCAATGGAAAAGATGTTCAGCTGCGGCGCGGCACGAGTCATCACGCCGAAGGCGATGTTCACCACCAGCAGTGCGGTGATCGCCGGCAGGATCAGCAACAGGCCGGCCCCGAACACCCACCCCAGGCGGCCAGCCATTTCCCAGAACTGATTGACCACCAGGGCGTGGCCCACCGGCAAGGTGGTGAAGCTCTCGGTCATGACCTCGAACACCACCAGATGGCCGTTCATCAGCAAGAACAGCACACTCACCAGCATGGTCATGAACTGGCTGACCACTGCGACGTTGACCCCGTTGGCCGGGTCGACCATCGAGGCAAAGGCCATGCCCATCTGCACGGCAATGATCTGCCCGGCAATGACGAAGGCCTGGAACAGCAGCTGCAGGGAGAAACCGAACAACGCGCCGACGATGACCTGCTCGCCACACAGCAGCAGGCCGCGCAGGCTCAACGGGTCAAACTCCGGCAGCGGCGGCAACGCCGGCACGATCACCACGGTAATGGCCACCGCCACGTACAGGCGGATGCGCGCCGGCAGCATGCGCGTGCCGAAGATCGGCATGGTCATCAGCACCGCGGTCACCCGGAACAGCGGCAGGATGAAGGTGGCGACCCAGGTGCCGATCTGCGCGTCGGTCAGCTCCAGCATGGCAGGCTCAACCGATCAGCTGCGGGATGCTGGTGTACAGGCCGGTGATGTACTCCATGAACTTCTGCACCAGCCAGGGCCCGGCAACGATCAGCGTGACCAGCATCACCAGCAGGCGCGGCAGGAAGCTCAAGGTCTGTTCGTTGATCTGTGTGGCGGCCTGGAACATGGCCACGATCAGGCCGACCAGCAGGCTCGGCACCACCAGCACGGCAACCATCAAGGTGGTCAGCCACAGCGCATCACGAAACAGGTCGACAGCTACTTCAGGTGTCATGCGGGGCTCTCCCTGGCGGCGTCAGACGCCGCCGAAACTGCCGGCCAAGGTACCCATGATCAGCGCCCAGCCATCGACCAGGACAAACAGCATGATCTTGAACGGCAGCGAGATGATCAACGGCGACAACATCATCATACCCATGGCCATCAGCACACTGGCCACCACCATGTCGATGATCAGGAACGGGATGAAGATCATGAAACCGATCTGGAACGCGGTTTTCAGTTCCGAGGTGACGAACGCCGGCACCAGGATCGTCAGCGGCACCTGATCGGGGCCAGCAATGTCGGTGCGCTTGGACAGGCGCATGAACAGATCGAGGTCACTCTGCCGGGTCTGCGCCAGCATGAAGTCCTTGAGCGGTCCCTGGGCCTTTTCGATGGCCTGCTGGGCCGTCATCTTCTCGCTCAGGTATGGCTGCAGGGCATCCTGGTTCACCCGGTCGAACACCGGCGCCATGATGAACATCGTCAGGAACAGCGCCATGCCGGTCAGCACCTGGTTCGACGGCGTCTGCTGCAGGCCCAGGGCCTGACGCAAGATCGAGAACACGATGATGATGCGGGTGAAGCTGGTCATCAGGATGACGAACGCCGGAATGAAGCTTAGCGCCGTCATGATCAGCAGGATCTGCAGGCTGACCGAATACTCCTGCTGCCCGTCCGCAGTGTTGGACAGGGTAATGGCCGGAATCGACAACGGGTCGGCGGCCAGGGCCAGCGGTGCAGCAAGCAGCAGGGCGAGCGGCACCAAGGTGCTCAACGACGTTTTCAACAGCAGGCGCAAGGCGCGGGTCATCACTTCTTGTCCTTCTGGTCCTTGCCCATCAGCTCCATCAGCCGCTGGGCAAACTCCGGCGTCGCCTGGCGCGCGCTGGCGGGTACTTCGACGGGTTCGGCCAGCACGTGCAACGCCTCGATGCTGCCCGGGGCATGGCCGATAAGGATCTGCTCCTTGCCAACCTGAACCAGCAACAGCCGGTCACGCGGGCCAATGGTGCGGCTGCCGACGATCTCGATCACCTGCCCGCCCTTGGGCGTGGCGCCCTGCATGCGGCGTAGCACCCAGGCCAGCAAGAAGATCAGGCCCACCACCAGCAACAGGCCGAACACCATCTGTGCCAGCTGCCCGCCGAGGCTGCCGGGCGCAGCCGCCGGCGCCGCAACCGGGCTGGCAGCAGGGTTGGCGGCCGCGATGGCCACTTCACTGGCCAGCAGCGCGGCAAAGGCCGTCACGGCCCGCATCGTGCCCTTCACTCAGCGCAGCTTCTTGATGCGTTCGCTAGGGCTGATCACGTCAGTCAGGCGGATGCCGAACTTCTCGTTGACCACGACCACTTCGCCATGGGCGATCAGCGTGCCATTGACCAGCACATCGAGCGGTTCACCGGCCAGGCGGTCGAGTTCGATCACCGAGCCCTGGTTGAGCTGCAGCAGGTTGCGGATATTGATTTCGGTGCTGCCCACTTCCATGGAAATGCTCACTGGAATATCCAGGATCACATCCAGGTTCGGCCCTTCGAGGCTGACGTTCTCATTCGGCCGCGGGGAGCTGGCGAATTCTTCCATCGGCAGGCGACCGGCACCGGGCTTGCCGCTGTCACCGGCGAGCAACGCGTCGATGTCGGACTGGCCGGCATCACCGGTTTCTTCCAGGGCCGCGGCCCACTCATCGGCCAGGGCCTGGTCTTCCGGGGAAGTGATCTCGTTTTCGTTAGCCATGATGTCCTCGACAGGCATTCAATTCGTAAAGAGCGACCGGCACGCCGTCAGCGGCGTTCGATCGGGTCAATGATCTGCAGGGCCAGGTTGCCCTTGTGCGAGCCCAGGCGCGCCTTGAACGACGGCACGCCATTGGCGCGCAGCACCAGGTGCTCGGGCAGCTCCACCGGGATCACGTCGCCGGCCTGCATGTGCAGGATGTCGCGCAGCTTCAACTGGCGGCGGGCGACCGTGGCGGTCAGCGGCACGGAAACGTCCAGCACGTCCTCGCGCAGGGCCTTGACCCAGCGTTCGTCCTGGTCGTCGAGGTCAGACTGGAAGCCCGCATCGAGCATTTCCCGCACCGGCTCGATCATCGAATACGGCATGGTCACATGCAGGTCGCCCCCGCCGCCGTCCAGTTCGATATGGAAGGTCGAGACCACCACCGCCTCGCTCGGGCCGACGATGTTGGCCATGGCCGGGTTGACCTCGGAGTTCATGTACTCGAAGTTGACCGGCATGATCGCCTGCCAGGCTTCCTTGAGGTCGACGAAGCACTGGTCCAGCACCATGCGCACCACACGCAGCTCGGTGGGGGTGAATTCGCGGCCTTCGATCTTGGCGTGACGACCGTCACCGCCAAAGAAGTTGTCCACCAGCTTGAACACCAGCTTGGCGTCGAGAATGAACAGTGCGGTACCACGCAGCGGCTTGATCTTGACCAGGTTGAGGCTGGTCGGCACGTACAGCGAATGCACGTACTCGCCGAACTTCATCACCTGCACGCCACCCACTGCCACGTCGGCCGAGCGCCGCAAAAGGTTGAACATGCTGATGCGGGTGTAGCGGGCAAACCGCTCGTTGATCATTTCCAGGGTCGGCATGCGACCGCGCACGATCCGATCCTGGCTGGTCAGGTCGTAGCTCTTGATGCTGCCGGGCTCGGCAACGCTCTCGGTCTGTACCAGCCCATCGTCGACGCCATGCAACAGGGCATCGATCTCATCCTGGGACAGCAGGTCCTGTACGGCCATTGCGGACTCCTACTGCAATACGAAATTGGTGAACAGCAGCTGGTCGACCACCGGCTTGCCGACTTCCTTCTGCGCCACTTCCTGAACCACCGCGGTGGCTTTCTGACGCAGCATCTCCTGGCCCACCGAACTGGCCGCCAAGGTGTCGAAGCCCTGCCCGGAGAACATCATCACCAGGTTGTTGCGGATTACCGGCATGTGCACCGAGAGTGCGTCCAGGTCGGCCTGGCTACGGCCTTGCATGGTGATGCTCAGCTGCATGTAGCGCTGGCGGCCGTTCTGGTTGAAGTTGACCACGAAGGCGGGGGCCAGCGGCACGTAGATCGCGGGGGCCTTGACGTTGGTAGCGGCCGCTTCAGGGGCGGGCGCCGATTCACTCTTGTGCATGATGAACCAGGTGGCACCGACCGACAGGCCGACCGCCAGCAACAGGGCCAGCACCAGCAGCAGGATCAGCTTGAGTTTGCCTTTTGCGGCGGGGTCTTTCACTGCGTCGCTCTTCGCCATGCCAATAATCCGTCGTCCATCGGGGTTTCAAAGGAGGATGACGTGGCTTGAGCAAGTGTTATGCCAGGTTTGGATTGAGAGTGTCTGGATTGAGAGGTGTGGCGCCTGTGACATCGAGCGCCGCCCGCGCGGCGCATCGCGAGCTGCGCTCGCTCCTACGTTTGTTTCGGGCCAATTATTCCTGCGGGATTTGCGCGCGAACGCCTTGGCGCCTGACTCGATATGGAGTCGTACAAACCAGGCGGTCGCGCGCGCCTGCCACAAACGTTACTGGCCCGAAACAAACGTAGGAGCGAGCGCAGCTCGCGATGCGCCGCGCGGGCGGCGCTCGATCTCACAGGCGCCGCATATTCAAATGCAGGCCCATCAAGCGTAGTAATCGACAGCACTGTCGCCAATGACCACCTGCTGCTCGACAGCCCGCGAGCCGTCGCCCAACTCACTACCCTGCTCGCCCCTCTGCGCCCGGCGCGCAGCGACCCCGGACAGCTGCGAGCCGTCCTGCTGCGCCTGCTGCTGTTGCTGGCGCGACTGGTCTGCGACGTTGACGTCCGGCTGCGCCAGCCCCTGCTGGGCAAACAGTTCGCGCAGGCGATACACCTGGCTGTCCAGCGCATCACGCACGCCAGCATGGCCACTGACGAAGGTGATCTGGGTGGATTGGTCAGTCGCGACATTGACACGGATATCGAGGCGCCCGAGCTCAGCCGGCTCCAGCTGGATATCCGCCGACTTGAGGTTCTGACTGGACAGGTACATGACCCGGTTGACCAGGCCTTCGGCCCAGGCGCCCTGGTTCATCTGCAAGGGCTGATGCAACGGGTTGGCGTTAACCGGCAGCGCATTGGCAGTCTTGGCGGTAACCGCCTGGGTCAGGCTGGCCAGGCGGTTGGCAAAGTCGTCGACGCGGGTATCGCTGCTGGCGCTCTTGGTGTCCTTGAGGCCATCTTCGATCAAGGCGCCGAAGGCCTTGTCACCGGTCTCGGACTTCCCTGCTTCACCCTCGACCTTGTCGATCAGGGTCGCCAACGGATTGACGGCCGCTTGCCCATCATCGGATTGAGCCTTGGTTGTGTCAGTTGCATGGGCCGATGTCGTGCCCTTGGCCTGGGCAGTCTGCTCCAATGCCAGGCGCAAGGTCGGCAGGTTGGCCAAGGGGTCGGCATCCGGGTCGAAGGCATCAGCCTCGGACTCTTCTGCCAACGGCTCGCTAACCTCGGCCACGGGCGCCTGCTGGATAGCGGCCTGCAAGACCGGCGCCACGGCTTCGGCCTGGGCCTGCAACAATTGCGCGCCGGGCTGCGCATCAGTGACCTGGCCCGCGACCAGGCTGGCATCGAGCGAACCCGAGTCGCTGGCGGTGGCAGCATCGGTAGCAGGCTGCGTGGCATCGTCTGCTGGCAATTTGTTGCCGTCATCGGCAACCGCCGGCTTGTCGGCGGCCTGCTGCTTGCCGCCCCGGGCAACATCAGGCTTGTCCTTGGGGCCGGGCTGAACCACCTTGTCATTGCGCGCGGGCGCCTTGTCACGCCCCTGTCCGGCCATGACCTGATCGAAGCCGCCGCCCTGCCCGCCCGCCGCCTGCAGCGGCTTGTCCACCCGCGAGGAACCCGCGTTCGACGGCTTGCTCAGGGTGTTGGCTTGCAACAAAGGGTTGGGTGCGACAGGCATTGAACGGTCTCCGCGCCAGAAACTGGAATATCATCTGGCTACAGATACGCAAGAGTCGCGCCAACTTGCCATCAGTTAGCCGAAACGCGCTCACGTTCGCCGCGATAGAAGCACTTCACTTCCAGGTATTCCCGGTCGATCTGGTTGATCAGATCCTCGATGCCATACAACTGCCGCACCTTCACCCGCTCTTCCAGCTGCTGGCACAACTGGGCAAGGCCAACAGCGCCCATGTTGCTGCTGCTGCCCTTGAAGCTGTGCGCGGCCATGCCGAGTTCATCGACGCTCTTGGCCTCATGCAGCTGGCTCAAGCGCCGCTCGGAATCTTCCAGAAAGGTTTCCAACAATTGCAGGTAGCCATCTTCCATGACCTCCTGCAAGTCGCTGAGTACCTTGTGGTCAATATGCTTGTCTGTCACTTGCTCACTCCTTGATCAAGCCGGATTATGCCTGAGCCGCCCCGCGGCCCTCCAGACGCATCACCAATCGAACTGAACGCGGGCACAACGGCCGCCTTCGCTCCACTCGGCACGGCTGCCAAGCCGCTTTACCAGGTTCAGCCCGCGCCCGCTCAAGTCCTGTTCCAGGGACGGGCGCGACAATACACCGCACACATCGAACCCCGCGCCACTGTCGCGAACCTCGATGGTAAGACGCCCACCCGCCCCTGACGGTTCCACCTTCAGGTCGATGCGCACGAAACCTTCGGCCAACGCGACCAAGCGCCGGGCCCGTTCCTGATAGTAGTCGGCAAACCCCTGCACATCACGCTTGAGCTGTGAATCCAGGCCCAGCACACCATGCTCCAGGGCATTGGAATAAAGCTCGCTGAGCACACTGTGCAAGGCACCGGTGCGCGGCCGCAGCCCATGGATTTCCTGCAACAACTGCACCAGATAGGGCACGGGATTGAAACGCTTGAGGCTTTCGCCCCGCAACTCGAAGCCCAGCGACCAGTCCAGCGGGCTGGAGCGTCCACTGTCGGAATACAAGGTTGGCGCAGGCACCCGCTCTTCGCCACTGAACATGCGAATATCACACAGGCTGATGTCATCCCGGGGGCGCCCACCGAAACGCTCCAGGGCCTGCATCACTTCGTCGAACAACTGCGCCGGGTCGCGATTGGCCCCCAGCACCTCGCGCAAGCGCTCGACGCCGAACAGGCGCTCCTGCTCGTCTGCGGTATCGACCACGCCATCGGACAGCAGCAGCAGCCGCTCACCCGCCGCCAGCGGCAACACCTCGGTACTGTCGTCGAAGCGCTCCGGCGCCAGGATACCCAGTGGCAAGTGCCGCGAACCCAGGCAGCCGAGTACTGCGCCATCGGCAGAAAGCCGATAGCCATCCGGCATCCCGCCATTCCACACTTCCACGGCACCGCGCTGCACGCTGATCTTGAGCAGCAGCGCGCAGCAGAACATGTCCACCGGCAGGATGCGCTTGAGCTTGGCGTTCATCTCGCGCAGCATCTGTGCCAGGCCGTAACCCTTGGCAGTCATGCCATAGAACACTTCCGCCAGCGGCATCGCGCCGACTGCGGCGGGTAGACCATGGCCGGTGAAGTCGCCGAGCAACACATGCATGTCACCCGCCGGGGTGAACGCCGCCAGCAACAGGTCGCCATTGAACAGGGCGTAAGGCGACTGCAGGTAACGAATGTTCGGTGCGGTGATGCAGCCGGAGTGGGCGACCTTGTCGAACACCGCCTTGGCCACCCGTTGTTCGTTGAGCAGGTGGTGATGGTGGCGGGTGATCTGGTCACGCTGCTCGAGCACGGTCGCCTGCAAGCGCCGCAGGCGGTCCATGGCGCGGATCTTGGCACCGAGGATCACCGCACTGTAGGGCTTGGCCATGAAGTCGTCGCCCCCGGCCTCCAGGCAACGCACCAAGGCATCCTCCTCGTTCAGCGAGGTCAGGAAGATGATCGGCACCAGCGCCTCGCCGGCCAGCGCCTTGATCTGCCGCGCGGCCTCGAAACCATCCATCACCGGCATCAAGGCGTCGAGCAACACCAGCTGCGGGCGCTTCTCGACAAACAACGCCACGGCTTGTTCGCCATTTTCCGCGGTGAACACCTGGTGCCCCTGGCGACGGACGATCTGCGCCAGCAGCAGGCGGTCGACCGCCCCGTCCTCAGCCACCAGCACGGTCAACGCCTGTTCGGCCGGCATCTGGGCGTTCAACTGATATCGAACAGTTTTTCGAAATTGGAAATCGCCAGGATCTTGCGCACGTCGGAGCTGGCATGTACCACGCGAACGTCCGAGTCGTCACCGCCGGCATGGTCACGTAGCAACAGCAGCATGCCCAGCGCGGAGCTGTCCAGATAGGTGGCGTCCTTCAGGTCGACCACCACCGAGTCGGGTCTTTTAGGCTGGCGTTCGTAGGCATCACGAAATTCCTGATGCTTGCCAAAATCGAAGCGCCCCTTGACCTTGATCGTGAGCTTTTTGCCGTCCTGCGAAAAGTCTGTCTCGACTGCCATGCTAGCGATTCCTTCGATGATGGCGAATGCAACTCTTCAAGGTTTAGCAGCCAGTGGCCGGACTATCAAGGCAAGCCTGTGCCGGCCTCTTCGCGGGTCAAGCCCGCTCCCACAGTGATCACCACAATCTCAAGCATTGCGTGGTCCCTGTGGGAGCGGGCTTGCCCCGCGAAGAGGCCGGCACAGGTTACAAATGACCTTGCCGCGGCAAGCGCTGCGACAGCTCGTCCAGCAAACGCTGCTCGCGCTTGTCTTCGGCCCGCCGTGCCTCCTCCATGTACCGCTGCACCAGCTTGCGCAGCCCTTCCACCCGGGCATAGGCCTGCTGCCAGGTGCCACGGGCATTCTTCAGGTTGTTCTCATGCCAGGCCAGGCTCTGGCGCTGCTGGGTCATGGCCGTTTCCAGCTGGGCCAGAAAGCGCTGGTAGTTGAGCAGCCAGCTGCCGTTCACGCCCTGCCCGCCGCGGTTGATCCACTGCGCCTGATACCCTTCGCGGAACGACTCCAGCTCTGCCAGCTTGGCCTGGGCCTGAACCACTTGCTGCTGGAACTGCCCCACGCGCTGGGCGGCCTTGCGCTCAGCCTCTTCGGCCATGTCGACCACAGGGGCCAGGCGGGCAGCGCGACCGGGCAGGCTCATGACCTATCAGCCTTTCGCCGGCGGCGTGAAGATCGCCCCCAGCTCGGTGCGGCTCTGGCCCATGCCGACATTTTCGTCCAGCCCCTGGCGCAGGAAGTCCACCAGCCGCGGCTGCAAGGCAATCGCCAGGTCGGTTTCCGGGTCGCCACCGGCCACATAGGCGCCCACGCTGATCAGGTCGCGACTCTGCGACAGCCTTGACCACAGTTGCTTGAATTTCTGTGCCTGGCGCAAGTGGTCGGCATCCACCACCTGCGGCATGACCCGGCTGATCGAAGCTTCGATGTCGATCGCCGGATAATGCCCCTCCTCGGCCAGGCGCCGGGACAACACGAAGTGGCCGTCGAGCACACCCCGCGCCGAGTCGGCGATCGGGTCCTGCTGGTCGTCACCCTCGGACAGCACGGTGTAAAAGGCTGTAATCGAACCACCACCGGGCTCGCCGTTACCAGCGCGCTCCACCAGCTTGGGCAGCTTGGCGAACACCGACGGCGGATAGCCGCGGGTAGCCGGTGGCTCACCGATGGCCAGGGCGATTTCGCGCTGAGCCTGGGCAAAACGGGTCAGCGAATCCATCAGCAGCAGGACGTTCTTGCCCTTGTCGCGGAAGTATTCGGCAATGCGCGTGCAGTACATGGCCGCGCGCAAACGCATCAGCGGCGCATCGTCAGCGGGCGATGCCACGACCACCGAGCGCTTGAGCCCCTCCTCGCCGAGGATGTGCTCGATGAATTCCTTGACCTCGCGGCCCCGCTCGCCAATCAGGCCGACGACGATGATGTCCGCTTCGGTGAAGCGGGTCATCATGCCCAGCAACACCGATTTACCGACGCCAGTGCCGGCGAACAGGCCCAGGCGCTGGCCACGGCCGACGGTGAGCAGACCATTGATGCTGCGAATACCGACGTCCAGCGGCTTGCTGATCGGATCACGGTTGAGCGGGTTGATGATCGGCCCGTCCATCGGCACCCAGTCTTCTGCGCGCATGCCGCCCTTGCCGTCGAGGGCGCGCCCGGCACCGTCGAGCACCCGGCCAAGCATGCTCATGCCCATGGGCAGGCGCCCACTGTCGTCCAGCGGCACCACGCGCGCGCCCGGCGCGATGCCAGCGATGCTGCCCACCGGCATCAGGAACACCTTGTTGCCGGCAAAGCCCATCACCTCGGCCTCGACCTGCACCGGGTGGTAGCTGTCGTCGTTGATCACCAGGCAACGCCCGCCTACCGCGGCGCGCAGGCCTTCGGCTTCGAGGGTAAGGCCGACCATGCGCAGCAGGCGGCCTTCGACCACCGGTTGCACCGGCAGCGCGATCGCCTCGGCGTAACCGCCCAGGCGCTTGCCGAAGCTGGTGCGGTCAAGGCGCATCGCTGGTGTCCAGTTCCACCGACATGTCCGCAGCCGCCGGGTGCAGGGCTTGGTCATGCAACTGGTCGAACAATTGCGCCACGGCTTTTTCGATGCGAGTTTCCATGGTCGCATCGATGCGGCTGTGGAGGGTCTCGATCCGGCAGCCACCTGGCAGCAGGGCTTCGTCTTCGAGTAGTTTCCAGCTCTCCTCATGGCGTTCGCGCAGGGCCTTGGCCAGCTCGAAATCCTGCGGGTTGAGGTGGATGCGGATGTTGTCGGCGCCCATCGGCAGCAGCTTCAGCGCCTCGCGCAGCACCTGGGTGATCTGGCTGGAATCGCTGCGCAGTTCGCGGCCGATGACCTGGCGCGCCATGTGCGCAACCAGATGCACCACACTGCGTTCGATCTGCGTGTCCTGCTCGGCGATCGGCTCGAGCAGGTGGCCCATCAGTTGCTCCAGGCTGGCCAGCTTGATGGCCAGTGCCTCCTCGGCCTCCTGGCGCACCTTCAGCTGGGTACTGTGGAAGCCCTCGCGCTCGCCAGTGGCGAAGCCTTCGTTGTAGGCCTCCTGGCGGATCGCCTCGAGTTCTTCGAGGGTCAACGGCTGGACTTCCTCCAGCGGTACTTCCTCGACCTCTTCCTCGACGACTTCCGGCTCCGGCTCGGGTTGCGGCTCTGGCTCCGGGTCGAAGCTGGGCAGCGCCCAGACGTCGACGCCCTCGAGGTCGCGGGCGCGGATCAGGTCACTGGGATGGGATTCTTTGGTGGGCATGTTCTCAGCTACTCAACAACGACCGATGCAGTCCCGTGGGAGCGGGCTTGCCCGCGAAGCAGGCACCGCGGTGAATGGCACCGGCTTCGCCGGTGTTCGCGGGCAAGCCCGCTCCCACAGTGGGTTCGTGTCGCCTGTGGATCAGATCATTTCCTCGGCACCCTTGCCGCCGAGCACGATCTCGCCGGCCTCTGCCATGCGGCGGGCGATGGTGAGGATTTCCTTCTGCGCCGTTTCCACGTCGCTGACGCGCACCGGGCCCTTGGCCTCGAGGTCGTCGCGCAGCAGCTCGGAGGCACGCTTGGACATGTTCTTGAAGATCTTGTCCTTGACCCGCTCGTCGGCGCCCTTGAGCGACACCACCAGCACGTCGGACGACACTTCACGCAGCAGCGCCTGGATACCGCGATCGTCGACGTCGGCCAGGTTGTTGAAGACGAACATCAGGTCTTCGATCTGTTCCGACAGGTCGCTGTCGATCTCGCGGATCGCATCCATCAGCGCACCCTCCACGGAACTGTCGAGGAAGTTCATGATATCGGCGGCGCGCTTGATGCCGCCCAGGGTGGTGCGCGCAGCATTGGAGTTGCCCGAGAACTGCTTCTCGAGGATCTGGTTCAGCTCCTTGAGCGCCGCCGGTTGCACGGTGTTGAGCGACGACACGCGCAGGACGATGTCCAGGCGCACCTTGTGGTCGAAGTTGCTCAGCACCTCACCCGCCTGGTCGGGGTCGAGGTAGGCCACCACGATGGCCTGGATCTGCGGGTGCTCGTAGCGGATCACATCGGCCACGGCGCGCGGCTCCATCCACTTGAGGCTGTCCAGGCCGCTGGTGTTGCCACCGAGCAGGATGCGGTCGACCAGGCCGTTGGCCTTGTCCTCGCCCAGGGCCTGGTTGAGCATCTTGCGGATGTAGGCATCAGAGCCCACGCCCAGGCTGGTCTGGTCGCCGACGATCTCGACGAACTCGCTCATCACCTGCTCGACCTGCTCGCGGTGCACGGTCCCCATCTGCGCCATGGCCACACCGACCCGCTGCACCTCTTTCGGGCCCATGTGCCGCAGTACTTGCGCAGCATCGGTCTCACCGAGCGACAGCAGCAGGATCGCGGCCTTGTCGACACGGCTCAGCTTGGCGGTAATGGCTCGATTGTCACTCATCGGCGTTGATCCACTCTTTGACGACCTGGGCTACGCGGCCCGGGTCTTCGGCCACCAGGCCTTTGATTGCGTTGAGCTGTGCTTCGTAACCCTCGGTAGGGCTCGGCAACAGAATGCTTGACGGGCCACCGAGGCTGACACGGTCGTTGGCCAGCTCGCCATCCAGACCGATCATCCCGCCCAGTTCCATATCGCTGTCCGCAGCAGCCTGCTTGCCGCCACCGGTGATGTTGTTGAGCACTGGACGCAGCACGCCGAACACCAGCACCAGGATGAACAGCACGCCCAGCACCTGCTTGACGATGTCCCAGAACCACGGCTGCTGGTAGAACGCGATATCGGCGATCTCTTCACCACGGTCGGCGGCGAACGGCACGTTGATCACCGTCACGCTGTCGCCACGGCTGGCATCGAAGCCCACCGCGTCCTGCACCAGGCGCGTGAAGCGGGCCAGGTCTTCAGCCCCCCAAGGGGCACGGGTGGTTTCGCCATTGGCATCGACCTTGACCTGGTCGTCGACCACCACCGCCACCGACAGGCGGGTCAGGCGACCCTGCTGCTGGCGGGTATGGCTGATCGAACGGTCCAGCTCGAAGTTCTTGGTGGTCTGCTCACGCTTGTCCGATGGATACGGCGCAAGCATTGGCTGGCCGGTGGCCGGGTCCATGATCTGCTGGCCGTTGGCATCCACCAGCGGCTGGCCTGGCTGGATCGCAGCGGCCGACCCGGCAGCACCACCGGTGGTTTGCGGCGCCGACGCCGGGCCAGGCGGCTGGTTGCTCAGCGCACCCGGAACGCCCTGCGGGCCTTGGCTGCTGGCACGTTGTTCATTGACCGCCTGCTCGCTGCGCAGTGCCGGTTGGTCCGGGTTGAACTGCTCGGAGGTCGACTCGACCGCACTGAAGTCCAGGTCGGCGGACACCTCTGCCTTGTAGCGGTCATTGCCCAGCACCGGCTGCAGGATGTTGTGCACACGCTGGGTGAGCATGCCTTCCATGCGGCGGCTGTAGTCGAACTGCTTGCCGGCCATGGTCAGCGCAGTGTCCTGCACCTGCTCCGAGAGCAGGTTGCCGCGCTGGTCGACCACGGTGACTTGCGACTTGTCCAGCTCGGGCACACTGGTCGCCACCAGGTTGACGATGGCCATTACCTGACCGGCTTCCAGCGAACGGCCCGGGTACAGCTCGACCAGCACCGAAGCGCTTGGCTTGCGCTCATCACGCACGAACACCGAGCTTTTCGGGATCGCCAGGTGCACGCGGGCAGCCTTGACGTTGTTCAGGCTGGAAACGGTACGCGCCAGCTCACCTTCCAGGCCACGACGATAGCGGGTGGCCTCCATGAACTGGCTGGTGCCCAGCCCTTGCTCTTTATCGAGCAACTCGAAGCCGACATTGCCATCGCTCGGCGCCACGCCGGCGGCCGCCAGCTTCAGGCGCGCACGGGAGAGGTCGTCGGCCTTGACCAGCAGAGCACCGGAGTTGGGCTCGACATGATAGGGAATGTCTGCGGAGGCCAGGGTATCCATGACCTGCTTGGTGTCCATGCCGGCCAGACTGCCGTACAGCGGCCGGTAATCGGGCTGCTGCGACCACAGCACCACGGCGAAGCCAATCGCCACGCTCGCTGCCAGCCCGACCAGCAGGCCGACCTGACGCAGCATGGGCATCTGCGAGATGTTTTCCAGGAACGCCATGTTCAACAGCGCCGGCTTGGAAGCTGGCGCTCCGCTCTTGGCGGGGGCGTTATCGACGACTGCATCAGCCATGACTTACTTCCGTCCTCAAACCGGCATCTGCATGATGTCCTGATACGCCTGGACCAGCTTGTTGCGCACCTGGGTCAATGCCTGCATGGACACGCTGGCTTTCTGCGAGGCGATCATCACGTCAGTCAGGTCGACGCCGCTCTTGCCGATCTCGAAGGCATTGGCCAGCTGGGTCGACGCCTGCTGGGTCTCGTTGACCTTGCCGATGGCCTGGCCGAGCATGTCGGCAAAGGTGCTTTGGCCAGGCGCCAGCTCGGGGGCGACAGTGGCTTTGGGCAGCGACATGGCATCGGCCTGCATGGCCCGCATGTCCAACATCAGACGATTGAATTCAACACCTTGGCTCATGACCTTCTCTCTCCGGCGGCCGCATTTTTTTGACACTCATGCGGCGGATAGCCCTGAACTAGCAACACGTGTGCCAGCCCGCACCGCAAACATATAAATGAGTGCTTCAGCCGAACAGGCTGGCTTCCACGTCGAGCCCGGCATCACGCATCTGCGCCAGTTTGTAGCGCAATGTACGCGGGCTGATGCCCAGCTTTTCGGCAGCTTCCTTGCGCCGCCCACGCTCGGCACGCAAGGTGTCGATGATCATCTGGAATTCATGACGACGCATATCGTCGCCCAGGCCACCCGAATCAACTACCACTTCCGCAGATGATGGCGATATAGTAGCAATCGCCCCGGCCGACAATGGAATGGCGCCAGCCAGACAAAAATCCGCCGCCTCGATCATCCCGCCCTGCTGCAGGATCAACGCCCGCTGCAAGGCGTTGTCCAGCTCGCGCACATTGCCCGGCCAGGCATGCGCCTGCAGGCACGCGCGCGCCTCGGCAGACAAGCGCACCGGCGCGTGCTTCATCTTCGCCACGTGGCGCGCCAGCAGGCGCTCGGCCAGCGGCAGGATATCGCCACTGCGCTCGCGCAGCGGTTGCCAGGCCAGCGGGAAAACCGAAAGGCGGTAGTACAGGTCTTCACGAAAGCGCCCCGCCGCCACTTCACCTGCCATGTCGCGGTTGCTGGTGGCCAGCACCCGGATATCCAGGGCGATCGGCTTGCGCCCGCCGACCCGTTCCACCTCGCGCTCCTGCAACACGCGCAGCAGCTTGGCCTGCAGGCCAAGGGGCATCTCGGAAATCTCGTCGAGCAGCAAGGTGCCACCCTCGGCCTGCTCGAACTTGCCGGCCTGGGCGGCAATGGCGCCAGTGAAGGCCCCCTTCTCGTGGCCGAACAGCGTGGCTTCGAGCATGTTGTCCGGGATCGCCGCGCAGTTGATCGCAACGAAAGGCTGCGCCGCCCGCGGCGACTGCTGGTGGATGTAGCGCGCCAGCACTTCCTTGCCAGTACCCGACTCACCGGAAATGAGCACGGTCGAGTCGCTGCGCGCCACCCGTGCAGCCAGCTCCAGCAACTGTCGACTGGCGGGCTCGCAGGCCACCGGCCCCTCATTGTCGGTCGCCGTCAGGCGCCCGGCGGCATGGCGTTCGACCAGGCTCAGCAAGGCCTTGGGCTCGAATGGCTTGACCAGATAATCCGCAGCCCCCTGGCGCATGGCCTCCACGGCACGCTCGACGGCCGCGTGGGCAGTCATCAGCAACACCGGCAACTGAGGCTGAAGACGGCGCAACTGCGCCAGCAACTGGTGCCCATCCATACCCGGCATGTTCACGTCGCTGACCACCAGGCTGTAAGACTCGCCCTCCACTGCCTGCAGCGCCTCCTCGGCGCTACCGACCGCATCAAAGGCGAAGCCACCGATCTCCAGGGTATCGCCCAGCGCCTGGCGCAATACGCGGTCATCCTCGACCAGCAGCACCTTGATTGCCATCACACGACCTCCGTTGCCTGCCCGTCGATCAACGGCAGCTCAACCTTTACACAGGTGCCACGCCCGACCTTCGAGCGCAGCTGCAGCTTGCCCTGGTGCGCACGCACCACGGCCTTGACCACCGCCAGCCCAAGCCCGGTGCCGGTGGCCTTGGTGGTCAGGAATGGTTCACCCAGGCGCCCCAGCAGCTCGGCATCGATGCCACTGCCGGCATCGCTGATGTTCAGGTACAAGGTGCGCTCGCGGCGGAACAGGTGCACCTTGAGCCGGGCCGGGCTGTCACTGGCCTGCAAGGCGTTCTCGATCAGGTTGAGCAAGGCGCCGACCAGGGTGTCGCGGTTGCACAGCAACTCGCCCAGGTGGCTGTCGCACTGCCAGCGCACGGCATGCCCTTGCACATGGGGCTGAGCCGCTTGCTGCAGGGCCTGGAACAAAGCCTTGGGGGTCAGTCGATCACCCAGTGGCAGCTCGCCTCGGGCAAACACCAGCATGTCACGTACCTGGTGCTCCAGCTCGTGCAGGCGCTCCTTGAGGCTGCCAGCGAAGCGCTGGCGGGTTTCTGGCGCGAGCTCGCGCTCGCCATCGGCCAGGTGACTGGCATAGAGCATGGCCGCCGACAACGGCGTCCGAATCTGGTGCGCCAGCGAGGCAACCATGCGCCCCAGTGAAGACAGGCGCTCATGCCGGGCCAACTGGTCCTGCAGGCGGCGGGTTTCAGTCAGGTCGTTGAGCAGCACCAGCTGGCCGGGCTCGGCATCCAGCGAGCGGGTGGCGATGGACAGACGGCGGCCATCACGCAGCGAGACCTCATGGCCATCGTCCTTGCGCGGGGCGAAGCTGCGCGCGATCACCTGGCGCCACAGCTGGCCGACCACAGGCTCGCCGAGCATTTCGCAGGCCGCCGGATTGGCCTCGCGCACCAAGCCTTGGTCATCAATCACGATCACCCCGCCCGGCAGCAGGTCGAGCAGGTTCTGCAGGCGATTGGCCAGGCGTTCCTTTTCGTTCAGTTCGGCCATGCGCTGCGCGCCGACCACCGCCAGCTCGCCCTTGAGCTCGCTGACGCGGGCTTCGAGCATGCTGTAGGACTGGTTGAGCTGGCTGGAAACCTGATTGAACAGGGCGAACGCCTGTTCCAGCCCCTGTCGACTCTCCTGTTCGACCGGGGTACGCCCCTGCAGATCAGGGACTCGGGAAAAGTGGGCGGCCTGGGGCATCGTGCTCTCTCGCGTGGCTGACCGTCATAAAAACGGTGTGGTGCCAGCGGTGTAGCAATAGGCGTGCCGGGGATGGGGGATTGCTCGAGGGTGATCAGTTCGAGCCCTGTGGTGTGGCGTATATCGAGCGCCAACATCAACCTCAAGGCATACACCCCAAAAGCGCAATCAGTCTTCTGCCTGGTCCTCGCCGCCCTGGCGACTCATGCCGTACTTGCGCATCTTCTCGACCAGGGTGGTACGGCGAATACGCAAACGTTCAGCCGCCCGCGCAACGATACCGTTGGCATCGTCCAGCGCCTGCTGGATCAGGCCCTGCTCAAGACTGCCGAGGTAGTCCTTCAGGTCCAGGCCTTCCGGCGGCAACATCGCATGGTTGCTGAAGTTCGGCGTGTGACCATTGATCGCCACGCGCTCTTCGAGGTCGCTGCGCAAGCTGTCGACCAGCTGCTCATCCTCGTCATCGATATAACGGAACTTCTTCGGCAGCTCCGACACCCCGATCACCCCATACGGGTGCATGATCGCCATGCGCTCGACCAGGTTGGCCAGCTCGCGGACGTTGCCCGGCCAGCCGTGGCGGCAGAGCGACATGATCGCCGCCGAATTGAAACGGATCGAGCCGCGCTTCTCGTGCTCCATGCGCGAGATCAGCTCGTTCATCAACAGCGGGATGTCCTCCACGCGCTCGCGCAGTGGCGCCATCTCGATCGGGAACACATTGAGCCGGTAATACAGGTCTTCGCGGAACGTCCCATCCTCGATCATGGTTTCGAGGTTCTTGTGGGTCGCGGCGATGATGCGTACGTCGATGCTCTGGGTCTTGTTGCTGCCCACGCGCTCGAACGTGCGCTCCTGCAGCACACGCAGCAGCTTGACCTGCATCGGCAGCGGCATGTCACCGATTTCGTCGAGGAACAGGGTACCGCCGTTGGCCAGCTCGAAGCGCCCGGCACGGCTGGTGATGGCACCGGTGAAGGCGCCTTTCTCGTGGCCGAACAGCTCGCTTTCGAGCAACTCGGCCGGGATCGCCCCGCAGTTGACCGGCACGAACGGCGCTTCGCGGCGCTTGGAATGGTAGTGCAGGTTGCGCGCCACCACTTCCTTGCCGGTGCCGGACTCACCGAGGATCAGCACGCTGGCGTCGGTATCGGCCACCTGCTGCATCATCTGCCGCACATGCTGGATGGCACGGCTGGTGCCGACCAGGCTGCGGAACAGGTTCGGCTCGCGTTGACGACCGCGCTCGCGGGCCTGGTCGTACATCTCGCGGTAGACCTGGGCACGGTGCAGCGAATCGAGCAGCTGGCTGTAGCTCGGCGGCATCTCGAGGTTGGACAGCACCCGACGACGCAACTCTTCCGGGAAGTCCGCCGAAGAAATTTCACCAATCAGCAGAACCGGAAGGAACTCATCCCACGCAGCCACTGTCTTAAGCAACCCAAGCACACTGCCTGGAGCATTGACAGTACCGATCAGCACGCATAGCACTTCGCGACTCGAAGACAGCCCCCCTACGACTTGCTGCCAGTCCTGGCTGGAGCATGGGAGGTTTTCTTCGCCGAGAAAGTTCAGGACCACCGCCAGATCGCGGCGGCGGGCGCTGTCGTCATCGATCAGGAGAATCTTGGTTTCACGCCACATGCAATAGCAACTTCCCTAGTCATATCGGCGCCCCTCTCAGGGCATGCTCGACATCTCCGACTGAATGGTCAGTGTTCGGACGTCTGAAATTCGAAAACAGCCACTAGTAAAGTCAAAAAAACCTATGCAGTCAAATTAATGGCGCACGGCTTTTTGCGAATCTGTGGTCAAGTGAACAGATGGTATACCTTGGCGGCGTTTTTCGCCTGACGGATTTGCATCATCTCGTCGACTATTGATTGACGCTCGCCACTTGCAACGTCAATCAGTTGCCGGTAAACGACCAGCAACTGCTCAAGACTGTCGCGTACATCGGCTTCCTGGCCGTGCGCCTCGCCTAGTAAATCATTGATACGCAGGCGGCAATCCAGATCCAGTTCACCCACGGCATCCCAGTCGCGCTTCTCCAGTGCCGTCAGCAACAACTGGCGGGTCTGTTCGATTCGGGCGATTACATCGCTCATGGCATCCTCTCCTGGCTCAGGAAGCCGACGTCTGCTCGCCGATGGCGTCCCAACCTTCCTTGACGGTAATCAGCAGGCGCGCCACCTCATCGATGATGGCCGGGTCGCTCTTGGCGTTGGCTTCGATCAGGCGGCGGCTCATGTAGGTGTACAGGCTGTCCAGTTCGGCCAGGCTGTCGGCGTGGTTTTCCAGATCCAGGCCCTCGCGCAGGCCGCCAATGATGTCGATGGCCTTGCCGATCAGGATGCCTTTCTGGGCGATATCGTTGCGCGCAATCGCACCCTTGGCCTGAGCCATTCGGTCAAGCCCGCCCTGCATGAGCATCTGCACCAGACGGTGAGGGCTGGCTTCGGATGTCTGGGCCACGCCGTTGACTTTCTGGTATTGCCGAAGGGCCAACATCGGGTTCATGGATCTACCTCGTTGCTGCGAAAAAGGTTGCTTGTACCCTGTGTATCGCCGAGACGTCAAAAAACTTTAGAAGAAAAGCAAAAAACCCGGGGCATCCAGAGGATGCCGCCGGGCTTTTGGCAGGATCAGACGATCAGGACTTCTTGGCCTGGGCGTTGATGGCCTCGAAGATCGAGGTGATCTGGTCGGCCTGGGCCTTCATCTTGCCCAGGGCAGTGTCGAGAGCAACGTACTTCTTGGTCAGCGACTCGGTTAATGAATCAGTACGCCGATCAAGCGCCGCCTGCTGCTCGGCCAGATTGGCAGCAACCTTGTCCAGGCTCGCTTTGCGGGTAGCCAGGGAACCGTCCGTGGAGTTGTAGGGTTCGATCGCCTTGTTCATGCGCTCGAAAATACCCCCGGTCCCGGTGAACAGGTCCTGCACCTCACCACCAAGCTTCTTGTCGTTCATCGCTGCGGTGAACTTGGTGCTATTGAACTCCAACGTACCATCGCGCTGGGTATTGATACCCAGCTGGCTCAACGTAGTCAGCCGATCCCCTGCCCCCACTTCCGAGAGAACTCCACGGACATCACCCAGCAGCGAACGCGTGGTCGGATCGTTGGTCAGCGAACCCAGCACCGTGTTGCCATCCTCATCCTTGGAGGTACTGGTGAGCGAGGTGACGGCTTTCTGCAAGGTATTGAAAGCATCGACGAACGCTTGAATGGACGTTTTCAGGCCATCGTTGTTCGCCGCAACCGTCACCTTGGTGGTCACGCCGGTGGCACTGGCACCATTGAGGTCGAGCTTGATGCCGCTGATGGCGTCACTGACGGTATTGGAAGCACTCTTGACCTCCAGGCCATCGATCAACACCACGGCATCCTTGGCAACTGCAGTGATGTAGCCTGCGCCGTTATCAGCCATGGACTTGGTACCGTCGATGTCCAACCCCAGCCCACTGACGGAAATGTCGGTATTGGCACCGGTAGTGGTCGAGCCCAGCACCAGGCGGGCACCATCCTCACCGGTGACGATGTTGGCGGAAAAGCCACTGCCACCGAGCTCTTTGTTGATCTGGTCACGGACCGTTTGCAGCGTAGCGTTGGCCCCCACTTTGACAGTGTAGTCCTTGCCACCCTGACTGATGACCAGATCGCCTTCCGGAATGCTCGTACTGGCGCCGGCGGCAAATGCCTGGCTCGCCACCTTGGAGCTGGTCGCGAGGTTCTTCACCTCGATGTTATAGGTACCCGCCACGGCGGTGTTACTGGCAGTGGCCTTGACTATCGAGTCACTGGCCGACGTGGCGGCATAGGCGTTGAAAGAAGGAGAAGCCTGGTCGTTGAGTTTGCTCATCGCCGTGGTGAAGGTGGTGAGCGCACTGCGCAGCGCACCAACCCCGGAAATGTACGCGGTATTGTTCGCGGTCTGCCGAGTGATCTGCGCCTGCTTGGCGGCAGTATCCGACTTGACCAGAACGCTCACGATATCGGTAATGTTAAGACCAGACCCCAGGCCAGTGCTGGAAGTAAGCGGGCTTGCCATGTTGTTGTCCCTCTCTTCAACGCGTCAGCCCGCTCCTGCGGGACCGACATGCTTCGCTTCATTGGTGTTCGCCGCCGGTCACACCTTGGCGTCGAACAGAACACTTTTGACATCGCTCAGACTGTGGGCGATCCGCAAGGCCTCCTCGGAAGGCAATTGCCGAATCAACTCACCACTGTCGGTCGCGATGACCTTGACCACGATCTTGCCGGATTCTTCATCCGTGGAAAACTCCAGATTGCGCTGAGACGCTTTCAGGAATTTTTCGATCTCCGAAACGGCATTCTTGACCTTGTCAGCCTGCTGCACTGACGAAGCGTCTTTGCTGTCGTCCTCGAGTTTCGCTTGCTCCGCCGACCGCACAACCGGTTTTTCGGCGACCTGCTCGGCCGGGCGTGCGGCCGGGTAAGACAGGTTCAGCTTCACGCTCATGTCCATGTCTACCACCTCGCAATGAAAAAGCGGGGAAGTGCGGCACGCGCACTCCCCCGCCGGCAACTAGGCAGATTAACCCAGCAGCTTCAGTACTGCCGACGGCAGCTGGTTGGCCTGGGCCAGAACCGAAGTCGAAGCCTGCTGCAGGGTCTGCTGCTTGGTCAGCTGAGCAGTTTCAGCAGCGAAGTCGGTGTCTTGAACGCGGCTGCGGGCAGCCTCGGCGTTTTCGTTGATGTTCTGCAGGTTGTTGATGGTGCTGGTCAGACGGTTTTGCACCGCACCCAGGTCGGCGCGCTGGGTGTTGATGCTTTGCAGAGCAGCGTCGATGGCGTCGACAGCGGCGCTGAAGTTGCCGCCGATGGTGGCATCGGTGCCGGAGATTGCGATGCTGCCGCTGTCAACCGACAGGGTGGCGGCGGTCAGGTCTGCCAGGGTGATGGAGATCTGGTTCTCGGAACCGGTGTTGGAGCCCACCTGGAACGACATGGTGGCGCTGGTGTTCAGCAGGTTCTTGCCGTTCAGCTGAGTGCTGTTGGCAATACGGGTCAGTTCGTCCGACATCGAAGCGAACTCTTTGTTCAGGGCGTTACGGTCTTCATCGCTGTTCGACGAGTTGTTGGCCTGAACAGCCAGTTCACGCATACGCTGCAGAATGTTGGTCTGCTCTTGCATCGCGCCTTCAGCGGTCTGGGCAATCGAGATACCGTCGTTGGCGTTTTTGATCGCCATGGTCTGACCACGGATCTGCGAGGTCATGCGGGTAGCGATCTGCAGGCCAGCAGCGTCGTCTTTGGCGCTGTTGATTTTCAAGCCGGAAGACAGACGGGTCATCGAAGTCGACAGTGCATCGGAAGCGCGGTTCAGGTTCTTCTGAACGCCCAGCGAAGTGGTGTTGGTGTTAACGGTCAAAGCCATGACGAAATCCTCGTTGGTTGGGTACTACGGCTTCCGGCCCTGGCATCCGCCGGTTGTGGCCTAGAGAACCTTCGTAATGGTTATCGTCGGGCTGGCAAGTTGCTTTAGGCCTTTTTTCAAAAAAAGTTGATGGCACCTTGCCAGCCCAATGAAAACAACGCGTTGCCCCTGATCAGGCCTGCCGATTACCGCGCCCAGCCCATCGCCCATTGCGCCACACTGTTGTGGTCGAACAACCAATCCCGCCTTACCTGATCCCGCAACCTGCTAGCCTGAAGCATTGACGCATGCGGGTCTGCCAGATGACGCTCGATCGCCTGTAACCAGTGCTCAAGGCTATTTTCCACCCGACAGAGGTCAAGATCGTTCCGGTACGCCGGGGAGTCACTGCAAATGACCGCGTACCCGCAAGCGCCATAGCGCAACAACGACAGCGGCGTCCGACAGCTATCCAGACCACTCATGCCGAGCGGTGCCAGCACCAGATTCAGACTCAGCTCGACCAGGCGCTGAGGGTCAGTGTCCACCCCTCCCTCATGTACTTCGCTCGCCACCGCCCGCAAAGGCTCGGGCACATCACCCCACAGTACCCATTCAACGCGGTCGGACAGGCGCTGCACGATGGCCTCCAGCAGTTGCGCGTCGAGGCTGGTCGAAGGCTCGAATAGACACCCGATTCGCGGTTTTCCTGTTTGCGATGTATAGAGCGGCAAGTCACTCCACTCCCTGCCCAGTCGCGGCTGCAGAAGGCGAACATCGGCATGCAGCGCCGCGAAAGCGTCCGCCAAAGCCTGAGTTGGAACAATGACGCAGTCAACCAGGGCGGCTGCTTCACTCAACTCAATCCAGCGCTGCTGTGGGTCGCAGCTTGCACTGGACGGAGCCTGCGAAAGGAATGCGTGCACATCCAGAATGAAAAACCCATCGCAATGGCGCCTCAAGCGACGCAAAACCTCCAGCGGCAGGCGACCAAGGTTGTCCTGAAAAATCACCACATCCGGCTTGATACGCTGCAACTCGGCAGGCGTCAGCCACTCATGGCTCAGTAATCCATCGATCATTCCTGCTTCGCAGAGTGCCTGCAGCGGCGCAGCCAACCGCGGCTCATGCACCTCACCGGAAACGGCAGTACAAGCAAGCACCACTGGTAGCGGCTGCCAAGCCAAAGGCCGCCAGTTAAGCGCAGATCGCCGTTCCAGCTCGAATGCCCCGCCCCTCAAGGCAAGGTTGGCATTGTAAGCAGGATCATTGGCCAGCACCGGCAGCCATCGATCATGAACGAGATCGTGATCGGATTCAGGAGCCTGGTCCGCCTTACCCTCCTCCTGCACCAAGGTTGCATGCGGCGTCCAGACAATCAGATAGCTCAGCTGCGCAATCTTGCAACAAAGATCCAAGCCCGCCAGAGCCCCTACAGACATTGCCGTATC
Organism: Pseudomonas sp. LRP2-20; assembly: GCF_024349685.1. Taxonomy (NCBI): domain Bacteria; kingdom Pseudomonadati; phylum Pseudomonadota; class Gammaproteobacteria; order Pseudomonadales; family Pseudomonadaceae; genus Pseudomonas; species Pseudomonas sp. LR2-20. Next base: position 1,665,823 of record NZ_AP025944.1, on the reverse strand, counting down.
CAGCCCCCCGACCGCTTCATACAACGCTTTGCGCACCATCATGCAGGAGGGCGAAACAGCGCTTAGGTTCTGCTCTACCTGCTGCCGCCCCATGAACCCAGGCTGATGACATTTCAGCCCGTCGAACGCCCCGCCGACCGTATGCTGCAAGCCAGCGATCAATCCCGTAGTAAGCACCGTGCCATTTGCCGCTACCAGCCTCCCCCCCACAACCGCCACTTCTTCACGCTTGCCGTGGTTGAGCAACTGGTCGAGCCAGTCGTCGTGAATGGCGAGGGTATTTCCCTCCAGCAGAACCAGGTAATCCCCCCTCGCCTGACCGGCTGCCTGGTTGAGTGCTGCTGCCATCCCGGCGCCAGCATTCGCCTGGACAACCTGCAGTTTTCCAGCACCGATTCCCTGCAATGCCGACATCCAGGAACGCGTTGCCGCATCTTGCAGTGGATGATCAAGCACCAGCACTTCGAAGAAGGGGTAACGTGTTTTCGCCAACACGCTTTCCAGGCAGCGCTGCAAAATGGTTAACGGATAGTCGCCGGACAAGATGATGGAGACGAAGGGTTGCTCAGGGTGCGCATAGTGAATGCGATAGTGCCGAGCGACGCCTTGCGTCACGCGCGCATCCACATAACCGCGTCGTGCCAGATGCCGTAGCAAACTCGAAAGCTCGTCGCCATTCTGCGCCCAGTCCGGCTCATCGCAGATCAGCAGTGGCTCTGCCAGATGGGTGATACCTTGCAGGCCCTGTTCTTCGATCAGACGCAAGATCAGGTCGAACTCCACCGCACCGGCAACGCTTGCATCGAAGCCACCGGCTTGCACGGCCGCTCCTCGACCCAACAACCAATGCCCGGCCATGCTCGCCGGAGCGCTCAGCAAATAGTCAAGATTCGGCCCTGGACGCAGCGCCAGCTGCAAGTCATGCCGAGTACGGTACAGCTCGTCACAGTAGATCAGACGCGCCTCACCCGCATCAGCCAACCGCTGATCCAGCATGAGCGTGCCTGACGGCAGCAGCTCGTCCCCTGCGCGCAGGATCAATAGCCAGTCGCAATCGGAACTGTCGAGTATGGAGTTCAACTGCGCAACCCAACCCGGCAGGCGGTCATTGATCTGGTGCTGCTGAATACGGCTGGTGGAAACGTCCGACCACGCCGCCAAACTCGCCAGGGTCTTGCCCAGGCCATCGCCTCCAATATCATCACCCAACACGACGATGGCAACACTGGCATGACCTGCGATGCGATTACGCTGCTGCTTCACGAGGCGTTGCTGCACGGGCGTCAGGACACGCTGAGCGAGCCAGTCCCTGACTGGTGTCTGCAATGCGCTCGGGTGAAACCACGCCTGCAGATCCGGAGCCCCCATGGGCAATACACCGCCAGAGCTGAAATAATCTGCCAGATGCAGGTCCTGGAACTGCTCAGGACGCTGCAGGCTGGCCACCTTGACGGTGCCGTTCAGCGCCGCAGGCCGCATCCAGCCCAACGCCCGGACAGCCTTGCCATAGCGCTCATAGGGGACTGCGGCGACATGCGGGGTATCACGGGCAATCTGGCTGGTCTGCAGGCTGGACACACGGAAACACGCCAAAGTGTCGGCGAGCATCAGCAGATCACCTTGGCGCAACAATTTCAGATACAGGGTTACGTCACCCAGCCACTCCATCAATTGGCCATTGATCCCCATGATGTCGGCGCCGAACGCGAGCACGTCAGCGCGTCGGCACATGACCGAAGTCGGCTCACCGATGAAGTTGTAGATATGCTGCCCAAGGAACGAGGCAAGCTCGGCCCCGTCGATGATGACGCTTTCCTTGAAAGGGAAAAGGGTTAGCAAACTCTCACCCAAAGGCTTGTCATCCGGATCGATCATCCGCCGCCTGGCCGAGGCCATCACCGCACGCGGGTGAGCTTGCAGTGCGCCCAACAATGCGCCCACGGCATTGGGCATGAGTAGATCGTCGTCATACAGAAACTTGACGTATTCACCCTGCGCCTTGCGGATACCTCGCGCCAGGTTGCCAGGCTCCAGCAAGGGCACCGAGTTGTGGTAGTAGCGGATCGGGAAACGGCTCTTGGCGCGATTGCGTTCTACGATGCTGGCAATGGCATCATTTCGACAGTCATCGCACACGACGATTTCGATGGCATCGTATTGCTGGAGCATGGCGCTCATCAGCGCCTTTTCAAAGAACTGCGGCTTGTAGGCCGGGATCACAATACTGACCAGTACTGGAAGGCTCATCTAACGTCCTGAAAGAAGGTAATAATGTGATCGGTGCCATTGACGCTCATCCTGAGCGTCAAATGACAGCATTGGGGCCGAGAATGACAGCTGTCAGGCAAGCGCAGGCTTGGTATGACACGCCAGCGCGATATCAATGATGTTTTGTTGAGTATCGACGGGCAATTGCGGATAAATCGGCAGGCAGAGTACCTGACGGGACACATGCAGCGCGTGTGGCTGGCCCGATAATGCGGCGCTGGGCAATCCGCGATACATCGGGAACTCGCTGATCAATGGATAGAAGTATCGGCGCACCAGGATGCCTTGCTCACGATACCGGTCGTACAGGGCATCACGACTGCAGCCGAATCGCCGCTCGTCAACCAGCACCGGGCAGTAGGCGTAGTTCCACTCGAGCCCCGCCGGCGGCTCCAGCAGACTGATGCCCTCGACGCCCTCGAAGCCTTGGCGATAGCGCTCGAAAACTGCACGACGCTGGCCCAGCGCACTGTCGATATGACGCAATTGCAACAAGCCAAATGCAGCCTGCACCTCATTCATCTTGCCATTGATACCCGGCGCCATGACCGTGGTTTCGTCAGCGAAACCGAAGTTTTTCAGGTAGTCGATCCGCTGCTTGATCTTGGCATCCGGACAGATGATGGCCCCACCTTCGAAGGTGTTGAACACCTTGGTGGCATGGAAGCTCAAGATCGACAGATCTCCATGATTGAGCACGCTGACCCCGTCCTGACGCACGCCAAATGCATGAGCGGCATCGTAGATGACCTTCAGCCCGTAAGTATCTGCCACGCGCTGAATACCTTCGACATCGCAAGGCACTCCGTAACAGTGCACCGGCAGAATCGCAGTGGTAGCAGGTGTAATTGCCTCTTCAATCCGCTTGGGGTCGAGGTTCTTACTGACCGGGTCGATGTCCACGAACACCGGCTTGAGATTGTTCCAGAGCAGCGAATGGGCAGTCGCCACAAACGAATAAGGCGTGGTGATCACTTCACCGGTGATACGCAACGCCTGCAGCGCGGCCACCAAAGCGAGCGTTCCGTTGCAGAACAAAGAAAGGTGCTTGACCCCCAGATAGCTGGCAAGCTCCTGCTCCAGTTGCTCGTGAAAAGGGCCGCCATTGGTCAGGCGCTTGCTATCCCAGATCTCTTGCAAGTAGGGCATGAATTCTTCAAGAGGCGGCAGCAGTGGGCTGGTGACAGTGATCAGATCGGCCATGACGACGAGGCGCTCGCTGTGAAGGAGTGAGGAGGTTCATGGCAAAGCAGTCATCGTCGATACTCGCCCGCGTCATGAACCTGACGATTGGCTTGGCGGAGCAAAAAACCGGCCAACATCACTTTGCCCTGTGTACTCGGCATAAAACATGCGCAGCCAGAGGCGCTGCCTTCAAGCCCCCTTGCCAGCTACAAACTGCGCCTCCAACGCTAGCAAGGTTTGTTGACGCTCTTTGATCCGCTTGGCCGGAACCCCGGAGTAAATACCGAATGGCGGGCAACTTTTCGACACCAGACTCAGCGCTCCAATAGCCACACCATCGCCCAGAATTGCACCCGGCAGAATGACGCTGCCTGACCCGACGATCACATGCCGCCCCAGGCAGACATCCGCATCGACAACACCTTTGAATGCATCAGGGACTGTGGGGTTGGTAAGACTTGCTCCACTGTAGTCATCACTGCTGCTGTAAACCGACACCCTCGAGGACAAGCCACTGAAATCGGACAAAGTGATTTTGCCGGCACCGGTCAGCAGGCAATACACGGCGATGTGTACATGACTGTGAATCTCAATCCCGCCAGCACCTGCGGACAGCACGCAGAAATCATCAATGCGCACATTGTCGCCAATGGCGATATGCCTGCAATTGTAATAAGAGGCTTTGGCTGAAAGGCGTACATTCGCTCCAACGCGAGAGAAGCCCATGGCCTCGATCTCGGCTCGACTCAAAAAACCCATATACCCATCCTTAGCCAAAGACCCATGAAATTTCGCACATTTTCAAACCGCAGCGCCTGCTGCTCTCGCAGCATTTTCCGCTTGGCGCCAACAGAATGACAGAGCTTTTCAACAGCGGCCCCATGACATGCTCCTGATTACTTCGAACTGCCTGGAACCTTGTCGTCGACGACATCCCTACCACGCGTAGCGATCGCCCAATGCTCCGCCATTCCAGACATCCTTGTCGACACGCAAAAAAACGCCGCCTGAAGTAGGCGGCGCTATCAGCACACTGCAAAAAATCACTCTTCGCGCTGCAAGATCGCCGACCCCCACGACAGCCCGACACCAAAACCGCTGATGGCCACGCGCTTGAAAGTGGAGTCGAGCACATGCTTCTCGAGCAACAAGGGGATGCTGGAGGAAACGGTATTGCCCGTCTCGATCATGTCCTTGACGAATCGATCTTTGAGCGCCTCGCTTTCGTCGGCTTCCTCAAACCGCCGAGCAACCGCGTCAACGATTGCAGCGCTGCCCTGATGAATACAGAACGCATCGATATCTTTGGCCTGCAACTGTGACGCCTGCAGCAAGTCCTGCAGGTGCGCAGGCACTTTGAGCAGGGCGAAGTTGAAGACTTGGCGACCGTTCATGAAAAACACACCATCGGTCACTTTCAGATGCGGCGCACCCGCACCATCGGTACCAAAGCTCGCCTTGCCCAGTTGCCATTGAGCATCTTCGCCCATCCAGGTAGCCGTGGCCGCATCGCCGAACAGCATTGCCGTATTGCGATCCTCGGGATTGACGATCTTCGAGTAAGGATCGGCAGTGATCAGCAATCCGTTCTTCAAGCCTGCGGCTTCCATGAACCCCTTAAGCGCATAAAGGCCATAGACATATCCGGAACAACCAAGGGATACATCGAATGCCGCTACGCGCGTGGTCAAACCCAGTTTGTCCTGAACGATGGCTGCGGTATGGGGCAATCCCTCTTCGTCACCGTTCTGAGTAACCACGATCAGCGCATCGATTGCCTCTCGCGACAGCTGCGGGTTAGCGGCGAACAACGCGTTGGCCGCCTCGACGCACAGATCGGAGGTTTCCTGGTCATCGGCTTTGCGCGGCAGGAATGCCGAACCGATCTTACCCAGAATGAACGTTTCGTCCTTACCGAAACGTGCACCTTGTTCGTAATTATCCGTGCCTTGTGCCGGCACATAGCTCGCAATGCTTTTGATGCCAATCATCATGGCTTCCCAATAATATTAGCTGCTCTGTATCACCGCTCGACCCATGGGATTCCAATCCCTTGGGCAGCGAAGGAGTGCAGGCGAACGGCCGGCAGCATCGACCGGCCGGAGGCACCCGTAATGATATAGAGATGCACCTAGTGACCCGCAAGTCACACCTTCGGCTAACCATCTCACATTTATGCCGCGTGCGCACCTGCCTCAGGCCTGCGCCTTTGACAGGTGCACCGCATGCCCGTGGCACACTAGGGCATGCAAGCCTGCAACTGATCAGACGCCACAGACGCCCCGGAGCACCCTGAAACAGTGGCTGTGGCCGCGCGGTCAAATAACACCGGCACCCTTCGAACATCCGCATGCAAACCCTGCAGCAGGCGCTCGAGCTGAGCGTCTGCCACCAGGACCCGATCGACCCAAGGCAAGGCTTGGCGAATGTGCTCGGGAAGTTCCTCGGCGCCTTCCAGGCCTGACCCTGCCATTGCGGACAGATCCAGCACCTTGACGCCTTCGTAGTACTGCCCGAACAGCGACAACACCATCGGATCCCAACGCCCGATCTCTCCAGGCACTACCAGCACATCGGGCGCAGTGCGCAACAGCTCCGCCACTTGCAGGTTATGCGGCACTGCCAACACCGTGGCGATTTCCCGCAGGCCGGACCAAGGCTGAGCCAGGCTCGCAATCTGGCCGGGGCCGCCCAACAGCAATACCAGCGGCCGGGCACGCAACCGTGGCTCTATCAAGGGTTTGTCATCCACTCCGAAGCCATTGCCACCTAGGGACAAGTTACGGTTGTAGGCAGGATCATTGACCAGCATCGGCATCCAGCGCTCATAGAATGCCCGCTGTTCTTTCACGAACCGCACCCGCTTGGCGCTGCTGGCATGCGGGTCAAGCATGACCTGACTGACACTGCCTTCGTGCATGACCACCGCGCGCTGGGCCCAGACCGTCAGGTAACCGGCCTGCCCCACCCTCAGGCAAAGGTCCACGTCATTGTAGGAAACAGCAAACGCCTGCTCATCCAGCCCGCCAACCTGTTCGTAGACCGATTTTCGGATCATCAGGCACGCCGCAGTGACCGCACTGAAATTCTGATCCAGCTGGCTGCGCCCCATGTAGCTTGGCGCCTCAGGATCATGCGCGAGCCACGGATGCTCTGCAGGACCACGCAAGCCCAACACAACACCGGCGTGCTGCAACTTACCATTCGGATAGTGCAGCCGCGCACCGACGATCCCCACTTCCGGGCGCAGGGCATGGTTGAGCAATTCGTCCAGCCAATTGGCGTCGATCACTTCAGTATCGTTGTTCAACAGCACCAGGTAATCGCCACGTGCTGTCGCTGCAGCCAGGTTGTTCATCGCGGAGAAGTTGAACGGGTGCGGATAGCGCAGCACACGAACCCGGTCAGCCGGCATTGCCTCGAGCCCGGCCAACCAATGCCTGGCCTCCTCTGTCTCACTCTGGTTATCGATCAGGATGACTTCGAAATGCGGATACCGAGTACGCTCAAAAATGCTTTCCACACATCGAGATACCATGGCCAACTGATCGCGGGTCGGCACCAGAATCGACACAAGCGGGCGCTGCGAATGGCCGTAACGCAGATGGTAAGCGCGCGGCCGCGGCTGCAACACCACACCGCGCTCATACCCCCTGGCAGCCAGGTGGCGGCGTAATGCGCCGACCTCATCGTGATTGCTTTCACACACGTCATGATCACTGATCAGCAACACTTCATCACAGTGGCCGATCCCGGACATGCCTCCCGCTTCGATCATGCGCAGTATGAAGTCCAGCGCCGTGGCTTGCGGGAACTGGGTGCTGTAGCCACCCAGTTCAACGAATACCTCACGACGGATCAACCAGTGTTGCGCCATGGTACGTGGCGACGAAAGCAGCAGATCGAAGTTGAAAGAGGGGCGGTAGAGCGAGGTCAAGGTGCCCGTTGGCAGCCGCTGCAGCTCGTCGCAATAAACGGCGCGGCAAGCGTCGGCTTGCTGCAGCTCCACCGCAACCTTGAGCAATCCATAAGGTGTGAAGGTTACACCGTTCTGCGCAACCAGCAGCCATTCCCAACCGGCCCCTTCCACCAGACGATTAAGCTGCTGCTGCCAGTCACGCGGCTGTACCCTGACAAAATGCAGTCGATCGGAGGCCTGTGTCGATACCGGCGGGATCGAGGTGGTCAGCACGACGATCTGATAGTGGGTAAATTCACCTTCGAGCAAGCTGTCGAGCGACGCCTGCAACTTGTCCATGTCGCCTTCAAGGTCGAGCAACACCAGACCCAGCAGACTGCCTTTGAGCTGCGACTTCAGCCCCTGCAACTGCTTCTCGTCCGGTTGCCAGCCATGCAGCCGCTGATACAGCAAGCCGCTCAGGCTATCTTCGAGGATCGTCACCGCACCGTCACGTTGCGCCTCTTCGAGGCGCCCCAGCCAATCTTCAAGCCGCCGGGCCAGGTCCAGTTCACCGTTGCGCCGCACATTCGCCAACTGCTGCCGACCAAGGCCTGCATCGAACGGGTAAAGCTCAAAGGCTTCTCCTGCCCGCTCAGCAAGTTGCTCTGCCCCCTGCCCTTTGCGTGGCCTTGACCGCTCACGCTGCTCGAGCAGAATGGCCTCCAGCACCTGGACCTGGACCGCGCCACCAGGCAAGGCATGCACGAGGAACTCGATGTGCTCGAGCACCTTGAAGAAGGCCTCGTTGTAGAAGGGCATCTCCATGTACTGCTCAGGCTGGAAGCGGTGCTGGGCACCTGTTCGCCAACCCAACTCGCAGCTGAAGATCTCTTGCACGACCAGCGATACCTTGCCTGCCAGGCAGCGCCCGATATCGCCCACGGCCAGTCGCACCCGCTCATCCGCCCCGCCAATGCCAGGCAAGCTGCTGAGGGCGCCGATGAACTGCTCACGGCGCGCAACAGCCTCGGGATCGGTGCTTAAGAGTTTTTGCTCAAGACGCACCTCCGCCTCGGTCTCGGGGTAATTGAGCGCCCGCACGCCATAAGGCACAGGTAACACACGCGCCTTGGCCTGGCTCAGGAAGAACAAGGTCTGGCCGAGCGCAAGGAATTCGTTGTCAAGCACAGGCGCCTGCTCATGCCAGCGGGCGAGCAGCTCAGTGCGCATGACGGCATCGAGCATCGGCACAAAATGCCGAGCTAGGCCAAGCAAGCGCTGGTGCGGCTCTTCCTGAGCATAATCTTCCGGCCCTTTGCGATGGCGCAGGCAATAACGGATGTTCGTGCCGGAAGCGAGGTAGCCCAGGTCGTATCCGTGGCAGTATCCGTAGTCGGGATTGGCTTCGAGAAAGTCCAGGCACTGCTCGAGACCATCGGCGATGAGAAAATCATCAGCTTCGATGAACGCCACGAACTGGGTGCGCACTCGCCGCACTGCGAAGGCATGCATTGCCTGGTCGCCTTCCGATACCAGCTCCGGCGCATGGTAATAGTCGACTTCAGACGGGTCTGTCCAGTGCGCAGGCCGCACGGATGCGTCCACGACCATCAGCCGGCCTGCCCAACTGGCATGGTACTGCAAGGCACGGCGCAACAGCACAGGGCGCCCCCGGCTGATGATTACCAATGTCAAACGTTCGGCGAAGCCCATCCGCCCACGTTGCTCTGAGAGACCTTGCATAGGTAAATCCTTCCCCAAAAAAATGCGCGCCAGCGTCATCCGCGACTCACCCTTCAGCCACGGATTACCCACGTGGCATGATTGTTCACATTCAGGACATCAAACTTTTCCGCCGACTCACCGCAAGACCGGGAGTGAAGACGGGTTTATGACGCTTGCCGAGCAAGTTGCAGGAAGTGCGCCAATAGTTCGGGCAGGGCGCGGTTCAGACCTGACCTCAGTCCGCCAGCCAACCCCACTGCCAATGTTGAAGACTGTTCGCTTGCAGCATGAAATTTCTGTGCACGGTTTCACGCAGCTCATCGCCCAGACGGTAGCTGGCATCGGGGTCACGCAGATGCATGCGAATGGCATCAACCCATTCCCGGGTACTGTTGCTAAATACCCTGGTGCAAGGAAGATGACCACGATAGGCAGCGGTATCGGTGCAGATCACCGGATAGCCACAGGCACCGTATTCAAGGAGGCGCAAGTTGCTCTTGCAGTCATTGAAGACGTGGAACTCCAAGGGAGCCAGCGCCAGGTCGAGATTCAGGCTCGCCAACTTCGCCGGATACGCCTGCAGCCCGACCAATGGATGGAATTCGTGCACATAGGGGCGCAGCGCCGGGGGGCACATACCAAAGAATACCCACTCAACCTCCCCTGCCAGTTCTCGCACAACGTCGGCAATGACCTCCAAGTCACCGCTGTGACTGGTACCGCCACCCCAGCCTACCCGGGGCTTTTTCGATGTGCCCCGGCGCCCCTTCAGCGCTGCCCACAGTTGAGGGTCCAACATGTTCGGCACGACGCGGATATCCTGGTGCATGTCCGACAGCACATCGGCCAAGGCCTGGGTAGTGACCACCACCCGGTCACACAGACTTATGCAACGACGCAGATGCTGTTCGATATCGCTCGGCTTGTTGCGAGCGTGGGTGTTCTTCTTTGGCGTGTCGACGACATAATCATCGATTTCATAAATGCGCCGCGCATTGGAAAAGCGAGCCAGGCGTGCAATGTCACGCCCGCCACTTTCGCTGTGCCGCAATTGCACCACGATGACATCCGGGTCCAGGCGCGCCAGCTGTACAGTACTCGGCATTTCATAAGCCAGCCGACCGATGACATGGCCAGCCACTTCCAGTTCTCGCAGTGGCTGGATCACACGATACTGCCCCACCGCCGATGCATTGACCGGCAACGCCAGCACACTGGGCACGGCGCGCGCGCAAAACGGGTTCCATGCCGCGCGTTGCCCAGGGTCGAGGCTGAAATTGGCCAGCATCAGGTTCAGGTTTGGATTGTACGCAGGATCACGGGCAACGGCAGGCAGCCAACGCTCGCAGAAGGCATCCTCTTCATCCGCACGGTCTGCAGACGACGCCTGCAAAGGTGCCTGGGCCTGGCTATGAAGGGTGGCATGGGGTGTCCAGACCACCAGATACCCTTGACGCCCTGCACGCAAGCACAGGTCGATCGGCGCCAATCCTGAGGAAAACTGCTGCGCGTCGAGCCCGCCGAGTTCGTCGAACACCGCCCTGCGCACCATCATGCAGGCCCCCGCGACCGCACTCCAGTTCTGCACGACCTGCAAACGCTGCAGATAGCCACGCCCCAGTCCATCCTCACCGGCACAGACAGGCCCAACCGCATCGTTGACACCCAACACCATGCCAGCGTGGACGACCTTGCCGAAGCAGTTGAGTACCCGGCCGCCAACCACCGCAACCTCCGGGCGCTGAGCCTGCTCCAGCAACTCATCCAGCCACTGGCCTTCGGTCACGTGCAAGCCAGCGTCCACCATCACCAAATAGCTGCCATGGGCATGAACACTGGCGGCATTGACCAATTCGACCGCATCGCAACCCAGGCCAGGCCCCAGCACCCGCAATATCGCGCTGCCGACTTCGGCCATTGCCTCCAGCCACGCGGCCACGGCGGGCTGCACGTTGTCAGCGGTAACCAGCAGCAGTTCGTACCGAGGGTAGCGCGTAAGCTCCATGATGCTCATCACGCAGCGCTGCAGTGTCAGCAGGTCATCACCACAATTGACGATAATGGAAACGAGTGGCTGCTCGGCGTGCAGGTAATGAACGCGATTGAGCACGGGCAGCGGCTCAGGTTCCATACGATGCGCAACCCCCATCCGCTGCAGGTGCGCAGCAACGACTCTTAAGCTGTTACACGCGACTGCGTCCTGCGCCAGCCACTGGGCGAAACTTTGCTGCGACTGAAGCTGCAACTCGGCAATATGCTCGATCACCTGCGGCCCGTGGCGTTCCACCAGCCGCCACAGCAGATCGTGTGGCGCCAGCTCGCCGAAGGCCGAGTCGAAACCGCCAGCGACCCGCAATGCCTCGCAGCTGAAGGCCAGCGCACGCCCGACATAAGGGTAACTGCGCATCAGGTCGATATTGAAGTCCGGCTTGAAGACCGGCTCGCAAGGCTGCCCATCGATCCAGGCGCCCTCATCGCTGTAGACGCATGCCAGGCGCGGCAGCACGGCAATCCGCTCGGCCAGCACCAGCAGTGCAGACTCGCTAAGCCGATCACCGGCACGCAAAAGGTACACCCACTCGTCAACCCCGCAAGCCTCGACCAAGGCGTTCAACTGCGCAGGCCAATCGGCTTGCAAGGGCATCGAGCGGACGCCAGGCTGGTGTTGTGGCTGACTTGAGAGCACCAGGCAGCTATGGGCAGGATAGAGCTGATGATCGAGACTTTGAAGGGTCTGGCGCAACATCTCAGGCTCGGCCTGCGGGTCCGCTATCAGCACATTGATGCGTGGCTGGCGCGGCCAGGCCTGAAGTGTCGCAGTCAGTTGAAGGCGCTGCGCCGGACTGAGCTGACGGGCGTCAAGCCATTGCTGATAAAGTTGCTCGTAGCTGTCGCAATCACTGCCGATGCGCCCGAGCATCGCGGTTTGCCAATTGCTCAGCATCAGCACCATACCCATTTCCTGCCAGGCTCGTGGCGACACGGCAGCCTCGACCAGCGGCACATGACGCACCCAACCGTCCGCAGGCGCACCCTCCCCCCCCCGCTGCGCCAGCATCTGCTGCAGCCAATCCCACTCCTGCATCAGGCCATCGATGACGTCCGTTTGCTTGCTAAGGCGCAGCGGATGCAAGCGCTCGACCGCCAGTACATCGCTGAGCATCACCAGATTGCCCCTTCGCAGCAGGCAGCAGAACAGGGCCTGATCGAGCAATGCGACGAAGCCGAGCTCATGCTCTGTCAGAGCCTGCAGGAGAGCCAATGCCGGCTCGCGACGCATCAGTGCCGAGGAGAAATTACCGAGAAAATTCAGCGGCCTACCGTCGAGCAGGGCCAGGATGTCGCCGCCGTTGAACAGCGTATCCGAGCTGGCGTACCGAGCGTTGGCCAGGCGCATTGGCAGTACATAGTTGCCCGCGTCGGCAAACATGCGCTGCGCCATCACCAGCGCTACTTCGTCATGCGCCTGAAGCACCTGGACCTGACGTTCGACGCACAGCGGAAACAACCTGTCGTCATCGCACAGCACCTTGACCAGATCGGCGCGGGCCAACTGCATGGCACGAATGACATTCTGGCCGAAGCCAAGCCGGCGCGGATTGCGCTCATAGCGCAGGGTGACGTGGTCAGGCACTTCAACCGCTGCCACCAGCGCCTCGATCTCGCCTGCCTCGCTGTCATCGCAGATCAGCACCTCCAGCCCCCGCTGCGTCTGCATGATCGCGCTTTGCAGCGCCATGGCGAAATGCTGCGGGTGGTAGGCAGGAATGATGATACTGACGACAGGGGTTTCAGTCACAACGCGAGACCTTGAACGATGATCAGGCGCCATGCCGCATCGTATGGCGCATCAGAAAAACCGGCGGAACCGGTCAGATGTAGTTCACCAACGACAAGTTGGCGACCTTGGCATAGGCCTGCAGGGATGCCTGCAACATGTTGGTCTGCATCTGCAGGCGCAACATCACTTCAGCCGGATCGCTCTCGCGGATCGAGCTCTGGGTCTTGGCGTTTTCGGTACCCAGCGCTTCGTTGGTTTCGGCTTGGACGTCCAGCGCCTGGCCACGGCCACCAATGGCGCTGACCGAGGATGAGACCTGGTTGATGGCGCTACCGATATTGCCTACTGCCGAATCCAGCGATGACAGGAAGTTCTGCCGGGCAACGGCATCATCGTCCTGAGGCGTGGTGAGAGCGGTACGCAGCTTGCTGATGGTATCCAGCACATTCTGCGTCTGGTGAGTATCGACCTTGACCCCGAACGTATCACCGGCAGCCGGCGCCCCCGACAGTTCGAAGCTGACCCCGGCCGCAGTCGCGGTAGTGCCGTTCGCGCCGCCCAGCGTACCGCTGGCCACCGGCCGACTGTCGCTCGTCACGGGCGATGCGTACAATTCGAAGGTGCTGGTGCCGGTGAACTTGAGCACGGCACCGCCGGCCGGAAACGCCGCCTTGTAGGCTGCATCATCGGTGATGGTGGCACCCGTTATCTGCGTGGACGAGGTATTACCCGCACTGCGGGTACCGATCACATCATCGGCTTTGGAGCTCAAGGTGAACTCATGGCCAACGATGACACTGTCTTCGTTACCCTTGTCACCACTCTGGTAAGTGATATTCAGACGCAGGTCGACACCCCGGAAGCTGATCACGGTATCTTTACCATCCGGGTCGAACTTGCCACCCTGGCTGGCTTCAAGGGTGACGTCATTGTTGTTGGCGTCGGTGACCTTGAACTGGGTGCTGCTGATGAACTCGATCTTGTAGGGCTCGCCACTGCGGAAACGGTCGTTATAGCTCGAACTGCCCGACACCTGGCCATTTGACAGGCTGACTCGGCCGTCATCAGTGGCCGGCGCGGTCAGTGTGGTCTGGCTGCGGCTGGTGTTCAGCGCCTGCTCGAAGGCATCGTAGCCGGTTTCATTGGCCGCCAGGCTGAGCATGTCGCCCACCTGCAAGTTGAGCTTGCCCTGGTCACCCTGGTAGCTGTAGGTGCCATCGGCATTACGCGTGTAAGGAGGGGTGTCACCTTTGGAACCAGAGAAAATGTACTTGCCGTTCTCATCCTTGCTGTTCATCAGCGAGAACAGCTGATCTTCAAGCGACGACAGCTCATCGGCATTGGCCTTGCGGTCGGCATCGGTAAACGAGCCATTACCTGAACTTACCGCCAGTTCATTGACCCGCTGCAGGATGGTCCCAATCGAGTTCAGTGTACTTTCGGCAGTACCCAGCGCATTGCGCACATTGGTAATGTTGCCGCTGTACTGCTTCAGCATGTTCTGCTGCTGCTCCAGCTGTAGCAACCGCGCCGCCCCCACCGGGTCATCCTTGGCCGAGCGCACGCGGATACCATCACTGGCCTCCTGCTGAGTCTGCACGGTCTTGGCAAAGTTGCTCTGATAGTTGGCCTGGTTGGTGTTGTAGAACTGCGAAGTAGAGATGCGTACGCTCACGATCTACGGCTCCTTAAAGACTGTTGATCAGGGTGGCGAAGGTTTCCTGGGCCGCCTTGATGATCTGCGACGACGCGGTGTAGTACTGCTGGAACTTGATCAGGTTGCCGGTCTCTTCGTCGATCGAGACACCCGACACGCCATTGCGCGCATCCAGCGCGGAGGTGTGCAGGGCTGTGGTGGCATCGCTGTCCATCTGCGCCTGGCCGGCCTTGCCGCCGACGTTGGACACAAGCTTGGCGTAGGCATCGGTGAAGCTAATGCCCTTGCCGTCAGCACCCACCTCGACGGTGGACTTGGTCTGCAGATCGATCACCGACTGGCTGTTGCGATTGTCTGCCGAGCCCGCGCCGGTCAGCGCCACGGTGTAGCTGTCGCCGTTCTTCGGTGCGCCAGAGACGCTCATCTCGAAGGTGAAGCTGCTGCCCAGCGAGGTGCCACTGCCATCGACCATCGGCACCGACAGCTGCAGCTTGTTTTCCTGGCCGGGGATGATCGTGCCGCTGCCGATATTGTTGCCCTTGGCGTCATACATCGTGTACGCCTGCGGCGAGCTGCCGTCGTCACCGAACACCAGCTTGACCGGGGTCGAATACTTCAGGCCGGTCTGCAGCTGCGAACGCTGGGCGGCATCGTAAATGTCCAGCTCCGAAGTCAGCGTCGGCTGGGTGATGACGCCGGTACCCTTGTTGCCGGAACCGCTGGTGGCGGTCAGCGGCGCGGCCAGCGCCAGGCGCTTGGGGTCGGTCAGCACGGTGTCGATGTTGGCCGCGGCATTGCGCGTCGGGGTGATCTTGAAGCTGTCGCCGGCGCTCAGGGCTCCGCCGTTGAGCGACAGGCTGAATCCGTCGATCACCGGCGCCGGGTCGTCGTCCAGGCTGTAGGTACCCATGTCGGCGCCATCCGGCAGCTTGCGTACGGTGTACTCCTTGTCGCTGGTGAAGGTTACTTGGTAATCGCTGGTGGTGAGCTTGCCGGTGTCCTTGATGGTCACATCAAGGTTGCCGGAGCCGGCGCTGTTGCCCGACTTGGCGATACTGCGCTGGGCGATGGCCGCGGCGCTGTTGATATCGCCGAATAGGGTGGCACCAAACTCACCATTCTTGTCGATCCCCTGCGCCAGCTGGCTGTTGATGGCATCGGCCACCACCAGAGCCACACGGCCGAGCTCGTTCATCGCAGGGTCCAAGGTGTCCTTGCGGTAGCGAATCAGGCCACCCAGCTCACCACCGGTGGTGCTGTTGGTGATGTCCATCTTGGTCGAGCCGCGATTGAGGATCAGGCTCATGCGGGTCGGGTCGGTGGCGCTCGGCTCAACGCCGATGGTCTGGGTGGTGTTGCCCAGCACCAGGGCCTGGCCGTTCTTCAGGTAGACGTCGTAGTTGCCGTTCTTCTGTTCCACCACGTCGGCACCGATCAGCGCCGACAGCTCGCGCACCGCGCCATCGCGCTGGTCGAGCAGGTCGTTGGGCTGGCCGTTGACGGCGGTCATCTTGGAAATCTGGCCGTTGAGATCGGCAATCGACTTGGTCAGGGCGTTGACCTTGTCAGCGATCGACGCCATGTTGGCGTTGATGTCGCTGTTCTGCTGGTTGAACTGCGCCGACAGGGTGTTGAAACGCTTGGCCAGGGACTGGGCGCTGGTCAGCAGCAGCTGGCGCGAGGCGTCCTCGGTCGGCTTGGCGGCAGCATCCTGCATGGCGCTGAAGAAGCTCTGCAGCGCAGCGGTGATGCCGGTGTCGCTGCTCGACAGGGCGGTGTCCAGCGGGGTGATCTGATTGAGGTACGAGGTGGCGTCGCTGCTCAGCGAAGTGGTGGTACGCAGCTGGTTCTCGAGGAACGCGTTGTACACCCGACGCACGTCGGCCAGGGTGGTGCCGGAGCCGATGAACACCTGGCCAACCTGCTGGCCGCCCTTGGTCTTCTGCACGTTCTGCTGGCGCGAGTAGCTCTCGACATCGGCGTTGGCGATGTTGTTACCGAGGGTGTACATCCCCGACTGCGCGGCGCCAAGCCCCGACATACCAATGTTGATCAGACTCGCCATGGTTCCATGCCCTTAAAGTTTCGTTGTAGTACCGAGCGCTGCGTATTGCTCGTACGACTTCATCTGTCTTGCGATCTGCGAGATCTTGCTGGCGTAGTTCGGGTCGGTGGCGTACCCGGCCTTTTGCAGTTCCCGCACGAATTGTTCTGGGTTATCGGCCGACTTCACCGCATCTTGATAGCGCGAATTGTTCTGCAGCAGGCTCACCAGGTCGTGGAAACTGTCCTGGTACGAATCGTAGGAACGGAACGCCGCCGTCTCCTTGACGAACTGGCCGTCGCGGAATTCGCTGGTGATCGCCCGCGCCGAATCGCCTTCCCAGTTACCGCTGGCCTTGATGCCGAACAGGTTGTGGCTGCTACTGCCGTCACTGTTGCGCATGACCGACTTGCCCCAGCCGGTTTCCAGGGCGGCCTGGGCCACCAGGTAGCGCGGGTCGATGCCGATGCGCTTGGCAGCCTGCTCTGCCATCGGCAGCATGGTGGCGACGAATTCGTCGCCGTCGGCAAAGGCCTTCTTCGGCGCCAGCGGTGGCTGCGCCACGGCGCGGCCGGTGATGCGCAGGCCGTTGTCCGGGATGGAGATGGCCTTGGCCACCTGCTGCCCGTCACGGGCCGGCACGGCGGCGCTGTTGGTGGTCGCAGCCGGGCTGGTGGCCGAGGGCACGATACCGGCCAGCAGGCGGTCGGTGAGCTTGCCTGGCAGCGCCAGGCGCCGCGAATTGAGCGCGGCGACGTCGTTGCGCGCGGCCGTGGTCGCGGTGGCCTGCACCGGCTCGGCCACCTTGTTGCCCCACAGCGTCGGCGCGCTACCTTCGATACGCGGGAACGGGCTGGTGTTGGCCGGGGTGCCCTTGTTCTTCGACAGCTGGCGAACCAGCACGTCCTGCAGGCCGATACCGCCACCCTCGCGGGACATGCTCACGGCCAGCTGCTGGTCGTACATGTCGCGGTACTGCTTGACCGTCTCGCTGTTCATCGGGTTGTCGTCGGCCAGCACGTCGCTGGCCTTGCGCGAGGCCTTGAGCATCTCGCTGATGAACAGCGACTCGAACTCCTGGGCCACCTTGCGCACGTTGGCGTCGCTGTCGCGGTCACCGTGCTTGAGCGAACTCAGGCGATTGAGGTCGGTGTAGGCACCGCTGTCGGCGTGGCTTGAGACCAGGCTTTTCGAATTCATCCGCGGCCCCCTCAGATCACGATCAGGTCGGCCTGCAAGGCGCCGGCCTGTTTCAGTGCTTCGAGGATGGCCATCAGGTCGCCCGGTGCCGCGCCGACCTGGTTCACCGCGCGGACGATCTCATCCAGCGTGGTCCCCGGACCGAACTTGAACATCGGCTTGGCTTCCTGTTCGGCATTGACCCGCGAACGTGGCACCACTGCCGTCTGGCCGTTGGAGAACGGCCCCGGCTGGCTGACGATCGGGTCTTCGGTAATGGTCACGGTCAAGCTGCCGTGGGTCACGGCCGCAGGCGAGACCTTGACGTTCTGGCCGATGACGATGGTGCCGGTCCGCGAGTTGATGATGACCTTGGCCACGGCCTGGCCTGGGTCGATCTCGAGGTTCTCGAGGATCGACAGGTAGTCGACGCGCTGGCTCGGGTCCATCGGCGCGGTGACCCGCACCGAGCCGCCGTCCACGGCCTGGGCCACGCCTGGGCCGAGCAGGTCGTTGACTTTGTCGACGATGCGCTTGGCCGTGGTGAAGTCCGGGCGGTTGAGGTTCAGGGTCAGGCTGTTGCCCTGGTTGAAGCCACTCGGTACCGCGCGCTCGACCGAGGCACCGCCGGGAATGCGACCGGCCGACGGAACGTTGACGGTGATCTTCGAGCCGTCACGGCCTTCGGCATCGAAGCCGCCGACTACCAGGTTACCCTGGGCGATGGCGTAGACGTTGCCGTCGATGCCCTTGAGCGGGGTCATCAGCAGGCTGCCGCCGCGCAGGCTCTTGGAGTTGCCGATCGACGAAACGGTGATGTCCACCACCTGGCCCGGCTTGGCGAATGCCGGCAGGTCGGCATGCACCGAGACTGCGGCAACGTTCTTCAGCTGCACGTTGCCGGAGCCGGCCGGCACCTTGATACCGAACTGCGACAGCATGTTATTGAAGGTCTGCAGGGTGAACGGGGTCTGGGTGGTCTGGTCACCCGTGCCGTTGAGCCCCACCACCAGGCCATAGCCGATCAACTGGTTGGAACGCACGCCGGAGATGCTGGCAATGTCCTTCAGGCGCTCGGCGTGAGCACCGAACGCGCAGGACAGGAGCAGGGTCGCGGCAATCAGCTGCCTAACGTTGAACATGTTCATCCGTACTCAGAAGGGCCAAAGCGGGCTCATGAAGAAGCGGTCCAGCCAGCCGGGCTGACTGGCATCGGCGAACGAACCGGTGCCCGAATAGGTGATGCGCGCATCAGCCACCCGGGTGGACGGCACGGTGTTGTCGGTGGCGATATCGTCGGCGCGGATCAGGCCGGCGATACGCACCAGCTCTTCACCGGTGTTCAGGGTCATCCACTTCTCGCCGCGCACGGCGATGATGCCGTTGGGCAGCACTTCGGCCACGGTGACCGTGATCGAACCGGTCAGGGTGTTGCCCTGGGTGGCCTTGCTGTCGCCCTTGGTGGTGCGGTCACCGCTGTAACCCGCCTCCAGCGACAGGTCGCCGCTGCCGAACGGGTTATTGGTGTTCGGGGTGGAGCCGAACAGCGAGGTCAGGCCGATGTCCGCCTTGCTGTTCTTCTGGATCTGCGAACCTGCGTTCTTGCTCGCCGAAGTGCGTTCGTTGAGGGTGATGGTGATGATGTCACCCACGCGGAACGCCTTGCGGTCGGTGTACAGGCCCTGCTCGAAACCGGCCTGGTAGATCGAACCGTTGTTGGCTGCTGCCGGCAGCGGGGTGCGCGGCAGAACCGGCGCGTAATACGGGTCGTTCGGCTTCGGCGTCGGCGCGACGCAACCTGCCAACACAACCGCCCCCCCCAGGGCGAATACAGACAACAGACGCTTCATGACACTTACCTCACGGTGTAACGGGAGTAGAACCTGCACTAGGGTTTAGAGCTGTTGCGTCACGAACGACAGCATCTGGTCGGCGGTGGAGATGACCTTGGAGTTCATCTCGTAGGCACGCTGGGTGGTGATCATGTTCACCAGCTCTTCCACGGTGCTGACGTTGGAGTTTTCCAGGGTCTGCTGCAGGGTGGTGCCGAAGCCGTTCAGGCCCGGGGTACCGACCTGTGGCGCGCCACTGGCGGCGGTTTCCAGGAACAGGTTGTCACCGATCGCCTGCAGGCCAGCCGGGTTGATGAAGTCGGCGGTCTGCAGGTTGCCGATGACCTGCGCAGCCGGGTTGCCGGCGGTGGTGATCGACACGGTGCCGTCCTGGCCGACGGTGAAGGTCTGGGCGTCGTTCGGCACCACGATCGCCGGCTCCAGGGCAAAGCCTTGGGCGGTGACGATCTGGCCATCGGAGTTCAGGTGGAAAGTACCGTCACGGGTGTACGAGACGGTGCCGTCCGGCTGCAGCACCTGGAAGAAGCCACGGCCGTTGACCGCCATGTCCAGCGGGTTCTCGGTGGTCTGCAGGCTGCCGGTCTGGAAGTTCTTCTGGGTGCCGACAATGCGCACACCGGTACCGACCTGCAGGCCCGATGGCAGCTCGCTGTCCTGGGTCGACTGGGCGCCTGGCTGACGCTTGATCTGGTACAGCAGGTCGGCGAACTCGGCGCGATCACGCTTGAAGCCGGTGGTCGAGACGTTGGCCAGGTTGTTGGAAATGACAGTCAGGTTGGTGTCCTGGGCGGACAGGCCGGTTTTAGCGACCCAAAGAGCCGGAAGCATCAGTATTCTCCTCGTGCGCCTGTTTTACGGCACCCGTTCAAAGTTGGTTAGCCGATTTGCAAGACACGCGCCATGGCTTCATCGCCTTCCTTGGCCGCGTTCATCATTTTCACGTGCAGTTCGAACTGGCGGGACAGCGCCAGCACCGAAGTCATTTCTTCCACGGCGTTGACATTGCTGCCTTCGAGGAAGCCCGACACCACCCGCACATTGACGTCGGCGGCGGCCGGTTGGCCGCTCTGGGTGTGGATCAGCCCGTCCAGGCCCTTGGTCATGCTCTTGATGTCCGGGTTGACCAGCTTGATGCGATCGACCTCGGCCATCACCCGTGGGTCTTCACCCATCGAGCGGATGCTGATGGTGCCGTCGGCACCGACTTCGACTTTCTGCTCGGGCGGAATGGCGATCGGGCCACCGTTGCCGATCACCGGCATGCCGTTGCCGGCACGCAGCACGCCGAGGGCGTCGATGTTCAGGCTGCCGGTGCGCACATAGGCTTCGCTGCCATCGGGCGCCTGCACGGCGATGAAGCCCTGCCCCGACACAGCCACGTCCAGGTCACGCCCGGTCTCGACCATCGGCCCTTCGCTGAAGTCGGTGGCCGGGCGCTCGGTCATGGCAAACGCCCGCGACGGAAAGCTGTCACCGAACACCGGCATCGAGCGCGCCTGCTCCAGGTCACGCTGGAAACCATTGGTGGAAACGTTCGCCAGGTTGTTGGCGTGGGCCTTCTGCGCCAGCGCGTTCTGGCTGGCGCCGGTCATGGCCACGTAAAGCATCTTGTCCACAGTCATCCTCCGCTGCACTGACGATCGTTTGCCGCTCGCCGTTGCTGTGCAGGCTCTAAAGCAAGTTCCGAACCAACTTTTCAAATTCACGAAAAAGCCCGTGAATACGGGCTTTTTCGGGGTTTTGCCATGGGCGTGCCGCCGGATATCCGGCGCCGGGTTGCCGATAGCGGCAAACCGGTACCGGCCTCTTCGCGGCGGTTCGACAACCCCGCCCCACAGGTACGGCGCAATCCTCAAGACCTGTACAGATCCTGTGGGAGCGGGTTCACCCGCGAAGAGGCCGGCACAGGTCAATCACGGTTCGCGGCAACCGCCATTACTGTAGGGCCCGGCGAATTTCTTCCAGCCCTCCCCTGGCGACCACTGCGCGCACACCAGCCGGCCATCCGCCTGACTTTCCCAACGCCACCAGGGCGCGGTGCCAGCCTGGGCCTGGTACAGACACAAAGCAGCGATCAATGTGGCAAGCAGCTTTTTCATGATCCCTCCTGCAGATACGACAGACCCCTTCACAAGAAAGGGGTCTGCCCACGCCCATTCAGCCAGCGACCATCAGGTCATCTGGATGATGGTCTGCATGATGGTGCTTTCGGTGGAGATGGTCTTGGCGTTCGCCTGGTAGTTGCTTTGCGCCTTGATCAGCTCGACCAGCTCCTGGGTCAGGTTGACGTTGGAGTTTTCCAGCGAGTTGGATTCAACGCTTCCCAAGGTACCAGTCTTCGGCGCATCGATACCCGGAATGCCCGAGGAGTAAGTCTCGGTCCAGCGGGTACCACCGATCTGCTGCAGGCCCTGGTCGTTGGCGAAGCTGGCCAGCGCCACCTGACCGATCGCTCGCGACTGCTGGTTGCTGAAGCTGGCGAACATCACACCCGTGGAGTCGATGCTCAGACTCGACAGGATGCCGGTGGCATAACCATCCTGGGACTGAGACATGCGCGCAGTCTCGGTGTTGTACGAGGTAGTGCTGTTCATCGACAGGCGCAGACCGTCGGTGCTCTCGGTGGAACCATTGGCGATCCAATTGCCGCTGGCATCCTGGGTCGCCGGGATCCAGCCTTTGAGGGTGAAGGTGTTGTTGGTCACGCTCCACTCGGCACCGGTGGGCAGGCCTGTGGTATCAGTGGTCATCGAAGCCACGCTGCCGTCGCTGTTGAAGCTGATCGCACCCGTCAACGGGGTAGTGCTGGAGGGATCCATCGGGTTGCGGCCGTCGACCAGGGTGTACATGGTCCACTGGTTCGTATCGGTCTTGCGATAGAACTGCTCCATGGTGTGCTCGTTACCCTGGCTGTCGTAGATCTTGGTCGAGAACGACTTGGTGTACGAGGTATCGTCAGTCGGATCGAAGACGATTTCACCCGCTACGGGCGGAGTAGACGGCAGCGGGATCGAGGTGGCCGATGAGTTAAGGTTGATGCCCTGGTCGATCAGACTGGTAGCCTTGGGCTGCAGTGCCGAGGTATCGATCTGCAGGTCGGTCAGAACACCCTTCTTGATGTTGCCGTTGGCATCGGCGGCATAGCCTTGCAGGCGCAGGCCATCGGAGGTAACGACGTAGTTGTCCTTGCTGGTCTGGAAGGCACCGGCACGGGTGTAGACCATCGAGCCATTGTCAGACAGCACGAAGTAACCCTGACCCTGGATACCCATGTCCAGAACGTTGCCGGTGTTGTTCACGTCACCCTGGGTGAACTGCTGGGAAACCGCAGCCAGGCGCACGCCGTTGCCGACCTGGTTCTTGCCCACGCCCAGACGGTTGGCGCCGGCGTAGACGTCGGCGAACTCGGCACGCGACGATTTGAAGCCGGTGGTGTTGACGTTGGCGATGTTGTTGCCGGTAACGTCCAGTTGCTTGTTGGCTGCGTACAGACCGCTAAGGCCGATATTGAAAGACATGCTGTAACTCCTTGTGCCGTTCCGGCCTTAGATACCGATGGTTTGTACGTCGGACAGGGAAACCTTGCCGACCCCGGCGAGGTTGAGCACCATCTCGCCCGTGGTGTTGAAGCTGACACTGGTGACCTTGGCCGGCAGCAGGGTGTTCATCTGCACCGACTTGCCGTCCACCGTGGTGCTGGCGGTGAAGGTGTAGGTGCCCGGGTCGACCTTCTCGCCGCTCGCATTGGTGCCATCCCAGATGAAGTCGGCATAGCCGGCCTTCTGCTCGCCCACTTCAATGGTCTTGACGGTGTTGCCGTCCTTGTCCTTGACGGTGATCTTCGCCCCGTCAATGGCCTGCGGCACGACGAACTGGCCATTGAAGCTGTCGGCGGTATCGACCACTGCCTTGTCGTTCTGCACGATCACCGAGCGACCGACCAGCGACGAGGCCTGCAGCGCCTGGGACGAAGCCATGGCACTGGTGATGTTGGTGACCGACTCGTTCAGCGAGGTAATGCCTTCAAGGCTGCTGAACTGGGCCAACTGGGCCACGAACTCGCCGTTGTCCTGCGGATCGAGCGGGTTCTGGTGCTGCATCTGGGTGACCAGCAGCTGCAGGAATGCATCCTTGCCCAGCGAGCTGTTGCCGGTCTGCGAGGCGGTATCGGTGGTGGTCTTCTTGGTGGTACCGGTGCTGACACCGGACGCCGCGAGGACGTCGTTGAGGTTTACACCACTGGAGGTATCGATGGCCATGGTCCGGCTTCCTTATCACTGACCCAGGGTCAGTACTTTCTGCATCATGTTCTTGGCGGTGTTCATCAACTCGGCGTTGGTCTGGAACGCACGGCTGGCGGAGATCATGTCAGCCATCTCCTCGACCACGTTGACGTTCGGGTAATAGACGTAGCCGTCCTTGTTCGCCGCCGGATGATTCGGCTCGTAGCGCGCGTCAAGGTTGCTCTGGTCTTCGACGATGCCCTTGACCTGCACACCCTGCCCTGCCTCGCCCTGATCCTCGAACAGCGACTGGCTGACGCCACTCTGCGCATTCTGGAAAGTGGTGGCGAACACTGGGTGGCGCGCACGGTAGGTCTGGTCGATGCTCGACGACACGGTCTCGGCGTTGGCGATGTTCGAGGCGACGGTATTGAGGCGGGTGTTCTGCGCGCTCATGCCGCTGCCGGCAATGTTGAAAACACTGGAAAGGGACATGAATTACTCTCCGCGCAGGGCCGAAACCAGCCCTTTGAATTTACTGTTGAGCAAGGTGAAGCTGGCCTGGAAACCGATGGCGTTTTCCGTGTAGTTCGATTGCTCGATCTGGGCGTCCACGGTGTTCTGGTCGATCGACGGCTGGGTCGGCACACGGTACTGCAGGGTGTCGTCAGCCATCGCCAGGCCTTCGGCTTCGATGTGGCGGCTGTTGGTGCGATCCATGGCGAAGCGGCCGCTTTGCTGCTTTTGGCTCTCGGCGGCAAGCACCGAAGAGAAGTCCATGTCACGCGCCTTGTAGTTGGGCGTGTCGGCGTTGGCGATGTTGTTGGCCAGCACTTCGGCGCGCTGGGCGCGGAAGCCCAGTGCCTTTTCGTGAATGCCAAGCGCCTTGTCGAAACTGATGCTCATGTCGGGGAAACCTTCGAAGGTTGGCCGGAATTTCGTTGAGCAAGGTATAGCAAGGGCTGTGCCACATTGTTGAATGCCCGGAAACACTGGGCTGTGGCGGATTCACGTAATGGCGCGATGCCAGAAAAGCGGCAAAGTGCTTCCGCTTGGCGAAGGGAAAGCGGCAATTGCCGGGTGGCAAAAGCGGCAAAACAAAAAATTGACGTCAGATGTTGGGGCGGGTGTATCGCGCTGAATGCGTGCCGTTCAAGATCGAGCGCCGCCCGCGCGGCGCATCGCGAGCTGCGCTCGCTCCTACGTTTGTTTCGGGCCAGTGACGCCTGTGCCAGACGCGCGCGAACGCCTTGTGGATACGACGCGATATTGCGTCATGCGCCCAGGCGTTCGCGCGCAAATCCCCCAGGAATCATTGGCCCGAAACAAACGTAGGAGTACGTCGAAAGCCTTGCAGCGCCCTTGAGATCGAGCGCCGCCCGCGCGGCGCATCGCGAGCTGCGCTCGCTCCTACGTTTGTTTCGGGCCAGTAACGCCTGTGCCAGGCGCGCGCGACCGCCTTGTTGGCACGACGCGATATAGCGCCATGCGCCCAGGCATTCGCGCGCAAATCCCCCAGGAATCATTGGCCCGAAACAAACGTAGGAGCGAGCGCAGCTCGCGATGCGCCGCGCGGGCGGCGCTCGATCTCAAGGGCGCCAAATCCCTCCAGCCGTACCCCTCGCAGCAACAACCCAATCCCGAACGTCCCCCTCCAGCATCGAATCGACTTTTCCTACAACTGACTCAGGAACGTCCTACCCCCACCCCATGATGTGATTCCCCTGCACAAAACTGGCAGGGAGACGCCTCATGCTGCTCTGGCACATCGTGCCCACCTGGCGCGATATCGAGTCACGCATCACCGATGAAATGGGCTATCAGGGAGGCGCCCATTTCCGTACCTACCTCAACGAAGAAGTGCCATCACTGGCCCTCAACCTGCGCCGTGTCGACAGCGTGCGGCGCGCTTTCTACAAGGCCGAATGGGTAGCGGGCGAACTGCTGCGCCAGCGCTTCGCCGACCTCGACATCAAAAGCATCCTCAACGACCTGCTCGGCGTCGCCGAGCAGATGGCGATGATCGTCGCCGGCAGCGCCCTCACTGGCGGCCTGCTCGGTGCCGGCATCGGTGCCTTCGCCGGCGGTGTCGGTGCATTTCCCGGCGGGGTTGCAGGTACCGCCATCGGCTTCAAGGTCAGCGGCTGGATCCTCGGTGTGCTGGGCATCGCCTCCCTCGCCGAGTTCTTCGTCGACGGCTTGCCGCGCATTGGCGAGTGCTACCTGGATGGCATTGGTATCGCCTGGGAAGGCCCATGCGGCGAACAGGGGCTGAGCGCGTTCAGCCAGGACAACCCGTTTGCCATCAATCAGGCCGCGCATTTCATTGCCACCGGGCATGTCGAAGTGGTGATGCTGCTGTTGGGCGCCATGGTGTCCTACCTCACCCGTGGGGGTGGCAATGCCGGTGTGCTGGCTCAGGAAATGGCCGCTAGCAAGAAAGGCGCGCGGATTGGGCAGTGGATGCTCAAACATGAGGAGGGGTTGAAGAAGCGGCCGGATTTGCAGGTGCCAGAGCGGCGCAAGGGAGCTGTAGGCGGGCGGGAACCAGAGGTGCCGAACACCCACAAGAATGACAACGGGCCGACGAAAAGCCGACCGGGCCACATGGCATTGCATCACGTTGAATGCTTAAAACAGGCAAATTGCCGGAGTATAAAATAGGGGAATTCAAGCGCCAGTTGAATGGCCAGGAAGACGGGCTCAACTGGATGACGGTTGAGGAGTTTCTGGAGAACGTTTCGAGCCCGAGCAAGAGAAAGTCTGGAACAGCAAAAAAAGCAAGGGAACGCTACCAAGGCTCCATCCAACAAAGCATTGAGAATGAGCTACAAAAAACTATGGATGCATTTGAGGCGCAGCAGGTCGCGATCGAAAAAACCTTGAATAGGATGTCGGTTTTAGCAGCACTACACAACCCAGATTTAATCGCGGGAGGCAAGGACGCGATCTCTGACTTCGGAGACCGTAAAGTTAATTCGACAATCGGGCCTCAGTGGAAATCAAAAATACCCAACTTGAAAAAAGCTGCCGAAACAGTCCCACCAGAGCTCCGAGGAACCACTCGAATGAACGTTAAACTTCACAAATGCTGAAGCGAGAAAATTAACATGGATAAGATTTTTGCAGCATTTATCGAAAAATTCGGCACCCCTATTGATCGCATAGAGGTACCACCCTCCACGATAGAACGGTACAAAGACAAACTCCCTGCAAAACTCTTGGAATATTGGTCCGAACACGGCTGGGGGGGCTACGGCCAGGGAATTTTCTGGCTGGTTAACCCACAGGAATATGAGGCAGTGGTCTCATCCTGGATCGATGGCACCAAGCTAGCGGAACACGACAATTATCACCTAATTGCACGCAGCGCGTTTGGCGACTTGTATCTATGGGGGGAAAATAGCGGCTTTTCACTTGAAATCACAAGCGTCAGCTCCAACTACATTTTCTATAGAACAGACTTTTCAAAAGAACAGTTAAACAATCACCTTCAAGGTTTCATTCTCTCAAGAAAAGTTGAATCGAACGACTTCAACGACTTGTTCAAACCCGCGCTAAGCACACTTGGCCCGCTTAAACATGATGAAATGTATGGTTTTTTCCCTGCACTCGCACTTGGCGGATCCGACTCTCTCAAGTTCTTGAAAAAAATCAGTGCCGTTGAGCATTTGATTTTCCTTGCTCAACTGACTGACCTAGAGCCGTATTTTTTCTCAGAAGTACCGAGTTGACAATGTTGTCCAAATTTTTCAATTAGATCTGCTTTGCGCCTGTGGGGCGCACATCTGGGCTTGGTGGATAAAGCGAAATCAAGCGCCGCGCGGGCGGCGCTCGTTCGGACGGCCACTACAGAAGCACCGGAGTGTGCCTGGCGCGCCCCCCCTTCTCACTTCGCCTGGTAAATGATCCCCGGGCTGCACTGAACCATCTGGTAATGGTCTGGCAACCCATTCAGCGCCTCCGAGGCACCGAGGAACAGGTAGCCCCCAGGCTTCAGGGTGCTGTGGATGCGCAACAGGATGTCCTTCTTCACCTGCGCCGAGAAGTAGATCAGCACATTGCGGCAGAACACGATGTCGAACTTGCCCAGGCTCGCGTAGCTGTCGAGCAGGTTGAACGAGCGGAACTCGACGCGGCTGCGGATCGCCGGCTTGACCGCCCAACGCCCCGGCCCCTTGGTGTCGAAGTAGCGCTGCAGGCGCTCCTGGGACAGGCCACGGGCAATCGCCAGGCTGTCGTACTCACCGGTCTTGCAGTTGGTCAGCATCGAGCCGGACAGGTCGGTGGCAACGATCTGCGCACCCATCTTCAGCTGGCCCAGGTTGCTGCGCTCGAATTCGTCGATGGCCATCGAGATCGAGTACGGCTCCTGCCCCGACGAGCAAGCCGCCGACCACATGCGCAGGCGCTGGCCGGGGTTGTTCCTGATGAACTCGGGGATGACCTTGTTCTTCAACACTTCGAACGGGTAGGTATCGCGAAACCACAGGGTCTCGTTGGTGGTCATGGCATCCACCACCTGCTCGCGCAGGCCGCCCCGCGGCTGGGTCTGGATGCGCTGCACCAACTCGCCCAGGCTCTTGATGCCCTGCTGTTCCATCAGCTTGTTGAGACGGCTGGAAACCAGGTACTGCTTATTCTCGCCCAGCAGGATGCCACAGGCTTTTTCCAGGAATACCCTGAACTGTTCGAACTCCAAATTACCCGTAGACACTACTGCCGCCTCTTTTCAATCACTGGTGCCGGGAGCATGCCCCCGGGCTGCTTCAATGCGTTGCCTTGATCCGGTCGACCACGCGCTGGGCCAGGTCGTCCGGCTTGAACTTGGCCAGGAAATCATCGGCCCCGACCTTCTTGACCATCGCCTGGTTGAATACCCCGGACAACGAAGTATGCAGGCAGATGTGCAATTTTTGCATACGCGGGTCGCTGCGGATCTCCGCGGTGAGCGTATAGCCGTCCATTTCCGGCATTTCAATGTCGGAAATCATCATCAGGAACTCTTCTTCCGGCTTCTTGCCCTCGTCCACCAGCTTGCGCAGGTAGTCCAGTGCCTGACGGCCATCGTTGAGCGCCACCACCTCCACACCTACCGTCTGCAGGCAACGGCTGACCTGCTTGCGTGCCACCGACGAATCATCGACGGTCAACACCCGCAGCAGCGTAGCCTTGTCCTGCACCTCGGCATCGACCACGCCGTCTGACACCGACTCGGACGACGGCGCCACTTCGGCCAGCACCTTCTCCACGTCGATGATCTCGACCATGCGGTTGTCGACCCGGGTGACCGCAGTCAGGTAGTGGTCGCGGCCAGTGCCCTTGGGTGGCGGATGAATCTCTTCCCAGTTCATGTTGACGATGCGCTCGACCGAGTGCACCAGGAAACCCTGGGTCTTGGTGTTGTACTCGGTGATGATCACGAAACTGTTGCGCGTTTCTTCCTGCAACCCTGGCAGGCCGGTCGCCATCGACAGGTCGAGGATCGGGATGGTCGCCCCGCGAATGTTGGCCACGCCGCGCACCACCGGGTGCGACTTGGGCAGCACGGTCAGCTCCGGGCACTGCAGCACCTCGCGGACCTTGAACACGTTGATGCCGTAAAGCTGCGCCCCGTTGAGACGGAACAGCAGCAATTCCAGGCGATTCTGCCCAACCAGCTGCGTGCGCTGGTTGACTGAATCCATTACCCCCGCCATGCCTGACTCCTTATGCTTTCTGCCTTTTTGGTGCTATGTGGTCACCAAGTCGGCACGGGCTTTGCTTTTTTGAGCGCCATGTACACGAAAACGACAAATTTCCGACGACTGACACACCTGCTGAGCGGCACGCTCGCCGTGCTGTGCCTGCTGGCACCCGGCGTTCGCACGCTGGCGGACGCGGTTACCTTGCCTGAACAGCTTATCGGTGTCACCCAAGGGTTTCTTGAATTCAGCGTCGAGGACTACCTGGCCACCACCCAGACCCCTGGGCGCTACGAAATCCAGGTCAACCCGCTCGACCCGCGCCTGCGCATGCCGCTGTGCAGCCAACAGCTGGACGCCTCGCTGGAAAGCCCGGCGCAACCGCTGGGCCGTGTTACCGTGCGGGTGCGCTGCGACGGCAGCGCGCCGTGGACCATTTTCGTGCCGGCAACGGTCAGGCTGTTCCGTGACGTGGTGGTCGTGACCCGCCCGCTCAAGCGTGACAATGTCGTTGGCGAAAACGACGTAGCCCTGCGCGAGCGCGATGTCGGCACGCTGCCCCAAGGCTTTCTCACCAACCTCGACCAGGCGGTTGGCATGAAGATGCTGCGCCCGACAGTGCTCGACCAGGTCCTCACGCCGCAGCACCTGGAGCAAGCCGAAGTGGTGCGCAAAGGCGACCACGTGGTGATCACCGCACGCAGCGGCCCGTTGAGCGTGCGCATGCCGGGCGAAGCCTTGGCCAAGGGTGGCCAGGGCGAACAGATCCGGGTGCGCAACCTCAATTCGCAGCGGGTGGTGAAGGCCCGGGTCACCGGCCCAGGCCAGGTCGAGGTCGCCATGTAGATTACGCTGGCGGTGTGCAACTGCTTTTCCTAAACTGTGCGGAAACGGGTTCGCGAGCTTGCTGACAGGCGGCTATGCATTTGTGCCTAAAGTTTCTTTCGGGTTGGCCGAAAACAAGGCAAGCGTCCAAATACCCAGAGGTTTCTGATCATGGTCATCGACTTCAGTCGTTTGAATAACTCTCCGTCCATCACGGGCGGCGTTCGTGGCAATGCCACGTCTGGCAACGCCGAGAAAACCGGCGAAACCCAAGAAGCGCCAAAAAGCGCCAGCGCCAGCGGGGAAGCGGTACACCTCAGCCAAGAGGCCCAGCAGTTGCAAAACGTCAGCGACAAGCTGCGCGACCAGCCCGTGGTCAACAGTGCCCGCGTGGCGCAGTTGAAACAGGCGATCGCAGACGGCAGCTACCAGGTCGATGCCGGCCGGGTCGCCAGCAAACTGCTCGATTTCGAAGCCCAGCGCTGACCGTTCGGCGCGCTGACTTCACGGACGCTATGTAAAGCCAAGAGTTAGCCATGCACGACATCACTTTGCTGCAACTGATCGAAGACGACATCGCTCCGACCCAGGAACTGCTCGACCTCCTCCAGCGGGAGTCGGTGGCCCTGCACGGCCGCGACATGGCGCCGCTGGAGGGCATCCTGGCCCGCAAGCAGTCGCTGATCGTCCTGCTCGAGCAGCAAGGCATGCGCCGCAACAACCTGCTCACCAGCCTCGGCCTCAGCGCCAATCGCGCCGGGGTACAGGCATTGGCGGCGCAATCGGATAACGGCGAGCTGATCATGCAACAGCTCAATGTGCTGACCCAATTGATGGATGCGTGCCAGAAAGTCAACGAGACCAATGGCCGGATCATCCAGGTCCAGCAACACGTCACGGCCAACCAGATCAGAATTCTCCAGGGTGGCGAAGCACCTTCACTCTACGACAGCCGTGGCACCACGTCTCCACTTGCCAAGCCCCGGGCGCTCAGCCAAGTGTGATTACTTCTATCAAGGCACGGAACATACTGGCAAAATGCCGTTACTTGCGTGTGTCGTTTTTGCCTGGAGATTGAAAACCCGTGTTCAATGAAACCGATGCCCCGCAACCGCCAAAGGTGCTGACCACGCCCTTGGAGATCGCGGCCAACCTGCGCCAGCTGCAAGACAGCCATGATCCGTTGATCATCACTTTCCACGAGCGCAGCCAGCGGTTCCAGAGCTACGTGGTACACGTGGACCGTGACAGCAACACCCTGGCACTTGACGAGATGATCCCGCGCGACGGCGAAAAATTCATCGAGAACGGCGAACCGTTCCGCGTCGAAGGCTTCCACGACGGCGTGCGCATCGCCTGGGAATGCAATCACGAGCTGAAGATCAGCGAAGTCGACGGCCACCGCTGCTACCGCGGCGCGATGCCGCAAGAGATGACCTACCACCAGCGCCGCAATGCCTTCCGCGCCGCACTGAAGCTGTCGCAACTGGTCGACATCATTCTCGACGGCAGCTACCTGAAGGGGAACGGCGCCCTGCGCGGCAAGCTGCTGGACATCTCTGCCACCGGTTGCAAGTTGCGCTTCGAGGGTAATGTCGAAGACCGCCTGCAACTGGGCCAGGTGTACGAGCGCTTCAAGGCCAGCAACCCGCTGGGCCTGGTGGATACCATGGTCGAGCTGCGCCACCTGCACTATGAAGAGCGGATCAACACCACCTTCGCCGGCGTACGCTTCCACAACCTCAATGGCCAGGCACAGCGCAAGATCGAGAGTTTTGTCTACCAGTTGCAGCGTGAGGCGCGGCGGTTCGACAAAGACGATTATTGATGCCGGCGCGGATGGGCGTCATTGCAACGCCCATCCCTTTCGACTGTTTTACCTCACGTTACACACCTTCCTGCTGCCTTCAGCGCAGCCCTGCGCCGATCGTACCTGCTCGCACTCACGACCGAGTGCCCATTGCGCAGGAGACTTTATGAGCCCTGGCAAATTCACGGCGGAACTGGATTCCAATAAAGGAACGATCGGGGTGATTGACTCCACCCTCAGTCCACGGCTAGACGGCTGGCTATGCCACAACCGTCATGAACAGTTCTGATATGTCGCAGTCCCCGCCCTGAATAACGCCACCCACGGGTGGCGTTCTTGATCGGGCGACCGATCTGAAACGCTTCCAGCTGATGACGCAGCAGGCGATCGCCTAGCGTTGCAAGCCCCACCCCCATTTCCAAGGGCATCGGTACAGGAGGCTTGATGATTCTCGCAAATTTCACCGCAGAACTGCATTGCAGCCATGGCCAGATAGGCGTAGCCGACACGGACGAGTTCAACAACCCGACATTCCAGGAAGACCAGGACGGCTGGTTGTGCGCCCACGACTCACGGCCACCGAGGTTCGGCTTCAAGCCCGTGCTGTTCGCATTCCAGTTCATCAAGCAAGAAGTCGAGCGCAGCTATTACTACATCTACGCTGCGAACAATTGGGACTACCGGGGCGCCAGGCTGGAGCAGAACAAAAATGGCTGGCTAGGTCTGTACGGCACCCATGTAGCCGGGCGCATCATCGATGCGTTCAACCCGGCCAATCTGTTGCGCAATCAGGATGCATGGAAAATCCAGACGCTGCAGCCATGGGATGGAGACCCTGCAACCGCCGAAGGCATCGAGTTTTACCTGCGCGACAGGAACGGCCATCGTGTTTCAGAGGTAGGCGAGCAGCGCTACTATCGGGGATACCAGCATACGTTCCTGTTTCTGCATGCAGGGGACCGTGAAGGGGAAATACTGAAGTTCACGTTGCGCAACGTGACACTGGCCTGAGCCATCCTGCGGCAGCTGGCTGGCCGGGATGAGTCCCGCCCAGCCAGCACCACCAAACCTCAACTTGACTTGTCCACTTCGGCCTCTGCCTCGGTGGCCGCCTTTGCCCCCTTCTGCTCCTCGGCCTCGGTATCTTCCGCCGCCACCGGCGCCTGCATCACCTCCTGCACAGTCTGCTCATCCACCCGCGGGTCGAGCGCCGCCGACAGTGGCGAACCAGCCGCCGGCATGGCCACGTGGCCCAGCGGCGCATCCTGCACCTGGTGCAGCCCGGTAACCGCCTTCGGCCGAATGCGCCACACCAGCACCAGGGCGAAGAACGCGAAGAACGCATAGAGCATCTGCGCCCCCAATACCTTCATCAGCACCCCCGCAGCCAGCGGCCCGATACAGGCGCCCACGCCGTAGGTGACCAGCAGCATGGCGGTCAGTGACACTCGTCGCTCGCTCTCGACGTGGTCATTGGAAAACGCCACCGCCAGTGGGTACAGGCAGAACTGCAACAGCGAAATCACGAAGCCGATGGCGAACAGCGCCTCCAGCGGCACGCTCGGCAAAATCGCCAACGGTGCCGAAGCCAGCGCCAGGCCCACTGCGACGCTACGGATCAGCACCGCACGGTCATAGCGATCGGACAACCAGCCCAACGGCCACTGCACCAGCAGCCCGGCAAAGATGCAGCACCCCATGAACAGACCGATCTGTTCGGTCGACATCCCCTGGCTGGAGGCATACAGCGGCGCCAGGCCATAGAACGACCCGACGATCAGCCCCGAGCCAAGCACCGTACTGAGCGACTGCGGCACCCGCTTGATGAAGAACTTCGGCTCCATCGGTGCCGGGCGCAACGGCGCCGGGTGGATGCGCCGGGTCATCGCCACCGGCACCAGGCACAGGGCGAAGCACATGGCGACCAGCATCAGCAGTTCCGGGCCCAGTTGCGGGTGCACCACCAGAATCAGCTGGCCGAGCACCAGGCCAAGGTAGGAAGCGATCATGTAGCCGCTGAACACCGCACCGCGGTGCTTGGCATCGGCCTGCTCGTTGAGCCAGCTCTCGATGACCATGTACTGGCACATCATCCCCAGGCCGACGATCATCCTCAACCCGACCCACACCGGCAACCAGCTGGTCAGCCCATGGCCCAGCACCGCAGCGCCGACGATACCGGCACAGGTGGCATAGGCACGGATGTGCCCGACCCGGCCGATCAGCCGGTGGCCAACCTTGCCGCCCACGGCCAGGCCGAAGTAGTTGGCCGCCATCAGCGCACCCACCCACAGGCTGTCGACATGATCGGCCGCCAGGCGCAGCGCCAGGTAGGTACTGAGCAGGCCTGAGCCGATCAACATCATCAAGGCGGCGAAATACAACGACTGAAAGGGCTTCCAGATGTTTCGCATACGTCCCGTCGAACTCCCTGGTCAGGTGGCGTTGGCTTGCTGGCAAGCATAAAAGCAAAATGGCCGCGGCGCAGTCCCCTGCCCAACAAATAGCCGGTCAGGGGCGCGTCCAGTGCCGGATATGTCGCGATCAGGCCTGCGCCGCCAGCACGCGCCGCTCCCATGGCGTGATTTCGTTGAAGAAGTCCGTCAGTTCGAGGGTCTTGCTGGCGATGTAGCCTTCGATGAACTCGCTGCCGAACAGTTCCCGCGCCAGGGTGCTGCGCTTGAGGCGCTCAAGGGCCGCATGCAAGGTGCACGGCAGGCTCAGGTGCTCCGGCACCTCGAACTCACCCTGGATCGCCGGGGTTGGCTGCAGGCGCTGCTCGATGCCGTGCAGGCCGGCGGCCAGGCTGGCGGCGATAGCCAGGTAGGGGTTGGCATCGGCGCCGGGCAGGCGGTTTTCCACCCGCCGGGCCACCGGGGCACTGGCCGGAATGCGCAGGCCGGCAGCACGGTTGTCCTCGGACCAGCAGGCATTGTTCGGCGAGGCATACGGATGGCACAGCCGCTGGTAGGAGTTGACGTTGGGTGCGAACAGCGCGGTGAAGTCGGCCATGCACGCCTGCTGGCCGCCAATGAAATGGTAGAAGGTATCGGTCGGCTGGCCCTGCTCGTCGTTGAACAGGTTACGCCCGCTGGCGATTTCCACCAGGCTCTGATGGATGTGCATGGAGCTGCCAGGTGTATGTGCCAGCGGTTTGGCCATGCACACCACGTTCAGGCCGTGCTTGAGCGCCACCTCCTTGAGCAGGTGCTTGAACAGAAAGGTCTGATCGGCCAGCAACAGCGGGTCGCCGTGCAACAGGTTGATCTCGAACTGGCTCACGCCCATTTCATGCATGAAGGTGTCGCGGGGCAGGCCCAGGGCCGCCATGCACTGGTAGACCTCCTGGAAGAACGGGCGCAGGCCATTGTTGGAGCTGACGCTGAACGCCGAATGACCAAGCTCGCGGCGGCCATCCTTGCCAACCGGTGGCAGGAAGGGTTGCTGCGGATCGGTGTTGGGGGCGAAGACGAAGAACTCCAGCTCGGTCGCCACCACCGGTGCCAGGCCCAGGGCGGCGTAGCGGGCGATCACGGCCTTGAGCTGCCCCCGCGTCGACAGCCCCGAAGGCCGGCCATCGAGTTCGTTGGCGTCACAGATGGCCAGTGCCAGGCCCTCCTCGCTCCACGGCAGGCGGTGGATCTGCGCAGGTTCCGCGACCAGTGCCAGGTCGCCGTCGTCGCTGCCGTAGAAGCGCGCCGGCGGGTAGCCGCCCATGATGCATTGCAACAGCACGCCCCGGGCCATCTGCAGGCGGCGGCCTTCGAGGAAGCCTTCGGCAGTCATCACCTTGCCGCGGGGGACGCCGTTGAGGTCGGGAGTGACGCATTCGATCTGGTCGATGCCCTGAAGGAGCTCGGCAGGCGAGCGGTGGGCGGCGGTGGTCATGACGCTTGTCCTTGTTGTTATAGGCTGACCACAACATAGGCCTGGGGTGTTTAAAATATCAAGCACCCTCTGTATTGCCTGTGCCGGCCTCTTCGCGGGTAAACCCGCTCCCACAGGTACGGCACAAGCCTCAGGCATTGTGTGATCCCTGTGGGAGCGGGCTTGCCCGCGAAGAGGCCGGTGCAGGCAAACACTATTCGCGCAAGGTCATGCCATTCGAAGGCAACGGCAACGCCGTCTTGTACCTCACCTGCTTGAGGGCAAAACTGGAGCGAATATTGGCCACCCCCGGCAACCGCGTCAGGTAATCGAGAAACCGCTCCAGCGCCTGGATGCTCGGCAGCAGTACCCGCAGCAGGTAGTCGGGGTCGCCTGTCATCAGGTAGCACTCCATCACCTCGGGCCGCTCGGCGATCTCTTCCTCGAAGCGATGCAGCGCCTGCTCAACCTGCTTCTCCAGGCTGACATGGATGAACACATTCACATCCAGGCCCAGCACCTGCGGCGACAGCAAGGTCACCTGCTGGCGGATCACCCCCAACTCTTCCATCGCCTTGACCCGGTTGAAACAGGGTGTTGGCGACAGGTTCACCGAACGCGCCAGCTCCGCGTTGGTGATGCGGGCGTTGTCCTGGAGGCTGTTGAGAATGCCGATATCGGTACGATCGAGCTTGCGCATGAGACAAATTCACCGGTTTTTTGTGTTTATCCGGAATGTTTATCTCCCCCGTCAGGCAAAGGCAATCAACTTGAGAGAAAAATTCTCCTGCCCTCCCACTAAGATGTAAAAGACGCTGACCTACCAGTCACAAGCCGGTACTCAGCGGCGGCCGCTTCAGAGCTCACAAAAACAACATCCGAGCGAGCGTAAAAAGCATGAACGAGTACGCCCCCCTGCGTTTGCATGTGCCCGAGCCCACCGGCCGGCCAGGCTGCCAGACCGATTTCTCCTACCTGCGCCTGAACGACGCAGGGCAAGTCCGTAAACCCCCTATCGATGTCGATGCTGCCGACACCGCCGACCTGTCCTACAGCCTGGTCCGCGTGCTCGACGAGCAAGGCAACGCCCAAGGCCCATGGGCCGAAGACATCGACCCGCAGATCCTGCGCCAAGGCATGCGCGCCATGCTCAAGACGCGCATCTTCGACAGCCGCATGGTGGTTGCCCAGCGCCAGAAGAAGATGTCCTTCTACATGCAGAGCCTGGGCGAGGAAGCCATCGGCAGCGCCCAGGCGCTGGCGCTCAACCGCACCGACATGTGCTTCCCCACCTACCGCCAGCAGAGCATCCTCATGGCCCGCGACGTGTCGTTGGTGGAAATGATCTGCCAACTGCTGTCCAACGAGCGCGACCCGCTCAAGGGCCGCCAGCTGCCGATCATGTATTCGGTACGCGAAGCCGGTTTCTTCACCATCAGCGGCAACCTGGCGACCCAGTTCGTGCAGGCGGTCGGCTGGGCCATGGCCTCGGCGATCAAGGGCGATACTAAGATCGCATCGGCCTGGATCGGCGACGGCGCCACCGCCGAGTCCGATTTCCACACCGCCCTCACCTTCGCCCACGTCTACCGCGCCCCGGTGATCCTCAACGTGGTCAACAACCAGTGGGCGATCTCCACCTTCCAGGCCATCGCCGGTGGCGAGCAGACCACCTTCGCCGGCCGTGGCGTAGGGTGCGGCATCGCCTCGCTGCGGGTTGACGGCAACGACTTCGTCGCCGTCTACGCTGCCTCGCGCTGGGCCGCCGAACGTGCCCGCCGCGGCCTTGGCCCATCGCTGATCGAGTGGGTCACCTACCGCGCCGGCCCGCACTCGACCTCGGACGACCCGTCCAAGTACCGCCCGGCCGATGACTGGAGCCACTTCCCGCTGGGCGACCCGATCGCCCGCCTGAAGCAGCACCTGATCAAGATCGGCCATTGGTCCGAGGAAGAACACCAGGCCACCACCGCCGAGTTCGAAGCCGCGGTCATCGCGGCGCAGAAGGAAGCGGAACAGTACGGCACCCTGGCCAACGGCCACATCCCGAGCGCGGCCTCGATGTTCGAGGACGTGTACAAGGAAATGCCTGACCACCTGCGCCGTCAGCGCCAGGAACTGGGGGTCTGAGATGAACGATCACAACAACAGCATCAACCCGGAAACCGCGATGGCCACCAGCACACTGACCATGATCCAGGCCCTGCGCTCGGCCATGGATGTCATGCTTGAGCGCGACGACAATGTGGTGGTCTACGGCCAGGACGTCGGTTACTTCGGCGGCGTGTTCCGTTGCACCGAAGGCCTGCAGACCAAGTACGGCAAATCGCGCGTATTCGACGCCCCGATCTCGGAAAGCGGCATCGTCGGCACCGCCGTGGGCATGGGCGCCTACGGCCTGCGCCCGGTGGTGGAAATCCAGTTCGCCGACTATTTCTACCCGGCGTCCGACCAGATCGTCTCGGAAATGGCCCGCCTGCGCTACCGCTCGGCTGGCGAGTTCATCGCCCCGCTGACCCTGCGCATGCCTTGCGGCGGCGGCATCTACGGCGGCCAGACCCACAGCCAGAGCCCGGAAGCGATGTTCACCCAGGTCTGCGGCCTGCGCACGGTCATGCCGTCCAACCCGTATGACGCCAAGGGCCTGCTGATCGCCTCGATCGAATGCGACGACCCGGTGATCTTCCTCGAGCCCAAGCGCCTGTACAACGGCCCCTTCGACGGCCACCACGACCGCCCTGTCACGCCTTGGTCCAAGCACCCGCAAAGCGCCGTGCCGGACGGCTACTACACCGTGCCACTGGACAAGGCGGCAATCACCCGCCCTGGCAACGATGTCACCGTGCTGACCTACGGCACCACGGTCTACGTGGCCCAGGTGGCTGCCGAAGAGACCGGCGTCGATGCCGAAGTCATCGACCTGCGCAGCCTCTGGCCGCTGGACCTGGAGACCATCGTCGCGTCGGTGAAGAAGACCGGCCGTTGCGTGGTCGTGCATGAGGCCACCCGCACCTGCGGCTTCGGCGCCGAACTGGTGTCGCTGGTGCAGGAGCACTGCTTCCATCACCTCGAAGCACCGATCGAGCGCGTCACCGGCTGGGACACCCCCTACCCTCACGCACAGGAATGGGCTTACTTCCCAGGCCCTTCGCGGGTAGGCGCGGCATTGAAACGGGTCATGGAGGTCTGAATGGGCACGCACGTCATCAAGATGCCGGACATTGGCGAAGGCATCGCGCAGGTCGAGTTGGTGGAATGGTTCGTCAAGGTCGGCGACATGATCGCCGAGGACCAGGTGGTGGCCGATGTCATGACCGACAAGGCCACCGTGGAAATCCCTTCGCCGGTCAGCGGCAAGGTGCTGGCCCTGGGTGGCCAGCCAGGTGAAGTGATGGCGGTCGGCAGCGAGCTGATCCGCATCGAAGTGGAAGGCAGCGGCAACCATGTGGACGTGCCGCAGGCCAAACCGGCGCAAGCGCACAGCGCGCCCGTTGCTCCCAAGCCAGAAGCGAAAGCGCCACAGCCGGTGGCCTACCAGGCCCCCGAGCAGCACGCCGAAGCCCCGATCGTTCCTCGCCAGCAGGGCGACAAGCCGCTGGCCTCGCCGGCAGTGCGCAAGCGCGCCCTGGATGCCGGCATCGAGCTGCGCTACGTGCATGGCAGTGGCCCGGCCGGGCGCATCCTGCACGAAGACCTCGACGCCTTCATGAGCAAGCCGCACAGCCCGACCGGCCAGGCGCCGAGCGGCTATGCCAAGCGCACCGACAGCGAGCAGGTGCCGGTGATCGGCCTGCGCCGCAAGATCGCCCAGCGCATGCAGGACGCCAAGCGCCGTGTTGCGCACTTCAGCTACGTGGAAGAGATCGACGTCACCGCCGTGGAGGCCCTGCGCCAGCAGCTCAATGCCAAGTACGGTGACACGCGTGGCAAGCTGACCCTGCTGCCGTTCCTGGTCCGCGCCCTGGTCGTGGCCTTGCGCGACTTCCCGCAGATCAACGCCACCTACGACGACGAAGCCCAGGTCATCACCCGCCACGGCGCGGTGCACGTGGGCATCGCCACCCAGGGTGACAACGGCCTGATGGTGCCGGTGCTGCGCCATGCCGAGGCCGCCAGCCTGTGGGCCAATGCCGGCGAGATCGCGCGCCTGGCCAACGCCGCACGCAACAACAAGGCCAGCCGTGAAGAACTGAGCGGCTCGACCATTACCCTGACCAGCCTTGGCGCACTCGGCGGCATCGTCAGCACACCGGTGGTCAACACCCCGGAAGTGGCGATCGTCGGCGTCAACCGCATCGTCGAGCGCCCGGTGGTGATCGACGGCCAGATCGTCGTGCGCAAGATGATGAACCTGTCCAGCTCGTTCGACCACCGGGTGGTCGATGGCATGGATGCCGCGCAGTTCATCCAGGCCGTGCGTGGCCTGCTCGAACAACCTGCATGTCTGTTCCTGGAGTGAGCATGACCCAGATCCTCGACACCACCCTGCTGATCATCGGCGGCGGCCCCGGCGGCTACGTAGCCGCCATCCGCGCCGGGCAACTGGGCATCCCCACCGTGCTGGTCGAAGGCCAGGCCCTCGGTGGCACCTGCCTGAACATTGGCTGCATCCCGTCCAAGGCGCTGATCCATGTGGCCGAGCAGTTCCACCAGACCACGCGCTTTGCCGGGCAGTCGCCACTGGGCATCAGCGTGGACACCCCGCGCCTGGACATCGGCCAGAGCGTGGCCTGGAAAGACGGCATCGTCGACCGCCTGACCACCGGCGTGGCCGCCTTGCTGAAAAAGCATGGGGTCAAGGTGATTCACGGCTGGGCGAAGATCCTCGACGGCAAACAGGTCGAGGTCGACGGCCAGCGTATCCAGTGCGAGCACCTGCTGCTGGCTACCGGCTCGAACAGCGTCGAACTGCCGATGCTGCCACTCGGCGGGCCGATCATCTCCTCCACCGAAGCCCTGGCGCCCAAGGCCCTGCCCAAGCACCTGGTGGTGGTGGGCGGTGGTTACATCGGCCTGGAACTGGGCATCGCCTACCGCAAGCTGGGCGCACAGGTCAGCGTGGTGGAAGCGCGCGAGCGCATTCTGCCGACCTATGACAGCGAACTGACAGCGCCGGTGGCCGAATCGCTGAAGAAACTGGGCATCGCCCTGCACCTGGGCCACAGCGTCGAAGGCTACGAGAACGGCTGCCTGCTGGCCAGCGATGGCCAGGGCGGGCAACTGCGCCTGGAGGCCGACCGGGTGCTGGTGGCCGTAGGCCGCCGGCCACGCACCCAAGGCTTCAACCTGGAGTGCCTGGACCTGAAGATGAACGGCGCCGCCATTGCCATCGACGAGCGCTGCCAGACCAGCATGCGCAACGTCTGGGCCATTGGTGACGTGGCGGGCGAGCCGATGCTCGCCCACCGCGCCATGGCGCAAGGTGAGATGGTGGCCGAAATCATTGCCGGCAAGACCCGGCGTTTCGAACCTGCGGCCATTGCTGCGGTGTGCTTCACCGACCCGGAAGTCGTGGTCGCCGGCAAGACACCGGAGCAAGCCAGCCAGCAGGGGCTGGACTGCATCGTCGCGCAGTTCCCGTTCGCCGCCAACGGCCGGGCCATGAGCCTGGAATCGAAAAACGGTTTCGTGCGGGTGGTGGCGCGGCGTGACAACCACCTGATCGTGGGCTGGCAGGCGGTTGGCGTGGCGGTATCGGAACTGTCCACGGCGTTTGCCCAGTCGCTGGAGATGGGCGCACGGCTGGAGGATGTGGCCGGGACCATCCATGCTCACCCGACACTGGGTGAGGCGGTGCAGGAAGCGGCACTGCGCGCGCTGGGCCACGCACTGCATATCTGACACTGAAGCGGCCGAGGCCGACTTGACCCGCTGCGCCCCAGGCGCCGCGGGTCTTTTTTTTAATCCGCTAACGGCTCACTCGCAAATCGAGTTCTTGCCTGCATCCTTGGCCCGGTACAAGGCCTTGTCAGCCCGGCCCAAGAGGTCCTGCTGACCCTCGCCGTCCTGCCACTGCACCACGCCATAGCTCATGGTCAGCCGGCATTCACCCACCGGTTCGAGCCGCTCCATCACCCGGCGCAGCTGCCCCGCCAGCTCGAGCGCCTCGCCCAGCGTGGTCTGCGGCAGCACCATGACGAATTCGTCGCCGCCCCAGCGCGCCAGCAGGTCGAGTTCGCGCAGGCTGGCACGCAGGTTGTCCGCCACCTGGACCAACGCCGCGTCACCGCGGGCATGACCATAACGGTCATTGATCGGCTTGAAATCATCCAGGTCCATGGCAATCAGCGCCAGCGGCTGGCGAAAACGCTTGGCCCGTTCGCACTCCTGCTGCAAGGTCTTCTCCAGCCGATAGCGATTGGCAATCCGCGTCAGCGCATCGCGCTCGGCCAGAATGCGGTTTTCGTCGAGCTGGCGCTGCAATTGCTGGTTGACCCACGACAGCTCACGGGTGCGCTCGACCACCTGGGCCTCCAGCGAATGGTTCTTCTGCTCCAGCTGCTCGACCAGGCGCTTGCCCGCATCGATATTGCGGTGCGCGCCGAGCATGCGGGCTACCGAGCCATCTTCGTTGCGCTCGATGATATGGCCACTGTCCTCGACCCACAGGTAACTGCCATCGTGGCAGCGGCAGCGGTACTCGATCAGATAGCGCTCGTTGCGCTGGTTGATGTAGGCCTCGAAATGCGCCATCACCCGTGGATAGTCCTCGGGGTGGATCACGCTTTCCCAGGTGAACACAGTGTTGGCCTTGGAATGGTTTTCGTAGCCGAGCATGGCGTACCAGCCGGGGTTGCGATAGACATAGCCGGTATTGGCATTCCAGTCCCAGATACCATCGCTGATCAACTCGAACAGCGTGGCCAGCTGCTGTTCACTGAAGCCGGCAGGTGCCGGCGCTGCTTCCTGACTCATGGACGCTCTCCCTGGTGTCCAGCAACTGCGCCCCGATCAAGGTGCTGCCGACAGTGCTTGTGTTTGCCGCAGGCGGCAACGTGCTTCCTCTGACAGGCAAGCATATGCCTGGTGGCCGGCCACCGGAATAGCCTGAACGTCCTATTTTCGCGGCCTGCACGGCTGGCATGGGTTTTGCCCCACTCCCCAGGCTTTGCAACGTCCAAGGAGGAGAACATGGCAATCACCCTCAATGGCCTGGGTTGGCAGGCCACCGTGCACCAGCAGCAACGCATCAACCATGACCAGGCGCAAGCCGAGCTGGTGCCGTTCCGTGCGCCGCTGGCCACCAGCAATGCGTCCGCGCAGCAGAACAGCCAGGGCAGCACTTCGCAGCAGAATGCCGACGATGCCCGCGAAGAAGCCTTCGCCAAGCTCAAGGTGATGCTGCACAACCCTGACCTCGCCGCTCGCCAGCAGGCCGGCGCCAGCACCCA
This sequence comes from Pseudomonas sp. LRP2-20, assembly GCF_024349685.1. Taxonomy (NCBI): domain Bacteria; kingdom Pseudomonadati; phylum Pseudomonadota; class Gammaproteobacteria; order Pseudomonadales; family Pseudomonadaceae; genus Pseudomonas; species Pseudomonas sp. LR2-20. The sequence goes on along the minus strand of NZ_AP025944.1, from coordinate 1,622,430 downwards.
GGAAAGCGGTGATGCCGTGCAGGCCTTCCACGACTACATGGCCAAGTCGCCGGAAGAGAAGATCAAGGAAAAGATCCTCCAGGAGCTGGGCCTGACCGAGGACGAATACAACGCCCTGCCACCTGAGCAGCAGGCCAAGGTCGATGAGCAGATCGCCCAGCGCATGAAGGAAGACGTCGAGATCAAGACCCAGGCCAAGCTGGCCGGGCAGACAACGCAAACCGAGTTGGTTTGAAACCTGGGTGATTCGCACGACAGGGTTTCAGGCCTGGTATCTTCAGGCCTGAAAAAACATCAATATGTGTTGTTACCAAGCCATGCGGGTTTTACCTTGAGCGGGCCTGAGCAATTTCCAAGGAACCCACATGCCTTGCAAAAGCGCAATGCCCGCATTCACCGAGGGAGTGCGCGCAGTTCTGCCACTGATGACCGGCATGGTGCCCTTCGGCCTGATCACCGGGGTGACGGCCATCGGCATGGGGATGTCGCCACTCGACGCGATGGGCATGACCCTGCTGTTCTATTCCGGTTCCGCGCAGATGGTGGTGCTGCAACTGCTGCACAACGGCGCACTGCCGCTGACCATGGTGGTCACCGCCCTGGTGATCAACCTGCGCTTCCTGATGTACAGCGCCGCCCTGGCCCCGCACCTGAGCGACCTGCCACGGCGCAAGACCTGGTCGTTGTCATACCTGCTTTCCGACCAGGCGTTCGCCCTGTGCAGCCTGAAATTCGGCGCCGACGGCCTCGGCCGGTTTGCTTTCCCCTACTACATGGGGACCGCCTTGCCGATGTGGTTCGGCTGGAACCTGGCGGTACTGGCCGGCGTGTACCTGGGAGGCGGCATCCCGGAGTCCTGGTCGTTGGGCTTTGCCATTCCGCTGTCGTTCCTGGCGCTGCTGGTGCCGGGCATCCGTAACCCGGCCATGCTGGGCGCGGCGGTGGTCGGCGGCGCGCTGGCGGTGCTGGCACACGACCTGCCCTACAACCTCGGCTTGCTGGTCGCCTCGCTGGGCGGGGTGATCAGCGGGGTGACTCTGGAACAGCTGCGCAAGGGCTCACGCGTGGCAGCGGAGGCGCCATGACCGACATGAACCCCTGGATCACCTTTGCCCTGATTGGTCTGGGCACCTTTGCGATACGGCTGTCGTTCATCGAGTTCTACGGTGCCTTGCGCATTCCGCCAATGTTGCGCCGCGCGCTGGTGTATGTGCCGGCCAGTGTATTGGCCGCGCTGGTGCTGCCGGCCGTGGTGTTCAGCGCCGGGCAGCCGGGTATCGACTGGGGCAACCCACAGATACCGGCGGCGATCGTGGCCGGGCTGGTTGCCTGGCGGACACGCAGCACATTGCTGACCCTGGTGGTTGGCATGGGGGTGTTGTGGGGGTTGCAGTATTGGGGGGTGTGATCGGCTGAGGTTGGCATTGTGGCCTCCCTGTGCCAGCCACAAGTGTTGTGGCGCCTGTGAGATCGAGCGCCGCCCGCGCGGCGCATCGCGAGCTGCGCTCGCTCCTACGTTTGTTTCTGGCCAGTAACACCTGTGACAGGCGCGCGCGACCGCCTGGATTGTACGACGCGATATCGAGTCAGGCCCCAAGGCGTTCGCGCGCAAATCCCGCAGCAATAATTGGCCCGAAACAAACGTAGGAGCGAGCGCAGCTCGCGATGCGCCGCGCGGGCGGCGCTCGATCTCACAGGCGCTGAAAATGTCGAGGCAACCCCCCTCTCAATCCGCCACCAGGCTAAACCTGTTCCGCCCACCCCGCTTGGCCTCATACATCGCCTTGTCTGCCAACGCCAAAGCCTCCTCGGCACTCTGCGGATCATGCCCGGACAAGTTCAGGTAAACCCCGATACTGGCACCGACGGCCACTTCACCACCTTCCACCTGGACCGGCGCCGACAGCACATCGCACAGCTTGCGCGCGATATCCCGGGCTGACGCCTGGTTGGCCACGGCCTGGGCAATGACCACGAACTCGTCACCCGCCAGCCTGGCCACCGTGTCGTCCGTACGCATGATCGCCAGCATGCGCCCCGCAGCAGCCTGCAACACGGCATCACCTGCGTCGTGCCCGTACTGGTCGTTGACCTGCTTGAAACCATCCAGGTCGATGAAGAACAAGGCAAAGGCGGCCCGCTGCTGCAGGGCGAAATCAAGCTCCTTGTGCAACGCCACCCGGTTGGGCAATCCGGTCAACGGGTCGAGCGTGGCCTGGTCCAGCAGGGTCTTTTCCTTGTGCTTGCGCTCTGTCACGTCCAGCGACATGACGAAAAAGCCCTCCACCTTGCCGTTGCGGATATCGGGCACATAGGATGCATGCCAGATCCGCGTGTCGTCGGGGCTGTAGCGCACGTTGTCGGCCTCGACCCGCTCCCCGGCCAGAGCCTTGCGGAAGCAAGGCAGCAGTTGCTGGTACACCTGCGCCGGGAGCAGATCCTGCACCTTGCGGCCCCTGAGCTCGGTGGGCTCGACGCCGAAGACCTGGCGGTACACGGCATTGTTGAAGCGGTATTCGAGGTCGGTGCCGATCTGCGCGATCAGCACCGGGATATTGTCGGCGATGGCCTGCAGGGTTTCCTGGCTGCGGGCCAGTTCTTCGGTGCGCTGCGCCACCTGCTGTTCGAGGGTCGCCTGATAGCGCTGCAATTGCTGCTGGCGGCGCTTGCGCTCGCTGATGTCACGCACGAACACCACCATGTGCTCGATGACACCGCAATCGTTGCGCAGCGCCGACACACTCAGTTCGCTCCACAGTGGGGCGTTGCCGCCGGTGATCAACCGCACCTCGAGAAGCAGCGAATCCTGCTCGCCGGCCACCATGCGCTGCCAAGGATCGTCCAGCTTGGCCAGGTCCTGCGGCGCGATCAGCGCGCTCAGCGGGGTCAGCACCAGCCATTCCTTGGTCTGGCCAAGCAGCTGGCAGAATTCGCGGTTGGGTTCGAGGATGCGTCCGTCAAGGCCAACCAGTGCCTTGCTGGTCGGACTGTTGTCGAACACTCGGCGAAAGCGCGCCTCGGAGGACACCAATGCACCCTGCTCCGCCTGCTGCACCGCGCTGCCCGAGTCGATGGCCAGGCTACGGTGCAGCATCTCGCGCTCGACGATCCGCGCCAGGTCGCGCAGGTGCGCCAGTTCGGTTTCCGACACCCGACGCGGCCGGGTGTCGAGCACGCACAGGGTGCCCACGGTCAGTTCGCCGGCAAAGCGCAGCGGCACCCCGGCGTAGAAGCGGATGCGCGGTCCACCGGTCACCAGCGGGTTGTCCACGAAACGCGGATCGGCGCTGGCGTCCGGGATCACCAGGATGTCCTCGGCATGCAGGGCATGGGCACAGAACGCCACATCTCGCGTGGTTTCGGCCACATCGATGCCCTGGCGCGACTTGAACCACTGGCGATTCATGTCGACCAGCGACACCAGGGCCATGGGCACATCGAGCAGCACACTGGCCAAGCGGGTGATGCGGTCGAAGGTTTCCTCGGCCGGGGTATCGAGAATGTTCAGGCTCTCGAGAAAACACAGGCGGGCTGCCTCGTTGAGAGGCGACGGGGCAATTTGCATGACGACACGCTCGACAAAATCCTGACCCGCAAACGATAGCGCTGCAACGCTCAAGCGCAAGCCTTTCATTACTTCTATCAAGCCGCTCAAGCCGTATAATCGCGTTCTTTTGTAAGCCTAAGACGTATTTTCATGAAGAAACTGCTTTGCGCCGTCGCACTCGCCTTCGCCGCCATCCCCGCCGCCTTTGCCACCCCACCCGCCACCTTTACCGAAGCCAAAGTGGTCGCCAAACAGAAGATCTACCTCGACCAGGGCAGCAGCGCCATGGGCGAGTTGTACTGTGGCTGCAAGTGGACCTGGGTCGGCAAGTCTGGCGGCCGCGTCGACCTGAAGTCCTGTGGTTATGAAACCCGCAAGCTGCAGACCCGCGCCGAGCGTACCGAGTGGGAGCACATCGTCCCGGCCTGGACCTTCGGCCACCAGCGCCAGTGCTGGCAGAACGGCGGGCGCGAGCACTGCGTGGACAGCGACCCGACCTTCCGCGCCATGGAAGCCGACCTGTTCAACCTCTACCCATCCGTGGGCGAAGTGAACGGTGACCGCAGCAATTTCAATTACGGCATGGTGTCCGGCGTGGCGCCGCAGTACGGCCAGTGCACCACCAAGATCGATTTCCAGCAGAAAACCGCCGAGCCACGCGACGAGGTGAAGGGGCTGGTGGCACGCACCACGTTCTACATGTTCGATCGCTACAAGCTGAGCATGTCGCGCCAGCAGCAACAGGTGCTGATGGCCTGGGACAAGCAGCACCCGGTGACAGCCTGGGAGAAGCAGCGTGACCAGCGAATTGCCGCGATCATGGGGCACAACAACCCGTTCGTGACCGGCGAGCGCAAGTGGGCGCTGGGGTATACGCCCCAGGGCGCGGCTGTGGTGCCGGCTACGGCGGTGAAAGAAGCGGCCAAACCGACACTGGCCAGTGCGGTGGCGGGTGGCGCGGTTGTGGGCAACCGCAATAGTCATGTGTATCACCTGGCCAGTGGTTGCCCGGGGTACAGCCAGGTTTCGCAGAAGAACCAGGTGGCGTTTGGCAGTGAAGCCGAGGCGCAGGCAGCGGGGTATCGCAAGGCGGGGAATTGCAAGTAACGGCGTAAGGTGTGTGTGGGGGTCAACAGGTGGTCGCCTCGATACCTTCTGCGGTTTTGAGATCAAGCGCCGACTCGTTCGCCTCGACATCTTCTGCGGTTTTGAGATCGAGCGCCGACTCGTTCGCCTCGACATCTTCTGCGGTTTTGAGATCGAGCGCCGACTCGTTCGCCTCGACATCTTCTGCGGTTTTGAGATCGAGCGCCGACTCGTTCGCCTCGACATCTTCTGCGGTTTTGAGATCGAGCGCCGCCCGCGCGGCGCATCGCGAGCTCCGCTCGCTCCTACGTTTTTTCGGGCCAGTAACGCCTGTGACAGGCGCGCGCGACCGCCTTGTTGCTACGACACGATATCGAGTCAGGCGCCAAGGCGTCCGCGCGCAAATCCCCCAGGAATAACTGGCCCGAAACAAACGTAGGAGCGAGCAAAGCTCGCGATGCGCCGCGCGGGCGGCGCTCGATCTCACAGGCACTGAACCTGTCATGGCGGGCACCTGCAAGCCTTTACACAAACCTCCCGCCAAGAAACTGCTCACATCACGCCCCCTCGGGCAACTTCATATGCCGCGCATACCAAGGCCTACGCGGCGTACGCCGCAGCAGGTCGTCAACCTCCCGCTCGCCACTGAAGGCAATGCGCAACGCCAGCTTCATCGCCTCCACTTCCATCTCCCCAGCCCCGCCCCCGGCATCGGAAATCCCCCCACAACCATGGGTCATCGGCCCGAGCCAAGGGTCGCCAACCTGCACCCAGCGCCCAGGCGCAAACCACGACACACCATTGACCTCGCGCCGCTGCACCTCACCCGGATGGGCCCGCTCATGGGCCCGGTACCAGTCCTCGATACGGTCGTCGATCCAGCCATGGAAGCGCCAGAACACCGGGTTGACGTGTGACGAGAACGGGTCGCCGAGGAAGTCGTTCTCCTCACGGAACCAGCGCGCCGCATAGTCCGTCTGGTTGCGATCGCCCATCACCGGCGCGCCGTTGGACGGGTCGCGGGTGACGGTGGCCCAGCGCATGTGCAGCCAGTCGTGGATGTTCAGTTCCACCTCCGACCCGAACTGCCCCAGGGTCAGGCGGCTGAGGTAGTCCGGGTCCTGGTACTGCGATTCCCAGACCTGGAAATTGCTGAAAAACGTTTCGGCCGCCTTGATGCCATGCAACCACTGGCTCAGTTCCTCGTCATTGGCCGCGACCCAGGCCGGTGGCACCGAGTTGCCGTCATGGTTTTCATGATAACGGATGAACCCCTGGCGGTCGTACTCCAGCTGCGGTGACGGCAGCGGCAGTTGCGTCCAGTTCGGCAGGTCAGGCTGCAGACCGCGGGCGTGCCCCAGCATGTGCCGGTGCATGAAAAAGAAGTCCTCGCCGGAGCCATTGAGGTGCTTGCGCCGCCCGCGTGCGCCGCGTTCGGCGTCACGCGGGCCGGGTTGCCAGCCAGCGCCGCGCAGGGCGTCGCGCTTGTCTTCGGCCAGACGGTGCCACTTGTCCCGGGTGGCATGCCACACCTGGTGGAACAGGCGGTGCTCGGGCGAGTTCAGCCAGGCCATCAGCGCTGGCGCCAGCGGCGTGACCTGGCGCGCCTCGGGGAAGGCGTGCTTGCTGGCGACGAAGTGATTGTCCGGCTCAGGGCTCAACAGTGGCCGGTCGCTGCGACGGATTCGCCCAGTCAGGGTGCCGGCGCCAGCGTTGCCCCAGGATGCCCAGACTTCATCGAGGGTCGCCTCCAGTTCATGGCTGGGCGCTGACGCCCCAGCCGGCACCAGGCGCCAGCGGACCTTGCCGGCATCGGCGGCGACCAGTTCGCCGAGCACCCGGTAACGGGGCTGGTCACTGCCGCGCAGGCGTTCAGCCACGTCGATGAAACCACGCAGCGAGCGGCCGCTCGGGCCGACATCCAGCAGCATCTGCACGTCCTGCAGGGGCAGGCCATCCAGGCCAGCCTCGGCACCACTGAAGCGCAGGTCCCAGATGCCGCGCAGTTTGTCGCCAATGCGCACACCCGCAGCGGTAGCGGCATCGACCGTGGCCTCGCCGGGGGTCTCTACTTCATCTTTGCCGAGCTTCTCGTCGTGGTCGCGCGGCTGGCGCGCATACCACGCTGCCGAACCCGCCGCCCCGGCTACCGCCAGCCCCACCATGAACCCACGCCTGGAAAACCTCATCGCCACATCCGTATCCGTGTCAGCCACGCCTATCGAGCTAGAACGAGACGCCACGCGGCAAATTTACCGGCAGCACGCCGCTAAATTTCCCGCTGCCGCTCTCGTCCCTCCGTGACAGGCAAGCCCCGTGATCGCGGCTGCCGCAACCGCATCGACCCTGCAACCAACGGGATGGCAATGAACACGACACGCTTGCGCAAGGCCCCCTACCTCGCTGCCCTGGCGCTGATCCTCGCGCTTGCGGGCGCCGCGGCCTGGTACCTCTTCATCTACCTGCCCGCCGGCTACCCGCGCGAAGTGATGAAACACGCAGAAGAACTGCAAGAGCGCATCATCTCCTTCGACAGCCACATCACCGTGCCGCTGAACTTCGGCACCGAAGGCAAGGAGGCCGACAAGGATGGCAGCGGCCAGTTCGACTTGGTCAAGGCGGGCCGCGGGCGCCTCTCGGGGGCTGCACTGACGATCTTCGGCTGGCCGGAAATCTGGAACGGCGCCAATGCGCCCCATCGCCCGACCGCCGCCTTCGTCGATGAAGCGCGCCAGCAGCAGGAGATGCGCTACAAGATCCTCACCGGCATGGTCCGCGACTACCCCAACCAGGTCGCCATCGCCTACACCCCCGCCGACTTCCGACGCCTGCACGGCGAGGGCAAGTTCGCGATCTTCCTCAGCATGCTCAATGCCTACCCGCTGGGCCACGACCTCGATGCCCTGGACACCTGGGCCGCGCGCGGCATGCGCATGTTCGGCTTCAGCTACGTGGGCAACAACGCCTGGGCCGACTCCTCGCGCCCACTGCCGTTCCTCAACGACACCCCCGACGCCCTCGGCGGCCTGTCGCCGCTGGGTGAACAGGCCGTGGGCCGGCTCAACGACCTGGGCGTGATCATCGATGTCTCGCAGATGTCCACCCTGGCCCTGGAAGACGTCGCTCGCCTGAGCCGTGCGCCGATGGTCGCCTCCCACTCGGCGCCGCGTGCGCTGGTGGACATCCCGCGCAACCTCAGCGACCACGAGCTGCAAGCGATCAAGCGCAGCGGCGGTGTGGTGCAGGTGGTGGGCTTCCCGGCCTACCTCAAGCCGCTGAGCCAGGGCACTCTGGACAAGCTCAACGCCCTGCGCAAGCGTTTCGACCTGCAGCCACTGAACGGTCTGGCCAATGCCCTGATGCCAGGTGACGCGATCATCTCCATCTGGCCCGAGCAGAAGTTCGGCGAGTACGCCAGCGCGCTCTACGCCATCCTCGACGAAGAGCCCCGTGCCACGGTCAAGGACATGGTCGACGCCATCGACTACACCGTGCGCAAGATCGGCATCGACCATGTCGGCATCGCCTCCGACTTCAACGACGGTGGCGGCGTCACCGGCTGGATGAACGTCGGCGAGTCGCGCAATGTCACTGCCGAACTGATCCAGCGCGGTTACTCCGACGCCGACATCGCCAAGCTGTGGGGCGGCAACTTCCTGCGCGTGTGGGAGCAGGTGCAGCGCCTGGCCAAGCCCGCTGCCAGCACACAAGCGGAGCGCGGCTGATGAACGACCGTCGCAGCTTTCTCAAGCAGGCCGGACTGTTCGCCGCCGCCCTGCCCTTGACCGGCAGTTTTACTACCAACGCACTGGCCGCCCCCCTTGAGGCAAAACCCGGCCAGGACAAGTGGCAGGCCCTGCGCCAGCAGTTCGACCTGGACCCGGCCTACCTGCACTTCTGCAATTTCCTGCTCGCCTCCCACCCCCGCGTGGTCAGCGAGGCCATCGCCCGCTTCCGCGCGCGGCTGGACCAGAACCCGGGCGAAATGGTCGACTGGGACCGCGAGGAACTCTGGGGCTATGAAAACGAGGTGCGCGCCTGGGCCGGCCGCTACTTCGGCGTACAGCCGAGCCAGGTGGCCCTGACCGGTAGCACCACCGAAGGCTTGTCGATGATCTACGGCGGCCTGCAGGTGGCGCCGGGCAAGGAAATCCTGGTCAGCGCCCACGAGCATTATTCCACCAACACCCGCCTGGCCTACCGCGAACGGCTGATGGGCACCCAGGTGCGCCGGGTGGCGCTGTTCAAGGACCCGCAACTGGTCTCGGTGGACGAAATGCTCGGCAATATCCGCCAGGCCATCCGCCCGGAAACCCGCGTGCTCGGCATGACCTGGGTGCAGTCTGGCAGCGGCGTCAAACTGCCGATCGGCGAAGTCGGCGAACTGGTGAAAACGCTAAACCAGGGGCGTGACGAGCAGGACCGGATCCTCTACGTGGTCGACGGAGTGCACGGCTTCGGCATCGAGGACGTGACCTTCGCCGACTTCAACTGCGACTACTTCATCGCCGGCACCCACAAGTGGCTGTTCGGCCCACGCGGCACTGGCGTGATCATCGCCCGCGAAGCAAAGCCCCAGCCGTACCTGGTGCCCAGCCTGCCGACCTTCACCAAGGGCGAGAACTTCGGCACCTTGATGACCCCCGGTGGCTACCACGCCTTCGACCATCGCCTGGCCCTGGGCAAGGCCTTCGAACTGCACCTGCAGCTGGGCAAGGCCGATGTCCAGGCCCGCGTGCACCAGCTCAATGACTACCTCAAGCAGCGCCTCGCCGAACACCCCAAGGTGCAACTGGTGACGCCACGCAGCCGCCAGCTTTCCGCCGGCTTCACCTTCTTCCGCGTCGAGGGCCGCGATTGCGACGCCGTTGCCCGCCACCTGATGGCCAACAAGGTGATCAGCGACGCCGTCGACCGTGATGTCGGCCCGGTGGTGCGCCTGGCCCCGAGCCTGCTCAACGACGAAGCCGAGATCGACCGGGTGATGGCCATCCTCGCCCCGCAACTCGCCTGACCTTTCGCCTTTCAAGAGAACCGCCATGCACATGTTCAAGCCCCTGGCCCTGGTGGCCGCCCTGCTCGCCAGCGCCCCGGCCTTTGCCAGCGATGCGCACGCACCCGGCAAGACGTTCAAGGACTGCAAGGATTGCCCGCAGATGGTCGTGCTGCCCGCCGGCAGTTTCACCATGGGCGTGCCTGACGACGAAGTCGGCCGCCAGCCGGACGAAGGCCCGATGCACACCGTGACCTTCGCCAGGCCCTTCGCCATCAGCCAGTTCCAGGTCCAGGCCAGACAGCTGCAGGCCTGGCAACGCGAAGCCAAGGTCACCCTCCCCGACGGCGACGACCGCCCAGGCCGCCGCTGCACCAACGGCAAGCCCAGCTACCCGCAAGGCCCCGACCAACCGGCGGTGTGCATCAGCTACGACGAGGTGAAGGCCTACGTCGCCTGGTTGTCGAAGAAGACCGGCAAGCATTACCGCATGCTCAGCGAAGCCGAGCGCGAATACGGCGCCCGCGCAGGCAGCAGCGGCCCGTTCCCGTTCCCCTTCGATGAAGGCAAGGAATACAGCATCGCCAAGCACGCCAACACCTATGGCGCCGCCGACGGCTTCAACTACACCTCGCCAGCCGGCAGCTTCCCGGCCAATGCCTTCGGCCTCTACGACATGCACGGCAATGTCTACGAATGGGTCGCCGACTGCCGGCACGACAACTACGTCGGCGCACCCGCCGATGGCAGTGCGTGGATGGAAGCAAGCTGCGAGTACAACCACATCCGCGGCAACGACTACAGCGAAGCCCCGGTGTTCTCCCGCTCCGGCAACCGCAACTACCGCGAACCCTATGTGCGGGGCGACTGGCTGGGCTTCCGGGTAGCCCGCGAGCTCTGATCCACGCCACCTGCCCCACTCGCCCGGGCCCATGGCCTGGGCCTCCTAAATAAGAACACTTCTCGAACGTTTTTCTTCACAGGGCAATGGCCCGCACCGGCGCCTGCCCCGCACAGCGCCCCAAAGCGCATCTGCGCATCCACCAGGAACCTACCATGAACCGATCGACCCCTGGCGCACTTCGCGAACTCCTCGGCTTGCTCAAACCCTACCGGCTGATCGTCGCCTTTGCCGTCGGGCTGGGTATCGTCGGCGGCTTGTGCATCACCTTGCTGCTGGCCAACATCAACAACCTGCTGCATGCTCCTGGTGCCCTGAGCTGGGGTGTGGTGCTGGCGTTTGCCGGCATCTGCCTGGTGGCGCTGGGCTCCTCCATCGCCTCGGACATTGGCACCAACTATGTCGGCCAGCACGTCATCGCCGGCTTGCGCCGCGACCTGGGCGAGAAGGTGCTCAGTGCGCCCATCGAACAGATCGAGCGCTACCGCAGTCACCGCCTGATCCCGGTGCTGACCCATGACGTCGACACCATCAGCGACTTCGCTTTCGCCTTCGCGCCGCTGGCCATTTCGCTGTCAGTGACCCTGGGCTGCCTGGGTTACCTGGCCCAGCTGTCCTGGCCGATGTTCCTGATCGCTGCCCTTGCCGTACTGATCGGCACTGCCGTGCAATACATCGCACGGGTCCGTGGCATCCGCGGTTTCAACGCAGCGCGCGAAGCCGAGGACGAACTGCAGAAACATTACGACGGCGTTGCATCGGGCGCCAAGGAGCTGCGCATCAGCCGGCCGCGTCGTCAGCGCATGTTCAACGACCGCATCAGCCGCACGGCGAACTACATCCGCGACACCCACGTGCGTTCGATCAACATCTTCGTCATCGCCAAGAGCCTCGGTTCGATGCTGTTTTTCGTGGTCATCGGCTTGGTGCTGGCCCTGCAACAAGCCCAGTTGGTCAGCGACCCCAAGGTCACCAGCGGCTTCGTGCTGGTGCTGCTTTACATGAAAGGGCCGCTGGAGCACCTGGTCTCGACCCTACCGATCGTCAGCCGCGCGCAGATCGCCTTCCGCCGCATTGCCGAGTTGTCGCAGCAGTTCTCCTCGCCCGAGCCGCACCTGCTGCTTGCCGCCAACGAAGTGCCGGATCAGCAGATTCGCAGCCTCGAACTGCGCAACGTCGGCTTTGCCTTCCCGCCGGTGGCAGGCGCGGCGCCGTTTGCCCTGGGGCCGATCAACCTGCGCATCGAACACGGCGACATCCTGTTCATCGTCGGCGAGAACGGTTGTGGCAAGACCACCCTGATCAAGCTGCTGCTGGGCCTGTATGCACCACAGCAGGGCGAGATCCTGCTCGATGGCCAGGCTGTCACGGCAGCCAACCGCGATGACTATCGCCAGCTGTTCACCACCGTGTTCGCCGACTACTACCTGTTCGATGACCTGCTGCAAGACGCCCAGGCCCTGCCCGAGGATGCCGGCAAGTATCTGCAGCGCCTGGAGATCGCGCACAAGGTGCAGATCCGTGACGGCGCCTTCACCACCACCGACCTGTCCACCGGCCAGCGCAAGCGCCTGGCACTGGTCAACGCCTGGCTGGAAAAGCGCCCGGTGCTGGTGTTCGACGAATGGGCCGCCGACCAGGACCCGACGTTCCGGCGCATTTTCTACACCGAACTGCTGCCGGAACTGAAGCGCCTGGGCAAGACCATCATCGTCATCAGCCACGACGATCGCTACTTCGACGTCGCCGATCACCTGTTGCGCCTGCGCGACGGCAAGCGCGTGGAAGAAGAAATCACAGAATTTTCACATTGATCTTTCCGGTTCTGGGGAGCCGGTACGTTACATAAATGCAAATAACTCTCATAAGTAATCTATCTGCTAACACTGAGTATCCGCATGACCACTAACACGGTTTCGCCGCTCGCCAAGGCGGTTCGCAGGAAATCACTGGCCTTGTTGACCCCGTCGCTGCTGGCTTGTGCGCTGGCAGCCTCGCTGAACGCCAATGCCGAACCGGTACAACTGAACATCCCTTCCCAGGGCCTGGTCGGGGCGCTGAATGCGTTGGCCAAGCAGGCCGACCTGCAGCTGCTGTACAGCCCGGAGACCGTGCGCAACACCACCGCGCCGGCCATCAAGGGCAACATGGAGCCCGAGCAGGCACTGCGCCTGCTGCTGCGTGACAGCGGCCTGACCTACCAGATCGACGGCCACACGGTGATCCTCAATGGCGCATCCGGCTCGTCGGCAATGGAGCTGGGCCCACTGAACATCAATGCCAACACGCTGAATGCCACGAGTGAGGGGACCAACTCGTATGCTGCACGCGCCGTAACCATTGGCAAAGGCGTTCATACCCTGAAGGAGACGCCGCAGTCGGTCACCGTCATGACCCGCAAGATGCTCGACGACCAGAACCTCAACACCCTCGAGCAGGTGCTGGACAAGACGCCCGGCATCACCACCTATGACTCGCCCATGGGCGGCAAGTACTTCTACTCGCGCGGTTTCAACCTCGACGGCCAGTACCAGTACGACGGCGTGCCCCTCGATGTGGGCGGCAACTACGTGCAGGCCAACAGTTTTTCCAGCGACATGGCGTTCTATGACCGCGTCGAGATCCTGAAAGGCGCGGCCGGCATGATGAAGGGCTCCGGCTCCTCGGCCGGTGGTGTCAACTTCGTGCGCAAACGTGGCCAGGACAAAGCCCACACCAGCGTGACCCTCTCCGCCGGCAGCTGGGACAACTACCGCAGCCAGGTGGACGTGGGCGGCCCGCTGAACGAGTCGGGCACCGTGCGCGGCCGCGCCGTGGCGGCGCTGCAGGACAAGCAGTATTTCTACGACAACGCCGATCGCCAGGACCGCGTCGCCTATGGCGCCATCGACTGGGATGTGACGCCCGACACCACCCTGGGCTTCGGTCTGGCCTACGAGGATGTCGACGCCTCCCCTTGCTATCACGGCCTGCCGCGCTACGCCGATGGCAGCGACCTGAAACTGTCCCGCTCGACCTGCCTGGGTGCCAGCTGGAACGACCTGCAAAGCGAGCGCATTACCGGTTTCGCCGACCTCAAGCACCGCTTCAACGACGACTGGTCGCTGAACTTCGCGTCGGTCTACACCCATAACAACCAGAACATCGAGTACGGCTACTCTGAAGGCTCGGTACCGGTGGGTGCCACCACCGGCGCGATGGGGCGCTATTCCGGGCGCTTCGATTACGACCAGACCGACTACGGCTTCGATAGCTACATCGATGGCAAGTTCGAGGCGTTCGGCCTGGAGCACGAACTGATCATCGGGGCCAACGCCAGCCGCCAGAAAAACCACGACTACTTCGCCCTGCTGGCATTGAGCGGCACGCAGAACCCTTTCGACCCGTCGGATAACTTCCCGCACCCGGCCAAGGCCGACTACCAGACCGGCACCATCCGCGGCGGCCCGTTCCCGACCGACTCCACCACGACCCAATGGGGCACCTATGCCAACCTGCGCCTGAAACTGGCCGAGCCCCTCACCCTGGTGCTGGGTACCCGTGTCAGCTGGTACCGCAATGACCGCGACTCCTATACCCAGCGCTGGGATACCTGGGAACATATCCGCAGCAAGGAAAACGGCGAAGTCACGCCATTCGGCGCCTTGCTCTACGACCTGAACGACCAGTGGACCGCCTACGCCAGCTACGCGCAGATCTTCCAGCCGCAAGGCAACCTGACCACCGCCGATGGTCAATCGCTGCAGCCCAAGACCGGTGGCAGCTATGAGCTGGGCATCAAGGGCGAGTTGCTCGACGGCAACCTCAACACGTCGTTCAACCTGTTCCGTACCATCGAAGACCACCGTGCTGAAACCGACTATGAGAACGTCTGTGCAGGCTCCAGTGACGGTTATTGCTACACCGACAGCGGCAAGGTCCGTGCCCAGGGCTTCGAGGCCGAGATCAGCGGCTCGCCGATCGACCGCCTGCAACTGCTGGCCGGCTACACCTATACCCAGACCAAGTACCTGAAGACCATTAACGATACCGACCCGACCGAGCTGACGTTCACCTCCAGCTTCATTCCGCGGCACATGCTCAAGGTCTGGGGTGACTACCAGCTTGATGGCGCGCTGGATCGCTGGACGATCGGTGCCGGGGTGTCCAGCCAGAGCGACAACTTCCGCCGCCAGGGCAACATCCGCATCGAGCAGCCGGGCTACACGCTGTTCAGCGGCCGCGTGCAGTATCGCCTGGACCAGAACTGGACCGTTGCGGTCAATGGCAACAACCTGTTCGACAAGAAGTACTACAGCACCATCGGGGCTACCGGTTGGGGTAACTACTATGGCGAACCACGCAACTTCATGCTGACCTTGAAGGGAGATTTCTGAAGGGTGCTCGCTTGAGTACGGAAAGGGCCGCATAGCGGCCCTTTTTTCATTCCTGGTGGAGCCACCGGGGCTGCCAAGTGTTCGACTTGCGGTTTTCAGCGCCTGGGAGATCGAGCGCCGCCCGCGCGGCGCATCGCGAGCTTTGCTCGCTCCTACGTTTGTTTCTGGCCAGTAACGCCTGTGGCAGACGCGCGCGACCGCCTGGTTTGTACGACGGGATATCGCGCCATGCGCCAAGGCGTCCGCGCGCAAATCCCCCAGAAATGATTGGCCCGAAACAAACGTAGGAGCGAGCAAAGCTCGCGATGCGCCGCGCGGGCGGCGCTCGATCTCCCAGGCGCTGAAAACATCAAGGCGAACACCCCGGGCTCCCCTTATCCCATCGCCCTCCCCAACGCCGCACACAACCGCTCATGCACCTGCAGCACATCCGGCAGCACCGAGGCCATGCGCAACAGGTCATGGGTCAGCCCCGGCAGCTCCATCACCTCGACCGCTACTCCAGCCTCGCGCAAGCGCTCGACGTAGGCCCTCCCCTCATCCAGCAGCGGGTCGAGCCCGGCCAGCGCAACGATGGCTGGCGCGACACCGCTCAGATCCTCTGCCAGCAACGGCGAGAAGCGCCAGTCCTGGCGGTCCTGCGGCGTGCGTGCGTAGTGGTCGTAGAACCATTCCAAGGTATCGCTTTCCAGCAGGTAACCCTCGCCGAACAGCGTGCGCGAAACACTCTGCCGGCTGGCATCGGTCACCGGGTAGCACAGCAGCTGGGCACACGGCGTCAGCGCTGCGCGCTCCCCCAGCCGCGCCGCTTCGATGGCCAGCACCGTGGCCAGGGTGGCACCTGCGCTGTCGCCGCCGAAGGCCACACGGGCGCGGTCCAGGCCCAGGCACTCAGCCTGGCTGGCCAGCCAGGCCAGGCAATCCTCACCGTCCTCCAGGGCAATCGGGAAACGGTGTTCCGGCGCCAACCGGTAACCCACCGCCAATACCGCGCAGCCGGCCCTTGCGCACAGTTCGCGGCAGACGCCATCGTGGCTGTCGAGGCTGCCGACGACAAAACCGCCGCCGTGAAAATACACCAGCACCGGCAACCGGGCCGCTGCCTGTGGCGGCCGATACAGGCGCAGCGGTATGGCCGCACCGTCCCTGGCAGGGGCGTACAGCGCTTCGATGGCCAGGTTTTCAGGCGCTGCCCAGCGCAGTTGTTCGGTGGACTGCTGGAACACCCGGCGGGCTTCCACAGGGCTCATGTGATGAAACGGCGCATTGCCAGCATTGGCTTCGGCCAGGTCGAGAAAAGCTTCAAGTTCAGGATGCAGCATGGTGTTCCTCGAAGAAGGGAGGCCTGCGCAGGCCCCCCGGTTGAATGACGAAAAGGCTCAGCCCAGACGCGCCAGGCAGTGCTCGATCAACAGCTCCAGCTCGACGCGATAATCGTCCATCAGCGCCTGCACGGTCTCGGGGCGGTAGCGGCGCGTGCTGTAGACACAGCGCAGCGCCAGGCAACCGTCATAGGCCTGGCCGATGATCTCCAGCCAGTTGCCCAGGCGTGCAGCGGGGCTGTAGCAATCCCCCGTGCCTTCGGCAGCCGGTACCAGCAGCGCCTTGTCGTCGAAGCTCTGGTCGAACTGCCCCAGGTAGTTGAAGGTGATCCGCGCCTGCGGCAGACGCGCCAGGCGCTCGCCCAGCCCAGGCTGGCCAAGGTAGCGCAGCACGCCATAACCGATGCCCTTGTTCGGCACGGCCTGCAGTTGCCCCTGGATGGCCAGGATCGAACGCCCCATGTCCACCTCAGGCTGCAGGCGAACCGGGAACATGCTGGTGAACCAACCCAGTGTGCGCGACAGGTCGAGGGCTTCGAACAGGTCTTCGCGGCCATGCCCTTCCAGCTGCACCAGCACCGATTCCTGCTCGCTCCAACGGCACAGCACGCGCCCCAGGGCGGTCAGCAGCAGGTCGTTGATCTGCGTGCCATAGGCAGCTGGCGCTTCCTTGAGCAGGCGGCTGGTCGGGCTGCTGTCGAGCACGACCCTGGCCACGGCCTGTTCACTGACCTGGTTGCGGCCACGAGGGTTGTCGCAGGGCAAGTCCTGTATCGGGCGGTCCAGCTGCTGCAGCCACCAGTCGGCTTCCTCGGCGGCGATTCGCCCAGCATCCTGCGCCAGGCGCTCGACCCAGGCGCGGTAGCTGCTGCTACGCATCGGCAGCACGGGTTGCTGGCCCAGGCTGCAGGCCTCGTAGGCGCTGCGCAGGTCTTCCAGCAGCACACGCCAGGACACCGCATCCACCACCAGGTGGTGGATCACCAGCAGCAGGCGCGCCTCACCGTCGGCCATGGTCACGTGCATGGCACGCCACATCGGGCCGTCGGCCAGGTCCAGGCTGCGTTGCGCCTGGTTGGCCAGCTGCTCCAGCGCCTCGGCATCGGCGGCCTCGCGGCGCCACAGCTGCGGCGCACAGGCGTCCTCGGCCAGGTAGTGCTGCAACCAGCGGCCGCTGTCGCGGCTGAAGCGCAGGCGCAGCGAATCGTGGTGTCGCTGGATCACCCCAAGGGCGCGCTCCAGTGCATCCAGGTCCAATGCGCCGCGCGCCTTGAGCATCAGCGCCTGGTTGAAGTGCTGCGGCTCGAGCATGTCCTCGGCAAACAGCCACTCCTGGATCGGCAGCAGGCGGAAAGCACCCTCCACCGCCACCAGGCTGCCGTCCTCGACCGGGCCGCTGACCGTTTCCAGGGGGCGCTGGCAAATGCCGGCAATGGTCTGGTAACGCAGCAGGTCGCGCAACTTCAGGTCGAGGTCCAGGCCTGAGTGGTTCTTCACCCTCGATACCACTTGCAGGCTGAGAATCGAGTCACCGCCCAGTTCGAAGAAGTTGTCTTCGATGCCGACCTGCTCGACTTGCAACACCTGAGCCCAGATCTCAGCCAGCATCTGCTCTACGGCATTGCGCGGTGCCACATATGCCTCCTGCTGGAAACTCGGCTCCGGCAGCGCCTTGCGGTCCAGCTTGCCGTTGGGCGTGAACGGGAACGCGGGCAGCACCATGACCTGCATCGGCACCATCCAGTCCGGCAGGCTGGCGCGCAGGGCCATTTTCAGGCTGTCACCCGTCAGTGAACGATCGCCGACCACGTAGCCGACCAATTGCTTGCCGCAGGCACTGTCACGCGCCACCACCAGGGCATCTTCGACGCCCGGCTGACGGCGCAACGCCGCTTCGACTTCGCCCAGTTCGATGCGGAAGCCGCGGATCTTCACCTGCTGGTCGATACGCCCCAGGTAATCGAGGATGCCATCCTCGCGCAGGCGCACCAGGTCACCGGTGCGATACAGCCGCGCGCCGGCGCTGCCGAACGGGTCGGGTACGAAGCGCTCGGCGCTCTGCCCGGGTCGGTTCTGATAACCACGGGCAACCCCTTCGCCACCGATGTACAACTCACCGGCGAAGCCCACCGGCAGCGGGTTGAGCTGCTCGTCCAGCACATGCAGGCTGCGCTCGCCCACGGCACGCCCGATGGGCGCGTAGTCGGCGCCGCAACGGTCGTTGCCCGCCGCCTTCCACAGCAACGGCGTGACCACGGTTTCAGTGGGGCCATAGCCATTGGTGAAGTGCCGCGGACGCAGCGCCGCCCGGACCTGTTCGAAACTGCGCTCCGCTACCGCATCACCGCCAAAGCAGTAGATGCGCACCGGCGGCGCCGGCATGCCGCTGCCTTCGACAAACTCGGCCATCTGCTTGAGGTAGGCCGGTGGGAAGCAGGCAATATCGATACGCTGTTCGTGCAGCACGCGGCACGTCTGCTCCGGCGTCCACAGGCTGCCATCGCGAATCACCAGCGTGCCGCCTACCATCAACGTGGTCAGCCAGCGTTCGTGGGCACCGTCGAAGGCGAACGACATGAAATGCAGCTCGCGCACGCCAGGCTCCATCTCGTACAGCTCGGCAATGGCCTGGCAATGCATGCTCAGCGGCGCTTGCGGCACCGCCACGCCTTTCGGCCGGCCGGTAGAGCCAGAGGTGTAGATCAGGTAGGCCAGGTTGCCCGGCCGGGCCTGCGACATCGGTGCGGTGTCCGGCCAATGGCCCTGGTCTGCGTCATCGAGCAGCACGCGTTGCAAGGCAGCTGGCGCAGGCACGCGCGCCTGCAGTGCATCCTCGGTGATCAGCAAGGCCATGCCCGAGTCATCGACCATGTAGGCCAGGCGTTCGGCCGGGTAGTCGATATCCAGTGGCAGGTAGGCGGCGCCCGTCTTCATCACCGCCAGCAAGGCCACCAGGGTTTGCACCGAACGTTCCAGGGCGACGCCGACCACCACTTCAGGGCCGGCGCCCAATGCTTGCAGGCGGTTTGCCAGGCGATTGGCCGAGCGCTCCAGCTGCAGGTAGTCGAGCTGCTGCCCGCCACACTGCACCGCCAACGCGTGCGGGCGCTGCCCGGCATGGCGGCCAATCAGTTCGACCAGTGACTGTGCCTGCCAGGTGTTGGCAGGTGCCGCGCTCCAGCCCTGCAGGGCTTTGCGTTGTGCCTGCGGCAGACGCTGCAGGTTGCCCAGCGCCACGTGCGGATTGGCGAGCATCTCTTCCAGCAGGTGCTCCATCATGGCGCGAATGCCCTGTACCACCGGCTCGCTGAAGCAGCCGCGCAGGTACAGGTATTCGATCGACAGCTGCTCGCCCAGGTGCACCGCGAGGTCCATGGGGAAGTTGGTGACGTCGTGGTTGGACGATTGGCCGAAGCTCAACCCGCTGGCCGCGCTTTCGCCCAGGCGCTGATCGATCGGGTAGTTCTCGAAGACGATGATGCTGTCGAACAACGGCTGCCCGCCCTGCCCCGACCAGCGCTGGACGTCGGCCAGTGGCACATGGGCGTGCTCGCGCAGTTCCAGGTTGTCGCGCTGCAAGGCCTGCAGCCAGTCGAGCAGTGGCTGCCCGGCGTCCATCCGGCCGATCACCGGCAGGGTGTTGATGAACAGGCCGAGCATGCGATCAGCCCCTGCCAGCCCCTCGGGGCGCCCGGCGACGGTCGCGCCGAAGCACGGCGCCGACTGGCCGGTGTAGCGCTGCAACAGCAGCAGCCAGGCGCCCTGTACCAAGGTGTTGGCGGTGATGCGCAGTTCACGGCAACGCTGCTGCAGGCGAGCAGTGCGCTCACCGTCCCAACGGGTATAGAGCGCATGGTGGCCCTGTTCGTCGCTGACCTGCCGCGGGTGCACGGCCTGGCTCAGCGAAGTCGGCTCGTCCAGGCGTTGCAGGCGGTCTTTCCAGAAGCGCTCGAGGGCACCCTGGTCCTGGCGCTGCAGCCAGGCGATGAAATCGCGGTAACGGCCCACCTCACCGGTGCTGCCGCCCTGGTGATACTGCTCCATCACCTCGCCGAACAACTGCGAGCTGGACCAGCCATCCATGAGGATGTGATGGCTGGTCCAGGCCAGGTGGTAGCCCTGCTCCGCCACGCGGATCAGCAGCAGGCGCTGCAACGGCGCACGAGTCAGGTCGAAGCCACGGGCGCACTCTGCTTCAGCGCGCTCGGCCAGGCGCAGCTCGTCTACTGCCTCACCGCGCCAGTCGAGCAGTTCGAAGTCCAGGCGGGCCTGGCGGTGAACCACCTGCACCGGGCGTGGCAAGCCTTGCCAGTGGAAGCTGGTGCGCAGGATGTCGTGGCGGGCCATGACACGCTGCCAGGCCGCCGCGAAGCGTTGCGGATCGAGGCCGTCGACGGGCAGGCAGACCTGGTTGACATACAGCGCCGAGCCACCATCGGACAGAGTATGGAACAGCATCCCCTCCTGCATCGGCGACAACGCGTACACGTCTTCGATGTCATCCACCGCCACAGGCAACGCATCGAGCTGGGCCTGGTCGAGGGCGGCCAGGGGGAAGTCCGCCGGCGTCACCCCCTGGCTGCCCGGCTGCTGGCAATGCTCCACCAGTGCCCGCAGGGCGCTTTCGAAGGCGGTCGCCAGCGCCTGTATGCGGCTTGCCTCGAAGGAACAGGTGCTGAACGTCCAGCTCAGGCTCAACACGCCTTGGTGGACCTGGCCATCCAGGTTCAGCCAGTTGCCCAGCGGTGCATCATCGTCGATACCGCTGCCGGCCGACTCATCAGCCAGGCGCCACAGCGCATCTTCTGCCGAGCCGGCATCGAACTGCCCCAGGTAGTTGAAGGTGATGCGCGGCTGCGGCAGGGCAGCCAGGGTCTGGCGGGCAGCCTGAGGACCGAGATGGCGCAGCAGGCCGTAGCCGAGGCCTTTGTTCGGCACGTTGCGCAGTTGTTCCTTGATACGCTTGATCGACGTGCCGATATCGGCAGCGGGTTGCAGACGCACCGGATACAGGCTGGTGAACCAGCCCAGGGTGCGCGACAGGTCGATGGCGTCGAACAGCTCCTCACGCCCATGCCCTTCCAGCTGCACCAGTGCCGAGGCTTCACCGCTCCAGGCACACAGGGCCTGGGCCAGGGCGGTCAGCAGCAGGTCGTTGACCTGGGTGCGATAGGCCGCCGGCGCCTCTTGCAGCAGTGCGCGGGTCAAAGCCGGGTCGAAGCGGCTGGTGAGGGTTTGAGCATGGCGTTTGGCCTGGCTGCCATCGCGGTGGTCGGCAACGATGCCTTCGCCGCCTTCGGCAAGCTGCGCCTGCCAGTAGCCCAGCTCGGCGCTCATCGCCGTGGACTGCGCATGGGCTACCAGCTGCTCGCCCCAGGCCTTGTAGGCGCTGGTCTTGGCTGGCAGGCGCAGCGCCTGGCCTTTTTGCAATTGGCGGTAGGCGCTCTGCAGGTCCTCCAACAGAATGCGCCAGGACACGCCGTCGATGACCAGGTGGTGGACCACCAGCAGCAGGCGCTGGCTGCCATCGGCCAGGCTGGCCAGCAGCGCACGGCACAGTGGCCCGTGCTCCAGCGACAGGCTGCGCTGGGCCTCGGCCGCCACCTGTTCGAGCGTATCGACCTGCACGCACTGCAACTGCACGCACTGGTCGACGGCGGCGTGATACTGCACCCAGCCCGCAGTGTCCTGGCGATAGCGCAGGCGCAGGGCGTCATGGTGCAGCGACACATGCTGCAGCGCGGCGCGCAGGCGTTCACCGTCCAGCGCCTCGACAGGCGCCAGCAGCAAGGCCTGGTTCCAGTGATGGCGAGCCGGGATTGCCGTGTCGAAGAACAGTTGCTGGATCGGCAGCAACGGTGCCTCGCCAGTCACCGGCCCTTGCTCGACCTGGCTCGCTTCGCTCTGCTCGGCAACGCCGGCCAGGCGCTGCAATGTCTGTTGCTCGAAAACGTCCTTGGGCGTGAAGCGCAGTCCTTGCTGGCGGGCGCGGCTGACCAGCTGAATCGAGACGATGGAATCACCGCCCAGTTCGAAGAAGTTGTCGTTGAGGCCGACCTGTTCGACCTTGAGCACCTCCTGCCAGATGGCAGCCAGGCGTTGCTCCAGTTCGCTCTGCGGCGCCAGGTACTCGCGCCGCGACTGGCCCAGCTCCGGCTTGGGCAAGGCCTTGCGGTCGAGCTTGCCGTTGGGCGACAGCGGCATGCGCTCGAGCAGCACCCACTGGCTCGGCACCATGTAGTCCGGCAACACAGCGGCCAGGTGCGATTTGATTGCCTCCAGGCTATCGGCCTGCTCGGCCACCAGGTAGGCCACCAGTTGCTTGCCGCTCGGGCCATCGGCGGCCACTACCACGGCTTCGCGCACGGCGTCCTGCTCCTGCAGCCGCGCTTCGATCTCGCCCAGTTCGATGCGCAGGCCGCGGATCTTCACCTGGTAGTCGATGCGCCCGGCGTACTCGATCACCCCGTCCTCGCGCTGGCGCGCCAGGTCGCCGGTGCGGTACAGCCGCTGGCCGGCGCCGAACGGGCTGGTGACGAAACGCTCGGCGGTCAGCGACGGGCGACGGTGGTAACCGCGCGCCAGGCCGATGCCGCCCAGGTACAGCTCGCCAGTGACGCCGGGGCTGACCGGGTTCAGCTCACCGTCCAGCACGTAGGTCTGCAGGTTGGCGATCGGCTGGCCGATCGGCACGGCGTCCTTGCCTTCCTCGACGCAGGTCCAGTGGGTGACGTCGATGGCCGCTTCGGTCGGGCCATACAGGTTGTACAGGCCGCTTTGCGGCAGCAGCGCCAGGGTCTGGCGTTGCAGCTCTACCGGCAGCGCTTCGCCGGAGCAGATGATCCGCTGCAGCGAGGTGCAGCGTGCGGCGTTTTCGTCACCGACGAAGGCCTGCAGCATCGACGGCACGAAGTGCAGCGTGCTGATCTGCTCGCGGGTGATCAGCTCGGCCAGGCGCGCCGGGTCACGGTGGTCACCGGGCCGCGCCATGACCAGGCGCGCACCTTCCATCAGCGGCCAGAAGAACTCCCACACCGACACGTCGAAGCTGAACGGTGTCTTCTGTAGCACGCTGTCATCGGCATTGAGCTGATACGCCTCCTGCATCCAGGCCAGGCGGTTGTGCAAGGCGACATGGCGGTTGCCGGCGCCTTTCGGCTTGCCGGTGGAGCCGGAGGTGTAGATGACGTAGGCGAGGTTTTCCGGGTGCAGCCGCACGCCCGGGTTGTGTGCGTCCAGCGCGCTCCAGGCTTCGGCCCGGTCCAGGTCGAGCACGGCCAGCCCTGCAGGGATCGGCAGGCCGTCGCGCAGGTGCGACTGGGTCAGCAGCAAGGCGATGCCGCTGTCCTCGAACATGTAGGCCAGACGCTCCTGCGGGTACTCCGGGTCCAGCGGCACATAGGCGCCACCGGCCTTGAGGATCGCCAGCAGGCCGACCACCATCTCTACCGAACGCTCGGCGGCGATGCCGACCAGCACGTCCGGGCCCACACCCATGCCACGCAGGTGCTGCGCCAGGCGATTGGCCTCGGCATTGAGTTCGGCGTAGCTCAGCGTACGTTCGGCGAAGGTCAGCGCCGGCGCCTGCGGCTGGTGGGCAACTTGCTGTTCGAACAGCTGATGCACATACGGCGTGCCAGGGTAGTCGCGCGCCGTGGCATTCCATTGCTCGACCACCATCTGGCAGTCACCGGCCTCCAGCAACGACAGCTCGCCCAGCGGGCTATCCGGCTGCGCCATGAACTGCAACAGCAGTTGGGTCAATTGCCCGGCGATGCGGCGGATGGCCGGCTCGGCGAAGTCCTGGGTCAAGTAATTGAAGGCCAGCTCCAGCTCCTCGCCCACCTGGGCGATCAAGGTCAAGGCATAGCCGCTCTGCTCGCTGTAGCCCAGGTTGCTGAAGCCAAGGCCACCCGGGGCCGCCTGCAGGGCCTCGGAAACCGGGTAGTTCTCGAATACCAGCAGCGTGTCGAACAGCGCTTCGCCGTTGCGCCCGGCCAGGCGTTGCACGTCTGCCAGCGGCGTATGCTCGTGGTCGCGCAGGGCCAGGTTCTGCGCCTGCACCGCCTGGGCCCACTGGGCAACACTGAGCGCGCCGTCCGGTGTGGCGATCACCGGCAAGCTGTTGATGAACAGGCCCAGTTGCTGCTCGATCCCTGGCAGCTCCACCGGGCGCCCAGACACGGTGGCGCCGAACGCCACGCTGCGCTGGCCGGTATAACGCTGCAACAGCAGCAGCCAGGCCGATTGCACCAAGGTGTTGAGGGTGACCTGCCGCTGCCGGGCGAAAGCCTGCAGGCGGCGGGTCTGTTCGACGTTCAGCCGGGCGCTGTGCAGGGCCTGGCCGGGCTTGGCCCGATCCGCTCGGGCGCAGGCCAGCGCCAGGCGGGTCGGCTCCTCCAGCGGCGCCAGTTGAGCCTGCCAGAAACGCTCGCTGGCTGCCTGGTCCTGGCCCTGCAGCCAGGCGAGGTAGTCCTGATAGCGCCCTTCTGGCGCAGCGACGGCCTGGCCGGCATAGGTTTGCAGCACCTCGCCGAGCAGCCGCGAGTTGCTCCAGCCATCCATCAGAATGTGGTGGCTGGTGTAGATCAGGTGATGGCTGTCAGTGCCAGTGCGCACCAGGCACAGGCGCAAAAGCGGTGGGCAGGCCAGGTCGAAACCGCGGTCCAGTTCTTGGCCAGCACGCTCGTCCAGCAGGCTGGCAGAACCTTCGCCGCCCTCCTCGACCAGGATCTCCAGGCTGGCCTGGCGCTGGATCACCTGGCGCGGCGACTCCAACCCGCCGTCCCAGAGAAAGCCTGCGCGCAGCAGTTCGTGGCGATCGACCGCCTGCTGCCAGGCACTGGCGAAGCGCTCGACGTCCAGGCCACGGATATCCAGGCGCATCTGGTTGACGTAGGTACGGCCGCAGGCTTCGTACAAGCTGTGGAACAGCATGCCCTGCTGCATGGGCGACAGTGGGTAGATCTCGGCGATGGCCCGGGCGGGCAACGCCAGCGCATCGAGCTGTGCCTGGTCCAGCCCGGCCAGTGGCACATCGCTCGGGGTCAGCCCGCCGTGGCTCTGCACCAGGCAGTGCGCGATCAGCGCCTCCAGGGCCTGCTGGTAGGCCTCGGCCAGGCGGGCGATGGTCGCTTCGGTATAAACCTCGCCACTGAAGGTCCAGTTCAGGCTCAGCTCGCCACCGAACACCTGGCCATCGACACTCAGCCAGTTGCCCAGCGGTGCCTGCGGATCTTGCCCGGCGCCACGGCCTTCACTGGCGGGCACCCACAACGCGCCCTCGGCGAAGTCGCCATCGAACTGCCCCAGGTAGTTGAAGGTGATACGCGGTTGCGGCAAGGCGGCCAGTGCCGCGCGTGCCTCGGCACTGCCCAGGTGGCGCAGCAGGCCGTGGCCCAAGCCCTTGTCGGGGGTGGCCCGCAGCTGCTCCTTGATGCCTTTGATGGACGCTGCCAGGTCGCCGACCGGGGTCAGGCGTACCGGGAACATGCTGGTGAACCAGCCCAACGTGCGCGACAGGTCGATGTCGCTGAACAGGTCTTCGCGACCGTGCCCTTCCAGCTGCACCAGCGCCGACGCTTCGCCGCTCCAGGCGCAGACGACCTGGGCCAGGGCGGTCAGCAGCAGGTCGTTGACCTGGGTGCGGTACGCCGCTGGCGCTTCCTGCAACAGCTGGCGGGTACGCGTGGCGTCCAGCCGCGTGGTGACGCTGCGCGCATGCTGGTTGTCCATCGCACCCTGTGGATTGTCACGCGGCAGCTCCTGCGGCGCGCCGTCCAGCAATTGCTTCCAGTAGCCGAGCTGCTCGACCATCGGCGCGGACCGGGCATGTTCGACCAGGCGCTCGCCCCAGGCCTTGTACGAGGTGGTCTTGGCCGGCAACTGCAGCGTCTGCCCAGCCTGCAACTGGCGATAGGCCGCCTGCAGGTCTTCCAGCAGGATGCGCCAGGAGACACCGTCGATGAGCAGGTGGTGAATCGCCAACAGCAGGCGCTGTGTGCCGTCCGGCAGGGTAATCAGGGCCAGGCGCAGCATGGGGCCTGCGGCCAGGTCGAGGCTGCGCTGCACCTCGGTGCAGTAGGCCGGCAGCTCGTCGAGGCTGAGCAACTGATGCTGCCAGATCAGCCCGTCGGCGCCCACCTGTTGCTGATGGGTCTGCACCCAGGCGCCGTCGACCTGCTGGTACCGCAAGCGCAGCGAGTCATGGTGCTGCAACAGCGCGGCCAGGGCATGTGTCAGCCGTTCGCTGTCCAGCGGTTCGGCCGGGGCCAGCAGCAGCGACTGGTTCCAGTGCTGGCGGTTGGGAATCTCACTGGCGAAGAACGTGCGCTGGATCGGCAGCAGCGGCGCTTCACCGGTTACCGGCCCCTGGTCGATCTGCAGGCTCTCGCTGAGTTGCGCCACAGTGGCCAGGCGACGGATGCTCTGGTGCTGGAACAGATCACGCGGCGCGAAGCGGATACCCGCTTGACGCGCCCGGCTGACGATCTGGATGGAGATGATCGAATCCCCGCCCAGCTCGAAGAAGTTGTCGTCCACGCCGACCTGCCGCAGACGCAGCACGTCCTGCCAGATCAGCGCCAGGCGCTGCTCCAGCGCGTTGCGCGGCGCCTGGTATTCACTGCGCGATTGCGCAGGGTCAGGCTTGGGCAGCGCCTTGCGGTCGAGCTTGCCGTTGGGCGACAGCGGCATCTGTTCGAGCAGCATCCACTGCGCTGGCACCATGTAGTCCGGCAGCATATCCAGCAATTGCGCCTTGACGCCTTGCAGGTAGCCGCCCTGGATCTCCGCTTCGGCACGAGCCAGCGAGGTCGGTTCCGGCACCAAATAGGCCACCAGTTGCTTGCCGCTCGGGCCATCGGCGGCCACTACCACGGCTTCGCGCACGGCGTCCTGCTCCTGCAGCCGCGCTTCGATCTCGCCCAGTTCGATGCGCAGGCCGCGGATCTTCACCTGGTGGTCGATGCGCCCGGCGTACTCGATCACCCCGTCCTCGCGCTGGCGCGCCAGGTCGCCGGTGCGGTACAGCCGCTGGCCGGTACCGAACGGGCTAGTGACGAAACGCTCGGCAGTCAGCGACGGGCGACAGTGGTAACCGCGCGCCAGGCCGATGCCGCCCAGGTACAGCTCGCCAGTGACGCCGGGGCTGACCGGGTTCAGCTCACCGTCCAGCACGTAGGTCTGCAGGTTGGCGATCGGCTGGCCGATCGGCACGGCGTCCTTGCCTTCCTCGACGCAGGTCCAGTGGGTGACGTCGATGGCCGCTTCGGTCGGGCCATACAGGTTGTACAGGCCGCTTTGCGGCAGCAGCGCCAGGGTCTGGCGTTGCAGCTCTACCGGCAGCGCTTCGCCGGAGCAGATGATCCGCTGCAGCGAGGTGCAGCGTGCGGCGTTTTCGTCACCGACGAAGGCCTGCAGCATCGACGGCACGAAGTGCAGCGTGCTGATCTGCTCGCGGGTGATCAGCTCGGCCAGGCGCGCCGGGTCACGGTGGTCACCGGGCCGCGCCATGACCAGGCGCGCACCTTCCATCAGCGGCCAGAAGAACTCCCACACCGACACGTCGAAGCTGAACGGTGTTTTCTGCAGCACGCTGTCGTCGGCCGTCAGACGGTAGGCTTCCTGCATCCAGGCCAGGCGGTTGTGCAAGGCGACATGGCGGTTGCCGGCGCCTTTCGGCTTGCCGGTGGAGCCGGAGGTGTAGATGACGTAGGCGAGGTTTTCCGGGTGCAGCCGCACGTCCGGGTTGTGTGCGTCCAGCGCGCTCCAGGCTTCGGCCCGGTCCAGGTCGAGCACGGCCAGCCCTGCGGGAATCGGCAGGCCGTCGCGCAAGTGCGACTGGGTCAGCAGCAAGGCGATGCCGCTGTCCTCGAACATGTAGGCCAGGCGCTCCTGCGGGTACTCCGGGTCCAGCGGCACATAGGCGCCACCGGCCTTGAGGATCGCCAGCAGGCCGACCACCATCTCCACCGACCGCTCGGCGGCGATGCCGACCAGCACGTCCGGGCCCACGCCCATGCCACGCAGGTGCTGCGCCAAGCGATTGGCCTCGGCATTGAGTTCGGCGTAGCTCAGCGTACGTTCGGCAAAGGTCAGCGCCGGCGCCTGCGGCTGGCGGGCAACTTGCTGTTCGAACAGCTGATGCACATACGGCGTGCCGGGGTAGTCGCGCGACGTGGCATTCCAGCCAACGATCGCCAGTACCCGCTCCTCTTCGTGCAGCATGGCCAGATCGCCCATGCGTTGTGCCGGAGCCTCAACGATGGCCCGCAGAAGGTTCTGCCAGTGTACGGCCATGCGCTGGACGCGCGGCGCATCGAACAGGTCGGTCGAGTAGATCAACGAAGCGCTCAGGCCTTGTGGATGCTCGACACAGTCCAGGCTCAGGTCGAACTGCGCACTGGGCATGGCCCATTGCATTTGCTCGACTTCCAGCCCCGGCAGCTTCACGCCCTCACTGATAGCCCCCTCGCTGACCTGATAGTTGAACATCACCTGGAACAACGGGCTGTGGCTCAGGCTGCGCTCCGGCTGCAGCGCGTCGACCAACTGCTCGAACGGCAGGTCCTGGTGGGACTGGGCTTCCAGCGCAGCCTGGCGCACCTGCTTGAGCAGGTCGAGGAAACACGCCTGGCCATCAACGTCGGCGCGCAGGACCTGGGTGTTGACGAAAAAGCCCAGCAGGCGCTCGGTCTCGGCGCGATTGCGGTTGGCCGAAGGCACACCGACACGGATGTCAGCCTGGCCACTGTAGCGATGCAGCAGCAACTGGAACGAGGCCAGCAACACCATGAACGGCGTGCAGCCCTGGGCCTGGGCCAGTTGCCGGACCCCCTGCAGCAGCGATGGCTGCAGTTCGAGCATTTCACGGCAACCCTGGCTGCTGCGGCGAGCCGGCCGTGGGCGGTCGAATGGCAGCTCCAGCGGGCCTTGCTCGCCGGCCAGGCGTTGCGTCCAGTAGTTCAGCTGCCGCTCGCGCTCGCCCGCCGCCAGCCACTGGCGCTGCCAGCCGGCGTAATCGGCATACTGGATCGGCAAGGTCGGCAGCTGCGCCACAAGGCCTTGGCAATGCGCCTGATAAAGGTTGATCAGCTCGTCGACCATCAACTGCATGGACCAGCCGTCGGAGACGATATGGTGTTGGGTCAGCACCAGTACGCGATCTGCCTCGCCCACCTCCAGCAGCGCCACCCGCAACAGCGGACCTGCCTCCAGGTCGAACGGGCGGATGGCCTCGGCCTCGATGGCGGCCAGCAACGTCGGTTCGTCGGCTTGCGCCAGGCTGCGCGTGGCGATTGTCAGTGCCGCGACCGGATCGATGCACTGACGCGGCTGGCCGTCATTCTCGAGGAAGAAGCGCGTGCGCAGCGTCTGGTGCCGCGCCGCCAGGTCGGCGAATGACTGGTGCAGGGCGTCGAGGTCCAGTGCCCCGCGCAAGCGCAACACGGTCACCATGTTGTAGGCAGCGCCTTCCGGGTCCAGCTGCCAGAGCACCCACTGGCGCTGCTGGGCGTGGGAGAGCCGTGGCGCCTCACCGTCGGCCAGTGGCACGATGGGCAGGCGGCCCAGATCGACACCTTTCTCCAGCAGGCGCTTGAACAGGGCCACGCGCTTGTCGTGGCCCAGCGCGCTGATCCGCTGGACCAGCTCATTGCCCTGTTGGGTCCCTTGCTTAAGCATCAAATGCCTCCAGTTCGTCCAAGGCGTCAAAAATCGCGTCGTAGTCTTGTTCTGCCGGGCCCGCATTGCGGGCTACCAAAGCGGCCAGGGCACCGAGGTCGTCGGCGAGGTAGGCGTCCTGGATCGGCAATTCGACCGAGCATTCGGTCTTGATCCGGGAAACCAGGCGCACCAGCAGCAACGAATGGCCGCCCAGTTCGAAGAAGTTGTCGTTGAGGCCGACCTGTTCGACCTTGAGCACCTCCTGCCAGATGGCAGCCAGGCGTTGCTCCAGTTCGCTCTGCGGCGCCAGGTACTCGCGCCGCGACTGGCCCAGCTCCGGCTTGGGCAAGGCCTTGCGGTCGAGCTTGCCGTTGGGCGACAGCGGCATGCGCTCGAGCAGCACCCACTGGCTCGGCACCATGTAGTCCGGCAACACGGCGGCCAGGTGCGATTTGATTGCCTCCAGGCTATCGGCCTGCTCGGCCACCAGGTAGGCCACCAGTTGCTTGCCGCTCGGGCCATCGGCGGCCACTACCACGGCTTCGCGCACGGCGTCCTGCTCCTGCAGCCGCGCTTCGATCTCGCCCAGTTCGATGCGCAGGCCGCGGATCTTCACCTGGTAGTCGATGCGCCCGGCGTACTCGATCACCCCGTCCTCGCGCTGGCGCGCCAGGTCGCCGGTGCGGTACAGCCGCTGGCCGGCGCCGAACGGGCTGGTGACGAAACGCTCGGCGGTCAGCGACGGGCGACAGTGGTAACCGCGCGCCAGGCCGATGCCGCCCAGGTACAGCTCGCCAGTGACGCCGGGGCTGACCGGGTTCAGCTCACCGTCCAGCACGTAGGTCTGCAGGTTGGCGATCGGCTGGCCGATCGGCACGGCGTCCTTGCCTTCCTCGACGCAGGTCCAGTGGGTGACGTCGATGGCCGCTTCGGTCGGGCCATACAGGTTGTACAGGCCGCTTTGCGGCAGCAGCGCCAGGGTCTGGCGTTGCAGCTCTACCGGCAGCGCTTCGCCGGAGCAGATGATCCGCTGCAGCGAGGTGCAGCGTGCGGCGTTTTCGTCACCGACGAAGGCCTGCAGCATCGACGGCACGAAGTGCAGCGTGCTGATCTGCTCGCGGGTGATCAGCTCGGCCAGGCGCGCCGGGTCACGGTGGTCACCGGGCCGCGCCATGACCAGGCGCGCACCTTCCATCAGCGGCCAGAAGAACTCCCACACCGACACGTCGAAGCTGAACGGTGTCTTCTGCAGCACGCTGTCATCGGCATTGAGCTGATACGCCTCCTGCATCCAGGCCAGGCGGTTGTGCAAGGCGACATGGCGGTTGCCAGCGCCTTTCGGCTTGCCGGTGGAGCCGGAGGTGTAGATGACGTAGGCGAGGTTTTCCGGGTGCAGCCGCACGCCCGGGTTGTGTGCGTCCAGCGCGCTCCAGGCTTCGGCCCGGTCCAGGTCGAGCACGGCCAGCCCTGCGGGAATCGGCAGGCCGTCGCGCAAGTGCGACTGGGTCAGCAGCAAGGCGATGCCGCTGTCCTCGAACATGTAGGCCAGGCGCTCCTGCGGGTACTCCGGATCCAGCGGCACATAGGCGCCACCGGCCTTGAGGATCGCCAGCAGGCCGACCACCATCTCCACCGACCGCTCGGCGGCGATGCCGACCAGCACGTCCGGGCCCACGCCCATGCCACGCAGGTGCTGCGCCAGGCGATTGGCCTCGGCATTGAGTTCGGCGTAGCTCAGCGTACGTTCGGCGAAGGTCAGCGCCGGCGCCTGCGGCTGGCGGGCAACTTGCTGTTCGAACAGCTGATGCACATATGGCGTACAGGGGTAGTCGCGTGCCGTGGCATTCCATTCCTTCACGATCCGCTCATGTGCCGCCGCATCAACCAGCCCGAAGCTGCCCAGCAAGGCGTGCGGTGCGCTGGCGAAGCCTAGCAGCAGATGGCGCAACTCGGCCGCAATCTGCTGCACCTGCTGCTGGCCGAAGACCTGGCGCTGGTAGGCGAAGGTCAGTTGCATCTGTTCGCGCGCTTCGGCAATAAGGGTCAGTGGGTAGCCGCTGTACTCCTGATAATCCAGGCCGGACAAGCGCAACCCGGCACTGCTGTCCGACAGGCTCTGGGCCAGCGGATAGTTCTCGAACACCAGCAGGCTGTCGAACAGCGCTTCGCCATTGCGCCCGGCCGCCGCCTGGATGGCATAAAGCGGCAGGTATTCATACTCGCGCAGGCGCAGGTTGAGCGCCTGCACCTCACGCACCCAGTCGGCGACGGCCATCTGCCCTTGCGGCTCGGTGGCCACCGGCAGGGTATTGATGAACAGGCCCAGTTGCTGCTCGATGCCCGGCAGTTCCGCCGGGCGCCCGGACACGGTGGCACCGAAGCAGGGCCGACGCTGACCGGTACGACGCTGCAACAGCAGCGCCCAGGCGGCCTGCAGCACGCTGTTGAGGGTGACTTGCTGGGTCTGCGCAAAGTGCTTCAGGGCCTGGCTCAGCGTATGGCCCAGCTCCAGCACCACCGCGCCCTGCCCGGACTGGGCGGTATCGCGGGTAGCGCCGAGCAGCGACGGGCCGTCCAGGTCGAGCAGTTGGGCTTTCCAGAACGCATCGGCGCCCGCACGATCCTGCTGCTGCAGCCAGCCGAGGTAGTCGCTACGGCTGGCCTGTACCAGCACGGCAGGCTGCCCCGAATAGGCCTGCATCACGGCAGCGAACAGCAACGAATTGCTCCAGCCGTCCATGAGAATGTGATGGCTGCTGTAGATCAGGTGATGGCGCTGCGGGCCGGTGCGCACCAGAACCAGGCGCAGCAGTGGAGCCTGGCCGAGGTCGAAGGCACGTGCCTGCTCGGCCTGCGCCAGCGCCTCGAGGCGCGCGTCGATATCGGCCTCGCCGGCCCAGTCGAAGCGTTCGACCGGCAGCTCGACATGGCGCCATACCACCTGGCGTGGTGCTTCCAGGCCCTGCTCCCAGACAAACCCGGCGCGCAGTGATTCATGCTGGTCCAGCGCCAGCTGCCAGGCCTGGATAAAGCGGTCAGGGTCAAGGTCGTCGAGGTCCAGGCGCAGGCGGTTGACGTAGCTGCTGGCCTGGCCGTCGTACAGGCTGTGGAACAGCATGCCTTCCTGCATCGGTGCCAGCGGGTAGATGTTCTCGACCTGGCGCAGGTCGACCGGCAGCGCATCCAGCTGTGCCTGGGTCAGGCCCGCCAGCGGGAAGTCGGCCGGGGTGGCGCCGCCGGCCTGGCTGTCGAGGCAGTGCTCGACCAGCGCGGCCAGTTCGCTGGCGTAGTCGTCGGCCAGGCGGGCGATTACCGGCTCGTCGAACATCGCCTGGCTGAAGGTGAAGCCCAGCTCCAGTTCGCCGCCCAGTACCTGGCCGTTGACGCTCAGCCAGTTGCCCAGTGGCGCATCGGCCGCCTGGGTGGCGCCAACGCTTTCCATGGCGGGTGCGAACAGCCGGTCTTCGCCGAAGCCCTGGTCGAACTGGCCGAGGTAGTTGAAGGTCACCCGCGCGGCCGGCAAGGCTTGCAACGCCGCCTGCTGTGCCGGGCTGCCAAGGTAGCGCAGCACACCGTGGCCGATACCGCGCCCGGGCACGCCACGCAACTGCTCCTTGATGGCCTTGAGCGAGCCGGCCAGGTCGTCGGTCGGGGTCAGTGCCACCGGGAACAGGCTGGTGAACCAACCCAAGGTGCGGCTCAGGTCCACGCCGTCGAACAGATCTTCGCGGCCATGGCCCTCCAGTTGCACCAGCGCACTGCCCTGCCTGGTCCAGCGGCACAGCACCCGTGCCAGTGCCGTGAGCAGCAGGTCGTTGACCTGCGTGCGATAGGCTGCCGGCGCCTGCTGCAGCAGGCTCTGCGTGGTGTCGGCAGGCAGCCGGCAGCGCACGGTACGAGCGTGGCGCACTTGCAGCCCGGCGTCGCGGCGTGCCGCCGGCAGGTCGCCGGTGTGCCCGGCGAGGGTCGCTTGCCAGTAAGCCAGTTCAGCATCGCGGGCAGGCGCCTGGGCCCAGCCCACCAGGCGCTCGGCCCAGGCCTTGAATGCCGTGCCCTTCTCCGCCAGCGCTGGCACGCGCCCGGCCAGCAGGGCGACGCAGGCTTGCTCCAGGTCCTCCAGCAGCACGCGCCAGGACACACCGTCGACCACCAGGTGGTGAATCACCAACAGCAGGCGCTGCCCACCTTCAGCCAGGTCAAACAACACGGCGCGCAGCAGCGGCCCTTGAGCAAGATCGAGGCTGACCTGCGCCGCGTCGGCAATGGCCTGCAGTTGCGCGGCATCAGCCACCGGGCTATGCCACAAGAGTCCGCCTGGCACGCCAGCACCGTGCTCGGCACGCCAGCTGCCGTCCCGCTTCTCGAAGGCCAGGCGCAACGCATCATGCTGGTTGACCAGCAGCGCCAGGGCCTGCTCGACGATGCTCGCCGTCAACGCCTGGCGCGGTTGCAGCATGACCGCCTGGTTGTAATGCCCAGGCTGGTTCAGGGCCAGTTCGAAGAAGCGTGCCTGTACCGGCAGCAGCGGCATGCTGCCGCTGACTTGCGCAACAGCGGCGGGCTTGGCCACTGCAGCGGTCAGCTTGGCAACCTGGGCCAGCTGGGCGACGGTCTGCTTTTCGAACAGCTGGCGCGGGCTCAGCTTGATGCCCTGGCGCTTGGCCCGGGCGATGATCTGCAGGCTGAGAATGGAGTCGCCACCGAGCTCGAAGAAGTTGTCTTCAACGCCGATATCTTCACGCTTGAGCACCGCTTGCCAGATGCCCAGCAGTTGCTCTTCCAGCGGTGTACTGGCGGCGACATGGCGCTTGAGCTGTACCTGCGGCGGCGGCAATGCGCGGCGGTCCAGCTTGCCGTTGGCGGTCAGCGGCAGGCGCTCCAGCAACAGCAGATGGGCCGGTATCAGGTAGTCCGGCAGCAGCGCCTGCAGCTGCTCGCGCAGGGCCTCGACTCTCAGCGCGGGGTTGCCTGGCACGCACCAGCCGACCAGTTGCAGCTGCGCCGGGTCATCCCCTTGCGGCACCGCCAGCACCACGGCGTCATGCACCCCGTCCAGGCCACGCAGCACGCGGCCGACCTCTCCCGGCTCGACACGATAACCACGGATCTTCACCTGGTCGTCAGCACGCCCGAGGAAGTGCAGCAAGCCTGCCTTGTCGCGATGCACGCGGTCACCGCTGCGGTACAGGCGCGAGCCCGGCGCACCGAACGGGTCAGGCACGAAACGTTCGGCGGTCAGTGCCGCCTGGCCGAGATAGCCTTGCGCCAGGCTGTCGCCGCCAATGTAGAGTTCGCCCGCGACACGCGCTGGCAACACGTTGAGCACATCGTCCAGCACCCGCACACTGGCACCCGGCAGCGCCGTGCCCAAGGGTATCGCCTGCGGCGCTTCACCTTGCAGTTCGTGGGTCAGCACGCCAACCGTGGTTTCGCTGGGGCCGTAGTGGTTGATGAAGCGGCAGCCCGGCTTGAGCTCGCGAACTTTCTGGTACAGCGCGGGCGAACACGCTTCACCGCCGACGATCAAGGCATGCTCTGGCAGCACGTGTGCCGCGTTGGCTGCCTGCAGCAGGCCGTTGAGGTGGCTTGGGACGATCTTCAGCACGCCGATACGCTGTTCGGCCATGTAGGCAGCGAAAGCATCGGCATCGAAGCCCAGCGCCTCCGGCAACACATGCAGGGTGCGCCCGGAGCACAGGGCGCCGAACAGTACCGTGTGGCCAAGGTCGGCAGCGATGCTGGAGACCAGCGCCATGCTCGCGTCCGCCGCCAGGTCCAGACGTTGCAACAGGCCGTCGACATAGCTGGCCAAGGCGCCATGGCTGACCACCACCCCCTTCGGTTGGCCGGTGGAGCCGGAGGTGTGGATCACGTAGGCCGGTGCATCCGCCAGGAGCGCGGCATGTGGCGCATTATCCGGCAGCGCGGCCCAGCACGCCGGTGCGTACGGTTGTACCTGGCAAGCTGAAGAGGCCAATGCCTGCTGGCGAGTCTCGGCAGACTCGCACAGCAACACCGTAGCGCCGCTGCGCTGCAGCATCCCTTGCAGGCGCTCGGTCGGCGCCTTGCTGTCCAGCGGCATGTAGACGCCACCCGCCTTGAGAATACCCAACAGGCATACCAGCCAGTCCAGCGAGCGCTCCATCAGCACCGCGACCGGCGCACCCGCAGTGACGCCCAGGGCGCGCAGGTGATGGGCCAGGCGATTGGCCTGGCGGTCCAGTTCGGCATGGCTGAGCCGTTGCCCTGCACAAGCTGCCGCCATGCCATCGGGCTGGCGGCGCACCTGCTGATCCCAGCGCTGCAGGACCAAAGCCGGTTGCGCATGGTGGCTGACAACCTCTGTGGCAGGCGCCTTGACCAGGATGTGCAGCGGCGCATCTGGCGCAGCCAGCAGTGTCTCGAACAGCTCACGCAACGCAGCGATGAACCCTTCGATGGTGGAGCGCTGGTAGAGGTCGCTGGCGTAGGTCATTTCACCGTGCACCAGGCGGCCGTCGTCGGTGATGTCCAGGGCCAGGTCGAAGTGGGTGCCTTCCTTGCGCAGCGGGTACTCGCTGATGGCCAGCCCCGGCAGTTGCAGCGCGGTCTGCTTCTGCACGCCGACGTTCTGGTTGAACTTGGCCTGGAACAGCGGGTTGTGCCCAAGGCTGCGCTCTGGCGCCAGCACCTCCACCAGCTGCTCGAACGGCAGCTCCTGATTGGCCTGGGCGGCGAAGGTCGCCTCGCGCACCCGCACCAGCAGTTCACCCAGCGACAGGCGCTCGTCGACCACGCAGCGCAGCACCTGGGTGTTGACGAAGAAACCGATCAGGCCTTCCACCTCTTCGCGGCCGCGGTTGGCGTTGGGCACACCGATGCGGATGTCGCGCTGGCCGGAATGGCGCGAGAGGAACAACGCGTAGCCGGTCAGCATCAGCATGAACAGGGTCACGCCCCGGGCCCGGGCGGTATCGCGCAGGCGCTGCGACAGCGGCTCGCCGAAGTCGAACTTCAGGGTCTCACCCTGCAGGCTCTGCACAGGCGGGCGCGGGAAATCGGCCGCCACTTCGAGCAGGTGATGGTCTTCACCCAGCTGCTCGCGCCAGTGCTGCAACTGCCGCTCACCCTCACCGGCTTCCAGCCAGCGGCGCTGCCACACGGCGTAGTCGGCATACTGCAGCGGCAACGCTGGCAGGCTCTGGGCACCGCCCTGGTAGCACTGCACGAACTCGCGGACCATCACGTCCATCGACCAGCCATCGGAAACGATGTGGTGCATGCACACCACCAGCACGTGTTGATCCTGGCCCAGGCGGAACAGGCTGGCGCGCAGCAGCGGGCCATTGAGCAGGTCGAACGGGCGGGCGACGTCGGCTTCCACGAGGCGCGCCAGCTCGGCCTCGTCAGCCGCCCCAAGCTCGACACGCCGCAGCGCCAGGGGTTCGGCTGCCAGCACCCGTTGCAGCGGCTGTTCGCCGTCGACCTGGAACACCGTACGCAGCGCTTCATGGCGCTCGATCAGGGCGTCGAAGGCGCCCTGCAAACGGCCTTCGTCGAGCTGGCCGTGC
Source organism: Pseudomonas sp. LRP2-20 (assembly GCF_024349685.1). NCBI lineage: Bacteria > Pseudomonadati > Pseudomonadota > Gammaproteobacteria > Pseudomonadales > Pseudomonadaceae > Pseudomonas > Pseudomonas sp. LR2-20. Next base: position 1,584,990 of record NZ_AP025944.1, on the reverse strand, counting down.
AGGCGCAGGCCAGCAGCCATGTTGTAGGCCGCGCTCTGCGGGTCGAGCTGCCAGAGGAACAGCAGGCGCTGCTGGGCGTAAGACAACGGAATGGCCTCAAGGCCATGGCGGCTGACCGGGATCGGCAGCAGGCCGAAGTCCTTGCCATCCTGGCGCAGCTTGGCGAGGAACTGACGGCGTTGTTCGAGCGGCAACCCGATGAACTTCTCGGCGATACGCAGCGTAGTGTTGCGGGTCATGCTCAAACCTCCTCCAGTGAATTCATGAACGCTTCCATGTCGGCCCAGTCCTGGTCGGCGGTGCCGCCCAGGGCCTGCAGCTCTTGCGCCAGGGCGGCCAGGTGCGGGCGCTCGAACAGGCTGCGCATGGGCAGCGCGACGCCCAGTTCGGACTTGATCCGGGCAATGACCTGGGCCGCCAGCAACGAGTGCCCGCCCAGGTCGAAGAAGCTGTCGTCGAGGCCGACGCGGGGCACCTGCAGGACTTCCATCCAGATCGCCGCCAGCTGTTGTTCCTGCTCGCTGGCCGGCGCGCGGAAGCTGGCCTGCAACTGGCTCGGGTCAGGCGCGGGCAAGGCCTTGCGGTCGAGCTTGCCGCTGGGGGTCAGCGGCAGCTTTGCCAGCAGCACCAGGTGCGCAGGGACCATGTAGTCCGGCAGCGTCGCGCGCAGGCCCTCGCGGATCGCCTGGCGCTGCGCTTCGGCACTGGCGCCATCGGCTTCGGTGACCACATAGGCCACCAACTGCCGCCCGCCAGGCATGTCCAGGGCCAGCACCGCCGCCTCGCGTACGCCAGGGCATTGCTGCAGGCGCATCTCGATTTCGCCAAGCTCGATACGGAAGCCGCGCACCTTCACCTGATGATCGACCCGGCCGATGTACTCGATGGCGCCATTGGCGTCGAAACGGGCACGGTCACCGGTGCGGTACAGGCGCTCGCAGGGGACTTCGGGGTCGGGTAGGAAGCGTTCGGCGCTGAGCGCGGGCTGGCCGTGATAACCGCGTGCCAGGCCAGGCCCACCGATGTACAGCTCACCGATGGCGCCCGCCGGCACAGGCTGCAGCTCGCCGTCGAGGATGCACAGGCGCCGGCCGGCCAGGCCCTGGCCAATGGGAATGCCGCGCCAGGACACCTCCTGCGATGCCAGCGCCGTGCAGTCGTGGATGCTGGACACCACCGTGGCTTCGGTCGGGCCATAGGTGTTGAGCAGGCGCACGCCGCCCAGGCCAGCGCGGCGCCACAGGTCGAGGCCGTCGACCGCCATGGCTTCGCCGCCGACATGCACCTGGCGCAGTGCGCCAAACGCTTGTGGGGTGGCACGGGCGTAATCCTGCACCAGCATGTGCCAGTAGGCGGCTGGCAGGTCGGCGACGGTAATGCCGTGCTGCTGCAGTGCCTGCAGGAAACTGGCGCTGTCCCACAGGCGACTGTCGCGCAGCACCACGCGGGCACCGACACACAGCGGTGGGTAGAACTGCTCGACGAACCCGTCGAAGCTGCAGGTGGCGAACTGCAGCACCCGATCATCCACGCTCAGGCGCGAATAGTCGGTTGCCAGTTCGCAGAACTCGGCCAGCGCGCCATGACTGATGGCGACGCCCTTGGGGCGGCCGGTGGAGCCGGAGGTGTAGATCACGTAGGCCAGGTTGCCGGGCTGCAGTGCTACCTGCGGGGCATGCTCAGGTTGTGCTTCCTGCGCCTGGTCCAGGCACAGGACCTCGATACCCTCAGCCACGGGCAAGTGGTTCAGCAGGCCCGACTGAGTCAGCAGCAGGCGCAGGCCGCTGTCGGCGAAAACCTGGGCGATACGCTCGCTGGGCGCTTGCGGGTCCAGCGGCACATAGGCACCACCGGCCTTGAGCACCGCCAACAGGGCAACCCCCATGTCCAGCGAGCGCTCCAAGGCCACACCCACCAGCACCTCAGGCCCGACACCCGACTTCAGCAGGCGCTGGGCCAGGCGGTTGCTGCGGCGTTCCAGTTCGGCGTAACTCAGGCTGGCGCCCTGCCCTGCGCCGGCCAGTACCAGCGCGACCGCCTCGGGCGTGCGCGCTGCCTGTGCCTGGAAGCGCTGATGGGCCAAAGCCGTTGCCTGCGGTGCGGGTGCATGCAGTGCCCAACGCTGCAACTGGCGGCACTCTGCAGCATCGAGCACTTGCAGCTCGCCGACTCGACGTTGCGGGTCGGCGAGCACACTGCGCAGCAAGTTGCACCAATGCCCGGCCATGCGCTCGACGGTGGTGGCGTCGAACAGATCGGTGGCGTAGGTGAAGGCGGCCAACAAGCGCTCGCCTTCCTCGCGGGTCTCCAGCATCAGGTCGCTGGCGGCGGCATGGCTGCGGGCGCTGGCCACGCTCTGTTCGGCATCCAGGTGCGCCAGCTGCAGGCCGCACCCCAGGCGCATGCCCTGGATGTCGGTGACCAGGGGCTGATGGTTGTACATGACCTGGAACAGGGCGTTGTGGCTCTGGCTGCGGCTGGGCTGCAACGCCTCCAGCAGCGCATCGAACGGCAGCTCCTGATGGGCTTGCGCGCCCAGGGCGGTCTGGCGCAGCGCTTGCAACAACTGGGCGAAGGTCTGGCGGCCGTCCAGCTGGCTGCGCAGCACCTGGGTATTGACGAAGAAACCGATCAGCCCCTCGACCTCACCGCGGTTGCGGTTGGCAATCAGGCCGCCGACGCGGATGTCGCCCTGCCCGCTGTAGCGGTACAACAGGGTCTTGAAGGCCGCCAGCAGCACCACGAACAAGGTCACGCCCTGGCGCTGGGCCAACGCCTTCAGGCCATTGCGCAACTCGTTGTCGATGGCGAACTCCAGGCGCGCGCCGGCGTGGCTCGGCTGTGCCGGGCGTGGCCGGTCGGTGGGCAATTCCAGTGGCTCGTGCTCCTCGCCCAGCTGAGCCCGCCAGTAGTCGAGCTGCCGCACCTGCTCGCCGGCTTCCATCCAGCTGCGCTGCCACAGGGCGTAGTCGCGGTAGTGCACGGCCAGTGCCGGTAACTGGGCCTGGTTTCCAGCGCTGCGGGCATCCAGGCAGCGCATGAGCTCTTCGATGAGGATGTTCATCGACCAGCCGTCGGCAATGATGTGATGCAGGGTCAGCAACAGCACATGCTCATCCGCCGCCAGTTGCAGCAGCGCCACCCGCAGCAGCGGGCCCTGTCGCAGGTCGAACGGCTGGCCGGCCTCACGGGCGACTTCTTCACGGGTCCGCCGCAGGCGCTGATCCGCGTCCAGGCCGGACAGATCGACATGGCGAACCTGCACCTGGGCGCCGTCACCGACACGCTGCAGCGCCTGCCCGTCGACCTCCTCAAAGGTGGTACGCAGGCACTCGTGGCGCTGCACCAGGTCGGCAAAGGCCAGGTCCAGCGCCTGGTGATTCAGCTTGCCGAGCAGGCGCACGGCCCCCGGCAGGTTATAGGCGGCGCTGCCCGGCTCCAGCTGCCAGAGGAACCACATGCGCTGCTGGGCATAGGAGAGCTGGTCGCGGCCGGCGACACCGCTGCAGTCGGGGATCGGGTAGTGGGTGAAATCGACTTGCTCGTCGCGCAGGGCGGCGAAGAAGACACGGCGTTTTTCCAGCGGCAGTTCAATGAAGCGGCGCGCCAGCTTCAGGGATTGATCGAGGGTGCTCATAGGTCGTCCGAACCGGTGATGGGAGCCGCCCTGGGCTCCGCGATACCTGTTGAACGAATGGTTCCGGCTTGCATTTAGGCGCTGTTTGCAAAACCTCTCGCGCCCGTTTTGCGCCAGCACGCCGGTGCGCCCGAAGACGCCCCGGCGGTTGCCGCGGTGCTGCGCGGCTCAGCCCGCGCCGTGCCCCTCGGCCATCGCCACGATGACCTTGCGCTTGCCGGTGAACGTGCTGCGGGCATGGGCGGCGAGCATGTTGTCGAGCATCAGCACATCACCCTCCTGCCACGGGAAGGCGATGGTGCATTCATCCAGCACGCCGCGCACTTCGTCGAGAATCGAGTCTTCGATAGGTGAACCGTCGCCGTAGTAGACGTTGCGTGGCAGGTCTTCCTCGTCGACGATTTCCAGCAGGCTCTCGCGCACTTCAGGCGGCAGGTTGGAAACATGGAACAGGTGCGCCTGGTTGAACCACACATCTTCGCCGGTACGTGGGTGGCGGGCCACGGCCTGGCAGATCTGGCGGGTGCGCAGTTCGCCGTCATCCTTCCAGTCGCAGCTGATCGCATGGCGCTGACAGTAGGCTTCCACCACGGCCGGGTCGTCACTGTTGAACACCTGTTCCCAGGGCACATCCAGACCATTGCCGAAGTTGCGCACGTACATCAGCCCATGGCGGTTGAAGCGTTCATGGATGCGCGGGTCGATGCGGCGGAACACCTCGCGGCTGTCGGCGATCGGCGTTTCCCCTCCGCTTTCGGCGGCGATCATGCTGTAGAACCAGATCTTCATCGGCCATTCACGGGTGTAGGCCTGCTCGTTGTGCAGCGGGATCTTCTGGTGCGGCGGGTACTCGGTGGAGGTGTACACGCCTTGGGTGACGTTGCTGCGCGGGGTAGAGCCGAACTCGTAATTCAGCAGCGGGTGGCCAAAGCCGCCAGCGAAACTGCGGAAGGCCTCGGCGCCACCCACCTCGAAACCGCGAAAAAGAATGCCACCGGCGTCGAGCAAGTGGCGGTCTACCAACGCACGGATCGGCTGCAGCGCTTCGTTGAGGTCCAGGCCGGCGTGGGGTGCCTCGACCAGCAGGGGCAGGCTGCGCTGACCGGGCAGCAGTGGCCGGGCAAGCAGCTCCAGTGTGGCGCTCATGGCTGCCCCCTTACGGCTGCTGGCCGCAACGGGTTGAACAGCAATTGATTGGCATCAGGCAGCGCCTGGCTGGCCTTGAAGCAGGTGGCGGCATGCATCCTTCGACCCTCGATTAAATGACGGCAAGCTTCGGCTCGGGCGTGCGTAGCGCACGTCGGGCGTGTGCAGAGGAAACGAGGGGCAGAGGGAGGGATTTAGCGTGGATGGCGTCCCCGGCAGGAATCGAACCTGCACCAGAGTCTTAGGAGGACCCCGTTCTATCCATTAAACTACAGGGACTGAAAGCCACCGGCGATTTTGCTGAGCTGGATGCAGCAATAGCCGGACGGCGAGCATGTTAACCAGCGCGCCACCGTTTGTCATGCCTGAATCGGGCTTTTTGCACGTAGGGGTTTTCTGAGAGCCGATCAGGCAATCAACTTTTCCTGACGCAGCAGATCGAGCAAGCCCGTAACCGCCGCTGCCAATTCACCTGAATTGTCGAGGCGGTGCACCCACGGCGCTGCCTCCAATTGCAGCCGGGCATTGCGCGACAGGCGCTGATCGACTTGCTCCGGGGTTTCCCGCCCGCGGGCGAGCAAGCGCTCACGCAGCACTTCGGGTTGCACTTCAAGGCACACCGCCAACAGATCCGGGTAGCGTTCCCGCGCGGCGGGCAGATAGGCCCGCGAACCGTTGACCAGTACCGAGTGCCCTTGCGCCAGCCACTGATCCACCTGGGCCGGAATCCCGTACTCAAGGCCATTGGCCCGCCAGTGCATGGCGAATGCGCCCTCACTGCGCATTTGTGCGAAGCGTTCCGCGCTCACGCCGTGGGCTGCTTCACCCTTGGCCTCGGCGGAGCGCGTGATGACCCGACGGGCTATTTCCACCCCTGCGGCAGACAATTGCGCACGAGAAGCATCGATCAGGGAATCTTTTCCCGAACCCGATGGTCCTATCAGAAATATCAGGCGGCCTGAGGCGCCTTCTCGGGCGCTTGCGTCATGTTGCATAGCCACTATGCTCTATGGAAGGAAACCCGCGCATTCTAGGTGTTTTCTGTGTCCTTTGCTGCGTTTTACAGGTTTTTGACGGCATAAGACTGACGGTGCGGCGGGCTGGATAATGCGAAACTTTTCAAACCAGTGCTCATTTCTGATAATTGGTACTGGCAAAAAGCCTTTATCCGGCTCACTATTTGTCACAGAATTGACGCCAAGGAAACGGCGACCATGAGGCAAGATGACCTTCCAAATTTTCATGACGGTTGAACATTTTGTCGTCGCCACGGTCGTACTACCACTCCGTGCGGCCAATTTGAGAACCGCTTCCCCTGAACCAGTAAATCCGGTCAATTTATATGCGCCCAATGAAACAGGCTATTTATTCGAGCCGCACCGCTGACAAGTTCGTCGTCCGCCTGCCAGACGGGATGCGTGAGCGCATTGCCGAGGTAGCGCGCAACCATCACCGCAGCATGAACTCCGAGATCATCGCGCGCCTGGAACAGAGCCTTATCCAGGAAGGCGCGCTGGGCGACGAGCTGAGCATGCGCCTGGACAGCCCGGAGCTGTCGCTGCACGAGCGCGAGCTCCTGCAACGTTTCCGCCAGCTGTCACACCGCCAGCAGAATGCGCTGGTGGCCCTCATCGCTCACGATGTGGAAATGGCGGCCGACGCCTCCTGAGGCCGGCAGCAAGCAGATACGAAAAAGCCAGCGTAAGCTGGCTTTTTTCGTTGCGCTTCATTTGCCTTTGCACAGTGCAGTGTCTGTGGGAGCCGCGCTTGCAGCCTGCAATACTTATTTTATTTTCAGAAACCTGGGGCCGCTGTGCGGCCCATCGCCGGCAAGCGCGGCTCCCACACCACACGCGCCAACTTCAAGGCGTCAGAGCAGGAACAGCGTTGCCAGGCCCAGGAAGATAAAGAAGCCGCCGCTGTCGGTCACGGCAGTGATCATCACGCTCGAACCCATGGCCGGGTCGCGCCCCAGGCGCGTCAGGGTCATCGGAATCAGCACACCCATGAATGCCGCCAGCAACAGGTTCAGCGTCATCGCTGCGGTCATCACCACGCCCAGTGACCAGCTGCCATACAGCCAGAACGCCACCGCACCGATCACCCCGCCCCAGACCAGGCCATTGAGCAGCCCCACCGCCAGTTCCTTGCGCATCAACCGGCTGGTGTTGCCTGGCGACACCTGGTCCAGCGCCATGGCGCGGACGATCATGGTGATGGTCTGGTTACCCGAGTTGCCACCAATACCGGCAACGATCGGCATCAGCGCAGCCAGCGCCACCAGTTTCTCGATCGAGCCTTCGAACAGACCGATCACCCGCGAGGCGACGAAGGCAGTAATCAGGTTGATCGCCAGCCACGCCCAGCGGTTGCGCAGCGAACGCCAGACCGAGGCGAAGATGTCTTCCTCCTCACGCAGACCGGCCATGTTGAGGACTTCGCTTTCGCTCTCCTCACGGATCAGGTCGACCATCTCGTCGATGGTCAGACGGCCGATCAGGCGATCGCTCTTGTCCACTACCGGTGCCGAAACCAGGTCATAACGTTCGAAGGCCTGAGCGGCGTCGTAAGCATCTTCCTCAGGGTGGAAAGACACGGGGTCGGTTGCCATGACCTCCGTTACTTTCTTCTCTGGGTCGTTGACCAGCAGACGCTTGATCGGCAGTACACCCTTGAGGATGCCTTCGTAGTCGACCACGAACAGTTTGTCGGTATGGTTGGGCAGCTCTTTCAGTCGACGCAGGTAGCGCAGCACCACTTCCAGGCTGATGTCTTCGCGGATGGTAACCATCTCGAAGTCCATCAGCGCACCGACTTGCTCCTCGTCGTAGCTCAATGCCGAACGCACGCGCTCGCGCTGCTGGGCATCGAGGCTTTCCATCAGCTCGTGAACCACATCACGCGGCAGCTCTGGCGCCAGGTCGGCCAGTTCGTCGGCGTCCATTTCCTTGGCGGCAGCCAGGATCTCGTGATCGTCCATGTCGGCGATCAGCGATTGACGAACAGAGTCGGAAACTTCGAGGAGGATGTCGCCGTCGCGATCCGAGCGCACCAGCTGCCAGACCGTCAGGCGGTCTTGCAGAGGCAAGGCTTCGAGGATGTAGGCAACGTCGGCAGGGTGCAGGTCGTCCAGCTTGCGCTGCAGGTCGACCAGGTTCTGGCGGTGGACGAGGTTCTCTACCAGGTCATTGTGCTGACCTTCCTGACGGTGGGTCAGGTCTTCTACCACACGTTGACGCTGCAGCAGTTCGACCACCTGGGCCAGGCGATCCTGCAGGCTCTCTTGAGCTTTCTTTACTTCTACTTCAGTCATAGGCGAACTCCACTCCCAGCAGCGGAGCACGCCGGGAGAATCAATCAGTCAGATCTAGCTGTATGAATCTTGTTAAGGAGTAACTACTGGGTAAGTCCATGGTGGTTTTCCACAAGCCCCGGCGGGGCTGACGGGCGCAATCATACACTGCCTGGGCGGTCAGATCGCTTAAAATTTTGGCCAGAACAATCGTTTGCGTGATAAAGCTGGGACAACGCTCGAAGCCATCAGTGCGACGGCAGGCGCGCAATAAAAAACACATCAACCGCGCAAAAGTCTGTCGCGCCGGTTTCTGTGCAGTCTAGTCAGGCATCACTGACAAAACAGTGAAACAGAAAACAAAAAGCCCGCTCAATTGAGCGGGCTTCTTGATTGTGTGGCGGACTCAGCAGGATTCGAACCTGCGACCGCTCGGTTCGTAGCCGAGTACTCTATCCAGCTGAGCTATGAGTCCGTGGTGGTAGTTTTAGACCAGGTTACCACTGGTGGGTGAAGCGACTTTGCAAGCAGAGCCACTTCAAAAGTGGCGGACTCAGCAGGATTCGAACCTGCGACCGCTCGGTTCGTAGCCGAGTACTCTATCCAGCTGAGCTATGAGTCCGTGGTTGGCAGTTTTAAACCAGATACCGCTGGCGGGTGAAGTGCCTTTGCAAGCAAAGCCACTTCAAAAGTGGCGGACTCAGCAGGATTCGAACCTGCGACCGCTCGGTTCGTAGCCGAGTACTCTATCCAGCTGAGCTATGAGTCCGCGTTTGGTAGTTTTAGACCAGATTACCACTGGTGGTTTGAAGCAGCCTTGCAAGCAAAGCCACTTCAAAAGTGGCGGACTCAGCAGGATTCGAACCTGCGACCGCTCGGTTCGTAGCCGAGTACTCTATCCAGCTGAGCTATGAGTCCGTGTCTTGCCGCGCATAATAGTTCGCTGAAACATTTTTGCAAGAACTTTTTCGTTTAACTTCAACGACTTAGCGTTCTCACCGTTTACAGCGCCCTACGCAAATAATGGCGGTGAAGGGGGGATTCGAACCCCCGATACCCTTATGAGGTATACTCCCTTAGCAGGGGAGCGCCTTCGGCCACTCGGCCACCTCACCGCAACACGAGGCGAATATTAAACAGGCTCTTCCTCGTTTGCAACCCTTTTTTTGAAAAAAACTTCAAAAAAATTAAAGGCTTGGCTCCTCGTCCTTCTCTTTCTTGATCCGCAGGTAGATTTCTTCGCGGTGAACGGCCACTTCTTTAGGGGCGCTGACACCAATACGCACCTGGTTGCCTTTGACGCCGAGCACCGTCACGGTGATCTCGCCGTCTCCAATGATCAGGCTCTCGGCGCACCGACGAGTCAGAATCAACATAGCTTTCTCCTTACGCAAAACATTCAGGGTTTACAGTCTTGGGATGTCAGGCCTGGCCGTGGACGACGACACAGGGCCTGGATGATCGCCCCGCCGGCAGGACAGGGCCTGCGTGGCGACCAGAAACGCGAAGGGCGCGGCTTAGCCGCGCCCTCCAGGCAACGCCTTACTCGCCCTGTCGGGCCGGAGCGTCGAGTTCGAACGCGGTATGCAGCGCGCGTACGGCCAGCTCCAGGTACTTCTCTTCGATAACCACCGAGACCTTGATTTCCGAGGTGGAGATCATCTGGATGTTGATGCTCTCCTTGGCCAGGGCTTCGAACATGCGGCTGGCAACACCCGCGTGGGAGCGCATGCCAACGCCGACGATCGAAACCTTGGCGATCTTGGTGTCGCCGATCACTTCACGGGCACCGATTTCACGTGCGGTGTTTTCCAGCACGCTGTAGGCCTTCTCGTACTCGTTGCGGTGCACGGTGAAGGTGAAGTCGGTGGTGTTATCGTGCGAAACGTTCTGCACGATCATGTCCACTTCGATGTTCGAAGCGCTGATCGGGCCGAGGATCTTGAAGGCAACGCCCGGGGTGTCCGGCACGCCACGAATGGTCAGCTTGGCCTCATCACGGTTGAAGGCGATACCGGAAATGATCGGCTGTTCCATGGATTCCTCTTCATCAATGGTAATGAGGGTACCTGGACCCTCCTTGAAGCTGTGCAGCACGCGCAGCGGAACGTTGTACTTGCCGGCGAACTCCACCGAGCGGATCTGCAACACCTTGGAACCGAGGCTGGCCATTTCCAGCATCTCTTCGAAGGTGATCTTCTCCAGGCGGCGGGCCTGCGGCACGACGCGCGGGTCAGTGGTGTAGACGCCATCGACGTCGGTGTAGATCTGGCACTCGTCCGCCTTCAGCGCAGCCGCCAGGGCCACGCCGGTGGTGTCGGAGCCACCACGGCCGAGGGTGGTGATACTGCCATGCTCGTCGACACCCTGGAAACCGGCTACCACCACCACGCGACCTTCCTTGAGGTCGGCACGGATCTTCTGGTCATCGATCTGCAGGATGCGCGCCTTGTTGTGCGCGCTGTCGGTGAGGATGCGCACCTGGTTGCCGGTGTAGGACACCGCTGGCACACCACGCTTGATCAAGGCCATGGTCAGCAGGGCAATGGTGACCTGCTCACCGGTCGACACGATTACATCCAGTTCACGCGGAACCGGCTGATCGGTGATCTGCTTGGCCAGATCGATCAGGCGATTGGTTTCACCGCTCATGGCCGACAGCACAACCACCAGGTCGTCGCCCGCTTCACGGTGTTTCTTGACCTTATCGGCTACCTGCTCGATCCGCTCGATGGAACCGACAGAGGTGCCGCCAAATTTCTGTACGATCAACGCCATTTCAATGGTGCCTCAGCCCATACCGGGCCTCAAAAAAACCATCCAACATGAAGAGGCCGGCGACTAGACCGCCGGCCCCTTCATCTCAAAGTCCCTGCTCTGCGAACGGCACGGCCAGCGCCAGGGCCTGGTCCAGCGCAGCGACGTCGACGCCACCACCCTGGGCCATGTCCGGACGGCCACCGCCCTTGCCACCCACTGCCGCAGCGGCTTGTTTCATCAGGTCACCAGCCTTGAGTTGGCTGGAGAGGTCCTTGGTCACGCCGGCCACCAGCACGACCTTGCCCTCATGCTCGCTGCCCAGCAGGATCACTGCGTGGCCGAGCTTGTTCTTCAGCTGATCGACCAGGGCCAGCAGGGCCTTGCCATCCTGCCCATCCAGGCGGGCGGCGAGCACCTTGGCACCTTTGACCTCCACGGCCGCATTGGAGAGATCGTCCCCGGCGGCGCTGGCGGCCTTGGCCTGCAGCTGCTCGAGCTGCTTTTCCAGCTGGCGGTTGCGCTCGAGCACAGCCGACAGCTTGTCGATCAGGTTGTCACGATTACCTTTGACCAGCTGCGCGGCTTCCTTGACCTGCTCTTCGGCAGCGTTCAGGTAGGCCAGTGCAGCGGCACCGGTAACCGCTTCGATACGGCGCACGCCCGAGGCCACGCCGCCTTCGCTGATGATCTTGAACAGGCTGATATCGCCGGTGCGCTTGGCGTGGATACCGCCGCACAGCTCAACGGAGAAATCGCCGCCCATGCTCAGCACGCGTACGGTATCACCGTACTTCTCGCCGAACAGGGCCATGGCACCCTTGGCCTTGGCGGTTTCGATATCGGTCAGCTCGGTTTCAACCGGGGTGTTCTTGCGCACCTCACGGTTGACGATGTCTTCCAGGGCCTTGATCTGCGCAGGCGATACCGCTTCGAAGTGGCTGAAGTCGAAACGCAGGCGCTGGCTGTCGACCAGCGAGCCCTTCTGCTGCACATGCTCACCCAGCACCTGGCGCAGGGCTTCGTGCAGCAGGTGGGTGGCCGAGTGGTTCAACGAAGTGGCGTGCTGCACATCGGCATCGACCTTGGCCTCGACTGGCGATCCGATGACCAGCGCACCGCTGGCGACCACGCCGTGGTGCAGGAAGGCACCGCCCGTCTTGGTGGTGTCGCGCACGTCGAAGCGTGCTGCGCCGGCCTGCAGGAAGCCGCTGTCACCGACCTGGCCACCGGATTCGGCGTAGAACGGGGTGCGGTCGAGGACCACGACGCCCTCTTCGCCTTCACCCAGCTGGTCGACGGACTGGCCATCCTTGTACAGGGCGATGATCTTGCCTTGGCCTTCGGTGGCGTCATAACCGAGGAACTCGGTGGCGCTGTCGACCTTGACCAGGCTGTTGTAATCCATGCCGAAGCTGCTGGCGGAGCGGGCACGCTCGCGCTGGGCTTCCATTTCACGCTCGAAGCCGGCCTCGTCGATGGTCAGCTCGCGCTCACGGGCGATGTCGGCGGTCAGGTCCATCGGGAAGCCGTAGGTGTCATACAGCTTGAACACCACGTCGCCCGGGACCACGTCGCCCTTGAGTTGGGCCAGGTCCTGCTCGAGGATGCGCAGGCCCTGCTCCAGGGTCTTGGCGAACTGCTCTTCTTCAGCCTTGAGCACGCGCTCGATGTGCGCCTGCTGGTTCTTCAGTTCAGGGAAGGCTTCACCCATCTCGGCGGCCAGGGCCGCGACGATCTGGTAGAAGAAGCTGCCCTTGGCGCCGAGCTTGTTGCCGTGACGGCAAGCGCGACGAATGATGCGGCGCAGCACGTAGCCGCGGCCTTCGTTGGACGGCAGCACGCCATCGGCAATCAGGAAGCCGCAGGAACGGATGTGGTCGGCAACCACTTTCAGCGAAGCCTGGCCGTCGTTGCTGCAACCGATGGCCTTGGCCGCGGCAGACAGCAGGTTCTGGAACAGGTCGATCTCGTAGTTCGAGTGCACGTGCTGCATGACCGCACTGATGCGCTCCAGGCCCATGCCGGTGTCCACCGACGGCGCTGGCAGCGGGTGCAGCACGCCGTCGGCGGTGCGGTTGAACTGCATGAAGACGTTGTTCCAGATCTCGATGTAGCGGTCGCCGTCTTCTTCCGGCGAGCCGGGTGGGCCGCCCCAGATGTCGGCGCCGTGGTCGTAGAAGATCTCGGTGCAAGGGCCGCACGGGCCGGTGTCGCCCATGGTCCAGAAGTTGTCGGAGGCGTACGGGGCGCCTTTGTTGTCGCCGATGCGCACCATGCGCTCGGCCGGCACGCCGACTTCCTTGGTCCAGATGTCGTAGGCTTCGTCGTCAGAGGCGTAGACGGTGACCCAGAGCTTTTCCTTGGGCAGGTTCAGCCACTTGTCGGAGGTCAGGAAGGTCCAGGCGAAGGTGATCGCGTCGCGCTTGAAGTAGTCACCGAAGCTGAAGTTGCCCAGCATTTCAAAGAAAGTGTGGTGACGCGCGGTGTAGCCGACGTTTTCCAGGTCGTTGTGCTTGCCACCGGCACGCACGCACTTCTGGCTGCTGACGGCGCGGGTGTAGGCACGCTTCTCGGCACCGAGGAAGCAGTCCTTGAACTGGTTCATGCCAGCGTTGGTGAACAGCAGGGTCGGGTCGTTGTTCGGGATCAGCGAACTGGAGGCGACTCGGGTATGGCCCTGCTCTTCGAAGAAGCGAAGGAAGGCTTCACGGATTTCTGCGCTTTTCATAGGTTCTTCCACGGAAACGGCGGCCCTTGGGGGCAAACACGTCGACGAAACGACGGCAAAGGGCCGCATTATATCGGTCCTGCAAGCAAGGTGCAGTGTGTTTATGCGATAGAAAGCGTCGATTGGACAGCTTTTAAAGCGCTTGCAGACAAAATGACATGACCGGATGCTAAATGCAGCCTTTCGCCACTGGCAAGCCAATTACCGCCCAAGGGAAGGGAAAATGGAACAGGCGGTGAATTAAAAGGTTTTCATGAGCCTTGGGAGGCAAAACCGAGTTGCCTGCTTCGCGGGTAAACCCGCCCCCACAGGTACAACGCACGCCTCAAGCAACGCACCAAACTTGTGGGAGCGGGTTTACCCGCGAAGAAGACGACGCCGGTTTCAGCCCAGGCGTTGCCCCGAATCAGGCACGATCAGGATGCCGGCGCGCAGGCCATTCTTGACCCTGGGATTGGGAAAAATGATCCGCGCCCCCTCCTCCTCGACCACCCAGCGCATTTCTGCCAGGTCCTCGGCCAGCAGGTAACCCTTGCTGAGCTCGGAGAAGTTCTCGATGTCCGCCGGCAGGTGCAGGTGGAAGCTGTCACTGTGCTTGATGATCTCGCGGGCGACACTGAACAGCTTCAGGCCGTCCAGCGAGTCGTCGATTTCAGGCTCGGTAGCCTCGATGATATGAATCAACCGCTCTTCGAGCTTGTCGAGGTTGACCTGCTCGTTCTGCCCGAACGGCCGTGCCTTGCCCAACTCCAGGGTAAAAGCCTCGGCATCCAGCTGTTCGTAGGTGAAGGCACTGAAGGTAATCGACGACTTGCTCTGCAACAGCACCGCCTCCATGCCGGCTGCCGCCAGGCGGGCCAGCTCGCGTCGGGAATGCTTGCGCCCCTCTTTATAAGGATACAGGGCAAACTGCTCGATCTTCGAACCGCGGATGGCGGTATGCAGGTCGTAGTGCAGGCGGGTACGCTCAGGCTTGCTGAAGAACACCCGGGCGAACTGCTCCAGCTCCGCCGCACGCAATGCCTCGAATCCACTGGAGAGCTCGTGACGACCGTTGAACAGCCGGTTGATGTCCTGCTCGACGAACCGCTCACCCTTGCGGATGGCGACCGGGTTGCCGAACAGGAACAGAATCCGCGCGCGCGGCTTGATCTTGCCGTTGGCCACGCCATGCAGCAGCCTTTCGAGCAGCTCGATCGGTGCCGTCTCGTTGCCGTGAATGCCGGCAGAAAGCAGCAGGTCCAGCCCACAATCCTCGCTTTCGGGCGGACGCACCTCCAGTGCGCCCTCCCCCAGCCAGCGCAACCGCACGCCCTTGGGTGTCACTTGAGTCTTCTCGGCCGGCTCGTGATCGGTCAGGGTCAGCTCGAGCAATTTGCCAAGGGCGAGCATAGGCGCTTCCTTAGTGGTGGTGGCCGCAGTCGGGGCCATGGACGTGATCGTCATCTTCGCCGACCTCTGCCGGCTCCATTTCCAGCTGCAAGCTGACCAGGTTGGTGGCCATCGGGCGCAGCAGCAGGTTGGCGTACTCGACATCGCCTTCCTCGACATCCACGCCGATCAGCAGCTGGCCACGGCCGTCCTGCTGAACCCACACTTCCTTGCCTTGCCAGACAATGGCAAAACGGGTGCAGGAGGTTTCCAGCTGGGTGCCGTCTACATCTTCGAGGATCAGGCGCAGGGCGTCGGTCATGGGTAATTCTCTCTTCAAGGTTGGCGTTGGAACGGGTACACCGAGCCCAACTTCAGGATCTGGGTCAACTCATCCAGCGCGGTACGGCACTCCAGCAGCAGTTGCGGGTCGGCAAGGTCGGCTTCGCCAAGGCGATCGCGGTAGTGCTTGTCGACCCACTGCACCAGGGTGTCGTACAGCGGGGCGGTCATGATAACGCCTGGATTGACCGCCGCCAGTTCCGATTCCTTCAATGCCACGCGCAAACGCAGGCAAGCCGGGCCACCGCCGTTCTGCATGCTCTGCTTGAGGTCGAACACCTTGACCTCCTTCACCGCGCCGCCCTGGGCGGTCAGCTGGCCGAGGTAGGCCCAGACCCGCTCGTTGTTGCGGCACTCTTCCGGCACCACCAGCAGCATCGAGCCATCGTCACGGCTGAGAAGCTGGCTGTTGAACAAGTAGGAACGCACTGCATCCTCTACCGTTACCGCCGCGCGAGGCACACGGATGGCCTGGAAGTTGCCACCCTTGCTGGCCAGTTTAGCCTGCAGCTGGCCAAGCACCGCGTCAGTCTCGAGGAAAGCGTCCTCATGGTAGAACAGCACTTCGCCGTTACCGACCGAAATCACATCGTTGTGGAACACACCCTGGTCGATCACCGCCGGGTTCTGTTGAGCGTAGACCACACCGTCATCGCTCAGGCCATGCAGCCTGGCCACGGCCTGCGAGGCCTCCAGGGTCTGGCGCGCCGGGTACTTCTGTGGTGCGGGGTAGCGGCTGTCGAAGGCGCTGCGGCCATAGACGAAGAACTCCACCCCGGCCTCGCCGTATTCACGACAGAAGCGCGTGTGGTTGGCCGCGCCCTCGTCGCCGAACTGTGCCACGGCAGGCAGCGCTTGGTGGTGGGCAAAGTGTTTCTCATTGTTGAACATCGCCGCCAGCACGCGGCTGGTGGTCGGGTGCTCGATACTGCGGTGGTACTTGCAGTTGAGGTTGGCAGCGGTGAAGTGCACGCGGCCATCGGCGGTATCGGCACTCGGGCTGACGGTGGCGGCGTTGGCCACCCACATGCTCGAGGCCGAGCAGCTGGCGACCAGCAACGGCATGGCCTCCTTGGCGGCACGCTGGATCACCTCGGCATCGCTGCCGCTGAAGCCCAGGCGGCGCAAGGCGGCCACGTCCGGGCGCTCCTGCGGCGCCAGCACGCCCTGCTTGAAGCCCATGTCGGCCAGCGCTTTCATCTTGGCCAGGCCCTGGCGTGCCGCTTCCCGCGGGTTGGACGCTTGCTGGCTGTTGCTCTGCGAAGCCACGTTACCGTAGGACAGGCCGCCGTAGTTGTGGGTAGGCCCCACCAGGCCATCAAAATTCACTTCATAGGATTTCATCGGCTAGGCTCCGTGACCTGTTGTTATAGGGTGACGCCCGGCGTCAGGGACGCCGGCAAGGCAAGGCTGGCGGTCTCCAGCGAAGCCACGGGGTACGCGCAGTAGTCGGCGGCGTAATAGGCACTGGCACGGTGGTTGCCACTGGCACCCACGCCACCGAACGGCGCGCTGCTGGCGGCGCCGGTCAGCTGTTTGTTCCAGTTGACGATGCCGGCGCGGCTGCGCAGCCAGAAGTACTGGTAGCGGGCACGGGAATCGGACAACAGGCCGGCGGCCAGGCCGTATTGGGTGTTGTTGGCCTCGTCGATGGCGGCATCGAAGTCGGCGTAGCGAATCACCTGCAGCAGCGGGCCGAAGAACTCTTCGTCCGGGCGCTCGGCCACGGCCGTGACATCGAGAATGCCGGGTGTCAGCAGCGCGGCGCCGGCCTGGGGCTGGGTCATTGCCAGCAGTGTCACGGCGCCCTTGGCCAGCAGTTCGGCCTGGGCGGCGATCAGTGCTTGCGCGGCCTGCAGCGAGATCACCGAGCCCATGAACGGCGCCGGCTGCTGATCGAAGGCACCGACGGTAATGCTCCGGCACACCTCGACCAGCCGCGCGACCAGCGCATCGCCCCAGGCGCCCTGTGGCACCAGCAGACGGCGCGCACAGGTGCAGCGCTGGCCGGCAGAAATGAACGCCGACTGGATGATGGTGTACACAGCGGCATCCAGGTCCTTGACCTCATCCACCAGCAGCGGGTTGTTACCGCCCATTTCCAGGGCGAGGATCTTGTCCGGGCGGCCGGCGAACTGTTGGTGCAGCAGGTTGCCGGTGCGACTGGAGCCGGTGAAGAACAGGCCGTCGATACCCGGGTTGGCAGCCAGCGCCACACCGGTTTCACGTGCCCCTTGAACCAGGTTGAGCACACCGGCCGGCAGGCCGGCGGCGATCCAGCAGTTGACCGTCAGTTCGGCGACCTTGGGGGTCAGTTCGCTGGGCTTGAACACTACGCAGTTGCCCGCCAGCAGCGCCGGTACGATATGGCCATTGGGCAAATGGCCCGGGAAGTTGTAAGGGCCGAACACCGCCACCACGCCATGGGGCTTGTGCCGCAGCACGGCCGTGGCATCGGCCAGCGGGCCGCTCTTCTCGCCGGTACGTTCACGGTAGCTCTGCACCGAGATCGCCACCTTGTTGACCATGCTGGTCACTTCCGTGGCCGATTCCCACAGCGGCTTGCCGGTTTCCTCACCGATGCAGTGGGCCAGCGCCTCGGCATGCTGCTTCAACTGTTCGGCGAATTTTTCCAGCACGTCGATACGCGCTTCCAGGCTGAGTTGCGCCCAGGCCGGGAATGCCTGGCGGGCAGCCTTGACGGCTGCGTCGACCTGGCCGGCATCGGCGCCCTGCCCTTGCCAGACAACGGCCTGAGTCACGGGGTTGAGCGACTGCAAGGCTTCACCCTGGCCTGCCAGCCAGTTGCCTGCGATGTAATGCGTGGTCATTTACTGGGCCTCCCGGCTTGCCGACAGCGGCACGGCACGTACGTTGTCGCCGGCACCCATGCGCAGGCGCTTGGCGGTCAGCGGGTCGACCACCAGGGTGCCTGCCGCCAGGCGTGCGGGCGCTGCGGTGATGCGGCAGTCGTCGCGCTTGCGGTTGTGGATGATGTAAGGGGTAGCGTCATCGCCCGGCGTGCCCACGGCCAGCACGAGGGTCTCGCTGTCGCGCACGGCGCGGATCTTCGAGGTCTCGCATTCGATGGCCGGCCCGGCGTCGAAGATGTCGACGTAGCCCTGATAGCTGAAACCTTCCTGCTTGAGCATCGCCAGCGCAGGTTCGGTGTCGGTGTGCACGCGGCCGATCACATTGCGCGCGGCTTCGGACAGGAAGCAGGTGTACAACGGGAACTTGGGCATCAGCTCGGCGATGAACGACTTGTTACCCACGCCAGTGAGGTAGTCGGCCTGGCTGAACTCCATCTTGAAGAAGTGCCGGCCCAGGCTTTCCCAGAACGGCGAACGGCCTTGCTCATCGGACATGCCGCGCATTTCAGCGATGATCTTGTTGCCGAACAGTTCAGGGAACTCGGCAATGAACAGCATGCGCGCACGCGACAACAGGCGACCGTTGAGCCCGGAGCGGTAATCGCTGCGCAGGAACAGCGAGCACAGCTCGGAGTTGCCGGTCAGGTCGTTGGCCAGGAACAGCGTGGGGATTTCGCGGTAGATCTTCAGTTCCTGGGAGGCGCTGACCGTCAGGCCGACCCGGTAGTTGTACCAGGGTTCACGCAGGCCCACGGCACCGGCGATGGCACTGATGCCGACCACCAGGCCTTCATCGTTCTCCAGCACGAACAAGTAGTCGGTGTCGCCGCGCTCGGCTTCGCCACGGAAGCTCTTTTCGGCCCAGCCGACACGGTGGGCAAGGCGCTCTTCATTGGCTGGCAAGGTCGTCAGCCCAGTAGTGCCGGTGCTGCGTGCCAACTCGATCAGCGCGGGTAAATCGCTGCTGCGTACGGGACGAACGATCATGCTATCTCCTTGTGCGGCGGCCAGTGCCTGCCGCGAAACTCACTGTTGCAGCCCGGCCCTGGCTCAGGCCGCGACCAACCGCACGCTGGCGCCTTCACCGACGCCCAAGGCATCGGCCGCTTTACTGCTCAAGCTGACCGGCTTGCCCGGCACCCAGTCCAGGTCCAGCAGCACTGCGCGGTAATCCTGCAACTGGCCATTGCACACCAGATAGGGGCGCCCACCCTTGACCGGGGTATCGTCCACTTTCACTGGCACCACGCGGCTCTGCGCGATCGAGCGAATGCCCGAGGCACGCGCATGCAGGGTCGGCCCACCATCGAAGATGTCGATGTAGTGCTCGGTCTCGAAGCCTTCGCGCATGAGGATGTCGAAGGTGATCTGCGCCCGCGGGTGCACCTGGCCCATGGCCTCCTGGGCTTGATCAGGCAGCAGCGGCACGTAGATCGGGTAATGTGGCATCAGCTCGGCGAGGAAGGTACGGCTTTTCAGGCCACACAGGCGCTCGGCCTCGGCGTAGTTGAGGTCGAAGAAATTGCGGCCGATGGAATCCCAGAACGGTGATTCGCCTTGCTCGTCGCTGTAGCCGACGATTTCGGTGACCACCGAATCGGCGAAGCGCTCCGGGTGCGAGGCCATGAACAGCAGGCGACCACGGGAGTTGAGCTCCGCCCAGCCGCTGTTCACCAGTTCTGGCAGCACATAGAAGCTGGTCAGCAGGCTGTTGCCGGTAAGATCGTGGCACAGCGACAGGACATGGATCTTGTTATGGATCTTCAGCTCGCGCGAGGCGTGCACGAAGGTCTCGTTGCGGAAGCTGTAGAACGGCTCGGAATAGCCAGCCGAGGCGACAATGGCCGAGCAGCCGGCGAGCTTGCCAGTGTCGCTGTCCTCGAGCACGAAGAAGTAGCTCTCTTCACCGTTGAAACTGACTTCTGCGGCGAAGGAGGTTTCCGAGGCGGCAATCTTGTCGCCCAGGCGGGCGGCATCGTCCGGCAGCGAGGTGACACCAACGGGGCTGTCGGCAGCCATGCGCTGCACTTCGTTCAGATCAGCCATTTGCGCGGGGCGCATCACCAGCATGGTGTCACTCCTTTGGAAAAACGGGCCGTTCAGGACGGCACGGAAAAACGGCGGGCGCATCAGCACCCGCACAGGAATTCAGAGTTCACCGGCGCGGCGCCTTGAAAAGCCCGGGCCGGTGAACGGGCCGCAGGCCGATCAGCCCTTGGTCAGTTGCGCCACAGCGCGCTCGAAGCGGTCCAGACCTTCGTCGATGTCGGCGTCTTCGACCACCAGGCTTGGGGCGAAGCGGACCACATCCGGGCCGGCCTGCAGCACCATCACGCCTTGTTTTTCAGCCGCGTTGAGCACGTCCTTGGCCTTGCCCTGCCAGGCTTCGGTCAGCACGCAGCCGATCAGCAGGCCGACGCCACGCACCTGGCTGAACAGGCCGTGCTGCTGGCCGATTTTTTCCAGGCGGGACTTGAAGCGCTCGTGCTTGGCCTTGATGCCAGCGAGGGTTTCTGGGGTGTTGACCACGTCCAGCACGGCGCAGGCGACGGCGCAGCCCAGCGGGTTGCCGCCGTAGGTAGTGCCGTGGGTGCCGACGGCCAGGTGCTTGGCGAGTTCGGTGGTGGTCAGCATGGCGCCGATCGGGAAACCGCCGCCCAGGCTCTTGGCGCTGGTCAGGATGTCCGGGGTCACACCGTAGTGCTGGTAGGCATACAGCGAGCCGGTGCGGCCAACGCCGGTCTGCACTTCGTCAAAGATCAGCAGGGCGTTGTGCTCGTCGCACAGCTTGCGCGCGCCTTCCAGGTAGGCCTTGTCGGCCGGCACCACACCGCTCTCGCCCTGGATCGGTTCGATCACCACGGCGCAGGTCTTGTCGGAAATCTTTGCCTTCAGCGCTTCCAGGTCGTTGTAGGGCACGTGGCTGATGCCGGTGATCTTCGGGCCGAAGCCGTCGGAGTACTTCGGCTGGCCACCGACGCTGACGGTGAAAAGGGTGCGACCGTGGAAGCTGTTCACGGTGGCGATGATTTCGTGCTTCTCAGGGCCGAAGCGGTCGTGGGCGACGCGACGGGCCAGCTTGAAGGCGGCCTCGTTGGACTCGGCGCCGGAGTTGCAGAAGAACGCACGGTCGGCAAAGGTGGCGTCGACCAGCTTGTGCGCCAGGCGCAGGGCCGGCTCGTTGGTGAAGACGTTGGATACGTGCCAGAGGGTATTGGCCTGTTCGGTCAGGGCCTTGACCAGTGCCGGGTGGCAGTGGCCCAGGGCGTTCACCGCGATGCCGCCGGCAAAATCGATGAGCTCGCGGCCCGACTGGTCCCAGACACGCGAACCCTCGCCTCGCACAGGAATGAAGGCCGCCGGAGAATAGTTGGGAACCATGACCTGGTCGAAATCGGCACGTTGCACCGGGGCTTGCTCAACGGACATCTGAGTCTCCTGAAGAGGAACGCTGGCCTGGAAGTGGCGAGCGATGGGGGGATTGTAAGGACTGATCCGCGCCTGTCCTTGCGGCCAAGCGACAACTTGTTACAGCGCAAAACCCAGTTTTACCCAGGCTTTCGGCAATGCGACAAACACTGTCGCAATCGCGCAGTGTACGGGAGAGAGGGGGCTGGGTGAACGGGTGTGCACATTAAGAAGAGGGGCAACCTGTTCCGGCCCTTTCGCGGGTAAACCTGCTCCCACAGGGGTGCACAAGCTTCGAGCCCTGTAGTGATCCTGTGGGAGCGGGTTCACCCGCGAAGAGGCCGGAACCGGAGAAAGAAGAATCAGCCCTTTTCGGCAGGCGCCGAACTCAATTCGAACGGGCTGCTGCTGCGCCGCTGGTTGCGGTCTTCGCGCGGCGTGGCGCCGAAGAAATTGCGATAGGCACTGGAGAAATGCGGCCCCGAGGAGAAACCACAGGACAACCCGATCTGGATGATCGACTTGCTGGTCTGCATCAGCATCTGCCGCGCCTTGTTCAGCCGCAGCTCCAGGTAATACTGGCTCGGCACGCGGTTCAGGTACTGCTTGAAGATCCGCTCCAGCTGCCGGCGCGATACACAGACATGCTGGGCAATTTCATCAGTGGTCAGCGGCTCTTCGATGTTGGCTTCCATCAACAGCACAGCCTGGGTCAGCTTCGGATGGCTCGAGCCAAGGCGGTTCTGCAGCGGGATGCGCTGGCGTTCGCCACCTTCGCGAATGCGCTCGACCACCAGTTCCTCGGACACCGCCCCAGCCAGCTCGGCCCCATGATCACGGGCCAGCACCGCCAGCAGCAGATCGGTCACGGCCATGCCACCACAGGCGGTCAGGCGATCACGGTCCCAGTCGAACAAGTGACTGGTGGCAATGACCTTGGGGAAGCGCTCGGCGAAATCGTCCTGCCAGCGCCAGTGCACCGCCGCGCGGTAGCCATCGAGCAAACCAAGCATGGCCAGTGGATACACCCCGGCGGACAGGCCACCGATCATGCAACCACTGCGCGCCAGTTGCTTGAGCGCCGCCGACAGCGCCGAACCCACTGCCTGGGGCAGATCGTCGGCCAGCAGGAACAGCTTGTGGCAGCCTTCCAGCCGCCCGTTCCACGGCTCACCGGGCAGGCGCCATGCACCCTCCTCGGCCGGCTCCGCCTGGAGGAAGGCGATCTCGTAGACCACCTCCGGATGCACCCGCTGGGCCACCTGCAACACTTCCTCCGCCAGCGCCAGGGTCAAAGGCTTGGTGCTTGGCCAGATGAGAAAACCGATTCGCTGGGTGGTCATAGGGTGCGGTCCGAAACCTGGGGTCGTCGAGTCTGTGGCGCCGGGTCAGGCTGCGCTCGCTGCGCAGCATGCCCTATTCTGGTGCAAAGGTGCAGCCTTTTACTTCAAGCTGCCGGAGAGGAACTGCTTGAGCCGCTCCGATTGCGGGTTGGCCAGCACTTCACGCGGGCAACCGGTTTCTTCGACCAGGCCTTTGTGCAGGAACACCAGCTGGTTCGACACTTCGCGGGCAAAGCCCATTTCGTGGGTCACCACCACCATGGTGCGGCCTTCCTGGGCCAGCGCTTGCATGACCTTGAGCACATCGCCTACCAGCTCAGGGTCGAGCGCCGAGGTCGGCTCGTCGAACAGCATGACCTCTGGCTCCATGGCCAGGGCCCGGGCAATCGCCACACGCTGTTGCTCACCGCCGGACATGTGGCCGGGGAAGGCGTCCTTGCGGTGCGCCACACCCACCTTGGCCAGGTAGTGCTCGGCCTTCTCCAGGGCTTCCTTCTTGCTCACCCCGAGCACGTGCACCGGAGCTTCGATGATGTTTTCCAGCGCGGTCATGTGCGACCACAGGTTGAAATGCTGGAACACCATCGACAGGCGCGAGCGCATGCGCTGCAACTGGCGCGGGTCGGAGGCCTTGAGCGCGCCGTCCTTGCCGGGCACCAGCTTGAGCTCTTCGTTGTTGAGCAGGATCTTGCCGGCATGGGGCTGCTCGAGCAGGTTGATGCAGCGCAGGAAGGTCGACTTGCCCGAGCCGCTGGAGCCGATGATGCTGATCACGTCGCCTGCCTTGGCCGCCAGGGACACACCCTTGAGCACTTCATGGCTGCCGTAGCGCTTGTGCAGGTCTTGGACTTCGAGTTTGTACATGCTGTCGGTTCTCACAGAGCGTTCAGTGCTTGCGCGGCGCCAGGTAGCCGAGCCAGCGGCGTTCGGCCATCTTGAACAGGCGCACGAGGATGAAGGTCAGGCACAGGTAGAACACGCCCGCCGTGATGTAGGCCTCGAAAGGCAGGTAGTACTGGGCGTTGACCGTGCGCGCCGCACCAGTGATGTCGATCAAGGTGACGATCGACGCCAGGCTGGTGGTCTGCAGCATCATGATCACTTCGTTGCTGTACTGCGGCAGCGCCCGGCGCAGGGCCGACGGCAGCAGGATGCGGCGGTACATCTTCATGCGCGACATGCCCATGGCCTTGGCCGCTTCGATCTCGCCATGGGGCGTGGCCTTGAGGCTGCCGGCGATGATTTCTGCGGTGTAGGCACTGGTATTGATGGCAAAGGCCAGGCAGGCACAGAACGTTGCGCTGGACAGCCACGGCCAGAAGATACTCTCGCGCACCACCTCGAACTGGGCCAGGCCGTAGTAGATCAGGAACAGCTGCACCAGCATCGGCGTGCCACGGATAACGTAGGTGTACAGCCAGGCGCTCATGTTCACCAGCGGCTGCTTGGACACCCGCATCAGGCCCAGCGGAATCGCCGCGAGCAGGCCGAACAGCAGCGAAAGCGCCAGCAGCTTGAGGGTGGTCAGCAGGCCGCCGAGGTACAGCGGCATGGCTTCCCAGACGACGTTGTAGTCGAAAATCATAGTTCAGCCACCTTGACGCCTACCGAGTAGCGGCGTTCCAGATACTTCAGCGCCAGCAGCGAAATACTGGTGATCACCAGGTACAGCGCGGCCACGGCCAGGAAGAAGGTGAAAGGCTCGCGGGTAGCGTCGGCCGCCTGCTTGGCCTTGAACATCATGTCCTGCAGGCCGACCACCGAAATCAGCGCCGTGGCCTTGGTCAGCACCAGCCAGTTGTTGGTGAAGCCCGGGATGGCCAGGCGGATCATCTGCGGCACCTGGATGCGGAAGAACACCTGGCGCGCGCTCATGCCATAGGCCACGCCGGCTTCAGCCTGGCCCTTGGGGATACCGAGGAACGCACCCCGGAAGGTTTCCGACAGGTACGCACCGAAAATGAAGCCCAGCGTGCCGATACCGGCGATCAGCGGGTTCAGGTCGATGTAGTCGTCATAGCCGAGCAGCGGCGCCACCCGGTTGATGATGTCCTGGCCGCCGTAGAAGATCAGCAGGATCAGGACCAGGTCGGGGATGCCACGGATCACCGTGGAATACAGATCCCCCAGCCAGGCCAGCCAGCGCACCGGCGACAAACGCAGCGCCACGCCGATCAGGCCAAGGACGATGGCCAGGGCCATCGACGACAGGGCGAGCTGCAGCGTCAGCCACGCCCCGTCGAGGATGACTGCCCCATAGCCTTTCAACATGATTGGGATTCCTCAGGGCTTGGGAATGAAAAATGGTGCAAACCTCAGAGCCTCTGCTGTTTGCACCATTGCACAGGTGAAACCCGACGTCTTAGTTCGAGTCTGGACCGTAGATGTCGAAGTTGAAGTACTTCTTCTCGATTTCTTTGTACTTGCCGTTGGCGCGAATGGCGTCGATGGCCTTGTTGATGCGCTCGCGGTTGGCGTCGTCGCCCTTGCGCACGGCGATGCCGACGCCGTCACCGAAGTACTTCACGTCGGTGAACGATGGGCCAACGAAGGCAAAGCCCTTGCCGGCGTCGGTTTTCAGGAAGCCGTCTTCGAGCAGGGTGGCATCGGCCACGGTGCCGTCCAGGCGGCCGGCGGCAACGTCCAGGTAGATTTCGTTCTGGGTGCCGTAAGGAACGACGGTGGCGCCCTTCGGAGCCAACACTTCCTTGGCGAAGCGGTCGTGGATCGAACCGCGCTGCACGCCGATCTTCTTGCCCTTGAGCTCGTCGAGGCTTTCGCTGACGGTGGTGCCTTCCTTCATGACCAGGCGTGCCGGGGTCAGGTAGTAGCGCTTGGTGAAGTCGACCGACTTCTTGCGATCTTCGGTGATCGACATGGACGACAGGATGGCGTCGATCTTGCGCACTTTCAGTGCCGGGATCAGGCCGTCGAACTCTTGCTCGACCCAGGTGCACTTGGCCTTCATCTCTTCACACAGGGCGTTGCCGATGTCGTAGTCGAAACCGGCGATGCTGCCGTCCGGCTGCTTGAAGGCAAAGGGTGGGTAGGCGGCTTCGATGCCGATCTTCAACGGTTTTTCATCGGCCTGCGATACCAGGGAAAACACGGAAAGCGCCAGGGCGCCAAGCAGTGCGAGCTTCTTCATCAGGTAACTCCATCGGTACGGGGCAATACGAGGCAGGGGGTAACAGCTGCCCGATATGCGAATGGGTACAACGCGAGCCGCGCAGGTTTCGACCAAGGTCGCAGACCACGAGCGAGTGAGTGGCATTTTAACGACAGCCCGGTAGTCGATATTTCTTCAAAGCGACAACTACTTACAGAAGCGCTTGAAATCGCGGCGGGCGATGTTGACAGCTTTTGCAAATCATGCAAGAGCTCGAGAGAAATAACCTATAAGCCAAGCAATTAACGGGCCTATTATTGGCAAACCCTTGCAAGACGGCAAGTGCAGCGTTTCACCTTGCAGAAAATGGCCAGCGTGATGCACCAAAACGGAAAGGATATGTTTCCCTGCGCCCCGATCCTGTGCGAAATCGGTGACAGAAGAGTTACCGATGATTGTCGGGTAACAGTAAAGCAAAAACCCCGCCGGTTGCCCTGGCGGGGTTCAAGACAGGTTTCCCTGTGGGAGCGGCGGTTCGGCGCCCCGATTCACCCGCGAAGACGTCGGCAGCCTTACCGGCCTCTTCGCGAGTGAACTCGCTCCCACAGGATAGGCGATCAGCCCTCAGGGCAAGGTCAGGCCGTAGCCAGGCTCATCGCCTTGTGGGTGTCGATCAGGTGCTGCACCACGCCTGGGTCGGCCAAGGTCGAAATGTCACCCAGGGCATCGTATTCGCCGGTGGCGATCTTGCGCAGGATGCGCCGCATGATCTTGCCCGAACGGGTTTTCGGCAGCCCCGGCGCCCACTGGATCACGTCCGGCGAGGCGATCGGGCCGATCTCCTTGCGCACCCAGTTCTTCAGCTCCAGGCGCAGCTGCTCGCTCGGCTCGATGCCGGCATTGAGGGTGACATAGACATAGATGCCCTGGCCCTTGATGTCGTGCGGCACGCCAACCACCGCAGCCTCGGCGACCTTGGCGTGGGCGACCATGGCACTTTCGATCTCGGCGGTGCCCATGCGGTGGCCGGATACGTTGAGCACATCGTCCACGCGGCCGGTGATCCAGTAGTAGCCATCCTCGTCGCGACGCGCGCCGTCGCCGGTGAAGTACATGCCACGGAAGGTCTTGAAGTAGGTGTCGACGAAGCGGTCGTGGTCGCCGTACAGCGAACGCGATTGGCCCGGCCAGGAATCAAGGATCACCAGGTTGCCTTCGGCGGCGCCCTCGATCAGGTTGCCCAGGTTATCCACCAGCGCCGGCACCACGCCGAAGAACGGCCGGGTCGCCGAGCCCGGCTTGAGCGCCGTGGCACCCGGCAGCGGGCTGATCAGCACGCCACCGGTCTCGGTCTGCCACCAGGTGTCGACGATCGGGCAACGCTCCTTGCCAACGGTCTTGTAGTACCAGTTCCAGGCCTCGGGGTTGATCGGCTCGCCGACCGAGCCCAGCAGGCGCAGGCTGGAACCGTCGGCGCCGGCAACGGCAGCCTGCCCTTCGGCCATCATGGCGCGGATGGCGGTCGGTGCGGTGTAGAGGATGTTGACCTTGTGCTTGTCGACGATCTTCGACACGCGGGTGATGTCCGGATAGTTCGGCACGCCCTCGAACAGCAGCGTGGTGGCGCCGTTGGCCAGCGGGCCGTAGACGATGTAGCTGTGGCCGGTGACCCAGCCGACGTCGGCGGTGCACCAGTAGACTTCGCCCGGGCGGTAGTCGAACACGCGCTCATGGGTCAGCGCGGCATACACCAGGTAACCCCCGGTGGTGTGCAGCACGCCCTTGGGCTTGCCGGTGGAGCCGGAGGTATAAAGGATGAACAGCGGCTCTTCGGCGCCCATTTCTTTCGGGGCACAGTGGCTGGAGGCGACTTTCATCAGGTCTTCGAACCAGATGTCGCGGTGCTGGTGCCAGGCGATGTCGCCACCGGTGCGCTTGCACACGATGATCTTCTGCACGCTGTTGGTTTCGGGGTTGGTCAGCGCCAGGTCGACGTTGGCCTTGAGCGGCGTGCGACGGCCACCACGCAAACCTTCGTCAGCGGTGATCACCACCTTGGACTTGCAGTCGATGATGCGCCCGGCCAGGGCCTCCGGCGAAAAGCCGCCGAACACCACCGAGTGGATGGCACCGATGCGGGCGCACGCGAGCATGGCCACCACGGCCTCGGGGATCATCGGCATGTAGATGGTCACCACATCGCCACGGTGCACGTCCTGGCCACGCAGGGCGTTGGCGAACTTGCAGACCTGCTCGTGCAGCTCGCGGTAGGTGATGTTGCGGTGCTCGGAAGGGTCGTCGCCTTCCCAGATGATTGCCAGCTGGTCGCCGCGTTCTTCGAGGTGGCGGTCCAGGCAGTTGGAGGAAACGTTCAGAGTGCCGTCGGCAAACCACTTGATATCGACATGGTGGTCGTCGAACGAGGTCTGCTTGACCTTGGTGAAGGGCTTGATCCAGTCCAGACGCTGGGCCTGCTCGCGCCAGAAGCCGTCCGGGTTGATCACCGATTGCTGGTACATGGCCTTGTAGGTGGCCTCGTCGGTCAGGGTAGTGGCCGCAACCTCGGGACGAACGGGATACAGTGGAGCCGCACTCATCTGTGTTACCTCGGTGTAATAGTTGTTTTTGTATGGAATCGTTTGTAACTGTACCAGAGCGGGAAAAACCATACGACGATGGTAGTAGCACAGCCGGCGAATCTTCATGCGAACCGCGCGGAAGGCTCTAGCCCGCAGCCGCCGGCCCGACGAGGGAAAAATGCGATCAACCCTGCCAGGGGATTGTTACAGATTCTGGAAAAAGGCAAAAAAACTTTATCAAAACGCCCTCTGTTTCCCTTAGTTGCCCAGGCATAAGATTCACCTCGCCAGCAACGGCAAGGCGATTAACTACTGGAAACAGCCCCCACGAAGGCAATCAGTTAATCCCCTCTCATTTAGATAGTTGAACTTTGGCAATACTCGCGGCGCCACAAGCGCCGCGCGCCCCCTCACGACCTTAGACAGGTAAATAGAAAATGAAAGCTTTACTGGTATTGGTACTTGGCGGTCTTTGCGGCGCGGCGATGGCCGGCGAAGCAAACAATGTCGAGCAGATTCCGGTTGAACAGTACAGTTACTCGCAGCACCTGGACATTGCCCG
This sequence comes from Pseudomonas sp. LRP2-20, assembly GCF_024349685.1. Lineage (NCBI taxonomy): Bacteria > Pseudomonadati > Pseudomonadota > Gammaproteobacteria > Pseudomonadales > Pseudomonadaceae > Pseudomonas > Pseudomonas sp. LR2-20. Next base: position 1,555,840 of record NZ_AP025944.1, on the reverse strand, counting down.
CGTCATCTCCATGAGCGAAGTGCCCAACGTCTGTGAAGTCGTGCCAGCCCGCATGACCTATGAGGACTCCAAGGGCCAGAAGCACATTCTCGAATACCGCGTGATGGGGAACGGCTGCTCCAACGGCTGATACCTTGAATCGGGGCCCTGGTGGGCCCCGTTCGCGTTTTTGCCCGCCTACAACTTGGGCACCGACTTGAGCGTTAACGGGCCATTAAATAACAGGTATTTAATCCGCCGACTTGCCCAGGGAATAATCCCGCAACTTATTGGCAATCGTCGTATGGGAAACACCCAGGCGCTTACCCAATGCCCGGCTACTTGGAAATTCGCCCATCAGACTTTCCAGCACCGCCTTTTCAAATCGCCCGACAATCTGCGAAAGATCCCCATCCAGCGAAAACTCGCCCAACGGTTGCCGCACGCCATAGTCCGGCAGGCGAATATGCTCGCTTTTCACCACCCCGCCTTCGCATAACGAAACCGCCTGGAACAGGACGTTCTCCAACTGCCGCACATTACCCGGCCAGTGATACTGGCTGAGCTTGTCCATGGCCGCCGGTGCCAGGCGTGGCATGGCGCAGCCGATCTGCCGGCTGGCCTGATCAAGGAAGTGCTGCACCAGGCCCTCCAGCCCGTCCATGCATTCGCGCAGCGGCGGAATGTGCAGCGACAGCACGTTGAGCCGGTGATACAGGTCCTGGCGGAACTCGCCACGGGCGCACAACTCGGACAGGTCGACCTGGGTGGCGCAGATCACCCGCACATCCAGGTACACCTCTTCATCGCTGCCGACACGGCGGAAGCAACCGTCCTGCAAGAAGCGCAGCAGCTTCACCTGCAGGCGAGGACTCATCTCCCCGACCCCATCAAGGAACAACGTACCGCCAGCGGTCAGTTCCAGCAGCCCCAGTTTGCCTTCGGCACGCGCCCCCTCGAATGCCCCTGGGCCATAACCGAACAACTCGGTTTCTGCCATCGACTCCGGCAGGCCGGCACAGTTGAGCGCCATCAACGGCGCCTGGCCACGCGGGCTGGCCAGGTGGCAAGCGCGGGCCAGCAACTCCTTGCCGGTGCCGGTCTCACCTTCGATCAGTAAGGGCGCATCCAGCGGCGCCATGCGCCGCGCCTCACGCACCACCGCCGCCATCACTCGCGAACTCTGGAAGATGCTGTCGAAACCGCGCAGCTCCTGCTTGCGCACGTTATAGATGCGCTCACCGATGCGGTCGGCGCGATGCAGGGTCAGCACGGCACCGGCCAGGGCCTCGCTGTCATCGTGCTCGGACTGCAGCGGCGCGATATCGGCCAGGAACACATCACCCTTGACCTTGATGCGCAGGCCATTGATGCGCGACTTGTTGGCGCGCACCAGCTCAGGCAGGTCGAAATCCTCGACGTAGCGCGCCAGCGGCATGCCCGGCACCTCGTCGACCCGCACCCCAAGCAACTGCGCCGCAGTGCGGTTGGCGGCAACGATACTGCCGCCCATGTCGATCGACAGCACCGGGAAATCCAGCGCACCAAGCAGGGCATTGAGCTCCATGTGGCGGCGCTCACTGGGCATCAGGCCGACGCGCTTGACCCCGAATACGCCGGCAATCGATTCGAACTTGGGCCGCAACGCCTGGAACTGCAGATTGATCAGGTTCGGGCAGTGCAGGTAGATGGCGTTGCCATGGTCTCCCCCCACCTCGCCGCGCAGCACGTTGATGCCGTATTCCACCAGCAGGTTGAGGATGTCGCGAAGGATGCCGATGCGGTTCTGGCAATGCACTTTGATACGCATGGAAGCTCTCTCAGCAGCGAAGTTTTTCAACCTCGCACGGAAAAGTCGTAAAGATAAGCTGACAAAAACCCCGTTAAGGACAGCTTAATCAGGCGGATTTTCCGGCATGCCAGGCATTTTGTAAAATTATCGTTACGCAACACCGATCAAAGGGCACCTGCCCGCAGGGCCTGCCCCCGTGCAAATCATCCGCTGAAGGGATATTCCTAAATCATGTCGTGGACATAACAAGAAAAGCCCTCACCAGGAGAGCCACATGAAACAGACGCAATACGTGGCACGCGAGCCCGATGCGCACGGTTTTATCGATTACCCGCAGCAAGAGCATGCGGTATGGAACACCCTGATCACCCGCCAGCTGAAAGTCATCGAAGGCCGCGCGTGCCAGGAGTACCTGGACGGCATCGACCAGCTCAAGCTGCCCCATGAGCGCATTCCGCAGCTGGGCGAAATCAACAAGGTGCTAGGCGCCACCACTGGCTGGCAGGTTGCCCGGGTACCGGCGCTGATCCCCTTCCAGACCTTCTTCGAACTGCTGGCCAGCAAGCGCTTCCCGGTCGCCACCTTCATCCGCACCCCGCAAGAGCTGGACTACCTGCAGGAACCGGACATCTTCCACGAGATCTTCGGCCACTGCCCGCTGCTGACCAACCCGTTCTTCGCCGAATTCACCCACACCTACGGCAAGCTCGGCCTGGCCGCGACCAAGGAACAACGCGTGTACCTGGCGCGCCTGTACTGGATGACCATCGAATTCGGCCTGATGGAGACCGCCCAGGGTCGCAAGATCTATGGCGGCGGCATCCTCTCCTCGCCGAAAGAGACCGTCTACAGTCTGTCAGGCGAACCTGAGCACCAGGCCTTCGACCCGATCGAGTGCATGCGCACGCCGTACCGTATCGACATCCTGCAGCCGCTGTACTTCGTGCTGCCGAACATGAAGCGCCTGTTCGACCTGGCCCACGAAGACATCATGGCCATGGTCCAGCAAGCCATGCAGCTGGGGCTGCACGCACCGAAATTTCCACCCAAGGTCGCAGCCTGAGCGCCTTGCCGATAACAACTCGAAGCGGAAACCACACCATGAATGCCTTGAACCAAGCCCACTGCGAAGCCTGCCGCGCTGACGCACCCAAGGTCACCGACGACGAACTGGCCGAGCTGATTCGCGAGATCCCGGACTGGAACATCGAAGTCCGCGATGGCCACATGGAACTGGAGCGCGTGTTCCTGTTCAAGAACTTCAAGCACGCGCTGGCGTTCACCAATGCCGTGGGCGAGATCGCCGAGGCCGAAGGCCACCACCCTGGCCTGCTGACCGAATGGGGCAAGGTCACCGTGACCTGGTGGAGCCACTCGATCAAGGGCCTGCACCGCAATGACTTCATCATGTGCGCACGCACCGACAAGGTCGCCGAGGCGGCTGAAGGCCGCAAGTAGGCACCACGAACAGGGCCTCAAGGCCCTGTTTTTTTGCCCGCTTTCTATCCGAAATCTGTCCGGTATCCGCCCTGGAAACCGACAAGCGACCGGGAAAATTTACAAACTGTCATTCAGACTTGTGTATCCTGCCCGAGCTTCACGAAGCTTCGAACGCGCCTGGCGCAGACTTTTCACTCACACTTGCGAGGAACGACGAGATGCATGAAATCCCGAATCTTCCCTTCCCAAGCCTGAACCCCGAAGAGCCATCCGTTACCGTCCACGCCGAACCGACGCCTGCCGTCGATCAGGATGGTGACGATCAATCCAGCGCTGACCAGGAATAAACCGCGCATCCCTGAGACTGTGTGAAAACGGCTGACCTGCGGGCTACCCCCGTCATCACGTTTTCACACCGTCACGAACCTCTGCCACGAAGACCCTCATGCCTGACTCACCGCGCCCCCTTGCGGTCACCCTGCAAGTCGTTTCCATCGTCCTCTTCACCTTCATCGGCTACCTGAACATCGGCATCCCCCTTGCCGTGCTGCCTGGCTACGTGCATAACGACCTCGGCTTCAGCGCCGTGATCGCCGGCCTGGTGATCAGCGTGCAGTACCTCGCTACCCTGCTGAGCCGCCCTACCGCCAGCCGCATCATCGACAACCTCGGCAGCAAGAAGGCGGTCATGTATGGCCTGGCCGGCTGCGGCCTGAGCGGCGTGTTCATGCTGGCCTGCGCCTTCCTCACCGACTTGCCCTGGGTCAGCCTGGGTTGCTTGCTGGTCGGCCGCCTGGTGCTGGGTAGCGCGGAAAGCCTGGTGGGCTCTGGTTCGATCGGCTGGGGTATCGGCCGGGTCGGTGCCGAGCACACCGCCAAGGTGATTTCCTGGAACGGCATCGCCAGCTATGGCGCGCTGGCCATCGGTGCGCCATTGGGCGTGCTGATGGTCAAGGGCCTGGGACTTTGGAGCATGGGCGTGAGCATCATCCTGCTGTGCGCGCTGGGCCTGCTGCTGGCCTGGCCGAAGCGCGCAGCGCCCGTGGTCAGCGGCAAGCGCCTGCCGTTCATGCAGGTGCTGGGCAAGGTGTTCGCGCATGGCTCGGGGCTGGCCCTGGGCTCGATCGGCTTTGGCACCATCGCCACCTTCATCACCCTGTATTACGCCAGCCGCGGCTGGGCCAATGCGGCACTGACCCTGAGCCTGTTCGGCGCCAGCTTTATCTGCGCGCGGCTGCTGTTCGGCAACCTGATCAATCGGATGGGTGGGTTCAGGGTGGCAATCGTTTGCCTGTCGGTGGAAACCCTGGGCCTGCTCATGCTGTGGCTGGCGCCGAATGCCGAGATGGCGTTGGCGGGGGCGGCGCTGAGTGGTTTCGGCTTCTCGCTGGTGTTCCCGGCGCTGGGCGTGGAAGCGGTGAACCAAGTGTCGGCAGCCAACCGCGGGGCGGCGGTGGGGGCGTATTCGCTGTTCATCGACTTGTCGCTGGGGATTACCGGGCCGCTGGTAGGTGCGGTGGCATCGGGGTTCGGGTTTGCCTCGATGTTTCTGTTTGCGGCGGCGGCGGCGTGTTGTGGGCTGGTGTTGAGCCTGTATCTGTACAAGCAGGCCCGTAGCCAGCGCAAAAGTCCTGAATAACGGGTCGCCTGCACCGGCCTCTTCGCGGGCAAGCCCGCTCCCACAGGTTGAGCACTGACCTCAGGCCCAGTGGTCCCCCTGTGGGAGCGGGCTTGCCCGCGAATGGGCTGCGAAGCAGCCCACAGGGCCTTGCGGGTTAGCGCTTGGCGTACTGCAACACAACTTCCAGAGGGTGGCGCATCTGCCGCTCGGTCATGCGCTTGACCTGGCTGCGGCACGAGTAGCCGGTCGCCAGCGCCTCACCTTGCTTGTCCAGCTTGGTCGCCCACGACTGCTCGAAGATGGTCCGCGAAGTCTCCTGGTTGCGCGCCTCGTGCCCGTAGGTACCGGACATGCCGCAGCAGCCGGTCGCCTCGGTCACCAGTTTCAGCCCCAGACGGGCAAACACCTGCTCCCACTGCCGGGTGCTGGCTGGCACGTTGGTCTTCTCGGTGCAGTGCGCCATCAGGCGGAAGTTGCCCGACGCAGCAGGCGCCTGCTCCGGCAGCACATCCATCAGCCACTCCTGTGGCAGCAGGACGTTCGGGCAGGCATCCAGCCCCGGCACCTTCTGGTACTCCTGGCGATAGACCAAGGTCATCGCCGGGTCCAGGCCCACCAGCGGCACGCCGCAGTCAGCCAGGGCCTTGAGCTGGGCAGCATTACGGATCGCCGCCTTGGCGAAAGCGCCGAGGAAGCCTTGCACATGCAGTGGCTTGCCGTTGGCGCTGTACGGCGCCAGGAACACCCGGTGCCCCAGGCGATGGGCCAGTTCGATGAACGCAGCGAGCAGCGGCGTTTCGAAGTAACGGGTGAAGGCATCCTGCACCAGCACGATGCTGCGCTCGCGCTGGGCCGGAGTCAGCTCGCGCAGGGCCGGCACGCTGGCCATGCCGACACGGCAGCGGGTCAGGGTCGACTGGAAGTTGAAGCGGCTGATCAGCGGGCTGTCGACCATGCCGACCTTGTCCGCCAGCAGCTTGCTCACCCACTTCGAGCCCATCACGGCGTTGTACAGGCCGGGGGCATGGGCCAGGTACGGGATGGTGAACTCCAGCGAGCCGATCAGGTAGTCACGCAGCGGGCGCTGGTAGCGGCCGTGGTACAGCTCGAGGAAGCGCGAGCGGAAGTCCGGCACGTTGACCTTGATCGGACACTGCCCGGCGCACGACTTGCACGCCAGGCAGCCAGCCATGGCGTCGTACACCTCATGGGAGAAGTCTTCCTGGCCCTGGTTGCGTGCACGGTTGTTGCGCAGCCGCGCCGGCAGCCCCTTGAGCCACGACACCTTGTTGCGCGCCGCTGCCAGCACATCGATGTTGGCCTCGCCCTGCAGGCGCAGCCATTCGCGCATCAGCGAGGCACGGCCCTTGGGCGAGTGCTGGCGTTCACGGGTGGCCTTCCACGACGGGCACATGGCGTCGTTGGGGTCGTAGTTGTAGCAGGCGCCGTTGCCGTTGCAGTGCACGGCGCTTGGGAAGTCCTGCCACACCCGCTCGTCGATGGTGCGGTCGAGGTCGCCGCGCAGGGTCACGCCATCCACCGGGGTCAGGCCCTCGGCGCTGCCCGGCGGGGTGCAGATCTTGCCTGGGTTGAGCTGGTTGTGCGGGTCGAAGGCGCCCTTCAGGCGCTGCAGCGCCGGGTACAGCTCGCCGAAGTACTCGGGCACGTATTCCGAACGCAGGCCCTTGCCGTGCTCGCCCCACAGCAGGCCGCCGTAACGCTTGGTCAGCGCCGCCACGGCATCGGAAATCGGCTTGACCAGCGCGGCCTGGGCCGGGTCTTTCATGTCCAGCGCCGGGCGCACGTGCAGCACGCCGGCATCGACGTGGCCGAACATGCCATAGGCCAGGCCATAGCCATCGAGCAGCGCGCGGAAGTCGGCGATGTAGTCGGCCAGCTGCTCCGGCGGCACGGCCGTGTCTTCAACGAAAGGCTGCGGGCGCACCTCGCCCTCGACGTTGCCGAGCAGGCCCACCGAGCGCTTGCGCATGGTGTAGACGCGGGTCACCGCCTCGGCACCCTCGGCCAGGGTGTGGCCCAGGCGCTCGACGCTGGTGTCGCGCTGCAGGTGATCGATGAACGCCTGGACCCGGGCATTGACCTCGGCCGGCTCGTCACCGCAGAACTCCACCAGGTTGATGCCCAGGGTCGGGCGCTCGGGGTCGGCCGGGAAGTATTCGGCCACGCTGTGCCAGACGATGTCCTTCATCGCCAGCATCAGCACCTTGGAGTCGACCGTTTCGATCGACAGTGGCTTGAGCGCCATCAGTGCGTTGGCATCGCGCAGGGCGTCCATGAAGCTGGTGTAACGCACGTTGACCAGCACCGCGTATTTCGGGATCGGCAGTACATTGAGCTTGGCTTCGACCACATAGCCCAGCGAACCTTCGGCGCCGCACAGCACGCTGTTGAGGTTGAAGCGGCCCTGCTCGTCGCGCAGGTGCGCCAGGTCATAGCCGGTCAGGCAGCGGTTGAGCTTGGGGAAGGTGGTCTCGATCAGCTCGGCCTGGGTTTCCTGGATCTCCCGGGCCATGCGGTACACCTCGCCGACCCGGCCAGGCGCGGCGCAGGCTTGCTCCAGTGCGGCGTCGTCGATCGGCAGGCTGTGCAGGCGCTCGCCGCCGAGCAGCACGCTGTGCAACTCGAGCACGTGGTCGCGGGTCTTGCCGTAAGTGCAGCTGCCCTGGCCGCTGGCGTCGGTGTTGATCATGCCGCCGACGGTGGCACGGTTGGAGGTAGACAGCTCAGGGGCGAAGAACAGCCCGTGGGGCTTGAGCGCGGCATTGAGCTGGTCCTTGACGGTACCCGCCTGGACCCGCACCCAGCGCTCCTGCACATTGATTTCGAGGATCTGGTTCATGTGCCGCGACAGGTCGACGACGATGCCGTCGGTCAGCGACTGGCCATTGGTGCCGGTTCCGCCGCCACGCGGGGTCAGCTTGACCGCCTTGAAGCGTGGTTCGCCCATCAGCGTGGCGACCCGCGCCACGTCGTCGGCGTCCAGCGGGAACACCGCCGCCTGCGGCAAGCGCTGGTAGATCGAGTTGTCGGTGGCCAGTACCGTACGGGTACCGTAGTCGGCGCTGATCTGGCCACGGAAGCCACTGTTGCGCAGGGCCTCGAGGAATTCAGGGTAGTTGGCGCTCGGCGCAAGGGTCGACAGCTGGGCGATCATCGAAGGATGGCCTCTTGATATGGGCTAATTCACGGGATTCCTGTCGTGCCGGCATGCATTGTTTCATGCAGGGATGACGTATAGGTCAATGTTCCTGTAGTTTCGCTTCAGGGGCAAACGGATAATCCTGCCGCTATCAATGACTTTTATGAATGAATTACCGCCACCTGACACCGTCCATGTCGCTGCTGCTGGCTTTCGAGGCCGCCGCCCGGCATGAAAGCTACACCCGCGCCGCTGCCGAACTGTCGCTGACCCAGAGCGCGGTCAGCCGCCAGGTACAGGCGCTGGAGCAGCAACTGGGCCTGACCCTGTTCCGCCGCGAAGGCCGCCAGGTCCAGCTGACCGACGTTGGCAGGCTGTACCAGCGCGAGCTGAGCGAAGCACTGGGGCGCATCCGTAGCGCCACCTTGCAGGCGCTGGCCTACCAGTCCGGGGTCGGCACCCTGCGCCTGGCGACCCTGCCCACCTTCGGCTCGAAGTGGCTGCTGCCGCGCCTGCATGCGTTCTACAGCGCCCACCCGGGCATGCTCGTGCACATTCATTCACGTATCGAAGCGATCAATTTCGACACCAGCGAGATCGACGCCGCCATCGGCGTGGCCAGCCATGACCTGCCGGGCTTGATCTGCCACCGGCTGCATGCCGAGGAACTGGTGGTGATCCTGCCGCCCGAGGCAGGTGGCGATGGCCTTGGCTGGGGCCCGGCTCGGGTCAGTGAAGAGGTCCTGCTGAACGTGGCCAACAACCCCCATGCCTGGGGCGAGTGGTTTTCCCACCACGGCTTGCCGCACCGGGCGATGCGCCTGGGGCCGAGCTTCGAACTGACCTCGCACCTGATTCAGGCCGTGCGGGCCGGGATTGGCATCGGCCTGGTACCGAGGATTCTGGTGGAGGAAGAGCTGGCCAAAGGCGAACTGTTCAGCCCAGGGGCGGCGTTTGCCAGCCAGCGCAGTTATTACCTGATCTATCCGCCGCGCAATGAAGCACTGCCTTCACTGAGGGCATTTCGCAGTTGGCTGCTGGAACAGATCTGAATCCTGCCCCGCGAAGAGGCCGGAACAGGCAACAAAAACCCGATGCCAGTCACCTGGTATCGGGTTTCTTCAATCAACCAGCGGCTTACTTGGCCACGGTACCGGCAGTGCCATTGGCCAGTGGCCGGCGCTTGCCCTTGAGCAGGTAGGCAATCAGCATCGCTGCCAGCCATACCGGGATCGCATACACCGACACCTGGATGCCCGGAATCATCAGCATGATGCCGAGGATCAGCACCACGAAGGCCAGCACCAGGTAGTTGCCGTACGGGTACCACAGCGCCTTGAACAGCGGCTTCTGGCCAACGCGGTCAAGGTGCTGGCGGAACTTCAGGTGCGAGTAGCTGATCATCGCCCAGTTGATCACCAGGGTCGCGACCACCAGCGACATCAGCAGCTCCAGCGCATTCTGCGGCATCAGGTAGTTGAGCAGCACCGCAATCAGGGTCACGGCCGCCGACACCAGGATCGAACGCACCGGTACGCCACGCTTGTCGACCTTGGCCAGCGAAGCCGGAGCATCACCCTGCTCGGCCATGCCCAGCAGCATCCGCGCGTTGCAGTAGGTGCCGCTGTTGTACACCGACAGCGCCGCAGTCAGGACCACGAAGTTCAGCAGGTTGGCCGCCACATCGCTGCCCAGCAGCGAGAACACCTGGACGAACGGGCTGCTGCCGTAGCTGCCGCCGGACGCGTCGATGCTGGCGACCAGGTTGTCCCATGGGGTCAGCGACAGCAGCACGACCAAGGCACCGACATAGAAGATCAGGATGCGGTAGATGACCTGGTTGATCGCCTTCGGGATCACGGTCTTCGGCTTGTCGGCCTCGGCGGCGGTGAAGCCGAGCATTTCCAGGCCACCGAACGAGAACATGATGAACGCCAGGGCCATCACCAGGCCGCTGACACCGTGCGGGAAGAAGCCACCGTGGCTCCACAGGTTGCTCACCGAAGCGTCAGGGCCACCGTTGCCGCTGGTCAGCAGGTAGGCACCCAGGCCAATCATGCTGACGATGGCCACGACCTTGATGATGGCGAACCAGAACTCGGCCTCACCGAAGAACTTCACGTTCATCAGGTTGATGGCGTTGATCAGCACGAAGAACGCGGCCGCCGTGACCCAGGTCGGGATCTCCGGCCACCAGTAGTGCACGTACTTGCCCACCGCCGACAGTTCCGACATGCCCACCAGGATGTACAGCACCCAGCAGTTCCAGCCCGACAGGAAACCGGCGAAGCCGCCCCAGTAGGTGTGCGCAAAGTGGCTGAACGAGCCGGCCACCGGCTCTTCGACGATCATCTCGCCGAGTTGGCGCATGATCATGAAGGCGATGAAGCCGCAGATGGCGTAACCGAGGATCATCGACGGGCCGGCGGATTTCATCACGCCTGCCGAGCCGAGGAACAGGCCGGTACCAATCGCGCCGCCAAGGGCGATCAACTGGATGTGGCGGTTCTTCAGGCCCCGCTTGAGCTCGCCTGAATGCATGTTTTGTCCACTCATGAACGAAGTCACCTGCATTGTTTTTATCTGTGACGGAATCGGACCCACCGCGCTCGTGGCGCAGCGGAATGGGCAAGGTGGTTACCTTGGGTTTCCTGCCAACGGATACCGCCGGGGCGGATCAGCCAGGTGTGGGCAGGAGTGCGCGGTACGCAAGAGGGTCACAGGTAAAACGCGGCGCACTGTATACCCCTGCAAACGCGCAGGCGTCAACGCGTTGCATCGTTTCCTCGGGAAAAAACGCAGCGATCCTGTGGTAAGAGCCTGAAAAGGCGAAGTGATCGGCGTACATGGCGCCTCCATTTGTTGTTTTGTCAGCCCGGCTCTGCGGACGGGCTCTTGCACACGGCAATGAGCGCTATATCACCGTGGTACGGGGGTTTGGGCAAGACTGGACAGGGGCAAGGCTGGGGTTTCAAGGCAGGTGATGCGGCAAGTTTTGTTTACGCGAAAAGGAAAAATCCGAAATCGTGGCTGAACTCGAGCAACTCTGTATAACTTTCTTTACGGGGTGGTTTGAAAACTTGCCAGTCGTCCGAAAAATTCTTTTCCTTCAATATCTTGGGGCCGCTTTGCGGCCCATCGCCGGCAAGCGCGGCTCCCACAAAAGCAGGTTTACACGGTCAATGTGGGAGCCGCGCTTGCCGGCGATGGGCTGCGCAGCAGCCCCAAAATCTTGCAGGCATAAAAAAACCAGCCCGAAGGCTGGTTCTTGTTACCGCTGTGACCCATCAGCCGCGAGGCTTGCCGCGACCGCGACCGGCCGCCTTGTCACCGTCAGGCTTGCCAGGGCGCTTGCGCATCTCGCTCGGGCGCTCGGCCACGGCGCTGCCGCGGCTGCCTTTGCGCGGCGCTTCGTCACGGGACTGACGTGCAGGGCGCTCACCGGAGGCATCTCGTGGCTGACGCGCCGGGCGTTCACCCGAAGTATCTCGCGGCTGGCGTGCCGGGCGCTCAGCGGCAGCAGCGCCGCCGTCATGGGCCGGGCGCAGGCTGCGCACGCGCTCGTTGCGCCCCATTGGCCGGCTCGACTTGCGCTGCAGGCGCTCCATCTTGTCCTTGGCCTTGAGGTTCATGGCCGGCAGCGCCACCGGCTGCAGGCCCACTTCAGCGGCGAGAATGTCGATTTCGCCCTGGCTCATTTCACGCCAGCGGCCCATCGGCAGGTCGGAGTTGAGGAACACAGGGCCGAAACGCACGCGCTTCAGGCGGCTGACCACCATGCCCTGGGACTCCCACAGGCGGCGCACTTCACGGTTGCGGCCTTCCATCACCACGCAGTGGTACCAGTGGTTGAAGCCTTCGCCACCCGGCGCCTTCTGGATGTCGGTGAACTTGGCCGGGCCGTCTTCGAGCATCACGCCCGCCTTCAGGCGATCGATCATCTCGTCGTCGACTTCACCCCGTACACGCACGGCGTATTCGCGGTCCATCTCGTAGGACGGGTGCATCAGGCGGTTGGCCAGCTCACCGTCGGTGGTGAACAGCAGCAAGCCCGTGGTGTTGATGTCCAGGCGGCCGATGTTGATCCAGCGGCCTTCTTTCGGCCGCGGCAGGCGGTCGAACACGGTCGGGCGACCTTCCGGGTCGTCACGGGTGCAGATCTCGCCATCGGGCTTGTTGTACATGATCACCCGGCGGGTGGCCTCGGCGGCCTCTTCGCGCTTGATCAGCTTGCCGTCGACGGTGATGGCGTCATGCAGGTCGACGCGCAGGCCGAGGGTGGCCTCGACGCCGTTGACCTTGATGCGGCCCTGGCTGATCCAGGCTTCGACGTCACGGCGCGAACCGACGCCGATGCGCGCCAGCACTTTCTGCAGCTTTTCGCCGGCTGGCGGGGTGATTTCGGTATTTTGCAGGTCTTGCTCACTCATCTGGGCACCTCCCGGTGTAGGAATGAAATCAGGGTTCTGGCGACGAACGCGCCAAAAGGCCGCGCATCATACGCGGTTCGCTGGGGGAACGCACTGCAGGGTAGAGGGTTTTGTCGGCTTTGCGAGTGAATTCTGCCTAATGGTGATGTGTGGCCAGTGCCGGCCCTTTCGCGGGCAAGCCCGCTCCCACAGGTACTGCAGCGCACTCAGGGATGTGACCTACCTGTGGGAGCGGGTTTACCCGCGAAAGGGCCGGCACAGACAGCGGAAAAGTCAGGACTCTGACTTGCCCTCTTCCTCCACCGAGGCCTCGGGCTCTTCCTCGCGCAGGTCATCGAAGTCGGTCTTCAGCCCTTCCTCCATGGCATCCAGCTCTACCAGCAGGGTGCGGAAGCTGGTCTCATCTTTCGGCTCAGCCACCTCCTCTTCACCCAAGCTGGCATCGGCCAACGCCTGCAGGTGCGCCGGCACCGGGGCATCATCCGGGTCCAGCAGCGGCTCCGGCTCCATTTCGCGCAGCTCGGCAAGCGCCGGCAGTTCATCCAGGCTCTTGAGGTTGAAGTGATCGAGAAACGCCTTGGTGGTGGCAAACATCGCCGGGCGCCCGGGCACCTCGCGGTAGCCGACAACGCGAATCCACTCGCGCTCCATCAACGTCTTGATGATGTTGCTGTTGACCGCCACGCCCCGTACATCCTCGATCTCGCCGCGGGTGATGGGCTGGCGGTAGGCGATCAACGCCATGGTTTCCAGCAGGGCCCGGGAATACCGCTGCGGGCGCTCCTCCCACAGCCGGCCAACCCAGGGCGCGAAGTCTTCGCGAATCTGCAGGCGGTAACCGGTGGCCACTTCCTTGAGCTCGAAGGCCCGCCCGGCGCAGGACTTGCCAAGCACTTCCAGGGCCTTGCGGAACACCTTCGGTTCGGGGCGCTCGGCTTCTTCGAACAGCTCGTAGAGACGTTCAAGGGACTGCGGCTTGCCCGAAGCGAGCAGGAACGCTTCGATCAGCGACGCCAGGTCGCGGGGTTCATTCAGATTCATCAGGTTCTTCGACAGACTCGGGGCGCAGCCGCACATGGATCGGCGCGAAGGGCTCATTCTGCACCAGTTCGACCAGCGATTCCTTCACCAGCTCAAGGATCGCCATGAAGGTCACCACCACGCCAAGCTTGCCCTCCTCGGGCGTGAACAGCTCGACAAACGGCACGAAAGCGCCGCCCTTGAGACGTTCCAGCACGTCGCTCATGCGCTCGCGGGTGGACAGCGTCTCGCGGGTGATCTGGTGGCTTTCGAACAGGTCGTTGCGGCGCATGACCTCGGCCATGGACACCAGCAGCTCTTCCAGGCTGACCTGCGGCAGCAGCTTGCGCACCTTGGCCTGCGGGGCTTCCAGGCGCGGCACGACGATCTCGCGGCCAACCCGAGGCAGCTCATCGATACCCTCGGCGGCAGCCTTGAAGCGTTCGTACTCCTGCAGGCGGCGGATCAGCTCGGCGCGTGGGTCACCCTCCTCTTCCTCGACCTCGGTCGATCGCGGCAACAGCATGCGCGACTTGATCTCGGCAAGCATGGCTGCCATCACCAGGTACTCCGCAGCCAGCTCCAGGCGCACGCTCTTCATCAGCTCGACGTAGCCCATGTACTGGCGGGTGATCTCCGCCACGGGGATGTCGAGGATGTCGATGTTCTGCTTGCGGATCAGGTACAGCAGCAAGTCCAGCGGGCCCTCGAAGGCTTCGAGGATGACTTCCAGGGCGTCCGGCGGGATGTACAAGTCCAGCGGCATCTCGGTCAGCGCTTCGCCGTAGACCAGGGCCAGCTGCAACTGCTGGGGGGGCGCTTGTGCTGGCAAGTCTGCCTGTTCGGCAGGCGCCTCGGGTGCTTCCACCTGGCTCACGCGTTGACCATGAACGGCGTGGGGTCGCCGCAGCCTTCACGGATCAGTTCAGGCTCGTCGCCGGACAGGTCAATGATGGTCGAGGCCTTGAGGTCGCCGAAGCCACCATCGATGACCAGGTCGACATGGTGTTCCAGGCGCTCGCGGATCTCGTACGGGTCGGTCATCGGCTCGCTGTCGCCGGGCAGGATCAGGCTCACGCTCATCAACGGCTCGCCCAGTTCGGCCAGCAGCGCCAGGGTGATGCCATGGTCCGGCACGCGCAGGCCGATGGTGCGGCGCTTTTCATGCAGCAGCAGGCGCGGCACTTCGCGGGTACCGTTGAGGATGAAGGTGTACGGCCCAGGCACATGGGCCTTGAGCAGGCGGAAGGTGCCGGTGTCGACCTTGGCGTACAGCCCCAGCTGCGACATGTCGCAACACATCAGGGTGAAGTTGTGGGTCTTGTCCAGGCCGCGCAGGCGGCGAACCCGCTCGATCGCCGCCTTGTCGCCGATCTGGCAACCCAGGGCATAGGCCGAGTCGGTCGGATAGACCACCACGCCACCCTTGCGGATGATCTCCACCGCCTGGCGGATCAGGCGCGGCTGCGGGTTCTCCGGATGAATCTGGAAAAATTGGCTCACGAAGTCATCCTGTTCATAGCGCCATAGGCTGTTCATGGCTGAATCGACGCCACAGAGGTGGCAAGTCCTCGGGCAATGGCCGGTAGGCACCGATCTCGCCCCAGGTGCCGGGGCCGTGGAAATCGCTGCCAGCGCTTGCCAGCAGGCCGAACTCACGAGTAAGGATGGACATCGTGCCCACCTGCTCGGCCGGCATCATCCCGTTGACCACTTCAAGTGCCTGCCCGCCTGCCTGAATATAGTCGGCAATCAGCCGCCTGCGCTTGCTGCGGGTCAGATCGTAGTGCATCGGGTGCGCAAGGCTCACCCAAGCGTTGGACTGGCGAAGGGTGGAGACAGTTTCCTCGAGCGTTGGCCAGTGCTGTTTGACATCGCCCAGCTTGCCGGCCCCCAACCACTTGCGAAAGGCCTCGGCACGGTCCTTGACATGGCCCGCGCGCACCATGAATTCGGCAAAATGCGGCCGCGCCGGGGCGTTACCGCTGTCCCCCAGTTCCTGCTGCACGGCGCGCGCGCCATCCAGGGCACCGGGCATGCCCTTGGCCGCCAACCGTTTGTCGATTTCTTCGGCACGCAACCAGCGGCCACGGTGCAGGGCCTCGATGGCCTGGAGCAAGGGCGGCGCGTCGAGCGGGAAGTTGTAGCCCAGCACGTGAATGGTCGCGCCACCCCAGGTGCACGACAGCTCTACCCCGCTGATCCAATGCATGCCGCGCGCATGGCAGGCCTGGCGCGCCTCGGGCAGGCCTTCGAGGGTATCGTGGTCAGTCAGTGCCAGCGTTTGCACCCCGTGCTCTTGGGCCCGGGCGACCAGGTCCGTGGGCGACAGGGCGCCGTCGGAGGCCGTGCTGTGACAGTGCAGATCAACATTCATGGAGGAGCGCTTTCGCTGGAATCGATGTTTGTTATTATGCCGTCACATCCCGATTCTGGCTGCCATTGTGAAACAATTCATCGATTTCATCCCGCTGCTGCTGTTCTTCATCGTCTACAAGCTCGACCCACGCCCGATGGACGTTGCAGGCCACAGCTTCGAATTCGGCGGCATCTACAGCGCCACGGCAATGCTGATCATCAGCTCGCTGGTGGTGTACGGCGCGCTGTTCCTGCGCCAGCGCAAGCTGGAAAAGGGCCAGTGGCTGACCCTGATCGCCTGCCTGGTGTTCGGCGGCCTGACCCTGACTTTCCACAGCGAAACCTTCCTCAAGTGGAAGGCGCCGGTGGTCAACTGGCTGTTCGCCCTGGGCTTTGCCGGCAGCCACTTCATCGGTGACCGGGTGCTGATCAAGCGCATCATGGGCCACGCGCTGACCCTGCCCGATGCCATCTGGTCGCGCCTGAACGTGGCCTGGATCGCCTTCTTCGTGTTCTGCGGCGCCGCCAACCTGTTCGTCGCCTTCACCTTCCAGAACTTCTGGGTCGACTTCAAGGTGTTCGGCAGCCTGGGCATGACCGTGATCTTCCTGGTGGCCCAGGGCGTGTACCTGTCGCGTCACCTGCACGACGACCCTTCCACCTCCAAACCCAAGGATTGACATGCTCTACGCCATTATCGCCAGCGACGTCGCGAACTCCCTGGAAAAACGCCTGGCCGCACGCCCGGCGCACATCGAGCGCCTGCAACAGCTCAAGGCCGAAGGCCGCGTGGTGCTGGCCGGCCCGCACCCGGCCATCGACAGCAACGACCCGGGTGAAGCCGGTTTCAGCGGCAGCCTGATCGTCGCCGAGTTCGATTCCCTGGCCGCCGCCCAGGCCTGGGCCGACGCCGACCCGTACATTGCCGCGGGCGTGTACGACAAGGTCATCGTCAAGCCGTTCAAGCAAGTCCTGCCTTGACCTGATACCGCGTCGCCCGCGAAGAAGGCGACGCGGCTTCCCCCGCTCAAATTGCACGTACGTCCTCAGTCTGCGGTATCTTTGCCACTGGCGGACACAGAAGACGCCGTCAATGGTTGAATTGAGTGAGTCATGAGCGAGCTGTTACTGATTGATGATGACCAGGAACTCTGCGAGCTGCTCGGCAGCTGGCTGACCCAGGAAGGGTTTGCGGTACGCGCCTGCCACGATGGCCAGAGCGCGCGCCAGGCCTTGGCCGAGCATGCCCCGGCGGCCGTGGTGCTGGATGTGATGCTGCCCGACGGCAGCGGCCTGGAGCTGCTCAAGCAGCTGCGCAGCGAACATGCCGAGCTGCCGGTGCTGATGTTGTCGGCCCGTGGCGAGCCTCTGGACCGCATCCTCGGCCTGGAGCTGGGTGCTGATGATTACCTGGCCAAGCCCTGCGACCCCCGTGAGCTCACCGCCCGCCTGCGCGCCGTGCTGCGCCGCAGCCACCCCACTGCCACCACCACCCAGCTGGAGATCGGTGACCTGGCGTTCAGCCCGGTGCGCGGCGTAGTCAGCATCGATGGCCGCGACATGAGCCTGACCCTGTCCGAAAGCCGCATTCTCGAAGCGCTGCTGCGCCAGCCGGGCGAGCCGCTGGACAAGCAGGAGCTGGCGCAGATCGCCCTGGGGCGCAAGCTCACCCTGTATGACCGCAGCCTGGACATGCACGTCAGCAACCTGCGCAAGAAAGTCGGCCCGCATGCCGATGGGCGGCCGCGGATCGTCGCATTGCGTAGCCGTGGTTACTACTACAGCCTGTAAACCCGCATGGGGCCGCCTGCGCCCCATCTTTACCCTGCCTTTACGCTGCGCTGACTGCGCTTGACCTTGATCTCCCTAGACTGAGCTCATCCGGTAAACACCGGCCCATGAGAGGAGAGACACCATGCGCAAGACCCTTATCGCCCTGATGTTCGCCGCCGCCCTGCCAACCGTGGCCATGGCCATGCCTGAAGGCGGCCAGCGTCACGACGGCCCACATCATCGCGGTGATGCGCCTTTCGCCCAACTGGACCTGAGCCGCGACCAGCGCCAGCAGATCGGCAAGCTGATGGGCGAGCAGATGCAGAACCGCCGCGAAATCACCGAGCGCTACCTGAACAAGCTGCCGGCCGCCGAGCAGAAGGCCATGAAGGACGAACTCAAGGCCAGCCACGACAAGACCGACAGCCAGGTCCGCGCGCTGCTCAAGCCTGACCAGCAGAAGAAGTTCGACGAACTGCAGAAGGAACGCGAAGCACGCAAGGCTGAATGGCAAGAGTTCCAGACCTGGAAAGCTGAAAAAGCTGCCAAGGCCCAGTAAGCTGTGCCACCAATGCCCGGCCCGCCCTCAAGCGGGCCGGGCTTTTCCCGTTTACAGGAGGTGCTCTTGCGTTCTCTGTTCTGGCGCATCCTGGCCAGCTTCTGGCTGGCTATCACCCTGGTCGCGGGCCTGTCGATCCTGCTGGGCCACATGCTCAACCAGGATGCCTGGATCCTCAGCCGCCACCCGGGCCTGAAAACCATGGCCAGCCATTGGGCCAAGCATTATGAGCAGGAAGGCCTGGAGTCTGCCCAGGCCTTCCTGGAACGACGCAAGCAGCGCTACAAGATCGATGTGCAGGTGCTCGACGACAGCGGTGATGCCGTGGTGCCCGGCACCTTCCCGCGCCGCGCGGCAGCGTTCGAGGCACGCCAGCACAATGACGAGCGCCGCCTGCCGTGGCGCCGCCTGACCGAGGAATACACCAGCCCCGACAGCGGCGAGACCTACCTGCTGATCTACCGCATCCCGCACCCGGAACTGGACGCCTGGCACCGCGAGAGCCTGCTGTGGCCATTGAGTGCCCTGGGCATCGCCTTGGTGGTGCTGACCTTGTTCAGCCTGCTGGTGACCCTGTCCATCACCCGCCCGCTCAGCCGCCTGCGCGGCGCCGTGCATGACCTTGGCCAGGCCACCTACCAACAGAACAGCTTGGCACGCCTGGCCGCCCGGCGCGACGAGTTCGGTGTGCTGGCCAAGGACTTCAACAAGATGGGCGCGCGCCTGCAGAGCCTGATCGGCAGCCAGCGCCAGCTGCTGCGCGACGTGTCCCACGAACTGCGCTCACCGCTGGCCCGCCTGCGCATTGCCCTGGCCCTTGCCGAGCGCGCCGAAACCGAACAGCGCCAGGCCCTGTGGCCACGCCTGACCCGTGAATGCGACCGCCTGGAAGACCTGATCAGCGAAATCCTGACATTGGCCAGGGTCGATGCCGAGCAGGCCCATGCCGAACCCGTCGACCTCAACGCGCTGCTGGGCAGCGTGCGCAAGGACGCTCAGCTCAGCGCGCCGGAGCAGGAAGTGAAGCTGGAGGCCCAGCCTGGGTTGACCCTGCAAGGCTGGCCGACGCTGATCGAGCGTGCCGTGGACAACCTGGTGCGCAATGCCCTGCGCTTCAACCCGCAGGGGCAGCCGATCGAGATCAGCGCGAAGCGTGAGCAAGAGAAGATCGTGCTGAGCGTGCGCGACCATGGGCCAGGCGCGGCGCCGGAGCACTTGGCGCAGTTGGGTGAGCCGTTCTTCCGGGCGCCGGGGCAGGAGGCAGCGGGGCATGGGCTGGGCCTGGCGATCGCGCGCAAGGCGGCAGAGCGGCATGGCGGCAGCCTGGTGCTGGAGAATCACCCGCAGGGTGGATTCGTGGCCCGGTTGGAGTTGCCTGAGAACATTGCTGCCACCTGACAGAATGCCGGGGCTGCTTTGCAGCCCTTCGCCGGCAAGCGCAGCTCCCACAGGTACTGCACATCCCTTGAGGTCAGCGCTGTACCTGTGGGAGCCGCGCTTGCCGGCGATGGGCCGCAAAGCGGCCCCCTGGGTCATTCGCCCCAGGTACTGACGTACTCGGCAGTTTCGAGTATCGGCGCCGTGCGCGGCTCGGTCAGCGGCGTGCCGACATACAGGTAACCGATCAACTCCTCGTTCTCGGCCAAGCCCAAGCCCTTGTGCACGTGGGCGTCGAAGGCCATGTCGCCAGTTCGCCACACTGCGCCGATCCCCTGGGCATGCGCCGCAATCAGGATGCCGTGGGCCGCGCAACCCGCCGCCAGGCGCTGCTCGGACTTGGGTACCTTGAAGTGATCCTGCAGCTTGGCGATCACCACGATCAGCAACGGCGCACGCAGCGGCATCGCCCGTGCCTTGTCCAGCGCAGCCTGGCTGGCATCGCCCTTGCGCTGCAGCGCTTCGGCGAACAGTTCACCGAGCTTGTCGCGGCCCTGACCCTCGATGGTCAGGAAGCGCCACGGCCGCAGCTGACCGTGGTCCGGTGCGCGCAAGGCGGCCTGGAACAGCGCCTCACGCTGGGCCTCGTTGGGCGCAGGGTCGGTCAGGCGTGGCACGGAAACACGGTTGAGCAATGCGTCGAGAGCCTCCATCGGCTACCCTCCTGGCAGGTAAATGTGCGGCCATTCTAGCGTTTACATCACCAGACCCATAGGTAGAATGGCGCCCTTCCGTTTCGAGTCAGAGCAGATCACATGGCGTTGCCGACCTTAAGGATCATTGGTTTCATCATCGGCATCTTCCTGATCACCCTGGCGGTCAGCATGGTCGTGCCCATGGCGACCCTGGTGGTCTTCGAACGCACCGGCGACATGCCGTCGTTTCTCTGGTCCAGCCTGATCACCTTCATCGCCGGCCTGGCCATGGTCCTGCAGGGCCGCCCCGAGCACGTCCACCTGCGCCCGCGGGACATGTACCTGCTGACCGTCAGCAGCTGGGTGGTGGTGTGCGTCTTCGCCGCCCTGCCCTTCCTGCTGACCCAGCACATCAGCTACACCGACGCCTTCTTCGAGAGCATGTCCGGCATCACCGCCACCGGCGCCACCGTGCTCAGCGGGCTGGACACCATGTCACCGGGCATCCTGATGTGGCGCTCGATGCTGCACTGGCTCGGCGGCATCGGCTTCATCGCCATGGCGGTGGCGATCCTGCCGCTGCTGCGTATCGGTGGCATGCGCCTGTTCCAGACCGAATCGTCGGACCGCTCGGAAAAGGTCATGCCGCGCTCGCACATGGTCGCCAAATCGATCGTAGGCGTGTACGTCGGCTTCTCGATCTTTGGCGCACTGGCCTTCTGGTGGGCCGGCATGAGCCCGTTCGATGCCATCAACCACGCCATGTCGGCGATCTCCACCGGCGGTTTTTCCACCTCTGACCAGTCGCTGGCCAAATGGGACATCCCTGCCGTGCACTGGGTCGCGGTGGTGGTGATGATCCTTGGCAGCCTGCCCTTCACCCTGTACGTGGCAACCCTGCGCGGCAACCGCAAGGCGCTGATCCGCGACCAACAGGTGCAAGGCCTGCTGGGCATGCTGGTGGTGACCTGGATCGTGCTCGGCACCTGGTACTGGTACACCACCAACCTGCACTGGCTCGACGCCCTGCGCCACGTGGCACTGAACGTGACCTCGGTGGTCACCACCACCGGCTTTGCCCTGGGCGATTACAGCCTGTGGGGCAACTTCTCGCTGATGCTGTTCTTCTACCTGGGCTTCGTCGGTGGCTGTTCCGGCTCCACGGCCGGCGGTATCAAGATTTTCCGTTTCCAGGTGGCCTACATCCTGCTCAAGGCCAGCCTCAACCAGCTGATCCACCCGCGCGCGGTGATCAAGCAGAAATACAACGGCCATCGCCTGGACGAAGAGATCGTGCGCTCGATCCTGACCTTCTCGTTCTTCTTCGCCATCACCATCTGCGTGATGGCCCTGCTGCTGTCGCTGCTGGGCGTGGACTGGATGACCGCACTGACTGGCGCCGCCGGCACGGTGTCGGGCGTCGGCCCGGGCCTGGGTGAAGTGGTCGGCCCTTCGGGCAACTACTCGACGCTGCCGGATGCCGCCAAGTGGATCCTTGCCACCGGCATGCTGCTGGGGCGCCTGGAGATCATCACGGTGCTGGTGTTGTGTATGCCGGCGTTCTGGCGTCACTGACCTCGGCAGGCTCGGTACCCAGCCGGGCACGGTATTCACTGGGGGTCACATCGAACCAGCGGCGGAACGCCCGGTAGAAATTGCTCGGGTCGGCAAAGCCTAGCAAGTAGGCAGTTTCCAGCAGGGTCATGCCTGGCTGGGCCAGGTATTGCTCGGCCAGCTCGCGGCGGGTGTCGTCGAGCAAGGTCTGGAAACTGGTGCCCTCTTCCTGCAGCCGGCGCTGCAAGGTGCGCTGGGACAGGTGCAGGGCCTGGGCCAGGGTTTCGCGCTTGGGTTCGCCTTGCGGCAGGATGCGGCACAAGACCTGGCGCACGCGGTGAGTCACGCGGCTCTCCGAAAAGCGCGCGAGGTACTCACCGGCAAAGCGATCATGCAGGATGGCCATGGCTTCGTTGGCGGTGGGCAATGGCGCTTCCATGTCGGCCCGCTCGAACACCAGGGCATCGTGCGGCGCACCGAACACCAGCGGGGAATGGAACGCCACCTTGTACGGCTCGATATTCTTCGGTTGCGGCCCTTGCACCAGCACCCGCCGTGGCTGCACCGGTCGCCCACTCAGCCATTTGCACAGGGCCAGTGCGCAGGCCAGCGATGCTTCGGCGCTATGGCGGGTGGGCGGCAGGTGGTCGCCATGCACGGTCAGAATCAGTGAATAGCCTTCGGGGCCAAGGACAAAACTCAGGTCGGAGCTTTCGGCGATGATGCGCTGGTAGCGCACCAGCCGTTCGAACCCTTCGGCCAGGGTGCGGCTGGACATCAGTGCGTAGCCCACCACGTGGAAGGAGGCCGGGCGCACCACCCGCGCCATGTTCAGGCCAATGGCTTCGTTGCCCGACAGTTCGACCGCCAGCTGCCAGAGGCGGGTCATGGAGTCCTGCGGAAAACGTGCATCCGGGTCGTCGAGTGCAGCGAAATCAAGCCCCAACTGCTTGAACATGGCCGGGCAGTCGAGCCCTTCCAGCTCCAGCGCCTTGACAATCCCTGATGCCCAGCTGGCCGATGTGGTTCTTTCGCTCATGGCAGGCTTCTTATGCTGACCGCTTCATGCGATTAACCTCAAGGATACTTATTTGGCGCCTATTGTCACTGGCCGGCCCCGCCAATCACTCTAGACTCGATTCAGGCTCCACGCCGTGTATCCTGTCAAAAAGTGATAATCCCGGAGTACTGCCCATGGCCAGCACCACGCAGTTTCGCAGTTTCGCCGAATTCTATCCGTATTACCTGGGGGAGCACAGCAACCCCACCTGCCGGCGCCTGCACTTTGTCGGCACCAGCCTGGTGATCGCCTTGCTGGCTTACACCATCGGCAGCGGGAAGTGGTTGCTGTTGCTGGCAGTGCCGCTTTGCGGGTACGGCTTCGCCTGGGTGGGGCACTTCTTCTACGAGCGCAACAGACCGGCGACGTTCAAGCACCCCTGGTACAGCCTGGTGGGTGATTTCGCCATGTTCCGCGACATCCTGCTTGGCCGGATCAGCCTCTAGGCCGGCTCACGCAGGGCTGCCGCCTGTGCCTTGCGTGCCTGCGCGTCAGCCAGCCGGTACAGCTCGATGCTGCCGTCCCAGTGCTCGATCAGCGCCGTGCATGATTCGACCCAATCGCCACAATTGAGGTAATCCACCTCGCCGACCTTGCGTATTTCGGCGTGGTGGATATGCCCGCACACCACCCCGTGAAATCCACGGCGGGTGCACTCATGGGCAATCGCATCCTCGAAGTCGCTGATGAAATTCACCGCCCCCTTGACCTTGTGCTTGAGGTACGCCGACAGCGACCAGTAGCCATACCCGTAGCGCGCACGCCAGTGGTTGAGCCAGCGGTTGAGCACCAGGGTGAACTCGTAGGCACGGTCGCCCAGGAAGGCCAGCCAGCGGTGATAGCGGGTGATCACGTCGAACTGGTCACCATGGATCACCAGCAGCCGGCGACCATCGGCAGTCAGGTGCTCGGCCTCGTCCACCAACTGGATGTTGCCCAGCATCAGCTTCGAGTAACGGCGCAGGAATTCGTCATGATTGCCGGTGACGTAGATCACCTCGGTACCGCGCTTGCTCATGGTCAGCAGGCGGCGGATCACGTTGCTGTGGGCTTGCGGCCAGTAGATGCCGCCGCGCAGCTTCCAGCCATCGATGATGTCGCCGACCAGGTAGATGCGGTCGGCCTGGTAGCCCTTGAGGAACTGCGACAGGTGTTCGGCCTGGCAGTCACGCGTGCCCAGGTGCACGTCGGATATCCACAGCGTGCGCACGCGCTGCTTGCGTGACGGGCGGGAAAATTCGGCATGGGTCATGGGCAGGCTCCGGCGCTGTTTGCTGGAGACTGGCAGGCACAGGTGACAGGGTGGTGGCAGGGATGTGACGAGTGATGGCGTGCCAGGAATGCGGCACAATGGCTGGCAGCCCCACGAGGAAGCCCCATGGCCGGCCCGATACTTTCCTTGCGCCACTACCGCGATGAGCTGATCGCCCACAGCCACGAACACCCGCAATTGGTGTTCGGCCTGCACGGGCGCCTGGATTTCGAGGTACAGGGCCGCGGCGCCAGGGTCGCCCGCCAGGGGCTGGTGGTGGTACCCGCGGGCGCTCATCATACCTGCGGCAGCGCTGTCGGCAGCGATTGCCTGGTGCTGGACGTGCCCGGTGAGCACTGGCTGCATGAGCAGCTGGGGGCCCATGCCGATGCCAGCAGGCGCCTGCTCGACCAGCCTGGGGCACTGGGGCTTGATGATCGCCAACAGCAACTGGTGGACTGGCTGGCGGCGAGCCCCATGGACGACCCACTGATCGCCCGGCAAGGCGCGGTGCTGTTGCTGGCCAGCCTCAACCCCAGCGCCTCGGCCATCGTCACACCCAGCCATCGCCTGCCCTATGCGGCATTCGACGCGCATATCGAAGCGCATGCAGCGTACCCGTTGCAGGTGGCCGACCTGGCGCGCATCGCCGGCTTGTCCAGTACCCGGCTGCATGCACGGTTTATCGCAGAGTGCGGCATGACGCCGATGGACTACATCCGCCAGCGGCGTCTGCTCAAGGCAAGGCGGCTGGTCACGCAGACGTTGCTGCCGATGGGGGAGATTGCGGCGCAGGTGGGGTACAGCTCGCAGAGCGCATTTTCGGCGGCGATGCTGCGCGCGTTTGGTTGCTCGCCGTTGGCCATGCGGCGAGAGCCTGGCGACAACTGACAGCAGGATGGCGACAGAACCTGTTGCCCTGAGAATTTACACTTTGCTGCACCGGCCCTTTCGCGGGCAAGCCCGCTCCCACAGGAATATCGCCACCCTTCAGAGCAACACTTTTCCTGTGGGAGCGGGCTTGCCCGCGAAAGATCCGGTACAGCCAGTAAAGATCTTGAGCAAGGACCCAACATGAACCACCGCACTGCCCTCGGCGCCCTGCACATCGGCGCGCTGTTCTTCGGCCTGACCGGCGTCTTCGGCAAACTGGCCGCCAGCGCCAGCCCGGCGATCATCGTCTTTGGCCGCGCCGCCTTCGCCGTGCTGGCCCTGGCGCTGTTCGCCAGCCTCACCGGCCCCGGCTGGCGACGCCTGAGCAGCCAGGACATACGCCGCCTGCTGCTCGGCGGCGTGCTGCTGGCCGGCCATTGGGTCAGCTTCTTCATCGCCGTGAAAGTCGGTGGCGTGGCCATTGCCACCCTGGGTTTTGCCAGCTTCCCGGCCTTCACCGTGATCCTCGAGGGCTTGCTGTTTCGCGAGCGCATCCGCCGCAATGAAGGCGTGCTGGTGGCGCTGGTCAGCATCGGCCTGATACTGGTCACTCCAGAATTCGACCTGGCCAGCCAGGCCACTGGCGGTCTGCTCTGGGCTTTGCTCTCCGGCTTGCTGTTCTCGCTGCTGTCGCTGACCAACCGTGTCGGCTCAGGGCGCTTGCCGGCCGTGCAGGCGGCGCTGTGGCAGAACCTGGTGGTCGGCTTGTGCCTGCTGCCCTTCGCCGGCCCGGGCCTGAGCCAGGTGGCCAGCATGGACTGGCTGTGGATCGCCCTGCTCGGCATCTTCTGCACCGGTGTCGCCCACAGCCTGTTCGTGGCCAGCCTCTCGGTGATCAAGGCGCGTACCGCCGCCGTGGTGTTCGCCATGGAACCGGTCTACGGCATCGCCGTGGCCTGGGCGGTGTTCGCCGAAACGCCCACCCTGCGCATGCTGCTGGGCGGCGTGCTGATCATCTTCGCCATCGTGCTGTCCAGCCGCCTGGCCGCCGAACAACCGCCGCGGCACAAGGCCGTGGCCGAGGGCGCCTGACTCAGCGATCGTTGTGGCCCAGGTCGCGCTGTGGGTCGATCTGGTCGCGTACGCGCTGCTTGAGCACCTTGGCCTCGGGGAAGCCACCGTCGGCCTTGCGCTCCCAGATCTGCACGCCATTGCAGGTGATGCGGAAGATCCCGCCGGTGCCCGGCTCCAGCGCCACCCGGCCGAGGTCATCGGTGAAGGTGCTGAGCAGTTCCTGGGCCAACCAGGCGGCGCGCAGCAGCCATTGGCACTGCGTGCAATATGTGATGACGATTTCCGGCTTGTTGTCGGCCATGCTGAGGCATCTCCAGGTAAGGGGCCGCTTATACTAGCGGTCTTTAGCCTTCGGTTTGAGACTCACGATGCGCCGCCTGCTGTTCTGCCTTTTGCTGACGCTCACTGCCCTCACCGTCTTTGCCGCCGAGCCTGCCCGCCCCAAGGTCGGCCTGGTGCTGTCTGGCGGTGCCGCCCGCGGCCTGGCCCATATCGGCGTGCTCAAGGCCCTGGAGGAACAGGGCATACACATCGACGCCATCGCCGGCACCAGCATGGGCGCAGTGGTGGGCGGGCTGTATGCCTCTGGCTACAGCGTCGAAGAGCTGGAAAAACTCGCCACCACGCTGGACTGGCAGCAGGCGCTGTCCGATGCACCGCCACGCAAGGATGTGCCGTTCCGGCGTAAACAGGATGACCGAGACTTCCTGGTCAAACAGAAGCTGAGCTTTCGCGACGACGGCAGCCTCGGCCTGCCCCTGGGTGTGATCCAGGGCCAGAACCTGGCGCTGCTGCTGGAAAGCAAGCTGGCCCATACCGCCGACACCCGCGACTTCGACAAGCTGCCAATCCCCTTCCGCGCCGTGGCCACCGACATCGCCAGCGGCGAAAAGGTGGTGTTCAGCCGTGGCCACCTGCCGCAGGTAATTCGCGCGAGCATGTCGATCCCGGCCGTGTTCGCCCCGGTCGAACTGGATGGCCGCCTGCTGGTGGATGGTGGCATGGTCGACAACATCCCGCTCGACGTGGCCCGGGAAATGGGCGTCGACCTGGCGATCGTCGTCGACATCGGCACCCCGCTGCGCGACCGCAAGCAACTGGCCACGGTGGTCGACGTGCTCAACCAGTCGATCACCCTGATGACCCGGCGCAATTCCGAGGAGCAGCTGGCCAGCCTGCACCGCGACGACATCCTGATCCAGCCGCAGCTGGCCGCGTTCGGCGTCACCGACTTCGGCCGTGCCCAGGACATGATCGACGCCGGCTACCGCGCCACCCGCCTGCTCGACACGCGCCTGGCCACGCTGCGCCAACCAGAGCGCGACGCCAGCCTCGCCGTGGCGCGCTCGCCAGGCCAGCGCACGCCGGTGATCACCGCCATCAGGATCGAGAACGACTCCAAGGTCAGCGACGACGTGATCCGCTACTACATCCGCCAGCCGATTGGCGAGCCGCTGGCGCTCGACCGCCTGCAGACCGACATGGGCACCCTGTACGGCCTGGACTACTTCGACCGGGTGCAATACCGCGTGGTGCACAAGGGCAATGACAACACCCTGGTGATAAATGCCCGCGGCAAGCGCGGTGGCACCGACTACCTGCGCCTTGGCCTGAACCTGTCGGACGACCTTCGCGGCGACAGCGCCTTCAACCTCGGCGCCAGCTACCGCATGAACGGCATCAACCGACTGGGCGCGGAATGGCTGACCCGTGCCCAGCTCGGTGACCAGCAGGAGCTGTACAGCGAGTTCTATCAGCCCCTGGACGTGGGTTCGCGCTACTTCGTCGCGCCGTACCTTGACCTTGGCTCGCAGAACATCGAGGCGACCCTGGACAACGACCCGATCGCCGAGTACCGGCTGGAGCGCTATGGCTTTGGCCTCAACGTCGGTCGCCAGATCGGCACGTCCGGCGAAGTGCGCCTGGGCGTGGGCAAGGCCTGGGGCGAAGCCGAAGTGCGCATTGGCGACCAGGACCTGCCCTCGGTCAGCTTCAACGAAGGTTTCTACGAGCTGAAGTATTCGTTCGACACCCTCGACAACGTGTACTTCCCGCACCGTGGCGAGGACATCGGCCTGACCTTGCGCAAGTACGACAAGTCGCTGGATTCGGATGACGACTACCGGCAGTGGCTGCTGAACCTGGACAAGGCCTTGAGCGTCGGGGCGAACACCTTTGTGCTGGGTGGGCGCTACGGGCGCACGCTGGACCCTACCGAGGTGGTGACCTCGAGTTTCGTGCTGGGGGGTGCGCGGGAGCTGTCGGGCTTCCGCCAGGACTCGGTGTCAGGGCAGAACGTCAGCCTGCTGCGGGTGGTGTACTACCGGCGCCTGACGCCGCGGGCCTATCTGCCACTGGACTTTCCGTTGTATATCGGTGGGTCGCTGGAACGTGGGCGGGCCTGGAACAACGACAACGAGTTCGACAGTGGCTACATCAATGCGGCGAGCATCTTCCTGGGGCTGGAGACACCGCTGGGGCCGTTGAACCTGAGTTATGGGGCCAACAGTGCGAATGAGCAGTCGGTGTATCTGAACCTGGGGCATACCTTCTAGATTGCCGGGGCCGCTTTGCGGCCACCGGAGGGATCAGGATTTTTCCAGGTTGGCGAGAATCTTGGCATGCACCCGCATGCACACTTCCAGATCCGCCTCATCCACGCCCGTGAACAGCTCCAGGCGCAGGGCGTTGGCAATGGTCTCGATCTGGTCGATCAGCGGCTTGGCCGGTGGGCACAGCAGGATCTTCTTCGCCCGCCGGTCTTCCAGCACCGCCTGGCGACGTACCAGGCCCTGGCTTTCCAGGCTGTCGAGCAGCCGCGCCAGGGTTGGGCCTTC
Organism: Pseudomonas sp. LRP2-20; assembly: GCF_024349685.1. Classification (NCBI taxonomy): domain Bacteria; kingdom Pseudomonadati; phylum Pseudomonadota; class Gammaproteobacteria; order Pseudomonadales; family Pseudomonadaceae; genus Pseudomonas; species Pseudomonas sp. LR2-20. Next base: position 1,526,986 of record NZ_AP025944.1, on the reverse strand, counting down.
AACGCCCACGCTTTGCGCCAGCTCACGCTGGGTGGGCGCCTCCTCGAAGCGGGCCAGGTGCAGCAACACCAGCCAGCGCGCCTGGGACAGGTTGAGCCCGGCCAGGCGGCGATCCAGCTCGGCACGCCAGCCGCGGGACATCTGCGCCAGCTGCATGCCGAAGCGGTGTTGGTTGTCAGTCAGGGGCATAAGCAACTCATAGACTAGAACTAATTGTTAGTCAGCTAACCATGCTCCGAGGCATCAGGCAAGGCTGCCCGCCCCGGAAACGTCCGATAATCGTCAAAAAGGATGACAAGCATCAGCAGTTGACGGAAATGCCGCCCATCAGAGCTCGAACTCCGCCGCCAGTGCCGCACGCACACAGTACAGCACGCCTTCTGGCACCCGTGCGCCGAACAAGGGGGCAATCGCCGATACCGGCGGCAGTTCGCCCTCGCCGTCGAGGAAGGCGTCCTGCACTTCCATCATCAGGTCTTCCGGCAGGTCCAGTGCCTGCTCCAGGCTCAGCTCCTGGCGGCCAAGGGCCTCGGCCAGCAAGCTGTAGACGTTCTTCTCGCTGCAGTTGAGCTGCCCGGCGATCTGCGCTGGCGTCATGCCGGCGCGCGCCAGGCTGACCAGTTCATGGCGCAGGTCGAGCACCACCTTTGGCGCCTCCTCCGTGCCACCGGCGCCATTGAGCACCTCGAGGAAGGCCTGGCCATAGCGCTCCAGTTTGCGCGCCCCCACGCCACTGACCTGGGCCATGTCGCTGAGGCTGGTCGGCTGGCTGCGGAGCATTTCCAGCAGGGTGGAATCGGGGAAGATGACATAGGGCGGCACGCTGTGCTCTTCGGCCAGCTTGCGCCGCAGGGTTCGCAGCGCCTCCCACAGTTCGCGCTCTTCGGCGCGCACCAGCTGGCTGGCCGGGCTGCCGCCGCTGGAAGAAGCCTTGGCCACGGTCTGCGGCTTGAGGTCGCGGCGCAATTGCAGGTTCACCTCACCACGCAGCAACGGCCGGCAGCTGTCGGACAGGCGCAAGCCGCCATAGCCTTCAAGGTCGATGTCGACCAGGCCGCGCGCCACCAGTTGGCGGAACAGCGAACGCCACTCGGCCTCGGCCAGGCCCTTGCCTACGCCGAATACCGAAAGCTTCTCGTGTCCGAAGTTGCGCACTTTCTCGGTGTCCTTGCCCAGCAGCACGTCGACCAGGTGGCCGACGCCGTAGCGCTGGCCAGTGCGGAACACTGCCGACAACGCCTGGCGGGCAGGCTCGGTGGCGTCCCAGGTCTGGATCTGATCGACGCAGTTGTCGCAGTGGCCGCAGGGTTGTTCGAGGATTTCGTCGAAATAGGCCAGCAGCGACTGGCGGCGGCAGCGGGTTTCTTCGCACAGGGCCAGCATGGCGTCGAGCTTGTGCTGTTCGATGCGTTTGTGGCGCTCGTCACCTTCGGAGTTCTGCAGCATCTGCTTGAGCATCACCATGTCCTGCAGGCCGTAGGCCATCCAGGCATCCGATGGCAGGCCGTCACGGCCAGCACGGCCGGTTTCCTGGTAATAGGCCTCGAGCGACTTGGGCAGGTCGAGGTGGGCAACGAAGCGCACGTTGGGCTTGTCGATGCCCATGCCGAAGGCAATGGTGGCGACCATGATCAGCCCTTCCTCATTGAGGAAGCGATGCTGGTTGGCGGCGCGTGTCTCGGCGGCAAGGCCGGCGTGGTACGGCAACGCCGGAAAGCCTTGCTCGCAGAGAAACGCAGCGGTTTCATCGACCTTTTTGCGCGACAGGCAGTAGACGATGCCGGCATTGCCACGGCGCTCGCCGAGGAAGGCCATCAGCTGCTTGCGCGGCGCCTCCTTGGGCACGATGCGATAGAAGATGTTCGGCCGGTCGAAGCTCGACAGGAAACGCTCGGCGCCCTGCAGGTGCAGGCGCTGGACGATCTCCTCGCGGGTTCGCATGTCGGCGGTGGCGGTCAGGGCGATTCGCGGCACGTGCGGGAACAGCTCGGCCAGCTGCCCCAGTTGCAGGTACTCGGGGCGGAAGTCGTGGCCCCATTGCGACACACAGTGGGCTTCGTCGATGGCGAACAGCGAGATGTCAAGGCCGCGCAGGAAGTCCAGCATGCGTGGCTGCACCAGGCGCTCCGGCGCCAGATAGAGCATTTTCACCTCGCCCCGGCGCAGGCGCCCGGCCAGGTCACGCTGCTGCTCGGGGCTCAGCGTGGAGTTCAGCGCCGCCGCGGCAACACCGAGTTCGTCGAGGGTGGCGACCTGGTCGTCCATCAGCGCGATCAGCGGCGACACCACCACCGTCAGGCCCGGGCGCAGCAGGCCGGGCACCTGGAAGCACAGCGACTTGCCGCCACCGGTAGGCATCAGCACCAAGGCATCGCCGCCATTGGCCACGCATTCGATGATCGCTGCCTGGCGCCCACGGAAACTGTCGTAACCGAAGATATCCTTGAGAACGCGCTGAGCCTGTTCGAGCATGTGCAACTCCACAAATCGCCGTACCATCCTGGACACAGGCTGGACGAAAAACCCGCTCCGCACACGCCAAAAGCGTAAGCGGCTTTTGCCAGATGGCCGGGATAACCGGCCCCTGGATGAAAAACGGCGGAGTATACCGCAGTGCTGGCCCGCACAGGATGCCCGGTGACAGACGTTCCCTTTGCCCCGCTGGCGCCGCAAGGTGCTAGAATTCACTATCGTTTATTCCCCCAAGGTAGCCCTGTAATGTCCTTCGCCGAGCAACTGACCCGCCTGCAAGCCTTCCTCGACGCCGACGAGCTGCACGAAGAAGCGCTGGACTACGTCGCCGCACACGGCTACCTGACCGCGCTGTCGATCTGCTCCGAGGACGTCCCCGAGCGTGAATGGATCGACGCGCTGTTCGCCGAAGAGCCCCATTACGCCAGCGATGCCCAGCGCACCGAGATCGAAGCGACGCTGGTGGCCCTCAAAGGCCACATCGCCCGTCAACTGGCCAGTGACGAAGAATTCGACCTGCCATGCGACCTGGACCTGACCGACGAGCCGGACGATTCCGACCTGCGCGGCTGGTGCATCGGTTTCATGGAGGGCGTGTTCCTGCGTGAAGAGGCCTGGTTCGAGAACGCCGAGGAAGAAGTCAGCGAGATGCTCCTGCCGATCATGGTCGGTTCCGGCCTGTTCGACGAACAGCCTGAGTTCGCCGACATCGCCAGCAACGCCAACCTGCAGGACGACATGATCGTGCAGATCCCGGAAGCGCTGAGCGCGCTGTTCCTGCTGCTGCACGCTCCCGACGAGAAGCCGGCGCTGCTCAAGCCACGCCATCACTGAGTCGGCCGTGCGCTACCTGCTGCTGGCCGTCGGCTGGCTCAGTGTTGCGCTGGGGGTGCTGGGGATCTTCCTGCCGGTATTGCCCACCACCCCGTTCCTGCTGCTGGCGGCAGCCTGCTTCGCCCGCAGCTCACCGCGCTTTCACGATTGGCTGGTCAACCACCCCAAGCTTGGGCCGTGGATCCGTGACTACCTGAGTGGCGAGGGCATTCCGCTCAAGGGCAAGGTCTACGCCATCGGCCTGATGTGGGCAAGCATCGGGCTGTCCTGCTACCTGGTGCCGCTGTTCTGGGCCAGGACCTTCATGCTCACCAGTGCGGTGCTGGTAAGCCTGTACATCCTCAAGCAGAAGACCCTGCGCCGGCCCGGTTGAACGCTGCTCACTCCTGTTCTGGCCTCTTCGCGGCCAAAGCCGCTCCCGCAAGTACTCCACAGTCTTCAAATCTGTGGTGGACCTGTGGGAGCGGCTTTAGCTGCGAAGAGGCCGGAACAGGCAAATTAGACCGTATCCACCTTCAACGAATGGTCATTGATCATCCCATTGATGATGGTCGCAGTATCCTGCCCTGCCGAAACTACTCCGCCGGCCCCCGCAGTCACCCCGTAATGCTGGGCCAGGTCGACCCCCGCCAGGTCGATGGTCTGAGTCGGCGCCGCCCCTGCCACACTGCTGACCTCGATGGTCGAGACCACATTGCTGCCGCTGCCGCTGACCTTGAAGTGCAGGTAGTCATCCAGCGAAGCCGCAGTGGCATTTTCGCCCTGCAGCAGCTGCGACAGGTCCAGATGATCGCTACCCGGGGTGAAGTCGGTCACCGTGTCATGCCCGGTATCGCCCTTCTGCCAGACGAAGGTGTCGTTGCCGTTGCCGCCGGTCATGATGTCGTTGCCGGGCCCGCCGATGATGATGTCATTGCCGTCGCCGCCCTTGAGTACATCGTTGCCCAGGCCGCCGTTGAGCAGATTGTCGCCAGCATCACCGATCAAGGTGTCGTCGTAATCAGAGCCGATCAGGTTCTCGATGCCGGTCAAGGTATCGACACCGGCGGCACCGGTATGTTGTGGGCCGGTCAGGCTGAGGTCGACCGTCACCCCTCCGGTGGCCGAAGCATAGCTGGCGGTATCGTTGCCCGCCCCGCCATCGAGCAGGTCGTTGCCAAGGCCGCCGATCAACAGGTCATTGCCATTGCCGCCGTGCAGGGTGTCATTGCCTGCGCCCCCCACCAGCACATCATGGCCGTCACCGCCGTTGAGAAGGGTGTCGGCGTTGCTTGCCATCAATACATCATCGCCCGCCGTGCCGTTCAGGGTAGCCCCGGCCTGGTAAGTGATATCCACCGCGCCGGTAGCACTGCCGCCGTGGCCATCGCTGACCGTGTAGCTGGCCTGATGGACTTCGTTCACGGCGTTGCTGTAGTCGACCACCATGCTCAGCTTGTAGCTCTCGGCGGCCTTGCTGTTGTCCGACGGGTTGGCCTGATTGACCACATGGATGCTGTACACCCCGTCATGGCTGGCGGTGAAGCTGCCGCCATCGGCAATGGGCTGGTAGCTGCCGCTGGCATCCTTCCACGCCAGGCTCAGGTTGCCGTCGGGGCGGTCATGGTCCAGTTGCAGGGTCTCGCCCTTGCGCAGGCTGACGGTGATCACATCCTCGCCATTGGCGTTGCTGCTGTTGATGTTGCCAAGGTAGCCAAGCACCACCAGCGCCGCCGTCATGCTGCCGGCGGCAGTGGTGAAGGCGCTGCGCTCCAGGGCCTTGAACTGGTTGTCGAGCGAATCGCCATCACCATCGAAGGTGATGTTAGGGACGGTGTTGCCGAGGGTGAAGCCTGCCCCTTTGTTGGCGAAGTCCGTGTTGACGGTGATCGGCACCGCACTCAAGCGGTCGTTTTCTGCATCACTGTCATTGGCAAGCAACACGTCGGACGGCAGGCTGATACTGGCGCCGGCAATGTTGGTGATGACGTGGTCGGCAACTGCCACGGGGGCATGGTTGCCATTGAGCCACACCATCAGGTCGGTGCTGCTGGTATCGCCGTCATTGTCACTGACGGTGAAACCGAAACGCTCGACCTGGCTGTCACTGCCCTTGGGCGGCGTATAGGTGAACTCGCCGCTGTCCATGTTTACCAGCAGGCTGCCACCCAGGCTGGTCTTGATGGTGAGCGTATTGCCCGCGGTATCGAAGCTGGCCTGGTCTGCGCCACCGCTGGCCAGGTATCCACCCTGCCCCGCGTTGGCTTTCGGATCGTAGGTGTAGGTAGTGCCGTCCACCAGCAGTGCCTTGATGAACCCGCCATCGGCACCGAAGGTGCCACCGCTGAGCAGGCTGCCGGTAATCGGTGAGCCTTGCACGGTATCCGAAAGCACACCATAAAGCTCGTCGAGGTTGGTAACGACAGCCGAATGGGTGTCGGTATGGCTGCTGCCGTCGTAGGCCAACGGATCGAGGTTGCTGACATTGATATCCTTGCCCAGGCCGATGGCGTAGGCCTTGATACCATTGCTGTCGAGGAAGCTTTCCCAGCTGGTTTCGCGTGCGCCGGTGATGGCATGCCCGGAGGTAGGCTCGCCATCGGAGAAGAAGTAGCTGACATTCTGCGCATCGGCCAGCTTGCCATTCTGGGCAAAGGCCGTCTGCGCAGCGGTGGCCGCGCTGTCGTAGTAGGTCGAACCACCCGCGTGCAGGCCGTTGACGATCGACTTGGCCACGTCGATGCCGACCCATTCGGCCGACTGGATTTGCGCGCCACTGCCGAAGGTGACGATCTGCACCTTGATGTCGCCCATGTCGTCGTATTTGTCGAGCAGCGCAGAGATGGCTTGCTTGGTCGCTTCCAGGCGGGTCATGCCTGGAATGCCCGAAGCCGAGGCCATGCTGCTGGACACATCAATCACCAGCAGTATGTTGGAATCCACCTGGTCCGGCGTGATGATGCGCTCGGCGCAAACTGCATTGGGCACATCGTCGACGATGGTGATGGCGATGCTGCCGGTGATGCTGTGGCCTAGCGAATCCGTGGCCTTGTAGGTGAAGTTTTCGACCGCCGAATCGTCACCCGGGGTATTGGCGGGCGAGGTCAGCGTGTAGGTGTAGCTGCCGTCAGGGTTGACGCTGATCTGCCCATACTGGCCGACAGCGTTGCCCACCAGGCTGTAGGACAAGGCGCCTATGCCACCACTGGCCAAGCCAACCAGGCTGCCAGAGGCGGTTTCCAGGGGCGATGTCGGGTCGCTGCCGGTGACGGTACCTGCAGCCAGGTCGCCACCGTCCTTGCTCAAGTCCAGGGCTTTTTCAAACACCGTGGCGCTGCCGTCCATGCATACTTCGATGCGTGGGTCATGCACGTTGATAGTGATCGTCGTGGTGCTTTCGTCGCCATCGGCATCGCGGATGGTGTAGACGAAGGTGTCTACGGCATCGCGCGGCGACACCACGTCCGGGTTGGAGTGGTAGACCGCATTACCCTTCTCGTCGATGGACAGGTAGCCGTACTGGCCATTCACCTGGGTGTTCAGCTGGCCGACGGCCGAGGTGGAAGTATCGCTGCCAGCGCGTACGCCGACCACGTAGTTGCCGTCGCTGCGCACATCGGCACCGACCACATCGTTGTACAGCACATTGCCGCGCACCTCGTCGCCCTTGTACACACTGGTGTAATCACTGTGGGCTTGCGGCACGTCGTCGACGATGGTGATGACGATGGTGCTGGTGGCCGAATGGCCATAGGCATCCTGCACCTGATAGGTAAAGGACTCGGTAGCGCTGTTGGCACCGTCGTTGGCATGTACCGGCGAGCTGGCAGGTGACGTCAGGGTGTAGGTGTAGCTTCCGTCGGCATTGAGCTGAATCTGACCGTACTGGCCGACAGCATTACCCACCAGGCTGTAGGACAGAGCGCCTATGCCACCAGAAGCCAAGCCGGCCAAGCTGCCAGTAGCTGTTTCGAGGGGAGATGTCGGGTCGCTGCCAGTGACGGTACCTGCAGCCAGATCGCCACCTTCCTTGCTCCCATCCAGAGCTTTTTCGAACACTGTGACACCGCCGTCCATGCACACTTCGATACGCGGGTCATGCACGTTGATGGTGATCGTCGTCGTACTTTCGTCGCCATCGGCATCGCGGATGGTGTAGACGAAGGTGTCGACGGCATCGCGCGGCGACACCACGTCCGGGTTGGAGTGGTAGACCGCGTTGCCCTTCTCGTCGATGGTCAGGTAGCCGTACTGGCCATTCACCTGGGTGTTCAGCTGGCCGATGGCCGAAGTCGAGGTATCGCTGCCAGCGCGTACGCCGACCACGTAGTTGCCGTCGCTGCGCACATCAGCGCCGACCACGTCGTTGTACAGCACATTGCCGCGCACCTCGTCGCCCTTGTACACACTGGTGTAATCGCTGTGGGCTTGCGGCACGTCGTCGACGATGGTGATGACGATGGTACTGGTGGTCGAATTGCCGAGCGAATCTTTCACCTGGTAGGTGAAGGTTTCGGTGACGGTATTGGGGCCGTCATTGGCGTGGGCCGGTGAAGTGGCCGGTGAGGTCAGGGTATAGGTGTAGGTGCCGTCGGCATTCAGGTGGAGTTGGCCGTACTGGCCGGTGGCATCGCTCACCAGGCTGTAGGTCAATGCACCGACGCCGCCGCTGGCAGAGCCGACCAGGGTGCCGCTGGCGGTTTCGCGGGTCGAATCCGGGTCGCTGCCGGTGACACTGCCCGCGGCCAGGTCGTTGCCGTCCTTGTGCAGGTCCAGGGCGTTTTCGTACACCGTGACATCGCGGTCCGCGCAGGCCATCAGCGAGTTGTGCACGTTGATGGTGATCGTCGTCGTACTTTCGTCGCCATCGGCATCGCGGATGGTGTAGACGAAGGTGTCGACGGCATCGCGCGGCGACACCACGTCCGGGTTGGAGTGGTAGACCGCGTTGCCCTTCTCGTCGATGGTCAGGTAGCCGTACTGGCCATTCACCTGGGTGTTCAGCTGGCCGATGACCGAAGTCGAAGTATCGCTGCCAGCGCGTACGCCGACCACGTAGTTGCCGTCGCTGCGCACATCGGCACCGACCACGTCGTTGTACAGCACATTGCCGCGCACCTCGTCGCCCTTGTACACACTGGTGTAATCACTGTGGGCTTGCGGCACGTCGTCGACGATGGTGATGACGATGGTGCTGGTGGCCGAATGGCCATAGGCATCCTGCACCTGATAGGTAAAGGACTCGGTAACGCTGTTGGCACCGTCGTTGGCATGTACCGGCGAGCTGGCAGGTGACGTCAGGGTGTAGGTGTAGCTTCCGTCGGCATTGAGCTGAATCTGACCGTACTGGCCGACAGCATTACCCACCAGGCTGTAGGACAGAGCGCCTATGCCACCAGAAGCCAAGCCGGCCAAGCTGCCAGTAGCTGTTTCGAGGGGCGATGTCGGGTCGCTGCCAGTGACGGTACCTGCAGCCAGATCGCCACCGTCCTTGCTCCCATCCAGAGCTTTTTCGAACACTGTGACACCGCCGTCCATGCACACTTCGATGCGCGGGTCATGCACGTTGATGGTGATCGTCGTCGTACTTTCGTCGCCATCGGCATCGCGAATGGTGTAGACGAAGGTGTCGACGGCATCGCGCGGCGACACCACGTCCGGGTTGGAGTGGTAGACCGCGTTGCCCTTCTCGTCGATGGTCAGGTAGCCGTACTGGCCATTCACCTGGGTGTTCAGCTGGCCGATGGCCGAAGTCGAGGTATCGCTGCCAGCGCGTACGCCGACCACGTAGTTGCCGTCGCTGCGCACATCAGCGCCGACCACGTCGTTGTACAGCACATTGCCGCGCACCTCGTCGCCCTTGTACACACTGGTGTAATCGCTGTGGGCTTGCGGCACGTCGTCGACGATGGTGATGACGATGGTGCTGGTGGTCGAATTGCCGAGCGAATCTTTCACCTGGTAGGTGAAGGTTTCGGTGACGGTATTGGGGCCGTCATTGGCATGGGCCGGTGAGGTGGCCGGTGAGGTCAGGGTATAGGTGTAGGTGCCGTCGGCATTCAGGTGGAGTTGGCCGTACTGGCCGGTGGCATCGCTCACCAGGCTGTAGGTCAATGCACCGACGCCGCCGCTGGCAGAGCCGACCAGGGTGCCGCTGGCGGTTTCGCGGGTCGAATCCGGGTCGCTGCCGGTGACACTGCCCGCGGCCAGGTCGTTGCCGTCCTTGTGCAGGTCCAGGGCGTTTTCGTACACCGTGACATCGCGGTCCGCGCAGGCCATCAGCGAGTTGTGCACGTTGATGGTGATCGTCGTCGTACTTTCGTCGCCATCGGCATCGCGAATGGTGTAGACGAAGGTGTCGACGGCATCGCGCGGCGACACCACGTCCGGGTTGGAGTGGTAGACCGCGTTGCCCTTCTCGTCGATGGTCAGGTAGCCGTACTGGCCATTCACCTGGGTGTTCAGCTGGCCGATGACCGAAGTCGAAGTATCGCTGCCAGCGCGTACGCCGACCACGTAGTTACCGTCGCTGCGCACATCAGCGCCGACCACATCGTTGTACAGCACATTGCCGCGCACCTCGTCGCCCTTGTACACACTGGTGTAATCGCTGTGGGCTTGCGGCACGTCGTCGACGATGGTGATGACGATGGTGCTGGTGGTCGAGTTGCCGAGCGAATCTTTCACTTGGTAGGCGAAGGTTTCGGTGACGGTATTGGGGCCGTCATTGGCGTGGGCCGGCGAGGTGGCCGGTGAGGTCAAGGTGTAGGTGTAGGTACCGTCGGCGTTCAGGTGGAGTTGGCCGTACTGGCCGGTGGCATCGCTCACCAGGCTGTAGGTCAATGCACCGACGCCGCCGCTGGCAGAGCCCGCCAGACTGCCGGATGCGGTTTCACGCGTCGAGTCAGGGTCGCTGCCGGTAACGCTACCTGGGGCCAGGTCGTTGCCATCCTGATGAACATCCAGCGCGCTTTCATGGACCGTTACCCCGCCCACCGGGCCTGCGACGAGCGAGCAGTCCTGCACATTGATCGTGATGGTGGTGGTGCTCTCATCGCCGTCAGTGTCGCGAATGGTGTAGACGAATACATCACTGGCGCCTGGCGGCAGCACCGCATTCGGGTTGGCGTGATAGACCGCGTTACCCGCCGCATCGATGGTCAAGGTGCCGTACTGGCCGGCGATTGCGGTGTTGAGATTGCCGATGGCGGAGGTCGAGGTATCGGAGCCGGCACGTGCACCGACCACGACATTGCTGGTTCCTGCCTGATCTGCACCCAGCTTGTCATTCCAGAGAACATTGCCCGTGGCAGTACCGCCTTCCACGACGCTGGTGGAATCCGCCGCAGCCTGCGGCACATCGTCGACGATGTTCACATCCAGGCTGCCGCTGGCGGTGCTGCCATCAACGTCCTTGGCAACCACAGCGAAGTGTTCGCTGATGCTGTTGCTGCCTGCACCGTCTGGGTGGCTGCCGTTGTCGGTCAGCGTGTAGCTGTAGCTCACCACCCCGGTGCCCGGGTTGTAGCCGGTGATGGTCAGGGTGTTGCCTTCCGGTGTGGTCACCGATTGCGGGAAGCCGGCGGCCACGCCGCCAGTGACCACTGCGATGCCGCCCACGGTCAGGCTTTGCAGGCCATCCGGCGCCGTAACCTTGAAGGTGCCTTGCTGGGTCAGTGCATTCGCGTCTGGCGCGGTGCCGTCGCTCAGGTGCTTCTCGTAGACGGTCAGCTCACCGTTCTGCACGTCCAGGCCATCGAGGTTGACCGGGTCGTTGAGGTTGCTGATGTTCAGCGTCAGGGTCGCCGTGCTGGTGTCGCCGTCGGCGTCCTTGATCGTGTAGGTGAAGTTCTCCACCCCGTTGCCGCCACCGCCCAGGTTCTTGAAGTCCGGGGCGTTGGGGTTGAGCGTGTAGGTGTAGGAACCGTCGGCGGCCAGGACCAGCGTGCCGTAGGTGCCAGTGTAAGTGCCGGCGATCACTGGACCACCCACCACACGGTCGGCGCCTTGCACGTCGTTGGTCAGCACATTGCCGGTCAGTTCTGTGTGCTGTTCGGTCGCCGTGACAGCGTTGCTGTCATCCACTGCCTTCGGCACATCATCGACGATATTCACGTCCAGGCTGCCGCTGGCAGTGCTGCCATCGACGTCCTTGGCAACCACAGCGAAGTGTTCGCTGATGCTGTTGTTGCCTGCACCGTCTGGGTGGCTGCCGTTGTCGGTCAGCGTGTAGCTGTAGCTCACCACCCCGGTGCTCGGGTTGTAGCCGGTGATGGTCAGGGTGTTGCCTTCCGGTGTGGTCACCGATTGCGGGAAGCCGGCGGCCACGCCACCAGTGACCACTGCGATGCCGCCCACGGTCAGGCTTTGCAGGCCATCCGGCGCCGTAACCTTGAAGGTGCCTTGCTGGGTCAGTGCATTCGCGTCTGGCGCGGTGCCGTCGCTCAGGTGCTTCTCGTAGACGGTCAGCTCACCGTTCTGCACGTCCAGGCCATCGAGGTTGACCGGGTCGTTGAGGTTGCTGATGTTCAGTGTCAGGGTCGCCGTGCTGGTGTCGCCGTCGGCGTCCTTGATCGTGTAGGTGAAGTTCTCCACCCCGTTGCCGCCACCGCCCAGGCTCTTGAAGTCCGGGGCGTTGGGGTTGAGCGTGTAGGTGTAGGAACCGTCGGCGGCCAGGACCAGCGTGCCGTAAGTGCCGGTGAAAGTGCCGGCGATCACTGGACCACCCACCACGCGGTCGGCGCCTTGCACGTCGTTGGTCAGCACATTGCCGGTCAGTTCTGTGTGCTGTTCGGTCGCCGTGACAGCGTTGCTGTCATCCACTGCCTTCGGCACATCATCGACGATGTTCACATCCAGGCTGCCGCTGGCGGTGCTGCCATCAACGTCCTTGGCAACCACAGCGAAGTGTTCGCTGATGCTATTGCTGCCTGCACCGTCTGGGTGGCTGCCGTTGTCGGTCAGCGTGTAGCTGTAGCTCACCACCCCGGTGCTCGGGTTGTAGCCGGTGATGGTCAGGGTGTTGCCTTCCGGTGTGGTCACCGATTGCGGGAAGCCGGCGGCCACGCCGCCAGTGACCACTGCGATGCCGCCCACGGTCAGGCTTTGCAGGCCATCCGGCGCGGTAACCTTGAAGGTGCCTTGCTGGGTCAGTGCATTCGCGTCTGGCGCGGTGCCGTCGCTCAGGTGCTTCTCGTAGACGGTCAGCTCACCGTTCTGCACGTCCAGGCCATCGAGGTTGACCGGGTCGTTGAGGTTGCTGATGTTCAGTGTCAGGGTCGCCGTGCTGGTGTCGCCGTCGGCGTCCTTGATCGTGTAGGTGAAGTTCTCCACCCCATTGCCGCCACCGCCCAGGTTCTTGAAGTCCGGGGCGTTGGGGTTGAGCGTGTAGGTGTAGGAACCGTCGGCGGCCAGGACCAGCGTGCCGTAGGTGCCAGTGTAAGTACCGGCGATGACCGGGCCACCCGCCACACGGTCGGCACCCTGGACATCGTTGGTCAGCACATTCCCAGTCAGCTCGCCTTGCTGTTCGGTCGCCTTGACCACGTTGCCATCATCGAACGCCTGTGGCGCATCATCGTGGATGATCACATCCAGCGAGCCTTGGGCGACATCGCCGTCACTGTCACTGACCAGGACCGGTAACTGCTCGGTCAGCGACTTGGCTCCATCGTTCTCGATATGTTGCCCGGATGCAGTGAGCGTATAGGTGTAACTCACCTCGCCGGTGCTTGAGTTGTAGCCGGTAATCGTCAGGATGTTGCCCAGCCCGGTAGTGATCGACTGGCCAACGCCGGTCACCACGCCGCCTGTCACCACGTTGATGCCACCGACACTGAGATTGAACACGCCATCCTGAGCCACCACGGTAAAGCTGCCCTGCCGAGTCAAGGCCGCCGCATCACTGGCAGAGCCCAGTGGCAGGTTCGCCTCGTTCAGGCTCAGCTCACCGGGGGCGATATCCAGCCCCAGCAAGGTGACGGGATGATTTTCATCGATCGTCACAGGGCCCGTTCCGCCATCGCCGCCGCCAACCGAACGACCGTTGAGCGAACTGCCATTGCTGGGATCAAGGCCGCCCACTTCGCGGTTGGCCAGTTCGGGAAAGCCATTGAAACCCGCCGTCGGAAAGCCCACCACGGGATCGACGCGCGCGCCCACTTCACTCAGCATGACGAAACTATGGCCCCCTCCCACGGCCCCGGAAGCACTGCCGCTGCCTGGCCCGGCGGCAGTTGCCTCGGCGCTCTGGGTCGGGTCGTCGCCAGCGGCAATGGCCCGCTGGATACGTTCTACGTCACTCAATTGCGCGTCGCTCGGCGCAGCCTCGTGGCCCTGCCCATGGGGCGCCTGGCTGGCAAGCAGGTCCGGCGTCATCTCCAGGCTGCTGTCGCGGCCCAGCGTCAACTCGGCACCGTTCTGCAGGTGCACCGCCACGGCCCCTGCAGCACCGGTCTCCAGTTGCTCGCCAGCGAAAAGTCGGTCGCCTTCGATCAGGGGGCGCCGACTACCATCGCTGGCAACCGCGAAGACCTGACCAATCACCTTGCTGACCACACCGATTAACTTTGCCATGAGCGAACGCCTCCCCTTACTGATCGGCTACTTCAGCCAATGGCATTGCGTAGGCAGGTGTGGGCAGGGAGTCCGAAAAATCTCAACGGTGAGAATCGTTCTCTCAGGTACTACTTTGGCGATAGTAGTAATGTAAGTTGGCCATCAATTTATGCCAATTTTTTGTCGCCAAATTCCACTTTCACCTATCCGTTCCGCATCCTTAGCTGAAAAAAAACTGGACCTTACAGAAGTGCTTGAAAGTCGCGCCTTGCAACGGCTCGCGAATTCACTTGGATGAAACAATGTCTTGCTTTGCATAGACCGCATAAGTTTTTTTTCGCATAGGCGTTATGAAAAAATCTTCTTAGCTCGCGCGTTAAATGTTCTTAGCTCTGTTGTTACAAACATGAAACGGTTTGAACTATAAAAATCGTCATTTTATTGGCGAAAAGCAGGATTTTTTGTGACCAGGGAGAAGTAGCCCCATGCGCGTTCCAACCCCCCTCGCCAGCGCAATGCTGGTAGCCATGGCATGCACGAACGTCGAGGCGATGTCCCTCAACGAAGCTATCCAGAGTGCCGTGGACTACCACCCGCAGATCAGCTCCAACCGCAACAGCAAGCTTTCGGCCGATGAGGACGTCAAATTCGCTCGTGGTGGCTACTACCCGACCGTCGACCTGGTGGCAGGTTATGGGCGCCAGCGTTCGGACAACCTCAATACCCGTGGCCTCAACCCGGACGGCACGACCAACCACAACAAGGAGACCTTGAACTACACACAGTCGGAACTGCGCCTGCGGCAGATGATCTTCGACGGCTTCAACACCGCCAATGAAGTGGGCCGCACCGAGGCAGTGGCGACTTCTCGGGCCTACTACACCCAGGCCATCGCCCAAGATGTAGCCTTGCGTACCGTCGAGGTGTACCTGGAAGTGCTCAAGCGTCGAGAGTTGGTGGACCTGGCCAGGAACAACCTGCAGGCACACCTGCGCGTCAACGACCAGATCGGCCTGCGCAGCGAACGCGGCGTTGGCAGCACCGCCGACCTCGACCAGTCCCGCGCCCGTCGCGCCCTGGCAGAAAACAACCTGGATACCGCCGAAGTCGACCTCGCCGATGCCGAAGCCAACTTCTACAGCGTGGTAGGCCGCGTGCCTGACGAGCTGGAAGGGCCGCAGTCGATCAAGGTGGAAATACCCGCCACCCTCGATCAAGCGCGCGAAGGCATGCGCCAGAACAACCCGTATCTCAAGTCGGCCCAGGCCGACGTCAACGCCGCCGAACAGCAGTACGAAGTGGCCAAGTCGCCGTTCTACCCGCGCCTGGACGCCGTGCTGGCCACCGGCGCCAACAACAACATCGGCGGCGAGAAAGGCCACAGCAACAACGACTGGCAAGCTGGCGTCGAGCTCAGTTACAACCTTTTCCGTGGCGGCAGTGACAAAGCCCGGCTGCAATCCGATGCGCACAAGATCAACCAGGCCCTGGACATCCGCAACAACGCGCTGCGCGAGCTGACCGAGAACCTCAGCCTGTCCTGGAACGCCATGAACAACGCCCGCAAGCAGACCCCGACCGCGCGTGAGTACGCCGAAACCACCCAGCGCGTACGGGCGGCGTACCAGGACCAGTTCGGGCTTGGCCAGCGCACCCTGCTCGACGTGCTCGACAGCGAAAACGAGCTGTACAACGCCAACCGCCGCTACACCGAAGTGCGTTACACCGAAGAATTCTCGATGTACCGGGTGCTGGCGACCATGGGTGAACTGCTGAACAAGCAACGCATTTCGCTACCACCGGAGGCTATCGCCAACAACGAGGTCAGGACCGAGGCCAGATTGCCCGACATGCGCTGAGCGTCGAGCACACTGGCACGGATCGCCTGCACAGCAACCCATCCACCCTGGCGGGAGTAGGCCATCGTGACCAGTATGCAAAGCGCGCAGCCGCGCCCGGATGTCGATGACCCACTGCTTGATGGCCTGCTGATCCTGTGCCGGCTGCACGGCCGCCCGGCCAGCCGCGCCAGCCTGTGCAGCGGCCTGCCCCTGGCCCAGCAGCGTCTCGGGGCCGATCTGCTGCCGCGGGCCGCGGCGCGTGCCGGCCTGCAAGGGCGAGTGCTGGAACGGGCGCTGGATGACATATCGGCGCTCAACCTGCCTGTGCTGCTGTTGCTCGGCAATGGCCGCAGCGCGGTGTTGCAACGCTGGGGCGATGACGGCCGTGCGCTGATCCTGCCCTGCGAGGCCGAAGGCGGCGAGCAATGGGTCGAGCGTGAAGCGCTGCAGCAGGCCTACAGCGGCCACGCCCTGTTCGCCCGCCCGCGGCATACCCTGGAAGACGTGCGCTCCCCGCTGCTGCCGCGGGTCAACGCCTGGTTCCGCGACACCCTGCGCCATTCCCGCTGGCTGTATGGCGACGCCCTGCTGGCCAGCCTGCTGATCAACCTGCTTGGCCTGATGGTGCCGCTGTTCGTCATGCAGACCTACGACCGCGTGGTCCCCAACCAGGCGCTGTCGACCTTGTGGGTGCTGGTCGCCGGCCTGTTCATCGGCACCGCCTTCGAACTGGTGCTGCGCATGGTCCGCGCGCACCTGCTGGACCAGGCCGGCAAGAAAACCGACCTGATCCTCTCCGCCACCCTGTTCGAGCGCATCACCGGCATGGCCATGAAGGCCAAGCCCGCCACCATCGGTGGTTTCGCCCAGAGCATCCATGACTTCCAGGGCCTGCGTGAATTCCTCACCGCAGTCACCCTGACCAGCATCATCGACCTGCCCTTCGTGGCCCTGATGCTGCTGGTGATCGGCCTGCTCGGTGGCTGGCTGGTGCTGATCCCGCTGATCGCCTTCCCGCTGGCGGTGGGCTTTGCCCTGATCATCCAGGCCCGCCTGCGCGACACCGTGCAGAAAAGCCTGAGCCTCGGTGCCGTGCGCCAGGCCCTGCTGATCGAAACCCTGGGCGGCCTGGAAACCCTCAAGGCCTGTGGCGCCGAAAGCGAGCGCCAGTACCAGTGGGAGCACACCAATGCCGCCATCGCCCGCCTCGACGCCCACGCCCGCAACCTGTCATCGCTGGCCAGCAACGGCACGCTGTTCATCCAGCAATTCTGCGGCATGGCCACCATCGTTGCCGGGGTCTATAGCATCATCGCCGGCAACCTCAGCGTCGGTGCCCTGGTCGCCAGCTACATGCTCGGCAGCCGGGTGCTCGCGCCGCTCGGCCAGATCGCCGGGTTGATCACCCGCTACCAGCAGGCGCAGCTGACCATGCGCAGTACCGACGCCCTGATGGCCCTGCCCCAGGAGCGCCAGCCCGACCAGCAGGCACTTGAACACACCACGCTCAAGGGGGCGCTGGCGCTGAGCCACGTCACCTTCCGCTACCCAGGGCAGGTCAGCCCGGCGCTGCACGATGTGCAACTGGCCGTCACCCCCGGCGAGCGCATCGGCATCATCGGCCGCAGCGGCTCTGGCAAAAGCACGTTGGGGCGCCTGTTGATGGGTTTTCATCACCCCGATGAGGGCCAGGTTCTGCTGGACAACCTCGACCTGCGCCAGCTGGACATCGCCGACTTGCGCAGCCAGATTGGCTACGTTGCCCATGACCTGCCACTGCTGGCCGGCAGCCTGCGCGACAACCTGACCCTGGGCGCGCGCCACATCAGCGATACGCGCATGCTCGAAGTGGCCGAACTGACCGGCGTCAGCGAGCTGGCCCGGCAGCACCCGAACGGTTTCGACCGCCCGGTGGGCGAGCGTGGCCAGTTGCTCTCCGGTGGCCAGCGCCAGGCCGTGCTGCTGGCCCGTGCGCTGCTGCTGGAGCCACCGATCCTGATCCTCGACGAACCCACCAGCCACATGGACAACAGCAGCGAAGAACAACTGCGCCTGCGCCTGCTGGGCTGGGTGCCGGGCAAGACCGTGCTACTGGTCACCCACCGCACCTCGATGCTCAGCCTGGTGGACCGGCTGGTGGTGCTGGACAACGGCAAGATCGTCGCCGACGGGCCGAAGGATGCGGTGATCGACGCCCTGCGCAAGGGCCGTATCGGCTCGGCCCTTTGACTCAACATACTCGACCCCTGTGGGAGCGGGCTTGTCACTGAGAAAAGTGAGGTGGGCCATGTCCTTGAACCACAATATCCGCAGCAGCCATGGCACCGACAAGCGGGCCGAGCACGACTACATGCCGGAACTGGCCGGTGCCACCCTGCAGGACTCGCCTCGCCTGTCGCGCCTGACCGTGTGGCTGGCCGCGGCGCTGCTGCTGGTGGCGCTGGTCTGGGCCAGCCTGGCGGTGCTCGACGAAGTGACGGTCGGTGAAGGCAAGGCGATCCCGTCGAGCAAGGTGCAGGTGGTGCAGAACCTCGAAGGCGGTATCGTCACCGAGATCTTTGTGCGCGAAGGCCAGATGGTCGAAAAAGGCGCCACCCTGCTGCGCCTGGACGACACCCGGTTCAAGTCCAACAAGGGCGAAAGCGAGGCTGACCGCTATGCCCTGACCGCCCAGGTCGAGCGCCTGTCGGCAGAAGCCGAAGGGCGCCCGTTCGTGCTCTCGGACGAAGTGCGCGCCAAGGCGCCCCAGGTCGCCGACGACGAGATCGCCCTGTACGGCTCGCGCCAACGGCGCCTGGCCAGCGAAAAACAGACCCTCAACGAACAGCTGCGGCAGAAGAACCAGGAACTGGCCGAGTTCCGTTCCAAGGTCGATCAGTACCGCTCGGCCGTGGCGCTGCTGCAGCAGGAGACGGACATGTCGGCGCCGCTGGTGAGCAAAGGCGCCATCTCTCCGGTGGAGATCCTGCGCCTCAAGCAACGCACCGTGGAAGCCCGCGGCCAGCTCAATGCCACCAGCCTGGCCATCCCCCGCGCCGAGGCGGCGATCGCCGAGATCAAGAGCAAGATCGAAGAGTCCGATGCAAGCTTCCGCTCGGACGCGGCCAAGGAGCTCAATGACAAGCGCACCGAGCTGTCCAAGATCACCGCCACCAGCATCGCCATCGACGACCGGGTCAACCGCACGACGGTGGTGTCGCCCGTGCGCGGCATCGTCAAGCTGCTCAAGGTCAACACCATTGGCGGCGTGGTGCAGCCGGGCAGCGACCTGGTGGAAATCGTGCCGATCGAGGACAACCTGCTGATCGAGGCCAAGGTGCGCCCGCAGGACGTGGCCTTCCTGCACCCGGGGCAACCGGCGATGGTCAAGTTCAGTGCCTATGACTACACCATCTACGGCGGGCTCAAGGCCAAGCTGGAGCTGATCAGCGCCGACACCGTGACCGATGACAAGGGCAATGCGTTCTACCTGATCCAGGTGCGGACCGAGAAGAACCACCTGGGCGGGGACAACAAACCGCTGCTGATCATCCCCGGGATGGTGGCCACGGTGGATATCATCACCGGGCAGAAGAGTGTGCTGGATTATCTGCTCAAGCCGGTGCTCAAGGCGCGGACCGAGGCATTGCGGGAAAGGTGATTGGTTTGGATTGCGTGAGGGCGGGCAGGTGCATGTCGGGAGATTTTCTGCGCCTGTGAGATCGAGCGCCGCCCGCGCGGCGCATCGCGAGCTGCGCTCGCTCCTACGTTTGTTTCGGGCCAGTTATTCCTGGGGGATTTGCGCGCGGACGCCTTGGCGCATGGTGCGGTATCGCGTCGTACCAACAAGGCGGTCGCGCGCGCCTGCCACAGGCGTTACTGGCCCGAAACAAACGTAGGAGCGAGCGCAGCTCGCGATGCGCCGCGCGGGCGGCGCTCGATCTCACAGGCGCAGAAGATGCCAAGGCATGCACCCTCAAGCTCCAAATCACGCCAGCGGAGAACGAATACGAGGATCCTGGCAGGGCTCAAGGTAAGCATGCATGAAACTCCAAGTTAGGTTGGCTGCCACACATCGTCGCCAAACAATTGGGTGGCAGCTGTACGCCAAACCCGGTCGCGGAATGTGCCGCGACAGAGGGATTTATCCCTCCAAGGACTTTACGGTAAGCGGCGAAACCACCTCTATTGCCTATTCAACATGTAGGAAATCACTTTCATTCACCATGGTTTCGCTCGAACACATCAGCGCCCATCGCCTTGATCTGCCCTTCGATCAATGCCTCGAACGGCCGTAGCAACTCATCGAAACCGGCTGGCTGTTCCAGCACGTTCAACGCCTGCACCACCGCCTCGATGGTCGACACCGCCCCCGGCTCTGGCGCCTTGCGCAAGCGATAGCGGGAAGGTGCCACCTCGGCCAGGGTCACCCGGGGCAGCGCCTCCAGCAGCGGGTTCATGTACAGCAGCTTGCGGGCCTTGCGCCAAGTGCCGTCGGGGACGATCAGCATGAATGGCCTGTGGTCCGTTTCGTCGTAGGCTGCCAGCGCTTGTGCCTGCTCACCCGGGAACAGCAGCACAGGCCGATAGCCTGGGGTAGCCAACAGTTCGGCAAGGTCAGCAAACATTTCCCCCACCCGCAGTTCGGCATTGACCAGGCCCAAGGCGGCCAGGCGGGCGGTATTCAGCGCATGGGCGGTTTCACTGGGGTGCTGCAGCAGGACCACGCGGGTGCGGCTGTCGAGGCTGGGGATCAGTGGGCAGAGGCAATGGTCGAGCGGGCGCTGGCAGCGTTCGCAGCGGGGTCTGGGCATGGGGGTCTCCGTTGGCGGAGGGATTTTGCCACAGGCTGGAAAATTGGGCCCGCTTTGCGGGCCATCGCCGGCAAGCGCGGCTCCCACAGGGATATCGCAGACCTTGAAGACAGCGCTGATATCGCAGGCCTTGAAAACAGCGCTGTACCTGTGGGAGCCGCGCTTGCCGGCGATGGGCTGCAAAGCAGCCCCAAGGGCCTCAGCGGTTGAACCGCTCCGCCAGGCTATGCAGGTACTCGGCCATGCGTTCCAGATCCTGGCTGATCTCGGCCCCTTGCTTGGCCTGCCCCGCCGACTGGTCGCACAGCTGGGCAATGCGCACGATCTGTTGGTTGATGTCCTCGGCCACATGGCTCTGCTGCTCTGACGCCGTGGCCATCTGCTGGCTCATGCCAGTGATGCGGCTGACTGCCTGGGCGATCCCGGCCAGCGCCGTCTGCACCGCCTCGACGCTGTGCACGCTGTCTCGCGAAATCTGCTCGCCACGGCTGGCGCTGCTCACCGCCCGTTCGGCCCCGGCACGCAGCGAGGCGATGATCTGGTGGATCTCGTCAGTGGAAGCGCGCGTACGCCGGGCCAGCGAGCGCACCTCGTCGGCAACCACGGCAAAGCCCCTGCCCTGTTCACCCGCCCGCGCCGCCTCGATCGCCGCGTTGAGCGCCAACAGGTTGGTCTGTTCGGCAATCGAGGTGATCACATCGACCACACTGCCGATCGACTGGGTCTGCTCGGCAAGGGCATTGACTGCCTGGCCGATATCGCTGACCGCCTCGCTCATGCTGCCCATGGCCTTCAGGCTTTGCTGCGCCAGCTGGCTGCCGTGCTGGGCCAGTTGGTCGGCATCGCCGGCCGCGTGGGCGGTACTCTGCACGTTGTGGGTGACCTCCTGAATGGTCGCCGCCATCTGCGCGATGGCCGTGGCCGACTGGTCGGTCTCGCTGCGCTGGCGGTCGAGCATCTGCGCCTGGGCATCGGACAGGTCAGCCGATTGCGCGGCCCGTGACTTCACGCCGACGCCGGCATCCACCAGGCGGGTCAGTGCGGTTTGCAGGCGTGCCTCTTCGCTGATGATGGCGAGGTCGAGCTGGCCACGCAGACCAGGGTTGTCACTGTAGGTCAGGGCCACCAGTGGGCTGGTGAACGCTTTTGGATGCTCCGCGAGCGTGCGGCGGATTGCCTGGTGCTGCTGATGCTCGATCAGGTACCAGGCCACCAGCAAGCTGGCCATCAGCACCCCCAGAGCCCCATAAGTCGGCAGCCACAGGTAGCCGGCCGCGGACAACAGACCCGCGCCGATCAGTGGCCAGCCATGCCCCAGAAGCTGGCCCAGCCGGGCCGCCGCTGGCACCGCCGACTTGCCCCCGCGCAATCGCGCATAGAGCACTTCGGCACGGCGGATCTGCTCACGGGTCGGCACCGAACGCACCGACTCGTAGCCGCTGATGCGGCCATTTTCGTAGATCGCCGTGACATAGGCGCTGACCCAGTAGTAATCGCCGTTCTTGGCGCGGTTCTTGACCACGCCCATCCAGGGTTTGCCTTGCTTGATGGTTTCCCACATGTGCCCGAATACCGACGGCGGCATGTCGGGATGGCGCACCAGGTTGTGCGGCTGGCCGACCAGCTCGTCATAGGTGAAGCCGCTGATCGCCACGAAGGCATCGTTGCAATAGGTGATGCGGCTGTTGAGGTCCGTGGTGGAGATCAGGCGCTGATCGCTGGAAAAAGTTCTTTCATGCTCAGTGACGGGCAAATTCATGCGCATCTTGGGGCGGTCCCTGCTCGTATAGATGGAGGGCATCACAGCAATTAGAGGTTTAGCAGAACGCCATCACCGGAGCGGCCAGCCTGGTGTAGGAAACGGACTACTTTCCGACGAGCTGCACTCATCACCCCACATAGAGCTGGCTTTTGAGCAGGTCGCGGAAGGTCTGAATCAGCGGCTCGCGGCTGCGGCCACGACGGATGATCAGCGAGAATGGCGCCTGATAGCCGAAAGTGGCCGGCGATAGCACCCGCAGGTCGCCCTTGTCCGCCCACGCCTGGGCATAGTGTTCGGGCAGGTAGCCAATGTAGGCACCAGAGAGGATCAGGATCAGCTGCGCCTCCATGCTCTCGACCGTCGCCGCGCTGTGCTTGAAGCCATGCCGGGCCAGCTCGGCCTGGCTCCAGTACCCGCGCCCGACCATGCGCTGCTGGGTCACCACCTGTTCGGGGATGCGCCTCTCGGCGAACAGCGGATGGCGGCTGCTGCAATACAACCAGTGCTGCTCACGGTACAGCGGTTGGTAGAGCAGGCCGCTCATGCGCGAGGAGAACGCACCAATGGCCAGGTCCAGGCGGTTGTCCTGCACACCCAGCTGCAGTTCGTAAGGGCTGGACACCGACAGGTGCAGGTGCACGGCGGGGTGCTCCTGACTGTAGGCGCCGATCACTTCGGCCAGTGGCAGCGCGCGATCGCCCACCGTGGAGTCGATCACACCGAGGTTGAGGGTGCCGCGCAGCTCGCCCTTGAGCGCTGCGGCGTACTGCTCGAAACCATCCAGCTCGGCCAGCAGGCGCAGCGTCTCCTGGTGGAACAGTTCACCCTTGCTGGTCAGGCTGAAGCCGCCGCGGCCGCGGTGGCACAACACGATACCCAAGGCGCCTTCGAGCTGGCTCATGTAGGTACTGATGGCCGAGGTCGACAGGTTGAGCTCGCGCTGGGCATTGGCGAACCCCTGGTGGCGTACCACGCTGACGAAGATGCGCAGCAGTTTCAGGTCGGGCAAGGTCGATGCCATGGTGCAACGGTTCCGCAACGGTATATGCGCGCAGTCTAACCGCTCCCGCCGCCTTTAGTTCAGAAATTCCTGAAGTAAGTATTTGCCGGTAGCGATTCTTCCTACGCACTACCTTGCGCAGACTTGGCCGCAATGACCCTGCCCGCCGGCATATCCAGACTTCAAAGGCGTGCGGCGGCACAGGTTCGAACAAACAGAACAATCGACCGACTGATGAGGCCCACCGTGGACAAAGTTCTCCACCAACCACTGGGCGGCAACGAAATGCCGCGTTTCGGCGGCATCGCCACCATGCTCCGTCTCCCCCACCTGCAAACAGCCGAAGGCCTGGACGCCGCGTTCATTGGCGTACCGCTGGACATCGGCACCTCGCTGCGCTCCGGCACCCGTTTCGGCCCACGCCAGATTCGCGCCGAATCGGTGATGATCCGCCCGTACAACATGGCCACCGGCGCCGCCCCGTTCGACTCGCTGTCGGTGGCTGACATCGGTGACGTGGCAATCAACACCTTCAACCTGCTCGACGCCGTGCGCATCATCGAAGAAGCCTACGACGAGATCGTCGAGCACAACGTCATCCCGCTGACCCTGGGTGGCGACCACACCATCACCCTGCCGATCCTGCGCGCCCTGCACAAGAAGCACGGCAAGATCGGCCTGGTGCACATCGATGCCCACGCCGACGTCAACGACCACATGTTCGGCGAGAAGATCGCCCACGGCACCACCTTCCGCCGCGCCGTGGAAGAGGGCCTGCTCGATTGCGACCGCGTGGTGCAGATCGGCCTGCGTGCCCAGGGCTATACCGCCGACGACTTCAACTGGAGCCGCCGCCAGGGCTTTCGCGTAGTGCAGGCCGAAGAGTGCTGGCACAAGTCGCTGGAACCGCTGATGGCCGAAGTACGCGAAAAGGTCGGCGGCGGCCCGGTGTACCTGTCGTTCGACATCGACGGCATCGACCCGGCCTGGGCCCCAGGCACCGGCACCCCGGAAATCGGCGGCTTGACCACCATCCAGGCGATGGAGATCATTCGCGGCTGCCACGGCCTGGACCTGATCGGCTGTGACCTGGTCGAAGTCTCCCCGCCTTACGACACCACCGGCAACACCTCGCTGCTCGGCGCCAACCTGCTGTTCGAGATGCTCTGCGTACTGCCGGGCGTCGTGCGTCGCTGATACCGCTGTACCCCGGCAGGAGCCATGAGGGAGGGCCATAGAGGCCCGCCAACACAAGACAAGACCGCCGGGCGCCGTGAACACGCCTTGCGGTCGATCTCGCCATAATAAAGATAATCGGGAGACCCCCAATGGCCTTGGACATCATTGTTGTAATGATCTATACCGCCGGCATGCTCGGGCTGGGCTGGTATGGCATGCGGCGCGCAAAAACCCACGAAGACTACCTCGTGGCCGGGCGCAACCTCGGCCCGACCCTGTACATGGGCACCATGGCCACCACCGTGCTCGGCGGCGCGTCCACGGTTGGCACCGTGCGCCTGGGCTACGTCCATGGCATTTCTGGCTTCTGGCTGTGTGCCGCCCTGGGCCTTGGCATCATCGCCCTCAACCTGTTCCTCGCCAAGCCGTTGCTGCGCCTGAAGATCTTCACCGTCACCCAGGTGCTGGAGCGCCGTTACAACCCCATGGCCCGCCAGGCCAGTGCGGCGATCATGCTGGCCTATGCGCTGATGATCGGCGTCACCTCGACCCTGGCCATGGCAACCGTGCTGCAAGTGCTGCTCGACCTGCCCTTCTGGGCGTCGCTGCTGCTTGGCGGCGGCGTGGTGGTGGTCTATTCGACCATCGGTGGCATGTGGTCGCTGACCCTCACCGACATCGTCCAGTTCGTGATCAAGACCGTTGGCCTGATGTTCATCCTGCTGCCGATCTGCCTGTACAAGGCCGGCGGCTGGGATACCCTGGTGGCCAAGCTGCCGGCGGCCAGCTTCAGCTGGACCACCATCGGCTGGGACACCATCATCACCTACTTCCTGATCTACTTCTTCGGCATCCTGATCGGCCAGGACATCTGGCAGCGGGTCTTCACTGCCCGTGACGAGAAGGTCTGCCAGCGCGCCGGCACCACCGCAGGTGTGTACTGCGTGCTGTACGGCCTGGCTTGTGCCCTGATCGGCATGTCCGCGCATGTGCTGATGCCGGACCTGGCCAACCCGAACAATGCGTTTGCCGAGATGATCAAAGGCCAGCTGCCCGATGGCATTCGCGGCCTGCTGATGGCTGCGGCCCTGGCAGCCATGATGTCCACCGCCAGTGCCGGCCTGCTGGCAGCCTCGACCACCCTGACCGAAGACCTGCTGCCCAAGCTGCGGGGCGGCAAGCAATCGAGCCTGGGCGTCAGCCGCCTGTTCACCCTGATCACCGGCCTGGTGGTGTTGGCCATCGCCCTGGCAGTGAACGATGTGATCAGCGCCCTGACCCTGGCCTACAACCTGCTGGTCGGCGGCATGCTGATCCCGCTGATCGGTGCGATCTTCTGGAAGCGTGCGACCACCTCCGGCGCCATCGCCAGCATGACGCTGGGCTTTGCCACCGCACTGTTCTTCATGTTCAAGGACGGGCTGGATGCCAACACGCCGATCTACTACAGCCTGGCGGTTGGCCTGGTGAGCTTCGTGCTGGTGAGCGTGCTGTCGCGCAAGCCGGTGGGTGAAGTGAAGCTGGCCTGATCGATCGCATCAGGTTCTTCGCGGGCAAGCCCGCTCCCACAGGATCGCAACAGGCCTTGAAGCCATGCGATCCCTGTGGGAGCGGGCTTGCCCGCGAAGAGGCCCGCACAGGCGAGACAAATCTTGCAGAAACAAAAAGGCCGCAGCATCGGTCAGATGCTGCGGCCTTTTGCATTTCAGCGACGACGCGGCTGGCGCTGGCGCTGCTCTTCATCAGTCGGGATCGGCACCGGCTGCAAGGGTGGTGGAATCAGCCCCAAAGCGACGGCCAGGTCGTGGAGCCAGTTGAACATTTGGTTTTTCATAGTGCCCCCTTGACGGGTCAGCCTCACGGCAATTCAATCCTGCGATGTTTCATACAGATCATAGTCCGATGTCCTGTACTACGCATGCTCTTGTTCCTACAGATATGGCCTAGCTTGACGCGGATCAAGCGGAAACGGCGCATTCCGACGACTGGTTAATCGTTTCGCTTTGTTGCAAATCGATCCAGGCCTGCAAATTCGCCCCGCGCATGCCCTGGCGCCACATCAGCCAGGTTTCCGCGTGATCGAATGGCGATTGCAGGCGGTGGGCGCGAACCCGGTCACGCCCAGGCAGGCTGTCGAGCATCGATTGCGCCATCAACGCCACCCCTGCACCCGCGATCACGCAGGCCAGCATGCTCTGGTACGACTCGATTTCCATCACTCGCCCCATGGGCGTGTGGTCATGGGCGTACCAGGCCTCCAGGCGCATCCGGTAGGAACAGCCCTGGCGGAAGGTGAACACCGCCTTGCCCGCCACGTCCTTGGCACTGCGCACCGCCGGGTGCTCGGGGCTGGTGATCAGCACCAGCACTTCATCGCACAGCGGCACACCATCCAGCCCGGCCAGGCTCGGCGGGCCGTCCACCAGCGCCGCATCCAGCCGATGGCTGAGCAAACCTTCAAGCAGGTCGCCGCTGGGTGCCGCCTGTACCTGCAGGTTCACCGCCGGGTATTGCTGGTGGTAGCGCGCCAACAATGCTGGCAAGTGGATGGCGGCGGTGCTGTACATGGTGCCCAGCACAAAATCGCCGGCCGGCTGCCCACCCTGCACCGCCGCCACGGCTTCATCATGCAGCGCCGCCAAACGGTTGGCGTAATCGAGCAACACCTTGCCAGCGGGCGACAACTGCAGGCGCTGGCGCTCACGCAGGAACAGCTCCACCCCCAGTTGCTCCTCCAGTTGGCGCAGGCGCGTCGACAGGTTCGACGGCACCCGGTGCAGGCGCTCGGCGGCGCGGGTTACCGAACCTTCCTCGGCCACGGCCTGGAAGATACGCAGTTGGCTGAACTCCATTGCATTCTCCAAAACAGAACAACTTGATCATCATTATTCAATTTTATTGAAAGTCAATCCGCCCTAACCTGCCATCCATCGCATTGATTCGCGCAGGAGATTCCTCATGTCGCCGTTCGTACAACTGCTGGCCAGCGCCGTGGCGCTGATGATGGCCATGGGCATCGGCCGCTTTGCCCTCACTCCGCAATTGCCACAACTGATCGCCGAAGGCCAGTTCGACCTCACCGCCGCCGGGCTGGTCGCGGCAGCCAATTACCTCGGTTACTTCCTCGGCGCCGTGGACGCCATGTACGCCCGCCGGCCTAACCAGGTAAAAC
Source organism: Pseudomonas sp. LRP2-20 (assembly GCF_024349685.1). Taxonomy (NCBI): domain Bacteria; kingdom Pseudomonadati; phylum Pseudomonadota; class Gammaproteobacteria; order Pseudomonadales; family Pseudomonadaceae; genus Pseudomonas; species Pseudomonas sp. LR2-20. The sequence goes on along the minus strand of NZ_AP025944.1, from coordinate 1,499,397 downwards.
TGCGCCTGCACGGTGGCCTGTGGTTGTGCGTGCTGCTGACCCTGGCCTCCTGGGCTGCGGACGGATTCTGGAGCCACCTGCTGCTGCGCTTCGGTACCGGCGTGGCCAGTGCCTGGGTGCTGGTGATGATCACAAGCCTCAGCCAGCAAGTGGCCAATGCCCACAACCGTCAGCGCCTCGGGGCACTGGTGTTCGCCGGGCCTGGAGTGGGCATTGCGCTGACCGGTTTGCTGGCACTGGTCGCGCATCTGCTGGGGCTGGGTTCGGCGGCACTGTGGCTGGTCTATGCCGTTGCGGCGCTGGTCATGCTGCTGGCTGTACGCCCCTGGCTGCCTCGCGCGCTGCAACCTGCCGTGGTACCCGCCGCCTCGCAGCCGGGGCCGACCCGCAGCGTCGGCATCGGCCGCCTGGGCCTGGTCTATGCCTTGTACGGTGTGGGCTACATCCTGCCGGCCACCTTCCTGTCGCAGATGGCCAACCAGCAGTTCGGCGGCAACTGGATGGCTGACCTGTTCTGGCCAGCGTTCGGCCTGGCGGCGGCACTCGGTGTGGTGCTGGTGAGCCTGCGCCGGACGGGCCGCACTTCGGCCTGGCTGACGCTGACCCTGTGGTTGCAAGGCTTGGGGGTTCTGGCCTGCCTGATGGGCGGGGGTGTTGGCCTGGCACTGGGTGTGGTGCTGTGCGGCGGGCCATTCCTGGCGTGCATGCAACTGGTGATGCAGCGCTCGCGGGAACTGGCACCGCATGCCACGCAGCGCAATGCCGGGCTGCTGACCGCGTGCTTTGCCCTCGGGCAGTTGAGTGGGCCGCTGCTGGCAGCGCTGAGCAACCATTACAGCGGGAGCCTGCAGCCGGCGCTGGTGCTGGCTGCGGCGGGATTTGGAGTGGCAGGCGTGCTGATCTTGACCAGCGTACGAAGCCGTCAGGGTTGCCAGGCAGCAACCCGAATAGCCTGAAGTTCAGAGGTTTTCAGTACCGGCCCTTTCGCGGGCAAGCCCGCGAAAGGGCCGGTACTGGCAAACTCTAACCCACAAACCTGCGCAATTGCTGCTTCACCCAAGGCTCGGCACTCACCAGAATCACGCCCAGCAGCACCATCACTGCCCCAACCACGAAATTCAGACTCAACGGCTCACCCAACAGCACAACGCCGAAGGTGACCCCGAACAAGGGCGTGATGAACGAAAACACCGCCAGGTTGGAAGCCAGGTACTTGCGCAACAGCCAGAACCAGGTCAGGTAGCTGATGAACGACACGACGATCCCCTGGAACAGCACGCTGCCCACCGCCAGCGGCGTCAATCTCACATCGCCAATCTGCCCGCTGACCAGGGCGATCAGCAGCAAACCGGCAAACCCCACCGCCAACTGATAGAACAGGGTCAGGGTCGCCGGTGCCTCCGACAGGCGCGAACCACGCACCACCACCGTGGTCGCGCCCCAGGCCAGCCCGGCGAGCACGCCTAAGGCATCGCCCAGCAGCATGCGCCCATCCATTTCGGCGAACGACAGCCCCCCCGCAAATGCCATCGCAATCCCGGCAAAGGCCAGCAAGATACCCAGCCACTGCAATAACCGCAGCCGTTCGCTGGGCAACATGAAGTGCAGGCCCAGCGCCGTGAACACTGGCGCGGTATAGAGGAACACCGACATGTGCGCCGCCGAGGTCAGTTTCAGCCCCTCGGCGATGAACAGAAACTCCAGCCCGAACAAGCCACCGGCCAGCAGCCCTGCTCGCCAGGTAGTGCCCAGCTGTTCCCAGCCGCCACGCCAGCAGATCATCGCGCCCACCAGCAGCGCGGCAATGCAGTTACGCAGGGCGGCTTGCATCACCGGTGCGATATCCACCGCCGCGGTCTTGATCAGCACCTGCTGGCAGCCCCAGATCAGGCACAGCCCCAGCATTACCTGGAAGGCAAAGGCATCGGGGTTCTTGCGGGCCGCGCTCATGGGCGGGCCTTTTGGGTAGTCGGGGGCATGGGCAATGGCTCGGCAGTCTTCAAGGAGTACCGATTATCGGGTTTCCCGGCCCGCCCTTGCCAGCCTCAAAACGACCTCAAGCGATTTGCGCCTTGGCCGACACCTGGTCGAAGGTATTCTCGTCCAGCCCGTCTTCCTGCTCATCCAGCACCTGACGCGGGTGCTCGAAGCCCGGAATGCTGCTGTCGATCAGGCTCAACAGCCGCGAACCACGCTCGGTGAGCACGAAATTCTCGCCATTGCCGCCATCCTCTTGCGGCCGGCTCTCGATGAAGCCGCGCTCGAACAGCAGCTTTTCGTATTCGCAGGCACGGGTCTTGAGGTGGTCCAGGTCGCCCACCTGCTGGCCTTTGGCGGCCAGTGCCGCAGCATGCTGCTCGGCATAGGGGCGTGGCGTGAAGCTGTGACCGGCGCCGTTCTGCACTTCGTGCAGCAAACGCTCGATCAGGTCCCAGTCGTAGGTGCTGCTCATGGAGATGGCCTCCTGCTGTGGACGAAGGGGGTACACAGGTTGGGACCTGTTGGCAGGCGGGAGTGTTCCAAAAGTTACCTAGACACGAATCTTGCCGAATGTGACTACGACAGAATCCGGAACTGGAACGGCATGACGCAAGGTCGCTCACATCAGGTAACAAGTGGCAAAAGGTAGAAACTATTTGCTGCGTCCCGCGAATGTATTTTATAAACTACATTCGCCCGATGAAAAAATTAGAATCCAGCAGTTTCAGAAAATGGATAGTCGGGCTTCGAGATGCCAATGCGAGGGTCAGGATCATCTCCCGCATCAATCGGCTTGTGGAAGGCATGCCAGGCGACGTCTCTCCCGTTGGCCAAGGTATCAGTGAACTGAGGATTCACTATGGTCCGGGTTACCGGGTGTACTTTCACCAATCGGGTGATACGTGGGTAATTCTGCTTTGTGGTGGTGACAAAAGTAGTCAACCAAGAGATATCAGGGCTGCCCACCAGATTCTGCGTTCGTGGAGGATGCAAAATGACTGAGAAATTCTTCGAATTCGATCCAGCGGATTACCTCACCACACCTGAGGCAATAGCGCATTTCATGACAGATGCGCTGGAGACAGGCGATGCTGGCTATGTTGCGAAAGCCGTCGGCGTCGTGGCACGGGCCAAGGGAATGAGTGAGTTGGCAAAAGAGACTGGCCTTTCCCGTGAACAGCTTTATCGCTCGTTCAGCGAGCATGGCAACCCAACGCTCAAATCCTTTCTGGCAGTAATGAAGGCACTGGGCATAGATATGGCGGCCAAACCTCACCTTGCCCATTGAGCATCAGCTATTTTTCGCCAGGTAATTGATAAACAACCGAAACAACTCCGCATTCCCAGTAATCAGCTTGGCCACATCCACTCGGTTTCGGTCAGCTGGCCCTGAAGGATATCGACGAAGGAGCCGAGGGGGATCGCGGTAAATACCCAGAGGTATAGCCACCGGTCGTTGCCGCTGAACTAACCGTCTGCCAAGCGCCTCCACCGGGCATCACCCCCGCCGGAGGTAGAAAGGATGAAACCGCTGCTGCGCATCGCCTGTGCCACCGCCCTGTGCTGTGCCCTGCCCGCCTGGGCCTGCACGCCGGAAGAAGCGACAGAGAAACGTGAAGAGCTGGCCGGATTGGTCACTCAGCTGACCGAGCAGAACCCGCAGAAGGCCAAAGAGATCAATGATGAGCTCCAGGGGATGGAGCTGGGGACGGCGAGCAAGGACTTGCCCGACAAGTGTCAATTGATCGACAAGCGGATCAAGGAGCTGAAACAGGCGGAGAAAAAGGCTGAATAGGTAATAGCCTGTGCTGGCTTCTTCGCGGCGGTTCTACGCGAAGAAGCCAGCACCGCTATCGAATATTACTCAGCTGCCGGCTTGCGCTTCTTCAGCGGCGCCAGGCCATCGGAGCTGGCCAGCGGCGCATTCGGCCGTGGCTTGGCGGTCGGCTTGCGCTTAGCAGCAGCCTTTTTCTCGCCAGTCTTCTTGTCGACCTTCTTCTTCTTGGCGCCCACCGCCTTGCCCGAGGCCTTGACCTTCTTCGGCCCGCTGTAGGTGCCCTTCACTTCCTTGATCACCCGGCGCTCGAACTGCTGCTTGAGGTAGCGCTCGATGCTGGACATCAGGTTCCAGTCATTGTGGGTGATCAGCGAGATCGCCAGGCCTTCACCACCGGCACGGCCGGTACGGCCCACGCGGTGCACGTACTCGTCGCCGCTGCGTGGCATGTCGAAGTTGATCACCAGGTCCAGGCCGTCGATGTCCAGGCCACGGGCCGCCACGTCGGTGGCGACCAGTACCTTGGAGCTGCCCTGCTTGAAGCGCTCGATGGCCAGCTTGCGGTCCTTCTGGTCCTTCTCGCCGTGCAGCACGAAGGCTTTCACGTCCTTGGCCACCAGGTGGCCGTAGATGCGATCGGCCAGGGCGCGGGTGTTGGTGAAGATGATCGCCTTGTCGAAGGTCTCGTTGGCCAGCAGCCACTGCACGATCTGCTCTTTGTGCTGGTCGTGGTCGGCGGTGATGATCTGCTGGCGGGTGCCTTCGGCCAGCTGCGAGACGCTGTTGAGCATCAGGTGCTCAGGGTCTTTCAGGACCTTGCCGATGATGTCGCGCAGGGCCGCGCCGCCGGTGGTGGCGGAGAACAGCAGGGTCTGCTCGCGGTTCTCGCACTCCTTGCACAGGCGCTCCATGTCCTCGGCGAAGCCCATGTCGAGCATGCGGTCGGCTTCGTCGAGGATCATCACTTGCACGTGGGACAGGTCGAGGTTGCCGGCGTTGAGATGCTCGAGCAGGCGGCCCGGGGTGCCGATCAGCACGTCCGGCACCTTGCGCAGCATGGCGGCCTGTTCCTTGAAGTCTTCACCGCCGGTGACCAGGCCCGCCTTGATGTAGGTGAACTGCGAGAACAGTTGCACTTGCTTGAGAGTCTGCTGGGCCAGTTCGCGGGTCGGCAGCAGGATCAACGAGCGGATCTCTACCCGCCCGCCTTTCAGGTCGACCAGGCGGTTGAGCAGCGGCAGGACGAACGCCGCGGTCTTGCCGCTGCCCGTCTGCGCGGTCACGCGCAGGTCGCGCCCTTGCAGGGCCAGGGGGATGGCCGCGGCCTGCACCGGGGTTGGCTCGACAAATTTAAGCTCGGCCACGGCTTTAAGCAGGCGTTCGTGCAGGGCGAATTGGGAGAACACGGAGGTAACCTCAGGCAAGTGCGGGAAATTCAGTTGCATAGGGTAACGTTTTCTGCCGCCTTAGCCGAATTTCTTTTAGCAACTTTCTCGCCATCCGCGCTCTAATGGCGCTTCGTTTCGCTGCAATAGACCGGTTTACAAGCTTATGGACATCCAACGCATCTGGCGTGACAGCCTCGACCTGTGGGGCACCCTCGACCAACATCCACTGCTCCACGCCGCCATCGGCCTGGCGGTGCTGCTACTGATTTCCCTGGTCCTCGGCCGCCTGGCGCGCTTTCTGGTGCTGCACAGCGCGCGCCTGCTGGCCCGGCAGGCGGCGCTGAAGTGGCTCGACGACCTGCGCCATAACAAGGTGTTCCACCGCCTGGCCCAGACCATCCCGTCGCTGGTGATCCAGTTCGGCCTGAATCTGGTGCCGGAACTGTCCGACACCGCCCAGCACTTCCTCGGCAATGTCGCCCTGGCCTTCACCCTGCTGTTCATGACCATGGCCCTGTCGTGCCTGCTCGATGCCCTGCTGGACATCTACGCCCGCACCGAACACGCCCGCACCCGCTCGATCAAGGGTTACGTGCAACTGGCCAAGATGATGCTGTGGATCTTCGCCTCGATCGTCATCGTCGCCACCCTGATCGACCGTTCGCCGCTGCTGCTGCTGTCGGGCCTGGGTGCGATGTCGGCGGTGCTGCTGTTGGTGTACAAGGACACGCTGCTGTCGTTCGTCGCCAGCGTGCAGCTGACCAGCAACGACATGCTGCACGTGGGCGACTGGATCGAGATGCCGCAGGTCGGCGCCGATGGCGATGTGGTCGATATCACCTTGCACACGGTCAAGGTACAGAACTTCGACAAGACCATCGTCTCGATCCCGACCTGGCGCCTGATGAGCGAGTCGTTCCGCAACTACCGCGGCATGCAGCAGTCCGGCGGGCGACGCATCAAGCGCAGCCTGTTCATCGACGCGGCTGGCGTACGTTTTCTGACCCATGATGAAGAGCGGCGCCTGAGCCAGGTGAGCCTGCTTGGCGACTACCTGGCCGGCAAGCGCCAGGAACTGCAACGCTGGAACGAGGCCCTGGGGCCGGTGGCGGAGCTGTCGGCCAACCGCCGCAAGCTGACCAATATCGGCACCTTCCGCGCGTTTGCCCTGGCCTACCTGAAGAACCACCCCAACGTGCATCCCAACATGACCTGCATGGTGCGGCAGATGCAGACCACCGCCGAGGGCGTGCCGCTGGAGATCTACTGCTTTACCACCACCACGGCGTGGGCGGAGTACGAGCGGATCCAGGGGGATATCTTCGATTACCTGCTGGCGGTGCTGCCGGAGTTTGGCTTGAGCCTGTACCAGCAGCCGAGTGGCAATGACATGCGGGTGGGGTTGGCTGGGCGCGCGGTGCCAGAGCCGATGCCGCGTCGCCTTGAAGAAATGAACGAGGTTTGAGATTGCCGGGGCTGCGTTGCAGCCCCTTCCCCTTTCAAGGCCGAGTCAGATACCTAGCTTGCCAGAAGCGGTTTGCTTTCGCGGGCGTGGACCATGCAGTAGAGCGCGCCAGCCAGGATCAGCCCCATCGCCCAGCTGATGTCCGCCCCCAGCCACTCGGCCACGAAGCCCGTGTAGAACGACAGCTTCATGAACGGGATGGTCCCGATGATCGCTACGGCATACACCGCCAGGCTTCGACGATTGAAGCAGCCGTAACGCCCCTTGGCGTCATACAGTGCCCCCACGTCATACTGGCCTCGGCACACCCAGTAGTAATCCACCAGGTTGATCGCGCTCCATGGAATCAACAGGTACAGCTGGCCGATCAGGATGTCGGCAAAGAACGTATCGAAATTGTATTGGGTCGCGATGGCGATCAGCGTTGCCGCTGCGGTCAGGCCAGCCATCACCAGCGCCTTGGCAGTTGCGCTCACACGCCTGATGGTCTTGAAGGCGCCGAAGATGGTGACCGACGACATGTAGGCGCTGTACAGGCACAACACGTTGTACTGGATCACCCCCAGCGCAATCACAGCCAGTGCCAACGGCGCCCAGGGGCCAAACAAGCCGGCAATGGCGGTCGCAGGATCATGCCCCAGTGCCGAGGGTAACTCCACGGCCACCAGCGCGCCCAATGCCATCATGGCGAAGGAACCCAGCGCACAACCGCAATAGGTGGCCCAGAAAGTGGCGCGAGGGTTGACGTTGGCTGGGAGGTACCGCGAATAATCGGCCACATAGGGGCCATATCCGAGCGTCCACGAGGCGGCCTGGGCCACGATCAGGTTGAAGGCGGTGAATGAAAAGCCCGTGCTTACCGCCGCTGTGCCTGTCAGGTCGCCGGGGTGCAGCAGGATCAGCACCAGGGCGCCGGCAAAGACCAAGGTCGACAGCAGGCTCATCCACGCCCCCAGGCGGTGGATCAGTTCGTAACCGACAAAGCCGATGATGAAGGTCAGCACACCGACCACCACGATGGCCTGGTCATTGCTCATGGGCACCAGCGCCTGCACGGCATTGCGCATCAGCACGCCACTGGCGGCAAGGAACAGTACAGCGGCCGTGACCATCACCAGCAAAGGCAGCGCCGCACCATGGACACCGAACTGGGCGCGGCTCTGGATCATCTGGGGCACGCCCAGGTGCGGGCCTTGGGCGGAGTGCGCGGCCATGAACACGGTGCCGATCAGGTTACCGACCAACAAGCCCAGCAAGGTCCAGCCGAAACTCAGCCCCGACGCAGCGCCCAGGGTGCCGACCATCAGTGCGGTTATCTGGAAGTTGGAGCTGAACCAGACGGTGAACAATCGTTTAGGCGTGCCATAACGCTCAGCGTGTGGGACGAATTCGATACTTCGCGTTTCTAGCTTCACGCCGGTCTCCCGATTTCATTTTCATGATTATCGGGTAGGCACCGGCGGGGTTTGGGTTCATTAACGAACGCGCCTTAGCTAGCTGCGTCATGCCTTGCTTGATAACGTCAGGCTCTGCCCAGGCGGCTCATCCACAACAACGCCAGGATCACCGCCCCGCCGATGAGCAGCCTGCCAGTGGCTCGGGCTGGTTCCAGATAAGCAAATTGGCTGAGATAGCCCGGGGCTGCTTTGCAGCCCATTCGCGGGTAAACCCGCTCCCACAGGTGCCGCGCAGCCCTCAGGCCTGCGCAGATCCCGTGGGGGCGGGTTTACCCGCGAAGAGGCCGGCAGCTACCCCGCATACCCCAGCACGTATAGCAGCCCGGTCAGGGTCAGCAACGACGCCACGGTCGACAACAGGATCGTGCGTGAAATCAGCCCCGCCTCGCGGTTGTAATACTCCGCCAGCATGAACGGCCCGGTACCGGTCGGCAGCGCCGCCAACAGCACCGCCGACGCAGCCCACATGGTCGGCAGGCTGAACACCTTGAACGCCAATACCCAAGTCAGCGCCGGTTGCCCGACCAGCTTCAGCGCCACCAGCGGCCACGGGCTTGCCTGCGAACCGGTGCGTTTCTCGGCCAGAAATGCCCCCAGCGAGATCAACGCGCAAGGCGTGGTCGCCAAGGCCAGCATGTCCAGAAAATGCATCACCGGCTCGGCCAGCCCCAGACCGCTCATGGCCCACCCTGCCCCCGCCAGCGGCGAGATCACCAGCGGATTCTTCGCCAGCGCCTTGCTCACCAGCAAAACGGCGCGGCCGATCTGCCGCTCCTCCTGCAGGCCGATCTCGATCAGCGTCAGGGAAATCGCGAACACCAGGCAGACCACGATCAATGACGAGATCAGCGCCGGCTGCAGCCCCGGCTGGCCGAACAGCAGCAGGCACAGCGGGATGCCGATGTAGCCGGTATTGGCATAGCCGGCACTGAGCCCGTCGATGCTCGCCGCCACCAAGCCGTGGCCGCTGTGCAGGCGCCAGGCCAGGGTCACGACGAACATCGCCAGCGCACCGGCGCCGAAAGCGACGATGAACCCTGGGTGCCAGATCTCGCTCCAGGTTGCCGTGGCGGTGACCTTGAACAGCAACGCCGGCAGGCACAGCCAGACCACCATCTTGTTGATCTCGGCGGCGGCCTTGTCACCCAGTTTGTCTGTCTTGCGGCACAGGAAGCCGACCAGGATCAGGGCGAAGATCGGCGCGACGATGACGAAGATGGTGTGCATGTCAGGCCTTGCCAGCCGCTGGCGCCGTGACGCGGTTGCCCAGGCGGCTGAGCCATACCGACGCGAGGATGATCGCGCCACCGAGCAGCAACCGGCCAAGCGGTTCGTCGCGGTTCCAGATCAGCAGGTTCAGTAGCAGCCCCACCGGCACATGCAGGTTGTTCATCACCGCCAGCGTAGCGCCCGAAACCAGGCAGGCGCCTTTGTTCCACCAGTACAACCCCAGCGCCGTAGGGCACAGGCCCAGGAACAGCAGCACCAGCCATTGCACGTTGCTGGTCGGCAGGTGCTGGGCGTTGCCGAACAGCAGGAACGCCGGCAGCACCACGATCAACGCACCCAGGTAGAAGTAGCCGAAACGCTTGTAGTGCGGCAGGTCGCTTGGGTGGCGGGCAACCAGGTGACGGTACAGCACCTGGCCGGCGGCGTAGGTGAAGTTGGCCAGCTGCAGCAACAGGAAGCCGATGAAGAAGTCACCACTGATGCTGTCGAAACGGATCACGCCCGCCCCCGCCACCGCCACCAGGGCCGCGAGCAGCGCCCAGGGGTTGAAGCGCCGGTTCAGGGCGTCCTCGATCAAGGTCACATGCAACGGCGTGAGGATGGTGAACAGCAGCACTTCCGGTACGGTCAGCACGCGGAAGCTCAAGTACAGGCAGACGTAGGTGATGCCGTATTGCAGCGCGCCGATCAGCAACATCGAGCGCAGGAAGCGCGGCTCGACCTGGCGCCAGCGGGTCAGTGGCAGGAACACCAGGCCCGCCAGCACCACGCGCGCGAGCACGGCGAAGTAGCTGTCGACGTGCCCGGCCAGGTACTCGCCGATCAGGCTGAAGGAAAACGCCTGGATCAGCGCGACGATTATCAGGTAGCCCATGGTTGCCTCTCGTAAATCAAGGGCGCGACCTTAGCGGGTTGCGGCAAGTGAGTTCAACCATGAGGAATGTGGGGGCTGTAGCGGCCCTTTCGCGGGCAAGCCTGCTCCCACAGGTACCGCACAAGCCTTGAATGCTGTGGAGTACCTGTGGGAGCGGGTTTACCCGCGAAGAGGCCGGCACAGGCAATCCAAGAATCCCAGGCATAAAAAAGCCCGGCCATCAGGCCGGGCAGGTACACCCAAAGGAGCAAAAACAGGTGTCAGGGATGGGAATTCGTTGACCCTCAGGCCACCGCAGCCAGCTTGGCCTTGGCCTGGTTCAGGCCTTTCTCGTGGAACTCGCCGCTCATGTTCAGGCCTTCGGCGTGGATGAAGTCGACATCGTGAATACCGATGAAGGCCATCACCTGGCGCAGGTACGGTTCCTGATGGTCGCTGGTGGCACCGGCATGGATGCCGCCGCGGGCGGTCAGCACGATGGCGCGCTTGCCAGTGAGCAGGCCTTGCGGGCCGGTCGGGGTGTACTTGAAGGTGATGCCGGCACGCAGCACGTGGTCGAGCCAGGCCTTGAGGGTGCTGGGGATGGTGAAGTTGTACATTGGCGCAGCCAGCACCAGCACATCGGCAGCCAGCACTTCATCGGTCAGCTCGTTGGAACGGGCCAGGGCCTCCAGTTCAGCGGCGCTGCGCTGTTCTTCAGGCTTCATCCAGCCACCGAGCAGGTTGGCATCCAGGTGCGGCACCGGGTTCACCGCCAGGTCACGTACGGTGATCGCGTCGGCCGGGTGCGCCGCCTGCCACTGCTGGATGAAATCACGGGTCAGTTGACGGGAAACGGAATCCTGCTGGCGGGCGCTGCTTTCGATGATCAGTACGCGGGACATGGGGTGCCTCCATCGGCAAATAGGGTTGCGATTCGATGGAGGTGAGATTAAGGCTTGACCTATCGATAAAAAAGCGTAAAAAGTGGGTTCAATCTATCGATTAATCCGTTTTATTGCGCTTTGCAGTCCAGCGCGATACGCAGCTTGATGATCTGCCGATTGAAATTGGCCGTCACATCGACGCTTTTACCGGCCGGCACGTTGACCCGGCGCACCCGCGGCGCCTCGGGCCCGTTGCGGAAAGTCACCTTGCAGGCCGCCGGCACTTGCCCATAGTTGTTCAGGGTAATGGAACCGATATCGTAGGCAGTGTCGTAGGTGGTGTAGTCCAGCTTGACCCCGGTCAGGTCCTTCTCCACGTCGATGGGGTAAGCCATGGCCCCAAGGGGCAGGCACATCAGTATTGCCGCACAACATTTCTTCATGGGGCGCTCTCCTTGAAAGAGCGCAGCTTAGGACAACAGGAGCCAAACATGAAAGCGCCGCGCGTGACCCTGGATCAATGGCGGACCCTGCAGGCAGTGGTCGACCATGGCGGGTTTGCCCAGGCCGCCGAAGCCCTGCACCGTTCGCAGTCTTCGGTCAGCTACACCGTGGCGCGCATGCAGGAGCAACTGGGTGTGCCGCTGTTGCGCATCGATGGCCGCAAGGCCGTGCTGACCGAGGCCGGCAACGTGTTGCTGCGCCGTTCGCGGCACCTGGTCAAGCAGGCCAGCCAGCTGGAAGACCTGGCGCATCACATGGAGCAAGGCTGGGAAGCCGAGGTACGCCTGGTGGTCGATGCGGCCTACCCCAGTGCCCGCCTGGTGCGCGCCCTGGCTGCGTTCATGCCGCAGAGCCGCGGTTGCCGGGTGCGCCTGCGTGAGGAGGTGCTGTCCGGCGTCGAGGAAGTGATGCACGAAGGCATCGCCGACCTGGCCATCAGCAGCTACAGCATCGGCGGCTACCTGGGCAGCGAATTGAGCTCGGTGGAGTTCGTCGCTGTCGCCCACCCCGAGCACAGCCTGCACCGGCTGGGCCGGGAGATCACCTTCCAGGACCTGGAAAGCCAGTTGCAGGTGGTGATCCGCGACTCCGGTCGCGCCCAGCCGCGCGATGTCGGCTGGCTCGGCGCCGAGCAGCGCTGGACGGTCGGCAGCCTGGGCACTGCCGCCACCTTCGTCGGCAGCGGCCTGGGCTTTGCCTGGTTGCCACGGCACATGATCGAACGCGAACTGCACGACGGCGTGCTGAAGCCGCTGCCGCTCGATCAGGGTGGCAGCCGCCACCCACTGTTCTACCTTTATTCGAGCAAAGAGAAGACCTTGGGCCCGGCTACGCAGATTCTCATCGACCTGCTGCGCAATTTCGACACTGCGCCACTGGACGTGCCCTTCGCAGCCCCCCCACAAGCTTGAGAGGACCGCGCCCATGGCCTATTTCGAACATGAAGGATGCTCGCTGCATTATCAGGAATATGGCCAGGGCGAGCCCCTGGTCCTGCTGCACGGCCTGGGTTCCAGCAGCCAGGACTGGGAGCTGCAGGTACCCGAGCTGAGCCGCCACTACCGGGTGATCCTCATGGACATCCGCGGCCACGGCCGTTCCGACAAGCCCCGCGACGGTTACCAGATCGCCACCTTCAGCGAAGACCTGCTGGCCCTGCTCGAACACCTGCAGACCGGCCCGGTGCACTTCGTCGGCCTGTCCATGGGTGGCATGGTCGGTTTCCAGTTCGCGGTCGATCACCCGCACTGGCTGCGCAGCCTGTGCATCGTCAACAGCGCCCCCGAGGTCAAGCGCCGAACCCGCAGCGACTGGTTGTGGTGGCTCAAGCGCTGGGGACTGGCGCGCATCCTCAGCGTCGAGACGGTCGGCCAGGGCCTGGCCGCACGGCTGTTCCCCAAACCGGGGCAAGCCGAACTGCGCAAGAAGATGGCCGAACGCTGGGCACGCAATGACAAACGCGCCTACCTCAAGAGCTTCGATGCCATCGTCGACTGGGGCGTGCAGGAACGCATCGGGCAAATTCGCTGTCCCACGCTGGTGATTGCCGCCGACCACGATTACACCCCGATACACCTTAAAGAACGCTACGTCGCCCTGATGCCCCACGCCAGGCTGGTGGTCATCGACGATTCCCGGCACGCTACGCCCCTCGATCAACCCGAGGTCTTCAACCAGACCCTGCTGCAGTTCCTTGCAGCCGCTTCCACCTCTCAAGGATCATTGAGCCCATGCTGAAAAAACTCCTGCTCACCGCCTGCTCGGTCGCCTTCGCCACCAGCGTCATGGCCTCCGACAAGACCCCGCACGTACTGCTGGACACCAGCTTCGGCCAGGTCGAAATCGAGCTCAACGCCGAGAAGGCACCGGTCAGTACCAAGAACTTCCTGCAGTACGTAGACAGCGGCTTCTACAACAACACCATCTTCCACCGGGTGATTCCGGGCTTCATGGTCCAGGGCGGCGGCTTCACTGACCAGATGGTGCAGAAAGACACCCAGGCCCCGATCAAGAACGAGGCCAGCAACGGCCTGCAGAACACCCGTGGCACGCTGTCGATGGCGCGCACCTCCAACCCGAACTCGGCCACCAGCCAGTTCTTCATCAACGTCGCCGACAACGACTTCCTCAACCCGGGCCGCGACGCCGGTTACGCCGTGTTCGGCAAAGTGACCAAGGGCATGGAAGTGGTCGACCAGATCGTCAATTCGCCAACCACCGTCAAGAAAGGCATGCGCGATGTGCCGGCCGACCCGGTGTACATCAAGTCCGCCAAACGCATCGACTGACCGCAGGTTTCACAGGGACGTGAAACCTTCCAGGGTCGGGTAGCACAGGAGTCTTGTCACCCATGCTGTACCGCCGTTTCGAGCAACTGATCGACATCTTCCGCGACGCGCCCAGCGAGTCGCCGCCCGGCCAGGTCTGGCCGTTCTACCTGTACTACCTGCGCCAGGTCTGGCCCAGCTTTCTCGCCCTGTTGGTGGTCGGCCTGTTCGCCTCGCTGATCGAGGTGGCGATGTTCAGCTACCTGAGCCGCATCATCGACCTGGCCCAGGGCACGCCCAATGCCAATTTCTTCAGCGAACACAGCGGCGAACTGATCTGGATGCTGGTGGTGATCCTGCTGCTGCGGCCGGTGTTCTTCGGCCTGCACGACCTGCTGGTGCACCAGACCATCAACCCCGGCATGACCAGCCTGATCCGCTGGCAGAACCACACCTATGTGCTCAAGCAGAGCCTGAACTTCTTCCAGAGCGACTTCGCTGGGCGCATCGCCCAGCGCATCATGCAGACCGGCAACTCGCTGCGCGACTCCGCGGTGCAGGCGGTGGATGCGCTGTGGCATGTGCTGATCTACGCCATCACCTCGCTGGTGCTGTTCGCCGAGGCCGACTGGCGCCTGATGCTGCCGCTGCTGCTGTGGATCATCGGCTACATCGCCGCGCTGTACTACTTTGTGCCGCGGGTGAAGGAACGTTCGGTGATTTCCTCCGATGCCCGCTCCAAGCTGATGGGGCGGATCGTCGATGGCTACACCAACATCGCCACCCTCAAGCTGTTCGCCCATACCGACTATGAACAGCAGTACGCCCGCGAAGCGATCCGCGAACAGACCGAGAAAACCCAGCTGGCAGCGCGTGTGGTCACCAGCATGGACGTGGTCATCACCACCCTCAACGGCCTGCTGGTCGTCACCACCACCGGCCTGGCGCTGTGGCTGTGGAGCCAGTCGCTGATCACCGTCGGTGCCATTGCCCTGGCCACCGGCCTGGTGATCCGCATCGTCAACATGTCGGGCTGGATCATGTGGGTGGTCAACGGCATCTTCGAGAACATCGGCATGGTCCAGGACGGCCTGCAGACCATCGCCCAGCCGGTCACCGTCACCGACAAGCCCCAGGCGCCGCCACTCAAGGTCAGCCGCGGTGCCGTACGCTTCGACGACGTGGACTTCCACTACGGCAAGGCCGCCAACGTGATCGAAGGGCTGAACCTGGACATCCGCCCGGGCGAGAAGATCGGCCTGATCGGCCCGTCCGGCGCCGGCAAGTCGACCCTGGTCAACTTGCTGCTGCGCCTGTACGACGTGCAAGGCGGGCGCATCCTGATCGACGGCCAGGACATCGCCGAGGTCAGCCAGGCCAGCCTGCGCGCACAGATCGGCATGATCACCCAGGACACCTCGCTGCTGCACCGCTCGATCCGCGACAACCTGCTGTACGGCCGCCCTGGCGCCAGTGAAGCGGCGCTGCACGAGGCCGTGCGCCGTGCACGGGCCGACGAGTTCATTCCGCAGTTGTCGGATGCCCAGGGCCGCACCGGCTTCGATGCCCATGTCGGCGAGCGTGGTGTGAAATTGTCTGGCGGCCAGCGCCAGCGCATCGCGATTGCCCGGGTGCTGCTGAAGAATGCCCCGATCCTGATCATGGACGAAGCCACGTCGGCACTGGACTCGGAGGTCGAGGCGGCCATCCAGGAAAGCCTGGAGACGCTGATGCAAGGCAAGACGGTGATCGCCATCGCCCACCGGCTGTCGACCATCGCCCGGATGGACCGCCTGGTGGTGCTGGACAAAGGGCGGATCGTCGAGAGTGGCAGCCATAGTGAGCTGCTGGAGCAGCAAGGGCTGTATGCCCGCTTGTGGCATCACCAGACCGGGGGCTTTGTCGGGGTCGACTGAGTGCTGTTCTGGCCTCTTCGCGGGTAAACCCGCTCCCACAGGGACCGCACAAGCCTAAGGGCAACGGTGATCCTGTGGGAGCGGGCTTGCCCGCGAAGAGGCCGGTACAGGCAGTAAAGATCTTATTCCTTGCGGTAAGGCAACATGCCCTTGGCCTCCTCGGCATATCCCCTCACCCCTGCCCGCTCCTGCTGCAGAAAATCCTCCACCGCCCGCCGCAATCCCGGGTGCAGCAAGTAATGCCATGACCGCGTCAGCACCGGCTCGAACCCGCGAATCAGCTTGTGCTCGCCCTGGGCCCCGGCATCGAAACGCTGCAGCCCTTCGGCAATGGCAAAGTCCATGCCCTGGTAGAAGCAGGTCTCGAAATGCAGCCGGTCGAACTCATCGAGGCAGCCCCAATAGCGACCAAACAGGCTATCGCCCCCAACCAGGCTCAAGGCCATCGCCACATCACGCCCACCCTGACGCGCCATCACCACCCGCACCGCCTCGGGCATGCGCTCGGCCAGCAGGCTGAAGAACTCCCGGGTCAGGTACGGCGCGCGCCTGCGCACCGCATAGGTGTTGGCGTAACAGAGGAAAACGAAATCCCACTGCACCTCATCCAGTTCGTCACCGCGATACCAGCGAAAATCGATGCCGTGCCCTGCCACTTGCTCACGTTCCTTGCGCATCTGCTTGCGTTTGCGTGAGCTGAGGCTGTCGAGAAAGTCCTGGAAGTCCCGGTAGCCATGATTGCGCCAATGGAACTGGCAACCCAGGCGCTCCATCCAGCCCGGCAGGCCAGCCATCTGCGCATCCAGCTGGGCGTCGGTGAAATTGATGTGTGCCCCGGACAACCCGCCCTTGCCCAGGTATTCCGGCAACGCCTGCAACACCAGCAGTGCGTCGGCTGGGTCGGCCGCCAGCAGGCGCGGCCCGCTGACCGGGCTGAACGGCACGGCACCGAGCAACTTGGGGTAATAGGCGATGCCGGCACGCTCGCAGGCATCGGCCCAACCGTGGTCGAACACGTACTCGCCATACGAATGCCATTTGCGATAAGCCGGCAGCAGCGCACGTACCTGCCCGTCGCGCTCCAGCACCAGGTGTTCGGCGGCCCAGCCAGTGTTGGGCGCAACGCTGCCGCTGTCTTCCATGGCACTGAGAAAGGCATGGCGCAGGAACGGTTGGCCAGGGGGGACCAGGGCATCCCAGGTCGCCGCTGGCAGGTCACGCAGATGGGCAAGGCTGTAGAGACTAGTCACGTTTTCGACTCGCTGTGCAAGGCCATCAGTATCGGCGAACAGAGGCCCGTGGCTCAAATGAGGATCGGCCTGTTTCGTCTTTCATTCTCGATTACTTAACCGCAGTGCCACTAATTAGACATTATTCTGTCATTGCCCCCCGCAATACTTGCGCCTGTTTTCCGGAACCCCAGAACCTGTCTAGTCAGGCCCTTTCCGAAGACATGCCAACATGGGGCGGGCGCTGAGCCTCCCCAAATCTTTTTAGTAGGGAGAACCTTATGCGTCTTGTTTCTACACTTACCGGAGTGAGCCTCACCGGCATGATGCTGGCTCTGAGTACTCCGGCCAGTGCTGCTGTCGACGCCAAGCTGCTCGAAATGCTCCGCGCCAACGGCTCGATCAACCAGGCGCAGTACAACGAACTGCAGGGCGACCTGGCAAAAGAAACCAAGGAAAAGGCCGACCAGAAAGCTCAGTCCGAACGTATGAGCGCTTTCGAACAAAAAGTGGCATGGGCCGCCAAGACCCAGATCAAGGGTGATGTGCGCCTGCGTTACGAAGACGTCAACGTCGACAACCCGATCTCCCGCAGTGGCAACCAGGACCGCGAGCGCGTGCGTGCCCGCGTCGGCTTCTACAGCGAGATCAACCCGCAGGTCGACGCCGGCGTGCGTGTGGCCACCGGCAGCAGCGCCGATGCCCGCTCGACCAACCAGAGCCTGGACAACTACTTCGAGAAGAAATCACTGTGGGTCGACCTGGCCTACCTCGACTGGCACCCGACCGCCGTCCCTAACCTGCACCTGATCGGCGGCAAGATGATGCAGCCTTGGGTGAGCATGGGCGACATTATCTGGGACAGCGACATCAACCCGGAAGGCGTGGCTGTCACCTACAAGACCAACGCCGGCCCGGCCGAGGTGTTCGGCAGCATCGGTCACTACAACCTGAAGGACAACGTCGACGGCGACGGCGTGCAGTTCAAGCACGACGCACAGCTGTACGCGGCCCAGCTGGGTACCAAGTTCAACGCGGCTGACACCGTCAAGGTCACTGTCGGTGCCAGCCTCTACGGCTACGACAACGACAAGGCCTCGGCGGCGCTGCGTTCGCTGGGCAACACCACCGACGAGTTCAACCTGGTTGAAGGCTTCGGCCAGCTCGACTTCACTGGCTTCGCCATCCCGCTGTCGGCTTACGGCCAGTACGTCAAGAACACCGAGAGCACCGATGGCAAGGACACCGCCTGGCTGGCGGGCCTGAAGTCGAAGATCGGTGCCTGGAGCCTGGACTACAACTACCGCGACGTACAGCGTAATGGTGTGGTCAGCCTGTTCACCGACTCTGACTTCGGTAACGGCTTCACCGGTTCCCGCGGTCACAAGTTCAAGGTCGGTTACGAAATCGACAAGAACTTCGCCCTCGGCGCGGCCTACATGATGGCCAAGACCGACTACTCCAACCTGCCGAACAGCGATGCTGACGTCGACACCCTGCAGGTGGACCTGGAAGCCAAGTTCTAAGCTGCAAGCTCCTCTGCTTCACGCTGAGGCGGGAAATACCGACCCCATCCGGTATTTCCCGCCTCTTTTTTGCCTGCCAGAAATGCACCCGGCCCCTTCGCGGGTAAACCCGCTTCCACAGGTACTCCACAGGACTTGTTAACCGTGGTGTACCTGTGGGAGCGGGTTTACCCGCGAAGAGGCCGGTACAGTCTCTACAAAACTCAGCGCTTGCGCAGAATCACGCTACCAATCGAATAACCTGCACCAAACGAGCTCAGCACGCCAAGCGACCCTTTGGCCAGATCATCCTGGTACAGGTGGAAGGCAATCACCGACCCGGCCGAGCTGGTGTTGGCATAGCGGTCGAGAATCACCGGTGCCTCTTCCTCGCTCACCTCACGCCCCAGCAGCTTCTTGACGATCAGGTGGTTCATGCTCAGGTTGGCCTGGTGCAGCCAGAAGCGTTTCACATCGCTTGGTTGCAGCCCGTTTTCCTGCAGGTGCTCACCGATCAACTCGGCCACCTTCGGGCAGACCTCGCGGAACACCTTGCGGCCTTCCTGGATGAACAACTTGTCCGCCGCGCCCTCGCCCTCTTCCGCCGCACGGTTGAGGAAGCCGAAGTTGTTACGGATGTTGTTGGAGAACTCGGTCCACAACTTGCTGCTGACGATGTCGAACTGGTGCGCCGAGGTGGCCTGCTCGGCACGCTCGATCAGCACCGCGGTAGCGGCATCACCAAAAATGAAGTGGCTGTCACGGTCACGGAAGTTCAGGTGGCCGGTGCACACCTCCGGGTTGACCATCAGCACCGCACGCGCCTGCCCCAGGGCCACACTGTTGGCGGCGGTCTGGATGCCGAAAGTGGCCGACGAACAGGCTACGTTCATGTCGAAGGCAAACCCCTGGATGCCCAGCGCCTGCTGCACTTCGATGGCGATGGCCGGGTATGGGCGCTGCAGGTTGGAGCAGGCGACGATCACCCCGTCGACATCCGCCGGGGTGCGGCCCGCGCGTTCCAGCGCCTGGCGCGCAGCGGCCACGCCCATTTCGCAGAGGATCGACTGCTCGTCGTTGGAACGCTCCGGCAGGCGCGGCTTCATGCGTTGCGGGTCGAGGATGCCGGCCTTGTCCATGACGAAACGGCTCTTGATGCCCGAGGCCTTTTCGATGAAGGCGGCGTCGGACACGGGAGCTGCTTCGAGTTCGCCACGCTCGATGGCAGCAGCGTTGTCCTGGTTGTACTGCTGCGACCAGGCATTGAAGGAGGCCACCAGTTCATCGTTGGAAATGCTCTGGGCCGGGGTATACAGGCCGGTGCCGCTGATCACGACGTTATGCACGATCGATCCTCTGCTCAAAGGCCATCGCCACGGGGCGCTGGCTGGGAATATGACAGAATAATGGCACTTTAGTACCAATTTCACGACGAGGGCTGCGCCCTCGATCGCGGATGAATCCGCTCCAACAGAAGGCTGCTATCCCTGTAGGAGCGGATTGATCCGCGATGGGCCGCAAAGCGGCCCCCAAATTCACTGAAGTGTGCCACAAATCAAGGAAGTTAGCCTTCCACCTGGCTCCACTGCTTGCTCAATCGCTTGTCGGAAATCGGCACTTTTGTACCCAACTGCTGGGCAAACAGCGATACCCGATACTCCTCCAGCAACCAGCGGTACAGGGTCAGCTGCTCATCGCGCTTGCCTTCCTGGGCATGCTTGTCGGCCCGAGCCTTGTACTGCGCCCACAGGTTGCCCAGCTCGCCGCTCCAGACCCGGTCCTTCTGCACCTGGCCGCCCAGCTTCTCGAGGCGCAACTCCACCGCCTTGAGGTAACGCGGCAACTCCTTGAACCAGGCTGCCGGGGTCTCGCGCACGAAGCCCGGATAGACCAGGTTGGCCAACTGCTGCTTGATGTCGTTCAGCGCCACCGCCTGGCTCAGGTCGATCTTGCCCTTGAAGCGCTTCTGCAGGCCGTGCCACAGCTTGAGCACTTCCAGTGTCTGCCGGGCCAGGCGTTCGGCGTGCTCGGCCCAGCTGCCACGCTTGCGCTCGGCCAGCCCGGCCAGGGCGGCACCGTCACGCGGCAAGGTCGCTTCACCGTCAAGGATGCAGCTGTCGAGGCTCGCCAGCAGAATATCCTCGACCAGCGCCTCGATCCGGCCCAGCTCGCGGTACAGCAGCCCCAGCTCGGTCAGCCCCGGCAGCTTGCCGCGCAGGAACTTGGCCGGCTCCGCCAACTGCTGCAGCAGCAGGCGCTGCAGGGCACGACGGTGCTGGAACTCGGCTTCGGCCTGGGTCGAGAAACGCCCTTCGCGCACAGTGCCGTTTTCTTCCACCAGCGCCGGGTACACGGTCATCGACAGGCCGGCAATCTTCTGCTGGGCGGTCTGCTTGACCTCGCTGAAGGCCTTGGCCTGCACCGGTTGCTCGCTCTTCTCGGTACGCGGCACGGCCAAAGCGGCCTGGCTGGCAGCAGCAAAGCGCGCGGTCAGCTCGGCCAGGTCGCGGCCTTCGCCAAGGAACTTGCCCTGGCCATCGACCACTTCGATGTTCATCCGCAGGTGGCCTTCGACCAGGTTGACCGACTCGGCCCAGGCCTCATCGGAAACCCGCGCGCCGGTCATGCGCAACAGCTCCTGGCCCAGCGCCTGGGGCAGCGCACCCTGGCCGAAGGTCATGCGCGCCAGCGAGGCCTTGACGAAGTCCGGCACCGGCACGAAGTTCTTGCGCAGGGCCTTGGGCAGGTTGCGCACCAGCGCCACGCACTTGGCTTCCAGCAGGCCTGGCACCAGCCACTCCAGCCGTTCGCCCGGCAGGCTGGGCAGCAACGGTGCTGGCACGCGTACGGTCACGCCGTCACGCGGGTGGCCCGGCTCGAAGTGGTAGGTCAGCGGCAGGCGCAGCTCGCCGACCTGCAGGCTGTCGGGGTACTGCGCCGCGGTGACTTCGCTGGCCTCGCGGGCCAACACGTCTTCCTCGCGCATGATCAGCAGATTCGGATCCTTCTGGCTGTTCATGCGGTACCAGGCGTCGAAGGTCGCGGTCTGATGGATTTCCGCCGGCAAGCGTGCTTCGTAAAAGGCGTACAGGGTTTCTTCATCGGCAAGAATGTCACGCCGACGGGCCTTGGCCTCCAGTTCGTCGAGCTCTTCGAGCAGGCGCTTGTTAGCGGCCAGGCACTTGGCCCGCGACTGGATTTCACCGCCAACCAGGCCTTCGCGAATGAAGATTTCCCGCGAGGCAACCGGGTCGATCGGGCCATAGTGCACCGGGCGGCGGCCGACCAGGATCAGGCCATACAAGGTGATCTGCTCATAGGCCACCACCTGCCCGCGCTTCTTTTCCCAGTGCGGTTCGAAGTGATTCTTCTTGATCAGGTGGGTCGCCAGCGGCTCGATCCAGTCAGGCTCGATCTTGGCGACCATGCGCGCATACAGCTTGGTGGTTTCCACCAGCTCTGCGGCCATCACCCACTGCGGGCGCTTGCGGCCGATGCCGGAAGAAGGATGCACCCAGAAGCGCCGCTGGCGGGCACCCTGGTAATCACCTTCTTCGGTCTTTTGCCCGATCTGGCTGAGCAGGCCGCTGAGGATCGCCTTGTGCACCTTGTGGTAGTCGGACGGCTCTTTGTTGACCGCCAACTGCAGCTCGCGGCAGATCAGCGACAACTGGCGATGGGCATCGCGCCACTCACGCAGGCGCAGGTAGTTCAAGAAATTCTTGCGGCACCAGTTGCGCAGCGGGCTGGCAGTCAGCGCCTGGCGCTGCTCTTCAAAACCCCGCCACAAATTGACCAGCGCGGCGAAGTCGGTATCGCCGTCCTTCCACTGCGCATGGGCCTGGTCGGCGGCCTGCTGGCGCTCCGGCGGGCGCTCGCGCGGGTCCTGCACCGACAGCGCACTGGTGACGATCAGCACTTCCTGCAGGCTGCCCTGGCGCGCACCTTCGAGCAGCATGCGGCCCAACCGTGGGTCGATCGGCAAGCGCGCCAGCTGGCGGCCAATTGGCGTCAGCTGGTTCTCGCGGTTGACCGCCGACAGCTCCTGCAGCAGGTTGAAACCGTCGCTGATCGCCTTGCCATCCGGCGGCTCGATGAACGGGAAGGCGTCGATCGCCCCCAAGCGCAGGTGCAGCATCTGCAGGATCACCGCCGCCAGGTTGGTGCGCAGGATCTCGGGGTCGGTGAATGCCGGCCGGCCATTGAAGTCTTCTTCGCTGTACAAGCGAATGCAGATACCCGGCTCGACCCGGCCGCAACGGCCTTTGCGCTGGTTGGCACTGGCCTGCGAAATCGCCTCGATCGGCAAGCGCTGGACCTTGGCGCGGTAGCTGTAGCGGCTGATGCGCGCGGTACCGGTGTCGATCACGTAACGGATGCCGGGTACGGTCAGCGAGGTTTCCGCAACGTTGGTGGCCAGCACCACCCGGCGCCCGGCGTGCGACTGGAAAATGCGCTGCTGTTCGGCCGGCGACAGGCGCGCGTACAGCGGCAGGATCTCGGTGTGGCGCAACTGCGCCTTGCGCAGGATCTCTGCGGCATCGCGGATTTCCCGCTCACCCGGGAGGAACACCAGCACATCGCCGGGGCCTTTGCCCACGCTGCGTTCGTGCTGGGCAATCTCGTCAAGGGTGGCAAGGATCGCCTGGTCGACGGTGAGGTCGTCCTCGACCTGGTTGCCCTCCTCGTCCTGTTCGCTGGTCAGGGGGCGGTACCAGGTTTCCACCGGGAAGGTACGGCCGGACACCTCGATGATCGGGGCATTGTCGAAATGCCTGGAGAACCGCTCCAGGTCGATGGTCGCCGACGTGATGATCAGCTTCAGGTCTGGCCGGCGGTGCAACAGGGTCTTCAGGTAGCCGAGCAGGAAGTCGATGTTGAGGCTGCGCTCATGCGCTTCGTCGACGATGATGGTGTCGTAGCGTTCGAGAAAACGGTCGTGTTGGGTTTCGGCCAGGAGGATACCGTCGGTCATCAGCTTGACCAGGGTGTTGGCATCGCTCTGGTCTTCGAATCGCACCTGGTAGCCGACCAGCCCACCCAGCGGCGTGCCGAGCTCTTCGGCAACCCGGGCGGCGACACTGCGCGCGGCGATACGCCGCGGCTGGGTATGGGCAATCAGGCCATGGCTGCCGCGGCCCAGCTCCAGGCAGATCTTCGGCAACTGGGTGGTCTTGCCCGAACCGGTTTCGCCGGCAATCACCAGCACCTGGTGTTCTGCCAGGGCCTTCTTGATCTCATCACGCTTGGCAGCGATCGGCAGGCTGTCGTCGTAGTGGATCTGCGGCACGCTGTTCTGGCGTGCGGTGACCTGGGCGCAGGATGCCTGGACCTTTTCCACCCACTGCGCCAGCTTCGCCTCGTCGGGGCGCTTGCGCAGATCATGCAACTGCCGGCGCAAGCGATGGCGCTCGGCGATCATGGCGTGGTCGAGGTTTTGCAGCAGTTTGTCGATGGCTTGGTCAGTCATGGGGCTTTTTAGTGATGCAGGTGGGCCTGCTTTTTCATGATCGGCATTCGTAGGATGCGCGATTGTCGCAGATTTGCCGGTTCTCTGCTGCCTGTGCCGGCGCTTTCGCGGGTAAACCCGCTCCCACAGGAACCGCAGTGGAATCAGATTTGAGGGAATCCTGTGGGAGCGGGTTCACCCGCGAAGAGGCCAGTCCAGACAGTACATATGTTTAGCCAAGTCCGATGTGAAGGTTGCCATTCACTGCTTTAATCAACCTTACGCCGCATGTGAGTATCAAAGGCATGACTCCCGTCCAGACCATCGCCCCACCGTCGTCCCGTCCTTCGCCAGCGAAGGCCCGGTCCCGCGCCGGTGAAAATCCGCTGGTCCATGTCATCCTCGCCTTCTGGGCGCTGTGGCACTGCCGCCACGCACGCCCACCGGATTTCTCGCTCACGCCGTTGTGACCCAACTCGGCCGCAGCCCGGCCGTTTGATTCCAGTGGACCGCGCCCGTGCGCCGGTCCCGTGCGCCTGTGAGCCAATCCATCATGCACTTTGCACCTGTAGAGCACGCCAGCCGTTTCCTGGCAGAAAACCCCGATATCGAACTGTTCGAACTGTTCATCCTCGACGCCAACGGCGTGCCACGAGGCAAGTTGCTGCACCGCGAGGAACTGCTGGCGGTCTACCAGAGCGGCCGCCCGCTCCCCAGCACCATCCTCGGCCTGACCCTCAATGGCGACGACGTGGAAAACTCCGGCCTGGTCTGGGATGTCGGTGACATCGACTGCCGCGCCTACCCACTGGATGGCAGCCTGGTACGCCTGCCCTGGCGCCGGGTGCCGACTGCGGCGGTGCAGGTCAGCATGCACCCCAGCGAAGGCCTGCCGGCCAGCGTCGCCGACCCGCGCCATGTGCTGCTGCGTACCATCGAGGCGCTCAAGGCTGATGGTTACCACCCGGTGATGGCCTGCGAGCTGGAGTTCTACCTGCTCGACCAGAAGCGCGATGCCCAGGGCCGCCCACAACCGGCGCTGGACAACGACGGCGGGCGCCCGCGCAGCACCCAGGTCTACGGCCTGCGCGAGCTGGAGCAGATCGAACCGTTCCTTGCCGACCTCTACGCTGCCTGCAAGGCCCAGGGCATCCCTGCCCGCACGGCAATCTCCGAGTACGCTCCCGGCCAGGTGGAAATCACCCTGGAACATGGCGATGCGCTGCAGGCGATGGACCAGGCCGTGCGCTACAAGCGCCTGGTCAAGGGCGTGGCCCATGCCCATGGCATGCAGGCCTGCTTCATGGCCAAGCCGTTCGCGCAACTGGCCGGCACCGGCATGCACATGCACCTGAGCCTTGCCGACAGCGCTGGCAACAACCTGTTCGCCAGCACCGATCCGGCCGGCACCCCGCTGCTGCGCCAGGCGGTGGCCGGCATGCTCCGCCACCTGCATGAATCGCTGCTGCTGTTCTGCCCCAACGCCAACTCGTTCCGCCGGTTCCAGGCCAACAGCTATGCACCATTGGCACCGACCTGGGGCGTCGACAACCGCACCGTCAGCCTGCGCGTGCCCGGCGGCCCGGCCAACAGCCGGCATGTCGAGCACCGCATCTGTGGCGCCGATGCCAACCCGTACCTGGCTGCCGCTGCCATTCTGGCCGCCAGCCATCGCGGTATCCGCGAACAGCTCGACCCCGGTGCGCCGGTCGAAGGCAACGGCTATGCCCAGGCCACCGAGCACCTGCCCACCGACTGGCTGACCGCACTCGACGCACTGGAGCGCTCGCACTGGGCGCGCGAGGCGCTCGGCGAGGCGTTTCTCGGCGTCTACCTGAAGGTCAAGCGCGCCGAGTATCGCCAGTTCATGGCCGAAGTCAGCGAACAGGACTGGCGCTGGTACCTGCACCAGGCCTGAGCCTTACCCCATTCAGAACAAGGAACACCCATGAACGCAGCATTGAACAATGGCCCGGCCCAGCGCGCGCCGTCCTATTACAGCGCCTCGCTGAACGACCACACCGAGTACCCGCAGCTCAAGGGCACGGTGCAGGTCGACGTCGCCATCATCGGCGGCGGCTTCACCGGCGTAGCCACCGCAGTGGAACTGGCCGAGCGCGGCCTGAAGGTGGCGATCGTCGAGACCAACCGTATCGGTTGGGGTGCCAGCGGCCGCAACGGCGGCCAGGTCACCGGCAGCCTGTCGGGTGACGAGGCCATGCGCACGCAGATGCGCAACCACCTGGGCGCCGAGGTCGATGATTTCATCTGGCACCTGCGCTGGCGCGGGCACCAGGTCATCGAGAAGCGGGTCGAGCGCTATGGCATCGACTGCGACCTCAAGCGCGGCCATCTGCATGCAGCGATGAAACCCTCGCACATGCAAGAGCTGCGCAGCTTCCTGGCCGAGGCCGAACGCCGCGGCATGGGTGACCAGGTGCAACTGCTCGACCGCGACGGCGTGGCCGGGCACCTGCAGAGCCCGCTGTACCTGGGCGCACTGAAGAACCTGCGCAACCTGCACCTGCACCCGCTCAACCTGTGCCTGGGCGAAGCCCGCGCCGCCCACAGCCTGGGTGCGCTGATCTTCGAGAACTCCGAAGTGCTGGACATCGTCCACGGCCCACGCCCGGCGGTGGTCACCGCCCACGGCCGGATCGAAGCGCGCCAGGTGATGCTCGCCGGCGACGTCTACCACAAGCTGGAAAAACGCCAGCTCAAGGGCAAGATCTTCCCGGCCATGGGCGGCATCGTCACCACCGCCCCGCTGGGCGAACTGGCGCAGCAGATCAACCCGCAGGACCTGGCGGTATACGACTGCCGCTTCGTGCTCGACTACTACCGCCTGACCGCTGACAAGCGCTTGCTGTTCGGCGGCGGCGCCAACTACTCGGGCAAGGATTCGCGTGATATCGAAGGCGAGCTGCGCCCCTGCATCGAGCGTACCTTCCCGGCGCTCAAGGGCGTGCCGATCGAGTTCCAGTGGAGCTGCGCGATGGGCATCGTGGTCAACCGCATTCCGCAACTGGGCAAGCTGTCGGACAACGTCTGGTACTGCCAGGGCTATTCCGGGCACGGCATCGCCACCAGCCACATCATGGGCGAGATCATGGCCGAGGCACTGACGGGAACGCTGGAGAAGTTCGACACCTTCGCGCAGTGCAAGCACGTGCGGGTGCCGATGGGGGACTTGCTGGGCAATCCGCTGCTGGCGGCGGGGATGTGGTACTACCAGATGCTGGAAAAACTGCGCTGACGCTAAAGGCCCATTCGCGGGCAAGCCCGCTCCCACAGGGACAGCACAACACTCAAGAGGTGTGCTGCCCCTGTGGGAGCGGGCTTGCCCGCGAAAAGGCCAGTAAGGTCGATCAGGCGATCTTCTTCAGCCCCTGCTTCTTCAGCTCTTCATCGCGCAGTTCACGGCGCAGGATCTTGCCGACGTTGGTGGTCGGCAAGGCATCGCGGAACTCGATGTAACGCGGCACCTTGTAGCCCGTGACGTTGGCACGCATGTGCTCCATCACCTGCTCCTTGGTCAAGGTCATGCCCGGCTTGACCACGATGAACACCTTGATCACTTCACCCGACTTCTCGTCCGGCACACCGATGGCTGCGCACTGCAGCACGCCCGGCAAGGCGGCGAGCACGTCTTCCAGCTCGTTGGGGTACACGTTGAAGCCCGAGACCAGGATCATGTCCTTCTTGCGGTCGACGATGCGCATGTAGCCATCTGGCTGGATCAGCGCGATGTCGCCGGTCTTCAGCCAGCCCTCGCTGTCGAGGATCTCGTGGGTGGCGTCTTCACGCTGCCAATAGCCCTTCATCACCTGCGGCCCCTTGACGCACAGCTCACCGGTTTCGCCAAGCGCCAGCTCGTTGCCGGCATCGTCGATGACCTTGCACAGCGTCGATGGCACCGGGATGCCGATGGTACCCACCTGGTTGGCCTCGGCCGGGTTCACCGCCGCCACCGGGCTGGTCTCGGTCATGCCGTAGCCTTCGCAGATGGCGCAGCCGGTGACGCTCTTCCAGCGCTCGGCCACGCTCAACTGCAGGGCCATGCCGCCGGACAAGGTGATCTTCAACGCCGAGAAGTCAAGGGCGCGGAATGCCTCGTTGTTGCACAGGGCAACGAACAGCGTGTTGAGGCCGACGAAACCACTGAACTTCCACTTGCTCAGTTCCTTGACCATTGCCGGCAGGTCGCGGGGGTTGCTGATCAGCACGTTGTGGTTGCCGATCAGCATCATCGCCATGCAATGGAAGGTAAAGGCATAGATGTGATACAGCGGCAGCGGAGTGATGAGGATCTCGCAGCCTTCCTGCAGGTTCGAGCCCATCAGCGCCCGGCACTGCAGCATGTTGGCCACCAGGTTGCGGTGGGTCAGCATCGCGCCCTTGGCCACGCCGGTGGTACCACCGGTGTACTGCAGCACGGCCACGTCATTGGCTTGCGGGTTGGCTTCGGTGACCGGCTGGCCCTTGCCCAGCGCCAAGGTATCGTTGAAGCGTACGGCACGCGGCAGGTTGTAGGCCGGCACCATCTTCTTCACGTACTTGATCACGCTGTTGATGAGCAGGCGTTTGAGCGGTGGCAGCAGGTCGGCTACTTCAGTGACGATGACGTGCTTGACCTGGGTCTTGGGCACCACCTTCTCGGCCAGGTGCGCCATGTTGGCCAGGCACACCAAGGCCTTGGCACCGGAATCGTTGAACTGGTGCTCCATTTCCCGCACGGTGTACAGCGGATTGGTGTTGACCACGATCAGCCCGGCGCGCATGGCACCAAATACCGCCACCGGGTATTGCAGGACATTGGGCAGCTGGACGGCAATGCGGTCACCTGGCTTGAGGTCGGTGTGCTGCTGCAGCCAGGCCGCGAAAGCGCCAGACAGCGCGTAGAGCTCGCCGTAGGTGATAGTCTTGCCCAGGTTGCTAAAGGCCGGTTTATTGGCAAAGCGTTGGCAGGATTGCTTGAGTACCGCCTGGATATTGGGGAATTCGTCAGGATTGATTTCCGCCGTAATCCCGGCTGGGTATTTATCCTTCCAAAAATTTTCGATCATGGAAGCCCACTCCTTCAGCAACAGCGAAGTTCGATTCACGCGTCGATGCGTTTATTATTGATATGTGATGAGGGTTCGTTGCAAACCTGATCATCTGAAAGCGGCCCGAGAGTAACAGCTTTAAATGGGGTCGCCTAGGGGCCAATACCGGCCTCATAGTCACAAAAATGACTCAATGAACGATACAAGTCATTTTTAGAGTAATTGACCAAAATGTCGCAAATCGGGCTGCAAGCAGCCTGTTAGAGCACCTTGAAGCATTCGCGGGGCAAGCCCGCTCCCACAGGTCATGCACAATCCTTCTGTGGGAGCGGGCTTGCCCCGCGAAAAAGCAAACCCGATATCAGGCGATGTCGCGCAATTCGCGCCGCAGGATCTTGCCCACCGGTGTCATCGGCAGCGACTCGCGCACCACGATGTGCTTGGGCACCTTGTAGCCGGTGAAGTTGGCCTTGCAGTAGGCCTTCAGATCTTCGACGCTCACCCCACCCTCACGCGCCACCACGAACAGCTTCACCGCCTCCCCCGAACGCTCATCGGGCACGCCGATGGCCGCGCAGTTGGCCACCTGCGGATGGCCCATCACCACATCTTCGATTTCGTTGGGGTACACATTGAAACCGGAGACGATGATCATGTCCTTCTTGCGGTCGACGATGCGGGTGAAGCCGTCCGGGTCGATCACCGCGATATCGCCGGTCTTGAACCAGCCCTCGGCATCCAGCGCCTGCGCCGTGGCCTCCGGTTGCTGCCAGTAGCCCTTCATCACCTGCGGGCCCTTGATGCACAACTCGCCTCGCTCCCCCAGTGGCAGCTCGTTGCCGTCGTCGTCGATCACCTTGAATGCCGTGCCCGCCACAGGAATGCCCACAGTGCCCAGTCGCGCCAACTGGCCATAGGGATTGGTACTGGCCACCGGTGAGGTCTCGGTCAGGCCATAGCCCTCGACGATGCGGCAGCCGGTGAGCGCTTCCCACCGCTCGGCAGTAGCCTTGACCAGCGCCGTGCCGCCGGAGTTGGTGACTTTCAGTGCCGAAAAGTCCAGCTGACGGAAGCCGGGATGATCCATCAGCGCGACGAACAAGGTGTTCAACCCCAACAGCGCCGAAAAACGCCACTTGCCCAGCTCCTTGATGAAGCCCGAGATGTCGCGCGGGTTGGTGATCAGCACGTTGTGGTTGCCGGTAACCATCATGCACATGCAGTTCGCGGTGAAGGCATAGATGTGATAAAGCGGCAGCGGCGCAATCATCACCTCCTGGCCTTCCTTGATCAGCCGCTGCCCGTCCGGGCCGTGCTGGGAGAAACAGGCCAGCACCTGCAGCATGTTGGCCACCAGGTTGCCGTGCGTGAGCATGGCCCCCTTGGCCAGGCCCGTGGTGCCGCCGGTGTACTGCAGCACGGCGATGTCGTCGAGGTTGAGTGGCACCGGCTTGTGCGCCAGGCTGCGGCCTTCGCGCAATACCTGCTTGAACGCGATGGCCTGCGGCAGGTGATAGGCCGGGACCATTTTCTTCAGTTTGTCGACCACGGTGTTGACCAGCCAGCCCTTGGCCGCGGGCAGCAGGTCGCCCATCTTCGCCTCGATCAGGTACTCGATACCGGTATCGGGCAGCACCTCCTGCACGCGCTTGCCGAACATGTTCAGGTACACCAGGGCGCGGGCCCCGGCATCCTTGAACTGGTGACGCATCTCGCGCTCGGTATACAGCGGGTTGGTGTTGACCACGATCAGCCCGGCGCGCAGGGCGCCGAACACGGCAATGGGGTACTGCAGAACGTTGGGCATCTGCACCGCGATGCGGTCACCTGGTTTGAGGTCGGTGTGCTGCTGCAACCAGGCGGCGAAGGCGGCCGAATGGCGCTCCAGCTCGGCGTAGCTCAGGGTCACGCCGAGGTTGCTGAACGCCGGGCGCTCGGCGAACCGCTTGCAGGAGCGCTCGAACACCTCGACGACCGAAGCGTATGCGTGGATGTCGATGGTGGAAGGCACGCCCTCGGGGCGTTTGTCATTCCAGAAGTCGGCTTGCATTTATTATTGTTCCTCTGCCTGAGCTCGCACGGATTCCTTGCCCTGTCTGCCTGACGGCAAAAAAAGGCGTTGAACCGACGTTAGCAGGTAAGCCCGAGGTGGCATATACGCCAAGTGCCGCCATTAACATTGTGAATCTTATTTGTGCCCTTCCTGCAATTCGGCCGGTTGTGCATACACTGTGCGGGTAACCTTCGCGCAAAGGATTCGCCATGCCCCATGACGCCTTCTGGCTGCCTGCCAGCGAGCATTGCCAGCTCTACGTGCACCAATGGCTGCCGGCCACACCGGTCAAGGCTGTGGTGCTGCTGGCGCATGGCATGGCCGAGCATGGCGGGCGCTACCAGCGCCTGGGCCAGGCCCTCAGCGATGCCGGCTACGCCCTGCTGGCGCCCGACCTGCGCGGCCACGGGCGCACCGCCGAGCATGGCAGCCTCGGCCTGTTCGCCCGGCAACATGGCTGGAATGCCGTGCTCAACGACCTTGGCCTGCTGGCCCAGCACATCGGCCAGCAGTTCCCTTGCACCCCGCTGTTTCTGTTCGGCCACAGCATGGGCAGCTATATTGCCCAGGCCTATCTCACGCACCACAGCGGCAGCCTGCACGGGGCGATTCTCAGTGGTTCCAACTTCCAGCCCGCGGCGCTGTACCGGGTGGCCCGCCTGATTGCGCGCCTGGAAGCCTGGCGCCAGGGGCCACTGGGCAAGAGCGCACTGATCGAGTGGCTGTCGTTCGGCTCGTTCAACCAGGCCTTCAAGCCCAACCGCACGGCTTTCGACTGGCTCAGCCGTGACCCGGCGGAAGTGGACAAGTACGTCAACGACCCGCTGTGTGGCTTTCGCTGCAGCAACCAGCTTTGGCTCGACCTGCTGCAGGGGTTGGCGCAGATCAGCCAGGCGCGCAACCTTGCGCAGATCGACCCGAACCTGCCGATGCTGGTGATTGGCGGCGAATGTGATCCGGTGAGTGCCGGCAAGCGTCTCACCCATCTGGCCGACGCCCTGCGCGCGACCGGCAATCGACATGTACAGCTGCGCGTCTATCCTGAGGCGCGGCATGAAGTGCTAAACGAAATCAATCGGGACGAGGTCACCGCCGATATCCTCGCATGGCTTGAGCAGGCACTGGCCCTTGGCCGCCCTGCTCGCAGTGAATGATATCGGCCTCGTCCGCCTATCAAGGAATCGCCAATGACCCAGGTCACCAACACGCCTTACGAAGCTTTGGAAGTCGGCCAGAAAGCCAGTTACGAAAAGTCTGTCGAAGAACGCGACATCCAGCTGTTCGCCGCGATGTCCGGTGACCACAACCCCGTGCACCTGGATGCCGAATTCGCCGCCAAGAGCATGTTCAAGGAGCGCATCGCCCACGGCATGTTCAGCGGTGCGCTGATCAGCGCCGCAGTGGCCTGCACCCTGCCAGGCCCTGGCACCATCTACCTGGGCCAGCAGATGAGCTTCCAGAAGCCTGTGAAAATCGGCGACACCCTGACCGTGCGCCTGGAAATCCTCGAGAAGCTGCCGAAGTTCAAGGTGCGTATCGCCACCAACGTGTACAACCAGAACGATGAACTGGTGGTCGAGGGCGTGGCCGAGATCCTGGCACCGCGCAAGCAGCAGACCGTCGAACTGGTATCGCCGCCGAACTTCATCGCCAGCTGATATCGGTGCTGGACTCTTCGCGGGTAAACCCGCTCCCACAGGTATTGCACCGCCTTCCAGGCCTTCGCCACCTGTGGGAGCGGGTTTACCCGCGAATGGGCCGGAAAAGCTATCACAACAGTTCGCGTAGACGCCGCTCGATATGCCGCCGCTCCGGCGCCTGATGGGTCAGCGACAGCGCCTGCTGCCAGGCCACCCGCGCCTCATCAACATTCCCCAGCTCCTGATGCAACTGGGCCCGCGCCGCATGCGCCAGGTGATAGTCGCGCAGCTCCCCAGTCGCCAGAATCGCCTCCACCGCCACCAAGCCAGCCTGTGCCCCGTCACGCTTGGCCAGCGCCACCGCCCGGTTGAGCGCCACGACGGCTGACGGCCAGTGCCTATGCAGCACATCGTACAGCCCGACGATCTCTGCCCAGTCGGTCTCTTGCGCGGTGGCCGCCTCGGCATGCACCGCCGCGATCGCCGCCTGCACGGTGTAGGCACCAAAGGTTCGGCTGGCCAACGCCAGGCGCACCAGCTCGCAGCCTTCGGTAATCAGCGCGCGGTCCCACAGGCTGCGGTCCTGCTGGTCAAGCAGTATGAGGTTGCCTTCGGCATCGCTGCGCGCACGCTGGCGCGAGGCCTGCAACAACATCAGTGCCAGCAAACCCACCGCTTCGGCGTCCGGCAACAGTTGAACCAGCAGG
This sequence comes from Pseudomonas sp. LRP2-20, assembly GCF_024349685.1. NCBI lineage: Bacteria > Pseudomonadati > Pseudomonadota > Gammaproteobacteria > Pseudomonadales > Pseudomonadaceae > Pseudomonas > Pseudomonas sp. LR2-20. The sequence continues at coordinate 1,466,042 of NZ_AP025944.1, read as the reverse complement.
CGCCCCAGGCGGATCGCCTCGTCGCTCAGTTCCTGCTGCAGCAACGCCTCGCCCGAGGACGCCGAATAGCCTTCGTTGAACACCAGGTAGATCACCCGCAGCACGCTCTCCAGTCGCTCGGGCAGTTCGTGCAGCTCGGGGACCTGATAAGGAATACCGGCGTCGCGGATCTTGGCCTTGGCCCGGACGATGCGCTGGGCGATGGTCGACGGGCTTTGCAGAAACGCCCGGGCGATCTGCTCGGTGGTCAGGTCGCAGACTTCGCGCAGGGTCAGCGGCACCTGGGCATCGGCCGCCAGGGCCGGGTGGCAGCAGGTGAAGATCAGCCGCAGACGGTCGTCGGCGAGCAACTCCTCATCACTGGGGTCCTGCCCCTGGCCTTCGATCAGCATGATCAGCTCGGCCTGGGAGCGGTCGAAGCGGGCACGCCGGCGCAATGCGTCAATGGCCTTGAAACGCCCGGTCGAGACCAACCAGGCCCGCGGGTTGTCGGGGATGCCGTCGCGCTGCCAGCGCTCGACGGCAATGAAGAAGGCATCGTGCATGGCCTCCTCGGCGAGGTCGAAATCCCCCAGCAGGCGGATCAGCGTCGCCAGGATCCGCCGCGAATCACGCCGATATACCGCTTCGACTTCGGCACGTACCTGCGCCAGCTCCGCCATCAGTCAGGCATCCGCTGGGTCACGACCTCCACCAGGCGGTCCAGGCTTTCTCCCCAGCCCTGATGGAAACCCATTTCTTCATGGGCGCGGCTGTCGGCTGCATTCCAGTGCCAGGCACGGGCGGTATAGCGGGTCTTGCCGTTTTCTTCGTCAAAGCTGATCACCGCTGTCATGAAGGCTTTGCCCGACGGCACCCAACCCGGCCCGAAGGCATCGGTGAACACCAGCCGGCGCGGTGCGGCAATTTCCAGGAACACACCCTGTGTCGGATACTCGGAGCCATCCGGGGCCCGCATGAGCGTACGGAAAAGGCCCCCGACCCACAGTTGCATCTCGCATTCCGGGGTGGTCATGCCGTGCGGTCCCCACCACTGCATCAGCCATGCGGGCTCGGTCCAGGCTCGGAACACCTTGGCAGGCGGGGCATCGATCAAGCGGCTGATGGACAGTTCATGCTGCGCAGGCGCGGGTTCGACAAGGGTCATTCTTGTTGTTCTCCATTGCTTTCAGGGTTGCAGTTCGCGCACCGGCCGCACTTCCACGCTGCCGACCCGTGCCGCCGGAATGCCCTTGGCGATGTTCAGCGCCTCGTTGAGGTCACGGGCATCGACCAGGTAAAAGCCGGCTAGCTGCTCTTTGGTTTCGGCGAACGGGCCATCGGTGATGCTCATTCGCCCGGCGCGCACGCGCACGGTGGTAGCGGTCTGCACGGTTTTCAGCGCCTCCGCCGCGATGATCCGCCCGGCGCTCTGCAGCGATTCGGCGTAGGCCATGCATTCGGCGTCTTCCGGGCTGTCGGGCAGGCTGTGCAGCAGCCCTTCGTCACAATAGACCAGGCACAGGTATTTCATGGTCGTCTCCAGGCGTTGGCAACGTGCATTTGGCGATAGCCGATCAAGGCTTGAGATCGAACAGTGCTTTCTGGGTTTGCATGTCGAACGGTGCCGACCAGTGTTCGTGAATCACCTGCCACTGGCCGCCAGACTTGCGGTAACCGACGGTGGCACGCATGAAGCCGCACTGGCTCTCGTCAGCCCCAGGGCCGCAGCGGTTCAGCCAGTGAGCCAGGCCCAGGTCACCGTCAGCGTGCACGGTCAGTTGGGCGAGCTCGAAGACCATGGGCCCGGGGCACATGCTCATGCACATTTCCCAATGCGCCTGGTAGGCCGCCTTGCCCTTGAATTGCAGCGACTGAATGGCATCGAAGGCGACGATGTCGTCGGCGTACGGTGCGGTGATGGCGGGGATGTCACGGTCGCGCACGGCCTGCATCCAGCGGTCGATAAGCTGACGGATTTCGTTTTCGGCTGCCGTGTTCATCGGGTGTTCCTCCGATCGCTCATGAGCGTTTCGGTACAGGGTTGTCTTGTACCTTCAGCTCATGGTCGAACGGTAGCCGGATAAATCGACAGGTCTTGCGAAAGTTTTGTTTGAGAGGTGCATGTCTTGATTGCGGCGGCGCCGGTGAGATCGAGCGCCGCCCGCGCGGCGCATCGCGAGCTGCGCTCGCTCCTACGTTTGTTTCGGGCCAGTAAGCCAGTGCCAGGCGCGCGCGACCGCCTTGTTGGTGCAACGCGGTATCGCGTCATACGCCAAGACGTTCGCGCACAAATCCCCCAGGACTCATTGGCCCGAAACAAACGTAGGAGCGAGCGCAGCTCGCGATGCGCCGCGCGGGCGGCGCTCGATCTCACAGGCGCCGCCGCAATCCAGGCATGCCCCCATGACGGCAACCGCATTCTAAAGGCTGGCGCCAATGAATTCACGGTAACCCGAGACAATCACATACACCGCGAAATAGCAGAAAATCGCCGCCGACAGCACGTACGACCAGGTCAGCAGCCGGTCCCCCAGCAAGCGCCCACCGTGGCTGGCGATACCGCAAATGCCCATGCACCAGACCAGCCCGGCAGCGAAGAAGCCGCCAAGAAACAGCCCGGCATCCAACAAGCTGCCACCGCCGGAGCGGGAAATCAGCACGCCACCGACAGCAGCGAACCAGAGGATGGCGCTGGGCGACGACATGGCCAGAAATACACCCCGCAGAAACTCGCGCCAGCCCGACTCCACCACCACTTGCGCACTGGCATCCATGTGCCCGCCACGCCAGGCGGCCAGCAGCATCTTGATGGCGAACCACACCAGCAACACCGAACCGCCAAGCCACAAGGTCCAGCGAACGCTGTCGAACTGCAGCAACACGGTCATGCCAGCCAGCGCCGCAATGGCGTAGACGAGGTCTCCCACGCAAGTCCCCAGGCCGAGCCAGAAGCCCTGGAGGAAACCGCGTTGCATGGCGAGGGTGATCATGGCGATGTTGGCCACACCGATATCCAGGCACAGGGACAGGCTGAGGAAGAAACCGTTGGAAAATGGCATTGAACACTCGTGGCAGGCTAACAGGCACCGTAGAGCCTGCCATGAGTAATCCAGGGATTGAAAGTGCAATGCCCCAAGTCAGTCGCTGCTTGCCAGCACCTGCGCATAACGCTCGCGATCCACATTGGCCCCGCTCAGCACCACGGCCACGCGCTTGCCTGCTTGACGCTCGCGCTCCTGCAGCAACGCCGCCAGCGCCGCAGCGCCAGCACCTTCAGCCGTGTTATGGGTGGTTTCGTGATACATGCGCATGGCCTCTGCCACCTCGCTGTCGGTGACCCGCACGATCCGCGCGGCATGCTCGCGCACGAGGGCAAAGGCATCCGGGTGCGGTACCCGGCAGGCCATGCCATCGGCAAAGGTATCGGCGGTAGCCGTGGTGACGATGCGACCCAGCTCGAAACTCTGTGCGTAGGCATCGGCCGCACTGGAGACCACGCCGACGATTTCGGTCTTCAGCCCCAACAGGTTGCGTGCCTGGATCAGCCCGCAGATGCCCGAGCCCATGCCGATCGGCACGTACACGCAATCCAGCTCGCCCACAGCCTCGAACAGCTCCAGGGCATAGGTGGCTACCCCGCGCACCAGCTCAGGGTGGAACGATGGCACCATGTCATAACCCAGTTCCTCCGCCAGGCGGGCCGCCTCTTCGCGGGCCACGTCGAAGTCGACACCGTGCTCCACCAGTTCGGCGCCAAGCGCGCGCATGGCTGCGTTCTTCTCTTTCGAATTGCCCTCGGGCACCACGATCACCAGCGGCACACCGGCCTGGCTCGCGGCCAGTGCCATGCTCTGGCCGTGGTTGCCACGGGTGGCGGTAACCAGGCCACGCGGGGGCTTGCCAGCGGCCAGCAGCGAACGCACATAGACCAACCCGCCGCGCACCTTGAAGGCGCCGGTGGGCGCGTGGTTTTCGTGCTTGACCCACAGCTTGCAGCCCACCCGCTCTGCCAGAAGCGGCCAGCTGCGCTGTGGCGTCGGTGGAACGTGCTGGTGTACGAAATCGGCAGCTTCGCGCAGGGCAGCAAGGTCGAACATGGCGATCATCCCTCTTCGGTAGGTGGTTGATCCGATCCTAAGCGCCGGGCATTGTATGGGTAAAACCTTATATTGCATGGGTAGCAATATCGTGTGGATCCCGCAGCTGGTCGACGATGACCAACCCCGCTATCTCGCCTTGGTCGATGCAATTGCCCACGCCATCGAAAGCGGCGCACTCAAGGTCGGTGATCGCCTGCCTCCGCAACGTCGGCTGGCCTGGAAACTGGGCCTCAACCCCAGTACCACCCAGCAGGCCTACCGCGAAGCTGCCGCTCGCCACCTGGTGGCTGGCGAAGTGGGCCGCGGCACTTACGTGCTGGCGGGCAGCAAGGAAGCGACCTTGTTTCGCCTCAAGCATCATGACGGGCAACGCCCGCTGATCGACCTGTCGACCAATGTTCCGGTGGCCGATCCGCACAACCATGATTTGCACGACAGCTTGCGCAGCCTGCTGCAACGCCCCGATAGCAACTTGCTCGATCATTACCTGGGCCCCGAGCAGTTGCTGCTAGGGCGGATTCGCGGCGCCCAATGGGTGGCCAACCGCGGCCTGGCCCTGTCAGCGGACGAGCTGTTGCTGTGTGGAGGAGCCCAGCAAGCGCTGGCACTGGTGCTGCAGTCGTTCTGTCAGGCGGGTGAGCCGGTCATGCTCGAGGCCCTGACCGCACCGGGCATCAAGGCGGCCTGTCGGCAACTGCGCCTGCCCGTGCATGGTGTGGCACTGGACAACCAAGGCCTGCGGCCCGATGACCTGGACCGTGTGGCGCGCGCCAGTGGTGCCCGCGTGCTGGTGACCACACCGACCCTGCACAACCCCACTGGTGCCTGCATGGAAGATGCGCGCCGCGCGGCGATTGCCGGGGTAGTCAAACGTCTGGGGCTGTTGGTGATCGAGGATGATGTGTATGGCGCATTCAGCAACCAGCCGCCGCTCTATCCACTACTAGGCGATCAGGCGGTTTACATCAACAGCCTGTCCAAGACGGTGGCTGCTGGTTTGCGATTGGGATGGATTGCGGCCAGCCAGAAGCTGCTGGCTCAGGTTGACCCGTATGCCCAGGCCAGCCACTGGCCGGTGTCGCCTCTGAGCCTGGAGATCGCTTGCCAATGGATCGAAGACGGCACAGCTGCGCAGCGCCTCGCCTGGCAGAAAACGGAAATTACCGAGCGCTGGCGCCTGGCACGCAGGCTGCTGGGTGATGGACTGCACAATACCGGCCAGCCTTCGCCCCACGCGTGGCTGGGCACGCCGCAGGGGGCCGAGGCGGTGGTAAAGCAATGCCGCGAGCAAGGTGTGGAAGTTGTTCCGGCCAGTGTGTTTGCCATTGGCGCGACCGAGGTGCAGGCCGTGCGCATCAGCCTGTCGGCAGCCGGTAGCCGGGCGGAACTGAAACAAGGCCTGGAGGTAGTACGGCAGGTACTGTCGGGGCGATGAACCGGGCGGACGACAGCAGCTTCTTCGCGACGGCTAAACGCGAAGAGGCCGCTGACGTTGGGCTATCAACCCTGCTGGCAACCTTCACCCATTGCCCGGTACTGAATGGTATGCACCTGGCCATGATGGTCTTCATAGGTCATGGTCGCAGGCACCACTTCACAGACATTGGGGATGGTCGACAGGTTGATCACCCGTTTGATGTCGAGGTTCATGGAATAGTCGTACTGCTGGGCCACAGGCTCGCTGGAGACCGGTTTGGCCTCATCGGCGAGGGCGAACGAGGACATACCGACCAAAGCAAGAATCAGTAATGGTTTCATGGGGGTTGACCTTCAAAGCAATCCAGCTGATCGAGTGACTTCTGATGCCGTCAATGGCGCGGAGAAGTTGTCATCAACTACGAAGATGACACGAAGTACCGATCCCGCTTCATCTACTGCCAGGGGGGATGTGTAAAATTCTACTCCTGGCCGAAAATAGTTGAACCCTGAACTCGGACATTCACCCTTGCAGGATTTGCAACAATCTGCGACAAGACGAAACGGCTCGATGGCCTGGAATCACCGAGCCAGAGCCAACCGCTTCAGGTATCCCATGACTGCCCTGCACTGCGCCCTGCTTACCGGCCCCGAGCGTCGATTGCTCGAACACTTCTACAAACAGCAGGGTTCGCGCATGCGCGCAGCCAATGATGGTGAATTGTGGGTGGCACGCCGTGAAGGGATCGTAGCCGGCCTCTGCCTCAGTGCCGTCGCCGACGGCCACTGGCTTACCGGCCTGTTCGTCGCCCCGCAAGCGCGCAAGCGTGGCGTGGCCACGCAGTTGGTCGAGGCGGCGCTGGCCGGCCACAGTGGCCCGACCTGGCTGTTCTGCCACCCCGACCTCACGGTCTACTACCAGCGCCTCGGCTTCGGCATCACTGCGCAGTTGCCTGAAGCCTTGGCCTCGCGCCTGCATCGCTACCAGCGCAGCAAAAGCCTGCTGGCCATGGTGCGGTATCAGTCGTCGCGGTCATCCAGCCCCGGGAACAACACATCGGTGTAGCCGAACCGGGCAAAGTCCTGGATGCGCGAGGGGTACAAGCGGCCGATCAGGTGGTCGCACTCGTGCTGTACCACCCGGGCATGGAAGCCGTCAGCGAAGCGGTTGATCGGATTGCCCTGCGGGTCGATGCCTTCGTAGCTGATGTGCTTGAAGCGCGGCACCACCCCACGCAGGCCGGGCACCGACAGGCAACCCTCCCAACCGTCCTCGATCTCGGTGGTCAGCGGGGTGATCACCGGGTTGAGCAGAATGGTTTGCGGCACCGGCTCGGCATCCGGGTAACGCTCGCTGCGCTCGAAACCGAAAATCACCAGCTGCAGGTCGATACCGATCTGCGGCGCGGCCAGCCCCACGCCACCGACGTGGTGCATGGTTTCGAACATGTCGTCGATCAACTGCTGCAGTTCGCTGCTGCCGATCAGATGTTCAGGCACCGGTGGGGCGATGCGCAGCAGGCGCTCGTCGCCCATCTTGAGAATGTCACGGATCATCGCGGGTTCGGCTCGGTCGGTTCAGGCTCGACCGGGTGTTCATGGCCGAGCACGGTGATGGTTCCCTGGGGTTTGGCGCCCTTGAAATCCTTCTCGCCCGGGTCCTTGCCCTCGCTCGACATGTGCTCGATCACCGCGTTCATCTCAGCGCCCAGCAACAGCACGGCGGCAGAGATGTAGAAGTACAGCAACAGCACGATGATCGCACCGATGCTGCCATACATGGCGTTGTAGTCGGCAAAGGTCTTGACGTAGTAGGCAAAGCCCAGGGAGGCGATGATCCATACTACTACCGCCAGCACCGAACCGGGGGTGATGAAGCGAAACTTCTGCTTCACGTCCGGCATCACGTAATAGATGAGTGCTACCGCCACCATCAGCAGAATGACAATAGCTGGCCAACGCAAGATCGTCCACACCGTGACGATGACCTCCTGCATGCCCACCTGTGCCGCGATCCACTCCATCACCTGTGGCCCTAGCACCATCAGCGCTGCCGCCACCAGCAACATGCCGGCGATACCGACGGTGTAGAAGATCGACAGTGGGATGCGCTTCCACACCGGGCGCCCTTCGGGCACGTCATAGGCGGCGTTCATCGCGCTCATCATCAGGCGCACACCGGCCGAGGCGGTCCACAGCGCGATGACGATACCTACCGACAATAGCCCGCCCTTGGACTGTTGCAACTGGTCGATCACCGGATTTACCTGCTCCAGCGCCTGGGGCGGGAGCACCAGTTCGGATTGCAAGCGCAGCCATGAAAAGAAGTCCGGCAGGTGCAGGAAGCCAATCAGGGCGATCAAAAACAGGATGAAGGGGAACAGCGAGAACAGCATCTGGTAGGCGAGTGCCGATGCATAGGTCGACATCTCGTCGTCGAGGAATTCCTTGACGGTGCGCACCAGCACGCGGTGCAGGGGCAGGCCGCGCAGGTCGGGGAAAATCATAGCGTCTCCTTTCGCCGCTTGATTCTTGAGTACAACGGGTAAGTCTAATAGACCACGCCGGTGATGTACTGCTCCCAGCCTTGGAAGAAGAAAATGCCTACACCTGTTCCTGCCTCGCTCAGAGGCAGAAACAGGCCATTTTTCAGATCAAGGCTTTTTCACCGCATCCTTCACATTGCCTTTGATCTGCTGCGCCTCGCCCTTCAATTCCTGGGCCTTGCCCTCGGCCTGCAGCTTGTCGTTGCCGGTCACCTTGCCGACGCCCTGTTTAATGTTGCCGACCGCTTCATTGGCCAGGCCTTTCGCTTTGTCTTTAGTGCCGCTCATGGCAAATCTCCTGCAAATGGAGACACGGGGACCGTGTCGACAGACGGTGGACCAAGCGCCGTTGGCAAGAGTTTCAATCAATTTGCCGAGTTCAAGCCAAGCGGTGATTCTTCGGGCGAATACCGCACCAAATCGGCCCTGGCGCGCTGCCCAAGCCCTGCGTGCTCCCCTAGAATCGCCGGCAAACGGCAACCCCAAGCAGGTTGCCAGCGTACAAGAACAACAGTTTCCGGAAACCCGCACCCATGCGTCTGATGCCCCTGTTCGCGGCCATGCTGCCGTTGTTGCCCTTGCCTGCCCTGGCCGCTGCACCGGCCAGCGAAACCCTCAAAGTCGAGCGTTATACCGACGATGGCCAACCCGGCACCCTGCGCTGGGCCATCGAAACCAGCAACCAGAACCCCGGCCACTACCGCATCGAGATCGCTGCGGTTGGCAAGCCGCCCTACGTGATTCGCCCGACCCGCGCGCTGCCGGAAATCAAAGGCCCGGTGCAGATCACCGGCCTGCCCTGGGCCCGTGACGGCCAGTACATCGCCATCGACGGCTCGGGCTACATCAAGGACCAGGGCGTGCGCACCTGCCCTGGCGCCCTGCCCGGCCAGTTCGGCACCAACGTACGCACCACCACCAACCCCGGGCTGGTGTTGCGTGATACCCAGGGCGTGCACCTGAGTGGCCTGGAAGTGCGCAACTTCTGCATCGGCATCCTGGTCAACCGCGCCAGCGGCAACGTCATCGAAGACAACCGCATCGTCGCCAACAAAGGCGGCGCCGGCATCATGCTCACGGGTGATGACGGTGCCGGCAACCCGACTGCCACCACCACCATCAACAACAAGGTGCTGCGCAACCAGCTGATCGACAACGGCGATGGCCTTGAACTGACCCGCGGCGCGGCCTTCAACCTGGTGGCCGACAACCTGTTCCGGTCCACCCCGGCCAACCCTGAACCGTCCCAGGGCATCGAAATTCTGCTGGGCAATGACAACAGCGTGGTGCGCAACCGCTTCGAGAACTACTCCGACGGCCTGCAGATCAACTGGGGCAAGCGCAACTACCTCGGCGCCAACACCTTCAGCGGCAACTCGATCGGCGTCAGCGTCACCGGCGAAGGCAACATCCTCGACGGCAACCTGATACACGGCAACCGCATCGGCGTGGCCCTGCGCCCGGAGCCGGATGTCACCACCACGCGCCTGAGCGGCAACCGCATCTGGGGCAACAGCCAGGACATCCGCCGTTGTGAAGCCGGTGGTTCATGCGTGCCGAACCAGCGTACCGGTGCCATCGTCTTTGGCGTGCCGGCCCAGGCCCATGCGCTGTACGTGGGTTCGCGCGGGGTCGGCGCGGATTTGCCGAAGAAGGACCAGGCGATCATCTGCGATGCCAAGGGCGAGCCCAAGCCATGCCAGCCGTTGCCCAACCACAACCAGCAGGCGCCACACCTGATCGCGCTGGACGGCAACGTGTTGCGTGGCGAGGTGCAGGGGCCGGTGTCGAGCCTGTTGCGTATCGAGGTGTTTGGCAATGCCCTGGCAAATGGGGCCGAGGCGGAGCAGTATCTGGGAGAGTTGTTGGTCAATAGCGATGCGCAAGGGAAGGCAAGGTTTGCTCAGGTGCTGGAGAACATCGGCCAGTTGAAGAGTTTCACTGCGACGGTGACCACTGCGGATGGGGCCACTTCCGAGTTGAGCCTGCCGGTCAGCCGCTAGGGCTGATGGCCTCTTCGCGGGCAAGCCCGCTCCCACAGGGATATCACATAGCCTGAGGGCATTGACATTCCTGTGGGAGCGGGCTTGCCCGCGAAGAAGCCTGTAAACCTTGCTAGGCCTGGTGCCACCCCTCACAATGCAGCCCTAATCTAGCGTCAACCCGCAGGAACCTGCATGAAACTCGACAAACCCGCTGCCATCGCCCGCCGCAACCAGGCCCTGGCCAACCCGGTGCTGACCAGCGCCAACACCCTGTTCGCCATCCTCGACCGCAAGCGCAACCTGTGGTGGTTCGAGGTGCCGGTGGCACTGCTGCGCAAAGGCCAGCCCGACTGGGTCAACCTGCTGCTGCACACCCCGGAAAGCGACGAGCTGCAGCACCTGAAGGTGCCGGTCAACTTCCTCCGTGCTCACCAGGAGCAGATGGAAGTGCGCAACCCCGGCAAGCGCCGCTCGACCATCAGCCTGGCCCTGAGCGCCGACCGCGACTCGCTGCTGCGCGACACACGCCCCGGTGGCGAGCAGCTGGACTTCCGGACCTTCGTACAGGCCTGATCAGACCTTCTCGATGCGATCGTCATGGATGACGATGCGGCCCTGCTTGAACAACCCACCAATGGCCTTCTTGAAGTTGCCCTTGCTGACGTTGAACATCTGGCTGATCACTTCCGGAGCGCTCTTGTCGCTCACCGCCAGCACCCCGCCATCGGCCTCCAGGCGCGCCATGATGCGCGCCTGCAGGTCGTCGCCCAGCGCCTGGCCGACCGGCTGCAGGCTCAGGGCGATCTTGCCGTCATGGCGCACTTCCTTGATGAAGCCATCCACATGCATGCCCGAACGCAGGAACTTGAACACCTCGTTCTTGTGGATCAGGCCCCAGTGGCGGTTGTTGATGATGGCCTTGAAACCCATCGGTGTCTCACCAGCCACCAGCAGCTGGACGGGCTGGCCAACCTGGTAGTCGGCCGGGGTGCGGTCGAGGTAGCGGTCCAGGCGCGAGGTAGCGGTGATGCGCCGGGTACGCTTGTCGAGGTAGGCGTGCACCACGCAGTAGTCGCCGATCTTCAGTTGGCGTGATTCTTCCGAATACGGCATCAGCAGGTCCTTGGACAGGCCCCAGTCGAGGAAGATACCGGCACCGTTGATGTCCTTGACCTTGAGGCTGGCGAACTCGCCGACCTGCACCTTGGGCTTCTCGGTGGTGGCAATCAGCTGGTCTTCGCTGTCCAGGTAGATGAACACGTTCAGCCAGTCGTCGACCTCGGTTTCGGCGTCCTTCGGGATGTAGCGCCCGGGCAGCAGGATTTCGCCGTCGGCCCCGCCGTCCAGGTAAAGGCCGAATTCCACGTGTTTCACGATTTGCAAACTGTTGTAACGCCCAAGCAGAGCCATTTCCGATGTTCCTCAAGACAAGGCGGCTATTCTACACCTGAAGCCACTGCGCTGCCCGATCACTGATTGGGCGGAACCGCGCTGGCCCCCCTTGCGTCTACCCAATGGCCAGTCACAGCCAGGACCTGCACATGCCTGTACGCCTGTCCAAAGCCCTGCTCATCGCCATTGCCTGCACCGTGGCACTGGCGGCCTGCAACCGTATCGACCTGGCCTATCGCAACCTCGACCGCCTGGTGCCCTGGTCGCTGGGCGACTATCTGGCGATGAACCGTGAACAGAAAGCATTGCTCGACGAACGGCTCAAGCAGCACCTGGCCTGGCACTGCAAAACCCAACTACCTGGCTACCTCGACTGGCTCGACCGGGTGCGCGACATGGTCGCCGAAGACCAGGTGACCGACCAGGCCCTGCAGCAACGTACCGTCGAAGCGCGCCAGGCCATCGGCCGGGTGGCAACAGAAATCACGCCCTCGGCCACCGAACTGCTGCGCGGCATGAGCGATCGGCAGGTAGCGCAGATGCGCGATGCCTTGCGCGACGATATCAGCGAGCGGCAAAAGGAATATGTCGACACACCCTTGGCCAAACAGGTCGCTCGGCGCAGTGAGCGCATGGAAAAACGCCTGAACAACTGGTTCGGTGAACTCAATACGGCCCAGCGCCAACGGGTGCAGGCCTGGTCGCAAGCGCTGGGTGACCAGAACCGCCAGTGGATCGCCAACCGCCAGCACTGGCAGCAGCAGCTGATGCTGGCCATGAACCAGCGCAACGACGCCAGTTTCGAGCCGCGCCTGGCAACACTCCTGCAACACAAGGAAAGCCTGTGGACGCCGGAGTACCGGGCGGCGTATCTGAATAGCGAACAGCAGACGCGCAGCCTGTTGATCGACCTGATGCACCTGAGTACACCGGTGCAGCGCCAGTTCCTGCAAGAGCGGCTGGCCAAGGTACGTACCGACTTCAGTGAGCTGAAGTGCCTCAAAGGGTGAAGCGATCAGCAGGCCCGGCCTCTTCGCGGGTAAACCCCGCTCCCACAGGGGCCGCGCAACACTGAAGCCAGTGGAATACCTGTGGGAGCGGGTTTACCCGCGAAGAGGCCGGGCCTGACGATCCAGAATCACCTAGCCTTGCGCCGATACGGAAACACGTCGATCACCTTGCCCTCGCGGATCGCCGCCTGCAGCCCCTTCCAGTAGTCCGCGTCATACAACTCCCCGTGCAAGCGGCTGAACAGCCGCCGCTGGCCGATATCGGCAAACAGGAACGGCGGGAACTCCTCGGGAAACACGTCGTGCGGCCCGATCGAGTACCACGGTTCGCCCGACATCTCGTCCTCCGGGTAACGCGGCGGCGGAATGTGCCGGAAGTTCACCTCGGTCAGGAAGCTGATCTCGTCATAGTCGTAGAACACCACCCGCCCGTGCCGGGTGACGCCGAAGTTCTTCAGCAGCATGTCACCGGGAAAGATGTTCGCCGCTGCCAGTTGCTTGATGGCCAGCCCGTAGTCCTCCAGCGCTTCGAGCACCTGCCCTTCGCTGGCCTGTTCCAGATACAGGTTGAGCGGGGTCATGCGCCGCTCGGTCCAGCAGTGGCGGACCAGCACCGTGTCGCCTTCCAGCGCCACGGTCGAGGGCGCCACCTCCAGCAACTCGGCCAGGCACTCGGGCTCGAATTTGCTGCGTGGGAAGCGGAAATCGGCAAATTCCTGGGTATCGGCCATGCGCCCCACCCGGTCGACACTTTTCACCAGCCGGTATTTGTCGATCACGGTGGCGCGGTCGACGGTCTTGGATGGCGAGAAGCGGTCCTTGATGATCTTGAATACCGTGTTGAAGCCCGGCAGGGTGAACACGCTCATGACCATGCCGCGCACCCCGGGGGCCATGACAAAGCGGTCGTCGCTGCTGGCCAGGTGGTTGATCAAGGCGCGGTAGAACTCCGACTTGCCCTGCTTGTAGAAGCCGATCGAGGTGTACAGCTCGGCAATATGCTTGCCCGGCAGGATGCGCTTGAGGAAGTTGACGAAGTCCCCTGGCACCGGCACGTCCGCCATGAAGTACGAGCGCGTGAACGAGAAGATGATCGATACCTCGGCCTCATCGGTGATCAAGGCATCGGCCTCGATGCCATGACCTTCACGGTGCAGCAGGGCAATCACCAGCGGCCACTGCTCGTCGCTGTTGTACAGGCGCCCGACCAGGTAGGCGCCCTTGTTGCGGTAAAGCACCGGCACGAACAGCTCCACGGCCAGGGCCGGGTCCTTGCACACCCAGTCCGGCAGGCATTCGCGCAATTGCTCCTCGAGCCGCGTGAGGTCGCTTTCCAGGTCACCATAGGGCGCACCGAACGGGTAATCGGCAAAGATCGACCGCAGCAGGCTTTTCAGGCCGGTACCGAGCCTGTAGGTGCGGGTCTGCGCAGCGCGCTCATGGGCGCGGATCGAAGGCCGGGTGGTGTGGATGAACATGCAGCCATCGCTGATCTGGTCATGGCTGAACAGGCTGCAGAACAGCGAGTTGTACCAGGTCTCCGCCAACTCGTCGTCGAGGCGGGGATCGATCAGGCGGATGTAGGCGTTTTTCACCAGCGGCCACTGTTCCAGATCCAGCAACACGTCTGCGTCGAAACCATCACGCAGCCAGCCGTTGACCTCGCCGACCTTATGTTCATAAAGGTTGATACGCACCGCAGCAGCCTGCTGAATCTCTTGCCAGCGCGCCTGCTCGAAGCGCTCACGAGCGCCCAGGGTGATGCGGCGAAAATGTTCGCGATAATCGTCAAAGCCGTCGAGGATCATCCGGGCGATCTCGCCGGCTGGCCAATGCTGGGTCATGCGATGAACCTCACTCCTGGTGAGATAAAGAGCTTAGCCTGTACTGGCCTCTTCGCGGGCAAGTCGGATCGCCGCACCGCCGCTCCCACAGGCTCTGCGCCGTGCTTGAAGGCAGTGACATTCCCGTGGGAGCGGCTTTACCCGCGAAGAGGCCGGTGCAGGTTTACAGCGCAAGAAAGCACAAGAATCGCCCACGCCAGTCACGTACACTCGCGCCCTGCCCTGTACCCGGAGACCGTTGTGAGCCCGATCGCCCTAGCCCGCCTGCTGACCCTTGCCGCTGTCTGGGGGGCGAGTTTCCTGTTCATGCGCATCATCGCCCCGCAGCTGGGTACCATTCCCACCGCGTTCTTGCGCGTCTCCATCGCCTGCCTGGGCCTGATCGCCATTCTTGCCGCCACCCGTGTGCGCTGGAACTTCGACGGCAAGCTCGGTGCCTGCCTGGTGCTGGGCATGATCAACTCAGGCATCCCGGCCACCTTCTATTCGGTGGCCGCGCAGGTGCTGCCCGCCGGCTATTCAGCCATTTTCAACGCCACCACACCGCTGATGGGCGTACTGATCGGCGCGCTGTTCTTCCGCGAGGCCATGACCCTGCCCAAGCTCGGCGGCATCTTCCTCGGCCTGTTCGGCGTCGGCATCCTCAGCGGCGCCGGCCCGGTGGCACTGGACATGGCCCTGGTGCAAGGTGCCCTGGCCTGCCTGGCGGCCACCACCTGCTACGGCTTTGCCGGTTTCCTCGCACGGCGCTGGATCAGCGGCCTGGACAGCCGCCTCTCAGCCCTGGGCAGCATGCTCGGCGCCACCTTGCTGATGAGCCCGCTGTTCGCCTGGAGCGCCCTGACCCAGCCACCGGCGAGCTGGGGCGGCTGGCAGGTATGGCTGTCGCTGCTGGGCCTGGGCCTGCTGTGCACCGCCTTCGCCTACATCCTGTACTTCCGCCTGCTGGCCGAGATCGGCCCGGTCAAGGCCAGCACCGTGACCTTCCTGATCCCGGTGTTCGGTGTAGTGTGGGGGGCATGGCTGCTCGACGAGCCCTTGTCGATGGCCCATGCGTATGGCGGTGTGTTGATTGCCCTGGCGCTGTGGCTGGTGCTGCGCCCGGCGCGCACGTGAGGTGATGGGGACTATGAGCGACCTCTTCAAGAAGGTGCTGTTCCGCCTGGAGCAAGATGAGAACGGCTACCCGCCGGCCTCGGTGGAAGGTTTGTGGACTCAAGCGGTCGCAGATGGCTATCGGGTCGACAGCATTCCCTTCCACGCCTACGGCATCGCCCCCGGCGACATCATCAGCATCCGCCACACGGGCGACCAGGCCTGGTTCGACGCCTTGCAGCAGAGCGCCGGGGCGTCGGTGTTCCGGGTCGTCGTCAAACCACCGGAAACCGTGGAGCAGGTGCACGCGGCCTTGACCGAATTCGGTTGCACCTGCGAAGTGGAAAAAGCGGTCAGGATGCTGGCCGTCGAGGTGCCGGCAACGCTATCGGCCGACACCTTGCTCTATTACCTGCTGACCCAGCGCGAAGCCGGCATCCTGGACTTCGAGGAAGGCGTGTTGCGCCACACCATCCCCGAAGAGTTCCGCTAGGGCCTACGCCTCGGCCAGTCGCGTAGCCGGCTTGCGGAACACGAACAACAGGCCGACCACGATCAGCCCCATGCCCAGCAGGCTCAGCGGTGCCAAGCGGTTGCCGAAGATCAGCAAGTCCATCACCGCGGTCACTGCCGGCACCAGGTAGAACAGGCTGGTGACATTGACCAGGTTGCCCTTGGCGATCAGCCGGTACAGCAGCAACGTGGCCAGCAACGACACCACCAGCCCCATCCACAGCAGCGCGCCGACAAAGCCGCCCGTCCATTGCACCTGCAACGGTTGCAGCGGCGCGAACAACGCACACATGGCGAAGCCAGCGATGTACTGCAACGGCAGCGTGCCCATGGGGTTGTCGGTGATGCGCTTCTGCAGGATCGAACCGAAGGTCATGCTGGCCAGCGCCAGCAGGGCGAACAGCATGCCGAGCAGCGAGACCCCGCCGAGGTTGATGCCCTGGTAGACCACCATCACCAGCCCGCCAAGCCCCAGACCCAGGCCGAACAAGCGGCTCCAGGAGCGCTGGCGCTCCATCAGCACCACGGTGAGGATCGGTTGCACGCCCATCACCGTGGCCATCACGCCGGGGGTGACGTGGGTGTTGAGTGCCAGCAGGTAGAAGATCTGGTAGGCGCCGAGCAGCACGCAGCCAGTCCCCAGGGCGCGCAGGATCCCCCCCCTGCTGCGCGGCCAGCGCAGGCCGAGCAACGGCCCGATCAGCAGCAGGCCGCTCAGGGCCAGCGCCGAACGCAACAGCAAGAAGGCGAAGGGGCTGGCATGGGCCAGGCCGAGTTTGGAAACGATCGCGCCACTGCTCCAGAGCAGGACGAACAGGCTGGTGGTGGCCGCCGAGGCCACGGATGCTTTGTTGAAGACAGACATGTATTGCCACCTGATATAAGGCAAATAAGCCAGACGGCGGGCGTGAACTTCAGCGAGGGAAGGTGCCGACCGTGTTCAGTAGGTTGCGAGTGCGTAGGGATGCGGCCAGAAGCCGATCAGCCCAGCACGACCACGCAAGGAGGCGGAGCTACGCCGCCTACGACGCCACTGACAGGTGGTGGTGGGTAGTGACTGATCATGGCCGGCTGCTGGCTGCCACGCACGACCATGCCCGCGACTGGCGCGATGGCAAAGCTTGTGGTGGAAGGGATGGCTGGCATGATCGGGTCTTCAGGGAAGAGAAGTGTTTCGGAATATAGCGGTGAATCCTGGGTTGGGCAATAGCCTGTTCCGGCCTCTTCGCGGGCAAGCCCGCTCCCACAGACCCTGAGACCAGTGCAGTACCTGTGGGAGCGGGCTTGCCCGCGAAGAGGCCGGGCCTGCTATCAGAACAACCAGCGGTACAGCACGTAAGCCACCACCACCGCCAGCACCGGCCGCAAGATGCGGTAGGCCTTGGGGTTTGCGCGCTTGAACTGCTTCACGCGGGTGCTGATCTTGTTGCTGAAGCGCTTGCTCCAGGCATACGCCTGGTTGATGCCGCCCACACGCTCGTCATCGGTGTTCTGCGGCGCGGTGGCGCGGCCGAGGAACGCACTGACCTTGCGGTTGATGCGGGTCATCAGCGGGCTGCTGAGCGGGCGTTCGATGTCGCAGAACAGGATCACCCGGGTCATGTCGGTCTCGTTCTTGACCCAGTGCACGTATGTCTCGTCGAACATCACGTCCTCGCCATCACGCCAGGCGTATTCCTCACCATCGACGTAGATGCGGCAGGCATCGGAGTTGGGGGTCGACAGGCCCAGGTGGTAGCGCAGCGAGCCGGCAAACGGGTCGCGGTGCGGGTTCAGGTGGCTGCCACCGGGCAGCAGGGCGAACATCGCACCCTTGACGTTGGGAATGCTGCTGACCAGCTCGACGGTTTTCGGGCACAGGGCTTCGGCAGACGGCAGCGGCTTGTCGTACCACTTCAGGTAGAAGCGCTTCCAGCCTTTCTTGAAGAACGAGCCGAAGCCGGCGTCGTTGTCCTTTTCGGCGGCACGGATGTACCCCTCGTCGAACAGGCGCATGGCCTCCTCGCGGATCACCTGCCAGTTGTCCTTGAGCACGTCCAGCTCGGGGAAGCGCTGGCGGTCCAGGTAAGGCCTGGACGGCACGCCGGAGAACAGGTACATCAGGCTGTTATAAGGGGCAAACAGCGCCGAATGGTTGACGAACTGGCGCAGTACCGGCAGGCGCGCCTTGCCGCGCAGGTGCACGTAGAGCACGCTGCCGAAGAACACCAGCAGCACACCTGCCTTGGCGAGGAAGGAAAAGGTCATGCAACACTCCTTGGATGGGACGCAGGCCAGCGCTGCCTGCTCCCAGAAAAATCATCCGGCCATCATAAACCCATCCCGCCCCGGTAAAAACAACCAGGGCAGGATCTCACTCATGAAGATTTTGCAATAAACCAGGCCGCCGAATGTTGCGCCGGATCAGCGGCAAGGCCGATTACTGCTGGTTTTCCTGCTCGCTGAACAGGTCGCTGAACAACATGCTGGACAGATAACGCTCGCCCGAGTCAGGCAGGATTACGACGATGGTCTTACCTTGCATTTCCGGCTTCTCGGCCAGGCGCACCGCGGCTGCCATGGCCGCGCCACAGGAAATGCCGCAGAGGATGCCTTCTTCCTGCATCAGGCGAATGGCCATGGCCTTGGACTCTTCGTCAGTCACGGTCTCGACCTGGTCGACGATCGACAGGTCGAGGTTTTTCGGCACGAAACCGGCGCCAATGCCCTGGATCTTGTGCGGGCTGGGCTTGAGTTCTTCACCGGCCAGGGTCTGGCTGATCAGCGGCGAAGCCACCGGTTCGACCGCCACCGACAGGATCGCCTTGCCCTGGGTGTGCTTGATGTAGCGCGACACGCCGGTAATGGTGCCGCCGGTGCCAACGCCGGCAACCAGTACGTCGACCGCGCCGTCGGTGTCGTTCCAGATCTCTGGCCCGGTGGTCTTTTCGTGGATGGCCGGGTTGGCCGGGTTCTCGAACTGCCCCGGCTGGAAATACCGGGCAGGGTCGGAGGCGACGATTTCATTGGCCTTCTCGATGGCGCCCTTCATACCCTTGGCCGGCTCGGTCAGCACCAGCTCAGCCCCCAGTGCCTTGAGCACCTTGCGGCGCTCCAGGCTCATCGAAGCCGGCATGGTCAGAATCAGCTTGTAGCCACGGGCGGCGGCGACGAACGCCAGGCCGATACCGGTGTTGCCCGAAGTCGGCTCGACGATGGTCATGCCCGGCTTGAGTTTGCCGCTGCTCTCGGCGTCCCAGACCATGTTCGCGCCGATCCGGCACTTGACCGAGTAGCCCGGGTTGCGCCCTTCGATCTTGGCCAGGATGGTCACCCCACGCGGGGCGATGCGGTTGATCTGCACCAGCGGCGTGTTGCCGATGGAGTGGGCATTGTCGGCAAAGATACGGCTCATGGCAGGGTCCTTGAACATGAGAAACAACAGGAAAGACTTAAAGGGTAAGCCTGCCCCGGTGACCAGTAAAGCCTGTTCGAACTCCCAGGCTTTGCTTGCGGTCAACCGTGCAACCCGCCGCGGAGAGCCTCGCGATGAAAGCTCGCTATCGCTGGCCGCTGATCGGCCTGGCCAGCCTGATCGTGCTACTGGTGGCCTTGCAGCTGGCCCTGCCCTACCTGGTGCGCGATTACCTGAACGACAAGCTTGCCCACATGGGCGAGTACCGCGGCCAGGTGGCCGATGTCGACCTGGCCTGGTGGCGCGGCGCCTACCAGATCAACGGCCTGAAAATCGTCAAATCTACCGGCAAGGTGCCGGTTCCGTTCCTTGAAGCACCGTTGATCGACCTGTCGGTGAGCTGGCATTCGCTGATCCATGACAAGGCCGTGGTGGCCAAGGTGGCGTTCACCCGCCCCGTACTCAACTTCGTCGACGGCGGCAGCAAGCAGGCCTCGCAGACTGGCCAGGGCACCGACTGGCGCCAGCAGCTGGACAAGCTGCTGCCGATCACCCTCAACGAAGTGCACGTAGACAACGGCACGTTGACCTTTCGCAATTTCAACTCCAAGCCACCGGTCGACCTCAAAGCCACGCAACTGAACGCCGATATCCGCAACCTGACCAATGTGCGCGACGAAAAAGGCCGACGCGATGCAAGTTTCGACGGGACTGCGCTGATAGCCTCAGACGCCAAGGTGGAAAGCCGCGCCACCTTTGACCCGTTCAGCGACTTCGATGATTTCGAGTTCCGGTTGCGCGCCACTGGCATCGAATTGCGCCGGCTCAATGACTTCGCCAGCGCCTATGGCAAGTTCGATTTCAATGCCGGACACGGCGACCTGGTCATCGAAGCCCAGGCCGAGGAAGGCCGGTTGCATGGCTACATCAAGCCGTTATTGCGCGATGTCGACGTGTTCGACTGGCAGCAGGACGTGGAGAACAAGAACAAGAACCTCTTCCGCTCGATCTGGGAGGCGCTGGTGGGGGCCAGCGAGACAGTGCTGAAGAACCAGCCGAAAAACCAGTTCGCCACCCGCGTGGAGCTCAGCGGCAGCGTGCACCAACAGAACATCAGCGGTTTCGAAGCGTTTCTGCAGATTCTGCGCAACGGCTTCATCCAGGCATTCAATGCACGCTACGAGCAGCCACCACCCAAGTCCGACTGAACTGGCGTGACGGGCCATTCAGGGACTGAATACCCAGTCTGCGTTTCCAGCTGCAGAGGCCCGCGTTATAGTCGGTGGCAAATCACAAACATGTGTTGTCTGTACTGGCCTCTTCGCGGGCAAGCCCGCTCCCACAGGACCACCACAGGCTTGAATCTTGTGGAGTACCTGTGGGAGCGGGCTTGCCCGCGAAGAGGCCGGCACAGGCACCCCGCAGAGGAATAAACCATGAAGTTCGAAGGCACCCGCGACTACGTTGCCACAGACGACCTGAAACTGGCGGTCAACGCGGCCATCACCCTCGAACGCCCGCTGCTGGTCAAGGGCGAGCCTGGCACCGGCAAGACCATGCTCGCCGAGCAGCTCGCCGCCTCGTTCGGCGCGCGCCTGATCACCTGGCATATCAAGTCCACCACCAAGGCCCACCAGGGCCTCTACGAGTACGACGCAGTCAGCCGCCTGCGCGATTCGCAGCTGGGCGTGGACAAGGTCCACGACGTACGCAACTACCTGAAGAAAGGCAAGCTGTGGGAGGCCTTCGAGGCCGACGAGCGGGTGATCCTGCTGATCGACGAGATCGACAAGGCCGACATCGAGTTCCCCAACGACCTGCTGCAGGAACTCGACAAGATGGAGTTCTACGTCTACGAAATCGACGAGACCATCAAGGCCAAGCAGCGCCCGATCATCATCATCACCTCCAACAATGAAAAAGAGCTGCCCGACGCCTTCCTGCGCCGTTGCTTCTTCCACTACATCGCCTTCCCCGACCGCGCCACCCTGCAGCAGATCGTCGACGTGCACTACCCGAACATCAGCCAGTCGCTGGTCAGCGAGGCACTGGACGTGTTCTTCGACGTGCGCAAGGTGCCGGGCCTGAAGAAAAAGCCCTCCACCTCCGAACTGGTCGACTGGCTCAAGCTGCTGATGGCCGACAACATCGGCGAAGCCGTGCTGCGCGAACGCGACCCGACCAAGGCCATCCCGCCGCTGGCAGGTGCCCTGGTAAAGAACGAGCAGGACGTGACACTGCTCGAGCGCCTGGCCTTCATGAGCCGGCGCGGCAACCGCTGACAGGAGCCGGGCCATGCTGCTCAACCTGTTCAATGAAATGCGCGCGGCCAAGGTACCGGTTTCGGTGCGCGAACTGCTCGACCTGCACCACGCCCTGCAAAAAGGCGTGGTGTTCGCCGACATGGACGCGTTCTACTACCTGGCCCGCGCCATCCTGGTGAAGGACGAGCGCCACTTCGATAAGTTCGACCGCGCCTTCGCCGCCTACTTCAAGGGCCTGGAAAACCTCGACCAGCACATCGAGGCGCTGATTCCCGATGAATGGCTGCGCAAGGAGTTCGAGCGTTCGCTGAGCGACGAAGAACGGGCACAGATCCAGTCCCTGGGCGGCCTGGACAAGCTCATCGAGGAATTCAAGAAGCGCCTTGAAGAGCAGAAAGAACGCCACGCCGGCGGCAACAAGTGGATCGGCACCGGTGGCACCAGCCCGTTTGGCTCGGGTGGTTTCAATCCCGAAGGCATTCGCGTCGGCGAGGCCGGCAAGCGCCAGGGCAAGGCGGTCAAGGTCTGGGACCAGCGCGAGTACAAGAACCTCGACGACCAGGTCGAGCTGGGCACGCGCAACATCAAGCTGGCCCTGCGCCGCCTGCGCAAGTTCGCCCGCGAAGGCGCCGCCGAAGAGCTGGATATCGATGGCACCATCGACCACACCGCGCGTGACGCCGGGCTGCTGAACATCCAGATGCGCCCGGAGCGGCGCAACACGGTGAAGTTGCTGTTGCTGTTCGACATCGGCGGCTCGATGGACGCCCACATCAAGGTCTGCGAAGAACTGTTTTCGGCCTGCAAGACCGAGTTCAAGCACCTGGAGTACTACTACTTCCACAACTTCGTGTACGAATCGGTGTGGAAGAACAACCTGCGCCGCACCTCGGAGCGCTTCTCCACCTTTGACCTGCTGCACAAGTACGGCGATGACTACAAGGTGGTGTTCGTCGGCGATGCGGCGATGGCGCCGTACGAGATCACCCAGCCAGGCGGCAGTGTCGAGCACTGGAACGAAGAGGCCGGGTATGTGTGGATGCAGCGCTTCAAGGAGAAGTTCAGGAAGATCATCTGGATCAACCCGTATCCCAAGCAGGCCTGGGACTACACCGCATCGACCCACCTGGTGCGGGACCTGATCGAGGACAAGATGTACCCGCTGACCTTGCAGGGGTTGGAGGAAGGGATGCGTTACCTGTCCAAGTGATATTGCTTGCACTGGCCTCTTCGCGGGACAAGCCCGCTCCCACAGGAATACTGATTTGCCTGAGCTCTGAGTAACCCTGGGGAAGCACAGGAACAGTGACTTCCTTGGGCTGTCAGTATGCCTGTGGGAGCGGGCTTGTCCCGCGAAAGGGCCGGTAGCCTTACAACCAACGGTCCAGGAATGCCTGCAGCTCGCGCCAGGCCTCTTCCTGCACTACCGCCCTGAACCGCACCAGCGCCCCTGGCATGCACTGCGCCAGCTGCGCCAACGCCAACGGCGTCAACGCCCCCAGCCGCGGATAGCCGCCGATGGTCTGCCGATCGTTGAGCAACACGATCGGCTGCCCGTCCGGCGGTACCTGCACCGCGCCCAGCGGGATCCCTTCGGAAATCATCGGCGCGCCCTGGTACACCAGCTGCGGCCCCAGCAGGCGGATGCCCATGCGATCGGCGCGGCTGTCCAGCGCCCAGTCACGGTTGAACGCCTCGAACAGGCTGGTCCCGCTGAATTCACCGATCTGCGCGCCTATCACCAGGTCGAGCACAGGTTTTTGCGCATAGCTCGGACGCAAGGTCGCAGGCACCTCGCGCAGGGCCGGTGAATCACCAACAAACGTCAGGCTCTGGCCTTTCTCAAGTGCCTTGCCTCGCCCATCGATACCCCCCAGCTCCTCGCGCACGACCGTGGCGCAGCTGCCCAGCACATGTTCACCGAGAAACCCGCCCGGCGCTGCCAGATACGCCCGCACACCTTGCTTTGGCTGCTTCAGGGTCAAGCGCTGCCCTTTGGCCAGGCTGAAGCTGCGCCATGGCAGCAGTGGCTGGTCATCCACCCGTGCCTCCAGGTCTGCCCCGGCCAGCGCCAGTACGCAATCCTGCTCGGCCACCAAGGTAAAACCACCCAGTGCCACCTCGACCACTGGCGCCCCCAGCGGGTTACCCAGCAGCCAGTTGGCCCAATGCATCGCCACCCAGTCCAGCGCCCCGCCCTGGGTCACACCCAGGTGGCGCACGCCAAAGCGCCCGGCGTCCTGCAACTGGCATAGTGCGGTGCTGGCCTCGATCTGCAACCGCTTCATGCCTGCACCTCCACATCACCGCCCAAGGCCACGAATTCGGCCCGCGACACCGCCACGAAGCGCACCCGGTCGCCCGGCTGCAGCAGGCTGTAGCCCTCACGTTGGCGATCGAAAAGGCGCACCGGGGTGCGCCCGATCAGGTTCCAGCCACCTGGCGACATCGCCGGGTAAGCCGCCGTCTGGCGTTCGGCGATACCGACACTGCCCGCTGCCACGCGCTTGCGCGGGGTACTCAGGCGCGGGCTGGCCAGGCGCTCGTCGACCAGCCCCATGAAGCCGAAGCCGGGGGCGAAACCAAGCGCGAACACCGGGTAATCGCGTTCGCTGTGCAGGCGGACCACCTCGGCTTCGCTCAGCCCGCTGCGCGCCGCCAGCACGGGCAGTTCCGGGCCGACGCTGGCGTCGTACCACACCGGGATTTCATGGCGCCGCCCAGCGCTGCCGGTATCCGGCTGCAAGCCATCCAGCGCCTGGCCGATCAGCGCCCTCGCCTCGCCTGGGGGCAGGTCAGACTGCAACATCAGCGTGGTGTAGGACGGCACCAGATCCACCAGATGCACGCCGAACGCCGCGCTCAAGCGCTGGCTGGCGGCGAGCATCCACGGCATGTTGGCTTCGTCGATGCGGTCGAACAGGCGCACCATCAGGCTATCGATGGCCACGACTTCGATACGCAGCTTCATCGCACCTCCAGCGCATCAAGGGCCTGGCGGATCTGCCGCACGGCCGCCACCGAACTGTCGTTGTCGCCATGCACGCAGACAGTGCTGGCTGCCAGCTTCAGTGCGCTGCCATCATCCGCTACCAGGGTTTCGCCACGGGCCAGGCTCAGGGCCTGTTCGACCACCCGCGCCGGGTCATGGTGCACCGCGCCTGGCAGGCGCCGCGAGACCAGGTGGCCGCTGGCGGTGTAGGCGCGGTCGGCGAAGGCCTCGAACCACAGCGGCACGCCGATTTCATCGCCCAGGGCCTGGGCCGCGCTGTTGTCGGCAGTGGCCATGAGCATCAGCGGCAGGCCGCTGCCATAGGCCGCCACGGCTTCCAGCACGGTGCGCAGCTTGAGCGGGTCGGCCATCATGTCGTTGTACAACGCGCCATGGGGCTTCACGTAGGCCACACGGCCGCCGAGTACCTTGCAGATGCCATCCAGGGCGCCGATCTGGTAATGCAGCAGGTCGCGGATCTCTTCAGGGCTGCAGGCCATGGAGCGGCGGCCGAAGCCGACCAGGTCCGGATAGGCCGGGTGCGCACCGATGGTCACGCCGTGCTCCAGCGCCATGGCCACCGTGCGGCGCATGATGCTCGGGTCACCGGCGTGGTAGCCGCAGGCGATGTTGGCGCAGTCGATATAGGGCATTACCTCGGCATCCAGGCCCATGCGCCAGCTGCCGTAACTCTCGCCCATGTCGCAATTGAGTAGCAGGGGTTTCACCTGACGTGCTCCCGTGTCGATGTTCATAGGCCTACCTTAGCGCGCCTGAAGTTGTTTGCCGCGTGTTTCCGGCAGGCTCAGCGCCGCCACGATCACCACGCCATAGGACACCGCCGAGAACACGCCGATGCCCAGGCCCAGTGGGATCTTCTCGCCGAGCAGGCCGATCAGCAGCGGGAACAGGGCGGCGATGACCTTGCCGATGTTGTAGCAGAAGCCCTGCCCCGAGCCACGTACCCGGGTCGGGAACAGTTCGGTAAGGAACGCGCCCATGCCGCTGAAGATGCCCGAGGCGAAGAAACCCAGCGGGAAACCGAGCCACAGCATCACGCCATCGCTGACCGGCATCTGCGTGTACAACAGCACGATGATGAACGAGCCCACGGCGAACAGGATGAAGTTCTTCTTGCGCCCCAACAGGTCGGACAGGTACGCGCTGACCACATAGCCGACGTACGAACCGATGATCACCATGGCCAGGTAGCCGCCAGTGCCGAGCACGCTCAGGCCGCGCTCGTTCTTGAGGAACGTCGGCAGCCACGAGGTGATGGCGTAGTAGCCACCCAGCGCACCGGTGGTCAGCAACGAGGCGCGCACGGTGGTCCAGAGCATGCCGGGGGCGAAGATCTCGTAGAAATGCGACGGCGCTTCGGCGCTTTCCCCGGCCTTGGCCTGGCGATACACCTCCGGGTCCTTGACCAGCCGGCGGACGAAGATCACGAAGATCGCCGGCACCAGGCCGAGCAGGAACAGCGCGCGCCAGGCTTGCTCCGCCGGCAGCCAGGAGAACAGCAGCGCATACAGGATCGCCGTCAGGCCCCAGCCGATGGCCCAGCCCGACTGCACCATGCCCACCGCCTTGCCGCGGTCCTGGGCACGGATGACCTCGCCGATCAGCACCGCGCCGGCGGTCCATTCACCACCGAAACCGAAGCCCATGAGGGTGCGGGCGATCAGCAGTTGTTCATAGTTCTGGGCAAAGCCGCAGAGGAAGGTGAAGAAGGCGAACCACAGCACCGTCAGCTGCAGGGTGCGCACACGGCCAATGCGGTCGGAGAGGATGCCGGCGACCCAGCCACCGACGGCCGAGGCGATCAGCGTGCTGGTATGGATCAGCCCGGCTTCGGCCGTGCTGATGCCCCACAGCATGATCAGCGTCGGGATGACGAAGCTGAGCATCTGGGTGTCCATGCCGTCCAGGCCATAGCCGATCTTGCAGCTCCAGAATGTGCGCCGTTGCTGTTGGTCGATGTCGCGGTACCAGGCGAACGGCCCGGTCGAAGGAGGGGATTGCACCTGCTGCTGCACGCCGCTTGGGTTCATGCTTGCCTCGGCTTGTTGGTATTGTTTTATGGGCGACGTCGGGCGTCGCGGCCTGAGTGCCATGTTCAGAGCCCGTGCCGCCTGAGTCCAACGAGAAAAACCGCCGGTCTGGAACAAGAAAAACTGATCATGAACCTTCGCTTCCTCGAAACCTTCGTCTGGGTCGCCCGGCTCAAGAGCTTCCGCCTCACCGCAGAGAAGCTGTTCACCACCCAGGCCTCGGTGTCCAGCCGCATTGCCGCGCTGGAGGCCGACCTTGGGGTGAAACTGCTGCTGCGCGACTCCCGCGGTGTCAGCCTGACGCCGGAGGGCAGCAAAGTGCTGGAGTACGCCGAACGCATGCTCGACACGGCCAAGGCAATGAAGCAATCGCTGGACAGCGACCGGGCCAAGGTCGGGCGCATTCGCGTCGGGGTGATGGACACAGTGATCCACACCTGGATGAGCGCACTGGTGGCAGAGCTGACCGAGCGTTACCCGCAGGTGGAGATCGAACTGGTCGCCGACACCGCGCTGAACCTGCGCGAGCAGCTGCAGAAGGGGTTCCTGGACGTGATCCTGCAGACCGACCTGCTGCGCGAACAATCGATCCGCAGCCAGGACCTGGCGCGCTACCCCATGGGCTGGGTGGTGGCGGCCGGTTCCGTGTACCACCGCGACTTCGCCTCGCTGGCCGAGTTGGGCCGCGAGCGGATTGTCACCTTCTCGAAGAACTCGCGGCCGCACCAGGAGGTGCTCAGCCTGTTGCAGGGTGCCGGGGCAGAGGCGCCGCGGTTGAACTGCGTGAACTCGGTGGCAGCGATTACCCGGCTGCTGCGTGATGGTTTCGGGATTGGCGCCTTGCCACCGGCGTTGGTGGATGCAGAGTTGAGCCGCGGTGAGCTGGTGCTGCTGGAAGGCTTGCAGCCACCTCCGAGCCTGGAGCTGGTGGTGGCCTGGCAGACCGGGGTGGCGTTGGTGGACGAGGTAGTTGGCGTGTGCCGGCAGGTGCTGGAGCGGTATGCGCGGGATGTGGGCGGGCAGCGGATAGTGTTGGTTTCGTAGGTGTTCGCCGGTAGGTTGTCTGCGCCTGGGAGATCGAGCGCCGCCCGCGCGGCGCATCGCGAGCTTTGCTCGCTCCTACGTTTGTTTCGGGCCAATTATTCCTGGGAGATTTGCGCGCGGACGCCTTGGCGCATGACGTAATGTTGCGTCGTACCGACAAGGCGGTCGCGCGCGCCTGCCACAGGCGGTATTGGCCAAAAACAAACGTAGGAGCGAGCAAAGCTCGCGATGCGTCGCGCGGGCGGCGCTCGATCTCACAGGCGCTGCAAGGCTCAAGCCAAGCAATCAGCGCCAGCTCTCTTTCACCGCTCCACGCCGCCGCCCGCCAAGGATCACCCAGCCGATCCCGAGCAACAGGCTCTCGATCACGAAGGCCAGGATAAAGCCGGCCCCGACGCCCCAGCCAATCGCCTCAGGCACCAACAGGATCTGGTAGCTGTAGCCCTTGAGCGTCTCTTCGCGCAGCTGTGGATCCGGCTGCACCAGCACATGCCAGGTGCGGCTCACCCACGACCCTTGCAGCGCCTGCCATTCGTCTTCCAGCAGCTGATTGCGAATCAGCAGGCTCTCGATGCTGTTGGCATCGCTGAGGAACACCGGGTCGTCACTGGTCCGGTAATGCCGCACCAGGGCCTGCAGATCGCCATTGAAGAAGCGCTCGGCTGTCTGCTTGAAACCATCCAGCGCCTGGCGCGATTCGAACAGGTGCGCCTCGGCCCGCTGGCTGTAGTCCTTTACCAGCCCAGGCACCTGGATACCGGCCAACAGGCCGAAGGTGAACAGCAGCAACCGCAGGTAACTTCTGAACATGCAGCGTCCTTAGCTCTGGCCTTGTGCAACGCACTCGCCGTGCCGCCACAGGCCCCATTGGCCTGGCTCGTAGCGCCGCCAGGTCTCGTTCTCGGTCAAGGCCTCGGTGGCGATGACCGTGACCACGTCATTGGGGGTGGTTTCGGTGTGAAAATCGACGATCAGGTCGACATCCTTCAAGCGGGCAGCACCAAACGGTGCACGCCGGGTAATGTGAACCAGCTTGGTCGAGCAGAAGCAGAACAGCCAGTCGCCGTCGCTGAGCAGGCAATTGAACACGCCCTTGCTGCGATACCCGGCACAGGCCTCGACCAGCACCGGCAGCAGCTGTTCGACCTCGACCGGCTCGGGGAAAGCCGCGCGGATGCGGTTGAGCAAGTCGCAGAAGGCTGCCTCGCTGTCGGTATCGCCCACCGGCCGATAGAACGTCGCTTCACCCTTGAAGTCGCCGAGCTGGCCGTTGTGCGCGAAGCACCAGTTGCGGCCCCACATTTCGCGGACGAACGGGTGCGTGTTGGACAGGCACACGCGGCCGACGTTGGCCTGGCGAATATGGCCGATCACCACTTCGCTCTTGATCGGATAGCGCTGCACCAGGTTGGCGACTTCCGACTCGCTGCTCGCGGCCGGGTCCTGGAACAGGCGCAGGCCGCGCCCCTCGTAAAAACCAATGCCCCAGCCGTCGCGGTGCGGGCCGGTACGCCCGCCACGCTGCATCAGGCCGGTGAAGCTGAAGACGATGTCGGTGGGGACGTTGGCACTCATGCCCAGCAGTTCACACATGGTGGTGTCTCCGCTTACAGGCGTGGCTCGACCCGGCCACGGCCGCCGCTCGGTGCGGCAGGGGGCAGGTCGTCGCGGTAACGGTCATGGCGCTCGGCAGCCATTGGCGCGCCAGCCATGACGGCATTGTCCTCGACCGCACGGCGCTGGGCGGCGGCTTCGGCCTGCACGCGGCGCTCGCGGGCGCGCTTTTCCAGTGGCCAGCGGATCAGCACGAAGACGAGGTACAAGGCGAAGGCGATCATGCCGTACATGGCGAAATCGGAAATCGCCCGCCAGGCGTTGTTGCCGACCTTGAAGGCCAGGTCCAGGGCGGTGATGGCGATCGCCGGGGCGAAGCTGTCCTTGACCGGGTCGACGATGGTCGGCGTCAGCAGCAGCACCGCCAGGATCACCCGCAGGGGTTCACGCAGCCAGCGCCACATCCAACCGGTGAGTTTGAAGCCCACCAGCAGGCAGCCCAGCGCGGCGACAGCGTAGAGGCCCCAGGCGAAGGTGTAGTCGTTCTCGATCATGGTGTTCGTGCAAGCCAGGCAAAGAGATGCCTATGATAAACACTTTTCAGGGCGCAGACAGCGTCTCCCTGTCCCGGTCAAGAGATCCCCGATGCCAACCAAGCCCCAGCCCCCCATTGCCCGCCAGGACCAGGCCACCGATCCCTATGCCTGGCTGCAACAGCGCGACACCCCGCAAGTGCTCGATTACCTGCAGGCGGAAAACGCCTATCAGGAGGCCTGCCTGGCCGAGCAGGCGCCGCTGCGCGAGCAGTTGTTCGAAGAGATCAAGGGCCGCATCCTCGAAACCGACCTGTCGCTGCCCTCGCCTTGGGGCCCATATCTTTACTACACCCGCACCACCGCAGGCGACGAGTACCCGCGCCACTACCGCTGCCCGCGCCCGGCGGACGACTCCAACACGGTCGATGAAAGCCAGGAACAACTGCTGCTCGACCCTAACATCCTGGCCAACGGCGGGTTCCTGTCGCTGGGCACGTTCAATGTCAGCCCCGATCACCGCCTGCTGGCCTACAGCCTCGACACCAGCGGCGACGAGATCTACACCCTGTACGTCAAGGACCTGAGCAACGGCAATCTGACCACCCTGCCCTTCGACGACTGCGACGGCAGCATGACCTGGGCCAACGACAGCCAGACGCTGTTCTTCGCCGAGCTGGACGATACCCACCGCCCGTGGCGCCTGCGCCGTTACACCCTGGGCGAGGCTGACGCCAGCACCGTGTTCGAAGAGGCCGACGGCCGTTTCTTCCTGCACTGCTACCGCACCAGTTCCGAGCGCCAACTGGTGCTGCTGCTCAACAGCAAGACCACCAGCGAGGCCTGGGTGCTCGACGCCGAAACGCCACAGGCGGCGTTCACCTGCCTGGCGGCACGGGTCGAAGGCCACGAGTATTTCCCTGACCACGG
Source organism: Pseudomonas sp. LRP2-20 (assembly GCF_024349685.1). Taxonomy (NCBI): domain Bacteria; kingdom Pseudomonadati; phylum Pseudomonadota; class Gammaproteobacteria; order Pseudomonadales; family Pseudomonadaceae; genus Pseudomonas; species Pseudomonas sp. LR2-20. The sequence goes on along the minus strand of NZ_AP025944.1, from coordinate 1,435,397 downwards.
CCTACTCGATGGCCACTGGCGCTGGTTCATCCGTAGCAACCAGCATGGCATCAACTTCGCCCTGTACCACGCCCCGGCTACCCCGGTGCCAAGCCGCGACCAGTGGCAAGTGCTGGTGCCGCACCGCAACGACATCATGCTCGAAGGCCTGAGCCTGAATGCCGACGCGCTGACCCTGAGCCTGCGTGAGGGCGGCCTGCCGATCATCGAAGTACGCCCACAAGGGCTGGCGCCCTACCGGGTCGAATTGCCCGATGCGGCCTACAGCCTGTACGTGCAGGACAGCCTGGAGTTCACCAGCCGCCGCGTGCGCCTGCGCTACGAAGCACTCAACCGCCCGGCCCAGGTTCGCCAGCTGGAGCTGGCCACAGGCGCCCAGGAAGTCCTCAAGCAGACCCCGGTGCTCGGCCAGTTCGACGCCGACGACTACGTCAGCCAGCGCCTCTGGGCCACTGCGCCGGACGGCACCCAGGTGCCGATCAGCCTGGTGCGCCGCCGCGAAGACCTGAACAAGACCGTGCCGCTCTACCTGTACGGTTACGGCGCCTACGGTGAAAGCCTCGACCCGTGGTTCTCCCACGCCCGCCTGAGCCTGCTGCAACGCGGCGTGGCCTTCGCCATTGCCCACGTGCGCGGCGGTGGCGAGCTGGGTGAAGCCTGGTACCGCGCCGGCAAGCAGGAACACAAGCACAACACCTTCAGCGACTTCATCGCCTGCGCCGAGCACCTGATCGCCCAGGGTGTGACCGCGCCAGAGCGCCTGGCCATCAGCGGCGGCAGCGCCGGCGGCCTGCTTATAGGCGCGGTGCTCAACCTGCGCCCTGAGCTGTTCCGCTGCGCCATCGCCGAGGTCCCGTTCGTCGACGTGCTCAACACCATGCTCGACCCCGAGCTGCCGCTGACCGTCACCGAGTACGACGAGTGGGGCAACCCCGAGGAGCTCGAGGTATACGCACGCATCAAGGCCTATGCGCCCTATGAGAACGTCAGCGCCCAGGCCTACCCGGCGATGCTGGTGGTCGCCGGCTACAACGACAGCCGCGTGCAGTACTGGGAGGCAGCCAAGTGGGTGGCCCGTTTGCGCACGCGCAAGACCGACGACAACCTGCTGCTGCTCAAGACCGAAATGGGCGCCGGGCATGGCGGGATGAGCGGGCGGTACCAGGGGCTGCGCGATGTGGCGCTGGAGTATGCGTTCGTGTTTGGGGAGTTGGGGGTGGAGTGAATCTTCCGGGGGTTCGCCGTTAGGGTTTCTGCGCCTGTGAGATCGAGCGCCGCCCGCGCGGCGCATCGCGAGCTGCGCTCGCTCCTACGTTTGTTTCTGGCCAATTATTCCTGAAGGATTTGCGCGCGAACGTCTTGGCGCATGGCGCAATATCGCGTTGTACCAACAAGGCGGTCGCGCGCGCCTGTCACAGGCGTAACTGGCCAGAAACAAACGTAGGAGCGAGCGCAGCTCGCGATGCGCCGCGCGGGCGGCGCTCGGTTTCACAGGCGCAGAAAATACTGCGTCAGACGTCTTGCGGCCCCGAAGCCATCTTCTCTTAATCATCCTGCGCTGGAGGTTTCGCCGGTTCCTGATGCAAACCAGGCAAATCCTGGTCCTTGGGCGGCCCTGGCACCGGCATCGGCGGCAGCAGCGGCGCGCCCGGTGTACTGTCGTAGGCCTTGGGCGGCGTGCTCGGGGTAATCTGCGGGTAAGGCGTGGGCGTCGGCGTGCCGGGTGCACCGGGTACCGGGGTGTTCAGCCGGGGTGGCGTGCCCGCCGCGTCGGCCAGGGGCACGGCGGCTACAAGCAGCGCGGCGAGGATCGCGTGGAACATCAGCAACCTCCTGTCGGGAACCTCTCTACAGGCTACGCCGATATTCAAGTTTTCGCCTGTCCGCCTGCCCCGCAAGCGCGCTAGACTCAATGGCATAACCGTCATCTGCCTGATCAGAACAAAGGAAACACCATGAGTTCGGCTTCCACCTCCGCCGCCACCGCCCGCCTCGACCGCATCCTCGCCGACGCCAAGCGCGACAAGGAGATGGGCTACCGCGACAAAGCCCTGAAAATGTACCCGCACGTGTGCGGCCGCTGCGCCCGCGAGTTCTCTGGCAAGCGCCTGAGCGAGCTGACCGTGCACCACCGTGACCACAACCACGACAACAACCCCCAGGACGGCTCCAACTGGGAGCTGCTGTGCCTGTACTGCCACGACAACGAACACTCGCGCTACACCGACCAGCAGTACTTCAGCGAAGGCTCGACCAGCACCCCGAGCATCGCCAAGGCCACCCACAACCCGTTCGCCGGGCTGGCGGGCATGCTGAAAAAGGACTGACTGTCACTGCAACACCCGCTGCTGCCGGCAAGCCCGTATAATCGCGCTCTTTTTTTCGCGAAGGGCCCCGGCACGTGGCAAACAAACGGTACAGCTGCATCGGCCTGTTCAACCCCAAGTCTGCGGAGAACGTCGGTTCGGTGATGCGCGCAGCGGGTTGCTACGGCGTCAACTCGGTGTTCTACACCGGCAAGCGCTATGAGCGCGCACGTGACTTCGTCACCGACACCAAGCGGGTGCACTACGACATTCCGCTGATCGGCATCGACGACCTGCAACGCATCATTCCCCTGGGTTGCACGCCAGTGGCGGTGGAGCTGGTCGACGGTGCACGGCCGCTGCCTGAATACACCCACCCGGACCGGGCGATCTATATCTTCGGGCCCGAGGATGGCTCGTTGAGCGAGGACGTGCGCGGCTGGTGCGAGGAAACCATCTATATCCCCACCCAAGGCTGCATGAATCTGGCGGCGACGGTGAACGTGGTGCTGTATGACCGCATGGCCAAGGGGCTGAATACCCGTTCGGGCCCCAAGTTCAAATAAAAAGGCCGTCCTTGCACCCAAGGTACAAGGACGGCCAGGTGCTGAGCTCCGTCAGAACAGCACCGGTCTTGCTCGTCTCACCCCTGAACAATGCTGAGTTTCTGCTCGGCAGCGTATTCCAGGTGCGACTTGACCTGCTCGAAACGCGACTTGCCGACCGTTGCGCCCAGGCGGCGAGGCCAGCTTGATCCTGCGGCAGCCCGCTTCAGTTGCCTGCCGATGCCAAGCAGTTGAGCAGACCAGACCTCGCCCCAGGCAAAACCGCATGGCAGAACCCTACCGGCAAGAATGGACCGCTCGACCTACCGACTGAACGGCCACGCCAGGCAACGGGTCAGCTGCTTACATTCCACAAGGAGGACTTGCCATGCTCGATATCCATTCCACCCCGCGGTCGCGGGAGCACAATGTCCATGGCCTGGAACGCGTCGGCTCACTGGCTGGCGGGGCACTGATGTTCAGCAAGGGGCTGCGCCGCGGCGGCCTGATCGGCCTGTTGCAGATGGTGGCGGGCGGCCTGGCGGTGGCCCGCGGGGTCAGCGGGCAGTGCTCGACCAAGGCCTGGTGGCTGCGGCATCGGCAGGAGTATCACCGCTTGCGTTCGGACATACAGCGCAGTGCGGCGGAGCTGGAAGGGCTCAGGGCCAGTGCCGAGGCGGCTACCCGCGGGGTGACGGTGACCGGGAAGGACCCATTGACCGGCAGTTGAATCTGCTCTGCCTGCACTGGCCTCTTCGCGGCGGTTCGACGCGAAGAGGCCGGTGCAGGCTAGCGCAGGGCCTTGCTCTGCAGCACGTCGGACTGGCGACCCAACACGTTCTCGCTGATCTGCACGAACTCTTCGGTACTCACGCTGGGCAGGCGCATCAGCGCCCGGGTCACGTCGTCCAGCGAACGCTTGGCCTGGGTATGGATGCGGATCTCCTTGTCCAGCGACTGCAACAACATCACCCCTCGGGCCACCTGCGCCGGGCTGGCGTGCTCGGCGCGCAGCTGGGTGACCTTGCCGCCCAGCTTCTGCAGGCGCGCCTGCCACACCTCGTAGCGGTCGTCGCTGATGCCTCCGGCACGGCGCAGCAACTCGGTGGCGTAGTACTCGGTCAGGCCCTGGCCCAGCCAGTCGCTGTTGTCGCGTACTCGAACCTGCGCAAACAGCTGCACCAGCTCGCGCAACAGCGGGCTGCTGCCATTCTCGCTGACCATCGGCCGGCTGCTGTGCAGGTAGATCGAAGCGTCCGCCGCCATTGCCCCGCGCCACATGCCATCACGGGCGCCCACCAGCAGCAGTTTGGCCGGGTTGCGCGGGAACACTGCCTGCAGTTGCGGCCAGACGAAGGTCAGCAGGGTCATGCTGTCCATCCGCCGCATGCCCTGCCCCACGGGCGCGGCCACGGTAATGTCGGTCTCGCCGAGGCGGGCACGGCGGCTGCCAAGATCGCCCGCAAGCATCCAGCCGGTCGGGCGGTCGAACAGGCGGGAGACGTTGTCGATACGGAACTTGTCCTTGCCGATGCGTGGCCAGGACGTTTCGATGCTCTTCCAGCCTTCAGGCAAGTCGACCGTCAAACGTGCCACCAGCTCGGTACCGTCCTGCTGATCAAGACGTGCCGGCGGCACCAGCTGATCCCCCAGGAACAGCGCCCAGTGCGGGGTGATGCGTGTGGAGTAAGCACCGCTGCGCAGTTTCTGGTCCAGCTTGACCCGGTAGCTGAGGCTGGTCTTGCCCGCCGCCGGGTGCCATACGCCGCGTTCGCCCTGCTGTTGCCATTGGCCATCGGCCTGGAAGCCACTGTAGGCGCCGGCCTTGCCCAGGTCGAAATCCAGGCTGCGCACGGCACTGCCTTCAGCCAAGGTCAGGCGCACTTCGGCCTGACCGTTGGCAGGCAACAGGCGCACCTGGTAATCAAGGTCGACTTTTTTCGCCCAGGCCGGCAAACAGGCCACAAGGCCGAGGAGCAACAACCACTGGCAACGCATACCGAAACTCCTTGTTCCTCAGAGGCGACGGGGCGCCGTTCAGCTGGCGCGGAAAATCAGATGGTCTTCCCAGTCGTCTTCGTCCACATCATGTTCACTGAGCATACGCCCCGATTGCGAAATGCGCTGTTCATGCACCTGCTTGCGGTCACCGCAGACCAGATGGTGCCACTCGGGCAGGTCCTTGCCCTCGCTGACCAGGCGGTAACCACAGGTGCTCGGCAGCCATTTGAACTGGTCGGCCTTGCCCGGGGTGAGCTGAATGCAGTCCGGCACATGGGCGAAGCGGTTGGGGTAATCGCTGCACTGGCAGGTATCAAGGTCCAGCAGCTTGCAGGCGATGCGCGTGTAATAGACGCTGTTGTCGTCTTCGTCCTCGAGCTTTTGCAGGCAGCACAGGCCGCAGCCGTCACACAGCGACTCCCACTCTTGCGGGCTGAGTTGTTCGAGGGTCTTGCGCCGCCAGAACGGCGCGCTGTCAGCGATCATCACACGGGTTTCCTGCAGTCATCTTTCAGGCCGCGGCGCGCGGCGGCGCCAGTCTAGAGCCTGGCCTTCGGCAACGCCAGACCGCTTGTCAGTGCCAGGTGGACGCAGTAGCGTGCATGCTTTGCCATCCACTTGCAGGAGCAGCCATGAGTGCCACCCCCCGTATTGCCGATTACGCCATCAACGAACAGTTCATCAACCGCTGGTCACCACGCGCCTTCACGGCCGAACCAATCAGCGAAGAGACCCTGCTGAGCTTCCTCGAAGCGGCACGCTGGGCGCCGTCGGCCTACAACTCGCAGCCTTGGCGCTTCCTTTATGCACGCCGCGACACGCCGAACTGGGAGCGTTACCTGAGCCTGCTGGTGCCTTTCAACCGCAGCTGGGCCCAGCAGGCATCGGCGCTGGTGCTGATCATTTCCAAGACCACCTTCGCCGCGCCGGGCGCCAGCGAAGAAAAGCCCGCGCTGTGGCACACCTTCGACACCGGTTCCGCCTGGGGCCACCTGGCGCTGCAGGCCAGCATCAGCGGCTGGCACACCCACGGCATGGCCGGCTTCGACCAGGCACTGGCGCGCCAGGAACTGAAGATTCCGCAAGGCTATGAGCTGCATGCCATGGTGGCGATCGGCAAGCTGGGCGACAAGGCCAGCCTGGACGAAGCGCTGCAGGCCCGTGAAGTGCCGAGCCCGCGCCGGCCGCTGAGCGAGTTGGCGGCTGAGGGCGATTTCAGCCTGTAAGCCATGTGTTGCTTGTACTGGCCCCTTCGCGGCGGTTCGACGCCTCGATAAACCCGCTCCCACAGGGACTGCACAGCATTCAGAAGCTGTGCTGATCCTGTGGGAGCGGGTTTATCGAGGCGTCGAACCGCCGCGAAGGGGCCAGTACAGGAGACAGCGATCAGTAGCCCCGGGCGAAGTCGACTTCGCCGCGCAACCCCTGCCCTTCTGCATACGCCCGCACATTCTCGGCAAACAACCGCACCATCGCCGCCGGCGAGGTCGGCGCCGAGCTGTGCCCGGTCAACAGCAACCCCCAGGCGGTCCAGAACGGATGACGTTGCGGCAGCGGCTCCTGCCGGCACACGTCGATCACCGCCCCGGCCAGATGCCCCTCCTTCAACGCCTCGACCAGGTCGGCATCGACCACCGCCGCACCGCGCCCGGCATTGATGAACAGCGCCGTGGGCTGGAAACAGCGCAATAGCGCCGCGTCATACAAGTCATGGGTTGCCGGCGTGTCCGGCAGCAGGTTGAGCACGTAATCCACCTGCCCGACCAGGCGCGGCAAATCCGCCAGCCCTGCCACCTCGACGAACGGCGCCTGCTCGCGGGCACTGCTGGCGATACCGTAAAGGCTTACGCCAAACGGCACGAGGAACTCGGCCACGCGCTGGCCGATATCTCCGGTGCCGACGATCAGCACCTTGCGCCCTTCCAGGCTGCGCCCCGGGCGGGCATCCCAGCGTCGCTCGACCTGGCTGACCAGGCGGGACAGCACTTCGCGCTCGTGGCCAAGCATGTAGGTCAGCATGTACTCGGCCATCACCTGGCCAAAGATGCCCACGGCGCGGGTCAGGCGGTAGTCACGCGGCAGGCCCTCGGCCAGCAACGGCGTGATGCCGGCCCAGGTCGATTGTATCCACTGCGGCTTGTGGCCCTGGCGCAGCAGGCTCGCCAGCAGGTCCGGCTGACCCAGCCAGACCGGGCAGTGCGGTGCCTGGCGGGCCAGTTCGGCGGAGTCGCCGCTGGTCAGGATTTCCAGCTGCGGTGCAGCTTCACGCAATAGCTCGGTGTATCGAGCATGATCATGCTCAGCAATCAGTACACGCATGATCAGACCGGGTCGTTACGGCGCAGCAGCTCTTCAGGCAAGTGCTCGATGTACTCGTCCTCGGCCGGTGGCATCTGCAAGTGATAACCCTGGCTATCGAGGTTTTCCAGCACCTTGGTGATGTCCTCGCGGGCCAGTTGGCGCTCCGGGGTCAACACCAGGTCGAAGGCATGCTTCGGGGTACCGAAGAACGGCAGCAGGCCTTCGGGCACGCGCTCCAGGCCATCGGCCTTGAGCACGTAGAGGTACATCTCGTTCTTGCGTGGGCTCTTGTAGATCGAGCAGATACGTTTCATGGCTTGTCTCCGGCGCCTGCGAGGTCGTCCAGCAGGGCCTGGCCCATCCGCTCACGGCGCCAGCCGCGCAGCGAATCGGGCAGTTGGTAGGGGCCGTTGGGGTAGCCGCTCTTGAGCAGGGCTTCCAGGGCTTTCTTGCGCAGCATCAGTTCTGGGGCGATGCCCAGACGTTCGCCTTCGGCCTGGCCGATGGCGCGCAGGCGCTTGAGGATGCCGGCGGCTTCGATCGGCAGCGGCTCAGGCAGCGGCTGCGGCCATTGCTCGGACGGCAGGCTGGCGGCGCGCTTGATCAGCTCGAGCAAGGCGGCGCCGTCCTGGCGGATGGTGCGCGGGTGCATTTCTTCGATCTTGGCCAGGGCCGAAAGGTTATCCGGCTGGCTCTTGGCGATGGGCCACAGCGAGTGTTCCTTGAGGATGCGGTTGCGCGGCACATCACGGCTACGGGCTTCTCGCTCGCGCCAGGCGCACAGTTCGCGCAGCACCGCCAGCTGCTGGCGGCCCAGCTTCCAGGCGAGCTTGACGTCGCGATACAAGGTCTCGGGTTCGACTTCACGGCGCAGCGCGGCGACCAGCTCGGCACCGTCCTCGAGCACCCAGGCGTACTTGTCGCCGGCCAGGCGTGGCCGCAAGGCTTCGAACAGTTCGGCCAGGTGCACGGCATCTTCGGCGGCGTAGCTGACCTGGGTTTCCGACAGCGGGCGCTGCAGCCAGTCGGAACGGGTTTCGCCCTTAGGCAGCTCGATGCCCAGCACTTCCTGTACCAGGCGCGAATAGCCCATGGAGAAGCCCAGGTTCAGGTAGCCGGCGGCCAACTGGGTGTCGAACAACGGTTGCGGCAGCTTGCCGGTCAGGCGCAGCAGTACTTCGAGGTCTTCGCTGCAGGCGTGCAGCACCTTGACCACGCTGCTGTCGTCGAGCAGTTCGCCCAGCGGCTGCCAGTCGCCGATCAGCAGCGGGTCGATGAGGAAAGCCCGCTGCCCGTCACCCACCTGGACCAGGCCGGCTTTCGGGTAGAAGGTGTCGACCCGCATGAATTCGGTGTCGAGCGCCACGAAGGGTAGTTCGCGCCACGTGCGGCAGTATTCGGCCAGGGTCTGGTCGTCACGGATCCAGTGAATTTCGATGGCCACAAGGCTCTCCCACAAACATTGGCGCGCAGTATATACGGCGCGGGCCCTGCTGGTGAAACCTGCGCCATCCCTGGATTAGATGAACGGCCTCAGCGCTGGGCAGTCAACCACGGCCGGCAACTGGCAAACATGTCCAGCGACTGCTGGTAGACCTCGGTGTGCACCTGCAGCAGGCCCAGCATCGAGTGGAACAGGTTGTCCTGCGACAGCGGTGCATCGCTGAGCTTGGCCAGGCAGTCGGTGTCGATGCCGAAATCCGCCTTGTAGCTGTCGGAGAACCAGGTCAGCAGCGGCACGTGCTTCTGCTGCTCGGGGGCGATGGCATAAGGCGTGCCGTGCAGGAACAGGTTGTACTCGCCCAGCGACTCGCCATGGTCGGACAGGTAGATCATCGCCGTGTCGACCTTGTCCTGCTTGCTGCGCAGGGTGTCGATCAGCGAGGACAATACCTTGTCAGTGTAGGCCAGGGTGTTGTCGTAGCCGTTGATGATTTCCTGCTCGCTGCACTGGTTCAGCGCATTGCTCTGGCACACCGGGATGAAGCGCTCGCTCCCTTCGGGGTAGCGCTTGAAGTACTCGGGGCCGTGGCTGCCCATCTGGTGCAGCACCAGCACGGTGTCCTTGTCGAGGTTGTCGATCAGCTCGCCCAGGCCTTGCAGGAGGATTTCGTCATGGCATTCACCGCTGGCGCACAGCTGCGGGTCCTTGAGGTTGCTGACATCGATGAACTGCACGCGGTCGCAGGTGCCTTTGCAACCCGACTGGTTGTCGCGCCACTGCACGGCCAGGCCGGCACGCTGGAGGATGTCCAGCAGCCCTTCGCGGTTCTTCGCCACACGGGCGTCGTATTCCTTGCGCTTCATGCCGGAGAACATGCACGGCACCGAAACGGCGGTTTCAGTACCGCAGGAATGCACATCGGAGAAGCTCAGCAGGCCCTGCTGCCTGGCCAGGTTCGGGGTCGTATCACGGTCATAGCCCAGCACGCCGAAGTGATCGGCCCGCGCACTTTCACCCACCACCAGCACGGTCAGCGATTTGCGCTCGTGCTTCTGCCAGGCGATATCGCGCTTGGCATCTTCGCCATAATTCTGGAAGGGTCGCGCGGCGGTACCGACGCGCTCGTTGACATAACCGATGGTCGCGCCGACGACGTTGCTCGGGGTGAGCATCAGGCGCAGTTCGTGGTGGTTGCGAAACAACGACGACAGCCCTTGGTAATTGACCAGGGCCACCGAGCCCAGGGCCACCACGCAGGCACCGCTGACCACCAGCTTGCCCAGCAGTTCGCGGTGCCACGGGCGGTAGGCGATCTGCGCTTTCCACAGCAGCACCGACGGCAATACGCCAAGCAGCAGAATATAAGCCGCGAACTTGAACGACATCAGATCGCGCACTTCCGCAACATTGGTTTCGGCCATGTTGCGGAACATGCCGGCATCAATGAGTACGCCGTACTGGTTCATGAAGTAAGCGGCACTCGCACCACTTACGAACAACACGATCAATAGCGGTTTCAATACATAACGGAAGGCGAACAGCGTCAACACCAGGTTGAACGCGAACAACATCAGTACGGCGAATGCCAGACTCAGCCAAAGCCCCGACAAACCAGCGGGCACCACCTCTTGAAGGTGCTGCCAGAGGAACATGTTGAGACCGACCAGCAGGTAAACGCTGGCCAACAGCGTGACCCATTCAGTCCGCAGGGATTTGAAATTGAGCATCGGCATTCGCAATCAAGAGTAATTATCAACCCCCAGGCCTGATGGCTCCGTGGGAAAGTCGCGGAACTCTAGAAAGCGCACCATCAATTTTTCGTGAAAAAGACGGTAACAAATTCGTAAGCCGATGCATTTTTTTACATTAAATTAACTTCATTCAGCAGCCGTTCAGCCGGGCAGGCGCTGTTTGGCATAGGGTTCGCGGTCGATGTCGAGCACTTCGACGCACAGCTGGATGTCCACGCCGGCCTGGGCCGGGATGGCGTCGCGCAGCACCTCGAGCAAGCTGCCGGACAACTGCTGCTTCACTTCTGGCGAGCGGCCACTGAGTATCGCCAGGCGCACATGGGCGAAGGCCCGCTCACCTGGCGCGGTACCCACCCGGTACTGCTTGAAGGCCTGGGCCCGGCTCTTGATGTCGGCCTCGTCGGCGAACTGGCCACTGCCGACCAGGGCGTGGTTCAGGCGCAGCAGCAGGACATCGACATTCAGATCACACAGGTTGTCGCTGTATTCCAGGTTCAGATGAGGCATGGCGCAGGTTCCAGGCACAGGTAAGGATGCGACAGCCTACCCCAGTCCCCCACCTGCGCAAAGGCGGCTATCCTCAAAGGTCAGGACCTTACCGACAACCCTGACAGAGGTGAAGAAATGCCAGTTCCGCATGATCTGCTCGCTGACCTGCACATTACCGCTGACGCATTCCAGGCACTCATTGACAAGGATCAGGACCTTCACAAGCTGCACAAGGAATACAACACCAAGGACAAGGAAGTGCTGGCCGCCGAGGCCAATGGCACCAACGACGAGGCGGTCAACCGCCTGCGCAAGGAAAGGCTGCTGCTCAAGGACAAGATCGAACGGATCATCCATCCGCCCAAGGCCTGACAACCCTTAATTGAATTTATCGGCCTCTTCGCGGCTAAAGCCGCTCCTACAGGATCTGCGCATAACCTGTAGGAGCGGCTTCAGCCGCGAAAGGACAGCAGCCCTTACACCGCAGCCGAAGCCTTCAACGCCGCGTCCAGATCTTCGATCAGGTCGCGGTAATCTTCGATCCCCACCGACAAACGCAGCAAATTCTCGCTGATCCCCATCTCGCCCTTCTGCGCCGGGCTCAACGAGTTGTGCGACATGCTCCAGGAGTGGTTGATCATGCTCTCCACCCCACCCAGCGAGTCGGCCAGCACGAAGATCTGCAAGGCCTCGACCAGGCGGTTGAGCGCGGCGCGGTCGGCACCCTTGACCTTCATCGCCACCACTGCCCCACCTGCACGCATCTGGCGCTTGCACAGTTCATGTTGCGGATGGCTTTCCAGGCCCGGGTAAAACACCTGCTCGACCTGCGGGTGGCCTTCAAGGAAGCGCGCCACTTGCAGCGCGTTGGCGCATTGGCGCTCCATGCGCACATCCAGGGTCTTCAACCCGCGCAGGGCCAGGTAGCAATCGAAGGGCCCCTGGATCGCCCCGACCGCCATGCTGATCTTGCGCAGGCGCGCCAGCAGGTCGTCGTTGGCGGCCACTACCACGCCGCCGGTGAGATCCGAATGGCCGCCGATGTACTTGCTCGCCGAGTGCATCACCAGATCCACGCCGAGGGTGATCGGCCGCTGGTTCCACGGCGAGCAGAAGGTGTTGTCGATGCAGGTGAGGATGCCGCGGGCACGGGCCAGGTCGCAGACCGCCTTGATGTCCACCAGGTGCAGCAACGGGTTGGTCGGTGACTCGATCCAGATCAGCTGGGTCTCTGGCTTGATCGCTGCCGCCACCGCTGCGATGTCATTGAGGTCGACATACGTGGTGGTAAGGCCCGAGGTACGCCCGCGGTAGTCTTCGAGGATGCGGAAGGTGCCACCATAAACACCATTCATCACCACCACGTGGGCGTCCTTTGACAGCAGTTCCAGCACCGTGGCGGTGGCATTCACACCAGAAGCACAGGCCACCGCACCCACCCCCTCCTCCAGCGCGGCAACACAGCTTTCGTAGGCATGCCGGGTCGGGTTTCCGACGCGGCTGTAGGCATACTCAGGGTTATCGTCAAGGCTGCGCTTGATATAGGAACTGGCGGTGTAGATGGGCGGAAAGATAGCGTTATCGGCAACGCTGAACTGCTCGCCGGCGTGGATGGTACGGGTGGCGAAATTACGCGGCTTTTCGGACATGGTCGGGCCCATTGGCAGGATTCAAGCCTGCAACTATGGCAACAACCTGGCGCGGCGGCAATGCCGGGCCGATTCAGGAAATTTTCCTAGGCCTGGGGTAATCTGGAGAAAATTCTTCTCGATGGTTTGACCTTGCCATGGACAGTTTCGACCAACACATCCTCACCCTGCTGCAGCGCGACGCCTCGATCTCGCTCAAGGACCTGGCCGAAGCGGTCAACCTGTCGACCACGCCGTGCTGGAAGCGGGTCAAACGCCTGGAGGAAGACGGCTACATCCTCGGCCGTGTCGCCCTGCTCGACCCCGAACGTCTGGGGCTGGGACTGACCGTGTTCGTCCAGCTCAAGACCCAACGCCACGACAGCGCCTGGCTGGAGCAGTTCGCCAGCACGGTCACGGGGTTCGAGGAGGTGATGGAGGTCTATCGCATGTCCGGGGACTGGGACTACATGCTGCGGGTGGTGGTAGGCGATATCGCAGCCTATGACCGGTTCTACAAGAAGCTGATCAACAGCACCGAGGGGCTGTCGAACATCACCTCCAGTTTCGCCATGGAGCAGATGAAGTACACCACGGCCTTTCCGGTACATCGATCCTGAATCGGCGCTGGATTCTTCGCGGAACAAGCCCGCGCCCACAGGTACCTGGCAAATCTTGAATGCTGTGGTGAACCTGTGGGAGCGGGCTTGTCCCGCGAAAGCGGCCGGCCCAGGCAGCTTATCAATCCGCAGCGAGCACCGCTTCGATCCGGTTCCCGGCCTTGGCCTTCTCCAGCTTGATCGCGATGAACTTGGAAGTCGGCGTGTAAGTCCCCTCGCCATAACTCTCCAGCGGCACCAGCGGGTTGGTCTCCGGGTAATACGCCGCTGCCTGGCCATCGGGAATGTCATAGGGCACCAGGCGGAAGCCCGAAACCCGCCGCTCCACGCCATCCTCCCACAGCGACACCAGGTCCACGTGCTCGCCCGGCTCGAAGCCCAGGCGACGGATGTCCGCCTCGCTGACGAACACCACCTCGCGCAGGCCGAATACCCCGCGATAACGGTCATCGAGCCCGTACAGCGTGGTGTTGTACTGGTCGTGCGAACGCATGGTCTGCAGGATCAGGTCCGGCTTGTCACCCCGCGCCAGCACCTTGGCGTTGACCAGTTCCTCAGGCAGCGCATGGGGCATGAACCGTGCCTTGCCGGTGGCCGTGCGGAAGTTGCGCTCGGCCGCTTGGTTGCCCAGGTGGAAACCGCCCGGGTGCTGCAGGCGCTGGTTGAAATTGGCAAAGCCTGGGATGACGTCGGCGATCATGCTGCGAATGCGGCTGTAGTCGGCCACTGCGTATTCCCAGTCGATCGGTTGGTTGCCCAAGGTGGCCTTGGCCATGCCGGCGATGATCCACGGCTCCGAGCGCATGTGCGGCGAACGCGGGCGCAGCTGGCCGTTGGAGATGTGCACCATGCTGAAGGTATCTTCCACGGTCACGCCTTGCGGCCCTTCGGCTTGCAGGTCGATCTCGGTACGACCCAGACACGGCAGAATCAGGGCATCGCGGCCGGTGACCAGGTGCGAACGGTTGAGCTTGGTGGAGATCTGCACGGTCAGCGCGCAGTTGCGCAGCGCCGCGTGGGTGCGCGGGGTATCCGGCGTGGCTTGGGCAAAGTTGCCGCCCAGGCCGATGAACACCTTGGCCTGCCCCTCTTCCATGGCCTTGATCGCCAGCACCGCGTTGTGCCCGTGGGCGCGTGGCACCCGGAACTTGAAGCGTTTCTCGATGGCGTCGAGCAGGGCCGCCCTGGGCTTCTCGTCGATGCCCATGGTGCGGTCACCTTGCACGTTACTGTGGCCGCGCACCGGTGAAAGGCCGGCACCGGGCTTGCCGACGTTGCCGCGCAGCAGCTGCAGGTTGACGATTTCCTGCACGGTCGGCACCGAATGGCGATGCTGGGTGACCCCCATGGCCCAGCACATGATCACCCGTTCGGCCTTGCGGTACATGCGCGCGGCCAGTTCGATCTCGGCCAGGGTCAGGCCCGACTGCTTGACGATGTGCTCCCAGGAGGTGGCATCCACCGCTGCCAGGTAGTCATCGACGCCGCTGGTATGCTCGGCGATGAAGGCATGGTCGAACACCGCCGGCTCGCCCTTGGCCTGGGCCTCGCGCTCCCACTGCAAGAGGAACTTGGCGATGCCGCGCATGGCTGCCATGTCGCCGCCCAGGGCCGGGCGGAAGTAGGCACTGGTGGTCGGTTCGGAGCCGTTGCTGAGCATCTCGAACGGGTGCTGCGGGTGCTGGAAGCGTTCCAGGCCACGCTCCTTGAGCGGGTTGAAGCACACCACCTGGGCACCACGCTTGACCGCCTCGCGCAGCGGTTCGAGCATGCGCGGGTGGTTGGTACCGGGGTTCTGGCCGATGACGAAGATCGCGTCGGCCAGCTCCAGGTCGTGGAACACCACGGTGCCCTTGCCCACCCCGAGGGTTTCCGACATGCCGGCGCCGCTGGCTTCGTGGCACATGTTCGAGCAGTCGGGGAAGTTGTTGGTGCCGTAGGCACGGACGAACAGCTGGTAGAGGAACGCCGCCTCGTTGCTGGCCCGGCCCGAGGTATAGAACTCGGCCTGATCAGGCGAGTCGAGCGCGCGCAGGTGCTGGGCGATCAGCTCGAACGCCTCTTGCCAGGTGGTTTCGACATAGTGGTCGGTGGCGGCGTCGTAGCGCATCGGGTGGGTCAGGCGGCCTTGATATTCGAGCCAGTAGTCGGTCTGGTCGAGCAACGCGCTGACGCTGTACCTGGCGAAGAACGCCGGGTCCACCGAGCGGCCGGTGGCTTCCCAGTTCACCGCCTTGGCGCCGTTCTCGCAGAACTTGACCATGTCGCTTTCCGGCGACTCGCCCCAGGCGCAGCCCGGGCAGTCGAAGCCGCCGTTCTGGTTGGTCTTGAGCATGGCCCGCAGGTTCTTGAAGGCATTGTCGCTGCCCAGCCAGCTCTTGGTCACGCTCTTCAGCGCGCCCCAGCCGGCGGCGGGGCCCTTGTAGTCCCTGATGTGTTGGTCCTGGCTCATGCGGTCAATCCTCACGCTTCGATGCTTTTTTTCAGCCTATGGAGCGCAAGGAAGCACGTCTAATCGAAAGATCTTACGGCGTGATAAGTGGTTTCGATCATGAGAGTTTGACTGGAAATTTTCAGCGCCTGGGAAATCGAGCGCCGCCCGCGCGGCGCATCGCGAGCTGCGCTCGCTCCTACGTTTGTTTCCGGCCAGTAACGCCTGTGCAGGCGCGCGCGACCGCCTTGTTGGTACGACGTGATATCACGCCATGCGCCAAGGCGTTCGCGCGAAAATCCCCCAGGAACTACTGGCCCGAAACAAACGTAGGAGCGAGCGCAGCTCGCGATGCGCCGCGCGGGCGGCGCTCGATCTCCCAGGCGCTACCCCCCCTGCGCCAACCGATAGAGGACATTGATGAATCGGTCGGGGAAAGCAATTTGACGGGGCTGGCCACAGGCTATAGCTTGGATCCTGTAGCCCCCACTTCCTTTCGAGTGCCAACGTGGAACAGAACAGCCGGGCCCTGATCGACGGCTTCAACCGGAAAATCGACTACCTGCGTATGTCGGTCACGGACCGCTGCGACTTCCGTTGCGTGTACTGCATGGCTGAAGACATGCAGTTCCTGCCGCGCCAGCAGATCCTCAGCCTCGAAGAACTGTTCCAGGTGGCCGAGCGCTTCGTTGCGCTGGGCACCCGCAAGATCCGCCTGACCGGCGGCGAGCCGCTGGTGCGCCAGGGCATCGTCGACCTGTGCGGGCGCATCGCCGCCCTGCCCGGCCTGCGCGAACTGTGCATGACCAGCAATGGCTCGCAGCTCGGGCGCCTGGCCCAGCCGCTGTTCGACGCCGGCGTCACGCGCCTGAACATCAGCCTCGACAGCCTCGATGCCGAGCGTTTCAAGCAACTCACCCGCACCGGCGACCTGAACCAGGTGATCGCCGGCATCGATGCCGCACGCCAGGCCGGCTTCCAGCGCACCAAGCTCAACTGCGTGGTGCTCAAGGGCCGCAACGATCACGAGCTGGTCGACCTGGTGCGCTTCGCCATCGACCGCGAGCTGGACATCACCTTCATCGAGGAAATGCCGCTGGGGGTGATCAACGAGCATGAGCGCGGCGAGTCGTTCTGCTCCAGCGACGAAGTGCGTGAGCGCCTGGCCGAGCACTTCACCCTGATCGAGTCCACCGAGTCCTCCCAGGGCCCGGCGCGCTACTGGCGCCTGGCCGAAGCCGCACACACCCGCGTCGGCTTCATCTCACCGCACAGCCACAATTTCTGCGCCACCTGCAACCGCGTGCGCCTGACGGTCGAAGGCCGCCTGCTGCTGTGCCTGGGCAACGAACACTCGATGGACCTCAAGCAGGTGCTGCGCGCCCACCCCGGCGATGCTGCGCGGCTGGAGAAGGCCATCCGCGACTCGCTGCACCTCAAGCCCTATCGCCATCATTTCGAAGTCGGCGGTGAGGTGCAGATCCTGCGCTTCATGAACATGACCGGCGGCTAAGCGCCCGCCTCTGGATTGCCATGATCGTCCACCCCCGCCCCGATGTGCTGCGCGTGCTGTTCACCCTCAAGGGTTCGATCGTCAAGCGCATTGCCTTGCGCTGCCTGATGGTCACCTTGCTGGCCGCGCTGATCGTGCTGGTCGAGCGGCATTTTCCGGCATTCTTCTATCCGGTCAGCGCCACGCCCTTCACCTTGCTTGGCCTGTCGCTGTCGATCTTCATGAGCTTTCGCAACAACGCCTGCTACGACCGTTGGTGGGAGGGGCGCAAGGCCTGGGGCAAGCTGATCATCGAGACCCGCTCGTTCGTGCGTGAAAGTGGGGTGATCGCCGACGAGAAACTGCGCGCCGAGCTACTGCGCAGCCTGTGTGGTTTTGCCCATGGGCTGAATGCGCGGTTGCGCAACGAAAGCGAAGAGAACGCCACGCGCCCATGGCTGAACGAGGCCACCCCGGTGGCCGCGCACAATGTGTGCGATGGCATCCTGCGTGACATCGGCAGCCACTGCTCGCGGCTGGCAGAGCAAGGGCAGATCAGCGAATGGCGCTACACCCTGCTGGAACAGCGCCTGGCCGGGTTGACCGAGGTGCAGGCCACCTGCGAACGGATCAAGGGCTCGCCGCTGCCGTTCCCCTACACCTTGCTGCTGCACCGCACCATCTACATCTTCTGCCTGCTGCTGCCCTTTGCCCTGGCCGAACCGCTGGGCTGGCTGGCACCGCTGTTCACCACCATCGTCGGTTACACCTTCTTTGGCCTGGATGCGATCGGCAACGAGCTGGAGGACCCGTTCGGGCGGGATGAGAACGACTTGCCGATGGATGCCATGGTACGCACGGTGGAGCGGGATGTGCTGGGGGCCCTGGGGGTGGAGCCGCTGCCGCCGGTGTTGCTGCCGGTGGACTTTGTGTTGAGCTGATGGCCCTTTCGCGGGTAAACCTGCTCCCACAGGTACAGCACAGGCCTCAGGTTGCGCGCAATTCCTGTGGGAGCGGGCTTGCCCGCGAAAGGGCCGGTGCTGGCTAGCCGCGGCTTTCGCAGGCTTCGATGGGCTTCAGATGCTTGACGAAATTACAGGGCCGGTGCCGCGCATCCAGCTGCTCCACCAAAATGCCTTCCCAGGCAGTACGGCAAGCGCCGGTCGAGCCGGGCAGGCAGCACACCAGGGTGCCGTTGGAAATCCCCGCCAGTGCCCTGCTCTGCACCGTCGAGCTGCCGATATCGAGAATGGACAAGGCGCGGAACAGTTCGCCAAAGCCATCGACACTCCGGTCCAGCAGGCACTGCACTGCCTCCGGCGTGCTGTCACGCCCGGTAAAGCCGGTACCGCCGGTGATCAGCACCACCTGCACGTCGTCATCGGCGATCCAGGCCGCCACCTGAGCGCGAATCTTGTACAGGTCGTCCTTGAGCAGCGCCCGCGCCACCAGGCGGTGGCCAACTTCCACCGAGCGGCTGGCCAGCAGCTCGCCGGAGGTGTCATTGTCGTAGGTACGGGTGTCGCTGACGGTCAGCACGGCGATGTTCAGCGGTACGAAAACCGCATCGGGTTGGACGCGCACGGTGAAGCTCCTTGAATGGCATTGTCGTCACGCTAGAGGCAAGCCCGAGCAGCGTCCAATCGAAATGGCGAACCGGCCGATCAATGACATCTATCGCAGACGTGGGTTAAGGTCTGCACAACCAGACTCCAGGCACTTCCATGGACATCAAGCAGCTCAAGTTCCTCATCGCCCTCGACCAGACCCGCCACTTCGGCCAGGCCGCGGCGCTGTGCCATATCACCCAGCCGACCCTGTCCATGCGCTTGCGCAACCTGGAGGACGAACTGGACCTGGTGCTGGTCAAGCGCGGCCAGCGCTTCGAGGGTTTCACCGAAGCCGGCGAACGCATCCTGGCCTGGGCCCGCACCCTGCTCGCCGCCCATGACGGCCTGCAGGCGGAGGCCGCCAGTTGCCGAGGCCAGGTGGTCGGCAGCCTGCGCCTGGGCACTGTGCCGCTGGCCAGCTTCAACCCCATGCACCTGCTGCTGCCGCTGCGCGAGAAATACCCCGAGCTGCAGTTTCAGCTCAGCTCGCACAGCACCGAGCAGATCATGGATGGCCTGAGCCGCAACCAGCTCGACCTGGGTATCTGCTACCTCGACCAGGTCAACGCCAACTTCTTCGAAGTGATCGAGCTGGGCACCACCACCATGGGCCTGCTGTTCGACACCCAGCACTTCCAGTTCGACGCCGACAGCCTGCGCTGGGACGAGCTTGGCGATATTCCCCTGGGCCTGCTGAGCAAAGGCATGCATTACCGCCAGTCACTGGACCTGAGCTTTCGCAGCCGCGGCCTTGAGCCCAATGCCGTGCTGGAAAGCGACTCGACCTTCCAGCTGGTGCAGGCCATCAACACCGGCGTGTGCTGCGCGATCATGCCACTGGGCTGCGGCCTGGAAGACCTCAGCGAACACATGCGCATCATCCCCATCGCCGACGCCAGCATCCACAGCCCGGTCGGCCTGCTGCTGCGCCGCAGCGAGCCACGTTCGGCGATTGCCGAGCAGTGCTTCGACGAAGCCAGGCTGCTGTTTCAGCCGGCCTGATCCGCCGTCGCCTGGCGGTACTGGCGGGGGGTAAAGCCCGTCAGTTGCTTGAACTGGCGGCTGAACGCACTGTGGTCGGTGTAGCCGCAGCGCAGCGCCACTTCGGTGATCGGCAAATCGGAATGCAGCAGCCGGTGCGCGTGTTCCAGGCGTGCCTTGTGAATCATCTGCCGCGGCGTGAGGTGAAACACCCGCTTGCAGTAACGCTCCAGCTGCGCCACGGAAATGCCAGCGATGCGGGTCAGCTCACTCATGCTGATCGGCTGGTGGAAATGGCGGCGGATATGCTCGTCCACCGCAGCCAGGCGCTGGTAGGCGGGGTGGGTGTCGGCGGCTGACTGCAGGTCGACGGAAATGCCCACCAGGCCGATGATCTCGCCGTCCGGGTTGCGCAGCGGGCGCTTGTGGGTCAGGCACCAGCCCGGCTCTCGGCTGCCGTACAGGTGCAGTTCGAGCTGGTCTTGCAGCACCAGGCCGTCCTTGAGTACCCGGCGATCCTGCTCGGTGTAGCCGGGGCCCAGTTGCGCCGGGAACACTTCGGCGCTGGTCTTGCCCAGCAGCGGCTGCAGGCGCTTGAGACCACAGCGCTGGACCAGGGTGTTGTTGGCCAGCACATAGCGGGCGGCCGGGTCCTTGATGAAGATGGCGGCATTGGGGATCGCGTCGAGGATCGGCAGCAACAGCGACACACCCGCCAGCAGGGCCTCCAGAGTGGCCGGCCGATGCTGGTCGAGGGACTGGTACAGGGTTGCCAGGGGGGTATCTGTCATCGGGGCAATCTCTATTGGCTGCACTGGCCTCTTCGCGGGCAAGCCCGCTCCCACAACTACCGCGCAAGACTCTGGGATTGTAGTAAGCCTGTGGGAGCGGGCTTGCCCCGCGAATGGGCCATCAATGCCCATGAATCTCTAAAAGCCTTATACAGCAAGGCCTTCAGCCTACCTATCAAGGTCATGCAGCCGCCAGCCTTTTCCGCAACTGTGCCGATTTCGTCATCCACCCTGCAGAAAACCATCAAGAACCCCTGCCCCGTTCGGGTCCACTCTATGCCCCACGCAAGCCGCCCAACACCTACAACAGCGCGGCCGTAACAAGCCGCATCACGTGACATCAGACCTGCCTATCCAAAACCTACAAAAAGGCGCACCCATGTCAGGCAAATTCAAGAAACAGCTGTCATTGCTCGACCTCACCTTCATCGGCCTCGGTGCCATCTTCGGCTCCGGCTGGCTGTTCGCCGCCAGCCACGTCTCGGCCATCGCCGGCCCGGCCGGCATCCTCTCCTGGTTCCTCGGCGGTTTCGCCGTGCTGCTGCTGGGCATCGTCTACTGCGAACTCGGCGCCGCCCTGCCGCGTGCCGGTGGCGTGGTGCGCTACCCGGTGTACTCGCACGGCCCGCTGCTCGGCTACCTGATGGGCTTCATCACCCTGATCGCCTTCTCCAGCCTGATCGCCATCGAAGTGGTCGCCTCGCGCCAGTACGCCGCAGCCTGGTTCCCCGGGCTGACCAAGGTCGGCACCAGCGACCCGACCGTGCTCGGCTGGCTGGTGCAGTTCGCCTTGCTGGGGCTGTTCTTCTTCCTCAACTACCGCAGCGTGAAGACCTTCGCCAAGGCCAACAACCTGGTCAGCGTGTTCAAGTTCATCGTGCCGCTGTTGGTGATCGGCGTGCTGTTCAGCTTCTTCAAGCCGGAGAACTTCGAGGTCCAGGGTTTCGCCCCGTTCGGCCTGTCCGGCGTGGAAATGGCGGTGTCGGCCGGTGGCATCATCTTCGCCTACCTGGGCCTGACGCCGATCATTTCGGTGGCCAGCGAGGTGAAGAACCCGCAGCGCACCATCCCGATCGCGCTGATCCTTTCGGTGCTGCTGTCCACCGCGATCTATGCGCTGCTGCAACTGGCCTTCCTCGGCAGCGTGCCGACCGAGATGCTCGCCAACGGCTGGGCTGCGGTGACCAAGGAACTGGCCCTGCCCTACCGTGACATCGCCCTGGCCCTGGGGGTCGGCTGGCTGGCCTACCTGGTGGTGGCCGACGCGGTGATCTCGCCCAGCGGTTGCGGCAACATCTACATGAACGCCACGCCGCGCGTGGTCTATGGCTGGGCGCAGACTGGCACCTTCTTCAAGTACTTCACCCGCATCGACGCCGAGTCCGGCATCCCGCGCCCGGCGCTGTGGCTGACCTTCGGCCTGTCGGTGTTCTGGACCTTGCCGTTTCCTTCCTGGGAAGCGCTGATCAACGTGGTGTCCGCGGCCCTGGTACTGAGCTACGCCGTGGCCCCGGTCACCGTCGCCGCCCTGCGCCGCAATGCGCCGGACATGCCGCGCCCGTTCCGGGTCAAGGGCATGGGCGTGCTCGGCCCACTGTCGTTCATCATCGCCGCGCTGATCGTCTACTGGTCGGGCTGGAACACCGTGTCCTGGCTGCTGGCCCTGCAGATCGTGATGTTCGTGCTGTACCTGCTGTGCGGTCGCTTCGTCCCGACCCAGCACCTGTCGCTGGCCCAGCAAGTACGTTCGTCGGCCTGGCTGATCGGCTTCTACGCCGTGACCATCCTGTTGTCCTGGCTGGGCAGCTTCGGCGGCCTGGGCGTGCTCGGTCACCCGTTCGACACCCTGGCCGTGGCCGCCTGCGCCCTGGGCATCTACTACTGGGGCGCCGCCACCGGCGTGCCGGCCCACATGGTGCGCCTGGAAGGCGACGATGAAAGCGAAGCCAGCACTGAAACCTATACCGGCCGCCCCGCCGCCGTCGCCTCCTGACCCTTCAAGCAATGGACACGCCCATGAAACAGATTCACGTCATCGACTCACATACCGGCGGCGAACCGACCCGCCTGGTGATGAAAGGCTTCCCACAATTGCACGGGCGCAGCATGGCCGAACAGCGCGACGAACTGCGCGAGCGGCACGATCAATGGCGCCGTGCCTGCCTGCTGGAGCCACGCGGCAACGATGTGCTGGTCGGCGCGCTGTATTGCCCACCGGTCTCGGCCGACGCCACCTGCGGGGTGATCTTCTTCAACAACGCCGGCTACCTGAACATGTGCGGCCACGGCACCATCGGCCTGGTCGCCTCGCTGCGGCACCTGGGCCTGATCGAGCCTGGCGTGCACAAGATCGACACGCCAGTCGGCCAGGTCAGCGCCACCCTGCATGAAGACGGCGCCATTACCGTGGGCAACGTACCGTCCTACCGCTACCGCCAGCAAGTGGCGGTGGACGTGCCCGGCCATGGCGTGGTGCGCGGCGACATCGCCTGGGGCGGCAACTGGTTCTTCCTGGTAGCCGAACACGGCCAGCGCATCGAACTGGACAACCGCGAAGCCCTCACCGAGTACACCTGGGCCATGCTCAAGGCCCTCGAAGCCCAAGGCATCAGCGGCGAAAACGGTGCGCCGATCGATCACGTCGAGCTGTTCGCCGACGACGCCAATGCCGACAGCCGCAACTTCGTCATGTGCCCCGGCAAGGCCTACGACCGCTCGCCCTGCGGCACCGGCACCAGCGCCAAGCTGGCCTGCCTGGCCGCCGACGGCAAGCTCGAAGAAGGCCAGACCTGGGTCCAGGCCAGCATCACCGGCAGCCAGTTCCATGGCCGCTACGAACGCGACGGCGAACGCATTCGCCCGTTCATCACCGGCCGCGCCTACATGACCGCCGACAGCACCCTGCTGATCGACGAACAGGATCCATTCGCCTGGGGCATCTGAACCCGGCTTCTTAAACCACTGAATATCGCCAGGAGTGACAACAATGACTGACAACATCTTCACCGGCACCATGCCCGCCCTCATGACCCCGTGCACCGCCGAACGCAAGCCGGACTTCGACGCCCTGGTGCGCAAAGGCCGCGAGCTGATCGAGGCCGGCATGAGCGCCGTGGTCTACTGCGGCTCGATGGGCGACTGGCCGCTGCTGACCGAAGCCGAGCGCCAGGAAGGCGTGGCCCGCCTGGTGGCCGCTGGCATCCCGACCATCGTCGGCACCGGCGCGGTGAATACCCGCGAAGCCGTGGCCCACGCTGCCCACGCAGCCAAGGTCGGCGCCGCCGGCCTGATGGTCATCCCCCGCGTGCTCAGCCGCGGAGCTTCGCTGATTGCCCAGAAACACCACTTCTCGGCAATTCTCGCGGCTGCGCCGAAGCTGCCGGCGGTGATCTACAACAGCCCTTACTACGGCTTTGCCACCCGCGCCGACCTGTTCTTCGAACTGCGCCGCGAATTCCCCAACCTGATCGGCTTCAAGGAGTTCGGCGGTGGCGCCGACCTGCGCTACGCCGCCGAGCACATCACCTCCCAGGATAACGACGTGACCCTGATGGTCGGCGTCGATACCCAGGTGGTACATGGCTTCGTCAACTGCGCCGCCACCGGTGCCATCACCGGCATCGGCAACGCCCTGCCGCGTGAAGTGCTGCAGCTGGTAAGCCTGAGCAAGCAGGCCGCCAAGGGCGACGCCAAGGCCCGCCGCCTGGCGCGTGAGCTGGAGGCCGCACTGGCGGTGCTGTCGTCGTTCGATGAGGGCTGCGACCTGGTGCTGTACTACAAGCACCTGATGGTGCTCAACGGCGACACCGAGTACCGCCTGCACTTCAACGAAACCGACGTGCTGACCGACGCCCAGCGCAACTACGCCGAGCAGCAGTACGCGCTGTTCCGCAAGTGGTACGCCAGCTGGTCGGCCGAGCAAAACCTGGCCTGACCCCGAAACGCACTGCGGCCCCTGTGGGAGCGGGTTCACCCGCGAACACCGGCGAAGCCGGTGCCATGCACCGAGTCGCCCTCTTCGCGGGTAAACCCGCTCCCACAGGGGGCGTGGTACCCCCTGATACTGAATTCGACGTCAAAGGACGCCCCATGACCCTGACAGGCAACCTGCTGATCGGCCAGTCTGCCGTGCCCGGCAGCCGCGATGCGATCCGCGCCATCGACCCGGCCACCAACCTGGTCCTCGAACCCGCCTACGCCGGCGGCACCGGCGAACACGTGGCCCAGGCCTGCGCTCTGGCTTGGGCGGCGTTCGACAGCTTCCGGGAAACCTCGCTGGAGCAACGCGCCCGTTTCCTCGAAACCATCGCCAGCGAAATCGAAGCACTGGGCGATGCCCTGGTCGACCGCGCCGTGGCCGAAAGCGGCCTGCCCAAGGCGCGCATCCAGGGCGAGCGTGGCCGCACCTGCATGCAATTACGCACCTTTGCCCGCGTGGTCCGCAGTGGCGAATGGCTGGATGTGCGGGTCGACCACGCCCAGCCCGAGCGCCAGCCGCTGCCGCGTGCCGACCTGCGCCAACGCCAGGTGGCCCTGGGCCCGGTGGCGGTGTTCGGTGCCAGCAACTTCCCCCTGGCCTTCTCGGTCGCCGGCGGCGACACCGCCTCGGCGCTGGCCGCCGGTTGCCCGGTGGTGGTCAAGGCCCACGCCGCGCACCCCGGCACCAGCGAACTGGTCGGCCAGGCCGTGGCCCGCGCGGTCAGACACTGCGGCCTGCCGGAAGGCGTGTTCTCGCTGCTGTACGGCGCCGGCCGTGAAGTCGGCATTGCCCTGGTCAGCGACCCGCGCATCAAGGCGGTCGGTTTCACCGGTTCGCGCAGCGGTGGCATTGCCTTGTGCCAAGCCGCCCAGGCGCGCCCAGAGCCGATTCCGGTCTACGCCGAGATGAGCTCGATCAACCCGGTGTTCCTCTTCGATGCAGCCCTGCAGGCCCGTGCCGAAGCGTTGGCGCAAGGCTTCGTTGCCTCGCTGACCCAGGGCGCCGGGCAGTTCTGCACCAACCCCGGGCTGGTGATCGCCCGCCAGGGGCCGGCACTGCAGCGCTTCATCGACGCGGCCAGTGAGCAAGTGCGCCAGGCCGCCGCGCAGACCATGCTCACCCCAGGCATTTTCAGCGCCTATGCCGCTGGCACTGCAGCCCTGGCCAGCAACGCCAACGCAAGCGTTGCCGCCAGCGGGCAGGCACAACAAGGGCCGAACCAGTGCCAGGCGCAGCTGTTCGTGACCCAGGCCGAAGCGTTTCTCAGCGACCCGGCGTTGCAGGCCGAAGTGTTTGGCGCGGCTTCGCTGGTGGTGGCCTGCGCCAGCGACGCGCAGGTCCGCCAGGTGGCCGAGCACCTTGAGGGGCAGCTGACCGCCACGCTGCAGCTGGACGATGCCGACGTCGACAGCGCCCGCGCTCTGCTGCCGACCCTGGAACGCAAGGCCGGGCGCATTCTGGTCAACGGCTGGCCGACCGGTGTCGAAGTGTGCGATGCGATGGTCCACGGCGGGCCGTTCCCGGCCACTTCCGACGCCCGCACCACCTCGGTCGGCACCGCAGCCATCCTGCGTTTCCTGCGCCCGGTGTGCTACCAGGACTTCCCCGATGCCCTGCTGCCACAGGCGCTCCAGCGCGGCAACCCGCTGCAGCTGCGGCGCTTGCTTGACGGTAAACGGGAAGGTTGAGCATGGTCGACGCCCCTGAAACCGATATCGCCGTGGTGGGCGCAGGCATCGTTGGCGTTGCCTGCGCCCTGCAACTGGCCCGCCAGGGCCGACGGGTGCTGCTGCTCGACCACCAGCCGCCCGGCCATGGTGCGTCCTACGGCAATGCCGGGCACCTGGCCACCGAGCAGGTGTTCCCCATTGCCGACCTGTCGATCCTCAAGCGCCTGCCGCGCATGCTGCTCGACCCGATGGGCCCGCTGCGCCTGGACTGGAAGTACCTGCCCAAGGCCATGCCTTGGTTCACCCGGCTGCTGCTCAACCTGCGCCCGGCGCCGTTCCAGCGCAGCGTGGCCGGTATCCGCGCGCTGAACGAAGGCAGCCTGGGAGCCTGGCAGCGCTTGCTCGGCTCGATCGGGCACAGCGAGCTGTTCAAGGAAGATGGCTCGCTGCTGGTGTTCGAACGGCCCGAGTCGCGCCAGGCGCTGCAAGCCTTGCAGGCGCGCATGCAGCAGCAGAACGTGGCGGTGGATTTCTGGTCGGCCGAAAGCGTGCGCGAGGCAGCACCGCAGCTCAACCCTGCGCTGCTGGGTGGCTTGTTCTTCCCGCGTACCGGGCACTTCATCGACCCGTACCGGGTGGTCTGTGCACTGTTCGAGGCTGCCAGGGCCAGCGGTGTGCGTTTCGTCCAGGCGCGGGTTGCGGGTGGGCAACTGCACGGCAACGGGGTCAGCCTGGCCAGTGACCAAGGCACGTTCCAGGCGCGCCAGGTGCTGCTCAGCTGCGGCGCACATTCTGCGCAGCTGACGGCGGCGCTGACCGGCAAGCATGTGCCGCTGGACACCGAGCGCGGTTACCACCTGATGCTGCCGCAGGAGCAGCAACGGCTGCCCTTCGCGGTCACCTCGCTGGAGCGCAAGTTCATCATGACGCCCATGGCGGACGGGCTGCGCCTGGCCGGCACGGTGGAATTTGCCGGGCTCGATGCCCCGCCGAGCATGCAGCGGGCGTGGCAATTGCACCGGTTGAGCAAGGGCTTGTTCCAGCGGGACCTGAGTGCTGAAGGCGCAACGCCATGGATGGGCTTCAGACCGTCGCTGCCGGACTCGTTGCCGGTGATCGATCGGGTGTGCGATGGCCGCGTGCTGTTGGCGTTCGGGCATCAGCATCTGGGGCTGACCCAGGCGGCGGTGACGGCGGAATGGGTGGGGGGGCTGGCTGAGCAGTCGGCCGGTTCGCAGACCGCAGCCTACCGGTTGGAACGATTCTAGCCTGCACCGGCCTCTTCGCGGGCAAGCCCGCTCCCACAGGGGCAATCCGTAGCTGTGGGAGCGGGTTCACCCACGAATGGGCTGCAAAGCAGCCCCATGCGAGTTCAGCGATAGCGCTCGAGCCAGTGTGCATAAGGTGCCGGCAAGGTCCAGGAGGCCTTCTCAACACCCAGTTCCTTGGCCGCGAAATACGCCCAATGCGGGTCGGCCAGATGCGCGCGGCCTACCGATACCAGGTCCAGCTGGTTGGCCTGCAAGGCCGCCTCAGCCAGCTGCGGCGTCCCAAAGCCCCACGCCGACGTCACCGGCAGGCCCGCCTCACGACGTACGCGCTCGGCAATCGGCCCCATGAACGCCGGGCCCCATGGGATGTTGGTTTCAGGAATGGTGAAGCCAACGCTGACGCTCAGCAGGTCCAGGCCACCGGCCTTGAACATGCGCGCCAACTCGATGGACTCATCCAGGGTCTGCTGGTCACGACCGTCATACTCCAGTACACCGAAGCGCGCAGTCAGCGGCAGGTTTTCCGGCCACACCTCGCGCACCGCTGCCAGGGTTTCCAGCAGGAAGCGGCTGCGGTTCTCGAAGCTGCCGCCGTACGCATCGGTGCGCTGGTTGGAATGCTCGGAGAAGAAGCTCTGCCCCAGGTAGCCATGGGCAAAGTGCAGCTCGATCCACTCGAAGCCGGCATCACGCGCACGGCGCGCGGCGTCGACGAAATCCTGTTTCACCCGGGCAATGTCGTCCAGGCTCATCTCGCGCGGTGCCTTCGGCAGGTGCGCGCCAAAGGCGACAGCCGACGGGGCGATGGTTTCCCAGCCGCGAGCATCGTCGGCAGCGATGTGGTCGTCCCCTTCCCATGGGCGGTTGGCGCTGGCTTTGCGCCCGGCGTGGGCAATCTGGATGCCCGGCACCGAGCCTGCTGCCTTGATCGCCTTCACCACCGGCACGAAGGCCTGGGCATGGGCGTCACTCCAGATCCCGGCACAGCCGGGGGTGATGCGCCCTTCCGGCGCCACGGCGGTGGCCTCGACCACCAGCAGGCCGGCGCCGCCACGGGCCAGGCCAGCGTAATGCACCTGGTGCCAGTCGTTGATCAGGCCGTCCTCGGCCATGTACTGGCACATCGGTGGAATGGCGATGCGGTTGCGCAAGGTGACATCTTTGAGGGAGTAAGGTTGGAACAGGGCAGACATGGGCAAACTCCGAGGATCATCTGAATACGATAGTTCGATCATAATCGAACTATGGCAATTAATGAAACCCCCGTTATCATGTCGGTCATGCGAGCCTACCAACATCCCAACCCTGAAGACCTGATTCTCGAGCGTGTGCTCTATGCACTGAGCGACCCGGTGCGCCTGGGCATCGTCCGCCACCTGGCCGGCGTGGCCGAGGCCAGCTGCGGCGAGCTCGATGGCGGGCGGCCGAAGTCGAGCATGTCGCACCATTTTCGCGTGTTGCGTGATGCGGGGTTGGTGCATACCCGCAATGTCGGGACCACCCACATGAATTCGCTGCGCAGCGAAATGCTGGCCGAGCGGTTTCCAGGGTTGCTGGACTGCATACTGCGGCAGAACTGATTTCAGCCTGTACTGGCCTCTTCGCGGGTAAACCCGCTCCCACAAGGAAAGTGCAAAGCCAGAGGGCAGCGCCGTACCTGTGGGAGCGGGTTTACCCGCGAAGAGGCCAGTACAGGCAACATCACTCCTTGCGCAGGGCAAACCGGCACACCTGCCCGCCCCTCAACATGCATTCCTCATGGCTGACCTCGGCGCCGCCGAGCGTGCCGATCAAGGCCAGATCCAGCTCGCACACCACTGGATGCGCCTTGGCCAGGTGATGAAATACGCAATTGTGCGCCACGATCTGCGGCTCGCCTGAAGAACGGAAAAACACCTCGGCTTCGTACCCCGCCGCATTCATGTGCTCGACGATCCGCGCTTCATCCACCACCTCAGGCTCCATGTCCGCCGCCAGCATGCGCCCAAGCCGACGCATCAGCGCCATCAAGGCGTCCTGCCCCATCAAGCCAGCCACTTCGCCAATCAGCAGGTTGGCCAGCAGTGGATACTGCCGTGGAAACAACTCGCGGCCATGCTCGGTCAGCTGGTGCAATTGCTCCGGCCGGCGCCCGGTGGGCCGGGTAGCGCCGCGCTTGACCAGGCCGTCGCGCTCCAGTGCGGCCAGGTGCTGGCGCACCGCCGTGCGGGTAACGGCCAGGGCCTGCGCCAGCTCGTCGATGCTCATGCCGGCTGGCTGATGCAGCAACGCGTGGAGCAGGTCCTGTTGCGTACGACCCAGGCCTTCGAGCATCAGAACTTGTCCGGGAACTGCTTGACCAGTGCCGCCGTGAGGGCGTCGGACAAGGTCAGGATATGCTCGCGCATCATCGCCCAGGTGCGCGCCTCGCCAGCGTAGTCACCGGCGGCCAGCTGATCGATCTGCGCCACGTGGTGGCCACCGTGGGCGCTGAGCAAGGTCAGCAGGGTCTGCTCCGGCAGGTTCGGGTTGGCGTTGGCCAGGAACGCGGCTATGGCTTTGGCATTGCTGCCCAGGTCGTTGACGGCAGCCTGCTGGCCCTTCTTGTCCTTGGCCACGGTGGCATCGCTGTAATGCTTGATCGCCCCCCAGTGGCCGGCAAGCAGCTTGAGCAACTGGTCGGCGGCGGCCTGACCGTACAGCGGGGCGATGCTGTTGGCGATCCTGGTGGCGTCGGCCACCACTTCGTTGGCGGCGACTGCGGCCTGCTTGGCATTGCCGGCCTGGTTGGCGACGGCATAGTTGCGTACCCAGAAGATGTGCTCGCCCCACAGATCGCGCAGGGCCATGCGCATGGTCATTGCAGCGGATTCAGCGGGTTTGGCGGCGGGGGTTGCAGAGGAGTAGGAGTAGCTTTGGCTCCATGCCGGCTGGGCGCACAGGGCGAGCAGCAGTAAGGCGGCAATCTTGATGTTCATGACGGCACCCTCCTGGAGGGGATCGACTGACAAGATTAATTTAAGCATCAAAATATGTTTTTATCGGGCCGACGACGATATTCCGATCAATGGTCTATCCGCTGAAAGCAAGAAGCCACAGGTTCCCCGGTGGCTTCTGCGTGCGGCCCTGCAAAGTCAGGCGCTGATGGCGTCAAAACTGCGTATGGGTGTGGGTATCGCGCCGAACAGCGTGAACTCTTCTTCGATGATCCACGGCTCTTTCATGATCAGGTACACATCGAGAAAATCGGAGAAGCCAGGCCAGATGGACAGTTCGTTGGCCTCGGCAACCGCACGCGACAGCACACCCACGCCGCCAAAGCTCTTGATCATGGAAACACTGACGATCTCACTGCCGGAGTGGAACACGGTTGCAGCCTCCAGCATGCCGGGCCGGCGCTCGGCGAAGCGGGAGAAAATCGAGGAATATGGGCACTCGGGCAATGGCTTGATCACCGCACAGGGCGCTGAACGGTCATTGCTGGAAGACGAGGCGACGACTTCGATGCGCAAGCCCTTGAGCGGTACCGAATGATAGTTCTCGGGAACACTGTCGCCCAGCACCACCACCATGTCCGCTTCGTCCTTGGCCAGCTTGGTCAGGTTGTCGGGCGATTCCGAGCAACTGAAGATAGGGTTGTAGCCTGACAACTTGCTGACCACGCCGGCCATGATCTGCTGGTTGATTTCCATCGACAGCGTGCTGTTCAAGGCAACGCGCAACGGCAGGCGCTGATTCCGGCTCTGGCGCAACTGATTGATCTTCAACTGCATGCGCTCGGAAGAGCGCACGATTTCCAGGACGTGCGGCAGGATACCCACACCTTCCTGGGTCAGCGATACCCCTTTGTTGGTCCGGTCGAACAACTTGAAGCCGCAATGATCTTCGAGCTTTTTCAACTGAGCGGCCAAGGCCTGGACCGTGACATGCACCTGTTCGGCCGCATCGGTGATCGACCCCGTTCGGGCGACGTTCACGATGTTTTTGAGCACCTTGATGTCCATTCAATCTCCCTCCCCATTCCGCTGACGCAGACCGCCTACGAAAGCCACGAGGATAACGCACAACAGCCGGCACTGTCTGCCCACTAACGGTGCACGCCGGCCGGGTAGCAAGCAACGGTTGAGGCACGTCAAAAAAAAGTGAAGTTTCGGCGCGCACTCCAACTGTTAGATTTTCGCCAGCTTTAAATAAGAAGAGATGGCCATGCTGACACTTAACAGAAACATCGATGCTGCCCTGCGACAAAACAAGACGGTCAACGTCATGGGCAGTGATTATACGTTGAACGGCGGTTTCAAAGAGTTTGTCGAGTTTTCCAAAAGTTGGGAAACGATGGGGATCGACCGTTATTACGGCCAGGCTGAAAAAGGCACCCGCTACCGCCGTTACAGTGACTTCGACTTCAACCCGGTCACCGGTGAGCTGTGCCAGCTCAATCACCGTGCCTATGAACAATCGGAGGCGCACAACAACTATGTCGGCGGCATGGCGCGCCATTTCGATGACATTTCCGCCGACGTGTTCAACTCACCGATACTCCGCTCGCTGATTCGCCTGGATTTCGACGTTTATAAAGCTGTGCTGCCCAAAGAGCTGCACACGGTCAACTGGCAATGCCAGGTGCACCAGATCCGTATCGAGATCAAACCAGGGGCGCAAATCGAAATCACCCCAGAAGGTATTCACTGCGACGGTTATCCGTTCAGCGGCGTGCACTTCTGGGGCCGTCACAACGTCGAGGGTGCCACCAGCAAGATCTACGACAAACAGTCGAATGTGATCGATTCCGGCACGTACCTGAATATTCTCGACACCACGTACTTCCTCGATCGCGAACTGCAGCACTACGTCACGCCGGCGATCAACCCGAGTAACTCTGAAATGGGCTATCGGCAGATCATCGCGATTTCCTTCTCTCGACCGGGCAGCGAGCATGACATTATCGACTAGTTACATCGGTACGACGCCGAAGTTGTTCCCGGCCGAACACATCAATGGCTTGAGCATCAAGAAAGCCACGCCCTTCCAGGCCCGCAAGATTGTCGATTTCTTCCGCCGCTTCGAGGAGACCTCGTTCTGCGACTGGCAGGACGAAGGGCTGCTCAAGGGTTTGCTCGGCACCGAGCACACCTATTGCTACGTGGCCGAGAACCAGACCGGCAGCATCGTCGGCGCGGTCGCAGGGGGCTTGATGGGCACCCGGGGTACCATCAACCACATGGCGGTGGCGCCGGACTATCGCCAGAGCAGGATCGGCACCTCACTGGCCAATTCGATTCTCAGCGACTTCCGCCAGCACGGTATTCGCCGGGTGTTTCTGTTCGTTGAAGAGGACAACGTCAACGCACTGAGCTTCTGGCAGAAACAAGGCTTCCTGCAAACCCGTGGTGAAATCACCTGCGAGGTCGACCTGTGACCTCGTCGGTGTTGCTGACCACCTCGCGCAAGGAGAGCCTGGTCGACGCCCTGCCGATCGTCACCGGCTATTTCGTCGTCAGCTTCGTGTTCGGTGTCATGTGCATCAACGCCGGCCTGCCCTTGTGGCTGCCGGCCGCCATGTGCCTGTTCGTCTACGCCGGGGCAGCGCAGTTCGCCGCCCTGGCACTGATGACCAGCAGCGCGCCGCTGATCACCATTGCCTTGTCGACCTTGCTGATCAATTCGCGGCACATGCTGATGGCGATGTACATGTCCAAACGCAGCGCACAACTGCCGATCAGCAAGCCGCAGAAGTTGCTGTACGCGTTCGGCCTGACCGATGAGTCCTTCGCCTTCCACAGCCAACGCCTGGAAAACGGCAGGCCGACCTCGCCTGGTTATCTGCTGCAGTTCAATACCTATTGCCATGCCAGCTGGATCGCCGGTGCGGTGTTTGGTGCGGTGGCCTCGGATGCATTGAACCGGTTTTCCCAGTTCAAGCTGGACTATGCCCTGACCGCCATGATGATCTTCGTGCTGATATCGCTGTGCAGCACCTTCACCAAAGCCATCATCGCGTTGGTGGTGATCGTTACCACGTGCCTGCTGAACATGTTTGCGCCCTCGCCCCTCAACGTATTCATCGCAACCGCCGTAGGCTGTGGAGCCGGGTTATGCCTGAAAAGAACTACCTGATCGCAGCGGTGATGCTGATGGCTGCCATCACCTACCTGACCCGCGCGACACCGTTTCTGTTGAAGATGGAGAAGTCCCCCAAGCTGTTCAATGACGTCATTGAATACCTGCCGGTGGCAATCATCGCCAGCATCACCGTACCGGCCCTGCTGGTAGCCAAGGATGGTTCGCTGCTGGGCCTGAATGCTGACTTGCTGGCAGCCATTCCGGTGGTCATCGTCGCACTCTGGTCGAGAAGCCTGATCTACAGCGTGTGTGCCGGCGTTGCTGGGCACGTGGCGATCACGCTGTTGGCTTGAGGCCCGGATGTGAAAAGGAAACCGCTATGAGCCTTGCTCGCCGGAAAGTCACCCTGACCAACCTGAGTGAATTTTCCCGCCTGATGCCCAAGGTTCCACGTGACCGGGTGATCGATGAAATGGCTGACCTGTCGCTGGAGTGCTCACTGGCCTATGCCTTGAGCAAGACGTTCTTGCGCGATGGCTGGATCGCCGAGTACCGCCACCTGCATGCAGCTGCGCACTTGAGCACGGACAACGACCTGCTGCTGTTCGCCACTTCGGGAAGCTTGAAGCTGGAAATGGCCGATGGTACGGAACTGCACGTCATGCACGGCGATCAGGTGGTGCTCAGGGCGGCCACCGAGGCGAAAGTGTTCCCCGTCAGTGACGAGGGTGGCGTGAGTTTTCTGGCACTGGCTGTAGACCTCAACCTGACCGAGGTGCTGCAGGAGCTTGCCATCGACAGCGACATGCCGAAACAGCCATAAAAAAAGCCACGGGGGTCACCCGTGGCTTTTTCTCACACACATCGCCTGATCAAAGCGCCATGTCGTTCTCGGGTTTGCTTTCAACCGGCTTGCTCGGCGCAACGGTGGTACCGACGCTGTCGTCGATCACCGGTGGTTTCTCCAGCTGCAGCACCTCAGCGGTGTAGTTCCACTCTTTCTGGGTGGCCGCTGCCGAATCGTTCAGCTTGGTACCGTAGCTCGGTACGATTTCCTTGATCTTGGCCTGCCACTCAGGGGTAGCGACCTTTTCCTTGAACACGGTTTCCAGCACGTTCAGCATGATCGGCGCGGCGGTCGAGGCACCTGGCGAGGCGCCCAGCAGGCCAGCGATAGTGCGGTCCTGGGAAGCCACCACTTCGGTGCCCAGCTTCAGTACGCCGCCCTTCTCTTCGTCACGCTTGATGATCTGCACACGCTGACCGGCCTGCCACAGCTTCCAGTCTTCCTTCTTGGCGTTCGGGAAGTAGGTGCGCAGGGCTTCGAAGCGGTCGTCATCCGACAGCATCAGCTGACCGGCGAGGTACTCGACCAGTGGGTACTGGTCGATACCGACCTTGGTCATCGGCCACACGTTGTGGGTGGTGGTGCTGCTCAGCAGGTCCAGGTACGAACCGTTCTTCAGGAACTTGGTCGAGAAGGTAGCGAATGGGCCAAACAGGATCACGCGCTTGCCGTCCAGCACACGGGTGTCCAGGTGCGGTACCGACATGGGTGGCGCACCGGTCGAGGCGATGCCGTAGGCCTTGGCCATGTGCTGCATGGCCACGGTCGGGTTCTCGGTTACCAGGAACGAACCGCCCACTGGGAAGCCTGCGTATTCCTTGGCTTCAGGAATGCCCGACTTCTGCAGCAGCTTCAGCGCGCCGCCGCCGGCACCGATGAACAGGAACTTGGCGTCGGTGGCCGACTCGGTCCCATCCTTGAGGTTCTTGTACTCGACGTGCCAGGAGCCGTCTTCGTTGCGGGTGATGTCCTGCACTTCGCTGGACAGCTTCAGCTCGAAGCCTTTCTGGGTCTGCAGGTGGCCAACGAACTGGCGGGTGATTTCGCCGAAGTTGACGTCGGTGCCGATGGGCGTCCAGGTGACCGCCAGCTTCTGGTTCGGGTCACGGCCTTCCATCATCAGCGGGACCCACTTGGCGATCTGCGCGTGGTCCTCGGAGTACTGCATCGGGCGGAACAGCGGGCTGGCCTGCAGCGCGTCGTAACGCTTCTTGAGGAACTTGATGTTGTCATCGCCCCAGACGAAGCTCATGTGCGGGGTGGTGTTGATGAACGAGTGCGGGTTCTTCAGCACGCCCTGACGAACCTGCCACGACCAGAACTGGCGGGAGATCTGGAAGGCTTCGTTGATTTCGATGGCCTTGGAGATGTTGACGTTGCCGTCTTTGTCTTCCGGGGTGTAGTTCAGCTCGGCCAGCGCGGAGTGGCCGGTACCGGCGTTGTTCCAGCCGTTGGAGCTTTCTTCGGCGACGCCGTCCAGGCGCTCGACCATTTCCATCGACCAGCTTGGCTCCAGCTCGTGCAGCCACACGGCCAGGGTGGAGCTCATGATGCCGCCGCCGACCAGCAGCACATCGACTTTCTTGGTTTCTGCGGCGTGCGCTTGCATGAAGCTCGCAGCGACAGCCAGACCCAGCAAGGTCTTGCCAGCTTTCTTGAACATTGATCAATTCCAGTCAGTAGAACGGAGGTTGGGCCTGTGGCTGGCCCAGAGTATTCCTTGTTCTTCAGCGCAGGCTTGTTGTAGTTGATTGTTCAGCAGCCAGAGAACCAGAAAACGACTCAGGCTTTCGTCGAATTGACCGACAAAGCTGAATCGTTTCGCCGATTGTAACCGAAATGCCAGCACAAACAAATTGATGAACCCCAGGTCAAGTAGGCAATTTGCCCCAGCGGCAGGTTGTCACGCCGGGGGAACATCTATCCTGGTGTGGCACGTGAACAACCTCACAAAGCCGCGGCACCCGAACGTCCAAAACGTGAACAGGTCAACGTTGGCATTTGCACCCGTCACCTGGCGCTCTATACCTGAGTGCGCAACATGCCATTTCGGCACTCACTCAGGTTCAAGGAGACACTGCATGGAAGCCTTTTTCGCACTGACCACCGCCGACAACGCCCCAGAGTTCATCTTCAAGCTGACCAACCCGGGGCGCATCGAGGAAGCACGCCGCATCCTGTCCGGCGAAGAGAAAAGCAAGGTCCACGTCCATGGCCGCCTGATCAAGCGTCCGCAACCCTATAACCCACGTTGGAGCTTCTACCTGGACCCGGACACGATCAACTTCTTCGAGATGGCAATCGAGGTGTGTGACGCCACCACTCAGTATGTTGAAGAACACCTCGATGAAGCCGGCGGCGCCTTCCTGCCGGGCTTGCATTGGTGCCCATGGTCTTCACGACTGACCCGCGAGATCAAGGAATGACCCGCTGAACGAGCAGGCCGACCTGCAGAAGCCCACACTGGCTACCTCGCTGTAAACACAGCAGCAGAAAAGGCCCCTGGAAACTGATAATTGCCAGGGGCTTTTTTATTGCCAAGCGCCTTGAATCCGGGAAGTAGCAATATACGTCGCATTACATGCCCTCCATCACCCAATTCTGGTGTTGCGCCCCCAGAACTGGGTTGCCCAGTTCGTGAACACAGGCGTTGTGAATATATTTTTTACAATTGGTAACAGTTTTACGCGGGTCGCCTTTCCAACCTGGCACTGGCACAACACGTGCTTTGACCGTTATGGCTCAAGGAACTCCCTCTCGCGACCATGTCCGGAACCGGCCAGTACATCGCCGCTCGAGATCGATGGAAATCCCCTGACTCGGAATTCCATGACGAGCCGGTTATTCGATATCCGTATCGCTCCGTAGTTATTGCACAGGCGTTCGTGCAACACGAGCCCTCTATCGGTAGATCGAATGCTTGCAACGAGGCTGGCAGCATTTCGGAGACCATTATGAGCACATCTGCAGGAATCAAGACGTCAGCAGCAGTCCCCGCTCAAACGCGGCTCAGCACGCGCTTCGCTCGCCCGGCACTGCTTGCCGGGGCAGTAGTCGCCGCACTGGCCTTGAGTATTGCCGGGCCTGGCGATGCCTGGGCCAAGGGCGGGACCGACAAGCCGGTCAAGGGGACCCCATCACCCTTCACTACGCCTACATTGCCTGACCCGATCTTTGTCGACCCCTTGGCCATTCATGGCTTCGACATCACCGGCTTCATTCAGGACATGACGGTCGACAGCAGCAACAGCAACTGCCCCAACACGAGTAACCCGAACCGTTTGGGCGGCACCGTTGTGGTCAATGGCACAACCATTACCGTGCCCTGCAACTCGGTCATCCAGATGCCCGCCAATACACTCACCTGGGCTGAGTTCGTACACGGCGGCCCCCTGGGCCTCAAACAACTACCAGCTACCTACCCTTCTTTTGAAGTGCATGTTGTCGGCAATACAGTCGCCGGCAAACAAATTGCCGGGCTGATCTTCGTCTCCCAGCAATCGGCCCAGGTCGGCAGTGGCTATATCAGCAGGATTGACCTGACCACAGGCAATATAGAAGTGACGAGTAGCAACTCGCCGCAACCGACCGTCTTGCAGATCAATGACCCCAACGGGCGTTTCGGTCGGGCCCAGAGCCCCGACCCGCGCTTCTCGGTGGATGACGCCAACCCGACCATCCACTCGGCAACGGGTTACCCGATGTGCGTGCCGCGTACCGGTGACGACCCGCTGTGCCCACAGAAAAACCGGCCAAAAGTGGTTACCCCGACCACCACCAACAACTGCCGCAATTTTGCCCAGGCCGGCGTGGCGCTGCCTGCGTCGGGTGAACTGACACCGCCGAAGGCAGGCCAGTTGTATTGCAGCCAGTTCGTCATGAAGCGCTTCAGTGACCCGACCCGCACCGCGACCGACCCGGACCCGACGCAACAGGTACCGTTCGAAGTCGGCGACTTCATCACCTACTCCGGCACGCTGTTCAAATCGACCACCGCGGGTGTGCCAGACTTCATCTCCGCCCACACCATCGAGGCCAACCTCGGCATCTACACCCAGCCGGGCAGTCAGCCCAGCTACCTGGCCATTGGCGAGTTCGGCGTCGGCACGGCTGACCCGGCCTTGGTTGCGGTAAACGGTGCCGCTCAGGAAACCCAGGACCGCATCTTCCTGGAAGCCGAGACTACCGACGTCAAGACCCCGGTGGACATCTACCTGATCGATGTCGACCCCGCCACTGGCGTACAACGCAACCGCTGGATCACGCCGTTTGAAATGACCGGCGAATGTGACCCTGCCACCGTGCTGGCGGCTACCTGTGCCGGTGCTTCAGGCGGGATCACCACGCAAAACGTCGGGGCCCAGCCACAACGCGCGCGGCTGCGTGCGTCCAAGGCACCGACCGGACTGCTCAGCCAACCCAGCCGTACCCTGCGGGTAATGGCTCGCTCCCTCTGCGTGCCCACCAACACCCTGGCACAACCCGGGGTCGACAGCTGCCTGCAGAACGCCAGCCGCCTGACCGTGGCCAACGGGCTGACTGCCGGGCAGTACGTGGCACCGGTGTTCGAGTTCATCTTCCCGGAAAACGTCAAACCAGGGGACGAGATCGTGCCCAATGACTTCTGGCACCTGCCGTTCCTGCGCAATGGCGAAGGCAGCACCACCCCCAGCGGTGTCGGTGCGCTGGAGCCAACCCCCTGGTGAGTTGAAACGATCGGTACACGGCAGAAACGAAAAAGCCCCGCAGACGTTAATCTGCGGGGCTTCATCTTGTATGGCGGAGAGATAGGGATTTGAACCCTAGGTACTGTTGCCAGTACAACGGATTTCGAATCCGTCCCGTTCGACCACTCCGGCATCTCTCCAATGCCGCGCATCATACCAGCGATTTTTTAAAAGGCAAACCTTTTTTCAAAAAAAATCGCGTGGTATCAGGCGCTTGCGTGAACGCGCAGCTTACAGCGGCACGCCCAGGCGTTTGGCAACTTCTTCGTAGGCTTCGATCACGTCGCCCAGACCCTGGCGGAAACGGTCCTTGTCCATCTTCTTGCGGGTCTCTTTGTCCCACAGGCGGCAGCCGTCCGGGCTGAACTCGTCACCCAGGACGATCTGGCCGTGGAATACGCCGAACTCCAGCTTGAAGTCGACCAGCAGCAGGCCGGCGTCATCGAACAGCTTGCTCAGCACTTCGTTGACCTTCAGCGACAGCTTCTTCATCTCGACCAGTTGCTCGGCGGTGCCCCAGCCGAAGGCGACAACGTGGGATTCGTTGATGAACGGGTCGCCCTTCTCGTCGTTCTTCAGGAACAGCTCGAAGGTGGATGGCTCCAGCTTGATGCCCTCCTCCACGCCCAGGCGCTTGACCAGGCTGCCGGCGGCGTAGTTGCGTACCACGCACTCGACCGGGATCATGTCCAGCTTCTTCACCAGGCACTCGTTGTCGCCCAGCAGCTTGTCGAACTGGGTCGGCACGCCGGCTTCTTCGAGCTTCTGCATGATGAAGGCGTTGAACTTGTTGTTCACCATGCCTTTACGGTCGAGCTGTTCGATGCGCTTGCCGTCGAACGCCGAAGTGTCGTTACGGAACAGCAGGATCAAGCG
This sequence comes from Pseudomonas sp. LRP2-20, assembly GCF_024349685.1. Lineage (NCBI taxonomy): Bacteria > Pseudomonadati > Pseudomonadota > Gammaproteobacteria > Pseudomonadales > Pseudomonadaceae > Pseudomonas > Pseudomonas sp. LR2-20. The sequence continues at coordinate 1,395,595 of NZ_AP025944.1, read as the reverse complement.
GTCGGCGTCGTCGGTCTTGTAAACCGATTTGGCCTTGCCGCGGTAAAGTTCTTCGCGTTTTTCCATGATTGGGCTCCGCTTGCTGAGGTGTTGGGCTAGGCGATTTCGCGCCAGTCGAGCCCGTGTTCCTGATTCGCCACCTGGAGCCAGTCCGGGTCGCACCCGAGGGTGTCGACGAAGCACTGGCGGGCCAAGTGTGGCAGGTTGTTCTTGCTGCTGAGGTGGGCCAGCACCAGGTGCTGCAGGTTGTTCCAGCCCAACTCTTGCACCAGGCGCGCAGCCTGGTGGTTGTTCAAATGCCCTTGCATGCCACCTACCCGCTGCTTCAGGAAGGCCGGGTAGTGACCGCGCGCGAGCAGGTCGCGGCAGTGGTTGGCTTCGATCAGCAGTGCGTCCAGGCCTTGGTAGCGATCGAGCAGCAGCGCATCGTACGAACCCAGGTCGGTGAGCATGCCAAAACGCCGCTGCCCGTCGCTGATCACATACTGCAGCGGCTCATAGGCGTCATGCTCGACCCGTGCCGCGCTCACTTCCAGGGCGCCGATCTGCAGCCGCTGGCCACAAGCGAGAAAACCGGCCACCTCCACCGGCTTGCGCATGCCGCGCAATGTGCCTTGGCTGAGGTAGACCGGTACATTGTAGCGCCGCGACAGCAACCCCACCCCATGCACGTGGTCGGCATGTTCGTGGGTCACCAGCACCGCGCTCAGTTGCGCCGCCGAGACCCCGAGCAGCGCCAGGCGCCGCTCGGTCTCACGCAGGGAAAACCCGCAATCGACCAGGATGAACGTGTCACCACTGGCGATCAGCGTGCCATTTCCCTGGCTGCCGCTTCCGAGTACCGCGAAGCGCACTTAGCCCAGGTGGTCCTGAATGGCGCTCAGCACGCGGCGGGCGACATCGGCCGGGGCCACGGTGTTGATGTTCTTCTCGACGGTGACCTGCACGCTCTCGCCGACCTTGCTCAGGCGTACCTGGTAACGCTCGGCTCGGGCTTCACGCTCTTCCTTGGTCGGTGCGCTGCCGAACATGCGGCTGAAGAAGCCAGGTTCGTTCTGCTTGTCTTCAGGCTTTTCCGACAGGTTGATGTAGTACAGGCCCAGGCTGCGGTTGATGTCTTCGACACGCCACTCGCCGCCCTGCTCCAGGGCACGGCCCACGCCGGACCAGGCACGATCCAGGTCCGAGCCGAGGAACAGCACCGGGTTGCCGCTGCCGTCTTCGCTCAGGCTGACACGGCTAGGGGCGTCGAAGTCACGCGCAGCCAACAACGATACCGAACCGCCCTTCTCGGCGCTGCGGCTCATGCTGGCAAGCATTTCGTCGACCAGCAGCGCGTCGGCGCCGGTGTTGGCCGAAGTGGACGGGAACGCGGTGTCGGCGGTACTGCCGGCCGGGCGCTCGACGCTGACGATGTACACCTCGGAGGTGTTGCGCTGCACGCCGGGCTCGATGCGCACGCGTACGCGCACTTCGCTGTCGCCGCTGCTGGCAGTGCTCGACAGACGCTGGCCGAGTGATGCCGACAGTTCGTCGAAACGCTGCCAGGTGGTGTTGAATTCACCGGTCTGCGGGCGCTCTTCGGCAATGCGGAAGCCATTGTCCTCGAAGAACTGGTGAGCCACCGGCCACACTTCGGCGGGCGAGTGCTGGGCCAGTACCCAACGGCTGCTGCCGCTGCGCTGCAAGGTGTAATCGCTGGCTTCGGCGCCGGCGGTCAGGGGTTGCGGACGCGGCACTTCGAACTCGCCAGTGGCACGATCGTCGGCGACGTTGCGCGGGATCGGCAGCAACGGGTCAAGGCGCTTGACGTTGCCGGCGTCCGGCGGCAACTGCATCGGCGCAGTCGGGTGCGCCTGCAGGTAATCGCTGCCGCGGTCGCGGAAATAGCCATCCTCGCCCCACAACCAGCCACACCCACTGGTGCTGGAGATGATCAGGGCGAGCGCGGAAAGACCAGCCAGTCGCTTCATGCGGTGTACTTCCTCTTAAACCAGTACGCCGGACTGGCGCAAGGCAGTACGGACTTTTTCGTGGCAACCTTCGCTCAGCCAGGTCAGCGGCAGGCGAATGCCTTTGTGCATCAGGCCCATTTCCACCAGCGCCCACTTCACAGGGATCGGGTTGGCTTCGCAGAACAGGTCTTTGTGCAGTGGCATGAGTTTTTCGTTGATTGCGCGGGCCTTCTCGGCATTGCCCTCAAGGGCGGCCTCGCACAGGTCGGCCATTTCGCGCGGGGCGACGTTGGCAGTGACCGAAATGTTGCCCTTGCCGCCCATCAGGATCAGCTCGACGGCGGTCGGGTCGTCGCCGGACAGGACGATGAAGTCTTTGTCGACGCCGTCAAGGATGGCCTTGGCGCGGACCAGGTCGCCAGTGGCTTCCTTGATGCCGATGATGTTCTTGACCTTCGACAGGCGGATCACGGTGTCGGCCTGCATGTCGCAGGACGTGCGACCAGGCACGTTGTAGAGGATCTGCGGAATGTCGACGGCTTCGGCGATGTGCTTGAAGTGCTGGTACAGGCCTTCCTGGGTCGGCTTGTTGTAGTACGGCACTACCAGCAGGCACGCATCGGCGCCAGCATTCTTGGCGTTCTGGGTCAGGTGCACGGCTTCGGTGGTGGAGTTCGCACCGGTGCCGGCGATCACCGGGATCGGCTTTTTGCTGCGCTTGACGCGCTCGACCACGTGCTTGATGACCAGGATGTGCTCTTCGACATCCAGCGTGGCCGACTCACCGGTGGTGCCGACTGCGACGATCGCGTGGGTGCCGTTTTCCAGGTGGAAGTCTACAAGTTTGTCGAGGCTGACCCAGTCCAGACGCCCTTGTGCATCCATGGGTGTGACCAACGCCACCATACTGCCCGCAATCATGTAACTGCTCCTGCCGGAAAAAGAGAGCGGTAATGGTACTGGGGGCATCGGCCTTGCACAAGCGAAGCAGGCGGGCGGAGCATTCCCCTCGGCGCCTTATTTCGCTACCCTTGACCCTTTGATCGGTGCAGCGCGGCCCGCCGGGCCGTCGACCCTGCTCCGCGGCCAGCGTCCACGTCCTCGCATGCGAGCCCCGGGCCCTGCCGACAGGAGGCTTTCGCCCGTCCTGCACCGACCGCTCATCGCTTTAGGAATGCTGCATGTCCACCCCCACCGTCCGCGAACAATTCCTTGTCATCAGCGCCCTGGGCCCGAACCCCATGGAGCTGGCCAACGTCCTCAGCCGCGCCGCCTTCGAAAACCGCTGCGCGGTGGTCACCTCGCGCCTGAGCCGCCACGGCGAGACCAGCGCCCTGGTGCTGCAGGTAGGCGGTAGCTGGGATGCCCTGGCCCGCCTCGAAGCCATGCTGCCGGGCCTGGGCAAAAAACACGGCCTGACCCTCGACGTGGTGCGCAGCGCCGACCAGGAGGTGCGCCCGCAGGCCCTGCCCTACGTGGCCTACGTCAGCGCCGCCTATCGCCCGGACATCATCAACGAGCTGTGCCAGTTCTTCCTCGACCACCGCGTCGAGCTCGAAGCCATGACCTGCGACACCTACCTGGCACCGCAGACCGGCAGCAGCATGCTCAACGCCCAGTTCACCGTGATCCTGCCGGCCGGCACGCAGATCAGCTGGCTGCGCGACCAGTTCCTGGACTTCGCCGACGCCCTGAACCTCGACGCCCTGATCGAGCCATGGCGTCCACAAAACCCCATGTAAGGAAACCGACCATGGCTGTAGCACTCGACCAACCCGTCGCCGACTTCCAGGCCCAGGCCACCAGCGGCCAGACCGTCAGCCTGGCCGAGCTCAAGGGCCAGCAGGTGGTGGTGTACTTCTACCCGAAGGACAGCACCCCGGGCTGCACCACCGAAGGCCAGGGTTTCCGCGACCAGCATGACGCCTTTGCCGCCGCCAACACCGTGGTGTTCGGTGTGTCGCGTGACGGCATCAAGTCGCACGAGAACTTCAAGGCCAAGCAGGCCTTCCCGTTCGAGCTGATCAGTGACAAGGACGAGGCCCTGTGCCAGCTGTTCGACGTGATCAAGCTGAAGAAGCTGTATGGCAAGGAATACATGGGCGTCGACCGCAGCACCTTCCTGATCGACAAGGACGGTGTGCTGCGCCAGGAATGGCGCGGGGTGAAAGTGCCCGGGCATGTGGATGCCGTGCTGGCGGCAGCCCAGGCCCTGAACAAGGCTTGAGATTGATTGGGGCTGCGTTGCAGCCCTTCGCGGGCAAGCCCGCTCCCACAGGTGTTGTGCAATATCCTGTGGGAGCGGACTTCCCCGCGAAGGGCCGCAAAGCGGCCCCAACTACATCAAAGCATCATCAAAGCATCGGTGAAACGCTTGGTTCCTGCCTGGGCCAGGCATCCAGCACGGCCTTGATCAAGGTCGCCAGCGGGATCGCGAAGAAGATCCCCCAGAAGCCCCACAAGCCGCCAAACAGCAACACCGCGCAGATGATCGCCACCGGGTGCAGGCTCACCGCCTCGGAGAACAGCAGTGGCACCAGTACGTTGCCATCCAGCGCCTGGATGATCGCGTACACCGTCATCAGGAAGATGAACTGGTCGCCCCAGCCCCACTGGAACAGCGCGATCAGCGTCACCGGCACGGTCACCACCACCGCGCCCACATAGGGCACCACCACCGACAACCCCACCAGCAGGGCCAGCAGCGCGGCGTAATTGAGCCCCAGGCTGATGAAGGCGATGTAGGTGGCAATGCCGCAGATCAGGATCTCGATGCCCTTGCCACGAATGTAGTTGGCGATCTGCCGGTTCATCTCGCTGCCCACCCGGTTCAGCAACGTGCGCTGACGCGGCAGGTAGCCACTGACCCAGCGCCCGATCAGCTCGCGATCCTTGAGGAAGAAGAACACCAGGATCGGCACCAGCACCAGGTAGATCATCGCATTGACCAGCAGCGGCAGGCTCGACAGCGAGAAGGTCAGCGCCCATTGGCCAAACTTGCCGATTTCACCCCGTACCGACTCGATCGCGTGCAGCACCTGCTCGTCCGACACCAGGTGCGGATAACGCTCGGGCAGCAGCAGCAACAGCGACTGCCATTTGCCAAGCATCCCCGGCAGTTCGTTGAACAACGTGATCAGCTGATGCCAGAGCAGCGGCACCAGCACCAGCATGAACACCGCCAGCGCCCCCATGAACAGGGCGAATACCAGCATCACGGCAAACCGGGTCGGCACCCGCACGCGCTCCAGGGCGTTGACCAGGCCCTGCATCAGGAACGCCAGGACCATGCCCGCCAACACCGGCGCCAGCATGCCGCCGAGGGTGAGTACCGCGGTGAAGGCCAGGAACAGCAGGACCGCCAGCACCACTGCTTCCTCATCGGAGAAGTAGCGCTCTATCCAGTCGCGAAGCACTTTGAACATTGACGATCCTTGGGTTGGCTCAGGCCTTGCGTAGCCAGTAGGTGTAGGTACCGGCCTCGGCCGTTTCATGCAGCAAGGTATGACCGGCAAGCTGGGCGAAAGTGCGGAAGTCGCGCTGCGAACCCGCATCGGTGGCGATCACCTTCAGTACCGCCCCGCTGGCCAGGCGGTTGAGTTCCATCTTTGCCTTCAACAGCGGCAGCGGGCAATTCAGCCCGCTGGCGTCGAGTTCGGCGTCGCAGGTCAGGGTTTCACTCATCGGGCGCGTCTCCAGAGCGGGGCGAACAGTCGTGGGAAAAGCTCGGTAGCATACCGCCACTGGTCGGCTCTGCGCGACCCGGCTACAGTAAGGCTTTTTGATCGACGCGAGCTTCTGCATGAATCTACTGCGCCCCACCCTGCTGGCGCTGGCCTGCCTGATGGCCCTTCCCGGCCATGCCGACGACCTGCCGTCACTGGGCGACGCCAGCTCCGCGATCGTCTCGCCAAAACAGGAGCACGACCTCGGTCGCGCCTGGCTGAGCCTGCTGCGTGGCCAGGTCAATCAGCTGAACGACCCGCAGCTCAAGGACTATGTCGAAACCACCGTCTACCGCCTGGCCGAAACCAGCCAGCTGCAGGACCGGCGCCTGGAATTCATCCTCATCGACAGCCGCGAGCTCAACGCCTTTGCCGCACCTGGCGGCATCGTCGGCGTCAATGGCGGACTGTTCCTCAATGCCCGTACCGAAGGCGAGTATGCCTCGGTGCTGGCGCACGAACTGGCGCACTTGTCTCAGCGCCACTTCGCCCGTGGCGTCGAGGCTCAGCAGCGCATGCAACTGCCGATGATGGCCGCGTTGCTGGCCGGTATCGTGCTGGCGGCCGGCGGCGCCGGCGATGCCGGCATCGGCATGATTGCCGGCACCCAGGCGGCGGCGATCCAGGAGCAACGGCGCTTTTCGCGGCAAAACGAGCAGGAAGCCGACCGCGTTGGTATCCAGAACCTGGAAAAGGCCGGTTACGACCCACGCAACATGCCCACCATGTTCGAACGCCTGGCCCAGCAGTACCGCTACGGCGCCAAGCCGCCAGAGTTCCTGCTGACTCACCCGGTGACCGAATCCCGTATTGCCGACACCCGCAACCGTGCCGAGCAGGCGCCCAAGGGGGGTATCGAGGACAGTGCGCGCTACCAGCTGATCCGCGCCCGCGTGGCCCTTACCTATGAAGAGACCCCGGGCCTGGCGGCAAAGCGTTTCCGCTCCCAGCTCGATGAAAACCCGAAGCTCGACGCTGCACGTTATGGCCTGGCGCTGGCCCAGATCAAAGGCGGCCAGCTCAACGAAGCGCGGGAAAACCTCAAGCCGTTGCTGGCCAAGGCGCCCAACGACATCACCTACAACCTCGCGCAGATCGACCTGGACATCACCAACAATCGCCTGGCCGATGCGCAGCAGCGCGCCGAGCGCATGCAGGGGCTATACCCGGGCAACTATCCGCTGAAACAGGTGCGTGCCGACCTGCTGGTGAAGCAGAACAAGCCGGCCGCGGCCGAGAAGGTGCTGGACGATCTGCTCAAGAGCCGGCCGGACGACCCGGACGTGTGGTACGACATGGCTGAAGTGCGCGGGTTGTCGGGCAACACCATCGGCCTGCACCGGGCGCGCGCGGAATACTTCACGCTAGTGGGGGATTTCGACCAGGCGATCCAGCAGCTCGATTACGCCAAACGTCGGGCGGGCAGCAACTTCCCGCTGGCTTCGCAGATCGACCAGCGCCAGCGCGAGATCATGGAGCAGCGGCGCATGGTTCAGGAAATGATGGGACGCTGATGCCCTCTTCGCGGGTAAACCCGCTCCCATAGGGATCGCATTCCCCTGTAGGAGCGGGTTTACCCGCGAAGAAGACCACTCGGTCTAGCGTCAGGCGTTACCGGAGAGTTTCAGGCGAGCGGCCTGGGTAAAGTCCAGCATACGGTTCAGCGGCTTGATCGCCTTGGGCACCAGCGCCGGGTCGACGAAGATTTCATTGCTGCCGTTACGCAGGCAGTCGAGCACCCGCTCCAGGGTATTCATCGCCATCCACGGGCAGTGCGCGCAGCTGCGGCACGCCGCGCCATTGCCGGCGGTGGGCGCTTCGACGAATTCCTTGTCCGGGCACAGCTGCTGCATCTTGTAGAAGATGCCGCGGTCGGTGGCGACGATGAAGGTCTTGTTCGGCAGGGTCTGCGCCGCCTTGATCAGCTGGCTGGTGGAGCCCACTGCGTCGGCCAGCTCGATCACTGCTTCCGGTGACTCCGGGTGCACCAGGATCGCAGCATCCGGATACAGCGCCTTCATGTCGGCCAGCTGGCGCGACTTGAACTCTTCGTGAACGATGCAGGCACCGTCCCATAGCAGCATGTCGGCACCGGTCTGCTTCTGAATATAGCGACCCAGGTGCTGGTCTGGCCCCCAGATGATGGTCTCACCGTTATCCATCAGGCTTTCGACGATTTCCAGCGCGCAGCTCGACGTCACGACCCAGTCGGCCCGCGCCTTCACGGCGGCGGAGGTGTTGGCATAGACCACCACGGTGCGCTCCGGGTGCTGGTCGCAGAAGGCCGAGAACTCTTCGACCGGGCAGCCCAGGTCGAGCGAGCAGGTAGCCTCCAGGGTCGGCATCAGCACGCGCTTTTCAGGGGTGAGGATCTTGGCGGTTTCGCCCATGAAACGCACGCCGGCGACGATCACCGTCTGGGCCGGGTGATTCTTGCCGAAACGGGCCATTTCCAGCGAGTCGGACACGCAACCGCCGGTCTCTTCGGCCAGCGCCTGGATGACCGGGTCGCAGTAGTAGTGAGCCACCAGCACGGCGTTCTGCGCTTTCAGCTCGGCAGCGATGGCCGCACGGTATTCGGCCTCCTGCTCGGCGGTCAGCGGGTTGGGCTGCTTGGCGTCAAGGTGGGCCTGAACCAAAAGGCGTTCGGAAATCTGGGTCATGATCGCTGGACCTGCAGGCGCGCGTGCGCGTCAAATCGAGTGTATCACCCGGCCCTGGCAGATCGGCTAAGGATGCCGGACGGCAGGCAAGCCGCCACGGCCCTCTGCGGGCGCGGATTATTATCGGACGCCGAAGGCTACAGACAATCAAGGGAATTCTAAAGTGGTTTTTGTAGAGCCGGCGCCGGCCTTTTCGCGGACAACCTCGCGAACAGGCCGGTGCCCTTCGCAAGGTCAGCCTTCCTGTGGCTGCATCGCGGCAAAATGCGCCGCCAGCAGCATGGCGAACTCTTCGACCGTCATCTTCTTGCCATTGAAGTCAACCATGCCATCGGCATAGTGCAGGCTCGACACCACATCGTTGCCCTGCACGGTGGCCATGCCGCTCTGCAGCGCCATCATGCCGACCATCTCCCCGGCCTGGCTCGATTGCGCGGCAATCGCCTGGGCATCGGTCTGCCCATCGAGCAGCGCCTGCAACGTCGCCAGGTCACCGATCATCGGCTTGGACAACGACAGTTTGCTTTTCACCTCGGTGATCAGCTGCCTGCTCAGCTGGTCAGGCGGCAAGTCGAACGAGGACGGACTGGCAAAATCCATCGACAGGTCGAAACGGCTCTCGCCATTGGCGGTGCGTAACGCCAGGTTCTCGATCGCCAGCTTGGGCTTGGAAGCCAGCAACTGTTGCAGGTCGCCATGGAACCTGGCTTTTTCCGCCTCATCCATCTGGATTTCCGGCACCGGCTGGCCGGCAGCCTGGGCAGCCTCGAATTCCGGCAAGTGGGCCTGGTACCACTTCGACAGCGACTGCAAGGCCGGGGCATTGAGCGACTTGATGCTCACCCCCATCTGCGCGTTACCGACTGCGCGACCGTCCCAGGTGATGTCCGCCACCCGGTAATCCACGCGGCCACCCACGGTGTCCGGGCCATCCAGGGTCTGCAGCACGTTCTGCTCAAGGCCCTTGAGCACCAGCACCTGCTGCTTGTCACCCAAGGTCGCCTTGGCCTCGGCCAGCAGCAGGTCGACATTGCCGACGTACACGGCGTCATGCTTGCTGGCCGCCAGGTTGCCGCCGACCTTCAGGCCCGAGAGTTCGAGGGTGGCCGGCGGGTGCTCCTCGCCGACCAGCTTGATCACGAAGCGATCGGCGCTGCCATGGAACTTCGACGCCTTGCCTTCCTGATCGCCACTGACTTCCAACGACATTCCCGAGAAGTCCAGGCTGCTGCCATCGGCCTCTGTACGCTTGAGCGGCGCCACGGTGATGGTGCTGTCGACGTTGCCCGAGAAGCCCAGGCTGGTATGTGCGCTGATCGGTGACTGCTCGCCTGCCGCAGCGAACCACGGCGCAGTGAGGTCATCCTTCTGCAGGCTGCTGCTGCTCGTGGCCAACACCGGCACCAGTTTCAACGCCTTGACCCGCGACCAGGGGAATGGACCGTGCTCGATCTGGTCGGTCATGCCGAGGTCGAAACTGACCACTTCGCCATGGCCGAGATTGATGTCCTTGGCCTTGAGCCGGTACTGCGCAGTGCTGCTGAAGAAATGCTGATCGAGCGAGACCAGCTCGACGGTCATGCTGCCGCCATAGTTGGTCAGCGCTTTCTTCAGCTGTTGGTTGCTGCGGCTGACGGCGTTGTCCAGCTCCCCAGGCAGTTGCTTGCCGGTGTACCAGGCGCCAGCGGTGGTCACGACGGCGATGGCGATGGCCAGGCCGGAAAGGATGCCTACTGATTTCTTCATGAATAGAACCGATCGATGTCCATATGGGCAGTTTCGCAGCCAATCGGCTGCAAGGGGTGCCAAAGAATATCATCGCCATGGAAACCTGGTGACCACGTCAAGGCAGAAAGGTTGGATTTGGGAATTGTCCGACAATCAGGGCCATCGTTAATTTTTACGAACATTTAAGTCGATCGAAACCGCAAAAAAACGCGCAAAAACCGAACATTCAGGCCGTTTAACCGATAAATATTTCAATTTCGCAACATCTTGTCATGTTTAACTTGACGCCTCCCTACCAATCGTTTTTTATTTTCACCACCTCGCCCAGCGCCCGATCCACGAAGAAGAAAAAGTCGCGCCGTCATGATGCTCGGATGCCCCTGCCCGCACGCTTCAACCTCCTCGCCACGGCACTGCCGGCCTGACGTCGGCGCCTAGCCCGCGCCTATCTCTGCTCCAAACAAAAAAGGTGAACAACATGGAGCCACACCAGCATGCAGCCTGACCACAACGCCACCGGCAACGGCCAATTCCGTAAATCCCTGCGCCTCTGGCACGTGGTCATCATCGGTCTGGCGTACCTCACGCCAATGACCGTGTTCGACACTTTCGGCATCGTGTCCGGCGTTACCTCCGGCCACGTTCCCAGCGCCTACCTGCTGGCCCTGGCCGGCGTTCTGTTCACCGCTGTGAGCTACGGCACGCTGGTACGCCGCTTCCCACAGTCCGGCTCTGCGTACACCTACACCCAACGCGCCATCAACCCGCATGTGGGCTTCCTGGTCGGCTGGTCTTCGCTGCTTGATTACCTCTTGCTGCCCATGGTCAACGCTTTGCTCGCCAAGCTCTACCTCTCGGCCATGTTCCCCGAGGTGCCGGCGTGGATGTGGGTGGCTGGCTTCGTTACCCTGATCAGCCTGATCAACATGCGCAGCATCAACCTGGTGGCGCATTTCAACCTGCTGTTCGTGGTTGTGCAGCTGATGATCATGTCGGTGTTCATCTACCTGTGCATCCGCGGTCTGGACCAGGGCGAGGGACTGGGTACCTCCTGGAGCCTGACCCCGTTCGCCGACTCGCAGACCCAGCTCAGCGCCCTGGCTGCCGGCGCAACCATCCTGTGCTTCTCGTTCCTGGGCTTCGACGCCGTCACCTGCCTGTCCGAAGAAACCAAGGATCCGGGCAAGATCATTCCGCGGGCGATCTTCCTCACCGCCCTGATTGGCGGCGTGGTGTTCATCGGCGTGTCGTACTTCATGCAGGCCTACTTCCCGACCAACGCACGCTTCCATGACCCAGAAGCCGCGCTGCCGGAAATCGCCCTGTATGTCGGCGGCAAGCTGTTCCAGTCGATCTTCATCGCCTGCACGGTGATCAACACCATCGCCTCGGGCCTGGCCTCGCAGACCAGCGTGTCGCGCCTGCTGTACGTCATGGGCCGCGACAATGTGATCCCGAGCGGCGTGTTCGCCCGCCTGCATCCGCGCTACAAGACCCCGATCGTGAACATTGCCGTGGTCGGCGTGATCGCCCTCTCGGCCATCTTCTTCGACCTGGTCACCGCCACCTCGATCATCAACTTCGGCGCGCTGGTAGCCTTCAGCTTCGTCAACCTGTCGGTGATCAGTCACTGCTACCTGCGTGAGGGCAATCGCCAGGGGCTGGCCAACAAAGTGAAGTACCTGGCCCTGCCGACCATTGGTTTCTGCATCATCGCCAAGCTCTGGCTTGACCTTAACGAACATTCGTTGATCTTCGGCGGCCTCTGGGCACTGGCGGGGCTGCTGCACCTGGCCTGGCTGACCAAGGCCTTCCGGGTCTCGCCACCGAACTACGTCGCTGATTGACTCCAGCCACCGACAACGCCCGCGCCTGAACGCGGGCGTTGTTGTTGAACGATAAGGAAAGCCCTCATGTCGCTGCGCCGCCTCTCCATCCAGTGGAAGATCACCCTGCTTACCGGCCTGTGCCTGCTGGCCATCGTCGCCCTGCTGGTCGCCAGCTCACTGACCCAGTCGCGGCGTAGCGCGGCGCTGGTCAACCAGGCCAGCTCCGAAATGCTCGAACACAGTGCTCGCCTGCGCCTGCAGGCCCACGCCGAAACCCAGGCACTGCGCATCCAGCGCTACTTCATGGACGCCTACCAGTACGGCAACGGCTTCGCCCGCCTGGTGCAGGCGCTCAAGGCCAAGGGCGTCAGCGACCTGCGTGGCGAACTGACTCGCCAGGCCCACGCCAGCCTCGCCGGCAACCCGGACGTGATCGGCCTGTACCTGGTGTTCCAGCCCAATGCACTCGACCATCAGGACAATCAGTTCATTGGCCAGGAGACCAGCGGCAGCAACGAAAGCGGACGTTTCTCGCTGTACTGGTCGCAACCCCGCCCAGGCACCCTGGAGCTGGAAGCGATGCCCGAGTCGATGCTGGGCGACAACAGCCCCGGCACCAATGGCCAGGCCAAGAATCGCTGGCTGACCTGCCCTCAGGAAACCGCCAGGGCCTGCATGCTCGAGCCCTACCTCGACGAGGTCAATGGTCACCAGGTGCTGATGACCAGCATCGCCCTGCCGCTGCTGGAAAACGGCAAGGTCGTCGGCGTGGTCGGCCTGGACATTGGCCTGGACAACCTCCAGCAACTGAGCCTGGACAGCCGCCAGGAACTGTTCGACGGTCAAGGCCAGGTCAGCATAGTCAGTGCAGCCGGCCTGCTCGCCGGGCACAGTCGTGACGCCAGCAAGCTCGGCCAGCCGCTGGACAAGGCGGTAGACCAGGGCATGCTGCGCGTAACACGCCCGTTCGCGCCCATTCCTGGCGCCACCGCCTGGCAGGTGCAACTGGAACTGCCGGAGGCAGTGCTGCAAGCGCCAGCCCTGGCCCTCAATCAGCGCCTGGATACCCATAACCAGAGCGCCAACCTGACCAGCCTGCTGATCGGCCTGGGCGCCGCGATCATCGGCCTGCTGCTGGTCTGGCTGACCGCCCGTGGCGTCACCCGGCCAATCCTCGCCGTGGCCGCCCGCCTGGAAGACATCGCCAGCGGCGAAGGCGACCTGACCCGTCGCCTGGACTACGCCCGCCAGGACGAACTGGGCCAGCTGACAGGCTGGTTCAACCGCTTCCTCGACAAGCTGCAGCCGGTGATCGCCCAGGTCAAAGGCTCACTGCTCGAGGCCCGCGGCACTGCCGACCAGTCCGCCGCCATCGCCAGCCAGACCAGCAATGGCATGCAACAGCAGCAGCGGGAAATCGAACAGGTCGCCACCGCCGCCAACGAAATGAGCGCCACCGCCCAGGACGTTGCCCACAACGCTGCACAGGCGGCCCAGGCCGCACGCGGCGCCGACCAGGCCAGCCGTGAGGGCCTGCAGCTGATCGCCAGTACCCGCCAGACCATCGACCAGCTGGCAACCGGCATGGACGTCGCCATGGACGAGGCCCGCGCGCTGGAGCAGCGCAGCGAGCAGATCGGCTCGGTGCTGGACGTGATCCGCGCGATTGCCGAGCAGACCAACCTGCTGGCACTCAACGCCGCCATCGAAGCCGCCCGCGCAGGCGAGGCCGGGCGTGGCTTTGCCGTGGTCGCCGACGAAGTGCGCAGCCTGGCCCAGCGCACGCAAGTGTCGGTGGAAGAGATTCGCCAGGTGATCGAAGGGCTGCAGCAAGGCACCCAGGACGTGGTCGGCGCCATGCATGAAGGCCAGCGCCAGGCCCAGGCCAGCGCCACCCGCATGGAGCAGGCGCTGCCGGCGCTGGAGCGCATTGGCGAGGCCGTGGCGGTGATCAGCGACATGAACCTGCAGATCGCCTCGGCAGCTGAGGAGCAGAGTGCGGTGGCCGAGGAAGTGAACCGCAACGTGGCCGGGATTCGCGACGTGACCGAGTCGCTATCGGGCCAGGCCGATGAGTCAGCACGGATCAGCCAGGCCCTCAATCGGTTGGCCAACCAGCAACAGGCATTGATGGAACAGTTTCGCGTCTAGCCTGTAAGGGCCTCTTCGCGGGCAAGCCCGCTCCCACAGGTACCGTGCAGCACTTGAGGCTTGTGATATCTCTGTGGGAGCGGGCTTGCCCGCGAAGAGGCCGGCACAGGCCCCAAAAAGCAAAATCGTCACACTGAGTTCAAGTTATGCAAACCACACCCCGATCTTCTTTCTTCGATATCACGAGCGAACAGGGCCTGTTACGCACCTCGATCGCCGTCACCCTGTTCATCGCCACCATCGGCATCGGCTTCGGCCTGGCCTCCGGCTCCTTCTCGATCGTCTTCGACGGTGTCTATTCGCTGGTCGACGCCAGCATGAGCGGCCTGTCGCTGGTGGTGGTCAAACTGATCACTTCGCACGCCACCAGCCTGCAGCTCTCGCGCAAGCTGCGTGAGCGCTTCACCATGGGCTTCTGGCACCTGGAACCGATGGTCCTGGCACTCAATGGCATCCTGCTCAGCGGCGTCGCCATCTACGCGTTGATCAACGCCGTCAGCAGCCTGCTGCAAGGCGGCCGGCACCTGGAGTTCGGCATCGCCATGGTCTACGCGCTGCTGACCGTGATCGCCTGCGCCACCATCGCCGTGGTCGAGAACCGCGCCAACCGCAAACTGAAGTCGGACTTCGTGCGCATGGACGTGAAAGGCTGGGTGATGTCGGCCAGCATCACCGCCGCCCTGTTGATCGCCTTCTGCTTCGGCTACGCAGTGCAGGGCACGCAATGGGAGTGGGTATCGCCGTACATCGACCCGGCAGTACTGGCATTGGTGTGCCTGGTGATCATTCCGCTGCCACTGTCGGTCGTGCGCCAGGCGCTATCGGAAATCTTCCTGGTGACACCGGGCGACCTGAAGCTGCACGTGGACGAGGTGGCGCGCGCATTCGTGGCGCGCCACGGCCTGCAATCGTACAGGGCCTATGTGGCCAAGGTCGGGCGCTCGCGGGAGATCGAGCTGTATTTCATCGTGCCGAAGACCATGGCTGCGAAGACCATCGATGAATGGGATGCGTGGCGCAATGAGATCGGCGATGCGGTAGGTGGCGAAGGGCCGGATCGCTGGATTACCGTGGTGTTTACCGGGGATCCTGAGTGGGCTGAATAATCAGCAGGGGCGCCCTGCGCGCCCTTACCAGCCAGCCATGAACGACAAAGCCCGCGACCATTTCTGGTAGCGGGCTTTGCCTTGCTGCATATGGTGGGTCGTGTAGGATTCGAACCTACGACCAATTGGTTAAAAGCCAACTGCTCTACCAACTGAGCTAACGACCCGTTGGATGGCGCGTATAATACTGATTTCTAACGGGAAATCAATACCTGAGGCAACCTTTCATCAAAAGTACCGGGTCGGATCTTGCACACCTGCCGCCTTGAAACCATCAGCACGCAAGCGGCAACTGTCGCATTTGCCGCACGCCTGGCCTTCATCGTTGGCCTGATAGCAGGAAACCGTCAGGCTGTAGTCCACGCCGCGGGCGATACCCGCCTGCACGATCTGCGCCTTGCTCATGTTCTGCAGCGGCGCCTGGATGCGGAAGCCCTGCCCTTCGACGCCAGCCTTGGTGGCCAGGTTGGCCATGCGCTCGAACGCCTCGACGAACTCCGGGCGGCAATCCGGGTAGCCGGAATAGTCCACGGCGTTGACGCCGATGAAGATGTCACGGGCGTCCAGCACTTCCGCCCAACCCAGCGCCAGCGAGAGAAACACGGTGTTGCGGGCCGGCACGTAGGTCACCGGAATACCCTCGCCCGGAGTCTCCGGCACATCGATGCTGCTGTCGGTCAGGGCCGAGCCGCCAATGCCATCGAGGTTGAGGCCAATGACCTTGTGCTCGACCACGCCCAGGTCGCGGGCGACGCGGGCAGCGGCATTCAGCTCGGCGCGATGGCGCTGGCCGTAGTCGAAGCTCATGGTGTAGCAGCTGTAGCCTTCTGCCTTGGCCATGGCAACGACCGTGGCCGAATCGAGGCCGCCAGACAGCAGGATTACCGCGCGTTTCTCAGTCATCTCTTTCACTCCTCAATCAACGTCCGGGTTCGTCGTTCCACAGCAGCTTGTGCAGCTGCAGCTGGAAACGCACGGGCAGGTTGTCGGCGACGATCCAGTCGGCCAGGTCGGTGGCGCTCACCTGATGATGGCTGGGCGAGAACAGCACCTCGCCAGCGCGTTCGGCCAGGTTGTACTGGATCAGCTTGGACACCGCCCAGTCGTAGTCCTCGCGGGAACAGATGACGAACTTGACCTGGTCGTTGCGGGTCAGCTGCTCGATGTTCTCGTAGCGGTTGCGGTGCGACTCTTCCGACCCTGGGGTCTTGAGGTCGACCACACGGCTGACGCGCACATCGGTGCCTGAGATATCGAGAGCGCCGCTGGTTTCCAGCGAGACCTCGTAGCCGGCATCGCACAGGCGCTGCAGCAGCGGCAAGGCGTTCGGCTGGGCCAAGGGCTCGCCGCCGGTGACGCAGACGTAACGCGGCTTGAAGCCGGCCACCTGCTCAAGGATCGAATCGAGGGTGCGCAGGGTGCCGCCGGTGAAGGCGTAGGCACTGTCGCAATACTGGCAGCGCAGGGGGCAACCGGTCAGGCGCACGAAAACCGTGGGCAGCCCAGCCGTTCGTGTTTCACCCTGCAAAGAGTAAAAGACTTCGGTGATGCGTAATGTGTCTTGCATGCTCGCCACGGGCGTGACAGCTAAACAGGCTGTCCGCCTCCGTCAGGCACTGTCGCGGACTCGACATGGCGTTATCCGCTACAGCGTGTTTATAAAAAAAGGGCAGTGATTCTAACGAAAAAACCCGCGACAGGCGCGGGTTTCTTGCAAAGGTACAACTTAGAGCTTCTGCAGGTCGCGTTGCGCCAGTTGCGCGGCGGAGGTGCCGGGGTACTGGGTGATGACCTGTTGCAGGATGCCCTTGACCTTGTCGGTGTGGCCCATGCGGCGCTCGACGTCAGCCAGTTTGTACAGCGAATCTGGCACCTTGCTGTGCTTGGGGTACTTCTGGCTGACCTGGGCGAACGCCTGGCTGGCGGCTGGCAGGTCGCCCTTGGCCAGGTTCACCTCACCCAACCAGTACTGGGCGTTGCCGGCGTACTGGCTGTTCGGGTAC
Source organism: Pseudomonas sp. LRP2-20 (assembly GCF_024349685.1). Lineage (NCBI taxonomy): Bacteria > Pseudomonadati > Pseudomonadota > Gammaproteobacteria > Pseudomonadales > Pseudomonadaceae > Pseudomonas > Pseudomonas sp. LR2-20. Next base: position 1,378,435 of record NZ_AP025944.1, on the reverse strand, counting down.
TTGCGCAGGAAGGCGTTGAACGCCTGGCTGGCCTTGTCGAAGTCCTTCTGCTTGATCTGGTCGAAAGCGGCGTCGTAATAGAGCTTTTCTTTCGCCGGATCACCAGGCTCGCTGCTGGCGGCCGGTTGTTGTGCAGCAGCGCCAGCGGCGCCTGCTGCTGCACCGGCGGCGGCATTGGCTGCACCACCGGTGGAGGAATTGTCGGGGGTCGCGGCAGGCGCGCCACCACTGTTGATGCGACGATCAAGATCCTGGTAACGCTCCAGGTTTTCCTGCTTCATGCGCGACACATCGTTTTGCAGCTCTTCGATGATGCCTTGCTGACGGGAAAGTTGATCCTGCATCTGTTGCAGCTGCATGAACAGCTGGCCCTGTGCCGAGGCAGGGGTCGAAGCCCCTGCGCCGGCATAGGCGCCGCTCGTGCCATAACCGGAAGGTGGGTAAGCACCCCCGTTGTCATCAACTACAGGAACCGCAGCCCACGCCGAAAGCGGAAGGCTGAGTGCGAGGACGGTTACAGCACGACGGCACATACGCATAAGAACTTACTTACGCAGTTCTACGCGACGGTTCTGAGCCCAGGACTGCTCGTCGTTGCCGGTGGCAACTGGACGCTCTTCGCCGTAGGAGACCAGTTCCAGCTGAGCAGGGGAAACGCCCTGCAGAACCAGGTAGCGCTGAACGGCTTTCGCACGACGCTCACCCAGAGCCATGTTGTACTCGCGGGTGCCGCGCTCGTCGGTGTTGCCTTCCAGAACAACGCGGTTGCCGTTGGCTTTCAGGTCCTTGGCGTGAACGTCCAGAGCGCGCATGGCTTCTGGCTTCAGGTCCGAGCTGTCGTATTCGAAGTAGAAGGTGGTGATTGCGCGCAGGGCAGCTTCTTCGCTCAGGGAGCCGTCAACAGCGCCAGTGTTGGCACCGTAGCCAGCGTTCGGGTCAACAGCGCCTTCACCAGCGTTGTCACCGCCTTTCGAGGAGCAACCTACAGCTACGGCCATGGCCAGAGCCAGCGCAGCAAATTTACCAAACTTCAGCATTTCCATCGTGAAACTCCTAATGAAACCCCAGTGTGTTAAGCAAAAACGTATTACGCCGCAATCAGTTCAGGTAAGGGGACCAGGACGGTTCTCTGACTTCGCCTTGAGCGGTAGGAAGTGGGAGCCTCACACGGCCGTTAAGCGACACGAGCATCAAGACTCCCCGGCCCTGCTGGCGGGTGGCGTAGATTAGCATGGTGCCGTTAGGCGCGACAGTGGGCGACTCATCAAGACTCGTTTCCGAGAGAATCTTTACACTTCCGCGCTGCAAGTCCTGTGCCGCCACTTTGAAGTTGGTGAAACCTTGCTGGCGATGGATCATCACCAGGGTCTTTTCGTCCGCCGACAGTTTCGGGTTGGCATTGTAGTTACCCACGAACGTCACACGCTCGGCACCACCACCGCTGACCGACTGCTTGTAGATCTGTGGCTTGCCGCCACGGTCGGAGGTGAAGTACAGGGTGTTGCCATCCTTGCCCCAGAACGGTTCGGTGTTGATGCCCGGGCCAGCGGTAACGCGGCTGATCTGGCGCGAGGCCACGTTCATCACGTAGATGTCCGGGTTGCCATCCTTGGACAGCACGAACGCCAGGCGCGAACCATCAGGCGACCAGGCAGGTGCGCCGTTCAGGCCTTCGAAGTTGGTCACCTGCTCGCGGCGGCCGGTATCGATGTTCTGCACGAAGATGCGCGGGCGCTTCTGCTCGAACGAAACGTAGGCGATACGCTTGCCATCTGGCGCGAAGCGTGGCGACAGGATCGGCTCACGCGACTGCAGCAGGGTCACCGCACGGGCACCGTCGTAGTCCGAACGCTGCAGGGTGTAGCGGGTGTTGTTGGTGGAGAAGCGCTCGGCCGTCACGTACAGCATGCGGGTCGAGAACGCACCCTTGATGCCAGTGAGCTTTTCGAACGACTGGTCGGCAATGTAGTGCGCCATGTCGCGCAGCTGGTCGGTGCTGCCCGCCACGCTGCCGGTCAGCACTTGCTGCTCGGTGGCGACGTTGAACAGCGCGTACTGCACCTGCAGGCGACCGCCCGACGGCACGATGCTGCCGACCATCACGTACTGGGCACCCAGCGCTTTCCAGTCACGGAAGATGACTTCGCTGGCCTGGGTAGGCTGGCTGATCATGTTCTGGCGCGGAATCGGCGAATAGTAGCCCGAGTTGCGCAGGTCGTTGCCGATGATGTCGGCCATGTCTTCTGGCAGCACGCTGCCACCCTGCAGACCGAACGGCACTACCGCGATGGGCGTGGCCCGATCGCTGCCGCTGGTGACCAGGATGTTCTTTTCCTCTGCCATGGCCATGCCAGCCACGCAGCAGAGCATGACCAGCATTCCTCGAAGGAGTTTAATCACAACGCTAGATCCTCAGGTGTAAATGTCATCTTGAACGAACGATATCGGTTGAAATCGCTCGGCTTCATACCCTGCATCTCGGTCAAACGACCAATGTTCTTCACTGCAGCCACCGCCGAACTGTCGAACGGACCGTCGCCACTGGACTTGATCACGCTGACACCGGTGACGGTGCCGTCCGGCAACATGTTGACCTGCAGGGTCACCGTCATGCCTTTACGCGCGGAAGGCGGACGCGCCCAACCCTCGGCCGCGCGCATGCGGATCAGGTCGTCGAAGTCGCCGGCCACCTGGTCCCCCTGCTCGTCAGCCAGGGCCTGCTGCCGCTCGGTGGTGTCGGACAACAGCTCGGCCAGGGCCTGGGCTTTCTTGTCTTCCGCCGACTTGCGGGCCGCTTCCTGTGCTTTCTTCTTCTGAGCATCTGCCGCGGCCTTTTTCTTGGCCTCTTCAGCTGCCTTCTTCTTCGCTTCCTCGGCCGCCGCTTTCTTCTTGGCGTCCTCGGCTGCTTTCTTCTTCGCGTCCTCGGCGGCCTGCTTCTTGGCCTCCTCGGCTGCCTTTTTCTTGGCTTCTTCCTCGGCCTGCTTCTTCGCCTCTTCCTCGGCCTTCTTCTTGGCGATGTCCGCCTGCTGCTTCTCGGCGGCCTTCTTCGCCTCTTCGGCTTTCTTGGACTCGGCGGCTTTCTTGGCTTCGGCAGCCTTCGCAGCTTCCTCGGCCTTCTTCGCCTCGGCGGCTTCGCGGGCTTCTTCAGCCTTTTGAGCGGCGTCGGCTTTCTTTTGTTCCGCGGCCTTGATGGCCTCCTGCTCGACCTTCTTCTGCTCCAGCTGCTCGACTTCGGTCTGGCGCGAGGCGGTTTTCTTCGCTTCCCCGGCAATCTTCTGATTGGTCTGGGTAGTCGCCTGGCTCTTCGACTTGAGCTGATACAGGGTAGCCTGAACAATCGGCTTGGAAGGCGGCAGTTCAGGTGTCATGGCAAAGCTGACGAACAGCAGCGCGAACACCAGCACATGCAGGCCGATGGCCCAGACACTGGGCCAGAAGTAGCTTTCCGAGGCGGATGGCTCTCGCTGTTGCATCAGGGCGCCTCGGTAATCAGGCCAACGTTACCGACACCGGCCTTCTGCAACCCGCCCATGGCACCCATGACGGCGCCGTAGTCGACAGCCTTGTCGCCACGAATGAAGACCTGGGTCTGCTTGCCCTGGTCGCGACCGGCGGCAATGATCTTGGTCACTGCGCTGGTCATGTCCGGCAAGGTCATGGCCTTGTCCATCTGCTTGTCGGTATCGACTTCGCTGCCGAGGTTCCAGTAGTAGGTCTTGTCGGCCTTGATGGAGATGGTGAGGATCTGGACGTTGTTGTCCTGCGGCAAGGCTTCGCTGGAAACCTTGGGCAGGTCGACCTTCACGCCCTGGTTGAGCATGGGCGCCGTCACCATGAAGATGACCAGCAGCACCAGCATCACGTCGATGTAGGGCACCACGTTCATCTCGGCGACGGGCTTGCGTTTGTGGCGAACTCGGGCCATGGGCTTCTACCTGATTACTCTTCGCTGGTGTGCACTTTACGGTGCAGGATCGCCTGGAACTCGTCGGCGAAGGTGTAGTAACGGCCGATCAGCACTTCGCTGCGCGCCGCAAAACGGTTGTAGGCGATAACCGCCGGGATAGCCGCGAACAGGCCGATGGCAGTGGCGACCAGCGCCTCGGCGATACCCGGGGCAACGGTGGCCAGGGTGGCTTGCTGGGCACTGGCCAGGCCGCGGAACGAGTTCATGATGCCCCATACGGTACCGAACAGGCCGATGTACGGGCTGGTCGAACCGACGGTGGCGAGGAACGGCAGGCTCTGCTCGAGTTTTTCTTCTTCACGCGAGATGGCCACGCGCATGGCACGCGCCACGCCTTCCATGACCGCGTCCGGGTCTACACCCTGCTGCTGGCGCAGGCGCGAGAACTCCTTGAAGCCGGCACGGAAGACCTGCTCCACACCGGAATCCGGGTCCGGGTTGCTGCCTGCCTGACGATACAGCTTGGACAGGTCGATACCCGACCAGAAGCGCTCCTCGAAGGCATCCAGCGCACGACGACCGGCGCGCAGCATGGTGCTGCGCTGGAAGATCATGATCCATGAAGTGACCGAGGCGGCCACCAGGGTCAGCATTACCAGCTGTACCACCACGCTGGCATTGCTGACCAGACTCCACATGGAGGTATGGTCGACGACGTTAGCTTCCACGCTTATTCTCCTGCGTTCGATTGATTACCCGAGCCGTCCGCCACAAAGGCGTCGCGCAGCTGGGGGGGTATGGCTCGGGGTTTGAAAGTGTCGGCGCGCACGGCGGCCACCAGGAACTGCCCCTCGCAGAGCAGCGTTTCATCCTTTTCCCGCCAGACCTGCTGCACGAAGCGCAGGCTGGCGCGATTGAGTTCAAGTACTTGCGCGGTGACCCTCAGCTGGTCGTCCAGGCGTGCCGGCGCGTGATAACGGGCTTCGCTGGAATGAACCACGAACAGCAGGTTGTCCTCGGCCAGCTGCGCCTGGGAAAAACCCAGATGCCGCAGGCGCTCGGTGCGCGCGCGCTCCATGAATTTCAGGTAATTGACGTAATACACCACGCCACCGGCATCGGTATCTTCGTAATAGACACGACAACGGTGTGCGAACGGTTCCAGGCCATTTTGCGCGCGCATACTCTAGTGCTTACTCCTCAGCTTGCCAATCCGCAGCGGCAACTGTTTTTCTTCATTAATGTCGAATTGCCAGCGCACCATCGGCATGCCAGCGGTAGGACCACGAAAAGCCGGTTTTGATCTGTCATTCATCGCTTGGCTCGGAAAATTCACCCGCACCGCCCAGGCTGCCGGGCACATTCAAGCCAAAGTGCAGGTAGGCGTGCCGGGTAACCACGCGACCGCGCGGCGTGCGCATGATGTACCCCTGCTGGATCAGATACGGCTCGAGCACATCCTCGATGGTATGGCGCTCTTCGCTGATGGCCGCAGCCAGGTTGTCCACGCCCACCGGCCCCCCGTCGAACTTCTCGATCATGGTCAACAGCAGGCGACGGTCGGAATGGTCGAAACCACGCTCATCGACGTCCAGCAGGTTCAGCGCCATGTCGGCCACGGCCCTGGTGATCTGGCCCTTGCCGCGCACCTCGGCGTAGTCGCGCACGCGGCGCAGCAGGCGGTTGGCGATACGTGGCGTGCCGCGGGCGCGACGGGCGATCTCGTAGGCGCCGTGGTCCTCGATGGCCAGGCCAAGAATGTTGGCCGAACGGCTGACGATGGTCGCCAGGTCCTTGTCGCTGTAGAACTCCAGGCGCTGGACGATACCGAAGCGGTCACGCAACGGGTTGGTGAGCATCCCGGCGCGGGTGGTAGCGCCAACCAGGGTGAACGGTGGCAGGTCGAGCTTGATCGACCGGGCCGCAGGGCCTTCGCCGATCATGATGTCCAGCTGGAAGTCCTCCATCGCCGGATACAGCACTTCCTCGACCACCGGTGACAAGCGGTGAATTTCATCGATGAACAGCACGTCGTGCGGTTCGAGGTTGGTCAGCATCGCCGCCAGGTCGCCCGGCCGCTCGAGGATCGGCCCCGAAGTACTCTTGACCGATACGCCCATTTCCTGGGCGATGATATTGGCCAGGGTGGTCTTGCCCAGCCCGGGCGGGCCGAAGATCAGCGTGTGGTCGAGCGACTCGCCGCGGCCACGGGCCGCCTGGATGAACAGCGCCATCTGCTCTCGCACCACCGGCTGGCCGATGTACTCGTCCAGGCGCAACGGGCGGATCGCACGGTCCTGGACTTCTTCACGGTCGCGGCCATTGGCGGCGATCAGGCGGTCGGCTTCGATCACTTGGTAATCATCCCTTTAAGGCTGCGACGAATGAGCTCTTCGCTGCTCAGGCCGGCCTTGTCCTTGATCGCCGCGATTGCCTTGCTCGCTTCCTGCGGCTTGTAGCCCAAGGACACCAGAGCGCTGACCGCATCGGCTTCGGCGGAAGACTCGCTGGCCACCGGCAGTGGGCCATCGGAGACCAGGGTGAACATGGCCGGGGAGGTTTCCCAGGCCTTGAAGCGGTCCTTCAGCTCGACCAGCAGGCGCTCGGCGGTTTTCTTGCCGACACCGGGCACGCGCACCAGAACTGACGCGTCCTGGGCCTGCACGCAGCGCACCAGCTCGTCCACTTCCAGGCCGGACATCAGCGCCAGCGCCAGCTTCGGACCCACGCCATTCAGGCGGATCAGCTCGCGAAACAGCTCGCGCTCGCGCTTCTCGGCAAAGCCATAGAGCAAATGAGCGTCTTCGCGCACCACCAGGTGGGTATGCACGGTCACCGGCTCGCCGACCTTGGGCAGCCGGTACAGGGTGGTCATCGGCACTTCCAGCTCGTAGCCCACGCCGTTGACGTCGATAATCAGGTGCGGCGGCTGTTTTTCCGCCAGGGTGCCGCGCAAACGTCCAATCACGTTCCGATCCTTCCTCTCGGGGAGCTGGTCGAAGACCGCTCAACCCTATCAGCAAATGTGCCGGGTGAACGTTTCACCCGAACAAAATGTGTATCAGCGCATGAAGCGCTTACAGACGCAAGCGCCCACCACGCCGCCGCGCCGTGGCCAGGCCGTGCGGCACCAGGCTGGAACGGGTATGAGCATGGCACAGGGCGATGGCCAGGGCGTCGGAGGCGTCGATCTGCGGCTTCTGGGTCAACTTGAGCAGGTGCATGACCATCAGCATCACCTGCTCCTTGTTTGCCCCGCCGCTGCCGGCGACTGCCTGCTTGACCTGGCTGGCGCTGTATTCAGCGATTTCCAGGCCAGCTTCGGCGGCAGCGACGATGGCTGCGCCGCGAGCCTGGCCGAGCTTGAGCGCGGAGTCGGCATTGCGCGCCATGAACACCCGCTCGATGCCCATGGTCACCGGGCCGTGCTGGGCGATGATCTCGCTGACACCGCGAAAAACGATCTGCAACCGCTCGGGCAACTCGCCACTGCCGGTGCGGATGCAGCCCGACGCCACGTACTCGCAACCACGAGCGGTCTGGCGGACCACACCGTAGCCGGTGATGCGCGAGCCGGGGTCGATACCAAGAATCAGAGTCATAGCGCCTGCGTGTTAAGAATGTACCGGCCTATTCGCGGGCAAGCCCGCTCCCACAGGGACCGCACCACATTTGAAACCGGCGCAATACCTGTGGGAGCGGGCTTGCCCGCGAATAGGCCCTGTAAGCCAAGCGCAAAATCTTAGCCGAGTTTTTCCATGATCTCGTCGGAGATCTGTGCATTGGAGTAGACGTTCTGCACATCATCCAGGTCTTCGAGCATGTCGATCAGCTTGAGCACCTTCTCGGCGCCCTCCTGATCCAGTTCGGCGCTGGTGGTCGGCTGCATGACGATTTCCGCGTCAGCGGCCTTGAAGCCAGCTTCTTCCAGTGCGTTACGCACGGCATAGAAGCTGTTGAACGAGGTGAAAACGTCGAACGAACCATCGTCGTTGGCCACCACGTCGTCGGCATCGGCCTCCATCGCGGCTTCCATCAGGGCGTCTTCCTCGATGCCCGGGGCGAAGCTGATCTGCCCCTTGCGCTCGAACAGGTAGGCTACCGAGCCGTCAGTGCCGAGGTTACCGCCACACTTGGTGAAGGCATGGCGCACGGCGGCAGCGGTCCGGTTGCGGTTGTCGGTCATGGCCTCGACCATGATCGCCACGCCACCCGGACCATAGCCTTCGTAGCTGAGCTCTTCGACGTTGTCGCTTTCGTTGGTGCCAGCACCACGGGCCACGGCGCGATCGATGATGTCGCGGCTCATGTTGGCGCCCAGGGCCTTGTCCAACGCGAGGCGCAGGCGCGGGTTGGAGCCTGGGTCGGCGCCCCCTTGCTTGGCTGCGACGGTCAGCTCACGGATCCACTTGGTGAAGATCTTGCCTCTCTTGGCATCCTGGCGCTCTTTGCGGTGCTTGATGTTCGCCCACTTGGAATGACCAGCCATAACGACTCCGAATCCTTGAAACAGAAACAGGTTCCGCCCCGAAGGGCGGAACGTGGGAAGACTGCGCCGAAGCGCCGGGGCGCACCCGCCGGGATGCGCCCGGGGTCGATTACTCGACCTTGGTCTGCTCGCGCAGACGAATGTGCAGCTCGCGCAGGGCCTTGGCGTCGACCATGCCAGGAGCCTGGGTCATCACGCACGCGGCGCTCTGGGTTTTCGGGAAGGCGATCACTTCACGGATCGACTGGGCGCCGGTCATCAGCATGACCAGACGGTCCAGGCCGAAGGCCAGGCCACCGTGAGGCGGTGCACCGAACTTCAGGGCGTCGAGCAGGAAGCCGAACTTCTCTTCCTGTTCCGCCGCTTCGATGCCCAGCAGGCGGAATACCGCTTGCTGCATCTCCTTGCGATGGATACGGATCGAACCGCCACCCAGCTCGGTACCGTTCAGGACCATGTCGTAAGCACGGGACAGGGCGGTGGCCGGGTTGGCCTCAAGCTCTTGCGGAGTGCACTTCGGCGCCGTGAACGGGTGGTGCAGCGCGGTGAAGCTGCCGTCTTCGTTTTCTTCGAACATCGGGAAGTCGACGACCCACATCGGCGCCCACTCGCAGGTCAGCAGCTCGAAGTCGTGGCCCAGGCGGATACGCAGCGCGCCCAGGGCTTCGCTGACGACCTTGAACTTGTCGGCACCGAAGAACACGATGTCACCGTCGACAGCGCCTACGCGGTCGAGGATGGTGTTGAGGTTGGCCTCAGGGATGTTCTTGACGATCGGCGACTGCAGGCCTTCGACGCCCTTGGCGCGCTCGTTGACCTTGATGTAGGCCAGGCCCTTGGCACCGTAGATGCCGACGAACTTGGTGTACTCGTCGATCTTGCTGCGCGGCATGCTGGCGCCGCCTGGCAGGCGCAGGGCGGTGACGCGGCACTTAGGATCGTTGGCCGGGCCGGCGAAGACCTTGAAGTCGACATCTTTGAGCTGGTCGGCAACGTCGACCAGTTCCAGCGGGATACGCAGGTCAGGCTTGTCGGAACCGTAGCGGCGCATGGCCTCTTCGAAGGTCATGTGCGGGAATTCGCCGAATTCCAGATCCAGCACTTCCTTGAACAGCTTGCGGATCATGCTCTCGGTGAGGCCCATGATCTCGGCTTCGTCGAGGAAGCTGGTCTCGATGTCGATCTGGGTGAATTCCGGCTGGCGGTCTGCACGCAGGTCTTCGTCGCGGAAGCACTTGGCGATCTGGTAGTAGCGGTCGAAACCGGCAACCATCAGCAGCTGCTTGAACAGCTGAGGCGACTGCGGCAAGGCGAAGAAGCTGCCTGCGTGGGTACGGCTCGGCACCAGATAGTCACGTGCGCCTTCCGGCGTAGCACGGGTAAGGATCGGGGTTTCGACGTCGAGGAAGCCGTTTTCATCGAGGAAGCGACGGATGCTGCTGGTGATGCGCGAACGCAGGCGCAGCTTGTCGGCCATTTCCGGACGACGCAGGTCGATGAAGCGGTAGCGCAGGCGGGTTTCCTCGCCGACGTCGGAGTATTCGTTCAGCGGGAACGGCGGGGTTTCCGCTTCGTTGAGCACGTTCAGCTGGTAGCCGAGGATCTCGATGGCGCCGGACGCCATGTTGGCGTTCACCGCGCCTTCCGGGCGCTTGCGCACCTTGCCGGTGATCTGCACGACGTACTCGCTGCGCACGCGGTCGGCGGCGGCGAAGGTTTCGGCGCGATCCGGGTCGAACACGACCTGGGCCATGCCTTCGCGGTCACGGATGTCGAGGAAGATCACCCCGCCGTGGTCGCGGCGACGATGGACCCAGCCGCAAAGGGTGACTTCCTGGCCGTCCAGGCTCTCGTTCAGTTGGCCGCAATAATGGCTGCGCATCATGATGGTGGTTTCGCTTCTCGTGATTCGTGTATTCGTTGGAGGCCTTGGCCGCCCAGAGGGCTAATACTGCAAGACCCGGCTACTGCAATTCAACTCAGTCGGCCTTGTCGCCGCCGGCCAGGTTCTTTTTCGCCCCGGTCTTGAAGTCGGTTTCGTACCAGCCGTTGCCACTCAGGCGGAAACCGGGGACCGACAGCAGTTTCTTCAATGCCGGCGCCTGACAGGCCGGGCAGTCGGTCAGCGGCGCGGCGCTGATCTTCTGCAGCACCTCCATCCGGTGATCGCAGGAAGCACATTGATAGTCATAAAGGGGCATGAACGTCTCTCGTCAACCACAACGCTGGCTGCCGGGGCAGCAAAAAGCGGGATTATATATGGTTAACCGACACTGCGCAGCCCGCCGGGCGATCAGCGTGCACTCGGCGGATCGCGCAACCAGGCGACACAGATCACCCGGATCAGCCCGCTGAAGTTGCGCACCCCGCCCTGACGCAGGTGCACCTCGCGATCGACATAAGACAGCACGGCACTGACCGAGCACTGGTTCGCTGCGGCAATCTGCTCGAGGATACCCCAATACACGGCCTCCAGGCGCAGGCAAGTGGAAAAACCATTCAACCGCACCGAGCGCGATACAGGCTCAGTCTGCAGCATGTCGAAATCGGCCTTGAACGGGTCGATGCACCGCTTGCCGGGCCAGTGCCCCACCCTCACCGCACGCTTGATTGCTTGCATCGCGCCACTTCCTCAGTTCAATCAACTGGGGCTCAATGAAGCGCTGAGCAAGGCGCCCAAAGCAGCGGCAAAACCTTCCTGCACAGACGAAAGGGCCCGGCTGGAATGGATTCAGCCAGGCCCTTCAGACAAGCCTTACCGGATTAGCAGATCAATTACCGTCGAGCAGTACTCGCAGCATCCAGGCTGTCTTTTCATGCACCTGCATGCGCTGGGTCAGCAGATCAGCGGTCGGTTCATCGCTGACCTTTTCCACCACTGGGAAGATGCTGCGGGCTGTGCGCACCACGGCTTCCTGCCCCTGCACCAACTGGCGGATCATCTCGTCTGCGTGTGGAACCCCCTCTTCCTCCTTGATCGAGGAATGTCGCGCATAGAAGGCATACGAGCCCGGTGCCGGAAAGCCCAGCGCGCGTATCCGCTCGGCGATCGAATCCACCGCCAGGGCCAGTTCGTTGTACTGCTCCTCGAACATCAGGTGCAGGGTACGGAACGACGGACCGGTGACGTTCCAGTGGAAGTTATGGGTTTTCAGATACAGCACGTAGGTATCCGACAACAGGCGGGAAAGCCCTTCGACGATGGACTTGCGATCTTCTTCATTGATACCGATATCGATTGCCATGAAGTTCCCCTTTTCCATATGGCTTGATGATCAAGCGGGCCCGACACACTGTATCAGTACATGGCGCAACGCGCCCCTGACACAGGGCAAGCCATCGACGCGTGCCGCCTGCGGTTTGAGAAGCCCCCGCCTTTGCTGTTAAATAGGCACGGTGCCACCCGTGCGGACTGTCATTGCCGGGTGCATAGGCTGGCCTCCACGTGTTCGCGCTTTACACCTCATGCGCACCGTGCCGCCAGCTCTTCCTGTGATCGGCCTTATCAACTGTGAGCCAACCCATGTTCAAGATCGTCCATCTGGTGACGGGCGTTGCGGCTTTGCTGCTATCGCTCCTGCCCAGCCTCAAACCCGATGCTATACCCTTCCTGCAGCAACCCGACGCGGTCTATCTGGCCCTGCTCGGCCTGCTCAACCTGCTGCTGGCCCCAGTCGTGCCACTGTATTACCGCGGCACGCGGCAACAGCTGCAATACCTGGCCTGCGCCCTGCTGGTGGTGGCGGCGGTCCTGCAGACCCTGACCCTGCTGGCACGCCCTGAAATGGGCAACCTGGCGGCACTGGTCTGCGCCGCGCTGGCCGTCGCCCTGCACCTGGTGGCCGGCTTCGCCCGCAGCGGCAAGAAAGCGCGCGCCAGCCAAGGTGCGCCACTGGAAGCCGGCAAGCGTGATACCGGCACCGTGAAGTGGTTCAACACCTCCAAGGGCTTCGGTTTCATTTCCCGCGATTCGGGCGACGACATCTTCGTCCACTTCCGCGCTATCCGCGGCGAGGGCCACCGCATCCTGGTCGAAGGCCAGCGCGTGGAGTTCTCGGTGATGCACCGCGACAAAGGCCTGCAGGCCGAAGACGTGGTCGCGGTGAACCGCCGTTGACCCTGCGCCGCCCTGGGGCAACCCCAGGGCGGCCACTTGTCAGTAATGAGGTGGCGGCGCCTCTTCCCCTTCACTGCCGTACTGCCCGACCATTTCTTCATAACGCTTGATCAGCTCGGCCATCTGCAGCTGCAGGCGCTCGATGACCCGCCCCTGCTCGACCACCACATCATTCAGCGACTGGATCGTATCGTCCTGGAACGCCTGACGGGTTTCCAGCTCGATGATGCGCGACTCCGGCGACATGTCAGGCCTCCTGGTAATCTTGAGTCAGCAGTGTACGCAGACGCTGACGAATGGCATCCACCTGCCCCGCTGCGTAGCCGACAGCCGGCACCTTGCCCCAGACGGGCGCTGGCCAGGCCGGATCATCCTGGTGGCGAACGATCACATGCATGTGCATCTGACTGACCACGTTACCCAGCGTGGCAACGTTCATCTTGTCAGCCGCGAACTCGCGCTTGAGCGCTTCGGCCAGATAGGTGGTTTCTTTCCACAGCTGCGCCTGGTCTTCCTGGCTCAGGTCGAACAACTCGCTAACGCCTGCGCGCTTGGGCACCAGGATGAACCACGGGTAATTGGCGTCCTTGCTGAGCAGCAGACGGCACAGCGGAAAGTCACCCAGCACCAGGGAATCCTGTTGCAAACGCGAATCCATATCAAACACGATCAATCTCCAACAATAACCATATGCACCAAGGATACTCTGCTTCGCCCGCGCGAGCATGCGCCAGCCATGCGACTGCACGCTTTAAGCTCATGATTCCCTTTGACTTGCACAACGGCGGTAACACAGCGCTACTTTTCGCACCAAAATGAGGCCACAAAAGTAAGCAGCACTACGCTTCTACCCACATCAACGACTCAGGATCAACAGTTGTCGGTAACACATTGACTTTTATGGCAGCTTTTTCTTTTAAGCTGCGCATTGAAGCTGGCACACCATCAGACAAGTCCCGCCCCGTATTTTCGGCACTTTCCGACCCCTGGCAGCAGGCTTTGTGAAAATTTCATAAACCGTTGTTAATTTTGAGCACGCTTGTTGCATTCCCTTCACGCCAAGTCGGCACGACACCTGCATTGACCGGGTGACGCGACAAATAACAACAGCGACATTGGATACACCAGGGAGTTTCCGCAGGCGGAATCTGTAGTTACAGAACCGTTACGGCAATGGAACAGCGCTGGTGTTGTACGAACCGGTTAACCGGAACGTGATTTGCGACATGGAAATACCTGAAAGCGACATGGCAATAAAGTTCCCGTAAGGATGATTTTTGCCATATCGCCAAGAACAGTCAGCGTGCTATACATTTCCGCCGACATAACAAGAAAGAGCTGCCCCATATAACTAAAAGACTTGGGCGCAGCGGTACTCTTCCTAAAAACCAAAGGAGCAAATCACGATGCGCGTGATGAAGTGGAGCATGATCGCCCTGGCCGTTGCGGCAGGGACCTCGCAGATGGCAGTGGCCTCGTCCCAGGACGAAGCCAAGGGTTTCCTCGAAGACAGCAAGCTGAACGTCAAGACTCGCATGCTGTACTTCAGCCGCGACTTCCGTAACAACGAGCCAGGCACCCAGAGCCGCGTTGAAGAAACCGGCCTCGGCTTCCTCGGCACTTACGAGTCGGGCTTCACCCAAGGCGTGATCGGCGTGGGCGTCGATGCCATCGGCATGCTCGGCGTGAAACTGGACAGCGGCAAAGGCCGCCACAGCACCGGCCAGTTCCCGACTGACGCCGACGGCCGTGCACAGGACGAGTTCTCCGAAGGCGGCGGCGCAGTCAAACTGCGCATCTCCGACACCGTGCTGAAAGTCGGTGACCAATTCACTGCCCTGCCAGTGCTTGCGACCGATGACAGCCGCCTGCTGCCAGAAGTAGCTCAAGGCGCGCTGATCACCAGCAACGAAATCAAGGGTCTGACCCTCAACGCCGGTCACTTCACCGCGCTGAATGCCCAGTCCCAGACCTTCCATGACAGCCTGCACCTGAAGCAGGCCGACGTCATCGGCGGCACCTACGCCTTCACCAACAACCTGTCCACCAGCCTGTACTACTCCAAAGTCGAAGACTACTGGCGCAAGTACTACGCCAACCTGAACTGGGCGCTGCCGCTCTCGGACAAACAAGGTCTGGTGTTCGACTTCAACATCTATGATACCAAGAGCGATGGCCAAGGCCTGCAGCGCGCCGAGAAAGATGGCGTGACCAAGCTCGACAACCAGGCCTACAGCCTGTCGGGCGCCTACAACATCGGCGCACACACCTTCACCCTGGCCTACCAGAAAGTCCACGGTGACGGCGACTACGGCTATGGCGTGGACGGTGGCGGTACCATCTTCCTGGCCAACTCCGTGGCCCGCTCCGACTTCAACGCCGAAGACGAGAAATCCTGGCAGGCTCGCTACGACCTGAACTTCGCCGAGTTCGGTGTACCTGGCCTGACCTTCATGACCCGTTACGTGCGTGGTAGCGATGCCAACACCGCTTCCACCAGCAATGGCAAGGAATGGGAACGCGACGTGGACATCAAGTACGTGCTGCAGCAAGGCCCGGCCAAGGACCTGAGCTTCCGCGTTCGCCAGGCTACCTACCGCTCCAGCGATGGCGTCTACTACGGTTCGAGCTCGATCGACGAACTGCGCCTGATCGTCGAGTACCCGCTGAGCATCCTGTAAGCCTGGCTTATAGTGCCCCGCACCTGAAAAAGCCCGGCACACTTGCCGGGCTTTTTCTTGGCTGACAACGGCCACGCCCTGGGGCATTCTGTACGCCTTCGTTTCGCCCCCGTACAATGCGGGGCTATTTCAACGTCTTAGGCAATCGACACGGCTAACCATGCGCACCAGTCAATATTTGCTCGCCACCCAGAAAGAAACCCCTGCCGACGCAGTGGTCATCAGCCATCAGCTCATGCTGCGTGCCGGCATGATCCGCAAACTGGCTTCCGGCCTGTACACCTGGCTGCCGATGGGCCTGCGGGTGATGCGCAAGGTCGAGAACGTTGTGCGCGAGGAAATGAACGCCGCCGGCGCCCTGGAAGTGCTGATGCCAAGCATCCAGCCTGCCGAGCTGTGGCAGGAGTCCGGCCGCTGGGAACAGTACGGTCCTGAGCTGCTGCGCCTGAAAGACCGCCACCAGCGTGACTTCTGCGTCGGCCCGACCCACGAAGAAGTCATCACCGACCTGGCCCGCAACGAGCTGTCCAGCTATAAACAGCTGCCGCTCAACATGTACCAGATCCAGACCAAATTCCGTGACGAGATTCGCCCACGCTTCGGCCTGATGCGCGGCCGCGAATTCATCATGAAGGACGCCTACTCCTTCCATGCCGACCAGGCTTCCCTGCAGGAAACCTACGACCGCATGCACCAGGCGTACACCAACATTTTCACTCGCCTGGGCCTGGACTTCCGCCCAGTGCAGGCTGATACCGGTTCCATCGGTGGCAGCTACTCCCACGAATTCCACGTCCTGGCCGAGTCGGGCGAGGACGACGTTATCTTCAGCGACAGCTCCGACTACGCCGCCAACATCGAGAAGGCCGAAGCCATCCCGCGTGAAACGGTACGCCCTGCGCCTACCGAGCAACTGCGCCTGGTCGACACGCCGGATGCCAAGACCATCGCCCAACTGGTGGAAAACCACGGCCTGGCGATCGAGAAGACCGTCAAGACCCTGATCGTGCGCGGCGCCGAAGAGGGCAAGCTGGTCGCCCTGATCGTCCGTGGCGACCACGAACTCAACGAAATCAAGGCCGCCAAGCTGGAACAGGTCGCCGATCCGCTGGTCATGGCCACCGACGCCGAGCTGCGCGAAGCCATTGGTGCCGGTGCCGGTTCGCTCGGCCCGCTGAACCTGCCACTGGAAATCGTGATCGATCGCTCGGTTGCCCTGATGAGCGACTTCGGCATCGGTGCCAACATCGACGACAAGCACTACTTCGGCGTGAACTGGGAGCGTGACCTGCCGGTTCCACAGGTTGCCGACCTGCGCAATGTCGTCGAAGGCGACCCAAGCCCGGACGGCCAGGGCACCCTGGTGATCAAGCGTGGCATCGAAGTCGGCCATATCTTCCAGCTCGGCACCAAGTACAGCGAGGCACTCAAGTGCCAGGTCCTGGGTGAGAACGGCAAGCCGGTCACCCTGTCCATGGGCTGCTACGGCATTGGTGTGTCCCGCGTGGTCGCCGCCGCCATCGAGCAGAGCTACGACGACAAAGGCATCATCTGGAACGACGCCCTGGCACCGTTCCAGATTGCCCTGGTACCACTGCGTTACGAAACCGACGTGGTGCGCGAGGCAACAGACAAGCTGTACGCCGAGCTGACCGCTGCCGGCTACGAGGTCCTGCTGGACGACCGCGACAAGAAGACCAGCCCCGGCATCAAGTTCGCCGACATGGAGCTGATCGGCATTCCACACCGCATCGTCGTCAGCGACCGCGGCCTGGCCGACGGCAATCTGGAGTACAAGCACCGCACCGAGCAGGAGGCCCAACAGCTGCCGCTCAATGAAGTGCTGTCCTTCCTGCAGGCCCGCGTTCGCCGCTGATAATCAATGCACGAGTAATCATGTCCAAGCGAAGTACCTTTACCCTGGGGGGCGCCGCACTGTGCGGCGCCCTGCTCGCCAGCGGTTGCGCCAACCAGATGTCCCAGCGCAGCGATCATGAGGAGCGCGTCGAGCGCAAGCTGCTCGAACACACCCTGCAGATCGATGTCGGCGAGCCGAAGGTGATGGAGCTTCCGCAACGGCGTGTGCGCATCCATGAGCAGAAGCGTTTCGAGGTCACCGAATACGAGGTCACCCGCCGCTATGACCGCTACACCCCTTACCAGCCGTGGCGGGAGATCTACGAGATCCCGCTGGGCGCGGTAGCCGTGGTGGCCGGGATTGGCGCCAACGTGGTCAACGTGTTCGCCCTCGGCAACCTGCCGCAGAGCATGACCCACGACTGGCTCAGCTATGGCGTGGATGGCCTCAACCCATTCATGAACACGCCGTCCAATGGCCGCGCCCAGCAGAACCTGGCGGGCATCAGCGAAGTGCAGAAGGACAAGCGCGAAGAGTTCACCAGCGTGCCCTGGAGCGAGCGACTGGTCGAAGTCAAGGCTGGCAAGATGACCCACGAGCTGACCACCGACAGGAACGGCGTGCTGCGCCTGAACCTGCTGGACAGCCCGTTCTCGGAACAGCACCTGAACCACGTCGGTACCCTGCACATGCAGGTTGTCGACGAGGACAACGGCGTGCGTGGCGATGCCAGCCTGCTGGTCAGCGCCACCTTGCGCAACAAGCTGCGTGAGGCCCATGAGCTGATCTTCGATGACCTCGAAGATGACGACGTCGGCCAGTGGGTGCACCGGGTCAAGCGCCTGTCCGAGCTGGGCCTCGAAGAGGAAGCCAGCGAGATGGAGCAGAGCCTGATCGAGCTGACCCGCAACGATCCGGAGCTGCAACAGGAATTCCTGTCGGCACTGACCAAGGCCACTGGCCGGTTGGTCGCTGACCCTGGCGTGCAGTAGCTATAAGGAAGGGGCCGTCATGCGGCCCCTTTTCAATTGCCGGGAAACAGCTCCAACTGCTCGTGCGCCCCGCGCAGATCCCGCAGCCTCACCCCCACCCCCAGCAAGCGCACCGGCTTGCCACCCCGGGCAAACGCCTGGCGCAGCAACTGACGGTAGCTTTCCAGGTCCCTGCCCGCCCCCGCCTGTTCCATGGTCGTCTGGCTGAAGTCATGGAACTTGACCTTGACGAATGGTTTGTCCGGGCGGTAACTGCTGTCCATCCGGGCAATTCGCTCATTGAGGCTTTCGAGCAGTTCAGGCAAACGTTCGAGGCAACTGGCCAGGTCTGGCAGGTCGTTGTCATAGGTGTTTTCGACGCTCACCGACTGCCTGCGGCTATCGTTGTGAACCGCACGCTCATCAATCCCCCGTGCCAAGCCCCAGAGCCGCTCGCCAAAACTGCCAAACTCCCGTGCCAACGCCAACCGCGACCACTCCCGCAAGTCGAGACAGGTATCGATACCCAGGCGGTTCAACTTGTCCGCAGTCACCTTGCCCACACCATGCAGCTTGGCCACCGGCAAGGCAGCAACGAAGGCCTCGACTTGCTCCGGGGTAATCACGAATATGCCATTGGGCTTACGCCAGTCACTGGCGATCTTGGCCAGAAACTTGTTCGGCGCGACCCCCGCAGAAACCGTGATATGCAGCGTGCGGGCGACCCGCCGGCGAATGTCCTCGGCGATGCGTGTAGCGCTACCGGCATACCACTGGCTTTCACTGACATCCAGATACGCTTCATCCAGTGACAACGGTTCGATCAACTCGGTGTAGTCGCGAAAAATCGCATGAATTTCCCGTGATGCTTCCCGATAGGCTTCGAAGCGAGGTTTGACGATCTCAAGGTCAGGGCAAAGCTTGAGGGCATGCCGGGACGACATGGCTGAACGCACGCCATAGGCTCGCGCCTCATAATTGCAGGTGGCAATCACCCCGCGACGATCCGGGGAACCGCCCACCGCCATGGGGCGACCGGCCAGGCGCGGGTCGTCACGCATCTCGATTGCGGCGTAAAAGCAATCGCAGTCGATATGGATGATCTTGCGCACGGACATTGATGACGGCCACCACTGTAAATTCATACAGATAGTAGCGCATGCTGCTGCCGCTGAGACAGCCTGCTTCGATAATCGGCCTGTAAGCCCCGTCGCGCCTGAGCCGCAGCCAGGCATAGACGCTAAGGGATTGAACGAAAAAGGGTTTTTCACGATATAGCTTGACATGGGTAGGAAAACCCGTAGAATTCGATCTCACAGGCGCGGGATGGAGCAGCCTGGTAGCTCGTCGGGCTCATAACCCGAAGGTCGTCGGTTCAAATCCGGCTCCCGCAACCAGATTCGAGAAAAGGCCACTGTTAACGCAGTGGCCTTTTTCTTTTGTCTCGATTTTAACCGGCAAAAGAAAAATCAAGAAAAATCAACAAGTAGCGCTTGACACTCACAGCTTACGCTGTAGAATTCGATCCCACAGGCGCGGGATGGAGCAGCCTGGTAGCTCGTCGGGCTCATAACCCGAAGGTCGTCGGTTCAAATCCGGCTCCCGCAACCAGATTCGAGAAAAGGCCACTGTTAACGCAGTGGCCTTTTTCTTTGCCCGGAAATTAAGGCCTGAAGCAATTGCGCGTTGTTTTGCAGTTAACGCTTGACTTGAACACTCAAGTCTATAGAATGCGCCCCTCTGACGCGGGATGGAGCAGCCTGGTAGCTCGTCGGGCTCATAACCCGAAGGTCGTCGGTTCAAATCCGGCTCCCGCAACCATATTCGTCAGAACAAACCCCGCCTGTGTAACAGCAGCGCGGGGTTTGTTGCATTTCGTCGCATGAAAAATCCTTCAGCCTCAGCCAAACCCGCCCATTTGAGGTGCTACCTTGAGGATGAACTATCTTTAACGCTGCCGGACGACTGAAAGTAACGTTGCCCGGAGTAATATCTGGATACGTTTACCAAAGGGACTTTCACTTGGCCGCAGCTCTTTCCCTCCTCGCGCAACAAGCACGAGGCATCTCATGACATCTCACACCCCTGAACCCCAGGTGCCACTAGCCTCGGCGCTGCCGACTGCTGCCCAGCGCCTGCCTTGGCTGGAGCGGTTGAGCCGTTACCGTCAGCCGATTGGCCTGGCCGTGACCTTGCTGCTGTTTGCCATGGCGCTGATTGCCTGCCGGCATCTGTTGAGCGAACTGGACATCTACGCCCTGCACGATGCCATGCTCGACGTGCCGGCACAGGCACTGATCGGCGCCCTGCTGGCGACCGTGGCAGGGTTCGTGATCCTGCTGGGCTACGAGTGGTCGGCCAGCCGTTACGCTGCCGTCAAGCTGCCGCCACGAACCTTGGTGATGGGCGGCTTCAGCGCCTTCGCCATTGGCAACGCGATCGGCCTGTCGATGCTCTCGGGGGGCTCGGTGCGCTACCGCCTGTATGCGCGCCAGGGCCTGGGCGCCGCCGAAGTCGCGCGCATGACCGTGTTTGCCAGCCTGTCGTTGGGGTGTGCGCTGCCACCGCTGGCAGCATTGGCCACCTTGAGCAACCTGCCGGCAGCGGCAGCAGCCTTGCGCTTGCCTGCGACAGTGCTGGCCGGTATCGCCGTCGCCGTGCTGGTTATCACTGCCGCACTGGTGATCGGGCTGTATCGCCGCCGCCTGCCGGAGCAACCACTGGCCGACAACCTGCTGGTGCAGCTGGGCCGCCGCACCCTGCGCCTGCCCGGAGGCCGCCTGGCGGCCCTGCAATTGCTGATCACCGCACTGGACGTGGCCGCAGCCGCCACCGTGCTCTACCTGCTACTGCCAGAGGCACCACCTTTCGGCGCCTTCGTGCTGGTCTACCTGCTGGCCCTGGCCGCAGGTGTGCTCAGCCATGTACCGGGTGGCGTCGGGGTGTTCGAAGCGATCCTGCTGGCTGCCTTCGCCGACAAGCTGGGCGCTGCGCCACTGGCCGCCGCTCTGTTGCTGTACCGGCTGATCTATGTGGTGCTGCCACTGCTGCTGGCCTGCGTGCTGCTGCTGGCCAACGAAGCACGCCGCCTGCTGTTCGCCCAGCAAGCCATCAAGGCGGCCTCGGGCCTGGGCGCGCCGATCCTGGCGATTCTGGTGTTCCTGTCGGGCGTGGTGCTGCTGTTCTCAGGCGTCACCCCGGAAATCGACACGCGCCTGGAGCACATGGGCTTTCTCGTGCCACACCGGCTGATAGATGCCTCGCACTTCGGCGCCAGCCTGATTGGCGTGCTCTGCCTGCTGCTGGCCCAGGGCCTGCGCCGACGCCTTTCGGCGGCCTGGCTGCTGACCACCGTGTTGCTGCTGGTCGGCGCGCTGCTGTCGATTCTCAAAGGGTTCGACTGGGAAGAAGCCAGCCTGCTGACCCTGACCGCAGCCCTGCTGGCCATCTTCCGCCGCTCGTTCTATCGGCCGAGCCGACTGCTCGAACTGCCGTTTTCGCCGGTATACCTGGTGGCCAGTGCCTGCGTGGTCGGCGCTTCGGTGTGGCTGCTGCTGTTCGCCTACCAGGACGTACCCTATACCCACAAGCTGTGGTGGCAGTTCACCCTGGACGCCGACGCCCCGCGCGGCCTGCGCGCCGCCCTGGGCAGCGCGGTGCTGCTGGTGATCGTCGCCCTGACCTGGCTGCTGCGCACCGCCCGCCCGGTCATTCACCTGCCTGACGACACCGAGCTGCAGCGCGCCAACCACATCCTGCTGGCCTCCGACCAGCCCGACGGTGGCCTGGCATTGACCGGCGACAAGGCCTTGCTGTTCCACCCCAGCGACAATGCCTTTCTCATGTATGCCCGCCGTGGCCGCAGCCTGGTGGCCCTGTACGACCCGATCGGCCCGGCCCAGGAACGCGCCGAGATGATCTGGCAGTTCCGCGACCTGTGCGACCTGCACCACGCCCGTCCGGTGTTCTACCAGGTACGCGCGGAGAACCTGCCGTTCTACATGGATATTGGCCTGACTGCCCTGAAGCTGGGCGAGGAAGCGCGGGTCGACCTGCGCCGCTTCGACCTCGAAGCCAAAGGCAAGGAAATGAAGGACCTGCGCTACACCTGGAACCGCGGCGGCCGGGATGGCCTGAGCCTGGAGATCCACGAACCCGGCCAGGCTCCGCTGGCCGAGCTCAAGGAGATCTCCGACGCCTGGCTCGGCGGCAAGAACGTGCGCGAGAAAGGCTTCTCGCTGGGGCGCTTCAGCCCCGAGTACCTGCAGCACTTCCGTATCGCCCTGATTCGTTTCCAGGGTCGGCCGGTGGCCTTCGCCAACCTGCTGGAAACCCACAGCAACGAACTGGCCAGCCTCGACCTGATGCGCGCTCACCCCGAGGCGCCGAAGCTGACCATGGAATTCATGATGATCGGCTTGATATTGCATTACAAAAGCCATGACTACGGCCGCTTCAGCCTGGGCATGGTCCCGCTTTCCGGCCTGCAGCCACGGCGCGGCGCCCCCTTGACCCAGCGCCTGGGTTCGATGGTGTTCCGCCGTGGCGAGCAGCTCTACAACTTCCAGGGCCTGCGGCGCTTCAAGGACAAGTTCCAGCCGGACTGGGAACCTCGTTACATGGCCGTACCGGCCGGGCTCGACCCGCTGGTAGCACTGGCCGATACTGCCGCCCTGATTGCTGGCGGCCTGACTGGATTGGTGAAACGCTGATGATCCGACGCTATTGGCTGTACGTACTGATTCCCCTGTTGCTGGCCGCTCTGGCCGGCGCCGCGGGCTTTTGGCTGTGGACCCGCCCTGCCCCCGAGGCCCGGCTGGAACAACTGACCCTCAATGACACCAGCATCATCCGCGTCACCCCGGGCGTACACGCCAAGGCCCGGGTCGCCATCGGCGTGCCCCAGGACCAGGCCCTGACCGACAAGCAGCTGCTGGACCTCAGCCAAGCCGCCGAGGCACAACTGGTCCAGGTGATCCTGCCGCCGAACGACTGTACCAAGCAGCAACAAGCCATGGATCAGGCCCTGACCCAGCTGTCCGACAAACCAACCTTGGTCGCCGGCATCGGCCCAGGTGCAGCCCAGGCATGGCGCTGGCTGGCCACCCAGACTGACGACAAGGCACGGGCCATCTCGGTCGACTTCACCCTGGAGCAGCCAGGCTGCAAGGTCGAGCTGCCAAAGTCGGCCGCCCACGGCCACTGGAACGTCGCCTGGAACGACAACCCGGACGATGCCAGTGCCGCCTTCGTGCGCGACCAGGCCAACGCCGAGACCAGCATCAGCGACTATGACATCCACCTGCCACAGGTGCTCAAGGCCCAGCTGACCCAGGCTCTGGTCGGTCGCGATGGCAACGCCCTGGCCATCCCGGTGGTGGAAGTGCCGGCTGGCCAGACCACCGACACTGTCACCCTGTTCCTGTCCGGTGACGGCGGCTGGCGCGACCTGGACCGTGACGTCGCCGGTGAAATGGCCAAGCTCGGTTACCCGGTGGTCGGTATCGACACCCTGCGCTACTACTGGCAGCACAAGACCCCGGAGCAAAGTGCCGCCGACCTGTCGGAGCTGATGCAGCACTACCGTCAGAAGTGGGGCACCAAGCGCTTCGTGCTGACCGGTTACTCGTTCGGCGCCGACGTGCTGCCGGCCATCTACAACCGCCTGCCGGCCGAAGACCAGCAGCGTATCGACGCGGTCGTGCTGCTGGCGTTCGCCCGCAGCGGCAGCTTCGAGATCGAGGTCGAGGGCTGGTTGGGCAAGGAAGGCCAGGAGGCACCTACCGGGCCGGAAATGGCCAGGCTGCCGGCGTCCAAGGTGGTCTGCGTGTACGGTGTGGAAGAGACCGACGAGAGCGGCTGCACCGACAAGACTGCGGTGGGTGAGCGCATGAAGCTGCCAGGTGGCCACCACTTCGACGAGAACTACCCGGCGCTGGCCAAGCGCCTGATCGACGAGATCGAGACCCGCCAGGGCAAATCCAGCGTCGCAGCACAGAACTGAACATGACGGGGGCCGCTTTGCGGCCCCCGTCAACTCAAATTTCGACCTGGGTCCCCAGCTCGATCACCCGGTTCAACGGCAGGTTGAAGAAGCGCAGGTTGCCGTTGGCATTCTTCAGCAGGAAGGCGAACAGGTTACCCCGCCAACGCGACATCCCCTCCAGACGCGACGCGATCACCGTTTCCCGGCTAAGGAAGTAGGTGGTACGCATCGGGCTGAAATCCAACTCATCCAGGTGGCACAGCTTCAATGCCGCCGGCACGTCCGGCTCGTCCATGAAGCCAAAGTGCAACAGCACCCGGAAGAAGCCATCACCATAGGCTTCGACCTCGAAACGCTCTTGTTCCGGCACCCGTGGGCGGTCTTCACTGACCACTGTCAGCAGCACCACCTGGCTGTGCAGCACCTGGTTATGCAGCATGTTGTGCAACAACGCATGGGGCACCGCATCTGCCCGCGCGGTCAGGAACACCGCCGTGCCTTCGACCCGATGCGGCGGTTGCACGCGGATGCTGCTGATGAACACCGGCAGCGGCAGCCCGCCTTCATCGATGCGCTCCACCAGGATCTGCTTGCCGCGCTTCCAGGTACTCATCAGCAGGTACAGCACGCCGCCTGCCAGCACCGGGAAGGCTCCGCCCTGGACGATCTTCGGCACGTTGGCGGCGAAGAACAACCCATCGACAAAGAGGAAGCCGACCAGAATCGGTACCGTCAATACCGGTGGCCATTTCCACAGCAGCAGCATCACCGCCGACACCAGGATGGTGGTCATCAGCATGGTCCCGGTCACGGCCACACCGTAAGCCGCCGCCAGGGCGCCAGAGGATTCGAAGCCGATCACCAGCAACACCACGCCAACCATCAATGTCCAGTTCACTGCACCGATGTAAATCTGCCCCTGCTCGTCGCTGGAGGTGTGCTGGATCTGCATGCGCGGGATATAACCCAGCTGGATGGCCTGGCGGGTCAAGGAGAAAGCGCCGGAAATCACCGCCTGCGAGGCGATCACCGTGGCCATGGTCGCCAGCCCGACCATTGGCAGCAGCGCCCAACCTGGCGCCAGCAGGTAGAAGGGGTTGCGGGCAGCTTCGGGGTCTTGCAGCAATATCGCCCCCTGGCCGAAGTAATTGAGCACCAGTGCCGGCAGCACCAGGGCGAACCATGCGCGGGCGATCGGTTTGCGCCCGAAGTGGCCCATGTCGGCATACAGCGCCTCGGCACCGGTCAGCGCCAGCACCACGGCGCCGAGAATGGCCACGCCCATGCCCGGGTGGACGATGAAGAAGTTAACCGCCCAGCCAGGGTTGACCGCCTTGAGCACTTCCGGGCTCTGGGAAATGCCATGCGCGCCCAACGCGGCAAGCGCGAGGAACCAGACCACCATGATCGGGCCGAACAGCTTGCCGATCTTGTCGGTACCGTGCTTCTGCACCAGGAACAAGGCCACCAGCACCACCAGCGAAATGGGCACTACCCAGTGATCGATACCTTCGAAGGCCAGGCCCATGCCCTCCACGGCGGACAACACCGACACCGCCGGGGTGATCATGCTGTCACCGTAGAACAGCGAGGCGCCGATCAGGCCACAGACCACCATCAGCGTGCGCAGGCGCGGATAGGCCGCCGTGGCCCGTCGCGCCAGCGCAGTCAACGCCATGGTACCGCCCTCGCCCTGGTTGTCGGCGCGCAGGATGAACATCACATACTTGAACGACACCACCCACAGCAGTGACCAGAGGATCAGCGAGAGGATCCCCAGCACGCCATCATGGTTGACCGGCACCCCGTAACCGCCGGTAAAGACTTCTTTCAGGGTATACAAGGGGCTGGTACCGATATCGCCATAGACCACCCCGACCGCTGCCACGAGCAGGCCCAGCGACCGTGTCGCGCCCTGCTTCCCCGCGTGCCCGCCTTCGGCGTGACTGCTTGCCTGAACCATCGAACACTCCCGCAGATGGCCTTGAAGGCCGGTAGAATTCACTCCTGCGTCAGAGGCATGCAATGCCCCCGGCGCAATGGCGCGAAGCATAGCGCAGCGTTCGTCGCTTTTCTGCTGGTCAAGCGACCTTGCGCTCGCTAGAATTGCGCACTTTTTGATCAGAGGCGCCAAAAGCGCCCGTCAAGATCGCCCCGGCTGCGGCAGGGCGAACTGCATTCAATACCGAGGTTAGTCATGTCCACCACTCCCGCCACCCCCAAGGTTGGTTTCGTCAGCCTGGGCTGCCCCAAGGCCCTGGTCGATTCCGAGCGCATCCTGACCCAGCTGCGCATGGAAGGCTATGAAGTCGTGCCCACCTACGAGGATGCCGATGTGGTGGTGGTCAACACCTGCGGCTTCATCGACAGTGCCAAGGCCGAGTCGCTGGAAGTGATCGGTGAAGCGATCAAGGAAAACGGCAAGGTCATCGTCACCGGCTGCATGGGTGTCGAAGAAGGCACTATCCGTGACGTGCACCCAAGCGTGCTGTCGGTGACCGGCCCGCAGCAGTACGAGCAGGTGGTCAACGCCGTGCACGAAGTGGTGCCGCCACGCCAGGACCACAACCCGCTGATCGACCTGGTGCCGCCGCAGGGTGTCAAGCTGACCCCGCGCCACTACGCCTACCTGAAGATTTCCGAAGGCTGCAACCACAGCTGCAGCTTCTGCATCATCCCGTCGATGCGCGGCAAGCTGGTCAGCCGCCCGGTCGGTGAAGTGCTGAGCGAAGCCGAGCGCCTGGTCAAGGCCGGCGTCAAGGAAATCCTGGTGATCTCCCAGGACACCAGCGCCTACGGTGTCGACGTCAAGTACAAGACCGACTTCTGGAACGGCCGCCCGGTCAAGACCCGCATGCTCGAACTGTGCGAAGCGCTGAGCAGCCTGGGTGCCTGGGTACGCCTGCACTACGTCTACCCGTACCCGAATGTCGACGACGTGATCCCGCTGATGGCCGCCGGCAAGATCCTGCCGTACCTGGACATCCCGTTCCAGCACGCCAGCCCCAAGGTGCTCAAGTCGATGAAGCGCCCGGCCTTCGAAGACCGTACCCTGGCACGCATCAAGAACTGGCGCGAGCAATGCCCTGAACTGGTGATCCGCTCGACCTTCATCGTCGGTTTCCCTGGCGAGACCGAGGAAGACTTCCAGTACCTGCTGGACTGGCTCACCGAAGCCCAGCTCGACCGCGTCGGCTGCTTCCAGTACTCGCCGGTCGAAGGCGCCCCGGCCAATGACCTGGGCCTGGAAGAAGTGCCGGACGACGTCAAGCAGGACCGCTGGGACCGCTTCATGGCGCACCAGCAGGCCATCAGCGCCGCCCGCCTGCAACTGCGCATCGGCAAGGAAATCGAGGTGCTGATCGACGAAGTCGAGGAACAGGGTTCGGTTGGCCGCAGCTTCTTCGATGCGCCGGAAATCGACGGCAGCGTGTTCATCGACGGTGACCATGGCTTCAAGCCGGGCGACAAAGTGCGTTGCCGGGTGGTGGATGCCGACGAATACGACATGTGGGCCGAGCCGGTTTAAAGCCGCCAGCACATGAAAAAGCCCCTGCCGGGTATTCCCCCTGTGGAGATACCCGGCAGGGGCTTTTTTGTCAGAAGGTGTGAAAAACCATCAATCCAGCTTCCCCATCGGGACTGGCATCGGAAAAGCCCTTCACCGCATACAGTTGAACTTTCCATTCCCGGTTGAGCTTGTGGGTCAGGAACAGCGTCAGTTCCTGGATCTGCGACCCCGTCGAGACGACTTTTTGCCGCCAGTCGTACGAGGCGCCCGCCGAGGTACCTTGCGCCACAGGTATGGCAAAACCCAGGCTGGTAAAGATCGGATCTCTGAAATTGCTGCCGGGTGGGTCGCCGAACTTCTTCCAGCCCAGGGTTGCGAAGCCGGTCAGCGGGCCGAACGCCTGGGCGATATCAACCTGGCCGGTATAATCGTACTCACCCGTACCCAGGCACTGCTTTTCATCAGCAGTGGGAAATTTGACCTTGCCGATGAGGTCCAGCATCAGGCCACCGTCACTGCCATCGAGCAGCGCATAGGCGGCGCTGGCTACCGTGTCGCCCAGCCCGCTCTCCACCGCATGGCAGCCACCGGGCAAGGGGTCACCATTCGGGCCGACTTCAGGGTTGGTGATGCGTAGCCAGGGCACGGTGACTTTGTAAGTCATGGGGCCTGTTTCATACTTGCCGACCACGGGGACGTACCAGATCTCCGAAGTGGTTCCCGTGCCGTAGTCGCCACTCGAATAGTCCAAGCCAATCGAGGCGCTGAAGGTATCGGCCAGAGCCGATGCACTGGCACAGGACAACAAACAAGCGAAAAGAGGGAGCGTGGGTCGCATCTGCACCTCAGTATTGCGTCGGGAAGTGTGATCGGACTTACCCAGCCTAGTTGCCTAATGCCCGGAACGCTCTGGATGCTCGACTTTTTCGACTTTTTCGACCTTCTCTACCGTTTCAGGCCTTTCGACTTTTTCTACCGTTTCAGGTTTTTCAACCCTTTCGACTTTTTCCACTTTCTCGACTTTTTCAGGCTTTTCGACCTTCTCGACTTTTTCAACCTTCTCGACCTTCTCAGGCCTTTCGACTTTCTCCACCTTCTCGACCTTCTCAGGCCTTTCGACTTTCTCTACCTTTTCGACCTTCTCAGGTTTTTCGACTTTCTCTACCTTTTCAACCTTCTCGACTTTTTCGAGCTCTACTTTTTCAACCTCTTCGAGCTTCTCCACCCGATCGGAGCTGCCACTGTTGCTGGTCTCGCGCTGCTCCACGCTGTCGACATGCCCCGACCTTCCAGACCTGTCCTCAGTTTCAACGCTGTCATGGTCAGCGGAACCACTACCCGAGCTGCGTCCACTGTGATCATCACTGACTTCGCTACGGGTGCTGGACGCACCACGCTCGCCCTGGCCACTGTTATTCGAGGTTCCCGAACCGCCTGGACCGTGCTCGCCATTGCGCCCTGAATGCCCTCTGTCCGAATTGTCGACGCGGTCGTCGTGGAACTCGACGCGGGATGCGCGTAATCCGTGGGTAGCACTGAATACCCCGCTTACCCGCACCCGTTGGTCAAGCGCAATCGCCGTAGGCTGCCTGCCGACGACCACGGTATCCTGCCCCAGCGTCACATTGATGCCAGCCACCACCAGCTGATGCGCCTGGGTGCGCTGTACCAGCCCCTCGATCACCGCAGTCTGCACGCGGCCAGCAAAAGGCAGGCTCGGGTCTGGGCGGGTCTGCGCCACTTCCAGCTGGCGCCCGGTCCATTGACCACGCACCAGCACTTCCCGCGCCGGTGCCACGCGAGTCCCCAGCTGCAGACCCTGGAGGCTGCCGGGACGGTCAACCGTACCGATGGCACTGGCCTCTCTGAGCCCAGGCGCCCGCTCGATTCGGCTAGCCACCACTTCTCCTGCCGCATCGCGCAGGCCGCTGACCCTGACCGGCTCGCCCGGCCGCAGCCCTTCAGCCACGCGCGCCCCGGCGGCAAGGCGCACGGGTTGCCCCATGACCCGCAGTGGCCCCGAAGCAGTGGGCAGCGCCGTCAACGGCCCTTCGTAAACGTTGAGGATCGCAATACGGCCGGCTTGCAAGCCGCGCTGCGTGCCATAGGCCTCCACCGCGACAACCTGGCCAATCGCCAGATGAGCGCTGCTGGCAGGGGCACCGTTCTCACTCACAGGCACATCCTTGCCGTAGTGCACCTCCTGGCCATTGACGCAGATCGAAGCGAACCCGGTGATGGTGCCGACGATCCCCGTGCCACCGGTACCACCTGGACGCTGGATCGGGGCGCCGCTACCGCCCACGCCACCGTGACCGCGATCGATGAAGGTGCCGTCGACTCCCTCCGCCACCGCGCCGGTACCGCCAGTACCGCCAGGCCGCTGCTGGATCGGCGCCCCCGTGCCGCCCACGCCGCCGTTCTCGCTGCGCACGCCAGTGCCGCCAACACCGCCGGTTCTGGCGCCGGTACCTCCGACACCTCCTGGGAACTGCATGCCCGCCGCGCCGGCCATACCCACTTCATCACGGCTGACACAAACCGGCGCCGCGGCCACCTCGACAGGCGCCACCAGATTCAGCCCGAAACCCAGGACGAGTGCGACGATACTGAGGCAGCGCGGGAGGATAGTCATGAGTCGGCTGTCTTCGACGAGTCGGGATCAGTGGCTTCAGTGTAGAAATAAAGCCCGACAGTGATCCGCTGGCGTTGCTCGTGGCCTGGCACGTCGGTGTTTTCCAGCTCAGCGGCCAGCCGGCTGAAAGCCAGCAGGGTTTGCATGCCATCCTTGGCGACCGCTTCGCGCAGCGTGTCGACGCTGGCCGAGGTCAGGGCATCGTAGTGCACGCTGCGTTCAAAGAACGGCAGGCCTTCACCGCTAAGGTTATGCACCGCTGCGCACGCGTGATCATGCAGGTTATGGCCAAAGTACGCGGCTTTCTCTTCGAAGCCCTTCTGCGGCACGAATGCCTGGGCCTCGAGGTGGACGCAATCCTGATCATCGAGGCGGACGATGCCCAGGCGCAGCCACTCATCCAGCACCACCCGCCCACGGATGTCCGTGCTGATCTTCGCCACCAAGGCATCGAACGAGCAGTCGCCGCCAACGCTGGCAAGCCGCGGCAAGGCCAATGCCTGCCCGGCCTCGGAGCAGAATGGCGGGCTACTGGTCCATACATTCACCAGTTGCGCACCTAGGGTGATGTTTTCCGGAAGCGCTGCGAGGGACGTGTCATTTTCACTTCGCAGCCGCCGCACATCCTTGCGATGCACGCCTGTAAGCAGGCTGATGCGGCTGTCGGTCGGTACCTTGCCGTCAAGGCCAAACTCGCGATGGGCCACATCGACGAACACGTCCTTGAGCACATCGGTGAACATCGTGTAGGTCACCCCTTTGCGCAACATCAGGCGCACCAGAGGGCGCATGACCCTGCGCAGTGCACTCAACATGGACGGGGGAATAGAGGGCGGTTGCATGGAGCGCATTCCTTGACAGTTGAACCCAGTATACGACGCGGGAAAACATCCCACACGAACTGTAACGACCTCCCACCGAGAATGAGAAAAAGCTGTCAGCGCTCACTGCAAACGCGTGATAGGGCTGCACTGCCCTGACCCGCTCATACAAAACCCGTCCGCTGGGTCTTGTATGGGCTGTTCACTGCCAATCAGCTCCTGCTGTTGTCATCCCCGACTTCGCCGGCGGCATGAGCACCGCGGTCATCACCCTGTTCGCGACCCACATGGTTGCCATGATCGTCACCAGGTTCACCACCAACGTGATTGCCATGATCGTCGCCAGGTTCACCGCCAACATGATTGCCATGATCGTCACCGGGCTCACCGCCAACATGATTGCCATGATCGTCACCGGGTTCACCGCCAACGTGATTGCCATGATCGTCACCGGGCTCACCGCCAACGTGATTGCCATGATCATCACCCGCTTCAGCATGATTGCTGCTGCGACCGGAGTTTGAATTGCCAGCGTGGCCCTGCCCTGCTTCACCATGGCCGCTACTGTCACCGGCATGACCGCCACTGCCACTACCACCGTGGCCGCCACCGCTGCCGCTACCACCACCGCTGCCGCCACCGTGACCACCGCCACCGCCACTTCCGCCGCCACCGTGACCACCACCGCCGCCACCACTTCCGCCGCCGCCGCCACCGTGACCACCACCGCCGCCGCCACTTCCGCCGCCACCGCCACCGTGACCACCGCCGCCGCCGCCACTTCCGCCGCCACCGCCACCGTGACCGCCGCCGCCGCCGCCACTTCCGCCGCCGCCGCCACCGTGACCACCGCCACCGCCACCGCCATCCTTGGCATAGGCGCTAGAGCCATGAGAAATCGAGTCAGGAACCAATACGATGGCCGTCGACAGCACGCCTGCAACAGCGACTGCCAGTAAAGCCCTCTTGAACAGCATGTGGATTTGCATTTTCCGTCTCCAGGTCTTCGCCACGAGAACGCCAAATCAAGCCGGGAATCTGTTGTCAGTTTTACTTTTTCTTTGCGTGGGAATTTTTCCCACGCCTAATTAATAGACCTCAGCGAGCCAGGCTTCAAGCGACACACGCAAAAGCCGACCAGTGGTTGGCCTGCTATGTTTTCTCTATCGTCCAGGAGGAACACCGGCATGCATTCGGCTCTGACGCTGCACACCCCGCGCTACAGCGACTACGGTGATCTGGTGCAGCTTTGGGAAGACTCGGTGCGTGCGACCCATGACTTCCTTCCCGATGCTTACATCCTGTTGTTGCGCGAGCAGGTATTGCGCCGCTACCTCGACGCGGTGATGCTGATCTGCTGCCGGGATCGCCAGCGCATCTGCGGCTTCGCCGGTGTCGCCAACGGCTACGTGCACATGCTGTTCGTCGCACCGGGCTACCGTGGCAAGGGGGTTGGCAAGCGCCTGCTGCGCTATGCGATCGACGAACTGAATGCCGAACGCCTGGACGTCAACGAGCAGAATCCGCAAGCCCTAGGCTTCTACTTGCATGAGGGCTTCGAAGTGATCGGCCGCTCGGAAACGGACGGCTTGGGGCAGCCCTATCCCCTGCTGCACATGAGGCTGATTCCTACAGCCTCTTAAGGCGACGTCTGAATATGCCGTGGTCTGCGTGCAAAATGGCGCATCTGACACAGATTCCCATCATCAACCGCGTACAGGCAGGTACAATGTAGGTCTTTTCCTGCCTTGCGAATTACCCCATGTCCGAACCCGTGCGCCTGTCCAAACGCCTCATCGAGCAGCTTGGTTGCTCCCGCCGCGAGGCCGAGCTGTATATCGAAGGAGGCTGGGTCACGGTCGATGGCGTGGTGGTCGAGCAACCCCAGTTCAAGGTCGACGGCCAGCGAGTCGAACTGCTGCCGGGGGCACGCGCCGAGGCACTGGACCCGGTCACCCTGCTGATGCACCAAGCGGCTGGGGTCGACAGCGAAACCGCCCGTACCGCTATCAACATGGGCAACCTCAGCGAGGCCCACCGCGAAGGCGTACGGCCGTTGCACGGGCATTTTGCCCGGTTGTCCTGCCTGGCTCCGCTGGAGCGTGGTGCCAGCGGCCTGCAGGTGTTCACCCAGGACTGGCGGGTTACCCGCAAGATCGACGCCGACCTGCGTCGCATGGAGCAGGAATACATCATTGAAGTGCGCGGTGAAACCACGCCCCAGGCCTTGGAGCGCCTGGCGCGCGGTGCTACGCGCAATGACCGGGAGCTGCCCAAGGCCAAGGCCAGCTGGCAGAACGAGACCCACCTGCGCCTGGTCGTGAAAAACCCGCAACCCGGGCAGATCGCCGAGCTGTGTGCCTACCTGCGCCTGGAAGTGCTGGGCATGCGCCGCATTCGCCTGGGGGGGGTGTCGATGGGCAAGCTGCCCGTGGGGCAGTGGCGTTACCTGGCAGCCACCGAACGTTTCTAAGCAATGCGCCGCGCCCCGGCGTGGCTACTGAACAGGATTTTGCAGCAATGAACCACAACGATGTCCTGCGCAGCCTGCGCTACATGCTCAAGGTGAACGACGCCAAGATGGCCGAAATCATCGCGCTGTCCGGCCTCGAAGTTAACCCGATCGTGCTCGCTACCTACTTGAAGAAGGAAGACGAAGCCGGTTTCGTGCGCTGCCCGGAGCGGGTCATGGCGCACTTCCTGGACGGCCTGGTAATCCATCGCCGTGGCAAGGACGACAGCCGCCCACCGCAGCCGGTGGAGTTGCCGGTAACCAACAACACCATCCTGAAAAAGCTGCGGGTAGCCTTCGAACTCAAGGAGGAAGACCTGCACGCCATCCTCAAGGCGGTCAATTTCCCGGTGTCCAAGCCCGAGCTCAGCGCGCTGTTCCGCAAGGTCGGGCATGACAACTACCGGCCGTGCGGCGACCAGCTGCTGCGCAATTTCCTCAAGGGCCTGACCCTGCGCGTGCGCGGCTGAGTGGCCATGCAGCATACAGTTGCACCGGTCGGCATCGTCCGCTCCTGCTTCAAGGAAAAGTTCGCCATCCCGCGCCAGCCCCAGCTGGCGCCAGCCGCACGCGGGGTGCTGGAGCTGCTGCCGCCGTTCGATCAGGGCGATGCGGTAGCCGGGCTGGAGCAGGTCAGCCATGTCTGGCTGCTGTTCCTGTTCCACCAGGCACTGGAAGACAAGCCACGCCTGAAAGTGCGCCCGCCGCGCCTGGGTGGCAACAAGAGCATGGGCGTGTTCGCCACCCGCGCCACCCACCGCCCCAACGGCATCGGCCAGTCGGTGGTGCGCCTGGAGGGCGTGGAGCCGGGGCGCCTGTTGCTGTCAGGCATCGACCTGCTGGACGGTACGCCGGTGCTGGATATCAAACCCTATGTGCCTTACGCCGACAGCGTGGCCGGGGCGAGCAACCTGATGGCCAGTGATGCACCGGTCGCGATTGCCGTTGGCTGGAGCGACACTGCCCTACCCCAGGCCCATGAGCATGGGCTGCGGCTTGGCGAGCCGTTGGTGGAACTGATCGAGCAATGCCTGGCACAGGATCCGCGCCCGGCCTATCAGGTGCCACCGCCGGAGCGGGTGTACGGGGTGAAGTTCTGGGACGTGCAGGTCCGCTGGCACTACCCGCAACCGGATCAGATCCAGGTGCTGGAAGTCGTTCGGGAAAATTGAACATTGCCACCTTGCAGGCATAAAAAACGCAGACCCGGGTCTGCGTTTTTTCGTTGCCGTGTTCGTCTTACTTCTCGACGAAGGCACGCTCGATCAGGTAGTCACCCGGTTCGCGCATACGTGGGGAGACCTTCAGGCCGAAGCTGTCGAGCACTTCGCTGGTCTCGTCAAGCATGCTCGGGCTGCCGCAGATCATCGCGCGGTCGTCCTCTGGGTTGATCGGTGGCAGGCCGATATCGCTGAACAGCTTGCCACTGCGCATCAGGTCGGTCAGGCGGCCCTGGTTTTCGAACGGCTCGCGGGTCACGGTCGGGTAGTAGATCAGCTTGTCACGGACCGACTCACCGAAGAACTCGTTCTGCGGCAGGTGCTCGGTGATGAACTCGCGGTAGGCCACTTCGTTGACGTAACGCACACCGTGAACCAGGATCACTTTTTCAAAGCGCTCGTAGGTTTCCGGGTCCTGGATGACGCTCATGAACGGCGCCAGGCCAGTGCCAGTGCTCAGCAGGTACAGGTGCTTGCCCGGTTTCAGGTCGTCGAGGACCAGGGTACCGGTTGGCTTCTTGCTGATGATGATCTCGTCGCCTTCCTTCAGGTGCTGCAGCTGCGAGGTCAGCGGGCCGTCCGGGACCTTGATGCTGAAGAACTCCAGGTGCTCTTCCCAGTTCGGCGAAGCGATGGAATAGGCGCGCATGAGCGGACGGCCATTGTCCTGTTGCAGGCCGATCATCACGAACTGACCGTTCTCGAAGCGCAGGCCCGGGTCGCGGGTGCACTTGAAGCTGAACAGGGTGTCGTTCCAGTGATGCACACTGAGGACACGTTCGTGGTTCATGTTGCTCATCTAAGGGGCTCCTGAAGAAAAACGCAGCGCGCAAGACGCGCAGTTGCGCGATAGTTTAGGGGCAGCCACAATATCTGTTAACTGAATTATCAAGATATGTGTTATCGGTTATATAGATATGCGATTTACACTTCGTCAGCTGCAGGTATTCGTCGCCGTGGCCCAGCACCAGAGTGTGTCGCGGGCGGCCAGCGTGCTCGCGCTTTCACAATCGGCGGCGAGCACCTCCATAACCGAACTTGAGCGGCAATCGAGCTGCCAGCTGTTCGACCGCGCCGGCAAGCGCCTGGCCCTCAATGCCTTGGGCCATCAGTTGCTGCCCCAGGCCGTTGCCCTGCTTGACCAGGCCAAGGAAATCGAAGACCTGCTCAATGGCAAGTCCGGTTTCGGCTCGCTGGCGGTCGGCGCAACGCTGACCATCGGTAACTACCTCGCCACCCTGCTGATCGGCAGCTTCATGCAGGTCCACCCGGAGAGCCAGGTGAAACTGCATGTGCAGAACACCGCGCATATCGTGCACCAGGTCGCGCAATACGAAATTGATCTAGGTCTGATCGAAGGTGACTGCAACCACCCGGACCTGGAAGTGCAGCCGTGGGTCGAAGACGAACTGGTGGTGTTCTGCGCCCCGCAACATCCACTGGCCAAGGCCGGTCGCGCCGATGTCGAAGCCCTGTCGCAGGAAGCCTGGATCCTGCGCGAGCAGGGTTCTGGCACACGCCTGACCTTTGACCAGTCCATGCGTCATCACCGCACCAGCCTGAACATCCGCCTGGAGCTGGAACACACCGAGGCAATCAAGCGTGCCGTGGAGTCGGGCCTGGGTATCGGCTGCATTTCACGCCTGGCCCTGCGCGATGCCTTCCGCCGCGGCAGCCTGGTACCGGTCGAGACACCGGAGCTGGACCTGATGCGCCAGTTCTACTTCATCTGGCACAAGCAGAAATACCAGACCTCGGCGATGCGTGAGTTCCTGGAGTTGTGCCGCAACTTCACTGCGGGCTTTACCCGCAGTGATGAGATCGTCTTGCCGCCGATCGCTTAAAGCAGAATCACACCCCATACCAGCGCAACCATGGTCAGCGCCACCAGCTGCGCGGCGCTGCCCATGTCCTTGGCGTTCTTCGACAACGGGTGGCGCTCCAGCGAGATCCGATCGATGGCCGCTTCCACTGCCGAGTTGAACAGCTCGACGATCAGGCCAAGCAAGCACACGGCGATCATGATTGCCCGCTCCGCACGGCTGACCGGCAGCCAGAAAGCGATCGGGATCAGCAACACGTTGAGCAGTACCAGCTGGCGGAAGGCAGCCTCACCCTTGAAGGCGGCGCGCAAACCGTCCAGCGAGTAGCCGGCAGCGTTAAAGATGCGTTTCAGGCCGGTCTGGCCTTTGAATGGCGATGGGGTCATGTGAGTCACTTCACAACAGAAAGGCCAGCAGACTAGTGCGGCACGGGTCAAAAAAGCGTGAATCCAGACGCCGTCAGCTACTGGCAACCGATTCAAGTTGTTGCAGCAACAGCGCCGCCTGGGTGCGGGTGCGTACGCCCAGCTTACGGAAGATAGCCGTTACATGGGCCTTGATGGTCGCTTCCGACACACTCAGCTCATAGGCGATCTGTTTGTTCAGCAAACCCTCACAGACCATGGTCAGCACGCGGAACTGCTGGGGGGTGAGGCTGGCCAGGCCTTCGCTGGCGGCCTTGGCTTCGGCCGAGACATCGACCTTTTCGAAGGCTTGCGGTGGCCACCAGACGTCGCCATCGAGCACTTTCCTCACGGCATCCTGAATGACTTCAAGGCCGCTGGACTTCGGAATGAAGCCGCTGGCACCGAACTCGCGGGACTTGACCACCACTGCGGCCTCCTCCTGCGCCGAGACCATCACCACTGGAATCTGCGGGTACTGGCCGCGGAGCAGGACCAGCCCGGAGAAGCCATAGGCGCCCGGCATGTTCAAGTCCAGCAGGACCAGGTCCCAGTCGGCTTTTTCGCTCAGGCGAGTTTCCAGTTCGGCGATGCTCGCCACTTCAACCAGGCGCACGTCAGCGCCCAGGCCGAGGGTGACGGCCTGGCGCAGAGCGCTGCGAAACAGCGGGTGGTCATCGGCAATCAGGATTTCGTATGTGGCCATCGATCTATGGATCCTGTTCTGTGCCAGGCGCATGCGCGGTGGTGAAGCGCCTGGCGGGGAATCGGCGCCAAGGATGCCGAGCACGGCCGCAGGTGGTCAAGCCAACTACCCTGCCGTCTCGCCCACCCTGGCTGCCAGCCCCGTCATTATGAACCAAAGTGAGACGTATGCCCCTTGGACTATAGGAAGGTATGCAAACGCTGGTGGGTGTCATCCTGATCATCCAGCGGCAGGCGACGCTTGCCGCTGAGATAATGCAGGCTGAACACGTCCAGATAGGCATCCAGCGCCTGGGACGCCTGATTGTCACCTGCCAGGTCCAGGCACATGGCAGCCACTTCGGCAGTGCAGAAGTGGTCGTCGCGCTTGGACCGGCGCAGGC
This sequence comes from Pseudomonas sp. LRP2-20, assembly GCF_024349685.1. NCBI lineage: Bacteria > Pseudomonadati > Pseudomonadota > Gammaproteobacteria > Pseudomonadales > Pseudomonadaceae > Pseudomonas > Pseudomonas sp. LR2-20. Next base: position 1,340,412 of record NZ_AP025944.1, on the reverse strand, counting down.
GATAGCGCGACATCTGCTCAGCTTGCAGGCTCAGCACCGGAAAGCGATCAAGATACGGGCTCTTGCGGAACATCTTGCGGGCTTCGGTCCAGGTGGCATCGAGCAGGATGAACAACGGGCGCTTGCCAGGTTCGCGCACGACCTCGCTGACCACCCGCTCCTGGGCGACGAATTCGCCGGGGAAGACGATATAAGGCTGCCACTGCGGGTCGTCGAGCAACGCCAGCAGGCGCTGGTCCACCGAGGTGCGCAGCCAGCCGAACGCGCAGGTGTCTTCGATCAGGTCGGCGATCAGCCAGCCGGTGTTGGTCGGTTTCAATGGCTCGGTGTCATGCATGATCAGACACACGCCGGAATCGGCCTGCACCTTGGGCTTCCACGCACACAGGCAGTGGGTGGCGATCACCCGGCAATCGGGGCAACGCTCGGCGCGTGAACCACGGGCAATGAATGGTTTGTTGCTACGCGCCAGGCGTTCGGCACGCAGGCGTGCTACCGCGTGGCTCATGCTGGCAAGCCTGTGGACGGGTTGTGACTGGACACTGCAGGGACTCGAAAGAAACAAAGCGCCAGTCTACCAGAGCAGGCGCCATTTGGCCGTGCAGCGAAGCCAGCCGGTCCCTTATAATCGGCGACATTGGCCACCGTGAATTTGTCTGCGATGCAGCGGGTTTCATGGAACGCCCGCCGCCGGCGCATGTCAAAGCGCCAGTTATCGAACCAGGAGAGATCCATGCTGCGTCTTATCGTCCCGACCCTGAGCCTGTTGCTCACCCTGCCACTGGCAGCCCAGGCTGCCTCCAAGCAGGAGTTCGAGCTGAACAAGCTGCTGCAGAAGGTCGCCACGGAAAGCAGTGTCGGCACCCCACGCGCCATCAACGAAGACATTCTCGATCAGGGCTATACCGTTGAAGGCAAGGCGCTGGTCAACCACCTCAGCGTACGCGCCGAGCATGCCGCACGCATGCAGCAGAACCCGGCGCAAGTCCGCAGCCAACTGGGTGACAGCGTATGCCGCAACACTGGTTACCGTAACCTGATGTCAAAAGGTGCGGTGATGGTCTATCGCTTCACCGTGTACAAGACCAACCAGCCGGTCATGGACCAGGCCTTCGATGCTGCCAGTTGCACCGCTGGCAGCAAGAAGAAGTGACTAGATAACCCGCTCTCCCTCGGCGCGCCGCGGCTCTTCGTCGGCGCGCATCTCCGCCAGCAGCGCCTGCAGGTAGCGTGACTGGCACTCAAGTGCTGCCAGCCTGCGACGGCACTCCGCTTCCAGGCTCACATGGTGATCCTGGGCCGCATTTTCCAGCAGTTGATAGAGCTGCCGGTCTACCTCGATGACCAAGCGATGCATACGCCACCTCCTGCATCGACACGTTTCGCTTCTCCAGTTAACCAAACCCTCGCCAGGGCTGTTCGCAGGCCGACGAGTGGCCACGGAAATCGCGCCTGCACTACCCGGCGCAACGGTCTAGATTGATAGCGAAGCCCCAAAAAACGACATACTGGACTGACACCCCTGCACCACGGCCTTAAAGGCCTACTGCAATGCTCGGGATGCACACTCGAGTCACGGCAGCCAGCGACACACGTAGTGTCGCGGCCGAGCCACACCATCGGCCCGGTCAGAGGTTTTGCTGCAGAAGGAGACGTTGAATGCCTTACCAATCGAATGAACACCTGTTCAATCATTTCAAGGACCACGGCATCGACCTGAGCAAGATCGACCAGCAGTTGCAACTGGTCGCGCCGAACAGCCCCAACCTGCCGCTGTACCGCGACATGATGCTAACGGTCTTGCGCATGGCCCATGACGACAGTGACCGCTGGAGCGCCAAGATCACCTTGCAAGCCTTGCGCGAACTGGACCACTCCTTCCGCATGCTCCAGCGCTACCGGGGGCGACGCAAAGTCACGGTGTTCGGCTCGGCACGCACCCCCGTGGAACACCCGATGTACGCCCTGGCTCGCGAGCTGGGGGCAACCCTCGCCCGCTCCGAACTGATGGTCATTACCGGGGCCGGCGGCGGCATCATGGCGGCAGCCCATGAAGGCGCCGGCAGTGACCATAGCCTGGGTTTCAACATCACCCTGCCCTTCGAGCAGCATGCCAATGCCACGGTGGATGGCACCGACAAGCTGCTGCCCTTCCACTTCTTCTTCATTCGCAAGCTGTTCTTCGTCAAGGAAGCCGATGCACTGGTGCTCTGCCCCGGCGGCTTCGGCACCCTGGATGAGGCGCTTGAAGTGCTGACGCTGATCCAGACCGGCAAGAGTCCACTGGTGCCGGTGGTACTGCTGGACTCACCCGGTGGCACGTTCTGGCGTGATTGCCTGGCGTTCATCAGCCGCCAACTCGAAGAAAACCGCTACATCCTGCCCAGTGACCTGAAGCTGCTACGGCTGGTGTACAGCGCCGATGAGGCCGTGGAGGAAATCAACCAGTTCTATAGCAATTACCACTCCAGCCGCTGGCTGAAGAACCAGTTCGTGATTCGCATGCACCATCGGCTCAGCGAAGCGGCACTACATGACATACAGGAAGGGTTTGCCGACTTGCGCCTGAGTGGCCGGTATCACCAACACGCCGATAGCGGTGCCGAACATGAGGTGGGCAACTTCAGCCACCTGACGCGGCTGACGTTTGCCTTCAATGGCCGTGACCAGGGGCGCCTGCGGGAACTGGTCGATTTCATCAACTTGCCGGAAAACTGGGCCAAGCCGGAGCCTATGCATACCACCCAGCGGGCGCGGGAGGCGCTGAAGGTCAGCTGAATGGCAAATTTCGCAGTAACGCAAATGACCTCATCGCTGGCGTGCCGGCGATGAGGCCATTTGACTAGTAATCATCCAGATCCCGGCCACTGAGCAGCCGGCCGATCATGTCCATGGGGAAACCGCGGTAGGCAAGGAACCGTGTCTGCTGGGCTCGACTACGTGGATCCTGGGGGCGTTGCCCAGCGAATTTACGCTGCCAGGTATCCCGTAGCAGTGCTGCCCAATCCACGTCGCTTTCACGCAGGGCCTGCTCGATGTCACTTCGGTTCAGCCCGCGCTGACCAAGCTCCTCGCGAATACGCGCAGGACCATAGCCGGCACCGGAACGGTATCGGATGAAACTCTCGAGATAACGGGCTTCGCTAAGCAGCCCTTCTTCGGCGAGCCGATCGAGCGCAGGCTCGATCAGTTCATCCGGGGCACCGCGCTGACGCAACTTGCGCGTCAGCTCGACGCGACCATGCTCGCGTCGTGCGAGCAGGTCCATGGCTGTCCGCCTGACGGCGACGGGGGTGTCGAGTACGGCGGACATACCAGCAACTATCAATAACCGGCGTCGGCGTCAGCCATGTCGTCGGCATCGGCTTCAGCGGCAGCAGCCTTGCCAGCTTCGGCAACGGCACCGGCCTTGAGCAGCTTCTCGCGAATCTGCTTCTCGATCTCGGCACCAATAGCCGGGTTCTCTTGCAGGTACTTGGCTGCGTTGGCCTTGCCCTGGCCGATCTTGTTGCCTTGGTAGGCGTACCACGCGCCGGACTTCTCCACCAGGCCCTGGGAAACACCCAGGTCGATGATTTCGCCGTTGCGGTAGATACCCTTGCCGTAAAGGATCTGGAACTCGGCCTGACGGAACGGAGGCGAGACCTTGTTCTTGACGATCTTGACGCGGGTTTCGCTGCCGACCACTTCGTCGCCCTCCTTGACCGCGCCGGTACGGCGGATGTCCAGGCGCACCGAGGCGTAGAACTTCAGGGCGTTACCACCAGTGGTGGTTTCCGGGCTGCCGAACATCACGCCGATCTTCATACGGATCTGGTTGATGAAGATGACCAGGCAGTTGGCGTTTTTGATGTTACCGGTGATCTTGCGCAGCGCCTGGGACATCAGACGGGCCTGCAGGCCAACGTGCATGTCGCCCATTTCGCCTTCGATCTCAGCCTTTGGCACCAGTGCCGCCACGGAGTCGACAATGATCACGTCGACGGCGTTGGAGCGCACCAGCATATCGGTGATTTCCAGGGCCTGTTCGCCGGTGTCAGGCTGCGAGACCAGCAGGTCGTCGACGTTGACGCCCAGCTTGCCGGCGTATTCAGGATCGAGGGCGTGTTCGGCGTCGACGAAGGCGCAGGTTGCGCCGTTTTTCTGGGCTTCGGCGATGACCGACAAGGTCAGCGTGGTTTTACCCGAGGATTCTGGGCCGTAGATTTCGACAATACGGCCTTTTGGCAGACCGCCGATGCCGAGCGCGATGTCCAGGCCCAGAGAGCCGGTGGAAATAGCCGGGATACCTTGGCGCTCATGGTCGCCCATGCGCATGACCGCGCCTTTGCCGAATTGGCGTTCGATTTGACCCAGGGCCGCAGCCAAGGCGCGCTTCTTGTTGTCGTCCATTGAAATCCTCACGTGTTCGACTTGGCCCTGACGGCCGGAATACCTGTATAAGTAGCCAGTATTATTCCACAGGCAAGCGCCCGAGCAAACCCCTGTCGTCGATTTACTCGGCACCAAGCTGTAACAAGCCGTCTAACGCGGCGATCACCGTCTGTCGGCGCACCGCTTCGCGGTCGCCGTCGAAGTGCCGGCGCTCAGTAATGACGTGGTTGCCATCGGCCCAGGCCAGCCACACGGTCCCCACCGGTTTGGCCGGCGAACCGCCGTCCGGCCCGGCCACGCCACTGACGGCCACGGCAAAGCGAGCACCACTGGCGGCCTGGGCACCACGGACCATGGCTTCGACCACCTCCTGGCTGACCGCGCCAACCTCGCCGAACAGCGCTTCGGGCACGTTCAGCTGGCGGGTTTTCTGGGCATTGGAATAGGTCACGTAACCGGCCTCGAACCAGGCCGAGCTGCCGGGCACGCGGGTAATGGCCTCGGCGATGCCACCGCCGGTGCAGGATTCGGCGGTGGTCACTTGGGCCTGGAAGCGGCGCATGTGTTCGCCTAGACGTGTGGAGAGGGCGGTGATCGGGTCCATGAGGGGTCCTTGAGGGGCCTTGGGAGGAAGAGGACACCGTAGCATTTGGGACGGACGATGAGGATGTTCTTGATGTTCAGGGTTTGTTTGATCGGTGTCTTCTGGGTGTATGGCTTGAGGTTTTCAGCGCCTGTGAGACCGAGCGCCGCGCGGGCGGAGGGTGTCAGAAATTTTGTGTTCGGGCATAACATGAGTAAGAGGTGCATGTATGCCAACCAAAAAGAAACCCCTGCGTGACCTGCCCAAAATCCCCAAGGAGCTGCTGGAGCAGTTCGGTGAGGGCCTGATGACCGCAGAAGCTATCGAGGATGCCTCTGCGGCGTTCAAGAAGGCCTTGATCGAACGCGCTCTGCATGCCGAGCTTGGCCACCACCTGGGTTATCCGCCGGGCGCGCAGCGCCCGGAGGATGAAACCAACCAGCGCAACGGCAAAAGCGGCAAGACAGTGCTAACCGGCGATGGGCCTCTGCGCTTGGATATCCCTCGCGACCGTGACGGCAGCTTCTCGCCCATCCTGATCCCCAAACATGAGCGCCGTTACACTGGCTTCGACGACAAGATCATCGCCATGTACGCCCGTGGAATGACAGTCAGAGAGATCCGGGCCTTCCTGTCCGAGCAGTATGGAACCGACGTTTCACCCGACTTCATCAGCTCTGTGACAGACGAGGTCATGGACGAAATTGGCGCGTGGCAACAGCGGCCATTGGAGCCGATGTACCCGGTCATTTTCTTTGATGCGCTGCGGGTGAAGATTCGCGAAGAAGGCCTGGTGCGCAACAAGGCCATTTACTTGGCTTTGGGCGTTCTACCCGACGGGACGCGCGACATCCTGGGCATCTGGATCGAGAACACTGAGGGTGCGAAGTTCTGGATGAAGGTGTTCAACGATCTCAAGACACGTGGCGTCGAGGACGTGCTGATTGCCGTGACCGATGGCCTTAAAGGCATGCCAGAAGCCCTCAGCGCCGTGTTTCCAGAGACGACATTGCAGACGTGCATCGTGCATCTGATCCGCAACAGCCTGGACTACGCGGCCTGGGACAAACGGCGCGCACTGGCCAAGGAACTGAAACCGATTTACCAAGCCATCAATGCCGAAGCGGCTGAGCAAGCACTCGATGAGTTTGAGAGCGGGCCGTGGGGTGAGAAATATCCAACGGTGGTGGCTGCCTGGAGACGCGCCTGGGATCGCGTGATTCCATTCTTTGTCTTTCCGCCCGCCATCCGGAAGGTGATCTATACCACCAACGCGATCGAGAGCATCAACGCCCAGCTACGCAAGGTCATCAAGACCCGAGGGCATTTCCCGAATGATGACGCAGCGACCAAACTGATTTGGCTGGGATTGCGCAACATAACAGCCAATTGGGGAAAACCGGCCCATGATTGGAAAAGCGCGATGAATCAATTTGCGATTCTGTACGGAGATCGGTTCATCAGGCCAACCTGGTGAAGATCAGGGCCTGCCTGACGGCAGGCCGTTACCGGCCCGCACACAAAAAATCTGACACTTCCCGCGGGCGGCGCTCGGTCTCACAGGCGCTGAAAACCCCACGGCATGCACACCCTGCAACCGCTGAAAACCTCAAGCCCTGCACTAATGCACCCCGCTCACATCTCGTACAAAATCCTGGCACGCCCGCAACGCAATCAGCAGGAGTGCGCCCAGCCCCGTTGCAATCGACTCAACATAATACCTCTCGCGCCCGCGCCCAAAGTTTCAGGCGGCTTTCCAAACCATTTAGCCCACCATTGATACGGCGCGTGATGCGGTTGAACTCGCCCCGATCAGCCAAGGCATTGAGCCCATGTGAATGCCAGAACCAACCTGCCGACTCGCAGGCCCAGCGCGGCGTTTCGAGCAGCCGGGGCTGCGCCAGCAAACGCTCGTCGCCAAACAGCGCATGGCTGCAGGCCGCGTAATTGTCGCGCCCGGTAACCTGGATAAGGCCACGACCACGATACATCTGGCCATCGCCGTCTGCCTGCGGCGTATTGCCCAGGCGCAGCGCCAGACTGCCGGTGTCATAGCGGGCCAGGTAGCGGTCGCTACCCATTTCAGTCACGTAGCGGAACTCGCCAGACTCATGACCGACCTGGGCGATGAAAGCCGCCATACGCCTGGGCTTGTCAACTTCCCAGCGAGGCAACGCGACATTCAGTGCAGCAAGAAAAACCTCCGCGACGGGGCGAGCATTCGGCAAGATGTGTAGTAATTGCGATTCGTTGAGCATGCCTGCCACTCCTTCCTGATAGTACTCGTTGATGCATATTCACATTAGCGCTCGTCGGCTCGCGTACTGTCGCGCAAGCCCAGGCGCCGGATCGCCCAGCGCTCATACAGCCGCATGGCGACATCGGCACCACCTACCGCAGTCATGCAGCCAAACGCACTGGCCGCCCAAATCGAAAGGCCACCGGCATACAAAAGCATCACCGCCGACACGCCACAAACCATGCACGCTCCGGAACGCAGCACCAGCCGTCGCAGTAGCGCCCAGCCGGTGGCACCGGCCTTGTCGGCCCGCCACATCTCGCCGCACAAGCCGCCCAGCAATGCCAGGACGATTACCAGCCAGAGCGGCATCTCCAGTAACGCTTGATGCTCGATCGTCACTGCCCTGCCTCCTGTGTAGTTGCCAAGCCTCTGGGCAATCGAACCCACCCATCGGCGCCCGTGTAACAACCGTTTTCCATCCGGCTTGAGATACAGGCTATGCATTCATGCATATGCAGTCAATGCATTTATTCAAATATCTATGCATTTGCTTTATGCTGATATGCATGCAGGCCATGCGCGGCCTGCGTTGTAGGGATTTTCTGCAGGCGAAAAAAACCCGCCGAAGCGGGTTTTCTCGAATCGGGGGCCGTCAGCGAGCGTACATGCCCCACCAGAACACATGCCCGAGCAGGCTGATCTGCTCGTCCTGCATCTGCTGGAAGCTGTAGTCCTCGTCGGGGTGTTCGTCACGGTTGAAGCTGCGCAGGCGGATGCCGGTAGGCAGGCGGTAGACCTGCTTCACCCGCAGTTGGCCGTTATGGTTGATGGCGTAGAGGTCGCCATCGATGATATCGCCGATCGAGCATTTGCCGGTGTTCACGCCAACCGTCGCGCCATCGCGCAATACCGGCAGCATGCTGTTGCCACGCACGGTCACGCACTTGGCCTGGTCGAACTGCACACCATTGTGCCGCAGGCTGCGCTTGCCGAAACGCAGCCGCGCACGCTCGCTCTCTTCGATGACGAATCTTCCTGATCCTGCTGCCAATTCGACCTCGCGAAGGAAAGGTACCGACACCTCGTCATCCTCGACGGGTGTTTCATCGTCCCACAGGCTGATGTCGCTGAGGTCCGCATGGCCGTGGGCCGGCAGCGCAGTTTCGCGCGGCTCGCCAAGCTCGGCGCGACCGCGCAACTGCTCGGTGCTCACGCCGAAGTAGTCGGCGATCTTCGACACGTGCTTGTCGGAGGGGTCGACGATCTTGCCGCCGAGAATTCGCGACAAGGTGGATTGAGGGACGCCCGTGCGCCGGTACAGCTCCGTCGGAGACAGGCCGTGGCGGTCGAGCAGTTCTCTGAGTACGGTGGCTACATTGCGTTTTTGCATAGCTTGCATAATGCAGGCATGCGCCGGCAAATGCAATGCACCTGGCTGCGCGCGCATGCCCCATGGCCCGCGCCTGCATCTGCTTGAAAAAGCCTGTACCATTGCCGGTTTCACAATCGCCAACCAGATCACCCGCTGTAAGGCCCTGAATGTCTGATCTTTCCGCACACACCCCAATGATGCAGCAGTACTGGAAGCTGAAAAACCAGCACCCGGACCAGCTGATGTTCTACCGCATGGGCGACTTCTACGAAATCTTCTACGAAGATGCGAAGAAAGCCGCGAAACTGCTGGACATCACTCTGACCGCGCGCGGTCAGTCGGCCGGCCAGTCGATCCCCATGTGCGGGATTCCGTTCCATTCGCTGGAGGGCTACCTGGCCAAGCTGGTCAAGCTTGGCGAATCGGTGGTGATCTGCGAACAGATCGGCGACCCGGCCACCAGCAAGGGCCCGGTGGAACGCCAGGTGGTGCGCATCATCACCCCCGGCACGGTCAGTGACGAGGCCCTGCTCGACGAGCGCCGCGACAACCTGATCGCCGCCCTGCTCGGTGACGAACGCCTGTTCGGCCTGGCGGTGCTGGACATCACCAGCGGCAACTTCAGCGTGCAAGAGATCAAGGGCTGGGAAAACCTGCTGGCCGAACTCGAGCGCCTGAACCCGGTAGAGCTGCTGATCCCCGACGACTGGCCACGCGACCTGCCCGCCGAAAAGCGCCCGGGCGCCCGTCGCCGCGCGCCGTGGGACTTTGACCGCGATTCGGCGCGCAAGGCCCTGTGCCAGCAATTCGCGACCAAAGACCTGAAAGGCTTTGGCTGTGACAAGCTGACCCTGGCCATCGGCGCCGCCGGCTGCCTGCTGACCTACGCCAAGGAAACCCAGCGTACGGCCCTGCCGCACCTGCGCAGCCTGCGCCACGAGCGCCTCGACGACACGGTCATTCTGGATGGTGCCAGCCGCCGCAACCTGGAACTGGACATCAACCTGGCCGGCGGGCGCGACAACACCCTGCAATCGGTGATCGACCGCTGCCAGACCGCGATGGCCAGCCGCCTGCTGACCCGCTGGCTGAACCGCCCGCTGCGCGACCTCAAGGTGCTGCAGGCGCGCCAGGATTCGATCCGCTGCCTGCTGGACGGCTACCGCTTCGAAAAGCTGCAGCCACAACTCAAGGAAATCGGTGATATCGAGCGGATACTCGCCCGTATCGGCCTGCGCAATGCCCGCCCGCGCGACCTCGCGCGCCTGCGCGATGCCCTCGGTGCCCTGCCCGAGCTGCAGAACGCCATGAGCGAGCTGGAGGCTCCGCACCTGGCGCGCCTGGCCGCCATCACCGGGACCTACCCGGAGCTGGCAAGCCTGCTGGAGCGTGCAATCATCGACAACCCGCCAGCGGTGATTCGTGATGGCGGTGTGCTCAAGGCCGGCTACGACAGCGAGCTGGACGAGCTGCTGGCAATCAGTGAGAACGCCGGCCAGTTCCTGATCGACCTCGAAACCCGCGAAAAGGCCCGCACGGGCCTTGCCAACCTCAAGGTCGGCTACAACCGTGTGCATGGCTACTTCATCGAGCTGCCAACCAAGCAGGCCGAGCAGGCGCCGGGCGACTACATCCGCCGCCAGACCCTCAAGGGCGCCGAGCGCTTCATCACGCCCGAGCTCAAGGCCTTCGAGGACAAGGCGCTGTCGGCCAAGAGCCGCGCCCTGGCACGCGAGAAGATGCTCTACGACGCGCTGCTGGAAACCCTCATCAGCCACCTGGCACCGCTGCAGGACAGCGCCGCCGCGTTGGCTGAGATCGACGTGCTGAGCAACCTTGCCGAGCGTGCGCTGAACCTCGACCTGAACTGCCCGCGCTTCACTGACGAGCCATGCCTGCGCATCGAGCAAGGCCGCCACCCGGTGGTCGAGCAGGTACTGACCACGCCGTTCGTGGCCAACGACCTGGGCCTGGACAACAGCACGCGCATGCTGATCATCACCGGCCCGAACATGGGCGGTAAGTCCACCTACATGCGCCAGACCGCCCTGATCGTGCTGATGGCGCACATCGGCAGCTTCGTGCCGGCAGCCAGCTGCGAACTGTCGCTGGTCGACCGCATCTTCACCCGTATCGGCTCCAGCGACGACCTGGCCGGCGGGCGCTCGACCTTCATGGTCGAGATGAGCGAAACCGCCAATATCCTGCACAACGCCACCGACCGCAGCCTGGTGCTGATGGACGAAGTTGGCCGCGGCACCAGCACCTTCGACGGCCTGTCGCTGGCCTGGGCCGCCGCCGAGCGCCTGGCCCAGCTACGTGCCTACACCTTGTTCGCCACCCACTACTTCGAGCTGACCGTGCTGCCGGAGAGTGAACCGCTGGTGGCCAACGTGCACCTGAACGCTACCGAGCACAACGAGCGTATTGTCTTCCTGCACCATGTGCTGCCAGGCCCGGCCAGCCAGAGCTACGGCCTGGCCGTGGCGCAGCTGGCGGGCGTGCCGGCGCCAGTGATCCTGCGCGCACGCGAGCACCTGGGCCGGCTGGAAACCACCAGCCTGCCCCATGAAGCACCGGTCACGAAAAAGGCCAAGGACGAGCCGCACGTCCCGCACCAGAGCGACCTGTTCGCCAGCCTGCCACACCCGGCCATCGAGAAGCTGGGCAAGCTAGACCTGGATGACATGACCCCGCGTCAAGCTATCGAAACGCTATATCAACTAAAGAACCTGTTATAACGGCGCCCACTACAAGCTGGTAGAATCCGCCGCGGTTTGCTGGTGCTGCAGGTTATTAGCCTGGCCTGCAGCCACATGCCCGTAAACCGCGCGGCCCTGAGAGGAAGGGCCGCCGCCGTCGCCTGAGGAGAGAACTAGAAATGACCTTCGTCGTCACCGACAACTGCATCAAATGCAAATACACCGACTGCGTGGAAGTCTGTCCGGTGGACTGCTTCTACGAAGGCCCGAACTTCCTGGTGATTCACCCGGACGAGTGCATCGACTGTGCACTGTGCGAGCCTGAGTGCCCGGCCCAGGCGATCTTCTCGGAAGACGAGATCCCCGCAGGCATGGAAAACTTCATCGAGCTCAACGCCGAGCTGGCGGAAATCTGGCCGAACATCACCGAGCGTAAGGACGCCCTGCCCGACGCTGAAGAGTGGGACGGCAAGACCGGCAAGATCGCCGACCTGGAGCGCTAAGCGCCCAGACACGAAAAAGGCCCGCAACGGGCCTTTTTCATTTTCTACGGGCAAAAAAAAGGGGCGGTATGACCCGCCCACATTTTTTCCGTAGTCCCTGCTTGTCCCAAACATCGTCCTGATGAAATCGCTTCTTGCGATGTCCCTGGCCTTCTCCCTGAAAGCCTGTGCATGTCCGTGTGCACAGTTCGAATACTAGCGAGTTCCCTGAGCCAGGCAACTGCGAGATCTCTCAGAATGTTACTGGGGACACATTTCCACACAGCCAAAAATTACATATATTTCATATGGTTACGAATAAAGCAGTTCTGCAAACGGCTTTGATTTACTGGTAGTTACACAGATGGCTTACATAAAGAGTAAGCAAAGGCTTACACGCCGTGCATCAGGGGTAGCGCCTTACACAGATGTCGACTTCTGATTTCCAACCTCCTGTACCGGCCTCTTCGCGGGCAAGCCCGCTCCCACAGGGTCTGGACAGTTTTAAGTCTTGCACTTCCCTTGTGCGAGCGGGCTTGCCCGCGAAGAGGCCCGTTCACCGAAACCCTGGAAACAAAAACGCCCCGAGGTCATCGGGGCGCTTTGGATACCGTGAAGCAAGGCTTACTGGAACAGCGACTCGCTGGAAAGCCCGTTCTTCTCGAGGATTTCGCGCAGGCGCTTGAGCCCCTCAACCTGGATCTGCCGCACGCGTTCACGGGTCAGGCCGATCTCCAGGCCAACATCCTCCAACGTACTGCTTTCGTGCCCGCGCAGGCCAAAGCGGCGCACCACCACCTCGCGCTGCTTGTCGGTCAGTTCACCCAGCCACTGGTCGATGCTCTGCGAGAGGTCGTCATCCTGCAGCAGTTCGCACGGATCGGTCGGGCGATCATCGGTCAGGGTGTCGAGCAGGGTCTTGTCGGAATCCGGGCCGAGCGACACGTCCACCGAGGATACACGCTCGTTCAGGCCCAGCATGCGCTTGACCTCGGCGACCGGTTTTTCCAGCAGAGTGGCGATTTCTTCCGGCGACGGTTCGTGGTCGAGCTTCTGGGTCAGTTCCCGCGCAGCCCGCAGGTAGACGTTGAGCTCCTTGACCACGTGGATCGGCAGGCGAATGGTGCGGGTCTGATTCATGATCGCCCGCTCGATGGTCTGGCGGATCCACCAGGTCGCATAAGTCGAGAAGCGGAAACCGCGCTCCGGGTCGAATTTTTCCACCGCGCGGATCAACCCCAGGTTGCCCTCCTCGATCAGGTCGAGCAGCGAAAGGCCACGGTTGACGTAACGACGGGCAATTTTCACAACCAGGCGCAGGTTGCTTTCGATCATGCGTTTGCGGCCGGCAGGATCACCCTTTTGCGACAGGCGCGCAAAATGCACTTCCTCTTCCGGCGAAAGCAGAGGCGAGAATCCGATCTCGTTGAGATACAGCTGGGTAGCATCGAGCGCCCGGCTGTAATCGATGTACTTGTGCTGCTTGAGCGAAGAGCCTGATTTGGCCCTGGTCCGAACCGAAGGTACAGCAGGTTCGTCTGACACCACATCCGTTTCCAAAACGATGCCCGTCTCCATGAGGAGGACGTCATCGTCGATGTCAAACTCCGGCGCTTCTTTACTGAGAGCCATTGTTATAGTCCTTTGCTGAGTTCGAACTCAGACTCGTGCGGCGCCTGTCTCCTTGGCAACGCAGGAGCCTGTCCCCTCTACATCACAGGAACAGGCCGGGAACAACGATCAACGACGTGGCAGGAACTGGAGCGGATCGACGGGTTTGCCCTGACGGCGAATCTCGAAATGCAGCTTCACCCGATCAGTGCCCGTGGACCCCATTTCAGCAATCGACTGCCCTGCCTTGACCTGCTGCCCCTCCCGAACCAACAGCCTGCGGTTGTGACCGTAGGCACTGACGTAGGTGTCGCTGTGCTTGATGATGATCAGTTCGCCGTAGCCCCTCAAGCCACTCCCGGCGTAGACCACCGCACCATCAGACGCAGCAAAAACAGGCTGTCCCAAATCACCGGCGATATCAATGCCTTTATTCAAACTACCGTTTGAAGCAAATTTACCAATCAGCACGCCATTGGCTGGCCACGTCCAGCTGCCCACCGCCCGCTCTGCGGCGGGCACCGTGGTAACCACCGGGGTAGGCGTTGCGGGCGTTGTTGGCGTCGATTTTCCGCCATTTTGAGGCGGGGTTATAGGCGTTCCAGCAGGGCGACGAGTGACCGTTGTCCTGCTCGAGGAAGAAGGGCTGGAGACCACCGTGGTGCTGCTGCTGGACCCGCTGTTGAAACGGATCGCCTGGCCCGGGCGGATGGTGTACGGGGCGGCAATGCCGTTACGCGCGGCCAGTTCCTTGTAGTCCCAACCGTAGCGGAATGCGATGGAAAACAGCGTATCGCCAGGCTTGACGACGTACTGCCCGGAGGTCACTGCAGGTCGCTTGGGCGCAGCCGTGTTGCGGTCGACCACGCGAGCACCGCTGGAGCCTGTGCTGGAGCAACCTGTCAGCAGGGTGCCCATGGCCAGTGCAATCACCAGAAGCTTGAAACCCGACCGATCCTTGCGCTGCCGAATGACTGTGTGCCCCACCCGCGCTCCCCTCATGGTGCCGAAAAACGATAATACGATATGAAATGCAATATTGTTGCAATTATAACCAAGCCAGACGGCATTGGCAGAGCCCAGGCCCCGCCAGATAGACAGGGCCTTGCCGCAAGAATTCGTTGCTGCTGTAAATATTCCTGGCGGCTCAGGCCAGCGGACCGTTGAGCAGCGGCACGAAACGCACTGCCCCCAGTACCCGACGAGAGAAGCCGTGCTCTTCGCGCACGATCAGCATCAGCTGTTGCACCTCGCCGGCCGGGCCCACCGGTATCACCATCCGCCCTCCCGGTGCCAGCTGGTCGAGCAGCGCCTGCGGCACTTCAGGGGCCACCGCGGTGACGATGATGCCGTTGTAGGGCGCCAGCGCCTGCCAGCCGTCACAGCCGTCGCCCCAGCGGAACACCACATTGCGCAGGTTGAGCTCGACCAGGCGTTCCTTGGCCCGATCCTGCAGCACCTTGATCCGTTCCACCGAGAACACCCGCTCGACCAGCTGGGCGAGGATCGCGGTCTGGTAGCCGGAACCGGTGCCGATCTCCAGTACCTTGTCCAGCGGCCCCGCCTCCAGCAGCAGCTCGCTCATGTGCGCCACCATGAACGGCTGGGAGATGGTCTGGTTGTGCCCGATCGGCAGCGCCGTGTCTTCGTATGCACGGTGCGCCAGCGCCTCGTCGACGAACAGGTGGCGCGGGGTGCGGCGAATCACGTCAAGCACCTTGGCGTTCGACACGCCTTCCTCATAGAGGCGCTGGATCAGCCGCTCGCGGGTCCGCTGCGAAGTCATGCCGATACCGCCCCGGCGCTGCAGATCGTCCTGTTCACGCATCAGAGCAGGCCCTCCAGCCAGCCGTCGAGCTGTTCGAAGGCATCGTTGAACGTACGGTCCAGTTGCAACGGGGTGATCGACACGTAGCCTTGCATGACGGCATGGAAGTCGGTGCCCGGCCCGCCATCCTCGGCATCGCCGGCTACTGCGATCCAGTAGCCTTCCTTGCCGCGCGGGTTGACCACCTTGGTCGGCGCCGCCGCCCGCGCCCGGTGACCGAGGCGGGTGAGCTGGATGCCACGGATGTGCTCCAGCGGCAGGTTGGGGATATTGACGTTGAGCACGGTCCGCGGTGGCAGTTGCAGGCGCGGCAGCGCCTCCACCAGACGGCGTGCGATGTGGGCTGCGGTCGGCAAGTTGTCGGGCAGCCGCGACAGCAGCGAGAACGCCAGCGAGGTGCCGCCCAGGAAGCGGCCCTCCAGCGCAGCGGCGACCGTGCCGGAATAGATCACGTCATCACCCAGGTTGGCCCCCAGGTTGATGCCTGAGACGACCAGATCCACAGGCTCTGGCAGCAGGCCGTTGAGCCCCAGGTGCACGCAATCGGTAGGCGTGCCGTTGAGGCTGATGAAGCCGTTGGCCAGGGTTTGCGGGTGCAGCGGCCGGTCCAGCGTCAGCGAACTGCCGGCGCCGCTCTTGTCTTGGTCCGGGGCGATCACCACGCACTCGGCATAATCCGCCAGCGCACCGTGTAGCGCGGCGAGGCCCGGTGCCGTAACACCGTCGTCATTCGAAATCAGAATACGCATGGGCTGTCCGTCTGCCCTGCCGGCACCAGATCGACGAGTTCGCGCACCACCACGGTGGCGAAGCATCCGGCCGGAAGGACGAATTCCAGTTGCAGGATATCAGGCTCGGGATAATGCCACGTCAGGCCGCCAATAGGGAGCCGCAGGATGCGCCGTTCGTGACTCATGCCCGCATACGCGAGCCATTGGCAAAGTGCCAGGTGCCGCTCGCCGACTGCTGCCTCCAGTTCGAAGGTCGCGCCAGCCGCGGGAGAAGGGCCTTCTCCCCACATCGGGCCGGTCGGATGCAGGTCAAGAATTCCCAGGCGAGGATCAGAACATTCCTGCTCGCCCGCTGGAAAGAAACTACGGCTGTCGGTGAACGCCAACAGATCCCCGACCTGGGCGCGCTGCCAACTGCCATCGGCGACCCGCGCCGCCAGCACCTGGTTGAACACATAGCTGCGTGCCGCCGAAAGCAGGCGCGAACGCACATTGCGCTGTTCCGGCAGGGCCTTGCGCGCGGCCCAGTCCTGAGCGTCGTGGACGTTGCCACCGCCGTGGCCGAACCGCTGGCTACCGAAATAGTTCGGCACGCCCTGCTGCTTGAGCTGCTCCAGGCGCGCATCGAGGGCCTGGCGGTCGGCCGCCAGGGCGGTCAGGCGCAGGGTGAAGCCGTTCGCCGAATGGGCGCCGCGCTGCAGCTTGCGCTGGTGGCGCACCTGCTTCAGCACGCGCAGGGTGCCGTCTTCGGCACGCGACAGGTCAGGGTCGGCCTTGCCCGGCAAGTGCAGGCTGAACCACTGGCGGGTCAGGGCCTGGCGATCCTTGAGGCCGGCGTAGCTGATGGCGCGCACCGGCACACCCGCTGCACGGGCCAGGCGGCGGGCGGCTTCTTCGGTGTTGAGGTCACGCTTCTCGACCCACAGCCACAGGTGCTCGCCCTGGCCGGACAACGGAATGTCCAGCACCTCGTCGACCTGGAAGTCTTCAGCCACGGCCTTGAGCACTGCGCTGCCCAGCGACTCACCCGACGCGCGCGGGCCCAGCAGGTCCAGTTCGGTCATGCTGGCAGCAGCAGGGCAACCGCATGCACGGCAATGCCCTCCTCGCGGCCCGTGAAGCCGAGCTTCTCGGTGGTGGTGGCCTTGACGTTGACCTGGTCGAGTTCGACCTGCAGGTCTTGGGCAATCAGTTGGCGCATGGTTTCGATATGCGGGGCCATTTTCGGGGCCTGGGCAACGATGGTGGCGTCGACATTGCCGACCTGCCAGCCCTTGGCCTTGACGATAGCGACCACGTGACGCAGCAGCACGCGGCTGTCGGCGCCCTTGAACTGCGGGTCGGTGTCGGGGAAATGCTTGCCGATGTCCCCCAGCGCCGCAGCGCCGAGCAAGGCATCGCTCAGGGCGTGCAGCAGCACGTCACCGTCGGAATGGGCCAGGAGGCCGTATTTGTGGGGGATACGCACCCCACCCAGGGTAATGAAATCACCGTCGCAGAAACGGTGCACATCGTAGCCGTGGCCAATACGCATAGAAAAACGCCCTGATTGAGTCAGGGCGTGATTCTACCTGCTTTGCAGGAGGTTGGGCGGCTTTTGGACCAGGCTGTTACACCCGCCCCAGTGCCACCGCATGATGGCGCAGGTGCTCGTCGATGAAGCTGGCGATGAAGTAGTAGCTGTGGTCATAGCCGGGCTGCAGGCGCAGGGTCAGTTCATGCCCGCCTTTGCGTGCGGCCTGTTCCAGTGCCTCAGGCTTGAGCTGCTTCTCGAGGAAGTCATCACGATCGCCCTGATCCACCAGCAGCGGCGGGCACTCGCCTGCCGGCGTTTCCGCCAGCAGCACACTGGCATCCCATTCACGCCAGCGCGCGCGGTCTTCACCCAGGTAGCGGCTGAAGGCCTTCTCACCCCACGGGCAATCCATCGGGTTGCTGATCGGCGAGAACGCCGACACCGAGCGGTAGCGCCCCGGGTTGCGCAAGGCGCACACCAGCGCGCCGTGCCCGCCCATGGAGTGGCCGCTGATGCTGCGCTGGCCGGACGCCGGGAAGTGCGCCTCGATCAGTGCCGGCAACTCCTGCACCACATAGTCGTGCATACGGTAGTGCTGCGCCCAAGGCTGCTGGGTGGCGTTGAGGTAGAACCCGGCGCCGAGGCCGAAGTCCCAGGCGCCGTCAGGGTCGCCCGGCACCTGCTCGCCACGCGGGCTGGTGTCGGGGGCGACAATGATCAGCCCGAGCTCGGCGGCCAGGCGCTGGGCGCCTGCCTTCTGCATGAAGTTCTCGTCGGTGCAGGTGAGGCCGCTGAGCCAGTACAGCACTGGCAGCTTCTCACCCTGCTCGGCCTGCGGTGGCAGGTAGACAGCAAACACCATGTCGCAGCCCAGCACCTTCGAGTGATGCCGGTAACGCTTGTGCCAGCCGCCGAAGCTCTTCTGGCAGGAGATGTTATCCAGGCTCATGGCTGACCTCAGAAGTGGATCACGCTGCGAATGCTCTTGCCTTCGTGCATCAGGTCGAAGGCCTTGTTGATGTCCTCCAGGCCCATGGTGTGGGTGATGAAGGTATCCAGCGGGATCTCGCCCTTCTCGGCCATGTCCACGTAGCTTGGCAGCTCGCTGCGGCCACGCACGCCGCCGAACGCCGAACCGCGCCAGACGCGGCCGGTTACCAACTGGAACGGACGGGTGGCGATTTCCTGGCCGGCACCGGCGACACCGATGATTACCGACTCGCCCCAACCTTTGTGGCAGCATTCCAGGGCCGCGCGCATCAGTTGCACGTTGCCGATGCACTCGAAGGAGAAGTCCACGCCACCGTCGGTGAGGTCGACGATCACTTCCTGGATCGGGCGGTCGTAGTCTTTCGGGTTGATGCAGTCGGTGGCGCCCAGTTGGCGGGCGATCTCGAACTTGGCCGGGTTGATGTCGATGGCAATGATGCGCGAGGCCTTGGCCTTGACTGCACCGATGACTGCCGACAGGCCGATGCCGCCGAGGCCGAAGATGGCCACGGTGTCACCCGGCTTGACCTTGGCGGTGTTGAGCACCGCACCGATACCGGTGGTGACGCCGCAACCGAGCAGGCAGACCTTCTCCAGCGGTGCTTCCTTCTGGATCTTGGCCACGGAGATTTCCGGCAACACGGTGTACTCCGAGAACGTCGAAGTGCCCATGTAGTGGAACAGCTGCTGGCCCTTGTACGAGAAGCGGGTGGTGCCGTCGGGCATCAGGCCCTTGCCCTGGGTGGCGCGGATGGCCTGGCACAGGTTGGTCTTGCCCGAGAGGCAGAACTTGCACTTGCCGCATTCGGGGGTATACAGCGGGATCACGTGATCGCCCACCGCCACCGAGGTCACGCCCTCGCCCACGGCTTCGACGATCGCACCACCTTCATGGCCGAGGATCGACGGGAAGATGCCTTCCGGGTCGGCACCGGACAGGGTGTAGGCGTCGGTGTGGCAGACGCCGCTGGCGACCACCCGCAGCAGCACCTCGCCGGCCTTGGGCATGGCCACGTCGACTTCGACGATTTCCAGGGGTTTCTTGGCCTCGAAGGCAACGGCAGCACGGGACTTGATCATCACAGGGTCTCCAGACAGTGGATCGATTCAGTCCAACAGTGTAATCCAGGCGCTTTTGAGGAATAATCCGGCCAAAGCCAAAACATTATTGCCATACAGGGATAATCCATGAGCAGCCGCTGGGAAGGCATCGACGAATTCGTCGCCGTGGCCGAGTCTGGCCAGTTCACGGCTGCGGCCGAGCGCCTGGGCGTATCTTCTTCACACATCAGCCGGCAGATCGCCCGCCTGGAAGAACGCCTGCAGACCCGCTTGCTGTACCGCAGCACCCGTCGGGTAACCTTGAGTGAAGCCGGGCAGACCTTCCTGCAGCACTGCCAGCGTCTGCAGGACGGCCGCGAGGAGGCACTGCGCGCCATGGGTGACCTGGCCAGCGAGCCCAAGGGCCTGCTGCGCATGACCTGCGCAGTGGCCTATGGCGAGCGTTTTATCGTGCCGCTGGTGACGCGCTTCATGGCGCTGTATCCGCAATTGCGGGTCGAGGTGGAACTGAGCAACCGTACCCTCGACCTGCTGCACGAAGGCATGGACCTGGCGATCCGCCTGGGCCGGCTGGCCGACTCGCGGCTTGTGGCCACGCGGCTGGCGCCGCGGCGCATGTACCTGTGCGCCTCACCTGCATACCTTGAGCGCTACGGGCGGCCCCACAGCCTGTCGGAACTGGCCCGGCACAATTGCCTGATCGGCAGCTCGGACCTGTGGGCGTTGCAGCAGGATGGCCGCGAGATCAGCCAGCGGGTGCAGGGCAACTGGCGCTGCAACAGCGGCCAGGCGGTGCTGGATGCGGCGTTGCTGGGGATGGGGTTGTGCCAGTTGCCGGACTATTACGTGCTCGAACACTTGAACAGTGGCGCGCTGGTGTCATTGCTGGAGGGGCATCAGCCGCCGAATACGGCGGTGTGGGCGTTGTATCCGCAGCAGCGGCACCTGTCGCCGAAGGTTCGGCGGCTGGTGGATTACTTGAAGGAAGGGTTGGCCGGTCTGCCGGAGTATCGGCAGAGCTGATGCATTGGCCTTACTGGCCTCTTCGCGGGTCAAGTCGGGGCGCCGAACCGCCGCTCCCACAGGATGGTCATCGCACCTGAAGCCGGTGCTATTCCTGTGGGAGCGGGCTTGTCCCGCGAAGAGGCCGGAGCAGGAGTAAGACGATCAGCGCCTGCCGGCCCAACGCTGGCGCAGCCACTCCAGGTCTTCCGGCCGGGTCACCTTGATGTTGTCGCTGCGCCCTTCGACCAGCCGCGGCGCCTGCCCCGACCATTCGATGGCCGACGCCTCATCGGTCACCACCACATCGGAAACCAGGCTCTCGGCCAGGGCCCGATGCAGCGCGCCCAGGCGGAACATCTGCGGCGTATAGGCCTGCCAGATGGTGCTGCGGTCCACCGTCGCACTCACCCGGCCATTGGCATCGGCCCGCTTGAGGGTGTCACGCGCCGGCACCGCCAGCAGCCCGCCGACCGGATCTTCGGCCAGCTCCGACAGCAGCTTGTCCAGGTCACTACGCGCCAGGTTCGGCCGCGCGGCATCGTGCACCAGCACCCAGTCGTCGTCCGCAGCCCCTTGGGCATGCAGCAGCAACAAGGCATTGAGCACCGAGTCGGCACGCTCGCGCCCACCGGCCGCGCGCTGGATGCGCGCATCGCTGGCGCAGCGCAAGACCGGCCAGTACGGATCGTCTTCGGCAATACTGACCACCACGCCCTTGAGCGCGGGGTGATCGAGAAAACAGTCGAGGCTGTGCTCGAGGATGGTCTGCCCGGCCAGCTCCAGGTATTGCTTGGGGCGGTCGGCAGCCATGCGGGCACCGACGCCCGCAGCAGGAATCACGGCCCAGAAGGCCGGTAGTGGTTCAATCATTTTTGCGGCAGCTGGAAGAGGGTTTCGCCCTCTTTGACCATTCCCAGTTCATGACGAGCCCGTTCTTCGACGGTCTCCATACCTTTCTTCAACTCCAGCACCTCGGCATCGAGCACGCGGTTACGCTCCAGCAGCCGCTCGTTCTCGGCATGCTGTTCGTCGATCTGCTGCTTGAGCTCGGCCACTTGCGCCAGGCTGCCGTTACCCACCCAAAGGCGGTACTGCAGGCCACCAAGCAGCAGGAGCAGGACAAGGAACAACCAATAGGGACTGCGCATCAAGGTATCCAGGTTAAAGACCGCCGCACACGGGCGTCATATAGCACGAAGCCTGGCCGAGGCCAGGCTTCGTTGACAGAAACCCGCATGAAGCGTCAGAAATTTCAGTATGAAACTTCCGACAGCCTCGGCTGCTGTCTTTTTACCATCTCTTGCTTAGCCGCGAAACTCGGCACGACCACGGTAAACCGCTTTGGCGCCCAGTTGCTCTTCGATGCGCAGCAGCTGGTTGTACTTCGAGACGCGGTCGGAGCGGCACAGCGAGCCAGTCTTGATCTGGCCAGCAGCGGTACCCACGGCCAGGTCGGCGATGGTCGAGTCTTCGGTTTCACCGGAACGGTGCGAGATCACCGCGGTGTAGCCGGCGGCCTTGGCCATCTGGATGGCTTCCAGGGTTTCGGTCAGCGAGCCGATCTGGTTGAACTTGATCAGGATCGAGTTACCGATGCCCTTCTCGATGCCTTCCTTGAGGATCTTGGTGTTGGTCACGAACAGGTCGTCGCCGACCAGCTGTACCTTGGCACCGATCTTGTCGGTCAGGATCTTCCAGCCAGCCCAGTCGGACTCGTCCAGGCCATCTTCGATCGAGATGATCGGGAAGCGCTCGGTCAGGCCTTTCAGGTACTCGGCGAAACCTTCGGCGTCGAACGACTTGCCTTCACCGGACAGGTTGTACTTGCCGTCTTCGTAGAATTCGGAAGCCGCGCAATCCAGGGCCAGGGTCACGTCGGTGCCCAGCTTGTAGCCGGCTTTTTCGACCGCTTCGGCGATAGCACCCAGAGCGTCTTCGTTGGAAGCCAGGTTCGGGGCGAAACCACCCTCGTCACCCACGGCAGTGTTCAGGCCACGGGCCTTCAGCACGGCTTTGAGGTGGTGGAAGATCTCGGTGCCCATGCGCAGGCCGTCGGAGAAGGTCTTGGCGCCAACCGGCTGAACCATGAACTCCTGGATGTCGACGTTGTTGTCGGCGTGCTCGCCACCGTTGATGATGTTCATCATCGGAACCGGCATCGAGTACTGGCCTGGGGTGCCGTTCAGGTTGGCGATGTGCGCGTACAGCGGCAGGTCCTGATCCTGTGCGGCGGCCTTGGCGGCAGCCAGCGACACAGCCAGGATGGCGTTGGCGCCCAGCTTGGCCTTGTTCTCGGTACCGTCCAGTTCGATCATGGCGCGGTCCAGAGCCTTCTGGTCAGAAGGATCCTTGCCCAGCAGCAGGTCACGGATCGGGCCGTTGATGTTGGCGACGGCCTTCAGCACGCCCTTGCCCAGGTAACGGCTCTTGTCGCCATCACGCAGCTCCAGCGCTTCGCGCGAGCCGGTGGAAGCACCGGACGGCGCGCAAGCGCTGCCGATGATGCCGTTGTCGAGCAGTACATCGGCTTCCACGGTGGGGTTGCCACGCGAATCGAGAACTTCACGACCTTTGATGTCGACGATTTTTGCCATTGTTGTAAGCACTCCAGAATTGACGAAAACAACGCAACTTTAGGGAATTCTTGCCTTGCACCAGGCGGGGACGCAGCAGGCAGGCCTGGCAGAAGCAACCCCTGACCGAGCGGTCAGGGGTAGATCGGGGCGTACTTTACCCGAGAAATGAGCCTTGCGCGGCTTTAACCGTCGGAAAACTCATCAAAGACCTGAAAAAATCAGGCCTTGTTCTTCTGGGCCAGGGCCGCCTTGACGAAGCCGCTGAACAGCGGGTGACCGTCACGCGGGGTGGAGGTGAACTCCGGGTGGAACTGGCAGGCCACGAACCATGGGTGGTCCTTGGACTCGACGACTTCGACCAGCGCGCCGTCTTCGGAACGACCGGAAACCACCAGACCAGCGTCAACCAGCTGCGGCAGCAGGTTGTTGTTGACTTCGTAACGGTGACGGTGACGCTCGGTGATCACATCCTTGCCGTAGCAGTCGTGCACCTTGGAACCGGCAGCCAGCTGGCAGTCCTGCGCGCCCAGGCGCATGGTGCCACCCAGGTCGGACGCTTCGGTACGGGTCTCGACGGCACCGGTGGCATCTGCCCACTCGGTGATCAGGCCGACTACCGGGTGGCCGCTGTTGCGGTCGAACTCGGTGGAGTTGGCGTCTTTCCAGCCCATCA
The DNA here is from genome assembly GCF_024349685.1 of Pseudomonas sp. LRP2-20. NCBI lineage: Bacteria > Pseudomonadati > Pseudomonadota > Gammaproteobacteria > Pseudomonadales > Pseudomonadaceae > Pseudomonas > Pseudomonas sp. LR2-20. The sequence continues at coordinate 1,316,665 of NZ_AP025944.1, read as the reverse complement.
CGTTACGGGCGAACTCGATCACGGCCACTTGCATCCCCAGGCAGATGCCCAGGTACGGGACCTTGTTCTCACGGGCGTACTGCACCGCAGTGATCTTGCCTTCCACGCCACGCAGGCCGAAACCGCCCGGCACCAGAATGGCGTCGGCACCTTCGAGCAGGCTGGTGCCCTGGTTCTCGATGTCTTCGGAATCGATGTAACGCAGGTTGACCTTGGTACGGTTGGTGATGCCGGCGTGGCTCATCGCTTCGATCAGCGACTTGTACGCGTCCAGCAGTTCCATGTACTTGCCGACCATGGCGATGGTCACTTCCTGCTCAGGGTTGAGCTTGGCATCGACCACCTTGTCCCACTCGGACAGGTCAGCGCTGTTGCACTGCAGGCCGAAGCGCTCAACGACGAAGTCGTCCAGGCCCTGGGCGTGCAGCACGCCTGGGATCTTGTAGATGGTGTCGACGTCTTCCAGCGAAATCACCGCACGCTCTTCGACGTTGGTGAACAGCGCGATCTTGCGGCGCGACGAGGCGTCGACCGGGTGGTCGGAACGGCAGATCAGCACGTCAGGCTGCAGGCCGATGGAGCGCAGCTCCTTGACCGAGTGCTGGGTCGGCTTGGTCTTGGTCTCGCCAGCGGTGGCGATGTACGGCACCAGAGTCAGGTGCATCAGCATGGCGCGCTTGGAGCCCACTTCGACGCGCAGCTGGCGGATGGCCTCGAGGAACGGCTGCGACTCGATGTCACCCACGGTACCGCCGATTTCCACCAGGGCCACGTCGGCATCGCCAGCGCCCTTGATGATGCGACGCTTGATCTCGTCGGTGATGTGCGGGATGACCTGGATGGTTGCGCCCAGGTAGTCACCACGGCGTTCCTTACGCAGCACGTGCTCGTAGATACGGCCGGTGGTGAAGTTGTTGTTCTGGGTCATGGTGGTGCGGATGAACCGCTCGTAGTGGCCCAGGTCGAGGTCGGTTTCGGCGCCATCGTGGGTGACGAACACTTCACCATGCTGGAACGGGCTCATGGTGCCCGGATCGACGTTGATGTACGGATCCAGCTTGAGCATGGTGACCTTCAGGCCCCGCGCTTCCAGGATGGCCGCCAGGGAAGCCGAGGCAATGCCTTTCCCCAATGAAGAAACAACACCGCCCGTGACGAATATGTAGCGCGTCATGAAAAACCCTAGAAGTCTGCGTTAAGGCGGCCAGCGCCGCCGGAGAAAGCGAAGGAAGGCCGAAGCCCCCGATCACCTGCGTCAATCACAGTGCATCTCGAAAAACTGCCGCGTCTGTACAGACCGGGGGCATCCCCGGCATGGAGCTCGCTCGTCATTTCCAGAATCAGCCCAGCAAAAAACTGCTTGGTAATCGGCAACCGCTGTGTTTCCGGGGAAGCCACAGAAGTTGTATCAAGAAGGGAGGGTAGTCTACCGGAATGTACCCTTCAGCTCAAACCTTGCGCGTTCGTCGGCGGCTGCCAGTGAAGCTGGCAATCGGCCTGCGCCAGCGAAGGCAGATTGGCCACCGCCAGCAGGCGCTCGCCGCAATATAGCAACGGCAGGCGCGGGCGCACGAAGTGCGGGACCTGCAGCTCGTTGAGCAGGCGCTTGAGGTCGCGTCGACCACGGCCGGGGAGGTCCAGCACTTCGCCGCCCTGGCGATAGGCGATACGCAGTTCGCCCTGCGCCGCGGCGCCTTCAAGGCGCACACTGCCATTGCCCGGCAGTGCCAGAGCCGCCCCGGGGTCGGCCCAGATGCACTCAGCCGTGGGTTGCTGCAGCCAATCGCCACTCAACCACCAGATGCGGCCATGACTGCGCAGCAACCGACCATCGGCAAGCCGCCAGATCGGCTGCGCATCTTCCGCGGCATCGCGCAGATCCGCCCAGCCAGCCCAATGACGGGTATCGGGCAAGCGGGTTCGCTGGCTCAGCCAATACTGCAGGGCATTGCGCTGCCGGGCAGGTGACAAGCAGGTGAGCGCTGCCAGATCGAGCGACGGCATGGCCGCCCAGGCTGGCGCTGCGCCCTCCCCGGCCGTGGCCAGATCGCCCTGCGCCAGTTCGTCGAGCAGGCCCAGCGCCTGCCCCAGATGCTCTGCACAACGGGCCATGTTCTGGCTGGCCTGCGGCCAACGCTGCTGCAACGGCGGGAATACCGCTGCGCGCAGATAGTTGCGGTCGAAGGTGGTATCAACGTTCGTCGGGTCTTCGATCCACACCAGCTCATTGGCTTGGGCGTAGTCATGCAACTGCTGACGCGAAGTGGCCAGCAATGGCCGAACCAGGCTGCCCTGCCCCAACGGCCGCTGCGCAGGCATTGCCGCCAGGCCACGCAAGCCGGCGCCGCGCAGCAGGCGAAAGAGCAAGGTTTCAGCCTGGTCGTCGCGGTGCTGGGCGGTGAACAGGATTTCGCCGGGACCGAGGATCTCTTTGAAGGCGGCATAACGGGCGTCGCGGGCGGCCTGTTCGAGGCTGGCGCCGAGGGAGACCTGGACGTGGATGACCTGGAGCTCGATGCCGAGCTGGTCGCAGATGGTTTGGCAGTGGGCGGGCCAGGCGTCGGCGACGGGTTGCAGGCCGTGATGGATGTGCAGCGCACGCAGCGGCGGAGTTGCAGGGTTGCGGGCGTGTTCGGCCAACAGGTGCAGAAGGACGGTGGAGTCGAGGCCGCCGGAGAAAGCGATGTACCAGGTGGGGGCGTTCAGCCAGGGCGTGAGATCAATCATCAGGACCTCGAACAGTTCGATACCGCATTCGCGGGCAAGCCCGCTCCCACAAGATCTGCGCTGCACCTGAGGCCTGCGCTGTACCTGTGGGAGCGGGCTTGCCCGCGAATGGGCCGCAGAGCGGCCCCGGCGTTCTATCAGAGGCCGTAGCTCATCAGGCGGTCGTAACGACGGGCCAGCAGCGCGTCGTGGTCGAGCTTGCCGAGCATGTCCAGCTGCTGCACCAGGTCGGCACGGATGCTTTCGGACATTTTCGCCGGGTCGCGGTGGGCGCCGCCCAGCGGCTCCTGGATGACCTTGTCGACGATGTTCAGGCTCTTCAGGCGCTCGGCGGTGATGCCCATGGCTTCAGCAGCGTCGGCAGCCTTGTCGGCAGTCTTCCACAGGATCGAGGCGCAGCCTTCCGGCGAGATTACCGAGTAGGTGGAGTACTGCAGCATGTTCAGCTGGTCGCACACGCCGATGGCCAGCGCACCGCCGGAACCACCCTCACCGATCACGGTGGCGATGATCGGGGTCTTCAGGCGCGCCATGACGCGCAGGTTCCAGGCGATGGCCTCGCTCTGGTTACGCTCTTCGGCATCGATGCCCGGGTAGGCGCCCGGAGTGTCGATGAAGGTCAGGATCGGCATCTTGAAGCGCTCGGCCATTTCCATCAGGCGGCAGGCCTTGCGGTAGCCTTCAGGGCGCGGCATGCCGAAGTTGCGGCGTACCTTCTCACGCACTTCACGGCCCTTCTGGTGGCCGATGACCATCACTGGCTTGCCGTCCAGGCGGGCGGTACCACCGACGATGGCAGCGTCATCGGAGAAGTGGCGGTCGCCGTGCAGTTCTTCGAACTCGGTGAAGATGTGCTCCAGGTAGTCCAGGGTGTATGGACGACGCGGGTGACGGGCCAGGCGGGCGATCTGCCAGCTGGTCAGGTTGCCGAAGATGCTTTCGGTGAGGGTGTTGCTCTTGTCTTGCAGACGGGCAATTTCATCGCTGATGTTCAGCGAGTTGTCGTTGCCTACCAGGCGCAGGCCTTCGATCTTGGCTTGCAGGTCGGCAATCGGCTGTTCGAAATCGAGAAAATTCGGGTTCATAGTCATCCGTCTTGGGTCTACGGCCAGGCGGCCGGCCGGTTGATCCGTTTGGCGCCCTACCTTAAGGGATCAGGCGCATATAGGTCGAGATTAAATTTCGTCGATTCAACGATATTGCAGGAAGACGTTCTCACGCCCGAACTGGTCACGCAGTGCCTGAATCAGGCCGTCGGCCGGGTCGATCGACCACTGCTCACCGAACTGCAACATGGCCTTGGCATCGCTGCCGGTGTACTCCAGGGTGATCGGGCAGGCACCACGATGGCGGGTGATCAGCTCGCCCAGCCACTTCAGGCGATCACCCTTGAGCGCCTCGTGTGCCACCTTGAGGCGCAGGCTCTCGGCCAGCTTGGTGCGCGCGTCCTCCATGGTCATCACCTGCTTCACCCGCAGGCGCAGGCCACCGGAGAAGTCATCGTTACTGACTTCGCCTTCGACCACCACCATGGCGTCAGTCTGCAGCAAGGACTGTGCCGCCATGAAGGCATCGGCAAACAATGACGCTTCGATACGCCCGGATCGGTCGTCCAGGGTGACGAAGCCCATCTTGTCGCCCTTCTTGTTCTTCATCACCCGCAGGGCAATGATCATCCCGGCAATGGTCTGGGTCTCGCGCGACGGCTTGAGGTCGATGATGCGCTGACGGGCGAAACGACGGATCTCGGCTTCATATTCATCGATCGGGTGACCGGTGAGGTACAGGCCCAAGGTGTCCTTCTCGCCCTTCAGGCGCTCCTTGAGGGTCAGTTCGCGAACCTTGCGGTGGTTGGCGTAGACGTCGACATCCGGCGCGTCGAACATGCCGCCGAACAGGTCGACGTGGCCACTGTCAGCGGTATGCGCCGCCTGTTCGGCGGCCTTGATGGCCTCGCCCAGCGCCGACAGCAAGGTGGCACGGTTGAGGTCGATGTTGGCGTGGTAGGCCTTGATCTCATCATGGAAGTGCGGGCCCAGGCGGTCCAGCGCACCACTGCGGATCAAGGCATCGAGGGTACGCTTGTTGACCCGTTTCAGGTCGATGCGCTCGCAGAAGTCGAACAGGTCCTTGAACGGGCCACCTTGGGCACGCGCCTCGACGATGGCCTCCACCGGGCCCTCACCGACGCCCTTGATCGCCCCCAGGCCGTAGACGATGCGGCCGTCGTTGTTGACGGTGAACTTGAAGTCGGAGAAGTTCACGTCCGGCGCATCGAGGCGCAGCTTCATGCTGCGCACTTCCTCGACCAGCACCACCACCTTGTCGGTGTTGTGCATGTCCGCCGAGAGTACGGCCGCCATGAACGCCGCCGGGTGGTGGGTCTTCAGCCAGGCCGTCTGGTACGACACCAGGCCATAGGCGGCGGAGTGGGATTTGTTGAAGCCGTAGCCGGCGAACTTTTCCACCAGGTCGAAGATGTTACCGGCCAGGTCCGCATCGATATTGTTGTTGGCACAACCCTCGATGAAACCACCGCGTTGCTTGGCCATCTCCTCGGGCTTTTTCTTACCCATCGCACGGCGCAACATGTCGGCGCCGCCGAGGGTGTAACCTGCCATCACCTGGGCAATCTGCATCACCTGTTCCTGGTACAGGATGATGCCGTAGGTGGGTGCCAGTACCGGCTTCAGGCCTTCGTACTGGTAGTCCGGGTGCGGGTACGCCAGCTCGGCGCGGCCGTGCTTGCGGTTGATGAAGTCGTCCACCATGCCCGACTGCAGCGGGCCTGGGCGGAACAGCGCCACCAGTGCGATAAGGTCTTCCAGGCAGTCGGGCTTGAGCTTCTTGATCAGCTCTTTCATGCCCCGCGATTCAAGCTGGAACACCGCCGTGGTTTCAGCCTTCTGCAACAGCTCGTAAGTCTTGCGATCGTCCAGCGGGATGAAGTCGATGTTGACGTCGGGCAGGTTCTTCTTGGCCTGCTCGCGGTTGATGATCTCCATTGCCCACTTGATGATGGTCAGGGTGCGCAGGCCGAGGAAGTCGAACTTCACCAGGCCGGCGGCCTCGACGTCATCCTTGTCGAACTGGGTTACCAAGCCGCCGCCCTCTTCGTCACAGGCGATCGGCGAGAAGTCGGTGAGCTTGGTCGGGGCGATGACCACACCACCGGCGTGCTTGCCGGTACCGCGCGTCACGCCCTCGAGCTTCAGGGCCATGTCCCAGATTTCGCGGGCGTCTTCGTCACCCTTGAGGAAGTCACGCAGGATCTCTTCCTGCTCGTAGGCCTTCTCCAGGGTCATGCCCACTTCGAACGGGATCATCTTCGACAGGCGGTCAGCCAGGCCGTAGGACTTGCCCTGTACCCGCGCCACGTCTCGGACCACCGCCTTCGCCGCCATGGTGCCGAAGGTGATGATCTGGCTCACGGCGTTACGGCCATAGGCTTCGGCCACGTAGTCGATCACCCGGTCACGGCCATCCATGCAGAAGTCGACGTCGAAGTCGGGCATGGAAATACGTTCCGGGTTGAGGAAGCGCTCGAACAGCAGGTCGTAGGCCAGCGGGTCGAGGTCGGTGATCTTCAGCACGTAGGCCACCAGCGAGCCGGCACCCGAACCCCGGCCCGGGCCGACCGGCACGCCGTTATTCTTGGCCCACTTGATGAAGTCCATGACGATCAGGAAGTAACCGGGGAAACCCATCTGGATGATGATGTCCAGTTCGAACTTCAGTCGGTCCAGGTAGACCTGGCGCTTCTCTTCGTAATTGGGCGTGGTCTCTTTTGGCCAAAGCACCGCCAGGCGCTCTTCCAGGCCCTCATGGGACACATGCCGCAAATAGTCATCGATGCCCATGCCATTGGGCGTGGGGAAGTCAGGCAGGAAGTATTTGCCCAACTGCACCTGGATGTTGCAACGCTTGGCGATCTCGACGGTGTTGGCGATGGCGTCGGGCAGGTCGCTGAACAGCTCGGCCATTTCCTCGGCCGACTTCAGGTACTGCTGGTCGCTATAGCAACGCGGCCGGCGTGGATCGTCGAGGGTCCAGCCCTCGCCGATGCAGACGCGGGTTTCGTGGGCGTCGAAGTCGGACTGCTTGATGAAACGCACGTCGTTGGTGGCCACCAGCGGCGCACCAAGCTGGTCGGCCAGCGCCACGGCGGCGTGCACGTACTCCTCGTCACCGGCGCGGTTGGTGCGCTGCACTTCGACATAGAAACGTTCCGGGAACATGCCCATCCAGTCGCGCAACAGGTGCTCAGCTTCTTCCTGGCGGCCGCTCATCAGGGCCATGCCGATATCGCCTTCCTTGCCGGCGGACAGGGCAATCAACCCTTCGCTGGCGGGGGCGATCCACTCGCGCTGGAGGATCACCAGGCCGTTGCGCTGGCCGTCGGTCCAGCCACGGGAGATCAACTCGGTGAGGTTGCGATAGCCCTTGGGGTTCATGGCCAGGAAGCAGATGCGCGACAGCGGTGCTTCCGGATCGGCACCGGCCAGCCACAGGTCGGCACCGCAGATCGGCTTGATCCCGGCGCCCATGGCCGTCTTGTAGAACTTGACCAGCGAGCACATGTTGCTCTGGTCGGTGATCGCCACCGCCGGCATGTTCATTCCCGCCAGCGCCTTGGCCAGCGGCTTGATCCGCACCAGGCCGTCTACCAGCGAGAATTCGGAGTGGACGCGCAGGTGAACGAAGGGAACCGACATGGAAAGTCCTGTAGCAGTGCTGAACGACAAGGGCGGGATTGTAGCGTAATTGCGAGGGGGATTTACGGCTGCTTCGTAACACGATCTCTGTAGGAGCGGCTTTAGCCGCGAACCAGGCGCCGCGGTGCACGGCACCGGCTGCGCGGGTGTTCGCGGCTAAAGCCGCTCCTACACGGGGGAGCGGGCCGCGAGACGGCCCTTGTGCGTCAGATCAGGGAATCGGTAACGCCCATATGGGCTTCCCAGGCTGCCCGCACCGGGGCGAAGGAACGCCGATGAATGGGCGTTGGCCCAAGACGCGCCAGGGCTTCGAGGTGCACCGGCGTCGGGTAGCCCTTGTGCCCGCCTATCCCGTATCCGGGGTAGATCAGCTCGAACGCGCTCATCTCCCGGTCACGGGTCACCTTCGCCAGGATCGACGCCGCGGCAATCGCGGGCACCTGGCTATCGCCCTTGACCACTGGCGCAGCTGGCACCGCCAGTTTAGGGCAACGGTTACCGTCGATCAGTGCCAGCTTCGGGGTCACGTGCAGCCCCTCCACCGCTCGCTGCATGGCCAGCATGGTGGCCTGCAGAATGTTCAGCCGGTCGATTTCCTCGACTTCGGCGCGGGCGATGCAGAAGCTCAGGGCTTTTTCGCAGATCTCGTCGAACAGCGCTTCGCGCTTGGCTTCGGTAAGTTTCTTCGAATCGTTCAGGCCGAGAATCGGCCGAGCCGGGTCGAGGATCACCGCCGCCGTGACCACCGCACCGCACAGCGGGCCGCGGCCGACTTCGTCAACGCCGGCGACCAGGTCTTCTACCAGGTTGAAGTCCAGTCCAATCTGCATGTCAGCGGTCCTTGAGCAAGGCCAGCACCGCGTCGGCCGCCTGGTTGGAGGCGTCGCGGCGCAGCGTACGGTGAATCTCGTCGAAGCGTTCGGTCTGCTGGGCACCGTCGGTGACCAGCGGTGCCAGGGTCTGTGCCAGGGCTTCGCTGGTCGCGGCATCCTGCAGCAGCTCAGGCACCAGCTCGCGTTGCGCCAGCAGGTTGGGCAGCGACACGTAGGGGCTTTTCACCAGACGCTTGAGAATCCAGTAGGTCAATGGTGCCAGGCGATAGGCCACGACCATCGGGCGCTTGTACAGCAGGGCCTCCAGCGTGGCGGTGCCGGAAGCGATCAGCACCGCGTCACAGGCTGCCAACGCCCGGTGCGACTGGCCATCGAGCAAGGTCAACGGCAGATCGCGGCCTTCGAGCATCTGCTCGACCTGGGCACGACGCGCCGCGTTGGCGCACGGCAACACGAAACGCACGCCGGGCACCAGCTCACACAGGCGCTGGGCGGCGTCGAGGAACAGCGCCCCAAGGCGCCCCACCTCACCACCTCGGCTACCCGGCATCAACGCAACCACCGGGCCATCAGCCAGGCCCAGCTCGCTGCGCGCTGCCTGACGGTCTGCCGCCAACGGAATGGTATCGGCCAACGGGTGGCCGACGAACCGCACCGGTACGCCCTGCTCTTCATAGAAACGGGCTTCGAACGGCAACAGCGTCAGCATCAGGTCGCAGCCTTCGCGGATCTTCAGCACACGCTTCTGCCGCCACGCCCAGACCGACGGACTGACGTAATGTACGGTCTTGATCCCGGCCTGACGCAGTTTCAGTTCGATATTTAGGGTGAAATCGGGGGCGTCGATGCCGATGAACACATCGGGCTTTTCGCCGATCAGGGTCTGGATCAGTGCCTTGCGCCGCTTGAGCAGCTCACGCAGGCGCCCCAGCACTTCGACCAGCCCCATGACCGCGAGGCGCTCCATGGGGAAGTACGACTGCAGGCCTTCGGCCTCCATCAGCGGACCACCGACACCGATGAAACGTACATCGGGATGGCGCGCCTTGAGGGCGCGCATCAGACCGGAACCGAGAATATCGCCGCTGGCCTCACCCGCGACCAGGGCTACGCAAAGCTGCGCCATGTCAGCGGGTGATGCCGCGAGCGGAGTTCACGATCGACTGGCGGAACAGCTCGACCTGCTCGTGCTTGGCGGCCAGCTCGTCCAGTTCCTTGATCGCCTCTTCCACCGTCAGGCCCTGGCGATAGACGATCTTGTAGGAACGGCGCAGCGCATGGATGACCTCGTCACTGAAGCCGCGGCGGCGCATGCCTTCGAAGTTCATGCTGCGGGCTTCGGCAGGGCTGCCGAATACCGTGACGAAGGCCGGCACGTCCTTGCCGATCGCCGTGCCCATGCCAGAGAACGCGTGGGCGCCGATGTGGCAGTACTGATGCACCAGGGTGAAACCGGACAGGATCGCCCAGTCGCCCACGTGCACATGCCCGGCCAGCGCGGTGTTGTTGACCAGGATGCAGTGGTTGCCGATCACGCTGTCGTGGCCGATGTGGGCATAGGCCATGATCAGGTTGTGATCACCCAGGGTGGTTTCCGCGCGGTCCTGGACCGTGCCACGGTGAATGGTCACACCTTCGCGGATCACGTTGTGGTCACCGATCACCAGACGCGTCGGCTCACCCTTGTACTTGAGGTCAGGGGTGTCTTCGCCAATCGAGGAAAACTGGTAGATGCGGTTGTGCTTGCCAATCCGGGTCGGCCCCTTGAGCACCACGTGCGGGCCGATCACTGTGCCTTCGCCGATTTCGACATCAGGGCCGACGATCGACCACGGGCCAACCTCGACGCCATCGGCCAGCTTGGCCGACGGATCGATGATCGCCCGCGGATCAATCGAACTCATAGGGAGCGTTCCGCGCAGGTGATTTCAGCCGAGCAGACTGGTTTGCCATCGACCAGGGCGCGGCACTCGAACTTCCAGATCATGCTCTTGCGGCTGAGGAACTTGGCTTCCAGCACCAACTGGTCACCTGGCAGCACCGGCTGGCGGAAACGCAGTTTGTCGGAACCGACGAAGTAGTACAGGGTGCCATCGGCCGGCTTGGCATCGAGCATCTTGAAACCAAGGATACCGGCCGCCTGGGCCATGGCTTCGATGATCAGGACGCCCGGCATGATCGGGTGCGCCGGGAAATGGCCATTGAAGAACGGCTCGTTGATGCTGACATTCTTGTAGGCACGAATGCTCTGGGCCTCGAAGTCCAGATCCGTCACGCGATCTACCAGCAGAAACGGGTAGCGGTGAGGCAGGTATTCGCGAATCTCGTTGATGTCCATCATTTCGGGGGGAAGCCTGTAATAAGAATAGGGAGCGCAGGTGCTGACCACACGCTCCTTTTGCAATCCAAAGAGGAGCCAGCTAGCGACTGTTCACTCTTGCTCAGGAAATGGTATCAGCCTTCTGATGTCGGCTGGCCACCTGAGGTCACGGTATCGACACGTTTTTCCAGCTGCTGGAGACGCTTGGCCATGTCATCGAGCTGGCGGATACGCGCCGCGCTCTTGCGCCAGTCAGCCAGGGGCTGCATGGCCGTGCCGGATGAATAAGAGCCTGGCTCGGTGATCGAACGGGTCACCATGGTCATCCCGGAGACGAATACGTTATCGCAGATATCGATATGCCCCACCAGGCCTACGCCACCGGCCAGCATACAATGCTTGCCGATGCGCGCACTGCCGGAGATCCCGACACAGGCGGCCATGGCCGTGTGATCACCGATCTGCACGTTGTGGGCGATCTGGATCTGGTTATCGAGCTTGACCCCATCACCGATCCGGGTATCAGACAGCGCGCCACGGTCAACGGCAGTGTTGACGCCGATTTCCACGTCATCGCCAATGGTGACGCCGCCAATCTGGGCGATCTTGCGCCAGATGCCCTTCTCGTTGGCGAAGCCGAAGCCCTCGCCACCGATCACGGCACCCGACTGGATAACCACACGCTTGCCGATGGTCACGTCGTGATACAGCGTGACTCGCGGTGCCAGCCAGCCGCCTTCACCGACCACGCAACGGGCACCGATGAAGCAATGTGCGCCGATGCTGACGTTGGCGTCGATGCGTGCACCGCTTTCGATGACCGCGAACGGCCCGATACTGGCACTGGCATCCACCTGGGCATCCTCCGCCACCACGGCGCTGGGATGAATACCCGCCACAGCCTTGGGTTTGGGGTCGAACAGGTGGGAAATGCGCGCATAAGCCAGGTACGGGTCGGCCACGATCAGGGCATTGCCGGCAAAACCTTCGGCGTCCGCAGCCTTGAGCAGCACCGCGGCGGCCTGGCAGTTGTCCAGGTATTTGCGGTACTGCGGGTTGGCGAGGAAGCTCAATTGACCGGGACCGGCCTCTTGCAAGGTAGCCAGCCCGGTAATCTGCAGCGCCTCAGGGCCTTTGAGTGTGGCCCCGAGGGCCTCGGCCAGCTGGCCGAGCGTCATGGTCACGGTCATATCAACGCGCTTGGTTCATGCGCTCGATGACTTGGCGGGTGATGTCGTACTGAGGCTTGACATCGATGACCGCGCCGCGCTCGAGAACCAGGTCGTAGCCGCCCTTCTTGATCACTTCTTCGACAGCGCCGTCCAGCTTCGGCTTGAGCTGCTTGAGCATGTCGCGGTCAGCAACGGCCTTGGCCTCGTTCAGCTCCTTGGACTGGAACTGGAAGTCACGGGCTTTTTGCTTGAACTCGAGCTCCAGGCGCTCACGCTCCTGCTGCTGCATCTTGTCGCCGCCCTTGATCAGACGGTCCTGGATGCCCTTGGCGCTGCTTTCCAGGCTTTTCAGCTTGGTCAGTTGCGGGCCGAACTTCTTCTCGGCATCGACCGCGTACTTCTTGGCGGCATCGGATTCGAGCAGGGCCATCTGATAGTTCAGCACGGCAACCTTCATTTCGGCGAAAGCCGGGGTGGCGACCAGCGCCGCGGCCACTACGGCCAGTTGAGCCAATTTACGCACGATGCACTCCTGGAAAAACCGTTGTCGTTAAGCAAGGGCCGACCTTAGAAGGTCTGGCCCAGAGAGAATTGGAACACCTGGGTATCGGCATCGTCCGGCTTCTTCACCGGCATCGCCAGGCTGAAGCTCAACGGGCCCAGGGCAGTAATCCAGGTCACACCCAGGCCGACCGAACTGGCCATGCCCGAGAACCCAACCTTTTCGCAATCCGGTTTGCTGCCGCAATTGGTGTCGAACACGTTACCCACATCCCAGAACACGGAGGTACGCAGCGAACGCTGGTCCTTGACGAACGGCAGCGGGAACAGCAATTCAACACCACCTTGCACCAGCACGTTACCGCCGAACGGCAACGGATCCTGATCCGGGTCGGCAATGGTACCCGGGTTCTTGCCGGTACTTGGTGTACTGCGTGGGCCCAGGCTGCTGTCCTTGAAGCCACGGACAGAGTTGAAACCACCCGCGTAGTAGTTCTCGTAGAACGGCAGGCCCGAAGTGCTACCGAAACCATCACCATAGCCCAGTTCGGTGTGCAGGCGCAGGGTGTAGTCGTTGGTGATCGGCTTGAACAGCTGGCCGCGGTAGTCGAGCTTGTAGAACGACAGGTCGCTGCCCGGAATGGTGCTCTCGAGCGTCAGGCTCTGGGAGTGACCGCGGGTCGCCAGTACACCTTTGTTCAGGGTCGACTCGGACCAGCCGATCGAGGCCTTGAAGTTGGTGAAGCTGTCGCCTTCCTGCTTGAGGAAGTCGAAGATCTCGTCAACGGTGTACTTACCGGTCTTGATCTTGTCCTGCTGAACGCTCAGGCCATAGGTCAGGCGCGATGTTTCGCTGATCGGGTAGCCGAGGCTGACACCGGCACCCAGGCTGTCTACGGCATAGCTGGCCACGTCGACGTCAAGATCGCTGTAGTCGGTGCTGCGGTAGAAGGCGTTGTAGCCCAGGCTCACGCCGTCGGCAGTGAAGTAGGGGTCAACGAAGCCGAAGTTGTAACGGGTCTGGTATTCCGAGCGGGTCAGGCCGATGGACACCTTGTTGCCAGTACCGAGGAAGTTGCTCTGGCTGATCGAACCGCCCAGGATCAGGCCGGCGCTCTGGGCGAAACCGACGCTGGCGGTGATCGAGCCGGAGGCTTGCTCCTCAACGCTGTAGTTGACGTCGACCTGGTCGTCGGTGCCTGGCACCGCCGGGGTTTCGACGTTGACTTCCTTGAAGAAGCCCAGGCGCTCCAGACGGGTCTTGGACTGGTCGATCAGGTAGGTCGACGCCCAGCCACCTTCCATCTGGCGCATTTCACGGCGCAGCACTTCGTCTTCGGTCTTGGTGTTGCCGCGGTAGTTGATGCGGTTGACGTAGGCACGCTTGCCCGGGTCGACCACGAACATGATGTCGACGGTGTGATCCTGGTCGTTCGGCTGCGGTACGCCGTTGACGTTGGCGAAGGTGTAGCCTTCGTTGCCCAGGCGACGGGTGATCAGCTCGGAGGTGGTGGTCATCACCTTGCGCGAGAACACCTGGCCCGGCTGCACCAGCAGCAGCGACTTGACCTGGTCTTCCGGCACCTTCAGGTCACCCGACAGCTTCACGTCGCGAACGGTGTATTTCTCGCCTTCGTTGACGTTGACGGTGATGTAGACGTGCTTCTTGTCCGGGGTGATAGACACCTGGGTGGAGGCGATGTCCATGTTGATGTAGCCGCGGTCCAGGTAGTAGGAACGCAGGCGCTCCAGGTCACCGGAGAGTTTTTCGCGGGCGTACTTGTCATCGTTCTTGAAGAACGACAGCCAGTTGGTGGTCTTCAGCTCGAACAGCTGCTGCAGCTCTTCATCGCTGAACACGGTGTTGCCAACGATGTTGATGTGCTGGATGGCGGCGACGGTGCCTTCGTTGATCTTGATCTTCAGGGCAACGCGGTTGCGCGGCTGAGGCACCACCTCGGCGTCGACCTCGGCCGAGTAGCGGCCCTGGGCCACGTACTGGCGCTGCAGCTCGTTGCGCACGCCTTCGAGAGTGGCACGCTGGAAGATCTCGCCTTCGGCCAGGCCAGACTGTTTCAGGCCTTTCATCAGGTCATCGGTGCTGATCGCCTTGTTGCCCTCGATCTCGATGCTCGACACCGACGGGCGCTCGACCACGTTGATGATCAGGACGTTGCCATCGCGGTTGAGCTGGATGTCCTGGAAGAAGCCGGTCTTGAACAGCGAACGGGTCGACTCCACCAGGCGGCGGTCGTCAGCCTGGTCGCCAACGTTGAGCGGCAAGGCGCCGAACACGCTGCCGGCGGATACCCGCTGCAGGCCGTTGACTCGAATATCGGAGATAGTGAAGGACTCGGCGTGAACTTCAGCGATCATCAGTGCGGACATGACCGCAGTTAGCAGCAGACGTTTCATGAAGTCCTTTTATTCCAACTGGCAATAAACAACCCGCCGCATGGAGGCGGCAGGTTCGCAATTGAGCGAAGCTTTTAAAGTCGACCCAGATCGTTGATCAGGGCGAGCAACATCACCCCTACGACCAAACTGATACCGATCTGGACCCCCCAACCTTGCACCCGTTCCGACAGCGGACGACCGCGCGCCCACTCGACCAGGTAAAACAGCAAATGCCCCCCATCCAGTACTGGAATGGGCAGCAGGTTAAGAACCCCCAGGCTAATGCTCAGGTAGGCCAGGAAATTCAGGAAATCCCCCACGCCGGACTGGGCTGAAGCGCCCGCCACTTTAGCAATGGTTATCGGTCCGCTCAAGTTTTTTACCGAGAGCTCCCCGAACAGCATTTTCTTCAGCGACTCGAGGGTCAGGACACTCATGTTCCAAGTCCGCGAGAGGCCCTCGCCCACGGCATCCAGCGGGCCATAGCTGACTTCGCGGAGCATGCTGGCCGGCCATTCGGCCCCCTTCACACCTGCCCCAAGGTAGCCCCCGGCTGCCTTGCCTTCACCTTTGTGAGCCAGCGTGACCGGCACATCCAGGGCCGCACCATCGCGCTCGACACGCAGCACCACCTGGGCATCCGGGCGGGCGCGGACACTGTCCACCACCTGCTGCCAATCACTCAGCGCAGCACCGTCCAGAGCAAGCAGCTTGTCGCCAGCCTTCAGACCAGCGGCAGCGGCCGGGCCTTTCGGATCGATCTCGGCCAAGACCGGCGCCACTGCCGGGCGCCATGGGCGCAGGCCCAGCGACTGGATGGGATCCGGCTCGTCAGCGCCCTTGAGCCAATGATCCAGCTTTACCTGCAGCTGGCGCTCGGCACTGGCACCTTCGTCGCGCACACCCACTTGCAGCGTGCCGCTCTCGCCCAGGCGCCGAACCAGTTGCAGATTGACCGCCGACCAACCGCTGGTCGCCTTGCCATCAATAGATACAATTTCCTGACCAGCGGTGAATCCGGCCGACGCCGCCAGGCTCCCGGATTCGACCGCACCGATGACCGGGCGGACCTGCTGCGTGCCGAGCATGGCCAACAGCCAGAAGAAGACGATGGCCAGGAGGAAGTTGGCAATGGGGCCTGCTGCGACGATCGCGATGCGCTGGCGCACAGACTTGCGATTGAAAGACTGATGGGCGAGCGCCGCAGGCACATCGCCTTCACGCTCGTCGAGCATCTTGACGTAGCCGCCCAGCGGGATCGCCGCCACCACGAACTCGGTGCCCTGGCGGTCGTGCCAGCGCAGCAGCGGCGTGCCGAAACCGACGGAGAAGCGCAGCACCTTGACGCCACAGCGCCGGGCAACCCAGAAGTGGCCGAATTCGTGGAACGTGACCAATACACCCAGCGCCACCAGGGTGCCGACAATCATGTAGAGCGCAGTCATATCTATCTCCGAATGACGTTCAGCAGAACCCTGGCAGAACCACCAGCCTCAGCGGCCGTGACGCCTCAGCCACTCGCGAGCCAGCTCGCGGGCGCGCTGATCGGCAGCGAACACAGCCTCCAGCGACAGCAGCGGCACCACAGGTTCCTGATCAAGCACCTGTTCGATCATACCCGCGATCTCCGGGAAGCGGATACGCCGCTGGAGAAATGCCTCGACTGCGACCTCGTTGGCCGCATTGAGCACCGCAGGCGCGCTGTTGCCAGCCTCGGCCGCCTGGCGCGCAAGGCGCAGGCAGGGGAAGCGCTGCTCGTCCGGCGCCTGGAAGTCCAGACGCGCGACGGCGAACAAGTCCAGCGGCGCAACCCCGGAATCGATACGCTCCGGCCAGGCCAGGGCGTTGGCGATCGGGGTACGCATGTCCGGATTGCCCAACTGGGCCAACACCGAACCATCGACGTAGTCGACCAGCGAGTGGATCACGCTTTGCGGATGCACCACCACTTCGACCTTGGCCGGCGCCGCATCGAACAACCAGCAGGCTTCGATCAGCTCCAGGCCCTTGTTCATCATGCTGGCCGAGTCCACCGAAATCTTCCGGCCCATGGACCAGTTGGGGTGGGCACAGGCCTGCTCCGGCGTGACATCGACCAGGGCGGCCTGGGGCGTCTCGCGGAACGGCCCACCCGAGGCAGTCAACAGGATACGGCGCACGCCGACCTGGCTCAGGCCACGGGCATAATCGCCTGGCAGGCACTGGAAGATCGCATTGTGCTCGCTGTCGATCGGCAGCAGCACGGCACCACTGCGCCGCACCGCGTCCATGAACAGCGCGCCGGACATCACCAGCGCTTCCTTGTTGGCCAGCAATACCTTCTTGCCCGCCTCGACCGCAGCCAGGGTCGGGCGCAGCCCGGCAGCACCGACAATGGCCGCCATCACCGCATCCGTTTCAGGGGCGGCTGCGACCTCGCAGAGGCCTGCCTCCCCCTCCAGCACCTGCGTAGCGCAGCCGGCACCCACCAGGCCATCACGCAGGCGCGCAGCGGCCTCGCCACTGGGCACCACGGCATACACCGGACGGTGCTTGACGCACAGGGCCAACAGCTCGTCGATACGCGAATAGCCGCTGAGCGCGAAAACCTGATATCGCTCGGGGTGCCGTGCAATCACGTCGAGGGTGCTGAGACCGATCGAGCCGGTAGCACCCAGGACGGTAATACGCTGCACGCTGCTCACATCACACCCCATTCAGCCGCCCACAGCAGCACGGCAAAGATCGGGATCGCTGCCGTCAGGCTGTCGATCCGATCAAGCACACCACCATGACCAGGCAGCAGGTTGCTGCTGTCTTTGATACCGGCACGGCGCTTGAACATGCTTTCGGTCAGATCGCCGACAACCGACGACATGACCACCAGCGCGGCGCCCAGCAGCCCCAGCAGAAGCTGGCCAAAGCCCCAGTCACGACTGATGCCGACCACCAGGGTGATCACCAGGCTGACCGCCAGGCCACCATAGACGCCTTCCCAGCTCTTGCCTGGGCTCACCTGCGGCGCCAGCTTGCGCTTGCCAAAGGCACGGCCGGAGAAATAGGCACCGATATCGGCCGCCCACACAAGCACCATGACCGACAGGATCAGCCAGTTACCCAGCTGCCAGTGTTTGAGCAGGATCAGCCCTTGCCAGGCCGGCAGCAGGATCAGCAGGCCGATCAGCAGCTTGCAGGCCGCACTGGCCCACAGCTCGCTGCTGCGTGGATAGGTCAGCACCAGCCAGGTGGCCAGCCCCCACCAGATGACTGAAGCCCCGAGCACCCAGGGCGCCAGGTCCGGCATGAGATGGAGCAGCATCAGCGCTCCGGCGACCACGGCGGCATAGGCGATGCGCAGAGGCTGGGCCACAAGCCCGGCCAGACGCGCCCACTCCCAGGCACCGAGGGTCACCACGAAGCCGATGAACAGGGCGAAGTCCCCGCCGTTGAGCAGGAAGAAACCACCCAGCGCGACCGGCAACAGGATCAGCGCAGTAATGATGCGTTGTTTAAGCATTAAGCACGAGCTCCAGCCTCGACCTGCTCGCTGGTCTTACCGAAGCGGCGCTGGCGCGAAGCGAAATCGGCCAGGGCTTTGCGCATGGCCTCGTGTTTGAAATCCGGCCAGTAGAGGTCGGAGAAGTACAGTTCGGAGTAGGCCAGCTGCCACAGCAGGAAATTGCTGATGCGGTGCTCGCCACCCGTGCGGATGCACAGGTCGGGCAATGGCAGCTCGCCAGTGGCCAGGCAGGTCTGCAGCAGGCCCGGAGTGATGTCGTCCGGACGCAGATGGCCGGCCTGGACTTCACGCGCCAAGCGTTGGGCAGCCTGGGCGATGTCCCACTGGCCACCGTAGTTGGCGGCGATCTGCAGAATGAAGCGGTTACTGCCTGCCGTCAGCGCCTCGGCTTCGCGCATGGCAGCCTGCAGTTCGGGGTGGAAGCGCGAACGGTCGCCGATGATGCGCAGGCTGATGTTGTTCTCGTTGAGGCGCCGGGCCTCACGGCGCAAGGCCGAGAAGAACAGCTCCATCAACGCACCAACCTCGTCGGCCGGGCGCTGCCAGTTTTCACTGGAGAACGCGAACAGGGTCAGCACTTCGACCCCGGATTCGGCACACACCTCGATGACTGCGCGCACCGCATCGACGCCGGCCTTGTGCCCGGCGACGCCGGGCAAAAGGCGCTTCTTCGCCCAGCGGTTGTTGCCATCCATGATGATCGCGACATGACGCGGCACCGACGATGGTGCCGCCAACTTGGACTTTTCCATTAAAAAACCTCGGCCTTAAACGGCCATCAGGTCCTTTTCCTTGGCTTTGTAAGCAGCATCGACTTCAGCAATGAACTTGTCGGTCAGCTTCTGGATTTCATCAGCGGCGCGACGTTCTTCGTCTTCGCTGATTTCCTTGTCCTTGGTCAGCTTCTTCAGGTCACCCAGGGCATCACGGCGCACGTTGCGCACGGCCACCTTGGCGTCTTCGGCAACGCCGCTGGCCTGCTTGGTGTAGCCCTTGCGGGTCTCTTCGGTCAGGGCCGGCATCGGTACACGGATGGTGGTACCGGCGCTGGACGGGTTCAGGCCCAGATCGGAGGTCAGGATGGCCTTTTCGATGGCAGCGCTGAGGTTCTTGTCGTGAGCGACGATCTTCAGGGTGCGGGCGTCTTCGACGGTGATCGCAGCCACCTGGTTCAGCGGCATCTCGCTACCCCAGGCCGTGACCTTGACGCTGTCCAGGATGCTTGGGTGGGCGCGACCGGTACGGATCGCCGCCAGGTTGCGAGCCAGGGCTTCGATGGACTTGCCCATGCGCTCCTGCGCGTCTTTCTTGATGTCGTTGATCATGCTTGGCCTTCCTCGATCAGAGTACCTTCAGCGCCACCCACCACGATGTTCAGCAGGGCGCCAGGCTTGTTCATGTTGAATACCCGCAATGGCATCTTGTGGTCACGGCACAGGCAGATTGCGGTCAGGTCCATCACACCCAGCTTGCGATCCAGGACCTCGTCATAGGTCAGGTGATCGAACTTCTCGGCGTGCGGATCCTTGAATGGGTCGGCAGTGTACACGCCATCGACCTTGGTCGCCTTCAGCACCACGTCGGCATCGATTTCGATGGCGCGCAGGCAGGCTGCAGAGTCGGTGGTGAAGAACGGGTTGCCGGTACCAGCAGAGAAAATTACCACATCCCCGGAGTTGAGGTGGCGAATAGCTTTGCGACGATCGTAATGATCGGTGACGCCAACCATGGAAATGGCCGACATGACCAGGGCCGGGATATTCGAACGCTCCAGCGCGTCGCGCATGGCCAGGCCGTTCATCACGGTGGCCAGCATGCCCATGTGGTCGCCGGTGACACGGTCCATGCCGGCTGCGCTGAGCGCTGCGCCGCGGAACAGGTTGCCACCACCAATCACCAGGCCGACCTGAACGCCGATCCCTACCAGCTGGCCGACTTCAAGGGCCATGCGATCCAGCACCTTCGGATCGATCCCGAAGTCTTCCGAGCCCATCAGGGCCTCGCCGCTAAGTTTGAGCAAAATGCGTTTATAGCGAGGTTGGCGACCACTCACCTGCTGAGCCATTGCGAGTCTCTCCTGCGGCGTACTTTTAGAAAATTCGTGCGAGCCGTTTTCGGCTTGCTAACTGTAGCGTGGCACCGTTTTGGTGCCAGCAGCATCGGGCCTTATAAACCCTTTGCCGTTTTGACAAAGAGGCTGCGCGCGTGAGCGGGCAGCCTCTTTGGGGCGACAGACGGGGCTGTCTTACTGCTTGGCAGCAGCTACCTGAGCGGCAACTTCAGCAGCGAAGTCGTCGACTGGCTTCTCGATGCCTTCGCCAACCTTGAAGTAGGTGAAGGAAACGATTTCAGCGCCGGCTTTCTTGGCCAGCTCGCCAACTTTGACTTCTGGGTTCATGACGAAGGCTTGCTCTTTCAGCGAGGCTTCGGCCTTGAACTTGGCGATACGACCGTTGACCATGTTTTCAACGATGTTTTCCGGCTTGCCGGCGATCTTGTCAGCGTTCAGCTGCAGGAAGACGCCCTTCTCGCGCTCGATGGCCTCGGCGGAGATTTCCGACGAATCCAGGAACTCTGGGTTCGAAGCTGCAACGTGCATGGCGATGTTCTTGGCCAGCTCGATGTCGCCGCCCTTCAGGACAACGGCAGCGCCGATCTTGTTGCCGTGCAGGTAAGCGCCAACGACGTCACCTTCAACGCGCACCAGGCGACGGATGTTGACGTTCTCGCCGCACTTGGCGACCAGGGCTTCACGAGCAGCTTCACGCGAAGCGATCAGCGGAGCAGCGTCGGTCAGCTTCTGAGCGAAGGCTTCTTCCAGGCTTTCGGCCACGAAGTTCTTGAAGTCGTCTTGCAGGGCCAGGAAGTCGGTCTGCGAGTTCACTTCCAGCAGAACGGCGGCTTTGCCGTCGGTCTTGACGGCGATAGCGCCTTCAGCAGCGACGTTGCCAGCCTTCTTGGCGGCCTTGATGGCGCCCGAGGCACGCATGTCGTCAATGGCTTTCTCGATGTCGCCGCCGGCCTTTTCCAGGGCCTTTTTGCAATCCATCATGCCTTCGCCGGTACGCTCGCGCAGTTCTTTGACCAGCGCCGCAGTAATTGCTGCCATTTCAAAATCCTCTTGGAAAGTTTTTCAACCATTCCACCCGTTCGTCACGGGCGTTAAATTCTGCAAATCGCTGCTTTATATCAGCTCGCCCATCATGCGGGGCCGTTGCTGACAGCAGGATTTCAAGGTGGCAAAAAGGGGGCAGAGCCCCCTTTTCGCGTGCCAAGTAGACGCTAGCGCCTATTACTCAGCAGCAGGTGCAGCCGCTTCTTCAGCGTAGACTTCAGTGCCGCCGGCAACGTTGTTGCGGCCGCGGATGACGGCGTCAGCCATCGAAGTCATGTACAGCTCGATAGCGCGGATGGCGTCATCGTTACCTGGGATAACG
This sequence comes from Pseudomonas sp. LRP2-20, assembly GCF_024349685.1. Taxonomy (NCBI): domain Bacteria; kingdom Pseudomonadati; phylum Pseudomonadota; class Gammaproteobacteria; order Pseudomonadales; family Pseudomonadaceae; genus Pseudomonas; species Pseudomonas sp. LR2-20. Next base: position 1,295,064 of record NZ_AP025944.1, on the reverse strand, counting down.
AAGTCAACACCTTCTGGGCTGCTGTTGGTATCGACAACGCCGATAACCGGGATGCCCAGCTTGTTGGCTTCGGTGATAGCAATGCGCTCGTGGTCAACGTCGATCACGAACAGGGCATCAGGCAGGCCGCCCATGTCCTTGATACCACCCAGGCTGCGGTCCAGCTTTTCCAGATCGCGCGAACGCATCAGAGCTTCTTTCTTGGTCAGCTTGGCGAAGGTGCCATCTTCGGCCTGGGTTTCCAGGTCGCGCAGACGCTTGATCGAAGCACGGATGGTCTTGTAGTTGGTCAGCATGCCGCCCAACCAACGGTGGTCAACGTATGGCGAACCTGCGCGAGCAGCTTGCTCGGCAACGATCTTGCCGGCGGAACGCTTGGTGCCGACGAACAGGATCTTGTTCTTGCCCTGGGCCAGGCGCTCTACGAACGACAGAGCGTCGTTGAACATCGGCAGGGTTTTTTCCAGGTTGATGATGTGGATCTTGTTACGCGCGCCGAAAATGTACTTGCCCATTTTCGGGTTCCAGTAACGGGTCTGGTGGCCGAAGTGCACACCGGCCTTCAGCATATCGCGCATGTTGACTTGGGACATGATAGTTCCTTGATAAGTCGGGTTGGGCCTCCACGTATCCCAATGACCAACCCACGAACCATTCGATCCGGGGCACCCAGGTCATCGTGTCGACACGTGTGTGGGTTTGGAGCTGACGGGGTCGTCCCCGAAAGCGGCGCATTTTATACCACAGACCGCGAGCGAACGGAACCCGAATCAGGTTGCGTCCGTCAGCAGCTTTTGCAGCACCCTGGCAAACAGGCCAGAATGCCTTCTATAGACCACAGCATGGCCGCCTTTATCCCGACAGAATGCCGCCCTGCTCTGCTAGAATCCGGCCTTTCCCGTTTGTTCGCGCCGCCTGCGGCGCCGTAGAGAGCCTGTAATGACCGTCACCATCAAGACTGCAGAAGACATCGAGAAGATGCGCATCGCCGGCCGCCTGGCCGCCGAGGTGCTGGAAATGATCGAAGAACACGTCAAGCCCGGTGTCACCACCGAAGAGCTCGACCGCCTGTGCCACGACTATATCGTCAACGTTCAGCAGGCCATCCCGGCGCCCCTCAACTACAAGGGCTACCCGAAGTCGATCTGCACCTCGATCAACCATGTGGTCTGCCACGGCATCCCCAACGACAAGCCGCTCAAGGACGGTGACACGCTCAACATCGACGTCACCGTGATCAAGGACGGCTACCACGGCGACACCAGCCGCATGTTCCACGTCGGCACCGTACCGGTCTGGGCCGAGCGCCTGTCCAAGGTCACCCAGGAATGCATGTACAAGGCCATCGAGCTGGTCAAGCCGGGTTGCCGCCTGGGCGACATCGGTGAAGTGATCCAGAAGCACGCCGAAAAGAACGGCTTCTCCGTGGTGCGCGAGTTCTGTGGCCATGGCATCGGCAAGGTGTTCCATGAAGAGCCGCAGATCCTCCACTACGGCCGCGCCGGCACCGGCATGGAGCTCAAGGAAGGCATGACCTTCACCATCGAGCCGATGATCAACCAGGGCAAGGCCGACACCAAGGTGCTGGGCGACGGCTGGACCGCCATCACCAAGGACCGCAAGCTCTCGGCCCAGTGGGAGCACACCCTGGTGGTGACGGCTACCGGTTACGAGATCTTCACCCTGCGCAAGGACGACACCATCCCGCGCACCTCGGCCTGATTGCACCCAAGGCAACCCCTAGACAGGAACGCGACGCAATGCCCCAGGTGGATCCCGAGCTGTTCGACCGTGGCCAGTTCCAGGCGGAACTGGCCCTCAAGGCGAGCCCCATCGCCGCCTTCAAGAAAGCCATCCGCCAGGCCGGCGAGGTGCTCGACAGGCGTTTTCGCACGGGCTGCGAAATCCGCCCATTGATCGAAGCCCGTGCCTGGCTCGTCGACAACATCCTGCAACAGGCCTGGAACCAGTTCGACTGGGGCGACCCGAGCGGTATCGCCCTGGTGGCGGTTGGCGGCTATGGCCGCGGTGAACTGCACCCGCACTCGGACATCGACCTGCTGATCCTGCTCGGCGCCGCCGAGCATGAGCAGTACCGCGAGGCCATCGAGCGCTTCCTCACCCTGCTCTGGGACATCGGCCTGGAAGTCGGCCAGAGCGTGCGCACCGTTGGCGAGTGCGCCGAACAGGCCCGCGCTGACCTGACGGTGATCACCAACCTGATGGAAAGCCGCACCATTGCCGGCCCCGAAGAGCTGCGCCAGCGCATGCTCGAGGTGACCAGCACCACCTACATGTGGCCGAGCAAGGAGTTCTTCCTGGCCAAGCGCGCCGAACTCAAGGCCCGCCACCACAAGTACAACGACACCGAATACAACCTCGAGCCCAACGTCAAAGGCTCGCCCGGCGGCCTGCGCGACATCCAGACGGTGCTCTGGGTAGCCCGTCGCCAGTACGGCACGCTGAACCTGCACGCCCTGGCCGGCGAAGGCTTCCTGCTGGAAAGCGAGAACGAACTGCTGGCCTCGTCCCAGGACTTCCTGTGGAAAGTGCGCTATGCCCTGCACATGCTCGCCGGCCGCGCCGAGGACCGCCTGCTGTTCGACCACCAGCGCAGCATCGCCGCGCTGCTCGGCTACAGCGACGACAACCCCAAGCGCGCCATCGAACAGTTCATGCAGCAGTACTACCGGGTTGTGATGAGCATCAGCCAGTTGTGCGACCTGATCATCCAGCACTTCGAAGAAGTCATCCTTGCCGATGACGACAGCGGCACCACCCAGCCGCTGAACGCCCGCTTCCGCCTGCATGACGGTTATATCGAAGCGGTCAAGCCGAACGTGTTCAAGCGTACCCCGTTCGCCATGCTGGAGATCTTCGTGCTGATGGCCCAGCACCCTGAGATCAAGGGCGTACGCGCCGATACCGTGCGCCTGCTGCGCGAACACCGGCACCTGATCGACGACACCTTCCGCAAGGACATCCGCAACACCAGCCTGTTCATCGAACTGTTCAAGTGCGAGATCGGCATCCACCGCAACCTGCGGCGGATGAACCGCTACGGCATTCTCGGCCGCTACCTGCCGGAGTTCGGCCTGATCGTCGGGCAGATGCAGCATGACCTGTTCCACATCTACACGGTCGATGCGCACACCCTCAACCTCATCAAGCACCTGCGCAAGCTGCAGTACACGCCGGTGTCCGAGAAATTCCCGCTGGCCAGCAAGCTCATGGGCCGCCTGCCCAAGCCCGAACTGATCTACCTGGCCGGCCTGTACCACGACATCGGCAAGGGCCGCCAGGGCGACCACTCGGAGATCGGCGCGGTGGATGCGCAGAAGTTCTGCGAACGCCACCAGTTGCCGGCCTGGGACAGCCGGCTGATCGTCTGGCTGGTGCAGAACCATCTGGTGATGTCGACCACTGCCCAGCGCAAGGACCTGTCCGACCCGCAGGTGATCAACGATTTCGCCCTGCACGTGGGCGACGAGACACGCCTGGACTACCTCTATGTGCTGACCGTGGCCGATATCAACGCCACCAACCCCAGCCTGTGGAACTCCTGGCGCGCCAGCCTGCTGCGCCAGCTCTACACCGAGACCAAGCGCGCCCTGCGTCGCGGCCTGGAAAACCCGCTGGACCGCGAGGAACAGATCCGCCAGACCCAATCCGCCGCGCTGGACATCCTCGTGCGCGAGGGCACCGACCCGGATGACGTCGAGCAACTGTGGTCGCAGCTGGGCGATGACTACTTCCTCAAGCACACCGCCGCCGACGTGGCCTGGCACAGCGACGCCATCCTCCAGCAACCGGCCGATGGCGGGCCGCTGGTGCTGATCAAGGAAACCACCCAACGCGAATTCGAGGGCGGCACGCAGATCTTCATCTACGCACCCGACCAGCACGACTTCTTCGCCGTGACCGTGGCGGCCATGTCGCAGCTGAACCTGAACATCCATGATGCGCGGATCATCACCTCGAGCAGCCAGTTCACCCTCGACACCTACATCGTGCTCGACAACGACGGCGGCTCGATCGGCGACAACCCGCAACGGGTCAAGCAGATCCGCGACGGCCTGACCGAAGCGCTGCGCAACCCGGAGGACTACCCGACCATCATCCAGCGCCGGGTGCCGCGCCAGCTCAAGCACTTCAACTTCCCGCCGCAGGTGACCATCCTCAACGATGCCCAGCGCCCAGTGACCATCCTCGAGATCACTGCACCGGACCGTCCTGGTCTGCTGGCACGCATCGGGCGGATCTTCCTGGAGTTCGACCTGTCGCTGCAAAACGCCAAGATCGCCACCCTCGGCGAGCGGGTGGAGGACGTGTTCTTCATCACCGATGCCGACAACCAGCCGCTGTCCGACCCGCAGCTGTGCAGCCGCCTGCAGGAAGCCATCGTGCAGCAGCTGCAGGCCGGCCAGGCCAGCGATGCCAGCCCCACCCGCGTGACTTTTTAACGATTAGACGATTGACGAGACCTTGCGCCGATGAACCATGCCTTGACCCAGCTTCAGCCCTACCCGTTCGAGAAACTGCGCGCCCTGCTGGGCACTGTGAAGCCTGCGGCGGACAAACGCGCCATCGCCCTGTCGATCGGTGAGCCGAAGCACGAATCGCCGGCGTTCGTCGCCCAGGCCATGGCTGACAACCTCGACAAGCTGGCGGTGTACCCGAGCACCATCGGCCTGCCGGCCCTGCGCCAGGCCATCGGCCAGTGGTGCGAGCGCCGCTTCGGCGTGCCAACCGGCTGGCTGGATGCCGACCGCCATATCCTGCCGGTCAATGGCACCCGTGAGGCCCTGTTCGCCTTCACCCAGGCCGTGGTCAACCGCGCCGATGACGGCCTGGTGGTCAGCCCCAACCCGTTCTACCAGATCTACGAAGGCGCAGCCCTGCTGGCCGGTGCCACCCCGCACTACCTGCCCTGCCTGGAAGACAACGGCTTCAACCCCGACTTCGACGCCGTGCCGGCCGACGTCTGGAAGCGCTGCCAGATCCTCTTCCTGTGCTCGCCGGGCAACCCCACCGGCGCCCTGGTGCCGATGGACACTCTGAAGAAGCTGATCGCCCTGGCCGATGAGCACGACTTCGTGATCGCCGCCGACGAGTGCTACAGCGAGCTCTACTTCGACGAAGACGCGCCGCCACCGGGCCTGCTGAGCGCCTGCGCCGAGCTCGGCCGCAGTGACTTCAAGCGCTGCGTGGTGTTCCACAGCCTGTCCAAGCGCTCCAACCTGCCGGGCCTGCGTTCGGGCTTCGTCGCCGGTGATGCGTCGATCATCAAGCCGTTCCTGCTGTACCGCACCTACCATGGCTGTGCCATGCCGGTGCAGACCCAGCTGGCCAGCATCGCCGCCTGGCAGGACGAGGCGCATGTGCGTGAGAACCGCGACCAGTACCGTGCCAAGTACGATGCCGTACTCGACATCCTGCAGCCCGTGCTCGACGTGCAACGCCCAGATGGCAGCTTCTACCTGTGGGCCAAGGTGCCGGGAGGTGATGCCGAGTTCACCCGCGACCTGTTCGAGGCCCAGCACGTGACCGTGGTGCCGGGGTCGTACCTGTCGCGTGAAGTAAATGGTGTGAACCCGGGCGCTGGCCGGGTGCGCATGGCGCTGGTTGCGCCGCTGGCCGAGTGCATCGAGGCCGCCGAGCGGATTCGCGCTTTCCTGCAAAACCGCTGATTGCATCTGGGGGCGCTTTGCGCCCCGACTTGCCCGCGAATGACCTCAAGCAGATCTACCTGACCTGCCCCAGGTTGGCTTCACTCAGATCCAGCTCACCCAACACCTGCCTGACCACCTCATCCCCCACCAGATGCTGGCGATGCAGGTTATACAGCTCCAGCCGCTGCGCCCGCAGCGCACGCAAGCGCAAACGCCGCTCCAGCAAGTCCATCTGTTCGGCCAGTGCCCGTGCCTCGGCCGTGTCGTTGTAGCTGTCCAGCTCATCCCGGTATTCGGCCATCAGCCGCGCCTTCAACTCCGTGGCCAAGGTCGCCTGGGCCGCATCCTGAGGCGCGCTGGCATCGATCACTTCTTCAGCCTCAAGCGCATGGATCGCCGCCTCGGCCGTACGCCGCCAGGCTTCCTGCACTTCCTGATGCAGCCGTTCGTCCGGGCTCTTGGTGATCCCGCGCAACAAAAACGGCAGGGCAATACAGGCACTGATCAGCGACAGCAGAATCACCCCGGCAGCAATGAAGATCAGCAGGTCGCGCTCAGGGAACGCCTGGCCCGCGCCGATCAGCAAGGGCACCGACATCACACCCGCCAGGGTCACCGCCCCCCGCACACCGCCCAACGTCAGCAGCCAGCAGGAGCGCGCAGTGGGCATCAACACCAGCGCCGGCTTGCCGCGCCAGCGACGGACCACACCAATCGAGCGCCAGATGCTCTGCACCCAGACGAACCGCAGCACAATCAACGCGGCAAAGATCGCCAGCACATCCAGGCAACGCCAGGCCAGGGTCGGCCAGACGGTGGTCTCGTGGCTGACCACGGCCTTGATGATGTCCGGCAGCTGCAGGCCCAACAGCAGGAAGATAAGGCCATTGAAGGCGAACTCCAGCAGCGACCAGACGCTGCGGTTGAGCAGCCGCGTGCTGGTCTGGCGCGGCAACAGGTCCAGCCAGCTCTGCATCATGCCGGCGGCCACCGCCGAGAGAATGCCCGACACGCCCAGGCGTTCAGCCAGCACATAGGCGGCAAATGGCAACAGCAGCATGAATACCACGTGGGTGGCCGGGTCATCCCAGCCACGGGCGATCATCCAGGCCCGCAGGCGGCCGATCAGCCAGCTCAGGCCCACCCCCACCGCCAGGCCACCGAGGGCGACCAGCACGAAACTGAAGCTGGCATCGGCCAGCGAGAACGCCCCGGTGATGGCGGCGGCCAGGGCAAACTTGAACGTCACCAGACCGGAGGCATCGTTCATCAGCGCCTCACCTTGCAGCATGTGCATCAGCGGGGTTGGCAAGCGATCCTGGGTGATGGCCGACACCGCCACGGCATCGGTGGGCGACAGCACGGCGGCCAGGGCGAAGGCCACCGGCAGTGGAATGCTCGGCAGCAGCCAGTGGATGAAGTACCCGGCGCCGACCACGGTGAACAGCACCAACCCCACGGCCAGTGCCACCACGGGCCCACGGATGCGCCACAATTCGCGCTTGGGGATGCGCCAACCGTCGGCGAACAGCAGTGGCGGCAAGAACAGGAACAGGAACAATTCTGGGTCCAGGGCCACATGCAGGCCCAGCGTCGGCCACGCCAGCAGCGCGCCGGCGGCGATCTGCACCAGTGGCAGCGGCAACGGGATCACCCGCCCGACCAGTTTCGACACGCTTACCAGCGTCAGCAGGATGAGGACGGTGTAGGCGGACTGCATCCGTGAAAGCTTCCTTTGTGAACCAAAAACGATAGCGGTGGCGAGAGATCGCCATTGAAACAATATGTTAGCGGGGTATGGCGAAACGCGACCGCTGCACGATAGTCGCAGGTGGTGGATGAATATGTAACACGATGATACTTAGGAGGTGCATGCCTTGAGGGCGGTGGGGTTGCGCAAATCGAGCGCCGCGCGGGCGGCGCGCGATCCCACAGGCGCCCAGATACCCAAGACATGCCGACACCGTGGCGCTCATACAATCGTTCCCGCATAATCCCGCAACTGACATTCGGAAATGGAGAGATTGGGGCAGCCTGTGGCCTCAATGCACACAATGACCTACACGCTCTACGGCATCAAAGCCTGTGACACCATGAAAAAGGCGCGCACCTGGCTCGAAGACAAAGCCATCGCCTACGAATTTCACGACTACAAGACCCAAGGCATCGACCGCGACCGCCTGAACCGCTGGTGCGACGAACACGGCTGGGAAGTCATCCTCAACCGTGCCGGCACCACTTTCCGCAAGCTCGACGACGCCAGCAAGGCCGACCTCGACCAGGCCAAGGCCGTCGAACTGATGCACGCCCAGCCGTCGATGATCAAGCGCCCGGTGCTCGACCTTGGCGAGCGCACGCTGATCGGCTTCAAGCCCGACCTGTACGCCGCCGCGCTGGCCTGAGCCCCCTACCCTATTTCGCACGAGGTAATCACATGTCCAATACCCTGTTCAGCCTGGCCTTTGGTGTCGGCTCCCAGAACCGCCAGGGCACCTGGCTCGAAGTGTTCTACGCACAACCCCTGCTCAACCCGAGCGCCGAGCTGGTCGCCGCAGTAGCGCCGATCCTTGGCTACGAAGGTGGCAACCAGGCCATCGCCTTCACCACCGCCCAGGCCGCCCAGCTGGCCGAAGCCGTGAAAGGCGTCGACGCCGCCCAGGCTGCCCTGCTGACCCGCCTGGCCGAAAGCCACAAGCCGCTGGTCGCCACCCTGCTGGCCGAAGACGCCGCGCTGGCTTCGACTCCAGAGGCCTACCTCAAGCTGCACCTGCTGTCGCACCGCCTGGTCAAGCCGCACGGCCTGAGCCTGGCCGGCATCTTCCCGCTGCTGCCGAACGTGGCCTGGACCAACCAGGGTGCCGTCGACCTGGGCGAGCTGGCCGAACTGCAACTGGAAGCACGCCTGAAGGGCGAGCTGCTGGAAGTGTTCTCGGTAGACAAGTTCCCGAAGATGACCGACTACGTGGTCCCTGCCGGCGTGCGCATCGCCGACACCGCCCGTGTGCGCCTGGGCGCCTACATCGGCGAAGGCACCACCATCATGCACGAAGGCTTCGTCAACTTTAACGCCGGCACCGAAGGCCCGGGCATGATCGAAGGCCGCGTTTCCGCTGGCGTATTCGTCGGCAAGGGCTCGGACCTGGGCGGCGGCTGCTCGACCATGGGCACCCTGTCCGGTGGCGGCAACATCGTCATCAAGGTCGGCGAAGGCTGCCTGATCGGCGCCAACGCCGGTATCGGCATTCCGCTGGGCGACCGCAACACCGTTGAAGCCGGCCTGTACATTACCGCTGGCACCAAGGTGAACCTGCTCGACGAGAACAACGAGCTGGTGAAAGTGGTCAAGGCACGCGACCTGGCCGGCCAGACCGACCTGCTGTTCCGCCGCAACTCGCTGAACGGCGCCGTGGAGTGCAAGACCCACAAGTCGGCCATCGAGCTGAACGAGGCGCTGCACGCCCACAACTGAGAACCTTTGCCCCTGGCAGAAGCGGGCTTGCCCGCGAACTGCGGACCTTGACGGGCTGAAGTGTTAAGATCGGGTCTGGCGTGCACGCGCCAGACCCGATTTTCATTCCAGGCCCCGCGAACATGTTCCAGCCCTCCCCCTGGCGCGCCGATTTCCCCGCCATCGCCGCCCTGCAACGGCAGCACCAGACCTACCTGGACAGCGCCGCCACCACCCAGAAGCCCCAGGCGTTGCTCGATGCCCTGAGCCATTACTACGGCCACGGCGCCGCCAACGTGCACCGCGCCCAGCACCTGCCCGGCGCGCTGGCCACCCAGGCTTTCGAGGCCAGCCGCGACAAGGTGGCCGCCTGGCTCAATGCCGCGGACTCACGGCAGATCGTGTTCACCCATGGCGCCACCTCGGCGCTGAACCTGCTGGCCTATGGCCTGGAACACCGTTTCGAAGCGGGCGACGAGATTGCCATCAGCGCGCTGGAACACCACGCCAACCTGCTGCCCTGGCAGCAACTGGCTCGGCGGCGCGACCTGCGCCTGGTGGTGCTGCCGCTGGACGAACATGGCCGTATCGACCTGGACCAGGCGCTGCAGCTGATCGGCCCGCGTACCCGCGTGCTCGCCGTCAGCCAGCTGTCCAACGTGCTCGGCACCTGGCAACCCCTGCCTGCGCTGCTGGCTCATGCCCGTGCACAAGGCGCGCTGACCGTGGTCGATGGCGCTCAGGGCGTGGTCCATGGCCGCCATGATGTGCAGCAGTTGGGCTGCGACTTCTACGTGTTTTCAAGCCACAAGCTGTATGGGCCGGAAGGTGTCGGCGTACTGTATGGCCGTAGCCATGCCCTGGAACTGCTGCGTCATTGGCAGTTCGGTGGGGAAATGGTGCAACTGGCCGACTACCAGAGCGCCAGCTTCCGCCCCGCACCGCTGGGCTTCGAAGCCGGGACCCCGCCGATTGCCGGGGTGCTCGGGCTGGGCGCGACGCTGGATTACCTGGCCAGCCTCGATGGCCATGCCGTCGAGGCCCACGAAGCCAGCCTGCACCAGCACCTGCTGCGTGGCCTGGCCGACCGCGAGGGTGTGCGCGTCCTTGGCACACCACAAACGGCCCTGGCCAGTTTCGTCATCGAAGGGGTACACAACGCCGATATCGCCCATATGCTGACCGAGCAAGGCATTGCTGTACGCGCGGGGCACCACTGCGCCATGCCGCTGCTCAAGGGCCTGGGGCTGGAGGGAGCCATCCGGGTGTCGCTGGGGCTGTACAACGACAGTGACGACCTGCAACGGTTCTTCGAGGCGCTGGACCAAGGCCTGGAGCTGTTGCGATGAGTTTGCCGGTACAGGCTCAGGAGGCATTGGCCAGTTTCCAACAGGCCCGCGGCTGGGAGCAGCGGGCGCGCCTGCTGATGCAATGGGGTGATCGGCTGGAGCCGCTGAGTGAGGCAGACAAGGTCGAGGCCAATCGCGTGCATGGCTGCGAAAGCCTGGTGTGGTTGGTCGCCGAACATGACGACGGCCAGTGGCGATTCAAGGCGGCCAGTGATGCGCGGTTGTTGCGCGGGTTGCTGGCCCTGTTGCTGGTGCGTGTACAAGGTCTGTCCAGTGCGGATTTGGCCGAGCTGGATCTGCCTGGGTGGTTTACTCGGCTAGGTCTGGAGCGGCAATTGTCGCCATCGCGCAGCAATGGGCTGCATGCGGTGTTGCTGCGGATGGCGGAGCTGGCGTCCACCTGCTGAATCGGCTGCGTCTGCTTCGCGGGCAAGCCCGCTCCCACAGACATAGCGCAAACCCTCAGGACAACGCTTTACCTGTGGGAGCGGGCTTGCCCGCGAAGAACCCAACACAACTATTCAGGTTTTACTCGTTCCGAGGGCCGCCGCGCGCCAGCCACCAGCTTCTCGATTGCCTTGCTCGCCGCGACCATGCCGAAGGTGGCGGTCACCATCATCACCGCACCAAAGCCCCCCGCGCAGTCCAGGCGCACGCCTTCGCCAACGAAGCTCTTCTGCAGGCAGACACTGCCATCCCCCTTCGGATAACGCAGCTGCTCGCTGGAAAACACACACGGCACGCCATAGTTGCGGCTGGTATTGCGCGAGAAGTTGTAGTCCCGACGCAGGGTCGAGCGCACCCGTGAGGCCAGCGGGTCGTTGAAGGTCTTGTTCAGGTCGCCGACCTGGATCTGTGTCGGGTCGATCTGCCCGCCCGCACCACCGGTGGTGACAATGGCAATCTTGCGGCGCCGGCACCAGGCGATCAGCGCGGCCTTGGCCATCACGCTGTCGATGCAGTCGATCACCGCATCCATCTGTTCGGTGATGTACTCGGCCATGGTCTCACGGGTGACGAAATCCGCCACAGCATGCACCGTGATCGCCGGATTGATCGCCCGAAGGCGCTCGGCCATGACCTCGACCTTGGGCCGCCCCACCTGGCCTTCCAGGGCGTGGGCCTGGCGGTTGGTGTTGCTGACGCAGACATCGTCCAGGTCGAACAGGGTGATTTCGCCCACGCCACTGCGCGCCAGGGCTTCGGCCGCCCATGAACCGACCCCGCCGATGCCGACGACCGCCACATGGGCGTTGCTCAGACGCTGCAGCCCTTCGTCGCCGTACAACCGGGCAACGCCGGCAAAGCGTGGATCCTCTGTGCTCATGTTGCTACCCCGACACTCATACGCAAAAATCGGCGCGCATTATAGGCCAGCGGCCGCTTTCACCTCCATCGTTAGGAAACACCCTGGCATTACTGCTTTAATATCCCATCACTTAGACAAAAGCGGACCACAATGTCATCACGCAAGTTCGGCCTCAACCTGGTGGTGGTCCTGGCCATCGCCGCGCTGTTCACCGGGTTCTGGGCGCTGATCAATCGCCCAGTCTCCGCACCTGCCTGGCCGGAACAGATCTCCGGCTTCTCGTACTCGCCGTTCCGCCTTGGGGAGAGCCCGCAAAAGGGCCAGTACCCCAGCGAAGACGAGATGCGCCAGGACCTGGACCAGATGAACAAGCTCACCGACAACATTCGTATCTACACCGTCGAGGGCACCCAGGCCGAGATCCCGCGGCTGGCCGAAGAATTCGGCCTGCGCGTGACCTTGGGCATCTGGATCAGCAAAGATCTGGAGCGCAACGAACGCGAGATCGAAAAAGGCATCGAGCTGGCCAACCATTCACGCAGCGTGGTGCGGGTGGTGGTCGGCAACGAAGCGCTGTTCCGCGAAGAAGTCACGCCCGAAGAGCTGATCAAGTACCTCGATCGGGTTCGTGCCGCCGTCAAGGTGCCGGTCACCACCAGTGAACAGTGGCACATCTGGAAGGAACACCCGGAACTGGCCAAGCACGTCGACCTGATCGCCGCGCACATCCTGCCGTACTGGGAATTCGTGCCGATGAAAGACTCGGTGCAGTTCGTCCTCGACCGTGCCCGCGAGCTGCGCCACCAGTTCTCGCACAAGCCGCTGCTGCTGTCGGAAGTCGGCTGGCCGAGCAACGGCCGCATGCGCGGTGGTGCCGACGCCACCCAGGCCGACCAGGCCATCTACCTGCGCACCTTGGTCAACGCCCTCAACCGCCGTGGCTACAACTACTTCGTCATCGAGGCCTACGACCAGCCCTGGAAAGCCAACGACGAAGGCTCGGTGGGCGCCTACTGGGGCGTGTACAACGCCGAGCGCCAGCAGAAGTTCAACTTCGAGGGGCCGGTGGTGGCGATCCCGCAGTGGCGGGCCTTGGCGGTCGCCTCGGTGGTACTGGCCATGATCGCCCTGGCCGTGCTGCTGATCGATGGTTCGGCCTTGCGCCAGCGCGGCCGTACCTTCCTCACGTTCATCACCTTCCTGTGCGGGTCGGTGCTGGTGTGGATCGCCTATGACTACAGCCAGCAATACAGCACCTGGTTCAGCCTTACCGTCGGCGTGCTGCTGGCGCTGGGCGCGCTGGGCGTGTTCATCGTACTGATGACCGAAGCCCACGAGCTGGCCGAGGCGGTGTGGACGCTCAAGCGCCGGCGCGAATTCCTGCCGGTGCAGGGCGACAGTGCCTACCGGCCCAAGGTGTCTGTGCATGTGCCGTGCTACAACGAGCCACCGGAGATGGTCAAAAAGACCCTCGACGCCCTCGCCGCGCTGGATTATCCGGACTATGAAGTGCTGGTGATCGACAACAACACCAAGGACCCTGCCGTGTGGGAGCCACTCAAAGCCCACTGCGAGAAGCTCGGCGAGCGCTTCAAGTTCTTCCACGTCGCGCCCCTGGCCGGTTTCAAGGGTGGCGCGCTGAACTACCTGATCCCGCACACCGCCAAGGACGCCGAAGTGATCGCGGTGATCGACTCGGACTACTGCGTCGACCGCAACTGGCTCAAGCACATGGTGCCGCACTTCGCCGACCCGAAGATTGCCGTGGTGCAGTCGCCACAGGACTACCGCGACCAGAACGAGAGCGCCTTCAAGAAACTCTGCTACAGCGAATACAAGGGTTTCTTCCACATCGGCATGGTCACCCGCAACGACCGTGATGCGATCATCCAGCACGGCACCATGACCATGACCCGGCGCAGCGTACTGGAAGAATTGGGTTGGGCCGAGTGGTGCATCTGCGAGGATGCCGAACTGGGCCTGCGCGTCTTCGAGAAAGGCCTGTCGGCCGCCTACGCCCATAACAGCTATGGCAAGGGCCTGATGCCCGATACCTTCATCGATTTCAAGAAACAGCGCTTCCGCTGGGCCTATGGCGCCATCCAGATCATCAAGCACCACGCCAGCGCCCTGCTGCGCGGCAAGGACAGCGAGCTGACCCGGGGCCAGCGCTATCACTTCCTGGCCGGCTGGCTGCCGTGGATCGCCGATGGCATGAACATCTTCTTCACCGTCGGCGCGTTGCTGTGGTCGGCCGCGATGATCATCGTGCCGCACCGGGTCGACCCGCCGCTGATGATCTTCGCCATCCCGCCATTGGCGCTGTTCTTCTTCAAGGTCGGCAAGATCATCTTCCTCTACCGCCGCGCGGTGGGGGTGAACCTCAAGGATGCCTTTGCCGCGGCACTGGCGGGGCTGGCGTTGTCACACACCATCGCCAAGGCGGTGCTGTACGGGTTCTTCACCAGCAGCATGCCGTTCTTCCGCACACCGAAGAATGCCGACAGCCATGGCTTGCTGGTGGCGATTTCCGAAGCGCGGGAAGAGCTGTTCATCATGCTGCTGCTGTGGGGCGCGGCGGCCGGGATCTTCCTGGTGCAGGGGCTGCCGAGTTCGGACATGCGCTTCTGGGTGGCGATGCTGCTGGTGCAGTCGTTGCCGTATGCGGCGGCGTTGGTGATGGCGTTTCTGTCTTCGCTGCCCAAGCCAGTAGCCGAGGTGCAACCCGCGCACACTTGACCTGGACTGCCGACCATCTGGAGCTCATCCTCACAGATAGACGAGCTCCAGTGTGGCCGCACCATCGATGGGCATCTCGTCACGCAGGTCGAGCTGGCGCAAAGGCGCGACGTACAGCTCGACCATCAGCATTGCGTCGAGCTGCCTGATCAAGGCAGGCCCGACCGTAGTGCGATCGCTGCTCGCGAACCCCAGCAACCGATTGTCGACGTGAAAGAACGTCGTTTTGGCAGTTGGCTCCCAGCCACCGCCACCTTGGGTGGAATACAGCGGTTGCAACACCTGCCCGTCACCCAGGATCGTCCCTTCGAACTGCAATGACCACGCCAGGTCGTCACTGGCTTTTTTACCCGCTCCAAACAGGGTGGAACGTTCGGCGCCCTGCACATGGCTGACCGTTGCCGGCTGGCGGTTATCCATCGCGCGAAGGGCGAACCGAGTGGGGCCATCACAGGTCACAGCGGCGGACAAAGACCGTCGCAGGGTACTGGTATTGCTGGCAGACAACTGCCCGGCTTCAATCACGCCGAAGTCCACCAGACCGTCATTGCCCAGCTGCAACCTACAGGCTGCAGGCACGACGCTGGCCTGCAATGCCAGGGCCACGGTAGCGCCATCGACGCCCACCATGGCGCTAGCTTGCAGCTCGGCAGCGCTGGACAAAGCCGACCTTGCGTCGAGCCACCCGGTGACGCTCAGGCGAGCCGTGAACGTTGTGCCTTGAAGGGGGACATCCGCCTGAAATGGCGCAACCTGCATTTCAGGTAACCATTGGAGCTGGTCGCCTTTCATCTGCCATGGACGACGCGAGCTTGCTGCGCCCAAGGCCACTGGACGGCCATCGACTCGCGCGTCAGCGAGCACCAGTGAATATGTCCCTTGCTCGCCTAGACCGAACGCATCGCCATTAGTGGCATCAGCCATATAGCTGAGGACCATATCAGTTTTGCTGGAACACTGGACCGTCAGTTGCAGCTGTCGCTCTCCCAACAGGTAGCGATTGCCTTGCTTGTGCAACTGGGTCTTGTTGACCTTGCCATAATCGATCACGGGCTGGCCGAGCGTGATCTGGCAGCCCTGCGCGGCTGCGGCACAGCTCATGCCCATCAACAGCAAGGCCAGGCAAAGCTTAGTGCCCATGCATTCAGATCGCATGGCAGCGTGCGGTGGTCGCTTCATAATATTGCTCCGGGTCAGGGCTGTCGCTGAGCGTAAATTCAAGGGCGCAAGCAGAGCCGTCTGGCGAGGTCACCTGATAGCGCTCCTGCTCTTGGAAGTCATGCAGGAATATCAAGCCACCGGCCTGCACCATGGTCACGAAGCTTCCGCTGGCATCCACTACCATCGAACTGTCCGCCAAGGGTGGCCCGTCGCCCTGTGCCGTCTGCAACAGCACACGCCTGGTCCGTTCGACAAGGAAACTCAATTGGGAAACGGCGCCTCGACCAGCACGGACGATGCCTAGGCTGTTGGCCAAATCGACATTGCGCGGCAGGCTTCGGGGCTGCACCTGCACCCGATTATCCGCATAAGGGCTGATCCGTGAGGCAATGGCTCGGCCTTCGCCATCGGTCCACACAGGGCCGCTTGGCGTATCGACTTTCACGCCTTGCACATCACCCACCTCGATGACTGCGAACGTGTCCTGAATGGCATAGGGCGATAACGTGATGCCTTGTGCATGCCCAACGGCCCCGCCGCGCAGGTTGGCTGCCAAGGTTCGTGCGGAGTCGCCAGTCTTTGTGTAGTCCAGCTGCACCTGGCTGAAGGGTGCCAACCAGGAAACGCCGGCACTGGGGCGCAGCGCCGAATCATGGCTATCATGGCTGGCACCGAGGCGATAACGTAACGATTCGCTGACCTGCTCGCGCAGGTTGACGGAAGAGCGGTACTTGTCACCCGAACCTCGGATCGAGGTGCTCAGCCGACGATGGGTGGCCAATGGCAAGCTAGCGCTCACGTAAATCAGACGCCCTCGATCGTCTTCCCCCCTGAAACTCCATTCCACCCCCGCATTCAACGACACCTGCCGCAATGTCGCTTCCCAGCGCAGGCTTGCATGGCTGCTGGTCTTGCCATCATGCGTTTGCGACTGGCCGCCACCGAGACTGAAGTTGCCCAGCCCGGTGCCCTGCCATGACAGGCTGACGCTGAAGGAATCGCGCAGGCCACCCACGTGCGCTGACGGGTCAAGCGCCTGCAGAAGGTCCTGATAACTTCGGTTCTGCAATCCATAGGTCAAGCCCGCCCCCCACCCGCCGCCAAACTGCTGGTTCAGGGTAACCTGACTCTGCACTCCACCTCCCTGACGCAAGGGCTGCGAGTAACCCAGCGACCACTGTATCTGGGCCTGCGTCCACGGCTGAGCGCCCAGAGCAAACCCTGTTGCCTGATAACTGCCTGTGGCAAGCACACCACCCCCCAATGCCACGCCATCAAGTACCCCCCCGCTCCACCCGGCACTGAGTACCCAAGGTGACGTCGTACTGCTGTGGCGAAGTTGGCCGATGCCGAACTGGTATCCCTCTGACAACTCCGCCGCCATGGGCGAGGCGGGCAAGGTCACACGACGCGCCTCACCGTCCGCTTCATGGATGACCATCTCCAGTTCGGCGAAGGCATCGACTGGCGTAGGGGGATCAATGGAAAACGGACCCGGCGGCACGACTGTGGCATACACCAGGCGATTGCGCTGGTAGATTTCCACTCGCGCTTGGGACTTGGCGATACCTTGAACCACGCGTCGTTGTTGAAGATGCCCCAGCGACTGCTCGGAAAACAGCTGAAAACCCTCAACTGAAACGCCGGAGAGCACGGGATTACCCATGTGGATCTGACCGACCTGCAAGACGGTCCCCGGATCGGCGAACGTTCGCTGGGCGTAGGTTTCCAGTGCGTTGAACCGACTTGCCTGTTGCCCCAGACTGGCAATCTGACGGCTGCGCACGATCCAGTCCCCCAGATTCAAACCTGGCTCGGTGAGGGCAGTCCAGGCCCTGCTGCTGCCACTGTTGAAACGCGTATCGAGCATCGACACGTCGTAGTTGAAAACTGCAGCGAACCCGCCTGAGTCATAAGCCGAAAGATCACCGTCGTCAGCGGCCGGGCGCAGGGCTTGCGCAGGCACCACCATCGTCACACTGGCGGATTGAGGGTCTGCCTGTATCTGGCTCTGCGGGTAACTCGATAACAAGTCGATGCAGGAGTCCGGGCTTATATTCAATGAACCTGACGGCAACCGAATCCCTCCCGCGTCCAGCAGGCCTGCATCAATGCACAAGCTGCCATCATCCAGAAAGCGTGCCTGTACCTGCCCTGATCGTGAGCCATTTACCTTCAGGCTGACGATGTGATTGCCCGGGGTGAAGCGCGGCATGTCACCAAAGTAGGCCGCAAGCTCTTCACTCACCCCCCGCTGACGCAACAGTTCGAGATCGAATGTCATGCCGTCGCTGGCTCTGCACTCAACAGATAGAAAGGCCCAAGGGAGCGCCATCAGACAATGCCAGCGTGCCGCTCGGCTGCTCCCGGCACGCTCATTCAACTGTCGCCCCTGAGTAACGGAGCCTCAAATTCATCCACGGCAAAGCCGTATACCGTGGCCGGAAACAGCCTGATACTTTGCGGGCCCTGTGGGGCTGGCGATTCCAGCCGAGCCTCAAGCGTCTCACCTGGCAAAATGTAAGCGCGAGGCAAGTAGCCTTGCTCGTTCGCGGGCATCAACCTTACTTCCTGCGCCAACCGGACCACATAGGGAGTCGGGTTATCAACCTGCAACCCTTGTTTGCCATAGCGCCACTGCAAGCCCTCCCAGGGTGAGCGGTTGGGGGCCAGGCCCTTGGGGTGAATGATCACCGGCAGGTTCTGCCTCACACTGACCCCAACCCTGGCAATACGCTTACCCGCCACTTCCTGCTGTGGCACGCCTTCGAATATCACCCGCTTCAACCGCTGGGTGCGCAGTGGCGCGGCAGCGCGCAGCATGAACCTCACCCGCTGCTCCTCGCCAGCCTCGACGCGCCAGGCGGGCTGGGTGAGAAACAGCAGAGGCTCTTCATCCTCCGGCAAGTTCTGCAGGGTTACCAGTAACAGTGCAGGGGTTGGATCATCATTGCGCACCGTGATCGACGCCTCGCCTTCGGCTTCATCGACGATCACCACGGAAGTCTCCGGGACCATACCGGCGGCCAGGGCGCCGCTGACCGACAGCAGCACGCAGCCAGCACTCAACAGCAATTGCTTCAACATGCTCAAGCTCGACTTTATACAAGGGCAGGTTCGCTACCCTGAAGGGCCGCGAACCAGAGAGGGGACCGAGCCGACACTTGCCGTCGTAGCGACGAGCGCGCACTCGGAGCGCCCTTAGAGGTAGGACACCTCAATGGTCGAAGCGCCATCGATGGTGATGTCGTCGGTGACCGTCAGGTCCTTGAGCGCGGCGATGCGCATGTCGATCTGCAGGTCGGCGGTCAACTGCTTGATGGCGGTTGGTATCTCTGCGCCTACCGCAAAGCCATGAAAGCGACCCTCCGCACCGTTGTACAGGAGCGAAAACCTGGTGTTGCTGTCCCGCGTCCAGGATGTGCCGTTGTCGGCCGTGATGAGACGGGTCACTGATCTACTGCCGTCGGCGACATAAGTGTTGGCAACCGTTGAAAGGAAATAAGCACCGATGCGCTGATCGAGATCATTGGTACCCAGGCCGAATGCCGTTGTATGGCCGGCAGGCCTGTCAGCGCTGCCGGCCCGACCATCAACGCCCCGCAAGGCGAACCGAACTGGCGCATCACAGGTCACTGCAAGTTGCTGGGACGGCGATCTGAACGGAAGTGTCAGATTTTTTGTGTGCGGGCCGGTAACGGCCTGCCGTCAGGCAGGCCCTGATCTTCACCAGGTTGGCCTGATGAACCGATCTCCGTACAGAATCGCAAATTGATTCATCGCGCTTTTCCAATCATGGGCCGGTTTTCCCCAATTGGCTGTTATGTTGCGCAATCCCAGCCAAATCAGTTTGGTCGCTGCGTCATCATTCGGGAAATGCCCTCGGGTCTTGATGACCTTGCGTAGCTGGGCGTTGATGCTCTCGATCGCGTTGGTGGTATAGATCACCTTCCGGATGGCGGGCGGAAAGACAAAGAATGGAATCACGCGATCCCAGGCGCGTCTCCAGGCAGCCACCACCGTTGGATATTTCTCACCCCACGGCCCGCTCTCAAACTCATCGAGTGCTTGCTCAGCCGCTTCGGCATTGATGGCTTGGTAAATCGGTTTCAGTTCCTTGGCCAGTGCGCGCCGTTTGTCCCAGGCCGCGTAGTCCAGGCTGTTGCGGATCAGATGCACGATGCACGTCTGCAATGTCGTCTCTGGAAACACGGCGCTGAGGGCTTCTGGCATGCCTTTAAGGCCATCGGTCACGGCAATCAGCACGTCCTCGACGCCACGTGTCTTGAGATCGTTGAACACCTTCATCCAGAACTTCGCACCCTCAGTGTTCTCGATCCAGATGCCCAGGATGTCGCGCGTCCCGTCGGGTAGAACGCCCAAAGCCAAGTAAATGGCCTTGTTGCGCACCAGGCCTTCTTCGCGAATCTTCACCCGCAGCGCATCAAAGAAAATGACCGGGTACATCGGCTCCAATGGCCGCTGTTGCCACGCGCCAATTTCGTCCATGACCTCGTCTGTCACAGAGCTGATGAAGTCGGGTGAAACGTCGGTTCCATACTGCTCGGACAGGAAGGCCCGGATCTCTCTGACTGTCATTCCACGGGCGTACATGGCGATGATCTTGTCGTCGAAGCCAGTGTAACGGCGCTCATGTTTGGGGATCAGGATGGGCGAGAAGCTGCCGTCACGGTCGCGAGGGATATCCAAGCGCAGAGGCCCATCGCCGGTTAGCACTGTCTTGCCGCTTTTGCCGTTGCGCTGGTTGGTTTCATCCTCCGGGCGCTGCGCGCCCGGCGGATAACCCAGGTGGTGGCCAAGCTCGGCATGCAGAGCGCGTTCGATCAAGGCCTTCTTGAACGCCGCAGAGGCATCCTCGATAGCTTCTGCGGTCATCAGGCCCTCACCGAACTGCTCCAGCAGCTCCTTGGGGATTTTGGGCAGGTCACGCAGGGGTTTCTTTTTGGTTGGCATACATGCACCTCTTACTCATGTTATGCCCGAACACAAAATTTCTGACACCCTCATCTGAACTGGGTCCTTGCATCGTCCTTGAGATCAGCAGCCGAGATGACGCCAAAGTCGAACGTTCCACCGCCGCTGAGGGACGGCGTGCACGCCGCAGGTTTGATTACCCCGGTGACGATGACATCTGTAGTGCTGGCGAGCACGGCTGAACTGCATCCCAGTGCCATGATCATGACAATGCCCTGCTTGATACTCATAGCGTTCCTCTAACTTTCGATGTGAGTGGGTAGCCCCTCCAGAGGGCGATGCAAGCTAGCCCCCCCTGCACCTCGATTTCAGCCTGAAACACTTCCCCCCAAGCAGGCATTGCGCTGCAATCACTCGACAGCGCACGCTTCACGCAAAGGTTTTTGCTTTAAACTACCGCTCCTTGCCTGCCTTGCCCTGCTTCCGGAGTTTTACCATGACGGCCCCTGCCGAGCTCTCGCCTACCCTTCAACTGGCCTGCGACCTGATCCGCCGCCCCTCGGTCACCCCCGTCGATGCCGACTGCCAGGCGCAGATGATGAACCGCCTGGGCGCCGTAGGCTTCCAGCTGGAGCCGATGCGCATTGAAGACGTCGACAACTTCTGGGCCACCCACGGTACCCAGGACGGCCCGGTATTGTGCTTTGCCGGCCACACCGACGTGGTCCCCACCGGCCCGGTGCAGCAGTGGCAGCACGAGCCGTTCGAAGCATTGATCGACGCCGACGGCATGCTCTGCGGCCGCGGCGCCGCCGACATGAAAGGCAGCCTGGCCTCGATGGTGATCGCCAGTGAACGTTTCGTGCAGGATTACCCGGGCCACCGCGGCAAGGTCGCCTTCCTGATCACCAGCGACGAGGAAGGCCCGGCCCACCACGGCACCAAGGCGGTGGTCGAGCGCCTGAAAGCGCGCAACGAGCGCTTGGACTGGTGCATCGTCGGCGAGCCGTCGAGCACTACCCTGCTCGGTGACGTGGTCAAGAACGGCCGTCGCGGCTCGCTCGGCGCCAAGCTGACCGTACGCGGCAAGCAAGGCCACGTCGCCTACCCGCACCTGGCGCGCAACCCGATTCACCTGGCCGCCCCGGCCCTGGCGGAGCTGGCAGCCGAACACTGGGACGAAGGCAATGCGTTCTTCCCGCCGACCAGCTTCCAGATCTCCAACCTCAATGCCGGCACTGGCGCCACCAACGTGGTCCCGGGCGAGCTGACCGCGCTGTTCAACTTCCGTTTCTCCACCGAGTCGACCGTCGAAGGCCTGCAGGCGCGGGTATCGGCCATCCTCGATAAACACGAGCTGGACTGGTCGATCGACTGGGCACTGTCGGGCCTGCCGTTCCTCACCGAACCGGGTGAACTGCTCGACGCCGTGGCAGCCAGCATCAAGGGCGTCACCGGCCGCGACACCGAGCCGTCGACCAGCGGCGGCACCTCCGATGGCCGCTTCATCGCCACCATGGGCACCCAGGTGGTCGAGCTCGGCCCGGTCAACGCTACCATCCACCAGGTCGACGAGCGAATCCTGGCCAGCGACCTCGATCTGCTGACCGAAATCTACTACCAGACCCTGGTCCGGTTGCTCGCCTGATGCTCGCCTGCCCCCTCTGCCAGGCTGCCCTGTCGCGGCTCGACAACGGTGTGGTGTGCCCGGCCGGCCACCGCTTCGACCGCGCCCGCCAGGGTTACCTGAACCTGCTGCCAGTGCAGCACAAGAACAGCCGTGACCCGGGCGATAACCAGGCCATGGTCGAAGCCCGCCGCGATTTCCTCGACGCCGGCCACTACGCCCCGGTGGCCCGCCGCCTGGCGGAACTGGCCGCCGAGCGTCAGCCGGGCGCCTGGCTGGACATCGGATGCGGTGAGGGTTACTACACCGCACAGATCGCCCAGGCACTGCCGGCCGCCGATGGCTATGCCCTGGACATTTCTCGCGAGGCGGTCAAGCGCGCCTGTCGCCGCGCGCCCGAGGTGACCTGGATGGTCGCCAGCATGGCCCGCGTGCCGTTGGCCGACGCCAGCTGCCAGTTCATCGCCAGCGTGTTCAGCCCGCTCGACTGGGACGAGGCCAAGCGCCTGTTGAGCCTCGGTGGCGGCCTGATGCGTGTGGGCCCGACCAGCGGCCACCTGATGGAGCTGCGCGAAGTGCTTTACGATGAAGTGCGCCCCTACGCCGACGACAAGCACTTGGCCCTGGTGCCCGCGGGCATGGCCCACGCCCACAGCGAAACCCTCGAGTTCCGCCTGAGCCTGGCCGAACCCAAGGCCCGTGCCGACCTGCTGGCGATGACTCCGCACGGCTGGCGCGCCAGCGCCGAGAAGCGCGCCCGGGTGATCGACCAGGCCGAACCCTTCGAGGTAACGGTTTCCATGCGTTATGACTATTTCGTGCGCCAGCACTGAGCACACCGGAGCCCTTATGCGCCAACCTGATATCGAGATCTACCTGAAGGACGCCGACGTCGACCACAAGCAGATTGCCGAGTGGCTCAGCCAGGCGATCGGCCCGTGCAGCGAATGGAAGCAGAAAGGCCAGACCTTCAAATGCCAGGCCGGTAACATTCCAGTCACCTGGTTACCCAAAGCTGTAGGGAAATGGAACAGCTTGTACCTGGAAAGCGACCAGACCCCATGGGCCGATGACGTCGCCTGCGCCCGTGCTGCGTTCGCCGCACTGAACGTCGAAGTGCGGTGTGCACCGGGTGGTTGGGTCGAGGAAGACGGTGAAGAAGATGCTGATCGCTGGATCCGCATCAGCGCCGACGGTGAAGAGGAAATCACCTGGCGCACCAGCTGAAACCGGTTGCTTCAGGCTGCAAGTTACACGGTCAACTTGCAGCTTGAGGCTTACCACATGAGGCTCAGAGCCCGACTACGTCCTCGGCTTGCAGGCCTTTCTGGCCCTGCACGCAGGCGTATTCCACCCGCTGCCCTTCGACCAGGGTACGATGCCCCTCACCGCGGATCGCCCGATAGTGGACGAACACATCCGCACCACCTTCGCGCTGAATGAAGCCATAACCTTTGGCATCGTTGAACCACTTAACATTCCCAGTCTCACGAGACGACATCTGAACTACTCCGGATTTTTATTGTGAAGATCGCCTTGTAGACACAGGGTGTCCTCCCTATGTCGACGCCGCTTGCCGAAATATCCTGCAAGTGGCAGGCCGAGTATATGACACAGAACAAAAAAAATTCATGACCGTCGCGCTATTTACCGAATTTTGCTGAACTTACGCCGATACGGCAGACTAAATGGCTGTCTATTCTCAGAAATTCACTCCCAGGGCACTCACCCCATGACCCGTTCCCCCCTGCGCCGCCTGATTTTCGGCGCCCTGCGTCGCCTGATGTACCTGTGGGTGCGCTCCGAGACCATCAACCAGTCGTCCCTGACGCTCAATCTCGACCGCAGCCGCCCGGTGTTCTACGCCCTGCCCTCGCCATCGCTCACCGACCTGGCGGTGGTCGACCGTGAGTGCACCAAAGCGGGGCTTCCGCGCCCGGTACTGCCGGTAGCGGTCGGCCCGCTGCATGAACCTGCCGCGTTCTTCTACCTGACGCCGGACCCGGACTGGCTCGGCCGCCACGACAAGCGCGGCGCGCCACCGACCCTGGAACGCCTGGTCGCCGCCATCAGCCAGCACGCCGAGGAGGACGCGCAGATCATTCCGGTCAGCGTGTTCTGGGGGCAGACCCCGGCCAGTGAAAACAGCCCGTGGAAGCTGCTGTTCGCCGACAGCTGGGCCGTGACCGGGCGCCTGCGCCGGCTGCTGACCGTGCTGATCCTGGGGCGCAAGACCCGCGTGCAGTTCTCCGCACCGATCCACCTGCGCGAACTGGTGCAGCACAACAAGGGCCACGAGCGCACCGTGCGCATGGCCCAGCGCCTGATGCGCGTGCACTTTCGCAACCTGAAGACCGCTGTGATCGGCCCGGACCTCTCGCACCGGCGCAACCTGGTCAAGGGCCTGGTGCATGCCCCGCTTGTTCGCCAGGCCATCGCCGAAGAAGCCCAGCGCGAGAACATGCCCGTGGCCAAGGCCGAAGCCCTGGCGCTGCGCTATGGCAACGAAATCGCCTCGGACTACACCTACACCGCGATCCGCTTCCTCGAAGTGGTGCTGAGCTGGTTCTGGAACAAGATCTACGACGGTATCAAGGTCAACCACATCGAGCAGGTGCAGGGCATCGCCCCGGGCCACGAAGTGATCTACGTGCCCTGCCACCGCAGCCACATCGACTACCTGCTGCTGTCCTACCTGCTGTTCCGCAACGGCCTGACGCCGCCGCACATTGCCGCGGGCATCAACCTCAACATGCCAGTGATCGGCGGCCTGCTGCGCCGTGGCGGTGCCTTCTTCATGCGCCGCACGTTCAAGGGCAACCCGCTGTACACCGCCGTATTCAATGAATACCTGCACACCTTGTTCACCAAGGGATTCCCGGTCGAGTACTTCGTCGAAGGTGGCCGTTCGCGCACTGGGCGCATGCTGCAGCCGCGTACCGGGATGCTGGCGATCACCCTGCGCAGCTTCCTGCGCTCGTCGCGCACGCCGATCGTGTTCGTGCCGGTGTACATCGGCTACGAGCGGGTGCTCGAAGGCCGTACCTATCTTGGCGAACTGCGTGGCGCGAGCAAGAAGAAGGAGTCGATCTTCGACATCTTCAAGGTCTTCGGCGCACTCAAGCAGCGCTTCGGCCAGGTCTACGTCAACTTCGGCGAGCCGATCCGCCTGGCCAGCTTCCTCGACGAACAGCAGCCTGGCTGGCGCGAGCAGGAACTGGGCCCACAGTACCGCCCGGCCTGGCTGAACGAAGCCACCACCCGCCTGGGCGAAACCGTGGCCCGTCACCTCAACGAAGCTGCGGCGGTCAACCCAGTCAACCTGGTGGCGCTGGCCTTGCTCTCCACCAGCCGCCTGGCGTTGGACGAGCGCGCCCTGACCCGAGTGCTGGACCTGTACCTGGCGTTGCTGCGCCAGGTGCCTTACTCCGAGCACACCACCTTGCCCGAAGGCGACGGCCTGGCGCTGATCGAGCACGTTCGCGGCATGGACCTGCTGGCCGAGCAGAAGGACGCCCTGGGCCGCATCCTGTATCTGGATGAAGCCAACGCGGTGTTGATGACCTATTACCGCAACAACGTCATGCACATCTTCGCCCTGCCGGCGCTGCTGGCCAGTTTCTTCCTCAGCAGCTCGCGCATGAGTCGCGAATTGCTCGGCCAGTACGTGCATGCGTTGTACCCGTACCTGCAGGCCGAACTGTTCCTGCGCTGGACGCCTGCGCAACTGGACGAGGTGATCGACCAGTGGCTGGCAGCGCTGGTCGAACAAGGCCTGCTGCGCCACGAAAACGACCTGTACATGCGCCCGGCGCCGAGCTCTCGCCAGTTCGTGCTGCTGACCTTGCTCGCCCGCACCATCACCCAGACCTTGCAGCGTTTCTACATGGCCACTTCGCTGCTGCTCAACAGCGGTCAGAACAGCCTGAGCGCCGAAGAACTGGAGGACCTGTGCGTGATGATGGCCCAACGCCTGTCAATCCTGCATGGCCTGAATGCGCCAGAGTTTTTCGACAAGACCTTGTTCCGCCACTTCATTCAGACCTTGATCGAGCAGGCTGTGCTACGCCCGGATGGCAACGGCAAGCTGGGTTACCACGACAAGCTTGGTGAACTGGCCGAAGGCGTGGCCAAGCGCGTGCTGTCCGCCGAGCTGCGCCTGTCGATCCGCCAGGTGGCGCTGCACCGCGATGAGCCGGGGGATGCGCTGCCGGGGTAGGTTTTCAGCCTGCTGTCAGGCCTTGGGAGGGGCGAGGATCAAACGCCCCTCTCAAGGAACACTGACATGACACAGATGAAGACATTCGACGTTGAAATCGTTTCCTCCGGCGACAGCACGCTTCCGCCATCCGGCCAGGTTCAACTGAGCCTGCTTGACGTTTCGCTGGCTGATGCACCCGCCATCAGCCTTGCCGATTTACGCCTGCACTGCGGCGGCTTGATGCCGATCAACCTGCAGCTGACCTTCGACAGCAGCCAGATCGACCCACGGCACCGCTACGCCCTTTCCGTGCGCATCGAGAAAGATGGCCAACTGTTGTACATCAATACCCGTCATCACCCGATAAAGCCGGACACAGCACTCGGTACGCAACGGGTTACCGTCGACAAGATTGCTACCGGTGATGACGGCAAACACGGCAGTAACCACATGGACTGACGACCCAGTCCGGAAAATCCGCTAAAGTCCCTGGGGTTGGCCACAAGCCAGCGCCAAGGACACCGGAGACTCCATGAAAAAGCTCTTTATGCTGTGTTGCGCATCCCTGCTTGCAGCCTGTTCCAGCCAAACCCCGACCAGCCAGGCCAGCCTGGATGGCGAAGTCTTCTACCTGCAGCGCATCGCCCTGCCACCTGCCGCCACCTTGAGCGTCGAGTTGCAGGATGTCTCGCTGATGGACGCCCCCGCCGTGACCCTGGCCCGCCAGGCCGGCCCGGTCAAAGGCAACGTACCGCTGCCGTTCCACCTCACTTACGACCCGGCCCAGGTCAAGCCCGGCCACCGTTACGCGGTGAGCGCGCGGATCGAGCTCAACGGCAAGCTGCTGTTCATCAACACCGAACACCACGGTGTCGCGCTCGACGGCAGCGACCAGCAGCCGGTACGGGTCAAAGTCGACCCGGTACGCTGAGCCATCCCCACTTCATCGATAAGGAAATACCCATGATTCGCGCCTCCCTGCGCTTCACCACCCTGTGCGCCGGCCTGCTGCTGTCGGCCAGTGCCCTGGCCCTGTCGCTTGGCGACCTGAGCCAGTCCGACGCCACCGGTGGCCTGAAGGACGCCCTCACCCAAGGCGCGCAGATTGCCGTCAAGCAATTGAGCACGCCAGGCGGCTTCAGCAACAACCCCGATGTGCGCATCGAGCTGCCGGGCAACCTCGGCAAAGCCGCCAAGGCAATGAAGATGTTCGGCAAGGGCGACCAGGTCGACGCCCTGGAAACCAGCATGAACAAGGCCGCTGAAGCCGCCGTGCCACAAGCCCAGGCGATTCTGGTGGATGCCGTGAAGAAGATGACCGTGACCGATGCCAAGGGCATCCTCAGCGGTGGTCAGGACTCGGCCACCCAGTACCTGAACAAAAGCAGCCGCGAGCAGATCCGCGCCAAGTTCCTGCCGATCGTCAAACAGGCCACCGACAAGGTCGGCGTAGCCCAGCAGTACAACGCGTTCGCCGGCCAGGCCAAAGGCCTGGGGCTGATCAAGGATGACGCCAACATCGAGAACTACGTGACCGAGAAGGCGCTGGACGGGCTGTTCGAGATGATTGCCAAGCAGGAAGAGAGCATTCGCCAGAACCCGGCACAGGCCGCTACCAGCCTGGCCAAGAAAGTCTTCGGCGCGCTCTGAAGATTATTCAGCAGCCATTCGCGGGCAAGCCCGCTCCTGCAGGGGATCAACTCAGGCCCTGTGGGAGCGGGCTTGCCCGCGAATGGAGGGCAAAGCCCTCCCCTGCGATCTTCAGCCTTTCTTGACCCTGAACCATGCCGCATACAAGGCCGGCAGGAACAACAGGGTCAACGCCGTGGCCACGATCAGCCCGCCCATGATCGCCACCGCCATCGGCCCGTAGAACACACTCCGGGACAACGGAATCATCGCCAGCACCGCCGCCAATGCGGTCAGCACGATCGGCCGGAAACGCCGCACCGTGGCCTCGATGATCGCCTGCCAGCGGTCCAGCCCCGAGGCGATATCCTGCTCGATCTGGTCCACCAGGATCACCGAGTTGCGCATGATCATCCCCGCCAGGGCAATGGTGCCGAGCATGGCAACGAAGCCGAACGGCTGGCGGAACACCAGCAGGAACAGGGTCACGCCAATCAGCCCCAACGGCGCGGTGAGGAACACCATCACCGTGCGCGAAAAACTGCGTAGCTGGATCATCAGCAGGCTCAGCACCACCACGATGAACAGCGGCATGCCAGCGTTCACCGATTTCTGCCCACGCTCGGAGTCTTCCACCGTACCGCCCACTTCCAGCAGGTAACCATCCGGCAGCTTGGCCTTGATTTCCTGCAGCGTCGGCAAGATCTGCTGCACCAGCGTCGCCGGCTGCTCCTTGTCATAGATGTCGGCACGCACGGTTACCGTCGGCAGGCGGTTGCGGTGCCAGATGATGCCTTCCTCGAAGCCATATTCCAGGGTTGCGACCTGCGACAGCGCCACACTCTGGCCGTTGTTGGTGGGCAGTGCGAGGCTGCCGAGGTTGCCCAGTTCGCCACGCTCCTGCTGGGTACCACGCAGGAGGATTTCGATCAGTTCGTTGTCCTCGCGGTACTGGCTGACCGTGCTGCCGGTCAGCGAGCTCTGCAGGAAACTCGACAGCTGCGCGGTGCTCACGCCCAAGGCGCGGGCGCGGTCCTGATCGATCTCGAGGAATACCGCCTTGCTTGGTTCTTCCCAGTCCAGGTGCACGTTGACCACGTGCGGGTTCTCACGCACCTTGTCCGCCACTTCGCGGGCCAGGGCACGGGCCTTCTCGATATGCTCGCCGGTAACCCGGAACTGCACCGGGTAGCCCACGGGCGGGCCGTTTTCCAGGCGCGTGACGCGGGCGCGCAGGTCGGGGAACTGCTGGTCGACGGTGTCGATCAGCCAGCTGCGCAGGCGCTCGCGGTCTTCCATCGACTTGGCCAGCACCACGAACTGGGCAAAACTGGCGGCCGGCAGTTGCTGGTCCAGCGGCAGGTAGAAGCGTGGCGAACCGGTGCCCACATAGGCTACGTAGTTGTCGATGCCGTCCTGCTGCTTGAGCAACGCTTCCAGTTGCTTGACCCGCTCGGCGGTGTTGGCCAGCGAGGCGCCTTCGGCAAGCTTCAGGTCGACCATCAGCTCCGGGCGCCCCGAGGCCGGGAAGAACTGCTGGGGCACGAAACGGAACAGCAGGATGCTGCCGACAAAGGCGGCAATGGTCAGCAGGATCACCGTCTTGCGCCGCCGCACGCACCACCCCACCACTCGCCGTACGCGCTGGTAGAACGGCGTGCCGTAAGGGTCTGGCGCCTGCCCGTCCTTGCCATGGCGGGCAGCATGCAGCCTGGCAAGGTCCGGCAGCAGCCGTTCACCGAGGTAAGGCACGAACACCACCGCCGCGACCCACGAGGTCAGCAAGGCGATGGTCACCACCTGGAAGATCGAACGGGTGTACTCGCCGGTGCTGGATGCCGCCGTGGCAATCGGCAGGAAGCCCGCCGCCGTGATCAGCGTACCGGTGAGCATCGGGAAAGCGGTGCTGGTCCAGGCGTAGCTGGCCGCCTTGAGGCGGTCGAAGCCCTGCTCCATCTTGATCGCCATCATCTCCACGGCAATGATCGCGTCATCCACCAGCAGGCCAAGCGCCAGCACCAGCGCGCCCAGCGAGATCTTGTGCAGGCCGATGCCGAAGTAGTGCATGGCGGCGAACGTCATGGCCAGTACCAGGGGGATGGCCAGGGCCACCACCAGGCCGGTGCGCAGGCCGAGGGAGAAGAAACTCACCAGCAGCACGATCACCAGCGCCTCGACCAGCACCTGGACGAATTCGCCGACACCGGCCTTGACCGCAGCTGGCTGGTCCGACACCTTGCGCAGCTCCATGCCGGCCGGCAGGTTGCGCGCCAGGCGCTCGAACTCGCCCTCCAACGCCTTGCCCAGCACCAGAATGTCACCGCCATCCTTCATCGACACCGCCAGGCCGATGGCGTCCTCGCCCATGAAGCGCATGCGTGGCGCGGGCGGGTCGTTGAAGCCACGGTGCACGTCGGCCACATCACCGATGCGGAACGTGCGATCGCCCACACGGATGGGGAACTGGCGGATCTGGTCGACGCTGTCGAAGCGCCCGCTCACCCGCAATTGCAGGCGCTCGCTGGGGGTTTCGAAGAAGCCGGCGGTGCTGACCGCGTTCTGCTCGCGCAGCGCCTGCTGCACCGCCTCCAGTGGTACTCCGAGGGTGGCCAGCTTGAGGTTGGACAGCTCGATCCAGATCTTCTCGTCCTGCAGGCCGATCAGTTCGACCTTGCCCACGTCCTTGACCCGCTGCAGCTGGATCTGGATACGGTCGGCGTAGTCCTTGAGCACCGCGTAATCGAAGCCGGCGCCGGTCAGCGCATAGATATTGCCGAAGGTGGTACCGAATTCGTCGTTGAAGAACGGCCCCTGGATCTCCGGCGGCAAGGTGTGGCGGATGTCCGCGACCTTCTTGCGGATCTGGTACCACAGCTCGGGGATGTCCTTGGAATGCAGCGAATCGCGGGCCATGAAGGTCACCTGCGATTCACCCGGGCGCGAGAACGAGACGATCCTCTCGTACTCGCCGGTCTCCATCAGCTTCTTCTCGATGCGCTCGGTGACCTGGCGCGAGACTTCCTCAGCCGTGGCACCCGGCCACAGGGTGCGGATGACCATGGCCTTGAAGGTGAACGGCGGATCTTCGCTCTGCCCCAGCTTGGTGTAGGACATCGCGCCAATGGCAGCCAGCAGAATCATCAGGAACAGGACGATCTGGCGATTGCGCAGCGCCCAGGCGGAAAGGTTGAAACCCATCGGGACTTACTCCTTGACCGTCAGGTTCACCACACGGTTGGTGCGATCCACCGGCCGCACCTCCTGCCCCTCGCGCAGCACATGGCCACCCGCGGCGACCACCCAGTCGCCTGGCGCAAGGCCTTCGAGCACCGGCACGGTTTCACTGCCATACGGGCCAAGGCGCACCACCGCGCGCTCCAGGCGGCTGTCCTTGTTGACGCGCCAGACATAGGCCTGACCGTTTTCGGCGGTGACAGCCGACAACGGCACCGCCAGTGGAATCACCCCGCCATGGGCGATGAATACGCGCGCACTCTGACCGAGCTCGGCTGGCACCTTGGCCGAGGTGAAGGCAATCCGTGCAGCGAAGGTGCGTGAGCGCGGGTCAGCTGCAGGTGACAGCTCACGAATACGCCCCTGGAAGCGCTGGTTAGGGTGCGACCACAACTCGATGCTGACATCCTGGCCCACGGCAAAGCGGGCGAACTGTTGTTCCGGCAGGCCGATGGCCACTTCACGCTCACCGTCGGCGGCGAGTGTGAACACGGTCTGCCCGGCCGCGACCACCTGGCCGACCTCCACCTGACGCTTGGCAATGACGCCCGCCTGCGGCGCACGCAACACCGCGTAATCGGCCTGGTTGCCGGCCACGTCGAATTCGGCCTTGGCCTGCTTCAGGCGGGCCAGGCCCGCGCGGTAGAGGTTTTCCGCGTTGTCGTACTGGGAGTGGCTGACCATCTGCCGATCCAGCAGCTTCTGGTAGCGGTCGCGCTCGGTGCGCACCAGCGACAGGTTGGCCTCGGCTGCTGCCAGCTGCGCGCGGTTGGCCTCCAGCTGCAGGCGCACGTCCTGCGGGTCGAGTTCGGCCAGCGGCTGTTCGGCCTTGACTCGCTGCCCCTCCTCGACCAGGCGCTTGCTGACCTTGCCGCCGATGCGGAAGGCCAGCTCCGGCTCGAAGCGCGCGCGCACTTCGCCAGGGTAACTGTCGGCAGCGGCTTCGGCCGGCTGCGGCTGGACCACCAGGGCCGGGCGCGGTGCGGCAGGCGCGGCGGCTTCCTGGCCGCAGGCTGCCAGCAACAGGGCGGCAGCGGCGGGCAGGGCGAGTGACAAGGCATGGCGCAACATGATGAATCCTTTCGCGAAGTGCACATCGAATATTTATACTGACGAGTATATTAAATCAGGGAAGCGAGGCCGGGAAGCCAGCGCCGGAAAGAAATCCGTGGCTTTTCACCTCACTCAGGCTTTTTCATCCACGTTGCACCGCCGCGCCTGAAAAGGACACAGCTTGCTGAGCGCTTGGAACAGGGCGCAGATCCACGCTTATCGGAGGATGCGATGACAAAAGAGCGTTGCAGATCCTGAAACGGACCTCACCGAGAAATAGGATGCGATCGCATCGCCATGCCACCGCCAGGCAGGGATTGAACACGGCGCGGGCGGAAGCCAAACGTCGCCTGGCCCAGAACAGACTGAAAAAGAAATAGCCGAGCCCACCAATCCCTTGGATGAGCAAGATCATGACTCAAGAATGAGATGAGCTTCTTCGATACTCGTCTCAACGAGCATCAGGCGAGGGATGCGTTGAGCTGGGATAGGTCGGTTGGCCCGTTGTTTTTCAGGATCGGCTGATTTTCTTATAACCGGCTGAACCCTGAATCCAACAAGCCAAGCCATCTCAGCCGCAAGCAGAGGTGGTGCTTTTATTTCTGGAAAGTGTATGAACACTGGCGAACGGTTATCCAGAGTTCCTTTGTGCCTCGTCCAGAATAACCAGGCATTCGTCTTAAAACGTTCGCAGCTCCCAACAACGGCGAACAGGGAACCATGACTATTACGTGCTCTAGGAGAAAGCCTTTGCGTACCCACTCCTAGAGACCAGGCGAAGCAAGTGCACTCAGAAGTTCCAGTACATGCTGGTCTGCCACAAGAAAGCATCACCCCGCTTGGGCACCAGTGTGGGGTTATCCTGATAAGTGAGGCCGTTGATCCAGTAGATGCCTTTGGTGACCCGGAAGGCGTGGGACAGTGAAACGGCCGTGATGGTATCGGCAGGTTCCAACCCTTGTTCGCCCAGGGCTTCGCGGAAATCCTTGCTTATGAACGACCGGGTGAAACCAAGCGATGTCATGTCTCGCGGTCGCCCTGGGAACAGA
The DNA here is from genome assembly GCF_024349685.1 of Pseudomonas sp. LRP2-20. Taxonomy (NCBI): domain Bacteria; kingdom Pseudomonadati; phylum Pseudomonadota; class Gammaproteobacteria; order Pseudomonadales; family Pseudomonadaceae; genus Pseudomonas; species Pseudomonas sp. LR2-20. The sequence continues at coordinate 1,261,658 of NZ_AP025944.1, read as the reverse complement.
CCGATATCGAACAGGGTTACCTGAACGTCGCCGTTGTAGGCATTGCGGTCCTTCGGTGCCCAGCTCGCCTTGGTATCCAGGTACAGCCCTTGCGGGGTGCCGGGGGTGGGCGTGGTCAACTGAACGGTGTTGGCGACATAGGCACCGTAGTTGCTGTCCGTGGGTTGCTGGGTTTTCAGGTAAGTGTAATGCGAGGTGTTGTAGATCAACCCGGCACGGAACCAGTGCGCCCGGCTGCCTTGGCCTGCTTCGGCCTTGTAGCCGAACTCATTGACGAAGATCGGATTCGCCCCATCCACCCGCCACTTCAAGCCATAGGGGTTCTTGTCAACGTCGGCCAGAAAGCCCTCGGGTGTCATGCTGCGGCTGATCGACGAATGGTTATACCAACGTTTGCTCGCGTCGCGAAACGTCACGTCGAAGGCCGGGGTTGGCGCGTTCAGGCTCAGGCCGACCTGCACCGGGATGACGCTGGTCGGGCCAAGGGCCGCCGACGCCGAGTTGCCGCCCAGAATCATGCCGTAGAACTGGCGGATCAGCGGGTAGAAGCCGTATTGCAGTTCCAGCCTGCCGTCGTTCAGGGGCTGGTTCACGGCCAGCACGGCCACGTTGTGCAACCGCGGATAACCTTGCTGGTAGTTGGACGTCTGCAACTGCGGGGTAAAGCTCAGTTGGGCGCCCTTGCTGAACCCCACGCGCTCAAGGTCGTAGGTCAGGCTCAGCTGCAGGCTCTGGCTGTAGGTGAAGTTCTGCCCACCGTACTCCTGCGGGTCGCGGTTCTGCCCTTTCAGGTCGTACATCGCCATCGGGTTCCAGCTCAATTGCGCACCGATGCCCAGGTCGGCCAGCTCGGAGCGCAGCCCCCCGACATCGCCAAGCAACGACTCGCAGTTCGATTGCGCACGGATAACCGCCGTGGCCCGGCTATTGAACTGGTCGAAGTATTCACAACTGTAGCGCCCGGGGGCTTCGGAAGCCTGGCCGACAGTGGTTTCTGCTTCTTCAGTCGATACCGCGAAAACCGGGTTGGCAATAAGTGATGAACCCACAATTAGCGCAAGTGAAGGCAGGCAGCCGCCCAATGAAAGTTTAAGCACGTCATGACTCCCGAAGTTCTTGTAGTTTTTACGGAACCCGCCACAAGGCGAGGACTTGCACCACAAGTAATCCACGGCAGCCAGCCACGTTGAAATCGTTTATGGCGAGCACCCCTCATCTTCATTGTTTATGCCTGGGCGATAACATCCCAATATCGGATAGAGGGATATCGATATTTATCATGCGTCGCCAAAACATTCCCCGCACATACTTTCAGACCATTAACCACTCGCGGAGAATTCCAAGAATGCGTAACGCGATGTTCGATGTGGATGTGCTTATCGTTGGCAGTGGACCGGTCGGCGCCACCTGCGCACGCCTGCTGGTCGATGAGGGTCAGTTGAGCGTGCTGATGGTCGATGCCGGCCCGCAGCTCTCCCAGCGCGCCGGCGAGCACGTTCGCAACCTGCCCGAAGAAGTCCGCCTGGCGGCGCAGGTTGCTGCCCAGGGTCCGACGCCCTTCCGCTACCCCGTGCCCAGCATGCCGGAACGCGCCGGCGCGGCCATGACAGGTGACTATCGCCTGGAGCACCTGGTGCGCCCCGGTACGCACCTGCCCAACGGCGAGCAATGGGGTGAACTGCCGGCCGCTGCTTGCTCGACCAATGTAGGTGGCATGGGCGCGCACTGGACCTGTGCCTGCCCGACGCCGGCAGAAGGGGAAGCCATCGAGTTCATTCCCGCCGCTCAGATGCAGGCCGCCTTGGCCAAGGCCAGGGAACTGCTGCAGGTCACCACGGCCGCGTACCCGGACACCCCGGTCAGCCAGCGCCTGCGCGAGCGGCTGGGCAGCGCATTCGCCGAGTTCACCGCCAAGGGACGACCTGTGCAGCGCATGCCCTTGGCTTGCAGTACCGATCTTTCGCAGCGCCGCTGGAGTGGCAGCGACACGATTCTCGGAGAAATGGCAGAGGAATCAGGCCGGCCTGAACGGTTCGAGATCCGGCACAACACAGCCTGCCTCCAGCTCATCGTACGGCACGATCATGTCGTCGGCGCGCAACTGCTCGATCGCACGACCGGCACCCAGTATCGAGTCGATGCGAAGACCGTCATCGTCGCCGCCGATGCACTGCGCACCCCCCAATTGCTGTGGGCCTCGGGCATTCGCCCCGAGGCCCTCGGCCGCTACCTCAATGACCAGCCACAGGTTGTCCATGCGGTGCGCCTCGATGCTGATGCGTGCGGCATCAACCAGGCTGGCGCGGACCCGACCGTAGGCGTGTACTGGGTGCCGTACGATCAGCAGCATCACCCCTTCCATGGCCAGGTCATGCAGATGGAAGCCTGCCCGGTGGCCCTTACCGATGACGCCCAGGCGAACGTCGAGCACATCGTGGCCATGGGCTGGTTCTGCTGCAAGCAGGACATCCGCGCGCAAGACCGGGTGCGTTTCAGCGAGACCGAAAAAGATTTCCTTGGCCTGCCGGCGATGACGCTGGACTACAGCCTGACCGAGCGCGACCTCGAACAGGTGGGCGCAGCCCGTGACCTGCTGCAGCGTGCCGGTAGGGCGCTCGGCCAACCGCTGGGCGAGACGCCCCTGATGCTGCCGCCCGGCAGCTCCCTTCACTACCAGGGCACCACGCGCATGGGTGAAGTGGACGATGGCACCAGTGTCTGTGACGACCGCGGCAAGGTGTGGGGAATGCGCAACCTGTATGTGGCCGGCAACGGCGTCATCCCGACACCGACCGCCTGCAACCCGACGCTGACCAGTGTCGCCCTGGCCGTACGCGCTTGTGAGCGCATCCAACAGGAGCTCCGCCGATGATCACCCTCAAGGGGCCGTCACTGTTCGTCGCTCAGTTCCTCGGCGAAAGCGCCCCCTTCAACACCCTGGACAACCTCGCCGAATGGGCGGCCGGGCTGGGCTACAAGGCCCTGCAACTGCCCTGTGACCCGCGCCTGTTCGACCTGCAGCAAATGGCGACCAGCCAGAGCTATGCCGACGACGTACGTGGCCGCCTGGACTGCCATGGCCTGGTGATCAGCGAGCTCTCCACACACCTGCAAGGCCAGCTGATTGCCGTCCACCCCGCCTACGACAGCCTTTTCGACGCCTTCGCCCCGCGCGCGCTTCGGGGCAACCCCGAGGCACGCCGGCAGTGGGCCAGCGAGCAAGTGGCCCTGGCGGCACGCGCCTCCGGCCGCCTGGGGTTGAGCGCCCATGCAACCTTCTCCGGCTCCCTGGCCTGGCCCTACCTCTACCCCTGGCCGCAGCGCCCACAAGGCCTGGTCGAGCTGGCCTTCAACGAACTGGGCAAGCGCTGGCGCCCCCTGCTCGACGCGTTCGACACCCACGGGGTGGATGTCTGCTTCGAACTGCACCCGGGGGAAGACCTGCATGACGGAATCAGCTTCGAGCGCTTCCTGGCGGTGGTCGACCAGCATCCGCGGGCGAAACTGCTGTACGACCCAAGCCACCTGCACCTGCAACAGATTGACTACCTGGCCTTCATCGACCACTACCACGCACGCATCGGCGCGTTCCACGTCAAGGATGCCGAGTTCCGGCCCGATGGCCGCCAAGGCGTCTATGGCGGTTATGCAGACTGGGTTTCCCGCGCCGGCCGCTTCCGCTCGCCGGGCGACGGGCAGATCGACTTCAAGGCGATCTTCTCGCGCCTGGCCGCAAACGATTACCCAGGCTGGGCCACGCTGGAATGGGAATGCTGCCTGAAAAACCCCGAGGACGGCGCCCGCGAAGGTGCGCAGTTCATCGACGCACACATCATCCACGTGGCGCAGCATGCCTTCGACGACTTTGCCCGCAGCCCGTTGGACAATGCGGCGCTGTCTGGGCTGCTGGGCCTGGGAGGTGAACGATGACTGCGCTGACACGACGCCTGCGCCTGGGCATGGTCGGCGGCGGCGATGGCGCCTTCATCGGTGCCGTGCACCGCATGGCCGCCAGGCTCGATGACCGCTTCGAATGGGTGGCTGGGGCCTTCAGCAGGGACCCCGAGCGCGCCGATGCCAGTGCCAGCGCGCTGTTCATCCAGCCGGAGCGCAGCTACCACGACTGGCAGGCGATGGCACGCGCCGAGGCGGCGCGCGAGGATGCCATAGATGCCGTGGTCATCGTCACTCCCAACCATCTGCACCTGCCTGTCGCCTCGGCGTTCATCGCCCAGGGCATCGACGTGATCTGCGAAAAGCCACTGGCGCGAAGCTATGCAGAGGGGCAGGCGCTGGCCGAGACCGTACGCGCAAGCGGCTGCATCTTTGCCGTGACGCACCCCTACAGCGCCTACCCCATGGTCAGGGAGGCACGTCGCCTGGTAGCCGCCGGTGCCTTGGGCGAACTGCGGGTGATCCAGGTCGAGTATGCCCAGGACTGGCTCACCGAATCGGTAGACAGCCCACAGGCCAGCTGGCGCGACGACCCTTCCCAGGCAGGGCCGGCAGGGGCGCTGGGCGACATTGGCAGCCATGCCTTGCACCTGATGGAGTTCGTCAGCGGCGTGGCGCTGAGCGAAGTCTGCGCCGACCTGGCAACGCTGGTGCCGGGTCGCCGCCTGGACGACCAGGTCCAGGCCCTGCTGAGGTTCGAGAACGGCGCCCGCGGTGGGCTCTGGGCCTGCCAGGTGGCGCCGGGCCAGGACAATGGCCTGCGCCTGCGGCTATTCGGCAGCAAGGGTTCGCTGACCTTCGATCAGCAGCAACCAGAGGTGCTGCTGGTCACGCAAACCGGCCAGCCAACGCGCATCCTCAAACGTGCGGCAGGGGAACATGCCCAGCAGCAGGACGCGCTGCTGCGCCTGCCTGCAGGCCACCCGGAAGGTTTCATCGAGGCCTTCGCCCAGCTCTACTGGGATTACGCAGAGCGCTGGCAGGCGCGGCACAGCGGCTGTCCTGCCCCGCATTCAGGCGATCTGCTTCCAGGCTTCGAGGCCGGCCTACGAGGGCTGGCCGGCATTGAAGCCATGCTGCGCAGCCACGCTGCGGGAGGCCAGTGGGTGAAGCTGGCGCACTGAGTCGCCCTCGCCCACCGCTGCCGCCTGCACCAGATGGGCCGCGCATTCGATCAACTGCTGGCGCAGCCACAGGTGTGCAGGTTCCTGGTCGCGGTGGCTCGGCCACTGCAATACCTGCCGGCAACGCGGCGCATGCCGTGTGGCATTGAGCATGCGCAGATTGGGGTGGCGCTGGCAGAACTTGCGCGCAACGAATTCCGGAAGCCGCACACGCAGGTTGCTCGAGCCAAGCAGTGCCGGCAACGCCAGCAGGTGGTCGGTACACCAGCCCTCTGTGGCTTTCATTTCAAGCTCCGAGGCGATCACCTCGCAGCCATCGGCCGGGTCGACCACAAAACTCGGCTCGACCGGGCGCTGGGAGACCAGCGTCGCCAGCGGCACGTCGAGCAGTACATGGCTGGCATAGGCCGGGTCGCATTGATCGCTGGGTACGATCAGCAGATCGACACCGTGGCGCAGGAAGGCATCCTGCACCGCGCCTTCATTCAGCAGGGCATTCGGCAACACCTCCAGGCGTGCCCCAGGCGCCACCTTCACCAGGCGCTGGTATAGCCGCGGAATGAGGAACCCGGCATCGATGTCCGAGCACATCACTTTGAACGCTTGGCGGGTACGCGCGGCATCGAAGGTGAGGTTCCCGCGGGCGATTTCAGCCGCCTGCTGCACGGCATGGCGAACCTGATCTCGCATTTCCAGTGCCAGTACCGTGGGGCGCATGCGTCGGCCGTCGAGTTCCAGCAGGGGGTCGTCGAAGTGCTGGCGCAAACGGGCCAGGCCAGCGCTGATAGCGGGCTGGCTCACATACAGCTGCTCGGCCGCACGGCTGACGCTGCAATGCTCCAGCAATGCATCCAGCACCACCAGCAGGTTGAGGTCTAGAGCCCGATAGCGCATGGCAGCACTCCGTCGTCCGCTCCATTCACGCAACCACGAATCAGCTGGCGCAACCAGTCGTGCAAGGGCTCATGGATGACATCGGCACGCCAGGACAGTCGCTGCACCAGCTTTGCTGCGTCGAAAGGCAGCGGCCAAACCTGCAGCGGTTTTTCCGTTCTGTAGGCACGGCTCAACGACGCAGGCACGCAAGCGATCGAGTCGCACACTTCCAGGTAGGTATCCAGGGCCAGATAACCCGGCACCTGCGCACTGATCTCCCGTTTCTCATCGCCCGCGAAACACTGCCCCGCCACGCGCAGGTGCGACAAGCGGTTGAAGGTGTCCAGGCTCAGGCCGGCCTTCAAGTCAGGGTGATCGGACCTGGCGATGCATTGCCACTGCTCCTCCAGAAGCACTTCGCTGTGGCTGCCGGCGTCGCTGGCGATCATGAAGTCGATGTGCTGGCGGGCCATCCAGGCATCAAGGTGTTGAGGACTACCCCTGGGTGCGGCCAGCAGTTGCACATGAATGCCGGGCGCTTGTCGGCTCAGCGTCTTGATGACTTGCGGCAGCAGTAGTTGTGCCTGGTCATCGGTGCAGGCGATGCGCACGGTGGCGCAACACTGCGCAGGCGCGAAGTCCGTTGGCCGTTCGAGCAACCCTCCGACCGCCTTCAGCCATTGGCTGACGATCGGCCTGAGTTCCTGGCTGAGCGCCGTGGGGAGCATGCTCTGGCTTCCTTTGACCAACAGGTCGTCGTTGAAATGCTCACGCAGCCTGGCCAGCGACGAACTGACCGTCGACTGGCCCAGCCCCAGCCGCTGAGCGGCCCTGGAGACGTTGCACTCCTGCAGTAAAGTATCCAGCACCAGCAACAGGTTCAGATCCAATCCCTTCAATCGCATGAACGCCGTACTCCTCGAAAAGCGAGCCTTTCTTGTTGTTGATATCAAGCAGCGATGCTTGCATATAGAACTATAATTCTGATTCTATGCCTCATACTTGATTGCCTTTTCATACCCGTCAAGTTTTTCCTTGCGGGCCACCAGAAAAAACTCCAAGCTTGCCGCCATGACCTCATCGAACGTACGCCCGCCCCAGCAAGACCGCAGCCGCCAGTCCCTGGAAAAAGTGCTCGCAGCAGCGCGTCAGCTGCTGTGTGAAAGCCTGACCGCGGACCTCACCCTGCACGACGTCAGCAAGACCGCCGGTGTCTCGATCGGCTCGATCTACGGCCGCTTCAAAGGCAAGGACGACTTGCTGCAGGTGGTGTTCGAGGATGCCCTGGAGACGATGGACCTGGAGTGGCAGAGCCTGATGAGCGACCTCGGTGCCCGCCCATTGACCCTGTCCGAGCGCTTGCCGCTGCTGGTCGACACCCTGGCCGAGCACCTGGCGCGGCATGCCGCGATCATCAAGCCGTTCATGAACCGTGCCGGCCACGCCGACATCGCCCGCAGTGGCAAGGCGGCCCACGCACGCATGGCGGATGCCTTCATCGCTCAGGTCCGCGCCCACCAGGCTGAAATTCGCCATCCGGACCCTGAGCGCGCCGTGAATTCCTGCTTCCGCATCATCTACTCGTCACTGGCCCGCTTCCTCGGCCTGGGCTCGGCGGCCGACGCTGCCGGCGAAGGCGACTGGACGCACCTGAAGCAAGATCTGGGCACCATGAGCGTGCTGTTCCTGACCCACTGACCGTCCCCCACCTCGGCTGAATGTTCGATTCGGATTGGCGTCGCCTACAAATTAGAATTAGAATTCTTATTTCATCCATTCGGGAGGTTTGCCCTTGAAGGCCATAGACCCGCACGCACGCGCTTTTCTCATATTGCTGGCTTCGGTGAGCGCCCTGGGCGCGCTTGCCATCGACATGGCGTTGCCGGCCAACGGCAGCACGGCCCTGGCACTGGGGATTGCCCCGGAAGCCATGGCCTGGTCGCTCAGCGTGTTTCTTGCAGGCTTCGCCGCTGCGCCGTTGCTGGCCGGCCCGCTAAGCGACCGCTTTGGTCGCAAGCCTGTACTGCTGGCTTCCCTGGCACTGTTCAGTGTGGCCAGCATCGGCTGCGCGTTGTCGGACAGCCTCGGCACATTGCTGGCCTGGCGGTTGCTGCAGGGCATCGGCGGTGGTGCTGGCAGGCCGGTCATCCTGGCGGTGATGCGCGACTGTTTCCAGGGTAGCCAGGCACGCAGCAAGCTGTCGTTCATGGCTGCCCTGGGCATGCTCGCGCCGCTGTTGGCGCCGGGCCTGGGCGCGGTGCTGATCGGCATTGCCAGCTGGCAGATGCTGTATGTGTTGCTGGCCGTCTACGGCATCGGGATCGGCCTGCTGTTTGCCCGTGGCTTCCAGGAAACCCTCGCCTCGCCCCTGCTGCAGTTCAGCCCAAGGTCGTTGGTCAGCGGTTACATGATGGCGCTCAGGGAACCACAGTTCCTCGCCGGCACCTTGGTCACTTCTGCCTCGTTCGCCTCGATTTTCGCCTATGTCGGCGCCGCGCCAAGCCTGTTCATCGACGACCTGGGGCTGAGCCCGGACCAGTTCGGCCTGACCTTCGGCGCCTGCTCGGCCGGGTTGATCGTGGGGGCTGTGAGCAATGGGCGCCTGAGCGCCAGGCATGTCGAGGCTCACACGCTGCTGCTCGCCGGCGCCGGGCTGGCCGTGGCGGGCTGTGCAGGGCTGGCTGTCTGCGCGGTTGCCGACGCCCGTTCTGTCTGGCCTTGGCTGGCTTCGATCATTGCGCTGACGATGTCTGGCGGCTTGGTCAGCGGCAATGCCACGCAATTGGCCTTGCAGCCTTTTCGGCAGCACGCGGGGAGCGCCAGCGCACTCATGAGTGCGTTACAGATGGGCGGCGCCTCGTTGGCAGGCGCGCTGGTGGCAGCCGTGGCGTCAATTGGCGCCGGCCCTTCGATGGTGATGGTCTGCGCCGCCTGCCAGGTGTTCATGCTTGGCGGCATCGTCTGGCTGCGCGCCCAGGCACGCCATGGGCTAGCGGCCAGCGCGACGGCCGAATCAGGGCACTGAAAAGTAAAAGGGCCTCCTGAACAGGAGGCCCTTTCATTCACCGCAGTGGCAACCTTTCACGCCGGGACCTTGCGCAATGCGTGCCCATGGCCCGACAGGGTGTAGGCGAAGATGGCCACCCCCAGTACCAGCCCCACGCAACCCAGCACCGAGAACGGCACCATGATGCTGCCCTCGGCCTGCACCCGCAGCAGGTTGACGAACAGCGGGCTGACGAACATCCCGGCGAAGAAGGCACTGGACCACGCCCCCATCGCCCGCCCGCGGTGCGCAGGCCCCACCAGCGATGCCACCCAGAAGATCATTGCGCTGACGGCCATGCCGGCACCCACCTGTTGCACCACCGCGCCTACGCCCATGGCCACGGTGCTCTGCGCCATGCCGATGACGATCATGCCGACGCCGATGAGCAGCAGGGTGACCGTAAGCACGCGCTCCGGCGTGGTGCGGCTGGAAACAAACCCGAACAACACAGCCCCCAATGGAACCGCAAGCGACGCCAGCGACATCAGCACGCCGATACGCTGGGGCGACGCGCCGTCCAGGGCATGGAACGCGCTGCCGGCGTTGATGGTATAGACGTAGTACACCACGGCAATCAGGAAGGTGAGCGAGCAGATGGTGGCGATGCGCAGCCAAGGGAACACCGTGTCATCGATCAACGGCTCGTCATCGTGGCGCTTGCCGGCATCCGGCTCGAACATCCACACCTTCATCGCCAGACCAAGCGGGAAGGCAATGGCGTAGATCCAGAACGCGCCATTCCAGGCCATGGCAGTCAGGTAGCCGGAACTGGCGATGACGGCTGCAGCCAGCGACGGCCCGATGAAGCCCTGAATGGCCAGCCAGAAGCGTCGCCGGCGGACGTTGAAGTAGTTGATCAGCATGGTGTTGGCCAGCGTCAGCACTACAGCCTCAGCCAAGCCCACGCCCAGGCGGCTGGCGAAGATCACGGCCAGTGACTCGCACCACAGCGGCATGGTGCCGCAAAAGCCGAACAGCACCGTGGCGCCGATCAGCAGGCGACGGCGCCCGAGCCGATCCGCCAGCAAGCCGGCGAACGGCGCGGTGAACGCGATCATCAGGCCAGGTGCGGTGATCATCAGCGGGATCAGCACCTGTGCGTACTGCACATCGGCGAAGTGCTCGATCAGGGTTGGCACCGCCGGCGCCAGCGAGACGATGGCAAGGATGGGCAAAAAGCCCGTCAACACCATGATGAGCCCCTGCGCCAACCCGGCGCGTTGAGCGGTTTCAGCTGCAGATTGGGTATTTCCCACGGTCTTCTCCTTCATTGTTCTTGTGGAGATGAAACAAGCTGGGCACGCAGCAAGGCGAATCGGACCAGGCCGATTCGCCTGCACTCGGGTCACCGACTCAGCGCGACATCCGTCTCGCAGGTGGTGACGGGCACGAACGGCAGGTAGGAGATGCGCAGCTTCTCGGCCAGTTTCAGGCGATGCTTGCCCTCGGTCAGGCCGCCGGGTTTGAGCACGATCAGCTCGGCTTTCTCACCGAAGTTCCAGCGGTCGTCATAGACGGTTTCCAGCTCATCCAGGCTCCAGCTTCGCCCGCGCACGCTAAAGCGGATGGCACTGCGCTCGACCGCCTCGCCATCGACGCTGATGGCGATATCTTCGATCATCGACAGGCCCAGACCGCGGTAATACGGCAGGCGGGCCAGGAAGCGGAAGCCGGTAACCTGGCCACCTTCGACGACGTTGTTGAAACCTTCCTGGCAAATCATGTGTTTATCGAACATGGGAACAATCCTCAGGCAGCCAGCGCGGCGGGCAGGTCTTCGTTGAGCAGCTTGCAGAACATGCGGTGTTGCAGGCGAACCTGATGCAGGCTATCGACTTCGGCGGCATCCTCGATCCAACGGTTGCCTTCGTACTCCGAGCACAGGTACCCCTCGTAGCCGCCCTTTTGCAGCACGCGCACGATTTCGTCGTAGGGGATCGACCACTCCTCCAGCGCCTCGGTCATCTCGTAGAATTTGGCGTGGATGTTGTGGATACGCGGCATGAAGTCGAGAATTCGCTTGGGCTCGAACGCTGCGTTGTGGCGCAGGGTCTCGGCCATCGCCATTTGCGGGCCCGGGCCCCACTTTTCCATCACATCGAGGATCACGTACTCGCTCAGGCGGCGGTCCTCGAAGCTTTTCTCGATGAAGTCCGCAGCCTCGGCCGGGCAGCCGTTGCGGATGAAGCGTTCTTTCCACACCCGGGGGTAACGGAACAGGAACATGCCCATGTCGGGCAAAAAGCCCAGCGCCTGGCTGCCGGAGCGCTCGTAGGCCTCGGCGTGGCGGATGATCCAGGGATGGTCGAAGTGCAGCGGTGCATGGACCTCCAGCAGGATCTTCAGCCCCAGTTCTTCGGCATAGGGGGCTGCCGCCACCAGCACTTGAGGGTCTACCGAAACCAGCGAACGGACGTATTTCATGCCCAGCCGCGCGGCAAACGCCAAGTCGTTGCGCACGCTGCGCACTTGCTCGTCGAACGGCATCGGCCGGCCCTTGTAGCGTTTGTAGTCAAGCATGAAATCGTGGCTGACCGGGACGGTGCCATGCTTTTTCATCAAGTGGTGCCAGTGCTCGATGGCGGTATCGGCCACGCCCTGTTCCGGCCAGCCGGCAAAGGTCTGCTCGCCGATGATCTCGATACCCATTGCGCCCATGTCGGCGCAATGGCGAATGCAGTCGGCCAGGTCCATCTTGCCGAGGAAGGTTTCGTTCTGGAAGCTGTACAGGCTGACGCCGCGTTTGATCTTGTTGTTCATGACGGTTTTCCTGAAGGGCTGTTACAGGCCGGTGGCTTGTCGCGCGCTGGCCAGCGATTGCAAGGAAGGCAGGGTGGGTTTGTATTCGAGGCCGATGGCTTGCTGGTAACCCAGCGCCTTGAGCCGTTGCAGCAGGTCGCTCCAGTCGAGTTGACCGGTGCCGGGCTCGTTGCGCCCCGGCAGATCGGCGATCTGCACGTGGCGCACCAGGTGCATGCGCCCGGCCAGCACCTCCTCCAGCGATTCATCCATCACGCTGGAGTGGTACACGTCGAACAGCAGCTTGAGATGTGGGCTGCCGATCGCTTCGATGATGTCCAGGGTTTCACGGGTGTCGTGGAGGAACATGCCGGGGTGATCGATGCGGGTGTTGAGCGGCTCGACCAGCAACTCGATACCCGCCGCCTCGGCCAGGCCTGCGGCCTCGGTCAATGCCTTGATCGCCGCGGCGCGCTGTTCGGCCCGGGATACGCCCTCGCGGGTGAAGCCAGAGGCCACGATCAGCGGTGGCGAGCCGACTTGCTGGCTGGCCACCAGGCTGTCACGCACCGCCTCGATGAACTCGCCATGCTGGGCCGGATCGACCAGGCTACGGCGCGGGTCGACGCAGAAACTGGTCAAGGTCACGCCGGTTTCACGCAGGGCTTGCGCCACCTTGTCCAAGGGCTTGTCGCGCCATAGGTGAAACTCGACATGGCTTAGGCCAGCGGCCTTCGCTGCGCGGATACGGTCGGCGAAATCCGGGCAGTCATCCTCAAAAAGCCATTCGATACAGGCTGATGGATACACGTTTACCTCCCTGTGCGGCGGTGCTGCACCGCCATTTTCATGAACGAGTATTCGTATTCTGATTATTGAGCAGTGAGCCATAACGATGGCACCTGCGCACAATCATTTATCTCGTGATTGCCTTATCACAGGCACCGATGATTGAGGGAACAGCGAATGCCATGCCCCCGCCTCCACTCGCCCCTGGTCATCGACATGGAGCGCCAGCTGCAGCCAGCCCTCGGTGCTGGAAGCACCTAGGGTCAGGCGATAGAGCCCGGGCCGCAAGCGCCAGCGCTGCCCCTGGCAATCCCAACGGGAAAAACTGCGCGCCTCGAGCACCAGGTTGGCAACCGCCCTCCCCATCGCCGGCACCTCCAGCGCCTGGAACGCTTCGAGGGAATACCGCCCTGGCTGCCCATGTTCGGGCGGGGCCTCAAGGTAGAGTTGCGGGACAGCCTTGCCCGGGCGGGCCGAGCTGTTGAGCAAGGACAAGCTTACGCGCAGGGCATCGACCCGCTCACCGGACAGTTGGGCCACATCGGGTTCGATCGAGGCATAACCCAGGCCATGGCCGAACGCGAAGGCCGGCTTGAGCGACTTCGCTGCAAAATGGCGATACCCCACCCACCATTGCTCGTGGTAACGAAGGCTGCCGGTCGCGCCCGGTGTCAGAGACCAGGCTGGGTAGTCCTGTTCCTCTGCGGCAAAGGTCACCGGCAAGCGCCCGCCCGGCTCGCGGTCACCGGCCAGCACCGACGCCAGTGCCGGGCCGAAGCCTTGCCCCGGGTACCAGGCGACGATCACCGCAGCGGCTTGCTTGAGGCAAGTGGTGTCGACCGGGTGGGCCACGTTGAGCACTACCACGGTACGCGGGTTGACCTCGCAGACCGAACGTATCAGCGCTTGCTGCGCGGCACTGAGCTGGGTGGTGTCGCGGTCGACGCTCTCCAATCCGGCGTCGGCGGTTTCCCCCACCATCAGCACCACACTGTCCACATCCCTTGCCAGCGCCACGGCCTGTTCGAGCAGCTCGCCCTGCTCGGGCGGCCGGCAGCCGAACCACAGGCCATGGGCCAGGCTGCGGCCAAGGTTCATCGAGAACTCGAGTGCAACCTGCTGGCCCGCCTCGAGCGCCACGTCCACCGTGGTGTGAGGGCTCTGCATCAGTTTGCCCATGATGTCACCGGACAAGGTGACGCCATCGAAGCCAGCCCGCAGCTGCCCGTCGATAAACAAACTGACCTCGCCCGTGCCACCGAGGAAGAAGCGATGCACACCCTTGCGTTGCGCTTGCATGACCGTGCGAACGGTGACGTTGGCGGTGCCTTCGAGCGACAGCAGGTCGCCCACACCGGGCATATGCTTGAACCAGATGAGTGATGAGGCGTGTCGGAACTCTTGATGCACCTGGCGCCCCTCGCCATCACGGAAGGTCACATTCAGGTTCAGCGGCTCCCGGGCTGCCCCGCGACTCAAGGTCAAAGGCGGGATCCGGTACTCGGCGACCACGCCTTCGGCATATTGCACTTGGTCAAACCGCGCCATGATCGACGCGACCGGCATTTCCGTCCCTGGGTCGAGGGCCACCTTGGCAAAGGTGCCGCCCTGGAAGCAGGGCTGGACGGCATTGGGGCCGATCACCGCTATGCGCTTGTCCTTGCCTGGATTGAGCGGCAGCAGGCCATCATTGCGCAGCAGCACCATACCGGCTGCGGCCGCGTCTTCGAGCACTTGCCTGCGCCTGGTTTCGGCAGTGGTGCTGGCGTCATACGGCAGTGGCTTGGCCACCCGTTCGGCCAGGCGCTGCAGGCGCTGAACCGCCTCTACCACGTACTTGCCGTTGGCTTGCGAATCGGCCAACGCTGCGCCCATGTGGCGAGCAGGCCCTGGCATTTCCAGGTCCAGCCCGGCCTTCAGGCTCGCGAGGCCATTGTGGGTGCCGAACCAGTCCGACATGACCAGACCATCCCAGCCAATGCCCTGCTTGAGCCAGCCGATCACTTGGTCCAGCTCGGCGCAACGCACCCCGTTGACGCTATTGTAAGCCGTCAGCATGCCCCATGCCCCGCGGCTGGCGGTGTATTCGAACGGGCGGAAGTACACCTCTCGCAGGGTTTGCTCGTCCACCGCCACATTCATGTTGCGCCGGTCGGTTTCCGAGTCGTTGCAGACCAGGTGCTTGACCACCGACGCCACGCCCCGCGACTGCACCCCGTCGGCCCAGGCGCCACCCAGGTGCGAGATCAACAGCGGATCTTCGCCGAACAATTCGAAGGCCCGGCCCGCCAGTGGGCTGCGCATCAGGTTGAGATTGGGTGCAAGGATACCCTGGATGCCCAGGCGCAGCGCCTCATCGCCCACCACCTGGCCAACCTGGCGTACCAACGCGACATCCCAGCTCGCTGCCAGCGCAAGGCCACAAGGGGTGAGCAATGCCAGGTCGCGCTCGTCGACCCGCCCGCCGGTAATGCCCATGGGGCCATCGGAAAGGCGCACGGACTTGAGCCCGATAGCCGGCAGCGGGTGGGTCGACCACATGTCCTGCCCCGCCGTGAGGTGCGCCATCTGGCGCCAATCGGCCCCCAGCCTATCCATGGCTGACCCTCTGCCCTGCGCCCTTGCGCTGCGGCGCCAATACCAGGCTCTGCTCGGCCAGCGTGGCCAGCGAGGCGGCCACTTGCGCGTCAGTGCAATGCCCGTGCGCATCGAACAGCGCTGCACCCGCGGTATTGAGCGTCACCCCCAACGGCGTCGGCCAGCCCCGCAGCGCATGGACGATGGAGCGCAAGGCGCCCAAGGTGGTGTTGCAACCTTGCCAGCCGGCTGCTGTGACAATGCAGCCTACCGCACGGCCATCCAGATAGACCCGGCTGTCCTGGCGCAGGTCTTCGAGCAGGTCGATGGCGTTTTTCACCAGCCCCGATACCCCACCGTGATACCCCGGAGTGGCGAAGATCACCCCGTCGGCGGCTCGTACGGCCTCGATCAAGGCCTGCTCGGCCGGCGTGCGCTCGCTCGTCTGCGGGTCGAAGGCGGGCAGCGCAGCCAGTTCCGAGCCACCGAACAGCAAGGTCCGCGCGCCCAGTTGCCGCGCACGCTCCAGCGCACAACGCAGCGCTTTCTCCGTGCTTGACCCTGGTCGTGTGGTGCCACCGATACCGACGATCAATGGCCGATCGGCATCGTGTAAATGAACGGTATGTTTCATGGCCTGAACCTCCCCTCAACGGAACTGCGGCATGACTTTGCGCGAGAACAGGTCCAGCGACTGATTGGCAAAGCCTATGCGCTGCTCGGTCAGCGGCCCGTTGGTAAAGCCCATCAGCACGTTGCCGATGCCCAGTTGCTGGTGCTTGTGCAGCTCCTCGGCCACCTGCTCCGGCGTGCCGTGCAGGCACCAGGTTCTGATCCACTCCGGGCTGAAGCAGTCCGGGTGCGGATGCAGCGACACCCCGCTGAGCACCTCTGCCCGCTTGTTGTAGTGGTACTCACGGTCAATGGCCTGCTTGTAAGCCTTGAGGATCTGCATCAGTTCCTCTTCCGCCTGTTCCGCGCTTGGGGCCAGGTGCACGCACTGATAGGTGTGGGTGGTCCACGACAGACAGTGCTCGATCACCTCTGGCGCATGCCCTGCTTCGTGCAGTGCATCTCGATAGCGGAGGAAGTAGCGGGTCAATTCCGAGAACGGATCGGCACTGGCCGCCACCGGCGGCGTAAACGCCGGGATGAAGGCCGGCCAACCTGAGTCGGCGGCACGTTGCATGCTGGTTTCGCGCAGGGCCACCGGCATGATGCGGTTGAATTTCTTCTGGTAGGCGGTCGGCACGATACGCTGCACGACGGCGCCCTTGTAATGCGCGGTCTCGAAGCTGATTGGTTCGTCCTCGATCTCCTTGTCCCAGAGGCGCTGCACCAGGTCGAGGTTCTCCTGCAACAGGGCCGAGGCCTGCTTGTAGTTGACGCCGAACCCGATCATTTCCTCCGGCGTGGTGCCACTGCCTACCCCTACCAGCAAGCGCCCATCGGTCAGTTGGTCGAGCAGGTTCACTCGCTCGGCAAAACGCACGGGGTGGTGCAACGGCACGGTGGTCACCGACATGCCGAAATGCACCCGCTTGAGCTGAGCGGCCAGATATGCCGCGAACATGAACGGGTCGCTGGACATCGGTGCATAGCCGGTGAAATGGTGGTCCGGCATGAATACCGCATCAAAGCCCAGGCGCTCGGCAGCGCGGGCGTGTTCCACCAAAGCGTCCATGACAAAACGGTCTTGCTCGGGGGCGGTCGAGCGACCGACCAGGAATGCTGAGAAGCGCATCATGTGTGTCCTCTTATTGTCATGATGAGTGACTGGAGCAAGCACTGCGGGGTCGGCGACAACCATTCAAACCCAACAACAGAATTAGAATTCTTATTCCAGTTGACCGAGAATAGTCAGGCTTTTGCAGACTCGTCAATTGGGGTTCGAGGAAAAAAACTGCCGCCAGTGCCAAATCGCCCCGCAGTAGCCGTGCCAGAGCGCTAGCCGATTTTCGGCAGCAACGGCGGCGGATCGGTACCGGAGTTGTTGAGAGGCACGAACAGGTCGCCTCAATCGCCACAAAGTCACTGATTCGATGGAACACCGGTCTCTGCCATACTGACCATGGCCTTTGTAGGCTGCTGTTTGATACGCCAGACGATGCAAATGTTGGTGAAATGCCACGAAAACATCATTAACGAGGGTCGCGCCATGCAGCCGGAGGCCGTTCGAGCCGGTAAGATGGGCGCCCCTTCAAGCAAATGCGGATTCCAATGTCCAACGACGCACCCAACGGCCCGGGCCGGCCCAAGGACCTGGCCAAGCGCGAGGCTATCCTCGAAGCCGCCAAGGCCCTGTTCCTCAGCCTTGGCTATGCCAACACCAGCATGGATGCGGTCGCTGCGGCGGCAGGTGTTTCAAAGCTCACGGTCTACAGCCACTTCACCGACAAGCAGACGCTGTTCGGCTCGGCGGTCATGGCGACCTGCCAGAACCAGTTGCCCGACTTGATCTTCGAATACCCCGAAGGGGCGCCGGTGGAGGATGTGCTGCTGAACATCGGCCGTAGTTTCCAGGCGCTGATCAGCAGCGACGAGGCGGTCAAGCTCAGCCGCCTGATCATGGCGCTGGGCAGCCAGGATCCGGGGTTTGGCGAGTACTTCTATGAGGCCGGACCGAAGCGCGTGCTGGCAGGGATGGAAGCGTTGCTGCGCGGGATCGACGAGCGCGGGCTGCTGCGGATTGCCAATCCGTTGAGTGCGGCGGAGCACTTCTTCTGCCTGATCAAGGGCGCGCCGGATTACCGTTTGCTGCTGGGCTGTGCCGGGCCACTGGAGGGGGATGAAGCCGAGGCCCATGTGCGTGAGGTGGTCGGCTTGTTCATACGGGCTTTCAAGGCCTGAGACGGCCTGTTCCGGCCCTTTCGCGGGACAAGCCCGCTCCCACAGGATCACCTCAACGCGGGGCTCAGCGGGATACCTGTGGGAGCGGGCTTGTCCCCGAACCACAGGATCACCTCAATGCAGGGCTCAGCGGGATACCTGTGGGAGCGGGCTTGTCCCCCGAACCACAGGATCACCTCAACGCAGGGCTCAGCGGGATACCTGTGGGAGCGGGCTTGTCCCGCGAAAGGGCCGGAGCAGGCGGTCAGGCCTTCAAGGCCTTCTTCGGGTAGATGTCATACCGGCTCGACTTGCCTTCCAGGCTATGGCTCGGCTTCGGCCCCTCAATGATCGGCGCCTTGCGCGGGCGTTTCACCACCACCCGGTGACTGGCCAGCGCCAGCGCCGCTTCGAGCAACGCCGGCGCATCCAGGTCATCGCCAACCAGCGGCCGGAACACCCGCATTTCCTTCTTCACCAGCGCACTCTTGTCGCGATGCGGGAACATCGGGTCGAGGTAGATCACCTGCGGCGGCTCGCCCTCCCAGGCGCGCATGCGTTCGATGGCATTGCCGGTAAGCAGGCGCATGCGGCCAACGATGGCCCCCACTTCTTCATCGCCTCGGGCCCGCGCAAGGCCATCTTCCAGCAACGCTGCAATCAGTGGCTGGCGCTCGATCAGGGTCATCTGGCAGCCCAGGCTGGCCAGCACGAACGCGTCCTTGCCCAAGCCCGCCGTGGCATCCAGCACCTGCGGCCGCACGCCCTGGGCGATACCGACCGCCTTGGCGATCATCTGCCCGTTGCCACCGCCGAACAGGCGCCGATGGGCGGCCTGGCCCTCGACGAAGTCGACCCGCACCGGCCCCGGTGCCTGCGGGCCCAGCTGCTGGATCTGCAACCCATCGGCGCCAACTTGCACGGCAAATCCGGCGGCCTCGTCCTCCAGCGGCAAGCCCAGGCGTTCGGCCCAGATGGCTGCCTGCGCCGCGTACTCCGGCGCCAGCGCCTCGACCCTCAGACCTGTGCCCTGCTCCTGCTCTTCCATCTCAACCCGCACTCGAAAAAATTGATGAAGCCCTTAATGAATCACCGGCCTCGGCCGATACAGGCAATATCCCGCTATTCTGCCAGAGCACAGCGCGCACGACTGCCATGTCAGAAACTCTTCCCATCGGTTTGACCTACTTGTCGCCTGTCGGCAACTACGGTCGGCAGAATACCCAGGCACTCGGGGGCGTCAGCCACCTGTGGCAGGATTTCTTTGCCCGGGCGATGGCCGAACAACAAGCGGAAGAACCGGACAGTGTCAGCCAGGCCATGGTCCAGTATGACCAGGCCAGCGGCGAGCCGATCGGTGGGGCCAAGGCCCTGGCCTTGATCGAAACCCAGCGCGCCTGCCCGGTGCAGGACACCATTGTCGCACCGCCCGAGCCGCTGTTCCTGCCCAAGGCGGAACTTGAGGCCAACCTGCTGGAGCCGGCGCCGGAGCCGTTCAGCGTTGCCGAGATGATCCAGCAGCAGCGCCAGCTCGACATCAGCAACAACTGGCTGCGTCCGATTGTCATGAGCCAGGGTCAGCCACTGGCAGAGCCCGGCCCGGCACCCTCCCCGCGCCCGCTGCACCTGCCAATTGCCGAGTTCGAGATGAACCTGCTCGACCCCGCGCCAGAGCCATACGACGAGGCGACCCTGGCCAAGCAGCAGAACGACCTGGAATTCGACATGCACTGGGCTCGCCCGGTGGTGCTGAACAACGTTCGCGTGCACGCCTGAGGTCAGCGGCAGACCTGCCAACGCCCCATATCCAGATGAAAGTGATTGTGATGGGCGGCGTTGTAGTCCGGCCCCAGCACCGTGCTGAAACTGTCGCAGGCCGCTTGCCGCACCTGCCTCAGAAATTCGCCCTTCTGCCCACTCGCCTGCCAGTCCCGCGCCAGCACGATGCGCTGACCGTCCGCCAGGCGAAAGCCGCTGATGTCCAGCGCGTTAGCCGTAGCATGCTGGCTCAGGCGCCCCTGCTTGCGGTTGTAGACATTGCGGCAGGCAAAACTGCCCAGGTGATCCACCTGCACCACAGGCTGGCCGAATACCTTTTGCGCAGCCGCTTGCAGCCCATGCTGCTCGAACAGCGCATAAGCCACTGCCAATGGGCAACTGGCAAGGAAGCTGCTGCTCAGCCGGGCTTGGCCTTGTTCAATGCGCCACACATTCTGCAGCGGGCAGTTGGCTGATGCCGGGCTGTCGGCTTGCGCCCGGTAACGCAGGCCGGAAGTCTCCAGCGTCTGGCGGCACAAGCCTGGGTCGTTGCGCAGCCGCGACAGCTTGTAGGTTGTCAGCCAGTTGGCCGGCTGACGCACATCCAGCGTCGCCCAGGGGTTCCAGGCGTCCGGCAGGCGCCAGCCGAACTGCCAGGCCAGGCCCACCGTCAACATTAGCAGGCCGCACAACAGCATCAGTGCGCGCATGACGCCTCAGCGGCGGAACAGGTCGTTGAGCTGGGCGAACGGCAAAGCCTGTTCGCCATAACTGAAAGTACCGTGATCGCGAATTTCCAAAGCCGCGCGCTGCAATGCACCCAACGCTGCACGCGCCAGTGACGAACCTACGCTGATGCGGCGCACGCCCAGGTCCTGCAGCTGGTTGACGCTCAATGGCACCCCCGCCAGGCCCATCAGCACGTTGACCGGCTTTGGCGCCACGGCCTGCACCACCGCACGTACCTCATCGGCACTGCGCAGCCCCGGCGCATAGAGCACGTCAGCCCCCGCCTCGGCGAAGGCCTGCAGGCGCAGGATGGTGTCGTCCAGGTCCATGCGCCCGTGCAGCAGGTTTTCTGCACGGGCACACAGGGTGAACGGGAATGGCAGGCTGCGCGCGGCCTGCACGGCGGCCCGCACCCGCGACACGGCCAGATCGAAGTCATAGATCGGCGCGTCGGCGCGGCCGCTGGCATCTTCGATCGAACCGCCGACCAGCCCCGCTTCGGCGGCACGCAGGATGGTCTGTGCGCAGTCCTCGGGCAGGTCGCCAAAACCGTTTTCCAGGTCGGCGGCGACCGGCAAAGGCGTGGCATCGACGATCAGCGCGGCATTGTCCAGGGTTTCATCCAGGCTCAAGGCGCCTTCGGCATCCGGCCGCCCGAGGCTGAAGGCCAGGCCCGCGCTGGTGGTGGCCAACGCTTCGAAGCCGAGGCTGGCCAGCAGCTTGGCGGAACCGGCATCCCAGGGGTTGGGAATGACGAAAGCGCCGTCACGCTCGTGCAGTGCCTTGAAGGCTTCGGCTCGCAGGGTCTGTACATCCATGGTCACAACCTCCGGGGTCAGGGAAAGGTCAGAGTAGCCCCAGTTGTTCGACCTCGGGGGCGCGTGGCAATTCAGGCAAAGGCGCCAAACCAGGCAAGCGCGCCATCAGCCGCTGGTGGAAGCGCTGAGCCAGCGCGGCGGCCAGGCGGTTGTCGGAGGTGTGCAGGAACACATACGGGCTGCGCCCCTCCTCGATCCAGGCGGCGACCTTGTCGACCCAGGGGGTAAGGAAGGTTTCGTTTGCCTCAAGCTGCGGATGGCCGATGAAGCGCACCTGCGGGTGCTGGCTGAAGGCAGCGGGGCGCGGGGGGACCTTGGGCTTTTTCGACTGCGCGTGCAGCACGGCAGGGTCACGTGAGGTGCAACTAAACAGGGCGCGGGGGTCGAGGCAGATGCGCTCCACGCCGCGCTCGTGCAGCAGGCGGTTGAGCAGCCGCTCTTCCTCACCCTTGGCGAAGAACGCCGGGTGGCGCACCTCCACGGCCACCGGTACGCCGATTTCGTCAAGGAAGTGGCACAGCTCGCCGAGCCGTGCAGGGCCGAACTGGGCTGACAACTGCAGCCAGTACGGCGATACGCGCTGGCCCAGTGGCGCAAGCAGGCGGGTAAAGTCGAAGGCAGGTTCCAGCTGATCACGCAGGTCAGCTTCGTGGCTGATATCCCGGGGAAACTTGGCGGTGAAACGGAAGTGCGCGGGCATCAACTGCGCCCAGCGGGCAATGGTACCGGGTGCAGGGCGCGCATAGAACGTGGTATTGCCCTCGACGGCGTTGAACACCTGGCTGTAGTAGCCAAGCATTTCGCCAGTGCTGGCGTCGGCGGGATACAGGTAGTCGCGCCAGGCGGTTTCGCTCCAGGACGGACAACCCACAAAATAGGGCAGGGATGACGGATTCATCCATCAAATGTACAGGTCGAGCCCCAGTACTTCCATGTCCCAATCGCTGAAACCGGCCGTGCTGAGGTAGCTGGCCAGCGCCGTGGCGGTGCGCCGGTCACGGGCGCGAGGGAACACCATGTCTTGCTGGCGCGCCGGCAGGCCTGCCGGGCGACGGCGGGCAGCCGCTTCCTGGATGGCTTCGCTCTCTTCGATCAGCTCGGCATCGTCGACGCTCTCGTCGCGCACCGCTGCCTTGCGCGGCGTGCGCTTGATCGGGTAGGACTGCGATGAGAAACCGTCGATACGCATGGCGTGAGCACTCAGGACCAATGATGGCAATCTAGCAGCATCAGAGTTCCGTCGCTAATGCTCGATTGATAACTGGACCACAGTTTGCGCCGAAGGTTTTATCGTCAACCGCGATAACCGACGAACAGCACTCAGCGCGCCTTGGGTGTGGCTACATTATCGCGCAAGTAAACCGGCTGCGCCTGTTCGGCGACGATTGCCTCGCCACGTGCCCAGGCAAAGCTGGCCAGGCTGAGGATGTCCAGCGCATTGGGCAGTGCCGCGGGGTTGCTGGCACTGGCCTGCACCGCCAGGCGCTCGGCATAGCCCCAGCCGGTACCGGCACCGAACCAGTCACCGCTGCTGCCCTCTGGCAGCGCCACGCGCTCAGGCGCCAGGACTGCTTCCAGGCCCTGCAGGCGCATCTCGCCGGCCTCGGCCTTGTAGCACCCCCAGTACACTTCATCCATGCGCGCATCGATGGCCGCTGCCACCTGTTGCACACCGTGCTCACGCAGCGCGCCCTGGGCCAGCGCAGCCAGGTTGGACACCGGCAGCACCGGGCGCTCCAGCGCAAACGCCAGGCCCTGCACCACACCAATGGCAATGCGCACGCCGGTGAATGCACCCGGGCCACGGCCAAAGGCGATGGCATCCAGTGCATTCAGCGCCACGCCGGCATCCGCCAGCAGCTGCTTGATCATCGGCAGCAGCTTCTGCGCATGCATGCGCGGGATCACCTCGTAATGGCTGGTCACCTTGCCGTCATGCAGCAGCGCGACGGAACAGGCTTCGGTGGCGGTATCCAGGGCCAGCAGGGTGGTCATCGAACAGGTATCCAGGTGCTAGGGAAAAGAGCGGCAGTATAAACGACAACGGCCCGCAAGCGGGCCGTGGTGACGCATGGGGTTGGATCAGCTCAGCGCTGCCAGCACCTTGGCGGTGATCGACTCGACCGAACCGACGCCTTCGATGTGGCTGTACTTTGGCTTGCCCGCATTGGCAGCCGAGAGCTTCTGGTAGAAGTCCACCAGCGGCTTGGTCTGGCTGTGGTAGACCGACAGGCGGTGACGCACGGTTTCTTCCTTGTCGTCGTCGCGCTGGATCAGGTCTTCGCCGGTGACGTCGTCCTTGCCTTCCACTTTCGGCGGGTTGTACTGAATGTGGTAGGTGCGGCCCGAGGCCAGGTGCACACGGCGGCCCGCCATACGGCCGACGATTTCTTCGTCGTCGACGGCGATTTCAACCACGGCGTCGATGTCCACGCCTGCGGCAACCATGGCTTCAGCCTGCGGAATGGTGCGCGGGAAGCCGTCGAACAGGCAGCCATTGGCGCAATCCGGCTGGGCGATACGCTCCTTGACCAGGCTGATAATCAGCTCGTCGGAGACCAGCTGGCCGGCATCCATGACTTTCTTCAGTTCCAGGCCCAGTGGGGTACCGGCCTTGACGGCGGCACGCAGCATGTCACCGGTGGAGATCTGTGGAATACCGAACTTCTCGGTGATGAACTTTGCCTGAGTACCTTTACCGGCCCCGGGAGCTCCCAGCAGAATTACGCGCATCTCGTGCTCCTCAAATTTTTTTATGAAATTCAATGGATTCGGCAATCGAGGCCAAGTCCGGAAAATCGGGTATGACCATAAAACGGTCAGAAGGCTGCTCAAGATACACAGCGCCCGGCAGCCAGACAAGCGTCCCAAAGTTGCAGCAATGCGCCATTTGTAACCAGAGCCGCAGGTGGTTGCGCCCGGCGCAACCACCCTCCCCGCCCTGTTCTGGCCCATTCCTTGCCGAGTGGCAAGGGCCGCAGCAGCAGGCCTCAACCGGTGTTGCGCAAGCCTGCGGCAATGCCTGCCACGGTCACCAGCAAGGCCTGCTCCAACGGGCTGTCCAGAGCGGCTTCGCGGCGGCGCGAACGGGCCAGCAACTCGGCCTGCAAGCGGTGCAGCGGGTCCAGATAGGTATTGCGCAGGCTGATGAATTCCAGGGTCTCCGGGCTGTGTGCCAGTAGCACCGGCTGACCGGTCAGGCCCAGTACCACCTGGCACGACTGCGACAATAGGTCGCGCAGGTGCGCACCAAGCGCAAGCAACTCTGGTTGCACTAGACGTTCGTCGTAGGCCTTGGCAATTTCTGCGTCGGCCTTGGCCAGAACCATCTCCAGCATGTCGATACGCGTGCGGAAGAACGGCCACTGCTCGCGCATCTGCGCCAGCAACTCGCCCTGGCCACGCGCCAAGGCATTGCTCAGGGCCGTTTCCCAACCCAGCCAGGCCGGCAACATCAGGCGTGTCTGGGTCCAGCCGAAGATCCACGGGATCGCCCGCAAGCTTTCGATACCACCGGCACGGCGCTTGGCCGGGCGGCTGCCCAACGGCAGGCGGCCCAGTTCCTGCTCGGGCGTGGACTGGCGGAAGTATTCGACGAAGTCCGGGTTTTCCCGCACCACGCCACGGTAGGCCTTGAGGCCATCGGCCGCCAGCTGGTCCATCAGTGCGCGCCAGGCCGGTTCTGGAGGCGGTGGTGGCAGCAAGGTGGCTTCGAGCACGGCGGCCAGGTAAAGGTTGAGGTTCTGCTCGGCGATGCCCGGCAAGCCGAACTTGAAGCGGATCATCTCACCCTGCTCAGTGGTGCGAAACCGCCCTGCCACCGAGCCTGGCGGCTGCGACAGGATCGCCGCATGGGCCGGGCCGCCGCCACGGCCGACGGTCCCACCACGGCCATGGAACAGCAGCAGCTCGACCTGATGCTCGCGGCAGATGCGCACCAGGTTTTCCTGGGCGCGGTACTGGGCCCAGGCGGCCGCCGTGGTGCCAGCGTCCTTGGCCGAGTCGGAGTAGCCGATCATCACTTCCTGCGGCCCGCGCAGGCTGGCGCGGTAGCCCGGCAGGCCAAGCAGGCGCTGCATCACCGGCCCGGCGTTATCCAGATCGGCCAGGGTCTCGAACAGTGGCACCACGCGCATCGGCCGGGTCAGGCCGGCTTCCTTGAGCAGCAGTTGCACGGCCAGCACATCGGAGGCGGCGCCCGCCATCGAAATCACGTAGGAACCCAGCGAGGCGCCCGGTGCAGCGGCAATCTCACGGCAGGTAGCCAGCACTTCCGCCGTCTCTGCCTGCGGTTTGAAGTGCGCCGGCAGCAAAGGCCTGCGGTTCTTCAGCTCGGCCTGGAGAAATTCGATACGTTGTTCTTCGTCCCAGTCGGCATAACTGCCCAAGCCCAGGTAATCGGTGATTTCGGCCAGTGCGTCACAGTGCCGGGCTGCGTCCTGGCGCACGTCCAGGCGGCCGAGGAACAGGCCGAAGGTAACCGCCCGGCGCAGGCTGTCGAGCAACGGGCCATCGGCGATCACGCCCATGCCGCACTCATGCAGCGACTGATAGCACAGCTCCAGCGGGGCGATCAGGTCACGGTTGTCCACCAGCACCTCGGCGCTGGGCGGCTGGCTGCTGGTCAACGCGACCTGGGCCCAGGCACGGGTCGCGCGCAGGCGGTCGCGCAACTGCTTGAGCAGCGCCCGGTACGGCTCGGCACTGTCACCGACCCGCTCACGCAATGCCTGGCTGGCCTGCTGCATGGACAGCTCGGCCGCCAGCGCATCGACATCACGCAGGAACAGGTCAGCCGCCATCCAGCGGGCCAGCAGCAGCACTTCACGGGTCACAGCAGCCGTGACATTAGGGTTGCCGTCACGGTCACCGCCCATCCACGAGGCGAAACGGATGGGCGCGGCTTCCAGCGGCAGGCGCAGGCCGGTGGCCTCGAACAGTGCCTTGTCGACCTTGCGCAAGTGGTTGGGAATGGCATGCCACAGCGAGTGCTCGATCACCGCGAAGCCCCATTTGGCCTCGTCCACCGGGGTTGGCCGGGTACGGCGTATTTCCTCGGTGTGCCACGCCTCGGCGATCAGCCGGCGCAGGCGCTCGCGCACCTGCTGGCGCTCGGCGGGGGTCAGGTCGCGA
This sequence comes from Pseudomonas sp. LRP2-20, assembly GCF_024349685.1. Classification (NCBI taxonomy): domain Bacteria; kingdom Pseudomonadati; phylum Pseudomonadota; class Gammaproteobacteria; order Pseudomonadales; family Pseudomonadaceae; genus Pseudomonas; species Pseudomonas sp. LR2-20. The sequence goes on along the minus strand of NZ_AP025944.1, from coordinate 1,235,283 downwards.
TGATCCTGCACGGCCAACTGGCCGGCGATGGCATCGTATTTCTGGATCAATGTGCGCCGTGCCACTTCGGTGGGGTGTGCGGTCAGCACCAGCTGGATATCGAGCTTGGCCAGTTGCCGGGCCAGGGCGTCATCCTTGTGCCCGGCCTGCTTCAACCGCGCCAGCAGTTCGGGCAACACCCGCGCTTCGAACGGTTCTGGCTGGCCAGCATCGCGCCGGCGGATCAGCTGATACTGCTCGGCCATGTTGGCCAGGTTGAGGAACTGGTTGAAGGCCCGCGCCACCGGCAGCAGGTCTTCTTCGGCAAGGTCCGCCAGGGTCGAGCTCAACTGCTCGCCAGCGCTGCGGCGGTCGGCCTTGGCACTGTGGCGGATGTCCTCGATCTTCTGCAGGAACGCCTCACCGTGCTGCTGGCGGATGGTCTCGCCCAGCAACTCCCCCAACACATGGACATCTTCACGCAAGCGCACATCGATATCAGTCATTGGCCCTCTCTTCGGCGCGGCTCGCCCGCACTCTGCTCAGGAAACAGCACTGGCCCAAGAGTGCCCACTGCCAAGGCGCAATGGCAAGCCGCGATCGTGCAAAGCAAACTAAAATCAAGGCACAGCAGTCCCAGGCAATGCAGCCTTTTCTGGCGTTGACAGAGGTCATCATGAAAATCCGCGAACTCGCCCAGCACTGGGAACAGAATGCCGCCGGCACCCTGAGCCCCACCGGCCATGCGTTGCACCTGGACCTGGAGTCCGAAGCACGCCTGGCCGCCCTGATCGACATGTACCCCAAGCGCACCGCCGAGGAACTGCTCGGCGAACTGGTCGCCGCCGCACTGGAAGAACTGGAAGCCAGCTTCCCTTATGTGCAAGGCCGCAAAGTCATTGCCACCGACGAGGAAGGCGACCCTTTGTTTGAAGACATCGGTCCGACGCCGCGCTTTTTGGCCCTCTCGCGGCGGCATCTGCACGATCTGAGCAACACCAGCGACAACAGCGACAACTGAGCAACACTCCGATATTCCGGGCCTGCAACGGGCCCGGAAACCACGCCAGACACAAAAAGTTCCAGGCAACGTCCGCTGACCGATTAGTCAGAAATAGATAGGTAGCCCAGGCAACTTTTTCTGAACCTTTCAAAAAACGCTCAAGTCCCAGCCAATAGCCATCACGCTAAAACCCTGCACACCTGCCATGGTGCATCGTTCAGCGCAAGCGCAGGCAATGTCAGGGATTGAGCGATGGACTGCTACGGACATCGTCGTTATCAGGAGTGATCCAATGGAGCTGACCACCATGAAGACCCGCACTGCAAAACGCTTATCCACCCACGTGCGCGGGCTCAAGCTGGCCGCGCTGGCCCTCGGCAGTAGCCTGGTCCTGGCCGGCTGTGCGGGCAACCCGCCCACCGAGCAGTACGCCGTTACCCAGTCCGCCGTGAATTCCGCCGTCAGCGCGGGCGGTACCGAGTTCGCCGCCGTGGAAATGAAAGCGGCCCAGGACAAGTTCAAGCAGGCTGAAATCGCCATGCACGACAAAAAGTATGACGAAGCCAAGCTGTTGGCCGAGCAGGCCGAGTGGGATGCCCGCGTCGCCGAACGCAAGGCCCAGGCAGCCAAGGCCCAGAAGGCCGTGCAGGATGCCCGCCAGGGCGTTCAGGACGTACGTCAGGAAGGCCTGCGCAGCGCGCAATGAGCGCCGCTAAGCCAACCCGAGCCTTCGCAACCGATCAAAGGATGAACACTATGCGCAACCACGTCATGATTCCCGCCCTGCTGGCCCTGAGCGTCGGCCTCGCCGCCTGCTCCCACGACCCGAACCCCAACCTGGAGTCGGCCCGCAGCAACTTCTCGGCGCTGCAGAGCGACCCGCAATCGAGCAAGGTCGCCGCGCTCGAGACCAAGGATGCCCAGGACTGGCTGAACAAGTCCGACAAGGCCTTCATGGACCGTGAAGACAGCAAGAAGGTCGACCAGCTCGCCTACCTGACCAACCAGCGCATCGAGGTGGCCAAGCAAACCATCGCCCTGCGTACCGCCGAGAATGAACTGAAGAATGCCTCGGCGCAACGTGCCCAGGCCAAACTAGACGCCCGCGACGCGCAGATCGCCAAGCTGCAGGACAGCCTCAACGCCAAGCAGACCGACCGCGGCACCCTGGTGACTTTCGGTGACGTGCTGTTCGACTTCAACAAGGCCAACCTCAAGAGCAACGCCTACCCGAACATCACCAAGCTGGCCCAGTTCCTTCAGGAAAACCCGGAGCGCAAAGTGATCGTCGAGGGCTACACCGACAGTGTCGGTTCGGCCAACTACAACCAGGGCCTGTCCGAGCGCCGCGCCGCCAGCGTGCGCATGGCGCTGGTGCGCGCAGGCGTGGACCCGGCGCGCATCGTCGCCCAGGGTTATGGCAAGGAATACCCGGTGGCGGACAACGGCAGCAACTCGGGCCGCGCGCAGAACCGTCGGGTGGAGGTGACCATCTCCAACGACAATCAGCCGGTGGCACCGCGTTCGGTGAGCCAGATTCAGCAGTAAGGCTGCCGAAGACCCCAACCCCGCCTCAAAGGCGGGGTTTTTCATACCTGCACGCCGACAAAAGCACCTTTAAAAGCACTCTTGCAAACACTAGAATTGCAGCTATCGATAACCTTATTAATGGGTTGATACAACTATGACCTACCCCGTACTCGCCGATCTGGCAGCATCGATCACCGACCTGAAGAAGGACCCCATGGGTACTATCCGCGAAGCTGCCGGTGAAACCGTGGTCATCCTCAATCGCAACGAACCAGCGTTTTACGCGGTACCACCCGAACGCTACGAGGCGATGATGGAGCTGATCGACGACATGCAACTGGCTGAGCTTGTCCGCCAACGGCGTGGAGGGCCCACTGTAAGAGTGGATATCGATGAGCTCATCGCCGAAGCAGGGAAACACAACAGGCTATAACCTCGAGTTCAACGTTCGGGCGCAAAAAGAGTTCTTCAAACTGCCTGGCCAGCTTCAGCTTCAATTCGCGAACAAGCTGAAAGAGCGTCTCGCTCAACCTCGGGTAGAGAAGGACAAGCTTTCTGGTATGCCCGACTGCTACAAGATCAAGCTGAAATCAGCCGGTTACCGGCTCGTGTATCAAGTGATCGACGAACGTGTGGTGGTCATCGTCATCGCTGTAGGGAAGCGCGAGCGAAGCGATGTTTACCATGCCGCGCAATCTCGATTGAAGTCGTAGAGTTCGGCCGGCAAGGCAACGGATAGCCCCGCGATTGATGCGGGGCTTTTCTTTTGCCTTGCCGGCCCTTTCGCGGCTAAAGCCGCTCCCACAGGGATACCACTGCCTTTGGAGGCTATGCAGTAGCGAAAGGGCCGGTGCAAGGAGCAGAAGGTCCGGGTCACTGCACCTGCTGCGGGGTCTCCTGGCCCATGCAACGCACCGCGCGCTTGCGGCTGTCCACCAGCACGCCGGTCAGGCCCTTCTGTTCGGTATCGAACAGCACCAGCACGCCATCCACACACTGGGCCACCTGCGGCGCCGGGTCCAGCGAGACCTTGTAGTCCTCGCCGGGGATGGTCTTGAGCATGGTGAAGTCCTGCAGCAGCAGCGCATCCTCAGGTTTGGCGAAATGCAGGTAGCCGTAGTACCAGAGGGCTCCCACCGTCACGATGATGCTGCCGACACCGGTCAGGATCAGCGGGATGGCGTTGCGTTCTTCACTCATTGCTTGTTCTTCTCGTCAGGGTAGTTGGGCACTTCGGCAAGCCGCCGCAGGCCGTTGAAATGGCTGGGATCATCGAGGAAGCGCAGCATCACCTGGCGCCACACCGGGTCGGCAAAGGTCTGCACGTGGCCGCCTCGGGTCAGTTGCAGCACGCGCGGGGCCGGTGCCTGCTGATACAGGCGGATACCGTTGTCCATCGGCACCAGGGCGTCGTCGATACTGTGGAAGAACAACTTCGGCGGGCTGCTCAGTTGCCCGATCGAACGGATCGCACTGTCGCCGTCCGGCACCAGCCAGGACAGCGGCACCTGCAGCGGCCAGGTCATCCACGAGGTGCTCAGGGCATATCGGCCGACCCCACGGTAACTGGCCGGCACGCCGTCGAACACCAGGGCACTGAAGCGCTGGCGTTGCTCGGGGTGCTGCGCCAGGTAATGGATCGCCATCGCCCCACCGAGGCTCTGGCCAAGCAGCACCAGGGGCTTGCCCTGGACCTCGGGGGCCTGGGCCAGCCAGGCCATCGCCGCGTCGATGTCCTGGTAGACCTCAGGCAGGCTCGGTGTGCCCTCGGACAGGCCATAGCCGCGGTAATCGACCATCAGCACCTGGTAACCCTGCTCCGGCAACCAGTAGCTGCCACCCAGGTGGCCCGGCAGGTTGCCGCCATTGCCGTGCAGGTGCAGCACCGTGCCCTTGACCACCACCCCCGCCTTGGCCGGCAGCCACCAACCGTGCAGGCGCAGGCCATCGGCGGTGGTGAGGATGATGTCGCGGTATTGCAGCTTGGCCCGCTCCGGGGTGAACGGCTGGCCGGGTTCCGGGTAGAACAACAGGCTGCTGCAACCGCCCAGCCCCAGTAAAAGCAGCCCCAGGGCGAGCTGGCGGCAACGCTCAGAGAATGTTCGCGTAGTCGGCTTCAATGCGATCCAGGCTCAGGTGGTTGAGGAAGTTGGAGAAGCACATCCATGCCGAAAGCGCATTGAGGTCACGGAACTGCTCCGGCAGGTACTTGGGTGGCTCCACCAGCCCCTCCTCGACCAGCTGGCGCAGAGTGCGCATGTCTTCCAGGGTGGTCTTGCCGCAGAACAGCAGCGGAATCTGTTCGAGCTTGCCCTTCTTCACGGCCAACTGAATGTAGTTGTAAACCATGATGAAGCCCTTGAGGTAGGACAAGTCCTTGGTGAATGGCAGGCCATTGGGCACCGAGCCGCGGAACACCCGGCTGGCGTTGCTGTAGCTCTGCGCCATCTCGAAGCCTTGTTCGCGGAAGAAGTCGAACACCTGCAGAAAATCGGCGCCCTCCTCGACCATGTGGATGGCACGGGTGCGGTTGGTCAGCTTGCGCAGGCGGCTGGGGTAGGACGCGAAGGCGATCACCTCCATGAGGATCGCCAGGCCTTCCTGGGTCACTGTCGACGAGGGCGGGCCCTTGGCCAGGAAGGTGCAAATCGGCTGGTTCAGGCCATTGAGGGTGGTCCCCACGTGCACCAACCCTTCATGTACTTCCAGTGCACGGACGTCGCGGTTGTTGAACATGGCATCGGCGCGCACCTTGATGTAGTCGGCACCGGCTGCGGCATCGGCGACGATACCGTCCGACTCGAACACCCGGATGGTTTCCTCGGCCTCGCCAAACACCTTGTTCAGGCGGCGCTGGAGGATGTCCACGGCCTCCTTGGCGGTCAGGTTCTTCGGCTCGTCCTTCAGGTCGCCGCGGCCGTCGATGTTGTTCAGGTAGTCCGAGAGCATCAACCCCAGGTCGGCCAGGGTCGGGTCACCGGCGTGGAAGGCGTCGGAGGCCGCGCCGTACAGTTCCTGGGAGATCAACCCGAAGTCTTCGGTACCGCGGGCTTCGAGCATGCGCACTACCATGCGGTACTCGCGGCACATGCGCTTCATGATCTGCCCGACCGGGTTGAACTGGCCGAGCTGGCGAATGATGTCACGCTCGATGGCCTGGAACTCGGCCTTCACTGCGCTGGAGTCGAACGAAAGCGGGCGGGCCTGGTAATACTCGCGGTCAACGGCGGGCGGCTCCTTGCCCTTGGCCTTGAGGAAGCCCTGGCGAATGTTGTCGTCCCATTTCACCGCGTCCAGGACCCGGATCGGGGTCTGCGCCGCGACGATGCGGTCGGACAGGGCGCGGATGGTTTGCTGGTATTCGTCCACCGGGGACTCCTTATTGGAACAAAGTGCCAAACCTTGCTTGGCCTGTGCCGGCCTCTTCGCGGGGCAAGCCCACACAGGTACGCCATGAGCAGCAACGGTGGCGCTCTCCTGTGGGAGCGGGCTTGCCCCGCGAAAGGGTCGGTGCAGGTAGCTACTTGCCGGCCCGTTGGAAGCGCGCCACTTCGACGAACAGGTCGGAGTTGGCCGGGTCATCCAGGTAGGCCAGCACCCGTGTCGATGGGCTGTCGATCAGCACGCCTTCGCCGTTCTCTTCCGGCACCTGGGTCGTGCGCCCGGTCAGCTCCTTGTGCTCGACCGCCTGCTGCACCTGCTCGATGTCGAGGTTGTAGACCACCAGTTCCTTGCCATCGATGATGTCGAAACCGCCGATCAGGAAGTTGCCGCCCAGGCGCCTGGGCACGCCAGCCGACAGGTACCAGCGGTTGCCATGGCGCGAGACGGTGAAGGTGTATTCCTCGGGCGCCTTGCCCTTGGCCGTGGCCACCGCCTTGTAGGCATCGCCACCGCTGCGGCTGATGGTCAGCTTCAGCGGTTCGCCCCAGGCGTCCTTGCTGCTCCACTTGCCCAGCAATGCCTTGGGCGCCGCCTGATTGCTCGGCAGCGGCTCATGAAAGGTCACCAGACAACCGCCCAGCAGCAGGAATGACAACGTCAACAACACCACACGCCAGGCTTTCATCAGGTTCTCCTTGAAAGTTCGGTCTCTGCTCAGGCCGATGCCAACACCAGGTGCAGGTAACGGGTAAGCATAGCGAGCATCTGCCCATCGGCTTGCGCATCGGCATCCCTGAGCAGGCCCTGATATTCCATCTGCTCGATAATCGCCGTCAACATTTGGGCGTCCTGTTCCGGTTGCTGCGAACCGATCACTTGCAGCATCTGACGGGCGCCATGCAGCAGAATCTGCTCGTGGGCGCACACCAGCTCAGCCAGGCGCGGGCACAGCAGGGCCTCCTGGCGGAAAGCCTGCTCGGCCATCATGAAATCGCGGCGGTTGAGCAACTGGCGCTGGACATAGTCGGCGGTCATGCGGGCGATTTCGTCGGCCAGCCGGGCCCGCGACTGCGCGCTGCCATCGCCCTGGGCCAGCAGCTGGCGCAGGACCACCTCGGTGTTGGCCCAGAGCTTGGCCATGTAGGCGGCGCTGCGCTCGACGTACTGGGCGAAGGTATCGGTGAGCAGGTCCTCGATATCCTTGAAGTAGTAGGTGGTGGCCGACAGCGGCACACCCGCCTCGGCGGCCACGGCGCGGTGGCGCACACCACGCACGCCATCGCGCACGACGATGCGCATGGCGGCGTCGAGGATCAGCTGGCGGCGCTGTTCGCTGCCTTGACGGGCGGTCTTGCGACCCTGGTACTGCACGCTTTCGGCGACGGCGGTGGCGATGCCGGCGGCGCCTTGTTGGGCCATTGCGGGTGTCACAGTGGTTACCTCATGGACAGTGGTCGACCTGTACCGGCCTCTTCGCGGCGGTTCGACGCCTCGACAAGCCCGCTCCCACAGGATGCATGTGTTGCCCTGTGGGAGCGGGCTTGCCCGCGAAGAGGCCGGTACAGCCAATACAAGTGTACAGGCAAGAAAAAGCCGCCCCGAAAGGCGGCTTGTTCAGATCACTCAGGCCTGCGGGCGCATGTGCGGGAACAGGATCACGTCGCGAATCGACGGCGAGTTGGTCAGCAGCATCACCAGGCGGTCGATGCCGATGCCTTCACCGGCGGTCGGCGGCATGCCGTACTCCAGCGCACGCACGAAGTCGGCGTCGTAGTGCATGGCTTCGTCGTCACCGGCGTCCTTCTCGGCCACCTGGGCCAGGAAGCGCTCGGCCTGGTCTTCGGCATCGTTGAGCTCGGAGTAGGCGTTGGCGATCTCGCGACCACCGATGAACAGCTCGAAGCGGTCGGTCACGGCCGGGTTGTCGTCGTTGCGACGGGCCAGCGGCGAGACTTCGAACGGGTACTCGGTGATGAAGTGCGGCTGCTCCAGCTTGTGCTCGACCAGCTCTTCGAAAATCATCACCTGCAGCTTGCCCAGGCCTTCGTGGCCCAGCACCTTGGCGCCGGCCTTCTTGGCGATCTCGCGGGCACGGTCGACGTCCTGCAGGTCGGCGGCGGTCAGCTCCGGGTTGTACTTGAGGATCGAGTCGAATACCGACAGGCGTGCGAATGGCTCGCCGAAGTGGAACACCTTGTCGCCGTATGGCACGTCGGTGGTGCCCAGCACCAGCTGCGCCAGCTCGCGGAACAGTTCCTCGGTGAGGTCCATGTTGTCGCGGTAGTCGGCGTAGGCCTGGTAGAACTCGAGCATGGTGAATTCTGGGTTGTGACGAGTCGAAACGCCTTCGTTACGGAAGTTGCGGTTGATCTCGAACACTTTTTCAAAGCCACCGACCACCAGGCGCTTGAGGTACAGCTCCGGCGCGATACGCAGGAACATGGCCATGTCCAGGGCGTTGTGGTGGGTTTCGAACGGCTTGGCCGCGGCACCGCCCGGGATGGTCTGCAGCATCGGCGTCTCGACCTCGAGGAAGTCGCGCTCGATGAGGAACTTGCGGATGTGCGAGATCACCTGCGAACGCACACGGAAGGTGTGGCGGGTTTCTTCGTTGACCATCAGGTCGACGTAGCGCTGGCGGTAGCGCTGCTCGGTGTCGGTCAGGCCGTGGTGCTTGTCCGGCAGCGGGCGCAGCGACTTGGTCAGCAGGCGCACGTTGGTCATCTCGACGTACAGGTCGCCTTTGCCGGAGCGGGCCAGGGTGCCTTCGGCGCTGATGATGTCGCCCAGGTCCCAGGTCTTGACCGCAGCCAGGGTTTCTTCCGGCAGGGTCTTGCGGTTGACGTAGACCTGGATACGGCCAGTCATGTCCTGGATGACCATGAACGAGCCACGGTTGAGCATGATGCGGCCGGCAACCTTGACCGGGATCGCGGCTGCTTCCAGCTCTTCCTTGGTCTTGTCCGCGTACTGTTTCTGCAGGTCGTTGCAGTAGCTGTCGCGACGGAAGTCGTTGGGGAAGGCATTGCCCTTGGCACGCTCGGCGGCAAGTTTTTCCTTGCGCAGGGCGATCAGGGCGTTTTCTTCCTGTTGCAGGTCTTGCGATTCGGTCTTCAGGTCGCTCATGTCGTCATTCTTTCCATCAGGTGTTCGTTGCCCTTTTCGGGCAGGGCACGCGCTACCGGCAGCTGGCCAGGTAGCGCGGCAGTGGTGTACGGCTTAAAGGCCCTGCTTGAGGCTCGCTTCCAGGTACTGGTCGAGGTCGCCGTCCAGGACCTTCTGGCAGTCGCTGCGCTCGACGCCGGTGCGCAGGTCCTTGATACGCGAGTCATCCAGCACGTAGGAACGGATCTGGTGGCCCCAGCCGATGTCCGACTTGCTGTCTTCCAGTGCCTGCGAGGCGGCGTTGCGCTTCTGCATTTCCAGCTCGTACAACTTGGCCCGCAGCATTTTCATGGCGGTGTCCTTGTTGGCGTGCTGGGAGCGTTCGTTCTGGCAGGCCACCACGGTGTTGGTCGGAACGTGGGTGATACGCACCGCCGAGTCGGTGGTGTTCACGTGCTGACCACCGGCACCGGAGGAGCGGTAGGTGTCGATGCGCAGGTCGGACGGGTTGATCTCGATCTCGACCTTGTCGTCGATCTCGGGGGACACGAACACCGCCGAGAACGAGGTGTGGCGACGCGCGCCGGAGTCGAACGGGCTCTTGCGCACCAGGCGGTGCACGCCGATCTCGGTGCGCAGCCAGCCGAAGGCGTACTCGCCCTTGATGTGCACGGTGGCGCCCTTGATGCCGGCGACTTCACCTTCGGACAACTCGATGATGGTGGCGTCGAAACCGCGCTTGTCGGCCCAGCGCAGGTACATGCGCAGCAGGATGTTGGCCCAATCCTGCGCCTCGGTGCCACCGGAGCCGGCCTGGATGTCCAGGTAGGCGTTGTTCATGTCCATCTCGCCGCTGAACATGCGACGGAACTCAAGCTGGGCCAGGGATTCTTCCAGGGCCTGCAGCTCGGTCTCGACGTCGCTGACGGCGCCTTCATCACCTTCCTCGACAGCCATGTCGAGCAGGTCCTTGCAGTCGGCCAGGCCGTTGGCCATCTTGTCCAGGGTCTCGACGACCTGTGCCAGCATGGCACGCTCACGGCCCAGGGCCTGGGCGTACTCCGGCTTGTTCCAGACGGCAGCGTCTTCCAGCTCGCGGTTGACTTCGATCAGGCGGTCATGCTTGTGATCGTAGTCAAAGATACCCCCGAATGGACAGGGAACGCTCGGTGAGGTCCTTGATGGTGTTCAGAATCGGTTGGATTTCCATGGGCGGGCTACTCGTGCGAATTCGGTGAAAAGCCCGCGAGTATAACCGATCCAGGGAGCTGCGGCAGCCCGTTGGGCAGCCGCATCAGCCTCAGGCGGTGCCGACCTGGTTGCGCCCGTTGTTCTTGGCCAGATACAGGCCTTTGTCCGCCGCCGAAATCAGCTGCCGGCAGTGGCTGCCGATGGCCGGCGTCTGGGTCGCCAGGCCGATGCTCACGGACAGCAACGAGTCTGCAGCCGGCGTGCTGTGCGCAATTTTCAGGCCGAGTACGGTCTGGCGCAGCTTTTCTGCAACCAGACGCGCGCCGCCGGGTGAAGTGTTGGGCAGCACCAGGGCAAACTCCTCTCCGCCGTAGCGCGCCGGCAGGTCAGTCGGTCGCGAGCAGGAGCCACGAATAGCTTCGGCCACCTGGCGCAAGGCCTCGTCGCCGGCCAGGTGGCCGAAGCTGTCGTTGAACACCTTGAAGTAATCGACATCGATCATCAGCAGCGACAATTGCTGCTGCTCACGCATGGCCCGGCGCCATTCCAGCTCCAGGTACTCGTCGAAGTGACGGCGGTTGGACAAGCCGGTGAGGCCGTCGGAATTCATCAGGCGCTGCAGCATCAGGTTGGTGTCGAGCAGTTGCTGCTGGCTCACGCGCAGGGCGCGGTAGGCCTCGTCGCGCTGCAGCAGGGTCAGGTAGGAACGCGAGTGGTAACGGATGCGCGCCACCAGCTCGATGGTGTCCGGCAGCTTGACCAGGTAGTCGTTGGCACCGGCGGCGAAGGCAGCGCTCTTGACCAGCGGGTCCTCCTTGGTCGACAGGACAATGATCGGGATGTCGCGAGTGGCCGGATTGTTGCGGTACTCGCGCACCAGGGTCAGGCCGTCAAGACCGGGCATGATCAGGTCCTGGAGGATGACCGTGGGCTTGATGCGCATGGCCTGGGCCACCGCCTGGTGCGGGTCGGCACAGAAGTGGAAATCGATGTTCTCTTCCTGGGCCAGCCCACGCCGCACCGCTTCGCCAATCATCGCCTGGTCGTCGACCAGCAGGACCATTGCCGAATTCTCGTTGGTCGTTGCAAAACCTTCGATCGGTAGATCAGTCATTCGAATTCACCTGACCACGGCCGACCATGCGGCGCGATTCAATACTTGTCGTCATTTTGCAAAGAGTTCCATCAAGCGCCCGGCAATTCGCTCAAGCGGGCGGATTTCTACCGCTGCATCGATAGCCGCAGCGGCCTTGGGCATACCGTAGACCGCGCTGCTGGACTGGTCCTGGGCAATTGTCAGGAAGCCCTGCTGGCGCATCAGTTTCAAGCCTTGGGCGCCATCACGCCCCATGCCGGTGAGCAGCACCCCCACCGCATCGCCGCTCCAATAGCGCGCCACACTCTCGAAGAACACGTCGATCGAGGGCCGGTAGATTTCGTTGACAGGTTCGGCAGTGTAGGCCAACTGGCCACCCTGTAGCAGGCGGATATGGTGATTGGTGCCGGCCAGCAGCACCTGCCCGGGTTGTGGCGGCTCGCCTTCGCGGGCCAGGCGCACCGGCAAGCCGCAAGCGCTGGCGAGCCATTCGGCCATGCCGGCAGCAAACACCTGGTCTACATGCTGGACCAACACGATCGAAGCCGGAAACCCCCGCGGCAGGCCTTTGAGCAGCACTTCGAGCGCGGCAGGGCCGCCCGCGGACGAACCAATGGCCACCAGGCCGCTGCGCTGGGAAGCCTCACGCAGGGGGGCAGCGACCGACTTGCTCGCGCCGGGCCGCTGCTGGCCGATCAGCCAACCGATGTTGAGGATCTTGCGCAGCAGCGGCGCCGCTGCCTCACGTGCGTTACCGGCGCCCAACGCGGGGGTGTCGACCACATCCAGGGCGCCATGGCCCATGGCCTCGAACACCCGGTGCACGTTCTGCTTGCGGTCGACGGTGACGATCACGATGGCACAGGGCGTTTCGGCCATGATCCGCCGGGTCGCCTCGACGCCGTCCATCACCGGCATGATCAGGTCCATGAGGATCAGGTCGGGGGTGTCCTCGGCGCACTTGCGCACGGCTTCGGCACCATCGCTGGCCACCCAGATCACCTGGTGCGCCGGCTCGAAGGCCAGGGCCCGGCGCAATGCTTCTACTGCCATGGGCATATCGTTGACGATGGCGACCTTCATCCCTGAGCACCTCCGATCAGTTCTACCACGGCATCCAGCAACGCATCGTCGTGGAAGCTGGCCTTTGCCAAATAGTAGTCGGCGCCAGCGTCCAGACCACGGCGGCGATCTTCTTCACGGTCCTTGTACGACACCACCATCACCGGCAACGACTGCAACCGTTGGTCGCGGCGCACCAGGGTGACCAGTTCGATGCCGTCCATGCGCGGCATGTCGATGTCGGTGATCAGCAGGTCGAAGTCCTCGCTACGCAGGGCGTTCCAGCCATCCATGCCGTCCACCGCCACCGCGACGTCGTAGCCACGGTTGCTCAGCAGCTTGCGTTGCAGCTCGCGCACGGTGAGCGAGTCGTCGACCACCAGGATACGCTTGCGGCTGACGCCTCGCGCCCCTTGCGCGCCGCGCTCGATACGTTCCAGGCGGCCAGTGCTGAGCAGTTTCTCCACCGAGCGCAACAAGTCTTCGACATCGATGATCAGCACCACCGAGCCATCGTCCAGCAACGCCCCGGCAGAAATGTCCTGCACCTTGCCCAGGCGCGGGTCGAGCGGCATCACCACCAGCACTCGCTCACCGATCAGGCGCTCCACGGCCACGCCATACAGCTGCTCGCGCTCGCGGATCACCACCACCCGCAGGCTGCTGGCTTCACCCTGCGCTGCCGGCCGGTTGAGCAACTGGCTGGCAGCCACCAGGCCGATATGCCGGCCTTCGTGCCAGAAGTGCTGGCGACCCTCGATCTGCACGATCTCATCGGCCGCCACTTCGAGGGTGCGCTCGATATGCGCCAGCGGGAACGCATAAGCCTCCCCGCCCACCTCCACCACCAGGCTGCGCACCACCGACAGGGTCAGCGGCACCTCCAGGTGAAAGCGGCAGCCCTGGCCAGCCACCTGGCTCAGCTCGATCGAACCGCGCAGGTCGCGCACCATGTGCTGCACGGCATCCAGGCCGACACCGCGGCCAGACACTTCGGTGACCTTGTCGCGCAGGCTGAAGCCCGGCAGGAACAGGAAGGTGAGCAGTTCGGCCTCGCTCATCTGCGCCACGGTATCGGCCGGCGACAAGCCGCGCTCGACGATGTTGCGTCTCAGGCGCTCAAGGTCGATACCGGCGCCATCATCGTTCAGCTCAAGGATCAGTAACCCGGCCTGGTGCGAGGCGCGCAGGCGGATCGTGCCCTCCGCAGGCTTGCCCGCCAGCAGGCGCCGTTCGGGCAGTTCGACACCATGGTCGACGGCATTGCGCAGCAAGTGGGTCAGCGGCGCTTCGAGCTTTTCCAGCACGTCGCGATCGACCTGGGTCTTTTCGCCATCGATCTGCAGTTGCACCTGTTTGCCAAGCGAACGCCCCAAGTCGCGGACCATGCGGCTCTGGCCGGTGAGCACGTCGGCAAACGGGCGCATGCGGCAGGCCAATGCCGTGTCGTACAGCAACTGTGCACGCTGGCTGGCCTGCCAGCCAAACTCGTCGAGGTCGGCAGCCTGCTGCTGCAGGATCTGCTGGGTTTCCAGCAGCAGGCGCTGGGTCTGGGCCAGTGCGTCGAGCACTTCGGGGCTCTGGCCACTGTCTTCGAGCTGCGTTTTCAGGCCGTCGAGGGCGCGCATGCCCTGGCCATGCATGCGTTTGAGGCGCTGCAAGGTGGCCAGGTAGGGCTTGAGACGCTGGGTTTCGACCAACGACTTGCTCGACAAGTCAAGCAGGCTGTTCAAGCGGTCGGCGGTCACCCGCAACACCCGCTCACCACCCTCGACCGCGCGCTTGCCGGCCTTGCGCGGTGCGACGGGCTCCACCTCGGCCTCGACGGCCGGCGCCACCGGTTCGGGCTGGGCTGGCGGTGCCACCGGCAAGGGTGGTTCGAGCGCAACTGCGGTGGGGGCTGGCGCGGCGCCAGGGTCGAGCAAGCTGGCCATCTGCAACAGGAACGCCGGCACCAGCGCCTCGCCATTCGGGTCACCAGGCGTGGCGATATGCATCAGCAAGTCGGTGCCGCGCAGCAGCGCATCGATATGTTCGGCGCGCAACCGCAGCCGGCCTTCCTGGGCCGCCACCAGGCAATCTTCCATGACATGGGCAACGCTGACCCCGGCGTCGATGCCGACGATGCGCGCCGCCCCTTTCAACGAATGCGCCGCACGCATGCAGGCTTCCAGCTGGTCAGCCTGGGTCGGGTTGCGTTCCAGTGCCATCAGCCCGGTACTGAGCACCTGGGTCTGCGCTTCGGCTTCCAGGCTGAACAGTTCGAGCAGCGATGCGTCGCGCATTTGCTCTGGGGTCATGACAGGCTCCGCTGCACGGCAGACAGTAATTGTTGATCGTCCAGCACCCGCACGCTGCGCCCGCGCCACTGCAATACCGCGGCAGTGAACGGCGCGGCATCCTCGCTAGCGCCCTGCTGCGCGGCATCGAGGCGGTGAATGCCATCGATCTCATCCACGGCCATCACCACAGGCCCACCTGACGGCGCCAGGATCAGCATGCGCGGCATCACCCGACCGCTGCGCGCAGGCTCGGACAAGCGTTCCACACCCAGCAGGTCGCCCAGCGACAGGCACGGCACCAGCGCACCGCGCACGTTGGCTACGCCTTGCAGCACCCGAGAGCGCTGATGCGGCAACGAATGCACCGGCTGCAGGGGGGCGATCTCGGCCAGGCTGGCAGTGGCCAGAGCAAGCCACTCCTCGCCCAGGCGGAACAGCAGCAGCGAGCGCCCGGCGCTGGTTTCGACGGGGGTATCTACATGCGCCAGGTCGGCTTCGATCAGTGCATAGCGGTCGAGCAGGCGCGTGGCCGCCGCCGCGTAGACTTCGCAGTTGCGGCAATGAATATGCCGCTCCAGCAACGGGCATTGCTTGTTGCCGTGTACGCCGATGCGGTTCCAGCAGTCGTCGATGCGCTCATCGTCCTGGGCCAGCAGCTCCATCGCCTGTTCGCCTTTCATCGTTCAGACTCCCGACCAACCCGTGCCGCGCGCTCCTGCAGGCGGCGGGCACCGACTTCGTCGCCCTGGGCCGCCAGCAGCGTGGCCAGGTGCAGCAATGCCTCAGGGTGCTGAGGCTCCAGGTACAGTGCCTTGCGGTAATGGGTCAGCGCCTGTTGCGCATCGCCTTCGGTATCGCTGAGCAGCCCCAGCCAGTAGTAGACCTGGGCCTTGGGTGCAAACTGGCGCAGATAGCGCTGGCAACTGGCGCGAGCCTGGGCGCTGTCGCCGGCATTGGCCTGGCGCGCGATACTGGCCAGCAACTCGCTTTCGCTCTCGCTCTCGCGCGGGGGCGCTGCCGAAGGTGCAGGCGCAATTGCACGCAGCGGCCGCGCAGGTGGTGCAGGCACGGGCCGTGGCCGACTTGGGGCCACGGGTTGCGCCACACGACTTAACGGCAGGGCCGGCACGGCGGGCTCATCCGCCGGTTGCCGAACGTAGGCAAACGACTGGGCGATCCCCAACGGCCGCATCCCCAACCGCGCCAGCAGACTGCCCTCGGCCGGGCCGATGAACAGCACGCCCTGTGGCTGCGCCAGGCGCTTGAGCACTTCGAATACGCGCTGCTGGGTCGGCACATCGAAATAGATCAGCAGGTTGCGACAGAACACGAAGTCGTACTGGCCATTGCGGCTGGCGAGCGCCGGATCGAGCACGTTGCCGACCTCCAGGTTCACCTGCTGGCGTACCCGTTCATCCAGCTGGTGGCCGTCATCGCGTTCACGGAAATGGCGCTCGCGAAACGCCAGTTCGCTGCCACGGAACGAGTTGCGGCCATAAAAGCCCTGTATGCCTTTGGCGACAGAGCTTGGACTGATATCGATCCCGTCGATGCGGAAATCCAACGGGCTGATACCGGCGTCGAGCAAGGCCATGGCAAGCGAGTAAGGCTCCTCGCCAGTGGAGCTCGGCAGGCTGAGCAGGCGCAACGGCCGCTCACCGGCCAGTTCGGCCAGGCGCTTCTGGGCCAGGCCGACCAGCGCGGTGAACGATTCCGGGTAGCGGAAGAACCAGGTTTCCGGAACGATCACAGCCTCGATCAGGGCCAGTTGCTCGTCCGGCGATTGCTGCAGGCGGACCCAATAGTCATCCAGATCGGCGGCATTCAGCGCGATGCAGCGCTGGCGCAGGGCCCGCTCGACCATCGGCACGCCCACGGATTCGACATCCAGGCCAATGCGCTCCTGCAGGAAGCGGAAGAAACGTCGCTCGCTCATGGCGTCACCTGCCTTGGCTCGTGCGGGAACAACAGCTCGCGCACGCTATCCGTCAGCAGGTCATCCACCACGATCCGCTGCAGCAGGCCCTGGGCGTCCTGGCGAACCGGGCCCAGGTAGCGCGCTTCGCCGTTGTCCAGACCATAGGGCTGGAACTCATCGGCCATGCAGCGCAGGGTTTCGGTGGCTTGCTCGAGGATCAACCCAAGCACTTGTTCGTGCCGGTAACGCACCAGCACCAGGCGCGTGCTGGCGCGCTCGGCTGCCGGCTGGGCAAAGCTCAGCGCACTCAGGTCGACCACCGGCACCAGCACGCCTCGATGCGCCAGGATGCCGGCCACCCAGGCCGGCGCCTGGGCAATCGGCTTGAGCGGACGACGCGGCAGCACTTCGATCACTTCGCGCACGTCCAGGGCAAAGCGCTGCTGGTTGAGGCGAAACTGCAGGTACAGCGTGCCCTTGGCACTGGCCGCTGCTGCCGGGTAGGGATGCAGGTTGGTCATGGTGATCAGACTTTGAAGCGCGATACACCACCGCGCAGGCCGGCGGCCACCTGGCTCAGCTCATCGATGGCGAAGCTGGCCTGGCGCAGCGATTCCACCGTCTGGGTGCTGGCATCGCTGAGCTGGGCCAGGGCCTGGTTGATCTGCTCGGCACCGGTGGCCTGGGCCTGCATGCCCTCATTGACCATCAGCACACGCGGTGCCAGGGCCTGCACCTGGTGAATGATCTGGCTCAGTTGTTCGCCCACCTGCTGCACCTCGAACATGCCGCGGCGCACTTCTTCGGAGAACTTGTCCATGCCCATCACCCCGGCCGACACCGCCGACTGGATTTCCCGCACCATCTGCTCGATGTCGTAGGTGGCCACGGCCGTCTGGTCGGCCAGGCGCCGCACCTCAGTGGCAACCACGGCAAAACCACGGCCATATTCACCGGCCTTTTCCGCCTCGATGGCGGCATTGAGCGAAAGCAGGTTGGTCTGGTCGGCCACCTTGACGATGGTCACCACCATCTGCGTGATGTTGCTGGCCTTTTCGTTGAGGATCCCCAGCTTGGCGTTGACCAGGTCGGCGGCGCCCATCACCTGGTGCATGGTCTCTTCCATGCGCGCCAGGCCCTGCTGGCCGGAGCCGGCCAGGCTGGAGGCCTGGTCGGCGGCGGAGGTGACCTCGGTCATGGTGCGCACCAGGTCGCGCGAGGTGGCGGCGATTTCACGCGAGGTGGCGCCGATCTCGGTGGTGGTGGCGGCCGTTTCGGTGGCGGTGGCCTGCTGTTGCTTGGAGGTGGCGGCAATCTCGGTGACCGAGGTGGTCACCTGCACCGAAGAGCGCTGCGCCTGGGCCACGAGGTTGGCCAACGCTTCGGCCATTTCGTTGAAGCCGCTTTCGATGGCGCCGAACTCATCCTTGCGGTCCAGGCTCAGGCGCATGCTGAGGTCGCCCGAGCGCAGTTTGTCGAGGGCATGTACCACGCGTTGCACCGGCGCGGTAATGGCGCGCATCAGCAGCAGGCCGCAGATACCGGCGGCAATGATCGCCAGCAGCAGCGAGACCATCATGCTGCCCTTGGCGGTGCTCACGGCACTGACAATTTCGTGGGTGGCGGCGTCCGCAGACTGGCGGTTGTGCTCGATCACCGTGTTCAGGTGCTTGCGCCCGTCCACCCAGGCCGGGGTGAGCACCTCGCCGATCAGCCGCTCGGCTTCGGCGTAGTTGTGCTGGCGGTAGGCGTCGAGTACCTGGCCGACCACCTTCAGGTAGTTTTCTTCGAGCTTGATGAACGTGTCGAAACGCTCCTGGTCGTCGGTGTCCTGGATGGTGCCCTGGTAGCTGGCCATGTACTGCTTGAGGCGATCCTCGAAGCTCTTGAACAGCTCCATGTCGGCCTGGGTGATTTCGCGGCGGTTGGACAGGCCCACCAGCTGCTGGCTGGTGACGTAGCTGTCGACCCAGGCGCTGCGGATCATCGAGCTGTAGTAAACACCTGGAATGCTGTCTGTCCCCACCGCTTCCTCGGCACTTTCGATCGTCACCAGCCGCGAGTAGGCGGCTACGATCATCAGCAGCATGATGGCGATGATCACGGCGAAACTTGCCAGGATCCGTTGGCGCAAGGTCCAGTTCTTCACATTCAGCCCTCAGGAATTCACAACGAGCGGGAAAAATCGCCGAAGTATAGCCCAGGCTTCCTACGCTTTTGCGGCTGAAATACGAGGTATTCAGGCCTCTATCGCTGGCGGACAGGCCATTTGCCAGTTCATTGGGCTGCGGCAAGCCGTACCTGGCTCTCCAGTTCCTGGCGCAGGGCCGGGTCGAGGCGCAGCTGGCGGGCCAGTTCGTCGAGGTAGGCGCGCTCCATGAAGTTTTCCTGATCGACCATCATCACGCTGGCCAGGTACATCTCGGCAGCCATCTCCGGCGTTTGCGCAGCGCGGGCGACTTCGGCAGGGTCCAACGGCTTGTTCAGCTCATCGTGCAGCCAGTGCTGCAGCTCGCGATCGCTGTCCAGGCGGGTGAATTCACCTTCGATCAGGGCCCGCTCGCGCTGATCGATATGGCCATCGGACTTGGCCGCTGCCACCAATGCGCGCAGCACCGCCTGGCTGTGCTGTTCGGCCTGGGCTGGCGGCAGGCGATCGAGGGTCTGCGGCTCGGCGCCCTGCCCTGTGCCCTGGCGCGCCTGCCAGTTGCCATAGGCCTTGTAGGCCAGCACGCCCAGCGCCGCCAGGCCACCGTAAGTGAGCACCTTGCCGCCATACTTGCGGGCTTTCTTGCTGCCCAGCAACAGGCCCAGCGCACCCGCCCCCAAGGCGCCTGTGCCGGCACCGGAGAGCAGGCTACCCAGCCCACCGGCGCCAGCCGACGGCTTGCCCGCCCCGGACTGCTTGTTGAGCAGTTCCTGGCCGGATTTGAGCAATTGATCGAGCAGGCCCCGAGTGTTCATGTGCATGTCTCCACGGTACGAAAGGGAAAGCCCAGCGTAAGGCTTGGCACGTGAACGGCCACGCCAGGATTTGCTTCCGGATGTTGCATTAGCTGGCAAAAAGCCAACTAGACTCGTGATCGCCAACCACTCGCACAGGCGACTACGCTTATAACCATTGCTTCACTGCTTTCTTGACGACTGCCCCGACCAAGATCTCCAAGAAGAGGGAACACCATGTCAGTGCACAAGACCGCATTGCTCGGCGCCATGACCGGCGCGTTGCTGGCCAGCGCCGGCCTGCAGGCCGCCGACCTGCCCAAGGCCGTGGGCGCCGGCGAAGGCCAACTGGATATCGTCGCCTGGCCCGGCTACATCGAGCGCGGTGAAAGCGACAAGGCCTACGACTGGGTCACCGGCTTCGAAAAGGAAACCGGCTGCAAGGTGAGCGTCAAGACCGCAGCCACCTCCGATGAAATGGTCAGCCTGATGACCAAGGGCGGCTACGACCTGGTGACCGCGTCCGGCGACGCCTCGCTGCGCCTGATCGTCGGCAAGCGCGTACAGCCCATCAACACTGCGCTGATCCCCAACTGGAAGCACATCGACCCACGCCTGCAGAATGGTGGCTGGTACGTGGTCGACAAACAGGTGTACGGCACGCCATACCAGTGGGGCCCGAACGTGCTGCTGTACAACACCAATACCTTCAAGCAGGCACCGACCAGCTGGAGCGTGGTGTTCGAGCCCCAGGACCTGCCCGATGGCAAGCCGAACAAGGGCCGCGTGCAGGCGTATGACGGGCCCATCTACATCGCCGACGCGGCGCTGTACCTGAAATCAGCCAAACCCGAGCTGGGCATCAAGGACCCGTACGAGCTCAATGAAGCACAGTACAAGGCCGTGCTCGAGCTGCTGCGCCAACAGCAACCGCTGATCCACCGTTACTGGCACGACGCCACGGTGCAGATGAGCGATGTGAAGAACGAAGGCGTGGTCGCCTCCAGTTCGTGGGGCTACATGGTCAATGGCCTGAAGGCCGAGAACCAGCCAGTGGCCTCGACCATTCCGAAGGAAGGTGCCACCGGCTGGGCCGACACCACCATGCTGCACAGCGAGGCCAAGCACCCCAATTGCGCCTACAAGTGGATGGACTGGTCGCTGCAGCCGAAAGTGCAGGGCGACGTGGCAGCCTGGTTCGGCTCGTTGCCGGCAGTGCCTGACGCCTGTACCCATAGCGAGCTGCTGGGTGCCGAGGGCTGCAAGACGAACGGCTGGGACAACTTCGACAAGATCGCCTTCTGGAAAACCCCACAGGCCCAGGGCGGCAAGTTCGTGCCATATAGCCGCTGGACCCAGGATTACATTGCGATCATGGGCGGGCGCTGAGGCCGGTTGAAGCCTGTTCTGGCCTCTTCGCGGGGCAAGCCCGCTCCCACAGAAATATCACTGGCCTGAAGGTTGTGAGAGTCCTGTGGGAGCGGGCTTGCCCCGCGAAGAGGCCCGTGCAGAAGACAGGAATCGAACGGAGCCAATGCAATGCCCCTAGCCGTCCAGTTCACCCAGGTTTCCCGCACCTTCGGCGAGGTCAAGGCCGTCGACCAGGTCAGTATCGATATCGAAGACGGCGAATTTTTCTCCATGCTAGGCCCTTCGGGCTCGGGCAAGACCACCTGCCTGCGCCTGATCGCCGGCTTCGAGCAACCCAACAGCGGCTCGATCCGCATCCATGGCGTCGAGGCCGCTGGCGTGCCGCCCTACCAGCGCGACGTCAACACGGTGTTCCAGGACTACGCCCTGTTCCCGCACATGAACGTGCGCGACAACATCGCCTATGGCCTCAAGGTCAAGGGCGTGGCCAAGGCCGAACGCTTGGCGCGCGCCGAAGAAGCGTTGGCCATGGTCGCCCTGGCCGGTTACGGCGAACGCAAACCGGCGCAACTCTCTGGCGGCCAGCGCCAGCGCGTGGCCCTGGCCCGCGCGCTGGTCAACCGGCCACGGGTGCTGCTGCTGGACGAACCGCTGGGCGCGCTCGACCTGAAGCTGCGCGAACAGATGCAGGGCGAATTGAAGAAGCTGCAGCGCCAGCTGGGCATCACGTTCATCTTCGTTACCCACGACCAGACCGAAGCGCTGTCGATGTCGGACCGGGTAGCGGTATTCAACCGTGGCCGCATCGAGCAGGTCGACACGCCACGCAACCTGTACATGAAGCCCGCGACCACCTTCGTCGCCGAGTTCGTCGGCACCTCCAACGTCATCCGTGGCGACCTCGCCGAACGCCTCAGAGGCAGTCGCTCGCCGTTTTCCATTCGCCCCGAGCATATCCGCCTGGTGGACCAGCCAGGCCAGGCGCAAGACGTTCAGCTCAGTGGCCTGCTGCGCGACGTCCAGTATCAGGGCAGCGCCACCCGCTACGAGGTACAACTGGACAGCGGCCAGCTTCTGGCAGTGAGCCACGCCAACGACCGCTGGCAGGAGCAGCCACGGCCCTGGCAGGCCGGCCAGCAGGTGCAGGTGCGCTGGCCACGCGAAGCCATGACCGCGCTGCAGGAAACCGTGCAGGCAGAGGTCCGCTGACATGCGCCGCCTATCCGACCTGCTGTACCGGCGCCCCAACCTTTACCTGGCACTGCTGCTGATCCCCCCGCTGACCTGGTTCGGCGCCATCTACCTGGGCTCGCTGCTCAGCTTGCTGTGGCAAGGCTTCTACACCTTCGACGACTTCACCATGGCAGTTACCCCGGAGCTGACCCTGGGCAACTTCGCCGCGCTGTTCAACCCGTCCAACTTCGACATCATCCTGCGCACCCTGACCATGGCCGTGGCCGTATCGCTGGCCAGTGCGGTGCTGGCCTTCCCGATCGCCTACTACATGGCGCGCTACACCAGCGGCAAGACCAAGGCGTTTTTCTACATCGCGGTGATGATGCCGATGTGGGCCAGCTACATCGTCAAGACCTATGCCTGGACCCTGCTGCTGGCCAAGGGCGGGGTGGCCCAGTGGTTCGTCCAGCAGCTGCACCTGGACGCCCTGCTGCAAGCCGTGCTGGCGGTGCCTGGCGTTGGCGGCAGCACGCTGTCGACCTCGCACCTGGGGCGCTTCATGGTGTTCGTGTACATCTGGCTGCCATTCATGATCCTGCCGATCCAGGCCTCGCTGGAGCGCCTGCCGCCGTCGTTGCTGCAGGCTTCGGCAGACCTGGGTGCCCGGCCCGGGCAAACGTTCCTGCAGGTTATTTTGCCGCTGTCGATCCCCGGGATTGCCGCCGGCTCGATCTTCACCTTCTCGCTGACCCTGGGCGACTTCATCGTCCCGCAGCTGGTCGGCCCTCCGGGCTATTTCATCGGCAGCATGGTCTATGCCCAGCAAGGGGCGATCGGCAACATGCCGATGGCTGCGGCGTTCACGCTGGTGCCGATCGTGCTGATTGCCGTGTATCTGTCCATCGTCAAGCGCCTGGGGGCCTTCGATGCACTCTGAAAAAGCGTCGGTCGGCCTGCGCCTGGCGGCCTGGGGCGGGTTGCTGTTCCTGCACTTCCCGATCCTGATCATCTTCCTGTACGCCTTCAACACCGAAGACGCAGCGTTCAGCTTCCCGCCCAAGGGCTTCACCCTCAACTGGTTCGCCGTGGCCTTCGCCCGCCCCGACGTGCTCGAAGCCATCAAACTGTCGCTGCAGGTGGCCTGCCTGGCCACGCTGATCGCGCTGGTGCTCGGCACCCTGGCCTCGGCAGCGCTGTACCGGCGCAGCTTCTTCGGCAAGGAGAGCATCTCGCTGATGCTGATCCTGCCGATCGCCCTGCCCGGTATCATCACCGGCATCGCCCTGCTCTCGGCATTCAAGCGCCTGGGCATAGAACCTGGCGTGTTCACCATCGTGATAGGTCATGCCACGTTCTGCGTGGTGATCGTCTACAACAACGTGATCGCCCGCCTGCGGCGCACCTCGCAGAGCCTGATCGAGGCGTCCATGGACCTCGGCGCCGATGGCTGGCAGACCTTCCGCTACATCATCCTGCCCAACCTCGGCTCGGCCCTGCTGGCCGGCGGTATGCTGGCGTTCGCCCTGTCGTTCGACGAGATCATCGTCACCACCTTCACCGCAGGCCACGAACGCACCCTGCCGATCTGGCTGCTCAACCAGCTCAGCCGCCCGCGTGACGTGCCGGTGACCAACGTGGTCGCCATGCTGGTGATGCTGGTGACCATGCTGCCGATTCTCGGCGCCTATTACCTGACCCGTGGCGGCGAAAGCGTTGCGGGCAGTGGCAAATGACCCACGAGGAGTCCCCCGATGCAAACGAAAATGCTGATCAACGGCAAGCTGGTCGCAGGCGATGGCCCGACCTGGACCGTGCTCAACCCGGCCGAGGGCAGCGCCCTGGCGCAGATCAACGAAGCCACCGAGGCCCAGGTCGATACCGCCGTGCGTGCCGCCGACCAGGCCTTCGACAGCTGGTCGCAGACCAGCCCCAAGGAACGCTCGCTGACGCTGCTGGCGCTGGCCGACACCATCGAAGCCCATGGCGATGAACTGGCCCGGCTGGAGTCGCAGAACTGCGGCAAGCCATTTGCCGCCGCCCTGAATGACGAAATCCCGGCCATCGCCGACGTGTTCCGTTACTTCGCCGGCGCCGCCCGCTGCCTCGGTGGCTCGGCCGCGGGTGAATACCTGCCGGGCCATACCTCGATGATCCGCCGCGATCCGTTGGGCGTGGTGGCCTCGATCGCGCCGTGGAACTACCCGCTGATGATGCTGGCGTGGAAGATCGCCCCGGCCCTGGCAGCCGGCAACACCGTGGTCATCAAGCCCTCGGAAATGACCCCGTTGACCGCCCTGCGCCTGGGCGAGCTGGCCAAGGACCTGCTGCCGCCCGGCGTGCTCAATATCCTGTTCGGCCGCGGGCAGACGGTCGGCAACCCACTGGTCACCCACCCCAAGGTGCGCATGGTGTCGCTGACCGGCTCCATCCCGACCGGGGCACATATCATTGGTGCCACTGCCAACAGCGTGAAGCGCATGCACATGGAACTGGGCGGCAAGGCGCCGGTGCTGGTGTTCGACGACGCCGATATCGACGCGGCCATCGACGGCATCCGCACGTTCGGCTTCTACAATGCGGGCCAGGACTGCACCGCCGCCTGCCGCCTGTATGTGCAGGCGGGTATCTATGAGCGCTTCGTAGAACGCCTGGGCAAGGCCGTTTCCAGCCTCAAGGCCGGCCTGCAGGATGCCGAGGACACCGAACTCGGCCCGCTGATCAGCGCCCAGCACCGCGACAAGGTGGCCGGCCTGGTCCAGCGCGCCATCGCCCAGCCACATATCCGCCTGGTGACTGGCGGCAAGGTGATTGCGGGGGATGGCTTCTTCTTCGAGCCGACCGTGCTGGCCGACGCCTTGCAGGATGACGAGATCGTGCGCAACGAGGTGTTCGGCCCGGTAGTGTCGGTGACCCGTTTCAGCACCGAGGAGCAGGCACTGGAATGGGCCAACGATTCCGAATACGGCCTGGCATCATCGGTGTGGACCCGTGACACCGGCCGCGCCCACCGCCTGGCGGCGCGTTTGCAGTATGGCTGCACCTGGGTCAACACCCACTTCATGCTGGTCAGCGAAATGCCCCATGGCGGGCAGAAGCACTCGGGGTATGGCAAGGACATGTCGATGTATGGGCTGGAGGACTACACCTGTGTGCGGCATGTGATGATCAAGCATTGAACGCAATGCCTGGATTGAGGCTTGGACCTCAATCCAGGAGCTTTCCTACATTGCATTAAGCCCGTTCCTGATCTTGCTTCCATTATTTTGTGATCTTCGAAAACGCACGATCAGAAAGCCAGAAAGCATGGAATATCGGGGACATAGAGCACTAGTGAAATACAGCAAAGAGGATCGCTTATGGGTGGGGCACCCTTGCACCACCCGCGATATCGTCGGGTTTCATACCCGATCACGTCGAACACTTTCTGCAACCTTCAAGGAAGCGGTGGATGACTATCTGGAGGTCAAACACCAAGTGCAGATTTAACGCAACCACTGTGGGAGAGGGTTCACCCGCGAACACCGGCAAAGCCGGTGCCATACACCGAGTCGCTTGCTTCGCGGGCATGCCCGCTCCTACGGGATTATCACTATCTTCCAGGCGTGCGCTGTACTTGTGGGAGCCGCGCTTGCCGGCGATGGGCCGCGAAGCGGCCCCACGATCTCAAGGTTTTTGCATAAACTGCCGGGGCCGCGCGGCCCATCGCCGGCAAGCGCGGCTCCCACAGGAATCGCGCCAGATTTAGGCAATTGAGCGAGACAGTTGCTCTCACATTGCCGCGATGGGTCAACGGCCCCTATCAATCTCGCAAATCGGACTCGTGAATCGGGTTGGCGCGGCTGGTCGCCCGTTGATACTGCGCAGGCCAGGTGGCCTTGTTACCACCCAGATCATCATCGGCATGCAACGGCCAGTAAGGATCGCGCAGCAACTCCCGCGCCAGGAAGATCACGTCGGCCTGCCCGGTGCGCAGAATATGCTCGGCCTGGGCTGGCTCAGTGATCATGCCGACGGTGCCCGTGGCAATCTCTGCTTCCTTGCGCACGCGTTCTGCAAAGCGGGTCTGATAGCCCGGGCCTGTTGGGATTTCGGCGTTGACCGAGGTGCCACCGGAGGACACGTCGATCAGGTCGACACCCAGCACCCGCAGGCGGCGGGCCAGTTCTACGGTTTCATCCGGGTTCCAGCCATCCTCGACCCAGTCGGTTGCCGATACGCGCACGAACAGCGGCAGTTCTGCAGGCCAGACTTTACGTACGGCCTCGACCACCTGCAGGGTCAGGCGAATGCGGTTCTCGAAGCAGCTACCGTACTCGTCACGGCGCTGGTTACTCAGTGGTGAGAGGAACTGGTGCAGGAGATACCCATGGGCCGCGTGGATTTCGACGACCTTGAAGCCGGCTTTCAGCGCCCGCTCGGTCGAGGCGACGAAGGCATTGATCACGCCCTGAATCTCGTCCTTGCTCAATTCGCGCGGAGGCGTGTGCTGCGGGTCGAAGGCGATCTTCGAAGGGCCCACCGGCTGCCAGCCACCGTCCTCGAGCTTCACACTGCCCTGCTTGCCCAGCCAAGGCCGATAGGTGCTGGCCTTGCGCCCGGCGTGGGCCAGCTGAATGCCCGGCACGGCGCCCTGGGCGGTGATGAAGCGGGTAATGCGCTGCAACGGCGCAATCTGGTCGTCGTTCCACAGGCCAAGGTCTTCGGCGGTGATGCGACCATCGGCAGTCACCGCGACGGCTTCGCTGATGACCAGGCCGGCGCCACCCACGGCGCGGCTCCCCAAGTGAACGAGATGCCAATCGTTGGCCAGGCCATCGATGGCGGAATACTGGCACATCGGCGAGACCGCGATGCGGTTGGGCAGCGTCAGCTGACGCAGGGTGTAAGGCTCGAGCAGCAGGCTCATGAGGGCACCTCCCAAGGACTCCAATGGTGATCCGGTCCGGACACTCAAGTGCACATCCCTGGCCCGGTGCCGGTCATTAATCAGACTAGACCAGATTGGTGGGGGGGAAGGTTCAGTGGGATGGCGGGGTGTTCGTCGGAAGGTTTGCGGCGCCTGTCAGATCGAGCGCCGCCCGCGCGGCGCATCGCGAGCTGTGCTCGCTCCTACGTTTGTTTCGGGCCAGTTGTTCCTGGGGGATTTGCGCGCGAACGCCTTGGCGCATGGCGCAATATCGAGTCGTACCAACAAGGCGGTCGCGCGCGCCTGCCACAGGCGTTACTGGCCGGAAACAAACGTAGGAGCGAGCACAGCTCGCGATGCGCCGCGCGGGCGGCGCTCGATTTCCGCCCCACCACAAAAACCGAGGCGGGCACCTGCGGTAAATTCAGCGCGGCTCCATATGCGCAATCATCAACTGCACGCTCTCATTCCCGCGAAACTCATTCACATCCAGCTTGTACGCCAACTCCACCCACCGCACCGTCGGGTTCGGCCACACATCACGGTCGATGCCAAACGCAATACCATCCAGCCGGACCGAGCCGCACTCGCTCTTGAGCACCACCTTCAAGTGCCGCTCGCCGACCACACGTTGCTCCACCAACTGGAACACCCCATGGAACAGCGGCTCGGGGAAGTGCTGCCCCCAAGGCCCAGCGTTGCGCAGGGCCTTGGCCAGGTCGAGGTGGAACTCCTCCACCGCCAGGCTGCCGTCCGACAGCAGACGACCGGTCAGGTCCTCCTCACGCAGCTGGCGCCGGACTTCTTCATCGAACGCTTCGGCAAACGCCGGGAAGTTGCTTTCGGGGAGGGACAACCCCGCCGCCATGGCATGCCCACCGAACTTGCTGATCAGCTGCGGCTGGCGCGCTGCCACGGCGTCCAGCGCGTCGCGGATATGGAAGCCCGGCACCGAACGCGCCGACCCCTTGAGCATGCCGTCGCCCGCATCGGCAAAGGCGATGGTCGGCCGGTGGTAGCGCTCCTTCAGGCGCGAGGCGAGGATCCCGATCACACCCTGGTGCCAATCGGCATCGAACAGGCACAAGCCATAAGGCATGGACTCGACCGGCAGGTCCTTGAGCTGGGCCAGGGCCTCGCGCTGCATGCCCTGCTCGATCGACTTGCGGTCCTGGTTCAGATCATCCAGCTGCTGGGCCATGTCCTGGGCCAAGGCCTGGTCTTCACACAGCAGGCATTCGATGCCCAGGCTCATGTCATCCAGGCGCCCGGCGGCATTGAGCCGTGGGCCGAGGATGAAGCCGAGGTCAGTGGAGGTGATGCGCCGATGGTCACGCCGTGCCACTTCAAGGATGGCCTTGAGGCCAGGCCGTGCACGGCCGGCGCGGATGCGCTCAAGGCCCTGGTGGACGAGGATGCGGTTGTTGGCATCCAGCGGCACCACGTCGGCAACGCTGCCCAGGGCGACCAGGTCGAGCAGCTCGCCAATGTTCGGTTGCGGCTGCGTTTCATAGCGCCCCAGGCTGCGCAGGCGTGCACGCAGGGCCATCAGCACATAGAAGATCACCCCGACCCCGGCCAGCGACTTGCTGGGGAAGCCGCACCCAGGCTGGTTCGGATTGACGATGGCGTCGGCGTCCGGCAACTGCTGGCCCGGCAGGTGGTGGTCGGTGACCAGCACCTTGAGCCCGGCCGCCTTGGCGGCGGCAACACCTTCGACGCTGGAGATACCGTTATCGACGGTAACCAGCAGGTCCGGCTGGCGCTCGAGCGCCACCTGGACGATCTCTGGCGTCAGGCCATAGCCGTATTCGAAGCGGTTGGGCACCAGGTAATCGACATGGGCCGCGCCCAGCAGGCGCAGGCCGAGCACGCCAACGGTGCTGGCGGTGGCGCCGTCGGCGTCGAAGTCGCCGACGATGAGGATGCGCTGGCGTTGGTCGAGGGCTTCGACCAGCAAGTCCACCGCCGCCTCGATGCCCTTGAGCTGCTGATACGGCAGCAGCCGCGCCAGGCTCTTGTCCAGTTCGGCTTCGGACTGCACGCCGCGAGCGGCGTACAGGCGGGTCAGCAAGGGTGGCAGGTTACCCAGAAATGGCAGGGTCGATGGCAGCGGGCGGGGTTCGATACGCATGGGGTCTTCGGCAGTCAGGTGTCAGTCGGTTCAGCCACGCTCACCGAGCAGCCATTGCAGTTGCACTTCGTGCTGGCCACGGTCGTCGGTAACAAATACGGTGCCCTCGCTGATCATCACATCCCACTTGATGGTGCGTGGCATGTCGGTGGCCAGGACTTCCAGCACCTCCTGCGGCACGGCGGCAATGCTCAGGTTCTTCAGGCCCTTGACCGCACCCACCACCTTGCCTTCCCACACCCGCAGGCTGCCGTAGGCCAGCAGGCTGGTGCGCTCGGTGCGGCGCGAGCACCAGGTCAGGCGATCGGCATCCGGCTGGCCGACTTCGATCCAGTGCAGGATGCGGTCGTCCAGGCTCTTTTCCCACAGCGCCGCTTCATCCACATCGGACAGGCCACGGCCGAACGACAGGTTCTCGTTGTACCACAGGGCATAGGCCAGCAGGCGCACGGCCATGCGCTCTTCGGTTTCCGAAGGGTGGCGGGCGATGGTCTGACGGACGTTTTCGTACACGCCGCGGTCGAGGTCGGTCAGGTTCAGTTCGAATTTGTAAGTGGTGGACGGCTGGGCCATGGTCGAAGGGGCTTCGTGCGTAGAAAAAAGTCACCTAGTCTAACCGATCCTGCCTGCGCTTGCGCCGGAGCAGTATCGGCCGCTTCGGACCTATGCTAAAACCACGGCTCTGACCAGTTGCCACGGATGCCTCATGTCTACGCCCAGCAAACCCCTCGCCGGCCTGAAAGTCATCGAGCTCGGCACCCTGATCGCCGGGCCGTTCGCCTCGCGAATCTGCGCCGAATTCGGCGCTGAAGTGATCAAGGTCGAGTCGCCGGACGGCGGCGACCCGCTGCGCAAATGGCGCAAGCTGTACGAGGGCACATCGCTGTGGTGGTTCGTGCAGGCGCGCAACAAGCAGTCGCTGACGCTTAACCTCAAGCACCCCGAAGGTCGTGAAGTGCTCAAGCGCCTGCTCGGCGAAGCCGACATCCTGATCGAGAACTTCCGCCCCGGCGTGCTGGAAAAGCTCGGCCTGGGCTGGGACGTGCTGCACGCCCTCAACCCGCGCCTGGTGATGGTGCGCCTGTCCGGCTTTGGCCAGACCGGGCCGATGAAGGACCAACCGGGCTTCGGTGCGGTCGGTGAATCGATGGGCGGGCTGCGTTACATCACCGGCTTCGACGATCGCCCGCCAGTACGCACCGGGATTTCCATCGGTGATTCGATCGCCGCGCTGTGGGGGGTGATTGGCGCGCTGATGGCACTGCGTCATCGCGAGGTCAATGGCGGCCAGGGCCAGGTGGTGGACGTGGCGCTGTACGAAGCGATCTTCGCCATGATGGAGAGCATGGTCCCGGAGTTCGACGTGTTCGGTTTCATCCGCGAGCGTACCGGCAACATCATGCCGGGCATCACGCCCTCCTCCATCCACACCAGCGCCGACGGCAAGCATGTGCAGATCGGCGCCAACGGTGACGCCATCTTCAAGCGTTTCATGCAGGCCATCGGCCGCACCGACCTGGCCAACGACCCGGACCTGGCCAGCAATGACGGCCGCGATGCCCGGCGCGACGAGCTGTACGGAGTGATCGACCGCTGGGCCAACAGCCTGCCGCTGGACCAACTGATGCAGGTGCTCAACGACGCCGAAGTGCCGGCCAGCCGGATCTACTCGGCCGAGGACATGTTCAGCGACCCGCAGTACCTGGCCCGTGAGATGTTCCTGCAAGCGCGCCTGCCGGACGGCAAGCCGTTCAAGATGCCGGGCATCGTGCCCAAGCTCTCGGACACCCCGGGTTCCGCCGAATGGGTTGGCCCGACGCTGGGTGAACATACCGACAGCGTGCTGGCTTCGCTGGGCTATGACCAGGCGGCGATCGCCAGCCTGCGCCAGGCGGGCACGGTCTGAGGCTGCTGCAGATGCGTTCACTGGCCCTGTGCTGCGCGCTGCTGCTTGCCCTGCTGGTGGCGCCGGCGCAAGCTAAGGAACGCCTGCTGTGGCTGGTGCGCGACCTGCCGCCATTCACCGTGTATGAAGGCACGGAGAAAGGCCACGGGGTCATCGACCAGATGCTGCCGCTGCTGATCGAGCAGATGCCCGAATACGACCACAGCATCATCCGGGTCAACCGTGCGCGTGGGATCCAGATGCTCCAGGACCCGGCCAGCTTCACCTGCGACCCGACACTGCTGTGGACGGCGGAGCGTGCGAAATTCGTGTACTTCTCAGAGCCGACGCTCGGCGTGCTGAGCAGCGGTGTGGTGGTGCGCAAGAACGGGCAGGCGCTGCTGGCACCGTTCCTCGACGGCCAGGAGATCGACCTCAAGGGTTTGCTCGGCAATACCCAGCTCAAGCTGGGCATCGTCGCCGAGCGCAGCTACAGCAGCCAGGTCGACGCGATCCTGCGCCAGCTGCCAGACTCGGCGTTCAGCCGCCATTACGGCAACGATGCCACCGCCAACCTGCTACAGATGCAACAGCTTGGGCGCCTGCAACTGGTGCTGGGCTACTGGCCGGAAGTGCGCTACCTGATTCAGCAACAGGGCGGCTCGCCGGCGGACTACCAGTTTCACCCGATTCAGGGCGTGAACCGCTACCAGTTCCTGCACGTAGGCTGCTCGGACACGCCACTGGGGCGCGCCGCCATCAGCCACATCAACCAGTTGCTGCCAGCCCTGCGCCAGAACACGTTGCCTGCCCTGTATGCTCACTGGCTTGACCCCGAGCTGCGCGCAAGCTACCTGGAAGAGAGCAGGCACTTCTTCGAAAACCGTTGAGCTGCAGTCAGTGGAAGCGGGGGCAAAAAGAAACCCCGGACGCTGGGGAAGACGCCCGGGGCCAATCGAAAGTCCTCATGGACTTCCAGCGGCAACCTGCCAGTACCGGAGCTGTGCACCGGCCGGCTGCCCTTGGTATTTCTGATACGCCAGTCAGGCAAAGGTTCCCTGTGGCTGCTGGCGCTGTTGCAATGCCGCGATCACACAGGGCTGCAAGCGCCCTTCGACAATCTGCAGGTCACGGTGCAAGCCGTCTACCAGGTCGATCAGCAGGCTTTGCTCCTGCAACTGGCGCAGGCTGACCGTACGTCGCAAGGCTGTGCCACCGAGGCTGTCGTACACGGTCAGTTGGCGATTGCCGCTGGCATCCGTTGCCCCCAGCTTGGCTTGGTAGGGGGTGAGGGCGTCGTTGAGCAGTCTGCAGATTCTTTCCATCCGGATCACTCGCTTGTAATGGGACATGAAGGAACTGACCAGCAAACGCGGCAGAAAGTTCGTTACGCCACGGCTGTGCTAGTGAGCATGCGTGGGTGACGTGACAGTTTGAATACGCTGCAGGGCTTGTTGCCAGCGCCCGACTGGCAGGGGCCAAGGCAGGTCAGCGAGGACCCACAAGCCTTGGCGCCGGGCCTCATCGGCGAGGTTCAGGCAGCCTGCGTTGGCGTGGCCGACGAACAGCACGGCACGGGTAGCGCTGGCCCGTTCGAGCAGCGCCAGCCCATTGCTCACGGCATGCTCAAGGATCAACAGATCGGCGCACGGCTTGCGGGCAAGGCAGGTGTCGAGGTCGGCCAGGTCGTGGGTGACGCGCACATTGAACAGGCCTTGGGCATTGCAGGCCTGGTGCAGGAGGATCTGATGGGATGGGCGTGCCGGGTGGATCAACACGTAGGGCTGTCGCATGTGCCGCTCCTTGGGGGAAGGACCGGTCACTCTAGGCAAGGCTTCCACAGCCTTACATAGGACAATTCCGTGAAAGGTATAGGAAGTTTCTGAACCTGGGGCTGCTCCGCAGCCCATTCGCGGGACGAGCCCGCTCCCACAGAGAGCCCACGTTCCTCAAGGACTGTGCAATGCCTGTGGGAACCGCGCTTGCCGGCGAAGCGGCCCCACGGTTTCAAGGTCGTTGCATGAATTGCCGGGGCCGCTTTGCGGCCCTTCGCCGGCAAGCGCGGCTCCCACAAGTACAGCGCACGCCTGGAAACGGGTGATAATCCTGTGGGAGCGGGCTTGCCCCGCGAATGGGCCGCAAAGCGGCCCCCGATATCAATGCGATTACAAAGGCTTGCCGCGATTACCATGCTGGCTGACAAAGGCTTGAACAGCCTTCAGGTCATTGGCCAGCACGGTGCAACGCTCTTCACGGCTGAACAGGTCGCTCAGGTGCGCCGGCAATTCCAGCGCCTTGCCGACACCGGCCTTCTCCACCGCTTCCGGGAACTTGACCGGGTGCGCGGTGCCCAGCACCACCATCGGCGTGTCCAGGCTGCGGCGGCATTCGCGGGCGGCCTTCACACCGATTGCGGTGTGCGGGTCGAGCACTTCACCGGTGGCGGCAAACACCTCGGCGATGGTCTCGCAGGTTTGCTCGTCGCTGACTGCCAGCGAATCGAACAGCTTGCGCGCCTCGGTCCAGCGGTCCTGTTCGACGCTGAAGCCGCCACCCTGCTTGAAGGTCGCCATCAGCTCGGCCAGCGCGGCGCCATTGCGGCCGTGCAGGTCGAACAGCAGGCGTTCGAAGTTGGACGACACCATGATGTCCATCGATGGCGACAAGGTCGCGTGCAGGGTTTCCTTCACGTACTGGTTGCCGCTCATGAAGCGGTGCAGGATGTCGTTGCGGTTGGTGGCAACGATCAGCTGGCTGACCGGCAGGCCCATGTTGCGCGCCAGGTAACCGGCGAAAATATCGCCGAAGTTGCCAGTCGGGACCGAGAACGCCACCGAACGGGCCGGGCCGCCCAGCTGCAGGGCCGCATGGAAGTAGTAGACGATCTGGGCCATGATCCGCGCCCAGTTGATCGAGTTGACCGCAACCAGGCGAGTGCCCTTGAGGAACGACTGGTCGGCGAAGCTGGCCTTGACCATTTCCTGGCAGTCGTCGAAGTTGCCTTCGATGGCGATGTTGTGGACGTTGTCGCCGAACAGGGTGGTCATCTGCCGGCGCTGCACTTCCGACACACGCTGGTGCGGGTGCAGGATGAAGATGTCGACGTTCTCGCAGCTGCGGCAGCCTTCGATGGCGGCGGAGCCGGTGTCACCGCTGGTGGCGCCGATGATCACCACACGCTCGTTGCGCTTGGCCAGCACGTGGTCGAGCAGGCGGCCGAGCAGTTGCAGGGCGAAGTCCTTGAACGCCAGGGTCGGGCCGTGGAACAGCTCCAGCACCCACTCGTTGCTGTTCAGCTGGCGCAGCGGGGCGACCGCCGCGTGGGCGAACTCGCCGTAGGTTTCTTCGAGGATCTTCTTGAAATCGGCATCGGCGATGCTGCCTTCGACGAACGGGCGCATTACCCGGAAAGCCAGTTCGTGATATGGCAGGCCGGCCCAGGAAGCGATCTCTTCCTGGGTGAAGCGTGGCAGGTTTTCAGGGACGTACAGGCCGCCGTCGCTGGCCAGGCCAGCCAGCAGCACGTCTTCGAAATTCAGGGCCGGAGCCTGACCGCGGGTACTGATATAGCGCATGGGTGCAAACCTTCGATGCTAGGGCCGCGCGAGCGGCCCGATTGGCAAATTAATTCAGCTGTTCGACGCGGATGCGCACGACCTTGCCGACCACGTCCTGCAGTGCTTCCAGGGCGACGATGGCGTCGTTGATGCGCTGCTCGACCACGCCGTGGGTCAGCAGGATCATCGGCACCAGGCCGTCCTGTTCCTCGGCTTCCTTCTGCATGATCGACTCGATGTTGATGCCGCGCTCCGACAGGATGCTCGCCACCTGGGCCAGCACGCCCGGGTGGTCCTTGGCCTGGATGCGCAGGTAGTAGGCGCTTTCGCAGGCTTCGATCGGCAGGATCGGGTGGGCCGACAGCGAGTCTGGCTGGAAGGCCAGGTGCGGCACGCGGTTTTCCGGGTCGGAGGTCATGGCACGGACCACGTCGACCAGGTCACCCACCACCGACGAAGCGGTAGGCTCCATGCCGGCGCCGGCACCGTAGTACAGGGTGGAACCGGCGGCGTCACCATTGACCATGACTGCGTTCATCACGCCGTTGACGTTGGCGATCAGGCGGTCGGCCGGGATCAGCGTCGGATGCACGCGCAGCTCGATGCCTTCGGCGGTGCGACGCGCCACGCCCAGGTGCTTGATGCGGTAGCCCAGCGCTTCGGCGTAGTTCACGTCAGCGGTGGTCAGCTGGGTGATGCCCTCGGTGTAGGCTTTGTCGAACTGCAGCGGGATACCAAAGGCAATGGACGCCAGGATGGTCAGCTTGTGCGCGGCATCGATACCTTCGACGTCGAAGGTCGGGTCGGCTTCGGCATAGCCCAGTGCCTGGGCTTCGGCCAGCACGTCGGGGAAGGCGCGGCCTTTCTCACGCATTTCGGTGAGGATGAAGTTGCCCGTGCCGTTGATGATGCCGGCCAGCCAGTTGATGCGGTTGGCCGACAGGCCTTCGCGGATGGCCTTGATCACCGGGATGCCGCCTGCCACTGCCGCTTCGAAGGCGACGATGACGCCCTTCTCGCGGGCCTTGGCGAAAATCTCGTTACCGTGCACGGCGATCAGCGCCTTGTTGGCGGTGACCACGTGCTTGCCGTTTTCGATCGCCTTGAGCACCAGATCACGGGCGACGGTGTAGCCACCGATCAGCTCGATGACAATGTCGATTTCCGGGTTGCTCGCAACTTCGAACACATCAGCGGTAATGGGGGTACCGGTAATCTGGCAGTTGGGGTTCTGCGAGCGCATGGCAATCTGTGCCACTTCAATACCGCGCCCGGCACGGCGGGCAATCTCCTCGGCGTTGCGCTGAAGTACATTGAAGGTTCCGCCACCGACGGTCCCCAACCCACAGATGCCTACTTTGACCGGTTTCACTGTGAACTCCCCATTGAACGGCCGGCGCCTTCACCGACCGTGAAACATGCCGTCACCCCATGACGACGGCGTATTGAATGAATTACTTGGCGGCCTGCTGCTCGCCAGCCAGGGCCAGCTTGGCCACTTGTGGTGCGGGCTGGTAGCCCGGAATCACCTGGCCGTTTTCAAGCACGATGGCCGGCGTGCCGTTGACGCCGATCTGCTGGCCCAGCTGGAACTGCTTGCTGACCGGGTTGGCGCACTTGGCGGCCTTGATTTCCTTGCCTTCGACCATCTTGTCCATCGCCGCGCGGCGGTCGCTGGAGCACCAGACCGCCTGCAGTTGCTGGTCACCCGGCGAGCCGAGGCCCTGACGCGGGAAGGCGACATAGCGCACTTCGATACCGCGGCGGTTGAGCTCGGGCACTTCGGCGTGCAGCTTGTGGCAGTACGGGCAGGTGGTGTCGGTGAACACGGTGATATGCGACTTGGTCTCGCCCTTGGCAGGATAAACCACGGTCTCGGCGGCCGGAATGCCGTTGATGAGCTTGGCTACGCCCTGACGCTCGGTCTTCTCGGTCAGGTTGACCGGCTTGCCATCCTGCAGCTGGTACAGGTAGCCCTGCATGACGTACTGGCCATCAGCGCTGGCATACAGCACACGGCCGCCCTGCAGCTTGACTTCATAGAGGCCGTTGAGCGGGCTGCTGCCAACGCTTTCCACCGGTACTTCGAGTTCGAGGTTCTGCAACGACTTGCGGATGGCTTGCTCGGCGCTGGCATTGCTGTCAGCCGCGGCTACGGCAAAGGTACTGGCCAGCGCCAACACGGCGGCGGCGAAAATCTGGGTCACGCGCATGGGGAACTCCTGGAGGCGGACAGGGGCCGGGGGGCGTCACCTGCGGAAAAAACGCGGCAACCGGGCGGCCCTTGATGCAAACCGCCCAAGCCTACCACATCACGCTGCTGGTGAAGGGGCCTGCAAGGACCGGTCGGCGGAACATGAAAAACATTCATCCACGCGGATGGTGCTGGGCGTGCAGCTGCTGCAGGCGCGCCTTGGCCACATGGGTGTAGATCTGCGTGGTCGACAGGTCGCTGTGGCCCAGCAGCATCTGCACCACGCGCAGGTCGGCGCCGTGGTTGAGCAGGTGGGTGGCGAAAGCGTGACGCAGGGTATGCGGCGACAGCGGCTTGTCGATACAGGCCACCCGCGCCTGGTGCTTGATGCGGTGCCAGAAGGTCTGGCGGGTCATCTGCTCGCCGCGCTGGCTGGGGAACAGCACATCGCTGGGGCGGCCGTTGAGCAGTTCGGCGCGGCCGTCACGCAGGTAGCGCTCCAGCCATACCACTGCCTCCTCGCCCATCGGCACCAGGCGTTCCTTGCTGCCCTTGCCCATCACCCGCAGCACGCCCTGGCGCAGGTTGACCTGGTCGAGGGTCAGGCTGACCAGTTCGGTGACGCGCAGGCCGCAGGCGTAAAGGACTTCAAGCATGGCGCGGTCGCGCTGGCCGATGGCTTCGCTCAGGTCCGGGGCCTGCAGCAGGGCTTCGACGTCGGCTTCCGACAGTGACTTGGGCAAGGGGCGACCAAGCTGCGGCATGTCGACCTGCAGGGTGGGGTCGACGGCGACCAGTTTTTCCCGCAGCAGGTAGCGGAAGAAGCCGCGCAGGCCTGAGAGAAAGCGTGCGGTGGAGCGCGGTTTGTAACCTTGGTCGAGGCGCCAGGCCAGGTGGTCGAGGATCAATTCGCGGCCGGCATCAGGCAAGGCCACCGAACGTTCCTGGAGCCAGCCGTTGAACAAGGCCAGGTCGCTGCGGTAGGAGACGCGGGTATTGTCGGACAGGCCTTTTTCGAGCCACAGGGCGTCGAGGAACTGGTCGATCAGAGGATGGTCTAGGGCGGGCATTCGGGGCTGCTGGGTGCTGGAAGTGGGCCTAGTGTTTCACAGCAGCTGGCAGGTTGTCTGTACTGGCCCTTTCGCGGGCAAGCCCGCTCCCACACGTGCTCCACAGGATTCAGAGGCTGCGCAGTACCTGTGGGAGCGGGCTTGCCCGCGAAGAGGCCAGCACAGGAGCGCTCAGGCCGCGGGCAAAACGGGCACCGGCCGCTTGTCCTCGTCGATGGCGACAAAACTGAACACCCCGTGGATCGCCCGCTCGCGGCCATCCAGGTACATGTTTTCGACGAATACATCCACCTGCACCTGCAAGCTGGTATTGCCCACCTTGATCACCGAACCCACCAGTTCGACGATCGAGCCTGCCGGGATCGGGTGCTTGAAATCGATGCGGTCGGTAGACACCGTCACCAGCGGCAACCGGCAGAAGCGTGTGGCGGCGATGAACGACACTTCGTCCATCCAGGCCAGCGCGGTGCCGCCGAACAGGGTGTTGTGGTGGTTGGTGGTGTTGGGGAACACGGCTTTGGTCACGCGGGTCACCGACAGCTCGGTGCGGCGCTGGATTTCCTGGTCTCGGCTGGTCATATCCGTCACTTTTACAGATTTCAGAAAGCAAAAAAGCAGCCCGAAGGCTGCTTTTTTCTCGCAAGGGGCCTTAGGCCACCGGGCAAACTGCACTCAGGACAGTTTTTCCTTGATGCGAGCGGCTTTGCCGGACAGGTCGCGCAGGTAGTACAGCTTGGCTTTACGCACGTCACCACGACGTTTCACGGCCAGGCTGTCGATCTGCGGGCTGTAGGTCTGGAAGGTACGCTCAACGCCTACGCCGCTGGAGATCTTGCGCACGGTGAAGGCGCTGTTCAGACCGCGGTTACGCTTGGCGATGACAACGCCTTCGAAAGCCTGCAGACGGGAACGATCACCTTCCTTCACTTTAACCTGGACGACGATGGTGTCGCCTGGTGCGAAGGTCGGGATTTCCTTGCTCATCTGCTCGGCTTCGAGCTGCTGGATGATCTTGTTGGTCATGCTGTGCTCCTAAGATGGATACTTGATCCACCATCGATACGTTTAACTATCGTCCCGCTCGCGGAGATATTCCTCGAGCAGCTTCTTCTCTTCTCCAGAAAGCGAGCGACTTTCCAGAAGATCGGCGCGTCGTTCGAAGGTCCTACCAAGGGACTGCTTCATCCGCCAACGCCGGATATGTGCATGGTTGCCACTTAGCAACACGTCGGGAACACGCTGATCCGCATACACCTCAGGCCGGGTGTAGTGCGGGCAATCCAGCAGACCGTCGGTGAAGGAGTCTTCCTCCGCCGAGTCCACATGCCCTAAAGCTCCGGGCAGCAGCCGCGTAACCGCATCGATCAGAACCATGGCCGGCAGCTCACCACCGGAAAGCACATAGTCGCCAATCGACCACTCTTCATCGACATGAGCCTCGATAAAACGCTCGTCGATGCCTTCATAACGACCGGCGATCAGGATCAACGATTCCTGTTCGGCCAGGCCTTTGACCGCCTGCTGAGTCAGCTTGCGGCCTTGTGGCGAGAGGTAGATCACCTTCGCCGCTGCTCCGGTCGCTTGCCTGGCGCTAACCAGGGCGTCTTCCAGAGGCTTGATTTTCATCACCATGCCCGGACCACCGCCAAACGGCCGATCATCCACGGTATGGTGGCGATCTGTGGTGTAGTCCCGCGGGTTCCAGCAAGTCACCTGAAGCAACCCCTGTTTCACCGCGCGGCTGGTAATGCCGTACTCCGTGATGGCCGAGAACATCTCGGGGAACAGCGTGATGACGTCTACGCGAAGGTTACCCATCGTTTAGAAGTCCGCGTCCCACTCAACCCGCATAACGCCTGCTTCCAGGTCGATATCGAGCACGCATTGCGCCGTATAGGGCA
The DNA here is from genome assembly GCF_024349685.1 of Pseudomonas sp. LRP2-20. Lineage (NCBI taxonomy): Bacteria > Pseudomonadati > Pseudomonadota > Gammaproteobacteria > Pseudomonadales > Pseudomonadaceae > Pseudomonas > Pseudomonas sp. LR2-20. The sequence continues at coordinate 1,195,596 of NZ_AP025944.1, read as the reverse complement.
ACAGACGCTCGCGATCATCCAGGCTGCCTGCGCAGGGTTTGACCACCATTACATCGTTCGCACCGGTCTCCAACAGGTGATCGACCTTGCCGAACAGTTGTTCGTCCTGGTTGATGACCGTCAGACCCACCAACTGGTACCAGTAGTACTCGTCGGCAGCCAGGTTGGGCAAAAGGCTCCGCGCAATGCAGATTTCGTAACCGCTCAGAAGACGGGCTTCATCGCGATCATCGAGGCCTTTCAGCTTCACGACCAGGCCCTTTTGGGAGCCACGACCGTTGACCAGCTCGACCTGCTTTACCTTGCCTTCATGCCGAAGCGTCCAGCGCGGATAATCCAACAGGTTTTCAATCGGATCGGTAAAGGAATACACCTTCACCTCGCCGCGAACGCCGTGAACCGAAAAAATCTTGCCAACGACGATGAGGTCGTCAGCCTTTTCTGGCGTCGCGTTCATACTGCTCAGGCTGCAGCCTTGGCAGCTTCCTTCAGCAGCTGAGCAACACGCTCAGACGGCTGTGCGCCCTGGCTCAGCCAGTAGGAGACGCGCTCCTGGTTGACCGACAGCTTGACTTCGGCGCCAGCAGCGATCGGGTTGAAGAAACCTACGCGCTCAACGAAACGGCCGTCACGGGCGTTACGCGAGTTGGTCACGGTCAGGTGGTAGAATGGGCGCTTTTTCGAGCCGCCACGGGCCAGACGAATGGTTACCATGTGAACATTGTTCCTATAGTCGGTGCTGCAAATCTGAATGCCAAATAGGCACACGGGTGCCCAAAAGGCCGCATATTCTCGGGGAATACACGGACATTTGCAAATGCCTTTTTCGGCAGAGTCCTGCCCTACCGTCCAGATTTGCCGGTTAAGCCACGGAATCCGCGGCCGTTGCCCCGCCGAAGCGGGGGTTCCGGGCGCCTGCCCGTATGTAAGCAGGCGCCCAAAATAGGGGTTACAGCTTCGGCATGCCGCCGCCTGGCAGCATCCCGCCCAGGCCGCGCATCATCTTGGCCATGCCGCCCTTGGCGGAGAACTTCTTCATCATTTTCTGCATCTGCTTGTGCTGCTTGATCAGCCGGCCGATGTCCTGCACCTGGGTGCCGGAACCGAGGGCGATGCGGCGCTTGCGCGAACCGCTGATCAGGTCAGGGTCGCGACGCTCGGCCGGGGTCATCGAGTTGATGATCGCTTCCATCTGCTTGAACTGCTTCTCGGCCGCGCCCTGGGCGTTGCCCATCTGCGACAGGTTGACCCCGCCGATGCTCGGCAGCTTGTCCATCAGGCCGCCCAGGCCGCCCATGTTCTTCATCTGCTGCAGCTGGTCGCGGAAGTCTTCGAGGTCGAAGCCCTTGCCCTTCTTCAGCTTCTTGGCCAACTTGTCGGCCTTGGCCTTGTCGATGTTCTGCTCGGCCTGCTCGATCAGGCTGAGCACGTCGCCCATGCCGAGGATGCGCGAGGCGACACGGTCGGGGTGGAACGGCTCGAGGGCTTCGGTCTTCTCGCCCATACCGATGAACTTGATCGGCTTGCCAGTGATGGCACGCACCGACAGCGCGGCACCACCACGCGCGTCACCGTCGACCTTGGTCAGCACCACGCCGGTCAGCGGCAGGGCTTCACCAAAGGCCTTGGCAGTGTTGGCCGCATCCTGGCCGGTCATGGCGTCGACCACGAACAGGGTCTCGATCGGCTTGACCGCGGCGTGCAGCGCCTTGATCTCGGCCATCATGTCGGCATCGATGTGCAGGCGGCCGGCGGTGTCGACGATGACCACGTCGATGAACTTCAGCTTGGCTTCACGGATCGCCGCTTCAGCGATGGCCACCGGCTTCTGGCTGATGTCGGACGGGAAGAAGGTCACGCCGATGTCGTTGGCCAGGGTTTCCAGCTGCTTGATCGCCGCCGGGCGGTAAACGTCGGCGGAAACCACCATCACGCTCTTCTTCTTGCGCTCCTTGAGGAAGCGCGCCAGCTTGCCAGCGGTGGTGGTCTTGCCCGCACCCTGCAAGCCTGCCATCAGCACCACGGCTGGCGGCGCGGCGTTCAGCGCGAGGTCTTCGTTGGCCGCGCCCATCAGGCTTTCCAGCTCGGCCTGGACGATCTTCACGAACGCCTGGCCCGGGGTCAGGCTGCGCGACACCTCGGTGCCGACCGCACGTTCCTTGACGCTGTTGACGAAATCCTTGACCACCGGCAGGGCAACGTCGGCCTCGAGCAGAGCCATGCGCACTTCGCGCAATGTGTCCTTGATGTTGTCTTCAGTCAGCTTGGCCTTGCCGGTGACATGGCGCAGCGTCTGTGACAGGCGGTCGGTCAGGTTTTCGAACATGGTGATCCTTTCAGGCCCAGTAAAAGCCGAGGTTTGTCAGGCACCCGAGGGGGAAATGCACACCCGCCAGGCACAGCAAGGCGGCGATTATAACGAAGTGCGGCGGCGGCGGACACCTTGGGAGACATTCGGTGCCTGCACCGGCCTCTTCGCGGGTAAACCCGCTCCCACAAGGACCTGTGCAGGTTTCAAGGGCGGCGCCGTACCTGTTGAAAGCGGGTTTACCCGCGAATGCCACGACGCGGGCCCGCAGTCTTCCTAGAGCAGCGGAATCTATGCCAAACTCCGTCTCTTTAAGGCTCTGCAACCAGGACTTATGGTTTCCTCACCCAGCCTCATCCCCAACCTGATCGCCGCCGCCTTATATATAGCTGCGGCCATCTACCAGGGCACCTACCTGGCCCAGGGCCGAAAGGCCGACAAACGCCTGCTTGGCCTGCTCGGCGCCCTCGCCGTGGTCGCCCAGGGTGGCGCACTGTTCTTCCAGCTGATCACCCCGCTGGGGCTGAGCCTGGACTTCTTCAGCGCCGCCAGCCTGATCGCCGTGGCGGTCATCGCCCTGACGCTGCTGGCCTGCCTGCGCATCCCGGTGGAGAACCTGCTGGTGCTGCTGTTCCCGCTCGGCGCGGTAACCGCCCTGCTGGCGCAGTTCGCCCCGCCCGGCACAGTGCCGCTGATCGACGAAGAACCGGGCATCCTCGCGCACATCCTGCTGTCGATCCTGGCCTATGGCCTGTTCACCATCGCGGTGTTCCAGTCGCTGCTGTTGCTGCTGCAGGACCACCAGCTGAAGAACAAGCACCCATCCGGGCTGATCCGCAACTTCCCGCCACTGCAAACCATGGAAAGCCTGCTGTTCGGCTTTCTCTGGGCCGGCTGGTGCCTGCTCTCGCTGTCGCTGATTTCCGGCTGGCTGTTCCTTGAGAACCTGTTCGCCCAGCACCTGGTGCACAAGACCTCGCTGGCCTGCATCGCCTGGATCGTGTTCAGCGTGCTGCTATGGGGCCGCACCCGCCTGGGCTGGCGCGGGCACAAGGCGATCCGCTGGACCCTGGCCGGTTTCTGCCTGCTGATGCTGGCCTATTTCGGCAGCAAGCTGGTTCGCGAATTCATCCTGCATATCTGACGGCCGCCCATGGACACCCTGCCGTACGCACCGCTACTCGGCATTCTGGCACTGGCGCTACTGTGGTCGGCGTTGTTCACCGCCGTGGACGCCGCCCGCCTGCTGCTCAACGGCTCGCTGCGCAATGGCGATGACGGCCAGCCGCTGCTGCCGGCACAAGCCCTGGTGCTGTGCGCCAGCCTGGGCAAGCTGCTGGTGCTGGGCCTGGCTTGCCTGATCGGCCAACGCCAGAGCGGCGAGCACGGCTTCTGGCTGGCTGGCCTGGCCGCCGTGGCAATACTGCTGGTGTTCGCCGAGTTCCTGCCGCGGCGCCTGGCTCGGCGCAATCCGCAGGCCTTCATCAGCCTGGGCCTGAGCCTGCGGCCATTTCCCCTGGCCCTGCTGCAACCCTTGGCCTGCCTGTTCGACGGCATCGCCAAGCTGATGCTGCGGCCGTTTCGCGTGCAGCCCACGGCGGTGGCCCTGCACCCGCAGGAAGCTGACGACTTCGACGAAGACGACGAGCACGAGGCACCGCGCCACGGCCTGCTGGACGGCCTGCAGTCGCTGGACAAGATCACCGTCAATGACATCCTGGTGCCGCGCAACGAAGTCGATGGCATCAATCTTGACGAGCCTATCGCGCACATCATCGAGCAGTTGATCGTCAGCCGCCACACGCGCCTGCCGGTGTACCACAACGACATCAACCAGGTCGAAGCGATCCTCAACACCAAGCTCATCAGCCACTTGCTGCCCAAGGCCGAGCTGACCCTGGAGCAACTGCTGGGCGCCTGCTACGAACCGTACTTCGTACCGGAAAGCACGCCCCTGCAGATGCAACTGCTGAACTTCCACAAGCAGCAGCGGCGCCTGGGTGTGGTGGTGGACGAGTATGGCGAGGTGCTGGGCATCGTCACCCTGGAGGACATCCTCGAGGAGATCGTCGGTGAATTCGAGGACGAACAGAGCCTCGACAACCCGCACGTGCACCCGAAGCCCGATGGCACCTTCGTCATCGAAGGCACCGCCTCGCTGCGCGAGATCAACCGCACCCTGGGCTGGCACCTGCCTTGCGACGGCGGCCCGAAAACCCTCAACGGGCTGGTCACCGAAGCCCTCGAGAGCATTCCGGAAAGCGCTGTTTGCCTGAAGATCGGCCGCTATCGCCTGGAAATCCTCGAAACAGAGGACAATTGCGCCAGCAAGGTACTGGTGTGGACCGTGACCCGATAGCTATACTCGGGTCACGCTTACCCAGCCCCGCCGTTCCGCCTGCTACCCGCACCCGGCGCCACACGGCCAGTCCGCTCCACTGACACGCCCCGCGGTCCTGCTTCAATACCCCGAACAGTGCCCGCTCCCGCCCCTACCCTCCTCGGGCCAATCGTCAGTCGCGCGAACACAACAACAATACGCTCCGGCGTCCGCCAAGCTGTGCCTGCCTTCGACCCATGCACACAGCGCAGACAAAGCCCATGGAGCGGACCAGACTGTCAGGGACCTACTTAATGACCACCAGCACCTATGCCCAAGCGCCTGCCGCGCCGGTCAACTCGCCTGCACGGGTTGCCACCGCCAGCTTCATCGGCACGGCCATCGAGTTCTACGATTTCTACGTCTATGCCACCGCTGCCGCGCTGGTGATCGGCCCGGTGTTCTTCCCGTCCGGGTCGGGCACTGCGCAGATGCTCGCGGCGTTCATCACCTTCGGCATTGCCTTCCTCGCTCGCCCGCTGGGCTCGGCACTGTTCGGCCATTTCGGTGACCGCATCGGGCGCAAGTCGACACTGGTCGCTTCGCTGCTGCTGATGGGCGTGTCCACCACGCTGATCGGTGTGCTGCCGGGCTATGACAGCATCGGTGTATGGGCACCGGTCCTGCTCTGCCTGCTGCGCTTCGGCCAAGGCCTGGGCCTGGGTGGTGAATGGGGCGGCGCAGCACTGCTGGCCACCGAGAACGCACCAGAAGGCAAACGTGCGTGGTTCGGCATGTTCCCGCAACTTGGCCCTTCGATCGGCTTCCTTGCTGCCAACGGCCTGTTCCTGACCTTGGCCATGCTGCTCAGTGATGAACAGTTCCGCGACTGGGGCTGGCGCATTCCGTTCCTGCTCAGTGCCGCATTGGTGATGGTGGGGCTGTATGTGCGCCTGAAGCTTGAAGAAAGCCCGGTGTTCGCCAAGGCAGTAGCGCGCCACGAGCGGGTGAAGCTGCCGGTGGTCGACCTGTTCGCCAAGTACTGGCTGCCGACCCTGCTGGGCGCAGCCGCCATGGTGGTGTGCTATGCGCTGTTCTATATCTCGACGGTATTCTCGCTGAGCTACGGCGTGACCACCCTGGGCTACAGCCGCGAGACCTTCCTCGGCCTGCTGTGCTTCGCCGTGGTCTTCATGGCCCTGGCCACACCGCTGTCGGCCTGGCTCAGCGACCGTTACGGGCGCAAACCGGTGCTGATTGTCGGCGGCCTGCTGGCGGTGGCTTCGGGCTTCACCATGGAGCCATTGCTGACCTCAGGGTCGACCACAGGCGTGGCACTGTTCCTGGCCATCGAGTTGTTCCTGATGGGAGTGACCTTTGCACCGATGGGGGCACTGCTGCCTGAACTGTTCCCGACCCATGTGCGTTATACCGGCGCTTCGGCGGCGTACAACCTGGGTGGCATTGTCGGGGCTTCGGCGGCACCGTTCTTTGCCCAGAAGCTGGTGAGCATGGGCGGGTTGAGCTGGGTGGGGGGCTATGTGTCGGCGGCGGCGGTGATCAGCCTGATTGCCGTGCTGTGCCTGAAGGAGACCCGCAATACCGCGCTGTGAGCCATTCGGGCTGCTGTGCAGCCCATCGCCGCGGTTCGTCGCCACGACAAGCGCGGCTCCCACAGGGATCGCACAGCCCTTGTGGGAGCCGCGCTTGCCGGCGAAAGGGCCGCAGAGCGGCCCCATACGGTCTCAGATCAGAACTCGACCTTGACCGCCTGCGCAGCACGGGTCGCCTTGGCCCGCGCCGCTTCGACCGACTCATCACGCGCCAGGCACACACCCATGCGGCGCGTGCCGTTGATTTCCGGCTTGCCGAACAGGCGGATGGCCGTGTCCGGCTCGCTCAGGGCAGCGCCCAGGTTGGCGAAGCTGGTCTGCTGCGACTGGCCTTCCGGCAGGATCACCGCCGAAGCCGAAGGGCCGAACTGGCGCACCACCGGAATCGGCAGGCCGAGAATGGCACGGGCATGCAGGGCGAACTGCGACAGGTCCTGGGAAATCAGGGTCACCAGGCCAGTGTCATGCGGGCGCGGCGAGACTTCGCTGAACCACACCTGGTCGCCTTTGACGAACAGCTCCACACCGAACAGGCCACGACCACCCAGTGCATCGGTGACCGCCTTGGCCACGCGCTGCGACTCGGCCAAGGCTTTCGCGCTCATGGCCTGTGGCTGCCAGGATTCCTGGTAGTCGCCCTTCTCCTGACGGTGGCCGACCGGCTCGAGGAAGGTGGTGCCGCCCACATGGCGCACGGTCAGCAAGGTGATTTCGTATTCGAAGTCGATGAAGCCCTCGATGATTACCCGGCCCTTGCCGGCGCGGCCGCCTTCCTGGGCGTAGTCCCACGATTTCTGCAGGTCGGCATCGCTGCGCAGCAGGCTCTGGCCCTTGCCCGAAGAACTCATCACTGGCTTGACCACGCAAGGGTAACCGACATCGGCCACGGCTTTGGCGTAGTCCTCGTAGGTGTCGGCAAAGTGATACGGCGAGGTCGGCAGGTCCAGCTCTTCGGCGGCCAGCCGGCGGATGCCTTCGCGGTTCATGGTCAGCTGGGTGGCGCGGGCGGTTGGCACCACGGTGAAGCCTTCATTCTCCAGCTCGACCAGCGTGGCGGTGGCGATGGCTTCGATTTCCGGAACGATGTAGTGCGGCTTTTCCGCTTCGATGATCGCCCGCAGGGCAACGCCATCGAGCATGTTGACCACGTGGCTGCGGTGCGCCACCTGCATCGCCGGGGCATTGGCGTAACGGTCGACGGCGATCACTTCGACGCCCAGGCGCTGCAGCTCGATCACCACTTCCTTGCCCAGCTCGCCACAGCCGCAGAGCAGTACACGGGTCGCGGTTGGCGACAATGGGGTTCCGATACGGGTCATTTCAGGTCCTCGAAGGCGTCCGGGGCCGTGCCAGGCTTGGCACGGCCCGCTGAAAAAGGACCGGTATTCTACACCATCAGCCCGCCACAGCGGCCCGCCGCGCACGAAATGCCATGGCCAGCCAGACGGCCGTGACACCGGCGAATTTCGAGGCCATGGCGGTGCCGATCACCGCCGGCGTCAGGGCGCCGATCATGCCAAAGAAGATAAAGGTATCCACCGGAATGCTCAGCGCCGAGCTCAGCCACAGGCGGTCACGCAGTGGCCGCCGGGTGATGCTGAACACCAGCCAGTCGATCAGTTCGGAGACGAAGAACGCGGTGGCGCTGGCCAGGGCAATGGCCGGCTCCGAGGTGACATACGACAGCACCAGCGCCAGCAGCATGGCGATCAGCGCGCCATGGCCGTAGCGGGTCTGCACCATGTCGCGCAGGATGAACACCAGGCCGCCCCAGCAGGACCAGATGATGTCCAGGTGCGGGGCGCTGGAGAAGGCGTAGTTGATCAGCACTACGCTACTGATATAGGCAATGAGATAGAACATGGCGAGTGATCTGTGGGCAAGCCGCACAGATTACTTGATTTTGCGGTCAGTGCCCAATAATCAACCCGGCCGCCACCGCCCGCTCATGACAAAGCTTCAACACCGCCCGGCGTTCACTGTTGTCCATCCGCCCCCAGCGGCCGATCTCGGCCACGGTGCGCTGGCAGCCGGTACAGATATCCTGCTCGTCCAGCGCGCAAATGCTCACGCATGGCGACGCCACCGGCCGTTCTACTGCAACTTCACTCATCGTCAACCACCAGTTCTCGCGAATAACGCTCGGCATTGTGTACATAGTGTGCGGCGCTGGCTTCGAGCATGCGCATCTGCTGTTCAGTCAGCTCGCGCACCACCTTGCCCGGCGAGCCCATCACCAACGAGCCGTCGGGGATTTCCTTGCCTTCGGGGATCAGCGCGTTGGCGCCGATGATGCAGTGCTTGCCGATGCGCGCGCCATTGAGGATGACCGCGTTGATGCCGATCAGGCTGTAGTCGCCCACCGTGCAGCCATGCAGCATGGCGTTGTGGCCGATGGTCACGCCCTTGCCCAGGGTCAGCGGCGAGCCCATGTCGGTGTGCATCACGGTACCGTCCTGGACGTTGCTGCCCTCGCCGATATCGATCCGTTCGTTGTCACCCCGCAGCACGGCACCGAACCAAACGCTGGCACGGGCCTGCAGGCGCACTTTGCCGATCAGGGTGGCGTTGGGTGCGGCCCAGCTGGTGGGGTGGCAGTCGACCCGGTGGTCGCCCAGGCGGTATTTCATGTTCGCTCCTCAGAGGTTCACGCAGACGGCAGGGTGTCCCCGCTCAGATTTCGATGTAGCGCTCAGGGGGTTGATGCAGGCTGATACCGGCGTCATACAACAGGTTGACCAGCTCGACGATCATGATCGCCGACAACCCCCAGATCTTGTACTCGCCGTAGCGATAGCTGGGCACGTACCAGCTGCGGCCCTGGTAATCGATCCGGTGGGTGTGATCACGCGGGTCCTGGCGGAAGAATTCCAGCGGCACGCTGAAGACTGCCGCGATTTCGGCATCGTTGGCGCGGTATTCGACGAAATCCGGGATCAAGCCGACGAACGGGGTCACTTTCAGGCCGTGCAGGGAGATCAGCGGGCTGAGCGGGCCGATCACCTCCACCAGGCCGGGTGGCAGGCCGATTTCTTCCTCGGCCTCGCGCAGCGCGGTGAACACCAGGTCCGGGTCTTCCGGATCGCGGCGCCCACCGGGAAAGGCGACTTCGCCGCCATGGGTCGAAAGCCCCTTGGCACGCAGCGTCAAAACCAGCTCGGGCGCTTCGCTGCGGGTGATGGGCAAAAGTACCGCCGCCTCGGGGAACCGTCGGTCGGTTTCCAGTGAAGCAGGTTGGTGGTTGCTCATACGGCGAAGTAGCTCGTCCAGCATTGCGCACTCTCGTTTCCAAGGCCTGCCATGCATGATGCACCAAAGCTGCGAAGCACCCAAGCCCCGTGCGCTTGCGGCAGCCCCGCCTGGCGCGCCAAGATAACCGGGTCAACAGGGAAGAACACCATGAAATTCTGCAGCGCGTGCGGCCAGCCGGTCATTCAGCGGATCCCCGAAGGCGACAGTCGCCTGCGGTTCGTCTGCGAGTATTGCCAGACCATCCACTACCAGAACCCCAATATCGTCGCCGGGGTGCTGCCCACCTGGGGCAGCCAGGTGCTGCTGTGCCGCCGCGCCATCGAGCCGCGCCGCGGCTTCTGGACGCTGCCGGCCGGTTTCATGGAAAACGGCGAGACCCTCGATCAGGCCGCCCGTCGCGAAACCGTCGAGGAAGCCTGCGCCCGCGTCGGGGAAATGGCCCTTTACCAACTGTTCGACTTGCCGCACATCAACCAGGTGCATGTTTTCTTCCGCGCCGAGCTGGCCGACCTGGCATTCGCCGTGGGTGTCGAAAGCCTGGAGGTGCGGCTGTTCGAGGAACACGAAATACCGTGGGGCGAGCTGGCTTTCCGCACCGTCACTCGCACACTAGAATGCTATTATCGCGACCGCATCAGGCAGCACTACCCGATAGGCCATGAATACCTGCCGCCGATGAATGTTTCGCCCACCACTTAAGCTCGCAGGTACTGCTTCATGCGTTGGTTGTTCGCCCTTTTCTGCCTTTGCGTTACCACGGTGTCCCAGGCGGCCTTCACCGAAGTCGTCATTCGCAAGCCACAACCGCCCGTGCCGGCTCAGTCGCAGTCCCAGGCCGCCATGCAGCCGCTGATCGACAAGGTGCTGGTGATCAAGTCCGAGCGGCGCCTGCAACTGATCAGCCGCGGCGAGCCGCTGAAGACCTACCGCATCTCCCTGGGCAAACAGCCCAAGGGCGCCAAGGAACGGGAAGGCGACAAGAAGACCCCGGAAGGCCTTTACTGGCTGGACTGGCGCAAGGAAAGCGACCGCTTCAACCTGGCCATGCACATCACCTACCCGAACATCAGCGACGCCGCCCGCGCCACCCGCGAAGGCTGGAGCGCCGGCAGCATGATCATGATCCACGGCACGCCGATCAACGATGACTACCCCGAATGGTACTTCCACACCCTCGACTGGACCGATGGCTGCATCGCCATGCGCAACCGCGACATGCAGGAAGTGTGGGACCTGGTCCGCGATGGCACGCTGATCGAGATTCGTCCTTGATAGTCCTGCAAGCAGACTGAGCTTGTAGGACCTTTCACACTTCAAATGCATAATTTCCCTACGCCCTGCCGAGGCTGGATACTGCATCCAACCGGGGGCATGGGCTTTTAGCATCCCCGCAAATGAGTACGTAATCCGTACGCCACTTGCGGGGATGTTTCATGCCATGCCGATTCCGCCCTATCGCCAGCCGTCTGCTCGCCGGGTGCCTGGCGGGCCTGCTGCTCACCCCCAACGCCCTGGCTGAGGACCCCGCCAGCCTGCAACTGCGCGACCAGCAGCAGTCACTGCGGGATTTCGAGCAGCAACAGCGGCTCAAGCGCTGGCAGCAGATTACCTTGCCCGAGGCCAGCGAGCAGGCCCCCACCCACAGGCTCGACAGTCAGTGCTGGGCCGTGTCCGGCCTGCGCATCATAGGTAACCGTCAACTTCCGGATCAGGCGCTTGAGCACTCTCTGCGCGACCGGGCACTGCCCTGCATGGGCATCGATGACATCAACAGCCTGCTCAGAAGCATCACCCAGCTGTATGTCAGCGCAGGCTTTCCAACCAGCCGTCCCTATCTGCGCCAGCAACCTCAGGCTGGTGCACCACTGGACATCGTCATCGTCGAAGGCTTCGTCGAAACCATCGAGCTCGCCGGCCCAGCATTGCCTCTGTCGCTGAGCGGCGCCTTCCCCGGCGTACTGGGCCCCCCCCTGTACTTGCCCGACTTGGAACAAGGGCTCGACCAACTCGGGCAAACCGCTCCTGTGAGGTCTAAACGGTCCGCCTTGTCCATTGCTTTCAAACACGCCAAAACGAGCTGTTTGAGGTAGCAATAAGAACTTACAGTTTTAAAAGCCCGTTAATATTTCTGCAAATGAATCGTCACAGTAGCGCCCTAAAGTCGCGGTCTCATCCCACTCAGCCACTATAAGGACATCCCGATGAGTCGAGATACCGGCGATAATCTTGACCGCAACCAGAGCGGTAACCTGCCGATGGCCAGCGTCATGGACGCTTATCTGAGCCGTCGCAGCGTGATGCGCGGGAGCCTGGGCGCCGCCATTGCCATGATTGCCGGTACCGGCCTGAGCGGCTGCTTCGACAGCAATGGCAGTTCCGGTCACGGTCCGGCCACCCAACCACCGGCGAGCGAGCCTGAAGCGCCGAAACTGGCCCTTGGCTTCCAGTCCATTCCTGGCTCGCGCAGCGATGCCTGTGTGGTCGCAGCCGGTTACAGCGCCTATGTGCTGGCCCCCTGGGGCACACCGCTGAACAGCAACGCCACCCCATGGAAATCGGACGGCAGCAACACTTCGACCGACCAGGCCAACGCCATGGGCATGCACCATGACGGCATGCACTTCTTCCCGATCAACGGCAGCTCCGAAGACGGCCTGCTGGCGATCAACTTCGAATACATCGACACGGCTGCCCTGCACCCCAACGGCCCGACCACCGACACCAGCGGCAAGCGCCCGGCCGAAGAAGTGCGCAAGGAAATCAACGCCCACGGCGCCGGCGTGGTGCGCCTGCAGAAGCGCAACGGTCGCTGGCAAGTGGTCGACAACGACCCGCTCAACCGTCGTTTCACCACCGCTTCGCGCATGGAAATCACCGGGCCGCTGCGCGGCACCGACCACGTCAAGACCAAGTACTCGGTCGATGGCACCCACTGTCGCGGCACCAACAACAACTGCGGCAACGGCTATACCCCGTGGGGCACCTACCTGACCTGCGAAGAGAACTGGCCGGGCATCTTCGTCAACAAGGGCACCCGCCCCGAAGACCAGCGCCGCATTGGCGTGGGTACCTCCAGTGGCCAGTACCAGTGGGAAAGCGCAGCCGGCGACAGCAGTGAAGAGGCCGATGAATTCGCCCGCTTCGACGTGACCGTCAAAGGTGCCAGCGCCACCGATGACTACCGCAACGAAGCCAGCACCTACGGCTACATCGTCGAGATCGACCCGTACAACAGCAGTACCCTGGCCACCAAGCGCACAGCCCTGGGCCGCTTCCGCCACGAAGGCTGCTGCCCAGGCCTGCCGGTAGCCGGCAAGCCGCTGGTCTGGTACATGGGCGACGACTCGAATAACGAGTATCTGTACAAGTGGGTGTCCACGGCCGTGTGGGATGCCGCCGACGCCACCCCGGCCGACCGCCTGGCCACCGGGGCCAAGTACCTGGACCAGGGCAAGCTGTACGTCGCCCGCTTCAATGCCGACGGCACCGGCGTGTGGCTGCTGCTCGACGTGAACACCGCCACCTCCGCCGGCAGCACCCTGGGTGCGCTTTACGGTGACCTCGCCGGCATCATCCTCAACACCCGGGGTGCCGGCGACGCCGTGGGCGCCACGCCGATGGACCGCCCGGAATGGACCGCCGTCAACCCGCTCAATGGCGACGTCTACCTGACCCTGACCAACAACAGCGTGCGGGCTGCCGACAAGGTCGATGCGGCCAACCCGCGCGGCCCGAACCGCCACGGCCACATCATCCGCTGGCACGACAGCGACGACCAGCTGAGCTTCACCTGGGACATCTTCGTGTTCGGCGCCAACGCCAGCGGTACTGCCGACATCAACCGCTCAGGCCTGACCGAACTCAACCAGTTCGCCAGCCCTGACGGCATGAGCTTCGATAGCCGTGGCGTGCTGTGGTTCGAGACCGACAACGGTGAAACCACCCTCACCGACTACACCAACGACCAATTGCTGGCGGTGATTCCCACCGACCTGGTCGATGCCAGTGGCAAGCAGGTGCCGATCAATGCCCAGAACCAGGCGGCCCTGCGCCGCTTCTTCGTCGGGCCGAATGGTTGCGAGGTTACGGGCATCAGCTTCACGCCGGACAACAAGACGCTGTTCATCAACATCCAGCACCCGGATAACTGGCCGCATACCGACAAGGCGACCGATGCGACCCCGACAGGGACCAAAGTAAGGCCACGCGCTGCGACGGTGGTGATCCAGCGCGATGATGGCGGGGAGATCGGCACCGTCTGATCGGTTACCCCGCGGCGATACAGCTGCGCCATCCGCTGCTGAGGTGGCCATGCTCTTCGCGCGCGGGGTCTGTATGCACGTTGCCGTGGGCGGCGCACGCCCCCCTCAGCAACCAAAGCGTTTCGCAAGGCCTCCTGCGGTCGTTTTCAATGCTGCCCCCTGCTCCGCCGCCAAGTCGCTCCATAGCACCAGACCGGTCCGTTTTTCGATAGCATCGACGGTTACCTGATAGTCGCAGAAACTTGCCTTCAGCGGCGTATCCTGGCCCATGATGAAGGCGACGTTGGACGCCTGCTGTGGGGCATCGCCAATGAACAGGACTTTCCAGTAGCCGCTGGGTACACGATGCGACTCGTCTGCCTCTGGCAGTGCATCCATGACGGCTTCGTACAAGGGACCGGTCAGCACGTAGACCGCCTCCACATCTTCGTCACGCGCCAGGTTGCGCTCGTACGTTTCCAGTTTCTCCCAGGCGCCCTTGTTGAGGTTGGCCTTTTGCGGGGTAATGTTCGACAGGTAATTCAGCTCTTGGGCATTTTGCGAGCCGGCCATCGACGCCAGATTGGCCTGATGCCCACGGTCGACGGCCAGGGCCGCGCTGGCGTTCTTGTAGTCTGCAGGCTCCAGCGTATGCTCTGCTGGCAGATCAGGGTCGGATTTCCACTGCCGTTTGGCGCCAGACGCCTGGGTTTGTGCAGAGATGCGATAGGCCACCCAGTTGGCGAACTTGGTCTGCGGATTGTTGTTCAGCGCGTAGGCGTAGCGGTACAGAGTCTGCTCGCTGCCTCCCAAGGGGCAACCGACCTGGCAGTGGTCGGGCAGCACAGGGTTGATTTCAGCGCGCAGGCTGGCCGAGGAAATGGCGACGACCAACGGCAGGCAAACGCACAGCCAGCGCTTGCTCGATGATGCAGGGAGCATGGGTGTTACCTCGTTCAGTGGCGTTCAAAGCGAACACCGCCGACGCTAAGGCTTCACGCCCGCCTTCAATCAGCAGGAAGCGTCCACCGCAGTCGCAGGCTTGTCACAGTAGGATCGGTGCCCTGCTGCGTACCCGCCCCTGCTGCGCACACCACTGCACCACACCCATGGCCTTCGAGATCCCGGCTGCGACGTTTATCGTGGACTGGGTGGGCTTGGCCGATGTGGCCACGCTGCGGCGCAGCAGGCCCTACGTGATCGTGCGCTGCTTCGTGGTGGGGAGGATGATTCTTACGCTGCCGGATAGGTGCTCTCAGACCCTGCCGGCGGTGCCGATCAGGGTGCTTTTCGCCTTTGGGCGTCTCACTGCACCGAGAGCAAACGCCCGCGGCCAACTGATCAAACCGCATAAGGCTGACGACCCGCTGGTAGCGTTTCTAAATGCTTTGTTGGCAGGCAACTACGCAAGCTGGTTTTTCATCCTGATCAGGTAAACGCCATGACCAACCAGCAAGATACCACCTCATTTTCCAGCACCTTCGCCCTTGAACAACTGCAAAAACTCGCCTCGGCTATCGACATTCAGCTGTTTACTCACTTGTTCAGGCCAATATTTGGCAGCCGCCTGTCACCCGCCTTGTTCATGCACCTTCAGCGGCAACTGATTGCCAAGACCTTCAACAACCCAAGTTACCAGGTCAGCGACGATATCTCCGAGCCTTGCACCTACCTGCGAGAAACGCGCGAGATACTCGTGCAAGGCAAGGCCATCGCACAGGCCATTGAGCATCCTGAGGAAGGCGCCCCGCTCATGCTTGCGCTCATGGAGGCATTTGCGCTGCACATTCATGCCCTTTTGCTGCATGGCGGCACAGAAGCTGACGCACCAGACTTTGATCCAGCAGAACCCGCGCAGATGACCAAGGCATTTGTGCAAACACTGCTTTTCTATAACGAACCGATCGATGCCGGGAGCACCTTTGCAACATTCATTGAGGCAGGCGCCAAGCACACCTTGATACTCAGCACCCCTACAAGCCCGCCAAGCCGTCAGAAACGCTTCGCTGCTGGACGAGGTCACGGTCTCAACTCTTTCGGTCATCAATCCATTGAAGATGCCCTGGAAACCGTCGGTTTCAGCGAGGCGCAACGCAAGGCCATCTACTTTGGCAACTGGCTGCGCGACTACTCGCAACTGATTGACCCAAAGATCGTTCATCCCGTGAGCAATGCCCAGATCGATACAACGGAGATCATCAAGGCCATTGCGGCACGGCAACTACCGCGCCTATCGCGAGAAAAGCTGACGGCGGTTGTCGATCTGTTTGCCCTGAAGCATTTCCACAGCTTGCAGCAAACACCTGAAGAACGTGCAGACTATCGCGTTACCCCTGAGCTGCTTGGGGTTTACCGGGCTCACGAACACATCGATAACCCAACCACACTGGACCGAGAGGCGTTCGACCCCCGTAGCATCGACCCCGATTTCACCGCACTGGTATTTCCTGAAGACAAACTCAATACGGTGCTACCCAAACGCTCGATGAAGCGTTACATCCGCCGGCCAGTCATTTACATGAGCAAAAAGCTGGAAGCTGCGAAAAAAGAAGGCACGACAGCAAAAGGCATGCGACTGTTCGGCGAAGGCCTGCATGTACTGGAAGACTATTTCGCTCACTCCAACTTTGTTGAACTCAGCTTGAGAAAACTGGGCCACGACAAGGTGTTGCCATGGACCACACGCATCGAGTCAAGGGATATCAGCCGCCATGAGTGGCCCGTCATCACCGGCATGTTCGGTGCACTGGATATCGTCGGCAGTGTCAGCGATCCGCTGGCCGAGCTGCTTTATGGCGACCAGAAGGCAGACCGCGAGCCCGGTGAGCGTAGCGACTTTGATAACGTGATGCTGATATTGCTGAAGGGTGAAGACTCTTTGCTGGCCAACGCCTACGAGCTTTATCTCAATGCGCGCGACAACGTCAGGAACAATGAGATCTACCAATGGTTGAACAATGTCAAAAACCTTACTGAGTTACCTAGCAAGGCCATCGAACACGCAATCAATCTGATCAGGAAACCACTGCTTAACTGGGCAAGTGACCATATCGCGACCTTACAGGCTCATCTGAACGGAGACCCGAACAACGACGTTAATGTCTTGGCAACCCATTCACAACTGGCCAAGGATCACGACACGCACCCTTTCCACTCCCTGGCGGTGATACTGGCGGCGCACGCAGTGAAGGACGTTGGCCAGGCCATGTTCAATCACTGGATGGCGCTGGGCAAAGAACTGGACAGCCCAGAGATTGTGGCCCAGCGTTATATCGTCCATCCCAACGATACCGATTGGTTCACGCAGATCGTTGATGAGTGGGCGCAAGCAAACCCTGAAAAGGTCGAGCAAGGCAAATCGCTCGAAACGCTCAGGCAACTTCAGACCGAAGAACTTGAGCATGCACTGAAGGAAGTACAGGAATCGCTGCAAACAGCAGTGGAACATATCAAGGAAACAGAGGAACTGACCGACACCAGTTTCTGGAGCATCGTCAACATGCCAGACACAGGGCCTGCGCCCTGGCAGTGAAAAGCTGGCCGCTTCAGAAGTCCAGCAGGCGCCAGACCTCATAGGCTGGCGTCTCATACGGGTGGCTCTGCCTGAGCGCAGCGACGACCTGAACGATCAGGTCGTCGGCCACCACCAGCTCCACCTTCCACTCCTCGACCACCTCGACCTGGCCGGTTTGCCCGAGGAACGGCTGGCTGCCGTGCAACGGGCGAAACTGGCCTTGGCCCAGGGTCTGCCAGGCGCAGTGGTCGTAGTCGCCGATACGCCCGCCACCAGCGGCGAACACGGCGGCCTTGACCACTTCAACATGGCTGGCCGGGACGAAGAAGGCGAGCTTGTACACGCCTTAGTTCACCCACACGCGGGCGTTGCGGAACATACGCATCAGCGCGGCGTCTTCCTGCCACTCATCTGGGCGCCAGGAGTTCTGCACGGCGCGGAACATACGCTCCGGGTGCGGCATCATGATGGTCACGCGGCCGTCACGGCTGGTCAGGCCGGTGATACCACGCGGCGAGCCGTTCGGGTTGGCCGGGTAGGCTTCGGTGACCTTGCCGTGGTTGTCGACGTAGCGCAGGGCCACGCAACCGGACAGGTCGGCTGCCAGCAGTGCCTCTTCACTGGCGAACTCGGCATGGCCTTCGCCGTGGGCGATGGCGATCGGCATACGCGAACCGGCCATGCCCTGCAGGAAGATCGAGTTGGACTTCTGCACCTCGACCATGGCCACGCGCGCCTCGAACTGCTCCGAACGGTTGCGCACGAAGTGCGGCCAGTGCTCGGTGCCCGGGATCAGCTCGTGCAGGTTGGACATCATCTGGCAACCGTTGCACACGCCCAGGGCGAAGCTGTCGGTACGTTCGAAGAAGGCCTGGAAGGCATCGCGGGCGCGGCTGTTGAACAGCGCCGACTTGGCCCAGCCCTCACCGGCACCCAGCACGTCACCGTAGGAGAAGCCACCGCAGGCGACCAGGCCCTTGAAGGCTTCGAAGTCCACACGGCCAGCGAGGATATCGCTCATGTGCACGTCGATGGCGGCAAAGCCTGCGCGGTCGAAGGCGGCAGCCATCTCGACCTGGCCGTTGACGCCCTGCTCGCGCAGGATCGCCACTTGCGGGCGCACGCCCTTCTTGATGTACGGCGCGGCGATGTCGTCGTTGACGTCGTAGCCCAGCTTGACCGACAGGCCCGGGTTTTCTTCCTCGAGCAGCAGGTCGAATTCCTGGTCGGCGCAGTCGGCGTTGTCGCGCAGGCGCTGGATCTGATAGCTGGTTTCGGCCCACTGGCGCTGCAGCATGCGACGCTCGTCGTCGAACAGCACTTCGCCGTTGAGGCTGATGGACACTTCACCGTTGTTGACCGGCTTGCCGATCACCGAAACGCAACCCTCGCCCAGGCCGGCAGCGCTGAACTGTGCCAGCACGTCCGGGGTGGCATCCTGGCGAACCTGGATGACCGCGCCCAGCTCTTCGTTGAAGAGAATGGCTGCCACGTCGTCCTTGCTGTCGGTCAGCGGGTCGAGTTGCAGGTCGAGGCCACAGTGGCCGGCGAAGGCCATTTCCAGCACGGTGGTCAGCAGGCCACCGTCGGAACGGTCGTGGTAGGCCAGCAGGTGGCCGTCGGCGTTCAGGCCCTGGATCACGGCGAAGAACGCCTTGAGGTCTTCGGCGTCGTCGACGTCCGGTGCCAGGGCGGCGATCTTGCCGTAGGTCTGGGCCAGGATCGAGGCGCCCATGCGGTTCTTGCCACGGCCCAGGTCGATCAGGATCAGGTCGGTCTCGCCCTTGTCCATGCGCAGTTGCGGGGTCAGGGTCTGGCGAATGTCGGTGACCGGGGCGAAGCCGGTGATGATCAGCGACATCGGCGAAGTGACGCTCTTCTCGACGCCCTCTTCGCTCCACTTGGTCTTCATCGACATCGAGTCTTTGCCGACCGGAATGGTGATGCCCAGCTCCGGGCACAGCTCCATACCGACAGCCTTGACGGTGTCGTACAGGCGCGCGTCTTCACCCGGGTGGCCAGCGGCGGACATCCAGTTGGCCGACAGTTTGATGTCGGACAGTTTCTCGATGCGTGCAGCGGCCAGGTTGGTCAGGGTTTCGCCGATCGCCATGCGCCCGGACGCCGGGGCATCCAGCAGGGCCAGCGGGGTACGCTCGCCCATGGCCATGGCTTCACCGGTGTAGACGTCGAAGCTGGTGGCGGTGACGGCACAGTCGGCCACTGGCACCTGCCACGGGCCGACCATCTGGTCGCGGGCAACCAGGCCGGTGATGGTGCGGTCGCCGATGGTGATCAGGAAGCTCTTGCTGGCCACGGCCGGGTGGTTCAGCACGCGCTGCACAGCCTGGTCCAGATCCAGCTTGCTTGGGTCGAAGTCATCGCCCAGCTCGGCTTCGCGGGTGACCGAACGGTGCATGCGCGGCGGCTTGCCCAGCAGCACGTCGAGCGGCATGTCCACCGGGGTGTTGCCGAAGTGGCTGTCGCTTACGGTCAGGTGCGGCTCTTGCGTCGCTTCGCCGACCACGGCAAACGGGCAACGCTCGCGTTCACAGATGGCCTGGAAACGCTCGAAATCGACGGCGCTGACAGCCAGCACGTAACGCTCTTGCGATTCGTTGCTCCAGATTTCGTGCGGGGCCATGCCCGGCTCGTCGTTCGGCACGTTGCGCAGTTCGAAGCGGCCACCACGGCCACCGTCGTTGACCAGCTCCGGGAAGGCGTTGGAGATACCACCGGCGCCCACGTCGTGGATGAAGGCAATCGGGTTCTTGTCGCCCAGCTGCCAGCAGCGGTCGATGACCTCCTGGCAACGGCGCTCCATTTCCGGGTTTTCGCGCTGTACCGAGGCGAAGTCCAGATCAGCCGAGCTGGCACCGGTGGCCACCGACGAAGCGGCGCCGCCGCCCAGGCCGATCAGCATGGCCGGGCCACCGAGCACGATCAGCTTGGCGCCGACGGTGATCTCGCCCTTCTGCACGTGTTCTTCACGAATGTTGCCCATGCCGCCAGCGAGCATGATCGGCTTGTGGTAGCCGCGCACTTCCTCGCCATGCGGGGTGTCGATGGCCTGCTCGAAGGTACGGAAGTAGCCAGTCAGGGCCGGGCGACCGAACTCGTTGTTGAACGCGGCGCCGCCCAGTGGGCCTTCGATCATGATGTCGAGGGCGTCGACGATGCGCTCTGGCTTGCCGTAGGCCTGCTCCCATGGCTGTTCGAAGCCTGGAATGCGCAGGTTGGACACGGTGAAGCCGGTCAGGCCGGCTTTTGGCTTGGCGCCACGGCCGGTCGCGCCTTCGTCGCGGATTTCGCCGCCGGAGCCGGTGGAGGCGCCGGAGAACGGGGCGATGGCGGTCGGGTGGTTGTGCGTCTCGACCTTCATCAGGATGTGCACCGGCTCCTGCACCGCACCGTACTGGCGGGTTTCAGGGTTCGGGAAGAAGCGGCCGGCGACGCTGCCGACGATCACCGAGGCGTTGTCCTTGTAAGCCGACAGTACGCCTTCGTTGTGCATCTGGTAGGTGTTCTTGATCATGCCGAACAGGCTCTTTTCCTGAGCCTGGCCGTCGATGTCCCAACTGGCGTTGAAGATCTTGTGGCGGCAGTGCTCGGAGTTGGCCTGGGCGAACATCATCAGTTCGATGTCGTTCGGGTTGCGCTTGAGGCCCTGGAAGGCGTTGACCAGGTAGTCGATCTCGTCTTCGGCCAGGGCCAGGCCCAGGTCGATGTTGGCCTGGGCCAGGGCGGCGCGGCCACCTTTGAGGATGTCGACCGAGGTCATCGGCTTGGGCTGGGCGTGGCTGAACAGGTCGGCTGCCTGCTCCAGCTTGGCCAGCACGCGCTGGGTCATGCGGTCGTGCAGTTCGGCGGCGATCAGCTCGGCGTCGGCGTCGCTCAGGTTGCCGGCCACGTAATAGGCGATGCCGCGCTCCAGGCGCTGGATCGACTGCAGGCCGCAGTTGTGGGCGATGTCGCTGGCCTTGCTGGCCCACGGCGAGATGGTGCCCAGGCGCGGCACGACCAGGAACAGGCGGCCGGTCGGCTCCTGTACCGGCACGCTCGGGCCGTATTTGAGCAGACGGCCCAGCACCTGCTGCTGGTCGGCGGTCAGCTCGCCTTCAACATCGGCGAAGTGGGCAAATTCGGCATACAAACCAGTAACAGCGGGGACTTTCTGGCTCAGTTGCTCGAGTAATTTACCGTGGCGAAAGGCAGAAAGGGCAGGAGCGCCGCGCAGGATCAACATCGTCGGGACAGCCTCAGGAAGGGGTGTGCTTAGAGGCCGTGCATTCTAGCCTAATTCGACGGCTTTCGGCACCCGCTCTAAGCCATGGCTGCCGGGCGGCGGAACCGGACTTCGGGGTCAAATTTGAGAGGGGTTCGCCTTGAGTGATTCAGCGCCCGTGAGATCGAGCGCCGCCCGCGCGGCGCATCGCGAGCTGCGCTCGCTCCTACGTTTGTTTCGGGCCAATCATTCCTGGTGGATTTGCACGCGAACGTCTTGGCGCATGGCGCAATATCGCGATGAACCAACAAGGCGGTCGCGCGCGCCTGTCACAGGCGTAACTGGCCCGAAACAAACGTAGGAGCGAGCAAAGCTCGCGATGCTCGCTCCTACGTTTGTTTCGGGCCAATCATTCCTGGTGGATTTGCACGCGAACGTCTTGGCGCATGGCGCAATATCGCGTTGAACCAACAAGGCGGTCGCGCGCGCCTGTCACAGGCGTAACTGGCCCGAAACAAACGTAGGAGCGAGCAAAGCTCGCGATGCTCGCTCCTACGTTTGTTTCGGGCCAATCATTCCTGGTGGATTTGCGCGCGAACGTCTTGGCGCATGGCGCAATATCGCGTTGAACCAACAAGGCGGTCGCGCGCGCCTGTCACAGGCGTAACTGGCCCGAAACAAACGTAGGAGCGAGCAAAGCTCGCGATGCGCCGCGCGGGCGGCGCTCGATCTCACAGGCGCCAATCATCTCAAGGCGGGCCCTGGTGGCCTTGATGCAATCCCACCCCAACCACACAACCCGCTACCAGACAAGCTAACCGTTGTCGAGATATGGCTGTGCCGGTCCTTTGCGTATACTGCAACCTATGTTCGCCCACACTGCTTTGCGCCAACGTTGCGCCAGATGGCTAATCGCAACCGGACTCTTTCTGCTGCTCGGTGCCTGCGTTGAAAAACCCAGCACCCTCGAGCGCGTGAAGGAGGATGGCGTGCTGCGCGTAATCACCCGCAACAGCCCCGCTACCTACTTCCAGGACCGCAACGGCGAAACCGGCTTCGAGTATGAACTGGTCCAGCATTTCGCCGAAGATCTCGGCGTGAAACTGCAGATCGAGACCGCCGACAACCTCGACGAACTGTACGACTCGCTCGGCAAGCCTTCCGGCCCGGTGCTGGCGGCGGCCGGCCTGGTCAGCAGCGACCGGCGCAAGGCCCAGGTCAGGTACTCGCACCCCTACCTGGAAGTGACCCCGCAGGTCATCTACCGCAACGGCCGCCCTCGTCCCACCGATGCCAAGGGCCTGGTCGGCAAGAAGATCATGGTGCTCAAGGGCAGCAGCCACGCCGACCAGCTGGCCGAACTGAAAAAGCAGTACCCGGGCCTGCAATACGAAGAGTCAGACGCGGTCGAAGTGGTCGACCTGCTGCGCATGGTCGACGAAGGCCAGATTGACCTGACTTTGGTGGATTCCAATGAACTGGCCATGAACCAGGTCTACTTCCCCAACGTGCGGGTCGCCTTCGACCTCGGCGACACCCGCGACCAGCGCTGGGCGGTGGCGGCCGGTGACGACAACAGCCTGCTCAACGAAATCAACGAATTTCTCGACAAGGCACAGAAGAACGGCACCCTGCAGCGCCTGAAGGACCGTTACTACGGCCATGTCGACGTGCTCGGCTACGTCGGTGCCTATACCTTCGCCCAGCACCTGCAGCAGCGCCTGCCCAAATACGAGAAGCACTTCAAGAGCTACGCCAAGGTCGAACAGGTGGACTGGCGCCTGCTGGCCGCGATCGGCTACCAGGAATCGATGTGGCAGCCAGAAGTCACCTCCAAGACCGGCGTGCGCGGCCTGATGATGCTGACCCAGCGCACTGCGCAGGCCATGGGCGTGTCCAACCGACTGGACCCGAAGCAGAGCATCCAGGGCGGTGCCAAGTACTTCATGAAGATCAAGGAAGAGCTCGACGACAGCATCCAGGAGCCGGACCGCACCTGGTTCGCCCTTGCCGCCTACAACGTCGGCACCGGCCACCTGGAAGACGCCCGCACCCTGGCCAAGCGCGAAAAGCTCAACCCGAACAAGTGGCTGGACGTGAAGAAGATGCTGCCACGGCTGGCCCAGAAGCAGTGGTACCGGCAGACCAAGTACGGCTATGCCCGCGGTGGCGAACCCGTGCACTTCGTGGCCAACATCCGTCGTTATTACGACATCCTCACCTGGGTGACCCAGCCGCAGCTTGAAGGCCAGGTGGCCGAGGGCAACCTGCATGTGCCCGGGGTGAACAAGGACAAGCCAGCGGATCAGTCGCCGCCGATGTAAACCTGTTCTGGCCTCTTCGCGGGTAAACCCGCGAAGAGGCCGGAGCAGGTTAACTCTTGGCCCGGCGGGCCTTGAAGAAGTCGCTCAGGATCTGCCCGCACTCCTGCGCCAGCACCCCACCCTCCACCATCACCCGATGGTTGAGAAAGCCCTGGCCGAAGAACTGCCCCTGGCTCTGCACGATTCCCGCCTTGGGCTCCAGCGCCCCGAAAACCACCCTCGCCACCCGCGAATGCACGATCAGCCCCGCGCACATGCTGCACGGCTCCAGGGTCACGTACAGGGTGCTGCCGGGCAGCCGGTAGTTGCTGGCGGATTTCGCCGCCGCGCGGATCGCCACCATCTCGGCATGGGCACTCGGGTCGCTGTCGATGATCGGCCGATTGAAGCCCTGGCCAATGACCTGGCCATGCTGCACCAGCACCGCGCCCACCGGCACCTCGCCCATGGCTGCGCCTTCGGCAGCCAGCGCCAGAGCCAGGGCCATGAATTCCTGATCGCGGCTGCGGTCGATGATCTGCGGACGCATCAGACCACCGCGATCGCGGCCATCAGGCCGGTTTCCATGTGGTCGATGACGTGGCAGTGGAACATCCAGGTGCCTGGGTTATCCGCCACCAGGGCGACCTGGGCACGCTCGTTCTTGCCCAGCAGGTAGGTGTCGGTGAAGTAGGGCTCAGGGATTTGCCGGCGATTGGAGCCGATCACCTTGAAGCTCATGCCGTGCAGGTGGACCGGATGCTGGTACTGGGTCATGTTCTTCAGCTCGAAGATGTAGCTTTTGCCCTTCTTCAACGTGGCGATCGGCCGGTCGGCGCAGGTCTTGTCGGTAATGTCCCAGGCCTGGCCGTTGATCTGCCACATGCTCGACGGCTTGTCCGGGTCGCTGGTGACCGAGACGCTCGCTGCCCATTCGAAATTGAAGTTGAGCTTCTCGGCATTCTCCAGGTCCGGCTCGGCAATCGGGTTCGCCGGCAGGGCCTTGGGCCACTCGCCCGGTGCTTCGCTGCTGGCCACCGAACGCAAGGTGCCAAGGCGCACGAAACCGTCACGCAGGGAGACCTCCTCGCCCGCCTCAGGAATACGGATGGCCAGGCAAATGCGCATGCCAGGGCCGAGCCAGTAATCATCATCCAGTGCCCGAGGGGTCACCGGGTTGCCGTCCAGGGCATAGATCTTCGCCTCGCAGTTGCCTTTGAGGTTGAGGCGGTAGGTCCAGGTGTTATCCAGGTTAAGCACCCGCACGCGCACCACCTGCCCGGCCGGAAGCTCGGTGACCGAATCGGCCTGGCCATTGATGGTGATAAGCCGCCCGGCGGTGCCGTTGCGCGCGGCCTCGCGGGGGATGCTGAAGGGCAGCCAGGCGCCCTGCTCGTCCACGTGCCAGTTCTTCAGGCTCAGGGTGCGTTCGTGGGCAAAACCGGTCGGCTCGCGCTCCTCGACGATCAGCGGGCCGACCAGGCCACGCCCCAGCTCCTCGGAGCTGCTGACATGGGGGTGATACCAGTAGCTGCCGGCATCCGGCACGCGGAACTTGTAGTCGAAGTACTCGCCCGGCTTGACCGGCAGTTGCGAGACATAAGGCACGCCGTCCATTTCCAGCGGCAGGCGAATGCCATGCCAGTGGATGGTGGTTTCCACCGGCAGGTGATTGATGAAGCGCACCCGCAGCCAGGTGCCCTGGCGCACACGCAACTCGGTGCCTGGCGCCGAAGGGCCGAAGGCCCAGGCCTCGGTCTTGAAGCCCGGCACCAGCTCGACGTCCAGGGGGGCTGCGATCAGCTCGTAGTCATGCCCGGCGTTGTCGTCCTCGACCTTGCCCAGCCAGTAACGCGCCGCGCCACCGGCGCCCAGGCCAACCACAACCAGGCCGGTCAGGCCCTTGAGCATTTGTCGACGGGTGAAGGACATCGGTGCGGGTACCTCGCGTTCTGCGAAATCAAGCTGCCAGCACGGCTGGCGATGAAGGGCGAATACGATACACCTGCAAATGGGAAATATTAAGTGAAGTCTGTCCATACCTTGGCTGCAGAAGCCCCACAGAGCTGGTTGAACCACTGCCGGTCATGGCCAGAGGGTTCGCGCATGGCGGCCTGCAGCAGCGCCGCGTCAAGCATCACGTCCAGATTATCGAGGCGCGCGGCGAGGGGTGGGTGCGTGTCGAAGGGATGGGGCATTGTCAGCCCGAGCACTTCCTCGCCCAGGTGCAACGGCACCTGCTGCAGGTACCGGGTCAGCGCTGCAAGCAGCCCTTCGCCACCGCGTTCGAGCAGCAATGCATCGACCACCCTGCCCAAGGCAATGGCCCGCAGCAGCGCCTGAACGAACAGCTTCGGGCCATGCACTTCGGCCCCGGCCCGATCCGCCAACAATTCCTGCGCGCGCCCCCAGTGATGCACCGCGATCTGGAAGTGATGCAGGAACTGCCCGGCCATCCACACCACTGGCCGGGCCACCCAGTCCACGGCCCGCTCGGCGTCGACAATGGCCGAGAACTGTGCGCACATCAAGCTGAAGCGAGCATTGATTTCACTGCCCTGCTCCGTATCGCGGCTGCGGAAATGGCCAAGCTCATGACCAATGAGCGCGGCGGCCTCTTGCTGGCTCAAGACGCTGAGACACGGCAATGACAGGTACAAGGTTCGTCCGCTGAGCGCCGACTGGCCAGGCTGCAGCACAATCGGCACGCTGGTGACGAAAAAGCCTTGGTCGATGCCGACCACGATATGGTCCGGCACCGGTGTCTGCAGGTGCGCTGCCAGGCCTTCGACCCATTGCCACAGCGCCGCAGCCTCTTGCCGTTCAAGCTCACGGCCGAGAAAACCAGCGTTTGACGCCCCCATGCGCGGCCACTGCTGGCGCATTCGCCAGAGGGTACGCAGGCAGACGGCCAAGACTGACGCCAGCGGCAGTACCACGACCAGGACGGTCAAGCCACCCTGCGCAGCATGGCTCAAGCCGGCGCTGGTTTCATAGAGCAGTAAAAGGCACAGCGAGCCTGCGAGCATGCCCATGTAGGCGCTCAGCCAACGCACCAGCACCCGCCAGCTGGCCGTCATGCGCTGATGCAGGTAGAGCGCCGAGCGCAAGGCGCGCCAGGCGTCGACTCTGAGCCTGAGCCAAGCGCCAATGCCGGCGACCAGAGCGCCCAGTGCCAGCCAGCCGCCGAGGCAGGCCATGGACTTGCGCATGCTCAACCATTGACGGTCGCTGTCGAGTTCGTCCAACTGCCGCTGCAGCACCTCACGCGTGTCGACGCGCCCGGCAAATTGCTTGCGTGCAGCCCAAGGCAGTGCCTGCAGCAGGGTATCGCTGGGTGCCGCCAGCCATTTCCGGGTGATCCGCGCCTGCTCTTGCGCCGTCTCCGCCCGCCAGTGCTGCACAGTGGCCCAACCGAACAGCGCCAGCGGCAACAGCAGCATGACCAGCCCCCAACCCAGGCGCTTCATGGAGCCTTTACCCCCACGCATGCCACGCCGGGAAACAGCTGTGCCAGGGTGTGCCTGGCCTGCGCGGCCTGCCGGTACGCATAGAGCAGGTCCACCAGCGCCTGCAGGTCAAGACGACGTCCGTTCACCACGGGTGTGCACAGCCACAAACGCACGCGCAAGCCACCGGCCACAGTGATCGCGTCAGGCGAGGCCAGCCCTTTGAAACTGGCCGGAAGCAGCGCGGGCGCGAGGCTGGACGCCGCCATCGTGAAAATCAGGCGGGTGCTGAAATAACCTTGCTCGACCTCGAAGCCGTCGAACGCATGCAGAGGTGTCGGTGCCTGGGCATTGGCAAAGCACAGGGTATCGGGTGTCACGCTCAATACCCGCTTGCCCTGCCGGCGGTACAGCGCGGCGGAGCAGGCCAGAGCGGCCAGCCCCACAGCGAGCAGGCCAAGGCCGCAGCCCGAAAGCAGCCACAGCGCGCCACTGCCGGCCTGAGCGCCGAACAGCAACGCCAGCCAGACCAGCCAGGCGCCCAGGCCGCAGAGCAACAGGCCGGTTATGGCGCAAGCCAGCGCTTTGCCGAACGAACGCTCCAGCAGTTCGAAGCTGTCGTGGGGACCGTCGGCCTGTGCCTGCAGGTACGCCAGATGCGCTTCGCGCTCGGCATTATCCATCTGCCTGCATCAGTTCCAGTTGCCGCTGCGCGTGGGCCGCATCGCGGTAGGCCGCCAGCATTGCGAGCACTTCCTCGTTGTCCAGCTTGCGACCATTGCAGGCCAGACCGGCGGACATGATACGGATCTGCGGTCGTGGTTTTTTCAGTGCCATCGCCTGGTTACCGAAGAACTGCAGCTTGACCACACGATGCTTCGGCAGCGCGGCTTCGCTGCTCATTTCCAGCGTCTGCACCATGACCAGGCCTTCATCCTTGACCGCGATGTCCTCGACTTCGGCCATATCAACCGGCGCATCCAGCGTATCGACGAACAACTGCCGACGTGTCAGGCGCATGAACACCTGGGTGCCAGCGTTGCGGTGCTGCCAGGTCACCGCAGCAGCAATGCAGACGATGAAGACACCCGCTGCGACCGCCCCCATGCGTTGCAAATTGAAGGTGACGCCCAGAAGGATCAGGGCGCCCACCAGGATTATCGGCCCCCAGACCTTGTAACGGCGGGAATTGGTGAACTCGCTTTGCGGCGGTACGCGCTCGATCACCTGCTTGAGCTCGGCGATTACCCGGTCGCGCTGGGCTGCACGGGATTGGTCATAGGCTTCGCCGAGCGAGCCGGAAAGCTCGGACAGCGGATCGGTAGGTTCAACCATGGTCAGTCGTTCTCCCTGCTCATTGCTGCTTGGCCAGGTAATCGGTCAGGAATGCCTGGGCATTGCCTTGACGCGACAGCCCCTCGGAATAGCCAACCTGCACCGGTTGCGGCTCGCCGGGCAGGTACAGTTCACCGCCCCAGCCGCTTTGAACGACCAGTACCACGAACTTCTTGCCGTCCACCGTCGTCGAGTAACGGGTGTCCTTTGTGGTCTTCTCCACCTGCATCTTCTGGATGCGCATGTCCCAGTCGTGATCAACCCCTTCGATCTGAACCAGTGCTTCATTGGCGGCGCGCTCGCCAATGCGCAGCGTCCATACTTTGACGCCCTCTGTCCCCATGTAGGCGACAACCTGCTCGGCCACATCCGGCCGTTGTTCTGCGTGGGCCTGGCCCAGCCAGAAGATGAGCGAGGCCACCAGCAAGGCAACCCATTTGCGATAAGCGAACATCTTTTCCATCCTGATGCGAAACGATCGACCATTGAAAACAGCAGCGCCGGCACTGCCAACCCCCATGGCCGGTTCGCACAAAAGATGGCCCATCGCGCACAATGGCTGTTGCCGAAAATGTGCGCGCGTTACCATTTGTGCTCATGCCGCCGCCGACCAAGGATGCTTAGCGCTCATGCCATCGACCAGCCCCTACCTGGACACCGACTTCTCCTTCGACAGCCCGGGGTCGCTCGCCGAAGCCGGTGTGCTGGACAGCTGCAAGGCGCGAATAATGGGTAGCGCAACCGGGCACTATCGGGCGCAGACGGTACACACAGGGTTGCAGTACTTCGATTGCAACCTGCAGTTCCCGGAGCCGCTGAAGATCGACAAGGTGCTGCCGCAGAGCCTGTGCATCGTGCAACTGTTCGATGGCGCCTGGCAGCACAAGGTCGATGGCACACTGAACCGCTACACGCCAGGCCAGCTGCACCTGCTAGGCCTCGGCGAGAGCCTGGAGGCGCAGGACCAGTTGCCTGCCGATAGCCATGCGCGCATGGCGGGCGTGCGTATTGCCGGTGACTACCTGCATGAGCTGGCCCGGGACGAAGCACAGCTGATACCCCTGCTGGCCTTGACGGCAGACGGCATGCGTTTCGATCAGTTGCCGCACTGCCCGGCAGTAAGCCGCCTGCTGCAGCAGCTGTATCTGTCACCTTATACCGGCGGGCTCAGGCGCCTGCATTGCGAAAGCCTGAGCCTGGCCATCGTACTGGAACTGGCCCGCCACCTGATCGGCCCTGCGCAAGCCACGAACAGGCCGGATCGCGGGCTACGCGACCTGGCCATCGAAGCGCGCCGCCTGCTCGACGCGCAACTGAGCGCTCCGCCAACCGCCGCCAGCCTGGCGCGCCAGCTGGGCGTGGGTGAGACCACTTTGCGCCGTGCTTTCCGCGAAGAATTTGGCCGGCCTATCCTGCAATACGTGCGGCAACAACGCCTGGAACTGGCCCGCAGCCTGCTGCTGGAGCGGCGCTGGCAGGTCTCGCAGGTGGCCTACCATGTCGGCTATGCCAACCCCGCCAACTTCTGCCATGCCTACAAGGCCTATTTCGGCCACCCTCCGGGCAGCGAATAGGTTTTCCTCGCGCAAATGAAAAGGGCCTGCAATGCAGGCCCTTCTCGTTCAGCGGCGGGTAGGGATCATTCCCACTCGATGGTCGCTGGCGGCTTGCTCGACACGTCGTAGGTGACGCGGGAGATACCGTCGATTTCGTTGATGATACGGCCGCTGACGGTTTCCAGCAGCTCGTACGGCAGGTGTGCCCAACGCGCGGTCATGAAGTCCACGGTCTCGACGGCACGCAGGGCCACGACCCAGGCGTAGCGACGGCCGTCGCCAACGACGCCAACCGACTTGACCGGCTGGAACACCACGAATGCCTGGCTGGTCTTGTGGTACCAGTCGGCCTTGCGCAGCTCTTCGATGAAGATGTGGTCGGCACGACGCAGGATGTCGGCGTACTCCTTCTTCACCTCACCGAGGATACGCACGCCCAGGCCCGGGCCCGGGAACGGGTGGCGGTAGACCATGTCGTACGGCAGGCCCAGCTCCAGGCCGATCTTGCGCACTTCGTCCTTGAACAGTTCACGCAGTGGCTCGACCAGCTTGAGGTTCATTTCCTCCGGCAGGCCACCGACGTTGTGGTGCGACTTGATCACGTGGGCCTTGCCGCTCTTGGCGCCAGCCGACTCGATCACGTCCGGGTAGATGGTGCCCTGGGCGAGGAACTGGATGTTCTCCAGCTTGCTGGCTTCGGCATCGAACACGTCGATGAAGGTGCGGCCGATGATCTTGCGCTTCTTCTCTGGGTCGGCTTCGCCTTCCAGGTTGTCGAGGAACTGCTTTTCAGCGTCGGCGCGGATCACCTTGACGCCCATGTTCTCCTTGAACATGGCCATCACCTGGTCGCCTTCGTGCAGGCGCAGCAGGCCGTTGTCGACGAACACGCAGGTCAGCTGGTCGCCGATGGCGCGGTGCAGCAGTGCGGCAACCACGGAGCTGTCGACGCCGCCGGACAGGCCCAGCAGGACGTTGGCCGAACCGACTTGCTCACGCACCTGGGCGATGGCGTCTTCAACGATGTTGGACGGGGTCCACAGGGCTTCACAGCCGCAGATGTCCTGCACGAAGCGGGACAGGATGCGACCGCCCTGCTTGGTGTGGGTCACTTCCGGGTGGAACTGCACGCCGTAGTAGCCGCGCGAATCGTCGAACATGCCGGCGATCGGGCAGCTCGGGGTGCTGGCCAGCACGTGGAAGTTGCCCGGCATCTGGGTGACCTTGTCGCCGTGGCTCATCCACACGTCCAGGCCCAGCACGCCGTCGTCGTCGACGTGGTCTTCGATGCCATCGAGCAGGCGGCTCTTGCCGACCACGTCGACACGGGCATAACCGAACTCACGCAGGTCGGAACCTTCGACCTTGCCGCCCATCTGCTCGGCCATGGTCTGCATGCCGTAGCAGATGCCCAGCACCGGCACGTTCAGGTCGAACACGGCCTGCGGGGCGCGCGGGCTGTTGGCTTCGTGGACCGACTCGGGGCCGCCGGCGAGGATGATGCCGCGCGGGTTGAATTCGCGGATCGCTTCATCGTCCATGTCGAACGGGTGCAGCTCGCAGTACACGCCGATTTCGCGCACGCGGCGGGCGATCAGCTGGGTGTACTGAGAACCGAAATCGAGGATCAGGATACGGTGAGCGTGAATGTCGAGGGCCATGACTCAATCTCGTCAGTGGAAATCGGAAACGACGCGGGGCTGTCGTGACAGCCCCGCTTTCATGTTGTAGCTGGAAGCCTCAGCCTACGCGGTAGTTAGGGGCTTCTTTGGTGATCTGCACGTCATGCACGTGGGACTCGGCCATGCCGGCACCGGTGATGCGCACGAATTCCGGCTTGGTGCGCATCTCTTCGATGGTTGCGCTACCGGTGTAGCCCATGGACGAACGCAGGCCGCCCATCAGCTGGTGGATGATCGCGGCCAGGGCGCCCTTGTAAGGAACACGGCCTTCGATGCCTTCCGGTACCAGCTTCTCGGCGCCGGCCGAGGAGTCCTGGAAGTAGCGGTCGGACGAGCCTTGCGCCTGCGCCATGGCACCCAGCGAGCCCATGCCGCGGTAGGCCTTGTAGGAACGGCCCTGGAACAGCTCGACTTCGCCCGGTGCTTCTTCGGTACCGGCGAACATCGAACCCATCATCACGCAGGAAGCACCGGCAACGATGGCCTTGGACAGGTCACCGGAGAAGCGGATACCGCCGTCGGCGATCAGCGGCACGCCAGTGCCTTCCAGTGCAGCGGCGACGTTGGCGATGGCGCTGATCTGCGGTACGCCGACACCGGCTACGATACGGGTGGTGCAGATCGAGCCTGGGCCGATACCGACCTTGACGGCGTCAGCGCCGGCTTCAGCCAGAGCCTTGGCAGCAGCGCCGGTGGCGATGTTGCCGCCGATCACCTGCACTTGCGGGTAGGTTTCCTTGACCCAGCGAACGCGGTCGATAACACCTTTGGAGTGACCGTGGGCGGTGTCGACGACAACCACGTCAACGCCAGCGGCAACCAGGGCGGCAACGCGCTCGCCGGTGTCCTTGCCGGTGCCGACCGCAGCGCCGACGCGCAGGCGACCCTGGTCGTCCTTGCTGGCCAGCGGGTAGGCCTTGGCCTTTTCGATGTCCTTGACGGTCATCATGCCCTTGAGGTTGAACTTGTCGTCAACGATCAGGACCTTTTCCAGGCGGTGCTTGTGCAGCAGCTCGCGCACTTCGTTCTTGTCGGCGCCTTCACGGACGGTGACCAGACGCTCTTTCGGCGTCATCACGTCGCGGACCTTGGCATCCAGACGGGTTTCGAAGCGCACGTCACGGGAGGTGACGATGCCGACCAGGTCGCCGTTCGCCAGCACTGGAACGCCGGAGATGTTGTTCAGGCGGGTCAGGTCGAACAGGTCGCGCACAGTGGCGTCGGCGTCGATGGTGATCGGGTCCTTGACCACGCCAGCCTCGAACTTCTTGACCTTGCGCACTTCGCCGGCCTGCTGTTCGATGGTCATGTTCTTGTGGATGATGCCGATACCGCCTTCCTGGGCCATGGCGATGGCCAGGCGCGCTTCGGTCACGGTATCCATGGCAGCGGAAACCAGCGGAATGTTCAGCTCGATGCCACGAGTCAAACGGGTCTTGAGACTGACTTCATTGGGCAGTACCTCGGAGTAGCCAGGTACAAGGAGGATATCGTCGAAGGTCAGGGCTTCTTGGCTGATACGCAGCATCGCGGGGGCTCCCGGGCGGGAAAAATGGAAGCGCGCCATTATACTCATGCACGGCGCGCCGCTCAATGCAAAATAAGGGCCTTCGGTCAGCCTTGTGGCAGTTTTACCTGCACCACCGCCACTGGCTGGTCGAGCCAGTCGGCAAAGCTGTCGAGAAAGGCCTGGGTAAACCCGGCCTCGCCCCAGTTGTTGAAGATGAATCCAAGGTTGGAAAAGGCACATGGCTGCAAGTAAATGAAGCCATTGATGTCGTCTTCATGGCCGCACAGCGGGCAGGTGAAGTTGTCGCTCACCGCCGGCATCCACTCTTCCAGGCTCTCGAACAGCGGCTCGCCTACCTCGCGCCGGCACTCCGGGCAGCCGGCCTCCTCGAGAAAACCCTCGGTCGGCGTGTAGATGCAGCGCTTGAGCATCACTTCCAGGCCGTTGACCTGCTCGCCGAATGGCAGTTTCTCAGGGTGCAGGGCCACCTTGCGCGCGCCCTCGGCCAAGGCGTGGCCCATGCGGTTGCCGGTGCGCCCGCAGGTGGTCAGTTGTTCTTCGACGATCTTCTCGCGCACCAGCCAGCGCAGGATGGCCCGCGAACGGGCTTCATGCGAGGGGACGGTGGACAGCTTGGGGACGATGATGCTCTGGGTGTTCATGGGCGAAGCGGGCCTGCGGACTGCGGTAATCCTGTAATTCTACAGCTCAGCCGCTCAGGTAGCGACCGATCAGCGCCAGGCCGCTGGCCAGCACCAGCCAGGTGACCAGGCGCACGAAGGCTTCGCGCGACAGCTTCAGGGTCAGCCGGCGGCCAACCCAGAGGCCGATGAACATTACCGGCAGCAGGCAACCGGCGAGCAGCAACAGGCGGGTATCGGCATATACACCGGCAAGCAGGAACAGCGACAGGCGCACGATGGTGCTGCAGCTGATAAGGGCGCTCTGGGTCGCGCGAACCTGCTCTTTCACGTCGAGGCGTGCGTTCAGGTAGATCGCATAAAGGAAACCGCCGCTGCCGAACAAGGCACCGAACAGCCCGCCAATCGTGCCCATCGGCACTGCCCAGAGGCCCGACAAGCTGGCTGGTCGCACGCTCACCGCCAGGCCGTAGATCGCGTAGGCCGTGACGAACAGGCCCATCAGCAGCAACAGCAGGTCGGACTTCAGGTGCAGCAGGAACACCACGCCCAGGGCGCAGCCCAGCGCCATGCACGGCAACAGCCGCAGCAGCTCGCCGCGTACCACGTCGCGGCGTGACGGCAACAGGTTGCCGAAGGCGGCGACGAAGTCCAGCAACACCAGCAGCGGGATGATCCGCGACAGGGGCATGAAATGGATCAGTACCGGGCCGGCCACCAGCGCGGTGCCGAAACCGGCGATGCCGAAGACGATGTAGGCAGCGCCGACACCGAGCAGGATGGGCAGCCAGTCAAGGCCGGAAAACGACAGCTGGGCGAGCATGGCAGCAGTTCCTGGGAAGACAGGCAAAGGTTAGCCAGCCATAAGCCATGCCGACTAATATGCCTTTAGCCCCATACCCATCTCGAAAAGGCATGACATGACGTCGATCCGCCAGTTGCGTTACTTCGTGGAAATCGCCGAATGCGGCAGCTTCAGCGCTGCCGCCGAACGGCTGTACATCGCCCAGTCGGCGCTGAGCCGGCAGATCAAGGAGCTGGAGCAGCAACTGGGCACACCACTGTTCGAGCGCACCGCGCGCCTGCCGCGCCTGACGCTGGCCGGCCAGGCCTTCCTGGAGCGCGCGCTGCGCTTGCTGGCCGACCTGGCCCAGGCTGAGCGGGTGACCCGCGACATTGGCGAAGGGCTACAAGGCAGCCTGCGCCTGAACCACTCCAGCACGGTACCGCTGACCGGCCCGCTGCTGGCTCGCCTGGGCGGCTATCTGCGGGGCAACCCGGGGATTGCGCTGGAGATCGCCCAGCAGTCGTCGGAGGCGCAGTTGGAGGATATCGCCGCCGGGCGGCTGGATATTGGCCTGTTGCGCTTGCCGGTGCTGCGCCAGCATGAAGGCGTGGTGCTGCACGAGCTGTTCAGCGAACCGTTGCTGCTGGCAGTCGCCGCAGGGCATCCGCTGGCCGATGCTGCGCAGGTGCGGCTGGAGCAACTTCGGGAACAGCGCTTTGTTTCCATCCCGCACCGCGACCGTGGGGGGTTGAGTTACCTGTCGGCTTCGTTGTGCATGGGGGCGGGGTTTTTCCCTCGGGCAGCGCAGGTGCTGTCGCGCAAGACCACGCAGTTGCAGCTGATCCAGGCCGGGTTCGGGGTAGCGTTGTTGCCGGCGTGCATGCGCGAAATTGCCCCGGCGTCGGTCAGCTTCGTGGCGCTGGAAGGGGCATGCGAGAGTACAGTGGCGCTGGCCTGCCGGCGCGATGCGGGACAGATGGTGCACCAGTTCGTGGCGGCGATGCAGGGTTGACGGCACCGGCCATGAATGAATGCGCTCCGGCAGTGACCGCGATATGCCCGAAGACAGGGGCAAGACAGACAATCGGGGCCGATGTCCTTTATGATGCCCGCCATGATCAGAGACCCTTTCGAACGACTCGGCCTGGACCGCGAGGTCCTCACCGTCAGCCAGCTCAACGGCCGCGCCCGCGTGCTGCTGGAAGACGTGTTCCGCAGCGTCTGGGTGGAAGGCGAGATTTCCAACCTCGCCCGCCCGGCCTCCGGCCACATGTACTTCACCCTCAAGGACAGCGGCGCCCAGGTGCGTTGCGCGCTGTTCCGGCAGAACGCCACCCGCGTGCGCCAGGCCCTGCGTGACGGCCTGGCGGTGCGCGTGCGCGGCAAGGTCTCGCTGTTCGAAGGGCGTGGTGACTACCAGCTGATCCTCGACACGGTCGAGCCGGCCGGTGATGGCGCCCTGCGCCTGGCCTTCGAGGCGCTGAAGGAAAAGCTCGGCGCCGAGGGGCTGTTCAGCGCCGAGCGCAAGAAGCCGCTGCCGGCGCATCCGCAACGCATCGGCATCATCACCTCGCCCACTGGCGCGGTGATCCGTGACATCATCAGCGTGTTCCGCCGCCGCGCGCCACAGGTCGAGCTGAACCTGATTCCCACCGCCGTGCAGGGCCGCGAGGCGATCAACCAGATCGTCCGCGCCTTGCAGCAGGCTGACCGGCTGGGCTTCGACGCGCTGATCCTGGCTCGTGGTGGTGGCTCGCTGGAAGACCTCTGGTGCTTCAACGAAGAAGCCGTGGTACGTGCCGTGGCTGCCTGCGTGACGCCGATCGTCAGCGCCGTGGGCCACGAGACCGATGTGTCGATCAGTGACTTCGTCGCCGACGTGCGCGCACCTACACCCTCGGCTGCCGCCGAACTGCTGGCTCCCGACAACAGCGGCCTGCAGCAGCGCCTGGACGGCCTGCAGCGGCGCCTGCTGCTGCGCATGCAGAACCGCCTGAGCCACGACCGCCTGCGCCTGGAGTCGCTGACCCGCCGCCTGCGCCACCCCGGCGAGCGCCTGCGCCAGCAGGCGCAACGCCTGGACGACCTGGACATGCGCCTGCGCCGGGCGTTCATGCTCAACCTCAACCAGCGCCGTGAGCGCCTGGCGCGCCTCGATACACGCCTGGCCGCGCAGCACCCGGGGCGCACGTTGAAACTGCTGGGCCAGCGCCTGGACAGCCTCGCCGAGCGCCTGCCACGGGCCATGCACGAGGTGCTCAAGGACCGCCGCCAGCGCTTCCAGGCACAACTGCAAACGCTGCAAGTGGTCAGCCCCCTGGCGACCCTGGCGCGTGGCTACAGCATCCTCCTCGACGAGCATGGCCAGGCCATCCGCAGTGCCGAACAGACCCGCAATGGCCAACGCCTGACCGCCCGCCTGAACCAGGGTGAGCTGCAGGTACGTGTCGAAGACAATCACCTGACCCCGGTCACCCTCTCTTTACTGGACTGACACATGCCCCGCCTGTTCGCGCACCTGCTCGCCCTTTCCCTCATGCTGCTGGCCGCAGGCGCCCAGGCCAGCTACATCACCCGCACCCTGAACAAGCCCGTGCCAGGTGGCGTGGCGGTGGTCGACCTCGGCCCGGCAGCCACGGCGCCTAGCGCGCGCTTCGATGGCAAGCCGGTGCTGGTGGTCAAGGAACAGGACAACTGGCTGGCCATCGTCGGCATCCCGCTGACCCAGAAGCCCGGCACCGCCGTACTGACCCAAGGCGGCCGCAGCCTTCCCTTCAACGTCGGCAGCAAGAAATACCCGGAACAGCACATCACCCTGAAGAACACCCGCCAGGTCAACCCCAACCCGGACGACCTCAAGCGCATCGACCGTGAACTGGCCGAGCAGATCAAGGCGTATCGCAGTTTCAGCCCGGTGCTGCCGAGCAACCTGGTCCTCGACAAACCCGTCAGCGGGCCGCTGTCGAGCAAGTTCGGCGTGCGTCGCTTCTTCAATGGCGAGGAGCGCAACCCGCATTCCGGGCTGGACTTCGCGGTGCCGGCCGGGACCCCGATCAAGACGCCGGCCAACGGCAAGGTGATCCTGGTAGGTGATTACTTCTTCAACGGCCGCACGGTGTTCGTCGACCATGGGCAGGGCTTCATCAGCATGTTCTGCCATATGTCGAAGATCGACGTGCAGGTGGGCCAGCAACTGCGCCGCGGCGATGTGGTCGGGCGCGTGGGCTCGACCGGTCGGGCGACCGGGCCGCACATGCACTGGAACGTCAGCCTGAACGATGCCCGGGTCGATCCCGCTATCTTCATCGGCGCGTTCCAGCCCTGAGATCGGCGCCGCCAGCTTCGCGGGCAAGCCCGCTCCCACAGGGGCCGCGAAGACCCTGTGGGAGCGGGTTTACCCGCGAAGAGGTCGGCACACGAGACAGCGGTTTTATTCTGTTGCGCCATCGAAAAATACTGCGCAACAATTCAAAAACCCAGCTTGCTTTTTAGCGATAAAATCTCGCCATTCAGCTTTTTTTAAGCATTTCTCTCAATTTTTTCCGAACACTTGCCATCCCCCAACCCACTGGTTAGGGTTGAGGGCATGAAAACCTTCAACACCCTCATCCTGCTCCGACAACATCGCAGCCTCTGCCTGGTCAGCGCCCGACTACCAGGTTGAATCGCGTCGCCTCGCCCCTTCATCTCGTTATTGCTCGGCAGGCCCGATCTCGGCCGCACACAAAAGGATTGCTTCCATGACCATGCTCAAAGACCCATCGAAGAAATACCGCGCTTTCCCGACTATCGACCTGCCTGACCGTACCTGGCCGTCGAAGACCATCACGGCGGCACCGATCTGGTGCAGCTCCGACCTGCGTGATGGCAACCAGTCGCTGATCGAGCCGATGGATTCGGAGAAGAAGCTGCGTTTCTGGAAGACCCTGGTGCAGGTTGGCGTGAAAGAAATCGAAGCCTCGTTCCCCTCGGCCTCGCAGACCGACTTCGATTTCGTGCGCATGCTGATCGAAGAGGGCCACATCCCGGACGACACCACCATCCAGGTGCTCACCCAGGCCCGCGAAGACCTGATCGCCCGTACCTTCGAGTCGCTGCGCGGCGCGAAGAAGGCCATTGTCCACCTGTACAACGCCACCAGCCCGTCGTTCCGCCGCATCGTCTTCAACCAGGACAAGCAAGGCGTGAAGGACATCGCGGTGAACGCGGCCAAGCTGTTCGTCAAATACGCCGCCCAGCAGCCAGAAACCCAGTGGACCTTCCAGTACTCGCCAGAAACCTTCAGCGCCACCGAACTGGAGTTCGCCAAGGAAGTCTGTGACGCGGTCATCGAAGTATGGAACCCGACCCCCGAGCACAAGATCATCCTCAACCTGCCAGCCACCGTGGAAGTGTCGACACCGAACATCTACGCCGACCAGATCGAGTGGTTCTGCCGCAACGTCAGCCGCCGCGACAGCGTGATCATCAGCCTGCACTGCCACAACGACCGCGGCACCGGCATCGCCGCCACCGAGCTGGGCCTGATGGCCGGCGCCGACCGTGCCGAAGGCTGCCTGTTCGGCAACGGCGAACGCACCGGCAACGTCGACCTGGTGACCTTGGCGCTGAACCTCTACACCCAGGGCATCGACCCGCTGCTGGACTTCTCCGACATCGATGGTGTGCGCAAGGTGGTCGAAGAGTGCAACCAGCTGCCGGTGCACCCACGTCACCCGTACGTCGGCGACCTGGTCCACACTGCCTTCTCTGGCTCGCACCAGGACGCCATCCGCAAAGGCTTCGCCAAGCAGCAGGAAGGCGAGCTGTGGGAAGTGCCGTACCTGCCGATCGACCCGGCCGACATCGGCCGCAGCTATGAGGCGGTGATCCGCGTCAACAGCCAGTCGGGCAAAGGCGGCATCACCTACCTGCTCGAGCAGGAATACGGCATCAGCCTGCCACGCCGCATGCAGATCGAATTCAGCCAGGTGGTACAGGGTGAAACCGACCGC
The DNA here is from genome assembly GCF_024349685.1 of Pseudomonas sp. LRP2-20. Classification (NCBI taxonomy): domain Bacteria; kingdom Pseudomonadati; phylum Pseudomonadota; class Gammaproteobacteria; order Pseudomonadales; family Pseudomonadaceae; genus Pseudomonas; species Pseudomonas sp. LR2-20. The sequence continues at coordinate 1,155,866 of NZ_AP025944.1, read as the reverse complement.
CTGGGCCTGGAAATGACCGCCCAGCAGATCTACAGCCTGCTGCACAAGGAATACCTCCAGGCCAACGCCCCGTATGCGCTGGTCAGCCACCGCCTGCAGGAAGAAAACGGCCACAGCGCCGTGGAAGTGGAAGTCGCCGGTGAAGGCGAAACCACCCTGCACTGGCGCGGCAAGGGCAACGGCGCCCTGGAAGCCCTGGTCGCCGGCCTGCCGGTATCGGTCGAGATCATGGACTACAACGAGCACGCCATCGGTGCGGGCACCAACGCCAAGGCGGCGGCCTACATCGAACTGCGCGTGGCCGGCGGTCGCCCGGTACACGGTGTGGGCATCGATGAAAACATCACCACGGCCAGCTTCAAGGCACTGTTCAGCGCGCTGAACCGCTCGCTGAGCCCGCAGGAAGCCAAAGCGGCTTAAGCATCACCGCGATGAATGAAAAGCCCGCATCCTTGGATGCGGGCTTTTTTGTTTTTCTGTGCCGGCCCTTTCGCGGGTGAACCCGCTCCCACAGGGACCACACAGCTTTTGAATACTGTGCAGTACCTGTGGGAGCGGGTTTACCCGCGAAAGGGCCGGCACAGGCAATATACAAATCCAAGGCAAAAAAAAAGGGCGCCGACCAAGCGCCCCATAAGCCGTAAAGCACACAACAAATTCAGTTGGCGTCCAGCAACGCCATCGCCTCGGCGCTGCACGCCTCGATCCGCGCCCAATCGCCGTTCTTGATCCAGCTGCTGTCGAGCATCCAGGTGCCACCCACGCACATCACGTTAGGCAGCGCCATGTAATTGCGCACGTTGGCCGGGTTCACGCCACCAGTCGGGCAGAAGCGGATATCGCCGAAAGGGCCGGCGAACGCCTTGATCGCTGCCACGCCGCCACTGATTTCCGCCGGGAACAGCTTGAAGCGGCGGTAGCCCAGGGCATAACCCATCATGATCTCGGACGGCGTGCTGATGCCCGGCAGCAACGGGATCTCGCTGTCCACACCCGCTTCCAGGATGTCCTGGGTAATGCCCGGGGTGACGACGAACTGCGCGCCGGCGGCTTGCACCGCAGCGAACATGCCGCGGTCGAGCACGGTACCGGCACCCACGCACAACTCCGGGCGCTGCTCACGCAGCACCTGGATGGCCTTCAGGCCATGCTGCGAACGCAAGGTCACTTCCAGGGTGCGGATACCGCCAGCGGCCAGGGCGTCAGCCAATGGCAGGATGTCTTCCTCACGGGCGATGGTGATTACCGGCAGGATGCGCGCCTGTTTGCAGATGGCATCGATCCGGGCGGCTTTATCCGCCATCGAAAGCTTGGGCTGTGGGCGTTCAAGGGTGGTCATGACAGTGGATCCTTGGCTCATGGGCACCAGTAGATGTCCAGGGGGTCGTGAAGAAAGGCGCGAATCGGCATTTCGGAAAGGTCGTTGCCCGCCAGCGCGGCGCGCAGGGTAGCGAGTTTGCCCGGGCCTTGCACGGACAGCGCGATGAACGCTGCACTGGCCAGCAGTGGGCGGGTCATCGACAGGCGCTGGTGCGGCACACTCGGGGCCAGCATCGGCAGGCATCGGCGCTTGCTGCTCGGGTCCAGCCCTTCGACGAGGTTGGGGCTATTGGGGAACAGCGAGGCGGTATGGCCATCGTCGCCCATGCCCAGCACCAGTACGTCGATTGGCGGTAGCTCTGCCAACGCTTGATCGGCAATGGCTGCAGCCGCATCGAGGTTTTCGGCCTGCTGATAGAGCCCGACGAAGCGGGCCTTGGCGGCAGGCCCCTTGAACAAGTGGCGAGCCAGCAACCCGGCATTGCTGTCGGCGTGCTCCACCGGCACCCAGCGCTCGTCGGCCAGGCTGACGGTAATCTTGGTCCAGTCCAACTGTTCGCTGGCCAGCTGCTCGAGGAACGGCACCGGGCTGCGGCCGCCAGACAGCACCACGCTGGCCTGGCCCTTGGCAGCAATGGCTGCACGCAGGCGCTCGGCCACGTCGCGGGCCAGAGTTGCGGCCAGTGTCCTGGCATCCGCCAGGTCGTGCACCTGCACGGCCGCCGGCAGCTTCAAATCAGATATCGCCATACCACGCCCTCCCATCGCGCGTGATCAATGCAATCGAGCTCATCGGCCCCCAGGAGCCCGCCGCGTAAGGCTTGGGCGCATCGCCCGCGTTACGCCAGCCGGCGATCAACTGGTCACACCATTTCCAGGCGTACTCGATCTCGTCCTTGCGCACGAACAGGTTCTGGTTGCCGCGCATCACCTCAAGCAGCAAGCGCTCGTAGGCATCCGGAATCCGCGCACTGCGCCAGGTGTCGGAAAAATTCAGCTGCAGCGGGCCACTGCGCAGCTGCATGCCCTTGTCCAGGCCCTGCTCCTTGGTCATCACCCGCAAGGATATGCCTTCGTCCGGTTGCAGGCGGATGATCAGCTTGTTACCGATCTGCAAACGCTGTTCCGGGGCGAAGATGTAGTGCGGCGTTTCCTTGAAGTGGATGACGATCTGCGACAGCTTCTGCGGCATGCGTTTACCGGTACGCAGGTAGAACGGCACGCCCGACCAGCGCCAGTTGCGAATATCGGCGCGCAGGGCAACGAAGGTTTCGGTGTCGCTCTGGGCGTTGGAATTGTCTTCTTCCAGGTAACCGGGCACTGGCTTGCCGTCGCTGTAGCCGGCGATGTACTGGCCACGCACCACACGGGTGCTCAAGCCTTCGCCGGTGATCGGTGCCAGTGCCTTGAGCACCTTGACCTTCTCGTCACGGATGCTGTCGGCCGACAGATCGCTGGGCGGGTCCATGGCGATCAGGCAGAGCAGCTGCAGCAGGTGGTTCTGGATCATGTCACGCAGCTGGCCGGCCTTGTCGAAGTAGCCCCAGCGGCCCTCGATGCCGACCTTCTCTGCCACGGTGATCTCCACGTGGGAGATGGAATTCTGGTTCCATTGGGTTTCGAACAGGCTGTTGGCAAAGCGCAGGGCGATCAGGTTCTGCACCGTTTCCTTGCCCAGGTAATGGTCGATGCGATAGACCCGGCTCTCCGGGAAGAAGCGCGCCACGGCATCGTTGACCCGCCGCGACGACTCCAGATCATGGCCGATGGGCTTTTCCAGCACCACCCGGGTGCGCGCAGCCAGGCCAGCCTTGTCGAGGTTTTCGCAGATAGCGCCGTAGACGGCCGCCGCCGTGGCAAAGTAGGCGATCAGCGGCTGGTCGCCAGTCAGTTGTTCGGCCAGGGCCTGGTAGCCCTCGGGCTGCAGGAAATCCAGGTGCTGGTAGCGCAGGCGGCCGAGGAAACGCCCCAGCGCGGCGGGCTCGATGTCAGCCTCGGCCACATGCCGGCGCAGGTGCGCTTCGATGGTGTTCAGGTGATCCTCGGCGCTGCCGGCCTCGCGGGCCAGCGCCAGCAGGCGGGTGTCGGCGTGCAGTAGGTTGGCACGGTCGAGCTGGTAGAGCGCAGGAAACAACTTGCGCAATGCCAGGTCGCCAAGGGCGCCAAACAGGGCAAAGGTGCAAGGTTCGACACTGATCGCAGCCATGATGTTGGTTCTTTCCTAAAGTTGGTCTAGGAATACCGCTTTCACACACGGTTTTCAAGGGATAATGTAGTAAAAACCACAACATTACACACAAGCGTTACAGACAAGTGGTACGTCAACCGCACCGACAGTACGATAGACGACCGTGCAAAAAGCCTGCTGCTCCCACAGCCGGCTGTCTTCCCGACCCAAGGACACACCCATGGACCGCGTGCGAAACCTCCTGGAACAGATCCAGGGACGCCTCGACGAGCTGAACAAGGCCGAACGCAAAGTCGCCGAAGTCATCCTGCTCAACCCGCAACAAGCCACCCGCTTCAGCATCGCCGCGTTGGCCCAGGCAGCCAAGGTCAGCGAACCGACCGTCAACCGCTTCTGCCGTTCGTTCGGCGTCAGCGGCTACCCGGAACTCAAGCTGCAGCTGGCGCAGAGCCTGGCCAGCGGCGCCGCTTACGTCAGCCGCGCGGTGGAAGCCGACGACGACCCGGCAGCCTACACCCAGAAAATCTTCGGCAGCGCCATCGCCTCGCTCGACAGCGCCTGCCAGCAACTCGACCCGCAACAGGTCAGCCGCGCCGTGGACATGATGATCCAGGCCCGGCAGATCCACTTCTTCGGCCTCGGCGCCTCGGCCCCGGTAGCCCTTGATGCCCAGCACAAGTTCTTCCGCTTCAACCTCGCGGTGTCGGCCCATGCCGACGTGCTGATGCAGCGCATGCTGGCCTCGGTGGCACACACCGGTGACCTGTTCGTGATCATTTCCTACACCGGCCGCACCCGCGAACTGGTCGAAGTGGCGCGCCTGGCCCGGGAAAACGGTGCCTCGGTGCTCGGCCTGACCGCAGCCGGTTCGCCGTTGGCCCAGGCCTGCAGCCTGAGCCTGCACATCCCGCTGCCGGAAGACACCGACATCTACATGCCGATGACTTCGCGGATCATCCAGCTGACCGTGCTCGACGTACTGGCCACCGGCATGACCCTGCGCCGTGGCGTGGACTTCCAGCCGCACCTGCGCAAGATCAAGGAAAGCCTCAACGCCAGTCGCTACCCGATCGAGGACGACGAGCTCAACTGAGCCGGTGCGCCTGCAGCCGCAGGTGCGCACGCTGCCCCGGCGCCAGGCTCAGGCCCTGGCCACTGCCACTGGCCGCCTCGACGCAGACGAAACCCTGGCATTCACGGCCGCTGACGCCCATCAGCGGCCGATTGCCCGGATGCCAGACGACGGTGTCGTCGCTGTCGCCAGTGTCGATGCACAATTCCCGCTCCCAGGCCGGGTCCTGCAACTGCACCCGTGGCGTGCCCGGGTAGACCTTCTGGCAGCCACCCTTGAGCTTGAGCGCACCGTCTTCACGGCAGGCCTGACGGCTCAGGCGGTCATAGCCTTCGATATCCTCAAGCCCGGACAGCGCTATCTCGGACACGTCACTGATACGCCAGTAAGCCAGCAGCGCATGGCTCAGCTGGCAGGGCTCGCTGTCCTGGTGCTCGGTGCTCAGGCTCAATTCCATGCGGCTGCCTAGCCTGGCGTGCAGGTCAACCTGCCAGTCGCACAGGTCCAGCCGCCACTTCAGGCTCACACCCTCCTCGTCTTCGCGGCTGTCCACCAGCTTCCAGTCCAGCAAGCGCGCCCAACCATGGGCGGGCCACAGGTCTTCACTGGGATGGCGACCATACCAGGGCCAGCACACCGGCACACCTCCGCGAATGGCGCCCACTTGCGGCCATTGCTCGGCGCACCACAGCCAAGGCCGTTCCCCCGCCGGCTGAAAGTGCAGCAGTTGCGCGCCCTGGCGGCTGAACACCGCCTGGCAACGGGGATGGTCAATGATCAGCACATCGCGCTGCTGGTAACGCTCCCACTCGAATGTCGGCCGGGGCCGCTGCGAGGAAAAGAAGCGATGTAGCGGATGTTCAGGCATGGTTCCAAGCTCTTGTTGTTTGAGATAGCGCTGTCTCGGCCCAGCCCCGACAGCCACTGCAAGCCAGTGGGTGCCGGGAGCCGAATTTGGATTGGCGTAAATTTACAACAAGTAGGCTCAGAAAGACGACTGAATCTTCAAACCTGCGACCAGCGCGTTGTCCACTTCATCCACACCGCCCGGGCTCTTGATGTACTGCAGGTTGGGCCGCACGGTCAGCCAGTTGGTGACGTGGAAGCCGTAGTAGAGCTCGGCGTTGTACTCGGTGCGTTGCAGCGGCACGAAGCCCGGGTTGTCGTAGTCGTCGATGCCGCTCTGGGCATTGAGCAACTCGGCGCGCTTCTTCACGTCATCGTTCACGTGGATGCGGGCTACGCCAAAGCCGATGTCGTCCTTGGGCCGGGCATCGAAGGCGCCTTTGTAGACCAGGCCGACCTGCTGGTAGTTGTCGACCACGTTGGTGGCTTTGTCGTGCACGGTGAAGTTGGCGAACAGGCTCAGGCCGCGATTGATGTCGCCGCCATGGGCGGTAACCTGCTGCTGCGCCACCACCCACCAGCCGTGCTTGCTCGAGTGCGACTTGAAGGCCTCGCCGGTGAGCGCCTGCGGGTTGCCGTTGAGGTCTTCGAACACATCATCGGCCTTGGCCGTGCTGTAGTAATAACCCAGGCGGTACTCACCCGGCAGGTCATTGACCTTGGGCGACCAGACCATCTCCACCGGCAGGATCGCGCCCTTGGTGCCGCTGCCGCTGAGCTTGAAGCCATTGCCGGTCTCCAGGTTCGACGGGTTCTGCTCGTAGGCTCCGACCTGGACGAAGAACTCCGGGGTGATGTTGTACTTGACCCGCAGCGCCCACTGGCTGACCGGCCAGTTATACCAGATGCCGCCGACCCAGTTGCCCACCTGCGAGCCGCAGAAAGCCAGGTTCTGGAAGTCGCAGGGGAAGCTGTTGAAGTCCTCGCCCTCACCGAAACGGCCGACTTTCACGTCCAGCGCACCGTCGAAGTACTTCTGCTTGACCCACATCTGCGTCAGGCGCCAGGTCTGGCCGCGGCCCCACACTTCCTGCACCGAACTGAACTGCCCGGCGCGCGGGTCACTGATGCGGTCGTTGGACAGGTTGCGGCCACTGCGCTCGGTAATCGCCAGCTTGAACTCGGCATCGTGCCAACCGAGGATCTTCTGCAGGTCCAGGTGCGCACCGAGGGCGAACTGGTCACTGTAGCGTGCAGTCTTGTCGTCGTTGTAGCCGCCATGCAGGTTACCGGCGACCTCGCCGACGTAGTCGAGGGTGAAGTCATAGCCTTTGTCCAGCAGCTCGGTGCGGGTGCCGCCCCAGTCGCCGGTCATCCATTTCGATTCGCTGGAAAATGCCTCGGCAGCCTGCACGCCGCTGCTGCCAACCACGGCGAGCAGGGCCAGTGAACCCAAGGTCCTGATGCGATTGCGCTGTTCCATCCCTTTGCGTCCTCTTTTTTCTTATTGGTGGTGTAGACGAATCAGCGGCCCTTGAAGTGAGCCACATTGTCCTTTACCGCGGTAATGCTGCTGGCCAGGTGCAGACGTTCGCCGCTGTCGGCGTCGAACAGCAGCACCCGCGCCGGGTCGAACTGCAGGTTCAGGCTATCGCCCACCCGACAGGCGACATCTGGCGCCAGGCGGCAGCAGACCTTGGTCTGGTTGAGGGTGACGAACACCAGCAAGTCTGGCCCGGTGGGCTCGGTCACCTGCACTTCGGCGCGGATACCCGGCAGGCCGTTGCCCTCGCCTGCGCCCAGGGCGATCTGTTCGGGGCGGATGCCGAGGATGATCTCGCGGCCTTCGAGGTCATCGTTGGCCGGCCCCAACGGCAATTCGCAGCGCGCCTGGCCACTGTCGAGCAGCGCCAGCAGGCGCCCGTCCTGCTTAGCCAGGCGCACCGGAATGAAATTCATCGGCGGCGAGCCGATGAAGCTGGCGACGAACTGGTTGGCCGGGTCGTTGTAGATCTGTTGCGGGGTGCCGAACTGCTGGATGATGCCATCCTTCATCACCGCCACCTTGTCGCCCAGGGTCATGGCCTCGATCTGGTCGTGGGTGACATACACCGTGGTGGTCTTCAGGCGCTGGTGCATCAGTTTCATTTCGGTGCGCATCTCGACCCGCAGCTTGGCGTCGAGGTTGGACAGCGGCTCGTCGAACAGGTAGATCTTCGGCCGCCGCGCCAGCGCCCGGCCCATGGCCACACGCTGTTGCTGGCCACCGGACAGCTGCGCCGGCTTGCGCGCGAGCAAGTGCTCGATCTGCAGCAACTTGGCCACCCGCGCCACTTCTTCATCGATGGCCGCCTGCGGCATCTTGCGGATCTTCAGGCCGAACTCGATGTTCTCGCGCACGCTCATGGTCGGGTACAGCGCATAGGACTGGAACACCATGGCGATGTCGCGGTCCTTGGGGCTCATGCCGCTGACGTCCTGGTCGTCGATGAGGATCGCGCCGCCGGTGATGTTCTCAAGCCCGGCGATGCAGTTCATCAGGGTCGACTTGCCGCAGCCCGAGGGGCCGACCAGGATCAGGAACTCGCCGTCCCTGATCGACAGCTGGATGTCCTTGAGGGTGTCCGGCAGGCCGCTGCCGTAGGTCTTGTTCACATTGCGAAGTTCGAGCGTTGCCATGACTTACCCCTTGACCGCACCGGCCGTGAGCCCGCGGACGAAATATTTGCCTGCCACCACGTAGACCAGCAGGGTTGGCAGGCCGGCGATCATCGCCGCCGCCATGTCGACGTTGTATTCCTTGGCCCCGGTGCTGGTGTTGACCAGGTTGTTCAGGGCCACGGTGATCGGTTGCGAGTCGCCGCTGGAGAACACCACGCCAAACAGGAAGTCGTTCCAGATCTGGGTGAACTGCCAGATCAGGCAGACCATGATGATCGGTGTCGACATCGGCAGGATGATGCGGCGGAAGATGGTGAAGAAGCCGGCGCCATCCAGGCGCGCGGCCTTGACCAGGGCATCGGGAATGCTCACGTAGAAGTTGCGGAAGAACAGCGTGGTGAAGGCCAGGCCGTAGACCACGTGCACCAGCACCAGGCCGCTGGTGGTGCTGGCCAGGCCCAGCTTGCCGAGGGTGAACGACGCCGGCAGCAGCACGGTCTGGAACGGCAGGAAGCAACCGAACAGCAGCAGGCCGAAGAACAGTTGCGAGCCGCGGAAGCGCCACATCGACAGCACGTAGCCGTTAAGCGCACCGATGGCGGTGGAGATCAGCACCGCAGGCACGGTGATCATGATCGAGTTCCAGAAGTAGCCGCTGACCGTGCCCCAGGCCTTGACCCAGCCGATGCCGGTGACCACGGTTGGCCAGCTCAGCAGGTTGCCGGTGCTGATGTCTTCCGGGGACTTGAAGCTGGTCAGCAGCATCACCACCAGGGGCACCAGATACAGCAGGACGGCGAACAGCAGCACGGCATGGATGGCGACCCGGCTGAGGCTCAGTGCCGGTCTGTCAGTTGGACTATGCATGGCGCTTGCTCCGCAGCTCCGAGTACAGGTACGGCACGAGGATCGCCAGGATCGCCCCGAGCATGAGGATGGCGCTGGCCGAGCCCATGCCCATCTGGCCGCGGCTGAAGGTGAAGGAGTACATGAACATCGCCGGCAGGTCGGAGGAGTAGCCCGGGCCGCCGGCAGTCATCGCCGCCACCAGGTCAAAGCTCTTGATGGCAATGTGCGCCAGGATCATCAGCGAGCTGAAGAACACCGGCCGCAGGCTGGGCAGCACCACGGTCCAGTAGATGCGCGGCAGGCTGGCACCGTCGATTTGCGCGGCACGGATGATCGATTGGTCGACACCACGCAAGCCGGCGAGGAACATCGCCATGATGAAGCCCGAGGCCTGCCACACGGCGGCGATCACCAGGCAGTACACCACCCGGTCAGGGTCGATCAGCCAGTCCAGGCGAAAGCCCTCCCAGCCCCAGTCGCGCAGCAGCTTGTCCAGACCCATGCCGGGGTTGAGCAGCCATTTCCAGGCGGTGCCGGTGACGATCATCGACAGCGCCATGGGGTACAGGTAAATGGTGCGGATGAAGCCTTCGCGGCGGATGCGCTGGTCCAGCAGCACCGCCAGCAGCACACCAATGGCCAGGCTGATGGCGATGAACAGGCCGCCGAACAGCATCAGGTTCTTGCTCGCCACCCACCAGCGGTCGTTGTCGAACAGCCGGGCGTATTGCGCCAGGCCGGCCCACTTGTAGGTCGGCAGGAAGGTCGAGGTGGTGAAGGACAGGACGAAGGTCCAGAGGATGTAGCCATAGAAGCCCACCAGGACGATGAACATGCTTGGCGCCAGTACCAGCTTCGGAAGCCAGCGCTGCAGCGCGTCCAGGGGGGAGACCCGCAATTGGGCGGTCAGTGTAGTCATGTTAGCCACCAGGTTAGAGTCAACACATCACCTGTGGGAGCGGGTTTACCCGCGAACACCGGCATAGCCGGTGCCCGGCACCGCGATGTGCTCTTCGCGGGTAGACCCGCTCCCACAGGGATTTCGCCAGCCTCGAGATGGCTACTTGGCAGCCTTGATCGCCGCCGCCAGCTTCTTCGCCGCATCGGCCGGGTCGGCCTTGGGGTCGTTGATGTAGTTGGTCACCACATCGAAGAATGCGCCTTGCACGGCCAGCGTGGTGGCCATGTTGTGCGCCATGCTCGGCTGCAGGCCGCCGCTCTTGGCGTCGGCGAGGAAGTCCTTGGCGGAGGTCTGGGCGCAGGCATCGAAACCGTACTTGCCCATGTCGGCGAGCATGTCGTTGCGCACCGGGATCGAGCCCTTGTTGATGCTGAAGACCTTCTGGAAGTTATCGCCAAGCACCTTGCGAGCGATGTCCTGCTGGCCGGCAGCTGTGCCCTTGTCGTTCTGCTTGAACACCACCAGCGAGTCGATGTTGTAGAGGAACGCCTTTTCAGTGCCGGGGAACGGCACGCACTGGTAGTCCTTGCCGGCGGTCTTCTTGGCCAGCGTCCACTCGCTCTTGGCCCAGTCACCCATGATCTGCATGCCGGCCTTGCCGTTGATGACCTTGGCCGCCTCCAGGTTCCAGTCCTGGCCCTTGCCGTCCGGGTCCATGTAGGTGGCGACCTTCTTCAGCTCGGTGAGCGCCTTGACCATCTCGGGCCCGGTCAGCGCCGATTCGTCCAGGTCGACCATGGCTTTCTTGTAGCCCTCTGACCCCATCACAGCCAGCACCACGCTTTCGAACACCGTGCTGTCCTGCCAGGGCTGGCCGCCGTGGGCGAGCGGGATGAAACCGGCGGCCTTGAGCTTGTCGGCCGCGGCGTAGAATTCGTCGAGGGTGGTCGGCGCCTTGTCGATGCCAGCCTTCTTGAAGACCTCCGGATTGATCCACAGCCAGTTGATGCGGTGGATGTTGACCGGTACGGCGACATAGTCACCGTCGTACTTAACGGTGTCGGCGACCTTCTTGTCGAGCAGCGAGTCCCACTTTTCGTCCTTGGCAACGTCCTTGAGCACATTGGTATCGAGCAGGCCGGTGGCAGCCCAGTCCTGGATGTCCGGCCCCTTGATCTGCGCGACGCCCGGCGGATTGCCCGCCACTGCGCGGCTCTTGAGCACGGTCATGGCCGTAGCACCACCGCCACCGGCGACAGCGCCGTCCTTCCAGGTGAAGCCATCCTTCTCGACCTGATCCTTGAGCACATCCACAGCAGCTTTTTCACCACCGGAGGTCCACCAGTGCACCACTTCGACGCTGCCTTTGGATTCGGCGGCGCAGACACTGAGCGGCAAGAGCGAGGCGAGGGAGATCGCGGCGGCGAGGCGGAGAGTCGAAGTCATCGGAATACCTTTCTTGTTGTTATGCCGGGCAAGTCGGTCGCTTGCATTGCATGGAGTCTAATCAGCGTGCCCGCTTCGCCAGGTAACGAAGCGATGCGCGAATGTCATCGTTTGGTTACATGACCTGAAACGGCAGTTGCCAGGCTCGGCGCCAACGGCAACCCCGGCAACAGTACCGCCTGATAGGCGTGATAGAGGTCCGGCTTGCCCGCCCAGATGGTCGCGGCAGGCCGGTTGCCCGGGTCAAGTTCGTGATGCCAGCTGCCGGCCGCTCGGTCGATGAAATGGCAGTCGATGAAATCCCAGAAGCAGCGGTACCAGCGCTCATACTGCGCCTCGCCGGTACGGCGCAGCAGGGCTGCCGCACTGGCGCAGGCTTCGGCATGCACCCAGTGCAGGCGCTCGCGCACCACCGGGCGGTTGTCCCAGTCCAGGGTGTAGACGATGCCCTTGCTGCCATCGACGTTCCAGGCATCACGGCAGGCGCTGTCGAACAGGCCACGGGCACAGCCCAGCAACCAGTCCGGTGCATGCAGCCCGGCCAGATCGCGAGCCGCTTCCAGATGCAGCAGCAGCCGCGCCCATTCGAATGCATGGCCAGGCGTGGTGCCATAAGGCCGAAAGTGGTTGGCGGGATCCTCGCGGTTGTAGTGCGGCAGCGGCTGCCAGTGCGCGTCGAAATGCTCGACCACCCGAAAGCCGTTGGCGGCGGCATGGGTGTGGATGATGCGCTGGGCGATACGCAGGGCGCGATCGAGCCACAGCGTATCGCCGGTGACATCGGCCAGCGCCAGGAATGCCTCGGTGGCGTGCATGTTGCTGTTGGCCCCGCGATAGGCCTGCGCCTGCTGCCAGTCGCTGGAAAACGACTCGCGCAGGGCGCCCTGCTCCTCGCTCCAGAACCGCGCTTCGAGGGTATGGATGGCATCCACCAGCAAGCCCTGAGCACCCATGGCACCCGCGACCACCGCAGAGCTTGCGGCCAACGCGACGAAGGCATGCAGGTAGGCAGCCTTGGCGCTGTCGCCCTGCCCTGGCGGGTGAGCGAACCAGCCGCCGTGGCGAGCATCGTGCAAGGCACCGCGCAGGGCGCTGACGCCATGCTCGACCAATGGCAGGCAGCCGGGCACACCCTGAAGATGAGCCAGGGCGAAGCTGTGGGTCATGCGCGTGGTCTGCAGGGTTTCGCTGCCAGCAGCGGACGGCAGGCAACCTTGTGCATCGAGGCAGCCGAAGCCCTCAGGCAACTGCGAAGCCCTGGCAAACGCCAGCAGGCGTTGCCCTTCAGCCTGCAGCCAGGCGGCATGTACGGTTGAACCCAGCCAACTGCCGGGGGCCAGATCAGGAGTATTCATGGGCCAGCGCGTTCCTTGCGTGTCGTCGGTGAAGTCTAGCCAGCCGTCCTGACTGGTATGTCACGAAGGGGGACGGATGTGTCACCAATCTGTGACACGGATCAATCCACGCCTCTTGGTAGATAGAGCGTCACCCGCAAGCCACCTTCGCGCAGGTTGAGCAGGCTCACTTCGCCGCCATGGCTATGGGCGATGTTGCGCGCGATACCCAGGCCCAGGCCATAGCCCTGCTGCTTGCCGGCCAGGCGAAAATGCGGCTCGAACACCTGCTCCATCTGCTGTTGCGGCACGCCGGGGCCCTGGTCATCCACCTGCAGGACAAAGCCCTCGGCATTGTCGATGATCCGCAGGTGTGCCCGCTCGCCATACTTGATGGCATTGTCGATCAGGTTGCCGATGCAGCGGCGCAGGGCCAGCGGCTTGCCCGGGTACGGCGACAGGGCTCGCCCTTCGACGGTAATACGGCCGTCACCCAGATAGGGCTCGGCGAGAATCTCCAGCACCTGGTTGAGGTCGATCGGCTCGATGTTCTCGTGGATGTCGGTGTCCTTGACGCATTGCAGTGCCCCTTTGACCAGCAGCTCCAGCTCGTCGAGGTCCTGGCTGAACTTGGCCTGCAGGCGCTCGTCCTCGAGCAGTTCCACGCGCAGGCGCAAGCGCGTGATCGGTGTGCGCAGGTCGTGGGAAATGGCGCTGAACAACTGGGAACGCTCGGTCAGGTAACGGCTGATGCGCTCGCGCATGCTGTTGAACGCCCGCCCCACTTCGACCACCTCGCTGCCGCCGCCCTCGGCCACCGGCGCCACATCCGCGCCCAATGACAGCTCACGCGCGGCGCGGGCCAGGCGCTTGAGCGGCCAGCTCTGCCAGTGCACCAGCAAGCCGATGAACAACAGCAGCAAGGCCGTGGTGAGGACAATGAAGCCGATCTGCTGGCGCGGCAGGCGTTCGCTTTCGAGGCTGGTGTAAGGCTCGGGCAGCAAGGATGCGATGTACAGCCACTCGCCCTGGTCCAGGCGGATCTGGGTCACCAGCACTGGCGGGTTGAGCGGCTCCAGGGTCAGCGAGTAATGCGCCCACGAGCGCGGCAGCTCATCGAGCTTCAGGCCGCTGTTGAAGATGCGCAGGTCATCGGGGGCGACGAATTCGACGGAGATTTCCATCTGCTCCCCCAGGCGTTCGTGCAGCACCTGCTGGAACACGTCGATCACCGCCTGCTTGCGTGGCGTGATGGGCAACACCGGCATGTCCAGCGGCTTGTCGTTGAGCGACACGAAGAAGCGCGTGCCACCCATGCTGCGCAATTGATCGAGCACCATCGGCCGATAGGCCACCGGCAACGAGCGGAAGTAGCTGACGCTGGCGCTCATGGAATGGGCCAGGCTCCCGGCACTGGCGCGCAGCCCCTGCAACTGGCTGGCACGCAACTGGGCAACCCAGATCAGGCTCGACAGGCCCTGGGCCAGCAGCACCACGAACAGGGTCAGCAGCAGCATGCGCCCCAGCAGCGAGCGCGGCAGCAGGCGCCAGCGTCGCTCAGGAAGCGCAGCAGACATGGGCAGCCAGCAGGTAACCACTGCCACGCACGGTGCGGATCAGCCGCGGCGGCTTGTCGGTGTCGCGCAGGCGCTGGCGCAGGCGGCTGACCGCCATGTCGACGATGCGGTCCAGCGGCATCGGCTCGCGGCCACGGGTGGCGTTGCCGATGGTGTCGCGGTCGAGAATCTGTTGAGGGTGATCGAGAAACAGCTTGAGCAGGGCGAAGTCGGCCCCGGACAGAATCACCTCTTCACCATCGCGGTGGAACAGGCGGTGGCTGACGGTATCCAGACGCCAGTCATCGAAGGCCAGCACGGCACTGGCTGGCGCGGCCTGGCCGAACTCGCTGCGGCGCAACAGGGCCTTGATGCGCGCCTGCAGCTCACGCGGGCTGAACGGCTTGCCCAGGTAATCATCGGCCCCCAGTTCCAGGCCGATGACGCGGTCGGCTTCATCGGAGCTGGCGGTCAGCATGATGATCGGTACCCGCGACTGGCGCGGGTGCTGGCGCACCCAGCGGCACAGGCTGAAGCCGTCTTCGTCGGGGAGCATGACGTCGAGGATCACCAGGTCGCAGTGGGCGTTTTCCAAGGCGCGGCGAAAACCCTGGCCGTCGGCTTCGCCGTGGACCTGGAAGCCGGCGCGGCTCAGGTAGGTTTGCAGCAGTTCACGAATTTCCTGATCGTCGTCGACCATCAGGATCGATTTTCCGGCAGTGCTCAAGGTATCCCGCCCTCTTGTTGTCGCAGGTCTTTTCGCCTGCTGTCACGGTGCAGCCTGTTCGAGAGTATCAGTGATCCAGGGTTTGCTGCAGTGCCACCCCGGCACCGAGCAGGCCAGAGAATTCGGCAGTCACCAACCACACCGGCACGCCCGCGAAGTAGCCACTCATGCAGCCCTTGTCGGCAAAGCTGGCGGCAAAACCGCTGCGCAGGAACAGCTCGGCAAAACGCGGGATCACGCCACCGACAATGTACACCCCGCCGCGTGCGCCGAGGGTCAGCACATTGTTACCAGCCACGCGCCCGAGGAAGCGGCAGAACTGCTCGATGACGGCCAGCGCCCGTGGTTCGCCGCCCAGGGCCGCATCGGTGACCTGCGCCGGGGATGTGTGTCGGGGCGTGTCGCCGTCCAGCGCGCACATGGCCTGATACAAGCGCACCAGGCCACCACCACTGAGGACGGTCTCGGCGCTGACGTGGCCGATCTGGTCGTGCATCTGCTGATGGAGCGCCGCCTCGCGGGCATTGCCCACCGGCAGGTCGACATGCCCACCCTCACCCGGCAGCGCCAGCCAGTGCTGCTCGCCCAGGCGCAGCAGACTGCCAACGCCCAGGCCAGTACCCGGGCCGATCACCAGCGCGGGCCGCGTCGGGTCCGCCTGGCCTGCGCAGACCTCACGGTACTCGCCGGGTTGCAGCCGGGTCATGCCCAGGGCCTGGGCAGAAAAGTCGTTGATCAGCAGCAGCCGCTCGACCTGCAAGGTCTGGCAAAACGCCTTGTGGCTCAGCCGCCAGTGGTTGTTGGTGAAGCGGAACTCATCACCATTCACCGGCCCGGCCACCGCCAGGCACACAGCGGCAAGGCCGCCACGGGCGATACCCTGGCCTTGCAGGTAAGCCTCGATGGCCTGTTCCGGGCTGGTGTAATCCGCCGTGGCGAAGACCTGCACCTGGCACAGCTGGTTGTCACGCCACAACGCAAAACGGGCATTGGTGCCACCGATGTCGCCAACCAGCAGGTCCTTCATTTGAGGTTCTCCAGGGCCGAGGTGAAGGCGCTCGCACCCTGCTCTGCCGGGCTGAACGCCATGCGCATGAAGCCGAACAGTTCACGGCCGCAGCCCAGGTCGTTGCCCTGGGGCGCGGGCGGCAGCTCACGGCTGGCCAGCTCTTCTGCCGACACCATGACCCGCAGCGTGCCTTCGACGCCATCGACCCGCACGATATCACCATCACGCACGCGTGCCAGCGGCCCACCATCGAACGCTTCGGGGCAGACGTGGATGGCCGCCGGGATCTTGCCCGAAGCGCCTGACATGCGCCCGTCGGTCACCAGCGCCACCTTGTAGCCGCGGTCCTGCAGCACGCCGAGGAACGGCGTCAGCTTGTGCAGCTCGGGCATGCCGTTGCAGCGCGGGCCCTGGAAGCGCACCACGGCAACGAAATCGCACTCCAGCTCACCGGCCTTGAAGGCATCGGCCAGCGACTGCTGGTCATGGAACACCCGTGCCGGCGCCTCGACCACCTGGTGCTCAGGCGCTACCGCCGAGACCTTCATCACGCCACGGCCCAGGTTGCCTTCCATCACCCGCAGGCCGCCTTCGGCCGAGAATGGCCGCGCCACCGGGCGCAGGATGCTCTCGTCCAGGCTCTGCTGCGGCCCTTCGCGCCACACCAGCTTGCCGTTGTCGAGGAACGGCTCCTGGGTATAGCGGCGCAGGCCGTGGCCAGCCACGGTGTTGACGTCTTCGTGCAACAGCCCGGCATCGAGCAGTTCACGGATCAGGAAGGCCATGCCGCCAGCGGCCTGGAAGTGGTTGATGTCGGCCTTGCCATTGGGGTAGACGTGGGACAGGGTCGGCACCACTTCGGACAGGTCGGCCATGTCCTGCCAGGTCAGCTGGATGCCGGCCGCCTGGGCGATTGCCGGGATGTGCAGGGTGTGGTTGGTCGAGCCGCCGGTAGCGTGCAACGCCACGATGGAGTTGACCAGCGCCTTCTCGTCGACGATCTCGCCCAGCGGCATGAAGCTGCCACTGGCCTTGGTCATGCGCGTGACCTGCTGTGCTGCCTCGGCGGTCAGGGCATCGCGCAGCGGGGTGTAAGGGTTGACGAACGAGGCACCTGGCAGGTGCAGGCCCATGACTTCCATCACCAGCTGGTTGGTGTTGGCAGTGCCGTAGAACGTGCAGGTGCCGGGGCTGTGGTAGGACTTCATTTCCGACTCGAGCAGTTCCTCGCGGCTGGCCTTGCCTTCGGCATAGCGCTGGCGCACGTCGGCCTTCTGCTTGTTGGAAATGCCGGAAACCATCGGCCCGCCCGGAACGAAGATGGTCGGCAGATGGCCGAAGCGCAGCGCCCCCATCATCAGCCCGGGGACGATCTTGTCGCAGATGCCGAGCATCAACGCTGCGTCGAACATGTTGTGCGACAGCGCTACCGCCGTGGACATGGCGATCACTTCGCGGCTGGCGATAGCCAGTTCCATACCCGGCTCGCCTTGAGTCACGCCGTCGCACATGGCCGGCACGCCACCGGCGAACTGGCCGACCGAGCCGACCTCGCGCAGGGCCTGCTTGATCTGGTCAGGGAAATGCAGATACGGCTGGTGCGCCGAGAGCATGTCGTTGTAGGCCGAGACGATGGCGACGTTGGCCGCGTTCATCAAGCGCAGGGTCTGCTTGTCCTCGGCGCCGCAACCGGCCACACCGTGGGCGAAGTTGGCGCATTGCAGGCTGGCACGCATGGGGCCGTCACTGGCCGCGCCACGAATCAGCTGCAGGTAGCGTTCGCGGGTGGCACGGCTACGTTCGATCAGCCGTTGGGTGACCTCAAGGATGCGCGGATGCATGTACTGGACTCCAGGCTAATTGTAAGGGCGGTTTACCGGGCATTTCCCCTCCAAACGATTGCGGCCTAGGCTCATGGTAGAGGGGATCGCAACATCGGGGGAGGCATTGCGCCCAACCACTCGTTGTATGTTTAAACAAAATACTGCCATCAAAAAGGCTTGTTTTCTATCGGCCAGTGAATAATCTTGTAATTCCAACAACAAAACCGTTTCAGTGAAGCGTCTTTTTGCCACAGGTTTCACTCGGACCGCCAGAGGTACTGCCATGACCCTACGTATCGCCATCAATGGATTCGGCCGCATCGGGCGCAATGTATTGCGCGCACTTTATACCCAAGGCTACCGCCAGGACCTGCAGGTCGTCGCCATCAACGACCTGGGTGACAGCGCGATGAACGCCCACCTGCTCAAATATGACAGCGTGCACGGCACCTTCGATGCAGTGGTCGAGGCCGACCATGAAAGCCTCACGGTCAATGGTGACCGTATCGCGGTCAGTGCCATCCGCAACCCGGCCGAACTGCCCTGGAAGGCCGAAGCGATCGACGTGGTGTTCGAATGCACCGGGCTGTTCACCGACCGCGCCAAGGCCGCCGCACACCTGGCTGCTGGCGCCGGCAAGGTGATCGTCTCGGCACCGGGCAAGGGCGTCGATGCCACCGTGGTGTACGGGGTCAACCACGATATCCTGCGGGCTTCGCACCAGGTCATCTCCAACGCCTCGTGCACCACCAACTGCCTGGCGCCGATCGCTCAGGTGCTGCACCGCGAGTTCGGCATCGAACAGGGGCTGATGACCACCATCCACGCCTACACCAACGACCAGGTGCTGACCGACGTCTACCACAGCGACCCGTACCGCGCCCGCTCGGCCACCCAGTCGATGATCCCGAGCAAGACCGGCGCCGCCGAGGCCGTGGGCCTGGTGCTGCCGGAGCTGGCCGGCAAGCTCACCGGCATGGCCGTGCGCGTACCGGTGATCAACGTGTCACTGGTCGACCTTACCGTCAACCTCAAGCGCGAGGCCACCGCCGAGCAGGTCAACCAGCTGTTCCTCGAAGCCAGCCGGCACTCCAAGGTGCTCGGCTACAACGCCCTGCCGCTGGTGTCTTGCGATTTCAACCACAACCCGCTGTCGTCGATCTTCGATGCCAACCATACCCGCGCCAACGGGCGGATGCTCAAGGTGCTGGCCTGGTATGACAACGAGTGGGGGTTCTCCAACCGCATGCTGGACAACTGCCTGGCGTTGGCCAGCGCGCGCTGAGGGGCTCTTCCTGGCTGTAGGTTTTTGGCGCCTGTGAGATCGAGCGCCGCCCGCGCGGCGCATCGCGAGCTGCGCTCGCTCCTACGTTTGTTTCGGGCCAGTAACGCCTGTGACAGGCGCGCGCGAGCGCCTTGTTGGTACAACGCGATATCGCGCCATACCCCAAAGCGTCCGCGCGCAAATCCCCCAGGAATAACTGGCCCGAAACAAACGTAGGAGCGAGCGCAGCTCGCGATGCGCCGCGCGGGCGGCGCTCGGTCTCACAGGCGCTGAATATCTCCAGACATACCCATCCAAGCCCCCAAACACTCACAATCTTTACCTTTCCCTAACAATTCCCAGCTTGACCTGAGCGCAAGATGATAAGCATTATCATTAACCTTTCGTCGGCCAGGTCCCCCCGTGAGTCAGTCCCGGTTCAACTCCGTCTTCCTCGTCCAGCGCCTTTCCCTGCTGCGCACCCTGCAACGCATGGTGGGCAACCCCAGCACGGCCGAGGACCTGTTGCAGGAAACCTACCTGCGGGTATCCCGCGCCTTGGGTGAACGGCCCATCGAACACCTCGAGCCGTTCGTCTTCCAGACCGCCCGCAACCTCGCCCTGGACCACCTGCGTACACGGCGGGTGCAGTCGCGCATGCTGGTCGACGATGTGCCTGACGAGGTGCTGCACAATGTCGCGTCCCCGCTCGGCAGCAGCGAGGACGCCGCCCACGCCGAACAACTGCTCAAGCACCTGAGCGTCAGCCTCAACCAGCTGACCGAACGCCAGCAGCGCATCTTCATCCTCAGCCGCCTGCACGGCGCCAGCTACCTGGAAATTGCCGAGCAACTGCAAGTCTCGGCCAGCACGGTACAGAAGGAACTGAAACTGATCATGGCGATCTGCATGGGCGTGGCCGACCGCCTCAAATGAGCCGACCGCCGGCGTGCCGAATGCGCCGTTGCCCTTGCCATGCTTCGCCCCAGCCTTGATCATTCGCAAAAATACCTGCAAGGACCCACCGTGACCGACAGCCCCGTCACTCGCCCGCCAGCCACCGGGCCCGACGCCCGCGCCCGCGCGCTGGACGAGGCGCTGGACTGGCTCGTGCGCCTGCAGTGCGCCAGCGAGGCCGACACCCTGGCCTTCGAGCAATGGCTCAGCGCAGCCCCTGAAAACGCCGAAGCCTATGTCGAGGCCGAAGCCTTGTGGAACGGCACCCCGCTGCGCCAGGCCGCCCTGCACCTGCACCAGCATCAGCGCCGCTCGTTGCGCGGGCGCCTGCGTGCCCACTGGAAGCCACTGGCGACCGCCGCCGTGCTGCTGGTCGGGCTGTTCACCTTCGGCAACCTGCCAGTGCGCCTGCAGGCGGACCACCTGACCGTGGTCGGTGAGCGCCAGCGCCTGGAGCTGGATGACGGCGCCAAGGTCCTGCTCAACACCAACTCCGCTTTCGCCAGCGACCTGCAGGGCGGGCGCCAGGTCGCGCGCCTGCTGCAGGGCGAGGCGTATTTCCAGGTGCCCGGTAGCGCCCAGCTGCCGCTTGAAGTGCAGGCCGGGCCCGTGCGTGCACAGGTGCGCGACACCGATTTTGCCGTGCGCTACCTCGACGGCGAGGCGCAGGTTCGCGTGCAACGTGGCGACGTCGACCTGCAGGCCGCCAGCAACCAGCGCATCCGCCTCAGTGCCGGCGACAGCATCAGTGTCGGCCCGCAAGGCTTCGGCCAGCGCCAGCGCCCGGACATGCACAAGGACCTGGCCTGGGTCGATGGCCGCCTGGTGTTCGAGAACTGCCCCTTGAGCCAGGTATTGGCCGAAGTGCGGCGCTATTACCCCGGCTGGATCATCAACCGCAACGACCACCTCGACGACATGGCGGTGACCGGCAACTACCGCCTCGATCAGCCGCTGGAAACCCTGCGCGCCCTGGCCCACATCACCTCGGCGCAACTGCACGAGTTCCCCGCCGTGGTGATCATCAACTGACCTACAAGTTTTTTTACGCGATCGCGCAACCCCGCCCGTCTCGTTATAGCCAATGCAACTGATTCTTGTTTAAAAACAAGAACAGTCATCACCTATAACAGTTCGCGCGTCAGGGAGCGCTTTCGATGTCCACAGGTCCAACTCGCCCGTCCACCCTTCCCCGCCGTACCGGTCAGCTGTCCCTGCTGACGCTGGCGCTGCTCGCCACAGGTACCTTCAGCCTGCCGGCGCTGGCCGCCGAACCTGCCCAGGCCAGCAGCCCGCGCATGGGCGACTACCGCTTCAGCATTGCCCAGCAGCCTCTGGTCGAGGCGATCAACGCCTTCAGCAAGGTCACCGGCTGGCAGGTCGGCTTCAGCGCCGAACTGGCCGACGGCGTGGCGTCGCCTGGCGTTCAGGGTTCGCTGCCGCCAGACGCCGCCCTCAAGCGCCTGCTCCAGGGCACCGGCCTGGGGTTTCGCAAGATCAGCAACGGTAACGTAGTGCTCGAACGCCAGTCGGCGGGCAACGTCGTCGCCCTGCAGCAGATGACCGTCAGCGCCACCCGTAGCGCCCAGGACGTGAGCCAGGTGCCGAGCACCGTGACCGTGCAGACCCGCGAGCAACTGGACCGGCAGAACGTCAACAACATCCAGGAGCTGGTCCGTTACGAACCGGGTGTGTCGGTGGGGGGCACCGGCCAGCGCAGCGGCCTGAACGGCTACAACATCCGCGGCATCGACGGCGAGCGCGTCCTTACCCAGGTCGATGGCGTGTCGATCCCCGACAGCTTCTTCTATGGCCCCTACGCCCAGACCCAGCGCAACTACGTCGACCCCGAGATCGTCAAGCGTGTGGAAATCCTCCGCGGCCCGGCATCGGTGCTGTACGGCAGCAACGCCATCGGCGGCGCGGTGAGCTACTTCACCCTCGACCCGGACGACATCATCAAGCCCGGCAAGGACGTCGGTGCACGCCTGAAGACCGGCTACAGCTCAGCCGACGACAGTTGGCTGACCTCGGCTACCGTGGCTGGCCGTACCGGCGATTTCGACGGCCTGCTGCACCTGAGCCAGCGCAATGGCCACGAGACCGAGTCCTACGGCAGCCATGGCGGCACCGGCCTGGCACGCACCGAGGCCAACCCGGAAGACGTGCGCACCACCAACGTGCTGGCCAAGCTGGGCTGGAACTACGCCGACGATGCTCGCCTGGGTTTTACCTACGAGCGCTACAAGGATGACCGCGACCAGAACATCCTCAGCGCCGTCGGCGGCCCGTTCACCAACGGCACCGGCCTGGGCATGTACCGCAGCCGCAGCGGCAACGACACGGTGACCCGCGAGCGCTTCGGCATCAACCATGAGTTCGGCCTGGATTCGCTGGTCGCCGACCACGTCAAGTGGAGCCTGAACTATCAGGTCGCCAAGACCGACCAGAGCACCGAGGAAGTCTACTTCCCGTTCAGCCGCACCGTGCTGCGTACCCGCGACACCACCTACAAGGACCGCCAGTGGGTGTTCGACGCCCAGCTGGACAAGGCCTTCAGCATCGGCGCCACTGATCACCTGCTGACCTACGGCACCACCCTCAAGCACGAAAAGGTCACCGGCTCGCGCAGCGGCACCGGCACCTGCCTGGCGGTCGGTGGCACCTGCCGCGCCATCGGCCAGGTCAGCACCAGCGACGCCCAGGCGCTGGTGAGCGACTTCCCAGACCCGACCGTGAACACCTACAGCCTGTTCGTGCAGGATGAGATCCGCTGGAACAACTGGACCTTCATGCCCGGCGCGCGCTACGACTACACGCGCATGGAGCCCAAGTTCACCGAGGAGTTCCTGCGTGGCATCCAGGGTTCGGGTACCGCCCCAAGCAGCCTCGACGACTCGGACAAGAAGTGGCACCGCGTCTCGCCCAAGTTCGGCCTGACCTACGCCTTCAACGACAACTACACCTGGTACGGCCAGTACGCCGAAGGCTTCCGCACCCCGACCGCGAAGTCGATGTACGGGCGCTTCGATAACCCGACCCTGGGCTACAGCGTGCAGGGCAACCCCGGGCTCGAACCGGAAAAGAGCAAGAGCTACGAAACCGGCCTGCGTGGCAACTTCGACGCCGGCAACTTCGACGTGGCGGTGTTCTACAACAAGTACCGCGACTTCATCGACGAAGACGCCGTGCAATCGGCCAACCTGGAAACCACCTTCCAGGCCAACAACATCAAGCACGCCACCATCAAGGGCGCCGAGATCAAGGGCCGCCTGAACCTCGACCACTTCGGCGCACCGCAAGGCCTGTACACCCAGGGCTCGATCGCCTACGCCTACGGCCGCAACGATGACAATGGGCAGCCACTGAACAGCGTCAACCCGCTGACCGGCGTGTTCGGCCTGGGTTACGAGCAGCCGAACTACGGCGGCCTGCTGAGCTGGACCCTGGTCAAGCGCAAGACCCGTGTCGACGACACCACGTTCTTCGCACCGGACGGCCAGAGCTCGCAGTTCCGCACGCCCGGCTATGGCGTGCTTGACCTGAGCGGCTTCTACAAAGTGACCGACGACGTCACCGTCAACGCCGGGCTGTACAACCTGACCGACAAGAAGTACTGGCAGTGGGATTCGGTGCGCGGCTACGACGGCCAGGGTGAAGCAGGTGTGACCCAACCGGCCAACCTTGATCGCCTGACCATGCCGGGGCGCAACTTCGCCATCAATGTGGTGTGGGATATCTGATGTAGGGCTTGAGAGGTTTAGCGCCTGTGAGACCGAGCGCCGCCCGCGCGGCGCATCGCGAGCTTTGCTCGCTCCTACGTTTGTTTCGGGCCAATCAGTCCTGGGGGATTTGCGCGCGAACAACTTGGCGCATGGCGCGAGATCACGTCGTACAGACCAGGCGGTCGCGCGCGCCTGTCACAGGCTTTACTGGCCCGAAACAAACGTAGGAGCGAGCAAAGCTCGCGATGCGCCGCGCGGGCGGCGCTCGATCTCACAGGCGCCACATCAACATCGAAGAACCCACTTTTTTTACTGTCCCCCCCCCGCTGTTTCGTCTTGTCACTAGACGCCCTCATTTACCAAGGACACACCCATGACCGACCGCCCAGCCCTGCGCTCGCAACGCCTGAACCAGGCCACCCACGCTCCGCACAGCGAGCTCGACGCCCTGGTCAAATCCCACGCCCCCTTCGACAGCCGCGAAAGCTTCGCCCGCTTCGTCGTCGCCCAGTACCTGTTCCAGGCCGAACTGCAAGCGCTGTACAACGACCCGCAACTGATCGCCATCGTCCCCGACCTGGCCGAGCGCTGCCGCGCCGAACAGGCCCGCCTGGACCTCGCCGACCTCGGCAGCGAAGTGCCAGCTGCCGTGCCCGGCGCGCTGCAGAACCCAAGCCTGGGTGAGGCAATGGGCTGGATCTTCGTGTCAGAAGGCTCCAAACTTGGCGCAGCGTTCCTGATCAAGCGTGCCGTGGCCCTGGAATTGTCCGACAGTTTCGGTGCCCGCCACCTCGGCGAGCCGGCCGGTGGCCGTGCCGAAGGCTGGAAGCAGTTCACCCGTATCCTCGATGGCCTGGCGCTGTCGCCCGAGGAAGACGCCGCCGCCGAGCGCGCTGCGGTTGCCGCCTTCGAGCGCTTCACCGAACTGCTCAAGCATGCCTACGCCGCAGATGCCGCGCTGGCCTGATACGCACCAACCGGCCACCTTCCCGGTGGCCGGACGTTTTTGCGCAGTGAGAACATGACCCGACCCGCCCGCTCGAAACTGTCCCGCCTGCTGTATGGCATCCTGGCTTACGTGAGCTTGGGGATAGGCCTGGTCGCCATCGTCATCCCCGGCCTGCCGACCACCGAGTTCATCCTGCTGGCCGCCTGGGCCGCAACGCGCAGTTCACCGCGCCTGTCCGCCTGGCTGGAGAACCATCGTCTGTTCGGGCCGATCCTGTACAACTGGCGCAACGGCAAGGTGATCCAGCGCCGTGCCAAGGTCAGCGCCACCATCAGCATGCTGCTGTGCGCCGCCCTGATGCTGATATTCCTCGAACACCACTGGCCGGTGTTTCTGGCGATTGCCGGCATGACCCTGGGCAACCTGTGGATCTGGTCACGCCCGGAACAGCCCTGCCCGGCTGTGTCACAAGCTCAGCAGCCCTGAATACAGCAGGTAGGCCGCCAGTGCCGCCCCCGCCAGCACTGCCGCGAAAATCAGCTTCTCCCAGGTGGTGAACAGGGTCTGCCCTTGTTCATGCTTGGCCCGGGCAAACAGGATGACGCCTGGGGCATACAGCAGCGCCGACAGCAGCAGGTACTTGAGGCCGCCCGCGTACAGCAGCCACACCGCATACAGCAGCGCCACAGCCGCCACCAGCAGGTCCTTGCGCCGCAGCCCCGCCTGCCCTTGGTAACTCTCCCCGCGCCAGGCCAGCAACACCGCATAGGCCGCCGACCACAGGTAGGGCACCAGAATCATCGACGAGGCGAGATAGATCAGGCTGGTATAAGTGCCTTCTGAAACCAGGGTAATCAGCAAAAAGCCCTGGATCATGCAGTTGGTCAGCCACAGGGCATTGGCTGGCACATGGTTGGCGTTTTCCTTGGCCAGAAAGCGCGGCATGGTCTTGTCACGCGCCGTGGCATAAAGAATCTCCGCACACAGCAACGCCCACGACAGCAAGGCACCGAGCAGCGACACTGCCAGGCCAATGCTGATCAGCAATGCCCCCCAAGGGCCGACGATATGCTCCAGCACCGAGGCCAGCGACGGATTCTGCAACCCGGCCAGCTCCGGCTGGGTCATCACCCCGAGCGACAGCACGTTGACCAGCACCAGCAGCGCCAGCACCCCGAGAAAGCCGATCACCGTGGCCTTGCCAACGTCGGAACGGCGCTGCGCCCGCCCGGAATAGACACTGGCGCCCTCGATACCGATGAACACGAACACCGTGACCAGCATCATGTTGCGCACCTGGTTCAGCACGTTGCCGAACTGCGGATTGCTCAGACCCCAGATATCACGGGTGAAGATATCGGCGCGGAAAGCAAAGGCGGCGATGACGACGAAGATCAACAGGGGCACCACCTTGGCCACGGTGGTCACCTGGTTGATGAACGCCGCCTCCTTGATGCCACGCAGCACCAGAAAGTGCACCGCCCACAGCAGCAGCGAGGCGCAGCCGATGGCAATCGGCGTGTTGCCTTCGCCAAACACCGGGAAGTAGAAGCCCAGGGTGCTGAACAACAGCACGAAGTAGCCGACGTTGCCCAGCCAGGCACTGATCCAGTAGCCCCAGGCAGAGGAAAACCCCATGTACTCGCCGAACCCGGCCTTGGCGTAGGCGTATACCCCCGAATCCAGCTCAGGCTTGCGGTTGGCCAGGGTCTGGAACACAAAGGCCAGGGCCAGCATGCCCACGGCGGTGATCGCCCAGCCAATCAGCACGGCGCCGACGTCGGCACGCGCTGCCATGTTCTGCGGCAGCGAGAAGATCCCGCCACCAATCATCGAACCGACCACCAGTGCGATCAGTGCACCCAGACGCAGCTTTTGTCCCGGTTCGCTCATGGGGCTCCCTTTTTTCCGTGCTGTCATGCGTTTGCAACAGCGATGGTGGCCATATAGATGCTGTTACTTATATGGCCAAAACCATTAAACCTATAGCATTAATAACCACAATGTCTATCGCCATGCCTCTGTAAAAACTAGCAGCTGCCAAGCAACTAGAAAAGAAACTGATAAAACTCGAAATTCTTGTGAAAAATTTGCGAAAGCGACAAAAGCGGCTAGCTTCAGAAATCGCAGGCTAAACAGAGCGTTTGCTCTAGTAGGACATGGAGGTGCCAGCGCACAAGGCCTGCAGCATAGCTGTCGGCACTCTCCAGGAGCCGCGCGAAGGAAATTTCCTACCTTCGCGTTGCCAAGAACTGACCCAAGTCAGCTCATGGTCTAGGCGTCGGATTTATTCTGTCGTCAACTTTCTCCTGGCAGGAGTTGTTAAATGTCTGATTCTTCCGGAAAACTAAAGCTCGGCGCGTTAGTTGCACTTGTGGTCGGCTCGATGATTGGTGGCGGGATCTTCTCGCTGCCGCAAAACATGGCCGCCAGTGCCGGCGTTGGTGCGGTACTGATTGGCTGGGCGATCACCGCCGTGGGCATGCTGACCCTGGCCTTCGTGTTCCAGACCCTGGCCAACCGCAAGCCTGACCTGGATGGCGGTGTGTACGCCTACGCCAAGGCCGGCTTCGGCGACTACATGGGCTTTTCTTCGGCCTGGGGCTACTGGATCAGTGCCTGGCTGGGCAACGTCGGCTACTTCGTGCTGCTGTTCAGCACCCTCGGCTACTTCTTCCCGATCTTCGGCGAAGGCAACACCCCGGCGGCGATCATCGGCGCCTCGGTACTGCTCTGGGCCGTGCACTTCCTGGTCCTGCGCGGCATCAAGGAAGCAGCGTTCATCAACCTGGTCACCACCGTGGCCAAGGTCGTCCCGCTGGTGCTGTTTGCACTGATCTGCCTGTTCGCCTTCAAGCTCGACATCTTCACCGCCGACATCTGGGCGGTGGGCACTCCGGATCTGGGCAGCGTGATGAACCAGGTGCGCAACATGATGCTGGTCACCGTGTGGGTGTTCATCGGTATCGAAGGCGCGAGCATCTTCTCGTCACGGGCGGAAAAACGCTCCGACGTGGGCAAGGCCACGGTAATCGGCTTCATCACCGTGCTGCTGTTCCTGGTGCTGGTCAACGTGCTGTCGCTGGGCATCATGACCCAACCGGAACTGGCCAAGCTGCAGAACCCGTCGATGGCTGCCGTGCTCGAGCACGTGGTCGGCCACTGGGGCGCGGTGCTGATCAGCGTCGGCCTGATCATCTCGCTGCTCGGCGCCCTGCTCTCGTGGGTGCTGCTGTGCGCCGAGATCATGTTCGCCGCCGCCAAGGACCACACCATGCCGGAGTTCCTGCGCCGCGAGAACGCCAACCAGGTGCCGGCCAACGCCCTGTGGCTGACCAACGCCATGGTGCAGATCTTCCTGGTCATCACCCTGTTCTCCAACAGCACCTACCTGTCGCTGATCTACCTTGCTACCTCGATGATCCTGGTGCCGTACCTGTGGTCGGCGGCTTATGCCTTCCTGCTGGCACTGCGCAGCGAAACCTACGAGCAGGCCCTTGCCGAGCGGCAGAAGGACCTGATCATCGGCGCCATCGCGCTGATATACGCCATCTGGCTGCTGTATGCCGGCGGCGTGAAATACCTGCTGCTCTCGGCCCTGCTCTACGCTCCTGGCGCAATCCTGTTCGCCAAGGCCAAGCGCGAGGTGGGCCAGCCGATCTTCACCAACGTGGAAAAACTGATCTTCGCAGCCGTGGTCATCGGCGCCCTGGTGGCGGCCTTCGGCCTGTATGACGGCTTCCTGACCCTTTGACCCACGTCTTCGTTCAATTGGAGGAATGAAACCATGTCCGCTGAAAAACAGAAGTACGGTGTCCACTCCGAAGCCGGCAAGCTGCGCAAGGTAATGGTTTGCGCACCGGGCCTGGCGCACAAGCGGCTGACGCCAAGCAACTGTGACGAGCTGCTGTTCGACGACGTGATCTGGGTCGACCAGGCCAAGCGTGACCATTTCGACTTCGTCACCAAGATGCGCGAGCGTGGCGTCGATGTGCTGGAGATGCACAACCTGCTGACCGACATTGTCCAGCAACCTGAAGCCCTGAAGTGGATTCTCGACCGCAAGATCACCGATGACACCGTCGGTGTTGGCCTGAACAACGAAGTGCGCAGCTGGCTCGAAGGCCTGGAGCCGCGTCACCTCGCCGAGTTCCTGATCGGTGGCGTGGCCGGCCAGGACCTGCCACAGAGCGAAGGCGCCGATGTGGTCAAGATGTACAACGACTACCTGGGCCACTCCAGCTTCATCCTGCCGCCGCTGCCCAACACCCAGTTCACCCGCGACACCACTTGCTGGATCTACGGCGGCGTGACGCTGAACCCGATGTACTGGCCGGCGCGTCGCCAGGAAACCCTGCTGACCACCGCCATCTACAAGTTCCACAAGGAGTTCACCAACGCCGACTTCGAAGTCTGGTACGGCGACCCGGACAAGGACCACGGCCAGTCCACCCTCGAAGGCGGTGATGTGATGCCGATCGGCAAGGGCATCGTGCTGATCGGCATGGGCGAACGCACCTCGCGTCAGGCCATCGGCCAACTGGCGCGCAACCTGTTCGCCAAGGGCGCGGTCAAGGAAGTCATCGTCGCCGGCCTGCCGAAGTCCCGCGCCGCCATGCACCTGGACACCGTGTTCAGCTTCTGCGACCGCGACCTGGTCACGGTCTTCCCGGAAGTGGTCAATGAGATCGTGCCGTTCATCATCCGCCCGGACGAGAAAAAGCCATACGGCATGGACGTGCGCCGCATCAACAAATCGTTCATCGAGGTGGTGGGCGAGCAGCTGGGCGTCAAGCTGCGCGTGGTCGAGACCGGCGGCAACAGCTTCGCCGCCGAACGCGAACAGTGGGATGACGGCAACAACGTGGTGGCCATCGAGCCCGGCGTGGTCATCGGCTACGACCGCAACACCTACACCAACACCCTGTTGCGCAAGGCCGGCATCGAGGTCATCACCATCAGCGCCGGCGAGCTGGGCCGGGGCCGGGGCGGTGGCCACTGCATGACCTGCCCGATCGTGCGCGACCCAATCGACTACTAACGCCCATACACCCGGCCGCGCCCACGAAGCAGCGGCCGGGCCCCTCACCGAATTCAAGGAGTTACAGTCATGGCGTTCAACATTCACAACCGCAACCTGCTCAGCCTCGAACACCACACCACCCGTGAGCTGAAATACCTGCTGGACCTGTCCCGCGACCTCAAGCGCGCCAAGTACACCGGCACCGAGCAGCAGCACCTGAAGGGCAACAACATCGCCCTGATCTTCGAGAAGACTTCGACCCGCACCCGCTGCGCCTTCGAAGTCGCCGCCTATGACCAGGGCGCCAACGTCACCTACATCGACCCCAACTCCTCGCAGATCGGCCACAAGGAAAGCATGAAGGACACCGCCCGCGTGCTCGGGCGTATGTACGACGCCATCGAGTACCGCGGTTTCAAGCAGGAAATCGTCGAGGAGTTGGCCAAGTTCGCCGGCGTACCCGTGTTCAACGGCCTGACCGATGAATACCACCCAACCCAGATGATCGCCGACGTGCTGACCATGCGCGAGCACAGCGACAAGCCACTGCACGACATCAGCTACGCCTACCTGGGCGACGCCCGCAACAACATGGGCAACTCGCTGCTGCTGATCGGCGCCAAGCTTGGCATGGACGTGCGCATCGCCGCGCCCAAGGCGCTGTGGCCGCATGAAGACCTGGTCGAGCGTTGCCACAAGTACGCCGAAGAAAGCGGTGCACGCATCACCCTGACCGAAGACCCCAAGGCGGCGGTCAAGGGCGTGGACTTCATCCACACCGACGTCTGGGTCTCGATGGGCGAGCCGATCGAAGCCTGGGGCGAGCGCATCAAGCTGCTCAAGCCCTACCAGGTGAACAAGGAGCTGATGAAAGCCAGCGGCAACCCAAGGACCAAGTTCATGCACTGCCTGCCGGCCTTCCACAACTCCGAGACCAAGGTCGGCAAGCAGATTGCCGAGCAGTATCCGGACCTGGCCAACGGCATCGAAGTGACCGATGACGTGTTCGAATCGCCAGCGTGCATCGCCTTCGAGCAGGCGGAAAACCGCATGCACACCATCAAGGCGATTCTGGTTTCGACCCTGGCTGACCTGTAAGGCTGACTCGTCAGGCCGGGCAACCCGCCCCCCTGTGGGAGCGGGTTTATCCGCGAAAGCGTCAGCCCAGGTATTACCGTTGGGGCTGCTGACGCATTCGCGGGTGAACCCGCTCCCACAGGGGCGGTGTCCCGCCCCGAGCAGCGTTCATTTCTTTCGCTTAAAGGACATTCCCCATGCGTATCGTTGTTGCATTGGGCGGCAACGCCCTGCTGCGCCGCGGCGAGCCCATGACCGCTGACAACCAGCGCGCCAATATCCGCACGGCCACCGAACAGATCGCCAAGATTCACCCCGGCAACGAACTGGTCATCGCCCACGGCAACGGCCCGCAAGTTGGCCTGCTGGCGCTGCAAGGGCTGTCGTACAAGCCCGACGAGGCCTACCCGCTGGACGTGCTTGGTGCCGAAACCGAAGGCATGATCGGCTACATGATCGAACAGGAGCTGGGCAACCTGCTGGCGTTCGAAGTGCCGTTCGCCACCCTGCTGACCCAGGTGGAAGTGGACGCCAACGACCCGGCCTTCAAGGACCCGAGCAAGTTCATCGGCCCGGTCTACAGCAAGGACGAGGCCGAGCGCCTGGCCAAGGAAAAAGGCTGGGTGGTCAAGGCCGATGGCGACAAGTACCGCCGCGTGGTCGCCAGCCCGAAACCCAAGCGCATCTTCGAGATCCGCCCGATCAAGTGGCTGCTGGAAAAGAGCAGCATCGTGATCTGCGCCGGTGGCGGCGGCATCCCCACCATGTACGACGAAAACCGCAAGCTCAAGGGCATCGAGGCGGTGATCGACAAAGACCTGTGCTCTGCCTTGTTGGCCGAGCAACTGGAAGCCGACCTTCTGATCATCGCCACCGACGTCGATGCGGCCTACATTGATTGGGGCAAGCCGACGCAGAAGGCCATTGCCCAGGCCCACCCCGACGAGCTCGAACGCCTCGGCTTCGCAGCCGGCTCCATGGGGCCGAAAGTGCAAGCGGCCTGCGACTTTGCCCGCCACACCGGCAAGGTGGCGGTGATCAGCTCGCTGGAGAACATCGAGGGCATCGTCAAAGGCGTCGCCGGCACCCGTGTGAGCACCGAAAAGCCGGGGATCAGCTACCGTTGAATGCAGTGGGCGGGCTTACGGGCCCGCCATTTTCACCTTCCGGAGGAGTTTGCCATGGCCCAGTTTCAACCCGGCCACGTCCATATCGAGCGCACTGCGCTGACCAAGAACGACCACAGCTACGACCTCAATATCGAGTACGAGGCGGCGACAGACCCCAAGGAAGGCCGCGGTATCCAGTTCCGCATGCACGGGATCATCGAAGGCAAGAAGGTGGATGAACCGTTCTTCCTGGCCAAGGATCAGGTACTGCCCAGCTTCCTCATGATTGCCTCGCGCAAGGCCCAGTCCTACCTGGCCCCCCACCAGAAGTTCGAGAGCCTGGGCTCGCCGCACAAGCTGTACGACGCCATGTTCGAAGACATTCGCCAGAAGCTGGATGTGAAATCGGGCGACCCGATCAAGCCTGAACACCTCGAGTGACCTCATTCGCCGGCAAGCTCCCACAGGTCAATCACTGCCCTTGAGGCCTGTGCAGTACCTGTGGGAGCGGGCTTGCCCGCGAAGATGCCACCGCCGATGTTGGGCCTGGCATCCGACTCAAGGCATACTGGCGAACTCCGTCGCCTACTGTTCGAACTCCATGCGCATCCACGTCAGCTTCATCGACCGCGTCGGCATCACCCAGGAAGTCCTCGCCCTGCTCGGTGCCCGCAACCTCAACCTGGACGCCGTGGAAATGGTCCCGCCGAACGTTTACATCGACGCCCCGACCCTCAGCCCGGCGGTGCTCGAAGAACTCCATGACGCCCTGTTCGAAGTCCGCGGCGTGCAGTCGGTGGACGTGGTCGACATCCTCCCCGGCCAGCGCCGCCACCTGCAGCTCGACGCCCTGCTCGCGGCCATGAGCGACCCGGTGCTGGCGGTCGACAGCGCCGGCAAGGTGCTACTGGCCAACCCCGCGCTGATCGCCTTGTGCGGCCGCGAATCCGCCGGGCGCACGGTGGGCGAACTGTTCAACGACCCCGACCTGCTGCAGGCCTTGCTGGACAACAATTTCCACCTGCCGATGCGCGAGATGCAGCTCAACGGCCAGAGTCTGCTGCTGGACGCCTCGCCCATCACCAACGCTGGCGGCCTGCTGACGCTGTATGCGCCGAACCGCATGGGCGAGCGCCTGTCGGCCTTGCACCACGACCACGCTGAAGGCTTCGACGCGTTGCTTGGCGAATCACCGGCGATCCGCACCCTCAAGGCCCGCGCCCTGCGCGTGGCGGCCCTCGATGCGCCGCTGCTGGTGCACGGCGAAACCGGCACCGGCAAGGAACTGGTAGCCCGCGCCTGCCATGCCATCAGCAGCCGCCACACCGCGCCGTTCCTCGCCCTCAACTGCGCCGCACTGCCTGAAAGCCTAGCCGAGAGCGAGCTGTTCGGCTATGCACCCGGTGCCTTCACCGGCGCCCAACGTGGCGGCAAGCCCGGGCTGATGGAGCTGGCCAACCAGGGCACGGTGTTTCTTGACGAGATCGGCGAAATGTCGCCGTACCTGCAGGCCAAGCTGCTGCGTTTTCTCAGCGACGGCAGCTTCCGTCGCGTGGGCGGCGACCGCGAGGTGAAGGTGGACGTGCGCATCATCAGCGCCACCCACCGCGACCTGGAACGCATGGTCGCCGAAGGCACTTTCCGTGAAGACCTGTTCTACCGGCTGAATGTGCTCAACCTGCAGGTGCCGCCGCTGCGTGATCGTGGCCAGGACATCCTGATGCTGGCGCACTACTTCATGCAGCAGGCCTGCACGCAGATCCAGCGGCCACCCTGTCGCCTCACGCCGGCCACCCATTCGGCACTGCTGGCCAACCCCTGGCCTGGCAACGTACGGCAGTTACAGAACGTGATCTTCCGAGCGGCGGCGATTTGCGAGAGCAACCTGGTGGATATCGGTGATCTGGATATCGCCGGGACATCGGTGGCGCGTGGCCAGGACGGCGACGTGGCGAGCCTGGAACAGGCGGTCGGGGATTTCGAGCGAGAACTGCTGCAACGGTTGTATGCCAGTTACCCTTCGACCCGGCAGCTGGCGGGGCGACTGCAGACATCACATACGGCAATTGCCCAGCGTTTGCGCAAGTACGGAATACCCGGCAAAAGCTAGGACGCTACGTCATCAAATTTTCGAAAGGACTCACGAGCCGACCATTATTTGCTGACCGGTGAAGAGGAATTCCCCGGCCTGGGGAAGCAGGGGAACTCCGTGTGGCTGTCAAGCTTCCTTGAAGCCCGGCAAGCCTTGCTCGGCTCGCCATTTCTTTACTTCATCCACTACGCTTTGAGGAGAATCGGTAATACCCACCTTTGAAGGGTAGAAAATCAGATCAGAACCCAACGGGTGCTCTGATAGCAGCTCAAATTTAATAATACCGTCAGTATGTTTACGATCTGTGGGATAAAGCACCGGATCACCATGATATATCCCGTAAACAAGTTTAAAGAACTCTTGCTCCGTATAATCCGATATTTTTTCTTTCATGGCAATTTCTTCTCCGAATGAGCTTCAACATGAAACCTTGGCGACATTATAATCATGTTGTCCACATCATAAACAGCGCCACCCTCAGAAATACGTCTTATATGATGGATTTCGAACTTCACCCGCCGTCCCACGCGCTCATTCTTCCTCGCAGGTGCTGCCAATCCTCGACGCATAATCAAGAGTTCAGCTAGATCAAACTGACTTTCAAACAGTGGACTACGGCCAATCAACTGCCAAAGCCGCCGACGAAATGCACCAAAGCTACTGTACCTCTTGCCTCGCATCTTGCTGGCGATCTGAGCAGGAATCGGAGCCCCCTCTCTATTTCCGTCATATAAGAACTGTCCCTGTATGAGTTGACCTTTACCTGACACCACCCCTGGCATATTCCTGGGGCTTTTGAACATCACATAAAGCGGCGCCAGCCCCGAGTCCGCCGGAAAGATGATGACGTAGTCGTCAAACCCGACATCCGGCAACTCTGGATAAGTGTCGAGGCGGCCTTCGATCGGTTCGAGCATCGGCCCAACCAACGCCGTTGCAGGTGGAGGAGTCGCTGGCAAGGTTGTAGAGCTGTTCGACGGCTCGACTGTGGGTGTCCAGATCAGCGTTCTGGGTGGTACGTCATCGGTGCTGACGATGTACTGACCGTTCTTCGCGTTGAACTCGGCTGCCAGTACCGGCACCGCAGAAGAGATGACAGAGCCATCAGTGCGTGCGGCGAACAGTTCGGTCGGCCCGATCTGCTCGCGCTTGCCTGCCATCCGCACCGGCAGGTTGACCTCACCACGCTCGACGGCAGCAGCCTGGGCAGCAGCATCCAGTTCGACCTCAAGGTCGCTCAGCGGCAAGGTCAGGACATAGTTGTCGGTTAACTCCCCGTTACCCAGTTTGGGGGCGTAGAGCAGTGCGAAGGTACCCACCACAAAAGACCCAGCCACCGCTCCGATCGAAGCGACACTCAGCGATGTGACGGCGGAGCGAATGGCCGTGCCCAGTGCTACGCCAGCCTCTACCACTGGAGGCGCTGCCGTAGCCATGACGATGGCAGGCGTTACCGCTAGCTCAGATAGCGGCGCTTTATATGTGTTGGCTTGGCGGATGGCCTGCTCTGCCAACGCCCTCTCAGCCGCCTTTTGGGCTTTAACCCGCGCTTGAGCCTCTGCCTGAGCTAGGGCTGCAGCTTCTGCCTCAACCCGGGCACGAGACGCAGCTTCCGCCTCCGCCTGGGCACGAGACGCAGCCGCCTCCGCCTCCGCCTGGGCACGAGCCGCAGCTTCCGCCTCCGCTTGGGAACGAGCTTGGGCCTCTGCTTCCGCTCTCAGTTGCTCCTGCGCAGTGTGTAGAGCCTGCTGCAGCGCTGCGATTTGCGCTTGAAGCATCTGTATTTCGGCTTCTCGCAACTGCACCATGTAAGCGGCACGATACGCAGCGTTCAAAGCTTCTTGAATGTTCGCAACTCTTATACGACCAGTAGCAATATTTTGAAACGTGGTGCTGGAATAATACTCGGCACTCTTGCCAAATGGCGACGATCCGTAATAGCTATTCGCCTGTTCCTGTTGCTGCCTTAAATCATTTGTTTTACGTTCCAGCAAAACTGACCGAGCAGCGATATCTTGCTGAAGGCTCTCAATATTCGTTTCCTGAGCGCTACCCAATTCATTACGTACAGCAACGACTTCCTGCTCGAGCATACCAGCCAGTGCAGACAAGCTTTCCAGATAAACGACCCTCGCTGCATCATCAGCGATTTTCATCGCGCCAGCGGCGGATATCTTGAACCCGTCCAGAATCGGCCCTACATGATTGGCAACAGCCCCCCCGGGAGCAGAAGCCCCTGGACGTGAAGGTTGTGCCCCGACAAAGGTTGGTGGCAATATGACTTGTCTTTTTTTCGGGCCATATATATCTCCTTGAGAAATTCTCATTAGCCTCGTGCGCGCCGCTCACAACATTCGCGATTTACATTGCTAAGTTCCAGGGCGAGCGAAACCGAGAAAAGTGGCTTAGCCAACTCCCCTACCGCTTCTAAACAAAATGCAAATCACTGTTGCGCCGGAGCACTCAGCCTAATACAACAGCCCAAGAAAAAAGAGATGAGTCATTGAAAATAGACAGGTCCTACAAGCAAGGAACAAATAACTGTCACACAGATACTTGCCCGTAAACACCGCCTATTAAAAATAGGTTACTGCCCCATTGCATGGAGATGCTGCATGATCGGCTCCCCCACTCTCCATTCCGCACTTCATCAGCACATGACAGATGTGATACGTATCGATTTCGGTACGCCGTAGCATTTGATACACGATCTTTTGAGGGCGCGTTTACAAGGATTTGATCAGCCGGCCGTTTTTGATCTGCCCGGAGAATGGCGGGCCGACGGCAAGCATCGCGTACCGCGATCGCGCAACATTTGCGCAAATCATCGTATTCCAGGCAAGAATTAGAACTTTACGCTGTCAGGTTTCAGACTATTCCTACGGGCCCGGCCAATACTTCAACAAGCACTGCTGCGAAAATGACGCTCTTCTTTGTTGATGGAGAGAGAGCGCCTCTCATGCTTGAACTCGACTTCTATGGCACATTGGTCGCCGCCTCACTGGTGCTGTTGTTGGGCCACGGGCTGGTGACACGTGTCGCTGTCCTGCGAACCTACAATATCCCCGAACCTGTTGCCGGTGGCCTGGTGGTTGCCCTGATACTGCTGGGATTACGCAGTTTCGACCTGAAAGTACAATTCGATACTTCGCTGCAGGCGCCTTTGATGCTGGCGTTCTTCGCCACCATCGGCCTTAACGCAGACTTTGCCAGCTTGAAAAAAGGCGGGCGCGTGGTGGTGATCTTCCTGCTCGCAGTTACCGGCTTGCTGCTGGTACAGAACGCGATGGGCATCGGCCTGGCCACCGCACTGGGGCTGGACCCGCTGATGGGCCTGCTGACGGGCTCCATCACACTGTCCGGCGGCCATGGCACAGGCGCGGCCTGGGGCACTACGTTCAGCGAAAGATATGGCCTGGCCTCGGCCTCGGAACTGGCCCTGGCTTCGGCCACGTTTGGCCTGGTGCTGGGCGGCCTGATCGGTGGACCGGTCGCCCGCCTGCTGATCAAGCGGGTACAGACGCCAGGTGTCGAACAAGCAGTACCCCACATGCCCAAAGGGTTTGAAGAACCTCAGAAAGAGAGACTGATCACGCCGTTTTCATTCATCGAGACCCTGGCACTGATTTCGGTCAGCCTGCTCGGCGGCACGCTGTTGAATGGCCAGCTCCTTGGCACGGCGTTCGAATTGCCGACCTTCGTTTGCGTGTTGTTTGTCGGTGTGCTGTTGCGCAACGGGCTTTCAGCGCTGGGTTTGTATCAAGTCTTCGAGCGTGAAGTTTCCGTGCTGGGTAACGTCAGCCTGTCCCTGTTCCTGGCCATTGCGCTGATGTCGCTCAAGTTGTGGGACTTGGCGGCACTGGCACTGCCCTTCCTGATTATCCTGGCCGCGCAGACATTGCTGATGGCACTGTTCGCGATCTTCGTGACGTTCCGGGTCATGGGCAGCAACTACGACGCGGCAGTGCTGGCCGCAGGGCATTGCGGGTTCGGCCTGGGCGCCACACCTACCGCCATCGCCAACATGCAAGCGGTGACTCAACGCTTCGGCCCCTCGCAAATGGCGTTTCTGGTGGTGCCGATGGTGGGCGCGTTCTTCATCGACATCATCAATGTGATCATGATCAAGCTGTACCTGGCATTGCCCATTTTCACCGCCGGTTGAGCCTTCGCCCCTTTCTGTATTGATTTCAATACAACGTATTGAAATCAATACAGGCCCTCTTCGCCCCCTCAATGCAAGGGTTTGATCCCCAAACGCTTTTCCCACCCTCATCAGCTGTAGCGATTTCACTACAACCGAATGTCAAAGTGCTTACCAACAATATACAAGCCATTGTTTTATAAGCATTTTTTACTAGTGGCCGCATTATTGCTTAGGGAATCCCAACCCAAGAGCGCGGAGCCACCGCGCCCAACGCCCTGCTTCCCGAGGATTCCCCATGAGCGAGTTGCGTTTCACCGAAGATCACGAATGGCTGCGCGTCGAAGCCGATGGCAGTGTCACCGTGGGCATCACCGCCTACGCCCAGAATGCCCTTGGCGATGTGGTCTATGTGCAACTGCCTGAGCTGCAGCAGTACGACAAAGGCGCCGAAGCCTCCACCGTGGAGTCGGTGAAAGCCGCCAGCGGCGTGTACATGCCCCTGACCGGTGACGTGGTCGCAGTCAACGATGGCCTCAACGACAGCCCCGAACTGGTCAACGAAGACCCGCTGGGCGAAGGCTGGTTCTTCCGCTTCATCCCTGCCGACATGAGCGAAGTCACCGCCCTGCTCGACCAGGACGCCTACGACCGCCTGATCAAAGCCAACGACGACGCCTGAGGAATCCGACCATGACCATCAACCTCGGCACCGCCAACGAATTCATTGCCCGTCACATCGGCCCTCGCGCCGCCGACGAGCAAGCCATGCTTGCCACCCTGGGCTTCGACTCGCTGGAAGCGATGAGCGCCGCGGTCATCCCCGACAGCATCAAGGGCACCAGCGTGCTCGGTTCGCAAGACGGCCAGAGCGAGGCCGATGCCCTCGCTGCGCTGAAAGCCATCGCCGGCAAGAACGAACTGTTCAAGAGCTTCATCGGCCAGGGCTACTACAACACCCACACCCCCGCGCCGATCCTGCGCAACCTGCTGGAAAACCCGGCCTGGTACACCGCCTACACCCCGTACCAACCAGAAATTTCCCAGGGCCGCCTGGAAGCGCTGCTGAACTTCCAGACCCTGATCAGCGACCTCACCGGCCTGCCGATCGCCAACGCATCCTTGCTTGACGAAGCCACCGCCGCTGCCGAAGCCATGACCTTCTGCAAGCGCCTGTCGAAGAACAAGGCCAGCCACGCCTTCTTCGCCTCCGTGCACTGCCACCCGCAGACCCTCGACGTGCTGCGCACCCGTGCCGAGCCGCTGGGCATCGAGATCGTGGTCGGCGACGAGCGTGAACTGGGCGATGTCAGTGCCTTCTTCGGCGCCCTGCTGCAATACCCGGCCAGCAACGGCGAAGTGTTCGACTACCGCGACGTGGTCGCGCGCTTCCACGCCGCCAACGCCCTGGTCGCGGTTGCCGCCGACCTGCTGGCCCTGACCCTGCTGACCCCGCCGGGCGAGTTCGACGCCGACGTGGCCATCGGCAGCGCCCAGCGCTTCGGCGTGCCACTGGGCTTCGGTGGCCCGCACGCGGCCTACTTCGCCACCCGCGATGCCTTCAAGCGCGACATGCCGGGTCGCCTGGTCGGCGTGTCGATCGACCGCTTCGGCAAGACCGCACTGCGCCTGGCCATGCAGACCCGCGAACAGCACATCCGCCGCGAGAAAGCCACCAGCAACATCTGCACCGCCCAGGTGCTGCTGGCCAACATCGCCAGCATGTTCGCCGTGTACCACGGCCCGGCCGGCCTCAAGCGCATTGCCGAACGCACCCACGCACTCACCGCGATCCTGGCTGCCGGCCTGAAAACCCTGGGCCTGGAAGTGGTCGGCGAAACCGCCTTCGACACCCTGACCCTGGCCACCGGCAGCGCCACCGCCAGCCTGCACGAACAGGCCCGCGCACAGCGCATCAACCTGCGCCAGATCGACGCCGCTCACCTGGGCCTGTCGCTCGACGAAACCAGCACCCAGGCCGATGTCGAAGCCCTCTGGCAACTGTTCGGCGCCGACCAGGCCCAACCTGACTTCGCCGCCCTGGCCGCCAGCACCGGCTCGCGCCTGCCGGCCGCCCTGCTGCGCCAGTCGGCCATCCTCGAGCACCCGGTGTTCAACCGCTACCACAGCGAAACCGAGCTGATGCGCTACCTGCGCCGCCTGGCCGACAAGGACCTGGCGCTGGACCGCAGCATGATCCCGCTGGGCTCGTGCACCATGAAGCTCAACGCTGCCAGCGAGATGATCCCGGTGACCTGGGCCGAGTTCGGCAACCTGCACCCGTTCGCCCCGGCCGAGCAAAGCCAGGGCTACCTGCAGATGACCACCGAGCTGGAAGCCATGCTCTGCGCCGCCACCGGCTACGACGCCGTGTCGCTGCAGCCCAACGCCGGCTCCCAGGGTGAGTACGCCGGCCTGCTGGCCATCCGTGCCTACCACCGCAGCCGTGGCGAAGGCCACCGCGACATCTGCCTGATCCCGTCTTCGGCCCACGGTACCAACCCGGCGACCGCACACATGGCCGGCATGCGCGTGGTGGTCACGGCCTGTGACGCCCGCGGCAACGTCGATGTCGAGGACCTGCGCGCCAAGGCCATCGAGCACCGCGAGCGCCTGGCCGCGATCATGATCACCTATCCGTCGACCCACGGCGTGTTCGAGGAAGCGATCGGCGAGATCTGCGCGATCATCCACGACAACGGTGGCCAGGTGTACATCGACGGCGCCAACATGAACGCCATGGTCGGCCTGTGCGCCCCGGGCAAGTTCGGTGGCGACGTGTCGCACCTGAACCTGCACAAGACCTTCTGCATCCCGCACGGCGGTGGCGGCCCGGGCGTCGGCCCGATCGGCGTGAAGTCGCACCTGGCGCCGTTCCTGCCAGGCCACGCGGCGCTTGCCAACACCGAGGGCGCGGTGTGCGCCGCGCCGTTCGGCAGCGCCAGCATCCTGCCGATCACCTGGATGTACATTCGCATGATGGGCGGTGCCGGCCTCAAGCGTGCTTCGCAGATGGCGATCCTCAACGCCAACTACATCGCCCGCCGCCTGGAAGAGCACTATCCTGTTCTGTACACCGGCGGCAATGGCCTGGTCGCCCACGAATGCATCCTCGACCTGCGCCCGCTCAAGGACACCAGCGGCATCAGCGTCGATGACGTGGCCAAGCGCCTGATCGACTTCGGTTTCCATGCACCGACCATGTCGTTCCCGGTGGCCGGCACGCTGATGATCGAACCGACCGAAAGCGAGTCCAAGGAAGAACTGGATCGCTTCTGCGACGCGATGATCCAGATCCGCGAAGAAATCCGCGCGGTGGAAACCGGCAGCCTGGACAAGGATGACAACCCGCTGAAGAACGCCCCGCACACTGCGGCCGAGCTGGTTGGCGAATGGGCCCATGGCTACAGCCGCGAACAGGCGGTGTACCCGCTGCCGAGCCTGGTGGAAGGCAAGTACTGGCCACCGGTCGGCCGGGTCGACAACGTGTTCGGCGACCGCAACCTGGTCTGCGCCTGCCCGTCGATCGAGAGCTATCAGGACGCCTGATAGCCTTCGGCCCGTTCCCTGATCCGAGGTGTGGGCCTCTGTGGGAGCGGGCTTGCCCGCGAATGCGGCGGTAGAGCCAGTATCGCATTCGCGGGCAAGCCCGCTCCCACAGGGCTCACCGTCCGCTCCACGAACCTGGCAGGAGGTCACCATGTCACTGAGCGTCTTCGACCTGTTCAAGATCGGCATCGGCCCCTCCAGCTCCCACACGGTCGGCCCGATGCGCGCCGCCGCGCGCTTCGCCGAAGGGCTGCGCCGCGATGGCCTGCTGGCCAGCACCGTTTGCGTCAAGGCCGAGCTGTATGGCTCGCTCGGCGCCACCGGCAAAGGCCACGGCAGTGACAAGGCGGTATTGCTCGGCCTGGAAGGCGAACACCCTGATACCGTCGACACCGAATCCATCCCCGCCCGCCTGCAGGCCATCCGCGCCAGCGGCCAGCTCTGCCTGCTCGGTGAGCAGACCATCGCCTTCAACGAAAAGCAGCACCTGGCGATGATCCGCAAGCCCTTGGCCTATCACCCCAACGGCATGATCTTTCGTGCGTTCGATGCAGCCGGACTGCAAATCCGCAGCAGGGAGTACTACTCCGTGGGTGGCGGTTTCGTGGTGGACGAGGACGCTGCCGGCCAGGACCGTATCGTCGAGGACAGCACCGTGCTGGCCTACCCGTTCAAGACCGCCAAGGAACTGCTCGGCCACTGCACTGCACAGCAGCTGTCGATCAGCCAGGTGATGCTGGCCAACGAGGCCGCCTGGCGCCCCGAACGCGAAACACGCAGTGGGCTGCTGCACATCTGGCAGGTGATGCAGGACTGCGTCGAAGCCGGTTACCGGCACGAAGGCATCCTGCCCGGCGGGCTCAAGGTCAAGCGCCGCGCCCCGGCGCTGTACCGCCAGCTCAGCCGCCATCCAGAGGCCAGCCTGCGCGACGCACTGTCGGTGCTGGACTGGGTCAACCTCTACGCCCTGGCGGTCAACGAAGAAAACGCCTACGGCGGGCGCGTGGTCACTGCGCCCACCAACGGCGCAGCGGGCATCGTCCCGGCGGTGTTGCACTACTACATGCGTTTCGTCCCGGGTGCCAGCGACGACGGAGTGGTGCGCTTCCTGCTCACCGCTGCGGCCATCGGCATCCTGTACAAGGAAAACGCCTCGATTTCCGGGGCCGAAGTCGGCTGCCAGGGCGAGGTCGGCGTGGCCTGCTCCATGGCTGCGGGGGCCTTGTGCGAAGTGATGGGCGGTACCCCGCAGCAAGTGGAAAATGCCGCTGAAATCGGCATGGAACACAACCTCGGCCTGACCTGCGACCCGATCGGCGGCCTGGTTCAGGTGCCCTGCATCGAGCGCAACGCCATGGGCTCGGTGAAAGCCATCAACGCCGTGCGCATGGCCTTGCGCGGTGACGGGCAGCACTACGTGTCGCTCGACAAGGTGATCCGCACCATGCGCCAGACCGGCGCCGACATGAAAAGCAAATACAAGGAGACCGCCCGCGGCGGTCTGGCCGTCAACATCATCGAATGTTGACCCGATAAAAAACCAAGGAGTCATCGATGTCCGAAACATTGCAAAAGACCCCGCTGCACGCCCTGCACCTGGAGCTGGGCGCGCGCATGGTGCCGTTCGCCGGCTTCGACATGCCGGTGCAATACCCGCTGGGCGTGCTCAAGGAACACCTGCACACCCGCGAACAGGCCGGCCTGTTCGACGTCTCGCACATGGGCCAGATTGTCCTGCGTGGCGCCGGTGCCGCCAAGGCACTGGAGTCGCTGGTACCGGTGGACATCATCGACCTGCCGGTGGGGATGCAGCGCTATGCCATGTTCACCAACGAGCAAGGCGGCATCCTCGACGACCTGATGGTCGCCAACCTTGGTGACGACACCCTGTTCCTGGTGGTCAACGCGGCGTGCAAGGACCAGGACCTGGCCCACCTGCAGACGCATATCGGCAGCCGTTGTGAAGTGCAGCCATTGTTCGCCGAGCGTGCCCTGCTCGCCCTGCAAGGCCCCGCTGCGGTGAAGGTGCTGGAACGCCTGGCGCCTGAAGTGGCAGGCATGACTTTCATGCAGTTCCGCCCGGTGAAACTGCTCGGTGAAGACTGCTTCGTCAGCCGCTCGGGCTACACCGGCGAAGACGGCTACGAGATCTCGGTGCCGGTGGGTGCTGCCCAAGCCCTGGCACGTCGCCTGCTGGCCGAACCTGAAGTGCAGCCTATCGGCCTGGGCGCCCGCGACTCGCTGCGCCTGGAAGCCGGCCTGTGCCTGTACGGCCACGACATGGACACCAGCACTACGCCGGTCGAGGCCAGCCTGCTGTGGGCAGTGTCCAAGGTCCGTCGCGCCGACGGTGGCCGTGCCGGTGGTTTCCCGGGCGCCGAAGCAGTGTTCGCTCAGCAGCAACAAGGCGTAGCCCGCAAACGGGTAGGCCTGTTGCCGCAAGAACGTACGCCTGTGCGTGAAGGTGCGGAAATTGTTGATGCGTTCGATAAAAACGTAGGCAAAGTCTGCAGTGGCGGTTTTGGCCCGACACTCGGTGCCCCTGTTGCGATGGGCTATGTCGATATCGAACACAGTGCACTCGACACAGCACTGTTTGCCTTGGTGCGGGGCAAGAAGGTTGCCTTGAAAGTCAGCAAAATGCCTTTCGTCGCGCAGCGTTACTACCGTGGTTGAAGGTACGGCCTGAGGTTTGCGGGCGGGTCCTACATATTCGATTTCGAACCTGCCCAATAACTTTTGAACATGGCGCCAGGCCAGGCGCCATGCCGTTTCCGACAAATCTGTCGGTTATCGGCTAAACGCTGATTTTCCATACGACCAAGGGCTTGTTTTTTTCTTGGGAGTTGGCGTAGAGTCACTGCACTGTGTTTGCATGGGTCGCAACAGTTCGTGACCTGGGCCAGTAGCCGAGATTTGCTACAACCCGTTCGACGTCTCTTACTTTCCTGCAACCCAGCCCAGTACTCTTTCACTTTTATAGAACGTGAAAGAAACTGTCATCAATATTTAAGCTTCATAGGAAATAAGACAATGGCTGAGCGTCAGAACGGTACCGTCAAGTGGTTCAATGACGAAAAAGGTTACGGCTTCATCACCCCAGAAAGCGGTCCGGATCTGTTCGTGCACTTCCGTGCC
Source organism: Pseudomonas sp. LRP2-20 (assembly GCF_024349685.1). NCBI lineage: Bacteria > Pseudomonadati > Pseudomonadota > Gammaproteobacteria > Pseudomonadales > Pseudomonadaceae > Pseudomonas > Pseudomonas sp. LR2-20. The sequence continues at coordinate 1,111,107 of NZ_AP025944.1, read as the reverse complement.
ATCGAAGGTAACGGCTTCAAGAGCCTGAAAGAAGGCCAGAAGGTCACCTTCGAAGCAGTCCAAGGCCAGAAAGGCATGCAGGCTGACAAGGTTCAGGTCGCCGGCTAAGCCGCCCCCGACTTCGAAGAAAAGCCCCTGCCATGTGCAGGGGCTTTTTTTTGCCCGTAGAATAGCGGCTTCGCCATTCGGAGCTGTTCTGCATGTCCAAGCCTCTGCTCTCCCCCCAGGGTGATTTCCCACCGGTCGGCCTGGGCCGACGCCTGGCGGCGATGTTCTACGACTTCCTGCTGTGCACGGCGCTGCTGATCGTCACGGCCGGTGCTTACAAGTTGATCCAGATGGCGATCATCGGCGAAGCGCGCATGCGTGAACTGACCGAAGCCGGCGCACTGGATGGCGACCCGCTGCTGTCGACCGTTCTGCTGTTCGCTCTGTTCGGCTTCTTTGCCAAGTTCTGGACCCACGGCGGTCAGACCCTGGGCATGCAGGTGTGGGGCGTGCGCGTGCAGAACGCCGATGGCAGCGCGATCAGCCTGTGGCAGGCACTGTTGCGCTTCGTGGTGTCGATTGCCTCCTGGCTGTGCCTGGGGCTCGGTTTTTTCTGGTCACTGATCGACAAGCGCAAGCGCGGCTGGCATGACATCTATTCGGAAAGCCAGCTGGTGCGGGTGCCCAAGCAGAAGAATTGAGCTGAGCGCTGTATTGCCTGCCCCGCCCCTTCGCGGGCAAGCCCGCTCCCACAGCGATATCACTGGGCTTGACGACGAAGAGGCCATGTAAAAGCCAGCAAAAAGCCGACCCTGGGGTCGGCTTTTTTGTACGAACCAGGCGATCATCCTGCCCGTCGCAGCAACCACAGGCCGGCCAAGGCACAGATGCCCGCCGGTATCACCACCGCCAGCAGCGGCGGGAAGCCGAACACCTGGCTCGACGGGCCCAGCAGGTCCTGGCCGATGCGGAACGCGAAGCCCACCAGCACACCGGTGAATACGCGTTGACCGAGGGTTACCGAACGCAGCGGGCCGAAGATGAAGGAAATCGCCATCAGCACCAGCGCTGCCGTCACCATCGGCTGCAACACCTTGGTCCAGAACGCCAGCCAGTAGCGGGCGTTGTTCAGGCCCTGGTCGGACAGGTAGTGGATGTAGTCCCACAGCCCGGTGATCGACAACGACTCAGGGGCCATGATCACGGTATTGAGCAACTGCGGTGTCAGCGAAACGTCCCAGAGCTCGGTCGGCGCCTTCACCACTTCAGTACGGTCACCGTGGAAGTAGGTGGTGCTGATATCGCTGAGCGTCCAGTGGTCGTCGTTGTACTGGGCACGACGGGCAAAGCTCGAGGTCTGGATCTTGCGCTCGCTGTCGAAGCGGTAACGCGTCACGCCAAGCAGCAAGCCATTGGGCTGTACGGAGTTGATGTGCACGAACTCCTCGCCCTGGCGGTGCCACATGCCATGCCGGGAGCTTTGCGCTTCTCCCCCACCCTGGGCCAGGGAGCGGTCAGCCTGGGCCTTGTTCTCGGTTACCGGGGCGACATATTCACCAATCAGCAGGCCGACCAGCATCAGCACCAGCATCGGTTTCATCACCGCCCAGACGATACGGCCGATGGACACGCCAGCGGCGCGCATGATGGTCAGTTCACTGTTGCTGGCCAGGCTGCCGAGGCCGATCAGGCAGCCGATCAGTGCCGCCATCGGCAGCATCTCGTACAGCCGCCGAGGTGCAGTCAGCAAGACGAAATTGCCTGCGTCCAGCAAGGTGTAGGTGTCGCTCAGTTCCCCCATCTCGTCGATGAAGGCGAACAGCGAGGCCAGGCCGAGGATGATCCCCAGCACGGCCAGAATGGCCAGCAGCACGCTCAGGCCGATATAACGGTCAAGTTTAGCCACGGGCCACCTCCGCACGACGGGCAGCCATTTTCAGGCGCAGCGGTTCCCAGTACATCAGCGCCAGGCCGATCAGCAGGAACAGGCCATGCACCCACCAGATGCCAAGGCCAATCGGCAATTTGCCCTTCTCCAGGGCGCCGCGTACGGAAATCAGCATTGTCAGGTAAGCCATGTACAGGAGAATCGCCGGCAGCAGCTTGAGGAAGCGCCCCTGGCGCGGGTTGACCCTGGCCAGCGGCACCGCCATCAGGGTCACGATGAACACCAGGATCGGCAGCGACAGGCGCCATTGCAGCTCGGCACGCTCGCGCAGGTCGGTCTTGCCGAACAGCTCAAGGGTCGGGATCGCTTCGCGATCAGTCACTTCCTCGGCCACTTCCGGCTTGGGCAGCAATACGCCATAGGTGTCGTACTTGATGGCACGGTAGTCGGCCTGGCCCGGGTTACCGTCGTAGCGGTAGCCGTTTTCCAGCACCAGGTAGCGGTTGCCATCGGCCTGTATTTCCTGATGGCCTTTTTCAGCGACCAGTACCGATGGTGCGCGGTCCTTGGTCTTGTCCTGGTTGAAGCGCTTCTCGGAAATGAACACCCCGGCCAGCTTGACGCGGTCATCCGACAGCTGCTCGGTGTAGGTGACCCGCGAGCCGTCGCGCAGGGTCTGGAAGCGGCCCGGCACCAGGGTGTCGAACTCGGTCATGGCATCCTGCTGGGCGATGATCTTCTGCACCTGGGCAACGCCCAGGGGCGACAGGCTCAGGCTCAGCCAGGCGACCAGCAGGGCGACCAGCGCCGCCGGGGCCATGGTCAGGCCCAGCAGGCGCTGCTGGCTCATGCCGGTCGCCGACAGGACGGTCATTTCGCTTTCCAGGTACAGCCGGCCGTAGGCCAGGAGAATCCCGAGGAACAGACCCAGCGGCAGAATCAACTGCAGGAAACCTGGCATGCGGAAGCCCATGATCAGGAACAGCACGCCCGGGTCGAGGATGCCCTGGGCCGCCTGGGCCAGGTACTTGATGAAGCGCCCGCTCATGATGATCACCAGCAGCACGGCGCTGACGGCGCTCAAGGTCACCAGGACCTCGCGGGACAGATAACGAAAGACGATCAAACCAGACACTCCTGGGTTGTCAGGGGCGGACTGCCAAACATTGGCCTGTGACAGCCAGGACCAAAGCCGGTTCGCCAACGGCGAACCTCCATATGAAGTGCGCGCATTATCCTGTGATTGGCCGCGCCTGTCACTTGGCCGCGCATGAAGCCCCACTTCGGGCTTGTCAGCACGCTTGCCAGAGGCTCAAACTGGCAGCTTTTCCACTGGCACGCGACAACGCGTCCAGGCCCGTCCAGAGCGCGAAAAGTATAGCGCCAACTGCATAGATCATTCGGGGACCCTGACATGGAACTGGTTGTAAAAAGCGTAGCTGCTGCATCCGTAAAAACCGCCACCTTGGTCGTACCGGTCGGTGAAGGGCGCAAGCTCGGGACCGTTGCCAAGGCCATCGACCAAGCCTGCGAAGGCGCCATCAGCGCGCTGCTCAAACGTGGCGACCTGGCCGGCAAACCTGGCCAGACCCTGTTGCTGCAGAGCCTGCCGGGCCTGAAGGCCGAGCGCGTACTGCTGGTCGGCAGCGGCAAGGACGAAGCCCTCGGTGACCGCGCCTGGCGCAAACTGGTCGCCAGCGTGGCCGGCGTGCTCAAGGGCCTGAATGGCAGCGATGCCGTGCTGGCCCTGGACGACATCGCCGTCAGCAACCGCGACGCTCATTACGGCAAGTACCGCCTGCTGGCCGAGACCCTGCTCGACGGCGAATACGTGTTCGACCGCTTCAAGAGCCAGAAGGCCGAACCGCGCGCCCTGAAGAAGGTCACTCTGCTGGCCGACAAGGCCGGCCTGGCCGAGGTCGAGCGCGCCGTGAAACACGCCAGCGCCATCGCCACCGGCATGGCCTTCACCCGCGACCTGGGCAACCTGCCGCCCAACCTGTGCCACCCGAGCTACCTGGCCGAGCAGGCCAAGGACCTGGGCAAGGCCCACAAGGGCCTGAAGGTCGAAGTGCTGGACGAGAAGAAGATCAAGGACCTGGGCATGGGCGCGTTCTATGCCGTTGGCCAGGGCAGCGACCAGCCGCCACGCCTGATCGTGCTCAACTACCAAGGCGGCAAGAAGGCCGACAAGCCGTTCGTGCTGGTGGGCAAGGGCATCACCTTCGATACCGGCGGCATCAGCCTCAAGCCAGGCGCCGGCATGGATGAAATGAAGTTCGACATGTGCGGCGCCGCCAGCGTGTTCGGCACCCTGCGTGCGGTCCTCGAGCTGCAACTGCCGATCAACCTGGTGTGCCTGCTGGCCTGCGCCGAGAACATGCCGAGCGGCGGCGCCACCCGCCCAGGCGATATCGTCACCACCATGAGTGGCCAGACTGTCGAAATCCTCAACACCGACGCCGAAGGCCGCCTGGTGCTGTGCGACACCCTGACCTACGCCGAGCGCTTCAAGCCGCAGGCGGTGATCGACATCGCCACCCTGACCGGCGCCTGCATCGTCGCCCTGGGCAGCCACACGTCGGGCCTGATGGGCAACAACGACGAGCTGGTCGGCCAACTGCTTGACGCCGGCAAGCGTGCCGACGACCGTGCCTGGCAGCTGCCGCTGTTCGATGAGTACCAGGAGCAACTGGACAGCCCGTTCGCCGACATGGGCAACATCGGCGGGCCGAAAGCCGGCACCATCACCGCTGGCTGCTTCCTGTCGCGCTTCGCCAAGGCTTACAACTGGGCACACCTGGACATCGCCGGCACGGCCTGGATCAGCGGTGGCAAGGACAAAGGCGCCACCGGGCGCCCGGTGCCGCTGCTGACCCAGTACCTGCTCGACCGCGCTGACGCCTGATGCCGTGAAGCTGGCGGCGCCCCAGGCGCCGCTGGCTGGCAGAGCACACCATGAGCAAAGTCGATTTCTATATCCTGCCCACCGACTCGCTCTCGGCGCGGCTGGATTTCGCCTGCAAGCTGTGCGAGAAGGCCTGGCGCCTCGGCCACCGGGTCTACCTGCACTGCCAGGACGCCGAGCAGCGCAACGAGCTGGACCAACGCCTGTGGCGCTTCAAGGGCGAAGCCTTCGTGCCCCATGACCTGGCTGAAGTGCACGCGCACGCCTCGGTTGCCCTGGGCCTGGCAGACAATGCCGGCGAGCACCGGGACCTGCTGATCAACCTGGGTGCCGATGTACCAGGGTTCGTCGGCCAGTTCGAGCGGGTTGCCGAGATCGTTGTCGAGGAGCCCGGCATTCGCCAATCGGCCCGCGAGCGGTTCCGTTTCTACCGTGAACAGGGCTATGCTCTGCAAGACCACCGCTTACAGCGACTTTAACGACGATGGACAAGCCTTCCGCCCTACCCGATTCTGCCCATCTGCTGGACGATCTGGAATCGATTCGCCAGTTGCTCGGCGATGCCGACCTGCAGCCGCCGCTGCTGACCGATACGGTCGAGCAGATTCCGCTGTTGCTCGACGTGCCTGCAGGCACCGCGGCGCCCGAAGCCGAGCCCGCAGCAACTGAGCCCGAGGATGATCCGCAAACCCGCCGCCAGGACACCCTGCTGCACCTGGAGAGCGAGTTGCGCGCCGCCGCGCAGATGATCATGCAGGACGTGATCAACGACTTCACCCCGCATATCGAGAACGAGATCAAGCGCCGCCTCGATGCGCGGATCGAGCGCCTGATCAAGCGTTCCGAGTAATCCCCAGAGATCGGGCACCTGCTTCGCTGGCAGGCCCGCTCCCACATCTTCAAGCCTGCGCCGAACCTGTGGGAGCGGGCTTGCCCGCGAAGCAGGCGCCACTGTTCCGACAGTTGTCAGCAGCTTGTCGCCTGCGGCCCCCAGCTTGGTTATACTTCCCGGCTTTCCCGAATAAATGCACAGGGTCCCGCCGCGCATGGATAAGACCTACCAGCCGCACGCCATCGAAACTTCCTGGTACAACACCTGGGAGTCCGAAAACTATTTCGCTCCACAAGGTGCAGGTGAGTCCTACACCATCATGATCCCGCCACCGAACGTGACGGGCAGCCTGCACATGGGCCACGGTTTCAACAACGCGATCATGGACGCCCTGATCCGTTTCCGCCGCATGCAAGGCCGCGACACCCTGTGGCAGCCCGGTACCGACCACGCCGGTATCGCCACGCAAATGCTGGTCGAGCGCCAGCTCGAGGCCAAGGGCCAGAACCGTCACGACCTGGGCCGTGAGAAATTCCTGGAAAAGGTCTGGGAATGGAAGGATCAATCGGGCGGCAACATCAGCCGCCAGATCCGTCGCCTGGGCTCGTCGGTAGACTGGAGCCGCGAGCGCTTCACCATGGACGACGGCCTGTCCGAGGCGGTCAAGGAAGCCTTCGTGCGCCTGCACGAGGACGGCCTGATCTACCGCGGCAAGCGCCTGGTCAACTGGGACACCAAACTGCACACGGCCATCTCCGACCTCGAAGTGGAAAACCACGACGAGAAGGGCCACCTGTGGAACCTGCGCTACCCGCTGGCCGATGGCGCCAAGACCGCCGAGGGCAAGGACTACCTGGTAGTCGCCACCACCCGTCCGGAAACCCTGCTGGGTGACGCCGCGGTGGCTGTCAACCCGACCGACGAGCGCTACCAGGCGCTGATCGGCAAATTCGTCGAACTGCCGCTGGTCGGCCGCCGCATCCCGATCATCGCCGATGACTACTGCGACCCGGAGTTCGGCACAGGCTGCGTGAAGATCACCCCGGCCCACGACTTCAACGACTATGAAGTCGGCAAGCGCCACAACCTGCCGCTGCTGAACATCTTCGACAAGAACGCCCTGGTGCTGCCCGCCGCCCAGGCCTTCAACCTCGACGGCAGCCTCAACGAGCAGGTCGATACCAGCCTGCCTGCCCAGTACGCCGGCCTCGACCGCTTCGTCGCCCGCAAGCAGATCGTCGCCGACCTGGACGCCCAGGGCCTGCTGGTGAGCATCGACGACCACGCCCTGAAAGTGCCGAAAGGCGACCGCTCGGGCACCGTCATCGAGCCGTGGCTGACCGACCAGTGGTACGTCTCCACCAAGCCGCTGGCAGAACCGGCCATCGAAGCCGTGGAAGACGGCCGCATCCAGTTCGTGCCCAAGCAGTACGAGAACATGTACTTCTCCTGGATGCGCGACATTCAGGACTGGTGCATCAGCCGCCAGCTGTGGTGGGGCCATCGCATCCCGGCCTGGTACGACGAGGCTGGCCAGGTATATGTCGGGCGCAATGAAGAAGAAGTCCGCGCCAAGCACAACCTCGGCAGCGAGGTGAAACTGCGCCAGGACGACGACGTGCTCGACACCTGGTTCAGCTCGGGCCTGTGGACCTTCTCCACCCTGGGCTGGCCGGAGCAGACCGAGTTCCTGAAGAAGTTCCACTCCACCGACGTGCTGGTGACCGGCTTCGACATCATCTTCTTCTGGGTTGCGCGCATGATCATGCTGACCATGCACCTGATCAAGAACGAGGACGGCACCCCGCAGGTACCGTTCAAGACCGTGTACGTACACGGCCTGGTGCGTGACGGCCAAGGCCAGAAGATGTCCAAGTCCAAGGGCAACGTGCTCGACCCGCTGGACATCGTCGACGGCATCACCCTCGACGCCCTGCTGGAAAAACGCACCAGCGGCATGATGCAGCCCAAGCTTGCCGAGAAGATCGCCAAGCAGACCAAGGCTGAGTTCCCTGAAGGCATCGCCAGCTACGGCACCGACGCCCTGCGCTTCACCTTCTGCTCGCTGGCTTCCACCGGCCGCGACATCAAGTTCGACATGGGCCGCGTCGAAGGCTACCGCAACTTCTGCAACAAGATCTGGAACGCCGCCCGCTATGTGCTGGACAAAGGCGAAGACTGCGGCCAGAACGGCGAAGCCTACGAGCTGTCGCTGGCCGACCGCTGGATCATCTCGCAGCTGCAGCGCACCGAAGCCGAAGTGACCCGCCAGCTCGAGCAGTTCCGCTTCGACCTGGCCAGCCAGGCGCTGTACGAGTTCATCTGGAACCAGTACTGCGACTGGTACCTGGAGCTGTCCAAGCCCGTACTGTGGGACGAGAACGCCCCGGTCGAGCGCGCTCGCGGCACCCGTCGCACCCTGGTGCGTGTGCTGGAAGTGGCGCTGCGCCTGGCGCACCCGTTCATGCCGTTCATCACCGAAGAAATCTGGCAGCGCATCGCGCCGCTGGCCGGCATCCAAGGCAAGACCATCATGCTGCAGCCGTGGCCAGTGGCCAATGAAAGCCGCATCGATGCCGCCGCCGAAGGTGATATCGAGTGGCTCAAGGAGCTGATGGTCGGCCTGCGCAACATCCGCGCCGAGATGAACATCGGCCCAGGCAAGCCGCTGCCGCTGTTCCTGAAGAACGCCAACGCCGACGACCAGCGTCGCCTGCAGGAAAACGAAGCGCTGCTGAAGAAGCTGGCCAAGGTCGAATCGTTCACGGTGCTCGGCGACGCCGACGAAGCACCGCTATCGGCCACCGCCCTGGTGGGCGACCTGCAGGTACTGGTGCCGATGGCCGGCCTGATCGACAAGGACGCCGAACTGGCTCGCCTGAACAAGGAAATCCAGCGTCTGCAGGGTGAAGTCCAGCGCGTGGGCGGCAAGCTGTCCAACGCGGCCTTCGTCGACAAGGCACCGCCTGCAGTGATCGAGAAGGAACGCGCCAAGCTGGCCGAGTCCGAGCAGGCCCTGGCCAACTTCACCGAGCAGCATGCGCGGATTGCAGCGCTGTAACCTGACATTGCTGATCTGACCGGCGAGGGCTTCGCCCTCGTTCGCGGCCAAGGCCGCTCCCACAGGAATGATGCTGCCTTCAGGTAGCACCACTATCCTGTGGGAGCGGCCTTGGCCGCGAATGGGCCGCACAACGGCCCTCTGGCCAGCGCAAGCAACACCGGACCCGAGCATGACCCAGAACAAACCCACCCTGCACCCGCGCAACCGCCACCAGGGTCGATACGACTTCCCCAGCCTGATCAAGGCCCACCCTGACCTGGCCCGCTTCACCATCACCAACCCCCACGGCAAACCCAGCATCGACTTCGCCAACCCCGAAGCCGTGCGGGTGTTCAACCGCGCCCTGCTCAAGGCGCAGTACGGCATCCAGCACTGGGATATTCCTGCCGATTACCTGTGCCCGCCGATCCCCGGCCGTGCCGACTACATCCATGTGGCTGCCGACCTGTTGGCCGAGGACAATGCCGGCGAGGTACCCAGGGGCGCCCAGGTTCGCGCGCTGGACATTGGCGTGGGTGCCAACTGCATCTACCCGCTGCTCGGCCATAGCGATTACCGCTGGCGCTTCCTTGGCTCGGACATCGACCCGGTTGCGCTGGCCTCGGCCAAGGCCATCGTCCAGGCCAATGGTTTGAGCAAGGGCATCAGCCTGCGCCAGCAAGCCAACCCCAGGCACATCCTCAGCGGCCTGCTGCACGAGGATGAGCGCTTCGACCTGACCCTGTGCAACCCACCCTTCCATGCTTCACGCGAGGAGGCTACCCGCGGCAGCCAGCGCAAGTGGAAGAACCTCGGCAAGCAGGACCCCAAGCGCAAGCTACCGGTGCTCAATTTCGGCGGGCAGAACAACGAACTGTGGTGCGAGGGCGGCGAGATCCGCTTCGTCACCCAACTGGTCGACGAAAGCGCGCAATACGCACAGCAGGTGCTGTGGTTCACCAGCCTGGTGTCCAAGGCCAGCAACCTGCCAGGTATCGAGGCGGCGCTGAAGAAGGCCGGCGCCAAGGCCGTGCGCATCACCGAGATGGGCCAAGGCCAGAAGCAGAGCCGCATGGTCGCCTGGAGCTTCCAGGACACCACCGCTCGCCAGGCCTGGCGAGCCCTGGGTAAATCGCAGGCATGAAAAAACCGCGCCCGGGCAAGCCGGGCGCGGTTTCGTCATTGCGTCAACGGATTACTTGTTGACCGCGTCGGTCAGGCCTTTGGCCGGAACGAACTTGACGACTTTCTTGGCAGCGATTTCGATGGCAGCGCCAGTCGAAGGGTTGCGGCCGGTACGGGCAGGACGCTCGGAGACTTTCAGCTTGCCGATGCCTGGCAGGGTGATTTCAGCGCCGTTTTCCAGTTGGTCAGCAACGATCTGGCCCAGTTGCTCCAGTGCGTTACGAGCGGTGGTTTTTGGCGCGTCGATGGCTTCAGCGATATCGGCAATCAGTTGGTCTTTGGTCAATGCCATGGTGGTGTTCCTTCCCTATCTAATTCAGTGGTTATGCAGCGTTCTACGACGTTATCGGGCCAGCCCCTGAATTCTGGAGGGCCGCGCCAATCGCGCATGTAGATGCGTAAATCGGCGTTTGGTTCGACACGGCATGAGCACGCTGCCAGCAATGCGCCACACACGGGGCGCAAGACGGCGCAAAGCTACCACAGGAATGGATAAATATCCGCTACCCGCTTCGATTTAGTGCAGGTTTTTCGGGGGTTTTAGCCGAAATCCCACAATTTTGAACAAAAAACGAACAACCGGCATTTCTGCCAACATGCGGCCACTGCAGCGCCTGTTGTCTGAGGTAAACTGGACAACTTTTGCAGCGCGGCTTTTGGCCGCCCCGGACTCACCGAGAATTCCATGCCAATCCGTCATTGCATCGTTCACCTGATCGACAAGAAGCCCGATGGCAGCCCCGCCGTGCTCCATGCACGGGATACCGAACTGGGCGCATCGGACGCCATCGAAAACCTCCTGGCCGACCTCAACGACAGCTACAACGCCAAGCAAGGCAAGGCCTGGGGCTTCTTCCACGGCGAGTCCGGCGCCTACCCGCTGAGCGGCTGGCTGAAACAGTACCTGGAAAACGAGAAAGACTTCACCGCGTTCAGCCGGGTGGCGGTGGAGCACCTGCAAAAGCTGATGGAAGAGTCCAACCTCTCCACCGGCGGCCACATTTTGTTCGCGCACTACCAGCAAGGCATGACCGACTACCTGGCCATCGCCCTGCTGCACCACAGCGAAGGCGTGGCGGTGAATGCCGAGCTGGACGTGACACCGTCGCGCCACCTGGACCTCGGCCAGCTGCACCTGGCGGCGCGAATCAACCTGTCGGAGTGGAAGAACAACCAGAACTCCAAACAGTACATCTCGTTCATCAAGGGCAAGAACGGCAAGAAGGTGTCGGATTACTTCCGCGACTTCATCGGCTGCCAGGAAGGCGTCGACGGCCCTGGCGAGACGCGCACCCTGCTCAAGGCCTTCAGCGACTTCGTCGAAAGCGAGGACTTGCCAGAAGAAGCCGCCCGCGAAAAGACCCAGACCCTGGTCGAGTACGCCACCACCCAGACCAAGCTGGGTGAACCGGTGACCCTCGAAGAGCTGTCGAGCCTGATTGACGAGGACCGCCCCAAGGCCTTCTACGACCACATCCGCAACAAGGACTACGGCCTGTCGCCGGAAATCCCTGCGGACAAACGCACCCTCAACCAGTTCCGCCGCTTCACCGGGCGCGCCGAAGGCTTGTCGATCAGCTTCGAGGCGCACCTGCTGGGTGACAAGGTGGAATATGACGAGGCCGCCGGCACGTTGATCATCAAAGGCCTGCCGACCACGCTGGTGGATCAGCTCAAGCGCCGCAAGGACTGATCAGACGGCCGCATAGGAGGCGACCAGCGCCTCCTTGGCCGACTTGCGCAACTTCTTCACCAGGCGCTCCTGGCGCAGCGCCTCGCCCTTGTCCGGCCATTGCTCGACGTAGACCAACGCCTGTGCCGGGCTGGTCTTGAAATAGCGGGCACCCTGGCCCTTCTGGTGGGCAGCGAAACGCCGCTGCGGGTCATCGCTGATACCGCAGTACAGCGAGCCATTGGCAGCCCGCACCAGATACACATACCAGGGTTTGCACAGCGGGGTTTCGCTGACTTCGTTGACGATGCTCATGGCCGACAGCTTAACCGCTCAGCGCGCCTGCTGGAACGCTCGCAGCCCTTTGAACGCCTGCTGGCGCACCTTGTTCTGCAGCATTGGCGACCAACCCAGCAGTACCCCTGTCACCCCCAGCGCCTGACGCGACCAGCGCCACAGGTCGAAGGTATCGTCATGCTGACAGATCAGGCCGTCGCGAATGATGAAGCGCGCCTGGATATCGTTGACCACGGTGCGGCCGGTCTGGCTGAACAGGTAGGTTGCAACCCAGTGCGCGCAGCCACTGTGCGAGTCGGCGCGGACCTGGTCGAACGTCAGCGAAAAATCCTTGGCGCGGGTGGTGAGCATGCGCCACATATCGCCTGCGTCGCGGCCGCGCAGGGTGCCGAACACGGGGTCGCTGAAAACGATGTCGTCGCTGTAGCAGGCCACCATGGCCTCGGCGTCCAGGCGCTGGAAGGCCTGGTAGAAGCGGGTGATCAGGTCACGGTTGGCGTCGCTCATGGGGGGCTGGTCCGTCCTGGGAATGGGATGTTGCACGATAATCTGCCCCGCCTGCATACGCCAGTACCAGCCTCTTCACTGGCAAGTCGGGGCGCCGAACCGCCGCACCCACAGGCTCACCGCAATCCTCGAGCTGGCGGTACTCCAGTGAGAGCGGGTTTACCCGCGAAGAGGTCGGCAAGGCCGGCCTCGATGTCAGAGTTTTTCGCTGCTCACCTGCACATGCAGAGCCCGCCCGGCGCCAAGCCCGAACACGATCGCCCCGACGCCCAGCACGGCGAAGATCCAGCCCACCGCCGCCCAGCCCCCGGTCAGGTCATGCACCAGGCCAACCGCAAACGGGCCCATGGATGCCAGGGTATACCCCACCCCCTGCGCCATGCTCGACAAGTTTGCCGCCACATGGGCATCCTTCGAGCGCAGCACGATCAACGTAAGGGCCAAGGCGAAAGTACCGCCCTGCCCCAGCCCCAGCAGTACTGCCCAGCCCCACAAACCCTCGACCGGTGCATACAGGCAACCGAACAGCCCAGCCAGCGTCACCAGCATGACGATCACGATGGCCAGGCGCTGGTCTTTGCCACGGGTCGCCAGCCAAGGTGCGCTCAGCGAGCTGACCAGCTGTACGATCACCGAGCCGGACAGCACCAGGCCGGCTTCGGTCGGGCTCAGGCCGCGGCCAATGAGGATCGACGGCAACCAGCCAAAGACGATGTACGCCAGCGACGACTGCAACCCCATGTACAGCGTTACCTGCCACGCCAGAGGGTCTCGCCAAAGCCCGCGCACCCGGTAGGCAGCCTTGTGCAGGCCGTGGCCCTGGCGCGCTTGTGGCAACCAGATGAGCATCGCCAGCAGCGCCGGTATCATCCAGAAGCCAAGGCCCAGGGCCCAGTTGTCATCGAAATGCTGGGTCAGCGGCACTGTGGCCCCCGCGGCCATGGCCGCCCCCAGGCACAGCGCCATGGTGTAGACGCCGGTCAGGGTACCCGCATGCTGCGGGAAGTCGCGCTTGACGATACCCGGCAACAGCACCCCGATGATGCCGATGCTGGCCCCCGCCATCAGGCTGCCGATGAACACCCCGGCAGCCCCCAGGGCGCTGCGCACCACGATACCCAATGCCAAGGTGAGCAGGATGCCCAGGATCACCCGCTCGCTGCCGAAACGGCGTGCCAGGACCGGTGCCAGCGGTGCGAACAGCCCCAGGCAGAGCACCGGCAAGGTGGTCAGCAGACCGGCCTCGGAGGCATTCAGGCCCAGCCCCGCAGCGACCTGGCCAAGCACCGGCGCCATGCTCGACAATGCCGGCCGCAGGTTCAGCGCCACCAGCACCAGACCCAGCAGCAATAGCCAGGGCCGCTGCAGAGCCGGCGCTTGTTGTTGCACCTGGGCATCGTCGGCCTCGGCGTCGATCAGCAGTTCTTCCAGTTCTCGCTCGCGGGCAGGCGCGTCTCGGGTCATTGGTTCAGCCATGGCCTTTTCGTCTTCAGGATTCGATGAGGGTCCGGCTCAGGGCCTTGGCCCGCTCCGGATCGCGTTGTTCGATGGCGTCGAGGATCTGCCCGTGCAGGTCGAAAGTCGCCTGGCTGCGTGGCACGGTCGCCATGTTGTGTTGCAGCGCGGCGGCCACCACGCCGGAAAAGTAGCGGTACAGCTCGCTCAGTGCCGGGTTGTGCGCGGCGTCGATCAGCCGCTGGTGAAACACCAGGTCGCAGCTGACATAGGCATCGACATCACCGTGGAAGTGCTCGGCACTGCCCGTCAGTGCTGCGCGCAAGGCTTGCAGGTCCGCGTCGGTACGGCGCAACGCCGCAAGGCCGATCGCCTCGGTTTCGAGGATGCGCCGGGTTTCGCGGGCCTGCTCCAGGGTGCAACGCGACATGGCCTGCACGGCTTGCAGCGGATCCTGGCAGGTGCGCAGGTAACTGCCGTCACCCTGGCGGATTTCCACCAGGCCACTGAATGCCAGCACGCGCATGGCTTCGCGCACGGTATTGCGGCTGATGCCCATTTCCAGCGCCAGCACCGGCTCGGTCGGCAGGCGCTGCCCGACTTGCCAGTCGCCTTGCACAATGCGCTCACGCATCCGCTCTACGGCAAGTTCGACCAGGGATCGCTTGGTCAATTCACTGCTCATTTCACTCAACCAATCATCCGATGAATTTGCGAAGCTTAATGGAACGCCTTCCGGACATCAATTCAACTGGCATTTTTACCAGTTGTCAGTTGAATGCCTTGTTGTAACGCTTGGCGCGACTCCATCAAGGCACGATTCATGTTCACTTCCAAAGCATTGCGGTTGGGTGCGCTGGTGACAGCCGCCCTGCTGTTCAGCCTGCTCTTCAGAGGCTGCGAGCACAGGCAGCCCCCCATACACCCCAAAACACTCATCATCGGCATGGACGGCGTGCAGTTGCAGTACTACGAACAACTGGGCGCCGATACCCACCTGAAGAAGCGCATGCTCCACAATAAAGCCTATGCCGGCGGCATAAGTGGCCGCGCAAGTGAACAGGCGACCATCAGTGACCCAGGCTGGATGACCTTGCTCACCGGGGTATGGGCCAACAAGCACGGGGTCATTTCCAATGCCGGATCCTTGCGCGTCGACCCTGAGTTCCCCAGCCTGTTCAAACGACTACGTGATGCCCTGCCGAACGCTTACCTGTCCAGCATCGTCAACTGGTCACCGATCAACACGGCTTTCCTGCTGGAGGACGCGCAAGGCAGCAATGTGCGCGAAAGCGGCCTGACCGATGAACAGGTCACCCTCCGAACTCTGGAGATCCTAGAAAGCACACCTGCCGACTTCACCTTCATCCAGCTCGACGATCCCGATGAGGTCGGCCATGCCAGCGGCTTTGGCCCGGCCTACCAGTTTGCCCTGCGCGAAGCTGACAACAGGCTCGGGCGCCTGCTGGACAAGGTCAAGGCACGTGCCTACAAGAACCCCCAGGAAAACTGGCTGGTGATCGTCTGCACTGACCACGGTCGTGATTATGAGGGCACAGGGCATGGTGGGATGACCGAACAGGAGAAGACGGTCTTCATTGCCAGCAACAAGTCGTTGAACGAAGAGTTGAACCAGCCAAGCATTCCAGAGGACAACCCGGGGCCCAACAACCTGTATGGCTACGCGGCGCAGACCTCGGTGGCCCCGACCGTGCTCAGGCACATGGGCCTCGACCTGCTGCCCGAATGGAGGCTCGATGGCACGCCACTGCTTGGCGCTACGGGAGTACGCAAGGCGCGGGCCATTGAAGGCGCCGCCAAGTTGCTGTGGAACAGCGACTCGCAAGGCACGGTGATCATTCACAGAAATGGCCAGGTAGTGGCTAACGTGCCAGCCTACCTGCAGCAATGGACTGATCCACAGGGCATGCGCCAGCCCAACGACTACGTGCTTGAGCTGGATGACACACCGGTGGCGGTGCGCACCCGGCCCGTCAGCAAACCAATCGTCATCGAAGAAAACAGCTACTGATGCACGCACATTGCCTGCAGGAGCGAGCACACCCGCTCCTGCAGCAAGCCGGGCTCAGTTCAGGGCGTCGATCAACGCCTGGTTCATCTCGGGCGTACCAATGGTGATACGCAGGAACTGGGCAATCCGCTCCTGCTTGAAGTGACGCACGATCACACCTTGCTCACGCAGGCGCGCCGCCAGTTGCGCGGCATCCTGCTGCGGGTGGCGGGCAAAGATGAAGTTGGCCGCCGATGGCAGCACTTCGAAGCCCTTTGCAACCAACTGCTCGACCAGCGCTTCACGGCTGCCGATCACCTTGCGGCAGGTTTCCTCGAAATAGGCCTGATCTTCGAACGCCGCCGCTGCACCCACGATGGCCATGCGGTCCAGCGGGTAGGAGTTGAAGCTGTTCTTGATTCGCTCCAGCGCTTCGATCAGGTCCGGATGGCCGACGGCCAGGCCGACCCGCAGACCGGCCAGCGAGCGCGATTTCGACAGGGTCTGGGTCACCAGCAGGTTGTCATAACGATCCACCAGGCTGATGGCCGTCTCACCCCCGAAATCAATGTAGGCCTCATCCACCACCACGACCGAATCGCGGTTGGCCTGCAGCAACTGCTCGATCGCTTGCAGCGGCAGCAGGCAGCCGGTTGGCGCGTTGGGGTTGGGGAAGATGATCCCGGCGTTGGCCTTGGCGTAGTCGGCGATGCGGATCTGGAACTGCTCATCCAGCGCCACCTGCTCGAATGGAATGCCATACAGGCCGCAATAGACCGGATAGAAGCTGTAGCTGACATCCGGGAACAGCAGCGGGCCACGATCGTGCTGGAACAAACCGTGGAAAATGTGCGCCAGCACCTCGTCCGAGCCGTTGCCGACGAATACCTGGGCTGCGGTGACGCCGTAGTAGTCGGCCACCGCCTGCTTGAGCCGGTCACTGTTCGGGTCCGGATACAGGCGCAGGTTGTCGTTCAGTTCAGCGCGCATGGCTTCCAGCGCCTTGGGCGACGGGCCATACGGGTTCTCGTTGGTGTTCAGCTTCACCAGGCGGGCCATTTTCGGCTGCTCGCCCGGCACGTACGGCACCAGTGCCTTGACGAAGGGGCTCCAGAATCGACTCATGTTCAGTTCCCCTTGTCTTGGGTCAGGATACGGTATTCAGCACTGCGGGCGTGGGCGGTCAGCGACTCGCCACGGGCCAGGACCGAGGCGGTGTGACCCAGCTCGGATGCGCCCTGCTCGGAGCAGAAGATGATCGACGAGCGCTTCTGGAAGTCATACACGCCCAGCGGCGACGAGAAACGCGCAGTGCCGGAGGTCGGCAACACGTGGTTGGGGCCCGCGCAGTAGTCGCCCAGCGCCTCGCTGGTGTGGCGGCCCATGAAGATCGCGCCGGCGTGGCGGATCTGCGGCAGCCAGGCTTGCGGGTCGGCAACCGACAGCTCGAGGTGCTCTGGGGCGATGCGGTTGGCCACTTCCATGGCCTGCTGCATGTCGCGCACCTGGATCAGCGCACCCCGGCCGTTGATCGACTTGCCGATGATCTCGGCGCGCTCCATGGTCGGCAGCAGCTTGTCGATGCTCGCGGCCACGCGGTCGAGGAATGCGGCATCCGGGCTGACCAGGATGGCCTGGGCGTCTTCATCGTGCTCGGCCTGGGAGAACAGGTCCATGGCGATCCAGTCCGGGTCGGTCTGGCCGTCGCACACCACGAGGATTTCCGAAGGGCCGGCGATCATGTCGATGCCGACCTGGCCAAACACGTGGCGCTTGGCAGTGGCCACGTAGATGTTGCCCGGGCCGACGATCTTGTCGACCTGCGGCACGCTTTCGGTGCCATAGGCCAGGGCTGCAACGGCCTGGGCGCCGCCGACGGTGAACACCCGATCGACACCGGCGATGCACGCAGCAGCCAGCACCAGTTCGTTGACCTCGCCACGCGGGGTCGGCACCACCATCACCACCTCGGTGACGCCAGCGACCTTGGCCGGAATGGCATTCATCAGCACCGACGAAGGGTACGACGCCTTGCCACCCGGCACGTACAGGCCGGCGCGGTCCAGCGGCGTGACCTTCTGACCGAGCACGGTGCCGTCCGCTTCGGTGTACTGCCATGAGTCCTGCTTTTGGCGCTCGTGGTACAGGCGCACGCGGCTGGCGGCTTTTTCCAGGGCCTGACGCTGGGCGTCGGTGATGCGGGTCAGTGCCAGCTCCAGGCGCTCGCGACCAAGGATCAGGTCATCGATGGACTTGGCGTCAACGCCGTCGAAGCGCTGGGTGAATTCCACCAGCGCGGCGTCACCGCGCTCGCGCACGGCCTTGATGATGTCGAGCACGCGCTGGTTGACCGCGTCATCGGACACACTTTCCCAGCTCAGCAGATGATCCAGATGTCGGGCGAAATCCGGATCAGCAGCGTTGAGACGGGCAATTGCAGTGGACACGGTCATGGCGAGGGCCTCGATTGTTAGCGAATGCTCAGGCGCCCTAGGCTACCAGTCCATCCGCGCGGGCACCCGAGAAAAATGGCTATGACGCGGATAGACGGGCGCGACAGCGGAGGTCGCGCGCAGGAGGTAGTGAGTCTTAGCCGCGGTGTCGGGATTCGACCGCTTGGCGCAGCGTGTCGATCAGGCTCTGGATGCGGGCGTGCTGCATCTTCATGGAGGCCTTGTTGACCACCAGGCGCGAGCTGATCGTGGCGATCAGTTCCTGGGGTTCCAGGCCGTTGGCACGCAGGGTGTTGCCGGTGTCGACCACGTCGATGATCTTGTCGGCGAGGTTGATCAGCGGGGCCAGCTCCATCGAGCCGTACAGCTTGATGATGTCGACCTGGCGGCCCTGCTCGGCGTAATAACGCTTGGCCACGTTGACGAACTTGGTGGCGACGCGCAGGCGGCCCTTGGGCTCGGGCGCACCGACCACACCGGCGGTCATCAGCTTGCAGCGGGCAATCTGCAGGTCCAGTGGTTCATACAGGCCTTGGCCGCCGTACTCCATCAGCACGTCCTTGCCAGCCACACCGAGGTCGGCAGCACCATGCTCGACATAGGTCGGCACGTCGGTGGCACGCACGATCAGCAGGCGCACGTCGTCCTGCGTGGTGGGGATGATCAGCTTGCGGCTCTTGTCCGGATTCTCGGTCGGCACGATACCGGCCTCGGCCAGCAATGGCAGGGTATCGTCGAGAATACGGCCTTTGGAAAGCGCGATGGTCAACATTGGAACGTCGGTCCTTAAGCGGCTACTGCCGGCCGGGCAACTATCGCCCGACCGCATTCAATTCGAATGACACATCCTTGTGCCAGTGGGCGACTAGCCCGGTACGCGGCGGATTTTCGCGCCGAGCATCTGCAGTTTTTCCTCGATGCACTCGTAACCACGGTCGATGTGGTAGATGCGGTCGATCAGGGTATCGCCTTCGGCGACCAGCGCCGACAGCACCAGGCTGGCGGATGCACGCAGGTCGGTGGCCATTACCGGCGCCCCTTTGAGGGTCGGTACGCCCGTGACGATCGCGGTGTTGCCTTCGACCTGGATCTGCGCGCCCATGCGGTGCATTTCGTACACGTGCATGAAGCGGTTTTCGAAGATCGTCTCGATGACCGCGCCAGTGCCTTCGGCGATCGCGTTCAGCGAGATGAATTGCGCCTGCATGTCGGTCGGGAACGCCGGGTACGGGGCGGTACGCAGGTTGACGGCTTTGGGCCGCTTGCCGTGCATGTCCAGCTCGATCCAGTCCTCACCGGTGGTGAGGTCGGCGCCCGCTTCCTTCAGCTTTTCCAGTACCGCCTCGAGGATGGTCGGGTCGGTATCCTTGACCTTGACGCGGCCACCGGTCACGGCGGCGGCGACCAGGTAGGTGCCGGTCTCGATACGGTCGGGCATGACGCGGTAGTGGGCGCTGTGCAGACGCTCGACGCCATCGATGGTGATGGTGTCGGTGCCTGCGCCCTGGACCTTGCCGCCCATGGCGTTGATGAAGTTGGCCAGATCGACCACTTCAGGCTCGCGCGCGGCGTTCTGCAGCACGCTGCGGCCTTTGGCCAGTGCCGCGGCCATCATGATGTTCTCGGTGCCGGTCACGCTGACGGTGTCGAAGAAGAAGTGCGCGCCGCGCAGGCCGCCTTCAGGGGCCTTGGCCTTGATGTAGCCGCCTTCGACTTCGATCTTCGCGCCCATGGCCTCGAGGCCGCGGATGTGCAGGTCGACCGGGCGCGAACCGATGGCGCAGCCACCTGGCAGCGCCACCTCGGCTTCACCGAAGCGCGCGACCATGGGGCCGAGCACCAGGATCGAGGCGCGCATGGTCTTGACCAGCTCGTAAGGCGCTACCAGGGTCTTGATGGTGCGCGGGTCGATTTCCACCGCCAGCTTTTCGTCGATCACAGGCTCGATGCCCATGCGCCCGAACAGCTCGATCATGGTGGTGATGTCGTGCAGGTGCGGCAGGTTGCCCACGGTGACCGGGCCATCGGCCAGCAGGGTCGCCGCCAGGATCGGCAGAGCCGCGTTCTTCGCGCCGGAAATGCGGATCTCGCCATCAAGACGAGCGCCGCCAGTAATAATCAGTTTGTCCATTGGTGTCTCGCCGCCAAGTTGGCTCAGGTGCGCTCAGCCCAGGCTGCGCTGCTGAAAAATTTCATGGTTACCGCATGGATGCTGCCATTGGCAATCCACGGATTCAGGTGAGCATAGATCGCCTGCTGACGTTTGACCGGGCTCAGGCCAGCCAACTCGTCGCTGATCACGTTCAACTGGAAGTTGCAGCCTTCGCCTTCAACTTCGACCCGGGATCCCGGCAATTTCTCTTCAAGGAAGCTCTTAACTTCTACGGCCTGCATGCTCAACCTCAATCGGCGCCCGATGCGCACGGGTCGGCCATCATACAAAAAAGCCCCTCGCCTGCGAAGCCCAACGAAGGGGCGCGCGACCGAGGGGCCTCTCTTCACTGCCAAGCCATCAGCTTGCCAGCACCTCATCGAGGTCATAGACCCCGGCGATTTCCCGCATGTCGTCGGGCATGCCACGCACTTCGAAGGCCTTGCCGGCAGCCTGGGCGTCACGGATGAACGCCAGCAGCAGCGACAGGCCGACACTGGTGGAGCGCGCCACGGCCGAGCAGTCCAGCACCAGACGCGCTTCACGGCAGGCGCCGATCAGCGCCTTGCCCTGCTTGCGCAGGGCCGGCCCGCTGCGGTAATCCAGTTCGCCGGCCAGGCACAGCACGCCCGGCTCGGCCATGGTTACAGCGGCCTCGCTCATTTGACGGTCTTCTCTGGCGAGTTGTCGGCAGCTTCCTTGGCCTTGGCCACTTCGCCGGCCCAGCCGTCGATGGTCTTGTCCAGGTCGTTGCCATTGCGCTGCATGGCATCGGCGAACTGGTCGCGGAACAGCTTGCCGATATTGATGCCGTTGACGATGACGTTGCGTACCTTCCACTCACCGCCGAGGTTTTCCAGGGTGTATTGCACCGGATAGACCGCACCGTTGTTGCCGGTAACCTTCATGCCGACACTGGCGCGCTTGCCGTCATCAGCCTTGGCCGGGTCGACGGTGATGCCCTGGTTGTTGTACTCCAGCAGCGCATTGCCATAGAACTGAAACAGGCTGCGCTTGAAGTTGTCCTGGAAGCGCTGAATCTGCGCAGGGGTGGCCTTGCGCGAGTACTTGACGGTCATGATGCTTTTCGAGATGCCTTCAGCATCCACTACCGGACCGAGAATGCGGTTGAGCGAATCGTAGAAGGCATTCGGGTTGGTCTTGTACTGCTCCTTGTTGGCCTTCAGATCGCTGAGCAACTCAGTGGTGGTGCTCTGAACCACGTCATGCGGCGACTGCGCGGCCAGGGTCATCAGGGGGAAGGCCGCCAGCAGCACCAGCAGGCCACGTCGCAGGATCGAAATCATGGAAACTCCTTAATTAGCCGGTTGCGCTTCTTTGGGTTCCTTGCCAACGGAGTTGAGCAGGAACTTGCCAATCAGATCTTCCAGCACCAGCGCCGACTGAGTGTCATGGATGGTCGAACCATCCTTGAGCACGTCTTCTTCACCGCCCACGCTGATACCGATGTATTTCTCGCCAAGCAAGCCGGCGGTCAGGATCGAAGCAGTGGAGTCGGTCGGCAGGTTGTTGACCGACTTGTCCAGCTGCAGGGTCACCCGACCGGTGTAGGAATCACGGTCCAGATCGATGGCGGTGACCTTGCCGATCGTTACACCGGCCATGGTCACTTTAGCTCTGACCGTCAAACCGGCGATATTGTCGAAGTACGCATAAACTTTATAGGTATCGCTGCTCGGGCTGGCGGACAGCCCGCTGACGCGCAGGGCCAGCAGCAGCAGCGCCAGGATCCCGGCCAGGAGGAACAGGCCGACACCGATTTCCAGGGTGCGGTTTTGCATCAGAAATCTCCAAACATCAAGGCGGTCAGAATAAAGTCCAGACCCAGTACTGCCAACGAGGCATAGACCACGGTCTTGGTGGTGGCACGGCTGATCCCCTCTGAGGTGGGTTCGCAGTCGTACCCCTGGAACACGGCAATCCAGGTCGTGACGAAGGCGAACACCAGGCTCTTGATCAGCCCGTTGAGCACGTCGTCGGTAAAGGAAACACTGTTCTGCATGTTGGCCCAGAACGAGCCTTCGTAAACGCCCAGCCAGTCGACCGCGACCCACGAACCACCCCAGATGCCGACCACGCTGAAGATCAGCGCCAGCAGCGGCAGCGAGATGAAACCGGCCCACAGGCGTGGCGCGACGATGTACTTGAGCGGGTCGACGCCGATCATTTCCAGGCTCGACAGCTGCTCGGTGGACTTCATGTTGCCGATTTCGGCGGTCAGTGCAGAACCGGCGCGGCCGGCGAACAACAGCGCGGTGACCACCGGGCCGAGCTCACGCAGCAGGGTCAGGGCGACCATCTGCCCGACCGCCTGCTCGGAGCCGTACTTGGTCAGGATGCTGTAGCCCTGCAGGGCCAGCACCATGCCGATGAACACGCCGGAAACGACAATGATCGCCAGCGACAGCACGCCCACCGAGTACAGCTGCTTGGTCAGCAACTGGAAACCACCGCCGATGCCGCCACGGCCGATCAGTGCATGGAACAGGAACAGGCACGAACGCCCGAGCACCGCCAGCACGTCGATCGCCGAGCGCCCGAGCAGGCGGATACGTTCGAGTAAGGATTTTCTGCGCATCACCGCGCTCCCAGCAGATCGGCGCGGTAGTCAGGCGCGGGAAAGTGGAATGGCACCGGGCCGTCCGGGTCACCTTTCATGAACTGGCGAATGCGCGGATTGTCCGAGCCCATCAGTTCGTCGGGCGTACCCTGGCCCAGCACCTGGCCATCGCCGACCACATAGATGTAGTCGGCGATACTGGCAGTTTCGGCCAGGTCGTGGGAAACCACGATGCTGGTGATACCCAGGGCATCGTTGAGCAGGCGGATCAGCCGCACGAGCACACCCATGGCAATCGGGTCCTGGCCGACGAACGGTTCGTCGTACATCAGGATCTGCGGGTCCAGGGCAATCGCCCGGGCCAGCGCCACCCGGCGCTTCATGCCGCCGGACAGTTCGTCCGGCATCAGGTCGATGGCACCGCGCAGGCCCACGGCCTGCAGTTTCATCAACACGATGTCGCGGATCATCTCGTCCGAAAGCTGGGTATGCACGCGCAACGGAAAAGCGACGTTCTCGAACACATCGAGATCGGTGAACAGCGCGCCGCTCTGGAACAGCACGCCCATCTGCTTGCGTGCGTCGAACAAGTCGCTGCGCGAAAGGCTCGGCAGGTTCTGCCCCGCCACCCACACTTCACCGCTCGACGGCCGTAGCTGCGCGCCCATCAGGCGTAGCAGCGTGGTCTTGCCGCAACCCGACGGCCCCATGATCCCGGTGACCTTGCCGCGCGGGATACGGATGTCGACATTGCTGAAAATGCTGCGCGAACCGCGCTTGAAGGTGACTCCCTTCAACTCGACCGCGTAGGCGCTATCCACACTCATCTAGACTCCTTGCTAGTGCAGCCTCGCACTAATGGACGCCGGCCTTCATCTTGAAGACACACGCGCCCTTGGCAGGCCGAATAGCGGCGAACTATAGCACCGCTGCCCCCTCGCCCCCAAGGCCATGCAACGTGTCGTTCAGGGCAACGACAGGGTTTCATGACAAATGTTCAGGCAATCCAATGGATGAGGCTTTCTTACATTGCGGCTATAATCGCCGCCTTTTCTTCAGGCAGTGTTTTCGACATGAGCCAATCCAATGAGCTGATCCAGTCCGCCCAGCGCACCTTGCGCCTGGAGTTGGAGGCCGTACAGGGCCTGGCAGCCAGCATCGACGCGAACTTCGTCAAGGCCTGCGAGCTGATCCTGGCCAGCACGGGCCGCGTGGTGGTGGTCGGCATGGGCAAGTCAGGGCATATCGGCAACAAGATCGCCGCCACCCTGGCCAGCACCGGCACACCGGCATTCTTCGTGCACCCCGCCGAGGCCAGCCACGGCGACATGGGCATGATTACCCGCAATGATGTGATCCTGGCGCTGTCCAATTCGGGCAGCACGGCCGAAATCGTTACCCTGCTGCCGTTGATCAAGCGCCTTGGCATCCAGCTGATCAGCCTGACCGGCAACCCGGACTCGCCACTGGCCCAGGCAGCCGAGGTCAACCTCGATGCCCGCGTCGCACAGGAAGCCTGCCCGCTCAATCTGGCCCCGACCTCCTCCACCACCGCCGCGCTGGTGCTGGGCGACGCGCTGGCCATCGCCCTGCTCGAAGCGCGCGGTTTCACCGCAGAAGACTTCGCCTTCTCGCACCCCGGCGGTGCACTGGGCCGGCGCCTGCTGCTCAAGGTCGAGAATGTCATGCATTCCGGCGACGAGCTGCCACAGGTTCAACGCGGCACATTGCTCAAGGACGCACTGCTGGAAATGTCGCGCAAGGGCCTGGGCATGACCGTGGTCCTGGAGCAGGACGGCACCCTGGCCGGGATCTTCACCGATGGCGACCTGCGCCGCAGCCTGGACCGCAACATCGATGTGCACACCACCCTGATCGACCAGGTGATGACCGTGCACGGCAGGACCGCTCGCGCCGAGATGCTCGCCGCCGAAGCGCTGAAAATCATGGAAGATCACAAGATCAACGCGCTGGTGGTGGTCGACCGTAACAACTGCCCGACCGGCGCGCTGAACATGCACGACCTGCTGCGCGCAGGCGTCATGTAACCGAGAGTCATGACTATGAACCAAGACCTGATGCAACGTGGCAAGGCCATCAAGCTCGCCGTGTTCGACGTGGACGGCGTGCTCACCGACGGCCGCCTGTACTTCCTTGAAGACGGCAGCGAATTCAAGACCTTCAATACCCTCGACGGCCAAGGCATCAAGATGCTCATGACCTCGGGCGTGACCACGGCGATCATCAGCGGGCGCAAGACCCCGGTGGTCGAGCGCCGGGCGAAGAACCTCGGCATCCCCCACCTGTTCCAGGGCCGCGAGGACAAACTGGTGGTGCTGGACGGCCTGCTCGCCGAACTGGGCCTAAGCTATGAACAGGTCGCCTACCTGGGCGACGACCTTCCCGACCTGCCGGTGATTCGCCGAGTCGGGCTGGGCATGGCGGTGGCCAATGCCGCACCATTCGTACGCCAGCACGCCCATGGCGTGACCCAGGCACGGGGTGGCGAAGGTGCCGCTCGCGAGTTCTGTGAACTGATCATGCAGGCCCAGGGCACCCTGGACGCTGCCAACGCCAATTACCTTTAAGGCCGCCCATGCTCAGCAAGAAAGCCCGCAACATTGCGCTGCTCGTGGTCATCGCCGCCCTGCTGGTGGCGGTCGGCTACTGGAATGTCAGCCCGGAGCGCTTCCTCGAGGAACCAAAGGCCCAGGTCGACGAAAGCGCCATCGACTACTATGCGATCAACGCACACAGCGTGCAGTTCCTGCCCGATGGCAAGCTGCAATACGAAATGACCGCCGACAAGGTCGAACACCTCAAGGCCAGCGAGGTCACCCTGGTGACCACGCCCGACCTGCACATGTACCGCGGCACTGAATACCCGTGGCACGTGCAGAGCCTGCGCGCCGAGGTCAACCCCGACGGCAGCGAAGTCGAACTGATCGACCAGGTGCGGGTCGCCCGCACCGACGAAAAGCAGCGCGACACCATCATCACCAGCTCGCGCATGACCGTATTCCCGCAGAAGCAATATGCTCAGACCGAGCAAGCCGTTAGAATCGACGGCGCCGGTGGCACAACCACAGGCAAGGGAATGAAAGCGTATTTGAAAGAAGGCAAGATGGACTTGCTCTCTAACGTAAGAGGACAGTATGAGGCTCGTTAAAACCCTCCCCCTTTTGCTCAGCCTGAGCGCAGCACTGGGAAGCGCGAGCGCCTTCGCCCTGCCGACCGACCGTGACCAGCCTATTCGCATCCAGGCCGACAACGCGCACCTGGACGACAAGCAAGGCGTGGCCACCTATACCGGCGATGTGATCATCACCCAGGGCTCGATGATGATCAAAGGCAACACCGTAACCATGACCCGTGCCGCCAATGGCGACATCGACGTGGTGACGTCGGTGGGCAACCTGGCCTACTTCGAGCAGCAGCAGAGCACGGCCAAGCCTGACAAGATGAAGGGCTGGGCGGTGACCATCCAGTACCAGGCGCAGAAAGACACGGTGATCCTCACCGATCGCGCCAAGGTCGAGAACGAAGGCAACACCACCGAAGGCGAGAAGATCGTCTACAACACCAAGACCCAGGTTGCGACCGCCGGTCGCGGTGGCAACGTGACTCAACCACGTCAGCGCATCGACATGGTGATCCAGCCGAAGAAGAAGGCCGAGTAAATGGCAACTCTCAAAGCCCAGCACCTGGCCAAGAGCTACAAGGGGCGGCAAGTCGTGCGCGATGTCAGCCTGTCGATCGACAGCGGGCAGATCGTTGGCCTGCTCGGCCCCAACGGCGCCGGCAAGACCACCTGCTTCTACATGATCGTCGGCCTGGTCCAGGCCGACCAGGGGCGCGTGCTCATCGACAACCTCGATGTCAGCCACCAGCCCATGCACGGCCGCGCCCGCGCCGGTATCGGCTACCTGCCGCAGGAAGCCTCGATCTTCCGCAAGCTATCGGTGGCCGACAACATCATGGCCATTCTCGAGACCCGCAAGGACATCGACCGCGAAGGCCGGCGCAAGGAGCTGGAAAGCCTGCTGCAGGAGTTCCACATCAGTCACATCCGCGACAACCTCGGCATGAGCCTTTCCGGTGGCGAACGCCGCCGGGTCGAAATTGCCCGCGCCCTGGCCACCGCACCGAAGTTCATCCTGCTGGACGAACCTTTTGCCGGTGTCGACCCGATCTCCGTGGGTGACATCAAGCAGATCATCCACCACCTCAAGGCCAAGGGCATCGGTGTACTGATCACCGACCACAACGTCCGTGAAACCCTGGATATCTGCGAAACAGCCTATATCGTCAACGACGGCCGACTGATCGCCGAAGGTGACGCCGAGACCATCCTGGCCAACGACCTGGTCAAGGAGGTCTACCTGGGCCACGAGTTCCGACTCTGACCCCTGGGACCTGCCTGGAGCGCTGGCATTAACGCCCTGTCGGGGCTTAAGTTGTTACAGTGCTCTAGGCAAACGCTACAATTTAAGGCATAAAACTTGCTTGAATTTGGCGCTCCGGCGCCCTCGTGTAGTGGATGGCGCATGCGCGCCGGCGAACAAGGTATTAAGCCCCAGCCATGAAACCATCGCTCGTCCTAAAAATGGGCCAGCAACTGACGATGACACCGCAGTTGCAACAGGCCATCCGCCTACTCCAGCTCTCCACCCTGGACCTCCAGCAGGAAATCCAGGAAGCGCTGGAATCCAATCCGATGCTCGAACGTCAGGAAGACGGCGACGACTTCGACAACAGCGACCCGATGGCGGACAACGCCGAGAACAAGCCGGCCGCCGAAGTCCAGGACACCAGCTTCCAGGAAAGCACCAGCAGTGCCGAAACCCTGGAAGACGGTGAGTGGAACGAGCGCATCCCCAACGAGTTGCCGGTCGACACCGCCTGGGAAGACATCTACCAGACCAGCGCCAGCAGCCTGCCGAGCAACGATGACGACGAGTGGGACTTCACCACCCGCACATCGGCCGGCGAAAGCCTGCAGAGCCACCTGCTGTGGCAACTGAACCTGGCACCGATGTCCGATACCGACCGCCTGATCGCCGTCACCCTGATCGACAGCATCAACGGCCAGGGCTACCTGGAAGACACCCTCGAAGAGATCTGCGCAGGCTTCGACCCGGAGCTGGATATCGAGCTCGACGAGGTCGAAGCGGTGCTGCACCGCATCCAGCAGTTCGAGCCGGCCGGCGTCGGTGCCCGCAACCTCGGCGAGTGCCTGCTGCTGCAATTGCGCCAGCTGCCCGCCAGCACGCCGTGGATGGGCGAAGCCCAGCGCCTGGTCACCGATTTCATCGACCTGCTCGGCAGCCGCGACTACAGCCAGCTGATGCGCCGCATGAAGCTCAAGGAAGACGAACTGCGCCAGGTGATCGAACTGGTGCAGAGCCTCAACCCGCGGCCCGGTTCACAGATCGAGTCCAGCGAACCGGAATACGTGGTGCCTGACGTGATCGTGCGCAAGGACAGCGACCGCTGGCTGGTCGAGCTGAACCAGGAAGCGATCCCACGCCTGCGGGTCAACCCGCAGTACGCCGGCTTCGTCCGCCGCGCCGATACCAGCGCCGACAACACCTTCATGCGCAACCAGCTGCAAGAGGCGCGCTGGTTCATCAAGAGCCTGCAAAGCCGCAACGAAACGCTGATGAAGGTCGCCACGCAGATCGTCGAGCACCAGCGCGGCTTCCTCGACCATGGCGACGAAGCGATGAAGCCACTGGTCCTGCATGACATCGCCGAAGCGGTGGGCATGCATGAGTCGACCATTTCGCGGGTGACCACGCAGAAATACATGCACACCCCGCGTGGCATCTACGAACTGAAGTACTTTTTCTCCAGCCACGTCAGCACCGCCGAAGGCGGAGAATGCTCGTCTACGGCGATTCGCGCGATCATCAAGAAACTGGTTGCAGCGGAAAATCAGAAAAAGCCATTGAGTGACAGCAAGATCGCTGGTTTACTGGAGGCACAAGGCATCCAGGTAGCCCGT
Source organism: Pseudomonas sp. LRP2-20 (assembly GCF_024349685.1). Lineage (NCBI taxonomy): Bacteria > Pseudomonadati > Pseudomonadota > Gammaproteobacteria > Pseudomonadales > Pseudomonadaceae > Pseudomonas > Pseudomonas sp. LR2-20. The sequence goes on along the minus strand of NZ_AP025944.1, from coordinate 1,082,128 downwards.
CGCACCGTCGCCAAGTACCGCGAGTCCCTCGGCATCGCACCGTCGAGCGAGCGCAAGCGACTGATGTAGCCCCTGGATGTGCCACAGCGTTTGTGGGGCAGGTGCAATACCTGCCTCTTTATGCACGGGCAACAAAGGAGAAGCTGTATGCAAGTCAATATCAGTGGACAGCATGTAGAAGTCACCCAGCCACTGCGCGATTATGTGCTTGAAAAGCTCGCTCGCGTGGAAAGTCACTTCGACAAGATCACCAACGTGCAGGTCATCATGAAAGTCGAGAAGCTGCAGCAGAAGGTCGAGGCGACCCTGCAGATTCCCGGCGGTGAAGTGGTTGCCAACGCCGAACACGAAGACATGTATGCAGCGATCGACGCCTTGGCCGACAAGCTCGACCGCCAACTGAAAAAACACAAGGAAAAACAGCAAAGCCTGCTGCAAGGTGCAGCAGCCCGCTGATCCCTCTCATCCATGATCCGACTTGAAACCATCCTGACCCCCGGCCGTTCCCTGGTGAATGTGCCGGGCGTCAGCAGTAAAAAACGCGCGCTGGAAACGATCGCCGCTGCGGTCCACCGCGAAGTCCCCGAGCTTGATGAGCAAGATCTCTTCGAGAAGCTGATCGCCCGCGAAAAACTGGGCTCAACTGGATTTGGCAATGGCATTGCAATTCCACATTGCCGTCTCAAGGGTTGCGAGAGCCCGGTAAGTGCCCTGCTCCACCTCGCCGCCCCCATTGATTTCGACGCCATCGACGGTGCACCTGTGGACTTGCTGTTCGTCCTGCTGGTGCCAGAAGCCGCCACCGATGCGCACCTTGAACTGCTCCGCCAGATCGCCAGCATGCTCGATCGCAAGGATGTTCGTGATCGCCTGCGTGCCGCCAGCAGCAGCGAAGCGTTGTATCAAGTCGTCCTGGACGTGCAGAACGGGAGCTGAACATGCGCCTGATCATCGTCAGCGGCCGGTCCGGCTCCGGCAAGAGCACCGCCCTTGATGTGCTGGAAGACAACGGTTTCTATTGCATCGACAACCTGCCCGCCGGGCTGCTACCGCAGCTGGCAGAGAACGCGTTGATCAATACCGAACTGCTGCAACCCAAGGTGGCGGTATCGATCGATGCGCGCAACCTGCCCAGCCACCTGTCGCGCTTCCCCGAACTGTTGGCGGAGGCCCGTGGGCGCCACATCCAGTGTGATGTGCTGTTCCTCGATGCCGACCAAGACACGCTGCTCAAGCGTTTCTCGGAAACCCGTCGGCGTCACCCGCTGACCAACGCCGAGCGCTCGCTGGCCGAAGCGATCCGCGTCGAAAGTGAACTGCTGGGGCCGATTGCCGACCTTGCCGACCTGAAGATCGACACCACCAATCTCAACCTCTACCAGCTGCGCGATTCGATCAAACTGCGCCTGCTCAACCAGCCCGAGCCGGGCACCGCCTTCCTGGTCGAGTCGTTCGGCTTCAAGCGCGGTATGCCGGTCGATGCCGACCTGGTGTTCGACGTGCGCTGCCTGCCCAACCCGTACTGGAAACCGGAACTGCGCGAACATTCTGGCCTGGAGCAACCGGTCATCGATTACCTGGCCGCACAGCCGGACGTCGAGGAAATGTTCAGCGACATTTCCAGCTATCTGCTCAAATGGCTGCCACGCTTTGCTGCCAGCAACCGCGCCTATGTCACCATCGCCATTGGCTGCACGGGTGGCCACCACCGCTCGGTCTACATCACCGAACGCCTCGGCCAACTGCTGCAGCAATCTCTGAAAAACGTCCAGGTCCGCCACCGCGACCTCTAGCCCACAGGATCCACCGCACGATGCCCGCCCGCGAAATCACCATCATCAACAAGCTGGGCCTGCATGCCCGGGCGGCAGCCAAGTTCGTCGGCGTGGCCGGCAAGTACCCGTGCCAGGTCCGTGTCGGGCGTGCGCCCGACAAGCTGGTGGATGGCAAGAGCATCATGGCGGTGATGATGCTGGCTGCGGGCAAAGGCACTCAGGTGCACCTGCTTACCGAAGGGGAGCAGGATAACGATGCGCTGGAAGCGCTGGTGGCGCTTATCAACAACTACTTCGACGAAGGCGAGTGAAGGCCTCAGGGGGCTCAACTTACCCCTTTCAGCGCCTGTGAGATCGAGCGCCGCCCGCGCGGCGCATCGCGAGCTGCGCTCGCTCCTACGTTTGTTTCGGGCCAGTAATTCCTTGGGGGATTTTCGCGCGAACGCCTAGGCGCATGGCGCGATATCGCGCCGTACCAACAAGGCGGTCGCGCGCGCCTGGCACAGGCGTTACTGGCCGGAAACAAACGTAGGAGCGAGCGCAGCTCGCGATGCGCCGCGCGGGCGGCGCTCGATCTCACAGGCACAACAAACCCGCCGGCGGGCCCCAGGCCAAAATCACGACATCGCCGTATCCATCACCATCATCAGGCAAAAACCGAGGCAAAGCCCCAGGCTGGCCAAGCGGTGATGGTCATTGCTGCGTGACTCGGGAATGATCTCCTGGGTCACCACCAGCAACATCGCCCCGGCTGCACAGGCCAGGCCCACCGGCAACAGCAGCTGCGCCATGTTCACCAGCCAGGCACAGATCACTGCAGCCACTGGCTCTACCAGGCCAGAAGCGGCGCCGATCAGAAACGCCTTGAACCGTGGCATCCCCGCCCCTGCCAGCACCAACGCTATCACCAGCCCTTCGGGCACATCCTGCAAGGCAATGCCCATCGCCAGGCTATCGGCGTCGGCCATGCCACCGCCGGCAGATACACCGATGGCCATACCTTCAGGGATGTTATGGGCAATGATGGCGATCACGAACAACCAGATCCGCGCGGCGATCACGGGCTGATTTTCGGTACCGACCAGCGCTTGCGGCGAAGCACCAGAGACCTTGAGGTCGACCAGAAACAGGCACAGGGCACCGAGCATCAGGCCGAAGCTGATCAGGCCTCCGGCGCCCCAAGGGCTGAAACCAATGGCCTGGGCGGCATCCAGGCCGGGGATGATCAGCGAGAACGCCGTGGCCGCCAGCATCACCCCTGCCCCGAAGCCCAGCAAGCTATCGGCCAGGGCTACCGGCATATTGCGGATCACCAGCACCGGTACAGCACCCAACGCCGTACCTAGCGCGCACAGTGCGCCACCTTCCAGGGCACGCAGCATGCGCGGTTCCAGGTCCAGCCAGGCGATGCCCCGGGCCAGCAGCAGCGCAGTGCCGACCAGCAACAGCAAAGTACCCAGCGCCAGCCGGAACAGGCGCACACTGCCGACAGACATCACCTCCGTGCGCATACCGGGCCGACTCACTTCAAGGCTTGGTGATAGCGGCGATCCACTTCCGCCCAGTCGATCACGTTGTAGAAAGCCCCAATGTATTCCGGGCGACGGTTCTGGTACTTCAGGTAATAGGCGTGCTCCCACACGTCCAGGCCAAGGATCGGCGTATTGCCGTGCATCAGCGGGCTGTCCTGGTTACCACTGCTTTCCACTACCAGCTTGTTTTGTGGCGTAACACTGAGCCATGCCCAGCCGCTGCCAAAACGGGTCAGCGCCGCCTTGGTGAAGGCATCCTTGAATGCTTCGAAACCACCCAGCTCGGCGTCGATGGCCAGGGCCAGCTGGCCGTGGGGCTGCCCGCCGCCCTGGGGCGACATGACCGTCCAGAACAGGCTGTGGTTGGCGTGCCCACCCCCGTGGTTGGTGACTGCACCACGCAGGTTCTCGGGCAGCTGCTTCACTGCAGCGACCAGTATCTCGACTGGCCATTCGGCCCACTCGGTCCCCTCGATGGCCGCGTTCAGGCCATTGACGTAGGTCTGATGGTGCTTGGTGTGATGGATTTCCATGGTTTGCGCATCGATGTGCGGTTCCAGCGCATCGTAGGCATAAGTCAGGGCAGGCAAGGTATGCGACATATCAATGGATTCCGTAGGCATGGGTTCTGGGCGCCACATCCGGCTGGGCAGCGAGTTCGCTGGCCACGGCGCCATGGCGGTTGAGCAGGCGCTCGGTACGCGGGTACTGGCCGTACTCGGCGATGAAACTCAGCAGTTCGGTATAGGTTGGTCCGCTGTGGCGCAGCGCTGCAGCACGCAGCGCCTGCGGCAAACGCGCCTCCTGGCTGGCCTGGAGCAATCGCTGATGGGCGGCGCACAGGTAGTCGGCGCTCTCGTGCGGCTGGTTCAGGCGCAGGTGCAGGTCGGCCAGGTTGTGATGGGCAATGACCAGCGCGGCCACCGCTTCGTCCACGTCATGCCAGCGCTCGAACAGCACCTGGGCCAGGGCCAATGCTTGCAGATAGTGCTCCCGGGCATCGACCAGCTGGCCCTGTTCGAACAGGCGGTTGGCGGCCTCGGTGGTGCGTTTCCAGTGCTGCATGACGTTACTTCCTCTGGGCCCGGCGGCTTGTCAGATACCGCCTGCGGTGAGTTTTTCCGGATCCAGCAGCGCCTCCAGCTGGTCGCGCGACAGGTCGGTGTGCTCCAGTGCGACATCGATGATCGGACGGCCCTGTTTGTAGGCCGTCTTGGCAATGTCGGCGGCTTTGAGGTAACCGATGATCGGGTTCAGCGCGGTAACCAGAATCGGGTTGCGCGCCAAGGCTTCCTTGAGCTTGCCTTCGTTGACCTTGAAGCTGGCAATGGCCTTGTCGGCCAGCAGGCGGCTGGCATTGGCCATCAGCTCGATGCTCTCCAGCAGGTTGCGGGCGATCACCGGCAGCATCACGTTCAGTTCGAAGTTGCCCGACTGGCCGGCCACCGCGATGGTGGCGTCATTGCCGATCACCTGCGCGGCAACCATGGCGGTCGCCTCCGGGATCACCGGGTTGACCTTGCCCGGCATGATCGATGAGCCCGGCTGCAGGCCCTGCAGCTCGATTTCGCCCAGGCCGGCCAAAGGGCCTGAGTTCATCCAGCGCAGGTCGTTGGCAATCTTCATCAGCGCCACCGCGGTGGTCTTGAGTTGGCCAGACAGCGCAACGGCGGTGTCCTGGGAGCCGATCAGGGCGAACAGGTTTTGGCCGGGGGTGAACTCGACCTGGGTGAGAGCACTCAACTGGCGCGCGAAGCCGGCAGCGAACTGTGGATGGGCATTGATCCCGGTGCCCACGGCCGTGCCACCCTGGGCCAGTGCCTGCAGGCTCGGCAAGGTTGCCTGGAGATGTGCCTTGGCAGCGTTGATTTGCGCAGCCCAGCCGTCGAGCACCTGGCTCATGCGCACCGGCATGGCATCCATCAGGTGGGTTCGACCGGTTTTCACATACTGATGCACGTGTGCTGACTTGGCCTCGATCACCTGGACCAGGTGGCTCAGCGCCGGCAACAGTTGCTCATGCAGGGCCAGGGCGGCACTGACGTGGATGCTGGTCGGGATGATGTCGTTGCTGCTCTGGCCACAGTTGACGTGGTCGTTGGCATTGACCGGCTCGCCGAGGATGCGGCTGGCCAAGGTGGCGATCACCTCATTGGCATTCATGTTCGAACTGGTGCCGGAACCGGTCTGGAATACATCCACCGGGAAGTGCTGGATGAAATCTTCGGCCAACAGTTGCTCGACCGCCTTGGCGATCGCCTGGCCCTGCCCCGCCGACAGTTGCTCCAGTTCGATGTTGGCCTTGGCCGCAGCGGCCTTGGCCAGCAACAGGGCCCGGATGAACTGGGCCGGCATGCGCTGGCCGCTGATCGGGAAGTTGTCGACCGCGCGCTGGGTCTGGGCGCCATACAGGGCCTTGGCCGGCACCTGCAGCTCGCCCATGCTGTCACGCTCGATACGGGTATCACTCATCTTCAAGTCCTTGCATCAGTTCATCGGGAGAAATCGACGGCAGCAGCCGGCAGTTGGCCAGCTGCAAGGCATAGGGCTGCCAGCGCTGGTTCTGTTCGCGGCGATCGAGGTTGCGCAGGTCAAGCAGCGGGCGCCAGGCCTGGTCCAGGCACAGGCAGCGCCAGTGCCACGGCAACATGCGGTCGCAGGCGGTATCCAGCAGCAGGCGGAACGAAGTCAGTGCCACGGTCCATGGCGAGGTTTCGGTGCAGCACACCAGGTAACGGCCTTCGGCCAGGTAGTGCTCGATCAGGCGCGGCTCGTCGGGTTCGAGGGCGCAGCGGATGCGCCGGCTGAGCCAGCGCCAGTTTTCCAGGTAGGGCAGTTCGCGGAGGACGGGTTTCATGAACATCATCGCCGGGTTACTGGATAATGATATTCATTATTAAGTGATAAATAGAATCACTTCAAGTGGATCGTGATGAAAGAAAAACCCGGCGCGATGGCCGGGTTTCAATGTCAGTGGGCAATTCCGGCAGTTTTCAGCTGCCAGCGACGGTCATCCGCTCGATCAGCACCGACCCTGTGTGAATATTGCTACGGGTCTCAAGATCACTGCCGATCGCGACAATCTGCTGGAACATATCCTTCATGTTTCCGGCAATGGTCACTTCCTGCACAGCATGCTGGATCTCGCCATTCTCGACCCAGAAGCCCGCCGCACCGCGCGAATAGTCGCCGGTCACCATGTTCAGGCCATGGCCCATCAGCTCGGTCACCAGCAGGCCACGGCCCATGCGGCGAATCAGCGCCGCCTGGTCTTCGACGCCATGGGTAACGTACAGGTTGTGCACGCCCCCGGCGTTGGCAGTACTCGGCAGGCCCAGTTTGCGCCCGGAGTAGGTACCCAGCAGGTAGGACACCAGCTCGCCTTGGTCGACGAACGGTTTGGCGTAGGTCGCCAGGCCATCACCGTCGAATGCGGCGCTGCCCAGCGCACGCGGAATGTGCGGGCGCTCGTCGAGGGTGAGCCAGGACGGGAACAGGCGCTGGCCAATGGCGCCATCAAGGAACGACGATTTGCGGTACAGGTTGCCCCCCGAGATGGCCGACAGGAAGCTGCCGAACAGGCCGCCTGCCAGCTCGGCGGAGAACAGTACCGGCACTTCGCAGGTCGGTACCGGCCGCGCGCCCAAGCGGCTGGCGGCACGCTGGGCGGCGCGCACGCCAATGCTGCGCGGGTCGGCCAGCAGGTTGCCCTGGCGGTTCACGTCATACCAGTAGTCGCGCTGCATCTGGCCATCACCTTCGGCGATCATCACGCAGCTCAGGCTGTGCCGGGTCGAAGCGTAGCCACCGATGAAGCCGTGGCTGTTGCCGTATACGCGGCAACCTTGGTGGGTATTCAAGGTGGTGCCATCGGCATTGAGGATGCGCTTGTCGGCGTCGAATGCCGCCGCCTCGCAGGTCAGCGCCATCTCGATGGCTTTCTCCGGCTCGATGTCCCAGTCGTGATAAAGGTCGAGGTCGGGAATCTCGCGGGCCATCAGCGCGGCGTCAGCCAGGCCCGAGCATTCGTCCTCGGAGGTGTGTTTGGCAATCGCCAGGGCAGCGGCCACGGTTTCGCGGATAGCCTCCGGGCCACTGGCCGAGGTGCTGGCCGAGCCCTTGCGCTGGCCGACATAGAGGGTGATGCCAAAGCCTTGGTCGCGGTTGAACTCGACCGTCTCGACCTCGCGCTGACGCACCGTGGTGGACAGGCCCTGCTCCAGCGATACCGCCACTTCGCAGGCACTGGCGCCTTGCTTGCGCGCTTCTGCAATGATCGCTTCGACCTGCTCCTGCAACGCTGGCAGGTCCTTGGGGCCTACGCTCTGGACTGCACTCATGGTTTTCTCCACTCAAATTCTGCGTTCGGCAAAGGTCATTCTACGACCGGGCCGGACAAGCGGCCCCCGACTGGTTATCATGGCGGCGATTTCTAGCGGACTGCCACCATGGTTGATTCATACGACGACGCCTTCGACGGCGAAAAAAGCAAAACCCAGATCAAGCGCGAGCTGCATGCGCTGGTCGAACTCGGCGAACGCCTGACCACAGTCAAGGCCGATACCCTGGCGCGCCTGCCGCTCACCGACGAGCTGCGCAAGGCCCTGGCCGACGCCAGCAAGCACACAGCCCACGGCGCACGCAAACGCCACATGTCGTTCGTCGGCAAGCTGATGCGCGACCAAGACCTGGATGCCATCCACGCCGTGCTCGAGCAGATCGACAGCTCCAGCCGCCAGTACAACGAGCGCTTCCACAACCTGGAGCGCTGGCGCGACCGCCTGATCGACGGTAACGACGAAGACCTCGAGCGTTTCGTCAACGAATACCCCGAGACCGATCGCCAGCAACTGCGCTCGCTGATCCGTCATGCCCAGCACGAAAAGGCGCGGAACAAACCGCCTGCCGCTGCGCGCAAGGTGTTCAAGTACATCCGTGATCTCGACGAGATGCAGCGCGGTCTGCGCTGATTCCCGCCGCTGGCCGCTTGTAGGAGCGGCCTTGCGTCGCGAAAGGGCTGCGCAGCAGCCCCATCCGTTTCTGCTGTGTCGCTGATATCCCGGGGCCGCCTTGCGGCCCTTTCGCGACACAAGGCCGCTCCTACAGGCAGCGCGTATCATCAAGCGCCTGTACCGCCCACGGTGATTGCATCCAGCTTCAAGGTCGGCTGACCGACGCCTACTGGCACCGACTGACCATCCTTGCCGCACGTTCCCACACCACTGTCCAGCGCCAGGTCATTACCGACCATCGACACCCGGCTCATGGCCTCAGGCCCGTTGCCGATCAGGGTTGCGCCTTTGACTGGGGCGGTGATCTTGCCGTCTTCGATCAGGTAGGCTTCGCTGGTCGAGAACACGAACTTGCCACTGGTGATATCGACCTGGCCACCGCCAAGGTTTGCGCAGTAGATGCCCTTCTTCACCGAGGCGATGATTTCCTGCGGGTCGCTTTTGCCGGCCAGCATGTAGGTGTTGGTCATGCGCGGCATCGGCAGGTGCGCATAAGACTCGCGACGGCCGTTGCCGGTAACTGCCATGCCCATCAGGCGCGCATTGAGCTTGTCCTGCATGTAGCCCTTGAGGATGCCGTTCTCGATCAGCGTGGTGCATTCGGTCGGGGTACCTTCGTCATCCACGCTCAACGAGCCGCGGCGACCTTCGAGGGTGCCGTCGTCGACAATGGTGCACAGGCTCGAAGCGACCTTCTCACCGATCCGCCCACTGAATGCCGAGCTGCCCTTGCGGTTGAAGTCGCCTTCCAGGCCATGGCCGACCGCTTCGTGCAGCAGCACGCCCGACCAGCCGGAACCCAGTACCACCGGTAGGGTGCCGGCCGGAGCCGGGATAGCCTCGAGGTTGACCAGCGCCTGGCGCAGCGCTTCGCGGGCATAGCCCATGACGCGGTCTTCAGTGAAGAAGCGGTAGTCGGTACGCCCGCCACCGCCCTGCCCGCCGCGCTCGCGACGGCCATTGTGCTCGACGATGACGCTGACGTTGAAGCGCACCAGCGGGCGCACATCGGCGGCCAGGCTACCGTCGGCCGCGGCGATCAGGATGCGCTCCCAGACCCCGGCCATGCTCACGCTGACCTGCTGGATGCGCGGGTCGAGGGCACGGGTGGCAGCATCGACACGCTTGAGCAACTCGACCTTCTCGGCACGACTGAGCACATCCAGCGGGTTGTCCGGCGCATACAGCGCCGTCACGTCCTGGCTGCGGAACGCCTGCACCTTGCCATTCTGGCCGGCGCGGGAAATCGAGCGGGCAGCGCGGGCCGCCGAGGTCAACGCCTCGAGGTTGATCGCATTGCTGTAGGCGAAGCCGGTCTTCTCGCCAGACTGGGCACGCACGCCCACACCCTGGTCAAGGTTGAAGCTGCCCTCTTTGACGATGCCGTCCTCCAGCGCCCAGGTTTCCGAAATCTGGCCCTGGAAATACAGGTCGGCGGCGTCGATGCCGGGGCCGGCCAGCTCGCCCAGCACGCTCTGCAGGCTGTCGAGGGTGAGTCCGCCCGGGGCCAGGAGCTGCTCGCTGACGGTGGATAACATCTGGCTCATAGTCACTCCGAGGTGTGCGCAGGCCGCAAGGCGTCCTGCGAGAAAAAGCGCCGGTGGCTAATGACCGGCATGCGCGCCCGGATGGACGCCTGTTCTTCAATGTCGCGCTCGGCGAGCAATACCGCTTCGCCATGCGCCTGTTCGGCGACGATCCGCCCCCAAGGGTCGACGATCGCCGCATGCCCGTGGGTTTCCCGTGGGCCTGGATGGGTGCCGCCCTGTGCCGCCGCCAGCAGATAGCACTGGGTTTCGATGGCCCGGGCACGGATCAGCACTTCCCAATGCGCTGCGCCTGTGACCGCAGTAAAGGCGGCCGGTGCCGTTATCAGTTCCGCGCCGGCGCTGCGCAAGGCGCTGTACAGCTCGGGGAAGCGCAGGTCGTAGCATACGCTGAGCCCCAAGCGCCCTACCGGCGTATCGGCCACCACCACCCGGGCTCCATGGGCATAGTCATCGGACTCGCGGTAGCGGCCACGGTTGTCGGCCACATCCACGTCGAACAGGTGCAGCTTGTCGTAGCGCGCCACCACTTCGCCGTGTTCGTCGATGAGCAGCGAACAGGCATGGGCCTTGGCTTCAGGCTGACCTTGTGGTGGCAGCGGCAAGGTACCGGCGACAATCCATAATCTGAGGTCGCGTGCGGTACGTTTCAACCATGGCAGGATCGGGCCATCGCCCATGGCTTCGGCGCGGCCGATGGCGGCGGCATCCTTGCGCCCCATTGCCGCGAAGTTTTCCGGCAGCACCGCCAGCCGTGCGCCGCCCAGGGCCGCCTGTTCGAGCAGGGCCCCCGCACGCTGCAGGTTGGCCAGCACATCGTCCTGGCTGACCATCTGGATCACCGCTGCCTTCATGGGCACTCCCGAAGTTATTTATCGAACGGTTTCACAAAGGTGATTTTAGGCTCTTTCACCGGGCCTTCGACGCGATAGTGCACGCTGGCGAAACGCGACACCCGGTCGCCGATCAGCCGATCGACCAGGAACAGCGCACCACCGACCGCTGGCGCACCGACGATCAGTGCGGCCAGCGGCAGGTTGTTGGTCACCGGCAGGGTCACCTGGAGGTTGGCAGCGACCTGATCGCGCACCAGGTCCAAGGTGCCATCGAGTTCGAAGTTGCTCGACGGCCCGGTCACGGTGATCGGCTCGCGGGTCACATAGACGCCGTTGCTGGCCACCAGCAGGCCCTTGACCCGGTCATAGGCCAGACCCTTTTCGAACAGGTCGGAGAAGTCCAGGCGCAGGCGCCGGCCAATCGAGTTGAAGTTGAGCAGGCCGAACACGCGCAGGGCCTGGGCGCCACCTTCCACTTCGACGAACTGACCGCTGCGCAAGGCTGCATCCATGCTGCCAGAGAAGCGTTTGAGGCCGACCCAGGCTGGCGAACCGGGCCAACGGCCGTCCACATCCAGGCGGAAGTCGCGACTGGTCACGGTCGGGGCGAAGCCCCAGGCCTTGAGCACATCAGCAAGGTTCTTGCCATCGAGTCGGCCTTTGTACCAGCTGCTGGTCGCGCCGGTTTCGCCTTCCCAACCACCGCTGCCATCGACATGCAGGCCTTTGAAATCGAGGTCGATGTCCTGCGCCGCCACACCACGTGCAGTCGGGCGCAGCTTCAGCGCGGCACTGCCGAACAGGTCATCGCCGCGGTACAGCTTGTCGATGCTCAGGTCCAGGGCCGGTACCTTGCGTGGGTCGAACGAAGCCAGCGGGTCGGGGCCCTCTTCCGATTGTGTCTCAGTCGGGTCGGCAGGCGGCAGGCGCAGGGTCTGCAGGCGCACGGTCATCGGCGCAGCCTTGGCATCTGGCACGCGCGCGTTGCCGATGACTTCCTTGCTGTCCAGGCGCAGGTCCCAGGCCTGGCCACCACGGGCCAGCCGCACCACGGCCTGGTTCAGGTCCATGCCGAAAGCTTTCAGCTGGCCGATGCTCAGGTCGACGCTCTGCAGGTTCTGCCGGGCATTGCCACCGGGGTCGTCACCGGCAAAGCGTGCGGCCTGTTGCTGCCAGGGCGCCAGGTCCAGGCTTTCCAGCCGCCCTTTCACCCGCAGCCCCTGGCCCGCCGGCAACTGCGCCTGCCCGGCACCGAGCAGCAATTCGCCGCGACCTTGGCCCAGCTTGTCGGCCGGTGCGGCGTAGGCGAAACGGGCGAGATCGGCGTAAGCCGCATCAAAACGCCGTTCTGGCCCTTGCAGGTTCATGCTGAAACGGCTGTCGCGGGTATCCGCCGCCGCCTTGCCGAATGGCGCTGGCAGGTCGATGGCCAGGCCCTTGAGCGAAGAGCTGACATTCAAGCTGTTGTCGCGGCTGCCCAGATTAAGCTGCAACTGGTAGGGCAGATCACCAGAGGCGGGCAAGGTCTGCTTGAACTGCAACCAGTCGGTCAGTGACTTCAGTGAGGCCTGGCCGCTGGCATTGATGCGTGTCTGCATCTGCCCGGGCTGGCCCTCGGCGCTGATCTGCGCAGTGGCCGGCTTGCCGAATACCTGCAGGCTGATGTTCTTGCCGCTCAGGCCCTTGTCGAAGTCGAAGCTGAAGTCACCCTTCAGCCGCGTCAGGTCCAGGCTGGGCGGGGCAACTTTCAGGTGTGCATCGGCAGTGGCGAAGTCCACCAGCACTTTTGGCCGCTCGCCGTGGGCCAGGGGGACGTCGAGCTTGAGCTTGCCCTTGAGGGGGCCCTCGCCTTCCCAGCCGGCGAAGATCTCGCCGGTGCCGATCGGTGCTTCCTTGAGAATCTTCAAGCCATCGCCGAGGCTGCCATCGAAATCACCGTCGAGGTACAGGTGACTGTGCTGGCCGCTGTCGACATGGGGAATATTCACACTGACGTCGCTGACCTGGGTGTCGAGCAGCAAGCCCTTGCTGGCCTTGATGCGCACGCCGCTGTCTTCGATCAGCACATCGCCGTCCACCTGCTGCACCTGCGGCCAGCCAGGCTGGAAGTCCAGCGCGGCGTCGTGGACCTTGAAGAACAGGCTGATGCTGCGTGCTTCCGGCGCGGCGCCGTGGTTCAACGAGCCCTGGTACTGGAAATAGCCCTGGTCGACATTGCCCTTGACGATGGCGCTGCGCAACCATTCGTCGAGGGCCGGGCTCAGCACTTCAGGCAGGTATTTGGCGGTGTAGCGGCCATCGCCTTCGGTCAGGCCGACACGCAGGTCCATGTAGCTTTCAGTGCCTTCGTCGAACAGCAGGCGAATCAGGAAGTCGCCGGCAATCTTGCCTTCCTCGCCCAGCACCTTGAGGTAGGGCGCGATGAGCGTGAAGCCGTGCTTGTCGAGGGCCCAGGTCAGGCGCGCATTGGCCTTCTGGTAATGCCAGGGTTTGGCGAAGATTGGATACAAATGCAGCATGAACGCGTCAGTATCGAGGCGCAGCTCGCCATGCCCGAGATCACCACTGATGCTGCCACTGACATTACCGGCCGCCGGTGCGCCATGGTAGGCATCGAAACCGACCCTCTCCAGATTCGCGGCAAACTGCAGGCGCTGGTCGCCCTCGGCTTTTGGCCGTGCTTCCAGGCGAACGTTACGCAGGGCGCCAGTCACCTTCAGCGCATCGACCACAGTCATGAGCTTGTCCGGCAAGGGGGCCAATGCCTCGATCAACGGGGTCAACGGGGTGAGGTCAAGGCGGTCGGCCTGCACTTGCCAGGTTTCGCCCGCCGGGTCATCGCCGAGCCGCTGGTTCACTTGCAGGTGCGATTCCCAGCGGGTCTTGCCAATGCTTGCAGCGAGTGAATCCACCACCACGTCGAAGCCCTGATCGCGGCGCTGGAACCAGGCGGACAAGGCGAGATTGTCCAGGGCCACGGCCTTGCGTTCGGCGTAGGCACCCTGCAGTTGCGGGGCATTGAGGCGGACCACCGCCTGCTGCAACTGGCCCTTGCTCCAGTCCACCCAGAACTCGCCACCGGCCTTCAGCGCCTCGGCCCGCCACTGGCCCAGCAAACGCGGTGGCAACCACCGCGCCCAGTCGCTCTGCGGCAGGCTCAGGTAGGCCTCGACCTCACCGTCGCGCCAGGCCTTGGCGCTTGCCCGGCTGCGCAGGTTGACCGCAAGCGGCTGGCCATCGGGCAAGGTCGCACGCAGGTCCAGGGCCTGGCGGGATGCGCCGGCCTGCAGACCGACGCTGACATAGGTGAGGGTCACCGGGTCACGCTGCCAGGGCTGCAGGGTAACCTGACTGTCGAACACATCGATGCGGCCCAGTTGGCGCAGGCGCTGCAGCATTTCGGCGGGGTCCAGCGGCGCGTCGTCTTTTTTCGGTAACCCTTCGAGGGCCCAGCCTCCCTGCTCATCCTCCCGCAGAATCAATTGCAGGCCGCCGAGTTCGATGCGCGCCAGGCGCACCTCGCGGGACGTCAGGCTGGCCCACAGGTCGGGCACCACCTTGACGTCATCCAGGCGCAGAGCCGAAGCACCCTCGCCCAGTTGCAGGTCACGCACGCGCAATACCGGCGCCAGGCCACTCCAATGCCCTTCCAGAGCCCCCACATGCACGGGCAGGCCCAGGGCCTGTTCGGCCTTGCTTTCGACGTCGGCACGGTATTCGGCCACCAGTGGCACCAGCTCGCGACCGAGACTGACATACAACGCCACCAGCACCGCGAGCAGCGCGCAGATGCCCAGCCCCCAGCGGGTCAAGGCAACAAGAACGCGGTTCAGACGTCCCATGGCCATGGCCCTCCAGGTCGTTTATCCATCATGGCCCGACGTGCCGATTTTGCCAGCCAGAGCGATCCTGGGTGGTTATCAGAACGCCTCAGAGCAGCACCACATCATATTGTTCCTGCGAATACATCGACTCGACCTGAAAGCGAATGGTTCGACCAATGAAGGTCTCCAGTTCGGCAACGTTGCCGGATTCTTCGTCCAGCAGGCGATCGACCACCTTCTGGTTGGCCAGCACGCGATAACCTTCGGCCTGGTAGGCACGGGCTTCGCGGAGGATTTCGCGGAATATCTCGTAACAGATGGTTTCGGGGGTTTTCAGCTTGCCGCGGCCCTGGCAAGCGATGCAGGGTTCGCACAGCACCTGCTCCAGGCTTTCGCGGGTGCGTTTGCGGGTCATCTGCACCAGGCCCAGTTCGGTGATGCCGATGATATTGGTCTTGGCGTGATCGCGTTCCAGCTGTTTTTCCAGGGTACGCAGCACCTGGCGCTGGTGCTCTTCGTCTTCCATGTCGATGAAGTCGATGATGATGATCCCGCCGATGTTGCGCAGGCGCAGCTGCCGGGCGATGGCCGTGGCGGCTTCGAGGTTGGTCTTGAAGATGGTTTCTTCGAGGTTGCGGTGGCCGACGAACGCCCCCGTGTTGACGTCGATGGTGGTCATCGCCTCGGCCGGGTCGACCACCAGGTAGCCACCGGACTTGAGCGGCACCTTGCGCTCCAGGGCGCGCTGGATTTCGTCCTCGACCCCATACAGGTCGAAGATCGGCCGTTCGCCTGGGTAATGCTCCAGGCGATCGGCGATTTCAGGCATTAGTTCGGCGACGAACTGCGTGGTTTTCTGGAAGGTTTCCCGCGAATCGATGCGGATCTTCTCGATCTTCGGGTTGACCAGGTCGCGCAGCGTGCGCAGGGCCAGGCCGAGGTCTTCATAAATGACCGTCGGTGCGCCGCAGGTCTTGATCTGGCTGCCGATCTGCTCCCACAGGCGGCGCAGGTAGCGGATGTCCTGCAGGATTTCCTCGGCCCGCGCGCCCTCGGCGGCAGTGCGCAGGATGAAGCCGCCGGCGTCCTTGATGTTCTCGCTGTCCATGCAGTCGCTGACCACCTGCTTGAGGCGATCACGTTCGGCTTCATCTTCGATCTTCAGGGAAATGCCGACATGGCTGCTGCGTGGCATGTACACCAGGTACCGCGAGGGGATCGACAGTTGCGTGGTCAGGCGTGCGCCTTTGGTACCGATCGGGTCCTTGGTCACCTGCACCACCAGGGCCTGGCCCTCGTGCACCAGTGCGGTGATGTTCTCCACTGCCGAGCCTTCGCGCTGGGAGATTTCCGACGCATGGATGAACGCGGCACGCTCCAGGCCGATATCGACGAACGCTGCCTGCATGCCCGGCAGCACCCGCACCACCTTGCCCTTGTAGATATTGCCGACGATGCCGCGACGTTGGGTGCGCTCGACATGCACTTCCTGCAGCACCCCGTTTTCCACCACCGCCACACGCGATTCCATCGGGGTGATGTTGATCAGGATCTCTTCACTCATGGCAGGCTCTCGTCAAAGGTCTTCGGTAATGATGGATCGCGCGTGCTGGGCTGGCTACCGCTGGATTGTTACCTCCGGCAAAAGCGCCGGTACCTGCCAGCAGGCGATACCGAAGCGGGCGAGCATGTCGGCCGTTTCGCACAGCGGCAGGCCGACCACCGCCGAATAACTGCCTTCGAGCCCGGTGACGAACACCGCGCCCAGGCCCTGGATGGCATAGCCGCCCGCCTTGTCCGCTGGCTCGCCACTGGCCCAATAGCGCTCGGCTTCTGCGCCATCGACAGGGCGAAAACGCACCGTGCTGCTGACGCACAGGCTCTCGCAGCGCTGGCCATCGCTCAACGCCACGGCCGTCAGCACCTGGTGCTCGCGGCCAGCCAGGTCGGCCAGCATCGTCAGGGCATGTTCACGGTTTTCCGGCTTGCCGAGAATACGACCATCGAGCACCACTGCCGTGTCGGCGCCAAGCGCCACGGCAGGGCCCTGAAGCGTGGCCAGGCCGGCTTCGGCCTTGGCCCGGGCCAGGCGTTCGACATAGGCCTCGGCGCTTTCGCCCGGCAGCGGAGTTTCATCGATGGGTGCACTGATGACGGTGAACGGCACGCCGATCTGGCCGAGCAGTTCACGCCGGCGCGGGGAGCCAGAGGCGAGGTAGAGGGGTTTCATTCAGACATCTCCCTGTCAGTGGTGGCAGCGCCGTCAGTTGATATGCAAACGTCGGCGCAGGTCGCGCAGGGCGAAGCTGATCCAGGGCCAGAGCAAGGCACTGATCACGGCTGACCAGACCAGTGCCAGGGTTGGCAGGCGGTTGCCAGTGAGCGCGCTGAGCCACAGCTGTATCAGCTGGGCGATACCGAAGATCACCAGGATCACCAGGCTCTGCTGCCACAGCGGGAACATGCGCAGGCGCTGCTGCAGCGAAAGCACCAGGAACGTGATCAAGGTGAGGATGAACGCGTTCTGCCCGAGCAAGGTGCCATACAGCACGTCCTCGGCCAGGCCCAGGACGAAGGCGGTGGTCATGCCCACCTTGTTCGGCACGTTCAAGGTCCAGAACGACACCAGCATTGCCAGCCACATCGGCCGGAACACTTCGAGGAACTGCGGCATGGGCGAAACGCTGAGCAGCAGGCCGATGGCGAACGTCAGCCAGATGACCCAACCGTGGTTACGGCGCGACTTGGCCATCATTGCCTCCGTGGATGGGCGGGTGCCGCTGGCGCAGCGGCGGGGCTGGCGGGCGCTGCGGCAGGGGCTGCAGGAGCCGGAGCCGCAGCTGCCGGAGCCGCTGGCTGCACCGGGGCTGCTGCCGGGTGCTCGGGGTTTGCGGCAGGTTGGCCAGCACCTTTGCGATCGGCTTCTTCCTGGGCAATTGCCGCATCGGTGGCGCGCTGCTCGGGGGTACGGCGATCACTGAATACCAGCAACATGTAACGGCTGCGGTTGAGCGCGGCGGTAGGAATGGCGCGGACGATGGCGAACGGCTGGCCGGAGTCGTGGATCACCTCGTTGACCGTGGCCACCGGGTAGCCGGCCGGGAAGCGTTGGCCCATGCCGGAGCTCACCAGCAGGTCGCCTTCCTTGATGTCGGCAGTGTCGGCGACATGGCGCAGCTCCAGGCGTTCCGGGTTGCCAGTACCGCTGGCGATGGCGCGCAGGCCGTTGCGGTTGACCTGCACAGGGATGCTGTGGGTGGTGTCGGTCAGCAGCAGGACGCGTGAGGTATACGGCATCAGCTCGACCACCTGGCCCATCAGGCCACGGGCATCGAGCACCGGCTGGCCGAGAAACACGCCATCACGCTCACCCTTGTTGATCAGGATGCGGTGGGTGAACGGGTTGGGGTCGACACCGATCAGCTCGGCCACTTCGACCTTCTCGTTGACCAGCGCCGAGGAGTTGAGCAACTCGCGCAAGCGCACATTCTGCTCGGTCAGGGCCGCCAGCTTCTGCAGGCGCCCCTGCAGCAGCAGGGCTTCGGTCTTGAGTTTTTCGTTTTCGGCGATCAGCTCGGTGCGGCTGCCGAACTGGCCCGCCACGCCTTGCCACATACGCTGCGGCAGGTCGGTGATCCAGTACGATTCCATGAGCACCAGGCCCATCTGGCTGCGCACCGGCTTGAGCACGTCGAAACGCGCGTCGACAACCATCAACGCGACCGACAGCACCACCAGTACCAGCAGGCGAACGCCCAGCGAAGGGCCCTTGGAAAAAAGCGGTTTAATGGGCCGTTCCTCGTGGACGACTCAGGAGGTCATTGGACATGGGACAACGCACCAGCCTGGTTGCGGGTTGACGGAAACGACGCCCGGATGGACGCCAGCCCAGCGCATACAGGTAGCACTGCACGTGCTACCTGTAAACCGGGCGCTCGAAAGCAGCAAGGATCACTCGCTGGAGAGCAGGTCCATCGCGTGCTTGTCCATCATCTCCAGGGCGCGACCGCCGCCACGGGCAACGCAGGTCAGCGGGTCTTCGGCGACGATCACCGGCAGGCCGGTTTCCTGGGCCAGCAGCTTGTCGAGGTCACGCAGCAGCGCGCCACCACCGGTCAGCACCAGGCCGCGCTCGGCGATGTCGGAGGCCAGCTCCGGCGGCGACTGTTCCAGGGCGCTCTTGACCGCCTGGACGATGGTCGCCAGGGACTCCTGCAGGGCTTCGAGGACTTCGTTGGAGTTCAGGGTGAAGGCACGTGGTACGCCCTCGGCCAGGTTACGGCCGCGCACGTCGACTTCGCGCACTTCGCCGCCCGGGTAGGCGGTGCCGATTTCCTGCTTGATGCGCTCGGCGGTGGATTCGCCGATCAGGCTGCCGTAGTTGCGGCGCACGTAGGTGACGATGGCTTCGTCGAAGCGGTCGCCGCCAACACGCACGGACTCGGCGTAGACCACACCGTTCAGCGAGATCAGGGCGATTTCGGTGGTACCACCACCGATATCGACGACCATCGAGCCACGGGCTTCTTCGACCGGCAGGCCGGCGCCGATGGCAGCGGCCATGGGCTCTTCGATCAGGAACACTTCACGGGCACCAGCACCCAGGGCCGACTCGCGAATGGCGCGGCGCTCTACCTGGGTCGACTTGCACGGCACGCAGATCAGCACGCGAGGGCTGGGCTGCAGGAAGCTGTTCTCGTGAACCTTGTTGATGAAGTACTGCAACATTTTTTCACAAACGCTGAAGTCGGCGATGACGCCGTCCTTCATCGGACGAATGGCAGCAATGTTACCTGGCGTACGGCCCAGCATGCGCTTGGCTTCGGTACCGACGGCGACAACGCTTTTCTGGTTGCCGTGGGTACGGATGGCAACAACCGAGGGCTCATTCAGGACGATACCGCGCTCACGCACGTAAATAAGGGTGTTGGCAGTCCCCAGGTCGATGGAAAGATCGCTGGAAAACATGCCACGCAGTTTCTTGAACATGGGAAAGTGACCCTGGGGAAAGCGTGGGTAAAAAAGTGCGGCAAACTCTAACAATGGCAGGGATTTTGGGCAAGGAGCCAATATGTTAAATTGGCTGTTTTTCCGAGCACGCCAGCAGATGATCGCGGCCGATAGACCGCCAAAATGCTGACATGTTCCTCACCGCGGACCCTATTCCGTTCTTTGTTTCCCCTGGAGATCACCATGGCGCTTGAACGCAGCGACGTGGAAAAGATCGCCCATCTGGCCCGCCTGGGCCTGAATGACGGCGAACTGCCACGCATTACTGACGCCCTGAACAGCATTCTCGGCCTGGTCGACCAGATGCAAGCGGTCGATACCAACGGCATCGAGCCCCTGGCCCACCCCCTGGAGGCCAGCCAGCGCCTGCGTCCCGACCAGGTCACCGAAAGCAACCAGCGCGACGCCTACCAGGCCATCGCACCCTCGACCGAAAGCGGTCTGTACCTGGTTCCCAAAGTCATCGAGTAAGGGATAGAGCCTGCCATGCATGAATTGACCCTGGCCGAGATCGCCCGCGGACTCGCCGACAAGTCGTTTTCCTCCGAAGAGCTGACCGGCGCCCTGCTGGCGCGCGTCAAGCAGATCGACCCACAGATCAACAGCTTCATCAGCGTCACCGAGGAACTGGCCCTGGGCCAGGCACGCGCCGCCGACGCCCGTCGCGCCGCTGGCGAGACCGGTGCGCTGCTGGGTGCTCCGATCGCCCACAAAGACCTGTTCTGCACTCTCGGCGTACGCACCAGCTGCGGCTCGAAGATGCTCGACAACTTCAAGGCGCCATATGACGCCACCGTGGTCGCCAAGCTGGCCGAAGCCGGCATGGTCACCCTGGGCAAGACCAACATGGACGAATTCGCCATGGGTTCGGCCAACGAATCCAGCCACTACGGTGCGGTGAAGAACCCGTGGAACCTCGAGCACGTGCCAGGCGGCTCGTCCGGCGGTTCGGCCGCGGCCGTGGCCGCGCGCTTGCTGCCGGCCACCACCGGCACCGACACCGGCGGCTCGATCCGCCAGCCGGCAGCACTGACCAACCTCACCGGCCTCAAGCCGACGTACGGTCGTGTGTCGCGCTGGGGCATGATCGCCTACGCCTCCAGCCTCGACCAGGGTGGCCCACTGGCACGCACCGCCGAAGACTGCGCCCTGCTGCTGCAAGGCATGGCCGGCTTCGACGCCAAGGATTCCACCAGCATCGATGAGCCGGTGCCGGACTACAGCGCCAGCCTCAATGGCTCGCTGCAGGGCCTGCGCATCGGCCTGCCGAAGGAATACTTCGGCGCCGGCCTCGACCCGCGCATTGCCGAACTGGTCCAGGCCAGCGTCAAGGAGCTGGAAAAGCTCGGCGCGGTGGTCAAGGAAATCAGCCTGCCGAACATGCAGCACGCCATTCCGGCGTACTACGTGATCGCCCCGGCCGAGGCCTCCTCCAACCTGTCGCGTTTCGACGGCGTGCGCTTCGGCTACCGCTGCGAAGAGCCGAAAGACCTCACCGACCTGTACAAGCGTTCCCGTGGCGAAGGCTTCGGCGCCGAAGTGCAGCGCCGCATCATGGTCGGCACCTACGCCCTGTCGGCCGGCTACTATGACGCCTACTACGTCAAGGCGCAGCAGATCCGCCGCCTGATCAAGAACGACTTCATGGCCGCCTTCAACGATGTCGACCTGATCCTCGGCCCGACCACGCCGAACCCGGCCTGGAAGCTGGGCGCCAAGAGCAGCGACCCGGTCGCCGCGTACCTGGAAGACGTCTACACCATCACCGCCAACCTGGCGGGCCTGCCCGGCCTGTCGATGCCAGCCGGCTTCGTCGATGGCCTGCCGGTCGGCGTGCAGCTGCTGGCCCCGTACTTCCAGGAAGGCCGCCTGCTCAACGTCGCGCACCGTTACCAGCAAGTCACCGACTGGCACACCCGCGCCCCTAACGGCTTCTGAGGAATTCACACATGCAATGGGAAGTTGTGATCGGGCTGGAGATTCATACCCAGCTGGCCACCCAGTCGAAGATCTTCTCCGGCAGCGCCACCACCTTCGGCTCCGAGCCGAACACCCAGGCCAGCCTGGTTGACCTGGGCATGCCCGGCGTACTGCCGGTGCTGAACCAGGAAGCCGTGCGCATGGCCTGCATGTTCGGCCTGGCGATCGATGCCGAGATCGGCAAGCGCAACGTGTTCGCGCGCAAGAACTACTTCTACCCCGACCTGCCCAAGGGCTACCAGATCAGCCAGATGGACCTGCCGATCGTCGGCAAGGGCCACCTGGACATCGCCCTGGAAGACGGCACCATCAAGCGCATCGGTGTCACCCGCGCGCACCTGGAAGAGGACGCCGGCAAGAGCCTGCACGAAGACTTCAGCGGCTCCACCGGCATCGACCTCAACCGTGCCGGCACGCCGCTGCTGGAAATCGTCTCTGAGCCGGACATGCGCAGCGCCAAGGAAGCCGTGGCTTACGTCAAGGCCATCCACGCCCTGGTGCGCTACCTGGGCATCTGCGACGGCAACATGGCCGAGGGCTCGCTGCGCTGCGACTGCAACGTGTCGATCCGCCCGAAAGGCCAGGCCGAGTTCGGCACCCGCTGCGAGATCAAGAACGTCAACTCGTTCCGCTTCATCGAGCGCGCGATCAACAGCGAGATCCAGCGCCAGATCGACCTCATCGAGGACGGTGGCAAGGTGGTGCAGGAAACCCGCCTGTACGACCCGAACAAGGACGAGACCCGCTCCATGCGCAGCAAGGAGGAAGCCAACGACTACCGTTACTTCCCCGACCCGGACCTGCTGCCGGTGGTGATCGAGGACAGCTTCCTCGAAACCGTTCGCGCGGGCTTGCCGGAGCTGCCACCGCAAAAGGTCGAGCGCTTCCAGAGTCAGTACGGCCTGTCGGCCTACGACGCCAACGTACTGGCGTCCAGCCGCGAACAGGCGGACTACTTCGAAGAAGTGGTGAAGATCGGTGGCGACGCCAAACTGGCCGCCAACTGGGTCATGGTCGAGCTGGGCAGCCTGCTGAACAAGCTCGGCATCGAGATCGACCAGGCGCCGGTCAGCGCCGCGCACCTGGGCGGCATGCTGCTGCGCATTCGCGACAACACCATCAGCGGCAAGATCGCCAAGACTGTGTTCGAAGCCATGGCCGCCGGTGAAGGCGATGCCGACAGCATCATCGCAAGCAAAGGCCTCAAGCAGGTTACCGACACCGGCGCGATCGACAAGATGCTCGACGAAATGCTCGCGGCCAATGCCGAACAGGTCGAACAGTACCGCGCCGCCGACGAGGCCAAGCGCGGCAAGATGTTCGGCTTCTTCGTCGGCCAGGCGATGAAGGCGTCCAAAGGCAAGGCCAACCCGGGGCAGGTGAACCAATTGCTCAAGGCCAAGCTCGAAGGGTGATTGTTTTTTCCCTGTAGCCTTGCGAGGGCTTCGCCCTCGTTCGCGGGCAAGCCCGCTCCCACAGGTATGTCGCTGTGCCTGTGGGAGCGGGCTTGCCCGCGAAAGGGCCATACCGGAGCATCCGAATTGCTAAAACGATTCCTCACCACCCTCGCCTTCTTCTCTGTCCTGGCCGGTTGCGCCAGCCATGACATCGACCCCCGCGGTTACAACGAAACCGGCACCGCGTCCTATTACGGCTCGCGCCACCACGGCAAACGCACCGCCAGCGGCGAACCATTCAACCAGCACGGCCTCACCGCCGCCCACCGCAGCCTGCCCTTCGGCAGCCGGGTGCTGGTCACCAACCTGGCCAACGACCGCAGCGTGGTGGTCCGCATCAACGACCGTGGCCCGCACACCCGCGGCCGGTTGATCGACCTGTCACGTGCCGCAGCAGAAAAAATCGGCATGCTCCGTAGCGGAACGGCGCGCGTCCGGGTACAAGGTCTGAGCGACTGACCTGACACCCGCCCTGACTGGAGCCCGACCATTTTCGACCTGGCCACCCTCCCCACCTTCAGCCTGCTGCAAATGGGCGTTTCCCTGCTGCTGCTGATCGCCGGAGCTGAACTGCTGGTGCGCGCGGCGCTGCGCCTGGCCGGGCGCCTGCGCGTGCGGCCATTGATCATCGGCCTGAGCCTGGTGGCCTTCGGCAGTACCGCACCGCAACTGACCGTGAGCCTGCAGGCCGCCTACCAGGGTGCGCCCGACGTGGCCGTGGGCAGCGTGATCGGCAGCAATATCTTCAACGTGCTGGTCATCCTCGGCCTGGCGGCGCTGATCATCCCCTTGCGGGTATCGCGCCAACTGGTGCGCCTGGACATCCCGCTGATGATTGCCGCCAGCGGCCTGGTCTATGCACTCTGTGCCAATGGCCATCTTGGCCGGTTCGAAGGCTTGTTGTTGCTGCTCGCCCTGGCGGGCTACCTGGCCATGCTGTGGCACCAGTCACGCAACTATGCGCGCACCTACCCTGCGCCAGATGCCGGGGCAGCCAGCGCCGGGCGCTTCTGGTCCGGGACACTGCTACAGGTGCTGTTCGGCCTTGGCCTGCTGAGCCTGGCCGGCCACCTGCTGCTGGAAGCTGCCATTGAAGTGGCTACTGATCTGGGCCTGTCCGAACGTGTCATCGGCCTGACCGTGGTCGCGGTATGCACATCGCTGCCTGAGCTTGCCGCCGCGCTGATCGCCGCCATTCGGGGTGAACGGGAAATTGCGGTCGGCACGGTGATCGGCAGCAACCTGTTCAACCTGCTGGCAGTACTCGGCCTGACCGCGCTGGTCACCCCCGAGCCACTGACCATCTCGCCCAATGCACTGGCCTTCGACCTGCCAGTGATGCTTGGCGTCGCCGCGCTGAGCTTGCCGGTGTTCTACTCCGGTTATCGCATCACCCGCGCCGAGGGGCTGGTGTTCCTCTGCCTGTACCTGGTCTACGGCCTGCATGTGGCGGCCTTTACCATGGGCATGCCGCTGGCCGGCCGCCTGGAGCGGTTGATGCTGTTCTACGTTCTGCCGGTGCTCGTGGTGGTGCTGTTGTTAACCACCGTTCGTGCCTGGCGCCGCCAACACTAAGGAAAACAACATGGCTGAGAGCAACAAGACCGGCGAACAGATTCGCCGCCAGGTGATGGGCGATGCCTTCGTCGACCGCGCCCTGGGCAATGCCACCGACTTTACACAGCCGCTTCAGGACTTCGTCAATGAGCATGCCTGGGGCAGTGTCTGGGCACGTGACGGGCTGCCGCTGAAAACCCGCAGCCTGATTACCCTGGCCACGCTGACGGCGCTCAAGTGCCCACAGGAACTCAAGGGGCATGTGCGCGGGGCATTGAACAATGGCTGTACGGTAGAGGAGATTCGCGAAGCGCTACTGCATTGCGCAGTCTATGCGGGGGTGCCGGCGGCGATCGATGCGTTCAGGGCCGCGCAGGAAGTCATCGACAGCTATCAAGCCTGATTCAGTCTTTGCAGGCCCGGCCTCTTCGCGGGTAAACCCGCTCCCACAGGTACAGCGCAGAACCTGTGGGGGCGGGTTTACCCGTGAAAAGGCCGGGCCTGTCTTACTTACAGGGCCTGGCGAGCCTTCTTCAGCTTGAAGGCCACCCATAGCAGCGCAATCCAACCCGGAATGAGCAGCACCGAAATGCGAATCGGCGGGGTCAGGTACATCACCACCAGAATCAGCACGATGAACGCCAGGCACAGGTAGTTGGTCAGCGGGTGCCCCCAGCTCTGGTAGAACGGGGTAATGCCCGCCGCCAGCTTGGCCTTGCGGAATTTCAGGTGGGTAATGCTGATGCTGGCCCAGTTGATCACCAGCGCCGACACCGCCAGCGCCATCAGCAGCCCGAACGCCTCACCAGGCATCATGTAGTTGATCAGCACGCACATGCCGGTTGCAAAGGCCGAAACGCCCAACGCCGTCAGTGGCACGCCGCTGCGGCTGACCTTGAGCAGCTGACGCGGCGCATCCCCCTGGCTGGCCAGGCCGAACAGCATGCGGCTGTTGGCATAAACGCAGCTGTTGTACACCGACAGCGCCGCGGTCAGCACCACGATGTTGAGGATGGTCGCCACCAGGTCGCTGTCCAGTTCGTGGAAGATCATCACGAACGGGCTGCCGCCCTGCACCACTTTCTGCCAGGGGTACAGCGACAGCAGCACGGCCAGGGCGCCGATGTAGAAGATCAGGATGCGGTACACCACCTGATTGGTCGCCTTGGGGATGCTCTGGCGCGGGTTGTCGGCCTCGGCTGCAGTGATGCCGACCAGCTCCAGGCCACCGAACGAGAACATGATTACCGCCAGCGCCATCACCAGCCCGGTCACGCCATTGGGGAAGAACCCGCCGTATTGCCACAGGTTGGCCACACTGGCATCCGCGCCGCCATGGCCGCTGGCCAGCATCCAGGCGCCAAAGCCGATCATGCTGACGATCGCCACCACCTTGACCAGGGCGAACCAGAACTCCATCTCGCCGTAGACCCTCACCTGGGTCAGGTTGATCAGGTTGATCACCACGAAGAAGATCGCCGCCGTGGCCCAGGTCGGGAATTCCGGCCACCAGTACTGCACATAGATGCCCACGGCCGTGAGTTCGGCCATGCCAACCAGCACGTACACCACCCAGTAGTTCCAACCGGAGACGAACCCGGCGAACTCGCTCCAGTATTGGTGGGCGAAGTGGCTGAAGCTGCCGGCGACCGGCTCCTCGACCACCATCTCACCCAGTTGGCGCATGATGAAGAAGGCCATCAGGCCAGCGATGGCGTAACCCAGCAAAACGGAGGGGCCGGCCAGCTGGATGGTCTGGGCGATGCCCAGGAACAGCCCGGTGCCAACGGCACCACCCAGCGCGATCAGCTGGATATGGCGATTCTTCAGCCCGCGCTTCAACGGCTCGGGCGTGCTCTGGTCTTGCATGAAGTGTCCTTTGGCTCAGTGAGGCTGTGTTGTTTCTGTTGTTTTGCAGTCAAGGATCTAGATCCATCCGCCCCACTGCAAGATGAAAATACCAATATTGGTGGTGATCGCCGCCATTAGCGTGGTGATCACGATGATCGACGCCGCCAGTTCATGGTTGCCGTTGGCGGCGCGGGCCATGACGTAGCTGGCTGCTGCGGTCGGGCTGCCAATGTACAGGAACAGGATACCCAGCTCGGCGCCACGGAAGCCGCACAACCAGGCACCCAAGGTGCCGATCAGTGGCAGCCAGACCATCTTCACCAGGCTGGCATCGATGGCCAGCTTGCCGCTGTCGCGCAGCGCCGCCAGCGACAGGGTACCGCCGATACAGATCAGCGCCAGCGGCAAGGTCATCTGCGCCAGGTAGTCACCCGAAGTCAGCAGCCAGTTGGGCAGTGGCACCTGGCCGTAAGCCATCGGCGTGGCCACCAGCACGCTGATGATCAGCGGGTTGCTGAGGATGCTCTTGCAGATGCTCCAGGGGTCGGACTTGAGGTCCGGGCTGTACACCGCCAGCACCACCGCCGACAGCGAGTTGTACATGAGGATCACCAGGCCGGCGAGCACCGCCCCCAGGGAGATGCCGTAGTCACCATAGAGGCTCGCGGCCAGGGCCAGGCCGATCACGCCGTTGTTGCCGCGAAACGCACCCTGGGTGTAGATGCCGCGGTCGGCCAGCGGGCTGCGCCAGATGGCCATGCCCCAGGACACGGCAAAGCCGACCAGGGTGGCGGCGACGAAGTAGAGGATGACCTTGGGTTTGACTGCCGCTGTCAGGTCGGCGTGATAGATGCCGAGAAACAGCAATGCCGGCATGCAGACGTTGAACACCAGCTGCGAGGCGACGCGGTTGAAATTGTCGTCGATCAGGTGGATGCGTTTGAGCAGCACGCCCATGAACAGCATGGCGAAGACGGGCGCCGTGATGTTCAGCGTCTGGATAAGAAGGGCGAGCATGCGCAAGCGGTCCTGATGGGAGTTGCCGTTAGGCGGCTAATGATACGCCAACGCGTCAGGAAATGCGGGGATCGAGCAGGACTTTAAACACGTTTCTGTCTGTACCGGCCCTTTCGCGGGCAAGCCCGCTCCCACAGGCTCTGCACTGCCTTCGGGGCTGTTGAGATTCCTGTGGGAGCGGGCTTGCCCGCGAAGAGGCAGACAGCCATTCAGCGGCGAACAGGGCGCTTCTGCAATTTGCGCTGCAAGGTCCGGCGGTGCATGCCCAGCGCCCGCGCGGTGGCGGAGATATTGCCCTCGTGCTCGTTCAGCACGCGCTGGATGTGCTCCCATTGCAGGCGGTCCACCGACATCGGGTTTTCCGGCACCAGGGAGTCCAGGTCGGCATGTTCCGACAGCAGTGCTGCCAGCACGTCGTCGGCGTCGGCCGGCTTGCACAGGTAGTTGCAGGCACCGCGCTTGACCGCCTCGACGGCGGTGGCGATGCTCGAGTAACCGGTCAGGATCACCACGCGCATCTCCGGGTCCAGCTCCAGCAGCTTGGGCAGCAACACCAGGCCCGAGTCGCCTTCCATCTTCAGGTCCAGCGTGGCGTAGTCCGGCAGGTCCTGCTGGGCCAGGATCAGGCCTTCCTCGGCGGAACCGGCCGTGCTCACGCGGAAACCGCGGCGGCTCATGGCGCGGGCCATGACCCGGGTGAAGGTGGCGTCATCGTCCACCAGCAGCAGGTGCGGCAGCTCTTCGCCTTCGACCTGGTTTTCTTCGCTCATCATTCATCTCCTCGCTTGCCATGGGGCAGGCGCAATTCGGTCAGGGTGCCACCCTGTTCATGACTATAGAGTTTCACCGAACCGCCCGCACGGGTCACGCTGGCTTTGCTCAAGAACAGGCCCAGGCCGAAACCTTTGCCTTTGGTCGTAATGAAGGGTTTGCCGATCGCTTCGGCAATGGCCGGCGGCACGCCGGGGCCATGGTCGCGGATGCTGATCAGAATGTCCTGGGCATCCCAGTCAAGGGTCACCTGCAGGTCATCGGGGCAGGCATCGGCGGCATTGTTCAGCAGGTTCAGCAGCGCCTGGGTCAGGTCCGGTGGCGGGGTCAGGCGCGGCACCTGGCCGTCGCGCAGGCGCTGGAAGCGATAGCTGGCCTCCGGGCGCATCAGGTGCCAGCGGTTCAACGCCTCGTCGAGCCAGGCGGTGACATCCTGCTCGACCACCGCCAGGCGGCGGTTGGCCTCAGCGGCGCGCACCAGTTGCTGCAAGGTTTCCTTGCACAGCTTGACCTGGTCCTGAAGGATCTGCAGGTCTTCCTGCAGCAGCGGGTCGGTGTGGTCCTGGCGCATTTCATTGAGCAGCACGCTCATGGTCGCCAAGGGTGTGCCCAGTTCGTGGGCGGCGCCAGCAGCCTGGGTGGCGACGGCCAGCAGTTGCTCGTCACGCAGGCTTTCTTCGCGGCGCTCGGAACGCAGTTGCTCCTGGCGGCGCAGTTCTTCGGCCATGCGCGCGGCGAAGAAGGTGATCACGGCGGCGGCCAGGGCAATACTCAGCCACATGCCGTAGACCTGCATCTTGTCCCGCGCCATCGGCAGCCCCTCGAGCGGGTAGAACTGCACCAGCAGCAGGCTGTAGGCGGTCAGGGCGATGCCCGAGAGGATCAGCGAATACAACCACGGCAAGGTCACTGCGGCAATCGCCAGCGGCACCAGGTAATAGGACACGAACGGGTTGGTCGAGCCGCCGGAGTAATACAGCAAGGCGCTGTGAATCAGCAGGTCGCAGGCCAGCTGCAGGGCGTATTCAGTTTCGGTGACCGGCAGCGATAGGCGCAGGCGCAAGGCGGTGAAGGCGCAAAGGATCGACGACAGCGCCAGGGTGGCGGCCAGCGACAGCCAGGGTAGCGGCAGCAGGTCGGTCCAGTAGGCGACGCCCACGGAGCCTGCCTGGGCGGCCAGGACCAGAACGCGAATGACAGTCAGGCGCCAGAGGTTCTGGCGTGTTGCGGATAACGGTTGTGCGGCGGCGAGCATGCGCTCTCCCGATGAGTGCTCAATCG
Organism: Pseudomonas sp. LRP2-20; assembly: GCF_024349685.1. Taxonomy (NCBI): domain Bacteria; kingdom Pseudomonadati; phylum Pseudomonadota; class Gammaproteobacteria; order Pseudomonadales; family Pseudomonadaceae; genus Pseudomonas; species Pseudomonas sp. LR2-20. Next base: position 1,052,678 of record NZ_AP025944.1, on the reverse strand, counting down.
GCTGAAGTATACCGAAGCCGGGCGCCCCGCTGCAGCGATGCGGCAAAGCGCCACACTTTGTCACAAGTTCATAGTGGCACTTTTGAACCCACTACACTGCTCCGGGTCTGATGGGCCATGCGTGGAATGGATGGCCAGACTCCACGCCCACTATTGCCAAGGAGTAACACATGCACATCCCACGTCGCGGCGCGGCCCTGATCATGTCCTGCGGCCTGCTCGCCAGCCTGCCGGCACTGGCGGCCGACGAGCCGCGCTTCAACCAGGTATCGCTGCGCGCCGAAGTCAGCAAGGAAGTGGCACGTGACCTGATGGTCGTGACCCTCTACAGCGAAGCGCAGAATACCGACCCAGGCAAGCTCGCCAAGCAGATCACCGAAACCATGAACAAGGCCGTGCAGCAGGCACGCCAGGTCAAGGACGTGAAGATCAGCCAGGGCAGCCGTAACAGCTACCCGGTTTATGACAGCAAGGGCCAGAAGATCACCGGCTGGCGCGAACGCGCCGAGCTGCGCCTGGAAGGTGCCGACTTCCCGGCCCTGTCCCAGCTCACCGCAGACCTGCTGCAGGACCTGAAGATGGGTGGCATGGACTTCTCGATTGCCCCGGCCACGCGCAAGGCCAGCGAGGATGAGCTGCTCAAGGACGCGGTGAATGCGTTCAAGGCCCGTGCGCAGCTGGCCACCGAGGCGCTGGGGGGCAAGGGCTATAAAGTGGTCAGCCTGAACCTGAACAGTTCCGGGTATCCGCGCCCTTACCTGCGCAGCGCCCCAATGGCGATGAAGGCCATGGCGGCCGATGAAGCGGCACCGGCGCCGGATATCGAGGCCGGCACCAGCGAAGTCAGCATGAATGCTGATGGCCTGATCGAAGTGCAGATGCCTTAAGCCGATAAGCAGTACCTGTGGGAGCGGGCTTGCCCGCGAAAAAGGCGACACGGTGCCTGGCACCGGCTTGGCCGGAGTTCGCGGGCAAGCCCGCTCCCACAGGAACCACGGGTGAAATTCCCGAAACAGAGAAATTTCCTACGCACCATATAGGTGCTTCCTACACACTCCCCCGCCCCGAAATATCCCGCAAAAAGCCATCATTTCGCCTGCGCAAACGTTCAACTTCGCTGAAAGTTATACGAATGCGACATTCATGTACGCTCGTACTACTTTTCTGACGCCAACTATCCTTGTGCCTGTTGCATTGGGAATACCCCCTGCATAAGTATCCGCAGGTCGGCTCACGAGGCCACCTCAAAATCAAAAATGACAACAATGAGGCCACCATGCTCAAACACGCAGTCATTCCGTTCCTGCTAGGTGCAGGCTTGCTCGCTGGCGCTCCGCTGGCCCACGCCGCGTCCAACCTGGTGTTCTGCTCCGAAGGCAGCCCGGCCGGCTTCGACCCGGGGCAATACACCACCGGAACCGACTTCGACGCCTCGGCCGAGACCGTGTTCAACCGCCTGACCCAGTTCGAGCGCGGTGGCACCGCGGTCATCCCGGGCCTTGCGACCAAGTGGGACGTGGCTGAGGACGGCAAGACCTATACCTTCCACCTGCGTGAAGGGGTCAAGTTCCACACCACCGACTACTTCAAGCCGACCCGCGCATTCAACGCCGACGACGTGCTGTTCACCTTCAACCGCATGCTCGACAAGAACCACCCCTTCCGTAAGGCCTACCCCACCGAATTCCCGTACTTCACCGACATGGGCATGGACAAGAACATCGCCAAGGTGGAGAAACTCGACGATCACACGGTGAAGTTCACCCTCAATGAAGTGGACGCCGCGTTCATCCAGAACCTGGCCATGAGCTTTGCCTCCATCCAGTCCGCCGAGTACGCCGACCAGTTGCTCAAGGACGGCAAGGCCGCCGATATCAACCAGAAGCCGATCGGTACTGGCCCATTTGTGTTCAGCAAGTACCAGAAAGACGCGCAGATCCGCTTCAAGGGCAACAAGGACTACTGGAAGCCCGAGGACGTGAAGATCGACAACCTGATCTTCGCCATCACCACCGACGCCTCGGTGCGCATGCAGAAGCTGAAGAAGAACGAGTGCCAGGTCACCCTGTTCCCGCGCCCCGCCGACATCGAGCCGCTGAAGGCCGACAAGAACCTGCAGATGCCGCAACAGGCCGGCTTCAACCTCGGCTACATCGCCTACAACGTGATGGACAAGATCAAGGGCAGCAACGAGCCTAACCCGATGGCCAAGCTTGAAGTGCGCCAGGCCCTGGACATGGCCGTCGACAAGAAGAAGATCATCGAATCGGTCTACCAGGGCGCCGGCCAGCTCGCCGTCAACGGCATGCCACCGACCCAGTGGTCCTACGACACCAGCATCAAGGATGCGCCGTACGACCCGGAAAAGGCCAAGGAACTGCTCAAGAAAGCCGGCGTCAAGGAAGGCACCGAGATCACCCTGTGGGCCATGCCCGTACAGCGCCCATACAACCCCAACGCCAAGCTGATGGCCGAGATGCTGCAATCGGACTGGGCGAAGATCGGCATCAAGGCCAAGATCGTCAGCTACGAGTGGGGCGAGTACATCAAGCGATCCAAAGGCGGCGAACAGGGCGCCATGCTGATTGGCTGGAGTGGCGACAACGGTGACCCGGACAACTGGCTCGGCACCCTCTACGGTTGCGACGCCATCGACGGCAACAACTTCTCCAAGTGGTGCTACAAGCCCTACGACGACCTGATCAAGCAGGCCAAGGCCACCTCCGACCAGGGCAAGCGTACCGAGCTGTACCAGAAGGCCCAGCACATCCTCAAGGAGCAGGTGCCTATCACCCCGATCGCCCACTCCACGGTCTACCAGCCGATGAGCACCAAGGTGAAGGACTTCAAGATCAGCCCATTCGCGTTGAACTCCTTCTACGGCGTCAGCGTGGACAAATAGGGTAGGTCCCGGCCCCCGCCGATCGACGGCGGAGGCCACCTCACCACCATCAAGCATCTCGTGCCCACTCCGACGCTATCCGCGACGGAGTCGGCAAACTGTTGCCGTCATTCGTACCCCGAGGCGGCGTAAACAGCTGGAAAAGGAACCGCCATGCGCCACGTCACTCGCCTTTCGACCCTACTGGCCCTCGGCCTGCTGAGCCAGGCCCCTGCCCTTCAGGCCAAGAACCTGGTGTTCTGCTCCGAAGGCAGCCCGGCCGGCTTCGACACCGCCCAGTACACCAGCGCCACCGACAACGATGCCGCCGAACCGATCTACAACCGCCTGGTGGAATTCGAACGCGGCGGCACCGCCGTGCACCCGGCGCTGGCGACGAAATGGGAAGTCTCCGACGATGGCCTGCGCTACACCTTCCACCTGCGCGAGGGCGTGAAGTTCCACGCCAACAAGGCCTTCACGCCAAGCCGTGACTTCAACGCCGACGATGTGCTGTTCACCTTCAACCGCATGCTCGACAAGGACCAGCCATTCCGTAAGGCCTACCCCACCGAATTCCCCTACTTCGTCAGCATGGGCCTGGACAAGAACATCGCCCGGGTCGAGAAAACCGGCCCGATGACCGTGGTGTTCAGCCTGAACAAGGTCGACGCCGCATTCATCCAGAACCTGGCGATGAGCTTCGCCTCGATACTCTCTGCTGAATACGCCGAGCAGCTGCTGGCCAGCGGGCGCCCCAGCGACATCAACCAGCAACCGATCGGCACCGGGCCGTTCGTGTTCCAGCGTTACCAGAAGGACTCGCAGATCCGCTTCAAGGGCAACAAGGATTACTGGGCGCCAGATGAAGTGAAGATCGACAACCTGGTGTTCTCGATCAACACCGACCCGTCGGTACGCATCCAGAAACTGCGCCGCAATGAATGCCAGGTCACCTTGCACCCGCGCCCGGCCGACCTGCCGGCGCTCAAGGCCGACGGCAAGCTGCAGGTCATGCAGCAGCCGGGCTTCAACCTTGGTTACATCGCCTACAACACCCAGCACCCACCGTTCGACCGCCTGGAAGTGCGCCAGGCCATGGACATGGCGGTGAACAAGCAGGCCATTCTCCAGGCGGTGTATCAGGACTCCGGCCAGCTGGCGGTCAATGCCATGCCGCCGACCCAATGGTCCTATGACAACAGCCTCAAGGACGCGCCCTTCGACCCGGAAAAGGCCAAGCAGCTGCTGCAGCAAGCCGGGGTCAAGCCAGGCACCGAGATCACCCTGTGGGCGATGCCCGTGCAGCGCCCGTACAACCCCAACGCCAAACTGATGGCCGAGATGCTGCAGTCCGACTGGAACAAGCTCGGCTTCAAGGTGCGCATCGTCAGCTACGAATGGGGCGAATACCTCAAGCGCATGAAGAGCGGCGAGCACGACATCGCTCTGATCGGCTGGACCGGCGACAACGGTGACCCGGACAACTGGCTCGGCACCCTCTACAACTGCGACGCCATCGGCAGCAACAACTATTCGCTGTGGTGCGACCCGCAGTACGACAGCCTGGTCAAGCAGGCCAAGCAGGTCACCGACCGCGAGCAGCGCACGGCGCTATACCAGCAGGCCCAGCAGCGCCTCAAGCAGCAAGTGCCGATCACCCCGGTGGCGCATTCCACGGTGAACCAGCCGCTGAGCATCAAGGTGGCCGATTTCAAGGTCAGCCCGTTCGGGCGCAATAACTTTTCCGGTGTGAGTGTTGATTGAGCAATAGCCCTTACCGGCCTCTTCGCGGGACGAGCCCGCTCCCACAGGCACAGCACAAGCTTGCAGATCTCAGGAAATCTGTGGGAGCGGGCTTGCCCCGCGAAAGGGCCGGCACAGCCAACACAACGCCCCGATTTTGCCCGGCAACCCCGGGCAACCCTGGCAACACCGCAGCAAGCAACCCGGCCCACAAGGCCAGGTGATAACTAAAAGAACAGAAAGGGAGCTTTAACCTTGAGACTATTCACCTTGACCGCTTTGGCCTTATCCATCGGCACCTTTTCCGCCGTGACAGAGGCCGACACCCAGAGCCAGGACTACGTCCCGTTCAGCCTCAAATCCAGCAGCGAACAGGACCAGGCCAACGGCTTCATCGACGGCCAGAGCCTGTCCGGCAGCACCCGCAACTGGTACGCCCACGAACGCGCCACCCGCGCACCACTGTGGAAGTACTACAAGGGCGACGGCACCCGCCACGACACCCACAGCCGCGACAACTGGGTGCAGGGCACCATCCTCAACTACAGTTCGGGTTTCACCCAGGGCACCGTCGGCTTTGCCGTCGAGGCCGCCGGCTACAACGCCATCGCTCTGCAGCAGGGCCGCGCCGCAATCGCCGGGCCGAACAACCGAACGCTCACCCACAGCGACGGCGACCCGGTCGGCCAGTGGAGCAAGATGGGCCTGGCCAACGTCAAGGCACGTGTCTCCAACACCACCCTCACCGTCGGCCGCCAGTCGGTGGATACGCCGATGATCGCCTACATCGGCAACCGTGCGCTGCCGTCGAGCTTCCAGGGCGCGTTCCTGCACAGCGCCGAGTTCGACAACCTGTCGATCGACCTGGGCACCTTCGACCGCGTTTCGCCACGTACCGAACAAAGCCTGAGCAAGTTCCGCAGCGAATACGGCGCCACCGGCGTCGAGACCGACCGCGCCAGCACCGCCGGGGTCAACTACCAGCCGTTCAAGAGCCTGACCACCAGCCTGTACGCCACCAAGGTCGACGACTTCTGGAACCAGTACTACTTCGGCGCCAACCACGTACTCGGCGACAACGCCGTGCTCGCCCTGACCACCGGCCTGAACTACTACAAGACCGTGGACGAAGGCAGCAAGAAGATGGGTGAGATCGACAACGACACCTACAGCCTGTCGTTCGGCCTGACCCACCAGGCGCACACCCTCACCGCGTCCTGGCAGCAGGTCAACGGCAACGAGTACTTCGACTACCTGCACGAAACCAACGGCATCTACCTGGCCAACTCGCTGCTGTCGGACTTCAACGGCCCCAACGAGAAGTCCCTGCAGCTTTCCTACGTGCTGAACATGGCGCCGTACGGCGTGCCGGGCCTCAAGTTCAACCTGTACAACGCCCGCGGCTGGGGCATCGACGGCACCCACTACCGGGGCACCGCCTATGACGTGAACGGCCTGGACGGCGAAACCCACTACGAGTGGGGCATCGGCACCAGTTACGCGGTGCAGAGCGGGCCGTTCAAGGACACCAGCATCCGTGCCACCTACACCGCACACCGCGCCAGCAAGGCCCAGGCCGATGGCAGCCTGGACGAGTTCCGCGTGGTCACCACCATTCCATTCAACATTCTCTGACCGATGGCGCCACGGCCCGCTTCAACCCGGGCCGTGGCGGCTACGCTGGAATCAATGCATGCAGGGAGTTTCCATGACATCGCTACCGCTCCGCGCTGCCCTGGCAGCGGTCATCCTGGGCGCCGCTGGCAACCTCGCGGCCAAACCGCTGGTGGTCTGCACCGAAGCCAGCCCGGAAGGCTTCGACATCGTCCAGTACACCACTGCGGTCACCGCCGATGCTTCGGCCGAGACGGTGTTCAACCGCCTGGTCGACTTCAAGCCCGGCACCACCGACATTCAGCCGGCCCTGGCCGAACGCTGGGACATTTCGCCCGACGGCCTGACCTACACCTTCCACCTGCGCCAAGGGGTCAAGTTCCACACCACCGAGTACTTCACGCCGACCCGCACGTTCAACGCCGATGACGTGCTGTGGAGCCTGAACCGCCAGCTCGACCCGAACCACCCTTGGCACGCCAGGACCAGTGTCGGCTACCCGTACTTCGAAAGCATGGCCTTCAAGGACCTGCTCAAGTCGGTAACCAAGACCGACGACCACACCGTGGTGATCACCCTCAGCCGCCCGGAAGCGCCATTCCTGCGCGACATGGCCATGGCCTTCACCTCGATCTACTCCGCCGAATATGGCGACCAGCTGCTCAAGGCGGGCAAGACCGGCGACCTCAACAGCAAGCCGATCGGCACCGGCCCGTTCATCTTCCAGCGCTACAACAAGGACGCCCAGGTTCGCTACAAGCCCAACCCGGACTACTTCCGTGGCAAGCCGCCTGCCGACGCGCTGATCTTCGCCATCGCCACCGACAGCAACGTGCGCCTGCAGAAACTGCGTGCCAACGAGTGCCAGGTGGCGCTGTACCCCAAGCCCGATGACGTACCGTTGATCAAGCAAGATCCGAAACTCAAGGTCGACGAAATCGAAGCCCTGGTCACCGGCTACATCTCGATGAATACCGAACACAAGTACCTGAGCGACGTGCGCGTGCGCAAAGCCATCAACATGGCCTTCGACCGCCAGACTCACGTCGACCAGCTGTTCGGCAAGGGCAACGCGCTGGTCGGCGTGAACCCGTATCCGCCGACCATGATCGGCTACAACACCGAGAACAAGAACCCGCCCCGCGACCTGGCCAAGGCCCGCGAGCTGCTCAAGCAGGCGGGCGTGCCGGAAGGCGCGGTGATCACCCTGTTCACCCGCAACGGCGGCGGCCCGACCAACCCCAACCCGCGCCTGTCCGCCGAGATGCTGCAGGCTGACCTCAAGCAGATCGGCCTGAAGCTGGATATCCGTGTGATGGAATGGGCCGAAATGCTGCGCCGCGCCAAGAAGGGCGAGGCCGACCTGGTGTCCACCGGCTGGGCCGGCGACAACGGAGACCCGGACAATTTCCTCAGCCCGCTGCTTAGCTGCGACGCCGCCAAAAGCGGCGAGAACTATGCACGCTGGTGCAATGCCAAATTCCAGGAACTGATCACCCGCGCTCGCGAAGTGATCGACAACGACGAACGCGCCAGGCTCTATGCCGAGGCTTTGAAGGTGTACGATGACGATCAACCCTGGATCAGCATGGCCCATCCGAAGATGTTCACCGCCATGCGTGACAACGTGGAGGGCTACGTGATCAACCCTCTGACCAACAACAACTTCGCCACCACCAAGGTGAAGTAGAACAACAACGATCGCCGGGATCCCGCACGGGCACCGGCGACACTGCGTGACCTGCTGATGAGGTAACCCCGACAATGTTGAGTTTTATTGCCCGGCGCCTGGGCCTGCTGATACCGACCTTCTTCGGTATCACCTTGCTGACCTTCGCGCTCATACGCCTGATCCCCGGCGACCCGGTGGAAGTGATGATGGGCGAACGCAGGGTCGACCCCGAAATGCACGCCCAGGCCATGGAGCGCCTGGGCCTGAACAAGCCGCTGCCGGTCCAGTACCTGGACTATGTCGGCAAGCTGGCCCACGGCGACCTGGGTGAATCGCTACGCACCCGCGAGAGCGTGTGGACCGAGTTCCTCACCCTGTTCCCCGCCACCCTGGAACTGGCCCTCGCCGCCTTGCTGTTCGCCGGCGTCGTCGGCCTGCTGGCCGGGGTGATCGCCGCACTCAAGCGGGGGTCGCTGTTCGACCACGGGGTGATGGGCATCTCCCTGGCCGGCTATTCCATGCCGATCTTCTGGTGGGGCCTGATCCTGATCATGTTCTTCTCGGTGAGCCTGGGCTGGACCCCGGTTTCCGGGCGCATCGACCTGCTCTACGACATCGAGCCGAAAACCGGTTTCATGCTCATCGACACCCTGCTCAGCGACGAGGAAGGCGCGTTCAAGGATGCGGTGATGCACCTGATCCTGCCAGCCATCGTGCTCGGCACCATCCCGCTGGCGGTGATCGCCCGCATGACCCGGTCGTCAATGCTCGAAGTGCTGCGCGAGGATTACATCCGCACCGCCCGCGCCAAGGGCCTGTCGCCGGCCCGCGTGGTCTTCGTGCACGGCCTGCGCAACGCGTTGATCCCGGTGCTGACGGTGTTCGGCCTGCAGGTCGGCACGTTGCTGGCCGGTGCCGTACTGACCGAAACCATCTTCTCCTGGCCGGGCATCGGCAAATGGCTGATCGAAGCCATCGGCGCCCGTGACTACCCCGTGGTCCAGAACGGCATCCTGTTGATCGCCTGCCTGGTGATCCTGGTCAACTTCGTCGTGGATATCCTCTACGGCCTGGCCAACCCACGCATCCGTCATCAGCGCTGAGGCCTTCGCCATGACTAGCCCGATTCCGAAATCCGTCACACCGGCCAGCCCGGTGGACCAGAGCCTGCTCTACCCCTCACCCTACAAAGAATTCTGGCACGCCTTCTCGCGCAACAAGGGCGCGGTAATGGGCCTGGCCTTCATGTGCCTGGTGGTGTTCTGCGCGCTGTTCGCGCCGTGGGTCGCCCCACATGACCCGAGCGAGCAGTACCGCGACTTCCTGCTGACCCCGCCAGTGTGGCTCGAAGGCGGCAACTGGCAGTTCATCCTCGGCACCGACGAACTGGGCCGCGACCTGCTGTCGCGGCTGATCCAGGGCGCGCGGCTGTCGCTGCTGATCGGCCTGTCGTCGGTGGTGATGTCGCTGATTCCGGGGATCCTGCTGGGCCTGCTGGCCGGCTTCTTCCCGCAGGTGCTCGGCCCCTCGATCATGCGCCTGATGGACGTGATGCTGGCGCTGCCGTCACTGCTGCTGGCCGTGGCCATCGTCGCCATCCTCGGCCCAGGCCTGATCAACACGGTGATCGCCATCGCCATCGTTTCCTTGCCGTCCTACGTGCGCCTGACCCGCGCTGCAGTGATGGGCGAACTGAACCGCGACTACGTCACCGCCGCACGCCTGGCCGGTGCCGGGCTGCCACGACTGATGTTCGTCACCGTGCTGCCCAACTGCATGGCGCCGCTGATCGTGCAGGCAACCTTGAGTTTCTCCTCGGCGATCCTCGACGCCGCCGCGCTGGGCTTCCTCGGCCTCGGTGTGCAACCGCCAACCCCCGAGTGGGGGACCATGCTGGCCTCGGCCCGTGACTACATCGAGCGCGCCTGGTGGGTGGTGAGCCTGCCCGGCCTGACCATTCTGCTCAGTGTGCTGGCAATCAACCTGATGGGCGACGGCCTGCGCGATGCGCTGGACCCGAAACTCAAGAACGCCGCCTGAGGAGAACGCCATGTCACTGTTGCAGATCAACAACCTGAATGTGCGCTTCGGCGACGCCAATGCAGTCCCTGTGGTCGACGGCCTGGACCTGGCGGTGGAGGCTGGCGAGATCCTGGCCATCGTCGGCGAATCCGGCTCGGGCAAATCCGTCACCATGATGGCCCTGATGGGCCTGATCGACGCCCCCGGGCGTATCACCGCCGATGCGCTCACCTTCGACGGCACCGACATGCTCAAGCTCAGCCCCCGCCTGCGGCGCAAGGTGGTGGGCAAGGACATCGCCATGGTCTTCCAGGACCCGATGACCGCGCTCAACCCCAGCTACACCGTGGGTTACCAGATCGAGGAAGTGCTGCGCCAGCACCTGGGCCTGAAGGGCAAGGCCGCGCGCCAGCGTGCCCTGGAGCTGCTGAAGAAAGTCGAGATCCCGGCTGCGGAAAGCCGCCTGGATGCCTACCCGCACCAGCTGTCCGGCGGCATGAGCCAGCGCGTGGCGATCGCCATGGCCATCGCCGGCGAACCCAAGCTGCTGATCGCCGACGAACCGACCACCGCGCTGGACGTGACCATCCAGGCGCAGATCATGGAGCTGCTGGTCAACCTGCAGAAAGAGCGCAACATGGCGCTGATCCTGATCACCCACGACCTGGCCGTGGTCGCCGAAACCGCCAGGCGCGTGTGCGTGATGTACGCCGGCCAGGCCGTGGAAGTCGGCCAGGTGCCGGAGCTGTTCGACGTGCCTGCCCACCCTTACAGCGAAGCGCTGCTGGCGGCGATCCCCGAGCACAGCGTCGGCGCCGAGCGCCTGGCCACCCTGCCCGGCATCGTCCCCGGCCGCTATGACCGCCCGGCTGGCTGCCTGCTGTCACCGCGCTGCCCGTACGTGCAGGACAACTGCCGGCACCAGCGCCCGCCCCTCGACCCACAGGCACACAGCCTGGTGCGTTGTTTCTACCCGCTGAACCAGGAGGTGGCGTGATGGCCGTCGTTCTCACTGCCCGGGAGCTGACCCGGCATTACGAAGTCTCCCGCGGGCTGTTCAAGGGCCACGCCCTGGTGCGGGCGCTCAATGGTGTGTCGTTCGAACTGGAGGCCGGCAAGACCCTGGCCGTGGTCGGTGAGTCCGGCTGTGGCAAGTCGACCCTGGCCCGTGCCCTGACGCTGATCGAAGAACCTTCTTCCGGCTCGCTGCAGATCGCCGGCACCGAGGTCAAGGGCGCCAGCAAGGCCGAGCGCAAGCAGCTGCGCCGCGACGTGCAGATGGTGTTCCAAAGCCCCTACGCCTCGCTCAACCCACGGCAGAAGATCGGTGATCAGCTGGCGGAGCCGCTGCTGATCAACACCTCGCTGAGCAAGGCCGAGCGGCGCGAGAAAGTGCAGAAGATGATGGAGCAGGTCGGCTTGCGCCCCGAGCATTACCAGCGCTACCCGCACATGTTCTCCGGCGGCCAGCGCCAGCGCATCGCACTGGCACGGGCGATGATGCTGCAGCCTAAGGTGCTGGTGGCGGACGAGCCAACCTCGGCACTGGACGTGTCGATCCAGGCCCAGGTGCTGAACCTGTTCATGGATTTGCAGAAGGAGTTCAACACCGCCTACGTGTTCATCTCGCACAACCTGGCGGTGGTGCGGCATGTGGCCGATCAGGTGCTGGTGATGTACCTGGGGCGGCCGGCGGAGATGGGGCCCAAGGCGGATATCTACGAGAAGCCGCTGCATCCGTATACCCAGGCGCTGCTGTCGGCGACGCCGGCGATTCACCCGGACCCGCTGAAGCCGAAGATCCGCATTGCCGGGGAACTGCCCAACCCGCTGAACCCACCGGATGGCTGTGCGTTCCACAAGCGTTGCCCGTATGCGACCGAGCGGTGTGCCAAGGAAGTGCCGGCGCTACGGCAAGTGAGTACGCGGCAGGTGGCCTGCCACTATGCGGAGCAGTTCCTCTAGCTCGGTATGAGATTCTTCGCGGGTAAACCCGCTCCCACAGGTGTTTCACAGCATTCGAAATCTGTGCGGTCCCTGTGGGAGCGGGTTTATCGAGGCGTCGAACCGCCGCGAAGGGCCGCACAGCGGCGCAAAAAATCTCAATGCATAAAGAACCAGATCAGGATGATCACTGGAATCGGTACGCCAATCATCCACAGCAGTATCGAGCGCATGGCCTTTCTCCTTGTTCGGTGGTGACAGGAAAGGTGCACTCCCCATGCCAGCTGTATCAAAAAACTACGCTCTTAAGAATCAACGCCTTAGCGCTAAAGCCGCTTGCCCGAACCGTGCAATATGCAGGATCCGCCCCCTTGCACCTGGGTGTTCTGCAATGCACTATCAGGCCCATGACCGCCATCACCCTCCCCGACGGCCCCGAGCAGACCCCGCTCACCGCCGACACCGTGCTGCGCTACCACCTGTGCTGGAAGCACCGTGACCTCGACGGCGTAATCGCGCTCTACCACCCCGACATCCAGTACCACGACTTCTTCCAGAACCGCGTGCTCGGCTACCTCGAGCTGCGCGACTACGTGCGCGCCTGCCTGCCCCATGAAGCCGGCGAGGACATCGTCCACAGCGACCGCATCCGCGTCGACGGTTGCACCGCCTTCATCCAGTACCAGGTCACGGTGCAAGGTGGCGAAGGGCTGGTAGCGTTCCAGTCCAGCGAAGCGATCACCGTCAAGGACGGGCTGATCTGGCGGGTCAACGAATACGCCACTCTGGTTCGCCAGAACGGCAACGGCCTGGCCAGCAACGGCCCACGCCCGGCCACCAGCCGCCTGGGCCTGTCGCCAAGGCAGCTGTCGACCATGGCCCAGGACCTGGAGCACTACTTCCAGCGCCAGCGCCCGTACCTCGATCCGGAACTGGACCTGCAGCAGGTGGCCGACGCCAGCGGCTACAGCCGCAACCAGATCTCCTACCTGCTCAACCAGGTGCTCGGGCAAAGCTTCTACCGCTACGTCAACCAGGCGCGCCTGCAACACCTGATGGCCAGCCTTGACGATGACAGCGTCGAAGCGCCGATCGACGAGCTGGCGTTCAGCGCCGGCTTCAACTCGCTCTCGGCGTTCTACAAGTGCTTCCGCGAGCACACCGGCCTCACCCCCAAGGCCTATCTGAAGCAAATTTCCCTGCGTGCACGCACGTAAGACAGGCACTGGCAGACACCACTAGCATCGCCCACAGACCTTGACGGATGTGGAGCAAAAACCGATGCAACCCCTGCGCACGCTCAGCCTGTGGATGGACCAGCTCGACGAGCCGCTGTGCGCGCGCCCGGCCCTGCGCCAGGACCTCGACGTCGATGTGTGCATCATCGGCGCCGGCTACACCGGGCTGTGGACCGCCTACTACCTCAAGCGCCAGGCGCCGCAACTGAACATCGCGGTGATCGAGGCCAACATCGCCGGCTTCGGCGCCTCGGGGCGCAACGGCGGCTGGTTGATGGGCAACCTGCTCGGCGAAGACCGCCTGCTCGCCACCCTGTCGCCGCAGCAGCGCCGTGCCAGCATCGACCTGCTGCACGGCATTCCCGATGAGGTGCACAGCGTGCTGCAACGCGAGGGCATCGACTGCGACTACCGCAAAGGCGGCGTGCTGTATTGCGCCGCGCGTTACCCGGAGCAGGAACGCAGCCTGCGAGCTTACCTGGACGAGCTGTACCGCCAGGGCATGACCGAGGACGACTACCGCTGGCTGCGCCCCGAGCAACTGGACGCGCAACTGCGGGTCAGCAATGCCTACGGCGCCATCTACAGCCCGCATACCGCGACCATCCACCCGGCCAAGCTGGCCCGCGGCCTGGCGCGAGCGGTGGAGGCGCTGGGGGTGACGATTTACGAGAACACCCCGGCCATCGACTGGCAACCCGGTGAAGTGCGCTCGCCCCTGGCGCGCATCCGCTGCCAATGGATGGTACCCGCCGTTGAAGGGTACGCCGCCAGCCTGCCGCCGCTGGGCAAGCACCAGTTACCGGTGCAGAGCCTGCTGGTGGCGACCGAGCCACTGCCAGAGTCGACCTGGGAGCAAATCGGCCTCTCCCAAGGCCAAGCCTTCAGCGAAAGCAGCCGCCAGGTCACCTACGGCCAGCGCACCGCCGACAACCGCCTGGTGTTCGGCGCCCGCGGCGGCTACCGCTTCGGCGGCCGCCTGCGCGAGAACTTCAACCTCGACGAGCACGAAATCGAGCTGCGTCGCTACCTGTTCAGCGAACTGTTCCCGCAGCTCAAGCACGTGCGCATCACGCATACCTGGGGCGGCAACCTGGGCATGGCACGGCGCTTCCGCCCGCATATGCTCTGCGACCGCCAGCGCGGCATCGCCCTGGCCGGCGGCTACGGCGGCGAAGGTGTCGGCGCCACCAACCTCGGCGGGCGCACGCTGGCGGCGCTGATCCTCAACCAGCACAACCTGCTGACCGCACAACCTTGGGTACTCGACAACCGTCCGGTTTCCAGCTTGGCCAGCTGGCCACCCGAGCCCTGCCGCTGGCTCGGCTACAACGCGATCATCCAGAGCTTCGTCCACGAGGACCGGACCCTCGCCAACCCCGCCAGCGCGCCTTGGAGGCGGCGCCTGGCCAGCTCCCTTGCGGACTTCATGGAAGGCTTCATGCACTGACTTCCCTTTCCCCGACACAGGATCCACCGGTCATGAGCATCACCCAGTTCAAACACACCGACAGCGCCGTGCTCGACAGCTCCAACCCGGTCGCGGTGCCACTTGGCGAACCCGTGGCAGTGACGTCGGTCACCTGCGTGGAGCGCAGCGACGGCGTCGAAACCGGCATCTGGGAGTGCACCCCCGGGCGCTGGCGGCGGCAGATAGTGCAGCAGGAGTTCTGCCATTTCATCAAGGGCCGCTGCACCTTCACCCCCGACGGTGGCGAGCCCCTGTTCATAGAAGCCGGAGACGCACTGATGCTACCGGCCAACAGCACCGGCACCTGGGACATCCAGGAGACTGTGCGCAAGACCTACGTTCTGATTTTCTGATCCGCTGATCGCCTGCCTTCGATAACAACAGACAAAGCAAGGTAAACCCGATATGCGCACGCTCCTTCTCGCTCCCCTGATGCTGGCCGCAAGCTGCGCCAGCGCCGCCGAAACGGTGAAGATCTACAACTGGTCCAGCTACGTCGCGCCCGACACGCTGAAGAACTTCCAGCAGGCCAGCGGCATCGTGCCGACCTACGACGTGTACGACAGCAACGAGACCCTCGACGGCAAGCTGATGACCGGCAACTCCGGCTACGACGTGGTGTTCCCGTCCAACCACTTCATGGCCCGGCAGATCCAGGGCAAGGCCCTGAAGCCGCTGGACAAGTCGCAGCTGCCCAACTGGCACAACCTCAACCCGGTGCTGCTCAAGGCACTGGAGGTCAATGACCCGGGCAACCAATACGGCTTTCCGTACCTGTGGGGCAGCACCGGCATCGGCTACAACATCGACAAGGTCAAGGCAGTGCTCGGCGACAATGCCCCGGTGGACTCCTGGGACCTGATCTTCAAGCCCGAGTACATGAGCAAGTTGAAAAGCTGCGGCGTCGCGGTACTGGACAACGGCCCCGAACTGCTGCCGATCGCCCTGCACTACCTGGGCCTGCCGCACCACAGCCAGGACCCGGCCGACTACGACAAGGCCAAGGCGTTGCTGATGCAGGTGCGGCCGTACATCAGCTACTTCCACTCCTCGAAGTACACCGGCGACCTGGCCAATGGTGACATCTGCGTGGTGGTGGGCTTCTCGGGGGATGTGCTGCAGGCGAAGAACCGCGCCGAAGAAGCGAAGAACGGGGTGAAGGTGGGGTATTCGATCCCCAAGGAAGGTGCGCCGATGTGGTTCGACATGGTCGCCATGCCGGCCGATGCGCCGGATGAGAAGGCCGGGTATGCCTACATGAACTACCTGCTGCAGCCGGAGGTGATGGCCAACATCAGCAACCACGTGCAGTACGCCAACGGCAACCTCAAGGCGGACGGGCTGGTGGAGCCGGCGATGAAGGGTAATACGATGATTTACCCGAGCGAGGACGTGATGGGCAAGCTGTATGCGCTGGAGGCGATGCCGGCCAAGATCGACCGCATCAGAACCCGGATCTGGACCAGTATCAAGGCAGGTAATTGAATTGGGGCTGCTTTGCAGCCCTTCGCGGCGGTTCGGCGCGAAGGGCCGCAAAAGCGGCCCCATTTCATTGTTTAATGATGCTCGCGGGTGGCGCGGAACTTGATGTCCGGCCAGCGTTCTTCCATCAGCGCCAGGTTGACCCTGGTCGGTGCCAGGTAGGTCAGGTGGCCGCCACCGTCGATGGCCAGGTTTTCCATGGCCTTGTTCTGGAATTCCTCGAGCTTCTTCTTGTCGTCGCAACCGATCCAGCGGGCCGACCACACAGTGATTGGCTCATAGGCGCACTCGACCTTGTACTCTTCCTTCAGGCGGCTGGCGACCACGTCGAACTGCAGCACACCGACCGCACCGAGGATGATGTCGTTGCTGCGCTCGGGGAAGAACACCTGGGTCGCGCCTTCTTCGGCCAACTGCTGCAGGCCCTGACGCAGCTGCTTGGATTTCAGCGGGTCTTTCAGGCGCACGCGGCGGAACAGCTCCGGGGCAAAGTGCGGGATACCGGTGAAGCCCAGCGCCTCGCCTTCGGTGAAGGTGTCGCCGATCTGGATGGTGCCGTGGTTGTGCAGGCCGATGATGTCGCCGGCATAGGCCTCTTCCAGCTGCTCACGCTCGGAGGAGAAGAAGGTCAGCGCGTCACCGACACGCAGGTCCTTGTTGATACGCACATGGCGCATCTTCATGCCCTTCTCGTACTTGCCCGAGCAGATACGCATGAAGGCGATGCGGTCGCGGTGTTTCGGGTCCATGTTCGCCTGGATCTTGAACACGAAGCCGGTGAACTTCTCTTCCACAGGCTCGACGGTCCGCTCGTGGGCCACGCGGCCCAGCGGGCGCGGCGCCCAGTCGACGACGGCGTCGAGCACGTGGTCGACACCAAAGTTGCCCAGTGCGGTACCGAAGAACACCGGGGTCAGCTGACCGTTGATGAACTCTTCCTGGTTGAACTCGTGGCAGGCGCCCTGCACCAGCTCCAGTTGCTCGACGAACGAATCGTACTGGTCACCCAGGTGAGCACGGGCTTCGTCCGAGTCCAGCTTCTGGATGATCTTGGCTTCGGTGCGCTCGTGGCCGTGGCCTGGGGTGTAGACCACGATGTAGTCGCCGGTCAGGTGGTACACGCCCTTGAAGTCGCGGTAGCAACCGATCGGCCAGGTGATCGGCGCGGCCTTGATCTTCAGAACGGCTTCGATCTCGTCGAGCAGTTCGATCGGGTCACGGATGTCACGGTCGAGTTTGTTGATGAAGCTGACGATCGGCGTGTCGCGCAGGCGGCACACGTCCATCAGGGCGATGGTCCGTGGCTCTACACCTTTACCGCCGTCGAGCACCATCAGCGCCGAGTCCACCGCGGTCAGGGTGCGGTAGGTGTCTTCCGAGAAGTCTTCGTGGCCGGGGGTGTCGAGCAGGTTGATCATGTGCTCGCGATACGGGAACTGCATCACCGAGGTGGTGATGGAGATGCCGCGCTGCTTCTCCATTTCCATCCAGTCGGAGGTGGCGTGGCGGTCGGACTTGCGCGACTTCACGGTACCGGCGACGGCAATGGCCTTGCCCATCAGCAGGAGCTTCTCGGTGATGGTGGTCTTACCGGCGTCGGGGTGGGAAATGATTGCGAAAGTGCGGCGCTTCGCGACTTCGGCGGCCTGGTTGGTCATGGGAAATCGCCTGACTGGGGGATTTAAAAGGGGCGATATCATACCTGAAGTTGGGCGGGGACCAAAATCCTGGCGCATGCCGCTGGTCCTTCATTGCATTCGATATCGAGCGCCGCCCGCGCGGCGCATCGCGAGCTACGCTCGCTCCTACGCTTGTTTCAGGCCAGTAAAATGCGACTGGCGCGCGCGACCGCCTTGTTGGTACGTCGCGATATCGTGCCGTGCGCCAAGGCGTTCGCGCGCAAATCCCTCAGGATAAATTGGCCCGAAACAAACGTAGGAGCGAGCGTAGCTCGCGATGCGCCGCGCGGGCGGCGCTCGATTTCAACACCCATGAAGATCGACCGCCCCACACTTAGATGCCATCACTCAATTCATCCGAGTCTCGCAATGTGATCCTCACGTCCCCAGGAAGGTGCACTATCAATTCAAGATTCGCCCCCAGTACCTCAAGGTGTCTGCGCAACTTCGATACGGGCATGTCTTCCAGCTTTCCGTCATTTACAGAATCACCCTCAATGCCCAGTTGCCTTTGAAGCGCACCAAGAACCGCTTCATCCATTTGACTCTCCTCATTACCCATACCTACCTCCCCAACATGAAAAATTTAGATCCGAATCCTGAACTTGCGACAAACGCCGCGATAGCAGGTAATTCAACGCCTTGAAGTAGGATTTGCGCTTATTTTTCGTGTGAAAAATCCACCGCCCCAGTGATTAACGCTGGCCAAATGCCGCTTCAGATGGGAACCTTTCCACCCACGGAGACGTCCACTCCCCTGCAACCCGCTTCGGTTGGGGACTGGTTTCATCAGCATTTTCGGGCCCGACGGGGTTCGGCTCATGGCCTGATCGCAGCCTTCGGTTGCTTCACGCTGCTACTCGCGAACACACCACCTGCCGCCAGGACTGGCCGGCTACCAAGAAGTGTGCTCGCCGACAACACAAGGAGTCCGCCTGTGGCTAAACGCTACGGAAAAGGGCTGTTGGGATGCGCCACCGTGCTCGTCATCCTGGCCCTGCTGATCCACTGGATCGGCATCGACACGATTGCGCGTTATCGCGACGATCTTGGGTTCTACCTGCAAGCGCACCTGGTACTGGTGCTGGCTTCGATGGCGGCGGCGCTGGCCGTGGGCATCCCTGCCGGCATTGCCTTGAGTCGACCGCAACGGGTCGACAAAGCCGAGCGCTTCATGCAGTTCTTCAACGTTGGCAACACCATTCCTCCCCTGGCCGTTCTGGCCATCGCCCTGAGTATCCTCGGCATCGGCGCCGGGCCTGCGATCTTCGCGCTGTTCCTCGCCTCGCTCCTGCCCATCGTGCGCAACACCTACGAGGGCCTGAAAAACGTCCCCGCCTCGCTCAAGGAAGCCGCCACCGGCATCGGCATGACCCCGCGCCAGCAACTCTGGCAGGTGGAGTTGCCCAACGCCGTGCCGATCATCGTCGGCGGTGTGCGCGTGGCTCTGGCGCTGAACGTTGGCACCGCGCCACTGGCCTTCCTGATCGGCGCCAACAGCCTGGGCAGCCTGATCTTCCCCGGCATCGCCCTGAACAACCAGCCACAACTGCTGCTGGGTGCCGCCTGCACCGCATTGCTCGCGCTGGTGCTCGACGCGGTGGTGAGTTTCTCCAGCAAGCGCTGGCTGGAACGTGGCCTGGCTGGATAACAAGAGGGAACGTATGAACAAGAGAATCGCCTTGCTGCTGGGCGCGGCCCTGCTGTTCGCAGGATTTGCCCAGGCAGCGGAAAAACCGCTGATCCGCATCGGCGCGCGGGTGTTCACCGAACAGACCGTGCTCGCCGAAATCACCGCGCAATACCTGCGTGCCAACGGCTTCGACGTGCGCGTCACCAGCGGCCTTGGCAGCAGCATCGCGCGCCAGGCCCAGGAAACCGGGCAACTCGACCTGATGTGGGAATACACCGGCGTGTCACTGGTGTCGTACAACCATATCGACGAGCGCATGCCCAGTGCCGAGGCCACCTACGCCAAGGTCAAGGCACTGGATGCGAAGAAGGGCCTGATCTGGCTGACCCCGTCGAAGTTCAGCAACACCTACGCACTGGGCCTGCCCAAGCAGGTCGCCGAGGCTTATCCGCAAATCAACTCGATCAGCGACCTCAACCAGGTGCTGCGTGATGAAAGCCGCCGCAACCACCTGGTGGCGCTGGACACCGAGTTCGCCAACCGCCCGGACGGCCTGGTCGGCCTGAAGCAGATGTACGACCTGCAAGTGGGCCGCGCCAACATCCGCCAGATGGATGCCGGCCTGGTCTACACCGCCATGCACAACAACCAGGTGTTCGCCGGCCTGGTGTACACCACCGACGGCCGCCTGAGCGCGTTCAACCTCAAGCTGCTGGAAGACGACAAGCACTACTTCCCCGACTACACCGCCGCCCCGGTGGTGCGCAAACAGGTGCTCGACGCCAACCCGAAACTGGCCGGGCTGCTCAAGCCACTGGCCGAGCAACTGGATGACGAAACCATGCGCCAGCTCAATGCCAAGGTCGACGTCGAACACCAGAACCCGGCCACGGTGGCCGCCGCCTTCCTGCGTGAGCACCCAATGCCTGGCGAGGTACAACCATGAGCCTGCTCGACACATTCGCCCACCTCGACTGGGCCCAGGTGCTGCAGCTGACCTGGCAGCACATCATGCTGGTCGGCGTCGCCGTGGGCCTGGCGATCATCGTCGGCGTGCCGCTGGGCATCCTGATGACCCGCTTCCCGGCCGTCGCCGGCCCATTGCAGGCCAGCGCCACGGTGTTGCTGACCATCCCCTCGATCGCCCTGTTCGGCCTGCTGCTGCCGTTCTACTCCAAGTTCGGCCAGGGCCTCGGGCCGCTGCCGGCGATCACGGCGGTGTTCCTCTATTCACTGCTGCCGATCCTGCGCAACACCTACCTGGCCCTGACCAACGTCGAGCCGGGCATCCGTGAAGCAGCACGCGGCATTGGCATGACCTTCGGCCAGCGCCTGCGCATGGTCGAGCTGCCCATTGCGGTGCCGGTGATCCTCGCCGGCGTGCGCACCGCCGTGGTGATGAACATCGGCGTCATGACCATCGCCGCCACCATTGGCGCTGGCGGCCTGGGCGTGCTCATCCTCACCTCCATCAGCCGCAGCGACATGTCGATGCTGCTGGTCGGCGCCGTACTGGTCAGCCTGCTGGCGATCATCGCCGACCTGCTTCTGCAAACCCTGCAACGTGCCCTGACTCCAGAAGGACTGCGCTCATGATCGAACTCAAGAACCTCAGCAAGACCTTCAACGTCAACGGCAAGGACGTCAAAGCCGTCGACGCCGTCAGCCTCACTGTCAACGAAGGCGAAATCTGCGTGTTCCTCGGCCCCTCGGGCTGCGGCAAGAGCACCACGCTGAAGATGATCAACCGCCTGATCACACCGACCTCCGGCCAGGTGTTCATCAATGGCGAAGACACCAGCGCGCTGGACGAAGTGACCCTGCGCCGGCACATCGGCTACGTGATCCAGCAGATCGGCCTGTTCCCCAACATGACCATCGAGGAGAACATCACCGTGGTCCCGCGCCTGCTCGGCTGGGACAAGCAGAAGTGTCACGAACGCGCCCGCGAGCTGATGCACATGATCAAGCTCGAACCCAAGCAGTACCTGCAGCGCTATCCACGCGAGCTTTCCGGTGGCCAGCAGCAGCGCATCGGGGTGATCCGCGCGCTGGCGGCGGAAGCACCGGTGCTGTTGATGGATGAGCCGTTCGGCGCGGTCGACCCGATCAACCGCGAGATGATCCAGAACGAGTTCTTCGAGATGCAACGGGCGCTGAACAAGACCGTGATCATGGTCAGCCACGACATCGACGAGGCGATCAAGCTGGGCGACAAGATCGCCATCTTCCGCGCCGGCAAGCTGCTCCAGCTGGACCACCCGGACACCCTGCTGGCGCACCCGGCGGATGACTTCGTAAGCAACTTCGTCGGCCAGGACAGCACACTGAAGCGCCTGCTGCTGGTGCGCGCCGAGGATGCCGCGGACAACGCGCCGTCGGTAAGCCCGCAGACGCCGGTCGGCGATGCGCTGGAGCTGCTCGACGAGCACGACCGCCGCTATGTGGTAGTGACCGACGGGCAGAACAAGGCGCTGGGCTATGTGCGCCGACGCGACATGCACCGCCAGCAGGGCACCTGTGGCGACTTCCTGCGGCCGTTCAATGCCACGGCCTCGCATGACGAGCACTTGCGCATCCTGCTGTCGCGGATGTACGAGTTCAACCGGGCGTGGTTGCCGGTGCTGGATGCCGAGCAGGTGTTCCTGGGGGAGGTCACCCAGGAGTCGATTGCGGCTTACCTGAGCTCGGGGCGTTCGCGCGGGGCCAAGACCAGCATTGTCTCGCCGGCTGAGGTGGTGGCTTCGTAATCACCGGGGGCGCTTTGCGCCCCATCGCCGGCAAGCGCGGCTCCCACAGGTACAGCGCCAACCTTGAGGCTTGCAGAGGACCTGTAGGAGCCGCGCTTGCCGGCGATGGGCCGCACAGCGGCCCCGGCGATCTTGGTCAGAACCCTACACTGGCCTGCACATAGAAAGTCCGCGGCTCACCCACATAGATGCCGGCATTGTTGTCGCTCGAACGGGTGAAGTACTGCTTGTCGAACAGGTTCTTCACCCCCGCCGCCAGCTTCAGGTTGGACATGTCGGGCCCAAACTCATACCCGCCACGGGCATGCCAGGTCACGTAACCCGGAATGTCGCCGTACTGCCCATCGGCACTCGGTTCGGTGATGTAGTCACCATTGAAGCTGCCATCGGCATTGATGCCGGTCCCCGGCGCACGCTGCTTGGACTGGGCATAGGCATCCAGATTCCAGGTCCAGCGGTTGATCGCATAGCGCACACCGGCAGTGGCCACCTGACGTGAATAGAAAGGCAGGTCACGGCCCTTGAAGCCCGGGATATCCCCTTCATAGGTTGCGCGGGTGTAGGTGTAGCCACCATTTACCGACAGCCCTTCCAGGCGTGGGTCCAGCCCTGCCAGGTCATAGCGCACCGAAGCCTCAATACCCTGGTGCTTGGTCGCCCCAAGATTGGTCCAGCCCACGTCGTTGCTGATGTACTGCAGTTCGTCATCGAAGTCGATGTAGAACGCGGTCAGCTCGCCGGCGAATCCGCCGTTGTCATAGCGGGTGCCGAGCTCGTAGGTCTTGGCCTTTTCCGGCTCCAGGCCATTGGCCGTGCTGTTGCCGGTACCGCCCTGGCCCAGTTGGAAATACTGCAGGCTGCCGAACGAGGTCTCATAGTTGGCGAACAGCTTCCAGGCATCGGAGAGGTGGTACATCACGCTCAGCGCGGGCAGCGGCTCGTTGCTGGTGATGCTGCGGTTCTTCTCCGGCACCGGCTGGCCATTGGTGCCGAGCACCGGGCGGTCGCGCCAGTCGGTATTGATGTGCTCGAAGCGGATGCCCGGGGTGATGGTCCAGTTACCGACATCGATCTTGTCGTCGATGTAGTAGGCGCTGGCTTCGGTGCCGCCGCTGCGGTCCTGGAACACGTGGCCGTCGGAGGTCGGTGTGGGCGTGGGGACGTTGTCGATCAGCGCCAGGCGGGTCGACTGTTCGCGCATCGCTTCTTTCAAGTAGCGATAACCGACGCTGACTTCCTGGGTGGTGGGGCCGGCGAAGAAGATCCGCGACACCCGCGGCTCGATGGCGAAGGTGTGGTAGTTGCGCGGGTACGACGACAGGGTCTTCATGTCGCGCGCGGCAATGGCGCTGCCACGGAAGCTGTCGGTGTAGTAGGTCAGCACTTCGAACTGGGTGGCATCGTCGAGCTGGCGCTGCCACTTGAACGACACATCCTTGCGCCGCCCGGCAAAATAGTCGTAATCACGCAGCGACTGGTAGGGGTTGCTGTCGTACTGGGCCTGGGTCAGGCCGCCGGGCATGTCGGCACGGCCATCGTAGTAGTGGAAGTTGAGCCAGAATTCGTCGACGTCGGTCGGCGCCCAATGGGTCTTGAGGATGACGTCGTCGATGTCGTTGCCGTTGTTGCTTTCGCGGTAACCGTTGCCGTTCACGCCGGTGTACAGCAAGGCCACGCCCATGCCGTTGTCGGCGGTGCCACCGACGAAGGCCGACTCGGTGTGCTTCCAGCCACCATGCTGGGAGGTTTCCAAGGTGGTGGACAGCTGCGCCGAGGCCTTCTCGGGGATCGCTCGGGTGACGAAGTTGATCACGCCGCCGACGTTCTGCGGGCCATAGCGCACCGAGCCGGCACCGCGCACCACGTCGATGCTGTCGAGGTTGCCCGAAGAGATCGGTGCCATCGACAGTTGCGGCTGGCCATAGGGCGCAAACGCAGCCGGAATGCCGTCGATCAGCACGGTCGAGCGCGGCGACAGGCGCGAGGTCAGGCCACGCACGCCAACGTTCAGCGACAGGTCACTGCCACCGGTGCCGTTGCTGTCCTGCACCTGCACGCCCGGGATGCCACGCAGTACATCGCGCACGTTCATCGCGCCCTTCTCCACCATCGCCTCGCGGCGCACCACGGTGCGCGCGCCGGGGTGGTTCTGCACCACGGCCTGGTCAGCATCGCCCAGCCAGTCACCGACCACCTTCACGTCGGTGGGCGCCAGCTCCAGGCTGCCGGTAGTGAGCGTGCCGGCTGCCTGGGCCGGCTTTACCACCACCGTGTCTTGCGACTTTTCATAGGTCAGCCCGCTGCCTTGCAGCAGTTGCTGCAGCGCCTGCTCGGGTGCCAGGTTGCCGGACACCGCCGGGGCCTGCTTGCCAGCCACCAGTTCAGGGCTGAAGAACAGCTGCAGACTGGTCTGCTGACCCAGCTGGCTCAGTGCCGAGGCCAAAGGTTGCGCCTGGATCTGGATCGCGTTGCCGGCCTGCTCGGCCTGGGCGTTGACGGCCGCGGTGCTGACCGCCAGGGCCAGGGCCAGCGCGCTCAGGGGTGGAAAAGGTTTGTTGTTGTTCACGTCGTCGAAACATCCTGAAGAAGGAATAAACGCCAACTGCATGCAAATGGAAATGCTTGGCAGTTGCAGCTGGCGGGGAAGACGAACGAGCGGAAAAAAACCTGAATCTATTTCGCGATTATTTCGCGGGAGCCGTCTTCATGGGCCTTGATCGCCACCGGCAGGATGCTCGGCAAGGCGCGCAACAGCGCGTCGGTGTCATCGGTGCTGAAGGTGCTGGAGATACGCATCTGGGCAGCCTTGCCAGGTGCCACGCGCAATGGCTGGGCGCGGTAGCGCGACACTTCGGCCACCACGTCGGCGAGGGTGGCGTTGTCGAACACCAGCTTGCCTTGGCGCCAGGCCGTCAGGGCTGTCGTGTTGACCGCATAAGGCGCAGCGACCTGGCCCTGCGCATCGATCCACGAACCCTGGCCAGCGCCCAGTTGCGCCAGCGAGGCGTCGCTGCCCTGCACACGCACCGAACCCTGCTCGACCGCCACCCGGGTAGCGGCCGGGTCCAGACGCACATCGAAACGGGTGCCGGTCACGGTCACGCTGCCTTGGGCGGTATCGACCACGAACGGGCGGCTGCTGTCGTGGGCGACGATGAACATCGCCTCACCTGCGTTCAGCTGAATGTGTCGGCGGCCTGGGCTGAAATCGACGTGCAGCTGGGTTGCGCCGTTGAGCTCCAGGTGCGAACCATCGGGCAGTTCGACCTGACGGCGCTCGCCAAGGGCGGTCTGCAGGCTGCCCTGGTGATTGAGCCGCTGGTAGTGCCAGCCCGTCCAGCCCAGCCCCAGCGCCACCACTGCCACACTCGCCGCCAGCGCCTGGCGCACCAGGCGCCGCTGCGGTAGCGGGCGCACCGGGGCCGGCTCGCACAGTGCTTCGAGGCGCTGACGCGGGATCAGTTCAGCCGCGCTCCAGACCGTGGCCAGGGCATCGTACTCGGCACGGTGGCTGGGGTCGGCGGCCAGCCAGGCGCGCAGCTGCTTTTGCAGCGCGGCATCGCGCGGCGCGTCCTGCATGCGGACGAACCATGCGGCCGCCTGCTCACGGACGGTCTCGGAACCGTGCTGTTTCATGGGAAAGGTCTCCTGACTCATCATGCCGACACATCCAGGTGCTCACGCAGATGCCGGAGCGTGCGGATCATATACTTTTCGACCATGTTCTTGGTCACACCCATGCGTTCGGCGATCTCGGCCTGGCTCAGGCCTTCGAGCTTCTGCCAGATGAACACCCGGCGGCAGTTCAGCGGCAACTCGGCCAGCGCCCGCTCGACGCTTTCGGCCAGCTCCAGGGCATGCACGTAGGCTTCCGGGTCGTCGCTGGTGGCCACGCCCTCGTCGAAGGTTTGCTGCGCCAGGGCCTGGCGCCGGTCCTCGCGGCGGAAACCATCCACGGCGATGTTGCGGGCCGTCTGGTGCAGGTAGGCGCGCGGTTGCTCGACCTGCTCGCGCGGGTTTTCCAGCACCCTTACAAAGGCATCGTGAGTGAGATCCTCGGCCTGCTGACGATTGCGCAGCTTGCGCGTCCAGGTGCCGATCAGCTCATGGTAGTGGTCGAGGAAGCCTTTGGGTCCGGACACGTTGGGGGTCGTCAGGGAGGCGGATAAGGGTGCGAATAGTAATGTTTCTCATCAAAACCAGCAAATCCGCCAATCGGTAACAAAAAATTTATGACTGATTTCATGTACGTGAGTACCAGGATACGTGGCCATAAATATGAACACCCCAGGCCCCTTCGCGGGTAAACCGGCTCCCACAAGAAATGCGAAAACCCTGTGGGAGCGGGTTTACCCGCGAAGGCGTCAACGCGGTCCATTCCACAATTTTTTACGCTTGAAACATGGCGGGGAACATCAGGCGGTCATGCGAGTCGGTTATTCAGCTGGTAGGGCGTCGATCCACGACGATCGCCCCCGGATTGCCTGTTGATTCTGCATTCTTCACGCCCTAAAGTGCGCGCCGAACGTCCATGCTGGAAACGATCCATCCGGCTCAAGTACTGAGTAGGCGAACCAAAGTGGGGATACGGAGGACGTTCAGTTTGCAGCCACTTATTCTTTCAGTTTGCCCATGGAGTCCCTGAGCATGTCGATCCAGGTCGAAGACTATTTCGCGCGTGACACCTTCCAGAAAATGAAGGCGTTCGCCGACAAGCAGGAAACCCCGTTCGTACTCATCGACACCCAGATGATCAGCCAGGCCTACGACGACCTGCGCGCTGGTTTCGAGTTCGCCAAGGTGTACTACGCGGTCAAGGCCAACCCGGCCGTCGAGATCATCGACCTGCTCAAAGAGAAAGGTTCGAGCTTCGACATCGCCTCGATCTACGAGCTGGACAAGGTCCTGGGCCGTGGTGTCAGCGCCGACCGCATCAGTTACGGCAACACCATCAAGAAGTCCAAGGACATCCGCTACTTCTACGAGAAGGGCGTGCGCCTGTATGCCACCGACTCGGAAGCCGACCTGCGCAACATCGCCAAGGCCGCGCCGGGCTCGAAGGTATACGTGCGTATCCTCACCGAAGGCTCGACCACTGCTGACTGGCCGCTGTCGCGCAAATTCGGCTGCCAGACCGACATGGCCATGGACCTGCTGATCCTTGCCCGTGACCTGGGCCTGGTGCCTTACGGCATATCCTTCCACGTCGGCTCCCAGCAGCGCGACATCAGCGTGTGGGACGCAGCCATCGCCAAGGTCAAGGTGATCTTCGAGCGCCTCAAGGAAGAAGACGGCATCGAGCTGAAGCTGATCAACATGGGTGGCGGCTTCCCGGCCAACTACATCACCCGTACCAACAGCCTCGAGACCTACGCCGAAGAAATCATCCGTTTCCTGAAGGAAGACTTCGGTGACGACCTGCCAGAAATCATCCTCGAGCCAGGCCGTTCGCTGATCGCCAACGCCGGTATCCTGGTCAGCGAAGTGGTGCTGGTCGCGCGCAAGTCGCGCACCGCCGTCGAGCGCTGGATCTACACCGACGTGGGCAAGTTCTCCGGCCTGATCGAAACCATGGACGAAGCCATCAAGTTCCCGATCTGGACCGAAAAGAAAGGCGAAGCCGAAGAAGTGGTCATCGCCGGCCCGACCTGCGACAGCGCCGACATCATGTACGAAAACTACAAGTACGGCCTGCCGCTGAACCTGGCCATCGGTGACCGCCTGTACTGGCTGTCGACCGGTGCCTACACCACCAGCTACAGCGCTGTGGAATTCAACGGCTTCCCGCCGCTGAAGGCTTACTACCTGTAATGCGAAACGGGGCCGAAAGGCCCCGTTTTCATTTGTGCTCTCCTGCACCGGCCTCTTCGCGGGCAAGCCCGCTCCTACAGGGACGGCGCTACATTGAAAACTGGCGCTGTACCTGTGGGAGCGGGCTTGCCCGCGAAGGGGCCGGCCCAGTCAACATCAGATTTCGCGCCGCTCCAGCTCCTGGGCATAGCTCCCGGCAAAGGCCATCAACGCCGGCCCCGCCCCCTGCAAGGTCACCAAGGCACTGCGCAGGAAATTCAGGTTCCCCTCGACCTTGGCTTTCTCCAGCCAAGCCCCGGCCTCCACTAACTCCCCACGCTCGGCCAGCACCATCGCCAGGCTGAACATCCCGCGAAAATCCCCCGCCTCGGCCGAGCGCCGATACCAGCGTACCGCCCGCACCGGGCTCGGCGCGGTGGCGATGCCATGCTCCAGGTAACGCCCATACAGGTTCATCGACTTGGCATGGCCCATCTGCGCGGCCTTCTCGTAACAGGCCAGCGCCTGGGCCTGGTTGGCCGGCAGGCCACGCCCGGTAGCCAACAGATTACCCAGGTTATAGAGCCCCCAATCCAACCCGGCATCGGCTGCAAGTGCATAGTGAATGGCCGACTGCGCCAGGTTCACCTCGCCACCCCAGCCATGTTCCAGGCAGCGACCGAGCATGTTGTGCGCCATGGCACTGCCGCCCTGCGCGGCAATACCAAACCAGCGCCGGGCAACGCCGGCATCCTGCTCGATACCCCGGCCATCGAGCAGGATCTGCCCGAGCAGCAACTGCGCCTCGACCATGCCCTCCCCCGCCGCTGCCAGGATCGCCTGGGCTGCCTTGCCGGGGCTGTGTTCGAGCATGGCCTGCAGGCCGGCAGCATCCACCACTTCTTCACGCCGCAACTGATAGGACATGGCTCAGACCTCGGCCCAGCGGCGCAGCAGGTTGTGGTAGGTGCCGGTCAGTTGCAGCAGCGACGGGTGGTCTGGCACATCGGCAGTGAGCTGCTGGATGGCATTGTCCATCTCGAACAGCAAGGCCCGCTGGCTGTCCTCGCGCACCAGGCTCTGGGTCCAGAAGAACGCCGCGTAGCGCACACCACGGGTCACCGGGTTGACCTTGTGCAGGCTGGTGCCGGGGTACAGCACCAGGTCGCCGGCCGCCAGCTTGACCTGCTGCAGGCCGTAGGTGTCCTGGATCACCAGTTCGCCGCCGTCGTAGCTGTCCGGGTCGCTGAGGAACAGGGTCGAGGACAGGTCGGTGCGCACCCGTTCCGGGCTGCCCTTGGGCTGGCGCAGGGCATTGTCGATGTGGAAGCCGAAGTTGCCGCCCTCGCGGTAGCAGTTGATCAATGGCGGGAACACCTTGTGTGGCAAGGCCGCCGACATGAAACGCGGGGTCTGCCACAAGCGGTCGATCAGGGCGCTGCCGATCTCCTTGGCCAGCGGGTGCCCTTCCGGCAGTTGCAGGTTGTGCTTGGCCTTGGCCGACTGGTAACCGGCCGTGACTTTGCCGTCGGCCCAGTCGGTCTGCTCCAGCGCCTCGCGAATACGGGCCAGCTCATCGGCGTCGAACAACCCTGGGATATGAAGCAGCATGGCGGCGGCACCGTTAAGATCCGTAAAGCGTCAATGATATTGATTCCCTTTTACGCCGCACAAGCCCTGGCTGCGCTTTAGACGATTCAGCGTCCACAAAACGTAAAGAGAATATGTAAAGATTGTAAATTCATAGCGAATGGTAACGAGTCTCAATTGTGCCTTACAAATCCTTACATTAACATCCGCGGCCTTCACACCTTGGGGAAGGCCTACAACAATGCGTCACGTACCATCTGCAGTGAGTTCACCACGCCTGATCGTCTCGGCCATCGGTGTCGCCCTCAGCGCTTCGGGCGCTTACGCGGCTGACCCGGCTGCCAGCAACGCCATCACCCTGGACGCCACCAGCGTCAATGGCAAGGCTGAGCAGGCCAGCACCGATTACAAGGTCGAGAAGGCCTCCTCGCAGAAGTACACCGCACCGCTAGTGGACACCCCGCGCTCGGTCACCGTGATCCCGCAGCAAGTGATCAAGGACACCAACGCCCTGACCCTGCAGGACGCCCTGCGCACCGTGCCTGGCATCACCTTCGGTGCCGGCGAAGGCGGCAACCCGCAAGGCGACCGCCCGTTCATCCGCGGCTTCGACGCCCAGGGTGACACTTACCTGGACGGCGTGCGCGACACCGGCGCCCAGACCCGCGAAATCTTCGCCATCGAATCGGTCGAAGTGGCCAAGGGCCCGAACTCGGCCATCGGTGGCCGCGGTGCCGCTGGCGGCACCATCAACCTGGTGAGCAAGCGCGCGCACCTGGGCAACTCGCTCGACGGTGCCTGGACCTGGGGCAGCGACCAGACCCAGCGCTACACCTTCGATGGCAACTACCAGTTCAGTGACACCGTTGCCGGGCGCCTGAACCTGATGACCCACGAAAGCAACGTTGCCGGCCGTGACAAGGTCAACTACGACCGCTGGGGTATCGCCCCGTCGCTGGCCTTCGGCCTGGGCACCGCGACCCGGGTCAACCTCGACTACTACCACCTCGAAAGCGACGACCTGCCAGATTCGGGCATCCCGTACACCATCCCGACCGCTGGCAGCGCCGCGCGGACCTCTGCTCACCCGAGCAAGCCATACGACGGCGGCGACAGCGACAACTTCTACGGCCTGACCGACCGCGACTTCCGCAAGAGCCGGGTGGATATCGCCACCTTCGCCATCGAGCACGACCTGACCGACTCGCTGACCATCAAGAACACCTTCCGTCACGGCAACAGCATGCAGGACTACATCCTGACCCAGCCCGATGACAGCAAGGGCAACGTCAACAACGGCAGCGTCTGGCGCCGTGCCAACACCCGCGTTGGCAACACCGCCACTACCACCAACCAGACCGACCTGTTTGGTGAGTTCTACCTGGGCAGCATGAAGAACAGCTTCTCCACCGGTATCGAATTGAGCCGTGAGGAAAGCGACCGCGAAAGCTACAACGTCGACACCGACACCGTCGCCGGTGGCGCAGCCAACACCAATTGCACCCCAGGCATGATTGGAGCTACCAGCGGCTACAACTGTACCTCGCTGAGCAACCCGAACCCGGATGATCCGTGGAACGGTGCAATCTCGCGCAATTACGCCGGCACCAACACCAAGAGCAACACCCGGGCCATCTACGTGTTCGACACCCTCGAACTGTCCCCCCAGTGGCTGCTGAACATGGGCCTGCGTTACGACCACTTCGACACCCAATACCGTGGCTACAACGCCAACGGCAGCACTACGGTAAGTACCAAGGGCATCGTCTCCAAGGGCAAGGACACCAGTGAGTTCGTCACCGGCCAGCTGGGCCTGGTGTGGAAACCGGCCGACAACGGTAGCATCTACGTGTCCTACGCGACCTCAGCAACCCCACCTGGTGCAATGCTCGGTGAAGGCACTGAAGGCAATCCGCTGGGCAACACCACCGATCGCTCCGGCAACCTGCTGAGCAGCGACATGGAGCCGGAAGAAACCACCAACTACGAGATCGGCACCAAGTGGGACCTGCTCAACGAGCGCCTGTCCCTGGCCGCCGCGCTGTTCCGCACCGAGAAGGAAAACGCCCGCGTCCAGGTGGACACCACCAGCTACGAAAACGTCGGCGAAACCCGCGTACAGGGCATCGAGCTGTCGGCCAGCGGCAAGATCACCGACAAGTGGCAGGTGTTCGCCGGCTACACCTACATGGAAGCGCGCCAGATCGACGGCGGCCCGCTGGGCAAGGCCAACGACGGCAACCAGCTGCCGAACACGCCGAACAACAGCGCCAGCCTGTGGACAACCTACTCGATCACGCCAAAGCTGACTGTCGGTGGCGGTGCGTTCTACGTGGATGATGTGTACGGCAGCGTGGCCAACACCACCATGGTCGACAGCTATGTGCGCTACGACGCCATGGCCGCCTACAAGCTGACCAAGAACGTCGACCTGCAGCTGAACGTGCAGAACCTGACCAACGAGGTGTACTACGACAAGGCCTTCTCCACCCACTTCGCCAACCAGGCGGCGGGCAGGACGGCATTGCTGACCACCAGCGTTCACTTCTGATGATGGGGTTGGGCTAGCCTGAATCGCCCTCTTCGCGGGCAAGCCCGCTCCCACAGCGACACCACAGTCCTCGAATCCTGTGGAGCACCTGTGGAAGCGGGCTTGCCCGCGAAGGGGCCGAAACAGACATAAACGAAGCCCACCCCCGCCCCGTTCATACCTGTGAGCGGGGCTTTTGCGTATCAAGGCATAATGCACGCCGCGCAGTCTGTGGCAGCTACACAAGGTGAGAGATGTGGTGAAGAAGACACTGTTCCAGCTGCACTGGTTCTTTGGCATTACCGCTGGCCTGGTGCTGGCCTTGATGGGCATCACCGGTGCGCTGTACTCGTTCCAGGAAGAGCTGCTGCGCGCCTTCAACGCCGATGTGCTCAAGGTCGAGGTGCGCGCCGAGGGCGTGCTGCCACCGGCCGAGCTGGTGCGCCGGGTCGAGGCCGAGCAAGGCGACAAGGTGTCGATGCTGTGGGTGGACGTGCGCGAAGGCAACGCCGCGCGGGTGTTCTTCACTCCACCGCCAGGTGAACGCCGCGGCGCACTGCGCTATGCCGACCCGTACACCGGCGAGCTCAAGGGCGAGGCCAGCGGGCAAGGCTTCTTCAACCTGATGCTGACCCTGCACCGCTTCCTCGCCATGGGCGACACTGGCCGCCAGATCACCGGTGCCTGCACCCTGATGCTGGTGTTCTTCTGCCTGTCCGGCCTGTACCTGCGCTGGCCGCGCAAGGCGCTGAACTGGCGCACCTGGCTGACCTTCGACTGGGCCAAGAAAGGCCGCGCCTTCAACTGGGACCTGCACGCCGTGGCCGGTACCTGGTGCCTGCTGTTCTATCTGCTGTTCGCGCTGACCGGTCTGTTCTGGTCCTACGAATGGTATCGCTCAGGGCTTAACAAACTGCTGGCAGACGAACCCGCCGCCGGGCAGCAGCAGAAGCGTGGCGAAGGCCGTGGCCGCCACGGGCCACCCAAGGTCGACAAGAACGCGCCGCCGCTGGTGGTCGACTACGACGCCATCTGGGCCAACCTCAAGGATGCTGCCGGCCCGGGCCTGGCCATCTACAACCTGCGCCTGCCGCCGGCGGGCGGCCAGCCGGCCAACCTGTTCTATCTGCTGGAGGACGCCGCCCACCCGCGCGCGTTCAACACCCTGGTGCTCGACCCGGCCACCGGCCAGGTCAAAAGCCAGGACCGCTACACCGACAAGTCGTTCAAGGCGCAGCTGCTGCAGAGCGTCTACGCCCTGCACGTCGGCGAATACTTCGGCCTGCCGGGGCGCATCATCGTCACCCTAGCCAGCCTGACCATGCCGCTGTTCTTCGTCACCGGCTGGTTGCTGTACCTCGACCGCCGGCGCAAGAAGCGCCAGGTGCGTGCCGCCCGCGGCAATGTCGACAGTACCCAGGCCAGCGGCGACAGCTGGCTGATCGGCTTCGCCAGCCAGAGCGGCTTTGCCGAGCAGCTGGCCTGGCAAAGTGCCGGGCAGTTGCAGGCCGCCGGCTTGTCGGTACAGGTACGCGCCCTCGCCGACCTGGGTGAAGACGAGTTGCGCCAGACGCGCCGCGCCCTGTTCGTGGTCAGCACCTTCGGCGACGGCGAAGCGCCCGACAGCGCCCGCGGCTTCGAACGCAAGGTCCTCGGCCAACCCTGGGCACTGAGCAACCTCAACTATGCCCTGCTCGCCCTTGGCGACCGCCAGTATCCGCACTTCTGCGGCTTCGCCCGGCGCCTGCAGGCGTGGCTTGCCGAGCGTGGCGCCAGCAGCGCATTCAGCCCGGTGGAAGTGGACAACGCTGACCAGGCCGCCCTGCAACAGTGGCAGCAGGAACTGGCGCAACTGACCGGTGCCCAGCCCGTCAGCGCCTGGCAGCCGCCAAGTTTCGGCAACTGGACCCTGGTGCAGCGCGACCTGCTCAACCCAGGCAGCCAGGGCCAACCGGTCTACCTGCTGGGCCTGCAACCCGAGCAACCGGCCAGCTGGGAAGCCGGAGACCTGGTGGAAATCCTGCCACTCAATGGCCAGCCACGGATCGATGCGTTCCTCGACGGCATGGCACTGGACGCCAAGGCCATCGTCCACATCGAAGGCCTGCAGCAAACCTTGGGCCAGGCGTTGGCTGGCCGCCAGTTGCCAAGCCGTCGCGATCACCTGATCGGCCTGCACCCGCAAGCGCTGGTCGATGCATTGGTGCCGATCGGCAGCCGCGAGTATTCGATTGCCTCGATCGCCAGCGATGGCGTGCTGCAACTGATCGTGCGCCAGGAGCGCCATGCCGACGGCAACCTCGGCCTGGGTTCCGGCTGGCTGACCGAGTACCTGCCGCAGGGTGGCACCTTGAGCCTGCGCCTGCGCCGCAACAGTGGTTTCCACCTCCCGGACACGGCGGCACCGATGATCCTGATCGGCAACGGCACCGGCCTGGCTGGCCTGCGCAGCCTGATGCGGGCGCGGATCAATGCTGGCGAACAGCGCAACTGGCTGCTGTTTGGCGAACGCAACCGGGCGCATGACCTGCTGTGTGGCGCAGAGCTGCAGGGCTGGCTCGACAGCGGCGACCTGGCGCGGCTGGACCTGGCGTTTTCGCGGGATCAGGCCGAGAAAGTGTATGTGCAGGATGTGCTGCTGCAGCACGCCGAGGAACTCAAGCGCTGGGTGGCTGACGGGGCTTGCGTTTATGTCTGCGGCAGCCTGCAAGGGATGGCGGCTGGCGTGGATGCAGCGCTCAAGGGCATTCTTGGGGAAGAAGCGGTGCAGCAGCTCGTCGAGGATGGGCGGTATCGGCGGGATGTGTACTGATCGGACGTTGATGTAACCAAGGGCTGGCCTCTTCGCGGGCAAGCCCGCTCCCACAGGTGACTCACAGATCTCGAAGGCTGTGCATCACCTGTGGGAGCGGGCTTGCCCGCGAAGAGGCCGGCTCTGTATTAGTGCAGCTCGAAGGTATCGGCATCCAGGTTGGCCGGGAACTTGGTGCGGTAGGCCGCCAGCTCCGCCGCGCTCAACACTGCAGTGAACACCCCGTCGGCCTCCCCTGCACTGAGCAGGCTTTCGCCCTGGAAGTCCAGCACCTGGCTGTCGCCGGAATAGGCAAAGCCTTTGCCGTCCGTCCCCACTCGGTTCACTGCCGCCACATAGCACAGGTTCTCGATACCCCGCGCCGGCAACAGCCGGTTCCAGTGCTGGCGCCGTGCCGCGGGCCAGTTGGCGGTGTACAGCAGCAGGTCGGTGTCCTGGGCATCACAGCTCCACACCGGGAAGCGCAGGTCGTAGCAGATCAGCGGGCGCACCCGCCACCCCTTGACCTCGAACTGTACCTGGCGCTCACCCGGGGTGTAGTGCTTGTGTTCGCCCGCCATGCGGAACAGGTGACGCTTGTCGTAATGCAGGATCTCGCCATCCGGCCGCGCCCACAGCAGACGGTTGCGGTGGCTGCCGTCGGCGGCCTGGATGATCACGCTGCCGGTGATCACCGCATCGATGCGCTTGGCCTGGGCTTTGAGCCATTTGTAGGTCGGGCCGTTCTCAGGCTCGCACAAGGCTTGCGACTGCATGGAAAAACCCGTGGTGAACATCTCCGGCAGCACCACCAGATCGGCACCACGGGCCTGGTCCAGCAGCACCTCGAAATGCGCGTAGTTGGCCTCACGGTCATGCCACGCCAGGGTGGTCTGGACCAGGGCGACTTTCAGGTTGGGCAGTGCACTCAGATCGCGCATAGTTTTTCCGCTGCCTGACGCAGCGTCTCCTCACGTTTGGCAAAGCACAGGCGCACCAGGCGTTGCTCGGGGATGGGTTGCTGGTAGAACACCGACACCGGGATGGTCGCCACACCGTGTTCACGGGTGAGCCACAAGGCCATGTCGACATCGTTCAGGTCGGGGCGGATCTGCGAGTAGTCCACCAGCTGGAAATAGGTGCCTGCGGTGCGGGTAAAGCTGAAACGTGAGCTTTCGAGCAGGTCGCAGAACAGGTCGCGCTTGGCCTGGTAGAAGGCCGGCAGCTCATCGATGTGCTCCGGGTGCTCGGCCATGAAGTCCGCCAATGCGCATTGCAGCGGCGTCACGCCGCAGAAGTTGACGTACTGGTGCACCTTGCGCAGCTCGGCGCTCAAGGCCGGCGGCGCTATCACGTAGCCGGTTTTCCAGCCGGTGACGTGGTAAGTCTTGCCGAACGAACTGACGACGAATGCCCGCTGGTACAGCTGCTCGTGGGCGAGCACGCTGGCATGGCGCACGCCGTCGTAGACCAGGTGCTCGTAAACTTCGTCGCTGACCAGGTAGATATCGCGGTCGCCGATCAGCCGCGCCAGCTGGTCGAGGTCTTCACGGCTGATCAGCGCACCGCTGGGGTTGTGGGGTGAGTTGAGGATCACCATCCGCGTGCGTGGGCTCAGGGCATCGCTGAACTGCTGCCAGTCGATGCGGAAGTCACCGTCGCTCAGTTGCACATGCACACAACGCCCGCCCGCCAGCTCCACAGAGGGCTCGTAGCTGTCGTAGCAGGGATCGAAGACGATCACCTCGTCGCCGGCGTGGATTACCGCCTGGATGGCGCAGAAGATCGCTTCGGTAGCGCCTGGGGTGATGGTCACTTCCTGGTCGGCATCGACCTGGGCGCCATACAACCGCCCGACCTTGGCCGCCACCTGCTGGCGCAAGGCCGGCAAACCGGTCATCGGCGAATACTGGTTATGCCCGGCGGCCACGTGCCGGCCGACTGCATCGAGCAGTGCCTGCGGGCCGTTGAAGTCGGGGAAACCTTGGGACAGGTTGAGCGCGCCGGTCTGCATGGCGAGCTGGGACATGGTGGTGAAGATGGTCGTGCCGACATTCGGCAGTTTGCTGCGGATCATGGAGCCCTCTTTCCTGGGGTTTATCCGGCACGGGGTGGAGTCCGAGCATAGCGGATCGAGCGGTCAGGAAAAAGGTTGAAACAATAGGGGGATTGCGCTGGATCAAAGGGCCCATTCGCGGGCAAGCCCGCTCCCACAGGAACCTCACACATTTCGAATACTGTGCATTACCTGTGGGAGCGGGCTCGCCCGCGAAGAAGCTGACGCGGAATCAGCGCTTGTCGCGGCGCTTCTTCTCGGCCTTCTTGTGGTGCGACATCAAGCGGCGCTTCTTGTTGACCTGGCGATCGGTGAGGGTGTTCTTCTTGCCCTCGTACGGGTTCTCACCGCCCTTGTACTCGATGCGGATCGGCGTACCGACCAGCTTCAGCACGCGGCGGTAGGTGTTTTCCAGGTAACGCGAGTACGACTTCGGAATCTTGTCGGTCTGGTTACCGTGGATCACGATCAGCGGCGGGTTGGCACCACCGAGGTGGGCATAGCGCAGCTTGATGCGGCGGCCATTGACCAGCGGCGGCTGGTGCTCGCTGACGGCATCTTCGAGAATCTGCGTCAGGCGGCTGGTCGGCCAGCGGGTGACCGCCGACTTGAACGCGGCCTGCACCGACTTGTACAGGTGGCCCACGCCGGTGCCGTGCAGGGCGGAGATGAAGTGAATGTCGGCGAAGTCGACGAAGAACAGCCGGCGCTCCAGCTCGGTCTTCACGTAGTCGCGCTCGCCCGACTCCATGCCATCCCACTTGTTCAGGGCGATGACGATGGCGCGGCCGGCTTCCAGGGCGAAGCCCAGCAGGTTGAGGTCATGGTCGACCACACCTTCGCGGGCATCCATGACGAAGATCACCACGTTGGCGTCCTTGATCGCCTGCAGGGTCTTCACCACCGAGAACTTTTCGACTTCCTCGTGGATCTTGCCGCGCTTGCGTACACCGGCGGTGTCGATGAAGGTGTACTTCTCGTCATCACGCTCGAACGGGATGTAGATACTGTCGCGGGTAGTGCCCGGCTGGTCGTACACCACCACGCGCTCTTCACCGAGCATGCGGTTGACCAGGGTCGACTTGCCCACGTTCGGGCGGCCGATGATGGCGATCTTGATACCGTCCTTTTCGCTCGGGCCTGGAATGCGCACTGCTTCCTCGCCTTCGGCGACTTCGGCGTCCAGTGCTTCCTCGACCTGGTCACGCGGGATGTGGCCAAGCACGGCTTCCATCAAGGCGTTGATGCCACGGCCCTGGGAACCGGCCACCGGAATGGCGTTGCCCATGCCCAGCGGCGAGAACTCGGCGCGAGCGACGTCGGCGTCGATGTTGTCGATCTTGTTGGCGACCAGGATCGCCTCTTTGTTGCGCTTGCGCAGGTGCTCGGCAATCATCTGGTCGGCGGCGGTCATGCCGGCGCGGGCGTCGACCAGGAACAGCACATAGTCGGCTTCTTCGATGGCCATCAGCGACTGCTCGGCCATCTTCTCGTCCATGCCCACTTCGTCACCGGTGATACCGCCGGTGTCGATGAGGATGAAGGAACGACCCTGCCAGGTGGCATCACCATACTGGCGGTCGCGGGTCAGGCCCGACAAGTCACCGACGATGGCATCGCGGGTCTTGGTCAGGCGGTTGAACATGGTGGATTTGCCGACGTTCGGGCGGCCCACCAGGGCGATTACGGGAACCATCGGCTCTCCACTCTTGAATTCTTGAAAATGCAAAGGCCGCTGCAAGGCAGCGGCCGGAGTTCGAGCGGCGTGTCCTACGCCGCGGCCTGAAGCCGGCAAGGCTTCAAGCATAGCTTCAGCGGATGGTCAGTGCCTCGAGCTTGCCGCTGTTGCCGAAGACGTAGATGGTGTCGCCGACCACAAGTGGGCGGGCGCGCAGGCCATCGCTGTCGATACGTTCACGGCCGACGAAACGGCCATCGACCTGGCTCAGCAGGTGCAGGTAACCCTCGAAATCACCGACCGCCACATAGCTGGAGAACACCTCGGGGGCGGTCAGCTGGCGGCGAGCCATCGAATCGTTGCTCCACAGCGCGCTGGAAGAGCGCTCGTCGACGCTTTCAACGGTACCGGTGGCTTCGCTGACATAGACGTTGCCGTAGCCCTGGGCGACACCCACGTAGCTGGAAGCATCACGCTGCCACAGCACGCGGCCGCTTTCCAGGTCCAGGCCCGCTACACGGCCCTGGTAGGTGCTGACATACAGGGTACCACCAGACAGCAGCAGGCCGCCGTCGATGTCGACCACGCGGTCCAGCTCGGAACGGCCCTGCGGGATGGCCACGCGGCTCTCCCACACCGGCACACCGTTGTTGATGTCCACCGCCACCACCTTGCCGGTGGACAGGCCGGCGACGGCCAGGCGGTTGGTGGCGATCGGCGCGCCGGTGCCACGCAAGGTCAGCACGGCCGGGGTGTTTTCGTAGATCCAGCGGCGGTCGCCGGTGGCGGCGTCCAGGCCGATCAGGCGGTCATCCTGGGTCTGCACCACCACAACGTCACCGTTGTTGGCCGGCGGAGCCAGCACTTCGCTGGTGACGCGCGCTTTCCAGCGTTCCTCACCGGTGCTGGAATCCAGGGCGATCACTTCACCCTTGAGGGTGCCGAGCATGACCAGGCCATAGCCGACACCGACCGCACCGGAAACCGGCTTGTCCAGGTCCTTCTTCCACACCACGTCACCGGTGATGCGGTCGAGGGCGAAGACTTCGCCGTTGACGTCGGAGGCGTAGATACGGTCGTTCTCGATGGCCGGAACCAGGGTGTTGTAGGTTTCGCCCTGGCCGTCACCGATCGAACGGCTCCACTGCTTTTTCAGCACCACTTCTTCGGTGAACTTGGTCAGCTCGGCCGGAGGCAGTTCCTTCTTGCTGTTGCTGCTGCAACCTGCGGCCAGCACGGCCAGGGTCAGCACTGCTGCTTGTTTCCAACCGATCACTTACGCGTCCCCTTTGGCCAGGTCATCCAGCTTCAGTTGCAGGCCACCGACCGCTGCTTCGTCAGACAGCGCGGCCTTGGCTTTTTCGTAGGCACTGTGGGCATCGTCGCCGCGACCCAGCTGCACCAGCAGGTCACCCTTCAATTCTTCGCGGCTGGCCAGGAACGCCTTGTCAGCGTCGCCGTCGAGCAGCTTGAGGGCCTCTTCGGCCTTGTTCTGCGCGGCGAGCACACGTGCCAGGCGCTGGCGCGAGATTTCACCCAGAGTGACGTCAGCCGGCTTGTCCAGCACGCTTTTCAGCTCGGCAGCGGCGTCGTCGAGCTTGCCGCTCTCGACCGCGACCTTGGCCACGAACAGGCTGCCGTACTGGGCGTACGCCGTACCGCCGAACTCGCTCTTGAGCTTGCCGGCCAGTTCCGCGACCTTGGTCGCGTCTGGTTGGCCATTCGGCGTCAGGCTGGTCTCAAGCAAAGCCTGATACAGCTGCGAGGCACCTTGCGACTGGTTGCTCTGGTACTTGTGCCAGGTATTCCAGCCCAACACCACCACGCCAGCCAGCAGGGCACCGGTCAGCAGCGGCTTGCCGTTGCGGTTCCACCAGTCCTTGACCCCTGCCAGTTCATCATCGGTACTCGACACCCCAATACTCCTTTTCGCCTATTCGCTTGTTGAACCGCGTTACGCCTGAGCGATCGCGGTTTCCAGGTGCTCAGCCAGAGCATCCCAGGCAATGTTCTGTTGTTCGCCCTGACCACGCAGGGGCTTCAAGCCGATCTCTTGCTTGGCCAGCTCGTCGTCGCCGAGGATCAGGGCGAACAGCGCGCCGCTCTTGTCGGCTTTCTTGAACTGGCTCTTGAAGCTGCCGCCACCAGCATTGACCGCCAGGCGCAGGCCCGGCAAGCGGTCGCGCAGGCCTTCGGACAGGCGCAGGCCGGCCAGTTCCGCCTGCTCGCCAAAGGCGCACAGGTACACGTCGATGGTGCGGTTGATCGACTCCGGGACCTTGCCGAGGGTTTCCAGCAGGAGAATCAGGCGCTCGATACCCATGGCGAAACCAACGCCAGTGGTCGGCTTGCCGCCCATCTGCTCGACCAGGCCGTCGTAACGGCCACCGGCGCAGACGGTGCCCTGAGCGCCGAGCTTGTCGGTGACCCACTCGAACACGGTCTTGCTGTAGTAGTCCAGGCCGCGTACCAGCTTGGTGTTGATCACGAACGGGATGCCGGCGGCGTCGAGGCGCGCCTTGAGGCCCTCGAAGTGCACGCGGGAATCTTCGTCCAGGTAGTCTTCCAGCTTCGGCGCGCCGACCAGCACCGCCTGGGTGCCCTGATCCTTGCTGTCGAGGATGCGCAGCGGGTTGCTCTTGAGGCGGCGCTGGCTGTCTTCGTCAAGCTGCTCCAGGCGCGCCGAGAGGAACTCGACCAGCGCGTCACGGTAGCGGGCACGGGCTTCGCTGGTGCCCAGGCTGTTGAGCTCGAGCTTGACCGCGTCCTGGATGCCCAGCAGGCCCCACAGGCGCCAGGTCAGCATGATCAGCTCGGCGTCGATGTCCGGGCCGTCCAGGTTGAATACTTCCACGCCAATCTGGTGGAACTGGCGGTAGCGGCCCTTCTGCGGGCGCTCGTGGCGGAACATCTGGCCGATGTACCAGAGCTTCTGCACCTGGCCGTTGCCGGTGATGCCATGCTCCAGTACAGCGCGTACGCAGGCGGCGGTGCCTTCAGGGCGCAGGGTGAGCGAATCGCCGTTGCGGTCCTCGAAGGTGTACATCTCTTTTTCGACGATGTCGGTGACTTCACCGATCGAGCGCTTGAACAGCTCGGTGAATTCGACGATCGGCGTGCGGATCTGGCTGTACCCGTAGGTGTCCAGCAGGCCGGCAACGGTGCCTTCGAAGTAGCGCCAGAGCGGCGACTGCTCTGGCAGGATGTCGTTCATGCCACGGATGGCTTGCAGCGATTTGCTCACGAAAAGTCCTTACGAATCTGTGTGTCAGCTGCGCGCGATCAGCGCGGCGTCAGCCTCGACCTTTTCGGCCGCTTTCTGGCGGATGAGCTTCTCCAGCTCATCGACCAGGTTGTCATTGGTCAGCTTCTGCGCCGGCTTGCCGTCGATGTAGACCAGGTTCGGCGTACCGCCGGTCAGCCCCACGTGGGACTCCTTGGCTTCACCCGGGCCGTTGACCACGCAACCGATCACCGCCACATCCAGCGGGACCAGCAGGTCTTCCAGGCGCCCTTCCAGCTCGTTCATGGTCTTGACCACATCGAAGTTCTGCCGCGAGCAGCTCGGGCAGGCGATGAAGTTGATGCCACGCGAACGCAGGTGCAGCGACTTGAGGATGTCGTAGCCGACCTTCACTTCCTCGACCGGGTCGGCCGCCAGCGAGATACGGATGGTATCGCCGATGCCTTCGGCCAGCAGCATACCGAGGCCGACAGCGGATTTCACCGTCCCCGAGCGCAGGCCACCGGCTTCGGTGATGCCCAGGTGCAGCGGCTGGATGATCTGCTTGGCCAGCAGGCGGTAGGCTTCGACGGCCATGAACACGTCCGAGGCCTTGACGCTGACCTTGAAGTCCTGGAAGTCCAGGCGGTCGAGGTGCTCCACGTGACGCAGGGCCGATTCGACCAGCGCGGCCGGGGTCGGCTCGCCGTACTTCTTCTGCAGGTCCTTTTCCAGGGAGCCGGCGTTGACGCCGATGCGGATCGGGATGCCGCGGTCGCGGGCGGCATCGACCACCGCGCGCACGCGGTCTTCACGGCCGATGTTGCCGGGGTTGATGCGCAGGCAATCGACACCAAGCTCGGCCACACGCAGGGCGATCTTGTAGTCGAAATGGATGTCGGCAACCAGCGGCACAGTGACCAGCTGCTTGATCTTGCCGAACGCCTCGGCGGCGTCCATGTCCGGCACCGAGACACGGACGATGTCGACGCCGGCATCGACCAGGCGCTGGATCTGCGCCACGGTGGCCATGACATCGTTGGTGTCGGTGTTGGTCATGCTCTGCACCGCGATGGGGGCATCACCACCCACCGGCACATTGCCGACCCAGATTTTGCGGGATTCGCGACGTTTGATCGGAGATTCGCCGTGCATGACTTACTGTCCCAACTTCAGGCGAGCGGTCTCGCCACTGGTGAACGGGGCAACATCGACGGCCTGGCCGTTGTAGCTGACCTGGGCGCCACGGGCAAAGCCCAGACGTACCGCGAATGGCGGCTTGCCGGTCAGCTCGAGGTTGTCCCCCTTGCGCTTGATGGCGCTGAACAGCACCTTGCCGTTGCCATCGGACACCTGGGTCCAGCAATCGGCGGTGAACTGGATTGCAACCTTGGCGCTGCCGGCCGGCACGGCCGCAGGGGCGGCAGGCTCGGTGGCGGCGACGGCTGGCACGCTGGCCACGGGGGCGGCCGGTACTGCTACCGGAGCGGCCGGGGCTGGCGCGACAGCATGGGCCGGTGCCTGCTGAACCGGAGCAGGAGCAGGAGCAGCGGCGGCGGCTTCGCCGGTGGTTTCGGCAGCGGCCTCGGCAGGGGCCTGTTCCAGCGGCAGCGGCGCGCTTTCAGGCTGCTGGCCCGCCGTCACGGCCTGGTCTTCAGGCTCGTCCAGCGGGTGGATCTGGGTGGTGCCGTCGGCGCTTTCAACTTCTACGTGCTCGAGGGCGATCTTGGCCAGGTCCTTGCCCTTCATGCTGCCCTGGTCCTGCCACCAGATGAAACTGCCGCCAACCACGGCGACCAGCAGCAACAGGGTGACGCCGCGCATGATGTTGTGGGAAAGACGCACGGGTTCTTCGATACGACCCAGCGAATGCACTTCGCTGCCCTTGGCGTGGGTGCCGGTGTACTGGTCGAACGCCTCGACCAGCGAAGCCTGGTCCATGTCCATCAATTTGGCGTAGGCGCGGATATAACCACGGGCGAAAGTGTGCCCGGGCAGCTTGTCGAAGGCGCCGGTTTCCACGTGGTTCAGCGAACTTACGGTGAGGTTGAGCTTGCGGGCCACCTCGGCTTGCGACCACTCCCGTTTCTCGCGGGCCTGGCGCAACAGCTCACCGGGGTTCTGGCCAGTCGCTGCTGCTACTTCGGGATGCGCGGCTTTCATCGTTGCTCCGACAGGTATTGCTGATATTCCGGCGTACCGGGATAAAGTCGTTGTAATTGCTGGCCCAGATCGGCCAGGGTGCCCTGCTCGTCGAATACCCGGGCAAGACGGCTGCCCAGCAGAAGGCTACGGGCGTTGTGAT
The DNA here is from genome assembly GCF_024349685.1 of Pseudomonas sp. LRP2-20. Taxonomy (NCBI): domain Bacteria; kingdom Pseudomonadati; phylum Pseudomonadota; class Gammaproteobacteria; order Pseudomonadales; family Pseudomonadaceae; genus Pseudomonas; species Pseudomonas sp. LR2-20. The sequence goes on along the minus strand of NZ_AP025944.1, from coordinate 1,008,583 downwards.
CACTCAACTGGCTGAAACGATCGTAGTAGTCACGGGCCGGCACATAATGCCTGTTTTCGTAGGACAACTCAGCCATTTCCAGCAACGCTCTGGGCTGGCGCCGGTTAAGTTGCAGGGCCCTGGTCAGATACGCATGTGCCTGGTCGCGATCGTCGAGCTTCAGGGCCGTCAGGCCAAGGTTCTCGTACACCCGCGAACGTTCAGGATACAGGGTATCGGCACTGGCCAGGCGAAACATCTGCTCGGCTTCGGCAAAACGTTGCTGAGCATATAGGAAACTGCCGTAATTGTTGCGAATTCGCGTGTCGCCCGGGTGGGAAGCCAGCGCTTTTTTGAAGTGAGCCTCGGCAAGGGCAGGTTCACCTTCGGCCTGGAACACCAGAGCAAGAGCCGCGTGGGCGTCGGCATCCCCGGCATCCAGCGCCAGGGCCTTGCCCAATGGGGCCTTGGCCTGTTCGGTCAAACCTTGTTGCAAATAACCCAGGCCAAGCTGCGTGTAGGCCCGCACCGCCTCCGTTCGCCCCTGGCGGTTGGCCAGGGGGTCGCTCGCGCCGCCCGACACGCAGCCGGCCAGCAGCGAAAGCGCAAGGATCGACAGCGCAGCGCGCAGGCTCATGGCAAGGCCGGACTCAGTGGCGCACGGCGCTGTCTTGCAGCTCGGCGTCAGCGGACAGCTGGCGGACGGCGATGTAGCGCTCGCTGCGGCGGGTGCGGTCGTTGACCTGGCCGACCAGCTGACCACAGGCGGCGTCGATGTCGTCGCCACGGGTGGTGCGGGTGGTGACGTTGAAACCACCGTGGTGCAGCAGATCCTGGAAGCGGCGGATCGCATTGTTGCTCGGCCGCTCGTAACCCGAGTGCGGGAACGGGTTGAACGGGATCAGGTTGATCTTGCACGGAACGTCGCGCAGCAGCTCGATCATCTGTGCCGCATGCTCAGGCTGATCGTTGACGTCCTTGAGCAGGGTGTATTCGATGGTCAGCACGCGCTTGCCACCCAGGGTCGACATGTAGCCCATGCACGACTCGAGCAGCATCTTCAGCGGGTACTTCTTGTTGATCGGTACCAGCTGGTTGCGCAGTTCGTCGTTGGGCGCGTGCAGCGACAGTGCCAGGGACACGTCGATATGCTTGGCCAGCTCGTCGATCATCGGCACCACGCCCGAGGTGGACAGGGTGACGCGACGCTTGGAAATGCCATAGCCAAGATCTTCCATCATGATCTTCATGGCGGCGATGACATTGTCGAAATTCAGCAGAGGCTCGCCCATGCCCATCATCACCACGTTGGTAATCGCGCGGTCGATCTTGGCAGGGACGGTCCCGAAGGATTTGTTGGCAAGCCACACCTGGCCGATCACTTCGGCGGCGGTGAGGTTGCTGTTGAAGCCTTGCTTGCCGGTGGAGCAGAAGCTGCAGTCCAGGGCACAGCCGGCTTGCGACGAGACGCAGAGCGTGCCGCGGTCGTCGGTGGGGATGTAGACGGTCTCGACACAGCTGCCGGAGGCAACGCGAACCACCCACTTGCGGGTACCGTCGGCGGAAATGTCTTCGCTGACCACTTCCGGCCCCCGAATCTCGGCAACGGCCTCGAGCTTTTCACGCAGGACCTTGCCGACATTGGTCATGGCGGCGAAATCGTCGACGCCATAATGGTGAATCCACTTCATCACCTGGCCGGCGCGAAAGCGCTTCTCCCCGATCGAGTCGAAGAACTGTTCCATTTCCTGCAGGGTCAGCCCCAACAGGTTGATTTTGCCGGTAGATGTCGTCATGGATTCACCTTCACCCTTAAGCTTTCGCTTAGCGAGTGGTTACCTCGGTAGCAGCGAAGAAGTAAGCGATTTCGCGAGCAGCAGCAGCTTCGGAGTCCGAACCGTGAACGGCGTTGGCGTCGATCGACTCGGCGAAGTCAGCGCGGATGGTGCCTGGAGCAGCTTCTTTAGGGTTGGTAGCGCCCATCAGCTCACGGTTCAGAGCGATGGCGTTTTCGCCTTCCAGAACCTGAACGACGACCGGACCGGAGGTCATGAAGGCAACCAGGTCACCGAAGAAGCCACGAGCGCTGTGCTCGGCGTAGAAGCCTTCGGCTTCGGCTTTGGACAGTTGCTTGATTTTCGAAGCAACGATTTTCAGGCCAGCTTCTTCGAAGCGAGTGGTGATCTTGCCGATGACGTTCTTGGCAACGGCGTCAGGCTTGATGATCGAGAAAGTACGTTGAACAGCCATGGAAAACTCCAGAATATGAGTGTTACGAAAAATTAAACCCGCGAATTATACGCGGGTTCCAGGGGATTGCCTAACCTGCAGCGTCACGCTTAGTCGGCTTCTTCGATCCAGGCCGCCTGGATGGCCTCGAGCACTTTCTCACCGCCGCGTGACGGATCGTCGCTGAACTCTGGCAAGGCCAGCACCCAACGGTGCAGATCGACGAAATTCACATATTTAGGATCGACGTCCGGCTTGCTTTCCGCAAGCTGGATGGCGATCTCAAGTACATCAATCCATTTCAGGCTCATGGGGCAAACCTCAGTGCGGCGCTTCGGCAGCGTGGTTGAGCGAATACTTGGGAATCTCGATGGTGAGGTCGTCCTCACCGACGATCACCTGGCAGGCCAGGCGCGACTGCGCCTCCAGGCCCCAGGCCTTGTCCAGCATATCCTCTTCCAGCTCGTCGGCTTCCTCGAGCGAGTCGAAGCCTTCGCGCACGATGCAGTGGCAGGTGGTGCAGGCGCACACACCGCCACACGCGCTTTCCATCTCGATGTGGTGTTCGTGGGCCAGCTCCAGGATGTTGGTCCCTGGCTCCACCTCAACCACCAGCCCGTCCGGGCAGAACTTCTCGTGCGGCAGGAAAATCACCTGGGGCATCGGTTACTCCTCGATCTCATTCAGGTTGCGCCCGGCCAGTGCGGCTTTGACCGTTGAATCAAGGCGACGGGCGGCAAAGGCATCGGTCACTTGCGACAGACGCTTGGTCTGTTGCTCGATGGCCGCGCCATCGGTGCCGCTGAGCAAATCACGCAATTCTTGCATCTGGTATTCGATGGCTACCCGCTCGTCTTCGCTGAGCAGGCGATCACCGTCGGCATCCAGGGCACCCTGCACCGCTTCGAGCAGCCGTTCGCCGTCGACCTGGTGCTCGCGCAGCTGGCGCGCCTGCTTGTCGGAGCCTGCGTGCTCGAAGGAATCCTTGAGCATACGGGCGATCTCGCCGTCGGTCAGGCCGTAGGACGGCTTGACCTGGATGCTGGCTTCCACGCCCGAGCCCAGTTCGCGGGCGGCAACGCTGAGCAGGCCGTCGGCATCGACCTGGAAGGTCACGCGGATCTTGGCGGCGCCGGCCACCATGGCCGGAATGCCACGCAGCTCGAAGCGCGCCAGAGAGCGGCAGTCGCTGATCAGCTCGCGCTCACCCTGCAGGACGTGGATCATCATGGCCGACTGGCCATCTTTGTAGGTGGTGAATTCCTGGGCGCGGGCCACCGGAATGGTGGTGTTGCGCGGGATGACTTTCTCCATCAGCCCGCCCATGGTCTCAAGACCCAGGGACAGCGGGATGACGTCAAGCAGCAGCAGTTCGCCACCTTCGCGGCGGTTGCCAGCCAAGGTATCGGCCTGGATGGCGGCGCCAATGGCCACCACCTGGTCCGGGTCGATCGACGTCAGCGGGGTGCGACCAAACAGCGCGCCCACCGCCTCACGCACACGCGGTACGCGGGTCGAACCACCGACCATCACCACCGCACCCACCTCTTCCATCTCGACACCGCTGTCGCGCACGGCGCGGCGGCAGGCTTTCAGGCTGCGGGCAACCAGTGGCTCGATCATGGCTTCGAAGGCAGCCCGGCTCAGCTCGCCCTGCCAGGCGCCATGGCTGACGCTGACGCTATCGGCATCGGTCAGGGCCTCTTTGGCGGCGCAGGCGGCCTGCAGCAGCTGGCGCTGGGTGGCCGGGTCGAGATCGGCGGACAGGCCAGCCTGCTCGATGATCCAGCCAGCGATGGCGTGGTCGAAATCGTCACCGCCCAGGGCGGTATCGCCACCGGTAGCCAACACTTCGAACACACCGGCGGTCAGGCGCAGGATGGAAATATCGAAGGTACCCCCACCCAGGTCATAGATGGCTACCAGGCCTTCGGCATTCTGGTCCAGGCCATAGGCCACGGCAGCAGCGGTCGGCTCGTTGAGCAGGCGCAACACGCTCAGGCCGGCAAGGCGCGCAGCATCCTTGGTGGCCTGGCGCTGGGCGTCGTCGAAATAGGCCGGCACGGTGATCACCGCACCCACCAGCTCACCACCCAGGGTGGCTTCGGCACGCTCGCGCAACTCCTTGAGGATGTCGGCGGACACTTCCACCGGGCTTTTCGGCCCCTGGACGGTGTCGATGAACGGCATGTGCGACTCGCCGCCGATGAAGCGGTACGGCAGCTGCTCGCCGAGCTGCTTGACGTCAGCCAGGCCACGGCCCATCAGGCGCTTGACCGACAGCACGGTGTTCAGCGGGTCGCTGGAAGCCGCTTCGCGCGCGGCCAGGCCGACTTCGCTGTGGCCAGCCAGGTAACGCACCGCCGACGGCAGAATGACGTTGCCCTGCGCATCGGGCAGGGGCTCGCTACGACCGCTGCGCACGGCAGCGACCAGAGAATTGGTGGTACCCAGGTCGATCCCCACCGCCAGGCGGCGCTGGTGCGGCTGAGGGCTTTGACCGGGTTCGGCGATCTGCAGTAGGGCCATGCTTATCTGAATACCTTAGGCGTCATCACGGACGACACCGGGTTAATCGTCGAGGCGCTCTTCCAGTTGGCGCACTTCTTGGGCGAGCTTGTCGAGGAACTGCATGCGGCGCATCAGGCGCTCGGCCTTGTCGCGCTCGGCAGGCACATCCCAGCAGGCGGCGAAATCCTCGTTGAGCGTGTCCTGAGCGACCTTCAGGCGCTTCTTGAACACCGCCACGCCATCGAGGTCGGCTTCGTCCTGCAGCTCTTCGAGCTCTTCGCGCCACTGCATCTGCTGCAACAGGAAGTCAGGGTCATGGACCGTGACCTCCTGGGGCACTTCGTGGCCGCCGATTGCCAGCAGGTAGCGGGCACGGCGCGGCGCACTGCGCAGGGTCTGATAGGCGTCGTTGAGAGCCGCGGACTTTTCCAGCGCTACCCGCTGCTCGCGCTCGGAGGCGTCGGCGAAGCGGTCCGGATGAACCTCGCGGGCCAGCTCGCGATAGCGAGTGGCCAGCTTGTCGAGGTCCAGGCGGAAACAGGGCTGGAGGTCAAACAGAGCGAAATGACAAGGAGTACCCACGGCCAGCCTCAAACGTTGAAGCTTTCGCCGCAGCCACACTCACCGCGCACGTTGGGGTTGTTGAACTTGAAGCCTTCGTTCAACCCTTCCTTGACGAAGTCCAGCTCGGTGCCATCGAGGTAGACCAGGCTCTTGGGATCGATGATCACCTTGACGCCATGGTTCTCGAACACCTGGTCCTCTTCGGCCAGCTCGTCGACGAACTCCAGCACGTAGGCCAGGCCCGAGCAGCCGGTGGTGCGCACGCCCAGGCGAATGCCCTCACCCTTGCCGCGCCCGTCAAGGGAGCGGCGAATGTGGTTGGCGGCGGCTTCTGTCATGCTGATAGCCATCGGAACTCCTTGAGTCTTACCTTGCAACGGGCGGCTTAGATCAAGCCTTTCTTCTGCTTGTAGTCGCGAACGGCTGCCTTGATGGCATCTTCGGCGAGTACCGAGCAGTGGATCTTCACTGGCGGCAACGCCAGTTCTTCCGCCAGCTGGGTGTTCTTGATGGTTTCGGCTTCGTCCAGGGTCTTGCCCTTCATCCACTCGGTGGCGAGGGAACTGGAGGCGATGGCCGAACCGCAGCCATAGGTCTTGAACTTGGCGTCTTCGATGATGCCTTGCTCGTTGACCTTGATCTGCAGACGCATCACGTCACCGCACGCTGGAGCGCCGACCATGCCGGTACCGACATCCGGGTCTTCGGCGTTCATCTTGCCGACGTTGCGTGGGTTTTCGTAGTGGTCGATGACCTTTTCACTGTATGCCATGGTGCAATTCCTTCCTCATCAGGGAGCCGCTCTTGCCGGCGACTGCTTAGTGGGCGGCCCACTCGATCTTGGAGATGTCAACGCCGTCTTTGTACATGTCCCACAGCGGCGACAGCTCACGCAGTTTGTTAACGGCCTCGCAGACTTTCTGCGCGGCGTAGTCGACTTCTTCTTCAGTGGTGAAGCGACCGAAGGAGAAGCGGATCGAGCTGTGCGCCAGCTCGTCGTTGCGGCCCAGAGCGCGCAGTACATACGACGGCTCGAGCGAAGCGGAGGTACAGGCCGAACCGGACGATACGGCGATGTCCTTCAGGGACATCAGCAGCGACTCGCCTTCGACGTAGTTGAAGCTCAGGTTCAGGTTGTGCGGCACGCGGGCAGTCTTGCTGCCGTTGACGTACAGTTCTTCGAGGTCCGAGACCTGCTTGAAGAAGCGGTCGCTCAGGGCCTTGATGCGCACGTTCTCGGCGGCCATTTCCTGCTTGGCAATGGCGAAGGCTTCGCCCATGCCGACAATCTGGTGGGTCGGCAGGGTGCCCGAACGCATGCCGCGCTCATGGCCACCGCCGTGGATGATGGCTTCCAGGCGCACGCGCGGCTTGCGGCTGACGTACAGCGCGCCGATACCTTTAGGGCCGTAGACCTTGTGCGCGGAGAACGACATCAGGTCGACTTTCAGCTTCTGCAGGTCGATTTCGACCTTGCCGGCCGACTGGGCGGCGTCAACGTGGAACAGCACGCCGCGCGAGCGGGTCAGCTCACCGATGGCGGCGATGTCGTTGATCGAGCCGACTTCGTTGTTCACGTGCATCAGCGAGACCAGGATGGTGTCGTCGCGCAGGGCGGCTTCGACCATGGCCGGGGTGACGATGCCGTCTTCGCCCGGCTCCAGGTAGGTGACTTCGAAACCTTCACGCTCGAGCTGGCGAGCGGTGTCCAGGACCGCCTTGTGCTCGATCTTGGAGGTGATGATGTGCTTGCCCTTGGTCTGATAGAAGTGCGCCACGCCTTTCAGGGCGAGGTTGTCGGACTCGGTGGCACCGCTGGTCCAGACGATTTCGCGCGGGTCGGCGTTGATCAGCTCGGCGACCTGGCGACGGCCGTTCTCGACCGCTTCTTCGGCCTTCCAGCCGAATACGTGGGAACGCGAGGCCGGGTTACCGAAGTTGCCGTCGACCAGCAGGCAGTCGGCCATCTTCTGGGCGACACGCGGGTCGACCGGCGTGGTAGCGGAGTAATCGAGGTAGATCGGCAACTTCATGGGTATCTCCTATCAGGCGGTGGCGTCGCTCGTCACTGCAGAGTTTCAGTCGACGGCGGACGTCTCAATCTTGTCCAGCATGGCGGTACGGCCTGCGACACGCCGCAGGTCCTGGCGCTGGGCGACTTCCTGCACCTCACGGCGCATGACGAGGTCGGCCAGGCTGATGCCGCTGAGGAATTCGTGGATCTGCTGGCTGAGGTCGCACCACAGGTGGTGGGTCAGGCAGGTGTCACCGGCATGGCAATCCCCGAGGCCCTGGCAACGGGTGGCATCGACCGATTCGTTGACCGCGTCGATGACCTGGGCCACCTGGATGGTTTCCATGCCGCGCGACAGTTGGTAGCCACCGCCCGGACCGCGCACGCTGGAGACCAGGCTGCTGCGGCGCAGCTTGGCGAACAGCTGTTCCAGATAAGAGAGGGAAATGCCCTGGCGCTCGGAAATGTCGGCCAAAGACACCGGCCCATGCTGCGCGTGCAGTGCCAGGTCGAGCATGGCAGTCACGGCGTATCGGCCTTTGGTAGTCAGTCGCATGGCTAATGGGTACCACGGGAGTTACGGGATGTGTGCGAGTATGCGATTCCCGAGCATTTAAGTCAACTATTAGACCTACTGCTTTAGTCGGGTTTGCAACTGGGAGGCGGCCGCGAGTGTAGCAGCAAAGGGGCGTGAGCACACGCCCCATATGTCAGAGTGACTTCACCGCGACGCAATCAATGCGACTGAGTGTCGCGCTGGGCAGCCTGGGTTTCGACCGCGAAGTCATCTTCCGGCAGCTTCGGCAACTCCTTGGCACAATAGTCACTGCCCATCTTGGTCAGCGCGCCGCACATGCCCTCCAGGCGCTCGTCGACGGCCTGCAGGTGGTCGAGCATCTGCCCGATGGCGCGAGCCACCGGGTCTGGCATGTCGCCGCTGACGCCGTAGGCATCGAAGCCGATCTTTTCGGCCATGGCCTTGCGCTTGGCCTCGATTTCACTGTCTTCGCTCTTGACGATGATCCGCCCCGGGATGCCAACCGCAGTGGCACCCGCCGGCACCGCCTTGGTCACCACCGCGTTGGAACCGATCTTGGCCCCGGCACCGACCGTGAACGGGCCGAGCACCTTGGCGCCCGCCCCTACCACCACACCGTTTTCCAGGGTCGGGTGGCGCTTGCCTTTGTTCCAGCTGGTGCCCCCCAGCGTCACTCCCTGGTAAAGGGTGACATCATCTCCGATCTCGGCGGTTTCACCGATGACGATGCCCATGCCGTGGTCGATGAAAAAGCGCCGACCGATGGTCGCACCGGGATGGATCTCGATACCGGTCAGCCAGCGGCCGAAGTTCGACACCAACCTGGCCAGCCATTTGAGGTCGCGCTTCCACAGGGCATTGCCCAGGCGGTGCAGCCAGATGGCGTGCATGCCGGGGTAGCAGGTCAGCACCTCGAAGGCGTTGCGCGCTGCCGGGTCACGATGGAATACGCTCTGGATATCTTCACGCAGACGTTCGAACATCTGTCAGTCCTTCCGTTTATGCGGCTCACCCCGGGCGACCTTCTGGGTCTCGGTGAGGATGCCGCGCAAAATGCTCATTTCCGAACGATTGACCGAGCTGCGCCCGTACAGCCGCCGCAGGCGCGGCATCAGGTGCTTGGGCTTTTCAGGGTCGAGGAAGCCAATGTCCACCAGGGTTTTTTCCAGGTGTTCATAGAACAGCTCCATTTCGTCCATGGTCGCCAGCTCGTTGCTGCGCAGCGAGTTGGCGTCGAATTTCTCGACTTTCGAAGGCGCGCCTTCGGCTGCCAGCCAGGCCATGCGCACCTCATAGGAGAGCACCTGGACTGCGGCGGCAAGGTTCAGCGAACTGAAGTCGGGATTCGAGGGAATGTGCACATGGAAGTGACATCGCTGCAGTTCTTCGTTGGTCAGGCCGGCGTGCTCGCGCCCGAACACCAGGGCGATTTCTTCACCGCCGCTGGCGTGCTCCACCGCCTTGGCCCCGCATTCGCGCGGGTCGATCAATGGCCAGGGGATGCTGCGCTCACGGGCACTGGTACCCATGACCAGATTGCAGCCGACCAGCGCGTCTTCAAGGCTGTCGACCACCTGGGCATTGGCCAGGATGTCGTCGGCGCCCGAGGCTCGCGCGGTGGCGTCGCCGGACGGGAACTCTTTTGGCTGCACCAGCACCAGACGCGACAAGCCCATGTTTTTCATGGCACGCGCAGCGCCGCCGATGTTGCCGGGGTGGCTGGTATTGACCAGAACAACACGAATATTTTGCAGCAAGGTGTTGTGCTCACAGATGCAGGTTTGGGGGAAATCGATCTTACATAACCGACCAGCGTAACGCCATGAAAGCAAATGTGACACTTCTGCCGCCAAACTTTTCTGCTAGAATGTTCGGCTTTCTTCTTTAACATCTCCAGGTGACCCGCCCATGCAGCCTATGCTGAATATCGCCCTGCGCGCCGCTCGCAGCGCCAGTGAACTGATTTTCCGCTCCATCGAACGCCTGGATAGCATCAAGGTCGACGAGAAAGAGGCCAAGGACTACGTCTCCGAAGTGGATCGCGCCGCCGAGCAGAGCATCGTCAACGCCCTGCGCAAGGCCTACCCGAACCACTCCATTCAAGGTGAAGAAACCGGCCTGCACGCCGGCACCGGCGAAGAAGGCAAGGACTACCTGTGGATCATCGATCCGCTGGACGGCACCACCAACTTCCTGCGTGGCATCCCGCACTTCGCAGTCAGCATCGCCTGCAAATACCGTGGCCGCCTCGAGCACGCCGTGATCGTCGACCCGGTTCGCCAGGAAGAATTCACCGCCAGCCGTGGCCGTGGCGCCCAGCTCAATGGCCGCCGCCTGCGTGTCAGCTCGCGCACCAGCCTGGACGGCGCCCTGCTGGGCACCGGCTTCCCGTTCCGTGACAACCAGATGGCTGACATGGACAACTATCTGGGCATGTTCCGCGCCCTGACTGGCCAGACCGCCGGCATCCGCCGCGCCGGCTCCGCCAGCCTGGACCTGGCCTACGTGGCTGCCGGCCGCTTCGACGCCTTCTGGGAGTCGGGCCTGTCCGAGTGGGACATGGCAGCTGGCGTGCTGCTGATCCAGGAAGCCGGCGGCCTGGTGAGTGACTTCAACGGTGGCCACGACTTCCTCGACAAGGGTCACATCGTTGCAGGCAACATCAAGTGCTTCAAGGCCGTACTGACCGCTATCCAGCCGCACCTGCCAGAGCACATGAAGCGCTAAGCGCGGATTGCAGGCACCAAAAAGCACCCCTCGGGGTGCTTTTTTTGTGCTTGAAAGTTTTGCACTGGCTCTTCGCGGGTAAACCCGCTCCCACAGGGATCGAATTACCACTGTGGGAGCGGGTTTACCCGCGAAGAGGGCGGCACAGACAACATAAATTACTGCCCGGCTTCGCTGAGGATCAGCCTGCCATTCTTGTCCACAGGGATGGTGGAACCCGGCTCATGATCCATCTTCACCTGCCCGGCCTTGTCGCCGAGGGTGTACTTCACGTTATACCCAACGACTTTCTCGCTGATATCGTTGACCGTGTTGCAGCGGGTTTGCGTGGTGGTATAGGTGTCACGCTGCTGCATGCCTTCCTGCACCTTGTTGCCGGCATAACCACCACCGACCGCACCGGCAACGGTGGCAATCTTCTTGCCGGTGCCGCCGCCAATCTGGTTGCCCAGCAGGCCACCAGCCAGCGCACCAACCACGGTACCGGCGATCTGGTGCTGGTCCTTGACCGGCGCCTGACGCGTGACGGCGACGTCCTTGCAGACCTCGCGCGGGGTTTTGACCTGCTGCTTGATCGGTTGCACGTCGGTGACCTGGGCATACTCAGGCCCCTTGTTCACCAAGCTGTAGGTGGCGACAGCACCTCCGGCAGTAACACCGACAGCACCCAACACAGCGCCTACGAGCATTGATTTGTTCACATGAACCTCCTGTTGTACCGGCAGGGCTAACCTGCTTTCTCCAAGCCTTGGAGCGAAAAAAAAGGCGCGAGTTCAACACTCGCGCCTTTTGGGTCGCCGAACGGCGCAGGGCTAATCCTTAAGGACGGTCATCCACGCCTTCGTTTTTCGCCGGCGGGATCAGGTCTTCGCTGTTCAGGTTCAGCCAGATCAGCACCACGTTGGCGATGTAGATCGACGAGTAGGTACCGGCCATGACACCGATGAACAATGCCAGGGAGAAGCCGAACAGGTTGTCGCCACCGAAGAACAGCAGCGCGGCGATCGCCAGCAAGGTCGAAACCGAGGTGGCGATGGTGCGCAGCAGGGTCTGGGTGGTCGAGACGTTGATGTTCTCGATCAGCGAGGCCTTGCGCATCACACGGAAGTTCTCACGTACCCGGTCGAAGACGACGATGGTGTCGTTCAGCGAGTAGCCGATGATCGCCAGCACCGCCGCCAGCACCGTCAGGTCGAAGGTGATCTGGAAGAACGAAAGGATGCCCAGGGTCACCACCACGTCGTGGATCAGCGACACGATCGCGCCCACGGCGAACTTCCACTGGAAGCGGAAGGCCAGGTAGATGAGGATGCCGCCCAGTGCCAGGAGCATGCCGAGGCCGCCCTGGTCACGCAGCTCTTCACCCACCTGCGGGCCGACGAACTCGACGCGCTTGAGGGTGGCCGGGTTGTCGCCGCCTGCCTTCTGCAGGGCAGCGCCGACCTTGGCACCCAGTTGCGGGTCATCGCCCGGCATGCGCACCAGCAGGTCGGTGGTGGCGCCAAAGCTCTGCACCACGGCCTCGTGGAAGCCGGACTCGACCAGCTCGGCACGCACCGCCTTGAGGTCGGCCGGGCGTTCGTAGGTCAGCTCGATCAGCGTACCGCCGGTGAAGTCCAGGCCGAAGTTCAGGCCCTTCTGCCACCAGCTGAACAGCGCCAGCACGGTGAGGAGCACGGTAACGGCGAACGCGACATTGCGCACGCCCATGAAGTTGATGGTTTTCATCGCAGCTCCCTCAAACCCACAGCTTCTTGATGTCACGCCCGCCGCAGGTCAGGTTGACCATTGCGCGGGTCACCATGACGGCGGTGAACATCGAGGTGAAAATCCCGAGGGACATGGTGACCGCGAAGCCCTTGACCGGGCCGGTGCCCATGGCGAACAGGATGCCGCCGACCAGCAGGCTGGTCAGGTTGGCGTCGATGATCGCGGTATAGGCGCGGTTGAAGCCTTCGTGAATGGCGCGCTGCACCGACATGCCGGCATTCAGCTCCTCGCGGATACGCGAGAAGATCAGCACGTTGGCGTCCACCGCCATACCCATGGTCAACACGATACCGGCAATACCCGGCAGGGTCAGGGTCGCGCCCAACAGCGACATCAGCGCCAGCAGCAGCACCATGTTGCCCGCCAGGGCGATGGTGGCGATCACGCCGAAGCCGCGGTAGATGGCGATGATGAACAGCGAGACGAACAGCATGCCCCACAGCGACGCATCGATACCCTTGGTGATGTTGTCGGCACCCAGGCTTGGGCCAATGGTACGTTCTTCGGCGAAGTACATCGGCGCGGCCAGACCACCGGCACGCAGCAGCAGGGCCAGTTCCGACGATTCACCCTGGCCGTTCAGGCCGGTGATGCGGAACTGGCTGCCCAGTGGCGACTGGATGGTCGCCAGGCTGATGATCTTCTTCTCTTCCTGGAAGCTCTGAACGGCAACGTCCTTCTCGACGCCGTCGACCGTCTGCTTGACGTAGCGGGTGACCGGCTTCTGCTCGATGAAGATCACCGCCATGCTGCGGCCGACGTTGCTGCGGGTCGCGCGGCTCATCAGCTCGCCACCGTGGCCATCCAGGCGGATGTTCACCTGCGGGCGGCCGTGCTCGTCGAAGCTGGCCTGGGCGTCGGTGACCTGGTCACCAGTGATGATCAGGCCACGCTCGACCGCGGCAGAACGGTTGCCTTCACGGAACTCGAAGACCTCGGTAGTGGCCTTGGAAGCCCCCGGCTCGGCACCGAAGCGGAACTCCAGGTTGGCGGTCTTGCCGAGGATACGCTTGGCTTCGGCAGTGTCCTGCACACCCGGCAGCTCGACCACGATGCGGTTGGCGCCCTGGCGCTGCACCAGCGGTTCGGCCACGCCCAGCTCGTTCACACGGTTGCGGACGGTGGTCAGGTTCTGCTTGATCGAGTATTCGCGGATCTCGGCGACTTTCGCCTGGGTCAGCGCCAGACGCAGCACGGCGAGCTCGTTGCGCTCGGTGGTGGTCAGGTCGAAATCATTGAAATTCTTGCGGATCAGGGCACGTGCCTGTTCGCGGGTAGCATCGTCAGCGAAGCCCAGCATCACACCGCCATCCTGCTGCGGCAGGCTGCGGTAGCGGATGCGCTCTTTGCGCAGCAAGGTCTTGACCTCGCCTTCGTAGACTTTCATGCGGGCGCTCATGGCCTTGTCCATGTCCACTTCCAGCAGGAAGTGCACACCACCGGACAGGTCCAGGCCCAGCTTCATCGGGCTTGCACCCAGGTTACGCAGCCACTGCGGGGTAGTCTGGGCCAGGTTCAGGGCCACGACGTAATCATCGCCCAGTGCCTTGCGCACTACATCCTTGGCTGGCAGTTGATCTTCCTGGTTGGTCAGGCGAATCAGCCCACTGCCCTTCTCACCCAGGCTCGCGCCCTTGACGGTGATACCGGCATCGACCAGCGCCTTGCTGACGCGGTCGAGGTCGGCCTGGTTGACCTGCAGCGCCGAGCTGGCACCGCTGATCTGCACCGCCGGATCATCCGGGTAGAGGTTGGGAGCGGAATAAATGAAACCGATCGCCAGTACCACCAGGATCAGTGCGTATTTCCACAGAGGGTATTTGTTCAGCATCACGCCGCCCGTTCAAGACGCGGGGCGCTTTGCGCGCCCCGACTGGAAAAATGAAACCGGTAACTCAGATAGCCTTGAGCGTACCTTTTGGCAGGGTGGCCGCGATGGCACCCTTCTGGAACTTCAGCTCGACGGTGTCGGAAACTTCCAGGACCACGAAGTCATCGGAAACCTTGACGATCTTGCCGGCGATACCACCGTTGGTGACAACTTCGTCACCTTTTTGCAAGTTGCTCAGCAGGTTCTTCTGCTCTTTGGCACGTTTGGCCTGCGGGCGCCAGATCATCAGGTAGAAGATGACCAGGAAACCAACCAGGAAAATCCACTCAAAGCCGGTGCCGGCAGGGCCAGCGGCGGGTGCAGCAGCATCCGCGTATGCGGCGGGGATCAAGAAGCTCATTGGGCACTCCTAATGTAATTTTCTAATAATGGATGCGAACAGTCAGTCCAAAGGCGGCACAGGCAGCCCGCGCTTGGCGTAGAAGGCGTCGACAAAGGCGGCCAATTTACCCTGTTGAATAGCCTCGCGTAAACCGGCCATCAAGCGCTGGTAATGGCGCAAGTTGTGGATGGTATTCAGCATGCTGCTCAGCATTTCGCCACACTTGTCCAGGTGATGGAGATAAGCGCGGGAGAAGTTGGTGCAGGTGTAGCAATCACAGGTCGGATCCAGCGGCGAATCATCATGGCGATGGAACGCGTTGCGGATCTTGATCACCCCTGTATCGACGAACAGGTGGCCGTTGCGCGCGTTGCGCGTGGGCATCACGCAGTCGAACATGTCGACGCCGCGGCGCACACCCTCAACCAGATCTTCCGGTTTGCCTACCCCCATAAGGTAACGAGGTTTGTCAGCCGGCATCTGGTCCGGCAGGTAGTCGAGGACCTTGATCATCTCGTGCTTCGGCTCGCCGACCGACAGGCCACCGATGGCCAGGCCATCGAAACCGATGTTTTCCAGGGCTTCCAGCGAACGCATGCGCAGGTCCTGGTACATGCCGCCCTGAACGATACCGAACAGCGCCGCGGTGTTGTCGCCGTGGGCATTCTTCGAACGCTGGGCCCAGCGCAGCGACAGCTCCATGGAAGTGCGCGCCACGTCGTGCTCGGCCGGGTAAGGTGTGCACTCGTCGAAGATCATGACGATGTCCGAGCCCAGGTCGCGCTGCACCTGCATGGACTCTTCCGGGCCCATGAACACCTTGGAACCGTCGACTGGCGAGGCGAAGGTCACCCCCTCCTCCTTGATCTTGCGCATGGCACCCAGGCTGAACACCTGGAAACCACCGGAATCGGTGAGGATAGGGCCTTTCCACTGCATGAAGTCGTGCAGGCCGTTGTGCTTCTTGATCACCTCGGTACCTGGGCGCAGCCACAGGTGGAAGGTGTTGCCGAGGATGATCTCGGCACCGATGGCCTCGATGTCACGCGGCAGCATGCCCTTGACCGTGCCATAGGTGCCCACCGGCATGAACGCCGGGGTCTCGACCGTGCCACGGGGGAAGGTCAGCCGGCCACGACGGGCCTTGCCGTCGGTGGCCAACAGTTCGAACGACATTCGACAGGTGCGACTCATGCTTGATCCTCTGGGCCGCGTGGCGCCGGATTGCGGGTGATGAACATGGCATCACCGTAACTGAAGAAGCGGTACCCGTTGCCGACCGCCGCCGCATAGGCAGCCATGGTCTCGGGGTAACCGGCGAAGGCCGAGACCAGCATCAGCAGCGTGGACTCCGGCAGGTGGAAGTTGGTGACCAGGCAATCGACCACATGGAACGGCCGGCCCGGGTAGATGAAGATGTCGGTGTCACCGCTGAAGGCCTTGAGCACGCCATCGCGCGCCGCGCTCTCCAGCGAGCGCACGCTGGTGGTACCGACCGCGATCACCCGGCCGCCACGGGCGCGGCAGGCCTCGATGGCGTCGACCACGTCCTGGCTCACTTCAAGCCACTCTTTGTGCATGTGGTGGTCTTCGATCTTGTCGACCCGCACCGGCTGGAAGGTGCCAGCCCCCACGTGCAGGGTGACGAAGGCGCGCTCGACGCCCTTGGCTGCGATCTTCTCCAGCAGCGCTTCGTCGAAGTGCAGGCCGGCAGTCGGCGCAGCTACGGCACCGGCACGCTCGGCGTACACGGTCTGGTAGCGCTCGCGGTCGGCGCCCTCGTCCGGGCGGTCGATGTACGGCGGCAGCGGCATATGGCCGACGCGGTCGAGCAGTGGCAGCACCTCTTCGGTGAAGCGCAGCTCGAACAGCGTGTCGTGGCGGGCGACCATCTCGGCCTCGCCACCGCCATCGATGAGGATCATCGCGCCTTCTTTAGGGGCCTTGCTGGCACGCACATGGGCCAGCACGCGGTGGCTGTCGAGCACGCGCTCGACCAGCACTTCCAGCTTGCCGCCGGAGGCTTTCTGGCCAAACAGCCGCGCGGGAATTACCCGGGTGTTGTTGAACACCATCAGGTCGCCCGGCTGCAGGTAGTCGAGCAGATCCGGGAATTGCTTGTGCGCCAACGCCCCGCTCGGCCCATCGAGGACCAGCAGACGGCTGCCATGGCGCTCGGCCAGAGGGTGGCGGGCGATCAGGGAATCGGGGAGTTCGAAGGAAAAATCGGCGACGCGCATGATGATGTTCGGGTTCGACAGGGCCGGGAAGTTTAGCCCAATGTGTGAAAATTGACCATGAAAGCCGATTGACCGACCACGGGCACCTCTCTATACTGCGCGCCACAAGCCCTGATGGCGGAATTGGTAGACGCGGCGGATTCAAAATCCGTTTTCGAAAGGAGTGGGAGTTCGAGTCTCCCTCGGGGCACCAAGATCCGGAAAAAACCGACCTTATGGTCGGTTTTTTTGTGCCCTTGTTTTGATGATTCCCCAAAGGCTGAAGCGACCTGTAGAACAGCGTTCAGCCCTATTGAACACGCCAGCGAATTCAAGACGTGCTCTCTGCCTGGGTAGATTCTCAGCAGGGGCGCCCTGCATCAATCCATGCCTTCACCTGATTCAAGGTAAGCCGATAACGGGCACAGTTGTGCAGTGCGAGAATATCCAGTTCGTTGCGCAACAGCGGTTCGAACTGTACGTTCTCTTCTGCTGGCAGATCCAGCCCAGCCACCACTTGAGCCACCGTCATGCGCTCACGAACGACCGCATTGATCGCCTCGTTCAGCAGCTCTCGATAACGCAGACGAACCAGATCGGGAACACCCATTGCTTCGAGCATCACCCCATACTTGCTTATGGAGCGGCGATACACCCAGACGAACAAGTCCGCCGCCATGGCCATGTCACGCTGCTCGTACACGCCCATCATGGCCAACGCATAGTCCTGCGGATCCACATCCAGAAACGATAACGGCGAGCAGTTGTAGAGCAACAACGGGATGTTGGCCGCCAGCCGGCTCGTGCGTTTGTTGCCATCCTCGAAAGGTTGCAGGTAAGCAAGATTTACCCAGAGGAAGAAGGCTGCCTCGATCGGGTTCTTCACCTGTCGCGCCTTGTCCAGCACCTGTTCGAACATTTCTTCCAGCAGCGAAGGCACCTGGGTCGGAAAGTACGTGGTACCACTGATGTTCACCACGGTCTGGCGAATGCTGCCCAACGCCGTGCCATCGGCAAGCAGGTCCTGCATCAGCAGGGCATGCAGGTTGCTTATCACTGCCGCGTTCAGCCCATACTCGGGCACCGCATCTACCATGAACTCGATGGCGGCCTTGTGGTTGAGCAGCATGACCGCGTCCAGATCGCCGTCCGTTACACCACTTTTGAACAACCTTTCCGTGTCGAGCAGCGTGTACCGGTTACCTTCAAGGTGTGAGGAAGACCACGAGAGGTCGATCAACAAGGGCTCCAGCACCTTGCGCGCATAGGTGCCTGCCGGTTGCTGCCCCCGCATCCGCCCCTCGACTTCAAGCGCGGCAGCCAGCGCGGAAGGCAACCACGCAGTCTGATTCGGTTGATAGCTGTCAACCAAGCCACGCTGATAGGTGACCGCTTCGCGCACTGCCAGAGGCCGAAGCAGCGATGCACGAAGCACGCGACTTTCCGGTGACCAGGGGATTGCGGCCGAGGCGCCCCACTCCACGGAGCTTTCGGCAAGCTGGGTTCCTGCAACCGCCTGCCGGTAACGCGTGGTGCGCCCGTCTTTCTCACGCTCGACCTGGCCCGACTCGAGCAATACCTCAAGATGGCGCTTGACCGTCGACCAACTTGCGTCAGTGCGCTCTGCTAGTTCACGAGAACTGAGGGCCTGGCCGCCCTGCAAAGCGACCAGAATCTTGTTTGGCAAACTCATGACATCTCCGGATATAGCTCAATGCAGCTCAATATAGCTCAATGCAGCTCAATGCAGCTCAATGCAGCTCAATGCAGCTCAATGCAGCTCAATGCAGCTCAATGCAGCTCAATAGAGCTCATCTGCGATCACCCATCCCCGCAACACCTTTTTACCCCCCGTTTTTGACGCCAACCCAACGGCCATGGGCCCTTCAGCAATCCACGCAATCTATTGGCCAAGCCGTGATTGATAGCAATAAGCTGTCACTCGTCGGATATATATTCCGAAAGCATTGATGGCTTAATGACATCTAGCCATAGTTGCGCTCCTTTTCCAGCCAACCACCGCGTGCCCCATGAACAAAACCGCGCCCTGTCTGGCAGCAATGATGCTGCTGAGTGGGTGCAATGGAATGCCAACCGCATACGTTTCAGATCCCGTCTACGACCAGGCTTTTGTCGTCACCTCCGGTGCCCCCCTGCCAATGCTGCTGATGGCCACTGCCATCCAGTGGAACGAAGACTTTGCCGTCACCGCCAAGCACACACCATTCCTGCCCAATGTGGTGCACGAAGGCTTGGGGGACGTGGTGTTCTTCAAGCACAAGGCCAGCAAGGTGCCGCAGTGGCGTCAGTTCGTGCCGGGCGAGTCGGTGACCGCAGTCGGCTTCAACAGCTTCATGATGCCGGTGCAAGGCAAGGGCCGCACGCTCGACTCCCTGGTGCGACTCGAAGGCACGCCGA
Organism: Pseudomonas sp. LRP2-20; assembly: GCF_024349685.1. Taxonomy (NCBI): domain Bacteria; kingdom Pseudomonadati; phylum Pseudomonadota; class Gammaproteobacteria; order Pseudomonadales; family Pseudomonadaceae; genus Pseudomonas; species Pseudomonas sp. LR2-20. Next base: position 989,401 of record NZ_AP025944.1, on the reverse strand, counting down.
GCAGCGTTTTCTATTCGGTGCATGATGGCCCTATCACCAAGGGCATGTCCGGAGGCCCGGTGTTCGCCGATGACGGCAAGGTGGTCGGGATGAACGTCGCCTTCATCGCCAAGGATGGGATCGATGCCCGCAACCGCCCGGATCTGGCCAGCAAGGCACGGGTGAGCGTGTTCCTCTCGTACAGCGAAATCGACAAGGAATGGCGGCGCTTTCAGTACCTGGTGCACAAGGGCAAATCACACGGCGCGCCAGCCGCAATCCAAGGCTACGTGACAGTCGCCAGCAAACTCTGAGGCAGCCAGGCTCCAGAACACGCCAGGTTTCGCTTGCGCGACGCCGCACCGATGAGCCTGGCCCTTTACCCGTGCTCCCTGCATTTACGATAATGTCATTTTGAAATCACCCGTCTCAGCCACCTGCCGAGACAATGACACGGAGTTCGTATGTCCCAGATGGAGCAGACCCTGCAGGCTGCCAGGAGTAATCGCGTCACGTCCATGGTCGCCAAGATCATGACCGGCATCGGTGTCGCACTGGGCGCGATGTGGGCGGTCATCACCTACCTGGTGCCCGATCCAAGCGTATTTGGATTCGGCTTCATCAATTGGCGCAACATCGTTCTTCTGGTCAGCACATTCGCACTACTGTCGAGCCTGTCGATCTGCTGGCAGATTCGCAACCTGCCAAAAATGATGCGGGGCTCGCTGACGACGATCCTGATTACCGCCCTGTGCTTCGTGTTTTTCATCCTTGGCACCGAATACGCCAAGCCCAGCTTCGAATTCGCCAAGGTGCAGTCCAATGTCATCGAGAATGATGGCAGCAACCTGCTCGGCAAGCGCATGGAAGTGGTCGACGATATACGCTTCGAATTGATCGGCTGCGAGAACATCGGCCGCTATCCCAATTGCACGCTCCAGCTGACCAACCTGGGCATGGATCGCTCATTCAAGTTCCAGGGTGAATCACGCCTGTTCGATGAGGCCGGCGCCCCGATCAAGATCAGCCAGGTGCGGGTAGGCCAGCAGCTCAGCGAATGGAATGGGTTCCAGTTGATTCGCAATGTGCCAACATCGGTCACCTTGCTGTTCATGGAAGCAGACCGGAAGATCGAACGCTCACCATCGATCAAACTGATGTTCCAGACCCGCAACAATGATGAGCAAGCACTCAAGTTCAATGATGTCTCGATGAGCAACCAGACCGACCGCTGACATGTCGGGATCCGCCACCACAGGGCCTGCGCACTTTCCTGGGCAGTAAACCCCTGTGGGACGGGCTCGATGCCCCTGCAAGTGCAAAGGAGCCTGCCATGCACCTCACTCACCGTACCGTTGAACCCAATGACATTCCCATCATCTGCAGCTTTCCACAGGAGCCGGACGAGCTGTTCTACATGTTCCCCAAGGCCAGCTACCCGTTGACGCCCATGCAACTGAGCGAGGCCATCGCCCAGCGCAGCGGTTCGACCGTGGTCGAGGGCGATGGCCTGGTGCTGGGTTTCGCCAACTTCTACAAGGCCGAGCACGGCGGTATCTGCGCCCTCGGCAACGTGGTGGTCGCCCCCGCCGCTCGCGGTCAGGGGGTGGCGCGTTACCTGGTGCAATGCATGGTCGACCTGGCCCGCGAGCAGTTCGCGGCGCGGGAGGTCTGGGTGTCGTGCTTCAACCACAACACGGCGGGTTTGCTGCTTTATCCACAGCTTGGCTTTGTACCTTTTGCCATCGAAGAGCGGCAGGCTCGGGATGGCAGGCGGGTAGCGTTAGTGCAGATGAAACAACACGTTCAGTAACACCCCTTAACGAACAGCGCCGAACCATAGCCATCCGTCGACGTCCCATCCTGCATCCCCGGCTTTTCGAGGCAGCTCGCGTGAAAGACGTCATCGCCCGCAAATACCGCCTGATCGTCAAGACCTTCGGCTACATCGGCTGGTCGCTGTTCTGGCTGATGCTCTGGGACGTGCTGGTCACCATCGATTTCATGCTGTTCTTCAACAGCAAGTTCACCCTGCCGCTGATCCCGCTGACCTTGCTGGGTTCGGCGCTGGTGGTGCTGGTGAGCTTTCGCAACAGCAGCGCCTACAACCGCTGGTGGGAAGCGCGGACCTTGTGGGGGGCGCTGGTGAACAGTTCGCGCAGCTTCGCCCGGCAGACGCTGACACTGATCGATGACCCCGAAGACGGACTGAACCCGGTCAAGGCGACCTTGCTGCGCCGGCATATCGCCTATGTGAACTGCCTGGCGGCGCACCTGAAGGGCGAGCCCTGCCCGGACGCGCTGATGGCGTTCATCCCGCCGGGTGAGTTTGAACGGCGCAACCGTTCGAACAACTTCGCCAACGACATTCTGGGTGGCTCGGCGGCGTTGCTGGCCAGGGAATACCAGGCGGGAAGGCTCGACAGCATTCGCCTGGCGCGGCTGGAGTCGACGCTGGTGGACCTGTCCAACGCCCAGGGCGGCATGGAGCGGATCGCCAATACGCCGCTGCCCTACCCCTACGTGTATTTCCCACGGCTGTTCATCACCCTGTTCTGCCTGATCGTACCAGTGGGGCTGGTTGAATCGCTGGGCTGGTTCACGCCACTGGCGTCTACGGTGGTGGGGTTCATGCTGCTGGCGATCGAACGGATCGGGACAGATCTGCAGAGCCCGTTTCGCTTCAGTGAGCATCAGATCCAGATGGATACGATTTGCGAGACCATTGAGCGGAATCTGGAGTCGATGCAGCGCGAAGCGCAGTGTGGGGAGTTGGTGCAGTAAGGGGGCCGCTTCGCGCCCCATCGCCGGCAAGCGCGGCTCCCACAAGTTGGACTGCCCCCCAGAAGTTGGACAACAAATCCAACCCTTGGGGGCAGTCCAAGTAGCACACATACCTCCTGTGGGAGCCGCGCTTGCCGGCGATGGGCCGCGCAGCGGCCCCGGCTATCTGTCAGGCACGCACATAGCGCTGGCGCAGCACATCACTGAAGGCATCAACCAACAACACCAGCAGCAACATGGCCATGATCACCGTACTGGCCTGGGCCTCCTGGAACAGGCTCAGGGTTGTATAGAGCATCTGCCCCAGCCCCCCTGCCCCGACAAAGCCCAGCACACTGGCCATGCGAATGTTGTTCTCCCAGCGGTACAAGCTGTACGCCAGCAATTGCGGCCACAGGTTCGGCAGGGTGCCGAAACAGAACGCCGCCACCTGCCCGCTACCCTGCAGGCGAATGGCCGCCGCGGGCTCCGCCGGCGCATTCTCCAGCGCCTCGGCGAACAGTCGCCCAAGCACCCCTGAGGTGTGCAGCGCCAAGGCCAGAGTACCGGCATTGGGCCCCAGCCCTGCCGCCAGTACGGTCAATGCCGCCCATACCAACTCGGGTATGGCTCGCAGGGCATTGAGCAGCAAACGTGCCAGCGATTGCAGCGGCCAACCGAAGCGCCCCGCCGCCGGCAGGGCCAACAGCATGCCGAGGACCATTGCCAGCAGCGTGCCCAGGCCCGACATGGCCAGCGTTTCCAGCGCGCCGCGACCCACCGCCTGCAAGTGCTCGCCGGACAGGTCCGGATGCAGGAAGCGCGCGGCGTACTTACCCATTTGCCCCAGCCCGCCATCGTCCACCAGGGCGTGCAGGTCCAGCTCCAGATAACCGAACGACGCCACCACCGCCGCCACGATGGCCACGATCACCAGCAGGTTGATCACCCGGTTCATGCCAGCCTCCCACGCAGGAAGCGGCTGAGCAGGTCGGCCAACAGCACCAGGCCGAGGAACGCCAGCAGCATGCTGGCCACCTCGCCCCCGGCGAACATGCGCATCGACAGGTCGATCTGCTGCCCCAACCCGCCGGCACCGACAAACCCCATCACCACCGACGCACGCACGGCACACTCCCAGCGGTACACGGTGTAGGACACCACTTCAGCCGACGCACTGGGCAGGATGCCGTAGAAGAATGCCGTCAACCGGCCGCTGCCACCCTGCAGCAAGGCATGCGCCGGGCGCTGGTCGACCGATTCGAAGATTTCCGCGTACACCTTGCCGAGCATGCCGCTGTAGGTAATGGCGATGGCCAGCACCCCGGCCGTCGGCCCCAAGCCCACGGCCCGCACGAACAGCAGCGCCCAGACGATCTCCGGCACGCTGCGCAGGAATATCAGCAGGCCGCGAACGGGCAAGCGCAACAAGCGCGACCACGGCCCTGCCCGGCCACCACGAGAGGCGGCGCGCAGTGACAGCGCACGGCTTGCCAGCAGGCTGGTCGGAACCGCCAGCAACAGCGCCAAGGCCATGCCAGCTGTCGCCACGGCCAGCGTCTGCAAGGTGGACTCGTACAACAACGTGAGGAATTCGGCACTGTGTGCCGGTGGCCAGAACCCACGGGTGAAGCTGGCGATCTGCTGACGGTTTTCCGCCTGCAGCAAAACACCCGGGTTCAGTTCGCTCAATTGCAGCCCTGGCCACAGCACAGCCAGCGCCAGCAAGGTCAGCAGCAACCGCGGCAACCCAGCCGGGTCGCGGGCGTCGGCCTTCAGCATCGCGGAATCTGCACGGTCAGGGTCGGCCCTTGGGCTTGCACGGGCGAGCCCAGCTGTTCGTTGGCGTACAGCGCATCCAGCAACTGCTCGGTCACCGCCTCGGCCGGGCAGTCGAACGCCACCTGCCCATCACGAATACCAATCACCCGCGCAAAGTGCGCCAGCGCCAGGTCCACCGCATGCAGGCTGGCCACCAGGGTCACGCCATTGGCCTGGGCATGGCGATTGAGCAGGGCCAGGCTGTGATCGGCCAAAACCGGGTCCATGGCCGACACCGGCTCGTCGGTCAACAGCACTTCCGGGCGCTGATACAACGCCCGGGCAATGCCGACCCGCTGCAACTGGCCACCGGACAACTGCCCGCACTGGACGAACAGCTTGTCGGCCAGGCCCAGCTCGGCCAAGGCCTGGCGCGCGCCCGGCACGTCGGTCGGATACACCAGGTTGAGCAGCCCACGCAGCAGGCCCCACTGCCCCAGGCGCCCTGCGAGCACCGCCGTCACCACGCGCTGGCGCGGCGGCAGTGGCGGTGCCTGGTGAACCAGGCCAATGCGCGCGCGCAGGCGCTGGCGCGCCCCGGTAGACAGCGCCCAGGGCTGCTCACCGAACAGTTCCAGGTGCCCGCTGCTGGGCTGCACGGCGGTAGCCATCAGGTGCAGCAAGCTGGACTTGCCGGCCCCCGAAGGGCCGATGATCGCTACCCGCTCACCCTTGGCGATGCTCAGGCTGACCGCATCGAGCGCGCGGACCTGGCCGTGGCGCAGGCCGGCGCCGTGTACATGAATAGTCACTTGAGCAGGCCGGCCTCACGTGCGGCTTGCTCGGTACCCGCATAGTTCTCGGGCTTGGTCTCGATGAAGCGGCTGGCCGCCTGCAGGTCGAGGATCGCCTTGTGCTCCGGGTTGGCCGGGTCGAGGTCGAGGAAGGCCTTCTTGATCTTTTCTTTCAGCGCCGGGTCCATGTTGCCGCGCACGGTCCAGTTGTAGTCGTAGTAGGCCGGCGTGGTGGCGAACACCTTGACCTTGCTGGTGTCGACCTTGCCGGCATCGACCAGCTTTTGCCAGACGCTGGCATTGAGCACGCCGCCATCGACCTTGCCGGCCTGCACCCAGGCGACAGTGGCGTCGTGGGCACCGGAATAGGCCACGCGGCTGAAGTAGCTTTCAGGCTTGATGTTGTCTTCCTTGAGCATGAAGTAACGCGGCATCAGGCTGCCCGAGGTGGACGAGATCGAACCGAAGGCGAACGACTTGCCCTTGAGGTCGGCCAGGCTCTTCACGGCCGGGTTGGCGGTGATGAACTTGGAGGTGAACTGGGCGTCCTGCTCACGCTGCACCAGCGGCGTGGCGGTCGGGTCTTTCAGGTGCACCTGGACAAAGGTGAAACCACCCAGCCAGGCCATGTCCAGGCGGTCGCTGGCCAGCGACTCGACCACCGCCGGGTAGTCGGCTACCGGGACGAATTTCACGTCCATGCCCAACTGCTTGGACAGGTACTTGCCCAGTGGCTCGAACTTGCGCAGCAGTTCAGTCGGCGCCTCGTCGGGGATGGCACTGACCCGCAAGGTGTCGGCAGCCTGGGCAACAACGGCACAGCAGGACAGCACGAGGCCGGCGGCGAGCGCCAGGGGGCGTTTGAGCATGGGAGTTCTCCGGTTCAATAGCGGGGAAAGTGCCGGCAACGCGCCGACGGTGGGAATTATAAGAGCCACAGGCGCAAAGGCCAGCTTTGCTACAATCGCGCAACAAATTGATCCCCTGAGGTACGTATGAGCGAGCCGATTCGCCTGACCCAGTACAGCCACGGTGCCGGCTGTGGCTGCAAGATCTCCCCCAAGGTGCTGGATGTGATCCTTGCCGAAAGCGGCGCCCAGGCCCTGGACCCGAAGTTGTGGGTCGGCAATGCCTCGCGTGACGATGCCGCCGTGTATGCCCTGGACGACGAGCGCGGGGTGGTTTCGACCACTGATTTCTTCATGCCGATCGTCGACGACCCTTACGATTTCGGTCGCATCGCCGCGACCAACGCCATCAGCGACATCTACGCCATGGGCGGCGACCCGCTGATGGCCATCGCCATCCTCGGCTGGCCAGTCAACGTGCTGCCACCGGAAGTCGCCCGCGAAGTGATCCGCGGTGGCCGCGCCGTGTGCGCCGAGGCCGGCATTCCGCTGGCCGGCGGCCACTCCATCGACGCCCCCGAGCCGATCTTCGGCCTGGCTGTCACCGGTGTGGTCAGCAAACGCCACCTCAAGCGCAACGACACCGCCACCGCCGGCTGCCGCCTGTACCTGACCAAGCCGCTGGGCATCGGCATCCTCACTACCGCCGAGAAGAAGGCCAAGCTGCGCGAGCAGGACCAGGGCCTGGCACGCGACTGGATGTGCACGCTAAACACGCCGGGCAGCCGCTTCGGCAAGCTCGATGGGGTCAAGGCAATGACCGACGTGACCGGTTTCGGCCTGCTCGGCCACCTGGTCGAGCTGGCCGAAGGCAGTGGCCTGACCGCTCTGCTGGACTATGCCGCCGTACCGCGCCTGCCAAGTGTCGACCACTACATGGTCGAGGGCTGCATCCCTGGCGGGACCTTGCGCAACTTCGACAGCTACGGGCACAAGCTCGGTAGGCTGACCGACGAGCAGAAGCACCTGTTGTGCGACCCGCAGACCAGCGGTGGCCTGCTGGTTGCCGTTACCCCTGAAGGCGAAGCCGAGTTCCTCGCGCTGGCCGCCGAACTGGGCCTGAACCTGGCGCCGATCGGCGTGCTGGTCGAGCGACAGAGCCATGCGGTCGAGGTGAACTGATGCGCCCCGACTGCACCGACTTCCAGCAACTGTTCCTGAACGACGCGCCGATGATGGACATGCGCGCGCCGATCGAATTTGCCAAGGGGGCCTTCCCCGGCACCGTCAACCTGCCGCTGATGAATGACCTGGAGCGGCAGAAGGTCGGCACCTGCTACAAGCAACAGGGCCAGGCCGCCGCCATCACCCTCGGCCACCAGCTGGTCAGCGGCGCCACCCTGCGCGAGCGCCTGCACGCCTGGGTCAGTTTTGCCAAAAAGCATCCCGATGGTTACCTGTACTGTGCCCGCGGCGGCCTGCGCTCACTGCTCGTGCAAAACGTGTTGCGCGACGAGGCCGGCATCGACTACCCGCGGATCAAGGGTGGCTACAAGGCGATGCGCAGCTTCCTGCTGAACACCACCCAGCAGGCCGTCGAGCAATGCGATTTCATCCTTGTCGGCGGCCTTACCGGCACCGGCAAGACCGATGTCTTGCACCAGCTTGGCAACGCGCTGGATCTCGAGGGCCATGCCAACCACCGCGGTTCCAGCTTCGGCAAGCGTGCCACCGCACAGCCGGCGCAGATCGACTTCGAGAACAGGCTGGCCGTCGATGTGCTGAAGAAACGTGCCCGTGGCATCAACCAGTTCGTGCTTGAGGATGAAGGCCGTATCGTCGGCAGTTGCTCGGTACCGCTGGAGCTGTATCACGGCATGCAGCACTACCCGATGGTGTGGCTGGAGGACAGCTTCGACAACCGTATAGACCGCCTGCTGCGCGACTACGGGATAAGTCTCTTCGCCGAATTCCTCGACAGGTACGGTGAAGACCAAGGCCGCCAGCTGTATGCCGAACGGCTGACGCAAAGCATGGCCAACATTCGCAAGCGGCTGGGTGGCGAGCGCTACCAGCGTATGTCCGAACTGCTGCGCCAGGCGCTGGAGAAGCAGCTGCGCAGTGGCGAGGTGGATCTGCACCGTGGCTGGCTCGAGGTCTTGCTCAAGGAGTATTACGACCCGATGTACGCCTATCAACGCGAGGCCAAGGCCGAGCGCATCGAGTTCGCCGGGGATGGCCTGGAAGTGCGCGAATACCTGAAGACCCGCGCACTGCGCTGATCGAAACGCCCCGTTGCAGGAGCGTCAAGCTCATCACTGCCCGGGGCTGAGCACCCGCTCCAGCTCCGCCGCCCGTTCGCGGGTCATGGCCAGCACGCACAGGCCGCCTTCAAGCTGCGCCAGGGTCCCGCCACTGGCCTGCACATGGAACGCACAGTTCGCATCTCGATAGGCGATCCACTGCCGCTGCACATCGCGCAAGCCCTTCTGGGGCCCGCTCCCAAGCTTGCTCATCAGTTGCTTGTAGACCCGATTCAGGCGCTGGTCCTGAAGCTGGGTCTGCGCCTGGATGCAACTGCTCATGGCCAGCGTGCTGGAGGCCTTGTCCATGCATTGGCTGTAAGCCGGTGAGTTGTCGTCGGCCAGCGCCATTGGCGCCAGGAAAGCCAGGAGCAATAGATATCGCTTGTTCATCGCAAATCCCTTCAGAGCGTTTGTACCGGCTGCGGCGGCATCAGTACCTTGCCCGGCTCGAATTGCAGCGATGGCATCTGGGTGGCCGCATAAGCGGTCACGGCCAACGCCGCGATCAAGGCGACATCCAGCCAGTTCCAGCTCGGTACATCGCCACTGCTGCGCACGATCCAGCATTGCCAGGCCTGGCCCGCACAGAACACCAGGATCGCCGCCAGCCACAGGTAGAAGCCAGCGCCGAAGCCGGTGCGAGCAGTGAATTCATAGCTGATGTTATCCGGCAGGCGTTCGATGCCAAAGCTGCTGGCCGCCAGGTACAACGCCCCCAGCCCAAGCAGCAAGGCCAGCCGCCGCAGGCGCCGATGGCAAAGGATGGCTAACGCCAGCAGCGGGTTGGCAAACCACTGGAACATCCCGAAGGGGACGCCCCAGGGGCCGTACAGGAACATCTGCAGCGCCGGCATGTGCCTGCCGGCGCCCATCACGGCACCGTCGAAGGCCAGGCTGAGCAGGTACAGGGCAAGGCTCAGCGTCAGGTAGAACCCAGGCAAGCGGGATAGGCTCATGCGACGGGTGGTTCGAGCAGCAGACCATAGATACCCGAGTCGGTCAGCTCGCCCGCCACGCACCAGCGAGCCCGCAGCGTACCTTCAAGCACGAAACCCTGGCGCTCGAGGGTGCGCGCCGAGCCCTGGTTGCGCGGGTCGATCTCGCCTTCCAGGCGGCGCATGTGCAGGGTATGGGCGATATAGTCGATGAAGCAGGTCAGCGCCTCGTCCATGTAGCCCCTGCCCTGCACGGCACTGGCCAGGCAGTAGCCGATCTCGCCACGGCGCGAGACGTCGTCGATATTGAACAGCTGGACCATGCCGATCAGTTCGCCATTGTCGCGGCGGTACATGCCGAGCTTGAGCTGGTCGCCATTGGCATAGGCTTCGCGGTCGGCAGCCAGGGCGCTTTCGGCTTCGGCCAGGTCTTGCCAGGGGGCATGGTGCCAGTAACGCATGACCTCAGGATCGGCCATGATCGTCAGCCATTGCTCTGCGTCGGCATGGCGCATCGGGCGCAACTGCAGACGCGGGCTGTCGAGGCAGAGGTCAGTGGGGAAACTGCGGGGTGGGGTCACGCCGGATCTCCTGTCCATTGCTGGGGAGACGACAGTTTAACGTCATGTGGGGGCTGCGGGGGTATGTCTTGGGGTTTGCGGTGGGGCGGATATCGAGCGCCGCCCGCGCGGCGCATCGCGAGCTATCGCTCGCTCCTGCGTTTGTTTCTGGCCAGTAAACCCTGTTGCAGACGCGCGCGCCTTGTTTGTTCGACGCGATATCGTGCCATGCGTTGAAGGGATCGCGCGCAGATCTCCCAGGAACAATTGGCCCGAAACAAACGTAGGAGCGAGCGATAGCTCGCGATGCGCCGCGCGGGCGGCGCTCGGTCTCAAGAGCGCTGCATCTCTATCGGCGAACCCCTTCAGGCGCCGCAGATCGCGAAAATGGCTCAGGCCACCTCCGCCCCATCATCCGGCCAATGCGGCTCGTTGGCCCCCGGCGGGGTCAGTGGCGGCAGCCCATAGGCCGCCCGCGCATCGTCGCAACTCGGGTTATGCACACCGCCCTCCCAAGACGCCTCGAACTCACGGCAAGGGCTGGATCGGTTGGCGTAGATGGTGCACGCCACCTCGGTACCGATCTCGCCCTGCAGGCTCACGCAGCGGCAAGGCTTGGCGTCGGTGCCGATCATGGCAACGCGGGTGGGGTTGATCTGCACCACCAGGTCATCCGGCACAACGCCGCCGGCAGACTGGCATTCGCCCCAGAAGAAGGACACACGGAAATACCCGCAGCAGGCGCCGCAGTCAAGGCAAGGGTTGTATTCGGACATGATGGCACGGAGGGAAGGTTGTTGTTATCGGGGCTGGCCCGCGCGCCATTTGTAATCGAAGCCAGGTCGGCTGAGAAGAGGGGTAATGCAAAAATAGTTTGCCGTTGATCCGGCTGGCCCGAGCCCGCCAAAGCGGGCCCGGGTGAAGCGTTATTTCTGGATCAATCCATCGGCACGGAACATCTGGCGAATACCGCGAATCGCCTGACGAATCCGATCCTGGTTCTCGATCAGCGCGAAGCGCACATGGTCGTCGCCGTAGTCACCAAAACCGATGCCCGGCGACACGCAGACCTTGGCTTCGGCCAGCAACTTCTTGGAGAACTCCAGCGAACCGAGGTGCGCGTACTGCTCCGGGATCTTCGCCCACACGTACATCGACGCCTTGGGGTTCTCGACCATCCAGCCCAGCTCGTGCAGGCCCTTGACCAGCAGGTTGCGGCGCTGGCGGTACTGCTCGGCGATGTCACGCACGCACTGCTGGTCGCCTTCCAGGGCCGCGATGGCAGCGACCTGCAGCGGAGTGAAGGTGCCATAGTCGTGGTAGCTCTTGATTCGCGCCAGGGCACTGACCAGCTCGGGGTTGCCGACCATGAAACCGATCCGCCAGCCGGCCATGTTATAGCTCTTGGACAGAGTGAAGAACTCCACCGCGATGTCCTTGGCGCCCGGCACCTGCATGATCGACGGGGCCTTCCAGCCGTCGTAGACGATGTCGGCGTAGGCCAGGTCGTGCACCACCAGCACGTCGTACTGCTTGGCCAGGGCTACCACGCGCTCGAAGAAATCCAGCTCCACGCACTGGGCAGTGGGGTTGGACGGGAAGCCGAGGATCATCATTTTCGGCTTGGGGATCGATTCGCGGATCGCCCGCTCCAGTTCGTTGAAGAAATCCACCCCCGGCACCAGCGGTACCGAGCGCACCTGGGCGCCGGCGATCACGGCGCCGTAGATGTGGATCGGGTAGCTCGGGTTGGGCACCAGCACGGTGTCGCCGTGGTCGAGAGTGCCGAGCATCAGGTGCGCCAGGCCCTCTTTAGAGCCAATGGTGACAATGGCTTCGCTTTCCGGGTCGATGTCGACCGCGTAGCGTTCCTTGTACCAGTTGGAGATGGCCCGGCGCAGGCGCGGAATGCCGCGGGATGTGGAGTAACCGTGGGTGTCATCGCGCTGGGCGACCTGCACCAGCTTCTCGACGATGTGCGGCGGGGTCGCGCCATCGGGGTTGCCCATGCTCAGGTCGATGATGTCCTCGCCACGGCGGCGCGCAGCCATCTTGAGTTCGGCCGTGATGTTGAAGACGTAAGGGGGGAGACGATCGATGCGCGCGAAGCGGCGCGGCGAACCTGGATTGGCCATGGTTTCCTCTGCAGACGTAAGCGCCCGGAACCGTCCGAGCGACGCTGGCCGCTGGGGCGGCCGAATAAGAGGATAGTGCCGCTTCAAATGGCATGTAAAGGCATTTTTCCTGTTTATATATATTTTTTCAGATGCTTAGATCGAAATTCTTATATTTTCAGGACCTTGCAAAGTCACTTCAAGGCCTCGTACGTGCTTTGATCCCACTGTTTCAGACCCAACCCTGCACTCGGCTGCATGTGCGCCCCATTCACCTCGCTGAATGGCTTTTCCTCAAGGCCGTGGTGAACCTTGCGCTCGTCGCCCTGCCCTTCGTCGAAATAGGTATAGGACTTGCTGCGCATGGCCAGGTAAATCGCATCGTCGCTGGCCAGCGCCTGGTGATGCGCCATCAGCTCACGGTCATCCAGCTGCAGGCGCTTTTCAAGATTGACGCCCCAACCTTCCAGGCATCGCTCGGCCAGGTGTCGCACGATGCGGCCGGGCGCCTTGCAGGTGTCACCGGGCCCTTCGCCAGTCGGTGAAGCATTGCCCACGAGTGTGGCGTGACGCCCTGGCATCGGGTAAATGCTCATACGCGTACCGACGGCCACCTCCGGCACCACGCAGGCGAACCCCCTGGAGCGTTCGTCGCGAGCGTAGAAACCGACATACTGCCTGACATTTGCAGCCAGGACGGCGCGCGCCTTCTGCACGTTGAGTATCCCTGGAACCGGGTCGACGGCAAAAATGTTCACCGGTGTGTGCTGCAAGACCGGGTCCTGTGCCATGGCGTTGGCTAGCATGTGGCAACTGATGCCGCCGCGGCTCCAGCCAATCAGGTTGACCTGTTCGGGTATCAGCTGCTTGCGGAACTGGCGGATGATCTGCTCCTGCAGCGCCTGAGGGGTGACCGGCCGCTGGCCGTAATCGTAACGCTCGCGGAACCAGTTGCCGGTTCCCTTGGCCTCGTCAAGCGGTGCTCCGGCCTCTTTCAGCCGCTGGTACTCGGCCTGGGTTCGCTCGCCACGCTGCCACAGCGACTCGCCCTTGATCATTTGCAAGGCATGCTGGACATTCTCTTCCCAGCCCTTGCCGAGCAACGTTCCCATTGCCGCGCCATGGTCGCCATCATCGACGAACAGGTTGTCGTCCTGAAGATTGCCACTGCCCGGCCCATCGACCACGATCTTGTCGGCAAACTCCCGCCCCTGGTCATTGAAGGCAAGCAGCGAGATCAGCTCGCCATCCCAATAGTCAGGGTTGCTGACATCGCCTGCGGTAGCCCCGGTGCCGCAGAAATACACGTTGAACACACTCATGCCTGTTTTCTCCGATTGGCTGAAGCACGCACGGTAGCGCCGCAGTCGCCGGCGCTATCAGCCGGAAGCGCTGAACCACAGGCAAAAAAAATCCCGGCACATGGCCGGGGTTTTCGTGTAACAGGGGTCTGTATCAACGCGCGTAGGTCATCAGCACGTCCGCAGCGGTCTGGCTGTCCACCGACATCATCACGCTCAGGGCAGTGACGGTGAGGATGGAGAAGCCGAACACCTTGCGGGCCCACTTGCTGTCGTCTTCAGCCTTGTAGCCACCCCAGGCCATGTACAGCCAGTACAGGCCCATGGCTGCTGCCACGGCCAGGTAGCCGAGGCCGGCGTAACCGCCGAGGGTGAGCATCAAGGTGGCGAGCAGGAAGGCCAGCACATACAGCACGATCTGCTTCTTCGCCGCGAGGATGCCACGTGCCACCGGCAGGACCGGAATGTTGGCAGCGCTGTAATCCTTGAAGCGGAAGATGGCGATGGCGAAGCTGTGCGGCATCTGCCACAGGCTGAACATCACCAGCAGGGTCACTGCAGCCAGGTCGAAACTGTTGCTCACGGCGCAGTAGCCGATCACCGGAGGCATGGCACCAGACAGGCTGCCGACCAAGGTGCCGTGCACCGATTTGCGCTTCAGCCAGAGGCTGTAGAAACCGACGTAGACGATAAAGCCTACAGCCGCGCAGAACGCCGACAGCGGGTTGGCCTGGACATACAGCAGGCTGAAACCCGCCACCCCGAGCAGGGTGGCGTAGACCAGCGCGAGGGTCAGCGACATGCCGCCCTGCACCATGACGCGGTTCTTGGTGCGCTCCATCTTGTGGTCGATGTCACGGTCGATGCAGTTGTTGAACACGCATCCGGACGCCACCACCAGCGAAGTACCGATCACCACTGCCAGGAACAGGGCGAAGTCCACATGGCCCTTCGAGGCAAGGAAGAAACCGCCTGCCACGGAAAGCACGTTACCGAAAATGATCCCCGGTTTGGTGATTTGGATAAAGTGCTTAACGGACATGCAGTCTTACCTCACTTGGCCATCATTTCGAAGTGGATGCTGAACATGATCCACAGCGACAGGCCGACCAGCAGAGCGATTACCAGGGTGGTGAACAGGAACGTCGACACGTTGGAACGCTGCTCTTTCGAGCGGTCCATGTGCAGGAAGTACACAAGGTGTACCACTACCTGAATCACGGCCATGGCCACGATGATCAGAACGGTCAGGTTCTTCGGCAGGCTTGGCGACATGGCCAGGCCGAACGGGATCGCGGTCAGGATGATCGACAGGATGAAGCCGATCATGTACGACTTGACGCTGCCGTGATTACCTTCGTGATGAGTGTCGTGTGCGTTAGCCATTACAGAACTCCCAGCAGGTAGACGACGGTGAATACGCAGATCCAGACCACGTCCAGGAAGTGCCAGAACAGGCTCAGGCAGCTCATGCGGGTCTTGGCGGTCGGCGTGATGCCGTGCTTGTTGATCTGGTACATCATGATTGCCATCCAGATCAGGCCGGCGGTCACGTGCAGACCGTGGGTACCTACCAGGGCGAAGAAGCCCGACAGGAAGCCACTGCGGGTCGGGCCGAAGCCCTCGCCGATCAGGTGATGGAATTCATAGATTTCCATCGCGATGAAGCCTGCACCGAACAGGAAGGTCACAGCCAACCAGCCCAGTACGCCCGCTTTCTTGCCGTCGAACATCTTCAGCATGGCGAAGCCGAAGGTGATCGAGGACAGCAGCAGGAACAGCGTTTCTACAGCTACGAAGTCGAGCTGGAAGATGTCGTGACCCGACGGGCCGCCGGCAAAACTGCCGGACAGCACCGCGTAGGTGGCGAAGAGCGACGCAAACAGGATGCAGTCGGTCATCAGGTACAGCCAGAAACCGAGGACGGTCATCTGGCCCGAGTCGTGGTGGTGGTCATCGTGAGCATGGTCATGACCATGCGCGCCACCGTGGATTACTTGACTGGACATTGATTACACCCGTTCAAACGATTCGACACGTGCGCCGGCAGGCAGAGCACCTGCTTTGGCCAGCGCTTTGAGACGCTCGCCTTCGATGCGCGCCACTTCTTCGGCCGGAACCATGTAGCCCTGGTCGTCACGCGCAGCGTGGCGAACGAAGACCGCGATGGTTGCCAGCAGGCTCGCGCCAACCAGCCACCAGATGTGCCAGATGAAAGCGAAGCCGAAGACAGTCAGGAACAGACCCATGAACAGACCGGTAGCGGTGTTGTTCGGCATGTGGATCGCTTCGTACTTGCCTGGCACCTTGTAGGCAACACCGGCTTCCTTGGCTTCGTTCCAGCAGTCCAGGCCAACTTTCTCAGGCATGTGGGCGAAGTTGTAGAACGGAGGTGGCGACGAAGTCGACCATTCCAGGGTACGGCCGCCCCATGGGTCGCCGGTCACGTCCAGGTTCTGCTCGCGATCGCGGATCGAAACGACGATCTGGATCAGCTGGCAGGCGATACCGAACAGGATCAGCACGGCGCCGACAACGGCTACGTAAAGGTAGGGTTCCCACAGTGGGTTGTCGGAGTGGTTCAGACGACGGGTCATGCCCATGAAGCCCAGGGCGTACAGCGGCATGAACGCTACGTAGAAGCCAGAGATCCAGAACCAGAAGGCAGCTTTGCCCCACTTCTCGTTCAGCTTGAAGCCGAACGCTTTTGGCCACCAGTAGGCGAAGCCGGCGATGTAGCCGAATACCGCACCACCGATGATCACGTTGTGGAAGTGAGCGATAACGAACAGGCTGTTGTGCAGTACGAAGTCAGCACCTGGAACAGCCAGCAGAACGCCAGTCATGCCACCGATCGAGAAGGTGATCATGAAGCCCAGGGTCCACAGCATCGGTGCGGTGAAGCGCACACGGCCCTGGTACATGGTGAACAGCCAGTTGAACAGCTTCACACCGGTCGGGATGGAGATCAGCATCGTCGCCAGGCCGAAGAAGGTGTTGACGCTGGCGCCGGCACCCATGGTGAAGAAGTGGTGCAGCCATACAGCGAAGCCCAGAACGGCGATGGCGCCCGATGCGTAGATCATCGAGTGGTGGCCGAACAGACGCTTGCCGGAGAAGGTCGAAGTCACTTCCGAGAACACGCCGAAGGCCGGCAGGATCAGGATGTAAACCTCAGGGTGACCCCACGCCCAGAACAGGTTGACGTACATCATCGGGTTCCCACCAAGCTCGTTGGTGAAAATGTGGAAGTCCAGATAACGGTCAACAGTCAGCAGAGCGAGTGCAGCGGTCAGGATCGGGAACGAAGCCACGATCAGCACGTTGGCCCAGGTGCAGGTCCAGGTGAAGATCGGCATGTCCATCAGCTTCATGCCAGGTGCGCGCATCTTCATCACGGTGACGAGGAAGTTCACGCCGGTCAGTGTCGTACCCAAGCCTGAGAGCTGTAGCGCCCAGATGTAGTAGTCGACACCCACCCCAGGGCTGTACTGGATGCCCGCCAGCGGCGGATAGGCAACCCAGCCGGTCTTGGCGAATTCACCAACGCCCAGCGAGATGTTGACCAGCAGCACGCCTGCCAGCAGCAGGTAGAAGCTCAGGGAGTTCAGGAACGGGAAGGCAACGTCACGTGCACCGATCTGCAGAGGAACCGCCAGGTTCATCAGGCCGGTGAAGAACGGCATCGCCATGAAGATGATCATGATCACACCGTGAGCGGTGAAGATCTGGTCATAGTGTTCAGGCGGCAGGTAGCCTTCGGAGCCACCGGTAGCGGCAGCCAGCTGGGTACGCATCATGATGGCGTCGGCGAAGCCGCGCAGCAGCATGACCATCGCGACGACGATGTACATCACCCCGATTTTCTTGTGGTCGACGGTGGTCAACCACTCGGTCCACAAGTAGGTCCACTTGCGGAAATAGGTGATAGCACCAACGACAGCAATACCCCCGAGCGCGATCATGGCAAGGGTCACCATGACTATCGGCTCGTGGAAGGGTATCGCCTCCAGGGTTAATTTACCGAACATCTCTTACTCCTCTGCACCGGCAGCTGGTTGCATACTCGATTCCACACCCTTGGTTGTGGCCAGATCTTTGCTGCCTGCTTCTTCGTGGCTCGGACGACCGCGGTTCATGCCTTCGTACTTGTCGACGATGATCTGGAACTGGTCAGGCGAGGCCTCGCTGTACAGCGCGACTGGGTTGTTTTCGCTTGGTTTGGCCAAGGCGTCGTATTCAGCCTTGTCCAGCTTCTTCGGCGACTGCTTGACCTCGGCGACCCACTTGTCGAAGTCTTCCTGAGAGGTTGCAGTGGCCTTGAATTTCATGCCGGTGAAGCCAGCACCGCTGTAGTTGGCGCTGATACCGTCGAATTCGCCGTTTTCGTTGGCGATCAGGTGCAGCTTGGTGGTCATGCCAGCCATGGCGTAGATCTGGCCACCCAGGCCCGGGATGAAGAACGAGTTCATCACGGCGTCGGAGGTGACGCGGAAGTTGACCGGGGTGTTAGCCGGGAAGACGATCTTGTTGACCGTGGCAATGCCCTGCTCCGGGTAGATGAACAGCCACTTCCAGTCCAGCGCGACCACGTCGATCTGCACCGGCTTCACATCGGAATCCAGTGGACGGTACGGGTCCAGCTTGTGGGTCGACTTGTAGGTGACGTAGCCCAGGGCGATGATGATGATGATCGGGATGATCCACACCGCGGCTTCGATCTTGGTCGAGTGCGACCAGTCTGGGGTATAGGTGGCGGCCTTGTTGGAAGCACGGTACTTCCAGGCGAATGCCACGGTCATGATGATGACCGGAATCACCACCAGCAGCATCAGGCCGGTAGCGATCAGGATCAGGTTCTTTTGCTCAATGCCGACCTGACCTTTCGGGTCGAGCAGGGTCCAGTTGCACCCACTGAGTAAAAGCATGCCTAAAAAGGGCAATATGCCAAACAGTCTGGGGTAACGCTTTTTACTCATCTCACGACCTCTAGATCAGCTTGCTTCAATGCAATTTGTGTTTTGGTAGCCAACACTTCGTCCTGCCAAGTGCGGCATTTCGCGCCCGTACTCGCTCCTGCCTGGGTCCGACTGCAGGACCTTGGCGCAAAGCGGGTTAGCGGTGCTTATGGTTTCGTAGGCAACAGGCCTGTACTTCAGACCAAGTCCATTTGGTGCGGGAAAACGCGGAGGGGGGTCCGCCCGGTATCGCCGTTGGGCGAAACTTGACGAAGTCAGCAAAAAGGAGCGCTGGGGCTTCCTTCAATCCTGCGACTCGCAAGCAGTGCCGAACGGAAATTGGGGGCGATTGTAGATAGGTCGCCAACCCTTGACTATGACTTATTGAGCAACAGTCCTTTACAGGATCTGTAACAATACAGCTCGACAAATCAACTTCGCGACAGTTTGTCGCACCCCGCTTGATAGGCCTCGAGCCCGCATTTCACAAGGCTTTGAGGTTGATCTGGATCAAGCGGGAGAGGACTTTTCACTCTTCTCATCCGGTGCAAAAGACCACACCGAAATCGGGACTTATGTCTAAGACTGGCGCCGGTTGCGGTAGATGCCGAACGGTACCAGGATGGCAGTCAGGACGAACGCCACCAGTGCCCACTGCGCCAGCGACAAACCGAGGATCGGCGGGTACGGCGTGCTGCAGAAGCCATCGACCTGGAACACCAGCGGCCAGAGCTTGGCCAGGGGCAGGTCGTCGACGATCGGTTGCAGGGTATCGATGCCGCAACTGACCATGGGGTTGGCGAGTATATACACATGGTTGCCGGCCGCAACGATTCCGCCAATGGCACTGAGCACCACCAGGCCCTCGAACAGGGTCAGGCTGCGGCGCCCGGGCATGGCGGCGGCAATGAACGCGAAGATGGCGATAAAGAGCAAGGCATAGCGTTGCAGGATGCACAGCGGGCAAGGTGCCTCACCCAGTACCACCTGCATGTACAGCGCACCGCCGATCAGGGCGAGGCAGATCACCCCCAGCAGCACCAGAAAGCGCCGTTCGCGGTTCAGGCGCAAGGTTTGTTCGTTCATTGCCGATTCCTTCGATGGATAGTGGCAGCGTGGTCCGCCCGCCTTCGTGCGATTCTACACGCAGGCATGGCCCTTTAGCGTGTCGAGGAGGCGGCGAGACAGCACTGCACAGGGCTATCCGGAGATGCTGAGACCGGCTGCAGCAAGGTCGGTTCAACGTCGGCCGGTAAAAAAGCGGCTGCCCGGGTGCCGCGCAGGGGCAAGCCCCTCGACACCCGGGAGTGAAGGATACAGTGATTAAAGGAGGATTAAAGATGAAAGGTGCCGAGGCACCCTTCATCTTTCCTTATATATAGGCAGGAAGTATTGATCGGCCCAGTCGCTGGCAAGCCAGCCCCCGCGCGGCGAATGCGATCGACCGTTTCGTTCTCGATTACCCACGGGCGGGAGCACTGCTGCAGGGGAGCTGGCTTGCCAGCGACTGGGATGATGTTTTGATGAACCTGTACCGGCCTCTTCGCGGCGGTTCGGCGCGAAGAGGCCGGCCCAGTCAGTACATCACTCCATCACTCCAGGGCAGCCGCCGGCCCGAAGAACTCGTAACGGCTCTGCTGCTCTGGCACACCCAGGCCCTTCAGCTGGCGCTTGACCGCTGCCATGAAGCCTTTCGGCCCGAGGAAGTAGGCATCCACATCGCGCTCACGCGGCAGCCACTCGCCCAGCAGGTCCTGGCTCAGCAGCCCCACTGCGTCGGCCTTCTGTGCGCCCGTTTGCTCGGCATAGCAATAGAAGCGCTTGAGCTGCGGATGGCGCTCGGCCAGACCGTCGACCCAGTCGCGGAAGGCGTGCACCGCACCGTTACGTGCGCAATGGATGAAATGCACCGGGCGCTGGGTCTGCAGGGCGGCTTCGAGCATCGCCAGGGTCGGGGTAATGCCCACACCGGCGCTGATCAACACCAACGGCTTGTCGCTGGCAGCCAGGGTGAAGTCACCGGCTGGCGGGAACAACTGCAGGGTGTCGCCCACCACCAGCTCATCATGCAGGTAGTTGGAAACCTTGCCGCCCTCCTCGCGCTTGACGCTGATGCGGTACCCCTGGCCGTCGCACAGGGCCGACAGCGAGTAGTTGCGGCGCTGCTCGGCACCGTCGATGAACAGCTGCAGGCCGATGTACTGGCCAGGCTCGGCCTTGAGTACCGGCTGGCCATCCACCGGGGCGAAGTAGAACGAGGTGATCTCGCTGCTTTCCTGTTCACGACGGACCAGGCGGAATTCGCGGGTACCGCGCCAGCCGCCGGCGGCCTCTTCCTTCTGTTTGTAAAGGCTTTCCTCGGCACCGATCAGGATGTCGGCCAGCTGGCCATAGGCGGCGGCCCAGGCGGCGATGACCTCAGGGGTGGCGATTTCCTTGCCCAGCACTTCCTCGATGGCGCGCAGCAGGCAGCTGCCGACGATCGGGTAGTGCTCCGGCAGAATCTGCAGGGCGACGTGTTTGTTGATGATCTGGCCGACCAGGCCACCCAACTGCTCCAGCTGGTCGATATGACGGGCATACATCAGCACGCCATTGGCCAGGGCACGCGGCTGGTCGCCACTGGCCTGGTGGGCCTGGTTGAACAGTGGGCGGACCTCTGGGTACTCGCTGAGCATCATCTTGTAGAAGTGGGTGGTCAGCGCTTCACCACCGGTTTCCAGCAGAGGGACAGTGGCTTTGATGATTGCACGTTGTTCGGCATTGAGCATTTGCAACGACTCCTGAGCCAGTGGCTTCAAATGGTTGCCCCTGCTACTTCAGCAATCGTGCCAACTTTTTTCGCCAATGAAATCAGGGCACTGGCAGCGATCATGTCAAAAAGACCTACTCCGCTGTATAGTCAAATCGACACACAGGAGTCCATATGACTACAAAGCCGTTGCTCACCACCTTGCTGCCCCTGGTCAGTGACCTGTCCCGCGACTTGCCCGACCAGGAGCGCTACCGCCGCCTGCTGCAAGCCATGCGCGGGCTGCTGCCGTGCGATGCCGCCGCGCTGCTGCGCCTGGATGGCGAATGGCTGGTGCCGCTGGCCGTCGATGGGCTCTCCCCGGATACCTTGGGTCGTCGCTTCAAGGTCAGCGAGCACCCGCGTTTCCAGATCCTGCTCAGCCGCCCGGAACCGACCCGCTTTGCCAGCGACTCCGAGCTGCCCGACCCCTACGATGGCCTGGTCAATACCCCTGACGCCGACCTCGAGGTGCACGACTGCATGGGCTGCCCGCTGATGGTCGACGAGCGCCCTTGGGGCCTGGTGACCCTCGACGCCCTCACCCCCGGCCAGTTCCAGAGCCTGGAGCTGGAATCCCTGCAAGCCTTCGCCAGCCTGGCCGCCGCCACCGTGACCGTGGCCGAGCGCATCGAGCACCTGGCCCTGCGCGCCGAAGACGAGCACCAGCGCGCCGAGATCTACCGCCAGGCCAGCGGCCAGGACAAAGAGCTGATCGGCCAGAGCCCGGCGCACAAGCGCCTGCTGGAAGAAATCCGCCTGGTGGGCGCCAGCGAGCTGACCGTGCTGATCACCGGCGAAACCGGCGTGGGCAAGGAACTGGTGGCCATGGCCCTGCACCAGGCCAGCAACCGCGCCGACAAACCTCTGGTCAGCCTGAACTGTGCAGCCCTGCCCGACACCTTGGTGGAAAGCGAACTGTTCGGCCATGTGCGTGGCGCCTTCACCGGCGCCCACGGCGAGCGCCGCGGCAAGTTCGAGCTGGCCAACGGCGGTACGCTGTTCCTCGACGAAGTGGGCGAATTGCCGTTGACCGTGCAAGCCAAGCTGTTGCGCGTGCTGCAAAGCGGCCAACTGCAACGCCTGGGGTCGGACCACGAACACCGGGTCGATGTGCGGCTGATCGCCGCCACCAACCGCGACCTGGCCGCCGAGGTGCGCACGGGCAACTACCGCGCTGACTTCTACCACCGCCTCAGCGTGTACCCGCTACAGGTGCCGCCGTTACGCGAACGTGGGCGCGACGTGCTGCTTCTTGCTGGCTATTTCCTCGAGCAGAACCGATCACGCCTGGGTTTGAACAGCCTTCGGCTGAGCAGCGAGGCGCAAGCGGCATTGCTTGCGTATGACTGGCCAGGCAACGTGCGCGAACTCGAGCACCTGATCGGTCGCTCGGCACTTAAAGCCATGGGCCAACACCCGCAGCGCCCACGCATCCTCACCCTGGAAGCCAGCGATCTCGACCTGCGTGCCACCGCGCCAGCGGTGACTGCCACCCTTGCCCCCGCCGCGCCTGCAACCCTGGCGGTACCCGCTGGTGGCCTGCGCGAGGCTATCGATGACTACCAGCGCCAGGTGATCGATGCCTGCCTGCAACGCCATCAGGACAATTGGGCCGCAGCGGCCCGCGAACTGGGCCTGGACCGTGCCAACCTGAGCCGCCTGGCCCGTCGTCTGGGGCTTCGCTGAGGCACCATGCACTAAAGGACTACCCGGAAAGCCATCTGGTGGCAATCTGTTGGGCTGCTATATCTCCCTAATCTCCGGTTACGCGGCCGTGCCACGGCCAAGGGTCGCCAAACGCGACCCTGTGGACCGAAATCCAGCAGGGAGCACTCATGGACAACATCGTCGTCGCCGACAAGCAATCTGCCGTCGCCACCCAGAATGCCTGGGGCAATATCACCCTCAACAACCCTGCCGTGGTGCAGATGCCCATCGCCCCCGACCAGGTGGCGACCGTCACCCGGCGCGGCCAGGACCTGATCGTCACGCTCAAATCCGGAGAAAAGGTCACTGTCGGCAACTTCTTTGCCGTGGACCAGGCAGGTGTTGGCAGCGACATGGTGTTCGTTGGCGAAGACGGTACCTTGTGGCACGCCAACTATGATGCGACGACCTTCACCGGTTTCACCTTCGATGAAGTGGCCTCGCTTGACGAACTGGTGGCAGGCATCGGTGTCGCCGGTGCCGGGACCTCGACCTTTGCCATCGCTGGCCTCAGCCTGCTCGGTGTCGGCGGCGTGGCGGCTGCGGCAAACAACAGCGGTGGCAGCAGTGGTGGAGGTGGCGGCAGCGCACCGGGCGACACCACCTCCCCAGCCACGCCCATCGACCTGCTGGTTTCGCCCGATGGCCTGCGCCTGAGCGGTCGCGGTGAAGCGGGGGCCACGGTGAATGTGTTCGACGCCGCAGGCAACCTCATCGGCAGTGGCACGGTGAATGCCGATGGCCGCTTCGATGTCGCCCTGAACACCCCGCAGGCCAACGGCGAAAACCTGGCTGTCTCGCAGACCGACGCCGCTGGCAACACCTCGCAGGCTGGTGCGGTGACGGCCCCGGACATCACCCCGCCTACAGCACCGACGGAGCTGACGATAGACCCGCAAGGCACCACCCTCACCGGCCGCACCGAGCCAGGTTCGACCGTTCAGGTACGCGGTGCCGACGGCGCTGTTCTGGGAACTGCCGTGGCCGGCGCTGATGGCCAGTTCAGCCTGACCTTGCAACCGCCGCAGACCGAAGGCCAGCCTTTGCAAGTCACGGTCACCGACCCAGCCGGCAATGTCTCCGGCGCCACCACCATCACCGCACCGAACGACGGCGTCGGCAACCCGCCCGATACCACGCCCCCTGACGCCCCGACCCAGCTGGTCATTGGCCTGGCCGGCCAACGGCTCAGCGGGCGCGGCGAAGCGGGCGCCAGCGTGCAGGTGCGCGACGCCGGGGGCAACCTGATCGCCAGCGGCACGGTGGGTGGCGACGGCAACTTCCAGATCACCCTCGCGCCGCCGGTGAAAGACGGCAGCAGCTTGCAGGTGACCCTCACGGACGCGGCCGGCAACGTCTCGCAACCCGGCACCGTGGTCTCGACCGACCTGCAGGCCCCGGCACAACCCAGCGATCTGGCCCTGGTCGCCGGCGTGACCCTCACCGGCCGAGGCGAGCCGGGTGCCGCCATCGAAGTACGCGACGCCAACGGTGCCGTCATCGGTACCGGCCAGGTCGGCCCAGACGGCAGCTTCACCCTGACCCTCGCCCCGGCCCAGGCCAATGGCGAGGTGCTGGACGTGCGCCTCACCGACGCCGCTGGCAACACCTCCACACCGTTGGCATTCACCGCCCCCGACACCACCCCGCCTGCCGAAGTCAGCAACATCGTGGTGGGCAACGGTGGCCTGGCCCTGAGTGGCCGCGGCGAGGCCGGTGCCACGGTGGAAGTGCGCGATGCCAATGGCAACCTGATCGGCAGCGCTACGGTCAGTGCCAATGGCACCTTCCTGATCGACCTGGCGCCCGCAGCACAGCCCGGCGCCCGCCTTAGCCTGGTGCAGACCGACGCGGCCGGCAATGCGTCCGAAGCGCTGCAATTCGACGTACCACTGACCCAGACCCCGGCCAGCCCGAGCGACCTGACCATCGCAACCGATGGCACCAGTATCAGCGGCAGCGCGCCCGTCGGCAGCCGCGTGGAGGTGCATGACGCCAACGGCACGCTGATCGGCAGCGTGACCGTCGGTGCCGAAGGCACCTTCACCGTAGTGCTCACCCCTGCGCAGGCCAACGGCGAACTGCTCGACGTGAGCGCAGTTGATGGTAGCGGTGCATCGTCCCTTCCCGCACAGGTCACCGCGCCCGACATCACCGCCCCGGTCACACCCAGCGAGCTGGCCGTGAATGCCGACGGCACTGTCGTCACCGGCCGCGCCGAGCCCGGCAGCACCGTGCGCGTGCTGGCCGCCGATGGCACAACGGTGCTGGGCAGTGCCGTGGCTGGGGCCAACGGCGCGTTCAGCGTCACCCTCGACCCACCACAGGTCGATGGCGAACAACTGCAGGTCACCGCCACCGATGTGGCAGGCAACCCCTCCACGCCGGGCAGTGTGACAGCACCAGACATCGACAGCGGTGGTGACACCACACCGCCACAACCGGCCACTGACCTGATCATCAGCGCCGACGGGCGCACGGTCTCGGGCCGTGGCGAAATAGGCGCCACTGTCCAGGTATTGAACGACCAAGGTCAGGTCATCGGCACCGGAACCGTTCAAGCGGATGGCAGTTTCACCCTGCAGCTGGATGTGCCGGTGGTCGATGGCTCATCCTTGCAGGTCAACCTGACCGATGCCGCCGGCAACGTCTCCACGCCAAGCCCGCTGACCGCGCCAGACCTGGTGCCACCAGCACAACCCAGCGGACTCAGCCTGGCCAACGGCGTGACCCTGAGTGGCAGCGCCGAAGCGGGCGCCCGGGTGGAAGTGCGTGATGCTGACGGCAACCTGATCGGCAGCGGCATCGCCCAAGCGGACGGTAGCTTCAGCCTCACCCTCGACCCGGCCCAGAGCGATGGCGAACACCTGGCCATCAGCGTGATCGATGCCGCCGGCAACGCTTCTGCACCGCTGGACTACACCGTACCGGACACCACGCCACCGTCGATCATCAGCAACGTCATCATCGGCGCCGGTAGCCTGGTCGTGTCTGGCCGCGGCGAACCTGGCGCCACGGTCGAAGTGCGTGATGCCAACGGCGCGGTGATCGGCACTGGTGTAGTCGCGGCCAACGGTACCTTCCTGGTCGACCTCAACGGCCCGGTCAGCGCCGGTGATGCCATCGTGCTGCAACAGACCGACGCCGCCGGCAACCCTTCGGTCTCGCTCACCGTCATCGTCCCCGCCACTGCGGTGCCTGAGAGCCCTGACGGGCTGGTGCTGGCCGCCGACGGCTCGTCCATCAGCGGCACCGCTCCGGTGGGCAGCCTGGTGGAGGTGCGCGACGCCAGCGGCACGGTGATCGGCAGCGTTCAGGTGGGTAACGATGGCACCTTCACCATTACCCTCGACCCGGCCCAGGCCAACGGCGAACTGCTCGACGTGGTGGCCATCGATGCCGACGGCAACAGTTCGTTGCCGAGCCAGATCAATGCACCGGACATCACCCCGCCAAACGCAGCCAGCGACCTGCAGCTCAGCGCCGACGGCGTGACCCTGACCGGCCGCGGCGAAGCAGGCGCCACGGTACAAATCAGCAATGCCCAGGGCACCGTGCTGGGCAGTGCGGTAGTCGCTGCCAACGGCACCTTCACCGTGACCCTGAGCCCGGCACAGATCAACGGCCAGGAACTCGACGTGGTGCTGCGCGATGGCGCGGGCAACAGCTCCACCGCCACCCTCACCGCCCCTGACCTGGACGGCCCGCTGCAGCCTTCTGGCCTGGCCATCGACAGCAATGGCCTGCACCTTACCGGGCAAGGCCAGGCAGGCTCGATCGTCACCGTCCGCGACATCAACGGCAACGTGCTGGGCAGCATCACGGTTGGTGCCGACGGTCGCTTCGACGTCACCCTCGGCCAGCCGCAGCGCAACGGTGAAAGCCTGACCGTAGAGGCCACCGACAGCCTGGGCAACAGCGCCGGGCCGGTGAGCTTCACTGCACCGGACAGCACCCCACCGCAAACCGTCAGCACGCCGACCATCGATGGCAACGGCAGCACGGTCAGCGGCACTGGCGAACCTGGCGCCACCGTCACCGTGCGCGGGCCCGATGGCAGCGTCCTGGGTACCGCGTTGGTCGGTGGCAATGGCAACTTCGAAGTTACCCTCGACCCACCTCAGACCAATGGCCAGGCGCTCACCGTCGAGCAGCGCGACCCTGCTGGCAACGTCTCGGCCGCCGTCGATCTGCCAGCACCCGATAGCACACCGCCTGCAATCACCTCCGGCCTGGCGCTGTCTGGCAACGGTACGCAACTCACCGGC
This sequence comes from Pseudomonas sp. LRP2-20, assembly GCF_024349685.1. NCBI lineage: Bacteria > Pseudomonadati > Pseudomonadota > Gammaproteobacteria > Pseudomonadales > Pseudomonadaceae > Pseudomonas > Pseudomonas sp. LR2-20. Next base: position 962,313 of record NZ_AP025944.1, on the reverse strand, counting down.
AATGGTGAGCCCGGCGCGCAGGTGCAGGTTACCGGTGCTGGCGGCGTGGTCCTGGGTACCGCCACGGTTCAAGCCGACGGCAGCTTCAGCGTGACCATCGACCCACCACAACTCAACGGCCAGACCCTGACCGTCATCCAGACCGACGGCGGCGGCAACCCCTCGCCTGCCAACACCGTGACCGCCAGCGACCTCGAAGCACCCGCGCCTGCACAAGGCCTCGGGCTCAGTGCCGATGGCATCACCCTCACGGGTCAGGGCGAAGCCGGTGCCACCGTGGAGGTGCGCGATACGGCCGGGCAATTGCTGGGTAGCGGCGTCGTTGAAGAGGACGGCACCTTCAGCATCAGCCTGGCGCCGCCACAGACCCACGGCGAAACCGTGTCGGTGGTGCTGATCGACACCGCTGGCAACGCCTCGCCTTCGGCCCCCTTCACCGCTGACGATACCAGCGGCCCGGCGGTCCCGGGCGGCGTGCAGGTGAGTGCCGACGGCACTCTTGTGCAAGGTACCGGCCAGGCCGGCGCAACGGTAGAAGTGCGCAACGCCGCCGGCGATCTGCTAGGTAGCGTGGTGGTGCCGGCCAGCGGTAACTTCAGTGTGGCGTTGAACCCGCCACAACTGGACGGCCAGACCCTCGACATCACCCAGACCGATACCCAGGGCATTGTCTCTGGCGCCGCCCAGGCCACCGCGCCGGACCTTACCCCACCCGCACAGCCCACGGACCTGGCGATCACCCCCGATGGCCTGGCGCTCACCGGCAACGCACCGGGCGCGACTTCGGTCACCGTAATCAGCGCGACCGGCGTCGAGTCCACCGTAGCGGTCAACCCTGACGGCAGCTTCAGCGTTCCGCTTGCCCCTCCCCTGCTCAACGGCGAGACGGTGACGGTGGTGGTCACCGATGCCGCTGGCAACGCGACCCAACCCACCAGCGTCAGTGCCATAGACAGCACACCTCCGGCACCGGCCACGGATATCTCGGTCAGCCCGGATGGCAGCACCATCAGCGGCACTGCCGAACCCGGTACCACCGTGATCGTGCGTGACGGCAACTCCGAACTGGGCACCGTCACCGTCGGCCCGGACGGCACGTTCGTGGTTCAGGTCAGCCCACCCCTGGCCACTGGCGACAGCGTGCAGCTGGTGGTGCAAGACAATGGCAACAACGAAACCGCGATCACCGTGAATGGCCCGACTGGCAGCGAGCTCGCCACCCCGAGCAACCTTGTCATCAGTGCCGATGGCTTCCTGCTGACCGGTCAAGGTACCGTGGGTTCGCTGATCACCGTCACCTCCGGCGGCGCGACGCTGGGCACCGGCACGGTCGGCAGTGACGGTTTCTTCCACATTTTCCTGGCCAGTGCCCAGCTCAATGCGCAAGTTCTGAGCGTCAGTGCACGCGCTTCAGCCGGCGGCCCCCCATCCGTACCGGCCACCATCGTGGCGGCGGACACCACCCCACCCGACGCCCCCACCCAGGTTGCCATCAACCGCAGCGGCAGCACCCTCAGCGGCCATGGCGAAGTCGGTGCGACGGTAACTGTGACCGATGCCAATGGCACCCTCGTAGGCAGCGGTACCGTGGGCAGCAACGGCCTGTTCAACGTCACCCTGGTGCCGGCGCAGACCAATGCGCAAAACCTCACCATCACCCAGGCCGATGCCGCAGGTAACGTCTCGCTGGCAGCCACCGTGCAGGCACCCGACCTGCAAGCCCCGGATGCCGCCACTGGCCTGAGCCTGAACAGCGCCGCCACCGTGGTCAGCGGCCAAGGCGAAGCGGGCGCGCTGGTGACCGTGCGCGATGCCAGTGGTGCGATCCTGGCCACCGGCACGGTCAACCAGAGCGGCCAGTTCCAGATCACCCTGCCCAGCGCACAAACCACCGGCAGTGCGCTGCAGGTCACCCTTAGCGACGCCGCCGGCAACGTCTCCGGCCCGGCCAGCCTGGCGACCCCGGACCGCACGCCGCCAGCGGCCGTGAGCAACCCGCTGCTCAGTGCCGATGGCCGGCAACTGTCCGGCAGCGGTGAAGTCGGCGCCACGGTACAGGTACGCAATGCGGCCGGTACTGTGCTCGGCACCGCCATCGTCGGCGCCGACGGCCGCTTCACCGTTACCTTCGGCACCTCGCAAGCCAATGGCCAGGCCATCGGCGTAAGCCAGGTGGATGCCGCTGGCAACGTCTCGCCAGCCGTGAGCGTCATCACACCGGACCTGACCCCGCCTGCAGCATTGACCAATGTCGCGCTGAACAACAACGGCGTGACCTTGACCGGCCTTGGCGAAGCTGGCGCCAGCGTCACCGTGCGCGGCCCTGACGGCACCATCATCGGTAACGGCCAGGTGGCCGCCAACGGCACCTTTACGCTCTCGCTCGCCAGCGCGCAGCTCAATGCGCAGCACCTGAGCGTGACCCAGACCGACACCGCTAACAACACATCGGTCGCAGTCACTGTCATCGCACCGGATCATACCCCACCGGCAGCGCCCACTGCGCTGGCGCTGGCGGGCACCGGCCTGCAACTGAGCGGTAGCGCCGAGGCCGGTAGCACCGTCACCGTGCGCGACGCGGCGGGCAATGTGCTCGGCACTGCCGTGGCCAGCGCCAACGGTACCTTCCAGGTCACTCTGAGCAGTGCCCAGACCAACGGCCAGACCTTGCAGGTCACGGCCACCGATGCGGCAGGCAACGTATCGCCCGCCACGCCGTACACGGCTGCCGACACCACACCACCGGCAGCAGTCAGCAACCTGGCCGTGTCGCCCGACGGCACCACCCTGACGGGTAGCGGCGAAGCGGGCGCCACGGTCACCGTGCGCGCACCGGATGGTTCTTCGCTGGGTACCGCCACGGTGGGCAGCAATGGTCGCTTCACGGTCACGCTGGCACCGGCCGCCACCACCGGCGAAAGCCTCAGCGTGGTGCAAACCGACGCGGCGCAGAATGCCTCGCCGGCACAGAGCGTCACCGCACCGGGTGAGCTGGCGCCAGATGCCCCCGACAACCTGGTGCTGTCCGCCAACGGCCTGGTAGTCACCGGCAGCGCCGCGCCGGGCAGCACGGTCAGCGTCTACGGCCCGGGCGGCGTGTTGCTGGGCACCGCGCCGGTCGGCAACGACGGCACCTTCACTGTCAATCTCGGCAGTGCCCAGGTCAACGGCGAGCTGTTGCAAGTCAGTGCGGTAGGCACCGATGGCAGCGCTTCGCTGCCGGCCGACCTGCAAGCCCCGGACATCACCGCGCCGCAACCGCTGAGCAATCTGGTGATATCCAACGACGGCCTGGTGCTCACCGGCCGCGGCGAGCCAGGTGCCACCGTGACCGTGCTGGGTGTCGGCGGGGCCGACCTGGGTACCGCCGTGGTCGGCGCCAATGGCAATTTCACCGTCAACCTCAACGCCGCACAGGTCAACGGTGAACTGCTCAGCGCCGCACAGACCGACGCGGCCGGCAACGAGTCCAACAGCGTCAGCCTCACCGCGCCGGACATCACGGCACCCAATGCGCCGGCCAACCTGGCATTCGCCGGTGGCGGCAGCCTGCTCAACGGCACTGGCGAGGTTAATGCCACGGTAAAAGTCGTCGCTGCCGACGGCACTGTGCTGGGCACCGCCACGGTGATGAGCAATGGCAGTTTCCAGGTCACCCTCAACCCGCCACAGGCCAACGGCCAGGCCGTGCAAGTGGTGCTTACCGATGCCACCGGCAACCAGTCCCCGGCGACTGCCATCACCGCGCCCGACACAACGCCACCGGCGGCGCCGGGCGAGCTGGCGATTTCCAGTGATGGCGTTACCCTCACCGGACGCGGCGAGGTCGGCGCGCGGGTCAGCGTGACCAACGCTGCCGGTAACGAGATCGGCACGGCGACCGTCGACGCCAGCGGCCACTTCACCGTGACCCTCAACCCGGCGCTGGGCAACGCGGAACTGCTCAGCCTTACCCAGACCGACGCTGCCGGCAACGTGTCGGCGGCAGCGACCCTGCAAACCCCGGACTTCACCCCGCCAGACGCCCTCACCGACGTGGTCATCAATGCCGACGGCAGCGTGGTCAGTGGCCGTGGCGAGCCAGGTGCGACAGTCACCGTGAACAACGCCGCCGGTGTACTGCTGGGCACCACCACGGTGCTCGCCGACGGCAGCTTCCGCGTCGAACTCAGCCCTGCGCAGATCAACCAGCAGGCGCTGTCGGTGCAACAGGCCGACCCACCCGGCAACATCAGCGAGCCGGTCACCGTCAACGCGCCTGACCTGACGCCGCCCGCCGCGGCGCTCGACCTGCGGCTCAATGCCGCGGGCGACCAGCTCGGCGGTACCGGTGAAGCCGGCACGACCGTGCGGGTGTACGTCGGCAGCATCGAAATCGGCACCACCACGGTGGCTGCCAACGGCACGTTCGTGGTCAACCTGAGCCCGGCGCAACTCAACGGCCAGGTCCTGCAGGTGACCCTGACAGATGCCAGTGGCAACCTCTCGCCGATCAGCACGGTGACAGCCGTCGACAGCACACCGCCGGGCACCGTGATCGCCAGCCTCAACGCCAGCGGCACGCAACTGGTCGGTACCGGCGAAGCCGGCGCGCGCGTCACCGTGATGGACAGCCAGGGCAACCTGATCGGCCAGGGCACCATCGACCCCGACGGTCTCTTCGTGCTCAACCTGAACGCAGCGCAGGTCAACGGCCAGGTGCTGACCGTGATCGCCCAGGACGCCACTGGCAACCCGTCCGCGCCCCTGCAACTGATCGCCCCGGACCTGACACCACCGGTACAGCCCAGCAACCTGGCCCTGACCGGGAACGGCACACTGCTCAGCGGCAGCGCTGAAGCGGGCAGCGTGATCACCGTGCGCAACGCTGCCGGCACCGTGGTCGGCACCGTCACCGTGCCGGCAGGCGGCGAATTCACTGTCAGCCTGAGCCCGGCGCAAAACAACGGCCAGCTGCTGAGCGTGATTTCCACCGACAGCGCCGGCAACACCTCGCTGCCGGCCGAGTACCAGAGCGACGATACTTCACCGCCCGCCATCGTCACCAACCTTGCCATCAACACCGACTACAACGTGCTCACCGGGCGTGGTGAAGCGGGTGCGACCGTAACTGTCAGTTTCGGCGGCGTGCCGATCGGCATCGGCCTGGTCGACAGCGGCGGCAACTTCTCGATCACCCTGTCACCGGCACCCGGTTCGCTAGCCATCTTGGAAGTAACCCAGACCGATGCCGCCAACAACACCTCGGCGGTGTTCGAATACACCACGCCGTTGGTGCCACCACCGGAACCACCGGTCAACGTGACCCTGGCCGCCAACGGCCTGACCCTGACAGGTACAGCTGCCGCCGGCGCGTCGATCCGTGTCTACGACGCCGCCGGCGACCTGATCGGCACCGGTACGGTCAATATCGTCAACGGTGGCTTCTCGATCACCTTGAACAACGCCCAGCTCAACGGGCAACACCTGACGGTGACGGCAGTGTCGTTGCTCGGTGGCGAGTCGCAACCAGTGTTCGTCACCGCGGCCGACACCACACCACCGGCCAACCCGGTAGTCACCTCGCTGTCGGCCAATGGCCTGGTGCTCAGCGGCACCGGTGAAGCTGGAGCCACGGTGACCGTGCGCGATGCCAGCGGCAATGTGCTCGGCAGCGGCCTGGTCAATGGTGCAGGGGCATTCAGCATCAACCTCAACAGTGCCCAGCTCAATGGCCAGGTGCTGAGCCTGAGCCAGGCCGATACCGCCCTGAACGTTTCTGGCACCACCAGTTACACGGCGCCAGACACCCAGGCCCCGCTGGCACCGACCAACCTGGTGATCAATGGCGCTGGCACCCTGCTCACCGGTAACGGCGAGCCGGGCGCGACCGTGACCGTGCAAGGCCCCGGCGGCCAGGTCGGCAGCGCCATCGTGCAGAGCGACGGCACTTTCAACATCACCCTGACCAGCGCCCAGAACAATGGCCAGGCCCTGGTCGTGCGCCAGACCGACGCCGCCGACAACGCATCCGGCAGCACCGGCATCACTGCGCCAGACACCACCCCGCCAGTCGCCCCCGTAGCGACAATCAACACCAACGGCACCACGGTCAGCGGCACTGGCGAGGCCGGTAGCACAGTAACCGTGCGCAACAGCGCCGGCACCGTGCTCGGCACCGCCACGGTGGCCAGCAACGGCCAATACACCGTGAGCCTGAGTGCGGCGCAGATCAACTTCCAGGCGCTGAGCGTCACCCTCACCGATGCCGCCGGCAACACCTCCAGCGCCACTGCGCTGAACGCCCCGGACCTCACCCCACCGGCCAATGCCAGCAATCTGGTCATCAGTGCCGACGGCACCACCCTCACCGGCTCCGGCGAGGTCGGTGCCACGGTGACCGTGCGCAGCGCCAGCGGCACCGTGCTGCAAACCGCGGTGGTACAGCCTAATGGCACCTTCAGCGTGACCCTGAGCCCGGCCCAGGACAACGGCCAGGTGCTCACGGTGACCCTCACCGACCCGCGCAACAATACCTCTGGCAACGTCAACATCACCGCGCCAGACATCGACGCCAACGCCCCGGTCATCGCCAGCGACAACCTGGCCACTGCCACCGTCAACCTGGCGCCAGTCACCGCCACCACCACCTACAGCGACAGCTTCACCACCCTGTTGTCGGGCTTCAGCAAGACCTACACCTGGACGGTGGCGGCCGGCACCACGGTCGATCCGACCCTGACACTGACCACCAACAGCGTGCTGGCACTGCTGAACAACTCCACCTTCACCTTGCAAGTGAAGGATGCCACCGGCGCCTGGGTGACCATCGCCACCGGCAACACCCAAGGGCTGCTCGACCTGATCGTGCTGCCGCTGGGGCTGCAGGTCGATATCGGCAAGCTGCAGGCCGGCGACTACCGCCTGACCGTGGCCAGCGGCGGCATCGGCCTGGTGACCCAGGTCACCACCAGCCTGGACATCGAAGCCACCAGCCTCACCCAGTTCACCGGCACGGGCAGCGCCACCTCAGGTAACGTCATCACCGATACGGGCACCGACGGTACCGTCGACTCACGCGGCCCGGACAGCGGCGCGGTGCTGCAGGTGCTGAAGAACGGTACCTACGTGGCCGCCGCCAGCGGTGCGGGGACCACGGTACAGGGCCAGTACGGCACCCTGGTGATCCATGCGGACGGCAGCTACACCTATACGCCCAATGGCAGCCCTTCGAGCGTCGGCAAGGTGGACGTGTTCAGCTACCAGCTGGTGCACCCGAACGGCCTGTCCGACTCGGCCAATCTGTACGTGCGCATCGACAGCCCGCAGGCCACGGAAATCTGGAGCGACAGCAACCTCAGCGCGCCGGCCACGGTGGTGGATGCGGTCAACGATATCGACAGCAGCCAAATCACCCTGGCCAACCGGGTCGACAGCAGTAGCGCCACCCTGGGTACGCTGAGCCTGCCGGTGATCGGCTCGCGCCAGGCCATCTACACCACGTCGGTGGCCGCCGACACCAGCGCCGACCTGCAAGTGGTGGTCAACTCGGCCAACCTGCTGACCCTGCTCGGCAACACCACCATTGCCCTGTACAAGCTCAACACCAGCACCGGCCAGTACGTGCTGGTGCAATCGGTGCCGGGCAGCTCGCTGCTTACCCTGCTCGGTGGTGGCGCCGGCTACACCTTCACCGGGCAGACGGCCGGCAGCTACCAGGTCCGCGTCAGCTCCAGTGGCATCGGGCTGCTCAGCTCGATCACCACCAGCCTCAACACCACCACCACGCACCTCACCGAGTTCGTGGTCAGCAGCGCCACGGTGGCCAGCGGCAACCTGATCACCGACCCGACCGGTACCGACAACCTGGGTTCGGCACTGACCGTGCTGAGCGTGCTGACGGCCGCCGGCACGTATACCATCCCCGGCTACAACGGCGTCAGCGTGGCCGGTACCTACGGCACGCTGCTGGTGCATGCGGACGGCAGCTACACCTACACCCTCAACAGCGGGCTGACTTCGGCGGTGATCGGCCAGCACGACACCTTCACCTACGAGCTGACCCACCCCAACGGCACCACCGACACCGCCACGCTGACCGTCAACCTGGACAACGCCGCCGGTCTCACCACCTTCTCCGCGCTGGTGGCCGACACCAGCGACGACAGCCTGGCCGTGGCCAGCGTGGCGGCCGCCGCTTCCAGCGAAGTGCTCGCCGGCACCGACGGCAACGACCACCTGGTGGGCAGCCAGGGCGGGCACATCACCCTGGAAGGCGGCGCCGGCAACGACATCCTCGAAGTGGTCGACCAGAACTTCGCCAGCGTCGATGGCGGCAGCGGTACCGACACCCTGCTGTGGGGCGGCGGCGATGCCAGCATCGACCTGGGCACCCTGGCCGAACGCATCCACAACATCGAGGTGATCGACCTCAACGCCACCAGTGCGGTGGCGCTGACCCTCAACCTGGCCGACGTGGTGGCAATCACCGAAACCGGCACCAACACACTGATCATCAAGGGGGATGACAAAGACTCGGTGCACATGACGGACAACTGGACCCTGGTCGGCAACCAGACTGCCGACGGCATCGACTATAACCAATACACGGCCCAGGAAGATCCGAGCCACCACCTCTGGGTGCAGAACAGCATCCATGTCGTCTGAGGCCGCTGCAATCCGCCGGGCACACCGCCCGGCGGCAAGGACGATCAGCAGTAAGGGAATTACGTGAAGCGACGCAGTCCGCTGTCACCGCTGTGGCTGGGAGCCTTCGGGCTCCTGGTAGTGAACCTGAACCCGGTTGCCCAGGCAGCCGATGACATAGACCCCAGACTGCGCACCATCGGCCCGTCGCTGATGCGCGACGCGCCCGATGCCATCCCCGCCCGCCCGCCTTCCGGCCAGGCCGCCAGCCATGGCGACCGGCTGGGGCTGGCCGAGGCGGTGTTGACCGCCGCGCAGTGGCACCCGAGCATCGCCGAAGCAGTCGGCAACCTGTACAAGCAGGGCGAAGGCATCAACGTCGCCCGTGCCGGCTATTACCCACAGATTTCCGGCGGTATCCGCACCGGCTATGACAGCGGCTACGGCGGCGACCGCAACAGCCAGGCGCTGAACCTGTCGTTGAAACAGATGCTCTACGACTTCGGCAAGGTCGACAGTGCCGTCAGTGCCGCCCAGGCCGCCGCTACCCGGGCCCAGGCCAATATTTTGCTGGTGGTCGACGACCTCGCCCGCGACACCGCCTACGCCTGGATCGAAACCCGCCGCTATGAACAGCTGATGGTGATTGCCCGCGACCAGATCCGCGGCGTCGGCGACATCGCCGGCATGGCCCGCCAACGCAGCGACATGGGCGCCAGCACGCGCTCTGACGTAGTCCAGGCCGAATCACGGGTGGAAGGTGCCCGCGCCACCCTCGAGGAATACCAGTCGCAGTACGAACGCTGGCGTTCGACCCTGGCCGAACTGCTTGGCCGGGTAGCGCCGCCGGCCCTCGCCGAGGAACAACCGCCAGAGCTGAACCAGGCCTGCAAGCGCGCCTCAGGCAGCAGCGACCGGCTGCCGGCCGTGCTCATGGCCCTGGCCTTGCGTGCCCAGTCCCAGGCCGAACTGGCCCAGGCCAAGGCCGAAGCCTACCCCACGCTGTCGCTGCAACCACAGGTCAATCACTACCTGGACAACGACTACAACCGCGACAACCGCAGCCTGGACCGTACCCAGGCGGGCATCTACCTGAACGTCGAGGTGCCCATCTACCAGGGCGGAGCCATCAGCGCCCGCAGCCGCGCCGCCGGCCATGCCCTGAGCGCCGCCGACTCCGCCGAAGACGCCGCACGCCTGCAAGCCCGCCGCGGCCTGGCCGAAGCCATGGCACAGACGTCCGGGCTGGGCCGGCGCCTCAACTCGCTGGAGGCGCGCCAGGCCAGCATCCAGGAAGCCCGCGAACTGTATGGCCGGCAGTACCTGGACCTGGGCACCCGGCCACTGCTCGACCTGCTCAACGCCGAGCAGGAGATCTACCAGTCACGCTTCGAACTTGCCGGCACCCGCTCCGACCTGCTGCGCCTGGATGTCGACTGCCTGTACAACACCGGCGCCCTGCGTACCGCCTTCGGGCTGGAAGGGCGCAACCTGCAAGGGGTGGAAATCGAGCCATGAACGATACCGTGAAGCTGACCCAGGCCGCTCAGGAGCAGAACCCGGAGCAGGCGGTGGTACATCGGCCCGACCTGGGCCCCTGGCTGGAAGTGATGCTGCAAGTCGCCCATCACTATCGCCTGGACGTCTCACCCCAGCGCATTCGCCTGGCAGCGGTCGAAGATGCGCGCCCGCTGGATGAAATTCTCCGGCACATGGCGCGCCAGGCTGGCCTGACCTTGCGCTTCGTGCGCTACGACGCCAAGGCCCTGCGCCAATGGCGCACGCCACTGGTGCTGGAACTGGACGATGGCCAGCTGGCCACGGTCGAGGCGGTGACCGAAGAAAACGAGCTGGCCGTGGTCTTCGCCGGCGACCAGCGCCTGACCTCGCGCCTGCCCCGCGAGGCGCTTGAAGGGCGTATCAACCGCGTGGCATTGATGCGCCCGGCGCGGCCGCTGCGCGATGTGCGCACCGACGACTACACCGCGCCCTATGATCGGCACTGGTTCGCCCGCATCGTGCTGCGCGACCTGCGCCCCTACGGCCAGGTGATGGTCGCCTCGCTGGTGGCCAACGTGCTGGCCCTGGCCGGGGTACTGTTCTCGATGCAGGTGTACGACCGGGTGATCCCCGCCGAATCCCTGCCAACCCTGTACGTGCTGTTTGGCGGTGTGGTGCTGGCGCTGGTGTTCGACTTCAGCATGCGCCTGCTGAGGTTGAAGGTTACCGACCTGCTCGGCAAGCGTGCCGACTTGCGGGTGTCCGACCTGGTCTACGGGCATGCGCTGCGCCTGCGCAACTCGGCCCGGCCGAAATCCACCGGCTCGTTCATCTCGCAATTACGCGAGCTGGAGTCGATCCGCGACCTGATCACCTCGAGCACCGCCACCGCCTTGGCCGACCTGCCGTTCTTCCTGCTGTTCCTGTTTGTGTTCTGGCTGATCGGTGGGGTGCTGGTATTCATCCCGCTGGTGGCGCTGCTGGCCATGGTCATCCCGGGCCTGCTCGCACAACGGCGCCTGGCGGTACTGGCCAATGCCTCGATGCGTGAATCTTCGCTGCGCAATGCCATGCTGGTGGAAAGCATCCAGGGCCTGGACGAGATCAAGGCGCTGCAGGCCGAGGCGCGTTTCGAGCGCCAGTGGAACCAGTACAACGCCGCCTGCGCGCACACCAGCCTGCGCCTGCGCACCCTGACCAACGGCCTGGTGACCTGGACCCAGAACGTGCAGGGCGCGGTGTTTGCCGTGGTCATCGTGATCGGCGCACCGATGGTGATTGCCGGCGACCTCACCACCGGTAGCCTGGTCGCCGCCTCGATGCTGTCGTCTCGGATGATGGCACCACTGGCGCAGCTGACCCATGTGTTGACCCGCTGGCAGCAGGCCAAGGTGGCCCTGCAGGGCCTGGACAAACTGATGCAGTCGCCGGTCGACCACCCTGAAGGTGAAGCCCGCGTACACTTGCCGGCCATCCGTGGCGAATATGCCCTGCGCCAAGCCACCTTCCGCTACAGCCCGGAAGCCCCACCGGTACTGAGCATCGGCCAGCTGCACATAGAGCCCGGCGAGCGCATCGCCGTGCTAGGGCGCAACGGCGCCGGCAAATCGACCTTGCTGCAGGCCCTGGGCGGCGCCATGGACCTGAGCCAGGGCGAAGTCAGCCTCGATGGCATCGCCATGGCCCACCTCGACCCGGCCGACCTGCGCCGTGACGTCGGCCTTCTGGCCCAGTACGCCCGGCTGTTCCATGGCACCCTGCGGGAGAACCTCACCCTCGGCGCCGGCCAGGCCAGCGACCAGGAACTGGTGGCCGCGCTGGCCGCCACCGGTGCGCTGGAGTTCGTCCGCCACCTGCCCAAGGGCCTCGACCACCTGATCCTCGAAGGTGGCCAGGGCCTGTCCGGCGGGCAGCGTCAGGCCCTGGTACTGTCTCGCCTGCTGGTACGCCAGCCCCAGGTACTGCTGCTCGACGAACCCACCGCCTCGCTCGACGACGTCACCGAACGCAAGCTGCTGGATAACCTTGATCGCTTCTGCCAGGGCCGCACCCTGGTGATCGCAACGCACCGCTTGAGCGTGCTGCAGCGGGTCGAACGCATCATCGTGCTGGACGGCGGGCGTATCGTCATCGACGACAAACGCGACGCTGCCCTGGCCAAGCTGCAAGGAGCGCAGGCATGAGCAACCACGAACTCCCCGCGTCCTACCTGGACGGCCAGGATGACCAGGCGGTGCTGCGCGCCGGCCGTGTCATCACGCTTTGCGCCATCATGCTCGCCGCGTTCCTGGCCTGGGCGGCCTGGTTCGAGGTGACCGAAGTCTCCACCGGCACCGGCAAGGTGATCCCCAGTTCACGCGAGCAGGTGATCCAGTCGTTCGAAGGCGGCATCGTCGCTGAAATGAACGTGGCCGAAGGCGACCTGGTCGAACGCGGCCAGGTGCTGGCCCAGCTCGACCCGACCAAGACCGCCTCCAGCGTTGGCGAAAGCGAGGCCAAGTACCGTGCGGCCAAAGCCAGCGTCGCGCGGCTGCGTGCCGAGGTCACCGGCAAACCGCTGAGTTTCCCCGAAAGCCTGCGCGACTCGCCCGACCTGATCGACGCCGAGACGGCACTGTACGAAACCCGCCGCCGTGGCCTGGAGCAGACCTTGGCCGGCATCGAGGACTCACTGCGGCTGGTGCGTGCGGAGCTGAAGATCACCGAGAACCTGGCCAAGATGGGGGCCTCCAGCCGGGTCGAAGTGATCCGCCTGAACCGCCAGCGCTCGGAACTGGAACTCAAGGCCAACGAAGCGCGCTCCGACTACCTGGTACGTGCCCGCGAAGAACTGGCCAAGGCCAGTGCCGAAGCCGACAGCCTGTCGGAAGTGATCCGCGGGCGCAGCGATTCGCTGACACGCCTGACCCTGCGCTCGCCGGTACGCGGCATCGTCAAGGACATCGAGGTCAACACCCTGGGCGGCGTAGTGCAGCCCGGCGGCCAGGTGATGAAGATCGTGCCGATGGACGAGCGCTTGCTGATCGAAACACGTATCGCCCCACGCGACATCGCCTTCATCCACCCCGATCAGGCCGCCAAGGTCAAGATCAGCGCCTATGACTACTCGGTGTATGGCGGCCTGGATGGCAAGGTGGTGGGGATATCGCCGGATACCCTGCAGGACGAGGTGAAACCGGAGATCTACTACTACCGGGTGTTCATCCGCACCGAGCAGGACAGCCTGACCAACAAGGCCGGCAAGCACTTCGCGATCGTACCGGGGATGATTGCCACGGTGGATATCCGCACCGGCGAGAAGACCATTCTCGATTACCTGATCAAGCCGCTGAACCGCGCCCGCGAAGCCCTGCGCGAACGCTGATCTGGGCCCCGGTAGAGATCCCCTGTAGGAGCCGCGCTTGCCGGCGATGGGCCGCGAAGCGGCCCCACGATTTCAAGGTTGCTGCATAAATTGCCGGGGCCGCTTCGCGGCCCATCGCCGGCAAGCGCGGCTCCCACAGGGATGGCGCCAGCTTCAAGAAATTGAGCAAGTCAGTTGCTCCCACAGGATCCAGATCCGCTCTGCAATATGTACATGGGCGCTAAAGCGCAGCCAGATCAGGCCGATAACCCGGCATCCCCTGTTTCCCACGAAGGTCACCATGGCCACGCAAAATGCCCGCGCGGATTCGCTGTCCCTGCTGCTGTTCACCCTGCGCAGCGGCAAGCTGATGGCAATCAACTTGCTCAAGGTCAGCGAGATCATCCCCTGCCCGCCCCTGACCAAGCTGCCCGAATCGCACCCGCACGTGAAAGGCGTGGCGACCCTGCGCGGCAATTCGCTGTCGGTGATCGACCTGTCCCGCGCCATCGGCGAACGCCCGCTGGCCGACCCGGACGGCGGCTGCCTGATCGTCACCGAGATCAGCCGCTCGCGCCAGGGCCTGCACGTGCAGGCGGTGAGCCGCATCGTCCATTGCCTGAGCACCGACATCAAGCCGCCGCCGTTCGGTTCGGGCAACCGTTCGTTCATCACCGGCGTGACTCGGGTCGACAACACGCTGGTGCAGGTGCTGGACATCGAAAAGGTCATCCACGGCATCGCCCCGCCCGAGCCGGAGCCACAACCGGGTGAGCTGAGCGAGGAAGACGCCAGCCTGCTGGCCGCCGCCAACATCCTGGTGGTCGACGACAGCCAGGTGGCGCTGCAGCAGTCCGTGCACACCCTGCGTAACCTCGGTATCGAGTGCCACACCGCACGCAGCGCCAAGGATGCGATAAACGTGCTGTTGGAGCTTCAAGGCACCGCGCAGGAGATCAACATCATCGTCTCGGACATCGAAATGTCCGAGATGGACGGTTATGCCTTCACCCGCACCCTGCGCGAGACGCCGGACTTCCAGCACCTCTACGTGCTTTTGCACACCTCGCTGGACAGCGCCATGAGCAGCGAGAAAGCCAGGCTGGCCGGGGCCAATGCCATCCTCACCAAGTTCTCTTCGCCCGACCTGACCGACTGCCTGGTGACGGCGGCGCGGACCGTGGTGTTTGCCGAGCGCTGAAGCACGTGTTGTTATATTCAGCGACAAACTCCATGGCTTGCCGCCAGGGATGACTCGGGCATAATTCGCGCCCCTCGGATAATTTCCCGGAACCGCGTATGAAGTTTTTCAGCTCTCTTCTGATCGCCTGCGCCCTGTTCAGCGGTGTCGCCCAGGCCTCCAGCAGCCAGGCCTGGAACGAGCAGCGCCAGCAGATGCTCAAGGCCTGCCTGAAGGCCAGCCAGTTCAAGGATGCGCACGCCCGTGGCAAACCGGCTGAGTTCGATGATCAGGTCGGTTTCAGTGCCCTGCTGATCGAAGGTGTTTATCCACAGAAGCACATGCAGCAACGTACCGGCACCGAGCTCTGCCTGTACGACCGCAAGCAGCAGCAGGCCCACATCAGCGAATGGAACCCGGACGCCAAGTGAACGACAGCCTGCGCTTTGCCTGTACCGGTTGCGGCAAGTGCTGCACCGGCCACCATGTGCCATTGACCTTGGCCGAGGCACGCCAGTGGGCGACGGCCGGTGGCCAGGTGATCGTGTTGATCGAAGCCTTCGTGACCGATGGGCCAGGCATGCCTGCAGAGCAGCGCGAGCATGTGATGCGCCGCTCGTACCCGGTGCCTTGTGGCGGCAGCGAAGCCCGCGTTTCGGTGACCTTTGCCGCGTTCAACCCAGGGCGCTGTCGCAACCTCGACGACAACGACCTGTGCACCATCTATGAAAGCCGGCCACTGGTCTGCCGCATCTATCCGGTGGAGATCAACCCGCATATTCCTTTGCGGCCAGAGAACAAGGACTGCCCGCCCGAGGCCTGGGAACAGGGGCCTGAACTGATCCATGGGTCGCTGCCGGTGGACCCGGCGTTAACGGCGCTGGTGCAGGCTTCGCGGCAGGCGGATCGCGATGATATCGCGGCCAAGGTGGCCATCTGCGAGGCGCTGGGGATGACTACCAGCGCGCTTAAAGGCAATGGGTTTACTGCTTACCTGCCAGAGATGGCGGCCTTTGCCGGGGTGCTGGCACAGGCGCCATCTGGGACCGGGGCTGAGTGGATGCTGCATGTCGAGCAGCCTGGGCTGGTGAATGATTTGCAGGCTCAGGGATTGCGGACCACTGCTGAAACGCCGGTCTACTATGCCTTCATCGGGTTTTAGGTAAGCAGGCTCGGCCTCTTCGCGGGTAAACCCGCTCCCACAGGAACTTCACAGCATTCAAGGTTTGTGTAGTACCTGTGGGAGCGGGTTCATCGGGGCGCCGAACCGCCGCGAAGGGCCGCAAAGCGGCCCCCATAACTGTCAGGCGCTGCGGTTCAAGCCCATTTCCATATCATTGATCAGCGCCTTGGCCATGGCGCTGAGAATCCGCGTTGCACGGCCGCTCGCCGTTGTTGGCGAACCGTGAAGTTATCGCTGAAGCAGTTCCCCGACTATCAGACGCCATCCGACAGGGGGTGTAGGATAATTCGTCATGCCTGCGTTCTTGAAGCATTTGGTTTCAGGTTCAGAATCTTCCTACAGCTGGTGACAGGATCGCGTTAGGGCCACCAGGTGCTTGCCACACATCTTCAGCGCCTATGAGATCGAGCGCCGCCCGCGCGGCGCATCGCGAGCTGCGCTCGCTCCTACGTTTGTTTCGGTCCAGTAACGCCTGTGGCAGGCGCGCGCGACCGCCTTGTTGGTACGACACGATATCGCGCCATGCGCCAAAGCGTTCGCGTGCAAATTTCCCAGGATTCACTGGCCCGAAACAAACGTAGGAGCGAGCGCAGCTCGCGATGCGCCGCGCGGGCGGCGCTCGATTTCCGCGTCACCACAACACTCAAGGCATGCACCCCAAAGCCCACATCAACTTCCAGCCAGGCACCCGCAAAGCCAACACAAAACCCAACCTGTCACCGCTGTCAGCCAGCTGTCACGCTGCCGACCCGGTCACAGCGCTATAAGCTTCAATACAGACCTCCGTTTCCCCCCCCTTGGCCAAGGTGCCCGCGCCGATGCGACGTCCTTCCCGTTCCGTACTTCTCGCCGCGTTGGCCCTGCTCGCCCTGGTGGTCCTGGGCGTCTGGTATGGCCAGCGCCAGCAGGCCACCACGCCGCGCGCGCAAGCGGCGATTCCGGTGCGGGTGGTCAGCGTCGCCCAGCAGGACGTACCCCGCTACGCCAGCGCCATCGGCGCGGTGCTGTCCCTGCACAGCGTTGAAGTGCGGCCCCAGGTCGAAGGGGTGCTGACCCAGGTGCTGGTCAAAGAGGGCCAGTGGGTAAAAGAAGGCGACCTGCTCGCCACCCTCGATGACCGGGCGATCCGCGCCAGCCTCGACCAGGCCCGTGCCCAGCTCGGCCAGAGCCAGGCGCAGATCCAGGTGGCCGGTGTCGACCTCAAGCGCTACCGCCTGCTCAGCACCGACGATGGCGTGTCCAAGCAGACCCTCGACCAGCAACAGGCGCTGGTCAACCAGTTGCAGGCCACAGTCAAAGGTAACCAGGCAGCCATCGCCAACGCCGAGGTGCAGCTGTCATACACGCAGATCCGCTCGCCGGTGACCGGGCGTGTCGGTATCCGCAATGTCGACCCCGGCAACCTGGTGCGCACCAGCGATACCCAGGGCCTGTTCAGCGTCACCCAGATCGACCCGATCGCTGTCGAGTTCGCCTTGCCACAACAGATGCTGCCAACCCTGCAAGCCCTGCTCAAGGCGCCAACCCCGGCGCTGGTGCAGGCCTACATGGACGCCGACGGCGAACGCAACCTGCTCGGCGAAGGCCACCTGGCCCTGATCGACAACCAGATCTCGGCCAACACCGGCACGGTCCGGGTCAAGGCCGAATTCGACAACAAGGACGGCCGCCTGTGGCCGGGCCAGCTGGTCACCATCCGCCTGCGCACTGCGGTCGAAGAGAACGCCCTGGTGGTGCCGCCGCCAGTGGTGCAGCGCGGCATCGACGGGCACTTCGTCTACCGCCTGGACGGCGACAAGGTCACCAGCGTGCCGGTCAAGGTGCTGTACCAGGACAGCGGCCTGAACATCATCGCCGGGGTCAAGCCGGGCGAGCGCCTGGTGCTCGACGGCCAGTCACGGCTCAAGCCTGGTGCACGGGTCGAGGTCACCCCGGACGCACCACCACCGGCAGAAATGGCTGACCGCAGGAGCCAGCCATGAATACCAGCAACGGCGTGTCGGCGTGGTGCATCGATCACCCGATCGCCACCTTGCTGCTGACCTTCGCCCTGGTGCTGCTGGGCGCCATCGCCTTCCCGCGGCTGCCGGTGGCCCCCCTGCCCGAAGCGGACTTCCCGACCATTCAGGTCACCACCCAGCTGCCCGGTGCCAGCCCGGAAACCATGGCGTCGTCGGTGGCCACGCCGCTGGAGGTGCAGTTCAGTGCCATCCCCGGCATGACCCAGATGACCAGCAGCAGTGCGCTGGGCTCGACTACCCTGATCCTGCAGTTCACCCTCGACAAGAACATCGACACCGCCGCCCAGGAAGTCCAGGCGGCGATCAACACCGCCACCGCCCGCCTGCCCCAGGACCTGCCCAACCCGCCGACCTGGCGCAAGGTCAACCCGGCCGACAGCCCGGTGCTGGTGCTCACCGTCAGCTCCGCGCAAATGCCCGGCAATGACCTGAGCGACTACGCCGAAACCCTGCTGGCGCGCCAGCTCAGCCAGATCGAAGGGGTCGGCCTGATCAACATCACCGGCCAGCTGCGCCCGGCCATTCGCGTGCAGGCCCAGCCGGAAAAACTCGCCGCCATCGGCCTGACCCTGGCCGATGTGCGCCTGGCCATCCAGCAGACCAGCCTGAACCTGGCCAAGGGCGCGCTGTACGGCGAACACAGCGTCTCGACCATCGCCGCCAACGACCAGCTGTTCCACCCCGAGGACTACGCCAAGCTCATCGTTTCGTACCGCAACGGCGCACCGGTGCACCTGCAGGACGTCGCCAAGGTGATCAATGGCGCCGAGAACGCCTACGTCAAGGCCTGGTCCGGCGACCAGCCAGGGCTCAACCTGGTGGTGTTCCGCCAGCCCGGGGCGAATATCGTCGACACCGTCGACCGGGTGATGGCGGCCCTGCCCAAGCTGCAGGAAATGCTCCCGGCGTCGATCGAAGTGTCGGTTCTGCAGGACCGTACCCAGACCATCCGCGCCTCCCTGCACGAGGTGGAGCTGACCCTGATGATCGCCGTGGCCCTGGTGATCGGGGTGATGGTGCTGTTCCTGCGCCAGTGGTCGGCGACCCTGGTGGTGTCCAGCGTGCTCGGCGTGTCGCTGATCGCCAGCTGCGCACTGATGTATGTGCTGGGCTTCAGCCTGAACAACCTCACGCTGGTGGCCATCGTCATCTCGGTGGGCTTCGTGGTGGACGATGCCATCGTCGTGGTCGAGAACATCCATCGTCACCTCGAAGCCGGCGACGACAGCCGCACGGCAGCGCTCAAGGGCGCCGGCGAGATCGGCTTCACCGTGGTGTCGATCAGCTTCTCGCTGATCGCCGCGTTCATTCCGCTGCTGTTCATGGGCGGTGTGGTCGGCCGGCTGTTCAAGGAGTTCGCCCTGACTGCCACCTCGACCATCCTGATTTCGGTGATGGTGTCGCTGACCTTGGCCCCCACCTTGTGTGCGTTGTTCATGCGCCGCCCGCCCGGCGAGCAGCACGGCGGCTTTGGCGAGCGCCTGGTGAAGTGGTACGAAAAGGGCCTGAACCGTGCCCTCGCCCACCAGCGCCTGACCCTTGGCGTGTTCGGCGTGACCCTGGCCCTGGCCGTGGTCGGTTATGTCGGCATCCCCAAAGGCTTCTTCCCGCTGCAGGACACCGGCTTCATCCTCGGCACCACCGAGGCGGCGGCAGATGTGTCGTACCCCTCGATGGTCGAGAAGCACCTGGCGCTGGCGAAGATCATCGGCGACGACCCGGCGGTGCAGGCCTATTCCCATTCGGTGGGGGTCACTGGCAGCAACCAGACCATCGCCAACGGCCGCTTCTGGATCGCCCTCAAGCCTCGCGGTGAGCGTGACGTGTCGGCCAGCGAGCTGATCGACCGCCTGCGGCCGAAACTGGCCCAGGTGCCGGGCATCGTCCTGTACATGCGTGCCGGCCAGGACATCAACCTCAGCTCCGGCCCGTCGCGCACCCAGTACCAGTACGTGCTCAAGAGCAACGACGGCGTGGCCCTGAACCTGTGGACCCAGCGCCTGACCGACCGCCTGCGGGAAAACCCGGTGTTCCGCGACCTGTCCAACGACCTGCAGCTGGGCGCCAGCGTCACCCGCATCGACATCGACCGCCAGGCCGCGGCGCGCTTCGGCCTGACCACCACCGACGTCGACCAGGCGCTGTACGATGCCTTCGGCCAGCGGCAGATCAGCGAATTCCAGACCGAGACCAACCAGTACAAGGTGATCCTCGAACTGGACGCGAAGCAGCGCGGCAAGGCCGAGAGCCTGAACTTCTTCTACCTGCGCTCGCCACTGACCAACGAGATGGTGCCACTGTCGGCCCTGGCGCATGTCGCGCCACCGAGCACCGGCCCGTTGTCGATCAGCCACGACGGCCTGTTCCCGGCGGCCAATCTATCGTTCAACCTGGCCCCCGGCGTGGCCCTGGGCGATGCGGTGAAGATCCTCGAGCGCACCCAGCGCGAACTGGGCATGCCCGACTCGATCAGCGGCAACTTCCAGGGCGCGGCCCAGGCCTTCCAGAGTTCGCTGTCGAGCCAACCGTGGCTGATCCTCGCCGCGCTGGTGGCGGTGTACATCATCCTTGGTGTGCTGTACGAGAGCTTCGTCCACCCCCTGACGATCATTTCCACCCTGCCCTCGGCCGGCCTGGGTGCGTTGATATTGCTCTGGGGCATGGGCCAGGACTTCAGCATCATGGGCCTGATCGGCGTGGTGCTGCTGATCGGCATCGTCAAGAAGAACGGCATCCTGCTCATCGACTTCGCCCTGGAAGCCCAGCGCCACCAAGGCATGACGCCCGAGCAGGCGATTCACCAGGCGTGCCTGACGCGCTTCCGGCCCATCATCATGACCACCCTCGCCGCCCTGCTCGGCGCGGTGCCGCTGATGTTCGGCTTCGGCGCCGGCGCCGAGCTGCGCCAGCCGCTGGGCATCGCGGTGGTCGGCGGGCTGCTGGTGAGCCAGGCACTGACGCTGTTCACCACCCCGGTCATATACTTGGCCCTGGAGCGCCTGTTCCACCGCCGCCAGGCCGCCCGTGCGGCGGCGCCAAGTGCCAGCTAGGACAAGACCATGCGTGTGCTGATCATCGAAGACGAAGAAAAAACCGCCGACTACCTGCATCGCGGCCTGACCGAGCAAGGCTTCACTGTCGACCTTGCGCGCAACGGCATCGACGGCCTGCACCTGGCCCTGGAAGGCGACTACGCGGTGATCGTGCTGGATGTGATGCTGCCAGGCCTGGACGGCTACGGCGTGCTGCGCGCACTGCGCGCACGCAAGCAGACACCGGTGATCATGCTCACCGCCCGCGAGCGCGTCGAAGACCGCATCCACGGCCTGCGCGAAGGTGCCGACGACTACCTGGGCAAGCCGTTCTCGTTCCTCGAACTGGTCGCCCGGCTGCAGGCTCTGACCCGCCGCAGCAGCAGCCATGAGCCGTTGCAGATCCAGGTCGGCGACCTGTGGATCGACCTGATGGCGCGCAAGGCCAGCCGTGCCGGCCAGCGCCTGGAGCTGACCGCCAAGGAATTCTCGCTGCTCAGCGTGCTGGCCCGGCGCCAGGGCGAAATCCTCTCCAAGACCGCCATCGCCGAGCTGGTCTGGGACATCAACTTCGACAGCGACGCCAATGTCGTCGAAGTGGCCATCAAACGCCTGCGCGCCAAGCTCGACGGGCCGTTCGACAACAAGCTGCTGCACACCATCCGAGGCATGGGCTATGTCCTGGAAAACCGTGCCGCTTAATTCCATCGCCCTGCGCCTGTCGACGCTGTTCATCCTGGTGGCGCTGGGGGTGTTCCTGCTGATCGGTACGGCGCTGTATCGCCAGGTCGATCGCAGCCTCGACCTGCTGCCGGCCGCCGAACTGGATGCGCGCTTCAGCGTGCTCGAGTCCACCCTCAACCGCTTCGGTACACCCGAGCACTGGGCCAAGATCAACAACAAGCTCAACCTGCTCAGCGAAGAAGACAAGCGCATCCGTTTCTGGGTAGTCAGCAGCAACCCGGCCTACGAATACGGCCACCCCAGCGAACTGGTCCGCGCCTTTGCCGAGGGCCCGCAAGGCATGCATGACCTGCGTCTGCCTGACCAGCCTTACCCGTACAAGGTGCTGGTCAGCGAATTGCCAGCCCTGGGCGAGCGCCCGCCGCTGCGCTTTCTGATCGGCATCGACACCGAAACGTTCTGGCAGGCCCAGCACAGCCTGCTGGTGGCCATTGTCGGCCTGGCCGTGCTCGGTGTGCTGCTGGCTTCGGTGCTGGGTTACTGGGTTGCCCGCGTCGGCCTGCGGCCACTGCTGGCGCTGTCTGTCGAGGCCCAGGCGCTGGCACCGCCGCGCCTGGACGGGCGCCTGCAGACCCAGGACCTGGCACCGGAACTGGCGCAGTTCGCCGGCGCCTTCAATGCCGCGCTGGAGCGGGTCAGTCAGGCCTATTCACGGCTGGAGGCCTTCAACGCCGACGTCGCCCACGAACTGCGCTCGCCGCTGACCAACCTGATCGGCCAGACCCAGGTCGCCCTCACCCGCGGGCGCAGCGCCGAGCATTACTTCGAGGTGCTGCAATCGAACCTGGAAGAACTGGAGCGCCTGCGCAGCATCATCAACGACATGCTGTTCCTTGCCAGCGCCGACCAGGGCAGCAAGGCCACCGCCCTGACCCAGGCCTCGCTGGCCGAGGAGGTAGCCACCACCCTCGATTACCTCGACTACATCCTCGAAGACGCCCAGGTCAGCGTCACCGTCAGCGGTGATGCCCAGGCGCCCATCGAAAAAGCCCAGTTGCGCCGGGCGTTGATCAACCTGCTGAACAACGCCGTGCAGCACACCGCGCCGAATCAGGTGATCGGCGTGCACATCGAGGACGGGCCAGAACACGTCAGCATTGCCGTGAGCAACCCGGGGCCAGCCATCGACGACGCGCACCTGCCGCTGCTGTTCGAACGGTTCTACCGGGTGGACGCGGCGCGCAGCAACAGTGGCGGCGGGAACCATGGGTTGGGGCTGGCAATCGTCAAGGCGATCGCGCTGATGCATGGTGGGGAGGTTTTCGTGCGCAGCGCTGCCGGCGCCAATACTTTTGGCATCCGTTTACCCATCTGCAAGCCCGTCTAGCACCCTGTGGGAGCGGGCTTGCCCGCGAAGCAGGCGACACGGTGTATGGCACCGGCTTTCGCCGGTGTTCGCGGGCAACCCCGATCCACAAGGATCGCGCCAGACTCTAGAAATTGAGCAAGACAGTTGCTCCCACAGCGAGGCGCACAAGCCCGCAAAACACGAGCAGGCCCTCTAGCATGCTGGTTTACGGCCAAAGTTCAATTGCTTTCCCATCGATCATTACTTTTTGCGCAACAGTGCTTATCGCCAAAGACGCTGTTTCCGCGGCACTTTAAGGACTAACTTTAGCCCCGTCCTCATAGCACTTGCCAAGCAAGAAGGTAGTTTCAAACATGTCCAACAGTATGGGTATTGCCAGCGTTTTCGTTCTGTCGTCCCTGTTGTTGTCGCCCCTGGCCATGGCCGAAGAATCCCCGGCTTTCGTTGCTCGCACTGCAGAACTTGCCGCTGTTCACCAAGATGCCCGCGAAGCCCTGGCACACAAGGCCGACGCCGGCAAAGACGCAGAACAGACAGCTTCGAAAGTTTCCAGCGACGCCAATGCCGATAGCTGATCGGGCGTTGCACCTGCTCCAGTTTTCCCTTGGCTATACCATGGGCACCGTCGGTGCCGATATGTTAGCCTTTCAAAGCCGCTGCCGATCAGCGGCTTTTTTTATGTGCTCTAACTATCAGCCCCGCCGTAACGTACACCTATAAAAAGACGCACATTCAAAAATAAAAACTGCCCCACCGCCCGACCCAAGGAGCTAGTACCGGTGCCTTCCGCGTTTCGTTTCACCCCGTTGTTCATTGCGTTGACTGCAACGATCCCTTTCGCCGCCCAGGCAGATGAAGACAAGGCTGATGGCTTCATCGAAGGTTCGTCCTTCAATCTGCATTTCCGAAATGCCTACTTCAACCGTGACAACCACAATGCCGGCGTGCGCGACACCCGCGAGTGGGGCCAGGGCGCGGTCGCCCGTTTCGAGTCCGGTTACACCCCGGGAGTGGTCGGTTTCGGCCTCGACGCCCATGCCATGCTGGGCCTGAAGCTCGACGGCGGTGGCGGCCATGCCGGCACCAGCATCCTGCCCGAACACATCAAGGACAACGGTGAACTGGGCGCCGCCCCGCACTCGTTCTCCACCGCCGGTGCAGCGGTCAAGCTCAAGGCCTTCGACACCGAGTTGAAAGCCGGTGACCTGTTCATCACCAACCCGGTGATCGCTGGCGGCGAAACCCGCATGCTGCCGCAGACCTTCCGCGGTGTGAGCTTGACCAACCACAGCGTCGACGGCCTGCTGCTCGAAGGCGGCCAGGTCAGCTTCACCCACCCGTACAACCAGAGCGGCCACCGTCGTATCGACAGCTACTACGGCGACATGCAGGGCCAGACCAGCAAGCACCTGAACTGGGCAGGCGCCGCGTGGAGCGGTACCGAGAACGTCACCGCCAACCTGTATGCGGCCGAGCTCAAGGACGTCTGGAACCAGTACTACGCCGACTTCGACTACACCTACGTGGTCAACGACCTGGTCAGCCTCAACCCGGGCGTGCACTTCTACCACACCCAGGACACCGGCCAGGCGCTGCTGGGCAAGATCGACAACAACACCTACAGCCTGCACTTCACGGTCAACGCCGGTTACCACAGCGTCACCGCCGCCTACCAGCGGGTCAACGGCAACACGCCGTTCGACTACATCAACCTGGGCGACAGCGTGTACCTGGACAACTCGCGCATGTACTCGGACTTCAACGCCCCCAACGAGCGTTCGTGGAAGCTGCAGTACGACTACAACTTCGCCGGTATCGGTATTCCGGGCCTGAGCACCTCGCTGTCGTACTCGCGCGGTGAGGCAGACCTGACCAAGGCCACCCAGGACACCAGCCACTACGACTACTACCGCGCCGATGGCAAGAACGCCATGCACTGGGAGCGCGACATGGATGTGAAATATGTGTTCCAGGAAGGCGACCTGAAGGATCTGGCGGTGCAACTGCGCTATGCCACCCACCGTGGCAGCCAGGGTTATGCCTCGATCGACAGCAACAGCGACAACGATGAAGTGCGTGTGATCGTCGATTACCCACTGAACATCTTCTGACCTGAGACCGCTGGCGAGGGCTTTGCCCTCGTTTCGCCGGCAAGCGCGGCTCCCACCAGGACACCACAGGCCTCAAGGGCGGTGAAATACCTGTGGGAGCCGAGCTTGCCGGCGATGGGCTGCAAAGCAGCCCCCTGCGTATTTCCGTCGGACAAATCTTGTCCGACAATCCACGCTTCCCTAGAATGTCGCCCGCCGCAAATGGCCCTGCCTCAGCAGTAGCGCGCATGCCCACTCGATCTTCGCGTTTCGCACTCTACAGGTCGCACCCCGAGCTGATCCTCAACCTGGGCAGTTGCCTTGCCGTGCTCGCCATCGTGGCCATCGTCAGCTACCTGCTGGCCCGCGAGCGCGACAGTGTGGAGCAATCGGCCATCCGCTCCTCGAACAACATCGTCCAGCTGATCGAAAGCGACATCCTGCGCAATGTCGAACTCTACGACCACTCGCTAAAAGGCCTGATCTGGGCGGTCAGCCGCAAGGAACTGCCGGAGATCTCCGGCCCGCTGCGCCAGCATCTGCTGTTCAATGAAGCCTTCGTCGACCGCAAGCGCGGTAATGTGCTGTGGCTGGACAAGGATGGCAATGTGGTCGGGGACTCCAGCAGCCCCGTCCCCCCCAAGGCCAGCTTCGCCGACAGCGTCTTTTTCCAGGCACACCAGCATGATCCAAACCTGGGTTTGCTGGTGGGGCCGCCCTTCAAGGCCAAGCTGGGTAACATGGACTGGTGCATCAGTTTCAGCCGACGCATCAATGGCCCGCACGGCGAATTTGCCGGATTGGCCGCCGGGGCTCTGCGCCTGTCGTACTTCAGTGAGTTGTTCCGCCGTCTGGATATCGGCGATGAAAGCAGCATCAACCTGTTCAATACCAACGGCCAGCTGCTCGCCCGGGAACCTGCAAGCCCAGAGGATTCGGCAATCGGCAGCTATTACGGCGAACGCCCAAACTTCAAGCGCATTCTCAGCGAGCACAGCGGCAGCTTCACCGCCCGCTCTGGCAGCTCCCCTTCCCAGCGCATGTACACCTTCGCCCAGGTCGCCGACCTGCCGCTGATCGTACTGGTGGTGCACTCCGCCGACGAAGTGTTCCAGTCATGGCGGCGCACGGCCATTCTGGTCAGCGTCGCCACAGGGGTGCTGTGTATCGGCATTCTCTGGCTGACCTTGCTGCTGGGCCGCGAACTGCGCCGCCGCCACGAAGCCGAACTGGGCCTGGCGACCCTGGCCGCCACCGACAGCCTGACCGGCCTGGCCAACCGTCGCCGGCTGGACCAGGTGTTGCGACAGGAATGGTCACGCGCGCAGCGCAACCGCAAGCCGCTGGCGGTACTGATGGTGGATGTGGATCATTTCAAGGCATTCAACCAGCGCCATGGCCACGCGGGAGGGGACCACGCGTTGCGCGAGGTCGCCAGTACACTGGAGCGGTGTATCCGGCGCCCGGCAGACCTGGCTGCACGCTACGGCGGAGAAGAATTTCAGGTGATCCTGCCGGAAACCGAACTGGCCGGCGCGCTGCTACTGGCCGAGCGCATTCGTGCCCAGGTCGAGGCGCTGGCACCGTTTGCCGATGATGCTCACTCGGTGACAGTGAGCATTGGCGTCGGGGTCTACATCCCCGGCACCCAGCAAGACCTGACACAGGTGCTGGGTGCCGCGGACGAAGCGCTCTACCGGGCCAAGGCCAATGGCCGCAACCGGGTCGAGGGGCCGATGGACTAGGAACGGGCGCGGGCGGCGTTGCGCAGTGCCTTCACCTGGTCGTGGTTACGCTGCACACCCTGCAGCTGTTTCTCAACCAGCGCATAGCTCTGATCACTGGCCTGGCGGCCAAGCTTGACCAGTTTCTCACGTGCTTCCTTGTAGGCCTTGAGGGCATGGTCTTCACCACGCTCAACTTCGTTGAGCACCGCTTCCTCATCCTTGCCGGTGACCATCGATTTGAGGTTGACCCAGCCACGGTGCAGGTCGCCGCTGATGCTGGTGGAGGTTTCCGGATCTCCACCCAATCGGCGTACTTCGCTCTGCAACTCGCTGGCGGCATTGGCGCACTCTCCGGCACGCTGGACGAAGAACGCCTTCAGTTCGGGGTTTTTGACATCATCGGCCGAGGCTTTGAAGCCTTTTTCGCCATCCTTGCTGTACTCGATCAGGTCGTTCAGTACGTCGATCACGTCTTTGTTGGGGTTGCTCATGGCACGAACTCCTTGGCAGGTGATATTCACTTGTACTGGAGCAGCCTTCATGCCAAACCGCACAACTAAAATAAAACTTTTAAAAAC
This sequence comes from Pseudomonas sp. LRP2-20, assembly GCF_024349685.1. Lineage (NCBI taxonomy): Bacteria > Pseudomonadati > Pseudomonadota > Gammaproteobacteria > Pseudomonadales > Pseudomonadaceae > Pseudomonas > Pseudomonas sp. LR2-20. Next base: position 934,981 of record NZ_AP025944.1, on the reverse strand, counting down.
AATAGGTTAGTGATCTCAAGAGGAAACCTGAAAACGGCGTTATGCATGATTGCCGCTTGGGTGCTCGTGCAGATTGCAGTATGGTCGGCGCTCATTCACTGCCAGGCTTCGTCGATGAAACCGGAAATGCTCGAACTGCTGGTTACCCGCACCATGCCCTTTGGCAAGTACCAGGGGCGGATCATTGCCGACTTGCCGGGCGACTATCTGGCATGGTTTGCGCGCAAGGGCTTTCCGGCAGGAGAGTTGGGCGGGTTGCTGGCGTTGATGCATGAGGTCGACCATAACGGCCTGGCCGACCTGCTGGTGCCCTTGCGGCAGAAGCATCAGCGCTAGCCTGTACCGGCCTCTTCGCGGGTAAACCCGCTCCCACAGGGATCGCGCAATCTTCAGACCTGCACAAATCCTGTGGGAGCGGGTTTACCCGCGAAGAGGCCAGCAAGGCCAACAGATAGCTTTAAGCTTTCACTGGCGCCACCGCCAACTCCACCCGCTCGCTCTTCTTGATCAGCGCGTACACCACCGCCGTCACCAGGCTCCCCGCCACAATCGCCAGCAGATACAACAGCGCATGGTTGATCGCATTGGGGATCAGCAGCACGAACAGCCCACCATGCGGCGCCATCAGCTTGCATCCGAAGTACATCGACAGCGCACCGGTCAAGGCGCCACCGGCAATGCTCGCCGGGATCACCCGCAGCGGGTCCTTGGCAGCAAACGGGATAGCCCCTTCGGAAATGAAGCACAGCCCCAGCGCCAACGCCGCCTTGCCCGCCTCGCGCTCGCTCTGGGCGAACTTGCGCCGGGCCAGGAAGGTGGCGATGCCCAGCCCGATCGGCGGCACCATGCCGGCGGCCATGGTCGCCGCCATCGGTGCATAGCTGGAAGACGCCAGCAGCCCCACCGAGAAGGCATAGGCGGCCTTGTTGATCGGCCCGCCGAGGTCGACGCACATCATCCCGCCCAGCAGCAGCCCGAGCAGGATGGCGTTGGTGGTGCCCATGCTGTCGAGGAAATGCGTCAGCCCTTCGAGCATGGCCGCCACTGGCTGGCCGACCACGTAGATCATCACCAGGCCGGTGAACAGGCTGGCCAGCAGCGGGATGATCAGGATTGGCTTGAGCGCATCCAGGCTGCTCGGCAGGCGGGCCCAGCGGGCGATGGCCTTGGCGCTGTAGCCGGCGAGAAAGCCGGCGACGATGCCACCGATGAAACCGGCACCCAAGGTGCTGGCCAACAAGCCCCCGATCATGCCCGGCGCCAGCCCCGGTCGGTCGGCGATGGACCAGGCGATGTAACCCGCGAGCAGCGGCACCATCAACTTGAACGCCGCCTCGCCCCCAATCTGCATCAGCGCGGCAGGCAAGGTACCCGGTTGCTTGTAGGCTTCGATGCCGAAGACGAACGACAGCGCGATCAGCAAACCACCGGCCACCACCATCGGCAACATGAACGAAACACCGGTCAGCAAGTGCTTGTAGACGCCGCTTTTCTCAGCCTTGGCCGGCGCCGCCGAGGCAGGGTCCGCGGCACTTTCGACCTTGGCCTCGGCCAGGGCTTTTTCCAAGGTCGCACGCGCCTGCTTGAGGGCGATACCGGTGCCGCAGCGGTAGATACGCTTGCCGGCAAAGCGTGCCGTCGGCACCTCGATGTCGGCGGCCAGCAGCACCACATCGGCCTCGGCAATGGCCTGGGCTGACAGCGGGTTGCGTGCACCGACCGAGCCCTGGGTCTCGACGGTGAGCTGGTAATCCAACTGTTGCGCCGCCTGTTGCAGGGCTTCGGCAGCCATGAAGGTATGCGCCACGCCCGTCGGGCAGGCGGTAACCGCAACAATGCGTACCGCCGCTGAAGGCACCGTGCCGAGCGCTTGGGCAGCCAGCACTTCGGCCTTGCCCGCCGCCTCGTCGAGGAAGCCCTCACGGTCGGCCAGGGCCTGCGCCGGGGTGCTCTGGTACACACGCTTGCCGGCGAAGCGCGCAAGCTCAACCGGGCCGGTACTGACCACCAGCACCCAATCGGCCTCGGCAATCTGCGCCGGCGTCAGCTGGCGCTCGGGATGTTCGGCATCCTGTACCTCGACACTGGTGCTCCAGCCGCGGCGCTGGGCGGCAGCTGCCAGCAGGCGGGCACTGAGCACGCTGGACACCTGCCCATTGGGGCAGGCGGTGACAATGGCAATGTTCATCGGCAACCCTCTTGTTGTTCTGTCAGTTGCACGGCGGCTTCCAGGTGCGCCAGTTGCTCGCGGTCGCTGATGCCGAAGCCGACCTGGGTCACGGCCTGCGCCGCGATGGCCGTGGCTCGGCGCAAGGTCTGCTGTGGGCATTCCCCTGCCAGCAGGCCGTGGACCATACCGGCGACCAGCGAATCACCCGCGCCCACGGTGCTGGCAACTCGCACCTGCGGCGGCCGCGCCTGTAGCGCCTGGCCGGCGGTAAACCAGCTGACGCCCTGCTCGCCCGCCGAAACCACCACATGCTCGATACCACTGGCCAGCAGTTGCTCGGCAGCGGCGCGCTGCTCGGCGGCGGTCTGCACGACCAGGCCGAGCACTTCGCCCAGCTCTTCGGTATTGGGTTTGACCAGCCATGGCGCGCTCTGCAGCCCGGCACGCAACGCGTCGCCACTGCTGTCGAGGGCCACTTTCAGCCCTTGTGCCTGCAACTGCTCGAGCAACTGGCGGAACCACTCAGGGCTGATACCGCGCGGCAGGCTACCGGCCACGACCACCGCGTCGTGCCCTGGCGCCACCTGCGCCAGGCGGTGCAGCAACCCGGCGCGGGCGGCTTGGTCGACTTCCGGGCCCTGCCCGTTGATGTCGGTGACCCGGCCGTCGGCCTCGACCAGCTTGAGGTTGCTGCGGGTTTCACCGGCCACCCGCACGAAGCAGTCGGCAAAACCGCGCCGGGCGATCAGTGCCTCGAACGGTTGCGGGTTGTCGCGGCCCAGAAAGCCCCCGACCGTAACGCTGTGGCCCAGGTCGGCGAGCACCTGGGCCACGTTCAGGCCTTTACCCGCCGCGTGACTTTGCTGGGCCTGGGCACGGTTGACGTGCCCCGGGCGCAAGGCATCGAGGCTGACGGTGATATCCAGCGCCGGGTTCAGGGTCAGGGTGAGGATCTTGGCCATCAGTAACGCTCCACCAGCGCGCGAACCGCCGCGGCGCTGTCCTGTTGCAAGGCCTCGCGCGCCAGGGCGCGGGCCGTTTGGTGATCAGCCTGGCGCACCAGGGCTTTGACTTCGGCAATGCTGCGGGCAGCCACGCTCAGCTCGTCCACATCCAGGCCCAGCAGCACGGCCACCGCCTGCGGGTCGCCGGCCAGTTCGCCACAAACACCGACCCACTTGCCCTCGGCGTGGGCGGCGCGCACGGTCATGTCGATCAGGCTCAGCACCGCCGGGTGCAGGCCGTCGGCCTGGGCGGAAAGGCTCGGGTGACCACGGTCAATGGCCAGGGTGTACTGGGTCAGGTCGTTGGTGCCGATGCTGAAGAAGTCCACTTCGCGGGCCAGTTGCGGCGCCAGCAGGGCGGCGGACGGCACTTCGACCATGATCCCGACTTGCAGGTCGGCGACCGGGATTTCCAGGCGCAGGCGCTCGACCATGGCCCGCGCCTCACGCCACTCGTGCACCTGCCCGACCATGGGGAACATGATGCGCAGGGGCCGCTGATCGGCGGCACGCAGCAAGGCGCGCAGCTGGTCTTCCATGATCTGCGGGCGTTGCAGGGTCAGGCGCACGCCGCGCACGCCAAGGAACGGGTTTTCCTCGGCGGCGATCGGCCAGTACGGCAATGGCTTGTCGCCCCCCACATCGAGGGTGCGCACCACCAGTGGCCGGCCGCCGAGGCCATCGAGCACCCGGCGGTACTCCGCTTCCTGGGTAGGCACGTCGGGTGCCTGGGAATGGGCCATGAATATCAGCTCGGTGCGCAGCAGGCCAACGCCTTCGGCACCCTGCTCCACCACCTTGTCGATGCCGCTGCTCTCGCCGATGTTGGCGAACACTTCGATGGCATGGCCATCGCGGGTCACGGCCGGCTCATGGCGCTTGGCCCAGGCGGCTTGCAGGCGTTGTTCGCGCAGGTCACGCTCGGCCAGTGCGCGTTGCAGTTCATCAGCCGGCGGTGCGACGCTGACCACGCCGCGCTGGCCGTCGAGCAGCAGTGGAGTGCCGGAATCGACCAGCAGCATCGCCGGGCCCACGCCGACCACCGCCGGGATGCCCAGGGCGCGGGCGACGATCGCACTGTGCGCGGTGGCACCGCCGTGAGCGGTGACGATGCCGGCGACGCGGGCCGGGTCCAGGCGGGCGACATCGGAGGGGCCGACCTCGCCCATCACCAGTACGTAAGGTTGTTCAGGTTCGGCCTGGGCCTGCACGCCACACAACTGGGCCAACACCCGGCGGCCAATGTCGCGCAGGTCGGCAGCACGCTCGGCCAACAGCGCATCGTGCAGCGCTTCCTGCTGGCGCGCCGCTGCTTCGATCACCGCCATCCAGGCCGCTGCCGCACTTTCGCCCTGGGCCAGGCGTACGTCGACATCGTCGCTCAGGGCCGGGTCGGCGAGCATTTCCTGGTGGGTGACGAAGATCTCGCCTATCGACTTGTCGCTGCGCTGCACCAGCGCCTGCAATTCACCATTGACGGCATCCAGCGCGCCGCGCAGCTTCAGGCGCTCCTGGGCTGGCGACTCGCCGCGCAGTGGGTAGTCGATTTCGCGCTCGACACAGACATGCGCCGGCCCGCTGGCGATACCGGGGGATGCACTGACGCCCTGGATACGGCTGCCTGCAGCAGGCGCCTGAAGTACGTCGACTGCGCTGGCAACGGCCACTGCGGCCGTTTGCGCCAACGGCTCGACGTCTTCGCCCAGGCCCTGCTCGATGGCTGCCAACAGGACCGGCAAGGCATCGGCGGCAATCGTCGGTTCTGCCATCAGTTCGAGTTCCTGGCCGCGACGGGCGCCCAGGCTGAGCAGCTTGCTCAGGCTCTTGATCGACACCGCCGGCTGCGCGCTGTCGAGCACACGCACGCGGATTTCGCCCTCGAAGCCCTTGGCCAGTTGCGCCAGGACCTTCGCCGGGCGGGCATGCAGCCCATGCGGGTTGGCCAGCACGACCCGCGCACTGGGCCAGTCTACCGGTGCCTCACCGCCCAGCACCTCCAGTACCGCGCGGCTGCTGGTGGCCTGGTAGAGCGTTTGCCCACGGCCTTCGATCAACACTTCGCACAGGCGCTCGAGCAGCGCCTGATGGGCCGCGCCGAGGCTGGCCAGGCAGAACAGGCCATTGAGCGGCTGGTCACGATAACGCAGGGGCTGCTGCGGGGTGATGAAGGCCAGGCCGGGCTGGCGCACCTGGCGCTCGCTGTGCAGCCACCACAGACCCTCGCCCAGTGGCAGGGGGTCGGCCTGTTGCAGCACGGCCGCGAAGCCGCTGTCGACACAACCGGCGCGCTGCAGCAGGCGGGCACCGCGCCAGGCCAGTTCATCGAAATCTTCCGCCGGCAGGTTCAGGCCGACCAGTTGCGCGTCCAGCGCCAGCGCCTGTGGCGCACCTTGCAGCAACTTGAGCAACGCCTCGGCGGAGCTGGCCCGGCGCAGCGCCTCGGCCAGGTCGGTTTCGCCGAGGGCACGGGTCAGCAACTGCAGCAGGCGCAGGTGTTCATCGGAGCGGGCGGCAATGCCGATGGCCAGGTAGACGATCTGGCCATCGCCCCAGTCCACGCCTTCGGGGAACTGCAGCAGGCGCACGCCCGTGGCGAACACCAGCTCACGGGTCTGCGGGGTGCCGTGCGGGATGGCGATGCCCTGGCCAAGGAACGTCGAGCCTTGCGCTTCGCGCGCCTGCAGGCCGTCAAGATAACCTTCGGCGACCAGGCCGTCGGCCACCAGCTGATCCGCCAGCAGGCTTAGCGCCTCGGCCTTGTTGGCGGCCTTCTGGCCCATGGCTATCTGCTCTTTGGCGAGCTCGAGCATGACCTTCTCCTTTTGCAGCCCCAGCTTGGTTTTGATGCCGGGTACTGAGGTATTGTTGTGATATTCACAGAATCAGCCAGTTCGACAGCCTTGCATGGGCGGCGGCCGAGGCAGAAAAATTAATAGCTGAAACGTTTAATCTGACCAAGCGGCCACGTTACTCGATAATCTCCTGATGAAAAAGCCCCATCCTGTCGGACAATTGCGACAATGGTCGCCTGCGCGTGGCGGCCAACCCGGGTCAAACTACCCGGTCCTGGTTCCGTAGCCAGTCCCGGTAATAACAAGGAAAATTCGGTGAAACTCAGCGATATCGCCCGTCTGGCCGGTGTGTCAGTGACCACTGCCAGTTATGTCATCAATGGCAAGGCCGAACAGCAGCGCATCAGCAACAGCACTGTCGAGCGCGTGCGCGCGGTGGTCGAGGCCCATGGCTTCACGCCCAACCCGCAAGCAGCCGGCCTGCGCAGCCGGCACACCCGCACCCTGGGCTTCATTCTCCCGGATCTGGAGAACCCCAGCTATGCCCGCATCGCCAAACAGCTTGAGCAAGGCGCCCGCGCCCGTGGCTACCAGCTGCTGATTGCCAGCAGCGACGACCAGCCCGACAGTGAGCGCCAGCTGCAGCAGCTGTTCCGCGCCCGCCGTTGCGATGCGCTGTTCGTGGCCAGTTGCCTGCCGCCAGAGGACGACAGCTACCGTGAGCTGCAGGACAAAGGCCTGCCGGTGATCGCCATCGACCGGCGCCTGAACCCGGCCCACTTCTGTTCGGTGATCAGCGATGACCGCGATGCCAGCCGTCAGCTGGCCGAGAGCCTGCTGGCGACCGCCCCGGGCAGCATCGCGCTGATCGGCGCACGTCAGGAACTGTCGGTGAGCCAGGCCCGTGCCGGTGGCTTCGACGAAGCCATGCAAGGTTTCGACGGTGTGGTGCGTCGCTATCAGGGCGAGGCCTTCAGCCGTGAATGCGGCCAACGCCTGATGCAACAATTGATCGAAGAACACGGCGGACTGCCGGATGCCCTGGTGACCACCTCCTATGTGCTGCTGCAAGGTGTGTTCGATACCTTGCAGGCGCGCCCGGCCGATTCGCGTCAGCTGCAGCTGGGCACGTTCGGTGACAACCAACTGCTCGACTTCCTGCCGCTGCCGGTCAACGCCATGGCCCAACAGCACGGCCTGATCGCCGCCACCGCGCTGGAGCTGGCCCTGGCCGCGATCGAGGAAAAACGCTACGAACCTGGCGTGCACGCCATTGGCCGCACCTTCAAGCAACGCATCACAGCAGCCTGAACATGCGCCTGATCGACACCCACACGCACCTGGACTTCCCCGACTTCGATGCCGACCGCCCGCGCCTGCTGGCCAACGCGGCGGCGCGCGGGGTGGAGCGCATGGTGGTGCTGGGGGTGTACCAGGCGAATTTCCAGCGGGTGTGGGACCTGGCCTGCGCGCAACGCAGCGTGCATGCGGCACTGGGGCTGCACCCGATCTACCTGGAGCAGCACCGGCCGGAGCACTTGACGCAGCTGCGCGAATGGCTGGAGCGCCTGCACGGCGACCCACGGCTGTGCGCAGTCGGCGAGTTCGGCCTGGACTACTACCTCGAAGCACTGGACAAGCAACGCCAGCAGACGCTGTTCGAGGCCCAGTTGCAGATGGCCTGTGACTTCGGGCTGCCTGCCCTGTTGCATGTGCGTCGCAGCCATGCCCAGGTGATTGCCACGCTCAAGCGCTACAAGCCGGCGCGCGCGGGGGTGATCCATGCCTTTGCCGGCAGTTACGAAGAGGCGCGCGAGTACATCAAGCTGGGCTTTCGGCTTGGCCTGGGTGGCGCAGCGACCTGGCCGCAGGCGCTACGCCTGCGCAAGACCCTCCCGCGCCTGCCGCTGGAGAGCATCGTGCTGGAGACCGATTCGCCGGACATGGCCCCGGCGATGTATGCCGGCGAGCGCAACAGCCCGGAACATCTGCCGGAGATTGCCGAGGCGTTGGCCGAGCTGATGGGCATTGAGCCTGAAACACTGGCTGAGGCCAGCAGTCGCAATGCCTGTGAGCTGTTTGGCTGGTAGTACCGGCCTCTTCGCGGGTGAACCCGCTCCCGCAGGTATTGCACAGAGACCGAGTGTTGCGCAGTCTCTGTGCGAGCGGGTTCACCCGCGAATGGGCCAATACAGGCAACTCAAGAGCCGGCCTTAAACCCTGAACGCCCCGATCAGGCGTTTCAGCTCCACCACCTGCGTCGACAGCACCCGGCTGGCATCCTCGGCCTGGCAAGCCCCTTGGGTGGTGTCCTGCGCCGCCCGGTTGATCGCGACGATGTTGCGGTCGATGTCATGGGCCACCGCCGTCTGCTGCTCGACCGCCGCCGCAATCTGCTGGTTCTGCTCGACGATGCCCCCCACTGCACCCAGGATATTGCCCAGCGCCTGCTGCACCTGGCGTGCTTCATCGACCGTACCCGCCGCCATCTGATGGCTGCTGCCCATCGCCTGCACCGCCGCAGCCACCCCCTCACGCAGGCGCTGGATCATCAGCGCGATCTGCTCAGTGGAGTCCTGGGTACGCCGGGCCAGGGTGCGCACTTCATCAGCCACCACGGCGAACCCACGCCCTTGCTCACCGGCCCTGGCAGCTTCGATGGCCGCATTCAACGCCAGTAGATTGGTCTGCTCGGCAATGCTGCGAATAACCTCCAGCACCTGGCCGATTGCCTGGCTGTCGTCAGCCAGCCGATTGATTGCCAGCACGGTCTGGTCGATTTCCTCGGCAAGGCGGCCGATGCTGTCTTGCTGGCTCTCCACCAACGTGCGGCCATTGGCGCTTTCACGATTGACCTGCTGTGCCCCGTTGGCGGCCAGCGCGGCACTGCGCGCCACCTCCTGCGAAGTGGCGCTCATCTGGTTCATCGCCGTGGCCACCTGCTCTATCTGTTCACGCTGGCCACTGACCGCCTGATTGCTCCGCGCCGACACCGCCAGCACCTGCCCGGCCTGCTCTTCGACGGCCACCACGGTGCGCCCGACCTGGTCGATAAGGCCGCGGATACGACGCACGGTTTCACTGAAGCCCTGACCCAACTCACCCAGTTCATCGCGGCTGTGGGCCTGGAAGCTGACCGTCATGTCACCGGCAGCCACTTTGTCCATGGCACAGCCCAGCCGGCGCAAGGTGGCCCGGGTCGATACATAGAAGCCGCCATACAAGTACAGGATCAGCACGAAGACACCGGCCAGCACCACGCCCAGGGCGAGCATGCGCACGCGCTGCTCAGCCAGGCGCTGTTGCAACTGCCCCTGCAGGTCCGCAAGCAAGGCATCGTTGAAACGATAGGTCTGCGCCATCAGTTCGCTGACCTGCTGATAGAACGCCGGCCAAGGGGCATCGAGCGTTTCCGCCACCACCACCTGCTCTTCGAACAACGACGCGGCCTGCCTGACCGTCGCCTGGCTGCTTGCTGCCGCGCCCGCCAAGCTGGCCTTGGCAGTCCGCTCCGTGGCGAGGGCATCATCCAGCCGCAAGGCATAGTCGGCGCCAAGGCGATCGAGGCGTTGCAGCAGGTCTTCGAAACGGGCACTGCCAGAAGAGTCGATGAACCCCCGCCCCAGGGCAATGGCGCCCATGGCCCGGCCTTCACCCAGGGCCTGGGTGACCTGCGCCGTGGCGCCCCCCAGCAGTTCGCTCAACTGACGCACCGAAGCCTGGCTGTCCTGGCTCAGGCCAGACTGGCTGACCACCTGCTTGGCCAGCATCTGCGCCTGGGCCAGCAGCTTGTCGAACAGTGCGGCCTTGTTCTGCAGCGACGATTCCGCCCGGGCACTGGCAAATGCCCCAGCCAATTCTTCGAGCTTGCCTTGAGGTACCGCCGCATCCCCTTGCAGCCTGTGCAACTGCGCCTGGACCTTGTCCTGCAATGCAGCGATTCGTGCCTCCAGGTCCCCGGCCTGGCCCGACTGGCCAAGCACGGCATTGATCTGCAAGAGGTTGCCCAGCGCCTCCAGGTCGGCGCGCAGGCTAAGGCTGTCAGCCAGCGGCGCCATGCCCTGCAACTCGGCGCGGGTGGCCTGGAACTGCTGGTAGGCATCACGCACCAGATAAAAGCTGGTGGCCAACATGGGCAGGAAGAACAGGACGCTGATGAGGCTGAACTTCTGGCCGAAGCTCAGCCGATTCATCAATGCGATGGCCGGGTAGAGCAGACGCTTCACGGGGCACCTCCATGGATTCTTGTTGTTCTGCAGAGATAGCACTAGGCCACTTGTATAACGCAGATCGAATCGGAGGTTTGTAACTTAAGGTTAACCGCTGCCCGCGAATGCCTCTTTAGGAGCGACCGCAGCCGACTATACGAGGACTGTCCACAGGGCAAACCCTGCGTACCACAGCACCGCACAACGCAGCAGCAGCTCCCACAGGCTGTCCAGTCTCCCCAGCCCGCGCTGGGGGTCTTCTTCCTCGGGGATGTCATCGGCAACGCGCCCGACCCTGGCCACCAGGTGCCCGGCACTGATGTGCCAGTTGAGCAGCTCGTGCAGCATCACCCGCGTCACCGCGACGAAATTGCCGACCAGCGCGAAGCTCAGGGCCAGCACCCGCACCGGCAGCCAGTCCATGATGTGCCGCAGCTGCTCGGCACGGGCCTTGAGCGCAGGCTGAAGGCTATGCTCGGCGGTCAGTGCCAGCAAGCGGTAGGCCAGCGCCGCGCCGGGGCCGAGCACGAAGTACCAGAAGATCACCGCGAAGAAGCTCTGGTAGGCCTGCCACAACAGGTAACCCTGCACCCGCACCAGCAGGCTGTGTGGCTCGTCGGCCGCCAAGCCCAGGTCGCGCTCGGCCACATGCAGTGCAGCCTGGTCATCGCCACGCCGCCAGGCATCGCGAAACGGCCCCAGGGAAGCCTTGGCATCGCCGCGCCCCAGGCTGTAGATCAGCACCAGCAAGTGCAGCGGCAAGGCCAGCAAGCCGTAGGCAACCGGGTCCAGCACGTGCAGCAACAGCACCAGCACCAGCACCGGCGCCAGCACCAGGATCGCCAGCGTCCACCAGGGGTGGACCTTGCCGCTGCGCTCCAGGCGCACCAGTTCGCCCAGGAAGAAAGCGTCTCGTTGCACCTGATGGCGCAGGGCAGAGAACTTCTCTACCCACAGCGCCAGTAACAGCACCAGAAAACTCATGCGTTGTCCTCGTTGTACCCCATGGCCTTGTGGTAGCGCTCCCAGTCGAACGCCGGGCCGGGGTCGGTCTTGCGCACCGGGGCAATGTCGCTGTGGCCCTGGATACGCTCAAGGCCGATCACCGGCCAGGCGGCCTGGATTTGCCGGGTCAGTTGCTCCAGCACGGTGTACTGGGCATCGGTATAGGGCAGATCGTCGGTGCCTTCCAGCTCGATGCCGATGGAAAAGTCGTTGCAGCCCTCACGCCCGTCGAAACTCGACACGCCGGCATGCCAGGCACGGTCGAGCAACGAGACGAACTGGGTCACTGCACCGTCGCGTTCGACGAACAAGTGCGCCGAAACGGTCAGGTGGCTGATGCTGGCAAAGTAAGGGTGTTCGTTCGGGTCCAGGCGGTTCTGGAAGAACTGCTGGACCTTGCCGCTGCCGAAGCAGGCCGGCGGCAGGCTGATGTTGTGGATCACCAGCAGGGAAATCGCTTCACCCTCCGGGCGGGCGTTGAAGTTCGGCGAGGGGCAGTGGGTGATTCCGTTTCCGTGGAACCAGCCAGTGGCACGGTCCAATTGCATGGGGCAGATCCTGAAAAGCACCGGTACAGAGCTGCAGTATGCCTTGGGCGTGGGGCGCTGTGCATGTGAATGATTGTAATGCCGCCAGCTCACTGCACCTGCTGCTGGCGCAGGCCTTGGAGCACGGTTTCCAGTGCCCGCTCGAACAGCAGGCCGTCATCCAGCAATCGCGCAGCGCCACGGCGCAGGGCCTGGGCCAGGCTGACCGTGTTCCATTCGCGCACCTTCATCCCGGTGCGGTTGGCGAACACCAGCCGGTCGCTGCTGTCGATGCGCGCGACCAGCTTGCAGCGCAGCGGCTCGTCATCATCGAGCATTTCGACCCAGGCACCGATACGCAGGCGCTGCACCAGGCGCAGCTCTGCCGCTTGCTCATCGAGTTGATGCAGCGGCGCGCAGGCGGACTCGTCGGCGACGGCCAGTACGATATCCTCGGCCACCAGGACTTCGGCCAGTGCATCGCTGCCAGCAGGCAGTGTGCCCTGTGCACACGCGCGCAGGTGCAGCTGCTCCAGCTGCTGGAAGAATCCACGGCTTGCCGCCGAGTCCAGCGCCACGCTGGCCAGGCCGTCACGCAGGGCCTTGAGCAGGCCTGGCACTTGTTGCAGCAACACCTGCGGTGATTGATGCGGGACAATGCTGGCGAGCAAGCTATCCATGGTCGCCAGCGCTTGCTGCCAGGCCTGGGACGCTTCGCCCTGCTTGAGCCAGGCCAGCAACAGCACCTGGCTCCAGGACTGCACGAGCATGTGCACGACCCCTTGCGGCAGCGTGCGACCGCGCAGGCGCTGGTTGAGCGCCTGCTGCACCTGCTGGCGGGCCTGCAAAGCTCGGGCGCGGCCTTCTTCGGCATCGCGCGTACGTTGTTCCAGCAGTTCGTTGCGCCGGCGCTCGTCCTGGCTGAAGGCGAGGAAATCCTCCAGCAACTCGGCGAACAGCGTGGCGTCATCGGTGAAATCATTGAGCAGGCGCTGGACGATGCGCTCCACGCGCAGATGCAGGCTGTCGCGCAGGCCTTCGCTGCCGGTTTCCCAGCCGATCGCGGCAGCGGCGATCTCGTTGAGCAGGCGCCGCGCCGGGTGGCTGGCACGGCTGAACAGGCTTTTGTCCAGCAGCGCCACCTTGAGCAGCGGTATATGCAGGCGAACGATCAGTGCGCGCAGACTCAGCGGCAGGTTGTCGTCGGCTGCGATGTAAGCGAACAGCAGGCCGACCAGGTTGATCATGTCCTCGTCGGCGCACGCGATGCGCCGGCGGGTACCGCTGCGCACGCTGACCCGCAGCAGCAACTGTTCAAGCTGCTGGCCCAGGTCGAAGTCGTCATCGTCGATCGTGGCCGGCACATAGTGCTGCAGGTGCGAAAGCAGGCGCAGCAAATCGGCGGTGCTGATCGGCTGGGCGCTGGCGGCAGCTTGCAGGCGCGGGGCGATGCGGCCTCGGCACGGCGACAGCAGGCCTTCGAGTGAACGCATGAAGGCATGCCCGGCGCTGTCTGCGCCCATGGCATCAGGCTCGAGGCTGGCCGACACTCGCCGCGAACTCAGGCGGCGGTCCTCGGCGCGCCGACGCGGTGCCGGCTGCAGTTCCGGCATCACGCCAGCAGCGGCCAGCAACTGGTTGGCTTCAGCATAAAGCACGTCGATATCACGCAGCACATAACGCTCGAACAGCTTCAGCAGGATCAGCTTGACCCGCAAGCCCACGCCCAGATTGCGCCCGGCGTCCAGGAAATAGCCACACAGCGCAGCAGGCCCGAACGGGTTCTGCTGTTCGTCGAAGCTGCGCCCGAGCAGGCACTGCAAGCGCTGGCCCAGTTGCTCAAGGGCGACGCCATCACGCGACAGCACCCGGGCAACCATGCCGTCGACAGCGGCGGCACGCTCCATTTGTGCCTTGTTAGTCGCCCCCAGCTGGCCCAGCGGGTCGAACTGGCCGATCCGGGCGAACGTGTCGTAGAAGATGTCGAGAAAACCGCGTTCGATGTGCTTGCGCTTCAGGCGCAGGTCACGCATGGCCTCGAAGTACAAGTTCTGGTCGAAGCGGTCAGCCGCCCGGTCGGCCATTTCGAACAGCGTATCGTCGGCATTGTCGAACAGCGCCTGCAGGCCCTGGCGCAGTTGCAGGGCGGCCTTGTCACGCACTTGCAGGAGCAACACCGGAAGGCAAGGTAAAGGCGTACGTGCGCCTCGATCGATGGCGGCCGCCAGGGGCACCACCTTGCCTTCTTTATGCATCCCGGACTCCTTGCTGGGTGACGTATTCGATAGGGCGAGAAATCGTCAAAGCTATGACGCCAAATGTTGGACGCCATTATCGGTAAAAATGCCGACAGCTGCCAGTACTCTTCACTGGCGGGTAAATGACTGTGTTTTTGGCAAAATGCTCATCTGGCCTGACCAATGGTCGCCTGCCAGGCAGCTGTACACGGCGCCGTCCCCCTGCCCTATAATCGCCGGCATCTAGCTTGTGGAGCCGACCATGCCGAACCTACGCCTTGCCGACCTGACCGCCGAGATCGAAGCCAATGTGCGCCGCGCACTGCTGGAGGACATCGGCAGTGGCGACATCACCGCGCAGCTGATCCCGGCCGAGCGCCTGGCCAAGGCCACCATCATCACCCGCGAAGACTGCGTGATTGCCGGCACCGCCTGGGTCGATGCCGTGTTTCGTCAGCTCGACCCACGCGTGGCCGTGCACTGGCAGGTGGCCGATGGCGAGCGCGCCACTGCCAATCAGCCGCTGTTCCACCTCGAGGGCCCGGCGCGTTCGCTGCTCAGCGGTGAGCGCAGCGCACTGAACTTCCTGCAGATGCTGTCGGGCGTGGCCACCCGTGCGCGCTTCCTCGCCGACCTGGTCGAAGGCACCCAGGTGCAACTGCTCGACACCCGCAAGACCCTGCCAGGGCTGCGCCTGGCGCAGAAGTACGCGGTCACCTGCGGCGGTTGCCACAATCACCGCATCGGTCTGTATGACGCCTTCCTGATCAAGGAAAACCACATCGCCGCCAGCGGTGGCGTGGCTGAGGCAGTGGCGGCGGCGCATCGTATTGCCCCCGGCAAACCGGTGGAAATCGAAGTGGAAAGCCTGGATGAACTGCGCCAGGCGCTGAATGCTGGCGCCGACATCATCATGCTCGACGAGCTGACCCTGGATGAAATGCGCGAAGCGGTGCGTATCACCGCTGGCAAGGCCAAGCTGGAAGCCAGCGGCGGGGTCAACGAAACCACCCTGCGGGTGATTGCCGAGACGGGCGTCGACTACATCTCGATCGGCGCGATGACCAAGGATGTGAAGGCCGTGGACCTGTCGATGCGACTGAGCCTGTGAGCGAATCGCAGGCATGAAAAAACCGGCCAGATGGCCGGTTTTTTTTGTGGGGGCGCTTTGCGCCCCTTTCGCCGGCAAGCGCGGCTCCCACAAGGGACTGCATAACCCCTGTAGAAGCCGCGCTTGCCGGCGAGGGGCCGCAAAGCGGCCCCAGCAATGTCAGCTTAGAACGAGGCGTTGGCCAGGCCGTCCAGGTAACGCTCGACGTCCAGGGCTGCCATGCAGCCGGCACCGGCGGAAGTGATGGCCTGACGGTAAACGTGGTCAGCCACGTCGCCAGCGGCGAACACACCTTCGACGTTGGTGGCGGTGGCGTTGCCTTCACGGCCGCCGGCGACCACCAGGTAGCCGTCCTTGAGGGTCAGCTGGCCTTCGAACAGCGAGGTGTTCGGGGTGTGGCCGATGGCGATGAACACGCCGTCGACCTTGATTTCGTCGCTGCTGCCGTCGTTGTTCTTCAGGCGCGCACCGGTCACGCCCATGTTGTCACCCAGCACTTCGTCCAGGGTGGCGTTGAGCTTGAGCTCGATCTTGCCTTCGGCGACACGGGCGTTGAGCTTGTCGACCAGGATCTTCTCGGCGCGGAAGGTCTCGCGGCGGTGCACCAGGGTCACCTTGCTGGCGATGTTGGCCAGGTACAGTGCTTCTTCCACGGCAGTGTTGCCGCCGCCGACCACGGCGACCGGCTTGTTGCGGTAGAAGAAACCGTCGCAGGTGGCGCAGGCCGATACACCCTTGCCCATGAACGCTTCTTCCGACGGCAGGCCCAGGTAACGGGCGCTGGCGCCAGTGGCGATGATCAGCGCGTCGCAGGTGTACTTGCCGCTGTCACCCTGCAGGGTGAACGGCTTGTTGGCCAGGTCGACGGCATTGATGTGGTCGAAGACGATCTCGGTCTCGAAACGCTCGGCATGTTCCTGCATGCGCTGCATCAGGGCCGGGCCGGTCAGGCCGTGGGGGTCGCCCGGCCAGTTGTCGACTTCGGTGGTGGTGGTCAGCTGGCCACCCGCCTGCATGCCGGTGATCAGCAGTGGCTTGAGGTTGGCGCGGGCGGCGTAGACCGCAGCGCTGTAACCGGCGGGGCCGGAACCGAGGATGATGACGCGCGAATGACGTACTTCAGACATGTCGAACTCCTGTCGAGCGGGCCGCAGCGGCCGCCAGCTGGAAATTAAAAAGGACCCACGCAGCACTTGGGGAAGGCTACAACGCGCAGGCCCAGAAAGCGGAAAGTTGAGCGCACTGTAGCGAGGTGGCAGAGATTAAGGAAATATCCTTCGACAATCCACCTCATAGGCATCCTCTATCTGCGAATTTCACCCGGGCGAACGGCCCTGGCGCATTTGTTACAGCCGGTTTCTTCATGTGCGCCTGCCTTTCGTCGGCGCGGCAAACTCGGTAAGGTCAGCGCGTTTTCCCTTCTCTGCGGAGTGTCCCGATGCAAGCCCCTGTCCTCTCCGGCCCCCAGTACCTGCGCGAAGGCCTGAAACTGGTGCTGAGCCCCAACCTGCGGATGTTCGTGCTGTTGCCGCTGGCGATCAACCTGCTGCTGTTCGGCGGCCTGATCTACTTCGCCGGCCACGAGTTCAGCCTGTGGCTCGACGCGCTGATGCCGACCCTGCCCAGCTGGTTGAGCTTCCTTTCCTACATTCTGTGGCCACTGTTCGTGGCCTTGCTGGTGCTGATGGTGTTCTTCACCTTCACCCTGGTGGCCAACGTCATCGCCGCGCCGTTCAATGGTTTTCTCGCGGAAAAGGTCGAGGTGGTCGTTCGTGGTGAAGACCCGTTCCCGGCATTCAGCTGGGGCGAGTTGATGGCCATGGTGCCGCGCACCTTCGGCCGCGAGATGCGCAAGCTCGGTTACTTCCTGCCGCGGGCGATCGGCCTGTTCATCCTGTCGCTGATCCCCGTGGTCAACGTCGTCGCCGCGCCGTTGTGGCTGATCTTCGGCGTGTGGATGATGGCCATCCAGTACATCGACTACCCGGCGGACAACAACAAGATGAGCTGGCAGGACATGCTTGCCTGGTTGCGCAGCAAGCGCTGGCAGTCGCTGGGCTTTGGCGGCATCACCTACCTGGCGTTGCTGATTCCTGGCGTCAACGTGCTGATGATGCCGGCGGCGGTGGCGGGGGCTACGTTGTTCTGGGTGCGCGAGCGGAACTGATTGAGCGAAGGGCTGCCGGGCAGCCCTTTACCCAGCGTGTTTTATTAAAAATCGGAGAAGCTGTAGGGTTTAAGAGGTGACAACTGAGAGAGCAGTATCAAATGCTCTACTGCACTAACCTTTTGAAGATTATCAAGCTTGCTTAATCCTCCAAACGCCAGCGCAGGAACAAACCCGTACATCTCATCACACCCAAGGACACCTAAACGTTCCTTTGCAGGCGCAAAGAACTCCCCAAAATCATTGGATTCTCGCTCCATCAAAAGAAAGAAACCCTCTACCTCCTTATCCATATTATTCGCATCAAGTTCACCAGCCGAACCGCAATAGTTTGAAGTATGGGCTACGATATTTAATGAAAATCCGGAATTCTCACCATACAGATAAAGGTCACCAAAAGCGCCACGGGCAATGATGTGATAGGTATCCCGCCCTTCTAGCGGAGTGCCCTCTATGAATGAGGCAGCTACGCCCTCGTAATCTTGAGGATTGACGGTCCAAAATATCCCATCACCATATCCGCACCAGCCGTGCTCGGCCCAGTACGCCAAAAGTTTTTCCGGCAACTTACCTCTGTAGCGCTCAATGCTAGAAGGAGGCACCTCCTGCCTGAACACCGGCTCGCCCATTTCCTCTATGAAAAGTGAGTAAACGTCGTCCATTGTTGTGCTCCTCAGTTTGTTAGCACTTATGCAATCTAACATTCAAAAAGCCTGAGACACCGTCCTCTTTGGACTGCTTTTTGACTGATTGTATTAGCTCGCCTACCCTGCTTTTCCACTGGGGACCTATAGTGGAATTTACTTGTCTATCCCCGAAGTCCGCAATGACATCCCTGCCACCGGCGA
The DNA here is from genome assembly GCF_024349685.1 of Pseudomonas sp. LRP2-20. Taxonomy (NCBI): domain Bacteria; kingdom Pseudomonadati; phylum Pseudomonadota; class Gammaproteobacteria; order Pseudomonadales; family Pseudomonadaceae; genus Pseudomonas; species Pseudomonas sp. LR2-20. The sequence goes on along the minus strand of NZ_AP025944.1, from coordinate 916,912 downwards.
TTAAATCTGGATTATGCAGCGCAGCAAGAGAGGACATAGTTTCCTTCGCCTGTTTCGCTGAGAGTTTTTTTGCTTCAACTCGGCTCATACCCTTAGATAGCTCGTCATAAGCTCTTCTCCTCAGATCATCATACAATTTCCTTCTTGCATTTCTCGCAACCTTCGGATCACGCTCCTTGGGATTTACAACATTCTCCAAAAATTCTTCAACTGTGAGCCGGTTCAATCCATCCTGCTGCCCTTTCAACTGCCGTTCAAACTCGCCATGCTTCGACGCTGGCAAATTGTCCGCCTTGAAACACGGCACCGTATGCAACGGGGGTTGGGGGACGTTCGGGATTGGGTGTTGCTGCGAGGGGTACGGCTGGAGGGATTTGCCGCCCTTGAGATCGAGCGCCGCCCGCGCGGCGCATCGCGAGCTGCGCTCGCTCCTACGTTTGTTTCGGGCCAATGATTCCTGGGGGATTTGCGCGCGAACGCCTTGGCGCATGGCGCGATATTGCGTCGTACCCACAAAGCGGTCGCGCGCGCCTGACACAGGCATTACTGGCCCGAAACAAACGTAGGAGCGAGCGCAGCTCGCGATGCGCCGCGCGGGCGGCGCTCAATCTCACAGGCGCTACACAACCCAAGCCATGATCAATGGCTCAACTGGCTGGAAAACTGCCCCACCGCATCGACCACTTTCTTCGCCCCTTCCTGGATCTCGACGATCACCCCACCGGTATCCGCCGCCAGCGCCAACCCCTGCTCCGCCTGGCGCTTGCTGGTATCGATGATGTCCACCGCCGCCTGGGCCAGCTGTTCGTTCTGCTGCACCACCTTGGCAATCTCCTCGGTGGCACTGCTGGTACGCGAGGCCAACTGCCGCACTTCGTCAGCGACCACGGCGAAGCCACGGCCCTGCTCACCAGCACGGGCGGCCTCGATGGCCGCGTTGAGCGCCAGCAGGTTGGTCTGCCCGGCAATATCGCTGATGGTCTTGATGATTGCGCCAATCACCTTGGACTGCTTGTCCAGTGCCTGGATACCCTCGGCGGCGTCCTGCATCGACCCTTCCAGGCCGCGCATCACGTCCACGGTCTGGGTCACGACTTCGGTGGCCTTGCGGGCACTGCTGTCGGTTTCCAGGGAGGTGTTGTAGGCGATGTCGGCGGCTTGCGCCACGGCCTGTTCCTGATTGACCTGCTCAGTGATCACGGTGGCGAACTTGACCACCTTGTACAGCACGTCATGGGCATCGAAGATCGGGTTGTAGGAAGCCTCCAGCCAGATCGTGCGGCCATGGGCATCGATCCGCTTGAAACGGTCGGCCACGTACTCGCCACGGCGCAGCTTGTCCCAGAAGGCCTGGTAACCCGCCGAGTTGGCTTCCTCAGGTTCGCAGAACAGGCGGTGATGCTTGCCACGCACCTGTTCCAGGCTGTAGCCCACCGTCTGCAGGAAGCGGTCGTTGGCGGTAAGCACCTCGCCGTCGAGGTTGAACTCGATCACGGCGGTGGAACGCATCAGTGCCTTGATCAGACTCTCGTGCTCACGGGACGCTTCGATGGTGCGGGTCAGGTCGCTGGAGTGCATGGAGAAATGCCTGATACGGCCATCAGCGCTCTTCACCGGCTGCAGGATAGAGCGCAGCCAGGCTTCCTGGCCGTTGCCGCGCAGCAGACGGAAGGCGCCATTGAGGTGCTCGCCACGGCTGATGGCGTTTTTCATGCGCTGGTAGAAATCGAGCTTCTTCACGTGCGCTGGCACGATATCTTCGATGTTGCGGCCAATCAGCTGCTCGGCGCGGTAGAGCATCTCGCTCTCGAAATTGCCGTTGACCTGCTCGATGCGCCCCTGGGGGTCGAGCTGCAGCACCAGCATCTCGCTGTCGAGGCTGCTCTTGACCTGCTCGATGGCCATCAGCTCTTCGCGCAGTTGCTGGATTTCTTTCTTGAGCTTGCTGTTGAACATCACCGCACTCCCGGAGCGCATCAAACCGATTCGGATGCATCTTCATCGGCTGCGCCGCGTGCCGCTTGAGCACCCTGAAAAGAAATATTCACAACGCTGAAACTGCCAGAAATCAGGCGTCACCTGCGCGTCACCAGACTGTCATGTGAGCGCAACGCAGCAGGTGGAAACTTTTTTCTCATGAATACACCTGCCCTACGTATCTCGCTTGTCAGCGAAACCTTCCCACCCGAGATAAACGGTGTGGCCAACACCATTGGCCGCCTCAGCGAAGGTTTGCGACAGCGTGGCCATCAGGTGGAGATCGTTCGCCCACGACAGGCCAACGAGGCACCGGCGGACGAAGACCAAGGCCTGTTGCTCTGCCGTGGCTGGGCACTGCCCGGCTATCCCGGCCTGCAGTGGGGCGAGGTATCGATGCACAAGCTGTTGCGCCGCTGGCGCAGGCAGCGCCCGGACGTGCTGTACATCGCCACCGAAGGGCCATTGGGCCTCAGTGCCCTGCGCGCCGCGCGGCGCCTGGGGGTTGCCGTGGTCAGCGGCTTTCACACCAATTTCCCGCAATACTCCGGGCAATACGGCCTCGGCCTGCTGGCACGCCTGCTGACCCATTACCTGCGCTGGTTCCATCGGCGCACCGCCGCCACCCTGGTGCCCAGCGTCAGCCAGCGCCTGGAGCTGGAACGCCGCGGTTTCGAGCGCCTGGCCTTGATGGCCCGAGGCGTCGATGCCAGCCTGTTCAACCCGGCCCGGCGCAGCCGAGCCTTACGCGAAAGCTGGGGGCTTGGCGCCGATGACATCGCCGTGCTGCACGTCGGGCGCCTGGCCGCGGAAAAGAACCTGGCGCTGTTGCAGCCCTGCCTGCAAGCCTTGCAGAAAGCCTATCCAGGGCGGCACATCCGACTGGTGGTGGTGGGTGATGGCCCGCAGCGGGCAGCGCTCGCGCAGCAGATGCCAGATGCAGTGTTCTGCGGCGCCCAGCGCGGCGAAGTACTGGCCGAGCACTATGCCAGCGGCGATCTGTTCCTGTTCCCGAGCCTGACTGAAACCTTCGGCAACGTGGTGCTCGAAGCCATGGCCTCGGGCCTGGCCGTGGTCGCCTACGATGAAGCCGCCGCGGCCCAGCATATCCGCCATGGCCACAGCGGCGCGCTGGCCATGCCTGGCGACCAGTGCGCGTTCATCGACGCCGCCTGCTGGCTGCTGGAAGAAAGTGAGACCCTGCGCCGGGTCCGCCTCAACGCCCGCCAGCATGCCAGCCGCCAAGGCTGGCCGGCGATCGTCGAGCAGTTCGAATCGCACCTGTTCAACGCCTGCCACACGGCGCCAGCCAGCACCCGGCCGGCTGGCGCCGCGCTGGCGGTCAAGCCAGGGTCGTCAACGCCTCGCGGCTGAACGGCAGCACATCCGCTTCACGCCCCTCACGCACCTTCTGCGCCCATTCGGCATCGACCAGCAGTGCGCGGCCCACCGCCACCAGGTCGAACTCTTCATCGCCCAGACGGCGCAGCAAGCCTTCAAGGCTGGCGGGCTTGGCCACTTTGTCGGTGGCGACCATGAACTGCAGGAACTCGCCATCGAGCCCCACGCTGCCGACGGTGATGGTCGGCTTGCCGGTGAGCGTGCGGGTCCAGCCGGCCAGGTTGAGCTCGGAACCTTCGAACTCTGGCTCCCAGAAGCGCCGGGTCGAGCAGTGGAAGATATCCACACCCGCTGCCGACAGCGGCTCAAGGAACGCGGCCAATGCTTCTGGCGTTTCGACCAGGCGCGCGCTGTAGTCCTGCTGCTTCCACTGCGAGAAGCGGAAGATGATCGGGAAGTCCGGCCCCACGGCTGCGCGCACGGCCTGGATCAGCTCGATGGCGAAGCGCGAGCGGCCGGCCAGGTCACCGCCATACTCGTCGCTGCGGCGGTTGCTGGCGTCCCAGAAGAACTGGTCGATCAGGTAGCCGTGGGCGCCATGGATCTCCACGCCGTCCATGCCGATGGCCTTGGCGTCGCGGGCCGCCTGGGCGAAGGCGGCGATCACGTCGCGGATATCGTCATGGGTCATGCCATGCACCAGCACCTGGCCGTCCTTGACCTTCTCGCTCGGCCCGTAGCCCGGCACGCTCGCGTCCGGTTCGGTGCCCAGGCGGCGCACGGTGCCCACATGCCACAGCTGTGGCACGATACGACCACCTTCGGCATGCACTGCATCGACCACCTGCTTCCAGCCGGCCAAGGCATCTTCACCATGGAAACGCGGCACATTGGGGTAGCCGTTGGCGGCCTTGTGCCCGACCGTGGTGCCCTCGGTGATGATCAGCCCCACGCCTGCTGCGGCACGGCGGCGGTAGTACTCGACCACGCCAGCGTGCGGCACGCCACCGGGGCAGAAGGTACGGGTCATGGGCGCCATGACGACGCGGGTCGGCAGCTCGAGCGCGCCGAGGGTGAAGGGCTGGAACAGGGGGTTGCTGGACATGGGGCGCTTCCGTCTGAAGGAGGAAATGCGCCTGAGGTTAGGGGCAGCGCGGGCCTGGGCCCAGCATTATTGATTTGAGTGATTCGCAGGTATCGAGGTGGAAGACTGTGGGAGCGGGTTTACCCGCGAATGCGTCGGTATGGCCACTGCAGCATTCGCGGGTAAACCCGCTCCCACAGGGTACGCAGTCAGGTCAGCGCTCTCTCGATTGCCTGTACCACGGTCGGGTCATCCGGCGCGGTACGCGGGGCGAAGCGCGCCAGCACCCGGCCGTCCTTGCCCACCAGGAACTTCTCGAAGTTCCAGGTGATGTCACCGGGGAACTCCGCCCCCTCGCCCGCCAGCAGACGGTACAGCTGGTGACGGTCATGGCCATTGACTTCGAGCTTGGCACTCAGCGGGAAGCTCACGCCGTAGTTGCGGCTGCAAAAATCCTGGATTTCCTTTTCGCTGCCAGGCTCCTGGCCGGCGAACTGGTTGCAGGGCAGGCCCAGCACATTGAAGCCCTTGCCCTTGAACTGCTGCTGGAGCTTTTCCAATGAGGCGTATTGCGGCGTCAGGCCACACTTGGAGGCGACATTGACCACCAGCACCACCTGGCCCTTGAACGGTGCCAGGGGCAGGTCCTCGCCGTTCAGCGCTTTCAACGTCAGGTCGTGAAATGCACTCATGATGAATCCCCTCTCAGGTTCCCGGTTGCCGCTGGGGGCAAATTGCGCCCACTAAAAAGGCGCTCTTCCAAGCCGCGCACCTCCCGCTGGGGAGGCATGCCGGCTTGTCCGAGCGCCTGGCGACTTTCTGAGCTTAGCGCAGAAAATCAGTGGTGATGGCCACCTTCACCGTGGATGTGACGGTGAGCGATTTCTTCTTCGCTGGCGTCACGCACGTCGACAACCTTGACCTTGAAGTTCAGGCGCTGGCCAGCCAGTGGGTGGTTGCCGTCGACGGTGATGTCGTCGCCATCGATATCGCGGATGGTGACGATCTGCATCTGGCCGTCCGGCGCGGAGGCGTGGAACTGCATGCCGACTTCCAGTTGGTCAACGCCTTCGAACAGGCTGCGGTTCAGGGTGCTGACCAGCTCGGCCAGGTATTCGCCGTAAGCATCTTCCGGCTCGATGGCAACGTCCAGTTCGTCACCAGCCTGCTTGCCTTCCAGGGCTTTTTCCAGGCCTGGGATGATGTTGGCGGCACCGTGCAGGTAAACCAGCGGCGCGCCACCGGCGGAGCTGTCGATGGTCTCCCCGGCGTCGTTGGTCAGGGTATAGTCGATGGAGACAGCCTTGTTGGCGGCGATCAGCATGGGGCAAGACCTTTTGCAAAAGTATGTAGAGCGGACAAGTGTAACCAAGGCATCGCCCGATTGCGACCGCAGCGCGGACGAGGGGCGACCCATCAGTCGGATCACCGGCTTCCACCAGGACGAAGAAGGCCACTGGGTGGTCGAGTTGTCCTGCGGCCACACCCAGCACCTGCGCCACCAGCCACCGTGGCAGGCTCGCCCGTGGGTACTCGACGCCGGGCAGCGCGCCGGGTGCATCGGCCAGGCATTCGCTTGCGGCTGGTGCGCACAAGGGGCTGATAGCGCTACCCTTGGCCGTTGATTCCTTGCACCGCTTATTCCGAGAAGCACGCATGCAGACATTTTTCATTGCGCCGACCGACTTTGGTGTCGGCCTGACTTCGATCAGCCTGGGCCTGGTCCGCACCCTGGAGCGCGCAGGGCTCAAGGTCGGCTTCTTCAAGCCGATCGCCCAGCCTCACCCCGGCGACACGGGCCCGGAGCGCTCCACCGAACTGGTTGCACGCACCCACGGCATCAAGCCACCGGTGCCACTGAGCCTGGCCCATGTCGAGCGCATGCTCGGCGATGGCCAGCTGGACGAGTTGCTCGAACAGATCATCCGCCTGTACCAGCAAGCCTGCGTCGGCAATGACGTGGTGGTGGTCGAGGGCATGGTGCCGACCCGCCATGCCAGCTATGCGGCGCGGGTCAACCTGCACCTGGCCAAGAGCCTGGATGCCGAAGTGATCCTGGTTTCCGCCCCGGAAAACGAAGTGCTCAGCGAGCTGTCCGGGCGGGTCGAGCTGCAGGCCCAGCTGTTCGGCGGCCCACGCGATCCGAAAGTGCTCGGGCTGATCCTCAACAAGGTGCGCACCGACGAGAGCATGGCCGACTTTGCCACCCGCCTGCGCGAACATTCGCCGCTGCTGCGCGGCAACGACTTCCGCCTGCTCGGCTGCATTCCCTACCAGCCCGAGCTGAACGCCCCGCGCACCCGCGACGTGGCCGAACTGTTGGGTGCCCAGGTGCTAAACGCCGGCGACTACGAGCAACGCCGGATGAACAAGATCATCATCTGCGCCCGCACCGTGGCCAATACCGTGCCCCTGCTGACCCCGGGCACCCTGGTGGTGACCCCGGGCGATCGCGACGACATCATCCTCGCCGTGAGCCTGGCCGCCATCAACGGCGTGCCCCTGGCCGGCCTGCTGCTGACCAGTGACAGCAAACCCGATGCACGTATCCTCGACCTGTGCCGTGGCGCCCTGCAGGCCGGCCTGCCGATCCTGTCGGTGAGCACCGGCTCGTACGACACCGCCAACCTGCTCAACTCGCTGAACCGCGAAATCCCGGTGGATGACCGTGACCGGGCCGAATTCATCACCGACTTCGTCGCCAGCCACCTGGACGCCGCCTGGCTGCACCAGCGCTGCGGCACACCACGGGAAATGCGCCTGTCGCCAGCGGTATTCCGCTACCAGCTGATCCAGCGGGCACAACAGGCCAACAAGCGCATCGTCCTGCCGGAAGGCGCCGAGCCGCTGCTGGTACAGGCTGCGGCAATCTGCCAGGCGCGCGGCATCGCCCGATGCGTGCTGCTGGCCAAGCCCGAGGAAGTCGAAGCGGTAGCCCGCGCGCAAGGCATTACCCTGCCGCCAGACCTGGAGATACTCGACCCCGAGCTGATTCGCGGGCGCTATGTCGAACCGATGGTCAACCTGCGCAAGAGCAAGAACCTCAATGCGCCCATGGCCGAGCAACAACTGGAAGACCCGGTGGTGATCGGCACCATGATGCTGGCCCTGGACGAGGTCGATGGCCTGGTCTCGGGCCTGGTGCACTCCACTGCCAACACCATTCGCCCGGCCCTGCAACTGATCAAGACCGCGCCCGGCGCCAGCCTGGTATCGTCGGTGTTCTTCATGCTGTTCCCCGAGCAGGTGCTGGTCTACGGCGACTGCGTGATGAACCCGCACCCCAGCGCCAGTGAGCTGGCCGAAATCGCCCGGCAGAGCGCCGAATCGGCGCAGGCCTTCGGCATCGCGCCACGGGTGGCGATGATCAGCTATTCGAGCGATTCGGCAAGTGACGAGGAAGTCGAGAAAGTGCGCGAAGCCACGCGCCTGGCGCAGGCTGCGGAGCAAGGGCTGCTGATCGACGGGCCGCTGCAGTATGACGCGGCTGCCAACCCGCAAGTCGCTCGCCAGTTGGCCCCAGAGAGCCAGGTGGCCGGGCGGGCGACGGTGTTCGTGTTCCCGGACCTGAACACCGGCAACACCACCCACAAGGCGGTGCAGCGGAGCACCGACGGGGTCAGCCTGGGGCCAATGCTGCAGGGGTTGCGCAAGCCAGTGAACGACTTGCCACGCGGGGCGCAGGTGGACGATATCGTGCATACCATCGCCCTGACTGCGATTCAGGCCAGCAGCATCCGCTGAAATGAAAAAGGGCAGACCGTGACCGGCCTGCCCTTTTTCATTGCGCCGTACTGAACGGCTTACGGGTACTGCTGAACCTGGCCTTGTTGCTGGTCATACTGCTGACCTGGAATCGGCTTCAGGTTGACCTCTACACGGCGGTTCTGCGCGCGGCCATTGGCGTCGGCATTGCTGGCGATCGGCTGGTCCGGGCCCATGCCACGTACGGTCACACGCGAAGCATCCACGCCCTGCGAGGTCAGGTAGGTGCTCACGGCCTGAGCGCGGCGCTGCGACAGGTCCATGTTGTGCTGGCGGCTGCCGGTGCTGTCGGTGAAGCCGACCACTTCGATGGTGTTCTGGTTGAACGACTTGAACGAGTTGGCCAGGTTGTTCAGCGGGTTGTAGAAGCTCGGCGAAATGTTGGCCGAGTCGGTGGCGAAGGTGATGTTGCCCGGCATGATCAGTTTGATCTGGTCGCCCTGGCGCTGAACTTCAACGCCGGTGTTGGCCATTTTCGCGCGCAGCTCGGCCTCCTGCTTGTCGGCGTAGTAGCCGTAGCCGGCGGCGGCGGCACCGACGGCGGCGGCACCGATCAACGCGCCCTTGCCACGGTTGTTGTGGTCGATGGCAGCACCGGCGATTGCGCCGGCCAGGGCGCCCAGGCCACCGTACTTGGCGGTCTTGCTCATCCCCGAGGACTCGCCCTGCGCCTGGCCTTGGCTGTCGTAAGGATTCTGCCCGGCACAGCCGGTCATCAGGGCTGCAGCGGTTGCGACGATAATCAGACGACGCATGGTGAACATGGACAAGCTCCTACAAAAATTCGTGTGTGCGGCAGATCACGGAGGGATCTATGCCAGCCTTGGATTGCCAGGATACGGAAAAATTCCATGAAAGGCTTTTCATGCAGGCTCAGGCCCGCACGAACGGGTTCTCGCGCATCTCGTCGCCCAGGCGTGTATCCGGCCCGTGGCCAGTGACCACGACGGCATCTTCGTCCAGGCGATACAGCCGCTCCTTGATCGAGCGCACGATGGCGCGCTGGTCACCGCCCCACAGGTCGGTGCGGCCGATACCACGGCGGAACAGGGTATCGCCGGCGATCAGCAGCTTGGCGTCGGCGAACCAGAAACTCATCGAGCCTGGCGTGTGCCCTGGCGTGTGCAGGGCCACGCCACAACCACAGGCGAGCTCCTCGTCATCGCCGAGCCAACGGTCTGGCGACGGCACCGGGGTGTAGGGCACGCCGAACATCTGGCATTGCATCTCCAGGTTGTCCCACAGCGGCTGGTCCTGCTTGTGCAGGTGCAAGGTGGCGCCGGTGAGTTCCTTGAGCTTGCCCGAAGCAAGGAAATGGTCGAAGTGCGCGTGGGTGTGGATGATGCTCACCAGGGTCAGGCCATGGGCCTGCAGCCGGGCGAGGATCTTGTCCGGGTCACCACCCGGGTCGACGACGATGGCCTTCTTGCTGACCGGGTCGCCGATCAGCGTGCAGTTGCACTGCAGGGGGCCTACGGGGAAGGTTTCGCGGATGAGGGTGGTTGGGGCAGTGTTCATGGGGGCTCCTGACTACTGCCCGGATGTTAGCGTGGTCTGGGGTGTCTGTCTTGGGAGATGCAGCGCCTGAGATATCGAGCGCCGCCCGCGCGGCGCATCGCGAGCTGCGCTCGCTCCTACGTTTGTTTCGGGCCAAATATTCCTGGGGGATTGCACGCGAACGCCTTGGCGCCTGACTCGGTATCGCGTCGTACGAACAAGGCGGTCGCGCGCGCCTGTCACAGGCATTACTGGCCCGAAACAAACGTAGGAGCGAGCGCAGCTCGCGATGCGCCGCGCGGGCGGCGCTCGATCTCACAGGCGCTGAAGATGTTGTGGCGAACACATGGCAGCCCTGACGCTACGGCAAATACAACCTGAACAACCCGCCCCCAAGTGCCCCGCCATTGGCAATCTCGATCCGCCCGCGCACGCCGTTGCGCTCATGCAACGCCGCAATCCGCGCCGCGAAATACAGCCCGAGCCCGGTACTGCCGCTCTGCGAGTCGATGCCCTGCACGTAATCCTGCTGACGCTCGAGCATCCGCGCTGGATAGCCCGGGCCGTCGTCGTTGACGCTGATGACCAGATGCTCGTGCTCCTCGCCAATGCTGACCAACAGCGCATGGCCGGCATAGCGGGTGGCGTTGGTGATCACGTTGGCGATCACCGAGGCCACCAGCTCGCGGTCGAAGAAACCCAGCGGGTTGTCGGTGTCGACACGCCAGGTCGCCAGGATGTCATTGTGCTGCAGCACTTCCTGGTGGGCCGCCAGCTGGGCCTCGATGAAGTCATCCAGCTCGTGGTAGTCCGGGCATATCGGCAGCTGGTTCACCCCCAGCTTGTACAGCCCCAGCAACTGCACCAGCATGCCGTTGAGGTGGCGGAACTCATGCTCGATCACGCCCTGCTCGGTACCGCTGCGCCATTCTTCGGGTAGCCGTGCCAGCCACTGGTCATGGGATTGGATCAGCGCAGACAGTGAGTTCTTCAGGTCATGCACGGTGGAGGCGATCACCGTGGAAAAATCCAGCCCCTGATTATCCTGGCTCATGCGCCGAAGACCTTGATGTGCAGTTTGCGGTAGCGGTCGTAGCGGCTGTCGCTGGTCGGGATGCCGGCCACGCGGGTCAGGCAGTCGCGGCATTCCTGCTGGATCGCTGGCGGGGTCACCTCACCACCGATGCGCAGCAAGGCCTGCGCCGTGTTGAGCGCGATACTGATGTTCTTCGGTTGCAGCGACAGGGCCTTGCGGAACATCTGCAAGGCTTCGTTGAGCTGCCCTGCCTGGTAGCTGCGCACGCCTTGGCGGTTGAGGTCGACCGCTTCGGTGACGGCGCCCAACACGGCCGGGTCATCAGTCAGTTTGGCCACGCTCTGCATGACCTTGGGGTCGTCGCCATAGGTTTCCACGCACCCCTTGAGAATGGTGCCGCCGGCCGCTTCCTGGCCGAGCGACTGCAACTGTTTGGCCACGGTCAGGGCGGCTTCGACCGAGAAGAACTGGTCCATCTTCTCCAGCCGCTGCATGGCCTGCTCGGTAAGCTTGGCGGCGGTCTCGGGGTCGCCCGCCTGCTGCAGGCTGGCGGCCTTCATCAGCCGGGCACGCACTTGCAGGCCCTGGTCTTCGATGTTGTCCTTGGCCACTTCACTGAGCACGGTGTTGATTTCGACCCGGGCACGGGCATCCAGGCCGAAGCCGGCGTTCTTGCTCATCAGCGCCTGGACCAGACCAAGGTTGCTTTCGGCATCCTTGTAGCGCGAGCTCTGGCCCTGATTCACCGCATGGCGGAAGGCCTTGGAGGCGCTTTCGAAATCTTCGTTGCTCAGCGCCAACTTGCCCAGTGCAGCCTGCCGGCGCACCGCCAGGGGTGACAAACGCACCGCTTCCTCAAGCATGCTCTGGGCACGCCGGGTTTCGCCTTGAGCGACCAGCACTTCGGCCATGCCATCGTACAGCCCGGGCATGATCGGGAATGCCTTGAGCGCCTGCTCATAGACGCCCTGGGCCTGGGCGTTCTGCCCTCGCTTGTGCATCAAGCTGCCCAGCGCCGAATACACCCAGGGCTGCGGGCGGCTGGCGAGGATGCTCTTGAGAAACTTCTCCAGCTCATCGAAGCGGTTGAGGTCGCGCAGCGCGTCGGCGCGATAACGCAGGCACAACGGCGCAAAACGCGGATCCTTCTTGCACAGCTCGGCACACGCCGCCAGCACTTCAGCCGGGCGACCACGGTCGAGGGCCTGCAGAATCGGCTTGAGCAAGGTTTTGCGCTGGGTCAGCTTGTCCAGGCGCTGGGCCAGGCCCACGCGGTTGAACGGCTTGGTCAGGTAGGCATCCGGCTCGTGCTCGAGAGCACTGAGCACGATGGCCTGGCTGCTCTCGGCAGTGACCATGATGAATACGCATTCATGGCTGATCAGTTTGTCGAGGATCAAGTCCTCAAGGACCTGCTGGCCGTTCTTCTTGCCATCGCCGAGGTGGAAGTCCTGGAGGATATAGTCGTAGCGCTTCTGCCCGCACATGCGCAGGGCCTGCTCGCCGCTGTCCGCAGTGTCCACATCGCGCACGCCCAGTTCGCGCAGCATGGAACGGGTCGACGTGCGAAAGTCGGTGAAGTCGTCGACGATCAGAAAGCTTTTTTGCCCGTACTGCAGCATCAACACGACCTGTATTGAGTAGTTGAGTGGATGGCGTGAGGCCATGCATACCGCCGAAACCTTTATCGGCAACCGGTCTGGAAAGATGAGGGTGGAAAATGCAGCGGACTCGCCCCGAAAAGGCATGATGGCTCAGAGCCATTATTTTATGACGCCATGCCCCTTGCGGCTAGCTTCAGGCCAGCAAGCCCAACGACTTGGCCCGGGCCACTGCCTGGGTACGACGCTCCACCCCAAGCTTGCTGTTGATATGGCTGGCATGGGTCTTGACGGTGTGCAGGGAGATGAACAGCCGCTCGCTGATCTGCTGGTTGGAACAGCCTTGGGCGATCAACTCGAGTACCGCCAGCTCCCGACCGCTCAATGCTTCAGCGGCGCTGCCTGTAGGGGCCGCCGGCTCGGGCAGGCGAGCCAGAAGTTCTGCCTGGGCGTGGCAGGCGGGTTGCGCAAGCAACTGCTCACGCAGCCATGCAGGGTGCAATTCGATCAGCCGCTGGAAAGGTTGCACAACCCCACCCCGGGCTGCGTTCAACGCCTTGGGCAGCAGCTGCACTGCCTGTGCCTCACGCCCCTCGCTCAACAGCAGGTCGACCCACTGCGACAATGCGTGCAGGGTGAGCATCATGCCGCCACTGGCCTGCCCGCGTTCGGCCAGGGCGCACAGGCGTGCCACGGCATCTTCGCTGCGCTGCTGCACACGCTCGAGCAGTGCCTGCTGCAATTCGATATGCAGCGGCAGCAAGGGGTGGAACTCTGGTGCCGCCGCCGGGTGCTCGCCGCCGTAGGTCTGCCCCAGGCGCAGCAACCAGGATTCCGCCAGGTCGATACGGCCCTGGGCGAGCCACAGCTCGCACTTCACCAGGGTAATCATCGCCAGGTAGAAGATCGGTGGCACATCCCAGATGTGCATCAACCGCTCCGCCTCGGCCAGCTCGGCGAACGCCTCGGCATACTGGCCCTCACGGCCATCGAGCGAGGCAATCACGCAATGGCCGATCAGCACGCTGATGTCACGGCAGGCGCGCGCCTCGCCCAGCCCCGCACGCAGGCGCGCCCGCCCTTGCGCGGGTTGCAGGCGCGCCACCAGCAGGTAACCCTCGTACAGGGTCAGCCGCGCCCGCACCGCGTACAGCCGCTGTGCCGACAGCCCCTGCAGGCGCTGCAAACCTTGGCGCACTTCATCCAGCGCCCGCAATACCTCGCCGCGGGCATGCAGCACCCGCGCACGATCGTAATGCGCCAGCGCCTCGAACAACGGGTTGCCGACACGCTGCGCCAGTTCCAGCGCTTCGCGGTTCCAGCCGCGCGCACGCCAGAAGTCGCCATCGGCAATGGCCAGGTTGGACAGCGTCGACAGGCACACCAGGCGTTGCCCGTAGCGTTTGCTCGGCAGGCTCTGCAACGCTTCGCCGCAATAGGCCAGCGTGCGCTCGCGGTCACCCCGGCCACGGGCAATGACCCCGCTCAGCGCCAGCCACTGCGCCAGCATCGACTTCTGTGCAGTGGCTGAAGGTGCCGGCAGGAAGCGGCTGAGGTAACTGGCCAGTTCCTCAGCGGCATCCAGTTGGCACGCCAGGCCAAGCGCCCAGCTGTACAGCACGATCAAGCGCGGCGTGCTGATCAGCAGGCTGTCGGGCAAGTCCATCTTCCAGCGCAGCAGCATGCCGACGTTCTGCTCGGCCAGCAGTTGCTCCTCGGACAGGCTCTGCACCAGGTCGGCAGCGACATCGAGGTGGCCGGCGCGCAACGCCTGCTCCACCGCCTCGTCGAGCAAGCCCTGGGCTTGGAACCAGCGGCAGGCACGCAAGTGCAGGCGCGCCAGCGGTTCGCTGGACTGGCGGCTGCGCAGCAGGTCGGAGAACAGGTGATGGTAGCGATACCAGTGGCCATGTTCGTCCAGTGGCACCAGGAAAACCTGATGCGCCTGCAGATAACGCAGGATCGCTTCGCTGTCATGACGGTCACGCAGTGCATCGCACAGCGCCGCGCAGAAGCGCTCCTGGCAGGACGTGTCAAACAGAAACGCCTGCACATCCGCAGGCAGCATCTCGATGACTTCTTCCAGCAGGTAGTCGCGGATCAACCCTTCACCACCGTGCAGGGCCTGGGGCAAGGCATGTTCGTCACCGGCTTCGCTGGCTGCCAACTGCCAGAAACGCAGCCCGGCCACCCAGCCGTCACTGCGCTGAATCAGGTTGTCGAGCGCCTGACCGCGCAGCCCCGTGGGTTGGCGACCAATCACCGCCAGTGACTCTTCCGGGGTAAGTCGCAGGTCCTGCTCGCTGAGTTCGGTCAACTGCCGGGACAGGCGCAGACGCGCCAGGTGCCAGTCCGGGCGCTGGCGGCTGGTCACCAGCAGTACCAGGCCAGCGGGCAAGTGGTTGAGGAAGAACTGCAGGCAGCGATCGAGTACCGGCCCCTGGGCCAGATGGTAGTCGTCCAGCACCAGCAGCAAAGGCGTATCGGCCTGGAGGTAGAGCGCCAACTCGTCGAGCAAGCTGTCGAGCCATTCTTCGAAGGCAAAGGGCTGGTGGCGCTGACGCATCTTCAGCAGGCCCATGGCCTGCCCACCCAGTGCCGGGCAGTACTGCTGCAGGCCTTCGAGCAGGCGTTCGAGGAAACGACCGGGGTCAGCGTCCCGTTGACTCAGTCCGAGCCAGAGGCTGCGCCAATGGCTGGGCAGCGACTCGCAGAACTCAATGGCCAGGGAGCTTTTGCCAAAGCCGGCAGGGGCGTTGACCAGCAACAGGCGCCCGCCAAGGCCGCCCTGCAAGCGCTGGCACAAGCGTGCACGCGGCACGTGGCCGTCCGGCTGCGGAGGCCGGAAGAAACGCCCGTCCAGCAGGCCCAGCGCCTGGCTGGCGAATCCATGCGTACGGGACAGATCTGTCATGGCCGGCTCGTTCTGTTGGAAAAACTACGGCGGTACGGATGCTTGCGAGACTAGCGGGTAATGCCACGCATTTGAAGATGATGGGCGCCATTAGCCTGGAAAAGACTGCGACAAAAAGCAACATGGCTGATGGACAGGGGCTGGAACGGGGCTTTGGCGAGGTATTCATCGGCCTTATCGACCGGCCAGACAGAAACGCCCCGGCAAGCCGGGGCGTTCTGGGAGAGTCACACGGAGTTGCAGGTTTTCAGCTCAACGGATACCCGACTGACGCAAGGCGGCTGGCTGGAAATCGGCCTTGCTGGCACTGAAGCCGAAGTCGTAAGCGCGCTTCTCTTCGTTCTTCATGCCCAGGGCCAGGTAGCGGCCCGACTGCAAGTCGTAGATGGCTTCGAGGGTGTACCACGGCACTTGCACGTTGTAATACGGCTGGGCGTGGGCCTCGGACACGCGCCACAGCTGACCGCGACCATCGTACTGGTCGATCACCGCCGCTTGCCAGGTGTCCTCGTCGATATAGAAGTCACGCTTGGCGTAGATGTGCCGCTGGCCGGGCTTGAGCGTTGCAACCACGTGCCAGACGCGGCGCAGTTCGTAGCGGGACAAGTCCTGGTTGATGTGCCCGGCCTTGAGGATGTCGGCGTACTTGAGCTTGGGGTCATCCAGCTTGAAGGCGTTGGAGGCGATGTACATCTCCTTCTTGCCCTCGAGCTTCCAGTCGTAGCGGTCCGGCGCGCCGTTGTACATGTCCAGGTTGTCCGAGGTGCGCAGGCCGTCGGCCGCGGTACCCGGGCCGTCGTACGACACCTGCGGGGCCTGACGCACGCGGCGCTGACCGGCGTTGTAGATCCATGCCTTGCGCGGTTCCTTGACCTGGTCGAGGGTCTCGTGCACCAGCAGCACGGTACCGGCCAGGCGTGCCGGAGCGGTCACCTCCTGCTTGAAGTAGAACAGGATGTTGCCTGGGTTGTTCGGGTCGTAGTCCTTCATCCGGTCGCGGAACACGAACTGGTCCTGGAAGTACACCAGGCTGTACGAACCATTCTGCTGCGGCGTGGCCTGGGTCACCAGGCGTGTGACACTGCCGCCGCGGTAGCGGGTGATGTGGTTCCAGATCACTTCCAGGCCGCTTTTCGGGATTGGGAACGGTACCGCTGTCTGGAAGTTGTTCAGGCCGTTGCCGCCTTCGACCAGGGTGGTCGCAGTGGCGTTCTTCTTGATGGCGGCGAACACATCGTCAGGCACCGTGGCACCGCGATGGGTCTTGAACACCGGGATTTTGTAAGTGTCCGGGTAACGCTTGAGCATGGCCAGCTGGCCTGGCGAGAGCTTGTCCTTGTACTGCTCGGCATTCTGCGCGGTGATGGTGAACAGCGGCTTGTCGCTGCCATACGGGTCAGCGAGGAAGCCCTTGGCATCGACACTGCCTGCAGTCTTGGACAACGGCTCCCACGGGCCGATCGAACCATCGGCGTTACCGGCCTTTTCCGCGCCCATCGGGGTCAGGGTGCTGCCCAGTTTTGCCGCTTCGTCGGCGGATACCGCAGCCATGACGCTGGTCGCCAGCAGGGACAGGCCCAGTACACCGGCTTGCAGCAGACTTCTGGTCTTGTTCATCTCGTGTCTTCCTGGATCAGTATTCTTAGAAGTTCACGCCGAAGCTGAGGGCGACGAAGTCGCGATCATCCACGGTGCTGTACTTGCCGTCGAAGAAGTTGGTGTACGAAAGGCTGGCGGTGTAGGTGTTCTGGTACTCCGCGTCCAGGCCCAGGCTGACAGCCTTGCGCCCTTCCTCGAAGTTGCCGCCAGGGCCTGGCGAGTAACCAGAGACGTCATGCGACCAGGCCACGTTCGGCTTGAGGTTGACCCCGGCGAACACGTCGTTGTAGTCCCAGATGACCCGTGCGCGGTAACCCCAGGAGGTGCTGGTGGTGTAACCGTCATTCTCGCACTTGCGGTTGAGGTTGGTGGTCGAGGCGCCTGCGCCGGCGCCGGCGATGGTGCTGGCATTGAGCGCCTGGCAGGTGTCAGCGCCGCCGGTAGCGGGCAGCGGGCCAGGGCCGAACACCGGATCGCGGCCATAGCGGGTGTCGTGCGCGTTTTCCAGGCCACCGACATGGGTGACGCCCAGTTCACCCACCACGGTCATGCGGCTGGCGCCCATCACCTGGTCGAAGAAGTGCGTCAGAGTGGTCTGGAACTGGGTGATTTCCTTGCGGCGATAGCCGTGCAGGTCCTGGCCCGGGGTACCGGTGAGCAGGGAGGCGTTGGTCAGCGCGCCACCCAGTGGCCGTACACCGGCGAACAGGATATCGGTGGTGTTCAGCTGCACCGGGGCGTTAGGCCGGTAGCTGATCTCACCGCTCCACGCAGTACCGGTAGGCAGAGTGGTGGAGAAGCTCAGGCCGTAGAGGCGGATGTCTTCGGGGTACTCGACAAAGTACTTCGAGTTGCCCGCAACGATCAGCGGGGCCAGCGCACGCAGCTGCGCCGGCAGCCCGGCGATGCCCTGGAACACCGACGGCGAGGCGCCGGTAGCGCTGAAGATCGGTGCGCGGCTGTGATAATTCATGAAGTAGGCGCCGAACTCGGTGTCGAGCGGTTCGAACATGTAGCGCATGGCCACACCGAACTGGCCACTGTCCCGCGCGTCGCGGTCTGCGCCCCGGGCGACCATCACACCCTCTTCATTGATATTGACGCCACGGGTGGCGAGGAACTGCCGGGCCGCAGCCGGCACGGTGCGGCTACTGTTGAGCACGCGCAGGTTGTCGGTGCAGCCGTCGGCGATGATGTCAGGCTGGGAGAAGAACGTGCCGCAGTTGTCGACGACGGTCTGGTCCCACTCCAGCTGGTAGAAGGCCTCGGCCGACAGGTTGTCGGTCAGGCTCTGCGAGATGTAGAACATGTTGACCGGGATCAGGCCTTCCTTGATCTCGGCACCCGGACGGCGGAAGGCTGCTACGTCGATCGGGTTGATCGAGTTGATGCCGCCGCCGATGAAGGTGCTTTCACCCCAGCTCACCACCTGCTTGCCAAAACGTACCGAACCAGGCTGATCACCGATCGAGTAGTTGTGGTAGACGAACGCATCGAGCAGCTCCGAGCCCGCCGACTTGGCGCCTTCCTTGCGGCCCGAGTCACTGATGTCCTTGAACTCGCGGCCTTCGTCTTTCAGCTCGAAGTCGTACCAATACTTGCCACGCACGAACACACCGGTGTCGCCGTACTTGAGTTCAAGGTCATGGATGCCTTTGAAGATCTTCGAGAAGGTTTCACCCTTCTTGAAGTTCAGGTGGCCGTCGTCGGAGGTCTGCGACAGGCCCTTGCCGCCGTTGTTGACACCGATCAGGTTCTTGTTGGGGTTGGCAGTGGACCAGCTGGCGCCAACGGAGAGCGACGAGTCGAACTGGCCTTCGATTTCACCAATATTGAAGCTGACAGCGAAAGCAGGACTTGCGAGCGTTGAAGCAAGGCTGACGGCCAAGGGCAACTTGGCCCGGCGCCAGAACGGGTTTGCAGATTTCATCGACGCTACTCCATGTACTTTATTGTTATGGCAGTGAGTCCCTTCAGAAACGGCCCGTGCGACCGGTATGCGGGCTTTCACCCGCGACGACGCGTCTTGCGCGCGCCGCCCTCCCCCATTTCTGAAAATCCCCTGGCCCCGACTATAGCCAGCAGGCACAGGTGCTTGATCCCTCTAAAGTGTGATTTGCGCAGACTGCGCGTTGGCCGTGCTGAAGCATGGCCGATTTTTTTCGTTTGGCAAGGCTTCAGCCCGTCTAGCATGCGGGTCGCGTTACTTCGTACGCGACCGGCTGGGCGTTACAAGGTGGACAGGAAGGCGCTGTTGCTGGCTTGCCACTGGACAATGTCCTGGCGGATGCGCTTCTTGTCGAGCTTGCCGACACTGGTCTTGGGAATTTCAGTAACAACGGCGATCTGGCTCGGAATGGCCCACTTGTTGATGTGCCCTTCCTCGACAAAAGGCTTGAGATGTTCCTTGAGCGCCTTGGCATCGATGGCCTTGTCGTCGCGCACCACCAGCAGGGCGAACGGCCGCTCGCCCCATTGCGGGTCGGCAACCCCGACCACCGCCACTTCGCGCACGGCCGGATGACGGCTGATCAGGTCTTCGAGGTCCAGCGAGGAGATCCACTCGCCGCCAGTCTTGATCACATCCTTGATGCGGTCGCGGATATCGATGTAGCCCATGCCGTCGAGGGTGGCGACGTCACCGGTGTGCAGCCAGCCGCCCTGCCACAGCTCCTCGCTCTTTTCCGGCTCCTTGAAGTAACCCATGGTCAACCAGGGCGCACGCAGCACCAGTTCGCCCTGGGTCTCGCCATCGGCCGGCAGGAAGTTGCCTTCGCCATCGACGATCGCAGCCTCCACCAGCGGCACCGGCACGCCGGCCTTGATGCGGTAGGTGACGCGTTCATCCTCGCTACCGGCCTGCAGTTCGTCATTCAGGTGCGCGGCGGAAATCAGCGGGCAGGTTTCCGACATGCCGTACGCCGCCGTCAGCTGGATACCGCGGGCCAACGCCGCCTCATACAACGCCCGGTTGAGCGCACTGCCGCCGATGATGATTTTCCAGCCACCGAAATGCTCGCCCTGGGAGGACGGGCAGTTGAGCAGCATCTGCAGGATGGTCGGCACACAATGGGAGAAGGTGACCTTCTCTTCGCGCCACAGCTTGACCAGCATGTCCGGCTCGTAGCGGCCCGGGTAGACCTGCTTCATGCCAAGCATGGTGGCCGCGTAGGGGATGCCCCAGGCATGCACGTGGAACATCGGCGTGATCGGCATGTACACGTCGTTGCTGCCGAGCAGGCGCACGCTGTCGATGCTGCCGGTCACTGCGGCCTCGGCCAGGGTATGCAGCACCAGCTGGCGGTGGGTGAAGTAGACGCCCTTGGGGTTGCCGGTGGTGCCGGTGGTGTAGAAGGTGGTGGCCACCGAGTTCTCGTCAAAATCCGGGAAGTCGTAGTGCGGACTGGCGGCGGCGAGCAGGTGTTCGTATTCGCCGACCAGGTTCGGCAGGTCGGCGGTCTTGTCTGGGCCATCGGTGATCAGCACGGTCTTGTCGACCGTGGTCAGTTGCCCGGCGATGGCCTGATAGAGGCCGACGAAATCGCTGTTGACCAGCACGAAGCGGTCTTCGGCGTGGTTCATGGTGTAGAGGATCTGTTCCGGCGACAGGCGCACGTTGATGGTGTGCACCACCGCACCAATCATCGGGATGGCGAACATGCATTCCAGGTAACGGTGGCTGTCCCAGTCCATCACCGCCACGGTATCACCAGCCTTGACCCCGGCCGCGGTGAGCACGTTGGCAAGGCGGGCGATACGCTCGTTGAGCTGTGGATAAGTCAGGCGCAGCTGATCGCGGTAGACGATCTCGCGGGTCTTTTCGTAGCGGCTGCCGGACATCAGCAGGCGCTTGATCAACAGCGGGAAGCTATAGGCGCCCTCGGCGGGCTTGATGATGCGGGTCTGCAACATGGTGATCCCTTTTCTGAAAAGCATGCCGAACAAGTCTGGAACTACTGTAGTAGCTGAATGTGACGGTCAAATCAGCCGAAGGAATGATTTGGCTGTGCGAGGTATGAGTGGCATTGTGCGGGTGGATGGATCAACCCCTTGCCTGCCACCGGAGCCCCACCGATGCCCAGCTTGCGCCGTGCCGTGTTTCTCGATCACCAATCCCTGGACCTTGGCGACCTCGACCTTTCACCGTTGCAGCAACAGTTCGACGAATTCGAGCTGTTTGCCGCCACCCGCCCGGAGCAGGTCGCCGAACGCCTGCAGGGCGCTGTGGCGGTGATCAGCAACAAGGTCATGCTCGATGCCGCCACCCTGGCCGCCAACCCGCAGCTGAAGCTGATCCTGGTGGCCGCGACCGGCACCAACAATGTCGACCTGGCAGCTGCCCGCGCCCAGGGCATTACCGTCTGCAATTGCCAGGGCTACGGCACACCGTCGGTGGCCCAGCACACCCTCGCCCTGCTGCTGGCCCTGGCCACGCGCCTGTGCGACTACAACCAGGCGGTGGCCGACGGCCAATGGGCCAAGGCCAGCCAGTTCTGCCTGCTGGATTTCCCGATCGTCGAACTGCAAGGCAAGACCCTCGGCCTGCTCGGCCATGGCGAACTGGGTGGCGCAGTGGCACGGCTGGCCGAAGCCTTCGGCATGCGCGTGCTGAGCGGGCAGATCCCTGGCCGCCCGGCCCGTGATGATCGCCTGGCGCTGGACGAACTGCTGCCGCAGGTCGACGCGCTGACCCTGCACTGCCCACTCAACGAGCATACCCGGCACATGATCGGCGCCCGCGAACTGGCGCTGCTGAAGAAAGGTGCGCTGGTGGTCAACACTGCCCGTGGTGGGCTGATCGACGAACAGGCCCTGGCCGACGCCTTGCGCAACGGCCACCTGGGCGGCGCCGCCACCGATGTGCTGAGCGTCGAGCCGCCGGTCAATGGCAACCCGCTGCTGGAAAAGGGCATCCCGCGCCTGCTGATCACCCCGCACAGCGCCTGGGGCGCGGTGGAGTCGCGCCAGCGCATCGTCGGCCAGCTCAGCGAAAACGCCCAGGCCTTCTTCGAAGGCCAGCCACGCCGCGTGGTCAGCTGAGCGCCCGCTCAGTCCCGCGCCCAGCTCTGCTACACTGCGCCACTTTTTCAGGAGGCGTCGTCCATGGACCCGCGCAGTGAAGTGTTGCTCCGCCAGGCAGAGCTGTTCCAGGGCCCGCTGCTGCTCGCCGGTGCCCCCGCCGACGGCTTGCTCGGGCAACTGCCCCAGGCCCACGGCTGGACTTGGCATGCCGGTGACCAGGCCATGCTCGAGAGCCGCTTTGCCGGGCGCAGCCACTACGGCGTCGATGTGCCGCCGGTCGCCTTCGAGACGGCCGTGCTGTTCCTGCCCAAGTCCCGCGAACTGGCGGCCTACCTGCTCAATGCCCTGGCCTCGCGCCTGGCTGGCCGTGATCTGTTCCTGGTGGGTGAAAAGCGTGGCGGCATCGAGGGCGCAGCCAAGCAGCTGCAGGCTTTCGGCAAACCGCGCAAACTCGACAGCGCACGGCATTGCCAGCTGTGGCAGGTAACCGTGGCCAACGCCCCGCAAGCGACACCGCTGGAAAGCCTGGCTGAGCGCTTCACGCTCGACCTCGAAGACGGCCCGCTGCAACTGGTAAGTCTGCCGGGCGTGTTCAGCCACGGCCGCCTCGACCGCGGCACGGCCCTGCTGCTCAAGCACCTGGACAACCTGCCGGTCGGCCATGTGCTGGACTTCGGCTGTGGCGCTGGCGTGCTCGGTGCCACGGTCAAACGTCGTTATCCACAGAGCCGGGTTACCCTGCTGGATGTCGATGCCTTCGCCGTGGCCGCCAGCCGCCTGACCCTGGCGGCCAACAGCCTTGAAGGCGAGGTCATCAGCGGCGATGGCATTGATGCCGCGCCCGCCGACCTCAGCCTGATCCTGAGCAACCCACCGTTCCACACCGGGGTGCACACCAATTACCAGGCGTCGGAAAACCTGCTGAAAAAATCCAGCCAACATCTGCGAAAAGGTGGCGAAATGCGCCTTGTGGCGAATAGCTTCCTGCGCTATCAGCCACTGATCGAAGGCGCCCTGGGCAACTGCCAGACCTGCGCCGAGGCCGATGGCTTCCGTATCTACCGCGCCACACGTGGATAAAAATCAGGGCTTGCCGAAACCGTTTCGGCTAGGCAGAATCCGCCCCGTCCTAGGGGAGTAGTCTCCCGCGAGCGCCCTGCTCGCCCGGTACGCGTCAACATACTTGGCCCACAGGCCATGGCGCGTGCGACCCAGCGACCTGCACAGACAGGTCCGGGGTTTGACAAGACCTATGACACGCACACCTTACCCGGGGCGGGGAGGCTGTACGTGTCATAGCCGTGTCGACCCGCCCCCATAGGAATCCTGATGCTGGAATCTCTGTTGGTCCCCACCGCAATCGTTGCCTTGGCCGAAATCGGCGACAAGACGCAATTGCTCGCGCTCATCCTCGCCGCACGCTTCCGCAAGCCCTGGCCAATCATCGCCGGCATCATCGCCGCCACCCTGGCCAACCATGCCGCGGCCGGTGCGGTGGGTGCCTGGGTCGGCAGTTTCTTCAGTGAGTCGGTGTTGCACTGGGTGCTTGCCGCAAGCTTCACAGCCACCGCGCTGTGGACCCTGGTGCCAGACAAGATGGACGATGACGAGAACCCGGCGCGCCGCTTCGGCCCGTTCCTGACCACGCTGATCGCCTTCTTCCTGGCCGAGATCGGTGACAAGACCCAGGTCGCCACGGTAATGCTGGCAGCCCAGTACCCACACCTGATCCTGGTTATTATCGGGACGACCCTGGGCATGCTGATTGCCAACGTGCCGGTCGTGCTGGCGGGTAACTTCGCTGCAGAGAAACTGCCACTGACGCTGATTCGTCGCCTGGCGGCTACCGCATTCTTCGTGCTGGCGATCGTGGCCGTGTACTCGGCGATGAAAACCAGCGGCTGGGTAGGCTGACCTGAAAAGCTGGGGCCGCCTTGCGGCCCATCGCGGTAAGCGCAGCTGCCACGGGGAAGGCGATACCCTGTGGGAGCCGCGCTTGCCGGCGATGGGCTGCAAAGCAGCCCCTATGAGTATTACTTCTTGGCCGCTTCGTACAGCGGCATCACCTTCGGAATCGCCGCCTGCAACGAGGCGATCCGGCTGCTGGACGCCGGGTGAGTGCTCATGAACTCGGGCGGTGCGCCCTCCGAAGCCTTGCTCATCTTGTTCCACAAGGTGATCGCGGCATTCGGGTCGTAGCCGGCACGCGCCGACAGCTCCAGGCCGATCAGGTCGGCCTCGTTCTCGTTGGCGCGGCTGTTGGGCAGGGTCATGGAATAGTTCACCACGGCGTCGGCCAAGGCCATGCTGTCCTGGCCAAGGCCAAGCAACGCACCCGCACCCTGGCGTGCCATCTGCACACCGTAGGCCTTGGACATCGCTTCACGGCTGTGCTCGCGCAAGGCGTGGGCGATCTCGTGCCCGACTACAGCGGCGATTTCCGCATCGGTGAGCTTGAGCTGGTCGATCAGCCCGGTATACACGATGATCTTGCCGCCCGGCCCGCAGTTGGCATTGAGCTCGTCACTCTTGATGACGTTGACTTCCCAGTTCCATTGCGCGGCATCGGGACGGAACTTGGGCGCCTGGGCGATCAGACGGCTGGCGATGGCCTGCACGCGCTTGGCGTCGGCACTGGACTTGTCCAGCACGCCCTTGCTCGACGCCTCACCGAGGGTCTGCTGGTACGACTGGGCGTACATCTGGTTGACCTCATCGGTCGAGAGCATGCTGAACATGTACTGCTGACGCTGTACGCCGACAGCACCGCCACTGGTGGTATTCACCGCCTGGCAGCCGGCCAGCAGGATGCCAGCACTCAACAGGCTGACGACAAAAGACTTACGCATCAAAACACTCCCTTTTTACATGCGCTGTATCCTAGGCTGAGTCGCCCGTACCCCGCCATAGCCGCAGGGAAGATTTTACCTAAGCGGGCGTCAGGCACTCCGGCGCGTCCAGTTTCGGGTCGTTGACGAAGTTCGCCAGGGCCCGCTCGCGCAGCGTCGCCGGTGGGCTGGCGAGCAGCTCATGCAGGCGCGGCAGCGGTGTGTCAGGGTCCAGCCAGGCAGCCTGGCCGGCCTCGTCGAGGATCAGCGGCCGGCGCTGGTTCATCGCGGCCTGGGTTACCACCGCGCAGCTCAGCCACACCTGGTCCTGCACCGGATAGGCTTCCCACACGGCGGCAAAATACAACGATGCGCCCTCCCCCGGCGTCAGCCAGAAAGGCCGCTTGCGCACCGAACCGCGCCACTCGTAGAAACCGTTGGCCGGCATCAGGCAACGGCGCAGGCGAAACGCTTCGCGAAACATCGGCTGCTCGGCCAAGGTCTCGGCCCGGGCATGGGCAGGGGTGCGGGAAAGGTCGGTGAGCCAGGCGGGGGTCAGCCCCCAGCGTGCCTTGGCCAGTTGCTGCTGGCCGTCGAGCTGGCGCTGGATCAGCACCGAGGCACCGGGCGAGATGTTCCATTGGGCCGGCTGGCCGGCAGGGAAGCCCGGCAGGCTGGCCAGCGCCTGGGGCCAGCGGAACAGGGCATAACGTCCACACATGGGCGATTTCAGAACCTAGCAGATCAAGGTACCGGGATGACTCTCCGGCTCGTCGCCGGCAAGCGGCTCGGCACCATTGTACGCATCGATCAGTTGCCGTGCGTATTCGGCCTGTTCATCGGGCACCGCCAGCCCGAGCAAACCCTGCAACGGCAACTCACCGACGCCACCCATCAGGTCGCGGCCGGCCAGGTGCACGTCGATGCCCTCGCTGACGAGCATGCCCACCAGCATTTCGGCTTCCAGCAGGTTTTCCGGTTCGTAGATCCGCCGCATCAGTCGTTCTCACCGTAGACATCCAGCATCCATTCCTCGCCATGAACCTGCAGCACAAAGCGGATAGGCTTGCAGCACACCTGGCAGTCCTCGATGTACTCCTGGTCCCCGCCGGACAGGTCCACTGTCGTTTCGACTTCCTCGCCACAATAAGGGCAATCGTAGAACGCTTTTTCGAGCATCGCGGCCTCCGGGGTGACTTGTGCGTATAATTGCCGGTCTGTTTACAGGGCTTGCGAGTGCCCGAGCCGTTTTTCGGGCCCCACCCCTTACCTTATTACCCTAGCCGTTTCCAACAAGAGAGCATGATGGGCGAATTCGATGCCATCCGACCGTACGACGATGCTGAGGTCCCTGCCGTTCTGGCACGCCTGCTCAGCGACCCGGCATTCCTCGATATCCTCACCCACTTCAAATTCCCGCGTGCGGCCGGTGCCCTCGGCTGGCTGCTCAAGCCGCTGATCGCCCGGCGTCTGCGCAAGGAATTCGCCGGCGTCACCTGCGTCTCGACCCTGCAGGACAAAGTCGAGTACTACGTCGACCAGACCATCGAGCGTGCCACCGACGGCGTCACCTATTCCGGCGTCGAGCAGCTCAAGTCGGGCACCGCCTATCTGTTCCTGGCCAACCACCGCGACATCGTCATGGACCCGGCCTTCGTCAACTACGCGGTGTACCACGCCGGCCTGCCGACACCGCGCATCGCCATCGGCGACAACCTGCTGCAAAAGCCGTTCGTCAGCGACATGATGCGCCTGAACAAGAGCTTCATCGTGCACCGCTCGATCAGCGGCCGCCGCGAAAAGCTCGCGGCCTACCAGCTGCTCTCGGCCTACATCAACCACTCGATCCGCAATGACGGCACGTCGATCTGGATCGCCCAGGCCGAAGGCCGCGCCAAGGACGGTGACGACCGTACCGATTCGGCGATCCTCAAGATGTTCCACATGAGCCGCAAGGACGAGCCGTTCGGCGCGGTGATCCAGAGCCTGAACCTGATCCCGGTGTCGATCAGCTACGAATACGACCCATGCGACCAGGCCAAGGCTCGCGAGCTGTACATCCGCGCCACCACCGGCACCTACAAGAAGGCGCCGGGCGAGGACGATAACAGCATCGCCAAGGGCATCACCGGCTACAAGGGCCGGGTACACATCAACTTCGCCCCGCCGGTGACCGAGTACTACGAGGACACCAAGCAGCTGGCACTGGAAACCGACCGGCAGATCCTCGGCGGCTACCGCCTGTTCCCGGTGCATTACCTGGCCTACGCGATGTGGAGCGAGAAGGACGACGCACTGCAGGTGCCGAGCGCCGAGAAGGTGTTCCCGGCCGAAGAGCTGGCCAAGGCCAGGGAAGAATGGCAGCGCCGCCTGGATGCCTGCCCCGAGGAGCAGCGGCCGTACCTGGTGTTGCAGTATGCGACGCCGGTACGCAATCAGTACCAGGTCAAGCAGCAGGCGCCTGTCGCCTGATCAAATTTGGGGCCGCAAAGCGGCCCCAGGCATTTCAGATCCAGGTGCTGAACCAGGACAGCAGCAGGGCCATGGCCAGGCAGGAAAAGCCGAGAATGTAGTAGTAGCGCGGCACGCGCTGGTCGAAGGCATCCACCACGCCCTCATCCACCGCCAGGCGCTCACGGGCCGTTACCTCACGCCTGCGCGCACTTTGCAGCAGCAACCCGCCTGGGCAGGTCAGCAAAAGCGCCAGCAGATTGATCAGCTTGGTCGGGTGGGCGTAGAGAAACCCCCAGAGCACTTGCAAAGACATCACGCAACCTCGGTCATAGCCACAGCGAAGCCCGGCATTCTACCGAAGTCCGCCCCGCATGCCCGGTCTTGGCGACAAAGTGTCACTTGATTTCATCTGTCATAAGCTCGTCATCAGGTCAGGCCACGCTAGCGGCCTTTTCCCGTACCGGAGCTTGTCGATGCTGCACGCCGAAAACCAGGACCGCCTCTATCTCGTAGCCCAGAGTGATGAGCAACAGGCGTTGATCGATGGTTTTGCCATCAATGTCCAGGACCGCCAGTGGCTGGTCTACTGCGCGCTGGGTGGGCATGTGCACGAAGACCTGCCCGAGGTGGATGCCAGTACCGGCGTCAGCTTGCTGGATTTCCATATAGCCGCCGCGTAAGCCTGTACCGGCCTCTTCGCGGGCGAGCCCGCTCCCACAGGGATATCACAGGCCTTGAGAACGGTGCCGTACCTGTGGGAGCGGGCTCGCCCGCGAAGAGGCCAGTACAGGCAACAAAAAACCCGCCACCTGGCACTCAGGCAGCGGGTTTTTCGTTTGCAGCGTGAGGCTTACTCGCCCAGCACCTGCCCGATGGTCGGGTCCTTGAACAGGCGGGTCAGCGCATCGCTCAGCACGTCGCTCACCAGCTGGGTGTTGGTGTCCTGGTTCGGCGCCATGCCGAAGCGCTGGTCCAGCGAAGCACCGTAGCGGCCGCTGTAGCGGCGGTTGGCATTCTGCACATCGGCACGGAAGGTGGCACCGATGGTGGCTTCAGTCACGTACAGGTTGTCCTTCGGCGACTGGTACTTCAGCTCGGCCAGGGTCACGGTCAGCTGCGGAGCGTTGTAGGCGTTGGGCGTCGGGGTGAAGCCGAGCAGGCGCACGGCGGCCTCGGCCTGGGCCTGCAGCTTGGGCACCACATCATTGCCACTGACGCTGATGGTGCTGGTTTCGGGGTACATGCCACCACGGGTGCCCAGGGACTGCGAAGCCCGCCCATCAACCACCTTGACCACCACCGGCTGGCCGTGACCAACCGGTGCGAGCTGAGCCTTGAGCGTGGGTTGCGGGCTGAGTTGTTGCGGGCTGTGGGCACAACCGACCAGGCTGAGGCTGGCCACGGCGATCAAACCGAACAACAGACGTTGCAACATGCGCGTTTCTCCAGAAAATACGGCAAAGGCCCACAGTATACCCAGCCCAGCCCAGACCAGTCATCGGTCCGCCCCGCTTGTCACAATGGTTTCATCGCTGCGCCCTTATCCTTGCGCCAAGCCCAAACGCACAGGACGCACCGACATGGCCTCGCTCTGGACCCTGCTCTGCCAACGCCCGCGCCACAATGCCTATGCCCGCCTCGACGCCGACGGCAAATGCCTGGCCTTCAAGCAGTGCAGCCAGGCCCCCAGCGGTAGCGGCTGGGTCCGGATCGGCGAAATCCAGCTTGCCTGGCTGGGCCGTGAGCTGCCCGCCGAGGCCCGGGTTTGCGCCCCTGCAAGCCGCCGCTGGCACCAGCGCATCCTCGCAGCCTGACAAACGCTGCAATAAAAACCACGAATAACGACCTTTCTGCCCGCGACATCGTTATAATCTCCCCCCGATTATAAGGACGTCTCCTGATCGGGCCCCGCATCCGCCGCTTGACCCCGGCACCGTCACCCGCTTCGCCCACAGAGAGCCTTCCACTCAGGTCTTGCATCGGCTGTCGTGCCTGCTTTTCCGGCCCTTCGCACTGCATGAACCTGTGGGTTGCCATCGCGCAGTCCCCTTTTGAGGTTCACGTCTCCAAAAGAGCGTGAAAAAACGGTTTTTCACAACTTCACGAGAGTGTGGCGAGCAAATGAACAGTCTGGCATGTGCAAAAGCGGCAGATGTGTCCCGAACAGCCCTGAACAGACGGCAAAAGCGCTCATCCCGGATGAGTGTCTGAAGTCGTTCCATAACGCACGCACGACACCTTGACCATAAGTCGAATTGCCGCACCCGTGGCAAACGGCGTTCAATACCCGAACCCGAAGACTGATTGGCGGTGTCCGCGGAAGTTGCAAGAACTGCGAAGAGTCGGACATGGCGATCCTGGCAACCCCAGTGATCCTATGCTGTCAATTAGGTAGCTGTAGATTGTGGAGACGCGTTAAATGGCGCAGAACGAATCGGTTGATGTGGTACTGGTAGGCGCGGGCATCATGAGTGCCACCCTGGCCGTACTGCTCAAGGAGCTTGACCCGACCCTGAAGCTTGAGGTCGTCGAGGCAATGGACTCCGGGGCCGCGGAAAGCTCCAACCCCTGGAACAACGCAGGTACCGGCCACGCCGGCCTGTGCGAGCTGAACTACACGCCCCAGGCCGCCGATGGCAGTATCGACATCAAGAAGGCCGTGCACATCAATACCCAGTTCGAGGTCTCGCGCCAGTTCTGGGCTTACCTGAGCAAGAAGAGCAACTTCGGCTCGGCACGTGCGTTCATCAACCCGGTCCCGCACCTGAGCTACGTCGAAGGTGACAAGGGTGTGTCCTTCCTCAAGAAGCGCTTCGAGCTGCTCAAGCAGCACCACGCCTTCGCCGAGATGGAATACACCGAAGACAAGGCTGTGATGAACGAGTGGATGCCGCTGATGATGCCTGGCCGCCCGGCCGACCAGCACATCGCCGCAACCCGTGTGGCCAAAGGCACCGACGTCAACTTCGGGGCATTGACCAACAAGCTGCTCAAAGTGCTGGGCGACAGCGCCGATGCCCAGGTCAAGTACAGCAAGAAAGTCGTCGGCCTGCGCCGTAACGGCAAAGGCTGGACCGTAAGCATCAAGGACGTCAACAGCGGCGGTACCCGCGAAGTCGACGCCCGCTTCGTCTTCCTCGGTGCTGGCGGCGCGGCCCTGCCGCTGCTGCAACTGTCCGGCATCCCGGAAAGCAAAGGCTTCGGCGGCTTCCCGGTCAGCGGCCAGTGGCTGCGTTGCGACAACCCGGAAATCGTCAAGCAGCACCAGGCCAAGGTGTACAGCCAGGCGGCGGTCGGCGCACCACCGATGTCGGTGCCCCACCTGGACACCCGCGTGGTGGACGGCAAGACGTCGCTGCTGTTCGGCCCCTATGCCGGCTTTACCACCAAGTTCCTCAAGCACGGCTCGCTGATGGACCTGCCGCTGTCGGTCCGCATGGGCAACATCGGCCCGATGCTGGCCGTGGCCCGCGACAACATGGACCTGACCAAGTACCTGGTCAGCGAAGTGATGCAGTCGATGGAACAGCGCCTGGAGGCCCTGCGCCGCTTCTACCCACAGGCCAAAGCCGAAGACTGGCGCCTGGAAGTGGCCGGCCAGCGTGTGCAGATCATCAAGAAGGACCCGAAGAAAGGCGGCATCCTGCAGTTTGGTACCGAGCTGGTCTCGGCGCAGGACGGCAGCCTGGCGGCACTGCTCGGCGCTTCGCCGGGTGCTTCGGTGACCGTGTCGATCATGCTCGAGCTGATCGAGCGCTGCTTCCCCGAGCAGGCCAAAGGTGCCTGGGCTGCCAAGCTCAAGGAAATCTTCCCGGCTCGCGAAAAGGCCCTGGCCACCGACGCAGCGCTGTACCGCAAGATCAGTGCCGACAACGATGCGGCGCTGGAACTGGTGGAAGACAGCCCGGCCAAGCATTACGCCTAAGCCGGCCTGAAACGAAAAAACGCCCCTCGGGGCGTTTTTTTGTGCCTGGAATCTCTATCAGTCTGCACTGGCCTCTTCGCGGGACAAGCCCGCTCCCACAAGGTCCGGTATACGCCGATCAATGTGGGAGCGGGCTTGCCCCGCGAAGAGGCCGGTGCAGGCTCAATCAACCGCGGGCCTTGGCGATGATCTCGAGGTATTCCGGCGCGTTGCGCTGGTCAGCGATCACTTCGACGAAGGTCTTGCCGTGCTCGTCCTTGCCATCCAGGTCCAGGCCCGCCTCGACGAAGAAGCCCACGAAACGCTCGAAGTCATCGACACGCAGGCCACGGTAGCCTTTGATCAGCTTGTGGTGCGAAGGCGAGGTCACGCCATCGGCCGGCTCAAACTGGAGGAACGACTTGATGTAGTCGTCACTGATTTCGTCACCAATCACCTGCTTCTTGTCTTTGCGCATTGCCGGCTCCAACTGACCATCGTGGAATTTCGAAGGCCGGCAGTTTACCCCCCACAGGCGGCACGCCTCAACGCGAACGTACGGTACCGGTGTGCAGGTCGGCCCAGATATGGCCGTTGGCGTAGGTCAGGAACTGCACATAGACCGTCTCGTTGCGCAGCAGGTCCATGATCACCCGATAATCGCTGACCGGGTAATTCAGGCTCAAGGTTCGGGTCTTGTCGTCGTACAGCGGCTTCTTCAGGCTTTTGCCAGCCTCGCCGTCGAAGGTGAGCAGCACCTGGCTGATCGTCGCGCCCTTGCTCAGCGGCTTGCCTTTCAGGCGCATCTGCAGCGAAGCGGTGATCGGGATCGGCTGTTGGTCGGACTGGCGCTGGGCCCCTACCACCACCGAGTAGTCGGTCACTTGCAGCAATTGCTGGCCGGTCGGCGCTTCCTGGCGCAGGGACTGGTCATCGGGCGGGAGGAACTGGCTGTGCAGCGGTGCGGCGGCGAGAGGCAGGCTCAGCGCCAGCAGCAGGGGAAGAATCGCACGCATGTGAGGCTCCTTGGCATGAAGGAGCACTCTATCACGCAGGCAACGGCAAACCTCAATCGAACTGCGCGAGCATCCAGGCCTGGTATTCAGGCGCACCGGCCTCGCCCTCACGTGGCGCCCAGGGCGCATGCTCACCCTCGACCAACTGGCGGTATGGGCCGGCCTTGCACTCGAACATGATGCTGTTGGCGTCGAGTGCCACCAGGCCATGGTAGACGCCCGGCGGCAGGTCCACCCCCATGCACTCGCCTCCGGCTTCGAGGATGCGGGTGCTGGTTAGTCTACCCTGCTCATCGAACAGCAACAGCCCCAGGCGGCCTTTGAGTACCAGCAAGGTTTCGGCCTTGTCGTCACTCAGGTGGCGGTGCGGTGCGATGTAGGTCGAGGGCTGCAGGCCGATCGCCAGACGGTGGCAAGGGTCTTCCATTTGGTGAAAGTTGTGATGGTGCCGCAGACGCGGCGCATCGGCGGCCTTTTGCGCCAGCCCGGTTAACAACGCTTGGTCGATGAATGCAGGCTGGCTCATGGTTACAGTCCCTTCACAGCGAAAATGCCATTTGCGTTACGCCAATAGCCTTTATAGTCCATTCCGTAACCGAAGATATAGCGATCGATGCACGGCAGGCCGGCATAGCTGGCCTTCAGGCCCGGGCTGGCCTTGCGGTCGTGGTCCTTGTCGATCAGCACGGCGGTGTGCACAGCCCGCGCACCGGCATGCTTGCAGAACTCGATGATGGCGCTGAGGGTGTGGCCCTCGTCGAGGATGTCATCGACGATCAGCACGTCACGGTCGATGAACGACACTTCCGGCTTGGCCTTCCAGAACAACTCGCCGCCACTGGTCTGGTTGCGATAACGCGTGGCATGGATGTACGAGACCTCCAGCGGGAACTGCAGGTGGGTCAGCAGTTTGCCGGCGAAGATCAGGCCACCGTTCATCACGCAGAACACCACAGGGTTGGTGTCGTGCAGGTCCTTGCAGATCTGCTCGCCGACTTTGGCGATGGCCGCTTCGACTTCGGCTTCGTGGTACAGGCAGTCTGCCTCGCGCATGACTTGACGGATGTGCTCGAGATCGGCGGACATGGCGCTCTCCGGGGGGGCATTTTGGAAAAGCGGGCAAAGGTACGCATCCGCTCGTCACAGATCAAGCATTTATGGACTAACGTGCAAAAGGACTACACGACAGCAAAGGCTGAATAGATTAATCTAGCGCGGTTTTTTTGCCCGCCTTTCGGAGCCCCCCATGCCTACTCGTGAGATCCGCCATCCGCTGATCCGCCACAAGCTCGGCCTCATGCGCCGTGCCGATATCAGCACCAAGAATTTTCGCGAACTCGCCCAGGAAGTCGGCGCGCTACTGACCTACGAAGCCACCCAGGACCTGCCCCTCGAAACCTACGAGATCGACGGCTGGTGCGGCAAGGTGCAAGTTGAAAAAATCGCCGGCAAGAAGATCACCGTGGTACCTATCCTGCGCGCCGGCATCGGCATGCTCGACGGCGTGCTCAGCCTGATCCCGGGCGCCAAGGTCAGCGCTGTCGGCGTTGCCCGCAACGAGGAAACCCTCGAAGCGCACACCTACCTGGAAAAGCTCGCGCCAGACATCAATCAGCGCCTGGCCCTGATCATCGACCCGATGCTCGCCACCGGCGGCTCGATGGTCGCCACCATCGACCTGCTGAAAAAGGCCGGTTGCAAGGAGATCCGCGCCATGGTGCTGGTCGCCGCGCCAGAAGGCATCGCCGTGGTGGAAAAAGCCCACCCGGACGTACAGATCTACACCGCCTCGATCGACCAGCGCCTGAATGAGCATGGTTACATCGTCCCAGGCCTGGGCGATGCCGGTGACAAGATCTTCGGCACCAAGCAGAAGGACGCCTGACCATGCAGGACGGCTTCAACGACCCGCTCTGGCGCCAGGTCGTCTCGGGCGCGCAGATGCTCTTCGTGGCATTCGGCGCGCTGGTGCTGATGCCGCTGATCACCGGCCTCGACCCGAACGTGGCCCTGTTCACCGCCGGCATCGGCACCCTGCTGTTCCAGCTGGTCACCGGCCGTCAGGTACCGGTATTCCTGGCTTCGAGCTTTGCCTTCATCACCCCGATCATCCTTGCCAAGGGCCAGTTCGGCCTGGCCGAGACCATGGGCGGCGTGATGGCCGCAGGTTTCGTCTACACCTTCATGGGCTTGATGGTGAAGATCAAGGGCACCGGCTTCATCGACCGCATGCTGCCGCCGGTGGTGATCGGGCCGGTGATCATTTCCATCGGCCTGGCCATGGCCCCCATCGCCGCCAACATGGCGATGGGCAAGGCCGGTGACGGCAGCGTGCTGCTGCCGTACAAGACGGCGATGCTGATCTCCATGCCGGCACTGCTGACCACCCTGATCGTCGCCGTGTTCGGCAAGGGCATCTTCCGCCTGGTGCCGATCATTGCCGGCGTGCTGGTGGGCTTTGCCCTGTCGTTCGCCTTCGGCGTGGTCGACACTGCCAAGATCGCCGCGGCACCGTGGCTGGAAATCCCCAACTTCACCGCGCCAGCCTTCAACTGGCAGGCCATCCTGTTCATCGTCCCGGTTGCCCTGGCACCGGCGATCGAGCACATCGGCGGGGTGATTGCAGTCGGCAGCGTGACCGGCCGCGACTACCTGAAGAAGCCCGGCCTGCATCGCACCCTCCTGGGTGACGGCCTGGCCACCACCGCAGCCGGCCTGTTCGGCGGCCCGCCCAACACCACCTACGCCGAAGTGACCGGCGCGGTGATGCTGACCAAGAACTACAACCCGAAGATCATGACCTGGGCGGCGGTGTTCGCCATCTCCCTGGCCTTCATCGGCAAGTTCGGCGCGCTGCTGCAGAGCATCCCGGTACCGGTGATGGGCGGCATTCTGTGCCTGCTGTTCGGTTCGATCGCAGCGGTGGGCATGAACACCATGATCCGCCACAAGATCGACCTGGCCGAAGCGCGCAACCTGGTCATCGTTTCGGTGACCCTGGTGTTCGGTATCGGCGGCGTGCTGATCGGCAGTGGCGATGGCCCGGACGACTGGGGCCTCAAGGGTATTGCCCTGTGCGCCATCGTGGCGATCGCGCTGAACCTGATCCTGCCGGGCAATGATGGCTGGAAGCACAAGAAGCTGGATGATCAGCTGCCTTGATCCAACGTTAGCCTGATCCGGCCCCTTCGCGGGACAAGCCCGCTCCCACATCGATCGGCGTACACCGGACTTTGTGGGAGCGGGCTTGTCCCGCGAAGAGGCCGGAACAGGCTTACCAACAATCAGGCTTTCTCACACATTCGGGCCAACACCCTCACCCACTCCGGGTGATCATTCAGGCACGGCACCAGCACCAGCTCCTTGCCACCCGCCTCGACAAACTGCTCGCTGCCGCGCATGCCGATCTCTTCCAGCGTCTCGATGCAATCGGCGACGAACGCCGGGCACATCACCAGCAGCTTCTTCACCCCGGCCTTGGCCAACTCGTCCAGGCGCGTCTCGGTGTAGGGTTCGATCCACTTGTCACGCCCCAACCGCGACTGGAACGACACCGACCACTTGCCATCGGGGATGCCCATCTTCGCCGCAAAGGCCTTGGCCGTGGCCAGGCACTGCCCGCGATAACACACGGCACGTACCTCGGCACTGGCATCGCGACAGCAGTCGGCGGCGCGCAGATCATGCTTGCCGGTCGGGTACAGCTTTTTCAGGTGCCGCTCCGGCAAACCATGGAAACTCAGCAACAGATGGTCGAAATCCTGCTCGAGGTAAGGACGGGCACTGGCGACCAGCGCATCGATGTACTCTGGATGCTCATAGAACGGCTGCAGCACGCGCAGCTGCAACGGCAACTGGCGCTCGGCCAGCGTCTGCCTTGCCTGTTCCACCACCGTGGTCACCGTACTGTCGGCGAACTGTGGATAAAGCGGTGCCAGGGTCACCTTGCGCACACCTTGCGCCGCCAACCGTGCCAGCACCTCGGGCAGCGCCGGTTCACCGTAGCGCATGGCAATTTCCACCGGCCCGTGCGGCCAGTGCTCGACCATCGCCGCCTGCAGGCGCCGGGTCAAAACTACCAGCGGCGAGCCTTCATCCCACCAGATCGAGGCATAGGCGTGCGCCGACTGCTCCGGGCGCTTGATCAGGATCAGCGACACCAGCAAGCGCCGCACTGGCCAGGGCAGGTCGACCACGTAAGGGTCCATGAGGAACTGGTTGAGGTAGCGGCGCACATCGGCCACCGAGGTAGAGGCCGGGGACCCCAGGTTGACCAGCAGCAGAGCGTGATCGGTCATGCAGCGTCCTATGTCAGAGGCGGCTGGACAGGTTGCCCAGGGCCGATTGCAGATCGTTGAAACGAAAGGTGAAGCCCGCCGCCAGCAAGCGCACCGGGCGCGCCCGCTGGCCACCAAGCAGCAAGGTCGACAGCTCGCCGAGGCCCGCCTTGAGCAGCAGGCCGGGCATCGGCATGAACGCCGGCCGATGCAGCGCACGCCCCAGCGCCTTGGCGAAATCGCGGTTACGTACCGGTTCTGGCGCGCAGGCATTATAAGGACCGCTGGCATCCTTGTACTGCAAGAGAAAATCTATCAGGGCGATCTGATCGTCGATATGTACCCACGGCATCCACTGCCTGCCATCACCCAACGGCCCGCCCAGTCCCAACTTGAACGGCAGGCGCAGGCGCGACAAAAAGCCGCCGTCACTGGCCAGCACCAACCCGGTACGTACCAGCACCACGCGCATGCCAAGGTGCTGCGCACGCTGGGCGGTTTCTTCCCAGGCGATGCACAACTGGCTGGCGAAATCTTCGCGAACCGGCGGCGAGGCTTCGGTAAGTTCACGCTCGCCGCCATCGCCGTACCAGCCAACGGCGGAACCGGAAATCAGCACCTCGGGGCGCTGCTCACGGCTGCCCAGCCAGGCCAGCAGTTGTTCGGTAAGGGTAATGCGACTGGCCCATAGCAGGTTGCGTCGCGAAGCCGACCAAGGCCGATCGGCGATCGGCGCACCGGCCAGATTGACCACCGCATCCACCGACTCATCAGCGCCCAGATCCTCCAGCCGGCCAATGCCACGCACCTCGCTGCCACACAATCGAGGCACTTGTTCAGGGCGCCGGCTCCACACGGTAAGCCGATGGCCCTTGCCTAGCCAGTATTGGCAAAGGTGCTGGCCGATCAAACCGGTACCACCCGTCAGCAATATATGCATGGCTGTGTCCTCGCAGCGTGCGGCCATGGTCTATTTTTAAGAACAAGGCACTTTTCCAGACCAATCGCTCTCGGATAACCATAGGCCACATGCCTATGAAGCGGAATAACCTTATACAAAGATTGTGCATTGTACAGGTTTACCTGACAGCGTAGTCTGCCTACAGCAAGGTTCGAAGAGGCCATCATGACAGTACCTATTGCCATCATCGGTGCCGGTATCGCCGGCCTGTCCGCCGCCCAGGCTCTGCAAAAAGCCGGGCAGTCCGTCCACGTGTTCGACAAAGGCCACGGCACTGGCGGGCGCATGGCCAGCAAGCGCAGCGAAGCTGGCGCACTCGACCTTGGCGCACAGTACTTCACTGCCCGCGATCGGCGCTTCGTCGAGCAGGTGCAGCAATGGGTCGCCGCCGGCTGGGCCGAGCAGTGGAAGCCGCAGCTGTACAACTACCGCAACGGCGAACTCACCCCCTCCCCCGACGAACAGACGCGCTGGGTCGGCGTGCCGCGCATGAGTGCCATCACCCGTGGCCTGCTCAAGGACGTCACGGTCAACTTCGGCTGCCGTATCGCCGAGGTGTTCCGCGGCAAGCAATACTGGCACCTGCAGGACACCGAAGGTTGCAGCCATGGCCCGTTCAGCCGCGTGGTAATCGCTGTGCCCGCCCCCCAGGCCACTCCGCTGCTGGCGGCCACGCCCAAGCTCGCCGCCGTGGCGGCCGGTGTGCAGATGGAACCGACCTGGGCTGTTGCCCTGGCCTTCCAGACTGCGCTGGATACACCGATGCAAGGCTGCTTCGTGCAGGACAGCGCGCTCGACTGGCTGGCCCGCAACCGCAGCAAACCCGGCCGTGAGGAACACCTCGACACCTGGGTACTGCACGCCACCGCCGACTGGAGCAAGCAGCACATCGACCTGGCCAAGGAAGAAGTGATCGAACAACTGTGGGGGGAATTCGCCGAACTGGTCGGCTGCGTGGTGCCAGCGCCGAGTTTCGCCCTGGCCCACCGCTGGCTGTACGCGCGGCCGGCCGGCAATCACGAATGGGGCGCGCTGGCCGATGCCGATCAGGGCTTGTATGCCTGCGGCGACTGGTGCCTGTCTGGCCGCGTCGAAGGCGCCTGGCTCAGCGGCCAGGAAGCAGCGCGACGGCTGCTGGAACATCTCGAATAACATCACCCGGCAAAGCTATACAAAAAATACTAGTTGCATAAGTTTCTGGCTGTGCTGGAATGAACTTGTACGCGCTTGCGTCCATGTACAAGTTTTCCGGAGACAGCCATGCACGAAACTGCCCCCGCACATAAGCCCCGTATCGCCATCAGCGCCTGCCTGACCGGTCATCAGGTGCGCTACAACGGCGGGCACAAGGCTTCTGATCTGTGCCTTGAGCAATTGCAAGCGCACTTCGAATGGCTGCCGGTATGCCCTGAGGTCGCCATCGGCCTGGGCGTGCCACGCGAGCCGATCCGCCTGGTAGGTGACCCATCGAGCCCCGCTGTGGTCGGTACGCGCAACCCAGGCGCCGACCTGAGCGGCCCGCTGCGCAACTACGCCGAACAGATGGCCAATGAGCTCGATGACATCTGTGGCTACATCTTCATGCAGAAATCCCCCTCCTGTGGCCTGGAACGGGTCAAGGTCTACCAGGACAACGGTTACCCTGCGCCACAAGGTGGCAGGGGGGCCTATGCCGCGGCCTTCTGCGCCCGTCGCCCCGACCTACCGGTGGAGGAGGAAGGCCGCCTGCACGACCCGGTACTGCGGGAAAACTTCATCAGCCGTGTCTATGCCTACGCCGACTGGCAGCAAGTGCTGACGCAAGGGTTGAGCCGTGGCGCCCTGGTACGCTTCCATTCACGCTACAAGTACCTGCTGATGGCGAACAACCCCGAGGCCTATCGCCAGCTTGGCCGCCTGCTGGGCAGCATGAGCCGTGAAGATGACCCCGCGCAGGTGGGCCCCCGCTACTTCAGCCAGCTGATGCAGGCCCTGCGCCGTTGCGCCAGCCGTGGCACCCACTGCAACGTCCTGCAGCACCTGAGCGGCTACTTCAAGGACTCGCTGACACAACAGGACAAGGCCGAACTGCAGCACATCATCGGCCAGTACCAGCAAGGCGTGGTGCCGCTGGTGGTGCCGCTGACCTTGCTCAAGCATTACCTGCGCAAGCATCCGGACCCTTACCTGCAGCAACAGACCTACCTGCAGCCGCACCCTGACAGCCTTGGCCTGCGCAATGCCGTCTGACACGCTTCTGCCGATCGGCGAACTGGCCCGGCGCACTGGGGTGAATCCCGTCACCTTGCGCGCCTGGGAGCGCCGCTATGGCCTGCTCAAGCCGCAACGGACCGCCAAGGGGCACCGCTTGTACGGGCAAGAGCAACTCGAGCGGGTGCAGGCGATTCTCGCCTGGCTTGAGCGCGGCGCATCCGTCGGCCAGGTTCGCGAACTGCTCGACCAGCCGCTGGAGCGGGCACCGATGGGTGACTGGCAACCGCGCCAGCAGCAGCTGATCGAAGCCATCGCCAGTCTTTCCCAACGTGCCCTCGACCAGCAACTGAACCAGGTCATGGCCTTGTACCCCGCCGTGACGCTGTGCGAACAGCTGCTGTTGCCCTTGCTGGAGTCCCTGGCCGTACGCTGGCGCAGCCACTTCAATGCACGCCTTGAACAGGTGTTTTTCCACACCTGGCTGCGCAGCAAGCTAGGGGCACGGGTGTATCACGACAATCAATCGCTACAAGGGCCAGCCGTGCTGCTCTGCGAAGACAGCGAGCGCCCGTTCGACCCAAGCCTGTGGCTGTGCGCCTGGTTACTGAGCAGCAACGGCATCCCGGTAGAAGTTTTCGAGCAACCGGTGGCCAGCGCGCAGTTGCAACGTGCGGTGGTCACCCTGCAGCCGCGGGCAGTGCTCATGCACCTTGGCCCGCGTATCGATGCCAACGCCTTGCTGCGCACCCTGCAGGGCATCGCCGGGACCAAGCTGCTGGGCGGCGCCACCCTCGCCCTGCACCAGGCTCAGCTGCACGCTTTCGACCTGCCCGACCTTTTCCTGTTCGATACCCCGCAGGCGGCATTGCGTGTGCTGCTAGGCAATGTCCGCCGGCCTGTAGAGACGAGTGCCCCATGCAACTGATCTGGCTGCGCAGCGACCTGCGCATCGATGACAATTCCGCCCTCAGCGTCGCCTGCGAACGCGGCCCGACCGTGGCCTTGTGGCTAGCCAGCCCCGGCCAATGGCAGGCCCACGACGACGCCGCCTGCAAGGTCGACTTCTGGCTGCGCAACCTGCGCCAGTTGCGCCAGTCCCTGGACCAGCTGAACATCCCGCTTCTGGTGCGCAAGATCGACACCTGGGACCAAGCCCCGGCCACCCTGCTCGAAATCTGCCGCCAGCACAATATCGCGGCGGTGCACTGGAACGATGAATACGGCATCAATGAAGAGCGGCGCGATGCAGCCACGCGCCAGCTGCTGGAGGCTTCCGGCATCCGTGCCCACAGCTACCTCGACCAGCTGTTCTTCCGCCCGGGCACCATCCTGACGCGCAGCGGCGACTACTTCCAGGTCTTCACCCAGTTCAAGAAGGCCTGCCTGGAGCACCTGCACCGCAGCCTGCCCCCCTTGGCCCGACGCGTAAAAGAACAGGCCCCGCTGGCGATCAGCAGCGATCCGATCCCACAGCACATCGACGGCTTCGAAAAGCCTGCTCGCGCACTCAGCGATCACTGGCCCGCCGGTGAAGCCGAAGCGCAGGCGCGGCTCAGCCGCTTTCTCGATGAAACGGTCGAAGACTACCAACGCTTGCGCGACCTCCCGGCCAAACCCGGCACCAGCCAGCTGTCTGCCTATCTGGCCGCAGGCGTGATCTCGCCCCGCCAATGCCTGCATGCTGCCCTCGCCAGCAACCACGGTGAGTTCGACAGTGGCAGCAGCGGGATTCAGACGTGGATCAACGAGCTGCTCTGGCGCGAGTTCTACAAACACATCCTGACGGGTTATCCACAGGTCTCCCGGCATCGAGCCTTCCGCGCCCAGACCGAAGCCCTGCCCTGGCGCGATGCGCCGGACGACTTCAAGGCCTGGCAGGAGGGGCGTACCGGCTTCCCGATCATCGACGCGGCCATGCGCCAACTGCTGCACACCGGCTGGATGCACAACCGCCTGCGCATGATCGTTGCCATGTTCCTCAGCAAGAACCTGCTGATCGACTGGCGCCTGGGCGAACGCCATTTCATGCGTCACCTGATAGACGGCGATCTGGCCGCGAACAATGGTGGCTGGCAGTGGAGTGCCTCGACCGGCACCGACGCAGTGCCCTATTTCCGTATCTTCAACCCGGTTTCCCAGTCGCAGCGTTTCGACCCCGAGGGTCGCTTCATCCGCCACTGGATACCGGAATTACGGGGGCTGGATGAAAAAGCCATCCACCAGCCCGTGAAGTCTGCAGACCTTTTTGCTAATAATTCCTATCACAGTCCGATTGTCGATCTCGGCAGCAGTCGCCAGCGTGCACTGGAAGCCTTCAAAGGCTTACCACGCCGGCAGGATCAGAGGGCAGTATCTTGAATAACTCGCGTAGTTTCTGGGTTACGGGGGCCAGCAACGGACTGGGTCTGGCCCTGGTGGAGCGCTTGCTCGAGCAAGGGCACCGGGTTGGCGCAAGTGGCAAAAGCAGCGAGGCGCTGGAGGCACTGGCCGTGCGCCATGGCAGCCGGCTGTTGAAACTGCCATGGCAATTGCAACAAGAAGGCCAGGCCGCCAGCGCGGCAGAACAGCTATGCCATGCCTGGTGCTCGCTGGACGTATTGATCATCAACGCCGGGACCAGTGACTACCTGGCTGATGCCGTAGCGGACAGCGAATTGTTCGAGGCCATCGTCAATGACAACCAACTGGCTGGCGAGCATTGCCTGACCCATGCGCAGCCCTTGTTGGCCCAGGGGCATCAGCCCCAGGTCATGGCGATTTTCAACCGCTATTCGGCCTTGCAGCTTTATTCGCCGACCCAAGTGTCGGCGGGTTGGAATAATGTGCCGCAGTGGTTACGTGAACAACGTCAGGCGCTGAAGGACCAGGGGATCGACCTGACAGTGGTGGCTCCACAGTCGTTGAAGTCACCGGTCACTTCCGTGCAGGCCGTCCCGGATGCCTGGACGCCGCAGAGTGCAGCGGATGAACTGCTGTCCCGCTTGGTGTTGCGCGAACCAGAGCTGGTGCTGGAGGTGCTGGATATCAGCAGCCTGTGGCCACTGTCCCGCTAATCCTTGTAATGTCCGGTCCGGCCTCTTCGCGGGTGAACCCGCTCCCACACGGACCGCATCTGTTTTCCAGGCAACGCAGTACGTGTGGGAGCGGCTTTAGCCGCGAAGAGGCCGGTAGAGGAATTATCAGAGGGCCATGCGGTAATGCAAACTGTAGCTCTCGACACCATCGTTAGGGGTCTGCAGCCCCGCATTGGAATAGTGGATCGCCCTCACCCCGACCTCATGCCCACCGGCAAAACGCAGGCCGAAACCAATTCGGTCTTCGAACTGGAAAGCCGAGCCCAGCTTGTTGCTCTCGAGCTCGGTATTGGCAAAGGCTGCCACGCCAATCCCAGCTTCGATATAAGGCTTCACCGAGTTACCGGCGAACTCATAGACGAACACAGGTGCGAACGAAAGGCTGTGGTTGCTGGACGTCTCGTCACCTTCCCAATAGGTGTAGGCCCCATCCCAATAGCCAGTCAGCCGACCGACGCTGGTCTGCCACCAGCTCGCATCCCAGTTCGACTGCAGGCCCAACCGGTACACCATGGTCGAGTCACCCGTCTGCCCCACCGAGAACGATACATCGGCCGCTTGCGCTGCCACCACATGCCCCAGGGTAACTGCGGCAGCCGCCGCCAAGCCGAGCAGTTTCTTCATGAGAAACATCCTTCTTTCCATACTGTTATTAGTGTCCGCCTGCCATCAGGCAATGCGGTAGAAATCGGCAGTAGTACGATAGTTCAGCTTCTTTTCACGTTTTTCTTACAACGCAAAGCTTTGCACACTATCGGATCTATGCCACAGCACGGGCAGGATTTGCGTCAAGGACAGCGGGTCGCCGCTGCTCCAGAAACGAGCCCCACGCGTCGGCCCGTCGGCCAGCAGGTCAC
This sequence comes from Pseudomonas sp. LRP2-20, assembly GCF_024349685.1. Taxonomy (NCBI): domain Bacteria; kingdom Pseudomonadati; phylum Pseudomonadota; class Gammaproteobacteria; order Pseudomonadales; family Pseudomonadaceae; genus Pseudomonas; species Pseudomonas sp. LR2-20. The sequence goes on along the minus strand of NZ_AP025944.1, from coordinate 873,512 downwards.
GCGCAGCCAGCAGGCGTTGCAGTTGACGTGCCACGGCGGCACCGGTATCGATGATGGCCACATCGGCAGGCACCATCTCGGCCAACAGCGGGCGCAGGAAGGGATAATGGGTGCAGCCGAGGATCAGCGTGTCGCAGCCGGCGGCCAGCAGCGGCTGCACGTAACCCAGCAGTAACTGGCGCAGCTGCGGGCTGGCAAGGTCTCCGGTTTCGATCCGTTCGACCAGGCCCGGGCAGGGCTGGGTGACCACTTGCACGTCATTGGCGAAGCGGTCGAGCAAGGCGGCAAACTTGGCGCTCTGCAAGGTGCCGGTGGTGGCCAGCACGCCGACCACCCCCGAACGTGTGGCGGCAGCGGCGGGCTTGACTGCCGGCTCCATGCCTACCAACGGCCAGTCGGGGTACAACTCACGCAGATCGGCGACCGCAGCCACGGTCGCGGTGTTGCAGGCCAGGACCATTGCCTTGGCACCTTGGGCCTGGAAGAACTCGGCGATACGCCGACAGCGCTGGCGGATGTAGTCCGGGGATTTCTCGCCATAGGGCACATGACCACAATCGGCCACGTAAAGCAGCGACTCATTGGGCAGCAGGCGCTGGATCTCGGCGAGCACCGACAAGCCGCCGACCCCCGAGTCCATCACGCCGACCGGCGCCGAGCGCTCAGCCATCGCGCTTGCCGCACACGGCACAGGCCGGGTCACGCTTGACCCGCAGCTCACGCAGGCGCGTACCGAGGGCATCGATCAACAGCAGGCGGCCTATCAACGGTTCGCCGAAGCCCGCCAGCAGCTTCATCGCTTCCAGCGCCTGCAGGCTACCGACCAGCCCCACCAGCGGGCCGATCACACCAGCTTCGCTGCAGGTCAGCTCGTCTTCGCTACCGTGGCCGTAGAGGCAGTGGTAGCAAGGGCTGTAGTCACGCCGCGGGTCGAACACCGACAACTGGCCTTCCAGGCGAATCGCCGCGCCGCTCACCAGCGGTTTGCCGGCAGCGAAGCAGGCCGCATTGACTGCCTCGCGCGTGCCGAAATTGTCAGAGCAGTCCAGCACCAGGTCGACCGCTGCCACCGCTGCGGCCAGGGAGTCTTCGTCCAGTGCCTGGCGGTGGGCGACCAGGGCGACCTCGGGGTTGATCGCCTGCAGCCGCTGCAGCGCCGAATCGACCTTGCTCATGCCGACGCTGTCGCTGTCATGGATGACCTGACGCTGCAGGTTGGTCAGGTCGACGGTGTCGAAGTCGGCCAGGTGCAGCTCACCTACGCCCGCGGCCGCCAGGTACAGCGCCACCGGCGAGCCGAGGCCGCCGAGGCCGACGATCAATGCCTTGCTGTGCTTGAGCCGCAACTGGCCGTCGATGTCCACCTGGGCCAGCAGGATCTGCCGGCTGTAACGCAACAGTTCCTGATCGGTCAGCATGCCAGGCGCCCCAGTGAAATACGTTCATGGCCGCCCAGGTCCTTGCGGCTGGCCACCTCGGTGAAGCCTTGGGCACTGAGCAGGGCACGCACGTCGGCGGCCTGATCGTAACCGTGTTCGAGCAGCAACCAGCCACCTGGCAACAGATGCGCCGGCGCCTGGGCGACGATCAGCCGCAGGTCATCAAGGCCATCGATACCGGCCACCAGTGCACTGCTGGGCTCGAAACGCACGTCGCCTTCGACCAGGTGCGGGTCTTCGGCGCGGATGTACGGCGGGTTGCTGAGAATCAGGTCGAAGCGCTGCCCGGCCAGGCTGCCGAACCAATGGCTGGTGAGCACCTGGACGTTGCCCAGGCCCAGGCGCTGGCGATTGCGTTCGGCCAGGGCCACGGCTTGTTCGACGCGGTCCACGGCCGTCACCTGCCAGGCCGGGCAATCGCTGGCCAGGGCCAGGGCGATGGCGCCAGTGCCGGTGCCCAGGTCGAGCACCTTGGCGGGCGATGCGGGCTGCAGCTCCAGGGCCGTTTCGACCAGCAGCTCGGTATCCGGGCGCGGGATCAGCGTATGCGGCGCCACTTCCAGGTCGAGCTTCCAGAAGCCCTGCTGCCCCAGGATGTAGGCGACCGGCTCGCCGGCGCGGCGGCGCTGCAGGTAGCCGGCGTAGGTCTCGGCATCTTCGCTGCTGACAATCCGCTCGGGCCAGGTGTGCAGGAAGCTGCGCGACTTGCCGATGGCGGCAGCCAGCAGCAGCTCGGCGTCCAGGCGCTCGCTGGGCGAATCGGGTAACTGCGCGTTGCGCAGAAGGCTGGCAATGATGGTCATCAGTCCCCCAGGGCCGCCAGTTGGTCGGCCTGGTACTCGGCCAGCAACGGTTCGATCACGGCCTCCACGCCACCGGCGAGGATGTCGTCGAGGGAGTACAGGGTCAGGTTGATGCGGTGATCGGTTACCCGCCCCTGTGGATAATTGTAGGTACGAATGCGTTCGGAGCGGTCACCGGAACCGACCAGCAGCTTGCGCTCGCTGGCGATGGCGTTCTGCGCGGCGCTGGTCTGCATGTCGTTGAGCTTGGCCGACAGCCAGGACATGGCACGGGCGCGGTTCTTGTGCTGCGAACGCTCTTCCTGGCACTCGACCACGATGCCGGTGGGCAAGTGGGTGATGCGGATCGCCGAATCGGTCTTGTTCACGTGCTGACCGCCGGCGCCCGAAGCGCGGTAGGTGTCGACACGCAGGTCGGCCGGGTTGATCTCGATTGCCGCTTGCTCGTCGGGCTCGGGCAGCACGGCCACGGTGCAGGCCGAGGTGTGGATACGGCCCTGGGATTCGGTTTCCGGCACACGCTGAACACGGTGCGCGCCGGACTCGAACTTGAGCTTGCCGTACACGTTTTCGCCTTCGACACGGGCAATGATCTCTTTGTAGCCGCCGTGCTCGCCTTCGTTCTCGGACAGGATCTCCAGGCGCCAGCCGCGCTTCTCGGCGTAGCGCGAGTACATGCGGAACAGGTCGCCGGAGAAGATCGCAGCCTCATCGCCACCGGTGCCGGCACGGATCTCAAGGAACACGTTGCGGCCATCGTTGGGGTCCTTGGGCAGCAGCATGCGCTGTAGGTTGGACTCCAGGTCGACCAGTTGCTCCTTGGCCTCGCGCACTTCCTCCACGGCCATCTCGCGCAGGTCGGGGTCGGCGTCCTTGAGCAGCGCCTGGGCACCCTCGAGGTCGTCCTGCACCTTGCGCCACTCTTTATAGGCGGCGTAGACCGGCTCGACTTCGGCATATTCGCGGGAATAGGCGCGGAAGCGGGTCTGGTCGGATATGACTTCGGCGTCACCAAGCAGCGCGGTGAGTTCCTCGAAGCGGTCCTGGAGAATCTCCAGTTTGTTCAGCAGCGACGCTTTCATTGCGGGGATTTGTCCGTCGAGCCCTCGTTGAGGGCAAAGAGTTCCTGGGCCATGGCCAGCGCATCGAGGCGGCCCTCGGCCGAGAGCTTTTTCAACTGCACGCTGGGCGCATGCAGGAGTTTGTTGGTCAGGCCCCGGGCCAGTTGCGCCAATACATCCTCGGGGTTGCCGCCATTGGCCAGCAGGCGCTGGGCCTTTTGCAGTTCTTCGTCGCGCAGGCGCTCGCTTTGCTGGCGGTAGGCGCGCAGCACATCGACAGCGGCCAGCTCGCGCAAACGCAGCATGAAGTCTTCGGCGCCCACCGAAACCAGCTCCTCGGCGGCCTGGGCTGCGCCCTGGCGGCTCTTGAGGTTTTCCGCGACCACTTCGTGCAGGTCATCGACGGTGTACAGGTAGACGTCGTCGAGTTCTCCCACTTGCGGCTCGATGTCGCGCGGCACGGCAATATCGACCATGAAGATCGGCTTGTGCCGGCGCTGCTTCAGCGCGCTTTCCACCGCGCCCTTGCCCAGGATCGGCAACTGGCTGGCGGTGGAACTGATGACGATATCGCTGTTGGCCAGCTCCTGCGGGATGTCGGCCAGCAGCACGGCATGGGCACCGAACTGCTCGGCGAGCATGCTGGCCCGCTCCAGGGTGCGGTTGGCCACGACGATACGGCGCACACCTTGCTCATGCAGGTGGCGGGCGACCAGGGTGATGGTTTCCCCTGCACCGATCAGCAAGGCCTGGCTGCGGCCCAGGTCGCTGAAGATCTGCTTGGCCAGGCTGACCGCAGCGAATGCCACGGAAACCGGGTTTTCGCCGATCGCGGTGTCGGTGCGCACCTGCTTGGCGGCGCTGAAGGTTGCCTGGAACAGGCGCCCGAGCAGTGGGCCGATGGTGCCGGCCTCACACGCCACCGCATAGGCGGACTTCATCTGGCCGAGGATCTGCGGTTCGCCGAGCACCAGCGAGTCGAGCCCGGAGGCCACCCGCATCATGTGCTTCACCGCAGCGTGTTCTTCGTGGACGTAGGCGCTGGCGCGCAACTCATCCAGGCTCAGCCGGTGATAGTCGGCCAGCCATTGCAGAACGGCGTCGGCGGACAGGTGATCCTGCTCTATATAAAGCTCGCTACGGTTGCAGGTCGACAGGATCGCCGCCTCACGGCTAGCGGTCAGTCGGCAGAGCTGCTGCAGGGCGTCGACCAGCTGCTCTGGGGTAAACGCCACGCGCTCGCGTACGTCTACCGAGGCAGTCTTATGGTTGATACCGAGTGCAAGAAAGGCCATGCAAGGTCGCTGGTTGTGACGGGAAGCCGATAATTGTCCTCTTTCGCAGGTTTTTGGACAACCACCGTTCGCTATTGTCGTGATAGCCCGGCCGACCCGACCCCGCGGAGCCCCCTGTGCATGGCTGAGGCACGCAAGAAACCTGTGGGAGCGGGCTTGCCCCGCGAAGAGGCCATTGCAGGTCCAGCCAGTTTCCTTTTAGCCCCCTCCCGCACCAGGCTCCCCGCAACGAGCCATTGCACAGCTAGCGGGGAATATTTCCTACAAAAACACTTTTCAATGAAATCTTTCGACATATATACAGCGAAGTTATCCACAACCTTGTAGTCCGTTTCCCAAATAGCCGTCCCTCTATTGCGTTTCCCAATATCGCTGCCTAGCCTTGCCAATCACTGACCGGGCCAAGCTCCCCGCCAGTCATTCATTCCCAGAATTGATTGCCAAGGAGAGGTAAGCATGGCATTTGACGCATATATACAAATCGACGAAATCCCAGGTGAAGCCCTGGATGAAAAATACAACAAATGGATTGAAGTTACCGGCTACGACTTTGGCGTCAGCCAAAGCACCTCGGCCACTGCAAGCTCCGCCGGCGGTGCCACCTCGGGCCGCACCGCCGTTAGCAACTTCAGATTCACCAAACTTCTCGACAGTGCCAGCTGCAAGTTGATGGAAGCCAGTTGTTCAGGCCTGCACCTCAAAGAAGTGAAACTCGCACTGTGTCGCGCAGGCGGCGACAAGCTCAAGTATTACGAGGTCATTCTCGAAGAAGTGATCATTGCCGACTACACACAGAGTGCTGCCGATGGCGTGCCGATCGAGGTAGTGCAACTCGATTACGGCCGAATCAAGACCACCTATACCCAGCAGAAACGCATCGACGGCTCTGGCGGCGGAAACATCGCTGGCGGGTGGGACCGAATCGGCAACAAGAAATACGCATAAGGAAAATGCCATGACCGAAGCCCGCGCGTTCATCAACCCCAAAATGCAGAACTACCACACACTCAAGGCAGGTCTTGCGCTTAGCGGGCATTCGGCCAGCAAGTTCGACGTTCTGAATGCACACATCTACAACAATGTGGTCAGAAGCGGCGAACTGGTCATTGTCGGTGACTGGTCCACGCCCTCGTGTACCAGCCAGGAGGCTTATCTGATGGCAAAGGCTGCCGTAGCACACATGGGGCTGATGCGTAGCGGGCAAGGTGCTGATGAGTTTTTTCTGGATAATTTCGAGCTACTCAAAAGTCTGCTTACCCATGCTGCCACAGGCGCAGGCGTGGTCAGCGATGGCTGGAGCAGGCACCTGAAGGCTATTCAGGACACATTGCTGGAAATTGAAAAGCTGTATCAGGAACATATGGGTTCAGGCACGCTCAAGGCTCGCGATCAGTTTTATGCCAAGCGTGCAGCGCTGTTCGCCAGGCTGGATGAGCAGTTGGGCAAAATGGCAGCGTTTGGTGCCAGCTTGCGAAATAAGGGGTCGATCAAAAGAATCCTTGGGATTTCCACGAAAAGCTATTTGCACGCTAGTGAGATCGCAGGGTATGCCGACAAGGTCGCAGGAGTCGGCAAGGCCGCCAACCTGATCAAGAAAGGCGCCTATATAGGCATTGCGTTGGAGGTCGCGAGCACAAGCCTATCAATCAAAAAAGCATGCACAGAAGGGAGAGACGAAGAATGCAAAAGAGCTACCATCATTGAGAGTGGTGCACTTGCAGGTAGCGTGGGAGGAGGCCTAATTGGCGCAATCGGTGGAAATTTGATTGGCATGGCAGCCTGCAGCGTGGTTTTGGGAATAGCTTCGGGCGGGCCTGGAGCGATTGCATGCGGAGTAGGGGGCGGAGCCTTGGGAGGAATGGTCGGCGGAGAGCTCGGAAGTGAAGGAGGAGAATATCTGGGCGAAGTTTTGTATGAGCGAGTGATAAAGTGACCACGATTCAACTTGCCTTGGGAGCGGCCTATGGCATCCTATTTACTGCGATCTTCACCTCACTACCTATAACTTTCTATTTATCACATCGCGACACCGATCATATTGAATCCCTGCTACCAAACTGTAAAATCATCAGCGACAACAGGAAGCTATATTCTAAATTTGGCCTGACAGGCAAAATCATTCGATTTGGAGCGCTATCTCTCATGTTAGTTTTCCCAGGCGCGTATGCACGCAGAGGCCTGATAAACCTTGATGAAGTTGATCGACTACCCTCCCGAATGAAAAAACGACTATGCAGACTCGTTATCTTCAACCTTGCACTATTTTTAGCATTACTGCTGCTTCACGCATGCCAACATTTCATTTGAATCTCGCCCTGCCGCGCCGACGGTGACAAATTCAAGCATTAATATGTAATGCTCAACGAGGTGAGCATTGCCCTCAGCAACCGAATCAGCGGGGCGATCTATACCACCGAACCTCTTACCTACCCCGCTGTCCGACCTAGCACCACCCAGGCTGTAAACCACGACCTTCGCAGGTGGGTTTGCCCCCGCGCTTGTGTCATCATGCTCCGACCGCCGGTTAGTCTTTTTAAGCCTCTCTATGAACAGACCCTACGCATTGCTGCTTGCCTTCGCCCTGCTCCAGGGCTGCCAGAGCCTGGCCCCGCAAAAGGCCGAGCCTCCCGCCGCCGAGGCCGAGGCTAAGAAGCCCGTGGTGTATGGGTCGTTCTCGCAAGACACCCTTTATAGCCTGCTGGTGGCCGAACTGGCCGGCCAGCGCAATCGCTTCGACATCGCCCTGGCCAACTACGCCGAACAGGCCGAGAAGACCCAGGACCCGGGCGTTTCCGAGCGCGCCTACCGGATTGCCGAGTACCTCGGTGCCGACGAGCCGGCCCTCGATAGCGCACTGATCTGGGCCAAGAACGACCCGCAGAACCTCGACGCCCAGCGCGCCGCCGCCATCCAGCTGGCCCGTGCCGGCCGCTATGACGACTCCATGACCTATATGGAGAAGGTGCTGCAAGGCCAGGGGGATACCCACTTCGACTTCCTCGCCCTGTCGGCCGCCGAAACCGATCAGAGCACCCGCGACGGCCTGATGCAGAGCTTCGACCGCCTGCTGGTCAAATACCCGGACAACAGCCAGTTGGTATTTGGCAAGGCGTTGCTGCTGAACCAGGACGGCAAGTCACAGGAAGCCCTCGACCTGCTCGAAGCGCACCCTGCGCAGAATGGCGAAATCGCCCCGATCCTGCTGCGCGCCCGCCTGCTCCAGGCCCTGGACCGCGGACCCGAAGCACTGCCGCTGCTGCGCGGGGCAATCCGTGACAACCCGGACGACAAGCGCCTGCGCCTGACCTACGCGCGCACCCTGGTCGAACAGGACCGCATGGCCGATGCCAAGGCCGAATTCCTCAGCCTGGTCCAGCAATACCCGGACGACGACGAGTCGCGTTACTCCCTGGCCCTGGTGTGCCTGGAGATGAAGGACTGGGACGAAGCCGAGGTGTACCTGCGCGAGCTGATCGAGCGCGACAGCAACGTCGACGCCGCCCACCTCAACCTGGGCCGCATCGCCGAAGAACGCCACGACCCGGCGGGTGCCCTGCGCGAATACGCCTTGGTCGGCACCGGCCCGGACTACCTGCCGGCACAACTGCGCCAGGCTGACATCCTCATTGCCAACGGCCGCGGCACCGAAGCTTCGCGCCAGCTCGCCGAAGCCCGCGAGGCGCAGCCGGACATGGCCGTGCAGCTGTACCTGATCGAATCGGAAAGCTACAGCAACAACAACAAGGACGCCCAGGCCGACCAGGTGCTGCAGCAAGCCCTCAAGCACTACCCGGACGACCTCAACCTGCTGTACACCCGGGCCATGCTGGCCGAAAAGCGCAATGACCTGCCGTTGATGGAAAAGGACCTGCGCGCCATCATCGCCCGCGAGCCGGAAAACGCCATGGCCCTGAATGCCCTCGGCTACACCCTGGCCGACCGCACCACCCGCTACGCCGAAGCCAAGGATCTGATCGACAAGGCCCACCAGCTGACCCCGGACGACCCGGCCGTGCTCGACAGCATGGGCTGGATCAACTACCGCCTGGGCAACCTCGACGTGGCTGAAAACTACCTGCGCCAGGCCTTCAGCCGCTTCCCCGACCACGAAGTGGCCGCCCACCTGGGCGAAGTGCTGTGGGCCAACGGCAAGCGCCGCGAAGCCCGCCAGGTCTGGGCCAAGGGCTTTGAAGCCCAGGCCGACAGCCCCATTCTGCGCAAGACCCTCCTGCGCCTGACCGGATCCGAGACTCTTTAACGCCATGTTCCTGCGCCATTGCATCACCTTCACCCTGATCGCCCTGCTGACCGGCTGCGCCGGCTTCGGGAGCCGCGAGGCCCTGCAGGGCCACGGCGACCCGCAGCAGTGGCGCGCCCATAAAGAGCAGTTGAGCAGCCTCGACGGCTGGCAGATCAACGGCAAGGTCGGCATCCGCGCACCGCGCGATTCCGGCAGCGGCACGCTGTTCTGGCTGCAACGCCAGGATTATTACGACATCCGCCTGGCCGGTCCGCTCGGCCGCGGCGCCGCTCGCCTCACCGGCCGCCCCGGTGGCGTGGTGCTGGAAGTGGCCAACCAGGGCCGCTATGAAGCCGCCAGCCCCGAAGCCCTGCTGGAAGAACAGCTCGGCTGGCAGCTGCCGGTCTCGCACCTGGTCTGGTGGGTCCGCGGCCTGCCCGCGCCCGACAGCAAGAGCAAGCTGACCCTGGACGGCGACAGCCGCCTGGCCAGCCTCGAGCAGGATGGCTGGCAGGTGCAGTACCTGAGCTACACCGAGCAGAACGGCTACTGGCTACCCGAGCGCCTGAAGCTGCACGGCAAGGACCTCGACGTGACCCTGGTGGTCAAGGACTGGCAGCCGCGCCAGCTGGGGCACTGATTTCATGCACACGCTCACCCTGCCCGCCCCGGCCAAGCTCAACCTGTGGCTGCACATCATCGGTCGCCGCCCCGACGGCTACCACGAGCTGGAAACCGTATTCCAGTTCCTCGACCATGGCGACGAACTGAGTTTCGCCCTGCGCGAGGACGGCGTGATCCGCCTGCACACCGAAATCGAAGCGGTGCCCCACGACAGCAACCTGATCGTGCGCGCCGCGCGTAAATTGCAGGAACAGTCCGGCACCCGGTTGGGCGCCGATATCTGGCTGACCAAGGTGCTGCCCATGGGCGGTGGCATCGGCGGCGGCAGCTCCGATGCGGCGACCACCCTGCTGGCGCTGGCGCACTTGTGGCAACTGGACTGGGACGAAGACCGCCTGGCCGCGCTGGGTCTGAGCCTGGGCGCCGACGTGCCGGTGTTCGTCCGTGGTCACGCGGCATTTGCCCAAGGCGTGGGCGAGCAACTGACCCCGGTCGACCCCGAGGAACCTTGGTACGTCGTGCTGGTGCCGCAAGTGTCTGTCAGCACAGTAGAAATTTTTTCACATCCGCAGTTGACACGTGATTCACTCCCCCTTAAGATGCGCCCCGTTCCCGAGGGAAACAGTCGAAATGACTGCCAACCGGTGGTAGAGCAGAGTTACCCAGAAGTTCGCAATGCGTTGAATTCACTGGGGAAATTCACTGAGGCTCGATTAACCGGTACTGGAAGTTGCGTGTTTGGGGCCTTCCCAAGCAAAGCCGAAGCTGATAAAGTTCTGGCCCTTCTTTCAGTGACCCAAACAGGGTTTGTGGCGAAAGGAAGCAATGTTTCGATGTTGCATCGCAAGCTGCAAAGTCTGGTCAAGAAGTCGAGCGCATAAGCGTTCGCAGCAAAAGATACAGGGGCGTCGCCAAGCGGTAAGGCAGCAGGTTTTGATCCTGCCATGCGTTGGTTCGAATCCAGCCGCCCCTGCCATTTTCCTTATACTCATCCAGGTATACCCTCAGCCTTCAGGTACTGCGCGTGTCCAAGATGATGGTCTTTACGGGGAACGCTAACCCCGATCTGGCTCGGCGTGTCGTACGTCAGCTGCATATCCCTCTCGGTGACGTCTCTGTCGGTAAATTCTCCGACGGTGAGATCAGCACTGAGATCAATGAGAATGTCCGCGGTAAAGACGTCTTCATTATTCAGCCGACCTGTGCCCCGACCAACGATAACCTGATGGAACTGGTAGTGATGGCAGACGCCTTCCGCCGCTCCTCAGCATCCCGAATCACCGCCGTGATTCCTTACTTCGGATATGCCCGCCAGGACCGCCGTCCGCGTTCGGCACGTGTAGCCATCAGCGCCAAAGTCGTCGCTGACATGCTCACTGTCGTGGGTATCGACCGTGTTCTCACCGTCGACCTGCACGCTGACCAGATCCAAGGCTTCTTCGATATTCCAGTCGACAACATCTACGGCTCGCCCGTACTGGTCGACGACATCGAAGACCAGCGTTTCGAGAACCTGATGATCGTCTCCCCGGACATCGGTGGCGTTGTGCGCGCACGCGCCGTTGCCAAGTCCCTGGGCGTCGACCTCGGTATCATCGACAAACGCCGCGAAAAGGCTAACCACTCCGAGGTTATGCACATCATCGGCGACGTCGAAGGGCGCACCTGCATCCTGGTAGACGACATGGTCGACACCGCCGGCACCCTGTGCCACGCGGCCAAAGCCCTGAAAGAACACGGCGCTGCCAAGGTTTATGCCTACTGCACGCACCCTGTCCTGTCGGGCCGCGCGATCGAGAACATCGAGAAGTCGGTACTGGACGAGCTGGTGGTGACCAACACCGTTCCACTGTCCGCCGCTGCTCAAGCCTGTGACCGTATCCGCCAGCTGGATATCGCACCGGTTGTCGCTGAAGCGGTCCGCCGCATCAGCAACGAAGAATCGATCAGCGCGATGTTCCGCTAAGCGGAACACGTGTTGATGTGAAGCGCCCCGCCCCAGCACTTGTTGGGGCGGGGCTTTTTTGCCATCCCCGTCTGGCGCTGGTCGCAAACGCCTTGCGGGAGGCTATTTTGGAGAAACAAAATGACTGATTTCATCCTGAACGCCCAAGCGCGTACTGACCTGGGGAAAGGTGCGAGCCGCCGCCTGCGTCACTCCGCCAGCATCCCTGCCGTTGTATACGGTGGCGATAAAGAAGCCCAATCCCTGACCATCGTGGCCAAGGAAATCGCCAAGCTGTTCGAAAACGAAGCTGCCTTCAGCCACGTTATCGAACTGAACGTCGACGGCGCCAAGCAGAACGTCGTGGTCAAGGCCATGCAGCGTCACCCAGCCAAAGGCTTCATCATGCACGCCGACTTCGTTCGCGTCGTTGCTGGCCAGAAGCTGACCGCCAAGGTTCCAGTTCACTTCGTTGGCGAAGAAGCCCCGGTCAAGAAAGGCGGCGAAATCTCGCACGTTGTTTCCGAGATCGAAGTTTCCTGCGAAGCCAAAGACCTGCCTGAGTTCATCGAAGTCGACCTGTCCAAGGCCGAAATCGGCGCCATCATCCACCTGTCGGACCTGAAAGCTCCGAAAGGCGTAGAGTTCGTCGCTCTGGCCCACGGTGATGACAAAGCTGTTGCCAACGTTCACGCTCCACGCGTTGCTCCAGAAGCAGAAGGCGCTGCCGAGTAATCCACTCGCGCGCCGGTGTTGATCGGGTTACAGTGCGCCCCGCGCCCTGTAACCCACCAACTCCAAGGAAGAGCCCCTGACGTGACCGCCATCCAGTTGATCGTTGGCCTGGGTAACCCCGGCCCCGAATACGAACAGACCCGGCATAACGCAGGGGCTCTTTTCGTTGAACGCATTGCCAGCGCCCAGCGTGTATCGCTGACCGCTGACAAAAAATATTTCGGCCTGACGGCTAAGTTCAGCCATCAGGGCAACGACGTTCGTTTGTTGATCCCCACCACCTACATGAACCGTAGCGGCCAGGCCGTGGCGGCATTGGCCAATTTCTTCCGCATCAAGCCGGAAGCGATCCTGGTGGCACACGACGAACTCGACCTGCCTCCGGGCGTTGCCAAGCTCAAGCGCGGCGGCGGCCATGGGGGGCACAACGGCCTGCGCGACATCATCGCGCAGCTCGGCAACCAGAACGACTTCCACCGCCTGCGGCTTGGCATCGGCCACCCGGGTGACGCCAAACTGGTCTCCAACTTCGTCCTGGGCCGCGCGCCGCGCGCCGAGCAGGAGAAGCTCGACGCCAGCATCGAATTTGCCCTCGGCGTGCTGCCGGACGTGCTGGCCGGCGACTTCGCCAAGGCCATGCGCGAGCTGCACAGCCAGAAGGCCTGATTTCCTAGAGAGGGGAATACCCATGGGTTTCAATTGCGGCATCGTCGGCCTGCCCAACGTCGGCAAGTCCACCCTGTTCAACGCCCTGACCAAGTCTGGCATCGCGGCGGAGAACTTCCCTTTCTGCACCATCGAGCCGAACAGCGGCATCGTGCCGATGCCCGATGCGCGCCTGGCGGCGCTGGCGGAAATCGTCAAGCCTAACCGCATCCTGCCGACCACCATGGAGTTCGTCGACATCGCCGGCCTGGTAGCCGGTGCGTCGAAAGGTGAAGGCCTGGGCAACAAGTTCCTCGCCAACATCCGCGAGACCGACGCCATTGCCCACGTGGTACGCTGCTTCGAAGACGAGAACGTGATCCACGTTTCCAACAGCGTCGACCCCAAGCGCGACATCGAGATCATCGACCTCGAGCTGATCTTCGCCGACCTCGACAGCTGCGAGAAGCAACTGCAGAAGGTTGCCCGCAACGCCAAGGGCGGCGACAAGGACGCCCTGGCACAGAAGGCGATCCTGGAAAAACTGATCCCGCACTTCACCGAAGGCAAGCCTGCGCGCAGCCTGATGAAGAACATGGCTGACGACGAAAAGGCCGTCATCCGTGGCTTCCACCTGCTCACCAGCAAGCCGGTGATGTACATCGCCAACGTGGCCGAAGACGGCTTCGAAGGCAACCCGCACCTGGACGTGGTCAAGGCCATCGCCGAGGAAGAAGGCGCGGTCGTGGTACCGGTGTGCAACAAGATCGAAGCGGAAATCGCCGAGCTTGAAGACGGCGAAGAAAAAGACATGTTCCTCGAGGCCCTGGGCCTGGAAGAGCCTGGCCTGAACCGCGTGATCCGCGCCGGTTACGAGCTGCTCAACCTGCAGACCTACTTCACTGCTGGCGTGCAGGAAGTCCGCGCCTGGACCGTTCGCGTCGGCGCCACCGCCCCGCAGGCGGCCGGCGTGATCCACACCGACTTCGAAAAAGGCTTCATCCGCGCCGAAGTGGTGGCCTATGACGACTTCATCCAGTTCAAGGGTGAAGGCGGTGCCAAGGAAGCCGGTAAATGGCGCCTGGAAGGCAAGGACTACATCGTCAAGGACGGTGATGTGATGCACTTCCGCTTCAACGTCTAAGCGGTAGTCTGCAGTCCTGAAAACCCCTTGAGGCCTGCGGTCTCAAGGGGTTTTGTCTTTGTGGCTCTCGAGCACGATTGTCGGGGGCTGCTTGGCAACCTTGCGCGACACAAGGCCACAGAAGTGACTCGAATTGCTGCAGGAGCAGCCTCAGATTTCTGCATCTAAGCTGAGTCTCAGAAGGGCACCGAAGCGGTTCATGCGCCCTCCTCCAAGGAGCCTCTTCAATGCATGAAACGCCGCCCCCTGCCCGCTTCGACTGGCAACGCTGGCTCCCCGGCCTGGCCACCCTGCTGCACTACCAGCCCGCCTGGCTGCCCAAGGACATCGCGGCCGGCCTGGTGCTCACCACCATGCTGGTGCCGGTCGGCATCGCCTACGCCGAAGCGTCCGGGGTACCGGGCATCTATGGCCTCTATGCCACCATCATTCCACTGCTGGCCTATGCCCTGTTCGGCCCAAGCCGCATCCTGGTGCTCGGCCCGGACTCGGCACTGGCCGCGCCAATCCTGGCGGTGGTGGTGCAATACGCCGCCAGCGATCCGCAGCGTGCCATCGCCATCGCCAGCCTGATGGCCCTGGTGGCCGGGGCCTTTTGCGTGATCGCCGGGCTACTGCGCCTGGGCTTCATCACCGAGCTGCTGTCCAAGCCGATCCGCTATGGCTACATGAACGGTATCGCGCTCACCGTGCTGATCAGCCAGCTACCCAAGCTGTTCGGCATCAAAGTCGACAGCCAAGGCCCACTTCGCGACCTCTGGCACCTCGGCCAGGCACTGTTCGCAGGCGCCGGGCACTGGCCAAGCTTCATCGTCGGTGCCGGTAGCCTGGTGCTGATTCTGCTGCTCAAACCCTTCAAGCGCATCCCGGGCATCCTGATCGCCGTGGTCCTGGCAACCCTGGCCGTGAGCCTGTTCAACCTCGACCACCTGGGCGTCAAGGTGCTCGGCCAGTTGCCCCAGGGCCTGCCCAGCTTCGTCTTGCCGTGGGCCAGCGACATCGACCTGGTCGAAGTGGTGTTGGGTGGTATTGCCGTGGCGCTGGTGTCGTTCGCCGACACCAGCGTGCTGTCGCGCTCTTATGCCGCGCGGCTGAAGACCCCGGTCAACCCGAACCAGGAAATGTTCGGCCTCGGCGTTGCCAACCTGGCCTCTGGCCTGTTCCAGGGCATCCCGATCAGCAGCAGCTCGTCGCGCACCCCGGTGGCCGAGGCGGCCGGCTCGAAAACCCAATTGACCGGCATCATCGGTGCGCTGGCGGTGACCCTGTTGCTGCTGGTCGCGCCCAACCTGATGCAGCACCTGCCCAACAGCGCATTGGCGGCCGTGGTGATCGCTGCGGCCCTGGGGCTGTTCGAGTTCGCCGACCTCAAGCGCATCCTCCACATGCAGCAATGGGAGTTCTGGCTGTCGATCACCTGCTTCGTCGGCGTCGCTGTATTCGGCGCCATCCCAGGCATCTGCATTGCCGTGGCGATATCGGTGATCGAATTCCTGTGGGACGGCTGGCGGCCGCATTACGCGGTACTCGGGCGGGTCGATGGCACCCGTGGCTATCATGACGTGTCGCGTTATCCACAGGCACGGCGGATTCCCGGGCTGGTGCTGCTGCGCTGGGATGCGCCGCTGTTCTTCGCCAACGCCGAGCAGTTCCAGAGCACAGTGCTCACGGCGGTGGATGAATCACCGACCCCGGTGCAGCGACTGGTGATTGCAGCAGAACCGGTGACCAGCATCGATATCACTTCGGCAGACATGCTCGCCGAGCTGGACCGGGCGCTGGAAGCTCGAGGCGTGGAGCTGCAGTTTGCCGAGATGAAGGACCCGGTGAAGGACAAGATGAAGCGCTTCGAGTTGTTCGAACATATGGGCGAACGGGCGTTTCACCCTACCGTCGGGGCGGCGGTGGATGCCTATCTGGCCGATACCGGGATTGACTGGAAGCCTTGAGTTGCCTGTGCTGGCCTCTTCGCGGGTAAACCCGCTCCCACAGGATTTGCACACGACTTGAAAGCTGCACAGGCCCTGTGGGAGCGGGCTTGCCCGCGAAGAGGCCAGTGCAGGATTGCTAGGCCGCCCGAACCCGGCGCCGGTCGATCCAGATCAGCATGGCGCTGGCATACAACGACACCGCCACGAACAGCGCCATGCGCACGGCAAAGGCCTTGTACACATCCTGCCCGCCGGCACTGTCCTGCACCGACTGCCCAAGCAGGATCAGCATAGTGGTCAGGCAACTCACCCAATACGCCGGGCTCTGCTTCGTATCCACTGCGCGGTAGAGCCTGCGCGCCTGCCAGAGCACAAACAGCAGTACCCACAGGAAGAACATCCATAGGTGCACGAACAGGCTCAACGTCCCCCACACCAGCATCGCCAGCACACCCGCGAGCAAGGTCGAACCAATCAGCTCGCGGCTGGCATGCCGCGCCCGCGTCTCCCCTGCCTGCTGACCCAGGCTCACCGCCTTCATGATCAGCGGCATGAACTGGTCCGGGGCAATCAACGCCAGCAGGAACGCCGGCATGACGATAAGCGTGGCACGCAAGGCCACCCAACTGACATCGGCGCTGTCGAGCAACGGTGGCGAGGGCTGCACCGGCGCGCCAGCCGGTTCGGGAAACAGCACATGGGCCATCGCCGTGCACAACACCGCCAGCAGCATGCCCTTGGCCAGGGCCTCGACCACCGACAGCGCCAGGGTGAAATCGCTAGTGCCGGCCGCCGCGATCATGGTCAGGCCGATCACCAGCAGGTTGGCCAGCAGGCCGTTGCCGCCCTTTAGCGCGTAGCGCAAGACCAGGAAAACCCCCACGCCAACCAGCAGCACCCCGCTCAGCGGGGCATGGCGCAACAGCGGAATCAGCAGCAAACCGCTGCCGCAGCTGAGCAGAACCAGCATCGCCAGCGCCGGCGCCGCCTTGACCGGCAGTGGCTCGCTGCGCATGGCCAGCAGCAGCACCGCGAACACCGGCGCCAGGATCGGCACCGGCAGGCCCAGGCCGAAACTGCTCGCCAGGCACAGCGCCACGCCCCAGGCCAGGCGCAGCGCGCGCAGGCGACGCAGCTCAATAGGCATAGGACAGCCAGCTCATCAGCCACATGAACACACGGCCCAGCAGGTTCAGCGGGTTACCTTCGCTGGGCAAGGCCATGACTTCGGCCTGCCCGCCCACACGCAAGCCAGACTTGTCGGCCAGCTGATCGCGATCGAGTTCGACGATCACCGGGAAGCGCTGCGCCGAGCGCAGCCAGTCGCGGCTGTTCTGCACGGTCGGCAAGCTGCCTGGCGGCGCCGGCTGGCCGACGCTCACGCCATAGCCGATACTGCGAACCTGCCCTTTCAGTACCGTACCGGGCAGGGCGTCGAGCACCACCAACACGGGCGCACCGGGGCGCAGGCGGCCGAGGTTGTTCTCGGTCATGTCGGCACTTATCCACACGTCGTGGATGGTGATCAGGGTCATCATCGGGCTGCCGGCACCGACATAGTGGCCCACGTCGGTGCGCAAGTCGGTAATCAAGCCGTTGGCATCGGCCCGCACCACCGTGCGGGCCAGGTCCAGGCGGGCCTTTTCCACATTGGCTGCGGCGCTGCGCAGTTGCGCGTTGTCGGTGTCGGCGCCGCCCTGCTGCTCACGGGCCCGCTGCACTTCAGCGCGGGCGGCTGCCACCTGGCTGATGGCCTGATCACGGGTAGCCTGCGCGCCTTCCAGGCGGCGGACCGACACCGTGCCCGGGTCTTCGTCAATCAGCCGCTTGAGCCGTTCGGCATCCTGGCGCGCCTTGCGTTCGTTGGCCTGGGCCGCCACCAACGCGGCCTGGGCCGAGTCGATGCCGGCGGTACTGGCGCCGATCTGCCGGCGCACGGTGTCCAGGTCGGCTTCGGCGCGGGCCAGGGCGATGCGGTACTGCTCCTGGTCGAGTTCGAACAGCACATCGCCCTGGCGCACTTCCTGGTTGTTGCCCACCGCCACACGCTTGATCTGCCCGGCCACTTCGGCGGCCACCGGTACCACGTAGGCCTGCAGCCGGGCTTGTTGGGTATAGGGGGTGAAACGGTCGGCCAGCAGGTACCAGACCAGGCTGACGACGATCAGTATCAGCACCCAGCGCATGCCACGATCAGGGGCTGGCGGTGTGTCCGCGGCGTCACTCATTTCGGCTCACCTTGTTGGGGGGCGGTAGGGGCCGGCTCGTCAAGCAGGTCGCCCCAATCGGTACGGTTTTGCATGGTCTGGCGGGTGACAGGGTCGATCGGCTTGCGGCGGTTGTCCCAGCCGCCGCCCAGCGCCTTGTACAAGCTCACCAGGCTGCTCATCGCATTGCCACGGCTGACCAGGTAGCCATCCTGCTGCTGCAACAGCAGCTGCTGGGCATCGAGCACGCGCTGGAAGTCGGCAAAGCCTTCCTGGTACTGCGAACTGGCCAGGGTCAGCGAACGCTGGGCGGCCTGCGAGGCATCCTGGCGAATGTGGGCGCTTTGCAGCGAGCGCACCAGGCCGCTGGCAGCGTCGTCGGCCTCACGTGCAGCTTCGCGCACGCTCTGGTGATACAGCTCGATCAATTGCTGCAGGCGGGCGTCCTCGACCCGCACGGCGTTCTTGCGCCGGCCGTAGTCGAACGGGTTCCAGATCAGGCTCGGCCCCGCCGCCAGGTCGAAGGTGTTGGGCAGGTGGTTGGCCGACAGGAAGGTCCAGCCAATGCTGCCCAGCAGGCTCAGCTGTGGATACAGGTCTGCCTCGGCCACGCCCACCAGCGCCGATTGCGCCGCCACCGCCTGTTCGGCGGCGCGGATGTCCGGGCGCCGTTGCAGCAGGCTGGCAGGCACGTCCTGCAACACCGCACGGTCCGGCAATGGCAACTGCCCATGGCGCGCGTCCAGCTCGGGCAGCGGCCCCGGTGGCCTGCCCAGCAGCGCGCAGAGCACGTTGCGCAAGGCATTGAGCTGGTTTTCGAACTCGGGGATGGTGGCCAGGGTCGCCAGGTACTGGGTACGCGCCTGCTGCCAGTCAAGTTCGTCGTTCTCACCATGCCGGAACAGCCGCTCGGTGATCTGCAGGCTGCGCGCCTGGCGCTTGGCGTTGTCCTGTGCGATATCCAGCCGTGCCTCGGCGGTGCGCAGGGCGAAGTAGGTATCGGCCACCTGCGCACGCATCAGCAACATGGCATCGGCGTAGTTGGCCTGGGAGGCGAAGTAGACCGCATCGGCGCTCTCGATGGCGCGGCTGAAACGGCCCCAGAAGTCGATTTCCCAGCCGATGTCGAAGCCTGCGCTGGACTGCCAGAACACCGAGTCACGGGCAGTGGAAGTGCCAGACTGGTCCTGCTTCAGGTACAGGCTCTGCGCACGCAGCTGCTGCAGCTGTGGATAACGCCCGGTCTGCACGATGGCCAGCTGTGCCCTGGCCTCGGCGATGCGCAGGCCCGCCACGCGCAGGTTGCTGTTATTGGCGTCGGCTTCGGCAATCAGCGCATCCAGCGTCGGGTCGGCGAACACTGCCCACCACTGCCGCAGGTCTGGCGTGGCGGCGCTACGCCCGGCCTGCTCCAGCAGGGGCGTACTCCAGCTGTCCAGCCATGGGTCCTGGGGCTTTTCGAAATCCGGGCCGACCTGGGTACAGCCGGCCAGGACCAGCAGCACCCCTATTCCATAGCAAAGATTGGCCATGGCAGGCCCTGGCTCAGGCCGCAGGTGGCGCCGGTTGCTCCGGCACCTGCAACGCGACCCATTGCCAGAACAACACGTAGGTCACGCCGAGGATCACCGGGCCGATGAACAGCCCGATGATGCCCTTGACCACCATGCCACCCAACGCCCCGATCAGCACCACCGGCATCGGCACATCCACCCCGCGCCCCAGCAGCAGTGGCTTGAGCACGTTGTCAGCCAGCCCGGCGACGAAGGTGTAGATGGCGAAGATGATGGTCGCAACGGTGAAGCCCTCGGCATTGAACACGTAGATGATCACCGGCACCGTGACCAGGGTCGCCGGGGCCTGGGCAATCCCCAGCATGAGGATGACGATGGCCAGCATGCCGGCGCCTGGCACGCCCTTGATCACGAAGCCGACACCGATCAGCAGCATCTGGATGAAGGCGATGCCGATGACGCCCTGGGCAACGGCGCGAATGGTCGCGGTGCACAGCCTGGCAAGCGGTTTGCCACGCTCTTCGCCGGAGACACGCATGGCAATGCGCTGCGCGGCGACCTCGCCACGATCACCAAAGGCCATGATGATGCCCGAGACGATAATCGCCCCCACGAACAGCAGGAAGGCGCCACCGGCACTGGCCGCAGCACCCAGCACGGTGCGCCCGGCCCCCTTCAGCTGCGGCATCCACTGGTTGAGCACATGCGCGAGGTTTTCCGAGGCTGACAGCCATAGCGCATGGACCTTGGGCCCGATCAGCGGCCAGGCCGCCACCGATTCAGGCGGTGCCGGCACACTCCAGGCGCCGCTCTTGAGCAATGTCACGATGCTGTCCACCGACTCGCCGATGGACATCACCACCAGGTAGATCGGCACCAGCAATACGATCAGCACCAACAGCACCACCAAGGTTGCCGCATAGCCATCCTTGATGCCGGTGCCGCGCTTGATGCGCAAGTACAACGGATAAAGCGTCACCGCGAGAATCACCGACCACAGCATCAGCTCCAGGAACGGCTGGAATACCTGGAAGGAGAAAACCACCAGGGCGGCCACCAGCCCCGCCTTGATCAGCACGTCGAGCAAGCCCCGCGACACGGCGCTGTCCAGCTTCAAACTCGGCTGCATGCTTCACCTCCGAACGTCAGGCGCGCCATCACGGCGCGAATCAGAGCCTGCTTCCGCTGTCGGTTGCGGGCTGTCGTCTTCTCTCAGTTGCCGCGCCAGCGCCATCATCACCAATGGCACCACCGCCATCGACAGGGTGATGGCAAGCACCAGCAGGTCGTGCACCTGCTGGGTCAGTACCTGGTGATCCAGCGCCAGGTTGAATACCACGAAGGCAAACTCGCCACCGGACGCCAGCACCACCGCCAGGCACAGTGCCTGGGCACGATTGAGGCCGCCCACCGTGCGCCCCAGCGCCAACAGCAGCGGCAGCTTGATCACCACCAGCAGCAACGTCAGCCCCAGCACGATCAAGGGCATGCCGAACAGCAGCTGCAAGTCGGCGCTCATGCCGACGCCGACGAAGAACAGCCCGAGCAACAGGCCCTTGAGCGGTTCGATCTGGGTTTCCAGTTCATGCCGGAAGGGCGACTCGGCCATGATCACACCGGCCAGGAAAGCCCCCAGGGCCATGGATACGCCCACGTGCTCCATCAACCAGGCGGTGCCCAGCACCACCAGCAAGGCGGTGGCGGTGGACAGTTCGGGCAAGCCCGAACCGACCGTCCATTTGAATACCGGGGTCAACAGGTAGCGGCCAAACACAATCAGCACACCAATACCCGCTGCCACGGCCAGCAGCGGCCAGCTGCCTTCGTCGGCGGTGCTCACATCACCACCGAGCAACGGCACCACGGCAATCAGCGGAATGGCGGCAATGTCCTGGAACAGCAGGATGGCGACGGCCAGGCGACCGTGCGGCTTGCCCAGGTCCTTGCGCTCGGCCAGCACCTGCAGGCCAAAGGCCGTCGATGACAGCGCCAGCCCCAGGCCGAGCACGATGGCCGCCGCTTTCGATTGATCAAACAGGAAGCAGGCCAGCAGGCCCAGCACCACCGCCGTCAGCCCCACCTGCAGCGAGCCCACGCCGAACAACGCCCTGCGCATGGTCCACAGCCGTCGCGGCGACAGCTCCAGGCCAATCACGAACAGCAGCATGACCACGCCCATCTCCGACAGGCGGGCGACGTTGTCGGGGTTACCCAGCAGGCCCAGCACCGAGGGCCCGATCAGGATCCCGGCCAGCAGATAACCGGGCACCGCGCCCATTTTCAAACGTTGCGCCAATGGCACCAGAAGCACCACGGCCAGCAGGAACACTACCGTCGCCTGCAGCAGGCTGCCGTCATGAGGCATAAGTTCGCACCCTTGCTAGGCACAGCCGGGAGGGGTCAGAAACGTTCTTCGACCACTTTGAACGGATAAGGCACGGCCTTGTATTTGCCGATCTTGCCGCGCTTGGGCAGCTTCACCACCGCGTCGCGGGTGATGTCCTTGTACGGGATGCGCGACAGCATGTGGCTGACGATATTCAGCCGGGCGCGGCGCTTGTCGTCGGAATGCGCCATGAACCAGGGCGCCCAGGACGAATCCGAGGCGGCGAACATGTCGTCACGGGCGCGGGTGTAGTCGTCCCAGCGGGTGTAGGACTTGAGGTCCATGGGCGACAGCTTCCACAGCTTGCGCCCATCGTTGATACGGTCCTGCAGGCGCCGGGTCTGCTCCTCGGCGCTGACTTCGAGCCAGTACTTGATGAGGATGATCCCCGACTCGACCATCATCTTCTCGAACAGCGGTACCACGCTGAGGAACTTGGCGCTTTGCTCTTCACTGCAGAACCCCATCACCCGCTCGACACCGGCGCGGTTGTACCAGCTGCGGTCGAAGATCACCACTTCACCCGCGGCAGGCAGATGGCGCAGGTAGCGTTGCACGTACATCTGGGTCTTTTCCCGCTCGGTCGGTGCCGGCAGTGCCACCACACGGAACACCCGGGGGCTGACCCGCTCGGTGATGGCCTTGATGGTGCCCCCCTTGCCAGCACCATCGCGGCCCTCGAACACGATGCAGACCTTCAGGCCCTTGGCCACGACCCACTCCTGCAATTTCACGAGTTCAACGTGCAGCTTCTTGAGCGCCTGTTCATAGGCCTTGCCGCCCAGCTTTTCCGATTGATCTTTCGGGTCTTTTTTCCTGGACGGCTTGGCCATGGCACTCTCCTGAGGGCGAATGAAGAGTCAGTATGGTCGATCCATGGCGATTTGCCGTTTCGCTTGTCAGGCAAGTTGCCGCGCCCTGACGCCCTTACTTCGCCAGCTTGTTGTAGCTGGTCATCAGGTTGCGGTAGTCCGGAATGTGGTTGGAGAACAGCGTGCCCAGGCCTTCGATATCGTTGCGCCAGTCACGGTGCAGTTCGCAGGCCACGCCGAACCAGGTCATCAGCTGGGCACCGGCCGCCTCCATGCGCCGCCAGGCCGAATCACGGGTCAGTTCGTTGAAGGTGCCTGAGGCGTCAGTGACCACGAACACCTCGAACCCTTCCTCCAGCGCCGACAATGCCGGGAAGGCCACGCAGACCTCGGTGACCACCCCGGCGATCAGCAGCTGTTTCTTGCCGGTGGCTTTCACTGCCTTGACGAAGTCTTCGTTGTCCCAGGCGTTGATATTGCCGGGGCGGGCGATATAGGGGGCGTCGGGGAACTGCTCCTTGAGTTCGGGGACCAGCGGGCCGTTGGGGCCGGTTTCGAAGCTGGTGGTGAGGATGGTCGGCAGCTTGAAGTACTTGGCCAGGTCAGAAAGGGCCAGCACGTTGTTCTTGAAGCGGTCGGGGTCGATATCGCGGACCAGTGAAAGCAGGCCGGTCTGGTGGTCGACCAGCAGGACAGCGGCATTGTTCTTGTCCAGACGCTTGTATTGGAAGGCCATGACTGAACTCCATGCAACGAAAGGTTGGGAGCTTCAGCGTAG
This sequence comes from Pseudomonas sp. LRP2-20, assembly GCF_024349685.1. Classification (NCBI taxonomy): domain Bacteria; kingdom Pseudomonadati; phylum Pseudomonadota; class Gammaproteobacteria; order Pseudomonadales; family Pseudomonadaceae; genus Pseudomonas; species Pseudomonas sp. LR2-20. The sequence continues at coordinate 849,953 of NZ_AP025944.1, read as the reverse complement.
GCAAGGGTGAGGGGGCCTGGGGACCGTCAGTCGGTTGCCTGCGCCGGCCTCGGTTCGCACGCCACTTGCTGCTGTGAAATCGAACGCCGCCCGCGCGGGCGCATCGCGGATGAATCCGCGCCTACGTTGGTTGCAACCTGCCGAACCTTTCAGGCCGTGGATGCCGGCCTTGTGCCAGGCGATTCACTTCACAGATTTCTGAAGTAATTATTTCCCGCCAGCGATTTTTCCCCCTGTCCGCCCCCACCAGAATCGCTCACCACAATCACAATAACCGTGAGGCCACTCCCGTGGACCAGACCCTCCAGGTACGGCAGGCCGCCGCCGACCTCATCAAAGCCTTTGCCAGCAACGACACCGCCCGCTACTTCGCCTGCTTCAGCGAAGACGCCACCTTCCTCTTCCACACCTTGCCGCAACCGCTGCTGTCGCGCCGTGCCTATGAAGACCTCTGGGCCCAATGGCAGGCCGAGGGTTTTGCCGTGCTCGGCTGTGAATCGAGCAACGTGCAGGTGAGCCTGCAGGGCGAGGTGGCGATCTTCATGCATGACGTGGCCACGCACATCCGCGTGGCCGGTGAAGAACACCAGCTGGCCGAGCGCGAGACCATCGTCTTCCGCCGCCAAGGCGAGCAATGGCTGGCGTGCCACGAGCACCTGTCGGTCGTCACTGCAGCCTGATCCGAATTTCCGCGGCCTTGCCGCACTGCCATCGCACCCACAAGAGGGCCCGCGCAACGCGACGGGCCTACAACAACCGCGCTGGAGCATCACCATGAGCCATTCGAGCGGTATCGAGACCAATGGCGTCGAGCAGATCCCTGACGATCAACGCGACGCCTCCCCGCTGGACCTGTTCCGCCTGATCTTCGGCGGTGCCAATACCTTCGCCACTGCCGTGCTGGGCAGCTTCCCGGTGCTGTTCGGGCTGTCGTTCCAGGCCGGGGTCTGGGCGATCCTGCTCGGCGTTGGCGTGGGCGCGCTGATCCTGGCGCCGATGGGCCTGTTCGGGGCACTCAACGGCACCAACAACGCAGTATCGTCGGGCGCGCACTTTGGCGTGCACGGGCGCATCGTCGGCTCGTTCCTGTCGCTGCTCACTGCCGTGGCGTTCTTCTCGCTCTCGGTGTGGAGCTCGGGCGATGCCCTGGTCGGTGGCGCCAAGCGCCTGGCCGGGCTGCCGGAAACCGACCTGACCCTGGGCCTGGCCTACGGCCTGTTCGCGGTGCTGGTGCTGGTGGTGTGCATCTTCGGCTTCCGCTTCATGCTGTGGGTCAACAAGATCGCCGTGTGGGCCTCTAGCCTGCTGTTCCTGCTGGGCATCTTCGCCTTCGCCGGGCCGTTCGATGCGGGCTTCGCCGGTAGCGTCAACCTCAGCCAGCCGGGCTTCTGGGCGGCATTTGTCGGCGCGGCGATCCTGGCCATGAGCAACCCGGTGTCGTTCGGTGCCTTCCTCGGTGACTGGTCGCGCTACATCCCGCGGCAAACGCCAAAGTCGCGCATCATGCTGGCGGTGATCGCGGCCCAGGTGGCCACCCTGATCCCGTTCCTGTTCGGCCTGTGCACCGCCACCCTGGTGGCCACCCAAGCACCCGACTACATCGCCGCCAACAACTACGTGGGTGGCCTGCTGGCCGTAGCGCCGAGCTGGTTCTTCCTGCCGGTGTGCCTGATTGCCGTGATCGGTGGCATGTCCACCGGCACCACCGCGCTGTATGGCACCGGCCTGGACATGTCCAGCGTGTTCCCGCGCCTGCTCAGCCGCGCGGGTGCCACCTTGCTGATCGGCGTGCTGGCGATCGGCTTCATCTTCATCGGCCGCTTCACCTTCAACCTGGTGCAGAGCGTGTCGACCTTCGCCGTGCTGATCATCACCTGCACCAGCCCGTGGATGGTGATCATGATCCTCGGCCTGATCACCCGCCGCGGCTTCTACCACGCCGACGACCTGCAGGTGTTCACCCGCGGCCAGCGTGGCGGCCACTACTGGTTCCTGCATGGCTGGAACTGGCGCGGCATGGGCGCGTGGATCCCCAGCGCGATGGTCGGCCTGTGCTTCGTCAACCTGCCGGGGCAGTTCGTCGGTCCGCTGGGCGACCTGGCCGGCGGCATCGACCTGAGCCTGCCGGTCACCCTCGGCCTGGCGGGTGTGCTGTACCTGCTGCTGCTCAACCTGTTCCCTGAACCTGCCGGCGTGTATGGCCCGAATGGCCCGCGCTGGGTGCGCTGCAAAAGCGCCCCGCGCACGCCGGTGACCACCGCCGAAATGGCCTGACTGGATAACGACCATGACTACCTCCCACTACATTGCCGGCCGCTGGGTCGAAGGCCAGGGCAGCGACTGCATCAGCATCAGCGACCCTGCGCTGGGCCTGCCCTTCGCCGAACTGAAGGCCGCCAGCGTGGCCCAGGTCGACCAGGCCGTGGCCGCCGCCCGCGACGCCCTGCCTACCTGGAAAAAGGTCAGCGCCAGCACCCGCGCGGCCTTCCTGCGCGGCTTTGCCGAGCAGCTTGGCCAACGCCGTGAAGCACTGATCACGTTGCAGATGCGCAACAACGGCAAACCGCGCCACGAGGCCGAAATCGACCTGGATGACGCGGTCGCCACGTTCGCCTACTACGCCGAGCTGGCCGAACAATTGCCGTCCAGGAACCGTGACGTGCCATTGGCTGCAGCGGGCTTCACCGCCCGCACCCGCCTGGAACCGGTGGGCGTTGTCGGCCTGATCGTGCCGTGGAACTTCCCGCTGGTGACCAGTGCCTGGAAGCTTGCCCCGGCCCTGGCGGCCGGCTGCACCGTGGTGCTCAAGCCCTCGGAAGTGACCCCGCTGATCGAGCAGACCTACGGCCAGATCGCCGACACCTTGGGCCTGCCGGCTGGCGTGCTGAACATCGTCAACGGCAAGGCCGAGACCGGTGCTGCGTTGAGCAGCCACAACGGCCTCGACAAACTGTCGTTCACCGGTAGCAACAGCGTGGGTAGCCAGGTGATGCGCAGCGCTTCGGCGCAGTGCCGGCCGGTAACCCTGGAGCTGGGCGGCAAGTCGGCGATCGTGGTATTCGACGATTGCGACCCGGACCAGGCGGTGGAATGGATCGTCGCCGGCATCACCTGGAATGCCGGGCAGATGTGCTCGGCCACCTCGCGCCTGCTGGTGCAGGACGGGATTGCCGATGTGCTGCTGCCGCGCCTGCAGGCAGCATTGAAAAAGCTGCGAGTCGGCAACCCGTTGACCGAACAGGTCGACATGGGGCCGCTGACCAGCCAGGCGCAGTGGCTGAAGGTTGCCAGCTACTTCGCCACGGCCCGTGAAGAAGGCCTGCAATGCCTGGCCGGCGGGCAGGCGCTGGAGCGTGAGGGCTGGTTCGTGAGCCCGACGCTGTATGCCGATGTGCCCAAGGACAGCCGCCTGTGGACCGAGGAGATCTTTGGCCCGGTGCTGTGCGCACGCCGCTTCGCCACTGAGGCGCAGGCGATTGCCGAGGCCAACGACAGCCGCTTCGGGCTGGTCGCCACGGTGTGCTCCGCCGACCTGGAGCGCGCCGAGCGCGTGGCTGATGCCCTGGAGGTCGGGCATGTGTGGATCAACTCGGTGCAGGCGGTGTTCGTCGAGACTTCGTGGGGTGGCACCAAGGGCAGCGGCATTGGCCGCGAACTCGGGCCTTGGGGGTTGTCGGCCTATCAGTCGGTGAAGCATGTGACCCAGTGTTTGGGGTGATGCCCCAGGGTACCCACCGCGCCATCTTTGGCGCCTGTGAGACCGAGCGCCGCCCGCGCGGCGCATCGCGAGCTGCGCTCGCTCCTACGTTTGTTTCGGGCCAATCATTCCTGCGGGATGTGCGCGCGAACGCCTTGGCGCATGACTCGGTATCGCGTCGTACGAACAAGGCGGTCGCGCGCGTCTGTCACAAGCGTTACTGGCCCGAAACAAACGTAGGAGCGAGCGCAGCTCGCGATGCGCCGCGCGGGCGGCGCTCGGTCTCACAGGCGCTGAATCTCTCATGGCGAACACATGGTGGCCCCTCGCTCCACAATTCGCTCGCCCCGCCTCAACGCCAATCGCCCAATCGACATCGGTGATACACAACCGCTTCATATGACGCCTTGTTCGGCAGCAACTCGAAGCCAAGCCCCTCGACCTCGAACCCTGCCCGGCCCAGCACAATGCCGGACGCCACATTCCGATGCAAACGGCTAGCCACCAGCGCCTCGATGCCTGGCCTGGTTGCGGCGTACTGACAGACACGAGAAGCCGCCTGGGTAGCGTAACCCTGCCCCCAGAACCGCTTGCCCAACCAGTAACCCAGCACCGGACTGGGGCCCTTCAGGTGACGTAATGACACCACCCCTATCAGCATTGCATCCGCTTGCCTTTCGATCCCCCAGACAACCGCCTCCCGGGTCTGCCATAGCCGAGGCTGGCGCTCTATCCAGTCGGTTGCCATGGCGAGCGTGTAAGGGTGCGCAATCACTGCAGTCATCCGGGCGATTTCCGGGTCCTGCAACAGGTTTTCAACCTTCGCTGCATCACTGCTGCCAAGCGGGCGCAGCAACAGGTCTGTGGTGGTCAATGTGGGTTGCATCAGACATTCCTTATCAGCGCTCGATAAAGCCGACCACTCTACGCCGGTGAGTGGCGCAGCTAGCCGATTGCCGCTGGACAAAACTGTCACAGAAGATTTACCGATCATCAAACCTGAGGTGACTACCTCAGCCTCAGCCAAAGCCCCATTCTCTGGTGCCCTGTTCAATCTGCTGTATGGCGGGCTGAATGTGCTGGGGCTGGGGTTGACGGCGCGGGATGCGCTGTTGGGGATGGCGCCGCCAGTGGTGCTGGTGCTTCTGGTGATACTGCTGCGCATCAGGCAGGCCAGGCAGCTCTGAAGCCGGGTGCTGCCGTGCAGCCCAATCGCCGGCGAGCCAGCTGCCACAGGAATCTCACAAGGCCTGAAGACGGCGCTGTACCTGTGGGAACCGGCTTGCCGGCGATTGGCATCACACCGATTCGTCAGCCGGGCGCGAACCCTCCTGCACCAGCACCATGCTCTGCGGCGATGACAAGGCAATGCCCTCATCGCGCAAGCGCCCCAGAATGGTGAACAGCAAGTCGCTGCGAGTACTCGACACCTGCCGCGGCCCTGCCACATAACCACTCACACCAATGACCATGCCCGCCGAGGTCAGGTCCTTGAAGGTTACCGAACAGGCCGGCGCATCGAGAATCGCTTCATGCTCGTGATAGGCCGCCAGCAGCAATTCACGCACCCGGTTGGCATCGGTCTCCAACGGCAGGGTCAAGGTAATACCCACCACGCCCAGCGCATTGCCCATGGTCACGTTGCGCACGTTCTGCGAGATGAACTGCGAGTTGGGCACGATCACCGTGGAACGGTCGGACATCTGGATCTCGGTGGCGCGCACGTTGATCCGGCGGATATCACCCTCGACCCCGGCCAGGCTCACCCAGTCGCCCACCTTGACCGGGCGTTCGGTCAGCAGGATCAGGCCAGAAATGAAGTTCTGCACGATCTGCTGCAAGCCGAAACCGATACCGACCGACAGCGCACTGACTACCCAGGTCAGGCTGGTGAGGTTGATGCGCAGGGTCGACATCACCAGCATGGCCAGGAACAGGAAGCCAAGGTAGCCGACCAGGGTCACCAGCGAGGCCCGCATGCCAGCGTCCATGTCGGTTTCCGGCAACAGGCGCTCGCTCAGCCAGCGCTTGACCACACGGATGGCGAACAGGCCGCCGAAGAAGATCAGCACCGCCAGCAGGATGTCCTGGGGCACGATGTTGAGGTTGCCGAGCAGCTTGCCGCCGGTGCCATCCCAGTCACCCAGGCTCAGCAGCAGTTCGCCGGGGCTGGTGCCCGACGGCATCAGCGCCAGCAGAATCGCCAGGAACAGCAACAGCGTGCGGCTGATACCGACCAGGATTGTGCTGGCCTGGGCCTGGTGACGCGGCGCCAGGCCCAGGGTCGAGGCCAGTGCCAGGCCACCCGGTTGGCGCGGCGACAGCAGGGCTTCGCAGAGGTCGCTGAGGAAGGTCGTGAGCAGGTAGGCGCACACTGCCACTACGCTGATCCACAGCAGCTTGGCCGTGAGGAAGTAGGCCAGGGTCAGGTAGCCGGCGAGCAAGGCCAGCACGATAAGCCCGACCCACACCACGGTCACGAACGGGATCAGCCCGGCCCAACCGGTCGGGCGCTCCAGGCCATGCTTGTTCAGGGTGCGGCGATAGCGCAGCAGTGCCACCGTAAAGATCACCGCCACCACCAGCGCGGTCAGGCCATTGGTCGCCACGGTCAGTGCCAGGCTGGTGCCGATCACGCTGTTGATGCGTTCCATGGTCAGCATGACCATCAACGCCAGGGCCAGCAGCTTGGGGAACCAGCCCAGCGCGCTGGCCACTTCGTCGTGAATCGGTGGCAGGCGCCAGGAAGGGCGTTGCAGCATCAGCATGGCGCGGCCCAGGCCGGTGATGAAGGCGCTGAACACCACCAGGGTGAGGAAGTGATTGGTCAGGCTGGCGACATCGGAACCCAGCTCGGAGCTGCTTTCCAGCCCCCAGCGCAGCAACGAAACGGAGCCGGAGATGGTCCCCAGGGTGGCCAGGCTCACGCTCAAGGCCAGGGCACTGCGCCGCAGGCGACCTTCAGGCAGGCGATGCACCATGATACTGGCCAGCAGGCGTTCCAGCAGGCCGCGAACCAGGGTCCAGACCAGGATGGCCGCCACCAGGCTGGTGAGGAAGAACCAGCGATGTTGGGCACTGAGGGCACTGGCGACAGCGTCGGTGGTCTCCTCGCGCAGATCACGCAGGCGCGCAACGTCGTCCGCAGTGGGACGGATCAGGCTCTGCCAGAACGCCGGGCTCAGCGGTGTTGTAGCGCGGCTGAGGATCTGCGAGTTGAACTGGCTGCGGCGCAGGTTGACGATCTGCGTGGACAGGTCACGGGCCGATTGGGTCAGCTTGACAGCCTGCTCCTGCTCGGCCACCACGGCCTTCTTCTCGTCAGCCAACTGCTGGCGCTGGCGGGTCAACGCTTCGGCTTCTTCCGGCTGCACCGGGCCCAGCACCTTGAGCTTGTCGTCGAGCTTTTCCACATCGGCGGTGCGCAAGGCGCTCAGTGCTTCAGCCTGGCGCTGCACCTGCACGGCCGACAGGCGCAACTGCGACAGCAGGTCGTCGTTGGCATTGCTGGTGACGCCCTGGCGGATCTGGTCGAGCCGATCGCTCAGTTGCTCGTAGCTGGCATTTTCGTCCAGTACCGGTACTTCCGCCGCCGCCAGGCTGGATACCGGGGTGGCCGGTGCCGACCAGGCCGGTGTAGCCAGCGACAGCATCAGGGCGATTAAACCCAGGTAGAATCGGGCAAGGCTGACACGCCTCATCGAATGTTCCTCTTTACACATCGATTTGGCGGGGGATTCTACGCGGCTTCAGGCAATCAGGAGAGTGCCGTTTCTCGCGCCAGCAGCTGCCGTTTGCGCTCCACGCCCCAGCGATAGCCGCTGATATCACCGTCACGGCGCACCACACGGTGGCAAGGGATGGCCACGGCAATGTGATTGGCCGCGCAGGCCATGGCCACGGCACGCACCGCCTTGGGGGCGCCGATGCGCTCGGCGATGTCGGTATAGCTGACCCGGCTGCCCACCGGCACCTCGCGCAAGGCCTGCCAGACCCGCTCCTGAAAGGCTGTGCCCTGGACATCCAGCGGCAGGTCCAGCCCCAGGCCCGGCGTCTCGACAAAGCCGACAACCTCGGCGACCAGGCGCTCATAGTCGGCATCGCCGCCGATCAGGCGAGCCTTGGGGAACTGGTCCTGCAACTGTTCGAGCAGTATCTCGGGCTCATCACCGAGCAGAATCGCGCAGATGCCCTTCTCGCTCTGGGCCACCAGGATCGCGCCCAGGAAACACTGGCCAATGGCGAAGTGGATGCTCGCCCCCGTACCGCCTGCCCGAAAATCGCGGGGGCGCATGCCCAGGCGCTGGTCGGCGCTTTCGTAGAAGCGGCTGTTGGAGTTGTAGCCGGCATCGTAGATGGCATCGGTTACCGAACGTTGCCCATCACCCAGCCGCTCGCGCAGGCGCCGGGCACGGAAAGCACTGGCGTAGGCCTTGGGCGTGAGACCGGTTTCGGCCTTGAACAGGCGATGCAGGTGGAAGGGGCTGACAGCCAGTTGCCTGCCGAGCTGGTCAAGGCTGGGCGGGGTATCGCTGCTTTCCAGCAGGCGACAGGCGCGGGCGACCAGTTCGGCGCGACGGTTATCATCCGGTTTCGCCATGCAACGGCGGCAGGCTCGGTAACCGGCGGCTTCGGCGCTGGCGGGGTCGTTGAAGAACTCGACGTTTTCACGCTTGGCCATGCGCGATTTGCAGCCGGGATTGCAGTAAACACCGGTGGTGCGCACGGCGTAGACGAAGTGGCCGGCGGCAGAAGTGTCACGGGCCTCGACGGCTTGCCAGCGTTGGGGGTCGGTTGTGAAGGCTTTCATCGCGTTTTACCTCAGCTATCTGTTTCGCCTGTTCCGGCCCTTTCGCGGGCAAGCCCGCTCCCACAGGTACAGCGCATGCCCGCAAGCGAGTGATAATCCTGTGGGAGCGGGCTTGCCCGCGAAAGGGCCAGCAAGCCAGTCCATCCGCTTCAGGCCCGCCACAAATACCAGGCAGCCACAGTCCTGTATGGGCTCCAGCCACCACCGAGCGAGCGCATCTGCGCTGGCGTCGGCGCCTTCTCCAACCCCTTCAACCTGCGATACCCCTCGCGTACGCCAAAATCATCCACCGGCAGGATGTCCGAGCGCTCCAGGCTATAGATCAACAGCATTTCGACTGTCCAGCGACCTACCCCGCGCAAGGCTACCAGGCGCTCTATCAAGGCATCATCGGCAAGGCCCAACGCCTCGTCCCGGCTTGGTACCACACCCTCAAGGCTGGCTTGGGCAATGCCGTGAATGGTCGCCAGCTTGCTCGCCGAAAAACCGCACTCGCGCATGACCTCGGGGCTGACCGCCAGCAGTTGTTCGGGCGCCGGAAACGCCTGGTCGGGGAACAGCGCCAGCAACCGCCCGAGAATCGCCTCGGCCGCCCGCGCATGCAGCTGCTGATAGGCAATCGCCCGCACCAACGCTTCATAAGGTTCACGCCCTGGCGTCGCCTGATGCAGGCAAGGCCCGATCGCCTGAATGTGCCGCGCCCAGTCCGGGTCCAGCGCAGCCAGGTGGTCAGCGGCTGCGCGGTAGGCGTTGGGCGAAAGGTCGGCGAGGATCATCCGTAGCTCCTGCAGGTTCAAGGCAGGTCCAGCTTAGACCAGCAGCTCATCGGGCAAACGCCGGATCTTGCGCGGCTAATTCCTGGTATGCCATTGCTCCGTGTCGGTTTTCCCGCATAGAATTGAGAACCATTCACAAAGACGCATGATTCACAGGACCAGGCCTTAGCTACGATGCAGATCAACGACACGCTCAAGCCGGCCGAGGTCGCCCTGCTCTATCAATCCCATCACGCCTGGTTGCGTGGCTGGCTGCGCAGCCGGGTCGGCTGCCAGGAGCATGCTGCCGATCTGGCGCAAGACACGTTCGTCCGCCTGCTGCGCGCGCGCCAGGTGTCGCCGCTGAAAGAACCGCGCGCCTACCTGAGCAGCATCGCCCGCGGGCTGATGATCGACCAGTTCCGCCGCCGTGCGCTGGAACGCGCCTACCAGCAAAGCCTGGCGCTGCTGCCCGAGGGCGAAGTGCCCAGCGAGGAACACCGGCTGCTCATCCTCGATACCCTCGAACGCCTCGACCGTGCCCTGCACCAGCTCAGGCCGCGTACCCGCCAGGCCTTCCTGCTGGCCCAGCTCGACGGCCTGAGCATCCCACAGATTGCGCTGCGCCTTGAGGTCTCGCGGGCCACCGTCGAGCGCGACCTGGCCAAGGCCCTGGGCGTCTGCTACCGGTTGCGCTATGCCGAGCTCTGAACGCGCGCCCGCACAGGCCCAGGTCGACCAGGCCATCGAGTGGCTGGTCAAGCTGCGCTTCGATACCCCGAACCCGGTTACCGAGCGACAATTCCAGCAATGGCTGGCTGGCCACCCGCACAACGCCATGGCCTGGCAACGGGTCAGCGGCCTCAGCGACGAGCTGGCCGGGCTGCCCAGCGCGCTGAGCCGGCGCACCCTGGAGGGCAGCGAGCGCCAGCGCATCAGCCGTCGTGACCAGCTCAGGCTGCTGGCCGTGCTGGCCGTGGGTGGCAGCCTCGGCTGGGCCGCACGCGAGCCGCTGGGGCTGCCTGCAATGATGGCCGACAGCAGCACCGGCACCGGCGAGCGCCGCCAGTTGCAGGGCAGTGATGGCAGCCGTATCCAGCTCAACACCGCCAGTGCCATCGACCTGCGCTACAGCGCCGAACTGCGCGAGCTGACCTTGGTGCGCGGCGAGGTCAGCCTGGACAGCAACGCCAGCGACAACCGTCCGTTCCGCATCAATACCCGCCTCGGCGTGCTCGGCACCCGCAACGGCCAGTTGCTGCTGCGCGAGAATGACCAGGGCCTGCTGCTGGCCGTGCGCCGTGGCGATGTCACGCTGTTCCCCTACTCCCCCTCGCCACGCCAGGTGCAGGCCGGTGAGACCCTGCAGGTATCGACGAACCATGACTACCAGCTCGCCAGCCTGCACAGCGACCCGTGGGGCTGGACCGAGGGCGTGCTCAGCGTGCAGCAGATGCCACTTGGCGAGTTCGTTGCCGAACTGGCGCGCTACCGCCCGGGTTTGCTGCGCTGCTCGCCGCAAGTGGCCGGGCTGAAAGTGTCCGGTACCTACCAGCTGAGCGACACCGAACGCATCCTCCACCTGCTGGCGCGCAGCCTGCCGGTGCGCATCGACTCCCGCACCCGTTACTGGGTCAGCATCAGCGCCGCGTGATTTCTTCAAAAAAGAATGAGGTGGAATCTCATTCTCGTCCGGCCTGAAGGAACAAAACCCGAAAAGTGGTCTACGAAACCTTCAGGAGCGGTCGATGATTCACCCATGTTCTCCCCGCAACGAGCGGCTGCGCCAAGCCGTGCGCGCCGCCGTGTTCGGCCTTGGCATAGGCGCAGGCCTGGCCCTTCCGCTGGCGGCACTGGCGGCGCCGGTCAGCCACAGCCAGCCATTGGACTGGAACATTGCGGCCGGCCCGCTGGCACCCGCACTGGACCAGCTCGCACGCCAGGGCGGGCTGAACCTGTCGTTCGATGCCGCCAGCCTGCAAGGCAAGACCACCCAGGGCGTGCAGGGCCGCCATGAGCGTGCCGAGGCGCTGTCGATCCTGCTGCAAGGCAGCCATGTGCAGGTACAGCAGGAAGGTGACAGCAGCTTCCTGCTGATCCCGGCCATGGACGCGGACGGTGCGCTGGAACTGGGGGCTACCAGCATTTCCAGCGATCGGCTGGGCGAGACCACCGAGCACAGCGGCTCGTACACCACCGGCGCAGTCACCATTGGCAAGACCGCGCAAAGCCTTCGCCACACGCCGCAATCGGTCACCGTGGTCACCCGCCAGCGCATCGACGACCAGAACATCACCAACCTGACCAACCTGCTGGAGCAGACCCCTGGCGTGGTAGTGAACCTGACCGACAGCGAGCGAGTGCAGTATTACTCGCGCGGGTATGCTATCGATGCCATCCAGTATGACGGTGCCACGGTGGTGCAGAGCAGCGGTGGCGGTTCGTTCATCCAGAGCGATTCGGCGATCATCGACCGCGCCGAGATCCTGCGCGGTGCCACCGGCATGATTCGCGGCGCCGGCAACCCGTCGGGCACGGTCAACCTGGTGCGCAAGCGCCCGACCTATGAATACCAGGCTGACGGCAGCGTTACCTTGGGGTCGTGGGACGCCCAGCGCTACGTGGCGGACATTTCCGGCCCGCTGACCGAAACCGGCAACGTACGTGGCCGGGTGATTGCCGTGCACGATGACAAGGACCACTTCCAGGACTCGCGCCAGGAGCGCAAGGAAGTGTTCTACGGCGTGCTGGCCTTCGACCTCGACGACAGCACCACCCTGACCACTGGCCTGGAGTGGACCAAGCTCGACGCCACCGGCGCCTGGGGCAACCTGCCCGCCGACTACGATGGCTCGCCCCTGCCGTTTGGCCGCAGCACTTACCTGGGTGCTGACTGGAACCGTTGGAACCGCAGCAACCTGCAGACCTTCGCCGAGCTCGAGCACCGCTTCGACAACGACTGGAAGCTCAAGCTGATGGCCCAGCGTACCCATTTCAAGCTAGCCGACGACGGTTTCAAGCAGACCTACTTCACCCGGGCCACGGGGGCCGCCAACCCGACCAACAACCCGTACCTGATGAGCTACCAGGTCACCGAGGGCGATGGCGGCGAAAGCCTGCAGAACAACTTGAGCGCGACCCTCAACGGGCCGTTCGACCTGCTCGGTCGTACCCATGAACTGATGCTGGGCGTGGAACGCATCCGCAACGACTCCTACGCCTCGGCCACCAACTTCGTCAATTCGGGCGTATTCGACATCCGCGAGTGGGACCCGAAGACCAGCCTGGCCAATCCGGACATCGACATCACCGCCCACCCGGTACGTACCCGCACCACCCAGGAGGGCGCCTATGCCACCTGGCGCATCTCGCTGGCCGACCCGCTGACCGCGATCATCGGCGCACGGGCCAACTGGTATGACTACGAGCAGGAAAACAACACCAGCAGTGGCGGCAAGTTCGGCGTCGACAACAAGATCGTGCCGTATGCCGCGCTGATCTACGACCTCAACGACAACTTCAGCACCTATGCCAGCTACACCGAGATCTTCAACCCACAGACCTCGACCGATATCAGCGGTTCGGTGCTCCAGCCGGTCGAGGGTGAAGCCTACGAAACCGGGATCAAGGGCGAATTCTACGACGGGCGCCTGAACGCCTCGCTGGCGTTCTTCCGCATCTATCAGGTCGGCAACGCCATCGACGACATTGCCAGCGGCCAACCCTGTGGCGGCAACACCGGCTACTGCAAGATTGCCGCGGGCAAGAACCGCAGCCAGGGCTTCGAGCTGGAGGTGTCCGGTGAAGTGCTGCCGGGCTGGAACGTCACCGGCGGCTATACCTACAACACGACCGAGTACCTCAACGACCCGACCAACCAGGGCAATGCGATCCGCACCACCGACCCCAAGCGCCTGCTCAAGCTGTTCACCAGCTACCGGCTGCCGGGCGAGCTCGACAACTGGACCATAGGCGCTGGCGTGCAGGCGCAGAGCGCGATCTATTCACGGGCGGCAAGCAACGCACGCGGGGTCAACCCGGGGGCCGAGGCCAGCCAGTCGGGGTATGCGGTGTACAACGCCATGGTCAACTACCGCTTCAACGACAACTACTCGTTGCAGCTGAACGCCAACAACCTGTTCGACAAACAGTACTACCGCCAGGTGGCGCCGACGCCGACCGGGTATTACTGGGGTGATCCGCGCAACGTCTCGGTGACCCTGCGCGGGACCTTCTGATTTCTACCGCCTGTGCCGACCTCTTCGCGGGTAGATCGGGGCGCCGAACTGCCGCGCCAAAAGAGACTTCAGCGCCCTTGAGTGGAACGCTGTACCTGTGGGGTTTACCCGCGAAGAGGCCGGCACAGAAAACCTGCCTGGTTCAGTCAGCAACCGCCCGCAATTTGCCCACCCGACGATACGACTGCCGGGCAAAGCACACGAACAGCCCCGCCATCAGCGCCAGCGCCATCGGCAAACCATGCGGAGCCACATCCATCGCCGCCCCGCTCACCAGCGGCCCGACCAGGCTGCCGACGCCCCACAGCAGGCCGACGCTGGCATTTGCCGTGACCAGGTCCTGCCCCTTGAAGCGCTGGCCGATCAACACCAGCGCCAGGGTGTAGATACCGCCCGCCACCGCGCCCAGCAGCACCAGCATCGGCCACAGCAGCCAGGTCACCTGCAGCAGCCATGGCAGGGCGATGCCGATGGCCATTGCCACCAGCCCGCACACCAGGTGCAGCCCCGTGCGCTCGACGCGGTCGGCCAGCCAGCCCAGGGGCAGCTGGAACACCATGTCGCCGGCAAACACCACGGTCACCATCAAGGCCGCCACGGCCACGGCAAAGCCATGACTGCTGGCGTACACCGGCAGCAGCGACAGCACCACGGCATCAAAGAACGAGAAGAACAGCACCGCCACGCACAGCGCCGGCGCCACACGGAAGAAACCCGCCAGGCCGAAGCTTTTCTCACCCTCATCGCCATGCTCGACATGGTCGTTGGGCACGGTCAGCAAGATGCACAGCAGTGCCAGGCCATAGCCGATGGTGACCACGCCGATGATCCAGGGGCTGTCGGCGCCAATCAGCGCGATCAGTGCCGGGCCGAGCACCTGGAAGCCTGTGAAGCTGGTGGCATACAGGGCCATGATCTTGCCGCGGTTGTGGTCCGGGCACAGCTCGTTGACCCAGGACTCGCCGAGGATGATCGCGATGCCCATGCCGATACCCAGGCCCAGGCGCAGCAAAGCCAGCATCCACAGCGAAGCGAACGCCGCATCGAGCAAGGCGATGCTCACGGTGCACAGGCTGAAGCACAGCAGGTAGATGGTGCGCCGGGTCAGGTGCCGGCAGCAGGCATCGACCATGAACGCCGAAAGCATCATCCCCGCGGCGGGGATGGCCGAAATGATGCCGATTTCCAGTGTTCCCGCACCGGCCTCGTGCAAGCGCAACGACACCAGCGGCAGGCTGGCCCCCAGGCTGAAGCCCACCACCGACACGGCGAACAGAAGGCCCGCCAGCAAACGCATGTTCATGTACCACTCCAGGCAAAACTGAAAAGACGCGCAAATACAGGCGCCCACACGCACGCCGGGAAGGCGGGCGACGCAAGGGCGCGGGGGTCAGTTCAGGCTTGGTGTGGCGAGAAGGTGAAGGCGAACAGCACGCTGCGGCGACGCTTGAGCACCGTGTCGCTCGGCCACGCACGACGCATGGCCTGAAGAGCAGGCTGGCGGGCGTGAGGGAGGGACTGGGTACGACGCATTGCTGTGGCTACTACGCAGGTGAGTTGGAAAGAGAGGCGGCACTCTAGGCCAAGGTTGACCCTATCGTCAATTGCCCGTAAGCCTCTGCGAGGCCCTATCGCCGGCGACAGGGCTGCACGGCAGCCCCAGCGGTATCAGCGCTTACCGGTATTTGGCAGAAACACCGCCAACAAACCGAACAACGGCAGGAACGAGCACAACCCGTACACGTACTCGATACCGCGCAAATCAGCCAGGTACCCCAGCAGCGCCGCACCAATCCCGCCAAAACCGAACATCAGCCCGAAGAAGACCCCGGCGATCATGCCCACGCTGCCCGGCACCAGCTCCTGTGCATACACCACGATCGCCGAAAACGCCGAGGCCAGGATGAAGCCGATCACCACGCTGAGCACGGTGGTCCAGAACAGGTCGGCATAGGGCAGCGCCAGGGTGAACGGCGCCACGCCAAGGATAGAGAACCAGATCACCGCCTTGCGCCCGATACGGTCGCCGATCGGCCCGCCGAAGAAAGTGCCCGCCGCCACCGCGCCCAGGAACAGGAACAGATGCAGCTGCGAGCTGGCCACCGACAGGTCGAACTTTTCGATCAGGTAGAAGGTGAAGTAGCTGGTGAAACTGGCCATGTAGAAGTACTTGGAGAACACCAGCAGCCCGAGCACGATCAGCGCCGCGATCACCCGCCCACGCGAAATGCCATGGGTGGCCTGCACGGCCTTGCGCGCCTTGGCCTGGTTCAGGTGTTCCTTGTACCAGCGGCGTAGCATCAGGGTTACGGCAAAGAAGAACAGTGCCGCCACGCCGAACCAGGCCACGTGGGTCTGACCGAACGGAATGACGATGGCCGCCGCCAACAATGGGCCGAACGCAGAACCGGTGTTGCCGCCCACCTGGAAGGTCGACTGCGCCAGGCCGAAACGGCCGCCCGAGGCCAGCCGCGCGATCCGCGAGGTCTCTGGGTGGAAGGTCGACGAACCGATGCCGACCAGCGCCGAGGCCAGCAGAATCATCGGGAAGCTGCCGACGAACGCCAGCATGACGATCCCCACCAGGGTGCACAGGGTGCCAAGCGGCAGCAGGTTGGGTGTCGGCCTGTGGTCGGTGAAGAAGCCAACCCACGGCTGCAACAGCGAGGCGGTGATCTGGAACGTCAGGGTGATCATGCCGATCTGGGCGAAGCTCAGGTCGTAATTGGCCTTGAGCATCGGGTAGATCGCCGGCAGCACCGACTGGATAAGGTCGTTGATCAGGTGCGCCAGGGCGCAGAACGCGATGATGCGCATCACCAGCGGATTGGCAGGGTTCGCCGACCCGGTGCTGGTGGTGGGGGTGCTGCTGATGGCCATGAGCTTGAATTCCGTCCGCAGGTTTGGGATCCGATTATCAGGAAACAAATAGATACATAGCTACCTTTTTTATTGGACGGTCACCGCTCACTTGCAAATGGTTCTCAATATATTTAGCATCTTCAGCCTGCCGTTCCCCGTAATCGTTGGGCGAAAGCGCCCTCACGCGAGCCCACCGCCCCATGAGCCCGATGCCCGCTACGCAGATACAGGCCGATCCTCAGCAGGAAGCACTGGCATGGTTCAGCCGCCTGCGCCAACCCGGCTGCGATGAAAGCGAACGCCAGGCATTCGGCCGTTGGTGCCAGGAGCCGAGCAACGCGCGCGCTTATGCCGAACTGGAAGCGTGCTGGCAGCAGCTTCAGGTGCCCCCGACCCGGCCTCGGCCGCGTTTGCTCAAAGTCCGTCGCAGCCACATGGGCAAGGTATTCGCCGTGCTGTTCCTGCTGCTGCTCGGGGCCTTTGCCTACCTTTACTGGCCGCTGATGCAACGCCTGGCCAGCGAACTGGCCACTGATGTGGGTGAACGACGCAGCGTGCGCCTGGCCGACGGTTCGACGTTGCACCTGGACAGCGCCAGCGCGATGAACGTCGACCTGCGCGGACGCACACGGCAATTGCACCTGGTACAAGGCCAGGTGTACGTGGAGGTGGTGCTCGACGGACGTGCCATGGAGGTTCAGGTCGACGATGCCCGTATCCAGGTCTACGGCACCCGCCTGATGGTGGCACGGCATGCCGACCATGACGAACTGGTGGTGCTCGATGGCAAGGCCATGGTCATGCAGGGCGGCGACCAGCGCATGGTGTCGGCGGGTGAGCGAGTGACCTTCACCGAGGCGCGGATCAACCCGCTGCAGAACGTCGACGTCAAGGCGGTGGATGCCTGGCGCAGCGGCCAGCTGCGTGCCAAGGAAATGCCCTTGGGCCAGGTCATCGAACGCCTGGCCAGCCATGAAGGCCGCCGGGTCTGGTTGATGGATGAACAGACTGCCTATCGACGCGTGAGCGGCGACTTCAACCTCGACCGCCCAGGCGAAACCCTGGAAGCCCTGGCCGCCGAGCAGCATTTGCAGCTGTACGACGTGCTCGGGCAGTGGCTGATCGTGCGCCAGAACCGGGCCGGGCCGCTAAGTTTTTGAAAGCGTGCAATTTTTTTTTGAAATGAGTGTTGACACGGGTCCGTCACAAGGGAATAATGCGCCCCATCGGCTACATAGCTCAGTTGGTTAGAGCATAGCATTCATAATGCTGGGGTCCGGGGTTCAAGTCCCTGTGTAGCCACCAAACCTGAAAAGGGCTTACCGCAAGGTAAGCCCTTTTCTTTTGCCTGTAGAAAAGCGCTGCCTTTTCAACGCACCCCGGCGACCGCCACGGCCAGGCCCAGGCCGATCAGCGCAAGACCGATCACGCGATCGACCAGCCGTTGCCTTGCGATCATCAGTGCCCGCAACCGCGCGCTGGAAAAGAACAACGCCACCAGGCTGAACCAGGCCCAGTGAGCGAACGACATGAATGCCCCGTAGGCGAAGTCCACTGCCAGCGAGCTGCCCGGCCGCACCACCTGGGTGTAGGCGCTGATGACAAAGAGCATGGTCTTGGGGTTGAGCGCATTGGTCACGAAGCCGGTGCGCAAGGCAGCCAGCACACCGGCATGCGCCACTTCCCCTTCCAGGCTGATCCGACGGGTATTGGTCAATGACTGGTAACCCAGGTAGATCAGGTAGCCCGCACCGAGCACTTTCATGGCAAGGAACAGTGCCGGGCTCTGGCTGATGACTACCGCGATCCCCAACACCGTGTACAGCACATGCACCTGCACGCCCAGGGCAATCCCCACCGCAGCGGCCAGCCCGGCCTTGCGGCCCATTGCGTAGCTGCTGCGGGTGACCAGGGCGAAATCGGCACCGGGGCTGATGACGGCCAGGAGGGTGAACAGGGCGACGGCGATGAGTTCGGTCACGGATAACGGCCTCGATAGACGATGAAAAATCACAGATGCGCTTATTATCGAGAGCGGGCTGAAGCGATAAAAACGATTTAATCTGAAGCAGATCTGATAGTTTTCCTGACATATAACCAAAGCCTGCGCCGGCCTATTCGCGGGTAAACCAGGGACCCCATGAAACTGCCAGCCCTCTCCGCCTTCCGCTACTTCGACATCGCGGCCGAAACCGGCAGCTTCGTGCGCGCCGCCGAGCGCCTGCATGTCACCCACGGCGCCGTCAGCCGCCAGGTGCGCCTGCTCGAGGAAAGCCTGGGCGTCGAACTGTTCGAACGGCGCAACCGGGCAATTTTCCTCACCCCCGCCGGCCGAGCCCTGCACGGCACCACCCAGGCGATCTTCGAACAGCTCGAAGGCGCCGTGCAGCGCCTGCAACAGCAGGAACGCGACAACGTACTGGTGCTGTCCTGCGAGCCGACCATCGCCATGCGCTGGCTGATCCCGCGCCTGCCGCGCTTCCACGCCGCGCACCCAGACCTGCAATTGCACCTGGTGGCTGCCGGCGGCCCGGTGGACTTCGCCCGCAGCGGGGCCGACCTGGCACTGCGCCGCGACGACTTCCATTGGCCGCCGACGCTGCACAGCATGAAGATCTGTGATGAATGGATAGGCCCGGTCAGCCGCGCCAGCAGCGCCGACCTGGACGGCCAACGCCTGCTGCACAGCAGCACCCGCCCCAGCGCATGGCCCACCTGGCTGCGCCTGAGCGGGCGACAGGCCACGCACAGCGAACGCAGCGACTTCGAACACTTCTACCTGTCGCTACAGGCCGCCAGCGCCGGGCTGGGCCTGGCCATCGCCTCGGCATTGATGGTGCGCGACGAACTCGACAGCGGCCAGCTGCAGGCCCCGTTCGGCTTCCTGCGCGATGGCTCGGCCTATCACCTGCTCAGCCCGCAGCCATTGCGCGACGGCGGCAAGCGCCAGCGCTTTGCCGAATGGGTGACGAGCGAAAGCCAGGCCTGCCTCACTCACCTGAGCTTGCTGCAGAACGACGAATCCGCGCTGCCATCACCACCCCAGGTGCGGTAACCCGCAGTGTCGATGTGAATGCGCCCGCTCGGATAGCGCCCCAGCCCCATGTTCCAGGCCTGGCCATGCTGCTGCCAGAAGCGGCACAGCGGGTTGGGGTCGGCCCAGGCTGGCAACAGGATATCGACCGCGAAGGCGCGGGTATGGGCACTGCCCACGGCACCGCCTGCACAGCGGTTGAGATCAGGATCGCGATAGGCGGATACCACTTCGAACTGGCGCAGGATGCCTTGCTCATCGAAGGCCTTGATCAGCGATAACGTCGAGCGCACTGCCGGCCAGTTGCCGGCGGGCGGCACCGCGAACGGCGATGCATGGCACAGCTTCCAGTCCGAAGCCGAACGCAGCAGTTGATGGATCGGCACCACACCATACAGACGAGCATCCACCAGCATCTGGCGAAACGGCCGGGTCTGATGGTCACCGGCCCACTGCGCAAACATCCACAGGTCACGCTCATCGGCCGGCACCATGGTGCTCCACAGCACACCCGCAGCCAGCAGCAGCCTGCTTGCTCTTTTCATCGCCATGCTCCCTGCCCCAGTATGAGCGCGGCCGCCAACCCGGGCGGTCACTGACAAGGAGTTAAGCATGCACAAGACTGCCGCAACGAGTCTCGCCGCCCTCGCCTTCAGCGGCCTGGCCATGGCGGATGCCCACATCGACCTGGGCGACGCCCAGCGCGTCACCCGCCTGTTCGCCTTCCCCAACAACTGCCACGTGATCTGCTACCGCGACTGGACGCTGGAACAGACCGTGGAGCACTACCTGACCCAGAGCGTACGCCGCGACGGCTACGCCAACGCCCGGGTAAACGTCAGCCGTGACCATGACCGGCTGCGCGCCACCATCAGCGACGTACCCGCTCACTATGCCGAGCCCCTGCGCAAGCTGCTCGACAGTGGCGAGCTGGCCTACAACGGTGCCACCCAGCTGAACAAGGACGGCAAATGGTCCTACGACTGGTACCTGTTCCTGCCGCTGGGCATGGCCCTGCAGAACCGCCGCAGCATCGAGCTGCTGCACTTCCCGCCGGACTATTCGCTGACCCAGGCCCAGGATTACCTGCGTTCCAACACTACCGATCGCTGGGCTGAACTGCTGACCTTCAACGGCGTCGACGCCAGCCAGACCCCGGCCTACCAGACCATCATCGACATCGCCCCGATCGCCGCCCCGGCCAGCGCGGGTGAGGCCCTGACTGGCACCTACGGATATTTCAAGGATTACCAGCTGCGCATGGTGCGCGAAATGACCCTGCAAAGCGCCGCCAAACCCCTGCCGATGGTCGCCTTCGGTGCCCCGGTGCGCAGCTGGATCCAGCAACAGTACGGGCCGCAGGTGGACGTGCTGGGCCTGGTCAGCATCAGCCCGCAGGCGGGTGCGCAGGTGCCGGTGCTGGGCGCCAACCATCCGAGTGCGATCTGGTATGCGGCGAACAAGGACAGCCATGGCGGCGATCAGGATGCAGCCGATGCGGCGGGGTTGAAGATGATGGGTCAGGACCTGACGGCGGCTTGCTGGCAGGCGGGGATGGGGCGTAACCCGCAGGCCGAACCGAAGATGACCCTGCAAGCCTGCTCAAGCAAATGGCAAGTGACGCAGAAGAAGCAGACCTGTGAGCTGTTCTTCCGCACGGTGCGCAAGTACACGCCTGAACAGGCGGCGGCGAAGTGCAACACCGGGGAAATGACCCGCAGCCTGCGAGACCTGAAGAAGCCGGTCGAGGTCGTGCCGCGGGAGCTATGATCGACTTGCTGGCCTCTTCGCGGGCAAGCCCGCTCCCACAGGATCTCTACACATTTCAAATGTTGAGCAGAACCTGTGGGAGCGGGTTTACCCGCGAAGAGGCCAGTACAGGCTTACTCAGTCCTCAAGCAGCGTGCAGGCCATCACCAGCGCGTCTTCACGCCCACCAGCAACCGGGTAGTAATCACGACGGCGGCCGATCTCGTTGAAGCCATAACGCTCGTACAAGCGATAAGCCGACTGATTGCTCGCCCGCACTTCGAGGAAGCACTCGCGGCCATTGAGCTGGTAAGCCCGCGCCATGAGATGCTCAAGCAAGCGCAGCCCAAGGCCGCGCCCCTGGTTCTCCGGCTTGATGGTAATGTTGAGCAGGTGCGCTTCATCGATGATCACGTTGATCACGCCGTGCCCCACCTGCTGCTCGCCATCGAACATCAGCCACACTTCGTATGACTTGAGCGCATCCTGAAAAATACCGCGGGTCCAGGGATGGCTGAACGCGGCATATTCGATCTTAAGCACGGCATCCAGATCCGCCTCGGTCATCGGGCGGAAACTGATCGAGTCACTCATTCAACGCTCTTCCAGCGCGCCATCAGCTGGCGCATCGCTTGCCAGACGTCCGCCTTGCGCTGCGGCTCGTCCATCAACAGTTCAAGGCCCGGCAAGGCCCAGGCATCGCCCAGGCCGTCGACCTTCAGTACTTGGTAATAAGCTTCGGCGTCTGCGCTGGCGGCATAGCGCATGGCCGGCAGGCCGATCAGCCACAGCACGCTGCAGGGGGTTTGCTCAAGGCGCGCCTGGATGAAGCCCTGGACAAAATCACGCGCGGCATCCGGGCCCTGGTCCATGTTGCCGCGCACCAGCAGCGGCCAGCGCACCGGCTCGCCGATGATCTGCGGCGCATCGGGCAGGCCGGCGGCGCGCAGCATGTCCTTGAGCAGCAGATAGGACGGATCGCGGCTCTGGAATGGCTGACCGGTAGCCAGCTCGACCAGCAACAGGCAACTGCCGGCGCGCAGCAGTTGCAACGAGAAACGCGGTGGCGGCACCGGGGCCGGGCGCGGTGCGGGGGCCTCTTGCTCGGCTTCGGCTGGCTTGGCGGCGACCTTCGGCGTGCTGCCGGGGCGCGGAATCTCGATTTTCGGGCGCTCGCCGGAGCGGGCCTGGGGCGCGGCCGGGGCGTCATTGGCAGCAGGTGCGGCTGGCCGGACCTCGAAGTCGACATCCTCCACCGGTGCCTGTGGCAACAGCAACTCGGGGCGCGACGGTGCGGCGAACGGCAGTTCGGCGCGCGGCAGCCAATGCACCACCTGCATGGCGGAGAGGTAGGCGCGGCGGCGGGGTTCGGTCAGCACGGGTCGGGGTCCGGGGGCGGAAATAGGTGGGCATTCTAACGTGTACGCCTGGGTTTTTGCAGGGTCTGTCCGACCGAGCGCCGCCCGCGCGGCGCATCGCGAGCTGCGCTCGCTCCTACGTTTGTTTCGGGCCAATCATTCCTGTGGGAATTGCGCGCGTACGCCTTGGCGCATGACTCGATATTGTGTCGTATCAACAAGGCGGTCGCGCGCGCCTGTCACAGGCGTTTGCGGCCCAAAAAAACGTAGGAGCGAGCAAAGCTCGCGATGCGCCGCGCGGGCGGCGCTCGATCTCAAATCCAGCACAAACCTGAAGCCAAACTTCCCTCATTACAGACCAAGGGGTGAAATCCTCCCCTCCGGATGAAGTACAATCGCCCCCTTTTTACTTGGCAACGAGTAGACGCCAATGATCGAACCCAAGCGCGTCCTGCGCGCCCTAGCCGAACACTGGGCCCTGATCGAGCCGCTGTGCGAGCGTTTCGACCAGGGCACCATGAGCCTGGTCGAACTGCGCCAGCAACTGGGCCGCCAGCAGGTAGAAAGCACGCCGCAGGACATCACCCAGCTGCTCGACGTGTGGATCCGCCTGGATATCCTGGTACCGGTGGCCAAGAGCCCGAACCGTTTCGAGCTCAACGCCCAGATCCACGACTTCCTCGCCTACCTGCGCCGCGAGCACCGGCTGGGCCTGTGCCTGGAGATCGAGGCCTACCTGCGCCACCTGGAGCGCCTGGCCGGGCACATCCAGGATGCCTTCGACAACCGCGACAGCGACGACCTGGCGCGCCAGCTGCGCCTGCTCGACATGCGCGTGCGCGACGTGCTGAAGAAGCTCGACAACGACGAACAGGCGCTGGTCGCCGTGGCCGAACGGGCCAAGACCAGCAACCGCCAGATCCCGCTGCGCCAGCGCTACGCTGAAGTGCTGGCGACCTGGGACGAATACGTCGAGCCGATGATCCAGCTGGTGAACGCCGACGGCGCCTTCGAGCAAGGCGTGCGCAAGGTCGAGACCGTGCTGCTGAAACTGCTCGGCGAACAGGCGCGCCTCGGCCACCTGGTCGACGATGACATGCTGCTGCGCACCCACGCGCGCATTCTGGAAATGCAGACCAGCGCCCAGCTGACCCTGCGCCACGCCCGCGAACTGCTGCTGCCGCTGCGTGAAGAAGCGCGCCGGCACAACGCCGTGACCCGCGGCGCCGCACTGGCGCTGTCGGTCATTCGCCGCAAGGGTATCGACGCCGTGCCGCAAGCCGCCATGCCGCTGTTCACCCGCCCTCAAAGCACCTTCCTCGGCAGCGCCAGCCAGGTCGAGGCCTACGTCTATGCCCTGGCCCGCTTCGAGCCGAAACCGGCCAAGTTCCCCAAGGCGCACAAGACCCAGAAAGGCCCGCTGCCGCGCGCGCCACGCACGGTCAAAGAGATGCTCGAGCGCTGCGAAGACGCCCTGCCGCTGCCAGACCTGATGGTCTGGCTGCTGGACCAGGAGCCCGAAGGCGCCACCGACGAACTGCTGTACTGGTTCTCGCGCCTGTCGCGGGAGAAGCGCTTCAAGCGCGAACGCCTGGAACGGCGCGAGTACACCACCCACGAACACCTGGTCAGCCTGCGCTCGTTCGCCCTGACGTCCAGCCGCGAAGCGCAACCTGAAACCAACGCGAGCCCAGCCAATGCATCTTGATCTTTCCGAACTGTCCCAGCTCGCGCCGATCTTCCGCGAGCTGTTCAAGGGCTTCCACGTCAGCCGCCGCGACCCTGAAATGTACGCCCAGCTGTCGAACTTCCAGGACCAGTACCGCACCCTGTTCAAGGCCCTGGGCTTCGAACTGGTATGCGACACCCGCGGGTTCTACTACTTCGTCCCCGAGCAGGCCGCCGCACAGGTCAACAAGACCGCCCAGCGCCTGTCGCTGTTCACCTTCATCATCGTCGAGCACCTGGCCGACCAGGGCCGCGACCCGATGGCCGTGCTCGACGGCGGCAGCATCGGCCGCGACGAGCTGCCATCGCTGCTGGACAAGTACCGTGACCTGTTCCTGCAGGCCGAAGTGCAGACCGTCGACGAGCTGGAAGAAAAGATCATGCGCCGCATGACCCAGCTCGGTTTCGCCCACGAAGAAGGCGGCATCTACCGCTTCCTGCCGCCGATGCACCGTTTCCTCGACGTGTGCCTGTCGGTGCAGCAGGACCGCGACCTGGCCGCCAGCCTGCACAGCGACCTGCCGCTGCCGACCCCGGTACTGGTGGAAGAAGAAAGCCCGGAACAACTCAACCGCACCGACGACCCGCTCGACCTCAGCCCGTTCGACGGCGAGGAAAGCGAAGAGGATGCCCTGGCCCGGGCCATCCGCGAAGAGCAACAGGAGATTGACGCATGAGCCAGGAACGCTACGGCATCCGCCGCTTCGCACTGCTCAACACCGCCGGCTACAGCCTCGGCCTGTTCCCGCTGGAACACCCGCTGTCGGTGTACGGTGCCAACAACCTGGGTAAATCGGCGTCGATCAACGCCCTGCAGTTCCCGATCCTGGCACGCATGTCCGACATGAGCTTCGGCAAGTACAGCCTGGAGCAGTCGCGCCGCTTCTACTTCGCCAGCGACACCTCGTACATCCTCTGCGAACTGAACCTGCCCCACGGCCCGCACGTGATCGGTGTGGTCGGCCGCGGCCCGGGCGGCGGTTTCGGCCACCAGTTCTTCGCCTACAAGGGCGAGCTGGACCTGGCCCACTACCAGAAGAACGACACCTGCCTGCGCCAGAAAGAGCTGTTCACCAACCTTGAGCGCCTGGGCCTGAAGGCCTATGAGCTCAAGCCCGATGAGCTGCGCCGGTTGCTGGTCGGCGGCCACACTTCGTGCCCGCTGGACCTGACCCTGATCCCGCTGCGCTCGACCAGCGAGCAAAGCCTGAAAACCTTCCGCGCCCTGTTCATCAACCTGCTGCACATGCGCGAGATCACCGCGGCCAAGCTCAAGCAGCTGTTCCTCGACGCCTTCGAGCACAGCCTGCGCTCGGGCAGCGTCGACTACATCGCCGCCTGCGAAGAAGCCTTCCGCGACGTACGCCGCATGGAGCAGGACTACAACGCCCTGGTTGCGGCAGGCCCCTTGGTCGAGGCCCTGGCCGGCGGCGTGGCCCAGCGCGACATCCTGCGCGGCAAGCTGCACCGCCTTTCGCCACTGCTCGACAACCTGCTGGGCACCTGGCAGGAATACGCCATGGCGCGCAAGGAAGAACTGGTGATCCAGGCCGAGCACTTCCGTGGCGAGCAGGACCGCCTGCAGAACGATCAGCGCGGCGGCACCCAGGAGCTGATGCGCCTGGAGCGTGAAATCACCGGCATCCAGCGCTGGCTCGGCGAACTGTCGGTGCTCAAGCACCGCTTCGCCCTGGTCGATGACGTCAAGGTCCTGGAACAGGGCCTGCTGGCCGCCAAGGACGCCCACGACGAACTGGCCGGGGCCCTGGCGCAGTCGCGCCAGTTCTCCGCCGAAGACCTCGACGAGCGCGTGCGCGACCTGGAAAAACGCCTGAAGCAGGTCAAGCAGCAGCTCGACCACGCCGACAACAACAGCTACGCACGCCTGCGCGAAGAGTTCTCGCAGCAGGATGTCGATCGCCTGATGCGCCTGTTCAACGGCGCGCTGTTCAGCCTGCCGCTGGGCGACCGCGGCATCGAGCTGGACGACAGCGACCTGTGGGTGAAATCCCTGGAAGCGGTGCTCGACGGCTTCAAGGGCGAGCGCTTCGAGGCGCCTGGCCTGTCCATCGACATCTCCAACATCGACCCGCCGGCCCTGCAGGCCCTGGCCGACCGCGCGGCCCTGCGCGACCAGAAGGAACGCCTGGAAAAGGAGCTCAAGCAGCTCAAGACCCAGCAGCAGGTCGCCGCCGACCGCACCGCCTCCAAGGCGCAGACAGAAGCCCTGTACCAGGAAGTGCTGGACGCCCAGAAGGCCCTGGAAGACTACCGCCGCAGCGAAACCCTGAGCGCGGAAGAGCCCGAGAAGCTGGAGCAACTGGCGCAGCTCGAAGCCGCCCAGGACGAGCTCAAGCGCTCCAGTGACGCCTTCACCGAACGCGTCCAGCAACTGTCGGCCAAGCTGCAACTGGTCGGTCGCCAGATCGGCGACCTCGAGTCCAAGCAGCGCACCCTGGAAGACGCCCTGCGCCGCCGCCAGCTGCTGCCGGCCGACCTGCCCTACGGCACGCCATACATGGAAGCGGTCGACGATTCCATGGACAACCTGCTGCCGATGCTCAACGACTACCAGGACAGCTGGCAGGCCCTGCAACGCGTCGACAACCAGATCGAGGCGCTGTACGCCCAGGTGCGCCTCAAGGGCGTGGCCAAGTTCGACAGCGAAGACGACATGGAGCGCCGCCTGCAGCTGCTGGTGAACGCCTACGCACACCGCACCGACGAAGCCCTGACCCTGGCCAAGGCCCGCCGCGCCGCGGTCACCGACATCGCCCGGACCTTGCGCAACATCCGCAGCGACTACGACAGCCTCGAGCACCAACTGGCCCTGTTCAACCGCGAGATCAACAAGCGCCAGGTGTCCAACCTGGAGAGCTTCCGCGTGGTGCTGGCGCCGAACAAGGAAGCGCTCAAGCACATCGACCAGATCATCCACAGCGCCGGCCAGTACGAAGAAGGCGAGACCCTGTCGGTGTTCGACCTGACCCAGAGCGCCGAGCAGGACAACAAGAACGAAGAGGCCAAGGAGTACCTGGCGCGGCTGGTGGCTGCAAACCACAACCAGCTGGGCCTGAAGGACCTGTTCGAGCTGGCGTTCGAGATCACCAAGGTCAACGGCCAGCCGATCATCCACGCCGACATCGACGGCGCGGCTTCCAACGGCACCACCATGACCATCAAGGCGCTGACCAACATGTACCTGTTGCTGCACCTGATGGACCGTGACCTGGCCGGGCGCATTCGCCTGCCGTACTACCTCGACGAGGCGGCGGACATCGACGAACGCAACCAGGCAGCACTGCTGGAGACCAGCCTGCAGTTGGGCTTCGTGCCGATCCTGGCGAGCGTGAAGCCGCAGGTATCGGCGCGCGTGGCGATCGACCTGGAAGGTGGTAGCGGGCCGAATGGCATCTACATCGACGAGGCGGACTGGAAGTACATCAGCCGGCTGGATGAGGTGAAGGCAGTTGTGCGCGAGGATCAGGCCGAGGAGTTGGCCTGAGGTGATTGGGGCCGCTTTGCGGCCCATCGCCGGCAAGCGCGGCTCCCACAGGTATTGCGCAGGCCTCTTGTCTGCACTGTACCTGTGGGAGCCGCGCTTGCCGGCGAAAGGAGGCCAAAGGCCTCCCGGCAATCTACCAGGCTATCAGTGAGCCCAAGGCAGGATCGGGATCGCCGTCACCGCATTCTGCGGGCTGCCTTCGATCATGCGGTCGCTGTACACCAGGTACACCAGGGTATTGCGCTTCTTGTCGAGGAAGCGCACCACCTGCATGGTCTTGAACACCAGCGAGGTGCGCTCCTTGAACACCTCCTCGCCATCCTTGAGCTCACCCTTGAAGTTGATCGGCCCGACCTGACGGCAGGCAATCGACGCCTCCGCGCGATCTTCCGCCAAGCCCAAGCCCCCCTTCACGCCGCCAGTCTTGGCCCGCGACAGGTAGCAGGTCACGCCCTCGACCTTGGGGTCGTCAAAGGCCTCGACCACGATGCGGTCGTTCGGCCCGAGGAACTTGAACACGGTGGAGACCTGGCCGATCTCTTCGGCCCCGGCCAGCATCGGCAGGGCAAACACAGCCAGGGCGAGCGCCCGCTTGAGCAGCCTCATACCAGCACCAGGTTGTCGCGGTGCACCAGTTCCGGCTCGGCGATGTAGCCCAGCAACGCCTCGATCTGATCGGACGGCTGGCCGATGATCTTCTGCGCTTCCAGCGCGCTGTAGTTGGCCAGCCCACGCGCCACCTCGACACCATCCGGGCCGACGCAGACCACCATCTCGCCACGGCGGAAGCTGCCCTGCACGGTCTTCACGCCGACCGGTAGCAGGCTCTTGTTCGCCTCACGCAGCGCCTGCACGGCGCCAGCGTCGAGCACCAGCGTGCCGCGAGTCTGCAGGTGGCCAGCCAGCCACTGCTTGCGTGCCGCCAGCATGCCGCGCTCGGGCGACAGCAGCGTGCCCAGGCGCTCACCGGCCTTCAGGCGGTCCAGCACGCGCTCGATGCGGCCCCCGATGATGATCGTATGGGCACCGGAACGGGCTGCCAGGCGCGCGGCACGCAGCTTGGTCTGCATGCCGCCACGACCCAGGGCACCGCCGGTGCCACCGGCTACGGCGTCCAGCGACGGGTCGTCGGCGCGGGCTTCGTAGATCAGCTGGGCTTCGGGGTTGTTGCGCGGGTCGGCATCGAACATGCCGTCGCGGTCGGTGAGGATCACCAGCAAGTCGGCTTCCACCAGGTTGGCCACCAGCGCGGCCAGGGTGTCGTTGTCGCCGAAGCGGATCTCGTCGGTGACCACGGTGTCGTTCTCGTTGATCACCGGCACCACGCCCAGGTCGACCAGGGTACGCAGGGTGCTGCGGGCGTTCAGGTAACGCTTGCGATCAGACAGGTCATCGTGGGTCAGGAGGATCTGCGCGGTGTGCTTGCCGTGCTCGCCGAAGCTCGTTTCCCAGGCCTGCACCAGGCGCATCTGGCCGATCGAGGCAGCTGCCTGCAGCTCGTTCATCGCACTCGGTCGCGAAGTCCAGCCCAGCTGGCTCATGCCGGCAGCCACGGCCCCGGAGGAGACCAGTACCAACTCCACGCCAGCTTCACGCAGCGCGACCATCTGCTCGACCCATACGGCCATGGCGCCGCGGTCAAGGCCCTTGCCATCGGCGGTCAGCAGGGCACTGCCAATCTTCACGACCCAGCGCTTGGCGCCCGTCACCTTGCTTCGCATCTTCTTCCAACCTATGTCGAATCTGTAGATACCGTGGATACAAAAACGCCGCTCCCGAGAGCGGCGTTTAGTGTACTGCAACCGATCAGTCGCGCACGTAAATGATTTCCGGGCCGTCTTCGTCGTCCTCGAAATCATCGTCCCAGGCATCGTCGTCGCCGATGTCGTGCACGCTCTTGACGCCAGTGCGACGCAGGGTGCGAGCATCGTCCAGAGCCTGCAGCTGTGCGCGGGCTTCGTCTTCGATGCGCTGGTCCAGCTCGGCCAGTTCCTCGGCGTAGGCCGGGTCGTTGGCCAGGCGGTCGGCGCGGTCTTCGATGTAGCGCATCAGATCGTGGCTGAGCTGCTCGGTGCCCTGCTTGGAGATGGCCGAGATCACGTAGACCGGGCCTTCCCACTGCAGGCGCTCGACCACTTCCTTGACCCGCTCTTCGCGCTCGTCTTCCATCAGCATGTCCGACTTGTTCAGCACCAGCCAGCGCTCACGGTCGGTCAGCGACGGGCTGAAGCGGGTCAGCTCGTTGATGATGACTTCCGCGGCATCGGCCGGGCTGCTGCCGTCCAGCGGCGCCAGGTCGACCAGGTGCAGCAGCACGCGGGTGCGTGCCAGGTGCTTGAGGAAGCGGATACCCAGGCCGGCACCGTCGGAGGCACCTTCGATCAGGCCGGGGATGTCGGCGATGACGAAGCTCTTCCAGCGGTCGACACTGACCACGCCCAGGTTTGGCACCAGGGTGGTGAACGGGTAGTCGGCAACTTTTGGCTTGGCGGCCGAAACCGAACGGATGAAGGTGCTCTTGCCCGCGTTCGGCAGGCCGAGCAGACCGACATCGGCCAACACCTTCAGCTCCATCTTCAGGTCGCGCTGTTCACCCGGTTTACCCGGCGTGGTCTGGCGCGGCGCACGGTTGGTGCTGGACTTGAAGCGGGTGTTGCCCAGGCCGTGCCAGCCGCCCTGGGCGACCATCAGCTTCTGGCCTGGGGTCACCAGGTCACCGATCACTTCCTGGGTCGAGGCGTCGATCACGGTGGTGCCGACCGGCACGCGCAGGAACAGGTCATCGCCCTTCTTGCCGGTGCAGTCGGTGCTGCCGCCGTTGGAGCCGCGCTGTGCTTCGTGGTGACGGGTGTAGCGATAGTCGACCAGGGTGTTGAGGTTTTCGTCGGCGACCATGTACACCGAGCCACCGTCACCACCGTCGCCACCGTTAGGGCCGCCGTTCTCGATGAACTTCTCGCGGCGGAAGCTCATGCAACCGTTACCGCCGTCACCGGCCTTGACCCGAATGGATACTTCGTCAACAAACTTCATTGAAAACCGCCTCTCGCCTGTGGGCGAGTCGAATACTGAAAAACCTGAGGCTCTTGCAAAAATGAGCGCGGCGGCCCCGTACGACCGTAGAAACCCACGCCGGCAGCCCAAACAAACAGCTTTGCAAGAGGCTCACCACAAACGAAAAAGCCCCGTCGCATGACGGGGCTTCTGGAGCGACGTCGCGATTAAGCGGCGACGATGCTCACGTAACGGCGCATGAACTCGCCTTTCTTCTCGAACTTGATCACGCCTTCGATCTTGGCGAACAAGGTGTGATCCTTGCCCATGCCAACGCCGTAGCCAGCGTGGAATTCGGTGCCGCGCTGACGGACGATGATGTTGCCTGGCTTGATAACCTGGCCGCCATACATCTTCACGCCAAGGCGTTTCGATTCTGAGTCGCGACCGTTACGAGTACTACCACCAGCCTTCTTGTGAGCCATGGTTCAATCTCCAAATAAATTCAGGGGAACCGGGCGATTAAGCCTGGATACCGGTGATTTTGATCTCGGTGAACCACTGGCGGTGGCCCATACGCTTCATGTGGTGCTTACGACGACGGAACTTGATGATGCGAACCTTGTCGTGACGGCCTTGCGAAACGACTTCGGCAACCACTTTAGCGCCGGCGACGACTGGTGCGCCGATGGTGACTTCTTCACCGTTGGCAACCAGCAGAACGCGATCGAAGGTCACGGATTCGCCAGTGGCGACTTCCAGTTTTTCGATCTTGAGGAATTCACCTTCAGCGACTTTGTACTGCTTGCCGCCGGTAACGATTACTGCGTAAGACATGGTATTTCTCCGATAATCCTGCTCACCCAGCGCTTTATATGATGAGTATTGGCTGGCATGGCTGCATGGGGCTGGAACGGCCCTGTGCAATTGCGTAAGGCAGGTGCTGCCCAGGAAGTTAGGGTGCGCGATTGTACGCAACCGCGGTTTTGCTTGCAAGTCCCGCCCCCGGCCAGCGGGCAGCGCGCCTTGACACACCGGGACCCGCGACCTAGCATGCCGCGCAACCTCACTGGAGCAGCCGATGCAACCCCAAACCTTCTACCGCGCGGTAGCTGAAGATTTCAGCGCCGTCGACGAGATCATCAAGAAGCAGCTGACCTCGCGCGTGCCGCTGGTATCGAAGATCGGCGACTATATCACCTCCGCCGGTGGCAAGCGCCTGCGCCCGCTGCTGGTCCTGCTGTGCGGCAAGGCCCTGGGCCGCGAGGGCGCCGACCTGCGCCTGCTGGCCGCGACCATCGAGTTCCTGCACACCGCCACCCTGCTGCACGACGACGTGGTCGACATGTCCGGCATGCGCCGTGGCCGCTCCACCGCCAATGCCCTGTGGGGCAACGCGCCGAGCGTACTGGTGGGTGACTTCCTCTATTCGCGCTCGTTCGAGATGATGGTCGAACTGGGCTCGATGCCGGTCATGCAGATCCTGTCCAAGGCCACCCGGGTGATCGCCGAGGGTGAAGTGCTGCAGCTGTCGCGGGTGCGCGATGCCAGCACCACCGAAGAGGTCTACATGGACGTCATCCGCGGCAAGACCGCGATGCTGTTCGAAGCCTCGACCCACAGCGCCGCGGCGCTGGCCGAAGCCAGCGAAGAACAGCGCGAAGCCCTGCGTACCTTCGGTGACCACCTGGGCGTGGCCTTCCAGCTGGTCGACGACCTGCTCGACTACGAAGGCGATGCCGAAGCCCTGGGCAAGAACGTCGGCGACGACCTGGCCGAAGGCAAACCTACCCTGCCGCTGATCTACACCATGCGCGAAGGCACGCCGGAACAGGCTGCACTGGTGCGCAAGGCGATCCAGAAGGGTGGCCTGGAAGATCTGGAGCAGATTCGCGAGGCCGTCGAGGCTTCGGGTGCATTGAAGTACACCGCCGAGCTGGCCCGTGACTACGTCAAGCGCGCCATCGCCTGCCTGGAAGTGCTGCCCGCCAGCGAGTGCCGGGATGCACTGGTCGAGCTGAGCGAGTTCGCGGTCGCGCGTACTCACTGACAGACCGAGTCGCCTTCTTCGCGGGCCAGCCCGCTCCCAGAGGAGCGTGCTGGCCCGCCTTGCATTTGTCCGGACAAAAACACTTCCCCCGTAAGACCTTTTACAATATGGGCCTTTAACCGTCTGTCTGTTTAAGGAATCGAAGTGAGCACTCTGCCACCCTGCCCCAAATGCAACTCCGAATACACCTACGAGGATGGCACTCAGCTGATCTGCCCCGAGTGCGCCCACGAGTGGTCGGCCAGCGGCGAAGCCGAAGCGGCCAGCGATGACGTGGTGAAGAAGGATTCGGTGGGCAACGTCCTGCAGGACGGCGACACCGTTACCGTGATCAAGGACCTCAAGGTCAAGGGCTCGTCCCTGGTGGTCAAGGTCGGCACCAAGGTCAAGAACATCCGCCTGTGCGACGGCGACCACGATATCGACTGCAAGATCGACGGCATTGGCGCCATGAAGCTGAAGTCGGAATTCGTGCGCAAGGTCTGATTACAAAATCCGCCAATTGGCGCTTGCTATTCTGATAATAAGAATTATTCTCATTGGAACCGCTATCCAAGGAGAATAGCCATGACTTATCTGATCGACGCCTGGCTGGACCGCCCCCACCCTTACCTGCGCATCCTTCATCGGGAAACCGGTGAAGTGTGCGCCGTGCTCGAAGAAGAAGCACTGGACGAACTGCGCGACCAGGGAGACCTGGATCTGTGCGGGCTGAATTCGAGTGAGCCGGTGGTGCTCAAGGAGTTGGTGCGCAACCTGTTTCTGTTCTGCTATGCACGGGCCTTGCGCCCAGGGGCAACAGACTGGAATTGAGGCTGGCAGGGCCGGCCTCTTCGCGGGTGAACCCGCTCCCACAGGGACCGCACAGGTTTTGAATTCTGTGCAGTACCTGTGGGAGCGGGTTTACCCGCGAATGGGCCGCAAAGCGGCCCCAGCGGTATTACAGAACGTCGAGCAGCTCGACGTCGAACACCAGTACGCTGTGCGGCGGGATGCTACCAACGCCTTGGGCGCCGTAGGCCAGCTCGCTCGGCACGTACAGGCGCCATTTGCTGCCGGCGTTCATCAGCTGCAGGGCTTCGGTCCAGCCAGCGATCACGCCACCAACCGGGAATTCAGCCGGCTGGCCACGGTCGTAGGAGCTGTCGAACACGGTGCCGTCGATCAGGGTGCCGTGGTAGTGGGTGCGCACATTGCTTTCGCGGGTCGGCTTGGCGCCTTCACCTGCGGTCAGCACTTCGAACTGCAGGCCCGAAGCCAGGGTGGTGATGCCGTCACGCTTGGCGTTCTCGGCCAGGAATTCCTTGCCAGCGGCAGCGGCGGCTTCAGCCTTGGCTGCAGCTTCGGCCTGCATCACGTCACGGATGACCTTGAAGCTGGCCGACAGGTCGGCTTCGCTGACGCGGCTGTCGGCGCCGTTGAAGGCGTCGGTCAGGCCGGCCAGGATGGCTTCCAGGCTCACGCCTGGTGGCGGGTTGTCGCGCAGCTGGCCGCCCAGCTGACGGCCGATGCCGTAGCTGACGCGGGTTTCGTCGGTGGACAGGTTGAGTTCGGACATTGTCGTGCTCCACTGCAGGGCGCAGTGCAGCCGCGCCCTTGATGAAAAGGGCGAGCAGCCTAGCACACTGGGGCGCCGCGAGCAGCTACCAGGCCGAACGCTGGGAAATCGGCACCTTCAGGTCTTCTTCCGGGTGTGTGCCCATGCCGCACATTTCGTCCTGCACCGACCAGTGCACGAGGTTCATCGACACCATCGGGATGGTATGCAGCAACTTGCGCGCCTCCTCCACCGAGTGCACGCGCAAGCGCTCACCACGGGTATCGGACAAGGGGTGGGGATGGCCTTTGACCCGGGCCTCGATCAGGTAGTCGCCGCCTTCGATGGCGATCAGGTTCAGTTCGTCGACATGGCCGGCCCTGGCCTCGGAGTTGAGCTGATGCAGGTTCATGAGAGCACCTCGCTTTGGGAACCACGCATGAGTGCTCATTTTTTGTACGGATCGAGTGATTGCACAAGGCATTACTGCCACCACTCGTCAGTTGCCCGGTGATTGCCGCTTCGCGGGCAAGCCCGCTCCCACCGGGACGGCACATGGCTTGGGACCCGGCGCAGTAACTGTGGGAGCGGGTTTACCCGCGAAAAGGCCCTGGCATAACTCAGTGCTTGGTCAGCTTGTCCAGGTAGCCCATGCAGAAGGCCGAAACCACGAAGGTCATGTGGATGATCACGTACCACATCAGGTAGTCGGTGGAGATGTTCTGCGCATCCATGAACACCCGCAGCAGGTGGATGGACGAAATCGCCACGATCGACGCGGCGACCTTCATCTTCAGCGACGAAGAGTCCATCTTGCCCAGCCAGTTGAGCTTTTCTTTGCTCTCGTCGATGTCCAGTTGCGACACGAAGTTCTCGTAGCCGGAAATCATCACCATCACCAGCAGGCCGCCCACCAGCGACATGTCGATCAGCGACAGGATGACCAGGATCAGGTCGGCTTCGCTGAGGGCGAAGACGTTGGGCAGGACGTGGACAACTTCCTGGAAGAACTTCAGCGCCAGGGCCAGCAGGCCGAGGGACAGACCGAAATAGATGGGAGCGAGCAGCCAGCGCGAGGCATACATCGCGTTTTCGAGAAAACGTTCCATGAGGGGTTGGGACTCGTCAGGTGACTGGAAAATCGGCCGCGAGTATAGCCAGCCACCTGTGACAGCAAAAGCCTGCGGCCAGATGCCGCACCGCTGGGTATGTGTGCTCAGGTTTCAGGGTGGAACTGATAATCCCCCAGGTTCCGGCAGCGTTCGCCGTTGATCCGTCGCAGTTGAGCCTGCAGATGCAGGCACCAGATCTGTGGATCGTGGGCTACCTGATACCCGTGCAAGGTCAGGCTGTCGACGATCGCATTGAGCACGGATTCGGCCACCATCGGCCCATGGAACGGCCCCTGGGCCTTGATCGCCGAGGGTTGTTCACCGGCCATGCCGGCGGCGAACAGCAAGGTCCACATACCATTGTCGCCGGCCAGTGGACGGATGCTGCATTCAATGCGAGTCACCAGGCCCAGGCACTGGCGAGTAAGGCTGAGGTTGCGCATGGCCGCGTCCCCCTCCAATGAGCCCTGTTCAGCCTGCAAGCCAGGCTGTCTCCATCCTGAACCCTGATACCGTCCTTAAGTTCCAGCATAGAAGAACAGCACAGAAAGATGGAAAACCGGCGCTGAACGGTAGCACATGGCCGCCAGCGCCGTTTTATTGACTCAGGCCGGTTTCGCCTGGGCAATCACCTCTTCCACCCGTTCCTTTTCCGCTTTCTCGATTTCTTCCTCGCTGATCATCTCGGCAATCTCGCGCAAACGCTCGACCACGCGGGCATTGACGCTGCCTTCGGTAAACACGCCTTCGTCGTTGAGCTCCCCGGCATCCTGGCCCACCAGCAGGCTCAGCGCCTCGTCAGCCTGGCTCACGGCGTAGACGTGGAACATGCCGTTCTCCACCGCCTGCAGCACGCGCTCGTCGAGCATCAGCGTGGCGACGTTGGCGCGCGGGATGATCACCCCCTGCTCGCCGGTCAGGCCACGTGCCTCGCAGAGGCGGAAGAAGCCTTCGATCTTCTCGTTGACCCCACCCACCGCCTGCACTTCACCGAACTGGTTGATCGAGCCGGTGATGGCGAAGCACTGCTTGAGCGGCGTGCGCGACAAGGCCGAGATCAGCGTGCACGCTTCGCCCAGCGAAGCGCTGTCGCCATCGACATAGCCGTAGGACTGCTCCAGCGCGATGCTCGCCGAAATCGCCAGGGGGAATTCCTGGGCATAGCGGCTGCCCAGGTACCCGGTGAGGATCATCACCCCCTTGGAGTGGATCGGCTGGCCGAGGTTGACCTCACGCTCGATGTCGACAATGCCGCTGCCGCCCGGGTAGACGGTGGCGGAAATGCGCGCCGGCATGCCGAATGCCGAGTCGCCGACCTCCAGCACGGTCAGGCCGTTGCACTTGCCGATGGCCGCGCCCTCGGTATCGATCAGGATGATGCCGGCGAGCATGTCGTCGAGCACCCGCTGCGAGACCCGCCCGGTGCGGGTGGCCTTGGCCTTGAGCGCACGTTCGATGTGCCCGGCATCGGTCATCTCGTCATTGGCCAACTGGCGGATGAAATCCGCCTCGCTGACCAGCTGGAACAGGTCGCCGATGCGTGCCGACAGGCGCGACTGGTTTTCCGCCAGGCGTGCGCTGTAGGTGGCCAGGCGCGCCACCGCATCGCTGGTCAGCGGGGCCATGCCTTCCTCGTTGGTGCGGGTGCGCAGCAGCTGGGCGAACTGCTCGAGGTTCTCGTCGACCATCGGCATGTCTTCGTCGAAGTCGACCAGCACGCGGAACATCTCCTGGAAGTCCGGGTCGTGGTCCTGCAGCGCGTAGTACAGCTGGCGCGAACCGATGATCACCAGCTTGATGTTCAGCGGGATCATCTGCGGCGTCAGGCTGACCGTGGCGACACGACCCAGCTCGCCCAGTGGCGATTCCATCTTCAGCTTGCGCGACTGCAGGGCACGCTTGAGGGCGTCCCAGACGAACGGTTCACCCAGCATCTTCTCGGCTTCGAGAATCAGGAAGCCGCCGTTGGCGCGGTGCAAGGCGCCCGGGCGCAACTGCCGGTAAGAAGTGTACAGCGCACCCTGGTCGGTGCTGTATTCAATGCGCCCGAACAGGTTGTCGTAGGTCGGGTGCGGCTCGAACACCACCGGCGCGCCACCGTCCGCGTGGTGGCCGACCACCAGGCTCGGCGCGTACTGCTCTTCGAGCAGCTTGCGGGCAGCAGCGTCGGTCTTGCTGTCGTCGACCAATTGCTCGACCACGGTACGCAGCAGGTTCAGCTGCACGGACTGCAGGTAGGCACAAACGGCCGCGTTCTCGGCGTACTTCTCCGACAGCGGCGCCAGCAACGGCTGCAGGGCCAGGGTGATGGTCTCTTCATTGAGCTGGCGCAGCTGGTTGTTCGATTCGCGCTTCCATTGCGGCAGGCTGGCCAGTTCCTCATTGAGGCGCTCCTCGAGCAGGGCGATGTCCTCGTGGAACTGCTCGCGGACCTCTTCGGGCAGCTGGGCGAATTCGGCTTCATCCAGCGCCTTGCCATCGGCCATCGGGGTGAAGGCGACGTTGCTGGCATCGCGGTACAAGGCCACGTCCTTTTCCAGCGAGGCGCGCTCGATCACATCCAGCGCACGGTCATAACGCTGGTTGAAGGCACGGTCGATGGCGCCCTTCTTCTGCTGGTACGACGGGTGCTCGAACACCGCAGGGAAGGTCGCCAGCAGGTTGTCGATCAACCCGCTCATGTCGCTGATGAACTCGGCCGCGCTGCCGGATGGCAGCTCCAGAGCGCGTGGCTCACGGGTGTCGTCGAAATGGTTGACGTAGAGCCAGTCGGCCGGGGTCTGCTGGCGCTTGCCCTCGGCCTTGAGGTAGCGCTTGACGAACGAGAAGCGGCCGGTGCCAGGCTCGCCCATCACATACACGTTGTAACCGGGGCGCGGCATGGCCACGCCGAACTGCAGGGCCTCGACAGCACGCTCCTGGCCCAGGACTCCGCGAAACGGCTCCAGATCGTCGGTATTGGTAAAGGCAAACTGCTCGGGGGAGAAACGCCGGGTCAGGGCTTCAGGCGCGAGACGCAGGCGCGCAGCGACAGGATCGGGCATTGGGTTTCCTTACTTCGGCGGGGCAGATACGCAGCATTCTGGCGCTGCCCGCGCGCGCCTTGCAAGGCTCCACGGGACTTTATGTCGCAGCTGCGACGCTGTAATGGGCAAGCAAATTTTTCGCAATCAACAACGCAACCTTTAGATCATGCCTAAACTCCAAGCTGCGCGGGTGGGTGAAAAGCTTTCCCGACCTGGCAACGGCGTTGCCAGACAACCCTGACCCTTGGTTAAGACAAAATAGAGAACAATGCTATGAAACGGATTCTTCTGGGTACTCTGTTCACCGTGGTCTCGCTCAACGCGCTTGCCGAAGCGCCGGGCGGCCCGAACTGCGGCTGGGGCAACATGCTGTTCGAAGGCCAGCGTGGCACGCCGGCCCACTTCCTGGCCTCCACCACCAACGGCACCTCCGGCAACGCCACCTTCGGCATGACCTCCGGTACCAACGGCTGCTCCACCAAGGCTTCGCTGACCTATGGCGGCAAATCCTGGTTCGCCATGAATGGCATGATGAACGAGCTGTCCGAAGACATGGCCATGGGCCAGGGCGAAGCCCTGACCACCTATGCCGTGGTCCTGGGCGTCGCACCGGAAGATCGCGGCTACTTCGCCTCGGTCACCCACCAGCACTTCAACCAGATCTTCAGCAGCGCCGACGTGACTGCCGAAACTGTCCACAGCAACACGCTGGCCGTTCTGAAGAACGACCCACGCCTGGCCAAATACGCCACCGAGGCCTGAGTGCAGCTGCTCCCGCCCCGGCCTCCGGGGCGGGTTTCGCCTTTTTCGGCATCGTCAAGAAGTAGTTGCCCGATATGCTCAAACGCTTCGCTGCCCTGGCGCTGTTTGCCTGCGCCCCCGCTCATGCCATGCCCGTGCTGGACCAAGGCCGTATCCAGCAACTGGCCAACACCCCTTACTGGATTGCCCTGGGCCACTATGAAACCGCCAAGCTCGGCGGCTGGCGCAGCTATGTGGACGATGACGCCTTCTTCCTCGCCGAGGACGGCGCACACCACCCTGACCAGGAGCTCAAGGCCACGGTCGCAGCGCTGTACGCCCCCGCCAGCCTGGGTGACAAGCACGCCCAGTGCGTATTCCCCGCGCGCACCCGCTGGCTGCGTGAACAGCTCGACCTGCAAGGCCTGCCGCAACCGGACTGCCAGGAGTTCAAGACCTGGTACCAGTCGATCGACCCGCACAGCGCGGCGCTGATCTTCCCGGCAGCCTACCTGAACAGCCCATCGTCGATGTTCGGCCATACCCTGCTGCGCATCGACCAGTCCAACACCCGTAGCGACGACACCACACTGCTGAGCTACGCGATCAACTTCGGCGCCTATATCGAAGGCAGCGACAACAGCATCCTGTATGCCTGGAAGGGCCTGATGGGCGGCTATCCGGGCCTGTTCGCGCTGATGCCCTACCAGGAAAAGCTCTCCGAATATCGCAGCCTGGAGAACCGCGACCTGTGGGAGTACCAGCTGGACCTGACACCGGAAGAAACCGGGCGCATGGTCGAGCACGTCTGGGAACTGAAGCAGATCCAGTTCGATTACTTCTTCTTCGACGAAAATTGCTCCTACCGCCTGCTGGAGTTGCTGCAGGTGGCCCGGCCAAGCCTGGACCTGACCTCGCAGTTCCCGCTCACGGCCATTCCCACCGACACGGTGAAGGCGGTGAAGCAGTCGGGCCTGGTCGCCAGCGAAACCTACCGCCCGTCACGCGAACGCGAGCTGCTGGCCCGCGCCGAGCCGCTGGACCATGACGAGAAGCGCCAGGTGCTGGCCGTCAGTGCCGATACCGCGCAATTGCAAAGCCCCGAATTCAAGGCCCTGCCCCGCGAGCGCCAGGCGCTGGTGCAGGATGCCGCCTACCGCCTGGAGCGCTACCGGGCCAATGGCCAGGAGCGCGACCCTGGGCAGGCCAAGCGCAGCTTCGAGCTGTTGCGGGCGATCAACAGCAACCCGCCGCCGCCCTTGCAGATCGAACGCCCCGGCCTGCCCGAGGACGGCCATGACTCGCGGACCTGGCAACTGGGCGTCGGCACCCGAGAGGACCGCGCCTACGCCGAGTACGGCCTGCGCATGGCCTACCACGACCTCAACGACAATGCCTATGG
Source organism: Pseudomonas sp. LRP2-20 (assembly GCF_024349685.1). Lineage (NCBI taxonomy): Bacteria > Pseudomonadati > Pseudomonadota > Gammaproteobacteria > Pseudomonadales > Pseudomonadaceae > Pseudomonas > Pseudomonas sp. LR2-20. Next base: position 809,355 of record NZ_AP025944.1, on the reverse strand, counting down.
CTTCCCGCTGGGGGCGCAGATCGAGATTTTGCAGCTCAAGGTACGCCAGTACGAAGGCAACGACTGGCAGGTGCAACGCCTGGACCTGGCCACCATCCGCTCGCTGACACCGCGCAACGAGCTGCTCAAGCCGTGGTCCTGGCAGGTGGCAGGTGGCCTGGAGCGGGTACCGGGCAAACATGACGACGAGGTGCTGGTAAGCCATGTGAATGGCGGAGCCGGTGGCACCTGGCAACTGGCCGATGGCTTGCTGGGCTTCGCCCTGGGCACGGTGCGGGTCGAGCACCACAACGACTTCGCCCAGTTCATCGCCCCCGCGACAGGGTTCAATGGCGGGCTGCTGTGGCGCAACGGGTTGGGCAACATGACGCTGGAGGCCAAGGGCGATTACTTCACCAATGGCGAGGTGCGGCGCAGTGTGAGCCTGAACCAGCAGTGGGAGATCAGCCAGAACCTGGGGGTGAGGTTGAGTGCCTCGCGGGAATTCAGCCACCTGGCGACGGCGCAGAACGAAGTGATGCTGGAAGTGAAGTGGTATCACTATTGAGGCCGCTTTGCGGCCTTTCGCGGGCAAGTCGGCATCAACCACAGCACTGTGAACCAACCGACTCTTTGACACTGTTTTGACAGCTCCCCGACAAATCGCCACCTAGACTTTCTGGTATCTCCCCAAGGGTCCAGGTGGTCATGTCGCGGTACTGGTTCGGCTTGTGCGTTGCGTTGTTGCTGGCGGGTTGCGAAACCACCCACGATCAGATGGTCAACCACGGTTATCCCCCCGCCTACGCCGACGGCTACCAGGATGGTTGCAGCAGCGGCCGCCAGGCGGCCGGACTGATGGTGGGCAACTTCCACAAGGACGTACCGCGTTACCTGCACGATCGCCAGTACGAGACCGGCTGGGACGATGGATTCCGCCAGTGCCACGCGATGCAGAACAGTGAGGAGCAGCGCCAGTACCACGAGCGGTTCTGGGACGAGCGTGATCGCGAGTGGCAACAGGAGAAGGACCAGGGCGCCGCCCGTGCCTATCGCCGCAACTGATTGTTCAAGTGCCCGCGTCGCAAATGGACATCCACTGAAACCACCGGCCTGTCATGCTGGTCTCCAGCACAAGGAGGCCATCCCATGAGCCGAGCATTCGTCAACGAAGACCAGGCTGCCGCCCAAGCCGATCAGCCGGTGGAGCGGCGCGTCAGCGACCAGCCCAATTACGTGACCGCCAGCGGCCTGCTCCAGCTGCAACAGCGCGTGAGCGAGCTGAATGCCTTGCGCAGCGAGTTGCAGGCCCAAGGCGAGCGCGGCGACAAGCAGCGCCTGGCTGATACCGAGCGGGACCTGCGCTATTTCAGCGCGCGGGTGCAGAGTGCCCAGGTGGTGCCGGCGGCGACATCGCGCAGCAAGGTGCAGATTGGTAGCCGGGTACGGTTCGTCGATGAGCAGGACCAGGAGCATGTGGTGCAGCTGGTGGGCGAGGACGAGGCGGATGCCGGGCGCGGCATGATCAACTGGGGCTCGCCGCTGGGGCGGGCCTTGCTTGGGGCCGGGCCTGGGGATGAAGTGCTGTGGCGGCGACCGGCAGGGGATCAGATGATCGAGGTGGTCGAGATTGACAGTGGGGCCTAGGGGCCGCTGCGCGGCCCATCGCCGGCAAGCGCGGCTCCCACAGGTGCATCACACTGCCCTTGAGCCCTGTGTGAGCTTGTGAAAGCTGCCCTTGAACCCTGTGTGAGCTTGTGAAAGCTGCCCTTGAGCCCTGTGTGAGCTTGTGAAAGCTGCCCTTGAGCCCTTGTGTGAGCTTGTGAAAGCTGCCCTTGAGCCCTGTGCGAGCTTGTGAAAGCTGCCCTTGAGCCCTGTGCGAGCTTGTGAAAGCTGCCCTTGAACCCTGTGATGACACTGTGGGAGCCGCGCTTGCCGGCGATGGGCTGCAAAGCAGCCCCAGGCCCTCAGATCAGACTACGCCTTGCGCCAGCATGGCATCGGCGACTTTCACGAAGCCGGCAATGTTTGCACCCTTCACGTAGTTGACCTTGCCATCCGCCTCTTCACCGTAGTGCACGCAGGCATGGTGAATCGACTGCATGATGTTGTGCAGCTTGCTGTCCACTTCACCAGCGGTCCACAGCAGGCGCATGGCGTTCTGCGACATCTCCAGGCCCGACACGGCCACGCCACCGGCGTTGGACGCCTTGCCCGGGGCGTACAGGATGCCGGCCTCGATGAACAGGTCAACCGCCGCCAGGGTAGTCGGCATGTTGGCGCCTTCGGCCACGCAGATGCAGCCGTTGCGCAGCAGGGTGCGGGCGTCTTCGATGTCCAGCTCGTTCTGCGTGGCGCACGGCAGGGCGATGTCGCACGGCAGGCTCCACGGCGTCTGGCCCTTGCGGAATTCCAGGCCGAACTGGCCAGCCAGCTCGCTGATGCGGCCACGCTTGACGTTCTTCAGCTCCATCAGCGCGTCCCACTGGGCATCGGTCAGGCCGGCTTCGGCGTACAGGGTGCCTTCGGAGTCGGACAGCGAAATCACCTTGCCACCCAGGTCCATGACCTTGCGCGCAGCGTACTGGGCAACGTTGCCGGAACCGGAAATCGCCACCCGGCGGCCATCGATGCGCAGGTTCTGGCGCTTGAGCATTTCCTCAGCGAAGTACACACAGCCGTAGCCGGTGGCTTCAGGGCGGATCAAGCTGCCGCCATAGGTCATGCCCTTGCCGGTGAGCACCGAGGTGAACTGGTTGGCCAGGCGCTTGTACTGGCCGAACATGAAGCCGATCTCGCGGGCGCCGACGCCAATGTCACCGGCCGGCACGTCGCAGTCAGCACCGATGTGGCGATACAGCTCGCTCATGAAGGCCTGGCAGAAGCGCATGACTTCGGCATCGCTCTTGCCTTTCGGGTCGAAGTCCGAGCCGCCTTTGCCACCGCCCATGGGCAGCGAGGTGAGGGAGTTCTTGAATACCTGTTCGAAGGCCAGGAACTTGAGCACGCTCAGGTTCACCGACGGGTGGAAGCGCAGGCCGCCCTTGTAGGGGCCGATGGCGCTGCTCATCTGGATGCGGTAGCCGCGGTTGACCTGAACCTTGCCCTGGTCATCGACCCACGACACGCGGAACAGCACGGCGCGCTCAGGCTCGACCATGCGCTCGAGGATGCCGGACTGCAGGTAATGAGGGTTGGCTTCGAGGAACGGCCACAGGGTACGCAGCACTTCTTCCACAGCCTGGTGGAATTCCGGTTGGCCCGGGTCGCGTTGCTGCAGGCGTGCAAGGAAATTGTCGACAGATTCGATCATGGTAGACATCTCACCAAGAGGATTGGACTTATTGGTTTTTTCTGAAATGTACCAAGAAGCAATCGCACCGGAATAGGGCGAAATGTCGTTTTTATGAAATTATTTGGTGCGTTTTATATAAGTGTATACAAAATCATCCTTCTGTGTTGACCTCTTCGCGGGTAACCCGCCCCCACAGGCCCCCTGCAAAACCTGGCGCTGTTGGAGCGGGCTGGCCCGCGAATCAAGCCAACAACCCTTTCCTGCCAGGCACAAAAATGGGGCCACATAGGGCCCCATTGCTGTGCATCAGAAGACCGGCTTACTGGGCCAGCTTCTTGTGCCGTACACGGTGCGGCTGGGCAGCTGCGTCGCCCAGGCGCTTCTTGCGGTCGGCTTCGTACTCGGTGTAGTTGCCTTCGAAGAACACCACGTTGGAGTCGTCTTCGTACGCCAGGATGTGAGTGGCCACACGGTCCAGGAACCAACGGTCGTGGGAAATCACGATGGCGGCGCCCGGGAAGTCCAGCAGGGCTTCTTCCAGGGAACGCAGGGTTTCGACGTCGAGGTCGTTGGACGGTTCGTCGAGCAGCAGGACGTTACCGCCCTCCTTCAGGGTCAGGGCCAGGTGCAGGCGGCCACGCTCACCACCGGACAGGTCCTTGACGAACTTCTGCTGGTCGCCACCCTTGAAGTTGAAGCGGCCGACGTAGGTACGCGACGGGATCTCGTAGTTACCGATGCGGATCTGGTCGGAACCGTCGGAGATCTGCTGGAACACGGTCTTGGAACCGTCGAGGTCTTCACGGCTCTGGTCCACGCAGGCCAGCTGCACGGTTTCGCCGATCTCGATGCTGCCCGAGTCCGGTTGTTCCTTGCCCATCAGCATGCGGAACAGGGTCGACTTACCGGCACCGTTACCACCGATCACGCCGACGATGGCACCCTTGGGCATGGCGAACGACAGGTTGTCGATCAGCACGCGGTCGCCATAGCCCTTGGTGACATTCTTGAACTCGATGACCTTGTCGCCCAGGCGCGGACCGGCCGGGATGTAGATCTCGTTGGTTTCGCTGCGCTTCTGGAACTCCTGCGACTGCATTTCTTCGAAACGCTGCAGACGGGCCTTGGACTTGGACTGGCGGGCCTTGGCGCCTTTGCGCACCCATTCCAGTTCCTCTTTCATGGCCTTCTCATGGGCGCTCTGCTGCTTGGATTCCTGCGCCAGGCGCTCCGACTTGGCTTCCAGCCAGCCCGAGTAGTTGCCTTCGTACGGGATGCCTGCGCCGCGGTCCAGTTCGAGGATCCAGCCAGCGACGTTGTCGAGGAAGTAACGGTCGTGGGTGATCGCTACCACGGTGCCCGGGAAGTCGTGCAGGAAGCGCTCCAGCCAGGCGACCGAATCGGCGTCCAGGTGGTTGGTCGGTTCGTCGAGCAGCAGCATGTCGGGGGCCGACAGCAGCAGGCGGCACAGGGCCACACGGCGCTTTTCACCACCGGAGAGGTGTTCGATGCGCGCATCCCAGGCCGGCAGGCGCAGGGCGTCGGCGGCGACGTCCAGCTGGCGTTCCAGATTGTGGCCATCGGCGGCCTGCAGGATGGCTTCGAGCTTGGCCTGTTCGGCGGCCAGCTTGTCGAAGTCGGCATCCGGCTCGGCGTATGCCGCGTAGACCTCGTCCAGGCGAGCCTGGGCGTCCTTGATCACGCTGACCGCTTCCTCGACCACTTCACGTACGGTCTTGTTCGGGTCCAGTTGCGGTTCCTGCGGCAGGTAACCCACGTTGATGTCGGGCATCGGACGGGCTTCGCCGTCGAATTCCTTGTCGACGCCCGCCATGATCCGCAGCAGGGTCGATTTACCGGCGCCGTTCAGGCCGAGCACGCCGATCTTGGCGCCAGGGAAGAACGACAGGGAAATATTCTTGAGAATTTCCCGCTTCGGCGGCACGACCTTGCTCAGCCGATGCATGGTGTAGACGTATTGAGCCAAAACCAAGCCCTCTAATCAGATAGGTAAAGACATCGACGATCGCCCCGGCGGTATGGCCAGGGGGATGTGTTTACGGGGTGTATTGAACAAAGTCGACCATTCTACGCCAACGCGCGGCGTTGCACAGGGTGGTCGGATGGCGGGGGCGGGATCGTTGTGAACCTGGGAGGCATTTGTTGCCTGTTCCGGCCTCTTCGCGGGCAAGCCCGCTCCCACAGGGATAGCACCACATTCAGGGCTGTGGAGTTTCCTGTGGGAGCCACAGGAATAGCACCACCTTCAAGGCTGTGGAGTTTCCTGTGGGAGCGGGCTTGCCCGCGAAAGGGCCGGCACAGCCGCCGAGAGGGCTCAGACGTGACGCTGTTTGCCAGCCTTGCCCCGTGGCAGGCGGCAACGGTCGCTCTGCTCGGCCAGGCGCGCGGCATAATCGGCCTTGACGCTGAAGCCAGCACTGCGGGCCGGTTGCTCGGCTACCTTGGCAGGCTTGGCTGCGGCAGGCGCGCTCACGACCTTGCCGGCAGGCTTGGCGGCAACGGCTGCCGGCACTGCTTCTACCGCCGGTACTGCCGCCTTGGCGGTCTTGCGCAGTTCAGCAAGCGATGGCGTCTTGTTTTTCGACGCCGCAGCCGCGTCGGGTTTGACCAGCGAACGCTGGCACGATTTGCAGGATACGTCCGCGGTCACGGCAGTGCTGACAAGGGTCTGACTGCTGCGCCCACAGGCGGAATCGAGGCCATTGGTGGAAAAGTGAGTAACCAAAACCGAACATCTCCGATGCGTTGTCATTGAAGCGGCCGGCATTCTCGCACAGGATGCAGGGTCTTGCCGAACAGGCCGGCATCACCACGACCGCTGGCGCCGGACAATCGGACTGGCACATTGCCATAATCACAGGCATGCTAGCCCGTTCGGATGTCCGGCTTTATAGTGCGCGGCCGCGGTCCAGGCCTGTGCAGATCCCGGCATATACCGTGCATGTTTCCACCCTGCCATCGCCAGGCCAATCGCAGGACCAACGCTTGACCAATCTCAATCATCCGACTCTGCTGCGCCCCGCTTCGCCGGCCCCAGTCGCTTCGCTGCGTGGTTCGGTCAAAGGCGCGCTGGCCCTGCTGGCCTTGATCCTGCTGGGTTTGCTGCTGTGGCAGCTGTTCTCGCAGTTCCGCCACACCCAGGCCGACCAGCGCCAGCAAAACCTGGACGCCAGTGCCGAACTCGCCGACCACCTGAGCCTGAACATGGCGCTCAAGGCCCAACAGGCCCTCAACGTGGTCCAGCCCTACGTCAAAGCACCGACGCCCGCTGCCCTGCCGAGCCTGCTGGCGACCCTGCGCGAACGCCTGCCCGCCCTGCGCGACCTGGCCTGGCTGGACCCTGCCGGGCAACTGCGCAGCGACACCCTGGCCGGTAGCCCCGACCGCCAACTGATTGACGAACTGGTCGGGCTGAACCAGGGCCGCAACTACTTCTTCGCCAACGCGGCGGACAACCGCACCATCTACCTGCTGTTGCGCCAGACGGCCGAACAGGATCGCGGCTACTGGCTGCTGCGCCTGTCACCTGACTACTACCAGGTGCTCACCGTGCACCTGGACGGCCCGGGCCACCCGCTCTGGCTGCTGGAAAACAGCCGCAGCGGTGAGGTACTGGAACGCCACGCCCCGGTACAGACCAGCGGCGAACCGCTGCAAAGCGTGATGCTCGCCTTCATCGACAATAGCGCCTGGCAGTTGCGTGGCCTGTTCGACGCCGGCCTGGCCCAGCAGAAGCTGCTGCCGGCACTGGTCGGCAAGTGCCTGCTGGCGCTGTTCTGCGCCCTGCTGCCAGTGCTGGCGCTGGTCAACATGCGCCGCCGCCAGCGCGCCCTGCAGGAAGACCGCCGGCGCTACCAGGAAATCTTCGAAGGCACGGGCGTGGCCTTGTGCGTGCTCGACCTGTCGAGCCTGCCCGGCCAGCTCGACCGCTATCACCTGCGCAACCTGGCCGGGCTCAAGCAGAGCCTGGCGCTGGACCCCAACCTGCGCCGCTCGCTGCTGCTGGAGCTGAAGATCACCGAGATCAACCAGGTGGCGCGCCAGCTGCTCAACGTCGAGTGCCACGAAGGCGCCTGGCAACGGCTGATCGATGGCAGCGGCGATGGCCGCGACAGCGTCGGCATGCAACTGATCGACGCCCTGATCGAACAGCGCCCGTCGCTGGAACTGGAAGTGCGCCTGCCCGCGCCGCTGGGCGGCGAGTTGCACCTGTGGCTGATGGCGCGCCTGCCACAGCAGCGGCGTGACTACCAGGCCGTGATCCTCAGCATCAGCGACATCACCAGCCGCAAGCAGGTGGAGCTGTCGTTGCTGGAGCGCGAAAGCTTCTGGTCCGACGTGGTCCGCACCGTGCCCGACCAGCTGTACGTACAGGACGTGGTCAGCCAGCGCATGATCTTCAGCAACCGCCACCTCGGCCATACGCTCGGCTACGACCGCACCGAGCTTGCACAGATGGGCGACCGCTTCTGGGAATTGCTGCTGCACCCCGAAGACGCGGCGAACTATCAGGCTTTGCGCCAGCAACAGCGCAACAGCGCACACAGCCAGTCGCTGCACACTCAACTGCGCTTCCGCCACCGCGACGGCGGCTGGCGCTGCTACGAAATCCGCGAGCAGGTGCTGACCCGCGACGAGGATGGCCAGGTCACACGCATCATCGGCGTGGGCAAGGATGTCACCGTGCAGATCGCGGCCAGCCAGTCGCTGCGCGACAGCGAGCAGCGCTACCGCATGCTCGCCGAAAGCATCAGCGATGTGATCTTCTCCACCGACAGCCGCCTGCAACTCAACTACCTCAGCCCTTCGGTACACGCTGTGCTGGGCTACCAGGCCGAGTGGATCTTCGACAACGGCTGGCAATCGATCATCGCCAACCCTTCGCAACTCACCGGCATCTACAGCCTGATGGACCGGGTCAGCAAGGCCATGGGCGATAACGAGCAACTGGCCCAACTGCGCAGCCAGCTGCCGACGCAACTGTTCCTGTTCGACTGCCTGCGCGCCGATGGCCGCAAGATCCCCATCGAACTGCGCCTGGTACTGGTGTGGGACGACCAGCAACGCTTCGAGGGCGTGCTCGGCGTGGGCCGCGACATCAGCCAGCAACGCCGTGCGGAAAAAGACCTGCGCATGGCGGCGACGGTATTCGAACACTCCACGTCGGCGATTCTCATCACCGACCCGGCCGGCTACATCGTGCAGGCCAACGAAGCGTTCAGCCGGGTCAGTGGCTACGCGGTCAGCGACGTGCTCGACCAGCTGCCGGCCATGCTGGTGGTCGAGGACCAGCAGCAGAGCCACCTGCGCTACGTGCTCAAGCAACTGCACCAGCGCGGCAGCTGGGAAGGCGAAGTGTGGCTCAAGCGCCGCGACGGCGACCATTACCCGGCCTGGGTCGGCATTACCGCGGTACTCGACGACGAAGGCGACCTGGCCAGCTATGTGTGCTTCTTCACCGACATCAGCGAGCGCAAGGCCAGCGAACAGCGCATCCACCGCCTGGCCTACTACGACGCCCTGACCCACCTGCCCAACCGCACGCTGTTCCAGGACCGCCTGCACACCGCCCTGCAGCAGGCCGAGCGGCAGAAGTCGTGGGTGGTGCTGATGTTCCTCGACCTCGACCGCTTCAAGCCGATCAACGACTCCCTCGGCCACGCCGCAGGCGACCGCATGCTCAAGGACATGGCCCTGCGCCTGCTGGCCTGCGTCGATGACGACGACACCGTGGCGCGCATGGGCGGTGACGAATTCACCTTGCTGCTGCAGCCGCGCGCCACCCGTGAAATGGCCCTGAACCGCGCCATCCACGTGGCCGAGAACATTCTTGGCGGCCTGGTGCGGCCGTTCGTGCTGGAAGGCCGCGAGTTCTTCGTCACGGCCAGTATCGGCATCGCCCTCAGCCCGCAGGACGGCAACGAGCTGAGCCAGCTGATGAAGAACGCCGACACCGCCATGTATCACGCCAAGGAGCGCGGCAAGAATAACTTCCAGTTCTACCAGACCGAAATGAACGCCAGCGCATTGGAGCGCCTGGAACTGGAAAGCGACCTGCGCCACGCGCTGGAACAGAACGAATTCATCCTCTACTACCAGCCGCAGTTCAGCGGTGACGGCAAGCGGCTGACCGGTGCCGAAGCGCTGCTGCGCTGGCGCCACCCGACCCGTGGCCTGGTGCCGCCGGGGGACTTCATCCCGGTCATCGAAGAGCTGGGCCTGGTGGTGGATGTCGGCGACTGGGTGCTGCGCGAGGCCAGCCGCCAGCTCAAGGTCTGGCACAAGAACAAGGTGCGCGTGCCGAAGGTGTCGGTGAACATCTCGGCGCGGCAGTTCTCCGACGGCCAATTGGGCACGCGGATCGCCACCATCCTCGAGGAAACCGGCCTGCCGCCGGCGTGCCTGGAGCTGGAGCTGACCGAGAGCATCCTGATGCGCGAGGTCAACGAGGCGCTGCAGATTCTCGCCAGCCTGAAGAATCTCGGCCTGAGCATCGCGGTCGACGACTTCGGCACCGGTTACTCGTCGTTGAACTACCTCAAGCAGTTCCCGATCGACGTGCTGAAGATCGACCGCACCTTCGTCGACGGCCTGCCCGAGGGCGAGCAGGACGCGCAGATCGCCCGGGCGATCATCGCCATGGCCCACAGCCTCAACCTGGCGGTGATCGCCGAAGGCGTGGAAACCCACGAACAGCTGGAGTTCCTGCGCGAGCATGGCTGCGACGAGGTTCAGGGCTACCTGTTCGGGCGGCCGATGCCGGCCAACCAGTTCGAGGCGCAGTTCGCCAACCAGACCCTGTTCATGTTCCAGTGATGAAGCCCTCCCTGTGGGAGCTGAAATTCGGGCTGGGAAAATGGACCTTCGAGTCAACTCCAGCCCAGACACGGCGCGGGATGCAACATGAAGCCCATTGGTCCGCGACTTGATGCCAGTTCATATGCCAGGCGCGGATCAATCGGTTAGAATGCCCCCCCAAATTACCCCGATCCTTGAGGACCGCCATGTTCAGCCGTGATTTGACCATTGCCAAGTACGACGCCGAGCTCTTCGAAGCCATGCAGCAAGAAGCCCTGCGCCAGGAAGAGCATATCGAGCTGATCGCTTCGGAAAACTACACCAGCCCGGCAGTCATGGAAGCCCAGGGCTCGGTCCTGACCAACAAGTACGCCGAAGGCTACCCAGGCAAGCGCTACTACGGCGGCTGCGAGTACGTCGACGTGGTCGAGCAACTGGCCATCGACCGCGCCAAAGAGCTGTTCGGCGCCGACTACGCCAACGTCCAGCCGCACGCTGGCTCGCAAGCCAACGCCGCGGTCTACCTGGCCCTGCTGTCGGCCGGTGACACCATCCTGGGCATGAGCCTGGCCCACGGTGGTCACCTGACCCACGGTGCTTCGGTAAGCTCGTCGGGCAAGCTGTACAACGCCATCCAGTACGGCATCGACGGCAACGGCCTGATCGACTACGACGAAGTCGAGCGCCTGGCCGTCGAGCACAAGCCGAAGATGATCGTTGCCGGCTTCTCGGCCTACTCGCAGGTCCTGGACTTCGCCCGCTTCCGCGCCATCGCCGACAAGGTCGGTGCCTACCTGTTCGTCGACATGGCCCACGTTGCCGGCCTGGTTGCCGCTGGCGTGTACCCGAACCCGGTGCCGTTCGCCGACGTGGTCACCACCACCACCCACAAGACCCTGCGCGGCCCGCGTGGCGGCCTGATCCTCGCTCGCAAGAACGAAGAGATCGAGAAGAAGCTGAACTCCGCCGTCTTCCCGGGCGCCCAGGGCGGCCCGCTGGAGCACGTCATCGCCGCCAAGGCCATCTGCTTCAAGGAAGCGCTGCAGCCTGAGTTCAAGGCTTACCAGCAGCAGGTCGTGAAGAACGCCCAGGCCATGGCCGAAGTGTTCATCGAGCGTGGTTTCGACGTCGTTTCCGGCGGCACCCAGAACCACCTGTTCCTGCTGTCGCTGATCAAGCAGGAAATCTCCGGTAAAGATGCTGACGCTGCCCTTGGCAAAGCCTTCATCACCGTCAACAAGAACTCGGTACCGAACGACCCACGTTCCCCGTTCGTCACCTCGGGCCTGCGTTTCGGCACCCCAGCCGTCACCACCCGTGGCTTCAAGGAAACCGAGTGCCGCGAACTGGCCGGCTGGATCTGCGACATCCTGGCTGACCTGAACAACGAAGCGGTGATCGAAGCCGTACGTGAGAAGGTCAAGGCCATCTGCAAGAAGCTGCCGGTCTACGGCAACTGATTGGCGAACGCCTGATGTGAAAAAGCCCGGCCTTGTGCCGGGCTTTTTAATGCCTGCCGCCCGGCAGCGGAACCGCTTCCGGATGGGCTGAGCGGACCAGGCCGCCTAACCTGACACCTCCGCTGAAAACGAGCAGGAGGCCAGCCATGGCTGACCACGTAGCACTGTCCTTCACCGCCACCTTTCAAGTTGCTGAAGCGCCGGTCAATGTGCTGGGCGACATGACCACCGGCCCCGTATCGCTGGTGAGCCCTCACCAGGCGCCGGGATATGCCGTGGAGGGCGCCACGACCCTCGGCATGTTGAATGGCAACGAATCAGACTGGCGTCACGGCCAGGAGATCGGCTTGATCACATTCGAGCTGGCCGCCCAACCCCCGGCGTTGCTGCTGTACTTTCGCCATACCGAGGTGGGTTACCGCATCTATCTGCGCAGCGGCCCCCATTCGGGCCAAGGGGTGTTCACCACCGGCGATGGCCTGGTGAACGTCCAGCCGATCAAGGCAACAGACCCAAGCCTGTGGGCGCTGATTGATGCACAGACGGGTGAGGCGTTCGACCTGACTCAGCTTGAGGATGGCCGGCGAGAAGTTCAGCTGAGCAATACTCAGGGGCACCCCGTGGAGATCCACAACCTGTACCCGGTCGGCGGCTTCCTGGCGTGCTACCCGGCAGCACGTCAAGGGACCTTGAGCCTGATCATTCAGGAGCGCGGTGTCGATTGGCTCAAGCCTGACTGATGTGTTTGCTCACCTCCTCGGTACTGACCCAATCCTTGAGGGAGCGGGTTCACCCGCGAAGCAGGCGACGCGGTACACGCGGGTGAACCTGGGCCTCTTCAGGTTCATTCAGATCATGCAGCCCCGGCCGTCACGTATTAACCTGTGCCACCCAAAGCACAAACAAACACAGGCCCGGCTTTGACCAGAGAGCAACTCGAAACCCAGCAGATCCCCATCTACTTCGCTGCCGTTCTCGCAGCCCTGGCCTTCGGCCTGCTGGCCAGCGACACTGCGCAACACCTGCAAACCCTGGTCACCCCCGCCATCGCCATCCTGATGTACGCGATGTTCCTGCAGATCCCGTTCCTCGACCTGCGCCAGGGCTTGGGCAACCGCCGCTTCATGGCCGCGCTGCTGCTCGCCAACTTCATCCTCGTGCCCTTGCTGGTATGGGCCCTCACCCGGGGCCTGGCCGACCACCCGGCGATCCTCATCGGCGCCCTGCTGGTGCTGCTTACGCCGTGCATCGACTACGTGGTGGTGTTCACCCACATCGGCAAAGGCGACTCGCGCCTGACCCTCGCCGCCACGCCCGTGCTGTTGCTGGTGCAGCTGGTGCTGCTGCCGGTGTACCTGGCACTGATGCTTGGCGACAGCAGCGGCGTCACCATCAGCATCGCCCCGTTCGTGGAAGCCTTCGTGCTGCTGATCGTGCTGCCGATGGTCTTTGCCGTGCTCACCAGCGCTGGCGCCCGCCGCTCTCGCGCAGTGTCGGCCTGGAACGATGCTTGGGCATGGATGCCAGTGCCGGCGATGGCACTGGTGCTGATAGCAGTGATCGCCTCGCAGATTGCCGTGGTGCTGCGGGATTTCGATCGGTTGCTGCCGGTGATTCCGGTGTATGTCGGCTTCATGCTACTGGCGCCGCTGCTCGGGTTCGTTTCCGCACGGTTGCTGCGCCTGCCGGTGGCAGAGGCACGCTCGGCGACCTTCAGCGCCGCGACACGGAACTCGCTGGTGGTGTTGCCGTTGGCGTTGGCGTTGCCGGAGGACCTGCGGGGGTTGGCCGCGGCGGCGGTGATCACTCAGACGCTGCTGGAACTGATGAGTGAGCTGATTTACATCAGGCTCATTCCACGGCTCGTATAAACCCGCCCGACATGACCGCGATACCTTGCAGGCCGCGAAAGGGCTCAATGCAGCCCTCAACGTCAAATAGGCCCATCTCAAGCTCATTTTTCGCTCAGTGACCGTTCACTGGCTGCGCGTAATTGAAAATGACCAGCGCGGTGACCAACAGGATATGAATTACCAACAGACTCACCAGAAGGCGTCTCATGCTCGGCGGGAAGCGTCTGACTTCATCAAGGTCAATCAACCTTCTACGCACGAATATCTTCGGCATGGTCAGCACCATGGAGATCAACCCCGTGCGCATGACCTTGCCCACGAGGCCCGCATGTTCAAACGTCTTTTTATTGCCGGTCACGAAAGTGCAGTTCGTAAGAAACGACTCGAAGCGCTCAGTGTATTTATGTGCGATGTAACACTGTACGACCATGGCCAGCAACATGGGTGCGAGAATCAGAAAGGCAACCACTCCAGGCTCAACTTCGCTCACTCCGATACCGATTTGGATGAAAGCGTCAAAGGCCATGCTTACCTTTCCTTGGTAATGGTGGGGGAACCCCGATGAACGGGTGTGACAGGTTAAATGGTAAATGTTCCCTGCCGTAGAGGTTACGTGAATAACCCCATACTGCCCGAGCCTGCACACCCGTTGTAAGGCATGACCAACGACGATTCAAACTCTCACAACGCCTTCATCTCCGTAATATCCCGCGCCACCTGGTCTGCAGAGTGATCAAACATCGCCTGCTCCTGCGCATCCAGGGGCAACTCGATTACCCGGGCAATCCCCTCCCCCGCCAGCACGCAAGGGACACCCATGGCGATATCGTTGCGCCCGTATTCCCCTTCAAGAATCGCAACCGCCGGCAGAATGCGGTTACGCCCATTGGCGATCGCATCCACCATCTGCGCAATGGCCACACCCGGTGCATCGCAAGCACTGCCGACCTTCTTCAAGCCCAGAATCTCGCCGCCACCTTTACGTGTGCGCTCCACAATCTGCTCAATCTGCTCACTGGACAGGAAGTGCGACAGCGGCACCGAGCCGATCTGGCAGTAACGCATCAGCGGCACCATGCTGTCGCCATGCCCGCCCAGCACCAGCGCCGTGATGTCCCGGGCAGAAAACCCCGTCTGCTCGGCAATGAAACACTTCATGCGAGCGGTATCCAGCACACCGGCCTGGCCGAATACCCTGCTGCGCCCCAGCTTGCTGAGCGAGCAGGCGCGATAGGTCAGCACATCGACCGGGTTCGACACCACCAGCACCGTCGCTGTCGGCGCATAACGATTGATGTCGTGCATGATGCCGTCGAGGATCGGCAGGTTGATGCTCAGCACGTCTTGCCGCGACTGGCCAGGCTTGCGCGGCACGCCTGCGGTAATCACCACCAGCTCCGAATCCTGCAGCATTTCGGCCTTGGCGCCACCCAGCACCTTGGTATCGGAACCTGACTCGACGGCTGCCTGCCAGATGTCCAGCGCCTTGCCCTGGGCCAGTTCACCCTGCACATCGAGCAACATCAGCTCACGGCAGTACTCTTCCCGGGCAATGATCTGCGCCGCCGCCTCGCCCACGATCCCGGCACCCACGATTGATAGCTTGTTCACCTGACACCTCCCAGCGGCGCGCGCCACCAGGAGCACGCCTGCGTATAGAAAGAAGTATTGCCTGCCAAGGCGAAAAGACCATGTGATGCGACCGCATGCTATTGACAGCATCCCACCATCGCGGAAATACTTTGTAAAGATTCATATAGATGACCAAATAACAAGGTGAATCGCTCCATGACCGCACTGCCCAGCCCTACGCGCTTGCCCGGCGCGACACCTCCATCCGCCAGCCCCATTCCTCCGAAGTTCGAAGTTTGCGCATCCAGTCGGCCCTCCGCCCGCGACCGATAACGGCCCGCTACTGCCTGCGGAACCCCTGTCATGCCCGCAATGCCTGAGTGCCGCTAACGCGCCAGCCCAATCGAGATTCCCTGAATGACTCCCTTAGATATACAGCTGTTGCTGACCGCACTGGTCAGTGTCCTGGTGCTGGTAGCGCTCATCGTGTCCCGCCTCAAGATGCACCCGCTGCTGGCCTTGCTGGTGGTGTCCATTGGCGTGGGCTTTGCCACCCGCATGGAACCCGGCAGCATCGTTGCTCACCTGCTCACTGGCGCCGGCAAGACGTTGGGTGCGGTCGGGGTGGTGATCGCGCTTGGCGCGATGCTGGGCAAGATACTGGCTGACGCTGGCGTCACCGAGCAGGTCGCCGACGTGATCCTCAAGCGCACCTCGGACCGCATGATCCCGTGGGCCATGATGCTGGTTGCCTTTGTCATCGGCATTCCGATGTTCTTCGAGGTAGGCCTGGTGATCATGCTGCCGCTGATCTTCAGCGTGGCGCGCAAGCTGGAAGGCCAGGCTAGCTTCAAGGGCTCGGCGTATGTGTATGTCGGTGTGCCGGTGATTGCGGCGCTTGCCGCCATGCACGGCATGGTACCCCCGCACCCAGGCCCGTTGACCGCCATCGCCGTGCTCAAGACCTCGGTCGGGCCCACCATGCTCTATGGCTTCCTTGCGGCTATCCCGGCCATGATCCTGGGCGGCCCGCTGTATGGCCTGTTCATTGCACCGCGCATGAGCACGCGGCCCGACCAGGCGTTGCTGGACCAGTTCACCCTGACTGAAAAAGCCGACAATCAACCCCGCCCCGGCGTGCTGATCGGCATGCTGGCCGCGTTGCTGCCGGCGATCCTGATGCTGGTGCACGCCGTCGCCGAGATGGTACTGCCCAAGGGCAATGCGATGCTGGAACTGGCCAGCTTCCTCGGCAACCCGCTGATCGCCATGCTGCTGGGCGTGCTGTTCGCCGGTGCGAGCCTGGTACTGGCGCGCGGCGGCGACGCCGAACAGCTGCGCGATGCGCTGGGCAAAAGCCTCAAGCCTATCGCCTCGATCATCATGATCATCGCCGGTGGCGGGGCCTTTCAGGAAATGCTGACCAGCGCCAAGGTGGGCGATGCCATCGTGCACCTCACCCAGCAGTCGGCCTTCCCGCCATTGCTGCTGGGGTGGCTGATCGCGATGTTGCTCTCGGTATCTACCGGCTCTGCCACGGTGGGTATCGTAGGGGCTGCCGGGTTGCTGGCACCGCTTGCGGGTGCAGACCCTAGCCTCAACCTGCCTTTGCTGGCCTTGTCCATCGGTTGCGGTTCGCTGTTCTTCAACTACGCCAACCATGCAGGTTTCTGGATGGTGAAGGAGTCCTTCGGCATGACCATGGGTGAGGCCACCAAGACCATCTCGGTGGTGCAGTCCATCGTGGCGCTGGTCGGCTTGATCGTGGTGTTGATGCTGAATGCCGCGATCACGGTGAACTGAGCCGGAATCAAAGAAGCTTGGCCGCCGGGTGACTCCGGCGGCCCCTTGGCTTGCTTGCCAGCGGAACATCCAAATGTGCCGTTGCGCAAACCCCTGACGACTTGCCCACCCCATCATCCCAAGGCCTGCGGGGAATCTTTTCACTGTCGGCAAAACACCAACGGCCTGATGGAAGACAAACCCAAGATGCCGAACTGGGCTTGATGAGGTCTACCACGCCCCGGTGGAACAGCGATCTTGCTCAGATCTGAAAACTTGCGCGGTTCCTACCCTGTGGGAGCCGCGCTTGCCGGCGATGGGCCGCAAAGCGGCCCCAACAACCCAAGCACCAGCGCAGACTTCCAGGAGCATTCATCTATGTCGAAAGAAGACCTCGCAGCCAGTGATCACCTAATGGTGGCGGCATCCCCCCTCAATCCCAGAGCGGTGTCGAGAGACAAGAGGCCGGCACACTGAGCCAATGGCGCAGGGTTCAGGAGTGCCGGTTGCTTTCGTATCGCAGCCATCCTGCAACCCCTACCCCGCCACCTACGCGGTCTTTAGGATGATTCCGCCCGTCACTGACAGGCACCTCTGGGAAGTCAAATGGGCTCATGCCCTCAATACAGGCCACGTTCACCCCGTACTGGTCCGGCGCAGAACGACGCTGGTGGAAGGTGTAGATGCCGCACTTCGAGCAGAAGTAGTGCTTGGCTTCGTGTGTGTTGAATTGATAGAGGGTCAGCGCTGCTTCACCTTGGGTGACAGTGATGTCGTTCAGGTTGGCTGATACAGCCACGGCGCCCCGCATGCGGCAGAGCGAGCAGTTGCACCTTCGTGCTGTACGCAGGCCGTCGGTCAAGCGCAGTGAAAATCGCACTGTTCCGCAATGGCAGGCTGCTTGGTAAACAGGGCGATCATCGCTTTTTTCATCAGTCATAGCGTTTCTCTAGTCTGAGAAGCCAACCTGGATACTCACGGGGCAAGGCCAAAACGGGTAATGAAACGATCAATGGCTCGTCCCGAAGCCTATGCGAGATAACCCTGCAACAATCGCCGCACATTTTCCACTAGCGCAGACTCCCCCTTCCGCGGCGCAAGCAACAAGAACCTGGCTTGCGCCAACCCCGGCATGCCAGCCCGGTAAGGCTCCACGCCATGCGGTACGGCACTCGCGTTAAGGCAGGCTATTCCAAGCCCTGCCCGCAACGCCGATTGCAGCCCCGCCACACCTGAAGTCGAATAAACGATCTCGTATTCCACCCCGGCGCGCTCCAACACCTGGCAGCTGTATTCCGACAATCCGCACCCGCTGATCGCGAGCACTGGCAGCGGCTGGCCGGGCTCTGGAACCCAGCCGGCAGCGGCTACCCATTGCAGTGGTTCCTGCCTCACCTCAAAGGTGTTGGCTGTGGACACGCGCTCGTTAAAACGCATGGCCAAGCCAATGTCCAGGTAGTCACTTGCCTGATCAATTTCCAGGCTCTTTTTCATAACCACGTGAAGTCGCAGCCGGGGATGCCATTCACGTAGTTTTTTCAGTAAGCCAGCAATGTCGTCGGGGCGGAAGTAATCGGTGATCGCCAGTCGTATCTCCCCTTCGAATTGTTCGCCCCGTACATCGGACAGCGCCCGCTCACCCATGTTGAGGAGCTGCCGGGCATGGCGCACAAGACGCTCACCCGCGGGGGTGGGGCGAACGCCTTGCTTGCCTCGAATGAGCAACTCGACGCCAATGGCATCTTCCAGCTTGCGCAGCTGTTCGCTGATGGCGGAGGTTGAGCGAAACAGGGCCGGAGCGGCTGCAGAGATACTGCCTGCGTCACAGACCGCCAAGTAGACGTGGAGCTGGGCAAGGTCGAGGTGGTACATACAGGTTCCGGATAAACAGGAAGATAAGCACTGATTTTCCCGCTTTTTAGGAACATGTTCAAAGGCTAAGTTAGAGGCACATTCACTGACGAGGATGACTCAAATGCCTGGTATCACCCTGACCTTGTCCGGCGCGCCGAATGCTGCGTTGGCGTCCGACCTCAGCCACGAGCTGACTGAACTGACTGCACGCGTTCTGGACAAGCAGCCATCCCAAACGATGGTTATCGTTCGGTTCGTCGATGCTGGCTTGTGGTTTATCGACAGCGAATCGCTTGAGCGATTAGGGCGAAACAGCTTTCGCCTGGAGGTCACGATCACCGACGAAACGACAACTGTGGAGCAGAAACGGCAGTATCAGCGTGAAGCCTATGATTTGCTCTCAGGACGCATCGGGAATGTGCACCCTCATTCGAACGTCCACATCATAGACGTGCGCGCTACGGCTTATGGCTATGGCGGGGTGCCGCAAGCTGCAAAGCTATGGGGCTGAGAGAGGAATCAGGGGCGATTCACAACGCCCCTGAACACCCTGCTGCCCATTTGCTAGCTCACAGTTTTTCAGCTACCAGGGCATAACACATGGGTACCTGCACCACGCCCTGGGTGTAGACGTCGTACAGATCTTCCCGATTGGAATGCGCGTATTCGTTGAATGCGCGCAGCCTCAACTCCGCGCCCAACACCCCCATGAGCAGATCGCCCAGCCGGTGGATATGCCAGTAAGATCGCTGCCCGGTCGCCTCGCCCCTGCCCTCGTAAACAATTGCACCCGTTTCGACCACCGGCTCGGTCTGGAAGTAGGAACCACTGATGCGCCATGGGTCGCTGGCTTCGGGATCGAGCATTTCCAGAAACGGGTGCGTCTCGTAAATCACCAGCGTCCCGCCGGGTTTCAGCGTCCTGGCAACGTGGCTGAAGAACAGACCAAGGTCGGGCATCCAGTTCACAACACCGATGGTGATCAACGCGACATCGAAGCGCTCGTTGAGCGTGGCTGGCAGCGCGTGAATGTCGGCCTCGATGAACTCCGGCGAATACTGGGATCGCTCGGCCAGCTCCTGCGCTTGCTTGAGAAACGCCGAAGACTGATCGACACCCACCACTTCCAGTGCGCCAAGGGCAAACAGCGAAAGCACTTCGCGGCCATTGTTGCAGCCCAACTGGATAACCGACTTGCCCGTTATGCCTACCTGTTGCAACTGTTCAGTCAGGGTCGAATCCAGGCAAGAAAAGCCTTTGTCCGCCACGGCATCGGTAAGCCGAGCCCACTCAGCGCTGCGCCGGTGGTGGTCGGCGGAGGCATTCCAGGCGTCACGGTTGCTGGTGATGACATCCTTGTGCGAAACCATCTTGAACCTCGTCATTGCTCGCTGAGGTTCTGACATTAGCAGCTGCGCCAGCCTTGGGCTGGCGACAGCGTTGCTTTCATTAGTCGACCAGGTGACTAAGTTCGTTGGGATCGATCATCTTCCCGCATTGCTCACTGGCCAGCCGGCTGATGATCCGGATCGCCTGGTGAATGCCAGCGGTGTTGCGAAAGCTCAGGTGAGGGTTGTGTTCGCACTCCAGCACTTCATCGTGCTGGACCAAGGCTTCGCCGAGCAGTTCGAGGGTCCAGGCGTAGCTTTGGATGGTGGATAAGCGTTCCTGGTCAGTCATGGGGCACCTGCCTGGGTTGGGAGGTGGGGCGAGCCAGGTCGCAGATTGGGTAGAAGCGGTGAGGTTTCGGGGCCGGCGCGGGGCGGCGGCGGAGAACGGATGCGAGGATCCTGGATAGACTTCTGATGAGCATGCATGAGGTCCTTTTCGGTTGAAGCACCACGCTGACCGTCGCCAAACGGTTAGGGTGGCAGCTGTACGCAGGTTGGCGAACCGAGGAAAAGGAACTCGGCAGACCCGAAGGTCTCCCACGCACAGCCGCCATTACACGAAACTGCGGACGCAAAAAAAGCGCCTGCAATCGTGGTCGGGGCGCCGTTGCGCCTTTTCGTACGGGTCGCCAAACCCGGTCACGGAATTGGCCGCGACTGGGGCAATTTATCCCCCTGAGGCTGTATTCGCAAGCCTCCGAGCGCAACAAAGGCTCTACGCGTTCTGTAGGAAAAGTACTGTCTACTGGCGGTGCCTTCATCGAGAATGAAAAAAGGCCTGCTTCGCTGCAAGCCTTGATATGTGGGGGAGACAGGAATCGAATAATGCAGACTTGGCCCCGTGAACACTGGATAATGATGCCTTCAGCCTTCAAACGTATCCCTATACATATCCCTAAAGCCCAATCTGCCCCCCTTGGCGACTATGCCGCTCCCTCCCGAGCCCGCTGGAGGTTCTCTGCGAAAAACTGTCCATTATACTCGGTCACTAGCGGATCGAGCTCATCCACAGGTATCACTCCTAAGCGATCGACCTGACTGAGGAGACGTCCATACATGGTAGAGCCGGGCAGGTCTGCACCGGTTTCTCTAGGCATTCTGATGATGCGCTCCAGATCCTCGCGAGTGAGCGTATCGAAGAGAGGAGTGATCAACTTCTCGATTACGTCATTTGAAGTGTGCCAGCTGCGCGACTCCGATAGCAGTTGGAGCGACCGCTCCTTCGCCAACGCACCTATGTCATGCTCCTGGATCGCAACAGAGAGACGGTCGGTCCCCAATGCCTGAATTCTCTGGTTCGCCGCGGCAGCCAACGTCGGATGTCTCCCAACCGCCAGGGCCGGCATTACCTCAGCTTCGGGTCCACTGCGAAGGAACTCCGCCATCCGCACACGAGCAGCTTCATCAATCAAACCGGCCATTTCAGGTGTCGCCGCTACCAGTCGGGCAACTGCTGGCAATCCTGGGTCTCCTACCTGCCTGATTAGCGTACTCAATTGCTGGGAGATCCTAGGCTCAGCAATCGCTCGATGGGAATCGAGCAGCACCGACAGCACCGCACCGACTTGGATTTTCCCAGTCACGGGACTATCTGGCTGAGCAAATCCGAAGATGAGCGAGTCAACCAAGCCACGAACGAGGGCTTCGGACGGGTTCGCCAATGGGGTTTGGCGTAGTGCAATCGATGCCTGGTGGTGATCCCTCGGGAAATAGTCAGAGGCAACGGTGGTGAGCAGCTCAGCGATAGCGGCGCGCCCCTGGATAGGTGGCTGTGACAACACATGCTCTACCGCATTACGGAGGTGGAGGCGAGCAAGCTCAGCATTCGGCCGGTGAGGAATCCCTGCAGACTGAAATGAAGGATGCGCACATTGGTGTCGATCTTCGCGAAGGCGCTGAAGATCACGCATTTGCTGGTGGTCAAAGAAGCCCAGATCCGTACCACACGTACCGATAATCGTCCGCTCGAATTCCAAGGCGTTTTTCACACCTTGGTCATTGCCCGCATTGATCTGGTCGATGTAGGTCTCATAGCGACTGTTGATGCGCTGCGCTTTTGCATCACCTGCAAGGGCAAGATCGCGGATTTTATCGACTAGGTCGAATACGACCGCAATCCAGGCGTTAACAATGGCTGACCTGTACGCGCCAGCCTTGTAGCACTGGATTGATTCCGAAACATAGTCTCTCGAACGCTCCGCTCGGCACCTGAGTACCAGCGTGTCCAAGTCAGCTAGGGAGTCGGTCATGCATGAGTCTTCCAATTCCGGGCACGCGCTCCTTGCCCGCGCCACCAGAGATCGAGCATATCCCAAGCTCGGCAAATGCGCAGCGAGCTGGGAACGTCACCTGATCCAGAGAAACCAACCCAGCCGGTGTTAAAAAAGTCGAACAATTCACCGCTGTTCACCAGGTTGACCAGTTCACTAAGCTGGCAGATCAGCCGCTAACAAAAGATCGCGGGTTTCCTGCCCCGTATCTCGCCACATCTCTCAGGGTCCCCGACGGCTCCTAGGATCCGGGAGGTGGGGAATGCCTCAGCCGCTGAAGGCACGACCAACTAGGGGCATGGGGTTGCTAGATGATTACGGATCCAAAGCTGTGTAACAGGTGTAATAGGTGTAACGACACCGCACAACCCACTGTTCTTAAAGAAAAAAACAGTGATACACGCTCGAGCCTTCGCTTTGCCCTAGCAGTGTAACAACAGATCCGGTGTAACCATGGTAGGCCGCTATCGACCCTTAGCGGACCTTCATTGTCCAGAGCTAGCTGCTGGAATTGGGTCGCGGCCTGCGCAGCTTCTGTTACAACCTGTTGTAGAGAATTACACCTGTCGCTCCAGAAACGACGGCTTGCATGCCCACTCAGAGGGCTCGGCGGGCGGCAGGCTGCTGTGTGGTGGTTTCATCAATGGGCGAGCTAAGCGGGCAGCGTGCCAAAGAATCTTTGTTGGGTTTCTCAACGTGGTGAGTCGTGCCCCACCTTCAGATACGTCTTTGTCCACTCTCGATATCTCTCAACGCGTGTGTATTTCGAAATCAGTTCAGGGAGGGAGAGCTCGCAACCCTGTGAACCGCTTTGCTCACGCAGTGTTTGGTAGATCGATTTGATCGCAGAAAAATAAGGGGCATGCCCATTGACCACGATGCGCACATTGGCAGCACTAAGCTTCTCAACATCGCTAAGCGCCTGATTATCGTAGTTGATAAGCATGATCGGCGTGGTGAGGTGTTCCGTGAGTGCTGCCAGGTGATGGAAATCTTTGACCCCAACCAAGCAGATAGCGTCTGCACCCGCTTTCTGATAGGCCGCAGTACGAGCGATAGAGTCTTCTAAGGTGGTAGCGGCCACGTTCGTTCTGGCGATGATGCTGAGGCTATCATCCGAGCGGGAAAATCGAGCAGCGTATATCTTGGCTGCTGCCTCTTCCCCTCCGATCAGCACCGGCGAATGCTCTTCGTATTTCGCCGGTAGGTGGGTGTCTTCCAAAGTCAACGCTGCAACGCCGGCTTTCTGCAACTCACTGACTGTGCGCATGACATTCAGCGCATTGCCAAAGCCATGGTCAGCGTCAGCAATGATAGGGATTTGGCTCGCACGCCCAACTCTGGTGACCTGCTCGACATATTCATCAAGCGTCAGGAGTGCAATGTCCGGTGCCCCAAGCACTTGAAGCGAGGCGACAGACCCTCCCTGTATACCCACCTGGAAACCAAGGTCGGATGCCATACGCACCGAGATGGGATCGAATACGGAAGCAGCAAATTTACAGACATGTCCTTGAAGCAAATCACCAAACGCCTTGCGCAATTCATGATGCGATCGTTCGATCATATTCGGCTCCATCAAATTCATTCAGCTGGTGCAGAGCACGCTTTGCGGGGCTAAAGAAACCAGATCACTACCGATCATCGCCGACTTCAAGCGCGATGACCGGAAGTGAGGGCGATTCACTTGTGCGCCAGCAAGGCCTTCCTTGCCGCCTTTTCTTCTTTCATAGCTGCGATTTCTCGTTCACAAGCTTCGACATCAAACGAGTTGTCCCACTTGGCGATCGCGATGGTGCCGATGCCATTACCGATCAGGTTGGTCACCGCCCGCGCTTCGTTGAGGAACCGATCAATGCCCAGCAGCAGCACAAGGCCTACCAGCGGAATGGAATGGATAGTTGTAAGCGTTGCAGCCAGCGTTACAAACCCCGCACCCGCAACACCAGCCGAGCCTTTGGAAGTCAGCAGGAATACGGCCAACAGAATCATCTGATCCATGAATGTCAGCGGTGTATTGGTCGCTTGGGCGATGAAGATTGCAGCCATTGTGAGGTAGATGCAGGTACCGTCCGCGTTGAAGGTGTATCCCGTAGGCAGCACCATGCCGACCACCGATTTCTTGCAGCCGAGCTTCTCTAGTTTCACCATCATTCTCGGTAGCACGGCTTCGGTTGAACACGTGCCGAGGGTGATGAGAATTTCATCTTTGAAGTAACGAAGGAACTGCATCAGCGGCATTCCGGACCATCTGGCGACGGCACCGAGCACGACCACAATGAATATCAGAGTGGTGATATAAAGTGCGACCAGCAATTGGCCGAGTGACAGCAACGTGCCGATACCGTATTTGCCAATGGTGAATGCCATGCCGGCACCCGCGCCGATCGGAGCGAGGCGCATGACCATTGCGACGATTTTGAACAGGCCTTGAAGGAACAAGTCGATGGTATTGATCAGCGGCTTGCTGGTTTCACCCATCTGCACCAGAGCGACGCCCATCAAGACAGAAAGCAGGATCACCTGCAGCATTACGCCGTTGGAGAAAGCGCCGACGAAGGTATGCGGGATGATATTGAGGAAGAATTCGATCGTGCCGCCTTGTTCACTCGCGGCTTGGCTGTATTTGCTGATGGCACTGCCATCGAGGGCGTTGGCATTGATGTTCATGCCTTCGCCGGGTTTAACGATGTTAACCACAATGAGGCCGACGACCAAGGCAATGGTCGACAGTATCTCGAAGTAGATAAGCGCCTTGACGCCAATTCGGCCAACCTCTTTGATGCTGCCCATCTTGGCGATACCAACAACAACAGTACCGAAGATGATCGGTGCCAAGAGCATCTTGATCAGTTTGATGAAGCCATCGGCGAAGGGTTGGAGCTTGGCGCCGATGTCGGGTAAGAAGTAACCGATTGCCGCGCCGATCACGATGCCGATCAGCACTTGCACATACAGCTGGCTGTACCAGCGGGATTTGGAGATTTCCACGAAAGCACCTCATTTTATTTTTGTGATGGGCATGTGGCTTGGCGGCGCTGCGCGCCGCCTGGTACTGCGGCCTCTTCTTCAGAGACCGCACACCGAGGATGATCAGCCCTCACCCAGCTCACGCATCACTGCGTACAAGGCGGATTTGGCTTCAAAGCCCACACCTGGGATGTCGGGCAAGCCGACGTAGCCGTTTTCAACCTTGATGCCGTCCGCGAAGCCGCCGAACGGCTGGAACACATCCGGGTACGACTCGTTACCACCAAGGTGCAGGCCTGCGGCAATGTTGAGCGACATCTGGTGGCCACCGTGGGGTACAACGCGCCGGGAAGACCAACCCATTTCTTCCATCACTTTGAGGGTGCGCATGTATTCGACAAGGCCGTAAGACAGCGCGCAGTCGAACTGAAGATAGTCACGATCAGGTCGCATACCGCCGTGGCGCAGCAGGTTGCGGGCGTCCTGATGAGAGAACAGGTTTTCGCCAGTGGCCATAGGCAGTTCATAGTGATTTGCCAGCTCAGCCTGCAGCGCGTAGTCGAGCGGATCACCGATCTCTTCGTACCAGAACAGGTTGTACTTCTTGATGGCTTCGGCGTAGGCGATGCCGGTCTGCAGATCGAAGCGCCCATTGGCATCGACGGCCAGACGGCGGCCGTCGCCAACCACTTCAAGCACGGCTTCGATACGGCGGATGTCCTCGTCCAGCGGGACCGCGCCGATCTTCATTTTCACGACGTCGTAGCCGCGGTCGAGATAGCTCTGCATCTCGGCTTTGAGCTTGGTTTGATCTTTGCCAGGGTAGTAGTAGCCGCCGGCTGCGTACACCCAGACTTTATCGTCGGCGACGCCGTTGCGGTAACGATCAGCGAGCAAGCGGTACAGCGGTTTTCCTTCGATTTTTGCTACAGCATCCCAGACCGCCATGTCGATGGTACCCACGGCGACAGAGCGCTCACCGTGACCTCCTGGTTTCTCGTTGGTCATCAGGGTTTTCCAGATGGCAAACGGGTCCAGGTTGTTGTTTTCGTGGTCGATGAGAGTCTCTGGGTCTGCTTCAGTGATACGCGCCAGGAAGCGGTCACGCATCAAAGCGCCTTGGCCATAGCGACCGTTGGAGTTGAAGCCATAGCCGATGACCGGCTTACCGTCGCGAATCACATCTGTGACAACAGCGACGACCGAGCAGGTCATCTTGGAAAAATCGATATAGGCATTGGCGATTGGCGAGGCAATGGAAACGGTTTTTTCACGGATGTCGACGATACGCATGACGGGTTCCTCTTGTTGTATGTGGCCCCACGTTATGCTTTGAGGTAGCGCTCGCCCAATGCTATTAATGCCGGACCCTATGCACAGGAGGCATGGCCCTTGGAACTTGTTTGGCTAGAAGATCTTTCAGCGCTGGCGGAGTACGGAAGCTTCGTGCGGGCTGCCGAAGCGCGACACGTAACCCAGCCGGCCTTCAGCCGCAGAGTCCGCTCTCTGGAGAATTGGATGGGAGTTGAGCTGTTCGTGCGCTCACCACACGGAGCTACGCTCACCGAGGCTGGAAGACATATCTTGCCCAGTGCCCAGGAAGCGGCCCGATCCTTGTACCGAATACGCAGCGAAGCTCAAGAGGTCGCAGGGGTAGCAGCCAGGTCACTACAATTCGCAGCGACACACTCCCTCTCGTTTACATTCTTCCCGAAGTGGCTCCGGAGTTCCGAAAGCGGTGCCCCAATCGAGGCAGTTCAACTGCACTCAGATAGCATGGCCGTTTGTGAGCAAATGCTGATTCATGGCCAGGTTCAGTTTTTGCTATGCCACCGCCACCCCGACGTTCCGCCACTATTGGCACCCGAACAGTTCACCAGCAAGAAGGTAGGCGAAGATACTCTCGTTCCGCTTGCCAGTGCTCGCGCTGACTTCGGTACTTCTCCTGCAGCATTGCCTTACCTCGCCTACACCCATGAATCCGGACTGGGCCGTATCGTCGCGCACAGACTGCGCGGCAAAGAAGATTACCTTCACCTCAAGCCCCTGTTCACCAGTCACCTTGCAGCGGTGTTGATGTCCATGGCCTTGGAAAGTAAGGGCGTGGCGTGGCTACCCAAGAGCCTTACGGAGCAGGAGATACTGGACGGGCGTTTGATCCGGGCGCTCGATGAAAGCTGGGACATTCCCCTGGAAATTCATTTGACCCGGCCAAAAGCAACCCTCAGTCAGTCTGCAGAAACGTTCTGGGCCAGGGCGGGAATTGACCAGTCGCCGCAAGGCTTAGACGCTTTGGTGAGGCGCCCTGACTCAACCATTGACCGATACGAGTGACTCAAACAAGACCTGCCCTATTGGAAGCTGAACGGTTCCATTGCTGGGGTACCGCCCCCTGGACACTAAGAACGGTTGCCAGGGAACGCCATAAACCTCAAGAACGGGCGTTTCGTTGCGACAACTCGAAGAGACTTGACCTGAGAGGCTTTCGCTCTGGCCACATACAAGCTCATGCCTGCACGGTAGCGGTTCATTCACCGCTTAAGGACGCAAAGCCTCTCGATTGCCTTCAGGCACAAATTCTGTCCTCAAGAGCTATTTGCCCGCTGCCATTCTAGTGACCTCTCATCTGGAAAAAGGCCGGCAGCCTCAGAAGCTGTTGACACCGGGAATGGCTGAGCATAATTTGTGTAGCACACTACATTATAGCAGGCTACATATATGAGTTTGACGCAACGAAGCGTGGCCACAGAGCTTTCCTTCGCGCTCAACGCTGCCGCGAACCGGATGGTTCGGTTGCACAAGCCGTTCCTCGAACCACTGGGCCTCACATTTTCGCAGTACCTGGTCACGCTGGAGCTGTTGAATGGGTCGCCTCAATCTGTGAGCGATTTATGTGAACGCCTCGACATGGAGACCGGCACGCTTACACCTTTACTCAAAAGGTTGGAAGCTGCCGGAGTGATCACACGCACACGTGATGCCTCCGATGAGCGTCGAGTGCTGATAGACCTCACGATGCATGCCCGTGGCATGGAGGATGAGCTTCGTAGCATCACCGACAAGATCAGAACTGCGTGCCAGCTCACACCTCAAGGCCTTCAAGAGCTCCATCGCACGCTTGAGGGTTTGGCGCGACCTGCCATCAGTTAGTACCCGCCTCAGAAGCGGTTGGCGAACGCAAAGTTTTTAAGCTGATTGCCAGATTCAGATGAGACAGCGAACTAAAAGACCTGTGATGCATTTGCAGAACCAATCGCTAGGGGTGAGGCTCTGCCTGGCTGCAATCGCTGAGCCTTATACCATGAGCACCCACCTCCAAAGATGAGGAATCTCTATGAACATTGGAATTATCGGTAGCGGATTTATCGGGGGAACGCTTGCAAAATTGCTCAGTACTGCTGGCCATATAGTAAGAGTTACAAATTCACGCGGGCCTAACACCATAGATGCTGACGTGCTCTCCACGGGAGCGATTCCAGTCACAAAAGAAGAGGCTTTAGTTGGCGCTGACGTCATAATCCTCTCAATACCTTTTGTACGAATTCCGGATCTTAAAAAGCTACTTACAGGCCTGCCTGAAGATGTTGTAATCATCGACACATCCAACTACATACCCGCACGCGACGAGCGATTGGACGCAATCGAGAATGGTCAGCCCGACAGTATGTGGGCATCCGAACAAATTGGCCTTCCCCTCGCAAAAGCCTGGAATACAATTTACTCCGCCTCGCTCAATGAAGCAGGCAGGCCTGCTGGCGATCCGGAGCGCATTGCCGTCCCTGTCGCTGCTGATCGTGATCAAGATCGCATTGTGGCAATGGCACTCGTCGAGGACTCCGGATTCGATGCCTATTATGCTGGCTCCTTAGCAGAGTCTTGGCGACAGCAGTGTGGCACGCCTTGCTATTGCACTGAGCTGACGTCCGAGGCTCTCCCCCAAGCACTGGCTGACGCGGATCTGGCGCGCTCAAGAAAACGGCAAGATCTTTTCTTTGCAGTGTATAACGAGAGATTCGGCACGATCGGTACAAACCCAAGTCGTAACTACATAGTTCAGCTTTCCAAGCTTATTTATGCATGAGCATATTCTAAAGCGCATCAATTAAGATCTATCAGCTTGCCAAAGTCGTAGTGGCCCGAGTTATTTAAACTGTTTAGTGGTATGCGTGCTGTTGTCCCTGATAAATTTTCGAAAAATTCACTAGGGCGCCGAGCACTACTTAATCAGATATTTTTGTTTGTTTAAGCTCAAGGGGTATATGTATGAAAATCGGAATTGTTGGTGCGGGCAATATTGGTTCTACTCTGGCACGAAAGCTTGCTGCGTGCGGGCACGAAGTTAAATTGGCAAATTCAAAAGGTCCTGAAAGCATTCAAGCTCTTGCTAATGAAATCGGCGTGCATGCTGTGACCAAGGAGGAGGCGGTTTCCGGGGTGGAAGTGGTTATCCTCTCGATTCCCTTTGCAAATTATCCTGATCTCGAACCAATCATGAGTAAGGTTCCAGAGAAGACAGTTGTCATTGATACTTCTAATTATTATCCGGGACGTGATGGATTAATCAAGGAAGTCGATGACGGCTTGCCAGAGAGCATTTGGGTAAGTAAGCGAATTGGCCACCCGGTTATTAAAGCTTGGAACGCCGTCCTCGCCGCGACCCTTGCCGATAAAGGCCAACCAGCCGAATCCCCAACGCGTATTGCCTTGCCTGTAGCTGGTGGAGATACATACGCGGAAACAATCGCGCAGGATCTTGTTGAGGATACGGGCTTCACCGCGCTCGCCGCTGGAAGCCTTGAAGACTCCTGGCGTCAGCAGCCCGGTACGCCTGCTTACTGTACTGAATTGACATTGCCTGAGCTGAAATTAGCGTTGCAAATGGCAGATAAGGAAAGGGCGCCTAAAAATCGCGATGCGCTGTTGGCTAAGTTTATGGCTCCAGGAAGCCAGCTTACGCATGAACAGATAGTTGCTACCAATCGCGCAATGACGGCCTAAACCCGTTTTGGGGGAGGGGGCTCACCGTACGCCACACGTGCTGATAGAGCCCGTCTCGCCAGTCAGCAGTGGTGAGCTCCGGCAGCATCGAAAGCCTTTCCCGCGTATTGAGAAGTGCACTCCGATTGAGGGCAGCCGACGGAGGGGAGCCTGACTGAATCGCCCTAGTTTCGTGTACGCCTTCAAGCCTCAAGGATAGTCTGCTCACTCAAGGCCGTTCGCTTTGGGCCGTTTTTCCTCGCCATCGGCGATGGCAGCTACGGGTCGATAGCGGTCCGTCGTGACTGGCTGTTCTCGACCCATTTTGCACATCCGCGAGCTTGGCCAAGCTGCTTTTGACGGGAGCAACCGCAACATCGCAAAAACAAACAGCCCGCATCTGCGGGCTGTTTCGGGGTTACGCTTCGATCAGGTCTATTGGGGTGATGCCTTTAGCGCCTTCTAGCACATCATCGCGGTCGAGCTCTCTGGCCGAGGGGCCGAAGAGCGGGATCGACAGGCCTGACAACATCATGCCCCCGCAACCTCGATGATGGTCTGCGGCGAGAATTCGAGAGCCCACAGCGGCAAGTTGCTTGGCCAAGCGATTCCATTCATCGCCGAGGGCCAAAGCGGCTGCGCGTAGGGCGCTGTCCTGAGCTTGGCTAGACTCCTGCTTAGCCTTGGAGATCTGAGCATCGAGCGCCTCAATTTCCGCCTGCAATGCAGCGACAATCAGTTCTTGGCGCCTTGCATGTTCATCAGCCTCAATGAGCAAGATGCTAGCTCTCTCCATCGCGGTGCTTGCAGCCTTTTCACCCTCACTGTTACCGGTAGCAACGTTGCGGGCGTAGAGGTTCGCAGCCTCAATCTCAGCTTGCTGCGCCTTCTCGATGGCTAGATTTGATTCTTTTTGGATCGCTTGCAGGCGCTCAAAAACAAGTGTGCGAGTGCTCTCCAGTGAAGTTACCGTCTTAACTGAATCGGACATGACCTGACGAGCCGTTGTCTTGGCCTGCTTCGCATTCGCCAAGCTTTCCTGATAGCTGATCTCGCGTTCAATTCGCTCAATAGCACCAGGAATACTGCGCAAACGAGCTTCTGCGCTGGAAAGCTTATTCATAGCCGCCGTTCCCTCGGGGCTGCCAATGCAATTGCCATGATGGTTCCAGTTACTCGGTATTGCCTTCCACGCGGCTCGAAGGTCCGGAATACTGTCTTCAAGAGAGTCACGTTCTGCAATCAGTTCGTCGCGCTGCTTTTTTAGTTCTTTCATGATCAACACCTAATGATTGGAAGTGGTTATGTGCGAGGCTGGCAAGGCCATATGTTGCCGACACTACCTCGTGGATTTAGAGGTAGTGGTTCAGGCGGCCTGTGCTTCGTTCTCAGCCGGTTCAGGGATCGTCACGACGACGTAGCAGCGCTGTAGTCCGAGGCCGGGCAGGCGCACAGAGGTGGAAGCCTTGCCATCTTTGCCTGGCTCTAATACCCGACGCCTCAGCAGCTCTTTGTTCACTGCATTGAGGTTCATGCCTCGGAAAATTTCAGAGCGCCAAGCTTCGGGAAGCACGTAATAGGTTGTCGTCGTGTGCGACGTGTCACCCATGCCGTGCTCCATCGACTTGCGAAAGCCGAGCCGGTCAATAGTGCGGGGGCCGTGCTCATCTACCTTGGCAGCGGTCGATTCCCAGCGTGTAAAGCGGCTCTCCCCAAAACGCTCAATCACCTGGCGCAGGCGTGCGAGAATCGCATCACCTTCCATGTTTCCAGCGCCACCCCGCTCAGCTAACCAGGCATTCAGGCATACGCGGGCGGAGTCGAGCGCCAAACCATCTGGCCACCCCGTAACGCCCAGGGCGGTGGCCAGCTCCCCCGCAGCCGCCGCCAAACCGAAGCGGGTTGCGGCACGCTGGGCCTGGCCGCTAGCACTGGCAGGGAGCGCTTCAGCAGTGAAGCGCTCCACGGTGCTGCGTACCATGGCTGTATAGGCGCGCAACTTGGTTGGGTCGCAGAGGGCCGACAGGAATGCGAGGGCAGGCGAGCCGTAGAACTTGGTCACCCGAGCTTTGAGCGCATCTGACAGAGCGGCGGCATCGTCGAAGCCATGCAGCTCCTCGAACAGTCCAAGCCCTTTACTGGCATCGGCAGGGACAGCAAGTAGGCGCACCTCCATACCTGCTTTAAGGTCCTTGTTTGCCTCGGCCATGTGCTGCGCAAGGGTCTTTTCTCCGGTGGAGAGAAACAGCAAACGCCACTCCTGAACTTGGCGCCCGCTCATGCCCCGATCATTGGCCCGCGCCTTGCCGGTGCCGTTGCCGAGCATGTAGACAGTTTCCCCGATGATCCGTGGGTCGCACATCCCGATCTCATCGAGCACCAGCAATCCGTCCGAGTGCGCCGCCGCGATACTTTCCAGGGCGTTGTCCGTAGAGCGCCAGGAGCGCACCAGGCGCGGCCCACCCCAAACCGAAGCGGCCACCTGTAAATGGGTGGTCTTCCCGCCTGAGCTATCGCCATAAAGGTGGAAACCGCCTGATTCATGCCCAAGCAAATGCAGCACCGCTCCAGCAAAAGCTACGCACACGACGAATGTCAGGCGGTTGTTCCCCACGCACAACGTGCCGATTTGCTGTTGCCACTGCTCTAGTGTTCCAACTTGGGTAATGGGCGGGAGCTGGGTGCCGGCTTCGTAGAAGTGCAGGTATTCAGTGCTGGCACCGATCTGCCGATCCGGCACTAAGTAAGCATTCCCATGCCAGCCCAGGCGAGTGACCAAGCGGGCGCGCTCGGAACCGTCATATCCTTGCAGGTAGCTCTGTAGGTCGTTGCGCGAATTGCGAGCAGTGCGCACGGGTGCCAGGCGCAGCCCCATATCAACCAGTGGCGCGAGCACTTCCTTGCCAAAGTCGCCCGCCATTGCCCTGGCCGGAATGTTAAGGCGCTTGCTAGCACCGTCGGGATCATCGAACTCCACCAGCAGGCCCCAGCCATGGCCCTTTTCGTCACGGGTGCGAGCCAATATCTCTAGCCGTGAACAAACCGGTCTTGCTTCGCCATCCTCACCGGCATAGAACACCCCATCCTTTGTGACACGAAAGCCGCTCGGGGCCGGGGCGGTTTTCTTTTCGGATTGAGGCTTGGCCTGGTCAGTGGCTTTGCTCTGCTTGGTGGGGTTGGGCGTGGCGGCAGGTGCGAGGGCAAACAGCTCACCGGTGCGTTGCAGCTCCGACAAGTGTTGGGCTGTCCAACCTTTGGATTGGGCATCCGCCGCATCGTCACCTTCGCGCCACTCACCGCCCGGCGCGAAAGTGGAGCGCTCACCGTCCATACTAGGAAGTTGCCTGAATACAGTCAAAGCTACCGTCTGAACCGAGGCAGCTCCAAGCTTCCGAAGGTGATCGGCCAAGGCATCCATGCACTTCAAACCTGGGGCATCGTTATCTGGCCACAGCAATACGTCACGCCCGGCTAGCGCCGCGAAATCAGCCTTCTGCCAAGAGTTCGTCCCGTTAGGCCAGCAGGTGGCAACATGCTCGGGCAACAGCTCGGCAGCGGCATCGGCGGCCTTTTCACCCTCGCACAATACAACTGGTGCCGAAGGACGTTTAGCCAGGTCATCAAGGCGCAGGAGCGGGCGTGGCTCCGATAAGCCCTGCCAGCGCCAAGCCAGCGAGCCGTTAGTAGAGTGTTTACACCAGGTGAGGGGCGCGAAGACTTTGCGCGACCTGCCGTTCTCATCCGGGCCGAGGTCGAAGCGATACAGCACCATAAGCGCCTGACCGCAGGCCTCACGGTAGATCCAAACTTTGGAGGGTTTACCGTGCTGCTTGTGTTTTTGCAGCACCCTCTGCATTGCTTGGTCAGGAATGGGTAGCACTGGCACCCACTCTGACTTTTGAGCGTGGCCAGTGGATGGTGCGACATTGGTGCTAATGGACGCCTCAACGCCGAGGAAGGCCGCTAGTTTGTTGCAAGCCTCTACATCGGTGCCGCGATCAAGGTAGCGCACCAGGTCAATCAGATCACCGCCTTTGTCGCCGGTTGCGAAGTCGCACCAAGTGCCTTTAGCCAAGTTGACCTTAAGCGAGCCTGCATGTTTGTCAGCTCGTGTAGGGTTGGGGGCTGTGTATTCCTTGCCACCATCTACCCGTTTGCCGCCTGGCAACCAATTAGAAAGGACTTGCTCGATTGACTGGAGGGAGGCGTGTTTTACTTCGGCGAAGCTGGGGCGCTTACTCATTCCCCCCCTCCATGCACCAATTGGTACGTGGTCCTATCGCCATGCAAAGCCAACGACCGAATCAGTCCCACGGTGCCTTGGACGTCCCAAATAACATTCGCTATTACTGAGTCAGACAGCCTCTCAACATCCGGACCGGAATTGAACTGCGCCATGAGTAAGTGCAAAACGGCGTCGACGCGGGAACAAGCCGCGGTGATGGCATCAATTGGCACACCGGCAGCATTGGTGGCGCATACAGATAGAAGGTCTTCGGGGAGACGCCCCTCAAGTCCCTTAGATGCAGATCTCATTGCGCACCCCCGACGGTTTCCAGGGAGCGAGCAATGCTCATATGTCGGTTGTAGCGTGCGAGGCGGGTAGCAAGGCTTGAGTTTGCGTGTAGAGCGGCGAGAGCCATTGCCCGGTGGGCGGCGGCGCGGATTTTGGACGGATTGAGGGCGGGCATGTGTGGTACTCCAAGTTAGCTGGAGCTGCCACTGATCGTCGCCAAACGATTTTGGGTGGCAGCTGTGCGCAGGTTGGCGAACCGGGAACTTGGAACCCGGCAGGCCCGAAGGCCTCCCACACACAGCCGCCATAACACGAAACGGCAGACACAAAAAAAGCGCCTGCTGTCGGATGGGGCGCCTATGCGCCAAGTATATCGGGTCGCCAAACCCGGTCACTGAATTTGCAGCGACAGACGGAGCATAGCGCCTCGATTTGATAGGAGCAATACGCGAGGCTTGCGCGATCACGCACGACGTCATAGATTGAGGGGGCATACGAATGTACCTCTAACGCCTCCGGTTGCAGCCGGGGGCGTTTTCGTTAGTGCTTAGCGGCGACGGGGCGGACCAGAGACAGCCAACTTAGATGCTGGCCATTGCGAGACTCTGAACGCATGTGCTCCAAGGCAGCGGGATTGGCCAGCAGATTGGGTATTAGTTGCCGCGCGTCTTCGATTACTACGCCCGATGGCACCTCGACGGCCAGCATCACCCATTCCAGAGACGGCCAGGCCAAGAGCAGAACGTGCGCGCCCTCAGAAATGGCACGATCACGCAAGGCGCGTAGGCGATCACGTCCCATGGCCACTGCAGGCCGGGCGCCTTCAAGTACTCCGACCGCGTCGAGGATGGTGTGTGGCAGGAAGATTGGTGTCATGCCGCCACCTTGTCGCGAGCGGCAATGCGGGCGCGGGTCCAGTCCAAAACTTCAGACAAGACCCAAGCGACAGGCGCACCGCGAGCGGTGCTATCCGTAAGTTTGACTGGCTGGGGAAAACCGCTTTCAGGCTGGCTCATCAGCTTATAGATCGTCGGACGCGCAAGACCTACCAGGGCGACCACATCTGTTATGCGGATCAGTCGTGTTGCTGGATCAAAGCCGAGTGGGTTCGTGTCACCGAGGTCAGCTCTTGGACTTGATGGTGCAAGATGGGTGGTGCTTGAAGTGCTACGAGTTGTCATAGCTAGTTCCCTGTATTGGTATGAACAGGGCCAACTATTTATGCCGATTCACTGGGGAAAGAAACAGAGAAATTTCTAGGCGGCTGGAGTTATCCCCATCTCGCTTCTTCGTAGCACTCTCGTCACATCTATACGACATTCGACCCCGACGAACGGTCGTGGTCGTCAACAACCCGCTGCGCAGCGGTAAGGGGGTCAATTACTCCCTTGATCGAGCCAGCTAGCCAGGTCGTGAAGGTATACCACCCGTTGCATGCGTCCGCCCCACTCACCCTTCACTACGCGCAACGATATCCTCCCTTTGCCAAACGCTCTGAGAAGCGCCGGCATCCCCATGTGCGAAAGATAGTGCTGTCGCACGAGCTCAAGCGGTAAGCACGTGCTGCCATAACGTTTCAGAAGCATGTCGTATGTTTGACTTTCAATCATTTGCCCCCCCGCGCCCCATGGCTGTGGACTGAATTCCGCGCCGTTTAGATGTTTTGTGTCCGAACGAAAGAGCGACCAGCAGGAAGAGCTGGGCTTTCCGGCTGTTACACTTTCTTGCTGAGTTACACCCAGGTGTAAGCCGACACTGCATAAGGTGTAACCAGGTTTTCCTTAATATTTTCAATACGTTGTATCCTGCCGTTACACCGGTTACACCTGATACACCTGCCTTGAAGAGGCTGAGCATCCTCAACCAGATTTGCCCAAATATCCCTGTTCGATATTTCCCACCCCATCTGTCTCATGAACGAGGCAACCGCCCATGGGCAAAATCGTAGGGGGTGATCGCCTCCTTGCGATTTGCGTCCAAGTAATCAGCCCACCACTGCACCATGAGCCTACGCTCTTGTATGTGCTCAGCCTTGTGGATGTAGGCGGCACGCACCGTGTTTCTCTCCTGGTGGCTCATTTGTCGTTCGACAGCGTCTTTACTCCAAAGCCCAGACTCAACCAATGCGGAACAGGCCATTGTCCGAAAACCGTGGCCGCATACCTCTGCTTTAGTGTCATACCCCATTCGCCGCAGCGCTTTGTTCACGGTGTTCTCGCTCATCGGTTTCCAATGATTGTGGTCA
Source organism: Pseudomonas sp. LRP2-20 (assembly GCF_024349685.1). Lineage (NCBI taxonomy): Bacteria > Pseudomonadati > Pseudomonadota > Gammaproteobacteria > Pseudomonadales > Pseudomonadaceae > Pseudomonas > Pseudomonas sp. LR2-20. The sequence continues at coordinate 772,372 of NZ_AP025944.1, read as the reverse complement.
CCCGCAAACACCAGATCGAAACGACCAGTGAGGTTACGAATTCTCTCCAGCACCTCTACAGCCTGCCGGCTGAGTGGTACCAGGTGTGGCGTGCTCATCTTGGAGCCTCGATAGGAGTTCTTCACACCCTCAATAGCCACTCTTTCGCCAGGGATTTCCCACATCAGCCTCCCCATGTCTATCTCTCCCCAGCGAGCGAAGCGGAGCTCACTGGAGCGGATGAACACCAACATGGTCAGCTGCACCGCAAGCTTAGTCAGGCCGCGCCCGCTGTCGGCATCTATCCGCTGAAGAAGCTCAGGTAAGCGTTCGAATGGCAAAGCAGGCCGGTGCGCTGTTTTGCGGGTGGCCGTCGCGCCTTGCAGATCGATCGCAGGGTTGAAATCCAGATGGCCATGCTGAACCGCCATACGGAGGATGCCCGTCATGTACTGGCGTAGGCGTGCAGCCGTATCCAAGGTATCCCGCTTTTCCGCCGCTTTCAGCGGAACAAGCAGATCCCGTGTTTTGAGCTCCGCGACCGGACGATCACCGAGAGTGGGCAACAGGTGGGATTCAATGCGTCGCCACACGGTGGAGGCATGACCAGGCGTCCACTTACGAGCGCAGGCCGCGTGCCATTCCTGAGCAAGCAAACGGAATGTATTCGCCCGGGCGTTAGCCGCTTCTTGTTTGTCCAAGCGCGCCTGCTCGATGGGGTCTTTCCCGGCTGCCAATAGCTCAAGCGCCTGAGCGCGTCGCTCCCTGGCCGCTTTCAAGCCGAGCGCCGGATAGTTGCCAAACGTAGCTAAACCATCACGGCCATCAGGTTTGATGTACTTCATACGCCAGGTCTTGACCCCTGACGGCTTCACCAGCAGGTAGAGGCCTTTGCCATCGAACAGCTTGTAATCCTTCTCCCGAGGCTTGGCCGCATCACATTTGGGATCGGTGAGAGGCACCACTGTGCGCGCCATAGGGATACGTTTCCTTGTCGAACCGAGATATCCCTAACCATATCCCTAAAACGCGTAGATGCCCAGAGACAAAACGAGACAGACAGAAACAATAAAGCCCGCTCTAGACGGGCTTTGCGGGGGTTTCGTAGACAGTCATAGACTTCTGGAAACTGGTCTCTGGTGCCGGAGACAGGAATCGAACCTGCGACCTTCGCGTTACGAGTGCGCTGCTCTACCGACTGAGCTACACCGGCGTGTAGCGCAACGTACCACTGCCGCACCTGCCGCGTAAACCCCTGTTTCCCCGGCCTTATTCCCCTCCCCTCAGGGCGCTTTGCAACCCTTCGGCGCGAGGTCTTCCTCGATATCGGTCGTGCAGGTCCAGCCAGTTGGCGAGCGCGTCAGGGCAAGGCTCTTGCCAACCACATTGGCCGGCACATCAACCAGGGCGCATGCAATCGTGCCAATCCCGTCAGCCGCCTTGCTGCTCACCGCAATCGCACAGTTCGCCGTATCCGGCTGCCCACCCAACTCAGCCACACTCCCCACATCCTTGCCTTCATTCAACCGCAGCTCCATCGCCGTCTTCAGCGCGCTGATCTCCAGCAAGCCGGCGGCCGCCTTGGTGCGGGACTGGTGGTTGGTGTACATCGGGATGGCGATGGTCGCCAGAATGCCGATGATCGCGACGACGATCATCAGTTCGATCAGGGTGATACCGCGTTGCCCTTTCATGAACGATTTCCTTTTTGATACGTGTACTCGTGGAGGTCAGGCTCGCCCCCAGCTGGCAGCGGCGCAGTAGGCCTGAACAGACACCTTTTGTCACCCCTGCGCGCCAGGGCGTCATCTTCGCTGAACTACTCTAGTGAGCATCACGGACGCACGCCCGCTCAGGGACGCGGCAAGCTGTTTCCAGGCTTGTCGCACGGGCAGAAAAGGACCTTTGCATGAACTCATCGACACAGCTCTATGCGTGGCGCGGCACCGATGCCAGTGGCGCTACTGTCAGCGGCCAGGTCAGCGGGCGCAGCGCGGCTTATGCACGGGCCGGCCTGCAGCGCCAAGGCATTCGCGTGGTCAGCCTGCGGGCGGCCGGCGGGTTTGAATGGCGGCTGCCGAAGGCTCGGGAAAAGGCCGACCCGGCGGGTTTCAGCCGGCAGCTGGCGACCTTGATCAAGGCCGGGGTGCCGCTGTTGCAGGCCTTCGAGGTGATGGGCCGCAGTGGCTGCAGTGCGGGGCAGGCAGCCTTGCTGGATAAATTGAAACGGGATGTGGCTTCGGGCCTGGGGCTGGCAGATGCGCTGCAGCGCCATCCGGCGTGGTTCGATGGGTTGTACTGCAACCTGATTCGCGTGGGCGAGCAATCCGGCACGCTCGATCGGCAGCTGGAGCAATTGGCGGGGATGCTGGAGCAGCGGCAGGTGCTGCGTAAAAGGGTGCGCAAGGCGATGCTCTATCCGGTGCTGCTGTTGCTGACCGGGTTGGGGGTATCGGCGGTGTTGTTGCTGGAAGTGATTCCGCGGTTCGAGAGCCTGTTTGCCGGTTTCGATGCCGCGTTACCAGCCTTCACGCAGTGGGTGATCAACTTGTCCACAGGGCTGGGGCGCTATGCGCCGCTGCTGTTGATAACCGCGCTGGGCCTGGGCTTCGCCGTAACCCGGCTGTATCTGAAGCATGCGCCAGCACGCCTGTGGATAACTGCACAAGCCTTGCGCCTTCCTGTATTCGGCAGGTTGTTGAGCCAGGCGGCCCTGGCGCGCTTTGCCCGCACCCTGGCTACGTCCTATGCTGCCGGGGTGCCGCTGCTGGATGCGCTGGTCACCGTGGCCAAGGCCTGCGGCAACGAGCTGCATGAACAGGCGGTGCAGCGCTTGCGCCAGGCCATGGCCAACGGGCAGGCGCTGCACCAGGCGATGGCCAATGAACCGCTGTTCCCGCCATTGTTGGTGCAACTCACCGCCATTGGTGAATCCAGCGGCACGCTGGACCAGATGCTGGCGAAGTCTGCCAGCCATTACGAGGAACAGGTCAGCCAGACACTGGACCAGTTGACCAGCCTGCTGGAGCCGGCCATCGTGCTGATCCTGGGCCTGCTGGTCGGTGGCCTGGTGGTGGCGATGTACCTGCCGATCTTCCAGCTGGGTAGCTTGATCTGAACATGACTTTCTGGACTTTGCTGGCCGAGCAGCCGGCGTACTTCATCACCTTGGCGGCTGTACTCGGCCTGCTGGTGGGCAGCTTCCTCAACGTGGTGGTGCATCGCCTGCCGATCATGCTCGAGCGCCAGTGGCAACGTGAGGCGCAGGAAGTGCTGGGCCTGCCGACCACCGAGCACGAGCGCTTCAATCTATCCCTCCCCGCCTCCCACTGCCCGCATTGCCAGCACGCGATCCGCGCCTGGGAAAACATTCCCGTGCTGAGCTACCTGGTATTGCGCGGGCGCTGTTCGGCGTGCAAGCAACCGATCAGCGCGCGTTATCCCCTGATCGAGGTGGCCTGTGCGCTGCTGTCGATGCTAGTAGCCTGGCATTCCGGCGCAGGCACCGAGGCCTTGGCCCTGATGTTGCTGACCTGGAGCCTGCTGGCACTGAGCCTGATCGATCATGACCAGCAGCTGTTGCCCGATGTGCTGGTGCTGCCGACGCTATGGCTGGGCTTGATCGTCAATGCCTTCGACACGGTGGTGCCACTGCCCGATGCGCTGTGGGGCGCGGTGGCCGGGTACCTGAGCCTGTGGTTGGTGTACTGGGCGTTCAAGCTGATCACCGGCAAGGAAGGCATGGGCTATGGCGACTTCAAGCTGCTGGCGCTGATCGGCGCCTGGGGTGGCTGGCAGGTATTGCCGCTCACCTTGATGCTGTCGTCGGTGATCGGTGTGGTGGCGGGCCTGTGCCTGCTGCGTGTGCGCAGGCAATCCGTCGGCACTGCCATACCCTTTGGCCCTTATCTGGCCACTGCGGGGTGGATTGCTGTGCTCTGGGGTGATGAAATATACGCCTTCTACCTGCAACTGTTTGGAATGTGATGACCACCAAGGCCTTCACCCCCTGGATTCTCGGGCTGACCGGCGGCATCGGCAGCGGCAAGAGCGCCGCCGCCGAGCGCTTCGTCGAACTTGGCGTGCACCTGGTCGATGCCGACCAGGCGGCGCGCTGGGTGGTCGAGCCCGGCCGCCCGGCGCTGGCCAGCATCGTCGAACGCTTCGGCCCCGGCGTGCTGCTGGACGATGGCCAGCTTGATCGTGCGGCCTTGCGCCAGCTGATCTTCGCCAACCCGGCTCAGCGCAAGTGGCTGGAGCAACTGCTGCACCCGTTGATCGGGCAGGAGATCTTCAGTTACCTGGCCAAGGCCGAGTCCCCCTATGCGGTGTACGTGTCGCCGTTGCTGATCGAGTCGGGCCAGCACCAGAAGGTCCAGCGGGTGCTGGTCATCGATGTGCCGCAGGAGCTGCAGGTGGCGCGTACACTGGCGCGTGACAACACCAGCGCCGAGCAGGTGCAGGCCATTCTCAAGGCCCAGCTGGCCCGTGAAGAGCGCCTGGCCCATGCCGACGATGTGCTGGTCAATGACGGCGACCTGGCCGCGCTGCACAAGCAGATTGACCGCCTGCACCACTTTTACCTGACTTTACGAGGAGGCCAGCCATGAGCCAGCCATTGACCGTCGATTGCCCGACCTGTGGCGCACCTGTGGAATGGAACGAGAAGAACGCGTTCCGGCCATTCTGTTCCGACCGCTGCAAGCTGATTGACTTGGGCGCCTGGGCGGCCGAGGAGCACAAGATTCCGGTGGCGCCGGATGCCGAGGATGAGCTGTTTTCCGGGGAGCTGGAGCCGCGGCATTGAGTAGCTATCTCTGATACCTGTACCGGCCTCTTCGCGGGCAAGCCCGCTCCCACAGGGAAGCCACAACCTTCAAGCCAGTGGTTATCCTGTGGGAGCGGGCTTGCCCGCGAAGAGGCCGGCGCAGCCAATACATGAATCAGCGCTCATCATCCTTCCACGGCGCCTGCAGATACCGGGTGCGATTGAACGTTTCCAGCCACTCCGGGCAAAACACCACCAGGGCACTGATCACCATGCCGTTGATGAACGCCTCCGGGAACATCATCAGCCACAGGTAGCCGATAAAGTCGCTGAGCCACTCCGGCATCGCAAAGCGCCCATCCAGCCACAGCACGCCCAACGCCACCGGCACGCAAATCAGCACCGTCAGCGCCGCGGGGAAAAACCCCGAACAGAAGATATAAACGAACAGGTTTCGCGGCTGCGCCCGTTCGACCAGGATCGCGCACACTTCGGTGATCAGCACGGGCAACCCCACCAGCAGCAGCCCGTTGACCCCGAGCGCCGCAAGATCCTGCCGGCCCAGCGCCAGCAAGCCGAGTTGCGCAAGGAAACCACCCAGAATCGCCAGCGGCCAGTCCAGCAACAAGGTCACCGCCGTCATGCCGATGAAGTGGTAGGACACGCCGGTATCGAAATCGCGCCTGACCAGCCACAGGGCAAACAGGCAGAACACCGTGCCAAACAGCAGGTGCTGGCGGCGCCGGTCGGTGCACAACTCTACCCACCGCGTACGCGATGCAGCCCAGATCAACAACGGGATGTAGCCCAACCAACCGATGGTCAGGCTGGCAGAGGACAGGACGTGGGCGCTGATCACTGGCAAATCGCTCCTGGCACGGATAGCCCGAGTCTACACCCTGATGCCGATTCCCACGGTCAAACAGGGCCTTACGTTCACAATTGCCGACTAAGCTTGTTCCCATGGATGACTCAGATTACCTGCGCCTGCTTACCATCCAGGCCGAACAAGCCAATGCCTTTCTCTCCAACGCCCGCAAGTGGGAGCGGGAGCGGTGGGTGTGCCAGCGCCTGTTGCAAGGGCTGAACATCCCTTACCGCAGCGAGGACTTCACCCCGGCCGGCCAGGAGCCCCCGGATGTGCTGTTCCGCGATGCAGCCTTTGAAGTGTTTTTCGTACTCGACGAAGGCCGCCGCCTGAACGACGAGTGGCGTGAAGAGCTGCAGCGCCGGCGCAGTGCCTTTTCCCTGGCCCAGCTGGTGCGCCGCGAAGCCCGCCCGCGGCGCATCGCCGCCGCCGAGCTGCTCGGGCGCCTGGCGCCGACGCTGCGCAAGAAGGCGCACAACTACCGCGAGCGCGGGCTGGACCTGAGTGAGCTGGACATCATCGCCTTTGCCAGCCTCAAGCGCGAGGTGCTCGACCTCAACACCCATTTCCCGCCGCCCACCGAATACCTGCGCCAGGGCTGGCGCTCGCTGTCGCTGGTGGGGCCGACCTTCGCCCGGGTTTTGTTCGCCCACCCCGATGCGCCGGACTTTCTGCGCGGTAACCTGGGGCGCAGCATCGTCTTCGACGTGGGCATCAGTCTTTGATCCACTGCCGAGAGTCTTTGCGATGGCGTAGACTCGGCGCCAGGGATAGAAAGCATTATCATTTGATTGAATGCGCTTGCATGAACGCTGTGGCGTTCCTGCAGTCACAAACGTCTACCTGACGAGGCCCACCATGACCAGCCGCCTGAACCCGGAAGATCAGCGTCGTGTCGATGAGTATCTGCGAGCCCCCCAGCACCAAGTCGAGCGCCGGCCTTTCCGGCCCTGGCTGCTCCTTGTGCTGGTACTGGCCGTGACCATCGGGTTGGGTCTCATCAGCCGCCTGCTGAGTGGACTGGTGCTATGAGCTGCTTCGCGCTCGCCCTCCCCTCGCGCAGTTTGCGGCCGGCCCCTGGGGCCACGAATTCCGTAAACCTTATGAGATATCCCCATGACTCATCGCATCGTGATTGTCGGCGGCGGCGCCGGCGGCCTGGAACTGGCGACCCGCCTGGGTAAAAGCCTGGGCAAGCGCAAGCAGGCCGAGATTACCCTGGTCGACGCCAACCTCACGCACATCTGGAAACCCCTGCTGCACGAAGTGGCCGCCGGCTCGCTGAACTCTTCGGAAGACGAACTGAACTACGTGGCCCAGGCCAAGTGGAACCACTTCAACTTCCAGTTGGGGCGCATGAGTGGCCTGGACCGTGAAGGCAAGCAGATCCAACTGGCCGCGACCCTCGATGAAGAGGGCCGCGAGCTGCTGCCTGCGCGCACCCTGGGCTACGACACCCTGGTGATCGCCGTCGGCTCCAACACCAACGACTTCGGCACCCTGGGCGCGGCGCAGCACTGCCTGTTCCTCGACACCCGCAAGCAGGCCGAGCGCTTCCACCAGCAGCTGCTGAACCACTACCTGCGTGCCCACGCCGGTGACGTGGCCAGCGAGCAGATCAGCGTGGCCATTGTCGGCGCCGGTGCCACCGGTGTGGAACTGGCGGCCGAACTGCACCACGCGGCCCACGAACTGGCGGCCTACGGCCTGGATCGCATCCAGCCCAAGGACATGCACATCACCCTGATCGAGGCAGGTCCGCGCGTGCTGCCTGCGCTGCCGGAGCGCATCAGCGTGCCGGTGCACAAGACCCTGGAAAAACTCGGTGTGAAGGTGATGACCAACGCTGCCGTCAGTGAAGTGACCGAAGATGGCCTGAAAACCAAAGACGGTGAAGTGATCCAGGCCAGCCTCAAAGTGTGGGCGGCGGGTATCCGTGCGCCGGGCTTCCTCAAGGACATCGACGGCCTGGAAACCAACCGCATCAACCAGCTGGTGGTGCGCCCTACCCTGCAGACCACCCGCGACGACAACATCTTCGCCTTTGGTGACTGCGCCGCCTGCCCGCAACCGGGTAGCGACCGCAACGTGCCGCCACGGGCCCAGGCCGCGCACCAGCAAGCCTCGATGCTGGCGCAGAGCCTGAAGGCACGCCTGGAGAACAAGGCGCTGCCGACTTACGAATACAAGGACTACGGCTCGCTGGTGTCGCTGTCGCGCTTCTCGGCGGTGGGCAACCTGATGGGTAACCTGATGGGCAGCGTGAAGCTGGAGGGCTGGCTGGCGCGGATGTTCTACGTGTCGCTGTACCGCATGCACCAGATGGCGCTGTACGGGTTCTTCCGCACGGCGTTGATGATGTTGGGTAGCAAGATTGGCCGGGGCACCGAGCCACGCCTGAAGCTGCACTGACAGGCCCAAAGGGCTTCACCTGTGGGAGCGGGCTTGTCGTGGCGCCGAACCGCCGCGAACACGGGCGAAGCCCGTGCCATGCACCGCGCCGCCTTCTTCGCGGGCAAGCCCGCTCCCACAGGGGGGTGACTGTTTGGCAGCCAGATGCGCGCAACCTGCGGCGAAGGGCGGTTTTCTTGAGGCAAAGAAAAAGGGCATCTCTTTCGAGATGCCCTTTTTACATGGTGGGTCGTGTAGGATTCGAACCTACGACCAATTGGTTAAAAGCCAACTGCTCTACCAACTGAGCTAACGACCCAAAAATGGTCGGGGTGAGGGGATTCGAACTCCTGACATCCTGCTCCCAAAGCAGGCGCGCTACCGGACTGCGCTACACCCCGAGTGTTTCAAAAAAAAGGGCATCTCATTGGAGATGCCCTTTTCTACATGGTGGGTCGTGTAGGATTCGAACCTACGACCAATTGGTTAAAAGCCAACTGCTCTACCAACTGAGCTAACGACCCGGAAAATGGTCGGGGTGAGGGGATTCGAACTCCTGACATCCTGCTCCCAAAGCAGGCGCGCTACCGGACTGCGCTACACCCCGAGATTGGCTCCGCGACCTGGACTCGAACCAGGGACCCAATGATTAACAGTCATTTGCTCTACCGACTGAGCTATCGCGGAACTGAACTTCGGCACATCTTTACAGCTTCGAAGCTTGTGTTAGCTTCGGTCTCTTTGGCGATCCGCTTTCGCGTTGTCGCTGCTGAGGCCGGCTATTCTACATTCTTCGTTTTGCTTGTCAACCACTTTTTTTCATTCAACTTACTGATTTGTAAGTTGTTTTGCGGTCACCGATGTTGCTGGTGATTCGCTTAGTGCCTGACAACGCGGCGTATATTAGGGGCACTCGAATTTTGATGCAAGCAAAAATTTCAAAATTTTCAGCAAGTTATCCATGAAGGCAGCAAAGCCCCGGATTTGCTGGGCCCGTGCCGGCCTCTTCGCGGGTAAACCCGCTCCCACAGGGGATTGCATTACCCAGTGGGAGCGGGCTTGCCCGCGAAGAGGCCGGCACAGGCAGACACAAAAAAGCCCCGCCGAAGCGGGGCTTGGTTACTGCAGTGATCAGGCAAAGACGATTTCGTCGCCTTCGACCTTGGCGGTAATCGCCGTCCCTGGGAGGAACTTGCCAGCCAGGATCAGCTGCGCCAGCGGGTTTTCGATCCAGCGCTGGATTGCCCGCTTCAGCGGCCGTGCGCCATACACCGGGTCGTAACCCACGGCGATCAGCTTGTCCAAGGCCTCCGGGCTCAGGCTCAGCGACAGTTCGCGCTCGAGCAGGCGGCTGCGCAGGCGGCCAAGCTGGATCTCGGTGATACCGGCGATCTGCTCGCGGCCCAGCGGCTCGAACACCACCACTTCGTCGATGCGGTTGATGAACTCCGGACGGAAGTGCGAACCCACCGCATCCATCACCGCCGCACGCTGTGCCTCGCGATCCCCCACCAGCTCCTGGATCTGCGCCGAGCCCAGGTTGGAGGTCATCACGATCACCGTGTTGCGGAAGTCCACGGTGCGGCCATGGCTGTCAGTCAGGCGGCCGTCTTCCAGCACCTGCAGCAGCACGTTGAACACATCCGGGTGAGCCTTTTCCACTTCGTCCAGCAGCACCACCGAGTATGGCTTGCGGCGCACGGCTTCGGTCAGGTAACCGCCCTCTTCATAACCCACGTACCCTGGCGGGGCACCGATCAGGCGAGCCACCGAGTGTTTCTCCATGAACTCGGACATGTCGATGCGCACCATGGCCTCTTCGGTGTCGAACAGGAACTCGGCCAGCGCCTTGCACAGCTCGGTCTTGCCCACGCCGGTCGGGCCGAGGAACATGAACGAACCACTCGGCCGGTTCGGGTCGGACAACCCCGCACGCGAACGGCGCACGGCGTTGGCAACCGCAGTCACCGCCTCGCCTTGGCCAATTACCCGCTGGTGCAGCAGTTCTTCCATCTTCAGCAGCTTCTCGCGCTCGCCTTCGAGCATCTTGGCCACCGGGATGCCGGTCCACTTGGACACCACTTCGGCAATCTCTTCCTCGGTCACCTTGTTGCGCAGCAACTGGTTCTCGGTCTTGCCGTGCTGGTCGACCATCTGCAGGCTGCGCTCCAGGTCCGGGATCACCCCGTACTGCAGCTCGGCCATGCGGCTCAGGTCACCTTTGCGACGGGCGGTCTCCAGCTCCTGGCGGGCCTGCTCGATCTTTTGCTGGATCTGCGCCGAGCCTTGCACTTCGGCCTTCTCCGACGCCCAGATCTCTTCCAGGTCGGAATACTCGCGCTCCAGCCGCTCGATTTCCTCGGTGAGCTTCTCGAGGCGCTTCTTGGCTGCCTCGTCTTCTTCTTTCTTCAGCGCCTGGGATTCCACCTTCAGCTGGATCAGGCGACGGTCGAGGCGGTCGAGCACTTCCGGCTTGGAGTCGATCTCCATGCGGATGCGGCTGGCCGCTTCGTCGATCAGGTCGATGGCCTTGTCCGGCAGCTGGCGGTCGGTGATGTAGCGGTGGCTGAGCTTGGCGGCGGCGATGATCGCACCGTCGGTGATGGCCACCTTGTGGTGCACTTCATAGCGCTCTTTCAGGCCACGCAGGATGGCGATGGTGTCTTCCTCGCTCGGCTCTTCCACCAGCACTTTCTGGAAGCGCCGCTCCAGCGCCGCGTCCTTCTCGATGAACTGGCGGTATTCGTTGAGCGTGGTGGCGCCAACGCAGTGCAACTCGCCACGGGCCAGGGCCGGCTTGAGCATGTTGCCCGCGTCCATGGCGCCCTCGCCTTTGCCGGCGCCGACCATGGTGTGCAGTTCGTCGATGAACAGGATGATCTGGCCTTCCTGCTTGGACAGCTCGTTGAGCAGGCCTTTGAGTCGCTCTTCGAACTCACCGCGGTACTTGGCACCGGCGATCAGCGCGCCCATGTCCAGCGCCAGCAGGCGCTTGCCTTTCAGGCCATCGGGCACTTCACCATTGATGATGCGCTGGGCCAGGCCCTCGGCGATGGCAGTCTTGCCCACGCCAGGCTCACCAATCAGCACCGGGTTGTTCTTGGTACGGCGCTGCAGCACCTGCACGGTGCGGCGGATTTCGTCGTCACGGCCGATCACCGGGTCGAGCTTGCCTTCTTCGGCGCGCTTGGTCAGGTCGACGGTGTACTTGTCCAGGGCCTGGCGCGACTCTTCGGCGTTGGCGTCATTCACCGCCGCGCCGCCACGCAGGTTGTTGATGGCGTTTTCCAGGGCCTTCTTGCTCACGCCCTGGCCGAGCAGCAGCTTGCCGAGCTTGCTGTTCTCGTCCATGGCAGCGAGCAGCACCAGTTCACTGGAAATGAACTGGTCGCCTTTCTGCTGGGCCAGGCGGTCGGCCTGGTTGAGCAGGCGAGCCAGGTCCTGCGACATGTTCACGTCGCCGGTGGGGTTCTGGATTTTCGGTAACTGGTCGAGTTCTTTCACCAACGCCTGGCGCAGGCTGTTGATATCGAAGCCGACCTGCATCAGCAGCGGCTTGATCGAACCGCCCTGCTGTTCGAGCAGTGCCTGCAACAGGTGCACGGGGTCGATGGCTGGGTGGTCCATGCCAACGGCCAGGGATTGGGCATCGGATATCGCAAGCTGCAGCTTGCTGGTCAAACGGTCTATTCGCATGGGGGGTACCTTCCTTTAAAGGGCAGGTCGGAGCGATGGACAGCGCCTGTTTATGAAGAAACCTGCCTGAGATGCCTTAATAGATAAGGGTGATTCTGGAAGATTCAAGCTTAGCGGGGTTGACCGGCGTCAACCTGATGGTTTAGCTCTGGGGCATTCGCGGGTAAACCCGCTCCCACAAGTACAGCACCGCTTTCAAGGCCGGTGAGTTACCTGTGGGAGCGGGCTTGCCCGCGATGAAGCCAGTACAGGCTAGCGCGCAGCCAGCCAGACCAAGGAGGCGAAACGCCCGCCCTGCGGGGTACGGCGATAGGAGAAGAACCGCTCGTCACTGACCGTGCAGAAACCGCCCCCATAAACAGCCGTCACCCCACGCGCCGCCAGGCGAATGCGTGCCAGCTCGTAGATGTCGGCCATCAGCTTGCCCGGCCGCTCGCCGTCGACAAACGCCCTGGCCGCTTCAGGATGCACGGCGGTGAAGGCATCGCGCACCTCCAGCCCGACTTCGAACGCCTTGGGGCCAATCGCCGGCCCGAGCCACACCAGCACCTCTTCAGGCGCCAGCGCCAGGCGATCGAGGGTAGCCTCGAGCACACCGCCAGCCAGCCCGCGCCAGCCGGCATGCGCTGCGGCCACGCGCGTACCGGCGCGGTCGCAGAACAACGCCGGCAGGCAATCGGCAGTCATCACGGTGCAGGCAACGCCCGGCTGGTCGGTCCAGCTGGCATCGGCCTCGGCCACCACGGCGGGGTCGGCATCCGCCACCACCAGGCCATGCACCTGCTTGAGCCAGGCGGGCTGGATGGCGAATGTGTCGCTCAGGCGACGGCGGTTCTCGGCGACGGCGACCGGGTCATCGCCGACGTGATCACCGAGATTGCAGGAATCATAGGGCGACAGGCTGACGCCGCCCTCACGGGTAGTGACACAGGCGCGGACCGAGGCCGGGGCTGGCCAGTCGGGGAACAGCAGCGTCTGCGTCAGGCCGTTCATCCGATAAAGCTCTCGCGGTCCTGGTTGAGCAGCGACAGCAACCAGACGAAGTCGTCCGGCAGCGGCGACTCCCATTTCATGATTTCACCGGTGATCGGGTGAGCCAACGCAAGGAAACGCGCATGCAGCGCCTGGCGTGGGAAGGTCTTGACCGCCTCGACCATGGTCGGGCTGGCCGCTGGCGGAATGCGGAAGCGCCCGCCATAGGTCTGGTCGCCGACCAGCGGGAAACCGACATGGGCCATGTGCACACGAATCTGGTGGGTACGGCCGGTTTCCAGCTTCACGCGCACGTGGGTGTGCGAGCGGAAGCGCTTGAGCACACGGTAGTGGCTGACCGCCGGCTTGCCGCCGTCGGTGACCGCCATGCGCTGGCGCATGCCGCCGTGACGGCCGATCGGCGCATCGATCTTGCCACCGGCGGTGACCACGCCGATGACGATGCATTCGTAGATGCGGCTGACTTTACGGGCCTGCATCTGCTCGACCAGCTTGGTCTGCGCCTGCAAGGTCTTGGCCACCACCATCAGGCCGGTGGTGTCCTTGTCCAGGCGATGCACGATACCGGCGCGCGGCACGTTGACGATGTCCGGCACGTGGTGCAGCAGCGCATTGAGCAGCGTACCGCTGGCATGCCCGGCGGCCGGGTGAACAACCAGCCCGGCAGGCTTGTTGATCACCATGATGTGGTCGTCTTCGTAGACGATATCCAGTTCGATATCTTCTGCGATCCACTCACCCTGGGCCTCTTGCTCGGCCTCCAGGATGAGTTGCGAACCACCATGGACCGGGTCCCGAGGGCGCACGACCGCGCCATCGACCGTCAGGCGGCCTTCTTTGATCCACGAAGTAAGCCGCGAACGCGAATACTCGGCGAACAATTGGGCGGCGACTTGGTCGAGGCGTTGACCGCCCAGTTCGGACGGGACCTCTGCGCTAAGTTGAATGATCTCGGACATGCTCGATTCGGCGGGCGCACAGCCTTTGGTTTCGGCTGCGAGCTTGTGGTTAAATACGGCTTCTTTTGTCCCGGGGTTGGCCGGGGCGCTCATCATAACAGGACGGCACCGCCCAAGACAGCGGCCGTCAAAGGGACGCAAGCCGCCATGCAAGTGAAACACCTGCTGCTGATCGCCATCCTCGGGCTCACCGCGGCCTGTTCCTCCAATAAGGAAGTCATTGACGAGAACCTCAGCGAGGCCGAGCTGTATCAACAGGCTCAGGCTGACCTGGACAACTCCAGCTACACCAGCGCCGTGAACAAGCTCAAGGCCCTGGAGTCGCGCTACCCGTTCGGCCGCTACGCCGACCAGGCGCAGCTCGAGCTGATCTACGCCAACTACAAGAACTCCGAGCCTGAAGCAGCCAAATCGGCCGCCGAGCGCTTCATTCGCCTGCACCCGCAGCACCCGAACGTCGACTACGCCTACTACCTCAAGGGCCTGACCTCGTTCGACCAGGACCGTGGCCTGCTGGCGCGCTTCCTGCCGCTGGACATGACCAAGCGTGACCCGGGCGCCGCCCGTGACTCGTACAACGAGTTCGCCCAGCTGACCAGCCGCTTCCCCAACAGCCGCTACGCGCCGGACGCCAAGCAGCGCATGATCTACCTGCGCAACCTGCTGGCCGCCTACGAAATCCACGTGGCCGACTACTATCTGGGCCGCCAGGCTTACGTGGCCGCTGCCAACCGTGGCCGCTACGTGGTCGAGAACTTCCAGGAAACCCCATCGGTCGGCGACGGCCTGGCGATCATGGTCGAGTCGTACCAGAAGATGCACCTGGACGACCTGGCTGCCACCAGCCTGGAAACCCTCAAGCTCAACTACCCGGACCACCCAAGCCTGGTCGATGGCCAGTTCCAGCCCAAGCAGACCGAGTCTGACGGCCGCAGCTGGCTGTCCAAGGCTACCCTGGGGCTGATCGAGACCGACACCCCGCTGCCGCCGGGCGAAACCCGCGCCAACCAGGACGTGGTCAAGCAGTTCCAGGACGCGCGCGACGAGATGCCGCAAGAGCTGCTGCCGAAGGACGAGAACGGCGACCCGATCGTGCCGGCAGGCCCGAAAGAAGCCGAAAAAGATCGCTCGTGGTTCAGCTACATGACCTTTGGTCTGTTCGACTGACCCAAGCGCGATGAGAAAGGGAGGCCTGAGGCCTCCCTTTTTTTATGACCGCGTCCTAGACTGTCGGCTTCCATAATCAACAAGCTGGACACCATGGTTCGCCTACTTTTCTGGATCGCCCTGATCGCCGCCGCGTTCTGGCTGTGGCGCAAGTTCAAAGTCAGCCAGCAGTCGCACCCCGAGCCGAAGCTCGATGCGCCACTGAAGATGGTGCGTTGCGCCCACTGCGGCGTGCACCTGCCCGACGACCGGGCGCTGCAGCAGGGCAATGACTGGTATTGCAGCCAGGCACACTTGCAGCAGGGGCCCGGCCAATCACAGTGATCTGTAGCTTGGTGAAATTGGGGCTGCTGTGCAGTCTCAGCCCAAGCGCCCCGCTGGCGCATACGGCGCCGGATCGATGATGGGCTCGGCCCCGCTGAGCAGGTCGGTGAACAGCTGACACGAAGCCGGCGCCAGCACCAGCCCGTTGCGGTAATGCCCACAGTTCAACCACAAGCCGTCATGCCCAGGCACCGGCCCGATATAGGGGATGCCTTCAGGCGACCCTGGCCGCAAGCCTGCCCAGTGTGCCACCACCGTGGCATCCTTGAGCTCAGGCAGCAGTTCGATGGCGGAGGCCTTGAGGCTGGCCAGCGCGTCCTCGGTCGGGGTCTTGTCGTACCCGGCATGCTCCAGCGTGCTGCCCACCAGAATGTGCCCGTCCCGACGCGGGATCGCATAGCGCCCCTTGGCCAGCACCATGCTCGGCAGGAAGTCCTCGGCGCACTTGAACAGGATCATCTGGCCCTTCACCGGCTCGACCGGCAGCTCGAGCCCCAGGGTGCGCAGCAGGTCACCACTCCAGGCGCCAGCGCTAAGCACCACTTCATCCGCCGTGAGCACACCGTCAGCCGTCTGTACGCCAGTCACGCGCCCGTTCTCATGAACAAAGCCGCTGATCTGGCAGTGCTCACGCAAGGTAACGTTGGGCAGTGCCTGCAATGCTGCCTTGAGCGACTTCACCAGCCGCGGATTGCGCACGTTGGCCACACCGGCCATGAAGATCGCGTGCTTGAAGCCCGGGCCAAGCACCGGCACCGCATCGTAGGCGGCCGAGATATCCACGGCACTGAGGGGTCTACGCTCGCGCTCGGCCCAAGCCAGCGCCTCGGCCTCGTCGTCCAGATCGAGCCAGTACAGGCCAGTGGTGTGCACCTCTGGGTCGACACCGGTCGTGGCAAACAGACGCTCGCCCAGCTGTGGATAAAAATCCTGCGACCAATGCGCCAGGGCGGTCACCGCCGGGCTGTAGCGCCAGGGGTACAATGGCGAGACGATACCGCCGCCCGCCCAGGAAGACTCGCGGCCAACTTCGCCCTGGTCACACACCACCACCTGGCCGACCTTGGCCGCCAGGTTGAATGCGGTCAGCAGGCCGATCACCCCGCCGCCGACCACCACTACTTGCTTGCTCATCTGTCGATCCAACACCTGAAGTAATTCCGCGATGCCTGGGCATCATTCAACCTTCAGCTTCCCCAGCAGCGCTCGCTGCCTTGCGCGGCACCCGGATTGCTCTGCACGCCGGCCTGGTCGAGCTGGAAATCGCCACAGCGATCATCGACCATCAGGCCATCGGGCAGGCGCCGGGCGGTCAGCGTGAAGGTGTCGCTGTCGCGTTGGGCCTGCAAGCGATAATGACGGTTGGCGGCGGGCAGCTGCGGGTCGCCCTCGGCGTACTGCCCGGTACGCACGCGATGGCGTTCCAGGCGCAGTGCAGCGTCATGCAGCAGGCCAACCACTTCGCTGAGTGCGGCTCGCCTGAGCTGGTCGCTGTAACTGGGGTAGGCAATGGCTGCCAGAATGCCGGTGACGGCCACGACAATCAATAACTCGATCAGGGTCATGCCTTGCTGCATGTCAGTCCTCCCTCAATCTCTGCCGCCAGAGGATGCGCTGGGGGGCTTGTGCTTGAGCGGTCGGTATGGCGTACACGGCTTCCAGGACCTGGCGGGCCGCCAGTTGCTGGCTGACGGCTGTTATTCGGTACAAGGTGACCCGTTCGCCCTCGGGCATATGTGCAGCCCGGTCGGTTTCACCCAGGTTCTGCAGGTGAAAATACCCGCGCTGGTGGTTTTGCCATTGGCCTTGCAGATCGTGCGGACGTGGCGGTGGCTTGCAATCGCTGCACTGCCCCGGCGGCGAGCGCTGCAATTGATCGACGCCAGCGAGCAGCACGACTTCCGCGTCTTCAAAAGCCTGCAGGCCATCAATCATGGCACCGGTCATTCGTGTTTCGATCAGCGCGTCACGCAAGGCCGAGGCAGCCAGCAAAGCCAGCAGTAGGCTTAGCACCAGAGACAGCAGCAGAACCATACCGCGTTCACGGCTCATGAGTCGGATTCCAGATTGCGTAGCGCCACGCTCAATTGATGGCGCTGCTCAAGTTGCAGCGTCGGTTCGAACAGCGTGAGCGTTAGATCGACCCTGCCCCCTCCTGGCGAATGAACCCGAGTGAATTGGATCTCGCGCACATGTTCGATGAGCGGCTGGGAATTTCGGCCCCATATGAACTGCAAGGTGGAGCCGCGCAGCTCATAACGATGACGGCTGATCCGCAAGGCCATGAGCGTGGGCGTGTGCGATGGGGGAACTTTGTATACGAGGGCTTCGTTACGGCAGTCAGTCAACAGCGTCCAGTCAGGCTCACCTGCATAATCTGATGACTCGGCGACAACCAGCTCCAGGCTGGACGGACCAATCACCAGTGGCTGGGCAAATGCCTGCCGAGCAATCGGATCCTCGATATCACCAGGCTTCAGGCGCAGACAACCGAACATGCCTGCCATGCGGATATCCTGAGCCATTCGCAGCAGCGCCAGGCGTGCATCATCCTGAAGGCGCAGCGCCGCGCCTTGAAGCCGCCATGCCTGATGGGCAGTGACGAAGAGCTGACTAGCGGCCAGCAGCACCATCAGTCCGATCGTCAGCGCCAGCATCACTTCCAGCAACCCGAAGCCGACTTGCATGCGCTTCATGGCCGGCTCCGCTCGCGTTCGCTGTGCACTGCAAACGCCGCCTGCCCATCACGGCGCGCGCTGTCAGTCGCTTGCAGTGCCTTAAGCTGCATGGCTGCCGAAGCAAATATGCCAACAGCCACCACAACTACTGCCAACAGCACTTCCAGAAGCGTCATGCCCCGCTGTTTATTGCGCATCCCTGCACCTCCTGCGACCTTTCCCGCAACTGCCTTGAACTTGTTCGACTGGACCTCATGTCCAAAGACCGTGAAGCTAAAGCCAAGCACTTCCAGGGAGGAATGCACGGTGAGGCAACGTGGTGTAACACTGATACAAATGATGTTCGCCCTCGCCATAGCCGGCTTGCTGACGCAGCTAGGCATGCCGGCCTACGCCAAGTTGAGCGATGACCTGCACAGAGCGGCGGCGGCCCGGGATCTGGCCCAATCGCTACGCAGCGCGCGTAGCCACGCCATGCTGCAAAGCCAGCCAGTGCTGGTGCGGCCTCTGGAAAGTGATTGGGGGAAAGGTTGGCGCGTGCTGCTCGAGCACAACCAGCAAGTGCTACGCGAACATCGGTTTACCCGGCCGATGAAAATCGCGGGCAATACCGATGGGCAGGTGAAGTTCAGTGCTCTGGGAATGCCAGTGGGGCGCTTGGGCGCAACGATCAGCGTGTGCGAAGGCCCATCAACGAGCAGCAAGTATCGTGTGGTGATATCACGGGCAGGCAGGGTCGACCTGCGCACAGATGAGAAAACAGACTCACTGTGCGCAGGCCCCTGATTCAGATCAGCGAGCGAACCCGCAGCTCTTTGGGCATGGAGAACGTGATGTTCTCCGGCCGCCCATCCAGCTCTTCGGCGCCGATGGCGCCCCAGGCCTTGAGCTGTTCAATCACGCCCTGTACCAATACTTCGGGAGCCGAAGCACCGGCAGTGATACCGACCCGTTGCGCCTTTTCAAACCAGACGCGCTGCATGTCCTCGGCGCCATCGATCAGATAGGCCGGGGTGCCCATGCGCTCGGCCAGCTCGCGCAGGCGGTTGGAGTTGGAGCTGTTGGGGCTGCCGACCACCAGCAATACATCACTCTCGCCGGCCAGCTGCTTGACTGCATCCTGGCGGTTTTGCGTGGCGTAGCAGATATCGTCCTTGCGCGGGCCGCCGATGTTCGGGAAGCGTGCGCGCAGGGCATCGATGACGCGGCTGGTGTCGTCCATCGACAGCGTGGTCTGGGTGACGAAGGCCAGGTGATCCGGGTCGTTCACCTGCAGCTGGGCAACATCGTCTTCGTCTTCGACGAGGTAGATGGCGCCGCCGTTGCTGGCGTCATATTGCCCCATGGTGCCTTCGACTTCCGGGTGGCCTTCGTGGCCGATGAGAATGCACTCACGGCCATCGCGGCTGTACTTGGCCACTTCGATGTGCACCTTGGTCACCAGCGGGCAGGTCGCATCGAATACCTTCAGGCCGCGGCCTGCCGCTTCCTGGCGCACGGCCTGGGAAACGCCATGGGCGCTGAAGATGACGATGACATCGTCCGGCACCTGGTCCAGCTCCTCGACGAAGATGGCGCCACGGTTGCGCAGGTCTTCCACCACGAACTTGTTGTGCACCACTTCGTGACGCACGTAGATCGGCGGGCCGAAGACTTCCAGCGCACGGTTGACGATCTCGATCGCCCGGTCGACCCCCGCGCAGAAGCCGCGCGGGTTGGCGAGTTTGATTTGCATGCTCGGCTCCAGGCTTACAGGGCCTTCACCTCGAGGATTTCCACCTCGAAGGTCAGGGTCTTGCCAGCCAGTGGGTGATTGAAGTCGATGGTCACCTGGTCGTCGTCGAACGCTTTGACCACACCCGGCAGCTCGGTGTTGGCGGCGTCGTTGAAGATGATCAGCAGCCCTTCGGACAGCTCCATGCCTTCGAAGTTGGAGCGTGGCATGACCTGCACGTTCTGTGGGTTGGGCTGACCGAAGGCATTCTCCGGCGCCACCACCACGTTGCGCTTGTCACCGGCCTTGAAGCCGAACAGCGCGTTCTCGAAACCTGGCAGCAGGTTGCCGTCACCGACCTTGAACGTGGCCGGGGCCTTGTCGAAGGTGCTGTCGACGGTGTCGCCGTTTTCCAGGTGCAGCGCGAAGTGCAGGGTGACTTCGGTGTTCTGGCCGATACGGGTGTCAGTCATGGACCGGATCCTCGGACTTCTTGCTCTTGAACATATCCAGCGCCAGCATCACCGCGCCAACGGTGATGGCGCTGTCGGCCAGGTTGAAGGCCGGGAAGTAATGACGGTTCTGCCAGTGCACCAGGATGAAGTCGACCACATGGCCAAGCACGATGCGGTCGTACAGGTTGCCGATCGCGCCCCCCAGCACCAGCGCCAGCGCTACCGCCAACCAGGTCTCGCCGCGCCCCAGGCGCTTGAGCCAGACCACCAGCACCGCACTGACCACCACGGCGATCAGGGCGAACAGCCAGCGCTGCCAGCCGGCGCCATCGGCGAGGAAGCTGAAGGCAGCGCCAGTGTTGTAGGCCAGGGTCCAGCTGAAGTAGTCAGGAATGACGACGATCTGCTGGTACATGGTCAACGCGTTGTTGAAATACAGCTTGGTGGCCTGGTCGAGGACCAGGACCAGCAAGCTCAGCCAAAGCCATGCAAGGCGCCCGAAGCGCCCCGCCGCAGGGTTAGGCATAGTGACGCACCTCGCCTTCGCCGGTCAGGTTGTCGACGCAACGGCCGCAGATTTCCGGGTGCTCCGGGTGGCTGCCGACGTCGGCGCGGAAGTGCCAGCAACGGCCGCACTTCACGTGGCCGGACTTGACCACCTGCAGCTTGAGGCCTTCGACTTCGGTGGCCACGGCTTCGGCCGGCGCCTGGGCGAACGGCACCACGCTGGCGGCCGAGGTGATCAGCACGAAGCGCAGTTCATCGCCCAGCTTGTTCAGGTCGGCGCTCAGGCTTTCTTCGGCGAACAGGGTGACTTCGGCTTGCAGGTTGCCGCCGATGACCTTGGCGGTACGCTGGTTTTCCAGTTCCTTGTTGACCGCGGCTTTGACAGCCATTACGCGGTCCCAATAGGCGCGGTCCAGCTCGGTGCCTTCCGGCAGTTCGCTGAGGCCTTGGTACCAGCCGTTGAGCATCACCGACTCGTTGCGCTCGCCCGGCAGGTACTGCCAGATTTCATCGGCGGTGAACGCCAGGATCGGCGCGATCCAGCGCACCAGTGCCTCGCTGATGTGGTACAGCGCGGTCTGGCAGGAACGGCGGGCGACACTGTTGGCGCCGGTGGTGTACTGGCGGTCCTTGATGATGTCGAGGTAGAAGCCACCCAGCTCCTGCACGCAGAAGTTGTGGATCTTCGAGTAGACGTTCCAGAAGCGGTATTCGCCGTAGTGCTCTTCCAGCTCGCGCTGCAGCAGCAGGGTACGGTCCACCGCCCAGCGGTCCAGGGCCAGCATGTCTTCGGGGGCCAGCAGGTCGCGGGCCGGGTCGAAGCCGGACAGGTTGGAGAGCAGGAAGCGCGCGGTGTTGCGGATACGGCGGTAGGCATCGGCGCTGCGCTGCAGGATCTGCTCGGAAACCGCCATCTCGCCCGAGTAGTCGGTCGCGGAAACCCACAGGCGCAGGATGTCGGCACCCAGGGTGTTGTTGACCTTCTCCGGCTCGATGGTGTTGCCCAGCGACTTGGACATCTTGCGACCGCTTTCGTCCACGGTGAAGCCGTGGGTCAGCAGCTCGCGGTACGGCGCGTGGCCGTCGATGGCGCAACCGGTCAGCAACGACGAGTGGAACCAGCCGCGGTGCTGGTCGGAACCTTCCAGGTACAGGTCGGCGCGCGGGCCGGTGGCGTGGCCGATGTCGTGCGAGCCACGCAGCACGTGCCAGTGGGTGGTACCGGAGTCGAACCAGACGTCCAGGGTATCGGCGATCTTGTCGTACTGGCCGGCTTCGTCACCCAGCAGCTCGGCAGCGTCCAGCTTGAACCAGGCTTCGATGCCCTCTTGCTCGACGCGCTTGGCCACGGCTTCCATCAGCTCGACGGTGCGCGGGTGCAGCTCGCCGGTCTGCTTGTGCAGGAAGAACGGAATCGGCACGCCCCAGTTGCGCTGACGCGAGATGCACCAGTCCGGGCGGTTGGCGATCATCGAATGCAGGCGCGCCTGGCCCCAGGCCGGGACGAACTTGGTTTCTTCGATGGCTTTCAGCGCACGTTCACGCAGCGGCTCGCCGGTGCTCGGCTGCTTGTCCATGCCGACGAACCACTGCGCGGTGGCGCGGTAGATCAGCGGAGTCTTGTGGCGCCAGCAGTGCATGTAGCTGTGGCTGATGGTTTCGGTGTGCATCAGCGCGCCGACTTCGCTCAGCTTGTCGACGATGGCCGGGTTGGCCTTCCAGATGAACTGGCCGCCGAAGAAAGGCAGCGACTCTACATACACGCCGTTGCTCTGCACCGGGGTGAGGATGTCGTCGTTGACCATGCCGTAGCGCTTGCAGGTGACGAAGTCGTCTTCACCGTAGGCAGGTGCCGAGTGCACCACACCGGTACCGGCGCCCAGCTCGACATAGTCAGCCAGGTAAACCGGCGACAGACGGTCGTAGAACGGGTGACGGAAGTTGACCAGCTCCAAGGCCGAGCCCGGGGCGGTGGCGATTACCGAGCCTTCCAGGTTGTAACGCTTGAGGCACGACTCGACCAGCTCTTCAGCCAGCACCAGCAGGCGCTCACCGGTATCGACCAGGGCGTACTTGAATTCCGGGTGGATGTTCAGCGCCTGGTTGGCTGGGATGGTCCACGGGGTGGTGGTCCAGATCACGATGGCAGCGGGCTTGGCCAGCGAAGCCAGGCCGAAAGCGGCGGCCAGCTTGGCCTCATCGGCGACCGGGAAGGCCACGTCGATGGTCTGGGACTTCTTGTCGGCGTATTCGACCTCGGCTTCAGCCAGGGCCGAACCGCAATCGAAGCACCAGTTCACCGGCTTGAGGCCCTTGAACACGAAGCCTTGCTTGACCATTTCGGCCAGGGCGCGGATTTCACCGGCCTCGTTGGCGAAGTTCATGGTCTTGTACGGGTTGTCCCAGTCACCCAGCACACCCAGGCGGATGAACTCGGTCTTCTGCCCTTCGATCTGCTCGGCGGCGTACTCGCGGCACAGCTCGCGGGTGCGGTCGGCAGTCAGGTGCTTGCCGTGGGTGACCTCGACCTTGTGCTCGATCGGCAGGCCGTGGCAGTCCCAGCCCGGTACGTACGGCGCGTCGAAGCCGGCCAGGGTCTTGGAACGGACGATCATGTCCTTGAGGATCTTGTTCAGCGCATGACCGATGTGAATCTTGCCGTTGGCATAGGGCGGGCCGTCGTGCAGGACGAACTTCGGACGATCCTTGCCAATTTCGCGCAGCTTCTGGTACAGGCCAATGCTGTCCCAGCGCTGCAGGATCTGCGGTTCGCGCTGAGGCAGGCCGGCCTTCATGGGGAAGGCGGTGTCCGGAAGGTTTAGCGTGGCTTTGTAGTCGGTCATTTCAGGCTCTTCGTTAGCGGTTGAGCGTGCCAATGTGCACGTGCGGCGGCGATATCCGCATCGATCGCCGACTTCAGCGCCTCCAGGGAGGCGAATCGCTGCTCTTCACGCAGCTTGTGGTGGAATTCCACCGTCAGGCGCCGGCCATACAGATCGCCGGCATAATCCAGTAG
The DNA here is from genome assembly GCF_024349685.1 of Pseudomonas sp. LRP2-20. Lineage (NCBI taxonomy): Bacteria > Pseudomonadati > Pseudomonadota > Gammaproteobacteria > Pseudomonadales > Pseudomonadaceae > Pseudomonas > Pseudomonas sp. LR2-20. The sequence continues at coordinate 748,857 of NZ_AP025944.1, read as the reverse complement.
ATGAATCTCGAGGTGCGGGCGGCCGTCTCCGGCCACTGTCGGGCGCACGCCGATGTTGCCGACACCCGGCCAGGCCTTGCCGTCGATCTCGATGCTGGCCAGGTAGACCCCGGACAGCGGCACTCGGCGGCGCTTGAGCTGGATGTTGGCGGTCGGCGTGCCGAGCTGGCGGGCCAGCTTCTGGCCATGCAACACGCGGCCGGTAATACGGTATGGGCGGCCCAGCAGATGCTCGGCCAGCTCGAAGTTGCCTGCAGACAGCGCGTTGCGCACCTCGGTGCTGCTGACTCGCAGGCCGTCCTGGATCACCGTGTTGGCCGCTTCGACGGTAAACCCGTACTTCTGGCCAGCAGCGACCAGGAAGGCGAAGTCGCCGGCACGGTCGCAGCCAAAGCGGAAGTCGTCGCCCACTTCGAGGTGGCGCACGCCCAGGCCATCAACCAGGATCGCCTTGACGAAGTCATCGGCGCCGAGCTTGCTCAGGCGCTGGTTGAACGCCAGGCACAGGACCCGGTCGATGCCTTCGGCGGCCAGCAGCTCGACCTTGTCGCGCAGGCGCGCCAGGCGGGCGGGTGCGGTGTCCGGGGCGAAGTACTCGCGCGGCTGCGGCTCGAAGATCACCACGCAGGTCGGCAGGCCCAGGGCCTGGCCGCGCTCGCGCAGGCGCGCCAGGATTGCCTGGTGGCCGCGGTGAACCCCGTCGAAGTTGCCAATGGTGGCGACACAGCCCCGGTGCTCGGGGCGCAGGTTGTGAAGACCTCGAACCAGCTGCATAACGCGCTTCTTGCTCATAAAGTGGCCGATTATAACCACACCCGGGCGCCGGTGACAGGCAGCAGCGCCAAGGGGTGGCGTGGAATGCGAAAAACCGACGCCTGACCCGCGTTCCAGCTCAATGCAGGGCCTTGCGGGCGAAATGCCGGGGCCGGAAACCACACAGGTAGAGGCAACCGAAATAGGTCACCACACCCGCCGCGATCAACGCGCCCAGGCGCAGGAACCGTTCAAGCATGTTGCCCTGTTCCCAGGCCGGCAGGTAGTGCATGCCCACCAGCAGCACCGCTGCCATCAGGGTAACGGCCAGCACCAGCTTGAGCAGGTACATCGCCCAGCCCGGCTGCGGCTGGAACAACCGCTGGCTGCGCAGCTTCCAGAACAGCAGGCCTGCGTTCAGGCAGGCACCCAGGCTGATCGCCAGGGCCAGGCCGGCGTGCTGCAGCGGGCCGATCAATGCCAGGTTGAACAACTGGGTGCAGATCAGCGTGAAGATCGCGATCTTCACGGGCGTACGGATATTCTGCTGCGCATAGAAGCCAGGTGCCAGCACCTTGACCAGAATGATCGCCAGCAGGCCGACCGAGTAGGCAATCAGCGCGCGCTGGGTCATCGCGGCGTCGAAGGCACTGAACTTGCCGTACTGGAACAACGCCACGGTCAGCGGCTCGGCGAGAATCGCCAGGGCCAGGGTGCACGGCAGCACCAGCAGGAAGCACAGGCGCAGGCCCCAATCCATGATCCGCGAATATTCCTCACGGTCCTTGTTGGCGTAGGTCTTGGCCAGGGTCGGCAGCAGGATGGTGCCCAGGGCCACACCCAGCACGCCGGACGGCAGCTCCATGAGGCGGTCGGCGTAGTACATCCACGAAACCGAACCGGCTACCAGGAAGGAGGCGAAGATGGTGTTGATGATCAGCGAGATCTGGCTCACCGACACCCCGAGGATCGCCGGCAGCATCTGCTTGAGCACCCGCCAGACACCAGCGTCGCGCAGGTTGAGGCGCGGCAGCACGAGCATGCCGATCTTCTTCAGCGCTGGCAGCTGGTACAGCAACTGCGCCAGGCCACCGGCCAGTACGCCCCAGGCCAGGGCCATGATCGGTGGATTGAAGTACGGCGTGAGCAGCACGGCGAAGATGATCATCGCCACGTTGAGCAGGGTCGGGGTGAACGCCGGAACGGAAAAGCGGTTCCAGGTATTGAGAATCGCGCCGGCGAGGGACGACAGCGAAATCAGCAATATATAAGGGAACGTCACCCGCAGCAGGTCAGTGGTCAGCGCGTACTTTTCGGCGCTGTCGACAAAGCCCGGAGCAGTGGCCCAGACCACCCAGGGTGCAGCGAGGATGCCGACGGCCGTGACCAGGGCCAGCACCAGGGTCAGCAGGCCGCTGACATAGGCGATGAAGGTGCGCGTCGCCTCCTCGCCCTGCTGGGTCTTGTATTCGGCCAGAATCGGCACGAACGCCTGGGAAAATGCCCCCTCGGCAAAGATCCGCCGCAGCAGGTTGGGCAGCTTGAAGGCGATGAAGAAGGCGTCGGTGGCGATACCGGCACCGAAAACACGGGCCAGGATGGTGTCGCGCACGAAGCCCAGCACCCGCGAAATCATGGTGATGGAGCTGACTGCAGCCAGGGATTTGAGCAGATTCATCGAAAAGATTCACGCCAGGGACAGAGGGCGCTGCCAGACAGCGTCCGAATGTGCGATACTCCCGCGCCTTCGCAGGGGAGCCAAAAATTCCCGAGTTTACAGGTAGCACGGCAGAAAGGAATATTTCCCGCCTGTTGCTGCACCACTCGGCGGAACCCTGCAGGTGGCCTTGACATCCGGTCGACTCATCGGCATGATTCGCGGCCTATTTTGTTTGCTATTTACCTAAAGTCTTTCGAGGAGCTCGACGGTGGCCAACACACCTTCCGCCAAGAAACGTGCAAAACAGGCTGAGAAGCGTCGCAGCCACAACGCCAGCCTGCGTTCCATGGTCCGCACCTACATCAAGAATGTAGTTAAAGCCATCGACGCAAAAGACGCCGAAAAAGCGCAAGCCGCTTACGTTCTGGCTGTGCCTGTAATCGACCGTATGGCCGACAAAGGCATCATCCACAAGAACAAGGCTGCTCGCCACAAAGGCCGTCTGAATGGCCACATCAAGGCACTGAAAGAAGCTGCAGCTGCCTAAGCGACGTTCTTGTCGAAAAAACCGGCCCCAGGGCCGGTTTTTTTATGCCTGCGATTTAGGCCCTGCTCGATCACTGTGGGAGCAACTGTCTTGCTCAATTTCTAGATTCTGGCGCGATCCCTGTGGGAGCGGGCTTGCCCGCGAACAACGGCGAAGCCCACTCCCACATTGCTGGCTAGTTACTTGGCGATCTGGATCTTCGGGGCCCACTGCAGCCAGGCATCCTCAGGCTTGTCGAACAAGGCGAAGGTCTGCTGCGGCCGCGCCGGATTGCCCATCTGCTCGCCCTCAGGCGTGGCGAAGGCAATGCCACCATCGATCAATGTCTCAAGTGACTCGGTACGCACCGTGGCCCCTTTGAACAGCCCCCAGTCGAAGCCAAAACCACTGCTGTTCCAGAACCGGCTGCCACCGCGCACCAGGGCGGCATAACGTGGCTCGATCAGAATGTGGATCAACACACGATCTGCGGTCTGGCCAAGCTCGAAACCGGTCACCTTGCCTACCGCCACCTCGCGATAGGTAACAGGCACGCCCGGCTTGATCGAACCACGACGCGGAGCACTCAGGGTCAACGGCAGGCCCACTTCCTCGCCTGCGATTTCAGGCGCTTCGCCCAGCGCAATGAAATCACGCTGCGGCCCCTTGTCCTTCACCGCCGGCTGCACTTCGATGTACTGCCCACCAATCAAGGTATCGAGGTTCTCGGTACGCACCAGCCCAAGTGCCGGCTTGACCACCCAGAACTGCGTACCTGCCCGGGCAATGCGGTCTGCCGCCTCGGTAATGCGTGCGCGCAGCAGTACCGCCTGCAAGTCTTTTGTCAGGTCGACGCTCTCGACGCTACCCACATCCAGGCCACGGAAGCGAATTGGCGTACCAGGCTTGAGGCCGTCGGCACGGTCTACCCGAATAGTGACCAGGGTACCGGTGCGGTTCACCGCCTCTTGGCTCTCCAGCAGGCGGAAGCGCGGGATATGGCGCTTGAGTGCAACATTGGGCCTAGGCGTGTCGAAGGCGATACCGCCGGCCATCAGGGTCTGCAGCGACTCACTCTTGATCTTGATACCCGACAGGCCCCCGGTCAGGGTAATGCCGCTGACGTTCCAGAAGCGCGAGGAGCCGTTGACCAGGTTTTCGTATTCTTTCTCGATGTGCACACCAATCAGGATACGATTGCTGTTGCGGGCAAACTGGTAGCTCTGCACGCTACCGACCTTGACCTGGCGATACATCACCGGGCTGCCGACCTCCAGCGAGCCCAGCGTATCGGCGAACAGCACCAGGTGCAGGCCTGGGGCCTTCAGGTCCAACGGCGGCGCCTTGGGCCGGGCCTCGAACTCACGCTGCGGCTTGGCGCCCTTCTCGCCTGGGCGAATGGCGATGTAGTTACCTTTGACCAACGCCTCCAGGCCGGTAATACCCGCCAGGGAGATGGACGGTTTGACCACCCAGAACTGCGTACCTTCGACCAGATAGTCCTCGGTCAACGGATCCAGCGTCAGCTCGGCAGAGGCGCTGGCCAGGTTGTCTTCCATTTTCAGGGCTTTCAACGAGCCAACCTGAATACCCTTGTACATGACTGGCGTACGACCGGCCTGGAGGCCTTCATAGTCAGTGAGTTTCACTTTGACGCGGATACCCGCCTGGGCCGCATCGAAGTCTTCATACAGGCGGAACGGCAGGCTTGGGTCGGTTGGAGGGCTATCCTTGCGGTACTCCGGCGTGGCGAAGGCGATGCCGCCGGCGACGATGCTCGACAGCGACTCGCTGCGCACCTTCACACCCGACAGATCAGCGTCGATGCTGATGCCACTGGCATTCCAGAAGCGCGTGTGCTTGCGCACCAGGCTGGCATAGGCCGGCTCGATGAACACTTTGACCTCGACCGTGCTCTGGTCTTCGGAAAGGCGATAGCTTTTCACCCGGCCGACCTGGATCTGCTTGTAGAACACCGGGCTGTCCCGATTGAGCGAACCCAGGCGCTCGGCCTTGAGGGTCAGGTGCAGACCCGGTTCGGTGTCGGACAGCGGTGGCGCGACCTTCAGCGCGTTAAAGCGCTTGGTCCGCTCACCCTCACCCGGGCTGACAGCGATGTAATTGCCGGATACCAGTGTTTCCAGGCCCGAGATGCCGGCCAGGCTGACACTGGGCTTGACCAGCCAGAAGCGCGTGCCCTTGGTCAGGTGCGGCTCGGCAGCCTTGTTCATCTCGATGGTGGCGATCACCCCCTGGTTCTCACCCTTTGCGTCGAGCACCAGCTTCGTGACCTTGCCCACCGACATGCCTTTGTAGATCACCTCGGTCTTGTTGGCGACGATGCCTTCGCCGGTCTCGAAACGCACTTCGATCTCCACGCCGGCATCGCGATAGGCCTGCCAGGCCAGCCAGCCCCCGATCATCAGCGCGATCAGCGGCAGGATCCAGATGGCCGACCAGTTCGAGGCAGGGCGGGTTTTAGCCGTTGGCATGTCACTCATGGTCGTCATCCGACTCCGTGTTATCCCAGATCAGTCGGGGATCGAAAGTTAAAGCAGCAAGCATCGTGAGGATCACCACAGTTGCAAAGGCGACAGCGCCCAGGTTGGCTTCGACACTGGCGATACGGCCGAAATTCACCACCGCCACCAGAATGGCGATGACGAAAATGTCCAGCATGGACCAGCGCCCTATGAATTCGATGAAGCGGTACATCAGGATCCGCTGCCTTGCCGACAGTGGCTGGCGGCGCTGGACCGAATACAGCAACAGGCCGATGCCCACCAGCTTGAAGGTAGGCACCAGGATGCTGGCAATGAACACCACGGCGGCGATCGGCACCATGCCGTGCTTGAGCAAGGTAATGACGCCAGACATGATGGTGTCGCCGCTACCCTGCCCCAAGGTGCTGACAGTCATGATCGGCAACAGGTTGGCCGGGATATACAGAATCGATGCGGTGATCAGCAGCGCCCAGGTACGGATGATGCTGTTGGGGCGCCGCGCGTGCACGATGGCACCGCAGCGCGTGCAGGTCTGCGAATCGCGCTCGGCATCCTGACGGTTCAGTTCATGACATTCATTGCAGACCAGGATGCCTGCATCAATCGCCCGCATGGAGATCCTCCCCCGACAACGCGCTCCAGATCTGGTGTGGCGACATCACCACTTCGAGCCAGACCTGGACCAGCAACAGGCTGATGAAACAGAACAGGCCCAGGCCAATGGTCAGTTCGGCCAGGTCCACGAGTTTGACGATCGCCACCAGCACGCCCATGAAGTAGACCTCGAGCATGCCCCAGTCACGCAGGTGGTGATAGAAGCGGTAAAACACCAGCCCGTAATCACGTCCCACGTTCAGGCGGATGCTCAGCAGCACTGCCAGCTGGCACAGCAGCTTGAGCAAGGGGACGGCCATGCTGCACAGGAACACCACCACGGCAACGCCGCGCATTTCCGAGTTGTAAAGGCCCAGCACACCACTCCAGACGGTATCGTCCGAAGTCTGGCCAAGCAGGTGCAACTGCATGATGGGCAGGAAGTTGGCCGGCACGAACAGCAGCAAGGCCGTCAGCACCAAGGCCAGGCTACGGTTGACGACATTGTGCCGGTGAGCGTACAGCTCGTAGCCACAACGTGGACATTGGGCTTTTTCGTCATGCTGCAGCACCGGCTTGCGCATCAGCAGGTCGCACTCGTGGCAGGCGACCAGTTCGTCCAGCGGCAACTGCTCTAGGGCTTGGGTTTCGACGGGATCGGGCATCTCGGGATTCTGAATAGGTACGTCGGCTCTATTCTAGTGTTCCCAGCTGGAAATGTGGGAGACGACTAACGCCTGCCATGGAGCCAGAAAGACAAAACCCCTACCTGCATGTGCAGATAGGGGTTTTGCGAAATGAATCTTGACGATGACCTACTCTCACATGGGGAAACCCCACACTACCATCGGCGATGCATCGTTTCACTACTGAGTTCGGGATGGGATCAGGTGGTTCCAATGCTCTATGGTCGTCAAGAAATTCTGTAGCCAGAATGTCCCGTTGGACAGCCCAGCGAATTCGGATATGCGATATTTGTGATGTTGCTGCGAACTTTCGGTTCGTTTCGTCTTCACCACCGCAATCTGCGCTAGCAAATTGCTTGGGTGTTATATGGTCAAGCCTCACGGGCAATTAGTATTGGTTAGCTCAACGCCTCACAGCGCTTACACACCCAACCTATCAACGTCGTAGTCTTCGACGGCCCTTTAGGGGATTCAAGATCCCAGTGAGATCTCATCTTGAGGCAAGTTTCCCGCTTAGATGCTTTCAGCGGTTATCTCTTCCGAACATAGCTACCCGGCAATGCCACTGGCGTGACAACCGGAACACCAGAGGTTCGTCCACTCCGGTCCTCTCGTACTAGGAGCAGCCCCTCTCAAATCTCAAACGTCCACGGCAGATAGGGACCGAACTGTCTCACGACGTTCTAAACCCAGCTCGCGTACCACTTTAAATGGCGAACAGCCATACCCTTGGGACCGGCTTCAGCCCCAGGATGTGATGAGCCGACATCGAGGTGCCAAACACCGCCGTCGATATGAACTCTTGGGCGGTATCAGCCTGTTATCCCCGGAGTACCTTTTATCCGTTGAGCGATGGCCCTTCCATACAGAACCACCGGATCACTAAGACCTACTTTCGTACCTGCTCGACGTGTTTGTCTCGCAGTCAAGCGCGCTTTTGCCTTTATACTCTACGACCGATTTCCGACCGGTCTGAGCGCACCTTCGTACTCCTCCGTTACTCTTTGGGAGGAGACCGCCCCAGTCAAACTACCCACCATACACTGTCCTCGATCCGGATAACGGACCTGAGTTAGAACCTCAAAGTTGCCAGGGTGGTATTTCAAGGATGGCTCCATGAGAACTGGCGTCCCCACTTCAAAGCCTCCCACCTATCCTACACAAGCAAATTCAAAGTCCAGTGCAAAGCTATAGTAAAGGTTCACGGGGTCTTTCCGTCTAGCCGCGGATACACTGCATCTTCACAGCGATTTCAATTTCACTGAGTCTCGGGTGGAGACAGCGCCGCCATCGTTACGCCATTCGTGCAGGTCGGAACTTACCCGACAAGGAATTTCGCTACCTTAGGACCGTTATAGTTACGGCCGCCGTTTACCGGGGCTTCGATCAAGAGCTTCGCTTGCGCTAACCCCATCAATTAACCTTCCGGCACCGGGCAGGCGTCACACCCTATACGTCCACTTTCGTGTTTGCAGAGTGCTGTGTTTTTAATAAACAGTCGCAGCGGCCTGGTATCTTCGACCGGCATGGGCTTACGGAGCAAGTCCTTCACCCTCGCCGGCGCACCTTCTCCCGAAGTTACGGTGCCATTTTGCCTAGTTCCTTCACCCGAGTTCTCTCAAGCGCCTTGGTATTCTCTACCTAACCACCTGTGTCGGTTTGGGGTACGGTTCCCAGTTATCTGAAGCTTAGGAGCTTTTCTTGGAAGCATGGCATCAACCACTTCGCGCTCTAAAGAGCACTCGTCATCAGCTCTCGGCCTTGAGATCCCGGATTTGCCTAAGATCTCAGCCTACCACCTTAAACTTGGACAACCAACGCCAAGCTGGCCTAGCCTTCTCCGTCCCTCCATCGCAATAACTGGAAGTACAGGAATATTAACCTGTTTTCCATCGACTACGCTTTTCAGCCTCGCCTTAGGGACCGACTAACCCTGCGTCGATTAACGTTGCGCAGGAAACCTTGGTCTTTCGGCGTGCGAGTTTTTCACTCGCATTGTCGTTACTCATGTCAGCATTCGCACTTCTGATACCTCCAGCAAGCTTCTCAACTCACCTTCACAGGCTTACAGAACGCTCCTCTACCGCATCACCAAAGGTGATACCCGTAGCTTCGGTGCATGGTTTGAGCCCCGTTACATCTTCCGCGCAGGCCGACTCGACTAGTGAGCTATTACGCTTTCTTTAAAGGATGGCTGCTTCTAAGCCAACCTCCTAGCTGTCTAAGCCTTCCCACATCGTTTCCCACTTAACCATGACTTTGGGACCTTAGCTGACGGTCTGGGTTGTTTCCCTTTTCACGACGGACGTTAGCACCCGCCGTGTGTCTCCCATGCTCGGCACTTGTAGGTATTCGGAGTTTGCATCGGTTTGGTAAGTCGGGATGACCCCCTAGCCGAAACAGTGCTCTACCCCCTACAGTGATACATGAGGCGCTACCTAAATAGCTTTCGAGGAGAACCAGCTATCTCCGAGCTTGATTAGCCTTTCACTCCGATCCACAGGTCATCCGCTAACTTTTCAACGGTAGTCGGTTCGGTCCTCCAGTCAGTGTTACCTAACCTTCAACCTGCCCATGGATAGATCGCCCGGTTTCGGGTCTATACCCAGCGACTAAACGCCCTATTAAGACTCGCTTTCGCTACGCCTCCCCTATTCGGTTAAGCTCGCCACTGAATATAAGTCGCTGACCCATTATACAAAAGGTACGCAGTCACCTAACAAAGTAGGCTCCCACTGCTTGTACGCATACGGTTTCAGGTTCTATTTCACTCCCCTCTCCGGGGTTCTTTTCGCCTTTCCCTCACGGTACTGGTTCACTATCGGTCAGTCAGTAGTATTTAGCCTTGGAGGATGGTCCCCCCATGTTCAGACAAAGTTTCTCGTGCTCCGTCCTACTCGATTTCATTGACAAGAGATTTTCGTGTACGGGGCTATCACCCACTATGGCCGCACTTTCCAGAGCGTTCCACTAATCTCAAATCAACTTAAGGGCTGGTCCCCGTTCGCTCGCCACTACTAAGGGAATCTCGGTTGATTTCTTTTCCTCAGGGTACTTAGATGTTTCAGTTCCCCTGGTTCGCCTCTTGCACCTATGTATTCAGTACAAGATACTCAGCTTATGCTGAGTGGGTTCCCCCATTCAGAGATCTCTGGATCACAGTCTGTTTGCCGACTCCCCAAAGCTTATCGCAGGCTACCACGTCTTTCATCGCCTCTGACTGCCAAGGCATCCACCGTATGCGCTTCTTCACTTGACCATATAACCCCAAGCAATCTGGTTATACTGTGAAGACGACATTCGCCGAAAATTCGCATGTTGCTCATTGCTGAGCAGAACTCACAAATTTTACCTTAGCCTGATCCACCAGCAGTGAAACTGGTGTTCAGTCTATATCTATCACATATCCGAATTTTTAAAGAACGATCTGACAAAAGTCAGAAATCAACATTCGAACTGAATGTTCATTTCTAAGTTCTGAGCAGTGACTGCGTACCGCGAAAGTGGTGGAGCCAAGCGGGATCGAACCGCTGACCTCCTGCGTGCAAGGCAGGCGCTCTCCCAGCTGAGCTATGGCCCCGTATTCTACGGCTGAACCATGTAATGGTAGGTCTGGGCAGATTTGAACTGCCGACCTCACCCTTATCAGGGGTGCGCTCTAACCAACTGAGCTACAGACCTATAACAGGGTCGCGTTACAGCATCGTCTTTTACAATGAATCAAGCAATTCGTGTGGGAGCTCATCAGCAGGCTGATGTCGTCGATTAAGGAGGTGATCCAGCCGCAGGTTCCCCTACGGCTACCTTGTTACGACTTCACCCCAGTCATGAATCACACCGTGGTAACCGTCCTCCCGAAGGTTAGACTAGCTACTTCTGGTGCAACCCACTCCCATGGTGTGACGGGCGGTGTGTACAAGGCCCGGGAACGTATTCACCGCGACATTCTGATTCGCGATTACTAGCGATTCCGACTTCACGCAGTCGAGTTGCAGACTGCGATCCGGACTACGATCGGTTTTGTGAGATTAGCTCCACCTCGCGGCTTGGCAACCCTCTGTACCGACCATTGTAGCACGTGTGTAGCCCAGGCCGTAAGGGCCATGATGACTTGACGTCATCCCCACCTTCCTCCGGTTTGTCACCGGCAGTCTCCTTAGAGTGCCCACCATAACGTGCTGGTAACTAAGGACAAGGGTTGCGCTCGTTACGGGACTTAACCCAACATCTCACGACACGAGCTGACGACAGCCATGCAGCACCTGTGTCAGAGTTCCCGAAGGCACCAATCCATCTCTGGAAAGTTCTCTGCATGTCAAGGCCTGGTAAGGTTCTTCGCGTTGCTTCGAATTAAACCACATGCTCCACCGCTTGTGCGGGCCCCCGTCAATTCATTTGAGTTTTAACCTTGCGGCCGTACTCCCCAGGCGGTCAACTTAATGCGTTAGCTGCGCCACTAAAATCTCAAGGATTCCAACGGCTAGTTGACATCGTTTACGGCGTGGACTACCAGGGTATCTAATCCTGTTTGCTCCCCACGCTTTCGCACCTCAGTGTCAGTATCAGTCCAGGTGGTCGCCTTCGCCACTGGTGTTCCTTCCTATATCTACGCATTTCACCGCTACACAGGAAATTCCACCACCCTCTACCGTACTCTAGCTTGCCAGTTTTGGATGCAGTTCCCAGGTTGAGCCCGGGGCTTTCACATCCAACTTAACAAACCACCTACGCGCGCTTTACGCCCAGTAATTCCGATTAACGCTTGCACCCTCTGTATTACCGCGGCTGCTGGCACAGAGTTAGCCGGTGCTTATTCTGTCGGTAACGTCAAAACAGCAAGGTATTAACTTACTGCCCTTCCTCCCAACTTAAAGTGCTTTACAATCCGAAGACCTTCTTCACACACGCGGCATGGCTGGATCAGGCTTTCGCCCATTGTCCAATATTCCCCACTGCTGCCTCCCGTAGGAGTCTGGACCGTGTCTCAGTTCCAGTGTGACTGATCATCCTCTCAGACCAGTTACGGATCGTCGCCTTGGTGAGCCATTACCCCACCAACTAGCTAATCCGACCTAGGCTCATCTGATAGCGCAAGGCCCGAAGGTCCCCTGCTTTCTCCCGTAGGACGTATGCGGTATTAGCGTTCCTTTCGAAACGTTGTCCCCCACTACCAGGCAGATTCCTAGGCATTACTCACCCGTCCGCCGCTGAATCAAGGAGCAAGCTCCCGTCATCCGCTCGACTTGCATGTGTTAGGCCTGCCGCCAGCGTTCAATCTGAGCCATGATCAAACTCTTCAGTTCAATACTGCTTGGGTTTTTAAGAAACCCTAAACTTGGCTCAGCAATCTCAAATGACTATGTGATTTCTCGCATGGCCACTTGTGATGCTGATAATCTTTGTGACTATCAGTCCGTACTCACAAGCACCCACACGAATTGCTTGATTCGATTTGTTAAAGAGCGTTTGGTTAAGAGCTTTTCGTCTCAACCGAGGCGCGCATTCTACGCCTTCCTCATTTGCTGTCAAGCGTTTATTTTGAAGTTTTTTGCGAGAAACTCGTTTAACTTCAAACACTTGACTCGCTGCGATCGCTCGTAGCGGGAGGCGAATAATACAGCGTTTAAAACCGCTGTCAACCTTCATCTCAACCGCTATCGATCATTTGATCGAAGCCCTTTCAGCACCTTCCGAATCGTTTAACTCGTTGAATTTCAAGGAGTTTGTCGTTCCGTTGTCGCTGGAAGTGGGGCGCATTATAAGGGGATTCGGAAGGGCGTCAACCTTTAATTTCAATAAAGTGAAATATAAGCGAAAAAGACCGTATCAAGGCTGCCAAGTGCCCGCCACGACGCATTCAGCGCCTATGCGATCGAGCGCCGCCCGCGCGGCGCATCGCGAGCTGCGCTCGCTCCTACGTTTGTTTCGGGCCAATTTTTCCTGGGGGATTTGCGCGCGAACGTCTTGGCGCATGGCACGCTATCGCGTCGTACCAACAAGGCGGTCGCGCGCGCCTGTCACAGGCGTTACTGGCCCGAAACAAACGTAGGAGCGAGCAAAGCTCGCGATGCGCCGCGCGGGCGGCGCTCGATCGCATAGGCGCCAGACAACTAAAGGCAGGCCCCCCTCAAAACCAATTCAGCCTCAAGACAAGCCCCCACCAGCCCCACCCCAAAAGCAAAGCGGGGAGGCCTCTCGGCCTCCCCGCTTCATCTCATCCCTTACAAGCTAGGGAACGCAAACTGCGATGCCTCATGGCTGGCCCGCTGCGGCCAGCGCTGAGTAATTGCCTTGCGACGGGTATAGAAGCGCACCCCGTCCGGGCCATAGGCATGCAAATCACCAAACAGCGAACGCTTCCAGCCACCGAAGCTATGATAGGCAACCGGCACCGGCAGCGGCACGTTGACACCGACCATGCCCACTTCGATCTCATCGCAGAACAGGCGCGCCGCTTCACCGTCTCGGGTGAAGATGCAAGTACCGTTGCCGTACTCGTGATCGTTGATCAGCTGCATGGCCTGCTCCAGGCTGTTCACGCGCACCACGCACAGCACTGGGCCGAAGATCTCTTCTTTATAGATGCGCATTTCCGGGGTCACGTTGTCGAACAGCGTGCCACCGACGAAGTAGCCATCTTCATTACCCGCAACACGGAAACCACGGCCATCCACCACCAGTTTGGCGCCAGCGGCAACGCCATCGTCGATGTAACCGACAACCTTGTCCCGGGCAGCAGCAGTCACCAGTGGGCCCATGTCCAGGCCGCACGACGTGCCAGCGCCAATCTTCAGCGCCTTGATCTGCGGCTCCAGCTTGGCGATCAGCGCATCGGCAACCTGGTCGCCCACGCATACCGCCACCGAAATAGCCATGCAACGCTCGCCGCACGAACCGTAGGCGGCGCCCATCAGCGCGCTGACCGCGTTGTCCAGGTCCGCATCGGGCATCAGCACCGCGTGGTTCTTCGCGCCGCCCAGGGCCTGCACGCGCTTGCCGCGCTTGGTGCCTTCGGCATAGATGTATTCGGCGATCGGGGTCGAACCGACGAAGCTCAGGGCTTTCACTTCCGGTGCTTCGATCAGCGCATCGACCGCTTCCTTGTCACCATGCACCACATTGAGGATGCCCTTCGGCAGGCCAGCCTCCAGCAGCAACTGGGCGATGAACAGGGTGGAACTCGGGTCACGCTCGGATGGTTTGAGGATGAAGGCGTTGCCACAGGCGATGGCCAGGGGATACATCCACAGCGGCACCATGGCCGGGAAGTTGAACGGGGTGATGCCGGCGACCACGCCCAGTGGCTGGAAGTCGGACCAGGCGTCGATGTTCGGGCCGACGTTGCGGCTGTACTCGCCTTTGAGCACTTCCGGCGCCGCGCAGGCGAACTCGACGTTCTCGATGCCACGCTTCAGTTCACCGGCCGCGTCTTCCAGGGTCTTGCCGTGCTCTTCGCTGATCATCTGCGAGATACGGGCTTCGTTCTGCTCCAGCAACTGCTTGAAGCGGAACATCACCTGGGCACGCTTGGCAGGCGGGGTGTTGCGCCAGGCCGGGAAGGCAGCCTTGGCCGAATCGATGGCTTGCTGCACGGTCGCGCGGCTGGCCAGTTCGACCTTGCGTACCGCTTGGCCGGTGGAGGGGTTGAAGACATCGGCGGTGCGCTCACCCTTGGTAACCAGTTCGCCGTGAATCAGGTGCTGAACAATGCTCATGCAAAACTCCAGATAAAGAAGGCTGAGGCAGGCGCGTGATTGGCTCACGCACCTTACGTCAAAATCGGAAAGATCAGTCGACCTGGTTCAGGGCTTCACCCACCGCGTCGAACAGGCGGTCGAGTTCCTGCGGCTGGGTATTGAAGGTTGGGCCGAACTGCAGGGTGTCGCCACCGAAGCGCACATAGAAGCCGGCTTGCCACAGCTTCATGGCTGCTTCGTAAGGACGCACGATGGCATCACCGTCGCGGGCAGCGATCTGTATCGCGCCGGCCAGGCCGTAGTTACGAATGTCGACGATGTTCTTGGTGCCCTTGACGCCGTGCAGCAGCTTCTCGAAGTGCGGCGCCAGTTCGGCAGCCGACTGCACCAGGCTTTCCTTCTGCAGCAAGTCGAGCGCGGCGATACCGGCGGCGCAGGCCACAGGGTGAGCCGAGTAGGTATAGCCGTGAGGGAATTCCACAGCATATTCCGGGGTCGGCTGGTTCATGAAGGTCTGGTAGATCTCGCTGGTGGCGATGACCGCACCCATCGGGATGGCACCGTTGGTGACCTGCTTGGCGATGCACATCAAATCCGGGGTGACGCCAAAGGCCTCGGAACCGGTCATGGCGCCCATGCGGCCGAAGCCGGTGATCACTTCATCGAAGATCAGCAGGATGTTGTGCTGGGTGCAGATTTCACGCAGGCGCTTCAAGTAACCCTTCGGCGGCGGCAGCACACCGGCGGAGCCGGCAAGCGGCTCGACGATCACCGCTGCGATGTTCGACGCATCGTGCAGCTCGATCAACTTGAGCATTTCATCTGCCAGGGCGATACCGCCCTCTTCCGGCAAGCCCTTGGAGAAGGCGTTCACCGGCAGCACGGTGTGAGGCAGGTGGTCGACGTCCAGCAGCTGGCCGAACATCTTGCGGTTACCGTTGACGCCCCCCAGGCTGGTACCGGCAATGTTCACCCCGTGGTAACCACGGGCACGGCCAATGATCTTGGTCTTGGTGGCCTGGCCCTTCAGGCGCCAGTAGGCACGCACCATCTTCAGCGCGGTGTCGCAGCACTCGGAGCCGGAGTTGGTATAGAAGACGTGATTCAGGTCGCCTGGGGTCAACTCGGTGATCTTCTCGGCCAGCTGGAACGACAGCGGGTGGCCGAACTGGAACGCCGGGGAATAATCGAGGGTGCCGACCTGGCGCGCGACCGCTTCGGTGATTTCCTTGCGGGTATGCCCGGCGCCACAGGTCCACAGGCCAGAGAGGGCGTCGAAGATCTTGCGCCCCTTGTCATCGACCAGGTAGTTGCCTTCGGCCGCCACGATCAGCCGCGGGTCGCGCTGGAAGTTACGGTTGGCGGTGTAGGGCATCCAGTGGGCATCCAGCTTCAGCTGGCTGGCGATACCGGCGGGAGCGGTTTCGGGCATGTTCATCGGCGGTTCCTCGGAAGACGACTAGGCAACGATGGATGTTGTTGCGGCTAAATTCGCACGCGGATAAAGTCTGAAAAAGCCTACATTTCTAATCTTCAGATAGCGCAAGACTAAACTTATGAGCCGACGCCCCGACCCTCTCGCGCAAGTGAGCGATTTCGACATCCGCCTGCTGAAAATCTACCGAAGCGTCGTTGAGTGCGGCGGCTTTTCGGCTGCGGAGAACGTACTGGGGATCGGCCGCTCGGCCATCAGCCAGCAGATGAACGACCTCGAACAGCGCTTGGGTTTGCGCCTGTGCCAGCGCGGCCGTGCCGGTTTCTCGCTGACCGAGGAAGGCCGCGAGGTCTATCACTCGGCCCTGCAGTTGCTCAGTGCGCTGGAAACCTTTCGTACCGAAGTCAACGGCCTGCACCAGCATTTGCGCGGCGAGCTCAACATCGGCCTGACCGACAACCTGGTCACCCTGCCGCACATGCGCATCACCCATGCCCTGGCCGAGCTCAAGGACCGCGGCCCGGATGTGCGCATCCAGATCCGCATGATTGCCCCCAGCCAGGTCGAGCAAGGGGTACTGGACGGCAGCCTGCACGTCGGCGTGGTACCGCAGACCAGCCCGCTGTCCGGCCTGGAGTACCAACCGCTGTACAGCGAACGCTCACAACTCTACTGCGCGGTGGGCCACCCGCTGTTTTACGCCGACAACCAGCAGATCGACGATGACCGCCTCAACAGCCAGGAAGCGATCGCGCCGACCTTCCGCCTGCCCGCGGAAATCCAGGCGCACTACCAGGCGCTCAACTGCACCGCCAGTGCCTCGGACCGCGAAGGCATGGCGTTCCTGATCCTCACCGGGCGCTACATCGGCTACCTGCCCGACCATTACGCTGCGTTCTGGGTCCAGCAAGGTCGCCTGCGTGCACTCAAACCGGCGCAACGCTTCTATGACCTGAGCCTGAGCTGGGTCACGCGCAAGGGACGGCGGCCGAACCTGGTGCTGGAAAGCTTCCTGGAAAGCCTGGCTGCGACACGCTGATGCCCGCTTCTGACGCTAAGGCTTGTCACGCCAGCACAGGCAGGTAATCTTGTCCGACATTCGTTGCCACAGACCTGTCCGGAATCGTCCATGACCCTAGAAGTCCCTGCGCATCGCCTCGCCGCCTCGGGCAAGCCCGCCGGCCGCATCCGCCAGAAGAACGAGCAGGCCATCATCCAGGCCGCCGAAGACGAATTCGCCCGCCATGGGTTCAAAGGCACCAGCATGAACACCATCGCGCTGAAAGCCGGCTTGCCCAAGGCCAACCTGCATTACTACTTCACCAACAAGCTCGGCCTGTACATCGCCGTGCTGAGCAACATCATCGAGCTGTGGGACAGCACCTTCAACGCCCTGAGCGTCGAGGATGACCCGGGCGAAGCGCTGAGCCACTACATCCGCACCAAGATGGAGTTCTCCCGGCGCAACCCGCAGGCTTCGCGGATCTTCGCGATGGAAGTGATCAGCGGCGGCACCTGCCTGACCGAGTATTTCAGCGCCGATTACCGCGAATGGTTCCGCGGCCGCGCCGCCGTGTTCCAGGCCTGGATCGAGGCCGGCAAGATGGACCCGGTCGACCCGGTGCACCTGATCTTCCTGCTCTGGGGCAGCACCCAGCACTATGCCGACTTCGCCACCCAGATCTGCCAGGTCACCGGCCGCAGCCGCCTGACCAAGCAAGACATGGAAGATGCCAGCAACAACCTTATCCACATCATACTCAAGGGGTGCGGCATCAAGCCGGCTGCCTGACGTTCATCTATGCCTTCTACCCTGCTCGACCTCTGCGAATTTCGCGAGGAAATCCGCAAGAGCCGCTTCATCACCCTCGCCGGCCCGATCAACAGTGCCGCCGAGGCGATGAGCTTCATCGAACGCCACAGCGACCTGGCCGCCACCCACAATTGCTGGGCCTGGAAGATCGGCGGGCAATACCGCAGCAATGACGATGGCGAGCCGGGCGGTACCGCCGGGCGGCCGATCCTTGCGGCCATCGAAGCCCAGGACTGCGACCAGGTGGTGGTGCTGGTGATTCGCTGGTACGGCGGTATCCAGCTGGGCACCGGTGGGCTGGCTCGCGCCTATGGCGGAGGTGCCAACAAATGCCTGCAACAGGCGCCGAAACGCCTGCTGATTCAACGCAGCGAATACAACTGCAGCTGCTCTTTCAGCGAACTGGCACTGGTGAAACTGCGCCTGGCCGAGGTGGATGGCCTGGTGCTCGACGAGCAGTTCACCGCCAATGGTGTCGACCTGCATATTGCCGTGGGCGCCGAACATCAACCCGCCCTGCAACAGCAACTGGCCGACCTGAGCCGCGGCCGAATCATCCTCGAAGCCTGCTGAAACTTGCCCACATCTGCTGTGGGCCGGCCTGTGGATAAGCTTGGGGCACTCCTTTACAGCCCAGGCCCGGCAAGGCCTGCAGGGCATTGAGCATATTTTGATCACTATTTGATGACAGCCGTAAACGACTGAACCCTCAATACTTATCCCCAGTGTGTCAGGCGCATTACACAACCCCTGTCGTTGCGCTTGCTCACATTTACTGTGGACGACGCTGTGGATAACCCGTTAGCCAACCGGCCAAGCCCCCGCTCGCCCACGGCCCCAAGCTGCTGATCATTTTTTATTCAGACTCAGAATCAGCAGACGTGTGCGGTCTGCATTATGCTCAAAGCCTTTCCCTTCAACCGAACAAGGAGCGCTCACATGGCTAGCTCGAAAAACGCCCTCATCATCGGTGCTTCCCGTGGCCTCGGCCTGGGCCTGGTACAACGCCTGCACGAAGACGGCTGGAACATCACAGCCACCGTGCGCAATCCCCAGCAGCCCGGCGCCCTTGCCGATGTAGCGGGAGTCCGCATCGAACAACTGGAAATGAACGACACCGCCCAGCTCGACGGGCTCAAGCAACGCCTGCAAGGTGAGGTGTTCGACCTGGTGTTCGTCAACGCCGGGGTCATGGGCCCTCTCCCGCAAGACCTGGAAACCGTCAGCACCCAGGCCATTGGCGACCTGTTCATGACCAACGCCGTAGCCCCGATCCGAGTTGCCCGCCGCCTGGCCGGCCAAGTGCGCGAAGGCAGCGGCGTGTTGGCGTTCATGAGCTCGATCCTTGGCAGCGTAACCGTCCCCGACGGTGGCGAGATCTGCCTGTACAAGGCCAGCAAGGCCGCGCTCAATTCGATGATCAACAGCTTCGTGGTCGAACTCCAACGCCCCGACCTGTGCGTACTGGCCATGCATCCGGGCTGGGTGAAGACCGACATGGGCGGCGAAAACGCCGAAATCGACGTGCTCACCAGTACCCGTGGCATGCTCGAACAGATCAAGGCGCAAAGCGGCCGCGGTGGCCTGCGCTTCATCAACTACAAAGGCGAGTCACTCACCTGGTGAAGTGAATACCGACCGGCCGGGCGCAATGCTCGGCCAGGCCCTGTAGAATGGCGGCAACCGTACCTGATTTGAGACATCCCCCTTATGTATGACTGGCTGAATGCCCTGCCCAAGGCAGAACTGCACCTGCACCTTGAAGGTTCACTGGAACCCGAATTGCTGTTCGCCCTGGCCGAACGCAACAAGATTGCCCTGCCATGGAACGACGTGGAAACCCTGCGCAGCGCCTACGCCTTCAACAACCTGCAGGAATTCCTCGACCTGTATTACCAGGGCGCGGACGTGCTGCGCACCGAGCAGGACTTCTACGACCTGACCTGGGCCTACCTGCAGCGCTGCAAGGCGCAGAATGTCATCCACACCGAACCGTTCTTCGATCCGCAGACCCACACCGACCGCGGCATCCCGTTCGAGGTCGTGCTCAATGGCATCAACCAGGCACTGAAGGACGGTCGCGAGCAACTGGGCATCAGCAGCGGCCTGATCCTGAGCTTCCTGCGCCACCTCAGCGAAGACGAAGCGCAGAAGACCCTCGACCAGGCCCTGCCCTTCCGCGACGCGTTCATCGCCGTCGGCCTGGACAGCTCGGAAATGGGCCACCCGCCGAGCAAGTTCCAGCGCGTGTTCGACCGCGCCCGCAGCGAAGGCTTCGTAG
This sequence comes from Pseudomonas sp. LRP2-20, assembly GCF_024349685.1. Classification (NCBI taxonomy): domain Bacteria; kingdom Pseudomonadati; phylum Pseudomonadota; class Gammaproteobacteria; order Pseudomonadales; family Pseudomonadaceae; genus Pseudomonas; species Pseudomonas sp. LR2-20. The sequence continues at coordinate 728,908 of NZ_AP025944.1, read as the reverse complement.
CGGTGGCCCACGCTGGTGAGGAAGGCCCACCCGAGTACATCTGGGAAGCCCTCGACCTGCTGAAGATCAAGCGCATCGACCACGGCGTGCGCGCCATCGAAGACGAACGCCTGATGCAGCGCATCATCGACGAGCAGATCCCGCTCACCGTCTGCCCGTTGTCGAACACCAAGCTTTGCGTGTTCGACCACATGAGCCAGCACAACATCCTCGACATGCTCGAACGTGGCGTGAAGGTGACGGTGAACTCGGACGACCCGGCCTACTTCGGTGGCTACGTCACCGAGAACTTCCACGCCTTGCACACCCACCTGGGCATGACCGAAGACCAAGCCCGCCGGCTGGCACAGAACAGCCTGGATGCACGCCTGGTCTGAGCACCAGAAGCCGTTGCGGCTAACCCAGTTGCAACGTCATCACGCGGGCTATGCGGTTGATCTGCTGCACACCTTCGGCGGAAATCTGTAGAACCCGCGAGCTCTCAGACTCGCGTATCCAGCCAGACTGCAGAAACAGTTTGAGCAATGCCTGGCCAAGGCTGCCACCCAAGTGTGGCCCTTGGTCGCTCCACTCATTGCAATGGCAGATCACACAGCGCTGCTTGCGCGATGCCAGCGCGTCTATGTAGACGCCAATGGCGGCCAGTTGCGTTCGCCCCTCCTCGCTGACCATCAGCTCTCGCTCACTGCCCTCCAGCCAGCCCGCCACCACCAGCCGGTGATACAGCTCACCTGCCAGCTCGCCCCCCAGGTGATCGCCACAGCGACGCGCCCTGCGCATCGACATCGGCAATTGCAGTGCCTCTGTGCGCGCCCCCTTCTCCGACGCCAGCTGGACACTGGCCAACGCTTCGACGGCTACGCCCACCTGTGGTGTCGCGAGCCTGAAGTAGCGTTTGCGCCCGCGCGCTTCAAGCCTGAGCAGGCCGGCCGAAGACAGCAACGACAGGTGAGCGCAGGCCGAAGACGAGGTCAGCCCGGCCATCATCGCCAGTTCATCGGTCGGTCGCGGTATGCCATCGATTAGCGCCCATAACATCGCGCTGCGCTTGGGGTCGGCCATCAGGCCGGCAATCTGACTGATACTGCTGACTGCATTCATGTCCCTGTATCTCCCCGCATGATCACGTCTGTTTTCCAGAGGCCAGCCTTGGCTACGCTGATCGCCCCCCAGCAAACTGTCCAGGCGCAAGTATAAGCCGCACCCGGGCCCTTCCCGGCAGCCCTGCACGTGCTCCGGCAGGCTCATCCAAGGTTGGGTGGGGCAACCCTGGCGCGAGTCATCGACGTGCGCAAATCGCCACAACGTGGAGCAGAAGGGAAAATACAAGGCATGAGGAAGGATGGCCCAGAGCGGGGAGCGACTGTGCTGACAGCGCGCTTCCTTAAGTAGCGCAAATCAAAGCGAAGCTTCCGCAGCAATTCTGGCATACCCACTGGAATCACAGGACCGGCCATTGGCAATGGGTGCCTTGACCGCCAGTCAGGACACCCATTCAAGGCATGGCGCCAGGTGATTGCAGCGCTACACTTGACCCGCTCTCCCCCAATCGGAGGTATGCCACGATGAAAATTGTCGTCAGTGCGTCGAACCGCAACCCCAACTGCCCGTGGCAGGTAAGGCTCGACCAGCATGTGGTGAGTTTCCGCAGCGAGGCAGAAGCACGCGCCTTCGTTGCCACCCTGGAAACCCGCCTGCAGGCACCTCACCCACTCATGCTGGACGCTTGGCCTGCAAACGCCGGGTCAACAGCGCGACACTGACCACCAGCGCCCCGCACAGGCTGATCACCAAGGCCATGGGCACTGCACTGCCGTCATGCAGCACCCCGACCAGCGACGCCGCACCGGCTGCGACGCTGAACTGCAGGCAGCCCATCAGTGCAGACGCGCTGCCCGCCCGCGCGCCCTGGCCGCTCATGGCGCAGGCCGAGGCGTTGGGGATGATGCAACCCAGGCTGGCAATGCAAACGAACAGCGGCACCAGCAACGGCCACAACTGCGCCGGGCGCATGGCTGCCACCGCGAGCAGTACCAGCCCCGCTGCCAGGTAGAGCCAGACCGCCCGCACCAACAGGAAGGCCGGGCCTCGCTTGGCCAGCAGGCGCGCGTTGACCTGGGCTACCAGGATGAAGCCGGCCGCGTTGGTCCCGAACAGCCAGCCATAGTGTTCCGCGGGTACGCCATAGAGCTTGATGAATACGAAAGGCGAACCAGCGATGTAGGCAAACATCCCGGCAATGGCGATACCACCGGTCAAGGCATGGCCAATGAACACTCGATCAGCCAACAACCGCAGGTACTGGCGCAATGCACCTGACAACGGCTGGCGCGGCATATGCGCCGGCAGGCTCTCTGGCAGGCCCAGGCTTACCGCCAGCAGGCTGGCAGCACTGAACAGGCTCAGCGCCAGGAAAATTGACTGCCATCCGGCCAGGTTCACCAGAACCCCGCCCAGCATTGGCGCAAGGATCGGTGCCAGGCCCATCACCAGCATCAACTGCGAAAACACCTTGGCCGATGCCACCGGGTCGCACTTGTCGCTGACAATGGCCCGCGACAACACCATGCCGGCGCAACCGCCCAGTGCCTGGACAAAGCGCGCCACGATCAAGGTGTCTAGGTTGGGGGCGTAGGCACAAGCCAGCGAAGCCAAGGTGAACAGCGCCACGCCGAACAGCAGCGGCTTGCGCCGACCAAAACGGTCAGCCACCGGCCCGTAGGCCAGCTGGCCAATCGACAGACCAAGGAAATAGGCCGCCAGGGTGGCCTGTACATGTTTTTCATCGGTGGCGAACGCCTGCGCCATGGCCGGGAAGGCGGGCAGGTAGAAGTCGATCGCCAGGGGCCCGAACGCACTCAATGCGCCCAGGATGAGCACCATTCGCAGGTTCATCAGGAATCCATAGCAGGCTAAGCAAGCCGCCAAGTCTACCTGCAGGAGCGGCCTTGTGTCGCGATCAGGCCGCAAAGCGGCCCCCGCCACTTACCGATCACGGCTGATATCCAGGGGCCGCCTTGCGGCCCGATCGCCACAAAAGGGGGCTTCTACACCGCTTCTGCCTGGTAGCCTTCCTCACGAATAGCCGCCAGCACCTGCTCGACAGCCAGCGAGCTTTGTACCCGCACCTGCTTGCCAGCCAGGTCGACTTCCACCTTGGCCTGCGCATCCTGCTCCTGTACCGCGCGAGTCACTGCTTTCACACAATGGCCACAAGTCATGCCTTGAACATTGAACACTTGCATGGGTACTGCCTCCTTCAGGGTTTTACGCAGTTTCAAGCTTGCCATCGGGGCAAGGTCAAGTTCTGCGTGAAACGGCCGGGCTGGAAATCCGCGCGGACCTCGGCCAAGCTGCGCCTTTGACGATTTGTGCAAGCAGGAGATTCTTCATGTTCAGGACAGCAGTGGGTGTTGTCGGGCTGTTGGCCGCCTTGGCCGCAGTGCCACCGGCCAGCGCCGAGGGCAACTCGGACTACAGCGTGCTGATCATTTCCCGGGAACGCCTGGAAGTGGCCACCAGCTGCGAAATCGGCGTGTACCTCAACGATCAGCTCTCCGGCCGCGTTTTCCAGGAACAGTCCACGTCCTTCAACCTGCCGCCCGGCCCAATCGACGTACGCCTGCGCCTGCTGCCTGGGCAAATGCCAGGCTGCGCCCCCGGCATCGAGGACCAACGCAGCACCCGGCTCAACCTGCAAGCGGGGCAGATCACCAAATACCGCATCGCCATGGGCCATAATGGCCTTGAATTGAAGCGAGCCGGCCTGGGCTATTGACCTTCCCCGCGTGGCAAGGTTGATGCTGGTGCTCAAGCCCTGCCAAGGAGGAGCGCCATGCCCACATCTACCACGTTCGACCTGCCGATCTCCGGCATGACCTGCGCCAGTTGCGCCGGCCGTGTGGAGCGCGCCCTGCGTAAAGTTAGCGGCGCTGATCAGGTCAGCGTCAACCTCGCCACCGAACAGGCCAGGGTCCAGGCCCCGGCCGACAGCTTGCCAGCCCTGGTCGAAGCTGTGCGCAACGCCGGCTATGGCGTGCCAACCCGAACCGTCGAACTGCAGATCGGCGGCATGACTTGCGCCAGTTGCGTCGGACGTGTCGAGCGCGCACTAGGCAAGCTGCCGGGCGTCGAACAGGTCAGCGTCAACCTGGCCAGCGAACGTGCCCACCTTGAAGTGCTGCAGGCACTCGATGACGCGCTGCTGATTGCCGCTGTGGAAAAGGCCGGCTACAGCGCCAGCCTGCCGCAAGCAGTGAAGGATGATCAGCAAGATGCCCAACGGCGCCTGCGCAACGAGCGCCTGGCCGTCGCTGCCGCGCTGTTGCTGGCCCTGCCCTTGGTGCTGCCGATGCTGGTACAGCCGTTCGGCCTGCACTGGATGCTCCCCGCCTGGGTGCAGTTCGCGCTGGCCACCCCGGTGCAATTCATTCTCGGCGCACGTTTCTACAAAGCCGCCTACAAAGCCGTGCGTGCCGGGGCCGGCAACATGGACCTGCTGGTCGCCCTGGGCACCAGCGCGGGTTATGGCCTGAGCCTGTACCAGTGGGCCAAGGCCCCGGCCGGCATGGCACCCCATCTTTACTTCGAGGCTTCGGCGGTGGTCATCGCCTTGGTATTGCTGGGCAAATACCTCGAAAGCCGGGCCAAGCGCCAGACCGCCAGCGCCATCCGCGCCCTCGAAGCGCTGCGGCCGGAACGTGCCGTGCGCGTCATCGACGGCCGCGAAGAGGACGTGGCGATCGCTCAATTGCGCCTCGGCGACCTGGTGCTGGTCAAGCCCGGCGAACGCTTCCCGGTCGATGGCGCAGTGGAAGAAGGCAGCAGCCACGCCGATGAAGCGCTGATCAGCGGCGAGAGCCTGCCGGTGCCCAAGCAGCCCGGCGACAGCGTCACCGGCGGTGCCATCAACGGCGAAGGCCGGCTGCTGGTGCGTACCCAGGCGCTGGGCACCGAGACCGTGCTGGCCCGGATCATCCGCCTGGTCGAAGACGCACAAGCCGCCAAGGCACCTATCCAGAAACTGGTCGACCGGGTCAGCCAGGTGTTCGTGCCCGCAGTGCTGGTGCTGGCACTGCTCACCTTGATTGGCTGGTGGCTGGCCGGTGCGCCGCTGGAAACCGCGCTGATCAATGCAGTGGCCGTGCTGGTGATCGCCTGCCCTTGTGCACTGGGCCTGGCCACACCAGCGGCGATCATGGCCGGTACCGGTGTCGCTGCCCGCCACGGCATCCTGATCAAGGACGCCGAAGCGCTGGAGCGTGCCCATGCGGTCAATCGTGTGGTGTTCGACAAGACCGGCACCCTCACCTCCGGCAGCCCACGCGTGGTCCACAGCCAGGCCCTGGTCGCTGACGGCGCCGACCTGCATCGCCTTGCTGGCGCTCTGCAACGCGGCAGCGAGCACCCATTGGCCAAGGCCGTGCTGGATGCCTGCGCCGAGCAGGGCTTGGACGTCCCCGCCGTCACTGACAGCCAGTCGCTTACCGGCCGCGGCATTGCCGGGCGCGTGGAAGGCCGCGAATTGGCGCTGGGCAACCGCCGCCTGCTCGACGAAAGTAATCTGCAACCCGGTGAACTGGCCGCCAAGGCTCAAGCCTGGGAAGCCGAAGGCCGCACGCTGTCGTGGCTCATCGAACGCGGTGCTGCGCCCCGCGTGCTCGGCCTGTTCGCCTTTGGTGACAGCCTCAAGCCCGGCGCCGAGCAGGCGATTGCCGCCCTCCACGCCCGCCACATCAGCAGCCACCTGCTGACCGGCGACAACCGCGGCAGCGCCAAGGTGGTGGCCGATGCGCTCGGTATCGACGACGTGCACGCCGAAGTGTTGCCCGCAGACAAGGCCGCCACCGTGGCCGCCCTGAAAAAGGACGGCGTGGTGGCGATGGTCGGCGACGGCATCAACGATGCCCCGGCTCTGGCCGCCGCCGACATCGGCATCGCCATGGGCGGTGGCACCGACGTGGCCATGCAGGCAGCCGGCATCACCCTGATGCGCGGCGACCCAAGGCTGGTGCCCGCGGCGCTGGAAATCAGCCGCAAGACCTATGCGAAAATCCGCCAGAATCTGTTCTGGGCCTTCATCTACAACCTGATCGGCATTCCCCTGGCCGCACTGGGCTATCTCAACCCGGTACTGGCCGGCGCCGCCATGGCGCTTTCCAGCGTCAGCGTGGTCAGCAATGCCCTGTGGCTGAAGACCTGGAAACCCACCAGCACTTCGCAGGAGGCCCCATGAACATAGGCCAGGCTGCCCGCCGCAGCGGGCTCAGCACCAAGATGATCCGCTATTACGAATCCATCGGCCTGCTCAAGCCAGCCACCCGCAGCGATAGCGGCTACCGCTTGTACCAGGCCGAGGACTTGCACAGCCTGGCCTTCATCAAGCGCTCCCGTGACCTCGGGTTTTCCCTGGAAGAAGTGGGCAAGCTGCTGACCTTGTGGCAAGACCGTGGACGCGCCAGTGCCGACGTCAAGGCGCTGGCCACGCAGCACATCGATGAGTTGAATCGGCGTATCGAGGAACTGGTGAGTCTGCGTGACACCCTCGGTGAACTGGTTGCCCACTGCCAGGGGGATGACCGCCCGGATTGCCCGATTCTGAAAGACCTGGCCAATGGCGCAGGATGCTGCCATTGATGTCCCGTGGCGTGCGCTCATCAGCACGCCACCGCCTTTTGGTATGCCATATTAGCCCAAAGCCGACCGAATAGTCGTCAAATGCGACCTCGCCCAATAAATACGGGCACTTTCGCTAAAAATCCCCCGGATGCTGCCGATGTAGTGGCTACCTGCCTCGCCTGCAAAAAAATAATTTCCGGGAGCGTCGATGAACATCAAACAGAAACTGACATGGGCCTTCGCGATCATCGCGGGCTTGCCCATCGTCCTCGTGGCCACCTTGGTGGTGATCAACCTGCGCGGCGAAGCTCGTGACGGTTTCCTCGACAGCAGCAGCCGGGAAATCCGCCAGGTCAGCAACGCGATGAACATCTTCTTCCAGGGCATCGACCAGAATGTCGACTACCTGGCCTCCCAACCGATGGTGGCTGCCACGGGCAACAACCTGAACAAGTTCATGAGCGCCAATCCGTCCTACGCGCTGGGCGATCAGGACAAGCAACTCCTGGAATTCTTCACTCGGCTGGCAGAAACTCATCCAGGCTATGCCTACGTGGCCTACGGGGTGAATGATGGTGGCTACGTCGGCTGGCCGGCCGGGCAGAAGTTCGTCAACTATGACCCGCGCCCACGCCCGTGGTATCAGCTGGCCATGGCCAACCCCGGCAAGACCGTGCGCACCGGCGCCTATTACTGGGCCGCCGACGACGCTGTGCTGATCAGCACCGTGCGCGCCGTCGCCAACCAGCTCGGCAGCCCAGGCGGCGTGGTCAACATCGACGTGTCGCTCAAGGGCCTGACCGAGATCGTCAAGCAGATCAAGCTGGGCGAAAGCGGCTACCTGATGCTGGTGGAAAACAACGGCAACGTGATGGTCGACCCACGCGACGCCAGCCACAACTTCAAGCAGCTGGCCAGCTTCGGTGATGGCTATGCCGAACTGGCCAAAGCCGGCAAGGGTCTGGTCGAGGTCGAGATCAACGGCGAGCGCTACATGGCCAACGTCTACCCTGACGAGAAGCTGGGCTGGACCTTCATCGGCCTGATCCAGCAAGGTGAAGTGATGCAGACCACCACCCGCCTGACCTGGCTGATCGGCGCCATCGCGCTGGTGCTGGCGGCACTGTTCGCCGTGGTCGGTACGGCCTTCGCCAAACTCATCGTGCGCCCGATCAACAGCGTCACCAGTGGCCTGGAAGACATTGCCCAGGGCGAAGGCGACCTGACCCGCAACCTCGACGTGCGCGGCCGCGACGAAACCGCGCAACTGGCCAACTGGTTCAACCAGTTCCTGGGCGCCATCCGCAGCCTGATCCAGCATATCGGTTCGGCCGCCAGCAAGATCCTCAGCACGTCCAGCAGCTCCACCCGGGTCTCCAGCGACATGGCCGAGGCGGCGGGGCGCCAGCGTGAAGCCGTGGACATGGTCTCCACCGCCTTCCACGAGATGGTCGCCACCGCCAACGAAGTCGCCCGCTCCTGCAGCCAGGCCGCGCAATCGGCCGACAGTGGCCAGCAACAGGCCCGTGAGGGCCAACAACAGATCGACGCGGCAGTCAGCAGCGTCGACCGCCTGAGCCAGGAAATCGAGCAGTCGGCCCAGTCGATCCAGCAGCTGGAGCGCGACAGCAACGCCATCCAGTCGATCCTCGGCACCATCCGCTCGATTGCCGAGCAGACCAACCTGCTGGCCCTGAACGCGGCCATCGAAGCGGCCCGGGCCGGTGAGCAGGGCCGTGGCTTTGCCGTGGTGGCCGATGAGGTGCGGGCCCTGGCCAAACGCACCGCCGACTCCACCGCCGAAATCGATGGCTTGCTGGGCAACCTGGCCAACCGCACCGCCGAAGTGGCCGAGCAGATGCATGCCAGCCTGGAAGTGTCGCAGCAGTCGGTCAGCCGCATCGGCCTGGCCCGTGACAGCTTTGGACAGATTCGCGAGTCGGTGGACATCATTCGCGACATGAACACGCAGATCGCCACGGCAGCAGAAGAGCAGCACCAGGTGGCAGAGGACATCAACCGCCATATCAGCCAGATTCACGGCGATGCGCAGCTGGTGGCGGAACTGGCCCAGGCGGCGCGTCAGGACTCCGAGAGCCTGGCAGGGCTGTCCAATGAACTGGATTCGCTGGTACGCCGCTTCCGCACCTGACTCCTTCTGTACTGGCCTCTTCGCGGCGGTTCGGCGCGAAGAGGCCGGTACAGGCAACATCAGAGCTTCAATTCTCCAGGAGTCGCCCCGAACAACTGCTTGAAGGCTGCGATGTAGGCCGAAGTTGAATCATAGCCACAGCCCAACGCCGCTTCGGTCACGCTGTCCCCCGCCTCCAGCAACGCCAGCGACGACAACAGTCGCATGCGCTGGCGCCAGTTACGAAAACTCAACCCGGTCTCGCGCTGGAACAGCCGCATCAAGGTCTTTTCCGAGCAGCCCAACTGCACCGCCCACTGCTGCAATGTCTGTACCTGGTCCGGTTCGGCAATCAGCCCATTGCACAATGCCAACAGCCCCGGATGCCGCGGCAGCGGCAGAGAAAACCCTACCTCGGGCAAGGTGCGCAACTGATCGAGCAACACGGCCACCAGGCGGCCCTCGACACTGTCGCCCTCGGCATATTCAGCCGGGAAAAGGCAGAACTGCTTGATCAATTCCCGCGCCAGCGCTGTCACTTCCAGTACCCGGCATTGCGCCGGTGCCCACAGGCAAGCATCCCGGCGGATGTACAGGCTGCGCATTTCGGCCTGCCCTGAGGTGACCACTTCATGTTCGGCACCGGCCGGTATCCACACCCCCCACTGCGGCGGGGCGAAGTAGCTGCCATCGTCGGTATACACCCCTAAAACACCGCTGATGGCGTAGGAGAACTGCACCCAGTCGTGGCTATGGCGAGTCGTCCAGGACCCGGCGCCCAGACTTTCAGCGCGGGCATATAGAGGCCTTGGCAGTTGGTCCAAGGCAGGAATGGCACGGGGATGTCCGATCGTCGGCATAGCGAAATCTTATAGTTCTGAGCAGACAAGCCTAACAGAGATCGGCGTCGCCTTCTTCGCGGGCAAGCCCGCTCCCACAGAATATCGCGGTGTTCTTGAGACCTGCGCTTGGGCTGTGTGTCTTAACGCTCGACGATCACCGTCACTCCCTGACCACCCGCCGCGCAGATCGAGATCAGCCCTCGCCCCTTGCCTGCCTTGGCCAGCAGCTTGGCCAGATTGGCCAGAATCCTCCCGCCAGTAGCCGCGAAAGGATGCCCTGCCGCCAACGAGCTGCCTTTGACGTTGAGCTTGCTGCGGTCGATGGCTCCCAGCGGTGCCTCGAGCCCCAGCTTCTCCCGACAGTACTCGGCGTCTTCCCAGGCCTTGAGGGTGCACAACACCTGCGCTGCGAAGGCCTCATGAATTTCGTAGTAATCGAAGTCCTGCAGGGTCAGGCCATTGCGCGCCAACAGGCGTGGCACTGCGTACACCGGCGCCATCAGCAACCCCTCGCGACCGGTGACGAAATCCACGGCGGTAGTTTCGCCATCGACCAGGTAGGCCAGCACCGGCAAGCCCTGCTGCTGTGCCCATTGTTCGCTGCCCAGCAGCACCAGCGAGGCGCCATCGGTGAGTGGCGTGGAATTGCCCGGCGTCAGCGTGCCCAGGCCGCTGCGGTCGAATGACGGCTTGAGCCTGGCCAGTTGTTCCAGGGTCAGGTCAGTGCGCAGGTTGTTGTCACGGGTCAGGCCCAGGAAGGGCGTCAGCAGATCATTCTGCCAGCCCTCGCTGTACGAGGCCGCCAGTTGCTGGTGGCTGTGCAGCGTCAGCGCATCCTGCTCGGCACGGCCAATTGCCCAGGTTTGCGCCATGCGTTCGCAATGCTCGCCCATCGACAGCCCGGTGCGGGGCTCGCCATTGCGCGGCAGTTCGGGTATCAGGTGGCCCGGGCGCAATTGCAGGAACGGCTTGAGCCGCTCGCCCAGCGTCTTGCCGCGGTTGGCCTGCAAGAGGATACGCCGCAGCCCTTCGTTGACGCCGATGGGGGCATCGGATGTGGTGTCCACGCCACCAGCGATGCCACAGTCGATCTGCCCGAGGGCAATCTTGTTGGCCACCAGCAGCGCCGCTTCCAGCCCCGTGCCGCAGGCCTGCTGGATGTCGTAGGCCGGCGTTTGCGGCGCCAGGCGCGAGCCGAGCACGCATTCGCGGGTCAGGCTCATGTCCCGCGAATGCTTGAGCACTGCCCCTGCCACCACTTCGCCCAGGCGCAGCCCGTGCAGGCGATAACGCTCGATCAGGCCTTCCAGGGCGGCGGTCAGCATCGCCTGGTTGCTGGCGCTGGCGTAGGCACCGTTGGAGCGGGCGAAGGGGATTCGGTTGCCGCCCAGGATCGCGACCCGGCGAGTTGAACGCATGCGCTTGTTCCTCCTGAAACCATTTGATCCGTACAGCCTAGGTGTTTTTACCGCATTCGAACGACCTTGCCACAAACTTGGTCCACACTTGCAAGCTTGCCTTCAAGGAGACCCGCACATGAGCGATCGCTATCTCGGCTTTGCCAACTCCAACCTCGGGCGCCGCCTCGTCGATACCCTTGGCTTGCCGCGCCCGGCGCCGCTGGAGCGCTGGCAGGCGGGCCGCCTGCGCCCGGTGGAGGGTGCGCTGGTGCTGGGTGGCGGGCCACTGGCGAATCAGGTCGAAGCCATCGCCCCGCGCCTGACCGAGGCGCTGTACAGCTTCAATGGCGACGGCCTGCAGGCACCCGCCTGGGTCGCCGGCCTGGGGCCGAAGCTCAAGGCCGTGGTGTTCGACGCCAGCCATCTGTCCGACAGCGACCAGCTGAAGCAGTTGCGCGAATTCTTTCAGCCTTTGTTGCGCAGCCTTGCACCTTGTGCCCATGTGGTGATCCTTGGGCGTGCACCGGAATCCCTCGACGACCCACTCGCCAGCGTCGCCCAGCGCGCCCTGGAGGGCTTCAGCCGTTCGCTGGCCAAAGAGCTGCGCAACGGCGCAACGGCGCAGTTGCTGTATGTGGGAGCGGGCGCGGACGACCAGCTCGAAGGCGCCTTGCGCTTCTTCCTGTCCCCCAAAAGTGCTTTTGTTTCCGGCCAGGTCCTGCGCTTGCAGGCCTGTGCCGCCCAGGTCGATGACTGGACCCGCCCGCTCGGTGGCCGTCGCGCCCTGGTCACCGGCGCCGCGCGTGGTATCGGCGCCGCCATTGCCGAAACGCTGGCGCGCGATGGCGCCGAAGTGATGCTGCTCGACGTGCCCCAGGCCCAACAGGAGCTGGATGCCCTCGCCGCGCGCCTGGGTGGCAAGGCCCTGGGCCTGGACATCTGCGCCAGCGATGCTGCAACGAAACTGCTCGAAGCGCTGCCCGACGGCATCGACATCGTCGTGCACAACGCCGGCATCACCCGTGACAAGACCCTGGCCAACATGACGCCGGAATACTGGGATGCGGTACTGGCAGTCAACCTCAAGGCGCCGCAGGTGCTGACCCAAGCCCTGTACGATGGCGGCGCGCTGGGCGACAACGCACGGATTACCCTGCTGGCGTCGGTCAGCGGCATTGCCGGCAACCGCGGCCAGGCCAACTATGCCGCGAGCAAGGCCGGCCTGATCGGTTTTGCCGAGGCCTGGGCGGCGAAGCTTGCCAAGCGCGGCGCCAGCATCAATGCCGTGGCCCCCGGGTTCATCGAAACGCACATGACCGCCGCCATGCCCATCGGCCTGCGCGAAGCCGGGCGACGCCTGAGTTCGCTGGGCCAGGGCGGGCGCCCGCAGGATGTCGCCGAAGCCATCGCCTGGCTCAGCCAGCCGGGTTCCGGGTCGGTCAATGGCCAGGTGCTGCGCGTCTGCGGCCAGGCCTTGATGGGAGCCTGAACATGAGCCGCCAATGGCAAGACCTGGACAGCCCGGATTCACGCGCCAGCCTCTACCTGCGTGCCGCCAGCAAACGCAAGATCAGCGGCGATAACCTGCCCACCGGCGGCCTGCGCAGCTTCATCCGCGTGCCGCCCGGCAACCTGGCGGCCTACCGCCGGCTCTGCCACTTCACCGACGATGGCCGCTTGCCCGGCACTTACCCGCACGTGATGGCCTTCACCCTGCAGTTGCAACTGCTGACTGCGCACGACTTTCCCTTCCCATTGCTCGGGCTGGTTCACCTGCACAACCGCATCGATGTGCTCCGTCCACTGGGCGGCATCGACGGTCTGCGCTTTGCTGTGTATGCCGACAATCTGCAGGCGCATGCCAAGGGCGGCACCTTTGACCTGGTCACTGAAGCCGAGGATGGCCTTGGCCTGCTCTGGCGGGAGACCAGCCGCATGTTGGTGCGTGGCCTGAAGCTTGATGGCCAGTTGGACGATAGCGAGGAGCACGAGCCTGGCGCCCTGGCGGAAGTCACCCGCTGGTACGCCGATGCTGATATCGGCCGGCGCTACGCCAAGGTTTGTGGCGACTACAACCCGATTCACCTGAGTGCCGTCAGCGCTCGCCTGTTCGGCTTCCCCAAGGCCATCGCCCACGGCATGTGGAGCAATGCCATGGCGTTGGCGGCCTTGCGTACGCATATGCCAAACAGTGGCTATCGCTTCGAGGTGAGTTTCCGCAAGCCGGTGCGCTTGCCCTCGGAGGTGGTCCTCAGTGCCAGCGAGGCTGGGCCGGCTGGTGAATTGCGGCTGGACGGGCATGGCGGGTTGCTGCACATGGTCGGGCGCTGGGCCGTGCTCTAGCGCCCTGATTGCACTTGCTTTGCATCGGGCCTGCGCAGAAGCTATGCAGCATTAGGAGAGCCAGATGAACCTGCAAGAACTCACCGAACGCCTGCATCAGATCCGCGACAACAACGATTGGCGCGGCTTCCACAGCCCGAAAAACCTGGCCATGGCCGCCAGCGTCGAAATGGCCGAGCTGGTGGAAATCTTCCAGTGGCTGAGCGAGGACCAATCCCGCCAGCTGCCCGCCGATCAACTGGCCCACGCTGGCCAGGAAGTCGGCGATGTCATTCTCTACCTGTTGCTGCTGTGCAGCGAGCTGGGCCTGGACATGGAGCAGGTGGTGCGGGCCAAGCTGGCCGACAGCGAGAGGCGTTTCGCCCGATGAACGACCGTCACTTCGATGAACTGGCCACACGCTTTGCCGAGAAGATCTACGGCGGCGCCAAAGGTGCAATCCGCCTGGCCGTGCTCCAGGCCGATCTGGCCGACGCCCTGCCCGATCGACCGCTGCGGGTGCTCGACATTGGCGCAGGCCTTGGCCACATGGCCTTGTGGCTGGCCGAGCGCGGGCACGCAGTAACCCTGGCTGAACCCGCCGCACCAATGCTTGAGGGTGCCCAGGCGCGCTTCGCAGAAGCGGGTCAATCGGCAACGTTCATCCAGGCCCCCTGGCAAGAGTTGCTTGGCCAACTCACCGAGCCCTATGACCTGGTGCTGTGCCACGCCGTGCTGGAATGGCTGGCCGAGCCACAAAGCATCCTGCCGGTGCTGCATCAGCTGACCGCCCCAGGTGGCAGGCTGTCGCTGGCGTTCTACAACCGCGACGCGCTGGTCTACCGCAACTTGCTCAAGGGCCATTTCCGCAAGCTGCGCAGCAACCGCCTGGAAGGTGAAAAGCAGAGCCTGACCCCGCAAAAACCGCTTGATCCACGGGAACTCAAGGCGCAACTTGAAGTGATGTGGCAAGTCGAAAGTGAGAGTGGCGTGCGCGTTTTCCACGACTACATGCCCAAGGAATTCCAGGACAAGGCCGAGCTGCTCGACCTGCTGGAAATGGAACTGGCCCACCGCCGTCACCCAAGCTTCGCCGGGCTCGGCCGCTACCTGCACTGGATGTGCCGCCCCCGCTGACTGCGCCCCTCCAGGAGGGATACATGCCGTACCGTCTGTTGTGCCTGGCCCTGCTGCCGCTCACCCTGGCCGCCTGCCAGGCCAGCAACCCCTACGTGGCCAGCAGCCGCCCGCTGCCGCCGGCCCCTGCGCAAGCGGCCAACACCTTCGATGCCAGTGCCTACCCGGCACCGCCACGCGATTACGGGCACTACCGCAGCTGGAGCTGGCGCAACGGCCAGCTGCCAAGCGGCAATGCCGACGCCGACCCGGCGCAGATTGCCGACGCCGTCAGCGGCGCCCTTGACCAACACGGCCTGCGCCCTGCCCGGGGCACTACCGGCGACTTGCTGGTGAGCGCCGACATGCGCCTGGAGCGGCGTTTGCGCCAGGTGCGTGACTATGACTCTTACGATCCCTATTACGGCCCGTATCCCTACGGCGGTGTCGGCTTTGGCGGCTACCGCAACGGTTACGGCGCCTACGGCAGCGTGCCGGTCGTACGCACCTACGAAGTGGAGGTGATGGTGGTGCGCATCGACCTGTTCGATGCCCGCAATGGCCAGCCGGTGTGGAGCGCCAGCGCAGAAAGCGGCAGCGACAAAGGCTCGCCGCGCGATCGCGAGACCGCCCTGCGCGAATCGGTTCACAAGGCACTCAGCGGCTATCCTCCCAGTTAACGCCTAACGGAGAACCATCATGTTGCGCCGCCTCGTTCTACTGTCATTCGCGCTGCTGCTCGCCGCCTGCTCGAGCAACAACGTTCAGCAGGATTTCGACGCCAGCCGCGATTTTGCCGCCTATCGCAGCTGGGCATGGCAGGAACCGGGCCTGCAATACCGCCCGGACGATCCGCGCATCAAGAGCGACCTGACCGAGCAGCGTATCCGCGCGGCGGTCGCCGACCAGCTCGACCAGCGCGGCCTGCGCCCTGCCCAGGGCAATGCCAGGCCTGACGTCACCGTCCGCGCGTACCTGATCGTCGAACAGCGCCAGCAACAGATCACCACCAACTATGGCGGGGCCTGGGGCGGCTACTGGAACGGTTACTGGGGCGGGCCGATGTATAACGAAACCCGCAGCGTCGACTACAAAGTGGCAACCATCCAGGTCGACCTGTTCGATGGCCATGACGGCAAGCTGGTCTGGCGTGGCAGTGCCGAACAGATCATGAACAGCTACCCGCCTAGCCCCGACGAACGTAACAGCGCGATCCAGAAGACCGTTGCCCAGGTGCTCGGCAACTACCCACCGGGCCGGGTGAAATAAACCCTGCCTCTTCGGAAGCGGCCTGATTACGACACCAGGCCGTTTGCGCACCGACTTTTTGCCACCCTGCCATGCCCGTTCGTCAGATCGCGTCTACCCTGATTAGGAAACCTGACTGACCGGGTAGAAGTGTTCAACGAATGGGAAAGGCGGCCTGCCGATGCAAAGCATTGTTCTCCTGATGTGGCTTGCCTTGTGCACTGAACAAGATATCCGCGAGCGCCAGATCGCCAACGTGCTGACCCTGGGCTTCGCCGCTGGCGCCCTGGTCTGGCTGTTCGCCACTGGCCATAGCTGGATCGGCGCCGATGCCAGCGACGCCGGCTGGGCCCTGGCGATCGTCATGCTGCTGACGCTGCCAGGCTACATGCTGGGTCGCTTCGGTGCCGACGACGTCAAGCTGATGGGCGCACTGGCCCTGGCGACCAGCCCGCAATACGTGCTCGGTACCTTCATCGGTGCCGGCGTCAGCGTGGTGCTTTGGCTACTGACCCGCCGGCGCCTGTGGACGCTGCTCAACCCCAAGGTGAAGAAGCGCCTGGCCACCCTGACCGAAGAGATGGGCGACAAACAAGCCTTCGTCCCCTATGTCTTGGCAGGCTTTCTGCTCACGGCCGTGTGGATCCAATAGCGACTCCTGGTGTCGGATGACTTGTACAAACCTTGTACAGAATCGCGAGCAGCGTCTATTTTTAAGCTGCCAGAGCGTCTGGCCCGGGAGCAGGGCCGCTTACGAACAGGGAGTTGATCGTGACTATTTCTTTCAGTGAGGTAAAGGTTCTGGTCGTAGACGACCAGCCGCTGATCGTCGAGCAGTTGTGTGAATATCTCGAAAGCCAAGGCCACCACTGCGTTGCGGCCCATTCCACTGATGAAGCGATCGAACGCTTCATCGCTGATGCAGCCATCGGCCTGGTGTTGTGCGACCTGCACATGCCCGGCCGCGATGGCATCGAGCTGGTTCGGGCGCTGAAGGACGTTGCCGGGCGCCAGCGAATGTTCGAAGCGATCATGCTCACCGGGCGCGCCGAGAAGCAGGACGTGATCCGCGCCCTGCGCGAAGGCTTCGCCGATTACTACCAGAAACCCATGGACTTCGACGAACTGCTCGAGGGCGTGCGCCGCCAGGAGCAGGTGTTGCTGGAGCGCAAGACCAACATCCAGGACCTGGGCAACCTCAACCAGCGCCTGCAAGACCTGGCGGGCTCCATCGACGAGCTCTACCAGGACCTGGAAAAGGCCCGCGGCCAGGGCGTTCACCGTCGCGCCACCGACGTCGTCGAAGAAACTGAAGGCGAGCTCCCGGCGGCCTTCGAGAAACTCTCGCCACGACAACTGGAAGTCGCCAGGCTGGTGAGCAAGGGCAAGACCAATTACCAGATTGCCTGTGAACTGGGGATCACCGAAAACACCGTGAAGCTGTATGTGTCGCAGGTGTTGCGTTTGACCCACATGCACAACCGCACACAGTTGGCGCTGGCGTTGACACCGAGTTCATCGCCTGTACATCAGCGGTTCACCACACATTGAGCTCCTCTCGGCTTTCATGACCGCCGCCGGCCTCATCGCCGTCAAGCCAGTGCCCGCCGGGATAACACTGGCAGGGTGGTCGGGGGTTTCCTGTGGGAGCCGGCTTGCAGGCGGTGAGGCCGGTTCAGCGAATCTTTACTCCAGCAAATAGCTGAAGCTCATCACCCAACGCGGCCGTCGGCTCTTGCTATCCAACGCTACATCCGCCAGAGGTTTGGCCACCTCAAATGCCACATTGCCGTATCGCCCATCACCAAGCCGCACCCCCAATGCTGCCGAACGCATCCTGGCATCTTCGAATGGCCCACCGTTGTACCAGGCCTGCGCAGCATCCAGCAGCGCATACGGTTGCACCAGCCGCACCCAACCAGCGCCAGGCTGGATGCTGTAGTTCAGCTCATACGCCGCACCCCAACCTTTGTCCCCTGCGGCCTGGTCCTGCGGGTAGCCATGGCCGAAGTGCTGCCCGCCAAATACCGCACGCTCACTGTCGGGCAGCCGATCATCGGTCCAGTACAAGGCGCCTGACAGCACGCCCTGCCAGCGCTGAAACAGCCGGTCGCTCTGCAACCCGGCGACACGAAAACGCAGAAAGTCCATGTCGTAATCGGCATCGCTGCGTGCGCCCAGATAATCCAGCCCCTGATACACACCGGCGCTGACCACGCGCAGCCGCCCGGCCTCGACCTTGCGCCAATCGCCTTCGAAGGACAGCGCACGTACATAGGTGTCATTGCGCCCCAGGCCAGCGCCGAGATCTTCGTTATGCTCACTGACCGAATAGACGTGCCCCGTCACCGCCAGCCATTCATCGGGCGTGACGATCACTGGCTGGGCAAGCCCAATCGCATAACGCTCGCTCTCAATCTTCTGAAGTAATTGCGAACCATGCTTCAGGCGCACGGGCGTGCGCGGCTTGCTGCGGTAGCGAGCGGCCGACAGCAGCAGCTGGCTGCCCTGCGCATCCAGGTGCTGGCTGTAATCAAGGCGCTGGTATTCGCTGTGGTCGTCACCGGGCGGTAGCAGCACGCTGGCGGTCAACTGTTCGGCAACGCGGGTCTGGGCATTGCTGGCCACCTTGAACAGCCCCTGCAAGCCGTCACGGCTGCCATCGCTGAGCGTCATCGCCGCATCGAAGGGCGTGCGCCAGGCATTGACGGTAAGCCGCGTGGCGCCCTCGCGGCGCTCGATCTGGGTCAAATCAGCCTGCAGCGTCACGCCGGGGGTGCGCTGGGCCAGGCCGATGAAGCGGTCGAGTGTCGCTCGGGTCAATGGGCGTTCCGCCCGCAAGCGCTCCAGCAGTTGGTCGAGGTAAGCGCCAGCGGGGCCGATATCCCCTTCACGCCGGACGTCGTGAACATACCCCTCGACCAGCACGACATGCACGCGGCCCTCGGCAAAGTCCTGATCAGGCAGGTAAGCCTGCGACAGCAGATAGCCGTCGCGCTGGTAGCGCTGGGTCAGGCGTTCAGTGAATTGCTGAAGCTCGCCGACACTCACTTCGCGGCCAATCAAGGGCTGGTAATGCTCGCGCAACTCGCTCAGCGGATAGACCGTACCGCCCTCGAAACGCACCTTGTGCAACACGAAGCGGGCCTGCAGGGGCAGCGTGTCGATCGCAGCCCCGGGCGGCGCCAGGTGCAAGCGCGGGGCTAGTGGCCGATAAGCCTCGATCGGCAGGTTCGCGCTGGGCAAGCGGCGCTCGTATTCGTGACCGTCGAGAAACACCGGCAAGGGCTCGGCGATCACCAGGCTGGCCCAGGGCGACAGCAACAGGGGCATCAGCAGAAGACGCATAGGACGCTCCACAATCCCTTGGGTACCGGGGCGTCGGCCGGCCTCACCCGTCATTTGCAAGCGTAGGTGTTGCCCCGGTAAACGTCGAACGCCTATTCGTTGACCTGGAACGCCACCCGCGCCGTTTCTCCGCTTTCGTCCAACGCACTGAGTTCGAACTGCCCGGCCTGGTCGAAACGCACCAGCACGCTGCCTTGTCCTTCACTTTCGCCCAGCGGCTGGCCGTTGAGGAACCACCAGCGCCGCCCGCCGCCGCCGAGGGCAGAAACATACAGCTGCAGGGGTTCGCTGCTGGTGGCCGGGCGCCGCAGGTTGTCACCGGGGCGAACGCCAACGATGGACAGCGGCGGCGCGCTGGCCGGCACCTGTGGCGGGCAACTCGGGTCCACCGCTGGCAGCCGCGCCGCACGCCGCTCGACGCGTGGCAGCCAAGGCTCCAGTGGTGCCGGCCACAAGGCGATGTCGAGCGCCTTGGCGCCCGGGCAGCTGCCGTCCACGCGCAGCCCTTGGGCATTGACCCAGATGCTCTCGCGCAGCCCCAGGCCGAGGGGCTGGTCGGCGGCCTGCAACGTGGGCGGTGTAGTGCCATCGAGGGTCCAGGCAAAGCGCTGACGCCGGCAGTTCGGGTCCTGTCGGTTCATGGGCTGGCCCAGCGGCCAGCAGATGGCGGCCACTCCCACACTGCTGGGTACCTGCTCTGCCGGGGCACGGATACCGCGCTGGCTGTCGCGATTGCTCAGCACGTCATGCACCTGCAGCATCAGCGGTGCTGCCGAAGCCAGGCCGAACTGCCCGGGCACCGGCGTGCCATCGGGGCGGCCAATCCACACCCCGATCAGGTAGCGTGGCCCTGCGCCAATCGACCAGGCATCACGAAAGCCATAGCTGGTACCGGTCTTCCAGGCCAGTTGCGGTCGCTGTACCAGTTCGGCATGGGGGTCGCGGTCGGGGCGCGCCTGGCCACTGAGGATGCGCCGGATGATCCAGGCCGCACCCGGCGACATGAGCCGCCGCTCCAGCAGCGGATCCTGCGGTTGCAGGCGCACCTGCGCGCTGTTGCCGCCCCGGGCCAACGCCGCGTATCCGCCGACCAGGTCTTCCAGACGGCTACCGG
This sequence comes from Pseudomonas sp. LRP2-20, assembly GCF_024349685.1. Lineage (NCBI taxonomy): Bacteria > Pseudomonadati > Pseudomonadota > Gammaproteobacteria > Pseudomonadales > Pseudomonadaceae > Pseudomonas > Pseudomonas sp. LR2-20. The sequence continues at coordinate 708,769 of NZ_AP025944.1, read as the reverse complement.
CACCACCCAGTATCAATGCCAGGTTGGGCTCGGCCAGTGGCGGCAGCGCCAGCGGCACGCCGGCCATGCGCAACTGCGCGGCGAAGCGTTTGGGCCCGTAGGCTTCGAGCAACTGCACCGCCGGCAGGTTGAGCGAAAGTGCCAGCGCCGAACTGGCGGACACCGGGCCGCTGAAGCCCATCGAGAAATTACCGGGGCGATAGTCGCCGTAGCGCCGCGGCACATCCTGCAGCAGCGATTCGGAGTGGATCAGGCCATCATCCAGGGCCAGACCGTAGAGAAACGGCTTGAGCGTCGAGCCTGGCGAGCGCAACGAACGAACCATGTCGACATGGCCGAAACGGCGCTCGTCGCTCAGGTCGATCGAGCCCAGGTAAGCGCGTACCGCCATGGTCTGCGCCTCGACCACCAGGATCGCCGCAGAGGTGCGCTCCGGCAGGCGTGCACGCCAACCCAGCAGCAGGTCCTCGAGGCGCCGTTGCAGCGAGGCATCGAGGTTGGTGCGAATCAAGGTCGGGCTGCCTGGGGTGTTCAGCCGCCGCGCCAGCAGGGGCGCCAGCGCGGGTTCCTGACGCGGGGCCAGCAGCAAGGGCTCCTCGGCCGCCTCCTTGAGCTGTTGCGCCGGCCACACCTGATACTCGCCCAGGCGCTGCAGCACCTTGTCGCGCGCACGCTGGGCACGGGCCGGGTGGCGGTCCGGACGCAAGCGGCTCGGTGCCTGCGGCAACACCGCCAGCAAGGCAGCCTCGGCGGGCGTGAGGTGCTGCGGCGACTTGCCCAGATAAGCCCAGCTGGCCGCCGCCACGCCCTGCAAGGTGCCGCCGAACGGGGCACGGTTCAGGTAGATCTGCAGGATCTCGCGCTTGGACAGGTGCCACTCCAGCTGTGCGGTGCGCCACAACTGCCGCAGCTTGCCGGCCAGGGTGCGGTCATGTGGGTCGAGCAGGCGCGCCACCTGCATCGACAAGGTACTGCCGCCAGACACCACCCGCCCGCCGCGCAGGTTGAGCCAGGCCGCGCGTGCCAGGGCCAGCGGGTTGACCCCTGGGTGGCGGTAGAACCAGCGGTCCTCGTAGGTCAGCAGGGCCTGCAGGTACAGCGGCGACACTTGTTCCGGGCTGACCGGGTAGCGCCACACGCCGTCGGCATCGGCAAAGCGCCACAGTGGCGTGCCGTCTTCGGCCAGCACCACCCGCGCCAGGTCATTGCCCGGCATCGGCAGTGGCCAGATGCGGTCGGCCAGCCACAGCAGGCCGAACAGCAACAGCACAGCGATCACGGCAGCGCGCACAAGCCTGCCCGCTCGGGTACCTGGCCGCGCTAAGCTTGGCATCGGGAACCGACCTGGCCAGGTAATGGCCAAAGGCTTGGGAACGGCAACCGTGCCGATTCGTTCATCAGGAAGCAACTATGCATGTAGAAGGTTTTTTCGAGTGGCTTGGCCAGGCACTAGGGTCGTTGATCCGCTTCATCGTCGACGCCCTGAGCGGCCTGTTCAACCTGCTGGCCAACGCCGGTGGCAATTTCATCGATGGCCTGGCACGCACGCTGGGCATGGACACCTCGCTGCTCAGCATCCTCGCCCTGATCATCGGCCTGATGCTGCTGTACTCGGCAATCCGTGCCTTCATGCGTGCCTCGATCATCCTCGGGATCATCTGGCTGGTGCTGGGGCTGTGGGTGATGAGCTGGGTCATCCACTGATGCATGGCTCCCGCAGCATCCTGTGGGAGCCGGCTTGCCAGCGATGAAGCCGGCACAGCCACTGCAGCATCAGCGCGCTTTTACCGTCATCTCTGCTTGCCCGTCCCCCACCGCCTGCAGGTTCGGCCGGTACATCGATTCTACCTGCGGCGGTGGTACCCGGTAGGTGCCCGGGGTCACCGCCCGCGCCAGGTACAACAGGTGCGTGGTGCCATAGCCATCGAGCTTGAGCGCCGCCACGTAGCGGTCATCACGGTACTCCTGGTGCACCACGCTGGCGTTCTGCATCGACTCGCGCCACTGCTTCACCGCGCTGCTGGCGTTGTCCAGGCTGGCCGCGCTCTGCGCCAGGTTCTGGTTCTCCAGTTCCAGGCCCGCTGGCAGCAAGTCGACCACCAGGGCATCCGGTACGCGTTCGCTGGCCTTGAGCGCCAGGTGCACCAGCACCAGGTCGCCGCTGCGCAGGTTGTGCAGGTCCAGCGGCTGGCCGTTCATGCCCAGGTAATCACGGCGGATCTCCAGGCCGTTGCCACCGGCGGCAGGCGCCTGGCGTGGGTAGCCGGAAAGGGTCAGTTGCTGGTAGAGGGTTTCGCTGCCTTCGTTCTGCACGCTCAGCGGCGAGGCCAGCAACGGCCCCTCGAGCTTCATGCCCGCCTCCACGTTATTGAACTCGCGCACCTCACCGGCACTGTCCAGGCGTGCCTTCCACGGTGCTTGCGGCTTGCCCAGCAGGCCACGGCCGGCCAGGTACAAGGCATTACGCTCCTGGGTCGACAACCAGCGGTTGGCCGCCAGCTCGTCCGACAGGGCGAACAGCCGCTGGTCGACCTGGTTGCTGGCCAATTTGCTCTCCTGCAGCAGCGCCAGGATCAGCGCCTGGTCGCGCAGGCTGCTGCCGTAGTCGGCCATCCAGCCCTTGCTGCGGCTGATGCCCAGGCCCGCCTGCAGCGCCTGCTCGGCGCGCGGCTTGTCGCCCATGGCGTCCAGCGCCACCGCCAGTTGCACCAGCGGCAGGCCGGAGCGGGCATCGGCGCGGCGCTCGAACAGGCTGCGCAGGGCGCCCAGCGGTGCCTGCTGGCTGCGCGACAGCACCAGCGCGGCGTAGGCTTGCACCGCAAAGCGGGTGTGCTCGGCGTTCTCGCTGTAATCGACCTCGATCAGGTTGCGTTCCTGCAAGTAACGCAGCAGGCGCTCGCTGGCCTTCTTCAGGGCCTCGGCCGGCACGCCATAGCCCTGTTCGCGGGCACGCAGCAGGAAGTCGGTGACATAGGCGGTCAGCCAGTATTCCTCTTCACTGTCCGAGCTCCACAGGCCGAAGCTGCCGTTGTAGCGCTGCATGCCCAGCAGGTGCTCGATGCCCATCTCGATCTTGCGCTTGCGTACCTCGGCCGGCTCACCCTTGATACCCAGGCGCTGGAGGCTCGCTGCATCGGCGTACAGTGATGGATAGAGACCGCTGGTGGTCTGCTCCAGGCAGCCGTAAGGGTAGGCTTCGAGGGCGCGGATCTGCTCGGCCAGGTTCAGCGGTGGGCGGCTCGACAGCGCCAGGCTGGCTTCCAGGCCCGCGGGTTCGAAAGCGGCGAGATCGCTTTCCGGCAAGGTCCATGGCTGGTCCTTGAGGGCCACGCGGTAGTGCTTGAGCATCGCCGGATAAGCCGGGCGCACGCCCAGGGTCCACTCGCGTTCGAAGGTGTTCGCCGGCTCGCCAGGCACTTGCAGGCCGTTGACCCGCACCTGCACCTTACCCTGCCCCAGGCCACCCAGGGCCTGCACCGGGATCAGCAGCGTGCGGCGCTGGCCTTCGGCCAGGGCGATGTCCTGCTGGGCGCTGGCCGTCAGGCTCAACTGGCCCTCGGTGCGGATCTCTACACTCAACTGCTGGGCTCGACCCGACAGGTTGGCCAGGTCCAACGCCAGGTTGGTACGGTCACCACCTGCCAGGAAGCGCGGCGCCGACAGTTCGGCGATCAGCGGTGCGGCCACCACCGTCTTGCCCTCTGCCATGCCGAAGTGCTCGTCGGTCCAGGCCTGGGCCATCAGCCGCAACTCGCCATTGAAGTCGGGAATATCGACCGTCGCCTCGCCTTCACCCTGGTCGTTCAAGGTCACCGGGAGGCTTTGCTGGGCGACGATGGTCACCGTGGTGTTGGGGCGCTTGCCGCCCTTGGCCATTGCCGCGTCACCACCGAAGGCCAGGCTGGCCAGGCGGCCTTGGCCGGCTTCGATCAGCTGGCCGTAGATGTCCAGCTGGTCGGCACCATAGGCTTTGCGGCCGAACAGGCTGGCGTACGGGTCGGGGGTCTTGTAGTCGGTGATGTTGAGGATGCCCACATCGACGGCGGACAGCAGCACATGCACCTGCTTCGGCACACTGCCGTCAGCATTGGCGGCCTTGATCTTCACCGTCAGCGGCTGCTTGGGCCGCATCTTCTCCGGCGCCTGCAGGCTGACCGCGAGCTTGCGTTCGGCACGCGCCAGCGGCAGGTGCAGCACGCCGACGGCGCGCTTGGGCGTGGCATTGGCCTTGCGCTCACCCGGGCGGATCACCAGCGCGCTGATGTACAGGTCGTGGCGCGCCCACTGCTTGTCCAGCTGCACGTCGAAGGTCTTGCCCTCGGCGGGCACCTCGATTTCCTGCCACCACAGCGGGCCATCGCTGGACTCGATCATCAGGTAGCCGCTGCCGGCCGCTGGCGGGGTCACGGTGACCTTGGCGGTGGCGCCATCGGCATAGGCCGGCTTGTCCAGCGCCAGCTTCACCTGGTCCGGGCGCACGGCGCCGCCTTCGGCGTTGTCCTGGGCGCGATAACCGGCCCAGAAGCGTTCGCTGGAAACCAGCCCGGTCTCTGGGTCTTCCACCTCGACGCGGTACGGCCCCCATTCAACCTGGAAGCTCAGCTTGGCGGTAGAGCCGGCCTTGACGCTGAGGGTTTCCTCACTCTGGGTGAGGAACTTCTCGTTGTAGTTGTAGCTCCAGCCATCGCTCTGCGAATAGTTCCAGTAGTAGTCGCGGCGCTCGCGGATCAGCCGCACCTTCAGGTCGTTGGCGGCCAGCTTGTTGCCCGCGCGATCGGCCACCAGGAACTCGAATTCCACTGGGCCATCGCTGTCGGTTTCCTCACCGTCGAACAGGCCACGCAGGCCGGGCAGGCGCTCGGCTGGCCAGATCGGCTGTTCGAGGCGGCGGGTGATCGGCCGGCCACCGGACTCCTGCAGGCTGGCCTGCACGGTCAGTTGCAACGGCGAACGTGCTTCGGCCCAGTGGCTTTCGATATCGACCACTGCCTTGCCGGCCTGGTCGAGGGTGACTTCGTCGAGTTCCAGGTCCTGGGTCAGTTCGGTTTCGGTGACTGAACCGAACTGGTAGCCCGGCAGTGCCGGCACTGCCTCACGCAGTGGGCGCACATAGGCCTGGCCACTCAGGCGATTGCCGGCAGCCGGCGCACCGTAGAGGTAACGACCATTGACCTGGATGCGCGCATCCTCCTCTGGCGACAGCGGCGTATCGCTGCCCTTGAGCTCCAGCGCCAGGCGCTCGGGGAGGAAGTCTTCGACCAGGAACTCGTACACCTGCTTGCGCCCACCGCCCAGGTCGAGCAGCAGTTGCCAACGGCCGGTCGGGGCCTCCGTGGCCAGTTGCAACTGATACTGGTACAGGCCATTGGCGTCGGCCTCCCAGACAAACTTGCGGCTGACCTGCTCATCCGGGCGACGCACTTCCACGCTGACCGGCTGAGCCTTCACCGGCTTGCCATCCTGGTCGCGCAGCAGGCCGTTGAGCAGCACCGTTTCACCCGGGCGATAGAGGTCACGCGGGCCGAAGATGAAGAATTGCAGCGGGTTGGCCTGGGGGCCGGTGATGTCGAACTCGGCCAGGTCCAGGGCAGCGGTGTTCAGGCGCAGCAGGGTGGTGTGCACGCCCTGGGTGGCGATCAGGGTGTCGGCCTTGGCCGTGATCGGCAGCTGGGCATGGCCGGCGCCATCGGTCTTGGCCTGGGCCAGCAGCTTGCCCTTGTCGTCATGCAGTTCGAGGTTGACGTCCTTGAGCGCCTTGCCGCCTTCCAGGGCCTGGGCGAACACGTCCAGGCGGTCACGGTAGCGGTGCGCGGACACGCCGATGTCGCTGAGGGTGAACAGCGTCGCCGGCTGTGAATAGTCATAGGTACCAGAGGCGCGCATCACGGCCAGGTACACACCCGGCTCCTGCAGCGGCTTGATCCCGGCGATCGGCAGCAGCACGGTCTCGCGGGTGTTGCGCGCCGGGTTCAGGTCGAATCGGCCGCTGTAGACCAGCTCGGCCATGTCCAGGGTTTCCTTGGACTGGTAGTAGTACAGGCTGCTGTTGCGGCCCCAGCTGGCCAGGAAAGTCGAGAGCATCTCTGGCTTGACCCGGAAGAACTCGACATCGACCTTGGGAACGTTCAGCGCAATCACCGGCAGGCCTTCGGCCAGGCGGGTGGGCAGCAACGAACCGCGGCTGGCAAAGCCAACGGTGGGTTGCATGTCGCGGGTTTCCAGGCGGCTCACCGAGTCGCTGTCGAGCGTTTTGCCGTTGACCGCCAGCAGGCCCTTGTCGACGGTCAGCACCAGCTTGCGCTGCGGCTCCAGGTGGCGCAGGCGCAGTTCCATCTGGTTGTCGGAGAGTTCCCAGGCACCGTCGAGCTTGCCTTTGACGGTATCGACCAGGTGCACCTTGGTGGCGAAGTCCTGCTTGGCGTCCAATGGTGCCGAGAAGCTGATCGACAGGGTACTGGCGCCATCGAGCTGCACTTCCGAGACATCCAGCACGCTGAGCTCACGCCCCTCATAGCGCTTGGCAAGGACGGCAGGGTCCTCGCGTTTGGGCGCCGGGGCCTCGGCCACAGCGGCCGGTTTTTCGGCAGGCGCGGGTTTGTCCGGTGTCGAGGAATCACAGGCACTGAGCAGGGCCAGCGCGCAGGCCAGCAACAATCCTTTGTTGAACATGGAGTGGTAACTCTTTGGCAGCGTGTACGTGAGGGCAGCAACTATAGCGCAACGGCGGACCCGGCACTTTCGTCGATGCGGCAAGTGAGACCAGGTTCGCGTGAATTGGTTGCCTAGCCGCTACAATGCGCCGAGCCGAATACTGGGGGCGCTCTGCGCCCCTTCGCGGGCAAGCCCGCTCCCACATCATGGACTGCGCTTTACCTGTGGGAGCGGGCTTGCCCGCGAAGGGGCGCGAAGCGGCCCCACAGCCTCAGGAATTGCAATGTCGCAACTGACCACCGACTGGCAGCACCGCCCCACTCACCGCAAGGTCTGGGCGCTGGCCGCGCCGATGATCCTTTCCAACATTTCGGTACCGCTGGTGGCCCTGGTCGACAGCACCGTGATCGGCCACCTGCCCCATGCCCACCAGCTCGGCGCAGTGGCCGTGGGCGCCACGCTGTTCACTTTCATGGTCGGCCTGATGGGTTTCCTGCGCATGGGCTCCACGGGCTTCGCCGCCCAGGCCGCCGGGCGTGCCGACGGCGCGGCGCTGCGCCAGGTGCTGGTGCAGGGCCTGCTGCTGGCCGTAGCCTTTGCCCTGCTGATCGGCCTGCTCGCCCTGCCCTTCAGCCAGCTGGCGCTGCACGCCATGCAACCGAGCGAGGCGTTGCAGCAATCCACCGAGGCGTTCTTCCACACCCGGCTGCTCGGCCTGCCAGCAGCACTGGCCAGCTATGCGCTGGTCGGCTGGTTCCTCGGCACCCAGAACGCACGGGCGCCGTTGGCGATTCTGCTGACCACCAACCTGCTGAACATCGCCCTCAACCTGTGGTTCGTGCTGGGCCTTAACTGGGGCGTGCTGGGTTCGGCACGGGCCTCGGTGATCGCCGAATGGAGCGCTGCCCTGCTCGGCCTGGCCCTGACCCGCCCGGCCCTGCGCGCCTACCCCGGGCAGATCGCCTGGGCTGCGCTCAAGCGCTGGCAGGCCTGGCGGCCATTGCTGGCAGTGAATCGCGACATCTTCCTGCGCAGCCTGGCGCTGCAGCTGGTGTTCCTGCTGATCACCGTGCAAGGCGCACGCCTGGGCGAAGCCACGGTGGCGGCCAATGCCCTGCTGCTCAACGGCCTGCTGCTCACTGCCTACGCCCTCGATGGCCTGGCGCATGCCGTGGAGGCGCTGTGTGGGCATGCCATTGGTGCGCGGGATCGAGACACCTTGCGCCGCTCGCTGGTGGTGGCCTGTGGTTGGTCGCTGATCACCAGCGTGGGGTTTGCCGGCGTGTTCCTGCTCGGTGGGCACCTGTTCATCGACCTGCAGACCGATATTGAAAGCGTGCGGGCGGCGGCTTATCCGTACCTGCCGTATCTGGCGCTGCTGCCGTTGATTGCGGTGTGGAGTTATTTGCTCGACGGGCTGTTCATCGGCGCAACCCGAGCGCGCGAGATGCGCAATGCAATGTTGCTGTCGGTGCTGATTGCGCTGCCTTTGGGCGTGCTCATGACTGGGTTGGGCAACCATGGGTTGTGGTTGGCGTTCCTCGGGTTCATGGCGCTGCGGGCGGTGACGCTGGGGTGGGTTGGGTGGCGGTTGCAGCAGCGAGGTTCGTGGGTTGGCTGAGGGTGCATGCCATGGGATTTGCGGGGGCGCGTAAATCTAGCGCCGCCCGCGCGGCGCATCGCGAGCTGCGCTCGCTCCTACGTTTGTTTCGGGCCAATTATTCCTGGAGGATTTGCGCGCGAACGTCTTGGCGCATGGCGCAATATCGCGTTGTACCAACAAGGCGGTCGCGCGCGCCTGCCACAGGCGTAACTGGCCAGAAACAAACGTAGGAGCGAGCGCAGCTCGCGATGCGCCGCGCGGGCGGCGCTCGGTCTCATGGGCGCTGAAGGTGTCCCGGAGGACACCCTGCGATCACGAAGACAGGTAAGAAGAGCGCGTCAGCCCCAGGCGCAACGCATCGAGGAACTGGGTCCGCTCACGCGCGCTGATCTTGGCGCTGGCCACCTTGTCACGGTAGTGCGTCATCAACTCCTCCGGCGACAGGTGCACGTAACGCAGCATGTCTTCGATGGTGTCGTGGGTCTCGATACCGGCGTGGTACACGCTGCCATCGGCGTTCTGGTAGATGTTCACCGAGTCGGTGTCACCGAACAGGTTGTGCATGTCGCCGAGAATTTCCTGATAGGCACCGACCAGGAACACGCCCAGCAGGTAATCCTCACCTTCGTTGACCGCGTGCACCGGCATGCTGGTCTCGATGCTCTGCTCGTCGACGTACTGGTTGATCTTGCCGTCGGAGTCGCAGGTCAAGTCCTGCAGCACCGCGCGGCGCATCGGCTCCTCGTCCAGGCGGTGCAACGGGATGATCGGCAGTACCTGGCCGATGGCCCAGGTGTCCGGCAGGCTCTGGAACACCGAGAAGTTGCAGATGTACTTGTCGGCCAGCTTGTCGTTGAGCTCATCCAGTACCTGGCGGTGCGAGCGCTGGCGGGCCTTCAGCGAGTTGTGCAGGCGGCGGCACACGGCGAAGTAGCACTGCTCGGCCAGGGCCTTCTCGGCCAGGCTGATCTTGCCATCGGCGTACTGCGCCGCCACGTCGCCCAGGTAGTGGGTGGCGCGCCAGTAGGTCTCGGTGACCATCTCGATGTCGGTCGGGCCAAGCAGGTCGACCAGCCATTGCACGGTTTCCGGCAGGGCTTCCTTGTTCTCGATGGTCGGCACATCGTCGTTGTGCTTCTCGACGTCGGTCACCTGGATCACCAGCATCGCGTGGTGCGCAGTCAGCGAACGGCCGCTCTCCGAGAAGATGTGCGGGTGCGGCAGGCCCTGCGCGTCGCAGAACTCCTTGAGCATGCCCACCACCACGCCGGCGTAGTCATCCATGTCGTAGTTGATCGAGCTGGCGTTGCGCGAGTGGGTACCGTCGTAGTCCACGCCCAGGCCACCACCGACGTCGATATGGTCGACCGGCAGGCCCAGCGCGCGCAATTCGCCATAGTAACGGATGGCTTCCTTGAAACCGTGCTGGTAGTCGGCCAGGTTGGCGATCTGCGAGCCCATGTGGAAGTGCAGCAGGCGGATGCCCTGGTCCAGGCCGGCATCGCGGAAGCGCTGCACCACCGAGATCAGCTGGGCGGCGGACAAACCGAACTTGGACTTCTCGCCCCCGGTGTCAGCCCACTTGCTCGAAGCCAGCGACGACAGGCGCACGCGCAGGCCCACCTGTGGCTTGACCTTGAGCTCGGCGGCCTCGTCGATCACCAGGGCCACTTCCGACTCTTTCTCGATGACGATGAACACGTTGTGGCCGAGTTTCTGGCCCATCAGCGCCAGGCGGATGAACTCGCGGTCCTTGTAGCCGTTGCAGACGATGGTGCCGCCCTTCGGCGCCAGCGCCAGCACTGCCAGCAGCTCAGGCTTGGAACCGGCTTCCAGGCCGATCGAGACGTTCTGCGTGGCGATGATGTTTTCCACCACCGCTTCCTGCTGGTTGACCTTGATCGGGTACAGGGCAGTGTACTGGCTCTGGTACTCCAGGCGCGCGATGTTGGCATCGAAGGCACCGGTCAGCTGGCGCACGCGGTCCTGAAGGATATCAGGGAAGCGCACCAGCAGCGGCAGCGACAGGCCGCTCTGACGCAGCTCGTCGACCTGCTCGAACAGGTCGATCGGCGCGCTGCTGGGGCCGTTGGGGCGCACTTCGACGCGCCCGGCTTCATTGATGGCGAAATAACCAGCGCCCCAATGGCGGATGCCATAAACACTGCGGCTGTCGGCCACGGTCCATTGGCTACCATCGTCTTTGCGTGTGCGTCGTACGGACATTCAAGTCCCCTATAGATAAGTCCAAGACACTGCCCCACAAGGAGGCGGGCGCAGTGTAAAAGCCGAAAATGACGATTCGTCCGTGCCCTGGGGTAGACCCTGGTCACGGGAACGAGTTTAGAAAGCGTTGGGCAAAAAATCGCGGGGGCGCATCAGCCGCCGGACTTTTTCGCCTTGAAGCCCTGTTTGATCAGCTCGGCGATCAGCAGCTCGACGTGATCGCCCTGGATCTCGATAACCCCATCCTTCAGCGCACCGCCGGTACCGCAACGGCGCTTGAGGGTGGTGGCCAGCTCCTTGAGCTGGTCGAGCGGCAGCGGCACGCCGGTGACGGTAGTCACGGTCTTGCCACCACGGCCTTTGCTTTCACGGCGCACACGGGCGATGCCGTCACCTTCGGGGATGACTTGCTGCTTGCAGGTGCAGGCGTCCACCGGCTGGCCACAGTCGGGGCAGTGCCGACCGGCATCGGTGGAGTAAACGAGACCGCCAAGGGCGGCGAAGGAAGAAGCTTTCTTGGCCACTTTTGTTCCTCTGTGCTGAGGACAAAAACTGGTCGACGGGAGCCGACCGCGAAGCCCCACTCTGGCAGGGGCGGCGCTACCACCGCAAGATCCTGCGGCAGCCCGAAAAGGGCGCGCAGTGTAACGATAAATCTGGCTGTTGCTAAGTACTGGAATGCGCCATTTTTCGAATGTTTTGCGACCCCTTCGCGGGTAAACCCGCTCCCACAGGTACCGCGCAGCTTCCACGGCCTGTGAAATCCCCGTGGGAGCGGGTTTACCCGCGAAGGGGCCGGCATGGCCCACGCATCTATTCGAGGCTTGCTTTATAGCGCTGCAACGCCGCCAACGAGTCCGGGCAATACGGCTTCGTCAGGCTTTCTTGCTCAGCCTGTTCCAGGCCGATGAAGCGCGCCTCGATCACCTCTTCCGGCTGCAGCCGCAACGGCGCATCCGAAACTGCCGAGTACACCGCACACCACAAGCGGTTATCCGGCTGGTCGAAGTAGAACCGTTCATGAAAGCGCAACTCCACCCCGTCGATCCCCAGTTCCTCGGCCAGCTCACGCGCCGCCGAGTCGGCATAGGCCTCCCCCGCCGTCACCATGCCGCCTGCCGCCACATCCCAATACCCCGGGTACAGCGCCTTGCTCAGGGTGCGCCGGTGCACGCACAGCTCACCGGCGCTGTTGAACAGCAGAATGAACGTGCAACGCCCGATCAGGCCGCGCTCGCGCAGTTCGGCGCGGGGCAAGGCCCCCAGCACCTGGTCGGCTTCGTCCACCCAGGTGACCAGTTCGCGGTCGGAAGCCGCCCGGTGGGCGGCCTCGTTTGGGCTGATAGCCATCATCAACCCTGCGACAGCAGCTGACGCAGGTCGATGACCGCGGCGTTGGCCCGGGAAATGTAGTTGGCCATGACCAGCGAATGGTTGGCCCACATGCCGAAGCCGCTGCCGTTGAGCACCATCGGGCTCCACAGCGGTTCCTGCGAGGCTTCCAGTTCACGAATGATCTGCCGCACGCTGACCGTGGCGTTCTTCTTCGCCAGCACGTCGGCGAAGTCGACCTCGATGGCACGCAGCAGGTGCGACAGCGCCCAGGCCTGGCCACGGGCTTCGTAGAACACGTTGTCGATCTGCAGCCACGGGGTTTCCACCAGCTCTTCATCTACCTGCGGCGCCTGGCCGGCGACCACCGACTCGGTCTTCAGGGTAGTGTTGAGCTTGACCCGGCCAACGCTGGCCGACAGGCGCTGCGACAGCGAACCCAGGCGGGTGGCGACGTCACCCAGCCAGTTGTTCAGGTTGTCGGCACGGGTGTAGAAGATCGCGCCCTTGTCGCCGGCAGCCAGACGGGTCTGGTAGCGGGTCAGGGACTTGATGCCTTCTTCGAACTCCGACTCGCTCGACGGCAGGATCCAGCTCTTGTTGTCGAAGTTGAAACGCGGCTCGGCTTTGGCCAGGTCGGCGTCTTCGGTGGACTGCGACTGCGAACGGGCGAAGTCCTTGCGCAGGGCACGGGACAGGTCGCGCACCTGGACCAGCACGCCATATTCCCAGCTCGGCATGTTGTCCATCCACAGTCCTGGCGGGAAGCGGTCGTTGGAAATGTAGCCACCCGGCTTGTTCAGCAAGGTGCCGGCCACAGTCTTGAGGGTTTCGATCGTTGTGTAGCCCACTACCATCTGCTGGCCACTGCGCTCGGCTGCGGCCTGAGCGTTCTGCTGCACCGGGAACAGCTTCGGCTCCTGGCTCCAGTACCAGCCCAGGCCGATACACACCAGCAGGTACAACCCGATGAGAGTTCCCAGGGCACGGCTCCAGAGGCCGCCAAGGTAGCTACGGGCGGCGGCGCCACGGCCATCGACACGCTCGCGGGGCTCGGCTTTGGCCTCGCGGTTTTTCCAGTCCAGCATGGCTTTGTCCTTAATCAGTCACGACGGTTCAGGGCTTGGACCACAGGCCTGCGCCAGGGTGCCACGGCAAGCCCGCGTCGCAGCACTATAAAGCAGACACCGCCGTACGCATAAGCGACCAATGAGTCAGTAACTGAATATTCGTTCGCAAGCCTTTGTTGACGCCGGGCACGTGCGAATGGAAAAAGGGGTGCTAGCATACAGCCATCATCGAACCTGCATAGCCCACTAACAAGTAGCCAGGACATGACCCAAGCCGCAGAGCCGAGCCAGGAGCGCCTCTCGCAGGAGCTCGAACAGCTGTTGCAGCGCCTGTCGCGCACGCGCCTGCGCCACGGCGACCTGCCCGATCAGATGGAGTTGCCGCCTGCGCGCAAGCCGGTGTACCTGCTGCTGCACGACCATGAGCGCGCCGAACGCCTCGCCCAGCAGCTGGAGTTCTTCGGCCTGAGCGCGCAGCCGCAGCCCTGCGCCAGTGCGTTTCTGGCGTCACTGGCCGAGCAACCTCCGGCGGCCATCGTCATGGATGTCGACTTCTCCGGCCCCGGTGCTGGCCTGCCGTTGGCGGCACTGGCCCATCAGGGCCTGGCGCAGCCCATACCGTTACTGTTCTTCAGCCTGCACGAAGCCGATACGCCGACCCGCCTGGCCGCCGTGCGCGCCGGCGGCCAGGCGTTTCTGACCGGTACGCTGGAGGCCTCCAGCCTGCTGGAAAAACTCGAAGTCATGACCAGTACTGCCCAGCAAGACCCCTTGCGCGTGCTGATCATCGACGATTCACGCACCCAGGCCCTGCATACCGAACGGGTACTGGCCAGTGCCGGAATGCTGACCCGCAGCCTGAACGACCCGATCGGCGCCATGGCCGAGCTTGCCGACTTCCAGCCTGACCTGATCATCCTCGACCTGTACATGCCGACATGCTCGGGCCCGGAACTGGCCAAAGTGATTCGTCACAATGACCGATACGTGAGCGTGCCGATCATCTACCTGTCCGCCGAGGACGACCTGGACAAGCAGCTCGACGCCATGAGCGAAGGCGGCGATGACTTCCTGACCAAGCCGATCCGCTCACGCCACCTGATCACCACCGTGCGCAACCGCGCTGCCCGCGCCCGCCACCTCAAGGCCCGCATGGTCCGTGACAGCCTGACCGGGCTGTACAACCACACCCACATCCTGCAACTGCTCGAAGACTGCAGCTACCGTGCCCGCCGCGAGCGGCAGCCGCTGAGCTTCGCCATGCTCGACATCGACCATTTCAAGAAAATCAACGACCGCCACGGCCACCCCATGGGCGACCGGGTGATCAAGAGCCTGGCACTGTTCCTCAAGCAACGCCTGCGCAAGACCGACTTCATTGGCCGCTATGGCGGAGAGGAGTTCGCCATCGTCATGCCCAACACCTCGCTGAAAGCCGCGCACAAGGTGCTGGACGAAATTCGCCGGCGCTTTGCCGAAATCCTGTACCCGGCGCAGCCGGAGGACCTGCAGTGCACCTTCAGCGCCGGCGTGGTACAGCTGGACGATGAGCTGGATGCACTGAGCATGGCCAGCACGGCGGATGAGGCGTTGTACCGGGCCAAGCATGCGGGGCGTAACTGCGTGGTCCGCGTCGAGCCGTAACCGTCGCGGGCAATAGCTCATCGCCACCATCGTCATCACCTGGTAACAGATTCGCCATAAATTCAGGCACCTATCTCTCGACTCCCCCGCAGGAAGTTCGCGGCTATGCGCCTGAAGTGGCTGACCAATTTCAATACCCTGTTGCTGGTGACCGTTTGTATCGCCCTGGGTGCGACCTTGTGGTGGTCGCAACGTGCCCTGGAGCGCCCCTACCAGTTGATGGAACGTTACCTGGGCCTGTCGCAGCAGTTCCAGAACCAGACAGCGCGCAACATCCAGGCTTACCTGGGCAGTGGCGACGCCTTACGCCATAGCGCTGCCGTCGAGGCCAACCAGCAGCTCGCAGCCTCACTGAGCGACTGGCCGCCCGCGCTCGCCGCCCAGCTGCGCCCGAGCCTGGACACCCTGCAGGCCTTCACCGCCACTGAACTGCTCGCCGCTGGCAAGCTGGCCGGTGACCCGCAGGCCCTGTTGCTGCAGGCCGAACGCGAGCTGGGGGCCAGCTTCGAACAGTTGGCCGCCTATGCCCGCGACAGCGCCGGCAGCGAGGCCAACCGCTACCTGCTGCCACTGCTCGACGCCAGCGTGCACCTGGGCCGCCTGTCGCTGGCCCGGGACAAACTGGTCAGTAGCGGCCGTGCCGAACTGGCCGACGAAGTCGAGCGCGAACTGCAACTGATCCGCACCCAGGCCCAGGTCATCGACGGCCTGCCACTGCTGGGCGTGACCCGGGCCGCCGAATCCAACGCCGACGACTTCGCCGCCATGATGGGCCTGCAATCCCAAGCCAGCGCGCAACAGGAAGACGTGGCAGTCGGCCTCAAGCGCGAGCTGCAAAGCCTGCTCAACCGCTACCCTGCCGAACTGCAACGCACCCGCGAGCAGATCGAGCGCCGCACGGCGCTGGCGGCCAGCACCAACCAGCGGCTGGAAGCCGTGCAACAGGCCATCGCCGCCCTGGAGCCGGAGGTACGCGGCCAGCACGCGAAAATTGCTGGCGAGGTGCGCATCATCCAGGGGCTGATGATCGGCCTGATCCTGCTGATCGCCCTGCTCATCGATACCTTGCAGCGACGCCTGGCCCGCACCCTGACCGGCCTTGCCCCGGCCCTGTCGCGCTGGGCCGAAGGCGATTTTGCCGCGCCAATCGCGCTGGGCAAGACCAACCGCGAGCTGCACGATATCCAGGAATCGCTAAACCGCCTGCGCCAGTACCTGGTAGAGCTGGTAGGTACCATCCGCCACAACGCCGAACAGGTCGCCGGCAGCAGCCACGCCCTGGCCGGCATGAGTGCCGCCCTGCACCACGGCGCCGAGCGCCAGGCCGGCGATACCGGGCAGATTCGCGATGCGCTGGGCGAACTGGAAGCAACCATCCAGCAAGTGGCCGGCGACGCCAGCTCCGCCGCCGATGCCAGCCGCGATGCCGGGCGCGCGGTGGAACAGGGCCAGACGGTGATCGGCCAGAGCCTCTCGGGGCTGCGGGCGCTGGTCGACGAGGTGCAAGGGAATGCACGCATGATCGAACAGCTGGCCGAAGAGTCGGCCACTATCGGCGGCGTGCTGACGGTGATCCGCTCGATCGCCGAACAGACCAACCTGCTGGCTTTGAATGCTGCCATCGAGGCCGCCCGTGCGGGCGAGATGGGCCGTGGCTTCGCAGTGGTGGCTGACGAGGTGCGCTCACTGGCGCAGCGCACCACCGGGGCGACCGGCGAGATCCAGGCGCTGATCGACCGCCTGCAGCAGGCGGCGCGAGAGTCGGTGGCCGGGATGCGCACCCAGCTCGAACATGCCGAAGCCACCGCCAACCAGGCCCAGGCCGCCGATGGCGCGCTGGATGAAATTGTCAGCGCGATCCGTACCATCTCCGACACAGCGGTGCGGATTGCCGATGTCACGGCGCAGCAGAGTGGCGCGGTGAGCGAGATTCGTGATCACAGTGAACGGATTCATGAATTGGGTGAGGACAACCTGCAGCGCATTGGTGAAGGGCGTGAGCAAGGTGAACAGCTGCTGAGCCTTGGGGGGGAATTGAGCAAGGCGGTGCTGGCCTTCAGGGTCTGAGGTCACCAGTACCGGCCTCTTCGCGGCTAAAGCCGCTCCCACAGGATTATCACCAGCCTCCAGGCGTGCGCTGTACTTGTGGGAGCCGCGCTTGCCGGCGATGGGCCGCGAAGCGGCCCCTCGATTTCACGGTTGTTGCACAAACTGCCGGGGCCGCTGTGCGGCCCATCGCCGGCAAGCGCGGCTCCTACAAGGATCGCGTCAGCTTTAAGAAATTGAGCAAGACAGAATCCCCCACAGGGAACATACAGCGTTCGAATCCGGTGGCTGCCCTGTGGGAGCGGCTTTAGCCGCGAAAGGGCCGGCACGGGCAAAGCAAAGCCCAGCGGCCATGTGTCGCCCTTTGGCCTGCCACCCTTTCAACCATCACCAACTCCGCTATCATGCGGGCACGTTCCACCTCGCGAGTCCGCCATGCGCCGCCTGTTTTTCCTGCTGTTCCTGCTGCTGGCCAGCCCTGCTTTCGCCTCGGGCCTGCTCGACAACCGCCCCAGCGCCACCCTCGGCGCCGCTTCGCTGTCCAACAACGCCGACTTCCTGCCGGTGCACGAAGCCTTCAAGCTCAGCCTGCTGCAGGCCGACGCGCAGACCCTCAAGCTGCGCTTCGTCGCCACCGACGGTTACTACCTGTACCGCCATCGCTTCCACTTCCGCACGGAGCCGGCCGACATCGCCCTGGGCACGCCAAACATCCCCAAGGGCGAGGCCAAGCACGACGAATTCTTCGGTGACGTCGAGGTGTACCACGGTGTGCTCGACATCGAGATCCCGCGCACCGACGCCCGCGCCTTCACCCTGCTGGTGGGCTACCAGGGCTGCGCCGACAAAGGCCTGTGCTACCCGCCGGAAACCGAGCGCCTGAGCATCGATGGCGAAGGTGCTGCCGCCGGCACCGCCTTGCCTGCGAGCAGCGAACAAGGCTGGAGCTGGAAATCGCTGCTGCTGTTCTTCCTCGCCGGGGTCGGCCTGACCTTCACCCCCTGCGTGCTGCCGATGCTGCCGATCCTCTCCGGCGTGGTCCTGCGCGGGCAGGTTGGTGGCCTGCGCGGCCTGGCCCTGTCGCTGGCCTACGTGCTGCCGATGGCCGCCAGCTTCGCCGTGCTCGGCGCGCTGATGGGCCTGTTCGGCGCCGGGCTGAACCTGCAGGCACGCCTGCAATCGGCCTGGGTACTGGTGCCTTTCGCATTGTTCTTCGTGGTCTTTGCCCTGGCCATGTTCGGCCTGTTCGAGCTCAAGTTGCCGCAGGCCCTGAGCAACCGCCTGAATAACGTCGCCAATCACACCCGGGGCGGCTCGCTGCTCGGTGCCGCGGTGCTCGGCGTGCTTTCCAGCCTGCTGGTCTCGCCCTGTGTGTCAGCGCCGCTGGCCGGCGCCTTGCTGTACATCAGCGCCAGCGGCGATGCCGTGGGCGGCGCGCTCAAGCTGTTCGCCCTGGGCCTGGGCATGGGTGCCCCCTTGCTGCTGATTGCCACGGGTGGCGCGGCCTGGTTGCCGAAGAGCGGCCCTTGGCTGAACACCGTGAAAAACGCCATCGGCGTGCTGCTGCTGGGCCTGGCCATCGGCCTGCTCAGCCGCGTGCTGCCAGGGCCGGCAACCTTGCTGCTGGTCGGTTTCCTGGCGGCTGGCGTGGCGCTGTTCCTGGGTGCCCTGGAGTTCGTGGTCAAAACACCACGCCAACGCCTGGCACAACTGCTCGGCCTGGCATTGCTGGTGTATGCCCTGGCCTGCTGGTACGGCGCCCTGAACGGCCAGGGCGACCCGCTGCGCCCATTGCCAGCCCCCGTCACGGCCAGCGCCAACAGCCCGGCGACGGCCACATCAGGTGCCTGGCAGACCGTGACCACACCGGCCGCGCTGGACGCTGCCCTGGCCGAAGCCAAGGCAGCCGGTCAACCGGTGCTGCTGGACTGGTACGCCGACTGGTGCATCAGCTGCAAGGTGATCGAGCACGAGGTGCTGAACGCGCCGCAGGTTCAAGGGCAGTTGAACGCCTTCAAGCTGCTGCGCTTCGACATCACCCAGAGCAGCGCCGAACAGCGCACGCTACTCGACCGCTATCAGCTGTTCGGGCCGCCGGCACTGCTGTTCTTTGCCGCGAACGGCAGCGAAATGACCACCGATCGGGTCATTGGCGAGATAAACGCCGGGGAGTTCGCACAGGTTTTGACGCGCGTGCGCGGCAAACTCGGTCTATAACTTCCCGCGTGCCGGGAAATTTCGCCAAATGAGTGACCAGATTTAATTATTTGGTCACATACTTCGCGCGAACCTCGGGCAACGTGCTGGCTATTGCCGGGAACTGGACACTTGCCGTCGCTTTGCGGCACACTCGCCGCGCTGTGTCGAATTGCCCTACAAATCCAAGGAAACCGCAGATGGCAACCCTACTGGTGCTTCACGGCCCCAACCTGAACCTGCTCGGGACGCGCGAACCGGGCCACTACGGCGCCGTGACCCTGGCCCAGATCAACCAGGACCTGGAACAGCGCGCCCGCGCCGCTGGCCACCATCTGCAGTACCTGCAGAGCAATGCCGAGTACGAACTCATCGAACGTATTCATGCGGCACGCAACGAGGGTGTGGACTTCATCCTGATCAATCCGGCGGCTTTCACCCACACAAGCGTCGCATTACGTGACGCATTGCTCGCGGTGAGCATCCCATTCATCGAAGTGCACCTGTCCAACGTGCACAAACGCGAACCGTTCCGTCACCACTCCTACTTTTCCGATGTTGCCGTAGGAGTGATCTGCGGCCTGGGCGCCAGCGGTTATCGCCTGGCCCTGGAGTCCGCGCTGGAACAACTGGCTGCCAACGCACAGCCCTGATAACGAAAACCCTGGCCTCAGTGGGCCGGGGTTAGAGAGAAACGTTCAGATACGTTTTTAAATTTCGCCCCCTGACCGAACCTTTGGGAGTTGATGATTAATGGATATCCGTAAAGTCAAGAAACTGATCGAGCTGCTGGAAGAGTCTGGCATCGACGAGCTGGAGATCAAGGAAGGCGAAGAGTCGGTCCGTATCAGCCGCCACAGCAAGACCCCGGCTGCCCAGCAGTTCTACGCACCAGCACCAATGGCTGCCGCACCTGCCGCTGCCCCGGTTGCCGCTGCCGCTGCTCCGGCCGCCGAAGCCACCGCTGCTGCACCTGCCCTGAAAGGCACCGTGATCCGTTCGCCGATGGTCGGTACCTTCTACCGCAAGCCTTCGCCGACCTCGCCGAACTTCGCTGAAGTTGGCCAGAGCGTGAAGAAAGGCGACACCCTGTGCATCGTCGAAGCCATGAAGATGATGAACCACATCGAAGCCGATGTTGGCGGTGTCATCGACGCCATCCTGGTGGAAGACGGCCAGCCGGTTGAGTTCGACCAGCCGCTGTTCACCATCGTTTGAATCGCGGAGAGCCAACGATGTCTGGGAAGCTCGAAAAAGTCCTGATCGCCAACCGTGGGGAAATTGCCCTGCGGATCCTGCGTGCCTGCAAAGAGCTGGGCATCAAGACCGTCGCCGTGCACTCCACGGCCGACCGTGAACTGATGCACCTGGGCCTGGCAGACGAGTCGGTCTGCATCGGCCCTGCATCGTCCAAGGATTCCTACCTGCACATCCCGGCGATCATCGCTGCCGCCGAAGTCACCGGCGCCACCGCGATCCACCCGGGCTACGGCTTCCTCGCGGAAAACGCCGATTTCGCCGAGCAGGTGGAAAAGTCCGGTTTCGCCTTCATCGGCCCGAAAGCCGACACCATTCGCCTGATGGGCGACAAGGTTTCGGCCAAGGACGCGATGATCAAGTCGGGCGTGCCAACCGTACCGGGCTCCGACGGCCCACTGCCGGAAGACGAAGAGGTCGCCCTGGCGATCGCTCGTGACGTCGGCTACCCGGTGATCATCAAGGCCGCCGGTGGCGGTGGTGGTCGCGGCATGCGCGTGGTGCACAAGGAAGAGGACCTGATTGCCTCGGCCAAGCTCACCCGCACCGAAGCCGGTGCTGCCTTCGGCAACCCGATGGTCTACCTGGAGAAGTTCCTGACCAACCCACGTCACGTGGAAGTCCAGGTGCTGTCCGACGGCCAGGGCAACGCCATTCACCTGGGCGACCGCGACTGCTCGCTGCAGCGCCGTCACCAGAAGGTGCTGGAAGAAGCCCCGGCCCCCGGCATCGACGAGAAGGCCCGTCAGGAAGTCTTCAAGCGTTGCGTCGATGCGTGCATCGAAATCGGCTACCGCGGTGCCGGTACCTTCGAGTTCCTGTACGAGAACGGCCGTTTCTACTTCATCGAGATGAACACCCGCGTGCAGGTTGAGCACCCGGTGTCGGAGATGGTCACCGGTATCGACATCGTCAAGGAGATGCTGAGCATCGCCGCAGGCAACAAGCTGTCGTTCCGCCAGGAAGACGTGGTCATCCGTGGCCACTCGCTGGAATGCCGGATCAACGCCGAAGACCCGAAGAAGTTCATTCCGAGCCCAGGCAAGGTCAAGCACTTCCACGCTCCGGGCGGCAACGGCGTACGTGTCGATTCGCACCTGTACAGCGGCTACTCGGTTCCGCCGAACTACGACTCGCTGATCGGCAAGCTGATCACCTACGGCAAGGACCGCGACGAAGCCATGGCACGCATGCGCAATGCCCTGGACGAGATCGTCGTCGACGGCATCAAGACCAACATCCCGCTGCACCGCGACCTGGTGCGTGATGAAGGTTTCTGCAAAGGCGGCGTGAACATCCACTACCTCGAGCACAAACTGGCCAGCCAGGAGTGATCGCGTTAGCGTGATGCAGCAAAACCCCGGACTGGTTCCGGGGTTTTTATTGCCCGTCTTTAGGGATTTGCCGCCAGTGAGACCGAGCGCCGCCCGCGCGGCGCTAGCCCTTCATTCGCGGCATCTCGATCCGATGCTCATGCACCCGCCGATACAAAGTCGCCCGCGATATCCCTAAGGCCCGTGCCGCTTCCGCTGGCTTCCAGCGGTGCCGTATCAAAGCATCGAGCAGCAGTTGCCGCGCCGGGCTCGAAACGCCGACAACAGCCGCAGGCACGACATCACCCCGCACCTCCTGTGGCAGGCTTTCCAGGCACACCTGCCCACCCTCGCTGACCGCACAGGCATAACGCAGCACCTGCCGCAGCTGGCGCAGATTCCCCGGCCAGCGGTACACCAGCAGCGCCTGCAGCGCCTCGTCGCCCAGCACCACCTCCACCCCACAAGCCTCGGCCTCCTCAGCCAGCAACTGATGGATCAAGCCCAACCGGTCGTCCCGCTCACGCAGTGGCGGCAACTCAAAACGGGCATTGGCCAGACGGAAATACAGGTCCTCACGGAAACGCCCTTCACTCACCATCGTCGCCAGGTCGCGGTGTGTCGCACAGATCACCTGGATATCAACCCGCTCCCGCCGCGCTGCGCCCAGCGGCGCCACTTCGCCGTCAGCCAGCACTCGCAGCAACCGGGTCTGCAGATGCAGCGGCATGTCGCCAATTTCGTCGAGGAACAAAGTGCCGCCATCGGCCTGCTGCAACAGCCCCTGCATGCCTTTGCTCGAAGCGCCGGTAAACGCGCCAGCGACATAGCCGAACAGTTCGCTCTCGATCAGGCTCTCGGGGATGGCTGCGCAGTTCAACGTGACGAACGGCCTGTCACGGCGCAGGCTCTGCTGGTGCAACTGACGGGCGAAAACTTCCTTCCCGGCACCGGTCTCACCCTGCACCAGCACCGCCAGGTTGCAATCCTTGACCCGTGTGGCCAACCGCAGATGCTGCTCGATGCGCGCATCCTGCGCTTGCTGCAAGGGTTGCATCCGGCCTCGTAGCTGGGGCGCGCTGACCCGCCCGTACAACCCGCCCCAACCCGGCAAGCGCTGGGCCGCGGCCTCGTTGGCGCGGCGCAGTTGGTCCATGTCGAACAACTCGCCAATGTGCTCAGGCAAACGCCCATGCCGTGCCAGCAAGCGCTCGCGGGCCAGGCTGTTGATCGCCTGCAGGCGGCCGTCGGCATCCCAGGCCAGCAAATAGTCGGGCTGGCTCTCCACATAACCCGGCGTGCCATGGGCACGCATCACCCAGTGACCCTGGGCGCTGTGCATGAAAAAGGCGTTCTCGATCTCCCGTGCGGTCTGTTCCACCAGCTGCAGGATCAGGTGCTGGCTGCGGCGGTCGTCCGGGGATTGCAGGGCCGACACATCGACCACGCCGAGCAGCTCGCCCTGTGGGTCGAATACCGGCGCCGCCGTGCAGGTCAGGCCGATGAAGGCGGCACGAAAGTGATCGCGCTTGTGCACCGTGACCGGCGCCTTGCTGGTCAGCACCGCCGCCACGCCACAGGTGCCCTCCTCGCCCTCCGACCAGCAGGTGCCCAGGTAAAGGCCGGCCTTGCGACAGTCGTTGCGGATGGCCGATTCGACCCGGTAATCGATGGTGCGCCCCAGAGCATCGGTCAGCAGCACGCAATAGTCGGCGCCGCGCACCCGCGCATGCAGACGCGCCACGGCATCGCTGGCAATACGCAGGAACAGTTCGGCACGTTCGCGGCATTCGTTGAGCAGGCTTTGCGAAAGAATGCGCGGCCCCTGTTGGGAGCCGGGGTCAAGACGGTACAGCTCCATGGAACGGCGCCATGAGTCGAGGATCAGCGGCGGCACCGGTGCCTGGGGCAGGCGGTCGGCGTTCTTCAGCACCCGGCTGACGCAATCGACATGGGCTCGGGAGTTCGCGGCAAGCATGAGGCCTCCGGTTCCTGTTTGTTCTTGTCGTTGTGCGGCCATTAAGCGCCTGCCGGCAAGTCCCGACAAGCACTGTGTGATTACCGGTTGGCTTGAGACGCAGCGTCTCAATATCCCGGCCAGAGCCCGGCAATGCTGGCACGCGGCGTCTCAGACAGAGGCCACTGCAACCTGGCCCGTTTGCCGTTTGGCCGCTCTGCAACAGCACTTTCAGGGCAAAGGAAGGAATCTGGCACCCACCTTGCTCAAGCCTAGGCAAACAAGAACACGAGGTGTGCCATGCCGCAGCCCGCCCCGATCATCGGGATCATTGCCAACCCTGCCTCCGGCCGCGACCTGCGTCGCCTGACCAGCAATGCCGGGCTCTACTCCAGCACCGACAAGGCCGCGGTCATCCAGCGCCTGCTTGGCGCCTTTGGCGCCACTGGCGTCGCCAAGGTGCTGCTGCCCACCGACATGACCGGTATCGCCGCCGCCGTGCTCAAGGCCAGCCTCGGCCCCGTGGCGCAGGACCAGCACTGGCCGCACCTGGAACTGCTCGACCTGCCATTGACCCAGACGGTCAGCGACACCCGCCTGGCCACCCGGCAGATGGTGGGACGCGGCGTGAGCATGATCGCCGTGCTGGGCGGCGACGGCACGCACAAAGCCGTGGCGGCCGAGGCTGGGGACACGCCTCTGCTTACCCTGTCCACCGGCACCAACAACGCCTTCCCGGAACTGCGCGAAGCCACCAGCGCAGGCCTCGCGGGCGGCTTGCTCGCTGGCGGCCGGGTGCCTGCCAGCATCGGCCTGCGCCGCAACAAACGGCTGCTGGTGAAGGTACCGCAGCAACAACTGTGCGAGTGGGCGCTGGTCGAAGTGGCAGTGTCGCCGCAACGCTTCATCGGCGCTCGCGCGCTGAGCCGCAGCGAAGACCTCAGCGAAGTCTTCGCCTGCTTCGCCGAGCCCCACGCCATTGGCCTTTCCGCACTCTGCGGGCTGTGGCAACCAGTGGCCCGCCATGAACCACACGGTGCCTGGGTACGGCTCAACCCCGGTGCCGAACAGGCCTTGCTCGCGCCGCTGGCCCCCGGCCTGCTGCAAGGCTGCGGCATCACCGCCAGCGGCACGCTCAGCCCCGGTGTGGCGCACCGCCTGAGCCTCACCGCCGGCACCCTGGCCCTGGATGGCGAGCGCGAGATCGAGTTCGCCGAACACGACACCCCGACCATCACCCTCGACCTGCAAGGCCCGTTGACGGTCGACGTCGAGGCCGTGCTGGCACAGGCCGCCCGTCATCACCTGCTGGCCGTTCCGCGCGGCCATCGGCTGCACCCTGCAACCCCGTGTTGAGACAACCCTGGAGAACAACAAGATGTCCACTCACCTCAGTTCAGAGCAATTGCTGCATGCCTATGAAGTGATGCGCACCATCCGTGCCTTCGAAGAACGCCTGCACGTGGAGTTCGCCACTGGCGAGATCCCCGGTTTCGTCCACCTGTATGCCGGCGAAGAGGCCTCCGCCGCCGGGGTGATGGCGCACCTGCGCGACAGTGACTGCATCGCCTCGACCCACCGCGGCCATGGCCACTGCATCGCCAAGGGGGTCGACGTGTACGGCATGATGGCGGAGATCTACGGCAAGAAGACCGGCGTGTGCGGCGGCAAGGGCGGCTCGATGCACATCGCCGACCTGGAAAAAGGCATGCTCGGCGCCAACGGCATCGTCGGTGCCGGTGCGCCACTGGTGGCGGGCGCCGCCCTGGCCGCCAAGATCAAAGGCAATGACAACGTGGCCGTGGCCTTCTTCGGCGACGGCGCTTCCAACGAGGGCGCAGTGTTCGAGGCAATGAACCTGGCCTCGATCATGAACCTGCCGTGCATCTTCGTCGCCGAGAACAACGGCTACGCCGAAGCCACCGCCTCGACCTGGTCGGTGGCTTGCGACCATATCGCCGACCGCGCCGCCGGCTTCGGCATGCCAGGGGTGACCATCGACGGCTTCGACTTCTTTGCCGTGCACGAGGCTGCCGGCGCCGCCATCGAGCGCGCCCGTTCAGGGCAAGGCCCGTCGCTGATCGAGGTCAAGCTGAGCCGCTACTACGGCCACTTCGAAGGCGACGCACAGACCTACCGCGCACCCGATGAAGTGAAGAACCTGCGCGAAACCCGTGACTGCCTGCTGCAGTTCCGCAACAAGACCACCCGTGCCGGCCTGCTGCAGGCGGCGCAACTGGACGCCATCGACGCCCGTGTCGACGACCTGATCGAAGACGCCGTGCGCCGCGCCAAATCCGATCCCAAGCCGCAGCCCGCCGACCTGCTCACCGATGTCTACGTCAGCTACCCCTGAGCCCGGACAACAAGAACAACAGGAGAACCACCATGGCTAGAAAAATCAGCTATCAGCAGGCCATCAACGAAGCCCTGGCCCAGGAAATGCGCCGCGACAGCAGCGTGTTCATCATTGGTGAAGACGTTGCCGGTGGCGCGGGCGCCCCAGGCGAAGAGGATGCCTGGGGTGGCGTGCTCGGTGTCACCAAAGGCTTGTATCACCAGTTCCCGGGGCGCGTGCTCGATGCGCCGCTGTCGGAAATCGGCTACGTCGGTGCCGCAGTCGGTGCCGCCACCCAAGGCCTGCGCCCGGTGTGCGAGCTGATGTTCGTCGATTTCGCCGGCTGCTGCCTGGACCAGATCCTCAACCAGGCCGCCAAGTTCCGCTACATGTTCGGCGGCAAGGCGGTCACCCCGCTGGTGATGCGCACCATGTACGGCGCCGGCCTGCGCGCTGCCGCCCAGCACTCGCAGATGCTCACGTCGCTATGGACCCACATCCCCGGCCTGAAGGTGGTCTGCCCGTCCTCGCCGTATGACGCCAAGGGCCTGCTGATCCAGGCGATCCGTGACAATGACCCGGTGATCTTCTGCGAGCACAAGCTGCTCTACAGCCTGCAGGGCGAGGTACCGGAAGAGGTCTATACCGTGCCATTTGGCGAGGCCAACTTCCTGCGTGACGGCGACGACGTGACCCTGGTGACCTACGGCCGCATGGTCCACGTGGCCATGCAAGCCGCCAGCAACCTGGCCCGCCAGGGCATCGACTGCGAAGTGCTGGACCTGCGCACCACCAGCCCGCTGGACGAGGCCAGCATCCTCGAAAGCGTGGAGAAGACCGGCCGCCTGGTGGTGATCGACGAAGCCAACCCGCGCTGCTCGATGGCCACCGACATCAGCGCACTGGTCGCGCAAAAGGCCTTCGCCGCGCTCAAGGGCCCGATCGAGATGGTTACCGCGCCGCACACCCCGGTGCCGTTCTCCGATGCCCTGGAAGACCTGTACATCCCTGACGCGGCGAAAATCGAAGCAGCCGTGCGCAAGGTGATCGAAGCTGCAAGGAGTGCCGCATGAGCCAGATCCATACCCTGACCATGCCCAAGTGGGGCCTGTCGATGACCGAGGGCCGGGTCGATGCCTGGCTCAAGCAAGAGGGGGATGAAATCAGCAAGGGCGACGAAGTGCTGGACGTCGAGACTGACAAGATCAGCAGCAGTGTCGAGGCGCCATTCAGTGGCGTGCTGCGCCGCCAGGTGGCCCGCCCCGACGAAACCCTGCCGGTCGGTGCGCTGCTGGCGGTGGTGGTGGAGGGTGAAGCCGAAGAGGCAGAAATCGACGCCGTGGTGCAACGCTTCCAGGCCGAGTTCGTCGCCCAGGGCAGCGCCGACCAGGCCCAGGGGCCAGCACCACAGAAAGCCGAGGTGGCCGGGCGCCTGCTGCGCTGGTTCGAACTGGGTGACGGTGGCACGCCGCTGGTGCTGGTGCACGGCTTTGGCGGCGATCTCAACAACTGGCTGTTCAACCACCCGGCACTGGCGGCCGAGCGACGGGTCGTCGCCCTGGACCTGCCGGGGCATGGCGAGTCGGCCAAGGCCCTGGACAAAGGTGACCTGGATGAACTGAGCGACACCGTGCTGGCCCTGCTCGACCATCTGGGCATCGCCAAGGCCCACCTGGCCGGGCACTCCATGGGTGGCGCGGTCTGCCTGAACGTGGCGCGCCTGGCGCCACAGCGGGTGGCGAGCCTGTGCCTGGTGGCCAGCGCCGGGCTGGGCGAGACAATCAATGGCCAGTACCTGCAAGGCTTCGTCGCCGCGGCCAACCGCAACGCGCTGAAGCCGCAGATGGTGCAGCTGTTCGCCGACCCGGGGCTGGTGACCCGGCAAATGCTCGAGGACATGCTCAAGTTCAAGCGCCTGGAAGGCGTGGAGCAAGCCTTGCGCCAACTGGGGTCGGCGCTGGCCGACGGTGACCGCCAGCGGCATGACTTGCGCGGGGTGCTGGGGCAGCACCCGGCGCTGGTGATCTGGGGGGCCGCGGACGCGATCATTCCGGCGGCGCATGCCAACGGGCTTGAGGCCGAGGTGCTGCTGGTGCCTGGGGTCGGGCACATGGTGCAGATGGAGGCGGCGGAGCAGGTGAACCAGCGGGTGCTGGAGTTCCTGAGCAGGCACTGACCTCTTCGGCTGTCTGTTTCGGCCTCTTCGCGGGCAAGCCCGCTCCCACTGGTACTGCACCGCCTTCGAATGCGGCACTTATCCTGTGGGAGCGGGCTTGCCCGCGAAGAACGCGAAGCGGTCTGCCGCCCCTGCTCTACAAACACCCCGCACTCGCGTAAACTGCCAGGCTTCTCGCAGCCTCGGGCTGCCCCTGTCGATTTACCAAAGGTGCCCGCCATGCCTTGGCTGCAAGTACGCCTGGCCATCAGCCCGGAACAAGCCGAAACCTACGAAGACGCCCTGCTCGAAGTCGGCGCCGTATCGGTCACGTTCATGGACGCCGAAGACCAGCCGATCTTCGAACCCGACCTCAACACCACCCCGCTGTGGTCGCATACTCACTTGCTGGCACTGTTCGAAGCCGACGCCGAGCCTGAAGCGGTGTTCGCCCACCTGCAATTGCTGACCGGCGCCGAGTTGCCCGAGCACCAGGCCGAGGTGATCGAGGACCAGGACTGGGAACGCAGCTGGATGGACGGTTTCCAGCCGATGCGCTTTGGCCAGCGCCTGTGGATCGTGCCGAGCTGGCACGAGGCCCCGGAACAGGACGCGGTCAACCTGCTGCTCGACCCAGGCCTGGCCTTCGGCACCGGCACCCACCCGACCACCGCACTGTGCCTGGAATGGCTCGACGGCCAGCAGCTGCAAGGCACCCAGGTGCTGGACTTCGGCTGCGGCTCGGGCATTCTCGCCATCGCCGCCCTGCTGCTGGGCGCTCGCGAGGCCGTGGGTACCGACATCGACGTGCAGGCCATCGAAGCGTCGCGTGACAACGCCCAGCGCAACGGCATCGCCGACGACAAGCTGGCGCTGTACCTGCCCGAGCACATGCCGGCCATGCAGGCCGACGTGCTGGTCGCCAACATCCTTGCTGGCCCACTGGTTTCGCTGGCGCCGCAGCTGTCCGGCCTGGTCCGCCCAGGTGGCCTGCTGGCCCTGTCGGGCATCCTCGCCGAACAAGGTGAGGAAGTGGCTGCCGCCTATGCCGCCGACTTCGACCTGGACCCGATCGTCGTACGCGACGGCTGGGTGCGCATCAGTGGTCGGCGCCGCTAAGCGGGCCTAGAATAGTTCTCTGCACAGCTCCCGGATTGCCGCATGACCGACAGTTTCGTCACCCAGTGCCCGCATTGCCAGACCAGCTTTCGCGTCACCCATCACCAGTTGAGCGTGGCTCGCGGCGTCGTGCGCTGCGGCCACTGCCTGCAAGTGTTCAATGCGGCCAAACAGTTGCTGGAGCAGAACCGTGCCGGGGCCAGCATCGCCCCCGTCGCACCACCGCCAGCGGTGGTCGAGCCGGTCGCTGCACCTGAGCCGGTCGCCAGCGAGCCACCGCCGGTCGAGAAAGAGGACTGGGCCATCACCGCCCAGGCCCTGGATGAACTCGACCTGGACCAGGAACTCGCCCGCCTCGAACGCCGTGGCGAACCTGCCGAACCCCACCCGGATGCCAAACCCACCGCGCTGCAGGCCCGTCGTGACGAGCCGGCTGCCGATGAGCATGGCGATGAACTGTTCGGCACCGCCACCGACGACCGCCATGAACCGCTCGCGGCCGATGACCCGGCACCGGTGCTGCTGGACGAGCAGCCACTGGCGCCGGAGCCGGGTGATCGCACCGAGCCGACCCTCGGTGGCAACCTGGATCTGGATCTCGACGACGAACCGCCTGCGCAACGCGCTGCCGAGCCAGAGCCCCAGCAACGGTTCGACGAACACGATGACGATGTTGTTCACGAAAAGGGCCTGAGCGCCCGTGACGACGACGACGCTGACCTCCATTTGTCAGCTCGCGACGACGACCCGCTCGAGCCGCTGCCCGGCGAGCGACTGGAGCCCGGCTTCGGCGCCAAGCCTGAGCGCCCGTCACGCAAGGAGCCGCTGGTCGACGTGGTCGACGACCCGCTGCAGTTGGGCTGGGAGAAACCCCGGCCCAACTGGGGCAAGCGCCTGCTGTGGGGCTTCCTGAGCCTGCTGGCCGCTGGCTTGCTGGCCTTCCAGTACGTGTGGTTCCACTTCGACGAAATGGCCCGCCAGGACCAGTACCGGCCGATCTTCCTGCAGCTGTGCCCGATGCTCGGCTGCGAAGTGCCGACCCGCGTCGATATCGGCCGGATCAAGAGCAGCAACCTGGTGGTACGTAGCCACCCGGACTTCAAGGGCGCGCTGATCGTCGACGCGATCATCTACAACCGCGCCCCGTTCGCCCAGCCGTTCCCGTTGCTGGAGCTGCGGTTTGCCGACCTCAATGGCCAACTGATCGCCAGCCGTCGGTTCAAGCCCAGCGAGTACCTGTCGGGCGAACTGGCCGGGCGCGGCGAAATGCCCAGCCAGACGCCGATCCACATCGCCCTGGATATTCTCGACCCGGGCCCCAAGGCCGTGAACTACAGCCTCAGCTTCCGCTCCCCCGAGTAATCGCCAACGCTGTGGATGGCAAGGGCATCGCGTGTGCTCGCGGGCAAGCCTGCTCCCAGAGGGGGTGCGCCTACCGAAGCAAATGTCATAAGCCGACAGCTGTACAGAATTTATCCAAATCCTTCTTTATCCGGTCACCGAGAGCGGGTATCATGCCAACCCTTTTTCGGACTCCAATGATTCGGCCCCACAACAGGGAACACCTATGTCGGCGGTACGCATCGGCCCATACACACTACGCAACAACCTGATCCTCGCGCCCATGGCCGGGGTCACGGACCAGCCTTTCCGTACACTTTGCAAGCGCCTGGGCGCCGGCATGGTGGTGTCGGAGATGGTCAGCAGCGACATGAGCCTGTGGAACAGCCGCAAGTCCAGCCTGCGCCGCATCCATGAAGGTGATCCCGAGCCGCGCTCGGTGCAGATCGCCGGTGGTGATGCGCAGATGATGGCGGCGGCGGCGCGGGCCAACGTCGAGGCAGGCGCCCAGATCATCGATATCAACATGGGCTGCCCGGCAAAAAAAGTCTGCAACAAAGCTGCAGGCTCTGCTTTATTGAGAGATGAAGCTCTGGTCGCCGAAATCCTCCACGCCGTGGTTGGCGCGGTGGACGTGCCGGTGACGCTGAAAATCCGCACCGGCTGGGACCGGGCGAACAAAAACGGCCTGAACGTGGCGAAGATCGCCGAACAGGCCGGCATTCAGGCGCTTGCGGTGCATGGCCGCACACGTGCCGACCTGTACACCGGCGAAGCCGAATACGACACCATCGCTGCCATCAAGCAGGCGGTGTCGATTCCGGTTTTTGCCAATGGCGATATCACTTCGCCAGAAAAGGCCCGGGCGGTGCTGGACGCCACCGGGGTCGACGGCTTGCTGATTGGCCGGGCTGCCCAGGGGCGGCCATGGATCTTTCGCGAGATCGAACATTTTTTGGGGACTGGCCAACATTTGCCGGCCCCGCAGTTGGACGAAGTGGAACGCATCCTGCTGGAGCACCTGGCCGCGCTGCATGCCTTCTATGGCGATGTGATGGGCGTACGTATCGCCCGCAAGCACGTGGGCTGGTACCTGGCAACACGACCCGGCGGCAAGGAGTTTCGCTCCCGGTTCAACGCTTTGGAAGACACACAAGCGCAGTGCGCCAACGTTCGCGAGTTTTTCAGCGAACGTCGACAGAGCCTTGAGACAGAGGACGGACAAGGGGTGGCCGCATGACGATGATGACCGAGACATTAGTGAGTGGAACAACGCCCGTGAGCGACAACGCCAACCTCAAACAGCACCTCAACACGCCGAGCGAAGAGGGCCAGACCCTTCGCGACAGCGTCGAGAAGGCGCTGCACAACTACTTCGCACACCTGGAAGGCGCGACCGTCACCGACGTGTACAACCTGGTGCTCTCCGAAGTCGAGGCGCCCCTGCTCGAGAGCGTGATGAATTACGTGAAGGGCAACCAGACCAAAGCCAGCGAGATGCTCGGGCTCAACCGTGGCACCCTGCGCAAGAAGCTCAAGCAGTACGACTTGTTGTAAGCCAGAATCCCAATCAGAAAAGGCGGCCTCTGCGAAGAGACGCCTTTTTTGCTGACTCCACCGCGTTATTGGAACCCGAAATGACCGACCAGACTACCCGCCTGCCAGTCCGCCGCGCCCTGATCAGCGTCTCCGACAAGACCGGTATCCTCGAATTCGCCCGTGAGCTGCAACAGCTCGGTGTCGAGATCCTGTCCACCGGCGGCACCTACAAGCTGCTCAAGGACAACGGTGTGAACGCGGTGGAAGTGGCCGACTACACTGGCTTCGCCGAAATGATGGATGGCCGGGTCAAGACCCTGCACCCGAAGATCCACGGTGGCATCCTCGGCCGCCGCGGCACCGACGACGCCATCATGAACGAACACGGCATCAAGCCGATCGACCTGGTTGCAGTCAACCTGTACCCGTTCGAAGCCACCATTTCCAAGCCTGGCTGTGACCTGCCGACCGCCATCGAGAACATCGACATCGGCGGCCCGACCATGGTCCGTTCGGCTGCCAAGAACCACAAGGATGTCGCCATCGTGGTCAACGCCAGCGACTACGCCGGCGTGCTGGAAAGCCTGAAGGCCGGTGGCCTGACTTACGCCCAGCGCTTCGACCTGATGCTCAAGGCGTTCGAGCACACGGCTGCCTACGACGGCATGATCGCCAACTACATGGGCACCATCGATCAGGCCAAAGAGACCCTGAGCACAGACGCGCGCAGCGAATTCCCGCGCACCTTCAACAGCCAGTTCGTCAAGGCCCAGGAAATGCGCTACGGCGAGAACCCGCACCAGAGCGCGGCGTTCTACGTTGAAGCGAAGAAAGGCGAAGCCAGCATCTCCACCGCCATTCAGCTGCAAGGCAAGGAACTGTCGTTCAACAACGTGGCCGACACCGACGCCGCGCTGGAGTGCGTGAAGAGCTTCGTCAAGCCGGCCTGCGTCATCGTCAAGCACGCCAACCCGTGCGGCGTGGCCGTTGTGCCTGAAGACGAAGGCGGCATCCGCAAGGCCTACGACCTGGCCTACGCCACCGACACCGAGTCGGCATTCGGCGGCATCATCGCCTTCAACCGCGAACTGGACGGCGAAACCGCCCAGGCCATCGTCGACCGTCAGTTCGTCGAAGTGATCATCGCGCCGAAAATCTCCCAGGCTGCCCGCGACGTGGTGGCGGCCAAGCAGAACGTGCGTCTGCTGGAATGCGGCGAGTGGCCAGCCGAGCGCGCTGCCGGTTGGGACTTCAAGCGCGTCAACGGTGGCCTGCTGGTGCAGAGCCGCGATATCGGCATGATCACCGCCGATGACCTGAAGATCGTCACCAAGCGTGCGCCGACCGAACAAGAGATCCACGACCTGGTGTTTGCCTGGAAAGTGGCCAAGTTCGTCAAGTCCAACGCCATCGTCTACGCCAAGCAGCGCCAGACCATCGGCGTCGGCGCCGGCCAGATGAGCCGCGTCAACTCCGCCCGCATCGCCGCGATCAAGGCCGAGCATGCCGGCCTGCAGGTACAGGGCGCGGTCATGGCGTCGGACGCGTTCTTCCCGTTCCGTGACGGCATCGACAATGCGGCTAAAGTGGGTATCAGCGCCGTGATCCAGCCGGGTGGTTCGATGCGTGATGCCGAGGTGATTGCTGCCGCTGATGAAGCCGGCATCGCCATGGTGTTCACCGGTATGCGCCACTTCCGCCACTAATTACGCGGATCCCGGGCAAACGGCGATCCTGTGGGAGCGGGCTTGCTCGCGAATACGATGGTGCATTCACCGCCGCATTCGCGGGCAAGCCCGCTCCCACAAGGTTCGGTGCTAGCCTCGGGACCACTTGAATCGAGGTTTTGACATGAAAGTTTTGATCATCGGCAGCGGCGGCCGTGAGCACGCCCTGGCCTGGAAAGTCGCCCAGGACCCACGCGTCGAGAAAGTCTTCGTTGCCCCAGGCAACGCCGGCACCGCCATCGAAGCCAAGTGCGAGAACGTCGCCATCGACGTGTGCGCCCTGGAGCAACTGGCCGACTTCGCCGAGAAGAACGTCGACCTGACCATCGTCGGCCCGGAAGCGCCGCTGGTGATCGGCGTGGTCGACCTGTTCCGCAGCCGTGGCCTGGACTGCTTCGGCCCGACCAAGGGCGCGGCCCAGCTGGAAGGTTCCAAGGCCTTCACCAAGGACTTCCTGGCACGCCACAAGATCCCGACCGCCGACTACCAGAACTTCACCGAGATCGAGCCGGCCCTGGCCTACCTGCAGGAAAAAGGCGCGCCGATCGTGATCAAGGCCGACGGCCTGGCTGCGGGCAAGGGCGTGATCGTCGCCATGACCCTGGAAGAAGCCGAAGCCGCCGTGCGTGACATGCTGGCTGGCAACGCCTTCGGCGAGGCCGGTTCGCGCGTGGTCATCGAAGAGTTTCTCGACGGCGAGGAAGCCAGCTTCATCGTCATGGTCGACGGCCACAACGTGCTGCCAATGGCCACCAGCCAGGACCACAAGCGCGTCGGCGACCAGGACACCGGTCCGAACACCGGCGGCATGGGCGCCTACTCGCCTGCCCCGGTGGTCACCCCGGACGTTCACCAGCGCGTGATGGACCAGGTAATCTGGCCGACCGTGCGTGGCATGGCCGAGGAAGGCAACGTCTACACCGGCTTCCTGTATGCCGGCCTGATGATCGACAAGGCGGGCAACCCCAAGGTCATCGAATTCAACTGCCGCTTCGGCGACCCTGAGACCCAGCCGGTCATGCTGCGCCTGGAGTCGAGCCTGGTGCTGCTGGTCGAAGCCGCATTCGCCAAGGCCCTGGACAAGGTCGAAGCACAGTGGGACCCGCGCCCGAGCCTGGGCGTGGTGCTGGCTGCCGGCGGTTACCCGGGCGACTACGCCAAGGGCGACGTGATCAACGGCCTGGATGCTGCGGCCAAGATCGAAGGCAAGGTGTTCCATGCCGGTACTTCGCTCAAAGACGGCCAGGTCGTCACCAACGGC
Source organism: Pseudomonas sp. LRP2-20 (assembly GCF_024349685.1). Classification (NCBI taxonomy): domain Bacteria; kingdom Pseudomonadati; phylum Pseudomonadota; class Gammaproteobacteria; order Pseudomonadales; family Pseudomonadaceae; genus Pseudomonas; species Pseudomonas sp. LR2-20. Next base: position 673,994 of record NZ_AP025944.1, on the reverse strand, counting down.
GGCCGCGTGCTCTGCGCCACCGCCATGGGTGCCAGCGTTGCCGATGCCCAGCAGCAAGCCTACCGTCTGGCCAAGGAAGTGAGCTGGAACGGCAGCTTCTACCGCACCGACATCGGCTACCGGGCCATCGCCCGCGAGCGCGGTGAGCACCAGCAGTAAGTTGTACCCGGTTGCCGCAGCGCACCAGATCACTGTGCGCCTGCGGTACCCGGCTTGTCGACAGGGCCCCCTGGGGCCTTGCCTTCGACTTGGCGCGCCGCGCATAGTTAGTATCTGGCACATCGGCTAGGAAGGGATCTCGTAGTGCGTCGGCTTCGGATTGCCACAGCTCTGATCGTCAGCTTGCTGACCTTGTTCTGCCTGTTGCCGGCTTCGGCCGAACAGGGCGGAGGGTGGTCCGTTCTGCTCGATGAACAGGCCAACCTGCAATTGAGCGACGTGCGCTCCGATCGCTACCGCAGCCAATTCAGCCCGATCACCCTTGGCGAGCTCGATGCCGCACCGGCCGAGCAGGCCCTGTGGTTGCACTACCGCCTGGAACCTGGTGACCAGGAGCAGCTGCTGCGCATCTTTGCCCCCGACCTGTCCCGCCTCGACCTCTACGCCCTGGATGGCGACAGGCTGCTGCGCCAGCTGCACCATGGGCGCCAGGCCGGCAACGCCAGCCCCACCCTGCGTGGCAGCGACCATGTATTACCCTTGCCCAACAGCCAGCACCCGTTGGACATCTACCTGCGCCTGGTCTCTGAGCACCAACTGCGCCCGGCGATAAGCCTGGAGCCCGCAGCGCTAGCCGCCTCCGACCATAGCCAGCCACTGCTGTTCGGCATGCTGTTCGGCGGCCTGGTGATGCTCATCCTGCACAACCTGATCCGCTTTCTCTACACCCGCTCCAGCACCACCCTGTATCTCGCCCTGTACCACGGCCTGATGCTGCTCAGCGGCCTGATCCTGCTCAACCTCAGCGGCCCGTGGTGGCACCTGTGGCACAGCGCGCAAACCCCGGCGGCCTACCTGACCCTGGTACTGGCCGGGCTGTCGGGGCTGTATTTCACCCAGCATTTCTTCTCACCCTGCAACTCGCCACGGCTCAACCGCCTGCTGCAAGGCGAAATGCTGGTCGCTGCGGTCAGCGGGCTGGTCCTGCTGTTCGTCGATACCTTGCCGCTCAACCTGATGACCTATGCCTTGCTGGCCGTCGGCAGCGTGACCATGCTGCTGGCCAGCAGCTACCACTGGTACAAGGGCTATGCGCCCGCGCGGCTGTTCAGCATCGCCATGCTGGTGTTCAACCTTGGCGGCCTGGTGCTGCTGCCCGCCCTGCTTGGCCTGACCCGCACTTCGACGCCTTGGCTGCTGTGCATCCTCCTGGGCATGACGGTCGCCAGCGGCCTGCTGCTCAACCTCGCCGTCAGCGAGCGCCTGCGGCGCATCAGCGAAGAGCGCTTCAGCGCCAGCCGTGCTCTGGCGGCCAGCGATGCCGAGATCAATGCCAAGGCAGAGTTCCTGGCCAAGATCAGCCACGAAATCCGCACCCCTATGAACGGAGTGCTGGGCATGACCGAGCTGCTGCTCGGCACGCCGCTGTCGGTCAAGCAGCGCGACTATGTGCAGACCATCCACAGCGCCGGCAACGAACTGCTGACGCTGATCAACGAGATACTCGACATTTCCAAGCTCGAGTCACGGCAGATCGAACTGGATGACGTGCAGTTCGACCTGAACGCCCTGATCGAGGACTGCCTGAACATTTTCCGCGCCAAGGCCGAGCAGCAGAACATCGAGCTGATCAGCTTCACCCAGCCGCAGGTGCCGCGGGTCATCAGCGGCGACCCGACGCGCCTGCGCCAGGCACTGTCGAGCCTGCTGGAAAATGCCCTGAAAAACACCTCCCAGGGCGAGATCCTGCTGGTGGTGGCGCTGGACCAGCGCGGCGAGATCCCGCGCCTGCGCATTGCCGTGCAGGACAGTGGCGAGCCGCTGCCTGCTGCCGAGCGCGAAGCCTTGCTGCAGGCCGAACTGCACAGCCACCACTTCCTCTCCAGCAACAAGCTCGGCGGCCACCTCGGGCTGGTCATCGCCAAGCAGCTGATCGGCCTGATGCAAGGCGAATTCGGCATCAAGAGCAGCACCAGCATGGGCAACACCCTGTGGCTGACCTTGCCGCTCGACCCGTCACGCCTGGAGCAGCCACCGGCCGACCTGGACGGCCCATTGCGCGATGCCCGTGTGCTGGTGGTGGACGACAACGACACCTGTCGCAAGGTGCTGGTTCAGCAATGCAGCGCCTGGGGCATGAATGTCAGCGCAGTGCCGTCCGGCAAAGAGGCCCTGGCCCTGCTGCGGACCAAGGCGCACCTGCGCGACTACTTCGACGCGGTGTTGCTCGACCAGAACATGCCGGGTATGACCGGCATGCAGCTGGCGGCCAAGATCAAGGAAGACCCGAGCCTGAACCACGACATTCTGGTGGTGATGCTCACCGGCATCAGCAACGCGCCCAGCAAGGTCATCGCGCGCAATGCCGGGGTCAAACGGATCCTCGCCAAGCCGGTTGCCGGCTATACGCTCAAGACCACCCTGGCCGAAGAACTGGCCCAGCGCGGTCACGAGCAGGCGGTCCCGGCGCCGCTACCGGGCACGCAAGCCACGCTTGAGCTGCCGAGCGACTTCCGTGTGCTGGTGGCTGAAGACAACAGCATCTCGACCAAGGTCATCCGCGGCATGCTTGGCAAGCTCAACCTGGAGCCCGATACCGCCAGCAACGGCGAGGAGGCCTTGCAGGCGATGAAGGCACAGCGTTACGACCTGGTGCTGATGGACTGCGAAATGCCAGTACTGGACGGCTTCTCCGCGACCCAGCAGTTGCGAGCCTGGGAAACCACCAACCAGCGCCAGCGCACCCCAGTGGTGGCGCTCACCGCGCATATACTGGCAGAGCACAAGGAACGCGCGCGATTGGCCGGCATGGACGGGCACATGGCCAAGCCGGTGGAGCTGTCGCAGTTGCGCGAGTTGATCCAGTATTGGGCCAATCAGCGCGAAGCCAAGGCTGACCCTGCGCCCACCTCCTGATCTGCGACGCCTGGTTCGGCGCCCCGACTTGCCCGCGAAGTGGCCGGTGACGACAACCTCGATGCTGCTGATACACTTCACCTCACTTTCCCTGCCAGGGGCGACCCCATGCTCCACGAGTTGTTCAGTGTCTACCTGAAGATGCTGGTGCTCTATAGCCCGTTCTTCGTGCTGTCGTGCTTCATCAGCCTGACCCGTGGCCACTCCAGCAAGGAGCGCAAACAGCTGGCCTGGAAGGTGGCCTTCGCCGCACTGGTGGCCAGCGTGCTGCTCTATCTGTTCGGGCGGGTGATCTTCGGCATCTTCGGCATCACCGCCGATGCCTTCCGCATCGGTGCCGGCAGCGTGCTGTTCATTTCGGCGTTGGGCATGGCTCAAGGCAAGCCGGCGGTGCAGGCCGACAACGTGCAGCAGGACGTGACCATCGTGCCGCTGACCATTCCGCTCACGGTGGGCCCCGGCACCATCGGTGCACTGCTGGTGATGGGCGTGGGCCAACCGCACTGGGACGACAAGTTGCTGGCCATCGTCAGCATCGCCCTCGCCAGCTTCACCGTAGGCCTGGTGCTGTACCTCTCGCACGGCATCGAAAAACTGCTCGGTGACCAGGGCCTGCAGATCGTCAGCCGCTTGATGGGGCTGTTCGTCTGCGCCCTGGCGGCGCAGATCATCTTTACCGGGATCAAAGGTTATCTGGTGCTCTAGACTTCCATCTCGTGAATTTCCTTGAGGGTAATCTTTACCAGCGCGCGCTCGACCGCACTGCGCCGTTCCTGGTCGAACAAATGGGTGTTGAAGCGTACAAGCTCAGCGGTAACCCGCATGTCACGCCGCTCGCGGAACAGGAAACCGGCCGTGAACTCGGCACTGTCGCCCGCTTCGAGATACAGGACGATGTCCACGTAATTGCCGCTTACCGGGGCGCATGACATCAGCTGAAACTGCGCCCGCTCCTGACTGCGCTTTTCGAAATGCAGCAATGGCGGCCCACTCTTCTTCAGCGCGCTCAAGGCCAGGGCCATGTGCGTGGAGTGGGTCTCCCCTGCGACAGCGCCAATCTTGCTCAGCACCTGCTCGACCACGGCTACCCGCTCGGGGGAGGGCCAGTGCACCTGCTCTGCCGTCTTGGCATCCCAGCCCAGGTACTTCAGCTTGTTCAGGTAATAGTTGTACTGCTCCTGGGCAGGTGCATCCGCGAGATCCGACAAGGTCACGGTCTCGGCCCACAGCGAGGCAAGTTTCACCGCCTCGCGCTGCGCCTTGCTGGTGCCCGGGATGAACGATACCAGGCTGGCGCCCACCACTGCCGCTTCATGCGCCTCCATGGTCAGCCTCCGCTATCAGTGGGCCCAGGTTCCTGATGTCCCTGGCACTGTCCTTTTTTTCAAGCAAGGCATGCAAATGCTGCTGAACCTCCTGCGTCACTGAATCCCCCAACACCACGACACTCTCACGCAGGTCCACCCCATCGGCCAGCCCACTGTCGACAGCCAGCCCGCACAGCGTCATCGGCGCGTCGGGAAGCAGCACGCCCAACTCGAGAACGAGAGCACAGGCTTTCTCGGTTTTGGCGACGGTAAAGGGCCTCAAGTGTTGCTGGACCTCCTCCTGCGACAGCTTGGCAATGGCCGCCTGCAGGTAACCGGAGAGCGTGGGGTGAAGGGCCTGCAGTCTCTCTTTGAGCAGTAGACCCGGGGTCAGTTGGGCCCCTTCGGCCAGGCGCTGGTAATCACTGCCGCTACGGATGAAGACCCAGCCACGGTCCATCATGGCGGCGCGGTATCCGCTGTACCAGCCGGCGTAGTCTGAGAAACGTGAACCGTTGAGTTTGTCGGAACGCAGCTGGGCGAACAGCAACGAGTCCAGCACATACTGCTGGCCTGGCAATGCCGTTTCGGCGACCAATAATGCCGTGCCGCCAACGAGCCACAAGGAATAGGTTTCCTTAGTCATCCAAGCATCTCCGTGACAAGTACCGAAATAGAAAAAACGGGACCCTGAGGTCCCGTTTCCGTGTCAGATTTCGTATTCACTGGCTGCCTTGACAGCCTTTTCGATGAGCTTGCCTTCGATCGACGCGCGCACCTCATCGGTGTAGACGATCTGGTTGAAGCTCAGCACGGCCGAACCGCAGTAACGGTCTTTGCTGGAGCTCTTCCATTCGAACACGGTGGTTTCCAGGTCGTTTTCCCCTGGCGTAGCGCTGAACGCGTTCACCAGCATGAACAGTTCGCCCTCGGGCGTTTCGAAGCAGGCGCCCAGGCCGGTGGTCGAAACAGGGTGCCCCTTGATGTTCTGCTTGTAGATATCCTGGGCCTCGGTGATGTTGCCCAGTGCTTCCATACCTTTGCCTATCAGCTGCGACATGGCCTCGCCAATCGGGCCACCGAGCAAGGCCTTGCCTGCAGCACTGGCGATCTTGTAGGCGACCGGGCCCAGGGTCAGCGATCTGCTCTGGTCGTAGTCACGTTCGAAGGAGCGCTTGCCCACCACCCAACCGCAAGTGCGCATGACTTCCAGGAACTCGTTGAACCAGGCCTCGGACTCGCCATCGCGATCGTGCTGCTTCGACGCCACGCGGGAGGCGAACTGGAAGGTGGTCTTGGCATCGCGCCGGGCTTGGGCGGACATACCCGCGCTCATTGCCAGAAGGGACTGTTCAATAACGGCGATGCTATCGCCAGTAATGTTCTGATCGGTCATCTGCAAAGCTCCAGGAAGACCCCGACAGATATTGTCGAGGGGCCTTCACCCTATGCTGCAGACGACCGGATAGCAGGCGTGAACCGGTTCCCCGGCGCCTCAACTGGCAGTGGGGTACCAGCGCGGCGTGTACACCCACTGCGAGCCGTCGGCCCTAGGGAACTGGCAGGTCGTGGAAGAGCCCAGCAAGACCATGGTGCGCATGTCGACCATCTCCGGTACCAGCTCGGCCAAGGAGACGACCTTGAGCGTCTGCCCGGGCCTACCGATATCACGGCCAAGGACAACAGGTGTATCGGCACCGCGGTGCTGGCGCACGATTTCCAGGGCACGTCCCAACTGCCACGGGCGGGACCGGGAAATCGGGTTGTAGAACGCCAGCACCAGGTCAGCCTGAGCCGCCAGGTCCAGGCGTTGCTCGATGACCGACCAAGGCTTGAGGTTGTCTGAAAGAGACATCACGCAGAAGTCATGCCCCAGCGGCGCACCGGCCTGCGCGGCGGTGGCCAGCGATGCCGAAACACCGGGCAGAATTTCCAGATCGACACTGTGCCAGGCCGGGTCGCTTGAGGCATGCAAGGCTTCCAGCACTGCAGAGGCCATGGCGAAAACCCCCGGGTCCCCCGACGATACCACCACCACCGAGCGCCCTTGGACAGCGAGTTCGAAGGCATGCCGCGCGCGCTGCATCTCTTCGCGATTGTCGGTGCAATGTTGCACCTGATCGTCGCGGAACGGGCCGGCCATGCGCACGTAGGTTTCGTAGCCGAGAATGTCCTCGGCACTTGCCAGCTCGGCTTTGACCGCCGGCACCATCAGCTCGGCAGCGCCAGGGCCAAGGCCGATGACTGCCAGGCGACCGCGCTTGCGGCCCAGACGTGCAGCGTCGACAGGCGTCGAAGCCACGGCAATTGCCAGGCCCGCCTGATCGATCAGTTGCGCGCCCGGCAGCGCTTGGGCGGCCATGTTCGCAGGTGTGCTGTCCATGGCTGCAAAACGCAGTGCAATGCCAAGCACCTTGGCAGCTTCCGGCAAGGACGCTTCGGCCATGAGCTGCTCGGCAGCCAGCAGGCAGGCCAGAGACCGTTCGGCGATGCCCGCGTCGCGCAGGGCGCCGCGTATCCGGTCTACCAGATCGGGGCCACCTGCAGCCACCGCCACCACCACCGAGCGGGGATGGATCAACAGTTCGTCACGGCTGGCCGGTCGGCTATCACAACCCACGTGAATGGTACGTTTGGCGGTATCACTGGCCGGCAGTTGAGCATGCGCCAACCAAGGAGCATCGCCCTCGATACGCACGGTTTCGCCCGCCAACAGGTCGGAAACGAAACGCTTGCCCTGTTCGATATCCGCCAGGGCATAGCCCTCTGGCGGGTTCAACAGGCACGTGCCAAAACGCAGTTCGCCACTGGTGGTGATCGCCGCCGCCACCCCCAGCGCCTCCCCGATCTCGCGGGCCATGACATTGACCCCACTCAGCCCACCGAGCAGCGGCACAACCGCGCTGCCGTCCTCGGCCACCGCCAGCACAGGCGGCTCTGCGCCCTTCTCGCTGAGCAGGCTCGCCAGGCTGCGGATGACGATGCCTGCAGCACACAGGGCGATGATCGGCGTGTCCTGCTGATAGAGCGCCCGCAGGGTGTCGCCGAACGCGTCGTAATACTGGTCGGCCTGATCGACCCGGCCCATCAGTCCATGGACCGTCGCCTGTGGATAATGCTGCTGGATGCGTCGCGCAGTGGCCAGGCTGCCAGCGCCAAGCACGATGATCGCAGGTGCCTTGTGCATGTTCACCCCTGCCATTTTTCACCCGGCACGATGATCAGCGAGAAGTACGGCGACGACTGCGGGTCGACCGCGTCCAGCGCCACGATTTTCTGGTTGGCCATGGTCGCCCGCTCAACGTACAGCGCACGACCGTCCAGGCCTAGTTCGCCCAGCACCTGACGAACCTTGGGGAAGTTGCGGCCAAGCTTCATGATCACCGCCGCATCGGCGTCTGCCAGCCGGCGCTTGAGCTCTTCGGCGGGCAGCACGCCCGACAGTACCGACAGGCTCTGGTTGCGATACACCAGCGGCGCGCCCAGTACCGAGGCACCACCGAGCATCGAACAGACGCCCGGAACCACTTCGGCCTGATGCTGCTGGGCGAGGCGGTCGTGCAGGTACATGTAGGAGCCGTAGAAGAACGGGTCACCCTCGCATATCACGGCCACATCGCGGCCGGCATCCAGGTGCTCGGCCACCTGTACGGCCGCTTCATCGTAGAAATCGCTGATCACCTGCTCGTAGGACAGCGGCGCGGGCAGTGCCTCGGTGGTCACCGGGTACACCAGTGGCAGCAGGGTCTGCTCGGCTTGCAGATGCGCCTCGATGATGCCAAAGGCGTTGCCGCGCTTGCCCTTGGCCACGAAATACGCCACCACTGGCGCCTCGCGCAGCAGCCGCAGTGCCTTGACGGTGATCAGTTCAGGGTCGCCGGGGCCTACGCCCAGGCCCAGCAGACGTCCGCGCGCCATCACTCCACCTCCGTGGCCAGGGCGTTGACCGCGGCAGCGGCCATCGCGCTGCCGCCCAGGCGGCCTTGCATGATCACGAACGGCACACCGCGGCTGTCGGCGGCCAGCATCGCCTTGGACTCGGCGGCACCGACGAAGCCGACCGGGAAACCGAGGATCAAGGCAGGTTTGGGCGCACCGGCATCGATCATCTCCAGCAGGTAGAACAGCGCGGTCGGGGCATTGCCGATCACCACCACGCTGCCTTCAAGATGAGGGCGCCACAGCTCCAGAGCCACGGCAGAGCGGGTGTTGCCGACATCCTTGGCCAAGCCCGGCACACTCGGGTCGCGCAGGGTGCAGATCACCGGGTTGTTGGCGGGCAGGCGCGCGCGGGTAATGCCTTCGGCCACCATGTGCGCATCGCAGAGGATCGGCGCACCCTTGGCCAAGGCCTCACGACCGGCGCGGCCGGCACCTTCGGAGAACTGCAGGCCGTCGATGGCCTCGACCATGCCGCAGGCATGGATCACGCGCACGGCGAGCTTTTCCAGGTCTGCGGGAATCCGCTCGAGCCGGGCTTCCTCGCGGATGATCCGGAAGGAATTGCGATAGATCTCCTGACCATCGCGGATGTAGTCAATCATCAAGGTGCTCCGTCGGCAGGGCGAGCATGGCGCCTGCTTCATTCAAGGTAAGGTCGGTGGCGCGCAGGGCTCCCAGGCCCGGTAGGTGCGCGTCACGCAGATACAGGTCGTAGCGGCCCGGTGAACGGGCCAGCAAGGTGGCCGGGGCGACATGGGCCACGGCACAGGAACGCGGGCAGCCGGACAGGTGCACACTGCCGGGCGCGCCACTGCCCAGCAGCGCCGCCAGTTCGACGGCATCGGCCTTGGTCTCGGCCTGGGCCTTGGCGCAACCACTGCTGCCAGTGCAGGCGACCACGCGCGCCAAAGGCTCATCGGCCTGGCAGAGCAGGCCCAGCGCCGCTAGCTCGGCACGGGCCTGCTCAAGGCCGGCAGCGGCGATATTGGTCAACATCAGGCTTTGCCATGGGCTCAGGCGCAGGCTGCCGTCGCCCCATTGGCGGGCCACCTGGGCAGCCCCACGCAACATGGCGGGTGACAACCGGCCCAGCGCAGGTGCGACGCCCAAGGCCACGCCCTGCTGCTGAGTCACAGGCCCCAGCCATGGGCTTTGGCTGATTTCGCGCTGCCACTCGAGCACGGCCACATCGCGGCGCACCTGCAGCCCGAGGCCGTTGATGAAGACATCGACCGGGCAGCCTTCGAGCAGCTGGCGCATGCGCGACTGTTCAGGGCTTGCCAGATCGAGGAAGCGATCGAGCACCGCGCGCACCAGCGCCAGCCCCTGCTCCAGTGGCACCGCGCCCAGCACCTGGCCGTCGGCCGGGCAGCTGGCCAGGCCGAATGCCAGCCAGTCACGCTGCTCCAGGCGCAATGCCGAGAGCCACAGGTCGTGGGGGTGTTCGAGCATTGCCACGCCTTCACCACCGTCCAGCTGCACGGCGAACTTGGCCGACAGTTGATGAAAGCGCGGGGTGCCTTGCAACAGGTCGAGGATCTGCTCGGCCAGCGGGCGCACGTCCAGCAACATCTGCGGATCATGCCCGGCCAGGGGGCTGAGCATCAGGTTGCGCACATCGTCACTGGCGGCGTCGCGCGGGCCGAGGCCAGCGGCCAGCAGGCAGCCGACCAGGCCGGCGTGGTCATCACCGATGCCGCGAATCTGCAGGTTGCCGCGGTTGGTGGCCTCGATCACCCCACCGGCATAGCGCTCGGCCGCTGCCGCCACCGCGTCAGCCTGGTCGGCCAGCAGCAGGCCGCCAGGCAGCTTGATCCGGCAGATACCGCCGTCCCGGGCGCCGACGATGCGCCACAACCCCGGGCAGGCCGAGGGGCGGAGTGTTACAGCGGGCGTGTTGGCTGGCGTCAAAGGGGTGTCCGGCAATCGCTGAAAATGCGCTTGAGTGTAGAAGGCGCGGTATTATGCCTGCTTTGTCCGGCGGCATGAAAAGCCGGTGGTCGAGCTTCGACAGCGATCGAGCAGAAATTCAGCACCGCGTCGCCTGCTTCGCGGGCAAGCCCGCTGCCACAAGTGCTGCACAGGCCTCAAGGACTGTGGCAATCCTGTGGCAGCGGGCTTGCCGCGAAGGGGTGCGAAGCAGCCCCAAAAAACGGCGGAACGAAATACATGACTCCCTGGCTGACAGTAGTAGGCATCGGCGAAGACGGCTTCAGCGGCCTGGGCAAACAGGCCCGGCGCGCCCTGCTGGGCGCCTCGCGGATCATCGGCAGCCCGCGCCAGCTGGCCCTGTTGCCGCGCTGCATCGGCGCACAGCGGCAGGACTGGCCAACCCCGTTCTCCCTCGCCCCGGTGTTGGCCCTGCGCGGAGAGCCCGTCTGCGTGCTGGCCAGCGGTGACCCGATGTTCTATGGCGTCGGCGCCAGCCTGGCACGGCAGGTGCCGGCCGCAGAAATGCAGGTGCTATCGATGCCTTCTTCCTGCGCCCTGGCCGCCGCCCGCCTGGGCTGGCCGCTGCAGGACGTGCAGGTGCTATCGGTGGTCGCACGCCCCCTGGCGGCGCTCAATGCCCACCTGTACAGCGGCCAGCGCCTGCTGGTGCTGAGCAACGATGGCGATAGCCCTGCGGCCATCGCCGCGCTGCTGTGCGAGCGCGGCTTCGGGCCAAGTCGCCTGCGGGTGTTTGAACACCTCGGCGGTAGCGCTGAGCGCCAACTGACAGGCACCGCCGAAGACTGGCCCGACACTGAAGTAGCCGCCCTCAACCTGGTGGCCATCGAATGCCTGGCCAGCCTGGATGCCGTGCGCCTGCCGCGTGTACCCGGCCTGCCAGACAGCGCCTTCCGCCACGACGGCCAGTTGACCAAGCGCGACGTGCGCGCCATTACCCTGGCGCGCCTGGCGCCGCAGCCCGGCGAATTGCTCTGGGACGTGGGCGCCGGTTGCGGCTCGATCGGCATCGAATGGATGCGCGCTCACCCGGCTTGCCGCACCCTGGCCATCGAAGCCGACGAAGGCCGCCAGGGCTTTATCGAGTACAACCGCGATGCCCTGGGTGTTCCCGGCTTGCAGCTGGTTCGTGGCAAGGCGCCCGAAGCCCTCGCCGAGCTGGAACGCCCGGATGCCATTTTCATTGGCGGCGGCGTCACCCGCCAAGGCGTGCTGCCCCTGTGCTGGGAACGCTTGCGCCCCGGCGGGCGGCTGGTGGCCAATGCGGTGACCTTGCAAAGCGAACTGGCCCTGGCGCATTTCCGCGAGCAGCATGGCGGCGAGCTGACCCGTATCCATGTCGCCCAGGCCCAGCCATTGGGTGCCTTCGACACCTGGCGCCAGGCGTTGCCGATCACTCTGCTCGACGTGGTGAAACCCCTCGATGCGTGAAGAAACCCGCGAACAGCCCGCGCCCCTGCGCAGCGGCCTGACCACCGGCAGCTGCGCCACCGCCACCAGCCTCGCGGCTGCCCGGCTGCTGCTGACCGGCCAGTGCGACGACGCAGTGAGCATCACCCTGCCCAAGGGCAAGGTGGTGCAGATGCGCCTGGAGTTCTGCCGCCTGATCGGCGAGCGCGCCGAAGCGGGCACGCTCAAGGATGCCGGCGATGACCCGGACGTCACCCACGGCGCCCTGCTCTACAGCCAGATCCGCTTGCAGGAGCAACCCGGCATACGCTTCGTCGCAGGCCTTGGCGTCGGTACCGTCACCCGCCCCGGCCTGGTGCTGGCCGTGGGTGAGCCGGCCATCAATCCCGTGCCACGGCGGATGATCAGCGAACATTTGCAGCAGCTGGCCGACGACTGCGGTTATCCGGGCGGCTTCGAGGTCACGGTCAATGTGCAAGGGGGTGAGGCGCTGGCGCTGAAAACCATGAACCCGCGCCTGGGCATCCTCGGCGGGTTGTCGATCCTCGGCACCAGCGGCATCGTCCGGCCCTTCTCTTGCGCGGCCTATATCGCCTCGATCCATCAGGGCATCGACGTCGCCCACACCAACGGCTACACCCATATCGCCGCCTGCACCGGCAACGCCAGCGAAGACACCATGCGCCGGGTCTACAACCTGCCCGAGATCGCCCTGATCGAGATGGGTGATTTCGTTGGCGCAGTGCTCAAGCACGTGCGCAAAGTGCCAGTGCCACGTCTGACCCTGTGCGGTGGCTTCGGCAAGATCAGCAAACTGGCTGCCGGGCACATGGACCTGCATAGCCGCCACTCGAGCATCGACCTGCCGCAGCTGGCCGGCTGGGCAGCAGACCTCGGCGCCGACGCCGAGCTGCAAGCGGCCATCATTGCCGCCAACACCAGCCAGCAAGCCCTGGCCCTGGCACATGCCGCCGGCATTGCCCTGGGCGACGCGGTATGCGCCCATGCCCTGGCCTTTGCCCGCAGCGTGGTGCCGGCGCAGGTGCAGGTCGAAGTGTTCGCCATCGACCGCCAGGGCGGCATCGTCGGCAAGGCGGGTGTGCAATGAGCCACCGCATCCTGCTGCTCGGTGGGGTCAGCGAAGCCTTGGCCATCGCCCGCCAGCTCGGCCCCGAGCATGTCTACAGCCTGGCCGGCATCGGCCGCGTGCCGCAGGACCTGACCTGCCAGGTGCGGGTCGGTGGCTATGGCGGCGCACACGGCCTGGCCGCTTACCTGCGCGAAGCCGGCATCACCCTGCTGATCGACGCCACCCACCCCTATGCCGCGCAGATCAGCCGCAACGCTGCCACTGCCGCGCAGGCAGCCGGCATTCCCTGCTGGGCCCTGCGGCGCCCGGCCTGGCAAGCACAGCCGGGGGACGACTGGCGCGAGGTGGAGGACTGGGCTGGGCTGATCGAAGCGCTCAAGCCGTTTCGGCGGCCATTGTTCACCCTGGGGCGCGAACCGCTGCAACACCTTGAGGAAATTCCGCCGGAGCAGTTCTGGACCTTGCGCGCACTGGAGTCTTACCCTGGTAACTCACGATGCGAGATCATCGGAGCACGCGGACCATTTTGCATCGACGGTGAACGCAGGCTTCTTGCAGAGCGGGGTATCGATGTGCTGATCAGCAAGAACAGCGGTAGCATGGCAACCGAACCGAAGCTGGAAGTGGCGCGAGAGCTTGGGCTTCCGGTACTGATTTTGAAACGCCCGGTTTTGCCTGGCGTAGATCGTGAATTCGAGACTGCAGACGCATTGGTTGCGATGCTTGAGCATGAACACTCGCGATCAGCCGAAACAGCAGGCGCGGGATGACCTGCAGTGTACGCCTTGGGTGCTCTGCAGAATTTTAGATCGAGCGCCGCCCGCGCGGCGCATCGCGAGCTGCGCTCGCTCCTACGTTTGTTTCGGGCCAGTAATGCCTGTGACAGGCGCGCGCGACCGCCTTGTTGATACGACGCGAATCGCGCCATGCACCAGAACGTTCGCGCGCAAAACCCACAGGATTAATTGGCCCGAAACAAACGTAGGAGCGAGCGCAGCTCGCGATGCGCCGCGCGGGCGGCGCTCGATCTGACAGACACCAAAACTCCACCGTCATGCCCATTCGAGCGACACACCGTCACTCCACCTGCGTCACTTCACCGCACCCCGCCATTTTTTCCTATACTCCGCCGTACAATACCACCCACGATTCCTGACCGGATCTCTCCATGCCCCCACGTCGGCACATTGCCTGGATAGCCTGCCTTGCGGTGCTGTTCAACCTGCTGGCCATGCCGCTGTCTTCTGCCGCGCCCAAGGGCCCGGCCGAGCAGCTGCTGTGGGGGGCTTTCTGTTCCAACCTGGCCGGCAAGGCCAAGGCCGATGTCCAGGCCCTGGCCAAGATCGACCTCGGCACGCAAAGCGATCAGCACTCCAACATGCAGCACTGCTGGTGCTGTTCGGGCGCCGCACCGCTACTGGCCCTGCCGGGGTATCCGCCGCAGCTGCACAACCCGCCCACGCTGCTGGCCGGGCATGCACCGCCGTTAATCGACTACCAGCCCACGCCGCGCCAGCTATGGCCTGCGCTCAATCCCCGTGCCTCTCCCCTGGTCTGAGTTCATCACGCTGTCTGCCTGAACCTGAACCGATGGAGACTCACCATGCTCAAGCAAGCTCTTGTACTGGCTGCCCTGCTGCTGCCTGGCGCCTACGCCAATGCCCACGAATACACCGTGGGCGACCTGCACATCGCCCATCCGTGGTCATTGCAACTGCCGCCCAACGCACCCAACGTCGCCGCCTATTTCGTCGTGCATAACAACGGCAAGGCCGATGACCGTCTGCTCAGCGTCGACAGCCCGATCAGCGATGACGCGCAACTGCACGAACATGCCATGAGCGCCAGCGGTGCCATGAAGATGCAGCAGGTGCAGAGCGTGGCGGTCCCCGCCGGCAAGGACCTGATCTTTGCCCCCAGCGCCTACCACGTGATGCTGATGCAGCCCAAGGACCGCAGCCTGCTGGCCGACGGCAAGCGCTTCCCGCTGACCCTGCACTTCGAGAAGGCCGGCGACATCACCGTCGACGTGGCCGTACAGAAACAGGCGCCGGCGGATCAGCCCCAGGCCCACGAACACGCGCACTGACGCCCGCTGACAGGCGCTCGCCAGCATGAGCCTGCCGCGCAACAGCCTCAGCCGTACCCCCCGCCCTGAACGCAGGCGCGTCGGGGGCGGCTGGCTGAGCCTGTTCGCCATGTGGATGATCTTCATCGGCCCGCTGATTTCCCAGTCGATGCCGATGGACCACCACGCCGGCATGAGCATGCCGATGGACATGTCGATGTCCATGCCTGCGGCTCACGCCCATGGCAGCGATGCCCATCACGGCCACGGTAACGATGGCCAGCTGCATGTGATGTGGGAAAAGTGTGGCTACTGCAGCCTGCTGTTCAACTGCCCCGCCTTGCCGCAAACCCTCAGCCCGCTCAGCGTCGCCAGCGCAATTCCCCCTACCGTCATCCCGGCAGCCACGCGCCAGGGCCATGCCCGGCAGGCCGTGTTCCCCGGTGCGCGCAGCCGCGCGCCACCTCTTTCGATCAGCGTCTGACACCACCGCTATCGCACGGAGCCTGGAGGCTTCGCGCACACTCATGACTGATCGACTGGAATCACTATGTCCGGCTGCACCCCTGTTTTAGCTCCGTCCCTGCGAGGGACCTTCGCCGCACTGTGCGGCTCGCTGCTCGCCCCCATGGCCCTGGCCGCCGACCCTGGCCATGAAGGCCCGGAGGCCGAGCTGAGCCCTACGGTGATCACCGCGCTTGCGCCAAGCTCGCCGCTGACCGTGGTCACCAACCCCAAGGACCCGCGCCAGCCGGTACCAGCCAGCGATGGTGCCGACTATCTGAAAACCATCCCCGGTTTCTCGGCGATCCGCGCCGGCGGCACCAATGGCGACCCGGTGCTGCGCGGCATGTTCGGCTCGCGCCTGAACATTCTCACCAACGGCGGCGTGATGCTCGGCGCCTGCCCTAACCGCATGGACGCCCCGACCTCCTACATCGCACCGGAAACCTACGACCGCCTGACCGTGATCAAAGGCCCGCAAAGCGTGATCTGGGGGCCAGGCGGCTCGGCGGGCACCATCCTCTTCGAGCGTGAGCCGGAGCATTTCGGCACCCTTGGCAGCCGGGTCAACGCCAGCCTGCTGGCCGGCTCCAATGGTCGCTTCGACAAAGTGCTCGATGCTGCCGCTGGCAACAGCCAGGGCTATGCGCGCTTTGTCGGCAACCAGTCGCACTCGGACGATTACGACGATGGCAACGGCGACACCGTGCCTTCGCGCTGGGAGAAATGGAATGGCGACGTGGCCCTGGGCTGGACGCCCGACCAGGACACGCTGCTCGAACTCACCGCTGGCAAGGGGGACGGCGAGGCACGCTATGCCGGCCGTGGCATGGATGGCGCGCAGTTCAAGCGCGAAAGCCTGGGCCTGCGCTTTGAAAAGTCCAACCTCGGCGAAGTGCTCGACAAGGTCGAGGCGCAGGTCTACTACAACTACGCCGACCACGTGATGGACAACTACAGCCTGCGTACCCCCTCGGGCACCGGCATGATGGCCGGCCCCATGGCCGCCGCCGTCGATCGCCGCACCTTGGGAGCACGCATCAAGGCCACCTGGCGTTGGGCCGACGTACAACTGATCAGCGGCATCGACGCGCAGACCAACGAACACCGCGCACGCAGCGCCATGGGCATCGATACCTACAAGGACAAACCCTGGGAAAAGGATGCCGATTTCCATAACTACGGCGCATTCGGCGAACTGACCTGGTACGCCACCGGTGAAGATCGCCTGATCACCGGCGCCCGCCTGGACCGCGCCTCGGCCCGGGATTTTCGCGACGACAGCGCCACCAACGGCAACACCCGCGCCGACACGCTGCCCAGCGGTTTCATCCGTTACGAGCACGACCTGGCAGCGCTGCCGGCTACCACCTACATCGGCCTCGGCCACGCCCAGCGTTTCCCGGACTACTGGGAGCTGTTCTCTGCGGACCAGGGGCCGGCCGGCTCGGTCAATGCCTTCGACAGCATAAAGCCCGAGAAGACCACCCAGCTCGACTTCGGCATCCAGTACCGCGACGAGCGCCTGGAAGCCTGGGCCTCGGGCTACGTCGGCCAGATTCGTGACTACATCCTGTTCGACTACCGCAGCGCAATGATGGGCATGAGCACTTCCCAGGCGCAGAACATCGACGCCCGCATCATGGGCGGCGAACTGGGCGCGGCCTACAAGCTCAGCGAGCGCTGGAAGGCCGATGCCACCCTCGCCTACGCCTGGGGCAAGAACAGCAGCGATGGCAAGGCACTGCCACAGATGCCGCCGCTGGAAAGCCGCCTGGGCCTGACCTACAGCCGTGACAGCTGGAGCGCCGGCGCCCTGTGGCGCTTGGTAGCGGCGCAGAACCGCGTCGCCGAGAACCAGGGCAACGTGGTCGGCAAGGACTTCGACAAGAGCGGCGGTTTCGGCGTGTTCTCGCTCAACGGCGCCTACAAGGTGAACCACAACCTCAAGCTCAGCGCAGGGGTCGACAACCTGTTCGACAAGACCTACGCCGAGCACCTGAACCTGGCCGGGAATGCCGGGTTCGGCTACCCGGCTACAGACCCACAGCCGGTGAACGAGCCAGGCAGGACCTTCTGGACCAAGGTCGATTTCAGCTTCTGACAACAACAACGGGCGTGGCTTCGGCCGCGCCCATCAGCTGGTCAAACAGGAGGTTCCCATGAGCGGAACGCGCATCTCTTTCTACAACCTGGCCTGGCGCTGGCACTTCTATGCGGGGCTGTTCGTGGCCCCGTTCATGATCCTGCTGGCGATCACCGGGATCATCTACCTGTTCAAGCCGCAGCTCGACCCGCTGCTGTACCGTGACCTGATGGTGGTCGAGGCCGGCCACCATCGACAGAGCGCCGACACCCTGCTGGCCGAAGTGCGCCAGGCCTACCCGAAGGGCCATGTCGGCCAGTACCTGCCGCCGATCGACGCCGAGCGCAGCGCGCAGTTCGTGGTGCACTACGGCGGCCGCGAGCTGAATGTGTTCGTCGACCCGTACAGCGGCAAGGTCCTTGGCGAGCAGGACGGCAAGCAGAACCTGCAGGCCATCGCCCGCGCCCTGCACGGCGAACTGATGGTCGGCACGGTTGGTGACCGTTTGGTGGAACTGGCCGCAGGCTGGGGCATCGTGCTGGTGGTGTCCGGCCTGTACCTGTGGTGGCCACGCGGGCGCAATGGCGCCGGTGTGTTGTGGCCGCGGCTGTCGGCCCGCGGTCGGCTGTTCTGGCGCGACCTGCATGCGGTGACCGGGTTCTGGGGTTCTGCCCTGCTGTTGCTGATGCTGGTCAGTGGCATGACCTGGACCGGCATGTGGGGCAAACAGTACGCCGATCTGTGGAACCGCTTCCCGGCGGCCATGTGGAATGACGTGCCCAAGTCGGACCAGGAGGCCCGCGAGCTGAACAGCGCGCACCGCCAGACCGTACCGTGGGCGATGGAGAACACGCCAATGCCGCAGTCCGGTGCGCATGCCGAGCATGCCGGGCATCACATGATGGACAGCGCTCCGGCCGCGCCACAGGTGAGCCTGCAACAAGTGGAAGACATCGCCACTGCACGCCAGGTGCAAGCGGGCTACAGCATTACTGCGCCGACCACGGCAGAAGGCGTGTACACCATCGCCGTGTTCGCCGACGACCCACGCAACGACGCGACCCTGCATGTCGACCAGTACACCGGCAAGGTGCTGGCCGATGTGCGCTGGCAGGACTACAGCCCGGTGGCCCGCGCTACCGAACTGGGCGTGATGCTGCACGAGGGCAAGATGTTCGGGCCGCTGAACCAGATCATCATTCTGCTGGTGTGCCTGATGATCCTGCTGGGCTCGGTCAGCGGCCTGGTGATGTGGTGGAAACGCCGGCCCGAGGGTGGCCTTGGCGTGCCGCCGCTGCGCCATGACCTGCCGCGCTGGAAGGCGGCGGTGGGGGTGATGCTGGTGCTGGGCGCGATGTTCCCGCTGGTGGGGGTGTCGATGGTGGTGATGTGGGTGGTCGATAGCCTGGTGGTGCGGCGCCGCCGGGTGCTGGCCAGCGCCTGATACCTGCACTGGCCTCTTCGCGGGCAAGCCCGCTCCCACAGGGATAGCACAGTACCTGTAGGAGCGGCTTTAGCCGCGAAGAGGCCGGCACAGGAGAATGCTGCACCCCAAAAGTCGAGTCGATCTGTCGCGCCCCGATCTGGCACGAGCGTGTTAGCCTAACCGGCTACCTCTGACAAGAAGACTGACCTTTCAACGGAATGCAGCTTGATGACGCAAACTTCTCCCAACGCGCCAGATGAACAACATCTGCAGCGTAACCTGACCAACCGCCACATCCAGCTGATCGCCATCGGCGGCGCCATCGGCACCGGCCTGTTCATGGGCTCGGGCAAGACCATCAGCCTGGCGGGGCCATCGATCATCTTCGTCTACATGATCATCGGCTTCATGCTGTTCTTCGTCATGCGCGCCATGGGCGAACTGCTGCTGTCGAACCTCAACTACAAGTCGTTCATCGACTTCTCCGCCGACCTGCTCGGCCCCTGGGCCGGCTATTTCACCGGCTGGACCTACTGGTTCTGCTGGGTGGTGACCGGCATCGCCGACGTGGTCGCCATTGCCGCCTACACGCAGTTCTGGTTCCCGGACCTGCCGCAGTGGATACCGGCATTGGCCTGTGTGGCCGTGCTACTGTCGCTGAACCTGGTGACGGTGAAGATGTTCGGTGAACTGGAGTTCTGGTTCGCCCTGATCAAGATCGTCGCCATTCTCGGCCTGGTCGCCACTGGCCTGTACATGGTCATCACCGGCTTCACCTCGCCCAGCGGGCGCACCGCGCAACTGGCCAACCTGTGGAACGACGGCGGCATGTTCCCCAATGGCCTGATGGGCTTCTTCGCCGGTTTCCAGATCGCCGTGTTCGCCTTCGTCGGCATCGAGCTGGTGGGCACTACCGCTGCTGAAGCGAAGAACCCCGAGCGCACCCTGCCGCGGGCGATCAACTCTATCCCGGTGCGGATCATCGTGTTCTACGTGCTGGCCCTGATCGCGATCATGGCCGTAACCCCATGGCGCGACGTGGTACCGGGCAAGAGCCCGTTCGTGGAACTGTTCGTGCTGGCCGGCCTGCCGGCGGCGGCGAGCATCATCAACTTCGTGGTGCTGACCTCGGCGGCCTCGTCGGCCAACAGCGGCGTGTTCTCCACCAGCCGCATGCTCTACGGCCTGTCCCAGGAAGGTGACGCGCCACGCGCATTCGAGAAACTGTCGAGCCGTTCGGTGCCGGCCAACGGCCTGTTCTTCTCCTGTGCCTGCCTGCTGCTGGGGGCGGTGCTGATCTACCTGGTGCCGAACGTGATTGAAGCGTTCACCCTGGTGACCACGGTGTCGGCGGTGCTGTTCATGTTCGTCTGGACACTGATCCTGCTGTCGTACCTGAAGTACCGCAAGCACCGCGCCGCGCTGCACCAGGCGTCGAACTACAAGATGCCGGGCGGGCGCTTCATGTGCTACGTGTGCCTGGCCTTCTTTGCCTTCATCCTGGTGTTGCTGAGCCTGGAAGCGGATACCCGCTCGGCGCTGGTGGTGACGCCGATCTGGTTCCTGCTGCTGGCGGTGACCTACCAGTTCGTGCGTAGCCGTCGTCATCCTCGTTCGGCTGTGCGTGACGGCTGATTCTGCTGGGGCTGCTTTGCAGCCCATCGCCGGCAAGCGCGGCTCCCACCGGGGAACGCAACTTCCTGTGGGAGCCGCGCTTGCCGGCGATGGGCCGCACAGCGGCCCCAATCCTGTGCACACCAATCTGCCAGGCACCAAGCTGGACCTGCAAAACGCCCCAACACCTCGCACATCCCGTCTATTACGCACCTTCTGCCGTTAGGCACACCCCTTGCAATGCCCCTCCCCGCTTGGCCAACACCCTAAAAGTACTCAGCGGAGAGAGCACATGAAGCGACGCAGTCTGATCAAGGCCTTTACCCTTAGCGCATCGATTGCCGCAATGGGCCTGAGCTGGAGCATCCAGGCCGCCGAGACCATCAAGGTCGGCATCCTGCATTCGCTGTCCGGGACCATGGCCATTTCCGAGACCTCGCTCAAGGACATGGCGCTGATGACCATCGACGAGATCAACGCCAAGGGCGGTGTGAATGGCAAGCTGCTCGAACCGGTGGTGGTCGACCCGGCCTCCAACTGGCCGCTGTTCGCCGAAAAGAGCCGCCAGCTGCTGACCCAGGACAAGGTCGCGGTGGTGTTCGGCTGCTGGACATCGGTGTCGCGCAAATCGGTGCTGCCGGTGTTCGAGGAACTCAACGGCCTGCTGTTCTACCCGGTGCAGTATGAGGGTGAAGAGATGTCGCCGAACGTGTTCTACACCGGCGCCGCGCCCAACCAACAGGCCATCCCGGCCGTGGAATACCTGATGAGCGAAGATGGCGGCAGCGCCAAGCGCTTCTTCCTGCTGGGCACCGACTACGTCTACCCACGCACCACCAACAAGATCCTGCGCGCCTTCCTGCACAGCAAGGGCGTGGCCGACAAGGACATCGAAGAGGTCTACACACCGTTCGGTCACGCCGATTACCAGACCATCGTCGCCAACATCAAGAAGTTCTCCGCCGGCGGCAAGACTGCCGTCATCTCCACCGTCAACGGCGACTCCAACGTGCCGTTCTACAAGGAACTGGCCAACCAGGGCCTGAAGGCCACCGACGTGCCGGTGGTGGCGTTCTCGGTAGGCGAAGAAGAACTGCGCGGCATCGACACCAAGCCGCTGGTGGGCCACCTGGCGGCGTGGAACTACTTCGAGTCGGTGGATAACCCGGTCAACCAGAAGTTCGTCGCCGACTGGAAGGCCTACGCCAAGGCCAAGGGCCTGCCGGGTGCCGACAAGGCGGTGACCAACGACCCGATGGAAGCCACCTACGTCGGTATCCACATGTGGGCCCAGGCCGCCGAGAAGGCCAAGTCCACCGATGTCGACAAGGTCCGCGAAGCCTTGGCCGGGCAGACCTTCAAGGCACCGTCGGGCTTTACCCTGACCATGGACAAGACCAACCACCACCTGCACAAGCCGGTGATGATCGGCGAGATCCAGGATGACGGGCAGTTCAGCGTCGTGTGGGAAACCGAGCAACCGCTGCGGGCACAGCCGTGGAGCCCGTTCATTCCGGGTAACGACAAACGCCCTGATTACGCGGTGAAAGGTAACTGAGTGCATTGGGGCCGCCTTGCGGCCCATTCGCGGGCAAGCCCGCTCCCACAGGGACCGCGCAGGCTTCAAACCTTTCCCCGTACCTGTGGGAGCGGGCTTGCCCGCGAAGAATCCACCACTGTATTCCAGGACTGCCCGAATGCTCAGACTCCTGCTCACCCTGCTGCTGCTCCTACCCCTGGCCAGCCAGGCCAGCGAGGGCGAATTCTTCCTCACCGCCAAGCCCGCCGAGCAGGCCCAACTGCTCGAAAGCTGGGCGGCGCAACCCGATGCCGCGCGCCTGCCACTGCTGGACAACCTGCGCCAGGGCCGCATCGCCGCCGATGACTCACGCAAGGTGCGCCTGAACAACCGCCTGCGTGGCCTGATCGACAACGCCCTGGCCAGCCACCAGTTGCTCAGCGACAACAGCGCAATCCGCCTGGCTGCAGCCCAACAGCTGCAAAAGAGCGCGCAACCGGCACAGATGGCCTTCCTCGACCGGTGCTTCACCCGCGAACCGGACGCCGCCGTGCACGCCGCCCTTGGCCTGGCCCTGGCCAACCTGCAACTGGGCGCCAGCGAGCCGGCGGTGCGCCTGGCTGCTGTGCGCCTGCTCGGCGAAACCGGTGACCCAATGGCCCGCACCCGCCTCGAAGCCTTGCTGCAACCAGGCGCCGAGAGCGACCCGGGCGTGCGCACCGCCGCCGAAACCAGCCTGGCCCAGGTCAAGCGCAAGCTGCTGGTCGGCGAGCTGCTCGGCCAGGCCTTCAGCGGCCTGTCGCTGGGCTCGATCCTGCTGCTGGCCGCGCTCGGCCTGGCGATCACCTTCGGCCTGCTCGGGGTGATCAACATGGCCCATGGCGAGATGCTCATGCTCGGCGCCTACAGCACCTACATGGTGCAGGTGCTGATGCAGCGCTACGCCCCCGGCGCCATCGAGTTCTACCCGCTGATCGCGCTGCCAGTGGCCTTCATGGTCAGCGCCGGGGTCGGCATGGCCCTGGAGCGCACGGTGATCCGCCACCTCTACGGGCGCCCGCTGGAAACCCTGCTGGCGACCTGGGGCATCAGCCTGATCCTGATCCAGGCCATCCGCCTGCTGTTCGGCGCGCAGAACGTCGAAGTCAGCAACCCGGCCTGGCTGTCCGGCGGCATCCAGCTGCTGCCGAACCTGGTGCTGCCGTACAACCGCCTGGTGATCATCGGCTTCGCCCTGGCGGTGGTGCTGCTCACCTGGCTGCTGCTCAACCGCACGCGGCTGGGCCTGAACGTTCGCGCCGTCACCCAGAACCGCAACATGGCCGCCTGCTGCGGCGTCTCCACCGGGCGTGTCGACATGCTCGCCTTCGGCCTCGGCTCGGGCATCGCCGGCCTTGGCGGCGTGGCCCTGAGCCAGGTCGGCAACGTCGGCCCGGACCTGGGCCAGAGCTACATCATCGACTCGTTCCTGGTGGTGGTGCTCGGCGGTGTCGGGCAACTGGCCGGCAGCCTCTGGGCAGCATTCGGCCTCGGCATCGCCAACAAGTTGCTGGAGCCGCAGATCGGTGCGGTACTCGGCAAGATCCTCATCCTTGCGTTGATCATTCTGTTCATCCAGAAGCGCCCGCAAGGCTTGTTCGCCCTCAAGGGACGGGTAATCGACTGATGAACCAGCCACTGCTTGTCACCGCTACGCAAAAGGCCGGGCCACGGCTGTCGCTGGCCATTGGCGCGGTCGTCGTCCTGCTGCTGGTGGCCCTGCCGCTGCTGTCGCTGCTGCCGGCGGATCACGCGCTGCACGTTTCGGCCTACACCCTGACCTTGGTCGGCAAGATCCTCTGCTACGCCATCGTCGCCCTGGCGCTGGACCTGGTCTGGGGCTATGCCGGCTTGCTGTCGCTGGGCCACGGCCTGTTCTTCGCCCTCGGCGGCTACGCCATGGGCATGTACCTGATGCGCCAGGCGGCCGGTGACGGCCTGCCGGGGTTCATGACCTTCCTGTCGTGGAGCGAACTGCCCTGGTACTGGGCCGGTACCCAGCACTTCGCCTGGGCCCTGTGCCTGGTAGTGCTGGCGCCTGGGTTGCTGGCGCTGGTGTTCGGCTGGTTCGCCTTCCGCTCGCGGATCAAGGGCGTGTACTTCTCGATCATGACCCAGGCCCTGACCTTCGCCGGCATGCTGCTGTTCTTCCGTAACGAAACGGGCTTCGGCGGCAACAACGGTTTCACCAGCTTCCGCACCATCCTCGGCTTCGACATCGCCGCGCAGGGCACCCGCGCGGTGTTGTTCCTGCTCACCGTCGGCCTGCTGCTGGCCAGCCTGTACCTGTGCTGGCGCCTGACCCAGAGCAAGTTCGGGCGCCTGCTCACCGCCGTGCGCGACGCCGAGAACCGCCTGATGTTCTGCGGCTACGACCCCCGCGGTTTCAAGCTGCTGGTGTGGGTGCTGAGCGCCGTGCTGTGTGGCCTGGCCGGTGCGCTGTACGTGCCGCAGGTGGGCATCATCAACCCCAGCGAAATGTCGCCGACCAACTCCATCGAAGCCGCCGTGTGGGTGGCCCTGGGCGGGCGCGGCACGCTGATCGGCCCGCTGCTCGGTGCCGGCCTGGTCAATGGCATGAAGAGCTGGTTCACCGTGGCCTTCCCGGAATTCTGGCTGTTCTTCCTCGGTGCGCTGTTCATCCTCGTCACCCTGTACCTGCCCAAGGGCGTGGTCGGCCTGTTGAAGAAAAGGAGCCAGTCATGAGAGGCGTGCCCCCGGTACACCCGGAGTTCATGCTCGAACCGGTGTTCGACACCCTCGGTGCCGGCCGCGACGCCATTGGCCTGGGCCAGAGCCGCAAGGCCGGCCTCGACACCCGCCACGGCACGGTGCTGAGCCTTGAGGACATCAGCGTCAGCTTCGATGGCTTCAAGGCCCTCAACGCGCTGAACCTGTACATAGGCGTCGGTGAGCTGCGCTGCATCATCGGCCCCAACGGCGCCGGCAAGACCACGATGATGGACGTGATCACCGGCAAGACCCGCCCCGACACGGGCAGCGCCTTCTTCGGCGACACCCTCGACCTGACCCGCATGAGCGAATACCAGATCGCCCAGGCCGGCATCGGTCGCAAGTTCCAGAAGCCCACGGTGTTCGAGGCGTTGACGGTGTTCGAGAACCTGGAGCTGGCGCTGAAGACCGACAAGTCGGTGTGGGCCAGCCTGGCCGCGCGCCTGAGCGGCGAGCAGCGCCAGCGCATCGAGGAGGTACTGAGCACCTTGCGCCTGCTGCCACTGGCCCAGCGCCAGGCCGGCCTGCTGTCGCACGGGCAGAAGCAGTTCCTCGAGATCGGCATGCTGCTGGTGCAGGAGCCACAACTGCTGTTGCTCGACGAACCGGTGGCGGGCATGACCGATGCCGAGACCGAGTTCACCGCCGAGCTGTT
Organism: Pseudomonas sp. LRP2-20; assembly: GCF_024349685.1. NCBI lineage: Bacteria > Pseudomonadati > Pseudomonadota > Gammaproteobacteria > Pseudomonadales > Pseudomonadaceae > Pseudomonas > Pseudomonas sp. LR2-20. Next base: position 648,576 of record NZ_AP025944.1, on the reverse strand, counting down.
CAAGGGCCTGGCCGGCAAGCACTCGCTGATGGTGGTGGAGCATGACATGGGTTTCGTCGGCAGCATTGCCGACCATGTGACCGTGCTGCACCAGGGCAGCGTGCTGGCGGAAGGTTCGCTGGAACAGGTGCAGGCGGATGAGCGGGTGGTCGAGGTGTATCTGGGCCGTTAGATATGGATACCTGTGCCGGCCTCTTCGCGGGTAAACCCGCTCCCACAGGTTCGGTGCAGGTCTCGAGAACTGCGCGGTCCCTGTGGGAGCGGGTTCACCCGCGAAAGGGCCGGCACAGGCAATGAAGAACTCCCAGGAACTCAACATGCTGAAGATCGACACCCTGCACCAGTACTACGGCGGCAGCCACATCCTCCGGGGCCTGTCCTTCGAAGCCAAGGTCGGCGAAGTCACCTGCCTGTTGGGCCGCAACGGGGTGGGCAAGACCACCCTGCTGCGCTGCCTGATGGGCCTGGTGCCATCCCGCGAGGGCACTATCGAGTGGGAAGGCAAGCCAATCACCGCACTCAAGCCCCAGCAGCGAGTCCACGCCGGCATCGCCTACGTGCCACAAGGTCGCGAGATTTTCCCGCGCCTGACCGTCGAGGAAAACCTGCTGATGGGCCTGTCGCGCTTCCCGGCCCGCGAAGCACGTGAAGTACCCGCGTTCATCTACGAACTGTTCCCGGTGCTGGAGCAGATGAAACAGCGCCGTGGTGGTGACCTGTCAGGTGGCCAGCAGCAACAGCTGGCCATCGGCCGAGCCCTGGCCAGCCGCCCGCGGTTGCTGATCCTCGACGAGCCGACCGAAGGCATCCAGCCCTCGGTGATCAAGGAAATCGGTGCGGTGATCCGGCGCCTGGCCGAGCGGGGCGACATGGCGATCCTGCTGGTGGAACAGTTCTACGACTTCGCCGAAGAGCTGGCCGATCAGTATCTGGTGATGGCCCGTGGCGAAATCATCCAGCGTGGCCGCGGCGAAAACATGCAAGCCGAAGGTGTGCGCGGGCTGGTAACCATTTAACCTGCAAGCAATCACCCTGCGAGACGCTGTCATGAGTTACCAAATCCGCGATGCCCTGCCTACCGACGTGCCGGGCATCCTCGACATCTACAACGACGCCGTGCGCAATACCACGGCGATCTGGAACGAAACCCCGGTGGACCTGGGCAACCGCCAGGCCTGGTTCGAAGCACGCGCGCAGCAGGGCTATCCGATCCTGGTGGCCGTGGATGACACCCGCGTACTGGGCTATGCGTCGTTTGGCGACTGGCGGCCGTTCGAAGGTTTTCGCCTGACCGTGGAACATTCTGTGTATGTGCGTGGTGACCAGCGTGGCAAGGGCCTGGGCCCGGTGCTGATGGCGGCACTGATCGAGCGGGCGCGCGGGTGCGGCAAGCATGTGATGGTCGCGGCCATCGAGAGCGGCAATGCCGCGTCGGTGCGCCTGCATGAGCGACTGGGCTTCGTGGTGACCGGGCAGATGCCGCAAGTGGGGGTGAAGTTTGGCCGCTGGCTGGACCTGACCTTCATGCAGCTGATGCTGAACCCAGGTGCCGAACCGGCCTGAAATTGATGTTGGCTGTACTGGCCTCTTCGCGGGCAAGCCCGCTCCCACAGTGATCGCACAGCGACCTCTGCAATTCCTGTGGGAGCGGGCTTGCCCGCGAAGAGGCCGGGCCTGTAACCCTCACATCTGGATAAACCTGCCCAGCCGCTGCCTGAGCATGCTGTTCTCACTGCGCAGCTGCTGCACCTCCTGCAGCAGTTCCAGCGCCAGCGCCACCCCTTCCCACTCCAGTTCCAGATCCTGATGCAGCTTCGCCGCGCGCTTGGCCAGCAGCGGCGCCTGATCGTCGAACAACCAGTCCTCCGGCGTTCGCCCCGAAGGTTCGACAATGCCGTGTTCGACGATTTCGATCACGCAGTCAGCCGTGATATCGGCTTCCTGACACAGGGTACGCATGTCCAGTTGAACGATCAGGGTGCTGCTCATGATCACTTACTCCATTGTGTCCTCGGGTCGAACGCCGCTTTCTCGGAAAGCTGGGTCCACAGTTCACGGGTAGCAGCGTCGGAGGCCGGCGGCATCACCACTTTCAGCTGCGCGTAGAGGTTGCCGCGCTCGCCGCTCTTGTTGGCCAGGCCCATGCCCGGCACACGCAGGCGCTGGCCGCTCTGGCTGTCGGGGCGGATGGTCAGGTTGATCTTGCCGGTCAGGGTCGGCACCGCCACCTTGGTGCCCAGGGCTGCCTCCCACGGCGCCAGCGGCACGGTGATGATCAGGTCATGACCTTCGACATCGAACAGCGGGTGCGGTGCCATGCGCACGGTCAGGAACAGGTCGCCATTGGCACCACCGCCAACGCCTGGGGCGCCCTGGCCCTTGAGGCGGATGCGCTCGCCGTCGGTGACCCCGGCGGGGATCTTCACGTTCAGGGTCTTGGTGGTGAACCCGGTACGCTGGCCAGCCGCGTTGGTCTGCGGCACCTGGAAGCTGATCTGCTTGGATTCCTTGCTCAGGGTTTCTTCCAGGAAGATCGCCAGTTCCAGTTCCACGTCCTGCCCTCGTCTGCCGGCGCTGCGTTGTTGTTGCCGGGCACCACCACCGAACGGGTTGCCGCCGCGGGCACCGAAGATCGAGCTGAAGAAGTCGGAGAAGTCGCCGCCCTCGAAGCCACCGCCCGCGCCACCCGCGCCGCCGCGGCTCTGCCAGCCCGGTGGCGCCTGGAACGGCCGGCCGTGCTGGCCGCCGTACTTGCGGATTTCGTCGAACTCGGCGCGCTTCTGCGCGTCACCCAGCACCTCGTAGGCCTCGTTGGCCTCCTTGAACTTGTCCTCGGCGTCGCGCTCCTTGCTGACGTCAGGGTGATACTTGCGCGCCAGCTTGCGGTACGCGGCCTTGATCGCCTTCTCGTCCGCCGTGGGCTCTACGCCGAGTATCTTGTAATAGTCTTTGAAGTCCATCTATGGATCACCAGTGTGAATTTACGTGTTGCAACTGAAGATAGGGGTCAAGCATAGCCTTTCAAGGCGAGCTTGGGGTTGCCTCAAGGCAGACGATCGGTCTTGATTCTGTAGCCAACTGGCATAAACTGCGCGGCCGTTTTGCCTCCGGAAGCCTTTTCCCATGTCTGACGTATCGCCGGCCCGCGCCCTGGGCATCGACTTCGGCACCTCGAACTCCACGGTCGGCTGGCACCGCCCGGGCGTCGAATCGCTGATCGCCCTGGAAGACGGCAAGATCACCCTGCCGTCGGTGGTGTTCTTCAACATCGAGGAGCGTCGCCCGGTGTATGGCCGTCTGGCGCTGCACGAGTACCTGGAAGGCTACGAAGGCCGCCTGATGCGCTCGCTCAAGAGCCTGCTGGGTTCCAAGCTGATCAAGCATGACACCAGCGTGCTGGGCAGCGCCCTGCCGTTCAAGGACCTGCTGGGCATGTTCATCGGCGAGCTGAAAAAGCGCGCCGAGGCTGCCGCCGGTCGCGAATTCGAGCAAGTGGTGCTGGGCCGCCCGGTGTTCTTCGTCGACGAAGACCCGGCAGCCGACCAGGAGGCCGAGGACACCCTGGCCGAGGTGGCGCGCAAGATCGGTTTCAAGGACGTGTCGTTCCAGTATGAGCCGATTGCCGCGGCGTTCGACTACGAGTCGAGCATCAGCCGTGAAGAGCTGGTGCTCATCGTCGATATTGGCGGTGGTACTTCGGACTTTACCCTGATCCGCCTGTCGCCCGAGCGCCACCAGGTGGCCGAACGCCAGGAAGACATCCTCGCCACCGGCGGCGTGCACATCGGCGGTACCGACTTCGACAAGCAGCTGAGCCTGCAGGGCGTGATGCCGCTGTTCGGTTACGGCAGCCGGATGAAGAGCGGCGCGCTGATGCCCACCAGCTACCACCTGAACCTGGCGACCTGGCACACCATCAACGCCCTGTACTCGCAGAAGTCGCAGCTGGCCCTGGGCAGCATGCGCTACGACATCGAGGACACGCTGGGCATCGATCGCCTGTTCAAGCTGATCGAAGAGCGCGCCGGGCACTGGCTGGCGATGGAAGTGGAGGCCAGCAAGATCGAGCTGACCGAGCAGCTCAGCCGCCGCGTCGACCTCGGCCGCGTCGAGCGCGAGCTGGCTGTGGACCTGACCCGGGTACTGTTCGAGGAAGCCATCGAAGGGCTGCTGGAGCGGGTGCGCGGCAGCGTGACCGAGTTGCTGGCCAAGGCTGGGGTGAGTGCGGGCCAGGTCGACACGGTGTTCTTCACCGGCGGTTCGAGCGGGATTCCGGCATTGCGCAACAGTGTTTCGGCAATGCTGCCGAATGCGCGGCATGTGGAAGGCAACATCTTTGGCAGCATCGGCAGCGGGTTGGCCATTGAAGCCCGCAAGCGTTACGGCGCAGCCTGACAGATCGGTGTCAGCTTCTTCGCGGGCAAGCCCGCTCCCACAGGGATCTCACAAGGCCTGAAGCCTGTGCAGTACCTGTGGGAGCGGGCTTGCCCGCGAAGAGGCCGGCACAGGTAGATCAGACCAGCTCGGCCCGCTTCAGCTCACTCTTCAGGTAGGCGTAATAGATCGGCCCGGCCACCACACCCGGCAAGCCGAACGCCGCCTCGAACACCAGCATCGCCAACAACAGCTCCCAGGCCTTGGCACTGATCTGCCCGCCGACGATCTTCGCGTTGAGGAAGTACTCGACCTTGTGGATCACGATCAGGTAGCCCAGCGCCGCCGCCGCCACCCAGATCGACAACGACATGCCGACGATGGTGATCAGGGTGTTGGACATCAGGTTGCCGATCACCGGCAGCAGACCGAGCAGGAAGGTCAGCACGATCAGTGTCTTGGTCAGCGGCAGGTGCACTCCGAACGACGGCAGCACCACGGCGAGGAAAATGCCGGTGAACGTCGTGTTCAGCAGTGAAATCTTGATCTGCGCGAAGACGATGTTGCGAAACGCCTGCACCAGCAGGTTCAGCCGTTCGAACAGGGCTGCTGCCAGCGGCTTGCGCCGGGATATGTCCGGGATACGCTGCAAGGCGATGATCGCGCCGAGGATCATGCCGATCAACAGCGTCACGAACATGTGCGCCATGCCCTTGCCCACCAGTTGCAGGTCGCTCAGGTGGCTCTTGATCCAGTCGCCGATGGCTACCTTGAATTCCGCCGCGCTGGCCGGCAGGTAGGCCTCGATGAACGGTGGCAACTGGCTGCGGGCGCGTTCGACCAGGCCCATGAACTTGTCCAGCGAAGCGCCGGGGTTCTCGGCCTCGTGCAGCAGGAAGCTGAAGGCACCGGCTATCAACAGGGTCAGAACACTGACCACCAGCGTGCCGAGCAGCGCCACCGCCAGCCAGCGCGCACGCTGCCCGGCAATCAGCGGTTGCAGACGCGGGGTGAGCATGTTCACCAGCTCGAATACCAGCAAACCGGCCAACAGGCTGGGCAGCAATTTCAGCGGCAAGGCCAGCAGCAGACCAGCCATGACGATGATCAGGCTGGCCAGGGTGATCTGACGGGGGGTGAAAGTCATACAGCCTCGACGGCAGACGGCGGGAATGCCCGCAGTCTGCCAGCCTTCAGGACACAGGCATAGGCGCAGGTCACTTCTTCTTCAGGCAGTCGCTCATGAACGCCTTGCGTTCGTCACCCTTGAGCGCCTTGGTGCTGGCGTCGGCGTTGCAGGTCTTCATCTTGTCCTGCTGCGACTGGGGCACATCTTTCTTCAGGCAGGTGCTCATGAACGCCTTGCGCTCATCGCCCTTGAGGGCCTTGGCCGTGGCGTCGGCGTTGCAGGTCTTCATCTTTTCCTGTTGCGCCGTGTTGGCGGCAAACCCTTGCGCGCTGAACAACACGGCCAACACCAGCAGGGGCATGTGCAGCATTTTCATGGAGTGGTCTCCTTGACTCCGCGCCCGATGCACGGACATGCGCCTGAGTGTAGACAAGATTTTTTACATTTTGCCCGGGCATGGGCCTTCATAATGGCCAGCCAAGGCGTCACCGCCAAAACGAAAGAGTCAGTTGCTGCATGAATTACGCGTTTCCCCTTTTCGCCATCCTCATCTGGGCCGGCAACACCGTGGTCACCAAGATGTCGGCCGGCGCCATCTACCCTGCCGAGATCGGCTTCTACCGCTGGCTGCTGGCCGGCGCACTGTTCACCCCGTTCCTGTTGCCCGCCGTGTGGCGCAATCGCGCGGCCATCCGCCCACACCTGGGCAAGGTGGCCGTCCTCGGCGTGCTCGGCATGGCCGTTTACCAGAGCCTGGCGTACTTCGCCGCCGGCATCACCAGTGCCACCAACATGGGCATCATCCTCTCGCTGATGCCGCTGATGTCGCTGGCCCTGTCCATCGCCTGGCTGGGCCAGCGCCTGAGCTACGGCGCCCTGGCAGGTGCCGTGGTGTCGTTTGTCGGCGTGCTCGAAGTGGTCTCGGCTGGCCAGCCCGGCATCTTGCTGGAACACGGCTTGAACAGCGGCGACCTGCTGATGCTGGTGGCGACCCTGGCCTACGCGCTGTACAGCTTCCTGCTGAAGAAGTGGCAGCTGCGCCTGCCGCCGTTGCAGCTGCTGTACCTGCAAGTACTGATGGCCATCCTGGTGCTGCTGCCGTTGTTCCTGCTCTCGGACAAGACCGGCCTGAACGGCCACAACATCGGCCTGGTGCTTTATGCCTGTGTGCTTGCCTCGATGATCGCCCCGCTGGTGTGGATGCAGGCCGTGCATCGCCTGGGGCCAAGCCGCACCACGCTGTTTTTCAACCTGCTGCCGGTGGTGACCGCGCTGATCGCCGCCCTGGTCCTCGATGAACAGCTGGCCAGCTATCACCTGATCGGTGGCCTGCTGACCTTGGCCGGGGTGATTCTGGCCGAGCGCTGGACCACGCCGGTACGCCGCTAGAGCCCGGCTGCCTTGAGCCGCGCCGCATGCTCGGTGAACAGCCGCAGCGGCTCGGCGCCCTTGCCCACGGCGCCCAGCGACTGGTTGACGATATCCAGGTGATCAAGCGGGAAGTCATCGCCGATCACCTGCCCCAGGTGCGAGCTGAATCGCCCGACCATGCCGTCGCAATGGCCCTTTTCCCTGACGAAACTGCGCGCGAACAACCGGCAGAAGCGGCTGCTGCCGTCGAAGCGGTTGCGCCCCTGATCGGTCAACCCGGGCTGCAAGGTGCCGGACCAGGAGTAGTAGCGCACGCCTTTCACCTCATACGCGCCCTCCCCGCCCCAGGTTTCCGGCAACCCTTGTGGATAAGCCTGGTTGAACAGCGCCACGCCAGCGCTGGTCAGGGCATGGTGCGAAGCGTGCACGTCGACCGGCAGCGGGTCGCGGCGCCAGCCGGTTTCCAGCCACACCAGCAGCACCGCCAGGCCATGCAGGATGGCTCTGAGCATACGCCCCTGAGGTGAGTCCCCTGGCGCCGTGCGTGCCAGGTGATCGGCCAGTTCCGACCCATGGTTGGGCCCCGCCACCGAAGTGACCGAGGCGACCCGATCCGGCCGTTTTGCCGCCGCATAGCGTGCGTTCAGCGCCCCCTGGCTGTGGCCGATGAGGTTGACCTTTGCCGCGCCCGTGCGCTGGCAGATGTCTTCGATGATCGCCAGCAACTGCTCACCGCGCACCTCGTTGGAATGCAGCGGCGAGACCTGCACCGGGAATACCTGCGCGCCGCCCTTGCGCAACGCCGGCACGATGCCGAACCAGTACGGATAGAGCAGCACCCGCACGAAGCCAAGCATGCCTGGCACCAGCACCAACGGGTATCGCGTGGTCAACGCCTGCTGCATGGCTTGAGCCCTTTTCCGTGGAGGATTGGCCAACACTAGCGCCGCTTCGATGACTATCGCAATCGAACTCCCGACGTGCCGCGCGGTTCCAATCCAGAACAGACCCTTTGCAAGGAGCGGGACCATGTACAAGCAGACCCTGGCAATCCTTCTGGCAAGCGCGGCCCTGGCCGGCTGCAGCAACCGCCCGGAAAACCCGGCGGACTACGTCACCTACCGTGACGAGCCGCTGGTCAAGCAGGTGGAAAACGGCATGACCATGCAGAAAGTCATCGCCATCGGCGGCAGCCCGTCGAACGTGATCGACCTGCCGCACGGCGGCACCTGCAACGACTACATCCTCAACCGCGACGGCCACCAGCAGCCGTACTACGTGCGCTTCGATGCCACCGGCCATGTCGATGCCAAGGGCTTCAAGACCTGCAAGCAACGCGAAGCGGACAGCAAAGCCGCCCTCGGCGCGTGAGCCTCCCGCCTACCTTGACCACCCGTGCTGATCCATCTGGAGACAATCATGAGCAACGTTGAACTGACCGATGTGCAAACCCTGCGCGCGCGTGCCCGTCAGCACGTCGAGCAAGGCGCGGTGACCGAGGGCTACCATGCCGACCGCAAGGAAATCCTGCGCCTGCTCAACGAGTCGCTGGCCACCGAGCTGGTCTGCGTGCTGCGCTACAAGCGCCATTACTTCATGGCCAGCGGAATCAAGGCCAGCGTGGCGGCCAGCGAATTCCTCGAACATGCGAACCAGGAAGCCGAGCACGCCGACAAACTGGCAGAGCGCATCGTGCAGCTGGGCGGCGAGCCGGACTTCAACCCGGACAACCTCACCAAGAATTCCCATGCGCAGTATGTGGCGGGCAGTTCGCTGAAGGAGATGGTGCTGGAGGACCTGGTGGCTGAGCGGATCGCCATCGACAGCTATCGCGAGATCATTCAGTACATTGGCGATAAAGACCCGACTACCCGGCGGATCTTCGAAGACATCCTCGCCCAGGAAGAAGAGCACGCGGACGACATGTCCGATCTGCTTCAAGGGCTTTAATCGCAGGGGCCGCTTTGCGGCCCATCGCCAGCAAGCGCGGCTCCCACAGGGACTGCACAACCCTCAGGTCTGTGGAAATCTTGTGGGAGCCGCGCTTGTCGTGGCGACGAACCGCGTCGATGGGCTGCAAAGCAGCCCCCTGCTATTTCTGCTTTTTCACCGCAGCCGGCGCCTTGCCGGCTTTCATCTGCTGCAGCAACGGCGTGCACTGGTTGGGCTCATCACCACTGCTGGGCGCCACCAGCGCCAGCAACCCGGCAGCCGGCCCGGCCACCACCCCCAATGCCACCATCCCCGCCCCACGCAACGCCAGCGGCACCGCCTGCACCCCGGCACTGGGTTTGGCAAACGGCCCCCGTACGTACAGTGGTGAACGCAACGAGAACAACCGCAGGCCTTTGGATTCCGGGTTGATCTTCAGGTCCAGCTGCTCACTGGCAAAGTTGGCCGTGCCGTTGATGTAGATGATCGCGTTCTCGGTGTCGAAGATGAACAGTCGCGTGGTCGCCAGCCCGTCCTTGATCCCCACGTCCGCCGCCGCGCAGTTGATTTTCACGTCCTCGTCGCCGAACAGCTTGCCAACCACATAATTACCCACATTAAGCCCGGCGATCTCCATCAGGCTGCGGCTGATGGCGCCATCATTGATCAGTAGCCGCAGGTTGCCATTGGCTGTGCCCAGCAACGCCGCCACCGAGTTGCCACGGCCACTGATGTCGGCATCGCCGTTGAGTTCGCCGAAACTGGTCTGCATCGGCGCGAAACCTGGGAACAGCTGCTTGAGCTTGAAGCCACGCGCGGTCAGCTGGGCGCTGCCCTGCAGCGGCACGTTGCGGCCATCCAGGCGGATGTTGGACGCCAGGCTGCCACCGGCCACGCCAAATCGCAGCGGCTCAAGACGCAACAGGCCGTCATCGAGGATCACGTGGGCGGACAGGTCGTTGAATGGCAGCTTTTCGCTGTGCACGATGCGCTTGCCGGCAAAGCTGACGTCGGCATCCATGGCACGCCAGCGTTCGGTGCGAAACTCCTCCACCGGCAGCACTTTGTCGGCCGGCTGCTTGCTGGCACCGCCGCGGGCTTTCTGCTCGGCATTGGAGTCGGCGCCGATCAGCGGCGCCAGGTCCTTGAACAGCAGCTGGTTGGACACCAGGTTGCCGGACAGCTTGGGGCGTGGCTGGCTGGCGACGAAGGCCAGGTCACCATGGATGTCACTGTCGCCGATCTTGCCGTTGAAGCCCTGGTAATTGAAGGTGGCGCCTTCGGCTGCATGCAGGTTGGCGCTGAGCCGGCCATCGGTGGAATAGGCCGGGGTGTCTGGCAGCGTCACACCGGTCAGCGGGTAGAGGTTGCCCAGACTGGCACCGGACAGGCGCAAGCGCAGGTCCAGCGCGCCGAGGTTGCGCGGGTCGGTCAGAGTGCCGGCGAGCCGCACATGGGTATCGGCGATGCGTACGTCTGCCTGCAACGGGAACGGCTGGCTGGCGTCCTGCAACGCCAGCAGGCCGCCGATCTTGCCAGTGCCGGATACCGGCTGGCCTTTGTAACGACCCTGAGCTTTGAGCCCGAACGCATAATCCTGGGCACCTCCAGCCTTCTCCGCACTGGCCTTGCCGACGATTTCGCTGAACGGGATCGGTTTGCCGAGCGGGTCGATCTGCACCTTCATGCTGGTTTTCAACGTCTGGTCGTCGAAGCTGACATTGCCCTGGTCGAAGCCGATGGCACCGATGTCCAGCTGCCACTTGGACGGTTGCTCGTTGTCGTCCTTTGGCCCGAAGTCGAAGGTCCAGTTGGCACGGCCATCGGCCAGCCGCGTCAGGCTGGCGGTTGGCCTGGTCAGGTCGATGCGCGGGATGCTGATCTGCTGGAATACCAGTGGCAGTGGCGCCAGGCGGAACTCCACCCGCTCAAGGCCGACCATCTGCGGCTCCTTCAGCCAGTCGGGGTTGCCCAGGGTCAGGTCTTCGGCAATGAAGTGCGGCCACGGCACCCAGGCGCGCCAGCCGCCTTCTTCCGGCTCGGTGCGCCAGTGGACGGCGAGGTTGCCATTGATCGCGAACGGCCGGTGCAAGGCCTCGGACACTTTCTCGTTGAGCAACGGCTTGACGCGGTTCCAGTCGAAAGTGGCGATTATCACGACCAGGATCGCCAGGAGGGTCAACAAGGTGGTTAAGGTCCAGACGAGGATTCTGGCGGGACGCGTCATTGCGTGGTTCTCCTGGCGGCATGGCATGAAGCGGGCGTAACGATGGCACTCAATATCTCGGACTGACGAAAACCCGCTGGGTTTTATCGGAGAGCGCCATGATAGCGAGTTTTGTCTGCCTTCTTGCTCAGGTTGGGCACTTGCCTGGCTGCCGGTGTTACCTGGACCGATTACCGGCAAAAAGCCATTAATCGCGACATAACACCTGAAATAGAGCCTTCGAACGGCGCTATCAATACCGTCGATTGTTACCATTACCCGTATGAACTTCTCTCTGGCGTCACCGGGCGTAGCATTGGCTTCGTACCCACTTTTCCAGCCCCCGAGAGGAGCACCGAACCATGAAACGCACTCTGCTGTCCCTGACCCTGTCCATTCTTGCTGCCAATGCCTTCGCCCTGCCTGCGGCAGACCAGCACCTGACTGCCGAATCGCGCTCTAGCGCCGCTGAAGTCGCCCAACCGCTGAAAACTGTTGCCGAAGGTGGTTCGGACCGCCTGATCGAACGCAGTGGCCGTGTCGCAGAAGGTGGCTCTGATCGCCTGATCGAACGCAGTGGCCGTGTTGCCGAAGGTGGCTCCGACCGCCTGATCGAACGCAGTGGCCGTGTCGCAGAAGGTGGCTCTGATCGCCTGATCGAACGCAGTGGCCGTGTTGCCGAAGGTGGCTCCGACCGCCTGATCGAACGCAGTGGCCGTGTTGCCGAAGGTGGCTCCGACCGCCTGATCGAACGCAGTGGCCGTGTTGCCGAAGGTGGCTCCGACCGCCTGATCGAACGCAGTGGCCGTGTTGCCGAAGGTGGCTCCGACCGCCTGATCGAACGCAGTGGCCGCGTAGCTGAAGGTGGCTCTGATCGCCTGGTTGCAATCAGTCATGTGAGCTGATCGCCATGGCCGAAAAGAACAACCTCTGTCACACGGCTTGCTCCCCTCCCAGCCCGGTCCATTGACCGGGCTTTGTTTTTTTATCTAGAGTGCCCAGCCTCACCGTCACAGAAGCCAGCCCCATGCTGCCGCGCGCCGAACAGAAGCTACAGACCCGCCAAGCCCTGCTGGACGCCGCCTGCCAGCTCATGGAGAGTGGCCGTGGTTTTGGCAGCATCAGCCTGCGCGAAGTGGCCAAGGCAGCAGGCATCGTACCGACCGGCTTCTATCGCCACTTTTCCGACATGGATGCCCTGGGCCTGGCGCTGGTGGCCGAAGTCGACGCCACGTTCCGCCAGACCATCCGCCTGGTGCGGCATAACGAATTCGAACTCGGTGGCATCACCGATGCTTCCGTGCGCATCTTCCTCGACGTGGTCGCCGCCAACCGCGCCCAATTTCTGTTCCTCGCCCGCGAGCAGTACGGCGGCTCTCAAGCCGTGCGCCAGGCCATCGCCCGCCTGCGCCAGGACATCAGCGACGACCTGGCCACCGACCTGGCGCGAATGAAGCGCTGGCAGCACCTGGACGGTGCGGCACTGGCGGTCATGGCCGACCTGGTGGTGAAGACCGTGTTCGCCACCCTGCCGGAGCTGATCGACAGCCCGGAGCCGGGTTATCCACAGGTGCTGAGCGCCCGGGAAAAGATCACCCAGCAGCTGCGCTTCATTTTCGTCGGCGCACGGCACTGGCAAGGGCTGGGTAACCCCAGCTGATCGCTCTCCTGCTCTGGCCCTTTCGCGGGCAAGCCCGCTCCCACAGGGACCGCACCGGGGCTGAAGGCAACACAATACCTGTGGGAGCGGGCTTGCCCGCGAAGAGGCCTACACAGCCAACCCGCAACCCTAGTTCTGCTACCATGGCGACCTGCCCGAAAGCGACGAGCGCCCACATGCCCAACCCCCGCCCCGCACTGCCCGAACTGGCCCGCTTCAACCAGCACTTCGCCGACTGCATCGTGCCGCTGTGGCAAGGCCCGGGCTGGAACGCCGACATGGCCCTGCCCTACGAGGCCCTGGACGCCCAGCACCGCCCGTTGCCGGTGCAGCGCTACCGGGCCATGGCCTGTGCCCGCCAGCTTTACCTGTTCAGCAGCCGCATCGAGCAGCCGGGTGCGGCCGAACGGGCGGCGGCGCTGTTCCGTTCGTTGCAGAAGCACTTCCACGATGCCGAGCATGGCGGCTGGTTCTACAGCATCGACGCCGACGGCAAGCCGCTGGACCGGCGCAAGGACCTCTACACCCACGCCTTCATCGTGTTCGCTTGCGCACATTACTGGGGCAAGGTCGGCGAAGGGCTGGTGGAAGCCACCCTCAATGCCGCCCTGGAAGTGGTCGACGAGCAGTTCGCCCGGGATGATGGCCTGTATGAAGCCAGCCTCGGCGAAGACTGGGCCGACCTCGGCAGCGGCCCACTGCAGAACCCTCAGATGCATCTGGCCGAGGCCTTCCTGCAGGTGCTGGCGGTACGCGAGGACGAGCACGTGCAGCAATCGCTGCTCACGCTTTGCGAATCGTTGCAGGCACACTTCATTGACCCGCAGCATGGGCTGATGCTGGAAAAGCCGCGAGGCGCTGTGGATAACTGGTTCGAGCCGGGGCACCAGTTCGAATGGTTCTACCTGCTGGAAACCTCGCCGCTGCTGCGGGGGACCGCGCTGCATGCATCCATCGACCGGGCATTCGGCTATGCCGAGCTGTGCGGAGTAAACAATGCGGCAGTGCTGGCCATGCTCGATGTGGATGGCAAGGTGCTCGATGCGACCCAGCGGATCTGGGCACAGGCGGAATACCTGCGGGCACTGGTTTTGCGCCCGGGGAATGAGGCGAAGCTACTGGTGCAGCTGAAGGCAATGGAACAGCAGTTCCTGCATGCAGGGGGCTGGTATGAATGCCGCGATGGCGAAGGGGCGGTAAGCCGGCACGACATGCCCTCTTCAACCCCTTATCATTTGGCTACTTGCCTCGAAGCGATGGCGCGTTGCGACTAAGGGTATGATTTCCTTCTGAAGCTGAAATGCACTGCCTTTTACCCTCCACATTCCTTCATGTACCGGGTTCAAGCCAGTGAACAAGCAGACATTTGCAGACTATCTCCAGCAGGAAATCAACAAAGCAGCGCAAGACATCGTCAACCGGTCCGACAATGTCGACTACTTCGCTCATGGCAAGCTGAGCTATCTGCTCAGCCTCCGCCGTATCACCAGTGGCAACGCAGTGCGTGAGGATTTCGGTCGGCATGACGGAATCAATGATGTCTTGCAGCTGCTCGAGATCATCCCGCAAGACCGTACCTACCTTTCTTACATCCCGAAGTGATCCAAGCACCATGGGCGAACCGGTAATCATCGGTTCGCCCATGTCAGTTCCAGTTATTGCTTGGCGGACCGATCGATCGAGAAACCTGCCCAGTCCTGGCTCACCGGCATCAGCTCGAGGCTGTTGATATTGATATGGGCCGGCTGGTTGAGGATCCAGAAGATGGTCTCGGCGATGTCCTGCGGCTGGATCGGCTCAGCGCCAGCATAGGTTGCGTCGTACTTGGCCTGGTCACCGCCGAAACGCACCAGCGAAAACTCGCTCTCGCACAGGCCCGGTTCGATGTTGCTCACCCGCACGCCGGTACCACGCAGGTCGCAGCGCAGGCTCAGCGAAAACTGGCCAACGAAGGCCTTGGTGCCGCCATACACGTTGCTGCCGGGGTACGGGTAATTGCCCGCCACCGAACCTACGTTGAGGATCGACGCACCGCGGCCATGGGCGATCAGGCGCGGCAGCAGCAGGCGGGTGGTGTACATCAGGCCTTTGATGTTGGTGTCGACCATGGTCTCCCAATCGTCCAGGCTGCAGTTCTGCGCCGCATCCACGCCCAACGCCAGACCCGCGTTGTTCACCAGGCCACGCAGCTTGTCGAAACCGGCCGGCAGGTTGGCGATGGCTTGCTCCATGGCCTTGCGGTCACGCACATCGAGCACCAGGCCGTGAACTTCGGTCTTGGCCGACAATTCAGCACACAGAGCATCCAGGCGCTCCTTGCGACGACCGGTGAGCACCAGCTTCCAGCCAGCTTCGGCGAAGCGGCGGGCAGTGGCCTCGCCAAAACCGGAAGTCGCGCCAGTGATGAATACGGTGGACGTCATGCTCTGTTCCTCACGGTAGGTTGTAATCGGCAGCTTTGCAGCATGCCCGCGACGGGCGCTGGCAGCAAGCCGTTCAGGTCGCTGTTCATTTTTTGATCACATACTGCAAACCCTTGTGGCAGAGGGCTCGGCGCCAGCTATGCGCATGTTATCCACAAGGCTTTCCCCACGGATTGGGGGCAACTTGTCCATCGCGCGGAACCCTTTCAGCGTGTCGTGGTCGGTGGATATCTTTTCGGTGATGGCGCAACGCTTTCAAGCATGCCGCCTGCAGCGGTCTGTCCAAGGCTTTCCCACAGACTTATCCACAGGCTTTGAAGCACCTTTCGCAGGGCTTGGCCTGTGCAGAAAATGCCTTTGAAATCATCCACAAAGGGCAACTGATCAAAATATGACCACCACCTTGCAGGCCTTGAAAACAAAGGGATAGAGCGAGGTGCCACCATGTTTTCCACAGGCGGCTCCACATTAATCGTGGAAAACATTCAACCTGTGGAAACAAGGGCTTGCGAGGGGATCGTAGCGTGGCTCGAGAAAGATATGCGACAAGTTGTCCACATTGAGACCGGGGCTGCTTTGCAGCCCCAGATTCGACTTAGTGCCCGCCCAAGTACGCGTTCCTCACCTCTTCGTTGACCAGCAGCTCCTGCCCCGTCCCGCTCATGCGGATCTGCCCGTTGACCATCACATAAGCCCGGTCCGACAACTTCAGCGCATGGTTGGCGTTCTGCTCCACCAGGAAGATGGTCATGCCGGTCTTGGCCAGTTCGCGCAGGGTCGCAAAGATCTGCTTGACCACGATCGGCGCCAGCCCAAGCGAGGGCTCGTCCAGCAGCAACAGTTTTGGCCGGCTCATCAGCGCACGGGCAATGGCCAGCATCTGCTGCTCGCCACCGGACATGGTCATGGCCCGCTGGTTGCGCCGCTCCTTCAGGCGCGGAAACAGCTCGAACATACGCTGCATGTCTTCAGCGGCATATTTGTCGCCGATGGGGATGGTCCCCATCATCAGGTTCTCCTCGACGGTCATGTCGGGGAACACCCGACGCCCCTCCGGCGACTGGGCGATGCCGTTGGAGGCGATATAGTGCGACGACTTGCGAGTGATGTCGGTGCCACGGTAGACGATATGCCCGGATGCCGCCCGTGGCTGGCCGAAGATCGACATCAGCAGGGTCGACTTGCCGGCACCGTTGGCACCGATCAGGCTCACCGTCTCGCCTTCGTTGATGTGCATCGAAACCTTTTTCAGCGCCTGGATCGGCCCGTAGAAGACGTCCAGTTCCTTCAGTTCGAGAATGGGTGCAGTCATACCAGTTCCTCTTCGTCGGCACCCAGGTAGGCGGCGATCACCGTCGGGTTGTGGCGAATTTCCTGTGGCGCGCCTTCTGCGATCACGTTGCCGTGGTCGAGCACGACGATATGGTCGGAAATGCTCATGACCATGCCCATGTCGTGTTCGATCAGCACCACGGTGATGTCGTGCTCGTCACGCAGCACGCGGATCATGCGGCTCAGGGCTTCGGTTTCCTGCGGGTTGAGGCCGGCGGCCGGCTCGTCCAGGCAGATGATCTTCGGCCGTGTGCACATGGCCCGGGCGATTTCCAGGCGGCGCTGCTGGCCGTACGACAGCTCACCGGCCAGGCGGTTGGCGCAGTCGACCAGGTCGACCACTTCCAGCCAGTAGAACGCGTGGTCCAGGGCATCACTCTCAGCCTTGCGGTAAGCCTTGGTGTTGAGCACCCCGGCCAGCAGGTTGCGGTTGACCCACATGTGCTGGGCCACCAGCAGGTTTTCCACCACCGACATTTCCTTGAACAGGCGAATGTTCTGGAAGGTCCGCGCCAGGCCAGCGCGGTTGACCAGGTGGGTACCGCCGAACATCTTGTAGTACAGACGGTTGGCAAAGCGCGCAGGCGAGACGAAATCCGCCGCCTGGAAGCGCTCGCCCAGCAGCTGGATGACATTGGTGTGGCTGCCGCGCACGTTCAGCTCGATGCGCCCGCCACTGGCCTTGTAGAAGCCGGTCAGGCAGTTGAACACGGTGGTCTTGCCAGCACCGTTGGGGCCGATCAGGGCAAAGATCTGGTTGCGCTTGACCTTCAGGCTGACGTCGCTGAGCGCCTTGATGCCACCGAACTGCATCATCAGGTTGTCGACCGAGAGAATGATTTCGTCGCTCATGGCGCCACTCCTTTACGCGGGGTCACACCGGTACGGCTGATGCGGATCAGCCCACGCGGTCGCCAGATCATCATCAGCACCATCAGCACGCCGAACAGCAACACGCGGTATTCCGAGAAGCTGCGCAGCAGCTCCGGTGCCACGGTCAGGACGAACGCCGCGATCACCACGCCAACAGTGGAGCCCATGCCGCCGAGCACGACGATGGCGAGGATCAGCGCCGACTCGAAGAAGGTGAACGACGACGGGTTGACGAAGCCCTGGTAGGTGGCGAAGAACACCCCGGCCAGGCCTGCGGTGGAAGCACCGAGGGTGAAGGCAGAAAGCTTGACCAGCACATGGTTCAGGCCCATCGAGCGGCAGGCGATCTCGTCTTCGCGCAGCGCCTCCCAGGCGCGGCCGACGGGCATGCGAGTCAGGCGGTGCTTGATGTACAGCACCGCCAGCACGACGATGAACAGCACGACGTAGATGAACACGAACTTGAGGTTGGCGTTGTAGTCGATGCCGAGGAACTCGTGGATCGGCACCCCGCCGTCCTTGGCCCTGCGGCCGAACTCCAGGCCGAAGAAGGTCGGCGACGGCGCAGGCATGCCGTTCGGGCCGCCGGTGAAGGACAGCCAGTTGTTCAGCACCAGGCGGATGATCTCGCCGAACCCCAGGGTCACGATCGCCAGGTAGTCACCGTGCATCCGTAGTACCGGGAAGCCGAGGATGCACCCCGCCAGCGCCGCAGCGATGGCCGCCAGCGGCAGCACGCTCCAGAAGCCCAGGCCCAGGTACTGGTAACCCAGCGCCAGGCCGTAGGCACCAATGGCGTAGAACGCCACATAACCCAGGTCGAGCAGCCCGGCGAGGCCGACCACGATGTTCAGGCCCAGGCCCAGCAACACGTAGATGAGGCCGAGGATGACCACCGTCAGCAGGTACTTGTTGGCGAACACCGGGAAGATGATGGCGATCACCACCAGCGCCGGGATGATGTAGCGCAACCGCGACTTGTAGTCCGGCGAGTTGACATGCACGCCCGACCCGCCGCTGTCGAAGCCTTCGAGCATGCGCCGCCCGGCGGCGGTCTGCACGTAGAGGCTGAGCAGGAAGCGCCCGAGCATCACCCCACCGACCAGCCACGCCACCCGGCGAGGTTCGGCGTTGAAGGTGTAGCCGTCGAGTACCACGCCGACGATCGGGCCGAACACGATGAGCGCCAGCAGGCCGGCGACGATGGTCTCGAGCAAGCTGCGCTTGAGATCGAAACCTTTGGTTTCAGAGGCAGAAGCAATCTTGGCAATCGACATGTTCACACCTTAGCCACGAGCGGGCGACCCAGCAGGCCTTGTGGGCGGAAGATAAGGATCATCACCAGCAGCGAGAAGCTGAACACGTCCTTGTAGTCGGAGTTGATCAGGCCAGAGAACAGCGACTCGGAAATACCCAGGATGATCCCGCCGAGCATGGCGCCTGGCAGCGAACCGATGCCGCCCAGTACCGCGGCGGTGAACGCCTTGATACCGATGATGAAGCCGGCGTAGAAGTCGAAGGTGCCGTAGTTCAGGGTGATCAGCACGCCGGCCAGCGCGGCCATCACCGCACCGATGACGAACACGTAGGAAATCACCCGGTCGGTGTTGATCCCGAGGATCGAGGCCATCTTGCGGTCTTGCTGGGTAGCGCGGCACATGCGGCCGAGCTTGGTGTACTTGATCACGTAGGTGAGCAGGGCCATGCCGACGAACGCCGCCACCAGGATGAAGATCTTGGTGTAGGTCAGTTGCACGAAGCCGGTGCCGACTTCGATGCGCATGGCGCCTTCCAGCAGGGTCGGCACGCCTTGCTGGCGGGCGCCCTGGCTGATCTGTGCGTAGTTCTGCAGGATCAGCGAGATGCCGATGGCACTGATCAGCGGTGCCAGGCGGGTGGAGTTGCGCAGGGGTTTATAGGCGATGCGCTCGATGGTGAAGCCATACACGCCCGTGACGACGATGGTGAACAACAGCGTGCCCAGCATCAGCAGGGGGAACGACTCGATACCGAAGTAAGCCAGCAATGCCAGGCTGATCGCCGCGAGGTACGCGGAGATCATGTACACCTCGCCGTGCGCGAAGTTGATCATGCCGATGATGCCATAGACCATTGTGTAGCCGATGGCGATCAGGCCATAGACCGACCCGAGGGTCAGGCCGTTGACCAGTTGCTGCAGGAAAATACCATCCATAACGCAATCTCACCTGAGCGAGACTGCACGAGCGCTGACCACGACAAGCCACGCATGAAGCGGCCCTAGCAGCGCAGAACCGTGCACGTCTCCGAATAAGGACAGGTACCGCAGGGGCAATGGCCCGGACGGGCGTCCGGGCCAGGTGCCGTTATTATTTTTGTTTTTCCAGCTGGTGGTACTTGCCGTCCTTGTCCCACTGGTAGACCACGTAGTCGGAGACGGTCAGGTCGCCCTTGCTGTCCCACTTCTTCTCGCCCATGACGGTCTTGACCGGATTGGCCTTGAGCCATTTGGCGGCGTCTTCGCCCTTGTTCGACTTGGCGCCGTTGAACGCGGCAGCCAGTGCCTGAAGCGACGCGTAGGCGTACAAGGTGTAGCCTTCCGGCTCGGTACCGGCCTTGCGGAATTCTTCCACCACGGCCTTGCTGTCTGGCAGCAGGCGTGGGTCGGCACCGAAGGTCATGTACACGCCATCGACGTACTGCGCGCCCCCTGCGGTGGACACCAGTTCATCGGTGACGATGCCGTCATCGGACATGAACTTGACGTCCTTCAGGCCCTGCTCGCGCAGCTGGCGTACCAGCGGGCCGGCTTCCGGGTGCAGGCCACCGAAGTAGACCACGTCGGCACCGGCGGCGCGGATCTTGGTGACCACGGCGCTGAAGTCTTTCTCGCCGCGGGTCAGGCCTTCGTACAGCACCGGCTTGACACCACGCTTCTCCAGCTGCGCCTTGGTCGCATCGGCCAGGCCCTGGCCGTAGGTGTCCTTGTCGTGCAGCACCGCAACCTTCTTGCCCTTGAGCACGTCGACGATGTAGTCGCCGGCGACGATGCCTTGCTGGTCGTCACGACCGCACATGCGGAACATCGCGGAAAGGCCACGCTCGGTAACCTGCGGGTTGGTCGAGCCTGGGGTAATGGCGATCACGCCAGCCTCGTCATACACCTCGGAAGCCGGAATGGTGTTGGAGGAGCAGAAGTGCCCGACCACGCCGATCACCTTGTCCTGATCGACCAGGCGGTTGGCCACGGCTACGGCCTGCTTCGGCTCGCAGGCGTCATCGCCTTTCACCAGGACGATCTTCTCGCCATTCACGCCACCGGCGGCGTTGATCTTGTCGGCCGCTGCCTGCGCACCTTTCATGTACTGCTCGCCAAACGCTGCGTTAGCCCCCGTCATGGGGCCCGCGACGCCGATCTTGACGTCGGCCTGAACATACGAAGAAACACCCAGTGCCGTAGCTACGGCCAGAGCCAGGAAACCTTTCTTGTAAAACGTCTGCGACATGAGGTGGTGCTCCTAGAGTTTTTTTTGGTTGGCACTACAACTTCTCAGCCCTGTGCTCAGAGCAAGGGCCGTGCCATCGGTTTTGTCTTCCGAGAAAACACACTGTAAAGGTCACCCCCAGGCGACCGACGGCCTTTTCTTTATTGAGCGTGCAACCGTCTGCCCCGCGGCAGGCGCCACCACACGTACAGACAAGGAGCAACCGTCGAGTGCCATCATTGCAACCCTGGCAAGTGTTAACGTGCAACCGCCCTGTAACAGTGGACGTCACCGAAGTGCACACCGCTGGTGCGCGACTGCTACAGGCAGCACTGTTTCAAGGCTAGCTGGTGCACGGAAAAACACCTGATTTGGCCATTACGCGGCCTGCGGGGCAGCTGCCTTGCCGGCGAAGAGGCCGGCCCAGACACAACAACGGCAAAAAGACTGGCACAATGTCCACCATTCGCCGTTTCCGGAGCCCCCTTGATGAGCGAGAGCGCATTCGCCGAGCGCATCGTGCACAACCTGCTCGACACCGACTTCTACAAGCTCACCATGATGCAGGGCGTGCTACACAACTACCCAGACGCCGACGTCGAATGGGAATTTCGCTGCCGCAACGGCGAGGACCTGCGCCCCTACCTTGGCGAGATCCGCCATCAACTGGAACTGCTCAGCGACCTGACCCTCGATGATGGCCAGCCGGCCTTCCTCGAACGCATCAGCTTCCTCAAGCCCGACTTCCTGCGTTTTCTGCGCCTGTTCCGCTTCAACTTGCGCTATGTGCGCATCGGCATCGAGAACGACCAGCTGTTCCTGCGCCTGAAAGGCCCATGGCTGCACGTGATCCTGTTCGAAGTGCCGTTGCTGGCCATCATCAGCGAAGTGCGCAACCGCCACCTGCACCCGCGCATGCGCCTGGCCGAGGCCCGTGATCAGCTGTACCGCAAGTTCGACTGGCTGCGCGCCCACGCCAGCGACGACGAACTGGCCGACCTGCAGGTTGCCGATTTCGGCACCCGCCGGCGTTTTTCCAGCCGTGTGCAGGAAGACGTGGTGCGCGTGCTGCGCGACGACTTCCCGGGCCGCTTCGTCGGCACCAGCAACGTCGACCTGGCATGGAAACTGGATATCAAACCACTGGGCACCATGGCCCACGAGTGGATCATGGCCCACCAGCAGCTCGGCCCGCGGCTGATCGACAGCCAGATCGCCGCGCTGGACTGCTGGGTCCGCGAGTACCGCGGCCTGCTCGGTATCGCCCTGACCGACTGCATCACCATGGATGCTTTCCTCAACGATTTCGACTTGTACTTCGCCAAGCTGTTCGACGGCCTGCGCCATGACTCGGGCGAGCCGGTGGCCTGGGCGGAAAAGGCCATCGCCCATTACCAGAAGCTGGGTATCGACCCGATGACCAAGACCCTGGTGTTCTCCGACGGCCTCAACCTGACCCGCTCGCTGGACATCTTCCGTGCCTTGCGCGGGCGCATCAACGTCAGTTTCGGCATCGGCACCAACCTCACCTGCGACATCCCCGGTGTGGCGCCGATGAACATCGTGCTTAAAATGACCGACTGCAACGGCTCGCCGGTGGCGAAGATCTCCGACGAAGCCGCCAAGACCCAGTGCCGCGACGAGAACTTCGTCGCCTACATGCGTCACGTTTTCAAAGTCCCCAGCAAGGAGTAACCCATGCAAGCGGTTCAGCAAGAGATTGCCCAGGCGCTGAAAGTACAGCCGCCGTTCGCCGACGCCGCTGCGCTCGAGGCCGAAGTCGCCCGGCGCGTGGCGTTCATCAAGGACTGCCTGGCCAATGCCCGGCTCAAGACCCTGGTGCTGGGCATCAGCGGCGGCGTCGATTCGCTGACCGCCGCCCTGCTCGCCCAGCGCGCCATCAACGAGCTGCGCGCCGAAACCGGCGACAAGGCCTACACCTTCATCGCCGTGCGCCTGCCCTATCACGTGCAGCATGACGAACATGACGCCCAGGCGTGCCTGGAGGTGATCAAGGCCGATGAAGTGCACACTGTCGACATCGCTCCGGCGGTCAAGGCGCTGGCAGCAGAAGTGGTGGAGTTGAAGAATGGTTCACCGACCCTTGTGGACTTCGTCGTCGGCAACGTCAAGGCACGTACCCGCATGGTTGCCCAGTACACCATCGCCGGTGCTCGCGCGGGCCTGGTGATCGGCACCGACCATGCCGCCGAGGCGGTGATGGGTTTCTTTACCAAGTTCGGTGATGGTGCCTGCGACCTGGCGCCGCTGAGCGGGCTGGTGAAAAACCAGGTGCGAGCGATCGCGCGCAGCTTTGGCGCGCCGGAGTCGCTGGTGGAAAAGGTGCCGACCGCGGACCTTGAAGACCTGGAGCCTGGCAAGCCGGACGAGGCATCCCATGGCGTGACCTATCAGCAGATCGATGCTTTCCTGCACGGGCTGCCGGTGGATCAGCAGGCGTTCGACATCATCGTCGCCACCTACCGCAAGACCCAGCACAAGCGCGAACTGCCGTTCGCACCGTGAAAACAACCGGGGCCGCCAAGCGGCCCCGGTTTTCACTGCATGCTTACTTGAGCGTGACAGTGCCTTTCATCATCGAGATGTGGCCAGGGAACGAGCAGAAGAAGCCGTACTTCTGATCAGCCGCCAGCTTGGACACATCAAAGGTCAGCTTGTCAGTCTCGCCAGCGCCAATGATCTTGGTATGCGCGATTACGCGCTCATCACCGGCCTTCAGGTAATTCTTCTCAATCCCTGCGGCCAAGCCGTCGGTAGCGATCGGCTGCATGTCAGCTTCCTTGCTGATGACCACGTTGTGGCCCATGACGTTCTTCGGCAGGCTGCCGGAGTGGGTCAGGTTGACGGTGAATTCCTTGCAGCTCTTGTCGACAACGATATCCTTGGTGTTGAAGGACATCTGGTCGGTCGAGTCGACGGTTACCGAGCATTCGGCTGCGAAGACAGAGGCGCTGGCGAGGGTCAGCAGGGATACCGCTACAGCTTTCGCAAACATCATGAATCTCCTTGGCAGGGTTTTATCAATTGCGAGACTGCCTGAAACCGTTCAGCCCCCTGCTGATATGGGTCAAGGGGGTGTCAAGTGGCCAGCCAGTAGAATTGTTCAATCGATTGTATACAACCAATCTAAGGGCACATCATGCCCTTTTAATAGACGATGGGACAACCTCTCATTTAGGAGCAATCGCAATGTCCCTTTCAAGTTTCATGAACAGCCTGCTCGCCGCCTACGCCCACGGGGCCACCGGTGCCAGCTGTGAATTCGCCCGCCCGGAGTGAAACCGGCATTGGAGACGCCAGATAATTCGCTTTACCCTGTCAGCGATATGACTGGAGAAGCACGATGTCTGTACGTTCCGTTTGTGTGTTCTGTGGCGCCAGCATCGGCGCCAACCCTGCCTACCGTGAAGCGGCCGTTGCGCTTGGCCAGGCCATTGCCCGCCGCGGCCTGACCCTGGTCTACGGCGGAGGCGCGGTCGGCCTGATGGGCACTGTCGCCGATGCGGCCATGGCCGCAGGTGGCGAAGTGATCGGGATCATCCCGCAAAGCCTGATGAATGCCGAGATCGGCCACAAGGGCCTGAGCCGCCTCGAAGTGGTTGACGGCATGCATGCGCGCAAGGCGCGCATGGCTGAGCTGAGCGACGCCTTCATCGCCCTGCCGGGTGGCCTGGGCACGCTGGAGGAGCTGTTCGAGGTGTGGACCTGGGGCCAACTGGGTTATCACGCCAAGCCGCTGGGGCTGCTCGATGTGAATGGCTTCTATGAAAAGCTCGGCGGGTTCCTCGACCATATTGTCGAGGAAGGCTTCGTGCGGCCACAGCATCGGGCCATGTTGCTGCTGGCGCAGCAGGCGGATGAGCTGCTGGATGGGATGGAGCGCTTCGAGTCGCCGGTGTTGCCGAAGTGGGTCGACAAGCAGCCTGACTGATATTTGAGACTTATGCAGGAACCTGTGGGAGCTGGCTTGCCCGCGAATGAATGGGTGGATCAACCATCGCATTCGCGGGCAAGCCCGCTCCCACAGGGCTCTCTATTGCGACTGCATGCTCAGCGCGGGATTACCGGCTGGCGCGGCTTCTTGCCCTTGCCGCCGCCCTTGGCCGCTTCCTTGCGCTCCTTGGCCGCCTGCTGGTTGCGGGCAAACGCCTCGGCCTTGGCCTTCTCGCGCTTGTCCCACGGCTTGCTGCCATCGCTGCCACGCGGTGGCAGGCCAGTGTGCTGGGTGAGGATCTTCTGATCCTTGCCCACCTTGTGGCTGCCAGCCGGGGTCGAGTTCTTGCGGCGCGCGCTCTGATAGGTGTCGGTCTGCGGTTGGTGCAGCGGGATGAGTTGGTGCTTGCCCGGCCCGATCAGGTCGGCACGGCCCATACGCTGCAGCGCTTCACGCAGCATCGGCCAGCCCTTAGGATCGTGATAGCGCAGGAACGCCTTGTGCAACCGGCGCTGCTCCTCGCTCTTGACGATCTCAACCCCTTCGCTCTTGTACGTGACCTTGCGCAGCGGGTTCTTGCCCGAGTGGTACATGGCCGTGGCCGAAGCCATCGGCGACGGGTAGAACGCCTGCACCTGGTCGGCGCGGAAGCCGTTGCCCTTGAGCCACAGGGCCAGGTTCATCATGTCTTCGTCGGTGGTGCCCGGGTGCGCGGCGATGAAGTACGGGATCAGGTACTGCTCCTTGCCCGCCTCTTTCGAGAACTTCTCGAACATGCGCTTGAAGCGGTCATAGGTGCCGATACCCGGCTTCATCATCTTGTCCAGCGGGCCACGCTCGGTGTGCTCCGGGGCAATCTTCAGGTAGCCGCCAACGTGGTGGGTGACCAGCTCCTTGACGTACTCCGGCGATTCCACTGCCAGGTCGTAGCGCAGGCCCGAGGCGATCAGGATCTTCTTCACCCCCGGCAAGGCACGGGCCTTGCGGTACAACTCGATCAGCGAGCTGTGGTCGGTGTTGAGGTTCTCGCAGATGCCCGGGAACACGCACGACGGCTTGCGGCAGTGCTTCTCGATGTCGTGGCTCTTGCAGGCAATGCGGTACATGTTGGCGGTTGGCCCGCCAAGGTCGGAGACCACGCCGGTGAAGCCCGGCACCTTGTCACGCATCTCCTCGATTTCGTTGAGGATCGACTCGTGGGAGCGGTTCTGGATGATGCGGCCTTCGTGTTCGGTGATCGAGCAGAAGGTGCAGCCGCCGAAGCAGCCACGCATGATGTTCACCGAGAAACGAATCATCTCGTAGGCCGGAATGCGCTCCTTGCCATAGGCCGGGTGCGGCACACGGGCGTAGGGCATGCCGAACACGTAGTCCATTTCCTCGGTGCTCATCGGAATGGGTGGCGGGTTGAACCACACATCCACTTCACCGTGCTTCTGCACCAGCGCGCGGGCGTTGCCCGGGTTGGTCTCCAGGTGCAGCACGCGGTTGGCATGGGCATAGAGTACCGGGTCGTTACGCACCTTCTCGAACGAGGGCAGGCGGATCACCGACTTCTCCCGGGTCACGCTCGGGCTGTCGAGGATCTGCACCACCTTGGCTTCGTTCGGGTCTTCCTGGTCGCCCTTGGCCTGCTCGATGGCGCAGGCCTGGGTGTCCTGGGTGTTCACGTACGGGTTGATGATCTTGTCGACGCGGCCCGGGCGGTCGATGCGGGTAGAGTCGATCTCGTACCAGCCTTGCGGCGTGTCACGGCGCACGAACGCGGTGCCGCGCACGTCGGTGATGGTTTCGATCTTCTCGCCGTTGGACAGGCGCTGGGCGACCTCGACCACCGCGCGTTCGGCGTTGCCGAACAGCAGGATGTCGGCGCTGGCGTCGATCAGGATCGAATGGCGGACCTTGTCCTGCCAGTAGTCGTAATGGGCGATGCGGCGCAGCGAAGCCTCGATGCCGCCGAGCACGATCGGCACGTGCTTGTAGGCTTCCTTGCAGCGTTGGCTGTACACCAGGCTGGCGCGGTCCGGGCGGCTGCCGGCCAGGCCACCAGGAGTGTAGGCGTCGTCGGAACGGATCTTCTTGTCCGCGGTGTAGCGGTTGATCATCGAGTCCATGTTGCCGGCGGCCACGCCGAAGAACAGGTTCGGCTCGCCAAGCTTCATGAAGTCGTCTTTCGACTGCCAGTTCGGCTGGGCGATGATGCCCACGCGGAAGCCCTGGGCCTCCAGCAGGCGGCCGATGATGGCCATGCCGAACGAGGGGTGGTCGACGTAGGCATCACCGGTCACGATGATGATGTCGCAGGAATCCCAGCCGAGCAGATCCATCTCCTCCCTGCTCATCGGCAGGAAAGGTGCTGGCCCGAAGCATTCGGCCCAGTACTTGGGATAGTCGTAGAGTGGTTTGGCTGCTTGCATGTCAGTGACCGGTTCTGGTGTGCAGGGAAATCGCGGGCGCGGAATATAGCACAAATTTTGACCAAATCCGACGGTGGTTGTCGGATTCATGAGGATCGACGAAAGAAAACATCGCCCCCCTGGGGGAGCGGGTTTACCCGCGAATGCGGCGGTAAAGCTGACATCGCATTCGCGGGTAAACCCGCCCCCACAGGGAACCGATAACTGTCTCAGTGCTTATTCGTCGTCGTCGAAGTTGTACATGCCCGGCGCGAGGTTCTCGAAGCGGGTGTATTTGCCGATGAACGCCAGGCGCACGAAGCCGATGGGGCCGTTACGCTGTTTACCGATGATGATTTCCGCCACGCCCTTGTGCTCGGTCTCGGGGTGGTACACCTCGTCGCGGTACACGAACATGATCACGTCGGCGTCCTGCTCGATCGCACCGGATTCACGCAAGTCGGAGTTCACCGGGCGTTTGTTCGGGCGCTGTTCCAGGGAGCGGTTCAGCTGCGACAGCGCGATCACCGGGCAGTTGAATTCCTTGGCCAGGGCCTTGAGGGAACGGGAGATCTCGGAAATCTCGTTGGTCCGGTTGTCACCGGCCGAACCCGGGATCTGCATCAGCTGCAGGTAGTCGACCATGATCATGGCGATGTCGCCGTGCTCACGGGCCAGGCGGCGGGTACGCGCACGCATTTCCGAGGGGCTGATGCCGGCGGTATCGTCGATGAACAGCTTGCGATCGTTAAGCAGGTTCACCGCCGAGGTCAGGCGCGGCCAGTCATCATCATCGAGCTGACCGGAACGCACCTTGGTCTGGTCGATGCGGCCCAGCGACGAGAGCATACGCATGATCAGCGATTCACCTGGCATCTCGAGGGAGAACACCAGCACTGCCTTGTCGGTACGCAATACGGCGTTTTCCACCAGGTTCATGGCGAAGGTGGTCTTACCCATCGACGGACGGCCGGCGACGATGATCAGGTCGGCCGGCTGCAGGCCGCTGGTCTTCTCATCCAGGTCGGTGAAGCCGGTGGACACGCCGGTGATGTCGCTGTCGGAGTTGAACAGCGTATCGATGCGGTCGATGGCCATGGTCAACAGTTCGTTGACACCCACCGGGCCACCGGTTTTCGGCCGCGCTTCGGCGATCTGGAAGATCTGCCGTTCGGCATCGTCGAGGATTTCCTCGGCATTGCGCCCTTGCGGGTTGAAGGCGTTGTCGGCAATGTCGGTACTGATGCTGATCAGTTGGCGCAACGTCGCCCGCTCGCGAATGATCGCGGCGTAGGCCTTGATGTTGGCCACCGACGGAGTGTTCTTGGCCAGTTCGGCCAGGTACGCCAGGCCGCCAACCTGAGACGACAGGCCTTCCTTGTCCAGCTGCTCGTGCAGGGTCACCACGTCGAATGGCTGGTTGGCGTCGGCCAACTTGTGCACGGCACGGAAGATCAGGCGGTGGTCATGCCGGTAGAAATCGCCATCCGACACCTGGTCCAGCACCCGCTCCCAGGCGTTGTTGTCCAGCATCAGGCCACCGAGCACGGCCTGTTCGGCCTCGATGGAATGCGGCGGCACCTTCAGGGCTGCGGTTTGCAGGTCGAGCTGTTCGGAGTTGGTGATCTCGTTCATGGCCACGAAAGAATTCTGGAGGATGAAAAAGACAAAGGGCACGGCCTGAATGAACAGGACCGTGCCCGATGTTAACCGGCTATCCCGCGAGGGACCACCGGTCAGCGCAGCTTAGGCAGCTACGACGACCACACGTACGGTGGCTTCAACGTCGCTGTGCAGGTGCACGGCTACGTCGTATTCACCAACTTGACGGATGGTGCCGTTCGGCAGACGAACTTCAGCTTTGGCCACTTCAACGCCGGAGGCGGTCAGGGCGTCAGCGATGTCGTGGGTGCCGATCGAACCGAACAGCTTGCCTTCGTCGCCAGCGGTGGCAGTGATGGTCACTTCCAGCTCGGCCAGTTGGGCAGCACGGCTTTCAGCCGAAGCTTTACGGTCAGCAGCTGCTTTTTCCAGCTCGGCGCGACGCTCTTCGAACGCAGCCAGGTTGGCGGCGTTGGCAACGGTGGCCTTGCCGAATGGCAGCAGGAAGTTACGGCCGTAACCAGCCTTAACTTTAACTTTGTCGCCCAGGTTGCCCAGGTTAGCGACTTTTTCCAGCAGGATCAGTTCCATTTGGTAAAACCTCTTAACTTTTAACCTTCACCGTTCGCGGAGTCTTTCCCCGGAGGGGACTTGCGACCGCGAAAATCAATCAGGCTGTCGACAATGGCCAGGACCATCAGCAACGGGTAGATCAGCTGCATGATCAGCGGCAACGTCACGTACATGCCCACCAGCCAGAACCCGGCCAGTCGCCCCTGTGCCACCAGCCCGTGCATCAAGGCGATGCCAGCCAGCACCAGAACCAGGCTCGACGCCGACGCCAGGATGATGAACTGCGACCCGATAAACGGCGCCACCACCATCACTGCCACCAAGACCGCCATGGTCTGTTTCGGCAACTTCAGTTCGCGAAACTCGCGACCGAAGCCTCCAGGGTTGTACAACGCTGCCTGCCAATAACGCGCCAGCACCAGGGCCAACACGCTGAACAACTGCACCGTCACTGCTGTGGAAGCGACCAGCACAGGGCGGATCAGCTCACCGGAGAGCACCGGCTCCCCTTCGATTTTCGGCATGGCTTCGGCAAACGCCTTGGCCAGCACATCGAAGGTCTGCGCCAGCGCCATGTCGAGCACGAGGCTGAAAACCACGGCGAACACGGCACTGGCGACCAGCACACGGCTCCAGGGATGCTCGGCGCGCAACAGCGCGGCCAGGCCCAGGGCACCGGCAATCACCAGGAAGGTGATCGGATCGCCCATGAACCACACGGCCAGCCCGGCCAGCAGGCCGCCGGCGATGACCGTTGAAGCATCCTTGAACCCACGCCGCAGCAGCACAAGGCTGCCGGCAGCGGCACTCAACCAGAACAGCAGCGGCAGTACCGCGCTGATGACCACCACCAGGGTGGCCTGCACACGACCGCGCATGATGAAACTTGCTAACGCTCGCATGCTAATCCCTTACTGCTTGTCGACGACCCGGTCTCAGCGGCCGTGGCTGTCGGTGTAGGGCAGCAGGGCCAGGAAGCGGGCGCGCTTGATAGCGGTAGCCAGCTGACGCTGATAACGAGCTTTGGTACCGGTGATACGGCTTGGAACGATCTTGCCGGTTTCGGATACGTAAGCTTTCAGGGTGTTGAGATCTTTGAAGTCGATCTCTTTCACGTCTTCAGCAGTGAAGCGGCAGAATTTACGACGACGGAAGAAACGTGCCATTTAATAGGCTCCTCTAAAGGTCCGTGGATTACTCGTCAGCGTTATCGCTGGAGTCGCTGTCATTGCTGTCGTCGCCGTCGGCGGATTCAGCATGCTCAGGACGCTCACGACGCTCACGGCGCTCGCTGCGGTTTTCTTCAGCCTTCAGCATCTCGGACTGGCCGGTTACGGCTTCGTCGCGACGGATGACGAGGTTACGGATAACGGCATCGTTGTAGCGGAAGTTGTCTTCCAGCTCGGCCAGGGCCTTGCCGGTGCACTCAACGTTCAGCATCACGTAGTGAGCCTTGTGAACATTGTTGATTGCGTAGGCCAGTTGACGACGGCCCCAGTCTTCCAGGCGGTGGATCTTGCCGCCATCTTCTTCGATCAGCTTGGTGTAACGCTCAACCATGCCGCCGACTTGCTCGCTCTGGTCCGGGTGAACCAGGAAGATGATTTCGTAATGACGCATGAATGCTCCTTACGGGTTAGTAGTCTGCCAGCGAATCTGGTCAGACAAGGAGTGAATGACACTGTATGTCTTGCACGGAGGGGAGGCACATGTGCACCTGCCAGCTCGGCAAGGGGCGCAATTGTAGAGAAGGCGGGGCGCACAAGCAAGGTGATTGGTGATTATTTGAACAGCCTGAAACATATTCACAGGCTACCGGCCCTTTCGCGGGTGAACCCGCCCCCACAGGGATCGTCCAAGGCCTAAGCCTGTGGGGTACCTGTGGGAGCGGGTTCACCCGCGAAGAGTCATGGACAGGCTACAGATCAGCGCTTGGCCTGGCGCTGGCGCACGGCCTCGAACAGACAGACGCCCGTCGCCACCGACACGTTCAGGCTGCTCACGCTACCGCTCATCGGCAACTTCACCAGGAAATCGCAATGCTCGCGGGTCAGCCGGCGCATGCCCTTGCCTTCCGCGCCCATGATCATCACCAGCGGGCCAGTCAGGTCCTGCTGGTAGATCTCCTGCTCGGCCTCGCCAGCGGTACCGACCACCCACAGGCCCCGCTGCTGCAGCTTCTCCAGCGTGCGCGCCAGGTTGGTCACGGCGACCAGCGGAATCACTTCCGCCGCGCCGCAAGCCACCTTGCGCACCACCGGCGTCAGGGTTGCCGACTTGTCCTTGGGCACGATCACTGCCGTGGCGCCCGCCGCATCGGCAGTACGCAAGCAGGCACCGAGGTTGTGCGGGTCGGTCACGCCGTCCAGCACCAGGATCAGTGGCGGCGTTTCGCTGCGCTCGAGCAGTTCCTCGAGCATCAGCTCGCCCCACACCTGGCTCGGGCTGACCTCGGCAACCACGCCCTGGTGCACGCCCTCGACCCAGGCATCCAGCTCACGGCGCTCGGCCTGGCCGACCGGCACGCGGTTTTCTGCGGCCAGTTCCAGCAGCGCCTGGATGCGCGGCTCGCTGCGCCCTTCCGACAGCCAGATCTGCTTGACCCGCTTCGGATGGTGCTGCAGCAACGCCTGCACGGCGTGCACGCCGTAGATCTTTTCCAGCTGACTCATGACTTGCTCTTGCTCTTGCGTGGCGCACCGGACTTCGGCGGGCCTTTACGGTGCTTGGTCGGCTTGCCGGACGGCTTGCCGCCTTTGTCCGACTTGCTGCTGGCGTGGCCGCCGGTGCGCGCCTCGCTCATCAGCGCCTTCTTCATTTCACGGCTCTTGCGCACTTCGGCGTTGCGCTGCACGGCGTCTTTCGGGAAGTACGCTTCGGCAGTTTCGCTCTTGCGGCTGCGTGGTTTTGGCGTGGCCTTGGCTTCGACCGCTGGTTCGGCCTTCTCGGCGACCGGCGCGGCAGCACCCCGCCCCTTGCGACCGATCGGCGCACTGAGCTGCTGCTCGGAGACTTCGAAGTCGATCTTGCGCTCGTCGAGATCGACGCGCATGACCTTGACCTCGATGGTGTCGCCCAGGCGGAAGCTGCGCCCGGTACGCTCGCCCGACAGGCGGTGGTGTACCGGGTCGAAGTGGTAGTAGTCACCCGGCAGCGCACTGACGTGCACCAGGCCTTCCACATAGATGTCGGTCAGTTCGACGAACAGGCCGAAGCCGGTAACCGCAGTGATCACACCCGGGAAGGTCTCGCCCACGCGGTCCTTCATGAACTCGCACTTGAGCCAGTTGACCACGTCACGGGTGGCTTCATCGGCGCGGCGCTCGGTCATCGAGCACTGCTCGCCGAGCTGGTCGAGGGCATTCACGTCGTACGGGTAGATACGCGCCTTTGGAATGCTCATGGCGCCAGCACGCTTGACGTGCGGGGTATCGACCTTGGAACGGATGATGCTGCGAATGGCGCGGTGCACCAGCAGGTCCGGGTAACGGCGGATCGGCGAGGTGAAGTGGGTGTACGCCTCGTAGTTCAAGCCGAAGTGGCCGTTGTTGTCGGTGCTGTACACCGCCTGGCTCAGCGAGCGCAGCATCACGGTCTGGATCAGGTGGAAGTCCGGGCGCCCGGCGATGCTTGCCAGCAAGGCCTGGTAGTCCTTCGGCGACGGGTCCTTGCCCTTGTGCAGGGTCAAGCCCAGCTCTCCGAGGAAGGCGCGCAGTTTTTCCAGGCGCTCCGGCGGCGGGCCGTCGTGCACGCGATAAAGGGCTGGCACTTCGTGCTTCTGCAGAAACGCGGCGGTGGCGACGTTGGCCGCCAACATGCATTCCTCGATCAGCTTGTGGGCGTCGTTGCGCACGGTCGGGCGGATTTCCGCGATCTTGCGCTGATCACCGAAGATGATGCGGGTTTCCTGGGTCTCGAAATCGATGGCACCCCGGGTGTGACGGGCATCCACCAGCACCTTGTACAGGTTGTACAGGTTCTTCAGGTCCGGCAGGACCTCCTTGTACTCCTCGCGCAGCGCCTTGCCCTCACGGGTACGGGAATGCTCGAGCATGCTGCTGACCTTGTTGTAGGTCAGGCGGGCATGGGAGTGGATCACGCCTTCGTAGAACTGGTAGTCGACCATCTGGCCGGCTTTGTTGATGGTCATTTCGCAGACCATGGCCAGGCGATCGACGTGCGGGTTCAGCGAGCACAGGCCGTTGGACAGCTCTTCGGGGAGCATCGGCACCACGCGCTCGGGGAAGTACACCGAGTTGCCGCGCTGCTGGGCTTCGTTGTCCAGGGCCGAGCCCAGGCGCACGTAGCTGGAGACGTCGGCGATCGCCACATACAGGCGCCAGCCGCCAGAGAACATGCGCAGCTTGCCCAGCGGTTCGCAGTAGACGGCGTCGTCGAAGTCGCGGGCATCCTCGCCGTCGATGGTGACGAACGGCAGGTGGCGCAGGTCGATGCGCTTCTCCTTGTCCTTCTCTTCGACTTCGGAGCGGAACTTGCGCGCTTCCTTGACCACCTCGTTGGGCCAGACGTGTGGAATGTCGTAGCTGCGCAGGGCAACGTCGATTTCCATGCCCGGCGCCATATAGTTGCCGATCACCTCGACCACATCACCCTGGGGCTGGAAGCGCGGCGTGGGCCAGTGGGTGATCTTGATCTCGACGAACTGGCCGATCTTGGCGCCACCGTTACGCCCGGCGGTCACCAGCACTTCCTGCTGGATCTTCGGGTTGTCCGGGGTCACGTAGCCAATGCCGCCTTCTTCGAAGTAGCGGCCGACCACGCTTTCGTGGGCACGGGAGATGACCTCGACCAGCACGCCTTCACGGCGGCCACGGCGGTCGACGCCCGAGACGCGGGCCAGGCCGCGGTCGCCATCGAACACCAGGCGCATCTGCGACGGGCTGAGGAACAGGTCTTCGCTGCCGTCATCCGGGATAAGGAAGCCGAAACCGTCACGGTGACCGGAGACACGGCCGCAGATCAGGTCCAGCTTGTCTACCGGGGCATAAGTGCCGCGCCGGGTATAGATAAGCTGGCCGTCACGCTCCATGGCGCGCAGGCGGCGGCGCAGGGCTTCGATCTGGTCTTCGTCATGAAGACCGAACTCTGCCGCCAGCTCCTCGCGCGCGGCCGGTTCGCCACGGTCGGCAAGGCGCTGCAGGATCAGCTCACGGCTGGGAATGGGGTTGTCGTATTTTTCCGCTTCGCGAGCGGCCTCGGGATCGAGGGATTGCCAATCGGCCATCAGAAGGGGTTCACCTTGGGGTATATAGATAGGAATTCTGGCATGTGTGTATTGAAACCGGAAATGTCAGCCTTGGACAGCCCCCGCTGCAGTGTATAGACAGGGGCAATAGGTCTTCGGAATCAACAAGTTGAATTTTTTGAAATTTTTTTCGCTTGGGGGGTTTACAGCCCCCCGGACCGTCCGTATAGTGCGCACCACAACGACGGACAAGCCCGAAGTTGTAGTAGAGATGAACGGCGCTGTAAAGCATCTTTTAATCTCGAATGTGTGCCCAGGTGGCGGAATTGGTAGACGCGCTGGTTTCAGGTATCAGTGACCGCAAGGTCGTGGAAGTTCGAGTCTTCTCCTGGGCACCAAGTATTTCCAAGTAACAGATGACCAAGGATCTGTTACTACTGTGTGAAGGCGAACGATAGTCGCCTTCTACAGATGATGTAAAGCTTTGCCCAGGTGGCGGAATTGGTAGACGCGCTGGTTTCAGGTATCAGTGACTTAACGGTCGTGGAAGTTCGAGTCTTCTCCTGGGCACCATACAAAAACCCACTAGCTTGCTAGTGGGTTTTTTCTTGCCTGCGATTTTTAAATCCCCTCCCCCAATGGCCACCACACCCCCTGTGGGAGCAACTGTCTTGCTCAATTTCTAGAATCTGGCGCGATCCCTGTGGGAGCGGGCTTGCCCGCGAAGAGGCCAAGCACCGCAGACAAACCTTCACACTTTACACCTTCGTCTGCCGATGAATTTCTCGTCACCCGGCCACTTGAGAAACGATTTCGTTTACCATTGTTTCCGAATATGTAGCCGTAAGCGAGGAAGTACCCGCATGACGATCCGACCGCAACCGCTGATGCGCACCCTGGCTGCCGCAGTTCTGAGCCTGGTGATCGGCGCTCCGGCCGCCCTGGCAGACGAACCGGTAACGCTGACCATGTACAACGGCCAGCACAAGGAAATCGGCGAAGCCATCGCCAAGGCCTACGAGGCCAAGACCGGCATCCACATCAATATCCGCAAGGGCAGCAGCAACCAGCTGGCCAGCCAGGTCATCGAGGAAGGCGACCGCTCGCCGGCCGACATCATCTACACCGAAGAGTCCCCGCCGCTGAACAACCTGGGCGAGCTTGGCCTGCTGGCCAAGATCGATGACGCCACCGCAAACATGATGCCCAAGGAGTACGTAGGCGCCAACGGCACCTGGATGGGCATCACCGCCCGTACCCGCATCGTGGTGTTCAACCCGAAGAAGATCGACGAGAAAGACCTGCCGACCACGGTCATGGACTTCGCCAACCCGGAGTGGGAAGGGCGCGTCGGCTATGTACCAACCAGCGGCGCCTTCCAGGAACAGGCCGTGGCCATCCTGAAAATGCACGGGCGTGAAGCCACCGAAGAATGGCTGACCGGCCTGAAAGCCTTCGGCAAGGCCTATACCAACAACATGGTCGCCCTCAAGGCCGTGGAGAAAGGTGAAGTCGCCGCCGTACTGGTCAACAACTACTACTGGTATGCACTGGAGCGTGAACGCGGCAAGCTGGATTCCAAGCTCTACTACCTGGCCGATGGCGATGCCGGCAACCTGGTTACCATTTCCGGCGCCGCCGTGGTCAAGGCCAGCAAGCACCCGAAAGAAGCCCAGGCCCTGCTCAACTGGATGGCCAGCGAGGAAGGCCAGCGCGTGATCACCCAGACCACCGCCGAATACCCGCTGCACAAGGGCATGGTCTCCGACCGTGGCCTGAAGCCGTTCGAAGACCTGCGCCCGCCGAAGATCTCGCCAGCTGACCTGGGCAATGCCGAGGAAGCGATCGAGCTTGAACGCGAGGTCGGCCTGCTCTGATGACTGCCGCCCTGTCCGAGCCGGTGCCGGTACGTTTCGTACCGCGCCGCAAGCGCCCCTCGATCTGGGTGGTGCTGCCTGTGCTGTTCCTGGTGGCGATGAGCGTGCTGCCGTTGCTGTACGTTGCCATGAAAGCCTGGGAAGCCGGCTGGCGCGAAGCCCTGCACCTGCTCTGGCGCCCGTTCGTCTGGGGGTTGATGCGCAACACCCTGATGCTGATGGCCGGGGTGACGCTGGCATGCATGGTGGTGGGCCTGGCCCTGGCCTGGCTGCTCGAGCGCAGCAACCTGCCCGGCCGCCGGCTGTGGGGCGTGGTGCTGTGCCTGCCGTTCGCCGTGCCGTCGTTCGTCAGCAGCTTCACCTGGGTGTCACTGAGCTCGGACTTCGAAGGCCTGGGCGGGGCGATCCTGGTCATGGCGCTGTCCAAGTACCCGCTGGTGTTCCTGCCGGTGGCTGCGACCTTGCGCAACCTCGACACGTCGCTTGAAGAGTCGGCACGCACCCTGGGCTACAGCCGCTGGGGCGTGTTCCGCAAGATCACCCTGCCGCTGCTGTGGCCGTCGATGCTCGGCGGCGCACTGCTGATCGCGCTGCACATGCTGGTGGAGTTCGGCGCCCTGTCGATCCTTGGCCTGCAGACCTTCACCACGGCGATCTACCAGCAGTTCGAACTGGAATTCAGCAACGCCAATGCCGCGATGCTCTCGGCCGTGCTCCTGGCACTGTGCCTGCTGATGCTGTGGCTGGAACTGCGCGTGCGCGGCAAGGCCCGCCACGTGCGCATCGGCCAGGGCGTGGCGCGCCGCGGGCAGCCGGTGCGACTGCGTGGCTGGATGCCGTTGGCGCAACTGTTCTGCCTGGGCCTGGCGATTCTGGGCAGCGGTATTCCGCTGGCGATGCTGGGTTATTGGCTGAGCGTGGGGTCGTCGGCGGCCTTCCCGGTCGCAGCAATCAGCAAAGCACTATTCACCTCGCTGTCGGTGTCGCTGGGCGGTGCGGGCTTCTGCGTATTGCTGGCATTGCCGGTCAGTTTCCTGGTGGTGCGCTACAAAGGCCGCCTGGCACTGTGGGCCGAACGCCTGCCGTACCTGCTGCACGCCCTGCCCGGCCTGGTCATCGCCCTGTCACTGGTGGTGTTCTCGCTGCACTACGTGCCGGCGCTGTACCAGACCACCGCGCTGTTGCTGCTGGCTTATGCGCTGCTGTTCCTGCCATTGGCCCAGGCGCCAGTACGCACCGCACTGAACAAGGCTTCGCCGACCCTCGAAGAAGCGGCCCGCACCCTGGGTGCCAGCAGCTTCGCAGCGTTCTGCAGGGTGACCCTGCCGATCATCTTCCCGGCCATGGCGGCGGCCTTTGCCTTGGTGTTCCTTGATGCCATGAAGGAGCTTACAGCTACCCTGCTGCTCAGCCCGACTGGCATGACCACCCTGGCGACCGAGGTCTGGGCGCATACGGCCAACGTCGAGTTTGCGGCGGCGGCGCCGTATGCGGCGTTGTTGATTGTGGTTTCGGGGTTGCCGGTGTATTTGCTGACTACGCGGATGTACTTGAATAAGGCTTGAGAATGAATCCAGGCTGGCGAGCAGCCTGGATTTCCCTAGGCTCTCTGTGAAAAGCCTTGTTACGCGGCGACACTGCATTAAAAACAGCCTATCTCCGTCTCAAGACTTTTCACCCGGAGCCTAACAGCCGAAACAAAAAAACTGATAAAAATGATAGTTTTCAATCCAGATATCTGAAATTACCCTGAATGCTCACAAACTCTGAGGGCATCGAGATGGAACTTTCTAAAACAAAAGCCGGCACAATCGACCCGACCTATGGTGAGCGTGGCTATGCAAGGTTCCGGCTAACGGAGGCTCAATCAAATGCATATATTTTTGCTTGGACAGTAGATCCTACAGGGCGCATCATTGCTCAGGGCAGCCCATTCGACTCTGGGTATACTCGTTATTTCATGACCTTGAACCCGCAAGGTCGGGAGTTTTTCGAGAAACCCATCGGTAATACGCCGCCGGGCGAATCATATGTTCAAAATATTACCTTCATTAACGATGGTGCAAACGCATCCATTCTCAGCTATTTAAGCTGTACCCGATTCACCGCAGATGGGGACCTGTTATGGTATGGCTCCATTTTCCGCTACGATGAGGCTTTCGAGCCTGTCAACGGCTTCGGGCAAAATGGTAGGGTTGAAGTTTCCCCGCTCCATACAAGTAACGCGGCCTCTATTTCAAAGGCGCGCTTGATCCGAGAGGGGGTCATTAAACCGAGCGAACACTTGTTAGCCCCGGCAACGGCACCAGCAGCTCACAGCATTTACATTGACGGCAAAATAAAAACTGTCTATTCCACCTCGCTCGAAGATACGCCAGGCAGTCAGGAAACTTGGCTCTCATTGCACAACCCCGACGATGGTCGTTTAACGGAAGGGCTCGGCGCAGACGGGTCACAACGACAAATAAAAATCGAGAATATTGATTCCAGTCAATTTTCTCTTTGGGGTGCTCAGTTCCTGAAGAACGGTGACCTCGCCCTGGCAGGCACCGATGGCACAGGCGCTTTCGTTGCCTATTACACCCGTAACGGAGAGCACCAGAAGGAATGGGGCGGACAAGGTTATGTACGGTTGGGTCGACGCAACGTCAGTCTAGGTGCACACGAAACCTGGATAGTGGCCACGCTCGGTACTTACGCCCCGGCATCAGACGGGATCAGATTGACGCTCTACGCGTTCGACAGAGCAACGGGCAAGCCTATTAGCGACTTCGGCAAGGATGGCATTGTTGATATCACGATTGGCGGCTTGAAACCTCGCAAGGGGGTGGTACCCGTCCGGGTCATTATTGATGAATCCAACAGGGTTTACGTGGCGTGCAATCTGGTGCTTATCGACGATGATAATAGCTTCGATTTTCAAGGTATCATCTATCGCTTCCAGGCCGACGGATTCCTGGATTACAGCTTCTCGCAAGATGGCCAGTACGACCTGGAGCCTGGTGAAAGAGTTGAGGAGATGGCGTTACACAGTGACGGGCTGCGAGTCCTCTACCGACACGGGGACGAGTTCTTGGCAATCAAACTGACCATCTGACAGTACGGGGTCTCGACAAGCCATCAACAGCCGCGATGGCTTGTCGTCGTCAATTGCTTGCCGACGCCTCAATCGGATCGAGCCACGCTGGGCGGATTCAACCGGTCGTCGCATCACTGGTTTGTTGTACAGGCTTTAAGTTTCTTTTCGTTCAAAGCCTAAGGCGCACACAGGCCGAGCACATAGATAAACTTAAGTGCAGCAGTAAGTGGTTGGCGCCTAACTTGTAGCCTGTAATCTCGATCCAGTTCGTGAACTGCTCGTCCAGTGCTTCGCCAGCAGATTTGAATATAAGCATCGAACGCCATGCTTACCTCTCCTTGGCAATATTCGGGCTGAATAACGACAGCGCTTTCACACTGTCGTCTTGCGGTTGTGCCTGAAAAGCAGACGGCGGATTAGCACTGCCGCCTCGAGGCCCGGTCGACACTAATGGCCCTGCAGGTTGGCCAGCATCCGCCGCACGATCACGCCATGAACCCTTCCAACCGGCACCATGTATAAACGCCCGAAGGTGTTCAAGCACTTCACCGAGGTCGTCACGCTCAACTGCAGGAGGCCGCACTCTCCTGCCGACACGTCCATGCAGACCATGACGGCCAGGTGCGTATCGCGCGAGGTCAGCACCAGTTGCCGGTCGCTGATGGCCTCGACAGTGAAGAAGTCGAGGCGCTCGCCGACGGCTGGTACCTGCCCAGGATCGCGGGAAGAGAAGCCGTGGATATCGGCGACATTGAAACGGCGTGAGATGAAGTCACGAATGCGGAAGGCCCTGGCCAGCCAGCCGGGGATGTCCGAGGTCATGGCGCAGTACGCTTGCAGGGCGCTCATCGGGGCAGTGAGCTGTACGCAGTCACTGTGCAGGAAATCCAGGTCGGCCTGGGCGGCGACCAGCTGGGTGGACATGAGCAACTCCCTTTGCCATGTATCGCCGACAGCATAGCAACATGACTCGCTGCGGGAGATTCTGTCTTGCTTAATGTGTTCAAGCTGGTGCGATCCTTGTGGGAGCCGCGCTTGCCGGCGATGGGCCGCGAAGCGGCCCCATAATTTCAAGGTTGTTGCATAAATTGCCGGGGCCGCTTCGCGGCCCATCGCCGGCAAGCGCGGCTCCCACAGGATCGCGCCGTTTTTTTAGAAACGGAGCAGGGATCAAGCCCTGAACTGCCCAAGACTGGCGCGCAACTGGGCTGCCAGATCATCCAGCACCTTGCTGCTGGCCGTGGTCTGCATCACCACCTCGGCCGAGCGCTCGGCTTGAGCATGGATATTCTCCACCCGCCCACGTACCGCCTGCGCTCCGTGGGCCTGTTGCTCAGCAGCGCGGGTCGCCAGGCCGATGGCCGCGTGCACCTGCTCCACGGCAGCCTGCACCGACTGCTGGCGACGCTCGTTGTCACGCAGTACCAACAGCCCCTCACTGGCCTTGAGCCCGGCCTGGCTGATGGTCGCCACCGCTTCCTTGGCACCTTTCTGCAGCGCGGCAATGTGCGCCTGAATGTCGCCGGTAGAGCTCTGCGTCTTGCTCGCCAGCGCCCGCACCTCATCGGCCACCACGGCAAACCCGCGGCCCGTCTCCCCAGCGCGGGCGGCTTCGATTGCCGCGTTGAGGGCCAGCAGGTTGGTCTGCTCGGCAATCCCGTGAATGACGGTCAGCACGACTTCAATCTGCTCACTCTGCTTGGCCAGGCGCTCGATCACTTGCGAGCCCGTTTCGACCTGGCCGGCAAGGTTCTCGATCAAGCTCGCCAGCTGCGTCGAGGAACGGCTGTTCTCGTCGGTCGCCTGGCGAATGTCCACCACCTGCTGCAACGCCGCCTGCATGGCATGGCTTTCAGCCTGGGCTTCGTCGGCCATGCTCGACAGGTCGCGCAGGCTGGCAGCCACTTCGTCACGCTGCAACGCCGCTGCGGCATCGGCTCCGGCGTTGCGCTGGGCCATGGTGCCGATCTCGACCCCGGTCCGTTGGGCCACCTCGCCAGCCTCGCGGACGATAGGCTGCAGCTTGTCGACGAAGCGGTTGACCGCCGAGGCCATGTCACCGATCTCGTCGCGGCTGTCGAGGTTCACGCGCTTGGTCAGGTCCCCTTCCCCGGCGGCAAGGTCATTGAGCGCAGCGATCAGCAGGCGCAGCTTGCTGAGCACGCGGCGGCCTAACACCACGGCAACCACCAGCAGCACACCCAGGCCAACCACCACCAGGCCCAGGCCAATGCGCCAGCGCAGCTCGGCAGCTGCGTCACGCACGGTTTGCGCGGTGTTGGCCTGCATTGCGGTGGCGCTGACCTGCGCGGCTTCCAGGCGCTCGCGCAGGGCCTTGCCGCTGTCGGCGGCTGCCGCTCCCAGGCTATCGCCGACCAGTTGCTCACCATTGGCAATCAGAGCACTGAAACGCTGGTCGAGCGCCTTGAGCGCCTGATCAACGCCGGCCGTGGAAACCCCCATCAGGACTTTGCCAATCTCGGCACCATTGGGGCTGATCGAGGCTTCGACGAAATACACCGACGGGTCGCGACGCGCGGCTTCCAGCACCTTGTCCAGCGCCCGCTCGCCCTGGCCCTTCTCGATCAGCGCCTGGTTGATCGGGTTCTGCCGGTTCAGGTAGCGGGTGAGGTGCTGGCCCTGGGCGTCGTCGTAGATCACGAACAATACGTTGGGGTTGCGCTGGGCGCGGCGGGCGAAGTCAGAGAGCATCGGCACATCGTTGTCCCAGATCGCCCGTGGGGCGACCGAGGCCAGCAATTCGGCCATGTCGTTGGCCGAGTCCTTGAGGTTTTTCTCCAGGGTGGCGCGCAACTGCTGCTGTTCGTCCTGCAGCCGCGTGGAAAGCCCCGCGCTCAGGCGCTGGCGGGTACTGCTGGAAAGGCTCTCAAGGCCCCCGCGCACGTCCTGCCCGGCCTGCTCCAGCTCGCCGGCGAGCTGACGGCTGTCATTGCCCAGGCGCTCGCCAAGATCGGCTTCCAAGGCCGTCACGGTGCTGCGGGTCAGCGCAACGGCAACCAGCACCTGCACCAAAAGGGCGATACCAAGGGCAACAAACACAGGCCGCAAGAGGCGGCTTCGTAACAGTGAAAGGATGGCAGACACGGTGTAACCCTCGTGTTTTCTGGCGCCACTATTTTGATGGCATCTACAGAAACTTCTTACAGCAAGGGTTGTGCCGTACACAGCAGGGATAAGCGCCAAGGTCTAGCAATGGGTTTTCCTGTACTGGCCTGTTCGCGGGTAAACCCGCTCCCACAGGGAGCGCACAAAATTCAAGGCATGTGCAGTACCCGCGAATAGGCCGGCACAGGTGAACCCCACAAATGAAAACGCCGCGATCCCTTTCAGGACCGCGGCGTCAGATCAGCCTGGAGGGCAGATCAGGCGAACGGATGACGCAGGACGATGGTCTCGTTGCGGTCCGGGCCGGTCG
This sequence comes from Pseudomonas sp. LRP2-20, assembly GCF_024349685.1. Lineage (NCBI taxonomy): Bacteria > Pseudomonadati > Pseudomonadota > Gammaproteobacteria > Pseudomonadales > Pseudomonadaceae > Pseudomonas > Pseudomonas sp. LR2-20. Next base: position 605,688 of record NZ_AP025944.1, on the reverse strand, counting down.
AAATGATGTCGATCGGCGCGCCTACCAGCTCTTCGATGCGCTTGATGTAGTCACGCGCAGCTTGCGGCAGCTCTTCCAGGGTTTTCACGCCCAGGGTCGACTCGCTCCAGCCTGGCATCTCTTCGTACACCGGCTCCAGGCCGATGTAGCTGTCGGCATCGGAAGGCGCGTCGATGACGGCACCGTTCTCGTTCTTGTAGCCAACGCAGATGTTGATGGTTTCCAGGCCGTCCAGCACGTCCAGCTTGGTCAGGCAGATGCCCGAGATGCTGTTGACGTCGATGGCGCGACGCAGGATGACGGCATCGAACCAGCCGCAACGACGGGCACGGCCGGTGGTCGAACCGAACTCGTGGCCACGCTTGGCCAGGGTGGCGCCGGTCTCGTCGAACAGTTCGGTCGGGAACGGACCGGAACCCACGCGAGTGGTGTAGGCCTTGGTGATGCCGAGGATGTAGTCCAGGTACATCGGGCCAACGCCGGAACCGGTGGAGATGCCGCCAGCGGTGGTGTTGGAGCTGGTGACGTACGGGTAGGTACCGTGGTCGATGTCCAGCAGCGAGCCTTGGGCGCCTTCGAACATGATGTCCTTGCCGGCGCGACGCAGGTTGTGCAGCTCGGCGGTGACATCGAGCATCATCGGCTTGAGCTGCTCGGCGTAGGCCATGCACTCGTCCAGGGTCTGCTGGAAGTCGATGGCCGGCTCTTTGTAGTAGTTCACCAGCTGGAAGTTGTGGTAGTCCAGCAGCTCACCCAGCTTGGCGGCGAAACGCTCGCGGTGGAACAGGTCGCCAACGCGCAGGCCGCGACGTGCAACCTTGTCTTCGTATGCCGGGCCGATGCCGCGGCCGGTGGTGCCGATCTTGGCTTCGCCACGGGCTTTTTCACGGGCCTGGTCCAGGGCCACGTGGTACGACAGGATCAGTGGCGCAGCCGGGGAGATGCGCAGGCGCTCGCGCACCGGTACGCCCTTCTCTTCCAGCTTGGTGATTTCACGCATCAGGGCGTCCGGAGCAACGACCACGCCGTTGCCGATCAGGCACTGTACGCCTTCACGCAGGATGCCCGAGGGAATCAGGTGCAGAACGGTTTTTTCACCGTTGATCACCAGGGTGTGGCCCGCGTTGTGACCACCTTGGTAGCGCACTACGGCGGCAGCATGTTCGGTCAGCAGATCGACGATCTTGCCTTTGCCCTCATCACCCCACTGGGTGCCCAGGACGACGACATTCTTACCCATTACATTGGTCCTCATTCACGCAAACTTGGTTGCCGGCCTACTGCCGACGCAGAAACTCACTGGGCCAGCGGCAGAACCTGCCAGCGCCCGTCTTGCTGAATCAATTGCCGATCACAATCCGCCTCGAGAGCAGCACTCAACGGCTGGCCAGGCAGGGCCTGGACCACACGCTGGCCCTCGTTGCGCAACTGGCAGACCTGCTGCCAGAGGGCCGCGTCGCCACTGTCCGGCATCCAGATGCCGCCAGTTGGCAATACGACCTCCGCTCGCCCCAGTGTGACCAGGGTCTTCAAATCCGTGGAGAAACCGGTGGCCGGGCGAGCCCGGCCAAAGTCGGCGCCGATGTCGTCATAGCGGCCGCCCTGGGCGATCGATTGACCCTCGCCCGGGACAAACACGGCGAACACCACGCCGGTGTGATAGTGGTAGCCGCGCAGCTCGCCGAGATCGAAGTACAGCGGCAGCTCCGGGTAGCGCGACGCCAGGCGATCAGCGATGGCCAACAGGTCGTCGAGCGCTGCCAGTACGCTGGCCGGGGCACGCCCCAGGCGCACACGGGCTTCGGCCAGCACTTCACGGCCACCGCACAGCTCGACCAGAGCGCGCAGCATGTTGCCCAGGTCCTTCGGCAGGTCGGCGGTCAGCGCCTGTACTTCATCGACCGATTTGCGCTGCAGGGCATCGAACAACTGCTGTTCGACCGCGCCCGACAGGCCGGCGGCACGGGCCAGGCCGCGGTAGATGCCGACGTGGCCGAGGTCCATGTGCACATCGGCAACGTCGGTCAGCTGCAGCGTGGCGAGCATCAGGCTGATGACTTCGACATCGCTGGTCGGGCTGGCGTCGCCATACAGCTCGGCACCCAGCTGAATCGGGCTGCGCGAGGTGGACAAGGCACGCGGCTGGGCGTGCAGCACGCTGCCGGCGTAGCACAGGCGGCTCGGGCCCTCACGGCGCAGGGTGTGGGCGTCGATACGCGCCACCTGCGGGGTGAAGTCGGCGCGGAAGCCCATCAGGCGGCCCGACTGCGGGTCGACCACCTTGAAGGTGCGCTGATCCAGGTCCTGGCCGGCGCCGGTGAGCAGCGACTCCAGGTACTCGATATGCGGGGTGACGACCAGCTCATAGCCCCAACTCTGGAACAGGTCCAACACCTGACGGCGCGCGATCTCGATACGCGCAGCCTCAGGTGGCAGTACTTCCTCGATGCCATCTGGCAGCAGCCAGCGGTCTACCGTTGCCATTACGCCATTTCCCCTCTGGTCCGGGCGGCTTGCCAGCAGGCGAGCCGTCAGTAAAGCCGGTATCGCGCACAGCAGCGGGCAGCACTGATCCCAGCGCAGCCACCGTACCCGATACCCTCGAATTGCCTTGCGACCTGACCAAACCGTCAACTGGCGCTTTGCCAATCAACCTTGCAGACGCAAAAAAGCCGGGAAATTTCCCGGCTGCCTCATCATACACCCCTTTTCATTCAGGATGCACCCCGCCTGGTGTTTTAGCTGCCAGGCGGGGCGCCGCTGCATGAAAATCAGGGTCTGAGCATCACGGCTTGCTCTTGTCCAGGAAGCGGAAGAACTCGTTCTTCGGATCCAGGACCAGCACGTCGCTCTTGCTCGAGAAGCTCTCGCGGTACGCCTGCAGGCTACGGTAGAACGCATAGAAATCGGCGTCCTGGGAGTAGGCCTTGGCATAGATGGCGGCCGACTGGGCGTCGCCATCACCGCGGGTTTCCTCCGCTTCGCGGTAGGCTTCGGCCAGCAGTACACGGCGCTGACGGTCGGCATCGGCGCGAATACCTTCGGCCAACTCGTTACCTTTGGCGCGGTGCTCGCGGGCTTCCCGCTCACGCTCGGTGCTCATGCGGTCGAACACGCTGCGGTTGACTTCCTTCGGCAGGTCGATGGCCTTGACGCGCACGTCGATGACCTCGATACCCAGTTCCTTGCTGGCCATGCGGTTCAGCGAGGCGGTGATGTCAGCCATCAGCGCGTCACGTTCACCGGAAACCACCTCGTGCAGGGTACGTTTACCGAACTGGTCACGCAGGCCGCTTTCCAAGCGACGCGACAGACGCTCGTCGGCGATCTGCTTCATGCCGGAAGTGGCCGTGTAGAAGCGCTCGGCATCCTTGACGCGCCACTTGGCGTAGGCGTCGACCATCACCGCCTTCTTCTCCAGGGTCAGGAACCGCTGGGTGGGGGCGTCGAGGGTCATCAGGCGTGCGTCGAACTTGCGTACCTGGTTCACGTACGGAATCTTCACGTGCAGGCCCGGCTGGACATCCGCCTGGACCACCTTACCGAAGCGCAGCAGTACCGCACGCTCGGTCTGGGACACGATGTAGAAGCTGTTCCAGGCCACAATAGCCAGAACCACGGCGGCGATCAGGGCGATCAGCGATCGGTTGCTCATCAGCGGCTCTCCCTAGTGCGCAGTGGCTGCTGTTGCTGTTGCAGGTCCTGCGCGGCACGTGCGGCCGCATCGTTGACCGACGGGCTGACACTGGTGCTTGGCGCGGAAGCGCTGCGGCTGCCTTCGACCATCTTGTCCAGCGGCAGGTAAAGCAGGTTGCTCTGCCCGTCCTTGGCCGTGACCAGAACCTTGCTGGTATTGCTGTAGACCTCTTGCATGGTCTCCAGGTACAGGCGCTGACGGGTCACGTCAGGGGCCTTGCGGTACTCGCCGACCAGTTTGGTGAAGCGGTCGGCCTCACCCTTGGCGCGAGCGATGACTTCGTCGCGGTAACCGTTGGCGTCCTCGATGATGCGCTGGGCGTGACCACGGGCTTCCGGCACCACGCCATTGGCGTAGGACTCGGCCTGGTTGCGGGCACGCTGCTCGTCTTCACGGGCGCGGATCACGTCGTCGAAGGCTTCCTGCACTTCACGCGGGGCTGCCGCGCTCTGTACGTTGACCTGGGTGACGGTGATACCGGTGCGGTAGGTGTCGAGGAAGCGCTGCAGGCGTTCGCGGATATCCACGGCCATCTGCTCACGGCCTTCGGTCAACACCTGGTCCATCGAGGTGGAACCCACCACGTGGCGCAGGGCACTGTCAGTCGCATGCTGCAGGCTGACCTCAGGCTGGTCGACGTTGAGCACGAAGTCCTGCAGGTTGCTGATCTTGTACTGGACGGTCAGCGGCACCTCGACGATGTTCTCGTCCTCGGTGAGCATCTGCCCCTGCTTGGTGTAGGCACGCTCGCGCGTGACGTTTTCCATGTACTTGCGATCGATCGGCGGGAAGTAGATGTTCAGGCCGGGACCGACCGTCTCATAGTACTTGCCGAAGCGCAGCACAACGGCCTGCTCCTGCTCGTCGACCACGTACACGGCGCTGTACAGCCAGATTGCGGCAAGCACCGCCAGGCCGATGCCCAGCAGGCCGAAGCCACCACCCTTGCCGACATTGCGGTCACCGCCGCCACGTTTCTTGCCACTGCCGAACATGCCGTTCAGGCTGTCCTGCAGCTTGCGGAAGGCCTCGTCCAGATCCGGCGGACCCTTCTTGTCGCCACCACCGCCGCCACCGCGACGGCCGCCCCAGGGATCCTGATTGTTCGAGTTGCCACCCGGCTCGTTCCAAGCCATAGCGCTCTCCATCTGATAAAGCAAAGACGCGCCCACGGCGCGCCGTCCAATGCTACAGAATGCCTGCCACTGCTGCCCGGCGACCTCGCCGGGCATTTATTGCAAAGTGTGTTGCTCGACAAACACTTGCGGCTCCATGCCTTCACGACTGACCAGGCGATTCAACTCGACCCTGGGCAGGCGAACACTCAGCAGGCTGCGCCCTTCTTCGTCATGCTCTTCACTCTGCACGGCACCCAGGGCAAAGAATTGCGCGCGCAAGCGGGCAAAACGCTGCTCCAGACACAGGGTACCGACAAACAGATCATCCCCCAGCAACTCGGCAATCGCCTGGCCGACCAACTCCAGGCCACGTCCATCTCGTGCCGATACCCAGACCCGCTGCGGCTTGCCATCGGCATCACGCTGGATCTGCGGCTCGACATCTTCAAGCAGGTCGAGTTTGTTATAGACCTCGAGGATCGGCAAGCCTTCGGCACCGATCTCGCCCAACACGGCCAACACTTGCTCGATCTGCTCCATGCGCTCTGGCTCATGGGCGTCGATCACATGCAGCAGCAGGTCCGAGTTGCTCGATTCTTCGAGCGTAGCCCGAAATGCCTCGACCAGCTTGTGCGGCAGGTGGCGAATGAAGCCCACGGTGTCGGCCAGCACGATCGGGCCCAGGTCGGCCAGCTCGAGCCGGCGCAAGGTCGGGTCGAGCGTGGCGAACAGCTGGTCGGCCGCGTACACCTCGGATTCGGTCAGGGCATTGAACAGCGTGGACTTGCCGGCGTTGGTATAGCCGACCAGCGAAACCGAAGGGATATCCGCGCGCTTGCGGCCACGGCGGGCCTGCTCGCGCTGGCTGCGCACCTTTTCCAGGCGCCCCTTGATCTGCCGGATACGTACCCGCAGCAGGCGGCGGTCGGTTTCCAGCTGGGTTTCACCCGGGCCACGCAGGCCGATACCACCTTTCTGCCGCTCAAGGTGGGTCCAGCCGCGCACCAGCCGCGTGCTCATGTGGTCGAGCTGGGCCAGTTCGACCTGCAGCTTGCCTTCATGGGTACGCGCCCGCTGGGCGAAGATGTCGAGAATCAGCCCGGTACGGTCAAGCACGCGGCACTCGAAGACTCGCTCGAGGTTGCGCTCCTGACTGGGCGTGAGGGTGTGATTGAAAATCACCAGGTCTACCTGTTCGGCTTTGACCAGGTCGCGCAATTCCTCGACCTTGCCGCTGCCAATCAGGTATTTGGCCGTAGGCTGATGCCTGGCTACCGTGGCCAACGAGACGATGTCGGCTCCAGCCGACAGTGCCAGCTCCTGAAACTCCTGCGGGTCTTCGCGCGCCTCAGGGTTCTGACCTTCCAAGTGAACGAGCAACGCCCGCTCACCACCACCGTGGCGCTCAAAGAACAATGCAGGCTCCTATCAGGCGTTGCCTGGCTCGCTGTCGCCGTGTTCGGAATCGGACGGGCTTGGCAGGCGAACCGGACGGGCAGGAACCACGGTCGAGATGGCGTGCTTGTAGACCATCTGGCTGACGGTGTTCTTCAGCAGTACCACGAACTGGTCGAAGGATTCGATCGAGCCCTGCAGCTTGATCCCGTTTACCAGATAGATCGATACCGGGACCTTTTCTTTTCTCAGTTGGTTCAAGTAAGGGTCTTGTAGCGAATGCCCTTTTGACATATGCCGCACTCCTGTAAGGATAAATAATAGAAAATCAGAAAAATTGATAAGTCAGGCCGCCCCTTCGCAAGAATAGACGGCTATCAGCAGGGACTCAGCTCAATATGGAGACGGCCCCAAGGTATTTCAAGGTGCGGGACAGATTGTCGCAGGCCAGGCTGTCGAGCCAGTGCACATCAGGCCAGCCACGCAACCAGGTGAACTGCCGCTTGGCCAGCTGCCGAGTGGCAATGATACCGCGTTCGCGCATCTCATTCTCAGTCAGCTTGCCGTCGAGGTAGTCCCAGACCTGTCGATACCCCACTGCCCGTATAGACGGCAGCCCGGCGTGCAAGTCACTTCTGGCTCGCAGCGATCGGACCTCGTCAACGAAGCCCTGTTCCAGCATCTGCGAAAATCGTAGCGCAATTCGCTTATGCAAAATGTGACGATCCGCAGGCGCAATCGCCAAACTCGCGACAGTATAGGGCAAATGCCCGCCAGCGCCTGTGTCTGCGCCGCTACTTTCCGCGAATTGACGCTGGCGATGGGCTGTCATGCTCTCGCCGCTCACCCGGTAAACCTCCAGCGCCCGGATCAGCCGCTGCGGGTCGTTGGGGTGAATGCGCGCTGCCGACTCGGGGTCGATCTCCGCCAGCTGCCGATGCAGCTCGGCCAGGCCCAGCGCCTCGGCCTGGGCCTCGAGCTCTGCGCGCACGGCGGCATCGGCCGCCGGCATGTCTGCCAGGCCTTCGATCAGCGCCTTGTAATAAAGCATGGTGCCACCGACCAGCAGCGGAATTTTGCCGCGCGCGGTGATATCGGCCATCGCCTCGAGGGCATCAGCGCGAAACTGCGCGGCCGAATAGCTCTCGGCCGGGTCGCGGATGTCGATCAGTCGGTGCGGGTAGGCCGCCAGAATCTCTTTGGAAGGCTTGGCCGAACCAATATCCAGGCCACGGTAGACCAGCGCCGAGTCGACACTGATCAGCTCGCAGGGCAGGACCTTGGTCAGCTCGATGGCAAGGTCTGTCTTGCCGGCCGCCGTCGGGCCCATGAGGAATATCGCAGGGGGCTTGCCGCTCATGTCATCGACCGCGCAGGAAAAGTTTGTCCAGATCGTCCAGACCCATCTGGGTCCAGGTCGGGCGACCATGGTTGCACTGGCCGCTGCGCTCGGTGTTTTCCATGTCGCGCAGCAGGGCGTTCATCTCGGGGATGGCCAGGCGCCGGTTGGCGCGCACGGCGCCGTGGCAGGCCATGGTTCCGAGCAGTTCGTTGAGGTGCGCCTGGATACGGTCGCTGGTGCCGTACTCCATCAGGTCGGCGAGCACGTCCTGGACCAGGCGATTGGCCTCGGCCTGCTTGAGCAGCGCCGGAATCTGGCGAATCGCCAGGGTTTCAGGGCCCAGGCGTTGCAGCTCGAAGCCCAGGCGCTGGAACCACTGGCCGTGCTCCTCGGCACAGTCGGCCTCGCGCTGGCTCAGCGCCAGGGTTTCCGGCACCAGCAGCGGCTGGCCGCTGAGGCCTTCGCTGGCCATGGCCACCTTGAGCCGCTCGTACATGATGCGCTCGTGGGCCGCATGCATGTCCACCAGCACCAGTCCAACGGCATTCTCGGCCAGGATGTAGATCCCCTTGAGCTGGGCCAGGGCATAACCCAATGGCGGGATATCGCCCTGGCTTTCCGGCAGCGCCGAAGGGGCTGGCGTGCCAGCGTTCAGCGGCTTGAAGAACTCGCGGTAGACCGCCTGGGACTCGGCGGCCGGCAACGGCTGCGACGGGCGCGGTGTGTACTGGTACTGGTAACCGGCGCCACTGCCACCATTGGAAATGGAATGCTGCGGCGCTTGTGGCTGCTCGAGCACCGGCGAGGCCAGGCGCATTTCGCCTTGCGGGCCGAACTCACCGGCCTGCTGGCCAGTCGGGCGAACCACTTCAGGCACAGCGGCAGGCGCAGCCAGCTGATCTTCCGGGCGTACATCAGCCAGGGCACGGTGCAGCGTGCCATAGAGGAAGTCATGCACCGAGCGGCCTTCGCGGAAACGTACTTCGTGCTTGGTCGGGTGCACGTTGACATCGACGCCATTCGGTTCGAGCTCGAGGAACAGCACAAAGGTCGGATGCCGGCCATTGAACAGCACATCGCGATAGGCCTGGCGTACGGCATGGGCGACCAGTTTGTCGCGCACCGCACGGCCGTTGACGAAGAAGTACTGCAAATCGGCCTGGCTGCGCGAAAACGTCGGCAGGCCGACCCAGCCCCACAGCCTCAGGCCATTGCGCTCGACGTCGATCGGCAGCGCCTGTTCCATGAAGCCCGGGCCACAGATGGCGCCGACCCGCCGTGCGCGGGCAGTTTCGTCATGCGCCTCATGCAGGCTGAGGACACTCTTGCCGTTGTGGCGCAGGTGGAAGCCGACATCGAAGCGAGCCAGGGCCAGGCGGCGGATGACTTCCTGCAGGTGATCGAATTCGGTCTTTTCGGCCTTGAGGAACTTGCGTCGGGCCGGGGTATTGAAGAACAGGTCGCGCACTTCCACCGAAGTGCCGACTGGATGCGCGGCGGGTTGCACGCGCGGGGTCATGTCTCGGCCTTCGGTCTCTACCTGCCAGGCTTCGCCAGCACTGGCCGTGCGCGAGGTCAGGGTCAGGCGCGCCACCGAGCTGATCGACGCCAGGGCCTCGCCACGGAAGCCCAGGCTCAGTACGCCTTCAAGGTCCTCCAGCTCGCGAATCTTGCTGGTGGCGTGACGGGCCAGGGCCAGCGGCAGGTCGTCGGCGGAAATGCCGCTGCCATCGTCACGTACCCGCAGCAGCTTCACACCACCCTGCTCGACTTCCACGTCGATGCGCCGGGCGCCGGAGTCCAGGCTGTTTTCCAACAGTTCCTTGGCCACCGAAGCCGGGCGCTCGACCACCTCACCGGCAGCAATCTGGTTGGCCAGCCGCGGGCTGAGCAGCTGGATGCGCGAACCACCACTCATTGCGAAGCCAATGTGGTAGCGGGGATATCGAGGTGCTGGCCGACCTTCAGCTCATCGGTCTTGAGGCCGTTGGTGCTGCGCAGGCTGGGCACACTGACCTGATAGCGCACGGCGATCATCGCCAGGGTCTCGCCCGGGCGCACGGTGTGCTCACGCGGGCCTTGGGCGATCTTGCCACTGTCGCGCAGCCAGGCAACGTAGGTGCCGGGCGGCGGGTTCTGCTGGAAGTACTGGCGCACACCGGTATGAATCGAACGCGCCAACGCTTGCTGATGGCTGGCAGTGGCCAGCTTGGCCGCTTCGTTGTTGTTCGAGATGAACCCGGTTTCAACGAGGATCGACGGGATATCCGGCGACTTCAGCACCATGAAGCCTGCCTGTTCCACCCGCTGCTTGTGCAGCGACGTCACGCGGCCCATGTTGCCGAGCACCTTCTGCCCGACGTTCAGGCTGGAGCTCAGCGTGGCGGTCATCGACAGGTCGAGCAGCACGCCCGCAAGCATGCGGTCCTTGTCGTCGAGGCTGACGTTGCCGGCACCACCGATCAGGTCGGAACGGTTTTCCGTGTCAGCCAGCCAGCGCGCGGTCTCGGACGTGGCGCCCCGGTCGGACAGGGCGAACACCGAGGCGCCGAACGCGGCGCGTGACGGTGCAGCGTCGGCGTGGATCGAGATGAACAGGTCGGCACCCTTCTTGCGGGCAATCTCGGTGCGTTTGCGCAGTGGAATGAAGTAGTCACCGGTACGGGTCAGCTCGGCGCGGTAACCCCTTTCGGTGTTGATCTGGCGCTGCAGCTCCTTGGCGATCTGCAGCACGATGTCTTTCTCGTGCTGGCCGCTGGAGCCGGATGCCCCCGGGTCTTCGCCGCCATGGCCGGCATCGATGGCGACCACGATGTCGCGCTTGCCGCTTGGCACCGGTGGCAGCTTGATCGCGGGCTGAGCCGGGGTCACCGGCACGGCTGGCGTGGTCGCCGGGGTCTGCACCGGCGTTGGCGGCGGGGTCGGCGCCGTGGCGGCGATGGCGTCGGCTTCCTGGTCGTACAGGTCGACCACCAGGCGGTTGCCATACTGGGCATTGGGCGCCAAGGTGAAGCTCTTGGGCGTGACCGACTTCTTCAGGTCGACCACCACACGCAGGTCGGTAGGGGTACGTTGGGCCGAGCGCACGCTGCTGATCGGCGTGTTCGCGGTCGAAACGCTCAGCGGCGCGGCCAAGGTCGCGCCATTGATGTCGATCACCAGGCGATCGGGTGCGCTCAGGGTGAAGACGCTATGCTGCACGGGGCCAGACAGGTCAAAGACCAACCGCGTGTTGTCCGGCGCGCGCCACAGGCGCACGCTCTTGACTTGAGTGACGGCCAGAGCGTCAACGGTCACCGCTGTCAGCAGCAATCCAACGACAGCGACCAGTGCGCGTATGCGCATACCTACCCCACTTACTGTTTATAGTGTTCGGCCAGTGCAGTGCACCAGGCCTCGCCGCGAGCCCCCTGCGGCGTAAGGTCAAGCGAGCGGCCGCTCGCTTGGGGGCTTATGGTAATGGTCAGGTCGGGCTTTGGCAAAACGCCCGCACCCTTTTGCGGCCATTCGAACAGGCACAGCGGATCGCCCTCGAAATAGTCACGAATGCCCATGAACTCAAGCTCTTCCGGGTCGACCAGGCGATACAGGTCGAAATGGAAGGCGCGCACTTCACCGATTTCGTAGGGTTCTACCACGGTGAACGTCGGACTTTTCACTGCACCAGTATGGCCCAGGCCACGGATCAAGCCACGCGAGAGCGTGGTCTTGCCCGCCCCCAGGTCGCCTTCCAGAAAAATCACGCCACGACCGCCGGTCACCTCGGCCAGTTTTGCGCCGAAATCGACCGTGGCCGCTTCATCGGCCAGAAACAGGGTTAAGCCAGACACGCAGAATGCTCCTCCAACAACTCACGAATGACCGGCGCCAGATCACTGGCTGCCAGGCCTCTACCTTTGACGCCCAGACGCTCCCCTGCACTGGCGTGCAACCATACGCCCAGGCCCGCCGCACTCCAGGCGTCCAGCCCCTGGGCCAGCAAAGCCGCCAGCACGCCGGTGAGCACGTCGCCCAGCCCGGCACCGGCCATCGCCGGGTGGCCCCGCTCGCACAGTGCCAGTTGGCCGGTAGGGTCCGCCACCAGGGTGCCGGCCCCCTTGAGCACGCAGACACTGGCATAGCGGCGGGCCAGCTTGCGCGCCGCACCCGGCCGATCGGCCTGTACTGCCTCGGTGGATATGCCCAACAGCCGCGCCGCCTCCCCCGGGTGCGGGGTGAGGATGCTGCCGCTGGGTAGCGCCAGTGGCGTGCGGGCCAGCAGGTTCAGGGCGTCGGCATCCCACACCTGCGGCCGCTCGGCGTTGGCCACCGCAGACAGCAGGCTGCGGCCCCAGGCAGCCTGCCCCAGGCCAGGGCCCACCACCAGCACCGAGGCGCGCTCCAGCACACCGATCAACTGATTGGCCGACTCGACCCCCAGGCACATGGCCTCCGGCATGCGCGCCAGCCCGGCCGCGACGTGCTCCGGCCGCGTCGCCACGCTGACCAGCCCGGCACCGCAACGCAGCGCAGCCTCTGCACTGAGCAGCACGGCGCCACCGGTGCCCAGGTCACCACCGACGACCAGCACATGGCCAAAGTCGCCTTTATGGGCCTGCGCAGGACGTGCCGGCAGGCGTGCGGCGGTCACGCTACTGAGCAATTGTGGGGCATTGCTGGGGTGTTTGGTCTGCGGCATGGGGTCAAAGGCTCCAATGTCTGGCAGAATTATACGCACCTGAGCCCGTATTGCCTGCCCATCCATGTCCGCCTGTACCCCTGACCTCGCCCAACTGGCCCAATCCATCAAGATCTGGGGCCAAGAACTCGGTTTTGCCCACGTCGGCATCGCCGGTGTCGACCTTGGCGAGCACGAACAACACCTGCAGCGCTGGCTCGACGCCGGCTACCAGGGCGAAATGGAGTACCTTGGTGCCCATGGCAGCAAACGCGCCCACCCCGACCAACTGATCCCCGGCACGGTACGCGTGGTATCACTGCGCATGGACTACCTGCCCGGCGACACACAGATGGCGCAACGCCTGGCCCAGCCGGAAAAGGCCTACGTGTCGCGCTACGCCCTGGGCCGCGACTACCACAAGCTGGTGCGCAAGCGCGTGCAGTTCCTGGCGGACCGCATCCAGGAAGCGATCGGCCCGTTCGGTTACCGCGCCTTCGTCGACAGCGCGCCGGTGCTGGAGAAGGCCCTGGCCGAACAAGCCGGGCTGGGCTGGATCGGCAAGAATACCCTGCTGCTCAACCGCAAGGCCGGCAGCTATTTCTTCCTGGCCGAACTGTTCGTCGACCTGCCGCTGCCGGTGGACGAGGCCCATACCAGTGAACACTGCGGGCGCTGCCAGGCGTGCCTGGACATCTGCCCGACCCAGGCGTTCGTCGGGCCGTACGAGCTGGATGCTCGGCGCTGCATCTCCTACCTGACCATCGAGTTGCGCGGGCCGATTCCGGTCGAGCTGCGCTCGATGATGGGCAATCGGGTGTTTGGCTGCGATGACTGCCAGATCGTCTGCCCCTGGAACCGTTTTGCCAATTACAGCAAGGAGCAGGACTTCCAGCCGCGGCATGGGCTGGATAATGCCGAGCTGGCTGAAATGTTCCTGTGGGACGAGCGCACCTTCTTGCGCAAGACCGAGGGCGGGCCGCTGCGCCGGGCGGGTTATGAGCGTTTTTTGCGCAACCTGGCGGTAGGGCTGGGTAATGCGCCCTCGACGATTCCGGTGATCGAGGCGTTGAAGGCGCGGCGCGAAGATGAGTCGGAGCTGGTGCGCGAGCATGTGGAATGGGCGCTGGACCGGCACGGCGTTGAAAGGGGATGAGGGCCGCTAAGCGTAGGTCTTGATTGTGATGGTGTGGCGGAGATCGAGCGCCGCCCGCGCGGCGCATCGCGAGCTGCGCTCGCTCCTACGTTTGTTTCGGGCCAATTCTTCCTGGGGGATTTGCGCGCGAACGCCTTGGCGCCTGACTCGATATCGCGTCGTACAAACCAGGCGGTCGCGCGCGCCTGTCACAGGCATCACTGGCCCGAAACAAACGTAGGAGCGAGCGCAGCTCGCGATGCGCCGCGCGGGCGGCGCTCGATCTCACAGACGCAGCAACCCTCAAGGCAAGCGCATTTATTGCTGGTCGTTGTAGTGGAACTTGGGCATTTCCCAATGGAAACGGATCGCCAGCAAGCGCACCAGGAAGCCGCCGAACAAGGTCAGCAGCATCCCCTGCTCCGCCGGTAGCTTGAAGTACACGCAGCCCAGATAGAACCAAGCCGCCGCGAACGACACACTGGCATACAGCTCACGACGGAACACCAATGGGATGTCGTTACAGAAGATATCCCGCAGGATCCCGCCAAACACCCCAGTGATCACCCCGCTGATCGACGCCACCAGCATGCCCTGCCCCATTTCCAGCGCGGTCATGCAGCCAATCAGGGTAAAGGCCACCAGGCCCAGGGCATCCAGCACCAGGAACAACGAGCGCAAACGGCGCATCATCGGTGCGATGAAAATGGTCAGCAGCGCGGCAAAGCTGGTCAGCACCAGGTATTCCGGGTGCTTCACCCAGGTCAACGGGTAATGACCAAGCAGCACGTCGCGCACCGAGCCGCCACCCAGGGCAGTCACGCAGGCGATCAGCACCACGCCAAACCAGTCCATGCCGCGGCGGCCGGCAGACAGGGCACCGGTCATGGCTTCGGCGGTGATGGCAATCAGGTAGAGCATCAACAACATGGCGCGGGTCCGAGCAGGAAAGGCGCGCAGTCTAACCAGTTGGCAAAGGCACCAAAAGAGGGCGCGAGCATATCTGCGCCCTTTCGGCTCATACCTTGATGAAATGCTCGCGATAGTGGCGCAGTTCGGCGATCGACTCGCGGATATCGTCCAGCGCCAGGTGCGTGCTGCCCTTCTTGAAGCTGTCACGCACGTTCGGCGCCCAGCGCGCAGCCAGTTCCTTCAGGGTGGAGACATCGAGGTTGCGATAGTGGAAGTAGTTTTCCAGGCCGCGCATGTGGCGGTAAAGGAAACGGCGATCCTGGCAGATGCTGTTGCCGCAGATCGGCGACTTGCCTTTCGGCACCCATTGTTCGAGGAAGGCGATGGTCTGCGCTTCAGCTTCGGCCATGCTGATCTTGCTGTCGCGCACGCGCTGGGTCAGGCCCGAGGCGCCATGGGTGCGGGTGTTCCACTCATCCATGCGCGCCAGCACTTCGTCGCTGTGGTGGATGGCGATCACAGGGCCTTCGGCCAGGGTGTTCAGCTCGCTGTCAGTGACGATGGTGGCCATCTCGATGATGACGTCGTGGTCCGGATCCAGGCCGGTCATTTCCAGATCGATCCAGATCAGGTTCTGTGGGTTCTGCATGAAGGGGCTCCTCGTATAGGCCGTCATATTAGCCTAGCGACGCCGGCCTGCGCATGCGCGGCGCAAAGGTAACCAGAATGGTCTGTGAGCGGGCGTGCTAAACTGCCTGCCGTTTTCAACTTGCCCCACCTTGGAAGGTCCATGGCCAAACGCCAGCTCAATCGTCGCCAGAACTGGCGTATCGAAAAAATCCAGAACGAACGCGCCGCTCGCGCCGCCAAACGCGAGCAGCACGTGCTGCAGGAGCTGGAGGGCGGTGACCTGGGACCGGAACAACTGGGCCTGGTGATCGCCCACTTCGGTGTGCAGGTCGAGGTGGAAGCCCAGGACGGCGAAGTCGCCGGCCAGGTATTCCGCTGCCACCTGCGGGCCAACCTGCCGGCGCTGGTCACTGGTGACCGCGTGGTCTGGCGCGCCGGCAACCAGGGCATCGGCGTGATCGTCGCGCAAATGCCGCGCAGCACCGAGCTGTGCCGGCCGAACAACCACGGCCAGCTCAAGCCGGTCGCGGCCAACGTCGACCTGATCGTGATCGTCTTCGCCCCGGCACCGGAGCCGCACCCGAACCTGATCGACCGTTACCTGGTGGCCGCTGAGCACGCCGGTATTCGCCCGCTGCTGCTGCTGAACAAGGCCGACCTGATCGACGCAGAGAACGGCCCGGGCCTGCACGCGCTGCTTGAGGTCTACCGCGAACTGGGCTATCCGCTGCTGGAAGTCTCCGCGCACCACGGCGACGGCATGCAGCGCCTGCAACAGATGCTCGACGGGCACATCAGCGTGTTCGTCGGCCAGTCGGGCGTGGGCAAGTCGTCGCTGGTCAACAGCTTGCTGCCGGATGCCGGCACCCGCGTCGGCGACCTGTCCGAATGGTCTGGCCAGGGCCAGCACACCACCACCACGGCACGCCTGTATCACTTCCCCAACGGCGGCGACCTGATCGACTCGCCGGGCATCCGCGAGTTCGGCCTCGGCCACGTCAGCCGCGACGACGTGGAAGATGGTTTCATCGAGTTCCGCGACTTGTTCGGCACCTGCCGCTTCCGCGACTGCAAGCATGATCGCGAACCGGGGTGCGCACTGCTCAAGGCCCTTGAAGACGGCCGCATCAAGCAGCAGCGGATGAACAGCTACCGCTCGATCATTGCCAGCCTGCCGGAAGACAGCTACTGATTTGTAGGAAATGTTACCGGAGTGCGTAGGACGCCTCCGGTTTTCCTGCCATCTATTGCCCTGCCCCTCGCTTTCCCTGAAGGTCATGACTTCTATCAGGGAGGGCAACCGCGATGCCGGTTTTTATCAGTTACCGCCACGAAGAGCGGCTTGACGCCTTCATCCTCAACGAACGCCTGCTGCTTGAGGGCATCACCGCGCAGCTGGTGGAGTTTGGCGCCGACGGGCAGGTTCGCGAAGAGCATCATGGCAGCGCCTGCCAACAGATAAACGATGCCACCCACTGGATCGGCCTGCTGCCCGCGGCAGCAAGCGATGACTGGTGGACAGCCGGGCTACTGGAAGCTGCGGTGGCAGCCAATCGGCGGGTCAGTTTCTACCACAGAGGGGACGGCGAGCTGCCCGAGTACCTTGCCAGGTGGCCGGTGATGCGCGAACGGGCGCACATTGACCTGTTCGTGCGGGCGTATCACGACGAGTGCACGTTCCAGCGGGCAATGATTCTGCCGGCAGAGCGTGGCTCAAGTGTCGACCGGGACAATGCGGATTTCTTTCATGCCGATCTCAAGGCCAAGATCAGGCGGGGGTTTTGAAGCGTTCAGAGCTGCTCTGCAGCCCTGCGCGGGCAAGTCGAGCCGCGAAGGGCTGCAAAGCGACAGCAGCGGTTACTGATCCTTCTGCTCATCCATCTTCAAGGTCCCGTCCTCGAAGATGTTCAGCTTCTGGCGCAGTTCCCGCGGCTGCATCGGCGCCTCGGCAGCGGCAGCACCCGCCGCCGGAGCTACCGGTGCCGCGGCCCCAGGCGCAGCACCCGCTGGCGGAGCCGGTTGGGCCGGCGCCTCGGGCGCACCCTGCTCACCCTCGATGTTGCGCTGCGCCTTCTTGGTCAGGACGATGATATCGATACGGCGGTTGACCGGGTTGAACGGGTTCTTGCGGTCGAACAGCGACGACGAGGCATACCCCACCACCCGCGCCACCTGACCATCCGGATAGCCGCCGGCAACCAAGGCACGGCGTGCGGCGTTGGCGCGGTTGGCCGACAGTTCCCAGTTGCCGAAGTCGCCAGTGCCGGAGTACGGCTTGGCATCGGTGTGGCCACTGATGCTGATCTTGTTCGGCACCGCCTTGATGGTGTCGGCCATGGCCAGCAGGATGTCTTCGAAATAGGGCTGCAGGCGTGCGCTGCCGATGTCGAACATCGGCCGGTTCTCGGCATCCATGATCTGGATACGCAGGCCGTCCTGGGTGATCTCGAACAGGATCTGGTCCTTGAACTTCTGCAGCTGCGGGTTTTCCTCGACCTTGTTCTGCAGTTCCTGCAGCAGCAACTCGAGGCGCTCGCGCTCGACCTGTTCGGCCATGGTCTCGACCTGGTCCTTGTCCAGCTGGATGCTGGTGTCAGGCGTAGGCTCGGACTTCTGCTCCGGGTTGATGGTCTTTTCCGGTGCCAGCTGCGGCGAACCACCCAAATCGATGACGTAAGGCGTGCCGCTCTCGGAAAAACCGATCGGGTCCTTGAAGTAGCCGGCAATGGCGATCTTCTGTTCAGGCGTAGCCGTGGAGAGCAGCCACAGTACCAGGAAGAATGCCATCATCGCCGTGGCGAAGTCGGCGAAGGCGATCTTCCAGGCGCCGCCATGGTGCCCGCCACCGAAGCGCTTGACGCGCTTGATGATTATCGGCTGATTGTTTTCCATGGCTCAGCGACCGCGAACTGCTTGTTCCAGCTCGGCAAAGCTTGGGCGATGCTTTGGATACAGCACCTTGCGCCCGAACTCGACAGCCAGCGAAGGCGGCATGCCGGAAGCCGAGGCCACCAGCGAGGCCTTGATCGACTCATAGAGGTTGAGCTCTTCCTTGGCATCGTGCTCAAGGCACTTGGCCAGGGGGCCGAAGAAGCCATACGCGGCGAGAATACCGAAGAAGGTACCGACCAGCGCTGCACCGACGTGCAGGCCGATCGACTTCTGGTCACCATCACCGAGCGACGCCATGGTCACCACGATGCCCAGTACCGCCGCGACGATACCGAAGCCCGGCATGCCGTCGGCGATGCCACTGACGGCGTGAGACGGGTGCTCGAGCTCTTCCTTCATGCTCAGCAACTCCATGTCGAACAGGCCTTCGAGCTCATGGGGGGCCATGTTGCCGGTGGACATGATGCGCAGGTAGTCGCAGATGAACGCGGTCATGCGCTCGTCGCCCAGCACCGCCGGGTACTTGGCGAAGATCGGGCTGGCGGCGGCATCTTCGATATCGCTCTCGATCGCCATCATGCCTTCGCGACGGCTCTTGTTGAGGATTTCATACACCAGGCCCAGTACTTCCAGGTAGAAAGCATGGGAGAAGCGCGAGCCGAACATCTTCATCGACTTCTTGATTACATGCATGGTCATGTAACCCGGGTTGGCCTGCATGAAGGCGCCAAAGGCTGCACCGCCAATGATCAGCACTTCGAACGGCTGGATCAGCGCCGCGATCTTGCCGTGGGAGAGTACATATCCGCCGAGCACGCTCGCGAATACGACGATGATGCCGATAATTTTAGCCATAGGATCAAAGCACTTGCTGTCGTGGTCAGGGAGTGGAACGGGAGCCTTAAAACTCTTCTTCTACTTATCGGCAGAACTGCGCCAGACTATAGCCACTAAAAGCGAAAAGCCAGTTCGGACTGATGTCAAAATGCCAATGGAATCCAAGGTGCCCACTCAGAATCCGCGTACGGTAGAAGCCTGGGTTAAGCTGCTCGACGGTGTTCGTGTACCGGTCCCGAAGCAGAGTTACGACCGGGTATTGAGCGCAATCAACGACAGTCGCCGCTCGTTGCGCGACATCGCCGAACTGATGCAGGACAGCCCCGCGCTGGTGCTGTCGGTGATGCGCGAGGCCAACCACCCCGCCAACGCCAGCCAGGCCGAGCCGGCTGAAAGCCTGGAAGTCGCCCTGAACCGCCTGGGCCTGGCACGCAGCAAGGAACTGCTGATGCGTCTGCCGGCGCTGCCTGAAGACGATATTCCGCCGGTGCTGCGCCAGTTCCTGTTGATCAGCCAGCACGCCGCGCAACAGGCCAACGGCCTGTTCGCCAGCCGCCTGGCGCGCCTGTGGCAGGAGATCCACTGGGGCAGCTTGCTGTTCCTCGCCCCCTTGTGGCCGCTGGCCCTGGCCCACCCCAAGCTGCTGGATGCCTGGGAGCTGCGGGTTATCCACAAGGGCGAAACCGCAGCCGATGTGGAGCAGGAACTGTTCGGCGTGCGCATCTTCGCCCTGTGCCGGGCCATGGCCGAACACTGGCGGCTGCCCAAGTGGGTGACCCAAGGCTATCGCCTGCTGCTCGAAGAGCGCGACCAGCTGGCCCTGGTGCTGAGCATCGCCCGCGAAGAAGACCTGCTCATCCAGCAGCATCGCCTGGACGAAGCACCCGGCTTGCGCCGCTGGTTCAACGAGCCGGCCAATACTGTGCTGCTGGCCAACAACCTGGCGCTGGCGGCACAGGTGGGCTGGGACAACCCGCACCTGCTGCGCTGGCAACTGCTGACCGCGCTATACCTGCAGACCTCGCTGGAAGACGTGCAACAGCAGGTTCACCAACAAGCAGCGGCCAGCGCCCGGCGCCACGCCCGCCATGCCCTGTTCCACCCCGCCGAGGCGCTGATCTGGCCCTGGGACCAGCGTCGCCCGCACCCGGACATGCTCACCCCGCCGCCACCTTCCAGCGAAGCGCTTGGCCGCTGGCGCAAGCTGTGCCAGGAACTGCTGACCCAGCCAAGCCCTTTCACCAATGCCGTGCACCTGGCCACCCATGCGCGCGAAGCGCTGGAAGCCTGCGGGATGCAGCGCATCATGCTGCTGAGTCTGGACAAGGCCGCCGATTACCTGCGCGTACAGCAGATCGCCGGCCTGCCCAAGGAAGCAGGTGGCATCACCCTGGACATCGAGCAGAACAAACTGCTGCAAAAGCTGATGGGCAAGGTCGGCCAACTGCGCCTGACGCCCGAGAACCACGCTCAGTTCTCGGCGCTGCTGCCAGCAGCGCTGCGTGCGCTGTTCCATAGCGAACACCTGTTGCTGCGCTCGCTGGGTGTCGGCGACCAGGTGCTGATGCTGGCCGTGGCCGACCAAGGCGGCAAGCCACTGGCCGATGTCAGCGTGCAGGCCTTCGGCAAGACTTCGCAATGTATCGAACGCGCGCTGGTGGTGTTTGCCAAACGCGGCGACTGAGCCTTGCGCTACAATCGCCCCTCTTTCCACTCTGGAGAACGTGGATGACTGACTTTTCCGGCCTGCCTTTGGTGATCGAAGCCGCAGACCTGCTGCCGCGCCTGGATTCCCCCCAGCTGATTCTGGTCGACCTGAGCAGCGCCAACCGCTATGTCAGCGGGCACATCCCCGGCGCCCGCTTCGTCGAGGGCAAGCGCACCCAGCTTGGCCAGCCTCCGGCGCCCGGCCTGCTGCCGGCCCTGGCCGACCTGGAAAAGCTGTTCAGCGAACTCGGCCACCGCGACGATGCTGTCTACGTGGTGTACGACGATGAAGGCGGTGGCTGGGCCGGCCGCTTCATCTGGCTGCTCGATGTCATCGGCCATGCGCACTACCACTACCTCAATGGCGGCATCCAGGCCTGGCCGGCGGACAAACTCTCCACCGAGGTGCCAGAACCCGGCAACACACCCGTGAAGCTGCAACTGCACAGCGAACCGACCGCCACCCGCGAGTACCTGCAAAGCCGCCTGGGCGCCGATGACCTGGTTATCTGGGATGCCCGCGGCCCACAGGAATTCAATGGCGAGAAGGTCCTGGCCGCCAAGGCCGGGCACATTCCCGGCGCCATCAATTTCGAATGGACTGCCGGCATGGACCTCAACGATCACCTGCGCATCCGCGCGGATATCGCGCAAGTGCTGCAGCAACTGGGCATCACCCCGGACAAGGAAGTGATCACCCACTGCCAGACCCACCGCCGCTCCGGTTTCACCTACCTGGTGGCCAAGGCCCTCGGCTACCCACGCATCAAGGCTTATGCCGGTTCGTGGAGCGAATGGGGCAACCACCCGGACACGCCTGTCGAAGTTTAAGGACATTCAACGCAATGAAATCCCGTCTGTTCATCATCAGCCAGTACCTGCTGCCGCACCACTTGCTGTCGCGTCTGGCTGGCTGCATCGCCGAGTGCCGTGCGCGCTGGTTCAAGAACGCCTTCACCGCCTGGTTCGCCAAGCGTTACCAGGTGAACATGAGCGAAGCGCTGGTCGAAGACCTCACCGCCTACGAGCACTTCAACGCCTTCTTCACCCGCGCCCTCAAGCCAGGCGCGCGCCCGCTGGACGAAACCCCCGGCGCAATCCTCTGCCCGGCCGACGGTGCCGTCAGCCAGCTGGGCCCGATCGAGCACGGTCGTATCTTCCAGGCCAAGGGCCACAGCTACAGCGCCCTCGAACTGCTCGGCGGCGACCCAGCGCTGGCTGCGCCGTTCATGGGTGGCGAGTTCGCCACCATCTATCTGTCGCCGAAGGATTACCACCGCGTGCACATGCCGCTGGCCGGTACCCTGCGCGAGATGGTCTATGTGCCGGGGCGTCTGTTCTCGGTCAACCAGACCACTGCCGAGAACGTTCCGGAGCTGTTCGCCCGCAATGAGCGCGTGGTGTGCCTGTTCGATACCGAGCGCGGGCCGATGGCCGTGGTGCTGGTCGGTGCCATGATCGTCGCTTCGATCGAGACCGTGTGGGCTGGCCTGGTCACCCCGCCGAAGCGCGAGCTGAAGACCTTCCGCTACGACGAAAGCAGCCGTGCGCCTATTCACCTGGAAAAAGGCGCCGAGCTCGGCCGCTTCAAACTGGGTTCAACCGCCATCGTGCTGTTCGGCCCGGAGCAAGTGAAGTGGGCCGAAACGTTGGGCGCAGGCTCCGCAGTACGCATGGGCGAATTCCTCGCCCAACCGCAACAGGCCTGAGCCTTCAACGCTCCCCGGCTTGTGGCCGGGGAGCGTTGACTCCGCAGGGGTCAGCCGAGCAGGCTGCGGAAGCCGATCGGGCCCTCGTCGTTATAGGTGTTGGTACCGTTGAGGGTGAGGCCGCCATCGTCGGACTTCACCGTCAGGGCAATGACATTCTGGTTATCACGCCCTCCGATCACCCATTCTCCGCCTGGGTGCCAGGGCGCGCTATTGCCACCCCACTGGTTCTGCACCTGATAACGGTTCTGCGCGATACGCTTGCCCTGGAAGCCGATCGGTCCTTCGCCGGCGTAGGTCATGACGCCTTGCAGTGTCTGGCCGCCATCATTCGATTTGACGTCCACCGACACCACCTTCTGGTTGTCACGGCCCCCAATTACCCAGATTCCGCCCGGGTGCCAAGGTGCCGAGTTACCGCCCCACTGATTCTCCACTGCGTACTTGGACATGAACTTCTTCTCCTTGAAGTTGATGGCCACGAGGACTCCCCCCGGGCCAGTACGGTCGATGAGTGAACCGTACGGATCCAAGCCTAGATGGCGCTGCGAGGAGAACTTAGAACAGTTCGCAATCAACCTAGTAGCAAGGGAACAGGGGCCCCTGTGGGCCCCGAATGGCATTTCAGCCGCGGGCGTCGCGGTCGCGCAGGCCCAGCAGGTAAAGCACGCCATCCAGCCCCAGGGTGGAAATCGCCTGCTTGGCCGACTGGCGCACCAGCGGCTTGGCGCGGAAGGCCACGCCCAGGCCAGCCAGCGACAGCATCGGCAGATCGTTGGCACCGTCGCCCACGGCGATGGTCTGCTCCAGCTGCAGGCCTTCTTCACTGGCCAGCTGCTGCAGCAGGTCAGCCTTGCGCTGGGCATCGACGATCGGTTCCACGGCCACGCCGGTCACCTTGCCATCGACCACTTCCAGCTCGTTGGCGAATACGTAATCGATACCCAGGCGCGCCTGCACTTGTTTGGCGAAGTACGAGAAGCCGCCGGACAGGATCGCTGTCTTGTAGCCCAGGCGCTTGAGCTCGGCAAACAGGTTCTCGGCACCTTCGGTCAGGCGCAGGGAAGCACCGATCTCGTCGAGTACGCCGACATCCAGGCCCTTGAGCAGCGCCATGCGCTCCTTGAAGCTGGCGCGGAAGTCCAGCTCGCCACGCATCGCCCGCTCGGTGATCGCGGCAACCTGCTCACCCACGCCGGCCGCCTTGGCCAGCTCATCAATGACTTCAGCTTCGATCAGCGTCGAGTCCATGTCGAACACCGCCAGGCGGCGGTTGCGACGGAACAGGTCGTCGTTCTGGAACGCGATGTCGATGTTCAGCTCTTCAGACAGCGCGAAGAAGTCGGCACGCAATGCCTGGGCGTCGCTCGGCACGCCACGCACGGAAATTTCCAGCGCCGCCTTGCCCTTTTCACTCGAAGCGCCCAGGGCAACCCGTGCCGACAGGCGCTCGATACGTTCGATGGTCAGGCCATACTGGCTGATGACGGCGCTGACGCGTTGCAGTTGCTCGGGGGTGATCTTGCGGCTGAGCAAGGTCACGATATGTCGAGCTTCGCCCTGGGCGTCGGCCCAGTGCTGGTAGTCGGCCTCGGAAATCGGCGTGTAACGCGCTTGCAGGTTCAGCTCATGGGCCTTGGACTGCACGCTCTGCAGCAGGCTGGTCGCCACTTCATTGTCCGGGATATCGACCAGAATGCCGAACGACAGGGTGCCGTGCATGACCGCCAGGCCGATGTCGAGGATGTTCACACCGCCCTGGAGCAGGACGCCGGTAATGGCGGCGGTGAGACCGGGGCGGTCCTCACCGGTGATGTTGATCAGAACGATTTCGCGCACAACCTGGCTCCGACTTCGATGAAAAATGCGCATTCTACCGATTTTCCATGACCATCGGGCGCCAACTCTACTTTGCCGACAAAACACTGCTCGCTATACTGCCCAACACTTTTATGCCATTAAGAGCCGAGCTCTGTGAACCGGCCCACGCCCGTCAAAACCGACAACTTCTTCCTCATGATCTTCCGAGCCCTGCGCCAACGTCGCGTGCCCTTGGCACTGCGCATCGCCACCACCAACATTTTCCTGGTGGCGCTGGCGCTGGTGATCTATGCCTGCGTGATGGGCCTGCAGTTCAAGCAGGCCATGCACGAACAGGCTGACGCCCTCGGCCAGAGCCTGACCACCCAGACCGCCACCTCGGCGACCGAGCTGCTGGTGTCCAACGACATCCTCAGCCTCAATGTGTTGCTGGGCAACCTGGTGAAGAACCCGCTGGTGGCCCATGCGGCGATCTACAGCGTGGACAACCGCATCCTCGCCGAGGCCGGCCAGCGCCCGCGCAACAGCCTGCTGGGTGAAGCCGAAGGCCTGTACCAGACCAAGATCACGTTCCAGGACGTGACCGCCGGTCAGCTGCGCATCAGCCTGGACATGAGCCAGTTCCAGCAGCCGATGCTGATCAGCCTGCAGAGCATGGGCATCCTTGCCGCCATCCTGCTGGCCCTGGCGCTGAGCCTGAGCCTGCGTCAAGGCCGCCACATCACCCTGCCACTGCTGCAGCTGCGGGTGTGGCTGCGTGACCCGCACCCTTACACCCCGGCCATCGACCGCCAGGACGAGATCGGCGACATCGCCCGCCAGCTGCACGCCCGCCTGGCGCCGCCACCTCCGCCCGAGCCGGAACCGGAGGAAGAAGAAGACGAGTTCGACGAGCTGCACGACGAAGTCCCAGCCAAGCCGGCACAACGTGCCAAGGCCGTGGTTCAGGCGGACGAGGACGACGACGAGGCGTTCGCCGGGCTGCTGGACGACGAGGAGCAACCGGCGGCCAAACCTGCCGTAGCCGAATCCGACGAGCCACAGAACACCGCCGTGCTGGCCGTTCAACTGGGCTCCCAGGAGCAGTTGCGTCGCCTGCCACGCACGCGCCTGACCGAGCTGCTGGAACGCTACCGGGGCTGCCTGGAGCAGGCGGCATCGCTGTATGAAGGCGACGTCCACACGCTCAACGATGGCAGCACCCTGGTGCTGTTCCACAGCCGCGACTGTGGCGAGGATTACCTGACCAACGCTATCTGCTGCGGTGAGCTGCTACGGGCGCTGGGCCATGCCCTGCAGATCGAAGTGGCCGACAGCGGCATCACCCTGCAACTGCAGCTGGGCCTGGCCCTGGGCGATGACCTGCAAGGGCTGGAGCAGGTCGACCTGCTGATGGCCGAGAAGGCCCAGGACGCACTGGCACTGTCGCAGCACAGCCGCAACCTGCTGCTGGTCGAGCGGCAGATCAGTGATGACGAGCTGATCCGCAAGCGCGCCCGCATCCGGCCGATTGCCAGCCCT
This sequence comes from Pseudomonas sp. LRP2-20, assembly GCF_024349685.1. Classification (NCBI taxonomy): domain Bacteria; kingdom Pseudomonadati; phylum Pseudomonadota; class Gammaproteobacteria; order Pseudomonadales; family Pseudomonadaceae; genus Pseudomonas; species Pseudomonas sp. LR2-20. The sequence continues at coordinate 580,315 of NZ_AP025944.1, read as the reverse complement.
GAAGGGGCTTGCTGTGTGGAGCGGTTGATGGAGCCTTACCCGTCGATGCTGGAACGCCAGCTGGCGCGGATGCACGAGCGCCGGGCCTGATATCCAGGGGGCCGCTTTGCGGCCCATCGCCGGCAAGACCGGCTCCCACAGATGCAGCACAAGCCTCGAGCCCGTGGAACCGCTGCGAATCGTAGGCACAAAAAAGCCCGCCAAGATGCGGGCTTTTTTGTGCCTGGCGGTTCGATCAGAACCGATAGACTTCCATATCGGTGCGAATCGGCGAAGCCATCGGGATCTTCGACTTCTCCGGCGCCTTCTTGACCTGTACCGGTGCTGCCTGCTTCTTCGGTGCTTCTTCAGCAACCGCAGGTTGATTGGCCAGCGGTTTGACCGCCGCGCTCAACTGTTCGGCCAGCTTCTGCAGCAATTGCCCCTGGGCCTGAACCTGGGACGACTCGCTGCCCTCGTGCGGCTGTTCGAGGTGAACGATACGGTTGTCACGCACATGACCACGGCGGTCGAGCAGGCGCCATTGTGCATCGAGGATCGCTGGCTGGTTCTTGCCCGAATCCAGGCGAGTGATCGACAGCAGCACCTGCACGTCCGGGGTGAAGCCAGTGCTGGCCGGGGCCAGCACCACGCGCTGGCTGTCCAGGCGCCAGGCCAGCTGGCGCACCAGCAATTGATCGATGTCTGCCGACAGGCTACCGGCCCAACGACCGTCGGTCGCCGAACTCAGGCTGCCATCGGCCTGACGCTGCAAGAAGGTTTCGCGCTGCAGGTAATCGGCTACCGACACCGGGCCGAGCACCACGGCCATGCCCGCACTCTGCGAAGGCTGGCCAGGATCACCGCTGTCGAGTTGGTACAGGGCAACCGGCTGGTGCATGCTGCACCCGCTCAGTCCCAGCAAACCCGTCATCAACAGCGCAAATGGAAGGCGCAGGAATTTCATTCAACCCATCCAGGCGGTCGCCTCCAGGCAAACCGCAGTGATACTGATAGAGATTCAATCGGGCACGCGGCCACGCCGGCACCACAGGGGCACTATCATCCGCGAAATATCGGTCCGACTCCAGCATTTCTGCCTGGAACGGCGCTGAAATTGCCGTTCCAGACATTTCATCGGATTATGCCGGCAGTTCCACCTGCAACCCGTCGACCCGCTGGAAGCCGCGTGGCAGCTTGCTACCGCGTCGGCCACGTTCGCCCTTGTAGTGCTCAAGGTCGTCGGGTTTCAGAGACAGAGTACGCTTGCCGGCTTGCAATACAAGGGTTGCACCCTCGGCAATCACCGCCAGATCGGTGACAAATTCTTCACGACTGGCTACCCGATCACCGGGCACACCGATGATCTTGTTGCCCTTGCCTTTACCCAGCTGTGGCAGGTCGGAAACCTTGAACACCAGCAAGCGACCTTCGGTGGTCACCGCCGCCAGCCAATCCTGCTCACGGTCAGCTACCGGGCGCGGGGTCATGACCTTGGCACCGTTGGGCAAGCTGAGCAGGCCTTTGCCGGCCTTGTTCTTGGCCTGCAGGTCCTCACCCTTGACCACGAAGCCGTAGCCGGCGTCCGAGGCCACCACGTACAGCGCATCATCGTCCGGCAGCAGCACGCATTCGAATGTTGCTCCGGGCGGAGGCGTCAGGCGACCGGTCAGCGGCTCCCCCTGGCCCCGCGCCGAAGGCAGGCTATGCGCGGCCACCGAGTAACTGCGCCCGGTGGAGTCGATCAGCACGGCAAATTGGTTGGAGCGGCCTGCAGCCGCGGCCTTGAAGCCGTCGCCCGCCTTGTAGGACAGGCCGGTGGCGTCGATGTCGTGGCCCTTGGCGCAACGCACCCAGCCCTTTTCCGACAGCACCACGGTGACCGGCTCGGTCGGCATCAGCTCGTTTTCCGACAGGGCCTTGGCTTCGGCACGCTCGACGATTGGCGAGCGGCGGTCGTCGCCATAGGTTTCGGCGTCCTTGATCAGCTCGCTGCGCACCAGCTTGCGCAGTTTGGCATCGCTGCCCAGCAGGGCCTGCAGCTTGGCCTGCTCCTTGAGCAGTTCGTCCTGTTCGCCGCGGATCTTCATCTCTTCAAGGCGCGCCAGCTGGCGCAGGCGCGTCTCGAGGATGTAGTCGGCCTGGATTTCGCTCAGCTGGAAGCGCTCGATCAGGGCCTGCTTGGGGTGTTCTTCGGTACGGATGATGTGGATCACTTCATCCAGGTTGAGGAACGCAGTGAGCAAGCCTTCCAACAGGTGCAGGCGCTTCTCGACCTTGTCCAGGCGGTGCTGCAGGCGGCGGCGTACCGTATTGGTGCGGAACTCCAGCCATTCCAGCAACAACGCGCGCAGGTTCTTCAGCTGCGGGCGGCCGTCGAGCCCGATGATGTTGACGTTGACCCGATAGCTGCTTTCCAGGTCGGTGGTGGCGAACAGGTGCTGCATCAGCTCGTCGGCATCGACGCGGTTGGAGCGTGGAATGATGACGATGCGGCACGGGTTCTCGTGGTCCGACTCGTCACGCAGGTCGGCGACCATCGGCAGCTTCTTGGCCTGCATCTGCGCGGCGATCTGCTCCAGCACCTTGGCCCCGGAGACCTGGTGTGGCAACGCAGTGACGACGATGTCGCCGTCCTCGACGCGGTAGACGGCGCGCATGCGGATCGAGCCACGGCCGCTTTCGTAGATTTTCTGGATTTCCGCACGCGGGGTGACGATTTCGGCCTCGGTCGGGTAATCCGGGCCCTGGATGTGCTCGCACAGTTGCTCGATGGTCGCCTTGGGCTCGTCGAGCAGGCGCACGCAGGCACTGGCCACTTCCCGCAGGTTGTGCGGCGGCACATCGGTGGCCATGCCCACGGCGATACCGGTGGTGCCGTTGAGCAGGATATTCGGCAGGCGCGCCGGCAGTACCGCAGGCTCCTGCAGCGTGCCATCGAAGTTCGGCACCCAGTCGACGGTGCCCTGGCCTACTTCACTGAGCAGTACCTCGGAATAACGCGACAGGCGTGCCTCGGTGTAACGCATGGCGGCGAACGACTTCGGATCGTCCGGTGCACCCCAGTTGCCCTGGCCGTCTACCAGGGTGTAGCGGTAGCTGAACGGCTGCGCCATCAGCACCATGGCTTCGTAGCAGGCCGAGTCGCCGTGGGGGTGGAACTTGCCGAGCACGTCGCCGACGGTACGGGCGGACTTCTTGTGCTTGGCGTCGGCATCGAGCCCCAACTCGCTCATGGCGTAGACGATGCGTCGCTGCACCGGCTTCAGGCCGTCGCCGATGTGCGGCAAGGCGCGGTCCATGATCACGTACATGGAGTAGTTGAGGTAGGCCTGTTCGGTGAAGTCAGCCAGCGAGCGGCGTTCGACGCCGTCCAGGCTGAGTTCCAGTGAGTCGCTCATGCGGGCCTCGTCATTTCAGGTTCTGGCGCAGCAGCATGGTGCCGCCGCGCTGGGTAAATTCAAGTTGTTTCAGGGCGCTCATGCCCAGCAGCACGGTCTGCCCGTCCAGGCCCGGCACCACCAGCGCGCGCACGTTCTGCAGGCGGATATCGCCCAACTGCACGGTGTCCAGCCGGGTACGGTAGCCTTCGGTACGGCCGTTGGCGGTGCTCAGCACCACCGGGCTCCCGCGCTGTAGGTTCAGGTCCTTGGCCAGCGACTCGGGGATCGCCACGTCGGTGGCACCAGTGTCGAGCATGAAATGCACCCCCTGGCCGTTGATCGCGCCGTCCACCACGAAGTGGCCCTGACCATTGCCCAGCAGGCGCACTTCGATGAAACCGTCACCGTGCGACGACTGCACCTGGGTGTTCGGGTTGCGCTCGTGGTCTTCCCATTGCCCGAAGAAACGCGTGGCAAGGAACAGCCCCGCCGCCCAGGCGACGATCATCAGTACCTTGCCGGCGCGCTTGCCCGGAGTCTGGCTCATGGCGTGGCGCTCCAGCCGCCCTGGGGCGCTTCGAAGCGCCAGACGATCGGCCGGCTTTCGCCATCGGCACGATCACCATTGTTGTTGTCCAGGCCGATCCAGGCGCCCTTGGCATCGATCACCAGCGCTTCGGCCAGGCCGTACGGCTGGTCATAGCGGCGCTCAGGCAGCAGTGCCTCGGCGGCAAACGACCAGCACTGCTCGACCTTGCCACTGGCGGCTTCACGCCGGCACACGCGGTAGGCGTTGCGTTCAAGGGTGAACAGCTTGCCCTCGAACCAGGCGAGATCAGCGAAGTCACGCGACAGCGCCCGAGGGTTGGGCATCTGTGGCGGCTGCATCTCGACCCCAGCTTCGCTCAGCAACACGCAACTACGCCCGCACGTCCACACCGACTGCTGCCGCTCGATGGCCACCAGGCCGCGCCGTTCGCGCTCGGCCGCCAACCACAGGCGGTCACCCTCCGGGTTGATTGCCAGACCCTCGAACAAGGCGTTGAAGTTGAGCAACATGCCGCTGGCACGGGCCTGCCGGACCATCGCCGGGTCGATCTTCAGCCACTGCGGTTCACCCTCGGCAGGCAGCTGCAGCACCGCCGCATGGGCCTCGCTGACCAGGTAGAGGTTGCCTGCCTGGTCACAGGTGATACCTTCGTAATCCAGTTCACCGCCACGCACGTAGGACGCTGCCCAGTTACGCGACTTCAAGCCCCACGGCAGGCCGCTCTCAGGCACCGGCGGTGGGGTGAAGGTCAGCGGCTGTGCGCGCCAGACGGCGCTCTGCTGGTCGAAGCGGTAAATGCGGTCGTCATCACGATCGGAAACACCCCACAGCCCGCCCCGGCACTCGGCCAGGCCAGACAGGTTACCGCCGCGCATACCGTCGATCGGGTGCTCGGAGGCCAGTTTCAGTTCTGGCCAGTTGCCCGCCAGACTCGGCAGGGCAACCAGCGCCAGGCAGGCCGCAACCAGCAGACGAATCAAACCAGGACCTCAGCCAGGTTGCCTTTGGTTTCCAGCCAGTTCTTGCGATCACCAGCACGCTTCTTGGCCAGCAGCATGTCCATGATCTCGGTGGTGCCCTGCACGTCGTCCAGGGTCAGCTGGACCAGGCGCCGGGTGTTCGGGTCCATGGTGGTTTCACGCAGCTGCGGCGGGTTCATCTCACCCAGGCCCTTGAATCGGGTGACCTGTGGCTTGCCACGCTTCTTCTCGGCCACCAGGCGGTCGAGGATGCCATCACGCTCTGCTTCGTCGAGGGCGTAGTAGATTTCCTTGCCCAGGTCGATGCGGTACAGCGGCGGCATGGCGACGTAGACGTGGCCGGCCTCGACCAACGGGCGGAAGTGCTGGACGAACAGCGCGCAGAGCAAGGTGGCGATGTGCAGGCCGTCGGAGTCGGCGTCGGCGAGGATGCAGATCTTGCCGTAGCGCAGTTGCGACAGGTCGGCCGCGCCCGGGTCGACACCGATGGCTACGGCGATGTTGTGCACTTCCTGGCTGGCCAGCACTTCGCCGCCGTCCACTTCCCAGGTGTTGAGGATCTTGCCGCGCAGCGGCAGGATGGCCTGGAATTCCTTGTCGCGGGCTTGCTTGGCCGAACCGCCGGCGGAGTCACCCTCGACCAGGAACAGCTCGGCGCGCATCGGGTCCTGGCCGGCGCAATCGGCCAGCTTGCCTGGCAATGCCGGGCCCTGGGTGATGCGCTTGCGCTCGACCTTCTTGCTGGCCTTGAGGCGCCGGCCGGCGTTGCTGATGGCCAGCTCGGCCAGCTGCATGCCCAGCTCGGGGTGGGCGTTGAGCCACAGGCTGAAGGCGTCCTTGACCACACCGGAGACGAACGCCGCGGCCTCGCGGGACGACAGGCGCTCCTTGGTCTGGCCGGAGAACTGCGGTTCCTGCATCTTCATCGAAAGGACGAAGGTGATGCGCTCCCAGACGTCTTCCGGCGCCAGCTTGACCCCTCGCGGCAGCAGGTTGCGGAACTCGCAGAACTCGCGCATGGCGTCCAGCAGCCCCTGACGCAGGCCGTTGACGTGGGTACCGCCCTGGGCGGTGGGGATCAGGTTGACGTAGCTTTCCTGGACGCTGTCACCGCCTTCGGGCAGCCACAGCAGGGCCCAGTCCACGGCTTCCTTGTTACCCGCCAGGCTGCCGCAGAATGGCTCGTCGGGCAGGCGCTGGAACTCGCTGACCGAGTCGACCAGGTAGGAACGCAGGCCATCTTCGTAGTGCCACTCGACCTTTTCGCCGCTGGCCTTGTCCTCGAAGCTGACCAGCAGGCCCGGGCACAATACGGCCTTGGCCTTGAGCACGTGCTTGAGGCGGCTGATGGAAAACTTTGCCGAATCGAAATACTTCGGGTCCGGGCTGAAGTACACGCTGGTACCGGTGTTGCGCTTGCCGACCGTGCCGACCACTTCCAGCTCGCTGGCCTTGAAGCCATCGGCAAAGGTCATCTGGTACTCGTTGCCGTCGCGCTTGACGCGTACGCGCACCTGGGTCGACAGGGCGTTGACCACCGAAATACCCACACCGTGCAGGCCGCCGGAGAACTGGTAGTTCTTGTTGGAGAACTTGCCCCCCGCATGCAGCTTGGTGAGGATCAGCTCGACGCCCGACACGCCCTCTTCAGGGTGGATATCCACCGGCATGCCGCGGCCATCGTCGCTGACTTCCAGCGAATGGTCGGCGTGGAGGATGACCTGCACCGAGCGGGCGTGGCCGGCCAGGGCTTCGTCGACACTGTTGTCGATGACTTCCTGGGCCAGGTGGTTCGGCCGGCTGGTGTCGGTGTACATGCCCGGGCGTTTACGCACCGGGTCGAGGCCGGAGAGGACTTCGATGGCGTCTGCGTTATAGGCGCTAGCGCTGGGATTGGCCATGGATTCTCGTCGTCAGTCTGGTGAATGCAAAAAGATCAAAATACAGAAAAATCGAGCGCCGCATACTGCTGCCGGGCAATGCCGGCGAAGGCCAGCAGGCCTGGCAGTTGCTCGGCAAAGCCCTGGTAGCTGTGGTCGCCACCGGCCTGGATGCGCAGGGCGCAAGCCCGGTAATAATGCTCGGCATGGCGATAGTCCAGGGTTTCATCGGCGGTCTGCAGCCACACTTGATAGCGGCCTGGGTCGGTCGGCGCCGGCACCTCCAGTTCGGCCAGGGCCTGCACATGGTCCAGGGTCAGTTCCCAGGTCTCGCCAGTGTAGTGGTTGCGCTGGGCGCCCAGATAACCGTCGAAGCGCTTGTGCGGGGTGACTGCCGGGTTGACCAGCAAGGCTTTGAGCCCATGCCGCTCGGCCAGATGGGTGGCATAGTAGCCGCCAAGCGAACTGCCGACCAGCAGCGGCGCCCCGAGTTCGGTAATGGCGGCTTCGAGCTGGACCATGGCCTGGCGTGGGTGGTGGTGCAAGGCCGGGACACGCAACTGCTGCGCCAGGCCCAACTGCTGCATGACAGCCTCGAGCTGGCGTGCCTTGCTGGAAAGCGGCGAGCTGTTGAAGCCATGGATATAGAGGATGGAACCCGACATGCTGCCCCCGGAATCTGTGGCTTCGCGCCCGATCGAGCGGGCGCAGGGACGCGCAGTGTAGCGCGTTCACCGGGTTTTGGCGCCGCACGGCCAATTTCGCAACAATTTCTTCAAAGAGCAGGGCCGCCGTGCGGCCCATCGCCGGCAAGCGCGGCTCCCACAGGAGTATCGCAAGTCTTGAGGTTAGCGCTGTACCTGGACTGCCCCCCAAAAGTTGGACAGTTTTAAGCTGCCGCCTGGGTCCTGTACTCGACAGGGCTCAGGCCATTGAGCTTCAGCTTGATGCGGTCATGGTTGTAGTAGTGAATGTACTCATCCAGGCCTGCTTTCAATTCATCAATACTCTCGAAACGCTTTAGGTAGAAAAACTCTGACTTGAGCGTCCCGAAGAAGCTTTCCATAGCCGCATTGTCCAGGCAATTGCCTTTACGAGACATGCTCTGTTTCACGCCGCGACTGCGAAGCTTGTGACGATATTGAGCCTGCTGGTACTGCCATCCCTGGTCGGTGTGGAGCACTAGCTTCGGCTTTTCTCCCAAGGTATTGAGTGCCTTATCCAGCATATTTCCAACCAGGCTGTACTGGGGGCGGCTAGCCGTCTCATAGGCGATGATTTCCCCGTTGTACAAGTCCATCACCGGCGAAAGATAGAGCTTCTGTTGAGCCACCTTGAACTCGGTTACGTCACTCACCCATTTTTGGTTAGGACGCTGGGCGACGAAATTTCGCTCCAGCAAATTCGCCGCTATCTTGCCCACGGCACCTCGGTAGGACTGATATTTCTTGGGGCGTACCAGTGACTTCAACCCTAGGGCAGCCATCAGTTTCTCGATGACCTTCTTGTTGACCTGCACCCCCTCCTTTCTAATCACGAGTGCAACGCGTCGATAGCCGTAGCGCCCTTTCTCTTTGTGATAGATCTGCTGAATCTTCTCGTTAAGCTCGGCATATTTGTCCGGCTTCTGCTGGCTTTGCACCTGATAATAAAAGGTACTGCGAGCCAGCCCGACCAGCCCCAGCAGGTCAGGCAAAGGAAATCTACGTTTGAGCCTGGAAACGATCAGGGCTTTTTCCCCGATATTCGTTCCTTTTCCTCCCGTAAAGCCTTGAGCTCCTTTAAAACAGCATTCTCCATGCGCAGGTATTCGAGCTCCGCCATCAGTTGGTCTCGGGACTTTTGCGAGTCGTCGGTATCTGTGGGTTTTGCAGGTTTGATCTTCTTCGGCACTTTGATCGGCTTTTTCTGGCGGTCGACGGGAGCTACAAGGTCACCACTGTAGTACTGCCGCTGCCAGTTGCCTATCCGCGACGATTGGCCGAGGCCAAAATGCGCTGCGGTTTGCCGCATAGAAAGACGATGCTCGTGCATGTAGCTGACCACCTGCCGCTTAAAATCGTCGTCATAACCCCGCCCAGGCGAACGTGGAGGAAGGCTGGAATTGCGCTGATAGCTGGAAACCCATCGGCGCAGCAGGCTGAAGTCGATACCGAAATGTTGGGCTACCTTTCGGAAGCCATTATTGCCATCCAGGTAAGCGGTGATGGCTGTGAGCTTGAACTGCTCTGTGTACTTGCCCATAGGTCCCCCAAGGGTTGGATTTTTTGTCCAACTTCTTGGGGGCAGTCCAACCTGTGGGAGCCGCGCTTGCCGGCGATGGGCTGCGCAGCAGCCCCAGGATCTTCTAATACCCCGCGCTATTGAAGTCGAGCTTCACTGCAAAATCAGTAGCCCGCTCCACACCTGTCTCCACTCGCCCATCGGCATGCAGGCGCAGCCAGCGATACCCCGGCTGCTCCTCGCTGACCTTGAAGTCCTCGCTGCCCGGCGCAAACTGGATGCAGGTCGATGGCGTGGCCAGCAGGCGCAAGCCATCGCGCAGTTCATCCCATTCCTGGTGGATATGCCCCCAGAGCAACGCCTTCACCTGTGGATAACCACGCAGGCGCTGCAGCAACTCATCGGCATTGCGCAAACCGATCGGGGCGATCCAGGCGCAACCGATATCCACCGGCTGATGGTGGCAGCACACCAGGCAATGGCGCTCGGCGGCCGACGCCAAGGCTTGATCGAGGATCGACAACTGATCCTGCTCGAGTAGCCCATGGGTAGCGCCCAGCACCGCCGAATTGAGCATGACCACCCGCCAGCTGCCGATATCGGTCACCGACTGCAGCAGCTCTGGCGCGACTTCGGCCATGACCTTGGCTTCATCATGGTTACCTGGCAGCCAGCGTGTTGGCGCAGGGATTTCCCGGGTCAGCTCACGGAAAGCTTGATAGGAAGCGACAGTGGCATCTTGTGACAGATCGCCGGTGCACAACAGCAAGTCGACACGCGGCTGTTCGCGGCACACCTGGGCGACCACGTGGCGCAGGCTGTCACGGGTATTGAGGCCCAGCAAGGTGCCCGCCGGGTCGGCAAACAGGTGGGCGTCGGTCAGTTGCACCACATGTACGGATGCAGGGGAAGAGTCTGGGTGCGGCAACGGCCGTCTCCTCGAACGGATTCTGCGCGAATTATGGCGCTGGATCGGTTGCGAGCAAACACTCGAAACCGACCCAGGTCACATTTCAGCGCACACTTGCCAGTTCGTGGCCGCAGGCCAGGCAATGGCTGAGCCATTCGCCGAGGAACAGATTGAGCTGCGCCTTCTCGTCCGGCTGGTGCATGGCCTCGTTGGGGTACGGGTAAATGCTGCGCAGGCGGCGGGTATGCTCGGCGCTGATCACTTCGGCCATGCGCGCATCGTGATACACCTGCACCTCCAGGTGCGGCACCGGCAGCCAGGGCAGGCTGTGCTCCTGGCGTACCCGCAAAGTGGTGGTGTACGGGCAGGCCAGCAACACATCGAGCACCAGCACGCCGAGCATCTGGTCGCCCTGGGTCATGCCGATGCGCCGCGAGCTCTGGGTGGTACGCATATCGGGCAGCAGGCGCATGAGCCGGGCATAGTTGGCCTCGCAGGCTGCTTGCAGCCCGGCCAGATCGACCCGATAACGCTCACGCAAGAGGTTCACTTCCACATACCTCGAACTTCGTCTTTGTTCAGCGCCAGCCACTGCAGGCTGATGATGGTCGCCGCGTTGCAGATTTGACCATCGCGTACGGCCTGCATCGCATCGTCGAATGACCATACGCGGACACGGATGTCCTCGCTTTCTTCTTCCAGGCCATGCAGGCCGCCCGCGCCTTCACTGGTGCAGCGGCCGAGGTACAGGTGCACGTACTCGTCGCTGCCGCCTGGCGAGGGGAAGTAGCGGGTGATCGGCCACAGGGCACTGATCGCAAGGCCTGCTTCTTCTTCGGCTTCGCGATGGGCGACTGCTTCGGGCTCTTCGGTAGCTTTGTCGATCAGCCCGGCGACCATCTCGATCAGCCAGGGGTTGTCGACCTTGCCCAGGGCGCCGACACGGAACTGCTCGATCAGCACCACCTCATCGCGCAGTGGGTCGTAAGGCAGCACACAGACCGCATCATGACGCACGAACAGCTCACGGCTGATCTCACGGCTCATGCCGCCCGCGAACAGTTCATGGCGCAGGTGCACCTTGTCGAGCTTGTAAAAGCCCTTGAAACAGTTGGCCCGCTCGACGATCTCGACCGCCTTGGGCACCGAATTCAACGTGTCTGACATGGAAATCCTCATGACCTCATTTACCGCATCGCGCCATCCTACTCTGCACGGTTGCCCGTTTCACCCCTTTCCGGCAACCGTTCGCGCACTCGGGACAGCACGCCTTCACTCTGTTAGCTTAGTGGCGAACTGAAGGCCGCGCAGACGGTCAAAGGCCGACTTTTCCTGTTCTGCAAGGATCATCATGACACTTGTCAAACTGACTTCCGTGGCCGTGCTGGCTCTCGCTCTGGGCGCCTGCCAGAGCCTGTTCGCACCCAATTACCGGACCCCGCTCGAGGTCAAGCGTGATGCCTGGGAGCACGTCAAACCTGGCTGCAGCGCAAGCGACTGCCCACTGGTGAACATTGACACCGTGCATTTCCCGGCCCAGCCCAAGCTCGATGCCATCGTCGAAAAACGCCTGCTGCAGCTGACCGAAGACAATCAGCATGGCACCGCGCCAAGCACCCTGCAGGCCTACGAACAGCAATACCTGGCCAGCGCCGACAAACGCAACAGCAGCTACCTGCAAGCCAAGGTACGCGAGCAGCATGACGGCCTGGTGATCATCGAGCTGTCCAGCTACCTCGACAGCGGCGGTGCCCACGGCATGCCGGGGCGCGGCTTCATCAACTACTCGCGCAAGCTGGACAAGGTGCTGACCCTGCAGGACATGCTGGTGCCAGGCCAGGAGGAGACCTTCTGGAAGACCGTGGAAGAGTCGCACCGTGCCTGGCTGATCAGCGTTGGAATGGACAAGGACGCCGAGTTCGTCAAGACCTGGCCGTTCAAGAAGTCGCCGCACATCGCCCTGACGTACGGCGCGCTGGTGGTGAAGTACGAGGTCTATGCCATCGCGCCCTACTCCATGGGCCACGTGGAGTTGAAGATCCCTTACCCACGCCTGAACGGCGTACTCAAGCCTGAGCTGTTTCCCGGCCGCGGCTGAAGCTCAGTAGCCCATGCAGCCCACCTGCCAGCAGCAATGCTGGCAGGGTAGCCCCCAGCTCAGGCGCCTTGGCGGCGATCACGTGATAGGCCGCCACACCCACCACCCAGGCCACCAGTGCCTGCCAATGCAAGCCATCGACCTGTGCCGGCAGGCGGCGACGGCGGATCACGTAGTGGTCCATCAGCACCACACCGAACAGCGGCGCGAACACCGAACCGATCAGCAGCAGGAAGTTCTCGTACTGGGCCAGTGGCGCCAGCAAGGCGATCAGCGTGCACAGCACACCAATGGCCAAGGCCAGGTGTTCGACCTTCAGCGGCAGCAGCACGCCGGTGGAAACGGCCGCCGAGTGGATGTCGGCGAAGGCCTTTTCCGACTCGTCCAGCAGAATCAACAGCAGCGGGATGCCCATGCCGGCGCCTGCCAGGGCAAGCAGCAGCGCATTGACTTCGCCACTGGCGGCAAACGCCAGGGTGTAGGCCACGCCCAGGCTCATCAGCCAGGTATTGCCGATGAAGTAGCCCAGAACGGTGCCACCGAATACATGCCTGCCATTACGGGCAAAGCGCGAGTAGTCGGCGATCAGCGGCAACCACGAAAGCGGCATGGCGATGGCGATGTCGAAGCCTACGGCCAGCGACATCGAACCGTCCCCGGCACGGTTCCACAGATCAGCCAGGTCGGCCTTGGCAAACAGGTTCCAGGTCAGCCACAGGCACGCCCCCAACAGCAGCCAGATCCCCCAGGCACGCAGCACCTTGCGCACGAACGCCAACGGGCCGCTGACGGCGAGCAGGGTGGCCAGCGCGCCGAAACACAGGGTCCAGAGCATCGGGCTGTTCCAGGCACTGTCTTCACCGAACGCCCGGGCACCCAGCAGGCTGGCCGCGTCACGCATGACGATGATCTCGAAGGCGCCCCAGCCCACCAATTGCAGCAGGTTGAGCAATGCCGGCAGGCGCGCGCCATGGCGGCCCAGGCTCAGCCTCAGGGTGCCCATGGCCGACAGGCCGGTGTCACTGCCGATGACCCCGGCAGCCCCCAGCAACAGCACACCGACACCGGTGCCAAGGGCGATGGCCAGCACTGCGCCGGCCAGGCCAAGGCCAGGGGCCAGCATGGCGCCGACCTGCAGCACCATCAGGCCGATGCCGAGGGAGAACCACAGCGAGAACAGGTCACGGGCGCCGAAGATGCGCTGGTGGGTGGGGACCGGGTGGTCGGGGGAGAATTGGCTGGGTGATGTCATTGTTATGTTCGCAGGAAGAATTGATCAGACTTTGCCACCTCCTTGTGGGAGCGGGCTTGCCCCGCGAAAGCGTCAGACCTGCCAAATGCATTGGCTCATCTGAGGCTTTCGCGGGGCAAGCCCACTGCCACAAGGGGACGTGGCGTTCTTACACTTTGTGGTACAGCTGGCTGCCTTCCTGGCGGAACCGCTCGGCCTGCTCACGCATGCCTTGCTCGACGGTCACGTCCACGGCCTCGATCTTGGCTGCGTATTCACGTACTTCCTGGGTGATCTTCATCGAGCAGAACTTCGGCCCGCACATCGAGCAGAAGTGCGCGACCTTGGCCGACTCCTTCGGCAGGGTCTCGTCATGGAAGGCACGCGCGGTGTCCGGGTCCAGGCCCAGGTTGAACTGGTCTTCCCAGCGGAATTCGAAACGCGCCTTGGACAAGGCATTGTCCCGAATCTGCGCGCCCGGGTGACCTTTTGCGAGGTCCGCAGCATGGGCGGCGATCTTGTAGGTGATGATGCCGGTCTTGACGTCATCCTTGTTCGGCAGGCCCAGGTGCTCCTTGGGCGTGACGTAGCACAGCATGGCACAACCGAACCAGCCGATCATTGCCGCGCCGATGCCCGAGGTGATGTGGTCGTAGCCTGGGGCGATGTCGGTGGTCAGCGGGCCGAGGGTGTAGAACGGCGCCTCGTCGCAGCATTCCAGCTGCTTGTCCATGTTCTCCTTGATCAGTTGCATCGGCACGTGGCCGGGGCCTTCGATCATGCACTGCACATCATGCTTCCAGGCGATCTTGGTCAGCTCGCCGAGGGTTTCCAGCTCACCGAACTGGGCCGCGTCGTTGGCGTCGGCGATCGAACCCGGGCGCAGGCCGTCGCCGAGCGAGAAGCTGACGTCGTAGGCCTTCATGATTTCGCAGATCTCGTCGAAGTGCGTGTACAGGAAGTTTTCCTTGTGATGCGCCAGGCACCACTTGGCCATGATCGAGCCACCGCGGCTGACGATGCCGGTGACCCGCTTGGCGGTCAGCGGCACATAACGCAGCAGCACACCCGCGTGGATGGTGAAGTAGTCCACGCCCTGCTCGGCCTGCTCGATCAGGGTGTCGCGGAACAGCTCCCAGGTCAGGTCCTCGGCCACGCCGTTGACCTTTTCCAGGGCCTGGTAGATCGGCACGGTACCGATCGGCACCGGCGAGTTGCGGATGATCCACTCGCGGGTTTCATGAATGTGCTTGCCGGTGGACAGGTCCATGACGGTGTCCGAGCCCCAGCGGATGCCCCAGGTCAGCTTGGCCACTTCTTCCTCGATCGAGGAGCCCAGGGCGCTGTTGCCGATGTTGCCGTTGATCTTCACCAGGAAGTTGCGACCGATGATCATCGGTTCCACTTCGGGGTGGTTGATGTTGGCCGGGATGATCGCGCGGCCACGGGCGATTTCCTGGCGGACGAATTCCGGGGTGATTTCTTTCGGAATGTTGGCACCGAAGCTGTGGCCGGCGTGCTGCTCGTTCAGCAGGCCGGCGGCGCGGGCTTCCTGCAGCTTCATGTTCTCGCGGATGGCCACATATTCCATCTCGGCGGTGATGATGCCCTGGCGGGCGTAGTGCATCTGCGAGACGTTGGCGCCAGCCTTGGCCCGGCGCGGGTTGCGCACGTGGGCGAAACGCAGCTTGGCCAGTTCCGCATCGTTCAGGCGCTGCTGGCCGAAATCGGAGCTCAGGCCGTCCAGGCGCTCGGTGTCACCGCGTGCGTCGATCCAGGCCGAACGCACGTCAGCCAGGCCCTTGCGCACGTCGATGATGACGTTGGGGTCGGTGTACGGGCCGGAGGTGTCGTAGACCAGCACCGGCGCGTTGCTTTCGCCACCGAAGTCGGTCGGGGTGTCGTCCAGGCTGATTTCGCGCATGGGCACGCGGATGTCCGGGCGCGAGCCTTCGACATAGACCTTGCGCGAACGCGGGAACGGTTGCACGGACTGCTGATCGACTTGCGCCGACTCGCTGAGGTTGATCGTTTTTTCTTGTTTGGTCATCACAGGCTCTCCAGACGGCTTCCTAGCAGTGGAATGTCGGGGTGAACCTGAATGGCGTGAACGTACCCGTTGACGGGTGCAGTGCCGGATGTGGGGTGCCTGAAGCTGCACGCAGCTGCGACATTCCCGGACCTGGCACAAGAGGCTCCCCGGGAAGGCGAGCAATCTTGTTCCCTACGCAGGCGCTAACCTGATCAGGTTCAACGGGATCCGCACCTTTGCGATCTCAGCCTTTGCTTCAAGGCACCCCGACAAGAACATGCGCAGTCTAGACTGGAGTGGTCGGCAAAGCCAAGCGGGTAAAACGCAGGGGAGATGAAAGGCGCAACCGATGATTGTTGGCGGATGCGCATGGCACTACACTGGCCCGTCGCTCGATACTCAACAGTTCAGTAATTAAATTTCGTACAAGGATTGCCTCTATGCTGCGCAAACTTTCACTGGCGATAGCCGTGTCTTGTGCGTCCAATGGCGTGGTCTGGGCAGCGGATTTGCCCACGACGGTAAAAACCGATCTGGTCAGTGTTTACCAGGAAGCAGTCGACAACAACGCCGATCTTGCTGCCGCCCGTGCCAACTATGGCGCGCAGAAAGAAGTCGTGCCGCAGGCTCGCGCCGGTTTGCTGCCGAACCTCTCGGCCGGGGCCGAGATGCTCAATACCCGCACCAAGATCGACCAGCCGTCGGCCACCGCCAACCGCAGCGGCAATACCTGGAGCGCGACCCTCGCGCAACCGATCTTCCGCGCCGATCGCTGGTTCCAGCTCCAGGCCGCCGAAGCGGTCAATGAACAGGCGGCGCTGCAACTGTCGGCAACCGAGCAGAACCTGATCCTGCAGACTGCGCAGGATTACTTCTCGGTGCTGCGCGCCCAGGACAACCTGGCGGCGACCAAAGCCGAGGAAGCGGCCTTCAAGCGCCAGCTGGACCAGTCCAACGAACGTTTCGACGTCGGCCTTTCCGACAAGACCGACGTGCTGCAGTCCCAGGCCAGCTACGATACCGCCCGGGCCAACCGGATCATCGCCGAGCGCCAGGTACAGGATGCCTTCGAGGCGCTGGTCACCCTGACCAACCGTGAGTACAGCTCGATCCAGGGTGTGGTCCACACACTGCCGGTGAAGGTACCGACCCCCAACGACGCCAAGGCCTGGGTGGAAACCGCTGGCCGCCAGAACCTCAACCTGCTGGCCACCAACCACGCCGTCGCCGCCGCCGAAGAAACCCTGCGCCAGCGCAAGGCCGGGCATGCGCCGACCCTCGATGCGGTGGCCAAGTATGAAAAGGGCGACAACGACAGCCTGGGCTTCACCAACCCCTCACCGTTCGGCCAGCGCTACAGCGGCGATGTGGAACAGACCAGCGTCGGCCTGCAGCTGAACATTCCGATCTACAGTGGCGGCCTGACCAGCTCGCAGGTACGCGAGGCCTATCAGCGCCTGAGCCAGAGTGAACAGCAACGTGAAAGCCTGCGCCGCCAGGTGGTGGAGAACACCCGCAACCTGCACCGCGCCGTGAACACCGATGTGGAACAGGTGCAGGCGCGCAAGCAGTCGATCATTTCCAACCAGAGTGCGCTGGAAGCCACCGAGATCGGCTACCAGGTCGGTACCCGGAACATCGTCGACGTGCTCGACGCCCAGCGCCAGCTGTACACCTCGGTGCGTGACTACAACAACAGCCGCTATGACTACATTCTCGACAACCTGAGCCTGAAGCAGGCTGCCGGGACCTTGAGCCCGCAGGATCTGCAGGACCTCAAGCAGTACCTGAAGCCGGATTACAACCCGGACAAGGACTTCCTGCCACCGGACCTGGCGGCCGCGGCAGCCAAGAACTTCGAACGCAGGCCTTGAGACAGGTGCTGGCCTCTTCGCGGGTAGACCCGCTCCCACAGGCTTGAGGCCTGCGCTGAACCTGTGGGAGCGGGTTAACCCGCGAAGAAGCCAGCACAAGCATCAGCCAAGAAGCTTGCCCAGCCCATCCAGCAAGCGCTGCAAGGCGCCCTGGTTGGCCCGCATCACCGCCCTGCCCGCCTCGCCCATGTGCTGTGCATCCTGAGGCAGCTCGATCAATCGCCGCACCGCCTCGGCCAGCCCGTCGGCGTCATCGACCTGCTGCAACGCCCCCGCCTCGCGCAACATCGCGCTGATTTCAAGGAAGTTGAACACATGTGGCCCCATGAGCACCGGCAATGCCAATGCCGCAGGCTCCAGTGGGTTATGGCCGCCCGTGGCCACCAGGCTGCCGCCGACGAAGGCGATGTCGGCCAGGGCATAGAGGAACAGCAACTCACCCATGGTGTCGCCGAGCAGCACCTGCGTCTGCGCCTCAACCGGCGTGCCGGCAGAGCGACGTACCGTGGCGAACTGCCCAGCGCACAAGGCATGCACGCCATCGAACCGCTCAGGGTGGCGCGGCACCAGGATCAGCAGCGCATCACCATGCACCTGCAGCAACTGCCGGTGCGCCTGCAGGATCAAGGCATCCTCCCCCTCATGCGTGCTGGCAGCGATCCACAGCGGACGCTGGCTGGCGCCCCACTGTTCGCGCAGTGCCCTGGCACGGGGCTGCAAGTGTTCATCGATCTTCAGGTCGAACTTGATCGAGCCAGTAACCTGCACGCACTCAGGGCGGGCACCCAGCTCACGGAAACGCCGGGCCTCGGTTTCGGTCTGCACGGCGATCAGGCTCATCTCACCCAGCATCGGCCGGGTCAGTTTGGCAAAACGCCCATAACCACGGGCCGAGCGCTCGGACAGCCGAGCGTTGGCCAAGGCCACCGGAATGCCGCGTCGGGCGCACTGGTGGATGTGGTTGGGCCACAGTTCGGTTTCCATGATGATGCCCAGCCGCGGCCGCACATGGTCAAGAAAGCGCCCAGCCGCCCACGGCAGGTCGTAAGGCAGGTAGCAATGCTGGATGCGTGGCTCATCGGCGAACATCGCGCGAATGCGCTCGGAGCCGGTCGGGGTCATGCAGGTGAGCGTGATCGGCAGGTCCGGGTAGGCCTTGAGCAGCGCACGGACCATCGGTGCCGCGGCAATGCTTTCACCGACCGACACCGCATGCACCCAGATCCCCCCCTGGCGCATGGCTGGCAGCTTGCGGGCAAAGCGCTCAGCGATGCGCTGGCCATAGGCCGGTGCCTTGCGCGCGCGCAGGTACAGGCGCAGCGCAACCAGCGGCAGGCCCAGGTGAAACAGCAAGGTATAGAGTGTTCTGTTCATGGCGGCGGAGTTTACCCGATCGCGCGCAGGTGCACCGCAAAGCGCTCGGCCAACCATTGCGCGGCCGGGCCCAGCGGTTCGTCGCGGCGCCAGGCCAGCTCCGCCACCAGCGCCGGCGGGCGCCATTCGCTGTCGAGCTCGACCATGTGCGCCTGGTAGGTCGGGTACTGCACCACATGCCGCGGCAGCCAGGCCCAACCCAGGCCGCGCATCAGCAGTTCGGCCATGGCGTAGAAGCTGTCGGCACGCCAGACGTGCGGGCTGATCGCCTCGCCGCCGGGGTAGCCACTTTGCTGCGGGGTGATCAGCAGTTGCCGGTGCCGGGCCAACTGCTGACGGGTAACCCGGCGTTCGCGCGCCAGCGGGTGGTCGGCCGCACACACCGTGACCATTTCCACACTGCCCAGCGCACGCCGCTCCAGTGCCGCCGGGATACGTTCATGGTGGAAGAACAGCCCCAGGTCGGCACGCCGCTCGGCCAGTTTGCGCGCCACATCGCCCTGGGCGCCACTGGCCAGTTGTACCTCCAGATAGGGATAGCGGCTGGCCAGTTCGTCGAGGCTGTCGATCACCGGCTGATAAGGCATGGCCTCATCCTGGGCGACCCTGAGCAGTGCTTCCTGGCCACGCATCAGCGCCAGCGCGCGGCCATCCAGGCGCTCGCACTGACGCAACAGTTCGCGGGCATCTTCGAGCAACGCCGTACCGTTTTCGGTCAGTTTCGGCTGCCGTCCGCTGCTGCGCTCGAACAGCGTGACACCCAGGTCGGTTTCCAGCAGGGCGATGGCATTGCTGATGGCCGACTGCGCCTTGCGCTGCTCGCGGGCCACTGCGGAAAACGAGCGCAATTCAGCGACCCGCAGGAAGGTGCGCAGTTGTTCAAGGTTCCATTGCTCGGCCATCTACCTATCTCCAATCAAGATAGGTAATGACTTTACCGCATCTGGGCAACCGCTAGAATGCCGAGCCAGTTACCGGAGGAACCTGTCATGAATGCCTACACCTACCTCGCCATCGCCATCTGCGCCGAAGTCATCGCCACTGCCTCCATGAAGGCGGTCAAGGGTCTGAGCACGCCTTTGCCGTTGCTGCTGATGGTGGTGGGCTACGGGATAGCGTTCTGGATGCTGACCCTGGTGGTGCGCAGCATTCCGGTAGGCATCGCCTATGCGATCTGGTCGGGCCTTGGCATCGTGCTGATCAGCGTTGCGGCGCTGGTGGTCTATGGGCAGAAGCTGGATGTACCGGCAATGCTGGGCATGGCGATGATCGTTGGTGGCGTGGTGGTGATTCAGCTGTTTTCCAAAACTGCCGGGCACTGAGGCAGCCTGTATACTTGCCAGCTGTCCCAGTCTTCGAGGTACCGCCATGCCATCCGCCATTTCCACTGACGTGCTGATCGTCGGCGCCGGGGTCGCAGGCCTCTGGCTCAATGCCCGCCTGCGTCGCCTGGGCTACTCGACGGTGCTGGTGGAGCGCGCCAGCCTCGGTGGCGAGCAGACCATCAAGTCCCAGGGCATCATTCACGGCGGCACCAAGTACGCCCTGCACGGTGCCTTGACCGGCGCCTCGGAAGCCATCGCCGACATGCCGCGACGCTGGCGCGAAGCGATCAATGGCAGCGGCGAGCTGGACCTGACCCGTACCCGCCTGCTTTCCGATGCCCATTACCTGTGGTCGCCAGGCACCCTGGCCGGCAACCTGACCAGCTTCTTCGCCAGCAAGGCCGTGCGTGGCCGGGTCGATCAGGTAAAGGGCGAGCAATTGCCACCCGCCCTGCAGGACCGCGGCTTCAAGGGCAAGGTCTACCGCCTGGCCGAACTGGTGATCGATGTGCCCAGCCTGCTCGCCAACCTGGCCGAACTGGCCGGTGACAGCCTGCTCGCGGGCGAACGTGTCGAACCGCTGCGCGAGGGCGACGAGCTGGTCGGCCTGCGCGTCGACGACCGTGAAATCCGCGCCCAACGCATCGTCTTCAGCGCCGGCGCGGGTACCGAAGAACTGCTGCATGCACTGGGCCTGAAGCAACCCGCCATGCAGACCCGGCCGTTGCACATGGTCCTGGCCAAGGGCCCGAACCTCAAGCCGCTCTATGCGCACTGCCTGGGCGGCGGTCCCAAGCCACGGGTGACCATCACCACCCACCCGGCCGCCGATGGCCAGTGGGTCTGGTACCTCGGTGGCGACCTGGCCGAAGCCGATGGCGTGGCCCGCGAGCCCGCCGCACAGATCGCTGCCGCGCAAAAGGAAATTGCCCAGCTGCTGCCCTGGGTCGATCAAGGCCAGGTGCGCTGGGCCACCCTGCGCGTCGATCGCGCCGAGCCCGCGCAGTCCGGCCTGGTCCGCCCCGACAACGCCTTCCTCGCCGAACAGCAGCGCCTGCTGGTGGGCTGGCCGACCAAACTGGCACTGGCACCGGACTTCAGTGACCGTGTACTGGCCAGCCTCGAACGCGACGGCGTGCGCCCGGCAGCTCAGGCCGACCTTGCCGGCTTGCCGCGCCCGGCCGTGGGTGTACCGGCCTGGGAGCAACTGCTGCCATGACCTTGCCAACCTTGCATGGCTTGCACCGCCCTCTGGGCAGCACCGGCTTCGAGGTGTCGCCACTGGGCCTGGGCACGGTCAAGCTGGGCCGCGACCAAGGCGTCAAATACCCCAATGGCTTCACCATCCCCAGCGATGACGAAGCGCGCCTGCTGCTAGCCCAGGCCCGCGAGCTGGGTATCAACCTGATCGACACCGCGCCGGCCTATGGCCGCAGTGAAGAGCGCCTGGGGCCGCTGCTGCGCGGCCAGCGTGATCAGTGGGTGATTGTCAGCAAGGTGGGCGAAGAGTTCGAAGATGGCCAGTCCAGCTTCGACTTCAGCGCCGCCCACACCCGCCGCTCGGTGGAGCGAAGCCTGCAGCGCCTGGAAACCGACCGCATCGAACTGGTGCTGGTGCACTCCGATGGCAACGACCTGGAAATCCTCGAGCAGGAAGAGGTCTACCAGACCCTCGCCGCGCTCAAGCAGGAAGGCAAGATTCTCGGCTACGGGCTTTCCGGCAAGACCGTCGCCGGCGGCCTGAAGGCGCTGGAGCAGGGCGATTGCGCCATGGTCACCTATAACCTCAATGAGCAGGCAGAGCGTCCGGTGCTGGACTACGCTGCCGAACACGGCAAGGCCATTCTGGTGAAGAAGGCGCTGGCCAGCGGGCATATCTGCCTTGCCCCCGGGGTCGACCCGGTGCAGGCCAGCTTCGAGCTGCTGTTCGCCCACCCGGGCGTGAGCAGTGCTATCGTCGGCACCATCAATCCGTTGCACCTGGCCCACAACGTGGCCACCGTCGCCCGTATCCTGGGCCAGCATTGAGTTGCCACCCAGCCAAGATGGGCCTGGAGACTGACCCGACGCAAGGAGGAGCCTCGTGGCGCGTACGCTGATCCGCAAGAACCCGAGCAACTTCAAGACACTGCCGCTGCATGTCGAAGCCACCGCCGAAGGCCTGGTCTACCAGAGCATCGGCATGCCCCTGAACTTCGCCCAGACCCAGCAGCGGCGGCGCGCCATCCAACTCGCCGACAAGCAGCGCTTCGTGGTCGAACTGGCCAACCTGGGTGTGTCCGTGCGCCTGACCCTGCATTGGCAGCACCGTGATTACTGGGTGCTGGTAAGGCAACGGCGCCAGGACCGTGGTGACGTGGTACTGAAACTGATTTCCGGGTATGTCCCCGCCCAGGAGATCAACCTGCCACTGCACACCGCCGTCCAGGAGGTGGCTGAAGAGTGCTTGCTGGAAACCCCGGAAGGCTGGCTGAGCGGGCGCTTCAACGACACCTGGCTGCCAGCCCCGTACGCCGCCGCACTGCATTATCGCGAAGCCTTGCCCTTCGTGCTGACCCCAGAGTCGGGTGCTGCCCGCCCGGTGCACTGCGGCAACCTGATGTTGATGGAACGGCCACGGGCCTATGTGCACTTGCCGACGGCTTCGCTGCAGCTGATCTACGACATGCGCCTGCAGGTGCCGAGGGAGGCCAAGAAACTCAGCCTGTTCCATGTCGATGAGCGGCTGGAAGGCGACCAGCTGGTAGCGCGCCTCAACCGAAAACGGCCGGATCTGTACCTGATGCCGGTACAGGATGGCCAGCCGTTGGCCGAGCTGTACACGCTGAAGAAAGATGAGCTGGTGCCGGCGAGTACCCGCGGGCTGTACCTGGCCGAGAGCTTTGCCCGGCAGGAAGGCTGGGTGGTGGCCGATGAGCGGATTCGCTGGAAGGACTGGGTGAAGCAGCAGGGGCTGGTGGAACGCAAAGCGGCGCCGGCTTCGCATCTGCAGCGCTTTGGTGACAAGGCACGGGCGCTGCTGGAACGGGCCCGCACCTCACTGCACAAGTGATATTCCTGGGCTTGCGCGGTCCATGTGGGAGCAACTGTCTTGCTCAATTTCTAGAATCTGGCGCGATACCTGTGGGAGCGGCGGTTCGGCGCCCCGATTTACCCGCGAACACCGGCGTAGCCGGTGCCATACACCGAGTTGCATTCTGCGCGGGTGAATCGGGGCGCCGAACCGCCGCTCCCACAGGGGCCGCCAAAGCGGCCCAGGGCTCGATCAGTTCTTGCGGATCTTCTCGACGATCGCTGTGGTCGAGCTGTTCTCGACCAGCCCCAGCACCTTCACGGTACCGCCATAGCCCTTGACGATATCGGCACCCACCACCTGGTCGATACCATAATCCCCGCCCTTGACCAGCACATCTGGCTTGACCTGGCTCAGCAGGTTTTCCGGCGTGCCTTCAGGGAAGCTGATCACCCAGTCCACCGCGCCCAGGCCCGCCAGCACAGCCATGCGCCGGTCAACGCTGTTGATCGGACGGCCCGGCCCCTTCAAGCGGCTGACCGAGGCATCATCGTTTACCGCGACGATCAGGCGATCACCCTGTGCCCGCGCCTGCTCCAGGTAGGTGACATGCCCGGCATGGAGGATATCGAAGCAACCGTTGGTGAAGACGATCTTCTCCTTGTGCGCCCGTGCATCGTCGATGGCCAGCAGCAACTGCTCCAGGCCCAGGACACCACGTTCGGAACCTTCCTCACGCTGGATTGCCCGGCGCAACTCCGGCGCACTGATTGCGGCGGTACCCAGCTTGCCGACCACGATGCCAGCAGCCAGGTTGGCCAAGGCCACGGCGTGCGGCAGGTCTTCGCCTGCGGCAATGGCAGCCGCCAGGGTAGAGATCACGGTATCGCCAGCGCCGGTCACATCGAACACTTCGCGGGCCCGGGCTGGCAGGTGCAGCGCCGGCTGACCGATGCGCAGCAGGGTCATGCCGTGCTCGCCCCGGGTTACCAGCAACGCGCCAAGGTCCAGGTCCTGCAGCAATTGCAGGCCTTTGGCGACCAGTTCGGCCTCATCGGCGCAACGGCCGACAATGGTTTCGAACTCGCTGAGGTTCGGAGTGATCAGGCTGGCGCCACGGTAGATGGAAAAATCCTTGCCCTTGGGGTCGGCCAGAACCGGAATACCCTTGGCACGTGCGGCCTGGATCAGGCTCTGGTGGTTTTTCAGCGCGCCCTTGCCGTAGTCGGACAGGACCAGCACCTTGACACCCTCAAGCAGGCTGTCGACTTCCGCCCCCAGCGACAGCGGGTCGGTGGCGAACGGCTCTTCGAAATCGATGCGCAGCAGTTGCTGGTGACGGCTCATGACCCGCAGCTTGACGATGGTCGGCTGGTGCGCGATGCGCTGGAACACCGAACGCACGCCAGCGGCCTGCAGGCTGTTGGCGAGGCTGTCGGCGGCCTCGTCCTGGCCGGTGACACCGATCAGCGAGGCTGGCGCGCCAAGGGCGGCGATGTTCAAGGCAACGTTGGCCGCGCCGCCGGGACGATCCTCGATCTGATCGACCTTGACCACCGGCACTGGCGCTTCCGGCGAGATACGCGAAGTACCACCATGCCAGTAGCGGTCGAGCATGACATCGCCGACCACCAGTACCGGGGCTTGATCGAAACGCGGCATGGACAACTTCATGGGCAACCCATATGAAAAATAATGAACAGGGGCAGGATATTAGCACAGGGTAGGCGACGGCTTTACGGCCAGATACACCCTGGAAAATTCCCGTGACAATCGGGGCCGATTCGGCCCCGATCAAGGCGGGTCAGGTGATATCGGCTTTTACCGGCTCATCCAGGCCCATGGCATGCAGGCGGGCATAATGGCCATTGGCCGCGAGCAGTTCGGCATGGGTGCCGCGCTCGACCAGACGCCCCTGGTCCATTACCAGGATCAAGTCGGCCTTCTCGATGGTCGACAGGCGGTGGGCGATCACCAGCGTGGTACGGCCCTGCATGACATGATCCAGGGCCGCCTGGATATGCCGCTCGGACTCGGTATCCAGCGCCGAAGTGGCTTCGTCGAGGATCAGCAGCGGCGCATTCTTCAGCAATGCCCGGGCAATCGCCAGGCGCTGGCGCTGGCCACCGGAGAGCAGCACGCCGTTTTCACCGACTTCAGTATCGAAGCCCTTGGGCAGGCGGTCGACAAACTCCTTGGCGTAGGCGTCCGCAGCTGCCGCTTCGATATCGGCACGCGGGGCGCCCGCCAGGTCGCCATAGGCGATGTTGTTGGCCACGGTATCGTTGAACAAGGTGACGTGCTGGGTCACCTGGGATACATGGCGGCGCAGGTTGCGCAGGCGATAGTTTTCGATCTCCACGCCATCGAGCAGAATCTCCCCCTGGTCGTGGTGGTAGAAGCGCGGGATCAAGGCCGCCAGGGTCGACTTGCCGCTGCCCGAGCGCCCGACCAGCGCAATCATCTGCCCAGGCTCGGCGACGAAGCTGATGTCGCTCAGCACTTCGCGCTCGGTGCCGGGGTAGGTGAAGCTCAGGTTGCGCACTTCCAGGCGGCCTGCCACACGGTCCTTCTCTACGGTACCGTTATCGAGCTCCGGCTGCTCATCCAGCTGCTCGAAAATGCTCTCGGCACCGGCCAGGCCTTTCTGGATGGTCGAACTGACTTCCGACAGTTGACGGATCGGCTTGGGCAACAGGCCTGCCGCCGTGATGTAGGCCACCAGGTCACCGGCAGTGGATTCACCTCGCAGGAACAGCACCAGGAACATCAGCGCCGCCATGGCGGTATAGATCACCAGCTGCAGCAGCGGTGTGTACAGCGAGCCGGTCTTGGTCATGTGCAGCTGCTTGTCGGTGTTGCTCTGGCTGGCCTTGTCGAAGCGCTGCTGTTCGTAGGCTTCACCGCCGAAGCTGCGGACCACCCGGTAACCCTGGATGGTCTCGGAAGCGACATGCGTCACGTCGCCCATGGCGGACTGGATCTTCTTGCTCTGCTTGCGGAATTTCTTGCTGGCAACGCTGACCATCACCGCGATCACCGGCAGGACAGCGACCATCACCAGGGTCAGGTGCCAGTTCATCCACAGCAGGTAGCCGAACAGGAACACCACCGTCAGGCCTTCACGGATAACGACCTTGATCGCATCGGTGGCGGCCCCGGTGACCATGGTCACGTTGAAGGTGATCCGCGAAATCAGGTGCCCGGAGTTGTGGTTGTCGAAATAGCGGTTGGGCAGCACCAGCAGCTTGTTGAACAGTTCCACGCGCAGGTCATGCACCAGGCACAGGGAAACCTTGGCCAGAAAGTAGTTGCCCAGGAACGAGCCCAGGCCTTGCCACGCCGCGATCAGGATGATCAGCAGCGGAACCGCCTGCAGCAACTGCAGGTCGCGCAGATAAGGAACATTGGGGAACAGGACTGCTTCCGGGTTGCTCAGCCCGTCGACGAAATATTTGAGAATCCCGGCCAGCATGGGCTGGGTCGAAGCAAAGATCACGAAACCAACGATGCTCAGCAGGAAAATGCCGACATAGGGTTTCACGTAGCTCAGCAGCCGGAAGTAGATCTTCAGGCTGGAGCTGTGCTCCGCCGGTAGCGGTGTTTCGGCCATCATCGAGCTCGCTGTTCAGGTTGAGCCGGAAATTTTACCACAGGCGTCATTTTCGGCACGTACCCATGGCAGCAACAGGGTAAGGCCGACCGGCAACCAGCTGATGAACCACTCTGCACGCGGGGTACCGGTGAGGCTGGCGGCATCGAACTGCATGGCCAGCGTCGAGAACACCCAAAGCCCCATCAGGAGCTTGCCCAGCAAGGTGTGGCGGGCCCGCACGATCTCACCGAAGGTGAACAGCCAGACGGCAATCCACAGCAGCATTCCCGGCAAACCGAGCTCGATCGCCACATGGGTAAACAAGTTGTGTGAATGGTCGAATTGCAAACCGGCGGCGTTGACCCTGTAAGACGCGCCCAGGCCCAAACCGCGCCACGGATGCTCGCCAATCATGCCCAGCACCGCTTCGAAAATTTCCGGCCGGTACGATGAGCCGCGCTGGGTGATGACGTCATACATCACGTAAAAGGCCAAGGCAGTCGCCAGCAGCGCGCCAAGGGCCAGCAAGCGGCTGTGTCGATCACGCCGCCACAAGGGTGCCAGGACCACTGTCGCCAGCAATGCAAGCACTGCCCCGCGGCTCTGGCTCAGCACCGCAAAGGCAGCGAGGCAAGCAACTGCCAGCGCCCAGACAAGCTGGCCCATACGTGCATGGGGAACTTGATACAGCAGCAACAGTGTCGCAGCGCCAATGACATAGGCGCCCAGGATCGGGTGGGAGATCTCGCCGATACCGGCCAGACGCGCCAGCAATGGCTGGCCCTGAAAAATATAGAAATGAATTATCGAGACCAGCGCCGCAAGCGCCAGCAGGCCGCCGCCAATCTGCAACAAATGCCGCATGCGATCGCTACCACCTTGGGCCAGCAAGGGGAAAGCGAGCAGGAACAGCGCTATATAAAGCAGGCGTTTGACTTCTCGCCCCGGCTCCATGGCCGATGACCAGGCCAGACTGGCTCCACCCCACACCATGAGCAATAGCAAGCTGCCCCACAAGGCGGGCTGGCGCCGCCAAGCTTCGACCAACACGCCACGCGCCGACCAAGCCAGCAGCAGTGTCGGCAACCACAGGAAGGCAATCAGTCCTTGCTGGTACAACTTGTTGCTGGGAGCCAGCGCTATGGCGCCGAGAAACCAGACCAGCCCGAACCCCAGCCAGACTTTGGCCCAATTTTTCTGATACAACATCCCTTCTCCCGCTGGATCCATAACACCATCATGGTGTTAAGGCATAAATTTCGGCATTATGGCCGGTCATTTTCAGTTGCCGGACGACAAGGTCCTATCCATGCAATGCTCCCACCTCTCCCAGGTCGACTTCGATCAGCTGACGCTTGGCGCCCAGGTATTGGAAGCTGACAGCCACGGGGCAAAAGTCTACCTGCTCGAGGATGGAAATTTCCTCAAGGTTTTTCGCCGCAAACGCCTGATTTCATCTGCACTGCTACGACCTTACTCCCAGCGTTTCGTCGATAATGCCGAGCGCCTGGCGCAGCTGGGCATCCCTACCCTCGAAGTGATCAGCCAGCACAAACTGGACCTGCCGGGCCGCACGGCGGTGCTGTATCGCCCCCTGCCGGGACGCACCCTGCTGCAGCTGTCGCGTGAGGAGGGCTTCAGCTGGGATACCACTCTGCCGCAGCTGATCAAGCTGATCCATCAGCTGCATCGCAATGGCATCTATTTCCGCTCGCTGCACCTTGGCAATGTGGTGATGACGCCTGATCAGCGCCTGGGCCTGATCGACGTGGCGGATATGCGCTTCATGCGCCCACCGCTGTCGGCACGCATGGTCCGCCGCAATGTGCAGCATATGGTGCGTTACATCGAGCGGGAGAAACTGGGCGACCGCTTCCCACTGGCTGAATTCGAAGCCGCCTTGCTGGTACGCTGAATCTCAGCCACGCAGCAGGCTTGCACTGCCTTCGCGGAAAGCCTGCCAAGCCGCTTCGGGCGCCATCGCCTGATGTTGCCGGGCAGCCAAGGCCAGACCGCAAGCCGCATCACAGTGCTTTATCAACTTCACCCAGGCCCCCACATCACCGACCGGTAAATAGTGGCCTGAGTCCTGTAGCTGCTCACGGAACACCGGCAAGTCGCTGCAAATGACCGGCACATCGGCAATCACCGCCTCCTGCACCACCAGCCCCAAACCTTCGGCGCGCGACGGCACCATCATCCAGTCAAATGCCCGGTACAACTGCTGTACATCATCGCGATGGCCACACAGGTGCACACGACCGGCCAGGCCAAGCTCATCGATGTGCGCCTGCAGAGCCGCCCGCAGCGGACCTTCACCGATGATTGCCAATTGCATGCGAGGTTGTTGGGGCGCGACCTGGGCAAAGGCTTCTATCAGCACCTCGAAGCCCTTGCTTTCGACCAATCGCCCCACTGCACCAAGCACAGGCCCATCGGCGTGCGACAACGCCAGCGCCTGGCGAGCCTGTTCGCGACTGAGCAACGGCTCGATGAAGGCCCGCGGCTCGAACGCCACGCGCAAAGCCTGCACGGGTCGCCCCAGCTCATGCGCCAGCGCGTGAGCGAGCGTCTGCGAAACAGCTGCAACGCTTAACCGATCTTCAGGCAGACTGCACAACAAGCCCAGATCGCGGTGTGACAGGCGGGTCCGGCCATGGAACAGCACCTTGGCACGCAACTGGGGCAGTTGCTCCAGCAGCGGAAGCACCAGGCGCGCGACACCAATGCCATCGAGCAACACGACCTCGGCACCTGCTTCTATCAGCGCCTTGCGCAAACGCAAACGCAGCCACGGACGCATCAGCCGCCACAGGCCGTGGCCCTTGAGCAAACGCTGCGGCAAGTGCCACTCGCGGATTTGCCCTTGCCCATGGCACAGACCACTGCCCAGCAGCAGCCAGTGACTGATTCGGGCATCGCCCCCCGCTTGGGATAGCACTTGCTGGTGAACCCTGTGGATGGACATGAACGGCTTTCCGCCCGCCCACATCACGTTGACAATGTTCATGGTGATAGCGCCCCTGTCCGGTACCAGCCTGGTGGGACTGAAGAGTCAGCTGACAAGAAAGGTAATTCCCATACCGATCACGGCGCCGATTACCAGCATCACTGCAAGTTTCGCCTGCTCACGCTTGCGCCGCTTGGCCTTGCGCCGGACCTCCTCGGGCAAGGTCACGTGCTTGCCGAAGCCCGTATGCAAGACCGCATCGCCCTCCAGCTCGACCGCAGTCAGATTAAGCTCGGCATAGCGCCGGGAAAGTGCTTTCTCACCAGAATAGGCGGCAAATGGCGCACACCGCTGATAATCACTCAATCGACGCAAGCCCGGATTGAGCGAGAACGCCTGCCAATCTGCCTTTTCCGACAGCAGCGGATACAACGGCACCCCAGCGATCACCTGGCGCGCCCCCAGAGAAATGTATGGGCTGTGGATCGCCAGGTCATGGGCATGGCTACGCAACCAGACCTGCAGCACCCCCGGACTGACATCGAGGACCGCCTGGGAATCCTCTACGAACGCCTCACGGTAGAACTGCCAGTCATCTTCGCAATGGAAGATGTAGGTCGTCTTGACGTGGCTGTAGGCCAGGTCGATCGAGGCCAGCTGGCCAAGCTTGGGCCGGTTGACGAACACCGTGCAATAGGGCTTCCAGTGCTCCGGCACAGCACCCTGCACGGCATCGTCACCAGAGTCTTCAGTGATGAAGACTTCGCGTATGGGCGCGGTATTGTAACGATCGAAACTCTCAAGGGTTTGCTTGAGCAGATCGAATCGACCGCAACTGGTCACAACCAGCGTGACTTCGCTTTCCTGAGAGAAACGCACCGTACTCCCTCCGCGCTACCACGATCAACTTTTCACTGCCCGTCCCTGGCCGCACACGCTCTTGTGGCTAAAAGCCCAGCTTCAACCGCAGCTGCTGCCATGCAGACAATGGCGGATGGGGCCTCAGTGCTGGACGCAGGTGTTCAACGATGCTACGGCCAACTTCGCCGAAACTGAAGCGCGATACGGCCAGTTGACGACCATTCTCGGCAATTTTCCCAGCAAGTACCGGGTCGGCGCGCAAAGTACGCAACTTCGCCTGCAAGACCGGGATGGTGTCGTAGAACACCACATTGTGCATGTCCTGCAGACCGAGAGCGCGATTTTCCTCCTCGCCCTGGTCGAACGCCAGCAGCACGCAGCCACAGGCCATGGCTTCGAAGTTCTTGATCATATACTCGCCCATGCCGACATCGGCACTGACGAAGAAACGAATACGATTCAGCGTGTTGCAATAGTCCTCACCCGACTTGGTGCGGGTCACCACCAGGTTCTCGACCCGCCCCAGTTCATCCAGCAGCGCCTTGCGCCCGCTGTAGGCAACACTGTTGGTGCTGCCGACGAAGGCCAGTTCGATATCGCGCTCGCGGCCTTGGTCGGCGAGCAGCTGCTCATCGTAGCCCTTGGGCACGAACACCGCGTCAAAACCCTCCTGGCGCAGGCGTTCGCTGACCATGTAGCCCGAGCTGATCACCCGCGCCCAGGGCAGCTTGCGGTAATGCGCGCTGAACTTGCCGGTGTACTTGCAGGGTATGTAGTTCTGGTAGGCGTCATGTTCGAGAATGACCAGGTTGGGTACCGTGCGGATGAATGCTACCTGACGGATCTCTTGCTTGAAGCGCAGGAAGAAGACAATGCGGTCATAGCGCTCGACCTGCACTTCACGCTTGAAATAACGGCGCAGGTTGCGCTGGTCTTCGCTGCTCAGCCAGCGCAGGTCACATTCACAGTTGGCCGCGACGCCGTCGTACAGGCGATCGAGAATCGCGCGCTGTTCCTTCTGTACCAGAAATAGGACTTTCATTGCTTTCCTTGGGCGCTCTGCGCCACCGCGGTCAGGTTTAGAGCTCACGCCGCCAGAACAATTCGTGCCGGCGCACGGCCTTGCGGAAGAACTCGTTCTCCCCGTAAGGCGACGCTCGGCGCCCGGCCAGCCAGCGCTGCAGCAACCGGCGCAGGCGGCGCTTGAACGGTGCCGGAGGCTGCAGGTCGTGCATCATGCCCAAGGCCATGGCCTTGTCACGCTGGGTGGCGACATCCAGCAGCAACGCGCACGGCGCCCAGGCCTGTTCGGCGCTCAGTTGCGGCGGCAGGGCCACACCATCGCCGCTGTCACCCATTGGCCAGCGGTCGTTGTCATGCAGGTGGTTGGCGTAACACAGCAGCGTCTGCGGCTGCCAGGCCAGGCCCTGCAGGGCCTCCAGGACGGCCGCCTGGGCACAGACATGATCAGGATGTGGGTCGAGCTGCGGATGCGGCATCACCAGCACCTCGGGCCGAGCCATGTCCAGCAGGGCGCGCAGGTCGGCCAACAGGTTGTGCCAGGTTGGCGCACCATCGCGGTCGGCCGGCAGCGGAAACGGATTGAACTGACGGAACGGGCGGATATCGGCCATGTCTGCTTCGCGGGACACGGCAGGCTGATCGGGGGCCGCCTGCATGGCAGGCAGCTGCAGGCAGAAGTACCCCAACTGCACGCAACGCGATTCTGGTACGCCGCCCCAACGTGGCACGGCGATGCTGTCCCAGGCGCGCAGGCGGCCCTTCAGGCGGGCAGCCTCTGACTTGCCCAGGCCCATCTGCTGATAGTGCTCGGCCTCGATCTCACCTGCGGTCAGGGTCACCACCCAAGCCTCGTCCGCCTGGCTGTACAAACCATAGGCAGCCAGCTCGGCATCATCGGCATGCGGCGCGATCACCATCACGCGGCGACGCTGCAGCTCGACACGGGGGGTTATCCACAGGCGTGGCTCGCCCTGCAGCCGGCAATGGCGCCCGCGCAGGCGCAGCGTGCCCGCCTGCAGAGCTGACGCCAGGCCGGTAAGGTTGAGGAAGCGCAGCCCATCGACACCACGTTCGAAGGTTTGCCGGTCGCCGAATTCGGCGCCATGCAGCTCGACCCGCGGATCCAGGAAGCGCCCTAGCCAGCCACTTTTCACCCGTACTTCAAGCACCAGGGTTTCATCGCCCTGCAACGCCGCATCCGCCTTGAGCAGCCCGTCACGCAGCACGACCGGCGCTTGGTGGCTCAGTTCGCCGAAGCGATAGGCGTAATCCTCGCCGGGTGCATAGAACAGGTGATCGGCGAACCAGGCCTCGTGAGCGGCCCAGAGCAGCGGCAGCAGCAACAGCGGCAGCCACCACCAGGCAAAGACCCCCAACGCTACCAGTACGACCAGGCTGGCAAGCAGACCCAGGCGCTTGTTGCGCCGATGGCGCTTGAGCAACTGCTGTTTGCGGCTCACGACTGGAATACCGGCACAGGGTTGCACCAACGGTCCTTGTACTCACGGTCGGCACGACCGAACGAGAAGCGCAGCGGCTTGTTGCGCGCACGGGCATCTTCCCAGGCCGCCTGGGTATTGAGGAAGCTCAGCACGCTACCGGGGCTGAAGGCCTTGGTTTGCGGATCGACGCCGCCGTTGATGTATTCCACGCTGATCCACTCTGGGGCTTCGACGCGATACACCAGCTGAATGGCGATCGGCTTGTCCTCGAGCATCAGCACCGAGCCGATCAGTAGCTCACGCAGGCGCTCCAGCACATCGGCCATGCGCTCGGCACCGGTGGCAGGGAAGCCCCAGCGGCGCTGGAACAGGTCGCAGTACATGGTTGCAATCTGCGGCGCACTGAAGTCGCTGATCGGGCGCACCACGCCACCCGCTTCTTCCAGCAGGCGCAATTCGCGGCGCTGGTTGTAGCGGAACTTCTTCGACAGGTCTTCGTGGGCGCGGGCCATGGCCAGCTGCTCCTTCTGCACCTTGAGACCGCTGAAGCGGCCCTGGTTCAGCTCGGACAGGTAGCGTGCGGCATGGCGTAACGGCGCGCCGGCATCAGCCACCGCCGGCAGGATGATCTCGGCATTGCCAAGGTCGAACAAGGCTTTCTTGCCCGCACGCTTGAGCACGTCCTTGGACAGCGCCAGATGGCGCCCCCAGGTCGGGATGGCAGCTTTGAGCTCACCCGCTTGGTACCACCCCAGGTAACGCACGGGAATCTGCGCCAGGCCCGCCAATTGCTCGACCACCAACGGGTGCGTCGCGACGCTGCCACCAAAACGCGCCCACGCCTCGGCGTAGCCTGCCGCGTCGATGACTTGCCAGCCGCGCTCGCGGATGGCCTGAATGTGATTGAGCATCAAGCCTTCCCCACCAGCGCACGAACCTGTGGCAACTGCCAGAACGCTTCGCGCACCGCCTGGTCGGAGAAACGCTCATGCAGGCGCCGCAGCATGTGCGCAGCACAGGCATCTCGCTGCTGTGCATCCAGCGCAGCCATGTGCCGCAGGGCTTGCGCCAGTTGCGCGGCATCGGCCAGCGGGAACAGCACGCCAACGCCTTCGACCACTTCACGAGCACCGCCACAAGCCGTGGCCAGCACCGGTACGCCGGCGACCATGGCTTCGAGCAGGACCATGCCGAACGGCTCATGATCGGAGCTCAGGGCAAATACATCGAAGGCCTGGAAATAGCGACGGGCATCCGCCACCTGGCCAAGGAAATCCACCTGCCCGGCAATGCCCAACTCGGCAGCCTGGGCCTTGAGCTTGGCCTCCAGGCGGCCCTTGCCAAGGATTGCCAGGCGCGCGCCGGCTGGCAGGCCCGGTAGCGCCTCGGCAAAGCCACGCAACAAGGTCGCCTGATCCTTGTCAGGGTGCAGGCGGCCGACATTGCCGACCACCCACGCCTGGGCATCCAGGCCCAACGCCTCACGGGCCTCGGCACGGGGCACCAGGGCAGCTTGCAGGGCGTCGATGTCGATACGGTTGTACAGCGTCTGGATACGCTCGGCCGGCCACTGCGGCAGGCAACGGCGCATGTCGTCACGCACCGCATCCGACACACCCAGCAGGCTCAGGCGCTTGCTGAACAGGTTGGCAAACAGACGCCGGCCCTTGCGCTCATAGTCGCCAAACGCATGGTGCACGCCGATCACCGGCAAGCCGGTGCCCAGCAGCGCGACATAGATCGGCTTGAAACGGTGAGCGATGCAGAAGCTGAAATTGCGCTCGGCCGCGATGCGCCGCAGGGCACGAATCGCACCGAGTTTCAGACCACGCACGGCCTTGGAACTGAATTCGAGAAACAGCACTTCGTCCGACGCACACCCAGCCGCAACGTGCGGGTCGGCAGCGCCGGTGAGGAACACGGTGGTGACCTTGTAGCCGCTGCCCTGGAACAGGCTGGCGTACTGACGGGCACAATCGAGGAACGGCCCGTCATAGCCATGGCAGAACTGCAGGACCCGCGCTTCAGAGCGGCTGGTCATAGGCGGCGGCGCCGTCCTTCACGACCAGGATGTCTTCCATGATCAGGTACTGCAGGTCCGAACCGAAGAACATGTTCAGCGCATCGGTCGGCGAGCAGATCATCGGCTCGCCACGACGGTTCAGCGAGGTGTTCAGCGATACGCCGTTGCCGGTCAGGTCTTCCAGCGCCTTCATCATGTCGTAGTAGCGCGGGTTGTATTCGCGCTTGAGCACCTGGGCACGCGAGGTACCGTCCTCGTGGACCACTTCCGGCACACGGGTCTTCCACTCTTCAGCCACTTCGAAGGTGAAGGTCATGAACGGTGCGGGGTGATCGACCTTGATCATCTGCGGGGCGACGGTATCGAGCATCGACGGGCAGAAAGGTCTCCAGCGCTCGCGGAACTTGATCTGCTCGTTGATGCGGTTGGCCACGCCCGGCACGCTCGGGCAGCCAATGATCGAACGCCCGCCCAGGGCACGCGGGCCGAACTCCATGCGACCCTGGAACCAGGCCACCGGGTTGCCTTCGACCATGATCTTGGCGATACGCTGCGGCATGTCGTCGAGCTTGCGCCACTTTGGCGCGTTCGGGTGACGGGCGCAGGCGGCGATAACGTCCTCGTTGGTGTACGAAGGGCCGAGGTAGACGTGCTCCATCTTCTCGACCGGCACGCCGCGGGCGTGGGAAACGTAGGCCGCAGCACCGACGGCGGTACCGGCGTCACCGGAAGCCGGCTGGACGAACAGTTCCTTGACGT
The DNA here is from genome assembly GCF_024349685.1 of Pseudomonas sp. LRP2-20. Lineage (NCBI taxonomy): Bacteria > Pseudomonadati > Pseudomonadota > Gammaproteobacteria > Pseudomonadales > Pseudomonadaceae > Pseudomonas > Pseudomonas sp. LR2-20. Next base: position 544,810 of record NZ_AP025944.1, on the reverse strand, counting down.
CAGGGCGGGCGATGATCTTCTGGTTGAGCTTGACGTTCAGCGCGCAGCCGCCGGCGAAGGCCAGCTTGCCGGTTTCACGCAGGGTGTCGCCCAGGTAGTGGTCGATCATCTGCAGGGCGATCTTCTCGAACAGCGCCTGCATGCTGGCGGCGTAGTGGATATACGGCTCGTCGGCGATGTCCCCTTCGCGCTTGGGACCCAGCCATTCGATCAGCTTCGGCGAGAAGTAGAAGCCTTTGCCCTTCTCTTTATGGCGGCGCAGGCCGATGACGTTGGCGTACTCGGTGTTGATCACCAGTTCGCCGTTCTCGAAGCTGGCCAGGCGGGAGAAGTCGTACTTGCTGGCATCGCCGTACGGTGCCATGCCCATGACCTTGAACTCGCCGTCGAGCATCTCGAAGCCGAGGAATTCGGTGATCGCGCCGTACAGGCCACCCAGCGAGTCCGGATCGAAGAATTCCTTGATCTTGTGGATCTTGCCGTTTTCGCCGTAGCCGAAGAAGGTGGTGGCGTACTCACCCTTGCCGTCGATGCCGAGGATCGCGGTCTTTTCCTTGAAGCCCGAGCAGTGGTAGGCGCTGGACGCGTGGGCCAGGTGGTGCTCGACCGGCTCGATCTTGACCTTCTTCGGGTCGAAGCCCAGCTGCTCCAGGCACCAGACAATCTTCTTGCGATAGCGCTTGTAGCGACGGTTGCCCATCAGGATCGCATCGAGGGCGCGGTCCGGGGCGTACCAGTAGCGCTTGGCGTAGTGCCAGCGGGCCTTGCCGAACAGGCTGATCGGGGCGAACGGGATGGCCACCACGTCAACGTCGGACGGTTTGATGCCGGCTTGTTCCAGGCAGAATTTCGCCGACTCGTAGGGCATGCGGTTCTTCGCATGCTTGTCACGCACGAAGCGCTCTTCTTCGGCGGCGGCAACCAGTTTGCCGTCGATGTACAGGGCCGCGGAAGGGTCATGGCTAAGGGCGCCGGACAGGCCAAGAATCGTCAATGCCAAGGGATTAGCCTCTTCATTCGGTAGAGATGCGCCAGCGGCCTCATGGGCGGGTGGCGGCTAAAGGGCGAGATTATAACGCAAACCTATGCGCAACGCGGCAACCTGTGCCGGCCTCGTGGCCGGCACAGGCACCTGCAATTATTCGGCGATCAGCCAGTCCATGCGGAAGCTGCCAGCCGTCTGCGCCAGCGCCTTGGCCAGCCACGGCAACAGCTCTTGCAGCTCTTCTTCCAGCCCCCAAGGCGGGTTGGCGATGGCCAGACCAGAGCCATTGAGGCCCTGCGGGCTGTCCTGATGGTGCACATACAGCTCGACCCGCAACAATTTCGGTGCGCCGGTGCTGGTCAGGTCCTGGTAGAAGCGGGTCAGCGAACGCTGGTCCTTGATCGGATACCAGATGGCCGCGACGGTCTGGCGCATGCGGCCGATCGCCTCTTTCATCGAGGTGGTGCAGCGCTTGAGCTCGTCCGCCTGCTCGAACGGCGGATCGATCAGCATGATCGCGCGCTTTTCCTGCACGGGCAGCAAGGCCCGTGGCACGTGCCAGCCTTCGCCCAGGTGCACGACCACGCGCGGATCCTTCTTCATGTTCTCTTTGAGCAGCGGCCCGTCTTCCGGGTGCTTTTCATTGAGCAGCGCACGGTCCTGCTGACGCATCAGGCGGCGAGCGAGCTCGGGCGAACCCGGGTAGTAGCGCAGTTCACCATCGGCATTCAGGCGCTTGATGATGCGCAGGTAGTCCGCAGCCATGGCCGGCAGGTCTTCGCGGTTCCACAAGCGGGCAACGCCCTCCAGGTACTCACCGGTGCGGGCCGCCTGATCACCTTGCAGGTCGTAAAGACCGAGGCCGGCATGGGTGTCGATGTAGGCGAACGGCTGCTCCTTGCGCGACATCAGGGCGATGAGGCGGGTCAGCACGATATGTTTGAGGACGTCGGCGTGGTTGCCGGCGTGGAAGGCGTGACGATAGTTCATGGCAACTCCTGCGCGGGCAGCAAGTTTACCCTGTCACGATGACGGCGTCAGGTACGGCGGTCGACAGCGGGGAAGGGAACGCTTCCAGATCGTTTCACCCATCCAATGCAGTGACACTCATGGCTCCATTCAACCACGAGTAACTGAAATGAAAGCCTCCATCAAACTCGAAAAAACCGGAACGACAGCCAGGCTCCACGGAACCCTGGGCACCATCAACACCCCTTACAGCGCCGTCCTTGAGCTGACCGGCCCAAATGGCAAGTGCGATGAACTGGTAGTACCTTCCTCCGGCAATGAAACCTGGGAGATGACCCTGGACAATTGCGCCCCCGGCAATTACCAGGCCGTGATCCGCCCCAGGGAAAGCCAGGCATTCGAAGCCACCCTGCTGAAATTTTCGATCACATCGTAACCCCGCCTGCAGCCGGCGGCAGCAACTGCCGCCGGCTTGGCCAGATCACTTGTCGGCGTGATAGGCGGCATCAGCCGCCTCGAAGCGTTGCACCATCGCCTGCGACGGGCTGCCCAGCTTGCTCACAACCACGATGGCGATACTGGCGAACAGGAAGCCCGGAATGATCTCGTACAACCCGAGGGTGTCGAAGTTCTTCCACAGGATTACCGTCAGCGCACCGACCACGATACCGGCCAGCGCGCCGTTGCGGGTCATACCCTTCCACAGCACCGAAATCAGCACCACCGGGCCAAAGGCAGCACCGAAACCGGCCCAGGCGTAGGCCACCAGGCCCAGCACGCGGTTTTCCGGGTTGGCCGCCATGGCAATGGCGATCAGGGCCACGGCCAGCACCATCAGGCGGCCGACCCACACCAGCTCACCCTGCGAAGCGTTCTTGCGCAGGAAGGACTTGTAGAAGTCTTCGGTCAGGGCACTGGAGCAGACCAGCAGCTGGCAGCTCAGGGTGCTCATCACCGCCGCCAGGATGGCCGACAGCAGCACACCGGCGATCCACGGGTTGAACAGGATCTTGGCCAGTTCGATGAACACGCGTTCATGGTTCTCGGTGACCGGGCCCGCCAGGTCAGGGTGCGCAGAGAAGTAGGCGATCCCGAAGAAACCCACGGCACAGGTACCAGCCAGGCACAGGATCATCCAGATCATGGAGATGCGACGGGCGTTGGCGATCGACTTCACCGAGTCGGCGGCCATGAAGCGCGCCAGGATGTGCGGCTGGCCGAAGTAGCCCAGGCCCCAGCCCATCAGCGAGATGATGCCGACGAAGGTGGCACCCTTGAGCATGTCGAAGTTGGCCGGGTTCTGCGCTTCGATGGCCAGGAAGGTGGTATCGAAACCACCGGTGGAGATCAGCACGATCACAGGAGTGAGGATCAGCGCGAAGATCATCAGCGAGGCCTGCACGGTATCCGTCCAGCTCACCGCCAGGAAGCCACCGACGAAGGTATAGGCGATGGTCGCCGCGGCACCCGCCCACAGGGCGGTCTCGTACGGCATGCCGAAGGTGCTTTCGAACAGGCGGGCACCGGCGACGATGCCAGAGGCGCAATAGATGGTGAAGAACACCAGGATGACGATCGCCGAGATGATCCGCAGCACGCCGCTGCTATCTTCAAAGCGGCTGGAGAAGTAGTCGGGCAATGTCAGTGCGTCACCGTTGTGCTCGGTCTGCACGCGCAGACGGCCGGCAACGAACAGCCAGTTCAGGTAGGCACCGACGGTCAGGCCGATGGCGATCCAGGCTTCGGAAAGGCCGGAGAAGTAGATGGCGCCCGGCAGGCCCATCAGCAGCCAGCCACTCATGTCGGACGCACCGGCGGAGAGCGCGGTAACCACGCTACCCAGGCTGCGACCGCCGAGGATGTAGTCGGAAAGGTTGTTGGTGGAGCGATAGGCCGCGAAACCGATCAGCACCATTGCCGCGATGTAGATCACGAAGGTGATCGTTAGTGGATTGCCCATGCGTGTGCCCTGGCGTTTGTTTTTATCTCATGCGCAACCCTCATCGAAGACGGTTGCACCCAGGCGGCGCATCCTATGCAACAACGCAAAGTCGGTGCAACCATTTTTCATTTGCAAGTTGCACCCACTCGTGCCATTTCAGAAAAATCTGCTTTTTTGCTTCATTCGGGAGCAAAAAGCGCGTTTTTCATAAGAAAACGCACTGTAGGCAGTTCCTTTTTTAGCTGTAGGAAATGTCGCCGGACGAGTTGCACCTTTTCTTCAAGAAATTCGGGTTGCACCTGGTTGCACCCGAATTCGCCTACAGCTAATCTTGGCGCAGCTTAAGCCACAGCCGTGGCAATAATGAGGATAAGAAATTGGCGACGACCACCCTTGGGGTCAAACTTGACGACCCGACCCGTGAGCGACTCAAGGCAGCTGCGCAGTCCATCGACCGCACGCCGCACTGGTTGATCAAGCAAGCGATCTTCAATTACCTGGAGAAGCTCGAGGGTGGCGCCACCCTGACCGAACTCAACGGTCACGCCAACAACCTGGTCGACGACGCTGGCGAGGTCCAGCCAGACCACGCCCACCAGTGCTTCCTCGAGTTCGCCGAAAGCATCCTGCCGCAGTCGGTATTGCGTTCCGCGATCACCGCCGCCTACCGTCGCCCCGAGCAGGAAGTGGTGCCGATGCTGCTCGAGCAGGCGCGCCTGAGCGCTCCACTGGCCGAAGCCACCAACAAGCTGGCGGCCGGCATCGCCGAAAAGCTGCGCAATCAGAAGAGTGCTGGCGGCCGTGCTGGCATCGTTCAGGGCCTGCTGCAGGAGTTTTCCCTGTCGTCTCAGGAAGGCGTGGCCCTTATGTGCCTGGCCGAAGCCCTGCTGCGCATCCCCGACAAAGGCACCCGCGACGCCCTGATCCGCGACAAGATCAGCAACGGCAACTGGCAGCCGCACCTGGGCAACAGCCCGTCGCTGTTCGTCAACGCCGCCACCTGGGGCCTGCTGCTGACCGGCAAGCTGGTCTCCACCCATAATGAAGCCGGCCTCACCTCCTCGCTGACCCGCATCATCGGCAAGAGTGGCGAACCGATGATCCGCAAGGGCGTCGACATGGCCATGCGCCTGATGGGCGAGCAGTTCGTGACCGGCGAAACCATTGCCGAAGCCCTGGCCAATGCCAGCCGCTTCGAAGCCAAGGGCTTCCGTTACTCCTACGACATGCTGGGCGAAGCCGCACTGACCGAGCATGACGCACAGAAGTACCTGGCGTCCTACGAGCAGGCCATCCACTCGATCGGCAAAGCCTCCCATGGCCGCGGCATCTATGAAGGCCCGGGCATCTCGATCAAGCTGTCGGCGCTGCACCCGCGCTACAGCCGCGCCCAGTATGAGCGCGTGATGGAAGAGCTGTACCCGCGCCTGCTGTCGCTGACCCTGCTGGCCAAGCAATATGACATCGGTCTGAACATCGACGCCGAAGAAGCCGACCGCCTGGAGCTGTCCCTCGACCTGCTCGAGCGCCTGTGCTTCGAGCCGGCCCTGGCGGGCTGGAACGGCATCGGTTTCGTCATCCAGGCCTACCAGAAGCGTTGCCCGTACGTGATCGACTACGTCATCGACCTGGCCAAGCGCAGCCGCCACCGCCTGATGATCCGCCTGGTAAAGGGCGCCTACTGGGACAGCGAGATCAAGCGCGCCCAGGTCGAGGGCCTGGAAGGCTACCCGGTCTACACCCGCAAGGTGTATACCGATGTGTCCTACGTGGCCTGCGCCCGCAAGCTGCTGGCCGTGCCGGAAGCCATCTACCCGCAGTTCGCTACCCACAACGCTCACACCCTGTCGGCCATCTACCACATCGCCGGCCAGAACTACTACCCGGGCCAGTACGAGTTCCAGTGCCTGCACGGCATGGGTGAACCACTGTACGAACAGGTTGTAGGCAAGGTCGCCGACGGCAAGCTGAACCGTCCGTGCCGCGTATACGCCCCGGTCGGCACCCACGAAACCCTGCTGGCCTACCTGGTTCGCCGCCTGTTGGAAAACGGCGCCAACACCTCGTTCGTCAACCGCATCGCCGACCACTCGATCTCGATCCAGGAACTGGTTGCCGACCCGGTCGCCAGCATCGAGCGCATGGGCACCCAGGAGGGCAACATCGGCCTGCCGCACCCACGCATCCCGCTGCCGCGCGAGCTGTATGGCAGCGACCGCGCCAACTCGGCCGGTATCGACATGGCCAACGAACACCGCCTGGCGTCGCTGTCCTGCGCCATGCTGGCCACTGCCAACAACGACTGGAAGGCCACCCCGCTGCTGGCCTGCGCCGCCAGCGAAGCTGCAGCCGTGCCGGTACTGAACCCGGCGGACCACCGTGACGTGGTCGGCCACGTGCAGGAAGCGACCGTCGCCGACGTCGACAATGCCATCCAGTGCGCGCTGAACGCTGCACCAATCTGGCAGGCCACTCCGCCAGCCGAGCGGGCCGCGATCCTCGAACGCACCGCCGACCTGATGGAAGCCGAAATCCAGCCGCTGATGGGCCTGCTCATCCGCGAAGCCGGCAAGACTTTCGCCAACGCCATCGCCGAAGTGCGCGAAGCCGTCGACTTCCTGCGCTACTACGCGGTGCAGGCACGCAACGCTTTCAGCAACGACGCCCATCGCCCGCTGGGCCCGGTGGTGTGCATCAGCCCGTGGAACTTCCCGCTGGCGATCTTCACCGGCCAGGTGGCCGCAGCCCTGGCTGCCGGCAACCCGGTGCTGGCCAAACCGGCCGAGCAGACCCCGCTGATCGCCGCCCAGGCCGTGCGCCTGCTGCTGGAGGCCGGTATCCCGGAAGGCGTGCTGCAACTGCTGCCTGGTCGCGGTGAAACCGTCGGTGCCGGCCTGGTCGGTGACGAGCGCGTCAAAGGTGTGATGTTCACCGGCTCCACCGAAGTTGCCCGCCTGCTGCAACGCAACGTCGCTGGGCGCCTGGACAACCAGGGCCGGCCGATCCCGCTGATCGCCGAAACCGGCGGCCAGAATGCGATGATCGTCGACTCCTCGGCACTGACCGAGCAGGTGGTCATCGATGTGGTGTCCTCCGCCTTCGACAGCGCCGGCCAGCGTTGCTCGGCCCTGCGCGTGCTGTGCCTGCAGGAAGACTCCGCCGACCGCGTGATCGAAATGCTCAAGGGCGCCATGGCCGAAAGCCGCCTGGGCTGCCCGGACCGCCTGGCCGTGGACATCGGCCCGGTGATCGACGCCGAAGCCAAGGCCGGTATCGAGAAGCATATCCAGGGTATGCGCGAGAAAGGCCGCTCGGTCTATCAAGTGGCAATTGCCGATGCTGCCGAGATCAAGCGTGGCACCTTCGTCATGCCAACCCTGATCGAGCTGGACAGCTTCGACGAACTGAAACGTGAGATCTTCGGCCCGGTGCTGCACGTGGTGCGTTACAACCGCCGCAACCTCGACCAGCTGATCGAGCAGATCAACGCTTCCGGCTACGGCCTGACCCTCGGCGTGCACACCCGCATCGACGAAACCATCGCCAAGGTGGTGGAAACCGCCAACGCCGGCAACATGTACGTCAACCGCAACATCGTTGGCGCCGTGGTGGGCGTGCAACCGTTCGGCGGTGAAGGCCTGTCCGGCACCGGCCCGAAAGCCGGTGGCCCGCTGTACCTGTACCGCCTGCTGTCGACCCGCCCGGCCGACGCCATCGGCCGCCACTTCCAGCAGCAGGATGGTGCGGGCCAGCCGGATCGAGCCCTGCACGACCAGCTGATCAAGCCGCTACACACCCTCAAGGCCTGGGCCGAGAGCAACCAGCAGGCCGAACTGGCCGCGCTGTGCAACCAGTTCGCCAGCCAGTCGCAGAGCGGCATCGCCCGCCTGCTGCCCGGCCCGACCGGCGAGCGCAACACCTACACCATCCTGCCGCGCGAGCATGTGCTGTGCCTGGCAGACAACGAAGCCGACCTGCTGGCGCAGTTCGCCGCGGTGCTGGCTGTGGGTAGCTCGGCGGTGTGGGCAGACGCAGAACCTGGCAAGGCCCTGCGTGCTCGCCTGCCGAAGGAGCTGCAGACCAAGGTCAAGCTGGTGACGGACTGGAACAAGGACGAAGTGGCGTTCGACGCCGTGATCCACCACGGCGACTCCGACCAGCTGCGCGGCGTGTGCCAGCAGGTGGCCAAGCGCGCTGGCGCGATCGTCGGTGTGCACGGGCTGTCCAGCGGGGATCACCAGATTGCGCTGGAGCGCCTGGTGATCGAGCGGGCAGTGAGTGTGAACACTGCGGCTGCAGGCGGTAACGCCAGCCTGATGACCATTGGCTGACGCCAGGGGTTGCTGATGAAAAAGGAGAGCTTTGGCTCTCCTTTTTTTCTGGCGAGGATGATGCAAGGGCCCTGGCACAAAAGTGCCACGCATCATACCTTCGGAGCACTATTCCTCTTCCAGAACCTTAAGTTCGAATACATCGAATGCCTTGGCACAATCGGTTCACTGGTGTGCACAATACGAATTACCTGCACCGTTGGGTGCTCACTTTGGTGGGAATAAATATCCACACCATCAACCACCGTCAAACTCAACCTAGTGGCCTGCTCGGTAATGACGTCCAGATTGCCATTCAATTCCCCGGATATAATATTCCTAAGCATATATCTTTGCCTTGAAGAAACCCGAACCAAAGGATTTTCTCCTTTTTCAACTTGAATTTTGTGTTCAGGCTCCGACGAAGGCGCCGGCACCCAAGCTGCACGCATCAAGCCAGAGTCATCAACGAGCCCTCCGACAGGCTCAATACCATGTAGCAACTTCCACGTATCGGCCAGATGCGCTTGATGGGCAATAGTAGAAATGACGCCTCGTTGTTGAACGTTGAAATGCTCATCGAGATTGCTTGCCAGCAATGGCATTTCACTGCCCCCCGCCACCACGGAATACGTGCCACGCTTGATGTCCTTTGCGAACTGCTCGGTAACTTGCATGCCCAGAGCGTACTGCGCTTCAGGCCCATAAACATCTTGCACACCTCCAGCAGGACCTATGATTGATTCCGACTCAGTTGGCTGATAGGCAGGTACATTACGCTGCCAAAACACAGTCGTTCTTCTTTTAACAGCAGTCGCCTCAATATTGCCCTTGAATACGACGCCAGCTTGCTCACCCTCAAAAATTTTTGGGAACATGAGCACGCTGTCCAGTACTTTGAACTCTTCGCCAAAGGCCCCCTCGAAACTCTGTTCGCCATCGACATCCTTGAGCGTGGTTGGGTTATTTCTAACCATGCAATACAAATTCAGACCATCCACAGTACCCACCGGATCAGTACTCAGCCAGCGCCCAACCCAGGATTGGTAATAGCGCCTACCGAAATAATAAAGCCCCGTCGCATCACGCTCCTGACCTGAATACCGAATCGTCTTGTAACTTGCCTCCAGCTCGCTTCGCCCAGCCCACAGCGCCGTGCCGCCGAACGGGTAGTACTCTTCCTGGCTGATCAGACTTCCGGCCCCATCGACTTCCAGCGTGCTGCTGCCCAGCAGGTCGCCGTAGCTGTAACGCAACTGATCGTTTGCCATGCCTTCAGGCGCGCCCGCCGGCCAGTGCAAGAGACGCACCTGAGCACGGCCGGCCTCAGCGGCCGTCATCACGCGAAGTTCTTCTTCCAGCCGAGACTCATTGGCTGAACATCGCAACTCCAACCCCGGCAAATATGTCACTCGCTGTATGCGCAGGCGACTGGCCGTGCAGGCGATGCTGACTTTCAGTACACGCTGACTCTGGCTGCCATAGCGATAGAATTCGCTATCATCTGGACGCCCTTCACGCACGATCGGCGCAACCAGTTGCAACTCGCCGCGCGGTGTCCATGCCAAGTGCTGACCCGGCGCCAGCAATGCCTGCTGGCCTCCTGGCCTGAACAACGCCTCCACGGCTGAAGGGGTTTCAGCAAGGTCACTGGATACTGCCCGGTTGCTGCGGTCGCTGACAGTGATTTTTCTCGAATACTGGCAGTTGTTGGCAGGCGCATTGTGGTCCACGCGGCTCAGATTGCCAGCGATATCGTAGGTGTAGGTACGTGAGTAGTTGGTATAAGTGGCGCTATCGAAAGCGACAAGACCAGGCTGATCCCTTGTTCGCAGACCGACATCGACCGACTCGCGCCCGGTGGCACGGACCAGCTGATAGAGACTGTCATACCGACAGGTTCTTTCTGCCACTACCGCTTGATTGCGCCAGTACCTGACGCTTTCGGCTTCGTTGCGCTCACTGCGTACATTGCCTACCGGATCATAGGCGTAGCGCAAGTCCTGCAGTATCTTTCTGCCCGCCTTGTGGCCGGCAGGGCGGGCACAGCGAATGCCCGCCGGGCGCTGGGTGGTAGGCATATAGGAATAATCTGTGATAACGCCATTACCATGCACCTCTGATAACTTCTGCCCGGCAGCGGTATAGACCGAGGACTGCACTATGACACGCTCAGCTGCGCCCATCCGGGAGAACCAGCTGCCCGTCAGCCGTCCCGCCACGTCGTAGCCCAAACGCTGTTGATTACCGGCTGCATCAGTCATCAAAACCTGTGCACCGAAAACATCGGTGGTAAAGCAAGTTTTGTGAGACTGTTTGATCGGTTCCAGATAACTATCCCAGGCCGCGTTGTCATCACCTCGCCAATCGACGTCGGTCTGCTTATCGTCACCGTGTAGCAGCAACCGCCGCTCAACCGACAACTCGGCACCCATGAGGGCCATACGGTCGCGCACCATCACGCCCGCCGTGTCATAGCGACGAATGCATTGCCCTGCCAAGTTATGGGCCTGTTCCTTTACATCAAGACCAGCATATACAAAACGCTCGGTGATGCAGCGAACACCGTCGGCAGTATGTTCGGCAACGTACAACGGCCGGCCTGCGCCAGGGACATCCTCGTAAAAAAAAGTACGCGTCACAGCCTGACTGTAATTATCCCGTTCGCCAGGGTGATTATCCACATTTTTCACATTGAGCAAGGGCCTGCCTGCGCTGTCGTTGAGCGCAATGGCAATACCCGCATCCACGCTCTGTGTACGCAGGGCATTTCCAACCAGGGCATTTATATAAATGAAATTTGCCCGCCCCAATGGGTCAAGGCGCGGATCAATACTACGGCTGAGACCACCGCGCACATCATAATGATGGCGGGTGATGCGCGCCCGGGTATCGTTCAAATCAGCAAAGTGACGATGATAGGCAACTTCACCAACAACCAACCCGCGAGCAAACACCCTGACAGCAGGGGTATTTGCGTAAACGGCCGCATCAGAGTTGAACATTCATGATACTCATTTGCTTGGGCGCCGCGGTGGCGCCATAGGTGGACGCGTCACTCACTCCGTACGAATCACACTACCCGCAAACACAGGCGACCACAACACGTTCGCCCTATCACAAATGCCAGTTGCAGACAGTTTAAAACCATGTCATCACACGCCACTCTCATATATCCCGCTCAACAAACTATCAGGAAGAATTGATCCGTCCAGGCCTGTGTAAAACTGCGAAACATGCTGGGTTGTAATCAACCATCATCTGGATCAATCATGGTAGCCGCTGCCATGGGTCAGCCCTACACTCGGTTCACGCCCCCGAGGACCCCTACCATGCCCGAGACCCTGCTCAGCCCACGCAACCTCGCCTTCGAACTCTACGAAGTCCTCGACGCCGAAGCCCTGACCCAACGCCCGCGCTTCGCCGAGCACTGCCGCGAGACCTTCGACGCGGCCCTGACCACCGCGCGCACCATCGCCGAGAAGTTCTTCGCCCCGCATAACCGCAAGGCCGACGAAAACGAGCCGCGCTATGTGGACGGCCGCGCCGAACTGATCCCCGAGGTGAAGCCCGCCGTCGAAGCCTTCCTCGAAGCCGGCTTCCTCAACGCCAACCGCGACTTCGAAGTGGGCGGCATGCAGTTGCCCAGCCTGGTTTCACAGGCCTGTTTCGCCCACTTCCAGGCGGCCAACGCCGGCACCACGGCCTACCCGTTCCTGACCATGGGTGCGGCCAACCTGATCGAAAGCTTCGGCACCGACGAACAGAAGCGCCTGTACCTGCAGCCGATGATCGAAGGCCGCTACTTCGGCACAATGGCGCTGACCGAGCCCCATGCGGGCTCGTCACTGGCCGATATCCGCACCCGCGCAGAACCCGCTGGCGATGGCACCTACCGGCTCAGAGGCAACAAGATCTTCATCTCTGGCGGCGATCACGAACTGTCGGAGAACATCGTGCATATGGTGCTGGCCAAGCTGCCGGACGCACCGCCTGGCGTTAAGGGCATTTCGCTGTTCATCGTGCCAAAGTACCTGGTCAACCAAGACGGCAGCCGCGGCCCGCGCAACGACGTGCTGCTGGCCGGGCTGTTCCACAAGATGGGCTGGCGCGGCACCACTTCCACCGCGCTCAACTTTGGCGATAAAGGCCAGTGCGTCGGCTATCTGGTCGGCCAGCCGCACCAGGGCCTGGCATGCATGTTCCAGATGATGAACGAGGCGCGCATCGGCGTCGGCATGGGCGCGGTGATGCTCGGCTACGCGGGCTACCTGTATTCGCTGGAATACGCTCGCCAGCGGCCCCAGGGCCGGCTGCCAGACAACAAGGACCCGCACAGCCCGGCCGTGCCGATCATCGAACACAGCGACGTGAAACGCATGCTGCTGGCGCAGAAAGCCTATGTGGAGGGTGCCTTCGACCTGGGCCTGTACGCCGCACGGCTCTTCGACGATACCCACACCGCCAGCGACGAAAGCGCCCGCAAACAGGCCCAGGAACTGCTCGACCTGCTGACCCCGATCGTCAAGTCCTGGCCCTCGACCTTCTGCCTCAAGGCCAACGAACTGGCTATCCAGATTCTCGGCGGCCACGGCTACACCCGCGAGTACCCGGTGGAGCAGTACTACCGCGACAACCGCCTGAACCCGATCCATGAAGGCACCGAAGGTATCCAGTCGCTCGACCTGCTGGGCCGCAAGCTGGCGCAGAACAACGGTGCCGGGCTCAAGCAACTGATCCGCCTGATTGCCGGCAGCGCCGAACGCGCCAGCCACCACCCGGCCCTGGACACCCTTCGCCAGCCGCTGGAGCAGTTGGTCAACCGCCTGCAATCAGTGACCCTGGCGCTGCTCGGCGACCTGGCCGAGGGCAAAGTCGCGGGTGCCCTGGCCAACTCGGCCCTGTACCTCAAGGTCTTCGGCCACTGCGTGATTGGCTGGCGCTGGCTGGAGCAGGCGATCCACGCCGAACTTGGCCTGCTCAAGGGCATCCCCGCTGACCGCGACTTCTATCTCGGCAAGCTGCAGGCCGCTCGTTATTTCCTGACCTGGGAAATTCCTGCCTGCCATAATGAGCTGGCATTGCTCGAGGCACGCGACGACACGTGCCTGGCCATGCAAGACGGGTGGTTCTAGGGGGAGCCACCGTGAAAACGGAGGCTTCCAGATGTTCGATTCCAGCGCCCTGCTGCGCCAGCGCTTTGCCGCGCTGCGCAGTACGGCCGAATTGTTTTCCCTGCGCCATGTGAAACAGTCGCACCAGGCGCTTTCGGTTCGCCGCAATGTGGCCGAGCCGCCGGTCTTCAGCCACGACGAGGGCGCCATGCTGACGGTGCGGGTCAATGGCGTGGAGGCCTATGCGGCCACCGCCGACCTGTCACAGGCCGGCCTGCAACGGGCACTGGAACAGGCCGAGGCACTGGCTCGACAGATCGCCCGGCACAACCTGCTCGACTTGCGCGAGCAGCCTGTGACCAGCGCTCGCCACGACCACCTGTCGCCCAACTTCGACCAGCCGGTACCGAGCCTGGCCGACTGCCTTGGCCTGCTTGCCGACGAATCGGCCAGCGTGCCCAAGGACAGCCGCCTGGTGGACTGGCAGGCCAGCCTGGGCCTGAGCCTGGTCGAGCAGACCTACCTGAACTCGGCCGGCGCCGAACTGCGCCATGCCCAGCGCTTCCTGTTCCCGGGCCTGAGCGTTACCGCCAGCGACGGCCAGGACAGCCAGAGCCGCAGCCTGGGCCGCGACAACTTTGGCCAGCAGGGCGGTTTCGAAATCGTCGAGCGCTGTGGCCTGGTCGGCGCTGCCCGCCGGGTCGCCGATGACGCCTTGCAGCTGCTGTTGGCACCCAACACCCCGAGCGGCGCGCGCGACCTGCTGCTGATGCCCGACCAGATGATGCTGCAGATCCACGAGTCCATTGGCCACCCGCTGGAGATGGACCGCATCCTCGGTGACGAGCGCAACTACGCAGGCACCAGCTTCGTCAAGGCCAGCGACTTCGGCCACCTGCAATACGGCTCCAGCCTGCTCAACGTGACCTTCGACCCGACCATCGGCGAAGAGCTGGCCAGTTACAGCTTCGATGACGACGGTACGGCCGCCAGCAAGCAGTTCCTGATCCGTGAAGGTCTGCTGGTGCGCCCTCTGGGTGGAGCCCTGTCGCAATTCCGTTCGGGCCTGGATGGCGTTGCCAACAGCCGCGCCTGCGGCTGGAACCGTGCGCCGATCGACCGCATGGCCAACCTCAATATCGAACCGGGCGACCAGCCGCTGGATCAGCTGATCCAGGGCATCGAACACGGCATCCTGATGCGCACCAACCGCTCCTGGTCCATCGACGATGCGCGCAACAAGTTCCAGTTCGGCTGTGAATGGGGCCAGCTGATCGAGAACGGCGAGCTCAAGGGCATCGTCAAGAACCCCAACTATCGCGGCATCTCCGCGCAGTTCTGGCGCAACCTCGCGGCGGTCGGCGACCGCAGCACCTTCCAGGTCCTGGGCACGCCCAACTGCGGCAAGGGCGAACCCAACCAGGTGGTGCGGGTCGGGCATGCCTCGCCTGCCTGCGTATTCCGCCAGATCGATGTATTCGGAGGAGACGCCTGATGAAGCACGTTTTCGAAGCCCTGATCGCGGATGTGCGCCGAGCGTTGCAAGCCGACGAGCAATTCACCCTCGGCTACAGCGCCGAACAGTCGCAATTCGTCCGTTTCAACCACGCCAAGGTGCGCCAGGCCGGCGCAGTGAGCCAGGCCAGCGCGCAACTGCGGTTGATCCGTGACGGCCGCCAGGCGGAACAGCAGGTGACCCTGAGTGGCGACGCGCAACTCGACCAGCAACGCCTGATCGCAGCCTTGGAGCAGTTGCGCCAGACCCTGCCACTGCTGGCCATCGACCCGTACCTGCGCCTGGATGAAAGCGCATGGCACAGCCACAGCCAGCAGACGCAGCCCTTGCCCGCACTGAGCGAAGTGCTGGCCCTGCTCGAGCGCGAGGCCGGCGACCTGGACCTGGTGGGCATCTATGCCGCCGGCCCGGTCTGCCGGGGCTTCGCCAGCTCGTTCGGGGCCATTGGCTGGCACCAGGCCAACAGCTTCAACTTCGACTGGAGCCTGTTTCACGAAAATGGCGAGGCGGTGAAGGCCAACTATGCCGGCCAACTTTGGAACGCCGACGAATTCACTACCCGCCTGCGCCAGGCACGGGAACAGCTGGGCTTTCTCGGCCGACCGGCTGTGACCCTCAAGCCCGGCAGCTATCGCGCTTACCTGGCACCTGCGGCCATGGACGAAATCGCCGGCATGCTCTGCTGGGGTGGTTTTTCCGCACAGGCCCTGGCCACCGGCAACAGTGCCCTGCAGCGCCTGTACAACGGCGATGCGCAACTGCACCCGATGGTGAGTTTCAGCGAGCAGGTCAGCGGCTCGCTGAGCCCGGCATTCTCCGATGAGGGTTCACCGCGCCTGGATGTACCGCTGATTCAGCAGGGCAAAGCGCTGCAGCGGTTGGTCAGTGCCCGCAGCGCAGCGGAGTTCGAGTTGCTGGCCAATGGCGCCGACAGCTACGAGTCGCCGTGCGCGTTGAGCCTGGCGCCGGGTAGCTTGCCCGGCGAGCAGATCCTTGAGCGGCTCGGTACCGGGCTGTACATCAGCAACCTCTGGTACCTGAACTACTCCGACCTGCCAGCGGCACGCATGACAGGGCTGACCCGTTTCGCCACCTTCTGGGTGGAAAACGGCCAGATTCAGGGGCCGGTGAGGACCATGCGCTTCGATGACAGCCTGTACAGCTTGCTTGGCAGCCAGCTGGAGGACCTGACCCAGGAGCGCGAGATGATCCTCTCGACCAGTACCTATGGACAGCGCAGTACCGGGTCGAGTCATCTGCCGGGGGCACTGGTCAAAGGTCTGACCCTGACATTGTGATTGCCATTACCGGCCTCTTCGCAGCTAAAGCCGCTCCACCGGGGTTATTCGATCCCTGTGGGAGCGGCTTTAGCCGCGAAGAGGCCGGAACAGACGGAAGAGTACGTCATGCCTGACCGAGCACCGCTGGACCCCACCACCACCCGCTGGCTGCCCTGGGTGGTGGCCATCGCCTTCTTCATGCAGTCCCTGGACGGCACTATCCTCAACACCGCCCTGCCGGCCATGGCCCGTTCGCTAGCCGAAGACCCGCTGCGCATGCAGGGCGTGATCATCGCCTACATGCTCACCGTGGCCCTGCTGATTCCCGCCTCCGGCTGGATCGCCGACCGCTTCGGCACCAAGCGCATCTTCTTCAGCGCCATCCTGCTGTTCAGCTTCGGCTCGCTGCTGTGCGCCACGGCCAACAGCCTCGGCTTCCTGATCTTTGCCCGTGTCGTGCAGGGCCTGGGCGGTGCGCTCATGCTGCCGGTGGGGCGCCTGGTGGTCCTACGTGCCTACCCACGCACCGAGCTGGTGCGGATCATGAGTTTCATCACCATCCCTGGCCTGCTCGGCCCGTTGCTGGGCCCGACCCTGGGCGGCTGGCTGGTGGAGATCCTCAGCTGGCACTGGATCTTCCTGATCAACCTGCCAGTCGGTGCACTGGGCTGCTATGCGGCGTGGAAGTTCATCCCCGACCTGCGCGGGGTGGAGCGCACCCGCTTCGACGGGCCCGGCTTCATCCTGTTCGGCGCAGCGATGGTGTTGATCACCATTGCCATGGAAGGCCTGGGCGAACTGCACCTGCCTCACCTGCGGGTGATGTTGCTGCTGTTCGCCGGCATGGCCTGCCTGGCCGCCTACTGGCTGCGTGCCGGGCGCGACCCGGAGCCGCTGTTCTCGCCCAGCCTGTTCCGCGTGCGCACCTTTGCCATCGGCATCCTCGGCAACCTGTTCGCGCGCCTGGGCAGCGGCGCCTTGCCGTTCCTGGTGCCGTTGCTGCTGCAAGTGGCGCTGGGCTATTCGCCGGCTCAGGCCGGCATGAGCATGATTCCCCTGGCCGCCTCGGCGATGCTGGCCAAGTCCGTCGCCCGGTCACTGATCGAGCGCCTGGGCTATCGCATCGTGCTGACCGGCAACACCTTGCTGCTGGGCATCCTGCTGGCCAGCCTGGGCCTGGTCGACGAACAGACGCCGTACGCCGTGCTGCTGGTGCAACTGGCCTTGCTCGGCGCGGTCAACTCGATGCAGTTCACGGCGATGAACACGGTGACCCTGATCGACCTCGACGATGCCAGCGCCAGCAGCGGCAACAGCCTGCTGTCGGTGGTCGCGCAGCTGTCGCTGAGCCTTGGCGTGGCCTGCGCCGGTGCCTTGCTCGGCGGTTTCACTGCGGCAGGCAGTTCCGAGGGCGTGGAGACCACCTTGGGTGCGTTCCAGCTGACCTTCGTCACCATCGGGGTGATGGCCATGCTGGCGGCGGCGATCTTCCTGCAACTGTCGCCGACGGACGGAAGGCGTGCCCGTCGTCCGGAACAACACATGGAGTCGTAGGGCGAATGGCCACGAGGCTGGTAGACTGTGCGGCATTTTTCGCTTCGCAACGCAGGCCCGCCTCGTGACCACCGAATCCACCGCCTTTGCCACCTTGCCGCTGTCCACCGCCATGCTGGCCAACCTGGACGCCCTCGGCTACGCCTCGATGACGCCGATCCAGGCCCAGAGCCTGCCCGTCATCCTGCGCGGCCAGGACCTGATCGCCCAGGCCAAGACCGGCAGCGGCAAGACTGCCGCCTTCGGCATCGGCCTGCTCAACCCGATCAACCCGCGCTACTTCGGCTGCCAGGCGCTGGTGCTGTGCCCTACTCGCGAGCTCGCCGACCAGGTGGCCAAGGAGCTTCGCCGCCTGGCCCGTGCCGAGGACAACATCAAGATCCTCACCCTCTGCGGCGGCGTGTCGCTGGGCCCACAGATAGCCTCGCTGGAGCACGGTGCGCACATCATCGTCGGCACCCCAGGGCGCATCCAGCAGCACCTGGACAAAGGCACCCTGGTGCTCGACGGCCTGAACACCCTGGTGCTGGACGAAGCCGACCGCATGCTCGACATGGGTTTCTTCGACGCCATCGCCAGCATCATCGGCAAGACCCCGTCGCGCCGCCAGACCCTGCTGTTCTCGGCCACCTACCCGGCCGGCATCGAGCAGCTGGCCGCCGACTTCATGCGCAAGCCGCAACAGGTCAAGGTCGAAAGCCTGCACACTGACAACCAGATCGAGCAGCGCTTCATCGAGATCGACCCGCAGCAACGACTGGAAGCCGTCACTCGCGTGCTTGGCCACTATCGCCCGCAATCGTGCGTGGCGTTCTGCTTCACCAAGCAGCAGTGCGAAGACGTGGTTGCCCACCTGACCGCCAAGGGCATCGTCGCCCAGGCCCTGCATGGCGACCTGGAGCAGCGTGACCGCGACCAGGTGCTGACCATGTTCGCCAACCGCAGCAGCTCGGTGCTGGTGGCCACCGACGTGGCGGCCCGCGGCCTGGACATCGACGGCCTGGACATGGTCATCAACGTCGAGCTGGCGCGCGATGCCGAGATCCATGTGCACCGCGTGGGCCGTACCGGCCGTGCCGGTGAGAAAGGTGTGGCGGTCAGCCTGGTGGCGCCCGCCGAAGGCCATCGTGCCCAGGCCATCGAAGACCTGCAGAAAAGCCCGTTGCGCTGGGACCAGCTGGACAGCCTGAAGAACAAGGGCGAGCCGTTGTTGCCGCTGATGAGCACGCTGTGCATCGCCGCCGGGCGCAAGGACAAGCTGCGTCCGGGCGACATCCTGGGTGCGCTGACCGGCGATGCCGGGATCCCGGGCAAACAGGTGGGCAAGATCGCCATCTTCGATTTCCAGGCCTTCGTTGCCGTGGAGCGGGCGCTGGCCAAGCAGGCCATGCAGCGCTTGAACAGCGGCAAGATCAAGGGCCGGTCCCTTAAAGTCCGCATCATCTAAAAGCTTGGCAAGGTCCCTGTGGGAGTGGGTTTACCCGCGAATGCGATGGTGGGCTCACCGCCGCCTTCGCGGGTAAACCCGCTCCCACAGGGTTCAGCGATTCTTTCAAAAAGGTTTACACCGTGCACTCCACCGACGTGATCATCCTCGGCGCCGGCGCCGCCGGCCTGATGTGCGCCCAGCTCAGCGCCCGCCGTGGCCGCCGGGTGCTGCTGCTCGACCACGCCAACAAGCCCGGCAAGAAGATCCTCATGTCCGGCGGCGGGCGCTGCAACTTCACCAACATGTACACCGAACCGAGCAACTTCCTCTCGCACAACGCGCACTTCTGCAAGTCAGCCCTGGCCCGCTACACCCAGTGGGACTTCATCGAGCTGGTCAGCAAGCACGGCGTGCCGTACCACGAGAAGAAGCTCGGCCAGCTGTTCTGCGACAACAAGGCCAGCGACATCCTCGACATGCTCCTGGCCGAGTGCGACGAGGCCGGTGCCGAGATCCGCATGCACACCAGCATCGAGCAGATCGAGAAGACCGAAGCCGGCTACCTGCTGCAAACCAGTGGTGGCCAGTTCACCTGCCAGTCGCTGGTGATCGCCACCGGCGGCCTGTCGATCCCGACCTTGGGCGCCACCGGCTTTGGTTACCAGGTGGCCCGCCAGTTCGGCCACACCCTGCTGCCGACCCGCGCCGGGCTGGTGCCGTTCACCATCACCGAGCCCCAACTCAAGGCACTGTGCACCGAGTTGTCGGGCACCTCGCTCGACTGCACGGCCAGCTGCAACGGCACCAGCTTCCGCGAGAACCTGCTGTTCACCCACCGCGGCCTCAGTGGCCCGGCGATCCTGCAGATCTCGTCGTTCTGGGAAGCCGGCGACACGGTGGAGATCAACCTGCTGCCGGATCGCGATGCGCTGAGCTGGCTGCAGCAGGTGCAGGCCGAGCGCGCCAACGCCGAACTGAAGACCGTGCTGGGCGAGGTGTTCACCCGCAAGCTGGCCAACCTGCTGGCCGAGCAGTGGTTCGAGTCGCGGCCGATGAAACAGTACACCCCGGCGGAACTGGCGCAGATCGCCGAAAGACTGGCGAACTGGCAAGTGGTGCCGGCCGGCACCGAAGGCTACCGCACCGCGGAAGTGACCCTCGGTGGCGTGGACACCCGCGAAGTGTCGTCCAAGACCATGGAATCGCTGAAAAGCCCTGGGCTGTATTTCATCGGCGAAGTGCTCGACGTCACCGGCCATCTGGGCGGTTTCAATTTCCAGTGGGCCTGGGCATCCGCCAACGCCGCTGCGCAGTTCGTGTAGAGTAGAATCCATTCAGCAGCACGGAACGCTTCTTGCTGGCCGTGCTGCAATGCATTCATTCGATCACTGCCTAGCAGGCCATCATGTCATCGAGTTCGTTCCGTCAGTCACTGCGTCGCCTGTGGGGCCAAGACAAGTTCAGCTACAGCATCCGGGTCACCATCGCCCTCACCGGCAGCCTGGCCCTGTGCTGGTACCAGAACGAGATGGCCCTGCTGATTCCACTGTTCCTCGGCATCATCGCCAGCGCCCTGGCCGAGACCGATGACAGCTGGCAGGGCCGCCTCAGCGCCCTGGCCGTTACCCTCACCTGCTTTGCCATCGCCGCGCTGGCGGTCGAGTTGCTGTTCCCCTACCCATGGATCTT
This sequence comes from Pseudomonas sp. LRP2-20, assembly GCF_024349685.1. Taxonomy (NCBI): domain Bacteria; kingdom Pseudomonadati; phylum Pseudomonadota; class Gammaproteobacteria; order Pseudomonadales; family Pseudomonadaceae; genus Pseudomonas; species Pseudomonas sp. LR2-20. The sequence goes on along the minus strand of NZ_AP025944.1, from coordinate 524,022 downwards.
CGTCATCGCCCTGGCCCTGGCCGCGTTCGGCCTGACCATGCTCGGCGCCCTTGGCGAGCGCTATGGCGCAATTGCCTCGGCAACGCTGATCACCTCGGTGTACACCATGATCGGCGTGGACCAGCGTGGCGGGCAGGTCACCGACTTCTGGCACGAGCCGATGCTGCTGGTGGCGGGCGCGGCCTGGTACGGGCTGCTCTCGGTGCTGTGGCAGGCGCTGTTTTCCAACCAGCCGGTACAGCAGAGCCTGGCCAAGCTGTTCTTCGAACTCGGCAGCTACCTCAAGCTCAAGGCCAGCCTGTTCGAGCCGATCCGCAACCTCGATGTCGAGGCCCAGCGCCTGGCGCTGGCCCAGCAGAATGGCAAGGTGGTGGCGGCGCTCAATGCGGCCAAGGAAATCATCCTGCACCGGGTCGGCAACAGCCAGCCGAACTCCAAGGTCAGCCGCTACCTCAAACTGTACTTCCTGGCCCAGGACATCCACGAACGGGTCAGCGCCTCGCACTACCCTTACAACGCCCTCAACGAGGCGTTCTTCCACAGCGATGTGATGTTCCGCTGCCAGCGCCTGCTGCGCAAACAGGGTGCCTCCTGCCAGGAGCTGGCCCGCTCGATCCGCCTGCGCCAGCCTTTCGTGCTGGCCAGCGGTTTCGCCGAAGCCCTGGAAGATCTCAACGCCTCACTTGAACACCTGCGCATCCAGAGCAACCCGGCCTGGCGTGGCCTGTTGCGTTCGCTGCGCGCCCTGGCCGCCAACCTGGCGACCCTCGACCGCCTGCTCAGCGCCGCCAGCAATCCCGACAGCCTGGCCGATGCCAGCGACAGCAGCCTGCTGGACCGCTCGCCACGCAGCCTGAAGGACGTGTGGACGCGCCTGCGCACCCAGCTGACACCGACCTCGCTGCTGTTCCGCCATGCCCTGCGCCTGCCGCTGGCGCTGTCGATCGGCTATGGCATGGTGCACCTGATCCACCCGACCCAAGGCTACTGGATCATCCTCACCACGCTGTTCGTCTGCCAGCCCAACTATGGCGCCACCCGACGCAAGCTGGTGCAGCGGATCTTCGGCACTGCGATCGGCCTGACCGTCGGCTGGGCGCTGTTCGACCTGTTCCCCAACCCGGTCATCCAGTCGCTGTTCGCCGTGGCGGCGGGCGTGGTGTTCTTCGTCAACCGCACCACCCGTTACACCCTGGCCACCGCAGCGATCACGCTGATGGTGTTGTTCTGCTTCAACCAGATCGGCGATGGCTACGGCCTGTTCCTGCCGCGCCTGTTCGATACCCTGGTCGGCAGCCTGATCGCCATTCTCGCGGTGTTCCTGTTCCTCCCCGACTGGCAGGGCCGGCGCTTGAACAAGGCGCTGGCCAACACCCTGGCCTGTGCCAGCGTGTACCTGCGCCAGATCATGCAGCAGTACGCCCACGGCAAGCGCGACGACCTCGCCTACCGCCTGGCCCGGCGCAACGCCCACAACGCCGACGCGGCGCTGTCGACCACACTGGCCAACATGCTCATGGAGCCAGGGCATTTCCGTAAGGAAGCCGATGTCGGCTTCCGTTTCCTGGTGCTGTCGCACACCTTGCTCAGTTACCTGTCGGGGTTGGGTGCGCATCGCGATGCAGCCCTGCCGGCAGAAGTACAGGAGCAGTTGATCGATGGCGCCGGGCAGAGTCTGGCCAATAGCCTGGACGAAATTGCCAATGGCCTGGCGGCGCGGCTGCCGGTGGCGATTCACAGCGATGCCGAAGAAGCGCTGGCCGATGCCCTGGAGCAGATGCCCGAAGAGCTGGATGAGCACCAGCGCCTGGTGCAGACGCAGCTGGCGTTGATCTGCCGGCAGCTGGGGCCGCTGCGCACCTTGGCCGCGCACCTGATCAAAGAGGCGCCGTCAGCCTGAGTTTTCCACTACCGGCCCTTTCGCGGGCAAGCCCGCTCCCACACAGATAGCGCCAGGCCAAAGGCAGCGCGCAACCTGTGGGAGCGGGCTTGCCCGCGAAAGGGCCGGAGCAGGCAGCCAAGATCAGAAACCATGCTGGCGCATCAGCCGTGCATAGCTGCCATCGGCCTTCATCGCCGCGATGGCCTGTTCGAACCGCTCGACGATCTGCTGGTGATCGGGGTGCTTGAGGCTCACCAGGATATGCAAGGTATTCTCTGCCAGCGGCGGCCCCACCAACGTCACGCCCTCGCGCACTGCCTGCGGCTCGCGTTGCAGGTTGTAGCGCGCCACGTATTCATCTTCCACGGCCAGGTTGACTCTTCCGGCTGCCAGCATGCGTACGGCGGTGGAGAAGTTGCGTACCGCCACCTTGTTCAAGCGGGTATCGCTATCGAATGCGGGTGAATAGGCATAGTCACGCACGACCGCAATACTGTAGGGAAAAAGATCGCCCTGATTTTCGTAGCTGAAGGTGTCGTCCTTGCGCTTGAGCAGGCGAATGCGATTGCTCAGGTAGCCCTTGGAAAACTGCCCGATCTGTTTGCGCGCATCGTTGTACCAGGCACTGATCAGCACGTCGTAGCGCCCTTCGCCAATCCCCATCAATGCCCGCGCCCAAGGCACTTCCTCGTAGCCGCTTGCATACCCGGCGCGAGCCAGCGCCGTGGTGACCAGGCTGGTGGCCAGCCCGCCACCCGGCATGGCGCTGTCGGTGAACGGCGGCCAGTTGTCGGCCACCAGCCGCAGCCTGTCCTGGCCGAATGCAGGTGCTGCCAGGAGCAGGCCCAGCAAACCCAACGCGCAAAGCAGTGGCCGCATGCAGATGTCCTTTTGCAGTGGGAGGCACACGCTGTGAAAGGCGACTCGCAGATGAGGTTACACAATGCCGTCGGCGGGGGCAGCGGCCAATAATGTCATTTAGCCTCTATTTTGGCCGAACTGCGAAAATTTGCGATGATCAGTCATCCATTTCAGGAGTTACCCCATGTCCATCCGCTGGCTCTGCAAGCATCACTCCGACCTCGAAAAGCAGGAGCTGTACGCCATCCTGCAACTGCGTACCGCCGTGTTCGTGGTCGAGCAACGCTGTGCCTACCAGGAAGTCGATGGCCAGGACCTGACGGGCGACACACCGCACCTGATGGGCTGGCAGGGTGACAAGCTGGTGGCCTACCTGCGCCTGCTCGACCCGCAGTCCCAGAGTGGCGATGTGGTCATCGGGCGAGTGGTGACCTCACCTGATGCGCGCGCGCTGAAACTCGGGCATCCGTTGCTGCTCAAGGGGCTGGAAGCAGCCGAGCACTGCTGGCATGGCACGCCGGTGTACCTGTCAGCCCAGGCACACCTGCAAGGTTTCTATGCCCGCCACGGTTTCGAGGTGGTCGGCGAGCAGTACCTGGAAGACGATATTGCGCATATCGGCATGCGCAAGGTCATGGATACCCCAGTACTTCCCTGATCTGCCGCAGGTGCTGGATGATCCACTGCTTGTCGATCGCCCCCCAGTCATGGATGCGGTAATGCCCGGCATGATTGCGCGCCCCTTCCTGCTGCTCGAACTCGCAAACGATGTCCAGGTCGGCGAGTGCGGCGATGGTGTCCTGGGCCGTTCGCCGCGGCATGCCGGTGGCCTCCATCAGCGCCGGCACGCTGGTGGCGGTCTGGCTATCGATCAGCCAGGCCACGTACAGGCGGCGGTAGAAACTGCTCTTGGTCTTGCTCACATCCATGCTGCGTGATCCTTACAGGTTGCCCGGCAACTCCCGATAGGTCAGGTAGACGCGCAGGTCGAATTCCAGTTGGTGGTAAGCCGGCTCCATGTGCTGACAGAGCTGGTAGAACGCCTTGTTGTGATCGCGCTCGCGCAGGTGCGCCAGTTCGTGCACCACGATCATGCGCAGGAATTCCGGCGCCGCCTCCTTGAACAGCGAGGCGATACGGATTTCCTTCTTTGCCTTGAGCTTGCCGCCTTGCACCCGCGACACTGCGGTATTGAGCCCCAGGGCCCGATGGGTCAGGTCCAGGCGGTTGTCGAACAGCACCTTGTCCAGGTTTGGCGCACTGCGCAGGTATTGCTGGCGCAGGTCCTGGGCATAGCCGTACAGCGCCTTGTCGCTCTGCACGTCATGGCGACCGGGGTAGCGGCGCTGCAGGTACTCGCCCAGGCGGTCGCTGTCGATCATCTGCCGCACCTGCTCCTGCAGGTGCGGTGGGTAGGCTTGCAAATAGCGTAATACGGTCATGGCACGGCATTCGACGTAACGAATGCCGATTCTAGCCAATCATGGCCGCAGCCAGGGAAAAATCGCCTTGAAGCCAGTGGCATCCACCGCCGTCATCGGGCGTGCGACCAGAAAGCCCTGTACGTAAGCGCAACCGTTTGCCTTCAGCCACGCAGCCTGGGCCTGTGTTTCAACCCCCTCTGCGATCACGGTGATGCCGTAGTCCGCGCACAGGCCGATGACACTGCGCACCAATGCAGCATCCACCGCAGAATCCGGCAGCCGAGCTACCAGATGGCGGTCCAGCTTCAACGTGTCGATGTGCAGGTCGCGCAACATGCGCAGCGAGCAGTCACCCGCGCCAAAATCGTCCAGCGCCACACGCACGCCCAATGCGCGCAGGCGGTGAATCTGCTTGATCGCCGTGTCGATGTTGTACATCAGCGAGGTCTCGGCCACCTCGACCTCCAGCTGCGCCGGGTCGAGCTGATATTCCTGGATTACCCGCTGCAGCTCATCGACCAGGCTGGGCATGCAGAACTGCGCGCGGCTCAGGCTGATGCCCAACACCAGTTCCGGGGCAAAATGCTGGCACCAGGCCTTACGCTGTGCGGCTCCTTGGCGGTAGATCCAGCTGGCCAGGCGGTTGATCAGCCGGGCTTCTTCCAGCAACGGTATGAACAGCCCTGGCGGCACGTCACCAACGCTGGGATGCTGCCAGCGCAGCAGGGCCTCGAACCCCCGTAGCTGACCATCGGCAAAGGCCACCTGGGGCTGGTACACGAGGCTGAAATCCTGGGCCTCGACGGCATTTCGCACGCTGTCTTCAAGCATCAGCCGCGAGCGGGCGCGGCCATTGAGCTCCTGATCGTAGAAGCGATACTGCTGGCGACCGGCCTGTTTGGCTGCATACATCGCCGTATCGGCAGCGCGCAGCAGGCCTTCGACACTGCTGCCACAGTCGGGGTAAGTGGCGATACCGATGCTGACGCCCAGGCACACATCCAGTCCTTCCACCTGCTGCGGGATCGATACCCGCTCAAGCAGTTTTTCGGCATAGCGCCCGGCCTGTTCCGGATAGGGCAGGCCGTCGAACAGCGCGGTGAACTCGTCGCCGCCCATGCGCGCCAGCAGCGCTTCGCTACCCAGGCAGTCCTTGAGCTGCTCGGCCACCCAGTGCAGCACCCGGTCACCGGCCTCATGGCCCAGCGAGTCATTGATCCGCTTGAAGCCATCGAGGTCCATGTACATCAGGGCCTGGGTCTTGTTCGAGCGCTCGCCACGCAGCAATGCGCCTTCGGCGGCCTGATAGAAGCCGCGGCGGTTGAGCAGCCCGGTCAAGGGGTCGGTCACCGCCTGGTATTCGAGCTGCTGGTGCAGATTGCGCTCAACCGACATGTCCAGCACCGTGACCACCATCGCCTGTTGCTCCGCCGGCAACGGCGCGCACGACAGCGCCACAGGCACCAGCTGACCACCCGGGGTACGCAGGAGGGCATCATGGACCCGCACGATCTGCCGCGCGAGATAGGCGTTGTGGAATTCGGATTCGCTCCACAGGGTTGCATTGGCCAACTGCAGCAGATCGAGCAGGTGGGCACCCTGCAGTTGTTCGACCGGGGTATGCATCAGGCGCGAGATCGCCGGGTTGGCAAAGCTGATAACACCCTCGGCGTCGACCACCAGGATGCCTTCGGCGGCATTTTCCAGGATCGAAGCATTGAACGCCCTGGCGGCTTCCAGCTCGCGGGTCAGCCGCTGCAGCATGCGCCGGTTGCGCTGCTGGTCCAGCTGCGCCTGCACCTTGGGCTTGAGAATCTGTGGATCGAAGGGTTTGAACAGGTAATCCACCGCACCACTGGCATAGCCCTTGAGTACGGCGGCATCGGACTGCTCGTTGGCGGTGAGGAAGATGATCGGGGTCAGCCGGGTTCGTTGGCTGCCGCGCATCAGGCGAGCGACCTCGAAGCCGTCCATTTCCGGCATCTGCACATCGAGCAGCACCAGATCGACCTCGTGTTCGAGCAAAGTACCCAAGGCTTCCATCCCTGAGCTTGCCGTCAACACCTGCCAATCACTACGTGCCAACAAGGCCCGCATGCTGATGAGGTTTTCCGGGTAATCATCTACCACCAGGAGAACCGATTTGCCATCCAGTGGCTGAGGGTAAGCGCCATCCATGCTGCTTCTCTTGTTTGACCGACTTCGACTTGCTATTGGATCCGTTTAATACTCTAGACCTGCCGTTGCGACTAGCAATGCAATCAGATCGCTATCAGTGAATAAGTTTCACGGTAGCCGACTAACGGTTGCCTTGCCGTATTTTCAACGCATAAAAAAACCCGCATCGCTGCGGGTTTTTTCTTCGTGCGCCTGTGGATCAGTTGACCTTGGCGGCCAGCTCACCCTTCAGATAGCGCTGGAACATGCCTTCCAGGGAGATCGGCTTGATCTTCGAGGCATTGCCGGCAGTACCAAACGCTTCGTAACGGGCGATGCACACGTCACGCATCGCTTTCACGGTTTCACCGAAGAACTTGCGCGGGTCGAACTCGCTCGGGTTCTGTGCCATCAGGCGGCGCATGGCACCGGTGGACGCCAGGCGCAGGTCGGTGTCGATGTTGACCTTGCGCACGCCGTGCTTGATGCCTTCGACGATCTCTTCGACCGGTACGCCGTAGGTCTCTTTGATGTCGCCGCCGTACTGGTTGATGATCGCCAGCCACTCTTGTGGTACCGAGGAAGACCCGTGCATCACCAGGTGGGTGTTAGGGATGCGCTTGTGGATTTCCTTGATGCGGTCGATGGCCAGCACGTCACCGGTAGGTGGCTTGGTGAACTTGTAGGCACCGTGGCTGGTGCCGATGGCGATGGCCAGGGCGTCCACCTGGGTCTTCTTGACGAAGTCGGCGGCTTCTTCCGGGTCGGTCAGCATCTGGCTGTGATCCAGCACGCCTTCGGCACCGATGCCGTCTTCTTCACCGGCCATGCCGGTTTCCAGCGAACCCAGGCAGCCCAGCTCACCTTCCACCGAAACGCCGCAGGCGTGGGCCATGGCCACGGTCTGCTGGGTGACGCGAACGTTGTACTCGTAGTCGGTCGGAGTCTTGCCGTCTTCGCCCAGCGAGCCGTCCATCATCACCGAGCTGAAACCCAGCTGGATGGAACGCTGGCACACGTCAGGGCTGGTGCCGTGGTCCTGGTGCATGCACACCGGGATGTGCGGGAATTCTTCGATGGCGGCCAGAATCAGGTGGCGCAGGAACGGTGCACCGGCGTATTTGCGGGCGCCGGCCGAAGCCTGGACGATCACCGGGGAGTCGGTCTTGTCGGCCGCTTCCATGATGGCGCGCATCTGCTCGAGGTTGTTGACGTTGAAAGCCGGAACGCCGTAACCGAACTCGGCGGCGTGGTCCAGCATCTGGCGCATGCTAATGAGTGCCATTGTGTATCTCTCTCCCGACAAGCGTCGTTTGTTTCGTGCAAGCCTGCCGCAGGGGCGGTTGCTGTTCAAGTAGTGTGGGCCGCCTGTGCGGCCCGGCCAGTCACGGTGCCTTGCAGCCCCGCCCAATCAGATCGTTGGTTGCCACCCAGTACACCAGGCCTTCTTCGCCCTTGGTGTGGAAGGCCAGCACGCCATCGCTGTACAGCGCGCCAGAGGCGCCCGGCTCGGACTTCAGCCGGTAGACCTGGTCGCCACCGCCGAGGCGTACGTCAACCTGGTCCCGTTGTGCATCCGTGAAGCGCCACAGCACTTCAGCCTGGGTATCGCAGACCCAGCGGGTCCAGTTGTCCGCCGGGGCGGAAGGTGCTGGCTGGATCAGCGAGCATCCTGCCAGTGTCGCCAGGGCCATCGAGACCAGCAGCGCTTTCATTACATATCCTCTAGATGACCACACAGCGGTCGCTTGGTTGCCTGCCCCGACGAAACGCACAGTATCAGGGGCAACCCGGCGCCTGGCGCTGGTGTTCTTCGTCATACTTTTCCAGGCCTTCCGGGCCTACGCGCTTGCTGATGACCGGTACGGTCTCGGCCTGCCACTCAGACTGGTAACAGCCACCCTTGGGCGGCTGCGCCGGGTCAGCATCCGACGACGGGCTGCTGGAGCAGGCGCCCAGCAGACCAGCCAGCAACATCACAGGCAATAGCTTGACCATCAGGTCGCTCCCTTTGCCAGGCGCCACCATGGTCAGGCTTTTGCCCGCTCTTCCAGGATCGCCACGGCTGGCAGCACCTTGCCTTCGACGAACTCGAGGAAGGCACCGCCACCGGTAGAAATGTAGGAGATATCCTTGCTGACGCCATATTTGTCGATGGCAGCCAAGGTATCGCCACCACCGGCGATGGAGAATGCAGCGCTTTCAGCGATGGCCTTGGCCAGCACCTTGGTGCCATTGCCGAACTGATCGAACTCGAACACGCCGACCGGGCCGTTCCACAGGATGGTCTTCGACGACTTCAGCAGCTCGGCGAAATGGGCAGCGGTCTGCGGGCCGATATCCAGGATCATGTCGTCTGCGGCAACGTCGCCGATGACCTTGACGGTGGCTTCGGCGTCCTCGGCAAACGCCTTGGCAACCACGACGTCGACCGGCAGCGGCACGCTGACCTTGGCGGCAATGGCCTTGGCGGTTTCGACCAGGTCAGGCTCGTACAGCGACTTGCCAACCGGGTGACCGGCAGCGGCCAGGAAGGTGTTGGCGATGCCACCACCGACGATCAGCTGGTCGCAGACGCTGCTCAGGCTGTTCAGCACGTCCAGCTTGGTCGACACCTTGGAACCGGCAACGATGGCCGCCATCGGCTTGGCTGGGGCCTTCAGGGCTTTGCCCAGCGCGTCCAGCTCGGCCGCCAGCAGCGGGCCTGCGGCGGCAACCTTGGCGAACTTGGCTACGCCATGGGTGGAGCCTTCGGCGCGGTGAGCGGTGCCGAAAGCATCCATGACGAACACGTCGCACAGGGCGGCGTACTTTTGCGCCAGCTCGTCAGCGTTCTTCTTCTCGCCCTTGTTGAAACGCACGTTTTCGAAAAGCACCAGGTCACCGGCGTTCACCTGAACACCGTCCAGGTAGTCGGCCACCAGAGGCACTTCGCGGCCCAGGGCCTTGCTCAGGTAGTCGGCAACCGGCTTGAGGCTGTTCTCGGCCGAGAACTCACCTTCGGTCGGGCGGCCCAGGTGCGAGCAGACCATCACCGCCGCACCCTTTTCCAGGGCCAGCTTGATGGTCGGCAGCGCTGCCAGGATACGCGCATCGCTGGTTACCACACCGTCCTTTACAGGTACGTTGAGGTCTTCGCGGATCAGTACGCGCTTACCTTGCAGGTCGAGGTCGGTCATCTTCAACACGGTCATGAATGCAGTCCTTCAGGGCTGTTTGCTGCGGGTTGGGTGGACGACGTGCAGATAATGTTCGGCGACGTCGAGCATACGGTTGGCGAACCCCCATTCGTTGTCGAACCACGCCAGCAGGTTCACCAGGCGTGGGCCTGAAACGCGGGTCTGGCTGGCATCGACGATGGCCGAATGCGGGTCATGGTTGAAATCACAGCTGGCGTGAGGCAGTTCGGTATAAGCCAGCAGGCCTTTGAGCGGGCCGCTCTGCGCCGCCTCGCGCAACACACGGTTGACCTCGGCCGCGCTGGTGTCGCGGGCGGTCTGCAGGGTGATGTCCAGGCACGAGACGTTGACGGTCGGCACGCGTACCGCTTTGGCCTGGATTCGCCCGGCTAGTTCCGGAAGCAGGCGCTCGATGCCTCGCGCCAGACCAGTGGACACCGGGATCACCGACTGGAAGGCCGAGCGCGTGCGGCGCAGGTCTTCGTGGTGATAGGCGTCGATCACCGGCTGGTCGTTCATCGCCGAGTGAATGGTGGTGATCTGCACGTACTCGATGCCAAACGCCTGGTCCAGCACACGCAGCAGTGGTACACCGCAGTTGGTGGTGCAGGAGGCGTTGGACACCAGGCGTTCGTTGCCGGTCAGGCAATGCTGGTTGATGCCATAGACCACGGTGGCATCGACATCGGCCTCGCTGGCCATGGGCTGCGAGAACAGCACGCGCGGCGCGCCGGCATCGAGGAAACGCTGGCCATCGGCGCGGGTGTGGTAGACGCCGGAGCACTCCAGCACCAGGTCGATCCCCAGGCCGGCCCATTCGATGCCTTCAGGGGTGGCGCTGCGCATGACTTTCACGCAGTCGCCATTGATGTGCAGACAGTCGCCGTCGACCTTCACCTCGCCGGGGAATCGCCCGTGGGTGGAGTCGAAGCGAGTCAGGTATTCGATGCTGGCCTGATCGGCCAGGTCGTTCAGTGCAACGATCTCGAAACCGGCCTTTGCCCCCCGCTCGAACAGTGCGCGCAGGACACAACGGCCGATGCGGCCGTAACCGTTGAGTGCAACTTTGTAAGGACGCGGGTGGGGCATTCGGTGCTCACGAGACAGTTTTATAGTCACCAGCCTGCGGCATGTGGTGTGCCCCCTTTCGCGGGCAAGCCCGCTCCCACAGAGTTGCATGTGACCCTGTGGGAGCGGGCTCGCCCGCGAATCAGGGGCGACATCGCCCGCAGATCTCTACATCAGTCTTCCAGCAGCTCTTCGGCGGTGCCCAGGATGTTTTCCAGGGTGAAGCCGAACTCCTCGAACAGTGCAGCGGCCGGCGCCGATTCACCGTAGGTGGTCATACCGATGATACGACCTTCCAGACCGACGTACTTGTACCAGAAGTCAGCGTGGGCGGCTTCGATGGCGATGCGCGCAGCGACTTCCACTGGCAGTACCGACTGCTTGTAGGCGGCGTCCTGGGCATCGAACACGCTGGTGCAAGGCATGGAAACCACGCGCACCTTGCGGCCCTGCTCGGTCAGCTTGGCTTGCGCCTGAACAGCCAGGCCCACCTCGGAACCTGTGGCGATCAGGATCAGCTCAGGCTCGCCAGCGCAATCCTTGAGCACGTAGCCACCGCGGCTGATGTCGGCGATCTGCTGGGCATCACGCTCCTGGTGCTGCAGGTTCTGGCGCGAGAAGATCAGCGCCGATGGGCCGTCCTTGCGCTCCAGGGCGTTTTTCCAGGACACGGCCGATTCGACTGCGTCGGCTGGGCGCCAGGTATCCAGGTTCGGCGTGCTGCGCAGGCTGGTCAGCTGCTCGATCGGCTGGTGAGTCGGGCCGTCTTCGCCCAGACCGATGGAGTCGTGGGTGTAGACATGGATCACGCGCTGCTTCATCAGCGCCGACATGCGCACGGCGTTGCGGGCGTATTCCATGAACATCAGGAAGGTCGCGCCGTAAGGTACCAGGCCACCGTGCAGGGCGACGCCGTTCATGATCGCGGTCATGCCGAACTCACGCACGCCGTAGAACACGTAGTTGCCGCTGGCATCGTTGGCTTCGACGCCCTTGCAACCTTTCCACAGGGTCAGGTTGGAGCCGGCCAGGTCAGCCGAACCGCCGAGGAACTCAGGCAGCATCGGGCCGAAGGCGTTCAGCGCGTTCTGGCTGGCCTTGCGGCTGGCGATGGTTTCGCCTTTGGCAGCCACTTCGTTGATGTAGGCCTGGGCCTTCTCGCTGAAATCGGCCGGCAGCTCGCCGCTGGCACGGCGCTTGAACTCGGCAGCCAGCTCCGGGTAAGCCTTGGCGTACGCGTCGAAGCGCTGGTTCCAGTCGGCTTCGGCCTTGGCGCCGGCTTCTTTGGCATCCCACTCGGCGTAGATGTCTGCCGGGATCTCGAACGGAGCGTGGTTCCAGTTCAGTTCCTTGCGGGCCAGGGCGATTTCGTCGTTGCCCAGCGGTGCGCCGTGGCAGTCTTCCTTGCCCTGCTTGTTCGGCGAGCCGAAACCGATGATGGTCTTGCAGCAGATCAGGGTCGGACGGTCGCTCTTGCGCGCGGTGTCGATGGCCATCTTGATTTCGTCGGCATCGTGGCCGTTGACGTTGCGGATGACCTGCCAGTTGTAGGCTTCGAAACGTGCCGGGGTGTTGTCGGTGAACCAGCCGTGCACTTCGCCGTCGATGGAGATGCCGTTGTCGTCGTAGAAGGCGATCAGCTTGTTCAGGCCCAGGGTGCCGGCCAGCGAGGCGACTTCGTGGGAGATGCCTTCCATCATGCAGCCGTCGCCGAGGAACACGTAGGTGTTGTGGTCGACGATGGTGTGGCCTTCACGGTTGAACTGGGCAGCCAGCACTTTCTCGGCCAGGGCGAAGCCCACGGCGTTGGCGATGCCTTGGCCGAGCGGGCCGGTGGTGGTCTCGACGCCCGGGGTGTAGCCGTATTCCGGGTGGCCCGGGGTGCGGCTGTGCAGCTGGCGGAAGCCTTTGATGTCATCGATGGTGACGTCGTAGCCAGTCAAGTGCAGCAGCGAATAGATGAGCATCGAGCCGTGGCCGTTGGACAGCACGAAGCGGTCGCGGTCGGCGAAGCTTGGGTTGCTCGGGTTGTGCTTCATGTAGTCGCGCCAAAGCACTTCGGCGATATCCGCCATGCCCATTGGGGCACCTGGGTGGCCGCTGTTGGCCTTTTGCACGGCATCCATGCTGAGGGCACGAATGGCGTTGGCACGTTCACGACGGCTGGGCATCGCTTATCTCCTGGGGCTTGAAAGAGGTGGTGTTACGAAAAAAGGCGGCCATTTTCGCCCACTGCGGGGGCCGGGGGCAATGACGGATGGTCGCAGTTGGGGGATTTTCCTGTGATTGGCCTTCATTACGGCGAAAAATCCCCCGGGCTCACCCGCCCATCAGCCAATATCAAAACTTTTTGATATTGACCTTGCGAGGGCAGCCTTGCCTGTCTAGACTGCCGCCCCATGAACCTCCGTGCGCAACCGATCCCTCAGCAAAGCGACACACTGGCTGCCCTGTGCAAAGCCAGTGGCGACGAGCTGCGCCTGAACGTGTTGCGCGCCTTGGCCAGTGATTCGTTCGGCGTACTGGAGCTGGCGCAGATCTTCGACGTCGGCCAGTCGGGCATGAGCCATCATCTCAAGGTACTGGCCCAGGCCGAGCTGGTGGCCACGCGGCGCGAAGGCAATGCGATCTTCTACCGCCGCGCCCTGCCCGACAGCCAACGCTTCGGCGGGCGCCTGCACATGGCCCTGCTCGATGAGGTCGACGACCTGACCTTGCCGGAGGATGTCCAGGTCCGCATCGCCCAGGTGCAGCAACGCCGCGCCGCCACCAGCCAGGACTTCTTCCTGCGCGTGGAAGAAAAATTCCGCGCCCAGCAAGACCTGATCGCCGGCTTGCCGCAATACCGCGAGAGCCTGCTGGCGCTGCTCGACAAACTGAACTTCGCGCCGGCCGCCAGCGCGCTGGAAGTCGGCCCCGGTGATGGCGGCTTCCTGCCAGACCTGGCACGGCGCTTCGCTCAGGTCACAGCCCTGGACAACAGCCCGACCATGCTCGAGCTGGCACGCCAGGTCTGCGAACGCGAACGCTTGAGTAATGTAAACCTGCAGTTGGCCGATGCACTGGGTGCAACGGATGTGGAAGCCGACTGCGTTGTGCTGAACATGGTCCTGCACCATTTCAGCGACCCGGCCCTGGCCCTGCGCCAGCTGGCCAAACGGGTGAAAGCGGGCGGCAGCCTGCTGGTCACCGAACTGTGCAGCCATGACCAGGGGTGGGCGCGGGAAGCCTGCGGCGACCTCTGGCTCGGCTTCGAGCAGGACGACCTGGCCCGTTGGGCCACAGCAGCCGGGCTGGCCCCAGGGGACAGCCTCTATGTGGGCTTGCGTAACGGTTTCCAGATACAGGTCCGCCATTTTCAGCGGACGGCTGGCGACACTCACCATCGGTAAATTTTAGGAACCCGTCGAGATGAGCGAATACTCCCTTTTCACCTCCGAGTCCGTGTCCGAAGGGCATCCGGACAAGATCGCCGACCAGATTTCGGACGCGGTCCTTGATGCCATCATCGCCCAGGACAAATACGCCCGCGTTGCGTGCGAAACCCTGGTCAAGACCGGTGTCGCCATCATCGCCGGCGAAGTCACCACCTCCGCCTGGGTCGACCTGGAAGAGCTGGTGCGCAAGGTCATCATCGACATCGGCTACAACAGCTCCGACGTCGGCTTCGACGGCGCCACCTGCGCCGTGATGAACATCATCGGCAAACAGTCGGTGGACATCGCCCAAGGCGTCGACCGCTCCAAGCCGGAAGACCAGGGTGCGGGTGACCAGGGCCTGATGTTCGGCTACGCCAGCAACGAAACCGACGTGCTGATGCCAGCGCCGATCTGCTTCTCGCACCGTCTGGTCGAGCGCCAGGCCGAAGCGCGCAAGTCCGGCCTGCTGCCTTGGCTGCGCCCGGACGCCAAGTCGCAGGTCACCTGCCGCTACGAAAACGGCAAGGTAGTCGGTATCGACGCGGTGGTTCTGTCGACCCAGCACAACCCTGAAGTGTCGCAAAAAGACCTGCAGGAAGCCGTGATGGAGCTGATCGTCAAGCACACCCTGCCAGCCGAGCTGCTGCACAAAGGCACCCAGTACCACATCAACCCGACCGGCAACTTCATCATCGGTGGCCCGGTGGGCGACTGTGGCCTGACCGGCCGCAAGATCATCGTCGACTCCTACGGCGGCATGGCCCGTCACGGTGGTGGCGCGTTCTCCGGCAAGGACCCATCCAAGGTCGACCGCTCCGCCGCCTACGCCGGCCGCTACGTGGCCAAGAACATCGTTGCCGCCGGCCTGGCCGAGCGTTGCGAGATCCAGGTGTCCTACGCCATCGGCGTGGCCCAGCCGACCTCCATCTCGATCAACACCTTCGGCACCGGCAAGGTTTCCGACGACAAGATCATCCAGCTGGTGCGCGAGTGCTTCGACCTGCGTCCGTACGCCATCACCAAGATGCTCGACCTGCTGCACCCGATGTACCAGGAAACCGCTGCCTACGGTCACTTCGGCCGCGAACCGCAGCAGAAGACTGTCGGCGACGACACCTTCACCACCTTCACCTGGGAACGCACCGACCGTGCCCAGTCGCTGCGTGACGCTGCCGGCCTGTAAGTTTTCCTGCAGCGGTAAATGAAAGCCCCTGCCGAGTAATCGGCAGGGGCTTTTTTTTGACATATCGGCTGACAACTGCGCGACGCGACGCTCACTGCTGTTGCCTAGGCTGAGGCTTTCCCTCCGCCAAGCAAGGATGCTGGCCATGCCGTTACTGCTCCTGTTCCTGCTCTTTCTATCGTTCAACGCACAAGCCGACGGTTGCCCGGTCTGGTCGGCCGAGCGGGCGCACGCAGAAGTCACCAGCCTGCGCGCGACCGTCCTGCAATGGGATGACCACTACCATCGCCTGGGCAAGTCGCTGGTGCCCGACGAGGTCTATGACCAGAGCAGACAGCGCTTGCTGCACCTGCAAAGGTGCTTCGCACTGGAGGGCGAGCTGGATTCGCTGGCCAGCGCACGCGGGCCGATTGCCCACCCGGTCCGCCACACCGGCGTCGACAAGTTGCCGGACGAACAGGCCGTGAGCCGTTGGATGGCCGGCAAGACAGGTGTCTGGCTGCAACCGAAGGTTGATGGCGTCGCCGTGACTCTGGTCTATCGTCAAGGCCGGCTGGTCCAGCTGCTCAGCCGTGGTGATGGCACCCAGGGGCATGACTGGAGCCGACATATCGCGGTTCTCGAAAACGTCAACCGACACCTGCCCAGCCCACTGGACCTGATTCTGCAAGGGGAGCTGTACATGCGCCTGGGTGACCATGTGCAGGCACAAGCCGGCAGTGTCAACGCCCGCTCCACTGTCGCGGGGCTGTTGGCGCGCAAGCAACTGGGGCGTGAACAAGGCGCGGAGATTGCGCTATTCGTCTGGGACTGGCCGCAAGGGCCGACTGATCAAGGCGAGCGCATGGCTCGGCTGGCTGCCCTGGGCTTCCCCGACAGCCAGCGTTACAGCGTGGCCATCAACAGTGCTGTCGAGGCTGCACACTGGCGCATGCACTGGTATCGCACCGCCCTGCCCTTCGCCACGGACGGGGTGATCCTGCGCCAGAATGCACGGCCGCCAGCCGAACGCTGGCAGAGCAATGCACCCTACTGGATCGCGGCCTGGAAGTACCCCTTCACCCAGGCGCTGGCCGAGGTACGTGACGTGCACTTTCGCATCGGCCGCACGGGCCGTATCACGCCCATCCTGAAGCTGCTGCCGGTGCAACTCGACGACCGCCGTGTTGGCCAGGTGAGTCTGGGCTCCCTGGCTCGCTGGCAGGCACTCGATATTCGTCCCGGTGACCAGGTGGCCATCAGCCTGGCAGGGCTGACCATACCGCGCTTCGAGCAAGTGGTGCTGCGCGCCACCGAACGCGATAGCGTAACAGTGCCTGCGCCAGGTCAATACAGCGCTTTGACATGCTGGCAGGCTAGCGAAGGCTGCGAAGAACAGTTCATCGCCCGTCTCACCTGGCTCAGCGGCAAACAAGGCCTGGCCATGCCGGGCACCGGGCCCGGTACATGGCGACGACTGGTGCAAAGCGGGCAGGTAACGTCGCTGGCAGACTGGCTGGCGCTGGACGCCGAGCGACTGGCCCAGCTACCTGGCATCAACGGCACCCGCGCCAGGCGCCTGCAACGAAGCTTCGAGGCTGGCCGCACCCGGCCGTTCGCCCGGTGGATCAGCGGCCTCGGCGCGCCGATACCGCGTGACCTGCCACTCGACGGCGACTGGGTAAGCCTCGCCAGCCGCTCGGCTGCGCAATGGCAGGCCTTGCCCGGTATCGGCGCAACCCGCGCCAGCCAGCTACAGGCTTTTTTTGCAGCGGAGCATGTGCAGGAGCTGGCACGACAGCTGAGTGCAAACGGCATTCAAGGGTTTCAGGCCGCAGCCGCCCGTGAAAGGCAATGAGTTTTAACAAAATCAGCTGTAGGCAAACGCCGAGATTGTTCCAGAAATATCCAACAAGGGTTCCTAAATCGTCAAAAGCAAGGCAGGATTTGCCCCATCTTTTGCTGCCCCGCCCCCTCAAGGAGGCTTTGATGAAATTGATTTCCACTCTGGCACTGCTGACCACGCTTGGTCTCGCGGCTGGCGTTGCCCAAGCTGCCCAGCCCGAAGAGGGCCTGACTGGTTGCGCGGCCAAGCGCAGCGCCATCGAGAATCAGCTGAAAATCGCCCGTGACCACGGCAACAGCGATCAGGTGGCAGGGCTCGAGGAAGCACTGCGCGGCGTTGAAAACTGCACCGATGCCGGCCTGCGCAAAGAGCGCGAGCAGAAAGTGCTCGATGCGCGTCACGAGGTGGCGCAGCGCGAGAAGGACCTGAAGAAGGCCGAGAAAAAAGGCGACGCGGAAAAAATCATCAAGCGCAAGGACAAGCTTGCCGAATCGCGCAAGGAACTGCAGGAAGCCGTGGACGACCTGGACCGCTGATCCTGCCTGATCGCCTGTTGACGCAGGCGATCAATGATTGCGGAATTCGGTATGGCACGCCTTGCAAGCCGCCTCGACCTTGTCCATCGGTGCCTTCAACTGCGCCGCGTCCAACGGCTGGGTACGCGTCACGTGAACCAGCTCACCCGTCACGCCCTCGAGTTGCCGGGCAAGATCATGGAAACGCGCCTGCCGCTCCCACACCTCCGCTCGCGCGCTGCTGTCACCCTCATCCCGCACCTGAGGAAAATGCTGCCACGGCGCGTGAGCCAGGCCATCGAGCTTCAATGCTCCAGCGGCGAACTTCACCCCGTCGAAAGGCAACCGACCACGCAACATGCCACCCATGTCTTCGCTGGTCTTGAGCATGTCCTTGAAAATGGCCTTGCGCTTGCCCAGTGGCGAGTTGGGGTCGACCCGGTCACAGGCCGTCAGGGCAAGGGCAGCAAGCAGTACTACGGTCAATCGCTTGAACATCACGGTCACTTCAGCCAAGGCAAAGGGGCGGCCAGTATCGCCGCCAGTCAGGCAAAGACCAATAGCCACATAAAACACAAGGGCGAATCTTCATGTTCGCCAGCCACAGGTACCCACTGATGAAATCTGCCCTGCGCCATCTGGCCTGGACACTCCCGGCACTCGCCCTGCTGGCCGGCTGCAACGGCGGCGAAAACGCCAAGCCCGAGCCTCACGCCATCGCCACCTATGCCCCGGCCACCTGGAAAGACCTGCCTGCGGTCAGCGATGAAGACCTGCTGGCTGGCTTCTATGCCTGGCGCAGCGGCTGCGAAAAACTCAAACGCGACCCGGTGTGGGCCGCCACCTGCGAAGCGGCCGGCAGCGACACGGCGAGCGCTACACAGGTGCGCACGTTCCTCGAACAGAACCTGCAGGTGTATGGCTTGCGTTCCGCCGACAACAACGCCAACGGCCTGATCACCGGCTACTACGAACCGGTCTACCCCGGCAGCCTGAAGCGCACCGAAGCAGCGCACGTGCCGGTATATGGCGTACCCGATGACATGATCGTGGTCGACCTGGCCAGCGTATACCCCGAACTCAAGGGCAAGCGCCTGCGCGGCCGCCTCGATGGACGCGTGCTCAAACCCTACGATACCGCCGAGGTGATCAGCCGCGATGGGGTCAAGGCGCCCGTGCTGGCCTGGCTGACCGATCCGATGGACCTGCAGTTTCTGCAGATCCAGGGCTCAGGCCGGGTCCAGTTGGAGGATGGCCGCCAGCTGCGGCTGGGCTATGCCGATCAGAACGGTCACCCCTACCGGCCAATCGGCCGCTGGCTGGTGGAGCAAGGCCAGTTGAAGAAAGAAGACGTGACCATGGGCAGCATCCACGCCTGGGCCATGGCCAACCCGCAGCGCGTGCCGGAACTGCTGGCCAGCAACCCCAGCTACGTGTTCTTCAGTGCCCGCCCGGACAGCAACGAGGGGCCACGCGGCTCGCTGAACGTGCCGCTGACAGCGGGCTACAGCGTGGCCATCGACCGCAAGGTGATCCCGCTGGGCAGCTTGCTGTGGCTGTCGACCACGCGCCCCGACGGCACGCCGGTGGTACGCCCGGTGGGCGCTCAGGATACCGGCGGGGCAATCGCGGGCGAAGTGCGTGCGGACCTGTTCTGGGGGACCGGGCCGCAAGCTGGCGAGCTGGCGGGCAACATGAAGCAGCAGGGGCAGATCTGGATGCTCTGGCCCAAGGGCAAGCCGCTGCCTGAAGTACCTAAAGTGCCTTGATCGGCGCTGGATTCTTCGCGGGTAAACCCGCTCCCACTGGTGCTGCACAGATCTCAAGACCTGTGGGGACCCTGTGGGAGCGGGTTTATCGAGACGTCGAACCGCCGCGAAGCAGGCGATGCGGTTTCAGACCGAAACCACGAAGAACGAAACGATGATCGCCAACCCGGCAAACCACACCAGCGACCGCAGCGCTGCCCAGTCCGCCAGGTAGCAGATGATGTAAAGCAGGCGGCTGGTGATATACATCACCCCCAGCACATCCTGGGTCACCTGCTCGGCGTTGCCGACGATATCCGCCACCAGCACCGCTGCGGCAAACGCCGGGAAGGCTTCGTAGCCGTTCTGCTGCGCCGCATGGGCACGCCTTGGCAGGCCCGACAATGTATCGAGGAAGGCGCGCGGATCATGATTGTCCTTCAGGCCGAAGCGGCCACTGCTGACCTTGGCGACCAAGGCACAAAGCGGGTTCAACAGCAGCGCGATCAGGATGCACCAGAGGGCAACGGTCATGCTCATGACTCCTTGTTCGAAAATGGGTTAGAGCTTCATCACCAGCATGCCCGCCAGGACCAGCCCGCAAGCTAGGAGTCTTGGCCCGCCAAAAGGTTCTTTGAGGTAGCGCATGCCCAGCAATACCACCAGGATCACACTCAACTCGCGCAGGGCTGCCGCTTCGGCCACCGAGCCCAGGTGCATGGCCCACAGCACCAGCGCATAGCTGAACAGCACGCAAAAGCCCACCGCCAGCCCCAAGCGCCACTGTGTGCGCCAGAACAGCACGAACGGCGCCCGCCGCGCCACGCTGGCCAGCAACGGGAATGGCCAGGCACTGAGCAGCGTCAACCACACCAGGTAGTCCCAGGGTTTACCCCACAACCGCACCGCCTGGCCGTCGAACCAGGTATAGCAACCGATACACAGGCCGATCAGCGCAACCACCGGCAACATCGACCAGGGCAACCGGTCACCGCCACCGCCCTGCCACAGCAGAGAGGCCATGCCACACGGGATCAGCAGGATACCGATGATCTGCTGCTGGCTGAGCGACTCACCGGCAAACGCCAGGGTCAGCCCCAGCACCACCAGCGGCGACAGCCCGCGCATCAGAGGATAGACCAGCCCCAGGTCACCAACCCGGTAGGCCTGGATCAGCAGGAACCGGTACAACTGCTCGGCCAGCGCCGAAGCCAGCAGCCAAGGCCAGATCTCGGCGGGTGGGAACTCGCTGAAGGCCACGGCGAACACGGCGAACACCAGCGCGACCAGATCCATGCTGGCAATCACCAACAGGCGTTCGCCGCTGAATTTGATCAGGGTGTTCCAGGTCGCGTGTAGCAGGGCGGCGACCAAAACCAGGGAAGTTGCCAGCACGCCTTTGGGTCCTTGTGACGTTTTTGAGGGATGAATATATAGCGTTGGGGTGCGGGTTGCCTGTGATGTGCACGCCGATGGAGATTCAGCGCCTGTGAGATCGAGCGCCGCCCGCGCGGCGCATCGCGAGCTGCGCTCGCTCCTACGTTTGTTTCAGGCCAATTAATCCTGTGGGATTTGCGCGCGAACGCCTTGGTGCATGACTCGATACCGCGTCGTACCAACAAAGCGGTCGCGCGCGCCTGCCACAGGCATTACTGGCCCGATACAAACGTAGGAGCGAGCGCAGCTCGCGATGCGCCGCGTGGGCGGCGCTCGATCTCACAGACGCTACAACAATCAAGGCATGCACCGGAACGATTCCAGCAATTCTGGTCAAATCCTGTGTCCCGAGCCCCTCGCCAGATCATCAAAGAACTGCCCGAGTCATTCGGGTTACGACTTGGAAGCCACTGTCACAGGATTCGGGATGCTTGAATTAGTTGCCGCGTTTATCTGCCTTACCACCCTCCTCACCTATGTCAATTACCGTTTCATCGGCCTGCCGCCCGCCATCGGCGTGATGGTCACGGCGCTGCTGTTCTCCCTGATGCTGCAGGGCCTGAGCCTGATCGGCTTCCCTGGCCTGGAAGAACGCGTCGAAGGTCTGATGAACCAGATCGATTTCAACGACCTGCTGATGCACTGGATGCTGGCGTTCCTGCTGTTCGCCGGCGCACTGCACGTCAACCTCAGCGACCTGCGCAGCTACCGTTGGCCGATCGGCCTGCTGGCCACCTTGGGCGTACTGATCGCCACCGTGGTGATCGGCTACCTGTCGCACTGGGTGTTCGCCCTGTTCGGCTGGCAGGTGCCGCTGATCTATTGCCTGCTGTTCGGCGCACTGATCTCCCCGACCGACCCGATCGCCGTGCTGGGCGCGCTGCGTACCGCCAATGCCTCCAAACCCTTGAAAACCACCATCGTCGGCGAATCGTTGTTCAACGACGGTACTGCGGTCGTGGTGTTCACCGTACTGCTGGGCATCATCCAGCTGGGTGAAACGCCAAGCGTCTCCGACACCGCCATCCTGTTCGCCCGCGAAGCCATCGGCGGCGTGCTGTTCGGCGGCATCATCGGCTATGCCACCTACCGCATGATCAAGAGCGTCGAGCAGTACCAGGTCGAAGTCATGCTGACCCTGGCACTGGTGATCGGGGGTTCGGCAATGTGCTACGAGCTGCACGTTTCGGCTCCGATCGCCATGGTGGTCGCCGGGCTGATCATCGGCAACCTGGGGCGCAACCTGGCGATGAACGACATGACCCGCCGCTACATGGACGGCTTCTGGGAACTGATCGACGACATGCTCAATGCCCTGCTGTTCGCCTTGATCGGTCTGGAGTTGTTGCTGCTGCCGTTCAACTGGCTGCACCTGGCGGCGGGCGGCGTGCTGGCACTGGCGGTACTGCTGTCGCGCCTGCTGACGGTGGCACCGGCGATCGTGCTGTTGCGGCGCTGGCGGCCCGTGCCAAAAGGCACCGTACGGGTACTGACCTGGGGTGGCTTGCGCGGTGGGGTATCGGTGGCCCTGGCGCTGTCGCTGCCATTGGGCGAGGAACGTGACCTGCTGTTGTCGATCACCTACATCGTGGTGTTGTCGTCGATCCTGGTGCAGGGCTTGAGCATCGGCCGGGTGGTGCGCAAGGTCAGCGCCCAGCCTTGAGAATGCCGGGGCCGCCTGGCGGCCCCGGAATCCTTATTCCACCGCAGAGTCCGGGAACTGGTCCTGGATGTACTTGATCTCGGTACGCCCGTGTGGCGCCGGCAAGCCATCATCGCCGAGATTGACGAAGACCATCTTGTCCACGGTCAGGATGGCCTTGCGGGTGATTTTGTTACGCACTTCGCACTTGAGGGTGATCGAGGTACGGCCAAACTCGGTGGCAGTGATGCCCAGCTCGATGATATCGCCCTGGCGCGAGGCACTGACGAAGTTGATCTCCGACATGTACTTGGTCACCACGCGCTGGTTGCCCAGCTGGACAATCGCGTAGATCGCCGCTTCTTCGTCGATCCAGCGCAGCAGGCTGCCGCCGAACAGCGTGCCGTTGGGGTTGAGGTCTTCGGGTTTTACCCATTTGCGGGTGTGAAAGTTCATCTGTACTCCTGACCTGCTTGGCTAACGTGGAGTAATGATGGCAGAGCGGCCGCCAGTGCTCCATTGAACATCGACTATCGTCGCGATAAATCGACAGAAAGCCTTGGGTGTGTCACACAGCCACGGCTATAATCGCTGCCGATTCACATGGCTGCCCGCAGTGGCGGCCATCCCGCCACCCATCCGAGGGGCGCTGCAGCAGGCTCGGCCTGTCAGGCTCGGTTGGGGCGTTGTCCGCTGAAGCGGACGCTCAACGCACAACGGCGCCCATTCGCACACTACGAATGGAGGCTCTCATGAGCGCTGTAAACACGCCTGCTGGTTTTTCCGACTTCAAGGTCGCCGACATTTCCCTGGCCGACTGGGGCCGCAAGGAAGTCATCATCGCCGAATCGGAAATGCCCGCACTGATGGGCCTGCGCCGCAAGTACCAAGCCGAGCAACCGCTCAAGGGCGCGAAGATCATCGGCTGCATCCACATGACCATCCAGACTGCCGTGCTGATCGAGACCCTGGTCGCCCTGGGCGCCGAAGTCCGCTGGTCGTCGTGCAACATCTTCTCCACCCAGGACCAGGCCGCTGCCGCCATCGCCGCCGCCGGCATCCCGGTGTTCGCCTGGAAAGGTGAAACCGAGCAGGAATACGAGTGGTGCATCGAGCAGACCATCCTGAAAGATGGCCAGCCTTGGGACGCCAACATGGTGCTGGACGACGGTGGTGACCTGACCGAGATCCTGCACAAGAAATACCCGGCCATGCTGGAAAAAATCCACGGCGTGACCGAAGAAACCACCACTGGCGTGCACCGCCTGCTGGACATGCTGGCCAAGGGCGAGCTGAAAGTCCCGGCGATCAACGTCAACGACTCGGTCACCAAGAGCAAGAACGACAACAAGTACGGCTGCCGTCACAGCCTGAACGATGCCATCAAGCGTGGCACCGACCACCTGCTGTCGGGCAAGCAAGCCCTGGTGATCGGCTACGGTGACGTGGGCAAGGGCTCGGCCCAGTCGCTGCGCCAGGAAGGCATGATCGTCAAGGTCACCGAAGTCGATCCGATCTGCGCCATGCAGGCCTGCATGGACGGCTTCGAAGTCGTTTCGCCGTTCAAGGACGGCATCAACACCGGTACCGAAGCCGGCATCAACAGCGACCTGCTGGGCCGTATCGACCTGATCGTCACCACCACCGGTAACGTCAACGTCTGCGACGCCAACATGCTCAAGGCCCTGAAGAAGCGTGCCGTGGTCTGCAACATCGGCCACTTCGACAACGAAATCGACACTGCCTTCATGCGCAAGAACTGGGCATGGGAAGAGGTCAAGCCACAGGTTCACAAGATCCACCGCACCGGCGCGGGCACCTTCGACCCGCAGAACGACGACTACCTGATCCTGCTGGCCGAAGGCCGCCTGGTGAACCTGGGCAACGCCACTGGCCACCCAAGCCGCATCATGGACGGTTCGTTCGCCAACCAGGTGCTGGCGCAGATCTTCCTGTTCGAGCAGAAGTTCGCCGAACTGCCAGCCGCCAAGAAAGCCGAACGCCTGACCGTGGAAGTGCTGCCGAAGAAACTCGACGAAGAAGTGGCCCTGGAAATGGTCCGCGGCTTCGGTGGCGTGGTCACCCAGCTGACCCCGCAACAGGCCGAGTACATCGGCGTGACCGTCGAAGGCCCGTTCAAGCCGCACGCCTACCGCTACTAAGCGGCGGGCTTGGAGCGACCAGCTCCAACGCCGAAACCTGAACGATGCCCAAGCCAGATCGGCCATCACCGATCTGGCTTTTACTTGCAGCTTGCTGCTTGAGGTTTGCTGCTCGAGGAACGCCTGATGTCCCAAGATCGCCGTTACAGTTTCGAGTTCTTCCCAACCAAGACCGACGCCGGCCATGAAAAACTGATGGGCGTTGCCCGCCAGCTGGCCGCGTACAACCCGGACTTCTTCTCCTGCACCTATGGTGCCGGTGGCTCCACCCGCGATCGCACGCTGAACACCGTGCTGCAGCTGGAAAGCGAAGTGAAGGTCCCGGCCGCACCGCACCTGTCGTGCGTCGGCGACACCAAGGATGAGCTGCGCGCCCTGCTGGCCGAGTACAAGGCCGCAGGCATCAAGCGCATCGTCGCCCTGCGTGGCGACCTGCCGTCGGGCATGGGCATGGCCAGTGGTGAACTGCGTTATGCCAGCGACCTGGTCGAGTTCATCCGCCAGGAAACCGGCGACCACTTCCACCTGGAAGTAGCCGCCTACCCGGAAATGCACCCGCAGGCGCGCAACTTCGAAATCGACCTGGCCAACTTCGTGCACAAGGTCAAGGCCGGTGCCGACAGCGCCATCACCCAGTACTTCTTCAACGCCGACAGCTACTTCTACTTCGTCGAGCGCGCGCAGAAACTGGGCGTGGACATTCCAGTGGTGCCCGGCATCATGCCGATCACCAACTACAGCAAACTGGCGCGTTTCTCCGATGCCTGCGGCGCCGAGATCCCGCGCTGGATCCGCAAGCAACTGGAAGCCTACGCCGACGACACGGCGAGCATCCAGGCCTTTGGCGAGGAAGTCATCACCCGCATGTGCGAGCAATTGCTGCAAGGCGGCGCACCGGGCCTGCACTTCTACACCCTCAACCAGGCCGAGGCGAGCCTGGCGATCTGGAACAATCTGAAGCTGCCACGCTGAAACTTTTTGGCATCATCGGATTCAGAAACGATTGAGGCTTTAGTCGTAGACTAGGGCCTTGATTACTTTCTGGCTCTGACAGGTCTCGACTGCAATGCAACATTTCCTGCCATCACGTCCTCAGCTCGTGTATCTGGCGTTTGGCCCGGCGACCTACCACCAGGAAGCCTGCTTCAGCATCGTCAGCGCGCTGGCCCGCCTGGGCGACATCGCCAAACCGGCCATCGATATCCAGGTCTATACCGACAATGCCGAGCCTTACGGCAATCTGCCGGTGACCGTTCATCTGCTCGACGAGGCAACCCGCAAGGCCTGGAACCAACCCCACGGCTATCACTTTCGCAGCAAGCATGTGCTGATGCGCCAAGTGCTGCAGCAACATCCTCAGGCCGTACTGATCGACACCGATACCTTCTTCCGCAAGTCACCGCTGCAACTGTTCCAGCGGGTCAAGCCCGGCACTATGCTGTGCAACGCCATTGGCGCGCGTTATGGCGAGAATCAGAAGTGCCTGCTGTACACGAACCTGCTCAGCATTCTCGAGTCTCGCGGCCTGGCCGACCGCCAGATGCCACTGGTCAACTCGGGCGTGATTGGCCTGTGTGCCGAGGACAGCGATGTCCTGGACCGCTCCATTGCCATGATGGACGAGTTCTATCCGTTGGCCCGCACCGCCTACACACTCGAAGAGTTCTGCCTGGCAGTGGCCGCTTACCGCAAGATGGAGCTGGCCGAATGCACCGACGTCATTCACCACTACTGGAGCCGCAAGGCCCAGTTCCGCGCCAAGATCCAGGCCTGGTTGCGCAAACACGGCGATAACCCACTGGGGGCGGCGGCGCTTGCCGATGTGGCATTGGTCAACGACCAACTGCCACGACCACCTACCTTGCAGCGCCTGGGTTACAAGGCCTTGAGCCTGACCATGCCCAGCCGCGAGCGCCAGTTCGTGCGTGAACTGCTTTATGGCTGCTACCCGTACTCCAACGAGTTCGATCGCGCTTGCGCAACGGCCTGGTGGGACAAGGCGCTGGAGAACCTCAACGAACGCTACGGGCGCATCGAACCCGAGCAATTGCGTCAGTGCCTGCGCCACCCGAGCCTGCGCCTGTCACTGGGTGGCCGGCGCAAGGATATCGAAGCGCACCTGCTGCGCTCTTCCCATCAATGATGGCCGGCACAGGGGGGCGTTGATCTTCACTGGCCTTGCCCCCCTGTGAGCGCGTAATCTCGCGCCATGCCCCACATTGCTCAATTGCTGTGCATCCTGTTGCTCACCTGCCTGAGCCCGATGGCGCTGGGCGAGCGGCTGCGCCTGGTCAGTGACGACTGGGCGCCCTATGTCTATCGCGATGGTGGCCGGGCCAAAGGAATCGACTACGAAGTCACCACCGAGGTATTTCGCCGCCTGGGTGTCGAAGTGGATTGGCAGTTCCTGCCGTGGAAGCGCTGCCTGGCCCTGGTCGAGCACGGCCTGGCTGACGGGGTGATGGACACTTTTCAGGTCGAGTCGCGCAAGACCTACATGGTCTATCCGGCAGAACCCATGTCCGATGTCGAGTTCGTGCTGTATCAGGCAAGCAACCGGCGCCATGCCATTCACCAACTGAGCGATCTTGCCGGCCTGACCATAGGCACGTCGCCGGGCTACGCCTACGACAAGGCGTTCAATGAATCCGAGGATTTCCGCCGCGAAACCGCGCCGAGCCACGAAGCCAATTTTGGCAAGCTCATACGCGGGCGCGTCGATCTGCTGGTCACCGACCGTCTGGTCGGGCGTTACCTGCGCAAACAGCTTGGCCTTGAACAGCAGGTCGAAGAGCTGCCTCTGGTCATCAGCCGTCAGGCGCAATTCCTGGGCCTGGCACGCAAACCCGGGCGCGAACAACTGGCCCTGGCGTTTACCGAAGCGCTGCGCCGCTTCAAGCAGGAACCGGCATTCGAGGCGATTATCGAACACTACATCGGCGACACGGGCGATCTTGCCGGCGCCGTTGAGCAGCAGGAAAGCAGCACACTGCGTTAGCTCTGTTATACTCGGGCCTTCCCGCCCGGCTCACGCCCGGACGCTCGGCCTCGCAACAGGCATCCCGATCGGCATTGACGCCCCTTGGCGTCCACCCTCCGCTTCCCGGATGTGCAGTGAAAGCCCAGCTGGACCGGACGCGATCGCATCCCTTCGATGCCCGTCGCGCCAGGCAGAATATCCCAACGGGCCCAGCCCACACGAGAACAGGATTGCCCATGTCCTTTGCTTCCCTCGGTCTCTCCGAGGCTCTTGTCCGCGCTATCGAGGCAGCGGGCTACACCCAGCCGACCCCGGTGCAACAGCGGGCCATTCCCGCCGTGTTGCAGGGCCGCGACCTGATGGTTGCCGCTCAGACTGGTACTGGTAAAACCGGCGGCTTCGCCTTGCCGATCCTCGAGCGCCTGTTCCCGGCCGGCCACCCCGACAAATCCCAGCGTCATGGCCCGCGCCAGCCGCGCGTACTGGTCCTGACCCCGACCCGTGAACTCGCCGCCCAGGTACACGACAGCTTCAAGGTGTACGCCCGTGACCTGCCACTGGTCAGCGCCTGCATCTTCGGCGGCGTCGGCATGAACCCGCAGATCCAGGCCATTGCCAAGGGTGTCGACGTGCTCGTCGCTTGCCCGGGGCGCCTGCTCGACCTGGCCGGCCAAGGCAAGGTAGACCTGGCCCACGTGGAAATCCTGGTCCTCGATGAAGCCGACCGCATGCTCGACATGGGCTTCATCCACGACGTCAAGAAGGTCCTCGCCCGCCTGCCGGCCAAGCGCCAGAACCTGCTGTTCTCGGCGACCTTCTCCAAGGACATCACCGACCTGGCCGACAAGCTCCTGCACAACCCGGAGCGCATCGAGGTCACCCCGCCGAACACTACCGTCGAACGTATCGAGCAGCGCGTCTACCGCCTGCCCGCCAGCCACAAGCGCGCCCTGCTGGCGCACTTGATCACACTGGGTGCCTGGGAACAGGTTCTGGTGTTCACCCGCACCAAGCACGGCGCCAACCGCCTGGCCGAGTACCTGGAAAAGCACGGCCTGACCGCCGCCGCGATTCACGGCAACAAAAGCCAGAACGCCCGCACCAAGGCCCTGGCCGACTTCAAGGCCAACAGCGTGCGCGTGCTGGTAGCCACCGACATCGCCGCCCGTGGCCTGGACATCGACCAGCTGCCCCACGTGGTCAACTTCGAACTGCCGAACGTCGAGGAAGACTACGTGCACCGCATCGGCCGTACCGGCCGCGCCGGGCGCTCGGGCGAAGCCATCTCCATGGTCGCGCCGGATGAAGAAAAGCTGCTCAAGAGCATCGAGCGGGTCACCAAGCAGAAGATCCCGGATGGCGACCTCATGGGCTTCGATGCCAGCCAGGTAGAAGCCGAAAAGCCTGAAGTACGCGAGCGCCAGCAGAACAGCGGCCGCGGCGGCCGCAACCAGCAGCAGGCCCGTGGCGAAGGCGGCAAAGACGCCAACGGCGGTCGCAAGGACAAGGGCAAGGACAAAGGCAAGGCCAAGCAGCAGGCGGCGGACAAACCGGCCGACAAGGAAAAGTCCGGCGACAAGCAGCAACAACGCAAACCGCGTGACAAGAAGCCGCGTCAGCAGCAACAAGCCAGCAGCAGCGTGCCGAAAGCACCGGCTGATCGTGACCCGGAAGAATTCCTGGACGACGATATCGACAACTTTGGTAACCGCGCCGACTACGTCAGCCCATACCAGAACGGCAAAGGCCAAGGCCGCAACCGCCGTCCGGGTGGTGCAGGCCAGGGCCAAAGCCAAGGCGGCGGCCAGCGCAGCAGCAACGGTGGTGGTCAAGGCCAGGGCCGCAATGCAGGTGGCCAGCAGCGCAGCGCCAGCGGCGACAAGCGCCCACGCAACAACAACGGTGGCGGCGCCCGTCGTGACAACAATGGTGGTGGCCGTAACCGTTCGGCCGGCCGTGACGATGCCTCGCGCCAGGAGCCGGCAGTACGCAGCAGCCGCGAACAACACCAGCCGGTAATCATCCGCAAGGAATCCAAGCTCGATCGTTACCCGACGCCGGAACAGCTGGATGACCTGCCGAGCCGCCCGCGCGGTGAGCGCCCTGCACTGCTCACTCGCAAGGGCTGAGCCGCGCATCAGGCAATAAAAAACGCCGCCCAATGGGCGGCGTTTTTTATTGCTCGGGCAACAGCATCACTTCTGCTGAACACCTTCGAACACGAAGTACAGCTCAACTTTCTCGGACAGCGGACCGAGGTCCATCGACTTCGGCGCGAATTCCTTGCGGTTGATGTCCAGCTTGCCCTCGAAGCCGGCACGGTAGCCGCCCCATGGGTCCTTGCCCTCGCCAATGAAGGTAGCCTTGATCACAACCGGCTTGGTGACGCCAGTCAGGGTCAGGTCACCGGCGACATCGGCAGTCAGCTGGCCTTCGGCGTTCTTGCCGGTCGGAGTTACCTTGGTCGACTTGAACGTCGCGGTTGGGTACTTGGCTACGTCAAGGAAGTCCTTGCTCTTGATGTGCTTGTCACGCTCGGCGTGGTTGGTGTCCACGCTTACCGTCTTGAGGGTGACGTCGATCTTGCTGGCTTCAGGCTTGGCCGGGTCCCAGCTGAAGTTGCCATCCCAGTCCTTGAAGGTGCCGGTGATGAAGCTGTAGCCCAGGTGGCTGATCTTGAAATCAACGAACGCGTGCTGGCCTTCCTTGTCGATCTTGTACTCGGCAGCCATTGCCTGGCCGGCGGCGAACAGAGCAGTACCCAGCGCCAGAGCGGCAAAAGTCTTTTTCAACATCCTTACTTCCTTCCTATGCAATTGAGGTTGAGTGTCAAGCTTTGCGGCCCAGCATGCGGGTCAGGGTCGCGTCACGGTCGATGAAATGGTGTTTCAAGGCGGCCAGGGCGTGCAGCACGGCGAAGATCACCAGGCCCCAGGCCAGCCACAGATGAATCACGCCAGCCAGGTCTGCCTGGTCGGGCAGGTCGCTGATCAGCGCCGGTACTTCGAACAGGCCGAAGACCGGAATGCCGACACCGTCGGCAGTAGAGATCAGGTAACCGGCGATCATCACCGCGAACAGGCCCAGGTAAAGCGCCAGGTGGCCCAGTTTGGCCGCCACGCGGGTGAACGCCCCATGGTTGGCCGGTGCCGGAGGAGGTGGGCTGATGAAGCGCCAGACCACCCGCAGCAACATGACCGCCAGCAGCACCAGGCCGATACTCTTGTGCAGATCGGGACCGGCCTTGCGCCAAGGATCGTAGTAGCCGAGATCGACCATCCACAGGCCCAGGCCGAACAGGCCGAAGACTGCCAGTGCAACGCCCCAGTGCAGGACGATGCTGACCACGCCATAGCGAGAAGGTGAATTGCGCAGTTGCATGATGACGTGATTCCCCGTGAAAGCTGTGCACAGACTAGCGCGTAACGTATCGAATAAAAGCTTAAAAAATTGCTTTGGATTATCGAGAAATCCGATGATTAGTCTGCAAGTTGGCTATTAAGGAAACATTAACGATAGCTGGAGAGTTTAGGGTTGCCAGGGCTGGCCTCATCGCGGGCAAGCCCCGCTCCCACAGCTACTGCGCATGCCTGGAGGGGTACGCAGTGTGGGGCGGGTTTGCCGCGAAGAGGCCGGTGCGGGAATCAACCGGCCTTGGCCTGGTTATCGGTCACAGGCTTTTTGGCAGGCGCGGACTTGACCGTGGCCTTTTTGGTATCGACCGCTTTATGCGCCTGCTTGGCCGCAGGTTTGGCCGCGGGCTTGTGCGCTGGCGCATGCTTGGCCGGTGCTGCCTTGGTAGCGGCAGGCTTGGCCGGTTCTTCCTTGGCCACCTCTGCAGGCGCAGGGGCAGCAGGGGCAGTTGCAGGAGCCGGTGCCGGTACTGGTACGACTTCCTCGGTCTTGGCAACCGGTGCAGCCTTCACTTCGGGCTTGTCACCACCACCGAACAGGCGCGAGAAGAACCCGCCGCTATCCTTCTTCGCCACCGCGGCGCCCGCCGTTGCCGCTGCCGCGACGGTTGCGGCCTTGGCCGGGTCGAACGACTTGCCGGCCAGCAGGTCCTGCACCTGGCTGGCGGCACGCTGACCGCTGCGCAGGGCGCCTTCGAGGGTACCTGGGTACAGCGCATCGGTGTGCTCACCGGCAAAGGTGATGCGCTGCACCGGGCGCTCCCACAGGCGCCAGTACTTGCTGATCTGCCCTGGGCCGTAGGCCAGGTAGGCGCCACCGGTACCGGCGTCGACACTGTAGCGCTTGACTTCGTAACCGGTGAAGGCGCCACGGGCCTGCGGATAGAACGCATGCAGGCGGATCAGCACCTGGTCGACCATCTGCTTGTCGCCGAAGGCCTGCAGCAGGCGCGCGTTGTCACCCGACAGGTTGATCACCACGTTGGCACCGCCCTTGAGCGCCGGCTCGATCCACAGCATGCCGAGGCCGGCGTTGCTGAAGATCTCGCCCGACATACGCGCGCGGCTTTCCCATACCGGCTGCTTGAACTTCAGCATCAGCTGGTCGCGCCAGCCATAGTTGGTGCCCTTGAGCGCTGCCACGTGCTGGGTGTCCAGGCCAGGAGTCATCTGGATCTTGGCCAGCGCCCGCAGAGGCACCGCCATCACCAGGTAATCGGCCTTGTAGTCCGTGCTGCCGACCTTGACGGTGACGCCATCCTTGTCCTGCACGATCGCCGTCACTGGCGAGCTGGT
Source organism: Pseudomonas sp. LRP2-20 (assembly GCF_024349685.1). Lineage (NCBI taxonomy): Bacteria > Pseudomonadati > Pseudomonadota > Gammaproteobacteria > Pseudomonadales > Pseudomonadaceae > Pseudomonas > Pseudomonas sp. LR2-20. The sequence continues at coordinate 491,831 of NZ_AP025944.1, read as the reverse complement.
CTTGATGGTCTTCAGCTGCTTGACGAAAGCCTGGGCCAGCACCGGGCTGCCGCCAGGCAGGCGCGCGGCACGCAGGTCGCGGTCACTGACGCCACGGTAGACGCGGTTCTGCTGGGCGAAGTAGAGCAGCGACAGGCGCGATGGCTCGTCATAGCGGGTGCGGATCTGCTGGTTGATCAGCTGACGCGCGGTGGTCGGCAATTGCAGCTTGTCGAGCCAGGTGGACACGTTCATCTGGTCGAGGGCGAACAGGGTGCTGTTCGCCTGCGGGTTGAGCGGGTCATCGATCGAACGGGCCAGGTCGTCGAGGGTCTTCTCGTAACGCTTGAGCGCTTCGGCGGTGACCGGTTGCTTGGTGGTCAGGTCAGTGGCGCTGAAGTACTCACCGTCGATCAGGTAGCCCGGGGTACGCACGAACTCGGGTGCGGGCAGGGTTTCAAGCTTGAAACGGTCGAGGTACTGGTTCAGCACCGGCTGGGCCTTGGCATTGCCGATCCACTCGCTGGTGGCCAGGCCAGAACGGCCGCCCATGCCGGGTTTGGCCTCCAGCAGGGTGACCTGCCAGCCCTTGTTCTGCAGCTCATAGGCTGCGGTCAGGCCCGCCAGGCCGCCACCCACCACGATTGCCGAAGGTGTCTTGTCCTTTGCCAGCGCGGCGCCGCTGGACACACCGATCAATACCAACGCGCACAGGCGCACCCAAGCAGCAGCCATGTCGGCGAACTCCGAGTTGAAATTGCAGGGATGGGAAGAGGCGGGAATGCCCCGAGAGTCGATGCGCTAAGAATACGTCAGGTATCCGGACCCTGCCAGCACAGCGACATCAAGTGCCTTTGGCAACTGGCATTTTTGTCAGTAGCCAGGCTTCTGTCCATTAGGTGAAGCTGCCGAACGCGGCTGAAAAAACCGACAAAAGGAGCAGCAGCATGACCTATGAGGAGCATTTCGCAAAAGTAGAGAGGCAGTTCCTGTATCACAACCAGACAATTATCACTCCTTCAGGCCTGAAGATCCGTTGCAACAGCACGTCATGGACCGGTTTGCATGAAGCCTTCAAAGGCGATGACGGCACCGAACTGGTAATCGGCGAGCACAGCGACGTGGAGATCGCCTTCGATCAGGAAGTCGAAAGGCTGCAGCTGGAGTATTACGTCGTCAGCGACCAGCATTACGACGATGTGCAGATGCTGCTGGATACCGACGGCTACGATATGGACTTGGCAGCTCCGGTACCACGCAACTTCTACTGGCTTACCCTCTCCGGCAGCGGCTATACCGACTTCAGACTGGGCCCGATTTCCACACAGCCCTATTATCAGGTCATCGACGGGCCGTTCCGACGCCTGACCATTTCCACTTCACAGGCCGGCACCGTTCACATCCGCAAGCTGGAATGGACGCGCACCTGCCGCCATTGACCACTAGCGGTTGTCCTGCCCCCTGGCTTTGCTTAGGCTTACGCGGTCAAAGCAGGCAGTAAAGCCAGGAGAAGTGCCCATGGGCCTCAACGATCATTGGATGCAACGCGACCTCAAGGTCCTGTGGCACCCCTGCACCCAGATGAAAGACCACGAGCAGCTGCCGCTGATCCCGATCAAGCGTGGCGAGGGCGTATGGCTCGAGGACTTCGACGGCAAGCGCTACCTGGATGCCGTGAGCAGCTGGTGGGTCAACGTGTTCGGCCACGCCAACCCGCGCATCAACCAGCGCATCAAGGACCAGGTCGACCAGCTGGAGCACGTGATTCTCGCCGGTTTCAGCCACCAGCCGGTGATCGAGCTGTCCGAGCGCCTGGTGGCCATGACCCCGGCCGGCCTGGACCGGGTGTTCTATGCCGACAACGGCTCGTCATGCATCGAAGTGGCGCTGAAGATGAGCTTCCACTATTGGCAGAACATCGGCAAACCAGCGAAAAAGCGCTTCGTCACCCTGACCAACAGCTACCACGGCGAAACCATTGCCGCGATGTCCGTGGGTGACGTGCCGCTGTTCACCGAAACCTACAAGGCGCTGCTGCTCGACACCATCAAGGTGCCAAGCCCGGACTGCTACCTGCGCCCCGAAGGCATGGGCTGGGAAGAGCACTCGCGCAACATGTTCGCCGCCATGGAGCAGACCCTGGCCGAGCACCACGAAACCCTCTCGGCGGTGATCATCGAGCCGCTGATCCAGGGTGCCGGTGGCATGCGCATGTATCACCCGGTGTACCTCAAGCTGCTGCGCGAAGCCTGCGACCGCTATGACGTGCACCTGATCCACGACGAGATCGCCGTCGGTTTCGGCCGCACCGGCACCATGTTCGCCTGTGAACAGGCCGGCATCCGCCCGGATTTCCTCTGCCTGTCCAAGGCCCTCACCGGTGGCTACCTGCCGCTGGCCGCCTGCCTGACCACCGACAAGGTGTACCAAGCCTTCTACGACGATTACCCGACCCTGCGCGCGTTCCTTCACTCGCACAGCTACACCGGCAACCCGCTGGCCTGCGCCGCCGCCCTGGCGACACTGGACATCTTCGAGCAGGACAACGTGATCGAGGCCAACAAGGCCCTGGCCACGCGCATGGCCAGCGCCACCGCGCACCTGGCCGATCATGCCCACGTCGCCGAAATCCGCCAGACTGGCATGGCCCTGGCCATCGAGATGGTCCAGGACAAGGCCACCAATGCCGCCTACCCGTGGCAGGAGCGTCGTGGCCTGAAGGTGTTCGAGCACGCCCTGACCCGCGGCGCCCTGCTGCGCCCGCTGGGCAGCGTGGTGTACTTCCTGCCGCCGTATGTGATTACTCCGGAGCAGATCGACTTTCTCGCCGAAGTGGCCAGCGAAGGCATCGACATCGCCACCCGCGACAGCGTCAGCGTCGCCGTACCAGCCAACTTTCACCCCGACTTCCGCGACCCGGGCTAATCGCCGCACCTCCTTCCTTGTGGGAGCAGGCTTGCCCGCGAACGAGGGGCAAAGCCCGCTCCCACAGGGGATCTGCGTACAACCCTATACCGAGCTGAACCATGAGACTGTCCCGCTTCTTCATCGACGCCCCCCTGAGCCTTGGCGAGCACGACCTGCCCGAAGCCCAGGCCCACTACATTGGCCGTGTCCTGCGCATGGCCCCCGGCGACGCCGTGCAACTGTTCGACGGCAGCGGCCAGGAATACCTCGGCCAGTTGCTCGAAGTCGGCAAGAAGACGGTCCGCGTCAGCCTCGAGCAGGCTCTTGCCGGCCAACCAGACTCACCGCTGCACGTCCACCTCGGCCAGGGTCTGTCCCGCGGCGAGCGCATGGACTGGGCGATCCAGAAGGCCACCGAGCTGGGCGCCCAGGCAATCACGCCGATCGTCAGCGAACGCTGTGAAGTGCGCCTGAAAGACGAACGCGCCGACAAGCGCCTGGCCCATTGGCGCCAGGTGACGATCAGTGCCTGTGAACAATGCGGCCGTTCGACCTTGCCGGTCATTCATCCGCCCGTGACACTGGCCGAATGGCTGAAGGCCACCGAAGCCGACCTCAAACTTGTCCTGCACCCAGTCGCCGAGCCACTGACCAGCCATGACAAGCCAGCGACGCTGGCCTTCCTGATCGGCCCGGAAGGGGGGCTGAGCGAGACGGAGGTCGAACAGGCCAAGGCCGCTGGCTTCCACGCTGCACGCCTCGGGCCGCGGGTCCTGCGCACCGAGACCGCCCCCGTGGTGGCGCTGTCGGTGGCCCAGCAGTTGTGGGGTGATTTTTCGTAAACAAAAAGCTAACGCACGTACAGCGACACCGCCACGAAGTGCATCAGGCTGCCGGCAATCACGAACAGGTGCCAGATGCCATGCCAGTGGCGGAAGCGGCTGTCGAAGGCGAAGAAGATGATCCCCACGGTGTAGAACACGCCGCCGGCCGCCAGCCAGGTGAAGCCGGCAGTGCCTAGGCTGTTCAGCAGTGGCTTGACCGCTACCAGCACGATCCAGCCCATCACCGCATAGATGATGATCGACAGGATGCGCGCCTCCGAGCGCGGTTTGATTTCCTGCAGCATGCCGATCACCGCCAGCCCCCAGACCACGCCGAACAGGCTCCAGCCCCAGGGTCCGCGCAAGCTGACCAGGCAGAACGGGGTGTAGCTGCCGGCGATCAGCAGGTAGATCGACAGGTGGTCGAGCTTGCGCATGATCACCTTCGCCCGCCCACGGGTGCTGTGGTAAAGGGTGGAGATGCTGTAGAGCAACAGCAAGGTGCTGCCGTAGATGGAGAAACTGACGATCTTCCAGGGGTCGCCCTGCAGGCCCGCGACGACGATCAGCCAGATGGCACCGATGCAGGCCAGGACAGCACCGACCAGGTGGGTCCAGGCATTGAAGCGTTCACCGTAGTACATGCAAACACAGACCTCCTGAAGCGGGCTGGGTTCCTGAACAAGCCTGTTCCGGCCTCTTCGCGGGTGAACCCGCTCCCACAGGTATTGCACAGGCCGTGAATCCTGCGGTGAACCTGTGGGAGCGGGTTTACCCGCGAAGAGGCCATCAGCCTTGCATCCTAGCCAAACACAGGTTGCAGTTCAGCGTCACGCACCAATCTTTCCAGCCCGGCCAGGTCCGGCACCCGTGCCACCTGTTCGCCCACCTGCACGGCGGCCAGTTCCAGGCTGCCCAGCGGCACATCCACGTAGTTGAGCTGGCTGTCGAGCTTGCACGAGCGCGGGATGTCCTGCAGCAGCACTGCCAGGTAGCGCAAACCGGTATCCCCCAAGGCATTCAGCACCACGATCCGCGCCCTTTCACCACACGGCGTCTCACCGCCACAGGCCGCTTCGAAGCCGATCAACGGCAAATGCTGCTGACGCCAGTCGATCCAGCCCAGGTGCCAGGCCGGATCACCCGGGTCGCACACCAGGTTACGTTGGCCGATCAACTCGACCACGGCAACGTTGGGCAATACCAAGGTACGGTCGCCCAACGGCAGCAGCAGGCCAGTGAGGCTGCTGCGTTGCCCTGCAATCAGTTCAAGCATGGGTATCACTCCAGCGGGCGATGCTCTGCAGCAGCACCGACTCCTGATAGGGTTTGCCCAGGTAATCGTTGACGCCAATGGCCATGGCCCGGTCGCGGTGTTTCTGCCCGGTGCGCGACGTGATCATGATGATCGGCAGGTCTTTCAGGCGCTCGTCACGGCGAATACGGGTGGCCACTTCGAACCCGTCCATGCGCGGCATCTCGATGTCCAGCAACAGCACGTCCGGGCGGTGCTCTTCCAGCAGGGCCATGGCATCGACTCCATCCTTGGCGGTCAACACGCTCATGCCATGGCGTTCCAGCAGGCGGCTGGTGACCTTGCGCACGGTGACCGAGTCGTCCACCACCATCACCAGCGTGGCCCGTCGCGGTGCCGGGCCGAACAAGGTGCGTTGCACGCCGCTGCCACCGGGCAGACGCGCCAGCCGCCGCTGCTGGCCGCGCAGCTGGCCCAGCAGGTCGAGGATCAGCACCACCCGGCCATCACCGAGCAAGGTCGCCCCCGACAAGCCCGCCACGGCCGCGAATTGCGGGCCGAGGCTCTTCACCACGATCTCGCGGCTGGGCGACAGGCTGTCCACCTGGATGGCGAACGACTGCTCCTGGGAATGCACCAGCAACACCGGCAGCGGCACGCTCTGCCCCAGCAGCACGGGGCGTGGCAGCCCCTGCAGCAGCTCGCCCAGGTAGCGCAACGCGTACTCGTGGCCGCCATACACATAACGCGGGGCATCCAGCTGGTAGCAGGCGGCCAGTTCGGCCGGTGGTACACGTACGATGCCCTCGATGGTGTTGAGCGGAATGGCGTACTGTTCTTCGCCCAGGTGCACCATCAAGGCCCGGTTGATCGACACGGTGAACGGCAGGCGGATCAGGAACCGCGCCCCCTTGCCCTGGGCCGATTCGATGGTCATCGCCCCCCCCAGCTGCTTGACCTCTTCGTGCACCACGTCCATGCCCAGGCCGCGCCCGGAAATCTGGGTGATCTTCTCTGCCGTGGAAAAGCCCGGGCGCAGGATGAACTGCAGGATCTCGTGATCGCTCAGTTGCGCTTGCGGGTCCAGCAGGCCGCGCTTGATCGCCTTGCGCCGTACCGCCTCCAATGGCACGCCGGCGCCGTCGTCGATCATCTCTATGACAATGTCGGCGCCTTCGTGCAGCAAGTTCAGGTGAATGGTGCCCTGTTCCGGCTTGCCTGCAGCCAGGCGTGCCTCACGCGACTCCAGGCCATGGTCGACGGCATTGCGCAGCATATGCTCCAGTGGCGCGACCATGCGCTCGAGCACGCTACGGTCGAGCTCGCCCTCGGCGTTGCCGACCACCAGCTCGACTTGCTTGCCCAGCTCGCTGGCCACCTGGCGCACTACCCGCTGCAAGCGCGGTACCAGGCGTTCGAACGGCACCATCAGGGTCGCGGTCAGGCCCTCCTGCAACTGGCTGTTCACCCGCGCCTGTTGCTGCAGCAGGCTGTAGGCCTCCTGGGCGCGCTGGGTAAGGGTTTCCTTGAGGTCGAGCAGGTCGGAGGCCGACTCGAACAGTGCTCGCGACAACTGCTGCAGCTGCGAGTGGCGGTCCATCTCCAGCGGGTCGAAATCTTCGTAGGCATCCCCCTCGAACGCCTGCCGGCTGCTGATCCGCCCCTGGGTCTCGATATCCAGGCGCAGCAGCTGGTCGCGCATGCGCTCCAGGGTGGTTTCCATCTCGTTGAGGGCGAACTGGGCGTCGTTGACCTGCTGTTCGATACGTCCACGAATGACCGAATGCTCACCGGCCAGGTTACCCAGATCGTCGAGCAGCTCGGCGTCGACCTTGACCATGTCGCCCGTCGCCCGCTCCGGTGCCGCTGCCGGTATTTCGGCAGGTGCGGTGTCGGTCGGGGCCTGGCCGGCCGCGCTGTCGGTCAACGCGGCGCTGCTGAAGTTGCGGATGTAATCGATCAGCGCGGTAGCGGCGTGCAGCGGCTGGCCAAGGCGCGCGGCATCGAGCATGTGCGCCAGGCGGTCATGGCAGTTCTGCAGCAGCGCGAACAACGGCCCGCTCGGCGGCAGGCGCCCTGCGGCGAGCAGCTCGTAGAGGAATTCCAGTTCATGGGCCAGGTCGCCGATGGCGCTGATCTCGACCATGCGCGCACCACCCTTGAGGGTGTGCAGGTCGCGCAACAGGTTCTCTACCTCGACGCTGCTGCGCGGGTCGGCCTGCCAGCGCGCCAGGGCGGCGGCGGCACTTTCGACAATGTCCGAGCTTTCTTCGAGGAAGACTTCCAGCAGCTCCTTGTCGCCCGGGCTGTCGGGTTCATCATCCTGCTCCAGTGAGCCAGACAGCGGCGTCACCGCGTCAGGGCTGACCAAGCCGGTAGCATCCGGAGCCAGTGCGCCATCCAACAGTTCACGCAGGGCGTCGACGCAGTCAGGCCGCGGGCTGAGCTCCTGCCCGGCCGCCACTTCGTCGAGCATGTCCAACAGGGCTTCATGGGCTTGCTGGGCAACGGCGAAGAAACGCGGGCTGGCGCCCAGGCTGCCCTCTTCCACGGCGCCGTAGAGGTCAAGCAGCGCCTCGCAGACGGCATCCATCTGCCACAGATCGGCCAAATGCGCGGCGTGACCAAGGCTGGTCAGCTCATCGAGCAAGGTATCCAGCGGTTCGCGTTGCCCGGGCTGCTGTTGCCAGCGCGACAGCAGCGACTCGGCATCCAGCAGGATGTCCATGGCCTGGGCCAGGAAACTGGCAATCAGCTGCGGATCACGCTTGCCATGGCGGCTGTGCTGGGGCTCGGCATGCAGGCTGGCCAGACGCAGATCCACTGCTTCACCAACCTGCTCGATCAGTTGGGCCGCACCCGCAATGGCTGCCAACGGCGTACTGCCAAGCTGCGCCAAGCCCTGCAGGAACAGGCCATGGGCTGTTTGCAGCCAATGCAGCTCCGCCGCCTGCAACGGCAGCTGGTGCCCCCGGTACTCGCGCACCAGGCGGTCGAAGGCGGTGGCCAGCTCGGCGATCGGCATGACCCCGGCCATGGCGGCGCTGCCCTTGAGGGTGTGCAAGGCGCGTTGCAGGCTGTCGCTGACTTCGCTGCCCTGGCCATCGGCGCTCCGCAGAAAGCCTTCCAGGCTGGCCAGGTGACCCTGTGCTTCATTGCGGAAGATGTCCAGCAGCTGCGGGTCGAGGCCATCGATGTCGGCGCTGACCGGGGTGTCGTTCTCGGCCAGGGCGTGCAGGTGGCTCGCCAGTTGTTCGATCTCGGTCAATTGCGGCAACTGGCCAGCTGCAAAGTCGGCCAGCAGGTCCGGTAGGTGGACGAACACCTGCTGCAGCGCCACCGCGCCCTCCGGGGTCAGGGCGATGCGCCCCTCCAGCACCCGGTTGAGCAGGTGCTCACCGCCCCAGGCCAGCTCGGCCACCGCTTGCGCATGAACCATGCGCCCACTGCCCTTGAGCGTATGCAGGTCACGACGCACTTCTACCAAGGCGTCGCGCAGGCTGTTGTCGGCGCGCCAGCGCAGCCAGTGCCGTTCGATCTCCGGTAGCAATTCGCCGGCTTCTTCGAGGAACACCTCACGCAATTCATCATCGATGCCATCGCTGCCATCCTGCGCCTCGGACGGGCCCGCATGGGTGCACTGGACACCCAGCCTGGTCAGGCTGGCACGGGCCATGTCGAGGAACGGTTGCGCATCGGCCAGCGGGTCGGCGACCCGCCACTGCAAGTAGCACTCGGCGGCACTGAGGGCCTCGGCCAGGTGGGTCAGTTCGTCCGCCGGGGGCTCCACCTCCAGGTGCTGCAGCCAGCCCTGCACATAGCCCGCGCAGCCGGCAAACACCTCGGCGGCCGCCGGCAGCATCAGCATTGCCAACGCGCCGTACACTTGCTGCAACAGCCCCGGCAGTGGCTGCAGGCGCTGGCGCGGCCAGCCGGACTCCAGGCAATCGCCGATCAGGTCCTTGGCCTGCTGCAGCACGGACAGTGATTCGTGCAGCACCAGCTGGCGAATCTCGGCCAGGTCGGAGCCGGGCAGGCCGCCCTGCCCGCCTTCCTCCAGGGGCAGGACCATGCCGTTGAGCGTGGCCTCCACATACAACAGGGCACCGGCCACATCCATCAATACCGCATCGTCCACCGCGCGCTCACCCTGGGCCAGGGCCTGCAGCGCCAGCACCTGGTCGATGATCACCCGGCGCGGTTGCTGGAAGCCCAGCACTGCCAGGGTATCGGCAACATGGCGCAACGGCGCGAGCAACGCCTCCAGGTCTTCGCTGTGCTGGCGGTCGCCGCGCACGAACTGGTCCAGGCGCTCCTTGATCCGCATCAGGTCGTCGCACAGGGCGCTGATCACCGAGCGCAGGGCATCACGCCCCGGCCCGGCCTGCATCTGTTCCCGCCAGTTGCCCAGTGACAAGTCGAGGTTGGCCAGGTCATCAGAACCGGCAAAGCGCTGCGCGGCGCCGCTGATCAGGCTGCCCTGGGCCAAGGGCTCGACGCCACGGCAGGCGCGCAGCTGGTTGAGCAACGGCAGCATCACCAGTGGCAGGTCATGGCGTGCACCGCGCAACCGCTCCAGATAGGAGGGCAGTTGCTCCAGGCCCCGGAACAGGGGCCCCAGGCAGTCACCCCGCGGGCTTACCTGGCCCTCGGCCAAGGCCTTGGCCAGCAGCTCCAGTTCCTCGGCCAGGCGCGTGGCGCCGCGCAGCTCGAGCATGCGCAGGCACCCATGCACCTGATGCAGGTTATCCACGACGAAAGCCAGCATCGACAAGTCGTCGGTCTCGCCGGCAAAGCGCTCCAGGGCCTGACGGGCCTGGCTCAGGCAATCGAAGATGGCGGCCCGGGTCCAGGCCAGGGCCACGGTATCGTGGCGCTCGGGGCTTACGGCGGCAGAAGCCATGGATATTCCTCAGCTTCGCTCGGCCGGAGCCGGCAGGGTGAACCCGGAGACCGAGCGGCGCATCTCGCTGGCCATGCGCGCCAGGTGGCGGATGCTGTCGGCGGTGGCACCAGAGCCGGCGGAAGTCTGCGCGGTGATCTGCTGGATTACCGCCATGGTGTGGGAAATCTGCCCCGCCGAGGAGGTCTGCAACTGGGCAGCATCCGAGATGCTGTGGATAAGTTCGGCGAGGTTCTGCGATACGCCTTCGATCTCGGCCAACGCCACGCCGGCATCCTGGGCCAGGCGCGCACCGCGCACCACCTCGGCGGTGGTCTGCTCCATGGAGATCACCGCCTCGTTGGTATCGGCCTGGATGGTCCGCACCAGCGCTTCGATCTGCCGGGTCGCCGAGGACGAGCGCTCGGCCAGGCGCTGCACTTCGTCGGCGACCACGGCAAAGCCGCGGCCGGCTTCACCCGCCAGCGAGGCCTGAATCGCCGCATTGAGGGCGAGAATGTTGGTCTGGTCAGCAATGTCGTCGATCAGGCTGACGATGTCGCCGATTTCCTGGGAAGACTCGCCCAGGCGCTTGATCCGCTTGGCGGTGTCCTGGATCTGCTCGCGGATGTTGTCCATGCCGTTGATGGTGTTGTGCACCACCTCGTTGCCCTTGTTGGCGATTGCCACCGAACGCTCGGCGACCTTGGCCGACTCATAGGCGTGGGCGGAAACCCGGTCGATCGACTCGACCATGTCGCCGACCGCCTCCGACGCCTCGCTGATCTGCTCGGCCTGGTGCTCCGAAGCCTTAGCCAGCTGGCGCGCGGTGTTCTGCGTGTCCTGCACGGCAGCGGCGACCTGCTCGGCGCTGTGGTTGATGGTGGCCACCAGGTCGCGCAGCTGGTCGACCGAGTAGTTGATCGAGTCGGCGATGGCGCCGGTGAAGTCTTCGGTCACCGACACGGTGACGGTCAGGTCGCCGTCGGCCAGCTCTTCGATTTCATCGAGCAGGCGCATGATCGCCTGCTGGTTGCGTTCGTTCTTTTCCGCGGTTTCCTGCAACTGGCGGTGGGTGGTGCGGACCATCACCAGGCCGATCAGGATGATCGAAGCCAGCGCCAGCAGGCCCAGCGCGTAACCCCCGACGGTATCCAGGGTGCGGCCACTGGCCAGGTTCTCGAAACCGTTGGCCAGGTGCGAGGCTTCATCGAGCAAGGTCTGCGACAGGCTGAAGATGTTGCCGGCCGCTTCGCGTACGCGGAACAGTTCAGGCGAGGTCTCGAGGATTTCATCGACCGAACCTGCCACGAACTGGAACAGTTCGGCGATTTCCGCCAGGCGCGCGCGGGCGTCAGCGTCCTCGACGCGGGTCACCTGGATCGCCGGGTTGCCGCCCAGCATGCCCTCGAGCACCTGTCCGAAGCGGCTGGCATCGCGGCCGAAGGTATCGGCCGCCTGCGCCGCCGTGTCGTCGCCGGCCAGTACCGTGTTGACCGAACCGAGAATGCGCTCGGCCAGCAGCAGTTGGCGCTGGGCCACCACCACCTGGTTGGCCGGGGCACCGCTCTGCAGCAGGATCTCGACCACCTTCTCGTATTCGACCTGCAGCTGCGGCACGGTTTCGGCGAGGGTTGCCGCCACCTGGTGCAGCGACAGCACGGTCTGTTCGCTGGCCAGAATGGTATCGGTGTTCTTGCGCAGGTTGTCCCAGTCCTGGCGCACGGCTTCCATTTCATCGCGGACCGCGGGCGGTGCCGCAGGCAGGCCGGTGGACTTGTCGCCTTCGCGCAGGTAGCCCCAGCGCCGCTCGAAATCGTTGCGCGCATCCGACAGCAGCTTGAACGCCAGGGCCTTGCCCGCCGCGGCCTCGGTGGCGTTCTTGGCGATGCGCTGGGACAGCACCCGCAGCTCGCCGGCGTGGCCGATGTACTGCTTGTCGTGATTGGCCTGGGTATTGAGGTAGGCGAAGTTGGCGAACAGCAGGATGATCGACAGGATCAGGATCACGAACAGCACGGTAATCTGCACGATGCTGCGCGTGCGTGGGGTCATGCTGGCGGGGGGGACGGGTGTGGCCGGCTTGTTCACGTTCGAAAGTCCTATAGCGCCACGTCAAGAAAACCCGGCGCCTGGGCCAGGGCGAAGGGGCTGAAGATCGCCCAGTTGCGTTCACGCGGGAAGTGCCCCTGCACGAAGCGGGCAGCCGCCCGCAGCAGCGGTTGCGGTGGCGACAGTTCCAGGCTGCTCAGGGCGAAATGCTGCAGACCCAGCACCTCGTCGACCAGCAGGCCGACGAACAGGTCTTCGTGGTCCAGCACCAGCACCCGCCGCTGTTTGCCTGGCGCGGCAGGGCCAAGGCCGAAGAAACTGCTCAGGTCCATCACCGGCAACAACCGGCCGCGCAGGTTGGCTACGCCACACACCCACGGTTGCACGCCCGGCACGCGGCTGCTGCGCGGCTCGCGCAGCACCTCGGCGACCTCGCCCATGGGCGCGACGAACCACTGCCCGGCGATGCGAAAACCGATGCCACTCCATTGCTGCAGGCGAGTGTCCTGCGGCGGCTGGTCGGCCACCAGCAGGCGACAGCGCCGGTCGATGTCCAGCAACAGCTCGAAGGCGGTCAGCGACGCGCCCTGCGGGCGGGTGGTCAAGCGCCCAGTACTTCTTTGAGCTTGGCGATCAGCGCGTCTTCTTCCACCGGTTTGGTCAGGAAGTCACGGGCGCCCTGGCGCGTGGCCCAGATACGGTCGGTTTCCTGGTCCTTGGTGGTCACCACCAGCACGGGGATGGCGCTGGTTTCCGGGTCCTTGCTCAGCTGGCGGGTAGCCTGGAAGCCGTTCATGCCGGGCATGACGATGTCCATCAGCACCGCGTCGGGCTTTTCCTGGCGGGCCAGGGCCACGCCGTCGGCCCCGTTGCTGGCCTTGAACACCTGGTGACCGTGCTTTTCCAGCCATTCGGTCAGTCTGTACATCTCTGTCGGCGAGTCGTCGACAATCAGAACTCGGGCCATGCTGTTTCCCCATCAGGAAATTGAAGGCCGCGCCTGCGCGGCGCGGTCAAGGTGCGGGTTGTTCGGGCGCGGCGAAACCGGGCACATGGGCCCTGATCGCGTCGAGCAGTTCTTCCTTGCTGAATGGTTTGGTCAGGAACTGGTCAGAACCGACCACCCGGCCGCGGGCCTTGTCGAACAGGCCATCGCGAGATGACAGGAGAATCACCGGGATGTCCTTGAAGGCACTGTTGTGCTTGATCACCGCACAGGTCTGATAACCATCCAGGCGAGGCATCAGCACGTCGACGAAGATGATCTGCGGCTGGTGGTCGATGATCTTGGCCAGGGCATCGAAACCGTCACTGGCAGTGATCACCTCGCAGCCCGCTTCGCCGAGCAACATCTGCGCGGTGCGGCGGATCGTGCGGGAATCGTCGATCACCATCACCTTCAGGGGCTGTTCCATAAGTTGCGCTACCATCGCTGCACTGTGTGGGCCGCAAGCCACTGATGGCTTGCAGCTTGAAGCTGAGGGCATTTTTAGCACACTCCGGGGGCCCGTTCCATCTGCCGCCCCCTTGACCCGCAGCGTTCACAGCGCCACCCTGAGCCACTTTTCTTTCGATTCACCGCGGCCACGGGCCGCCAAGAGGAACCACCCCATGAGCGTTCGCCTCGGCATTGTCATGGACCCGATTGCGTCCATCTCCTACAAGAAGGATAGCTCGCTGGCCATGCTGCTGGCTGCCCAGGCCCGCGGCTGGAGCCTGTTCTACATGGAGCAGCGCGACCTGTACCACGGTGAAGGCAAGGCCCGCGCGCGCATGCGCCCGCTGAACGTGTTCGCCGACCCGGCGCGCTGGTTCGAACTGGGCGAAGAGCAGGACAGCGCCCTGGCCGAGCTGGACGTGGTGCTGATGCGCAAGGACCCGCCGTTCGACATGGAGTTCGTCTACAGCACCTACCTGCTGGAGCAGGCCGAGCGCGAAGGCGTGCTAGTGGTGAACCGCCCGCAGAGCCTGCGCGACTGCAACGAAAAGCTGTTCGCCACCCAGTTCCCGCAGTGCATGGCGCCGACCCTGGTCAGCCGCCGCGCCGACATCCTGCGTGAATTCGCCAGCACCCACGGCGACGTGATCCTCAAACCGCTGGACGGCATGGGCGGCGCCTCGGTGTTCCGCCACCGCGTAGGCGACCCCAACCTCTCGGTGATCCTCGAGACCCTCACCCAGCATGGCGGCCAGCAGATCATGGCGCAGGCCTACCTGCCCGAGATCAAGGACGGCGACAAGCGCATCCTGATGATTGACGGTGAGCCGGTCGACTACTGCCTGGCCCGTATCCCCGCCAGTGGCGAGACCCGTGGCAACCTGGCTGCCGGTGGCCGCGGCGAAGCCCGCCCACTGACCGAACGCGACCGCTGGATCGCCGCCCAGGTCGGCCCGACCTTGCGTGAAAAGGGCCTGCTGTTCGTCGGCCTCGACGTGATCGGCGACTTCCTCACGGAAATCAACGTCACCAGCCCCACCTGCATCCGCGAGATCGACGCGGCCTACAGCACCGATATCGGTGGCCAGCTGATGGATGCCATTGATCGCCAGCTCAAGGCGCGCTGACCGCCGACGCGGAGCAAATGCGCGGAGTGGGGTATGATGCCGGTCCTTTTCGACTGAGCTGCTGCCCCGCCCTGCGGTTGCTGGATACCCGATGACGCTGCCTGCCGACATCCCCGCCGACCTGCTGCCACCGCGCGTTCGCCCGGTGGATCGGCTTGGCTTTACCCTGTTCCTGGCTGCCCTGGTGCACCTGGCGCTGATCCTTGGCGTCGGTTTTACCGTGGTCAAACCGGCGGAAATCCGCCAGACCATGGACATCACCCTGGCCACCTTCAAAAGCGAGAAAGCGCCGAAGAAGGCTGATTTCCAGGCGCAGGACAACCAGCAAGGCAGCGGCACCCTGGAGAAGAAAGCAGTACCCACCACTACCGAAGTGGCGCCATTCCAGGACAGCAAGATCAACAAGGTCACCCCGCCCCCTGCGGCCAAGCCCGAGGTAGTACCGCCGCCCACGCCAGAGAAGTCCGCAGTGGCGACCAAGGCGCCGAAAGCGCAGAAGGTCGAGCCCAAGCCCAAGGAAAGCAAGCCACAGCCCAAGCCAGCGGCGGCCACGCCGGACTTTGACAGCTCGCAGCTGTCGAGCCAGATCGCCAGCCTCGAGGCGGAGCTTTCCAACGAACAGCAGATGTACGCCAAGCGCCCGCGCATTCACCGCCTGAATGCGGCTTCGACCATGCGCGACAAGGGCGCCTGGTACAAGGAAGAGTGGCGCAAGAAGGTCGAGCGGGTGGGTAACCTGAACTACCCCGACGAGGCACGCCGGCAGCAGATCTACGGCAACTTGCGGATGATGGTGTCGATCAACCGCGATGGCTCGCTGTATGAGGTGCTGGTGCTGGAGTCGTCCGGGCAACCGGTGCTGGACCAGGCAGCCCAGCGCATCGTGCGGCTGGCGGCGCCATTTGCGCCCTTTACCGGGGACCTGGCGGAGTTTGACCGGCTGGAGATCATCCGCACCTGGCGCTTTGCCCGCGGAGACCGCCTGTCCAGTAACTGATCCAACGGCCCTTTCGCGGGCAAGCCCGCTCCCACAGGAACCCCACAACGCCTCGGCTTGTGGTGTCCTGTGGGAGCGGGCTTGCCCGCGAAGAGGCCGGCAAAAACGACACAATTGCGCACCTTGTCAGCCTCGCCACCTGGCGCCACACTATCCCCCATGAAAACCCTCACACCGAGCTACCTCAAGCATCAGTTCCTGATCGCCATGCCGCACATGGCCGATCCGAACTTCGCCCAGACCCTCACGTACATCGTCGAGCACAACGCCAATGGCGCCATGGGCCTGGTGGTCAACCGGCCACAGGAGCTGAACCTGGCCGACATTCTCGAGCAGTTGCGCCCGAACGAGGTACCACCGGCCAGCACCTTGCAGGTCCCCATCTATCAGGGTGGCCCGGTGCAGACCGACCGTGGTTTCGTGCTGCACAGCAGTGAATGCAGCTTCCAGGCCACTGTGGCCCTGGAAGGGTTGTCGCTGACTACCTCGCAGGACGTGCTGCTGGCCATCGCCGCCGGGGTGGGGCCGAAACAAAGCCTCATCACGCTCGGCTATGCCGGCTGGGAAGCGGGCCAACTGGAGGCCGAACTGGCCGACAACGCCTGGCTCAACTGCCCGTTCGACCCAGAGATCATCTTCGGCCTGGCCAGCGACCTGCGCCTGGACGCCGCTGCCGCCAGCCTGGGGATCAACCTCAGCCTGCTGACCAGCCAGGCGGGGCACGCCTGATGAGTGAATTGCGTTTACTGCTGGGCTTCGACTACGGCACCAAGCAGATCGGCGTAGCCGTCGGCCAGGTGGTCACCGGCCAGGCCCGCGAGCTGTGCACCCTGAAGGCGCAGAACGGCGTACCGGACTGGGCCCAGGTGGAAAAGCTCATCGCTGAATGGAAGCCCGATGCCATCGTCGTAGGCCTGCCGCTGAATATGGACGGCACACCGAGCGAAATGAGCGAGCGCGCGGAAAAGTTCGCCCGCCGCCTCAATGGCCGCTTCAACCTGCCCGTGCACACCCACGACGAACGCCTGACCACCTTCGAGGCCAAAGGCGAGCGCCTGGCCCGTGGCGGCCAGCGCGGCAGCTACCGTGACAACCCGGTCGACGCCATCGCCGCCGCCCTGCTGCTGCAAGGCTGGCTGGAGGCCAATACCTGATCTTTTCGCGTTTACGTCGGGGCAATCACTACGCCCCCGGCGCCCCCAGGAGATACGCAATGAGCCTACCCAATCCCGCCGACCTGATCCGGCAGATGGCTGTCGACCTTCGCGCCCATCTGGCCCGCCGCAACATCACCGAGCCGCGCTTCATCGGCATCCGTACCGGCGGCGTCTGGGTTGCCCAGGCCCTGCAGCAGGAAATGGCCGACCAGAGCCCGCTCGGCACCCTGGACGTGTCGTTCTATCGCGATGACTTCAGCCAGAACGGCCTGCACCCGCAGGTGCGCCCGTCGGAGCTGCCATTCGAGGTCGAAGGCCAGCACCTGGTGCTGATCGACGACGTGCTGATGAGCGGTCGCACCATCCGCGCCGCACTCAACGAACTGTTCGATTACGGCCGCCCCGCCAGCGTCACCTTGGTCTGCCTGCTCGATCTCGATGCCGGCGAACTGCCCATCCGCCCCAATGTGCTCGGCGCCACCCTGTCGCTGGCCGCCCATGAACGGGTAAAATTGACCGGACCCGCACCGCTCGCCCTCGAGCGCCAGGACCTCGCCACCGCTTCTGCCCTTTAAGAGTCCCCTCGCGATGACGCCAATCGACGCCAAGCGCCCGCTGCAGCTCAATGATCAGGGCCAGCTGCGCCACTTTCTCTCGCTCGACGGTTTGCCCCGCGAACTGCTCACCGAGATCCTCGACACCGCCGACTCGTTCCTCGAAGTCGGCGCCCGGGCCGTGAAGAAAGTCCCGTTGCTGCGCGGCAAGACCGTGTGCAACGTGTTCTTCGAGAACTCGACCCGTACCCGCACCACCTTCGAGCTGGCTGCCCAGCGCCTGTCCGCCGACGTGATCAGCCTGAACGTGTCGACCTCCTCGACCAGCAAGGGCGAGACCCTGTTCGACACCCTGCGCAACCTCGAAGCCATGGCTGCCGACATGTTCGTCGTACGCCACTCCGACTCCGGCGCCGCACACTTCATCGCCGAGCATGTGTGCCCGGACGTCGCCGTGATCAACGGCGGTGACGGCCGCCACGCGCACCCGACCCAGGGCATGCTCGACATGCTGACCATCCGCCGCCACAAGGGCAGCTTCGAGAACCTCTCGGTGGCGATCGTCGGTGACATCCTGCACTCGCGTGTGGCCCGCTCCGACATGCTCGCGCTCAAGGCGCTGGGCTGCCCGGACATCCGCGTGATCGGCCCGAAGACCCTGATCCCGATCGGCATCGAGCAGTACGGCGTGAAGGTCTACACCGACCTCGCCGAAGGCCTGAAGGACGTCGACGTGGTGATCATGCTGCGCCTGCAGCGTGAGCGCATGGCGGGTGGCCTGCTGCCCAGCGAAGGCGAGTTCTACCGCCTGTTCGGCCTGACCACCGCACGCCTGGCCGGCGCCAAGCCTGACGCCATCGTCATGCACCCAGGCCCGATCAACCGTGGCGTGGAAATCGAATCGGCAGTGGCCGACGGCAAACACTCGGTGATCCTCAACCAGGTCACCTACGGCATCGCCGTGCGCATGGCCGTGCTGTCCATGGCCATGAGCGGGCAGAACGCGCAACGTCAATTCGACCAGGAGATCGCCCAGTGACCATCAGTATTCTTGGCGCCCGGGTCATCGACCCTGTCAGCGGCCTGGACCAGGTCACCGACCTGCACCTGGACGGCGGGCGCATCGCCGCCATCGGCGCCGCCCCGGCCGGTTTCAGCGCCAGCCGCACGATCAAGGCCGACGGCCTGATCGCCGCGCCCGGCCTGGTCGACCTCGGCGTGTCGCTGCGCGAGCCGGGCTACAGCCGCAAGGGTTCCATCGCCAGCGAAACCCGCGCCGCCGTGGCCGGCGGCGTCACCAGCCTGTGCTGCCCCCCACAGACCAAGCCCGTGCTGGACACCTCGGCAGTGGCCGAACTGATCCTTGACCGCGCCCGCGAAGCCGCCAACAGCAAGGTCTACCCGATCGGCGCCCTGACCAAGGGCCTGGAGGGCGAACAGCTGGCCGAGCTGGTTGCCCTGCGCGACACCGGTTGCGTGGCCTTCGGCAACGGCCTGAAGGAAATCCCCAACAACCGTACCCTGGCCCGCGCCCTGGAGTACGCCGCCACCTTCGACCTGACCGTGGTGTTCCACTCCCAGGACCGCGACCTGGCCCAGGGTGGCCTGGCCCACGAAGGTGCCATGGCCAGCTTCCTCGGCCTGCCGGGCATCCCCGAAACCGCCGAGACCGTGGCCCTGGCGCGCAACCTGCTGCTGGTGGAACAGACTGGCGTGCGTGCGCACTTCACCCAGATCACCAGCGCCCGTGGCGCACGGCTGATCGAGCAGGCCCAGCAGCTGGGCCTGCCGGTGACGGCCGACGTGGCGCTGTATCAGCTGATCCTCACCGACGAGTCGCTGCGTGAGTTCTCCAGCCTGTACCACGTGCAACCGCCACTGCGCACCGCCGCCGACCGCGACGGCCTGCGCGCGGCGGTGAAATCGGGGGTGATCCAGGCGATCTCCAGCCACCACCAGCCCCACGAGCGTGATGCCAAGCTGGCTCCGTTCGGCGCCACCGAACCGGGCATCAGCAGCGTCGAACTGCTGCTGCCGCTGGCCATGACCCTGGTCGAGGACGGCCTGCTCGACCTGCCGACCCTGCTGGCCCGCCTGAGCAGCGGCCCGGCCAAGGCCATGCGCCTGCCGGCCGGTGAGCTGAAAGTCGGCGGCGCAGCCGACCTGGTGCTGTTCGACGCCAAGGCCTCGACGATTGCCGGCGAGCAATGGTTGTCGCGCGGCGACAACTGCCCGTTCATCGGCCACTGCCTGCCGGCTGCCGTGCGTTATACCTTGGTCGATGGGCACGTCTGCCACGAGGCCTGAGTAGGGCCCTTCGCGGGTAAACCCGCTCCCACAGGGACCCTGCTGCCCTCAGGCGCAGCACTATACCTGTGGGAGCGGGTTTACCCGCGAAGGAAGCAACGCAGATATTCCTGCCAAGCGCGACCATTCATCCCCCGCGGTTGAAATCTTCCCCCCCACCCCCATATGAGTCTGCATCAGGCAATTTTGCCCCGCTGCGTGGAGACTCTCCCCTTGACCACCATCGTTTCTGTCCGCCGTAACGGCAAAGTCGTCATGGGCGGCGACGGCCAGGTATCCCTCGGCAACACCGTGATGAAAGGCAACGCCAAGAAGGTTCGTCGCCTGTACAACGGCGAAGTGATCGCCGGTTTCGCCGGTGCCACCGCCGACGCCTTCACCCTGTTCGAGCGCTTTGAAGCCCAGCTGCAGAAACACTCCGGCCACCTGGTACGCGCCGCCGTCGAGCTGGCCAAGGAATGGCGTACCGACCGCTCCCTGAGCCGCCTGGAGGCCATGCTGGCGGTGGCCAACAAGGACGCATCGCTGATCATTACCGGCAACGGTGACGTGGTCGAACCGGAAGACGGCCTGATCGCCATGGGTTCCGGTGGTGGCTATGCCCAGGCTGCGGCCCGTGCCCTGCTGAACAAGACCGACCTGTCGGCCCGGGAAATCACCGAGGCTGCCCTGAACATCGCCGGTGACATCTGCGTGTTCACCAACCACAACCTGACCATCGAGGAGCAGGACCTGGCCGAGTAATCAGCTGTTCTGGCGTCCCGCTCATAGCGGGACTTTTCCACGCCGAGCACTCTGCCCAAGGACCATTTTTGATCATGTCCATGACCCCCCGCGAGATCGTCCACGAACTCAACCGCCACATCATCGGCCAGGACGACGCCAAACGCGCCGTCGCCATCGCCCTGCGCAACCGCTGGCGGCGCATGCAGCTCCCCGCCGAGCTGCGTGCCGAAGTGACACCGAAGAACATCCTGATGATCGGCCCTACCGGCGTCGGCAAGACCGAAATCGCCCGCCGCCTGGCCAAGCTGGCCAACGCGCCGTTCCTCAAGGTCGAAGCGACCAAGTTCACCGAAGTGGGCTACGTCGGCCGCGACGTCGAGTCGATCATCCGTGACCTGGCCGATGCCGCGCTGAAAATGCTGCGCGAGCAGGAAATCGTCCGCGTCCGCCACCGCGCCGAAGACGCCGCCGAAGACCGCATCCTCGACGCCCTGCTGCCACAGGCGCGGGTCAGCAGCTTCAGCGAAGAAGCCGCGCAGACCAGCACCGACTCCAACACTCGCCAGCTGTTCCGCAAGCGCCTGCGCGAAGGTCAGCTGGACGACAAGGAAATCGAGATCGAAGTGGCCGAGAACATGGGCGTCGAAATCGCCGCGCCACCCGGCATGGAAGAGATGACCAACCAGCTGCAGAGCCTGTTCGCCAACATGGGCAAGGGCAAGCGCAAGACCCGCAAGCTGAAGGTCAAGGAAGCGCTGAAGATGGTGCGCGACGAGGAAGCCAGCCGCCTGGTCAACGAGGAAGAGCTCAAGGGCAAGGCCCTGGAAGCGGTCGAGCAGCACGGCATCGTGTTCATCGACGAAATCGACAAGGTGGCCAAGCGCGGCAACGTCGGCGGTGCCGATGTATCCCGTGAAGGCGTGCAGCGTGACCTGCTGCCGCTGATCGAAGGCTGCACGGTAAACACCAAGCTGGGCATGGTCAAGACCGACCACATCCTGTTCATTGCCTCTGGTGCGTTCCACCTGAGCAAGCCGAGCGACCTGGTGCCAGAGCTGCAAGGCCGCCTGCCGATCCGCGTCGAACTGAAGGCGCTGACCCCGGAAGACTTCGAGCGCATCCTGCAAGAGCCGCATGCCTCGCTGACCGAGCAGTACAGTGCGCTGCTGAAGACCGAAGGCCTGAACATCGAGTTCGCTGCCGACGGCATCAAGCGCCTGGCCGAGATTGCCTATCAGGTCAACGAAAAGACCGAGAACATCGGTGCCCGCCGCCTGCACACCCTGCTCGAGCGCCTGCTCGAAGAAGTGTCGTTCAGTGCCGGTGACCTGGCCAGTACCCACGACGAAGCACCGATCCTGATCGATGCGGCGTATGTGAATGGCCACCTGGGTGAACTGGCACAGAACGAAGACCTGTCGCGCTACATCCTGTAAGACCACAGGGGGCCGCTTCGCGGCCCAATCGCCGGCAAGCTCGGCTCCCACAGGTACAGCGCATGGCTTGAGGTCGATGCGGTCGTGTGGGAGCCGGCTTGCCGGCGATGGGCTGCGCAGCAGCCCCACTTGCACAATGGCCTGAATCACTCGAAGCTTGCGCCATCAGCTCCCGAGAGATTCAAGCCATGGCCCGCCTGCCCACCGCCATCAACCTGCACAAAGCCTCCAAGACCCTCAGCCTCACCTACGCCCCCGGCGAGGTCTATCAGCTGCCCGCCGAATTCCTGCGCGTGCACTCGCCTTCCGCCGAGGTCCAGGGCCACGGCAATCCCATCCTGCAATTTGGCAAGATCAACGTCGGACTCGTCGGCCTGGAACCGGCTGGCCAATATGCACTGAAACTGACCTTCGATGACGGCCATGACAGCGGCCTGTTCACCTGGGAGTACCTCGAGCAACTGTGCCTGCGCCAGGAGCAGCTGTGGGCCGAGTACCTCGATGAACTGCACAAGGCCGGCAAGTCCCGCGACCCGGCCGAATCGGTGGTCAAACTCATGCTCTAACTCAAGCCTTCCATGCTTTAGAGCGCATTTTCTAATCTCATCTGTTTGAATGCCTTACAGACAACTCTTCAACGGGTTGTCTTGCGCATTACATGAAAGTCGGGTAACCAATGGAGCTGGCAAGTTCCCTGCATTGCCTTTCGGGCAATCAGGCACTGGCCGGTATGTAGAGGTCGCGAGCGAAAGCAGGCTGTCTTCACACGCAGAATCCCCCGCAGCTCATCGCCGAATGCATCCGGCCCGCAGCACCGCTGTTCCTTATCACTGGTCACCCGAGTAGCAGTACCGGGCTGTCCGCTGTGCGTTGCGCCACAGCAATCCGGTACTCGTCTCAGGACAACGGAGCGTCGTAGATGAGTAACAAGAACAACGATGAGTTGCAGCGGCAAGCCTCGGAAAACACCCTGGGGCTGAACCCGGTCATCGGCATCCGCCGCAAGGACCTGCTGAGCTCTGCGCGTACCGTGCTGCGTCAGGCCGTGCGCCAACCGCTGCACAGCGCCAAGCACGTCGCGCACTTCGGCCTGGAGCTGAAGAACGTGCTGCTGGGCAAGTCCAGCCTCGCCCCGGAAGGTGACGACCGTCGCTTCCAGGACCCAGCCTGGAGCAAGAACCCGCTGTACCGCCGTTACCTGCAGACTTACCTGGCCTGGCGCAAGGAACTGCAGGAGTGGATCGGCAACAGTGACCTGTCGCCCCAGGACATCAGCCGTGGTCAGTTCGTGATCAACCTGATGACCGAAGCCATGGCACCGACCAACACCCTGTCCAACCCGGCGGCGGTCAAACGCTTCTTCGAAACCGGCGGCAAGAGCCTGCTGGACGGCCTGTCCAACCTGGCCAAGGACGTGGTCAACAACGGTGGCATGCCCAGCCAGGTCAACATGGACGCGTTCGAGGTCGGCAAGAACCTTGGCACCAGCGAAGGCGCCGTGGTCTACCGCAACGATGTGCTGGAGCTGATCCAGTACAGCCCGATCACCGAGCAGGTGCATGCCCGCCCGCTGCTGGTGGTGCCACCGCAGATCAACAAGTTCTACGTCTTCGACCTGAGCCCGGAAAAGAGCCTGGCGCGCTTCTGCCTGCGTTCGCAGCAGCAGACCTTCATCATCAGCTGGCGCAACCCGACCAAGGCCCAGCGCGAGTGGGGCCTGTCGACCTACATCGATGCGCTGAAGGAAGCGGTCGACGCGGTACTGGCGATTACCGGCAGCAAAGACCTGAACATGCTCGGCGCCTGCTCCGGCGGTATTACCTGCACCGCCCTGGTCGGCCACTACGCCGCGCTGGGTGAGCAGAAGGTCAACGCCCTGACCCTGCTGGTCAGCGTGCTCGACACCACGATGGACACCGAGGTCGCCCTGTTCGTCGACGAACAGACGCTCGAGGCGGCCAAGCGCCACTCTTACCAGTCCGGGGTGCTCGAAGGCAGCGACATGGCCAAGGTGTTCGCCTGGATGCGCCCCAACGACCTGATCTGGAACTACTGGGTCAACAACTACCTGCTCGGCAACGAGCCTCCGGTGTTCGACATCCTGTTCTGGAACAACGACACCACGCGCTTGCCCGCAGCCTTCCACGGCGACCTGATCGAACTGTTCAAGAACAACCCGCTGACCCGCCCGGATGCCCTGGAAGTGTGCGGCACCGCCATCGACCTGAAGAACGTCCAGTGCGACATCTTCAGCGTCGCCGGCACCTCCGACCACATCACCCCGTGGCAATCGTGCTACCGCTCGGCGCACCTGTTCGGCGGCAAGATCGAGTTCGTGCTGTCCAACAGCGGCCACATCCAGAGCATCCTCAACCCACCCGGCAACCCCAAGGCCCGCTTCATGACCGGCGCCGACCGCCCGGGCGACCCGGTGGCCTGGCAGGAGAACGCTGAAAAGCATGCCGACTCCTGGTGGCTGCACTGGCAGACCTGGCTGGGTGAGCGCGCTGGCGAGCTGAAAAAGGCCCCGACGCGCCTGGGTAACCGCGCTTATGTCGCCGGCGAGGCTGCACCGGGGACTTACGTCCACGAGCGTTGAGTCGCAATGCCGTGGCCGCTTGGAGCGTGCCACGGTACATTTTCAAGCCACAGAGCCACGCGCATGCCGCTACCCTACATATTCCGCACCGTAGAGCTGGACGACCAATCCATCCGTACTGCGGTGCGCCCGGGCAAGCCGCACCTGACGCCGCTGCTGATCTTCAACGGCATCGGCGCCAACCTGGAGCTGGTGTTCCCGTTCATCGAAGCACTGGACCCGGACCTGGAAGTCATCGCCTTCGACGTCCCCGGCGTGGGCGGCTCATCCACCCCGCGCCACCCGTACCGTTTTCCCGGCCTGGCCAAGTTGACCGCACGCATGCTCGACTACCTGGACTACGGCCAGGTCAATGTCATCGGCGTGTCCTGGGGTGGCGCCCTGGCCCAGCAGTTCGCCCATGACTATCCCGAGCGCTGCAAGAAGCTGGTGCTGGCGGCCACTGCTGCCGGTGCGGTGATGGTGCCGGGCAAACCCAAGGTGCTGTGGATGATGGCAAGCCCCCGGCGCTACGTGCAGCCATCCCATGTCATCCGCATCGCGCCGCTGATCTATGGCGGCGGTTTTCGCCGCGACCCGGACCTGGCCATGCACCACGCAGCCAAGGTGCGCTCCGGCGGCAAGCTGGGCTACTACTGGCAGCTGTTCGCCGGGCTGGGCTGGACCAGCATTCACTGGCTGCACAAGATCCAGCAACCGACTCTGGTGCTGGCCGGCGACGACGATCCGTTGATCCCGCTGATCAACATGCGCCTGCTGGCCTGGCGAATTCCCAATGCCCAGCTACACATTATCGACGACGGTCATCTGTTCCTGATCACCCGGGCCGAGGCCGTCGCCCCCATCATCATGAAGTTTCTCCAGCAAGAACGTCAGCGCGCGGTCATGCACCCCAGCCCGGCCTCTGGTGGCTGAATTGTTGCTTGCTGCATGAACCCGACCGTGGCCTGACAAGGGAGTTGTTGCCATGAAAGAAAAACCGGCCAAAGGAACGTCAACGCTCCCCGCCACCAGCATGAACGTACAGAACGCCATCCTTGGCCTGCGCGGTCGCGACCTGATTTCCACCTTGCGCAGTGTTGGCCGCCATGGCCTGCGCAACCCGCTGCACACCGCCCGCCACCTGCTGGCCTTGAGCGGCCAGCTGGGCCGGGTGATGCTCGGCGACACGCCCTATCAGCCGAGCGCGCGCGATACACGTTTCAGCGATCCGACCTGGAGCCAGAACCCGTTCTACCGGCGCGGCCTGCAGGCCTACCTGGCCTGGCAGAAACAGACCCGCCTGTGGATCGATGAAAGCCATCTGAACGATGATGATCGGGCCCGTGCGCACTTTCTGTTCACCCTGATCAACGACGCCCTGGCACCAAGCAACTCGCTGCTCAACCCGCTGGCGGTCAAGGAGCTGTTCAATACCGGCGGGCAAAGCCTGGTACGCGGTGTCGCCCACCTGCTCGATGATTTGCGTCACAACGACGGCCTGCCGCGCCAGGTGGACGAGCGCGCCTTCGAAGTCGGCGGCAACCTGGCCGCCACGCCCGGCGCGGTAGTGTTCCGCAACGATCAGCTGGAGCTCATCCAGTACAAGCCGATGAGCGAGAAGCAGCACGCCCGGCCCGTGCTGGTGGTGCCGCCACAGATCAACAAGTACTACATCTTCGACCTGCAGCCGACCAACAGCTTCGTCCAGTACATGCTCAAGAACGGCTTGCAGGTGTTCATGGTCAGCTGGCGCAACCCCGACCCACGCCACCGTGAGTGGGGCCTGTCGAGTTACGTACAGGCGCTGGAAGAAGCGCTCAACGCCTGCCGCAGCATCAGCGGCAACCGTGACCCGAACCTGATGGGTGCCTGCGCCGGTGGCTTGACCATGGCCGCGCTGCAGGGTCACCTGCAGGCCAAGCACCAGCTGCGCCGGGTACGTAGCGCCACTTACCTGGTCAGCCTGCTCGACAGCAAGTTCGACAGCCCCGCCAGCCTGTTCGCCGACGAGCAGACCATCGAGGCAGCCAAGCGTCGCTCGTACCAGCGCGGCGTGCTGGACGGTGGCGAAGTGGCACGGATTTTCGCCTGGATGCGGCCTAACGACCTGATCTGGAATTACTGGGTCAACAACTACCTGCTCGGCAAGACCCCGCCAGCCTTCGACATTCTTTACTGGAACGCCGACAGCACACGCCTGCCGGCCGCCCTGCATGGCGACTTGCTGGACTTTTTCAAGGTCAACCCACTGACCCACCCTGCGGGCCTGGAAGTGTGCGGCACACCGATCGACCTCAAGCAGGTCGACCTCGACAGCTTCACCGTAGCTGGCAGCAACGACCACATCACGCCATGGGACGCAGTGTATCGCTCGGCCATGCTGCTCGGTGGCGACCGGCAGTTCGTGCTGGCCAACAGCGGGCACATCCAGAGCATCATCAACCCGCCGGGCAACCCCAAGGCGTACTACCTGGAAAACCCCAAGCTCTCCAGCGACCCACGCGCCTGGTTCCATGACGCGCAGCGCCGTGACGGCAGCTGGTGGCCGCTGTGGCTGGAGTGGATCACGCCGCGCTCCGGCCCGCTCAAGGCGCCACGCACGGAGCTGGGTAACGCCACCTATCCACCGCTGGGCCCTGCGCCAGGCACCTATGTCCTGACCCGATGAGCACCACGACTGGATGAAGACCCGCGACCGTATCCTCGAGTGCGCCCTGCAGCTGTTCAACTCACAGGGCGAACCCAATGTATCGACACTGGAGATTGCCAACGAACTGGGCATCAGCCCGGGCAACCTGTACTACCACTTCCACGGTAAGGAGCCGCTGATTCACGGGTTGTTCGACCGTTTCGAGGAAGCGCTGATGCCATTGCTCGACCCACCGCTGGAGGTGCGCCTGGAGGCCGAGGACTACTGGCTGTTCCTGCACCTGATCGTCGAACGCATGGCCCAGTACCGGTTTCTGTTCCAGGACCTGTCCAACCTGACCGGGCGCCTGCCCAAGCTGGCACGGGGCATGCGCAGCCTGATCAATGCGCTCAAGCGCACGCTGGCGGCACTGCTGGCCAGCCTCAAGGGCCAGGGGCAAGTGGTCAGTGAGACGCAAGCACTGGGGCAACTGGTGGAACAGATCACCCTGACCTTGATGTTCTCGCTGGACTACCAGCGGGTGCTGGGGCGCGAGGGCGACGTGGGCATCGTGGTGTATCAGGTGATGATGCTGGTGGCGCCGCATCTGCAGGAACAGGCACGGGGGGCAGCCGAGACGTTGGCAGTGCGGTATCTGGAGGGATAGCACTCGCCCAAGCTCACTGCATGGGACTGCACGGGCACGTAGATTCGCACTGCGGGTGCCGTAAACATATACGGCAGTGGCCATCGGGCTCGTGCTCAGACTGAGGCTCCATGCCAACAGTGAGCCAAGCCATGCCCCCCTCCCTTACCTTCGAAACCCTCGTTGCCAGCCAATTCTCTGATCGCCCGACTCTGCATCAGGTATTGGATATCAATGCATCGAAGATTCTGCTCACGCATTGCCCGCGAATTGCAGACCTGGACTCGCTGGAAGAGCTCTTTCTCATCCGCGAAAGCGCTCCAAACAAGCCTGTGAACATGGGAGAGCTGTTGCTCGAAACCTTCATGAAAGGTGAACCACTGACGCTTTCCGGCACTGATCATCTCGCCCTGACCACCTCGGCTGATGCGACTGAGAAATACGCACTCGGCGCTGGCGTCGCCGAGTCGTTGAACGCGGAACTGACCACGCTGCTCAATGGCCTGCTCCAGACGTTCGAAGAAGCTCAAGTCTCATTCTGGAATGCCTTGGCGGGCGGACTTGACGTTACTCGACTGCGATGGATGGAGCACGTATTGAAAGTCGCCTTGCTGACCTGCATCGAGCGACAAGGGCTAGGGGCCCACGAGAAAAAAAGCCTCTATGCCGCATTGGATGGCGACTCGGTGACAAGCCAGGCGTTCGCGCTACGGGTCAGCCTGCTGTATCAAGGGCTGAGCACTGAGTTGAAGCTGGCAGATTGGCTACTGATCGACAAGTCCAGCACCGAGGCGACCTACCTTTGGTGCAAGCCCTGCGGAATCGTTCATGGTTTCAGGAGTGAACAAGAACTGGGCAGCGCAATGCAGGCAGCGATGGCTGACCGTCATGACTTCGATGAACTGCATTGGTCGCACCATCCGCTGTCGATCAATCCGTTCGAATTCCAGGCTCTGCAATTACTCGCTGGCAGTATTGAAGGCGTCGAAAGCCTGGAACTCGGTTCATTCGAAAGCGCAGAGAAACTGCAAGAGCAGTTACATCACCTCAGCGACCCTGCCAGCCATTTTTCCGATTTGATCCAGATTGACGAGCACACATGGGAGAGCCTCATACCGAACTGGGTAAGACAAGCTTCACCCCAGCATCATTATGATTACGGTCGACTGCTGATGGAATGGGTCGTTGCCCAAACTAACAGCCACTATTCGTTGGGCAGCACCCATGTAGAAAGCATCGAGCAATATGCCATACGCCGCCTGTGCGAACAGATGCACACCGATCACCCGCAGCAGACCGCTCTCGATCCCAATCTGCTGATGATCACGGTTGAGGCCAACGAATCCACCGTCCCCATTGAAGATGTGTTTTCCGATATCGCGCTCCGACCGGCAACGCCAGACATCTCGACGCGTGATATCAGCCTTGCTCAGCTGGCGATCTTCAGGCTTGACGTAGACAAGGGTGAGTTCACGACACAGGTCCGCAGACGTGATAACGACCAACCCTTGCCTGACGGGTTGACACTTGAGTATCTAGAGAGCCTGATCGAGACGGTGGATATCGGCAGGACTTATCCATGCTATCTGAAGCAACAACTTGATGTCGCAGCCACTCACCCGGGCTGGCTTCGGGACTGCGCCCAGGCCTGGCGCAAGAGCCTCTTGCTCAATGCATTCAAAGCCGTTGCTACGAACCGCTTGAGCGCGGATGCGTTCAACATGATCGCCGACTTCTGTAACGCTCCCGAGGCGCACGGCCAGCTGGTCAGCATTGCGCCGCTTGCCTTTCAGACCGGACCGCAACCGAACAGTCAGGATGTCGTCGCCGGCATGTTTGTACTGCACTTGCCTTCACTGGGTCGCTGGCTGCTTCACCGCCCTTGGCAGCAGGACAACGCCTTGCTCGAGTTTGACGCCTTCAAGGGCATTCTGGAAAAGCTCATCCAGGATGAAAACCTACAGGCGAGCATTCTTCGCTGGATGGATGAAAAGGCCAGCACCCTTCATGCGATCGAGGGTTTGGCCCATCCCCATTTAAAATCCCTCCTCGAATCGACCCTGGAGTTCCTGAACCCCGAACGCGCTCTGCTGATGGACCTCCAACCCAAGCCATTGATGATATTCGCGCCCTTCCAGGGTGAGCTGGATCATCATCTTTATGAATCCTGGATCCTGTACCTTTCCAGGCTGTCCATGGCCCAGTCGCCTTCCAATGCCAAGCTCCGCTATGAACAGTGGAGGCAGATCGCATGGGCAATATTCGATGTGACATCAATGTTCGCCTATGGATGGGTGGGCGACATGGTCGTATTGATCAATACCCTGCGAACTCTCGAGCAAGACCTTCCAGCCCTCGCCGAAGGTGGCGATACCCAGAAAGCAGGGGCATTTGTTGACCTCTTGTACAACGCAATCATGGTGACGATGCATGGCGCAGGCAAAATCCATGAGGCATCCGCCCTCCCTGACTCCACGCCAACAAGCCTTGAAGGCAAAGTCAGCCCTGCGCGAAACAAGAGGGACACCTTCGACGAGCCCATGCCCAGCGCAGAAGCTGTCAACAGAACGTCGGAAAGCAGGCTGCCAGCCGATGAGCCGCACGGGCAAGCCGAGGCCTTGCAGGCCAGGATCGACCAGCATGAACAAAAACTGAAGAGCATCGAGGATGCCATCGAACGACGCGAGAAGGACCTGGGTGATGCCGCATCACTGCATCCAGAACCTGACGCTCTTGCTCTGCACGTCTTTCTGCAGGTCAAAAAATTGGGCCAGTTGGTAGCTGCCCTCGAACAAGCTACTCAAGGCAGGATGAGGGCGAACAGGCATTTCGCCGAAAACCTGAAAAAGCTCGGGCGCTACCGGGCGAGGCTGAACAGCGTCAATGATAGTTACTTCAGACTCACGAGAGATCGATTGACGGAGATACAGGTGCCAGATGGGCCTGGCGCATCCTTTGAGGACTACAACTACTATCAGTCGGCACTCAGAAACAACGTCAAACACCGACTCAAGTTACTGGAATCGCTAGCGCTGTTTGAAGACGCCCCGCCTGCCCAGCCGGGTAAGCCATCACCCAAACAGCGATTATTTGCGCAAGGCATGACTGAACTCAAGGTACTCGGCGATGTGAATAAAGAGCTTGAGCAGTTGTCGGTACTGCCACCTATCACCATCCATGATGTTCCCGACCGGCCGCTATCGTCCCGATTCGATGAGGTGTTGGTCACGCAGAAGGCCATCGAGTCATCACCTGAGGCATTCAGCGATGTGGAGAGGGTCGAGAAGCTCGGCGAAGCGCTGGATACCTACAACGCCTCCATCGCCAGGGTCGAATATGCACTGAAGGATCCCGACCCTTGGTTGGACAGCAAACGGCTCGGTGAACTGCTGAATTATCTGAAAAAGCTCAAGCGCCTTACCCTGAGGCAGCTCGACGAAGCGACACATGTGCAATTTTCCAGCGACACCGGTACAACGAAACCGCCGAGCACCCACAAGGTACCTGCAGAACAGATAAAAGCCACGCCTGCCCCAGCGCCCCTTGGCAAAGCAAGAATAAAGCACATAAAACAGATGCTGATGAATGCTGACCAAACGTTCAGCACATACGCGAAAGACTACGGTAGCCAACCCAGTACATTGGCCAACTTGATGGATGACTATATCGAAGGGCTCAAGCGCGCGGCCGCCGATGTTGTCGCCGCTGCCTCCCCACCCGAAGGGCTCGAGCGGAAACTACAGATGGCTGTCACGGAACTGGAGGAAAGATCACTCGCGCTACAGATCGAGGCTCGAATGAAAAGCCCTCTGCCAGATGTCGACTCACTGCATTACTTGTTGGCACACGACAAGGTGTATTTACGAGCGGACACAACCAATAAGCGCCTGCAGCGCGCAGACGACTTTCTCGACGTTTATACGATTCATCGACGGTCCGACGGCAGCAAATTGCTGTGGCAAGCACATTTCCATTATGGGCGGGACGTCAAGGATCCACTGGACTTCAGCGCCGGTCACCTGAAGTCAGGACAGTCCCCCAGCTACCGGATGATGAGTGCGCGAGCCATTGGCGCAAGCCAGAGGATTGATGTGAGCCGCGCCGTCCTGAAAAAAGACACGGCCAAACAACTAATCCCCTTTCCCAAGCAGCGCAAGCTGGCTTGAGTGCCACCGAGCACCCGCATAAAAGGCCCGCTGGGCCGGCGTATAGCGGGTAAGCCCGCCCAACAGAGCTGTGAGCCTTGTTGGAGCGGGTTTATCCGTGGAGGGCACTATACCGCTGTCAGAGCAGCGAGCCAGTGCTGGCCGGAGCCGAAGGCGGGTTGCTGGCCGGGGCCGCCGTAGGCGCCGGCGCTGCGGTAGCGGCCGGAGCGGCGCTGGCCGCTGGTGCTGCCGGTTTGGCGGCTGCCGGTTTGGCCGGGGCCTTCTTCACCGCTGGCTTCTTCGCTGCGGCTGGCTTGGCTGCAACAGGCTTGGCAGCCGGTTTTGCTGCTGGCTTGGCCGCTGCGGTCTTGGCTGCGGGTTTGGCCGCTGCCGGTTTAGCTGCAGTTTTAGCTGCCGGTTTGGCAGCCGCCGTTTTTGCCGCAGGCTTGGCCAATGGCTTGGCCGCCTTGCTCGCTGCGGGCTTGGCCGCTGCAGAGCGCGAGGAGATCGGGGTGACCGAAGCGCCGGTCAGTTTCTCGATCTGCTTGGTCAGGCTGTCGACCTGCTGGTGCAGGGCCTTGATCTCGTTGCGGCTCGGTACGCCCAGGCGCGAGATGGCGCTGTTCAGGCGCTTGTCGAAGGCTTCTTCGAGTTCGCTCCACTTGCCCAGGGCACGGTCCTTCACGCCGGAAACGCGCGAAGTGGTCGACGACTTGGCGCCTTGGGCCACGTCTTCTGCGGTCTTCTTGGCTTGCTTCTCGGCCTTCTCGCCATCCTTCACCAGCGAGTCGAACAGCTTCGGACCGTCCTGGTCGACTTTCGAATAGATACCCAGCCCCGCCAGCCAGATCTTGCGGGAGTACTTCTCGATCCCGCCGATCCAGGAGCTGCCTTCTTTATCGGAATTCTTCTTGCCAGCCATCCTGCTCTCCTTATGGTTTGTGCGCGACGCGCTCGAGCAGCTCATGCAGCTGTTCAAGCTTGATGGACAACGCCTCAACGTCATGTTTAGACGGAATGCCAAGGCGATTCAAGGCGCGACCTACCCGTGCGTCGAAAGCTTTTTCGATCTTGTCGAGTTGAATCTCGACCTTGCCGCGTACGCGGCTGACCTCTTGGGTGGCTTCGTCGATCTGGTTGTTGGCGGCATCGAGCTCTTTGTCGATACGCTTCTTGCCGCGTTTCTCGACGCCTTCACCGGCTTTCACCAGCTCCTGAAAGTAGTCGGAACCTTCCTGGCCAACCCGCGCATAAGCGCCGATGCCCGCCAGCCAGATCTTGCGCGCGTAGCCGCGCACCTCGCCCAGGGTGCTCTGGGCGTCTTCCTTTTTCTTCACAGTCACTTTGGCCATGCTCTGTACCTCATGCTCATGAGTGGAGGGAGGATGCGCCCATGGAGGCTGGGCTTGAGCACAAGGTAAAGAGGAAAATTAGAATCCTCACCCTAAGGCAAGGGCAGCCGCTTCAAGCCAGGGCCTTGTCCAGCGCGCGCTCGATCTCGCTCTTGATGGTGCTGCTCATCATCGACAGCATCATGCCGAGCTTGAGTTCAACGCGGATGCTGTCCTCGCCAATATGCACGCTACCGTTGGCGCCGCTGCGCGCCACGTCGACCCGGTCACCGTTCCAGGTGGCCTTGAGGTCGTATTCGCGGCTGAGCCTGTCGACCAGCGCTTCGGCCTTGGCGCGGGCGGCATCGCGGCCGAGGGAGTGTTTGCGTTCGACGCTGATCTGGGTCATGCGGGTGTTCCTGGGTATGTAGACATAATCTGCATTATGCCCGCCCCTGCCCCAAGGCACACCCCGCCAAGACAAATCCGCCCGTTCGCCCTAGAATGGCGGTAATTTTTTCCGGTGAAGCGATATGAACGACCAGCGCAAAGGCGACCACGCCGAACCCACCACCCATTTCGGCTACCAGGACGTCCCTGAAAGCCAGAAGGCGAAGAAAGTCGCCGAAGTGTTCCACTCGGTGGCCGCCAAGTACGACCTGATGAACGACGTGCTCTCCGGCGGCATGCACCGCCTGTGGAAGCGCTTTACCATCGAGCTGTCGGGCGTGCGCGCCGGCAACCGTGTGCTGGACATCGCCGGCGGCACCGGCGACCTGGCCGCCAAGTTCTCGCGCCTGGTCGGCCCGACGGGCCAGGTGGTACTGGCCGACATCAACGATTCGATGCTCAAGGTCGGCCGTGACCGCCTGCTCGACCGCGGCGTGGCCGGCAACATCGAGTTCGTCCAGGCCGATGCCGAAAAGCTGCCGTTCCCCGACAACCACTTCGACTGCGTGACCATTGCCTTCGGCCTGCGCAACGTCACCCACAAGGACGAAGCCATCCGCTCGATGCTGCGCGTGCTCAAGCCGGGCGGGCGCCTGTTGATCCTGGAGTTCTCCAAGCCGACCAACAAGCTGATGTCCAAGGCCTACGACGCCTACTCGTTCGCCTTCATGCCGCTGGCCGGCAAGCTGATCACCAACGACGCCGACAGCTACCGCTACCTCGCCGAGTCGATCCGCATGCACCCTGACCAGGAAACCCTCAAAAGCATGATGGTCGAGGCCGGTTTCGACCGCGTCACCTACCACAACATGACCAGCGGTATCGTTGCCGTGCACCGGGGAATCAAGCCCTGATGCTGCTGGCCGGGCTGCTCGCCAGTGTCGAACATGGCCTGAACCGCGTCCTGCGCATGGACAGCACGGCGCTGCCGCGGCTGGCCGCGCTGGAAGGCAAGGTCATCGAGATCGACTGCCGCCAACCGGCCTTGCAGGTGTTCATCCTGCCCGATGAAGAAGGCCTGATGCTCGCCGCCCATTGGGCGGGTGAGGTCGACTGCAGCCTGCGCGCTCCGGCTGGCAGCCTGGTGCAACTGGCCGTGACCCGGGACAAGACCGCCGTGTTGCACAGCCCGCAGGTCGAGCTGCATGGCGACAGCGCCGTGCTGCTGGACCTGTTCGGCGTGCTGCAGGACCTGGAACTGGACTGGGAACACGAGCTGCAGCGCTGGCTCGGCCCGGTCGCCACGGCGATGCTCGCCGGCCATATCCGCCTGCGAGCACGCTGGACACGTCAGGGCCTGGCACGTTTCAGCCAGAACCTGTCCGAGTACCTGGCCGAGGAATCACGCACCCTGGTGGGCCAGCGCGAAGCCGAAGCCGCTTTCAGCGAGCTCGACACCCTCAAGCTCGATATCGAACGCCTCGAGGCGCGCCTGCTGCGCCTCTCCCGATCCCTTGATACCAGCGATAACGCATGAAGCTGCTCGCCGTCCGCCGTCTTTTTCGCATCCAGCGTGTGGTGATCCGCTACCGTCTCGATGACCTGCTGTTCGATCAGCCCCTGCTGCCCTGGTGGCTGGCCAGCCTGCGCCTGCTGATGCCATGGCGCTGGCTGCCACGCAAACCCTCCGAGCTCAGCCGTGGTGCACGCCTGCGCCTGGCGCTGCAGGACCTGGGGCCGATCTTCATCAAGTTCGGCCAGTTGCTGTCCACGCGCCGCGACCTGCTGCCCACCGACATCGCCGACGAGCTGATGCTGCTGCAGGACCGCGTACCGCCATTCGACCCGAAAAAAGCCGTGGCGTTGATCGAAGATCAGCTCGGTGCCAAGGTCGGCGAAGTGTTCAGCCGCTTCGACGTCGAGCCGCTGGCCTCTGCCTCGGTAGCCCAGGTGCATGCCGCCCGTCTCAAGAGTGGCGAAGAGGTGGTGGTCAAGGTGGTTCGCCCGGGCCTGAAGCCAGTGATCGCCCAGGACCTGGCCTGGCTGTTCCTGATCGCCAAGGCCGCCGAACGCGCCTCGGCCGATGCCCGCCGCCTGCACCCGGTGGAAATCGTCGGCGACTACGAAAAGACCATCTACGACGAACTCGACCTGCTGCGCGAGGCGGCCAACGCCAGCCAGCTGCGGCGCAACTTCGAAGGCTCCGAGCTGATGTACGTGCCCCAGGTGTACTGGGACCTGTGCCGCCCCAAGGTGCTGGTGATGGAGCGCATCTACGGCGTGCCAGTGACCGACATGGCGACCCTGGCCGACCAGCGCACCGACATGAAGATGCTGGCCGAGCGCGGCGTGGAAGTGTTCTTCACCCAGGTGTTCCGCGACAGCTTCTTCCATGCCGACATGCACCCGGGCAACATCTTCGTCA
Organism: Pseudomonas sp. LRP2-20; assembly: GCF_024349685.1. Classification (NCBI taxonomy): domain Bacteria; kingdom Pseudomonadati; phylum Pseudomonadota; class Gammaproteobacteria; order Pseudomonadales; family Pseudomonadaceae; genus Pseudomonas; species Pseudomonas sp. LR2-20. The sequence goes on along the minus strand of NZ_AP025944.1, from coordinate 456,043 downwards.
GCACGGTCAAACCGTGGAGCCCGCAGTACATCGCCATCGACTGCGGCATCGTCGGCAGCCTCACCGCCGAGGACCAGGACTACCTGGCGCGCAACCTGATCGCCTTCTTCAAGCGCGACTACCGCCGCGTTGCCCAGCTGCACATCGACTCGGGCTGGGTGCCGGCGCACACCAAGGTCAACGAGTTCGAAGCGGCAATCCGCACGGTGTGCGAGCCGATCTTCGAAAAACCGTTGAAGGATATTTCCTTTGGCCAGGTGCTGATGCGCCTGTTCCAGACCGCACGGCGCTTCAACATGGAAGTCCAGCCGCAACTGGTGCTGCTGCAGAAGACCCTGCTCAACATCGAAGGCCTGGGCCGCCAGCTGTACCCGGACCTGGACCTGTGGAGCACCGCCAAGCCGTACCTGGAACGCTGGATGCGCGAGCGCATGAGCCCCAAGGCCGTGTTCGGCAACATTCATGGCCAGGTCGAGCAGCTGCCGCACCTGGCCGGCATGGCCCGCGACCTGCTCGAGCGCCTGTCGCAGCCGCACCTGGAAGACCCACAACTGCCGGAACGCCGTCGCCAGGGCGACCGCTGGGCGCTGCGCCTGCTCGGCGCCGGCCTGCTTGGCGGCGGTGCGGTGCTGGCCACTGGTGCCGCCGAGGCCGCCAGCCTGGCCGCGCCTGGGGCCTGGCCGGCGTGGCTGATGCTGGCCGCCGGCCTTTACCTGATCGTGCGCCAATAGCCAGCCGCGCTGCTGGCTGGCACACTAGCGCAAAGGGCCCGGCACAGGAGCGGGCCCGCTTTGGAGTCGACGATGAAAGACTGGCTGGACGAGATCAAGTGGAACAGCGACGGCCTGGTACCGGCGATCGCCCAGGACCACAAGACCGGACGCGTGCTGATGATGGCCTGGATGAACCGCGAATCGCTGGCGCTGACCGCCGCCGAGCAACGTGCCATCTACTGGTCGCGTTCCCGTGGCAAGCTGTGGCGCAAGGGCGAAGAGTCCGGCCATGTGCAGAAGCTGCATGAAATGCGCCTGGACTGCGATGCCGATGTGATCATCCTGATGGTAGAGCAACTGGGCCATATCGCTTGCCATACTGGCCGTGAAAGCTGCTTCTACCGCGTCTACGAAGACGGCCAGTGGAAAACCGTCGACCCGGTTCTGAAAGACCCGGATGCCATCTACAGCGCAGGACACTGACATGAGCGACACCCTCAACCGCCTGGCCGAAGTGCTCGAAGAGCGCAAACAAGCGGCTCCCGACAGCTCCTACGTGGCCAGCCTGTACCACAAGGGCCTGAACAAGATCCTCGAAAAGCTCGGCGAAGAGTCTGTCGAGACCATCATTGCGGCCAAAGACGCCGCCGTGAGCAAGGATTACAGCGATGTCATCTATGAAACCGCAGACCTGTGGTTCCATAGCCTGGTCATGCTCAGCGCGCTGGGCCAGCATCCACAAGCCGTGCTCGATGAACTGGAGCGCCGTTTCGGGCTGTCCGGGCACGATGAAAAGGCCGCGCGTCAGCCCTCGGCCTGAGCAAACCGCATTCTAGGAGAGCACCATGGGTATTTTTGACTGGAAACACTGGATCGTCCTGCTGATCGTCGTCGTCCTTGTGTTCGGCACCAAGAAGCTGAAGAACTTCGGCAGCGACCTGGGCGAATCGATCAAGGGCTTCCGCAAGGCCATGAGCGAAGAAGAGAACAAACCGGCCGAGCAGACCCCGCCACCGGCCCAGCCTGTGCCGCCAGTGCAGAATACTGTGCAGCCGCAGCAAGGCCACACCATCGAGGGCCAGGCCCAGCCGGTCCAAGAGCCGCAGCGGAAAGACTGACCCATGTTCGGCATCAGCTTCAGCGAGCTGCTGCTCGTCGGCCTGGTCGCCCTGCTGGTGCTCGGCCCCGAGCGCCTGCCGGGTGCCGCGCGTACTGCGGGGCTGTGGATCGGGCGGCTGAAACGCAGCTTCAACGCGATCAAGATGGAGGTCGAGCGCGAAATCGGCGCCGACGACATCCGTCGCCAGTTGCATAACGAGCACATCCTGCAGATGGAAGAGGAAGCCAAGCGTATCCTCAACCCGCAGATACCGCCTGCACCGTCGCCAACCGCCACCCAGCCTGCCGCAGCACCAACGGCAACACCGGTCGCGCCGGTAACGCCGACGGCCACGCCGACACCGCCCGAACAGCCTCAACCGCCGCGAGCCCCATGAGCGAAAATCCGGAACACGACCAGCCAATGCCGCTGGTCTCGCACCTGACCGAACTGCGTACCCGCCTGCTGCGCTGCGTGGCGGTCATTTTCCTGATCTTTGCCGGGCTGTTCTCGTTCGCCCAGCAGATCTACACCCTGGTGTCGGCACCGCTGCGTGACCATTTGCCGGCCAACGCGACGATGATCGCCACCGACGTGGCCTCGCCGTTCCTGACGCCGTTCAAGCTGACCATGATCGTTTCGCTGTTCCTGGCGATCCCGTTCATTCTCCAGCAGATCTGGGGCTTCATCGCACCAGGCCTGTACCGCCATGAAAAGCGCATCGCCATTCCGTTGCTGGTGTCGAGCATCCTGCTGTTCTACGCCGGCATGGCCTTCGCCTATTTCCTGGTGTTCCCGCTGATGTTCAGCTTCTTCGCCAAAGCCACGCCCGAAGGCGTGGCGATGATGACCGACATCGCCGCCTACCTTGATTTCGTCATGACGCTGTTCTTCGCCTTCGGTGTCGCTTTCGAGATCCCGGTGGCCGTGGTGCTGCTGGTGTGGATCGGCGTGGTCGACGTGAAGTACCTGAAGAAGGTCCGCCCGTACGTGATCATCGGCTGCTTCGTGGTCGGCATGATCCTCACCCCGCCAGACATCTTCTCGCAGACGTTGCTCGCCGTGCCCATGTGGCTGCTGTTCGAGATCGGCGTGCTGTGCGGCAGCCTGATCCGCAAGCGCAGCCATGCCGACGACGAAGCCACCAACGATCATAACGACCAGCCGCCAGCGACCCAGCCGTGAACCTGTTACTCCTTGAAGAGGCCGACTTCGTCTCGGCCGATCGCGTCGTCCTCGCTGATCGGCGCTTCACCCACATGCAGGACATCCACCGTGTCGCCGTGGGCGATACGCTGCGCGTGGGCCGCATCAACGGCCTGATGGGCAAGGCCACGGTGCTGCGCCTGGAAACCCACGAAGCCGAGCTGGAGGTCGCCTTCGATCAACAGCCACCGGCCAAGCTGCCGCTGACCCTGGTGTTGGCCGTGCCGCGACCGAAGATGCTGCGCCGGCTGTTCCAGACCGTGGCGACCTTGGGTGTGCCGCGGCTGATCCTGATCAACAGCTACAAGGTCGAGAAAAGCTTCTGGCAAACGCCCTTTCTCAACCCTGAAACCATTCGCGAGAACCTGATTCTCGGCCTGGAACAGGCCCGTGACACGGTGCTGCCCGAGGTGATCATCGAGAAGCGCTTCAAACCCTTCGTCGAAGACCGCCTGCCTGCCATCGCCGACGGCACCCTCGGCCTGGTCGGCCACCCCGGCCCCTACCCGGCCTGCCCACGCGCCGTCGAGGGGCCAGTCACCCTGGCGATCGGGCCTGAAGGTGGCTGGATTCCCTACGAGGTGGACTTGCTGGGCAAGGCTGGCCTGGCGCCCGTGCAGCTGGGTGAGCGCATTCTGCGTGTGGAAACGGCTGTAACTGCCTTGCTCTCAAGGATTTTCTGACGAACGGGTCAGCTTTTCCCTATAAAGTTTCCCCGGCGCAAGCCGATGGTGTTGGCAACACTACAATAATTCGTGCCGCCACGTTGCCGGGGAGTCGAACATGTACCAATGGTTTTCCCAATCGCTGGGGAATGTAAGCGTCAATCGCAAGTTGGGACTGGGCTTTGGCCTGGTGTTGTTGCTGACCCTGGCCATCACCTTCACCGGTTGGCAAGGCCTGGACAGCGTCACCGCGCGCGGCGACAAGCTGGGCAACATCTCGGTGATCCACCAGTACACTCAAGAGCTGCGCATCGCCCGCCAGCACTACCAGCGTGACCGCAACGAAGCGGCCATCGGCGAGCTGGAAAAGGCCCTGGGCACTCTCGAGCGCCAGATCAACTTCATGCTCGGGCAGATCGAGCAACCCACCGACCAGCAGCGCCTGCAACAGCAGCAGGCTGCCGTGAGCCAGTACCTGCAGGCCTTCAACGACCTCAAGCAAGCCGCCCAGCGCCGCGAGGCTGCGCGCGGCGTATTGGGCGACAGCGCCGACAAGGCCGTCGAACTGATCAGCCGGGTACAGCAACGCCTGCTGCAGGCTGGCGATATCAACCAGTACCAGCATGCCGTGGACGTCAGTGCACTGGTGCAACAGGCGCGCTTCCAGGTGCGTGGTTACACCTACAGCGGCAACGCCGAGTACCAGCAGACCGCGCTGACAGCCATCGACCAGGCCCTCACCGAGCTCAAGGCACTGCCCGCCAGGTTGCCGGCCGAATACGCTGCCAGCCTTGACGACTCAGCCACCGCACTGGCCGCCTACCGCGATGCGGTGACCCAGTTCGGCACGGCTCAAAGCGCCAGCGAACAGGCGCTGCAACGCATGAGTGACCAAGGCACGGTACTGCTGCAGACCAGCGAGGCGATGACCCTTTCGCAGACCGCAGTACGCGATGCCGGCACCCACCAGGCCAAGATCATGCTCGGCAGCGCCACCGCACTGGCCCTGGTACTGGGCCTGCTCGCGGCCTGGGCGATTACCCGGCAGATCATCATCCCCCTGCGCCAGACCCTGGCTGCCGCCGAGCGCGTGGCCAACGGCGACCTGCGCCAGGACCTGCATTCGACCCGCCGCGACGAACTCGGCCAGCTGCAATCCAGCATGCAGCGCATGACCCAGGGCTTGCGCGAGCTGATCGGGGGTATCGGCGATGGCGTGACACAGATCGCCAGCGCCGCCGAAGAGCTGTCGGCGGTCACCGAGCAGACCAGCGCCGGGGTCAACAATCAAAAGGTCGAGACTGACCAGGTGGCAACCGCGATGAACGAGATGGCCGCCACCGTGCATGAAGTGGCGCGCAATGCCGAACAGGCCTCGGAAGCCGCAGCCATGGCTGACCAGCAGGCGCGCGAGGGCGATCGCGTGGTAGGCGAAGCGGTCGTGCAGATCGAGCGCCTGGCCAGCGAGGTGGTCAATTCCAGCGAAGCGATGAACCAGCTCAAGGCCGAAAGCGACAAGATCGGCAGCGTGCTCGACGTGATCAAGTCGGTGGCCCAACAGACCAACCTGCTGGCGCTCAATGCCGCCATCGAAGCGGCGCGTGCCGGTGAGGCCGGCCGTGGCTTCGCGGTGGTCGCCGACGAAGTGCGCAGCCTGGCCCAGCGCACGCAGCAATCCACCGAAGAAATCGAAGAGCTGATCGCCGGCCTGCAAAGCGGTACCCAGCGCGTGGCCAGCGTGATGGACGCCAGCCGTCAGCTGACCGACAGCAGCGTCGAACTGACCCGCCGCGCCGGCAACTCGCTGGAGACCATCACCCACACGGTGTCGTCGATCCAGGCCATGAACCAGCAGATCGCCACGGCCGCCGAGCAACAGAGTGCCACGGCTGAAGAGATCAATCGCAGCGTGATGAATGTGCGCGATATCTCCGACCAGACATCGGCGGCGAGCGAGGAGACCGCCAGTTCCAGTGTCGAACTGGCTCGCCTGGGCACCCACCTGCAAGGGTTGGTTGGACGGTTCCGGCTCTGACACGTCAGTGCATGCGCTGAATTTTCCTACATAGTTTTCAGGTCAAGTCCTACAGGCCATAGGCCGATGGGCAGGGATGAGATGCCAGCACTACGCCAGCATCCCATCCCCACCCACAGGACGGAGACCTGCCATGTTCGGCTACCTCAATCACAGGCTCGGCAATATCAGTGTCGGCGCCAAGCTTGCTCTCGGCTTCGCCGTAGTCCTTGCGCTTACCCTGGCCACCACGGTCAGCGGCTGGCGTGCCCTGGACGGCGCCATCAGCCGCTCGGAACAACTCAGCGAAATTGGCCGGATCAATGATCTGGTCAAAGACCTGCGCGCCGAGCGCATCACCTACCGGGTGCTGGCCGACGACGCCAGCAAGGCGCAGATCGCCGGAATTCTGCAGCAGCTGGATGCCATGCTGACCACCCTGCAACACCGCAGCAGCGTCGATGAATCGCGCCAGATGCTGACCCAGAAGCTGCAGCTGCTGCAGCGCCTGCGCGAGAACTTCACCACCCTGCAGCGCAGCGTCGACACGCGTCGCGCACTTCGCGCCGGCATGCAGGCGCAGGAACAGAAGCTGAACGACGTCATCGACCAACTGCAGACCCAGGCCCTGCTGAAGATGCCGGCTGACAGCCAGGGCGGCTTGCTGGGCATGATGGACACCCTGAGCCGCCAGGTCGACACCGCCAACCAGCAGAGCCTGGTGCCGGCCTACACGTTCTCGCCGCTCGAGGACTTCGCCAAGGTCGGTGATAGCGCCTTGAATGCAGCCGATGCCAGCCTCGGCCAGTTGCTCAAGGGCCTCGCCCCGCTTGGCCTGCCACCCACGCTGACAGAACAGCCAGGCATCGAGCTGGCCAAGTACCGCACCAGCCTGGACCAGTACCGCCGCACGGCGCTGCAGGTCGAACAACTGCAGAATGAAATGGAGCAGATGGGCAACGAGCTCAGGTCGGTCAGCCTGGAACTGGGTAAACGGAAGGTGGAACAACGAGACAGCGAGGCCGTGGCCGCCCGTTCCTTGCTCACCAGCGTGGCGCTGCTGGCCCTGATCGTGGGTATCGTCGCCGGCTGGCTGATAACCCTGCAGATCACTCAACCCTTGCGCCAGACCCTGGGCTTGGCCGCGCGCATTGCCAAAGGCGACCTGAGCCAGCTCGAACCCGTGCAGCGCCGCGACGAGATGGGGCAGTTGCAGACCCGCATGGGCGAAATGACCGTGAGCCTGCGTGAGCTGATCGGCGGCATCGACCACGGTGTCGGCCAGCTGTCACAGGCCGCATCGCAGCTGGCAGCCAGCAGTGAGGACACCAAGCTGCGCATCAACCAGCAGCGCGAGGAGACCGACCAGGTGGCCACCGCGATGAACCAGATGAGCGCCACGGTACAAGAGGTTGCACAGAATGCTGAACAAGCCTCGCTGGCAGCCACCAACGCCGACCAGCAGGCGCAACTGGGTGATCAAGTGGTGGCCGAAGCCATCGGCCGCATCGAACAGCTGGCACGGCAGATGGACCATTGCCTGGCCGCCATGCAGCACCTGGCCGGCGAAAGCCTGCGCATCAGCAGCATTCTCGATGTCATCAAATCAGTGTCGGAGCAGACCAACCTGCTGGCCCTCAACGCGGCGATCGAAGCCGCCAGGGCAGGTGAAGCGGGCCGTGGTTTTGCCGTGGTGGCCGATGAGGTGCGCGGGCTGGCGCAGCGCACCCAGCAGTCCACCGAAGAAATCGAGCAGCTGATCGGCAGCCTGCACAGCGGTACCGACGAGGTCACCCGCCTGCTCGACGACAGCAAGCGGCTGACCGAGCAGAGCGTTGAGCTGAGCCGCAGGGCCGGGCATGCCTTGGCGCAGATCACCGACACGGTATCGAGCATTCAGGGGATGAACCAACAGATTGCCACGGCCAGCGAGCAACAGAGCGTGGTGGCCGAGCAGATCAACCGTAGCGTGATCAGTGTGCGGGATGTGTCCGAACAGACCAGTGCGGCCAGTGAGCAGACGGCGACTTCCAGTGGCGAGCTGGAACAGTTGGGGCAGCAGTTGCGGGGAATGGTGGGGCGGTTCAGCCTTTGAGACCGAGTCGCACTCTTCGCGGGCAAGCCCGCTCCCACAGGTCAATCACCAGCCTTGAGAGCGGTGCAGTAGCTGTGGGAGCGGGTTTACCCGCGAAGGGGGCGGCGCGCTTACAGCACCTGGCGCAGGAAGGCCTGTGCCCTAGGATCCTTGGGCGCGGCGAAGAACGCGGCCGGTGCCGAGTCTTCAAGCAGCTTGCCGTGATCGAAGAACAGCACACGATCCGCCACTTCGCGGGCAAAGCCCATTTCATGGGTGACGCAGACCATGGTCATGCCTTCCTGGGCCAGGGTCTTCATCACGTCCAGTACCTCGCCGACCATTTCCGGGTCGAGCGCCGAGGTCGGCTCGTCGAACAGCATCACCTTCGGGTCCATGGCCAGGGCGCGGGCGATTGCCACCCGCTGTTGCTGGCCGCCCGAGAGGCGCGATGGATATTCGTTGGCCTTCTGCGAAATACCCACCTTTTCCAGCAACGCCCGGGCCTTGGCTTCACGCTCGGCCTTGTTGCGCTTGCGCACCACTTTCTGCGCCAGGCACAGGTTCTCCAGCACCGTCATGTGCGGGAACAGGTTGAAATGCTGGAACACCATGCCGACTTCGCGGCGGTAGGCGTTGATGTCGGTCTTCGGGTCAGCCAGTTGCAGGCCGTCGATGGCCACATGGCCTTCGTCGAAATGCTCCAGGCCATTGAGGCAGCGCAGGAAGGTCGACTTGCCCGAACCCGACGGCCCAAGCACTACCACCACTTCGCCCTTGGCGACTTGCGTGGTGACGTTATCCACAGCCCGTACCACATGGCCACGGGTGTCGAAGACTTTCAGCAGATCACGGACTTCAATCACTTTGTGCAAGCCTCCGCTCGAGCCGGCTGGCGATGTGCGACAGCGGCAGGTTGATCAGCAGGTACAGGCCTGCCACGCAGAACCAGATCTCGAAGGTCGAGAACGACGTGGTGATGGCCTCGCGGCCGCTCTTGGTCAATTCGGTAATAGCGATCACCGACACCAGCGAGGTGTCCTTGACCAGGCTGATGAACTGCCCGGCCAACGGTGGCAGCACGCGTTTGAACCCCTGCGGCAGGATCACGTGGCGCATCGACTGGCCGGCGTTCAGGCCCAGCGAGCGCGCAGCCTCGTTCTGCCCCTTGGCGATGGATTGCACGCCGGCTCGGACGATTTCGGCAACATAGGCGCCAGTGAACAGTGCCAGCGCCGCCACACCGGCAAACTCGCGGGACAGGTTGAGCACGGTGCCAATGAAGAAGTAGAAGATGAAGATCTGCACCAGCAGCGGCGTACCGCGCACCAGCTCGACATAAACGGTCGACAGGTCGCGCAGGGTGGGGTTGTTCGACAACCGGCACAGGCCAGCGAACAGGCCGATCACCAGGCCCAGCGCACCGGACACCACCGAGATCCACAAGGTGGTCCACAGGCCCCAGGCCAGCGGTCCAGCTGCCCAGTGACGGGTCACACCAATCTGGTCACCTTCGGCAACATCGTCGCCGCGGCTCAGTTGCAGGCTGTCCTTGGCCACGTCGAGCACTTGCTCTTCGCCGTTTTCGTCCTTGAGCGTGACACGCGCGGTGTCACCGGAAACGACGATTTCCTGCACGGTACCGTAACCGGCGGCGCGCTGTACTTCCTCGGCCTTGTAGGCGAAGTACTGCGGTACGCGGTTCCAGCGCCACTCGTAGGAAATCATCGAGGTGGCCATGTACAGGCTGAACGCCAGGCCCACCAGGACCAGGGCGGTCAACCCGTGCCAGGGCCACTGGGCTTTCTTGTGTTTGATCACGTGGGGTACTTCCGTAAATGCGAACGCGCAGGGTTTGCCTGCGCGTCGGGGTCAAAAGCCGGGCTTGTGGCCTGGGCCTTATTCCATTTCCTTCAGCCAGTCCTTGTTCTTGAACCACTTGTCGTGAATACGATCGTAGGTCCCGTCATGCTTGATCTGGTGCAGGAAGTTGTTGATGAAGTTGATGCTGTCGTAGTCGCCTTTCTTCAGGCCGAAGGCCAGCGGCTCGTAGGTGAAGGGTTCTTCGAGGAACAGCAGCTTGCCAGCGCCGGCCTTCTCGACCGCCACCACGTTGTACGGCGCGTCGTAGACGAAGGCGTCAGCCTTGCCGTTGACCACGTCCATCACCGCTTCCTGCTCGTTGTCGTAGCCGTGGTACTTGGCTTTGCCGATCAGCTTCTTGGACACCATCTCGCCGGTGGTACCGAGCTTGGAGGTAAGGCGGTACTTCTCGTTGTTCAGGTCCTTGTACGACTTGATCTCGCCAGCCAGCTCCTTGCGGATCAGCAGAGTCTGGCCAACCACGATGAAAGGTTCGCTGAAGTTCAGGCGCAGGTTGCGTTCCTGGGTCAGGGTCATGCCGCTGCCGATCATGTCGAACTTGTCGGTCAGCAGGGCCGGGATGATGCCGTCGTAGGCGGTGGAAACTGCCTCGAACTTGACGCCCATGGATTTGGCCATGGCTTTGAGGATATCGACTTCGAAGCCGATGATCTCGCCGCGCTTGTTGGTCATCTGGAACGGCATGTAGGTTGGGTCCATGCCCACCCGCAGGGTGCCGCGCTTGACCGCATCATCGATGGCGCCGGCCTGGGCCGCCGTTACGGCGACCAGGGCGGTGACACCGACCAGCAGCCGCGAAAGGTATTTCTTGATCATCACCAAGTCCCCTAGCAAATAAAGAAGCGAATCTTATTGTCTTGGCACAGCCGTACCGGCCGATGCGGATTATCGGAGAGGGATGCTAACGCATGGCGGCCCTGGGACCTAGAGCCGGTGGGGACTTTGTTGGCCAAAAAAGCATCGCGGATAAATCCGCTCCTACAGACGTAACCCTCGCAGGAGCGGATTTATCCGCGATTGGCCATTATCAGGCGCCGACGAGTGCCGGCTGGCCTTCATTCTCCGGATGCAGTGGCAACAGCGGCGAATGCGGGTCGTTCTTGATCGAGGCACGCCACACATCGATCCACGCCGCATTGTGCTCGGCCCAGACCTGCTCGTGCAGGCGGCTCAAGGCCACCGGGTCGCTGAGCAAGGCCAGACGGGTGTTGAGGTCCAGCCCTTTCGGCCCGAGTTCGATCGCCTTGGCCACGCGCTCTGCACGCAGCGCCTCGATCGGCGCAGCCTGGCCGTGACGGGCAGTGGCCATGGCGCAGGCCAGGGCATTCTGCCGTGGGTCGACCACCGCACGCACGAAGCCGTCGTGCAGGGCATGCCAGCGGTTCTCGTGGGTGTACTGGTCGGTCGCCAACAGCTCTTGCGGCGTCGCGTATTCCTCAGGGATGAGGAACAGCTTCTCGTCCTTGGCCGCCAGGCCCAGGCGCGTGCGGCTGGAGATCACCGATACCGGGATCGACAGCACCAGCGAGCCGACAATTGGCGCCAACCACCACAGGAACGCCGGGTTCAGCCATGCCACCAGCCCGGCCCAGGCAAAGCCCAGCAGGGTCTGTGGACCATGGCGGCGCACCGCTTCGCTCCACGGGGTAGAGTCGTCGTCACGCTGCGGCGAGTTCCAGGTTGCCGCCCAGCCGAGGAATGCAGCCAGCACGAAGCGGGTGTGGAAGATCATCCGCACCGGCGCCAGCAGCATGGAGAACAGCATCTCCATCAGCATCGACAGTGTAACCTTGATGCGCCCGCCGAACTCGACGGCACCCTTGGCCCAGATCAGGATGACACTGAGCAGCTTGGGCAGGAACAGCAGCACGATGGTGGTGGAGAACAGCGCCACGGCCTTCTCCGGGTGCCACTGCGGCCACAGCGGGTAGAGCTGGTACGGCTCGATGAAGTACTGCGGCTCCATCAGCGTATTGGTCGCCAGCAGTGCGGTCGACAGCACCAGGAACAGGAACCACAGCGGCGCCGACAGGTACGACATCACGCCGGTGAGGAACACCGCACGGTGCACCGGGTGCATGCCCTTGACCAGGAACAGGCGGAAGTTCATCAGGTTGCCATGGCACCAGCGGCGGTCGCGCTTGAGCTCGTCGAGCAGGTTCGGCGGCAATTCTTCGTAGCTGCCCGGCAGGTCATAGGCAATCCACACACCCCAGCCGGCGCGGCGCATCAGCGCGGCTTCGACGAAGTCGTGGGAGAGAATGGCCCCGGCGAACGCGCCCTTGCCCGGCAACGGCGCCAGGGCGCAGTGCTCGATGAACGGCTTCATGCGGATGATCGCGTTGTGGCCCCAGTAGTGCGACTCGCCCAGCTGCCAGAAGTGCAGGCCGGCGGTGAACAGCGGGCCGTACACGCGGGTGGCGAACTGCTGCATGCGCGCATACAGGGTGTCCATGCCCGAGGCTTTCGGCCCGGTCTGGATGATGCCGGCGTCCGGGTTGGCCTCCATCAGGCGCACCAGGCTGCTCAGGCACTCGCCACTCATGACGCTGTCGGCGTCGAGCACGACCATGTACTTGTACTCGCCGCCCCAACGACGGCAGAAGTCGTCGAGGTTGCCGCTCTTGCGCTTCACGCGGCGGCGGCGGCGGCGGTAGAAGATGCGGCCGAAGCCCTTGGTCTCGCGGCACACGTCCAGCCAGGCCTGTTGCTCGGCCACGGCGATGTCGGTGTCGTTGGTGTCGCTGAGCACGAAGAAGTCGAAGCGATCGAGGTTGCCGCTGGCCGCCACCGACTCGAAGGTCGCCCGCAGGCCTGCGAACACGCGCGGCACGTCTTCGTTGCAGATCGGCATGACCAGCGCGGTACGCGCCTCGGGTGCAATCGGCTCATTGCCTGCACTGCTGCCCGAGATCTTGTACTTGTCACGCCCGGTGAGCAGTTCGAGGAAGCCCATCAGGGCGGTCCAGAAACCCGCCGAAACCCAGCAGAACAGGATGCCGAACAGCACCAGGATGGACGTCTGCAAGGCATACGGCCAGACCTGCACCACGGTATCCCACAGCGGCTGCTTGATCACTTCGTCGAGGTCGACGAACGACCAGCCCTGGTACGGCAGAATGCCCTTCATGTAGAAGCCGGCGACGATGGTCTGGCCGATCATGAGGGCGAGCAGGATGTAGCGGCGGATCGAGCCGACCGTGCGCCAGCGCGCCGCGGGCAGCTCACGCTTGGGTGGCTGCGGGGCGTTGGTGCGCCCCGTCATGCGCCGCCACAGGCGGATCAGCACGTTGGTGCGCCATGGCTCGGGCACGACCTTGGTGCGCTTGATCGGCGGTGCGATCTTCAGACACAGGCGGCCGCTGCCGTCGACACCGAGCATCTCGGCGTCTTCCAGCTCGGCGGCGCTGCCCACGGTCAGGCGCGGGCCGACCGAGGCCTGCACGGCCTCGGTGGCGTTGGCGGCCGGGTTGGCCGCCAGGCGTTGGTGCAGCTCACTGAACGAGGTGCAGCTGGCGAGTTCCGCGCGCTGCTCATCGCTCAGAGGGAGGTGGGCCAGGTATTCGCCAAGCGATTCTGGCCTTGCGCTTGAGTTACTCATCGGCAGGCAACTGATAGCTCCAGGTCTCGGTCAGCACTTTTTCAGTGGTGGCCGGGGTCCCGTTGGTGGGCGCCGCATCGGCGGCAGGTTGTTCGGCCTTGGCTGGTTCCGCCTTGGCGGTCTTCTCATGCTTGGCATGCTTGGCCGCAGCCTTTTCCTGCTTGGTTTCAGCGGCAGGCTTGGCCGGCTCTACCGGCACGTCTCGCACCAGCGCAGCGCGCATTTCGGTGGACTTGTTGGCTTCCTTGACCTTCAGACGCAGGGTCAGGCGCCAGCCCTTGGTCTCCGGGTTATAGCGCAGGTTGTTCTCGACCACCTCGGCGTTGTCGCCAACGCTGACCTGGCTGCGCACCGGGGTGTCTTCCGGCAGGGCGGCAAGTGCCGGGCCGGCGAAGTCGACCAGGAAAGCGACGCTGCCGTCTGGCTGGCGGATCAGGTTGGACTGCTTGACGTCGCCAGTGGAACGCAGGGTCTGCTTGACCCAGCCCAGGTCAGGAGCCTGGAACTGCTGCTCGTCGATGGTCCAGTGCAGGCGGTAGGCGTATTCGAACGGCTTGCCTGGCTCAGGCAGCTTCTCCGGGCTCCAGAAGGCAACGATGTTGTCGTTGGTTTCGTCGGCGGTCGGGATTTCCACCAGGTCGACGGTACCCTTGCCCCAGTCACCTTTCGGCTCGATCCAGGCGCTCGGGCGCTTCTGGTAGTTGTCGTCGAGGTCTTCGAAGTCGCTGAAGGCGCGCTGACGCTGCATCAGGCCGAAACCACGCGGGTTCTCGACACTGAAGTTGCTCACGGCCAGGTGTTTCGGGTTGTTCAGCGGGCGCCACAGCCACTCGCCGTTACCGGCGTGGATCGACAGGCCTTCGGAGTCATGCAGGGCCGGGCGATAGTTCAGCACCTTGGACGGCTGGTTGGGGCCGAACAGGAACATGCTGGTCAGCGGGGCGATACCCAGACGGCTGACCTGGTCACGCAGGAACACCCGCGACTGCACGTCGACCACGGTGTCGCTGCCCGGGCGCAGGATCAGCTTGTAGGCGCCGGTGGAGCGTGGCGAATCCAGCAGGGCATAGATCACCAGGTGCTTGTCGGCCGGCTTGGGCTTCTCGACCCAGAACTCGGTGAAGCGCGGGAACTCTTCGCCCGACGGCAGCGCGGTGTCGATTGCCAGGCCACGGGCCGACAGGCCGTACACGTGCCCCTTGCCGACCACGCGGAAATAGCTGGCCCCGAGCAGGGTCATGATCTCGTCCTGCTTGTCGGCCTTGTTGATCGGGTAGAGCACGCGGAACCCGGCGTAGCCGAGGTTCTTGACGGTGTCCGGGTCGTGCGGCACGTCACCGAACTCGAAGCGGCTCGGGTCGTACTTGATTTCTTCGACATTGGTGGCCGTGATCTCGTTGATCTTCACCGGCGTGTCGAAGTGCATGCCCTGGTGGTAGAAGGACAGCTTGAACGGGGTCTTGTCCTTGGCCCACTCGGCCTTTTCCTGCAGGAAATGAATTTTCTGGTAGTCCGCGAACTTCATGTCGCGGAATACTGCCGGCAGATTGCTTTTTGGTGCTTCGTATTTCTGGCCGGCCAGATCCTTTGCCTTGGCTGCAACATCGTCAAGATTGAATGCCCACAGCTGGCCCGCGCTCATCAGGCCGACCAGTGCCACACTGGCCATCAGGGCCTTGCGCAGCCCGGTGCCGGGGATTCTAGATGCTTTTTGGGGACTAACAATCACGAGCAACCCTCGCCGAAAACAGATCATGAAACCAACGGCCAGCGACAAATGCCGGGTTGGCGAGCACTGTTCGGACCCCATGAGGGCGTAATGATTCCCCAAACAGGTCCAGACAATGCTCGAGTCAGAGTGAAACGAACCTGCGAACGCAGGCTCACGCAGCGCGCGATTATCCAGCAGGATGCGTTACAACGCATCAGGCTGGACCAACTATTTATCGTACAAAACCCCTTGTTTTCCTATAAACAAAGGGTTTTTCGACCTCATATTTGTAACAAGAATGTCACAGGGCCATCATTGACCAGGTGCACCTGCATGTCTGCACCGAAGCGCCCGCTCGCCACATCGGCATGCTGGCCACGAGCCTTGTTCAAAAGATAGTCGAACAATTGCGCCCCGAGCGCCGGCGGCGCAGCCGTCGAGAAACTCGGGCGCATCCCGCTGCGGGTATCGGCCGCCAGGGTGAACTGGGACACCAGCAACAAGCCGCCACCCACATCCTTCAGCGACAGGTTCATTTTGCCCTGATCGTCGCTGAACACCCGATAATTCAGCAGTTTGTGCAACAGCTTGTCGGCATGTTCGCGGGTATCTTCAGGTTCGACGGCCACCAACACCAGCAACCCCTGGTCGATGGCCCCGACAATCTCCCCGCCCACTTCCACGCGTGCGCCACGCACGCGCTGCAGCAAGCCCCTCATGCTTCTTCCAGCGGCAGGTCGAGCAGACGGCGGGCCATCTGGTCGGCCGCACGCACCAGGGCATCGGTGATGCCGGGCTCGGAGGCGGCATGGCCGGCGTCGCGAATGACCTTCAGCTCGCTGTTCGGCCAGGCCTGGTGCAGCGCCCAGGCGTTGTCCAACGGGCAGATCACGTCGTAGCGGCCATGCACGATAACCGCCGGCAGGTGAGCGATCTTCGGCATGTCGCGAATCAGCTGGTCTGGCTCCAGGAACGCGTTGTTCATGAAGTAATGGCATTCGATGCGGGCGATCGACAGCGCGCGCTGCGGTTCGGAGAAGCGGTCGACCACCAGCGGATTCGGGCGCAGCGTGGCAGTGCGGCCTTCCCAGGTGGACCAGGCCTTGGCCGCATGCATCTGGGCAATCTGGTCGTTGCCGGTCAGGCGCTTGTGGAAGGCCTTGACCAGGTCACCCCGCTCTTCCGGCGGGATCGGCGCGATGTAGTCCTGCCAGTAGTCCGGGAACATGCGGCTGGCGCCTGCCTGGTAGAACCACTCGATTTCCTGTGGGCGGCACAGGAAGATGCCGCGCAGGATCAGGCCGTGCACGCGCTCGGGGTGGGTCTGGGCATAGGCCAGGGCCAGGGTCGAGCCCCAGGAGCCGCCGAACAGCACCCATTTGTCGATCCCGAGATGCTCGCGGATGCGCTCCAGGTCCTCGACCAGGTGCCAGGTGGTGTTGTTCTCCAGGCTCGCGTGCGGCGTGGAACGGCCGCAGCCACGCTGGTCAAAGGTGATGATGCGGTACAGATTGGGGTCGAAATAGCAACGGCTCTGGGCATCACAGCCCGCGCCCGGGCCACCGTGGATGAACACCACAGGCAGACCTTCCGGCGAGCCGCTTTCATCGACATACAGCACATGCGGCGCTTCCACGGCCAGATCGTGCCTGGCGTAGGGTTTGATCTGCGGGTAGAGGGTCTGCATTGCGCACTCCGTGTGAGGTTTGGTTCGGCCGTGGGCCATCATAAACCTGAATTGCGCGAAGAGCATGTGTCCGTGTGAATCGTCGGGTTCTTGGGCTTGCTGGCGATGGCAGGCACTGGTGGGGCGTGCTGACTGGGAGGTTATGGTTTGAGAGTGTGTCAGGGCTGGCGGGTGTCCGACGACGGCTCTTCAGCGCCCTCAAGATCGAGCGCCGCCCGCGCGGCGCATCGCGAGCTGCGCTCGCTCCTACGTTTGTTTCGGGCCAATTATTCCTGTTGGATTTGCGCGCGAACACCTTGGTGCATGACTCGATATCGCGTCGTACCAACAAAGCGGTCGCGCGCGCCTGCCACGGGCGTTACTGGCCTGAAACAAACGTAGGAGCGAGCGCAGCTCGCGATGCGCCGCGCGGGCGGCGCTCGATCTCATAGGCGCAGAAAGGGTCATGGCGAACACCTGCCAGCCCTGACACGGTCAAACGCCCTACCCTCGCGAACCACCTTGGTACCGCTCCTCACCCCACGCCAGCACAGTCTCCAGCAGGCGCTTGAGCACTACCTGCGTCGGCTCTGCCAGATCCTCACGATAGCCGAACGGCTCCACCTCATTCATATAGGTGCACTGCCCCAACTCCAGCTGTACGGCATGGATGTGATTGGCCGGTTCACCATAGTGGCGAGTGATGTGCCCGCCCTTGAAGCGGCCATTGAGTACATGGGTGTAGGCCGGGAACCCGGCGCAAACACCCTGCAGCCGCTCAGCCAAGAGCGGATCGCAACTGGCGCCATTGAAGGTCCCCAGGTTGAAATCCGGCAACTTGCCGTCGAACAGATGCGGTATCACCGACCGGATCGAGTGCGCATCCCACAGCAACGCATAACCGAACGCCTCACGCATCCGCGCCAGTTCGCGACGAATCGTGTCGTGGTACGGCCGCCAGATCTGCTCCAGGTACACAGCCCGCTGCTCAGGACTGGGCGCCTTGCCTTCCTTGAACAACGGCTCCCCCTCGAACAGCGTCGCCGGATACAACCCGGTAGTGGCGCCTGCGTACAAGGGCTTGTCGTCGTCCGGGCGGTTCAGGTCGATGACGAAGCGCGAATACTCCGCTGCCACCACGCTGGCACCCAGCTCGCGGGCGAAGTCATAAAGGCGCGGGATGTGCCAATCGGTGTCGGGCAGGCTGCGCGCCTGCTCGACCAGGCCCATGTCCACGGCCGGGGTCAGCTTGAGGCCGGCATGGGGCATGCTGATCAGCAGTGGCAGGCGGCCTTGGTGAAAACTCAGTACCTTGTCCATCGTGCCTCGCTCAGTTGGAAATTTCGTGACCCTTGCGCACCACGCGCTTGGGCAGGTCACCGCCCAGCCAGTAGGCCAGGTCGGCGGGGCGGGCGATCTGCCAGGCGACGAAATCGGCGACCTTGCCAACCTCCAGCGAGCCGTGGCTGTCACCCAGGCCGAGTGCCGTGGCCGCATGCAGCGTGACACCGGCCAGGGCTTCTTCCGGCGTCATGCGGAACAGCGTGCAGCCCATGTTCAGCATCAGGCGCAGCGACAGCCCGGGCGAGGTGCCTGGGTTGAGGTCGCTGGCCAGGGCAATCTTCACGCCGTGGCGACGCAGGGCCTCCATCGGCGGCAGCTGGGTTTCGCGCAGGAAGTAGAAGGCGCCCGGCAGCAGCACGGCGACCGTACCGGCGGCGGCCATGGCGATCGCGTCTTCCTCGGTCATGAACTCCAGGTGATCGGCCGACAGCGCCTGGTAGCGCGCCGCCAGGCTGGAGCCGTGCAGCGAAGACAGCTGCTCGGCATGCAGCTTCACCGGCAGGCCCAGTTCATGGGCCTTGATGAACACCCGTTCGACTTGCGCCGGGGAGAACGCCAGGTGTTCGCAGAAGGCGTCCACCGCATCCACCAGGCCCTCAGCGGCCAATGCTGGCAGCATCTCGTCGCAGATGTGCGCGATGTAGTCGTCGGCCCTGCCGGCGTATTCCGGCGGCAAGGCGTGGGCGGCCAGGCAGGTGGCGCGCACCGCCAATGGCAGCTCGTCGGCCAGGCGCCGCGCCACGCGCAGCATCTTGCGTTCGTTGGCCAGGTCCAGGCCGTAGCCGGACTTGACCTCGATAGTCGTCACGCCATCGCGCATCAACGCCTGGACCCGCTGGCGAGCACTGGCGAACAGCTCATCCTCGCTGGCCGCGCGGGTGGCCCGCACGGTGCTGGCGATACCACCGCCCTGGGCGGCGATCTCGGCATAGCTGACGCCTTGCAGGCGTTGCTCGAACTCGCCGCTGCGGTTACCACCGAACACCGCATGGGTGTGGCAATCGATCAGCCCTGGGGTGACCCAGGCGCCGCCCAGGTCCACCGTGCGGTCAACCTCGAACGGCTGCAGTTCGGCGCGGGGGCCGATCCACTCGATCAGCCCGGCGCTGGTGACGATGGCCGCATCCTCGATGATCGAGTAACGGCCCTCGGCCAGGGTTGCCGCGTGGCAGTGCTGCCAGAGGGTTCTCATGTGCAATCTCCTTGACTAGCGGTGCAGCTCGACCGGTGCGTGCTTGCCTGCGCGCGGCTTGCACCACAGCAGGTAGGACGCCACCAGGAACACCACCCAGAGCACGCCGACCAGCAAGGCCGCCTGGGTATCCGGGAAGTAACCGAGCACACCGAAAATGAACACCATGAAGGCAATGGCCATGGCCGGGCCGTAGGGCCAGAACGGTACCGGGAACTTCAGCTGGGCCACTTCTTCACGACTCATGCTGCGGCGCATGGCCACCTGGGTGACCAGGATCATCAGCCACACCCACACAGTGGCGAAGGTGGCGATGGAGGCGATCAGCAGGAACACGTTTTCCGGGATCAGGTAGTTGAGCAGCACGCCGACCAGCAGCGCCGCGCCCATCACCACCACGGTCATCCATGGCACGCCGTGCTTCGACAACTGGCCAAAGCTGCGTGGCGCGTGACCTTGCTGGGCCAGGCCGTACATCATGCGGCCGGCGCCGAAGATGTCGCTGTTGATTGCCGATATCGCGGCCGAGATCACCACGATGTTCAACACGGCAGCGGCCGAACCGATGCCCAGGTGGCTGAAGATCTGCACGAACGGGCTGCCTTCGCTGCCGATCTGCGGCCATGGGTACAGGCACATCAGCACGAACAGGGTCAGCACGTAGAACAGCAGGATGCGCAGCGGTACGGCGTTGATCGCCTTGGGGATGACGCGCTGCGGGTCCTTGGCTTCACCGGCGGTGACGCCGATGATCTCGATGCCGCCGAAGGCGAACATCACCACGGCGAAGGACGCGATCAGGCCGCCGATGCCATTGGGCATGAAGCCGCCATGCGCGATCAGGTTGCTGATACCCACGGCATGTTCGCCACTCACCTGGCTGAAGCCGAAGGCCATGATGCCGAGGCCGGCCAGGATCATCGCGACGATGGCGCCGACCTTGAGCAACGACAGCCAGAATTCCATTTCGCCGAACACTTTGACGTTGCACAGGTTGAGGCCGCCGATCACGAAGACGATGCCCAGCACCCAGATCCAGCGGGCTACTTCGGGGAACCAGAAGCCCATGTAGATACCGAAGGCGGTGATGTCGGCGATGGCGACGATGACCATCTCGAAGGCGTAGGTCCAGCCGAGGATGAAGCCGGCCATGGGGCCGAGGTAGGTGGTGGCATAGTGGCCGAAGGAACCGGCCACCGGGTTGTGCACGGCCATTTCGCCGAGGGCGCGCATGACCATGAATACGGCGGCGCCACCGATCAGGTACGCCAGCAGCACGGCCGGGCCGGCCATCTGGATGGCCGAGGCGGAGCCGTAGAACAGGCCGGTACCGATGGCGGAACCAAGGGCCATGAAGCGGATGTGGCGGGCCGTTAGCCCGCGCTTGAGACCTTGAGCTTGCTGCATGTCACGTCCTTAAATTGTTTTTGTGGTCGTGAGATCGAAGGGGGCTGCTGTGCAGCCCATTCGCGGGCAAGCCCGCTCCCACAGGTACAGCACCAGCCTTGAAGGCTTCGGTACTCCTGTAGGAGCGGGCGTGCCCGCGAAGGGCCGCGCAGCGGCCCCAAGGGCATCACAGACTAGGCAGGACGCCGGCAGGCAGCAGCCCGGTCAGGCTGCCCCTGGCCAGCAGCTCGACGGCGGCCTCGATGTCCGGCGCAAAGAAGCGGTCACGGTCATAGTGCGGCACTTCACGGCGCAGCGCCTGGCGCGCCTGCTCCAGCTTCGCCGAAGTCTTCAGGCCTTTGCGCAGGTCCAGCCCCTGACACGCACCCAGCCATTCGATGGCCAGCACGCCACGGGTGTTCTCGGCCATTTCCCACAGGCGCTTGCCAGCGGCCGGGGCCATCGACACGTGGTCTTCCTGGTTGGCCGAGGTCGGCAGGCTATCGACACTGTGCGGGTGCGACAAGGCCTTGTTCTCGCTGGCCAGGGCGGCAGCGGTGACCTGGGCGATCATGAAGCCGGAGTTGACCCCGCCGTTTTCCACCAGGAACGGCGGCAGCTGGGACATGTGCTTGTCCATCATCAGCGAGATGCGGCGCTCGCTCAGCGAACCGATTTCGGCGATCGCCAGGGCGATGTTGTCGGCGGCCATGGCTACCGGCTCGGCGTGGAAGTTGCCACCGGAAATCACGTCACCTTCGGCGGCGAACACCAACGGGTTGTCCGACACGGCGTTGGCTTCGATGCCCAGCACCTCGGCGGCCTGGCGGATCTGGGTCAGGCAGGCACCCATGACCTGTGGCTGGCAGCGCAGCGAGTACGGGTCCTGGACCTTGTCGCAGTTCTTGTGCGACAGCGACACTTCGCTGGCGTCGCCCAACAGGTCGCGGAAGCAGGCCGCGGTGTCGATCTGGCCACGCTGGCCACGCACTTCATGGATACGGGCATCGAACGGCGAACGCGAACCCAGTGCCGCTTCGACGCTCAGGCCACCGCAGGCGATGGCGGCGGCATACAGGTCTTCTGCCTGGAACAGGCCGCGCAGGGCGTAGGCGGTGGAAGCCTGGGTACCGTTGAGCAGGGCCAGGCCCTCCTTGGCAGCCAGGGTCAACGGCTCGAGGCCGGCGACAGCCAGCGCTTCGGTAGCCGGCAGCCACTGGCCCTGGTAACGGGCCTTGCCTTCGCCCAGCAGCACCAGCGACATGTGCGCCAGCGGTGCCAGGTCGCCAGAAGCGCCAACCGAGCCCTTGAGCGGGATGTGTGGGTAGACTTCGGCGTTGACCAGGGCGATCAGCGCATCGATGACCTTGCGGCGGATACCGGAGAAGCCACGGCTCAGGCTGTTGATCTTGAGGACCATGATCAGCCGCACCAGGGCGTCGTCCAGCGGCGCGCCGATACCGGCCGCGTGGGACAGCACCAGCGAGCGCTGCAGGTTCTCGAGATCGTGGCTGGCAATACGGGTCGAGGCCAGCAGGCCGAAACCGGTGTTGATGCCGTAGGCGGTACGGTCTTCGGCAATGATCTGCTCGACACAGGCGACGCTGGCGTCGATGGCCGATGCGGCGCTGGCATCCAGCTGCAGGCGCACGGGTGCGGCGTGGATCGCGCGCAGCTGGGCCAGGGTCAGGGTGCCGGGCTTGAGGGTGAGTTCGGTCACTTCGCTACTCCAATTCTGTCAGGGGCCCGCAGGCCCCTCTTGTTGTTCAGTATCACTCAAAGTGCAGCGATCAGCCCGTGATCATTGGCAGGTCGAGGCCCTGCTCTTTGGCGCAGTCGATGGCGATGTCGTAGCCGGCATCGGCGTGGCGCATCACGCCGGTCCCCGGGTCGTTGGTCAGCACGCGGGCGATACGCTCGGCGGCTTCATCGGTACCGTCACAGACGATGACCATGCCCGAGTGCTGGGAGAAGCCCATGCCCACGCCACCGCCGTGGTGCAGCGAAACCCAGGTGGCGCCGCCTGCAGTGTTGAGCAGGGCGTTGAGCAGCGGCCAATCGGAAACTGCGTCGGAGCCGTCGCGCATGGCTTCGGTTTCGCGGTTGGGGCTGGACACCGAACCGGAGTCCAGGTGGTCACGGCCGATCACCACCGGTGCCGACAGTTCGCCGCTGCGGACCATTTCGTTGAAGGCCAGGCCCAGCTTGGCGCGCAGGCCCAGGCCAACCCAGCAGATACGTGCCGGCAGGCCCTGGAAGCTGATGCGCTCGCGGGCCATGTCCAGCCAGCGGTGCAGGTGGGCGTCGTCCGGGATCAGCTCCTTGACCTTGGCGTCGGTCTTGTAGATGTCTTCGGCATCACCGGACAGCGCCGCCCAGCGGAACGGGCCGATGCCGCGGCAGAACAGCGGGCGGATATAGGCCGGGACGAAGCCTGGGAAGTCGAACGCGTTGCTCACGCCCTCTTCCTTGGCCATCTGGCGGATGTTGTTGCCATAGTCGAAGGTCGGGATGCCCTGCTTCTGGAAGTCGAGCATGGCCTGCACGTGCACGGCCATCGACTGCTTGGCGGCCTTGACCACAGCAGCCGGCTCGGTCTGCGCGCGGTCGCGGTACTGTTCCCAGGTCCAGCCGGCTGGCAGGTAGCCGTTCAGTGGGTCGTGGGCGCTGGTCTGGTCGGTGACCATGTCCGGGCGCACGCCGCGCTTGACCAGCTCAGGCAGGATTTCGGCGGCGTTGCCGTGCAGGGCGATGGAGATCGCCTTGCCTTCGGCGGTGTACTTGGCGATGCGCGCCAGGGCGTCGTCGAGGTCAGTGGCCTGTTCGTCGACGTAGCGGGTTTCCAGACGGAAGTCGATGCGGCTCTGTTGGCATTCGATGTTCAGCGAGCAGGCACCGGCCAGGGTCGCGGCCAGTGGCTGGGCGCCGCCCATGCCGCCGAGGCCCGCGGTCAGTACCCACTTGCCTTTGAGGCTGCCGCCGTAGTGCTGGCGACCGGCTTCGACGAAGGTTTCGTAGGTGCCCTGGACGATGCCCTGGCTACCGATGTAGATCCAGCTGCCGGCGGTCATCTGGCCGTACATGGCCAGGCCCTTGGCGTCCAGTTCGTTGAAGTGTTCCCAGTTGGCCCAGTGCGGCACCAGGTTGGAGTTGGCGATCAGCACGCGCGGAGCGTTGCTGTGGGTCTTGAACACGCCGACCGGCTTGCCCGACTGCACCAGCAGGGTTTCGTCGTCTTCCAGGCGGGTCAGGGTCTCGACGATCTTGTCATAGCAGGCCCAGTTGCGTGCGGCGCGGCCAATACCGCCATACACCACCAGCTCTTTCGGGTTTTCCGCGACCTGCGGGTCGAGGTTGTTCATCAGCATGCGCAGAGGAGCTTCGGTCAGCCAGCTCTTGGCGGTCAGCTTGTTGCCACGTGGGGCACGGATTTCAACGTCACGGTATTTGTTGTTGTCAGTCACGGGAAGGTCCTCGGCGGTTGTCCGCAGGCAGATGTGTCGTGGTCAATATACAAACACATCTTTACTTGTATGTACAAGCATGGACAACCAAAAAAAACGGACCACTCCTCCGAATTCATGAATGCACTGGGGCCGCTTCGCGCCCCATCGCCGGCAAGCTCGGCTCCCACAAGTACAGCGCACGCCTGGAAGCTGGCGATATTCCTGTGGGAGCCGCGCTTGCCGGCGATGGGGCGCGAAGCGGCCCCGGTTATCTCACGCTGGAATGAGTTCGATCAGGCAGAATCGCCCCTGCACATCCAGCCCGAGCAACTCATCATTGCCCTCGAGCCGCAGGCAGTCATAGCGACCCAGCCGCTGCGTTTCATGCCCAGCCATGGCCACCTCGACCTGGTTGCTCGCAGCAAACAACAACACCGTCGACGCCGAGCTGTACAAGCGGCTGGTGCCATCGAACCACTGCAAGCGCGCCCGATAGCGCAGCGGCGCATAGATCAGGTTGAAATCGCGGATCGGCCCACCGAGCAACTTGCAGCTGACCTGGCTCTCGCCACTGAAGGCGAACGCATCGAACGGCAGCAACGGCCGGCTGGCCTGGTCGTCGACCAGCAAACGCATGCCATCGCCCTGGAGCACGGTGATGATCCGCTGGTAGCCGGCGAACACGGAAAACCCGCCCGACTCCTCGATATCGGCGATCGACAGGCGCCAGCCGAAACCATCGAGCCCTTCGCCGTTGTCGCGGGTGATCTCTTCGGTGAAACCGCCACCGTTCTTCCAGGGCATGCGCGGATAATCCTGCGCACGCAGCAATTGCAACTGGGTCATTTACTGAAACGTCCTTCAAGGCGGTGACGGGAACCGGGATGGATCAACCGCGCCGCCGTCACTGGCTGGCGGCCGGACCAGGTGCGCCGGCGAATCAGCAGGCAGGGTTCGCCCCGCTCGATCTGCAGCAGGCGGCACTCTTCGGGCTCGGCAAGAATCGCCTCGACCACGTGCTCGCCCTCGGTCAACGGCGCGACCTGGGACAGATAGGCATAGGGCGTCTGCCGGGTGAAGTCCTGCTTGAGGTAGTCGGGGGCGATGGCCGCGTTGACGTAGCGGTCCTCGATCTGCACCGGCACGCCGTTCTCGTAATGCACGATCAGCGAATGGAACACCCGCTGCCCTTCACGCATGTCCAGCGCCAGGGCACGTTCGGAGCCTGCGGCCTCCTCGGCCAGCTTGATCACCTGGCAGCTATGCTGGTGGCCGCGGCCGGCGATCTCGTCGGCGATGTTGTTGACCTCGAACAGCGCCGAGCGGGTCTTGGGTTCGGCAACGAAGGTGCCCACGCCCTGCATGCGCACCAGCAGGCCTTCAGCGGTGAGTTCACGCAAGGCGCGGTTGATGGTCATGCGGCTGAAGCCCAGCTCGCTGACCAGTTCGCTCTCCGAGGGTACCCGGTGATGCGGTGGCCAGCTGCCGTTTTCGATCTGCTGGATGATCATCTGCTTGACCCGGGCATACAGCGGCGCCGGGCCCTCGCCCATCTGGGCAACCAGCGCGGAGACAGGAGGTGTCGGCACGGCGTTGAGTCCTTAGGCAATGGAATGAGCGGTAGCTTGCCGCAGTTTACCCGGCAGGCAAACGCCTGTATATGTATATACAAGTTAAACAATAACAGGATTCTTGCCGATGTCCGCCTATTTCGCCGAACGCGCCCTGCTGCCTACTGGTTGGGCCAGTAACGTCCGCTTCGAAGTATCCAGTGACGGCTTGCTCAGCCGGATCGAAGCCGACGCCTCGGCCGACGGCGCCGAGCGCCTGGCCGGGCCGTTGCTGCCAGGCATGCCCAACCTGCATTCGCATGCGTTCCAGCGAGCCATGGCGGGGCTGGCAGAAGTCGCAGGCAACCCCAACGACAGCTTCTGGACCTGGCGTGACCTGATGTATCGGCTGGTCGGCAAGATCACCCCGGAGCAGCTGCAGGTCATTGCCCGCCAGCTGTATATCGAGATGCTCAAGGCCGGCTACACCTCGGTGGCCGAATTCCACTATGTGCACCATGACCAGGCAGGCAAGGCGTACGCCGACCCCGCCGAGCTGTCCCGTCGCATCAGTGCGGCCGCCGCCAGCAGCGGCATCGGCCTGACCTTGCTGCCGGTGCTGTACAGCCACGCCGGCTTCGGCGGCCAAGCCCCGAACGAAGGGCAGCGGCGCTTCATCAATTCCACCGAACAGTACCTGCATTTGCAGGCGCAACTGGCGCCGCTGCTGGCGGCACAACCCGCCCAACAGCTGGGCTTGTGCTTCCACTCGCTGCGCGCGGTCACCCCTGGCCAGATCGCCGAGGTGCTGGCGGCCGGCAATCAGCAATGCCCGATTCATATCCACATCGCCGAACAGCAGAAGGAAGTCGATGACTGCCTGGCCTGGAGCGGGCTGCGGCCGCTGCAGTGGCTGTACGAGCATGTCGATGTAAACCCGCGTTGGTGCCTGGTGCATGCCACCCATGCCGAAGCGGATGAAGTCACGGCCATGGCGCGCAGTGGTGCTGTGGCCGGGTTGTGCCTGACCACTGAAGCCAATCTGGGCGACGGCATTTTCCCGGCCGTGGATTTCCTCGCCCAGGGCGGGCGCATGGGCATTGGGTCGGACAGCCACGTATCACTGAGCGTGGTCGAGGAACTGCGTTGGCTGGAGTATGGCCAACGCCTGCGGGATCAGCGGCGCAACCGGCTGTACCGCAGTGATCAACCAATGGTCGGGCGCACGCTCTACGACGCGGCCCTGGTCGGCGGCGCACAGGCACTGGGGCAGCCGGTGGGAGAGCTGGCGGTGGGCAAGCGGGCCGACTGGCTGGTGCTGGATGGGCAGGATCCGTATATCGCCATGGCCGAGGGCGACGGGATTCTCAACCGCTGGTTGTTCGCTGGCGGCGACCGTCAGGTGCGGGATGTGATGGTCAATGGGCAGTGGGTGGTGCGGCAGGGGCGGCATGCCCACGAAGAACAGAGCCGGCAGGCGTTTGCCGGAGTGCTGCGCGCGCTTCTGGGCTGAATACAGAGGGGCCGCCACAGCGGCCCCTGTCATCTCAATGCATCTGCACGATCTGCTTGTCGGGCGTGCGCCAGATCAGCCGGCTGGTGTCATAGCCCTGCTGACGAGCCTTGGACATCAGGCTCTCGCGCTCCCACACCGGCAAGGTCGGCGTGCGCGACAGGATCCACAGGTACTTGCGGTCCGGGCTGCCGACGATCGCCGTGCGGTAGCGATCATCCACGTACAGGATCCAGTATTCGCCCTTGGCCACACCTGGCACCAGGCGGGTGAACCAGTTGTCGAACTCGACCCACAACCTGTCGGTATGCCCCGGCTCCTGGATCTTGGCGTGCCCCTCGGCACGCAGCCACTCATCCCCCATCGTGCGGCAGCGGTTGAGCACGCCATACGAGCCATCGGGCTTGAGGTTGTAATGCGCTTCGGACTGCGCGCACTCGGCCTGGTACTTCATCGGCAGGCGCGCCAACTCGTACCACTTGCCCTGATAGCGCTTGAGGTCGACATCACCAGCGGTTTTCGGCGCCAGCGGGTCGTGGGCGGAGGTGGCGCAACCCCCCAGCAGCATCACCAGGCACAGCCCCAGCAGCAGATGCAGACGCCTCATTTGAGACCCTGCCCGGAGTAGATCAGCACCTTGTCGGCCGCGTATTGCACGCTGATGAAGCTCTTCTCGTCCCCCCAGGTACAGCTGCTCATGCCCAGCGCACCGGAGCACTCGGTGGGCGTGCCGAGCAGTTGCTCGACTTCGGCCTTGTTCATGCCGGTCTTGAGCTTGGAATAGTTTTCCTGATTGATCTTGCTGCACGCGGTCAGGACGACGCACAAGGACAACAGGGCGAGGGAACGCAACGACATGAAGGGACACTCCTGGAAAATAGACACAGGCGAGTGGCCTGCAGTGGTGTTCGACGGGAAAAACCCTCCCTGGTTCCCTGACAACCCCTCTTTCGTTGTACGCCGTTGGTCGGCTCCCCCTGCGCAAACGATTAATGTTTTGACGTACCGCGACGACACAGCGAGCACGCTGTGGCGAGTTGCCACAGCCCCCTCCTATGCCTTGCCTTGTGCAGACCAGAAAAATGACCAAGAACCTCAAGTTCAGCCACAAGATCCTGCTGGCCGCCGCCCTCGTGGTGGCCGTTGCCTTTACCTGTTTCGTGCTGTTCAACGACTACCGACAACGCCAGTCCCTGCGCAGCGACGTTCAGACCAACCTGCAGGACCTGGGCAGCCTCACCGCTGGCAACATCCGCAACTGGCTCGACAGCCGTATCCAGTTGCTCGACTCCCTGGCCCAGCAAATCGCGGTCGATGGGCCGGGCAAAGCCAGTTTGGACCGCAGCCTGGCCTTGCCGGTGTACAGCAAGAACTTCCAGCTCACCTATTTCGGCGGCCAGGACGGCAGCATGCAGTCGGTACCGGTGGGCAACCGCGCCGCCGACTACGACCCTCGGGTACGGGGCTGGTACAAGGCTGCCAGCGCCAGCGGCCAGACCATCGTCACCGAACCGTACATCTCCGCCTCGGCCGGCAAGCTGGTGATCACCCTGGCCACCCCGGTGCAGCAAGCGGGCCGGCTGATCGGTGTCAGCGGCGTCGACACCGACCTGCAGACCATCAGCAACCTGATCAACGCCCTGAACTTCGACGGCCAGGGCCATGCCTTCATCGTCAATGGCGAAGGCAAGATCCTGATCCACCCCAAAGCCGACCTGGCCCTGAAAACCCTGGCCGACGTCTACCCGCAAGACACACCCCGAATCGGCAGCGGCCTGAAGGAAGTCGAAGTCGATGGCCGCAAGCAGTTCATCAGCTTCACCCACGTCGACGGCTTGCCGTCGGCGGATTGGTACGTGGCCCTGGTACTCGACCAGGATGCAGCGTTCGCCATGCTGGGTGAACTGCGCACCTCGGCCATCGTCGCCACCCTGATCGCGGTGGTGGTGATCATCGCCCTGCTCGGCTTGCTGATCCGCGTCCTGATGGAGCCGCTGCACCTGATGGGCCGTGCCATGCATGACATCGCCGAAGGCGAAGGTGACCTGACCCGGCGCCTGAGCATCCACGCCCACGATGAATTCGGCAGCCTTGGCCAATCCTTCAACCGCTTTGTCGAGCGGATTCACGAGTCGATCCGCGAAGTGGCCTCGGCCACCGGGCAGGTCAACGCCGTGGCCGCCCAGGTGGTGGATGCCTCGAATGCCTCGATTGCCAACGCCGACCAGCAGTCCAGCCGCACCAGCAGTGTGGCTGCGGCCATCAATCAGCTAGGCGCCGCCGCCCAGGAAATCGCCCAGAACGCCGCGCTGGCGTCGCAGCACTCCAGCGAAGCACGCGGCCTGGCCGAGGATGGCCAGCAGGTGGTCGGGCGCACCATCGAGGTGATGAACCAGCTGTCGGCACGCATCAGCGACTCGTGCGGCAACATCGAGACACTCAATGCCCACACCGCCAACATCGGCCAGATCCTCGATGTGATCAGCGGCATATCCCAGCAGACCAACCTGCTGGCGCTCAACGCCGCGATCGAAGCGGCCCGCGCGGGCGAGGCCGGGCGTGGCTTTGCCGTGGTAGCCGACGAAGTACGCAACCTGGCGCACCGCACCCAGGAATCGGCTCAGCAGGTGCAGCGCCTGATCGAGGAACTTCAGGCCGGCGCGCAAGTAGCGGTCAGCACCATGAACCAGAGCCGCCAGCACAGCGACCACAGCGTGGGCATTGCCAACCAGGCCGGCGAGCGCCTGGGCAGCGTGACCCAGCGCATTGGCGAGATCGATGGCATGAACCAGTCGGTGGCCACCGCCACCGAAGAGCAGACGGCCGTGGTCGAGTCGATCAATGTCGACATTACCGAGATCAATACGTTGAATCAGGAAGGGGTACAGAACCTGCAGAGCACCTTGCGTGCCTGCACCGACCTGGAGCATCAGGTCGATCGGTTGAAGCATCTGGTGGGCAGTTTCAGGATCTGATCCGGCGGCGCCTGCTTCGCGGGTAAACCCGCTCCCAAAGGTACTGCACAGCCCTTGAAACCTGCGCTTTACCTGTGGGAGCGGGTTCACCCGCGAAGAGGCCCTTGCGTCAGAACCGGGAACCAGGCTCCAACAGGAAGTCCATCTCTTCGCTGGTACTCGGCCGCCCCAACACCAGGTTACGGTGCGGGAAGCGGCCGAACCGGGCAATTACCCGCTGGTGCTGTTCGGCGTAATCGAGAAAACCTTCGAACAAGCGCCGGTTGCCCTCTGGCTGCTCTTCGAGCAGCACCTGGTAACGTTCGACGCACAGGTTCTGCCAGTCCAGCACCTCGGCATGCTCCAGCACCAGCAGCACGAACACCCGCTGGATCGGCAGCAACTGGTAATCCCAGTGCTTCTGCAGCCCCTGCATGGCCACCACCTGGGCACGCCGATCGCCTTCAAAGGCGCGCGGCGTGTCGCGGTAGAGCATGCGCGGCAGCTGGTCCAGCAGGATCAGCAAGCCGAGCCAGCCTTGCGGGCTCTGCTGCCACTCGTCGAGCCCACCCGCCAGGGCGTGCTCGACCAGGTCGCCAAACAGCGCCTGGGCTTCGGCATCGTGATGCTTGCCGAACCACAGCGTGCTCTTCTCGTCAGCCACGGCCTGGGGACTGGTGCCCCAACCGAACCACCACTCCAGCAACGGCTGCCAAGGTGCGAGCATGACTTACTCCTTGTGGTAAGCGGTGACGCGCTCGACCTCTTCCTTCGAGCCGAGGATGACCGACACACGCTGGTGCAGGCTTTCTGGCTTGATATCGAGGATGCGATCGTAACCGTTGGTAGAGGCGCCGCCGGCCTGTTCGATGATGAACGACATCGGGTTGGCTTCGTACATCAGGCGCAGCTTGCCCGGCTTGCTCGGCTCGCGGGCGTCACGCGGGTACATGAACAGACCGCCACGGGTCAGGATGCGGTGCACGTCGGCCACCATCGAGGCGATCCAGCGCATGTTGTAGTTCTTCTTCAGCGGGCCGGTCTCGCCAGCCAGCAGTTCGCCCACGTAGCGCTGCACCGGGGCTTCCCAGTGACGCTGGTTGGACATGTTGATGGCGAACTCGGCAGTGCTTTCCGGTACGCGGATGTTTTCGTGGGTCAGGACGAAGCTGCCCAGTTCGCGGTCCAGGGTGAAGCCCTTGACGCCATTGCCCAGGGTCAGGATCAGCATGGTCTGCGGGCCATAGATGGCGTAACCGGCGGCGACCTGCTGGGTGCCTGGCTGCAGGAAGGCGTTTTCGTTCAGGGTTTCGTTCTGGCTCAGGTACTCGTTAGGGCAACGCAGTACCGAGAAGATGGTACCGACCGACACGTTGACGTCGATGTTGGACGAGCCGTCCAGCGGGTCGAAGACCAGCAGGTAGGCGCCTTTCGGGTACTTGCCCGGGATCTGGTAGGCGTTGTCCATTTCCTCGGAGGCCATGCCGGCCAGGTGACCGCCCCACTCGTTGGCTTCCAGCAGGATATCGTTGGAGATCACGTCCAGCTTCTTCTGGACTTCGCCCTGCACGTTCTCAGTGCCCATGCTGCCCAGCACGCCGCCGAGGGCGCCTTTGGACACGTGATGGCTGATTTCCTTGCACGCACGCGCCACCACTTCGATCAGGAAGCGCAGATCGGCAGGGGTATTGTTGCTGCGGGTCTGCTCAATCAGATAGCGACTCAGGGTAACGCGGGACATGTATGGCTCCGAAAGGATAAGGGGAGAAAAACCCCCGCAGTTTACAGGGAGAGTTGCAGGCTAGCGAGTGATGAGACTCGCCACGGCTCTCTGACGGCACAATAGGTCGGTAGTTCAGCAAGCACCAAGCCGATGGTCGGAGCCTGCCCCATTCGCGGGTAACCCGCGAAGAGGCCAGGACAGGCTTACCTCAATCCAAGGCCTTCCAGATCTCGGTTGCGTATTCACGAATGGTCCGGTCCGAGGAGAACCAGCCCATCCGCGCCGTGTTCAGCACCGCCATGCGCCACCATTCCTGCGGCGTGTGCCACAGCTCCTCGACCCGCCGCTGCGCATCCCAGTAGGCGTCGAAGTCGGCGCACACGAGGAAGCGGTCATAGCCAACCAGCCCATCGATCAGCCCCGTATAGCGCGACGGATCATCCGGCGAGAAGACGCCGCTGCGAATGGCCTGCAGCACATCGCTCAGGCGGTTCGACGCCGCGATCGCGGCGTTGGCACCGAAATCACCGGCCCGCTTGCGTGCCTCCACCTGCTGCGCGGTCAGGCCGAAGATGAACATGTTGTCCGCCCCCACCTGTTCGCACATCTCGACATTGGCACCATCGAGCGTGCCGATGGTCAGCGCGCCGTTGAGACCGAATTTCATGTTGCTGGTGCCGGAGGCCTCGTAACCGGCGGTGGAGATCTGCTCTGACAGGTCTGCGGCCGGGATGATGCTTTCGGCCAGGCTGACGTTGTAGTTGGGCAGGAATACCACTTTGAGCAGACCGCGCACGGTCGGGTCATTGTTGACCACCCGGGCGATATCGTTGGCCAGCTTGATGATCAGCTTGGCCTGGTGATAACTGGCCGCTGCCTTGCCGGCGAAGATCTTCACCCGCGGCACCCAGTTGGTGCCGGGGTCATTGCGCATGGCCTGGTACAGCGCCACGGTGTGCAGCAGGTTGAGCAACTGGCGCTTGTACTCGTGGATGCGCTTGACCTGCACGTCGAACAGCGCCTCGGGGTTGACCGTGACTCCAATCCGATCCTGGATGATGCTGGCCAGCGCGCGCTTGCTGTGCAGGCGTTGGGCGGCGAACTGTTTGCGGAAGCTGGGTTTGTCGGCAAATGGCACCAGCCCGGCCAAGCGCCCCTCGGGGTCGTCCTTGAGCTCCGGGCCCAGCGCCTCGACCAGCATCTCGGTCAACTGAGGGTTGGACTGGTACAGCCAGCGGCGGAAGGTGATGCCGTTGGTCTTGTTGTTGATTCGCTGCGGGTAAAGCTTGTGCAGCTCGGCGAACACCGTGCTCTTCATCAGCTTGCTGTGCAGCGCCGACACGCCGTTGACGCTGTGCGACCCAAGGAACGCCAGGTTGCCCATGCGCACCCGGCGGCCATTGTCCTCCTCGATCAGCGATACCGCGCGCAGCACGTCGAAGTCGTGCAGGCCTTTGGCCCGCAACGCGTCGATGTGATAGGCGTTGATCAGGTAGATGATCTGCATGTGCCGCGGCAGCATGCGCTCCATCAGCGCCACCGGCCAGGTTTCCAGGGCTTCGGGCAACAAGGTGTGGTTGGTGTAGGCCAGCGTGCCGACGGTCAGCTCCCAGGCTTTTTCCCAGGGCACTTCATGCTGGTCCACCAACAGCCGCATCAGCTCCGCCACGGCAATCGAAGGGTGCGTGTCGTTGAGCTGGATGGCTGCCGCATCAGGCAGGTTCAGCAGGTCTTTGTGCATGTTCAGGTGGCGGCGCAGCAAGTCTTGCAGCGAAGCCGACACGAAGAAGTATTCCTGGCGCAAGCGCAGCTCCTGCCCGGCCTCGGTGCTGTCGGCCGGGTACAGCACCCGCGAGATGCTCTCGGCCCGCGCCACTTCGGCCACGGCGCCCAGGTGGTCACCAGCATTGAAGCGCTCCAGATGCAGCTCTTCCAGCGCCCGCGCACGCCACAGGCGCAAGGTGTTGACGCTGGCACCGCGCCAGCCTACCACCGGCGTGTCGTAGGCCACCGCCCGCACCGTTTCGCCCGGCCACCAGACCTGGCGTTGAGTGCCACCGGCATCGTGCACGGTTTCGACACTGCCGCCGAAACTGATCGGGTAGATCACCTCCGCACGCTCGAACTCCCAGGGGTTGCCGAAGTCCAGCCAGTTTTCGGTCTGCTCCTGCTGCCAGCCATCCACCACTGCCTGGCGGAACAACCCATGTTCGTAGCGGATCCCGTAACCGTGGGCGGCAATGCCCAGGGTCGACATGCTCTCCATGAAGCAGGCCGCCAGGCGGCCCAAGCCGCCGTTGCCCAGCGCGGCGTCAGGTTCGAGCAGGCGGATGCGCTCCAGGTCCACGTCCAGCCCTTCCAGCGCATCACGGGCGATGTCCAGCAGCCCCAGGTTGCTCAGGCTGTCGTAGAGCAGGCGGCCGATGAGAAATTCCAGGGAAAGGTAATAGACCCGTTTCTGGCTACGACGGTAGGCCTGCCGGGTGTGGTCCATCCAGTGATCGACCATGTGATCACGCGCCGCCAGGGCAATGGCTTCGAACCAGTCGTGGTCGAACGCATGCTCCGGGTCCTTGCCGACCGCGTAGGTCAGTTTGTTCAGTACAGCGGCACGAAATTCGGCCACCTCGGCGTCACGTGCTTTGGGTTCCTGGGACATGCGGCATCCTCTGGCAAGTTGACGAAAGCGGAGGGAGATTGTTGAGACTAGACCCTTCGACAGGGAGTGACAGTTACTGTTCGCAGTTTTCATGCCGACGCTGTGATTCCGGCAAAAGGTTGTTCACAATTTGAACAACTCGGGTATGATCGCGCGCCCCAAGACCGTGATTCACCCCCATAACGATGAAAACGACCCTGATCGCTGCGGCCGAAGTCGACCGCCTGGAGACCTGGCAGCGCTACACCAGCAACATGTGCCACGGCTGCCATTCGACCTGTTGCACCCTGCCGGTGGAGGTGAAGATCAAGGATCTGATCCGTATCGGCGTGGTGGACGAGTTCGAGAAAGACGAACCGCCGAAGAACGTAGCCAAGCGTTTGCAGAAGGAAGGCATCATCGAGCGCTTCAACCAGAAGTCGGGGATTTTCACCCTGACCCGGATGAGCAACGATGACTGCATGTATCTGGATCGCAAGAGCCGGCTGTGCACCATTTATGACAAGCGCCCGGATACCTGCCGCAACCACCCCAAGGTCGGGCCGCGGCCGGGGTATTGTGCTTACAAGCCGAAGGTGGTCGGGCGGTGATTCGCCTTTTGATTGGGTGAGGGCCGCAGGGCGCATGCCTTGATTGTGATGGCGTGGCGGATATCGAGCGCCGCCCGCGCGGCGCATCGCGAGCTGCGCTCGCTCCTACATTTGTTTCGGGCCAGTAATGCCTGTGACAAGCGCGCGCGACCGCCTTGCTGGTACGACGCGATATCGAGCCATGCGCCACGGCGTACGCGCGCAAATCCCACAGGAAACATTGGCCCGAAACAAACGTAGGAGCGAGCGCAGCTCGCGATGCGCCGCGCGGGCGGCGCTCGATCTCATAGGCGCTGAAAATGTCGAGGCGGACCCATGGCAGCCCATCTGCAACCTCAAGACAGGCCCTCACCCACACCATCTGCGAAAACCTCATCCCCCTCGACCACGTCGTGGTCATCACCCACTACCTGATGATCGCCTACAACCACAGTCACCGCGCCCTGATCTGGGCTGCGCACTACCTCAGTGCATTGGCCAAGGCCCTGCTGGACGACGCCGAACTGGGCATGCCGGATTGAGCCTGTTGCTCAAGCGCTCTGCGCCGGGAAGCTGCGGCAAGCACCACCCTGATCCGTCGGCGGGTGCTCGGGGTACGTCTGCGGCAACACGCTGACCGGGCTGGTGGCGATGAAGCCATCAGCGAACTTCGCTTCGACGAACTGCGCCTGCCATCCCGTAGCGGGTGCCGTGCGTTGCAGGGTGAAGTGCTGCTTGGGCGCAAGCGTCTCGGACTGGTAGCGCACCCCGCAGGCATAGCGGAAGTCGCGGTCCCTGCTGTTGCTTGCCGTCCACACCCTCACCGCCACTGGCGGTTCGGAGAAGTCGACGAGCATCTGCCCGGCCTGCCCGGTTGCCGACACCTGCACGCTCGGCAGCGGTTTGCCATCGCGCAGGCGCGTCACCACCGGCACCAAGGTGCTGACCACCGCTTGTCGCACGCCACCGTGGTCGGAATTGGGCAACACCCTCAAGCTGGTCACGCCTGGCAGGCGCTGCTGATAATCAGTGACCGGATCAGGCGCGAAGAAGTCGTCACCGCTGGCGGACACCAGGTACTTGGGAATGGCCAGGCGCTGCCCCTCCTCGCCCAGGTACTGCATCGGATCCATCAACGCCATCAGCCGCTCGAATGCCGGGGTGCCCAGCTGTTGCAGAACACCGGCCTGCTGGTAGGAACCCAGCGCCAAGGGCCAGTGACCACCATAACGTTTGCGCAATCCGGCCAGCATGGCCGAAGTGTCCGCGACGTCGATCACGCTGGGCACGATGGCCATCACCCGCTCATCGGCCAATGCCGTGAGCCATGCACTCCAGCCGCGCTTGGAAGCACCCGTGATGATGAAACGGTCCACCGCCAGCCCCTGCTTGCCCAGTTCCTGCTCGGCCAGGTCCATCGCCCGGCTCGCCGCTGCGGCCATCGGCACATGCAGTGGCAGTTCCGGCGCCGCCCCACGCAGCGAATGGGCCCAGGTATGGGCCACCGCGTCATCCTCGCGCAAGGGCTTGTCGACATCGCCAAAGGTCACATACTGGTTGGGCACATCGCTGATCATGACCACGGCCATCTGCGCCTTGAGGGCGACTTCGCGCAACGCTTCACGGGCATAGTCAGGGGTTTGCGCCGGCCCGTGCCGCACGCCGTTGTTCACCACCAGCAAGGCTTTGCCAGGCACTGCATTGCCCGGGATGTGCAGCTCGACATTGTGCTCCCAGCGGCGCGGCTCAAGCACCGGGGCCGGTTCCCACACCTGCGAAACCAGCTGCAGGCGACGGAATGCGTAACCAGGCTCAAGGGCCTGCTCGAGCAATTCAGATTCCAAGGGTGTCTGGCGCACCTTGCCAATATGGCACTGAACGACGTCCTGCGGACGCGGATTGGCGCATTCCTGCACAGTGCAAGCCTGCAGGCCAACCATCAGGCAGGGGATGGCCATCGCCAAGCGATAACTCATGGTCATGCTTCCTATACGAGAGAATGCACTCCACGCTAGGCATGACAACGAGCACTCACAAGGCGCAAAAGGCAGTGGAAGATGCAACCTACGCCAGCTTGAGACATCACCTACAAAAACCTTGCACTCTACAAACAAAAACGCCCCCGGCCTTTCGACCGGGGGCGTTTTCATTCAGCCTGAGCTAACTCAGTTCTTGGCTTTCTTGGCAGCGCGGGTACGCTCGCCTTCGTCCAGGATCTTCTTGCGCAGACGGATCGACTTCGGCGTCACTTCGCACAGCTCGTCGTCCTGGATGAATTCCAGGGCCTGCTCGAGGGTGTGGCGAACCGGCGGAACCAGGGCGATGACTTCGTCCTTGCCCGAAGCACGCATGTTGTCGAGCTTCTTGCCTTTGGTCGGGTTCACGCCCAGGTCGTTGTCACGGCTGTTCAGGCCGATGATCTGACCGTTGTAGATCTCCTGGCCGTGTTCAACGAACAGCTTGCCACGAGCCTGCAGGGTTTCCAGCGAGTAGGTCAGTGCCTTGCCGGTCTCGACCGAAACCAGAACACCGTTCAGACGGCCGGACATCTGGCCCGACTTCATGGTGTCATAGCGATCGAAGATCGAAGTCAGGATGCCTGCACCGTTGGTCAGGGTCAGGAACTGGTTACGGAAACCGATCAGACCACGGGCTGGAATGTTGTACTCCAGGCGAACACGGCCCTTGCCATCCGGAACCATGTTGGTCAGGTCGCCTTTACGCAGACCCATCTCTTCCATGACCTTGCCCTGGGATTCTTCAGGGATGTCGATGGTGACGTTCTCGAACGGCTCCTGCTTCACGCCGTCGACTTCGCGGATGATCACTTCAGGACGGCCTACAGCCATCTCGAAGCCTTCACGGCGCATGGTTTCGATCAGAACGGACAGGTGCAGCTCACCACGGCCCGATACCTTGAACTTGTCAGGGGAATCGGTTTCCTGAACGCGCAGAGCAACGTTGTACAGCAGCTCCTTGTCCAGACGGTCCTTGATGTTACGGCTGGTGACGAACTTGCCTTCCTTACCGCAGAACGGCGAGTCGTTGACCTGGAAGGTCATCGAAACGGTCGGCTCGTCAACGGTCAGCGGCTTCATCGCTTCTACCGCATCCGGGGCGCACAGGGTGTCGGAGATGAACAGCTCGTCGAAACCGCTGATGCAGACGATGTCGCCAGCCTGGGCTTCTTCGACGTCGACGCGGTGCAGACCGTGGTGGCCCATCAGCTTGAGGATACGGCCGTTACGCTTCTTGCCATTGGTGTCGATGGCGACAACCGGGGTGTTCGGCTTGATGCGGCCACGGGCGATACGGCCAACACCGATAACGCCGAGGAAGCTGTTGTAGTCCAGTGCGGAGATCTGCATCTGGAACGAGCCGTCACGGTCAACGTCCGGCGCTGGTACGTTGTCGACGATCGACTGGTACAGGGCGGTCATGTCTTCGCCCATGGCGGTGTGGTCCAGACCGGCAATGCCGTTCAGGGCCGAGGCGTAGACGACTTTGAAGTCCAGCTGTTCGTCGGTGGCGCCGAGGTTGGCGAACAGGTCGAAGATCTGGTCCAGAACCCAGTCAGGACGCGCGCCCGGACGGTCGACCTTGTTGATCACGACGATCGGCTTCAGGCCGGCTTCGAAGGCCTTCTTGGTCACGAAGCGGGTTTGCGGCATCGGGCCGTCCTGGGCGTCGACCAGCAGCAGCACGGAGTCGACCATCGACATTACACGCTCAACCTCGCCACCGAAGTCGGCGTGGCCGGGGGTGTCGACGATGTTGATGTGGTAGCCGTTCCAGTTGATGGCGGTGTTTTTCGCCAGAATGGTAATACCGCGCTCTTTTTCCTGGTCGTTGGAGTCCATGACGCGCTCGTCGTTGAGCTCGTTACGCTCCAGAGTGCCGGACTGACGCAGGAGTTTGTCGACCAGGGTGGTTTTACCATGGTCAACGTGGGCGATGATGGCGATGTTACGCAGATTTTCGATCACAACTGTATCTCGATCAGAGGATTCGGTTGCCACCAGTTTAGGTGGCGAATATGTACGGTTTGAGGCTCAGCGGGCCCGATGGTCGGGAGGGCGATGGCGGATGCTGCCGCCATACAGCCCTGGCGTCTTATGTCGGACGATAAACACGCACATTGGCATGTCCCTCACTGAGCAGGTGGTGTGCGTGCAAACGGCTCATCACACCTTTGTCGCAATACAGCAAGTACTGGCGCGTAGGGTCCAGGTGCTTGAACTTGCTGTTGATCGCGTAGAACGGCATGGCCTGGACTTCGATACCCTCCAGCGCCAAGGGTTCGTCTTCCTGGGCATCGGGGTGACGAATGTCGATGACGATCTGGCCTGGCAATGCCTCGGCCACTTCCTCGACTTCGATGTCCTTGCCCAGCTCGTCGATCACGTGGTCGATGGAGATGAACTTGGCACGCTCCAGAGCGCGCTCGAGCACGGCCATGTCGAATTGCTTTTCTTCGTGCTCCATGCGGTGACGCTTGGCATGGGTGGTCGGGTTCACCGAGATCACGCCGCAGTATTCCGGCATGTGCTTGGCGAAGTCGGCAGTGCCGATTTCGGTGGCCTGGTCGATGATGTCCTGCTTGTGGCTGGCCAGCAACGGGCGCAGCACCAGCTTGTCGGTGGCCGAGTCGATGATCGACAGGTTCGGCAGGGTCTGGCTGGATACCTGGGAAATCGCCTCGCCGGTGACCAGCGCGTCGATCTGCAGGCGGTCGGCCATGTGCGCGGCACCGCGCAGCATCATGCGCTTGAGGGTCACGCCCATGTAGCTGTTGTCGACCTTGTTGAGGATCTCGCCGACCACTTCTTCGAACGGCACGCTGATGAACAGCACGCGCTGGCTGCTGCCGTACTTCTTCCACAGGTAGTGGGCCACTTCCATCACGCCCAGCTCGTGGGCACGACCACCGAGGTTGAAGAAGCAGAAGTGGGTCATCAGGCCGCGACGCATCATCTGGTAGGCCGCCACGGTGGAGTCGAAACCACCGGACATCAGCACCAGGGTCTGCTCCAGGGCACCCAGCGGGTAGCCGCCGATGCCGTTGTGCTGGTTGTGGATGACATACAGGCGCTGATCACGAATTTCGATGCGCACCAGCACTTCAGGGGTCTTCAGGTCGATGCCGGTGGCGCCGCACTGCTGGCGCAGCTGGCTGCCGACATAACGGTCGACATCCATCGAGGTGAAGTCGTGGTGGCCGCCGCGCTTGCAGCGCACGGCGAAGCGCTTGCCAGCCAGCAGGTGGCCAAAGTGGTGCTTGCACTTGGCGACGATGTCGTCGAAGTCGCCCAGCGGGTATTCCTCGACCTGCAGGAAGTGGGTAATGCCCGGGGTGCAGGTGAGGCGCTCGATCATCTCGCGCTGGACCTTCTCGTCCTCGACGCGGGTGACCACTTCGAGGTTATCCCAGACACCATCGACCGCGAGCTCTGGATCGAGGTCCTTGAGCACGTTGCGGATGTTCTTGCCGAGCTGGCGGATGAAACGCTTGCGCACCGGCCGGCTCTTGATGGTGATTTCTGGGAAGACTTTGACGATAAGTTTCATTGGTTAACAGCGCGCGCAGGGCCTGCCGAAAATGAGGGGCGCAAATTATAGCGGAAATTGCTCAGGATTTGACCAACTTTTGATCAGAAGCTTTGAGATATATGCTTGGGCCAGGTTTTGCGCTGCCTGTGAGATCGAGCGCCGCCCGCGCGGCGCATCGCGAGCTGCGCTCGCTCCTACGTTTGTTTCGGGCCAGTAACGCCTGTGACAGGCGCGCGCGACCGCCTTGTTGGTACCACGCAATATCGAGTCATGCGCCAAGGCGTACGCGCGCAAATCCCACAGAAAATATTGGCCAGAAACAAACGTAGGAGCGAGCGTAGCTCGCGATGCGCCGCGCGGGCGGCGCGTGATCCCAAGGGCACCACAAAAATCAAGCCACGCACCAACTTGGTGCCCAACACTCGATTCTTGCCTTCTAAGGGTGCACATTTTCCCGCAGCCAGCCTGGCAAATGCCCGCAAACGCCCCTTTTTATCTCGCCCTCGCCATTTTCGGGCACTGGCATGCAATTTGCTCCCTTGTGAGGCAGGTACGCTTGGCCGACTATCCGCGCCCGGCAACACCCTTTTTCCAGAGCAGCGGCCCACCGCGCTCTAGACCCTCCGGAGGACAACATGTCGAAGTCGGTTCAACTCATCAAAGATCATGACGTCAAGTGGATTGATCTGCGTTTCACGGACACCAAAGGTACTCAGCACCACGTGACCATGCCGGCGCGTGATGGCCTGGACGAAGACTTCTTCGAAGTCGGCAAGATGTTCGACGGCTCCTCCATCGCTGGCTGGAAAGGCATCGAAGCTTCCGACATGATCCTGATGCCAGTCGACGAGACTGCCGTTCTGGACCCGTTCACCGAAGAACCGACCCTGATCATCACCTGCGACATCGTCGACCCGTCGAGCATGCAAGGCTACGATCGCGACCCACGTGCGATCGCCAAGCGCGCCGAAGAGTACCTGAAGAGCACCGGTATCGGTGACACCGTATTCGCTGGCCCAGAGCCAGAGTTCTTCATCTTCGACGAAGTGAAGTTCCAGTCGGACATCTCCGGCTCGATGTTCAAGATCTTCTCCGAGCAAGGCTCGTGGATGACTGGCGCTGACGTCGAAGGCGGCAACAAAGGCCACCGTCCAGGCGTGAAAGGCGGCTACTTCCCGGTTCCGCCGTTCGACCACGACCACGAAATCCGCACCGCCATGTGCAACGCCCTGGAAGAAATGGGCCAGACCGTTGAAGTTCACCACCACGAAGTGGCGACTGCCGGCCAGAACGAAATCGGCGTCAAGTTCAACACCCTGGTGAAGAAAGCTGACGAAGTACAGGCCCTGAAATACGTCGTGCACAACGTTGCCGACGCTTACGGCCGTACCGCTACCTTCATGCCGAAGCCACTGTACGGCGACAACGGCTCGGGCATGCACGTGCACATGTCGATCTGGAAAGACGGCAAGAACACCTTCTCGGGTGAAGGCTATGCCGGCCTGTCCGAAACCGCTCTGTACTTCATCGGCGGTATCATCAAGCACGGTAAGGCCCTGAACGGCTTCACCAACCCGTCGACCAACTCGTACAAACGTCTGGTCCCAGGCTTCGAAGCCCCGGTAATGCTGGCCTACTCGGCTCGCAACCGTTCCGCCTCGATCCGTATTCCTTACGTCGGCAGCCCGAAAGCCCGCCGTATCGAAGCACGCTTCCCGGACCCATCGGCCAACCCATACCTGGCCTTCGCGGCCCTGCTGATGGCTGGCCTGGACGGCATCCAGAACAAGATCCACCCAGGCGATGCTGCCGACAAGAACCTGTACGACCTGCCGCCAGAAGAAGCCAAGGACATTCCGCAAGTGTGCGGCAGCCTGAAAGAAGCTCTGGAAGAGCTGGATAAAGGCCGTGCGTTCCTGACCAAGGGCGGCGTGTTCTCCGACGACTTCATCGATGCCTTCATCGAGCTGAAGAGCGAAGAAGAAATCAAGGTCCGCACCTTCGTGCACCCGCTGGAATACGAGCTGTACTACAGCTGCTGATCTGATTGGCGCCTTGCGCCGATCTGAATCACCGAAAACGGCCTTCTTCTGAAGGCCGTTTTTTGTTTTACGCCCGTCCGTTTCAGATGTTTCCTACAAGCGGCGGTTGCCTGCCTGCGCACAATCAATTCTCCAACAACAAGGAGATTGCCGTGCGCCTCATACAAATCGTGCTGTGCTTCACCTTCTTGCTCCTGGGCTGCAGCGCCAACTCGCCACCTGAACTCAGGCCCTTGCTGGCGGCGATCGGGCAGCGCCTGGACCTGGCCCACTCCGTGGCTGTGCACAAGTGGGACAACGCCCTGGCGGTCGAAGCGCCCGCCCGCGAACTGCAGATCTTGCAGCAGGTTCACGCCGCAGCGCATGACTATGGCCTGACGCCCGAGCGGGCGACTGTCTTTTTTGCCGACCAGATCGAAGCCAACAAGATGATCCAGTACGGGCTAATCGACCGCTGGACCGCACTGGGCAAGCGACCATCCCAGCAACCCCGGGATCTGGCCAACGAGCTACGCCCACGTCTGGACATGCTGCAGTCGACGTTGCTTTACGAACTGGACCGCCTTGACCGGCTATCGATGAAAGATTGCCCACGCAAGCGGGCGGATGCCCTTGCCAGTTATGCAAACGACCCCCTCCGGCACATGGCCCTGGTTCGAGCTACCGCGCATTTGTGCGCGCCTCACTCAAGCTGAAGGATAACGATCATGCGTATTGCACTGCCGCTGCTCACGACTTTACTGATCACAGGCTGTAACGAGCCACTACCATCAAACGCCGAGATAACGTCCAGGACACTCCTGCGCACAGGAGTTGCCTGGGACCAGACACCTTACACGCATTACCCGCAAGGCCAGCCCGAGCTGTCACTGCTGAAAATCAACATCCCGGCCCGTTCTACGCTGGACTGGCACTGCCATCTGGCGCCAAACATGGGCTACATGCTGAGCGGCGCGATCGAAGTGGAAAACGCAGCTGGCATTCGCGTCAGTCTCAAGGCCGGTGACGCCCTGGCCGAGATTGTCAACGGGCTACATCGGAGCCGCACTACCGATCAACCGGCCGAGATCCTGGTGTTCTACGCCAGCGCCAAGGGTATTCCGCCATTTACCTCCGCAGGCGAATGCCCACCCCCCTCCCCAGCGGAGGG
The DNA here is from genome assembly GCF_024349685.1 of Pseudomonas sp. LRP2-20. Lineage (NCBI taxonomy): Bacteria > Pseudomonadati > Pseudomonadota > Gammaproteobacteria > Pseudomonadales > Pseudomonadaceae > Pseudomonas > Pseudomonas sp. LR2-20. The sequence goes on along the minus strand of NZ_AP025944.1, from coordinate 412,332 downwards.
AACGCCTGGATCCAGCGCTAGCTGAACCCTGCCAGGCACCTTGCCGGACCGTTGAAATCGAAACTTATCGGATACTCTCTATGCTCTATATTGGTGCACTTAACAGGCGGACGCCCTTGAGTGCACCCTAAAACAGGTCACAAGGTTCCTTGAATCAGGGCAATCTGGTCCGAATATGCGCAATTGCAGGTCTTTATCAGGCAATTCCGCTTCTTTTCGGAGCCTTGGTTTGTTTCTTGCATTTTCTTGTGCAGAGACTGGCATTCGCGGATCCGCCGCCTGCCCGGCCATGGCCGTGCCCTGCCTGACAAGCGCCAAAAGAGGTCAACGACGCCTTATGACCATCAGCGATGCACAGCACCGTCTGCTTCTGGACAACCTGACCACCGCCACGCTCCTGCTCAATGCCGAGCTGCGCCTGGAGTACATGAACCCGGCTGCGGAAATGCTCCTGGCGGTCAGTGGCCAGCGCAGCCACGGGCAGTTCATCAGTGAACTGTTCACCGAATCGACCGAGGCGCTCAACTCGCTGCGCCAGGCCGTGGAGCAGGCGCACCCGTTCACCAAGCGCGAAGCGCAACTGACCTCGCTGACCGGGCAGACCATCACCGTCGACTATGCGGTGACGCCGATCCTGCACCAGGGCAATACCTTGCTGCTACTGGAAGTGCACCCGCGGGATCGCCTGCTGCGCATCACCAAGGAAGAGGCCCAGCTGAGCAAGCAGGAAACCACCAAGATGCTGGTGCGCGGCCTGGCCCACGAGATCAAGAACCCGCTCGGCGGCATCCGTGGCGCAGCACAGCTGCTGGCCCGCGAGCTGCCCGAAGAGGGCCTGCGCGACTACACCAATGTGATCATCGAAGAGGCTGACCGCCTGCGCAACCTGGTCGACCGCATGCTCGGCTCGAACAAGTTGCCGTCGCTGGCCATGACCAACATCCACGAAGTACTGGAGCGGGTCTGCAGCCTGGTCGAGGCCGAAAGCCAAGGCTGCATCACTTTGGTGCGCGATTACGACCCGAGCCTGCCGGACGTGTTGATCGATCGCGAGCAGATGATCCAGGCGGTATTGAACATCGTGCGCAACGCGATGCAGGCGATCAGTTCACAAAACGAGCTGCGCCTGGGCCGCATCACCCTGCGCAGCCGCGCCGTGCGCCAGTTCACCATCGGCCATGTGCGCCATCGCCTGGCGGCGCGTATCGAGATCATCGACAACGGCCCGGGCATCCCTGCGGAACTGCAGGACACCCTTTTCTATCCCATGGTCAGTGGGCGCCCGGACGGTACCGGGCTCGGACTGGCCATTACCCAGAACATCATCAGCCAGCACCAGGGCCTGATCGAGTGTGAAAGCCACGCAGGGCATACCGCCTTCTCGATCTTCCTGCCCCTGGAACAAGGAGCCACCGCCTCATGAGCCGAAGTGAAACCGTATGGATCGTCGATGATGATCGCTCCATCCGCTGGGTCCTGGAAAAAGCCCTGCAACAGGAAGGCATGACCACCCAGAGCTTCGACAGCGCCGATGGTGTCATGGGCCGCCTGGCTCGCCAGCAGCCGGATGTGATCATTTCCGACATTCGCATGCCCGGTGCCAGCGGCCTCGACCTGCTGGCGCAGATCCGCGAGCAGCACCCACGCCTGCCAGTCATCATCATGACTGCCCATTCCGACCTGGACAGCGCCGTCGCGTCCTACCAGGGCGGTGCCTTCGAATATCTGCCCAAGCCGTTCGACGTCGACGAAGCAGTGTCGCTGGTCAAACGCGCCAATCAGCACGCGCAGGAACAGCAAGGCCTCGACGTACCGCAGGCCCTGGCCCGTACCCCGGAAATCATCGGCGAAGCGCCGGCGATGCAGGAAGTTTTCCGCGCCATCGGCCGCCTGAGCCACTCCAACATCACCGTGCTGATCAACGGCGAATCCGGTACCGGTAAAGAGCTGGTGGCGCACGCCCTGCACCGCCACAGCCCGCGCGCCGCATCGCCGTTCATCGCCCTGAACATGGCGGCCATTCCAAAGGACCTGATGGAATCCGAGCTGTTCGGCCACGAGAAAGGTGCCTTTACCGGCGCGGCCAACCTGCGCCGCGGCCGCTTCGAGCAGGCCGACGGTGGCACCTTGTTCCTTGACGAGATCGGCGACATGCCGGCCGACACCCAGACCCGCCTGCTGCGGGTGCTGGCCGATGGCGAGTTCTATCGGGTTGGCGGCCATGTGCCGGTGAAGGTCGATGTGCGGATCATCGCGGCGACCCACCAGAACCTGGAGTCGCTGGTAACAGCCGGCAAGTTCCGTGAAGACTTGTTCCACCGCCTCAACGTGATCCGCATCCATATCCCACGCCTGGCCGACCGCCGCGAGGACATCCCTGCGCTGGCACGGCATTTCCTCGGCCGTGCCGCCCAGGAGCTGGCCGTCGAGCCTAAGTTGCTCAAGCCGGAGACCGAAGAGTTCATCCGCAACCTGCCGTGGCCAGGCAACGTGCGCCAGCTGGAGAACACCTGCCGCTGGATCACCGTGATGGCCTCCAGCCGCGAAGTGCTGATCGGCGATTTGCCACCTGAGCTGCTGAACCTGCCGCAGGACGCCGCCCCAGTGACCAATTGGGAACAGGCGCTGCGCCAGTGGGCCGACCAGGCCTTGGCGCGCGGGCAGTCGAACCTGCTCGACAGCGCGGTACCCAGCTTTGAACGGATCATGATCGAGACTGCGCTCAAGCACACCGCCGGGCGCCGGCGTGATGCGGCAGTGCTGCTGGGCTGGGGCCGCAATACCCTGACCCGCAAGATCAAGGAGCTGGGCATGAATGTGGACGGCGGGGATGAGGATGAGGGCGAGGACCACTGACCTGCCAGTTAGCCTGGAACACCCCTGGGGCCGCTTTGCGGCCCCAGTCATTTCTGCCCTCCGATGCACCGATGCTGTGCCCGATGCACCTCACAAAGGCACAAAACCCCTCAAAACTCGGCCAAATCGCCCTGAAACCTAATGTTTCCGGGCATTGCAAAACTGGCACGCCCCCTGCAATAGCTAATACATATCCAGTTTCGGGGCCCTGGTACAGGCAGGCCGGGTGACCCCTCTTTTATTCGAAGTAACGCCGGTTTTGGGGACCTCGGTACAGGCAGGCCGGGCCATCCCCCCTTTAATTCGCTGTAACCCCTTTTGGGGACCTCGGTACAGGCAGGCCGGGATATCCCCCCTTTAATTCGCTGTAACCCCCTTTGGGGACCTCGGTACAGGCAGGCCGGGACATCCCCTCTTTTATTCGTGCAGCTTCACCTGCACCCGCCAACGCCCAGCGTCCTCTGCACCAGCCCATTCACCGTGCAGAGGGCGCGCGGCAATCACCGTCAGCAACAGTCCCTTGTCACTCTGCTGCAAGCGCCAGCCGACCGGCTTGCCGTTCAGGTCGAGCTGACCACGCTGCGCCTTGCCCTCGGCCTCGAACAGCAGCGCCACGGTACCTTCGACATTTTCGCCATGCAGCTTGGGCGCTGCGTTGAACCACAGGTCCAGGCCATCCTGCACCACCTCGACCTGCTCCAGCACATGCTCATCAGGGGCAGTCAAACGGCCAATCATCAGGCCCACCAGAACGCCGAACAGCGCCAGGGAAAGCAACATGCGCGGCCAGGCCTTCGAACGCAGGTCGGGTTCGGAGGTAGAATGTTCGTCATCTTCACGCTTGGAGCCGTGCATGTTTCACGTCATCCTTTTTCAACCAGAAATTCCGCCGAATACCGGCAACATCATCCGCCTCTGCGCCAATAGCGGCTGCGCCCTGCACCTGATCGAGCCGATCAGCTTCGAACTGGACGACAAGCGCCTGCGCCGTGCGGGGCTTGATTACCACGAGTATGCCACGCTCAAGCGCCACGAAAGCCTGGCCGGATGCCTGGAAAGCCTGGGCAATCCACGCCTTTTCGCCTTCACCACCAAGGGCTCGCACCCGTTCCATGAAGTGGCTTATCAGCCCGGCGATGCGTTCCTCTTCGGGCCAGAGAGCCGCGGCCTGCCGGCCGAGGTGCTCGACAGCCTGCCAGCCGAACAACGCCTGCGCCTGCCGATGCGGCCGGGGTGCCGCAGCCTGAACCTGTCCAACACGGTGGCAGTGACGGTGTATGAGGCCTGGCGGCAGAACGGGTTTGCCGGGAGTTAAGGTCTAAGTCTTGTGGTTGGGCGCAGATCGAGCGCCGCCCGCGCGGCGCATCGCGAGCTACGCTCGCTCCTACGTTTGTTTCGGGCCAGTAGCGCCTGTGACAGCCGCGCGCGACCGCCTTGTTGGTACCACGCAATATCGCGTCATGCGCCAAGGCGTACGCGCGCAAATCCCACAGAAAATATTGGCCAGAAACAAACGTAGGAGCGAGCGTAGCTCGCGATGCGCCGCGCGGGCGGCGCTCGATCTAACAGGCGCCAACAATCCACAGCCATAAAAAAGCGCCCCGAGAGGCGCTTTTTCCATATCGGCAGAATTACTGCACAGTCGGCACTTCGCCAGCTTCCTGCATGCGCTGCATTTCTTGCGCGTACAGGGCGTCGAAGTTGACCGGCGACAGCATCAGGGCCGGGAACGAACCGCGGGTCACCAGGCTGTCCAGGGTCTCACGGGCGTACGGGAACAGAATGTTCGGGCAGAACGCGCCGAGGGTGTGGCTCATCGAGGAAGCGTCGAGGTTCTTGATCAGGAAGATGCCAGCCTGCTGAACTTCAGCGATGAAGGCCACTTCGTCGCCGTTCTTGACGGTCACCGACAGGGTCAGCACCACTTCGTGGAAGTCGCCTTCCAGCGCTTTCTGCTTGGTGTTCAGGTCCAGGGCAACGCTCGGTTCCCAGGTCTGACGGAAGATCTGCGGGCTTTTCGGGGCTTCGAACGACAGGTCACGCACATAGATGCGCTGCATGGAGAACTGAGGGCTGTTGTCTTCTGCAGCAGCGCCGTTGGTCTGTTGGTCAGTCATGGCAGATCCTTAATCCTAATGTTTTTGAATGCAGTGCAAATCAGGCTGCCAGCAGCGCGTCGAGCTTGCCGGCGCGCTCCAGGGCATAGAGGTCATCGCATCCACCGACGTGGGTGCTGCCGATCCAGATCTGCGGCACCGAAGTACGGCCGGCCTTCTGACTCATCTCGGCACGAACCTGCGGCTTGCCGTCGACCTTGATTTCCTCGAAGGCCACGCCTTTGCTCTCGAGCAGGTACTTGGCGCGCATGCAGTAAGGGCAGTAGTCGCTGGAGTAGACGATGACAGGCTTCATATCACTTCACCAGGGGCAGGTTATCGGCTTTCCAGCTGGAAACGCCACCGCTCAGTTTGGCGGCGGTGTAACCGGCCTTGATCAGTTCACCGCAGACCGCGCCGGACTGCTGGCCCATCGCGTCGACCACGATCAGGGTCTTTTCTTTGTGCTTCTCGAGCTCGGTCATACGGTTGGCCAGCTTGTCCTGCGGGATGTTCAGCGCACCGACGATGTGGCCGGCGGAATATTCCTTGGACGGGCGAATGTCGATGACCAGTGCCTTGTCGGCATTGACCAGCGCGGTCAGCTGGCCGTTGCTCAGGCTCTGGCCGCCACGGCGCAGTTCATTGACGAGCAGTGCGACCAGCAGAACCACGAAGATCGCCACCAGGATGTAGTGATCTGTCGCGAATTGAATCAGGTGAGCAACCATCAGCGGTGTTCCAGGCGATTGAAAATGCCGGCCAGTATACACAGCCCCCCAGTGCCACCAAAGCCCGACGGGCTGGTGGTAAAGGTACCTTCATGTTACCGGGTGGCCTGCGCCGGTCGGCCGACAGGACGATTATTCGCCGCTGATGGCGCATTTGCCCTAAAATGCGTGTCTTTATCATCTTTGAACAACCGTGAGTTTGATTGATGACGAGTACGCCCAAACCCCTGGTCCTGATCATCCTGGATGGCTTCGGCCACAGCGAGAGCCCCGAATTTAACGCCATCTATGCCGCCAACACGCCGGTCTATGACCGCCTGCGCGCCACCCAGCCGCATGGCCTGATTTCCGGCTCCGGGATGGATGTCGGCCTGCCGGACGGGCAGATGGGCAACTCCGAAGTCGGCCACATGAACCTCGGCGCCGGGCGCGTCGTCTATCAGGACTTCACCCGGGTGACCAAGGCCATCCGCGATGGCGAGTTCTTCCAGAACCCGGTACTCACCGGCGCGGTGGACAAGGCAGTGGGCGCCGGCAAGGCCGTGCACATCCTCGGCCTGCTGTCCGACGGTGGCGTGCACAGCCATCAGGACCACCTGGTGGCCATGGCCGAACTGGCAGCGCAACGTGGCGCCGAGAAGATCTACCTGCACGCCTTCCTCGACGGCCGTGACACCCCGCCGCGCAGCGCGCAATCGTCGATCGAACTGCTCGACGCGACCTTCGCCAAGCTCGGCAAGGGCCGCATCGCCAGCCTGATCGGCCGCTACTTCGCGATGGACCGTGACAACCGCTGGGATCGCGTCAGCGCCGCCTACAACCTGATCGTCGACAGCGTTGCCGACTACACGGCCGACACCGCGCTGGCAGGCCTGGAAGCAGCCTACGCCCGCGAGGAGAACGACGAATTCGTCAAGGCCACGCGCATTGGCGAAGCCGTCAAGGTCGAGGACGGCGATGCCGTGATCTTCATGAACTTCCGCGCCGACCGCGCCCGTGAGCTGTCGCGTGCCTTCGTCGAGCCGGACTTCAACGAATTCCCCCGCGCGCGCCTGCCAAAAATGGCGGCCTACATCGGCCTGACCCAGTATTCGGCAAAAATCGCCGCGCCGGCAGCCTACGCCCCGTCCAGCCTGGACAACGTGCTGGGCGAGTACCTGGCGAAAAACGGCAAGACCCAGCTGCGCATCGCCGAAACCGAGAAATATGCACACGTCACGTTCTTCTTCTCCGGTGGCCGCGAAGAACCGTTCGAAGGCGAAGAGCGCATCCTGATCCCGTCGCCGAAGGTTGCCACCTACGACCTGCAACCGGAGATGAACGCACCTGAAGTGACCGACCGCATCGTCGAGGCCATCGAACAGCAGCGTTTTGACGTGATCGTGGTCAACTACGCCAACGGCGACATGGTCGGCCACACCGGCGTGTTCGAAGCCGCAGTAAAAGCAGTCGAGGCCCTGGATACCTGCGTCGGGCGCATCGTCGAGGCGCTGGACAAGGTCGGCGGCGAAGCACTGATCACCGCCGACCACGGCAACGTCGAACAGATGGAAGACGCCTGCACCGGCCAGGCGCACACTGCGCACACCAGCGAGCCGGTGCCGTTCATCTATGTCGGCAAGCGCAAGGTGCAGGTCCGCGAAGGCGGCGTGCTGGCCGACGTGGCACCGACCATGCTGAAACTGCTGGGCCTGGAAAAGCCGGCAGAAATGACCGGTACATCCATCCTGGTCGACGCCTGATTCCGTGCCTCGGGCCGCGCTGCGGCCCTCTTTGCACATGAATTCCAGACAAACGCCCCTCTGCCCCGGCAGCGAGGCGTTTTTTTTGCCTGCCTGCACGGGCATACTAGGCCAGTCTCTATCCTTGGTACGCCAAACCCCATGCTACGCGCCCTGATTCCTCTAGCCTTGTCCTGCCTGCTCAGTCCGGCCTTTGCCGATGAGCGCGCGCAGACCCAGCAGCAACTGGACGCCACCCGCCAGGACATTGCCGAGCTCAAGAAGACGCTGGGCAAGCTCCAGGAAGAAAAGGCCGGCGTGCAAAAAGACCTCAAGGCCACCGAAACCGACATCGGTAACCTGGAGAAGCAGGTGGAGGCCCTGCAACAAGAACTAAAAAAGACCGAGGGCGAGCTGGAGCGCCTTGATACCGAGAAAAAAAAACTCCAGAGCGCCCGCGTTGAACAACAACGGCTGATCGCCATCCAGGCCCGTTCGGCCTACCAGAACAATGGTCGCGAGGAATACCTCAAGCTGCTGCTGAACCAGCAGAATCCAGAGAAATTCGCCCGCACCCTGTCCTATTACGACTACCTGAGCAAAGCGCGCCTCGAGCAGCTCAAGGCGTTCAACGAGACCCTGCGCCAGCTGGCCAGCGTCGAGCAGGACATTTCCCGTCAGCAGGAACAACTGCTGGCCCAGCGCGCCGACCTCGACACGCGCCGACAGGCGCTGGACAGCGAGCGCAGCAAGCGCCAGCAGGTGCTGGCCAAGCTCAACAGCGACGTGAAAGACGGCGACCAGAAGCTGCAGGCACGCCAACAGGACCAGGCCGACCTGGCCAAGGTGCTCAAGACCATCGAGGAAACCCTGGCCCGTCAGGCCCGGGAAGCCGAAGAAGCGCGCAAGAAAGCCCTGCTTGCCCAGCAGGAAGCCGAGAAACGCCGCCAGCAGGAGGCCCTGGCCGCCCGAGCGGACAAGGAACAAGAGGATGCCGAGCCGCCGAAGAAGGCCCGCACCACCCTCGGCCCGTTGGTTTCCAGTGACGGCGCCAGCTACGGTGGTGCGTTTTCTGCCGCGCGGGGAAAACTTCCATGGCCGGTCAATGGTCGATTGCTGGCACGCTTCGGTGATGCCCGCGGCAATGATGCCCGGGCCAAATGGGACGGCGTGATGATCAGCGCCAGCCCCGGCACCCAGGTACACGCAGTGCACGGTGGGCGCGTGGTGTTTGCCGACTGGTTGCGTGGCGCTGGACTTCTGGTCATTCTCGACCATGGTAATGGTTACCTGAGCCTGTACGGCCACAACCAGAGCCTGCTCAAGAGCGCCGGCGACATCGTCAAGGCCGGCGAAGCCATCTCCACCGTTGGCGACAGCGGTGGCCAGGACAGCGCAGGCTTGTACTTCGCCATCCGCCAGCAGGGCCGGCCGACCGACCCCTCGCAGTGGTGCCGCGGCTGACACATTACATACGGTGTAGCACCATGCGCTGCGCCGATGCTCCGCAGGGAGCGTTTACAGGATCAGGAGTTCGTTCGACATGCTGCACTCGCCTCGCCTCACCCAGCTGGCCCTGACCATCGCCCTGGCGATCGGTGCGCCCCTGGCCAGTGCCGCGGAGCCGGCGAAAGCCTCGCCAGCCAAGCCTGCCGCCGTGCCGGCCACCGAGGTGACCGCCAAGGCGCCACTGCCGCTGGAAGAGCTGCGCACCTTTGCCGAAGTCATGGACCGCATCAAGGCCGCCTATGTCGAACCTGTGGACGACAAGACCCTGCTGGAAAATGCCATCAAGGGCATGCTCAGCAACCTTGACCCACACTCGGCCTACCTCGGCCCCGAGGACTTCCAGGAGCTGCAGGAAAGCACCAGCGGCGAATTCGGCGGCCTTGGCATCGAAGTGGGCCAGGAGGACGGCAATATCAAGGTAGTGTCACCAATCGACGACACCCCGGCCTCGCGTGCCGGCGTGCAGGCCGGTGACCTGATCGTCAAGATCAACGGCGCGCCAACCCGCGGCCAGACCATGACCGAAGCGGTCGACAAGATGCGCGGCAAGGTGGGCGAGAAGATTACCTTGACCCTGGTGCGCGACGGCGGCAACCCGTTCGACGTGACCCTTGCCCGCGCGGTGATCCAGGTCAAGAGCGTGAAGAGCCAGCTGTTGGAGAGCGGCTATGGCTACATTCGTATCACCCAGTTCCAGGTCAAGACCGGCGACGAAGTCGGCAAGGCCCTGGCCAAGCTGCGCAAGGACAACGGCAAGAAACTGCGCGGGGTGATCCTCGACCTGCGCAACAACCCTGGCGGCGTGCTGCAGTCGGCCGTGGAAGTGGCCGACCACTTCCTGACCAAGGGCCTGATCGTCTACACCAAGGGCCGCATCGCCAACTCCGAGCTGCGCTTCTATGCCGACCCGGCCGATGCCAGCGAAGGCGTGCCACTGGTGGTGCTGATCAACGGCGGCAGCGCCTCGGCCTCGGAAATCGTCGCCGGCGCGCTGCAAGACCAGAAACGTGCCGTGCTGATGGGCACCGACAGCTTCGGCAAGGGCTCGGTACAGACCGTGCTGCCGCTGGCCAACGACCGTGCGCTGAAACTCACCACCGCGCTGTACTACACCCCCAACGGCCGTTCGATCCAGGCCCAGGGCATCGTCCCCGACATCGAAGTGCGCCCAGCCAAGCTGACCGCCGATGCCAGCGACAACGACACCTTCAAGGAAGCCGACCTGCAGGGCCACCTGGGCAACGGCAACGGCGGCGCCGATCGCCCGACCGGCAGCAGCAAGCGCCAGGAGCGCCCACAGGACAGTGACTACCAGCTGAGCCAGGCGCTGAGCCTGCTCAAGGGCCTGAACATCACCAAGGGCGACTGATCCACCCCATGCGTTATCTGCTGTGTCTGCTGTTCTGCCTGATGGCCGGGGTCGCGCAAGCGGCGCCGGCCGGCAAGGCCTACCTGAGCATCATCATCGACGACCTGGGCCAGAGCCCCGAGCGCGACAGCCGCACCCTCGCCCTCCCCGGGCCGGTCACCATGGCGATCATGCCCGACACGCCACATGCCACCGACTTCGCCCGCCAAGCCCACAAGGCGGGCAAGACGGTGATCCTGCACATGCCCATGGACCCGGCCACAGGCCCCTACGCCTGGCACCCCGGCATCCCCATCGAAGAGCTGGGCCGGCGCCTGGACGCAGCCCTGGCCAAGGTCCCGTACGCCGCCGGCATCAACAACCACATGGGCAGCCGCATGACCGCTCAACGCGAACCGATGGCCTGGCTGATGGGCGAGCTGCAGAGGCGTCATCTGTTCTTCGTCGACAGCCGTACCAGTGCTGCCACGGTCGCAGCGGCAGAAGCACAGGCACAAGGGTTGGCGCATGTCTCACGGGATGTGTTCCTCGATGACGTACGCACCACCGAGGCGATCACCGGGCAACTGCAACAAGGTATCGCCCTGGCGCGCAAGCAAGGCTCGGCAGTGCTGATCGGCCACCCTTACCCGCAAACGCTCGAAGTGCTGGCGCGTGAGCTGCCACGGCTCAAAGACCAGGGTGTCACGCTGATAAGGCTGCAGCAGATGATCGCCGAGCGCGGCAACCAGGCCATGCCCGCCCATGGCAAGCATGGCCGCTACAGCAATCGCTGAGCGCGCTGTTCAACTATGTACCGCCAAACACGCGGGTAGGACCTTCACCCTTCGTCCTCCATCCAGAGGAGGTACGACATGCAAAAGCCATTACTCCTGGCAACGCTGGGCCTGATGCTGTTCAGTCACCTGGCGAACGCCAGCGATCGCCCTGACCCTCTCGCCACACCGCGAGTCCTGTACAACAGTGATGACCAAAGCAGGCAGTGGACCGGCGTTGGCCGGCTGGTCTCACATAACCGGCATTGCATCGGCACACTGCTGGACAGCCGAGCCGCTGACTCCGACACGACGGGGCCGGCCTACGTGCTGACAGCTGGCCACTGCGCAGGCGGTATCAATGGCAAGATCCTCGTTGACCAGCCACTTACCGGCAGCATCAGCTTCAACTACTTTGTCGACACACAGGACCAGCGTTACACCGTGCCGCTGAAACGTACGGTGTGGAACAGCTTGCAAGGTGCCGACCTGGCGCTTCTGGAGCTGGACGCCCCGCTCGAGCAACTGCTGGCACAAGGCATTACGCCTCTCAAGCTAGGCTCATCCCCCACACCAGAAGGCGCTGTACAGGTAGTCGGCGAGCCCAGTTCGCTCGGCAAAGGCCTGCGCCTGTCCAGCTGCACGGAGCGCGTCCAGGATACTTCCAGCGTTGGCAACTGGGTGTGGCGCAATGCCAGGCGCAATGACTGCCAGGGCCTTGATGAAGGAGCATCCGGCAGCCCGGTCGTCGCGACCGACAGCCAGCATCTGGTCAGCATTGCCAACAGCCTGCACGGTAGTGAGGTCGGTGCAATACCGGTGCATCGTGTTCAGGGCTGCTTCAGCGCAGGCCGGATGGACCTCGAACTGCCCACCTGTCAGTTGCTGCCAGGTTTTCAGCTCGAGCCCCAAGGCTCCGGCCTGAAAACGCTCACCAAGGCCAGAACCCTGGCTGATGGGTCAATTGAACAAGCCCGCTGGGACTTCCAGTTCCTGATCGACACACCGCGCTACCGCTACAAGACAGGCTCCGATGCACTGGCCTGCGAAGACCCGACCGGCTACAGCGGCACCATCCCCGCGAGCGAAGCCTTGATCAACGACCCGATCGGACCGGAGCCTGGTACTTACTACCTGTGCCTGGTCGGCGTACAGTCGCCAGACCAGTTGCCTTCTCGTGCGCTCATGGCCAACAGCCTGAGCATTGCCGTCGAACTGCTGCCACCAGGCAGGCCACAGGCACAGGTGAACACAGAACTGCTGGCTGACGGCAGCCTCCGGGTCAGCTGGCAGAAAGCTCCAGACATCATATTTTACCGGGTAAAGCGCGGTGCACCTGAAACCACCGACTGCAACGACCCATCAGGGTATCGCCTGCTGCCCGGGTACAGCCGCGATATACCTGCATCGGCACTGCCCTTGAAGTTGTGCAGCGTTGCCATTGACCTGATCAAGCAAAGCTCCGAATTGCGCACCGACCTGTTACAGGCCAAGGCACCTTGACCTAGCTCTTTCCACGCAAAGAAAAGGGCCCTGTTCTCGCGAACAGGGCCCTTTTTCATACCGTCAGCTTCGGTCAGCTATACACACGCCCCAGCAACTGGCGGTGGCTTTCGAACTGATCCAGCACATCACGCACGATCTGCTCGGGCGCAAAGCCCATCAGGTCGTACTCCTGGCTGCCATCGTGCAGGTACACCTCGGCACGGTAGAAGCGCTGGCGCACTTCCGGCTCGCCCTCCACCGGTGCCTCGCTCGGCGCGGCCATGTAGCCGTCCAGGCTCACTTCGTAAACGAACGGGTTGCCCTCGTCCATCATCACCCGCAGGCCCATCATGTTGCGCGACTGGCCAACCCGGGTTTCCACCTCGAAGCCCAGGGTCTGCAACTGCGCGGCAGCTTCTTTGAGCGCCGGGCTGACTTGCTTGTCCATAAAGCGCTGCACCACGGCCTGGGTCGGCTGCAAGTCCAGCTGGCTCAGGCGCTCGGTGAAGCCGCGACGGCCACGGGCGGCCAGCTCGGCGCGCTCCTGTTCGACCGCCACATCCTGTTTCATGGCCTTGTACAGGCCGAACATGAACAGCACCAGCACCACCGAGAACGGCAGGCCTGCCAGCACCACCATGGTCTGCATGGCTTCGAAGTTACCGGCGAACATCAGGCCGATGGTAACCAGGGTGATGACCACCGACCAGAACACCACCATCCAGTGCGGGGCGTCTTCATCGACCTTGCCGCCTTTGCACGACAGGTTGGCCATCATCACCGCGCCGGAGTCGGCCGGGGTGAGGAACAGCACGAAGCCGACGAACACCGCCACACCGATCACGATCTTGGCCGCCGGGAAGTATTCCAGCAGCTGGTAGATCGACATCGACGGCTGTTCAAGCGCGGTCTTGCCCAGCTCCACGGCGCCCTGGTTGATCACCAGGTCCAGCGCGGTGTTGCCGAAGATCGACAGCCAAGCCAGGGTGAAGCCCAGCGGGATCAGCAGCACGCCGCTGACCAGCTGGCGCACGGTACGGCCCTTGGAGATACGGGCAATGAACATGCCGACGAATGGGCCCCAGGAGATCCACCAGGCCCAGTAGAACACGGTCCACAGGCCCAGCCAGCGCTCGGACTTGCCGGCCTCGCCTTCATACACATACAGGTCGAAGGTCTTCAGCACGATACCGTTGAGGTAGTCGCCGATGTTCTGTACGAAGCCGTTGAGCAGGTGCAGGGTCTGGCCGCCCAGCAGGACGAAAATCAACAGGCCGCTGAACAGCATGATGTTCAGGTTGGACAGGCGGCGGATGCCGTTTTCCACACCCGAGACCGCAGCCACGGTGGCCACGCCGGCCATGACCAGGATCACCACCAGCAGGTTGGTCTTGCTGTGGTCCATGCCAAACAGGTATTCCAGGCCCGAGGCCACCTGCATCGAGCCGATCCCGAGGTTGGTGACCAGGCCCAGCAGGGTGACGAACATGCCGAAGATGTCGACGGCATTGCCCGCAGCACCCTTGACCCAACGCTCACCGACCAGCGGGTACAAGGCCGAGCGCAGTGCCAGCGGCTGGTTGTGGCGGTAGGCGAAGTAACCCACGGCCAGGCCGACCAAGGCGTAGATCGCCCAGCCATGCAGGCCCCAGTGCAGGAAGGTCAGCTGCAGGCCCTGGCGCGCGGCCTCGAGGCTGGCAGAGGTGCCTTCCGGCGGGTTGAAGTAGTGGTCCAGCGGCTCGGAGGCGCCGAAATACAGCAGCGAGATACCGATACCGGAGGAGAACAGCATGCCGGCCCAGGCGCCGTAACTGAAGTCAGGCTGGTCGTCCTTGCCGCCAAGCTTGAGCTTGCCGTAGTCGGAGAAGGCCAGATAGATGACGAACAGCAGGTAGCCGCCGATCACCAGCATGTAGTACCAGCCAAAGGTGCGCGTCAGCCATTTCTGGGCCACGCCCAGCACCTGGCCGGCGGTTTCGGGTACAGCGATCAGCAAGGCAGTCAGAACGAGGATCATCAGCGCGGAGGTGAAGAACACCACGCGGTTGACCCGTACCCTCTCGGCGGGGGGCTTGGTAAGTGAGGCAGAACTCATTGCACGAATGCTCCGGGCAGTACGGCTGTGGAGGCTAATCAATCTTTCCCGAGCAATTGGTGGAATTTCCCCACTGCATCAGGTGTTATAAAAGCACCCTGGAAACCGTGATCCCGAATCGATACGTTGCAAAAAAACAGACAGGTGGCCTGCTGAAAAGCCACACCTCCACTGAGGTGCGCGCATTCGTCACAGACCACCCCGCCCGCTCCAAGGGCCTGCCGCAGGGCCAGTGACCGTACGGCAGAATCTGCATTTCGCATCGCTGATGCCCGTCAACGCCTTGTATTCCGGGGGTTACGCGATTTCCTGGGGTGTCAATCCGTGCCTTCTCGACCGCCTGAAAAACTGTCAATGGCACAAATTGTCGCAGAGCTTATTCTTTATTGATTGAACGTTCAATCAAAACAAAATAGACTGGCCTTCGCCGAGTCAGCCGCCTGTCGTCTGCTCGCAGGCCTGAGGAGATAGCAAGATGCCCAAGGTCGGTATGCAACCCATCCGCCGCCAGCAGTTGATCGAAGCCACGTTGCAGGCGGTCGATCAGGTCGGACTGGGGGACGCCAGCATTGCGCTGATTGCTCGTTTGGCCGGTGTGTCAAACGGCATCATCAGTCACTACTTTCGGGACAAGAACGGCCTGATCGCAGCGACGATGGGTTACATCATGAACATGCTCAACGAAGGCGTTAGAGCACGTCGCCAGGCCCTGACGGACGACAGCCCGCGCGCCCACCTGAAAGTGATCATCGAGGGCAACTTCGATGCCAGCCAGGTGAACGGCCCGGCAATGAAAACCTGGTTGGCCTTCTGGGCTTCCAGCATGCACCAGCCCGATTTGCACAGGTTGCAGCGGATCAACGATCACCGCCTGTATTCCAACCTGTGCTGCCAGTTCCGCCGCGCCCTGCCGCTTTACCATGCGCGCAAGGCAGCCCGCGGCCTGGCGGCCCTGATCGACGGCCTGTGGCTGCGTGGTGCCCTGTCGGGTGACGCATTCGACACCGACCAGGCGATACGGATTGCATACGAATACATGGATCTACAACTGGCTAAACAGCACACCCTGGACACAGCCGACCAGGCCGCTGATCAAGCACGCACGGCCCTTGCCCACCCGGCAGGAGCGTGACGCGCAGCCAACCACACACTGCACTTGCGAGGACACTATGGCCCGTTTCGGAACGCAAAAACTCTACATTGATGGCGATTACGTCGACGCTGGCAGCGATGCCACCTTCGAAGCCATCAACCCGGCCACCGGCGAAGTCCTCGCCCACGTGCAACGTGCCACCCAGGCCGACGTCGAAAAGGCCGTGGAAAGCGCCGAGCGCGGCCAGAAGGTCTGGGCAGCGATGACCGCCATGCAGCGCTCGCGCATCCTGCGTCGCGCCGTCGACATCCTGCGCGAGCGCAACGACGAGCTGGCCATGCTGGAAACCCTGGACACCGGCAAGTCGTACTCGGAAACCCGCTACGTCGACATCGTCACCGGTGCCGATGTGCTGGAGTACTACGCTGGCCTGGTACCGGCCATCGAAGGTGAGCAGATCCCGCTGCGCGAATCGTCCTTCGTCTACACCCGCCGCGAGCCGCTGGGCGTGACCGTCGGTATCGGTGCCTGGAACTACCCGATCCAGATCGCCCTGTGGAAATCCGCCCCGGCCCTGGCCGCTGGCAACGCAATGATCTTCAAGCCATCGGAAGTCACTTCGCTGACCACCCTGAAACTGGCCGAGATCTACACCGAAGCCGGCCTGCCGAACGGCGTGTTCAACGTCCTGACCGGCAGCGGCCGCGAAGTCGGCACCTGGCTGACCGAGCACCCACGCATCGAGAAAGTCTCGTTCACCGGCGGCACCACCACCGGCAAGAAGGTCATGGCCAGCGCCTCGAGCTCGTCGCTCAAGGAAGTCACCATGGAACTGGGCGGCAAGTCGCCACTGATCATCTGCGCCGACGCCGACCTGGACAAGGCCGCCGACATCGCCATGATGGCCAACTTCTACAGCTCCGGTCAGGTTTGCACCAACGGCACTCGCGTGTTCATCCCGGCTGAAATGAAGGCGGCCTTCGAAGCCAAGATCGCCGAGCGCGTTGCCCGCATCCGCGTCGGCAACCCGGAAGACGAGAACACCAACTTCGGCCCGCTGGTCAGCTTCCAGCACATGGAAAGCGTGCTCGGCTACATCGCCAAAGGTAAAGAGGAAGGCGCCCGCGTACTGTGTGGCGGCGAGCGTCTGACTGCCGGTGATTTCGCCAAAGGTGCCTTCGTCGCGCCGACCGTGTTCACCGACTGCAGCGACGACATGACCATCGTCAAGGAAGAGATCTTCGGCCCGGTGATGAGCATCCTCACCTACGAAACCGAAGAAGAAGTCATCCGCCGTGCCAACGACACCGACTACGGCCTGGCCGCTGGTGTCTGCACCAACGATATCTCCCGCGCCCACCGCATCATCCACCAGCTGGAAGCCGGTATCTGCTGGATCAACGCCTGGGGCGAATCGCCGGCCGAAATGCCGGTTGGCGGCTACAAGCAATCGGGCGTCGGCCGTGAGAACGGTGTCAGCTCGCTGGCTCAATACACTCGCATCAAGTCGGTCCAGGTCGAGCTGGGCGGCTACAACTCGGTCTTCTAAGGCCCTGTCCAGCCACGCCCGTGCCACCGCGCACGGGCGTTCCCGCTCCCTGATCACCGCCAACACGAGGGTACTTCCATGTCCCAAGAATTCGATTACATCATCGTCGGAGCAGGCTCCGCCGGTAACACCCTGGCTACCCGCCTGACCGAAGATGCCGGCGTCAGCGTACTGCTGCTGGAAGCCGGTGGGCCCGACTACCGCTTCGACTTTCGCACCCAGATGCCGGCCGCCCTGGCCTTCCCGCTGCAGGGCCGCCGCTACAACTGGGCCTACGAGACCGATCCGGAGCCGTTCATGGACGGCCGCCGCATGGAATGTGGCCGCGGCAAGGGCCTGGGTGGCTCGTCGCTGATCAACGGCATGTGCTACATCCGCGGCAACGCCCTGGACTTCGACGGCTGGGCAGAACTGCCAGGCCTGGAAGACTGGACCTACCTGGACTGCCTGCCGTACTTCCGTAAAGCCGAAACCCGTGACATCGGCCCGAACGACTACCACGGCGGCGAAGGCCCGGTCAGCGTGACCACGCCGAAAGCCGGCAACAACCCACTGTTCCACGCCATGGTCGAAGCCGGCGTGCAGGCCGGCTACCCGCGCACTGAAGACCTCAACGGCTACCAGCAGGAAGGCTTCGGTCCGATGGACCGCACCGTGACCAAGCAAGGCCGCCGCTCCAGCACCGCCCGTGGCTACCTGGACCAGGCCAAGAAGCGCCCGAACCTGACCATCGTCACCCACGCCTTGACTGACCGCGTGCTGTTCGACGGCAAACGCGCCATTGGCGTGACCTATCTGGTCGGCGACAGCGAAGAGCGCGTCGAAGCCCGTGCCCGCAAGGAGGTGATCGTCAGCTCCGGCGCCATTGCTTCGCCGCAACTGCTGCAGCGCTCTGGCGTAGGCCCGCGCGCCCTGCTGGAAAGCCTCGACATCCCGGTCGTGCACGACCTGCCGGGCGTCGGCGAGAACCTGCAGGACCACCTTGAGCTGTACCTGCAGTACGCCTGCACCCAGCCCGTGTCGCTGTACCCATCGCTGCTGTGGTGGAACCAGCCGGCCATCGGTGCCGAGTGGATGTTCAACGGTACCGGTATCGGCGCCAGCAACCAGTTCGAGGCCGGCGGTTTCATCCGTACCCGTCCTGAGTTCAAGTGGCCGAACATCCAGTACCACTTCCTGCCGGTGGCGATCAACTACAACGGCTCCAACGGTGTCAAGGAACACGGCTTCCAGGCGCACATGGGCTCCATGCGCTCGCCTGCCCGTGGTCGTATCCAGGTCAAGTCGAAGAACCCGCGCCAGCACCCGAGCATCCTGTTCAACTACATGTCCACCGAGCAGGACTGGCAGGAATTCCGCGACGGCATCCGCCTGACCCGCGAAATCATGGCCCAGCCGGCGCTGGACCCGTACCGCGGCCGCGAGATCAGCCCGGGCGAGCACGTGCAGACCGACGAGGAACTGGACAAGTTCATCCGCGAGCACGCCGAAACCGCCTTCCACCCGTCCTGCTCGTGCAAGATGGGCACCGACGACATGGCAGTGGTCGACGGCGAAGGCCGCGTGCATGGAATGAAAGGCCTGCGTGTGGTCGATGCGTCGATCATGCCGCTGATCATTACCGGCAACCTCAACGCCACCACGATCATGATCGCCGAGAAAATCTCCGACAAGATCCGTGGGCGCAAGCCGCTGCCACGCAGCACCGCCAAGTACTATGTGGCGGGCGATGCACCGGTGAAGGGCAAGCCGATGCGTGAAGTGAAGCAGGCGTAAGCCTGCACTGGCCTCTTCGCGGGCAAGCCCGCTCCCACAGGGTTATCACAGGGCCTGAGCCGGTGAGCAACATGTGGGAGCGGGCTTGCCCGCGAAAGGGCCCTCAGAGGCAACACAAGAAAAGGCACCCATCGTGGTGCCTTTTTTACATCTGCAGAAACGCTTTACAGCCTGCCAATTCATCAGGTTAGAATCGATTGGCACGCGACTTGCGAGTCAAGTCATTTTCCCCGCGCCACCCCGGAGTACCTGCCTTTGGATGCCAGCACCATCAACAGCCTGTTTCTGATCGGCGCATTGCTGGTGGGCGCAAGTATCCTGGTCAGCTCACTGTCGTCGCGCCTGGGCATCCCTATTCTGGTCATCATCCTCGCCGTCGGCATGGTCGCTGGCGTCGATGGTGGCGGCATCATCTTCAACAACTACCCGACCGCCTACCTGGTGGGCAACCTGGCACTGGCCGTGATCCTGCTCGACGGTGGCCTGCGCACGCGGGTGGCGAGTTTCCGCGTGGCACTGTGGCCAGCGCTGTCGCTGGCCACGATCGGCGTGATGATCACCACCGCGCTCACCGGCATGGTGGCTGCCTGGCTGTTCAACCTGAGCCTGATCCAGGGCTTGCTGATTGGCGCCATCGTCGGCTCCACCGACGCTGCGGCAGTGTTTTCGTTGCTCGGCGGCAAAGGCTTGAACGAGCGGGTTACCGCCACCCTGGAAATCGAATCGGGCAGCAACGACCCGATGGCCGTATTCCTCACCGTTACCCTGATCGACATGATCGCCAGCGGCCAGACCGGCCTGCACTGGAGCCTGCTGACCCATCTGATACGCGAGTTCGGTATCGGCAGCCTGCTCGGCCTGGGCGGCGGCTGGCTGATGCTGCAGCTGGTCAACCGCATCAACCTGGCTGGCGGTTTGTACCCGATCCTGGTGGTGGCCGGCGGCCTGGTGGTGTTCTCGCTGACCAACGCCCTGCACGGCAGCGGCTTCCTCGCCGTGTACCTGTGCGGCCTGGTGCTGGGCAACAAGCCGATCCGCAGCCGCCACGGCATCCTGCACATGCTCGACGGCATGGCCTGGCTGGCACAGATCGGCATGTTCCTGGTGCTGGGTCTGCTGGTCACGCCCCACGACCTGCTGCCGATCGCCTTGCCGGCACTGGGCCTGGCACTGTGGATGATCCTGGTGGCGCGGCCGCTGTCGGTGGTAGCCGCGCTGCTGCCGTTCAAGGCCTTCCATGGCCGCGAAAAGGGCTTCATCTCCTGGGTCGGCCTGCGTGGCGCGGTACCGATCATTCTGGCGGTGTTCCCGCTGATGGCCGGCCTGCCGGACGCCCAGCTGTTCTTCAACCTGGCGTTCTTCATCGTGCTGGTATCGCTGTTGGTCCAGGGCACCAGCCTGCCGTGGATGGCCAAGCTACTGAAGGTCACCGTACCACCAGACCCTGCGCCGATTTCCCGCTCCGCGCTGGAAGTGCATATCACCAGCGAGTGGGAGCTGTTCGTCTACCGCCTGGGTGCGGAAAAATGGTGCATCGGCGCCGCCCTGCGCGAACTGAAAATGCCCGAAGGCACGCGTATCGCCGCACTGTTCCGCGGCGAGCAACTGCTGCACCCGTCCGGCAGTACCGTACTGGAAGTGGGCGACATGCTCTGTGTGATCGGCCACGAACATAACCTGCCGGCCCTGGGCAAGCTGTTCAGCCAGGCGCCACAACGTGGCCTGGACCTGCGCTTCTTCGGCGACTTCGTGCTCGAAGGCGATGCCGAGCTGGGCGCGGTGGCCGCCCTTTATGGCCTCAAGCTGGACGGCCTGGACGCGAAAATGCCGCTGGCGCAGTTCATCCGACAAAAGGTCGGAGGCGCTCCAGTAGTAGGTGACCAGGTCGAATGGCATGGCACGATCTGGACCGTGGCGACCATGGACGGGAACAAGATCCAGAAAGTCGGCGTCAGATTCCCCGAAGGAACGCGACCCGGACCAGGATTGTTCCTCTAAACTTCGTATCTGCCGGATCCACAAGTAGTCTGCCTATGTCCCTGCGCGTGTACCTTCGCACAGCCCTGCTCGGGCTGTGCCTGTCCCTCTCGTTCGCCGTTTGCGCGGCCGAGCTCCCCACCACGACCAGCATCCAGAGCAGCCTGAACAAGATTTCCCAGCCCAAGGGTGGCGAGGCCGACCCCAAGGCTGCGCAACAGACACCGGAGCAGAAGGCCCAGCAACAAGTGCTGGAACAGACCCTGGCGCTGCTGCTCAGCAAGGAAGACAGCGAAAAGAAGCTTGAGGCACTCAAGCAGCAATTGGCTGGCGCGCCGAAGGAAACCGCCGACAGCCAGCGCGAGCTGATCAAGCTCAAGGCCAGCAAGCCACTGCCGGTAGCCCAGCGCTACGCCAACCTGAACGTGCCACAGCTGGAACAGATGCTCAGCGAGCGCAGCACGCAGCAAGGCGAACTGCAAAAGGCGCTGTCGGATGCCAACAGCCTGATCATCAACTCGCAGACCCGTCCGGAGCGCGCTCAGGCAGAAATCAGCAACAACCAGACGCGCACCCAGCAGATCAACTCCAGCCTCAAGAGCGGCAAGGAGAACGGCAAGCCACTCAACAGCGACCAACGCAACAAGCTCAACGCCGAGCTGGCGTCGCTCAATGCCCTGACCTTGCTGCGCCGCCAGGAACTGGCCGGCAACGGCCTGCTGCAGGACCTGGGCAATGCCCGCCACGACTTGTTGATCGAGCGCGCCACACGGATGGAGCAGGAAATCCAGGACCTGCAATCGCTGATCAACGAAAAGCGCCTGGCCCAGTCGCAACAGACGGTCACCCAGCAATCGATCGAAGCGCAGAAAGCCGGCGGCAGCACCCTGCTGGCCAACGAGAGCGCTGCCAACCTGAAACTGTCCGACTACCTGCTCAAGAGCACCGACCGGCTCAACGAACTGACCCAGCAGAACTTGCGCAGCAAGCAGCAGCTCGACAGCCTGACCCAGGCCGACCAGGCCCTGGACGAACAGATCAGCGTGCTCAAGGGCAGCCTGCTGCTGTCCAAGATCCTCTACAAGCAGAAACAGGCCCTGCCGCACCTGAAAGTCGACCGCGACCTGGCAGACCAGATCGCCGATATCCGTCTTTACCAGTTCGAAGTGAACCAGCAGCGCGAGCAGATGAGCAGCCCGGCCGCGTACGTCGACAACCTGCTGGTCGGCCAGCCGCAGGAACAGGTTACCCCGCAGCTGCGCAAGGCCCTGCTGGAGGTGATGATTACCCGCGCCGACCTGCTCGAACGGCTCAGCCGCGAGCTGTCGGCACTGCTCAACGAATCGATCACCTTGCAGCTCAACCAGAAGCAGCTGCTTGGCACCGCCCAGGGCTTGCGCACCACGCTCGAAGAGCAGATGTTCTGGATCCCCAGCAACAAGCCACTGGACTGGGAATGGCTGAGCCTGGTGCCGGCACGCTTCACCGATCAGGTAGCCAACCTGCCCTGGGGCTCGGGCCTCAAGGAGCTGGCCGATGGGCTGGGCCAGCGGCCGC
This sequence comes from Pseudomonas sp. LRP2-20, assembly GCF_024349685.1. Classification (NCBI taxonomy): domain Bacteria; kingdom Pseudomonadati; phylum Pseudomonadota; class Gammaproteobacteria; order Pseudomonadales; family Pseudomonadaceae; genus Pseudomonas; species Pseudomonas sp. LR2-20. The sequence goes on along the minus strand of NZ_AP025944.1, from coordinate 389,763 downwards.
TGCTGTTCCTGCCCTTGCTGCTGGTGATCGGCGCCCTGCTGTGGCGGCGCAAGTACCTGCACCAGCGGCTCGGCAAGGTGCATCAGGATATTGGCCATTTCCGCCGTGACAGCCAGTGGCACACGCCCCAGGCCATCCTGATCAATATCCTGCTCGCCATGCCGGTCAGCCTGGGCCTTGCGCTGTGCAGCTATGCGCTGCAGATCGACGCCCGCGGTCAGAACGCCAACCTGGGCGCCGCCTTGTGGCAGTTGGCCCAGGCCTGGCTGGTGTTCTACACCGCCTATCGCATCCTCGCCCCCGGTGGCGTGGCAGAAATCCACTTCCGCTGGCACAAGCCACAGGTCGAGTTCCTGCGTGGCTGGGTACGCCGCCTGGGCACCGTGGTGCTGGCCCTGGTCGGGGTGGTGGCGGTGGCCGAACACCAACCCTCGGCGCTGGCCGAAGATGTGCTGGGTATCGCCATCGTGCTGACCTGCTACGCACTGATGGCCTGGCTGCTCAGCCGCCTGCTGCTGAGCAGCCCGGCGCACCGCGACACCTCGCTGTTCCGCAAGGCCGTCGGGGTGGCCTTCACCGCCCTGCCGATCGCGCTGTTCGTGGCGGTCTGCTTTGGCTATTACTACACCGCGCTGAAACTGACCGACCGGCTGATCTACACGCTCTACCTGCTGCTGTTCTGGCTGGTGATCGAGGCCGCCTTCGTCCGTGGTCTGTCGGTGGCGGCACGGCGCCTGGCCTACCAGCGCGCACTGAGCAAACGCCAGGCGGCCAAGGAAGGGCTGGACGGCGAAGTCATCACCGAAGAGCCGACCCTGGACATCGAACAGGTCAACCAGCAGTCGCTGCGCCTGATCCGCCTGGCCCTGCTCGGCGGCTTCATCGCCGGCCTGTACTGGGTGTGGTCGGACCTGATCTCGGTGTTCGCCTACCTCAACAATTTCACCCTGTACGAGTACACCAGCGGCACCGGCGCCACCGCCAGCATGGTGCCGATCAGCCTGGGCGACTTCCTCGGTGCACTGGTCATCATCGGCATCACCTTCGCGCTCGCACGCAACTTGCCCGGCCTGCTCGAAGTCCTGGTGCTGTCGCGGCTCAACCTGGCCCAGGGCAGTGCGTACGCCACCACCACCTTGCTGTCCTATGTCATCGTCGGCGTCGGCATCGTCAGCACCCTGTCGACCCTCGGGGTGAGCTGGGACAAGCTGCAATGGCTGGTGGCGGCGCTATCGGTGGGCCTGGGCTTCGGCATGCAGGAGATCTTCGCCAACTTCATCTCCGGCATCATGATCCTGTTCGAGCGCCCGGTGCGGATCGGCGACACCATCACCATCGGCAACCTGTCCGGCACGGTGAGCAAGATCCGCATCCGCGCCACCACCATCACCGATTTCGACCGCAAGGACATCATCGTCCCCAACAAGACCTTCATCACCGGCCAGCTGATCAACTGGTCGCTGACTGACACGGTCACCCGGGTGACGCTGAAACTGGGCATCGACTACGGGTCGGACCTGGATCTGGTGCGCGAGCTGCTGCTCAAGGGCGCCCACGAGAACCCGCGGGTACTCAAGGATCCAGAGCCGATCGTGTACTTCCTCAACTTCGGCGAGAGCTCGCTGGACCACGAGCTGCGCATGCACGTGCGTGACCTCGGTGATCGCAACCCGACGCTGGACGAGATCAACCGCTACATCAACCGCGAGTTCAAGGCCCACGACATCAAGATCTCGGTGCGCCAGGTGGAGGTGTTCCTGATGGACCAGAAAGGCGGCAAGCAGCAGTTGATCCCGATGGAACAACCTAAACCGGATGGCACTGCACCGGCCTGAATGGGCTCGAATACTTTATTCTGTGCAAATCCCCTGCGAGGGCTTCGCCCTCGTTCGCGGGCAAGCCCGCTCCCACAGAGACCGCACATTACCTTAGGGAGCGGGCTTGCCCGCGAAGGGCCGCAAAGCGGCCCCGATGTCCCGACTTCAGGAGCCGGCCCCGTGAAAGCCCTCGACCAACTCACCTTCGACAACCGCTTCGCCCGCCTGGGCGATGCGTTCTCCACCCAGGTCCTGCCCGAGCCGATTGCCGAGCCGCGCCTGGTGGTGGCGAGCGAGTCGGCCATGGCCCTGCTCGACCTCGACCCGGCCCAAGCCGAATTGCCAGTGTTCGCCGAGCTGTTCAGCGGCCACAAGCTCTGGGAACAGGCCGATCCGCGGGCAATGGTGTATTCCGGCCACCAGTTCGGCTCCTACAACCCGCGCCTGGGCGATGGCCGCGGCCTGCTGCTGGCCGAAGTGCTGAATGACCAGGGCGAGCACTGGGACCTGCACCTCAAGGGTGCCGGCCAGACGCCATATTCGCGCATGGGCGATGGCCGCGCCGTGCTGCGCTCGTCAATCCGTGAATTCCTCGCCTCCGAAGCCCTGCACGCCCTCGGCATCCCCAGCAGCCGGGCACTGTGCGTGATCGGCTCGAGCACCCCGGTATGGCGCGAAACCCGCGAGCGCGCGGCAATGCTCACCCGCCTGGCGCAGAGCCATGTTCGGTTCGGGCATTTCGAATACTTCTACTACACCAAGCAGCCAGAACAGCAGCGGGTGCTGATCGACCACGTGCTGGAGCAGCACTACCCCGAATGCCGCGATGCCGAGCAGCCTTATCTGGCCATGTTCCGCACCATCGTCGAGCGCAATGCCGAGCTGATCGCCCGCTGGCAGGCCTATGGCTTCTGCCACGGGGTGATGAACACCGACAACATGTCGATCCTCGGCATCACCTTCGATTTCGGCCCTTTCGCCTTCCTCGACGACTTCGACGCCAACTTCATCTGCAACCACTCCGACGACCGTGGCCGCTACAGCTACGCCAACCAGGTGCCGATCGCCCACTGGAACCTCAGCGCGCTGGCCCAGGCTCTGACCACGGTGATCGAGGTCGAAGCCCTCAAGCAAGCGCTGGGCCTGTTCCTGCCGCTGTACCAGGCGCACTACCTTGACCTGATGCGACGGCGCCTGGGCCTGACCACTGCAGAAGACGACGACATGGCGCTGGTCGAGCGCCTGCTGCAGCGTATGCAGAGCGGTGGCGTGGACTACAACCTGTTCTTCCGCAAGCTGGGTGACCAGCCCGTCGCCGAGGCGCTGAAAGTGGTGCGCGACGACTTCATCGACCTCGCCGGCTTCGATGCCTGGGGTGCGGATTACCTGGCCCGTTGCCAGCGCGAGCAGGGTAATGCCGAAGGCCGTCGTGAACGGATGCATGCGGTGAACCCGCTGTACGTGCTGCGCAACTACCTGGCACAGAAGGCCATCGAAGCGGCCGAAGCGGGGGACTACAGTGAAGTGCGTCGTCTGCACCAGGTGCTGAGCAAGCCGTTCGAGGAGCAAGCGGGGATGCAGGCCTATGCCGAGCGCCCACCGGAGTGGGGCAAGCACCTGGAAATCAGCTGTTCTTCGTAATGATCAAGGAGTTCACATGTCCGACCCACTGGTAATCCCCTGCCCCCACTGCAACGGCCTCAACCGCCTGCCGGCGGCGCGCCTGGGTGATGCCCCGAAATGCGGCCGCTGCAAGCAGGACGTGCTGCTGAGCACCCCCTTCGAACTCAGCGAAGCCAACTATGCCAGCCAGATCAAGGGCGACCTGCCCCTGCTGATCGACGTCTGGGCCGACTGGTGCGGCCCGTGCAAATCCTTCGCCCCGACCTTCAAGCAGGCCGCGCGCCAGCTCAGCGGCCGCTGCCGCCTGGCCAAGCTCGACAGCGAGGCCAACCGCACCCTCGCCGGGCAACTGGGCATCCGCTCGATCCCCAGCCTGATCCTGTTCAAAAACGGCCGCGAGATCAGCCGCCAGGCCGGGGCGTTTCCACTCCAGTCGTTGCTGGAGTGGGTGCGCAGCCAGGGGGTCTGAAGCGCATGTCTTGAGCTGTCTGGCGCCTATGACATCGAGCGCCGCCCGCGCGGCGCATCGCGAGCTGCGCTCGCTCCTACGTTTGTTTCGGGCCAATTGATCCTGTTGAATTTGCGCGCGGACGCCCTGGCGCATGGCGCGATATCGCGTCGTACCCACTAGGCGGTCGCGCGCGCCTGTCACAGGCGTTACTGGCCCGAAACAAACGTAGGAGCGAGCACAGCTCGCGATGCGCCGCGCGGGCGGCGCTCGGTCTGATAGGCGCTGAAGATCTTCAGCCATTCTCTTCGAGCAGCGAGTGCAACTCGACAAACTGCTGGGTCAGCTTGTGCCGCGGTTCCAGGTGAATCAGCGGCAGGCTGGCATGGTGCGATTCGCGCATCTTCACTGAGCTGCCCAGGTACACCGGTAACACCGGCAGCCCTTCGGCCAGCAGCTCGTCGAGCATCTGCTGGGGCAGGCTGGCGCGGGACTGGAACTGGTTGACCACGATACCTTCGACCACCAGGTCTTCATTGTGGTCGTCCTTGAGCTCTTCGATTTCAGCCAGCAGGCCATACAGCGCCTGGCGCGAGAAGCTGTCGCAGTCGAAGGGGATGAGCACGCGATCAGCGGCGATCAATGCGGAAACCGCATAGAAGTTGAGGGCCGGCGGCGTGTCGATGTAGATCCGCTCGTAGTCCTCGTCCAGCTCGTCGAGCAACTTACGCAGCTTGTTGATCTTGTGCTTGGCTTCCAGCTTGGGTTGAAGGTCGGCCAACTCCGCCGTGGCAGTGACCACATGCAGGTTGTCGAACGGGGTTTCGTAGATATCGACCTTGTTCTTCTTGCTGAACGGTCCACTGGACAGGCTCTGCTTGAAGAAATCGGCGATGCCCATGGGGATCTCATCGCCGGTCAGGCCGGTCAGGTACTGGGTCGAGTTGGCCTGGGCATCCAGGTCGATCAGCAAGGTCCGATAACCTTCGCTGGCGCTCACTGCCGCCAGGTTGCAAGCAATGCTCGACTTGCCCACGCCACCTTTCTGATTGAACACCACGCGCCGCATGATTGACCTCCGTGTATCAACGAATGCCCGAGTATGTGGCGGTGCAGCGGCAATGGCCAGCGCCATTTGCCCCAGTGGCCGGCGCAGGCTGCAAACATCACCCCTGGCCTGCCATCAGCCCCGTGAGCAACTCGGCGAACGCCCGTGCCATCGCCGAACCGCCACGCTCGCGTTGCACCAGCCACACCGCCGACATCGCCCCTTCATCCAGCAAAGTTCGGTACACCACGCCTTCGATACGCATGCGCTGGAACGACGCAGGCAGCACCGAGACCCCAAGCCCCGCTGACACCAGGCCGATGATGGTCATCGCCTCGCCCGCTTCCTGAGCGAAATGCGGGTTGAAACCCGCCTGGCGCGCCAGGCTCAGCAACTGCGCATGCAACCCGCTGCCATAGCTGCGCGGGAAGAACACGAACGGTTCCTGGGCCAGGGCGGCCATGTGCACGCCATGCTCGGTACCTTCGGCCAACGGGTGCGAGGCGTTGATCACCGCCACCAGCGGCTCGCGGAACAGTTCAGTGGCCACCAGGCCCTCCGGCAGCGGCATTGGCCGCATCAGCCCCACTTCGATGGATTCGTCGAACACCCCTTCGGCGACATCCCGGCTGCTCATTTCCTTCAAGTTAAGGTGCACGGCCGGGAAACGCTGGCGAAAGGCATGGATGGCCTTGGGAATCTTCGATGTGAACGGCGCCGACGAAGTGAAGCCGATCTTCATCTCGCCCAGCTCACCCAACTGCGCACGGCGCGCCACATCGGCCGCCTTTTCCACTTGCGCCAGCACCTGGCGCGCCTCTTCAAGGAACAGTCGGCCGGCCTCACTCAGCTCGACCCGACGGTTGGTCCGCTCGAACAGGCGCGCCCCCAGTTCCTGTTCCAGCGCCTGGATCTGCTGGCTCAACGGCGGCTGGGAGATGCCCAGTTGCTGAGCCGCGCGGCCGAAGTGCAGCTCTTCGGCGACGGCGATGAAATAACGCAAATGACGCAGCTCCATGATCGACTCCAATTAGGTCGCGAAACGTCTCAAATAGGTCGAACAATATATTGGATCTAATCGTTAGCCAGCTATATGCTTTTTTCATTGCGCCAGAGGTACCGCCCGTGAAAACTGCTGTAGCCCCCCTTCCTGCCGACCCAGAACCTGCCCCCCTGAACGAAATGTGGATCGAGAAAGGCACCCCAGCCTTCATGAAGACCGTGCTGGCACTGTTCAGCGGCGGCTTCGCCACGTTCGCCCTGCTGTACTGCGTGCAGCCAATGATGCCGTTGCTGTCGAAGGAGTTTTCCATCAACGCGGCGCAAAGCAGCCTGGTGCTCTCGGTATCGACCGCGATGTTGGCGTTCGGCCTGTTGATCACCGGCCCGATCTCCGACCGCATCGGCCGCAAGCCGGTCATGGTCTTTGCCCTGGTCTGCGCCGCCCTGTCGACCCTGGCCAGCGCAGTGATGCCGAGCTGGGAACTGGTACTGGCCACCCGCGCCCTGGTGGGCCTTTCGCTGAGTGGCCTGGCAGCGGTGGCGATGACCTACCTGAGCGAAGAGATCCACCCGCAGCACATCGGCCTGGCCATGGGCCTGTACATTGGTGGCAACGCAATCGGCGGTATGAGTGGGCGATTGATTACCGGGGTATTGATCGACTTCGTCAGTTGGCACACAGCGATGCTGACCATCGGCGGCCTGGCCCTGGTGGCGGCGCTGGTGTTCTGGAAAGTGCTGCCCGAGTCGCGCAACTTCCGCCCACAGCTGATGAGCCCGCGCAACCTGCTCGATGGCTTCGTCATGCATTTCAAGGATGCCGGGCTGCCGTGGCTGTTCCTCGAGGCCTTCCTGCTCATGGGCGCCTTCGTCACCCTGTTCAACTACATCGGCTACCGCCTGCTGGCGGAGCCTTACCACATGAACCAGGCGCTGGTCGGTTTGTTGTCAGTGGTGTACCTGTCGGGTATCTATAGCTCGGCGCAAGTTGGCGCACTGGCTGACAAGCTGGGCCGGCGCAAGGTGTTCTGGGCCAGTATCGTGGTAATGGCAAGTGGTTTGCTGATGACCTTGGCCAGCCCGCTGGCGCTGGTGATTATCGGCATGCTGGTGTTCACCTTCGGCTTCTTCGGTGCGCACTCTGTGGCCAGCAGCTGGATCGGCCGCCGGGCGCTGAAGGCCAAGGGACAGGCTTCATCACTGTACCTGTTCAGTTACTACGCGGGCTCGAGCGTGGCCGGTACTGCGGGCGGGGTGTTCTGGCACCAGTGGGGCTGGAACGGGATCGGTCTGTTCATTGGTAACCTGCTGGCGGTAGCGTTGCTGGTGGCATTGCACTTGAGCAAGCTAGCGCCAAAAACGGTGTGAAGCACTCGCGGACGAACCCGCTCCCACAGTGACCGCGCTACACCTGAAGCCAAGCTGTGGGAGCGGGTTTACCCGCGATTGGGCCCTCGGATCAGTTGATGATCTCGACGATGTCCACATCCACCTCACGGCTCATCAGGTGCTTCTCCACCTCGCCGGTCAGCTTGACCTTGGTCTTGTCGTTGAACGGCGTCGGCGGCAGGTCTTCGTCGTCGATCTCGACGGTGATGGTGCCGGTATTGTCCTTGAACTCGTACTTGTCGTCGTTGTTGATCTTCTTGGTAACGTAGCCCTGCAGTACTACCGGGGTGTCATCGGCGGCATCTTGGGCAGCCGCAACGGTAGTCACCGACAGGGCACCCGGACCGGTGTAGCCAGCGGCCAGGGCAGCGGTGCTGAACAACGGGGCGAGGATCAGCGCGAGGTAACGGGTCTTCATGGGGATCGGTTCCTGTTCAGGTTTTGATAGCCCCAGATTAACGACGATCGCTGAATTAAAACTTAATGCAGTAAAAAGCCCGGCACTTGGCCGGGCTGTTCGTTTCAAATCGCTTACTGGTGATATTGCGCCGACAGTTCATGCACGGCGTTGATGAACACGCCCGCGTGCTCCGGGTCGACTTCCGGTGTGATGCCATGGCCCAGGTTGAACACATGTCCAGTGCCCTTGCCATAGCTGGCGAGGATGCGTGCCACTTCCTGGCGGATGGCTTCGGGCTTGGCGTACAACACGGTCGGGTCCATGTTGCCTTGCAGTGCCACCTTGTCACCGACGCGTCGGCGGGCGTCGCCGATTTCGCAGGTCCAGTCCAGGCCCAGTGCATCGGCGCCGGCTTCGGCGATGCTTTCCAGCCACAGGCCGCCATTCTTGGTGAACAGGATCACCGGCACCTTGCGCCCTTCGTGTTCGCGGATCAGGCCGCTGACGATCTTGCGCATGTAGGCCAGGGAGAATTCCTGGTAGGCCGCCGCCGACAGGTTGCCGCCCCAGGTGTCGAAGATCTGCACGGCCTGGGCGCCGGCAAGGATCTGGCCGTTGAGGTAGCTGGTGACCGACTGGGCCAGCTTGTCCAGCAGCAGGTGCAAGGCTTGCGGGTTGTCGTAGGCCATGGCCTTGGTCTTGCGGAAGTCCTTCGACGAGCCGCCTTCGACCATGTAGGTGGCCAGCGTCCAGGGGCTGCCGGAGAAGCCGATCAACGGGACGCGGCCATTGAGCTCGCGGCGGATGGTGCTGACCGCGTCCATCACGTAGCCGAGGTCCTTCTGCGGGTCAGGGATCGGCAGCGCTTCGATATCGGCCGGGGTGCTGATGACCTTCTTGAAACGCGGGCCTTCGCCGGTTTCGAAGTACAGGCCCAGGCCCATGGCGTCAGGGATGGTGAGGATGTCCGAGAACAGGATCGCCGCGTCCAGCGGGTAGCGGTCCAGCGGCTGCAGGGTAACCTCGCAGGCGAACTGCGGGTTCATGCACAGGCTCATGAAATCACCGGCCTTGGCGCGGCTGGCGCGGTACTCCGGCAGGTAACGGCCGGCCTGGCGCATCATCCAGACAGGGGTAACGTCTACGGGTTGCTTGAGCAGTGCACGCAGGAAACGATCGTTCTTCAGGGCAGTCATGTCGGCATCCGGAAAAATAGTGCGGGCATTTTCTCAGACGCCAGCGCAAAAGGCACGGTCAAGACCATGCGTTTTGTCTATTGGGTGCCACAGATCAAACGATTTTGTATACAAAAAAGCTTCGCGGGCAAGCCCGCTCCCACAGGATATGCACATCATCCTGTGGGAGCGGGGCTTGCCCGCGAATGCGATGGATCAGACTTCGAGGTAGTCCAGGATCCCTTCGGCGGCGTTGCGGCCTTCGAAGATCGCCGTCACCACCAGGTCCGAACCGCGCACCATGTCGCCACCGGCGAACACTTTCGGGTTGCTGGTCTGGTGCTTGAACTTGGCTTTCTCTGGTGCCACCACGCGGCCCTGGCTGTCCAGCTGGATGCCATGCTGCTCGAACCACGGTGCCGGGCTCGGGCGGAAGCCGAAAGCGATCACCACGGCGTCGGCCGGCAGGATCTCTTCGGAGCCCGGGATCGGCTCGGGGCTGCGACGGCCACGGGCATCCGGCTCGCCGAGACGGGTCTCGACCACCTTCACGCCTTCGACCTTGTCCTCGCCGACGATTGCGATGGGCTGGCGGTTATAGAGGAACTTCACGCCCTCTTCCTTGGCGTTCTTCACCTCTTTGCGCGAACCCGGCATGTTGGCTTCGTCACGGCGATAGGCGCAGGTCACCGACTTGGCGCCCTGGCGGATCGAGGTGCGGTTGCAGTCCATCGCGGTGTCGCCACCGCCCAGCACCACGACCTTCTTGCCCTGCATGTCGACGAAGTCTTCCGGCGACTTCTCGAAGCCGAGGTTGCGGTTGACGTTGGCGATCAGGAAATCCAGCGCGTCGTGCACGCCTGGCAGGTCCTCACCCGGGAAACCGCCCTTCATGTAGGTGTAGGTGCCCATACCCATGAACACCGCGTCGTACTCGGCGAGCAGTTGTTCCATGGTGATGTCCTTGCCCACCTCGGTGTTCAGGCGGAACTCGATGCCCATGCCGGTGAAGACTTCGCGACGATTGCTCAGTACGGTCTTTTCCAGCTTGAACTCGGGGATGCCGAAGGTCAGCAGGCCGCCGATTTCCGGGTTCTTGTCGAACACCACCGGGGTCACGCCGCCACGCACCAGCACGTCGGCACAGCCCAGGCCAGCCGGGCCGGCGCCGATGATGGCGACGCGCTTGCCGGTTGGCTTGACCTTGGACATGTCCGGGCGCCAGCCCATGGCGAAGGCGGTGTCGGTGATGTACTTCTCGACCGAGCCGATGGTCACCGCGCCGAAACCGTCGTTCAGGGTGCAGGCACCCTCGCACAGACGGTCCTGCGGGCACACGCGGCCGCATACTTCCGGCAGGGTGTTGGTCTGGTGCGACAGTTCGGCCGCCGCCAGGATGTTGCCTTCGGAGACCAGCTTCAGCCAGTTGGGGATGAAGTTGTGTACCGGGCACTTCCATTCGCAGTACGGGTTACCGCAGCCCAGGCAGCGGTGCGCCTGTTCCACGGACTGCTGCGGCTTGAAAGGCTCGTAGATTTCCACGAACTCCTTCTTGCGCTGGCGCAGCAGCTTTTTCTTCGGGTCCTTGCGGCCCACTTCGATGAACTGGAAGTCGTTGTTCAGACGTTCAGCCATTTTTCAAAACCTCTTTACCGCAGTTGCCAGCCTCAGGCTGCAAGCTGCAAGACGATCACTTGAGCACGACGGGCCCCGCGCACGGGGCCGTCACTTGCAGCTGTTCTTACTGCGGGTTGGCACGGGTGCTGGACAGCAGTTGCTTGAGGTTGGCCGCCTTCGGCTTGACCAGCCAGAAGCGCCGCACGTAGTCGTCCAGGTTCTCGAAGAGCTCACGCCCCCACTCGCTGCCGGTCTCTTCCACGTATTCGCCAAGGACCCGCGCCAGGTGGCTGCGGTAGGCTTCCATCGCCTCACCACTGATGCGCTGGATTTCCACCAGCTCGTGGTTGAGTTTGTCGACGAAGCTGTTGTCCATGTCGAGCACGTAGGCGAAGCCGCCAGTCATGCCAGAACCGAAGTTGTAACCGGTCTTGCCCAGAACGCAGACAAAGCCGCCGGTCATGTATTCACAGCAGTGATCGCCAGTACCCTCGACAACAGCGTGGGCGCCGGAGTTACGCACAGCGAAGCGTTCGCCCGCAGTACCAGCGGCGAACAGCTTGCCACCGGTGGCGCCGTACAGGCAGGTGTTGCCGACGATGGCACTGTGCTGGGTTGCAAACGGGCTGCCGGCTGGCGGCACGATGGTGACCTTGCCACCGGTCATGCCTTTGCCGACGTAGTCGTTGGCGTCGCCTTCCAGATGCAGGTTCAGGCCACCGGCGTTCCATACGCCGAAGCTCTGCCCGGCAGTACCCTTGAAGCGGAAGGTGACCGGCTTGTCAGCCATGCCCTGGTTGCCGTACAGCTTGGCGATTTCGCCAGAGATACGGGCACCGATGGAACGGTCGCAGTTGCAGATGTCGAGGCTGAACTCGCCACCGGCCTGGTCGCGGATCGCCGGCAGGGCCATCTCGACCATCTTCTCGGCCAGCTCGCCCTTGTCGAACGGCGGGTTCTTGTCGACTTCGCAGAACTGCGGCTTGTCGGCCGGGATGTGCGAGCTGCCCAGCAGCGGCGTCAGGTCCAGGTACTGCTGGCGCTCGGTGTCGCCTGGCAGCACGTCGAGCAGGTCGGTACGGCCGATCAGCTCGCCGAGGCTGCGCACGCCCAGCTTGGCCAGCCATTCACGGGTCTCGCTGGCGACGAAGGTGAAGAAGTTGATCACCATGTCGACGGTGCCGATGTAGTGGTCCTTGCGCAGCTTGTCGTTCTGGGTAGCCACGCCGGTGGCGCAGTTGTTCAGGTGGCAGATGCGCAGGTACTTGCAGCCCAGGGCGATCATCGGCGCGGTGCCGAAGCCGAAGCTCTCGGCGCCGAGGATGGCCGCCTTGATCACGTCCAGGCCGGTCTTCAGGCCGCCGTCGGTCTGTACCCGCACCTTGCCGCGCAGGTCGTTGCCGCGCAGGGTCTGGTGGGTTTCGGCCAGGCCCAGTTCCCACGGGGCGCCGGCGTACTTGATCGAGGTCAGCGGCGAAGCGCCGGTGCCACCGTCGTAACCAGAGATGGTGATCAGGTCGGCATAGGCCTTGGCCACACCTGCGGCGATGGTGCCAACACCCGCCTCAGCCACCAGCTTGACCGACACCAGGGCCTGCGGGTTGACCTGCTTGAGGTCGTAGATCAGCTGGGCCAGGTCTTCGATCGAGTAGATGTCGTGGTGCGGCGGTGGCGAAATCAGGGTCACGCCCGGTACCGCATAGCGCAGCTTGGCGATCAGGCCGTTGACCTTGCCGCCTGGCAGCTGGCCGCCCTCGCCAGGCTTGGCGCCCTGGGCAACCTTGATCTGCAGCACTTCGGCGTTGACCAGGTATTCCGGGGTCACGCCAAAGCGGCCGGTAGCCACCTGCTTGATCTTCGAGCTCTTGATGGTGCCGTAGCGCGACGGGTCTTCACCGCCCTCACCGGAGTTGGAGCGTGCACCCAGGCGGTTCATCGCCTCGGCCAGGGCTTCGTGTGCTTCCGGCGACAGTGCGCCCAGCGAGATACCGGCGGAGTCGAAGCGCTTGAGGATGGCCTCCAGCGGCTCGATCTGATCCAGCGGCAGGGGCTCGTCGGCCACCTTCACTTTCAGCAGGTCGCGAATCATCGACACCGGGCGCTGGTCGACCAGCGTGGTGTATTCCTTGAACTTGGCGTAGTCGCCCTGCTGCACGGCGGCCTGCAGGGTGTTGACCACATCCGGGTTGTAGGCGTGGTATTCGCCACCGTGGACGAACTTCAGCAGGCCACCTTGCTGGATCGGCTTGCGCGCGCTCCAGGCTTCGGCTGCCAGCAGCTTCTGGTCGCCTTCGAGGTCGACGAAACGCGCACCCTTGATGCGGCTGGACACGCCCTTGAAGCTCAGGCCGACCACTTCCTCGGACAGGCCCACGGCTTCGAACAGCTGGGCGCCACGGTACGAGGCGATGGTGGAGATACCCATCTTCGACAGGATCTTCAGCAGGCCCTTGGAAATACCTTTGCGGTAGTACTTGAAGACTTCGTCCAGATCGCCCAGCACTTCACCGGTACGGATCAGGTCGGCCAGCACTTCGTAGGCCAGGTACGGATACACGGCCGAGGCCCCGAAGCCCAGCAGCACGGCGAAGTGGTGCGGGTCACGGGCAGTAGCAGTCTCGACCAGGATGTTGCTGTCGCAACGCAGGCCCTGCTCGGTCAGGCGGTGGTGCACGGCACCCACCGCCAGCGAAGCGTGCACAGGCAGTTTGCCCGGAGCGATGTAGCGGTCGCTCAGCACCAGCTGGGTCTTGCCGCCGCGCACGGCTTCTTCAGCCTGGTCGGCGATGTTGCGGATGGCCGCTTCCAGGCCGACGCTCTCGTCATAGTTGAGGTCGATCAGCTGGCGGTCGAAGCCTTCGCGCTCTAGGTTCATCAGCGAACGCCACTTGGCAGGCGAGATGACCGGCGAGCTGAGGATCACCCGCGAAGCGTGCTCCGGGGATTCCTGGAAGATGTTGCGCTCGGCGCCCAGGCAGATTTCCAGGGACATGACGATCGCTTCGCGCAGTGGGTCGATCGGTGGGTTGGTCACCTGGGCGAACTGCTGGCGGAAGAAGTCGTACGGCGAACGCACGCGCTGCGAAAGCACGGCCATCGGCGTGTCATCACCCATCGAGCCGACCGCTTCCTGGCCCTGCTCGCCGAGTGGGCGCAGCACCTGGTCACGCTCTTCGAAGGTGACCTGGAACATCTTCATGTACTGCTTGAGCTGGTCAGCGTCGTAGCTGGCCACGCCCTGGTCGTCGGTCAAGGTCGCCTGGATGCGCAGGGCGTGCTGACGCAGCCAGCGCTTGTACGGGTGGCGCGATTTCAGACGGTTGTCGATGGCATCGGTATCGAGGATCTGGCCGGTCTCGGTGTCCACGGCGAGGATCTGGCCCGGGCCGACACGGCCCTTGGCCAGGACTTCCTCAGGCTGGTAGCCCCACACGCCGATTTCCGAGGCGATGGTGATGTAGCCATTGGTGGTCGTCACCCAGCGCGCCGGGCGCAGGCCGTTACGGTCGAGCAGGCACACCGCGTGGCGACCTTCGGTCATGACGATACCGGCCGGACCATCCCACGGTTCCATGTGCATGGAGTTGTATTCGTAGAAGGCGCGCAGGTCGGCATCCATGGTCTCGACGTTCTGCCAGGCTGGCGGTACCAGCATGCGCACACCGCGGAACAGGTCGATGCCGCCGGTGACCATCAGCTCCAGCATGTTGTCCATGCTCGAGGAGTCGGAACCGACGCGGTTGACCAGCGGGCCGAGCTCTTCGAGGTCGGGGATCAGGTCGTTGGCGAACTTGGTGCGACGGGCCATGGCCCAGTTGCGGTTGCCGGTGATGGTGTTGATCTCGCCGTTGTGGGCGAGGAAGCGGAATGGCTGCGCCAGCGGCCATTTCGGCAGGGTGTTGGTGGAGAAGCGCTGGTGGAACACGCAGATCGCGGTTTGCAGGCGCTCGTCACCGAGGTCTGGATAGAACGCCGCGAGATCGCGCGGCATCATCAGGCCTTTGTAGATGATGGTCTTGTGCGAGAAGCTGCAGATGTAGTGGTCGGCGTCGTGGGCGTTGGCCACGGACGAACGGCGACGGGCACTGAACAGCTTGATGGCGAATTCCTGATCGCTCAGGCCTTCACCGCCGATGAACACCTGCTCGATCTGCGGCAGGCGCTCAAGGGCCAGGCGACCGAGCACGCTGGTGTCGATCGGGACCTTGCGCCAGCCGACCAGCTTCAGGCCGGCGGCGACGATTTCGCGGTCCATGTTGGCACGGGCAGCTTCGGCTTTGACCGGGTCCTGGTTGAAGAACACCATGCCGACGGCGTACTGCTTGGGCAGCTCGACGGCGAAGTGTTCCTGGGCCACGGCACGCAGGAATTGATCAGGCTTCTGCATGAGCAGACCGCAACCGTCACCGGTCTTGCCGTCGGCGTTGATGCCGCCGCGGTGGGTCATGCAGGTCAGTGCCTGCATGGCGGTTTGCAGAAGGTGGTGGCTCGGTTCGCCCGTCATATGGGCGATCAGGCCAAAACCACAGTTGTCCTTGAATTCTTCGGGATGGTACAGACCTGTTTTCATAGACACTTTCTCACCAGGTTCACCTCTCAACCGGAGGTAAATCTCTTTTATGTACAACCACTTACCATCCACGCCGATCAAACGCCAGCTTTTTTGCGGTGGCCATGGAAAACCATTGTTGCACAGCGACAGTCATACCCACAAATTTTCATGTCTCACCATTGAAAATTTATGTCGCAATTTTGAATGTTTTTGCGCCATCCGCCGTGATAGCGGCTTGGCTCGAGTCTGAAGCGTTTCAGCCATGACTGCAACAGAGGCTTGTGGCCGGCAGCCTGGGACAGAAAAGCCTGCCGCGCTCAGGCGCAGCAGGCTATTCGAATGTCGTTAATCGCTCAGCAACTGGGCGGCGGGGGTGATGCCGCCCGGCAGGTATCAGCGGGCCGAAGCGAGCTCTTGTTGGACGCTGGCAACGGTACGTGGCCAAGGTTTACCAGCCTGGACCTTCGCTGGCAAGTTCTTGATTGCCGCAACCGCTGCGTCGCGGTTGGCAAAGTTGCCGTAGGTGACCACGTAGAGTGGCTTGCCCTGCAGGTTTTTCTTGAAGTAGCGATAGTCGCCACCCTGCGCCTTGACGAAGGCCTGGGCCGACGCCTCGGAACTGGTGCCGAGAATCTGCACCACATAGTTGCCTGGCTTCTGGCCAGAGTACCAGCTACTGCTGCCGGTGCCGCCGGCTGCCGGTTTTTCCACCGGCTTGGCGGCTGGCTTGGCGGTAGCGACCTGAGTCGGTGCCGGTGCCGGTGCCGGCTTGGCAGGCGCAACCGGTTTGGCAGGCTGGGTAGCGACAGGCTTCGGTGCTGGCGCAACCGGCTGCACTGGCGCGGTAGCCTGGGCCATGCTCGGCGCCGGGCCGGCAGGCACGCCCTGCGGCGGCGCGATGGTGGTCACGGTAGGCGGGTTGCCAGGCTGCAAGGCGGTATTGCCGGCCGGGCCACCCTCTTCGCCGTCACCCATGCCGGCAGCTTGTGCCAGAGGCTCGCGCATGACCGGCTGGGACTGCCCCACCAGGGGCAGTGGCATCGGCTGCGACTGGCCGGAGAACTCGATGGCCGGGTTGCCATTGTTCGATTGGGCGGCGCCTGGCTGGCCCTCGCCCAACGGCAGCTGAGCCTGGGCCACAGGCGCCTCGGCGGGGGCCTTGTCGCCTTTCTTGGGCATCAGCACCGCAGCACCTACGGCGACCACGACGACAGCGGACAGCGCGAGCACGTGTTTCTTAGGCATTTTGAACCCCATGGATGGTCGCTTGACCGTGGTACGGCTGGCGATCATGGCTTCGATCAAAGTATCGCGGGCGACCTGGTTGATGTTGCCAGGCCATCCGTCGGAGTTTTCATGAATATCGACTAGCTGTTCACGGCTGAACACCTCGATGCCCCGGCCAGCGCCTTCCAGGCGTTGCTCCAGGTACTCGCGGGTTTCTTCCTCGCTGTACGGTGCGAGTTCTATGACGTGGAAGCGCTCTTCCTCGACCTGGATCTCGTCCAACCCGGCAATCAGCGACGGCTCGCCGAACAGGAACACGTGCGGGCGCCCTTCCGGTAGCCCAGCTGCCAGTTCCAGCAACGCTTGGAGTGCCGACTCGTCGAGTTGTTCCGCATCGTCGACCAGCAAATAGACTTCCTGCCCGGTCAGTGCCAGCTGCACCACCTTGTTCAGGATCGCCTGCACTTCAGGCTGGGCCACTTCCAGGGTTTGCGCCACCTGGCCAAGCACACTGGCGGCATCACTGGCGCCGCGGGCAGACACCACCACGCTCAGCACCGACTGCTTGTTGGTACTGGCCACCAGGGCCTGGCGCAACAGGGTCTTGCCGCTGCCCACAGGGCCGGTGACCACCAGCATCAGCTGGCTGTAGCGGGCCAGGTGATGCAACTGACCCAGTACCGGCTTGCGCTGGGCGGGGAAGAACTTGAAGCCGGGCACACGCGGCGCGAACGGATCGTGGCTCAACTGGTAATGTTCGAGGAACGCCTCATCGGCATGCAAACTGGTCATTACGCTGTCACAACCTCAAAGCTGGGCCACGATCGCGCGGTAATCCGCCGACAGCGTGGCCTGAAGAATCTCTTTCGGATAGTCGTCGGTGATCACGGCCTCGCCCAGCTGGCGCAGCAGCACCAACCGCAGGCGGCCATCGAGCACCTTCTTGTCGACCGCCATATGCTCCATGAAATGCGCCGGGGTCATTTCCTGTGGTGGCACCACCGGCAAACCTGCGTCCTGCAGCAGGCGGATTGCGCGATCACGCTCGGCCTGGTCGATCCAGCCCAGGCGCATGGACATTTCCAGGGCCATTACCGTGCCCGCGGCCACGGCTTCGCCGTGCAGCCATACACCGTAGCCCATGTGGGTTTCGATGGCGTGGCCAAAGGTATGGCCCAGGTTCAGCGTGGCACGCACGCCGGACTCACGCTCGTCGGCGCCGACCACGGCAGCCTTGGCAGCGCAGGAGCGGCTGATCGCTTCGGTCAGCGCAGCGGGCTCCAGCGCACGCAGGGCCTGCATATTGTCTTCGAGCCAGGCCAGGAACGGCTTGTCGCAGATCAGGCCGTACTTGATCACTTCAGCCAGGCCTGCCGACAGCTCGCGCGCGGGCAGGGTCTTGAGGCTGGTGGTGTCGATCAGCACCGCGTTGGGCTGGTAGAAGGCACCGACCATGTTCTTGCCCAGCGGGTGGTTGATGCCGGTCTTGCCGCCGACCGAGGAGTCGACCTGGGACAACAGGGTGGTCGGCACCTGGATGAAGTCGACACCACGCTGGTAGCAAGCGGCCGCAAAGCCGGCCATGTCGCCGATCACGCCGCCACCGAGGGCTACCACGGTGGTACGGCGGTCATGCCGCGCCGTCAGCAGGCCGTCGAAGATCAGCTGCAGGGTTTCCCAGTTTTTGTGGGCTTCGCCGTCCGGCAGGATCACCGGCAGCACCGAGTAGGCACCGAGGGTCTTGCTCAGGCGTTCGAGATACAGAGGCGCGACGGTTTCGTTGGAAACGATGGCGACCTGCCGCCCGCGGATATGCGGCGCCAGCAGTTCGGCCTGGTCCAGCAGGCCTTCGCCAATGTAGATCGGGTAGCTACGCTCGCCGAGGTCGACCTTTAGTGTCTGCATGTATCCCCACAATGTACTTGGGCGCGGCGCCGGCTGTGCGACCCGCGCGGTAACGTTGAACCTCGCCTCGGCGCTGGCCGAGAATAGTCCCGGCTTAGCGGGGCGGCAACTGCTGCAGGCGCTCGAGAATATCGAGCACCACCATGCGCGGCGGCCGTTCGTCGGTTTCCACCACCAGGTCGGCGATCTCGCGATAGAGCGGGTCGCGCGCCTCCAGCAAGGCGCGCAGGGTCGCCTCCGGGTTGGCGGTGCGCAACAACGGGCGGTTGCGATCGCGCGCAGTGCGCCCGACCTGCTGCTCCACCGAGGCGTGCAGGTAGATGACCCGGCCACCCGCGTGCAGCGCCTTGCGGTTTTCCGCGCGCATTACCGCGCCGCCGCCGGTCGCCACGACCACGCCATCGAGCGCGCAGAGCTCGGCGATCATCGCCTGCTCGCGGTCACGGAAGCCCGGTTCGCCTTCTTTATCGAAGATCCACGGGATGTTGGCGCCGGTTCGCAGCTCGATTTCCTTGTCGGAATCCTTGAACAGCAGGCGCAGCTCTTTGGCCAACAGGCGCCCGATGGTGCTTTTACCAGCGCCCATAGGCCCTACAAGTATCAAATTTCGCACAGAATCAACGACTCACAGCAATCGCCTGGTCACTCATGATACGCGGAGTCAGGAAGACCAGCAGCTCGGATTTTTTCTCTTGTAATGCATCGCGTCGAAACAGCCGCCCAACATACGGCAGATCGCCGAAAAATGGCACCTTGTCGACCACATTGTTTTGCGTGGTCGAGTAGACGCCACCGATGACTATGGTCTCACCGTCCGCCACACGAACCTTGGCATTGACCTCGTTCTTGCGAATCGGCGGCACGTCGTTCAGGGCATTGACGAAGTCAGGCTCGTCCTTGGTCACCTTGACCGTCATGATGACCTTGCCGCCCGGGGTGATCTGTGGCGTGACCTCCAGCGACAGCGAGGCCTCGCGAAAGGCCACGGAGGTAGCGCCACTCTTGCTGGTTTCCTGGTAGGGTACCTCGGTGCCCTTGAGGATCCTGGCGGTTTCCTTGTCGGCCGTGACCACCTTGGGCTGGGAGATGATTTCCCCGTTGCCGCTCTTTTCCATCGCACTGAGCTCCAGGTCCAGCAGCACTCCGCCACGTAAAAGCCCTATACCGATGCTGGCACCGCCGCGCTCCATGCCCAGGTCGACGAACAGGTCCTTGCCCAATTGCGGCGCTTCTCCGTATAGCTGGCGCCCCCAGCGCACGCCCAGGCCTTTTTCATAGTCGACATTGGCCTCCACGATGCGCGCCTCGATCTCCACCTGCTGTACTGGCACATCGAGCTGAGCGACCAACTGCCGCAACTCGGCCAGGCGATCTGCAGGCTGGTGGGCCACCAACGTGTTGGTGCGCGCGTCGACGCTCAGGCTGCCACGACCGCTCAGAATGCCGTCATCCGCCAGCGTTGCCAGCAGCAGCTCTGCAAGGTCGGAAGCCTTGGCGTGATGGATGGGCAACAGCTCACGTCGCAACGGTTGCAGTTGCGCATCCAGTTCCTGCCCGATACGGGCGCCGCGGGACTGCTCGGCCAATTCGGCGCCAGGCGCCACCAGCAGCACATTGCCCTCCTCGCGCCGCGCCAGCCCCTTGCTGCGAAGGACCAATTCCAACGCCTGATCCCAGGGGACTTCGTGCAGCCGCAAGGTGACATTGCCTTGCACCGTGTCGCTGGCCACCAGGTTGATCCCTGCGTAGTCCGCCAGCACCTGAAGCACCGAGCGCACCTCGACATCCTGAAAATTCAGCGATATGGGCTCACCCCGATAGGGCGTCGCCATGCACCACTGGCTGGGTATCAGGGCCACTGCCATGCACATCAACAGCCATCTCATCACCTTCCCTGGCCTCCCTGTTCACGCTCTTCCTGAGCGTCAGCATTACCGTGCGCTCTCGCCACACGCCCCCTATGAACAGCCGCTCGCGTACCTCCAGCTGTCGCTCGCCGACCTGCACCACAGCCCCACCTTCACGCCCCAGCCGGTCACCGGGGCGCACGCGATACAGGCGCCCTGCCGACACCAGCAACGCTTCTCGCTGCTGCCCCCGTTGCAGGCTGCCGACCATCTGCAACTGTGCCAGCGGGACACTGGCAAGCCCTCCCTGGGCAACACGCGTGGCCCAGGCGGAAAACGGATCGAGCCCCACAGGCAGCACCTCTGCGCGCGCAGGCGAATCGGCCAGGGATACCGGTTCCGGCACTGCGCCGACGGCTTGATAGGCATGGACCCGCATGCCAAGGCGCAACAACCCGGGCTTGCCATCGACAGGTTCCAGCCACAACGCCTCGGCACGCAGCAGGCGCACCTGGCCAAGCCAGTCGTCCAGCCACATTCGCAGCCCCGAATAACGCCCGACGACCTGCATGTCCAATGGTGTCTGCCAGTAGCCGGGCTGCTCAACTTCATCACGCACATCGAGTTGCTCGAAGTGCAAGCCATGCGCATGCCCCGAGGCTGCCAACTGGTCCAGCAAATCGCTCATGCCAGCCCCGGCAGCAAGGCGCCAGCGAGCGTCCTGCAAAAGCCGCTCAGCATCCTCGAGCGCCTCGCGCACTTCAGACAGCGCCAGTGCCTGCGCAGCCTTGGCATCATGATCCTGAAGCAACCGGCTCTGCCTGGTCTGCTCTGCCTCCTGCAACTGCAACCATTGCGGCAGGCGAAACAGACAGCCAAGCCCAAACACAATGAGGCCTGCGGCGCATGGCAGCGCGAAGCGGGCAAACCGCGAGCGCTCGACAAGGGCCAGCCACGCCCCTTGCTGCAACAGAATCACGACCACAACGCCGACAGACGAGCCAGCAACACAAACTCATCGCCACCCGGCTGGCTCCTGAGGCTTTTCAGTTCCAGATCACGCATCACACCAGAGCGCTCAAGCTCACGCATGAGCTGTGCCACGACGGCGCCGGAGGCGGCCATACCGACCATGCGCAACCGTGGGCCTTCCAGCTCGAGCTTGCGCAGCTGAACGCCTTCCGGCAGCGCCCGCTCCAGGTCGGCGAACACGGCAGTCACCAGCCCCTGCTCGGCGCGCAAGCCTGCCAATGCGGCGGCCTGCGCACGCACCACGTCATAGGATTGCCTGATGCGGCCATGCTCGGCCACCTGCGCCTCAAGCACATCGATTGCGGCCTGCTGGCCATTATTGGCAACGGCCTGCTGCCGCACGCGCTGGCGGGCCAGCTGATCCACCAACATCACGGTACATAGCGCCACGACTGCCGCCCCCACCACCATCAGGCGCAAACGCCGGAGCGCAGCCAGGCGCTGCTGCTCGCGCCATGGCATCAGATTCAGACGCAGCATCAGTGCACGCTCCCCATCGCCAGGGCGAAAGCCAAGGCCATGCTGCCGTCACTGCAATCCACGCCCGCCACAGGCGGCAGTGGCCGGCATGGCAAGCCGAGATCCTCACTCATTTGGACGAGCGAGCCTTGCCCGGTCGCCGGAGCGCCGACGACAAGCACTTCTTCCGGCCCCTTCCCTTCAGCGAATACATCGCCGGGCAGACCCGGCACCGCCCCCGCCAGCAACTCCCGCCGCAATGGCAACGTACCGCCAAGCCAGCCATGCAGCGTCGCACCGCCAGGCTCGATGCGCAGCAGCGCTGCTGCATCGTTGGCTTGACGTGGCATCAGCCGGCGCAAGGCAATGCTGTCTACCTCCACGACCTCCAGCTCCAGCCCCGCAGACTCGAATGCCGCGGCCAAAGGCTGCAGTGCGCTCTGGCGACTGGCCGCCACCAGCACATCCTGGCAACCAGGCTGCAGCTGCGAGGCACCCAGCACTTGAAAGTCCAGCGCCAGGTCTTCCAGGGGAAAGGGAAACAGCCGATCCGCCTCCGCCAGCAGTTGTGCCTCCATCTGGCTCGGGGCCTGATGGACAGGCAGCTGGCACAGCTTGCAGATCACTTGCGAGGCTGGCAGTGCCACAGCTGCTCGGCGCTGGCGACTGCCAGACTGCTGAAAAGCACTGCGCAAGGCAGCCACGACTCGCTCAGGGTCCTGCCAGCCGTTACCAGGCGAAATCGGCTCGAATGGCTGAAGTGCCCAGACCAGCTGCTCATAGCGCCCCCTGCGGCGGCGCACCTGTGCAATACGTACGGAGTCAGAGGCGATTTCCACCCCCAGCAGTGAACTGGCATCCTTGCCAAAACGTGCAAACATCACAACTTCCTTGTTACAACCATGAACCGCTCCATTGCCGGGCCTGAACGGCCAGACGGTGCAGCGGGCCGCCTGGCCGGTCACCCGGCGAGGCGAAAAATGCTTATAATGCCCAGCGTTTTTTTCGTCCGCCGGCCCCGTGCGCAATTCACCTCTCAATCTGGACACCGAAAAGCCTTGATACGCCTGCTGAAGTTCTTCTGGTGGTCTTTCGTCGCAGTCATCTGCGCGCTCGTACTCGGTGTGAGCGGTGCGTTTCTGTATCTTAGCCCCAACCTGCCATCGGTCGATTCGCTCAGAAGCATCCAGTTGCAGATCCCCCTGCGGGTGTACAGCAGCGACGGCAAGCTGATTGCCGAGTTCGGCGAAATGCGCCGCTCGCCGATCCGCTTCTCGGAAATTCCCCCACAGTTCATTCAGGCGCTTCTGTCAGCCGAGGACGACAATTTCCTCAATCACTACGGGGTCGACCCAAGCAGCCTGATGCGTGCTGCGACCCAACTGGTGAAGACCGGCCACATCCAGACCGGCGGCAGCACCATCACCATGCAGGTGGCGAAGAACTTCTTCCTCACCAGCGAACGCAGCTTCTCGCGCAAGACCAACGAAATCCTGCTGGCCCTGCAGATCGAGCGCGAACTGACCAAGGACGAGATCCTCGAGCTGTACGTCAACAAGATCTACCTGGGCAACCGTGCCTACGGTATCGATGCTGCCGCGCAGGTCTACTACGGCAAGTCGATCCGTGACGTCAGCCTGGCCCAGATGGCAATGATCGCCGGCCTGCCCAAGGCACCGTCGCGCTTCAACCCGCTGGCCAACCCGGTCCGCGCCAAAGAGCGCCGCGACTGGATCCTCGGCCGCATGTACAAGCTCGGCAAGATCGACGAGGCAAGCTATCAGGCCGCCCTGGCCGAGCCGCTCAATGCCAGCTACCACGTGCCGACTCCTGAAGTGAACGCGCCTTACGTCGCCGAAATGGCCCGCGCCGAGATGGTCGGCCGCTATGGCAGTGACGCCTACACTGAAGGTTTCCGCGTCACCACCACCGTGCCGAGCGACATGCAGGAAATGGCCAACAAAGCCATCCTCACCGGCCTGACCGAATATGACGAGCGCCACGGCTACCGAGGCCCTGAAGCACGCTTCCCAGGCAAGACCCTTGCCGCCTGGCAGCAGGAGCTGAACAAGCAACGCACCCTCGGCGCACTGGAGCCGGCCATCGTCACCCAGGTCGAAAAACATGGCCTCAAGGTATTGACCCGTGACGGCAAGGAAGAAGACGTCGCGTGGGACACCATGAAGTGGGCGCGCCCGTTCATCAACACCAACTCCCAGGGGCGCGCGCCACAAGCGCCGGCCGATGTCGCTCAGGTCGGCGACCTCGTGCGCCTGCAGCGCCTGGACGACGGCAAGCTCAAGTTCAGCCAGGTGCCTGGCGCGCAGAGTGCGCTGGTCACCCTCGACCCATACAACGGCGCCATCCGCGCCCTGGTGGGGGGCTTCTCGTTCGAGCAGAGCAACTACAACCGCGCCATGCAGGCCAAGCGCCAGCCGGGCTCCAGCTTCAAGCCGTTCATCTATAGCGCGGCCCTGGACAGCGGCTACACCGCCTCCAGCCTGGTCAACGATGCACCGATCGTGTTCGTCGACCAATACCTGGACAAGGAATGGCGGCCGAAGAACGACACCAATACCTTCCTGGGCCCGATCCGCCTGCGCGAAGCGCTGTACAAGTCGCGCAACCTGGTATCGATCCGCCTGCTGCAGGCCATGGGTGTGGACCGCACCATCGATTACATCGCCAAGTTCGGCTTCAACAAGCAGGACCTGCCACGCAACCTGTCGCTGGCCTTGGGTACCGCGACCCTGACCCCGATGGAAATCGCCACCGGCTGGAGCACCTTTGCCAACGGCGGCTACAAGGTCAACCCATACCTGATCGACCGCATCGAAAGCCGCAATGGCGAGACGCTGTTCACCGCCAATCCGGCCCGCGTTCCGCAAGGCGCCGAGGACCATGCCGGGCTGGCCGCGCCGGAACAGCCGATCAGCACCGCCGCCCTGCCAGGCGAGGCGCCCTCGGCCCTCGGCCAGATCGCCCCGCCACCGCAGACCCCGGCCATTGCCGAACAGATCGTCGACGGCCGCACCACCTACATTCTCACCAGCATGCTGCAGGACGTGATCAAGCGCGGCACCGGCCGCCGTGCGCTGGCCTTGGGCCGCGATGACCTGGCGGGCAAGACCGGTACCACCAATGAGTCCAAGGACGCCTGGTTCTCCGGCTACAACGCCGACTACGTGACCACCGTGTGGGTCGGTTTCGACCAGCCGGAAAGCCTCGGCCGCCGTGAATACGGCGGCACTGCGGCACTGCCGATCTGGATGAACTTCATGGGTGCGGCCCTGAAGGGCAAGCCAAGCCATGCACCGGCCCAGCCGGAGGGCATCCTCAGCCTGCGGGTTGACCCGGTGAGCGGCCGCGCGGCCTCACCGAGCACGCCTGATGCCTACTTCGAGCTGTTCAAGGCCGAGGATTCGCCGCCTTCGGTGGATGAGCTGGGTAACGGCGCAGCGCCAGGCAGCCCGCTGCCGGCCGATGAAGCGGCGCCAATGGACCTGTTCTGACCTCAGCTTTTGTGTGATGCACAAATCGAGCGCCGCCCACGCGGCGCATCGCGAGCTAACGCTCGCTCCTACGTTTGTTTCGGGCCAGTTATTCCTGGGGGATTCGCGCGCGAACGCCTTGGTACATGGCGCGGTGTCGCGTCGTACCAACAAGGCGGTCGCGCGAGCCTGTCACAGGCGTTACTGGCCAGAAACAAACGTAGGAGCGAGCGTTAGCTCGCGATGCGCCGCGCAGGCGGCGCTCGATCTCCCAGGCGCTAAAACTCTAAACACAAAAAAGCCCCGACTCTCACGAGCCGGGGCTTTTTGTGTCGCTACAGCTGCAATCAGCCGTTGAACACTTCATCCACGCTGTTCAGCGGGTAGTGCTTCGGATACGGCAGGGTAGCCACGCCGGATTCGATGGCAGCCTTGGCCACCGCGTCGGAAACGACGGTGATCAGACGAGCGTCCAGCGGCTTCGGAATGATGTACTCGCGACCGAACTCCAGGCCTTCAACGCCGTAGGCTTCGCAGACTTCCTTCGGTACCGGCAGCTTGGCCAGGTCTTTCAGGGCGATGGCGGCGGCGATCTTCATTTCTTCGTTGATGCGCTTGGCGCGAACGTCCAGGGCACCGCGGAAGATGAACGGGAAGCCCAGCACGTTGTTGACCTGGTTCGGGTAGTCGGAACGACCGGTGGCCATGATCACGTCGCTGCGAGTGGCGTGAGCCAGCTCTGGGGAGATTTCCGGGTCCGGGTTCGAGCAGGCGAACACGATCGGGTTGGCCGCCATCGACTTCAGGCCTTCCGGGCTCAGCAGGTTCGGGCCGGACAGACCAACGAACACGTCTGCACCGTCCAGGGCGTCAGCCAGGGTGCGCTTGTCGGTCGCGTGGGCGAACTGAGCCTTGTACTGGTTCAGGTCGTCGCGGCCAGCGTGGATCACGCCGCTGCGGTCGATCATGAAGATGTTCTCGACCTTGGCACCCATGCTGACCAGCAGCTTCATGCAGGAGATCGCGGCAGCGCCAGCACCCAGGCAGACGATCTTGGCGTCTTCCAGCTTCTTGCCGGCGATTTCCAGGGCGTTGATCATGCCGGCCGCGGTAACGATCGCGGTACCGTGCTGATCATCGTGGAACACCGGAATGTCGCACTGCTCGATCAGGGTGCGCTCGATTTCGAAGCACTCTGGGGCCTTGATGTCTTCGAGGTTGATGCCACCGAAGGTGATCGAGATGCGCTTGACGGTGTCGATGAACGCCTGCGGGCTTTCCGAGTCGACTTCGATGTCGAACACGTCGATACCGGCAAAACGCTTGAACAGAACGCCCTTGCCTTCCATCACTGGCTTGGAAGCCAGTGGGCCGAGGTCACCCAGACCGAGGATGGCGGTGCCATCGGAAATGACCGCGACCAGGTTGCCCTTGCCGGTGTATTTGTAGGCCAGCTCTGGATCACGGCCGATTTCGCGCACGGGCTCTGCAACACCTGGGCTGTAGGCCAGGGCGAGATCGCGGGCGGTGGCGGTGGGCTTGGAGAGCTCGACGCTCAGTTTCCCCGGACGAGGTTGAGCGTGGTATTCGAGAGCGGCGGTTTTCAGGTCTGACATGGTGGGCATTCCGCTATTTACTGTTCTGACGGACCGCCGAGGATACGCAAAGAGCCGGGGAGCCACAAGACTGGTCAGTCACTTGTGTCAAGGCCTTTGGCCTACGACTTTAAGCTATCACGCACGGGGGCATTCGACTAACAGTGTGTACAATCTGACATCGAACTGTCTACATCTTTTCAGCCTCAAGTGCGCTCCAACATGGCCGGATCGGTCAACGGCAACACCCAGCGTCGCTGCCCTGGCTTGAGCCCGCCCTTGCGGGAACGATCCAGCACCCAGCCGCGCGCCTCGACCTGGCGTCCCTTGAGGTTAACGAAGAAGCTGTCAGGGAAGGTGCGTTGCAGACGAGCGGGAATCTGCAGCACCACGGTGTCGTCCAGCTCCAGCCAGATACCGCCACGATTGCGCTGGATGCCACGGATGGTGCCAGCGACCACGGCAAAGCCTGATTGCTTCACGTTTGCCGCCTTGAGCACTGGCGAGCTGCGCCACAGGCCCGCCTGCGCTGCGCGCGCCACCCGCTCGGCCGCTTGCTGGCAGCCCGCCAGGCGCACATTGGGGGCGATTGCTACGTGATAGCCAAGCCCTTCACTGAGCAGCTGCGCCTCAAGATTGTCGCCATTGCGATCATAGATGTGCGCCAGGGTGCGGCCGTACTTGTCCTTGCGCTCGACACCCGGCACCAACCCGACGCGCCCATCACTGGCCTTGACCAATGCCTGCAGGCGCCGCCTGGCAGCCTCGGCGTAAGGTTCACTGGTGCGTCCCTTGCGCCCGATTTCAGGGGCATTGATGCCGATCATGCGCACACTGCGACCGTCGGTCAGGCGCAGCGTGTCGCCATCCACCACCTGGCGCACCGCCACCGGCTGCGGTTGCTCCGGCAACGGGCACAACGCCAGGGCGGGGAGCTGCCAGATCGCGCCCACAAAAAAGGCGCCCACAAGGGGCGCCTTATTCAGCAACAACGCGAAGCCCGAAGGATTCGCCATGCGCATGATTACTTCTTGGTACCGAACATACCGAAGCGATCGGCGAACTTCTGTACGCGACCACCGGTGTCCAGGACTTTCTGCTTACCGGTGTAGAACGGGTGGCACAGGTTGCAAACGTCGATCGCCAGGGTGTTGCCCAGGGTCGAACGAGTTTCGAACTTGTTACCGCAGCTGCAGGTGACTGCAACTACTTCGTAGTTCGGGTGGATACCTTCTTTCATGGTCACTTCCTCGAGCTGCGTGCCGCCACCCAACACCTATTGTTGAATACCGCACGTAATTAGGCGGCGAATAATACCAGAGCATCGCGCCAACGCAAGTTGTCGCTTGCACCGACCGTCGTCTGCTAGGCTCGCCAGTCTTTGAAACGCCCTCCGAGATCTGCCGCGTGCCCGACGTCATCCTGCGCCTTGCCCTGCCCTCCCCGTTGCGCCGCCTGTTCGATTACAAGGCGCCAGCGAACATGGCGCGCCAGGTACTGACCCCAGGCATGCGCATCCGCGTACCTTTCGGGCGCCGCGAGATGATCGGCGTGCTGGTGGAAGTGTGCGAGCAGAGCGAAGTGCCTGCCGACA
Source organism: Pseudomonas sp. LRP2-20 (assembly GCF_024349685.1). NCBI lineage: Bacteria > Pseudomonadati > Pseudomonadota > Gammaproteobacteria > Pseudomonadales > Pseudomonadaceae > Pseudomonas > Pseudomonas sp. LR2-20. The sequence goes on along the minus strand of NZ_AP025944.1, from coordinate 361,542 downwards.
AGCTCAAGCCCGCCAGTGCCTTGCTCGACCCGGTTTCACCGATCCCGCCAGCGCTGTTCAAGCTGTGCCTGTGGACCGCCCAGTATTACCAGCACAGCCTCGGCGACACCCTGAGCTGGGCGCTCCCCACGCTGCTGCGCCAGGGCGAACCTGCCGAAATGCGCCAGGAACGCTTCTGGCACGTGGCCCCTGGCGCACGCCTGGAGGACCCACGCATCGCCCGCGCCCCGCGCCAGCGCGACGCGCTCAAGACCCTGGCCCAGCACCCGCATGGCGTGGCGCACAGCCTGCTGAGCAATCTCAACCTGAACAAGGACAGCCTCGACCTGCTGCTGGCCAAAGAGCTGGTACAGCTGGAAGTACGCCGCCACCTGCCGGCGCATCGCCATGAGCACTGGCTGGCGCAGCCGGAACTGCCCCTCAACGATGAACAACGCGAGGCCTTCGACGCCGTGCGCGAGGGCTTTGGCGGCTTCGGCGCCTTCCTGCTGGCCGGTGTCACCGGCAGCGGCAAGACCGAGGTGTACCTGCAACTGATCCGCGAAACCCTGGAAGCCGGCAAGCAGGCGCTGGTGCTGATCCCCGAGATCAACCTCGGCCCGCAGACCCTGGCGCGCTTCGAGCAACGCTTCAACGCTCGCATCGCCCTGCTGCATTCGGCCGTGAATGACCGCGAGCGCCTCGATGCCTGGCTGGCCGCCCGCGACGGCGAGGCCGACATCATCATCGGCACGCGCTCGGCGCTGTTCACGCCGATGAAGAACCCCGGCCTGATCATCATCGACGAAGAGCACGACGGCTCTTACAAACAACAGGAAGGCCTGCGCTACCACGCCCGCGACCTGGCACTGGTGCGCGCCCACCAGGAGAACATCCCGATCCTGCTCGGCTCCGCCACACCGTCGCTGGAAACCCTGCACAACGCGCTCACCGGCCGCTATCGCCTGCTGCGCATGAACCAGCGCGCCGGTGGCGCCCGCCCACCGCGCATGCTGCGCCTGGATGTGAAAAGCCTGCCGCTGGACAGCGGCATCAGCGGCCCGTTGCAACAGGCCATCCGTCAGACCCTGGAGGCCGGCCAGCAGGTCCTGGTGTTCCTCAACCGCCGCGGCTTCGCCCCGACCTTGCTGTGCCATGACTGTGGCTGGCTGTCCGAATGCCCACGCTGCGATGCCCGCATGACCGTGCACCAGCGCTCTGGCGTGCTGCGCTGCCACCACTGCGGCTACGACGAGCGCCTGCCGCAGCAGTGTCCGCAGTGCAATCACGTCGACCTGCGGCCCGTTGGCGCCGGCACCGAACGCGCCGAAGAACGCCTGAAAGTACTCTTCCCGGATTACCCGATCCTGCGCGTGGACCGCGACAGCACGGCGCGCAAGGACGCCATGCACACCTTGTTCAGCACCATCCAGCGCGGCCAGCCGAGCATCCTCGTCGGCACCCAGATGCTGGCCAAGGGGCACCATTTCCCGCGGGTGACCTTGGTTGCCATCCTCGATGCCGATGGCGGGCTGTTTTCCGGCGACTTCCGCGCCAGCGAGCGCATGGCCCAGCTGATCGTCCAGGTCGCTGGCCGCGCCGGGCGCGCCGAAGAGCCCGGCAAGGTGATCATCCAGACCCACCTGGCGGACCACCCGCTGCTGGTGCAACTGACCGAACAGGGTTATTTCGCCTTCGCCGAGCAAGCCTTGGACGAACGCCGCAACGCCGGGCTGCCACCGTTCTCCCACCTGGCCCTGCTGCGCGCCGAAGCGCACAAGCCCGGCCAAGCTGAAGGCTTCCTCGACGAAGCCTGCGCCGCCGCCGAGCGGCTGGTCGCCGAACAGCACCTGCCCGGCATCGAACTGCTGGGGCCGGTACCTGCGCCGATGGAGCGTCGCGCCGGGCGTTTCCGGGCGCAATTATTGATTCAGGCCAACACCCGAGCCCCCTTGCATCGACTGATCAGCGCCTGGTTGCTAGTGTTGGAGCAACTGCCGAGCGGGCGCCAGGTACGCTGGTCACTGGATGTCGACCCGGTTGACCTTTATTAAGCTTCTGCCCCAAAGGTTGGCAACCCGCCCCCGGCAACGGATAATGCCCAGTTTTTCCACCTGCGCATCCAGGCGCTCCACCGCGCTTGCGGTCGAAAAGAGATCCCCATGAAAGACACCATTCGCCAGCTGCTCCAGCAAGCCCTCACCCAACTCGTCACCGACGGTGTGCTGCCTGAAGGGCTGTCGCCGGCGATCCAGGTGGAAAACGCCCGGGACAAGACCCACGGCGACTTCGCCAGCAACATCGCCATGATGCTGGCCAAGCCGGCCGGCATGAAGCCGCGCGACCTGGCCGAGAAACTGATCAATGCGCTGCCGGCCAGCGCCGACATCAGCAAGGTCGAGATCGCCGGCCCAGGCTTCCTGAACTTCTTCCAGAACACCGACGCCCTGGCCAACCGCCTGGACGCCGCGCTGGCCGACGCCCACCTCGGTGCGCGCAAGGCGGGCCCTGCGCAGAAGGTGGTGATCGACATGTCGGCACCGAACCTGGCCAAGGAGATGCACGTAGGCCACCTGCGTTCGACCATCATCGGTGACAGCGTCGCCCGTGTGCTGGAGTTCCTTGGCGACGAGGTGATCCGCCAGAACCACGTCGGCGACTGGGGCACCCAGTTCGGCATGCTGCTGGCCTACCTGGAAGAAAACCCGATCACCAGCGACGAGCTGTCGGACCTGGAGAACTTCTACCGCGCCGCCAAAAAGCGTTTTGACGAGTCCGAAGAGTTCGCCACCCGCGCCCGCGGCCTGGTGGTCAAGCTGCAGGCCGGCGACCCGGAGTGCATGGCGCTGTGGACGCGCTTCAAGGACATCTCGCTGTCGCACTGCCAGAAGACCTACGAGCTGCTCAACGTCAAGCTGACCATGGCCGACGTGATGGGCGAAAGCGCCTACAACGCCGACCTGGCCAACGTGGTCGCCGACCTCAAGGCCAAGGGCCTGCTGGTCGAGGACCAGGGCGCGCAGTGCGTATTCCTCGAAGAATTCAAGAACAGCGAAGGCGAGCCACTGCCGGTGATCGTGCAGAAGGCTGACGGTGGCTACCTGTACGCTACCACCGACCTGGCCGCCGTGCGCTACCGCAGCAACGTGCTCAAGGCCGACCGCGCCCTGTACTTCGTCGACCAGCGCCAGGCCCTGCACTTCAACCAGGTGTTCGAAGTGGCCCGTCGTGCCGGCTTCGTCGGCCACCCGATGCAAATGGAGCACATGGGCTTCGGCACCATGAACGGCGCCGACGGCCGCCCGTTCAAGACCCGCGACGGCGGCACCGTGAAGCTGATCGACCTGCTCACCGAGGCCAAGGAACGCGCCTACGCGCTGGTCAAGGAAAAGAACCCGAGCCTGGCCGAAGACGAACTGCGCCACATCGGTGAAGTGGTGGGTATCGGCGCAGTGAAATATGCCGACCTGTCCAAACACCGCACCAGCGACTACAGCTTCAACTTCGAACTGATGCTCAACTTCGAAGGCAACACTGCGCCTTACCTGCTGTATGCCTATACCCGCGTGGCTGGCGTGTTCCGCAAGCTGGGCAAGGGCTTCGACGAAGTCGAAGGCAACATCGTGCTGCAAGCCGCTCACGAGCAGGACCTGGCCGCGCGCCTGGCCCAATTTGGCGAGATCCTCAACAGCGTCGCCGACAAAGGCACACCGCACGTGCTGTGCAGCTACCTGTACGACCTTGCTGGCCTGTTCTCGAGCTTCTACGAGAACTGCCCGATCCTCGCAGCCGAAACCCCGGAACAGCAGCAGAGCCGCCTGCGCCTGGCTGCCCTGACCGGCCGCACCCTCAAGCAAGGTCTGGAGCTGCTCGGCCTGGAAACCCTGGAGCGCATGTAAGTTGGCTGCCAAGAAAAAACCAGCCCCCAAACGCGGCGCCAGCCGTCAGACGGCCCCAGCCAAGCAGCCGATCCCAGGCTGGGTATGGCTGGCGGTCGGCCTGACGGTCGGTGCATTCATCGTCTTCCTGATGAAGCTCGAACCCGGTGGCGGTGACATCAAGCGCACCAAGCCCGAACAGCAGAAGCCGGAGAAAGTGGCCGAGGCCAGCAAGTCGGCCACACCGGCAACGCCACAGCCGCCGGTGAAGCCGAAGTACGACTTCTACACGCTGCTGCCAGAGTCCGAGGTGATCGTGCCGCCTGAGGCCGTGCCGGAGAAGACGCCGCCAGTACCCGCACAGCCAGTGACCCCGGTCACCCCGGCAGAAGCCGCGAAGATCGATACCGCGCGCGCCCAGGCCGCGCTGCTGGGGCAGACACCGCCACCAGCGCCACCGGTGATCAAGCCGGCGGCGACCACGCAGTACTTCCTGCAGGCCGGTTCGTTCCGCAAGCAGGCTGATGCCGACAAGGTCCGCGCGCAGATCATCCTGCTCGGCCAGGTGGTCAAGGTCGAGTCGGGCACCGTCAAGGAAGAGACCTGGTACCGCGTACTGGTCGGCCCGTTCAGCAACCGCGAGCAGCTGACCGTGGCGCAGAAGCAGCTGGCGGGGGCCGGGTTCAGCAACCTGCTGCTGCAGCAGCGACAGACCCGCCAGTAACGAGAAAGGCCTTGCCGCACAGCGCGACAAGGCCTTTTTTTGTGGGCGCCTGTCGCCCTATCGGCTGCGGCTGTTGGCTTCGGAAACCTGGCTGTTCAAGGTCCAGAAGTCATACAGCACACCCACCAGGAACAAGCCGCCGGTGAAGAAGTAGATGATCGCCGAGATCCACTTGCCCTGGTACAGGCGGTGCACACCAAAAATGCCCAGGAAGGTCAGCAGGATCCAGGCAATGTTGTAGTCGATACGGCCGGACTGGAAGCGCATGTCCGCCTCGCGGTCCATCGACGGGATCAGGAACAGGTCGATCAGCCAGCCAATGCCGAGCAGGCCCAAGGTGAAGAACCAGATCGTGCCGGTGATCGGCTTGCCGTAGTAGAACCGATGCGAGCCGGTGAAGCCGAAGATCCACAGCAGGTAGCCGATGACCTTGCTGTGGGTGTCGTGATACGGCGCCCCCTGTTGATAACTGTTCATTCATAGCCCTCTTGGGTTATCCGAAAATTTTCTAAATAAAAATGTGACTTTTCCGCCGCAGGCCGACGTACGGCACCATGACAATCGACCAACGGCCCTGAAACGGAGCAAAAAGCTGTTATAAAGTTGCGCGCCAAACACATAAACATTCATAAGAGCTTCATCTATGCCGCCTTTATTCAAGACATGGCTGACCCTCTGCCTATTATTGCCCCTGGCCGCCCACGCCACCAATCGTGAGCAACGTCTTCCCAATGGTTTCACCGGCTATACCAGCAATGCCTCGGTGAAACACGCGCCCGTCAAGCAGACCACGCTGCACGCACGCTCGAGCTATTCGAGCAAGGGCCACAACCTGCCTGCCGTTGCGGCGATGTCGCCGAAGCAGAGCAGCGATGTGCTCAGCCGCGCGGTCAACGTGCTCGGTACCCCTTATGTTTGGGGCGGCAGCAACCCGAAAAAAGGGTTCGACTGCAGTGGGCTGGTCAAGTACGCCTTCAACGACGTGGCAGACGTCGACCTGCCGCGTACCTCCAACGCCATGGCCCAGGGCCACGGCGTGAAGGTGGCCAAGAGCGACCTCAAGCCAGGCGACCTGATCTTCTTCAACATCAAGAGCCGTCGGGTCAACCACGTTGCCATCTACCTGGGTAACGACCGCTTCATCCATGCGCCACGTACCGGCAAGCGGGTAAGCATCGACAGCCTGAGCAAGCCGTACTGGCAGCAGCACTATGTGGTTGCCAAGCGAGTGCTGCCGAAAGAGCAGCAACAGCTGAGCCTGGCCAAGCGCTAGATCGGCATAGGGTTCTTCGCGGGCAAGCCCGCTCCCACAGTTACCGCACCGCCCTCGAGGCTTGTGCCATTTTGTGGGAGCGGGCTTGCCCGCGAAGAGGCCCGATCAGGCACTACATAGTACTGATCAAGCCTTTCTCCCTCAGCCTTCGTATCGCCCCTTCCATCGTCCGCATCCCGTCCGCCGCTCCCGCCTGCATCACCGAACACAACTGCGCCATCCGCCCCTCGCGCACCAGGTTGCGCACCGCAGGCGTCGCCACCAGCACCTCGCGCGCCGCCACCCGGCCGCCGCCCAGGCGTTTGACCAGCACCTGTGCCACCACCAACCTCAGCGACTCCGCCAGCATCGCCCGCACCAGCGGCTTTTCCTCCGCCGCAAACACCTCGACCAGCCGATCAATGCTGGCGGCCGCCGACCGCGTATGCACCGTGGCCAGCACCAGATGCCCGGTTTCGGCTGCGCGCAACGCCAGGCGGATGCTTTCCAGGTCGCGCAGTTCGCCAATCATGATCACATCCGGGTCCTGGCGCAGGGCGCTGCGCAGCCCTTGGGCAATGTCGCGACAATGCCGGCCAATCTCACGCTGGTTGACCAGGCTGCTGTGGCTGCTGTGGATAACTTCAACAGGGTCTTCGAGGGTAATGATATGCAGCGCCCGCTCACGATTGAGCCGGTCGATCAGTGCCGCCAGGGTACTCGACTTGCCGCTGCCGGTCGGGCCACCCACCAGCACCAGGCCATCCGAGTGCCGCGCAACGGATTGATACACTTCTTCAAGATCGAGTTCATCGACACTGGCAATGCGTTTCGCAATCAGACGGAACGTGGCCGCCAGGCCGTTCAACTGCCGAAATAGATTGAGACGAAAACGCCCCAGCGATACCCATTCAACTGCCAGGTCCAGCTCATCGCCCTGCAGCCATTGCCGGCACTGGCCCTCGTCGAGCAACGGCGTCAGTGCATCGCGCAAGGCGGCTGCCGTCACGCCCGGCAGTTGCATGCGCCGCAGTTCGCCATCCACACGCAGCATGGGTATTTCGCCCACGGCCAGATGCAGGTCGCTTGCCCCTGCATCCACGGCCCGGGCCAACAGGTCGGTCACGTCCATGAGACTCCCCAATAGCCATCAAGCAGGTAGAATGCCGAAGATCTCCAGAGCCGACGGCATTGATCCATGTCCACCATAGCAGACAACCTTTCCGCCCTCGCCGCCCGTATCCACAACGCTGCCCAGGCTGCCGGGCGCGACCCGGCCAGTGTCCAGCTGCTGGCGGTGAGCAAGACCAAACCGGCCGCCGCCATTCGCGAAATCCACGCCGCCGGCGTGTGTGATGTCGGGGAAAACTACCTGCAGGAAGCCTTGGCCAAGCAAGAAGAACTGCGCGACCTGCCCTTGATCTGGCACTTCATCGGCCCCATTCAGTCGAACAAGACCAAAGCCATTGCCGAACATTTCGACTGGGTACACTCCGTGGACCGCCTGAAGATCGCCCAACGTCTGTCCGAACAGCGCCCTGCGGGCCTGCCGCCGCTGAACATCTGCCTGCAGGTGAACGTCAGCGGCGAAGACAGCAAGTCCGGTTGCGCCCCGGCCGACCTGCCAGCGCTGGCCAAGGCCGTGGCAGCACTGCCCAACCTGCGCCTGCGCGGGCTGATGGCGATCCCCGAGCCGACCGATGACCGCGCCACTCAAGAGGCCGCCTTCGCCAGCCTGCGCCAGCTTCAGGAGAGCCTGCAGCTCGGCCTGGACACCCTGTCCATGGGCATGAGCCACGACCTGGAGGCCGCCATCGCCCAGGGAGCGACCTGGGTACGTATCGGTACCGCCCTGTTCGGCGCGCGCAATTACGGGCCCACCTGATTCCATGCTTTACTCACTCTTTCCCTCAAGGACCTGACATGAGCAAGACACGTATTGCCTTTATCGGCGCCGGCAACATGGCCGCCAGCCTGATCGGCGGCCTGCGTGCCCAAGGCCTGGACGCGGCGCAGATCCGTGCCAGCGACCCCGGCGCCGAGACCCGCACCCGCGTTCAGGCCGAGCACGGCATCGAGGCGTTCGAAGACAACGCCCAGGCCATTGCAGGTGCCGACGTGGTCGTGCTGGCAGTGAAACCGCAGGTCATGAAGGCCGTGTGCGAGGCGCTGAAGCCGAACCTGGAAGCCGGCCAGCTGATCGTTTCGATCGCCGCCGGCATTACCTGCGCGAGCCTGCAGGCCTGGCTCGGTGCCCGCCCGGTAGTGCGCTGCATGCCCAACACGCCAGCGCTGCTGCGCCAGGGTGTCAGCGGCCTGTACGCGACCGCTGAAGTGTCCGCCGAGCAACGCCAGCAGGCCGAACAACTGCTGTCGGCCGTCGGCACCGCCCTGTGGCTGGAACAGGAGCAGCAACTGGACGCCGTCACCGCGGTTTCCGGCAGTGGCCCTGCCTACTTCTTCCTGCTGATCGAAGCGATGACCGCTGCTGGCGTCAAGCTTGGCCTGCCACGCGAAACCGCCTCGCAACTGACTCTGCAAACCGCTCTGGGCGCCGCGCACATGGCCGTGGCCAGCGATGTCGATGCCGCAGAACTGCGCCGCCGCGTCACCTCGCCAGCCGGCACCACCGAAGCGGCAATCAAGTCGTTCCAGGGCAACGGCTTCGAAGCCATCGTCGAGCAGGCGCTGGAAGCGGCGTCGAAGCGTTCCGCCGAGCTGGCCGAACAACTGGGCAAATAAGGAGCTGTTGATGAATGCACTGTCCGGCGCCGCGATCTTCGTGGTGCAAACCCTGGTCAGCCTGTATCTGGTGATCGTCCTGCTGCGCTTCGTGCTGCAGCTGGTCAAGGCCAACTTCTACAACCCGCTGAGCCAGTTCGCCGTGCGCGCGACCCAGCCGCTGCTCAAGCCGATCCGCCGGGTAATCCCCAGCATCGGTGGCCTGGACACTTCGTCGCTGCTGCTGGCGATCGTCATCCAGGCGCTGCTGATGGGCTTCGTGCTGATGATCACCTACGGCACCTTCGGCGACATCCTGCACCTGCTGATGTGGGCGATCATCGGCATCACCTCGCTGTTCCTGAAAATCTTCTGGGTGGCGATGATCGTCATGGTGATCGTTTCCTGGGTCGCACCAAACAGCCACAACCCGGCTGCCGAGCTGGCCTGGCAGATCAGCGAACCGGTGCTGGCACCGTTCCGCCGCATCGTGCCGAACCTGGGCGGCATGGACATCTCGCCGATTTTCGCCTTCCTGGCGATTCAGGTGATCCAGTCGTTCGTCATGCCACCGCTGGCGGCCTACGCGGGCATGCCACAGGAACTGTGGCGGATGATCTGAGCCGCCAACCCTGCAGGTTGCCCCCAGCGGCAAGCCTTTGCTTGCCGCTGGGGGTAGTGCTCTTTAGACTTACGCCTCCGTCAAGCGTGAGCAGGGTCGATGTCCACTGTCCTTCCCGAAGATTCCGTCGGTCTGGTTACACCGCAAATTGCCAGGTTCGATGAACCGCTGGCCCTGGCCTGTGGCCGTTCGCTGAACAGCTACGAGCTGGTCTTTGAGACCTATGGCACCCTGAATGCCAGCGCGAGCAATGCCGTGCTGATCTGCCATGCCCTGTCCGGCCATCACCATGCTGCTGGCTACCATGCCACCACCGACCGCAAGCCGGGCTGGTGGGACAGCTGCATCGGCCCCGGCAAGCCGATCGATACCAACCGCTTCTTCGTGGTCAGCCTGAACAACCTCGGCGGCTGCAATGGCAGCACCGGCCCAAGCAGCATCAACCCGTCCACCGGCAAGCCTTATGGTGCCGAGTTCCCGGTACTGACCGTGGAAGACTGGGTGCACAGCCAGGCACGCCTGGCCGACCGCCTGGGCATTGCGCAGTGGGCGGCCATCGTCGGTGGCAGCCTGGGGGGCATGCAAGCCCTGCAATGGACCATTACTTACCCCGATCGCGTGCGTCACTGCGTGGACATCGCTTCGGCGCCCAAGCTGTCGGCACAGAACATCGCCTTCAACGAAGTGGCACGCCAGGCCATCCTCACCGACCCCGAATTCCACGGTGGCTCGTTCCAGGACCAAGGCGTGATTCCCAAGCGCGGCCTGATGCTGGCGCGTATGGTCGGCCACATCACTTACCTGTCCGACGACTCGATGGGTGAAAAATTCGGCCGCGAGCTGAAAAGCGACAAGCTCAACTACGACTTCCACAGCGTCGAATTCCAGGTCGAGAGCTACCTGCGCTACCAGGGCGAGGAGTTTTCCGGCCGCTTCGACGCCAATACCTACCTGCTGATGACCAAGGCCCTGGACTATTTCGACCCGGCCGCAGCCAATGGTGGCGACCTGGCGGCCACCCTGGCCAACGTCAAGGCGGATTACTGCATCATGTCGTTCACCACCGACTGGCGCTTCTCGCCGGCCCGCTCGCGAGAGATCGTCGATGCCTTGATGGCGGCACGCAAGAACGTCTGTTATCTGGAGATCGACTCACCTTATGGGCACGATGCCTTCCTGATCCCCACGCCTCGCTACATGCAGGGTTTCGCGAACTACATGAACCGCATCGCCATCTGAGGACACCATGAGAGCCGATCTGGAAATCATCCACGAGTGGATTCCCGCCGGTAGCCGGGTACTCGACCTGGGCTGCGGCAATGGCGAGTTGCTGGCTTCGCTGCGTGACCGCAAGCAAGTCACCGGCTATGGCCTGGAGATCGACGCCGACAACATCGCCGCCTGCGTGGCCAAGGGCGTCAACGTCATCGAGCAGGACCTCGACAAGGGCCTGGGCAACTTTGCCAGCAACAGCTTCGACGTGGTGATCATGACCCAGGCCCTGCAGGCCGTGGAGTACCCTGACCGTATCCTCGACGAGATGCTGCGGGTGGGGCGCCAGTGCATCATCACCTTCCCCAACTTCGGCCATTGGCGCTGCCGCTGGTACCTGGCCACCAAAGGCCGCATGCCGGTGTCGGACTTCATGCCGTACACCTGGTACAACACGCCGAACATCCACTTCTGCACCTTCGCCGACTTCGAAGAGCTGTGCCATGAGCGCCGTGCCAAGGTTCTTGACCGCCTGGCTGTCGACCACTTGCACCGTAACGGGTGGGGTGGGCGGCTTTGGCCTAATCTTCTAGGTGAAATCGGCATCTATCGCGTCAGCAGCCCAGGCCTGCAGGAGCACCAACTGGCAGTCTGACGCCCACCGGAGGATTCGCACCATGCGTCGCCTAGCCCTGCTCCTGATCAGCCTGTGCCTGGCCCTGCCAGTGATGGCAGCCGATGCTGCCAAACCCGAGCGCAAGGAAGTCTTCGGCGACGTGACGGTGCACTACAGCGCCTTCACCTCGAACATGCTGCAACCGAACATCGCCGCTGCCACCGGGCTCATCCGCAGCAAGAATCAAGGCGTGCTCAACATCGCCGTGCTCAAGGCCGACAAACCCGCCATGGCAGTGGTCAGCGGCACTGTGAAAGACCTGACCGGGCGTACCAGCCCGCTGTCGTTCAAGCAGATAACCGATCAGGGCGCCGTGTACTACATCGCCCAGTTCAAGATCGAGCAGGCAGAAACCCTGACCTTCGACCTCAACGTCGAGACCGGCGGGGTCAGCCATCCACTCAGTTTCAACCAGGAAGTGTTCCCAGGCGAATGATGAATTTCCAGCAACTCGTATTGGCCAGCCACAACGCCGGCAAACTCAAGGAACTGCAGGCCATGCTCGGCCAGTCCGTGCAACTGCGCTCGATCGGCGAATTCAGCCAGGTGGAGCCTGAGGAAACCGGCCTGTCGTTCGTCGAGAACGCCATCCTCAAGGCCCGCAATGCTGCGCGCATCTCCGGCCTGCCGGCGCTGGCCGACGACTCCGGCCTGGCCGTGGACTTCCTTGGCGGTGCGCCGGGCATCTACTCTGCGCGCTATGCCGACGGCAAGGGTGACGCGGCGAACAACGCCAAGCTGCTCGAAGCCCTGAAAGATGTGCCGCAAGAGCAACGCGGCGCTCAGTTCGTCTGCGTGCTGGCCCTGGTGCGCCACGCCGATGATCCGCTGCCGATCCTTTGCGAAGGCCTGTGGCACGGCAGCATTCTGTTCGAGGCCAGCGGCGAGCATGGTTTTGGCTACGACCCGCTGTTCTGGGTACCGGAGCGCAAGTGCTCCAGCGCCGACCTCGCTCCTGTGGATAAGAACCAGCTCAGCCACCGCGCCCGCGCCATGGCCTTGCTGCGTCAACGTCTGGGCCTGGCATGATCGCAACGCCGTCCCAAGCCGGCGTGGTGGCGCTCACCAGCCTGCCGCCGCTGGCGCTGTACATCCACATCCCGTGGTGTGTGCGCAAATGCCCTTACTGCGATTTCAACTCCCATGCCGCCGGGCCTGAGCTGCCGGAAGAGGCCTACGTCGACGCCCTGTTGACCGACCTCGACCTGGAACTGGCCGCCGTGCAGGGCCGGCCCCTGTCGTCGATCTTCTTCGGCGGCGGTACGCCCAGCCTGTTCAGCGCCAATGCCTTGGGGCGCCTGCTGCGCGGTGTGGAGCAACGCATCCCGTTCGCGTCGGACATCGAGATCACGCTCGAGGCCAACCCGGGGACCTTCGAGCAGGAGAAGTTCAAAGCCTACCGACAGACCGGCATCAACCGCCTGTCGATCGGCGTGCAAAGCTTCCAACCAGCCAAGCTGGAGGCGCTGGGGCGCATCCACAATGGCGACGAAGCGATCCGTGCCGCCGGCATGGCGCGCGCCGCGGGCTTCGACAACTTCAACATGGACCTGATGCACGGCCTGCCCGAGCAGTCGCTGGACGACGCCCTGGGCGACCTGCGCCAGGCCATCGACCTGGGGCCGACGCACCTGTCGTGGTACCAGCTGACCGTCGAGCCGAACACGGTGTTCTGGAACCAGCCGCCCGAACTGCCCGAAGACGATATCCTCTGGGACATCCAGGAAGCCGGCCAGGCGTTGATGGCGGCCAATGGCTTCAAGCAGTATGAAGTTTCAGCCTATGCCCAGGCCGGGCGTGCCGCCCGGCACAACCTCAACTACTGGCGCTTCGGCGACTTCATCGGCATCGGTGCCGGCGCCCACGGCAAGCTGACCTTTGCCGATGGCCGCATCCTGCGCACCTGGAAGACCCGCCTGCCCAAGGATTACCTGAACCTGGCCAAGCCGTTCAAGGCTGGCGAGAAGGTGCTGCCGGTGGACGAGCTGCCGTTCGAGTTCCTGATGAACGCCCTGCGCCTCACCGATGGCGTGGAAGCCGAGCTGTTCACCCAGCGCACCGGGCTGCCTCTGGAGCAACTGGCCAAAGCTCGTCGCGCAGCCGAACAAAAGGGCCTTTTGCAGGTCGAACCGGATCGACTGGTGGCCACGCCACGCGGCCAGCTGTTCCTCAATGACCTGCTGCAGTACTTCTTGACCTAAGGATGACCCATGGATCTGGTACTTGATCTGCTCGCCACGGTTTCCCGCTGGAGCCGCAGCAACCTGTCGGAGATTTCCCTGGCACTGGTAGGCTGCCTGCTGGTGCTGTTCGGCACTGATATCAAAGGCTGGGTGGACCAGCGCCTGGGTGCCCTGGCAGGCGCGCTGCGCGTGCCGGTGATGGCTGCACTGGTGATGATCGGCAGTGGTGCGGCGCTGATCTATGCCACGCCTTGGGTGGTGAAGGGGTTGGGGCAATTCAACAACTACGCGCTGGCGCCGGTTTTGTTGGTGGTGCTGGTGTTGATTGGCGTGGTCGCTGATCGTCGCGGGTGAGCCTGCTAAAAGCTGCCCCGGAGAACCAGGGCAGCCCTACCACCTGACTAGCCCTTACTGGGCATCATCGAAGTGATCGCGCATGAGGTCTCGAACGGTCTTGAGCACAGTCAAGATCCGGATGAGCTTCCAGACGCGGCTCAGCGCATCAAGCAAACGCTTCATATGCCTTGGCCTCCGTGTTGGCGGGCCAATCTTCCAGCATCTAACCGGCACTTCGATGCCTTCGAAAACTGTACGAATGTGTTCGGTGAAGTGGCCAGGTAAATGGCCCTTCGAGCAGAGTCACCGGCACGGTTCTCAGGCCGTGTCGAAGGGGCCGGAAAGCAGAATTCTTCTCCTACCCGGCCCATCACCGATACTCATCCATGCAGGAGCAGCGCGATCATACTTGGGATGCACTGCCAAAGCTGTTAGTAGCTCCGACACACATGATGCTGGATATTGCTGATCATTGACGCGCCATCTGAGGCTACCTATGATCAGCTGACTGTACGGGTGTTTTCGGTGAAACCCCGGAGCGAAGGATACTCAGTCCTGTCGCTCCCATAAAAAAAACCGCTCTTCTCAGAGCGGTTTTTTTTCGCCTGCATTTCTACAGACCTCAGCGTATCGATAGGCTCAATCAGCCGATCAATCCACCTTCTCGAACTTCAGATCCCACACCCCATGCCCCAGTCGCTCGCCGCGGCGCTCGAACTTGGTGATCGGGCGCTCTTCCGGGCGCGGCACGTAAGTACCGTCTTCAGCACGGTTACGATAACCCGGGGCTGCGCTCATCACTTCCAGCATGTACTCGGCATACGGTTCCCAGTCGGTTGCCATGTGGAACACGCCACCAGGCTTGAGCTTGCGCCGTACCAGCTCGGCGAACTCCAGCTGGACGATGCGCCGCTTGTGGTGACGCGCCTTGTGCCAAGGGTCAGGGAAGAACAACATCAGGCGGTCGAGGCTGTTGTCGGCCACGCAGCGGTTGAGCACCTCGATGGCGTCGCAGTCGTACACCCGCAGGTTCTTCAGGCCCTGTGTCAGCACACCATTGAGCAGCGCGCCAACACCCGGACGGTGCACTTCGACACCGATGAAGTCCTGCTCAGGCGCGGCAGCGGCCATCTCCAGCAGGGAATGGCCCATGCCGAAGCCGATCTCCAGGGTGCGAGGCGCCGAACGGCCGAACACCTGGTCATAATCCACCGGGCTGTCGGCCAGCGGCAGAATGTACAGCGGGCCGCCCTGGTCGAGGCCGCGTTGCTGGCCTTCGGTCATGCGCCCGGCGCGCATCACGAAACTCTTGATGCGGCGGTGTGGGCGCTGGTCGCCGTCGGCGGTGATCGGCGTATCTTGCGAGTCAGTCATCAGGGGCTCTTACTTGATCAGACCATCCAGCGGCGAAGAGGCGCTGGCGTAAAGTTTTTTCGGCATGCGACCGGCCAGGTAGGCCATGCGGCCGGCGACGATGGCGTGCTTCATGGCTTCGGCCATCAGCACCGGCTGCTGGGCATGGGCGATGGCCGAGTTCATCAGCACGGCTTCACAGCCCATTTCCATGGCGATGGTGGCATCGGAGGCGGTACCCACACCGGCGTCGACCAGTACCGGCACCTTCGACTCTTCGAGGATGATCTGCAGGTTGTACGGGTTGCAGATGCCCAGGCCAGTACCGATCAGGCCGGCCAGCGGCATCACCGCGATGCAGCCGGCTTCTGCCAGCTGGCGGGCGATGATCGGGTCGTCGCTGGTGTAGACCATCACGTCGAAACCGTCCTTGACCAGCACTTCGGCAGCCTTGAGGGTTTCGATCACGTTGGGGAACAGGGTTTTCTGGTCGGCCAGCACTTCCAGTTTCACCAGCGTGCGCGACTCGTGGGACTTGTGGCCATCGAGCAGCTCACGGGCCAGGCGGCAGGTACGTACCGCCTCGACAGCGTCAAAGCAACCTGCCGTGTTTGGCAGGATGGTGTACTTGTCGGGCGACAGCACGTCGAGCAGGTTCGGCTCGCCCGCATTCTGGCCCAGGTTGGTCCGGCGCACGGCCACAGTGACGATCTCGGCACCCGAGGCTTCGGTTGCCAGGCGGGTTTCGTCCATGTCACGGTATTTGCCGGTGCCAACCAGCAGGCGCGACTGGAAAGTGCGCCCGGCCAGGATGAAGGGCTTGTCGCTACGAACGTTGCTCATCGTTGTTCCTCTGAAAAGGTTACGGGGCTATCAGGTGAATCGCCGGTGAATGCTCAACCGCCACCGATGGCATGGACCACTTCGACCTGGTCGCCTTCGTTAAGCTGGGTGCTGTCGTGCTGGCTGCGCGGCACGATATCCAGGTTGAGTTCCACCGCCACCCGGCGCCCGGTCAGTTCCAGGCGGGCCAGCAGGGCCGCGACGCTTTCGCCAGCGGGCAATTCGTAAGGTTCACCGTTCAGTTGAATGCGCATGCGCACGGCCACCATTGTTCTTTGGGGCCCGCATTCTAGCGCCGATCCACGCACGAACCCAAGGGCGCTGCACGCCATTAGTCGCGATTGTGGACCGTTCGGTCAGCCCAGGCGCCAGGCAGCCAGGCCCAGGCACAGCCAACCGGCGAGGAAGCACAGGCCGCCGACGGGGGTGATCATGCCCAGCTTGCCAAGGCCGCTGAGGGTCAGCAGGTACAGGCTACCGGAGAACAGCACGATCCCCAGGGCGAACAGACCGCCGGCCCAGCCGACCAGACGCCCAGGCAGGTGCGCCGAAAGCACGGCGACACCAAAGATCGCCAGGGCATGCACCAGCTGATAGGTCACCCCCGTATGGAAAATGGCCAGGTAATCGGCCGTCAGGCGGTTCTTCAGCCCATGTGCGGCGAACGCGCCCAAGGCGACGCCGGTAAAGCCGAAAAAGGCGGCAAGCATGAGGAAGCTGCGAAGCATGGGACGACTCCTTGTATCGGGTCTGTATAATGGCCCGTTCCACCGGTCCGGCCAAGCTATCGCCATGCTGTCATCCATTCTCCGCCGCCTCGCCCGCGCCCTGCTCTGGTTCGCTGTCGGCAGCATTTTGCTGGTACTGGTGTTTCGCTGGGTGCCACCGCCGGGCACCGCCTTGATGCTCGAGCGCAAGGTGCAATCGTGGGTGAGTGGCGAACCGATCGACCTGCAACGCGACTGGGAACCGTGGGAAAACATCTCCGACGAGCTCAAGGTGGCGGTCATCGCCGGTGAAGACCAGAAGTTCGCCAGCCATTGGGGCTTCGACATCCCGGCAATCCAGGCGGCACTGGCGTACAACGAGCGTGGCGGCAGTGTTCGTGGCGCCAGCACCCTGACCCAGCAAGTGGCCAAGAACCTGTTCCTGTGGTCAGGCCGCAGCTGGTTCCGCAAGGGGCTGGAAGCCTGGTTCACCGCGCTGATCGAGCTGTTCTGGTCGAAGGAGCGGATTCTCGAGGTCTACCTGAACAGTGCCGAGTGGGGCAAAGGCGTGTTCGGTGCCCAGGCTGCGGCGCGTTATCACTTTGGTGTCGATGCCAGCCGGCTGACCCGCCAGCAGGCCGCACAACTGGCGGCGGTGCTGCCGAGCCCGATCAAGTGGAGTGCCAGCCGGCCGAGTGCCTATGTGGCGAGCCGGGCGGGGTGGATTCGCCGGCAGATGAGCCAGTTGGGTGGGCCGAGCTACCTGATGCAGCTGGATGCTTCGCGTCGGCCTTGAGCTGATTGGCATGCGATAGGGCCTGTAAAGCCAAACCCAATGAAAAAGCCGCTCACCCTCTCGGGTCAGCGGCTTTTTAGTGCAGCCAGGCTTGATCAGACGGTGATCAACGCCTTGACCTTGTTCATCGCATTTTTCTCCAGCTGGCGGATCCGCTCAGCCGAAACGCTGTACTTGTCAGCCAGCTCATGCAACGTGGCCTTCTCTTCCGCCAACCAGCGCTGGTAGAGAATATCCCGACTACGATCATCCAGGCCTTGCAGCGCTTCATGCAGGTTGCTGGTGGAGTTGTCGCTCCAGTCTGCATCCTCCAGCTGCACCGCCGGGTCGTAGCGGTGGTCTTCCAGATAATGCGCAGGCGACTGGAAGGCGCTGTCGTCATCCGCTTCGGCTGCCGGGTCGAAGGCCATGTCCTGGCCACTCAGGCGGCTTTCCATTTCGCGCACTTCACGTGGCTCGACGCCGAGGCTTTCCGCCACGCGATGCACTTCGTCGTTGTTCAGCCAGGCCAGACGCTTCTTCTGGCTGCGCAGGTTGAAGAACAGCTTGCGCTGGGCCTTGGTGGTCGCCACCTTGACGATGCGCCAGTTGCGCAGGATGAATTCGTGGATCTCTGCCTTGATCCAGTGCACGGCGAAGGACACCAGGCGCACACCCATTTCCGGGTTGAAGCGCTTCACGGCCTTCATCAGGCCGACGTTACCTTCCTGGATCAGGTCAGCCTGAGCCAGCCCGTAGCCTGCATAGCTGCGTGCGATATGTACAACGAAACGCAGGTGGGCCATCACCATTTGCCGAGCGGCCTCGAGATCCTGCTCGTAGTAGAGACGCTCGGCCAGATCACGCTCCTGCTCGACAGACAACAGCGGGATGCTGTTGACCGTGTGCACGTAGGCTTCCAGGTTTGCACCGGGTACCAGGGCATAGGCAGGTTGCAACGATGTGGTCATTCAAGAACCTCCGACTTACAAAACTCGCGCCTTGTGAGCGCTGCCAACATAGACCCGGAACGACCGTACAAGTTCCATCGTGAAGAAAATGTCAATGCTGGCACGTAAAAACTATCGCGGCGCCAGCTCGTTCAGATGGCGGGCAACGGCGATCCATGCACCGATATACCCCAACAGCACCGCTCCGATCAAGAGCGACAGACCATCGGAAGCTGGTACCCCGCCCAGGGCGAAGTCACTGCCGTACAGCCCGGACAGCCCTACCACGGCCTCGTTCAGCCAGTTCAGGCCAAACGCCAGGATCGCCCAGGCCAGCACGCCCGCACCCAGGCCGTACAAGGCGCCCATGTACAGGAAAGGCCGGCGCACGTAGCTGTCGGTACCGCCTACCAGCTTGATCACTTCGATCTCGATGCGGCGGTTTTCAATATGTAGACGAATTGTGTTACCGATTACTAACAGCAGCGCAGAAATCAGCATCACTGCCAGACCGAAGACAAACCGGTCGCCCAGCTTGAGGATCGCCGCCAGGCGCTCCACCCATACCAGGTCCAGTTGCGCGTTCTCCACCCTTGGCAGCTCCGCCAGGCGCTGACGCAGGGCTTCCAGGGCCGGCTTGTCGACTTCGGTAGGGGTCACCACCACGACACCGGGCAACGGGTTGTCGGGCAGCTCGCGCAGGGCTTCGCCCAACCCGGACTGCTGCTGGAACTCTTCCAGGGCCTGCCCCGGGCTGACGTACTGGGCGTCGGCGACCCCCGGCATACGCCTGATGTCGTCGCGCAGGGCTTCACCCTGCTGGTTGCCCGCATCGAGCTTGAGGTAGAGCGAAATCTGCGCAGCGCGCTGCCAGGAGCCTCCCAGCACCTCGATGTTCTTCAACAGCAGCGACAGGCCCATCGGCATGCTCAGGGCCACGGCCATCACCAGACAGGTGAAGAAGCTGCCGATCGGCTGCTTGCCCAGGCGCCGCAAGCTGTCGGCTAGGCTGGCGCGATGGCTTTCCAGCCAGGCGTGCAGCAGGGTGCGGAAGTCCGGACCGTCGTCGTCGTGATCGCCGCCTTTCTTCTTGGCCGGCTGCGGGTCGGCTGCCTTGGGCGCAACGCGTTCGGAAACCTTTGGTGTACGTGTAGTGCTCATTGCCCGGCCTCCCCATCGCCGATCAGACGGCCGCGCTGCAGGGTCAGCATGCGGTGGCGCATACGCGCAATCAGTGCCAGGTCGTGGCTGGCGATCAGAACCGTGGTGCCCAGGCGGTTGATGTCCTCGAAGACGCCCATGATTTCTGCAGCCAGGCGCGGGTCGAGGTTACCGGTGGGTTCGTCGGCCAGCAGCAAGGCCGGCTGGTGGACGATGGCGCGGGCGATACCGACCCGCTGCTGCTGGCCAGTGGACAGGTCGGCCGGGAACAGCTCGCCCTTGTCAGACAGCGAAACGCGCTCCAGCGCCGAATCCACTCGCTTGGCGATTTCGGCCTTGGACAAGCCGAGAATCTGCAGCGGCAGGGCGATGTTGTTGAACACCGTGCGGTCGAACAGCAGCTGGTGGTTCTGGAACACCACGCCGATCTGCCGGCGCAGGAACGGGATCTGCGCATTGCTGATCTGGCCCAGGTCCTGCCCGGCCAGCATCAGCTTGCCGCTGGTCGGGCGTTCCATGGCCAGCAGCAGGCGCAGCAAGGTGCTCTTGCCCGCGCCCGAGTGCCCGGTGACGAACAGGAACTCGCCCCGGCGCGCGCGAAAACTCAGCTCGTGCAAGCCGACATGGCCGTTAGGGTAGCGCTTGGCAACCTGTTCGAATCGGATCATGGTCAGTCTCGCTCGGCGAACAGAGCCTTGACGAACGGCTCGGCTTCGAAGGTACGCAGGTCGTCGATGCCTTCACCGACACCGATGAAGCGGATCGGGATGTTGAACTGCTTGGCCAGGGCAAAGATCACCCCGCCCTTGGCGGTGCCGTCCAGCTTGGTCAGGGCCAGGCCGGTCAGTTCGACGCTCTGGTTGAAGTACTTGGCCTGGCTGATGGCGTTCTGCCCGGTACCGGCGTCGAGCACCAGCAGCACCTCGTGCGGCGCCTCGGCGTCGAGCTTGCCGATTACCCGGCGAACCTTTTTCAGCTCTTCCATCAGGTTGTCTTTGGTGTGCAAGCGGCCGGCGGTGTCGGCGATCAGCACATCCACACCACGGGCCTTGGCGGCCTGCACGGCGTCGAAGATCACCGAGGCGGAATCGGCACCGGTGTGCTGGGCGATCACCGGGATCTGGTTACGCTCGCCCCAGACCTGCAACTGCTCGACGGCGGCGGCGCGGAAGGTATCACCGGCAGCCAACATGACTTTCTTGCCTTCCAGCTGCAGCTTCTTGGCCAGCTTGCCGATGGTGGTGGTCTTGCCGGCACCGTTCACGCCAACCACCAGAATCACATAGGGCTTGTTCTGCGCTTCGACCTTGAGCGGCTGCTCGACCGGGCGCAGCAGTGCGGCCAGTTCTTCCTGCAGCGACTTGTACAGCGCGTCGGCGTCAGCCAGTTGCTTGCGGGCGACCTTCTGGGTCAGGTTCTGAACGATGGACGATGTGGCTTCGACGCCGACGTCGGCAGTCAGCAGGCGGGTTTCGATCTCGTCGAGCAGGTCGTCATCGATGACCTTCTTGCCCAGGAACAGGCTGGCCATGCCTTCGCCGATGCTGGCGCTGGTCTTCGACAGGCCCTGCTTGAGGCGGGCGAAGAAACCTGGTTTGGACTGCTCGGTGGCCACCGGCGCCGCAACCACTGGCGCAGGCTCAGGTGCCACCGGCGCAGGGGCTGCGACTGGGGCCACCACCGGCTCTGGCGCTGGACGTTCAGGAATCACCGGCGGCGCCTTGGGCTCCAGGTCCGGCACCAGCGCCACGGGCTCTTCGGCAACCGGAAGTACCAGATTGCTGACAGGGGCGGCATGCTCGACCGCCGGGGCAGCCTCGACCGGCGCTGCTTGCAGAGGCACGGAGGCGACGGGCTCAGGCGCCGGGGCCACCAGCGGCTCAGAGGCGATTGGCTCAGGCGTCGGCGCTTGCAATGGCTGGGAAGCGACCGGCGCTGGCACAGGTGCTTCTACCACCGGGACCACCGGCTCGACCGGCGCAGGCTGCTGCGCCTCGACAAGCGGCTGCTGGGCAGCAGGCGGCGGCGCTACTGGCTCGGCTGGCTGCACCTCGGGCGCTTGTGGCTCAGGCGTTTGAGGCTGTTCGGCGACAGGTTGCTGCGGCTTCTTGCGAAACCAGCTGAACAGGCCTTTTTTCTCGCCAGCCTCGGCCGGCGCTTTTTTGTCGTCGTTGGAACCAAACATGGAAGACGGCTATCTCAGGGTAGCGATGGGCCAGCATCTGGCGCATCGGGAATTCTCTAAACGCAGAACAGACTATTTTGAATCCGACTGGTTCATGCGCAATGTTTTGTCTTAATGGGCCTGTGGGCCAGAACGGCGACAGGCATGGTCGCCAGGCAACCGGATCAGTATCCTAGCACCTCCTGGCCCGCCGACGCTAAACCAGCGGGCCGCCGAACAGGTTAATCACCGTATGAATGCTCTAGCCCGCCGCGCCGCTGGCCTGTTGCTCAGCACGCTCTGCCTGCCGCTCGCGGCTTTCGCCGCCGACGTGCAACCCACCCACGAATTCATCCTCGACAACGGCCTGAAAGTCGTCGTGCGCGAAGACCATCGCGCCCCGGTGGTGGTGTCGCAGATCTGGTACAAGGTCGGTTCCAGCTACGAGACCCCAGGCCAGACCGGCTTGTCCCATGCCCTGGAGCACATGATGTTCAAGGGCAGCGCCAAGATCGGCCCCGGTGAGGCCTCGCGCATCCTGCGTGACCTCGGCGCGGAAGAGAATGCCTTTACCAGCGACGATTACACCGCCTATTACCAGGTGCTGGCCCGCGACCGCCTGCCGGTGGCCCTGGAGCTGGAAGCCGACCGCCTGGCGAGCTTGCGCCTGCCTGCCGACGAATTCGCCCGCGAAATCGAGGTGATCAAGGAAGAACGCCGCCTGCGTACCGATGACCAGCCAAGCGCCAAGGCTTTCGAGCTGTTCCGTGCCATGGCCTTCCCGGCCAGCGGCTATCACACCCCGACCATCGGCTGGATGGCCGACCTCGAGCGCATGAAGGTCGAGGAACTGCGCCACTGGTACGAATCCTGGTACGCGCCGAACAACGCCACCCTGGTGGTGGTCGGCGATGTCACCGCCGATGAAGTGAAAGGTCTGGCGCAGAAGTACTTCGGCAGCATTCCCAAGCGGGCCGTGCCACCGGCCAAGCTGCCGCTGGAGCTCGCCGAGCCCGGCCAGCGCCTGCTGACGCTGCACGTGCGCACCCAGTTGCCCAGCCTGATCTACGGTTTCAACGTCCCGAGCCTGGCAACCGCCAAGGATCCGCGCACCGTGCATGCCCTGCGGCTGATCTCGGCCCTGCTCGACGGCGGCTACAGCGCGCGCATGCCGGCACGCCTGGAACGTGGCCAGGAACTGGTGGCCGGCGCCTCGTCCAGCTACAACGCCTTCACCCGTGGCGACAGCCTGTTCCTGATCTCGGCCACGCCGAACGTGCAGAAGCAAAAGACCCTGGCCGACGTTGAAAAAGGCGTCTGGCAGTTGCTCGACGAGCTCAAGACCACTCCGCCCAGCGCCGAAGAACTGGAGCGCGTGCGTGCCCAGGTCATCGCTGGCCTGGTCTACGACCGCGACTCCATCAGCAGCCAGGCCACCACCATCGGCCAGCTGGAGACGGTCGGACTGTCCTGGAAGCTGATCGACAGCGAGCTGGACGAACTCAAGCGCGTCACCCCGCAAGACGTGCAGAATGCTGCACGCACCTATTTCACCCGCGAACGCCTGAGCGTTGCCCATGTACTGCCCGAGGAGTCCGCTCATGAGTGATCGCAGCGCACCACGCTACACCCTGATCGGCACGGGCATCATCGCGCTGGTGGTGGCCGTGGCCGCCGTACTCGCCCGCCCGGCCCACTCCGAGGCCGAAAGCAGCGCCGCGCGCCCGGCCAACACCCTGCAATCGCTGGCCGAGCTGGACGGCAAGGCACCCAGCCGGCGCCAGCTGAACATCCAGCACTGGACCACCGCCGAAGGCGCCCGAGTGCTGTTCGTCGAAGCCCGCGAGCTGCCGATGTTCGACCTGCGCGTGACCTTCGCCGCTGGCAGCAGCCAGGACGGCAACACGCCAGGCCTGGCCACCCTGACCAACGCCATGCTCAACGAGGGCGTGGCAGGCAAGGACGTGACCGCCATCGCCGAAGGCTTCGAAGGCCTTGGCGCCGATTTCGGCAATGGGTCCTACCGCGACATGGCCGTGGCCTCGTTGCGCAGCCTGAGCGCCAAGGACAAACGCGAGCCGGCGCTCAAGCTGTTCGCCGAAGTGACCGGCAAGCCGACCTTCCCCGAAGACGCACTGAAACGCATCAAGAACCAGCTGCTGGCCGGTTTCGAGTATGAGAAGCAGAACCCCGGCAAGATCGCCGGCAAGGCCCTGTTCAGCAAGCTCTACGGCGACCACCCTTACGCCCAGCCAAGCGATGGCAGCGCCGAGAGCGTGCCAGGCATCACCCTTGAGCAACTGCGTGCCTTCCACGCCAAGGCCTATGCCGCTGGCAACGCGGTGATCGCCCTGGTTGGCGACCTCAGCCGCGAGGAAGCCGAAGCGGTTGCCGCCCAAGTGTCCGCTGCCCTGCCCAAAGGCCCGGCGCTGGCCAAACCGGCCCAGCCGGTTGAACCCAAGGCCGGCGTCACCCATATCGACTTCCCGAGCAAGCAGACTCACCTGATGCTGGCCGAGCTCGGTATCGACCGCCAGGACCCGGACTGGCCGGCCCTGTCGCTGGGCAACCAGATCCTCGGTGGCGGCGCCTTCGGCACCCGCCTGATGAGCGAAGTCCGCGAAAAGCGCGGCCTGACCTACGGCGTGTACTCGGTGTTCAGCCCGATGCAGGTGCGTGGCCCGTTCATGATCAACCTGCAGACCCGTGCCGAACTCAGCGAAGGGACCCTCACGCTGGTGCAGGACATCCTCGCCGACTACCTCAAGAGCGGCCCGACCCAGCAAGAGCTGGACGACGCCAAACGCGAACTGGCCGGCAGCTTCCCGCTGTCCAATGCCAGCAATGCCAGCATCGTCGGCCAACTGGGCGCCATCGGTTTCTACAACCTGCCACTGACCTGGCTGGAAGACTTCATGCAGCAGTCCCAGGCGCTGACCGTCGAACAGGTCAAGACGGCAATGAACAAGCACCTGGCAGCCGATAAGCTGGTCATCGTCACCGTTGGCCCGAAAGTGCCACAGAAGCCACTGCCTGCCCCCACTGACAAACCGTCCGAGCAACCGCTCGGCGTACCGGAGCACTAATGCCTAGATCCACCCCTCCCGCCCGCCCGCAGCAGGGCCAAAGCAAGGGCCAGGGTCACCTGCGCATCATCGCCGGCGAGTGGCGCAGCCGCCGCCTGGCGGTACCAGAAGGCGAAGGCCTGCGCCCAACCCCTGACCGTGTGCGCGAAACCGTGTTCAACTGGCTGGCGCCCTACATCGAGGGTGCTCAGGTGCTGGATGCCTTTACCGGCAGCGGTGCCCTGGTGCTGGAAGCACTGTCCCGTGGTGCCGAGGATGCCGTGGCACTGGACAGCAACTCGGCGGCCATCGCCAACCTGAAGAACAACCTCGAGATCCTGCGCTGCCCGCGCGGGCAGATCCTGCAGTCCGACGCCCTGCGCTACCTGCAGAACCCGGCCAAGCAGCAGTTCGATCTGGTCTTCCTCGACCCGCCGTTCCACCAGGACCTGCTGGCCACCACCTGTAACCTGCTGGAGCAGAACCAGTGGTTGCGCGAACAGGCGTGGATCTACACCGAAAGCGAAGCAGCCCCCTCGACGCTGCCGATGCCCGGCAACTGGCGCCTGCACCGCGAGAAAAAGACCGGCCAGGTGCACTATGCGCTCTGGCAACGGGGCTGATCCCGTAAGCCGTACTTAGTTACCGCAAACCCGCTGCCAGCATGGTTGAAGCTGCTCCCACGTTCTTGCAGGAGCACTTCAACCATGAGCGAACGCCCCTCTGCGCCCATCCAGGGCAGCACCGTACAATCGTTCACCCTTCCGAACGGCCTGCGTATCTGCCTGCGCGAAGACCATCGCGCACCGCTGGTCAGTGTGCAGCTTTGGTATCACGTCGGTTCGAGCTACGAGCCTGCGGGCCATACCGGTCTTTCCCATGCCTTGGAACATCTGCTGTTCGAAAGCAGCAGCAAGTTGGCAAGCGGCCAATATTCGGCTGTCATGACCCGCCTTGGTGGCGAACCGAATGCCTTCACCGCCACCGATGCCACGGTCTTTCCGCTGACACTGCCAGGCAGCCGGCTGGAGATTGCCCTGGAGGCCATGGCCGACGTCATGGCGAGCGCCACGATCAGCGACACACCATTTGCTCGCGAACTGAATGTGGTCATGGCCGAGCGCCGAGAGCAAGTCGACAATGCCCCCTTGTCACTGGCGCTGGAACATCACCTCTTGCTGGCATACGGCAGCGACGGCTATGGCACGCCAATCATTGGCTACCAGGCTGACCTTGAGCACCTGACCCCGGCTGCTGCCCGAACCTGGTACCAGAGCTGGTACCACCCAAACAATGCCACCCTGGCAGTCGCCGGCGACATCACCCTGCCACAGCTGCAAACCCTGGTAATCAGGCACTTTGCAAGCATTGCGGCCAATCGCCTGCCAGCCCGGCAGACAGCCTCCGCGCCACCACTGCACGCTCGACGCCATCAGACACTGCGCCTACCAGGCCTTTACACAGGCACGATTCTCAGTTTCAACCTGCCCAGCCAATGTACCGCCCGGTCTGGCGAGCAAGCCTACGCATTGCGGCTACTGCCCGAACTCCTTGCCAACGGACAGAGCAGCATCCTGCAACGGCGGCTGGTTCTGCAGGACTCTGTTTTGCGGAGCCTGAACTCAGCCTACGAACCCTGGCAGCGCGGTGACAGCTTGCTGGTTCTCTATGCATTTTGCAGTCCGCAGGTGACGCCGGAGATCGCAGCCGAAAGGCTGATGCGGGAAATCGATGCATTTCGCCAGTCGGCACCCTCCCGGGAAGACCTGCAACGTGCCAAGGCTCGCCTGCTGGCCAGCCAGGTATTTGAAAGGGACGACATCGACAAGCAAGCACAGGCCATCGGCAAACAGGCTGCCTGTGGCCTGGACCCCGTTGCACTGGACGATGAGCGACAAGCCATCGAAGCCGTGACAGCCGAACACGTCGGCCAGGTAGCCCTTGAGTTCCTGACCGACTCCCGCGCCGCCATCACTTTCATGCACCACAAGGAAAGCGCCCATGCATGACTCGACCCCGACGCCAAAACCCACCGATACCACCAGCCTTTACGGTGGCCTGCTGTCTGCCCAAGGGGTCGACCTGGATCAGTTCGAATCCATCCAGACGCAGGTGCAAGCCTGGACGACGGAGGCAGGTACAGCCGTGAAATTCGTCGAAACCCGCGGGTTGCCGATTGTCGATGTAGTACTGAGGTTCAAGGCCGGCACTGTTCAGGACACTGTGCACGCCGGCCTGGCAGCCTTGACGTTGTACATGCTCGATGAAGGCAGCCAGCAGTACACGGCCGCCCAGCAGGCCGAACACCTCGAGCGCCTGGGAGCGATCATCGAAAAGCAGATACGCCTGGAACATGCGACGCTGAGCCTGCGTAGCCTGAGTACACCCGCTGTGCTAGAGCCGGCCCTGGCGCTTTTCACCGACCTCGTGGCACACCCAGCGTTCCTCTCCTCTGCGCTGCACAAGATCAAGCAGCAACTGCTGCAAAGCAACGCTTCACGCGATCGGCGCCCCACATTGAGGGCGCGTAGCGAAGCCTTCCGCCACCTGTTCAATGGCCATCCTTATGGCTGCCCGCTGGGTAGCACCGAACAGGGTGTAGCGGCGGTTACCACGGACGACTTGCGGGCATTCCACCAACGCGCCTATTCCGCCAGCAACCTGGAGATGGTCGTGGTCGGAGACCTTACCCTCGATGAAGCTCAGGCACTCTCACGCCAGATCAGCCAGGCTCTGCCGCAGGGTTGGTCGGCAGCAGACCTGCCAAGGGTCCCGGCCGCCACCGGCGCGAACCTGCACGTCGAACAGCCTGGCGCAAGCAGTGCTGTCCTGGTGGCACTTCCCCTGAATGTGCTCGCCAATGATTCAGAGTTTCCCGCCCTGGTGCTGGCCAGCGATGTGCTGGGAGAAGGGCTCGAATCGCGCCTGATGGTGGAACTGCGCCAACGGCGTGGCCTCACTTACGGCGTGCGCACCCGCGTATCGCCACTACGGGCAGGCGGCTTGCTCAGCGTCGAATGGGAAGTCGCGCCCGCACATGTGCAAGGCTCTCAGGAACTGGTAGTGACCCTGCTGCGCGACTTCATCGAGCAAGGCCCGACCCAGGCCGAATTGCACGTGGCACGCAAACAACTGGAAGGGCAATTGCTGCGCGGTGTTGCTCAGAACAAGCGCCTGGCAGCACTGCTCACGGAGTTGACCCATCAACGTCAACCTGACGATCATCTCAACACCTACATCGAGCGCATCAAACGACTGACCCCGGCAGAGGTTCGCGCCGCCATGCAGCGCCATTTCGACCTAAGCTACAACGTACAGGTCAGTGTCGGCCCAAGCGTCGAGCAACAACCTCTGCCAGCCCCCGACCAATAGCTCAGGTACAGCGGCGGGGTTTCATGGCACTCTACGCAGGCATATCAAGAGTCGCCCAGCATGCCCAGTCTCACCGCCACGTTCCGCCCGGCCATCGGCCTGTCCAACCCTCACCTGCAAACCCTGTGGGGGCCACTGTGGCGCAAGCTGCCGGAGCTGGAACGAAGCCGCGAACGCCTGTGGCTGGCCGATGGCGATTTTCTCGACCTCGACTGGCATGGGCCGCATAGCCCGGATGCGCCGCTGGTGCTGGTCCTGCACGGCCTGACCGGCTCGTCCCATTCGCCTTATGTCAAAGGCTTGCAACAATCGCTGCAAGCTCGCGGCTGGGCCAGCGTGGCAGTGAACTGGCGTGGCTGTTCGGGCGAGCCGAACCTGCTGCCGCGCAGCTACCATTCCGGCGCCAGCGAAGACCTCGCCGAAGTGGTCGCACACCTGCATGCCCAACGCCCACTGGCTCCGTTGTATGCCGTCGGCTATTCACTGGGCGGCAATGTGCTGCTCAAATACCTGGGGGAAAGTGGTTCTGCCAGCCAGCTGCAAGCGGCCGTGGCAGTCTCGGTGCCGTTTCGCCTGGATCAGTGCGCCGACCGCATCGGCCAGGGCTTTTCCAAGGTGTACCAGGCGCATTTCATGCGCGAGATGATGGCCTATGTGCAGGTGAAACAACGGCACTTCCGCGACCGCGGGCACCACGAGGGCCTGGCCGTGCTCGACCGGCTGGGGCCATTGGGCCGGTTGAAGACGTTCTGGGATTTCGACGGCAAGGTCACTGCACCGCTCAACGGTTTCAACGATGCCCATGATTATTATCGACGCGCATCTAGCCGGTTCTATCTGGGGGAAAACCGCACGCCGACGTTGATCATCCATTCCATCGATGACCCCTTCGTGTTCAACCACAGCCTGCCCGCGGCCAGTGAACTGGCGCCGCAAACACAGTTCGAGTTGCATGAGCGGGGTGGGCATGTCGGATTTGTCGACGGCAGCCTGCGGAATCCGGGCTATTACCTGGAGCGGCGGATTCCGCAGTGGCTTGTCGACGGTCAGTGATTATTCGCCAGTCGCCACGCCATGCTTGGGATCATTGATCCACTCGCTCCACGACCCGGCATACAACTTGCCCAACGGATACCCTGCCAGCGCCAGGGAAAACAGGTTATGGCAGGCCGTCACGCCTGACCCGCAGTAGGCCACCAGTTGCTCTGGCGAGCGCCCTGCCAGCTTCTCGGCGAAACGTTGCTTGAGCTGCTCCGGCGCCAGGAAGCGCCCATCGGCACCGAGATTTTCGTTGAAGGCCACGCACCGGGCACCCGGAATGTGCCCGGCAATCGGGTCGATCGGCTCCACCTCCCCGCGAAAGCGCGGCAACGCACGGGCATCGATCAGGGTCAGGTCAGGGCTACCCAGGCGCTTGGCCAGGTGCTCGGCGTCGATCAGCAGCTTGGCATCCGGCTCACCGCTGAACGTCCCCTCGCGCTTGGCTGGCGCATCCAGGCTCAGCGGCAGATGCGCCGCATGCCAGGCCTTGAGGCCACCATCGAGAATCGCCACGTTGCTGCGCTTGCCCAGCCAGACCAGCAACCACCAGGCCCGGGCGGCAAAAGCGCCGGGACCATCGTCGTAGAGCACCACTTCGCTGTCGTTGTCCAGGCCCCACTCGCGCAGGCGCTCGACCAGCCGGTGCGGGTCCGGCAGCGGGTGGCGGCCGGTGCGCCCCTTGCTGACCGGCCCGCTCAAGTCACGCTCCAGATCGGCAAAATGCGCGCCGGCGATATGCCCTTCGGCATAACTGCGCTGGCCGTAATCCACATCCTCCAGGGCAAAACGACAATCCAGGATCACCAGCTTGGGCGAGTCCAGACGCTCGGCCAGCTGTTGCGGGGTGATCAATTGCGCAAGGGGCATGACAATCTCCTGATCGATGGCACGAAGGCCCTGGCTACTGTTCCAGGGCCTGATTGAAGGGAACGTGGAATTCCTGGCACAGAGCGTCCACGGCGCTGCGGGCGTCAAGGGTGACGAAACCGAGCTCCAGAACCAGCACCTGATAGACGCCACGCTTGAAGGCTTCTTCACCCAGATGCGCGGAATGTTCCCGCGTAGTGCTGAGAAAGCGTACCCACGAGGTCAGCACGATCCAGGCATTGATGGTCAGCGATTCGATCTGCGCAGCTTCCATGGCCAGAATCCCGGCATCGACGAAGCCACGGTATATCGCCTGGCCCTGGCGCAGGCAGCGCTCGGAAAAGCGCCGGTAGCGGGCGGCCAGTTCGGGATCGCTTTCCAGCAGGTGTTCCAGGTCACGGTGCAGGAAGCGGTAGTTCCACATCGCCGCGAGCAGCGCCTTGAGGTAGAAGCGCTTGTCCTCGACCGTGGCCCTGCGGCCCTGCGGCGGGCGCAGGAAGCTGTCCACCAGCTCTTCGTACTGGCTGAACAACAGGGCGATGATCGCCTGCTTGTTGGGGAAGTGGTAGTAGAGGTTGCCGGGCGAGATTTCCATGTGCGCGGCAATGTGGTTGGTACTGACGCTGCGTTCGCCCTGCTGGTTGAACAGCTCCAGGCTGTTCTGCACGATGCGCTCTCGGGTCTTCATGCGCGGGGCCATGTTCAGCTCCCAGTCTGCGGGCTTTCGATAATGGGCCATGATACGTTCAATCATGCCGCTGATGCACCGTTTGCGCCGGTGAAAAAAGTCGCACCATGGTACGAATTAGAGTATAGGCTCTAGGGACTTCGAGCCCAGACGGGAGACCACCGTGACCTCGCCCATCGCCTTGCCTCCTGTGCATTCCGACAACGACCTGGAAGCGACGTTCGCCGCCCAGCGCCAGGCCTTTGCCGGCAACCCCATGCCACCGGCAGCACAGCGGCGGCAGTGGCTGAAAAGCCTGCGCGAGGCCTTGCTGGCGGACCAGCAAGCACTGATCGAAGCCATCGATGCCGACTTCAGCGGCCGCAGTGCCGACGAAACGCTGCTGGCCGAGCTGCTACCTTCGGTGCAAGGCATTCGCCATGCCGAACGCCACCTGCAGCGCTGGATGCGCCCGGCCCGACGCGCCGTGGGCCTGGCCTTCCAGCCGGCCAGCGCTCGCGTGCTGTACCAGCCGCTGGGCGTGGTGGGCATCATCGTGCCGTGGAACTACCCGCTGTTTCTCGCCATCGGCCCGCTCACCGGCGCCCTGGCCGCCGGCAACCGGGTCATGTTAAAGCTGAGCGAAGCTACGCCGGCCAGCGGCGCAGCCCTCAAAGCACTCCTTGAACGAGTATTCCCCGAAGACCTGGTCAGCGTGGTACTGGGCGAGGTCGAGGTCGGCCAGGCGTTCGCCCGCCTGCCCTTCGACCACCTGCTGTTCACCGGCGCTACCAGCATCGGCCGCCAGGTCATGTTGGCCGCCGCGCAAAACCTGACCCCGGTGACCCTGGAGCTGGGCGGCAAGTCGCCCGCCATTGTCTCGGCCAACGTACCGCTGGACGCAGCTGCCGAGCGCATCGCCTTCGGCAAGACCCTCAATGCCGGCCAGACCTGCGTCGCCCCCGACTACGTGCTGGTACCGCGCGAGCGCCTGAACGACTTCGCCGATGCCTACCGTCACGTCGTCAAGCGCATGTACCCACGCATCGCCGACAACCCCGACTACAGCGCCATCATCAACCCACGGCAGTTGCAGCGCCTGCAGCACCTGCTGGACGATGCCCGTGGCAAGGGCGCCCAGGTGCTTGACCTGTATGCCGACGAGACGCGCCAGGGCCGACGCCTGCCGCCGCACCTGCTGATCAGGGTCAACGACAGCATGCAGGTGATGCAGGACGAGATCTTCGGCCCGCTGCTGCCGCTGGTGCCCTACGACCACCTCGACGATGCCCTGGCCTACATCAATCAGCGCCCACGCCCACTGGCGCTGTACTACTTCGGCTACGACCGTAGCGAGCAGCAGCATGTGCTGCAGCACAGCCACTCCGGCGGCGTGTGCCTGAACGATACCTTGCTGCACGTGGCCCAGGACGACTTGCCGTTCGGCGGGGTCGGCCCCTCAGGCATGGGGCATTACCATGGCCACGAAGGCTTCCAGACCTTCAGCAAGGCCAAGGCGGTATTGGCCAAGCAGCGCCTGAATGCTGCGCGGCTGATCTACCCGCCCTATGGCAAGGCCTTGCAGCGACTGGTCTACAAGCTGTTCATCCGCTGATGCAGCGCCGCGACCTGTTGCGCTTCAGTTTCGGCGCCAGCCTTTTCCTGAGCACCGCCAGCCTGGTCGGCTGCAGCGCGCAAACGCCCGCGGCCGGTTACCAGGTGCTGCGTGACGATGACCTGCCAGCCCTGCTTGCGCTGATTCCGGTGGTGCTCGCGGGCACCGCAGCGAGTGACGAAAAGGTGCTGCAAAGCCTCGATCACAAGCTGGCTGCGCTATCGCCAGAAATGCTCAAGCTCACCCGGCAATTGTTCGATGTACTCAATCTGCCGCTGACCCGCGGCCCGCTGACCGGGATCTGGGGGGCCTGGGAACAGGCAAGCGACGCGCAGGTCACGGCATTTCTGCAACGTTGGCAGGACAGCTCGCTGAACCTGCTGCGCATGGGGCATGCCTCACTGCTGCAACTGTTGCAAATGGCCTGGTACGAGCGCCCGGAAGCCTGGGCCGCCTGCGGCTACCCCGGCCCACCCAAGATCTGACAACAAGAGCCTCCTCAATGCCTGTAACCGACCCGTTTCGCCAAGGCCTCGAACGTGGCTGGATCACCCATGACGGCTCACGCCTGGAGCAGGACCTGACGCTGGAGGCCGATATCGCCGTGATCGGCAGCGGTGCTGGTGGCGCCACCAGCGCGCAGATGCTCAGCGCAGCAGGCTACAAGGTGCTGCTGATCGAGGAAGGTCCGCTGAAGACCAGCAGCGACTTCCATCTGCTGGAAAACGAGGCCTACGCCAGCCTCTACCAGGAAGGCCTGGGGCGCATGAGCAAGGACGGCGCCATCACCATTCTGCAAGGCCGCGCCGTGGGCGGAACCACCCTGATCAACTGGACATCGAGCTTTCGCACACCACCGCCAACCCTGGCGCACTGGGCAACGGAGCATGGCGTCAGCGGGCTGGGGGAAGCACAATTACAGCCCTGGTTCGAGCGTATCGAGCACGATCTGGGTATCACACCCTGGGCAATGCCTGCGAACGCCAACAACGACGTACTGCGGCGCGGCTGTGAAACGCTCGGCTACCGCTGGGCGGTAATCCCGCGCAATGTGCGCGGTTGCTGGAACCTCGGCTACTGCGGCATGGGCTGCCCGGTCAACGCCAAGCAGTCAATGCTGGTCACGCGCATACCGGCGACCCTGGAGAATGGCGGCGAGCTGCTGTACCTCGCCCGCGCGGAACGCTTCGAGCACAACGGCGAGCGCATCGCCCGGCTGCAATGCCAGGCCCTGGATGCGCAAGGCATCCACCCCACAGGCCGGCAGATCAGCGTGCGCGCCCGTCACTACATCGTCGCCGGTGGCGGTATCAACAGCCCGGCCCTGCTGCTGCGCTCCAAGGCCCCCGACCCGCATGGGCGGCTGGGCAAACGGACCTTCCTGCACCTGGTCAACTTCAGCGCTGCGCGCTTCGACGCGCGTATCGACCCTTACTACGGTGCTCCGCAATCGATCTACAGCGACCACTTCCAGTGGCAGGGCGGCGTCGATGGGCCGGTGGGCTACAAGCTGGAGGTGCCGCCCTTGCATCCGGCACTGGCCAGCACCCTGCTCGGTGGCCATGGCAGCGAAAATGCAAGGCGCATGGCCGAACTCCCCCACACCCACGTGATGCTGGCGTTGCTGCGGGACGGTTTTCACCCCGAAAGCACCGGTGGCACGGTAGAGTTGCGCGGTGACGGCTCGCCGGTGCTGGATTATCCGGTCACCGACTACCTGCGCGACGGCCTGCGCCGCGCCTTCCACAGCATGGCGCAGATCCAGCTCGCTGCGGGCGCGGCGCAGGTCACCCCGGTACACAGTGACGCCAGCGCCGCTGCCAACCTTGATCAGGCCCGACGCATGATCGACGGCTTGCGCCTGGAGCCATTTCGCACCCGGCTGGGCAGCGCCCATGTCATGGGGGGCTGCACAATGGGTGACGACCCGCGCCAGGCGGTGTGCGACAGCCTCGGTCGTCACCATCAGCTGGCAAACCTGTCGGTTCATGACGGTTCGCTGTTCCCCACCAGCATCGGCGCCAACCCGCAGCTGTCGGTCTATGCCATCAGCGCCATGCTCAGCGAAGCCTTGGCCGCCCGCCTGGCACAGAGTGCATGACAACGAATACACGCCCTGTCTATAGTGCCATCAGCCGGCCGCATGACTTGGCCGGGCGCAATCGCTGCGCTACCATCCGACTCCCCAACGCACTCCAGCCAGGATGACGCGATGAACCGAGTGTTGTACCCGGGTACTTTCGACCCCATTACCAAAGGCCATGGCGACCTGGTCGAGCGCGCTTCGCGCCTGTTCGACCACGTGATCATCGCGGTGGCGGCCAGCCCGAAGAAAAACCCCCTGTTCCCGCTGGAACAACGGGTCGAGCTTGCCCGTGAGGTCACCAAGCACCTGCCCAATGTCGAAGTCATCGGCTTCTCCTCGCTGCTGGCGCACTTCGCCAAGGAACAGGGTGCGAACGTGTTCCTGCGTGGCCTGCGCGCAGTGTCGGACTTCGAATACGAGTTCCAGCTGGCGAACATGAACCGGCAACTGGCACCCGACGTCGAGAGCCTGTTCCTCACGCCATCGGAGCGCTATTCGTTCATTTCCTCGACGCTGGTACGGGAAATAGCCGCATTGGGCGGAGATATCAGCAAGTTCGTCCACCCGGTGGTGGCCGAGGCGCTGACCGAACGCTTCAAGAAGTAACCTTGCACGCCTGATCATCGCGCCCGCGTGCACTGCGGGCGCGAATGCGGCACAATTGTGCCCAAAGCGTTGAACATGCCCGGGCGATGCGCCCCGGCCGGAGTCCCCATGTCCCTGATCATCACCGACGATTGCATCAACTGCGACGTCTGCGAACCCGAGTGCCCGAACGAGGCCATCTCCCAAGGCGAAGAGATCTACGTGATCGACCCGAACCTGTGCACCCAATGCGTCGGTCACTACGACGAGCCGCAGTGTCAGCAGGTCTGCCCGGTCGACTGCATCCCGCTGGATGAAGCGCACCCGGAGACCGAAGACGAACTGATGGCCAAGTATCGCCGGATCACCGGCAAGGCCTGATCGCTGCCTGGCAAAGGCTTCGCCCTTGTTCGCGGGTAAACCCGCTCCCACAGGTACAGCGCAGGCCCCACGGGCATTGCAATACCTGTGGGGCGGGCCGCACAGCGGCCCCAGGCTTCAGCGCTGGCAGCGCGGGCAGAACACGCTGGCCCGTTGCCCCAGCTTGACCTCGCGCAGGGCCGTGCCACACAGCTTGCACGGTTCCCCGCCCCGCCCGTAGACGAACAATTCCTGCTGGAAGTAGCCCGGCTGCCCGTCGCCACCGATGAAGTCGCGCAAGGTCGTGCCGCCCTGCTCGATGGCCGCCGCCAGCACCCGTTTGATTTCGATCGCCAGCTTCAGATAACGCGCCCGGGAAATCCCACCCGCCTCGCGGCGCGGGTCGATTCCGGCGGCAAACAGCGCCTCGGTCGCGTAGATGTTGCCCACCCCTACCACCACGGCGTTGTCCATGATGAAGGGTTTGACCGCCATCGAACGCCCGCGCGACAGCTGGAACAGGCGCTCGCCGTCAAACAGATCGGTCAACGGCTCTGGCCCCAGGCGCAACAACAACTCGTGGTTGAACGGGTCGAGGCTCCAGAGCATGGCACCGAAGCGTCGCGGGTCGGTGTAACGCAGCATCAGCCCCGACTCCAGTTCGATGTCGACATGTTCGTGCTTGGCCGCTGGCAAGCCCAGCTCCACCAGGCGCAGGTTGCCCGACATGCCCAGGTGGCTGATCAAGGTACCCACCTCGGCATTGATCAACAGGTACTTGGCCCGCCGCTCGACGCTGAGGATGCGCTGCCCGGACAGGCGCACGTCGAGGTCCTCGGGGACAGGCCAGCGCAGGCGCCGGTCTCGCACCACCACGCGGCTGACGCGCTGGCCTACCAGATGGGGGGCAATCCCGCGCCGGGTGGTTTCGACTTCAGGTAGTTCCGGCATGGATCAGTGCCCGCCCAGCTCGCGAATGTTCTGTTTCAGGGTTTCGAAGTCGTACTCCGACAAACCGATATAGTCCAGCACCAGCGGGCCGACCGCATTCCACTCATGGTCGACGCTCTGGTTGCCCAGCACGCGGTACGAGGCGCAGATGTGCTCGGCCATCTTGAGCACGGCCAGCAGGTTCTTCAACTGGCTCTGGGTATTACGCGACGAGTCTTCGCGGAAGACTGCCAGGGCGTTATGGTGATTGGCGATGGCCGCGCTGATGTGCTCCGGCAGGCGCCAGGACTTGGCCGTGAAGTAGCCAACCACAGAATGGTTGGTGTTGAAGGCACGGTTCTCGGTATCGACCACGCGCGTTTCCTCAGTGGCCTTGGCATAGGCGTCTTCAAGCACCTGCATGTACTCGGGGAAGCGCTTGAGCATCAGCGGTACGCCGCAGTCGTGGAACAGGCCGAGTGTGTAGGCCTCGTCGGCAGCCTGGATGCCGGTGCGCTTGGCCAGGGTCAGACAGGTCATGGCCACGTCCTGGGCGGTATCCCAGAAGCGGTTGAGGGTGACGATGGTCTCGTCGCTCATCTCGCCCTTGATCGACTGCGCGTTGATCAGGTTGATGATCGAACGGCTGCCCAGCAGGTTCACCGCACGCTGGATCGAGCCGATCTTGTTCGAAAGGCCGAAGTGCGGCGAGTTGACCAGCTTGAGCAAGGCACCGGCCAGGCCAGGGTCCTGGGAAATCAGCTTGGCGATGGTTTCCAGGTCCGGGTCAGGCATGTACTGCTCGAACTGCAGATCGACCATGATCTGCGGTTGCGGCGGAATGGTAATGCCTTGCAAGGCTTGCTGGATCTGTTCGGCGCTGAGTTCTTGGGACATACGTACTTACTCGTTTAGGACGAGCGATATTAACCCTCTAAGTGCCCGCCGTGACAGATGCAGCGCCTGGGAGATCGAGCGCCGCCCACGCGGCGCATCGCGAGCTTCGCTCGCTCCTACGTTTGTTTCAGGCCAATTGGTCCTGAGGTATTTGCGCGCGTACGCCTTGGCGCATGACGCGATTTCGCGCCGAACAAACAGGGCGGTCGCGTGCGATGACCCAGGCAATACTGGCCTGAAAAAAACGTAGGAGCGAGCGAAGCTCGCGATGCGCCGCGCGGGCGGCGCTCGATCTCCCAGGCGCCAACCCTCTAAAGGCGAAAACAAGGCAGACACGCTATACTCCCGCTCTTTTTTCCGGAGCGACGTCATGTCCCTGCCCAGCCTTCGCCTCAAAGCCAATGCCGACCGCCGCCTGCGCGCCGGCCACCTGTGGGTCTACAGCAACGAAGTCGACGTTTCCGCGACCCCGCTGCAAGGCTTCCAGGCCGGTCAGCAGGCAGTACTCGAAGCTGCCAACGGCAAGCCGCTGGGCATCGTCGCACTGAGCCCGAACAACCTGATCTGCGCCCGCCTGTTGTCGCGTGACATCAAGCTGCCGCTGGACAAGTCGTTGCTGGTACACCGCCTGAACGTCGCCCTGTCCCTGCGCGAGCGCCTGTTCGACCAACCGTGCTACCGCCTGGTGTACGGCGATTCCGACCTGCTGCCGGGCCTGGTAGTCGATCGTTTCTACGACATCCTCGTGGTGCAACTGGCCTCGGCCACCATGGAAGCGCACAAGGATGACGTGATCGCCGCCCTGATTCAGGTGCTCAAGCCCAGCGGCATCCTGTTCAAGAACGACTCCGCCGCCCGCGACGCCGAAGGCCTGCAGCGCTATGTCGAAACCGTCTACGGCGAAGTGCCGGACTGGGTCCCGCTGGAAGAGAACGGCGTCAAGTTCGAGGCCCCGGTACGCGAAGGCCAGAAGACCGGCTGGTTCTATGACCACCGCATGAACCGCGCGCGCCTGGCCCCCTACGTCAAAGGCAAGCGCGTGCTCGACCTGTTCAGCTACATCGGTGGCTGGGGCGTGCAGGCCGGCGCGTTCGGCGCCAGCGAAGTATTCTGCGTGGATGCTTCGGGCTTTGCCCTGGATGGTGTCGAGCGTAACGCCGCACTGAACGGTATCAGCGAGAAGCTGACCTGCATCGAGGGCGACGTGTTCGAGGCCCTGCGCGAGCTGAAGGCCGCCGAAGAGCGCTTCGACGTGATCATTGCCGACCCACCCGCCTTCATCAAGCGCAAGAAGGACCTGAAAAACGGCGAAGCGGCCTACCGCCGCCTCAATGAACAGGCCATGCGCATGCTGACCAAGGACGGCATCCTGGTCAGCGCCTCGTGCTCGATGCACCTGCCCGAGGACGATCTGCAGAACATCCTGCTGACCAGCGCTCGCCACCTTGACCGCAACTTGCAATTGCTGGAGCGCGGCGGCCAAGGTCCGGACCACCCCGTGCACCCGGCCATTGCCGAAACCCGCTACATCAAGAGCATCACCTGCCGGTTGCTGCCAAACAGCTGACCCGCGCGGCCTGGGGCGCAATGCGCCCCAGGCCGGTATCAGATTTCCAGCACCTGCGACGCGATCCCGAAGTACACCAGCACCCCCGCCGCATCGGCGATCGAAGTCACCAGCGGACCACTGGCAGTCGCCGGGTCGAGCTTCAGACGTGTGAACAGGAACGGCAGGCTCATGCCGATCAGGCTGCCGACCAACACGATCACCAGCATGCTACTGGCTACGATCAAGGCAACGTCCGCGCCACCTCGCAATGCGCCCAGCGATGCCACCGCCAGGGCCATGGTGCCGCCGAGCGCCAACGCCACCCCGCATTCGCGGCCCAGCATGCGCATCCAGTCACGCATGACCACCTCTCCCGTCGCCAGCGCCCGCACCATCAAGGTGGCCGACTGCGCCCCGGCATTCCCCCCGCTGTCCACCAACAGAGGCAGGAAGAACACCAGCACGATATGCGCGGCGATGGTTTCTTCAAAGGCGGCGATGCCGGCGCCGGAAAACAGGTTGCCGAACACCAGCAGCACCAGCCACAGCACTCGCTTGCGGTAAAGCAGACCGACAGTGGCATTGCGCAGGTTGCCGACGTGATTGGTGATCGATGCGCCTTTGTGGAAGTCTTCGGTCGCCTCCTGGCGAAGCTTGTCCAGCGCTTCGCTGTTCTGGTCACGCGACAGTGGTTCTTTACAGCGAATGCAGTTTGCGCAGACAGAGTACATACAGGTCTCCAGGCGCCGACGCAGGCACCCGCAAACCTCGAACTCAGGGGTTCAAGCCTTCGCAAGCCCAGGCGACAGCGCGCTCAGTGCCAATTTACAAGTTCGTGGTGAACTGAAACTGGGAAGGTCCATTGAGGTGATTTCTCGTGAAGCCGCACATGCGGCGCGCAGGATGATAACCAGCGCGGCTGGCAGGGTCTGCCCCGCAGGCAGCATTTCAGAGGCGTCCTACAAGCAGCCGGGAATCACTCTCAAACCACCGTCCAGGCACATCTTCATTCCCTCGCCGCGCCAGCGGTGTAGAATCGGCCTATTCATCGCCAGTCATCCCCGGCGGGTTTATGAGCTCTGGCCAAGCACGCGGCGATCCCGCGCGGTCTTCGGCCCCATCCGTGCCAGTGGCAACCGGCCTGCGGTACAAAGGACAAGAGAAGCTCACTCCCCTTTTTGTGACCTGATTAAGCCGCCAGGAGTGTTTCATGCCTGATTATCGTTCCAAGACTTCCACCCAAGGCCGCAACATGGCCGGCGCACGCGCCCTGTGGCGCGCCACCGGGATGAAGGACGAAGACTTCAAGAAACCGATCATCGCCATCGCCAACTCGTTCACCCAGTTCGTCCCGGGCCACGTGCACCTGAAGGACCTGGGCCAGCTGGTCGCCCGCGAAATCGAACGCGCCGGTGGCGTGGCCAAGGAATTCAACACCATCGCGGTCGACGACGGTATCGCCATGGGCCACGACGGCATGCTGTACTCGCTGCCAAGCCGCGAGATCATCGCCGACGCCGTCGAGTACATGGTCAACGCCCACTGCGCCGATGCCATCGTCTGCATCTCCAACTGCGACAAGATCACCCCCGGCATGCTGATGGCTGCCCTGCGCCTGAACATCCCGGTGATCTTCGTTTCCGGCGGCCCGATGGAAGCCGGCAAGACCAAACTGGCCAGCCACGGCCTGGACCTGGTCGACGCCATGGTCATCGCCGCTGACTCCACGGCCTCCGACGAGAAGGTCGCCGAGTACGAGCGCAGCGCCTGCCCGACCTGCGGTTCGTGCTCCGGCATGTTCACTGCCAACTCGATGAACTGCCTGACCGAAGCCTTGGGCCTCGCCCTGCCAGGCAACGGTTCGACCCTGGCCACCCACGCCGACCGCGAGCAGCTGTTCCTCACCGCTGGCCGCACCATCGTCGAACTGTGCAAGCGCTACTACCAGGAAAACGACGAGTCGGTGCTGCCGCGCAGCATCGCCAACTTCAAGGCGTTCGAAAACGCCATGATGCTCGACATCGCCATGGGCGGTTCGACCAACACCATCCTGCACCTGCTGGCTGCAGCCCAGGAAGGTGAAGTCGAGTTCGACCTGCGCGACATCGATCGCCTGTCGCGCAAGGTGCCGCAGCTGTGCAAGGTGGCGCCGAACATCCAGAAGTACCACATGGAAGACGTGCACCGCGCCGGCGGCATCTTCAGCATCCTCGGCTCGCTGGCCCGTGGCGGCCTGCTGCACACCGACCTGCCGACCGTGCACAGCCGCAGCATGGAAGAAGCCATCGCCAAGTGGGACATCACCCAGACCGATGACGAAGCCGTGCACACCTTCTTCAAGGCAGGTCCGGCCGGCATCCCGACCCAGACCGCGTTCAGCCAGTCGACCCGCTGGGAAACCCTCGACGACGACCGTGAAAACGGCTGTATCCGCAGCTTCGAGCACGCCTATTCGCAAGAAGGTGGCCTGGCCGTGCTGTACGGCAACATCGCCCTGGACGGCTGCGTGGTGAAGACCGCCGGCGTCGACGAGTCGATCCACGTGTTCGAAGGCACCGCGAAGATCTTCGAGAGCCAGGACAGCGCCGTGCGCGGCATCCTCGCCGACGAAGTGAAGGCCGGCGACATCGTGATCATCCGTTACGAAGGCCCGAAAGGCGGCCCGGGCATGCAAGAGATGCTCTACCCGACTTCGTACCTGAAGTCCAAAGGCCTGGGCAAGGCCTGCGCCCTGCTCACCGACGGTCGCTTCTCGGGCGGCACCTCGGGCCTGTCGATCGGTCATGCTTCGCCGGAAGCCGCTGCTGGCGGCGCCATCGGCCTGGTGCGCGACGGCGACAAGGTACTGATCGACATCCCTAACCGTTCGATCAACCTGCTGGTCAGCGACGAAGAGCTGGCCCACCGTCGCATCGAGCAGGACAAGAAGGGCTGGAAACCGGCGGAAGTACGCCCGCGCAAGGTGACCACCGCGCTGAAGGCCTACGCCCTGCTGGCGACCAGTGCCGACAAGGGTGCTGTGCGTAACAAGGCGATGCTCGAAGGGCTTTGAGGCTCTGAAAGCGTGAACGAAGAACCGGCGCCCTTGGCGCCGGTTTTTTTATGCCTGTACCGGCCTCTTCGCGGGTAAACCCGCTCCCACAGGGACTGCACAGCCCTTTAGAGCGGTGCCATGCCTGTGGGAGCGGGTTTACCCGCGAAGAGGTCCGCTCAAGTAACACAAGGCTTACTGGATCTGTTCCGGCGTCACGATCACCCAGTTCTTGTCCGCCGTCACCGGTAACCCTTCCTTGGCCTGCGCCGCCGCGTTCTTCGCGATCATCCCGTTCAACTGGTCCATGTACTTGGCCTTGCGGTTGATCCACAGGTGGATGCCGCCCTTGTTCACATCCACGCCATGGAACTGCATGTAGCCATCGCTGGTCGGCGTATCGCCTCCCACCAGCACCGGCTTCTTCCATTCATCGATATAGGTCAGGATCGCCGCCTGCTTGCCTGCCATCCAGGTGGCCGGGGTCCACAGG
The DNA here is from genome assembly GCF_024349685.1 of Pseudomonas sp. LRP2-20. Classification (NCBI taxonomy): domain Bacteria; kingdom Pseudomonadati; phylum Pseudomonadota; class Gammaproteobacteria; order Pseudomonadales; family Pseudomonadaceae; genus Pseudomonas; species Pseudomonas sp. LR2-20. The sequence goes on along the minus strand of NZ_AP025944.1, from coordinate 319,448 downwards.
TAAGGCGTCAGCTCAAGCCCTTCGTTGGCCTTGGCGTCATATTGCCCGGCAGCGATCTGCTTGCGTGCCGTGGTCAGCTGGCCACTGGCGCGATCCTTGAGCAACAGACTGACGCCAATCACGTTCTGCGGTTTGACGTTGTAGCCGTACTTGGGATCGGCAGCGACCATGCGCACCAGCTCTTCGGACGCCGCCGAGATCACATAGACCTCGATGCCATTCTCCATCAGCTTGTTGTACAGCTCGGCCTGGCCAGTGAAGACCTTCGGCGGCTGCACCTCGATGGTCTTGACCTGGTCGCCTTCGAAATAGGTGCTGGGGATCGGCTTGGTGGAGGCCATCAGCTCGTCGACCTGAGCCTTGAGTTCCTTGAGCGTGAAGCCGGCAAACACCTGTGCCACCCATGGGTAGCAGACCATGTCGTCGATTTCGCACAGCCGGTAGTAGTAGCTGAACAGGCTTTCCTTGTGCTCGGCCGTGTCCTTGAACGGAATCAGTTTGAGCGACGGGTCGAGTTTGTCGCGGGTCAGCAGCCCCTTGTTCTCCATGAACGGCAGCAGCGCTTCTTCGAGGTCGTAGCGGTAGCTGGTGTTGTCCATGTCAAAGACTGCGTAGTTACCTTTATTGGCATTGGCGGCAATCATGGCGTCGAGCTGCCTGGCCGCATCGGCGGGCCAGTGCTTGAGCTCGGTAGCGAAGCTTTCGATACTGAACAGCAGGGACAGGCCGAGGGCGACGGCTTTCGGAGCGAACTTCATGTGCAGATCTCCTGAAATGACCTGCAAACGCTAGTGCAACACTCGCCGCTTGCAGGCCCTCACAGCGACCTGCACGCAGCTGTAAACGTCTTGTTCATTGCCATTTGCGACAACCTGTTATTCCATAAACGACTAAGCAAATTACCTTTGGGTATAAATTCGTTTGTTTTCAGGCTGTTAGCATTTCCGTTCGCAATCGCTCACCAGAGGCGATGCCTCTTCTGCTTTTTCCTGGAGCTTCAATGAACCTGCCGTTGTCTCTCAACCTGCTGGCGTTCCTGGCCTTGCTGCTGGGCCTGGCGCAAACCCGCCGCACCGACTGGAGCCTGGCCAAGAAGGTCCTGCTGGGCCTGGCACTGGGCGTGGCGTTCGGCCTGGCCCTGCACACCCTTTACGGCGCCGGCCACCCGGTACTCAAGGCCACCATCAGCTGGCTCGACCTGGTCGGCAACGGCTACGTCGGGCTGTTGCAGATGATCGTCATGCCGCTGATCTTCGCCTCGATCCTCAGCGCCGTGGCCCGCCTGCACAACGCCTCGTCGCTGGGCCGCATCAGCGTGCTGAGCATCGGCACGCTGTTGCTGACCACCGCCATTGCCGCACTGATCGGCATTGTCCTGACCAACCTGTTCGGCCTGAGCGCCGAAGGGCTGGTGGCCGGCGCCCAGGAAAGCGCGCGCATGCAGGTTATCCACAGCGATTACGTGGGCAAGGTCGCCGACCTGAATATCCCGCAGTTGCTGCTGTCGTTCATCCCGAGCAACCCGGTCGGCGACCTGGCCAGGGCCAAGCCGACCTCGATCATCAGCGTGGTGATCTTCGCCGTGTTCGTCGGCCTGGCCGCGCTGCAGCTGATCAAGGACGACGCCGAGAAAGGCGAGCGCGCCCTGTCGGCCATCGATACCCTGCAAGCCTGGGTGATGCGCCTGGTGCGCGTGGTCATGAAGCTCACCCCCTATGGCGTGCTGGCGCTGATGACCAAGGTGGTGGCCAGCTCGAACCTGGAAGACATCCTCAAGCTCGGCAGTTTCGTGGTGGTGTCGTACCTGGGCCTGGCGTTGATGTTCGTGGTCCACGGCATCATCCTCGCGGCTACCGGCGTGAGCCCGCTGCGTTTCTTCCGCAAGGTCTGGCCGGTGCTGACCTTTGCCTTCACCAGCCGCTCCAGCGCCGCCAGCATCCCGCTGAACATCGAAGCGCAAACCCGTCGCCTGGGCGTGCCGCAGTCGATTGCCAGCTTCAGTGCATCGTTCGGTACCACCATTGGCCAGAACGGCTGCGCAGGCCTGTATCCGGCCATGTTGGCAGTGATGGTGGCACCAGCGGTGGGCATCGATACCTTCGACCCGCTGTGGATTGCGACCCTGGTGGCGATTGTGACGCTGAGTTCGGCGGGGGTTGCCGGCGTAGGTGGTGGTGCAACCTTCGCCGCGCTGATCGTGCTGCCGGCCATGGGCCTGCCGGTCGAGCTGGTGGCGCTGCTGATTTCGGTGGAGCCGCTGATCGACATGGGGCGCACGGCGTTGAACGTGAATGGCTCGATGACAGCGGGCGTGGTCACCAGCCAACTGTTGAAAGAGACTGACAAGGATGTGCTGGCCGGCGACGAGCATGCCGAGCTGAGCCACTCCTGATTGCACCGGGGCCGCTGCGCGGCCCTTCGCGGGCAAGCCCGCTCCCACAAGATCCCTGCTTACACCGTTCAATGTGGGAGCGGGCTTGCCCGCGAAGGGCTGCGAAGCAGCCCCGGCACGTTCAGATCTTGTCCCAAACCTCGAAGTGGTAGGCAGGCTTGCCTTCTTCAGCCTGAGCCTCGCTCGACACCCGCTTCCACTGGCCCTCATCGAACGCTGGGAACCAGGCATCCCCTTTCGGTGCCAACTCGACCCGCGTCAGGTACATCCGGCTCACCAGTCCCTTTTCCAGCGCCTGCCCATACAGCTGCGCCCCGCCAATCAGCATCAGCTCACCAACGCCTTGCTCGCGCGCCCACTGCTCGGCCCGCGCCACTGCGGCCTCCAGCGAGGCGAACACCTCGGCGCCGGCCAGTTCCAGCCCTGCCTGCCGGCTGACCACGATATTCAACCGCCCCGGCAACGGCCGGCCCAGTGAATCCCAGGTCTTGCGCCCCATGATGATCGGCTTGCCCAGGGTGGTGGCCTTGAAGTACTTGAAGTCCCCCGGCAGGTGCCAGGGCATGGAGTTGTCGATGCCGATCACGCGGTTCTCGGCGTGGGCCGCGATCAGGCTGAGGGGGAGTGATGTATTCATGCCAGCGAGGATAGCATCGGGCGTGTGGGTTATGCTTCTGCCCTGAACCACGCAATGGAAGACCTTGTGACTGTACCGACACCACTGGACAAGCGCTGGCTCACCGAAGCGGTACGCCTGCGCGAGGAACACGCAGGCCTCCTGGACGACCAGGAGGCCAACCGCCACGCCCGCCAACAGGGCGGCGACCTGGCGGCGCGCATCGAAACCCGTGCACTTTGGCTGGCCGAGCGCGATGGCATGACCACGGCCTTGCGCCACTGGAAGCAGGGCGCACGCCTGGCGCTGCTGGCCTTGATGCTGCTGGCCGTGTTCAGCGGTGCGGGCCTGGCCTTCGCCGCCCTCGGTGACGGGCAGCGCCCGGTCAATGTGTTCTGGGCCCTGGGCAGCCTGCTCGGGCTGAACCTGCTGATGCTGCTGGGCTGGGCCGTGGGTTTTGCCTTGAGCGGCGAGCACGGCGCCAGCCTCGGCCGCCTGTGGTTGTGGTTGAGTGAACGCTTCGCCCGCGACGCCAAGGCAGCGCACCTGGCACCGGCACTGCTGGTGCTGCTGCAACGCCAGCGCCTGAACCGCTGGCTGCTTGGCGCCCTTGTGCACGGCCTGTGGCTGCTGGCGATGGTCGCGGCCCTGGGCATGCTGCTGACCCTGCTGGCAACCCGCCGCTACGGCTTCGTCTGGGAAACCACGCTACTTGCCGCCGATCCGTTCATTCACTTGACTCAAGCCCTCGGCGCAGTGCCCGCGGTGCTCGGTTTCGCCGTGCCGGACGAGGCCATGATCCGCGCCAGCGGCGACACCCTCCCCGCCCTGGCTATCGCCCGCCAGGCCTGGGCCAGCTGGCTGCTCGGCGTGGTGCTGGTGTACGGCCTGCTGCCACGCCTGCTGCTGGCCGGGCTGTGCCTGTGGCGCTGGCGCCAGGGCCGCGCCCAGCTGACGCTTGACCTCAGCCTGCCCGGCTACGCGCAATTGCGCGACGCCTTGATGCCACGCAGCGAACGCATCGGCGTGCAGGATGCCGCCCCCGATGCGCTGCCGCAATTCCAGGCTGGCCAGCTGGAAAGCGGCAGCAGCGGCGCGCTGCTGGTGGGCCTGGAACTGGACGACCAGCACCCCTGGCCACCCGCCCTGCCCAAGGTTGTGACCGACGCTGGCGTGCTCGATAGCCGCGAATCACGCAACAAGCTGCTCGAACAGCTCAGCCGTTTTCCGCCGGCACGCCTGGCCATCGCCTGCGACCCACGGCGCTCGCCCGATCGCGGCAGCCTGGCGTTGCTCGCAGAACTGGCTCGCCATGCCGGCGCCACCCGCATCTGGCTGCTGCAGGCAGCCCCCGGCCAAGCCCTGGACGCCGAGCGCCTGGGCGACTGGCACGACGCCCTGGATCGCCTGGGCCTGCCCCATGCCGACACCTCGCCCCTGACCTGGCTGGAGCATGGCCATGACTGAGCCGCTGAAACTGGCCGTGGTCGGCCACACCAACGTCGGCAAGACCTCGCTGCTGCGCACCCTCACCCGCGACGTCGGCTTCGGCGAGGTCTCGCACCGCCCCAGCACCACCCGCCACGTCGAAGGTGCGCGGCTGTCGGTGGACGGCGAACCGCTGCTCGAGCTCTACGACACCCCCGGCCTGGAAGACGCCATCGCCCTGCTCGACTACCTCGAGCGCCTGGAACGCCCCGGTGAGCGCCTGGACGGCCCGGCCCGCCTCGCACGCTTCCTGCAGGGCAGCGAGGCGCGCCAGCGCTTCGAGCAGGAAGCCAAGGTGCTGCGTCAGCTGCTGGCGAGCAATGCCGGCCTATATGTGATCGACGCCCGCGAGCCGGTGCTGGCCAAGTACCGTGACGAGCTGGAAGTGCTGGCCAGCTGCGGCAAACCGCTGTTGCCGGTGCTCAACTTCGTCGCCAGCAGCCAGCACCGCGAGCCGCAATGGCGTGAAGCCCTTGCCCGGCTTGGGCTTCACGCATTGGTGCGGTTCGACAGCGTGGCGCCGCCGGAAGATGGCGAACGCCGGTTGTACGAGAGCCTGGCGCTGCTGCTGGAGGACGCCCGACCGGCCCTGCAACGGCTGATCGAAGACCAACAGGCCCAGCGCCTGGCACGCCAGCACAGCGGCAAGCGGCTGATCGCCGAACTGCTACTCGACTGCGCCGCCTGCCGGCGCAGTGTCGAGGCCGAACCTGCCGCAGAAGCGCGAGCCATCGAGGCCTTGCGCGAGGATGTACGCCAGCGTGAGCAGCGCTGCGTCGAGGCACTGCTCAAGCTGTATGCCTTCCGCCGCGAGGATGCCAATGCCGGTGACTTGCCGCTGCTGAATGGCCGTTGGGGCGATGACCTGTTCAATCCCGAAACCCTGAAGTTGCTGGGGGTCCGTCTGGGCAGCGGCGTGGCGGCCGGGGCGGCGGCCGGGGCCGGCGTTGACCTGTTGGTTGGCGGCCTGACCCTCGGCGCGGCAGCGTTGGCCGGCGCGATCGCCGGTGGTGCGCTGCAGACTGCGCGCAACTATGGGTCGCGACTCATGGGCAAACTGAAGGGGCAGCGTGAGCTGACGGTGGATGACACGGTGCTGCGGCTGCTGGCATTGCGTCAGCAGCAACTGATGGTGGCACTGGATGGCCGGGGGCATGCGGCGCAGGACAGCATCAAGCTGGGGGCCGTGGATGAAAAGGCTTGGCGAGAAGGCAAACTGCCAGAGGCCTTGAGCAAGGCGCGGGCGCATCCACAGTGGTCGACCCTTAACCCCGGGGCGAAGCTGAATCAGGCTGAGCGGCAGGAGCAGCTGGAAGCGCTGGTTTCACAGATCTGATTCAGCAGGTCTGGCCCTTTCGCGGGTAAACCCGCTCCCACAGGATCACTGCAAATCTCAGGTTGGCAGTAATCCTGGGGGTTTACCCGCGAAGGAAGTGTCAGATTTTTTGTGTGCGGGCCGGTAACGGCCTGCCGTCAGGCAGGCCCTGATCTTCACCAGGTTGGCCTGATGAACCGATCTCCGTACAGAATCGCAAATTGATTCATCGCGCTTTTCCAATCATGGGCCGGTTTTCCCCAATTGGCTGTTATGTTGCGCAATCCCAGCCAAATCAGTTTGGTCGCTGCGTCATCATTCGGGAAATGCCCTCGGGTCTTGATGACCTTGCGTAGCTGGGCGTTGATGCTCTCGATCGCGTTGGTGGTATAGATCACCTTCCGGATGGCGGGCGGAAAGACAAAGAATGGAATCACGCGATCCCAGGCGCGTCTCCAGGCAGCCACCACCGTTGGATATTTCTCACCCCACGGCCCGCTCTCAAACTCATCGAGTGCTTGCTCAGCCGCTTCGGCATTGATGGCTTGGTAAATCGGTTTCAGTTCCTTGGCCAGTGCGCGCCGTTTGTCCCAGGCCGCGTAGTCCAGGCTGTTGCGGATCAGATGCACGATGCACGTCTGCAATGTCGTCTCTGGAAACACGGCGCTGAGGGCTTCTGGCATGCCTTTAAGGCCATCGGTCACGGCAATCAGCACGTCCTCGACGCCACGTGTCTTGAGATCGTTGAACACCTTCATCCAGAACTTCGCACCCTCAGTGTTCTCGATCCAGATGCCCAGGATGTCGCGCGTCCCGTCGGGTAGAACGCCCAAAGCCAAGTAAATGGCCTTGTTGCGCACCAGGCCTTCTTCGCGAATCTTCACCCGCAGCGCATCAAAGAAAATGACCGGGTACATCGGCTCCAATGGCCGCTGTTGCCACGCGCCAATTTCGTCCATGACCTCGTCTGTCACAGAGCTGATGAAGTCGGGTGAAACGTCGGTTCCATACTGCTCGGACAGGAAGGCCCGGATCTCTCTGACTGTCATTCCACGGGCGTACATGGCGATGATCTTGTCGTCGAAGCCAGTGTAACGGCGCTCATGTTTGGGGATCAGGATGGGCGAGAAGCTGCCGTCACGGTCGCGAGGGATATCCAAGCGCAGAGGCCCATCGCCGGTTAGCACTGTCTTGCCGCTTTTGCCGTTGCGCTGGTTGGTTTCATCCTCCGGGCGCTGCGCGCCCGGCGGATAACCCAGGTGGTGGCCAAGCTCGGCATGCAGAGCGCGTTCGATCAAGGCCTTCTTGAACGCCGCAGAGGCATCCTCGATAGCTTCTGCGGTCATCAGGCCCTCACCGAACTGCTCCAGCAGCTCCTTGGGGATTTTGGGCAGGTCACGCAGGGGTTTCTTTTTGGTTGGCATACATGCACCTCTTACTCATGTTATGCCCGAACACAAAATTTCTGACACCCTCCCCGCGAAAGGGCCGATACAGGCATCATTCAGAGCAAGGCCAGTGCCTTATCCCTCAGCGCCCCAAGATCCATCACCGGTACCCCGACCTCCTTGGCCATCTCGTCCCATTCGCGCATCCGCAAGCTCACTGCGAACAGCGGATCCCGCTCGAACGCATCCGCCTCGGCCACGCTCATCACACCCCCTTGGTACTCCAGGGTGCCCCGGCTCGCCTCGCTCAACCGCTGGTAATACCCCGGCTGGCGCAAGGTCAGGTAACGCTTGGCTTCCACGTGATACTGCACCAGCCGCACCATGCGCTCGCCGAAGCCACAACGGCGCAGGTATTCGGCACCGACGCGCTCATGGCTGACCACGCCATAGCCCCCCATGCTGGCTTCACCGCCGCACAGGTGGCCGATGTCGTGGAAAAATGCTGCCAGTACCACTTCATCGTCGAAGCCTTCAGCCATGGCCAACTGCGCAGCCTGGGACATGTGCTCCAGCTGATTGACGGCTTCGCCGATGTAGTCGTCGCTACCATGCTGCTCATACAAGGAGAACAGCGTGTCGATGGTCTGGGTTGGCGTGGGCATGGGCTTCACTCCCGGGCTTATTGTTGCGCCACCTTCTCCGACTTGCCGTCATAGCGCTTGCGCCATTCGCTGAGGATCTCGTCGCGGTGCTTCGAGGCCCAGGCAAAGTCGTTGTTGATCAGGCGCTGTTCATAATCGGCCGGCAATTCGGTCTGCGGCTTGGCGATACCTGGCGCGGCCAGTACGGCAAAGTTGTCCTTGTACAGTTCCATGGCCGCCGGGCTTGCCGAAAAATCAGCCAGGCGCTTGGCCGCGTCAGCCTTCGGCGAACCCTTGATCACGGCGGTGGCCTCGATCTCCCAGCCCAGGCCTTCCTTCGGCAGCACGATCTCCAGCGGCGCACCCTGGCGCTTGAGCTGCACGGCCGGGTACTCGAACGAGATACCGATCGGGAACTCGCCCGCCGCCGCCAGCTTGCAGGGCTTGGAGCCTGAGTGTACGTACTGGCCGATATTCTGGTGCAAAGCGTCCATATAGGCCCAACCCTGAGGCTCGCCGAAAGTCTGCAGCCAGGCGCTGACGTCGAGGAAGCCGGTGCCGGACGAGGCCGGGTTGGGCATGACGATCTTGCCCTTGTATTCCGGCTTGGTCAGGTCCTGCCAGCTCAGCGGCTTGCTCAGGCCCTGTTTCTCGGCTTCGACGGTGTTGAAGCAGAGGGTCGCGGCCCACACATCCATGCCGACCCAAGCGGGCGGGTTGGCGGCATCTCGGTAGTTCGCCGAGATCTTGCCCAGATCTTTCGGCGCGTAGGCTTCGAGCATGCCGTTCTGGTCGAGGATGGCCAGGCTGGAGGCGGCCAGGCCCCAGACTGCGTCAGCCTGCGGGCGCTCCTTTTCGGCCAGCAGCTTGGCGGTGATGATGCCGGTGGAGTCACGCACCCACTTGATCTCGATGTCCGGGTTGGCCTTTTCGAAGGCCTGTTTGTAGCTCTTGAGCTGCTCGGCTTCCAGAGCGGTGTACACGGTCAGCTGGGTGGCGGCGGCCGAAGCCTGCAGGCTGAAGACGGCGGATACGGCAGCGGCAAGTGCGAGGGGCTTGAACATGATGCGTTTCCTATCAGTGTGGGCAGTCGGTCAATGGCCGGAGGCGCGCTGGCGCCAGGCCTGGGAGCGGCGCAGCAGGCCGCGGGAAGCAGCGGCCAGCAGCAGCGAGGCGGCGGCGCTGGTCAGCAGGATCAGGGCCGACATGGCGGCGGCACCGCCAACGTTGCCGGCATCGTCCATGTTCAACACGGCGACGGCGGCGAGGATGGTGTCAGGGCTGTAGAGGAAGATCGCCGCCGACACCGTGGTCATCGCCGAAACGAACAGGTAGCGGATGATGTCCAGCAGCGCCGGCAGGCAGATCGGCACGGTGACCCGCACGAAGTGCTTGTACAGCGGCGCCTTGAGCGACAGCGCGGCGGCCTCGAACTCGCCGTCGAGCTGGCGCAGCGCGGTGGCAGCGGTCATCTGTGCGGTGGTCAGGTAATGGGCGATGGTGCACAGCACCAGCAGCGCCATGCCGCCATAGAACACGTGCAGCGGGTTGCCACTGAGGTTGAAGAAGAACACGTAGCCCAGGCCCAGCACCAACCCAGGTACCGCCATAGGGATGAAACTGAGCAGACGCAGGGCTTGGTTGAGCAGGCGCTGGCCTTGAGTTTTCTCCATCAGGTAGGCACCGGTGAAGATCACGATACTGCCGATCAGCGCAGTGCACATAGCCATGGTCACGCTGTTGCGGTAGGCCAGCCAGCCGCCACCGGCGGTGTCGTCGAACAGGTAGTGCTTGAACGACAGGGTCAGGTTGTACGGCCAGAACGTCACCAGCGACGAGTACACCGCCATGCCGATCACTACCAGCAGCGCCGCACAGACCAGTAGCACAATGGCCAGGAAGCAGGCATCACGGCAACGTGACGGGGTGGGCTCGAACACCTGGGCACGGCCGCTCATCGCCTGGCCCTGGCGCCGACGCAGCCAGGCATCGACGCCGAAGCTGAACAGCGCTGGCAGCAACAGCACCATGCCGATCAACGCGCCACGGCCGAACTGCTGCTGGCCGACCACCGCCTTGTAGGCTTCCAGCGCCAGCACCTGATAGTCGCCGCCGACCACGACCGGCACGCCGAAGTCGGTGATGGTCAAGGTGAATACCAGGCAGAACGCGGCGAACACCGACTGACGCGTGGCTGGCCAGGTGATGCTGCAAAACGCCCGCCACGGACCGGCGCCCATGCTCGACGCGGCGTCGAACAGCCGCGCGTCTGCCAGCGACAGCGCCGAGAGCAGGATCATCAGCGCATGGGGGAAGGTGTAGATGGCCTCGCCGAGCACGATGCCCCAGAAGCCATAGATGTTGTCGCTGAGCAGGCTGCGCAGCAGGCCTTGGTTGCCGAACAGATAGACCAGGGCAATTGCCGGGAGCATCGACGGCGCCAGCAGCGGCAGCAACGAGATGCCCCGCCACAGGCCTTTGGCCGGGATCAGCGTGCGCTGCAAGGCGTAGGCAAACAGGTAAGCCAGCGGCACCACGAGCACCGCCACGGTGCAGGCCACCGCCAGGCTGTTGCCGAGCAGCCAGTGGAAGTTTGCGCTGGCAAACAACTCGCGGGCGGCCAGCAAGCCACCGCCCTGGCCGGTTTCACCGCTGAAGCCTTTCCAGAAAATGGCCAGCAACGGCATCACCACGGCCAGCAGCAGCAGAACCAGCAGCAGGCTCTTGCCACCGACGACGAACAGGCGGTCACCCAGGGCGACGTCGCCGCGTGGTGCAGGTTTGGTCTGGGTCAGCGGCAGGGACATTGGCGCAGGCATCTCAGGCAAACACCTGCAGGCTCTGCGGTGGCAGCGCCACCCAGATATCCTGCGAGCCCAAGCGCGGCATGGCCTCAGGCGCCAGTTCGGCGAGCAGGGCATGGCCGGGCAGGGCCTTGAGCTCGAAGCTCATGCGGCAGCGGTTGCCGAGGAAGGTAATTTCACGAACCTTGGCGGGGAACAGGTTTTCCTCATGCACCAATGGGTTCACGGCGATTGCCTCCGGGCGGCAGAACAGTCGGCCGCTGCGGGCAGTACCCGCGTTGGTCGCCAGGCGCATGCTCATGGCGCCGACCTGGGCATGGCTCTCGCTGCTGCGCTGGAACGGCAGCCAGTTGCCTTGGCCGACGAACTCGGCGACGAACGGCGTGGCGGGCTGGTCGTAGATCTCCTGCGCAGTGGCGTATTGCTCCACCTGACCGTTGTTCATCACCGCGATGCGGTCGGCCATGAGCATGGCTTCGTCCTGGTTGTGGGTGACCATCAGCGTGGTGATGCCCAGCTTTCGCTGCAGCTGGCGCAGCTCGGTGCACAGGTGCTCACGCACCCGGGCATCCAGCGCCGACATCGGTTCGTCGAGCAGCAGCAGCGACGGCGACGGCGCCAGCGCACGGGCCAGGGCCACGCGTTGCTGCTGACCGCCGGACAGCTGGCCGGGGTATTTCTTTTCGCTACCCGACAGGCCAACCAGTTCGAGCATTTCTGCCACACGTTGACGGCTCTGGTCGCGGCTGCTGCCGGTCAGGCCGTAGGCGATGTTGGCTTCGACGGTCAGGTTGGGAAACAACGCATAGGACTGGAACAGGATGCCGTAGTCACGGGCCTGGGGCGGCAGTTCGGAGATGTCGCGCTCCCCCATGTACAACACGCCACGGTCCTGGCGTTCGAGGCCGGCGATGCAGCGCAGCAGGGTGGTCTTGCCGCAACCGGATGGGCCGAGCAGGCAGACCAGCTCGCCAGCGGCGATGTCCAGAGACACATCGTTGAGCGCCGTGAAGGCACCGAAACGCTTGTGGATACCGCGCACTTTCATCTGTGCGCCTGGGGTGGCGTGGTTCATGGCAAGGCCTCATCGAACAAGTGAGGGCCATGCTAGGCGGGCTGTGCGAAGGTTCTGTGGCTTTCAGGCCAAAGACGCTGATAGTGGTATAGGCAGATTTTGTAGTGGCCTTCAGGCCCCCTTCGCGGGTAAACCCGCTCCCACAGGATCTCTTTAGCGCTTGAAGCCTGCGCGGTACCTGTGGGAGCGGGTTTACCCGCGAAGAAACCAACACCGATTTAGAGGTGCGAACCCACCACTTCCTGCGCCACACCCAGGAAAGCCGCCGGCAACCGGGCCTGGCGCCGTTCCTTCAGGCAATACAGGTACTCATGCATCACCGGCGCATTCTCCAACGCCAGCACCCTCAGTTCGGGGTTGTGCGGCACCTCATGGCGGGCAATAACGCTGATGCCGATGTTGCGCAGCACCGCCTCGCGGATCGACTCGCGGCTGCCAATTTCCAGTAACGCCCCGGCCTTGACCCCGGCATCCAGCATCATCTGCTCGGTCAGCTTGCGCGTGGTAGAGCCCTTTTCGCGCATCAGCAGACAATGCCCCGCCACTACATCAATGCCTACCGCCTGGCGATGGGCCAACGGATGATTACGGTGCACCGCCACCACCAGCGGGTCGGCGCCAAGCGCCCGCCGTACCAGCCGCGCATCCTCCAGCAGCTGCGATGAGGCGGCGATATCCACCCGGTAGTCCTCGAGCATCTCCAGCACCTGCTGCGAGTTGCCGATCTCCACCGCCACCTCGACCTGGGGCAGGCGCTCGCGGAAGATCTTCACCAGGTCGAGGATGTAGTACGGCGCAGTGGCGGCAATGCGCAAGCTGCCCTGGGCCTGGCCGCTGTTGCGCAACTCGAACTCGATGTCGGCCTCCTGCTGCAGCAACGCCTTGACCATCGGCAGCAGGCGCACGCCCTCTTCGCTCAACACCAGGCGCCGGCCACCGCGGTAGAACAGCTCCACCGCATAGTGGCTTTCCAGGTTGCGAATCTGCGTGGTCACCGTCGGCTGGCTGAGCCCGAGCTTCTTCGCCGCCAGGGTGATGCTGCCCTGACGGGCCACCATGTAGAAGGCTTTGAGCTCGGCACTCAGCATTGCAGGACCTCATTTGCGCAACAGGCGCAGACCGTTGAACACCACCAGCAGGCTCACGCCCATGTCGGCGAACACCGCCATCCACATGGTGGCCATGCCGGCAAAGGTGATCGCCAGGAATATCGCCTTGATGCCCAGCGCCAGAACGATGTTCTGCGTCAGGATCGCCGCACTTTGGCGCGACAGCCTGACGAACGCCGGGATTTTGCGCAAGTCGTCGTCCATCAGCGCCACGTCGGCGGTTTCGATCGCCGTGTCGGTACCCGCCGCCGCCATGGCGAAGCCGATTTCGGCACGGGCCAGGGCTGGCGCGTCGTTGATGCCATCCCCGACCATGCCCACCCGGTGCCCTTCGGCGTACAGCTGCTCGATGCTCTGCAGCTTGTCGGCCGGCAGCAGATTGCCTTCGGCGCGGTCGATACCCACCTGCGCGGCGATAGCCTGGGCGGTGTGCGGATTGTCGCCGGTCAACATGACGGTCTTGATGCCCAACGCGTGCAATTCGGCGATCGCCTGGCGGCTGCTGTCCTTGACTGTGTCGGCCACGGCGAACAGTGCCAACGGCCCGGAACGGTCGAGCAGCAGCACCACGGTCTTGCCCTGGCGCTCCAGCGTATCCAGTTGGGCTTCCAGCTCCGCCGAGCACAGCCCCAGTTCCTCGACCAGCCGGTGGTTGCCCAGGTGGTAGGTTTCGCCGTCGATATCACCACGCACGCCGCGGCCGGCCAGGGCAGCGAATTCGCTGACCTCGCTCAGCGGCAGGTGCTGTGCCTTGGCGAATTGGGCGATGGCGCCCGACACCGGGTGATCGGAACGGTCGGCCAGGCTTGCTGCCAACGCCTGGGCCCGGCTCTCGAACAGGGGCTCAAGCACCTTGGCATCGGTTTGCACCGGTTTGCCGTGGGTGATGGTGCCGGTCTTGTCCAGGGCCAGGAAGTCCAGCTTGCGCCCGCCTTCCAGGTAGACCCCGCCCTTGATCAGGATGCCCTTGCGCGCCGCAGCGGCCAAACCGCTGACAATGGTCACCGGGGTGGAGATGACCAGCGCACAGGGGCAGGCAACCACCAGCAGCACCAGCGCACGGTACACCCAGTCGAACCAGGCACCTGCCATGAACAACGGCGGGATCACCGCCACTGCCAGGGCCACGGCGAACACCACTGGGGTGTAGATGCGTGAGAACTGATCGACGAAACGCTGGGTAGGCGCACGCGCCCCTTGTGCTTCTTCGACGGCCTTGATGATGCGCGCCAGAGTCGACTGCCCGGCGGCTGCCGTCACGCGGTACTCCAAGGCACCGGCCTGGTTGATGGTACCGGCGAACAACTTGTCGCCAATTGCCTTTTCCACTGGCAGGCTTTCGCCGGTGATCGGCGCCTGATCGACGCTGGATTGCCCACTGATCACTTGGCCATCCAGGCCGATGCGTTCGCCCGGTCGCACCCGAACCAGGGCGCCGATTGCCACCTCACGCACCTCCATCTCACGCCACTGGCCATCGGTCTGCTGCACCGTGGCCATGTCCGGAGCCAGCTGCATCAACCCACCGATGGCATTGCGTGCACGGTCCAGCGAGCGCGCCTCGATCAGTTCGGCGACGGTGAACAGCACCATGACCATGGCAGCTTCCGGCCACTGGCCAATCAGCACGGCGCCGGTCACGGCAATGCTCATCAGCGCATTGATGTTGAGGTTACGGTTCTTCAGGGCGATCCAGCCCTTCTTGTAGGTACCCAGGCCGCAACCGAGGATTGCCGCCAGCGCGAGCGCGGCAACAACCCACTCCGGCGCGAGGTTGGCGAAGTGCACGATTTCGGCGGTGATCGCGGCGATACCCGACAGGGCCAGCGGCCACCAGCGAGTCTGATGCGGCCGTGCTGCAAGGGTGCTCCCGTCGTCCTCTGCGGCCAGTGGCTCGGCCTTCATGCCCAGGCTGTCGATGGCGCGCTCGATTTCACCCGTGCCGCTCAAGGTATGGCGCACACCGAGCACGCGATTGATCAGGTTGAATTCCAGCTGCTCGATGCCCGCCAGCTTGCCCAGCTTGTCCTGGATCAGGGTTTGCTCGGTAGGGCAGTCCATGGCGTCGATGCGAAAGCGGCTGAGTCGAGCATGGCTGCTAGCCTTCTCGCTCAGTTGCACCAGAGCGGGCGTGGCGCTGGAGCCACAGCAGCTGTGACCGTGGACGGCATGGCCATGGTGTTCATCGCCATGGGCATGATCGTGTGAATGCTTGTGTTCGTGGCTGACAGGCTGGTTCATGGGGTCATCCTTAAATTGAGCCTGTTGCCAAGTGAACACCCTGTAGCCACTATAGGGTCAAGCCACTTGCTGGAGATTTCGTCATGAAGATCGGAGAACTGGCCAAAGCCACCGATTGCGCCGTGGAGACCATCCGTTATTACGAGCGTGAACAACTGCTGCCGGAGCCAGCCCGGACCGAGGGCAACTACCGGCAGTACACCCAGGCCCACGTCGAGCGGCTGACCTTCATCCGCAACTGCCGAACCCTGGACATGACCCTGGACGAGATCCGCAGCCTGCTACGCCTGCGCGACAGCCCCGACGACGCATGCGGCAGCGTCAATGCACTGATCGACGAGCATATCGAGCATGTGCAGGCGCGGATCGATGGCTTGGTGGCATTGCAGGAGCAGCTGGTGGAGCTGCGACGGCGCTGCAATGCGCAGGGGGCGGAGTGCGCGATCTTGCAGCAACTGGAGACGAACGGGGCGGTATCGGTCCCGGAAACCGAGCATTCCCATGTAGGCCGAAGCCACGGGCATTGAGCCGAAATCATTCGCGGGCAAGCCCGCTCCCACAGGGATCACCACAAGCCTGAGATTGTGATGTACCTGTGGGAGCGGGCTTGCCCGCGAAAAGGCCAGCTCAGCCAAACCTGAACTATCAGACGGCCATCGGCGCGGTCATCGGCGCATGGTGCTCATAGCCTTCCAGGCTGAAATCGCTCGGCTCGATCTTCTCCAGCCACTCCGGCTCGTACTTGCCGGTCTTGGCAAACTCCGGCACACGGTCACTGATCACCAGCTTCGGCGCTTCCAGCGGCTCGCGCTTGAGCTGCTCGTTGAGCATGTCCAGGTGGTTCTCATACACATGGGCATCGCCGATGAAGTAGGTGAACCAGCGCGGGGTATAGCCGGTCAGGCGGCCGAACAGCGACAGCAGCGCCGCGCCCTCGGTGAGGTTGAACGGCGTGCCCAGGCCCAGGTCGTTGGAGCGGATGTAGAGGGTCAGGGAAATCTCCTTGGTCTCGACATTCGGGTGGAACTGGTACAGCAGGTGGCAGGGCGGCAGGGCCATTTCGTCGAGCTGGGCGCAGTTCCAGCCATGGAACAGGATGCGCCGGCTGCCCGGATCGTTGACGATGGTGTCCAGGCACTGGCGCACCTGGTCGATGGCCTTGTACAGGATGACGAACGCCACGCCGTCCTCTTCGTCCTGGGCGATGCGGCGGAAGCCCGCCTTCTCGGCCATTTCGATGGCCGCCGGGTTGCTCAGCGGGATGCGCTTGTAGCCCGGCCACTGGCGCCATTGCACGCCGTAGATCTCACCCAGGTCGTCATGGCCCTGGCGGAACGGGTTGGCCAGCCACTGGGCGTTCTCGTTGGCGTTCTGGTCCCAGACCTTGCAGCCCAGCTCACGGAACTCACCGGCGTTCTTCACGCCACGCAGGAAGCCGACCATCTCGCCGATCGCCGACTTGAATGCCAGCTTGCGCGTGGTGATGGCCGGAAAGCCCTTCTGCAGGTCGAAACGCAGCATGGCGCCCGGCAGGCTGATGGTACGGATGCCGGTGCGATTGCCTTGCAGCGTGCCGTTCTCGATAACGTCGCGGACCAGGTCCAGATACTGTTTCATGGCTTACCTGTAACAAAAACGGCAGGGGGATCACCCCTGCCGTGGGAATAATCAGGCGGGTTTCGCCGTGGGTTTGCGATTATAAGCCCACCAGATCAGGCCAAGGCCAGCCAGGATCATCGGCACGCAGAGAATCTGACCCATGGTCAGCCAGCCCCAGGCGATGTAACCGAGCTGCGCGTCCGGCACACGGACGAATTCCACGATGAAACGGAAGATGCCGTAGAACAGCGCAAACATGCCGGAAACCGCCATGGTTGGCCGCGGCTTGCGCGAGAACAGCCAGAGGATGACGAACAACGCCACGCCTTCAAGGGCAAACTGGTAAAGCTGCGACGGGTGGCGCGGCAGCTGGGCCGGGTCGCTGAACGGCGGGAAGATCATCGCCCAAGGCACATCGGTAGGCTTGCCCCACAGCTCGGCGTTGATGAAGTTGCCAATGCGCCCGGCACCCAGACCAATCGGCACCAGCGGCGCGACGAAGTCCATCAGCTCGAAGAACGACTTGTTGTTGCGCTTGCCGAACCACAATGCGGCCAGCATCACACCGATGAAGCCACCGTGGAACGACATGCCGCCCTTCCACACTTCGAAGATCAGCGTCGGGTTGGCCAGGTAGGCATGCAGGTCATAGAACAGCACGTAACCCAGGCGCCCACCGACGATCACGCCCATCGACAGCCAGAACACCAGGTCGGAGAGTTTCTCGCGGGTCCAGGTCGGGTCGAAGCGGTTGAGCCGGCGCGAGGCCAGCAGCCAGGCGCCGCCGATGCCGACCAGGTACATCAGGCCGTACCAGTGGATTTTCAGTGGCCCGAGGGCTACGGCCACGGGGTCTATCTGCGGGTAAGGCAGCATGGAACTTCCTCTTGATTCAAATCAGAAAGCTGAGGCCGACGCAGAACAGCAAGGCTGCGAACAGGCGTTTCAACAGGCGTGGCGACAGCTTGTGCGCCAGGCGCGCGCCGAAGCGCGCGAAAAACATGCTGGTCACGGCAATGCCGACCAGCGCCGGCAGGTAGACGAAACCCAGGCTGTGGGGCGGCAGGTGCTGCTCATGCCAGCCCAGCAGCATGAAGCTCAGGGCACTGGCCAGGGCGATTGGCAGGCCACAGGCCGATGAGGTCGCCACGGCCTTTTGCATCGGCAGGCCGCGCCAGGTCAGGAACGGCACGGTCAGCGAGCCGCCACCGATGCCGAAGATGGCCGAGGCCCAGCCGATCGCCCCGCCGGCGCCGATCAATGCCGGCTTGCCAGGGATGTCATGGCTGGCCTTGGGCTTGAGGTCCAGGGCCATCTGCGCGGCGATGATCAGGGCGAACACGCCGATGATCTTCTGCAACTGCGGGCCCTGGATCAGCGAAGCAGTCTTGGCGCCGATGCCTGCGCCAATGAGGATGCCGAGGGTCATCCAGGCGAAGATCGGCCACTGCACCGCACCCTTGCGGTGGTGTTCGAGCACGGCGTTGATCGAGGTGAAGACGATGGTCGCCAGCGAGGTACCGACGGCCAGGTGGGTCAGCACCGACGCGTCGAAACCTTGCAGGGTGAAGCTGAACACCAGCACCGGCACGATGATGATGCCGCCGCCCACGCCGAACAGCCCGGCCAGCACACCGGCACAGGCGCCCAACAGCAGATAGAGCACGAATTCCATTCGTCTTCCCCGAGAGAACAATCCGGCATGGTAACGGAAGCCGGGCTCGTGGCTCTAGTGAACTCTGTGACAGGATGGATCGACACCCATGCAGTGGGTACAGTGGGCAAAAACACAGAGGTCCAACCGATGTGCCTGATCGTATTCGCCTGGCGGCCAGGGCATGCCCTGCCGCTGATCGTCGCGGCCAACCGTGACGAGTTCTATGCCCGGCCGACCCAGGCCCTGGCAGCCTGGGACGATGCCCCGGGGGTGCATGCCGGGCGCGACCTGGAGGCCGGTGGCACCTGGCTTGGCGTCGGCCCGCAGGGGCGCTTCGCGGCGCTGACCAACATTCGCGACCCTGGGCAGGCGCTGGGGCCACGCTCGCGGGGCGAATTGGTAGCGGCGTATCTGCAGGGTGAACTGGGGGTGGAGGCCTACCTCGACCAGGTGGCCAGCCGCAGTGGGCAATACTCAGGCTTCAACCTGTTGGTGGGAGATAGCCGCCAGCTGGGCTACCTGCATGCCCGGGACGTGGCGCCGCGCTTGCTGGAGGCCGGGGTGTACGGGCTTTCCAATGCCGGGCTGGATACGCCATGGCCGAAGCTGGTGAAAGCACGCACGGGGTTGCAGGGGCTGCTGGACACGGCCGACCCCCAGCAATTGCTGGCGTTGCTGGCGGATAACGAGCCGGCAGCCGACGCTGAGCTACCAGAGACCGGCGTGGGGGTGGCGACCGAGAAGTTGCTGTCGAGCGTGTTCATTGCCAGCCAGAACTATGGCACGCGGGCGAGTACCGTGCTGATCGTGGATGATCGAGGGAGAAGGCGGCTGGTGGAGCGCAGTTTCGGGCCCTTTGGCGGGCATCTTGGGGAAATCAGCCTGGAAGTGTGATGTTGTTTGCACCGGCCTCTTCGCGGGCAAGCCCGCTCCCACAGGTCACACACTACCCTCAAGACCGGTGTAGTACCTGTGGGAGCGGGCTTGCCCGCGAAGAAGCCAACGCTGATCAAAGGGTTTTGTTCGCCCCTGGACCGATCATCCGCGCCAGCCCGAGGTTCTTCAGGGCCAGTTGCAATGAGCTGTGGATAACCTGCGGGTTGTCATGGCTCAAGGCTTCGACCAGCAACTCCTTGGCCTTGCTCATGTTCACCTGGCGCAGCATCCACTTCACCTTCGGCAGGTTGGTGGCGTTCATCGACAGGCTGTCGAAGCCCATGGCCATCAACAGGATTGCCGCCGCCGGGTCACCGGCCATCTCGCCGCAGATGCTCACTGGCTTGCCTTCGCCATGGGCATCACGCACCACGGTATTGAGCGCCTGCAGCACTGCCGGGTGCAGGTAATCGTAAAGGTCGGCGACCCGCGGGTTGTTGCGGTCCACCGCCAGCAGGTACTGGGTCAGGTCGTTGGAACCGACCGAGAGGAAGTCCACCTGCCGCGCCAGTTCCTTGGTCTGGTAAACCGCCGCCGGGATTTCCACCATCACGCCCACCGGCGGCATCGGCACGTCGGTGCCTTCGTCACGCACCTCGCCCCAGGCACGGTGGATCAGATGCAGAGCTTCTTCCAGCTCGTGAATGCCGGAAATCATCGGCAGCAGAATGCGCAGGTTGTTCAGGCCCTCGCTGGCCTTGAGCATGGCACGGGTCTGGACCAGGAAGATTTCCGGGTGGTCGAGGGTGACGCGGATGCCGCGCCAGCCAAGGAACGGGTTTTCTTCCTTGATCGGGAAGTACGACAGCGCCTTGTCACCACCAATATCGAGGGTGCGCATGGTCACCGGCAGCGGGTGGAAGGCCGCCAGCTGCTCACGGTAGATCGCCAACTGCTCCTTTTCGCTGGGGAAGCGCTGGTTGATCATGAACGGTACTTCGGTACGGTACAGGCCAACGCCCTCGGCACCGCGCTGCTGGGCACGCGCCACATCGGCGAGCAGGCCGGTGTTGACCCACAGCGGCATGCGGTGGCCATCAGGAGTGACACACGGCAGCTCGCGCAGGGCGTCGAGGCCCTGGGCCAGTTGGCGTTCTTCCTCGACCACTTCGCTGTATTGCTTGCGCAGTACGTCGCTGGGGTTGGTGAACACCTCGCCCTTGTAGCCGTCGACGATCATCTCGATGCCATCGACCTTGGAATACGGCAGGTCGACCAGGCCCATCACCGTTGGGATACCCATGGCGCGGGCAAGGATGGCGACGTGGGAGTTGCCCGAACCCAATACCGAGACCAGGCCTGCCAGCTTGCCTTCCGGCACTTCACCGAGCATCGCCGGGGTCAGTTCTTCACTGACCAGGATGGTGTTGTCGGCATACACCAGCGACTGCGAGCGGGCTTCCTGCAGGTAGGCCAGCAGACGCCGGCCAAGGTCCTTCACGTCCGAAGCGCGCTCGCGCAGGTAATCGTCGTCCATCAGTTCGAAGCGGTTGACGTGCTCGCCAACCACCTGGCGCAAGGCGCCCTGGGCCCACTGGCCAGTCTTGATGACCTCGATCACCTCACCACCGAGGGCGGCGTCTTCGAGCATCATCAGGTACACGTCGAACAACGCGCGCTCTTCCGGGCGCAGCTGGGTGGCCAGCTTGGCCGACAGCTTGCGCATGTCTTCGCGCACGCCTTCGAGGGCGTTCTGGAACAGCTTCAGCTCGGCGTCGATGTCATCGACGGTCTTGTCCGGCACCACTTCCAGGTCGGCTGGCGGCAGCATGACCACGGCCCGCCCGACAGCGGCGCCCGGCGAGCCCGGCACGCCAACGAAGCGGGCTTCCTGAATGCCTTTGCCCTGGCGGCCCAGGCCACGGATCGAGCCGGTGGCTTCGGCGTGGGCGATAACCCCGGCGAGCTGGGCGCTCATGGTGACGAGGAAGGCTTCTTCGCCTTCATCGAACTGGCGGCGCTCCTTCTGCTGGATGACCAGTACCCCGACCACGCGACGGTGGTGGATGATCGGCGCACCGAGGAAGGAGGCGAATTTCTCTTCACCGGTTTCGGCAAAGTAGCGATAACGCGGGTGATCGGCGGCGTTTTCCAGGTTCAGCGGCTCTTCCCGGGTACCGACCAGGCCGACCAGGCCTTCGTTGGGGGCCATGCTGACCTTGCCGATGGAGCGCTTGTTCAGGCCTTCGGTAGCCATCAGCACGAAGCGGTTGGTTTCCGGGTCGAGCAGGTACACCGAGCAGACTTGGCTGCCCATGGCCTCCTTGACGCGCAAGACAATGATCCCCAACGCCGTCTTGAGATCTTTGGCGGAGTTCACTTCCTGGACGATCTTGCGCAGCGTATTGAGCATGGCTCGGGGTCGAACTCCGTCGTCAGTCGCGCGTCAGCAGACGCGGTGCAAGCTCTTTCAGGGCGCGGCGGTAGACTTCACGCTTGAACGTCACCACCTGGCCCAGCGGGTACCAATAGCTGACCCAGCGCCAGCCGTCGAATTCCGGCTTGCCGGTCAGGTCCATCCGCACCCGTTGTTCATTGCTCACCAGGCGCAGTAAAAACCACTTTTGCTTCTGGCCGATACACAGCGGTTGGCTGTGGGTGCGGACCAGCCGCTGGGGTAAACGATAACGCAACCAGCCGCGGGTGCAGGCAAGAATTTCCACATCGTCGCGTTCAAGGCCAACTTCTTCGTTCAGCTCGCGGTACAGGGCATCTTCCGGCGTCTCGTCAGGGTTGATGCCACCCTGCGGGAATTGCCAGGCATCCTGGTTGATCCGTCGAGCCCATAGCACCTGCCCGGCATCATTCGTCAGAATGATCCCAACATTGGGGCGAAAACCATCCGGGTCGATCACGGCAGCAACCTCGCAAACGCATGTCACCGCATTGTTCCACAAAGCCTGCGAGCGCAGCAACGCGCCCGCCAAGCTTATGTGCAGTGCGGTGAAAACTCCGTATTCTGCGGGCCTACCCTGTGGCTGAGACGAGTGACCGCGATGCGCCTGGCTTTATTCGACCTGGACAATACCCTCCTCGGTGGTGACAGTGACCACGCCTGGGGTGACTACCTGTGCGAACGGGGCATTCTCGACCCGGTTGCGTACAAGAATCGCAACGATGCTTTCTACCAGGACTACCTGAACGGCACCCTGGACCTGCAGGCCTACCTGGCCTTTTCCATGGAGATCCTGGCCGCCACCGAGCCGGCCCAGCTCGACGAATGGCACCGCGACTTCATGCGTGACTGCATCGAGCCGATCATCCTGCCCAAGGCCCTGGCGTTGCTGCAGCAGCACCGCGAGGCTGGCGACCAGCTGGTGATCATCACGGCCACCAACCGCTTCGTCACCGCGCCCATCGCCCGGCGCCTGGGTGTGCGGGTGCTGCTGGCAACCGAATGCGAGACCCACGACGGCCGCTATACCGGGCGTAGTACCGATATAGCGTGTTTCCGTGAAGGCAAGGTGACGCGGCTGGAGCGCTGGATGATGGAGAACGGCTTTGATCTCGAGGACAGCTATTTCTATAGCGACTCGATGAATGACCTACCGTTGCTGGAGCGGGTGAGGCATGCGGTGGCGGTGGACCCGGACCCGAATCTGCGGGCCGAGGCCGAGAAGCGTGGCTGGCCGGTGATTTCTCTCAGGGATTGAGCATTCCTGATCCGGCCTCTTCGCGGGTTAAACCCACAGGAATATCACTGCCCTTCAGAGCACCGCAGTACCTGTGGGAGCGGGTTCACCCGCGAAGAGGCCGGCATTGGTAAAACAGGGCTGTCAGACTGGCTTGGCGCCCATGAGCCCGGCAATGGACAGCAAGCACACCCCGCTGAACACAGCCAGCACCAGGGTAAACCGCAGCCCCACCACTTCAGCCTTGCGCAGCCGGTTCAGCCGCACCAGCAGCCACCAGCCGGCAAACGCGCCAAGCGTATAGATGACGCTGGACGCCAGCACCCAGGTCTGCCCCAGCGGCCAGCCCACCAGGTGCACCAGCCACCAGCCGGTGAACGGCATGCTCACCAGGCACACCCCCATCACCAGCCAGACGAACACCAGCGGCCGGCGCAGCAGCTTGGCATAGGCCTCGGCATCACCCTGGCGACGAGCGCGCACGGTCCAGATTGCCAGACCGAGGGCGCCCAGCAGCAACAGCGCGGTGGCGATGATGTGCAGGGTCTTGAGTGTGGTCAGGTGTTCCATTTCCCAGTTGTCCTTCAGCAGGCCATTTTTTCGTTAGCCTCTTCGCGGGCAAGCCCGCTCCCACAGGTACTGCGCAGGCTCTGAATTACTCGGAGCTCCTGTGGCAGCGGGCTTGCCCACGAAAAAGCCATCAGCCCTAGCTTAGCTTCTCAGCCCAGGAACAGCTTGTACGCCGGGTTATCGGTCTCGTCCCAATACGGGTAGCCGATCTTGGCCAGCGCCGCTGGCACCAGGTGGCGCTCATCCTCCGGCACCTGCAGGCCAGCGACCACACGCCCGTCAGCCGCACCGTGGTTGCGGTAGTGGAACATCGAGATATTCCAGCGCCCGCCCAGCTTGGTGAGGAAGTTGAACAACGCCCCCGGCCGCTCGGGGAACTCGAAGCGCAGCACGATCTCGTCGCTGGCGCCCGCCGAATGGCCTCCGACCATATGGCGGATGTGCAGCTTGGCCAGTTCGTTGTCGGTCAGGTCGGTCACCGGGAAGCCCTGATCGATCAGGTGCTGCACCAGCGCCGCACGCGGGTCGTTTTCCGGGTGGGTCTGCACGCCGACAAAGATGTGCGCCTCATCGGACGTGTGCTTGCGGTAGTTGAATTCGGTGATCTGGCGCTTGCCGATGGCCTCGCAGAAAGCCTTGAAGCTGCCCGGGCGCTCAGGGATGGTCACGGCGATGATGGCTTCGCGCTTCTCGCCCAGCTCGGCGCGCTCGGCGACATGGCGCAGGCGGTCGAAGTTGACGTTGGCGCCCGAGTCGATGGCGACCAGGGTCTGCCCGGTCACGCCCTTGAGCTCGACGTACTTCTTGATGCCCGCAACACCCAGCGCACCAGCAGGTTCGGTGATCGAGCGGGTATCGTCGTAGATATCCTTGATTGCCGCGCAGATCTCGTCGGTACTTACCGTCACCACCTCATCCACATGGTGGCGGCAGATGTCGAAGGTGTGCTGGCCGATCTGCGCCACCGCCACGCCGTCGGCGAACAGCCCGACCTGCGGCAGCACCACGCGCTCGCCAGCCGCCATCGCTGCTTGCAGGCAGTTGGAGTCGTCCGGCTCGACACCAATCACCTTGATTTCCGGGCGCAGGTATTTCACATAGGCCGCGATACCGGCAATCAGGCCACCGCCGCCCACCGGAACGAAGATCGCGTCCAGCTGGCCCGGGTGCTGACGGAGAATTTCCATCGCCACGGTGCCCTGGCCGGCGATGGTGTGCGGGTCGTCGTAGGGGTGGATATAGACGAAGCCTTTCTCGTCGACCAGTTTCAGCGAGTAGGCCAGCGCTTCGGGGAACGAATCGCCATGCAGCACCACCTTGCCGCCGCGCGAGCGCACACCTTCGACCTTGATCTCCGGGGTGGTCTTGGGCATCACGATGGTGGCTTTGATGCCCAGCTCGCGAGCCGCCAGGGCCACGCCCTGGGCATGGTTGCCAGCCGAAGCGGTGACCACGCCACGGGCCAGCTCTTCCTGGGTCAACTGCGCCAGCTTGTTGTACGCCCCGCGGATCTTGAACGAGAACACCGGCTGCAAGTCTTCGCGCTTGAGCAAGATCTGGTTGCCCAGGCGCTTGCTCAGCTGCCCGGCGCTCTGCAACGGGGTTTCGACAGCGACGTCGTAGACGCGCGAGGTGAGGATCTTCTTGACGTACTGTTCGAGCATCGGAAAGCATCACTGGCCGCGGGACAAGGGCTGCGAGTCTACCCCAGCGCTACGTCGGGCGACCACAGCAAAGCCGCCCGAGCCGTTATACTAGGCTCCTTTCATTACCGCCCTGCCCCTTTCCGGAGCCCGCATGACCCAGGACCAA
The DNA here is from genome assembly GCF_024349685.1 of Pseudomonas sp. LRP2-20. Taxonomy (NCBI): domain Bacteria; kingdom Pseudomonadati; phylum Pseudomonadota; class Gammaproteobacteria; order Pseudomonadales; family Pseudomonadaceae; genus Pseudomonas; species Pseudomonas sp. LR2-20. The sequence continues at coordinate 294,170 of NZ_AP025944.1, read as the reverse complement.
CTCAAACAGGCCGTCGCCCAGGCCGCTGTCGACTTCATTCTGCCGAAGCTGGATGAAAAGAGCGTCGTCGGCGTCGGCACCGGTTCGACCGCCAACTTCTTCATTGACGCCCTGGCCCAGCACAAGACCGCCTTCGATGGCGCGGTCGCCAGCTCCGAGGCCACTGCCCAGCGTCTGAAGGGCCATGGCATCCCGGTCTACGAGCTGAACAGCGTCAGCGAGCTGGAGTTCTATGTCGACGGCGCCGACGAAAGCGACGCACACCTGAACCTGATCAAGGGCGGTGGCGCGGCCCTGACCCGCGAGAAGATCGTCGCGGCCGTGGCCAAGACCTTCATCTGCATCGCCGATGGCAGCAAGCTGGTACCTGTGCTGGGTGCCTTCCCGCTGCCGGTCGAGGTCATTCCGATGGCCCGCAGCCACGTGGCGCGTCAGCTGGTGAAACTGGGCGGCGACCCGGTGTACCGGGAAGGCGTGGTGACCGACAACGGCAACGTGATCCTCGATGTGCACAACCTGCAGATCACCAACCCGGTGGAGCTGGAAGCACAGATCAACGCCATCGTCGGCGTGGTGACCAACGGCCTGTTCGCGGCGCGCCCTGCCGACCTGCTGCTGCTGGGTACCGCTGAAGGCGTGAAGACCCTCAAGGCCGAGTAAAGGTATTCGCGGGTAAACCCGCTTCCACCAGGGACTCCACAAGCCTCTCAATCTGTGGAGAACCCTGTGGCAACGGGTTTACCCGCGAAGTGGCCATCACAGGCAATCAATCTGCCTGCTGCTTGAACACATAAAAGAGGTTCGGCTCGCTGACCAGATAAAGGGTCCCTGCCTCATCCATCGCAATCCCCTCCGCCTGTGGCACCGTTGCCTTCAACCCCTGGAACCCCTTGCGCAGCGACAAGGTGCTCAGCGGCTTCCCCTCGACATCCAGCTCCAGCACCAGCCGCGACTCATCGGAAAGCGCCAGCAGGTGACCACTGCGCTCATCGAACTGCAAGCTCGACAAGTCGCGCACGAACAACCTCGCATCGCGCTGGCGGTCCTGCACCACATGCACGGCATAAGGCTGGTCCGGGTTCTGATGCGGGAAACCACGTACTTCATAGATCAGCATCGGGTCGCGCTCCTTGGCCACGAACAGGCGCTGGCCCGCCGAGTCGTAGGCCAGACCCTCGAACCCCTTGTTGCCATTGAGGCCGATGCCCAGGCTCAGCTGCTCGGCATCCGCAGCGTCGAGGAACAGCGTGTCATCGTCCAGGCGCACACGAATCAGCCGCTGCTGGCGCTCATCGGTAATCACATAGTTGTTGGGCCCGACATATTCGATGGCCTCTGGGTCACCGAAGCCGGACAGCGGCACCCGGCGCAGGATGCGACCATCCAGCGACAGCTCGATCAGTTCCGAGCGGGCATTGGTAACGGTGAAAAGCGTCTTGCGGTCGGGGTCGTAGGTCAGTGCCGAAAGGTCGTCGTCCAGCCCTTCGACCGGCTGCGCCTCCACCACCACCTGGTAGCGATCGAGGCCCATGCCTTGCTCAGCCGGCTGCCACCAGGCCTTGAGGTTGAACCAGCCACGCTCGAACAGGCGATATTCCTGCCCAGCCAAACCCAAGAACAGCAGCCCGACAAAAGCCAGGAGCAGCGGCGGACGAACAAAGCGACGCATAACGACAGACTCGACATGAAGGAGGCGAATCCAAGCATGGCCGACTGAAGTGAAACTTAATGTCCGGACGGGCTGATAGTGCTACTGGCTTTTCTTGAATCGATAGAACAGGTTCGGCTCGCTGACCATGTACAGGTTGCCCTGATCGTCCATGGCAACGCCTTCGGCACGCGGGATGGTGTGCTCCAGACCGTTGAAGCCACCCAGTAAGGTCATGAAGCTGACCTGTTGGCCTTGCTCGTCAAGCTCCAGCAGCATGTTGGAGTCGGCCGACAGCACCAGCAGATGCCCGGTGCGCGGATCTACCCCCAGGGCCGACAGGTTGCGCAGGTCGAGCTCGTCGCTGGCCAGTGCCTGCTTGTCACCTTTGAGCGGGCTGCGCCCGTCGCTGCTCCAGGTGTACAGCTTCGGCGGCCGCTCCTCGCCGATTACCAGACGCTGACGCATCGGGTCCCAGGCCACGCCTTCGAAGCCCTTGTTGCGCTTCACCGACTCGCCCAGGTTGTGGCTCTGGAAGTCCGCGTGGTTCAGCGAGGTAGTTTGTGCGTCCACCTTGACCACGGTCAGGTCGTGCAGGCGTTCATCGGTGATCGCCACATTGCCATCTTCCATCACGGCGACGCCTTCCGGGTTGCTCCAGCCTACCAGTGGAATCTTGCGCAGCACGTCGCCGTCGAGGCTGAGCTCGACCAGGAACGGGTTTTTGCCCATCACCGCGAACAGTGTGCGGGTACGCGGGTTGAAGGCAACGTCCGAGGCTTCGTCATCTTCCATACCCGGCAACACCTTGGCGTCGATATCGACCTGATAGTCCGGCAGCCACACGCTCTCGCTGCGCTCGGCGCTGGTTTCGAAGCTTTCCTTGACCCACAGCATGCCGCGGTCATCCCAGTGCATGGCAACCGCCACGCCGTAACCGATCACCGCTGCAACAGCCAGGCCGAAGGGCCAGCGCAGGTAGAAGCGGCGCTTGGGGGAGGCGGGGGCGCTGGTGGATGCTGGCATGCAAAAGTCCTGGGGAAATGGGCGAAGATCCGCGCATTATCCGGATCAGGTGTGAAAAATCGGTAAACCGCGTCGCCTGCTTCGCGGGTAAACCCGCTCCCACAGCAACCTCACAAGGCTTGAGGCTTATGATTTTCCTGTGGGAGCGGGTTTACCCGCGAAGAAGGCCAGCGCGGTATCGGCTCAGAGCACCCGGCTCTCGAAACGGCAGACGCCCGGCAGCTCCAGCACCAGTTCGTCACCGACAGTGAACGGCCCGACACCGGCCGGGGTGCCGGTCAGGATCACATCCCCCGCCTGCAGCGAGAAATGCGCCGCCATGTACTGGATGATCGGCACGATCGGGTTGAGCATCATCGCGCTGTTGCCGTCCTGGCGCACTTCGCCATTGATGGTCAGGCGCACCGGAATGTCGGTCACGTCTTCAAAGGATGCCGCGGAAACGAACGGTGGCAGCACGCAAGCGCCGTCAAAGCTCTTGCACAGCTCCCAGGGCAGGCCCTTTTCCTTGAGCTTGGCCTGCACGTCGCGCAGGGTCAGGTCCAGCGCCGGGGCGTAACCGGAGATCGCATCCAGCACCTCTTCCTCGGAGGCACTGGACGACAGCGGCTTGCCCAGCAGCACGGCGATTTCGGCCTCGTAGTGAACCGAGCCACGGTCGGTCGGGATCTTGAACCCGCCTTCCAGCGGCACCACGCAACTGCCCGGCTTGATGAACAGCAGCGGCTCGGAAGGAATGGGGTTGTCCAGTTCCTTGGCATGTTCGGCATAGTTGCGGCCGATGCACACCACCTTGCCCAGCGGGAAATGAATGCGCGTGCCGTCTACGTACTGGTGCTGGTAACTCATGGCCGACTCCTTTGCTTACTGCTTTTATTCAGGAGCAAAGATCTTACCCGGATTCATGATGCCGTTAGGGTCGAAGACGGCCTTAATTGCCTTCATGCAGGCAATTTCATCTGGCGAACGGCTGTAGCCCAGGTAGTCGCGCTTGGTCATGCCCACGCCGTGCTCGGCCGAGATCGAGCCGTTGTAGCGCTCGACGATCTCGAACACCCACTTGTTGACCTTGGTGCATGAGGCAAAGAAGTCATCCTTGCTCATGTGCTCGGGCTTGAGGATGTTCAGGTGCAGGTTGCCGTCGCCGATGTGGCCGTACCAGACCACTTCATAGTCGGGGTAATGGGTGCTGACGATGGCATCGATGTCGCGCAGGAACCCCGGCACCTTGGAAACGGTCACGGAAATGTCGTTCTTGTAGGGTGTCCAGTGGGAGATGGTCTCGGACAGGTATTCGCGCAGCTTCCACAGGTTCTTCAGCTGGGCTTCGCTCTGGCTCATCACCCCATCCAGCACCCAGCCCTGCTCGACGCAGTGCTCGAAGGTGGCCAACGCCTGGTTGGCCACCTCATCGGTGCTGGCCTCGAACTCCAGCAAGGCATAGAACGGGCAGTCGGTAGCGAACGGGGCCGGCACATCACCACGGGCCATGATCTTGGCCAGGCCCTTATCGGAAAAGAACTCGAAAGCGGTCAGGTCGAGCTTGCCCTGAAAGGCATGCAGCACCGGCATGATCGAGTCGAAGTCCGGCGTGCCCAACACCATGGCCGTGAGGTTGCGCGGGGCGCGGTCAAGGCGCATGGTCGCTTCGACCACGAAGCCAAGGGTGCCTTCGGCGCCGATGAACAGCTGGCGCAGGTCATAGCCGGTGGCGTTCTTGATCAGGCCCTTGTTCAACTCCAGCAGTTCGCCCTTGCCGGTGACCACTTTCAGGCCAGCCACCCAGTTGCGGGTCATGCCGTAGCGGATGACCTTGATACCGCCGGCATTGGTGCCGATGTTGCCGCCAATCTGGCTGGAGCCGCTGGAAGCGAAGTCCACCGGGTAATAAAGGCCCTGCTCTTCGGCAAAGGCCTGCAGTTGGCGAGTGACCACGCCCGGCTGGCACACCACGGTGCGGTCGAAGGCATTGAAATCAAGAATCTGGTTCATGTAGTCGAAGGCGACGACGACTTCGCCATTGGCCGCCACGGCTCCGGCAGACAGCCCGGTACGCCCGCCGGACGGCACCAGCGCCACCTGATGCTGGTTGGCCCAGCGGACGATGGCTTGCACCTGCGCTACCGACTTGGGGAACACGATGGCTGTGGGCGCTGGCGGGTAATGCTTGGTCCAGTCCTTGCCATAGGCCTCCAGGGAAGCGGGGTCGGTCAGGACCTTGCCAGGGTCGACAAGTGTCTTCAGCTCATCAATTACCGCGGGGTGGGTCATCGCAGGAACTCTCGACTTATTCATAGTCACCCTGAGCACTCTTCACCTGTCGGGATAAGCTCAGATTGTGTCGCGTATGCTAGCATAGCGCTCCCGCTGTTCATGCTAAGGCTGCCCAAGCGCCTGGCATCAGTCCTCGCCATTTTTTCTCCGGGATACAGGTTTACGCAGATGAGCAAGACTTCTCTCGACAAGAGCAAGATCCGGTTCCTTCTTCTTGAAGGTGTGCACCAGAACGCGGTCGATACCCTCAAGGCCGCCGGCTACACCAACATCGAATACCTCACCGGTTCCTTGCCGGATGCCGAGCTGAAGGAAAAGATCGCCGATGCCCACTTCATCGGCATTCGCTCGCGCACCCAACTGACCGAAGAAATCTTCGACTGTGCCAAGAAACTGGTCGCCGTCGGCTGCTTCTGCATCGGCACCAACCAGGTCGACCTGGCTGCAGCCCGCGAGCGTGGTATCGCCGTCTTCAACGCCCCCTACTCCAACACCCGTTCGGTGGCCGAGCTGGTGCTGGCCGAAGCCATCCTGCTGCTGCGCGGCATCCCGGAGAAGAACGCTTCCTGCCACCGTGGCGGCTGGATCAAGAGCGCGGCCAACTCGTTCGAGATCCGCGGCAAGAAGCTGGGCATCGTCGGCTACGGCTCGATCGGCACCCAACTGTCGGTCCTGGCGGAAAACCTGGGCATGCAGGTGTACTTCTACGATCCGCTGACCAAGCTGCCGCTGGGCAACGCCGTGCAGGTCACCAGCCTCAACGAACTGCTGGGCCTGGCCGACATCGTTTCGCTGCACGTGCCTGAGCTGCCGTCCACCCAGTGGATGATCGGCGAGAAAGAGATCCGTGCGATGAAGAAGGGCTCGATCCTGATCAACGCCGCCCGTGGCACCGTGGTCGAGCTGGACCACCTGGCCGCTGCGATCAAGGACAAGCACCTGATCGGCGCCGCCATCGACGTGTTCCCGGTCGAGCCGCGCTCCAACGACGAAGAGTTCGAAAGCCCGCTGCGCGGCCTGGACAACGTGATCCTGACCCCGCACATCGGCGGTTCCACTGCCGAAGCCCAGGCCAACATCGGCCTGGAAGTGGCAGAGAAGCTGGTCAAGTACAGCGACAACGGTACCTCGGTATCGTCGGTCAACTTCCCTGAAGTTGCCCTGCCGGCGCACCCAGGCAAGCACCGCCTGCTGCACATCCACGAAAACATCCCGGGCGTGCTCAGCGAGATCAACAAGGTCTTCGCCGAGAACGGCATCAACATCTCCGGTCAGTTCCTGCAGACCAACGAGAAAGTGGGTTACGTGGTAATCGACGTTGACGCCGAGTACTCCGACCTGGCGCAGGAAAAGCTGCAGCAGGTCAAAGGCACCATCCGTTCGCGCGTCCTGTTCTAAGTTCGCAGCGGCATGAAAAAAGGGAGGCCCTGGTGGCCTCCCTTTTTTGTCTGTGGCAGCGGGCTTGACCGCGAAGGGCCCTGCGCCTATTTCACAGTGACCGTGATCTTTTTCGATTGGACGCTCGGCTTGAACGGCACATGGTACTGGTCACCCAGCACCAGCTGCAGGGTGTGCTTGCCCGGTGTCAGGGTGATGGTCGCTTCGGTCTGTGCCTTGCCGAAGTGCAGCACCTGCGGCCCCGCCGGCAACGCGGTGCCGGCTGCCGGCATCAGGCTGGCCGGCAGCGGCACGTCGGCCACTGGCGCTTTGTCCACATCCACCAGCAAATGGTGATGGCCCGTATGCGGCGTCTGGTCACCCGCTGGCTTGAGCTCCATGCCCTCGATGCCGAACTTGACGGTGAAGGTCTTGTCGACCGTGGCGCCATTGGCCGGGGAAACGATGAAGACCTTGGCATCCTTGGGCGGTTCCTGGCTCTTCAGGGCATCCGCGGCGCCGGCAAAAACCGAAGCCCCCATCAGCAGACCGGCAACGGCAGCACGCGAAAATAGGCTGTTCATTCACTTCTCCTGTGATTCACTTGAAAACGCAGCGCCATAAAACCCATGGCGGCGATGATTCACCATAGTTGAAATATGCATCCGGGGTAATTGTGGCCCCCAGCAATAAATTTTTCGGTTAGGGTTAAACCTCGCCAAGGCTTCAAGGTCATAGGCTGCGCTCGACCGCGACGGGGAAGAAAGTCGCGGCGAAAGTTACTCATCTGCTGAAGAAAAAGGGGCTTTACATGCGTTCGACCATAGGCGTACTGCTGGCAGTACTGATCACTCCGTTGGCTCAGGCCGAGCTGATAGACGAAATCGCCGACCGGGGCGAATTGCGCATTGCCGTGCAGGCCGATAACAAGCCGTACTCGTTCAAGGAAGACGACCGCCTGACCGGCTTTGAAATCGAATTTGGCCAGGATCTGGCCCGTGAGCTGGACCTGCGCGCCGAATTTGTCGAAACCACGGCAGCGGAGGTGCTGCCGGGTGTGGAAAGCGGCAAGTATGACGTCTCGTTGATCCCATCGAGCGAGTCGCCCAAGGCTGATGGCCCATTCGATGTAAGCCAGGCATTCGGCGACAAGAAACTGGTGATCCCGTTCCAGAAGGACAACCCGGCGTTCGAGACTGCGGTGAACAATGCTCTGCAAAGGCTGAAGGACAGCGGTCGCACAGCCGAGCTTGAACAGAAGTGGTTCAAGGGCCCGCAAGAGACTGCCGCCGGGAAGTGAGATTTTTGTAGCCTGTGTCGGCGTCTTCGCGGGACAAGCCCGCTCCCACAGGTACTCCACAAGCCTCAGGGTCTGTGGCGAACCTGTGGGAGCGGGCTTGTCCCGCGAAGAGGCCGGCACAGGATTAAACCAAGTGGTCGGCTAACGCCAACCGGGCCTCTCCCAGCTCCAGCTCACTGAACACTTGCACCCCCTCACGCCGCAGCAACGCCGTGGTCACGCCTTCACCCGGCACCTTCACCCCACTGAAGGTGCCGTCGTAGATCAAGCGGTTGCCACACGAAGGGCTGCCCGCCTTCAGCACCGCCACCCGGATGCCATGAAGCCGCACCAGTGCCAGTGCTTGCTGCGCCCCGGTCAGGAACTCGGCACTGACATCCTCACCGGTCACCGTCAGCACCTGCATCCCGCCATCGAGCACCTTTGCGCCCTGCCCTCCCTGGATCTCCGCCGGCGGCCGCGGTGTTGGCAAGCCGCCAGCCACCTCGGGGCACAATGGCACTACACGCCCTTCGGCCTGCCACTGCTGCAATAAGTCAGGATACCCGCTGGCCCGGCCGTCATAGCGCACCGGCTGCCCCAGCAGACAGGCACTCACCAGTACCTTGGGCAGATCAGAACGGGTCATTGCCACGGCGCCGGAACCAGCCGGTCAACGACAGGCGCTCGCGCCTGGCCGGCAGTACCTCGTGCGGCACCTCACCGGAAAGGAAGATCGCCAGGCAACCCGCCACAGGCTGCACATCGTGCTCGACATCATCCGCCAGGAACATGCGCAGTTGCCCGCCATCCTCCGGCTGCCAGTCTTCGTTGAGGTAAAGCACCGCCGAAACCATGCGTCGGTCATCGTCGCGGAAGCGGTCCAGGTGCCGGCGGTAGAACGCCCCCGGTGGGTACAGGGCGAAGTGGCATTCGAAGTCTTCCAGGCCCAGGAACAGGCCCTGGTTGATGGCCTGACGCAACTGATCCATGGCCGCCAGATACTGGTCGCAGGCCTCGGCCTGGCCAGGGTCGATCCACTGGATCTGGTCACCGCGAATGCTCTCGCGCACCTCCTGGGCATAACCGCGCCCGACCCCGGCCGGGTTGAGTTCGCCTTCGGCATCACGGCGCCGGCATTCGGCCGCCAACGCGCGCACCAGGTCGGCAGGCAAAAAGAGCGCCTGCTGCGACCAGCCATGGGTGGCCAGATCGTCGACGACGGCCGCAAACATCGGGTTTTCAGGGGAGATGTGCATGGCGCGCATCATATCCATTCGCCCTGTCGGCGCACAGCGCCACTTGGCTGAGAAGCGTTCGGATTGCTCGACAAAATGGCGCCGGGGCAAGGACAATAGCCACCTGCCGACAGGAGTCCTGAATGCGCCGTCTGTTTTCCCTGCTTCTGCTGATGATCTGCACCATGCCTGTCTGGGCAGACAGCCTCGATCAACTGTACAAGGCCGCCGGCTGGCCCGACCAGCGCGCCCACTTTTCCGATGCCGTGAGCGCCGCCCAGCAGCGCTACCGCAACAGCCTGCCGCCTGCGGTTTACCAGGCACTGGTCAACAACAGCAACCAGCGCTTCCAGGCCCAGGCGATGGACAACCGTGCCTTGGCCAAGCTGCGCAGCACCTTGCCCAACCCGGCCCCGGCACTGGCCTTCTTCCAGTCGCCACTGGGGCGCAAGATCGTCGCCGCCGAACTGCTGGCCACGCGCAAGGACCAACTGGCCAAGAATGCCAAGGGCCTGCCGAAAATGCAGGCCAGCGATAACCGCCTGCTGATCATTGGTCACCTGGCCCAGGCCCTGCCAGCCCGGGAAGCCGGCGCAGAGGTCAGCCTGGCGATTGCCGGGGTGGCCGCCGACAGCCTGAGCTCGATGATCCCCGGCCTGTTCGGCGCCGGCCAGGCCCAGGGCCTGCTCGACGGCCAGCGCCAGCGTCTTATGGGGCAGATCGGCGAAGACCTGAACAACACCCTGCTGTATGTCTACCGCGACCTGTCTGACGACGAGCTGGAAGCATTCGCCACCTTCGCCGAGTCGACGGACGGCAAGGCCTATTATCAGGCTGCCGTGGCCGCCGTGCGTGCCGGCCTGGCGGTGGGCCAGAACAGCGCCGACCTCAAGTGATCAGCCCAGGCGCTGCTGGATGAAATCGAAGTAGCGCCGGCGAATTTCCGGTAGCTCGTTGGCCAGGTGATGGCGAGCTTCGGGCAACATCAGGATCTGCGGCTCGCTGAATTTGGCCTTGAGCACTTCGAGGTTATGCGGCCAATCCACCGTACCGTCCGCCTCCCCCTGCACGATAAGCGGCCGCCGCGCGCAGTGCGGCGCCGCCTCGATGCGCTTTACCCAGGCGATCAAGGCGCCGACCCAGGCCGTGGGCAAGCGCCGCGGTTGCAGTGGGTCGGCTTCGAGGAAGGGCAGGAACGTCGGATCGTTGGTGTTCTCGCTGAAGCGCCGCTCGATGCCGTTGACGAAGTGGCGCAGCACCCGATAGCTGAACTTCGACCAGCGCCAGGAGCGCGGCCTTACCAGCGGCGCGAGCAGGATCACCTCGCCATCGATCGGGCTGCGCGCCCCCTGGTGCAGCAGGTGATCCACGGCGATGGCGCCGCCGGTGCTCTGCCCGCAGAGGTGCCAGGGCCGAGGTAGTTCAAGGCCACGCGCCTGTTCGAACAACGCTTCCAGCACCTGCTGGTACACCGCGAAGTCACTGATGTTGGCGCGCTCGCCACTGGACAGGCCATGGCCCGGCAGGTCGCAGCTGATCACCGCGCAACCGAGCTTCAGCGCCCACTCGATCACATGCCGATAAAGGCCCATGTGGTCGTAGTAGCCGTGCAGCAGGAACAACGTCGCGACCGGCTTTTCAGGCAGCCAGGCTTGCCCGACCAGCTCGAAACCCGCCGCCTGGAAGCCGCCCAGCCAGCTTTGCGCCGGCAGGTTCAAGCCATAAAAGCGTTGATAGGCCTGCGCCTGCGGGGACAACGGCTGGCGCTTGGCCAGCGGCGCGAGGCTGGCACGCAGGGTATCGGGGTGAAAGGCAGCGGGCATCAGGTACATCCAAGGCGAAGCGACTATTGATCTGAGATATTCAGCTGTTGGCCGCATCGTGGCAAGCTAGCAGCTCTCGAACAGCTCCACCGATTCCGTTGCAGGAGCGGCCTTGCCGGGGATCGCGGAAACTTCATGAAGATTCGAAACATCAAACAGATATCGGCGGGCCTCGCATTGGTGCTCTGCGCCATTGTGCTCTGGCAGGCCTACTCCACCTTCCAGTCCCGCTACCTGCGTCCGTTCGACAACCAGGCCACGCTGTTCGACGGCAGCCAGCTGCGCCTGCCTGCCGAGCTGGCCGGCCCTGGGCCGATCCGCGTAGTGCACTTCTGGGACCCGGCCTGCCCATGCAACGTCGGCAACCAGCAGCACCTCGGCGATCTGATCACCCAGTTCGCCGGCCAGGGAGTGTCGTTCCATGTCGTGCAAAAGCCCGGCAGCCACGGCCAGTTGCCCGCCAACCTCGCCAGCCTGCAACCGATTGCCAGCCTGCCCGGCAGCGAGCACCTGCCCGCCTCCCCTGCTGTGGCCATCTGGGACCGCCAGGGCAACCTGGCCTACTTCGGCCCTTACAGCGAAGGGGCGGTGTGCAATGCCAGCAACAGTTTCATCGAACCACTCCTCAAGGCCCTGCTGGCCGGCCGAAGCGTCACCGCCTCGAATACGCTGGCGGTTGGTTGCTATTGCCCCTGGGCCGGCTGACGCACCCGCGCCGGGTTACCCATGACCGTCGCGCCCGCTGGCACATCACGGGTCACCACACTGCCGGCACCGACGATGGCGTTGTCACCAATGGTCACCCCCGGCAGGATGATCGCCGCACCGCCGATCCATACATTATTGCCAATGGTCACCGGCCGCCCGCTCTCCAGCCCGCTGCGGCGGACCTCGGGGTCGAGCGGATGGTCAGCCGCGTAGATCTGCACATTGGGGCCGATCTGGCAGTCATCACCGATGCGCACCGGCACCACATCGAGGATCACGCAATTGAAGTTCATGAACGTGTTGCGCCCGACGCTGATGTTGTAACCGTAGTCGCAGAAGAACGGCGGGCGGATCACCGCGCCTTCGCCGACATGGCCGAAGTGCTCGGCCAGCAGGCCATTGCGCGCCTCGTTGAGTAGCTCGACGCTGTTGTTGTAACGGTGCATCCAGTGCTTGTTGGCGATCTGCTCGGCCTGCAGCTCGGGGCAGCCAGCGTGATAGAGCTGACCAGTCAGCATTTTCTGTTTTTCGCTGAGGGACATGGAAACTCCTTTCAGGGGGCTATGCTCTGTTCGCGAATCCGTCGATGATCGGACCACAGTTTCCGCTCGAATGCACAAGGAGTTTCGATGAAGCGCAGCCTGACTCTGTTGGCCGTGGTGGTTGCCGTGGCCGCTGGCGCCGGCTACTGGTACGTGCACGGCAAGCTGCCGCAGCGCGAGGGCGAGGTGGCCATGGCCGGGCTGCAGGCGCCCGTCAGCGTGCGCTACGACACCCGTGGCGTGCCCCACCTGCAAGCGCAAAACCAAGCAGACCTGTACCGCGCCCTGGGCTACGTGCATGCGCAGGACCGGCTGTTCCAGATGGAGATCATGCGCCGCCTGGCCCGTGGCGAACTGGCGGAAATACTGGGCGACAAGCTGCTGCCCACCGATACCTTGTTCCGCAGCCTGCGTATCCGTGAACAAGCCGCCCTGATGGCCCAGCGCCAGGACCACCAATCGCCCGCCTGGCAAGCGCTGCAGGCCTACCTCGAGGGCGTCAACGCCTGGCAGGCCAGTCATCCCAAACCGATGGAGTTCGACCTGATCGGCATCACGCCACGGCCATTCACTGCCGAAGACACCCTGAGCATCGCCGGCTACCTGGCCTACAGCTTCGCTGCGGCCTTTCGCACCGAACCTGCGCTGACCTACATCCGCGACCAGCTTGGCCCGCAATACCTGAAGATTTTCGACCTCGCCTGGCAGCCGCAGGGCGCCCTGGGCACACCTCTGGCCGCTGCCGACTGGCAAAGCCTCGAAACCATGGCCCGCGCCAGCCACGAAGCCCTGGTCGAAGCCGGCATCCCCCAGTTCGAAGGCAGTAATGCCTGGGCCGTTTCCGGCAGCCGCACCCGCAGCGGCAAACCCTTGCTGGCCGGCGACCCGCACATCAGTTTTGCGGTACCCGCGGTCTGGTACGAAGCCGAGCTGTCGGCCCCGGATTTCAACCTGTACGGCTACTTCCAGGCGCTGAACCCGTTCGCGATGCTGGGACACAACCGTGATTTCGGCTGGAGCCTGACCATGTTCCAGAACGATGACGTCGACCTCATCGCCGAAAAGACCAACCCTGCCAATGCTGACCAGGTGATGATCGACGGCCAGTGGCAGACGCTGGAAAAAACCGAGCAGACGATTGCGGTCAAAGGCGAGCAACCGGTCACCATCAACCTGCGCCGCTCAGCCCATGGGCCAATCGTCAACGAGGTCCTCGGCGCGACGGCCGGGACCACGCCGATTGCCATGTGGTGGGCATTCCTCGAAACCGAGAATCCTATCCTCGAAGGGTTCTACCAGCTGAACCGTGCCGACACCCTGGGCAAGATGCGCGAAGCGGCTGCCAAGGTGCAGGCGCCAGGCCTGAACTTCGTCTGGGCCAATGCCCGTGGCGATATCGGTTGGTGGGCGGCGGCGAAGCTGCCGATACGCCCCGACGGGGTGAACCCGGCGTTCATCCTCGATGGCGCCAGCAGCCAGGCCGACAAACCCGGCTTCTACCCGTTCAGCGTCAACCCACAGCAGGAGAACCCGGCCAGCGGCTATATCGTCTCGGCCAACTACCAGCCACCGGCCGTGGTGCCGATACCCGGCTACTACAACCTCGCCGACCGCGGCCGTCAGCTCGATCGCCAGCTGGCCAACCCTGAGGTGAAATGGGACACGCAGAACAGCCAGGCGCTGCAACTCGATACGACCAGCGATTACGGCCCGCGCACCTTGGCCCCCCTGCTGGCGACCTTGCGCCAGATCGCCCAGGGTGACGAGGAGAAGGAGTTGGTCGAACAGCTGGCGGCCTGGCGCGGTGACTATCCGCTGGACTCCACCAGCGCCACGCTGTTCAACCAGTTCCTCTACGAACTGGCCCACGCCGCGTTGCATGACGAGCTGGGCGACACCTGGTTCCCGGTGCTGATCAGCACCCGCGCCATCGATGCCGCGCTGCCACGCCTGGCCGCCGACGCCGATTCGCCCTGGTGGAACACACGCGGTGGCAACCAGCGCACCGACCGTACCGCCGTCGTGCGCAGCGCTTGGCAGAACAGCCTGAAACACCTGCGCGACAGCCTGGGCAGCGACCCGGCCAGCTGGCAGTGGGGCAAGGCCCATACCCTGACCCACAACCACCCGCTTGGGGTGAAAAAGCCGCTGAACCTGCTGTTCAACGTTGGGCCCTTCGCCGCGCCTGGTACCCATGAAGTGCCGAACAACCTCTCGGCGAAGATTGGCCCGGCGCCGTGGCCAGTGACCTATGGGCCATCAACCCGGCGCCTGATCGATTTCGCCGATGCCGGGCAGGCACTGACCAGCAACCCGGTCGGGCAGAGTGGCGTGCCGTTCGACCGACACTTCTCGGATCAGGCCGAGGGGTATATAGACGGTAAGTACCAGCGGGCACAGATGGGAATGATTCCGGCGCAGAGCACTTTGAGATTGGTGCCTGGCGGATGATCGCTGGGGCTGCAAAGCAGCCCCAGCGATTTCGAATACTCTACAACGCCCACAGCCGAGACCCTTTCAATGCAAAAACACTTCATCGAAATCGACGGCGCACGCATGAGCTATGTCGACCAGGGCCAGGGCTTCCCGGTGCTGCTCGGCCACAGTTACCTGTGGTCGGCAGACATGTGGCTGCCACAGATCGATGCCCTGTCACAGCACTTTCGCGTCATCGCCCCTGAACTCTGGGGCCATGGCGACTCCGATGCCCCGCCCGCCACCACCACCGACATGAGTGCCCTGGCCCGCCAGCATCTGGCGCTGCTGGACGCGCTGGACATCCCCCAGTGCCACCTGGTCGGCCTGTCGGTCGGCGGCATGTGGGGTGCGCAACTGGCCATCGAACACCCCGAGCGAGTCGATCGCCTGGTGCTGATGGACACCTACCTCGGTGCCGAGCCCGAGGCGACCCGGCTGAAGTACTTCGGTTTGCTGGACGCGGCGAGTGCGGCGGGCTTGTTCCCGGAGCCACTGCTGGACATCGTCGTGCCGATCTTCTTCCATGCCGGTGGGCAAACCGTGCCCGAGGTACGCGACGGCTTCCGGGCGGCGTTGAAGGCGAGCAGTGCCGAGCTGATTCGCACCAGCCTCGACCCGATGGGGCGGGTTATCTTCGGGCGGCCGGACTTGCTCGGGCGGCTGGGGGAACTGAAGGGCGACAAGACCATTGTGGTCTGTGGTGACCAGGACATTCCGCGGCCGCCTGAAGAATCCAACGAGATGGCGCGGATCATTGGCTGCCTGGCGGCGCAGATTCCGCTTGCGGGGCATATCTCCAGCCTGGAGAACCCCAAGGTGGTCAATGAGTTCCTGTTGAACTGGCTGCCGCGCAACCGCTGAGATTGCTGGGGGCCGCGTTGCGGCCCATCGCCGGCAAGCGCGGCTCCCACAAGGGCGGCGCTGTACCTGTGGGAGCCGCGCTTGCCGGCGATGGGCTGCAAAGCAGCCCCAATGGTCGGGTTCAACCCTGCCACTTGCCCCCTTCGACGATCACGCTCTCCGGCTTGGTGTCATCGCTCAGCTCCTTGCGCACATACTGGTCATACAGCTTCAGCAGGAACTTCTCCTCCCCCAGCTTGGCCAGTTCGGCATTCACCCAGTCGCGCAATTCGGTATTGCCCTTCTTCACCGCTGGCGCGATCGGTGCTTCCTCACCCAACAACTGCGGCAGCACGCGGTACCCAGGGTTCTGCTTGGCCCAGCTGAACAGGATCAGGTTGTCCTGGGCATAGGCATCGCCACGGCCATTGGCCAGCGCTTGCAACGACTCGCTGTTCTTCTCGAACTTGAGCAGTTTCCAGTCCGGGTGATTTTTGCTCAGCCAGATATCGGCCGTGGTACCGGTGGTGACGATGATGGTCTTGTCTGCCAGGTCATCAAGTTTCTGCACCGGGCTACCGTCGGCAACGATGGCCTGCACGGCCACGCGCAGGTTGGGGTTGGTGAAGTCCACCACCTCCTTGCGCTCCGGGGTCACGGTCATGTTGGCGAGAATCAGGTCAACCTTGTCGCTCTGCAGGAACGGAATACGGCTGGCCGGTTCCACGGCAACGAACTCCACCTTGTTTTCATCGCCCAGCAGGTCCTTGGCCAGGCGCCGGCCGATGTCGGTATCAAAGCCCACGTAGCGGCCGCTGGCGTCGACGAAGCCGAACGGCGGCTTGTCGGTGAACACGCCGACGATCAGCTTGTCGCGCGCCTTGATGGTTTCCAGGTAGCTGGTGGCCGGCGAGGCAGCTGCCGGTTTGGGCGGTTCCTCGGCCTTGTTGCAGCCGGCCAGCAGGGCCAGGCCGAACAACGGCGCCAGCAGTTTGGTGAGCGGGGCAGTTTTCATGACAGTTCCTTTTGCGTTGTCTTCGGCAGGCTTTCGACAAAGGAGAATTTGTCCAGGAACTGCTGCGCGCGTGCGGTCCGCGGTTGGCTGAAGAAGCTCTCAGGGTCGCTTTGTTCAAGGATCCTGCCGGCCTCCATGAACACGATACGGTCGGCCACCGCGCGAGCGAAGGCCATTTCGTGGGTAACGATGAGCAAGGTCATGCCGTCGCGGGCCAGGCCCTGGATCACTTGCAGCACCTCCTTGACCATTTCCGGGTCGAGCGCTGCGGTGACTTCGTCGAACAGCATCACCTGCGGGTTCATGCACAGCGAGCGGACAATGGCGATGCGCTGCTGCTGGCCACCGGACAACTGCCGCGGGTAGGCGTCGCGCTTGTCCAGCAGGCCCACCCGCGCCAGCAGCGCTTCGGCCTGGGCCTGGGCTTCGGCCCGTTCGCGCTTCTGCACCTTGAGCGGGCCGAGCAACAGGTTGTCCATGACGCTCATGTGGCCGAACAGGTGGTAGCTCTGGAACACCATGCCCACCCGCTGGCGTACCCGGCGCCAGTCGGTATCGGCGCTCAGCAACTCTTCGCCCTCCAGGCGCAGGTGCCCGCTGTGCGCCTCTTCCAGGCCATTGAGGCAACGCAGCAAGGTGCTCTTGCCGCAGCCACTGGGGCCAAGGATCACCACCACCTCGCCGGTGCGGACCTTGAGGTCGACGTTGTCCAGCACCTGGTGGGCGCCGAAGTACTTGTTGAAATCCTGGAATTCGATCAGTGCGGTCATGAGTGAGCCCAGCGGCGCTCCAGCACGCGCGAGGCGGCGGACAGCGGATAGCAGACGATGAAGAAGAACAGGAACAGCACGGCATAGATCAGCAGCGATTCGTAGGTGCGCTCGATGATCTGCTGGCCGGCCTTGATCACTTCGACCACGCCGATCAGCACCGCCAGCGAACTGGTCTTGATGATCCGCGTGTAGATATTGATGGTCGGTGGCGTCATGCGCTTGAGGGCCTGGGGCAGCAGCACATAGCCGTAAAGCTGGCCTGTAGAAAGCCCGATCGACAGCCCGGCCTCACGCTGCCCGCGCGGCAGTGATTGCAACGCCCCACGGACCACCTCGCCGACCTCGCTGGCACCCCACAGGCCCAGCACCAGCACGGCGCACCAGAAACCGGGAATGCTCAGGGCGAAGAAGATCGGCAAGCCGAAAAACACCAGATACAGCCAGACCAGCACCGGGATCGCGCGAAACAACTCCAGGTAGACCTGCAAGGCGATGTTCAGCAGCCGGTTGCCCAGCGTCGCCAAGGTGCCATACAGCACGCCGCCGAGCGTTGCGAAGACAATCCCCAATGCCGAGATGGCCAGTGTCTGCGCCGCGCCCTTGGCCAGCAGCGGCAATGACGTCAGAAGCAGTTCAGTGACCGAACTGGCCATGTTGCAGCCTCCTTTCCAGGTAACGCAGCAGCAGCGACAGCGGCAGGAACAGCAGCACACAGAGCAGCGTCAGCACCGCGAGCATCTCGTAGGTCTTGTAGTAGAGGGCGATGTAGTTCTTGGTGGTGTAGAGGATTTCAGGCACCGCCACGGCCGAGACCACAGTGGTTTCCTTGAGCAGGAAGACGAAGTTGGCGAACAGTGCCGGCAAGCTGAGTATGCCGGCCTGGGGCAGGATCACATGGCGCAGCAGCTGGCCCTCCGACAACCCGATGGAGCGCCCCGATTCCAGTTGCGCACGCGGTACTGCCTCGACACCGGCGCGCAGCACTTCGGTGAGGTAGGCACCGCCCATGAAGGTCATGGTGATGATTGCCGCGGCAAAGCCGGAGATCTTCAGGCCCAGGCTGGGCAAGGCGAAATAGACGAAGAACAGCTGGATCAGCAGTGGGGTGTTGCGTGCGAGTTCCACGTAGCCTTTGACCAGGTGGCGCAGGTAAGGCGTACGCAGTACCAGCACCGCAGCATTGAGCAGCGCCACCAGCAGTGAGGTGGCGATGGCGATCAGCCCGACCTGCAGGGTCACGCCGACGGCCTTGAAGAACGCTGGCAACGTGCTGAGAATGAAAGCGGTGTCGAAGGTCATGGATATTGCCTCGACACCCGGTTTGCAGAGAACGGCATAGAGAAGTCTGAACGATGCGCCAAGCGCGATCAGTAGACTCTAAAGGTATAAAAAACTTTTTATAAATACCTTTATTGCATATTGATATCACTTGCCGGGCTATCGAAACTTTCCTGCAACACACCTCTCAAACAGCTTCAGACAGCAAGGCAATCACCCACAAGGACGATAACGATGACTAGCCCCTGCTCACCTGATTCGAACGAACAACTGCTGTGGCTGCTGGCACTGCGCCGGGCCTTGGGTGGACTGCCTTCGGCATAAGCCTGTCCTGGCCTCTTCGAGGCGGTTCGACGCGAAGAGGCCAGTGAAGCCAGCCCCAAACAAAAATGCCGACGCAAATGCGTCGGCATTTTCATACACCGATCAAGCAATCAGAACGCAGGCAGCACCGCACCCTGGTACTTCTTGGCGATGAATTCCTTCACCTCAGGGCTGGTCAGCGCCTTGGCCAGCTTCTGGATGGCCTCGCTGTTCTTGTTGTCCGGACGGGCTACCAGGAAGTTCACGTACGGCGAGTCGCTGCCCTCGATCACCAGCGCATCCTTGGCCGGGTTCAGGCCGGCTTCCAGGGCGTAGTTGGTGTTGATCATGTCCAGGTCGACCTGGTCCAGCACGCGCGGCAGCATGGCCGACTCAAGCTCGCGGAACTTCAGCTTCTTCGGGTTCTCGGCGATGTCTTTCGGGGTCGCCAGGGCGTTCTTCGGATCTTTCAGGGTGATCAGGCCTGCCTTCTGCAGCAGCAGCAGGGCGCGGCCGCTGTTGCTGCCCTCGTTAGGGATGGCAACGCTGGCGCCTTCTTTGAGCTCGCTCAGGCTCTTGACCTTCTTCGAGTAGCCACCGAACGGCTCGACGTGCACACCGACCACGGTTTCCAGGTGGGTACCTTTGCCTTCGTTGAAGTTCTGCAGGTACGGCAGGGTCTGGAAGTAGTTGGCGTCCAGACGCTTCTGGTCAACCTGTACGTTCGGCTGAACGTAGTCGGTGAAGACCTTGATCTGCAGGTCCACCCCTTCCTTGGCCAGGGTCGGCTTGATCAGCTCGAGGATCTCGGCGTGGGGTACCGGGGTCGCGGCAACGACCAGTTTCTCGGCGGCGGATGCCAGGCCAGCGAACGACAGGGCGGCGGCCAGGGCAGTGGTCAGCAGGGTCTTCTTCATGGTGTTCCTTGTTCTGGATCTGGGCCATCGCGGATGGCGAAGTCGGGTGCCCAACCGTTTCACTGGCGGGCGTGAGGCGGACGATACCGAGATTTTTTATTCCGTAACAATACCTTTTAATTCGCTGCTTATTCCAAAATCAAACTGCCACCATCCCGTTTGCTTATTAGCGCGTCTAGCGCGCGGGGTTGGCCAGGTCGAGGTCCTCCGGCAGCAACTCGTCCCCGTCGTTGACCAGCAGGGCGAAGTGGATCACGTTCTCCAGTTCGCGGGTGTTACCCGGCCAGGCATGTGCTTCCAACACCCGCTGCGCAGCCTCGCTGATCAACGCCAGCGGGCGCTGCAGGCGCACGCTGTAGATGCCCACGAAATACTCGGCCAGCGGCAGGATATCGCCCGGGCGTTCACGCAGCGGCGGCAACTCCAGCGCGCCCTCGCGCAGGTACTGATACAGACGCTCGTTGAAGCGCCCGGCCTTCACCACCCGCGCCAGGTCGATGCTGGTCGCAGCCACCAGGCGCACGTCCACAGGCTGTGGTTGCTGCGCGCCGACACGGGTGACCTCACGGTTTTCCAAAGCCGCCAGCAGCTTGCCCTGGATCGCCAACGGCAAGTCGGCGATCTCGTCCAGGTACAAGGTGCCGCCATTGGCCGAGCCGAACCAGCCGGCGCGGCTGCTGGCCGTGCCGCCCTGGCTGCCGGCGCTGTAGCCGAACAGCTCGGCATCGGCATAGGTCGGGCTGATGGCGGCGCAGTTGACCGAGACGAACAGGCCGGGGCGGTCGCTGGCCCGGTGGATCTGCCGCGCCAGCAATTCCTTGCCGGTACCGGTCTCGCCGCGGATCAGCACCGGCACCGGTTGCGGCGCCAGTTGCTCCAGGGCCTGGCGCAACTGCTGCGAGCGCGGGTCGATGAACACCAGCGCCTTGGCACGGATGCTCAGGGGGCTCTTGTCCAGCTCAGGGAAGGTCAGCAGCGGCTGACCGAACGGGTTTTGAAAAGTCATGACAAACTCCCGCCCCAGGCCATGGGCGGCCGGGCGTCAGGCAAACGGTAAACGGTCGGGGCCGATCAGGCGCGGCGCAATGCGCGCTGTTCGACCCGGCTTTGCAGGCGATACAGGTAAGCGAAACCTTGTTCCCAGCGCTCGTGGCCAGACTTGACGTTGATGTGCCCGGCATTGCTCAGCAAGCCCGCCTCGGCGCCCCAGGCCTGGGCCAGGTACAACGCCCTTGGCACGCTCACCGCCGGGTCGTTGTCGGAGCTGACCACCTGGCTGGGAAACGGCAGCGCCTGCAGCGGGATCGGCGCGAAGTTGCGCAGGGCCGGCGCGCAGGTGGGCCGCTCGACATCCGCCGGTGCCACCAGCAATGCGCCACGCACCCGGCGCAGCAGGGCCGGGCTGGCCTCTGCGGCCCAGTGGGCGACGGTGACGCAGCCCAGGCTGTGCGCGATGAGAATCACTGGCGAGCGTTCGGCGGTAATCGCCTGCTCCAGCGCTTGCACCCAGTCGCGGCGCTGTGGGGTGAGCCAATCATGCTGCTCGACCCGGGCGCTGTTGGGCAGCGTGCGTTGCCAGTGACTTTGCCAATGGTTGTCTGGCGATCCTTGCCAGCCCGGCACAATCAGGTAACGAATCGACTCATTGCGCATGGGGACGCCTCCAGTAAGTTTGCGTGCTTGAAGACAAGTATAGGGGGGCAGTTATATTCGTAAAGGAATAAGAAGCTATTTATTAATAACCTAAATGTCAGTCACGAAATATTTGCCGCCTGTGAGATCGAGCGCCGCCCGCGCGGCGCATCGCGAGCTGCGCTCGCTCCTACGTTTGTTTCGGGCCAATTTATCCTGGGGGATTTGCGCGCGGACGCCTTGGCGCACGGCGCGATATTGCGTCGTACCCACAAGGCGGTCGCGCGCGCCTGCCACAGGCGTTACTGGCCCGAAACAAACGTAGGAGCGAGCGCAGCTCGCGATGCGCCGCGCGGGCGGCGCTCGATCTCACAGGCGCTAAAACCGTCACGGCAAACAAAAAAAAAGGGCCAACCCCTGCCAAGAGATACGGCCCATAAGCACTTGCCTGAAGCGTGCTTCCAGCTATCAACGCGCGGTGATCACCGCCAGTTTGCTGATGCCCGCGCGTTCGATCGCCGCCATGGCCCGCGCCACTTCGCCGTAATTCACACCATCGTCAGCCTGCAGCTGCACACGCACGTCGGCATCCTTGTCCTTGGCTGCCTTAAGGTTGGTTTCCAGCAAGTCCGGCTGGATCTCATCCTTGTTGATGAACAGCTTGCCGCCACCGTCGATGCTCACCACCAGCGGGTCTTTCTGTTCCACCGGGGCCACGGCCTCGGTCTTGGGCAGGTTGATCGGGATGGCATTGGTCAGCAGCGGCGCGGTGACGATGAACACCACCAACAGCACCAGCATGACGTCCACCAGCGGCGTGACGTTGATTTCACTGAGGACTTCGTCGCTGTCCTGGGTCGAAAAGGCCATATCAGGACGCCTCCTTCACCGGCTGGGTGAAACCGGCCTGAGCCTTGTTGACCGCAGGGTGCACCAACACCCGGAAGGCACTCTTCTGCGCCAGGCTGTAGAAGTCGTGAGCAAAGTCATCGAGGTCGGCCGCGGTCAGCTTCAAACGGCGCAGGAAGTAGTTGTAGACCAGCACCGCCGGCACCGCGACGGCGATACCCACACCGGTGGCGACCAGCGCCGCGCCGATCGGCCCGGCCACGGTTTCCAGGCTGGCGGAACCGGCCGCGCTGATGCCCTTGAGCGCTTCCATGATGCCCCATACGGTGCCGAACAGGCCGATGAAGGGCGAGGTACTGCCGATACTGGCGACCACCGCCAAGCCAGTCTCCAGTGAACGGCGCTCACGCACGATCTGCTGGCGCAGGGCGCGCTCAAGGCGGTCCTGGTGGTTGATGGCGTGGCTCAGGTCACTGGCGTGGGAATCACCAACAGCAATCGCGGCATAGCCGGACTGGGCGACTCGGGCGGCCGGGCCAGGCAGTTCGTGGCTGATTTCCGCCGCCGAGTCGAGGCTCGATGCGGCCCAGAATTGCTGGTGGAAACGCTTGTCCTGGTTCTTCAGCCGTACGAACTGCGCGACCTTGACCAGGGCAAGGCCCCAGGTGACGACGGAGAAACCGACCAGCAGCCAGATGACTGCACTTTCAACGGATTCGAGAGGGGATGCCAGCAGGCTCATGATGATGTCTTCCTGTGTTCTGCGAAAAAGTTAGCGAAGCTTGAAATCGATCGGCACGCTCACCCAGCCGGCCTGGGCCACGTCGCCCTGCTTGGCGGGCACGAAGCTCCAGCGCTTGACCGCAGCCAGTGCGGCGGCGTCGAGGGCATCGCGGCCGCTGCTCTTCTGGATCTGGATCTGCCCCGGCTTGCCGTTGGGCAGCACCTCGACGCGCAGCAGCACGGTGCCTTCCCAGCCACGGCGCTGGGCCATCTGCGGGTACTCCGGCGCCGGGTTCTTCAGGTACGCGGCGTTGGCTGACGGTGGCGTGACCGGGGCCGGCGCAGGTGGCGCTGGGGGCGCCGGGGCAGCAACCGGGGCAGGTGGCGGCGCCTCGACCGGTTTGGGCTGTGGCTTGGGCGCCTGCTTGACCACCGGCTTGGGCACGGGTTTGGGCTTGGGTTTGGGCTTGGCGGCCAGCTCGTCGACCACCGGGGGCGGCGGCTCGACCACCGGCGGTGCAGGCGCAGGTGGCGGCGGTTGCACGACGGGCGGCGCGGGCGCGGCGAACTCGATGGTCATGGGCGGAATCTGTGGCGGCACCACGGGCAGCACGGGCGTGGGGGCCTGGCTGACCCAGTAGGCAGCAGCGCCGTGCAGGGCCAGCACCAGCAGGCCCAACGCCAGCTTGTCACGGCGCTTGAGGCCGCTGACCGGGGTGCGTTGCAGGCGCAATTGGCCCAGTGGCAGGCGAAGTGTCCGTCCAAGCTCGACCAGGTCACCCGGGCTCGGGCGCCATGGCTGGTCGTAGGCCCTGACGGCCGACTGGACATTACCCATTGATCAAACTCCTGGGGTTCTTGATTCAGGTGTGTGGCTGAATCATCAGGGGCAGGCGCTTATCTCTTAAAGTAATGTTTAAAATTAAAGTTAGATCTTTGAGGAATATATATTCAGGAGGAACGGCTCTAGACCGCGAGGTTCGTGGGGTGTAGCGGTAGAGAGGTTGGCTGATGCTTTGCGGGCATATGAAATATTCCCGAAAGGCATCTGAAAATCGCGAGGGCAGCGCCCTCGTTGGCGGGCAAGCCCGCTCCCACAGGGGCCGTGTCAATCTCAGGAATGCAGCAAACCTTTGGGAGCGGACTTGCCCACGAAGGGCTGCAAAGCAGCCCCAGCCATTGATCAGGCAGAAAAAAGCCCGGGATCATGCCCGGGCTTTTCATCACTCAACGCAGCTCAGATATCCGCCACCTTCTGCCAGACCTTCGGCCGGAAGAACAGCGTCTCCCCACGCGCCAGCCCGGTCAGGCTGTCGTGGTCCTTGACCACCTCGGCCTCGATCAACTCGCTCTGCCCTTCCACCTTCAAGGTCACCCGGGTGGTCGCGCCCAGCGGGCGAATGTCGCGCACCTCGGCCGCATGGTGCCCCTCGGTCTCATGCCGCGACAACGACACCTCGTGCGGGCGGAACAGCACATGGTGCCCCTCGCTCAAGGCCAGGCGGTTGGAGTCGCCAAGGAAGTGGTAGACGAAATCGTTGGCCGGATGCTCGTATACCTCGCCCGGCGAGCCGATCTGCTCGATCACGCCCTTGTTCATCACCACGATGCGGTCGGCCACTTCCATGGCTTCTTCCTGGTCATGGGTGACGAACACCGAAGTCAGGTTGATGTCCTCGTGCAGCCGCGCCAGCCAGCGGCGCAGCTCCTTGCGCACCTTGGCGTCGAGCGCACCGAACGGCTCGTCCAGCAGCAGCACCTTGGGCTCCACCGCCAGGGCGCGGGCCAGGGCGATACGCTGGCGCTGGCCACCGGACAGCTGCTCGGGGTAACGGTCGGACAGCCAATCCAGTTGCACCATGTTCAGCAGTTCATGGACCTTCTCGGCAATCTTGCTTTCGCTCGGGCGCTCGCCCTTGGGCTTCATGCGCAGGCCGAAGGCGACGTTGTCGAACACGCTCATGTGGCGGAACAGCGCGTAGTGCTGGAACACGAAGCCGACGTTGCGATCACGCACGTCATGGCCAGACACGTCTTCGCCATGGAACACGATGTTGCCCTGGTCCGGTGTTTCCAGGCCGGCGATGATGCGCAGCAGGGTGGTCTTGCCGCAGCCGGACGGGCCGAGCAAGGCCACCAGCTCGCCGCTGTTGATGTCCAGGTTGATGGCGTTCAAGGCCTGGAAGCTGTTGAAGCGCTTGCTGACGTTACGAACTTCGATCGACATGAATCATTCCTCCGCGGCGCTGTGGCGCAGGCGGTTAATACGGTTCTCGCTCCACTGCTTGAGCAGCAGGATGAAGAGCGCCAGGATCAGCAACAGGCTGGCCACGCTGAAGGCCGCGACGTGGTTGTACTCGTTGTAGAGGATCTCCACGTGCAGCGGCAAGGTGTTGGTCACGCCACGGATATGGCCCGACACCACCGACACCGCGCCGAACTCGCCCATGGCCCGCGCGGTGCACAGCACCACGCCGTAGATCAGGCCCCATTTGATGTTCGGCAGGGTCACATGCCAGAACATCTGCCAGCCGTTGGCGCCGAGCAGGCGCGCGGCCTCCTCCTCCTGCGTGCCCTGCTCCTGCATCAGCGGGATCAGCTCACGGGCGACGAACGGCACGGTGACGAAGATGGTCGCCAGGACAATACCCGGCAGGGCAAACACGATCTGGATGTCATGGTCCTGCAGCCACGGGCCGAACAGGCCTTGCGCACCGAACATCAGCACGTAGACCAGGCCGGCGATCACCGGCGACACCGAGAACGGCAGGTCGATCAGCGTCACCAGGATGCTCTTGCCGCGGAAGCTGTACTTGCTCACGCACCAGGCGGCACTGACACCGAATACCAGGTTCAGCGGCACGGAGATGACCACGGCAAGCACGGTGAGCTTGAGCGCCGACAAGGCATCAGGCTCGAAGATCGCCTCGAAGAAGGTGCCAAAGCCGTTCTTCAGCGCCTGCGACACCACGATCACCAGCGGCAGCAGCAGGAACAGTGCGAACACCAGCCAGCCAAGGCCGATCAGGACGCGTCGCGAAGTGGCGCTGCCACGCCGGGCGGCATTGGCGGCAGCGCTTGCACTCAGGGTTGAACTGGACATGCGGCCTCCTTCAAGGGGTTTCGATGCGGCGCTGCAGCAGGTTGATCAGCAGCAGCAGGATGAAGGAAACCACCAGCATCAACACGCCGATGGCAGTGGCGCCGGTGTAGTCGTACTGGTCGAGCTTGACCATGATCAGCAACGGCAGGATCTCGGTCTTCATCGGCATGTTGCCGGCGATGAAGATCACCGAACCGTACTCGCCAACGCCACGGGCAAAGGCCAGGGCGAAACCGGTGAGCCAGGCGGGCAACAGCGCAGGTGCGAGGATATGGCGGAACACCTGCAATGGTTTCGCGCCCAGGCAGGCTGCAGCTTCTTCGACTTCACGCGGGATATCCGCCAGCACCGGCTGCACCGTACGTACCACGAACGGCAGGGTGACGAAAGTCAGCGCCAGGGTGATACCCAGCGGGGTGTAGGCGATCTTGAAGCCCAGGTCGGTGGCGAACTGGCCAACCCAGCCCGCAGGTGCGTACAGAGCGGTCAGGGCAATACCTGCAACGGCGGTAGGCAAGGCGAATGGCAGGTCGATCATCGCGTCGATGATCTTGCGCCCGGGGAAGGTGTAGCGCACCAGCACCCAGGCCAGCAGGGTACCGATCACACCGTTGATGATGGCGGCGAGCAGGGCGGTGCCGAAACTCAGTTGCAGCGCGGCGATCACCCGCGGCGCACTGATGACGTTCCAGAACTGTTCCCAGGTGAGCTGCGCGGCATGCACGAACATGGCGGCCAGCGGTATCAGCACGATCAGGCTGAGGTACACCAAGGTGTAGCCCAGCGTCAGCCCGAAGCCGGGTATGACGGGGGAAATGCGACGTGACATAAATATCCCTGGTTGAACGCACGAAGCCCCGGTTATGCCGGGGCGGTGCAGGACTCTCAATCTTGGGGCTGCTTTGCAGCCCATCGCAGGCAAGCCAGCTCCCACAGGATCACCACAGGCCTGAGGGCTGCTCGGTCCCTGTGGGAGCTGGCTTGCCTGCGATGGGCCGCAGAGCGGCCCCGCTTTTCCGTGGCCTTACTGTGCCTGATAGATCTGGTCGAACACACCGCCATCATTGAAGAACTTAGGCTGTGCAGTCTTCCAGCCGCCGAAGTCCTTGTCGATGGTCACCAGGTCCAGTTTCGGGAACTGCTTGCCAAACTCGGCAGCGACTTTCTCGTCACGCGGGCGGTAGAAGTTCTCGGCAGCGATCTTCTGCCCGGCCGGGCTGTACAGGTGCTTGAGGTATTCGGTGGCAATCTCGGTATTGCCCTTCTTCTCGGCGTTCTTGTCGACCACTGCCACTGGCGGCTCGGCGAGGATCGACAGCGACGGCACGACGATGTCGAACTTGTCGGCGCCACCGTCTTCCTTCAGCGCCAGGAACGCTTCGTTTTCCCAGGCCAGCAGTACGTCGCCCTGGCCGTTGTTGACGAAGGTGATGGTCGAGCCGCGAGCGCCGGTATCCAGCACTGGCACGTGCTTGAACAACTCCTGCACGTAGGCCTTGGCCTTCTCTTCGCTACCGCCGGCCTTCAGGCCGTAGGCCCAGGCAGCAAGGAAGTTCCAGCGGGCGCCACCGGAGGTTTTCGGGTTGGGGGTGATGACCGAGACGTCCTTCTTGATCAGGTCGCCCCAGTCCTTGATGCCTTTCGGGTTGCCCTTGCGCACCAGGAACACGATGGTCGAGGTGTATGGGGTGCTGGCGTCCGGCAGGCGAGTCTGCCAGTTGTCCGGCAGGGTCTTGCCGAGCTTGGCGACTTCGTCGATATCGCCGGCCAGGGCCAACGTCACCACGTCGGCGCGCAGGCCGTCGATCACCGCGCGGGCCTGCTTGCCCGAACCACCATGGGATTGCTGGATCTTCACCTTGTCGCCCGGATGGGCCTGTTGCCAGTGCTTGATGAATTCGGCGTTGTACTGCTGATACAGCTCACGGGTCGGGTCATAGGACACGTTCAGCAGTTCGTAGTCCTTGGCGATGGCGGAACCGGCAAAAACAGCACTGGCCAGAGCGGCGAGCGCATAACGGCGGATGGACATGGTGAAGCTCCCGATTGGCATTTTTCTAGTTTTGAAGGGTGTGGCGCGAATCAGCCGGCCTTGTTGCCGGGCTGTTGCAGGCGGAACTTCTCCTTGCGTTCGATCTGTACCACCTGGGCGTTGTGCACGGTGATTTCCACCGCGCCAAAACGCAGGTCGCGCAAGGCGCTCTGGATCTCACGCAGAATGGTGGCTTCGTCCTGACCGTCGATGCTACGCAGCGATGCACTCATGCTCGTTCTCCTTGGAGTAGGTGCCGGGCTGAGGTGTGAAGGGGAATTTGCGCCTGGCTTGAGGCAATACTAGTGAGGCGCGGATATTCTTAAAAATACTGTTTAAGAATGTTTATATAACTATTTTTAAAAGACACGGCTGTACCGCTGTGGGAGCGGGCTTGCCCGCGAATGCGGCAGTGAGTTCACCATCGCATTCGCGGGCAAGCCCGCTCCCACAGAGTTCAGTGTTGGGGCCTGGCCTTGTGCTCAGGCTCGCGGATTTTGTACCAGGCCACATACAGCGCCGGCAGGAACAGCAACGTCAGCAGGGTCGCGACGATGATCCCGCCAATCATGGCGTAGGCCATCGGCCCCCAGAACACCTCACGGGCAATCGGGATCATGCCCAGGCTCGCTGCCGCCGCCGTCAGCAGGATCGGCCGGCGCCGGTGGTTGGTGGCCTCCACCACCGCATCCCACGGCGAGAAGCCCTGGGCCTCGAACTCGTCGATCTGGGTCACCAGGATCACCGAGTTACGAATGATGATGCCCGCCAGCGCAAGGATGCCGAGGATCGCCACAAAGCCCATCGGCGTGCCCGTGGGCACCAGCGCCAGCACCACCCCGATCAACCCCAGCGGCGCGACGCTGACCACCAGGAACAGCTTCTGTACGCTGTGCAGCTGGATCATCAGGAATGTCGCCATGAGGAACAGCATCAACGGAATGACCTTGCGGATCGGCCCCTGGGCCTTGGCGCTCTCCTCCACGGTACCGCCCGTGGCCACTTCGAAGCCCACTGGCAGCTTGCTGGCGAACTCGTCGATCTTCGGTTTCAGCTGGGCCACCAGGTCGGTGGGCTGGATATCGCCGTTGACCGAGGCCTTGATGGTGATGGTCGGCTTGCGGTCGCGGCGCCACACCAGCGGCTGCTCCAGTTCGTAGCGCACGGTGGCGAACGACAGCAGCGGGATCGAGGTGCCGTTGGGCGTGAGAATCTGCAAGTTCTGCAAGGTATCGGGTGAACCGCGCTCGCTGTCCTCGGCGCGGGCGACCACATTGACCAGGTAGATGTTGTCGTTGACCTGGGTAATCTGCACGCCGCTGACGATGCTGTTCATCACATTGGCCACGTCTTCCGACGACAACCCCAGCTGTCGCGCCTTGTCCTGGGCGATTTCCACGCGCAGCACCTTACCCGGCTCGTTCCAGTCGTAGATCATCTCGCCGATATGCTCGTTCTGGTCGAGCAAGGTGGCCAGGTCGATGGCGTGCTTGCGCACCTCATCGATATTGGCGCCGCTGACCCGGTACTGGATCGGCCGGCCCACCGGCGGGCCCATCTCCAGCGATTGCACGTTGACGCCGATGCCGACGAACTCTTCATGCAGGATCTTCTGCAGGCGCTCCATCATGGCCTGGCGTTCCTCGAACCCTTTGCTGACGATCACCAGCTGCGCGTAGTACGGGTTCTGCAGCTGCTGGTCGAGGGGCAGGTAGAAGCGGATCGCACCTTGGCCGATGTAGGTGCTCCAGTGCACCAGGTCCGGGTCGTCCTTGATCCGCGCCTCGAAGCGGTCCACCACCTTGCGGGTTTCCTCGATCGAGGCGTTCTGCGGCAGGTTGAGGTCGACGAGGATTTCCGGGCGGTCCGAAGACGGGAAGAACTGGTTCTGCACGAAGCGCTCGCAGAAGATCGCCAGGGCAAACAGCAGCACCGTGCCGATGATGGTCAGCCAACGGTTGCGCATGCACCACAGCAGGCCATGCTCAAAGGCGCGGCCGACCCGCCCTGGCTCTGCTTCATGGGCCTTGAGCTTGGAGCTGCTGAGGATATGCACACCCAGCACCGGGGCGAAGAACACCGCCACCACCCACGACACCATCAGCGCCACCGCGATCACTGCGAACAGTGTGTAGGTGTACTCACCCGCGGAACTGGCGTTGAGGCCGATCGGCACGAAGCCTGCCACCGTCACCAAGGTACCGGTCAGCATGGGGAACGCCGTCGAGGTATAGGCGAACGTGGCCGCCTGCTCCTTGCTCTCGCCCATTTCCAGGCGCGTGACCATCACTTCGACCGTGATCATCGCGTCATCCACCAGCAAGCCGAGCGCGATGATCAGCGCACCCAGCGAAATCCGCTGCATGGTGATGCCGCTGTATTCCATGAACACGAACACCATCGCCAGCACCAGCGGGATCGAGCAGGCCACCACCAGGCCGGCGCGCATGCCGAGGCTGACGAAGCTCACCGCCAGTACGATCACCACCGCTTCGAACAGTGCGCTGGTGAAGCCGCCGACCGCCTGCTTGACCACTACGGCCTGGTCCGACACGGTGTGCACGCCGACGCCTATCGGCAAGTCTTCGACCACCCGGTCCATGCGCTTTTTCAGCGCCGCGCCAAATACCTGCATGTTGCCGCCGGCCTTCATGCCGATGGCCAGGCCGATGGCGGTCTGGCCGTTATAGCGGAACATCGGTGACGGCGGATCGACGTAGCCGCGCTGGATATCGGCGATATCGGCCAGGCGGAAGAAGCGGTCATTGATCCGCAGGTTGACGGTCTGCAGGTCCTTTTCCGAGGCGAACTGCCCGGTGGTACGCACCGAAATGCGCTCTGGGCCAGCCTCGATCACCCCGGCCGGGGTCACTGCGTTCTGTGATTGCAGGGCCTGCATGACCTGGCGCTGGTCAATGCCCAGGGCGGCCAGCTTGCGGGTCGAGAAATTCAGGTACAGCACTTCATCCTGGGTGCCGATCAGCTCGATCTTGCCGATGTTGGGTACGTCGCGCACCTCGGCACGCGCCTGTTCCACGTAGTCACGCAGCTGGCGCAGGGTCAGGCCGTCGGCGGTAAAGGCATAGATCGAGCCGAACACGTCGCCGAACTCATCGTTGAACCCCGGCCCCTGGATACCGGCAGGGAACTGGCCCCGGATGTCCTGGATCTTCTTGCGCACCTGGTACCAGATTTCCGGGATGTCCTTGGCCTTGGTGGTGTCGCGCAGGTACACGTACACCGTGGATTCGCCCGGCCGGGTGTAGCTCTTGGTGTAGTCGAGGGAGTCGAGTTCCTCGAGCTTCTTCTCGATGCGGTCGGTGACCTGGTAGAGGGTTTCGTCCTGGGTCGCGCCGGGCCAGCGGGTCTGGATCACCATGGTCTTGATGGTGAACGAAGGGTCTTCCTCACGGCCGAGGTTGAAGTAAGAAAAGATGCCCATCAGCAGGCCGACGAACATCAGGTACCAAACGAACGATTGATGCTTGAGCGCCCATTCGGACAGGTTGAAGCTTCCTTTCATTGCGCATCCTCGTCGAAGGTGACCTTCTGGCCAGGCTTGAGGCTGTTCACGCCCGCCGTCACCACGCGCTCGCCGGGCTGCACCCCTGCGGCCAGAACGATGCTGTCGGCAGTACGGTCGATCAGGGTGACGTCGCGAGTACCCACGGTTTTCTGCTGGGTATCGATCACCCAGACCTGAGTCTTGCCGTCACGTTCGAGCAAGGCACTCAGGGGCAGCTCGCTGCGCGGGCTCACTTCCGAGCTCAGGGTCACGCTTACTGCCGTGCCCAGGTGGAAGGCCGCCGGGGTGCTTGCCAAGGTCAGGCGCGCGCGACGGGTCCGGGTCGTCGCATCGGCCTGCGGCTCCAGTTCGCGCAGGGTGGCGGTGGTGTTGATGGTCGGGTCGAGCTGCGACGCGACGGTGAAGGTCAGGTCCTTGTTCAGTTGCTCGGCCAAGCCGATAGGCAGGTCGATTACCGCTTCCTTCACATCGGGGCGCGCCAGGGTCACCACGGCCTGCCCCGCCGTGACGGTCTGCCCGGCTTCGGCCTGCCAGGCGGTAATCACTGCCGCGTGGTCGGTGCGCAGGGTGCTGTAGTCGAGCTGGTCACGGGCCTGGCTGAGCGCCGAGCGCGCCTGCTCCAGCGCGGCGCTGGTAGTTTTCAGGTTGGTCTGGGCGATATCCAGCTGCGCCTGGGCACCGACGCCGCGATCGTACAGCTGCTGCTGACGGCGGGCATCGGCCTGGGCATTGATCCACTGTGCCTGGACCTTTGCCAGGTCGCCTTCGGCGGCACGCAACTGGTTCTGCTGGTCGGTGGGGTCGAGCGTGGCCAAGGTGTCCCCCGGTTTGACCTGGGCGCCCACATCCAGCCAACGCCGGGCAATGCGCCCGCCAACCCGAAAGCCCAAGGTGCTTTCGAAGCGCGCCTCGATCAGGCCGGCGAAGCGCCCCAGCTGCGACTGCACCTGCGGCTCCACCTTGACCGACAGCACCGGCCGGATCGGCTCGGGTGCTTCTTCCTCATTGCCGCAGGCGGCCAGCAGCACCCCGGCTGACAGTATCAGCAGCAGGCGCGTCATAGCTCACCCCCTTGGGCCTTGGCATCGACCTTTTCTACCTGCATGCCGGGGTGCAGCAACTGGCTACCGTTGACCACCACGGTCTCGCCAGCCTTCAGGCCGCTGGCGACCACGATCTTGCCGGTCAGGTAGCGGCTGAGTTCGACTTTGCGCAGTTCCACCTTGTCGCCCTCGCCCACCACCCAAACTGCCGGTTCATGCAGCCCCTTGGTCAACGCCGACCACGGCAGTTCGATGCTCGGCCGCCCCACCGCATTGGTGCTGGCAGTGACCGGTGCGCCCAGCTGCATGCCCGGCGGTATGTCCTTCAGCGCCACCTTGACCTGCACCGTGCCGCTTTGCGCCGACACGGTGGGAGTGATTTCACGGACAAAGCCATGGGCCTGGACCTTGGGGTCATCCAGCAGGCTGACGATCACGCCGGCGTCGCTGGGTGGCGCCACCAGCAGGGATTCATAAACGTTGAACACGGCATCGCGGTCGCCGTCACGGGCCAGGCTGAAGATCGGCATGGTCGCCTGCACCACCTGGCCGACCTCGGCCTGGCGCTGGGTGATCACACCATCGGCTTCGGACACCAGCGCGGTGTAGCTCAGTTGCTCATTGGCGTTGGCCAGCTGTGCCTGAGCAGCCTTGAGCGCGCTCTGGTTGCTGCGCAGCGCGGCTTCGGCAGAGTCGTATTCGCTCTGGCTGGTGTAGCCCTTGGGCAGCAGTTTCTGCTGGCGCACGAAGGCGGCGCTGGTCTGGGTGACCCGGGCCTGGGCGGCGAACACCTCGGCCTTGGCCGAGTCGACGTTGTTCTGCAGGTCTTTCGGGTCGAGCCTCGCCAATACCTGGTTGGCTTTCACGTGCTCACCAACATCCACGCTGCGCGAAATGATCTTGCCGCCGACGCGGAACGACAGATCGGTCTGCACCCGCGCCTGCACGTCGCCGGTCAGGGTGACCCTGGCAGCGAAATCGGTGGGCTGGACCTGCTGCACACCAACACGTGGCAGTGTCTCGGGTACCTCTTCCTTGCTACAGCCGGTGAGCATGTACAGCAGCCCCAGGCAAACGACCGACAGCGGACGCATCAACGTCATGCAGGCTCCTTGCTTGCGCGCAAATGATTCGTGGGATGCGACTGTCAGCGTAGTTCAGGGTTCGATAAACATCACTGACGGGGATCAGTTAGGCATTTTCAGCGCCGGTGCGGGGTTCTTCGCTCCTACAGGAATACCGCCACCCTCAAGCCAGTGCCGTATCTGTTGGAGCGAACTTGCCCGCGAAAGGGTCGGCAAAGCCAAACACACGCTTGCACCATATCCAGAAACCATCAGCCACTGGGCAGTGACAGTTGAGCCGCTACCCTTCAAGGGGATTAACTTCAAGGAAGATCACAATGCCGTTAGCTGAATCCCACCGACTGCGCCGTGGCCGCTTCTCCGAGCCTGGCAGGCTCTACATGCTGACCACCATCACATACCAGCGACAGCCACTGTTCCACGACTTTCACCACGCTCGCCTGGTGGTCAAACACCTGCGGTTCTCAAATGACATGCAGGATCGCCGTTCTCTGGCCTGGGTAGTGATGCCGGATCATCTGCATTGGCTGATCGAGCTGAAAGAAGTGACATTGGGGAACCCTGATGCGCCGGTTCAAATCACGCACAGCCATTGCATTGCGCAAGGCGGGAGTCAGGAACATGCCGATATGGCAGCCGGGTTATCAGGACCATGCTCTGCGAAGGGAGGAGAATGTGGTGCATGTGGCCCGCTACATTGTTGCCAATCCCTTAAGAGCCGGATTGGTCAAGAGTGTCAGGGAATACCCACATTGGGATGCGGTATGGCTATAAATCCATGTTGGGGCCTTCGCGGGCAAGCCCGCTCCCACAGTTACTGTGCATGCCTTGAGGATTGCACATAACCTGTGGGAGCGGGCTTGCCCGCGAAAGGGCCGGGTCAGGCCGACGCTGCAACCTGCGCCGGGCGCTTGACCTGTGGCTGCGAGGCGTTGGCCGCCGCGCCTTCCTCGATCGCCTGCTGGATCGCCTTGCGACGACGCTCTTCGGCCTGGCGGCTGAAGTACCAGACAAAGAAGGTCACCAGCGACACCGACAGCAGGATCAGGCTGGCCACGGCGTTGATCTCCGGCTTCACGCCCAGACGCACCGCCGAGAACACTTCCATCGGCAGGGTGGTCGAACCCGGGCCGGACACGAAGCTGGCCAGTACCAGGTCGTCCAGCGACAGCGCGAACGACATCATGCCGCCCGCCGCCAGCGATGGCGCGATCATCGGGATGGTGATCAGGAAGAACACCTTCCACGGCTTGGCACCCAGGTCCATCGCCGCTTCCTCGATCGACAGGTCCAGCTCACGCAGGCGTGCCGACACCACCACCGCCACATACGCCGCACAGAACGTGGTGTGGGCGATCCAGATGGTGACGATGCCACGCTCCTGCGGCCAGCCGATCATCTGCGCCATGGCCACGAACAGCAGCAACAGCGACAGACCGGTGATCACCTCAGGCATCACCAGCGGCGCGGTGACCAGGCCACCGAACAGCGTACGGCCCTTGAAGCGGGTGACCCGGGTCAGCACGAAGGCCGCCAGGGTACCCAGCGCCACTGCCGCCACCGCCGTGTAGCAGGCGATTTCCAGCGAGCGCATCACCGACCCCATCAACTGGGTGTTGTCGAGCAGGCCGACGTACCACTTCACCGACCAGCCGCCCCACACCGTCACCAGCTTGGAGGCGTTGAACGAGTAGATCACCAGGATCAGCATCGGCAGGTAGATGAACAGCAAGCCGAGCACCAGCATCAGCTTGGAAAAACTGAAGCGCTTCATGCTCTGCCCTCCATTTCTTTGGCCTGGCTACGGTTGAACATCAGGATCGGCACAATCAGGATCGCCAGCATCACCACCGCCAGGGCGGATGCCACCGGCCAGTCACGGTTGTTGAAGAATTCCTGCCACAGCACTTTACCGATCATCAGGGTTTCCGGGCCGCCCAGCAGCTCAGGAATGACGAACTCGCCCACCACCGGGATGAACACCAGCATGCAGCCGGCGATGATGCCGTTCTTCGACAGCGGCACGGTGATCTTCCAGAAGCTGTTGAAGGTGCTCGAACCCAGGTCCGAAGCGGCTTCGAGCAGGCTCGGGTCGTGCTTCACCAGGTTGGCGAACAGCGGCAGGATCATGAACGGCAGGTACGAATAGACCACGCCGATGTACACCGCCAGGTTGGTGTTGAGGATCTGCAACGGCTGATCGATCAACCCGGTCCACAGCAGGAAGCCGTTGAGCAGCCCGTTGTTGCTGAGGATGCCCATCCAGGCATAGACGCGGATCAGGATCGCAGTCCAGGTCGGCATCATGATCAGCAGCAGCAGGACCGTCTGGGTCTCCTTCTTGGCGTTGGCGATGGCGTAGGCCATCGGGTAGCCGATCAGCAGGCACAGCAAGGTGCTGAAGAAGGCCATCTTCAACGAGCCCAGGTAGGCCGAGATGTACAGCTCATCCTCGGTCAACAGGCCATAGTTGGCCATGTTGAGCACCACCTGGATCTTGTCTTCGACGTAGCTGTAGATCTCGGTATACGGCGGGATCGCCACGTCGGCTTCGGCGAAGCTGATCTTCAACACGATGAAGAACGGCAGCATGAAGAACAGGAACAGCCAGATGAACGGAATCCCGATCACCACGTGCCGCCCCTCCGGGATCAAACGCTGGAAGGCTCGCTTGAGCTTGCGTGGTTTCATGACCGCAGTACCACGCCGCTGTCGTCTTCCCACCACACATACACTTCATCGCCCCAGGTCGGGCGGGCGCCCTGGCGTTCAGTGTTGGCGACGAACGACTGGACGATCTTGCCGCTCGGCAGCTCGACGTAGAACACCGAGTGGCCACCCAGGTAGGCAATGTCGTGGACCTTGCCGCGCGACCAGTTGTGCTCGAAGTCCGGCTGGCTGGTGGTGACCAGCAGCTTTTCCGGGCGCAGGGCGTAGGTAATGTGCTTGTCTTCCACCGACGTGGTGATGCCGTGGCCGACGTAGATCTTGCGCTCCAGCTCCGGGCTGGCAATGATCGCGTGGCCTTCGGCGTCGTCGACCACTTCACCGTCGAACAGGTTGACGTTACCGATGAATTCGCACACCAGGCGGCTGGTCGGGGTCTCGTAGATATCCACCGGCGAACCGATCTGGGCGATCCAGCCCAGGTGCATGATGGCGATGCGCTGGGCCATGGTCATGGCCTCTTCCTGGTCGTGGGTCACCATCACGCAGGTCACGCCCACGCGCTCGATGATTTCCACCAGTTCCAGCTGCATCTGCGAACGCAGTTTCTTGTCCAGCGCGCCCATCGGCTCATCGAGCAGCAGCAGCTTGGGGCGCTTGGCCAGGGAGCGGGCCAGGGCCACCCGCTGGCGCTGGCCACCGGAGAGCTGGTGTGGCTTGCGCTTGGCGTACTGGGTCATGTGCACCAGCTTGAGCATCTCGGCCACGCGGGCGTCGATCTCGGCCTTGGGCATCTTGTCCTGCTGCAGGCCGAAGGCGATGTTCTGCGCCACGGTCATGTGCGGGAACAGCGCGTAGGACTGGAACATCATGTTGATCGGCCGCTCGTACGGCGGCATGTCGGTGATGTCGACGCCATCGAGGAAAATCCGCCCTTCAGTCGGGCGCTCGAAGCCGGCCAGCATGCGCAGCAAGGTCGATTTGCCGGAACCGGAGCCACCCAGCAGGGCGAAG
The DNA here is from genome assembly GCF_024349685.1 of Pseudomonas sp. LRP2-20. Lineage (NCBI taxonomy): Bacteria > Pseudomonadati > Pseudomonadota > Gammaproteobacteria > Pseudomonadales > Pseudomonadaceae > Pseudomonas > Pseudomonas sp. LR2-20. The sequence goes on along the minus strand of NZ_AP025944.1, from coordinate 256,977 downwards.
ATCTCGCCTTTGCGGATTTCCAGGGACACATCGTCCACGGCGACCGTTTCGTCGAATTTTTTTGTAACCCGGTCGATCTTGACCAGCACCTGCTTGGGTTGCTGGCCACCCTCGAGGGCTTTCTTATAGGCACCGGAGGCAACTGCCATGAGTGAAACTCCCAACAAGATTTTTGTGCCCGCGCGGCCTGTGTTCCAGGTACCGCAACGGGTCTGGATAATTACTTGCCCGACTTGACCTTGGTCCAGCTACGGGTCATCAGACGCTGCACCTTGGGCGGCAACTCTGAGTTCACGAACATCTTGTCCAGCACTTCCTGCGGTGGGTAAACCGCAGCGTCAGTCCTCACGGCCTGGTCCATCAGGTCGCCAGCCTTGGGGTTCGGGTTGGCGTAACCGACGTAATCACTGACCTGGGCGATAACCTCAGGTTTCAGCAAATAGTTGATGAAGGCGTGCGCCTCTTTCACGTTCTTGGCGTCCTTGGGGATCGCCAGCACGTCGAACCAGAGGTTGCCGCCTTCCTTGGGAATGGCGTAGGCCAGGTTCACGCCCTTCTTTGCTTCCTCAGCGCGGGCCTTGGCCTGGAACACATCACCCGAAAAACCTGCCGCGACGCAGATGTCGCCGTTGGCCAGGTCGGTGATGTACTTGGACGAGTGGAAGTAGGTCACGTACGGGCGTACGGCCAGCAGCTTCTGTTCGGCCTTGGCGTAATCCTTGGCATCGGTGCTGTTGGGGCTGAGCCCCATGTAGTTGAGCACCGCCGGGAGCATTTCGTCCGCCGAGTCGAGGAAGGCCACACCGCACTTGGAGAGCTTCTTCATGTTTTCGGGTTCGAACAGCACAGCCCAGGAGTCGATGGTGTCCACGCCCAGCGCGGCCTTGACCTTGTCGACGTTGTAACCGATGCCGTTGGTGCCCCACAGGTAAGGCACGGCGTACTGGTTGCCCGGGTCGTTCTTTTCCAGGCGCTTCATCAACGCCGGGTCCAGGTTGGAGTAGTTGGGCAGCAGGCTCTTGTCGAGCTTCTGGAACGCGCCCGCCTTGATCTGCTTGCCGAGGAAATGGTTGGACGGCACCACCACGTCATAGCCGGTGTTGCCGGCCAGCAGCTTGCCTTCCAGGGTTTCGTTGGAATCAAAAACGTCCTGCACGGGTTTGATGCCCGTTTCTTTCTCGAAGTCCGCGAGGGTGTTCGGGCCGATATAGTCCGACCAGTTGTAGAAGTGCACCGTAGGCGCCGCTTGGACGCTGCATGCCAGCGTCAGGCCCGCTCCAGCCATCAAGGCCTTGCGTAATACAGAAATAGACAAGTGGGTGGTCCTCACAATCAGTGCCTTGGTGACGGCGTACTTACCTGGGTACAAGTGCTGCCGCACACTCAAAACCGGCGCGCAACTTACCTGCGCAGCTTCGATGCCGCAATCATCAATTGCCCTTCACTGGCTCTGGGCCGGAAAACCCCGGCCCAGAGGTCACGCATCGGGGTTATTTGCCCGACTTGATCTTGGTCCAGCTACGGGTGATGTCACGCTGGACCTTGGCATCAGGTGCCGCGATGGCATACAGCTGTTTCTTCACTTCAGCCGGTGGATAGATGCTTGGATCACTGGTGATTGCCTTGTCCACGAACTGGGTGGCAGCGGCGTTGCCATTCGGGAAGCGCACAGCGTTGGTGATTTCGGCCATGATTTCCGGCTGCAGCAGGAAGTTCATGAACTGGTAGGCGGCGTCTTTATGCTCGGCATCTTTCGGGATGGCGACCATGTCGTAGAAGGTGCCGGCACCTTCTTTCGGAATCACGTAGTCCACCTTGACCTTGTCGCCGGCTTCGTGGGCACGTGCCTTGGACTGCTCCAGGTCACCCGAATAGCCGACGGCCACGCAGATGTTGCCGTTGGCCATGTCGCCAATGTACTTGGACGAGTGGAAGTAGGTGATCGAAGGACGGATCTTGAGGAACAGCTCCTCGGCGGCCTTCAGGTCTTCCTTGCTGGTGCTGTTGGTCGGCTTGCCCAGGTAGTGCAGTGCGGCCGGGATCATCTCGGTCGGGGCATCCAGGAAGCTCACGCCGCAGCTCTTGAGCTTGGCGATGTTCTCAGGCTTGAACACCACGTCCCACGAGTCGATCTTGTCCACGCCCAGCGCAGCCTTGACCTTCTCCGGGTTGTAGCCGATACCGATCGAACCCCACATGTACGGGAAAGCGTGCTTGTTGCCCTGGTCGCTGGCATCGCCAACGGCCTTGAGCAGGTCTTCGTCGAGGTTCTTCCAGTTGGTCAGCTTGGAGCGGTCCAGCTCCTCGTAGACGCCTGCCTTGATCTGCTTGGCCAGGAAGTTGTTGGACGGCACGACGATGTCGTAGCCCGACTTGCCCGCCAGCAGCTTGGCTTCCAGGGTTTCGTTGCTGTCGAAGACGTCGTACTTGACCTTGATACCGGTCTGCTTCTCGAACTTGGCGATGGTGTCCGGAGCGATGTAGTCCGACCAGTTGTAGACGTTAAGTACCTTGTCCTCAGCCTGTGCAGCAGTGGCCATGGCACCCATCAGGGCGGCGGCCAGCAACGTCTTGCCCATTTTCTTCATGCGTCATGCTCCAGATTTTTTTGATTAGCCATCCGTTCAGCAGCCAGGCCCCGCGCTACACGCGTCGCAGCGACTGAAACAGTCGCTAGTCTGGCAAGTTACAAGGCGCTGTTTCAAGGAAACCAGCCCCTTGTAACCACTTAATGTCACATCGCTAGCCTAGCAAACGCTCAACGGATCGCTTCGAGGGTCAGGTCGAGGCACTTGCGCGCCTTTTCCACGAGCTCGTCGACCTCCTCGCGGCTGATCACCAAAGGTGGCGCGATAATCATGGTGTCGCCCACCGCGCGCATGATCAGGCCGTTTTCAAAGCAGAAGTTGCGGCACACCATGCCCACGCCTTTGCCTTCGTAACGGCTACGGGTGGCCTTGTCCTTGACCAGCTCGATCGCGCCGAGCATGCCCAGGCCGCGCACCTCACCCACCAGCGGATGGTCCTGCAGCTCGCGCAGACGTTTTTTGCAAGTAGGGTGCCACTTCCGTGCGCGCCTTCTCGACAATCTTCTCGTCACGCAGGATGCGCAGGTTCTCCAGGCCCACTGCGGCCGCCACCGGATGGCCGGAATAGGTGAAACCGTGGTTGAAGTCGCCACCTTCGCTGATGACCTTGGCCACCTTGTCACGCACGATCACACCGCCCATGGGGATGTAACCGGAAGTAAGGCCCTTGGCGATGGTCATCAGGTCGGGCTTGAGGTCGTAGTAGTCGGAGCCAAACCACTCGCCGGTGCGGCCGAAGCCACAGATCACTTCGTCGGCAACGAACAGGATGTCGTACTTCGCCAGGATTTCCTTGACCTTTGGCCAGTAGGTTTGCGGCGGAATGATCACCCCGCCGGCACCCTGGATCGGCTCGGCGATAAAGGCGGCGACGTTGTCTTCGCCGACTTCCAGAATCTTTTTCTCCAGCTGTTCGGCAGCCCACACGCCGAAGTCGTCGGGGCTCATGTCGCCGCCCTCACCGAACCAGTACGGCTGCGGAATGTGCACGATGCCCGGGATCGGCAGGCCGCCCTGCTCATGCATGCCGCTCATGCCGCCCAGGCACGCACCCGCGAAGGTGGAGCCGTGGTAGCCGTTGATGCGGCCGATGATGGTCTGCTTGTGGGGTTTGCCCTTCAGCGCCCAGTAGTGGCGAACCATGCGCAGCACGGTGTCGTTGCCTTCGGAGCCGGAGCCGGTGAAGAACACATGGGTCATGCCCTCGGGCGCCACGTCGGTGATCGCCTTGGCCAGCTCCAGAGCTGGCGGGTGAGCAGTCTGGAAGAACAGGTTGTAGTACGGCAGTTCACGCATCTGCTTTTCTGCCGCCTGCACCAGTTCTTCACGGCCATAGCCAACTGCCACGCACCACAGGCCGGCCATGCCGTCGAGGATCTTGTGCCCCTCGCTGTCCCACAAATGCACACCCTGCGCCTTGGTGATGATGCGCGGCCCCTTCTCCTTCAGCTGCTTGTAGTCAGAAAAGGGTGCTAGGTGGTGCTCGCCGCTCAGGGTTTGCCATTCACGGGTTTGCGGGTTGTTGACGCTCATGTGCCTCTCCATTTTCCGGCGGCCGCACCCGCGGCCTCAGGGTTGATCAGACAGCGAACAGCAGGAATTCACGTTCCCAGGAGCTGATGACGCGCTTGAAGTTCTCGTGCTCGGCGCGCTTGGTGGCGACGTAGCCAGTGATGAACTTCTTGCCCAGGTACTGCACCAGTGCACGGCTGATTTCCATGCGTTCGAGGGCGTCCTCGATGGTCAGCGGCAGGCGCAGGTTGCGGCGTTCATAGCCACGGCCCTGGACCGGCGCGCTGGCTTCGATGCCCTCGACCATGCCGATATAGCCACACAACAGGCTGGCGGCGATGGCCAGGTATGGGTTGGCATCGGCACCGGGCAGGCGGTTCTCGACACGGCGGTTCTGCGGGCCGGCATCCGGTACGCGCAGGCCGACGGTGCGGTTTTCCTCGCCCCACTCGACGTTCACCGGCGCCGAGGTGTCGGGCAGGAAACGACGGAACGAGTTGACGTTGGGGGCGAACAGCGGCAGCGCTTCGGGGATGAACTTCTGCAGGCCACCGATGTGGTGCAGGAACAGCTCGCTCATGCTGCCGTCTTCGTTGCTGAAGATGTTCTTGCCGGTGGCCACGTCGACCACGCTCTGGTGCAGGTGCATGGCGCTGCCCGGCTCGCCGGTCATCGGCTTGGCCATGAAGGTGGCGGCCACGTTGTGCTTGAGCGCAGCCTCGCGCATGGTGCGCTTGAACACCAGAATCTGGTCGGCCAGGTGCAAGGCGTCGCCGTGACGGAAGTTGATTTCCATCTGCGCCGTGCCGTCTTCGTGGATCAGCGTGTCGAGGTCCAGGCGCTGCAGTTCGCACCAGTCATAGACGTCTTCGAACAGCGGGTCGAATTCGTTCGCGGCCTCGATCGAGAACGACTGGCGGCCGGTTTCCGGGCGGCCAGAGCGACCGACCGGCGGCTGCAGCGGGAAGTCCGGGTCTTCGCTGCGCTTGGTCAGGTAGAACTCCATCTCCGGCGCGACGATCGGCTGCCAACCCTTGTCGGCGTAGAGCTTGAGGACTTTCTTCAGCACGTTGCGCGGCGACAGCTCGACCGGGTTACCCTTCTTGTCGTAGGTGTCGTGGATCACCTGGGCGGTCGGCTCGATGGCCCAAGGCACCAGGAACACAGCGTCCTGGTCGGGGCGGCAGATCATGTCGATATCGGCCGGGTCGAGCAGGTCGTAATAGATGTCATCGTCGACATAGTCGCCAGTCACAGTCTGCAGCAGCACGCTTTCGGGCAGGCGCATGCCTTTTTCGGCGATGAATTTGTTGGTCGGCGAGATCTTGCCGCGGGTGATGCCGGTCAGGTCGCTGATCAGGCATTCGACTTCGGTGATCTTGTGCTCTTTCAACCAATCGGTGAGCTGGTCGAGGTTGTTACTCATAAATACCTCAGGAGGTAAGGTGGTCCGCGCCCTGATTCTGGATGGAGTAGATTGCTAAAGCAAAAACCCACGCGCAGGCGCACTGTGGATACACTGAAATCAAGCGTGTCCGCAGCGGGATCAAAGGGCAGGAATACGAGAAGAGCAACGAAAAAGCGTTACGAGGGGTGGTCCAGGTGCGCAAAGCGTCAATTATTGCGGCCATGCAGACCACAGCTCGACTGATGCGTGCGGGAACGGCAGGGATACCCGACTGCACTGCGCAGGCAGCGCGTTCAGGTCGCGACAAGCGGACCATGTGACCCTCGTATTATTGTGTTCTGGGTTGAGTCCGAGCTTAGCCTTGTTAATTTTTTTACACAACACCTCCGTAAAAAATAAAACACGGCATGTCGGAGATAGCCCTTTGCGAGGGAAATAGCGGATAATGGTACGCCCCGATATGCAGCAAATCTGCCGTCGATGTGCCATTTCAGGGCATCATGGGGTTGGCTTGACATCAGTTTGTCTTTTCGATTGACTGGTCCTGCAAGCCCCCCTTGATTGATATTTTTAACAACAAAGGTGTTGCATCATGTCGGTACCCCCGCGTGCCGTTCAGCTTAACGAAGCGAACGCGTTCCTTAAGGAACATCCTGAGGTTCTCTACGTTGACCTTCTGATTGCAGATATGAATGGTGTGGTGCGTGGCAAGCGCATTGAGCGCACCAGCCTCCACAAGGTTTACGAGAAAGGCATCAACCTGCCGGCCTCCCTCTTCGCCCTGGACATCAACGGATCCACCGTCGAAAGCACTGGGCTGGGCCTGGATATCGGCGATGCTGACCGCATCTGCTATCCAATCCCCGACACACTCTGTAATGAACCATGGCAAAAGCGCCCGACCGCGCAGTTGCTGATGACCATGCACGAACTGGAAGGCGAGCCGTTCTTCGCCGACCCACGTGAAGTGCTGCGTCAGGTGGTGAGCAAGTTCACCGAAATGGGCCTGACCATCTGCGCCGCGTTCGAGCTGGAGTTCTACCTGATCGACCAGGAGAACGTGAACGGCCGTCCACAGCCACCACGCTCACCCATCTCGGGCAAACGCCCACAGTCGACCCAGGTGTACCTGATCGACGACCTCGACGAATATGCCGACTGCCTGCAGGACATCCTCGAAGGCGCGAAAGAGCAAGGCATCCCGGCTGACGCCATCGTCAAGGAAAGCGCCCCGGCGCAGTTCGAAGTCAACCTGCACCACGTTGCCGACCCGCTCAAGGCCTGTGACTACGCGGTACTGCTCAAGCGGTTGATCAAGAACATCGCCTACGACCATGAAATGGACACCACCTTCATGGCCAAGCCCTACCCGGGCCAGGCTGGCAACGGCCTGCATGTACACATCTCCGTGCTGGACAAAGATGGCAACAACATCTTCACCAGCGAGGATCCCGAGCAGAACGCCGCGCTACGTCACGCTGTCGGCGGTGTGCTCGAGACCCTGCCTGCGTCCATGGCGTTCCTCTGCCCGAACGTCAACTCGTACCGCCGCTTTGGCGCGCAGTTCTACGTACCGAATGCGCCGAGCTGGGGCCTGGACAACCGTACCGTGGCCCTGCGCGTGCCGACCGGTTCTGCAGATGCCGTGCGCATCGAGCACCGCGTGGCTGGCGCCGACGCCAACCCGTACCTGATGATGGCTGCCGTGCTGGCGGGCGTGCACCACGGCCTGACCAACAAGATCGAGCCAGGCACACCCATTGAAGGCAACTCGTACGAGCAGCTGGAGCAGAGCCTGCCGAACAACCTGCGCGATGCCCTGCGCGAGCTGGACGACAGCGAGATCCTGAACAAGTACATCGATCCGAAGTACATCGACATCTTCGTCGCGTGCAAGGAGAGCGAGCTGGAGGAGTTCGAGCACTCGATCTCCGACCTCGAGTACAACTGGTACCTGCATACCGTGTAAACGAAAACGCCGCCCACAAGGGCGGCGCTTTTCATTCGGGACCGCGTCACCTGCTTCGCGGGCAAGCCCACACGATTATCACCAGCTTCCAGGCGTGCGCTGTACTTGTGGGAGCCGCGCTTGCCGGCGATGGGCCGCGCAGCGGCCCCAACATTCTTGCGTTTGACATGGGTCGATAGCGATCACACGTATACAGGGGCCGCTTCGCGGCCCATCGCCGGCAAGCGCGGCTCCCACAGGGTCGCGCCAGCTTTAAGCAATTAGGCGAGACAGTTGCTCCCACAGGATCTTCACAGGGCGTGAGCCTTGAGCATTACCTGTGGGAGCGGGTTTATCGAGGCGTCGAACCGCCGCGAAGAGGCCGCTACAGATTTACAGGGACTTCTCGAAAATCTTCGAATTGCGCTGGTAGTTGTACAGCGAAGCCCGCGCCGCTGGCAGCCGCTCGACGCCGCTGGGCGCAAACCCGCGTTCGCGGAACCAGTGCGCCGTGCGCGTGGTAAGCACGAACAAGGTATTCAACCCCATCTGCCGCGCCCGCCCTTCGATCCGCTCCAGCAGCTCATCCCCGCGACCGCCATGGCGGTACTCGGGGTTCACCGCCAGACACGCCAGTTCACCCGCCTGCGAATCGGCAATCGGGTACAGCGCCGCACAGGCAATGATCATCCCTTCACGCTCGACCACGCTGAACTGCTCGATCTCCCGCTCCAGCACCTCGCGCGAACGACGCACCAGAATGCCCTGCTCTTCCAGCGGGCTGATCAGCTCAAGCAAGCCACCGACATCCTCGATGGTCGCCTCGCGCACTACCTCAAACTGCTCCTGGGACACCAGCGTACCGCCACCTTCGCGGGTGAACAGTTCGGTCAGCAGCGCACCGTCTTCGGCATAACTGACGATATGGCTACGCGCTACACCGCCTTTGCAGGCCTCGGCAGCGGCATCGAGCAGCTCAGCCTGATAATCGCTACCCAGCCGCGCCAGGTGCGGGGCGATCTGTTGCGGGCGCAGTTCACGCACCAGCTTGCCGCTTTCATCCAGCAGGCCAGGCTCGGCACCGAACAGCAGCAGCTTGTCGGCACCCAGTTCGATGGCCGCGCGGGTGGCGACGTCTTCGCAGGCCAGGTTGAAGATTTCACCGGTGGGCGAGTAGCCCAGCGGCGACAGCAGCACGATGGAGCGCTCGTCGAGCAGGCGGCTGATGCCCTTGCGGTCGACCCGGCGCACTTCGCCGGTGTGGTGGTAGTCCACCCCTTCCAGCACGCCGATCGGCCGTGCGGTGACCAGGTTGCCGGAGGCCACACGCAGGCGCGAACCCTGCATCGGCGAGGCGGCGATGTCCATCGACAGGCGCGCTTCGATGGCCAGGCGCAGGGCGCCCACGGCGTCGATCACGCAGTCCAGGGTGGCGGCATCGGTGATGCGCATGCCCCGGTGGTAGTGCGGCGTCAGGCCGCGATCAGCCAGGCGGCTTTCGATCTGTGGGCGCGAGCCGTGGACCAGCACCAGGCGCACACCCAGGCTGTGCAGCAAGACCAGGTCGTGGACGATATTGCCGAAATTCGGGTGTTCAACCCCATCGCCAGGGAGCATGACCACGAAGGTGCAGTCGCGATGGGCATTGATGTACGGGGAGGCATGACGTAGCCAGTTGACGTATTCGGGCATGACAGGGCCTGTGGATAAAGTGGACGGAGAACGGTGAATCACACGGCGTTCAGGATCATCGTCGGAACAGGCTTGCGGTCACGCGCGGTCTCCTCTAGGCAAGAACGAATCAACAGGGTGGACGTTTAATTCAGGCAGTAGTGCCGGATCAGGTCACGCAATAGACGCACGGTAGGCTCGATTCGTGACATTTCAAGGTATTCGCCAGGCTGGTGGGCGCAGGCGATGTCGCCGGGGCCCAGCACGATGGTCTGGCAACCCAGTTGCTGAAGATAAGGCGCTTCGGTACCGAACGCCACCGCTTCGGCGCGATGGCCGGTGAGGCGCTCGGCCACTTGTACCAGTTCGGCATCGGCAGCCTGCTCGAAAGGCGGCACCTCAGGGAACAGCGGTGCGTAGTCGATCCGCACCTCATGGCGCTCGGCCACCGGTTTCAGCTTGCCGCGAATGGTGGCGCGCAGCTGTTCGACATCCATGCCTGGCAACGGGCGCAGGTCGAACTCCAGCGCGCACTGGCCACAAATGCGATTGGGATTGTCACCACCATGGATGCAGCCAAAGTTCATGGTGGGCGTGGGCACAGTAAATTGCGGGTTGCGGAAGGTTTCCTGCCACTGCCGGCGCAGGCCCATCAGCTCACCCATCACCTCGTGCATGGCCTCCATGGCGCTGTGGCCCAGGCTCGGGTCGGACGAATGGCCGCTACGTCCGAGGATGTCGATGCGGTCCATGAGGATGCCCTTGTGCATGCGGATCGGCCGCAGGCCAGTGGGCTCGCCGATCACTGCGGCGCGACCGAGCGGCTGGCCGGCGGCAGCCAGGGCGCGGGCACCGGACATGGAGCTTTCTTCATCGCAGGTAGCAAGGATCAGCAGTGGTTGCTTGAAATCGTGCTCAAGCAGCGGAATCACCGCTTCGATGATCAAGGCGAAAAAGCCTTTCATGTCGCAGCTGCCCAGGCCGACCCAACGGCCATCGGCCTCGGTCAGCTTGAGCGGGTCGCTGGACCACAGCTGTTCGTCGTAGGGCACGGTGTCGCTATGGCCAGCCAGCACCAGGCCGCCGGGGCCGCTGCCACGGCTGGCCAGCAGGTTGAACTTGCCGGGGGTGACCTGGCGGATGTCGCAACTGAAGCCCAGATCGCCCAGCCAGCCGGCCAGCAGGTCGATGACCTGGCGATTCGACTGGTCCAGGGCTGGCTGGGTGCAACTGACCGAGGGCGCGGCGATCAAGGCGGCAAACTGGTCTTTGAGCGTTGGCAACGGCATGCGCGTACTCCTCGGAAGCGTTGCCCATCATAGGGCCATCCGGCGCAAGGAATAAACCGTTGCCGGCCCAGTCCTGTAGACTGCACGGCTATCACGCCCTCCTTCGAGCCTGCGATGTACAAAGAAACCGAACTCAAGCTCCGCGCCAGTCGCGAGACCCTGGCAGCCCTGCGCGAGCACCCCCTGCTGAAAAAGCGCAACAAGTCCGGCTGGCAGACCCGCGAGCTGCTCAACCAGTACTTCGACACCCCTGCGCGCGAGCTCTCCGCTGCCCGTGTCGCCCTGCGCCTGCGCCGCGACGGCGAACAGATCATCCAGACCCTGAAGTGCCGCGGCCAGAGCGTCGCCGGGCTGTCCGAGCGCAACGAATACGAATGGCACCTGGACAAGGTCAAGCTCGACCTGAAAAAGCTCGACGCCAGCTGCTGGCCGGAGCAACTGGCCGAGCTGGACAAGAAAACCATCAAGCCGCTGTTCACCACCGACTTCACCCGCGAGTTCGCCGAAATCGCCTGGGGCCGTGGCAAGAGCAAGGTGGTGATCGAGGCCGCGCTGGACCAGGGCTTCGTGATCGCCGGCAAGCAAAAGGAAGAGATCTGCGAGCTCGAACTGGAGCTGCGCGAAGGCGCCCCTGAAGCGCTGCTGGAGCTGGCCGCCGAGCTGGCCGCCAGCCTGCCGCTGATGCCGTGCGACATCAGCAAGGCCGAGCGCGGCTACCGCCTGCTGGAGCCGGACAGCTACGAGCTGGGCCTGCCAACCACCGAGCTGGACGCCGAAACGGCCGTGGACGACGCCTTCACCGCCCTCGCCTGGCAGTTGCTGGGCAGCAGCCAGCGCCTGGCCGAACAGTACCGCCACAATGGCCACTGGCGCCTGCTGCAGGATTGGGTGCAGTGCCTGGCCGAACTGCGCGCACTGGTTGCCAGCCTGGGCCAGGCCGCGCCACGCGCGACCACCCGCGAGCTGCGCGCCAGCCTCGATGCGCTGCTGGAAGACTGGCGCCCGCTGGTGCAGGCCGGCAATGACGACGAAGACATCCGCCGTGCCGCGCCTGAACAGTTCATCGAAGAGCTCGAGGACGTGCGCTGGGGCCAGTTCTCCCTGGAAACCTCGCGCTGGTTGCTGGCCCGTGCCTGGACCGTGGAACGCAAAGGCCGGGGTGAGCGCCAGGGCAAGGCGCAGCTGGCCAGCTGGCTGGCGCACCTGCTGGGTGAGGAAGGCCGCGCGCTGAAGCTGCCGCTGTACACCCAGCGCCCGGAAGACCTGGCCGAACAGTTGCCGCGTATCGAACAGTTGCTGGCCTGGCTGCACCATGCCCGTCAGGTACTCGAGGCACCGCAGATGGACCGCCTGTACGGCGACCTGAAGAAGCTGCATGAACTGGCAGAACTGCCGTTGGGCGAAGAGCCTGGCGAACTGCTGGAAGCGCGTATCGAGCAGGCTCGGGCGGTTGATCAGAGCCGTGGCTGGAAGCACCTGCTCAAGGCTTGATAGCGCGTCTGCTGCTTCGCGGGCAAGCCCGCTCCCACAGATGACAACAGGCCTGAGGCCTGTGGAAGGTCATGTGGGAGCGGGCTTGCCCCGCGAATGGCTCTACCTCGACAGTGGCAGGCAGGTGGTGGACTTGATCTCCGACAGCGCCACAATCGAGTTCACTTCCTGAATCCCTGGCACGTTCGACAGCTTTTCGAAGAAGAAGCGCTCATATGCCTCGATATCCGCGGTGACGATGCGCAGCAGGAAGTCCACCGCCCCCATCAGTACATAGCACTCCAGCACTTCCGGAAAGCCGCGGATCGCCTCGGTAAACTCGGTGAAGTTGGAACGGCCATGGGCGTTGAGTTTCACCTCGGCGAAGATCTGCGTGTTCAGGCCGACCTTCTTGCGGTCCAGCAGGGTCACCTGCCCACGAATCACTCCTTCCTCTTTCAGGCGCTGAATCCTGCGCCAGCAGGGCGATTGCGACAGCCCCACACGCTCGGCGATCTGCGCGCTGGATAGCGACGCGTCCTCTTGCAGCAACTCGAGAATGCGCCGGTCGTAGGCATCCAGCTCGCCTTGCATAAATAATTCCCCAAAACACAAATATTCGAATTGATCTATCTGCAGCAGCAGTTAATCGTTGGAATCATAGCGAAAAAATACCGGCCTGGACGTGCAAGAATTTCTCCCACATTTGCGGAGACCCAGCATGAACGCACTCGAACGCCCCCTGCCCCGCAGCGATGCCTGGGCCGCCAACACCAGCCACAGCACCGTGCGCTATCGCCTGCAGGCCGAAGCCGAGCCGGATACCCTGTGCCGTGTGCTCAACCTGTTTGCCCTACAGTTCCTCACGCCCCACAGTGTGCAGGTCAGCCAGCAGGAAGACTGGCTCGCCATCGAGGTCGGTATCGGCGGCTTGAGCTGGCATCGGGCGCAAGTGATCGAGCAAAAACTGCGCAACCTGGTGTGTGTCGGGGAGGTGAGCCTGGAAAACCTGGCCCGCCTGGAGCTGGCGGTGGGCTGAAGCCCGGGGCGCAAAATTCCGTAATTCTTTCCCGTGCCTGGCTGGGCCAGGCACGGCTAGCCTTGAGCAATGACTCTCTCAAGGCACGGACGCCGCCGATGTTCACTTCCGACGAGCAACCCCTCGACCTCAAAAGCCTGCTGGACGCCTTGCAAGCCGACCAGCATCTGACCGCCAACGATTCATGCCTGGTTCGCGAACAAGCCTGCCGATACAGCGCTCAGCACCCGCTTGAAACCATCGCGGCGTTGGGCCTGGAAGATCGCAGCCAGCCAGGCCAGCAGCTGAACCTGGACACCCTCTGCCAATGGCTGGCGCAAAAGGTCGGCCAACCTTACCTGCGCATCGACCCCATGCAACTCGACCTGGCCCAGGTCAATGGCCTGATCTCCCCTGCCTTCGCACAGCGCCACGGCATCCTGATCGTGGCCAACGATGCCAACGCCATCACCGTGGCCAGCGCCGAGCCCTATCAGCAACTGTGGCAAGCCGACCTGGCACGCAGCCTGGGCAAGCCGATCCGCCGCGTGCTGGCCAGCCCGCTGCAGATCCGCCAGCTGGGCCAGTCACTGTTTCGCCTGGCTCACTCGGTACAAGGTGCGCAGCATCAGCAAGCGACCAGCCTGGGCGAGCTCGAACACTTGCTCGAGTTGGGCAAGCGCCAGGCACAGGACACCGCCGACGATGCGCACATCGTGCATATCGTCGACTGGCTGCTGCAGTATGCGATCGAGCAACGCGCCAGCGATATCCACCTGGAGCCGCGTCGCGAACAAGGCCACCTGCGCTACCGCATCGACGGCCTGCTGCACACGGTCTATGCCTTCCCCGCCAGTGTCACCCTGGCCGTGGTCAGCCGCCTGAAACACCTGGGGCGCATGGATGTAGCGGAAAAACGCCGCCCGCAGGACGGCCGGGTCAAGAGCAGCCTGCCAGGCGGCAGCGAGGTGGAGCTGCGCCTCTCGACGCTGCCGACCCCCTTTGGTGAAAAACTGGTGCTGCGCTTGTTCGACCCGCGCCAGCTGCAGGAAGACTTCGACCAGTTGGGCCTGGAAGGCGAGCAGCTGCTCCAGTGGCAAATGCTGTTGCAGCGCCGCCAGGGCATCCTGCTGGTCACCGGACCTACCGGCTCCGGCAAGACCAGCACGCTCTACGCCAGCCTCAAGCTGCTGGCCACGCCGCAGGTCAACCTGTGCACCATTGAAGACCCGATCGAGCGCCTGGAGCCAGCGTTCAACCAGTTGCAGGTGCAGCCTGCCCTGGGCCTGGGATTTGCCGATGGCGTGCGCGCCCTGCTGCGCCAGGACCCGGACATCATCATGATCGGCGAGATCCGCGACCGCGAGACCGCGCTGGTAGCGGTTCAAGCGGCGCTCACCGGCCACCTGGTGCTTTCGACCCTGCACACCAATGACACCTGCAGCGCCATTACCCGCCTGCTGGAGCTGGGGGTGGCCGATTACCTGATCCGGGCGACCCTCGGCGGCGTCATGGCCCAACGCCTGGTCCGCTTGCTCTGCCACGCATGCCTGGGCCGCCCGTCAAGCGATACTTGCCAGGTTTGCCGGGGCACCGGCTACCGTGGCCGTACGGGTTTGTTTGAACTGCTGGTACTGAGCGAGAACCTGCGTGCGCGGATAGGCGCCGGCACCGATCTGGCCGAACTGCAACGGCAGGCTCTAGCTGAAGGGTTGCAGGATTTGCGCAGCTGCGGGGAGGCGAAAGTGGCCCGTGGGCTGACCCGTCCCGAGGAGGTGCTGCGGGTCTGTTCCTGAGCAAAAAACCCTTGTATTCAAGGAACTTGCGGCCCTTTTTCTGGATCAAAGCGGCCATCTCCAACCCTCACCCTTCGAGGTGTTTCATCATGCGTCTCAAAACCGCCATTGCAGCGGCTGCCCTGCTTTCGCTGCCTGTTGGCTCCGCCATGGCCGATACCTTCTGGCGTAACGTAATGACCTCGGGCGCGACCACGGCGTCGAGCTATATCACTTCGCACGACCACAAGCTGGTACTCGCGGCGCAGGATGACGCCGGCAGCTTCGTCGCCAGTGAGGGGGCGATTCGCGGGCCGTTCCTTGAGCAGGCGCTGCAGCAGGTGCGTGCCGAGAACCCAGGGATGCAAGCTTCGGACATGGAACTGGCCAATGCCATCCTGGCCAAGAACGCGGTAGCCGAGTAACCGCGCCACCTTCTTCGCGGGTAAACCCGCTCCCACAGGGGCCGCATCGCTCTCACGTGCTGCGCCATACCCGCGAAGAAGCCTGTGCCGATCCAATGCCCTACCGGTAAGCCTCCACCGGCACGCAAGCACAGAACAGATTTCTGTCCCCATACACATTGTCGACCCGGTTCACCGCTGGCCAGTACTTGTGCAGCCGCACATGGGCACTGGGTGCAATCGCCTGTTCCAGGCTGTAAGGCCGGGCCCACGGCGCCAGCACATCAGCCAAGGTATGCGGCGCATGTTTGAGCGGGTTGTCCTCCGCCGGCCAGCGTCCCTCCTGCACCTCGGCAATTTCCGCCCGTATCGCCAGCATCGCTTCGACGAAACGGTCCAGCTCGGCCTTGGACTCGCTTTCAGTCGGCTCGACCATCAGGGTGCCCGGCACCGGGAACGACATGGTCGGGGCGTGGAAGCCATAGTCCATCAGGCGCTTGGCCACGTCCTCTTCAGTGATGCCGGTCTGCGCCTTGAGCGGCCGTAGGTCGAGGATGCACTCATGTGCCACGCGCTGGTTGCGCCCGCGGTACAACACCGGGAACGCACCGCCAAGCTGGCTGGCCAGGTAGTTGGCCGAAAGGATCGCCACTTCACTCGCGTCAGCAAGCTGCGGGCCCATCATGGCGATGTACATCCAGCTGATCGGCAGGATGCTGGCACTGCCCCAAGGCGCGGCACTGACCGCTGTGTTGTTCGGGTCCAGCCCCGGCACCGGCACCACCGGGTGGCTGGCGACGAACGGTTTCAGGTGAGCACGGATGCCGATCGGCCCCATGCCCGGGCCGCCGCCGCCATGGGGAATGCAGAAGGTCTTGTGCAGGTTCATGTGCGAAACATCGGCGCCGATATCCGCCGGCCGCGCCAGGCCGACCTGGGCGTTGAGGTTGGCGCCGTCCATGTACACCTGGCCGCCGTGCTGGTGGACCACCTCGCAGATCTCGCGGATGCCCTCTTCGTACACGCCATGGGTCGAGGGATAGGTGACCATCAGGCATGACAACTTGTCGCCGGCGGCATGGGCCTTGGCCTTGAGGTCTTCGAGATCGACGTTGCCAGCATCGTCACAATCGACGATCACCACTTCCATGCCAGCCATCTGCGCCGACGCCGGGTTGGTGCCGTGGGCCGACGACGGGATCAGGCACAGCGTGCGCTGCGGCTGATGACGGCTGCGGTGATAACGAGTGATGGCCATGAGCCCGGCGTATTCGCCCTGGGCGCCGGAGTTGGGTTGCATGCAGATGGCATCGAAGCCGGTAATGGCGCACAACCAGCTTTCCAGCTCGTCGATCATCGCCTTGTAGCCCGTCGTCTGTGCCGCGGGTGCAAAGGGGTGAAGCTGGGCGAAAGCGGGCCAGGTGATGGGGATCATCTCGCTGGTGGCATTGAGCTTCATGGTGCAGGAGCCAAGCGGGATCATCGACTGGTTCAGCGCCAGGTCCTTGTTTTCCAGCTGCTTGAGGTAGCGCAGCATCTCGGTTTCGCTGTGGTGCAGGTTGAAGACCGGGTGGCTGAGGAACGGCGTACGTCGCACCAGCGCCGCGGGGATGCCTTCAGGCAGCGCGTGCTGGTCGAGCGTGGCGATATCCAGGCCGTGATCCACGCCCAGGAAAATATCCAGCAGCCGCAGCACGGTGGCTTCGCTACAGGTTTCGTCCAGGCTCACCCCCAGATGGCCGCGGCCTAGAATGCGCAGGTTGATGCGAGCGGCTTCGGCGCTCTCGATGATCGCGGCCTGGGCGCCACCGACGTCCAGGGTCAAGGTGTCGAAAAAGTGCTGGTTGAGGCGCTTGATGCCTTTTGCCTCAAGGCCTGCTGCCAGCACGAAGGTCAGCCGGTGCACGCGCTGGGCAATGCGCTGCAGGCCTTCAGGGCCGTGATACACCGCATAGAAACCGGCGATGTTGGCCAACAGCACCTGGGCCGTGCAGATGTTGGAGTTGGCCTTTTCGCGGCGGATATGCTGCTCGCGGGTCTGCAGGGCCATGCGCAGCGCAGTATTGCCACGGGCATCACGGGACACGCCAATGATGCGCCCGGGCATCGCCCGCTTGTAGTCGTCACGGCAAGCAAAATAGGCGGCGTGTGGGCCGCCGTAACCCATAGGTACGCCAAAGCGCTGGGTCGAACCCAGCACCACATCGGCGCCGAGTTCGCCGGGGGGCGTCAGCACCACCAGGCTGAGCAGGTCGGCGGCCACGCAGGCCAGGGCCTGCTGGCTGTGCAACTGGTCGATGAACGGGCGCAGGTCGCGCACCTCGCCATGGGTATCCGGGTATTGCAGCAAAGCGCCGAAAACCTGGTGCCTTGAAAGGTTATCCACGGCGTCGACGATCAGTTGGAAACCAAACCCTTCCGCGCGGGTTTTCAGCACCGACAAGGTCTGTGGATGGCAATGCTCGTCGGCAAAGAACGCGTTGCTCTTGTTGCGCGCCACCCGCTTGGCCAGGGCCATGGCTTCGGCAGCCGCCGTGGCTTCGTCGAGCAATGACGCATTGGCCAGCGCCAGCCCGGTGAGGTCGATGACCATCTGCTGGAAATTGAGCAGCGCCTCCAGCCGGCCTTGGGCGATTTCGGGCTGATAGGGCGTATAGGCGGTGTACCAGCCGGGGTTTTCCAGCACGTTGCGCAAGATGACAGTGGGCGTGACGGTGCCGTGGTAGCCCATGCCGATGAGGCTGGTCCACACCTGGTTCTGCTCGGCGAAGCCTGCGAGCTTGGCCAACGCAGCCTGTTCATCCAGGGCCGGTGGCAGGTCGAGGGCGCGGTTGAAGCGGATGCCTGGCGGCACGGTCTGCTCGATCAGCTCGCTACGGCTGCTGAGGCCGAGGGCGCTGAGCATTGCCTGCTGCTCCGAGGCATCGGGCCCCAGGTGGCGGCGCAGGAAAGGGTTGAGCTCTTGCAGTTGATGCAGGGATGGCGACTGGGACATGTCGACGCTCTCTTCCTAGACCAGGTCTCATGGAGACTTATAAGTCTAGGAAGGGATCGCCGATACTGCGGGAAAACTTGCGTTGGCAAGGCCGGCCTTTTCGCGGGCGACGCAGTTTTACTCGCCGATGGCGGCTTTGTAGCCAGCGGCATCCAGCAGCTTGTCGAGCTCGGCCGGGTTGCTTGGCTTGAGCTTGAAGATCCACGATTCGTACGGTTCTTCGTTGAGCAGTTCCGGGCTGTCGGCCAGTTCTTCGTTGACCGCGATCACTTCACCGGAAACCGGCGCATAGATGTCGGACGCGGCCTTGACCGATTCGACCACGCCTGCAGCGTCGCCAGCAGCGAACACCTTGCCGACTTCGGCCAGCTCGACGAACACCACATCACCCAGCGCTTGCTGGGCGTGGTCGCTGATGCCTACGGTGACGCTGCCGTCAGCTTCCAGGCGCGCCCACTCGTGGCTTTCGGCGAAACGCAGATCGGCGGGGATATTGCTCATGTCTTGAATTCCTCGTTTGGGTCAGCGGTTCGGCCCGCCGTTGAATGTTCAGATCAGAATCTTGCCTTGGCGCACGAAGGTCGGCTTGACCACCCGCACCGGGTACCATTTGCCGCGGATCTCGACCTCGGCACGGTCACCCGTAGCCATGGGCACACGCGCCAGTGCAATGGACTTGCTCAGCGTAGGCGAGAAACTACCACTGGTGATCTCCCCTTCGCCAATCCCGGCTACACGAACCACCTGGTGGGCGCGCAGCACACCACGCTCTTCGAGCACCAGGCCAACCAGTTTTTCCTGCACACCGCGCTCGATTTCCGCCAGCAGGCCGGTACGACCGACGAAGTTGCGTTCGGCTGGCTCCCAGGCGATACACCAACCCAGGTTGGAGGTCAGCGGGGTGTGGTTCTCGTCGATATCCTGGCCGTACAGGTTCATGCCGGCTTCCAGGCGCAGGGTGTCGCGCGCGCCCAGGCCGCTCGGCGCGATGCCGGCGCCGACCAGGTCGTTGAAGAAGGCTACAGCCTGGTCGCCCGGCAGGATGATTTCCAGGCCGTCTTCACCGGTGTAGCCGGTGCGGGCGATGAACCAGTCACCTTCGGCAACACCTTCGAACGGGCGCAGCTCACGGATCAGCGCGGCGCGAGCTGGGCTCAGCAGCGCGGCGACTTTCTCGCGGGCATGGGGGCCCTGGATGGCAAGGATGGCCAGGTCCGGACGCACGTCGAACGAGACGCTGAAACCGGCGCTCTGCAGCTGCAGCCAAGCGATGACCTTCGCCCGCGTGGCCGCGTTGGTGACCAGGCGGTAACCGCCTTGGGTGCGATAGACGATCAGGTCGTCGATAACCCCGCCATCATCGTTGAGCAGCGGGCTGTACAGCGCCTTGCCGGTGCCGTCGAGACGGGCCACGTCGTTGGCCAGCAGACGTTGCAGCCAGGGTGTGGCGTCGTCACCAGCAATGTCGATGACTGTCATGTGGGAAACATCGAAGACACCGCAGTCGCTGCGCACCTGGTGGTGCTCCTCGACCTGCGAGCCATAGTGCAGCGGCATGTCCCAGCCACCGAAATCGACCGTCTTGGCGCCGAGCGCCAGGTGCAAGTCGTACAAAAGCGTGCGCTGTCCCATGGGTTTCTCCTTCCGGGCGTGGCGAAGCGGCGGCGGTCGATGACGTTTAATCGTCAGCTCTTCTTGTAGGACCCGCCGCGCGAATGCCGCGCATTGTAGCCGCAAGGGCGCAAGCTGGCATCCTCAGTGACTGTGACCCGTACGCCGAGCGGAACGGCGGATCAGCCCGATGACCGGCAACAGCCCTACCAGCACCAAGGTCAGCGCCGGTAGCGAGGCGCGCGCCCATTCGCCTTCGCTGGTCATCTCGAACACCCTGACCGCCAAGGTGTCCCAGCCGAACGGGCGCATCAGCAAGGTGGCGGGCATTTCCTTGAGCACATCGACAAATACCAGCAACGCGGCACTCAGGGCCCCAGGAACCAGCAGCGGCAGATACACCTTGAAAAACAAACCCACGCCACCGACGCCGAGGCTGCGCGAGGCCTCCGGCAATGACGGGCGGATACGTTCCAGGCTGCTCTCCAACGGGCCATAGGCCACGGCGATGAAGCGCACCAGGTAGGCCAGCAGCAAAGCGGCCAGGCTGCCCAGCAACAACGGCTTGCCCGCGCCACCCAACCAGCTCGACAGCGGAATGACCAACTGATTGTCCAGGTAACTGAAGGCCAGCATGATCGACACTGCCAGCACCGAGCCGGGCAAGGCATAGCCCAGGTTGGCCAGGCCGACGCCTGCGCGGATGCCGCCGGTCGGTGCCTGACGGCGGGCGAAGGCCAGCAGCAGGGCCACGCAAACGGTGATCAGAGCGGCCATGCCGCCCAGGTACAAGGTGTGCAGCACCAGGCCGATATACCGCTCGTCCAGGTCATGCCGACCGCGCTGCCAGAACCACGCCAGCAACTGCAGCAGTGGAATGACGAAAGCGCAGGCGAACACCAGCAGGCACCAGCCGCTGGCCAGCAGCGCCTTGACCCCGCGCAAGTGGTAAAGCGCCTGCCCGCGCGGGCGCTCGTTGCCGCTGCGGGTAGCGCCACGGGCGCGGCGCTCGCCGTACAGCACCAGCATCACCGCCAACAGCAGCAGGCTGGCCAGCTGGGCCGCGCTGGACAGGCTGAAGAAGCCGTACCAGGTCTTGTAGATGGCCGTGGTGAAGGTATCGAAATTGAACACCGCCACGGCGCC
This sequence comes from Pseudomonas sp. LRP2-20, assembly GCF_024349685.1. NCBI lineage: Bacteria > Pseudomonadati > Pseudomonadota > Gammaproteobacteria > Pseudomonadales > Pseudomonadaceae > Pseudomonas > Pseudomonas sp. LR2-20. The sequence continues at coordinate 236,142 of NZ_AP025944.1, read as the reverse complement.
GAAATCGGCCAGGGTCTCCATCAGCGCCAGGGCGACACCCGCACCAATCGCTGGCCGCGCCATCGGCAGGGCTACCCGCCAGAAGGCTTGCAGCGGTGACAGGCCAAGCACCCGCGCAGCCTCCATCAAGCCCTTGCCCTGGGCCAGGAACGCCGTGCGCGCCAACAGGTAGACATAGGGGTAGAACACCAGCACCAGGACGATGATCACTCCACCGGTGGAACGTACCCGTGGCAGGCGCATGGGCCCGAACACCTCGCGCAGGGCGCTCTGCACCGGGCCGGCAAAGTCGAGCAGGCCGACGAAGACGAAGGCCAGCACGTAGGCCGGGATGGCGAACGGCAACATCAGTGCCCAATCGAGCCAGCGCCGGCCAGGGAACTCACAGAGGCTGGTGAGCCAGGCCAGGCTGACGCCGAGCAGGGTGACGCCGATACCGACGCCTACCACCAGCGTCGCGGTATTGCCCAGTAGGCGGCCCATCTGGGTGTCGAGCAGGTGTGACCAGATCTGCAGGTCGACCGACTGCCAGGACAGCAGCAGGACGCTCAGGGGCAAGAGGACCAGGGCAGCGGTCAGGGTGACCGGGAGGTACCAGCGGCGTTGTGGGGTGTGCGGCAAGGTTGAATTCTCGGTTGCGATAGTGACCGCTGCGCGGTCGTTCGCGGGTAAACCCGCTCCCACAGGAACATCATCGCCCTTCAGGATGGCGCAACCTGTGGGAGCGGGTTTACCCGCGAAGGGGCCCTGTCAGGCCCCGGAAGAGTAAAGCCTGGTGCTTAACGCCAGCCAGCCCGGTCCATCAGGCGGATGGCCTCGGCCTGGCGCTGGCCGGCCACTTCCACAGGAATGCTGTCGGCCTTGAAGCTGCCCCAGGCCGCTACTTCATCCGACGGCTTGACCTTCGGGTTGGCCGGGAACTCCTGGTTGATGTCGGCGAACAGCTTCTGCGCCTCCTCGCCGGTCATCCACTCGACCAGCTTCTTGGCGGCTTCCGGGTGTGGCGCATGCTTGGTCAGGCCGATGCCCGACAGGTTGACGTGTACGCCACGGTCACCCTGGTTGGGCCAGAAGATCTTCACCGGCAGTTTCGGGTTCTGGGCGTGCAGGCGGCCGTAGTAGTAGGTGTTGACCACGCCCACGTCGCACTGGCCGGCTTCGATGGCCTGGATCACGGCGTTGTCGTCGGAGAACACATCGGTGGACAGGTTGCTGACCCAGCCTTTGACGATCTGTTCGGCCTTGGCCTCGCCGTGGTTCTCGATCAGCGTGGCGGTCAGCGACTGGTTGTACACCTTCTTCGCCGTACGCAGGCACAGACGCCCTTCCCATTGTTTGTCGGCGAGGGCTTCGTAGGTGGTCAGCTCGGCCGGCTTTACCCGCTCGGTGGAGTAGATGATGGTCCGCGCGCGCAGGCTCAGGCCGGTCCAGTCATGGGAGGAAGCGCGGTACTGCGGTGGGATGTTCTGGTCGATGATGTCCGACTTGATCGGTTGCAGGATGCCCATCTGCTCGGCCTGCCAAAGGTTGCCGGCATCGACCGTGAGCAGCAGGTCGGCCACACCGTTCTCGCCCTCGGCCTTGATGCGCTGCATCAGCGGGGCTTCCTTGTCGGTGATGAACTTGACCTTGACCCCGGTCTTGGCAGTGTAGGCGTCGAATACCGGTTTGATCAGCTCGTCGATGCGCGAGGAGTACACCACCACTTCGTCCGCCGCCTGGGCTGTGCCGCCGAACAGGGTCAGGGCCAGGGCGGCCAATAGGGGCTTGCGTGGCAACATGGAAAGCACTCCTCGGATCGTATGAGAGGTGCAAATGGTAGTGAATCCCATTTTCCAGCTCATCTACCGAGCAGTTACCGAATGTTGCAAGGGGCCGCTTTGCGGCCCCACCAGCTCAAGCCTTGGCCAGCTCCGGGAGGTCCCCGGTCAACCCCAGGGCCTGGCGCACGAACATCGCCTTGGCTTCCGGCATCTGCTCCACCAGCTTCAACCCGCTGTTACGCAACCAGCGCAACGGCAGCGGGTTGGCCTGGAACAACCGCTCAAAACCCTCCATCGCCGCCATCAACGCCAGGTTGTGCGGCATGCGCCGGCGCTCATAACGGCTGAGCACCTTCACATCCGCCAACCGCTCACCACGCGCGCAGGCATTCTCCAGCACCTCGGCCAGCACGGCAGCATCGAGGAAGCCCAGGTTGACACCCTGCCCGGCCAACGGATGAATGGTGTGCGCGGCATCGCCGATCAGCACCAGCCCTTCGTCCACGTAGCGCTTGGCGTGGCGCTGGCGCAACGGCACGCAGACGCGCGGGTCGGCTTCCAGCACATCGCCCAGACGCCCCTCGAAGGCACGCTCCAGGGCCTTGAGGAAGGCCTGTTCATCCAGCGCCATGACCTGCTCGGCCTGCTCTGGCGTCGTCGACCAGACGATCGAGCACCAGTCCTGCTTGCCGTCACGCGACAACGGCAGGAACGCCAGCGGCCCCTCATCGGTGAACCGCTGCCAGGCGGTGGCCTGGTGCGCGGCACTGCAGCGCACGCTGGTGACGATCGCGTGATGCAGATAATCCCATTCGCGGGTCTGGCAACCGGCCAGTCGGCGCACCGCCGAGTTGGCGCCGTCGGCGGCTACCACCAACGGTGTGCGCAGCTGGCGGCCATCGGCAAGGGTCAGCAGCCATTCGTCACCGGAGCGGCGCAGCTGCTCCAGACGGGCATTGGGCAACAGGCCGATGTCGCTGTCGTGCAGGCACTCGAGCAGACCGTCCTGTACCACCCGGTTCTCGACGATATGGCCGAGCACCTGGGCATGCACGCTGGCTGCCGAGAAATGAATCTGACCGGTACCGCTGCCATCCCATACATGCATGTCGGAATACGGCGACACGCGCCGACTGGCGATGCCTTCCCAGGCACCCAGGCGCTCAAGGATGCGCTGGCTGGCCGCCGACAAGGCACTCACCCGTGGTTCGAACGGTGCGGCGCCGTCGAACGGTTTGACCGACAGCGGGCCGCCATCGAGCAGGAGAATTTCCAGGCCGCTGTGGCGAAGCGCCAGGGCCAGGGCGCTGCCGACCATACCGGCACCGACAATCAACAGATCTGCGCGCATTTCCATGCCTTACGCCTGCCTCGCTTGCGGCTTGAGCCGCACGTATAGGGTTTTATCGACCCGTGCCACCAGCTCGCCGGCTTCGTCACGGATATCGACCTGCACACGGGGCAGGTATTTCTTACCGCCGGCGGTCTGCTGGCGAATCTCATCCAGCAGCGCATCATCGACGTGGAATTCGGCGTACACCGTGCTCTTGCCTGGGGCGATGAAGTCAATGCTGGCGGCCTTGTCCCAGACGATGTATTCGCGGCCCAGCTGCTCGATAAGCAGCAGCATGTAGAACGGGTCGACCATCGAGTACAGGCTGCCGCCAAACTGGGTGCCGACGTAGTTGCGGTTCCAGCGGGTCAGCTTCATGCGTACCTTGACGCTGCGCATGTCCGGGCTGATGTGCTGGATGCGGATACCGGCACCGATGTAGGGCGGGTAGAAGTTCAGCAGCCAGCGCAACATGCGCGCCCGGCGCGCCAGCCTGCGTGGGTTGCTCATGCCTGGCCCCGCGGGTCTGGGCGGGTACCCAGGCCCATGGCCTGCCGGGCGAACCAGCTTTTTGCCGGTGGCAGCAGGTCGAGCCCGAGCAGGCCGAGATTGCGCCCGGCCGCCAACAGCGGCTGATTGCTGCCGAACAGGCGGGTGACCTGGTCGGAGAAGCCGATGGTCAGCGCCTGATCGAGACGCTGGCGCTGGCGATAGGCCTGCAGGCTGGCCAGGTCGCCCGGATGCTGTGGGCCCGCCAACAGGGCATCGGCCAGCGACTGCACGTCACGCAACGACAGGTTGAAGCCTTGGCCGGCGATCGGGTGCAGGCTGTGCGCCGCGTTGCCCAGCACCACCAGGTGTGGCCGCACCTGCTCTTCGGCCTCGATCAGCGCCAGCGGATAGAGATGCCGCGCACCGACCTGGCGCAGGGCACCGAGGCGGTAGCCAAAGGCATCCTGCAACTCGCGCAGGAAGCTGCGCTCGTCGATCTCGGCCAGGCGCCGGGCATCCATCCCTTGCCGTGTCCAGACCAGCGCGCAGCGGTTTTCCGGCAATGGCAGCAAGGCCATCGGGCCTTGCTCGGTGAAGCGCTCGAAGGCTTGGCCACAGTGGGCCTCGCCAGGGGTGATGTTGGCGATCAGTGCGCTCTGTTCGTAGGGGGTACGGCGCACATGAATGCCCAACTGCTCGCGCAGACCGGAGCGGCCGCCATCGGCCAGCACGGCGAGGTCGCATTCCAGGCTGGTGTCGTCATCCAGCAGCAGGCGGTAGCCACCCTCGATGGCCTGCATCGCCTTCACTTCGGCCGGGCAGCGCCAGCTCACCACCTCACTGTCCAGCCCTTGCCACAGGCATTGCCCGAGCCAGGCGTTTTCCACCACGTAACCCAGGGCCGGCACGCCTTCTTCCATGGCGTCCAGGCGGGTGGCGCCGAAGCGGCCACGGTCGGAAACCTGGATTTGCCGGATCGGCTCGGCGCGCGCGCTGATGGTTTGCCACAGGCCAAGGTGCTGGTAAATCTGCCGGGTGCCAAACGACAGCGCCGAAGAACGCGCATCGTAGCTGGGCTGGAAGCTGTCGCCGGGGGCGAACGGCTCGATCAACAGGATCTTCCAGCCGCGCGCCTTGGCGCCGGCCTGCAGGGCCAGGGCCAGGCTCGCACCGACCAGCCCGCCGCCGATGATCGCCAGGTTGACCCGGCTCATGCCGCGTCCTTACGTGCAGCCTGCATCAGCGCCTCGATCTCGGCGACCGTGCGGGGCACACCCGAGGTCAGGATTTCACAACCTTGCTTGGTCACTACCACGTCATCCTCGATCCTGATGCCGATGCCGCGCCATTTCTTCGCGACCTCCTGGTTGTCGGCGGCAATGTAGATGCCTGGCTCGACAGTCAGCGCCATGCCGGGCTCCAGCACCCGCCACTCGCCACCGACCTTGTATTCGCCGACATCGTGCACATCCATGCCCAGCCAGTGCCCGGCGCGGTGCATGTAGAACGCCCGGTAGGCCTCGCTGTCGATCAGTGCCTGCACTTCACCCTTGAGCAAGCCGAGGTCCACCAGGCCTTCGGTGATGACCCGCACGGTCGCCTCGTGGGCGTGGTTCCAGTGCTTGCCTGGGGCAATCTCGGCAAAGGCAGCGGCCTGGGCCTTGAGCACCAGCTCGTAGATGGCCTTCTGCTCGGGCGAAAAACGCCCGCTGACCGGGAAGGTACGGGTGATGTCGCTGGCGTAGCAGTCGATCTCGCAACCGGCATCGATCAGCACCAGGTCGCCGTCCTTGAGCGGGGCATCGTTCTGCTGGTAATGCAGGATGCAGCCATTGCGCCCGGCGGCGACGATCGAACCGTAGGCCGGCATCTTTGCCCCGCCCTTGCGGAACTCATAGTCCAGCTCGGCTTCCAGGCTGTATTCGTGCAGCCCTGCGCGGCAGGCCTGCATGGCCCGCACATGGGCGCGCGCGGAGATATCTGCGGCGGTACGCATCACCTTCACTTCCGCTGCCGATTTATACAGGCGCATGTCGTGCAGCAGATGATCCAGCGCAACGAACTCGTTCGGCGGCTGGGCGCCGAGGCGTGCCTTGGAGCGGATCACGTTGATCCAGTCCATCAGCCGGCGGTCGAACTCCGCATTGCTGCCCATGGCGCTGTAGACCCGTTCGCGGCCTTCGATCAGGCCCGGCAGGATCTCGTCGATATCGGTGATCGGGAACGCATCGTCCGCGCCAAAGTCACGGACGGCACCTTCCTGGCCGGCACGCAGCCCGTCCCATTGCTCGCGCTCCGGGTTGCGCTCGCGGCAGAACAACACGTACTCGCCATGCTCGCGACCAGGGATCAGGGCAATCACCGCTTCGGGCTCGGGGAAGCCGCTGAGGTACTGGAAATCGCTGTCCTGGCGGTACACGTGCTCGACGTCGCGGTTGCGGATGGCAACGGCGGCGGCGGGCAGGATGGCGATGCTGTTGGGGACCATCTGCGCCATCAGCGCCTTGCGCCGACGGGCATACTCGGCCTTGGGTATGTGGCTCATGGGCAGAACTACCCCCGGTTGATCAGTGCAGCGAAGGTTTTGGCGCGGGTGCGGCAGGCGCGGCCAGCTCCGTGTACAGCAGCAGCGGTGCGACGCGCAGGTACTCCATGACTTCCATGTAGTCGCTCTCGCCGTCTTCGGATTCTTCGAGTGCTTCCTGGACCTGGGAAATCGCCACCAGGTCCTGCAGCACTTCCTTGGCTTCGGTAGACAGGTCCTTGCCACCTGCGTTCAGGCCAAAACCGGTGATGAAGCCCTGGCACCACTGGCCCAGTGCCTCGGCGCGGTCAGCCAGTGCGGCATCGTCGCTAGGCAGCAGCAGGACGATGGCCATGTCTTCGCTGTTCAGCTCGCCCTTGACCATCTCTTGCAGGCCGATCAGGGCGTTGCGCACGGTGTCGCCGGGTTCGGTTTCCAGCAGTTGGGCGGCATCGGCCAGCCAGGCCTCGGCATCGAAGCCTGCACCGGCACAGCTGCGCCCGATCAACAGGCCATGCAGCTCGGCAGGGGTTACAGGGTGGCCATTGCTGGAGAGCAGCATGGCGAAGGCAACGTAAGGCGATTGAGTATTAGGCATGGTCGGCTAGGCGCCAGACGGCGCATTTGACTAGAATGAAGACCTTGTATCCTAGCACCGGCAGGCGCGCCAAGACCATCGGCACTGGCCGCCGCTGCGCGGGGAGAGGCATCATCGCAGGGTGATTCAACGACGGAGCGAATCGAGTGCAACCCACGCAAGAGAACGACCTGCAAGCGCTGATGAGCCGATTCGAGTTGCTGATCGAACGCGTCGAGCAACTAAAACGGCAAAATGCACTCCTAGTAGCTCAGGAAAAATCCTGGCGCGAGGAGCGCGCCCACCTCATCGAAAAGAACGAGATCGCCAAGCGCAAGGTCGAGTCGATGATTTTACGCCTGAAGGCCCTGGAGCAAGACTCATGAGTTCAAGCAATAGCGTCACCGTGCAGATCCTCGACAAGGAGTATTCGATCATCTGCCCGCCGGAAGAGCGCAACAACCTGGTCAGCGCGGCGCGCTACCTGGATGGCAAGATGCGCGAGATCCGCAGCAGCGGCAAGGTGATCGGGGCCGACCGCATTGCGGTCATGGCGGCGTTGAACATCACTCACGAAATGCTGCACCGCCAGGAAGACCGCAGCGACGCGCCGGTGAGTGGCACCAGCCGTGAACAGGTACGCGACCTGCTGGAGCGGGTCGATCAGGCTTTGTCCGACGATGCGGGTACCAAAAACCCCTGAGATTGGTATACTGGCGCCACTCCCTGGGGGATGCGCCAGTCGGTTATGTCCCTGAGCCGATACGCACAACCACGGGGGTTGCACGCTGGGGCCGGTGTGCATGTCCGCCCGACGGAAAGCCTTAACGCCCCCTGCAATCTCCACCTTGAACTTTCGGGTTCAAGGGCTACACCGATAGCGGTCTTATCGGGGAGCCTGATTCTTCCTGCCCAGCGCTCAGCTGGGCAAACCGACACCTGGGATAGCCAGTGCCATGACCGAAACTGCGCCGCTCACCCGCCCCCAGCTTCGTCGCCTGCTACGCAACGCCCGCCGCGCCCTTACACCCGCCCAGCAACACCAGGCCTCACGCGGCCTGTACCGCCAGTTGGCGCAGCACCCTTTGTTCCGCCGCGCCCGGCATATCGCCCTGTACCTGCCCAACGACGGTGAAATCGACCCGCGCCTGCTGCTGCGCGAGGCCCAGCGCCGGGGCAAACGCACCTACCTGCCAGTGCTGCATGCCTGGCCGCGCACGCGCATGGTGTTCCAGCGTTTCGAACAGGGCGAAAAACTCAAGCGCAACCGCTTCCGTATTCCAGAACCATTGACCGATCGCAGGCGCCAGCGCCCGATCTGGTCGCTGGACCTGATCCTGTTGCCGTTGGTCGGTTTCGATGAAGTCGGCGGGCGACTGGGCATGGGCGGGGGGTTCTACGACCGCAGCCTGGCCTACCAGGCGCGCCGCAAGACCTGGAAGAAACCGCTGCTGCTGGGGCTGGCACATGAATGCCAGAAGGTAGAGCGACTGGCACAAGCCAGTTGGGATGTACCACTGCAGGGCACGGTAAGCGACCGAGCCTGGTACCTGGCGCCGAACTGAGCGGCGTCAGCGAGGGGGCATCAACGTTGCTGCGGATTGGCGTCGACCGGAGTCTGATAGGCGGTATCCAGCTTTTTCTCCCAGATGCCCTGGGCATAACCGGTGGTGACCACACCCAGTCCAAAGATGAAGACCAGGATCCACAGTAGATCCGGTTTGCGTTGATTCATCGAAGAATGCCCCCCTAGGCATACGTTCAGGCTCGGCGACCTTCTAGGTGCCGCCGGAGCGTCTAGCTTTAAAATCGGCGCATTTTCCGACAACCTGAGTCGCCACGCAAACGTTGACGCCAACCGGCTGTCGGTTTCGTGCAACAGGTTATTTCAAACCTTTTCAGGAGCAGTATCCATGGCCTATTGGCTGATGAAGTCCGAGCCCGACGAGCTCTCGATCGAAGGCCTTGGTCGCCTGGGTGAGGCGCGCTGGGATGGCGTACGCAACTACCAGGCGCGCAATTTCATGCGGGCCATGAGCGAGGGCGACGAGTTCTTCTTTTACCACTCCAGCTGCCCACAGCCGGGCATTGCCGGCATCGCCCGGATCACGGCGGCGGCCTACCCGGACCCCACGGCGCTGGACCCGGAAAGCCACTACTTCGACCCCAAGGCCAATGCCGAGAAGAACCCGTGGAGCGCGGTGGACGTAGCCCACGTGAAGACATTCCGGCAGGTGCTGGGGCTGGGCTTGCTCAAGCAGCAGAGTGCGCTGGCAGAGTTGCCGCTGGTGCAGAAAGGCACACGGTTGTCGGTGATGCCGGTGACTGAAGAGCAGTGGGCGGCGATCATCGCCCTGGCGCGCTGAACGCACTCGCCGGCCCCGACGCATTTCCTGTGGGAGCGGGTTTACCCGCGAACACCGGCGGAGCCGGTGCCATAAACTGCGCTGGATTCTTCGCGGGTAAACCCGCTCCCACAGTGATCGCGCTAGCTTCAGCGTTTCGACCACATCCCCGAGGGGCCCGTGAGGTTCGACTCACTGCACGATCAGGTTATTGAACAGCAGATCCTCGACAATCGGCTTGCCCTCTTCCGCTTCCATCACCTGCTGCACCTGCTTCAACGCTTCCTGACGCAGCTTTTCCTTGGCGTCGACGTTGCTCATGGTCTCAACAGTCTGCTGGGTGAACAGTGCCACCAGCTGGTTGCGGATCAGCGGTTCCTGATGCTTGACCGCAGTTGCTGCGGCGTCGCCGGTCACACGCAGGGCCACATCGGCCTTGTACACGCGCAGCTTGGGGCTGCCATCGAGGGCGTAATTGCCGACGAAGGGCGGGCTCAGGGTGATATAGGAAACCTTCGGTTCCCCTTCCTTGGCTTCCTCGGCCATGGCCGCCGCTGGCAGCATCAGCGCCAGCACCATCAAGATCCACGCTTTCACGAATTCGCTCCTAGAAACAGTTGGCGCCAGCTTACCCAGCATGCCGCTCAAACCCAAGCCCGGGCTTATGCCAGCACTTATACCCGCACATCAGGGCCGGCCATGCTCGTTGACCCGGCAGGCGACCCTCCTACACTTATCGGCCACTACACGCAAAGGAATAGCCCCGATGAAAGCTGTGTTGTGCAAAACCCTGGGCCCGGCTCGCGACCTGGTACTGGAGGACGTGGCCAGCCCTCTGCCGAAGAAGAACGAGATCCTGCTCGACGTGCAGGCTGCCGGGGTCAACTTCCCCGACACGCTGATCATCGAAGGCAAATACCAGTTCCAGCCACCCCTGCCGTTCTCCCCGGGCGGCGAGGCTGCAGGTGTGGTCGCCGCGGTCGGCGAACGGGCCAGCACCTTCAAGGTGGGCGACCGGGTGATGGCCCTGACCGGCTGGGGGGCGTTCGCCGAGCAGGTGGCGGTACCGTTCTACAACGTGATGCCGATTCCCGAGCACATGGATTTTACCACTGCCGCCGCGTTCGGCATGACTTATGGCACCTCGATGCATGCGCTCAAGCAGCGCGGCCAGCTGCAGCCCGGCGAAACCCTGCTGGTGCTCGGCGCATCGGGTGGTGTTGGCCTGGCAGCGGTGGAAATCGGCAAGGCCATGGGCGCAAAAGTGATCGCCGCAGCCAGTAGCGCCGAGAAACTTGTCGTAGCCAAGGCTGCCGGGGCTGACGAGTTGATCGACTACAGCCAGGCCAGCCTCAAGGAAGAAATCAAGCGCCTGACCGGCGGCCAGGGCGTCGATGTGATCTACGACCCAGTGGGTGGCGAGCTGTTCGACCAAGCCGTGCGCGGTCTGGCATGGCAGGGCCGGCTGCTGGTGGTGGGGTTTGCCAGCGGGACCATACCGCAGATGGCGGCGAACCTGGTGCTGCTCAAGGGGGCGGCGGTACTTGGGGTGTTCTGGGGCGCGTTTGCCCAGCGCCAGCCAGAGGACAATACCGCCAACTTCCGGCAGTTGTTTGCCTGGCATGCCGAAGGCAAGCTGAAGCCATTGGTGTCGAGGACTTATCCACTGGCTGAAGCCGGGGCTGCGATTGAAGCGCTTGGGCAGCGGCGGGCTGTGGGTAAGTTGGTGGTGCTGGCCAATTAGGGAAGGCCCGGCCCTTTCGCGGGGCAAGCCCGCTCCCACAGGTCCCTTACAATCCTGGACGTTTGTGAAGTACCTGTGGGAGCGGGCTTGCCCCGCGAAAGGGCCAGTCGCCCAATCAAAGTTCGCGCAGGTTATGGCAACGCCTGAACCGAGCCTCGAGGTTGCGATCCGGCATCTGGTGGCTGCGCAGCGCATTCAGGGTCTGCTCGACATAATCCCGCGTCGTGCCATAACGCCCCTTGGCGCTGGCCAGAATCTGGCTGAGCAAGGTATCCGGCAGGTTGCCTGCATAGCACGGCAAGTGCCGCTCCAGCACAAACCCCAGCGCCTGCACCTTGCTGCCATCACCCAGCCGGCAGCTGAGCCAGTGCGGCCGATACGCCGGATAAGGCATCTCCCGCTGCCACAGGGCCATCAGCGAATCATCCAGGTTGCTTTCATCCAGGCGGTAGGCAAAACCGCTGCAGGAGCCGCCGCGATCAAGGCCGAACACCAGGCCTGGCGTTTCCGGCGTGCCCCGGTGCTCGTGCGACCACAGGTACAACCCGCGGTGATAACCATGCACTCGCGCCCGCTGGCGCTCCACGGAATTGCATTCCGGCCGCCAGATCAACGAACCATAGGCAAACAACCAGACGGGGCCACCTTCATGGCGAGACATGGTGGTTTGCATGGAGTTGAGCAATTGCTCACGGGTCAGTTGCTGACCGAAGTCGAGCGTCGGAGGATAAGCAACTTCCCAGGACAAACTTTCAAGTGCCGACATTAGCTGCCGCCATTATTCCCCGTGTACTACAGACGTAGCGAGAGTCGTGTGCCATGCGGCCTGCGCCGCCGCGCCAAGGGCGCTTGCATTAACCATAGGATAGAAACAGGAGAATGCTCAAGCCCTGGCGAGCAAGTTTCACGCACAGTTCCGACGACTGGGAATTATTATTCCGAAAGCGGTGAAAGTTAGTGGCTCAGGCGGTAATAATTACCGCCTTATACCCGCTACTTGAAACTTCGGTTATTAACCGCGTGGTGCGTAGGCAAACACATCGGCACGCATGCGGTGCGCATCCATGCCAGCCTCGACCAGAGCGTCGAGGGTGGCGTAGACCATGTTCGGCGAGCCGCTGGCATACACATGCACGCTATTGAGGTCTTTCACGTCCTCGCACACCGCTTCGTGCAGCATGCCGCAGCGCCCTTCCCAGCCACACAGGTCACTGACCACCTTGTGCAGGAACAGGTTGGGCAAGCGCTGCCATTCGGCCCAATGCTCGATGGTGTAGAAGTCTTCCGGACGACGCACGCCCCAGTACAGGTGCACCGGATGCTTGAAGCCTTGGGCGCGGCAATGTTCGACCAGGCTGTGCATTTGCCCCATGCCGGTACCGGCGGCAATCAGCACCAGTGGCCCGTCAGGCAACTCGGCCAGGTGGGTATCGCCAAACGGCATTTCGATGCGCGCCACGCGGTCGCGTTGCAGCTGTGCCAGCAGTTGCTGGGCGCTGGCCTCTCGGACCAGCACATGCAGCTCCAGATCTCGCCCGGAATGCGGCGCAGAGGCCAGCGAGAAGGCCGCCTGCTTGCCGCCCTCGCGCTCGATCATCAAGTACTGCCCGGCATGGTAACGCGGCGGCTTGCCGGCCGGCGCGCGCAAGCGCACGCGCCAGACGTCGCCACCGACCTCGACGCATTCGCTCACGCTGCACGCCAGCTTGCGCACTGGCAGCTCACCCAGGGCGAGCACGCCATCCCAGAGCAACACACAGTCCTCCAGTGGTTCGGCAATGCAGGTGAACAACTCGCCATGGTCACGGACTTCACCGTCCTGACGCACGCTTCCTTCGACCAACAACGCGGCGCAGACATGGCAATTGCCATTGCGGCAGCTGTTCGGGCAGTCATAGCCCAGCCGCCGCGCTCCATCCAGGATCCGTTCCCCGGGTTCGAGCGCCAGCACCGCCCCGGACGGCTGCAACGTTACCTGCATCAATCTATTCCCAACTGATCCCACAGCTCATCGATACGGCGGGTGACGGCCTCGTCCTTGACGATGACCCGGCCCCATTCGCGTGTAGTCTCGCCCGGCCACTTGTGCGTGGCGTCCAGGCCCATCTTCGACCCCAGCCCCGATACCGGCGACGCGAAGTCCAGGTAATCGATCGGCGTGTTGTCGATCATCACCGTATCACGCTTGGGGTCCATGCGCGTGGTGATGGCCCAGATCACATCGTTCCAGTCGCGGGCGTTGATATCGTCGTCAGTGACAATAACGAACTTGGTGTACATGAACTGTCGCAGGAACGACCACACACCCAGCATCACGCGCTTGGCGTGGCCCGGGTACTGCTTTTTCATGGTCACCACCGCCATGCGGTACGAGCAGCCTTCCGGCGGCAGGTAGAAGTCGACGATTTCCGGGAACTGCTTCTGCAGGATCGGCACGAACACTTCATTCAGCGCCACACCGAGGATCGCCGGCTCATCCGGCGGCCGGCCGGTGTAGGTGCTGTGGTAGATCGGCTTCTGCCGGTGGGTGATGCGCTCGACGGTGAACACCGGGAAGCTGTCCACTTCATTGTAGTAACCGGTATGGTCGCCATACGGACCTTCCGGGGCCATTTCGCCCGGGTGGATCACACCTTCGAGGATGATCTCGGCGGTGGCCGGCACCTGCAGGTTGCTGCCACGGCACTTGACCAGCTCGGTACGGTTGCCGCGCAGCAGGCCGGCGAAGGCATACTCGGAAAGGGTGTCCGGCACTGGCGTCACGGCGCCAAGGATGGTTGCCGGGTCAGCGCCCAGGGCCACGGCGACCGGGAACGGCTGGCCCGGATTCTTCTCGCACCACTCGCGATAATCCAGGGCGCCGCCACGGTGGCTCAGCCACCGCATGATCACCTTGTTGCGGCCGATCACCTGTTGGCGGTAGATGCCCAGGTTCTGGCGGTCCTTGTTCGGGCCGCGGGTCACGGTCAGGCCCCAGGTGATCAGCGGCGCCACGTCGCCCGGCCAGCAGTGCTGGATCGGCAGCTGGCCGAGGTCGACATCATCGCCCTCGACGACCACTTCCTGGCACACCGCGTCCTTGACCACCTTCGGCGCCATCGACACGACCTTCTTGAAGATCGGCAGCTTGGACCAGGCGTCTTTCAGGCCTTTTGGCGGCTCAGGCTCCTTGAGGAAGGCCAGCAGCTTGCCGATCTCGCGCAGTTCGTCGACCGACTCGGCGCCCATGCCCATGGCCACGCGTTCGGGCGTGCCGAACAGGTTGCCCAGCACCGGGATGTCGAAGCCCGTGGGCTTTTCGAACAGCAACGCCGGGCCCTTGGCGCGCAGGGTGCGGTCGCAGACCTCGGTCATTTCCAGGACTGGGGAAATCGGAACCTGGATGCGCTTGAGTTCACCGCGCTGCTCCAGGCCACGGATGAAGTCGCGCAAATCGCGATACTGCATGCATGAGCCTCGTGTTGGCCGTATCGGTCGGGGTGCAGAGTGTAGCGCCGTTCGGGCTTTATTTGGGCCAAAAATGCGTTGGGGCCGCTTCGCGCCCCTTCGCGGGCAAGCCCGCTCCCACAAGGATCGCATTGAACCTGTGGAAGCGGGCTTGCCCGCGAAGGGGTGCGAAGCAGCCCCAATCAATTCCGGCTTGAAGTGCTTACTTGCGCTTCATCGACAGGAAGAACTCGTCATTGGTCTTGGTCTGCTTGAGCTTGTCGACCAGGAACTCGATGGCGGCGATCTCGTCCATCGGGTGCAGCAGCTTGCGCAGGATCCACATGCGCTGCAGTTCGTCGTCGGCAGTCAGCAGCTCTTCGCGGCGAGTGCCGGAACGGTTGATGTTGATGGCCGGGAAGACGCGCTTCTCGGCGATACGACGGTCCAGGGGCAGTTCCATGTTGCCGGTACCCTTGAACTCTTCGTAGATCACTTCGTCCATCTTCGAGCCGGTTTCGACCAGCGCAGTGGCGATGATGGTCAGCGAACCGCCTTCCTCGATGTTACGCGCGGCGCCAAAGAAGCGCTTCGGCTTCTCCAGGGCGTGGGCGTCGACACCACCGGTCAGCACCTTGCCAGAGCTCGGGATCACGGTGTTGTAGGCACGTGCCAGACGGGTGATGGAGTCCAGCAGGATGACCACGTCCTTCTTGTGCTCGACCAGGCGCTTGGCCTTCTCGATGACCATTTCGGCAACCTGCACGTGGCGGGTTGGCGGCTCGTCGAAGGTCGAGGCAACCACTTCGCCGCGCACGGTGCGCTGCATTTCGGTCACTTCTTCCGGGCGCTCGTCGATCAGCAGGACGATCAGGTGGCACTCGGGGTTGTTACGGGTGATGTTCGCCGCGATGTTCTGCAGCATGATCGTCTTACCGGCTTTCGGCGGAGCGACGATCAGGCCACGCTGGCCTTTGCCGATCGGGGCGCACAGGTCGATGACGCGACCGGTGAGGTCTTCGGTGGAGCCGTTACCGGCTTCCATCTTCAGGCGCTTGTTCGGGAACAGCGGCGTCAGGTTTTCGAACAGGATCTTGTTCTTCGCGTTTTCCGGGCGGTCGAAGTTGATGGTGTCGACCTTCAGCAGGGCGAAGTAACGCTCCCCTTCCTTCGGTGGGCGGATCTTGCCGACGATGGTGTCGCCGGTACGCAGGTTGAAGCGGCGGATCTGGCTTGGCGAGACGTAGATGTCGTCGGGGCCGGCCAGGTAGGACGCATCAGCCGAACGCAGGAAACCGAAACCATCCTGGAGAATCTCCAGCACGCCGTCACCCGAGATCTCTTCGCCGCTTTTCGCATGCTTCTTCAGCAGGGCGAAAATCACGTCCTGTTTGCGCGAACGGGCCATGTTTTCGATGCCCATCTGTTCGGCCATTTCCAAAAGATCGGTAATCGGCTTTTGCTTGAGTTCAGTCAGGTTCATAAGGGGAATGACGTAATCATGTAAGAAGGGAGAATTAAGCTTTGGCTTAATGAAGCCGCGCCGCTAGATGGCGACAGGATCGCGTACTGATTCGAATTAGGGATGCTTCGGCGACGGCGTGCAGAGGGCACTGGAGAAGCAGTGCGAGGCCGAATGTAACACTTGCTTTTTTCTGCGTCTAGTGCTCTGAAAAAGAAAAACCCCGCATTTGCGGGGCTTTTTCACATCACCTCACAGGTGGGCGTCGAGGAACGCGGCCAGCTGCGATTTGGACAGGGCGCCGACCTTGGTGGCTTCGACGTTGCCGTTCTTGAACAGCATCAGGGTCGGAATGCCACGCACACCGTGCTTGGCCGGGGTTTCCTGGTTGTCGTCGATGTTCAGCTTGGCGACAGTCAGTTTGCCCTCGTAGGTAGCGGCGATGTCGTCCAGAACCGGAGCGATCATCTTGCATGGACCGCACCATTCAGCCCAGTAGTCGACCAGCACCGGGCCTTGAGCCTGCAGGACTTCGGCATCGAAGGTGGCGTCGGTGACGTGTTTGATCAGATCGCTGCTCATGGATATCTCCAGGGTCGTAAGCAAAAAAACGTGGCCCATGATAGCCGTACCCAGGCCCTACAGGAAGTCACGGACGATTGAGTGTAACTATAGTTGTGCAAGACGCTGCGAATCGAAACTGTCACACAAGTGTCATAGCATTGGAATGGCACATTGCCTTGCATCAAGGCCCGGTGTGGTGCGCGTTGGCGTCAGCCAAGGATCGTGGCACGATTGCCGGGTTACCGACCGAGAACACACAGAATGCCGCATACTTCCGCGAAGAACCTGTCCCTGATCGCCGCCATCGACCTGGGCTCCAACAGCTTCCACATGGTCGTGGCCAAGGCACACCACACCGAGATCCGCATTCTCGAGCGGCTCGGCGAGAAGGTTCAGCTGGCCGCCGGCATCGACGATGAGCGCAAGCTCAGCGAAGAAGCCATGGAGCGAGGCCTGGAATGCCTCAAGCGTTTTGCCCAGCTGATCAACGGCATGCCGGCAGGCTCGGTGCGCATCGTCGGCACCAACGCCCTGCGTGAAGCGCGCAACCGCAACGAATTCATCCAGCGTGCCGAAGCCATCCTCGGCCACCCGGTGGAGGTCATCTCCGGCCGTGAAGAGGCGCGCCTGATCTACCTCGGCGTGTCGCACACCCTGGCCGACACCCCCGGCAAGCGCCTGGTCGCCGACATCGGCGGCGGCAGTACCGAGTTCATCATCGGCCAGCGCTTCGAACCGCTGCTGCGCGAAAGCCTGCAGATGGGCTGCGTGAGCTTCACCCAGCGCTACTTCCGTGACGGCAAGATCACCCCGGCGCGCTACGCCCAGGCCTACACCGCTGCACGCCTGGAGCTGATGAGCATCGAAAACGCCCTGCATCGCCTGACCTGGGACGAGGCCATCGGCTCGTCCGGCACCATCCGCGCCATCGGCGCCGCGATCAAGGCCGGCGGCCTGGGCAACGGCGAGGTCAATGCCGAAGGCCTGGCCTGGGTCAAGCGCAAGCTGTTCAAGCTGGGCGAGGTCGACAAGATCGACTTCGAAGGCATCAAACCCGACCGGCGCACCATCTTCCCGGCCGGCCTGGCGATTCTCGAGGCGATCTTCGACGCCCTGGAGCTGCAGCGCATGGAACACTGCGACGGTGCCCTGCGCGAAGGCGTGCTGTTCGACCTGCTTGGCCGCCATCATCACGAGGATGTGCGCGAGCGCACCCTCAACTCGCTGATGGAGCGTTATCACGTCGACCAGGGGCAGGCCGCGCGCGTCGAGCGCAAGGCCCTGAACGCCTTCGACCAGGTGGCCGAGGCCTGGCAGCTTGAGGAAGGAAACTGGCGCGATCTGCTGGGTTGGGCGGCGAAAATCCACGAAATCGGCCTGGATATCGCCCACTACCACTACCACAAGCACGGTGCCTACCTGATCGAGCACTCCGACCTGGCCGGGTTTTCTCGCGACGAGCAGCAGATGATGGCCCTGCTGGTACGTGGCCATCGCCGCAACATCCCCAAGGACAAGTTCACGGAATTCGGCGACGACGCCGTGCAACTGATTCGCCTGTGCGTGCTGCTGCGCTTCGCCATCCTGTTCCACCACATCCGGGGCAACCAGCAGATGCCCAAGGTGGAGCTGCGGGCCGGCGAAAACAGCCTTGAAGTGGTATTCCCGGAAGGCTGGCTGGAGCAGAACCAGCTGACCCAGGCCGACTTCGCCAACGAGGCGGAGTGGCTGACCCGGGTCGGCTTCGTCCTCAGCGTACGTTGAGGACCGGGTTGCTCAGGCGCTCCAGCAGGGTCGCCTGGGCACTGCGCGGGTTCTGGTTGCCAGTCGGGGTGCTGCGTACGTAGCGCCCGTCAGGCTGCAGGGTCCAGGCGTGGGTGTTGTCGGTCAGGTAGCCTTCGAGCTCCTTCTTAACCCGCAGCAGCAGCTTCTTGCCCTCTACCGGGAAGCACGTCTCGACGCGCTTGTCGAGGTTGCGCTCCATCCAGTCGGCGCTGGACAGGTAGATCTGCTCTTCGCCGCCGTTGAGGAAGTAGAACACCCGCGTGTGCTCGAGGAAGCGGCCGATGATCGAGCGCACCTGGATGTTGTGCGAAACCCCCGGAATGCCTGGGCGCAGGCAGCACATGCCGCGCACCACCAGGTCGATCTTCACGCCCGACTGGCTGGCCTTGTACAGCGCCTTGATGACCTTGGCGTCGGTCAGCGAGTTGAACTTGGCAATGATGTGCGCGGGCTTGCCTTCCAGGGCGAACTGGGTCTCCCGGGCGATCATGTCGAGCATGCCCTTCTTCAAGGTAAACGGCGCGTGCAGCAGCTTCTTCATGCGCAGGGTCTTGCCCATGCCGATCAACTGGCTGAACAGCTTGCCGACGTCCTCGGTGAGGGCGTCGTCGGAGGTCAGCAGGCTGTAGTCGGTGTACAGCCGGGCGTTGCCGGCGTGGTAGTTGCCGGTACCCAGGTGTGCGTAACGGACGATCTCGCCCTGCTCGCGGCGCAGGATCAGCATCATCTTGGCGTGGGTCTTGAAGCCGACCACACCGTAGATCACCACCGCACCGGCGGCCTGCAGGCGGCTGGCCATCTGCAGGTTGGACTCTTCGTCGAAGCGCGCGCGCAGCTCGATCACCGCGGTGACCTCCTTGCCGTTACGCGCCGCATCCACCAACGCGTCGACGATCTCCGAGTTGGCCCCGGAGCGGTACAGGGTCTGGCGCACGGCGAGCACGTGCGGGTCCTTGGCGGCCTGGCGCAGCAGGTCGATCACCGGGGTGAAGGACTCGAACGGGTGCATCAGCAGGATGTCCTGCTTGCCGATCACGCTGAAGATGTTGTCGGCATTCTGCAGCAGCTTGGGGATGGCCGGGGTGAACGGCGTGTACTGCAGCTCCGGATGGCTGTCGAGGCCGGTGATGCTGAACAGGCGGGTCAGGTTGACCGGGCCGTTGACCTGGTAGAGCTCGCTCTCGCTCAGGCTGAACTGCTTGAGCAGGTAATCCGACAGGTGTTTCGGGCAGGTGTCGGCCACTTCCAGGCGCACGGCATCGCCGTAGCGGCGAGAGAACAGTTCACCGCGCAGGGCCCGGGCGAGGTCGTCGACTTCTTCGGAATCCAGCGCCAGGTCGGCGTTACGGGTCAGGCGGAACTGGTAGCAACCCTTGACCTTCATGCCCTGGAAAAGGTCATCGGCGTGGGCGTGGATCATCGACGACAGGAACACGTAATTGTCGCCTGGGCCACCGACGTCTTCCGGCACGCGAATGACGCGTGGCAGCAGACGCGGTGCCGGGATGATCGCCAGGCCAGAATCGCGGCCAAAGGCGTCGACGCCTTCGAGCTCGACGATGAAGTTCAGGCTCTTGTTCACCAGCAGCGGGAACGGGTGGGTCGGGTCGAGGCCGATCGGGGTGATGATCGGCGCGATCTCGTCGCGGAAGAAGCGCCGCACCCAGGTCTTGAGCTTCGGCGTCCAGTAGCGGCGACGAATGAAGCGGATGGCGTGCTTTTCCAGCTCCGGCAGCAGCACGTCGTTGAGGATCGCGTACTGGCGCTCCACCTCGATATGCACCAGCTCGCTGATGCGCGCCAGCGCCTGGTGCGGCTGCAGGCCGTCGGCGCCGGCCAGCTCGCGGGCGAAGTTGATCTGCTTCTTCAGGCCGGCGACGCGGATCTCGAAGAACTCGTCGAGGTTGCTGGAGAAGATCAGCAGGAATTTGAGGCGTTCGAGCAGCGGGTACGATTCATCCAGCGCCTGTTCCAGCACGCGGATGTTGAATTGCAGCTGGGAAAGTTCGCGATGAATGTACAGGCTGCTGTCGTCCAGGCTCGGGACGGCGATGGCCGGTGCCGGCGCGGGGGCCGGGGCGGCGACTTCGACCACCGGCTCCAAGACCTCGGGCAGGTCCGGCGGGGTCTGTACCATCTCTTCGGGGACTGCCTGGGCGTCCTTGATCGCGACAGGGGTTAGCACTTCATTATTCATCTGACGTTCCTGAGGACGTTAACGCCCTATGATCAATTGAGCGGCAAGATAAGCGTCCATTATGACGGCTGTGTTACAGCTTCGCGCAAGCCGCGACTTAAGGCTGCCGGTATTGTCCGTGTAGGAATTGTTCACGTCGAGACACATTTGGACACTTTCACGAATGCGCGCGAAGGGGTAGGCTGCGCGTTCATTTCGCCAGCACCTCAGAAAATGCTCCAACAATTCCTGCAGGATTTCGGCTACTTTGCCCTTTTTCTAGGCACCTTTTTCGAAGGCGAGACCATTCTGGTCCTTGCGGGCTTCCTTGCGTTCCGCGAATACATGGACATCAAGCTGGTGGTTTTGGTGGCCTTCTGTGGCAGCTACGCCGGCGACCAGCTGTGGTACTTCATGGGCCGGCGGCACGGGCGCAAGATCCTCGCGCGCAAGCCGCGCTGGCAGGCCATGGGTGACCGGGCACTGGAGCATATCCGCCGCCACCCGGACATCTGGGTGCTGAGCTTCCGCTTCGTCTATGGCCTGCGCACGGTGATGCCGGTGGCCATCGGTCTGTCCGGCTACCCGCCGCGCCGCTACCTGCTGCTCAACGGCATCGGCGCCGCCGTATGGGCCCTGGCGCTGGGCCTGGCGGCCTACCACTTCGGCGCCATCCTCGAAGGCATGCTGGGCAGTATCAAGAAGTACGAGCTATGGGTGCTCGGCGGCCTGTTGCTGCTGGGTGGCCTGCTGTGGCTGCGCCGGCGCTTTCGCACCATCCGCGCCGAGCGCCGCGCGGCGGCAGAGGAACAGCCCGCCAGCACTGAGCAGCAGGTAAACACCGAGAAGCAGCCAGAACACGGGCACGACCACCGCTAAGCCCAGCGTGCCGGCCAGGTACAGCGCCGGCACCAGCGTCAGCAGGCGCGCCAGCTCCAGGCGCAGCGCCCACGGCCGGTTTTCCAGGGCCGCACCCAAGACGAACAAGCCAAATGCCATCAGCGACCAGCCGAGCACCAGGGCGGCGCTCGGCACACGCTCGGCCACATCCATCAGGTAGCTGCCCAACGCGATGTAGACGACGAACTGCACCGCCACGTACACCTTCCACGCCCGGTCCAGGGCAATCTCGAACTTGCGGAACAACGCCAGGTTCTGCTTCGCCTGTGGATAAGCCGCCGCGACATCGGCCGGGCGCCAGCCGGTAGGCATGAACCAGATGCGCAGCTTGTCCTGCCAGCGGCGGGTGCGGCGGGCATCGCTGCACAGCTGGGCATAGAACTGCAGGTTGGCCCACAACGGGTTCCAGCTGGCCAAGGGCGTGGTCACGCCGAACACAACGGGCTCGGCCGGGTCCTCTTCCTTGAACGTGCCGAACAGGCGATCCCAGACAATGAACACACCACCGTAGTTGCGATCCAAGTAAGCAGGATTCTGCGCATGGTGGACGCGATGGTTGGACGGCGTGATCAGCACCCACTCGAGCCAACCCAGCTTGGGGATGTGCCGGGTGTGTACCCAGAACTGGTACAGCAGGTTCAGCGACGCCACAGTGATGAACACCACCGGCGGCACGCCGACCAGCGCCAGCGGCAAGTAGAAGATCCACGAGAAGATGAAACCGCTGCTGGTCTGGCGCAGGGCGGTGGTGAGGTTGTACTCCTCGCTCTGGTGATGCACCGAATGCGCCGCCCACAGCACGTTGCGCTCATGGCCCAGGCGGTGCAGCCAGTAGTAGCACAAGTCGTACAGTACGAAGGCCAGCAGCCAGACCCACAGGGCGTTCTGCGGCAGGCGCAGCAGCGCCAGGTGCTCCCAGGCCAGCGCATAGGTCAGCAGCCCTACGCCTTTGGTCAGCAGGCCGGTGCTGGTGGACAGCGCACCGGTGCTGAGGCTGTTGATCGAATCGGCCAGGGTGAAGTTGCGCTGGCCGCGCACGCGGTCGGCGACCAGCTCCACCGCGATCAGCACGAAGAAGAACGGCACGGCCAGCAGAATCAGGTCCATGGGCAACGCTCTCGATGGTTATCCACAGAGATTAGGATGCGCCCGCCGTAATCCCTATGGCCACATCTGCCAAACTAGAGGACATTTAGCGCCTCGAAAATGGAGTAATGAGCATGACCAAGAAAGTAGCGGTGATTCTTTCCGGCTGTGGTGTGTACGACGGTGCCGAAATCCACGAAAGTGTGATCACCCTGCTGCGCCTCGACCAGCGTGGCGCACAGGTGCAGTGCTTTGCGCCGAACATCGCGCAGATGCACGTGATCGACCACCTGACCGGTCAGGAAATGCCCGAATCACGCAATGTGCTGACCGAGTCGGCGCGCATCGCTCGCGGCGAGGTGAAGGATATCCGCGAAGCCAAGGCCGAGGATTTCGACGCGCTGATCGTGCCGGGTGGCTTCGGTGCAGCGAAGAACCTGTCCAACTTTGCCGTGGCAGGCAGCGAATGCACGGTGAACCCGGATGTGCTGACACTGGCCGAAGCCTTTGCCGAGGCCTGCAAGCCGGTCGGGCTGATCTGCATCTCGCCGGCGCTGGCGGCGAAGATCTACGGCCCTGGCGTGGTCTGCACCATCGGCAATGACGCAGGTACTGCGTCGGCCGTGGAGAAAATGGGCGGCAAGCATGAAGAATGCGATGTACATGACATCGTCGAAGACAGCCAGCGCAAACTGGTCACCACCCCAGCCTACATGGTTGCCAAGTCGATCAGCGAAGCCGCCGGCGGCATCTACAAGCTGGTCGACCGGGTGCTGGAACTGACCCACGAAGGGGAGCAGTAAGGGCCTGCTGCGCAGGCCATCGCCGGCAAGCGCGGCTCCCACAAGGATTGCGCATGACCAGAGCAGAATACGGTCGGTGCGGGAGCCGCGCTTGCCGGCGATGGCAGACCCACAGGGATTGCGCATGACTAGAGCAGAATATGGCCGGTGTGGGAGCCGCGCTTGCCGGCGATGGCTGCCCCCACAAGGATTGCGCATGACCAGAGCAGAATACGGCCGGTGCGGGAGCCGCGCTTGCCGGTGATGGCAGACCCCACAGGGATTGCGCATGACCAGAGCAGAATACGGCCGGTGCGGGAGCCGCGCTTGCCGGTGATGGCAGACCCCACAGGGATTGCGCATGACTAGAGCAGAATACGGCCGGTGTGGGAACCGCGCTTGCCGGCGATGGCAGACCCCACAGGGATTGCGCATGACTAGAGCAGAATACGGCCGGTGTGGGAGCCGCGCTTGCCGGCGATGGGCTGCAAGGCAGCCCCCGGCCACTACTTGGTCAAGCGGGTCAGGATGCGGTCCAGGGCATTGGCAAACGCCTGTTTCTCGCGTTCGCCATAGGGCGCCTGCCCTCCCCCGACCTGGCCCTGCTCGCGCAGCTCGGTGAACAGGTTGCGCACCGCCAGGCGCTCGCCCATGTTGCGTTCGTCGAACTCGCGGCCACGTGGATCCAGGGCTGCCACGCCCTTCTTGATCAGGCGGTCGGCCAGCGGCACGTCACTGCAGATCACCAGCTCGCCAGGCACGGCGTGCTCGACCAGGTAATCGTCGGCTGCGTCCATGCCGCTGGGCACCACGATCAGGCGCACAATCGCGAAGGCCGGCTTGGCCACGGCCTGGCCGGCGACCATCACCACCTCGAGCTGGCGCTTGAGGGCGAATTTGACGATCAGGTCCTTGGCTGCCTTGGGGCAGGCATCGGCGTCGATCCAGATGCGCATTCAGTCAGATCTCTTCATTCCTGCACTGCCCGCGAAGGGGCCAGCAGCATCAACCTTCAAACGGTAGCCCGACGTTTCTCGGCCAGGCGACTACGCCCATACAACACCAGAATGGCCAGCAGCGCCACCGCCTGTGCGCTCAGCGAGTACACATCGGGGTGAATCCCCAACCAGTCGAACTCGAAGAACGCCACCGGCCGCGTGCCCAGCACGCCCGCCTCCTGCAGCGCCTTCACGCCATGCCCGGCGAACACCACCGACAGCGCACACAACAGCCCGGCGTTGATGCTGAAGAACAGCGACAGCGGCAACTTCGCCGACCCACGCAGGATCACCCAGGCCAGGCCCACCAGCAGCACCAGCGCCGTTGCGCCGCCGGCCAGCACCGCCTGATGACCAGCTGGGCCAGCCTGCAGCCATAGGGTTTCGTAGAACAGGATCACTTCGAACAGCTCGCGGTACACCGAGAAGAACGCCAGCACGGCAAAACCGAAGCGCCCGCCGCCACTGACCAGGCTGCTCTTGATGTAGTCCTGCCAGGCGGCAGCATGGCGACGGTCGTGCATCCACACCCCCAGCCACAGCACCATGACGCTGGCGAACAAGGCCGTACTGCCCTCGAGAAGCTCACGCTGGGCACCGCCGACGTCGATCACATAGGCCGCCACGGCCCAGGTGGCAAAGCCGGCGACCAGCGCCAGGCCCCAGCCGATATTGACGCTGCGAATGGCCGTTTGCTGGCCAGTGTTGCGCAGAAACGCCAGCACAGCGGCCAGTACCAGGATCGCCTCCAGGCCCTCACGCAACAGGATCAGCAGGCCGGAAATGAAGCTCAGCGACCAGCTCAGGCCATCGCTGCCCAGCAGCTTGGCCGCCTGGCCGAGCTTGGTTTTAGCATCGGCAAGACGCTGTTCGGCCTGGGCGACTGGCAGGCCGTCCTGCAGGGACTGACGGTAGGCCATCAGGGCCTTTTCGGTGTTCTTGCGCGCTTGCGTGTCGATGTTGTCCAGCGAGCTTTCGACCAGCTCGAAGCCTTCCAGATAGGCCGCTACGGACAGGTCATAGGCCTGGTCACGGTCGCCTGCACGGTAAGCTGCCAGGCTCTTGTCCAGGGTGCTGGCAGTGTATTCGAGCAACTGCGACGGGCCGCGCTTGACCAGCGGCGGTTGGGCGCGCTGGGCGCGGAACGCCTCGACCACAGCATCACCTTCATTGGCGGCGACTTCGGCCGGGGTCTGACGAGCCAGGTCAGCGATGTTCCAGGTCTTGTCGCCTTTGGCGGCTTCTGGCTTGGCAGTGAAGCTGGCGATGTAGGCAGCCACATCCCAACGCTGGCGCTCATCCAGCTGGTCGGCGAACGACGGCATCTCGGTACCGTCGATGCCCAGCGCCAGGGTGTTGTAGAGGTCGAACAGGCTCAACTGGTCGAGGCGTGCGGTGTCACGCAGGTTGGCCGGTGCTGGCTCCAGACCCACGCCCGCCGGGCCGTCGCCTGCGCCGGTGTCGCCGTGGCAGATCGAGCAGTTCTGCGCATACAGCGAGGCGCCACGGGCCGGGTCCGGCGTGATCACCGGGGCCTGGCTGACCTCATAGGCCACCGCCAGGCGCGCGCCCAGCTGGCGGGCCTGCCTGGCTACCGCTGCGCCGTCCTGACGCTGGTCGATGGCCTGACGCAGTGCTTGTACACCTTGCTGCAGACCGGCTTGCTCGGCGTTGGCCGGCAGGCCTTGGACCAGGTCGGCCAGTACGCCGCTGAATTCCTGCTGCTCACGGTATTCACCGTCGTCGATCACCTTGCCGTTGTCCACGGTCGGGGGGTAGTCGGCACCAATGTAGTCCAGCAAATGCAGGGCTTTGGCAGCCTCGGCGGGCGCTTCGGCCTGCGCCAGGGTGCTGCACAGCGCCAGCACCGGGCCAAGCAGTACAGCCGGCAACCAGGCGAGCAGACGGGAACGGGTTTTCATGGCCAGTCTCGGTGGGAATGCGAAAGAGAACATTGTTCACTTCCACTTTGCTTCGCTCAAGGGTTGTGGCGGGATTTCATGAAAAATCTTGAGACAAATCTGATGAGATGGATTGCCGTAGAGACGGGGTGATGGCTGACAGGTGCCTGCCGACAGTTTTGCAGCGCCTGTTAGATCGAGCGCCGCCCGCGCGGCGCATCGCGAGCTGCGCTCGCTCCTACGTTTGTTTCAGGCCAATTATTTCTGGGGTATTTGCGCGCGGCCCCTTTTGGCGCATGGCGCCCTATCGCGGGGTACAAACAAGGCGGTCGCGCGCGTCTGCCACAGGCATCACTGGCCCGAAACAAACGTAGGAGCGAGCGCAGCTCGCGATGCGCCGCGCGGGCGGCGCTCGATCTCACTGGCGCTGAAAATGCCAAGGCAGGCACTTCAACTTCACTGCTTCCCAGCCTCCTTCCACCCCCCACCCAACGCCAGGAACACGCCAATCTGCCCCAACGCCACCTGGCTATTGGCCGCCGCCAGCTGCGAGCGCATATCGGTATAAGTCCGCGTCGCCTGCAAATCCGCCAGGAACGACTCACGCCCTGCCTGGTAATACCGGTGCGTCTGGTCCGCCGCTTCCTTCGCCGACTTCTCCGCCTCGGCCAGCGCATCACGCCGATCCAACAGTGCACTGTACTGCGCCAGGCGGGTCTGGGTCTCGCGGACAGCGTTCAGCACCACCCCGTCGAAATGTGCCAGGGCAGCCTGGGTCGAAGCTTCAGCCATGCGAATGCGGGCGCGGGTACCGTTGGTCGGGATGCTCCAGCTGATCTGCGGGCCAAAGCCCCAGCGGTTGGTCGACGGGTCACCGAGGTCTTCGAGAATACCGATGGTGCCGACCTGGGCACCTATGCTGATGTCCGGATACAGCGCACCGGTCGCCACACCGATTTCGGCGGTGGCGGCTGCCAACTGGCGTTCGGCCTGGCGCACGTCGGGGCGGCGTTTGAGCAGGGCCGCGCCGTCACCCACCGGGACCAGCTGGTTCAGCTGTGGCAACTCGGCGCAATCTGCGGTGCCGGCAGGCAACTTATCCACAGGCTTGGCCAGCAGCGCCGCCAAGGTGTACATGCCCGTTTCGCGTTCGGCCTTGAAGCGCGGCAGTTCGGCGCGCAACGACTTGAACTGGGTCTGCGAGCGGGTGACCTGGGTTTCGTCGCCACGGCCGGCGTCGCGCAGGCGCTGGTTGAGCTTCACGCTCTGCTCCTGCAGGTCCAGCGACTCGCGGGCGATGTGGTATTCCTCGTTGGCCGAACACACTTGGGTGTAGGCCTTGACCACGTCGGCCACCAGGGTGATACGCGCAGTGTCGGCGGCGGCCTGCACCGCGTCGGCGTTGGCCTTGGCGGCCTCGGTGCCGCGCTTGAAGGTGCCCCACAGGTCGAACTGGTACGAGGCGCTGATGATGGCCTCACCGATGTTGGCCACCGGCACCTTCTCAGGTAGCAGGAAGGCTTGGCCGGACTCCTGCAGGCGCTGGGCACCCGCCTTGATGCCGCCATTGAAGCCACCTTGCGACTCGGCCACTTCGACCTGGGCACGGGCCTTGGCGATGTTGGCCGCAGCCACGCGCAGTTCGGTATTGGCGCTCAGCGCCTGGCGCACCAGTTCGTTGAGGCGTTGATCCTGATACAGCTGCCACCAGTCCTCGGGTACCGGTGCCGACACCACGCTGTCGGCATCCTGGCGCAGCGGGCCGTTGAGGTCGCTGCGTTGCACCGCCGCGTCCTTCGGC
This sequence comes from Pseudomonas sp. LRP2-20, assembly GCF_024349685.1. Taxonomy (NCBI): domain Bacteria; kingdom Pseudomonadati; phylum Pseudomonadota; class Gammaproteobacteria; order Pseudomonadales; family Pseudomonadaceae; genus Pseudomonas; species Pseudomonas sp. LR2-20. The sequence continues at coordinate 208,483 of NZ_AP025944.1, read as the reverse complement.
ACTTGGTAATCGGGGCCGACCATCATGCAGGCCCCCAGGGACAGGCAGAACCCCGCCAGGATCAGCTGTTTCATGGGCGCTGGCCCTCGAGGATCGACACGGTGGCGGTTCGCCCGGCGATCATGCGGAAGTCTTCCGGCACTTCGTCGAAGGCGATGCGCACCGGAATGCGCTGGGCCAGGCGCACCCAGCTGAACGCCGGGTTGACGTTGGGCAGCAGGTTGGCGCCGCTGCTGCGGTCGCGGTCTTCGATACCGGCGGCGAAGCTCTGCACATGGCCGCGCAGGCGGGTGTTGTCGCCCATCACGCGGATGTCCACGGCGTCGCCGATGTGGATGCCACCGAGCTTGGTTTCCTCGAAGTAGCCATCAACGTGGTACGAAGCACTGTCGACCACCGACAGCACCGGGCGGCCGGCACTGACGAATTCGTGGTCGCGCGGGGCGCGGTCGTTGAGGTAGCCGTCCACCGGGCTGCGCACCACCGAGCGGTCAAGGTTGAGCTGGGCTGTGTCGACCGCCACCTGGGCTTCACTGACCGCCGAGCGGGCACGGGCCTCGCGGGACTGGCTCTCTTCCAGTTGCTCGGCCGCCACCAGGTTGCCGAGCTTGCGGTTACGCTGGGCTTCGCGGGACGCCTGGGCCAGGGTTTCCTGGCGCTCGCCAAGGGTCGCCTTGGCCTGGCGCAGGGCCAGGGTGAAGCGGTCCTGGTCGATGGTGAACAGCACGTCACCGCGCTTGACGGTCTGGTTGTCACGCACCTCGACCTTCTGGATCAGCCCGGACACGTCCGGGGCGATCTGGATCACGTCGGCACGGATGTGGCCGTCGCGGGTCCAGGGGGCGAACATGTAGTACACCACCATCTGCCACACGAGCACGGCGGCGAAGGTCACTACCAGCAAGGTCAGGACCACACGGCCCAGGGTCAGCAAAGGTTTTTTCATGGCAGCATCAGGCTTCGGCAAAAATGGTCCACCGCGCCAAGCAGCACGGCATACAGGGCAACGTTGAACAGCGCCCGGTGCCAGACCAGGCGGTAAAAATGCAGGCGCACCAGCACCGCGTGCACCCCCAGGAACAGCAGGTAGGTGCCAAACATCATCACCAGCAGCGTGGGCAGGAACACCCCACTGATATCCAGTTCACCGATCACAGGGGCGCTCCGTCGAGCCCGGGGGGCAGTTGCGGTTGTTCGGCAGGCTCGAGCATCACCTCGACACCCGGCAGCAGTGCCAGGCGCAGGCCGCTCAGGGCATGCAGCAGGTGGGTACGGGCATCGCCGCGCTCGTACAGTTCATCCAGGTTCAGCGCCAGGCGCGCACGTTCCATGTTGCGCAGCAACGCGGCTGGCGCGTGCAGGCGCTCACCGGCGCGCAGGCAGGCGGCATAGTGCGCGCCGACTTCCTCGATCACCGTGCTAAGGCGCTCGCGGGCCTGCTGGCCGGCGCGCGGCAGGTACGCCAGCAGGTCGAGCAGGTTAAGCCCCACGCACAGGTCACGCAGGGCCACGCCGCTGTCCTGGCCGGTCTGCGACAGACGCGGCAGGTGCTGCATCAGGCGGTCGAGCATCTGCACGCCGACCTGACGGTGCTCGGCCAGGGTGGCCGGCTCGGTCATTTCGACGATGTCGCGCCAGGCGAAGCGGGTCATGCGCTTGGCCGCCAGTTCCACGCCGAACGGGCGCATCACCAGGGTCCAGATGAAGGCGAACAGCAGGCCCGCCGGGCCAGCCAGGTTGGAGTTGAGGAAGGTCAGGAAGTCGGCGTCGTAGGCTCCCTGGATACTGATGAACGTCGAGGTGTTGACGATGGTCAGCAAGGTACCGAGGTAGAAGCGTGGCTGCACGGTCAGGGTGCCGACGCAGATGAACGGGACGGCGAAGGCCAGCACCAGCATCGGGAAGTCGTGCAGGTTGGGCAGTACCAGGAACAGGTACAGGCTGGAGAAGATCACCGACATCAAGGTCCAGAAGAAGAACCGGTAGATCTGTGGCGCCGGGTCGTCCATGGCGGCAAAGAAGCTGCACGACACGGCGGCGAGGATCACTGCGCTGGCGCCGTCGTTCCAGCCCAGGCCGATCCACAGGCCGCAGGCGACGACAATAGCCAGCACCGTGGAAACCACCGAGTAGAGCATCAGGCCACGGTCGAAGAACGCCGTCAGCCGGCCCAGGCGCCAGTGGCGGTACACCGCGCGCCAGGGCTTGGGATCGTCGCTGCGCAGGGCGTGTTGCAGGGAGCAGCAGTCCTGCCACAGGTCGGCCCACTCGGTCAGGCGGTAGAGGGCGTTGGACAGCAGCAGCTCGGCGCGCTGGTCGAGGGCGGCGGCGCCGGGCTGCAGGCGCTCGATCTGCTCGTGCAGGGCCGTCCAGCGGGCGATGGAGGCGCTGTCGGCGGTACCTTTGAGCCACTCTCGGGCGGCATCCAGCACCGGCTGGATCTGCGCGTAATGGGCCGGGGCGCGGCCTTCGAGGGCGATCAGGGCATCGTCGAGGGCGTCGATCACCGGCAGCAGGTGAATCATCCGCCCGCGCAGCTCGCGGGCGTTCTTCAGGGTGTGCGGGCCGGCACCTTCATGGCCGAGCTGACCGATCATCAGCTCCAGGGAGTTGAAAGTGGTGACCATCGCCCCGCGCATGCCGCCGACCTTGTCGGCGCTGGCTTCGCGGGCGAGGTAGGTGTCGCTGTAGCGGATCGCTTCGGCGAACCAGTTGCCGGTGGCCCCCACCACCACCGGAGCCAGCCGGCGCGGCCAGAAGATCGCACCGACCACCGCCGCGCAGACGATCCCCAGGCAGATTTCCTGGGCCCGTGAAGACGCCACGTCGAACACCGCCAGCGGGTTGTCGACCACCGCCAGGGCAATCATCGGCAAGGTGTAGCCCGCCAGCATCAGTACGTAGTTGTTGGCCGTGCGCAGGTTCAGCGAAAGGAACAGCAAGGTGCCGGTCCACAGGGCGATGGCGATGCTCAAAAGCAACGGTGACTGCACCAGCGGCGGCACGAAGAAGATTGCCCCGGCAGCACCGAGCAGCGTACCCACGGCGCGATACAGCGCCTTGGAGCTGGTAGGGCCGAGGAACGGGCTGGAGACGATGTACACCGTGGCCATCGCCCAGTACGGTCGCGGCAATTGCAACAGCAGGGCGATGTACAGGGCGATCATCGACGCGGCAAAGGTGCGCACGCCGTAGAACCAGTCGCGGGCCGGCGGTACCGAGCTGAAGAAACCGTTCATGCCACCCCGCCCGCAGTACCCAGGCCAGCGGCCTCGAAGGCACGCAACACGCGCAACGCGGCCTGCAGGTCGGCCTCGTCGATGCCCTGCAGCACGTCATGGCGCACGCGCACCAGTTCGGCTTCGATGGCTTCGGCCAGGCGACGACCTTCGGCGGTCAGGCTCAGGGCCTTGGCGCGGCGGTCCAGCGGGTCTTCGCTGCGGCAGACCAGCCCAGCCTTGCACAGCTGGTCGAGCAGGCGTACCAGCGACGGGCTTTCCAGGCCTGCAGCCTGGGCCACAGCCACCTGGTGCACGCCATCGCCCAGGCGCACGATCATCAGCAACGGTGCGGCGCAGGCCTCGGAGATACCGTAGCCGATCAGGGCGTTGTGGCAGATGCGCCGCCAGTGGCGAGCGGCAACCACCATGCCGCTGCTGACTTGCAGGCGCAGGGAGTCAATGGACATTGGGGAACCAAGGATATTCATAGTTTGCTAACTATCAATATACGCCTGTGCCTCCCCCTGTCGTCAACTGCGGGCGACGGGGGGCCAAGATGAAATTTTTGCTCGCTTGCAACGGCCTCTTCGCGGGCAAGCCTGCTCCCACAGGGATCTCACAAGGCTTGAATGCCGTGTAATCTCTGTGGCTGCGGGGTTGCCCGCAAAGAATGCAGCACAATGCTCAGGGCTGAATCTGGTCTTCCAGCTTCATGGTCAGGGCCAAGGTGCTGCCCATCTGAACTGCCCGGTCACGCCAGCCCTGGTAACGCGCGTCATCCCGGCTGCTGAAATGCACCGCCAACTCCTCGGCCGCCTGCATCACGCCAGTTGCCGCCGCCAGCTCCAGCCAATACAGCGCGGCCTTGATGTCCGCGTTCACGTACAGGCCATGCAACAAGCGGTAGCCCACTTCAAACCGGCAACGCGCCTCGCCCCGCTCGGCGCCGCGCAAGAACCATTGGTAGGCCTGACCGGGGTCGACCTGCCAGCCCAGCGCAGCATCGCAGACTTCTTCTTCGTACAGGTCGCCCAGCGCGGCAGCGGCATGCAGCAGGCCGCGCTCGAAGGCCTGGCGATAACATTCCTCGGCCTGCACATAGGAGGTTTCCACACCCTTGCCGAAGTAGTGCTGCTGCCCTAGGTTGAACCACGCCGCCGCATTGCCCTGCAGCGCCGCCATGCGCAGCAGGTGCCCGGCCAGCGCGGTGTCGGCGCGCCAGTATTTGCCATTGAGCCAGATCCAGCCCAGGTCGTTGAGCGCGGCCACATTGCCCGCCAGTGCCTGTTGCCGCAGGTCGGCGTACACCGCCTGCAGGTCGTGGGCCTCTTCCAGGCGGTTGACCAGCAGCGCGCGCTGGCTGGGCAGCCCGACCCCGGCAAACAGCCGCTGCCGCCTGCCGGCGTTTGTCGGCGGGCAAATGACCTGCTCAGGCAGAAGACGGGCGAGCAGCGAATGGATATTGCTGACAGCAGACATGTTCATCCTCATTGAACGACCCACAGGCCCGACCGCGGCTGTGATGAGGCGTGATTCTGCGCGACGTCACGACAAAACCTGTCGCGAACGATTCGAGGCCAGGCAACCAATTGCGCATTCCTGGATCTGAACGAGTTATGGCTAATTGCCATGACCTGTTCCAGCCGCCATGCTGTTGCGGCAAGCCTAGACAAGGACGTTACCTTTTGCCGTTCGCTACCACCCGCGCCACCCTCAGCCGTCAATGGGCGCTGCTGCGCCAATTACCCAGCCGCTCCCCAGGCATTACCAGCGCCGAACTGGTGTGGCGCCTGCGCGATGTGGGCTTCAATGTCAGCAAACGCACGGTGGAGCGCGACCTCAACGAGCTGTCGCTGATCTTTCCGCTGGACCGCAATGACAAGAGCATTCCGTTTGGCTGGCACTGGTCGGCGAACGTTGCTGGCGAGTTGCGGGGGAATTTCGATTTGCAGGGGTATTTACGTGGTGATTCGCTGCAGCCGGCGCAGGGTGAAGGGATCGAGATGCAGGCCTGGGTCAGCGACCCGTTGGCCCGGCAATTGCGCGAGGCGCCGTTGAGCGTGGACATGCAACTGACTGCGCTGGACCAAGGGCATCGGCTGCGGGCCACGGTGGAAGATGGCGGGCCATTGCGCTGGTGGTTGCTGAGCCATGGGGAAGGCGTGGTGGTCGAAGAGCCGCAGGCACTGCGCGAAGAGATCGCCAGGACCTTGCGCAATGCGGCAGCACAGTACATGAATTAGTCGCCTGTGCTGGCCTCTTCGCGGGTAAACCCGCTCCCACAGGATTTTAATAGACCTGAAGTCTGTGCTGATCCTGTGGGAGCGGGCTTGCCCGCGAAGCCGGCACAGGAAAAATACCGTTTCATTCAACTGGAAAATTTAAAAATTTCAGAATATTGTGAGAAACAAAAAACAGGATCGTAGAAGTCATTAGCCCTCCCCAAGAGATCAGCATCTTAATTCTCAAGCCCCTTGGAAATCTCGATATTTCGGAAGCATCCGCAACACCTCTGCGAACAAAGATTCCAGGCATCATAAGCATGTTTGCGGCCAGGCTCGCACGTATCACTCTCCCTAGCAATCCCGCCGACGAGAAATTCAGCCGATTATCTCGCACATAACTGCACCCCACCAACTTCGACTCAATCACATCAAGATATCGGCACGCAAGAAAAATCATTAAGCCCATACTGACCATTATCCAGAATAACAACATGGACATTCCTACTACTACGGCTGTCGACTTCATTCATTCCTCTTTTCACAAATCGTCCTCCCGGCAAAGCTTCCTTGGACAGTGCGCAATTGAGCATCGCGCATAGCACTGCAGTCTGCGCGCCCCTAAATACACTCTTAAAAAGACCCGAGCGCGAGGAAAGCGACTGAAGAAATACACATTGTGCACCAGAGTACTACCAGCAGCCTTTTCATAGGTGCCGGAAAGTTTTGCAATTGAGCCTCGTCAACCAACCCCTTTCGAACAAATAAACATGAAGTTGTCAGTAGTGTTGATATGGTACAGATACGCAGAGGGTGTCAGAAATTTTGTGTTCGGGCATAACATGAGTAAGAGGTGCATGTATGCCAACCAAAAAGAAACCCCTGCGTGACCTGCCCAAAATCCCCAAGGAGCTGCTGGAGCAGTTCGGTGAGGGCCTGATGACCGCAGAAGCTATCGAGGATGCCTCTGCGGCGTTCAAGAAGGCCTTGATCGAACGCGCTCTGCATGCCGAGCTTGGCCACCACCTGGGTTATCCGCCGGGCGCGCAGCGCCCGGAGGATGAAACCAACCAGCGCAACGGCAAAAGCGGCAAGACAGTGCTAACCGGCGATGGGCCTCTGCGCTTGGATATCCCTCGCGACCGTGACGGCAGCTTCTCGCCCATCCTGATCCCCAAACATGAGCGCCGTTACACTGGCTTCGACGACAAGATCATCGCCATGTACGCCCGTGGAATGACAGTCAGAGAGATCCGGGCCTTCCTGTCCGAGCAGTATGGAACCGACGTTTCACCCGACTTCATCAGCTCTGTGACAGACGAGGTCATGGACGAAATTGGCGCGTGGCAACAGCGGCCATTGGAGCCGATGTACCCGGTCATTTTCTTTGATGCGCTGCGGGTGAAGATTCGCGAAGAAGGCCTGGTGCGCAACAAGGCCATTTACTTGGCTTTGGGCGTTCTACCCGACGGGACGCGCGACATCCTGGGCATCTGGATCGAGAACACTGAGGGTGCGAAGTTCTGGATGAAGGTGTTCAACGATCTCAAGACACGTGGCGTCGAGGACGTGCTGATTGCCGTGACCGATGGCCTTAAAGGCATGCCAGAAGCCCTCAGCGCCGTGTTTCCAGAGACGACATTGCAGACGTGCATCGTGCATCTGATCCGCAACAGCCTGGACTACGCGGCCTGGGACAAACGGCGCGCACTGGCCAAGGAACTGAAACCGATTTACCAAGCCATCAATGCCGAAGCGGCTGAGCAAGCACTCGATGAGTTTGAGAGCGGGCCGTGGGGTGAGAAATATCCAACGGTGGTGGCTGCCTGGAGACGCGCCTGGGATCGCGTGATTCCATTCTTTGTCTTTCCGCCCGCCATCCGGAAGGTGATCTATACCACCAACGCGATCGAGAGCATCAACGCCCAGCTACGCAAGGTCATCAAGACCCGAGGGCATTTCCCGAATGATGACGCAGCGACCAAACTGATTTGGCTGGGATTGCGCAACATAACAGCCAATTGGGGAAAACCGGCCCATGATTGGAAAAGCGCGATGAATCAATTTGCGATTCTGTACGGAGATCGGTTCATCAGGCCAACCTGGTGAAGATCAGGGCCTGCCTGACGGCAGGCCGTTACCGGCCCGCACACAAAAAATCTGACACTTCCGATACGCATAATTTTACCCAAGAGGCCTACGTGCAAATAAAGTCTCCTATTCCCCAACACAAAATTGCTCTTCGACAGCAGCCTTTCAATCTCATCAAGATGTCTTATGGCGACATACATTTGCACTAAAAATGCGACCATTGCCAAGAAGAAAAAACAAATCGCAACCAAGTTAATCTCAAATTTACTCACGATATACCATTCGCGTAAATTATCACAAATCGCCGCTGCAGCGCTTACTTAGCAATCAGCCTCGTAAGACACCTACCCATATGCAGAACGATGCCAAAGATGCAAACAAAGACAAGTGCAATAGCCACAATACAATCAACAGCCTTTTGATGCGATCAGGTACTGCTTGTAAATCTCCAGCGTCAACCAAACCCTTTCGCACGCAGAACTGGCTCACGGATAGCATCGCGGAAATTCCCCCCACACGCAAAACCTTCCCCAATAGCCCGGCACGGGACAAATTATCCCTATTACCGACAATAATCTTGCTATTTTTTAATAAAGATTCAACATGCTCAAGATAACGACAAGCGACAAAAACCCATGCCGCAAACATCAGTGCGGGCGAAGCAAACAAGCAAATACCGAGTAGGGCTATCTGGATATTCGTCACTTTGCAGCCTCACATAAGACCTGACCCATTATCTCTCCAAACATAGACCTTAGCGCCCTACCTACCGCCACCAAGGTAATCATTAAAAATTTACCAAGATCACGACTACCAGAGCAATTCAAACAATATAAAGCCAGACCCTAAATGCCAGCATCGCTAAGACTTCAAAGGTCAGCGCTAACCATAGCCCAACCAACACACACCTCATTGATCTCGGAAATTTCTTTATCTCCTCGCCGTTCGCTAGCCCGCGTCGCACATAAGGGCCTGGCAGTGTCAAAAGACAGGCAATGCTACATATACGCAGAACCTTTCCCGGCATACCTGCATGGAAAAATGCCTCCTTGACGCCCTGCACATACTTAGACCCTTCAAGAAAGGACTCAATTCTATCTATATACACACAAGCAACATACACCAGTACAAATAGAGTTATTATCCCAAAGCCAAAACCCAACAAGACAACAAGACCAGGCTCAAACATGTTCATTCTGAAACTTTGCGATATAGAAAATCACCTGCAATCTCACCCCCTGCCCCTCCTATCTCGCCGCCGATTGCTCCCCCAACCGCCCCACCCACTACACCGCAAACCAAAGAGCCAGGGCCTGTTGTAATTCCAAGCACAAACGCGCATGCCCCGGTGGCGATTGCCCCGCCGTACGCTCCCCCGATACTACCTCCGGCTAAACCTAGTGCCAGGGAGCCACCCTCTACATACTTAGCTCTAGCACATTCCTCCTCTCTCCCTAGAGTGCAAGCTTTATTAATTTCCAGTCCAGTAGCGGCTACATCCAAGGCAACCCCAATGTAAGCACCTTTTTTGATCAGACTCGCAGCCCTCGCCACTCCCGTCACCTTCTTTGCATACCCCGTAATTTCACCGTTACTAAGATAGCGCTTAGTGGAAAGCTGCAGCATCCGCTTGATCGATCCCTGGTTTCGTAGGCCAGAGCCGTAAGCGGCAGTCTTCCCCAACTGTTCATCCAGCGCGCTGAACAGCGCCGCACGTTTGGCGTAAAACGCCTCCCGCGCCCTGAACGCACCACCACTCATATGCTCGCGGTGCAGTTGCTCAATCTGCTCCAGTGTCCTCTTGATCGCCTCCAGATGCCTGGCCCAGCCATCGCTCGCGGCACCTGCCCCCATCGACGCATGGGCCAGCAGGCTCTGCAGCATCTCGAAGTTATCCAGCATGAACCCATCGACACCGCCGCCGTTGAAGACGATGTCGCGGTGAATACCTGCCGCCTTGCCCATGAGAAAGGCTTCATGGCTGGTACAGGAGGGCGTGCTGGGATCACCTACAATCACCAGTTCGCCGGCCAGGACAACCGTGTTGACGATATGCGCATTGAGCACATCGAACTTGGCCTGCTGATTGGCGTTCATCGGTGTGCCGTTCTTCAGGGTCGCGTAGTTCTGTGCCTTGGAATTTATAAAGCTGCGTGCCTCGGACATGGTCGTTCCTCACGCAAATTTCTTGTTGGCAATGCGGTCCCAGCCACCGGTGACACTGCCGCCAGCACCGCCATCGACGCGCTGCTGCCGGGTGTAGGTGGTCTTGATACGGCCGTAGTTGAGTTGGACGATTTCAGTCGGCACGCCGGCGTGCACGCCTTGTATGAAATCGGCAATGATCACTTCTTCGAGCACCACTTCGTAGTACTTCAGCTTGTCGCCACCGGCGCGGCAGACGACCAGCCTGACTTCTTTCAGGTGCTGCCCTGTGCAACTGGCTTCAAGCAATTTGCAGCTGGCATTGTCCAGGTATTTGGTGAAGGTCAGGTTGCTCAGGGTGGTACGCCCGGAGGTGGCGCCCCCTGCGGAACTCGCGGTAGCAGAGGTGCTTTGGCTGGTGCCGAACGTGTAGCCGAGGATCTCGATCCAGTGCTTGTAGTGCTCGTCTTGTGATTCGCCAGCAATTTCCGCGATTTGAATGAAAGCGTCGAAAGCCATGATTACTGTTCCTTGTAAACGAATGAGCGGAACAGGCTAGGCGCGAGGAAAGAGGACCGCAATAGTTCTAAGGAGATCGAGACTAAACTCAGAATTTTCCTACAACTTTTCAGACAAATTAGCTTGTAAATGTATGAAGGTTTTTCAGAGCAAGGGCCATGCCCCACAGCACATGAATTGGTCGCCCGTGCTGGCCTCTTCGCGGGCTTGCCCGCTCCCACAGGATCTCACATGCCTTGAAGACTGTGCCGTCCCTGTGGGAGCGGGCGAGCCCGCGAAGAGGCCGGCACAGGTCTATTACCTCTGCATGCCCCACCGCCGAACGGTCAACCGCTCCAGGGTGTTGAACACCAACCCCTCGACCAGCAAGCCGATCAGGATCACCACCGCCAACCCGGCAAACACCTTGTCGGTATACAGCTCGTTGCGGTTCTGGAAGATGTACCAGCCCAGCCCGCCCTTGCCGCTGCTGGCGCCGAACACCAGTTCGGCGGCGATCAGCGTGCGCCAGGCGAACGCCCAGCCGATCTTCAGCCCCGAGAGGATCGACGGCAACGCCGCCGGCACCAGGATATGCAGGACCAGGCGCAGCCCTTTCAGGCCGTAATTGCGCCCGGCCATGCGCAAGGTTTCCGAAACCCCAAGAAAGCCCGCATAGGTATTCAGCGCCAGCGCCCACAACACCGAATGCACCAGCACGAAGATCAGGCTGTTGTCTCCCAGCCCGAACCACAACAACGCCAGCGGCAGCAGGGCAATCGCCGGCAGCGGGTTGAACATCGAGGTCAGGGTGCCCAGCAGATCCCGCCCCAGTTGGGTCGACACCGCCAGGCTGGTCAGGCCAAAGGCCAGAACAATGCCCAGCAGGTAGCCCTTGAGCAGGATCACCAGCGACACACCGACCTTGGCCGGCAGCTCGCCGCTGAGCAGCCCGTCCCACAGTGCGGCGGCGGTCTGCAGGAAGGTCGGCAGCAGCAAGTCGTTGCCTTGGTAGCGGGCGATCGCTTCCCACAAGGCGGCGATCACCACCAGGATCACCGCCTTGCGCAGCCAGCCGTGCTGCCACAGGCGCTGGGCCAACGGCAGGTTGCGTTCCACAGGCACACTGAGCAAAGGCTCCAGCTGCACCTCGTATTCCTGGCGTACAGGTGTAGGGGTCATGGCTCAAGCTCCTGTCAGTAGGCGATGCGGATGTCGTTGAAGCCCAAGTCATCAGCTTGTTCGGGGGCTTCAGCCTCGTCGAACAGCAAGCGATGGATGCGCCGAGCACTGGCCTGGAAGTCCGCAGCGCCGAGGCTGCCGAGGTCGTACTGGTGGCTGTGCACCTCGGCCCGTACCCGGCCCGGATGGGGCGACAGCAGCAGGATGCGGTTGCCGACCACCAGCGCCTCTTCGATGGAGTGGGTGACGAACAGCAAGGTGAAACGCACTTCCTCCCACAGCAGCAGCAGTTCTTCCTGCATCTTGCGCCGGGTCAGCGCATCGAGTGCGGCGAACGGCTCGTCCATCAGCAGGATCTTCGGTTGGGTGGCGAGCGCCCGGGCGATCGCCACCCGCGCCTTCATCCCGCCCGACAGCATGTGCGGGTAGACATCGGCAAAGGCGGCCAGGCCGACCTTGTCCAGGTAATGCAGGGCCCGCTCCTCGGCTTCGGCACGCTTGAGCTGGCCAGACACCAGCAGCGGGAACATGACGTTCTCTTTCACCGTCTTCCACGGCGGCAGTTGGTCGAACTCCTGGAACACCACGATGCGGTCCGGGCCGGGGCCGTTGACCGGCTGGCCCTGCAGCAGGATCTGCCCTTCCCGAGGGGTGATGAAACCGGCCACGGACTTGAGCAAGGTGGACTTGCCGCAGCCCGACGGGCCAAGCAGGACGAAACGGTCAGCACGGTCGACTTCGAAGCTGACCTGGTGGGTGGCCCGCACCACGCGCTGCGCAGTGCGGTATTCGAGGCTGAGGTTGTCTACCTGCAGCAACGGCGGTGTAGCGACACGGCTCAGGTTGCTGGCCGTGTGGCCTGGCAATGGGGCGGTCATGGTCGGTCAGCTCCCCTGCAGCGGGCGTTCATCCTGGAAGAAGTAGTCCTTCCACGACTCCGGCTTGTGCTTGATGGCGCCTACCCGATACAGGAACTCGGCCAGCTTGTAGGTGTTCTTCGGCGTGACAGTGAACTCGTACTGCGGGTTGTCGATCAGCTTGATCAGCGCGTCGCGGTCGATCTTGGCCTTGGTCACGCGGATATAGGTATCCGCTGCAGCGGCCTTGTCTTTCTGGGCGAAGTCCGCCGCCTCGGCCAGGGCGTCGACGAAGGCCTTGTAGGTCTTGGGGTTGTCGTTGCGGAATTTCTCGGTGGCGAACAGCAGGGTCGGCGAGTTGGGGCCGAGCAGGTCATAGCTGTTGAGCACCACGTGCACGTCCTTGTTGGCCAGCGCCTGGTCCTGGAACGGCGGGTTGGAGAAGTGCCCGTTCAGTTCGGTGCCACCGGCCAGCAGCGCGGCGGTGGCATCCGGGTGCGGCACGGCCAGGGTGTACTTGTCGAGGCGGTTGTATTCCTTGTCGCCCCACTGCTGGGCGGCGGCGTACTGCAGGAAGCGCGATTGCACCGACACACCCACCGCAGGCACTGCGATGCGGTCCTTGTCGGAAATGTCGGCGATGGTCTTCACCTTCGGGTTGCTGCTGACCAGGTAGTACGGGAAGTTGCCCAACGAGGCCACGGCCTTGACGTTCTGCCGGCCTTTGGTGCGGTCCCACACGGTCAGCAGCGGCCCAACCCCGGCCCCGGCGATGTCCACGGAGCCGGACAGCAGCGCGTCGTTGATCGCCGAGCCGCCGGACAGCTGGGCCCAGTCCACTTCGATGTCGATGCCCTGCTCCTTGCCGTGCTTCTCGATCAGGTGCTGGTCACGCACCACGTTGAGCAGCAGGTAGACGATGCCGAACTGCTCGGCGATGCGGATCTTGCCTTCGGCTTGTGCCACGGCGGGAGCCGCCAGGCTGCCGACAACCAGGCTGGCGCCCAGGCCGATGCTTGCCGCCAGGCGGCTGATGGATTTGCGCATGATGAATTCCTCAGTCGTCAGAACGGGGCATCGCCCTGGATGGTGGTGCGGAACAGTTTGCGGCGCAGGTGCGCGGGGCAACCGGTGGCCAGGTGGATCAGCGAGCGGTTGTCCCAGAACACCAGGTCGTGGGGCTGCCACTGATGGCGATAGATGTTCTGCTCGAGCACGCTCAACGCGTACAGCTGCTGCAGCACATCGCGGCTTTCATCGTCCGGCAGGCCGACGATGCGGGTGGTGAAGCCTTCGCTGACGAACAGCGCCTTGCGGCCGTTTTCCGGGTGGGTGCGCACCACCGGGTGGATGACTTCCTTGACCTGCGCCAGTTGCTCGGCAGTCAGGGTCGGGCGCCAGTTGCCCTCGAACTTGGTTTCGGCGTAGCGGGCGGTGTAGGAGTGCGCGGCACTGCGGCCCTCGACCACCTTGCGCAGGGCCTCGGGCACGGCGTCCCAGGCTTTGTGCATGTCGGCGAACAGGGTGTCGCCACCCTCGCTGGGCAGCTCCTGGGCATGCAGCATGGAACCGAGGCTTGGCAGCTCCTTGTACGACAGGTCCGAGTGCCAGAACTTGCCGGCATCACCCAGGCCGATGTTCTGGCCGTTCTCGATGATGTTGGAGACGATCAGGATTTCCGGGTGGCCTGCGAGCAGGAACTGCTTGAGCACATGGATCTGCAATTCGCCGAAGCGGCGGCTGAAGGCGATCTGTTGTTCCGGGCTGATGCGCTGGTCACGGAACACCAGCACATGGTGGTCGAGGTGGGCGCGATGAATACGGGTGAAATCCTCGGCGGTGACCGGTTTGGCCAGGTCCAGGCCGATGAGTTCGGCGCCGACGGCACCGGCGAACGGACGGATTTCGAAGGTTTGCGGCTGGGCGCTGTCGATGGACGACAAGGCGTTCGAGGCGGCTGGCATGTTTCACTCCCACGCAGTGCGCGACTTCAATGGCGCGCAACGATCAGAAACGCACGGGGATTACCCGTGTGGGTTCAAGTCGTGCGGCGCATCGATTGGTCGACGGGTACGCAGTGGGAGTGACTATATGGGAATAAGAAAAATAATTTAAATATCTTTAAAGAATAAAGATATGAAGGGTATTTGTGCCCGCTTTTGGTGCTGCCTGTACTGGCCCTTTCGCGGGTAAACCCGCTCCCACAGGGTCAGAGCAATACCTGTGGGAGCGGGCTTGCCCGCGAAAGCCGGAGCAGGCTTACCGCTCGCGAAGGGCCTCGTCGCGGGCCTTCATGATTGGCTTGAGCAGGTAGCTCATGATGGTCTTCTTGCCGGTCATGATATCCACCGTGGCGACCATGCCGGGGATGATCAGCAGCGGCTTCTGGTCGGTGCCCAGGTGGCTCTTCTCGGTCCGCAGCTTGATCAGGTAGTAAGTGGTCTTCTTGTCTTCGTCGGTGATGGTATCAGCACCGATCTGCTCGAGCTTGGCTTTCAAGCCACCGTAAATGGTGTAGTCATAGGCACTGAACTTGATGGTCGCTTCTTGCCCCGGATGCAGGAAGGCAATGTCCTTGGGCAGGATCTTCGCCTCAACCACCAGGGTGTCGTCCAGCGGCACGATCTCGATGATGTCGCTGCCCGGCTGGATCACTCCGCCGATGGTGTTGACCAGCAGTTGCTTGACGATACCGCGCACTGGCGAGGTGACCAAGGTACGGCTGACACGATCGTCCAGCGCCTTGCTGGTGGCGGTCGCCTTGTTCAGCTCGGTGCGGGCTTCGTTGAGCTTGGTCAAGGCCTCGCTGCGGAACTTGCCGCGGGTCTCTTCGATCTTGCTCTCGACTTCCTTGATGGCCGCTTCGGCACGCGGAATGGCCAGTGCCGTGGAGTCCATCTGACCACGGGTTTCCACCTCGGAGCGGCGCAGACGCAGCACCTCCACCTGGGAAACCGCTCCCTGGGCCACCAGCGGCTCAGACATGCCGATCTCCTGGCGCAGCAACTGCAGGCTATTGGCGTACTGGGCGCGCTTGGAGGTGAATTCGCGCAACTCCTGCTGCTTCTGCACCAGCTGCTGCTGCAGGCCAGCGAGCTCATCCTGCAACTGCTGGCGACGGCTCTGGTACAGCGATTGCTCATCGGCCGCCTGGCTAGGCGCTGCCTTGCGCAGTTCTTCGTCGATCTTCAGTGGCCGATCCTCGACCTCGGCGCTCAGGCGCTCGACGCGCAGGGCCATGGCCAGGCGATCGGCCTCGGTTTCACCGACGTTGGAGGCAAAACGGGTTTCGTCCAGGCGCAGCAGCGGCTGGCCGACTTCCACCACCTGCCCTTCCTTGGCGAAGATCTCGGCGACGATGCCGCCCTCCAGGTTCTGGATCTTCTGCACCTTGGACGACGGGATGGCCTTGCCCTCGCCGCGGGTGACTTCGTCGATGGGCGCGAAGCTGGCCCAGACGATCAGGAACAGGAAGAACGCGATCACCCCCCAGATAGTCAGGCGCACCACGCGCGGGGCGTCTTCGATCAGCGCCTTGTTGACCTCGGGAAGCGGCTGACCGTTGAGCGAATCGGAGCCTTTGAAGTACCGACGCAGGCCGTCCTTGAACACGCCGAAATCCAGCTTATGCAACACTGATCTGCCCCTTCTTCAGCGCGTCCATGACCGAGGCTTTCGGGCCATCGGCAACAATCTGCCCGCGGTCGATGACGATCAGCCGGTCGACCAGCGTCAGCAGCGAGGCGCGGTGGGTGACCAGCAGCACGGTCTTGCTCTCGATCACCGCCTGCAGGCGCTGCTTGAGGCGCTCTTCGCCAGTATTGTCCATGGCCGCGGTGGGCTCGTCGAGCAGCAGTATCTGCGGGTTGAGCAGCAATGCTCGGCCGAGGGCGACGTTCTGCCGCTGGCCGCCGGACAGGTTCTGGCCACGCTCGCCGACCTGCAGCTCGTAGCCGTCCGGGTGCAGCCGGGCGAACTCGTGTACGCCGGACAACTCGGCAGCCTGCAGGATCAGTTCATCCTCGATGTAGCGGGCACCGCTGACCAGGTTGTCACGCAAGGTACCGGCCAGCAGCTGGATGTCCTGCGGCACGTAGCCGACGTTGTGGCGCAGCTCGCTGACGTCGATCTGACGGATGTCCACGCCGTCGACCAACAGCGAACCATTGTCCGCCTCGTACAGCCCGACGATCAGCTTGGCCAGCGAGCTCTTGCCCGAACCGCTGCGGCCGATGATGCCAACCTTCTCGCCGGGGCGAATGCTCAGGTTGATGCCCTTGAGCGCCTGGTTTTGCTGGTTGGGGTAGGTGAAGTCGACGCCACGGAACTCGATGGCGCCTTGCAGCACCTGGCGACTCAGTGGGCGTTCCTCGAAGTTGCGCTCTTGCGGCAGCTCCATCATCTGGTTGGTCGAGACCATGGTCACCTTAGCTTGCTGGTAGCGGGCCAGCAGGCCGTTGAGCGAACTCAACGGGCCCAGGGCGCGACCGCTGAGCATGTAGCAGGCCACCAGGCCACCCATGCTGAGGTTACCGTCGATGATCAGGTAAACGCCGACACAGATCATCGCCACGCCAGCCATCTGCTGGATCAGCAGGGTGATGTTCATGGCCAGGCTCGACAGCACTTTCACCCGCAGCTCGAGACGGCTGAGGGTGCCGAGGGTCTGCTCCCACATGTACTGGCGTTCGCTCTCGGCATTGTTGACCTTGACCGCGTCCAGCCCGGCCAGGGTTTCGATCAGGCTCGACTGGCGCTCGGAAGCCAGCGCCATGGTCCGTTCCATGGTCGCCATCAATGGCCGCTGCAAGGCGTAGCCGATGCCCAGGGCCAACGGGAAGGCGAGGATCGGGATCCACACCAGGTGGCCGCCGATGATGGCGATGACCATGAGAATGATCAGGGTGAACGGCAGGTCGATCAGGCTGGTCAGGGTCAGCGAAGCGAGGAAGTCGCGCAGGCCCTGGAACTCGTGGATGTTCTGGGCAAAGCTGCCGACCCGTGCCGGGCGGTACTTCATCGACATGCCGACGATGCGCTCGAACAGCGTGGCGGAGATGATCAGGTCGGTCTTCTTGCCCGCCAGGTCCAGGCACAGGCCACGCAGGCCCTTGAGGATAAGGTCGAACAGGTACGCGCCACTGATGCCGATGGCCAGTACCCACAGGGTCGACGTGGCCTGGTTGGGCACCACGCGATCATAGACGTTCATCACGAACAGCGGCGCGGCCAGTGCGATCAGGTTGATCACCAGGCTGGCGGCGATGGCGTCGATGTACAGCCACTTGCTGCGCAGCAGGGTGTCGCGGAACCAGGACTTTGCGCGCGGGATGAGGTTGCCGTGGTTGACGTCGTACTTGTGCTGCGGCTGGGCGAAGAACACCTTGCCGCTGTAGTCCTCCACCAACGCCTCACGGCTGACCAGTACCTCGCCACCGTCGCTCTCGCTGAGCAGCAGCCGCGCGGTGTCGGCGTTTTCCCAGCCCAGCAGCACAGCGGCGCGGCCTTCCTTGAGCAGCAGCATGGCTGGCATGGCGATGCTCGGGATCTGCTCCAGCTTGCGCTGCAGCAGCCGGCCTTGCAGCCCGGCGCGAGCCGCTGCGCGGGGCAGCAGTTCGGGGTTCAGGCGCTGGGACGGCAGCGGCAGGCCGGTGGTGAGCATCGCCCGGCTGGCGGGTTTCTGATGCAGGACGCACAGCGTCAGCAGGCTATCCAGTAACGGATCGTCATGCTGACTGCGCGGATCGTGGTTGAGTTGGACTCGACTGACTTCGGATTCCACGCGGTGCTCTCTTCAACCTGGCGTTAGGTGGACGGGTGCGCCTCAGTTAAGGCCTGGCAGGTTCACCCGGGGTTTCAAATCGTTCTGCACAACGGTGGCCATCGGCGCTACAACACCCTGGCTCTTGAGCAGTTGGCCAATGGTCGCCTTGATTCGGTACTGAGTAAACAACTGAATATTCTTCACCTCCACCAACCGACGCTGAGCGGTGAAGGTTTCGTTCTCGCTGTCGAGCAGGTCGAGCAGGGTCCGCTCGCCAAGGCTGAACTGCTGCTGGTAGGCGCTACGCACCCGGTTGCTGTGGTCGACATACTGCTGGGCGATCGGCACCTGGGCGTTAGCGTTTTCCTGGGCGTTCCAGGCCAGGCCCAGCTCTTCGTTCAGCTGGCGCAGGGCGTTGTTGCGGATGTCCAGAGCCTGGCCGGCAAGGTGCGACTTGGCTTCCAGCTCGGCCTTGTTGCTGCCGCCAGCGTACAGATTGAAGTTCATCCGCACCATGGCTTCCCAATCGTTGTTGTGACCCACGATGCCATCGATGTTGTTGTCGGCGGTGCGGCCGAGTTCGGCATCGAAACGTGGGTAGAAGCTGGACTTGGCGGCATCGTACTGTTTTTCAGCCGCAGCGATGTCCGACTCGGCCGAGCGCAGCACCGGGCTGCTTTCCACCATCTGTGCACGGGCTTCTTCCAGGGACGCCGGCAGCAGATCGATGAAGGGCGCCGGGGCGCTCAGCTCATCCGGCATCTGCCCCACCACGCTCAGGAAGTTGGTGTTGGCGTCGGCCAGGTTGGTCTGTTCGGTGATCAGGTTGTTCTGGGCCTGGGCCAGGCGCGCTTCAGCCTGGTCGAGGTCGGCCAGACGGCCGACGCCACGGCTGGTGCGCAGTTTGATCTGGTCGAGGATGCGTTCATGGTTCTGCAGGTTCTCTTGGGCCAGACGCACCATCTCGCGGCGCGAAAGCACATCCAGGTAGACCTTGGCTACGTCCAGGCCAGTGCGCTCGGAGGTGTCCATCAGCGCGTAGGCACGGGAGTTGGCGGTGGCCTGCTGGCGGCCAACTTCGCTGGAGGTGGCGAAGCCGTCGAACACCATCTGCCGCAGGCGGATGGCCGATTCGCCACGGTTCAGGGTTTCCCAGCGATTGCCGGTGCTCGGGCTGTCGCTGCCTTCACGGCCGTAACCGGCAGTGACGTTGACCTGCGGCAAATAGCCGCCCTTGGCGGCGCGCAACTGGTAGTCCGCGGCCACGCGCGCATTCACCCCGGCCTGGATCTCGGGATGCACCTCGAGGGCCTGCTGCATGGCTTCAGGCAGCGTTTGGGCGTGGACGAAAGTGGCGGCAAAAGCGAGTGGCAGAGCGGTAAACAGTGGCGCACGCATTTTTTACGGATCCCCGAAGGCGCTGTTGTCCTGAATCACGGCGAAAGCTGTGCAGGATTGGAAAATGGCAACCTGATCTGACCGATGAGCGAGCTTCCAACAAGGCACTTCGAGAGGCACTTCGGGAAGAGAAAGCAAACGTTCAAATATCAATGTGACATTACTTCGCCGATTGTTTAGGATGGCGAACATAAGGTCAATAGTTTGGCATAAAGTTAATTCCAACCAGTTATAGCCAATTAATTGACGCCAAAAACTTCAGACATATTAATGACACAATTCCGCCTGATGCGGCGCCGCAGACGCCGATCTGAGCAGGGACGTCCCATCATCGGGTAAGCCGGAGAGTCCAATGAGCAGCGTTGTTGCCATCGTCAAGAGCATTGTTGGCCAGGTCATCGCAGTATCCCCAGAAGGCATCCGGCGCGTACTCATCGAGGGCGATCGCCTGTTCGCGGGCGAGCAGGTACTCACGGGCGTGGGCGGGGCCGTTACCCTCGAATTGGCCGATGGCCGCCTGCTCGACCTGGGCCGCGACACCCAATGGAGCGCCGAAGCGCCGGACAGCAGCACTGACTTGGGCCAGGCCGCAGCACAGGCCGCCCCGTCGGTTGAAGAACTGCAGCAGGCGATCGCCGCCGGTGTCGACCCGACCACACAGCTCGAAGCCACGGCTGCCGGCCCTTCGGCGGCAGGCGGAGGCGGCGCGGCAGGCGGCGGCCACAGCTTCGTGATGCTCGACGCAACGGCCGGCAGCGTGGACCCGACCATCGGTTTCCCCACTGCCCCGATAGGCTTCGCCACTGCGGCGAGCACCGAGCAGACCGGGGGCGTCGATAGCGCCACCAGTACGGCGGTCACGATGATCGCCACCGATCTCACCCTCAGCGCCACCCCTTCCATCACCGAAGCGGGTGGCGTGATCGTTTACACCGCCACTGTTGGCCAGGCTCCGGCGACCAACCTGACCGTGACCCTGTCGAACGGCGCGGTGATCGTCATTCCGGCCGGCCAGACCACCGGCACCGTCAACGTACCGGTTGCCGGGAACGACACGCCGTACATCGATGGCGGGCAGATTTCCACCACCGTGACCGGTACCACCGGCGGCGGCAACGTAATCGTGACCTTGCCGCAGACGCCGGCAGTGACCGAGATCACCGACACCATCGACACCACCACCGCCACCCTGACCGCGTCGCCTAGCGTGACCGAGGGTGGCGTGATCACCTACACCGTGACCCTGAGCAATCCTGCCCAGACTCCGGTGACCGTGACCCTGTCGAATGGTCAGACCATCACCGTCGAAGCTGGCAAGAGCACCGGTAGCGTCGATTTCCAGACGCCGGCCAATGATGTCTACAACAACGGCTCGACCGTCAGCACCACCATCACCAGTGCCACTGGCGGCAACTTCGAGCAACTGACGCCGAACCCGGCGCCTGCCGAAACCGTCATCAGCGACTCGATCGACACCACCACCGCCACCCTGACCGCGTCGCCTAGCGTGACCGAGGGCGGCGTGATCACTTACACCGTGACCCTGAGCAACCCTGCCCAGACTCCGGTGACCGTGACTCTGTCCAATGGCCAGACCATCACCGTCGAAGCTGGCAAGAGCACCGGTAGCGTCGATTTCCAGACGCCGGCCAATGACGTCTACAACAACGGCTCGACCGTCAGCACCACCATCACCAGTGCCACTGGCGGCAACTTCGAGCAACTGACGCCGAACCCGGCGCCTGCCGAAACCGTCATCAGCGACTCGATCGACACCACCACCGCCACCCTGACCGCGTCGCCTAGCGTGACCGAGGGCGGCGTGATCACTTACACCGTGACCCTGAGCAACCCTGCCCAGACTCCGGTGACCGTGACTCTGTCCAATGGCCAGACCATCACCGTCGAAGCCGGCAAGACTGTAGGCAGCGTCGATGTGCCGACAGCCGCTAACGACGTCTACAACAACGGTTCGACAGTCAGCGTCAGCATCGAGAAAGCCGAAGGCGGCAACTTCGAAGCCCTGACTGCCGACAAGACCCCAGTCGAGACCGTCATCAGCGACTCGATCGACTCCACTACCGCTACGCTGACCGCCACCCCAGGCATCACCGAAGGCGGTGTGATCACTTACACCGTGACCCTGAGCAATCCGGCTCAGACCGCCGTGACCGTGACCTTGTCGAACGGCAAGACCATCACGGTCGAAGCCGGCAAAACTGTGGGCAGCGTCGATGTACCGACAGCCGCTAACGACGTCTACAACAACGGTTCGACAGTCAGCGTCAGCATCGAGAAAGCCGAAGGCGGCAACTTCGAAGCCCTGACTGCCGACAAGACCCCAGTCGAGACCGTCATCAGCGACTCGATCGACACCACTACCGCTACGCTGACCGCCACTCCAGGCATCACCGAAGGTGGCGTGATCACCTACACCGTGACGCTGAGCAACCCAGCTCAGACCGCCGTGACCGTGACCTTGTCGAATGGCAAGACCATCACCGTGGATGCCGGCAAGACCGTAGGCTCTGTCGATGTACCGACAGCGGCCAACGACGTCTACAACAACGGTTCCACCGTTTCGGTTTCGATCGAGAAGGCTGAGGGCGGCAACTTCGAAGCCCTGGCTGCCGACAAGACCCCGGTCGAGACCGTCATCAGCGATTCGATCGACACCACTACTGCGACCCTTTCGGCGACCCCAGGCATCACCGAAGGTGGCGTGATCACTTACACCGTGACCCTGAGCAACCCAGCTCAGACCGCCGTGACCGTGACCTTGTCGAATGGCAAGACCATCACCGTCGACGCCGGCAAGACTGTAGGCAGCGTCGATGTACCGACAGCCGCTAACGACGTCTACAACAACGGTTCCACCGTTTCGGTTTCGATCGAGAAGGCTGAGGGCGGCAACTTCGAAGCCCTGGCTGCCGACAAGACCCCGGTCGAGACCGTCATCAGCGATTCGATCGATACCACCACTGCGACCCTTTCGGCGACCCCAGGTATCACCGAAGGTGGCGTGATCACCTACACCGTGACGCTGAGCAACCCAGCTCAGACCGCTGTGACCGTGACCTTGTCGAATGGCAAGACCATCACCGTGGAAGCTGGCAAGACCGTGGGCTCTGTCGATGTACCGACAGCGGCCAACGACGTCTACAACAACGGTTCCACCGTTTCGGTTTCGATCGAGAAGGCTGAGGGCGGCAACTTCGAAGCCCTGGCTGCCGACAAGACCCCGGTCGAGACCGTCATCAGCGATTCGATCGACACCACTACCGCTACGCTCACCGCCACTCCAGGCATCACTGAAGGTGGCGTGATCACCTACACCGTGACCCTGAGCAATCCGGCCCAGACCCCGGTGACCGTGACTCTGTCCAACGGTCAGACCATCACCGTCGAAGCCGGGAAGAGCACCGGTAGCGTCGATTTCCAGACGCCCGCCAACGACGTCTACAACAACGGTTCGACAGTCAGCGTCAGCATCGAGAAAGCCGAAGGCGGCAACTTCGAAGCCCTGACTGCCGACAAGACCCCAGTCGAGACCGTCATCAGCGATTCGATCGACACCACTACCGCTACGCTCACCGCCACTCCAGGCATCACTGAAGGTGGCGTGATCACCTACACCGTGACCCTGAGCAATCCGGCCCAGACCCCGGTGACCGTGACTCTGTCCAACGGTCAGACCATCACCGTCGAAGCCGGGAAGAGCACCGGTAGCGTCGATTTCCAGACGCCCGCCAACGACGTCTACAACAACGGTTCGACAGTCAGCGTCAGCATCGAGAAAGCCGAAGGCGGCAACTTCGAAGCCCTGACTGCCGACAAGACCCCAGTCGAGACCGTCATCAGCGACTCGATCGACACCACCACTGCGACCCTTTCGGCTACCCCAGGTATCACCGAAGGTGGCGTGATCACCTACACCGTGACCCTGAGCAACCCAGCTCAGACCGCCGTGACCGTGACCTTGTCGAATGGCAAGACCATCACCGTCGAAGCCGGCAAGACTGTAGGCAGCGTCGATGTGCCGACAGCCGCTAACGACGTCTACAACAACGGTTCGACAGTCAGCGTCAGCATCGAAAAAGCCGAAGGCGGCAACTTCGAGGCCCTGAATGCCGACAAGACCCCAGTCGAAACTGTCATCAGCGACTCGATCGACACCACTACCGCTACGCTGACCGCCACTCCAGGCATCACCGAAGGTGGCGTGATCACCTACACAGTGACGCTGAGCAACCCAGCTCAGACCGCTGTGACCGTGACCTTGTCGAATGGCAAGACCATCACCGTGGAAGCTGGCAAGACCGTAGGCTCTGTCGATGTACCGACAGCGGCCAACGACGTCTACAACAACGGTTCCACCGTTTCGGTTTCGATCGAGAAGGCTGAGGGCGGCAACTTCGAAGCCCTGGCTGCCGACAAGACCCCAGTCGAAACTGTCATCAGCGACTCGATCGACACCACTACCGCTACGCTGACCGCCACTCCAGGCATCACTGAAGGTGGCGTGATCACCTACACCGTGACCCTGAGCAATCCGGCCCAGACCCCGGTGACCGTGACTCTGTCCAACGGTCAGACCATCACCGTCGAAGCCGGGAAGAGCACCGGTAGCGTCGATTTCCAGACGCCCGCCAACGACGTCTACAACAACGGTTCGACAGTCAGCGTCAGCATCGAGAAAGCCGAAGGCGGCAACTTCGAAGCCCTGACTGCCGACAAGACCCCAGTCGAGACCGTCATCAGCGACTCGATCGACACCACCACTGCGACCCTTTCGGCTACCCCAGGTATCACCGAAGGTGGCGTGATCACCTACACCGTGACCCTGAGCAACCCAGCTCAGACCGCCGTGACCGTGACCTTGTCGAATGGCAAGACCATCACCGTCGAAGCCGGCAAGACTGTAGGCAGCGTCGATGTGCCGACAGCCGCTAACGACGTCTACAACAACGGTTCGACAGTCAGCGTCAGCATCGAAAAAGCCGAAGGCGGCAACTTCGAGGCCCTGAATGCCGACAAGACCCCAGTCGAAACTGTCATCAGCGACTCGATCGACACCACTACCGCTACGCTGACCGCCACTCCAGGCATCACCGAAGGTGGCGTGATCACCTACACAGTGACGCTGAGCAACCCAGCTCAGACCGCTGTGACCGTGACCTTGTCGAATGGCAAGACCATCACCGTGGAAGCTGGCAAGACCGTAGGCTCTGTCGATGTACCGACAGCGGCCAACGACGTCTACAACAACGGTTCCACCGTTTCGGTTTCGATCGAGAAGGCTGAGGGCGGCAACTTCGAAGCCCTGGCTGCCGACAAGACCCCAGTCGAAACTGTCATCAGCGACTCGATCGACACCACTACCGCTACGCTGACCGCCACTCCAGGCATCACCGAAGGTGGCGTGATCACCTACACCGTGACCCTGAGCAATCCGGCCCAGACCCCGGTGACCGTGACTCTGTCCAATGGTCAGACCATCACCGTCGAAGCTGGCAAGAGCACCGGTAGCGTCGATTTCCAGACGCCGGCCAATGACGTCTACAACAACGGCTCCACCGTCAGCACCACCATCACCGGTGCCACTGGCGGCAACTTCGAGCAACTGACACCGAACCCGGCGCCTGCCGAAACCGT
The DNA here is from genome assembly GCF_024349685.1 of Pseudomonas sp. LRP2-20. Taxonomy (NCBI): domain Bacteria; kingdom Pseudomonadati; phylum Pseudomonadota; class Gammaproteobacteria; order Pseudomonadales; family Pseudomonadaceae; genus Pseudomonas; species Pseudomonas sp. LR2-20. The sequence goes on along the minus strand of NZ_AP025944.1, from coordinate 183,450 downwards.
CATCAGCGATTCGATCGACGCCACTACCGCTACGCTGACCGCCACTCCAGGTATCACCGAAGGCGGTGTGATCACTTACACCGTGACCCTGAGCAATCCGGCTCAGACCGCCGTGACGGTCACGCTGAGCAACGGCAAGACCATCACCGTCGAAGCCGGCAAGACCGTGGGTTCTGTCGATGTGCCGACGGCGGCCAACGACGTCTACAACAACGGCTCCACCGTTTCGGTTTCGATCGAGAAGGCTGAAGGCGGCAACTTCGAAGCCCTGAATGCCGACAAGACCCCGGTCGAGACCGTCATCAGCGATTCGATCGACACCACCACTGCGACCCTTTCGGCTACCCCAGGTATCACCGAAGGCGGCGTGATCACCTACACCGTGACCCTGAGCAACCCGGCTCAGACCCCCGTGACGGTTACGCTGAGCAACGGCAAGACCATCACCGTCGAAGCCGGCAAGACCGTGGGTTCTGTCGATGTGCCGACGGCGGCCAACGACGTCTACAACAACGGCTCCACCGTTTCGGTTTCGATCGAGAAGGCTGAGGGCGGCAACTTCGAAGCCCTGGCTGCCGACAAGACCCCAGTCGAAACTGTCATCAGCGACTCGATCGACACCACTACCGCTACGCTGACCGCCACTCCAGGCATCACCGAAGGTGGCGTGATCACCTACACCGTGACCCTGAGCAATCCGGCCCAGACCCCGGTGACCGTGACTCTGTCCAATGGTCAGACCATCACCGTCGAAGCTGGCAAGAGCACCGGTAGCGTCGATTTCCAGACGCCGGCCAATGACGTCTACAACAACGGCTCCACCGTCAGCACCACCATCACCGGTGCCACTGGCGGCAACTTCGAGCAACTGACACCGAACCCGGCGCCTGCCGAAACCGTCATCAGCGATTCGATCGACGCCACTACCGCTACGCTGACCGCCACTCCAGGTATCACCGAAGGCGGTGTGATCACTTACACCGTGACCCTGAGCAATCCGGCTCAGACCGCCGTGACGGTCACGCTGAGCAACGGCAAGACCATCACCGTCGAAGCCGGCAAGACCGTGGGTTCTGTCGATGTGCCGACGGCGGCCAACGACGTCTACAACAACGGCTCCACCGTTTCGGTTTCGATCGAGAAGGCTGAAGGCGGCAACTTCGAAGCCCTGAATGCCGACAAGACCCCGGTCGAGACCGTCATCAGCGATTCGATCGACACCACCACTGCGACCCTTTCGGCTACCCCAGGTATCACCGAAGGCGGCGTGATCACCTACACCGTGACCCTGAGCAACCCGGCTCAGACCCCCGTGACGGTTACGCTGAGCAACGGCAAGACCATCACCGTCGAAGCCGGCAAGACCGTGGGTTCTGTCGATGTGCCGACGGCGGCCAACGACGTCTACAACAACGGCTCCACCGTTTCGGTTTCGATCGAGAAGGCTGAGGGCGGCAACTTCGAAGCCCTGACTGCCGACAAGACCCCGGTCGAGACCGTCATCAGCGATTCGATCGACACCACTACCGCTACGCTGACCGCCACTCCAGGCATCACTGAAGGCGGCGTGATCACCTACACCGTGACCCTGAGCAATCCGGCCCAGACCCCGGTGACCGTGACTCTGTCCAATGGTCAGACCATCACCGTCGAAGCTGGCAAGAGCACCGGTAGCGTCGATTTCCAGACGCCGGCCAATGACGTCTACAACAACGGCTCCACCGTCAGCACCACCATCACCGGTGCCACTGGCGGCAACTTCGAGCAACTGACACCGAACCCGGCGCCTGCCGAAACCGTCATCAGCGATTCGATCGACGCCACTACCGCTACGCTGACCGCCACTCCAGGTATCACCGAAGGCGGTGTGATCACTTACACCGTGACCCTGAGCAATCCGGCTCAGACCGCCGTGACGGTCACGCTGAGCAACGGCAAGACCATCACCGTCGAAGCCGGCAAGACCGTGGGTTCTGTCGATGTGCCGACGGCGGCCAACGACGTCTACAACAACGGCTCCACCGTTTCGGTTTCGATCGAGAAGGCTGAAGGCGGCAACTTCGAAGCCCTGAATGCCGACAAGACCCCGGTCGAGACCGTCATCAGCGATTCGATCGACACCACCACTGCGACCCTTTCGGCTACCCCAGGTATCACCGAAGGCGGCGTGATCACCTACACCGTGACCCTGAGCAACCCGGCTCAGACCCCCGTGACGGTTACGCTGAGCAACGGCAAGACCATCACCGTCGAAGCCGGCAAGACCGTGGGTTCTGTCGATGTGCCGACGGCGGCCAACGACGTCTACAACAACGGCTCCACCGTTTCGGTTTCGATCGAGAAGGCTGAGGGCGGCAACTTCGAAGCCCTGACTGCCGACAAGACCCCGGTCGAGACCGTCATCAGCGATTCGATCGACACCACTACCGCTACGCTGACCGCCACTCCAGGCATCACTGAAGGCGGCGTGATCACCTACACCGTGACCCTGAGCAATCCGGCCCAGACCCCGGTGACCGTGACTCTGTCCAATGGTCAGACCATCACCGTCGAAGCTGGCAAGAGCACCGGTAGCGTCGATTTCCAGACGCCGGCCAATGACGTCTACAACAACGGCTCCACCGTCAGCACCACCATCACCGGTGCCACTGGCGGCAACTTCGAGCAACTGACACCGAACCCGGCGCCTGCCGAAACCGTCATCAGCGATTCGATCGACGCCACTACCGCTACGCTGACCGCCACTCCAGGTATCACCGAAGGCGGTGTGATCACTTACACCGTGACCCTGAGCAATCCGGCTCAGACCGCCGTGACGGTCACGCTGAGCAATGGCAAGACCATCACCGTCGAAGCCGGCAAGACCGTGGGTTCTGTCGATGTGCCGACGGCGGCCAACGACGTCTACAACAACGGCTCCACCGTTTCGGTTTCGATCGAGAAGGCTGAAGGCGGCAACTTCGAAGCCCTGAATGCCGACAAGACCCCGGTCGAGACCGTCATCAGCGATTCGATCGACACCACCACTGCGACCCTTTCGGCTACCCCAGGTATCACCGAAGGCGGCGTGATCACCTACACCGTGACCCTGAGCAACCCGGCTCAGACCCCCGTGACGGTTACGCTGAGCAACGGCAAGACCATCACCGTCGAAGCCGGCAAGACCGTGGGTTCTGTCGATGTGCCGACGGCGGCCAACGACGTCTACAACAACGGCTCCACCGTTTCGGTTTCGATCGAGAAGGCTGAGGGCGGCAACTTCGAAGCCCTGACTGCCGACAAGACCCCGGTCGAGACCGTCATCAGCGATTCGATCGACACCACCACTGCGACCCTTTCGGCTACCCCAGGTATCACCGAAGGCGGCGTGATCACCTACACCGTGACCCTGAGCAACCCGGCTCAGACCCCCGTGACGGTTACGCTGAGCAACGGCAAGACCATCACCGTCGAAGCCGGCAAGACCGTGGGTTCTGTCGATGTGCCGACGGCGGCCAACGACGTCTACAACAACGGCTCCACCGTTTCGGTTTCGATCGAGAAGGCTGAGGGCGGCAACTTCGAAGCCCTGACTGCCGACAAGACCCCGGTCGAGACCGTCATCAGCGATTCGATCGACACCACCACTGCGACCCTTTCGGCTACCCCAGGTATCACCGAAGGCGGCGTGATCACCTACACCGTGACCCTGAGCAACCCGGCTCAGACCCCCGTGACGGTTACGCTGAGCAACGGCAAGACCATCACCGTCGAAGCCGGCAAGACTGTGGGCAGCGTGGATGTGCCGACAGCCGCTAACGACGTCTACAACAACGGCTCCACCGTTTCGGTTTCGATCGAGAAGGCTGAAGGCGGCAACTTCGAAGCCCTGACTGCCGACAAGACCCCGGTCGAGACCGTCATCAGCGATTCGATCGACACCACTACCGCTACGCTGACCGCCACTCCAGGCATCACTGAAGGCGGTGTGATCACCTACACCGTGACCCTGAGCAACCCGGCTCAGACCCCCGTGACGGTTACGCTGAGCAACGGCAAGACCATCACCGTCGAAGCGGGCAAGACTGTGGGCTCTGTCGATGTACCGACGGCGGCTAACGACGTGTACAACAACGGTTCGACTGTCAGCGTCAGCATCGAGAAAGCCGAAGGCGGCAACTTCGAAGCCCTGACTGCCGACAAGACCCCGGTCGAAACTGTCATCAGCGATTCGATCGACACCACTACCGCCACCCTGACCGCGTCGCCTAGCGTGACCGAGGGCGGCGTAATCACCTACACCGTGACCCTGAGCAACCCAGCACAGACCGCCGTGACCGTGACTCTGTCGAATGGCAAGACCATCACCGTCGAAGCCGGCAAGACTGTGGGCTCTGTCGATGTACCGACGGCGGCCAACGACGTCTACAACAACGGTTCGACTGTCAGCGTCAGCATCGAGAAAGCCGAAGGCGGCAACTTCGAAGCCCTGACTGCCGACAAGACCCCGGTCGAGACCGTCATCAGCGACTCGATCGACGCCACTACCGCTACGCTGACCGCCACTCCAGGCATCACTGAAGGCGGCGTGATCACCTACACCGTGACCCTGAGCAATCCGGCCCAGACCCCGGTGACCGTGACTCTGTCCAATGGTCAGACCATCACCGTCGAAGCTGGCAAGAGCACCGGTAGCGTCGATTTCCAGACGCCGGCCAACGACGTCTACAACAACGGTTCCACCGTTTCGGTTTCGATCGAGAAGGCTGAGGGCGGCAACTTCGAAGCCCTGACTGCCGACAAGACCCCGGTCGAGACCGTCATCAGCGACTCGATCGACACCACCACTGCGACCCTTTCGGCTACCCCAGGTATCACCGAAGGTGGCGTGATCACCTACACCGTGACCCTGAGCAACCCGGCTCAGACCGCCGTGACGGTTACGCTGAGCAACGGCAAGACCATCACCGTCGAAGCCGGCAAGACTGTGGGCTCTGTCGATGTACCGACGGCGGCCAACGACGTCTACAACAACGGCTCGACAGTCAGCGTCAGTATCGAGAAAGCCGAAGGCGGTAACTTCGAAGCCCTGACTGCCGACAAGACCCCGGTCGAAACCGTCATCAGCGATTCGATCGACACCACTACCGCTACGCTGACCGCCACTCCAGGCATCACTGAAGGCGGCGTGATCACCTACACCGTGACCCTGAGCAATCCGGCTCAGACCGCCGTGACGGTTACGCTGAGCAACGGCAAGACCATCACCGTCGAAGCCGGCAAGACCGTGGGCTCTGTCGATGTACCGACGGCGGCCAACGACGTCTACAACAACGGCTCCACCGTTTCGGTTTCGATCGAGAAGGCCGAAGGCGGTAACTTCGAAGCCCTGAATGCCGACAAGACCCCAGTCGAAACCGTCATCAGCGATTCGATCGACACCACCACTGCCACGTTGACCGCCACCCCAGGCATCACCGAAGGCGGTGTGATCACTTACACCGTGACCCTGAGCAATCCGGCTCAGACCGCCGTGACGGTCACGCTGAGCAACGGCAAGACCATCACCGTCGAAGCCGGCAAGACCGTGGGCTCTGTCGATGTACCGACGGCGGCTAACGACGTCTACAACAATGGCTCCACCGTTTCGGTCTCGATCGAGAAGGCTGAAGGTGGCAACTTCGAAGCCCTGGCTGCCGACAAGACCCCAGTCGAAACTGTCATCAGCGACTCGATCGACACCACTACCGCTACGCTGACCGCCACTCCAGGCATCACTGAAGGTGGCGTGATCACCTACACCGTGACCCTGAGCAATCCGGCCCAGACCCCGGTGACCGTGACTCTGTCCAACGGTCAGACCATCACCGTCGAAGCCGGGAAGAGCACCGGTAGCGTCGATTTCCAGACGCCCGCCAACGACGTCTACAACAACGGTTCGACAGTCAGCGTCAGCATCGAGAAAGCCGAAGGCGGCAACTTCGAAGCCCTGACTGCCGACAAGACCCCAGTCGAGACCGTCATCAGCGATTCGATCGACACCACTACCGCTACGCTGACCGCCACCCCAGGCATCACCGAAGGCGGCGTGATCACCTACACCGTGACCCTGAGCAACCCAGCACAGACCGCTGTGACCGTGACCCTGTCGAACGGCAAGACCATCACCGTGGAAGCCGGCAAGACTGTGGGCTCTGTCGATGTACCGACGGCGGCTAACGACGTCTACAACAATGGCTCCACCGTTTCGGTCTCGATCGAGAAGGCTGAAGGTGGCAACTTCGAAGCCCTGACTGCCGACAAGACCCCGGTCGAGACCGTCATCAGCGACTCGATCGACACCAGCACGATCACCCTGACAGCCACCCCAAGCGTCAGCGAGGGCGGCGTGGTGACCTACACGGCAACCGTGACAGCGCCGGTAACTGGCTCACCGCTGGTGATTTCGCTCGCCAACGGTCAGAGCATCGTCATCAAGGTCAACGAGACCAGTGGTTCCGTAGACTTCGTTGCGCCGAACAATGTCTACACCACCAATACACCGCTGACCAACAGCATCACCAGCGTGGCCGGCGGCAACTACGAGAAGCTGGTCACTGACGGTACCCCGACCACCACGGTCACCGATGACCCCTCGCACCTGGACACCACCGGGGTCAGCCTGACCGCCACCGGCACCGTCCAGGAAGGCGGCCAGATCACCTATACCGCCAAGCTGACCAACCCGGCCGGCAGCGAGATGAAGGTCACCCTCAGCAATGGCGCGGTCATCACCATCGCCAAGGGTCTGAGCGAAGGCACCGTCACCGTCGACGCGCCGAAGAACACGGTCTACGTCGACGCAGGTGAAGTGAAGGCAAGCATCACCGGCACCACTGGTGGTGACTTCGAGAACCTCAACATCAACACCAACCCGGTGGTCACCACCGTGACCGACTCGATCGACACTTCGACGGTCATCCTCAGCGCAACGCCATCGGTCACCGAAGGCGGCACCGTGGTGTACACCGCCACCGTCAGCGCCCCGGTTACCGGCAGCCCGCTGGTGATCACCCTGGCCAACGGCCAAAGCATCACCATTGGCCTCAACGAGACCAGCGGCTCGGTCAACTTCACTGCACCAAACAACGTCTACACCACCAACACGCCGCTGACCAACAGCATCACTGACGTCACCGGTGGCAACTACGAGAAGCTGGTCGCATCGGGAACCCCGAGCACCACGGTCACCGATGACCCGGCGAAACTGGACAACACCGGCCTGACGCTAACCGCAACCAACACCGTTGAAGAAGGCGGCCAGATTACCTACACCGCCAAGCTGACAAACCCGGCCGGCAGCGAGATGAAGGTCACCCTCAGCAACGGTGAAGTCATCACCATCGCCAAGGGCCAGAGTGAAGGCACCGTCACCATCGACGCACCGAAGAACACCGTGTACGTGGATGCGGGCAGCGTCAGTGCGACCATCAGCGGCACAACCGGTGGCGACTTCGAGCACCTGACCGTCAGCCCGAATGCCGCCGTCACGTCGGTGACCGACAGCATCGACACCAGCACTGTAGTCCTCAGCGCCACCCCGAGCGTGACCGAAGGCGGCGTCGTGGTGTACACCGCCACCGTCAGCGCACCGGTCACCGGCAGCCCGCTGGTGATCAGCCTGGCCAACGGCCAGAGCATCACCATCGGCGTCAATGAGACCAGCGGTTCGGTGAATTTCACCGCACCAAACAACGTCTACACCACCAACACCCCGCTGACCAACAGCATCACTGGCGTGACCGGCGGTAACTACGAGAAGCTGGTCACTGACGGTACCCCGACCACCACGGTCACCGATGACCCCTCGCACCTGGACACCACCGGGGTCAGCCTGACCGCCACCGGCACCGTCCAGGAAGGCGGCCAGATCACCTATACCGCCAAGCTGACCAACCCGGCCGGCAGCGAGATGAAGGTCACCCTCAGCAATGGCGCGGTCATCACCATCGCCAAGGGTCTGAGCGAAGGCACCGTCACCGTCGATGCGCCGAAGAACACCGTGTACGTGGATGCCAGCAGCGTCAGCGCGAGCATCACCGGCACCACGGGTGGTGACTTCGAGAAGCTGGCCGTCAGTGCCAAGCCGGCCGTGACCTCGGTCATCGACACCATCGACACCAGTACCGTGACCCTGACTGCCACGCCATCGGCTGTGGAAGGTGGCGTGATCACCTACACCGCCACGGTAACCGCACCCGTGACCGAGAAACCGCTGGTGATCAGCCTGGCCAACGGTCAGAGCATCACCATCGGCATCAACGAAACCAGCGGTTCGGTCAACTACACCGCGCCGAACAACGTCTACGCCACCAACCCGACGGTGACCAACAGCATCACCAGCGTCACTGGCGGCAACTACGAAAAACTGGTCACCACCGGTACCCCGAGCACCACGATCACCGATAACCCGAGCAACCTGGACACCACCAACGTCAGCCTGAGCGCTACCGGTACCGTCCAGGAAGGCGGCCAGATCACCTATACCGTCAAGCTGAGCAACCCGGCCGGCAGCGCCATGACCATCAACCTGAGCAACGGCTCGGTGGTCACCATTGCCAAGGGCCTGAGCGAAGGCACCGTCACCGTCGACGCGCCGAAAAATACCGTCTACGTGGATGCCGGCAGTGTCAGCACGAGCATCACCGGCACCACCGGCGGTGACTTCGAGAAGCTGAACGTCAGCGCGACCCCGGCGGTCACGGCCGTGACCGATACCATCGACACCAGCACCGTAACCCTGACCGCCACCCCAAGCGTGACCGAGGGCGGCGTGGTCACCTACACCGCGACCGTGACCTCGCCGGTGACCGAGCATCCGCTGGTGATCAGCCTGGCCAACGGCCAGACCATCACCATCGGCATCAACGAAACCAGCGGTTCGGTCAACTACACCGCGCCGAACAACGTCTACATCACCAACACCCCGTTGACCAACAGCATCACCGGCATGACCGGCGGTAACTACGAGAAGCTGGTGGCCGTCGGCACGCCGAGCACCACGGTGAACGATGGTCCGAACACCAAGGACCTGACCACCCTGAGCCTGACGGCCACCCCGACCGTCGCCGAAGGCGGCCAGATTACCTACACCGCCAAGCTGACCAACCCGGCCGGCAGCGAGATGAAGGTCACTCTGAGCAACGGTGAAGTCATCACCATCGGCAAGGGCCTGAGTGAGGCCAGCGTGACGGTCAATGCACCGGGCGACGACCCTTACCTGGATGCCAGCACCCAGAAGGTCAACATCACCGGCTCCACGGGTGGCGACTTCGAGTTGCTGACCACCGATGCCACATATGCCGAAACCAAGGTCACCGACACCATCGACAACACCGGCCTGAGCCTGAGCGCGACCCAGACCGTTGCCGAGGGTGGCCAGATCGTCTACACCGCCACCTTGACCAACAAGGCCGGCACTGCCATGACCGTCACCCTGAGCAACGGCGCGGTGATCCACATCGATGCCGGCAAGAGCTCCGGCACCGTCACCGTCGCGGCACCGGCCGACGACGTGTACATCGATGCGGGCAACGTCTCGGCGACCATCACCGGCACCACCGGTGGCAACTTCGAGCAGCTGACCGTCAGCGACAAGCCTGCGGTCACCGCCGTGACAGACACCATCCAGACCACCACCCTGAGCATCAACGGCACCGCCGCAGTGGCCGAGGGCAGCACGGCGACCTACACCCTGACGCTGTCCAACCCGGCGCAGACCGACGTCACGGTGAAACTGAGCTATAGCGGTACCGCCAGCAACGGTGCCGACTACACCGGCGTGGTCAGCGTGGTGATCAAGGCCAACAGCTCGACGGCCACCTTCACCATCCCGACCATCAAGGACAACGTCACCGAAGGCCCCGAGCAGTTCACCGTCAAGATCGACTCGGCCACCGGCGGCAACTTCGAGAACCTGGTCGTCAGCGGCAGCGCCGGCAGCGCCACCACGGTCATCTACGAACCGGCCCCGGTGCTGGACCTGGACGCCAACGACTCCAGCGGCAAGGCCGGCGCCGACTACCAGACCACCTTCACCGAAAACGGCAAGGGTGTGTCGATCGGCGATGTCGACGTCAGCATCACCGACTACGACAGCTCGATGCTGACCGGCGCCACCGTGACCCTGACCAACCGTCAGCCAGGCGATGCGCTGAACCTGGGCAATAGCGTCAACGGCATCACCATCAATGCCAACAGCACCGACGGCAAGGTGGTGCTGACCCTGAGCGGAACCGCCTCGCTGGCCGACTACATCCAGGCGATCAAGAACATCACCTTCATCAACACCAGCGAAGACCCGAGCACCACGCCACGGATCATCACGGTGACGGTGACCGATGGTGTCAACACCTCCAACACCGCGACCACCACGGTCAACGTGATTGCCGTGAACGATGCGCCGACCACCACTGGCGGCGCGGTCACCGGCAACGAGGACACCGACCTGGTATTGGCCTGGAGCGACTTCAACGTCAGTGACGTCGATTCGCCGCTGAGCAGCCTGGGCGTGACCATCAACACCCTGCCGGGCGCCGGCAAACTGCAACTGCTGGTCGGCTCGACCTGGACCGACGTCAAGGCCGGCCAGACCATCAGCCAGGCCGACATCGCCGCCGGCAAGCTCAAGTTCGTGCCGGCCACCAACGAGTCGGGCGTCGACGGCTACGGCGGCACCGGTGTGGGCAACAAGCAGGCCGACTACGCGCAGATCAAGTACACGCCTACCGACGGCAAGGATGCGGGCACCCAGGCCACGCTGAAGGTCGATATCAAGCCGGTCGCCGACGCCCCGACGCTGAGCATCGGCAGCAACAGCGTCAACTCGCTGGGCCTGACCAAGGAAACCTGGACCTCGCTCAAGGACCTGGGCACCAATGGCAACGGCATCACCGGTGACGCGCTGAAGAACGTGTTCGCCAACTCTGGCAATGCCAGCAAGAGCGAACTGGTGAGCACGGTCGACAGCTCGGCCACGATCACCCCCGGCTCCGGCTCGAAGACGTCCGGCCTGATCTACCTGGAGGCCGGCAAGACGTATACCTTCAGCGGCACCGCCGACGATAGCCTGCAGATCGTCGTGGGTGGCAACAACGTCGCCGGCGCGACCTGGGGCTCGGCCAGCGGCAAGATCAGCGGCAGCTTCACGCCGACCACCAGCGGCTACTACACCCTGGAGATCTACAGCGCCAACCAGGCCGGCCCTGGCAGCCTGGACGTCAACATCCAGGTGGGCAGCGGCGCGGTCACCGACCTCAATAGCGCCAACATCCCGATGTACCCGAACGTTGCCGCGCTGGCCAACGCTGGCGTCACCGTCTCCGACTTGCATGGCAGCAACGGCGTGGGCTACTACGACGGCTACAAGCTCAACGAAGGCGGCGAGAACGGCGCACCGATCAAGCTGGTGAGCATCAACACCGCACTGACCGACACCGACGGTTCGGAATCCCTGAGCGTCAAGCTCTCGGGCATCCCGGCAGGCTCGGTGCTGGCCGACAGCGCAGGCCACACCCTCACCGTGGGCAGCGAAGCCGTCGACGTGACTGGCTGGAACCTTGGCAGCCTGACCATCAAGCCACCGGCCTACTACCAGGGCCAGTTCGACGTGAAGGTCAGCTCGACCTCGAGCGAAAACGTTGGTGGCAGTGCTGCGACCACCGAGGGCACCATCAAGGTCACGGTCTACCCGCAGACCTATACCACCAGCAACCTGTCGGCGGAAAACGACACCATCAACGGCACGGATGGCAACGACATCATCGTGTCGGACGTCAACGGCCTGCACGTGGTGCCGGGGCAGAACTACAACATCGCCTTCATCGTCGACACCTCGGGCTCTATGGGCTCGTCGGGCGTGAGTGCGGCCAAGTCTTCGCTGGAGTCGGTGTTCAAGACCCTGGCCGCCAGCGTCAAAGGCGCCCAGTCGGGTGTGGTCAACATCCTCCTGGTGGACTTCGCCACCCAGGTCAAGAGCACGGTCTCGGTGACCCTCAACGACGCGGGCCTGAAAACCCTGCTCGCGGCGCTGAACACCCTGTCGTCCGGCGGCGGCACCAACTACGAAGATGCCTTCAAGACCACCGCCAACTGGTTCGAGGCGCTCAAGGCAGCGGGCAGCACCGGCAGCAACCAGACGTTCTTCATTACCGACGGGCAGCCGACGTACTACCAGTACAACGAAAAGACCAACCCGACGCTGGCCAACAGCAGCGTCACCCTGGACAGCTACCTGTCGTCGATCAACTACAAACTGGGTGATACTGTTACCAACAGCACCGTGGACAGCAGGACCCGCGTGTCCATCGACTCCGACGGTTCCATCACCATCCAGTACAAGAACAGCAACAACGGCAGCTGGCGTACCTATGAAACCGGCTCCCTGCACGCCCAGGGCGACGGCACCTATGAGATGTCGACCCGGGGCGGTACCGGCAGCAGCACCAACGACGCCACCCTGGCCAATTCGCTGGACAGCTTCAAAATCCTCTCGGGCCTGTCCGACGTCGAAGCGATTGGCCTGAACAGCGGCGTCAACGCCAACGACCTGAAGCCATACGACACTGATGGCAAGCCGCAGACCAACATCGACCCGAGCAAGCTCGCCGATGCCATCCTCGGCCACACCGAGGCCACACTACCGGGCAATGACACGGTCAACGGCGGCGACGGCAACGACATCATCTTCGGCGACCTGGTGACCTTCCCGTCCATCGCCGGTACCGGCGTCGAGGCCATCCAGGCCTATGTCGCCAGCAAGACCGGGGTCGACGCCGGTGACGTGGACGCACGGGCGATGCACCAGTACGTCAGCGAGCACTACACCGAGTTCGACATCTCCGGGGCCAACGACGGCAGCGACACCCTGATCGGCGGCGCAGGCAATGACATCATCTTCGGCCAGGGTGGCAACGACTACCTCGATGGCGGCAAGGGCAATGACATCCTGCTCGGCGGCAGCGGCAACGACACCCTCATCGGCGGCCAGGGCAATGACATCCTGATCGGTGGCAGCGGTGCCGACCTGTTCGTGTGGAAGGCGGGTGATGTCGGCAACGACGTGATCAAGGACTTCAAGGCCAGTGAGGGTGACCGCCTCGACCTGCACGACCTGCTGCAGGGCGAGACGGCCAGCACCATCGACAACTACCTGAAGATCACCACCGCGGCAGATGGCTCCTCGACCTTGCAGGTCAGCTCCGACGGCAAGCTCAATGCCGGCGGCAGCGCCGACGTGACCATCAAGCTCGAAGGCGTGAACTGGTCGAACACCACGGTCAATTCGCTGATCAGCGGTGCCGACCCGACCATCAAGGTCGATCACTGATCCCCGTCCCGCGGTGGCCAGCCCTGGCCACCGCGGGGGCGGCCTTCCCTGCCACCCTCGCGCAGCGCATACTCACGCGCCGGGCGCACCTGCCTGGTGAACTTTGCCTATGCTGCGGATTACCAACTAAGGAACCATCGTGACGAGGGACGACGCCATGTTCTACGTGCAACGCGACGCCGACGGCCAGTTGCTGCGGGTAGAAGCTGCCCCCTATGCCGAATTCACGGAAATGCTCCCGGCCGACCATGCCGACATCCTCGAATGGTTTGCCGACGACGTGGTCGAGACCAGCCTGCGCCAGCTCAAGCAGAGCGACCTGGACATGATCCGCGTGCTGGAGGACCTGATCGACGTGCTGACCACCAAGGGTGTAATCAGCATCACCGACCTGCCCGCTGGTGCCCAGGCCAAGCTGCTCAACCGCTCCACCGCGCGCAAAGCGCTGGGCAGCTTGAACAACCTGATCCAGGAAGATGAAGACACTGGGTTGATCTGAGGCCCTCTTCGCGGGTAAACCCGCTCCCACAGGGATCGTGCGGCTCTCAAGGCCTGCGCAGGACCTGTGGGAGCGGGTTTACCCGCGAAGAGGCCGGTACAGGCTCAACGCTCGCGCAGGGCCTCGGTGCGAGCCTTGATGATCGGCTTGAGCAGATAGCTCATGATGGTCTTCTTGCCGGTCTTGATGTCCACTGTGGCGACCATCCCGGGGATGATTTGCAGCGGTTTGGCGTCGCTGCCCAGGTGGCTCTTTCCGGTGCGCAGGCGGATCGGGTAGTAGGTGGTCTTCTTGTCTTCGTCGGTGATGGTGTCGGCGCCAATCTGCTCAAGCTTGGCCTCAAGGCCGCCGTAAATGGTGTAGTCATAGGCGGTGAATTTGACCATGGCTTCCTGCCCCGGGTGCAGGAACGCGATGTCCTTGGGCAGGATCTTCGCCTCGATCACCAGCGAATCGTCCAGCGGCACGATCTCGATGATGTCGCTGCCCGGCTGGATCACCCCGCCGATGGTGTTGACCAGCAGTTGCTTGACGATGCCGCGCACCGGTGAAGTGACCAGCGTACGGTTGACCCGGTCATCCAGTGCCTTGGTGGTGGCAGTGGCCTTGTTCAGGTCGGTGCGGGCCTCGTTGAGTTGAGTCAGGGCGTCGCTGCGGAACTTGCCGCGGGTTTCCTCGATCTTGCTCTGCACTTCCTTCACCGCCGCCTCGGCGCGGGGGATGGCCAGTTCGGTGGCGTCCAGCTCGCCGCGGGTTTCCACCTCGGAACGGCGCAGGCGCAGGATCTCGACCTGAGAAATCGCCCCCTTGGCCACCAGCGGTTCGGACATGCCGATCTCCTGGCGCAACAGCTGCAGGCTATTGGCGTACTGGGCGTGCTTGGAATTGAACTCGCGCAACTCCTGCTGCTTCTGCACCAGCTGCTGCTGCAGGCCGTTGACCTCGTCATTCAACTGCTGACGCCGGCTGGCATACAGCGACTCTTCGCTGGCCGCCTGGCTGGGCGCGGCCTCGCGCAGCTTATCGTCGATCTTCAGCGGGGTGTCATCGACCTCGGCGCTCAGGCGCTCGACGCGCAGGGCCATGGCCACGCGTTCGGCCTCGGTCTCGCCCTTGTTAGAGATGAAGCGCGTTTCGTCCAGGCGCAGCAAGGGCTGACCGACTTCCACCACCTCCCCTTCCTTGGCGAAAATTTCGGCGACGATGCCGCCCTCAAGGTTCTGGACTTTCTGCACCTTGGACGAGGGAATGGCCTTGCCCTCGCCGCGGGTGACTTCGTCGATGGGCGCGAAGCTGGCCCAGACGATCAGGAACAGGAAGAACGCGATCACCCCCCAGATTGTCAGGCGCACCACGCGCGGGGCGTCCTCGATAAGCGCCTTGTTGACCTCGGGAAGCGGCTGCCCGTGCAGCGACTCCGAGCCCTTGAAGTAACGGCGCAGCTGTTCCTTGAACTGACCGATATCAAGCTTATGCAACACTGATCTGCCCCTTCTTCAGTGCATCCATGACAGCGGTTTTCGGGCCGTCGGCAACTACCTGACCACGGTCGATGACGATCAACCGGTCGACCAGCGTCAACAGCGAGGCGCGGTGGGTGACCAGCAGCACGGTCTTGCTCTCGATCACCGCCTGCAGGCGCTGCTTGAGGCGCTCTTCGCCGGTATTGTCCATGGCCGCAGTGGGCTCATCGAGCAGCAGGATCTGCGGGTTGAGCAGCAGTGCCCGGCCCAGGGCCACGTTCTGTCGCTGGCCGCCGGACAGGTTCTGCCCGCGCTCGCCGACCTGCAGCTCGTAACCGTCCAGGTGCAACCGGGCGAACTCGTGCACGCCGGACAACTCGGCAGCCTGCAGGATCATATCGTCCTCGATGTAACGCGCACCGCTGACCAGGTTGTCGCGCAAGGTACCGGCCAGCAGCTGGATGTCCTGGGGCACGTAGCCGATATTGTGGCGCAGCTCGCTGACATCGATCTGGCGGATATCCACGCCGTCGACCAGCAGCGAACCGTTGTCCGCCTCGTACAGGCCGACCAGCAGCTTGGCCAGGGAGCTTTTGCCCGAGCCGCTGCGACCGATGATGCCGACCTTTTCGCCGGGGCGAATGCTCAGGCTGATGTTCTTCAGGGCCTGGTTCTGCTGGTTGGGGTAAGTGAAATCGACGCCACGGAACTCGATCGCACCCTGCAGCACCTGGCGGCTGAGCGGGCGCTCCTCGAAGTTGCGCTCCTGGGGCAGCTCCATCATCTGGTCGGTGGCGGCCATGGTCACCTTGGCCTGCTGGTAGCGCGCCAGCAGGCCATTCAACTGGCCAAGCGGGCCTAGGGCGCGACCGCTGAGCATGTAGCAGGCAACCAGCCCGCCCATGCTCAGGCTGCCATCGATGATCAGGTAGACCCCCACGCAGATCATCGCCACGCCTGCCAGTTGCTGGATCAGCAAGGTGATGTTCATGGCCAGGCCCGACAGCACCTTTACCCGCAGTTCCAGGCGGCTGAGAGTGCCAAGGGTCTGCTCCCACTTGTACTGGCGTTCGCTTTCGGCGTTGTTGACCTTGACCGCATCCAGCCCGGCCAGGGTTTCGATCAGGCTGGACTGGCGTTCGGAGGCCAGCGCCATGGTCCGTTCCATGGTCGCCATCAGCGGCTTCTGCAGGGCATAGCCGATGCCGAGGGCCAACGGGAAGGCGAGCACCGGAATCCATACCAGGTGGCCGCCGATGATGCCGATGACCATGAGGATGATCAGGGTAAACGGCAGGTCGATCAGGCTGGTGAGGGTCAGCGACGCGAGGAAATCGCGCAGGCCCTGGAATTCATGGATGTTCTGCGCGTAGCTGCCGACCCTGGCGGGGCGATACTTCATGGCCATGCCGACGATGCGCTCGAACAGCGTGGCCGAGATGATCAGATCGGCCTTCTTGCCGGCCAGGTCCAGGCACAGGCTGCGCAGGCCCTTGAGGATCAGGTCGAAGATGTAGGCCCCGGTAATGCCCACCGCCAGCACCCAGAGGGTCGAGGTGGCCTGATTGGGCACTACCCGGTCGTACACGTTCATGACGAACAACGGTGCAGCCAGGGCAATCAGGTTGATCACCAGGCTGGCCGCGATGGCGTCGATGTACAGCCACTTGCTGCGCAACAAGGTGTCGCGGAACCAGGACTTGGCGCGCGGGATGAGGTTGCCGTGGTTGACGTCGTACTTGTGCTGCGGCTGGGCGAAGAATACCCGGCCGCTGTAGTCACTGATCAGGGCTTCCCGGCTGACCAGCACTTCGCCACCGTCGCTTTCGCTGAGCAGCAGGCGCGCGGTTTCAGGGTTTTCCCAGCCGAGCAGGACGGCGGCGCGGCCCTCCTTGAGCAGCAGCATGGCCGGCATGGCAATAGAGGGTATCTGCTCCAGCTTGCGCTGCAACAGGCGGCCCTGAAGGCCCGCCCGAGCTGCGGCACGGGGCAGCAACTCAGGGCTCAGGCGCTGAGCTGGCAGGGGCAATCCGGTGGTCAGCATCACCCGGCTGGCGGGTTTCTGGTGCAGCACGCAAAGGGTCAGCAGACAGTCCAGCAGGGGATCGTCGTGCTGACTTCGCGGATCGTGGCTGAGCTGGATTCTTCTGACGTCGGATTCCACGTGGCGCTCTTCCTTGCAGGAGTGGGGAATTCCCCTTCATCAATTGCCTGTTGTTCTTCCAAGCAGACGGCAGCAAAAACCGAAGATTCCATTACGGCTGCACAGCGAACGGTCCAGAAAATATAGCCGCCCTTCCTGCTCCACTATTAAAGACTAACGATTGATCTCGCCCGCGCAAGTCAATGCAGCGCAGCGCCTGTACCAAGAGGCGGGCGTATATTCGCCAATGCCAAGCAGCTTGGGGCCTAGACAACGAACACACAGGTTCATCCGCTAAAAAGACATTACAACTAATACGAAAGTGAGAGTTGGCAAGCGGTTAATTAACGATATGACTTTAGATTGCCCCACATTCGCAGCGGGACAAGAGCAGTCAATATTTCGTCATTTAAAGGCAGCCCTGACATTGCATGTGCGAACTTTTTATATCCCTTGAATAAAAACACTTTCTAACCACTCCACACACCCGTCAGCGGGGCATGGAAGATACTGGTCGAGTCATCTGGAGAGCCCCATGAGCACGCTAGTCGCCATCGTCAAGAGTATTGTTGGCCAAGTCATCGCGGTATCCCCAGAAGGCATCCGCCGTGTCCTTATCGAAGGCGATCGGCTGTATGCGGGCGAGCAGGTACTGACCGGTGTAGGGGGGGCCATTACCCTGCAACTGCCCGATGGACGCTACCTGGACCTCGGTCGCGACAGTCAGTGGAGCGCCGGCACCCCTGATAGCAGCACCGATATGCGCCTGGCCACAGCACCGACGGCGCCGTCAGTGGAACAGCTGCAGCAGGCCATCCAGGCGGGCGTCGACCCGACTACGGCGCTGGAGGCGACGGCAGCAGGCCCAACGTCTTCGGGCAGCAGCAGTGGCGCCCTCGGTGGCGGGCACAGTGTCGTCATGCTCGAGGAAACCGCCGGGCGGGTCGACCCGACGGTCGGCTACCAGACCGGGCCGCTGAATTTCAGCGAGGGCCTGCGTTTCGAGCAGTTCGCCGGCGTGGACACGACCGTGGCTGCGGACACGGGGACGGCCGTGACACTGAGCGCGACGCCGTCAATCAGTGAGAACGGTGGCACCATCGTCTATGTCGCAACAGTGGGCCAGGCCCCGCTCAGCGACCTCACCGTGACCTTGTCCAATGGTGCGGTAATCGTGATTGCCGCCGGTCAGACCAGTGGCTCGGTGAATGTCGCGTTGCCTGCCAACGACACAGTGTACGTCGATGACCGTGTGCTGTCGGTGAACATCACCGGCACCACTGGTGGCGGACTCCCCGTCAGCACCGACAGTACCCCGGCCAGCACCCTCGTGGTCGATAGCATCGACACCACCACCGCCACCCTCAGCGCCAGCCCCACGGTGACCGAAGGCGGGGCGATCACCTACACCGTAACCCTGAGCAACCCAGCGCAGACCGCCGTCACGGTCAGCCTGTCCAATGGCCAGGTCATCAGCATTGCTGCGGGCCAGAGCAGCGGCAGCGTGTCATTGCAGGTGGCCAACGATGTGTACAAGGGCGCGAGCACGCTCAGTGCCAGCATCACCTCCGTGACCGGGGGTAACTTCGAACACCTGGAGGCCAACCCTGCGCCCGTACTGACCGTGATCAGCGATTCGGCCGATACCACTACAGTGACCCTGACAGCCAGCACCTCGGCCAGCGAAAACGGCACCATCGTCTACACCGCCAGCCTCTCGGCGCCGGTCACCGGCACGCCGGTGGTGGTGACCCTGGCCAACGGCCAGACCATCACCGTGGCAGTGGGCCAGAGCGTCGGCACGGTCAGCGTACCGGTGGGTAACGATGTGTATCAGGGGCAGGGACAAGTCAGTAACAGCATCAGCACGGTCAGCGGTGGCAACTTCGAAAACCTGGTCACCAACCCAGCGCCAGTCAGCACCACGATCAACGAAGTGCAGGACACCACCACGGTGACCCTGACCGCGACCCCAAGCGTGGCCGAGGGCGGCCAGATCATCTACACCGCGACCCTCAGCACCCCCGGCCAGACCGCAGTAACCGTCACCCTGAGCAACGGCCAGAGCATCACCATCGCGGCCAACCAGACATCCGGCAGCATCAGCGTGGCCGCACCGGGCGACGATCGCTATGTCGATGGCGGGTTGGTCAGCGCGCGCATCACCCAGGCCAGCGGCGGCAACTTCGAGAGCCTGGCGTTCAACAGTACGCCGGCGCTGACGACGGTCACCGACACCCTCGATACCTCGACCGTGACGCTCAGCGCTACACCTTCGGTAGCCGAAGGCGGGACCATTGTCTACACCGCCACCGTGAATGCGCCGGTCACCGGCTCACCGCTGCTCATCACCCTCGCCAACGGGCAGACCATCACCATTGCGGTCGGCCAGAGCGCCGGCACGGCCACGGGAACCGCAAGCAACGACGTGTATCAGGGGCACGCGCTGGTGACCAACAGCATCATCGGGATCAGTGGCGGCAATTATGAAAACCTGGTGGCCGACCCCGCGCCGGTCAGCACCAGCGTGACCGACGTGCTGGACAGCGTGCGGGCAACCCTGAGTGCGACAGCTTCGGTGGCCGAGGGTGGAAGCATTGTCTACACCGTGACCCTCGACGCCCCGGTGACGGGGGCTCCCGTGGTGGTCACCCTCAGCAATGGCCAGACCATCAGCATCGCCGTCGGGCAAAGCGTCGGCTCGGCCACGGCCACTGTAAGCAACGAGCCCTATCAGGGGCATGCAGCAATCAGTAACAGCATCGCCGGGATCAGCGGGGGCGACTTCGAAAACCTGGTGGCGGACCAGACACCGGTCAGTACCAGCGTGACCAATGTGCCGGACAGCCTCGCCCTGACGTTGACGGCGACCCCCGCCGTCGCAGAGGGCGGCACCATCGTCTACACCGTGACCGTGAATGCACCCGTGACTGGCGCGCCGCTGGTCGTCAGCCTCGCCAATGGCCAGACTGTCACCATCCCGGTCGGGCAAAGTTCGGGAACAGTCACTGCGGTTGTGGATAACGATGCCTACCAGGGGCATGCGCCGATCGGAAACAGCATCACCGGGTTCAGCGGGGGCAACTACGAAAATCTGCTGGCCGATCAGACGCCAGTCAGCACCACCGTCACGGACGTGCAGGACACCACGACGGTCTCGCTGTCGGCGACACCGAGCGTGGCTGAAGGCGGCCAGATCGTTTACACCGCGACCCTGACCAATGCCGCACAGTCGCCGGTGACCGTCACCCTCAGCAATGGCCAGACCATCACCATCGCCGCCAACCAGACCTCTGGCAGTATCAGCGTTGCTACGCACGGCGATAACCCCTACCTGGATGCCGGTCAGGTCAGCGCACACATTACCGATGCATCGGGCGGTAACTTCGAGAATCTGGCGGTCAACAACACGCCAGTGGTGACTGAAGTCACCGACACCGTCGATACCTCGACTGTCAGCCTCACCGCTACGCCATCGGTAGCTGAAGGCGGGACCATCGTCTACACCGCCACGCTGACAGCCCCCGTCACCGGCTCCGCAGTCGTGGTGACCCTGGCCAACGGGCAAAGTATCACCATTCCAGTCGGCCAGAGCTCCGGCACCGCCACTGCTGCCGTGTCCGACGACGTCTACCAGGGCCACCCGGCTGTCAGTAACAGCATCAGCAATGTGACGGGCGGCAACTTTGAAAACCTGGTCGCCGACAAGACCCAGGTCAATACGACTGTCACGGATGTACAGGACACGACAACCGTGACCCTGACCGCCACGCCATCGGTTGCAGAAGGCGGCACCATCCTCTACACCGCAAGCGTCGGGGTGCCCGTCACCGGTAGCCCGGTTGTGGTCAGCCTGGCGAACGGGCAGACCATCACCATCCCGGTCGGCCAGAGCTCCGGCACGGCTACCGGTGCCGTCAGCAACGATGTCTATCAGGGCAATGCGGCCGTTACCAACAGCATCAGCAATGTGTCCGGTGGCAATTACGAGAATCTGGTGGCTAACACCGCGACGGTCAGCACCACCGTCACCGACGTGCAGGACACCACCATGGTCTCGCTGTCGGCGACCCCGAGCGTGGCTGAAGGCGGCCAGATCGTTTACACCGCGACCCTGACCAATGCCGCACAGTCGCGGGTGACCGTCACCCTCAGCAATGGCCAGACCATCACCATCGCCGCCAACCAGACCTCTGGCAGCATCAGCGTTGCTACCCATGGCGACAACCCGTACCTCGACGCAGGCCAGGTCAGCGCGCATATTACCCAGGCCACAGGAGGCAACTTCGAGAACCTGGCGGTGAACAGCGCGCCAGCGGTGACCAGCGTCACCGATACCATGGACACCTCGACCGTCACCCTGACGGCCACGCCGTCCGTGGCCGAAGGCGGCACCATCGTCTACACCGCTACGGTGAATGCGCCAGTGACCGGCTCCGCCGTGGTGGTCACTCTCGCCAACGGCCAGATCATCACCATTCCCGTCGGGCAGAGCAGCGGCACCGCCACAGCGGCTGTGAGCAATGACGCCTATCAGGGCCATGCACCCGTCATCAACAGCATTAGCAGCGTGTCCGGCGGCAATTACGAAAACCTGGTAGCCAATGCCGCGACGGTCAGCACCACCGTCACCGATGTGCAAGACACCACCACCGTGACCCTGACCGCCACGCCATCGGTAACCGAAAGCGGGGTCATCACTTACACCGCAAGTGTAGGGAGCCCGGTCACTGGCAGCCCGGTCGTGATCAGTCTGGCCAACGGTCAGACCATCACTATCCCTGTTGGCCAGAGCTCGGGCACCGCTACCGAGGCTGTGAGCAACGATGTCTACCAGGGTCACGCCCCGGTCACCAACAACATCACTGCCGTCAGCGGTGGCAACTACGAAAACCTGGTCGCCGATACCGCTACGGTCAACACCACGGTCACCGATGTTCAGGACACCGCCACCATCATACTCACGGCCACGCCAATCGTGGCCGAGGGCGGGACCATCCTCTACACCGCCACCGTAGACGCGCCAGTTACCGGCAGCCCGGTCGTGGTCACACTGACCAATGGTCAGGCCATCATCATCGCGGTCGGCCAAAGCTCTGGCACCGCGACGGCTGTCGTCAGCAATGACGCCTACCAAGGCCATGCGGTCGTCACCAACAGCATCAGCAACGTTTCCGGCGGCAATTACGAGAGCCTTGTCGCCGATCAGAGCCAGGTCAGCACCAGCGTCACCGATGTGACTGACACCACCACCGTCACCCTGACCGCAACGCCGTCTGTGGCCGAGGGTGGAACCATCACCTACACGGCCAGCGTGGGTGCGCCGGTTACCGGCAGCCCGGTGGTAGTCACCCTCAGCAACGGCCAGACCATCACTATCCCCGTCGGCCAGAGCTCGGGGACTGCCACCGGCGCAGTGAGCAACGACGTCTATCAAGCTCATGCGCCAGTCACCAACAACATTACCGGCGTCAGCGGCGGCAACTATGAAAACCTGGTCGCCAATACTGCCACGGTCAGTACCACGGTGACCGATGTTCAGGACACCACCACCGTCGAGCTGACGGCCACGCCGTCCGTGGGCGAGGGTGGGACCATCCTCTACACCGCCACCGTAGACGCGCCCGTTACCGGTAGCCCGGTTGTGGTCAGTCTGGCCAATGGGCAGACCATTACCATCCCGGTCGGCGAAAGCTATGGCACCACCACGGGCGCCGTCAGCAACGACGTCTACCAGGGGCATGCGGCCGTTTCCAACAGCATCACCAGTGTCAGCGGCGGCAACTTCGAGAACCTAGTCGCCAATCAGGCCCCCGTCAGCACCAGCGTCACCGACGTGCAGGACACCACCACGGTCTCGCTGTCGGCGACCCCAAGCGTGGCCGAAGGCGGCCAGATCGTTTATACCGCCACCCTGACCAATGCCGCACAGTCGCCGGTGACCGTCACCCTGAGCAACGGCCAGACCATCACCATCGCTGCCAACCAGATTTCCGGCAGCGTCAGCGTCGCCACGCACGGCGATAACCCCTACCTCGATGCAGGCCAAGTCAGCGCGCACATTACCGATGCATCGGGCGGCAACTTTGAAAATCTGGTCGCCGACAAGACCCAGGTCAGTACCACTGTCACGGATGTACAGGACACCACAACCGTGACCCTGACGGCCACTCCGTCTGTGGCCGAAGGCGGGTCCATCGTCTACACCGCCACCGTCGGCGCGCCCGTGACCGGTAGCCCGGTTGTGGTGACCCTAACCAACGGCCAGACCATCACCATCCCGGTGGGCCAGAGCTCCGGCACGGCCACCGGCGCCGCGAGCAACGATGTCTATCAGGGCCATGCGGCCGTCACCAACAGCATCAGCAACGTCACTGGCGGCAACTACGAGAATCTGGTTGCTGACAAATCCCAGGTCAGCACCAGCGTCACTGACGTGCAGGACACCACGACGGTCTCGCTGTCGGCGACGCCGAGCGTGGCCGAAGGCGGCCAGATCGTTTACACCGCGACTCTGACCAACGCCGCGCAGTCTCCAGTGACCGTCACCCTGAGCAACGGCCAGACCATCACCATCGCTGCCAACCAGATTTCCGGCAGCGTCAGCGTCGCCTCGCACGGCGATAACCCCTACCTCGATGCCGGCCAGGTCAGCGCGCGCATCACCAACGCCACGGGGGGCAATTTTGAGAATTTGGCGGTCAACAGCACCCCAGCAGTGACCAATGTCACCGACACCGTCGATACCTCGACTGTCAGCCTCACCGCTACGCCATCGGTAGCTGAAGGCGGGACCATCGTCTACACCGCCACGCTGACAGCCCCCGTAACCGGCTCCGCAGTCGTGGTGACCCTGGCCAACGGGCAAAGCATCACCATTCCAGTCGGCCAGAGCTCCGGCACCGCCACTGCTGCCGTGTCCAACGACGTCTACCAGGGCCATGCAGCCGTTACCAACAGCATCAGCAATGTGTCCGGTGGCAATTACGAGAATCTGGTGGCTGACTCCGCGACGGTCAGCACCACCGTCACCGACGTGCAGGACACCACCATGGTCTCGCTGTCGGCGACCCCGAGCGTGGCTGAAGGCGGCCAGATCGTTTACACCGCGACTCTGACCAACGCAGCACAGTCTCCGGTGACCGTCACTCTGAGCAACGGCCAGACCATCACCATCGGCGCCAACCAGACCTCTGGCAGCATCAGCGTTGCTACCCATGGCGACAACCCGTACCTCGACGCAGGCCAGGTCAGCACGCACATTACCCAGGCCACGGGTGGCAACTTCGAGAATCTGGCGGTCAACAGCACGCCAGCGGTGACCAATGTCACCGATACCGTCGACACCTCGACTGTCAGCCTCACCGCCACGCCATCGGTAGCCGAAGGCGGGACCATCGTCTACACCGCCACGGTCACCGCACCGGTCACCGGTTCTGCCGTCGTGGTCACCTTGGCCAACGGCCAGAGCATCACTATCCCGGTGGGCCAGAGCTCCGGCACCGCCACTGCAACAGTCTCCAACGACGTCTACCAGGGCCATCCTGCGGTCAGCAACAGCATCACCAATGTGACAGGCGGCAATTATGAGACCCTGGTCGCCGACAAGTCCCAGGTCAGCACCACCGTCACCGATGTGACCGACACCACCACGGTCACCCTGACGGCCACGCCATCCGTGACCGAAGGCGGCACCATCCTCTACACCGCCACCGTCGATGCTCCGGTCACCGGTAACCCAGTGGTGGTCAGCCTGGCCAATGGGCAAACCATCATCATTGCGGTCGGCCAGAGCGCCGGCACCGCCACAGGCACAGTGAGCAATGATGTCTATCAGGGCCATGCCCCAGTCACCAACTACATCACGGCAGTCAGTGGCGGCAATTACGAAAGCCTGGTCGCCAATAATGCGACCGTCAGTACCACGGTAATCGATGTCCAGGACACCACCACCGTCACCCTTACCGCCACACCGTCCGTAACCGAAGGCGGCACGATCACCTACACGGCAACCGTCGGCGCGCCGGTCACTGGTAGCGCCGTGACAGTGACTCTGGCCAACGGCCAGAGCATCACCATCCCGGTGGGCCAGAGTTCCGGCACCGCCACCGCAACAGTCTCCAATGACGTCTACCAGGGCCATCCTGCGGTCAGCAACAGCATCAGCAATGTGTCAGGCGGCAATTATGAGAACCTGGTCGCCGACAAGTCCCAGGTCAGCACCACCGTCACCGATGTGACCGACACCACCACCGTAACGTTGACGGCCACGCCGTCCGTGGCCGAGGGTGGGACCATCCTCTACACGGCCACCGTAGGTTCACCGGTCACCGGCAGTCCAGTCGTGGTCAGTCTGGCCAATGGCCAAACCATCACCATCCCGGTCGGCCAGAGCTCGGGGACTGCCACCGGCGCCGTCAGCAACGATGCCTATCAGGGCCATGCAGCCGTTACCAACAGCATCAGCAATGTATCCGGTGGCAATTACGAGAATCTGGTGGCTGACTCCGCGACGGTCAGCACCACCGTCACCGACGTGCAGGACACCACCATGGTCTCGCTGTCGGCGACCCCGAGCGTGGCTGAAGGCGGCCAGATCGTTTACACCGCGACTCTGACCAACGCAGCACAGTCTCCGGTGACCGTCACTCTGAGCAACGGCCAGACCATCACCATCGGCGCCAACCAGACCTCTGGCAGCATCAGCGTTGCTACCCATGGCGACAACCCGTACCTCGACGCAGGCCAGGTCAGCACGCACATTACCCAGGCCACAGGAGGCAACTTCGAGAACCTGGCGGTGAACAGCGCGCCAGCGGTGACCAGCGTCACCGATACCGTCGACACCTCAACTGTCAGCCTGATCGCCACACCATCGGTAGCTGAAGGTGGGACCATCGTCTACACCGCCACAGTCACCGCACCGGTTACGGGCTCTGAGGTGGTGGTCAACTTGGCCAACGGCCAGACCATCACCATTCCAGTCGGGCAAAGCTCGGGAACCGTCACAGCTGTAGTCGCCAATGACGTCTATCAGGGAGATCCCGCGGTCAGCAACAGCATCAGCAACGTTTCCGGCGGCAATTATGAGAACCTGATCGCCGACAAGTCCCAAGTCAGCACCACCGTCACCGATGTGACCGACACGACAACCGTGACCCTGACCGCCACACCGTCCGTAGCCGAAGGCGGGACCATCCTCTACACCGCCACCGTTGGCGCTCCGGTCACCGGCAGTCCGGTGGTGGTCACGCTGACAAATGGCCAGACCATCACCATCCCGGTCGGGCAGAGCTCGGGGACCGCTACGGCTGCCGTCAGCAACGATGTGTATCAAGGCCATGCAGCCGTCACCAACAGCATCAGCAATGTCAGCGGTGGCAACTACGAGAACCTGGTCACCGACAAATCCCAGGTCAGCACCAGCGTCACCGACCTTCAGGACACCACGACGGTTTCACTGTCGGCGACACCAAGCGTGGCCGAAGGTGGCCAGATCGTTTACACCGCGACCCTGACCAACGCTGCGCAGTCTCCGGTGACCGTCACCCTGAGCAACGGCCAGACCATCACCATCGGCGCCAACCAGACCTCCGGCAGCATCAGCGTTGCCACGCATGGCGATAACCCCTACCTGGATTCCGGCCAGGTCAGCGCCAGAATCACCAACGCATCAGGCGGCAATTTCGAAAACCTGGCGGTCAACAGCACGCCAGCGGTGACCAATGTCACCGATACCGTCGACACCTCGACCGTCAGCCTGACCGCTACACCATCGGTGGCTGAAGGCGGGACCATTGTCTACACCGCGACAGTGACCGCACCGGTTACGGGCTCTGCGGTGGTAGTAACCCTGGCCAACGGCCAGAGCATCACCATTCCGGTCGGCCAGAGTTCAGGGATCGCCACGGCTGTGGTATCCAACGACGTTTATCAGGGCCATCTCGCGGTCACCAACAGCATCAATAACATCTCCGGCGGCAACTACGAGAATCTGGTTGCTGACAAATCTCAGGTCAGCACCAGCGTCACTGACGTGCAGGACACCACCACGGTCTCGCTGTCGGCAACCCCGAGCGTGGCCGAAGGTGGCGAGATCGTTTACACCGCGACTCTGAGCAACGCCGCACAATCTCCGGTGACCGTCACCCTGAGCAACGGCCAGACCATCATCATCGCCGCTAACCAGACCTCTGGCAGCGTCAGCGTTGCTACCCATGGCGATAATCCGTACCTCGACGCAGGCCAGGTCAGCGCGCACATTACCAACGCATTGGGTGGCAACTTCGAAATCCTGGCGGTCAACAGCACGCCAGCGGTGACCAATGTCACCGATACCGTCGACACCTCGACTATCAGCCTCACCGCCACGCCATCGGTAGCCGAAGGCGGGACCATCGTCTACACCGCCACGGTCACCGCACCGGTCACCGGTTCTGCCGTCGTGGTCACCCTGGCCAACGGCCAGACCATCACCATTCCGGTCGGACAGAGCTCGGGGACCGCTACGGCTGCCGTCAGCAACGATGTGTATCAAGGCCATGCAGCCGTCACCAATAGCATCAGCAATGTCAGTGGCGGCAATTACGAGAGTCTGGTCGCAGACAAGTCTCAAGTCAGCACCAGCGTCATCGACGTTCAGGACACCACCACGGTCTCACTGTCAGCAACGCCGAGCGTGGCCGAAGGTGGCCAGATCGTTTACACCGCCACCCTGACCAACGCCGCGCAATCGCCGGTGACCGTCACCCTTAGCAACGGCCAGATCATCACCATCGCCGCCAACCAGACCTCTGGCAGTATCAGCGTTGCCACGCACGGCGATAACCCCTACCTGGATGCCGGTCAGGTCAGCGCACACATTACCGATGCATCGGGCGGTAACTTCGAGAATCTGGCGGTCAACAACACGCCAGTGGTGACTGAAGTCACCGACTCCGTCGATGCCTCGACTGTCAGCCTCACCGCTACGCCATCGGTAGCTGAAGGCGGGACCATCGTCTACACCGCCACGCTGACAGCCCCCGTAACCGGCTCCGCAGTCGTGGTGACCCTGGCCAACGGGCAAAGCATCACCATTCCAGTCGGCCAGAGCTCCGGCACCGCCACTGCTGCCGTGTCCAACGACGTCTACCAGGGCCACCCGGCGGTCAGTAACAGCATCAGCAATGTGACGGGCGGCAACTTTGAAAACCTGGTCGCCGACAAGACCCAGGTCAATACGACTGTCACGGATGTACAGGACACGACAACCGTGACCCTGACCGCCACGCCATCGGTTGCAGAAGGCGGCACCATCCTCTACACCGCCACCGTGGGTGCGCCGGTCACCGGCAGCCCAGTGGTGGTCAGCCTGGCCAATGGCCAGACCATCACCATCCCGGTCGGCCAGAGCAGCGGCACGGCTACCGGTGCCGTCAGCAACGATGTCTATCAGGGCCATGCGGCCGTCACCAACAGCATCAGCAACGTCACTGGCGGCAACTACGAGAATCTGGTTGCTGACAAATCCCAGGTCAGCACTAGCGTCACCGACGTGCAGGACACCACCACGGTCTCGCTGTCGGCGACGCCAAGCGTGGCTGAAGGTGGCCAGATCGTTTACACCGCAACTCTGACCAACGCCGCGCAGTCTCCAGTGACCGTTACCCTGAGCAACGGCCAGATCATCACCATCGGCGCCAACCAGACCTCTGGCAGCGTCAACGTTGCTACCCAGGGCGATAACCCGTACCTGGATGCCGGTCAGGTCAGCGCGCGCATCACCAACGCCACGGGGGGCAACTTTGAGAATTTGGCGGTCAACAGCACGCCAGCAGTGACCAGTGTCACCGATACCATCGACACCTCGACCGTGAGCCTGACCGCCACACCATCGGTGGCCGAAGGCGGGACCATTGTCTACACCGCGACAGTGACCGCACCGGTTACGGGCTCTGCGGTGGTAGTAACCCTGGCCAACGGCCAGAGCATCACCATTCCGGTCGGGCAGAGCTCGGGGACCGCTACGGCTGCCGTCAGCAACGATGTGTATCAGGGCCATGCAGCCGTCACCAATAGCATCAGCAATGTCAGTGGTGGCAGCTACGAGAATCTGGTGGCCGACAAGTCCCAGGTCAGCACCAGCGTCACCGATGTGACCGACACCACCACGGTCACCCTGACGGCCACGCCGTCTGTGACCGAAGGCGGCACCATTCTCTACACGGCCACCGTGGGTGCGCCGGTCACCGGCAGCCCAGTGGTGGTCAGCCTGGCCAACGGGCAGACCATCACCATTGCCGTTGGCCAAAGCTCCGGTACTGCTACTGGCACAGTGAGCAACGATGTCTACCAGGGCCATGCCACGGTCACCAACAACATCACCGCCGTCAGTGGTGGCAATTACGAGAACCTGGTGGCTAGCACCACTACGGTCAGCACCAGCGTTACGGACGTGCAGGACACCACCACGGTCTCGCTGTCGGCAACCCCGAGCGTGGCCGAAGGTGGCCAGATCGTGTACACCGCCACCCTGACCAACGCCGCACAGTCGCCGGTGACCGTCACCCTGAGCAACGGCCAGACCATCACCATCGCTGCCAACCAGATTTCCGGCAGCGTCAGCGTCGCCACCCATGGCGATAACGCGTACCTCGACGCCGGCCAGGTCAGCGCACACATTACCAACGCGTCGGGCGGAAACTTCGAAAACCTGGCAGTCGACAGTTCGCCAGCGATGACCAGCGTCACCGATACCGTCGACACCACCACCGTCACCCTGACCGCCACACCGTCCGTAGCCGAAGGCGGCACCATCCTCTACACCGCCACCGTTGGCGCTCCGGTCACCGGCAGTCCGGTGGTGGTCACGCTGACCAATGGCCAGACCATCACCATCCCGGTCGGCCAGAGCTCGGGGACTGCCACCGGCGCCGCGAGCAACGATGTCTATCAGGGCCATGCGGCCGTCACCAACAGCATCAGCAATATCAGCGGTGGCAACTACGAGAACCTGGTCGCCGACAAGTCCCAGGTCAGTACCAGCGTCACGGATGTGACGGACACCACCACAGTCACCCTGACGGCCACGCCATCCGTGGCCGAAGGCGACACCATCCTCTACACCGCCACTGTGGGTGCACCGGTCACCGGCAGTCCGGTGGTGGTCACGTTGACCAATGGCCAGACTATAACCATCCCGGTCGGCCAGAGCTCCGGCACGGCCACCGGCGCCGCGAGCAACGATGTCTATCAGGGGCACGCGGCAGTTTCCAACAGCATTACAAGTATCAGCGGCGGCAACTACGAGAATCTGGTCGCTGACAAATCCCAGGTCAGCACCAGCGTCACGGACGTGCAGGACACCACCACGGTCTCGCTGTCGGCAACCCCGAGCGTGGCCGAAGGTGGCCAGATCGTTTACACCGCGACTCTGAGCAACGCCGCACAATCTCAGGTGACCGTCACCCTGAGCAACGGCCAGACCATCACCATCGGCGCCAACCAGACCTCCGGCAGCATCAGCGTTGCCACGCACGGCGATAACCCCTACCTGGATTCCGGCCAGGTCAGCGCCAGCATCACCAACGCATCAGGCGGCAATTTCGAAAACCTGGCGGTCAACAGCACGCCAGCGGTGACCAGCGTCACCGATACCATCGACACCTCGACCGTGAGCCTGACCGCTACGCCATCGGTAGCAGAAGGCGGGACCATCGTCTACACCGCGACAGTGACCGCTCCGGTTACGGGTTCTGCCGTCGTGGTCACCCTGGCCAACGGCCAAAGCATCACCATTCCGGTCGGGCAGAGCTCGGGGAGCGCAACGACGGCAGTATCCAACGACGTCTATCAGGGACATCCCGTAGTCAGCAACAGCATCAGCAATGTGTCAGGCGGCAACTATGAAAACCTGGTGGCGAACAAGGCGACAGTCAGCACCACGGTGACCGATGTCCAGGACAGCACCACCGTCACCCTGACGGCCACGCCCTCCGTGGCCGAAGGCGGGACCATCCTCTACACCGCCACCGTGGGTGCTCCGGTCACCGGTAGCCCAGTGGTGGTCAGCCTGGCCAACGGGCAGACCATCACCATCCCGATCGGCCAGAGTTCCGGCACCGCCACCGGAGTCGTGAGCAACGATGTCTACCAGGGGCACGCTCCGGTCACCAACAACATCACCGCCGTCAGCGGCGGCAACTATGAAAACCTGGTCGCCAATACCGCCACGGTCAGTACTACGGTCACCGATGTTCAGGACACCACCACAGTGACGCTGACAGCCACGCCGTCCGTGGCCGAGGGCGGGACCATCCTCTACACGGCCAGCGTCGGTGCTCCCGTCACCGGCAGCCCGGTCGTGGTAACCCTGGCCAACGGCCAGAGCATCACCATCCCGGTCGGCCAGAGCTCCGGCACGACCACCGACGCCGTCAGCAATGATGTCTATCAGGGCCATGCCTCGGTCACCAACAGCATCAGCAACGTGTCCGGTGGCAATTACGAAAACCTGGTGGCCGACAAAACGGCGGTCAGCACCAACGTCACTGACGTGCAGGACACCACCACGGTGTCGCTGTCGGCAACGCCTAGCGTGGCCGAGGGTGGCCAGATCGTTTACACCGCCACCCTGACCAATGCCGCGCAGTCTCCGGTGACCGTCACCTTGAGCAACGGCCAGACCATCACCATCGGCGCTAACCAGACCTCTGGCAGCGTCAGCGTTGCTACCCATGGCGATAATCCGTACCTCGACGCAGGCCAGGTCAGCGCGCACATTACCAACGCCACGGGGGGCAACTTTGAGAATTTGGCGGTCAACAGCACGCCAGCAGTGACCATTGTCACCGATACCGTCGACACCTCGACTGTCAGCCTCACCGCCACGCCATCGGTGGCCGAAGGCGGGACCATCGTCTACACGGCCACGGTCACCGCACCGGTTACGGGCTCTGCGGTGGTGGTCACCCTGGCCAACGGCCAGACCATCACCATTCCAGTCGGGCAAAGCTCGGGAACCGCCACCGCTGTAGTCTCCAATGATGTCTATCAGGGACACCCCGCGGTCAGCAACAGCATCAGCAACGTTTCCGGCGGCAATTACGAGAGTCTGGTCGCAGACAAGACCCAGGTCAGCACCAGCGTCACCGATGTGACTGACACCACCACCGTCACCCTGACGGCCACGCCATCCGTGTCCGAGGGCGGAACTATCACCTACACGGCCAGCGTAGGCGCGCCGGTTACTGGCAGCCCGGTCTTGGTCAGCCTGGCCAATGGGCAGACCATCACCATTGCCGTCGGCCAAAGCTCAGGCACCGCAACTAGCGCGGTGAGCAACGACGTCTATCAGGGCCATGCGGCCGTCAGCAATAGCATCAGCAATGTCAGCGGCGGCAACTACGAGAATCTGGTGGCCGACAAATCCCAGGTCAGTACTAGCGTCACGGATGTGACCGACACTACCACCGTAACGTTGACGGCCACGCCGTCCGTGACCGAAGGCGGCACCATCCTCTACACGGCTACCCTGGGAGCCCCGGTCACCGGTAGCCCGGTCGTAGTCACCCTGACCAATGGCCAGACCATCACCATCCCGGTCGGCCAGAGTTCAGGAACCGCCACCGGCGCAGTCAGCAATGATGTCTACCAGGGCCACGCGCCAGTCACCAACAGCATCAGCAACGTGTCTGGCGGTAACTACGAGAACCTGGTGGCTGACAAGACCCAGGTCAGCACCAGCGTCACCGATGTGTCGGACACCACCACCGTCTCGCTGTCGGCGACCCCGAGTGTGGCCGAAGGCGGCCAGATCGTTTACACCGCGACCCTGACCAACGCCGCACAGTCTCCGGTGACCGTCACCTTGAGCAACGGCCAGACCATCACCATCGGCGCTAACCAGACCTCTGGCAGCGTCAGCGTTGCTACCCATGGCGATAATCCGTACCTCGACGCAGGCCAGGTCAGCGCGCACATTACCAACGCCACGGGGGGCAACTTTGAGAATTTGGCGGTCAACAGCACGCCAGCAGTGACCACTGTCACCGATACCGTCGACACCTCGACTGTCAGCCTCACCGCCACGCCATCGATGGCCGAAGGCGGTACCATTGTCTACACGGCCACGGTGACCGCACCGGTTACGGGCTCTGCGGTGGTGGTCACCCTGGCCAACGGCCAGAGCATCACCATTCCGGTCGGCCAGAGTTCAGGGACCGCAACGGCCGCCGTCAGCAACGATGTGTATCAGGGCCATGCGGCCGTCACCAATAGCATCAGCAACGTCACTGGCGGCAACTACGAGAATCTGGTTGCTGACAAATCCCAGGTCAGCACCAGCGTCACTGACGTGCAGGACACCACGACGGTCTCGCTGTCGGCGACACCGAGCGTGGCCGAAGGCGGCCAGATCGTTTACACCGCGACTCTGACCAACGCCGCGCAGTCTCCAGTGACCGTCACCCTGAGCAACGGCCAGACCATCACCATCGCTGCCAACCAGATTTCCGGCAGCGTCAGCGTCGCCTCGCACGGCGATAACCCCTACCTCGATGCCGGCCAGGTCAGCGCGCGCATCACCAACGCCACGGGGGGCAATTTTGAGAATTTGGCGGTCAACAGCACCCCAGCAGTGACCAATGTCACCGATACCGTCGACACCTCGACTGTCAGCCTCACCGCTACGCCATCGGTGGCCGAAGGGGGGACCATTGTCTACACCGCGACGGTGACCGCACCGGTCACGGGCTCTGCTGTCGTTGTCACCTTGGCCAACGGCCAGACCATCACCATCCCGGTCGGCCAGAGCTCGGGGACTGCAACGGCCGCCGTCAGCAACGATGTGTATCAGGGCCATGCGGCCGTCACCAATAGCATCAGCAATGTCAGTGGCGGCAACTACGAGAATCTGGTGGCCGACAAGTCCCAAGTCAGCACCAGCGTCACCGATGTGACCGACACCACCACGGTCACCCTGACGGCCACGCCATCCGTGACCGAAGGCGGCACCATTCTCTACACGGCCACCGTGGGGGCACCGGTCACCGGCAGTCCGGTCGTGGTCACGCTGACCAATGGCCAGACCATCACTATCCCGGTCGGCCAGAGCTCCGGCACGGCCACCGGTGCCGTCAGCAACGATATCTATCAGGGCCATGCCCCGGTCACCAACAGCATCAGCAATGTGTCCGGTGGTAATTACGAAAACCTGGTGGCTGACAAGACGACGGTCAGCACCAGCGTCACCGACGTGCAGGACACCACCACGGTCTCGCTGTCGGCGACCCCGAGCGTGGCTGAAGGTGGCCAGATCGTTTACACCGCCACCCTGACCAACTTCGCGCAGTCGCCGGTGACCGTCACCCTGAGCAACGGCCAGACCATCACCATCGCCGCCAACCAGACCTCTGGCAGTATCAGCGTTGCCACGCACGGCGATAACCCCTACCTGGATGCCGGTCAGGTCAGCGCCCGCATCACCAATGCCTCTGGCGGTAACTTCGAAAACCTGGCGGTCAACAGCACGCCAGCGGTGACCAATGTCACCGATACCGTCGACACCTCGACTGTCAGCCTCACTGCTACGCCAAGCGTGGCCGAGGGCGGCACGATCACCTACACCGCTACCCTGGGAGCCCCGGTCACCGGTAGCCCTGTCGTAGTCACCCTGACCAATGGCCAGACCATCACCATCCCGGTCGGCCAGAGTTCAGGAACCGCCACCGGCGCAGTCAGCAATGATGTCTACCAGGGCCACGCGCCAGTCACCAACAGCATCAGCAACGTGTCGGGCGGCAACTACGAGAACCTGGTCGCCGACAAGTCACAGGTCAGCACCAGCGTCACCGACCTTCAGGACACCACGACGGTCTCACTGTCGGCGACGCCGAGCGTGGCCGAAGGTGGCCAGATCGTTTACACCGCGACCCTGACCAACGCCGCGCAGTCTCCGGTGACCGTCACCCTGAGCAACGGCCAGACCATCACCATCGGCGCCAACCAGACCTCCGGCAGCGTCAGCGTCGCCACGCACGGCGATAACCCCTACCTGGATGCCGGTCAGGTCAGCGCCCGCATCACCAACGCCGCGGGGGGCAACTTTGAGAATCTGGCGGTCAACAGCACCCCAGCGGTGACCAATGTCAGCGATACCATCGACACTTCGACCGTCACGCTGACCGCCACACCGTCGGTGGCCGAGGGCGGCACCATCGTTTACACCGCAACCGTCAGTGCTGCTGTGACCGGCAGCCCAGTGACGGTGACCTTGGCCAATGGCCAGACCATCACCATCCCGGTCGGCCAGATCTCAGGCACCGCAACGGGCAGCGTGACCAACGATGTCTATCAGGGGCATGCGCCGGTCACCAACAGCATCACCGCCGTCAGCGGTGGCAACTACGAAAACCTGGTGGCCAACCAGACGCCGGTCAGCACCAGCGTCACCGATGTGCAGGACACCACAACTGTCACCCTGACGGCCACGCCATCCGTGGCCGAGGGCGGCACGATCACCTACACGGCAACCGTCGGCGCGCCGGTCACTGGCAGCGCCGTGACAGTGACCCTGGCCAACGGCCAGACCATCACCATTCCAGTGGGCCAGAGCGCCGGTACCGCCACCGCCAGTGTGACCAACGACGTCTATCTGGGCCACGCTCCGGTCACCAACAGCATCACCAACGTGTCCGGCGGCAGCTACGAAAACCTGGTCGCTAACACCGCCAGCGTCAGCACCGCGGTCACCGATGTGCAGGACACCACCACCGTGACCCTGAGCGCCACGCCATCGGTGGCCGAGGGTGGCACCATCATCTACACCGCCACCGTCAGTGCTGCAGTCACCATGACCCCGGTGATCGTGACCCTGACCAATGGCCAGACCATCACCATTCCAGTCGGCCAGAGCTCCGGCAGCACCACAGCTGCCGTGACCAATGATGTGTATCAGGGCCATGCCGCCGTCACCAACGGCATCAGTAGCGTTTCCGGTGGCAGCTACGAGAACCTGGTAGCAAACAAGGCCGTGCTCAGCACCAGCGTCACCGACGTGCAGGACACCACCACCGTCACCCTGACCGCCACACCCACCGTGGCCGAAGGCGGCCAGATCGTCTACACCGCGACCCTGACCAACCCGGCACAGACCGCCGTCACCGTGACCTTGAGCAACGGCCAGACCATCAGCATCGGCGCCAACCAGTCCTCCGGCAGCGTCAGCGTGGCCGCACCCGCCGATGACGTCTACCTCGACGCGACCACGGTCAGCACCACCATCACCAACGCCACCGGCGGCAACTTCGAAAGCCTGGTGGTGAACCCGGCGCCAGCGGTCACCGCCGTGACCGATACGTTGAACACCACCATCCTCGGCATCACCGGCTCCGCCACCGTGGCCGAGGGCAACAACGCCACCTACACCCTGACCCTGAGCAATCCTCCGCAGACCGACGTGGTGGTCAAATTGAGCTACAGCGGCACCGCCACCAACGGCGTCGACTACACCGGCGTGGCCACGGTGACCATCAAGGCCAACAGCAACCAGGCAACCTTCACCCTCCCGACCATCAAGGACAACGTCACCGAAGGCACCGAGCAGTTCACCATCAAGATCGATTCGGCCACCGGCGGCAACTTCGAGGGGCTGGCGGTCAGCAGCACCGCCGGCAGCATCACCACCCAGCTGTACGAGCCGGCCCCGGTGCTGGACCTCGACGCCAACGACTCCAGCGGCAAGACCGGTGCAGATTTCCAGACCACCTTCACCGAAAACGGCAGCGGCAACTCGATCAGTGACCTGGATATCTCCATCACCGACTTCGACAGCACACAGATGGCCGGCGCCACAGTCACCCTGACCAACGCCCAGGCCGGCGATGCGCTGAACCTGGGCAGCAGCGTCAACGGCATCACCATTACCTCCAGCGTGACCGCCGGCAAGGTAGTGCTGACCCTGACAGGCAACGCCTCGCTGGCCGACTACATGCAGGCGATCAAGAACATCACCTTCGTCAACACCAGCGAAGACCCAAGCACCACACCGCGGATCATCACGGTCACGGTCACC
Organism: Pseudomonas sp. LRP2-20; assembly: GCF_024349685.1. Classification (NCBI taxonomy): domain Bacteria; kingdom Pseudomonadati; phylum Pseudomonadota; class Gammaproteobacteria; order Pseudomonadales; family Pseudomonadaceae; genus Pseudomonas; species Pseudomonas sp. LR2-20. The sequence continues at coordinate 145,947 of NZ_AP025944.1, read as the reverse complement.
GACGGGGTCAATGTGTCCAATACCGCGACCACCACGGTCAACGTGGTGGCGGTCAACGATGCCCCAGTGTCCACCGGGGGTGTCGTCACCGGTGTCGAGGACACCGCGCTGGTGCTGAACTGGAGCAACTTCAACGTCACCGACGTCGACAGCCCCACCTCGAGCCTGGGGGTCACCATCACCCAGCTGCCGACCCTCGGCACCCTGCAGTACAACAACGGCACCGCCTGGGTGAACGTGACGGTCAACCAGACCGTGAGCCAGGCCGATATCGCTGCCGGCAAGCTCAAGTTCGTGCCGCTGGCCAACCAGTCGGGCGTTGACGGCTATGGCGGCACTGGCGTGGGCAACAACCAGGCTGATTATGCGCAGATCAAGTTCAAACCCACTGACGGCATGACCCCGGGTACTGAGACCACGCTGAAGGTGGACATCACCCCGGTGGCCGACGCCCCGACCCTGAGCATCGGCAGCAACAACGTCAATTCGCTGGGCCTGACCAAGGAAACCTGGACGACCCTCACCGGCCTGGGCAACAACGGCAACGGCATAACCGGCGATGCGCTGAAGACGGTATTCACCAACTCGGGCACCGCCACCAAGTCCGAGACCACCACCAATGTGCAGTCCGATGCCAGCGTTGCGGCCCAAAGCGGTTCGAAGACGTCCGGCCTGGTGTACCTGGAAGCCGGCAAGACCTACACCTTCAGCGGCAGCGCCGATGACAGCCTGCTGGTGAACATTGGCGGCAAGAACGTGGTCACCGCCACCTGGGGCGCTGGCGGCACTGTGTCAGGTACCTACACGCCCACTACCAGTGGCTACTACACCCTGGAGATCTACCACGCCAACCAGGCGGGCCCTGGCAGCTATGACGTCAATATCAAGGTTGGCAGCGGCACGGTGGGCGACTTCAACAGCACCAGCATCGCGATGTACCCGAACGTCACTGCCCTGGCCAACGCCGGCGTCACGCTGTCCGACTTGCATGGCAGCAGCGGCCAGGGCTACTACGATGGCTACAAGCTCAACGAGGGGCCGGAGAACGGCAGCGTCAAGCTGGTGGGCATCAGTAGCAGCCTGACCGACACAGACGGCTCCGAGGCCCTGAGCGTCAAGCTGGGAGGCATTCCGGCGGGCTCGGTGATCAGCGACAGCGCCGGGCATAGCGCTACCGTGGGGGCCACGGCAGTCGACGTCAGCGGCTGGACCCTGAGCAGCCTGACGATCAAGACACCGTCCTATTACAGCGGCCAGTTCGATGTGAAGGTCACCTCGACGTCCACCGAGTCGGTCGGCGGCAGCTTTGCCACCACCGAGGGCACGCTCAAGGTCACGGTGTACCCGGACACCTACACCACCTCCCAATTGACCACCGCGAGCGACAACACCACCGGCACCTACGGCGACGACATCATCATCGCTGACACCGCCGGCCTGCACATGGCCGCCGGCACCAACTACAACCTCGCCTTCATCGTCGACACCTCGGGCAGCATGAGTACCACCGGCATCGAGGCAACCAAGGCATCGCTGGCCACCACGTTCCAGGCGTTGCTGGCGGATGCCAAGGCCACCGGGGTCGGCACGGTGAATGTGCTGCTGGTGGACTTCGGCACCCAGGTCAAGAGCACCGTGGCGGTCACCCTCAACGATGCCGGCCTCAAGATCCTGCTCAATGCCCTGAGCGGCATGAGCGCGGACGGCGGCACCAACTACGAGGACGCCTTCAAGACCACGGCCAACTGGTTCCAGAGCCTGAAGAACGCCGGCGTCACCGGCACCAACCAGACTTACTTCCTCACCGATGGCCAGCCGACCTACTACCAGACCGGCGAGCAGACCAACCCGGCCCTGGCCAACAGCTCGGTCAAGCTCGACACGCTGCTGAGCAACATCAGCTACAAGATGGGCGACACCCTGACCAACTACCAGCTGGACGCCAGCAACCGGGTGTCGATCGACGCCACCGGCAAGCTCACCGCCGAAACCCGCAGCTTCGACCTGCTGAGCCTGAGCTACAAGTGGAGTGCCGTGACCACCGGCCTGATCCACGCCGAAGGCAACGGCGGCTACGAGCTGTCGAAACTGGCCGGCACCGGCAGCAGCACGACCAGCGACACCCTGACCAACGCCACCTCCAGCTTTGCGCTGCTCTCGGCACTGTCGTCGGTCGAGGCCGTCGGCGTCGGCACGGGCATCAGCAGCACCGACCTGAAGCCGTTCGACAGCGACGGCGTACCGCAGGTCAACGTCGACCCGACCAAGATCACCGATGCGATCCTCGGCCACACCGACCAGACCATTGCCGGTGCCGATACGATCAACGGCGGCGATGGCCACGACATCATCTTCGGCGACCTGGTGAGCTTCGACTCGATACCCGGTAGCGGCATCGAAGCCGTGCAGGCCTTCGTCGCGACCAAGCTGGGCGTGGACGCGAGCCTGGTGGATGCCAAGGTGATGCACCAGTACATCTCCGAGCATTACACCGACTTCGACCTGTCGCGCACCAACGACGGCGCCGACACCCTGATGGGCGGGGGCGGCAACGACATCATCTTTGGCCAGGGGGGCAACGACTACATCGACGGTGGCAAGGGCAATGACATCCTGCTCGGCGGCACCGGCAACGACACCTTGCTCGGTGGCGAAGGCAACGACCTGCTGTTTGGCGGGGCTGGCAACGACACCCTGATCGGCGGCAAGGGCAACGACATCCTCAGCGGTGGCGCTGGCGCCGATACCTTCGTGTGGAAAGCCGGCGACATCGGCCAGGACGTGATCAAGGACTTCAAGCTGAGCGAAGGCGATCGCCTCGACCTGACCGACCTGCTGCAAGGTGAACGCGGCACGACCATCGACAACTACCTGAAGATCACCACCGTGGGTGGCGAATCGACCCTGCAGATCAGTACCGAGGGCAAGCTCAACGCTGCCGGCGGCCTGGCCAACGCCGATGTCAGCATCAAGCTGGAGGGAGTGGACTGGTCGCACACCTCGATCAACTCGTTGATCAGCGGCGCCGACCCGACCATCAAGATCGACAACAACAACAGCTGACGGGCAGGCGCAGCTGGGCAAAGTTGCCTATGCTGCGCCAGAGCCGACCCTTGAGGATTCAACGTGACGAGGATGGACGCCATGTTCTATGTGCAACGCGACGACGAGGGGCAGTTGGCGCGGGTAGAAGCCGCGCCCTACGCCGAGTACACGGAAATGCTGCCCGCCGACCATGCGGAGATCCAGGAATGGTTCGCCGACGATGTCGTCGAAAACAGCCTCAAGCAACTCAAGCAGAGCGACCTGGACATGATTCGCGTGCTCGAAGACCTGATCGAGGTGCTGACCACCAAGGGGGTGATCAGCATCACCGACCTGCCTGCCGGAGCCCAAGCCAAGCTGCTCAACCGCTCGACGGCGCGCAAGGCGCTGGGTAGCCTGAACAACCTGATCGAAGATGATGAAGCAGGCGGCTTGATCTGAGGTCAGCGCCAGGGCGCAGGCTCACCAGACAACTGGCCCTGGATCCCTTCGATGCCCATTTCCTGCAGCACCTGCCGCTCGCCTTCGGTTTCGACCCGTTCGGCGATCAAGGGCAGGTCAATGCTGTGCGCTGCTCGCTGGATGGCTTCGATGAACAGGCGCTTGTGTTGCTCCTGGTCGATGTTGCGTATGTAACTGCCATCGATCTTCAGATACGCCAGGCCCAGATGCGCCAGGTTGCCGATCATGCTGAAGCGGCCACCAAAGCGCTGCAAGGCCAGACCAAAACCTAACCCGCGCAGGCGCCGGGTCAACTGTTCCAGCACGGCCTGCTCTGGCAGCTGCTCCTCACCGATCTCGAAGATCAACCGCGCCCCTAGCGACGTGTTCTGGCTCAGCAATTCAAAGACCCGTTGCAAGGCCTTGGGGTCGGCCAGGGTCGCGGCGGAAAGGTTCAAAGCCAGCACCTGGTCGTGAATGCGCAGGTGCGCAAGCACTTTTTCCAGTACCAGCTGGTCCAGCCGCGACATCCAGCCAAAGCGCTCCAGCCAAGGCAGGAAGCGGCCCGCGGGTAGAGCCTCGCCCTGCTCGTCGAGCAGCCGCGAGATCACCTTGTAGTGGAGTACCCGTTGAGTGGCTTGAGCCTGCACCACGGGCTGGAAGAACAGCTCGAAGCGCCCTTTGACGAACGCATCGTCCAGGCGCATATGCCACTCGTGCTGACTGTCGCCAGCAACGCCAGCCGCGCCCTGCTCCAGGCAGACCCAACCCGGTGTCGGCTGATTCTCGGCACGCGCCAGGGCCTCATCGGCCAGTTTGAGTAGCGCCTGCGGCGCATCACCTGGGTTGAAGGGTGCCAGGCCAATGCAGGCGACCGGGGAGATATCACTGGCACCGGTTTCGTGCAGGCTCTGCAGTGCCGCCTCAAGGGCCTGGGCAAGTCGCACAGCGTCTTCATGGACCATACCGGGTGCCAGGACGGCAAACTCACCGCCACGGCTGCGGGAGATCAGGTTGTTGGTTTCCGGAAAAGTGGCGCAGGTGCGTCGCAGCTGCTCCCCCACCGCTTGCAGCAGCTGGTCAGTGCGCTGCCCGCCGAGACGCGCATTGAGCCCTGCCAGCCCCTGCACACGTAGCAACAGCAGGTAACCGGCACGGGCCTCTTCCAGATTGCTGACGCGGGCGTTTAGCTGCATCTCGAAGTAACGTCGGTTCGACAGCCCGGTCAGGCTGTCCTGATAAGACTCAGCTCGCAACCGCTCACTGCGCTCGGCCTGCTCGCTGAACAACGCCTTGAGCTTTGCGACCATTTGGTTCATTGCCTGCACGACCCGGCGCAGTTCTGGCGTGCGCGGCTCCGGGAGGCTGAGAAACTCACGCCGGGCAATGGCCTGTGACTGTTCAACCATCGCATCCAACGGGCGCAATTGCCGACGCAGCAGCAATGCGCCCAGTCCCGCACTGGCAGCACCGCACAACAGCAGCCAGCCCAGGCTGCCCAATGCGCTCTGCCAGAGCTTGCCGATGGCAAACATCGGGTGGCTGATCACCTCGACCCGCGCGGCCTGTTGCCAGCCACGGCTGACGATAGCATCACCGCCAGCTGCTTCCAGGCCGATCAGGTGGATGAACCAGGCAGGTACGCCGCCTGGGTCGGGCTCGGCGTGGCGCTCCACCAGCACGGAGTTGGAGCCCAGGTCGATGACCTTGATGCTGGCATAGTAACCGCTGTCGAAGATCGAGCTGACCATCAGCTCTACCATGGCCGGGTCATCGATATTAGGGGTCAGTGACAACGCCAACGCGGTGGCAGCGTCCTGGGCATGTGAGCGCAACTGGTTGACGTACTGGTTGCGCGAGCTTTCCAGGCTGACCATGAAGCTGCCGCTGAACGCGACCACCAGGAACAGGCAAATGGCCAACAGCAATTGTTTGAACAGTGACATCTGTGCTCCTTCAGTAAACCGGTTCGGCCGGGAACCCTTCGGCCTGCATTTTCTTCAACAAATCCTGCCAGCGGGACAGGCGCTTGGTGTCGCCGACCTTCTTGTTGCCTGCAGCGCCGGTCAGCCACAGGCCTTCACCGTTGAAGGCATATACCGGTAGCAGGTCTGTCCGCTGGCTGGCCGGCTTGATCGCGTCCATCAGGCTGTCGAGGACCAGTGGCTGCGCCTGTGGGCTTGAATAATAGGTCAGGACCATATGCGCGCGGTTTTGACGCAAGGCCTTGACGTAGGTAATGCGCAGCTTTTCGCTGGAGATACCCATGCGGCGCAGGCTGAAGTATTTGGCGATGGCGTAGTCCTCGCAGTCGCCGGCCCCTTTGATCAACGCCTGAATCGGAGTGGCCCAGTAGTCGACCTCGTGCCACAGATCGATATCCTCGACATAGCGCAATTGCTGGTTGAAGAACTGGTTGACCACCTGCAGGCGCTGCAGCTCGCTGCCCTGGCTCTGGGTAGCCATCAGGTCCTGCCAGGCATCGATACGCCCCTTGCCTGCGCCGAGCGGACCGTACAGTGCCTGGGCCTTACGACTGATCTGGGCAAAATCCCAATCCGCGTGCAACGCGCCCAGCAGCAAGCTACCCAGCAGCAGGGCAAGGCCAGCACGTCGCACGGCGGTTTTGAGCAGCCAGGTAATCGCCACTGCGAGGCCCTGTTCAGGTCATTCCAAGTGGCGATGGTGCGGCTTGGAGGCTTAAAAGACAATGGCACCCTGCAATCATGTCACCGGCGGTCGGCCTGCTATCACTTTATTGTTAGGCCTCAAGGCGCACCGCTTCCTTTGCCCGGCAAGTTGATCCACCATATTCGTGGTCTTGCTGCGCCTGCCCCGCTGTGGATGCCGGTTTGACAAGGCCCGTTGCCTATCACTAGCTTTATTGGATCCAACTCTTGTCGTCGAGGCACGCTTCGCTTGGCCGAGAAAATCAAACTCAGTAACGTGCTGGCCAGCGAGCAGCTGCCGGCACACATGGCCCGTGGTGTCATCGAAGAGCGCCTGCGCAGCGCCATTCTCGATGGTCGGCTGCCACCCGGCACCGCCGTGCGCCAACAGGAAATCGCAGACTTGTACGGCGTCAGTCGTATGCCGGTGCGCGAAGCACTGCGCCAGCTGGAGGCGCAATCACTGCTGAAGGTAGAAATGCATAAGGGTGCGGTGGTCGCACCCTTGATTGGCGAGGACGCCGTCGACACCTACGAACTGCGCGTGCTCCTGGAGAGCGAAGCGTTGCGCCAGTCGATCCCGCTGCTCGATGCCAACGACATTGCCAGCGCCCGCGGCTACATCCAGCAACTGGAGAACGAAACCAGCCATGCGGAAATCGGCCGTCTCAATCGGCTGTTCCACATGGCGCTCTATGGCAAGGCAAGCAACCAGAAACTGCTGCGCCTGATCGAGAATGAGCTGAACGAGGAAGAGCGCTTCCTGCGTTTCCATTTGTCGTCCATGGGGCTTGGCAAGCTGACCCAGGATGACCATAACGCCCTGGTCGATGCGGCGGCTGACAAACTGGTCGATGAGGCAGTCAGAGTGCTGGAGCAGCACCTGAACAATGGCGCGCGGGTGATCAGGAACTACCTGGACAAGCAACTCGCCCGCTAGCGCCCAACGAAGGCTACAGCAACTTGCTTGTAGCCCGGAAAAGAAAAAGCCCCTGTCTGCAGCGCAGACAGGGGCTTTTTGTTTGAATCTTGACGATGACCTACTCTCACATGGGGAAACCCCACACTACCATCGGCGATGCATCGTTTCACTGCTGAGTTCGGGATGGGATCAGGTGGTTCCAATGCTCTATGGTCGTCAAGAAATTCTGTGTGCCGGTCCGTCCTGAGGACGTACCCGCAAAATCTCTGTAGTTCCTACTTAAAGACAAAACCCCTACCTGCATGCGCAGATAGGGGTTTTGCGAAATGAATCTTGACGATGACCTACTCTCACATGGGGAAACCCCACACTACCATCGGCGATGCATCGTTTCACTACTGAGTTCGGGATGGGATCAGGTGGTTCCAATGCTCTATGGTCGTCAAGAAATTCTGTTGCCAGAATGTCCTGTTGGACAGCCCAGCGAATCCGGATATGCGATATTTGTGATGTTACTGCGAACTTTCGGTTCGTTTCGTCTTCACCACCGCAATCTGCGTCAGCAAATTGCTTGGGTGTTATATGGTCAAGCCTCACGGGCAATTAGTATTGGTTAGCTCAACGCCTCACAGCGCTTACACACCCAACCTATCAACGTCGTAGTCTTCGACGGCCCTTTAGGGGATTCAAGATCCCAGTGAGATCTCATCTTGAGGCAAGTTTCCCGCTTAGATGCTTTCAGCGGTTATCTCTTCCGAACATAGCTACCCGGCAATGCCACTGGCGTGACAACCGGAACACCAGAGGTTCGTCCACTCCGGTCCTCTCGTACTAGGAGCAGCCCCTCTCAAATCTCAAACGTCCACGGCAGATAGGGACCGAACTGTCTCACGACGTTCTAAACCCAGCTCGCGTACCACTTTAAATGGCGAACAGCCATACCCTTGGGACCGGCTTCAGCCCCAGGATGTGATGAGCCGACATCGAGGTGCCAAACACCGCCGTCGATATGAACTCTTGGGCGGTATCAGCCTGTTATCCCCGGAGTACCTTTTATCCGTTGAGCGATGGCCCTTCCATACAGAACCACCGGATCACTAAGACCTACTTTCGTACCTGCTCGACGTGTTTGTCTCGCAGTCAAGCGCGCTTTTGCCTTTATACTCTACGACCGATTTCCGACCGGTCTGAGCGCACCTTCGTACTCCTCCGTTACTCTTTGGGAGGAGACCGCCCCAGTCAAACTACCCACCATACACTGTCCTCGATCCGGATAACGGACCTGAGTTAGAACCTCAAAGTTGCCAGGGTGGTATTTCAAGGATGGCTCCATGAGAACTGGCGTCCCCACTTCAAAGCCTCCCACCTATCCTACACAAGCAAATTCAAAGTCCAGTGCAAAGCTATAGTAAAGGTTCACGGGGTCTTTCCGTCTAGCCGCGGATACACTGCATCTTCACAGCGATTTCAATTTCACTGAGTCTCGGGTGGAGACAGCGCCGCCATCGTTACGCCATTCGTGCAGGTCGGAACTTACCCGACAAGGAATTTCGCTACCTTAGGACCGTTATAGTTACGGCCGCCGTTTACCGGGGCTTCGATCAAGAGCTTCGCTTGCGCTAACCCCATCAATTAACCTTCCGGCACCGGGCAGGCGTCACACCCTATACGTCCACTTTCGTGTTTGCAGAGTGCTGTGTTTTTAATAAACAGTCGCAGCGGCCTGGTATCTTCGACCGGCATGGGCTTACGGAGCAAGTCCTTCACCCTCGCCGGCGCACCTTCTCCCGAAGTTACGGTGCCATTTTGCCTAGTTCCTTCACCCGAGTTCTCTCAAGCGCCTTGGTATTCTCTACCTAACCACCTGTGTCGGTTTGGGGTACGGTTCCCAGTTATCTGAAGCTTAGGAGCTTTTCTTGGAAGCATGGCATCAACCACTTCGCGCTCTAAAGAGCACTCGTCATCAGCTCTCGGCCTTGAGATCCCGGATTTGCCTAAGATCTCAGCCTACCACCTTAAACTTGGACAACCAACGCCAAGCTGGCCTAGCCTTCTCCGTCCCTCCATCGCAATAACTGGAAGTACAGGAATATTAACCTGTTTTCCATCGACTACGCTTTTCAGCCTCGCCTTAGGGACCGACTAACCCTGCGTCGATTAACGTTGCGCAGGAAACCTTGGTCTTTCGGCGTGCGAGTTTTTCACTCGCATTGTCGTTACTCATGTCAGCATTCGCACTTCTGATACCTCCAGCAAGCTTCTCAACTCACCTTCACAGGCTTACAGAACGCTCCTCTACCGCATCACCCTAAGGTGATACCCGTAGCTTCGGTGCATGGTTTGAGCCCCGTTACATCTTCCGCGCAGGCCGACTCGACTAGTGAGCTATTACGCTTTCTTTAAAGGATGGCTGCTTCTAAGCCAACCTCCTAGCTGTCTAAGCCTTCCCACATCGTTTCCCACTTAACCATGACTTTGGGACCTTAGCTGACGGTCTGGGTTGTTTCCCTTTTCACGACGGACGTTAGCACCCGCCGTGTGTCTCCCATGCTCGGCACTTGTAGGTATTCGGAGTTTGCATCGGTTTGGTAAGTCGGGATGACCCCCTAGCCGAAACAGTGCTCTACCCCCTACAGTGATACATGAGGCGCTACCTAAATAGCTTTCGAGGAGAACCAGCTATCTCCGAGCTTGATTAGCCTTTCACTCCGATCCACAGGTCATCCGCTAACTTTTCAACGGTAGTCGGTTCGGTCCTCCAGTCAGTGTTACCTAACCTTCAACCTGCCCATGGATAGATCGCCCGGTTTCGGGTCTATACCCAGCGACTAAACGCCCTATTAAGACTCGCTTTCGCTACGCCTCCCCTATTCGGTTAAGCTCGCCACTGAATATAAGTCGCTGACCCATTATACAAAAGGTACGCAGTCACCTAACAAGTAGGCTCCCACTGCTTGTACGCATACGGTTTCAGGTTCTATTTCACTCCCCTCTCCGGGGTTCTTTTCGCCTTTCCCTCACGGTACTGGTTCACTATCGGTCAGTCAGTAGTATTTAGCCTTGGAGGATGGTCCCCCCATGTTCAGACAAAGTTTCTCGTGCTCCGTCCTACTCGATTTCATTGATAAGAGATTTTCGTGTACGGGGCTATCACCCACTATGGCCGCACTTTCCAGAGCGTTCCACTAATCTCAAATCAACTTAAGGGCTGGTCCCCGTTCGCTCGCCACTACTAAGGGAATCTCGGTTGATTTCTTTTCCTCAGGGTACTTAGATGTTTCAGTTCCCCTGGTTCGCCTCTTGCACCTATGTATTCAGTACAAGATACTCAGCTTATGCTGAGTGGGTTCCCCCATTCAGAGATCTCTGGATCACAGTCTGTTTGCCGACTCCCCAAAGCTTATCGCAGGCTACCACGTCTTTCATCGCCTCTGACTGCCAAGGCATCCACCGTATGCGCTTCTTCACTTGACCATATAACCCCAAGCAATCTGGTTATACTGTGAAGACGACATTCGCCGAAAATTCGCATGTTGCTCATTGCTGAGCAGAACTCACAAATTTTACCTTAGCCTGATCCACCAGCAGTGAAACTGGTGCTCAGTCTATATCTATCACATATCCGAATTTTTAAAGAACGATCTGACAAAAGTCAGAAATCAACATTCGATCTGAATGTTCATTTCTAAGTTCTGAACAGTGACTGCGTACCGCGAAAGTGGTGGAGCCAAGCGGGATCGAACCGCTGACCTCCTGCGTGCAAGGCAGGCGCTCTCCCAGCTGAGCTATGGCCCCGTATTCTACGGCTGAACCATGTAATGGTAGGTCTGGGCAGATTTGAACTGCCGACCTCACCCTTATCAGGGGTGCGCTCTAACCAACTGAGCTACAGACCTATAACAGGGTCGCGTTACAGCATCGTCTTTTACAATGAATCAAGCAATTCGTGTGGGAGCTCATCAGCAGGCTGATGTCGTCGATTAAGGAGGTGATCCAGCCGCAGGTTCCCCTACGGCTACCTTGTTACGACTTCACCCCAGTCATGAATCACACCGTGGTAACCGTCCTCCCGAAGGTTAGACTAGCTACTTCTGGTGCAACCCACTCCCATGGTGTGACGGGCGGTGTGTACAAGGCCCGGGAACGTATTCACCGCGACATTCTGATTCGCGATTACTAGCGATTCCGACTTCACGCAGTCGAGTTGCAGACTGCGATCCGGACTACGATCGGTTTTGTGAGATTAGCTCCACCTCGCGGCTTGGCAACCCTCTGTACCGACCATTGTAGCACGTGTGTAGCCCAGGCCGTAAGGGCCATGATGACTTGACGTCATCCCCACCTTCCTCCGGTTTGTCACCGGCAGTCTCCTTAGAGTGCCCACCATAACGTGCTGGTAACTAAGGACAAGGGTTGCGCTCGTTACGGGACTTAACCCAACATCTCACGACACGAGCTGACGACAGCCATGCAGCACCTGTGTCAGAGTTCCCGAAGGCACCAATCCATCTCTGGAAAGTTCTCTGCATGTCAAGGCCTGGTAAGGTTCTTCGCGTTGCTTCGAATTAAACCACATGCTCCACCGCTTGTGCGGGCCCCCGTCAATTCATTTGAGTTTTAACCTTGCGGCCGTACTCCCCAGGCGGTCAACTTAATGCGTTAGCTGCGCCACTAAAATCTCAAGGATTCCAACGGCTAGTTGACATCGTTTACGGCGTGGACTACCAGGGTATCTAATCCTGTTTGCTCCCCACGCTTTCGCACCTCAGTGTCAGTATCAGTCCAGGTGGTCGCCTTCGCCACTGGTGTTCCTTCCTATATCTACGCATTTCACCGCTACACAGGAAATTCCACCACCCTCTACCGTACTCTAGCTTGCCAGTTTTGGATGCAGTTCCCAGGTTGAGCCCGGGGCTTTCACATCCAACTTAACAAACCACCTACGCGCGCTTTACGCCCAGTAATTCCGATTAACGCTTGCACCCTCTGTATTACCGCGGCTGCTGGCACAGAGTTAGCCGGTGCTTATTCTGTCGGTAACGTCAAAACAGCAAGGTATTAGCTTACTGCCCTTCCTCCCAACTTAAAGTGCTTTACAATCCGAAGACCTTCTTCACACACGCGGCATGGCTGGATCAGGCTTTCGCCCATTGTCCAATATTCCCCACTGCTGCCTCCCGTAGGAGTCTGGACCGTGTCTCAGTTCCAGTGTGACTGATCATCCTCTCAGACCAGTTACGGATCGTCGCCTTGGTGAGCCATTACCCCACCAACTAGCTAATCCGACCTAGGCTCATCTGATAGCGCAAGGCCCGAAGGTCCCCTGCTTTCTCCCGTAGGACGTATGCGGTATTAGCGTTCCTTTCGAAACGTTGTCCCCCACTACCAGGCAGATTCCTAGGCATTACTCACCCGTCCGCCGCTGAATCAAGGAGCAAGCTCCCGTCATCCGCTCGACTTGCATGTGTTAGGCCTGCCGCCAGCGTTCAATCTGAGCCATGATCAAACTCTTCAGTTCAATACTGCTTGGGTTTTTAAGAAACCCTAAACTTGGCTCAGCAATCTCAAATGACTATGTGATTTCTCGCATGGCCACTTGTGATGCTGATAATCTTTGTGACTATCAGTCCGTACTCACAAGCACCCACACGAATTGCTTGATTCGATTTGTTAAAGAGCGTTTGGTTAAGAGCTTTTCGTCTCAACCGAGGCGCGCATTCTACGCTTTCCTCAGAGCCTGTCAAGCGTTTATTTTGAAGATTTTTTCGAGAAACTCGTTTAACTTCAAACACTTGACTCGCTTCGATCTCTCGTCGCGGGAGGTGAATAATACAGCATTCAAAAACGCTGTCAACCACCTTTTTACCACCGCCGGTGGGCGTTAAGCCTACCAGGAGAAGCGATAGCTTCTACTTAAAGACAAAACCCCTACCTGCATGCGCAGATAGGGGTTTTGCGAAATGAATCTTGACGATGACCTACTCTCACATGGGGAAACCCCACACTACCATCGGCGATGCATCGTTTCACTACTGAGTTCGGGATGGGATCAGGTGGTTCCAATGCTCTATGGTCGTCAAGAAATTCTGTTGCCAGAATGTCCTGTTGGACAGCCCAGCGAATTCGGATATGCGATATTTGTGATGTTGCTGCGAACTTTCGGTTCGTTTCGTCTTCACCACCGCAATCTGCGTCAGCAAATTGCTTGGGTGTTATATGGTCAAGCCTCACGGGCAATTAGTATTGGTTAGCTCAACGCCTCACAGCGCTTACACACCCAACCTATCAACGTCGTAGTCTTCGACGGCCCTTTAGGGGATTCAAGATCCCAGTGAGATCTCATCTTGAGGCAAGTTTCCCGCTTAGATGCTTTCAGCGGTTATCTCTTCCGAACATAGCTACCCGGCAATGCCACTGGCGTGACAACCGGAACACCAGAGGTTCGTCCACTCCGGTCCTCTCGTACTAGGAGCAGCCCCTCTCAAATCTCAAACGTCCACGGCAGATAGGGACCGAACTGTCTCACGACGTTCTAAACCCAGCTCGCGTACCACTTTAAATGGCGAACAGCCATACCCTTGGGACCGGCTTCAGCCCCAGGATGTGATGAGCCGACATCGAGGTGCCAAACACCGCCGTCGATATGAACTCTTGGGCGGTATCAGCCTGTTATCCCCGGAGTACCTTTTATCCGTTGAGCGATGGCCCTTCCATACAGAACCACCGGATCACTAAGACCTACTTTCGTACCTGCTCGACGTGTTTGTCTCGCAGTCAAGCGCGCTTTTGCCTTTATACTCTGCGACCGATTTCCGACCGGTCTGAGCGCACCTTCGTACTCCTCCGTTACTCTTTGGGAGGAGACCGCCCCAGTCAAACTACCCACCATACACTGTCCTCGATCCGGATAACGGACCTGAGTTAGAACCTCAAAGTTGCCAGGGTGGTATTTCAAGGATGGCTCCATGAGAACTGGCGTCCCCACTTCAAAGCCTCCCACCTATCCTACACAAGCAAATTCAAAGTCCAGTGCAAAGCTATAGTAAAGGTTCACGGGGTCTTTCCGTCTAGCCGCGGATACACTGCATCTTCACAGCGATTTCAATTTCACTGAGTCTCGGGTGGAGACAGCGCCGCCATCGTTACGCCATTCGTGCAGGTCGGAACTTACCCGACAAGGAATTTCGCTACCTTAGGACCGTTATAGTTACGGCCGCCGTTTACCGGGGCTTCGATCAAGAGCTTCGCTTGCGCTAACCCCATCAATTAACCTTCCGGCACCGGGCAGGCGTCACACCCTATACGTCCACTTTCGTGTTTGCAGAGTGCTGTGTTTTTAATAAACAGTCGCAGCGGCCTGGTATCTTCGACCGGCATGGGCTTACGGAGCAAGTCCTTCACCCTCGCCGGCGCACCTTCTCCCGAAGTTACGGTGCCATTTTGCCTAGTTCCTTCACCCGAGTTCTCTCAAGCGCCTTGGTATTCTCTACCTAACCACCTGTGTCGGTTTGGGGTACGGTTCCCAGTTATCTGAAGCTTAGGAGCTTTTCTTGGAAGCATGGCATCAACCACTTCGCGCTCTAATGAGCACTCGTCATCAGCTCTCGGCCTTGAAATCCCGGATTTGCCTAAGATTTCAGCCTACCACCTTAAACTTGGACAACCAACGCCAAGCTGGCCTAGCCTTCTCCGTCCCTCCATCGCAATAACTGGAAGTACAGGAATATTAACCTGTTTTCCATCGACTACGCTTTTCAGCCTCGCCTTAGGGACCGACTAACCCTGCGTCGATTAACGTTGCGCAGGAAACCTTGGTCTTTCGGCGTGCGAGTTTTTCACTCGCATTGTCGTTACTCATGTCAGCATTCGCACTTCTGATACCTCCAGCAAGCTTCTCAACTCACCTTCACAGGCTTACAGAACGCTCCTCTACCGCATCACCAAAGGTGATACCCGTAGCTTCGGTGCATGGTTTGAGCCCCGTTACATCTTCCGCGCAGGCCGACTCGACTAGTGAGCTATTACGCTTTCTTTAAAGGATGGCTGCTTCTAAGCCAACCTCCTAGCTGTCTAAGCCTTCCCACATCGTTTCCCACTTAACCATGACTTTGGGACCTTAGCTGACGGTCTGGGTTGTTTCCCTTTTCACGACGGACGTTAGCACCCGCCGTGTGTCTCCCATGCTCGGCACTTGTAGGTATTCGGAGTTTGCATCGGTTTGGTAAGTCGGGATGACCCCCTAGCCGAAACAGTGCTCTACCCCCTACAGTGATACATGAGGCGCTACCTAAATAGCTTTCGAGGAGAACCAGCTATCTCCGAGCTTGATTAGCCTTTCACTCCGATCCACAGGTCATCCGCTAACTTTTCAACGGTAGTCGGTTCGGTCCTCCAGTCAGTGTTACCTAACCTTCAACCTGCCCATGGATAGATCGCCCGGTTTCGGGTCTATACCCAGCGACTAAACGCCCTATTAAGACTCGCTTTCGCTACGCCTCCCCTATTCGGTTAAGCTCGCCACTGAATATAAGTCGCTGACCCATTATACAAAAGGTACGCAGTCACCTAACAAGTAGGCTCCCACTGCTTGTACGCATACGGTTTCAGGTTCTATTTCACTCCCCTCTCCGGGGTTCTTTTCGCCTTTCCCTCACGGTACTGGTTCACTATCGGTCAGTCAGTAGTATTTAGCCTTGGAGGATGGTCCCCCCATGTTCAGACAAAGTTTCTCGTGCTCCGTCCTACTCGATTTCATTGATAAGAGATTTTCGTGTACGGGGCTATCACCCACTATGGCCGCACTTTCCAGAGCGTTCCACTAATCTCAAATCAACTTAAGGGCTGGTCCCCGTTCGCTCGCCACTACTAAG